>NZ_CP115601.1:0-4836219 GCF_014596715.2 Enterobacter sp. E12
GTGTCACTTTCGCTTTGGCAGCAGTGTCTTGCCCGATTGCAGGATGAGTTACCAGCCACAGAATTCAGTATGTGGATCCGCCCGTTGCAGGCGGAGCTGAGCGATAACACGCTGGCTTTGTATGCGCCAAACCGTTTTGTGCTCGATTGGGTAAGAGACAAGTACCTTAATAACATCAATGGCCTGCTGAACGATTTTTGCGGGTCAGATGTCCCACAGCTGCGTTTTGAAGTGGGCACAAAGCCGGTCACCCAAACCGTTCGTGAAACCGTGAATGTGGCAGCGCCTGCTCAGGCCGCTCCTGCTCCGGCCCCTCGCGTCGCACCCGCTCGTCAGGGCTGGGATAATGTCCCTGCACCGGCTGAGCCAACCTACCGCTCTAACGTAAACGTCAAACACACGTTCGATAACTTCGTTGAAGGTAAGTCGAACCAGCTGGCGCGCGCGGCGGCCCGTCAGGTTGCCGATAACCCCGGCGGTGCTTACAACCCGCTGTTCCTGTATGGCGGCACGGGTCTCGGTAAAACGCACCTGCTGCACGCGGTGGGCAACGGCATTATGGCGCGCAAGCCCAACGCGAAAGTGGTGTATATGCACTCCGAGCGCTTCGTTCAGGACATGGTAAAAGCCCTGCAAAACAATGCGATCGAAGAGTTTAAACGCTACTACCGTTCCGTTGACGCGCTGCTGATCGATGACATCCAGTTCTTTGCCAATAAAGAACGATCGCAGGAAGAATTTTTCCACACCTTCAACGCCCTGCTGGAAGGCAATCAGCAGATCATTTTGACCTCGGATCGTTATCCTAAAGAGATCAACGGCGTTGAAGATCGTCTGAAATCCCGCTTCGGCTGGGGCCTGACCGTGGCGATCGAGCCACCGGAGCTGGAAACCCGCGTCGCGATCCTGATGAAGAAAGCCGATGAGAACGACATCCGCCTGCCGGGTGAAGTGGCGTTCTTCATCGCCAAGCGCCTGCGCTCCAACGTGCGTGAGCTGGAAGGGGCGCTGAACCGCGTTATTGCCAATGCCAACTTCACCGGTCGTGCGATCACCATCGATTTTGTGCGCGAAGCACTGCGCGATTTATTGGCATTGCAGGAAAAACTGGTCACCATCGACAATATTCAAAAGACGGTGGCTGAGTACTACAAGATCAAAGTGGCAGATTTACTGTCTAAACGTCGTTCCCGCTCGGTGGCGCGTCCGCGTCAGATGGCGATGGCGCTGGCAAAGGAGTTAACCAACCACAGTCTGCCGGAAATCGGCGATGCGTTTGGTGGCCGTGACCATACGACCGTGCTGCACGCTTGTCGCAAGATTGAGCAGTTACGCGAAGAAAGCCACGACATAAAAGAAGATTTTTCCAATCTAATCAGAACATTATCATCGTGACGCTATGAAATTTACCGTTGAACGTGAACATTTATTAAAACCGCTGCAACAGGTGAGTGGCCCATTAGGCGGCCGCCCAACGCTGCCTATTCTCGGAAACCTGCTGCTTCAGGTCGCGGACGGTACGCTGTCGCTGACCGGTACAGATCTGGAAATGGAAATGATCGCGCGCGTTACGTTGACGCAGCCGCACGACGCGGGCGCGACCACGGTTCCGGCACGTAAATTCTTTGATATTTGCCGCGGGTTGCCGGAAGGCGCTGAAATCGCCGTGCAGCTGGAGGGCGACCGCATGCTGGTGCGCTCTGGCCGCAGCCGTTTCTCCCTTTCCACGCTACCCGCTGCGGACTTCCCGAACCTGGACGACTGGCAGAGTGAAGTTGAATTCACTCTTCCGCAGGCGACGATGAAGCGTCTGATTGAAGCCACGCAGTTCTCCATGGCGCATCAGGACGTTCGTTACTACTTAAACGGCATGCTGTTCGAAACCGAAGGTGAAGAGCTGCGTACCGTGGCGACCGACGGCCACCGTCTGGCGGTCTGTTCCATGCCGATTGGCGACTCGCTGCCGAACCATTCGGTGATCGTGCCGCGTAAAGGCGTGATTGAACTGATGCGTATGCTCGACGGCGGTGACACGCCGCTGCGGGTGCAGATTGGCAGCAATAACATCCGTGCCCACGTGGGCGATTTTGTCTTCACTTCGAAGCTGGTTGATGGCCGTTTCCCGGATTATCGCCGCGTATTGCCGAAGAACCCGGACAAAACGCTGGAAGCGGGCTGCGATAGCCTCAAGCAGGCGTTTGCCCGCGCGGCCATTCTCTCGAACGAGAAATTCCGCGGCGTACGCCTGTACGTGAGTGAAAACCAGATCAAAATCACCGCCAACAACCCGGAGCAGGAAGAGGCAGAAGAGATTCTGGACGTCACCTACGCCGGGGCTGAGATGGAAATCGGCTTCAACGTCAGCTACGTGCTGGATGTGCTCAATGCACTGAAATGCGAGAATGTGCGTATTCTGCTGACCGACTCCGTTTCGAGCGTACAGATTGAAGATGCGGCCAGCCAAAGCGCGGCTTATGTTGTCATGCCAATGAGACTGTAATGTCGCTCACCCGTCTGTTGATCCGCGACTTTCGCAATATCGAAAGCGCGGATCTCGCTTTATCCCCCGGCTTTAACTTCCTGGTTGGCGCGAACGGCAGCGGCAAAACCAGCGTGCTGGAAGCCATCTATACGCTCGGCCATGGCCGGGCGTTTCGCAGTTTGCAGATTGGTCGCGTCATTCGCCACGAGCAGGAATCCTTTGTTCTGCACGGGCGTTTGCAGGGCGCAGAGCGGGAAACCGCCATCGGCCTGACCAAAGACAAGCTGGGCGACAGCAAGGTGCGCATCGACGGCACCGATGGCCACAAGGTGGCGGAGCTGGCGCTGCTGATGCCAATGCAGCTGATTACGCCCGAGGGGTTTACTTTACTCAACGGCGGCCCCAAATACAGAAGAGCGTTCCTCGACTGGGGATGCTTTCACAATGAAGCCGGTTTCTTTAACGCCTGGAGCAACCTGAAGCGTCTGCTTAAACAGCGTAACGCCGCGTTGCGCCAGGTCACGCGCTACGCCCAGCTGCGTCCGTGGGACATGGAACTCATCCCTCTTGCGGAACAGATCAGCCGCTGGCGTGCCGAATACAGCGCGGGTATCGCCGAAGATATGGCCGACACCTGCAAACAGTTTTTACCCGAGTTCTCTCTCACCTTCTCCTTCCAGCGTGGCTGGGAGAAAGAGACGGATTATGCCGAGGTGTTAGAGAGAAGCTTCGAGCGCGATCGGATGTTGACCTACACCGCGCACGGCCCGCACAAGGCGGATTTCCGCATTCGTGCCGACGGTGCGCCGGTGGAAGACACGCTGTCGCGCGGGCAGCTCAAGCTCCTGATGTGCGCGCTACGCCTGGCGCAGGGGGAGTTCCTCACCCGCGAGAGCGGACGACGCTGCCTGTACCTGATAGATGATTTTGCCTCGGAACTTGACGACGCGCGGCGCGGGCTGCTTGCCAGCCGCTTAAAAGCCACGCAGTCGCAGGTTTTCGTCAGCGCCATTAGCGCTGAACACGTTATGGACATGTCGGACGAAAATTCGAAGATGTTTACCGTGGAAAAGGGTAAAATAACGGATTAACCCAAGTTGAAATGAGCGAGAAACGTTGATGTCGAATTCTTATGACTCCTCCAGTATCAAAGTCCTGAAAGGGCTGGATGCGGTGCGTAAGCGCCCGGGTATGTATATCGGCGACACGGATGACGGCACCGGTCTGCACCACATGGTATTCGAGGTGGTAGATAACGCTATCGACGAAGCGCTCGCGGGTCACTGTAAAGACATCGTGGTCACCATCCATGCGGACAACTCCGTCTCCGTTACCGATGACGGCCGTGGCATCCCGACCGGTATTCACCCGGAAGAGGGCGTCTCTGCTGCGGAAGTGATCATGACCGTACTGCACGCAGGCGGTAAGTTCGACGATAACTCCTATAAGGTTTCAGGCGGCCTGCACGGCGTAGGCGTTTCCGTAGTAAACGCCCTGTCGCAAAAGCTGGAGCTGGTTATTCAGCGCGAAGGCAAAATTCACCGTCAGATCTATCAGCACGGCGTGCCTGAAGCCCCGCTGGCCGTTACCGGTGATACCGATAAAACCGGTACCATGGTGCGTTTCTGGCCGAGCCTTGAAACCTTCACCAACGTCACTGAATTCGAGTACGACATCCTGGCGAAGCGCCTGCGTGAACTGTCGTTCCTGAACTCCGGCGTCTCTATTCGCCTGCGCGACAAACGCGACAATAAAGAAGACCACTTCCACTACGAAGGCGGTATCAAGGCGTTTGTTGAGTATCTGAACAAGAACAAAACGCCAATTCACCCAAATATCTTCTATTTCTCCACCGAAAAAGACGGTATCGGCGTGGAAGTGGCGCTGCAGTGGAACGACGGTTTCCAGGAAAACATCTACTGCTTTACCAACAACATTCCACAGCGCGACGGCGGTACTCACCTTGCGGGCTTCCGTGCGGCGATGACCCGTACCCTGAACGCCTACATGGACAAAGAAGGCTACAGCAAAAAAGCGAAAGTCAGCGCCACCGGTGACGACGCCCGTGAAGGCCTGATTGCCGTGGTCTCCGTGAAGGTGCCGGATCCGAAGTTCTCCTCACAGACCAAAGACAAGCTGGTTTCTTCTGAGGTGAAATCGGCAGTTGAGCAGCAGATGAACGAACTGCTGAGCGAATACCTGCTGGAAAACCCGAACGATGCGAAAATCGTGGTGGGCAAAATTATCGATGCGGCACGTGCCCGTGAAGCGGCGCGTAAAGCCCGTGAAATGACCCGTCGTAAAGGCGCGCTGGACCTGGCAGGCCTGCCGGGCAAGCTGGCTGACTGTCAGGAACGCGACCCGGCACTGTCTGAACTGTACCTTGTGGAAGGGGACTCCGCGGGCGGTTCTGCGAAGCAGGGCCGTAACCGTAAGAACCAGGCGATCCTGCCGCTGAAGGGTAAAATCCTCAACGTTGAGAAAGCGCGCTTCGACAAGATGCTCTCTTCTCAGGAAGTGGCGACGCTCATCACCGCGCTCGGCTGCGGCATTGGCCGCGACGAGTACAACCCGGACAAGCTGCGCTATCACAGCATCATCATCATGACCGATGCGGACGTCGACGGCTCGCACATCCGTACGCTGCTGTTGACCTTCTTCTATCGTCAGATGCCTGAAATCGTTGAGCGTGGCCACGTCTACATTGCGCAGCCGCCGCTGTACAAAGTGAAGAAAGGCAAGCAGGAACAGTACATTAAAGATGACGACGCGATGGATCAGTACCAAATCGCGATCGCCCTTGATGGCGCGACCCTGCACGCGAACTCCAGCGCGCCAGCGCTGGCAGGCGAGCCGCTGGAGCGTCTGGTCTCCGAGTTCAACGCCACGCAGAAAATGATTGGCCGTATGGAACGCCGCTATCCAAAAGCGCTGCTGAAGGAGCTGGTCTATCAGCCAACCCTGACCGAAGCCGATCTGAGCAACGAGCAGGCCGTGACCCGCTGGGTGAATACCCTGGTGAGCGAGCTGAACGAGAAAGAGCAGCACGGCAGCCAGTGGAAGTTCGACGTTCAACAGAATGCGGCACAGCAGTTTGAGCCGATTGTTCGCGTGCGTACTCACGGCGTCGACACCGACTACCCGCTGGAGCACGAATTCGTGACCGGCCCGGAATACCGCCGTATCTGCACCCTCGGCGAGAAGCTGCGCGGCCTGATCGAAGACGATGCCTTCATCGAACGTGGCGAGCGTCGTCAGCCGGTAGCAAGCTTCGAGCAGGCGCTGGACTGGCTGGTGAAAGAATCCCGTCGCGGTCTGTCTATCCAGCGTTATAAAGGTCTGGGCGAAATGAACCCGGATCAGCTGTGGGAAACCACCATGGATCCGGAAAGCCGTCGCATGCTGCGCGTCACCGTTAAAGACGCGATTGCTGCCGACCAGCTGTTCACGACCCTGATGGGCGATGCGGTAGAACCACGTCGTGCGTTCATTGAAGAGAACGCGCTGAAAGCGGCGAATATCGATATTTAACAGTCGCTATCCCGCATGAAAACTGGCCGCGTTTTTAGCGCGGCTTTTTTATGGGCGCAGGAATGTCCAGCGACATCGCCGCCGGTAAACGGCTCGCCAGCGCATCTATGGCCATTCTTACCCTCAGGGGCAGGTACGGCGTCTGTTGCCAGACGGCATGGACGTCAAAATGGACATCCGGCGCCTGCTTAAAGAGCGGGACAAGCTTTCCCTGATGAATTTCTTTGATGGCCATCCAGCAGGGGAGCCAGGCAATGCCGTGCCCGGTCACCGCCGCGTCGCAGATGGCCTGCAAATCATCCATATTGAGTGATGACCGCGGCGTAAACGTGCGCGGCGTTCCGTCGCTGTCCATAAGCTGCCAGGATAGCACGCGGCCTGCGCGCAGATAGTTAATGGCCGCGTGCCGGGATAAATCATCCACAGCGTCTGGATGAGCTCTTTTTTGCAGATAGTCGGGCGAGGCGCACAGGACCATGCGGTGTTCTCCCAGCTTTCTGGCCACCAGCACGCTGCTGTCCTGCAGCGTGCCGTTACGTACCGCCATATCGAAGCCTTCCTCGACCAGATCCACCACGCGGTCGCTGAACGACATTTCAAGCTCAAGCCCAGGGTGTTCCTGCGCCAGTTCAATCAGCAGCGGCGCGACGCACTGGCGTCCAAACAGCACCGGCATGGCAACACGAAGCCGACCGTTGATCTGATGTTTCCCCGTTTCCAGCAGGGATTCCGCGCTCCTGATCTCCTCCAGCGCGCGCAGGCAGCGCTCGTAGAACAGGGCGCCGTTATCGGTGAGCCTCTGGCTGCGGGTGGTGCGCTGAAACAGCCGCACTCCCAGACGTTCCTCAAGTCGAGCAATGCTTTTACCCACCGCAGAGCGCGACAGGTGCAGGCGAACTGCGGCCTGCGCAAAGCTTCCTGCCTCCACGGCAGCGACAAAAACAGGAATATCTTTCAGTGTATCGGTCACGGTTTGTATCCATTCAGGCGTCAATGAAGAGAAAACTTATCGTCACTGGTGACGAGGAGTCAACGGTAGACTGTCATTACTGAAGCTTATCTGATGGCAGGAGGAAAAAATGACAGAGACAATGCAGCGCTGGTCAATGAACGCCCTCGGGCGCGAGAATCTCAAACTCATTCATGAATCGGTTTCACAGCCAGGCCCCGGTGAGGTTTGCGTGCGGGTAAATGCCGTTGCGCTCAACTATCGCGATAAAATGGTCATCGAAGGCACGATGCCGATTCCGCTTTCCTTCCCGTTCACCCCGGCGTCTGACATGGCGGGCGTGGTGGACAGCGTAGGTGAAGGTGTCACGCGTTTCAAACCCGGCGCTCGCGTCATTTCAACCTTCTTCCCGGAGTGGATCGACGGCAAGCCGCAGGCAGACGCGCGTGATTTGCCCTACAAAACGTCCGGCGGCTATTTCCAGGGCATGCTGGCCGAATATGTGGTTGTAAATGAAAACGCGCTGGTAGCCTCTCCGGAAACTCTGAATGACGCAGAGGCCAGCACGTTACCCTGCGCAGGGCTTACCGCCTGGTTCGCGCTGGTGGAGCGGGGTCAGCTCCGCGCCGGGCAATCGGTGCTGGTACAGGGGACGGGCGGCGTGGCGATTTTCGCCCTGCAAATTGCAAAAGCGCACGGCGCAGAGGTTATTGTCACGTCCGGGAGCGATGAAAAGCTGGCGCTCGCCAAAAAACTGGGCGCCAGTCAGGGCGTCAACCGCCTGAAAAGTGACTGGGCTGAAGAAGCATTGGCGCTGACTCAGGATCGCGGCATCGACCATATTATCGAAACCGTAGGTGGGGAAAACCTGAAGCATTCCCTGCGTGCCGTTGCCGTTCACGGGCGTATCTCAGTGATTGGCGTGCTGGCCGGGACTGACATTTCACTGCCTGCTGGCGAGCTGCTGCTGAAATCCCCCGTCATTCAAGGGATTGGCGTGGGACACCGCCGGGCGCTGGAGGATTTCGTCCGCGCTGTTGACGTCACGGGACTGAAGCCGGTGATTGAGCATCGCTACCGTTTTAACGAGCTTGAACAGGCCCTTGAACATCTGGATCGCGGCGCATTCGGTAAAATCGTTCTCACCCGCGAGTAAGTCGTCGTTCCCCGGTTAAGCGTAAAAGGGGTGTTTCTGTTGCGCAATGTAGCTCTATTTTTGTGTGCTTAATCGCGTTAGCATGAGGTAGCACTCATTTATCCCGGGGAACTCATGGCTATCAAACTCATTGCAATCGATATGGACGGCACGCTGCTGCTGCCAGACCACACTATCTCTCCTGCCGTTAAAAACGCGATCGCCGCCGCACGAGCGAAGGGCGTGAATGTGGTTCTGACCACGGGGCGTCCATATGCGGGCGTACACAGCTACCTGAAAGAGCTGCACATGAATCAGCCGGGCGATTACTGCATCACCTATAACGGCGCGCTGGTGCAGAAAGCCGCAGACGGCAGCACGGTTGCGCAAACTGCGCTGAGCTATGATGACTACCTGTTCCTCGAAAAACTGTCCCGTGAAGTGGGCTCCCACTTCCACGCGCTCGATCGCAATACGCTCTACACCGCCAACCGCGATATCAGCTACTACACGGTGCATGAATCCTACGTTGCGACCATTCCGCTGGTGTTCTGTGAAGCCGAGAAAATGGACCCGGCGACGCAGTTCCTGAAGGTGATGATGATTGACGAGCCGGAGATCCTGGATAAAGCCATCGCGCGCATTCCGGCGGAGGTAAAAGAGAAGTACACCGTGCTGAAAAGTGCGCCGTACTTCCTCGAAATCCTCGATAAACGCGTCAATAAGGGCACCGGCGTGAAATCACTTGCTGATGCGTTAGGGATTAAGCAGGAAGAAATCATGGCGCTCGGCGACCAGGAGAACGACATCGCGATGATTGAATTCGCGGGCGTTGGCGTGGCAATGGATAACGCCATTCCTTCGGTGAAAGAGGTGGCTGATTTCGTCACCAAATCCAACCTGGAAGACGGCGTTGCCTACGCGATCGAGAAGTTTGTGCTGCAGTAACGCTTATTTTCAATCATCAGCCCCGGTTATCAACCGGGGCTTTTTTTGCCCTGAATTTATCGAATTGTTCTTTTTGTGATCTTGATTGTAGTACAACATTAAATGATTGTACTACATTGTCACCACGACAAAGACGAATGGCCTCACGTTTGTACTGCAAAAGTGAGGCGAAATTCAGCGGTCGCGGTAAAGTAGTGATGGACATACAGAGCACAAGGACTCTCCATGACTCTCAATAAAACCGATCGCATCGTTATTACGCTGGGCACCCAGATTGTGGGCGGTAAATACGTTCCCGGTTCGCCGCTCCCCGCAGAGGCTGAACTGTGCGAGGAGTTTGAAACCTCGCGCAACATCATCCGGGAAGTGTTCCGCTCGCTGATGGCGAAGCGGCTGATTGAAATGAAGCGCTATCGCGGCGCGTTTGTTGCTCCGCGCAACCAGTGGAACTACCTCGATACCGACGTGCTGCAGTGGGTGCTGGAAAACGACTACGACCCGCGGCTTATCGGCGCGATGAGTGAAGTTCGAAACCTGGTGGAGCCGGCAATTGCGCGCTGGGCGGCGGAACGCGCGACCTCCGGTGATTTGGCCCAGATTGAATCGGCTTTAAACGACATGATCGCCAATAACCAGAACCGGGAGGCGTTCAACGAGGCGGACATTCGCTACCACGAAGCGGTGCTGCAGTCGGTGCATAACCCGGTATTACAGCAGCTTAGCGTGGCGATCAGCTCGCTACAGCGAGCGGTATTTGAACGTACCTGGATGGGTGATGAGGCCAACATGCCAAAAACGCTCCAGGAACATAAAGCGCTGTTCGATGCGATACGGCATCAGGACGGCGATGCGGCAGAGCAGGCGGCACTTACCATGATTGCCAGCTCGACACGAAGGCTGAAGGAAATCACATGACATCTCGCTACATCGCAATTGACTGGGGATCGACCAATCTGCGCGCCTGGCTTTATCAGGGCGAGCAGTGCCTGGAGAGCAGGCAATCAGAAGCAGGCGTGACGCGCCTGAACGGTAAATCCCCCGAGGCGGTGTTAGCAGAGGTCACACAAAACTGGCGCGACAGCGCCACGCCGGTGGTAATGGCGGGAATGGTGGGCAGTAACGTAGGCTGGAAAATTGCACCTTATCTGCCGGTTCCCGTCCATTTCTCCGCTATTGGCGAGCAGTTAACGTCCGTTGGCGACAATATTTGGATTATTCCCGGTTTGAGCGTCTCTCGCGACGATAACCACAACGTGATGCGCGGCGAAGAGACGCAGCTGCTTGGCGCGCGCGCTCTCTCTCCTTCTTCTGTCTACGTCATGCCCGGCACGCACTGTAAGTGGGTCCAGGCTGACGCTGAGCAAATCCACGATTTTCGCACCGTAATGACCGGCGAGCTGCACCATTTGCTGCTCAACCATTCGCTGGTCGGGGCCGGTTTACCTGAGCAGGAATCCTCGTCAGAGGCGTTTTCCGCCGGGCTTGAACGTGGGATCGCCTCCCCTGATGTGTTGCCGCAGCTTTTTGAGGTTCGCGCCTCGCACGTGCTGGGACTTCTCCCGCGCGAGCAGGTCAGCGAGTTTCTCTCCGGCCTGCTGATTGGCGCAGAGGTCGCCAGCATGCGTGAGTTCATCGCGCACGAGCAGGCCATTACGATTGTCGCAGGCGCATCGCTAATGTCGCGCTACGAACAGGCATTTCGCGCCGTTGGGCGTGATGTTTCGACGGTATCCGGCGACACGGCATTTCAGGCAGGAATAAGGAGCATCGCTCATGCAGTGGCAAACTGATCTTCCCCTTATCGCGATTTTGCGCGGCATCACGCCCGATGAGGCGTTAGACCACGTCGGCGCGGTTATCGACGCCGGATTCGACGCGGTAGAAATCCCGCTCAACTCGCCCGACTGGGAAAAAAGCATTCCGGCCGTGGTCGAGGTTTTCGGCGATAAGGCGCTGATTGGCGCAGGCACCGTGTTACAGCCTGAGCAGGTCGATCGGCTGGCAAAGATGGGCTGCAGGCTTATCGTCACGCCCAATATTCAGCCTGAGGTGATCCGCCGCGCGGTGGGTTACGGCATGACGGTCTGCCCGGGATGCGCCACCGCCACGGAAGCCTTTACTGCCCTTGATGCGGGCGCGCAGTCGCTCAAAATTTTCCCGTCATCGGCTTTTGGACCGGACTACATCAAGGCGTTGAAAGCGGTATTGCCCGCCAGCGTGCCGGTCTTTGCCGTGGGCGGCGTAACGCCAGAAAACCTGGGCCAGTGGATGAGCGCTGGCTGTGTGGGCGCAGGGTTGGGTAGCGATCTTTATCGTGCTGGACAGTCCGTGGAACGTACCGCACAGCAGGCGGCAGCATTTGTGAAAGCGTATCGAGAGGCAGTGAAATGAAAATAACCAAACTCACCACGTACCGTTTACCCCCGCGCTGGATGTTCCTGAAAATCGAAACCGATGAAGGGGTTGTAGGCTGGGGCGAACCGGTGATTGAAGGGCGCGCGCGCACCGTTGAAGCGGCAGTACACGAGCTGGGCGAATACCTGATTGGTCAGGATCCGGCGCGCATTAACGACCTGTGGCAGGTGATGTACCGCGCGGGATTTTACCGTGGCGGTCCGATCCTGATGAGCGCCATCGCCGGTATCGACCAGGCGCTGTGGGATATCAAGGGCAAAGTGCTGAATGCCCCGGTCTGGCAATTAATGGGCGGCCTGGTGCGTGACAAAATCAAAGCCTACAGCTGGGTGGGCGGCGACCGCCCTGCGGAAGTGATCGACGGCATCACGCAGTTGCGCAATATCGGCTTTGACACCTTCAAGCTCAACGGCTGCGAAGAGATGGGCGTTATCGACAATTCGCGTGCGGTAGACCGGGCGGTCAATACCGTGGCGCAAATTCGTGAAGCCTTCGGCAACGAGATTGAGTTTGGCCTGGATTTCCACGGCCGCGTCAGCGCGCCGATGGCCAAAGTGCTGATTAAAGAGCTTGAGCCGTATCGCCCGCTGTTTATCGAAGAGCCGGTGCTGGCCGAGCAGGCGGAGTACTATCCGAAGTTAGCTGAACAGACCCACATTCCTATCGCGGCGGGTGAACGTATGTTCTCGCGCTTCGAGTTTAAACGCGTACTTGAAGCGGGCGGCATAGCGATCCTACAGCCGGACCTTTCTCATGCGGGCGGCATCACCGAATGCTACAAAATTGCCGGGATGGCAGAAGCTTACGATGTGGCGCTGGCGCCGCACTGCCCGCTCGGCCCAATCGCGCTGGCGGCCTGCCTGCACGTCGACTTCGTCTCCCGCAATGCGGTGTTCCAGGAACAGAGCATGGGGATTCACTATAACAAGGGCGCGGAACTGCTCGATTTTGTGAAAAATAAAGAAGACTTCTGCATGGAAGGCGGTTTCTTTAAACCGCTTACGAAGCCGGGCCTTGGCGTGGAAATTGACGAAGCTAAAGTCATTGAGCTGAGTAAGAATGCGCCGGACTGGCGAAACCCGCTGTGGCGTCATGAGGACGGCAGCGTAGCGGAATGGTAATCGCCATCCCGTAGACCCGGTAAGCCTCCGGGCAAAAATCATACATACAAAAATATAACCCTCTGTAAATTACAGGGCATGGTGAGCGGCTTCGCTATGCCCAAAATCTGGAGACAGATTGCGATGGATATTCCAGTTACCGCTACAAAAATCGGGCGTCGCCGCTACCTGACGCTGATGATGATCTTTATTACCGTGGTCATTTGCTATGTCGACCGCGCCAACCTTGCCGTGGCATCGGCCCATATTCAGGAAGAGTTTGGCATCACCAAAGCGGAAATGGGCTACGTCTTCTCGGCGTTTGCCTGGCTGTATACGCTCTGTCAGATCCCCGGCGGCTGGTTTCTTGACCGCGTGGGTTCACGTCTGACCTACTTTATCGCCATATTAGGCTGGTCCGTGGCGACCCTATTCCAGGGCTTCGCCACCGGGCTGATGTCGCTGATTGGCCTGCGTGCCATCACCGGGGTTTTCGAAGCGCCCGCGTTTCCGACCAACAACCGTATGGTGACCAGCTGGTTCCCGGAACACGAGCGCGCGTCCGCCGTTGGTTTTTACACCTCTGGCCAGTTTGTCGGCCTGGCGTTTCTGACGCCGCTGCTGATCTGGATCCAGGAGCTGCTGAGCTGGCACTGGGTGTTCATCGTCACCGGCGGGATTGGCATTATCTGGTCGCTCATCTGGTTCAAGGTCTACCAGCCGCCGCGTCTGACCAAAAGTATCACCAGGGCCGAGCTGGACTACATCCGCGACGGTGGCGGTCTGGTGGATGGTGATGCGCCGGTGAAAAAAGAGGCGCGCCAGCCGCTGACCAAAGCGGACTGGAAGCTGGTCTTCCACCGTAAGCTGGTGGGCGTTTATCTGGGTCAGTTCGCGGTTACTTCTACGCTGTGGTTCTTCCTCACCTGGTTCCCGAACTACCTGACCCAGGAAAAGGGGATCGCGGCGCTGAAGGCGGGCTTTATGACCACCGTGCCGTTCCTCGCCGCATTTTTCGGCGTGCTGCTCTCCGGCTGGCTGGCCGATAAGCTGGTGAAAAAAGGATACTCACTGGGCATGGCGCGTAAAACGCCGATTATCTGCGGCTTGCTGATCTCAACCTGCATAATGGGTGCCAACTACACCAACGATCCGGTGTGGATTATGGCCCTGATGGCGGTGGCGTTCTTTGGTAACGGTTTCGCCTCTATCACCTGGTCGCTGGTGTCGTCCCTTGCGCCGATGCGGCTGATTGGCCTGACCGGCGGTGTGTTCAACTTTGTCGGCGGACTGGGCGGGATCACCGTACCGCTGGTCATCGGCTACCTGGCGCAGGACTACGGCTTCGGCCCGGCGCTGGTCTACATCTCTGCCGTGGCGCTGATCGGGGCACTCTCCTACATCCTGCTGGTGGGCGATGTGAAACGAGTAGGCTAATCCCTGCGGATGTTTTACCCTGATGCACTCACCGTGCATCAGGGTATCCTCATGAAACAAATCACCTTCGCTTCCCGCAACCACCAGCTGACCAACATCAATACCTGGACGCCGGATAGCCAGTGGCTGGTCTACGACGTGCGCCCGTCAGGCGCGTCATTTACCGGCGAAACCATTGAGCAGGTCAACGTCGTTACGGGTGAGGTGGAGGTGGTCTATCGCGCCACTGACGGCGCGCATGTCGGCGTGGTGACCGTTCATCCGGCACAGGACAAATACGTCTTTATCCACGGTCCGAAAAACCCGGATGCTGGCTGGCACTACGATTTTCATCATCGTCAGGGGGTGATTGTGCATCACGGTCAGGTGAGCAACCTGGACGCGATGGATATCACCGCGCCTTATACCGCAGGCGCGCTGCGCGGCGGCAGCCACGTGCACGTCTTCAGCCCGAACGGGCAGTTCGTCAGCTTCACCTATAACGACCATGTTTTACATGAGCGCGATCCGAAGCTCGATTTACGCAACGTCGGCGTGGCGGCACCGTTTGGCCCGGTGAACCCGCAGGGGAATCATCCACGTGAATATTCAGGCACGTTCTGGAGCGTGCTGGTCAGCCGCACAACACCCAACCCGCAGCCGGGCAGCGATGAAATCAACCGCGCCTACGAAGAGGGCTGGGTGGGCAACAACAGGCTGGCGTTTATCGGCGACACCCTCTCCGCGCAGGGCGAAAAAGTGCCTGAACTGTTTATTGTTAACCTGCCAGAAGGCGAGCAGGGCTGGAAACAAGCGGGCGATGCGCCGCTGCAGGGCACCCCAGACACCCTGCCAGCGCCGCCTGCCGGGGTGAAGCAGCGTCGTCTGACCTTTACCCACCAGAGGGCCTACCCGGGTCTGGTGAACGTGCCGCGTCACTGGGTGCGCAGTAACCCCCAGGGGACGCAGATCGCGTTTCTGATGCGGGATGATAACGGCATTGTGCAGCTGTGGCTGATCTCTCCTGAGGGCGGCGAACCGCGCCAGTTGACGCGCACCGGGAGCGGTATTCAGTCTGCGTTTAACTGGCACCCTTCCGGGAACATGCTGGGATTTGTGCTTGAAAACCGAATCGCCTGCTGTGACGCGAAGACTGGAGAAGTGACGTTTTTGACGTCCGATCACGGCAATCCGCCGTCTGCTGATGCGGTCGTGTTTTCCCCGGACGGGCGCTTTATTGCGTGGATGCAAGAGACGGGCGGTTTCCGTCAGCTTTGGGTAACGGAAACCGCGCAGGACTAGCGCGGCGGCATCTCAGCGGGCGGGATAACGGCGTTTGTCGCCAGATTTTCCTGCTCGCTTTTCTCTACCCGTGAGCGCACGGAATCGTCCTTACGGAATACATCCCACGGCAGCAGAAGCGTATCCGCCACTGCTGTAAAGGGCATATCCAGGATAACCAGGGATTTGGTGCCCCAGTTCGTATCGTCATCGGAGATCATCGCCGCGCTGGCGCGCGTCCCCGGATATGTTCCTTCTTTACCGCCGGTGTGAGACATCACGCTCGAACACCCGCAAAGTAAAACCACCCCGCTGAACGTCGTCAGCTTTATCAGAACATTTTTCATCATCACTCAGTCATCGTTAATGGCACTGCATAGACCTGCAACTCAGGGTTATAGCGAGCCTTATCCGAAATGAATAGCCCGATAACCCCGCACTGTGGCAGCCATCGCAATTTAACTCTTTGTGCTGTTGTCCCAGAGTCTATGCGACAACCAGCAAAGTGCAAAAAAATCTCGCCTAAATAGTCTTGAAAAGCCCGGTTCCAGACCCATTTTAAGAATGTGACCCGATAACGAACACGCCTGATGGGTGCTCGGGGGCGCAAAGGCCTGTCCATGGTGGAAGGCTACAATTTCTCGCTGATTTCAGGAGTATTATCTATGCGTAACTTCGATCTTTCTCCGCTATACCGTTCTGCAATTGGTTTTGACCGCCTGTTTAACCATTTAGAAAATAACCAAAGCCAGAGCAACGGCTACCCTCCATACAATGTTGAGCTGGTTGACGAAAACCACTACCGCATCGCCATTGCCGTCGCCGGTTTTGCAGAAAACGAGCTGGAAATCACCGCGCAGGAAAACTTGCTGGTGGTGAAAGGTTCCCATACGGCCGAGCAGAAAGAACGTACCTACCTTTACCAGGGCATCGCCGAGCGCAACTTTGAACGCAAGTTCCAGTTAGCCGAGAACATTCACGTTAAAGGCGCGAACCTGGTTAACGGCCTGCTGTTTATCGAACTGGAACGCGTGATTCCGGAAGAGAAAAAACCGCGCCGTATCGAAATTAACTAATTACGCGGGTCGCGCGAGCGGCCCACCCGGACCTGCTTGCCGTAACGGGAGCATATGCGAATCCATCAGGATTTGCAGGAACAACTGTGCACAAAATTAAACTGTGCCGAACTCGCTTCTCAGAAGGAGATTTAGTATGCGTAACTACGATTTATCCCCCCTGCTGCGTCAGTGGATTGGTTTTGACAAACTGGCTAATGCCCTGCAAAGCACCACCGAGCAACAGACATTTCCGCCGTACAACATTGAAAAAAGCGACGATAACCACTATCGCATCACCCTTGCGCTGGCCGGGTTCCGCCAGGAAGATCTGGATATCCAGCTTGAAGGCGCGCGCCTGACCGTGAAGGGTACGCCGGAAAAACAAGAGACCGAAACCCGGTGGCTGCATCAGGGTCTGGTTAATCAGCCGTTTAGCCTGAGCTTTACCCTGGCAGACCATATGGAAGTGTCCGGTGCGACGTTTACCAACGGGCTGCTGCATATCGATCTTATCCGTAACGTGCCGGAAGCCATCGCGCCGCAGCGTATCGCCATTAGCGAGCGGCCGGCGTTGAACAGCTAATCCGCTTTACTCACAGACTGCACAAAGCCCTGCTCCGGCAGGGCTTTTTTGTGCGCCATCGCCCATACAACCGCATCCGGCTCTGAGAAAATCCTTGTTATAACTAAGGTTATGCCAAGGATGTGGATCATGAGTGATATCGCGTTAACCGTCAGCGTGTTGGCCCTGGCCGCGGTTGTAGGGCTATGGATTGGCAATATCAAAATCCGTGGCGTCGGGTTTGGAATTGGCGGGGTGCTGTTTGGCGGCATTTTTGTCGGGCATTTTGCTGACAAGCTCGGGCTGGTTCTCAGCGCCGATATGCTCCACTTTATTCAGGAGTTCGGCCTGATCCTCTTCGTCTACACCATCGGGATTCAGGTAGGGCCGGGCTTTTTCGCTTCCCTGCGCGTCTCCGGGCTACGGCTCAATCTGTTTGCCCTCGGCATTGTGGTGATGGGCGGGCTGGTCACCGCGATCCTGCACAAAATCTTTGCTATCCCGCTGCCCGTGGTGCTGGGCATTTTTTCCGGGGCGGTTACCAACACGCCAGCGCTCGGAGCCGGGCAGCAAATCCTTCGCGATTTGGGCATTGAACCCGGCATTGTCGACCAAATGGGGATGAGCTACGCCATGGCCTATCCGTTTGGGATTTGCGGCATTCTGCTCTCCATGTGGCTGGTCCGCGTCCTGTTTCGCGTTAACGTCGACAAAGAGGCGAAGGATCACGAAACCACGCTCACCAATGGCCACATGCCGATCAAAACCATCAACATTCGCGTTGATAACCCCAACCTGAACAATATGGCGATTCAGGACGTACCGATCCTGAACAGCGCCAATATTATCTGTTCCCGCCTTAAGCGCGACGACGTGCTGATGGTGCCTGCGCCCGGCACGATGATCCAGCAGGGTGACCTGCTGCACCTGGTCGGCCAGCCGGGGGATTTAAACAACGCGCGGCTGGTGATTGGTCAGGAAGTGGATACCTCGCTTTCGACTCGCGGCACCGATATGCGCGTGGAGCGTGTTGTGGTGACCAACGAGCACGTTCTGGGCAAGAAAATACGCGATCTGCAGGTAAAAGAGCGCTACGACGTGGTCATCTCCCGCCTCAACCGTGCGGGCGTCGAACTGGTTGCCAGCCCGGAGGCCAGCCTGCAGTTCGGGGATATCCTCAACCTGGTCGGACGCCCGTCGTCCATCGATGCCGTGGCGGATATGGTAGGCAACGCCCAGCAAAAACTGCAGCAGGTGCAGATGCTGCCGGTGTTTATCGGCATCGGGCTTGGCGTGCTGCTCGGCTCTATTCCGCTGTACGTGCCGGGCTTCCCGGTGGCGCTCAAGCTCGGCCTGGCGGGCGGGCCGCTGATTATGGCGCTGATCCTCGGGCGTATCGGCTGTATCGGGAAGCTCTATTGGTTTATGCCGCCGAGCGCTAACCTGGCGCTGCGCGAGCTGGGCATCGTGCTGTTCCTGGCGGTTGTCGGGCTGAAGTCCGGCGGGGATTTTGTCGATACCCTGGTCAAGGGCGAAGGGATGAGCTGGGTCGGCTACGGCATCTTTATCACGGCGATCCCGCTGCTGACGGTGGCAATCCTGGCGCGGATGTTCGCCAAAATGAACTACCTGACGCTGTGCGGCATGCTGGCGGGCTCCATGACCGACCCGCCAGCGCTCGCTTTTGCCAACAACCTGCACGCCACCAGCGGCGCGGCCGCGCTCTCCTATGCCACCGTATACCCGCTGGTGATGTTCCTGCGCATCATCACCCCGCAGCTACTGGCGGTGCTGTTCTGGGGGATGGGCTAACAGCTCTTCCGGGTGGATGCGCCGCAGATGGTAGTCCACCTGGTAATCGCTGGTATTTCGGAACATCACGGAATAATTGAGGAACTCGCCGCTGTCGCTGTAGGAGAGAGAGGTAATTCGCAGCAGCGGCGTCTGTTCCGGCAGATTCATATAACCGGCCAGCTGTTTATCTGCCAGCACCGGCGTCAGGCTCTCGTAGTTGCCGCTGATGGTGATCCCGCACTCCTTCTCAATGTAATCAAACTTAGACCCCTCAAGATGCGCCAGCGACAGGTTGCGGAACAGCTTCACCGGCATAAAGCTATCTTCCAGCATCAGCGGCTTTCCGTCCACGTAGCGCACCCGCCGTGAAAAGTAGATCCGCTCATCCACCTGGATCCGCAGCTGGCTGGCGATGGCGGGCGGGGCGGGCATCACTTCGAACTGCAGCACCTTGCTCTGCACCTCTTTTCCCTGCTGACGCAGCACCTCCACCAGCCCGGTCAGGTTAGTGGTTTCGTGGTGAACGTCTTTGCGCGAGACAAACGTTCCGCTGCCGTGCCGGCGCTCAACCAGCCCCCAGCTCACCAGCAGATCCAGCGCCTTGCGGATGGTCATGCGCGCCACGCCAAACTCCTGCGCCAGCGCTTTTTCACCAGGCAGCGGGCTGCCGATGTTGTAGTCCGATGAATTCAGCCGCAGCCGCAACCTGTCAGCAATTGATTTGTAGATCACCAGTAGACCTCTCTGCCCTTATCAGGGCGTGGAATGCGTCCTGACATGTCCATATTTACCGCAAGAAGTAGACCTGACTGGTCAAAATAAAACCATGAATGCGATCACGAATCGCAGCGGCACGCCATGTTCGCGCATCAGTAAGTTCTTATGCTCACCTCAGGCCAGCACAAAACCATAAAGGCCTCTACCCCTACAGGTTGTTACGTGAGGATTTAAAAATGCTCAGTCAAATACAACGTTTTGGCGGTGCCATGTTTACCCCGGTGTTGCTGTTTCCGTTTGCCGGGATCGTGGTGGGAATCGCCATCATGCTTCGCAACCCGCTGTTTGTCGGCGAAGCCTTAACCGCCCCCGATCATCTTTTCGCGCAGATCGTTCACATCATTGAAGAGGGCGGCTGGGCGGTGTTTCGCAATATGCCGCTGATTTTTGCCGTCGGCCTGCCGATTGGGCTGGCGAAGCAGGCCCAGGGCCGCGCCTGCCTGGCGGTGCTGATTAGCTTCCTGACCTGGAACTACTTCATTAACGCGATGGGCATGACCTGGGGGCCTTTCTTTGGCGTCGACTTCTCCGCCGAACCGACGGCGGGAAGCGGGCTGGCGATGATTGCCGGGATCAAAACACTCGATACCAGCATCATCGGCGCCATCGTGATCTCAGGCATCGTCACCGCCATCCACAACCGCTATTTCGACAAGCCGCTGCCGGTCTTTCTGGGGATTTTCCAGGGCAGCTCGTTTGTCGTTATCCTCGCGTTCTTCGTGATGATCCCCTGTGCCTGGCTGACGCTGCTGGGCTGGCCGAAAGTGCAGATGGGCATCGAATCCCTGCAGGCGTTCCTGCGTTCTGCCGGTGCGCTGGGCGTGTGGGTGTATACCTTCCTGGAACGCATTCTGATCCCAACTGGCCTGCATCACTTCGTCTACGGTCCGTTCATCTTCGGCCCGGCGGCGGTGGAGGGCGGTATTCAGGTCTACTGGGCGCAGCATCTGCAGGAATTCAGCCAGAGCACCCTGCCGCTGAAGACCCTCTTCCCGGAAGGTGGCTTTGCACTGCACGGCAACTCAAAAGTGTTTGGCTCGGTCGGGATTGCCTTCGCTATCTGGTACACCGCGTCGCCAGAAAATCGCGTCAAGGTGGCGGGCCTGCTGGTTCCGGCCACGCTCACCGCCGTGCTGGTGGGCATTACCGAACCGCTTGAGTTCACCTTCCTGTTTATCTCGCCGCTGCTGTTCGCCGTGCACGCCGTGCTGGCGGCCACCATGGCGACGGTGATGTACGCCTTCGGCGTCGTGGGGAACATGGGCGGCGGCCTGCTGGACCAGTTCCTGCCGCAAAACTGGATCCCGATGTTCCATAACCACGCCTCGACGGTGTTCACCCAGATCGGCATTGGCGTCTGCTTCACCGGCATCTACTTCGTGATCTTCAAAACGCTGATTGAGCGTCTGAACCTGAAAACGCCGGGCCGGGAAGAGAGCGAAATCAAACTCTACAGCAAGGCCGACTATAAGGCGGCGCGCGGGCAAACCACCGCCCCGGCGGCGGCCAGCCAGCAGGTTGGGCAAGCCGCCGGATTCCTGCAGGCGCTCGGCGGCGCGGCCAACATCGAAAGCATCAACAACTGCGCCACCCGCCTGCGTATCGCGCTGGTGGATATGGCGAAAACCCAAAGCGACGACGTCTTCAAAGCCCTGGGCGCACACGGCGTAGTGCGACGCGGCAACGGCATTCAGGTGATTGTCGGCCTGCACGTTCCTCAGGTGCGCGACCAGCTGGAATCGCTGATGAAAACTCCTTTAACAAATGAACAAACCACCCTGACAGAGGCTATATCATGAAAAAATTCTCAGTTGTCATTGCAGGCGGCGGCAGCACCTTTACGCCTGGTATCGTCCTGATGCTGTTAGCCAACCGTGACCGTTTCCCGCTGCGCGCCCTGAAGTTCTATGACAACGATGGCGCGCGTCAGGAGACCATCGCCGAAGCGTGCAGAATCATCCTTAAGGAGCAGGCCCCGGAGATTGAATTCAGCTACACCACCGATCCAAAAGCGGCGTTTACCGATGTGGATTTCGTGATGGCACACATCCGCGTGGGCAAATACCCGATGCGCGAAAAAGATGAAAAAATCCCGCTGCGCCACGGCGTGCTGGGCCAGGAAACCTGCGGACCGGGCGGTATCTCTTACGGCATGCGCTCTATCGGCGGCGTGCTGGAGCTGGTGGATTATATGGAGCAGTACTCCCCGAACGCGTGGATGCTGAACTACTCCAACCCGGCGGCGATTGTCGCAGAAGCCACGCGCCGCCTGCGTCCGAACGCTAAAATCCTCAACATCTGCGATATGCCGATCGGCATTGAAGGGCGCATGGCGCAGATTGTCGGCCTGAAAGACCGCAAAGAGATGCGCGTGCGCTACTACGGCCTGAACCACTTCGGCTGGTGGACGTCGATTGAAGACCTGAACGGCACCGATCTGATGCCGAAGCTGCGCGAATACGTGGCGAAAAACGGCTATGTTCCGCCTTCGGAAGATGCGCATACCGAAGCGAGCTGGAACGATACCTTTGCCAAAGCTAAAGACGTGCAGGCGCTGGATCCGGACACCATGCCGAACACCTACCTGAAGTATTACCTATTCCCGGACTACGTGGTCGCGCATTCCAACCCGGAACGGACCCGCGCCAATGAAGTTATGGATCACCGTGAGAAGCATGTGTTTAGCGCCTGTCGGGCGATTATCGAAGCCGGCAACTCCGCCGCCGGTGAGCTGGAAATCGACGAACATGCGTCGTACATCGTCGATCTGGCGACTGCGATTGCCTTTAACACCCAGGAGCGGATGCTGCTGATAGTGCCAAACAACGGTGCCATCCATAACTTTGACGCCGACGCGATGGTGGAGATCCCGTGCCTGGTGGGCCATAACGGACCGGAGCCGCTTACGGTGGGCGATATTCCACACTTCCAGAAAGGGCTGATGAGCCAGCAGGTGGCGGTGGAAAAACTGGTGGTGGATGCCTGGGAGCAGCGCTCGTACCAGAAGCTCTGGCAGGCCATTACCCTGTCGAAAACCGTGCCGAGCGCCTCCGTCGCGAAAGCGATTCTGGATGACCTGATCGAGGCCAACAAAGAGTACTGGCCAGAGCTGCATTAATCGTCCTGACCGGCATCGCCCGATGCCGGTCTCCTTGTCCTTGTCGATTTACGCTATGCTGAAGCCTGCCCGTAGCACGACAAGGAACCTCCATGAAAATTTCCCGCCTCGGCGAAGCGCCGGACTACCGCTTCTCTCTGGCTAATGAACGCACGTTTTTAGCGTGGATCCGCACCGCACTGGGCTTTCTGGCCGCAGGTGTTGGCCTTGACCAGCTCGCCCCCGATTTTGCCACGCCGCTGATTCGTGAAGTGCTGGCGCTGCTGCTGTGCCTGTTCGCGGGCGTGCTGGCGATTTACGGCTACCTGCGATGGCTGCGCAATGAGAAGGCGATGCGCCTGAAGCAGGATCTGCCCTATACGCGCGGGTTGCTCATCATCAGCGTGATTCTGCTTGCGGTGGCGGGCGTGGTGATGGGGCTGGTGTTCTATGGCGTATAGCCGCAAAGCGCGGCGCGAAGCGGACCCCGGCCTGCAGCCGGAGCGGACGTCGCTGGCCTGGCTGCGCACGCTGCTGGGGTATGGCGCGCTGATTGCCCTGGCGATTAAGCACAACTGGCACCGAACCGGGGTGCCATTCTGGATCTCTATTATTGTGCTGGCGCTGGTGGCCATCATTTTATGGCGCTATACCCGCAGCCGTAATCTGATGGACGTGGCGCAGAACGACTTTGTCCAGCCGAAGGCGGTGAGGGATAAGTTCCTGATCGCCCTGGCTGTGCTGTCTCTGTCTTTACTCTTCGCAGTGACTCACATTCAGCAAATTGTGAGCTTTTAAAGCCCGGTGGCGGCTACGCCTTACCGGGCCTACGATTAATGGCCTTTTGCTAAATACTTCGCCATCTCGTCTTCCGGCACCATGCCGCCGCCGGTCGCCCACACCAGGTGGGTAACGCTGGCATCTGAAGGCACGCGCAGCGGCCCGGCCATCCCCGCCAGCGCGGACGGTTCCAGCCGAATGCCTTCCTCCTGCGCCAGCCAGCCGAGCATGTCGTACATGCTCTGATCGGAAAGCGTATAGAACCCGTCAAGCAGGCGCTCCATCGCGCGGCCCACGAAGCCGGACGCACGTCCTACCGCCAGCCCGTCCGCTGCCGTCACGTTATCAATGCCAAGGTCCTGTACGGCAATCTCGTCGTGCAGGCCGGTATAGACGCCCAGAAGCATGCACGGGGAGTGCGTGGGCTCCGCGAAGAAGCAATGGACGTTGTCACCAAAGGCCAGCTTCAGGCCAAACGCCACCCCACCGGGGCCGCCGCCGACGCCGCACGGCAGGTAGACGTACAGGGGGTGCTCGGCATCCACCACGCGGCCCTGTTCGGCAAACTGCGCCTTCAGCCGCTCGCCTGCCACCGCGTAGCCCAGGAACAGGGTGCGGGAGTTTTCATCGTCAATGAAGAAGCAGTTCGGATCGCTTTCCGCCGCTTTGCGTCCCTGCTCCACCGCCACGCCGTAATCCTGCTCATATTCCACGACGATGACGCCGTGGCTGCGCAGTTTGGCTTTTTTCCACTCGCGGGCGTCGGCGGACATATGTACCGTCACCTTAAAGCCGATGCGGGCGCTCATGATGCCGATAGACATCCCCAGGTTGCCGGTTGAGCCTACCGCAATGCTGTACTGGCTGAAGAAGTCCTTAAAGCGCGGCTCCAGCAGGATGCTGTAGTCGTCTTCAACGCTCAGCAACCCGGCGTCCAGCGCCAGTTTTTCCGCGTGGGTCAGCACCTCGTAGATGCCGCCGCGCGCTTTAATCGAGCCGGAGATCGGCAGATGGCTGTCTTTTTTCAGCAGCAGACTGCCGGGAATGGGTTTGCCGGACTCTTTCGCCAGCCGCGCCTGCATTGCCGGAATGGCGACCAGTTCGGATTCAATAATCCCGCCCGTTGCCGCCGTTTCCGGGAAGGCTTTCGCCAGATACGGCGCAAAGCGTTTCAGGCGAGCGTGCGCGTCGTCCACGTCGGCTTTGGTCAGCCCGACATGCGGCAATCCTTCCGCCAGCGTTGTGGTACGCGGGTTAATCCATGTGGTTTCTTTCAGGGCAATCAGATCCTCAACCAGAGGAAACTGTGCGGTTAAAGTGGTGATAGTTGCGTTTTCCATAATACGTCTCTTCGCGCTCAGATAATGAAGGAAAGCAGGAATGTGCCGCCAAGTGCAAGCACCGAGGCGATAAACGTCGCCGTCGTATAGAATTTGAAGGTCTCATTCAGGGTCGCGCCGCAGTATTGCTTCACCAGCCAGAAGAGAGAATCGGTCACGATCGTGCAGCCAATGGCGCCGGAACCGATGGCAATCGTGATGATCTCCGGGCTGACGTTCGGGTAGAGCGGCAGCATCGGCGCGACGATGGCCGTGGCGCCCATCATCGCGACCGTGGCGGAGCCTACGGCGGCATGCAGCACCAGCGCCACCAGCCAGGCGAGCAGGATAGGGTGCATGTGCAGGTTCGAGAGAATTTGCGCCAGCGAGTCCGCCAGTCCGCTGGTTTTCAGGATGGCGTTGAACGCGCCGCCCGCGCCGATAATCAGCAAAATGTTGGCGATAGAGCCAAAGCCGTGCTCCGTATGGGTCAGCATTGCGCCCATGCCCATGTGCTGGCGGATGCCCAGCAGGTAGTAAGCGACAAACACGGCGATAAACATCGCGGTGATCGGGTTGCCGATAAACTCCAGCAGCGTATACAGCGTGCCCTCTTTTGCCATATTCAGCTCGGCAATGGTTTTCACCAGCATCAGGGCAATTGGCAGCAGCACCGTGAACAGGGTAGCGCCCAGCGACGGCAGGGTGTGCTCTTCCCGCACCTTCAGGTCTGAAAATTCCGCCGGAACCGGCTTAAACGGCAGACGGTTGCCCAGCAGTTTCAGGAACAGCGGGCCGCCGACCAGCGAGGCCATCAGGCCCACCAGCAGACCGTAGACAATCACCGTCCCGACGTCCGCCCCTAATTTATTGGTCACAAACAGCGCGGCCGGATGCGGAGGCACCACGCAGTGCACCGCCATCAGCGCGGTACAGAGCGGAATGGCCAGCTTGAGCAGCGACGTGTGGGTCTTTTTGGCGATGGAAAACGCCAGCGGGATCAGCAGTACCACGCCCACTTCCACGAACAACGTAATGCCGCAGATCAGGCCCACCAGCACCATAATCACGTCTGCTGACAGCCAGCGGCAGCGCTGCAGCGTAATGCCAATGCGTTCCGCCGCGCCGGAGACTTCCATCATTTTGCCGAGAATGGTGCCCAGACCAATCACCGCCGCCAGGAAGCCCAGCGTACCGCCAATCCCGCTCTCAATGGCGTTCACCATATCCAGCGGGCTCATCCCCATCATCGCGCCAACGAAAAAGCTCGCCAGCAGTAGCGCGAGGAACGGGTGAAACTTCAGTTTTACGATGGTTAAAACAATCAACACAATGCTGACCAGCAGCGTTGCCACAACCCAGACCTGAGATTCCATATCTCACCTCACCCTTATGTCATCTGTGGGTATTGGACGAAAAAACGGCGGGGGCTGACAAACGATATAAATTGGCGTTCAGGTGAGCCAGATTGGATCAACTGAGTGACTACGCTCTAAAAAGTGCACTTAATTCGTATTAGGTTCACATAAATTCACCCTTGAGCGGTATGCTGAGCGCAGAAACCCCGCGTGAGAATTGTGATGACCGATGCAAATGAAGCCAGAAACCGGCTGTTAAACGGCTGGCAGCTGTCGAAAATGTATACCTTTGAAGTGGCTGCCCGGCATGAGTCCTTCGCCCTGGCGGCGGAGGAGCTGTCGCTCAGCCCCAGCGCGGTGAGCCACCGCATCAACCTGCTGGAAGAGGAGTTGGGTATTCAGCTGTTTGTCCGCTCGCACCGTAAAGTCGAGCTGACGCAGGAGGGAAAGCGCGTTTACTGGACGCTAAAATCGTCCCTCGACATCCTGAATCAGGAGATCCTGGATATCAAAAACCAGGCGCTCTCCGGCACGCTGACGGTCTACTCCCGCCCGTCGATTGCCCAGTGCTGGCTGGTACCCATGCTGGGCGACTTTACCCGCCGCTACCCGTCGATTTCACTCACCATCCTGACCGGCAATGATTACGTCAATATGCAGCGAACCGGCGTCGATCTGGCGCTCTATTTTGACGATACGCCGCCAAACCACCTTGCTCATCACTTCCTGATGGACGAGGAGATTCTGCCCGTCTGCTCACCGCAGTATGCCCGCGAGCATGAGCTGCTGAAAAACCCCGATAACCTCAGCCACTGCACGCTGTTGCACGACCGTCAGGCCTGGAGCAATGATTCCGGTACGGATGAGTGGCTGAGCTGGGTGCAGCACTTTGCGGTGAATATGCCGCCATCGTCGGGCATTGGTTTCGATCGTTCCGATTTAGCGGTTATTGCGGCCATCAACCACGTAGGCGTTGCGATGGGCAGAAAGCGGCTGGTGCAGAAACGGCTAGAACGGGGCGAGCTGATCGCCCCGTTTGGTGAAAAGACCCTCAAGTGTCATCAGCACTACTATATCTCGACGCTTTCTGGTCGTCAGTGGCCGAAAATAGATGCCTTTGTCGGCTGGCTGAGAGAGCTGGCAGGTTGAAGAATTATTACGCTTTCGCTCTACACCAAATGTGAAAAAGCGTGCTAAATACAGGTAATGCTTTCGATTTATCCAGGGTAAACCGTGCTAAAGCCTCTCATTGCTACCGCGTTACTGATCTCTTCCGGCTGGGCCATTGCCGCCGAGCCTCCGCTGACGGCTGCCCGTTATGCGCAGCAGCTGGGCGTCGGGATGGATGTGGACTGGGCGCGCACCGAGCGCGGCATACGCGAGTTCGACCCGCTGGTGGTTCGCGATTTTCGCGCAAAAGGCATTACCCACGTGCGCATTCGCGTGGCCGATGAGCCGACGGAAGCGCGGCTGATCCACCTGCGCAAGCTGGTGGAAGCCTGCGAGCAGTATGGCGTGATTCCGATTATTGCTTATCAGGCCGATGAATATAAAAACGACCCCAAAGCCGATAACGAGAAAGAGACGATCAACTGGTGGATTGCCGTGGCGCACTATTTCGGCCAGAGCTATCCGCTGCTGGGTTTTGACCTCATTTATGAGCCAGCCGACAAGCTTAACCACAACCTCGCGTCGTTAAACCGCGTGTATGAAAAAACCATTAAAGCGATCCACGACATCGACCCGCAGCGCATGATTTTCATTGCGCCGCGCCTGCGTGCCGCGCCGGAGGATTTATCCGGCCTGAAGCTGCCTGCGCACAGTCAAAACTACCTGCTGGCGGAGTGGCATATTTTCCCGTGGGGGCCGCTGAAAAATAGCGGTAAATACCCGTGGACGTCCGGCACGGCGGCGGAGAAGGCGGCTATCCGTAACCGCATCAGCACCGCGCTGCGCTGGCAGCAAAAAACCGGGCACGTCAGTTGGGTCGGGGGCTGGGGCGTGGGGGAGTCAAACCACCTCACGCCAACCGCTTCGCAAATGGCCTTCGCCACCTTTATGGCCTGCGAGCTGCAAAAGGCGAAAATCCCGTATGCGCTTAACGCGGATTTCCAGTTTTACGACGGGGAAGAGGGGGCCTGGCGGCCTGCGCCGGAGCCATTATTGCAGGCGATGATTGCGCCCGTCTGTGAAAAGCCCGGCGAGAAGCCGGGCCATCATGCGGTTAAACCGGCTGCTCGTGATGCGGAACGCGCGACGACAGCGGCAGCCAGCACAGTAAAATCAGCAGCCCCATTAGCGTCATCAGCAGGCCCAAACTAGCCTGCCCGGTCTGCGGCATCATGGCGGAGAGCCAGGCCAGCGCGCCGGAACCGATGTTCTGCAAACCGCCCACCAGCGCGCCCGCCGTGCCTGCGAGGAACGGGAACGGCTCCATCGCGCCGCTGGTGGCGAGCGGGAACAGCATTCCCGCGCCGAAGAAGAACAGCGCCGCCGGAATCAGCAGCGTCCAGACGGTCATCACGCCAAACAGCCCCGGGATCCACATCATCAGACCCGCCAGCAGGCAGCTGATCACGGCCTGCCACATCAGAGTTGAAAAGCGCTTGTTCTGACGCCCGGCAAACCAGGCGCCAAAGAACGCCGCCGGGATTGGCAGAATAAACAGAATGCTCACCACCATGCTGCTCAGGCCAAGACCCGCGCCCAGCAGCACGCCGGAGCAGGCTTCGAACACTGCAATACCCGCCAGGCCGCCGATCAGCATCAGCAGGTAGCAGGTAAACGCGCCGTTGCCGAACAGCGTCTTATAGCTTGTGAGAAGCTTCGTGCGCGGCGCGTCTTTTGGACGGGTTTCCGGCATCCAGCGCGCCATGCTGAAGGTGACAATTACGCAGAGCACCAGCAGAAAGGCGTAACAGGCGCGCCAGGACCACATTGTGTCCAGCAGGCCGCCAATCAGCGGAGCGAGAAGCGGGCTGACCAGAATGCCCATATTTAACAGGCTGTTGGCGTGGCGGAGCTGGGTGCCCTGATACATATCGCGCGGTAAGGTTCGCGCCATCACCCCGCCGACACCCGTCCCAACGCCCTGCAGTGCGCTGGCGGCAATCAGTACGGTCAGGCTGTGGGTGGTAATGGCAATCACCGTCGCTACCATGAAAATGCTCATGCCCACCAGGATCACCGGGCGACGCCCGACGCGGTCGGAGAGCGGGCCGTAGAAGAGCTGTGAAACGCCATAGGTCAGCAGGTAGGCTGCCATCACGCTCTGCACCGCGCCTTCACGGACGTTCAGTTCCTTTGCCATGTCGGCAATCGCCGGAATGTAGATGGTTTGCGCCATCTGACCGACGGCCACCAGTAACACCAGCATCAACAATAAGTTAACGTTCCTTTGCTTTTTCATGTCGCTGAATACTTTTGCCAAAAGAGAGAAATGAAGAATAAGTGACTACGCATTCCCATAAATGCGCGAGGAATCTACCACAGACAGATGACAATTTAAGCATTGTTGCGGTGAATGAAAAAAACCGGGAAAGGCAGGATTTGTAAACAAGAACGGCAACTAATGTTGCCAGCGATTTACGCCAGACGCAGCAGAATAGCGCCGACAGCAATACCCAGCGCTGCCGCGATGCGCAGGCCCGCAACCTTCTCTTTTAAAAGGACAAAGGCGATCAGCGCCCCGAAAAGAATCGAGGTTTCACGCAGCGCGGCGACCACCGCCAGCGGCGCCTGCGTCATCGCCCAGAGGGCCAGACCGTAAGAGCCCATGGTCCCCACTCCGCCGAGCAGCCCTTTTTTCCAGTGCAGGCGCAGGTAGCTGGACGCCTCGCGCCGACGCGCCACCATCGCCCAGCCCAGCAGGCAGAAGCCGTTCATAAAGAAGGTCCAGAGCGTGTAGCCCAGCGCGGTGTCCGACAGCCGCACGCCGGTGCCGTCCACCAGCGTATACCCGGCGATAAAACAGGCATTCAGCAGCGCCAGCCAGATCCCCCTGCGTGACTGCATGCGGCCATTCATCGCCATCGCCAGAATCGACAGGCAAATGACTCCGATACCGGACCAGGCGAGCCAGGAGAGATGGTCGCCGAGCGCCAGCACGCTGATCAGCGCCACCAGCAGCGGGGCGGTGCCGCGCATCAGCGGATAGGTCTGGCTCATGTCCGAGACCTGATAGGTTTTCGCCACCAGCACGGTGTAGACCACCTGTAAGGCGCAGGAGACGATCAAAAACGGCCAGCTTGCCGCAGAAGGCTGTGGTGAGAAGGGCAGTAAAATCAGGGCAATAATCGCGGCTGAGCCGCTAACGCCGATCGCAGAGTAGAGTTTATCCGTTCCGGCTTTAACGATAGCGTTCCAGCTGGCATGCAGCAGTGCGGCGAAAAGCAAAATGCAGAAAACGGTGATGGTCATGGCGTATTGGGTGATGAATTGTCACTCAACTGTAACATTCACATCCTGATGCCGCCAGCCGGTTACACCGCACAAAAAAGGCGGTGCGTCACCCGTGGTTCGTCTGAGACCAGCGTAAAACCGGCTCGATTGTAAAATCCGTACGCGCTGTCCGGCGCGTGAGTATTCAGAAAATCAAACCAGATGCTGGCATCCGCCATCACTACGGTTAAAAGCTGTTTTCCAATGCCCAGCCCGCGGCACTTCTCGCTGACGTAGAGATGGCGAATGCGTCCGGCACGCGGCTGCTGGCTGAACGGATCGCGGTTGAGGCCACACACGCCCACCAGCTTGCCGTTAAGAAACGCACCCAGCAGCTTTTCACCCGGCGCGTTAAAGCGGTTCTCACCCCGCAGCCAGTTCTCTTCCAGCCTGCGCAGCATGTTGAAATTCAGCGCGATACTTTCCGCCTTCAGGGCGATATACCCCGGCTCATCCGGTGTGACAGGCTCAATTAACAGACGCGACATAGCATTCCCTCGTTATTAAAGAGGGGCGGTTGCCCGCCCCTCTCAGGTGCGACTTGAACCTGAATTACCGAATGTATTTCAGGACAGCATCAAGCAGTTGCAGTACTGCAACAATGAGTTTGAGGATAAGTATCACCATATCCACTACGCTCATACGCGTCTCCTTTTGGTTAAAAGGAGCACGATGCTGGCGTACCTTTCCGCCGCCTGTTGCCAGCACCTGGATTGACGTAACACAGTGTGCTCACTTCAGGGGTTAAGGCACTGACGGCACCACCCGTTTCAGCCAGGACTTCGTTGCGCCGGTAAACTGCGGCCCCCTCGCTCACTGCGAACACCCTCAGTATAGATAAATACTGTATGCATGAACAGTATTTTTTGGACAAAAATCGAAAGGCGATCCATACTCAAAAACGTCAAAATCCGTGCCGGAATTGCGCGTTCGAGTTCGATCGCGTATACTTTTTCCGTTGACGTAACACAGTGTGTTCTGCGGCAACCAACCGCAAAACCCTGATAAAAACCTCGCTCCGGCGGGGTTTTTTGTTTTCAAATGTTAGTCAGAAAAACGATACGTGTTGACACATTGGCAATGCATGATATTGTTGCCATAATGGCAACGGACGCAGCAGGCATGCAGTATGCATTTAATTTCTATGAAGGCAATTATTGATGCGGTAAAACAGTTCCCGCAGCATAAGGAAGAGCTCCTTTTTTTAGGTCGCACTATCGAAAAGAGCCATTGCCCGACACCTGCTGTGCTGAAACAAATTTTTCCGACGCTGGATAACTTTAAATATCTGGATAAGCATTATGTGATTGATATTGCAAATAACAATCTCAGAGTAGTGGCTCTCATATTCTTTGAAAGCCAAAAGTTCTATGTGCGCCATGTTTTTACTCATAAGGAATATGACCGTTTTACGGAGAAACATCGCACTAAGGGGAAGAAATGATGATCGTCGCTGATGCAATGAAAGCAACGCATGCCCTTGTCGAGGCTGTCCCTTTACTGGGTGAACATCCGAATGAGAAAGATTATCAGGATGCACTTGAGCTGGTTGAGTATCTGCTCATGAATGAACCTGGTAGTCCTTTGCTGGATATCGTATGTGCAAGAATAAGTCGTTATGAAGCGAATCGACCCGAGATTGTCGCCTTGCGTCAGGAGATGGAATCTGTTCCAGTGGGAATTGCGGTTTTAAGAACCCTTATGGATCAGTACAAACTGACCATTTCAGATTTTCAGGATGAAATTGGCAGTAAATCAATGGTTTCAAGGGTATTGAATGGACAGCGTCAGCTGACGTTAAACCATATAAAAAAACTGGCGGTGCGCTTTGGGGTATCGCCTGCACTGTTTATTGAATGAAATAAAACGGTCGACAGCCCTTTATCACTCAACAAACGAAACGTGATCTCTGACGCATTTTTGCGCAGATGAAAATATTTCCATTGTCACGCCCGAAAACCTGTGTTTGTATAAATTCAATCAATGAATCCAAACACAGGTCCCCAATGACTTCATCCATCTTCACTTCGACCCTACTAAAAACTGCGCAACCAGCCGCAGTGGTCGTCGTGCGTGTGGTGGTGGTCGTCGGCAATGCGCCGTAGGGACTGGATCAACACACGAATCCAAAACCCCGCCGGCGCAAACCGGGCGGGGTTTTTCGTTTAGGACCCTCCCCGGAAAGTCGGCCCAGAAGAAAAGGACTGGAGCATGGCAAGTTCGGGCACAACATCCACAAAGACGCGTTTTACAGGCGCGCAGCTGATTGTTCATTTACTGGAACGACAGGGCATCACCACGGTTGCGGGTATCCCGGGTGGAACCGTGCTGCCGCTGTACGATGCGTTGAGCCAAAGCACGCAGATCCGCCACGTGCTGGCGCGTCACGAGCAGGGGGCAGGTTTTATTGCTCAGGGCATGGCGCGTACCCAGGGTAAACCGGCGGTCTGTATGGCCTGTAGCGGGCCGGGCGCCACTAACCTGGTGACCGCCATCGCCGACGCGCGTCTCGACTCCATTCCGCTGATCTGCATTACTGGCCAGGTGCCGTCCTCGATGATCGGTACCGATGCGTTTCAGGAAGTGGATACCTACGGCATCTCTATCCCCATCACCAAACATAACTATTTAGTTCGCGATATCAGCGAGCTGCCTCAGGTTATCAGCGATGCGTTCCGCATTGCGCAGTCTGGCCGCCCGGGCCCGGTGTGGATAGACATTCCTAAGGATGTCCAGACCGCAGAGATCGAGATCGACATCCTGCCGGAGCCGGGCGAGCGCGCCCCCGCGCCGGAATTCAGCGCTGAAAGCGTGCGCGACGCCGCCGCCATGATTAATGCAGCGAAACGCCCGGTGCTCTATCTGGGCGGCGGGGCGATTAACGCTGCGGATGAAATCCGCCAGTTTGCGGAAAAGGCCAACCTGCCGACCACCATGACCCTGATGGCGCTGGGTATGCTGCCTAAAGCGCATCCGTTGTCATTAGGTATGCTGGGCATGCACGGTGCGCGCAGCACCAACTACATCCTGCAAGAGGCGGATTTGCTGATTGTTATGGGCGCACGTTTTGATGACCGGGCGATTGGCAAAACCGAGGAGTTCTGCCCGAACGCCAAAATCATTCACGTGGATATCGACCGCGCCGAGCTGGGTAAAATCAAACAGCCGCACGTGGCGATTCAGGGCGACGTGGCCGAAGTGCTGGCGCAGCTGATCCCGCAGACGGACGCAACTGACCGGGCCGACTGGCGTCAGCTGGTGGCCGATCTGCAGCGCGAGTTCCCGGGCGCTATCCCAGCTGAGGGCGACCCACTGAGCCACTACGGGCTGATCAACGCCGTGGCCGCCTGCGTGGACGACAGCGCGATTATCACCACTGACGTGGGCCAGCACCAGATGTGGACCGCGCAGGCGTATCCGCTGAACCGTCCGCGCCAGTGGCTGACCTCCGGCGGCCTCGGCACCATGGGCTTCGGCCTGCCGGCGGCAGTAGGCGCGGCGCTCGCCAACCCGGACCGCAAGGTTATCTGCTTCTCCGGCGACGGCAGCCTGATGATGAACATTCAGGAGATGGCCACCGCGGCCGAAAACCAGTTAGACGTGAAAATTATTCTGATGAACAACGAGGCGCTGGGCCTGGTACACCAGCAGCAGAGCCTGTTCTACAAGCAGGGCGTGTTTGCGGCGACCTATCCGGGGATGATTAATTTTATGCAGATTGCCGCCGGCTTTGGCCTGCACACCTGCGATCTGAACGCGGAAGAAGACGCCCACGCGGCGCTGCAGGCGGCGATTTCTCGTCCCGGCCCGGCGCTGATCCACGTGCGTATCGACCCTGAACAAAAAGTGTATCCGATGGTGCCGCCGGGTGCGGCCAATACTGAGATGGTGGGGGAATAAACCATGCAGAAACAACATGATAACGTCATTCTGGAACTCACCGTCCGCAACCACCCTGGCGTTATGACCCACGTCTGCGGGCTGTTTGCCCGCCGGGCGTTTAACGTGGAAGGCATTCTCTGCCTGCCGATTCAGGGCAGCGAGCACAGCCGCATCTGGCTACTGGTCAACGACGATCAGCGTCTGGAGCAGATGATGGCGCAGATCGACAAGCTGGAAGACGTCACCAAAGTGGCGCGCAACCAGTCCGATCCCACCATGTTTAACAAAATTGCGGTGTTTTTCGAGTAAATCGCTTAAGGTAAGCGTCTTTCGCTCTTGTAGGCCGGATAAGCGCAGCGTCATCCGGCTTTTTCAGATCGCAGGAACACACATGACCACCATCGCTCTCATCGACGACCACCTTATCGTCCGCTCCGGCTTTGCCCAGCTTCTTAACCTCGAACCGGATTTTCAGGTCGTGGCCGAGTTTGGCTCCGGTCACGAGGCGCTGGCGGGCCTGCCGGGGCGCGGGGTGCAGGTCTGTATCTGTGACATCTCGATGCCGGATCTCTCCGGGCTGGAGCTGTTGAGCCAGCTGCCGAAAGGGATGGCGACGATCATGCTCTCGGTTCACGACAGCCCGGCGCTGGTCGAGCAGGCGCTCAACGCGGGGGCGCGCGGCTTCCTCTCCAAACGCTGTAGCCCGGACGAGCTGATCGCTGCCGTGCGCACCGTCTCCACCGGCGGCTGCTACCTGACGCCGGATATCGCTATCAAGCTGGCGGCCGGACGTCAGGATCCGCTCACCAGACGCGAGCGCCAGGTGGCGGAGAAGCTTGCCCAGGGCATGTCGGTGAAAGAGATTGCCGCCGAGCTGGATCTGTCGCCGAAAACCGTGCACGTCCACCGCGCCAACCTGATGGAAAAACTCAACGTCAGCAACGACGTCGAGCTGGCGCGCCGCATGTTCGACAGCTGGCAATGAGTCCCGTGTTTTCGCGGCTGATCGCCGTCGTCGCCAGCTTTTTTATCTTCTCCGCCGCGTGGTTTTGCCTGTGGAGCATCAGCCTGCACCTGGTGGAGCGCCCGGAGCTGGCGGTGCTGCTGTTTCCCTTCGGCCTGCGTCTGGGGCTAATGCTCCAGTGCCCGCGCGGCTACTGGCCCGTTTTGCTCGGCGCGGAGTGGCTGATGCTGATCTGGCTGGCGCAGGAGGTGGCCCTCGCGCATCTTCCCTTATTGATGACCGGAAGCCTGCTCACGCTTCTCCCCGTTGCCCTGATTTCCCGCTACCGCCACCAGCGCGACTGGCGCACGCTGCTGCGTCAGGGGGCGGCGCTGATTGCCGCCGCGCTGTTACAATCCCTGCCGTGGATCGGCGAGAAGGAGATGCTTAACGCCCTGCTTCTGACCCTGACCGGTGGTCTGACCCTCGCGCCGACCTGTCTGGTTTTCTGGCACTACCTCACAAGCACCGTCTGGCAGCCGCTCGGCCCCGCGCTGGTCTCCCAACCGGTGAACTGGCGCGCCCGACACCTCATCTGGTATTTGCTGCTGTTTATGGTGAGCCTGTGGCTGCAGCTTGGTCTGCCCGCCGAGCTTTCGCGCTTCACGCCGTTTTGCCTGGCGCTGCCGATCATCGCTCTGGCCTGGCACTACGGCTGGCAGGGGGCGCTGATCGCCACGCTGATGAACGCCATCGCGCTGATCGCCAGCCAGACCTGGCACGATCATCCGGTGGATCTGCTGCTCTCGCTGCTGGCCCAGAGCCTGACCGGACTGCTGCTCGGCGCGGGCATTCAGCGTTTGCGCGAGCTGAACCAGTCCCTGCAAGCCGAGCTGGCGCGCAACCGTCGTCTGGCGGAGCGTCTGCTGGAGACCGAGGAGAGCGTGCGTCAGGAGGTGGCTCGCGAGCTGCACGACGATATCGGCCAGACCATTACCGCCATCCGCACGCAGGCGGGCATTGTTCAGCGCCTGGCGGCGGATAACGCGGGCGTGAAGCAGGGCGGGGCGCATATCGAACAGCTTTCGCTGGGTGTCTATGACGCCGTTCGCCGCTTGCTGGGACGGCTACGTCCGCGCCAGCTTGATGACCTGTCGCTGGAGCAGGCGATACGCTCCCTGATGCGCGAGATGGAGCTGGAAAGCCGCGGCATTGTCAGCCATCTCGACTGGCGCATTGATGAATCATTGCTCAGCGAAGGCCAGCGCGTGACGCTGTTCCGCGTCTGTCAGGAGGGGCTGAACAACATCGTTAAACATGCCAATGCCAGCGCGGTGACGATCCATGGCTGGCAGCAGGACGAGCGCCTGATGCTGGTGATTGAAGACGACGGCTGCGGCCTGCCGCCGGGCTCCGGCCAGCAGGGCTTTGGCCTGGCGGGCATGCGCGAGCGCGTCAAGGCGCTGGGCGGCACGCTGACCCTCTCCTGCACCCACGGGACGCGCGTCAGCGTCAGTTTGCCGTTAAGGACGTATCATGTTTAAAACCCCAACCAGCGCGGCTCCGTTGCGCGACAAGGCGGAAATCGACGCCCGCTACCGCTACTGGCGTCGCCATATCCTGATCACCATCTGGCTCGGCTACGCGCTGTTCTACTTCACCCGCAAAAGCTTCAACGCCGCCGCGCCGGAAATCCTCGCCAGCGGCGTGATGACGCGCACCGATATCGGCCTGCTGGCGACGCTGTTTTACATCAGCTACGGGCTGTCGAAGTTCTTCTCCGGCATCGTCAGCGACCGCTCCAACGCGCGCTATTTCATGGGCGTTGGGCTGATCGCCACCGGCGTGGTGAACATCCTGTTTGGCTTTTCCACCTCGCTGTGGGCCTTTGCCCTGCTGTGGGCGCTGAACGCCTTTTTCCAGGGCTGGGGTGCGCCGGTCTGCGCCCGCCTGCTCACCGCCTGGTACTCGCGCAACGAGCGCGGCGGATGGTGGGCAATCTGGAACACCGCGCATAACGTCGGCGGGGCACTGATCCCGATGGTGGTGGGGGCTGCCGCGCTGCACTACGGCTGGCGCACGGGGATGATGATTGCCGGTGCCCTCGCGATTGTCGCCGGGCTGTTCCTCTGCTGGCGCTTGCGCGACAGGCCGCAAACCGTCGGCCTACCGGCGGTGGGCGACTGGCGGCACGACGAGATGGAGATCGCCCAGCAGCAGGAGGGCGCCGGGCTGTCCCGCCAGGAAATCCTCACCAAATACGTGCTGAAAAATCCGTACATCTGGCTGCTGTCCCTCTGCTACGTGCTGGTCTACGTGGTGCGCGCGGCGATCAACGACTGGGGTAACCTGTACATGTCCGAGACGCTCGGCGTGGACCTGGTGACCGCTAACTCTGCGGTGACGATGTTTGAGCTGGGCGGGTTTATCGGCGCGCTGGTGGCGGGCTGGGGCTCGGACAAGCTGTTCAACGGCAACCGCGGCCCGATGAATCTGATTTTTGCCGCCGGGATTTTACTCTCCGTCGGCTCGCTGTGGCTGATGCCGTTCGCCAGCTACGTGATGCAGGCGGCGTGCTTCTTCACCATCGGCTTTTTTGTCTTTGGCCCGCAGATGCTGATCGGCATGGCGGCGGCGGAGTGCTCGCACAAGGAGGCGGCAGGCGCGGCAACGGGCTTTGTCGGGCTGTTTGCCTACCTCGGCGCGTCGCTCTCCGGCTGGCCGCTGGCGCGGGTCATCGACGTCTGGCACTGGAGCGGGTTCTTCGCGGCGATCGCCATCGCGGCGGGCATCTCGGCCTTGCTGCTGCTGCCGTTTTTGCACGCCCAGGCGCCGCGCGAAGCGTGACGTGCCTCACCTTTTGTTGCCGAATGGCGCAAAACTAGGAAATTTTCCCGGTTTCACCTGGACGCTGTCTCAGGCATCTCTCCCGGCTGATTTTTACAATGCTGCAAAAATCAGCTCAGGAGTAAACCAACCATGCTGGCCTTCTTAAACCAGGTGCGCAAGCCGACCCTGGATCTGCCGCTCGACGTGCGGCGCAAGATGTGGTTCAAACCGTTCATGCAGTCTTATCTGGTGGTCTTCATCGGCTACCTGACCATGTACCTGATCCGCAAAAACTTTAACATCGCGCAGAACGACATGATCTCCACCTACGGGCTGAGCATGACGCAGCTGGGGATGATTGGCCTGGGCTTCTCCATCACCTACGGGGTGGGGAAAACGGTTGTGTCCTACTACGCGGACGGTAAAAACACCAAGCAGTTCCTGCCGTTTATGCTGATCCTCTCCGCCATCTGTATGCTCGGCTTCAGCGCCAGCATGGGCGCGGGCTCCGTCAGCCTGTTCCTGATGATTGCCTTCTACGCCCTGAGCGGTTTCTTCCAGAGCACCGGCGGGTCGTGCAGCTACTCCACCATCACCAAATGGACGCCGCGCCGCAAGCGGGGTTCGTACCTCGGCATGTGGAACATCTCCCACAACCTCGGCGGGGCGGGTGCGGCAGGCGTGGCGCTGTTTGGCGCGAACTATCTGTTCGACGGCCACGTGATCGGCATGTTTATCTTCCCGTCGATTATCGCCCTGATCGTCGGCTTTATCGGCCTGCGTTTCGGCAGCGACTCCCCGGAATCGTACGGCCTCGGCAAAGCCGAAGAGCTGTTCGGGGAGGAGATCAGCGAAGAGGACAAAGAGACCGAAGGGAACGAGATGTCCAAATGGCAGATCTTTGTTGAGTATGTGCTGAAAAACAAAGTGATCTGGCTGCTGTGCTTCTCAAACATCTTCCTGTACGTGGTGCGCATCGGCATCGACCAGTGGTCAACGGTGTACGCCTTCCAGGAGTTGAAGCTGTCGAAAGAGGTGGCGATTCAGGGCTTCACCCTGTTCGAAGTGGGCGCGCTGGTCGGCACGCTGCTGTGGGGCTGGCTCTCCGACCTCGCCAACGGCCGTCGCGCGCTGGTGGCCTGCGTCGCGCTGGCGCTGATTATCGCTACGCTCGGCATCTACCAGCACGCCAGCAACCAGTACGTTTACCTGGCGTCCCTGTTCGCGCTTGGCTTCCTGGTGTTTGGCCCTCAGTTGCTGATTGGCGTGGCGGCCGTAGGGTTCGTGCCGAAAAAAGCGATCGGCGCCGCCGATGGGATTAAAGGCACCTTCGCCTACCTGATCGGCGACAGCTTCGCCAAGCTGGGCCTGGGGATGATCGCCGACGGCACACCGATTTTCGGCCTCACCGGCTGGGCGGGCACCTTCGCGGCGCTGGATGCGGCAGCGATTGGCTGTATCGTCCTGATGGCGATGGTCGCGGTGCTGGAAGAACGTAAAATTCGCCGCGAGAATCGCGCGCAGAAATTAAAAGCGGCCTGAGTGTGCAGGTAACTTCTTTGCCCGGTGTGTGATGCCGGGCTTTTTTTATTTGCTCGTCCTACCTTTACCCCGCTTTACACACCCGATCCTCTCCATGCTCTACAGTGTTTTTTGCTGCCGCCATTCGTGCAGCCTTAGCCCCTTTTGCTAACGGAGAGCTTGCATGTTGACCCGACGATTGTCCTGCCTGGCGCTGCTGATGGCGCTGGCCTCCCCCGCAATGGCCGCGAATGCCCCCACCTACGGCGAGAAGCTGGAAGGTTTTGACTACGGCTGGCCGGTAAAACACTTTACCTTTACCTCGCAAAACCAGTCTCTGGATATGGCTTACCTGGACGTGAAGCCGGAACAACCCAATGGCCGCACCGCGGTGCTGATGCACGGTAAAAACTTCTGCGCCGGCACCTGGGACGGCACGATCCGCGCGCTGTCGGCCAGCGGGTATCGCGTGATCGCACCCGACCAGATCGGCTTCTGTAAATCCACCAAGCCAGAGCATTATCAGTACACCTTCCAGCAACTGGCGGATAACACCCACGCGCTGCTGAAAACGCTGGGCGTCGATCGCGTCACGGTTATTGGCCATTCGACCGGCGGCATGCTGGCGACCCGCTACGCGCTGATGTGGCCGCAGCAGGTAGAGCAACTGGTGATGGTGAACCCAATAGGGCTTGAAGACTGGAAAGCGCGCGGCGTGCCGCATATTACCGTCGACCAGTGGTACCAGCGCGAGCTGAAGGTCAGCGCCGACGGCATTCGCCAGTACGAGAAAAACACCTACTACGCCGGGGAGTGGAAGCCGGAATACGAGCGCTGGGTGACCATGCTTGCCGGGCTGAACAACGGGCCGGGCAAAGCGCGCGTGGCGTGGAACTCGGCGCTGCTCTACGACATGATCTACACCCAGCCGGTCATCTATGAATTTAGCGACCTGAAGATGCCGGTATTATTGATGATCGGCACGAAGGACAACACCGCCATCGGGAAAGACCTCGCCCCGCCGGAGGTCCGCAAGACGCTCGGGAACTATGCGGTGCTGGGGAAAGAGACGGCGAAGCGTATCCCGCACGCGACGCTGGTGGAGTTTAACGACATGGGCCACGCGCCGCAGATGCAGGATCCCGCACGCTTTCACGAGGCGCTGTTGAAGGGGCTTCAGGCGCGCTGACGGGTCTCCAGCAACAGCCCGCGCAGCCACGCCTGCGCGGGATTGCTTTCATCGCATTTATCCAGCTTTTTTCGGTTCACTATTCTGGCCGTACCCGCTGTCGACACGCTGCGTTTCCCGCTATGATGAGCGGCTAGTCTAAGGAGAACGCATGGTCTGGATAATGCTGGCAACGCTTGCCGTGGTGTTTGTGGTGGGATTTCGTGTCCTGACCTCAGACTCCCGCCGCGCCATCAAACGTTTAAGCGAACGGCTGGGGATTACCCCGATGCCGATCGAGTCGATGATTGACCAGTTCGGTAAAACACCGGGCAATGAATTTATCCGCTACCTTGAGCGGCCTGACGAGGCGCATCTGCAAAACGCCGCGCAGGTGCTGCTCATCTGGCAGGTCTGTATTGTCGACGGTAGCGAAGAGAATCTGCATACCTGGCACCGTATGCTGCGTAAAGCCCGCCTTGCTGCACCCATTACCGATGCGCAAATTCGTCTGGCACTTGGCTTTATGCGCGAAATGGAGCCCGATCCGCAGGAGCTGAACGCCTTCCAGCTACGCTATAACCAGCTATTTCTGCCGGAAGAAGGTGTGTTTTATCTGCATTAAGCCTTTTTGCCGCACAAGATATTCTGAGCGTTCAGGATCTCCTCTCTGTTTTCATTGAGGCGGGTTGCGGCATAGATATCAATATTTAATCTCTTTGCCTCATCGTCCGTTAGTTCGCGATAGCATAGCCCCTCCTGATTGAAGGTGCATTTTGACTGAGGCAGCAGCGCAAACCCTTTCCCTCTTGCGATACGGCTTAGCATCACGAGGGAATCATCCGGCTCTTTAATACGCTTCAGCGGCGTTTTCAGCGTGTCAAAGTAGCTTTCGCATTTGTCATAGAATGACGGATTAGCGCTTCTCGAAAACCAAAAAAGTGGAAGATCGCTAATGTCTTCCAGCGAGACTTTCTCTTTCAAACTGGCAGGATGTAAAGAAGGCATTGCGATGAGTAACGGTTCCTGGCAGACCCAGCGGTATTGAACAATGTCTTCATGACCCGTTCCTTTTTCCCCGGTCAGCACCAGATCCAGCATATTTTTAGACAAGCTTTGCAGCAGCTGTGCTGACGTCAGGTCGGGCGTTTCAACGTCATCTCCGGCGTTCATTTTTTGAAGCTGGGTATTTACAGGTTCAATATATTCAAAATTAAGCGTGCGCGTGAGACCGATGCGCAGATTCGTTTCTGAAGAGTGAGGGTCTTCTTTTAAGCTGCTGATGTCTTTGAGTATTTTTTCTGCCTGAACGACCAGCGCTCGGCCTGCTTCAGTGAGGCTAACGTCATGCGTACTGCGACTGAACAACTGACGTTTCAACACCGCTTCAAGGCATTTTATCTGACGCGTCAGAGGCGGTTGAGTCATGCGTAGACGTTCGGCAGCCTTACGAAAGTTCAGTTCATGTGCAACAGCGAGAAAGCATTGTAATTGTTTGATACTGGGCAGGTTATTGCTGATTAAATGTTCTGCTGTAGCCATACGTGGGTCCTAAATGCGAAAAGGTATTTCGTCTTTTTTCCATTTCGATATTACACGCTAAATGCTGGCAGCAAAACCCGTTTTAACAGTAATACAAAAAATATATTACAAATTTAACAATTCCAATAGTTTCCTGTATTGATAAATTTCTATCCGAATCCTCACTTAATCAATACTCGGAGTAATTATGTCGTCTAAATACGTACTGGTATCACGCTTCCCATTAAAAAACACTTTTTCTGAAAAAGAATTTACTTCCTTAAAAAGCAATGAAAACGTTCGCTACTATACCTGTGAAGAAAACGGCGTTAATGAATTGCTGGAATTACGCGCATTCAACGATATTAAAGAAATTGCATGGGTTGAAAGTGAAATGGAATCCATGTTCCATCGTTTCTCTGAAGTTCTTTCTGCCGATATCCGTCGCGAACTGCTTAAGTTTGTTGAATCCCCAATTGATAATAAAAATAGCTTGCCACAATCAAATTATATTCAACTCCGACACGTCGAAGTGCCTGCGCATAACTATCAGCAGTACCGTCAGTGGCGCGATGAAACCATTTTTAATGTTGTAAGAGATAACAAAGATAAGATTGAAAGTTTCGAAGCATTTCATTCACTGATCAGTGGCGTTCCGGGTGTAATGTTTATCTCCTCATTCAACGGTGATAAAGCAGAATATAAAGAAGCATTTACCAATGCGCGTTATCAGGAAATTATTCAACAGGCCGGCGATAACTTTATTACTGGCGGTAATGACGGCCTTTATACTCGTATCTATCGTGCTTGCTGTTGTTGAGGGACAATGAATGAACTGTAAAAAGTTGGTAGTTGTTGGCGATAAATTTAATGAATTTGCCAATGGTAAAGATGTACTGACTATATCTCAGCTAGAATTATTGACTCAAATCCCTGCGAATATCATTGATAAAGAACATGAAATTATTGTTGGGCAGGGCGTGCGCAAGGATTTTGCCGGAAAGGTAATTTCAAACCAGGCAAGAAATGCGATTCATGGTAATAAATTAAAAATGTGCTCTCTGGAAAAACTGGTTAGCGACAAAAAAAATGCTTATTGCCATAAAAGACTGGAACAGAATGTACTTATAGGACCTGCGGAACAAGCTGAGCATAACCACGATCTTTATGCGATGCCGCTGTTAATCGATGAGCGTTGCGAATTGATGGCGGATCATCAGACGGGGCAGCATATTCAGGGAATGCTCCTGGTTGAAGCCAGCCGACAGGCCTTTATCGGTGTCACCGAAGAATTTATTTACCAGCAGGAAAGTGGACGCTATTACGTCATTAATAGCATGGCAATCAATTTCGCCAGTTTCCTGTTCCCTTTACCGGCACTGGTCCACTTTGAATTTCTTGAAAAAGATATTAACGACCGCCGGGGGCGTTTCAAGGCTCAGGTTCGCGTCACTCAGCACCAAACGCTTTGCGCGACAATGGATGTCTCGTTCACCGTTTATCCTTCCGCCCTGATTACAGAGAAAGAGAAATCTCTGGCTGAGGTTGCCATGCAGGCGACCATTGTTGAGCAGCAAGGGGTGACTCAGGGGGTAACGCATGCCTGAATTACGTAGCCAGAAATACCGTCTGGCTGCGACCACGCAGGGGCCGCTTTACCCCCCTGCGGAGGTCATGGACGGGAAGGGTAATTTTGTCGTGGTGGGCATGGTGCCAGGGGATAACGGACTGCAGTGGCGAAGCGTCATTGTCTCTCCGGACAGCCCGCTTCCGGCATTTGGGGAAGTCGCACCCTATAACATTCTGTGCGATCTGGACAAGATGCCTCAGGACGCGTTGAAGGACATCATTCTTCATACTCTTCCTTTACCCATTCCGATGAACAACTATCGGATGGTTTTCGCACCAGAACAGCGGCCGCAGGCCAATAATGAAATAAGGCCTGGCCTGCCACTTCATGAAGGCTATATCGCGGATTATCGCAGCAGCGATGGAAAGCGAGAGATCGAGCCAGTGACCCTCGCTGCCTGGCTCGAGGCAGAGGGCACCTTTGAGGTCACATTGTCCGAAGATAAGAAACGAGCCCGGTTCACGTTTTCGTTCCGGAGCCTTGTTCCGGATAGCGTTTACACCGTGATGAGTCTCAGGGAAAACGATCTAGCCTCGGAGGATCCGAGCAGGCCAGGTCCGCTGGGAATACCCAACGTATTTATAACCGATAGCGAAGGTAATGCCGAATATTGGGCAGAGTTAACCGATCCTTTCCCGGCTCCGGCGAGGAAAGGAAACAGAATTATTAACGTAGTCGTACTTTATATGAGCTCGCGTCAGAGCTATGGCGGTGCAATTGGCTTTTATGGTCTTGGAGGCGATATCCATGCCCATTTAAAACTCAAAGGCCGTTCCTTCGATGAATTTACAACTATAGAGTGAGAAAAATATGCCATTTGTTCATGTTATGACCTGGCCTGCGAAAGATGAAAATCAAATCATCAGACTCCAGGAAGATATTACATTTGCCGTTCACAAAAACACGGGTGCGCCGCTGGATAAAATTTCCGTGGTGGTTTCTGAAATTGCGCCTTCCCGCTGGGCGGATGCAGGCGTGTCTGGTACGGATAGAGATTTTCCGGTTAAGAGTCGAAGAAAAAACTACGAGGAATAAAATTTGCGTAAACATGCCGCTTTTTTTGATGTTGATGAAACGCTTATAAATATTAAAAGCATGTTTGATTTCTATGATTTCTGGTGCAGGGAAAATAATCAAAACGATCGTCTTCAACGCTATATGTCTCGTTTTCTCACCGACGTGAAAAACGGCGTGCCAAGGGAAGCCCTGAACAGAGATTATTATCGTCAGTTTAAAGGTGTGTCTTGTCGTTATCTGGAAGAAATGGGTGAGAAGTGGTTCAGGCGTAAGCTGGAAAGCGAGTTTTTTATTGAGAGTGCTGTTTCAGCCCTTAAAAAACATCAGAACCAGAACATGTATACCGTATTTATATCGGGCTCTATGCTTCCGATTCTTTCACCCATTGCAAAATATCTTGGAGTAATGGAAGTACTCTGTGCGCCGGTGATAATAAATGACGCAGGTGAGTTGACGGGTGAAATCGGCCTGCCTCAAACAATTGGAACAGGTAAAAAAGACGCGCTTATCGCCTTTTGCGATGATAAAGAGATTAACCCCGTGGATTGTTATGCCTACGGCGACGATCTTTCGGATATTCCAATGCTGGAAGCCACTGGCCATCCCGTCTGTGTGGGAGAGCATTCCGCGCTTACCAGATATGCAACTGAAAAAAATTGGCACATTATTTAAATCCTTATTGAGGTAAGTAGTATGACTTCAGAACTCACTCCGCAGAATATGACGTTAAGGTCATGGCTTGCTTTATTCATTCTGGCAATTTCAACCTTTACTATTGTCACCACCGAACTGGCGCCAGTCGGATTATTAACGCCAATCGCAGAGGGGCTACAGTCTTCGGAATCTGCGGTGGGCATGACCGTGTCGCTTTATGCCTGGGTGGGGGCGTTGAGTGCGCTGTTTGCCTCCGTCTTTTTAGGGAATGTGGCCAAGAAGCGGCTTTTACTTGTGCTTACCGTGGTACTTCTGGTCTCTAACGTTATGGCTGCGACGGTAAACGTCTATAGCATGCTGCTTAGCGCCCGCGTACTGGGAGCGCTTGCTCACGGCGCATTCTGGGCGATGATCGGCGCAACGGCGGTGGCTATGGTCCCTGCCAGATATATAGGGGCGGCGACGTCAATCGTATTTGGTGGTGTTTCCGCAGCAAGCGTTTTTGGCGTACCGGTATCCAACTATATTGGTATTCACTTCGGCTGGCGGCAGGCATTTTGGCTGATGGCCGCGCTGAGCGTAATTGCCTTTGTGGGTATTAGCGTTCTTGTTCCCAGGATTACCAGCAAAAGCGCGCTCGGGCTGGATGCGCTTAAAGGCGTGCTGAAATCGTCAACATTATGGAAAATTTACTCAGCAACTTTGCTGGCTGTGACGGCTCACTTTGCTGCCTTTACGTACATTGAACCCTGGCTACACACGCAGAGTTTACTGTCCACCACCATTATTCCTGCTGTGCTTTTTGTTTACGGCATCGCGGGTCTGGCAGGTAATTTCCTGACCGGCGTGTTGATTGATAAGTATCTCAAGCTGACGGTCTCTTTGTCTGTACTGCTGATCTGTGCAGTGCTGCTGTTCCTGGGCCTGTCTGGTTCCTCGCTCTCTGCTGCGTTGATATTTACCAGTATGGTTGTCTGGGGTGTCGCCGTATCAGGAATATTTGTCGGTTTCCAGACGTGGGTTTTACGTATGGCAGAGGATAAAGCCTTCCCGGCCTCCGCAATCTACGTTTCATTTTTCAATACCGCCATTGGTATCGGTGCGTCAGTCGGTGCCTGGATGGTTTCATCATTTTCAATGCCGCTCCTGTATATCGTCGCCGGTACGGCCATCGGTCTGTCCGTTCTGCTTGTCGCGGTTATTCCGGCAACGTTAACCGCAAAACAATCCCGTATGGAGAAATCTTATGAGTCAAATTAATGACCGCACGCGCTATGGCAGAGAGATTATGGACCGTCTTGAAGCGGGGCTCGCGGATAAAGTCACCCGCCGCCTGAGCGAGCTGGACCCGGGGCTGCCCGCCCTGATTACCGACTATGCGTTCGGGGATGTGGTGGGTCGTCCGGGACTGGATCTCAAAACGCGCGAAATGTTGACCGTCGCCTCGCTTGTGACGCTGGGTAATGCCATGCCGCAGCTAGAACTGCATATGCGAGGCGCGCTCAATACCGGCGTGACGCCGGAAGAGCTGCTTGAAATTGTGATACAGATGGCGGTATATGCTGGCGTTCCCGCCTGCATGAATGGTCTTACTGCATACCGCGCGGCAATGGCCTCGACGGGCCATACTTTGCCAGGACTGAAGGGAAGTGACGCATGAGCGAGATTGTTATTATTGCAGCCCGCCGCACGGCGACGGGCGCATTTCAGGGCGCGCTTGCGGAGCATTCAGCCTCTGACCTGGGAAGCCGCATTATTCAGGCGCTCCTGAAAGAATCTGGCGTAGAAGCCAGTGATATCTCTCAGGTCATTATGGGTCAGGTACTTACTGCGGGATGCGGCCAGAACCCGGCCCGACAGTCGGCACTGAATGCTGGGTTGCCCGTAGATACGCAATGTCTGACGGTAAACAAAGTGTGCGGGTCCGGGCTTAAGGCGGTCCATCTTGGCATGCAGGCGCTGCAGACGGGGGAGGCTGAGTTTGTTATCGCCGGTGGTCAGGAGAGTATGTCCAACGCGCCGCATATCGCCACGACGTCGCGTAGCGGAACGCGGCTGGGTGATATTACTCTCAAAGATAGCCTGGTTTCTGACGGGCTCTGGGATGCCTTCAACGATTATCACATGGGTATCACTGCAGAGAATGTTGCGACGGAGTTTGGTATCAGCCGCGAAATGCAGGATGAATATGCCCTTGTCTCTCACCACAATGCGCTTGAAGCGCAGGCGCGTGGCATTTTTGAGCGTGAAATTGTCCCGGTTGAGTGGCAGACGCGAAAAGGTGAAACGATCAGCGTGGAGAGGGATGAAGGACCCCGTGCAACCAGTATCGAAAAATTGACGAAACTGAAGCCTGTCTTCCGAAAAGAGGGTACGGTGACGGCGGGAAATGCTTCATCGTTGAATGACGGTGCTGCGGCGGTCCTGCTTTGTACGCGTGAGACTGCCGAAGCACGTGGTTTGCCGGTTCTGGCATCGCTGGGCGTATTTTCCAATTCCGGTATCCAGCCGGCATTAATGGGTGCAGCCCCGATTCAGGCCATTGCCGACTGTCTTTCCCGCTCGGGATGGAAGCCTGAGGATGTCGATCATCTCGAATCCAACGAAGCGTTTGCCGCCCAGGCGCTGGCCGTGATTCAGCGGGCCGGGATTTCCCCGGATCGTATCAATCCATACGGCGGGGCAATCGCGCTTGGGCATGCGATAGGTGCATCCGGCTGCCGAATTTTGGTGACGCTGGTTCATTCCCTGATCCGTAATGATGCCAGGCGTGGCGTTGCCGCACTGTGCGTTGGCGGCGGGGAAGGCGTCGCGTTGAGCGTTTATCGCTAACGGCGTATCTGTAGATATAAAAAAAACCGGGGAAACCCGGTTTTTTATTTTCAAGATGCTGTATCAGGCATTCACGCCCTTCATACCCTCGGCAGAATAACGATCGCCTTTAATCGCTACCCGGCGATGAAGGTTGTTCAACGATTCGATATCGCTCTTCTCAAGCACAATATCGGCAGCGCGCGCGTTCTCGGCCAGATAGCTGACGTGCTTAGTACCCGGAATGGGAACCAGCCGATCGTATTGTGCTAACAGCCAGGCAAGTGCAATCTGACCTGCGGTACAGCCGTATTTTGTCGCCAGCGGGGTAATGGTATCGAGCAACTGGCGATTATGATCGAGACTGGACTGAACAAATCGTTCGTTATTCTTGCGGAAATCACCTTCTGCAAAATCGTTGTTGTTCAGATATTTTCCCGTCAGGAAGCCCCTGCCAAGAGGTGAGTAGGGCACCAGGCCGATACCTAGCGCTTTCACGACCGGCAAAATGTTTTCCTCGATGTCTCGTGTCCACAGAGAATATTCTGTTTGCAATGCGGTGACCGGATGCACCGCATGCGCCCGTTGCAGCGTTGAAGCCGACACTTCGCAAAGGCCGATGTGGTTGATCTTACCCTCTTTAACAAGGGTGCGCAGGCAATCCATACTCTCTTCGATCGGGGTTGCGTTACTCACCCTGTGAAGGTAGAAGAGGTCGATTCGCTCCACGCCAAGCCGCTTAAGGGATTCGTTACAGCAGCGGATGATATAGTCCGGCGTATTGTTGATGGTGCGGGCGTAGGAGTCGTCAGGAGAGCGATCGATGCCGCACTTCGTGGCGATTTTGAACTGGTCGCGAGTGTTTTTATCCAGCCCGGCAAGAAAGTGACCGATTAGCCTTTCATTATGGCCACGGCCATATAAATTTGCGGTATCAATAAACGTCACGTTCAGATCGATGAGGTTATGCAATACCTGCAGTGAGCCTTTGTCATCAGTCTGGCCATAAAATTCACTCAGACCCATGGCACCGTAGCCGATGGCACTGACGGTAAGATTTTGAGATAAAGTACGTGTTTTCATAGTTTCTCCTTTTCAGACGCTATGATTGTTTCACCTCAATTGTGGTTACTGAATTTTCATTTTCGTTATGCTGAAAAGGTATCAGTCACCGCCGATCTGCCTTCCGAATCATTAAAAACGACAAAAGTTGTCTAAACGTTAAATTCGTCACACTTTTGATGATAAACTGCGCGACTTTTCCGCACGTTTTTATCTTCAGGTGACGCCATGACAGAACATATCCAGCCCACAACCAGACCGCAGACCAAAGAGGTGTCGCGCCCCAACTGGTCGGCGGTTTTCTCCGTGGCGTTCTGCGTCGCCTGCCTGATTACCGTTGAGTTTCTACCGGTGAGCCTGCTGACGCCGATGGCGCAGGATCTGGGCATTTCCGAAGGCGTGGCGGGGCAGTCCGTTACCGTCACCGCCTTTGTGGCGATGTTCGCCAGCCTGTTTATCACCCAGGTCATTGGTACTATCGACCGCCGCAAAGTGGTCATTCTGTTCAGCGTGCTGCTGACGCTCTCCTGCCTGCTGGTCTCTTTCGCGGAAAGCTTCACCCTGCTGCTGCTCGGTCGCGCCTGTTTGGGGCTGGGATTAGGCGGCTTCTGGGCGATGTCGGCCTCGCTGACCATGCGCCTTGTGCCCGCGCGCACCGTGCCAAAAGCGCTGTCCGTTATCTTCGGCGCGGTCTCTATTGCGCTGGTGATTGCCGCGCCGCTGGGCAGCTTCCTCGGTGGGATTATCGGCTGGCGTAACGTCTTTAACGCGGCGGCGGTGATGGGTTTGCTCTGCATCATTTGGGTGTGGAAAGCGCTGCCGTCCCTGCCGGGTGAAGCGGCGCACCACAAACAGAACATGTTCGCGCTGCTCAAGCGCCCCGGCGTGCTGGCGGGGATGACTGCCATCTTTATGTCGTTTGCCGGGCAGTTTGCCTTTTTCACCTATATCCGCCCGGTGTATATGACCATGGCGGGCTTTGACGTGGACGGCCTGACGCTGGTGCTGCTGAGCTTCGGTATCGCCAGCTTTGTCGGCACGTCGCTGTCGTCGCAGTTCCTGAAACGCTCCCTGAAGGTGGCGCTGGCGGGGGCGCCGCTGGTGTTGGCGCTGAGCGCGGCGGTGCTGGTGCTGTGGGGCAGCGATAAGTGGGTCGCGTCGGCGATTGCGATTATCTGGGGCTTTGCCTTTGCGCTGGTGCCGGTGGGCTGGTCGACGTGGATCACCCGAACGCTGGCCGATCAGGCGGAAAAAGCCGGGTCGATTCAGGTGGCGGTGATCCAGCTGGCGAACACCTGCGGCGCGGCCATTGGCGGCGTGGCGCTCGACCATCTGGGGCTGACGTCACCACTGGTGATTTCCGGTACGCTGATGCTGCTGACGGCACTGCTGGTGGCAGGGAAGGTGAAGGCGCGTTGATTGATAAACAGTCACTACATCGATATACTTGTACCGTAACTTGTACAGGAGGAAATATGCAGGTTGTGACGTTTACCGAAGCACGAAGCCGACTCAAAGATGTGTTGGACGACGTGAATGACAATGTGGAGACAACCATCATCAGCCGCCGAAACGGGGGGGATGCGGTGGTTATGTCTCTGCAGCACTACAACTCAATGATGGAAACCATCCATCTGATGAGTTCGCCTGCCAACGCCAGTCGACTGATGGAGTCAATCGCACAGGCAAATACCGGAAAAACCACGCAGAGGGATCTGATAGATGACCAGGCTACTGATTTGGACTGATAACGGCTGGGATGATTACCTGTGGTGGCAGGAGCAGGATAAGAAAACGCTTCGCAGAATCAATAAATTGATTGAAGATGCGAAGCGTCAACCCTTCGATGGCCTGGGTAAGCCGGAACCGCTTAAAGGTAACCTTTCCGGATACTGGTCCCGCCGAATCAATGATACTGACCGTCTGGTTTACGGGGTGTCGGATAGCGCTCTTACTATTTTAATGTGCCGCTACCACTATTATTCGTAGATCACGCCGATGTCCTCATCCGTCTTCTCGAATCCATCGAGATCAACACCACCGACGACACAATCAATAGCGTTCCCAGCCAGTCCGGCAGGGTGAAGGCCACCCCCAGCAGGATCACCGACAGTAACGCGCTGCTCAACGGCTCGGCGCAGCTCAGAATGCTCGCCTTCGGCCCGCCGATCATCTGTGCGCCTTTCAGGTACAGGCTGAACGTCAGCGCGGTGCCAATCACCACCAGGTAGAAAAACGCCAGCAGCAGGCCGCCGTCAATCACGAAAGTGGTGCCGCGTCCGGCGTAGAACGGCGTCAGCATTAATCCGGCAATCAACATGCTCCAGCCGACAATCGGCAATGTGCCGTAGCGGGCAATCAGCGTTGACGGATAGGTGGTGTAAAACGCGGCGGCAAACGCCGAGGCGATGCCGAAGAACAGCGCGGCAGGGGAGATGGAGAGCGAGGTTGGGTCGCCGTGGGTCACCAGCAGGAAGGTGCCGATCAACGACGTAAAAATCGCTGACAGGACAAACACGCCGGGACGCGTTTTCCGCGCCAGGGCGAACCACGCCACAATGATGGTCGGCGACAGGAACTGGAGCACGGTCGCCGTAGCGGCGTTGGATTTTTCAATCGTCAGCAGGAAGGTGAGCTGCACGGTGAGCGCGCCGACCAGCGAGAAAAACAGCAGACTGAGGGCGTCTTTACGATGCTTGATGATCGAGAAAATCTTGTCGCCGTGAACGAAGGAGAGCGTCAGCAGGATCACGCCGGTAAACAGCAGGCGAACCATGGTCAGGTAAGGCGAAGAAATGTGGCTTTTCTCCATGATGTACTGCGCGCAAACTCCGGAACTGCCCCATAAAACGGCGGCGATCAGGACGTTCAGCATCCCTTTACGTGTGGAACCCATTTTCTCCCCTGCTATGTTGTCGTTAATTGGCCAACAGCATAGCATGGTTGTGTGCGGCCTGATGCCCTCACCCCGGCCCTCTCCCACGGGGAGAGGGGGAAAACCGTAGGCCGGGTAAGCGTAGCGCCACCCGGCATGTTGTTCACCTTAGAACCACGCCTCCCACATCGCGCCGACGTTGAAGTCGTCGAGCGTCTCGTCTTTGGTATTGTTCACGCGCGCGGTGCGTTCATTATCCACCTTGCCGCCGGTGACGTAGAAGCGCAGCATCGGACGGAACTCCGGCCCCATGGCGATAGACATGTTCTGCGACAGGGTCAGCTTCCAGCCCTTGTTATCGCCGCCGTTATCGTAGTCAACGTGCTGCCAGCCTGCTTCCAGCCAGGTGGAGTGAACGTCGTTCCACCAGTGCATCGGGCGCACGATGGCGTTGTAGTTCTTGCGGTTGTCGGTCTTATCGCGGCTGTTGTCGTAGTCGTGGAAGGCGAGGATGTACTCCACCTGCGTGGCCTGAGTGAATTTATACAGCCCTTCGAAGCTGGCGTAGACCGTGGTCAGATCTTCGGTTTTGTTGAACACGCTGTTATCCGCGTTATCGGAGTAGCGGGCGATCACCTTGTTCACACCGCTGTCGTTGGTGTGGCTCAGCACCACGCCGCCCTGCCAGGCGTTCAGGCGTTCGTCGCTTTCAACCGCTTTCGAATCAAAGCCGTAGTTGGCGTACAGCTCCATGTCGATCGGTCCGAGCTTCATGCCGTGGATTTTGGAGGTCGCGGCGTAGTTGCCCTTGTCGCCCGTGCCGGAACCGCCGGTACAGGTGATGCGCGACGGGTTCGCTTCATCTTCCATCACTTCCGGGCTACAGGATTCGACTGCCGCCACGGCAGCCACGTCAAACTGCACGCCGCCGATGTCAAAGTTCTTCACGCCCGCGCCCTGGCCGTCGTGGTTCATCCAGAAGTAATCGTTAATGCCCTGCTGCGGACGCTGGTGGAAGTCACGACCGGCCCAGAAGTAGGCATTTGGGTTGGAGGCCATAATGTTGGTCACCCCCGCGTAGGCTTTTTTCAGGTTAACCTCGTCGCCCCAGTGGTCGATCATCACGTTGATGTCCCAGATGGCGCCGTTGTCCCCTTTGAAGGCCTTGGAAAGCTGGAATTCCCCGCCGTTACCTTCGTTACCCAGACGACCAATCGCGGACGCGCCGTTGTAGGAGCCGTCCACCGCCACGTATTTCTGATCGGCGGCCTGGAAGTGCGCGCCGTAGCGGGCGTAGCCGGTGAATTTAATGCCGAACGGGATCGCCATATCCGGGGATTGCGCCGCGCTTTGCGGCTCGGTCACCACGTCCGCTTTTTTCGCAACCGCCGCATCCATTTTGGCCTGACGCTCGGCCAGAGCTTTATCTACCGCTTTCGCCACAATGGCGTCGATTTGCTCCTGGGTAAATTCTTGTGCGAGTACGGAAATTGGGCAAAGCGCGGCGATAACCGCCATGGTTAATGGAAGTTTTTTAATCGTATTCATGGTTATCTCAATATAGTTTAATTTTATTCAGACAATAACCATCCCGCTCCGATCTGACAGAGTATGTCGCTATCATCAGAACAAGTGGATCTCTATTTAGGGTACAGAGGTATTACATTAACTTTATTTCGCCATAGACTATCTCTGATATAAATGAATAATTTCTTCAGACAGTTCACGCGCTAATAAGGAATTCATTAAATGATCCTGCGCGTGCACCATGATTAACGTCATCGGCTGGCGGCCTTCGCCCGCATCCTGCTCGATCAGTTTGGTCTGCATCTTGTGCGCCTGGCGCGCGTAGCCGTCGGCTTCGTGCAGCAGGCTTTTGGCCTCGTCAAAGTTGCCCTGACGCGCCGCGTGCAGCGCTTCAAAGCACAGGCTGCGGGACTGTCCGGCGTTGACGATAATTTCCATTACGGCTTCTTCTAGTGCGATCATCATTATTACTCTTTTTCAAAACTATTATTTAAGGCGGTGGCGGCAAACCACTCTCCGCTTTTCTTAATGGTGCGCTGCTGCGTCTCTAAATCAAGCTGGATAAATCCGTAGCGGTTTTTATAGGCATTACACCACGACCAGTTATCAATAAATGTCCACATATGGTAGCCAAGGCAATTGCACCCTTCGCTAATACCTTTGTGCAGCCACGTTAAATGCTCAGAAATAAACTCGATGCGGTATTGATCGTTAATCTGGCCATTTTCAATAAAGCGCTGTTCATTTTCGACGCCCATGCCGTTTTCAGAAATAAAGCAGCGAGGGTTGCCGTAATTGTCGCGCAGGTTAACCAGAATATCGTAAATACCCGGCGCGTAGATTTCCCAGCCGCGGTAGGGATTCATCTTGCGGCCCGGCATTTCGTAGTTATCAAAGAACCACTCCGGCATAAACGGCGCCTGCGGGTTCACCGCGCTGTCGCGACACTTCACGCGACGCGGCTGATAGTAGTTCACGCCGAGCAGGTCGATTTTCCCTTCCGCAATCAGGAAGCCGTCTTCCGGCTTGCAGGCGGGCAACTGATCGTAGGATTTCAGCAACGCCACCAGGTCGGCCGGATACTCCCCGCGCAGTACCGGGTCAAGGAAGCTGCGGTTAAACATCAGGTCCGCGATGTGCGCCGCCTTCACGTCCGCCGGGTTCTGCGAGCGCGGGTAGGACGGCGTCAGGTTCAGCACGATGCCGATCTCACCCGCGTAATGTCCGGCGCGGTAAGCCTGAACCGCCTTCGCGTGGGCCAATACGGTGTGATACGCCACGGTGGCGGCCCGGCGGAAATCCACCACGTTGGGATAGTGGAAGTCGTACAGATAACCGCCCTCCACCGGGACGATGGGCTCGTTGAAGGTAAACCAGTGCAGCACGCGGTCGCCAAACAGCTCGAAGCAGATCTGCGCATAGCGGGCGTAAGCGTCCACCACGTCACGGTTTTCCCAGCCGCCGATTTCCTGCATTGCCATCGGCATGTCGAAATGGAACAGGGTGATAAACGGCGTGATGCCCTGTTCATTCAGCTCATCAATGACCTGATTGTAAAAATCGACCGCTTCCGGGTTCACTTCACCGATACCGTCGGGGATCAGGCGTGCCCAGCTAATCGAGGTACGAAAGCTGTTGTGGTTCAGCTGCTTTAACAGCTGAATGTCCGTTTTCCAGTTTTGATAAAACGTGGAGGTCTGCTGCGGCCCCACGCCGTTGTGAAAACGGTTCGGCTCGCGGGCAAACCAGTAATCCCATGTGGTTTCCCCCTCTCTTGCCCCTTCGGTCTGGAGAGCGGAGCTTGCGCTGCCCCACCAGAAGTTATCGGGAAATGCGTATTTCATGTCCTTTCCTCTTTGACTTAATTGCTTGCGGCTTCAGCGGTACCGACGGTTGCCTGGGCTTTCTGCTCTTCGTTTTTCATCAGCGTACGCTCATAGGCGCGCAGGAACGGCAGGTACATCAGCGCGGACATCACCATACAGACCAGGCACATTATCACCGGACTGAGCGCCCAGTTTGCCGCCCATGAGGCACCAATCGGCGCGGGGGTGGTCCACGGGGTTAATGACACCACCTGAGCCAGCCAGCCGAGCTTCGTTGCGCCGTACGCCAGGCAGGCATTGACCAGCGGAACAAACACGAACGGGATAAACAGCATCGGATTCATGATGATCGGCGCGCCGAACAGAATCGGCTCATTGATGTTAAAGAAGCTCGGCACAATGCCCATTTTGCCGATGGTGCGCAGGTGCGTGGCGCGGCTGCGCAGCAGCAGGAACGCCAGCGGCAGCGTGGAGCCTACGCCGCCAATCAGCAGGTAGTGATCCCAGAAGCCCTGCAGGTAAACGTGCGGCAGCGCCGCGCCTGCGGCGAGCGCCGCCTGGTTTGCGGAGAGGTTCGCCATCCAGAACGGGTTCATGATGCCGGTGACGATCAGCGAGCCGTGAATACCGGCAAACCAGAAGATCTGGCACAGCAGCACGGAGAGCAGTATCGCGGGCAGGGAGTCAGATGCGGATACCAGCGGCTCCAGCAGGTGCATGATCGCCTGCGGGATGATCATTCCGGTCTGCGCTTCAATGAACAGGTTCAGCGGGTGCAGCGTACCGATCACCACCATCACCGGGATCAGGATCTCAAACGAACGCGCCACGCCGGTGGGCACTTCCTTCGGCAGGCGGATGGTCACGTTGTTCTGCTTCAGCCACGCATAGACACGTGTGGCGTAAATCGCGGTGATAAGCGCGGTAAAGATGCCCTGACCGGAGAGATACTGAGTCGAGATTTTACCGTCGGCATACGGCGCGGCGACCAGCAGGAAGGCCATAAAGGCCAGCAGGCCGGACATCACCGGGTCGAGGTTAAACTGACGCCCCAGGCTCGCCCCGATCCCCACCGAAATGAAGAAGGTCATCACGCCCATGCTGAGGTTAAACGGCAGCATCAGCTGGTCGCGGTAGGTCTGGGAGAAATCCAGCCAGCCGCGGGCGAAGCTGTTGGTGGTATCAGCCGAGAACGGCGGGAAGATGAACACCAGCATAAACGAGCCGATGATCATAAACGGTAGCGCGGCGGTAAAGCCGTCGCGGATGGCAATCACATACTTTTGCTGACCCAGCTTTGCGGCCAGCGGGGTAATTGACTGCTCAATCACCGCGACCATGGATTGATATAACGAACTCATGTGAACACCTTTTAGTGTGCCGCTTCGATGAGCGACAGAGCATAGTCCAGTACTTTATCGCCACGCTGCATGCCGTAGTCCATCATGTCGATGGGCTGCACCGGAATGCCTTTCGTAGCCGCCTTGTCTGAGAGTGTCTGTAACATGTATTTCACTTGCGGTCCGAGAAGTACCACCTGGTATTGCGGAAACTGCGTATCAAATTCGGAAACACCGTACGCATCAATCTTCACCGGCAAACCACGTTCTTTCGCGACATCGACCATTTTGCTGACCAGCAGGCTGGTGGACATCCCGGCAGAGCAACACAGCATAATCTTGAACATCGACAACCATCCTCTAAATGTAAATAGTTATTGCGAGGATGATTGGACATGATACGGAAACCGGTTTCCATTTATAAAAGGCAGAACTGTGATAACCATCAAGATCCAATACTTATGAGGCTAATTAACCGGATGTGTGTCACATAATTTGGCTGTTTTGACATCATTTTGAGTGGAAACGGAAAATCGGTTTCCATGAAAAACGGAAACGGATATACTCCGTTCTGGCTATAATGTGAGCCGTAGCGGTTATGGAATTTGCAGGCGCGAGGTTAGCCTGCCAGGGGAAAGAGATGTCGACAATCAATGATGTATCACGTCTGGCCGGGGTGTCTAAAGCCACGGTATCGCGAGTGTTGAGTGGGTCACGTGGCGTTAAGGAAGCCAGCCGTCAGGCCGTGCTGAAGGCGGTGGATGAGCTGAACTACCGGCCTAACGTGATTGCCCAGTCGCTGCTGAGCCAGTCGACGGGCTGCATTGGGGTGATTTGCGCGCAGGAAAACATTAACCAGACCACCGGGTATCTTTACGCGCTGGAAAAACAGCTCAGCCAGCACCAAAAACACCTGCTGCTGCGCTTCGCCCATAGCAAAGCGGAAGTGATGAATGCTCTCGAAGAACTCTCCTGCGGCCTGTGTGACGACATTCTGGTGATTGGCGCCCGTTTCCCGCTGGACGTGGATATGGACAACGTCATTCTGGTGGACTGCATGGAGGCTGATAACTCCAACAGCATCCAGTTCGATCACGCCTTTGCCGCCGAAACCGCCTGTAACTATCTGACCAGCCAGGGGCGTCGCCAGATTGCGCTGATCCATCCCCACGGCAGCGGGTTTGCCGACCAGGTGCTGCTTGGCTATAAGCACGCGCTGGAGAAAAATTTCCTGCCCTTTAATCGCAACCTCGTCTTTATGGACGCAACTTCCTCGTCCGTTGCGCTTCAGGAATTACTCAACAACGCGTCCACGCTGAACTTCAACGCGCTGCTGGTGGCGGACGAGCAGGAAGCCCAGCGGGTGATCCCGCAGCTGCAGGCGTTTAATAAATCCGTACCGGACGACATTATGGTCTTTAGCCTGGCCGGATCGCTGCACCTGCCGGGTATTCCGGTGATCCCGGCGATTGAATATTCAATGGATGCCATGGCGGCGCGTATCGTAAGCTGGCTGACGGAGAAAACGCAGATGCTCGGGTCCTATGTTCTGCGCGGGGATCTCATCATTCCGGACGTGCGGAAGCGTTAAAACATTTTCCAGGCCGGGCAAGCGCAGCGCCACCCGGCGAGAACTCAATAATCTTCCAGACAATCCACCTGACCAACCGCAGCCCAGTAGGCGTCCAGGTTGTCGCGCTTCACGGCGGTGATGGCGTTTTTGATCAGCAGCTGATTGGCCTCGGACGACAAAATCATCTCCTGCCAGGCCTTATCGCTCTGCTTTTTCTGTGGCGTACAGGTTTTCTTAATATCTTTCAGGACCTGCTGCTTAATCTGCGCCTCTTTCGCCGGATCGTCCTTTTCCTGAGCATGGACAAACGCGGCGAAGAGCAGACAAACCAGCAGGCAGACCAGGTGCGCAGCTTTCATCAACAACCCCCTTTAGACGTCACAGGCTTCCCATGAAATATATCGTTACATTCAGTGTAGCGATTCCAGTCGAAAGTATGATTTTCTCTTTTCTGCGCATGAGAATCGCCCACCGATAAGGTTACTGGATCCCCCCGCCCAGCGACTGCCACAGCGTGATGCGGTTCTCCAGGTCGGTTTGCTGCAGCGCAATCAGCGATTCCTGCGCCGACCACAGCGACCGCTGTGCGGTCAGTACCGTCAGATAATCCCCCGCGCCCGCCTTATAGCTGCGCGTTGCCACATCCAGCGTTTTTTGCTCGGCCGCCACGTATTCTCGCTGGGCATCAAGCTGCTCGCTGAGCGTTTCACGGCGCGCCAGCGCGTCGGCCACGTCTTTAAACGCGCTCTGGATGGCTTTTTCGTAGGTCGCAATTAACCCTTTTTTCTCGGCTTCTGCATAACGCAGCTGCGCCAGATTGTTGCCACCGCTGAACAGCGGCAGGGTGATGGACGGCGCGAATGACCAGACCTTCATCCCGTGGCTGAACAGGGAGGAGAGCGAGTCGCTGCCGACGCCCGCGCTGGCGGTCAGTGAAATGGTCGGGAAGAAGTTGGCGCGCGCCGCGCCGATATTGGCGTTGGCGCTCAGCAGGTTATGCTCGGCTTCCTGAATGTCCGGGCGACGCAGCAGCGCGCTGGAGCTGACGCCCGCCGGGATCAGCGTGATGGCGTTATCGCTCAGGCTCTCCAGCGTGCCCGGAAGCAGGTTGTCCGGCACCGTGTCGCCCGCAAGCAGATTGAGGGCGTTTTTGTCCTGCATTACCTGCGTCTGGTAGCTCGCCACGCTGGCGCGCGCCTGCTGGTAAACCGCCATCGCTTCACTGACGTCCGTAGCCGCCGCGACGCCCACTTCCTGCTGGCGCTTCACAATCTTCAGCGAGTTTGCCGCGCTCTCCATTGTGGATTTCGCCAGCGCCAGGTTGCTGTTATCCGCCGCCAGCGTCACCCAGGCCGTGGTCAGCTCGCTAACCATCGTCAGGCGCGTGTTCTGCGCGGTGAACTCGCTGGCAAGCCAGGTTTCACGCGCTGCGCGGGAGAGGCTCTGGTTGCGGCCAAACAGATCCAGCTCGAAGCTGGAGACCGCGCCGTTGGCTTCGTCGCTTGTCGCAACACCGCTTGCCAGCGTGCGGCTGCGGGTGTGGCTCAGCTCGGCGTCCGCCGTCGGAAACAGGGACGAGCGCGTTTCACCGTACTGTGCGCGGGCGGCGTCGATATCCGCGATCGCTTTTTGCACGTCGCGGTTGCTGTTCAGCGCCATCGTCACCACGCTTTTCAGCCTCGCGTCGTTCATCACCTGCTGCCACTGGCTCACCACGGCGGTGGCTTCGCCGTGCGCGCCGGGCAGGGTCGCCGGGACGGGAGCGTCCGGGCGTTGATAGGTAGGGTCTAACGACACACACCCTGCGCTCAGCAGGGCTAACGCTAAAACAGTGACACGAAACATTATGACCTCCGGTTCGCGTGTTTACCGGAGAACAGACGTTTCACCAGTACAAAGAATAAAGGGACGAAGAAGATCGCCAGCAGCGTCGCGGCCAGCGTTCCGCCGATAATGCCAGTACCAATTGCCACGCGGCTGTTGGCACCGGCACCGGTTGCAACGGCCAGCGGCGTCACCCCTGCGATAAACGCCAGCGACGTCATGATGATGGGACGCAGACGCGTCTGGGCGGCACGCAGGGCGGCGCGCGTCAGGGAGTAACCTTCTGCAACTTTGGCTTCGGCAAACTCGACAATCAGGATGGCGTTCTTCGACGACAGGCCGATAGTGGTGAGCAGCGCCACCTGGAAGTAGACGTCATTGCTCAGGCCGCGCAGGGAGGCGGCAAGCGCCGCACCCAGCACCCCAAGCGGGATCACCAGGATGACCGAAATCGGCACCGACCAGCTTTCATACAGCGCCGCCAGACAAAGGAACACAACCAGGATCGAGAGGGCATAAAGGCTCATTGCCTGACCGCTCGCCAGTTTTTCCTGTAAGGACAAACCGCTCCACGCCCAGGTGCTGCCGGACGGCAGGCTGTTTGCCAGCTGCTCCATTTTGCTCATCGCCGTGCCGGAGCTCGCGCCGCTGGCGTTTTCGCCCTGTATCTCATACGCCGCCGAGCCGTTGTAGCGCACCAGGCTTTCCGGGCCATACTCCCAGCGCGTGGTGGCGAAGGCGGAGAACGGGGTCATGGTGCTGTCGCTGCCGCGCACATACCATTTGTTGAGATCGGACGGCACGGCGCGATAGTCGCTGTCGCCCTGGATGTAGACCTTTTTCACGCGGCCGCGATCGATAAAGTCGTTCACGTAGGTCCCGCCCCAGGCGCTGGAGAGGGTGTCGGTGACGTCGCTCAGGGACAGCCCCAGCGACACGGCCTTGTTGTTGTCGATATCCACCTGAAGCTGCGGCATCTGCGGCAGATCGTTGGCGCGCACGGCGTGCAGCGAGCTGTCCTGGTTGGCTTCGCCAATCAGCTGGTTACGCAGTTTCAGCAGCGCATCGCGGTCGGTGCCGCCGCTGGCCATCAGCTCAAAGGTAAAGCCGTTGCTCTGGCCTAAACCATCCACCGCCGGGGGCGTCATGGCGAAAATGGTGGCATCCCGAATGGTGCTCAGCTCCTGCGTGGCGCGCAGGGCAATGGCCTGAGCGGTGTTTTCCTCGCCTTTACGCTCTGACCAGTTTTTCAGGGAGACGAACGCCATCCCGGCGTTCTGACCGCTGCCGCTGAAGCTAAAGCCTTCAATGGTAAAGATCACGTTGGTATTGGCTTTCTCTTTGGTGAGGAACCACTCGCGCACCTGGCGGCTGACTTCGGCGGTACGTACCGTCGTCGCGCCGGCTGGCAGGGTGTACTGCACCATGATTTCGCCCTGGTCTTCCGTCGGCAGGAAGCTGCCCGGCAGCTTAAGCATGGCGAAGCCCATCGCGCCGCAGAGCAGGGCGTAGATCGCCAGCATGCCGCCGGAACGGCGCAGAGCGCGCAGCACCTTGTTCTGATAGCCGTGCTCGGTCCTGCTGTAGAAGCGGTTGAACGCGCCGAAGAAGCCCTTTTTGTGCGGCGCAGTGTGGCTCAGAATCGAGCCGCAGAGCGCGGGCGTCAGGGTCAACGCCACCACCACGGAGAGGAACATCGCCGAAATGATGGTGACCGAGAACTGACGGTAAATGACCCCGGTAGAGCCGCCGAAGAAGGCCATCGGCAGGAATACCGCAGAGAGCACCAGCGCAATGGCGATCAGCGCGCCGGAGATTTCGCCCATCGATTTCTCGGTGGCTTCCCGGGCGGGCAGCCCCTCGTCGCGCATAATACGCTCGACGTTTTCCACCACCACGATGGCGTCATCCACCAAAAGCCCAATCGCCAGCACCATCGCAAACAGCGTCAGGGTATTGATGGAGTAGCCGAACAGCGCCAGCACGCCGAAGGTACCCAGCAGAACGACAGGTACCGCCAACGCGGGGATCAGCGTCGCGCGGATGTTTTGCAGGAACAGGTACATCACCACCACCACGAGGACAATGGCTTCGAACAGGGTCTGAATCACGTCCTCAACGGAGATCTTGATGAACTCGGTGCTGTCCTTCGGGTAGGCCACGTCGTAGCCTTCCGGCATCGACTTTTTGAACTCGGCAATCTTGTCTTTCACCGCCGTCGCAGTGTTGAGCGCGTTCGCACCCGGTGAGAGCATGACTGCCATACCCGCCGCCGGGTGGCCGTTGAGCTTCGCAGTGGCGGTATAATCTTCGCTGCCCATCTCCACGCGGGCGACATCGCTGATGCGCACCACCGCGCCGTTGGACTGGCTCTTCACAATGATGTTTTTAAACTGATCCACCGTCTGCAGGCGCGACTGGGCGCGGACGGTGGCGGTCAGCTGCTGGGCGTTCGACGAGGGCAGCGCGCCGATTTTACCGGCGGAGACCTGCACGTTCTGCGCTTCAATCGCGCTCTGCACGTCGGACGGCATCAGCGAGTAGGACGCCAGCTTCGCCGGATCGAGCCAGATGCGCATCGCGTATTCCGCCCCGAACACCTGCAGGCTCCCGACGCCTTCCACGCGCGCCAGCGGATCCTGCATATTACTCACCAGCCAGTCGGCAATATCCGAGCTGCTGGCGGTGTCGGTTTTATCGTACACGCCCATGATCAGCAGGAAGTTGCTCTGGGATTTTTCGACGGTGATCCCGGACTGCTGCACCTCGGTGGGCAGGCGCGATTCCGCCTGCTGGACTTTGTTCTGCACCTGCACCTGAGCGGTGTCCGGGTCAGTGCCCTGCTCGAAGGTGACGGTAATGCTCACCGATCCGTCCGAGCTGCTGGTGGAGGTGAAGTAGAGCAGGTTATCCAGCCCGGTCAGCTGCTGCTCGATCACCTGCGTCACGCTGTTTTCCAGCGTTTGCGCGGAGGCACCGGTATAGGTGGCGGAGATTTTGATCGACGGCGGCGCAACGTCCGGGTACTGCGCGACCGGCAGCGTGCGGATGGCCAGCATCCCGGCGAGCATGATAAGAATAGCGATAACCCAGGCAAAGACCGGGCGACGCACGAAGAAACGGGAAAACATCAGGCGTTTCCTCCGTTGGCTTTCATCTCTTCGGCCTTCACTTCCTGCCCGGCGGTGACTTTGTCAGTACCTTCCACAATCAGCCTGTCGCCCGCCTTCAGCCCGCTCAGCACCAGCCATTTGTCGCCGTAGGTGTCCCCCGTTTCCAGCTGACGCTGCTCGACCTTGTTGCTGGCATTGACCACCAGAGCGGTAGCGGTGCCTTTGGCGTCACGGGTGATGCCCTGCTGCGGCGCGAGGATCGCGTCGCTCATGACGCCTTCATCCACCCTGGCGCGGACAAACATGCCCGGCAGGAGCTGATGCTGCGGGTTCGGGAAGACGGCGCGCAGCGTGACCGAGCCGGTTGATTCATCCACCGCCACTTCGGTTAACGCCAGGCGGCCTTTCTCGCTGTAGGTGCTGCCGTCTTCGAGGATTAACGACACGCTTAGCGTATCGCTATTGGTGGCAAGGGTTTGCTTGCGTAAACGCAGCAGATCGGCGCTGGAACGGGTTAAGTCGACGTACATGCTGTCCAGCCCGCGAATGGTGGCGAGCGCGGTATCCTGCTGGGCGGTGACCAGCGCGCCGGGGGTGACGGAGGAGATGCCGATGCGTCCGGCAATCGGCGCGGTGACGGTGGTCCAGTTGAGGTTAATGCGCGCGCTCTCCTGCGCGGCCTTCTTTGATTCAACGCTGGCCTTGTCCTGCCCGCAGGTGGACTTCGCGTCTTCTGCGTCCTGACGCGACACGCCGTCGTCTTTCACCAGCTGCGCATAGCGCTGGGCTTTCTGGCAGTCGGCCTGCACCAGCGCCTGGGCCTGTTTCAGCGCCGCGGCGGCTTCATCAAACGCCGCGCGGTAGCTGGAAGGGTCAATTTGATACAGCGCCTGTCCGGCCTTCACGGTATCGCCTTCGGTAAACAACCTCTTCTGAATAATGCCGCCCACCTGCGGGCGCACTTCGGCGCTCATGGCGGCGGTGGTGCGGCCCGTGAGCTCGCTGACGACGGAGACCGGCTGGCTCATGAGGGTGACAATCCCCACATCCGGAAGAGGATGCTGGGGAGCAGATGTTTGCGCATTATCGCACCCGGTCAGGAGGAGTAATGCCGCGATGGAGGTTGTTATGGTTTTCATAATCTTTTTCCAGGGTGAACGATGCCTGCCCTGTTAAAGGATCAACAGGGAGGGGGGCTATTTAAAGGCACAGCGATACCGCATCTCCGGCGTGGCCGGAAATGTTAAATTGGGAAATTACTTATTCCCGCTAATTATTCACATGCGATTACTTCGCAGAGAAAAGCATATTTAAAATATTCTGATAGATAGGCTCTAATTGTTCTGACGGTACTTTTAAAGGCGCGAGTCGACGGTAAATCGTGCCTTCGATCATCACCGCGGTAATTTCCACGCAGCAGCGAATATGTTCATCGCTCAGATGGGGAAATTGTTTTTTCAGGTGCGCACAGGCGTTGGTAAACATCCGGGCATCGGCTGCGATCATCATGGCCGCCACCTGCGGGTTACGGGTCGCCTCGGCAGACATTTCGAGCATCAACGCATCGTCGTCTTCGTTGAGCGTCTGACGCCAGGCGAGCGCCTGCGGCATCCCTTCCACCACCGTTTTGTCCTGCATCCCTTCGATGCGTGAGTCGATAATGCGGCGGATCATCTCTTCAATAATCGCGTCTTTGTTACTGAAATAACGGTAAATTTGCCCGACACTAAGCTTCGCCTCACTGGCAATTTGCGACATGCTGGCGGCGTGAAATCCGCTGGCGCGAAAGCAGCGACGCGCGGCGGTGATGATTTCGTCCTGACGTTGTTTTTGTCGTTCTTCCAGCTTTGTGCTCATCGTCGTCTACCGTGTAAAAGTGAGAATGATCGTTCTCAGTATACGTTTTGGGTGCGTATTGGAAAGGCTTTTTTTATTTAGTTATTGAATGAATGTTTCTGTATTAAAAAAATGGAGGAAATTAGGAGTTTTTATGAAGGTTAAGCTGTGAGATATTCAAATTGCGCGGAAAATAAGGAGAGAAATATGCACCTGAGCATTACTTATAATGTAACACCCGCAGAAAAAGAAGAGCTATTTGTGGGGTTAAGAGCCTATAACGGACAGTTTATCGATCTGACAAACTTTAGCGGCGACATTGGCGTTTATGTACGAGACGATAAAGGCGTCATGCTCGGCGGGCTCATTGGAGTGCGTAAAGGCGACTGGCTGAATATCGACTTTCTCTGGGTCAGCGACACCGTGCGGGGTACCGGCGTGGGCAGCCAGCTTATCAAAACGGCGGAAGAGGAAGCCAGACGCAAAGGCTGCAAGCATGCGCTGGTGGATACCGTCAGCTTCCAGGCGCGCCCGTTCTATGAAAAACAGGGGTACCAGCTGCAGATGTCTTTGCAGGATTATCCGTACCCGGGCATGCAGCGACATTACCTGGCGAAAGCCCTTTAAGCTCTGAATCCGTAGGCCGGGTAAGCGCAGCGTCACCCGGCCATACCCGCATATAACTTATCCTTCTTATTGATTCTTTTTCGTTTTTTATTTCACCGTCTCGTTGTCGATATAGTCACTACAACATTCAGCAAAAGGAACTTTCTCGTGAAACGTCGATTGGGTGCTCTGGTTCTCGCTGGCCTGCTGCTGGCAGGGTGCGATCAAAGTGGCAGCGATGCCAAACACATAAAAGTGGGCGTCATCAACGGCGCTGAACAGGACGTGGCGGAAGTCGCCAAAAAGGTGGCAAAAGAAAAATATGGCCTGGACGTGGAGCTGGTCGGATTCAGCGGCTCGCTGTTGCCTAACGATGCCACTAACCAGGGAGAGCTGGATGCCAACGTTTTCCAGCATCGCCCGTTCCTTGCAGAAGATAACAAGGCGCATGGCTACAAGCTGGTGGCCGTGGCGAACACCTTTGTTTTCCCGATGGCTGGCTATTCCCGCAAAATCAAATCCGTCTCTGACCTGAAGGACGGGGCGACTATCGCCATTCCAAACGATCCGACCAACCTTGGCCGCGCGCTGCTGCTGCTGCAAAAAGAGAAGCTCATCACCCTGAAGCCGGACACCGGGCTGCTGCCGACGGCGCTGGATATTACCGCCAACCCTAAGCAGCTGAAAATCATGGAACTGGAAGGGGCACAGCTGCCGCGCGTGCTGGATGACCCGAAAGTGGATGTCGCCATCATCAGCACTACCTATATTCAGCAAACAGGGCTATCGCCGGTGCATGACAGCGTCTTTATTGAAGATAAAAACTCGCCGTACGTGAACATCGTGGTGACGCGCGAAGACAACAAAGACGCGGAGAACGTGAAGGCGTTTATCCAGTCGTATCAGTCACCGGAAGTGGCGAAAGCGGCAGAGACGATCTTTAACGGCGGGGCGGTGCCAGGCTGGTAAAGGTGCCGGCAGAAAACGCGGTGATGAAAATGGCCCGATTCCATCGGTAATCGCCCTTTAACCCACAGCGCCAATTGTGACGGCTGGCTATCCTCCTTATCACACCAACCGGAGGATAGCCCATGAACATTACCCAAATTCGCAATGCCACCCTGCTGATTACCTACGCCGGAAAACGTCTTTTAATCGACCCGATGCTGGCCCCGAAAGGCGCTTATCCGGGCTTTCCCGGTACGGCGCATGCCGAACGCCGTAACCCGACGGTCGAACTCCCCGTCGACGTCAATACGCTGCTGGACGCTGACGCGGTGATCGTCACCCATACCCATGACGATCACTGGGATCGCACCGCGGCAGAGCTGATCGCCAAAGACAAACCGATCTACGTGCAAAACGATCGTGACGCCGCGCTGCTGCGCAGCCAGGGATTTACCAACCTGACGATCATGACCGACGAGACCACCTTCGGGAAGGTTCGGATTGCGAAAACGTACGGCGGCCAGCACGGGACCGACCGCGCTTACGCCGTGCCAGAACTGGCGGAGCGGCTGGGCGAGGCCTGTGGCGTGGTGCTGCGTCATCCTGATGAGAAGACGCTCTATCTTGCCGGGGATACCATCTGGCGCGAAGAGGTGGCAGCCGATCTGCAAAAACACCAGCCAGATGTTGTGGTACTGAACGCCGGTTATGCCCACGTCATCGGCTTTGGGCCCATTATTATGGGGCAGGAGGACGTGCTCAACGTTCATTTCCTGCTGCCGCAGGCTAAAATCGTCGCGAGCCACATGGAGGCGATTAACCACTGCCTGTTGACCCGCAGCGCGCTGCGTGAGTACGTCGAAGCCAACCAGGTGAGCGATGTGGTGAGCATTCCCCAGGATGGCGAAACCGTTATATTCTGAGTGCGTTAACGGGAAAGGAGAGACAGATGTCGCTAATCAACGTCGCGATTGTCGCGGTAGACGGGTTCAGCCCGTTCCACTACTCCGTTCCCTGCATTCTGTTTGGTGATTCGGTCTCCGGCGAAAAGCGCTTTAACGTGACGATCTGCGCCGAAACGCCGGGGTTTCTTACCTCAAAAGACGGGTTTGCCCTCAACGCCACGCAGGATTACACCGCCATCGGGCAGGCCGACATTGTTGTCGTTCCCTACTGGCAGCACGTCCTTGAACGGCCGCCTCAGGCGCTGCTCGACAGCCTGGTGTTGGCGAGAGACAACGGCGCGGAAATTGTCGGCCTGTGTCTGGGGTCGTTTGTGCTGGCCTGGGCGGGGATCCTCGACGGTAAACGGGCCGCCACCCACTGGGAGTTTGAACATCACTTCCAGTCGCTCTTTCCGAACGTCCAGCTGGATATCAATGCCCTCTACGTGGATGACGGCAATATCATCACCTCTGCCGGTACCGCGGCTGCGCTGGACTGCTGCCTGTACATCATTCGCCAGCGTTTTGGCAGCGTCGTCGCCAACCAGATTGCCCGTCGGATGATTGTACCGCCCCATCGCGAGGGCGGGCAGGCGCAGTTCATCGCCCAGCCGGTTCCGAAAGATACCCGTGACGCACGTATTAACTGCCTCATCGACTACCTGCAGCAGCACATCACCGAACCGCATAGCCTGGACTCGCTGGCGGAGGTGGTTTCGATGAGCCGCCGCACGCTGACCCGCCATTTTATTAAAGCCACGGGGATGAGCGTCGCCGACTGGCTTACCGCCGAACGCCTGCGGCGCAGCCAGATTTTGCTTGAAGCCGGAAATATGCCCGTTGAGAGCGTGGCGGAGCTGGTGGGATTTAATTCCGCCGTCACCTGGCGACAGCAGTTTAAGGCGCGCTTTGGGGTGAGCCCAGCGGAGTGGCGAAAGACGTTCCGTGTTCATCCGTCTTTATAATTCTGTCGCGATTGAATAAAAAGGCGTGGGGGACATTTTCGGGGTGACGGCTACGAACGCCCCTAACGAGCGCGCTTTAAACACCGTAATCTATTATTTTCTACTTTAGCGCCAGTGTCTTTTTAGCGTGGTCCTGTTTTTTTGCTGAAAATGCTGATGTATCAGACGGGTTACAAGACGCATCTCTTCCGGTTAAGATATTGCACGTTACTTTCCAGAAGAAAAGGTAGTGGCATGAACAATATTGAAACGCAGTTACTTGAATCAGGTTTCACCGTAAAAGAGTTAGCGTATCTGAACCGAAACATCAGTCGTTATGGTTCATCCTTGCTCGAGGTCGTGCTTGAGTTAGGTAAGCGATTTATCATGGTTCTGTGTATTACTGCGGCTGTGGCTCTGATTTTCCTGGCGCTTATTTTTTTCGCTGAACATTACAATCTTGTTTCCGGGGGCATCTCTCTTTTCATCGTGTTGGCGATTGTCTGGTTTTTTCAACCCCCGGTCATTACCTACAAAGCCTGGCGCTACAGAAAGAAATACATTAGTTCTGGCCAGACGCATTAGAAATTAAATCAAACGAGACTTTTGCAGAGACACCCCAGCCGACAATTTTCATAGTGAGCGCTGCGCGATTCATACCGTCGACCTTGCGGTAGAAATCCAGCGGGAGATACCGAAACAGACGCCATGATTCGGGTTTTCGGATGGCGCCAAATACCGTATAGACGCTTGCTGCCAGGCTTACGCTGTTGAAGACTCCCAGTGCTGATTCACGTTTAAATCCCATAAACTGAGCGATATCCATGACGCCATCTGCCAGCATACCTTCAGAATTTGGTTGATGTTGAAGCGTTCTGTTAATTTCTTTTGAAATAGCATTTGCACCATCCATAACCAGAATCGCTCCTGCAAGCGCACCCACTGGATTCATTGTCATCATTGCACCAACGCCTGCAACAATCTGTAACCCGGAAAGTACAACCTTTATCGACGAGATAAAGTAACCGATGACTTTGTTATTTTCTTTAACCAGTTCAATCTGAGCAAAAAGCTGAGCTGTACGTGAGCGAAGCATTCTGCTTTGATCAAGAAGACTTTCGTTCTCAGCCCGGATGTTTTTCAGGCATTCCATGCACTCATCATGACTTCTGGCCGCCCGGGTAGCGCTAAACTGTTGCATTACAAATTGCCGAATATCATCCATAAATTTAATTCGTGCGAGTCCGTCGCTGAGATGTTGCCCTCCGACAATATTCGCAGTATTGATAAGCTTTCGGGCTTCAAGGTTAATCATTGTTTCAGCCCATGCACGGGTGTTCTGACCAGGGAAAAGTGCAATATCCATTTTAATTTTATCATCTGATAACCAATGTTTACAGATTATCCAGCCAGCAGAAACTGACAACAATAAATTGGATAATGTATCGCGAGCCCTGAATTCGCTGAAGCATATACCTGCGGAAATCATCATCGTCGTTGATGGCGACCATGAGAGGGATGACTGGAGAAAAGTAATTAAGGAAACAAACACTTACCTTAGCCTCTCCACCCTCGTCTCCCCCTCCGCCATCGATAGCTGATACAGCGAAAACGATCTGTGCTTCTCAATCAGCTTCGCCAGCTCCGGCGAGTGGCTGGTGAGCCAGATCTGCGAGTAGCGGCTGGCCTCGGCGATTAAGCTCGCCAGGGCGGGCAGCATCTGTGGGTGCAGGCTGTTTTCCGGTTCGTTCAATGCGATAAATGCTGGCGGGCGCGGGCTTAACAGCGCCACCGCCAGGCACAGAAAGCGCAGGGTGCCGTCGGAGAACTCCGCCGGTTCCAGCGGCCTGCTCAGCCCCTCGCGCTGCATCATCATGCGAAAACGCCCACCGCTGTTGTCGCTGTAAAACACGCAGCCGGGGAAGGCCTGATCGAGAATGCGCATCAGCAGCAGCTCGTCGCCAATCTCCACGATAGTCTGAAACGCCGCCGCCAGGTTGGCGCCGTCGCTGGCCAGCACCGGGGAGCGAAAACCGACCTGCGGAGCGCGCATCGCCGAGCCGATTGATACAGAAAACTCATGATAAAAGCGCCAGTTACGCAGGGACTCGCGCATCTGCGACACTTCCGGGTAAAGGTGCGGTTCGCCAAGCTGCCCGAATACCGATTCGTTCTCGTACAGCGTGCCGCTGTGGGTCACTTTTTCATGATGCACGTTGTTCAGAAATACGGCCTGATTCCTGCGCTTCATCAGCTGTGACGACGGTCGACGGTGCTGGCCGCTCAGCCAGATGGACTCCTCCTTGATCACCGGGTCGAGCTGAAACTGTGAGGGATACGGCAGCTTCTCCACAAACCCGACCTGCAGTTCGTATTCGTAGGTCTCTGTTTCCACGGCCAGATTCATCCGCCGCAGTTGGTCGCTGCGGGTTTTGCCTGCCCAGAACACCTTCAGAATGCCGCCCTCGTTCGCCAGCGCCTGGGAAAACTGCCCTTGCGCGGCGCTGTGCATCAGGTGTATCGCCTTGTAAATATTGGATTTCCCGGTACCGTTCGGCCCGAAGACGATATTGAGCTGCTCCAGCTCCAGCGACATCTCGCGGATGGAGCGGTAGTTTTGAATGTGCAGGGTGTTGATCACAGGCAGGCCCCTTTTGCAGAATAAGCCTGTATATAATCACAGCCTTTAAGATGAAATGCAAAAAAGAGACGACAGTGAGGATGTCGTCTAAACGGGGTACTGCTTTGGGCCTCTATGGGTCAATGGGGCCTTCGCATTTTTTTCATCACTTGACTGCCAGACGCAGACCCAAATCATCAGGATAGGGATCAAAGTAGTTTTGCGTCATCAGATACCGGTCGGGGTATTCGGCCAGGTAGTGCTTCAGCAGTGTGATCGGCGCGAGGATAGGCAACTGTCCGTTGCGATAATGCAGGATCACATCGCGCAGCTCGCCGCGCTGGCGGGTGTTGAGCTGGTTACGAAAATAGCCCTGAATATGCATCAGCACGTTGGTGTGATTCTTCCGCGAGGCGGGTTTTTTCAGGATGGTCATCAGCTTTTCCCGGTACGCCACGAAGAAGGCGTCCAGATCTTCCCACTCGTGCAGCGAGGCAACGAACGGGCCAATCTCACGGTAGCCCGCCTGATGGTGGGCCAGCAGCTGAAGCTTATAGCGGCTGTGGAAGTCCAGCAGCGCGCGGCGCGTCAGGCCATTTTTACGCAGCGTGTTAAGTTCGTGCAGCGCAAAAACGCGCTCGACGAAGTTTTCCCGCAGCACCGGGTCGTGCAGGCGTCCGTCCTCTTCAACGGGCAGCCACGGCAAGGTTTCAAGGAGGGCGGCGGTGAACAGCCCGACCCCCTCCTTGCGGCCCCGGTTGCCGTTTTCATCGTACAGCCGCACGCGTTCCATTCCGCAGCTTGGGGATTTTGCACAGACAACAAAGCCTGCGAGGTCGCCGATTTTCGGCAAATAATCTGCCGCAAAGTCGGCCATTTTCTGCGTAACGTCTTCGTGAGGCGCGTGGCTGAAGCGCATCTGCGTTTCTCCGTCTGTCGTGACGATCAGACGCAGCGCCGGGCGAGGCGTCGGCAGGCCGATGGCCATCTCCGGGCAGACGGGCCTGAAATTCACCCACTGGGCCAGCTCATCCATGATGAAGCCCATGCGCTTATGTCCGCCGTCAAAGCGAACGGCGGATCCGGTCAAACATCCGCTAATACCGAGCACAGGTTTCGTTGTCATGGTGTAGTCCTCCCGTTCATATAACTAAAACTTACACAACATGACTAATTTGTCCAAGTATTCGCGGAACTATTTTTTATAATCCTTTAAAATCAATGCCTCTTAACTGCCCTTGTAGGTTGAGTAGCCGTACTGGCTAAGCAGAAGCGGGATGTGCAGCTTCTCGTTGGTGCGGGTCACGGTAAACAGCACCGGGATCTCCGGGAAGAAGGTGTCCAGCTTTTTGCCGTGGAAGTACTCTGCGGTTTTGAAGGTCACTTTATAGACGCCAGGCTGCATGTCCTGATCCTGCGGATAGAGCGATTTGATACGGCCATCCTGGTCGGTTTTGCCGCTGGCAACCTGAGTCCATTTGTCCTGCTGCTGCTTCTCCAGCGTAACGGTAACGTCTGATGGCGGCATTCCGGTTTGCTGGTCAAGAATGTGGACGCTTAGCGTGCCGGCAGGGGCGCTAAAGGCGGCAGGGGCAAAGGCCATCGAGGCCAGGATCAGCAGAGGGGCAGTTTTTTTCATGGTGTTTTCCTGTTGAGTTATTCGTCACAGGAAAACGTTAGCATCTGCGGCGTGGGAAAATATTCAACTTTTCGTGAAGATTCCCGCAGGAGAAAATTATCAGAGGATAATTACTTCAAGCGATACCTGCTGCTGCCACTGCTCCACCTGCTTTTTCCGCCCGGCGGTGAGCTTGCCGCTGGTGACCAGCAGCCATTTCCGCTCCGGGAAAATCTCCGGCGCCAGCGCGTCAGGGGGAACCGGCAGGATGTCGATGCGGTGGCCCTGCCCGGTGCGCGTTAGGGCTTCGAGCCAGATCTCGCACGGGTCGTTCAGGTGCCAGCCGCTGAGCAGAATATTGTCGCCCGGCGCTTTTTTATCGCCTTCGAGGCAAAACGAGGTGTAGGCGATGATGATGCCGTCGAGGATCGCGCGCAGGGTCATGGCGGCGGCGACGTTAGCCGAGACCTGGCTGCGCAGCGGACGCAGTACGTTCGCGACCAGTTCCGGCCTTGGGTACTCGCGTCCGGCGTCGTAAATCATCTGGCGCAGGGACTCGACTTTGCCGTCCTGCAGGCGTTGCAGCATGCTCTGCTGCAGCGTTTGCCAGTTGTTGGTCCGCCCCGGCGTCGGGCGCTCCAGCAGCGGTTTGACCTGGCCGATCGGGACGCCTTTTTTTACCCAGTCGAGGATTTTGAGCGCCTGCTGGACGTCCTCATCGCTGTACTGGCGGTGGCCGCCTTCCGTGCGCTGTGGCTTGAGTAAACCGTAGCGACGCTGCCACGCCCGCAGGGTGGTGGCGGTGATGCCGCTGAGTCTGGCGAATTCGCCGATTGAGTAAGCCATGTCCGTGTCCAGGGTGGAGGAATACTCTCAATATACTACGAATTTTCCCGAACGGGATGAAGCGCCGAAATGGTGCACTACACTTAACTTCCAACCGTGCAAATGAAAGGAATTCTCATGAAGCTATGGCCTGTTGTGACCGGTGTTGCGATTGCCCTGACGCTGGTCGCCTGTAAATCCCCCACGCCGCCGAAAGGCGTGCAGCCTATTACCCACTTTGACGCCAGCCGCTATCTCGGCAAATGGTACGAAGTCGCCCGTCTGGAAAACCGCTTTGAACGCGGTCTGGAACAGGTGACGGCGACCTACGGCGAGCGCAGCGACGGCGGCATCAGCGTGCTTAACCGGGGTTACGATCCGGTGAAAAACAAGTGGAATGAAAGTGAGGGGAAAGCGTACTTCACCGGCGAGCCGACCACCGCCGCGCTGAAGGTGTCGTTCTTCGGTCCGTTCTACGGCGGGTATAACGTAATCAAACTGGACGATAAGTACCAGTACGCGCTGGTCAGCGGCCCGAACCGCGACTACCTGTGGATCCTGTCACGCACGCCGACCATCCCGGATGCGGTAAAGCAGGATTACCTGAACACCGCGCGCAGTCTGGGCTTCAGGGTTGACCAGTTGGTATGGGTGAAGCAGTAAAAATCGTGCTTTCTTCCTGGGGCATTACTGGCTCGCCTGGATAGACTTCCGTTAAAAGCCCAACGGAGAAAGACGACATGAACGGGCGAGCGGAGCTGCCATCCCTGCGGGGAGCGTTACAGCAGCTACAGGATATTCACCTTGCGGCAGGCGTGCCGATGGAAAACGTCACCGTGGTGGTACCGAGGGATGGGGTGATGGTGAAAAGATCGCAAAGAGTGGATTGAAATAGTTCGGTTTTCTAATCATGATCCCCCCATGAAAATAGAAACCGCACTCCCCATACACTTTGAACGTCTGGTCGCGATCTGGGAATCTTCCGTCCGCGCCACCCATCACTTTTTACAAGAAAGCGATATTGCGGCGCTGCGCCCGTTATTGCTTAACGCCTATCTGCCTAACCTCAAGGTCGTGATTGCTCGCGATGACGCAGGCGTTATTCACGGCTTTTTGGGCGTGGAGGAAAACCGCATTGAAATGCTGTTTGTTGACGATGCGAGCCGGGGTAAGGGCGTTGGGAAATTGCTGCTAAAACACGCCATCGCCGAGTTTGGCGTAAACGAAGTGGACGTGAATGAGCAGAACCCGCAGGGCGTCGCGTTTTATCGCCATATGGGGTTTGAGCAGATCGGACGCTCGGAACTGGACGGGCAGGGGAATCCGTTTCCGTTGTTGCATATGAGGTTGGGTGGACAGGCTTAACTCCCCGTTCCTGTGGAAGAGGGAGTCTGCGAACTAGTTGCTGGTAATTTGCCCGATGATTACACCACGCACTTTTTCGTCATCGAAGGAATAAGAGACGGTATTACTCTGGATGAATCCATCCTGTACTGGCGTCTCATGATATAAAAGCATCGCTTTCTTTGTGGCGATCTCCTTATGACCGAACAGTTTAACTAAATTCCCGTGAGTAGCATTCAACAACGGAACATTAGCGACTGAGACTCTGACTGGTTCCGTTGTTTTTGCACACTCTTTATGAATCCCATCCCTGGCTATGGCTAGTGCCGTTAACAATCCTGCACCCATTTCGTTATCCGAGATGAACCAGTAATTCGTGCCATCGTCGTCATGGAGGCAGATCCAGCGCGCGGAACGGTCTTTCTCAACGGGTGAACCGGTGATGTCTGACAGGTGAGTAACCTCCATTTGTACGGTTTTCTTACCGATGGTAATAATGGGATAGAGGGGCACTTCTGTGGGTTCTTCTGGTGTTGTTCCATCATCCTGATAATACCTGGCTGCGAAGCCGGACATTTGGGCTGATGCTGCATTTTGAACAAGGAAAAGGAGTGCAGCCAAAATTAGCAGTACTTTCATTTTAGATACCCTAATACGTAGCACGGTTATTCCATTCGTCAGTGTAGAGAACGTTCCCGTCGCAATGCTTCCATGTAATCTTCTCGTACCTGAGTTGAATCTCTTCTAGATGCGTGCTCGTCAAGCCGGTGGGATGCAGCAGGGGTGATATTGAGGTGATCTTTACGTTCTCCATTATCATATTGAAATACTCACTCTCGATACCATGGTCAAGAATTCGATACATTTTCAAAACTGCTTTTTGGAATGTTCTTCCTTCACACATAGCACGGTACAAAACAGGCGTTGCAGCATCAAATTCCTTATGCAAGGTTAAGGGGGAATGAACTCTCGTGCCTGTCAAGCGACCAGTATTCGCGCTCTCAGGGATCCATACCTGATGGTTAACTGAACGGATTTCAAACGATCCTAATCTCGCTGGCAGTAATGATGGACCAACGATGGGCGAACCATTTTCATCAAACAACCACAGATGTGCGGGAATTGACATAATTTACTCCTGTTAAATAGTAATTATCTCTTTTTACGTAAAAGGATATAGAGGCCTACAATAACTACAATTGACCATATGGCATTCATTGCGATTTTTTCGGGTAGCCAGGTTACGGCAAATAGTGCAAATATTACGACGAATAAAAGGGGAGTTGCGCCTCTCAGGAAAAATATGAGTTGGCCTTTTAGCCAGTCTTTAATAGCTTTAATCATCCCTTTATCATCCTTGAAATCGCGTATGCAATGTCGCTGTCTGAAGCATAGGCTTGGTTAAGTATGGGGGACCTCATTATTATGGGCTCAATCAAGAAAAACATCATTTCAAGCTCTTCCTGATAAAGGAGATTGTAGTAATAAGCATTATAATTTTTTAGCTGGTTGGCGCTTCTGGATGCTTGCTCAACGATGCCATAAACTTTTAAACCAAGGACAGCATAAGTAGAAAACGATGTGATCTTTTCTTTCATCCAAATGTTGGTATGAACACTACTACAAATTGCAATAGTTGCTGAATATATAAAAGCCTGGCTGGAGAGCATCGATGATGAAATTGATAAACCTAAACGCATAAGATTTATTTGTATGTTATGTATTCTTTTTTCACTCTTGTTACTTAATAGGCTTTTAATATAAATATAAAGCATCTTATAGATAATGTCTCTGTGTTTTATTAACTGGACGATACCTGTCAAAAATCTTGAGTCTTCTTTGCGTAATCGTAAACATACATCCTGATAGTTTTCAGTAAAGCACGATAGCTGATAGCTTAATCGCGTTGCCCCATCATCTAACAGTTGCGCTTGCTTTAATACTTCATCTTTTACGCCTGTTAAGGCGTGATCTAACTTTAGTGCCAATATTTTATTCGCATCCATTGATGTTATTAATGAGTCGCTATAATACATATTGCACCTTTTAACAGTAAACATAGGTACAAGTTTCTATTAATATTATATTTCTGCTGTGATGCATATCGCAATAATTTATACGTAATGAAAAATTCAGATATTTTAATCTTCGCATTATATTTGTCGTGAATAATTGTTGGCTATTAATTTAGATATTATATGAGCGTGAGAATGAGGGCGTTAGATCCGTTGCATATTAGTTTAATAGCCGTATGGCCGCTAAAGGCGAAACTGGGAGCCATGAGCTGAGCGTAACTACGAGTGTAGCTTTGAGATTGTAGTGATCACTCAGTGGAAATCTGATGTCACCTTTCCGGGCCAACTATCCGGAATTTCCGGATAGTTGAATGCTGATCAATGTCGCCATCAGAAATTCTATTTATGAGATATTAGTTGATGGTTCGAACAGGGAGCTTAGATCGCTGCAAGCGCGTCCTCTATCTCAATGAGCGTTTATCCTGCAACCGCTTCCTGCTCGTTATACGCCACCAGAATGATACATCCTTTCATGACCTTTACAGTGACATGCTGTCCGGTATCAAACCCCGCCGCGCGCAGCTACTTGCCAGAAAGGATGATTTTCAGCGTCGATTTGTCGAAAACATTTGGGCAGTATCCCATAATCAACGAAGGCTCGGTTCCGGATTGGCCGGTGTCTGGATAGAATGTGAATCAGTTATAATCAACTCATTGATAGTTGGTATGGTAGACGCCCTTTAGTGCTCCAACACTGCTGGGCGTTGTCAGGAATTTATAATCCATGTGGTAGGTACCACATGCGGAAAAACTAACCGAAGTGGTACCTACCATGCAAGAGAAAAAGAAACCAAATTTTGACCGCACAAAGAGCACGATGAAAAACATCCGGTTCGAGGATGAGCTTTTGGGGCAGATTGAGAAGGCTGCGGGGAAAGGGAATTTTAGTAAGTGGGTTAAAGAAGCTTGTAGGCTTAGGCTTATGAATAAGTAGCTATCATGGTTTTTAATTTGGTGATGGTAATAAGGGAATAAATGATAAGTTATAGAACTATAATAAAAAACTTATCATTTATGATTATCCTGAAGTTTGCGATTAAAAAATGCTTAAAAAACTTTTAACCAAATCTACTCTTAAATTTTTGCGAACTAACTCGACGCTGCATTTTACCATTGCAGTTGGGGCATAGATGTTGTTTCTTTCCCTGGATTTTCCATGTGTAATATTTTTTCTTGAAATAAGTTTGGCAGATATCACACCGTCTGGGCTTGAATATGGTACAAATAATAGCCATTAGAATCACCGCACCAATAATCCATTCCATTACAGCTTCCCTTAAATATTTTTTGAATAAGTAAAAGGATAACACTCAATATTCAAATGAATAATTGATCAAGCTCACATAAGGTGGTTGCAATAAGCGGTTCTATTTACGAGTGACGTTTTTTATTATCGAGGTGAATGGCATTTTTGGCGGAAGATCACAGGAGTCGAACCTGCCCGGGAACGCTGGCGCCCCCAACTGGATTTGAAGTCCAGCCACCTCACCGGAGATGACGATCTTCCGCGCCTGCATTGCTACATGGAGGCGGGGCGCATTATAGCTACTTTCAGGCATTTACCACATACCCCACACCACTTTTTTCACCTCTCTTTTGACCTGCACCCCCCTGTTTCAGTTAATTCTTAAGAAAATCCTCAGGTTAGCCTTTCGTGCTCTCCAGTATTTACCGCGATCACAAAAAACAAGAAACGTAATCTGCTAACCAGAAAACGCAATACCCGCCGTTGAAACAATGGTTTAAAACCAATGCAACCGGTCTCAGCGCCCCCTACAGCGTGAAGGATAAAAAATATGAGCGAAGCATTGTCAGTAAAAGAGAAGATTGGCTATGGCATGGGTGACGCCGCCAGCCACATCATTTTTGATAACGTCATGCTTTATATGATGTTTTTCTACACCGATATTTTCGGCATTCCCGCCGGGTTTGTCGGCACCATGTTCCTGCTGGCCCGCGCGCTGGATGCAATCTCTGACCCGTGCATGGGGCTGATTGCCGACCGCACCCGCAGCCGCTGGGGCAAGTTCCGTCCGTGGATTTTGTTCGGTGCCATCCCGTTCGGCATCGTCTGCGTGCTGGCCTACACCACGCCGGACCTCAGCCTCAACGGCAAAATGGTTTACGCCGCCGTGACTTACACCCTGCTGACCCTGCTCTATACCGTGGTCAACATCCCGTACTGCGCGCTGGGCGGGGTAATCACCAGCGACCCGACGCAGCGTATCTCCCTTCAGTCCTGGCGCTTCGTGCTGGCGACGGCGGGTGGCATGCTCTCCACGGTGCTGATGATGCCGCTGGTGAAGCTGATTGGCGGAGAAGATAAGGCGTTCGGCTTCCAGGGCGGGATCGCCGTGCTGTCGGTGGTCGCGTTCCTGATGCTGGCATTCTGCTTCTTCACCACCAAAGAACGCATCCAGGTGCCGCCGAGCACCACCTCCATGCGGGAAGACCTGCGAGATATCTGGCAAAACGACCAGTGGCGCATCGTCGGCGTGCTGACCATCCTCAATATCCTCGCCGTCTGCGTGCGCGGCGGGGCGATGATGTACTACTGCACCTGGATCATGGGCTCGCCGGAGGTGTTCGTCGCATTTCTCACCACCTACTGCGTCGGCAATCTGATCGGCTCCGCGCTGGCGAAACCGCTCACCGACTGGAAGTGCAAGGTCAGCATCTTCTGGTGGACCAACGCCGCGCTGGCGGTGGTCAGCGTGGCGATGTTCTTCGTCCCGATGCACGCCACCGTGCTGATGTTCGTCTTTATCTTCGTTATCGGCGTGCTGCACCAACTGGTGACGCCAATCCAGTGGGTAATGATGTCCGATACCGTCGACTACGGCGAATGGACCAACGGCAAACGCCTGACCGGCATCAGCTTTGCGGGCACGCTGTTCGTGCTGAAGCTTGGTCTGGCGCTGGGCGGGGCGATGATCGGCTGGATGCTGGCAGGTGGCGGCTACGACGCGGCGGCCAAAACCCAGAACAGCGCGACCATCAGCATCATTATCGGCCTGTTTACCCTGGCCCCGGCGGTCTGCTACGTGCTGAGCGCCATTATCGCCAAACGCTACTACACGCTGAAAACCCCCTTCCTGACCAAAATCCTGGGCGAGCTGGCGCAGGGCGCGCGCCGCAATCAGCAGGATTTTGAAAACCTGCCGGTCAGTAAAGAATTGCAGAACTAAGAGGACGAAAGCATGAAAATCAGTGATGGAAACTGGCTTATTCAACCGGGTCTGAACGTGACGTATCCGGTTCAGGTGTTCGACGTGGAGCAGCAGGGCAATGACCTGGTGGTGTATGTTGCGCCGCGCGACGTGCGTGAGCGCACCTGGCAGCTCGACACGTTGATGTTCACGGTGCGTCTGTTTTCCCCGCAGGAAGGGATTGTCGGGGTGCGCATCGAGCACTTCCAGGGCGCGCTGAACAACGGCCCGCACTATCCGCTGAACGTTCTGAAAGACGTGAAGGTCGAGACTGAAAACAACGCCGAATTTGCCGAGCTGAAAAGCGGCAGCGTCTGCGTGCGCGTCACCAAAGGCGAGTTCTGGGCGCTGGATTTCCTGCGCAACGGCCAGCGCATTACCGGCAGCCAGCTGAAAAACAACGGCTACGTGCAGGACACTAACATCGACCGTAATTACGTGTTCGAGCGTCTGGATCTGGGCGTGGGGGAAACAGTCTACGGCCTGGGCGAGCGCTTTACCGCGCTGGTGCGCAACGGCCAGACGGTCGAAACCTGGAACCGCGACGGCGGCACCAGCACCGAGCAGTCCTACAAAAATATCCCGTTCTACCTGACCAACCGCGGCTACGGCGTGCTGGTGAATCACCCCGAGAACGTCTCGTTTGAAGTCGGCTCCGAAAAAGTCTCCAAAGTGCAGTTCAGCGTGGAAGGGGAGTATCTCGAGTACTTTGTGATCGACGGCCCGACGCCGAAAGAAGTGCTGAACCGCTATACCCGCTTCACCGGGCGTCCGGCGCTGCCGCCTGCATGGTCGTTCGGCCTGTGGCTCACCACCTCGTTCACCACTAACTACGACGAAGCGACGGTTAACAGCTTTATCGACGGCATGGCCGAACGCGACCTGCCGCTGCACGTCTTCCACTTCGACTGCTTCTGGATGAAGGCCTTCCAGTGGTGTGATTTTGAGTGGGACCCGGTGACCTTCCCGGACCCTGAGGGGATGATCCGCCGCCTGAAGGAGAAAGGGCTGAAGGTCTGCGTGTGGATCAACCCGTATATCGGCCAGAAATCCCCGATCTTCCGTGAGCTGAAAGAGAAGGGCTACCTGCTCAAGCGCCCGGACGGCTCTCTGTGGCAGTGGGACAAATGGCAGCCGGGGCTGGCGATTTACGACTTCACCAATCCGGACGCATGCCGGTGGTATGCCGACAAGCTTAAAGGCCTGGTGGATATCGGCGTTGACTGCTTCAAGACCGACTTCGGCGAGCGTATCCCGACGGACGTGCAGTGGTTCGACGGGTCCGATCCGCAGAAGATGCACAACCACTACGCCTACATTTATAACGAACTGGTGTGGAACGTGCTGAAAGAGACCGTCGGCGAAGAGGAGGCGGTGCTGTTTGCTCGCTCGGCGTCCGTCGGGGCGCAACAGTTCCCGGTACACTGGGGCGGCGACTGCTACGCCAACTACGAGTCGATGGCGGAAAGCCTGCGCGGTGGGCTGTCGATTGGCCTGTCCGGCTTCGGGTTCTGGAGCCACGATATCGGCGGGTTCGAAAACACCGCTCCGGCGCACGTCTATAAACGCTGGTGCGCGTTCGGGCTGTTCTCCAGCCACAGCCGTCTGCACGGCAGCAAATCCTACCGCGTGCCGTGGGCGTACGATGACGAGTCCTGCGACGTGGTGCGCCACTTCACGCAGCTGAAGTGTCAGCTGATGCCGTACCTGTACCGTCAGGCGGCGCTGGCCCGCGAGTTCGGCACGCCGATGCTGCGCGCGATGATGCTGGAGTTCCCGGACGATCCGGCGTGCGATTACCTCGACCGTCAGTACATGCTGGGGGATTCCATGATGGTGGCGCCGGTGTTCTCCGAGGCGGGGGATGTGCAGTTCTATCTGCCGGAAGGCCGCTGGACGCACCTGTGGCACAACGACGAAATCCATGGCAGCTGCTGGCATAAGCAGCAGCACGACTTTATGAGCCTGCCGGTCTACGTGCGCGACAACACCCTGCTGGCGCTGGGTAACAATAACCAGAAGCCGGACTACGCGTGGAACGAGGGGACGGCCTTCCAGCTGTTTAACCTGGAGGATGGCGCAGCGGCGGTGAGCGAAGTGCCTGCGCCGGACGGGTCTGTGGCATTTACGCTGAAGGCGTCACGTCGGGGCGACATTGTGACCTTTACCGGCGCGGGTGACGCGAAAAACTGGTCGGTGTGCTTGCGCAACGTGCAGAAGGTGAGTGGCGTGAAAGGCGGCTCGCACGCGGGCAGCGAGTGGGGTGTGGTGGTGAAAGCGGAGGGGGATGAGGTGGTGGTTCAGCTCTGAGGTGGAAAATGCCCGGTGGCTTCGCTTACCGGGCCTAAGGTAATTATGCGCTCTGATGCCCTCACCCTGACCCTCTCCCACAGGGAGAGGGAACAAACATCAAAAACTTTATTGCACAGGCGTTGCAACCACGCCGCCCGTCATCGTCTGCTCAACCTGCTGCTTATCCATATTTACCGCGCTCAGCTTCCCATTCACCGTCGGCTTCAGTGGGGCATTCGCCTGCACGCTGCCGCTGGCGGTCATCTGAATATTGCCGTCACCCGTAATCGGTAACGCAGGCCAGCCCCACTGCTGCAGCACGTTGAGCGGTACGCCGCGCCCGTTCAGGCTCACCGTGGTCTGCCGCTGCGGGAGTTGTGAAACGGTCGCCGTGGCTTCCAGAATACCTTTCTCGGTAAAGGCACTCAGGTCGCTAATGTTCACCGTGGCGGCGTTGGCATTCAGCGCCAGCGACGGACGGCGCACGTCGACGCGGTTAAAGGTCGCCGCCGCGCCGTTTAATGTTGCGCTGCCGCCCCAGAAGCCCCACTGGCGATCTTTCGCCAGCTGCAGGTTTGCGCCGTAGCCGTCCAGGGAGGTGATCTGCCACGGGAAGGCGGGATCGATGTCGATCACCAGGTTGCGGCTCAGGCCGAATTTTTGCAGCGTGACGCTGTTCATCCATTCCGGCAGCGGCTCCATCCACAGCGTTTTCCAGTTTTCAGGAAGGGTGTACTCCAGCCCGGCGATGGCAACATCGTCCAGAACCAGCGCTTTACCGTCGCGCAGCCAGTTGCCGGACGTGCGCACCATACCGCCCTCCCAGCGCGAGGTGAACTGACGCAGCGCTATGCCCTGCGGGGAAAACTCCGCATTCAGGATCGGGTCAAACAGATGCAGCGAGCCGAAGATAAACTCGCTGGCGTTCATGGACAGGCGACCTTCCTGGCTCTGCCAGTCGCCTTTGCTGAGAGTCAGGTTGCGCAGGCTTAAGTCGAGATCGGTCACCGCCCAGTCCGGGCCCTGCAGGCGGGCATCGGTGACCTCCAGACGGCCAATTTGCAGGGAGGGGATGGTAGCCAGCGGCGCGAAGAACGCTTTCAGCGTTTTGTCGCTCTGCAGGCGGATCTCGTTCAGGCGCATGGTGTCGATTATCCAGCTTCCGTCAGCGTTACGCAGGGCGGAGCCGGTGAGCGAGCCACGGGCCATATCGGCACCAATGGTGTTCAGCACCACCTCCTTGCCGTTCAACTGGCCGTCGATTAGCACGTTGGTGGCCGGTACGCCGTTCAGGGTCAGCGAGCCGGCGCTCATCTGAATCTTCGCGTTTTTACCCAGCACGTTCCCGGCTTCTGGCTGCCATGGGCTGACGCCGCCCGTGATCTTCTGTGCGCTCAGATCCCATTCAGTATTCGGGCTGTTAAAGGCCATGTTGTTCAGCTGCAGACGATCGGCCTGGAAGGGCAGCGGCGCTGTTTGAGGCGAGAGATTCAGCGTGCCGTCGAACAGGGTGATAGTGCCCATGTGCAGCGGAGCGGTGATCTGACGGCTGCTCAGGCCAATATCGACTTTTTTGGCAACTAATGTGGCGGGTTTACCGTCCCGCCCAAAGGTGACATTTTCCAGAATGAGGTGGGAAGGCGATGAAAAGCGGTGATTCATCTTGTCGAAACTGAGTTCGTAGTCGGTATTCACCGTAATCCAGCTGCTGACCTGTGCCGCGCCCCAGCGGGTCTGGAGCAAAATATAGAACGCCAGCAGCACAATAAGCAGGGCTACCAGAAGATAGACGAGTAGCTTTCCAATAAATTTCATGGTCTTCCATCCCGCGAAACGAACATAAGGGAGTTATGCACGATTTATGCGCAATGCTCAAGGCGGGAATGATGTAATTAGATGTCACGGCAGGCATTGACTGCCTGCCGTGAGGGAGATCAATTCTTCTCAGGCGGGAAAACGAGGTTCAGCACGATAGCGGTGATACCGCCCGCGGCAATGCCGGAAGAGAGCAGGTTTTTAACCCAGTCCGGCGCAAACTGCAGGATCAGCGGCTGCTGGGAAACACCCAGACCAACGGCCAGCGACAGCGCGATAATCATGATTGCGCGGCGGTTCAGCGGCTCGCGGGAGACGATACGCACGCCGGAGGCCGCGATAGTCCCAAACATCACCAGCGTTGCGCCGCCCAGCACCGGCTCAGGAATGTGCTGCACAAAGCCGCTCACCGCCGGGAACAGGCCGAGGACGATCAGCATCAGCGCCACCACGAAACCAACGTAGCGGCTGGCCACGCCGGTCAGCTGGATCACACCGTTGTTCTGGCCGAAGCAGGAGTTCGGGAAGGTGTTGAATACCGCAGAGACAAACGAGTTCAGGCCGTTCGCCAGCACGCCGCCTTTCAGACGCTTCATGTACAGCGGGCCGGAAACCGGCTGCTCAGAGACGTCGGAGGTAGCGGTGATATCACCGATGGTCTCCAGAGAAGTAATCATAAAGACCAGCATCAGCGGCAGGAGCAGACCCCAGTCTATGCCCAGGCCGTAATAAAGCGGCGTTGGGACGGTGATCAGCGCGCTGTTGGTCGGCGCGGTGTTCTCCGGCAGCATCCCCAGCGCCCACGCCAGCAGATAGCCCGCTGCCATGGCGATCACCAGCGAGGCCACGCGCAGGTAAGGGTTACGCTGACGGTTAAGCAAAATAATGATCGCCAGCACCACGCCCGCCAGCAGTAGGTTTTTCGGCGCGCCGAAGGTGTGGTCGCTCATTGCCGCGTAGCCGCCACCGATGGAGGTGAGGCCCACCTGAATCAGCGACAGGCCGATAATCATCACTACCACGCCGGAAACCAGCGGGGTGATCACACGGCGAGCCAGGTGCAGGACGCGGGAGATGACCATCTCCGTGCAGCTTGCCAGCATCAGGGTGCCGAACAGCGCCGCCATCATGGTCGGAACATCCGCACCGCCGGTTTTCAGCGCCGTACCGCCCATGATCAGCGGCGCCACGAAGTTAAAGCTGGTGCCCTGAATCGACAGTAGCCCAGACCCCACCGGGCCCCAGGCTTTAATTTGAATAATGGAGGCCACGCCGGAGGCGAACAGAGACATACTGATAATGTGCTGCGTGTCCTGCGCCGGTAAACCGAGCGCCTGGCAAATCAGCAGCGCCGGGGTGATCACCGCAACAAACATCGCCAGAAGATGCTGGCAGGCGGCAAAAAGCGTCTGCGGCAGCGGCGGTCGGTCTTCAAGGCGGTAAATCAGTTCGCTATTTTGCTTCTGCGCAATCGGTTGCGCATCTGGCGATTCTATGGTGTTAACGGACATCGGCGGCAATCCCACGGTGGAAAAGCGGGCATTTTATCTGACCACCTGGTTAAAGCAAACGATTGCCAGCAAAAAAAAGGAAGAAAATCTGCCGCTGTGAGCAGGTTTTTTACAACCTATCGGAAAAAAAAATTACACTTTTTGCGCCGGGGGCTCATGACGAGCGCAAACCGGCCCAGGATAACGCCGCGTGTGTATGGAATACGCGCATAACAGGAGCCTTTTATGATTCATCTCGATACGTTGTCGACCCTTGTTGCCGCAACGCTGGTTCTTCTGCTTGGTCGCAAGCTGGTCCACAGCGTTTCCTTTCTGAAAAAATACACTATCCCTGAACCCGTCGCCGGCGGTCTGCTGGTGGCGCTGGCCTTGCTGATACTGAAAAAAAGCATGGGCTGGGAAATTGATTTTGATATGTCCCTGAAAGACCCGCTAATGCTGGCTTTCTTTGCCACCATCGGCCTGAACGCTAATCTGGCAAGCCTGCGCTCGGGCGGTAAGGTGCTCGGCGTGTTTCTGATTGTGGTGGTGGGGCTGTTGCTGATGCAAAACGCGATTGGCATCGGTATGGCAACGCTGCTGGGGCTGGATCCGCTGATGGGGCTGCTGGCGGGGTCGATTACCCTTTCGGGCGGTCACGGCACCGGCGCGGCGTGGAGCAAGCTGTTCATCGAACGCTACGGTTTTGAAAACGCGACGGAAGTGGCGATGGCCTGCGCGACCTTTGGCCTGGTACTGGGTGGCCTGATTGGCGGCCCGGTAGCGCGTTATCTGGTGAAGCACTCCACCACGCCGAATGGCAGACCGGACGATGAAATGGTGCCGACCGCGTTTGAAAAACCGGACGTTGGCCGCAGCATCACCTCGCTGGTGATGATTGAAACCATCGCGATGATTGCCATCTGCCTGACCGTGGGCAAAGTGGTTGCGCAATGGCTGGCGGGTACCGCGTTTGAACTGCCGACGTTTGTCTGCGTGCTGTTTATCGGGGTGATCCTGAGCAACGGTCTGGCGCTGATGGGCTTCTATCGCGTGTTTGACCGTGCGGTATCGGTGCTTGGCAACGTCTGTCTGTCGCTGTTCCTGGCGATGGCGCTGATGAGCCTGAAGCTGTGGGAGCTGGCCTCGCTGGCGCTGCCGATGGTGGCGATTCTGGCGGTGCAGGCGCTGTTTATGGCGCTGTATGCCATGTTCGTGACCTGGCGCATGATGGGGAAAAACTATGATGCGGCGGTGCTGGCGGCCGGTCACTGCGGGTTTGGTCTGGGGGCTACCCCAACGGCTATCGCCAACATGCAGGCGATCACCGAACGGTTCGGGCCATCGCATATGGCGTTTCTGGTGGTCCCGATGGTCGGCGCATTCTTTATTGATATCGTCAACGCGCTGGTGATCAAGCTGTACCTGATGCTGCCGATATTTGCCTGAGATCAGGCGTTGGAATACCGTTCGGTTTCCGGCATCCAGCGCTCAATTAACGCTGCCGCCTGTTCGGGGTAGCGTTCATGAATATGGCGCGCAAGGCGCTGAACTTCGGGGATCATGGCCTGATCGCGCAGTAAATCCGCCACTTTGAATTCAGCATTTCCCGTCTGGCGCGTGCCCAGTAGTTCGCCCGGGCCGCGTATCTCCAGGTCTTTTTGCGCAATCACAAAGCCGTCGTTGCTGTCGCGCAGCACCTGCAGTCGCATCTGGGCGGTTTTTGAAAGCGGAGCTTTGTAAAGCAGCACGCAGTGAGACGCTACCGCGCCGCGGCCAACGCGCCCGCGCAGCTGGTGGAGCTGGGCAAGCCCCAGACGTTCCGGGTTTTCGATGATCATCAAACTGGAGTTGGGGACGTCAACGCCCACTTCGATGACCGTCGTCGCGACCAGCAAATGCAGTTCCCCCTGTTTGAAGGATTGCATCACCGCCTGCTTCTCGGCAGGCTTCATGCGGCCGTGAACCAGGCCAACGTTCAGCTCGGGCAGTGCCAGCCTGAGCTCTTCCCACGTCGCTTCGGCGGCCTGGGCTTCCAGCAGTTCCGACTCTTCAATCAGGGTACAGACCCAGTAGGCCTGGCGCCCTTCATGGGTGCAGGCGTTGCGCACGCGGTCAATGATGTCGCTGCGGCGCGTATCCGGTATGGCGACCGTCGTCACCGGCGTTCGGCCCGGCGGCAGTTCGTCGATGGTAGAGGTATCCAGATCGGCGTAGGCGGTCATCGCCAGGGTACGCGGGATCGGCGTGGCGGTCATGATCAGCTGGTGCGGGTGGAAGCCCTGCTGCAGCCCTTTTTCCCACAGCGCCAGACGCTGATGCACGCCGAAGCGGTGCTGCTCGTCGATAATCACCAGCGCGAGGCCGTTAAACTGCACCTGCTCCTGAAAGATAGCGTGTGTGCCGACAATCATCTGCACCTGGCCGCTGGCGATGGCTTCCTGCTGCGCAAGACGCGCTTTGCCTTTTTGCTTTCCGGCAAGCCAGCCCACTTCAATCCCGAGCGGTGCGAACCAGGCCCGGAAATTGTTGGCGTGCTGTTCAGCCAGCAGTTCGGTTGGTGCCATCAGCGCGACCTGTTTGCCGTGGGCAATCGCGCGTAACGCGGCCAGGGCGGCAACCAGCGTTTTACCTGAACCTACGTCGCCCTGCACCAGGCGCATCATCGGCACGTCGAGCGCCATGTCGCGCTCAATCTCGGCGGTGACGCGCGCCTGCGCGCCGGTGGGCTTAAAGGGCAGCGAGGCCAGCAGCTTATCTTTGAGCACATCATTCGGGCTTAACGGCTGAGCGTGGAAACGCTGCGCGCCGGCGCGCAGCGCCAGCATGCTCAGGTTATGCGCCAGTAATTCCTCAAGGATAAGACGCCGTTGGGCGGGGTGTTTACCGCTTTCTAAATCGCTGAGCTGCAGGGTTGGCGGCGGGCGGTGCAGGGTGCGCAGCGCCTCGGGCAGGCTCATCATCCCCTGAGCCAGTTCTGGCGGCAGCAGTTCGGTAATGGCACAGGTGTCCAGCAGTTCCAGCGCCTGATCGGTGAGCTTACGCAGCGTCGCCTGCTTGATGCCTTCGGTCGTCGGGTAAACCGGGGTGAGCGTCTCCTGCAGCTCCGGCGTGCTGAGATCGCCCTGCACGCGGTACTCCGGGTGGATCATCTCTGCGCCGTATTTCCCGCGTTTGGCTTCGCCATAGGCCAGCACTCTGCGGCCTGTCGCCAGGCTGTTTTTCATTGCAGCGCTGAAGTTGAAGAAACGCATGGTGAGGATGCCGGTGCCGTCGCTGATCTGACAGGTCATCATCCGGCGTCCGCCGAAAGTGATATTGCAGTTCAGGACTTCGCCTTCAACGGTGGCGTAAATGGCGGGAAGCAGATCGCCAATCTTGTAGAGCTGAGTGCGGTCTTCGTAACGCAGGGGGAGATGAAGCAGGAGATCCTGCACGGTGTGCAGGCCAATTTTTGCCAGCTTATTGCTTTGCGCCGCGCCCACGCCCGTCAGGCTGTTGAGCGGGATAGCATCCAGCAGGCGGCCTTTCATCGGTTACCCGGCGTACTGCATAGTGGCCCACCATTCGGCATCGGCTTCAATTTCGCCCTGCGCGTTGACGTGGGGGTAAGGCAATTTTTTCTGCTTCGCAACGCGTGCCAGCACCGGATAGCCACCTTCAAACAGCAGGCGCTGCTGTTCTTCTTCCGGCAGCATACTGTTGCTGCGCTCGTACATCCCGGCGTTCTGACGCTGGCGCTGCGCTTCATACAGAATGAGCGCGGACGCCACGGAGACGTTAAGGGACTGGACCATGCCGATCATCGGAATGATGATGTCCCGATCCGCCAGATCCAGCGCTTCCTGGGAGATCCCGGTTTTCTCCTGACCCATCAAAATGCAGGTCGGGCGGGTATAGTCGATTTCGCGGAAATCCACGGCCTTATCGGACAGGTTTGTCGCCAGGATCTGCATCCCGCGTCCTTTCAGATGCGATACGGCATCGCCAATCGTCTGGTGAGATTTGACGGATACCCAGCTGTTACTGCCTGCCGCAGCAGAGACCATGGTTCGCATCCGGTGACCCGGCCAGACGGCGTGCACTTCATGCACGCCGACGGCATCTGCGGTACGGACGATGGCAGAGACGTTATGAGGTTTATGCACCTGCTCCATGCAGACCGTCAGGTCAGGCTGGCGTCTGGCAAGCATTTCGCAGATACGGGCATAACGTTGTGAATTCATAAACCTAGTTTCGGTTTCGGGTGACTTTAATCACGTCCGGCATGACGCGGATCTTGCGCATAATGTTCGCCAGATGCACGCGGTCGCGAGCGGTCAGACGAATAAAGGCGCTATAGACGCGGCCGTCTTTTTCTTCCGTATTCAGGCTCTGAATGTTGGACGAGGCCGTGTTGATGGCTGCCGTCAGGTTCGCCAGGGCACCCTGGTGATTGAACATATCCACCTTAATTTCGGTGATAAATTCCTGCGCCGTCTCTTTATCCCACTCGACCGCCATAAACTTCTCGGCTTCTTTCTGGTAGCCGCGAATGTTACGACAGGATTCATGGTGGATAACCAGCCCTTTGCCCGGACTGACGTGCGCAATAATCGGGTCGCCAGGGATTGGACGGCAACATTTTGCGAAGGTGATCAGCACCCCGTCCGCGCCTTTGATCGGCAGATGAGCATGGCCGGATGCGCCTGGAGCAGATGGCGTCGCTTCGCCCTGCTGCAGGTTTTTCGCCACCACGACGCTCATCGCGTTACCCAGACCAATTTCCGCCAGCAGATCGTCCAGAGACGTGAGCTTCATACGGTCGAGTTCACGCTGAATATGCTCCGGTGGGATCTCAGCCAGCTTGCGGCTGCCGCCCAACGCGTGGTTGAGCAGACGACGCCCCAGGCTGACGGAGTCATCGCGCTTGAGGTTTTTCAACAGCTGACGAATTTTGGCACGCGCTTTGGAACTCACGACAAAGTTCAGCCAGGCCGCGTTCGGACGTGCGCCCGGCGCGGTAATAATTTCGACCGTCTGTCCGCTGGAGAGCGGCTGAGACAGCGGGTAAGGCTGTCTGTCGACGCGCGCGCCCACGCAGGCGTGCCCGATATCGGTATGCACGGCGTAGGCGAAGTCGACCGGCGTTGCGCCCGCAGGCAGTTCGACAATGCGGCCTTCTGGGGTGAAAACGTAAATCTCATCCGGGAAGAGATCGGATTTAACGCTCTCAATAAATTCGAACGAGCTACCCGCACTCTGCTGAAGCTCCAGCAGGCTCTGCATCCAGCGCTGGGCGCGGATTTGCGCGGTGGTGCTGCTTTCGCCACCGTGCTCTTTGTAAGCCCAGTGTGCGGCTACACCCATCTCTGCCATCTGGTCCATGTCTTCGGTGCGGATCTGCACTTCAACAGGCACGCCGTGCGGACCGATCATCGAGGTATGCAAAGATTGATAGCCGTTCGCTTTCGGAATGGCGATGTAATCTTTCATGCGCCCCGGGCGCGGTTTATAGAGGCTGTGCATCTGCCCCAGCACGCGGTAGCAGGTGTCAGAGTCGTGGACGATTACGCGGAACGCGTAGATATCCATGATCGAGTGAAAACGCTGCTCTTTGAGCACCATTTTGCAGTAGATGGAGTAAAGATGTTTTTCGCGACCGCTGACGCGGCACGGGATTCCCGCTTCCTGCAAACGCCCTTCAATTTCAGAGAGGATCTTTTGAATCATCTCTTTACGGTTACCGCGTGCGGCTTTCACCACCTCTTTAATCACGCGATAACGGTTCGGGTACAACGCTTCAAAGCCCAGCTCTTCCAGCTCGGTTTTGATGTGGTGGATACCTAAACGGTGCGCCAGCGGACTGTAAATTTCGAGGGTTTCACGGGCAATGCGGCGACGTTTATCCGGGCGAAGTGAGCCCAGCGTGCGCATGTTGTGGGTACGGTCAGCGAGTTTGATGAGAATGACGCGGATATCCTGCACCATCGCCATAATCATCTTGCGGAAGTTTTCGGCTTGCGCCTCTTTCTTGTCGCGGAATTTCAGCTTATCAAGCTTAGAGACCCCTTCCACCAGCTCGGCAACGCTTTTGCCAAACAGCTGTTCCATATCCTGGTAGGTGGCAGGGGTATCTTCGATCACGTCGTGCAGCAGGGCAGCCATCAGCGTTTCGTAGTCGAGTTTCATCTCGGCCAGAATACAGGCTACCGCAACCGGGTGCGTGATGTAGGGTTCACCGCTTGAACGTGTCTGGCCCTCGTGAGCGTCACGTGCAACGAGATACGCCTGCTGAAGACGCTTAATCTGGTCTTCAGGCAGGTAGATTTGAATCAGTTGATTCAGGCTTTCAAACAGATACAAGGGCGACCCGCAGGTTTAATTAACGACGACCTTCAGCAATGGCGGTTACGGCCTGCAGTTCTGCGGCTTCCTGCTCTTGCTGCTCCTGGCGCTCACGCACGTCGAGGATCTGGTTGTTGATCAGACCTTCTTCGATTTCGCGAAGTGCAATAACGGTGGTTTTATCGTTTTCTTCCGGTACCAGCGGATCTTTACCGCCCACCTGCATCTGACGAGCGCGACGCGCGGCGACCAGCACCAGGTCAAAACGGTTACCAATTTTCTCTACAGCGTCCTGAACAGTTACGCGTGCCATACTTAAAATGCTCCACAGGTGAAGAAATGACTGGGCATGATACTGAAAGTGGGTTCAGTCTGCCAACAGTTTGGTGATTAATGCGTCATGTCGCTGCTTCTGGCGGCTCATACGCAGTCGTTCTGCGCGAAGAATGGTTTTGAGATCGCTCAGCGCGGCATCAAAATCATCATTCACAATAAGGTAATCATATTCCGCGTAATGGCTCATTTCTGCAACTGCCTGTTCCATACGCTTTGCGATGACTTCTTCACTGTCCTGACCGCGGCCACGCAGGCGGCGATCCAGCTCATCCTTCGACGGCGGTAAAATAAAGATACTGCGCGAGTCAGGCATTTTCTTGCGAATTTGCTGTGCGCCCTGCCAGTCGATGTCGAGGAACACATTCACGCCCGTCGCCAGAACCTGCTCAATGGTTTCACGCGAGGTGCCGTAGTAGTTACCAAACACTTCTGCGTGTTCAAGAAACGCATCTCTGCCGATCATCGCTCTGAACTCGTCGTGATCCACAAAGAAATAGTGTTCACCGTGCACTTCACCCGGACGCGGCGCTCGCGTGGTGTGAGAAACAGAAACCTGTGTGTCGTACAACGGTTGGGTTTTTAACAGTGCCTGAATAAGGCTGGATTTACCCGCGCCGCTAGGGGCAGAAACAATATAAAGCGTGCCTTGAGCCATGAGAGTCTTTTGTATGTGTTAACGAAGAAGTCCTACATACGGGCTTATTATACACGTCGCCGCTGTGTGACGTAGCCTTTGTCACACTTTTTCCCCTGGATTATTGAATTTTGCGTACCGTTTTCAGGTTTTACCTGCGGTTTGCAGCAATAAAAATTAACGCTGGATAGCGCATCGCAACGTGAAAGGTTGCTATTAGCGTCGTTTCTCACGTCAGGTTATACCTCCTGCATTGCAAAGGAGGGATAGCGATGTGGCGGTGGATAAGCGGGTTAATGCTGTTGTGGTGTGGTTACGGGGCGGCGGTGTGCCCGGTGTGGTCACAGGCAAAAGCCGAAAAAGAGATTGCGTCATTAAGTGCACAAATCAAACGCTGGGATGAAGCTTACTGGAAGCTGGGGGTGAGCGAGGTCAGTGACGAAGTGTATGACCAGCTCAACGGCCGTTTAACCCAGTGGCAGCGCTGTTTCGGCAACGATTTTGCTGAGAGCGCCCTTCCTGCGCTGGAGGGAAACGTAAAACATCCTGTTGCCCATACGGGGGTACGTAAAGCAGCCAGCAAAGAAGCGCTGGGTCACTGGATGCACGGCCGGAAAAATCTCTGGATGCAGCCAAAAGTTGATGGCGTGGCGGTGACGCTGGTGTATCGCAACGGAAAGCTAGCGCGGGCCATCAGCCGTGGTAATGGGCTAAAAGGCGAGGACTGGACGGCCCGCGTGCGTTTGATCCCGTCCGTGCCCAAGGAGGTATCCGGCGCGCTTGCAAACAGCGTCTTACAGGGGGAGCTTTTCTGGCTACGCGAAAACCACGTCCAGCGGCAGATGGGCGGAATGAATGCTCGCGCAAAAGTGGCGGGCGCGATGATGCGACAAAAGGACAACGCGCTTTTGAGCCAGACAGGAATATTTATCTGGGCCTGGCCGGATGGACCGAAGGGAATGGAAAACAGGCTGTCTGAGCTGTCCAGCGCAGGCTTTTCCCTGACGGCGCGCTATACGTTGCCCGTACAAGCGGTTGATTCTGTTGAAAAACAGCGTTTGGCCTGGCAAAACACGGCATTGCCCTTTGCCACGGATGGCATAGTGGTTCGGTCTGCGGAGCCACCTACAGGGGAGAGTTGGCTGCCCGGCGAAGGCAACTGGATTATCGCGTGGAAATATTCGCCTGCGGCACAGGTGGCAGAGGTCAGGAATATTCTTTTTTCCGTGGGGCGCACGGGCAAAATTTCTGTCGTGGCGGCACTTGAGCCTGTGCAGTTGGACGATAAACGGGTGCAGCGCGTGAGTCTCGGTTCGGTTGGACGCTGGCAGAGGCTGGATATTGTCCCGGGCGATCAGATCCAGGTCAGCCTGGCAGGGCAGGGTATCCCCCGGTTTGATAAGGTGGTCTGGCGAGGGGCGGACAGACAAAAACCAGAGCCTCCGGCCTCGCGTTATCACTCCCTGAGTTGCTTTTATGCCTCGCCGGAGTGTATGGAACAGTTCTTTGCCCGGCTGACGTGGCTCAGTTCAAAGCAGGTATTCAACATTGAAGGATTAGGTGAGTCAGGCTGGCGCACACTCTGGCAGGCGCATCATTTTGAACATCTCTTTTCGTGGCTGCTATTAACGCAGGAGCAACTGCAGTCGACGCCGGGATTCTCTGCCGCACGCGGGCTGGCGCTCTGGCATCGCTTTAATCAGGTGCATGAGCAGCCTTTTATCCGCTGGATTATGGCGCTGGGTGTTCCGCTGCCACAGGCCTCGCTGAAGGCGTTGGAAGATGTGTCGTGGCAGAAGATGAGCGAACGCAGTGAAAAGGCCTGGCAGGCCTTGCCGGGTACGGGAGCGGAGACGGCGCGGCAAATCGTTGCCTGGCTGCACGCGCCAGAGATCGATGTGCTGGTCAGGTGGCTTGCTCAGCAGCACATCAATGGGTTCTGAGATCAGTGGGCGCTGTGCTTATAGTGAAACACGGGCAATCCGAGCTTCAGACGCAGCGCCAGCATGCGGGCCGTAAAGCCAAACAGCAGCGTGGAGATGACCACCACGTCGTGGTTTGAAACGTAATGCTGCAGGGCAATGTAGAGCACCGCTGCGGCGAAGGAGATGCCGGCATACAGCTCTTTTTGGAAGACCAGAGGAATGCGTTTGCAGAACATATCGCGCAGCACGCCGCCGAAAACGCCCGTCACCACGGCAGCAATGGTGGCGATAACCGGGCCTTCCCCCATATCGAGCGCGATTTGCGCGCCGATGATAGAAAAGACGATCAGCCCCAGTGCATCAAGCACTAGGAACAGGCGGCGCAGATGGGGCATAACGGGTGCCACTATGGTGGTTAATACGGCAGCCGTTGCGACAATAATCACATACTCAGGATGTTTCACCCAGCCGAGCGGGTAATGGCCAAGCAGGATATCGCGCACGGAACCGCCGCCCAGCGCGGTTGCAGTGGCAATAATGATCACGCCGAAGGTGTCCATCCGGCGACGCCCGGCGGCGAGAGCGCCAGTCATGGCTTCAGCGGTGATACCAATAAGATAAAGAATGTGAAGCAGCATATACCCTCCGGTGTGAACGCGGAAAGGTTAGCGATTTGTGCGCAAGATCACGATTGAGATTTTCTAAGGCGATTGGGTTTCACCTATAAAATTTAATCAATACATGTTGAATATCTTTGATACTTGGCTGCTGAATTTGAAAAGAGGCGGGAATTCGGATTAGAAATAATAATGGATGGCATCAGCCGACACCATCCAAAAAGCGATTACTCAATATTCTGGATCTGCTCGCGCATCTGCTCAATCAGAACCTTGAGTTCAATCGCTGAGTTGGTCACTTCAGCGTTGATAGACTTAGACGCCAAAGTGTTCGACTCGCGGTTGAACTCCTGCATCATAAAGTCCAGACGGCGGCCTACAGCTTCCTTCTTCTTCAGGATGTTGTAGGTCTCTTTAACGTGTGCTTCCAGACGGTCCAGCTCTTCAGCAACATCGATACGCTGCGCCATCAGCACCAGCTCTTGTTCCAGACGGGTGTTTTCCAGCTGAACTTCCGCTTCTTCCAGCTTGGCGACCAGACGCTCGCGCTGCCACTGCAGCACTTCCGGCATATGGGCGCGAACCTTCGCCACTTCAGCGCTGACACCTTCAAGGCGCTGCTCAATCATCGCTTTCAGCGCCTGACCTTCGGTTTCGCGGGCAACGATAAAGTCATCCAGCGTGCCGTCGAGGGCTGCCAGAATTTCTGCGGCAATCGCGTCCAGATCCTGCTCGCCGGCGGCCATGACGCCAGGCCAGCGCAGAATATCAACGGGGTTGATTTCGCCTTCATCGCTCTGCATTTTGACCCAGTTCGCCGCATTAACGAGCTGTTTCGCCAGTTTTTCGTTGAGGATCAGCTCGCCCTGTGCGCTGGCATCGGGCTCAAAGCGCAGGTTGCATTCCACTTTCCCGCGGGTCAGACGCGTACGGATACGCTCGCGCACTACAGGTTCAAGGCTGCGGAACTGTTCCGGCATACGGAAATATGTTTCCAGATAGCGCTGGTTTACCGAACGCATTTCCCAGGTAGCGCTACCCCAGCTACCCTTGATTTCACGCCGGGCGTAGGCGGTCATACTGCGGATCATAGACATTCCCGTTTTTAAAGGAGAGATGGGGGGATTATAGCTTTCGGGGGCTTCTCAGGATAGGAATAAGCGTCCTTTATCCGTATAATGCGCAGCCACATTCGTTTCAAGCCGGAGAATCCATCATGCGTCCATCAGGTCGTAGCGCCAATCAGGTGCGTCCCGTCACCCTGACCCGTAACTATACAAAACACGCTGAAGGCTCCGTGCTGGTTGAGTTTGGTGACACCAAAGTGCTTTGCACCGCGTCCATCGAAGAAGGTGTTCCGCGCTTTCTGAAAGGTCAGGGCCAGGGTTGGATCACCGCCGAGTACGGCATGCTGCCGCGCGCGACCCATACCCGTAACGCCCGTGAAGCGGCAAAGGGTAAGCAGGGTGGACGTACCATGGAAATCCAGCGCCTGATCGCACGTGCGCTGCGCGCCGCCGTTGACCTGAAAATCCTCGGTGAATTCACTATTACCCTGGACTGCGACGTGATTCAGGCAGATGGCGGCACGCGTACCGCGTCCATTACCGGTGCCTGTGTGGCGCTGGCCGATGCCCTGAACAAGCTGGTTGCAGCTGGTAAGCTGAAAACCAACCCTATGAAAGGGATGGTCGCGGCGGTTTCCGTGGGGATCGTTAATGGTGAAGCGCTTTGCGATCTGGAATATGTTGAAGATTCTGCCGCCGAGACGGACATGAACGTGGTGATGACCGAAGATGGTCGCATCATTGAGGTGCAGGGGACGGCGGAAGGTGAGCCGTTCACCCATGAAGAACTTCTCTCCCTGCTGGCGTTGGCCCGAGGGGGAATCGAATCCATTGTAACGACGCAAAAAGCGGCGTTAGAAAATTGATTTTAAAGGCGACCAATGAGTCGCTTTTTTTTTGCCTGTAAGACAGAAAAAACCAAAGGAGCGAATCCATGAAATCGTATCAGCGCCAGTTTATTGAGTTTGCGATTAATAAACAGGTACTTAAGTTTGGCGAATTTACGCTGAAATCCGGGCGTAAGAGCCCGTATTTCTTCAACGCCGGGCTGTTTAATACCGGGCGCGATCTGGCACTGTTAGGCCGCTTCTATGCCGAAGCGCTGGTGGATTCCGGGATTGATTTCGACCTGCTGTTTGGCCCGGCGTACAAGGGCATTCCGATTGCAACCACCACGGCGGTGGCGCTGGCGGAGCACCATGACCGTGATGTGCCGTACTGCTTTAACCGCAAAGAGGCCAAAACCCACGGTGAAGGCGGTAATCTTGTGGGCAGCGCGCTGCAGGGCCGCGTGATGCTGGTCGACGACGTGATTACCGCAGGCACCGCGATCCGTGAATCTATGGAGATTATCCAGGCCAACGGTGCGACGCTGGCTGGCGTGCTGATTTCTCTTGATCGTCAGGAGCGCGGTCGCGGCGATATCTCTGCTATCCAGGAAGTAGAGCGTGATTACAGCTGCAAAGTGACCTCTATCATTACTCTGAAAGACCTGATTGCGTATCTGGAAGAGAAGCCAGAGATGGCGGATCACCTGGCGGCGGTGCGGGCGTATCGCGAAGAGTTTGGCGTGTAATTAAAATGCCCGGCGGCGCTACGCTTACCGGGCCTGCGGTGCTACTGCAGCTGCGCTGCCACTAACGGCCAGCGGGCGTCAAAATCGTCCGTTGGTCGGTATTTGAATTCGCTGCGCACAAAGCGGGAGAGCATGCCTTCACAAAACGCCAGTATCTGGCTTGCCAGCAATGTCTCATCCGTATTGTATCCTTCGCCTTCACGCATTTTCTTCTCGCGCAGCACCTGGCGCAGCTGTGCTTCAATACGCTCAAAAAGCTGATTGATGCGGCCCTGCAGCCTGTCCTGCTCAAACATCAGCGCGTGGCCGGTCAGGATACGGGTTAAACCCGGATTGCGCTCCCCAAAGCCCAGAATTAACAGCATAATCAGACGAAGACGCGCGGTGGTATCTTTCTCATCTTTCAGAATCAGGTTAATGCGCGTGATCAGACTGTCTTCAATAAACTCGATCAGGCTGTCGAACATTTTTGTTTTGCTGGGGAAATGACGATACAGCGCCGCCTCAGACACGCCCACAGAGGCGGCCAGTTTGGCGGTAGTGATGCGTTGACTGCCATCGCTGGATTCAAGCATCAGAGCCAGAGATTGAAGTATTTCTTCGCGACGATTCCTTTTCGCGGTTTGTTTTTCTGCCATGTTACAAAATACCCCTGAAAATAAGCACTTGCCAGGCTGGCATCCACACAGCGACCGCAAACTGACGTTTGCGGTTTGTTATTGCGTTATGGCGCTGCGAGATACGTGTGTCGGGCGGTTATTTGCGCCCGGAATGGCCGAAGCCGCCTTCGCCACGGTCGGTGGCATCAAAGTCTGCCACCAGGTTAAATTCTGCCTGTACCACCGGTACAAAAACCATCTGCGCGATACGCTCGCCCGGTTCAATGGTGAAGCTGTCCTGACCACGGTTCCAGACGGACACCATCAGCTGACCCTGGTAGTCGGAGTCGATCAGGCCGACCAGGTTACCCAGCACTACGCCGTGCTTATGGCCCAGACCCGAGCGCGGCAGGATCACTGCCGCCAGAGACGGGTCTGCAATGTGGATCGCCAGGCCAGTCGGGATCAGGGTAGTGGCACCGGGAGCCAGTTCTACGGCGTCATCGAGACAGGCGCGCAGGTCAAGTCCGGCAGAGCCGGAGGTGGCATAGGTTGGCAGCGGGAATTGCTCGCCAACACGCGGGTCCAGAATCTTAACGTCGATTTTTTTCATCATAACGGGTAACGATCTCGTCCAGTAATTGTTGGCCCAGGAGTTCCTTGCGCTCAAGCGGTAAGATTTTATCTCCATCCTGCCAGAAAAGGTGCAGTGCGTTGCTGTCGCTATTAAATCCTTGCGTTGCCAGCGATACGTCGTTCGCGCAAATTAAATCGAGGTTTTTGCGGGTACGTTTTTGCCGGGCATATTCTTCCACATTATTCGTTTCTGCGGCAAATCCAACAACGTAAGGACGATGGCTTTTTAATGCGGCGACACCGGCAACAATGTCCGGGTTTTTCACCATTTTCAGTGTTAATTCATCGCCTTGCTTTTTGATTTTAGACTCGGCGATGGTCTCGGCGCGATAGTCTGCCACGGCCGCACAGCCGATAAAAATCTGCTGGCGTTGCGCATGAGCCTGCACGGCGGCTTCCATCTCCAGCGCGGTGGTAACATTAATACGCTGTACAAAAGGTGGCGTAGGTAGCGAGACCGGGCCGCTGACCAGCGTGACGTTAGCACCGCGTTTTGCCGCTGCGGCAGCAATCGCAAAGCCCATTTTACCGGAGCTGTGGTTGGTGATGTAACGCACCGGGTCCAGCGGTTCGCGCGTCGGGCCCGCGGTAATCATGATGTTGAGATGTTGCAGGTCGTTGACAGGTGAAAAATGGGCGGCGGCCATATCCACAATCGTCAACGGGTCGAGCATACGCCCCGGGCCAACGTCGCCGCAGGCCTGGCTGCCGCTGTCCGGGCCCCAGACAAGCAGGCCGCGCGAAGCCAGCGTCTCCAGATTATGCTGGGTGGCGGCATTGCGGTACATCTGCTGGTTCATGGCGGGCACAACGGCGACGCGCGCAGGCGTCGCGAGGCAAATGGTCGAAACCAGATCGTTCGCCATACCGGCCGCCACGCGGGCAATTAAATCTGCCGTGGCAGGGGCAAGAATCACCAGATCGGCCCATTTCCCAAGCTCAATATGCCCCATCGCGGCTTCGGCGGCCGGATCGAGCAGGCTGTCAGATACCGGGTATCCTGAAACCGCCTGCAGGCTCAGAGGGGTGATAAAGGCTTTACCGCCTTCGGTTATCGCGACCCGCACGTCCGCCCCGCGCTCGCGCAGACGACGCACCAGCTCCGGCGCTTTATAGGCAGCAATGCCGCCGCTCACGCCAAGAACGATTTTTTTACCGGCCAGGCTCATCATGATTCTTTCCTGTTGGGTTTCACCAGAGAGCGGGCATTTTACCACAATCCCAAATAGGGGGTGATGAAGTCCTTTATGCACTTTGCGAGGCGCTACGCAAGAACGAAACCTCAGCGTCGAGCCCCGGATTTGCCTGTGGCAGCATAATGGCAAACAGAAGGAGGCCGGGCATGGAAGAGACTGAACTGCTGCTACCGCGCGAAAAAATGCTGCGTCATGGCGTCGCGTTATTAAAAGACGAGGAGCTGCTGGCGCTCTTTTTACGTACAGGTACGAAGGGAAAAACGGTATTTACGCTGGCGAAAAATCTGATAGACCATTTTGGTTCACTACATGGTTTGCTGACAGCCGAACTGGAGGCGTTTACGCACGTAGAAGGCATTGGCGTCGCGAAGTATGCCCAGTTACGGGGTATTGCTGAACTTGCCCGGCGATTTTATAACGTACAGATGGAGGAGCAAGATCCGATCCTTACCCCTGACATGACCCGCGAATTTTTGCAAAGCCAGCTATCCGGTCTGGAGCGGGAGATCTTTATGGTGATCTTTCTCGACAACAGGAACCGGGTACTGAAGCACAGCCGCCTGTTTTCGGGTACACTGAGCCACGTTGAGGTACATCCGCGTGAAATTGTGCGTGAAGCGATAAAAGTGAATGCAGCGGGGGTGATCCTCGCGCATAATCACCCCTCTGGCTGTGCAGAACCGAGCAGAGCTGACAAAGAAATCACCGAACGCATTATCAAATGCTGTCAATTCATGGACATTCGTGTTCTGGACCATCTGATAATTGGCCGCGGAGAGTACATTTCTTTTGCAGAACATGGCTGGATTTAGGCTATTTCTCGCGATCCATCGGGATCTTTGTCTGTTCGGGACTTGAGCACACCGCCGAGTCAGCGTATACTACGCCACCTTTGAGAATCTCGGGTTTGGCATTTGGGCCTGGCAATCGAGAGTTCACTTAGAACTACGCGATGACCGGGCTGTAAAGCCTGACGAGGCGCCGATACCCCATACGAAGCTCGAGCTAATTTGATTTTTGGAGAATAGACATGTCCCGAGTCTGCCAAGTTACTGGCAAGCGTCCGGTGACCGGTAACAACCGTTCCCACGCACTGAACGCGACTAAACGCCGTTTCCTGCCGAACCTGCACTCTCACCGTTTCTGGGTTGAGAGCGAGAAGCGTTTTGTCACCCTGCGTGTATCTGCTAAAGGTATGCGTGTAATCGATAAGAAAGGCATCGATACAGTTCTGTCTGAACTGCGTGCCCGTGGCGAAAAGTACTAAGTACTTAAAGAGGAAATAAATCATGGCTAAAGGTATTCGCGAGAAAATCAAGCTGGTTTCTTCTGCTGGTACAGGTCACTTCTACACCACCACGAAGAACAAACGTACTAAGCCGGAAAAACTGGAACTGAAAAAATTCGATCCAGTTGTACGCCAGCACGTACTGTACAAAGAAGCTAAAATCAAATAATTTTAGCCTCCTTGTATTGAAAAACCCCGCAACTGCGGGGTTTTTTGCATTCTGCATCTCAACGGAGGAACCATGCCTGAATTACCTGAGGTAGAGACCAGCCGTCGCGGCATTGAGCCCCATCTGGTCGGCGCGACTATTCTTCATGCCGTCGTTCGCAATGGACGACTGCGCTGGCCGGTGTCCGATGAGATCCACGCGTTAAGCGACAAACCCGTCCTTAGCGTGCAGCGCCGCGCGAAATACCTGCTGCTGGAGCTGCCTGACGGCTGGATCATTATCCATCTTGGGATGTCCGGGAGCCTGCGCATCCTGACCGAAGAATTGCCTGCGGAAAAACACGATCACGTTGACCTGGTAATGAGCAACGGCAAAGTGCTCCGCTACACCGATCCGCGGCGCTTTGGCGCGTGGCTGTGGACGAAGGAGCTGGAAGGACACAACGTGCTGGCGCATTTGGGCCCTGAGCCGCTTTCAGACGCGTTTAATGCGGACTACCTGAAAGAGAAGTGCGCGAAGAAAAAGACCCCGATCAAGCCCTGGCTGATGGATAATAAGCTGGTGGTCGGCGTGGGGAATATTTACGCCAGTGAATCGCTGTTCGCGGCCGGGATCCATCCCGATCGGCTGGCCTCGTCGCTGTCCGCGCAGGAGTGTGAGCTGCTGGTTCGGGTCATTAAAGCAGTGCTGCTGCGCTCGATTGAGCAAGGCGGGACCACCCTGAAGGATTTTCTGCAGAGCGACGGTAAACCAGGCTATTTTGCCCAGGAGCTGCAGGTGTATGGCCGTAAGGGCGAGCCATGCAGGGCATGCGGGACGCCGATTATTGCCACGAAGCACGCCCAGCGCGCCACGTTCTACTGCCGCCAGTGTCAGAAATAGAACTACTTTAGCTTTTCCATCAGCGCCTGGTGGACGTTATCCGGCAGGAAATGGGTAACGTCCCCGTGATGGCGCGCCACCTCTTTTACCAGCGTTGACGAGATAAACGACCACTCTTTTGACGGCATCAGGAATACGCTTTCCAGTTCCGGCATCAGGTGGCGGTTCATGTGCGCCAGCTGCATCTCATACTCGAAGTCTGCCACCGCGCGCAGGCCACGAATCAGAATATTGGCCTGCTGGGCGCGGGCGAAGTTAGCCATCAGATCGCTGAACCCGACAACTTCAACATTCGGCAGGTGCGCAATCGCATCGGTGGCAAGCGCCACGCGCTCGTTGAGATCAAACATCGGTTTTTTGCTGGGGCTGGCGGCAATCGCCAGAATCACCTTGTCGAACATGCACGCTGCACGGGTAATGATATCAAGATGACCGTTAGTGATCGGATCGAAGGTACCCGGATAAATCGCTTTTGTGCTCATGGCTCACGTTTTCTCTGAGTAGCCGCGGCAGAGCGCCCACAGCTCGGTGTATTTGTTGAAAGTATACTGGGCATTCACTACCGCCAGTAACCAGCCCTGCTTACCATCCAGCACGCCGCCGCGCAGCAGCAGCGTTTTCAGAAACGCGCCCAGCGTGTGGGTGAAGATTCCTGTCAGCGAGGCCTTCTTGCCGCGCTGGTGGCGTTCCTGCGCCCATGCGGTGGCATAGTTGAGCTGCTTTTGCTGGAAGCTGGCGAAATCACGGCAGGTCAGATGCAGCAAATCACCCGTCAGGGGGATGACCTGGGCGCCGTCGCAGGCCAGTGACTCATGGACAAGGTTGTCGTTGTACTGAAAGCGCCCGCGCTCGTAGAGGCGCATTACGCGATCCGGATACCAGCCGCTGTGGCGCATGAAGCGGCCAAGGAAGTAGTTGCGACGCGCGATGCTGTATACGGCGCCAGGCTGGGGTGAGGAAAGCACCGCCTGAATGGCCTGCTGGAGTTCCGGGGTGACGCGCTCGTCGGTGTCGATCATCAGCACATAATCGCCCGTGGCGTGACCCTGCGCGCGCTGGCGCTGAATGCCGTAGCCCTGCCAGTCGGTATCGGTAAAGACTTTTGCGCCCGCAGCCCGGGCGATGTCCACCGTGTTGTCCGTGCTTCCGGAGTCGAGGATAACAATTTCGTCAGCCCAGGCGACGGAGGCCAGGCAGTCCGGAAGCAGGTCGGCGGCGTTTTTGGCGATCATGACGACCGACAGACGCGTAGACATTAGTGGCTCCGCTGAGGCAGATAAGGTTGCAGAAGCTGCAGCAGACGGGTGAGTGCGCCCTGGTTCTGGTGCAGCACTTCGACGGCGTGGCGACCGTACCACAGGCGGTAATCTTCGTCCGTCAGAAGGGTTGAAACCTCTTTGACCACCGAGTCCGCATCGGTCACGGTAATTAAACCATCGGCCTGCTGCAATTTAGCGCAGATATCTTTGAAGTTAAACGTGTGTGGACCCATCAACACAGGAATGGCGTGGGCTGCCGGCTCCAGCGGGTTATGGCCTCCGCGCTCCACCAGGCTGCCGCCAACAAAGGCGAGGTCAGCAATGCCGTAGAGCAGCATCAGTTCGCCCATCGTATCGCCAATCACCACCTGGGTACTGCCGGAAGGGATCTCTCCGCTGCTGCGCAGGGTGAAGCTGAAGCCGCCTTTCTGCACCATTTCGCGGGCATCTTTAAAACGTTCGGGGTGACGAGGCACCAGAATCAGCAGTAGGTCCGGGAAGGTTTCCAGCAGCTTACGGTGCGCCTGCAGGATAATCGCCTCTTCGCCCTCATGAGTACTGGTCGCTATCCAGACCTGGCGACGCGGAGCCCACTGGCGGCGCAGCGTGATGGCGCGGGCGGCCAGTTCAGGGGTAACGGAAATATCGAATTTCAGGCTGCCGGTCACGGCAAGCTGGTTGCGCTTCAGGCCCAGGGAGATAAAGCGCGCCGCGTCTTCTTCGTTCTGCGCGGCAATCAGCGTGATTTTGCTTAGCAGGCGGCGCATAAATTTGCCCAGCTTGCCGTAGCCTTTCGCCGAGCGCTCTGAAAGGCGCGCGTTGGCAATCACCAGCGGAATTTTACGGGCATGCAGAGCGGAAATCATGTTCGGCCACAGCTCGGTTTCCATCACGATCACCAGCTTCGGGCGAACGGTGTTCAGGAAACGATTCATAGCGCAGGGCAGATCGTAAGGGAGGTAGACGTGATGAACGTCTTTGCCAAACGCGGATAACGCGCGCTCTGAGCCGGTTGGCGTCATGGTGGTGACGGTAATCGGCAGAGACGGGTAGCGGTGGCGCAGAGCGCGAACCAGCGGGATCGCCGCCAGCGTTTCACCGACAGAAACGGAATGCAGCAAAATACCGTCCGGGGCGACTTTATTGCGGCAAAAGCCATAGCGTTCAGCCCAGCGTTTACGATACGCAGGCGCTTTACGGCTACGAAGCAACAGTCTCAGCCACACCAGTGGCTGAATGATATAGAGCAGGGCGGTATACAACAATTCCAAGCGATTATCCGTCTTTTTAGTTTCGGCGGGCAAATTCTAAGCATTTAAGCCAGGTAAAGCTATCTCTTATGCCAGATACCGTTTTAAACGGAAGTAGCGTCGGCCCAGGCGCCAGCGCAAACGCGGGCTTTTGGCACTTTTCCAGATAAGCTTCCAGATCCCGGTGTCGAAGAACTCTTTGATAATCATTGTTTTCTTTGTCTCATCCTTCATGTTGTCGAAGGTATGAATGATCCCCAGCCCCTCTTTGGCGATTTGCCAGTGGCAGGCGGGGATATTTTTCACTTTATCCGGGTAACGCTGGTTAATGGCATCAAGCATCTGCAGGATTTTCATGTAGTGGCGCGCGGAGCGGATCAGCGTGTCGTCATTATCCGGCGTATGCGATACCGAGGCAGAGTGAATGTAGTAGTCATAAAAGCGTTCACTGGTGTACTGAACGCGCTCTGCGGCAAGCAGCACCTCGGTAGTCCACGGGATATCCTGATGGCGCAGGCCGGGTTCGAAATGGAAACTGTGTTTACGAATAAAATCGTGGCGATAGATATTAAGCCAGGTCACGTGCAGGAACTTACGTGAATCCAGCGCCATCTTTAACCATGCCGGGCCCGTCATAACGCCCGTTGAGGCGAGTTTATCCTCGGGGAAGATAGGTCGAGACGGTTTCTTATCATTTTCCCAGACGTAGTTGCCGTTGCAGGTGGCGACATCCAGATCCTGCGTGACGGCCATATCCAGCAGACGCTGGTACATGCCAGGTTTGAAGACGTCATCAATATCCGGGAAAGAGAGATACTGACCGGTTGCAACGGCCAGGCCGGTATTCCGCGCAATGGAAACGCCCTGGTTTTGCTGTTCAATCACCTGCATCTGCGGCAGTTTTTCACGCCAGCTTTCGACGATCTGCATCGAGCGGTCAGTCGAGCCATCATTGACAATAATGACTTCCATGCTGTCGATGCGTTGATTCACAAGGCAGGTAAAGAACTGATCCAGAAAAGCTTCGCCGTTATAAACGGCAACCACCACGCTTAACAATGGCGCTGAATTTTGCATAAGAAACCTGATTATTTTTGATTGTCGACCAAAGCAATGTACTGCTGGCAAATGGCATTGATACCGAACGACGCAATCGTTGCATCGCCAACGACCGGCGGGGCGGTATAAATATCTACCAGGGTTTTTGCCAGTGACGCGTCATTTAGCTCTGCCAGCCCGCGCGCTAAGGCGCCGGTGAGAATTTCTGCGGGACCACCCGGACAATTGGTACTGACCGGTGGCGTCTGGCAGATAATGGATTCCACCAGCACATTACCAAAACCTTCGCAGTCAGAACTTAACACTAAGAGGCGTGCCCCTTTAATCCAGGGGTAGGGATTGGAGTCGAAGGGACGGAAAACCGTCTTGTCTTCAATACCCAGGTCGCGGGCAAGCTGTTTGAGCTTTTGAATTTTGGCTTCGGAACCATTGCCCATCATGACAAGCGTAGTGTCGAGCTGGCTCTGTGCGAACGCGCGTAAAAGACGGTCGTGGCGTTTGTGTTCATGGAAGCGGCCGACATGGATGATGTAATCCTTCCCTTGCATCTCGAAGGGGGCATCCGCCAGACGCTGAATTTCAGGGATATCAAAAGGATTGTGGATAACCGCTTTACGCCGGAGTTTCAGAGCCAGGGTCTCGGAAAGGTCTTTCAGCACGGCGCCTGAGACGGCGACAACGTTTCGGTTTTCGTAGGTATGACGAATTTTAAGATGCTTAAACCAGCGCGAAAGCCCGCTGCGATGGCGAAGATAGGAGAAAGAGAACATGCCATGCACGCAGAACCAGACTTTTTCACGCTCCAGCGCGCGGCAGTGCGCCACAATGCGGTCAGTTTTGTGCAGATGAGAGAACACAACGTCAAATTTTCCGCTGCGCTCAGCCCGCTCAATTGCCTGATCCAGCAGGCGGGCTCGGCGTGGGATCTCCGTCAACTTGCGCCACGGTTTTTTGCAGGTATCCTGGACCACCTGATAATCAATGCCTTCCGGGATGGCGTAATCACACACTTTCCGCAGAGAGAAAAGGGAGACCTGATGCCCCATTTCCGTTAATCCGCTGGAAAGTGTAAGAACTGTTTTTTCAGCTCCCCCACCGGGTAAACCATCAATAATCATTAGGATGCGCATTTTTAATCCAGTAATTTTTGATAAAGCGAAATAAGCTGACTTGACAGTTTTTCGGGGGTGGCGTCTTTTACCCGTTCACGTGCCGCTTGCCCCATCGTGTTATTTTTTCCCAGAGAAGGAGTGGCTGCAATTGCCTCCTTCAATGTGTTGATATCCAGGGCGTCACAATAAAATCCGTTCTGGCCTTGCTGAATAAATTCAGCGCCTCCGCAACTCTCTGAAGTAATGACGGGCAAGCCGCAGGCCATCGCTTCAAGAATGACGTTTGGAAAGGGATCATACAGCGTTGGCAACAGTAAACCATCGGATAGCTGATAAAAAGGCAGCGTTTCTTTCTGCATCCCCAGGAAACGGATTTGCCCTTCGCAGCCCAATGAACGGGCGAGGTCACGATAACGATGTTCTGCTTTATCCTGTCCAACCACAATCAGCCAGGCTGAAGTTCCTGCGATAGCGCGTATGGCGCTGGCCAATCCTTTTCGTTCAAAACCCGATCCTACAAAACAGAACACCACGGCATCGGCTGGCAAACCAAATTGCTGACGCAGCGCGGCACGCTGTGCTTCCTGGGCTGGAACGAAGCGGCTGGAATCAATTGAATTATAAATCACATGTATCTTTTTTGCGTCAATATCAAAGTCTTCAACGATTTCGCGTTTGATCATTTCCGCATTACAGATAACCGCTTTCAGCTCTGGCGCCTGGTACATTTCACGCTCGGCGTGCATCACGTAGCGGTGATAGCGGTCGACCATCAGCATTTTCGCGCGCCAGGCGGGCAGGATGCGCGCACGCTGTAGCAGCCAGCGGCGATGAACGCCATCGCCAGCGCGGTAGATATCACAGCCCGGAATCCGCTCGTGGCTTTGCACAATATCAAACTGCTGTTGCTGCCACAGCGCGCGGGCAGCATGGGCAAACCCGCGTTCGCGGCTAATTCGGCCCCATTTGCGCGGGTCGCAAATATGGATATGCCAGTCGTCCTGTCTCTCGCCCTGCCATTCACGCGTAATGACGTTGAGTTCAAGATTCTGATTGCTCAGCGCGGTGAGCGCACGTGAAACGAAGCGCTCCGCTCCGCCATCAGGGCGATACTTTTGGCGAACAATCGCCAGACGATGGTGTTTCATGACAAATATCTCCTTGCAGCGGAGACGACAGCATCAACAGGAATGGCGTCGAGATAGCGTTCTTTCGTTTTGGTATCAATAGCGTCGGGATCGGGAAGGGGACCGTAGTCGCCAGCCCAGATGACTTCACCGTTGACTTGCCATGGAGACCAAAACGTCAGTTTGGAAGGGCCAAACAGCGCCACGCAGGGCGTCTGCAGCGCGGCGGCCATATGCATCGGAACGGAGTCAACGCCAATAAAAAGACACGCGTGGTCGATGAGTGAGGCCAGCTGGCGCAACGTTAGCTGTCCCGCCAGCGAGACGACCCCCGTTTTCGGTGAGGCGGCGAGTATGCGATCTATCATCGCCAGCTCTTTTTTATCCGGCCCGGCCGTGAGTACAACGGTATGCCCATCCTGCTGCAGCGCGGTGATGGTTTGCGCCATTTTGCTTTCATCCCAGCATTTGAAGAACCAGCGTGATGTCGGCTGAATGACGATGTAGTTATCGCCCACTCCTTTTTGCACCAGCTGCTGGTGGGCGTGGTGCCAGTCTTCTGCACTGTAGGCCATGGTAACAGCTGGCTCAGGCGCGACCTGTAATGGTGACAGAATGGAGAGATTTTGTTCGACAGTGTGCAGGGATTTGTGATTTGCAACAGAGACTAAATCGCTATGACAGAAACGCCAGAATGGATTGTTGCGTTTGTTAAAGGCGAATCCGAGGCGAACCGGCGCACCGGTGAAACGGGTGACGATAGCGCTACGCCACTGATCGGCAAGATTTATCACCAGATTATAATGTTGCTTTCGTAACTCGCAGAGCAGCTGCCACTCCTTTTGAAGGTGCTTTAGCGTGCCCAGTTGCTTCCATTTACGATCGATTCCATAAATAGTGCCAATCGTCGGGTGCGCGGCGAGCATATCGCGCGTTTCTTCATACAACAGCACGTCAATTTGCGCTTGTGGCCATTTTTGACGTAATGAATCAATGACGGGGGTGGTCAATAACATATCGCCATGATGGCGGAGTTTGATCAGTAGAATGCGCAAATCAGGCGTGTCAGGTAAGTTATTCATCATCATCTTATCGGCGTTGTACTGTTGGCAATTCTAATAGACCTGGTAGCGACTTGCACTCTTTCTCCATAATCTCAGGAATTTCCCAGGGAGGCTTTACTCAGGCTTTGGTGAGTGCGTAACATAGCGCTAACTTCCCTGTCATGCGGACTCATTATGAAAAAACCAGCGTTTATCATCACGATTGATACTGAGGGCGATAATCTCTGGCAGAATCACCGCGTCATTAAAACGGAAAATGCGCGCTATCTGGCCCGGTTCCAGGCCCTTTGTGAGCGTTTTGGTTTTAAGCCCGTATGGCTGACAAACTACGAGATGGCAATCGAGCCCGTTTTCATTGAATTCGCCAGGGACGCGATCGCTCGCGGTCAGGGGGAGGTGGGAATGCACCTTCACGCATGGAATAGCCCACCTGAGCACGATCTCACGGGAGATGACTGGCGCTGGCAACCGTATCTGATTGAATTTTCAGACGAGGTGATGCGTGAGAAAGTGCTGTTCATGACCCGTCTGCTGGAAGAGACATTCCAGACCAAAATGCTGAGCCACCGCGCCGGGCGTTGGGCATTTGATAGCCGCTATGCAAAATTGCTCGTTGAACTGGGCTACCAGGTTGATTGCTCCGTGACGCCACGCGTGAACTGGCGCAATGCGAAAGGTGCTCCGCAGGGCAATGGTGGAACGGATTATCAGCATTTCCCCGACCACGCCTATTTTATGGATTTAGATACTATTTCCCGGGCGGGAAATAGCCCCTTACTCGAAGTGCCGATGAGCATTCAGTATAAACATCCGACCTGGTTGAACACGATCAAACAGGGATACGATCGGCTTCGCGGTAAATATCGCTCGCCTTCCGTGAACTGGCTACGACCGACCGGTGGCAATGCGTCGCAGATGATTCAGGTCGCGCAGCAATGCCTGTCGCAGGGACAGGATTATGTGGAGTTTATGCTTCACTCGTCTGAATTTATGCCAGGCGGAAGTCCGACCTTTAAAGATGAGGCGGCGATTGAAGGGTTATATCAGGATTTAGAAGCGCTTTTTAGCTGGCTATCCGATAAGACGGTGGGGATGACGCTGGCGGAGTTTTATCAATACAAGAAAAAATAATGCCCGGCTGGCGGGCATTATCTCTTAGTGATGTTGTCTGGTTTGCGAGAAGGGAGTACTCAATGCAAACAGAGTAACAAAGAATATTAGGGCTTCTGAGCTCAATAAAATGACGTCCGTCAGGCCATAGAGTAATAAGAGAAGCATCGTTGTCAGCAGCAGGCCATTTCGGTTTTTAAGCGCGTAAGCGATCATCGAAACGAAGAAAAAGAGTAATATCGCCAGACCCGGAAGCCCCTGCAGAGAGTATTTTTCGATAAATTCATTGTGCAGATGTATCCTGATATACTCGAGTGCGGATACGAGGTGCGGGTGCCCCTCTTGAACATAATGCTGTGACCATACCTCGCGATCTTCGATTGACTGTCCCAGTGGGTGGGCCAGACCGTTCTGAAGACCCACTGTCCACATGGAAAAACGCGCCCCGAGTGACGTGGCGTCGATGCCTTGTTGGTAGATTGCAAATTCCCTCTGCGTTTGATCTATCTTAGGCGAGATCAACGGTTTGTAGCTAACGATAATAATGCCCGCCACAACACATAAGAAAATCAGCATTGATTTAAGGTGAATTCTTCTGAAATGGTAAAGGGTCAGCACAATCGCCATAAGCAAATACAGCCCCATGGCAGCACGCGTCCCTGTCAAAAGAATAACGAACCAGGAAATTAATACGGTGAGACCCGCTACAACATACAATTTTCTGTTTTTCTGAAGATAAAGACTGTATATCAGCGCCAGCGACAGTACAGAGTATACATAGGCTGACACGGTCGCACGATTTATGGCCATCTCGATACGCCCCATTCCCTGGCAGGCCTGCCATAAGCCATATCCCGTGGCGAGGACAAACCCTGTACCTGCCGCGTACAGGAAGTACTTCTGGAAAGCGCTTTTATCGACGTAAGTTTTAAACCGATCAAGATAAAAAACGAGAATGCTCGCTAATATCAGTTTCTTACTGGCACCCAGATAATCGCTGTAAGCGTTTAAACCTTCGCTATGGTATTCGTACACCATATACCAGACAAGATTGAGTAGCCCAATCAGCAATATGGGGAGCGCGATTGAAAAGGGGCGCAGGGTGATTTTTTTATATTCGCAAGCTAAGCCGATAATGCTGGCATAAACCGCAATATAGAAAAATTCGCGTTGTTTACCTGAGCTCAGCAGCGCCAGTGCAAACGAAATGAGGCTCAAAATCAGCGTCAGCTGATAGAGCCGCAGTTTTACTTTTTCCATAATGCCTCAATGACCCTTTTTTTGTAGCTGAAACGTACATCTCTGGAGAAGAAAAAAGAGAAAGAATAAAGTGCGTTTACCCGCGCCTTAACCTGTTTGAGCTGCAGGTCGGTCAGATATTGTCGGTGATTACTGTAAATATCAAACCAGTGGCAATTAATAAGCTGCTTAAATGATTGCGGGAATGTATTTTCCATCTGTAGTGTACATTCAATCAGCGTGGCGATTTTGCTGGCGTCAAGACGGCTCGACAAACTGTCGCTGCGTTTGATGTAATAGTAGTGTCCCTGGCGCTGATAGAATATTTTGTGCGATTGCATCAGCATGCCGGGAAATACCGCGAAATCTTCATAGCAGACCATAGACGGGATCGGGTTGCTTGCATACAGCTTGCGGTGGATGAATTGCCCGATCAGATGCGCCTGAAAATCTTTGTGCTGCAGGAAACGCTTTATTGCATCATTTTGCGATAATGAGACGGGCGTGAATCCCTGCCAGGCGGAGGTGATTTTCCGCATATCGCGTATTTCCAGCAGGCGCGTCAGCAACATATCAGGACGCTCTGCTTTCAGGAAGGCGATGGCATCCCGGATGCTACCCGGCTTTAACAGATCGTCGCTATCAAGCATCGTGATGTAATCGCCTGACGCCAGCGAGACTGCGCTGTTTCGAACATGCCCTACGTTACGGTACTCAACGTATTGGCATTGCGCATGCGGAAGCTTTGGCAACCACGCCTCAATAATATCCTGCGTGGAATCGTTGGAACTGTCATTAATGATAATAACTTCTACATCATCGCCTGCATTCTCAATCGCGTTTTGCAGACTTTCCAGCGTGGCGTGAAGCGTGTTTTCGGCATTATGTGCGGCAATAATGATGCTGAGAAAAGCCATAGTAATTAGTTCCCCTGAGCATCAAAGGCAGATTTCGCTGTTGGTAGCCCGCAAATGAAATGTTTGAGTTCGTCCAGCGATTCATCTGTTACCGCGAAGAGTTCTTCCCGGCCTTGCGGGAAATAATAGCGAGTTTCAAAAACATACGAGCAAATATTATCATCGTTGCCAATCAGCAACACGTTGCCAAGCGGGCGCTGCTCGTAGTGACAGCACGGACCGAACAGTAAGACGACCGGCACGCCAACCGCATCGGCGATGTAGACATTCCCCGAGTCGGAGGCGATATAACAATCCATTTTAGAAATTGCCCACGGAAGCTCTTCAAGCGAGATCTTGCCAATCAGATTAATAAAGTTGGGCAGTTCACCGTAAGCGCGGGTGATGTCATCCATCCAGGACTGTTCATTTGGGGCGCCAAAGACATAAAACTCGCAGGGCAGGTCGGCGAGACGATCGGCAATTTGCTTCCAGATGACAGGCGGAACGGTTTTGGCTTTATTCCCGGCGGCGATACTGATGCCAATGCGGACCGCGCCGGGTTTATCAAGGATCGCCGGATAAGTCGCGGGTTTAAACAGTGGCTTTGTGGCGTGCTTTGGAGAGTCTTGCCAGGTCAGAGCGCGGTCGGCCAGCTTAAGATAGTCAGTGACTGTTAACGTTTTTCTACCGTGGTCAACCGTACCATCGGCCGTTGAATAGAAAATCCCGTGATACCACCTGCGCGTGTAAGTGCTTAAAAATTGCTTGTTTTTGGCGTTACAAACGGAGGCGAAAAAAAGATTCACGCTGTTAGGCTGCAGAAGGTAGACGTTGTCATAGCGGTTCATGATCCTGCAGGCGAAACAGAGCTTACGCCACAGGTTACGCTTATGCTGCTCAATAAAATAAATCTCTTCGACCGTCTCGTCGTGCTTCGCCAGCGCACCCACGCTGCGGCTGATGAGTACGTCGCTTTTTTGCAGCCAGGCCAGAAGAGGCGTTGCATTAACAAAATCACCGATTTTGGCTGTCTGAATGACCAGGTTTTTCCCTGTCTCTTTGCGCAACAGCTTCCGGATAAGCTTCACCGGAAAGAGTAAAATCAGCAGAAATACGTAACTCATGGGTTAAATATCCCTGTTGGAAAGCCAACGGCTGCCCTGTAAAAATGAAAAAATCGCATCTGCGCTGATATCCTTCGTTTGCTGAGTCGGGCTGACCATCTGATGCTGGTTTTTGCCATAGCCCCCGATCAGGCCGGGATCGGTCGGGCCAAAAAGGGTGATATTTGGGCGATCCAGCGCCGCGGTTAAATGGCTTAAACCCGTATCCACGGAAACAACGGCGTTAGCGCCTGCCAGCTCTGCGGCAACCTGCGCCAGCGTGAGTTTGGGTAACACCTCGACGTGGGAAAAGCCTGCTGCCAGACGCGCCGCACGCTGCCGCTCATGCTCAGCGCCCCACGGGAGTTTAATATGGATACCGGAGGGTTGCATTAGTTCAATCAGCCTTCGCCAGTGCGTTTCCGGCCAGTGCTTATCGTCGCGCGTTGTGGCATGCAGAAAGACAAGATAAGGCTGAGCACAGGGATCTGTATTGCGCAAAAAGTGCTGCGCAATGGCGTAGTCGCCCTGCGCTTCCGGTTTCGCATAGCCGAGGCTTTTCGCAAACAGCTCGCGGGTGCGTTCTACGGCGTGCTGCTGCTTTGCGATGTGGTGGCGGCGGTTATAGAACAGACTCGCCAGCGGTTCGCGGGCGGTGTGCCAGTCCATGCCGTGCTTTACGCCGTGCGCCAGACGCGTGACCAGCGCCGCGCTTTTCACCAGCCCTTGCGCGTCGATAATCGCGTCGTAACGCTGCGCCTGCACCGTTTCACGGAAGGCTTTACGCTCGGCTTTAATCGGCGCGGAGAACCACGCTTTGCGCCAGCGGCGAATCGCGACCGGGATCACGCGGTCAACCGCTTCATGCCAGGTGGGGATCTGCGCGAAGCCTTCTTCTACCACCCAGTCAAAACGGATGCCGGGGATGGCCCGCATCGCGTCCGTCAGCGACGGTAGCGTATGCAGCACATCGCCCATTGAGGAGGTTTTAACGATCAATACCCGCATCCGTTATCCTTCTTCGCTCAACAGCAGTTCGTTGAGCTCTTCGAGAACGCGCTCTGGGGTAATGTCGATCAGGCTCTGATGGTAACCTTCAGCGGCATCGCCTTTGCGTACCTTGTGGTAGCCGGTGATCAAACGGATTACGCGCGCTTTGTGCGACAGCGGCGGCGTGAAGTCCGGGCTGCTTGGGCCATACAGCGCAACCAGCGGACGATCCAGCGCGGCGGCGACGTGCATCAGGCCAGAGTCATTGCTGACCACGGCCTTACAGGCGGCAATCAGGATAACGGCCTGCTCAAGCTGCGTTTCTCCAGCCAGGTTGCGGCACCAGGCCTGCTGTTCATTACTGAGTGTGGCGAGAATTTCGTTGCCCGCCTCGTGATCCTTCGCCGAGCCAAACAGCACAATCTGGTAGCCTTCGTCGATCAGCTGTTTCGCCAGTTCGGCGTAGTGGTAGTGCGGCCAGCGTTTTGCCGGGCCAAATTCTGCGCCGGGGCAGAAGCCAATCAACGGGCGTTCAGACGAAAGACCAAACGCGCTGCAGGTCTGGGACTTCTCGCCGTCGTGCACCTGAAGCTGCGGCCACAGCAGCGGCTGCGGCAGGTCTTTCGCGCTGCGCATCACCCCTTTGTCGTAGGCCAGCGCCACGTAGCGCTCCACCATCAGCGGCCAGGCCGCTTTATCCAGCACCCGCGCGTCGTTCAGCAGACCGTAGCGCATTTCGCCGCGCCAGCCGGTACGGTGCGGAATGCCCGCAAAGAAAGGTACGAGGGCGGATTTAAAGGAGTTTGGCAGCACGTACGCACGGTCATAGCGCTTCTCGCGCAGGCTATGACCGAGCTTGCGGCGTTCGCCGATTTCCAGCGCCCCGTGGCCGAGCGGCATCGGGATCGCCTCGTTTACTTCCGGCATACGCGATAACAGCGGACGGCACCATGCGGGTGCCATCACGTCGATTATCGCCTGGGGATAACGCGCCTTGAGCGTGCGATAGAGACTTTGCGACATCATCATGTCGCCCACCCATGACGGGCCGATCACCAGAATCTTCATACTTATGCGTCGCGGTTCAGCCAGGCCATATATTCCGTTACGCCTTCGGCAACGGTCTTGAACGGCTTGTCATAACCCGCTGCGCGCAGGTTGGTCAGGTCGGCCTGCGTGAACGCCTGGTAACGGCCCTTCAGCTTGTCCGGGAACGGAATGTACTCGATGCTGCCTTTCTTATGATATGCCAGCGTCGCGTCTGCCACCGCCTGGAAGGATTCCGCGCGGCCCGTGCCCAGGTTGAAAATGCCGGAGACGCCGTTTTCCAGGAACCACAGGTTAACGGCCGCCACGTCGCCTACGTAGACGAAGTCACGCTTGAAGCCGTCGCTGCCTTCGAACAGTTTTGGACTTTCACCGTTATTCAGCTGGGTGTTCAGGTGGAACGCCACGCTCGCCATGCTGCCTTTGTGGCCTTCGCGCGGCCCGTAAACGTTGAAGTAGCGGAAGCCGACAATCTGCGAGTTCGCTTCCGGCAGGATCTGACGCACGTACTCGTCAAACAGGAACTTGGAGTAGCCGTAGACGTTCAGCGGCTGCTCGTATTCGCGGGATTCAATGAAGTCCGAGGTGCGCCCGCCGTAGGTTGCCGCGGAAGAGGCATACAGGAACGGAATTTCACGCTCCAGGCAGTAGTGCAGGATCTCTTTAGAGTACTGATAGTTGTTATCCATCATGTACTTGCCGTCCCACTCGGTGGTGGAAGAGCACGCACCTTCGTGGAAGATGGCTTCGATCTCGCCGAACTCTTCACCCGCCATAATCTGGATAAGGAAGTCTTCTTTATCCATGTAGTCAGCGATGTTCAGATCCACCAGGTTAACGAACTTGGTGCCGTCTTTCAGGTTGTCCACCACCAGAATGTCGGTGATGCCCTTATCATTGAGGGCCTTGATAATGTTGCTGCCGATAAAGCCCGCGCCGCCGGTAACGATGATCATAACTGTAACCTTTGAAGTGTTGAGCCCGGGGACAATCCCGGACGCTAATATTCATATCATATCATCACAATGCCCGGTCTTCAGCCATTCACCGATATGCAGCAGGGGTACACGTGATTTATGCTGCAAAAACGAGAAGAGATACGGCGTCATCTCGTCATGAACTATAGGTTTGGGTAATATGTGCCAAAATTTGCCGAGTCTGGAGAATTGCAATGCGTGGTGATTTTTACAAACAGTTAAACAGCGACCTCGACACCGCACGTGCGGAAGGGTTGTTCAAAGAAGAGCGTATTATCACGTCTGCCCAGCAGGCGGATATCACCGTTGCCGACGGCAGCCATGTGATCAACTTTTGCGCGAACAACTACTTAGGTCTTGCGAATCACCCTGAGCTGATTGCCGCCGCGAAAAACGGCATGGACACCCACGGCTTCGGCATGGCCTCCGTGCGCTTCATCTGCGGTACCCAGGATAGCCACAAGCAGCTTGAGCAAAAGCTGGCAAACTTCCTCGGAATGGAAGACGCGATTCTGTACTCCTCCTGCTTCGACGCCAACGGCGGTCTGTTTGAAACCCTGCTCGGCGCAGAAGATGCGATTATCTCCGACGCCCTGAACCACGCCTCCATCATCGACGGTGTTCGCCTGTGTAAAGCGAAGCGTTTCCGCTACGCCAACAACGACATGGTTGAGCTGGAAGCGCGGCTGAAAGAGGCCCGTGAAGCGGGGGCTCGCCACGTGCTGATCGCCACCGACGGCGTGTTCTCCATGGACGGCGTGATCGCCAACCTGAAGGGCGTGTGCGACCTGGCGGATAAATACGACGCGCTGGTGATGGTCGATGACTCCCACGCGGTCGGTTTTGTCGGTGAAAACGGCCGCGGCTCCCATGAATACTGTGACGTGATGGGCCGCGTGGACATCATCACCGGTACCCTGGGCAAAGCGCTCGGCGGCGCGTCCGGCGGTTATACCGCTGCGCGTAAAGAGGTGGTTGAGTGGCTGCGTCAGCGCTCCCGTCCGTACCTGTTCTCCAACTCCCTGGCACCGGCCATTGTGGCCGCCTCCATCAAAGTGCTGGAGATGGTTGAGTCCGGCGCCGAGCTGCGCGACCGCCTGTGGGCAAACGCCCGTCTGTTCCGCGAAAAAATGAGCGCCGCAGGGTTCACCCTGGCCGGCGCTGACCACGCGATCATTCCGGTGATGCTGGGCGACGCAGTTGTGGCGCAGCAGTTTGCCCGTGAGCTGCAGAAAGAAGGGATTTACGTCACCGGGTTCTTCTTCCCGGTGGTACCAAAAGGTCAGGCGCGTATCCGCACCCAGATGTCTGCGGCGCATTCGCCTGAACAAATTGAGCGTGCGGTGGAAGCCTTTACCCGCATCGGCAAACAGCTGGGCGTAATTGCCTGAGGACGTGTGATGAAAGCGTTATCCAAACTGAAAGCGGAAGAAGGGATTTGGATGACCGACGTGCCGGAGCCGGAAGTCGGTCATAACGATCTGCTGATCAAAATTCGTAAAACCGCCATCTGCGGTACTGACGTTCACATCTACAACTGGGATCAGTGGTCGCAAAAAACCATTCCTGTCCCAATGGTTGTCGGTCACGAATATGTTGGTGAAGTGGTCGGCATCGGCCAGGAAGTCAAAGGCTTTAGCATTGGCGATCGCGTCTCTGGTGAAGGCCATATTACCTGCGGTCACTGCCGTAACTGTCGCGGTGGCCGTACGCACCTGTGCCGCAACACCGTCGGCGTGGGCGTAAACCGTCCGGGCTGCTTCGCGGAATACCTGGTGATCCCGGCGTTTAACGCCTTCAAAATCCCGGACAATATCTCTGACGATTTGGCCTCTATCTTCGACCCGTTCGGCAACGCGGTACACACCGCGCTCTCCTTCGACCTGGTAGGTGAAGACGTGCTGGTTTCCGGCGCCGGCCCAATCGGCATTATGGCCGCAGCCGTGGCGAAGCACGTGGGCGCGCGTAACGTGGTGATCACCGACGTGAACGAATACCGTCTGTCGCTGGCGCGCAAAATGGGCGTCACCCGCGCAGTGGATGTCTCGAAAGAGAGCCTGACCGACGTGATGGAAGAGTTGGGTATGACCGAAGGCTTTGACGTAGGCCTGGAGATGTCCGGCGCGCCGCCGGCGTTCCGCACCATGCTGGACACCATGAACCACGGTGGCCGTATCGCGATGCTGGGCATTCCGCCGTCAGATATGTCCATCGACTGGAACAAAGTCATCTTCAAAGGGCTGTTCATCAAAGGCATCTATGGCCGCGAGATGTTCGAAACCTGGTACAAGATGGCAGCGCTGATCCAGTCCGGCCTGGATCTGTCCCCGATTATCACTCACCGTTTCTCCATCGATGAGTTCCAGCAGGGCTTCGACGCGATGCGTTCCGGCCAGTCAGGGAAAGTGATCCTGAGCTGGGATAAGTAAACAAAAAGGGGCCTCAGGCCCCTTTTTTACTGATTCTTTTTCTCTTCGTCCGTCAGGTAGCGCACCTTGCGGGTATAGTCCTGCCCTTTGAACAGCAATTTGTTATCCGGCGATTCCAGATACTTCTGCCATTCGGAAAGCGGGAAACCCCCGTGCGCGCCAATCACCTCTTTCGGCACAACGGCTTCCTGACCGCCGATCTTCTTGGAGACCGGCCAGTTCATCCAGTCGCCCAGGTTAACCGTTTTAACATCCAGCATGTCCAGCAGCGCAGCGAGCGGCAGCTGATCGGTCGGCGGCTGCGTGTCGTCCATCAGCTCCCAGGTATCCTGGAACAGCGTCAGCCACAGCGGGCAAATGCGACGCCAGGTCTTTTTGGTTGCGGCAAGAAACGCGCCGTTAACGTGATCGACCAGATACGGGCGCACCGTTTCTTTGTAATAGGCCGGCACTTTTTCTGCGGGGGCGCCGTCCAGCTTGGCAATCATTTTGCCCTGACGGAAGCTGGAGTAGATGTGCATATCGGCCATGTTGATCTGGGGCATCTTGAGCAGGTTGAGATCGGAGTCGATCATCAATACGCCTTCTCCGCGCGCCTGAAGCGGAGCGTTAAGCTTCACCAGACGGCTGAGGTAGATTTGCTTATAGCGGTACCCCTCTTCACGTTTTGGCAGCGTGAGGGTCACAACGCGGGTTTTTGGCGGCAGCTCGCCGAAAGCGGATTCAGGCTGATCGCTGACGATAACAATCTCGCTGACGTCGGTGGCGTAACGCTCTGCAAAGGTCGCTGATAATAACGCCTCTTCGACGAAATCCGCGCCCGTACAAGGGATCACGATGGAATCAACCGCAACGAGATCGCGCGTGACCGGAAGGGAAGCGTACGGAATGTTATGACGCCCGGTAATGTGGCGGTAGCGAGCATTCAGGAATTTAAACATGTTCTTCTCGTTTGGTTATTGCGCGCCAAGAACGGCCTCGACACCGTTAACATAGCTTTCAATGGCATACACGTTGCAGACATTCTGGTGCGCGGCTGCGGCGAGCCGGGCGCGCAGAGCAGGATCCTGCCAGATATTATCCAGATGTTGAGCAAGTTGCGACACATCGCTCCACGGGAACAGCAGCCCGGTCGACTCATGGTCGATCAATTCTGCCGTGCCGGTTACCTTTGAGCCAATCACCGGAATATTCAGCAGCATTGCCTCCAGCACGACGCGGGGCAAACCTTCGCTCTTCGAAGCCAGAATAAACGCGTCAAAGGTGGCGAGATAGTCAAAAGGCGTGTTCTGGAAACCGGTAAAAATGATGTGCTCAGCAATCCCCAGCGCGTCAGCCTGCGCCGTCAGCGCGCCGCGTTCAGCCCCTTCACCGACCAGCACCATCTTCCATTTTGCCTGCGGGTGCTTCTGGTTGAACTGGGCCAGCGCCTCCAGAGTATGGTGGTTGGACTTGCGAGGGATAAGCGACCCAATGCTGCCGAACACAAAGGTGTCGTCATCAATGTTCAGACGCTGGCGCATGGCGCGTCGGTCGGGTAAAGGCTGGTGGATGTCGATGGCGTTGTTGACCGTGGTACACAGCTCGGGCCGGACGCCATGCTGAAGAAGCACGCGTTCAACGCCGTGCGAGACGGCGATGATTTTTGTGGCGTGGGCATTCACCAGCTTCACCAGCGGCGGGGTCAGCACCGGTTCAATCCGGCAATGCTGAATTATCCGCGCATGCAGGTTCGCGCCCGCCAGATAACCCTCTTCGTTAGAGCCCGGCTGATTGTTCATGTACAGCGTATCGAAACCGCCTTCCCTGAAAATTGTCTCGATCTTGCTGACGTTGGGCCGGATGCGCCAGAGCGTATCAATATGTCGGGTAAATGCCTTGCGGGCGCTGCGCGAGAAAAATAGCAGGCTGCGGCCCAGCTCTTTCGCAACCTTCGCCCATCCGGGCTGCTTTTGCTGCGGAATGACAATTAACGGGATGCCAATGCCGTTCAACACCTGGCCGATGGTTTGTCCTTCGGCCCGGCTGTAATCACTGTAAAAACAACAGGTAATATCGAACTTCTCGCGGTTAATCCGCTTCAGAAGCTCGAGCATGCTGTTGGTGCCTCCTCCCCACTCTTTACCGGTATCGAGGAGCAGAATTTTGTGTCGCTGTGGCATCTTTCTACCTTAATCGCCTGTCACTGGGATTGGTTCGCTGAGACTTTTTTACCCCATCCCTGCCACTGGTGCTGGAAGTACTGCACCAGCGTACTCTGGCCCACGCTTTCGCTGATGACCGCAAAGAAGCGGGTTGCATGCACCGGCTCGAGCGGCTTTTTCAGCGCGCAGTTCTTCACGCCGCGGAACGGATTACGCGGCTGCGTTGCCGGAGGTTGAGCGCTTTCCGGACGAGACGTGTCAACCTGCGGTTCATTGAGCAGATCGCTCGGGCGTACCAGCGTGATATCGGCGGGTAAGGTCGGCAGCATTTGCTGCAAAACGCGAACGGTAGACGGATGCGGGTGCCCGATGGCAATCGCCGAACCGTTACGGCGCGCAAGCGCTACCGCGCGGTTGAACTGCACGCGGATATCCGCTTCGTTCTGGGAGTCGTCCAGGAAGACTTTGCGCTTGATGACCTTCACCCCCGTACCCTGAGCGGCACGCATCGCCTGGCTGTTGCCAATGGTCATGCTGTCGAGGAAATAGAGATTGTAACGCTCCAGCGCCTGCATCACTTTCAGCATACCGTACAGGCTGGAGGTCATCGCGCTACCCATATGGTTGTTCAGACCCACGGCATACGGCACCTTGTTGTAGGCGTCGCGGATGATGCGTTCGATCTCATCGCTGCTCATATCCGGGCGCAGGGTGTCTTTTTCCAGCGGCTGCTTGCTGAGCGGTGCCATCGGAAGATGGATGAGGACCTGGTGGCCGCTATTGTGCGCTTTGGTCGCCATTTCATGCGCGTGAGGCGCATTCGGCAGGACGGCGACGGAGATGGCTGATGGCATCGCCAGCACCTGATTTTCATAGTGTGGTCGATAACCGAAGTCATCAATCACGATGGCGAGTTTACCTGCATATACCGGTGCAGCCAGCGCCAGTGCGCTGACGACGGAGAGAACCATTCGACGAAATTGAAGCAAAACTTATCTTCCCAACCACGGCTGTGGATTGACCGCCTGACCCTGACGACGAATTTCGAAATAGAGTGACGGGCGGCCCTGACCGCCACTGCTGCCCACAAGGGCGATGGGTTGGCCGGCGCGCACCTGGGTGCCGACGCTGACCAGCGCGCTCTGGTTGTAGCCGTAAAGACTCATGTCGCCTTTACCATGCTCGACCACCACCACCAGCCCGTAACCCTGCAGCCAGTCGGCCAGGATCACGCGGCCATCGGCGATAGCTTTCACTTCGCTACCTTCAGACGCACCGATAACGATCCCTTTCCAACGTAGCTCACCCTGCAGCTGTTCGCCATAGCGATGCAGAATAGTGCCGCGAACGGGCCAGTAGGCCTGACCGCGCGGGGAACCCAGACCGCCGGTACGCGACATCAGGGAGCGTTCGCTTTCGCTTGGCTTGTAGGTGGTCCCTTTGCGGGAGGCTTCCTGCTGCTTGTCGCGAACCGCCTGCGCCTCGCGGGCCTCTTTTTCGGCGCGCGCCTTCGCTGCGGCTTCCGCACGGGCAATGCTGTTACGCAGTTTTGATTCGTTGGCGCGCATTTCGCTCAGCTGGCTCTGTCCTGCCTGAATGGAGGACTCAAGACCCGACAGCGTTTTCTTGCGTTCGTTACGGGCCTGCTCAAGTTTCGCCTGCTGCGCTTTTTGTTCGTAGAGCAACGTCTGCTGCTGGCTCTGCTTCTCTTCCAGCTCCGCTTTTTGGGTGGAAACCTCTTCACGCGTCTGCTTCAGCTGTGCAATGGTCTCCTGACGCGCCTGGTTCAGATATCCGAAATAGGCCTGCAGACGCTGGCCGCGCTGGCTCTCTTCACCGCTGAGGATCAGCTGGAGTCCGGTATGTTCACCCTGGCGGAATGCGGCATCCAGCTGTGCTGCGAGGTTGCGCTCCTGCGCATCACGCTGGCGCTCCAGTTTGGCAATCGACGCATTCATCTCGTCGATCTGTTTGTTCAACTGGGTGAGGGTGTTTTGCGTTTCACGGAGTTTACGTGCGGCAGCGGAGATGGCCTCTTCCTGCTGCTTAAGCTGGGCGAGAAGGGTGGCGCGCTGCTGTTGCTGCTGGCGTACCGCACGCTCTTTGGCGGCGATATCGGCCTGAATGGATTTCAGCTGGTCGCGGTCATCCGCGTGGGCGGATGCGGCGCACAGCAATACGCCAGCGCTGAGTGCGCTGGCGCAAAGCAGAGGTCTGACTGATAGCCTAAGCGGCTTCACGACCCATGTGATTGAAAAAATCGCCTTTCCCCTCATGGGGAGCGATTATTCCACGATGAACAGCGGCTTACCAGTCATCTCTTCAGGGATCGGCATACCCATCAGCGACAACATGGTTGGCGCGATGTCGGAAAGCTTACCGCCTTCTACTGCTTTCACTGATTTATCACCCACATAAATCAGCGGAACAGGGAGGTTGGTATGGGCGGTATGCGCCTGACCGGTTGCCGGGTCACGCATCTGCTCGGCGTTACCGTGGTCAGCGGTGATCAGCAGCTGGCCGCCAACGGACTCAACCGCTTTCGCAACCTGCTCAACGCAGTGGTCCAGCGCTTCAACCGCCTTCACTGCCGCTTCCATTACGCCGGTATGGCCGACCATGTCGCCGTTCGGGTAGTTACAGATGATGGTGTCGTACTTGCCGCTTTCGATGGCCGCGACCAGTTTTTCAGTCAATTCCGCAGAGCTCATCTCTGGCTGCAGATCGTAAGTCGCAACTTTCGGCGAGTTGATCAGAATGCGCTCTTCGCCTTTGAACGGCTCTTCAACGCCGCCGTTAAAGAAGAAGGTCACGTGCGCATACTTCTCAGTTTCGGAGATACGCAGCTGGGTTTTGTCGTTCTTCGCCATCCACTCACCGAAGGTGTTAGCCAGCGAGGCTGGTGGGTAAGCGCAAGGGGCGTTGATATCTGCCGCGTATTCGGTCAGCTGGATGAAGTCGATGTTCACCACTTTTTTACGGGCGAAACCGTCGAAGTCGCTGTTGACGAACGCACGGGTGATTTCGCGCGCGCGGTCAGCGCGGAAGTTCATGAAGATCAGCGCGTCGCCATCTTCCATTGCGGCATCGGCCTGGCCTTCGGCGCGAATCACGGACGCTTTTACGAATTCATCGTTTTCATCACGCGCATAAGCGGCTTCCAGCGCTTCAACCGCAGTCGGGAAATGGAATTCCCCTTTTGCCAGAGTCATCAGGTCATAGGCCTGTTCAACGCGATCCCAGCGGTTGTCGCGGTCCATAGCGTAGTAACGGCCAATGATGGAGGCCACGCGGCCTTTGCCCAGCGCAGCGAATTTGTCTTCGAAAGCTTTCAGGGACCCTTCTGCGCTGCGCGGTGGCGTGTCTCGACCGTCCAGGAAGGCGTGCAGGTAGATTTTTTCCGCACCGCGTTCAGCGGCCAGTTCAACCATCGCCATGATGTGATCTTCGTGGCTGTGCACGCCGCCTGCGGAGAGCAGACCCATGATGTGCACCGCTTTACCTGCCGCAACAGCTTTATCTACCGCACCGCAGAGAACCGGGTTAGCGAAGAAGGTGCGCTCTTTGATTTCGACGTCCAGACGGGTCAGATCCTGATACACGATACGACCCGCGCCGAGGTTAACGTGGCCAACTTCGGAGTTGCCCATCTGGCGATCCGGCAGGCCCACTTCCAGACCGGATGCGTCAATCAGGGTATGCGGACGTTTTGCCCACAGTGCATCCATGACCGGGGTTTTTGCGTTGAAAATAGCGTTATCCTGGCTATCTTCACGGTAGCCATAGCCATCCAGAATCACCAGTACCATAGGTTTTTTAGAAACCGACATTGCAACAACCTCATGCTCAAGAGTCAAAATTTGCGTAATTTTACTACAGCTGAATCGATCAAATAGCCGCAGAAGATCAAAGAAAACGCGGGGGCAAGATGCTGACCGGACCATTTTGAGGCATTTTTTTAGGTGGCATGCCGCAGAAAATGGATTAGGTTATGGTCGCTGGCTGTATTTGCCAGAACGCACAGGTATACTCCTGTCCTGGTTTTTTTATCACTTAGTCGGGAGTAGTTACCCTCCATGCAAGAAATTATGCAATTCGTTAGCCGCCATCCGGTACTGAGCATCGCGTGGATTGGCCTGCTGGCTGCTGTGCTGTTCACCACATTTAAGAGCCTGACGTCTAAGATTAAGGTTATCACCCGTGGTGAAGCGACGCGTCTGATTAACAAAGAAGATGCCGTCGTTGTCGATCTGCGTCAGCGTGACGATTTCCGTAAAGGTCACATTGCCGGCGCAATCAACCTGTTGCCAGCTGAAATCAAAGCCAACAACGTTGGTGAGCTTGAGAAACACAAAGCCCAGCCCATTATCGTTGTGGATGCGACCGGTATGCAGGCGCAGGAATCTGCCAGCGCGCTTTACAAAGCGGGCTTCGAAAACGTAACGGTACTGAAAGAAGGGATTTCCGGCTGGAGCGGGGAAAATCTTCCTTTGGTTCGCGGTAAATAAGGAGTTCAGTCATGGCCCATATTGAGATCTACACCAAAGCGACGTGCCCGTTCTGCCACCGTGCGAAAGCGCTGCTGAACAGCAAAGGCGTCACGTTCCAGGAACTGCCGATTGACGGTGACGCGATTAAACGCGAAGAGATGATCCAACGTAGTGGTCGTACGACGGTTCCACAGATTTTTATTGATGCGCAGCACATTGGCGGCTGTGATGACTTGTATGCGCTCGACGCCCGTAGTGGACTCGATCCGCTGCTGAGCTAAGAGACGTTAGGACAATTAAAAAGGGTATTTCCATGTCAGAACAAAACAACACCGAAATGACTTTCCAGATCCAGCGTATCTACACCAAGGATGTCTCTTTCGAAGCGCCAAATGCGCCGCACGTTTTCCAGAAAGACTGGCAGCCAGAGGTTAAACTTGATCTGGATACCGCATCCACCCAGCTGGCGGATGACGTGTATGAAGTCGTACTGCGTGTGACCGTGACCGCCTCTCTGGGCGAAGAAACTGCATTCCTGTGCGAAGTACAGCAGGGCGGTATCTTCTCCATCGGCGGCATCGAAGGCAACCAGATGGCGCATTGCCTGGGTGCATACTGCCCGAACATCCTGTTCCCGTATGCCCGTGAATGCATCACCAGCCTGGTTTCTCGCGGTACATTCCCGCAACTGAACCTTGCGCCAGTGAACTTTGATGCGCTGTTCATGAACTATCTGCAGCAGCAGGCTGGCGAAGGTGCCGAACAACATCAGGATGCCTGATGAGCACTGTTAATGCGTCAATGACTGTGATCGGTGCCGGCTCATACGGCACCGCTCTTGCCATCACGCTGGCAAGAAATGGTCACGACGTGGTCCTGTGGGGCCACGATCCAAAACATATCGCCACGCTGCAGCGCGACCGTTGCAATGTGGCGTTTCTCCCGGACGTTCCGTTCCCTGACACCCTGCACCTGGAAAGCGATCTTGCAACCGCGCTGGCGGCCAGCCGCAACATTTTGATTGTGGTGCCAAGCCATGTCTTTGGCGACGTGCTGAATCAGATCAAGCCGCTGATGCGCCCGGATGCGCGTATCGTCTGGGCGACCAAAGGGCTGGAAGCGGAAACCGGACGTCTGCTGCAGGACGTTGCCCGCGAAGCGCTGGGGGATGAGATCCCGCTGGCGGTCATCTCCGGGCCGACCTTTGCCAAAGAGCTGGCTGCGGGCCTGCCGACGGCGATCTCGCTGGCATCCACCGATCAGGCCTTCTCCGACGATCTCCAGCAATTGCTGCACTGCGGCAAGAGCTTCCGCGTCTACAGCAACCCCGATTTTATCGGCGTGCAGTTGGGTGGCGCGGTGAAGAACGTGATTGCCATCGGGGCCGGGATGTCTGACGGTATTGGCTTTGGCGCCAACGCGCGTACGGCGTTGATTACCCGCGGCTTAACCGAGATGTCCCGTCTGGGCGAAGCGCTGGGTGCCGATCCGGCCACCTTTATGGGGATGGCGGGTCTGGGGGATCTGGTGCTGACCTGTACCGATAACCAGTCGCGTAACCGCCGCTTTGGCATGATGCTCGGACAGGGCAGCGATGTAAAAAGCGCGCAAGAGAAGATTGGACAGGTGGTGGAAGGCTACCGCAATACCAAAGAAGTCCGCGAATTGGCGCACCGGTTTGGTGTCGAAATGCCAATAACCGAGGAAATTTATCAGGTATTGTATTGCGGAAAAAATGCGCGCGAGGCAGCATTGACCCTATTAGGTCGTGCGCGCAAGGACGAGCGCAGCAGTAACTAGTCGGAACCGTTGTCACCTGAATGACCCAGCCAGCGCAGAACTGGCTGGTCATTAACTATCGTCTGGAGTTAGCAATGCCGTGTGAAGAACTGGATATCGTCTGGAATAATATTAAAGCCGAAGCCCGCGCTTTGGCCGACTGTGAGCCTATGCTGGCCAGTTTCTATCACGCGACGCTACTCAAGCACGAAAACCTCGGCAGCGCCCTGAGCTATATGCTCGCCAATAAGCTGGCTTCCTCCATTATGCCTGCTATCGCCATTCGTGAGGTAGTGGAAGAGGCCTACGCCGCCGACCCGGAAATGATCGCCTCTGCCGCCTGTGATATCCAGGCCGTGCGCACCCGTGACCCGGCGGTCGATAAATACTCCACGCCGCTGCTGTACCTGAAAGGCTTCCACGCGCTGCAGGCGTACCGCATTGGCCACTGGCTGTGGAATGAAGGCCGCCGCGCGCTGGCGATCTTCCTGCAAAACCAGGTTTCCGTGACGTTTCAGGTTGATATTCACCCGGCTGCAAAGATTGGCCGCGGGATCATGCTCGACCACGCCACCGGGATCGTTGTCGGGGAAACGGCGGTGATTGAAGACGACGTCTCGATCCTGCAGTCGGTTACCCTGGGCGGTACCGGGAAAACCAGCGGCGATCGCCACCCGAAAATTCGTGAAGGGGTGATGATTGGCGCAGGCGCCAAAATCCTCGGCAATATCGAAGTCGGGCGCGGCGCGAAGATTGGCGCGGGGTCGGTTGTGCTCCAGCCCGTGCCGCCGCACACCACCGCCGCTGGCGTACCGGCGCGCATCGTTGGTAAGCCAGACAGCGATAAGCCGTCGATGGATATGGATCAGCACTTCAACGGCATTCACCATACCTTCGAGTATGGTGACGGCATTTAACTTCTGAGAATGGCGCCCGGGTAACCCAACTGGCGCCAGGCTTCATACACCACCACCGACACCGCGTTCGACAGATTCATGCTGCGGCTGTCCGGCATCATCGGAATACGGATTTTCTGCTCAGCGGGCAGGGCATCCAGGATCGTGGCCGGTAGACCGCGGGTTTCCGGGCCAAACATCAGATAGTCACCCTCCTGATAGCTTACGGCGCTGTGCGCTGGCGTGCCTTTGGTGGTAAGGGCGAACATGCGCTGCGGCTTCTCTGCTTCCAGAAACGCGGCGTAATCGTGATGGCGAACCACGGCGGTAAATTCATGGTAATCCAGCCCCGCGCGGCGCAGGCGTTTGTCGTCCCACGTAAAGCCCATCGGCTCGATGATGTGCAGACGAAAACCGGTGTTGGCGCACAGGCGGATGATATTGCCGGTGTTCGGCGGAATTTCTGGTTCGAATAAAACGATGTTAAGCATGCTGCCCCCTTAATTGCGGGGGCAGAATAGCAGAAAAGAGAGGAACTACGCGACGCCGGGTTCCTGCGAGCGGCTGTACAGCATTTTGTAGACGGTTGCCGCCGCGGCCACCAGAGCGGGCACGCTGAGGATCATTAAAATACTGTCTGCCTGCCACTGCATGGAAAGAAGCTGGGCGCTGGTCATGGTTCCCGCCACGCCGCCAAAGCGGCCGATGCCCTGCATCCAGGCGATGCCCGTCGCGCGGCACTCGGTAGGGTAAAAGGTGGCCGCGAGGGTTTGCATGCCCGACTGCGCGCCGTTCATCGCGATCCCCATCAGGAAAATCAGCCCGCCAAACAGGGCGATATGGTTATGCTCAAGGCCAAGCAAAAGAATCAGGCCCATCGTCAGCACAAAACCACCTGCGACCACCTTGTGCGCTTCCCAGCGGTCCATCATCCAGCCCGCGAGCAGAATGCCTGCGGTGCCGCCAAAGGTAAACAGCGAGGTGAGCCAGGCGGATTCCGCCAGGGCATAACCCATCCCCTGCATCAGCGTCGGCATCCAGCTAAGCAGGACGTAGTAAATCACCAGCCCCATAAAATAAGTCACCCACAGCATCAGGGTGCCGGGTAGCCAGGGCATGGAAAACAGCTGCCCCACGCTTCCTTTTTTAGACGCGGCTTTCTCTTCCGCCAGGAAAAAGCCCGTAACGCTCTCCAGCGTGCTGCGGCTGAACCGGCTGGCAATGCGGCGAACCTGCGCGACGTCTTTCCCGCGCTGCACCAGAAACTTCACCGATTCCGGCAGCAGCAGCGCCAGCAGCACGGTTAAAATCAGCGGCGCAATCGCGCCGGTCAGCAGCACGCTTCGCCAACCGTGGTGGGGAATAAGCCAGGAAGAGATCGCCCCGCCGCCCGCTGCACCCAGAGGGAAGCCGCAGTACATGGTATTAATCGCCATGGCGCGGCAGCGCTGGGGGGCGAACTCTGAGATCAGCGTGATGGCGTTTGGCATGGCGGCGCCGAGCCCGAGACCCGTCAGAAAGCGCCAGAGCGTCAGGGTATTCAGGCTTTGCGCCCAGGCCGTACCCAGGCTCGCCAGGCCGAAGAACAGGCACGAGAAGACCAGCACGCGCTTGCGTCCCATCCGGTCCGATACCGGACCTGCAATAAGGGCTCCCAGCGACAGCCCCAGCAGCGCCGCACTCAGCACCGGCCCCAAATCCTGCTTATGGATCCCCCATTCTGCCGACAGCGTAGGCGCGATGTAGCCCATCGCTGCCGTATCAAAACCATCGATCGCCAGAACCAGAAAGCCCAGCACGATAAGAAGCCAGTGAAACCCTGAAAAAGGACTCTCGTCGATCACCTGCTGAATATCCACCTTACCTGAATAGGTCATACGCTCCCCTCCGATGTGATGTTGTTTTTGTGTTCTTGTATTTGCTTGTCTATACAATTGCGAACGGGAGGGATGTGTCAAATTTTCTTATCCAGAATGTTACGCAGGTGTTATTTTCGACAAAAAAAAGCGCCCGAGGGGGAAATCGGACGCATGGAAAAGGTGGGGTAACGGGAGAGGATCAGGCCGCGTCGCCATGTGACAGCGGAGCCAGCGCCGCCGGCAGTTTACTCAGCTCCTGAACCAGCGAATCCTTGCTGATTTCACTGATCGACTTCGCGCCGGTCAGGGTCATCGCCACCTTCATCTCTTTCTCGATCAGGTTCAGCAGGTTTGCCACACCTGCCTGACCGGCCGTCGCCAGGGCGTAAAGATATGCGCGTCCCAGCAGCACGCTGTCGGCACCCAGCGCAATCATGCGCACTACGTCCAGCCCGTTGCGGATCCCGCTGTCGGCCAGTATCGCGATATCCCCTTTTACCGCATCGGCAATGGCCGGCAGGGCGCGGGCGGAAGAGAGCACGCCGTCGAGCTGACGTCCGCCGTGGTTAGAGACCACAATCCCGTCTGCACCAAAGCGTACCGCATCGCGGGCATCTTCCGGGTCGAGGATCCCTTTGATCACCATCGGGCCGTCCCAGAATTCGCGGATCCACTCCAGGTCTTTCCACGAGATCGACGGATCGAAGTTGTTCGCCAGCCAGCCGATGTAATCCTCCAGCCCGGTCGGTTTGCCAAGGTAGGCCGAGATATTCCCCAGATCGTGCGGACGGCCGTTCAGACCCACATCCCACGCCCACTGCGGATGCGTAACCGCCTGCCAGTAGCGGCGCATCGCGGCGTTCGGGCCGCTCATGCCGGAGTGGGCATCACGGTAGCGCGCGCCGGGGGTCGGCATATCAACGGTAAAGACCAGCGTGGAGCAGCCCGCCGCTTTAGCGCGCTCCAGGGCGTTACGCATAAAGCCGCGATCGCGCAGGACGTACAGCTGGAACCACATCGGGCGCTTGATGGTCGGGGCGACCTCTTCAATCGGACAGACCGAGACGGTAGACAGGGTAAACGGAATGCCTTTAGCATCTGCCGCGGCGGCGGCCTGCACTTCGCCCCGGCGGGCATACATGCCGCATAAGCCGACAGGTGCGAGCGCGACGGGCATGGAGAGCGTTTCGTTAAACAGCTTCGTCTCAAGGCTCAGGTCAGACATATTCTTCAGCACGCGCTGGCGCAGGGCCACTTCTGACAGATCCTCCACGTTGCGGCGCAGGGTGTATTCGGCATACGCCCCACCGTCGATGTAGTGGAACAGGAACGGCGGCAAAATGCGCTGCGCCGCGGCGCGGTAGTCACTGGCTGCTGAAATAATCATGCTTTGTTCTCCCTGGAAATATCACTTTCGCCAGGCAGACGGGTAATACGCGCCTGTCGGGCCTGGTCTTCATCAAATCGTTTAATGGTGGTGTGCACGAAGCCGAGATGCGCCATCATCGCCTTGCGCGCGGTTTCGGCATCGCCGGCCAGAATGGCGTTGAGCACCGCCTCGTGCTGTTCGGTCAGCTGGGCAAAGACCGGCGGGACCAGATACATGCGCTGGCGGCTCTGCTTCACGGAGGATTGCAGCAGGTCGAAGAATCCGCGCATGGTCTGGAGCAGCACCACGTTGTGCGACGCCTCGGCGATTGCCAGATGGAAACGCACGTCCGCCTGGGAGGCGATGTCCGGGTCGCTGCTTTGCGTGGCTTCGAAGCAGGCTTTGAGCTTCTCTTTGTCGGCTTCGGTTGCCCGCATCGCTGCGTGCCATGCGGTACTGGTTTCGATGGCGTGACGCGCTTCAAGGATGTCGAAGCTGTAGTCCGGGTCGTTTTCCAGCAGCGTCTTCAGCGGCTGAACGATGTTTTGCTCGGACCAGTCATCATGCTGCCAGCGCACAAAGGTGCCGCCGCCGCGACGGCTCACCAGTACGCCTTCGCTGACCAGCGTCGCCAGCGCCTCGCGCAATGAGTTACGCGATACGCCAAGCCGGGCGGCAAGCTGGCGCTCGGCGGGCAATTTCATGCCCGCTTCCAGTTGTTGTTCTTCAATCAGCGCCCGCACGCGAGAGGCAATCTCGTCGGACAGGCGTCTGGGCATCACTATCATGGGATCATCCAGGTTAAGACATAGGCCTGCAGGGTGGTGATCACGCCCACCATGCAGGTGAATATCAGGCTGTGTTTAACGGTAAAGCGGAACAGGTCCGACTCTTTGCCTACCAGTCCCACCGCGGCACAGGCAATGGCGATGGACTGCGGGGAGATCATTTTGCCGGTCACGCCGCCGGTGGTGTTCGCGGCGACCAGCAGCACGTCCGACACGCCAATCTGCTGCGCAGCCGTCGCCTGCAGGGCGGCAAACAGGGCGTTAGACGAGGTATCTGAACCCGTCAGGAACACCCCCAGCCAGCCGAGGAACGGCGAGAAGAAGGTGAACGCGTGTCCGGTGTGGGCCAGCGCTAACGCCAGCGTCGACGACAGGCCGGAGTAGTTCGAGATAAACGCGAACGCCAGCACCATGCCGATGGAGTAGATCGGCAGCAACAGCTCTTTAATCGTTGCCGCAAAAGTCTGTACCGCGGCGGCAGGCTTCATGCGCAGCCACACCACGGAAAGGAGTGCCGCAAACAGGATGGCCGTACCGGTGGCGGAGAACCAGTCAAACTTAAACACTGCCGCATACGGGGTGGCGGCGTGCACGACCGGCGGCATACGGGCAACCATCTTGTCGAGGAACGGCACGGAGATGTTAATCACCATGTCGTACAGCGCGCCGCCCGGGGCGAACAGCGCCTTAAACGGCGGTATGCTCCACAGCGTCACGGTAGCGGTCAGGAACAGGAACGGCGACCAGGCGCGGACGATCTGTCCTGCGGTATAGCCGGTGCGGGCGAGGGTCTGATCTACGTGTGATGCGCCCATGTCGGCAAAGCGGAAGATACGCACCGGCTGCCAGCGTTTCAGGAACAGCGTCAGACAGACCAGCGACACCAGGGAAGAGATGATGTCCGGCAGTTCCGGGCCAAGGAAGTTTGAGCTGAGATACTGGGCAATCGCGAACGAACCGCCCGCCACCATCACCGCAGGCCAGGTCTCCTTCACGCCGCGCCAGCCGTCCATAATCGCCATGATCCAGAACAGCACGATAATGGTCAGGAACGGCAGCTGGCGGCCCACCATCTGGCCGATCTCAAAGCTGTCCAGACCGGTCACCTGGCCCGCGACCAGAATCGGAATCCCCATCGCGCCAAACGCCACCGGTGCGGTGTTCACAATCAGGCACAGGCCAGCGGCGTACAGCGGGTTAAAGCCCAACCCGACCAGCAGCGCGGCGGTGATCGCCACCGGTGCGCCGAATCCTGCCGCGCCTTCAAGGAACGCCCCGAAGGAGAAGCCGACAATCAGCATCTGCAGACGCTGGTCAGGGGTGATGGAGAGAATCGACGAACGAATGATGTCGAACTGCCCGGTCTTTACCGAGATTTTATAGACAAAGACCGCGGCGATGATGATCCACGCAATCGGCCACAGGCCGTAGAAGAAACCGTAGACGACGGAGGCCAGCGCGCGGTCGACCGGCATTTTGTAGAAGAACAGCGCCACCAGCAGGGCGATGGCGACGGTGTACGTCGCGGCAAGGTAGCCCTTCAGCTTGAGCTTAATCAGCGCAAAGAAGAAGAACAGGATCGGTAGCGATGCGATCAGGCTCGACAGCCAGATATTGCCGGCCGGGTCGTAGTTTTGTTGCCAGAGGCTCATGCAGGTCTCCTGGGGACCAGACAGCCTGTGCTGCGGGTGAGTCTCCGCTCAACTCTGCGTCACAAACTGTGTAAGAGTGGTCCTGCCAATATTGTGTTGTAGGGTTAATGACAATGAATGGTTAACCAGATGTTATGGAGTGGCAATGGTTTTGTGAGCGCAAATAATGGAATTGTGAACCGGGGGAGGATTGATTGCGCTATTGGTTGGACCAATTCACGCGAAGGGGAAAAGAACAGGCCGGGTAAGCGCAGCGCCACCCGGCATGAAATCAGAATGCGGTCTTACAAAAACCCGTCATCTCTTTGAGGCCCATTTCGCGGCCAAGCTCGGTCATCGGGTGCACCACCACCAGACCACGGACGCTTTTCTTCAGCTTGCCCATGTCAGCCTGCTCTTTTTTGGTGATCGCGCGGCGGTGCGGCATGTTCATCAGCTTCTGCGCTTCTTTGCTCAACTTCTGGCCTTTCACTTCGCGCAGGCGCTCAATCTCCGCTTCCAGCTTCACGGACTCTTTTTCCAGTTCGGCATATTTCTCGGCGGAATCAACCAGAGACAGGCCAGCCATCTGGTGACGGATCAGATCCAGACGGTCGCTCAGGCGTTTAATTTCGTTCTTTTCGACTTCTTTCATGACAATTGACTCTAAATCGGGGGAATTACAGGGAAGGATACACCAATGTGAACGGGCTTACTTCTGAAACGCTTTTTTTAAGCTGATTTTAGAAATCAGCTCAGTCAGGGAGAGGACCATAGTGGAACGGACAACCTGTTGATAACGCAGCTTTTGCATAGCGTACAGCTCAGGGTCGCTGTTATCAAAATGAGGAGCAGGGGGCAGGGCGGCCACGCAGTGCAACTCGCCGAAGGGCCCCAGGATCTCATCATCGGTAAAAGTGTACTCATTACCGTCATGATTGAGCTCTTCGCGCAGCGCCATTAACAGTTCAGCGTCTTCATACTCCTGGCGGTTGAGCACGCCAAGACCATAAATCAGCTTCAGACGCACCGACAGATCGCCCAGCGGTCCGTCTCCGTCCAGTAACGGTTCTACAGCGTACTTTACCGCGTAGTCGTCTTTGCGAAACACCTGAAGCACCAGAATGTTCACCGCCTCGGTTAACAGCTCGACGGCGGCAATCAGGAAACTTCGTACGGTTTTGCCAGCATTCAGACGCTCAAGCACACGATTTTCAAAGGCCTGGGTTTGTTCCATTATTGCCTGCATATCTGACAATCTGTTATTCGGGCGCAGGCTTACCTGCGCCGGATTCTGAATCATTTGGTTGCGTTGTATGCGTTAACCGCCTCCGCAACCACGTCGCTGCTGGCGTCCAGACCGGAAATCTGCGCCAGCGCAGCCTGCGCGCCTTTGTCATCAATCAGCTGAGCCAGCTCAATCGCCTGCGGGTCCTGCTCGCTGCGGTAGTGCATCGCGGCAGCAATTCCTTTCACCAGGTTGGCGTGCGGCAGACCGTATTCCAGCGTGCCCAGCAGCGGCTTAATCAGGCGGTCGCCCGCGCTCAGCTTACGCAGAGGCTGACGGCCCACGCGCTCAACGTCATCTTTCAGATACGGGTTTTCAAAACGACCGAGGATTTTCTGGATGTATGCTGCGTGTTTATCAGCATCAAAACCGTAGCGTTTGATCAGCACCGCGCCGCTCTCTTCCATTGCCCCTTTCACCACCGCGCGGATCTGCTCATCGAGGATCGCGTCGCGAATGGTCTGATGACCGGCCAACTTTCCGAGGTACGCGGTTATAGCATGCCCGGTGTTCAGCGTGAAGAGTTTGCGTTCGACAAATGCCATCAGGTTATCAGTGAGTTCCATTCCCGGAATGGTCGGCAGCGCGCCCTTGAACTGAGTTTTATCGACGATCCACTCGCTGAAGGTTTCAACAGTGACTTCCAGCGGATCGTTGGTGGCGGATTCGGACGGCGGAACGATACGGTCTACAGCGGAATCCACAAACCCGACGTGCGCTTCAACCCAGGCTTTATCTTCCTCAGCCACGGCCGCCATAACGTGACCTTTCAGCTGCGTGGTGCCGCGCACCATGTTTTCACAGGCGATGATGTTCAGCGGTGTTTCAATGCCCTGTGCTTTACGCTTCTTCAGGCCTTTCGCGACCGCAGGAGCAATACGTTCAAGCACCACCGGACCCACGGCGGTGGTCACCAGATCAACGCTGGCGATCAGGTCAATCACGTCGTCGCCGATGCTGCTGACCGCGTTGACGCCAGAGACGGTTTCAACCTGTTCGTTTTCACCCACCACATGAACCTGATAGCTATGACGGGCATTCAGGGCATCCAGAACCACCTGATTCACATCGGCGAATGTCAGGGTAATGCCCGCGTCTGCCAGCAGTTTACCGATAAAGCCACGACCGATATTACCTGCGCCAAAATGTAATGCTTTCATAGTGTTAACCTTCATCAATGTTTTTACCCGAGAGGGCTGGGGTGAGGAACGTTTCCCCCTCACCCTAGCCCTCTCCCCGAAGGGGAGAGGGAAGAGGCGCTGCTATTTGTTGAGCAGGGCCAGAACTTCTTCAACGCTTTCAGTTTGTGCCAGGCGCTCGATGACGGACTCATCATCCAGCGCGTTGGTCAGGCTGGTAATCACCTGAATATGCTCGTTGTTGCGAGCGGCGATACCAATCACCAGACGGGCGATGTCGTCCTCTTCTTCACCGAAGCGCACGCCGTCAGGATACTGACAGAACACCACGCCGGTTTTCAGCACGCGGTCTTTCGCTTCAACCGTACCGTGCGGAACCGCGATGGATTCACCCAGGTAGGTTGGCGTCAGTTTTTCACGTTCCAGCATCGCGTCAACGTATTCTGGCTGAACGTAGCCGCCCTTCACCAGCTGTTCACCGGCAAAGCGAATCGCCTCTTCTTTGGTGCTCGCGGTACGGCCGAGGAAGATGTTCTCCGCGCCCAGCTTAAACAGGTGAGCGTTGCTCTCGTCAAAGCTGTCCTGCAGGCTGGTGCGCACTTTCACTTCGTTGTCTTCGTGGCGCTGCGCGGCAACCAGACGTTCGGTCAGGCTGGTGTACAGGCCGCTGTCCAGGAAGTTGGTCAGCGAGATGTGCTGTGCCTGCGGTACCTGACGCATAGCGCGCTCGGTCAGATCGCGGTGCGTGATGACCAGGTCAACGTCCGGCGGCAGGTTGTTAATCGCGCTGTTGGTTACGGAGATGTTGGTCAGGCCCGCATCCTGCACTTTCTTACGCAGCACGCCGGCACCCATTGCGCTGGAACCCATACCGGCGTCGCAGGCAACGATGATTTTACGCACGTGGCTCAGGTCGTTAGAAACATCGCCAGCCGCCAGTGGGGTCGCACCTTTGGATTCGGCTTTCATGTCGTGCATACGACGGGTTGCCGCTTCGATATCGTCGTCTTCTTTCACCTTGCTGGTTTTCAGCAGGATAGAAGAGACCACGAAGGAGACCGCCATCGCCGCACAGATCGCCGCGATGTTCGCGAAGTACGCGCCTTTCGGCGTCATCGCCAGCACCGCCAGGATAGAGCCTGGAGAAGCAGGGGAGACCAGACCGCCGCCCAGCACGCTCAGGGTGAACACACCAGTCATACCGCCGAGGATAACGGCCAGGATCAGACGTGGGTTCATCAGCACGTACGGGAAGTAAATTTCGTGGATACCGCCCAGGAAGTGGATGATAGCCGCGCCGCCAGCAGACTGCTTCGCGCTGCCGCGACCAAAGAACATGTACGCCAGCAGAACGCCCATACCCGGACCCGGGTTCGCTTCAATCAGGAAGAAGATGGACTTGCCGAGATCGTGAGACTGCTGAATACCCAGCGGCGAGAAGATACCGTGGTTAATGGCGTTGTTCAGGAACAGGATTTTCGCCGGTTCAACGAAGATAGACGCCAGCGGCAGCATGTCGTGCGCCACCATGAAGTTAACGCCCGCCGCCAGCAGTTTGGACAGCACTTCAACAGCCGGACCAATGCCGAGGAACGCCAGAATCGCGAGGATCATCCCGATGATGCCCGCAGAGAAGTTGTTCACCAGCATTTCGAAGCCGGACTTGATCTTGCCATCAACCCAGACGTCGAATTTCTTAATCGCCCAGCCGCCCAGAGGACCGGCAATCATCGCACCGAGGAACATCGGCATATCCGCACCGACGATCACGCCCATGGTTGTGATGGCACCCACGACGCCACCACGGTCACCGCCCACCAGACGACCACCGGTATAACCGATGAGCAGCGGCAGGAGATAGGTAATCATTGGGCCAACAAGTTTCGCCAGCGTTTCGTTAGGCAACCACCCTGTCGGAATGAACAATGCGGTGATAATACCCCACGCGATAAACGCGCCGATATTTGGCATCACCATGTTGCTGAGGAAACGACCAAAGCTTTGAACTTTGATCTTGAAATCGGATGACATAAAACACCCCTTCTTCTGTTTACGCTTAGGCTTGCGGCCCGAGGTTTATTGTTAATGAGGCGGCAGAGGTAGCCGGACCCTGTTCTGATGCTGTGAAATCTGGCACTGAATCGTTCAACTGTCCAGATAGCGGAATTTTGTGTGATGTATGTCACGTAAATGTAGGGGGTATGGCGTTGAATGAAGTGATCTGAGTCACAAAACAGGTGAGTGAAAAAAATACGATGGCGAAAAATAGAGCAAAAACCACCTCTTTATGTGATTGATATCACATTTTGTTTTTGCGGGTTTGTTTCTGGATTGTGACTGGTTTCACAAAATATTTTTATGCGGATTTCTCCGACTGCGATCGGCGTCAGGACGGCCTCGAGTAACACGGAAAGCTAATAAAACAGTTTTCATATGTAGTATGGCGGAAAGTTGAAACCTGAATGACGCTCATAATGTAAGGTTGAGTATATTATTATTCAGGATATATTTTGACACGCTTATAAACTTGCGTGGAGATATTATAAAAACCGATACTCCCCGGCTCTGAAATAATCAGTGTGCCTTTTAAATTTAAAAATAAATTAATTAGGCTGCGTGCTGTTTTATTAATGTAATGAGTTGACGTTGTTTAAGTGAGGAGACTATGTTTCTCAACTATTTCGCGCTGGGCGTGTTGATTTTTGTATTTCTGGTTCTTTTTTACGGAATCATCGCCATCCATGACATCCCCTATAATATGGCTAAAAAGCGTAATCATCCCCATGCCGATGCTATTCATACGGCAGGCTGGATCAGCCTGTTTACGCTCCATGCCATCTGGCCGTTCCTGTGGATTTGGGCCACGCTGTACCGCGAAGATCGCGGCTGGGGCATGCAGAACCACATTACTAAGCCTGATGAGGTTCCGGGGATGGATGCGCTGGCCAAACGCGTGGCCGAGTTAGAACACAAGCTGGCAGCGGTTCAGCCCTCTGATGATAAAAACACGCTGGAGCGCTAATCATGGATCTGTTGATTATTCTGACCTATGTGGCATTTGCCTGGGCAATCTTTAAAATATTCCGTATTCCGGTAAATCAGTGGACGCTTGCTACCGCGACGTTAGGCGGAGTGTTTATTGTTGCCGGACTCATTCTGCTAATGAACTATAACCATCCGTATACCTTTACGGCGCAAAAAGCGGTAATTTCCATTCCGATTACGCCGCAGGTCACGGGGGTGGTTACTGAAGTGACCGATAAAAATAACCAGCTCATTAAAAAAGGCGAAGTGTTATTTAAACTGGATCCGGGCCGCTATCAGGCGCGCGTCGACAGACTGAAGGCGGACCTGGTGACAGCGACGCACAATATCGACACTCTGAAAGCGCAGCTTTCGGAAGCGGTTGCCAATACGACACGCGTCTCCGCTGAGCGCGATCGACTATATAAAGATTATCAGCGCTACCTCAAAGGCAGCCAGGCGAAGGTGAATCCGTTCTCTGAAAGCGATATTGATAACGCGCGGCAGAACTATCTGGCGCAGGATGCCATGGTGAAAGGCTCCGTTGCTGAGCAGACGCAGATTCAAAGCCAGCTGGACAGCATGGTGAACGGCGAGCAGTCGCAGATTGCCTCGTTACGCGCCCAGCTTGCTGAAGCAAAATACAACCTCGATCAGACCGTGGTGCGCGCGCCGAGCAATGGCTATATCACCCAGGTGCTGATTCGTCCGGGAACCTATGCCGCCGCGCTGCCGCTGCGCCCGGTGATGGTCTTCATTCCTGAACAGAAGCGCCAGATTGTGGCCCAGTTCCGTCAGAACTCGCTGCTGCGTCTGAAGCCGGGCGATGAAGCGGAAGTGGTATTTAACGCGCTGCCGGGCCAGGTGTTCACCGGTAAGCTCACCAGCGTTCTGCCTGTGGTGCCGGGCGGGTCGTATCAGGCGCAGGGTGCCTTGCAGGCACTGACCGTTGCGCCGGGTACGGATGGGGTACAGGCGCTGATTGAACTGGAGCCTAACGCCGACGTCGATGCTTTGCCGGACGGTATTTATGCCCAGGTGGCGGTCTATTCGGATCATTTCGCCCACGTCTCGGTGATGCGTAAAGTGCTGCTGCGTATGACCAGCTGGATGCACTACCTCTATCTCGATCACTAATCCTTCCGGGGCGGGAATGCGACACGCATATCTGCCCTTTTTTCATCGCTTGATCCATACTGACTTTTTCCCGGCATCAAGGATCAGGCAATGAAACTCATCGGTAGCTACACCAGTCCCTTCGTGCGAAAAATCTCGATTCTCCTGCTGGAGAAAGGGATTGAATTTGAATTCGTTAATGAACAGCCCTACAACGCCAAAAACGGCGTCGCGCAGTATAACCCGCTGGGGAAAGTTCCGGCGCTGGTGACGGACGAGGGCGAATACTGGTTCGATTCCCCCATTATTGCGGAGTATATCGAGCTGCTGGGCATTGCCCCGGCAATGCTGCCGTCTGACCCTAAAGCGGCGCTGGCGGTGAAGCAAATTGAAGCCCTGGCCGACGGCATTATGGATGCAGCACTCACCTCCGTTCGCGAGCAGGCAAGGCCCGCCGCCCAGCAGTCAGAAAGCGAGCTGCTGCGCCAGCGGGAAAAAATCAGCCGCAGTCTGGATATGTGTGAAAAGCTTATCCGGGAGGGCAAGATCCACACCGACAGCCTGGACCTGGCAACCATCGCCATCGCCTGCGCCATCGGCTATCTCAACTTCCGCCGGGTGTCCCCTGGCTGGTGCGTTGACCGTCCGCTGCTGGTGAAACTCGCAGAAACGCTCTTTAGCCGCGAGAGCTTTGCCCGCACCGAACCGCCAAAGGCTTGACGCGGGTTATAACACTTCGGCGTCGGAGGCGGTACAATCCCTCCACATGTTAACTCCCTCTCCCGTCGGGAGGGGGGAAGATATTTACTCGCCAGGCGCTTTCATGACTACTCATCATTCGCTGTACAGCCAGATCCCCGCGACCGACCGACTTCTTCGCGAGCCCCGCATTCACGCTGCCGTTGAGCGCTTCGGCCATACCGCGACGGTGGAGATGTTACGTCTGCTTCAGGATGAAGCCCGAGGCCATATCCAGGCCGAAAACGCCTTGCCCGACTGGTGTGCTGCGTGGGAGCAGGAAGTTGAGTATCGGCTGGGTGAGAAGGCGCAAAGCGCGTTACGCCCGGTGGTCAACCTGACGGGGACCGTGTTGCACACCAACCTGGGACGCGCCCAGCAGGCGGAAGAGGCGGTGGCTGCGGTCGTGCAGGCCATGCGCTCGCCGGTGACGCTGGAGTACGATCTGGACGGCGCCGGGCGCGGGCATCGCGATCGCGCGCTGGCGGATCTGCTCTGCCAGCTAACCGGTGCGGAAGATGCCTGCATTGTGAATAACAACGCGGCGGCGGTGCTGCTGATGCTGGCGGCGACCGCGAGCGGCAGAGAGGTGGTGGTGTCCCGCGGCGAGCTGGTGGAGATTGGCGGGGCGTTTCGCATCCCGGACGTGATGCGCCAGGCGGGCTGCACGCTGCATGAAGTGGGTACGACTAACCGTACCCATGCGAAAGATTATCGCGCGGCGGTGAATGAAAACACCGCCCTGCTGATGAAGGTCCACACCAGCAATTATCATATTGAAGGCTTCACCAAAACGGTTGAAGAGGCCGAGCTGGCGGCGATTGGGCGCGAGCTGAATATTCCGGTGATTGCCGATCTCGGCAGCGGTTCGCTGGTGGATCTCAGCCAGTACGGGCTGCCTGAAGAGCCGATGCCGCAACAGATGATTGCCGCGGGCGTGAGCCTGGTCAGCTTTTCCGGCGACAAACTACTGGGCGGGCCGCAGGCCGGAATTATCGTCGGCAAGCGCGAGCTGATTGCGCAGCTGCAGCTGCACCCGCTCAAACGCGCCCTGCGCGCCGATAAAATGACGCTTGCCGCGCTGGAGGCGACGCTGCGGCTCTATCTCCATCCGGAAAAACTGGCTGACCGCCTGCCCACGCTGCGTCTGTTAAGCCGGGATGCCGCCTCGATTCGCGCTCAGGCCGAACTGCTGCTGCCGCGCGTTGCCCCGCACTACCCCGATTTTGACGTTCGCATTGAGCCCTGCCAGTCGCAAATTGGCAGCGGTTCGCTGCCGGTGGACAGGCTGCCGAGTCAAGCGCTCACTTTCACCCCGCGTGACGGGCGCGGTAGCCGCCTTGAGGCTCTGTCGTTGCGCTGGCGTGGCCTGCCGACGCCGGTTATCGGACGGATTTACGACGGCCGCATGTGGCTGGATCTGCGCTGCCTTGAAGATGAAGAGCGATTTCTGGAGATGTTGTTGAAATGATTATTGCCACCGCCGGTCACGTCGACCACGGAAAAACCACGTTACTGCAGGCAATTACCGGCATAAACGCCGATCGTCTGCCGGAAGAGAAAAAGCGCGGCATGACCATCGATCTTGGCTATGCCTACTGGCCCCAGCCCGATGGCCGCGTGCTGGGCTTTATTGATGTTCCGGGGCATGAAAAATTTCTTTCCAACATGCTGGCGGGCGTGGGGGGCATCGATCATGCCCTGCTTGTGGTGGCCTGCGATGACGGCGTGATGGCGCAAACCCGTGAGCATCTGGCGATCCTCCAGCTGACAGGCAACCCGCAGCTGACCGTGGCGCTGACGAAAGCCGATCGCGTTGACGACGCGCGCGTCAGCGAGGTGCGCGAAGCGGTGCAGGCGACCTTACGGGAATATGGTTTTGCCGATGCACCGCTTTTTGTCACCGTAGCGACAGAAGGGCGCGGTATCGGCGAACTTCGCTACCATTTGCAGCAGCTTTCGTCGCGAGACCACGCCAGCCATCACCGCTTCCGTCTGGCGATTGACCGGGCGTTTACCGTCAAAGGCGCGGGGCTGGTGGTCACCGGTACGGCGTTAAGCGGTGAAGTGAAGGTGGGCGATAGCCTCTGGCTGACGGGCGTTAATAAACCGATGCGCGTGCGCGGCTTACATGCGCAAAATCAGCCTGCGGAGCACGCCCACGCCGGGCAGCGGATCGCGCTCAACATTGCCGGGGATGCGGAAAAAGAGCAGCTTAACCGCGGCGACTGGCTGCTGGCCGACGCCCCGCCCGAGCCGTCTGAACGCGTCATCGTCTCCCTGCAGACAAACGTCCCGCTGACTCAATGGCAGCCGCTGCATATTCACCACGCGGCCAGCCATATCACCGGGCGCGTGTCCCTGCTGGAAAACGATCTTGCCGAACTGGTTTTTGATTCGCCGCTCTGGCTGGCGGATGACGACCGTCTGGTACTGCGGGACATTTCCGCACGGGAAACGCTGGCCGGGGCGCGGGTGGTGACGCTGAACCCGCCGCGACGCGGCAAGCGTAAGCCTGAATACCTGCAATGGCTGGCTGCGCTTGCGCAGGCTCAGGATGATAACGCCGCGCTGCGGGTGCATCTTGAGCGCGGGGCCGTGAGCCTGAGTGATTTTGCATGGGCACGCCAGCTGAGCGGCGAAGGGTTGCATCAGCTGACCCAACAGCCGGGCTTTATTCAGGCCGGCAACAGCCTGCTCGATGCGCCAGTTGCGGCAAACTGGCAGCGTAAGATCCTGAACACGCTCGCCACTTACCATGAACAGCATCAGGATGAACCCGGTCCTGGTCGTGAGCGCTTGCGACGCATGGCGCTGCCGATGGAAGACGATGCGCTGGTGCTGCTGCTGATTGAAAACATGCGCGAAAGCGGGGTGATTAAAAGCCATCACGGCTGGCTGCACCTGCCGGATCACAAAGCCGGGTTCACCGCAGAGCAGGAGGCAATCTGGCAAAAAGTGGCCTCGCTGTTTGGCGATGAACCCTGGTGGGTTCGCGATCTGGCGCGTGAAACGAATACCGACGAGCAGATGATGCGCCAGGTATTGCGCCATGCGGCGCAGCAGGGGCTGATAGTCGCGATCGTGAAAGATCGTTATTACCGTAACGATCGCATTGTGGCGTTTGCTAACCTGATCCGCGAACTGGATCAGGCGCGCGGCTCCACCTGCGCAGCCGATTTCCGCGACCGGCTGAACGTTGGCCGCAAGCTGGCGATCCAGATCCTGGAATATTTCAACCGCATCGGTTTTACGCGTCGCCGGGGTAATGACCATCTGCTTCGCGACGCGCAGCTGTTCCCCTGAGCGCTACGTGCGGCGGGAGAGTTTTTGTTTTGCCAGCCATACCGCGCCCAGCCTCCCCGCCTGGTTACCCAGCTCGCAGGGCAGAATGGGCACCTTGAGCGCCTCCCACTCTTCGAATCGCTGCAGGTTCTTATCGAGCAGGAGATAGATTTTCTCCTGCTCGCTTACCCCGCCGCCAATCAGCACTGCCTGTGGATCGAACATCGAGATTACGCTGTAAACGCCGCGCGAGAGGCAATGGGCCCACTCCTCAATGGCCTCACGCAGATGCACGTCGCTCTCCATGCGTTTAAACAGCTCCTCGCCGTCAGGCATCTCTTCTTCTGATACGGCCAGCGCGCGGCGGCAGGCTTTCATCAGGCCGCTGGCCGACGCCACGTCATGCATGGGTTCGCCGTTATTACCCACGGGCAGCACGCCAAATTCGCCGGCGCGGTAATGCGACCCGCGATAAAGATCGCCTTCCATTACAATCCCGCCACCGATGCCCGTGCCGATGGTGATGCAGACGAAATGCTCGTAGTCCTTACCCGCGCCCTGCCAGCGCTCGCCCAGCGCCGCACAGTTGGCGTCGTTTTCCACGGTGACGGGAAGGTCGGTCAGCCCGGCGAAGAGTTCGCACAGGTTTTCACCATCGAGATAATCGAGCGCGCCCGCTTTTGCCGCTTCGCCGCTGTGGTGGTTAATATGGCCGGGAAAGCTCACGCCGATACCGACGATGTCGTGTTCGTCCTGATACGCTTCAACTACCGCTTTCCACTTCTTTTTGAAGGTGTTTTTATCCTCAGGAGTATCGTACTCGTCCGTCGTCAGCTCCTTGCCATTTTCATCAATCACGCCGTGTTTGATGTGGGTTCCGCCTACGTCAAAACCGATAAACAGCTGCATCGCATTGTTCCTCATGAGCCCTTGAGCTGTTAAGTATGGCTCAGTGGCAGGAACGAAACGTAAAGTACGGTAATCCGTGATACGGCTCGTAAACCCGTCACCCACTGGCGAGAAAACCGCCAGCCGGGACTACCCTTGTTGTACACCAACAGCAAGGAGACGGTCATGACAAACAATCCTCCCTCTTCGCGAATCCAGCCCGGCGAGTATGGTTTTCCCCTCAAGCTGAAGCCCCGTTATGACAATTTTATCGGCGGCGACTGGGTGGCCCCCGTCGACGGCGAATACTATTCCAACCTGACGCCCGTTACCGGCCAGCCGCTGTGCGAGATTGCCAGCTCCGGCAAGCGGGATATCGATCTGGCGCTGGATGCGGCACACAAAGCGAAAGATAAATGGGGCCATACCTCCGTTCAGGAGCGCGCGGCCATTTTGTTCAAAATCGCCGACCGGATGGAGCAGAACCTGGAGCTGCTGGCGACGGCGGAAACCTGGGATAACGGCAAGCCGATCCGGGAAACGATGGCGGCAGACGTGCCGCTGGCTATCGACCACTTCCGCTATTTTGCCTCCTGTATTCGCGCGCAGGAGGGCGGAATAAGCGAGGTAGATAGCGACACCGTGGCGTACCACTTCCACGAGCCGCTGGGGGTCGTCGGGCAAATTATTCCGTGGAACTTCCCGCTGCTGATGGCGAGCTGGAAAATGGCACCCGCGCTGGCCGCCGGGAACTGCATTGTGCTTAAACCGGCGCGTTTAACCCCGCTCTCTGTCCTGCTGCTGATGGAAATTGTTGCCGATCTTCTGCCGCCGGGGGTGATTAACGTGGTGAACGGCGCGGGCGGTGAGATAGGGGAATATCTGGCCACTTCAAAACGGATCGCTAAAGTGGCGTTTACCGGGTCGACGGAAGTGGGCCAGCAGATTATGCAGTACGCCACGCAAAACATTATTCCGGTGACCCTGGAGCTGGGCGGGAAGTCCCCGAACATCTTCTTCGCGGACGTGATGGAGGAAGAGGACGCTTTCTTCGACAAGGCGCTGGAAGGGTTTGCGCTGTTTGCCTTTAACCAGGGCGAAGTCTGCACCTGCCCAAGCCGCGCGCTGGTGCAGGAGTCCATCTACGAGCGCTTTATGGAGCGGGCCATTCGCCGCGTCGAGTCTATCCGCAGCGGTAACCCGCTCGATAACGTTACGCAGATGGGGGCGCAGGTCTCGCATGGCCAGCTGGAGACTATCCTCAACTACATCGATATCGGCAAGAAGGAAGGGGCGGATATCCTGACCGGCGGTCGCCGTAAGGTGCTCGGCGGAGATCTGCAGGAAGGGTATTACCTTGAGCCGACGATCCTGTTCGGGCAGAACAACATGCGCGTCTTCCAGGAGGAGATCTTCGGACCGGTGCTGGCGGTGACTACCTTCAAAACGATGGAGGAGGCGCTGGAGATTGCCAACGACACGCCGTATGGCCTGGGGGCGGGAGTCTGGAGCCGTAACGGTAATCTGGCCTATAAAATGGGCAGGGGTATACAGGCGGGACGCGTATGGACCAACTGCTACCACGCCTATCCGGCTCACGCGGCATTTGGCGGGTATAAGCAGTCGGGCATCGGGCGTGAAACGCACAAGATGATGCTGGAGCATTACCAGCAGACGAAATGTCTGCTTGTCAGTTACTCCGATAAACCGCTGGGGCTATTCTAACCACCCAGTTCAGGCCGTCCATGGACGGCCTGAGCAATTTGCTGGCGCAGGCAGTTGAGGACACCATCCAGAACATATTGTACGCGCCAGGGCTGATATTCGCGCTTGCGGAAGATGGCGGTCAGATCGAGCCACCACTCTTCCTGATGCGGGAAACAGGGGACCAGCGTGCCTTGCGTTAATTCTTTCTTCAGGCTTTCTTTCGGCGCGAACACAATGCCAAGATTATTTCTTGCCAGCTCCAGGGCCGTCTGGGTATTGTCGCAAATATAGTTTCCGGTTACCCGATAATCATGCACATCATCACTGCCATGCATGCGAAAACGCCAGATGTTGGCGTCATCGACCAGCATGGAGTCGATCAGAATACAGGAGTGATTAATTAAATCTTCAGGTCCGGTTAAAGGATGTTTATTTAAATATTCCTGGGTTGCGAATGCAGTGACGGAATATTTTGTTAATACGCTGGCGACCAGACTTTCATCTTTTGGCTGAGCATAGGTAATTAAAATATCACAGTCATCCGGGAAGGACACACCTTCTGAATATTCGTTGCGGTCCAGGTTGTAGGTTTTCAGGGAAATACGAATGTCCCCGATGTCCTTTATCTGGTGGATCACGTGGCGCGCGAGATAGGTCACAATGCCCGTTGGGGCGTAAATTGTGACTTTTCCACGCTTTTCATGCTTATAATCGGCAATGAAATTAATGAGTTGTGTGTTTTTGTCCAGCGTGGCGTCGACATAAGGGAGTAATGCTTCACCGAACTGCGTCAGAGCGAGCTGGCGGGTCGTGCGCTCAAAAACCTTAAGCCCAACCCGCGTTTCAAAATCCGAGAGATATTTACTGACGTTGGCCTGCGCCATGCCCAGCAGGGCGGCGGCATCACCAATGCTGTGGGTGGCTGCGATGACGGAGATTATTTTTAACTCGCGTGGCTTTAGCTGTAATTTATTCATCATGCGCACCCATCTATATGGTTTTATATATAATATTATATAAACTGCAGCGTTGCACCGGCAAATTTGTAACCATTATTATTCGTCCCGCTTATTTGGCGTATAAATGGATTACTTCACATGACTATTAAATACAATTTACTGATTGCTGCCACGTTATTTGCAACCTCTTCTGCAATGGCCGGTGATTTTTCACTTGGCGCGGGGGCCGTATTTAATGAGTCTTCTTATAAAGGCTATAACGAAAATACCACCGCGGTGCCGTTAATTAGCTATGAGGGCGATCGTTTCTATGTTCGCCAGACCACGGGCGGATGGATCCTGTGGAAAGACGCAAAAAATGAACTCAGCCTGACCGCATCCTGGATGCCGCTGCATTTTGATCCGGATGATAACGACGACCACCAGATGAAGCAGCTTGATGAGCGTAAAGCCTCTGCGTTCCTCGGCGGTGCGTACTACCGCCACGAAAGCTGGGGTTCTCTGAAAGTGGCGGTCTCAGGCGATGCCACGGATGAAAGCGGCGGCGTGGTGGGCGAGATATCCTACTTCCGTCCAATCAGGATGGAGCGTTTGACCCTGACGCCTTCTGTCGGTGTTTTTTACAGCGACGAGAGCTATAACGACTACTACTACGGCGTATCCGGCAGCGAGTCACGCCGCTCAGGGCTGGATCAATACACCGCCGGCGACAGCTGGACGCCCTACGTTGGTCTGGCAGCTAAATATCAGTTAACCCAGAAGCTGTACCTCAACGCCAGCGCGGTCTACACCGTGTTGCCTGATGACGTGAAGAACAGCCCGATGATCGACCGCGATGATAGCTTCGCGCTAATGACCGGCCTGACCTGGCGCTTCTGATGCGGTAAAGCCGGGCGACGGCGTTGCCTTGCCCGGCCTACGATCTTGCCTGCATTTTTATCTGCAATACAACATATTCCTTTTTCATTTTTCGATGCTTCTTCCTGTTCCGCCAAAACACGGCTGCACTGATGTTCCTTATGCGCTAATGTGATTCGACCCGATAGTAATGGTGTGTATCATGTGTATAATCATGGAAGGACTGGGATGTGAAAAGTGCGGATGTCATTACCGTTCTGATCGGCCACGGCTGGAAATGTGTCAGAACGAAAGGAAGCCATCATCAGTTTCGCCATCCCGAACAGAAAGGGCTGGTTACTGTCCCACATCCTAAGAAGGATATTAAACCGGGCACGCTCGCGCAGATATGGCGGCAGGCGGGAATTAAACACTGATATCAGGAGTAGTTATGTTTTATCCGGCTTACATTCATTCTGACACCGACGGTAGCGCCAGCGGCTTTTTTCCTGACGTTCCAGGCTGTTTTTTTGCAGGTGATTCCCTGGACGACGCTTTTCAGGATGCACGTGAGGCGCTCACCGCGCACTTCGAAGCGCTGTTTAAAATGGATGAAGCATTGCCTCTTCCGGGGAATGTCGAAGTGCACCTTGAAAATCACCCTGACGACTTCACGGGCGGGCAATGGTTGCTGGTGGATATTAATATGAAGCAGTTTGACGGCAGAGCCGAGCGTATCAACATCACGATGCCTCGACGTTTGTTGGTAAAGATTGATTCCTTTGTTAGCGAGCATCCTCAGTTCGGTAATCGAAGCGCATTTCTGGCTGAGGCAGCACGTCGCGTGCTGCCATAGCGTTCAACCTCTCCCGTGGGTGAGGGCAACAGACCGCCGCTATTCAGCCTTCATCCACCCATACCCGCATTTCCCCTTCTCCCCGGTTAGCCCAGCTAAACCACGGAATAAAGGTCAACGTACGGGGCTGGCGCAGTACCGGCGAGCGGTCGTACTGCCACAGCGCATCCGTTTCCTTCATGTGACACCCAATCCCTTCTGTCTGTATCAGCATCTTATGCGCGAAAATGCCTTTGCCTTCATACACCCGGAACTCGCTATCTCGGGGCAGGGAGAGGTTATGCAGGTTGGCGCCGTTATCAGCTTCTTCCAGGCAGTAAACCAGCGGCCCGCGCTGTAGCGCGACTTTACCCGCCTGCTGGCGCACCTGGGGGTTACCGTACACGCGGCGGACCGGCATCGGTAGCGTCAGGGTCAGGGTGTCGCCTTCCTGCCAGCGGCGGTTGAGGTAGAGGTATCCGCGTGACGCTTCACCGGTCATGGCTTCGCCATTCAGCGAAACGGCAGGCTCCGCGCACCAGTCCGGCAGCCTGAGTGCCAGCGTGTGGGTGACCGGAACCGGCGAGGTGATTTCGATCTTCACCTGCTCCTGCCACGGATAGTTACCGCTAATGCGCAGCTGTAGGGTGTTATCGCCCACCGGAATGGCGACGTCGTTCCCCACGTACAGGTTTATCAGCAGCGCATCCGGGCGAACGGTATAAATGTAGTGCCCCAGCGAGGTCAGCACGCGGGCGATATTCGGCGGGCAGCAGGCGCAGCCGAACCAGCGCTGACGCACCGGCTTCACGTGGTCATAGATATGGTTAAAGGCCAGCGTTTTCGGATGCACTTCCAGTGGATTGACATAAAAGAAATGCTTACCGTCCAGCGCCATCCCGCCCAGCACCGTGTTGTACAGCGCGCGCTCCATCACGTCGGCGTAGTGGCCGTCTGCCTCCATCTCCAGCATCCGGCGGGCGAACATCATCAGGCCGATTGAGGCGCAGCTTTCGGCGTACACCGTATCGTTGGGCAGATCGTAATCGCTGCTGAACGCCTCGCCGCTGCTCTGCGAGCCAATCCCGCCGGTAATGTACAGCTGGCGCTGCGCCATGTTGTTCCACAGCCGCAGACAGTCCCGGCGTTTCCCCTCGTCGTTGCTCAGGCGCGCCAGATGCGCCATGCCCGCCATCAGGTAGACGAAACGCACGGCGTGGCCGATGGCCGTTTGCTGCTCGGCAAGCGGCTGATGCGCCTGGCTGTAGGCTTTGTCCTTGACCATCCACGCCGGGCCATAGGTATTCCAGTAAGATGTTTTGCCGCGCTTCTCGTATTCGCTATCGTAGAAGTGAGGCTGCGCGCCGCGTTCTTCGATAAAGTATTTCACCAGATTGAGATAGCGTGGCTCCTGCGTGACGTCGTACAGCCTCATCAGCGCCAGCTCGATTTCCGGGTGACCAGGGTAACCGTGTAGCTGTGTTTCTCCCGGGCCAAACACGCTGTCGATATGGTCCGCCAGCCTGCACACCACGTCCAGCAGGCGACGTTTTCCGGTTCCCTGGAAATACGCCACGCCCGCTTCAATCATATGCCCGGCGCAGTACAGCTCGTGGCATTCGGCCAGATTCGTCCAGCGTTCCTCGGGGGCTTTTACCGTGAAGTAGGTGTTGAGGTAGCCATCTTCACACTGCGCCGCCGCGACCAGCTCAATCACCTCGTCGGCGGTTTTTTCCAGTGCTGCATCCGGCTTCTGGCACAGCGACCACGCCACGGCTTCGAGCCATTTCGCCACGTCGCTGTCCTGAAATACCATCCCGTAAAACTCCCCCTGTTCCAGCCCGGCCGCGATGCGGAAGTTGGCGATGGCGTGGCTGGGTTCGGCCTCCGCCACGCGGTCGTTAAGCGCATCCCACTGGTAAGGGATCACCACGTCACGGACCAGCCGTTGATATTGCCCGAGAAACGGATCGTTGATTTTCAGCTGGTGCAGGTCGGGTTCCATTATGGACATAGCGTTCTCCTCAGGACGGTACGTGACGCTGGCGCAGGTCGGTGGAAATGCGCGACATCATTGGGTTATTAAGCCTGCACCAGCGGATAGCGACCGCCAGCAGCAGGTGGAAAAGGGCAGGCAGCAGCGTCTCCATGGCGGTGATGCCCTGCAGTGAGGCTGGCGTCTGGTTGCCCGCGCCTGGCTGATAGGCCACGGCAATAAACACCAGGCTGATAATCCCGGCGCTGGACGCCCACGCAAGCTTGATGAAAAACAGGTTGAAGGCGAAGTTCATGCCCGACGAACGCACGCCGGTTTTCCACTCGCCGTAGTCATCGGCAAAGGCCATTAGCGAGAAGTGCAGCGGCAGGGTGAAGCCCAGGATCACGCCGTTGCTTAAAATGACGATCAGCCATAGCGTCTGGTGCGCCGGACCACCCGGCAGAAACCACATGCCCACCGCAAGCGCAGCGAGCACCAGGTTGGTGTAGTAGTAGAGTTTGACGGTATCAATACGGCGCGACAGCGGGCTGACGATCACCGCGCCCAGAATAGCGGCAAAGGTCACCATGGTGAAAAACAGCGAGGTGTACGCCGTGCTGCCCTGAAGCACGTAGGTGATAAAGTACATATATCCACCGCCGCGAATGTTGAAGACGTTGATCAGCAGAAACGACATCAACAACATCAGCAGCAGCTGATCGTTTTTACGCAGGCCCGCCAGGTGCTCGCGCAGGGTGAATTTACCCATCAGCGCCAGCGGAACGCGTTCGCGAACCCAGAAGAAGCAGCACAAGAACATCACCACGGCGATAGCGCACAGCACGCCAACGCCCAGTTGATAACCCTTCGCGGTATCGCCCTGACCCAGCTCCGCTACCAGCCACGGCAGGCCAACGGAGACCAGAAAGCCCGCCACGCCGCACAGCACAAAGCGCCAGGACTGGCAGGCGATCACCTCGTTGTGGCGGGTGGTCATGGTGTTAATCAGCGCGCAGTAGGGCACGTTGATGGCGGTATAGCCCACGGATAACAACAAATAGGTGCCGAACGCCCAGGCGATTTTCACGCCCATGCTGGCTTCCGGAACGGTGAAGGTCATTACGCCGATAATGCCTATCGGGACGGCGACCCACAGCTGCCAGGGACGAAATCGGCCCCAGCGGCTCTGCGTGCGGTCAGCAATGACGCCCATCACCGGATCGGAAATGGCGTCAAACACGCGAAGGGCAATAAACAGCGTGCCCACCAGCGCAGGGGTGAGGCCAAATACATCGGTATAGAAAAAGGTCAGAAAGTTCATGATGAGGCAGGTAATCACCGTGCCGCCCGCATCGCCCAGGCCGTAGCCCATTTTCTCGCGGACGGACAGCCGGTCATCGACTTTCTGTTTTGCAGCGTCTGCGTCTGTAATCGGTGTGGAAGTCATGAAGTAACTCCTCGGAGATCGAATTTACTATCGTATTTATGCTGGGTACCTCTTTATTCTGCATCGAACGGGAAGGCCAACAAGGGAAGGGAAAAGTATAAAAAGGTGACGATTCCGACCTGATGATAAAAATGTGATTCCGATCGGACAGATATTTTAATATTGATTAATAATCAACGGGTAAGTCGAATATTAACGACAATAAAAGCGGAATGGTGAATATCCATGCTCGAATTATCCATAGCGCTTCCGGTTAAGGTTCAAAACGGCGGGCTATTTATCTCCCGCGGAGTGGGCCGGCACCCTGCGCGAAAATTAACATCGTGGGAGATTATTTTTGTCGAAAAAGGGACTTTAACGATCCAGGAAGAAAATCATGTTTTTGATGTCAATGCGGGAGAGAGTTTGTTGCTCTGGCCGCAGCGTCGGCATGTGGGCGTGGAGCATTTCCCGGCGGACCTGCGCTTTTACTGGCTGCATTTTGAGGTGGAGCCGCAAGATCCAACGTTACCCAACGCTGCTCCTCTGGCAATAGAACAACACTGCCGCGTAAGGGATGCGGAATATGTGATTGCGCTCTTTCGTCAATTCCTCAGCGAGCAGGAGAAATTACGGCGTAGCCTGGCGCTGGAGATGATTTTATTATTGATTTTACAGCAGGTGTCGAACTCTTCAGGATATGAAGACAGCGCAGATCAGGCCGGCGCGGCGATGGCATGGAAGGCAAAACAGCTTATTCGCACGCAGTTTCATTTACCGATATCCACCTCGCAGCTGGCAAAAGCGTTGCACTGTAATGCAGATTATCTCGGGCGCGTCTTTCGCCGGACTTTCCATTTAACCCTGACGGAGGCGATACATCGCCAGCGCGTCAGGGCGGCGGAAAAACTCCTGCTCAACGACGCTGCGTCATTAACCGAGGTCGCAGCGCGCTGCGGCTTTAACGACGTGGGATATTTCCGGCAGATATTCTCGAAGCATACCGGGTTAACCCCCGCCGTCTGGAAACGGCGGTACTGTAAGGAGCATATTAATTCCGGTTGATTACTGCCCGTAATAGGCGTTCGCCCCGTGCTTGCGCAGATAATGCTTGTCCAGCAGCGCCTGCTGCATAGCCGGTAACTGTGGTGCGAGCTGGCGTGAGAACAGGCCCATATAGGCGCACTCTTCCAGCACGACGGCATTGTGGACCGCATCGGCAGCGTCTTTGCCCCAGGCGAACGGGCCGTGGGAGTGAACCAGTACCGCCGGGACCTGCATTGGGCTGAGATCGCGCTCCTCGAAGGTTTTAATGATCACTTCGCCCGTCTGGTATTCGTATTCCCCGGCAATTTCTGCCGTGGTCATCAGCCGCGTGCAGGGGATCGCTCCGTAGAAATAGTCTGCGTGCGTCGTGCCCCAGGCGGGTAAATCCTGTCCCGCCTGCGACCAGATGGTGGCGTGGCGGGAATGGGTATGTACGATGCCGCCAATCTCCGGATAACGGCGATACAGTGCCAGATGGGTTGGTGTGTCAGAGGAGGGTTTTTTACTGCCTTCGACCACCAGGCCGGTGGCAATGTTCACCACCACCATATCCTCTGCCGTCATCACGTCGTACTCCACGCCGGACGGCTTGATGACCATCATGCCGCTTTCGCGATCTATTGCGCTGACGTTGCCCCAGGTAAAGGTCACCAGCTGGTGGGCTGGCAGCGCCAGGTTTGCCGCCAGTACCTCGGTTTTGAGTTGTTCTAACATGTCATGCCTCCTTCCTGCATACGGGCTTCAATCCAGCGGCGTGCCTGGATAATCTCCAGCACCGGCTCTTTGGCTTTTTCGGTCCACATTTCAATCAGAAACGCGCCGCGATAGTTCAGCTTATTCAACGTGTTAAACACGCCGACAAAATCGACGCAGCCATCGCCAAACGATACATCGCGGAACTGTCCGGGGCTTTGCGCGGTAACGGGTTGGGTATCTTTCAGGTGAATAGCCGCAATGCGGTCAATGCCCAGCGTCAGTTCGGCGGTAACGTCGTTACCCCACGCGCTCAGGTTGCCAACGTCCGGGTAAACGCTGAACCACGGCGAGGCGAGCATGCTGTCCCACTTTTTCCACTTGCTGATGGAATTCATAAATGCGGTATCCATGATCTCGACCGCCAGCATCACCTGTGCGGCGGCGGCCTGCTCGACGGCCCATGCCAGTCCTTCGGCAAAACGTTGTTGAGTACCTTCATCGTGCTCTTCGTAATAGACGTCATAACCCGCAAGCTGAATGGTGCGAATACCTAAGTCGCGTGCCAGCCTGATGGCTTTGGTCATGATCTCACGGGCGCGCTGGCGCACCGTTTCGTCGCGGCTGCCGAACGGGAAGCGACGGTGGGCAGACAAGCACATAGAAGGGATAGACACCCCGGTTTCCAGCATCGCTTCAACCAGAGAGGCGCGCTGCGTGGTACTCCACTCAAGGCGCGATAAACGCTCGTCGGTTTCATCAACCGACATCTCAACGAAATCGAATCCGCAGCTCTTCGCCAGGACCAGGCGTTCCGGCCAGGAGAGATCTTTCGGCAGCGCTTTTTCATAAATACCTAACGGATGCTGACGCATGGTTACGCTCCCCAGATATCGCGGATTTGCGAATGGAATGCCTGTGCCACCTGTGGCGGATTATCCGCGCCCGCCAGCGCGCGCCCGGCGATAAACGCTTTGACGTTGATTTGCTTAAACAGGGGGAGATCGGCAGGCGTGATGCCGCCGGTAATCGAAAGCTGTAAACCGATATCTGAGAGGGCTTTCATTCTGGCGAGATCCGCCTCGCCCCACTGCTGACCGCTGGCCTGCGCGTCTCTTCCCCGGTGGTATATCGCCTGTTTTACGCCGATACGTTGCCATGCGCGCGCGTCGTCCAGCGTCCAGTTACCAAAGAGCTCTATCTGGATTTCTCCCCCGCAGCGCAGTGCCACCTCGTGGCCTCGCTCAACGGTGGCCAGCGGAGCGGCGCAGATAATGGTCATCCAGTTCGCGCCCGCGCCAAACGCCTGTTCTGCCAGCGTCTCCCCGGCATCGGCCACTTTCCAGTCCGCCACGATAATTTTCTCCGGGCACTGTTTGCGCAGCGCGCGGACGGCGCTTAGTCCTTCGGTCAGACATAAAAGGGTACCGGCTTCGACGATATCGACGTGATCCACAAGCAGGGCAACATCGCGCTGCGCGGCCTGAAGTGAGGTGTGATCGAGCGCCAGCTGCAGTAATGGTCGGCTCATAGGTCGTGCTCCTTAACCTGGGCGTGATAGCCCTGTAATGCTGAAATCAGTAACTGATAGCGGTGATATTTGCGTTGATAGGCCGCATGGGCGTCCATGTCGGGTTCAATCACCCGGATGTCATGTTTAAGGGCGCGTTGCGCCGTGTGGAAATCTGGATAGATGCCTGTACCGACCAGTGCGGCCAGTGCGGCACCGGAACAGCCAGTCTCTTCTACCTGGGGTAATTGAATTGTCAGACCGCTGACGTCCGCAAGCATCTGCATCCACACGTCCGAATGGGCCGGGCCACCCGTGACGCGCAGTGCCTTCACCTCGGTAAAGCGCTCAAGCATGCGGTTAAGATGGGTCATGTGGCTGAATACCACGCCTTCGTAAACCGCCTGCAGCAGGTGCGCGCGGGCGTGTAGCGCCTGCATGCCGTAGAAACCGCTGGTCATCTCCAGACCCGCGTTGCTGCCGTAGAGGAAGGGCAGGAAAATCAGATCGCTTCCGGCTTTTGGCAGACCGGCGACGGCATGGTTGATTTCATCGAATGACATATCGCCCCACTGCGCGGTGAGCCACTCAAGATTGCCGGAGGAAGTCGGGCTGGCTTCGTGAACGATGTACTGTTGCGGATGAACGTAGCGGCCATAGACGTAGGGGAACGGCTCGCTGTCGCGGATGCCATGCGCAATCCCGCTGGTGACGGCCCAGGTGCCCATTACGGCATTCAACGTGTGTTCGTCGTGTAGCCCGGCGCAGATCGCGGTGGAAACCACGTCAAACAGTCCACCAACGACGGGCGTACCCGCCGCGAGACCGGTCAGGGCGGCTGCCTGAGCGGTGATTTCCCCGCAAATTTCTGCTGAACCGACAATCGGCGGCAGGGCGCCGTCAATTTCGCTGATACCGAGCCAGCGTGTGAGCTGTGGATCGTACTGGCCGGTATTCATATTGTAGAGATTGGACTCCGAAATGTTGCTCTCTTCGCAGGCTTTGGTGCCGGTGAGGCACCAGCGAAGATAATCGTGCGCCATCATCACGCAGCCAATTTTCTCGAAGCGCTGAGGCTCATTCTCTTTTACCCAGCGCAGAAGCGAGGCCGGATGCCCGGTCCACAGCGTCTGGCGCGTATGCGGATAGAGTTTTTCTGGAATGCCGTCCTGCTGCCAGCGTTGCACAATCTCCAGCGCCCGCCGGTCAGAAGAGAGCATGGCGTTGCCCAGGGGCCGATCCTGCTTATCGAGTAGAAACAGTCCTTTGCCCTGAGCAGAAATGCCGACGCCTTTGATCTGCTCTCCGTCTACGCCTGAACGTTTGAGCAGCGTGGCGACTGTAGCGTGGCAGTGCTGCCAGAGCTGGTGCATATCCCGCTCCGCATAGCCTGCGCGTGGGCTGAGCGTGGCCACTGAGCGACGTTCGATACACATTTCCTTTCCCTGGCGGTTGTATAACCCGGCTTTCAGATAAGTACCGCCACAATCGATACCCAGCCAGAAGGGCTCTTTTTCACTCATCTTCATCTCACTTATTCGCCGGGTGGCGCTTCGCTTACCCGGCCTACGGTTCGGTTTAGTGGGTTGGGTGAGGGCATCAGGCCGCACGTTTATGCGGATTCACCGTGGGATTGGGTTCTGCTCCGGCATCACATTTCGCTGGTAACAGCAGGGCCAGCAGCGCAGCCAGTGCCAGAGAAATCGCCAGGCAGTAAACTCCCGCGTCTTTGCTGTACAGCGTTATCAGTACGCCTACCGCATAAGGGCCGCAGAATCCGCCGAGGTTACCAAGCGCATTGATCACACCGCGCGCACCGCCTGCCATTTCGGCGCTAAACAGACGTGCAGGAATCGTCCAGAACACCCCAGCGGCGGACTGCAGGAAGAATCCACAGCCGACCAACGCGGCATAGGCCAGCCAGGTGTTTGCCTTCAGCGCCACGGAGAGGAACATGCAAAGTGCGAAGCCAATCAGCGGCAGGGAGACAAACAGCTTGCGCTTGCCGGTGCGGTCAGAAAGCGTAGAGAACAGGAACATCCCCGCAATGGCACCGATGTAAGGCAGAATGGCGAGCACCCCGACCTGGCCGATGCTGGTGTGCGTCAGCTCTTTCAGGATGGTGGGCAGCCAAAGGGTATAACCGTAAATCCCGGTCTGGTAGAAGAAGTTCAGGGCGATTAATTGCCACATGGTTTTATCGGAAAGCACGGCGCTCAATGAGGCATTTTTCACCTCTTTTCCGGCGATGGCCTGCTGTTCAGCGGCCAGCGTTTGCACCAGATAGTTTTTCTCGGCCTCTGAGATCCAGCGGGCTTCCTGCGGACGGTCGTAAACGGTGAACGCCCACAGCACCAGCACCACTATGGACATCAAACCTTCAATGATAAAAAGCCAGCGCCAGTCGAGCGCGGTGATAATCCAGCCAGAAAGTGGCGCGGTGATGATCCCGGCAATCGGCACGAACATGATCACAATCGCGTTGGCGCGGCCACGTTCGGCATCCGGGAACCAGTTGCTTATCATCGTTAGCACAACGGGCAGCATCCCGCCTTCCGCCACGCCGAGTAAGAAGCGCAGCACCAGCAACTGATACTGGTTGGTGACAATACCGGTCAGGACTGAGATGACTGCCCAGGCGACCAGGGACCAACCGATAAACTTCTTGCCGCTACCATGAACAGCAATCTTGCCGCCCGGAACCTGCAGGAACAGATAGCCGATAAAGAAGATCCCGCCTGCCAGGCCTGCCATGGTGGCGGAAATACCCAGTTCTTCATCCATACCTCCGGGCATCGCAAAGGCGATATTTACGCGGTCCATGTAAGAAATAATGCAGGCGATAAGAATAGGTGGAATGATTCTTAGCCAGCGCTGGCGCGGAATATCCGCATGTAGAGCATTCGTTGAAATATTCATAGTTAATGTCTCTGTGAATGTAATCGGAATATGTTTTTATTTTTATTGTGTCGCTTTATTCATAGCGCTAATGCCGTCACGCAAAATGGCGATGCGATGGCTGACATCAGCATTAGCATTTATTTCCAGTAATTTAATACCGGAGAATTTCAATGTTGCGGCGCTCGCCGCAGTAAAGAGTGATGTAGCCTGTTCAGTCGTCATTAAACTGTCGGCACAGAACGAAGAAAACGGCGCGTGCAGATCCTGCCACTCGCCATATTCGCCGCGTGTGGTGGTGCCAGAGAACATCAGCGCGCCCAATTTTCCGGCTTTACATGCGGCCTGAACGTGTTCAAGCGGAACGGTGGAATTACGGCCTTCAATGGCCGACCGTGCCCAGTTGATGCAGACGCTGATGTCGGTTCCGTTTACCACCTTCAGCACCTGTTCTAAGGGTAAAAACCCTTTACGCGGTGCAGGTCCGGTCATGGCATCGCAGTGTTCCAGCACCAGATCGCAGGACCAGTTCCAGCTCACAATTTCGCGGATTGAGCGGGAGAATGCCTCGGTGGCCTGTTCGACGGATGCATTCCCGGCCTGCGGCGCCGCCTGCATCTCCAGGGCTATGACTTTTCCCGGAAAACGCACATTTACAGCGTCAATTTTCTGGTGCAGATGCCGGTAAAATTCAACGCATGCTTTACGTTGTTCTTCGTCTGCTGATGCCAGACCAAATGCGCCGTTCGTGCCACGACGGCGCATGGTTTCCATCACCGCCGTGACCACGATTTGCCACTCGTCCGGCGTATGACGGAACAGCCACTCGTCACCGAAAGGATGAAGGTTTTCCAGGCAAGGTTGTTCCAGCCCGCGTATGTACGGTGTGTCGGAAAGTTCCCGCCAGAAGGATTGTTCTTCTTGTTCCCCTTTCTGGTGAAACGAGGGTGCGCAGGGGTACGCACCAATAATAAAACCGGTGTTGGTCATTTCGCGTTCCTGTATTCGTCAGAAAATTACAATAATTCGCTGATTGCCACTTTCACCACAATTTTACGAATTACCGTTTCCTTGTTTTTAATACAGGCAGGACGATGAACATCCTGCGGGAAAAATATGGCATAACTGCCAGGTACCATTTCTATAAACGACTCATTTTCGCTGTCGTGATAAAAAATAATATCTCGCTGTTCCAGTAATGATTCGCTTATTTTGTTATTGCCGGTATCAATAGCGATACCGATTTTCTCTTCACCCCAGGCCAGAAACTGAATATCCAGATAGCGGCGGTGCACTTCAGGACGGTTTTCGTGTTGATCCTTTGTGGTGAGGTCGAGCACCTGGGCAAAAATAGTGCGGCCTTCAATTTCCACCACGCCTGGCTCCAGGGTAGTGAAATCCGTGGTGCGCAGAAAATGAAGCGCTTTTTCAATCGCCAGCGGCAGGCGACACGGATTGGGCTGCGAAATATGTCCGAATATCATCATCCCCTCCCTACAGAGACTGGATTTTCGCCCATACGCTGTCGTCAATGGTTATGCCGTTGCGACGGTTCTCTTCCTGCAGACGCGTGAATTCATGTCCCGGCAAACGAACGGCAACATTCTCATCAGCGCGTTCGGCGGTAGTGATGAAGTCCATGATGCGTTGCAGTTTGGCATCGCGGGTTGGCCCGTCGATCAGGCGATCCACTTCAATAGCGATAAAGATCTGCGATACGCCATATTCGTCGCTGTTGTCCTGGGTCACTTCTGCGACGGAAGAGCCGTTAGAGAGCAGGGTAGCGATCATGTCGAGCACGATGGATAAGCCTGAACCTTTCCAGTAGCCCATCGGCAGAATACGGCGGTTTTTCTCAATCACGCCAGGCTCCCGGGTGAGATTGCCCTCGTCGTCAAAGCCGCCATCTACAGGCAACTCGCGCCCGGCCAGGCGGTTCACTTCCAGCATGCCGTAGGAGAACATCGACATCGACATGTCGACCATGGTGATGGGATTCGACGGGATGGCGACGATCAGTGGGTTTGTGCCGATGCAGCATTCTTTTGATCCCCACGCAGGCATTACTGCAATTGAGTTGGTCCAGCAAATTCCAATGTAACCTTTCTCAGCCGCCTGCCAGCCGTAACTGCCGCCGCGCATCCAGTGGTTGGCGTTACGCAGCGCCACCAGGCCGATACCGTGGTCGGATGCCAGTTCGGTGGCGCGATCCATCATCTTTTTCGCCGTCAGGTTGCCGATGGAGCGTCGGGCATCCCACTGTTCGATAGCACCCAATGAGGTCACCCGTTGTGGCTGGGCATCAGGGATGATGTCACCCGCATCCAGTTGCTGAATAAAACGCGGGAAGCGGTTTACGCCATGCGAGTAGACACCGGACTCGGTGGTGCGGGCAAACATCTCTGCGCAGGCATCGGCAGTCTCCACTTTTATGCCGCGATCGAGCAGAACCCGATTGAACGCCGCTTTCAACTCTTCGAAGGTCACTTTCATCCCTGTTCTCCTGTTTTTTAGGGGCAAGTGCGAACGCTTTTTTAGCGTTAAATTTCACTATGCGAAATCTGATTTCAAATATAGCGATCAATTTTTATCAGATCAACGACATTCACGTTTTTCAAAAAGCATTAAAATCAACTGGTTGTGTTTTTTCTGTTGAGATCGTGAACTAAACCACACTTTGCGCTACCATCAGGAGCGCGATAAAAAGGAGCGATTTGATGAGCATTAAAGAGAGCGAAATAACGCAGGAAAAAGAGAGGCCAGCGGGCAGCCAGAGCCTGTTTCGCGGCCTGATGCTGATTGAGATCCTCAGCAACTACCCGAACGGGTGTCCGCTTGCGCATTTATCGGAACTGGCAGGTTTGAATAAGAGCACCGTCCACCGGTTACTCCAGGGACTGCAGTCGTGCGGGTACGTTACACCGGCGCCAGCGGCGGGCAGCTATCGTTTGACCACTAAATTCATTGCTGTCGGGCAAAAGGCGCTTTCATCGCTCAACATTATTCACGTGGCGGCCCCGCATCTTGAGGCGCTGAATATTGCCACTGGCGAAACGGTGAACTTTTCCAGTCGGGAAGATGACCACGCGATCCTAATTTATAAGCTCGAGCCGACAACCGGCATGCTGCGTACGCGTGCTTACATTGGCCAGCATATGCCGCTCTATTGTTCTGCAATGGGCAAGATCTATATGGCCTTTGGTCATCAGGATTACGTGGCCAGCTACTGGCAAAGCCATCAGGAACAGATTCAACCGCTGACGCGCAATACCATCACTGAACTGAGTGCTATGTACGATGAGCTGGCGGAAATTCGCGATCGCAGCATGGCAATGGATAAAGAAGAGAACGAGCTGGGTGTCTCCTGTATCGCCGTGCCGGTGTTTGATATTCATGGTCGCGTGCCGTATGCGATCTCCATTTCGCTGTCGACGTCCCGCATGAAGCAGGTTGGCGAGAAAAACCTGCTCAAGCCTCTGCGCGAAACGGCAGAGGCGATATCAAAAGAGCTGGGTTTTAACGTGCGTGAGGGGTAGCGTGTTACTGGCTGCCTTCGTGCCACGCTTTTTCAATTTCTTCGGCGAGAATTTTGACGCCCGCTTCGATTTTTGCCGGATCGGGCACGTAGTTCATGCGCATGCACTGGTGCGTGTGCGGCCACGGCTTATCCAGACCCGGGAAGAAGTAATCGCCCGGCACCATCAGCACGCCACGCTTTTTCAGTCGCTGATAGAGCAGTTCTGTAGTGATCGGCAAATCCTTAAACCACAGCCACAGGAAAATCGCTCCTTCTGGTTTGTGGATCAGGCAGCGTTCTTCCGGTAAGTAGCGGCGAAGCGTCGCAATCGTCTCCTGAACGCGCTGGTAATAGAACGGTTTGATGACTTCATTAGACAGACGCAGCAGGTCGTTGCGCTTGATCATTTCGCACATCATCGCCGGGCCGATACCGCCTGGTGAAAGGCTGATAATGCCGTTCATATTGGTAATGGCGGTGATGATTTTCTCGTTGGCGATGATGATGCCGCAGCGGCTGCCCGGCAGACCCAGCTTGGAGAGGCTCATGCACAGGACAATGTTCGGGTTCCACAGCGGACGAGCTTCGCTGAAGATAATGCCCGGGAACGGCACGCCGTAGGCATTGTCGATCACCAGCGGGATGCCGTGCTGGTTCGCCAGGACATCCAGCTTCATCAGTTCGTCGTCGGTAATCACGTTGCCCGTTGGGTTCGTCGGGCGCGATACGCAGATCATCCCCGTCTCTTCACCAATATGCAGGTGTTCAAAATCGACGTGATATTTGAACTGGCCTTCCGGCAGCAGCTCGATGTTCGGGCGCGTGGAGACGAACAGATCCTCTTCCAGGCCGGAATCAGCATAGCCGATATACTCCGGTGCCAGCGGGAACAGCACCTTTTTGGTGGTGCCGTCGGCACGACGCCCTGCGAAGAGGTTAAACAAGTAGAAAAACGCGCTCTGGCTGCCGTTTGTTAGTGCAATATTCTGTGGTTCGATATCCCAGCCCAGCTCTTCACGCAGCATTTTGGCAAGGAGAGTCAGTAGCTCGGTTTTACCCTGCGGACCGTCGTAATTGCAGAGCGCATCGGTCGCTTTGCCGTTTTCCAGCATCTGCGCGAGCAGCGTCTGGAAATAGGTTGTCATCTCCGGAATTTGCGCCGGGTTTCCGCCGCCGAGCATGATGGCGCCCGGTGTGCGCAGCCCGTCGTTGAGGTCCTCCATCAGGCGAGTAATGCCTGAATGGCGGGTGAATTTGTCGCCAAAAAGTGAAAACGTCATAGCAGGTGTTCTATCGAGCTTATTTTGAAAGTGGGTAACCATAACGCTAGCACTGTGCTGGTGCAAATCGGGAGATGTGGTCGGATTTGTTGTTTTGTATGGCCGAGAGGGATTTGTGTAGTGAATAGTTCTGGTGGGTTTCACCCCTCACCCCCGGCTCACTCCCCATGCGGGGAGAGGGCCAGGGTGAGGGGGGGTATAATTATTGATTACCCGCCCATACCACCATCACCTTATCGTCCTTGTGCTCGCGTACGAAGCCGTACCCCTCTTTCAGCGACAGCGTGGTTTGCTTGCCTTCACCGATCGCCGGATGGCGGGCGCGGAACTGGCCCAGCGTTTGCCAGTGGGCGACGGTTAAGGCCTGCTTGCCCGTCACGTCCTGCCAGTTCATATCCGAGCGGGTACCCTGCAGCGGGTCAGACCCCGTCGGGCCAAACGGACGCTCGGATTCATCACCGTAATAGATTTGTACGCTGCCCGGTGCCAGCAGGAGCAGCTCCGCAGCGCGCTGGCCTCCTTCGAGGAACAGGCGTGTGTCATGGGAGGAGAGATAGCTCAGCACGTTGAAGCTTTGCAGCTTTTCCGCCATCTGCTGCCAGGTGAGATCCATATCGGCCAGGCAATCCACCGCTTTTGCCGCCTGCTCCTGATAATCAAAGTTGATCATCGCGTCGAAACCGTGGCGGTAATAGTCGCTTTGCATCACTCCGTGACCCCAGGACTCGCCGGTCATCCAGAACGGTGCGTTATCGAGCTTTTTGGCCGGGTTGGCCCCTTTCCACGCGGCCAGCGCCTGACTAGCCTGGTCCTTTAACTGTTGCCAAGCCGCAAGCTCGACGTGCTTCGCGGTATCCACCCGGAAACCGTCAATGCCGTAGTCGCGCACCCACTGGCTGAGCCAGTGGGTGAGATAGTCGCGCGGGGTATATCCCGGGATGGCTTTCGCGTGGGTATCGGGCTTGTGCTGATAAAAGTTGGGTAATCCGGAAGGGACGGTGGATTCCGTTTTCAGATCCGGTAGGAACGCCAGCGACATGGTTAAATCGTCGAAGCCGGGGTTGTCGTAATCACCAATGTCGGTGCGGATCCATTTCTTGCCCCACCATTTTTCCCATGCGGCTTTGTCGCTAAAGTTGATGTAATCGTTGAAGCTATGCCAGCTTTGGCCCGCGCCCGGCTTCCAGTCCGTCCAGCGGTCGCCCAGGGTCTTTTTCAGCTCATCACCCTGCAGATACAGCGCGCCAAACTGGTACTCCTGCATGTCCGCAAGCGTCGCGTAGCCCGCGTGGTTCATGACGATATCGAACAGGATGCGAATGCCGCGCCTGTGCGCTTCATCAACAAGATGGCGCAGATCATCCTCGGTGCCCATGTTGGCATCGAGCTTCGTCCAGTCCTGGGTGTAGTAGCCGTGATAGGCATAGTGTGGGAAGTCCCCTTTGGTGCCACCGCCTACCCAGCCGTGAATCTGCTCAAGCGGGGAACTTATCCAGAGCGCGTTCACCCCCAGCTGCTGTAAATAGTCGAGCCTGCTGGCGAGCCCTTTGAGATCGCCACCGTGGAAGGTGCCAATCTCCTGCATGCCGTCTTTGTGACGACCGTAGCTGTTGTCGTTGCCCGGGTCGCCATTCACAAAGCGGTCGGTTAGCACAAAATAGACGGTGGCGTTCTGCCAGCTAAACGGCGCTGGTTTGTCGGTTTCGGCGCGCTCAAGCAGCAGCAGGCCACCACTGCTGGCGGCTGGCTGCAGGGTTATGTTTCCGTTCTGCACCGTCGCGGTCTGTTTGCTGTAGAAATCACGCACCACGGTGCCTTCCGGGAAGGTATGGCTGACGTCCAGCGTCAGCGGTTTACCGTCCCACTTCGGGCACTGGCGGATAACGCTTGCAACCGGCTGTTCTGCGGTGCTCTGAATTGTAAGCAGCAGAGTTGGCGTGCCGGATCGGGTATCAATCCGCATCTGGTATTCACCGTCGCGGAAAAGGCGCCACTGCGGCGGAGACCCGTCGCAGGGCTTGAGCGACAGCATCTCATTGAGTTTTATCGCCTCCGAAGGCTGCCAGCACGTCTTGTCAAAACCCAGCGTCAGAGGACGCGTACCCTTCGTAAGCTTTGCCTGGCTGGTGAAAACACCGGTGCCTTCGGCGCGAAATGTGTTAAACCCCGGCGATGACCAGTCGGCATGTGCCAGAGCGGGTAACATCAGAAAAGCTAATGCGGTGCGTTTCATTCCATTTTCCTGTCGCGGCATTTTTGACCAGTGTGCCATCAGGTTGTGGTTAAAAACTCATCCCCCATCGCTTTCTGTCGGGAGGATCTGTGAGGATGAGTGATCCCGCGCGAAATGAGACAGTTATCTGCGATATCGCACACATTTTTTCAGGAATGATGTTTTTTATGAGCAAGTTTCAGGTGACATAGTTTCGGATTTGGACTATTTCTATACGTGCTCTTGAAGTCTATTTTTGATATGATTTGAGATTCCGCTCTCAAATTTGTGAAAAAAATAAGGTGTTGGGATGATTACATCCGACCAGGAGACCTAATGATATCGACTCCCATTCGACGATATGGGGCCGCGATACTCATGTTACTCACCACGACATTTTCGGGTGGGGTGCTTGCGAAGACGCACACGGATACAACGAGTAAGAAAGCCCACGTAATAAAGACGACAAGTAGTAAGGTTAGCAGTAAACAAGAGTATTCTCGCAATAGTGCAAAGAGTAGTTCACTTCCTGATTTGCGAAAATACCCTTCCGGAACACCAAGAAAAAAAGCGTTTCTCCGGACGGTAATGCCTTATATAACAAGTCAAAATGCCGCGATTACGGCGGATCGTAACTGGTTAATTTCAAAACAGTACGATAGCCGCTGGTCGCCGTCTGAACGCGCGCGTCTGAAAGACATCACGAAGCGCTACAAACTGAGCTGGAACGGTAACACGCGTCGCGTACCGTGGAATGCTCTCCTTGAGCGTGTGGACATTATCCCAGGCAGCATGGTAGCGACCATGGCAGCAGCCGAAAGCGGCTGGGGAACGTCTAAGCTTGCGCGTAATAACAACAACCTGTTCGGCATGAAATGTGCGAAAGGGCGTTGTAATAATGCGCCCGGCAAAGTGAAGGGCTATTCTCAGTTTGAATCAGTAAAAGATTCCGTGAATGCTTACGCGGTGAATCTTAATACGCACCCGGCCTACTCATCGTTCCGTAAATCACGCGCTCAGTTGCGTAAAGCGGATCAGGAAGTAACGGCCAGCGCAATGATTCACAAGCTAAAAGGGTATTCGACGAAGGGAAATAGCTATAACAACTATCTGTTCGCTATGTACCAGGATAACCAGCGCTTAATTGCCGCCCATATGTAATCTCAAAAAACGCCTTCCACTGGAAGGCGTTTCCTTTTCTATATCAGCACCTCGCTGTGGCGATCCCGGTACTCTTTCGGCGTGGTGTCATACTCTTTGCGAAACACCGAATAGAAATACTGCAGCGACGGATAGCCGCACATCTGCGAGATTTCGTTGATCGACAGTGACGTAGAGACAAGCAGGCTGCGGGCTTTCTCCAGCTTCTCCGCATGAATGACGGCATGAATGGTTTCGCCCACCTCTTCTTTGAACCGCTTCTCCAGATTCGAGCGGGAAATGCCCACCGAGTCCAGGACCTGATCGACCTTAATCCCTTTGCAGGCGTGGTTGCGGATATAGTGCATGGCCTGAATGACGGCCGGGTCGCTTAGGGAGCGATAATCGGTTGAGCGACGCTCAACGACGCGGACGGGGGGAACCAGCAGGCGCTGAAGCGGCAGAGCCTCTTTATCCAGCAGACGGTGCAACAGCTTTGCCGCCTGATAGCCCATCTGACGTGTGCCCTGAGCTACGGAGGAGAGCGCCACGCGGGACAGGTAGCGGGTCAGTTCTTCGTTATCAATGCCAATTACGCACAGTTTTTCGGGCACCGGGATATGCAAATGTTCGCAGACCTGCAGCACGTGTCGGGCCCGGGCGTCCGTCACGGCAATAATGCCGGTTTGCGGTGGCAGCGTTTGCAGCCAGTCCGCCAGGCGGTTTTGCGCGTGCTGCCAGTTTTCCGGTGCGGTTTCCAGCCCCTGATAGACCACGCCGCGGTACTTCTCCTGTGCGACCAGCTGGCAAAACGCATGTTCACGCTCCACGGCCCAGCGCTTGCCGCTGGTGGCGGGTAAACCATAAAACGCGAAGCGATGGACGCCTTTCTCCTTTAAATGGAGAAAGGCGGCCTCGACCAGGGCATGATTATCGGTGGCGATGTAGTGGACCGGCGGGTAGTGTTCGGGTGAATGATACGAGCCGCCGACGCCCACAATCGGCACGTCGACGTCGGTTAGCAGCTGCTCGATGATAGGATCGTCATAGTCGGCGATAACGCCATCACCCAGCCAGTCTTTGATGTTCTCCAGACGGGTGCGGAAATCTTCTTCAATAAAAATATCCCATTCGGATTGCGACGCCTGCAAATATTCACCCACGCCTTCTACCACCTGACGGTCGTAGGCTTTGTTGGCATTGAATAACAACGTAATGCGGTGACGCTTTTCAAACATGGCTCGCTTCCCAGTTAAGTCACAATGCGGTTATCAGGCTCGTCGCTTGGTGGCAGAGTCCATCCAGACTGCCAGTAAAAGAATGGCCCCCTTGACGATATACTGCCAAAACGTCGGGACGTCCATCATACTCATCCCGTTATCCAACGACGCCATGATAAATGCCCCCATGACCGCGCCCGCCACGCTACCGATACCGCCTGCGAGGCTGGTGCCACCGATGACGCAGGCAGCGATAGCATCCAGCTCGGCGATGTTACCGGCGGAAGGAGAGCCTGCCCCCAGACGCGAGCTGAGGATCAACCCGGCGATAGCGACCATCAGGCCGTTAATGGCGAAAACCGCCAGCTTGGTACGTTCGACGTTAATACCCGACAGGCGAGCAGCTTCAAGGTTGCCGCCGATGGCATAAATACGACGGCCAAACGCGGTGCGCGTCGCCATAAACATGCCGCCGAGCAGTAACAGCGCCAGCAGCAGTACCGGCGTCGGAACGCCGCGATAGTCGTTAAGAAGCCAGATGGCGCCCAGCACAATGACCGCCGTCAGCGCCTGACGTCCTACCACGGACGTTGACGCTGGCGACGCAAGACCCAGCGCCTGACGGCGCATACGTCCACGCCACTGCCACGCGACAAACGCCAGCAGTCCCACCACGCCGATAGTAAAGCCTATGCTGTCCGAGAGGTAACTCTGGCCAATTTGCGACATCGCCGCGCTGGTCGGGGAGACGGTCGTGCCGTTGGTGATACCGATCAAGATCCCGCGGAAGGCCAGCATTCCCGCCAGGGTGACGATAAACGATGGCACCTTCCGATAGGCAACCCACCAGCCGTTCCAGGCCCCTAAAACCAGCCCCAGTACCAGCGTCACCGCGACGGTTAGCGGCAGCGGCCAGCCGAGCCAGACGTCAAAAATGGCCGCCACGCCGCCGAGAAGACCCATCATCGACCCGACCGACAGGTCGATTTCCGCAGAGATGATCACGAACACCATGCCCACGGCCAGGATGCCGGTGATGGCGGTCTGGCGGAGCAGGTTTGAGACGTTACGCGCGCTTAAGTACGAGCCATCCGTCATCCACGTGAAGAACAGCATGATGACGATAATCGCCGCGATCATCACGAAAACCTGCAGGTTCAGCGCTTTTAGCCCCGCGAACGCGCCGGGCGTCGGAACAGCGACTTTGATATCAGACGGATTGCTTTTCGACATGACGTTCGCTCCTTAAAGCGGCTTCCATCACCTGCTCCTGCGTCAGGTTCTGGTTAATCAGGTTGGCTTTCAGTTTCCCCTCGTGCATGACCAGCACGCGGTCGCTCAGGCCGAGCACTTCGGGTAACTCAGACGAGATGACAATGACGGCAATCCCTTGCTGTACAAGCTGATTAATCAGTTTGTAGATTTCGTATTTGGCACCGATATCGATCCCGCGCGTCGGCTCATCAAGGATTAATATGCGTGGATTGAGGAGCAGACAGCGCGCCAGAATCGCCTTCTGCTGGTTACCGCCGCTCAGTCGGCCAATCGCCAGTTCCGGCGAGGAGGTTTTGACCTTCAGCCGGGCAAGTGACTGAAGGATGCACTGCTGCTCGGCGGCATCATCCAGGCTGCTCAGCGCGCCGGAGAACCGATCGAGTGCCGCAAGGGTGATGTTTTTACCCACCGCCATGACCGGTACGATGCCGTCTTTTTTGCGGTCTTCCGGCACCATGGCAATGCCGCGGGCAATCGCCTGCTGGCAGTTGTCGATTCTCACGGGCTGGCCGTCTATATATATCGTGCCCTCCCAGCGCCCTGGCCACACGCCAAACAGGCACTGCACGGCTTCGGTGCGCCCGGCACCGACGAGCCCAGCAATCCCAAGAATTTCGCCGCTGTGAAGGGAAAACGAAACGTTATTGACCCGCTTAATGTGGCGGTTAACGGGGTGCCACGCGGTCAGGTTTTCCACGCGCAGCACTTCATCGCCCTGACTGTGGGGCTCATTCGGGTAGAGCGCGGTCAGCTCGCGGCCCACCATCATGGTGATGATGTCATCTTCACTCATGCCCGCAGCTTCACGCGTGCCGATGTGTTGCCCGTCGCGGATCACACAGATGGTGTCCGAAATGGCTTTTACCTCGTTCAGCTTGTGCGAAATGTAGATGCAGGCGATACCGTGGTTTTGCAGATCGCGGATGATATTGAGCAGAACCGCAGTTTCCTGTTCGGTGAGCGACGCCGTTGGCTCATCGAGGATCAGCAACCTGACCTGTTTATTCAGCGCCTTCGCAATTTCGACCAGCTGCTGTTGCCCCAGCCCCAGATCGCCCACGCGGGTATCCGGTGAAATGTTGAGGCTCACCTGCGCCAGCAGCTTTTCACAGCGGAGCGTCATGGTGTCGTAATCCAGCACGCCGTGGCGGGAAATCTCGGCTCCGAGGAAGATGTTCTCCAGCACGGTGAGATGTTTCACCAGCGCCAGCTCCTGGTGGATGATGGCGATGCCTTTACGTTCGGTGTCGCGAATGTGCGTCGCCTGGATGACTTCACCGGCAAAGACAATTTCGCCTTCGTAACTGCCGTGCGGGTAGATCCCACACAGGACTTTCATCAGCGTTGATTTGCCCGAACCGTTCTCGCCACACAGCGAAACCACTTCGCCAGGGTTCAACCGGAGACTGACGTTGTCGACGGCTTTCACCGCGCCGAAGCGCTTGGTGATGCTTTTCATTTCAAGTAAATAAGGCATAACTGCTCCACATAACCCGAGGGAAGAACAGTACAACGTGATGCGCCCCCGCAGAGCAGGGGCAGCGCCGGATTACAGTTCGCTCTTCTTGTGGAAACCGTCTTTAATAACGGTGGCGTCAATGTTCTCTTTATTGACTTCAATTGGCGTGAGCAGGCGAGCCGGAACGTCTTTCAGGCCGTTATTCAGCGTTGCATCTGCTTTAGGTTGCTTACCGTTGCCCAGCTCAACGGCAATTTCCGCCGCCGTATTGGCAAGTTCGGTAATCGGTTTGTAGACCGTCATGGTCTGAGTACCTGCGATAATGCGTTTTACGCCCGCCAGGTCGGCATCCTGACCAGAAATCGCGACTTTACCGGCCAGTCCCTGGGCACTCAGAGCCTGAATAGCCCCGCCTGCTGTGGCATCGTTGGAGGCCACGACAGCATCAATTTTGTTGTTATTGGCCGTCAGCGCATTTTCCATAATCTTCAGGGCATTTTCTGGTAACCATCCGTCGGCCCACTGATCGCCGACCACCTTAATTTTGCCGCTGTCGATGTACGGCTTAAGGACCTTCATTTGCCCTTCGCGGAACAGTTTGGCGTTGTTATCCACCGGCGAACCGCCCATCAGGAAATAATTGCCTTGAGGCACTTTGTCGATCAGGCTTTGCGCCTGTAATTCGCCCACTTTTTCATTGTCGAAGGAAATATAATAATCAATATCGGCGTTATTAATCATGCGGTCATAAGCGAGAACTTTTATGCCTTCCTGCTTCGCTTCTTTCACCACGTTACTTAATACCTGGCCGTTATAAGGGATAATGACCAGAACATCGACTCCCCGGTTGATCATATTCTCGATCTGCGACATTTGCGTTTCTTCATTGCCGTTAGCCGACTGAACAAACACATTCGCACCGAGTGATTCCGCTTTTTTCACAAAAATATCGCGATCTTTTTGCCAGCGCTCCAGACGCAGGTCATCAATCGCCATACCAATTTTGACCTCCTTGGCATGTCCTGCAAAGCTTACAAGGAGGAGCGTAGTGCAGAGCGTTAGGGTCAGGTTCTTTATCTTCATAATTATTAGGCCTTTTTGTAGGGGTATGTGTTGCTGAGATAAAAGAAACATTCACTGCTGGGTCGCAGCAAATTTTTAACGCGGAAAGGCGGGCTGGCAATTACAGATTTTTATCTTCTCATTACGATATTTGGTTTATTTCTGAATTTATGACCGCGATCGGATTTTAAAATTCGTAACGCCTTAATTACATTTGATTCTGGAATGTGCGCCGAAAAATAGTTTGTCTGCGCATTATTTTGCGAGCCAGCGCACAGTTGTGCATTCTCTCAATAGCAGTGTGAAATAACGTAATTGAGCAACCCAAAATGTCTATTCACTATTACTCCTGAATCAACGACTCGCCGCATACCCTGATTATGGAGCTCAATATGCAAGCTTATTTCGACCAACTCGATCGCGTTCGTTACGAAGGCCCAAAAACGACCAATCCTTTAGCATTTCGTCACTACAATCCGGATGAGCTGGTGCTGGGTAAGCGCATGGAAGATCATCTGCGCTTTGCCGCCTGTTACTGGCATACCTTCTGCTGGAACGGCGCCGATATGTTCGGCGTGGGTTCCTTTGACCGTCCGTGGCAACAGCCGGGTGAGGCCATCGAGCTGGCGAAACGCAAAGCCGACGTGGCGTTTGAGTTCTTCCACAAGCTGAACGTACCGTACTACTGCTTCCATGATGTTGACGTATCGCCAGAAGGGGCGTCGCTGAAAGAGTACCTGAACAATTTTGCGCAGATGGTGGACGTGCTGGCAGAAAAACAGCAGCAAAGCGGCGTGAAGCTGCTCTGGGGTACGGCAAACTGCTTCACCAACCCACGCTACGGTGCGGGTGCGGCCACCAACCCGGATCCGGAAGTGTTTAGCTGGGCGGCTACGCAGGTGGTGACGGCAATGAACGCTACGCATCAGCTGGGCGGCGAAAACTATGTGCTGTGGGGCGGCCGTGAAGGCTATGAAACCCTGCTCAATACCGACCTGCGCCAGGAGCGCGAGCAGATTGGCCGCTTTATGCAGATGGTTGTCGACCATAAGCACAAAATCGGCTTCCGCGGCACGCTGCTGATCGAGCCTAAACCGCAGGAACCAACCAAGCATCAGTACGACTACGATGTCGCCACCGTGTATGGCTTCCTGAAGCAGTTTGGTCTGGAAAAAGAGATCAAAGTGAATATTGAGGCTAACCACGCTACCCTGGCGGGCCACTCATTCCACCACGAAATTGCCTCTGCGATTGCGCTGGGCATCTTCGGATCGGTAGATGCGAACCGCGGCGATCCGCAGCTGGGCTGGGATACCGACCAGTTCCCGAACAGCGTGGAAGAGAATGCGCTGGTGATGTACGAGATCGTCAAAGCGGGCGGTTTCACCACCGGCGGCCTCAACTTTGACGCCAAGGTGCGTCGCCAGAGCACCGACAAATACGATCTGTTCTACGGCCACATTGGCGCGATGGACACCATGGCGCTGGCGCTGAAAGTGGCGGCGCGTATGATTGAAGACGGCGAGCTGGATAAGCGCGTGGCGAAGCGCTACAGCGGCTGGAACAGTGAGCTGGGCCAGCAAATTTTGAAGGGTCAGTTATCGCTTGCGGACATCGCGAAGTACGCTGAACAACAGCAGCTGGCGCCGCAGCACCAGAGCGGGCATCAGGAATTGCTGGAAAACCTGGTTAATCACTACCTGTTCGATAAATAACAGCATCCAGGCCCGGTAAGCGGAAGCGCCACCGGGCATTTCTGTCAAAGGAGTCACCACAATGTATATCGGGATCGATCTTGGCACATCGGGTGTGAAAGCCATCCTGTTAAGCGAGCAGGGCGACGTGTTAGCAACGCAGACTGAAAAGCTGCAGGTTTCACGCCCGCATCCGCTGTGGTCGGAGCAGGACCCGGAGCAGTGGTGGCAGGCGACGGATCGCGCGATGAAAGCCTTAGGCGAGCAGCACAGCCTGCGCGACGTGAAAGCGCTGGGCATTGCCGGACAAATGCATGGTGCAACGTTGCTGGATAGCCAGCATCGCGTTCTGCGCCCGGCTATTCTCTGGAACGATGGCCGCTGTGCGGAAGAGTGCGCAATCCTTGAAGCGCGTGTGCCCACGTCCCGCGAGATTACGGGCAACCTGATGATGCCGGGCTTCACCGCACCAAAACTTTTGTGGGTACAGCGCCACGAGCCGGAGATTTTCCGTCAGGTGGCGAAAGTCCTGCTGCCAAAAGACTATCTGCGCTTTCGTATGACGGGCGATTTCGCCAGCGACATGTCCGATGCCGCCGGCACGATGTGGCTCGACGTGGCGAAACGCGACTGGAGCGAGGCGATGCTGGATGCCTGCCATCTGACCCGGGAACATATGCCCGCGCTGTTCGAAGGCTGTGAGGTGACGGGTACGCTGCTGCCAGACGTTGCGGAACGCTGGAATATGCCTGCCGTACCGGTGGTGGCCGGGGGCGGTGATAACGCGGCGGGTGCCGTGGGTGTCGGGATGGTTGAGGCGGGGCAGGCGATGCTGTCGCTGGGAACCTCTGGGGTCTATTTTGCCGTCAGCGACGGCTATCGCAGCAATCCCGAAAGCGCTGTGCACAGTTTCTGTCATGCGCTTCCGGGAAAATGGCATTTGATGTCGGTGATGCTGAGCGCGGCATCCTGCCTGGACTGGGCGGCGAAGCTTACCGGCATGGCGGACGTTCCGGCACTCATTGCGGCAGCGCAGCAAGCGGATGACGCGGCGAGTACCGTCTGGTTTTTACCCTATCTTTCTGGCGAGCGTACGCCGCACAACAACCCGGAAGCGAAAGGGGTATTCTTTGGCCTAACCCATCAGCACGGCCCGGCAGAGCTGGCGCGTGCGGTTCTGGAAGGTGTGGGGTATGCGCTGGCCGACGGAATGGATGTGGTGCACGACTGCGGCCTGAAACCGGCGAGCGTCACCCTGATTGGCGGCGGCGCGCGAAGCCCTTACTGGCGACAGATGCTGGCGGATATCAGCGGGTTGCAGCTGGATTTCCGCACGGGAGGGGATGTTGGCCCCGCGCTCGGCGCCGCGCGTCTGGCGCAGATCGCTATGAACCCGGACAAGCCGCTTTCGCAGCTGCTGTCGCAGCTTACGCTTGAACAGGCGCATGTGCCTGACGCGGCAGGACATGCTCGTTATGCAGAAAGGCGCGAGGTGTTCCGCAAAATCTATCAGCAGCTGCTGCCGCTGATGTCATAAACTCGCTTGTCCGACAGAGGCACGAGGATGTCCTTTTTTGGTCTGTGCGTGCCTCTCTTTCCTTGCCAGTATGGTGACACACCCACTGGCGAGGAGATTTATCATGTCACGCATTGCACTCATCAATATTGATACTCAGCAGTCCTTCCATCATCGCCCTTACTGGCAGGAGGGCGACATTCCTGCCTTTCAGCAGGCGATGCTGGGGCTGATTGAAGGCTGCCAGGCGCGCGGTATTCCAGTCGTTGATATTTTTCATGTGGATGAAGACGGCCCCTTCACGCTGCAAAGCGGCTATGTCAAACCGATGGCCTTTTTGCGTCATCAGCCGGATGTGGTTTTCCAGAAACACGTCCATAATGCCTTCACGGATACCGGGCTTGACCGCTGGCTGCGCGAGCGTGATATCAACCAGCTGATCATCTGCGGCATTCGCACGGAACAATGCTGTGAAACCACCGCTCGGGTAGCATCCGATCTGGGTTATGCTGTGACGTTTGTGAGCGAGGCAACGCTGACGTTTCCCATGACGTACAGGGGCATTACCCTGAGCGCAGCGGAAATTCGCCACCGTACCGAGACGGTACTGGCCGGGCGTTTTGCCGACATTAAAACGGTAGCGGAGACGCTGGAGTCACTGTAATGCGCATCGACGTCTGGTTCGTGATGTTACCCGGGGTACTGGCACTGGATATGTCAGGCCCGGCGGAGACCTTTGTGCTGGCTGGCGACGCGTTTCGTCTGCATTACATTGGGCCGCAACCGGACGTGCCGACGTCGATAGGCCTGACGATGGGCGGCATCCAGCCGTTGCCGGAAAGTCTGCCTCCAGGGAGTCTGCTGGTCCTGCCGGGGGTGAGCGACTCCCGCGCTCAGTTCTCAACGCCGCAGGCGCAGCAGATCCAGCACTGGCTAATGCGCCTGCAGCCGGTCATTCAGCGCCGGGATATCACGGTGATGTGCGTCTGTTCTGGTGCGCTGCTGGCGGCGAAATCGGGCCTGCTGAATAACAAACAGTGCACAACCCACCATGACGTTATCAGCCGTTTACGCACTGTGGCTCCCACGGCGACGATTAAAGAAAACCGCATCTTTGTACAGGACGAGAATATCTGGACCAGCGCGGGGATCACGTCGGGCATCGATCTGGCGCTGCATATGATTAACCGCCTGTGCGGTCCCGAAAAGGCGCTGGCCGTGGCGCGCGAGATGGTGGTCTGGTTCCGCCGTTCCGGTGACGATCCCCAGCTTTCACCGTGGCTGCGCTACCGCAATCATCTTCATCCGGCGATCCATCGGGCGCAGGATGCGCTCACCGCCGAGCCGCAAAAAACGTGGAGTTTGCCTGACATTGCCGCACTGGCGCACGTCAGCCCGCGCCATCTCACCCGGCTTTTCCAGACGCATTTAGGGATTAGCGTCCGCGATTATCTGGAGCAGCTGCGTCTGGCGGTGGCGGAGCAGTGGCTGATGCAGGGGCGCGGCGTGGAACAGGCCTCGCTGGCGGCAGGCTTCTCCTCCCCGCGCCAGTACCACCGCGCCCGGCAGCGCAGCGTTAGCTGACGAAGCGGCGAGTGTCGATTTTTTGCAGCAGCATCGACAGCAGCAGGCTGATAACCAGCGTAGCGGCAAAAATCCAGACGATATCCAGCACCGGCCAGTTTTTGAGCTCAACGCCCCTCGTTCGCAGGGCGTGGATCACCAGCGCGTGAAAACCGTAAATTCCCAGCGAGTGCCGCGAGATAAAGCCCAGCACGGGAAGGGGACGCGCATTCAGGGTGTTTTTAACGAGCGTGAGCAGCGATACGGCACAGATAAAGACCATCGGCCCGCAATACAGATACCAGGTATCGGCAAAATTGCCGCGCCACTGAAGCTCATGTAGCGTCCCGCGTGAAATCACCGCCACGCCGGCGATAAACAGCGCTCCGCAGAGCCAGTTCAGACCGCGCTTTTGCGTATCCATCATCCCGATGGCGCGCCCCAGCATGCCGTAAAGCACGTAGTAGAAGGTGTCGCCGTTGATATAGAGGTTTACCGGCAACCATTCGAAACCGTCGATTTTCTGCGAAACCGTGTTCGGGTTGGCGACGATGCCAATCACCACCATCAGGGCCAGAAGGATTTTCCCGCTGACGTTTTTCACCTGAATGAGCGGAGAGACCAGATAGATAACGATGATGGCGAAGAAGAACCACAGGTGGTAGAAAACCGGTTTTTGCAGCAAATATTTGAGGGATAACCCGGCGTTAATGGAGGTAAACAGGGTGATATAGAGCAGGGCAACGGCGCTGTAGAACCCCAGACAGGCCGCGATGCGGATGAAGTGCCTCGGCTGCGCGCTACGCTCGCCAAAAAAGAGAAAGCCGGAAATCATAAAAAACAGCGGCACGCTGACGCGCGACGCGGAGTTGAGGATATTGGCAATATCCCAGTTAACGGGGCTGATGCTGTGGGCATTCGTGACATACCAGGTCGTCGTGTGGATCATGACCACCATCAGACACGCTATTCCGCGCAGGTTATCAATCCAGTTAATTTTTGACGGCATCAGTTCCTCTTATTCCCTGTAAAGTGAGTGGGACTCCCATTGTCCAAAAGTCTTCGTTTGGAAAATTCTGAGTTTTATGCGCAGGCTTGCCGGGAGACCGCGAGATTCGCAGAATGGCAGACCTTAATCTATAAAAGTGTTGATACTAAAAATAACAGCCGCTGACCAGGACGGTAATAAAAATGATGATGAAGCGTGTGGCATCACTCTTTCTGCTATTCATGCTGGCAGGATGCAGTACGCCACAGGAAGTCCCCGTGCAAAAAGCGCAGCAGGGAAAAATAAGCCCGGAGCGTTCGCTGAATATGGAAGCGCTCTGTAAAGAGCGGGCCGCTCGGCGCTATAACTCGGACGTTCAGAAAATTAACGTTATCGGATTCGAGCGCTTTCAGGGCAGCTATGAGCTTAGAGGGTATACTGCGCGTAAAGAGGGCTTTGTCTGCTCGTTTGATGCGGACGGTCAGTTTTTACATCTCTCCATGCGCTAGCCTGCTCGCATAATCAACAACCAGACGCCGCCAGCGTTCTGGCCGGAAGGCTTATTTCCCAATTTTCCCTAAACAACCCCGTTTCGTACTGTATATCTTGCAGCCAGCGGGTATACTGGTCCCTTCCATTTAAAACCACACGTATCCAGCACGAAATACTATGCAAAAGTTTGATACCAAGACCTTCCAGGGCCTGATCCTGACCTTACAGGATTACTGGGCTCGTCAGGGCTGTACCATTGTTCAACCTTTGGACATGGAAGTCGGCGCCGGCACTTCACACCCGATGACCAGCCTGCGCGCGTTGGGGCCAGAGCCAATGGCGACCGCGTATGTGCAGCCTTCCCGTCGTCCGACCGATGGTCGTTACGGTGAAAACCCGAACCGTCTGCAGCATTACTATCAGTTCCAGGTGGTGATTAAGCCATCACCCGACAACATTCAGGAACTGTATCTCGGGTCGCTGAAAGAGCTGGGTATGGATCCAACCATCCACGACATCCGTTTCGTGGAAGACAACTGGGAAAACCCAACGCTGGGTGCCTGGGGTCTCGGTTGGGAAGTGTGGCTGAACGGCATGGAAGTGACCCAGTTCACCTACTTCCAGCAGGTCGGTGGTCTGGAATGTAAGCCGATCACCGGTGAAATCACCTACGGTCTGGAACGTCTGGCCATGTACATTCAGGGCGTAGACAGCGTTTACGACCTGGTCTGGAGCGACGGCCCGCTGGGTAAAACCACCTACGGTGACGTGTTCCATCAGAACGAAGTGGAGCAATCCACCTATAACTTCGAATACGCGGACGTGGATTTCCTGTTCACCTGCTTCGAGCAGTACGAGAAAGAGGCTCAGCAGCTGCTGGCGCTGGAAACTCCGCTGCCGCTGCCTGCCTACGAGCGTATTCTGAAGGCCGCCCACAGCTTCAACCTGCTGGACGCCCGCAAAGCCATCTCCGTGACTGAACGTCAGCGCTACATTCTGCGTATTCGTACCCTGACCAAAGCCGTTGCAGAAGCTTACTACGCGTCCCGTGAAGCCCTTGGCTTCCCGATGTGCAACCGAAACAAATAAGAGGCGGTCATGTCTGAGAAAACTTTCCTGGTGGAAATCGGCACCGAAGAGCTGCCACCAAAAGCCCTGCGCAGCCTGGCTGAATCTTTTGCTGCGAACGTGACCGCCGAGCTGGATAACGCTGGCCTGGCGCACGGTAAAATTGAGTGGTTTGCCGCGCCGCGTCGTCTGGCGCTGAAAGTGGCAAATCTGGCGGCGTCTCAGCCGGATCGTGAAGTCGAAAAACGTGGCCCGGCGATTGCCCAGGCGTTTGACGCGGAAGGCAAGCCAAGCAAGGCTGCCGAAGGCTGGGCGCGCGGCTGCGGCATCACCGTCGATCAGGCCGAGCGTCTGACCACCGATAAAGGCGAATGGCTGCTGTATCGTGCCCACGTGAAAGGCGAAAGCGCGGAAGCGCTGCTGCCAAACATGATCGCCACTTCTCTGGCGAAGCTGCCGATTCCTAAGCTGATGCGCTGGGGCGCGTCTGACGTACACTTCGTGCGTCCGGTACACACCGTGACCCTGCTGCTGGGCGACACCGTTATCCCGGCGACCATTCTGGGCGTGGCGTCCGATCGCGTGATCCGCGGCCACCGCTTTATGGGCGAGCCAGAGTTCACCATCGACAATGCCGACCAGTACCCGCAGATCCTGCTGGAACGCGGTAAAGTGATTGCCGACTACGAACAGCGTAAAGCCAAAATTAAAGCGGACGCGGAAGAAGCGGCGCGTAAGATTGGCGGTAATGCCGACCTGAGCGACAGCCTGCTGGAAGAGGTCACTTCTCTGGTGGAATGGCCGGTTGTGCTGACCGCAAAATTCGAAGAGAAATTCCTGGCCGTTCCGGCAGAAGCGCTGGTTTATACCATGAAGGGTGACCAGAAGTACTTCCCGGTTTACGCCAACGACGGCAAGCTGCTGCCAAACTTCATCTTCGTGGCGAACATCGAATCGAAAGATCCGAGCCAGATTATCTCCGGTAACGAGAAAGTGGTGCGCCCGCGTCTGGCGGATGCCGAGTTCTTCTTCAATACCGACCGTAAAAAGCGTCTGGAAGATAACCTGCCGCGCCTGCAGACCGTGCTGTTCCAGCAGCAGCTGGGTACGCTGCGCGACAAAACCGACCGTATCGCGGAGCTGTCCGGCTGGATCGCCCGTGAAATCGGTGCCGACGTTAACCACGCGACCCGCGCGGGCCTGCTCTCCAAATGCGACCTGATGACCAACATGGTGTTCGAATTCACCGACACCCAGGGCGTAATGGGCATGCACTACGCGCGTCACGATGGCGAAGCGGAAGACGTGGCCGTAGCTCTGAACGAGCAGTATCAGCCGCGCTTTGCGGGCGACGATCTGCCGTCCAACCCGGTTGCCTGCGCCGTGGCGATTGCCGATAAGATGGACACTCTGGCGGGTATCTTCGGCATCGGCCAGCATCCGAAAGGCGATAAAGACCCGTTTGCGCTGCGTCGTGCCGCGCTGGGCGTGCTGCGCATCATCGTTGAGAAGAACCTGAACCTTGATCTGCAGACCCTGACCGAAGAAGCGGTGCGTCTGTACGGCGACAAGCTGACCAACGCGAACGTTGTGGATGACGTGATCGACTTTATGCTCGGCCGTTTCCGCGCGTGGTATCAGGACGAAGGTTACACCGTCGACACCATTCAGGCGGTGCTGGCGCGTCGTCCAACCCGTCCGGCTGATTTCGATGCGCGTATGAAGGCGGTTTCCCACTTCCGTACGCTGGAAGCGGCATCTGCTCTGGCGGCGGCCAACAAGCGTGTATCCAACATCCTGGCGAAATCCGACGAGACGCTGAACGAGCGTGTAAACGCCGCGACGCTGAAAGAGCCGGAAGAGATCGCTCTGGCGATGCAGGTTGTGGTGCTGCGCGACAAGCTCGAGCCGTACTTCGCGGAAGGTCGTTACCAGGAAGCGCTGGTTGAGCTGGCGGAGCTGCGTGACGTGATCGACGCCTTCTTCGAGAAAGTGATGGTGAACGTAGAAGATAAAGAACTGCGTATTAACCGTCTCTCCATGCTCGAAAAACTGCGCGAGCTGTTCCTGCGCGTGGCGGATATTTCGCTGCTGCAGTAATGTGCCCGTTGTAACACATGCTAAAAACCCGCTTCGGCGGGTTTTTTTATGGGTCTTTTGTAGACCGGATAAGCGCAGCGCCATCCGGCAGGTTTAGCCGATCGCGATTGTGCCTTCGTCTGTCTGCAGCCAGCGCGGTGCCTTCAGCGTATCAGCAAAGTAGCTGACCAGCTCGCACAGCAAATCTTCCATCACGATTTCAGATTGTCGCGGCAGTGAGCCGTTCATCAGCATCTGCGTAAGCTCCTGACAGTAGCGCCCCAGCTGATCGCATTCGGGTTCGAAAGCCGGAACGCGTGACGGGAGTTCCTTCACGGTCAGGCTGGCTTTTAAAGCGTCCGGAACAGGTTCCAGAAGCGTGGGTTGCAGAAGATTCAGACAGGCATAAAGTCTGCCGTAAAGCGCCATTTTTGGGGCGGGTTCTTCGCAATCTACCAGTGCGTCGGTAAAACGTTCGCAGTTATCCGCCAGTTTGGTGAAGTCGGTGGCGTGGTTGAAGGGCAGGGTGAATAAAGAATGAGCTTGGGTTGGGGTAGTAGCCATATTGGCAGCCTCCGATAAGTGATAAAGCTTCCACCACCGGAAATGCTAACTTCGCTGGTGGTGGACTGAACAGAGTTAGCATTACCGGCCTTATCGGATACCGGCGCATCTTTCGATGCCCCTGCTCAGCCCACCATTGAGATGTAGCAAAGCATGCTGCACATAATGTGCCGCCGATAAGATAAGCCAGGATGCTAAACCCGGCACCTGATTTTGCAGGTGCAAAGAGAACTTACTGCTCATCAAAACAGGCGGCAATAGATTTGAGCTATGCCACTGAGGATATTACCATTTCTGGAAAGAGACTCGCAAAATTACCGCAATGAAAAGCATACTGCGGGCAGAGGTCTTACAGCGACGCTATGGTCCGGCTGTAAATCGCCGGGAGCCCGGGTAGCCAGGGTGGTGGCGATTGAGCCACCCTGGCACGTTCACGGGTATTGTCGTTACAGAGTAGCAAGGAACATAAAGTGAACGGAATGACCACCAGAGTCGTATGCTTCCCCTCACCTCAGCCCTCTCCCTCAAGGGAGAGGGGGCCGTCTGTGCAGGCAATATTTGGTGGGGATCCCTCAGCCCAAAGGAAGAGGGAGTATAAGTCGCCCAAAATTTAACCTTGAAATGGTCAACCCATTACCGCTATCCTTATCTCCGTTAAATTTCTCGCTCTGGAGCGCCCCCCAAAAATGAACAAACACGACTGATGAATTTCGATCCTTGCTAAACGCCACCGCGTGGGCAGGGGATGTTTTGATTTCATTCAGGAGTGCTTATGGCTCATTTTGCGCAGTCCCCTTCTTTTATTTTGCATCAGGTCACCTGTCAGTTTGCGACGGGCGATACCCTTTTTGGTCCGCTGAGTTTTTCTCTGGAGCCGTCTCTGTGCGCTCTGGTTGGCCGTAACGGTAGCGGGAAAACGCGTCTGCTGCGTCTGCTGGCGGGGCTTGATGAGCCTGCAAGCGGGCATATTGAACGTACCGGAACACATGTCTATGTGGCTCAGCAGCAGGACATTTTGCCGCACACGACGCTGGCTGAGCTGCTCGGGTACAAGGCCATCTTCGCGGCGCGAGCGCGTATCGACAGCGGCGATTACCAGCCTGACGATCTGGAAATGCTTGATGGATTCTGGGATTTAGCTGAACGTCTTGGCGAGGCGTTTGTCCGGGCGAAACTTCCGCCGTTTGATCCAGATAAGCCAGCCGGTGAGCTCAGCGGCGGCGAGCGTATTCGCGCGCTGCTGTGCGGGGCATTTACGGCTGAAGCGGATTTCCTGCTGCTGGACGAACCGACTAACCATCTGGATCGACAAGGACGGGCGTGGTTCTACGACCAGCTTGCCCGTTATCAGGGCGGCGTGCTCGTCGCCTCCCATGACCGTGAGCTGCTGGCGCAGGTGCCGCGTATTCTTGAGCTAAGCAGCGGCGGGCTGCGCAGCTACGGCGGGAATTATGCGGATTATCAAACCCAGCGCGATGCCGAACAGCAGGCGGCCCGCGCGGCGCTGGAACATGCGGCCACGGAGCGCAAACGCACCCGCGCACGTATGCAAAAAGAGCATGACGACAGCCAGCGGCGCTCGGCAAAAACATTACGCACCGTCGATACCCTGAATATCGCGTCGTTTGAACGCGTCAAATACAAAGGCGCGGCAAAGGAACGTATCGGCGCCTGGAAAAAACAGCACAGCGAGCATAATGAAGCCCTGAATGCCGCGGTAAACAAGGCGCGTGAGCGGGTTGAAGAAGATAACCCGGTGATGTTTACCCTGCCGGGGAGTCAGATCCCGGAAGGTAAACAGGTGCTGGTGCTGGAAGATCTGGTGCTGCCGCATGTGCCTGTTCCTCCGCTTAGCTGGCGGATGGACGGGCCAATGCGCGTGGCGCTAAAAGGTCCGAACGGCTGCGGGAAATCGACGCTGTTGAAAGCCATCCTCGGCGACATTAGTCCACGCTCAGGAACCTGCAAGGTGTCGGTCAGCTGTGCTTATCTCGATCAGCATCTTTCCCGGCTCGATCTGTCGCAGTCGGTCATGACGCACCTCAACCTGGGCAATACGCCCCTGGAAGAGGGTATGTTACGCACCCGTTTAGCCCAGCTTCAACTGGGGGCCGACAAAGTCTCGCTCCCGCTGGCGGAACTGAGCGGCGGTGAGCGTCTGAAGGCTGCGCTGGCCTGCGTGCTTTGGCGCGGGGAGGCCACGCAGCTCCTGTTGCTGGATGAACCGACCAACCATCTGGATCTGGCCTCAGTGCAGGCTATTGAAGCGGCGCTGGCTGGTTTCCCCGGCGCGCTGCTGGTGGTGTCACACGATGATGCGTTTTTAAAAGGGTTAACGCTGACGCACGAGATGGTGTGGGAAGAGACGGGCTGGCGTTTCGAGAGCCTTTAAACACAAGCCCCCGCAACGGCGGGGGCATTCAATCTTCACTACGCTATCTGTTTGCTGAGTGCAGGGTTGGCCTGAATCAGGCGCATCAGCTTTAACTCGGTTGGGGTGGGTTTCTCTCGTTTTGACTCCCACTCCAGCACCATAGCCACGCTGACACCCATCGCTCTGGCGAATTCTTCAGTTTTCAGTCCTGTCCCTTTGCGCAATTGCTCATATTCTGTAAAGGGATTGGATTTTTGTTGCAGGGTAATGGCCTGCGGTACATCTTTAAAAACGATCTGTTCCAGACTGCTCAGCAGCTCAAACTCAGGATCTTTATATTCCATTGAGAACTCCTCTTAAATCTCACATCGTGATCAAGAACATCAGAGAGCCAATTAAGAATAGTCCCTAATACAAACCAAGGATCGTCACGGCTGAGATTAATCGTGCGGTAACGATCGCTTTACGCGATTCAGCTATCTGGATAATTATGCTAATTCCCTGATTAACCATATGTCGGCTTCGCCAGGTATTTTTTTGTAAATAGTAAGAAATAAATCGGCAATAGTCGTTTTACATGAAAAGAGTATCTTGCAAGGCTGACCTGGACTATCCTTGTCAGCGTCGGGCACGCGTGTGCCGGTGTGCGCTTTTTTGGGTGAAAGGAGTAATAAAATGGCGACAGGAAAGTCCTGCTCTCGCTGGTTTGCGCCTATTGCGGCGTTGTTGATGGTTGTTAGCCTGAGTGGGTGTTTTGATAAAGAAGGCGATCAGCGCAAAGCGTTTATCGATTTTCTGCAGAATACAGTGATGCGCAGCGGCGAGCGGTTGCCGACGCTGACTGCGGATCAGAAAAAACAGTTTGGCCCCTTTGTGTCCGATTACGCCATTCTTTATGGGTATTCACAGCAGGTGAGCCAGGCGATGGACTCCGGTATCCGCCCGGTAGTGGATAGCGTGAACGCCATTCGTGTTCCCCAGGATTATATGACTCAGCGCGAGCCGCTGCGACAGTCCAACGGTGCGCTCGGCGTGCTGAGCCAGCAGCTGCAAAATGCGAAAATGCAGGCTGACGCGTCACGTTCTGCGCTGAAGCAGGGCGAGGATCTCAAACCGGTCTTCGATAAAGTGTATGAGAAAGTAGTGACGAAACCGTCTGAAGCGATACAACCGCTGATTCCGGCCGCGCAGGTCTTCACTCAGCAGCTGGTTCAGGTCGGGGATTTCATCTCGCAGCAGGGGACACAGGTGAGCTTTGTTGCCAACGGCATTCAGTTCCCAACCTCGCAGCAGGCAAGTCAGTACAATACGCTGATTGGGCCGCTGGCCGCCCAGCACCAGGCCTTTAGCCAGGCGTGGGGCGCAGCAGTCGCTGCTACAGAATAAACCGAAAAACCCCGCCTCAGGCGGGGTTTTTTTTCGGCATTCAGAAAATAACGCTTGTCATTCCTCTACCACATCGGTATAACTGTTCGCGTCGGTTTGTTACACAGACCTAAAGCAGTTTAGTAAAGCAGTCCAGATTGTTATCCATAGATACCCTTCGTAGTGACCCTTCCTTCATCGCTTAAAAATCTGTAACGCAATCCATCAAGCCGGAAGGCACAATATATTTGTTAATAAGGTAATTTCTATGTCTGCTAAAATGACTGGTCTGGTTAAATGGTTCAACGCTGATAAAGGTTTCGGCTTCATCACTCCTGACGATGGCTCTAAAGACGTGTTCGTACACTTCTCTGCTATCCAGAACGATGGCTACAAATCTCTGGACGAAGGTCAGAAAGTTTCCTTCACCATCGAAAGCGGCGCTAAAGGCCCAGCAGCTGGTAACGTTGTAAGCCTGTAAGCTTCCAACCCAGTAGCACAAAATTCAAAAACCCGCCTTCTGGCGGGTTTTTTCGTTTCTACTGTTGGATCTGCGGGTTAACGCAGTTCCTGTCTACTTTTCCGGCAAGCGCGGCTATCAGGTTATCTACTGCCGTCGCCGCCATATTGTAGCGCGTCTCGTGGGTAGCAGAGCCGATGTGTGGCAGGGCGACGACGTTTGGCATGCTCAGCAGCGGGGAATCCACCGGAAGCGGCTCCTGCTCAAACACGTCCAGACCCGCGGCGTGGATCTCGCCGCTTTGCAGCGCTTCAATCAGCGCCTGCTCATCCACCACCGGGCCGCGACCCGCGTTGATGAAGATGGCGGACTTCTTCATTTTTTCAAACGCGGATTTGCCAATCAGATGGCGCGTTTCATCCGTCAGCGGCAGGATCAGGCAAACAAAATCGGCTTCCTGCAGCAGCGTATCCAGCTCGCAGTAACGCGCGTTGAAGCGTTCTTCTGCTTCACTGTGATGACGGCGCGCGTTATACAGAATCGGCATGTTGAAGCCGAAATGCGCGCGCTGCGCCAGCGCCAGCCCGATACGCCCCATACCCACGATGCCCAGCGTTTTGCCATGCACATCCACGCCGAACCAGTCCGGCCCAATGCTTTTAGTCCATTCGCCGGCTTTCACACGCTCGGCCACTTCCACCACGCGACGGGCCGTGCTGAGCACCAGCGCCATCAGCGTATCTGCCACGGTTTCCGTCAGGGCATGCGGCGTGTGCATCAGCAGGATTTTACGGGCGTTCAGGGCATCCACGTCGAAATTGTCATAACCCACGGAAACGGTTGAGGTAGCACGAAGCTTCGGCATTTTCTCCAGCAGGGCGATATCCACTTTTTCGCTTGAACCCAGCAGGCCTTCGGCGTTGGCGAACGCATCGGCGTGCTGCGCCACGGTCTCCGGGCCCAGGTTCTTCACCTGCGTAACGGTGAAGTGTTCTTCCAGGCGTTTCTGCAGATCTTCCGGCAGAGCTTTATACAAAATGACGGACGGCTTCATGCTAATCTCCGTTGATTTTTAAGGATTCAGGCGTGGCGTGCGCCGACGAGGTGCTGTTGATTATTAGCAGGCTTAACAATCAGAGTAAGCCACACGGAGGCGAAAAGCGCTACCCCCATAAAGATGTACGACGCGGATGGGCTGCCGGTCACACCGTTCAGGTAGCCGACGAACCAGGATCCGCAGAACGACCCCAGCGCGCCCATACTGTTAATCAATGCCATTGCACCACCCGCAACGTTACGCGGCAGCATTTCCGGGATGATGGCAAAAAACGGACCGTACGGGGCGTACATGGCGGCACCGGCAATCACCAGCAGGGTATAAGAGGCCCAGAAGTGATTCGCGCCCACTGCCCACGAGCCGATGAAAGCGAAAGCGGCAATCAGCAGCAGCGGCCAGACGAACAGCTTGCGGTTTTGCAGCTTGTCCGACGCCCAGGAGACAACGATCATCGCGATGGTCGCGGCGAGATACGGTACGGAAGAGAGCCAGCCCACTTCCACCATGCCGAGGTTCTCGCCGCCGCTGCGGATAATCGACGGCAGCCACAGCACAAACCCGTACACGCCGATACTCCAGGTAAAGTACTGCGCGCAGAGCAGGATAACGTTGCGGGAGCGGAACGCTTCGCCGTAGTTGCGTACCGCCTTCAGCCCCTGCTGCTCTTTATCCAGCTGCGCCTGCAGCGCGGCTTTTTCATCTTCGGAAAGCCACTTCGCCTGGGCAGGCTTATCTTTTACCAGCACCCACCAGCAGAATGCCCAGATAATTGCGGGTACCCCTTCGATGATAAACATCTCGCGCCAGCCGAAGGACTGAATCAGGTAGCCGGAAACTACCGACATCCACAGTACGGTGACCGGGTTACCGAGGATCAGGAAGGTGTTCGCGCGTGAACGTTCAGATTTGGTAAACCAGTTGCTGATGTAAATCAGCATCGCCGGCATGACCGCTGCCTCAACGACGCCGAGAATAAAGCGAATGGCCGCCAGGGCAGGGATATTGTTCACCACGCCGGTCAGTGACGCGCAGGCGCCCCACAGGATCAGACAGATGAAGATCAGCTTACGCACGCTGCGGCGTTCCGCGTAAATTGCGCCGGGGATCTGGAAGAAGAAGTAGCCCAGGAAGAAAAGGGCACCCAGCAGGGATGAAATACCTTTGGTGATGCCGAGGTCTTCGGTGATCCCCGCTGCGGATGCGAAGCTGAAGTTGGCACGATCGAGGTACGCCAGGCTGTACGTGATAAACACGATTGGCATGATGTACCACCAGCGTTTTACTGCATTGGTCGAACTGTTCATAGGCTTGCCTCTGTTGTTGAGGTTGTTACCGCCGTTGTCTGTAGGGTACACGGTGGCTTAATTATTTGGTGTGGCATGCTGCCCTCACCCTGGCCCTCTCCCACAGGGAGAGGGAATTTAAACGCCGAGCTCTGCTCGCGTTGGCAATCCTTCGCTGTCGCCCTGCACCTGAATCGCCAGCGAGCCAATCTTATTGCCCCGCGCGACGGCCTGCTGCAGCGGTTTGCCTTCCAGCAGGGCGCTAATGACGCCTACGGCAAAGCCATCGCCCGCGCCGACGGTGTCGACAACGTTCTCAACCTTCACCGCCGCGACCGCGCCCTGTTCGCCGTCTGCCGTTTTGAACCATGCACCATCGGCACCGGTCTTCAGCACCACCGCTTTTACCCCTTGATTCAGATAGAAATCAGCAATGCCTTCCGGCGTATTTTCACCCGTCAAAATCATCCCCTCTTTCAGGCCCGGCAGAACCCAGTCCGCCTGGAACGCAAGGCGGTTCAGCTTCTCGACCATTTCCGCTTCGCTTTTCCACAGCACCGGGCGCAAATTCGGATCGAAAGAGATCGTTTTGCCCAGCGACTTCATGGTGGTTGCCGCATGGTCCAGCAGTTCATAGGAACTGTCAGAGAGCGCCGCCGCCACGCCGCTCAGGTGCAGATGGCGCGCGGAGGCAAAATAGCCGGCGTGGTAATCTTCCGTTGAGAGATGGCTTGCCGCCGAACCTTTGCGGAAATACTCCACGATGGGATCGGTTCCATTTTCGACCTTCGATTTAAGCTGAAAGCCGGTAGGAAAGCGTCCGTCCAGGGTGACGCCTGCGGCATCAATATTCTCTTTTTTCAGCGAGTCGAGAACGAAATGGCCAAAGCTGTCATCCCCCACGCGGCTGACCCAGCCGACGTTCAGACCGAGACGCGCCAGGCCAGTCGCGACGTTCAGCTCTGCGCCCGCTACGCGTTTGATAAAGTGCTCAACCGCGCTCAGTTCGCCCGTTTCGGTCGCGACAAACATCGCCATAGCCTCGCCGATCGTGATGGCATCCAGCGTTTTGTGCATGATTTACTCCTCGCGCAGCAGGTTGACGTAATGACGGGTAACGGCGGTTAAATCCGCCCCTTCCAGCGGGAACTCAATACCGCGCGGAGCATCTGCAGGCAGCTGGCCGAGCAGATCCAGCCAGCGCGCGTCTGCGCGGTCCGGCGCCACGGCGCGGAAGTTATCTTTATGCGGAACGGCGGCTTTAACGTGGATATAGCTCACCGCAGGGGCCAGGTGACGTGCGGCCTCTTCTGGGGAATCGCCGACCCACAGCCAGTTGCCCATGTCGAAGGTCAGCGTGACGGGCAACGCCATTTCCCGACAGGAGGCCTGGAAGCGCCGCATGGGCGCGAGCTGCCCGCAGTCGGTCTGATCGTTCTCCACAACAAGCGCCATACCGCTGGCATTCAGCAGGGCGCGCAGGGCGTCGAGAGGCTGTGTGTCGCTGAAATGGCCGAGGGAAACCTTCAGCCACAGGGCGTTAAGGGTGTTGGCCTCAGAGAGATAGCGGGGCAGGTCCGGGTTAAGGGTGCCGTCGGCCATCAACAGGGCGGCGGGCGCGGAGTAGCACGCCAGCAGACCCATTAGCTCGATGGATTCGCTCAGTGCAGGCAGCGCCAGCAGCTCTTCGCTGTTAAACAGTTCGCGGCGGATCTCCACGCCGTCTGCCCCTGCGCCTGCAATAACGGGGAGCATCGCCCGCTGACCGCCTGCCTGTCGCACCTGTTCCGCGCCATACGCGGCGGTGACCACCATGATTTTCCTGCCCATCTTCGGACTCCATCGCAACATATCAATACTATTACGCTAGATGGAACCGGTTCCAAAGAAAAGATCAGGATGTCGAATTTATGATCGCTATCACAAGGGGGAATTAACGGGCGGTGGAGCCGCGAACGATCAGCTCGCCGGAGAAGACCTGCTCGCGTACGGCATCGCGGGTGCCTTCAATACGACGAATCACTTGTTCTACAGCGGCATAGCCAATCTGCCAGGTGGGTTGTTTAAGGGTCGTAATACCTACGCCAGCCAGCTCCGCCCACTCCAGCTCATCAAAGCCCAGCAGACCGATATCGCTGCCCCAGTGCAGGCCAATGCGCTTGAGCGAGCGGGCGACCTGAAGCGTCAGCGCCCCGTTGGCGGAAATAACGGCTTTGCGCATCCCGCGATGGCGGGTATGGAACTGGCGCAGGGTGTTGTCGATCTGGTCGGCTTCGTGAAGCGGCGTTTCGGCATTTTCGGCGATCGCACCGGGATAACGCGCAAGCGTGGCGCGAAATGCCGCCAGGCGGTCGCGTCGGGTATTTACCATGCCCAGCGGTTCGCTCAGAAAAAGAATCGCTTCGAAGCCCTGTTCGATCAGGTGCTCGGTCGCGGTTGTGGCTGCCTGGGTGTTATCCAGCCCGACGACATCGCAGGCGAATTCCGGGATTTTACGGTCGATGAGGACCATTGGCAGGGAGGACTGCTGCAGGCGGTTCAGGCCCTCTTCACGCATGCCTACTGCGTTAACCACTATCCCTTCCACCTGGTAGCTGCGCAGCAGATCGAGGTAGTGCAGCTCCTGGTCGACTTCGTTGTTGGTATTACAGACCAGCGGCGTGAAGCCCTTCTCGCGGCAGGCGGCCTCGATACCGCTGAGGACGTTGACGGAGTAGGGGTTGGTGATATCGGCGATAATAAGGCCGATCAAGCGGGTGCGACCGCGTTTGAGCCCGCGCGCCATCAGGCTGGGACGATAGTCGAGATCGGCAATGGCCTGTTCAATACGCGCCAGCAATGCGTCGGACAGCAGGTGTTTCTCGCCGTTAAGGTAGCGCGAAATGCTGGTTTTACCGGTTTTGGCGGCTTTCGCCACGTCGCTGATGGTGGCCCGGGCTGGTTTGCTCATCGCTGATTTCCCTGAATTTAGTGAGAATACCTTAGCGGGAAAATCAACGATGGCAAGTGGTTCATGCCGGGGTGTGCGGTCTGTTGCCCTCACCCCGGCCCTCTCCCTCGGGGATTACTGAATCGGGCTCAACGTAATCTCTACGCGACGGTTTTGCGCTTTACCTTCCGCCGTGCTGTTGCTGGCGATAGGGTTGGCAGGGCCCATGCCGCTGGTGCGGATGCGGTTTGCTTCAACGCCCTGGGTTATCAGGGAGCTGGCCACGGAATCGGCACGCTGCTGAGACAGACGCATGTTCAGATCCTGGCTGCCGGTGCTGTCGGTGTAGCCAATCACATTCACGGCGGTCTTGTTGTACTCTTTCAGCACCATCGCCACGCCGGTCAGGGTGTTCGCGCCCGCGGGTTTCAGCGTGGCGCTGCTGCTGTCAAAGGTCACGTTGTTCGGCATGTTCAGGATGATGTTATCGCCGCTGCGGGTGACGCTCACGCCGGTTCCCTTCATTTTGTCGCGCAGTTTCGCTTCCTGCACGTCCATGTAATAACCGACGCCGCCGCCCAGCGCCGCGCCTGCCGCTGCGCCAATCAGCGCACCTTTGCCGCGGTCTTTCTTGGAGGAGGAGAGCGCCCCAACGCCTGCGCCGACCAGCGAGCCGATACCTGCACCGATGCCGGATTTACCCGCTTCGCGCTCACCGGTGTAAGGGTTGGTTGTGCAGCCAGAAACAGCCAGTGCACCGCTCACCAGAGCGGCAATAACGAGTACGCGTTTTTTCATCTTCTTTCCTTAATCCTTTTTATTCTTTGCCACGGCGAGCGTGGCAGTTGATTATGACGTCCAGATACGGAGAAAATTCCGGGTATAACTCTGAAATTTGTGACAAACCATAAACGGCCTCAACGAGAAGGCCGTAAACCTGCACGCAACCAGGAGCGCACGCTTGAGCACCTCAACAAAAACCATTCTGACCGCCGCCCACTGGGGGCCGATGCTGGTCGAAACCGATGGCGAAAATGTTCTGTCGTCCCGTGGGGCACTGCCAACACAACATCCCAATTCGTTACAGACCGTCGTACGCGATCAGGTGCACAGCAAAACGCGCGTGCGCTGGCCGATGGTGCGCAAAGGTTTTCTGGCCTCGCCGGATAAGCCGCAGGGGATCCGTGGTCAGGATGAGTTTGTTCGCGTGAGCTGGGACGATGCGCTGGCGCTGATCCATACGCAGCATAAGCGCATTCGCGACAGCTATGGCCCATCGTCCATTTTTGCCGGCTCCTATGGCTGGCGCTCGAACGGCGTGCTGCATAAGGCCTCGACCCTGCTGCAGCGCTACATGAGCCTGGCCGGGGGCTATACCGGTCATCTGGGAGACTATTCGACCGGCGCGGCGCAGGCGATCATGCCGTACGTCGTGGGAGGAAACGAAGTGTACCAGCAGCAGACCAGCTGGCCGCTGGTGCTGCAGCACACCGACGTGGTGGTGCTGTGGAGCGCCAACCCGCTGAACACGCTGAAAATTGCCTGGAATGCCAGCGACGAGCAGGGGATGGGGTATTTCGACGCGCTGCGCAAAAGCGGCAAACGCATCATCTGCATTGATCCGATGCGTTCTGAAACCATGGACTTCTTCGGCGACAGCGCCGAGTGGATTGCTCCGCATATGGGCACCGACGTGGCGATGATGCTGGGTATCGCCCATACGCTGGTGGAGAACGGCTGGCACGACCGCGATTTCCTCGCCCGGTGCACCTCCGGCTTCGACAAATTCGCCGACTACCTGACGGGCCAATCTGATGGGGTAGTGAAAACGGCAGAGTGGGCCGCGGAAATTTGTGGCGTTCCAGCCGCTAAAATCCGCGAACTGGCGGCACTGTTCCATAAAAATACCACGATGTTAATGTCCGGCTGGGGGATGCAGCGCCAGCAGTTCGGCGAGCAGAAACACTGGATGCTGGTGACGCTTGCCGCGATGCTAGGACAGATTGGTACGCCGGGCGGCGGTTTTGGTCTTTCCTATCACTTTGCGAACGGCGGTAACCCAACGCGTAAAGCGGCGGTGCTGGCGTCCCTGCAAGGCTCGGTGCAGGGCGGCGTGGATGCCGTGGATAAAATCCCGGTGGCGCGAATCGTTGAAGCCCTGGAAAACCCGGGCGGTTTTTATCAGCATAACGGTCTCGACCGCCACTTCCCGGACATTAAGTTTGTCTGGTGGGCGGGCGGGGCAAACTTCACGCACCATCAGGATACCAATCGCCTGATCCGCGCCTGGCAAAAGCCGGAGCTGGTAGTGATTTCCGAGTGCTTCTGGACCGCCTCGGCCAAACATGCCGATATCGTGCTGCCGGCGACCACGTCGTTTGAGCGTAACGATCTCACCATGACCGGCGATTACAGCAACCAGCATATGGTGCCGATGAAGCGCGTGGTGGCCCCGCGTGATGAAGCGCGTGATGATTTTGACGTGTTTGCTGAACTGAGCGAGCTCTGGGAAGCGGGCGGTCGCGAACGCTTTACCGAAGGGAAAAATGACCTGCAGTGGCTGGAGAGTTTCTACCAGATCGCCGGACAGCGCGGTGCGGCGCAGGGCGTGACGCTTCCGCCATTTGCTGAATTCTGGGAGGCGAACCAGATTCTCGAAATGCCGGAAAGCGAACAGAACGCCCGATTTGTCCGTTTCGCCGATTTCCGTCGCGACCCGGAAAACCATCCGCTGAAAACCGAGAGCGGCAAGATTGTGATCTACAGCGAGCGCATCGCCAGCTTTGGATATGTCGATTGTCCGCCACACCCTTCGTGGCTGGAGCCGGACGAGTGGCACGGCAACGCTCAGCCGGAGCAGCTGCAGGTGCTGTCTGCCCATCCGGCGCATCGTCTGCACAGTCAGCTTAACTACACCTCTCTGCGCGAGCAGTATGCGGTCGCCGGGCGGGAGCCAATTACGCTGAATACTTTAGACGCCAAAGCGCGTGGGATTGCGGACGGTGACGTGGTGCGCGTCTGGAACCAGCGTGGACAGGTGCTGGCAGGGGCGGTGGTCAGCGACGGGATTAAGCCAGGCGTGATCTGTATTCATCAGGGAGCCTGGCCCGACCTTGAGCCCACCGAAGGTGGGATCTGTAAAAACGGGGCGGTTAACGTGCTGACCAAAGATCTCCCCAGCTCGAAGCTGGGGAATGGTTGCGCAGGGAACACGGCGCTGGCCTGGGTCGAGAAATATGAGGGGCCCGAGCTTACCTTAACGGCGTTTGATCCGCCTGCCAGCTCATGATCCACGTCGGGTGCTGGGTATCATCCTGCCAGGCGCTGTCTTCAATGCGAAAGCCCTGAGCATGATAGAAATTCACCGCCCGGACGTTTTTCTGATACACCTCCAGGGTTAAGTGCGGGAAGCGCAGTTGAACATGGTTCAGCAGTGCGCGCCCGATGCCTTTTCCGATATACGCTGGCGTAACGAACAGCGCCCCCACAAACTGCGACTGTATGACGCTGATAAAACCGCGCGGCGTGCCGTTCTCCTCCCAGACCCAGGTTTCGGCGGCGGGAAGGTATTCATCCCGCACCAGCGCTTCGTTCGCTTTCCAGTAGGCGGCGTCGATAAACGGATGCGCCTCGGTGGTGCTCTCAAGCCACAGTCTCAGGAGCTGAGCGGTATTCTCACTGTGCCATTTGCGGATCATGGTTGCCCTCCGGGTGGCAGATGCAGCCCGTAATATGGTCATTGACCAGCCCGCAGGCTTGCATAAAGGAGTAACAGATGGTGGTGCCCACAAACTTGAAGCCGCGTTTTTTCAGCGCTTTCGACAGGGCATCCGAGGCAGGGGTCGAGGTTGGGATCTCTGCAAGCGTGGCGGCCCGCGTCACCTGCGGCTCGTTATCCACAAACGACCAGACAAATGCTGAGAAGGGTTCGCCGTTTTGCTCCATCGCCAGATAAGCCCGCGCGTTACCGATAATGGCCTGAATTTTACCGCGATGGCGGATGATACCGGGATTCAGAACCAGCCTTTCCACGTCGTCGTCGGTCATGGCGGCCACCGCAGCCGGATTGAACCGGTGGAAGGCATTGCGGTAGTTCTCACGCTTTTTCAGAACGGTGATCCACGACAGACCGGCCTGCTGGCCTTCAAGGCAAATCATTTCAAACAGTTTTTCACCGTCGGTTTCCGGTACGCCCCATTCCTTGTCGTGATAATCGATATAAAGCTGATCCTGGCTTACCCAACCGCAACGTTGCATAGGTCATCTCCCTTCCTGATACGATAAACGCAAAAATTTCAATCTGCCCGGCTTGACGAGTCTGCTAAAGAGACAATAGTTAATACAGGGCTATATGCCCCAATACCTCTTCGAACAATGACATATATCGCCGAACTCGGCTCTTTCTGGAGTCGCTTTGATGATGATAAAAAAAATCAGTGGTCGCCATGCTGCTTCTGGCCTGGTGGGCGTTTCAGCCTGCCTGCTTATATGTAACACCGCTTTTGCGTGGCAACAGGAATATATCGTTTCAGATGCACAAAGTAATACGACAGAACGCTATACATGGGACGCCGATCACCAACCTCGTTATGAAGATATTCTCGCGGAGCGTATTAACCATTCGCAGAATGCTGCGGGCTTTGCGCTGAACGACCCATCCGGTTCGGATGCGGAAACCGTTCTGAGCGTTGGCTGGAATTTTCCCGTGGCGGGGCATATTACAACCGGGCCGGTCATGGCGTGGCGCACAGAGGGCACTCCACCCTCAACGTTAAATACGTTTAGTGATACAACCACCGCGCAGTCGCTTACCGAACCCCTCTGGCATGCCAGCGTGAACTCGCTGGGGTGGCGTGTTGATACCCAGTACGGCGATTTACACCCCTGGGCGAAGATCAGCTACAACCAGCAGTCGGAAGAAGAATATTTGTATACCCTGGGCTTAAGCGCCAAATTTTAGGGTTGTTACTTTTTTAAACGCTGCGGTAACATATTTAATACAATAACGGCGAGGGTTGTGGTGATAGTGGTCACTCACCTTTAAACGTTTTCTTCTCCGGCAAGGTCGTTCATTCCCGCTTCCAGGCATTTCATTCCGTTTCTCCTGCATTTCATGCCGTTTTACCCCTGGCGTTTTGGGGTTTTGTTTATCGTGTCCTCAGCGAATTTCCTTAATTTCTCTTGCAGGATACTGCCATGAACACCTCAACCTATAACCGCACGCGTTGGCTGACGCTATTCGGCACCATCATTACCCAGTTCGCACTGGGTTCGGTTTATACCTGGAGTCTGTTTAACAGCGCCTTGTCTGATAAGCTCGGCGCGCCGATAAGCCAGGTGGCATTCTCCTTCGGCTTGCTGAGTCTTGGATTAGCGATTTCCTCTTCCGTGGCGGGCAAACTTCAGGAACGCTTCGGCGTGAAGCGCGTGACCATGGCCTCCGGCATTCTGCTGGGCCTGGGCTTTTTCCTGACGGCGCATTCCAGCAACCTGATGATGCTGTGGCTGAGCGCCGGCGTGCTGGTGGGGCTGGCGGACGGCGCAGGTTACCTGCTGACGCTGTCGAACTGCGTGAAGTGGTTCCCGGAGCGTAAAGGCTTAATCTCCGCGTTTGCTATCGGCTCCTATGGCCTGGGCAGCCTTGGCTTTAAATTTATCGACTCTCAACTGCTGGCGTCCGTTGGCCTCGAAAAAACGTTCATGATCTGGGGGGCTATTGTCCTGGTGATGATTCTGTTTGGCGCCACGCTGATGAAAGATGCCCCGCAGCAGGAAGTGAAAACCGTTAACGGCGTGGTGGAGAATGATTTCACCCTCGCGCAGTCCATGCGTAAACCGCAGTACTGGATGCTGGCGGTGATGTTCCTGACGGCCTGCATGAGCGGTCTGTATGTCATCGGTGTGGCGAAAGATATCGCGCAGGGGATGGTAAAACTGGATGCCGCGACGGCGGCGAATGCGGTGACGGTCATCTCCATTGCTAACCTCTCGGGTCGTCTGGTGCTCGGTATCCTGTCTGACAAAATCGCCCGCATCCGCGTGATTACGCTGGGGCAGGTCATCTCTCTGGTAGGCATGGCGGCGCTGCTGTTTGCACCGCTGAACGAGGCGACTTTCTTTGCGGCGATTGCCTGCGTCGCCTTTAACTTCGGCGGCACCATTACCGTTTTCCCGTCGCTGGTAAGCGAGTTCTTCGGCCTCAACAATCTGGCGAAAAACTACGGCGTCATTTATCTCGGCTTCGGTATCGGCAGTATCTGCGGGTCGCTGATTGCCTCGCTGTTCGGTGGCTTCTACGTGACCTTCTGCGTGATATTTGCCTTGCTGATTATCTCGCTGGCGCTGTCCACAACGATTCGTCAGCCACAGCGCGAAGTGTATAAAGAAGCGCATGCATGATTCGATGAAAAGGGGCCTCAGGGCCTCTTTTTTTATCTCAACATCACTTCCGGACTTGTTATTTTGTAAAAAATTTCCTCGATCACACTCTCTGCTGCCACTTTTCTTTCCCGCTGTGGTCTACTTATCGCGCTTGTAGACGTTTCTGATAACGGTTTCGCTCGCATCTACTTACTCTGTCAGCTTTCTCACTGAGATTCGGCGGGTCTTTATACCCCTTCCCCCAGGGTTGTTTGCATGAAATATATTAGGTCTCTTACCCAGCAAAGATTGTGTCTGATGCTGGCTGTCTATATCGGTTTGTTTCTGAATGGCGCGGTACTGTTCAGACGTGTGGAAGGTTATTTCGAACACCTCAGCGTAAGAAATGGAATTTTTGCCGTCATTGAAGTGTTTGGCTCTATCCTGGCAACCTTCTTCCTGTTACGCCTGCTCTCGCTTTTTGGCCGACGTACATGGCAAATTCTGGCCTCGCTGGTGGTGATTATCTCTGCCGCCGCAAGCTATTACATGACCTTCATGAACGTGGTCATTGGCTACGGTATCGTTGCCTCAGTGATGACCACGGACATCGACCTCTCGAAAGAGGTGGTGGGTCAAGGGTTCATCATATGGACGATTTTGACCTGCCTGATCCCGCTCTTCTTTATCTGGAGTAATACCTGCCGTTATACCCTGTTACGCCAGCTGCGTACCCGGGGACAGCGCATCCGCAACGTCGCCGTCGTTCTGCTGGCGGGCCTGCTGGTGTGGGCGCCGATTCGCCTGATGGAAAAACAGCAAAAACGGATCGAAAAAGCGACGGGCGTGGATATGCCGAGCTATGGCGGCGTGGTGGCTAACTCGTATCTGCCGTCCAACTGGCTGTCCGCGTTAGGTCTTTACGCCTGGGCACAGGCGGACGAATCCAGCGATGTAAAATCGCTGATTAACCCGACCAAAAAGTTCACCTACCAGGCGCCGGCTGACGGGCTGGATGATACTTACGTAGTCTTTGTCATCGGTGAAACGACGCGCTGGGATCATATGGGTATCCTCGGTTATGACCGCGATACCACGCCGAAACTGGCGCAGGAGAAGAATCTGGTGGCTTACCGCGGCTATTCCTGCGATACCGCCACGAAGCTCTCGTTGCGCTGTATGTTTGTGCGTGAAGGCGGGGCGAGCGATAACCCGCAGCGTACACTCAAAGAGCAAAACGTCTTTGCCGTGCTGAAGCAGCTTGGATTTAGCTCCGATCTGTTCGCCATGCAAAGTGAGATGTGGTTCTACACCAACACGCTGGCAGATAACATCGCGTATCGTGAGCAGATTGGTGCCGAGCCTCGCAACCGCGGGAAAAATGTGGACGACATGCTGCTGCTTGAGGAGATGTCCCAGTCTCTGAAGAATCACCCGCAGGGCAAACATCTCGTCATTCTGCATACCAAAGGGTCGCATTACAGTTATTACCAGCGTTACACGCGTGATTTCGCGAAATGGCAGCCTGAATGCGTAGGCATTAATAAAGACTGCAGCAAGCAGGAGCTGATCAACGCCTACGATAACTCCATTCTGTATGTGGATACCTTCCTGAGCCGCGTGATTGACCAGCTGCGTGATAAAAAAGCGATTGTTATCTACGCCGCAGACCACGGTGAGTCCATTAATGAGAAAGAGCACCTGCACGGTACGCCGCGCAAGCTGGCACCGCCGGAGCAGTTCCGCGTGCCGATGATCATGTGGATGTCGGATAAGTATCTTGAAAATCCGGAGAAAGCGAAGATGTTTGCTCAGCTTAAGAAAGAGGCGGAAATGAAGGTGCCGCGTCGTCACGTTGAGCTGTACGATACCATTATGGGTTGCCTCGGCTATACCTCACCGAATGGTGGGATTAACGAAAACAACAACTGGTGTAAACTCCCTGATAACACCGCAAAAGCCGCGCAGTAGCTGCTCTGGCGAGAATATCGCCAGTTGAATGGCTTTTTGAAAATAAGGGATTGACGGGGGCGCACCTCAGCAGTAAGATGCGCTCCGCATTCGGCGAGTAGCGCAGCTTGGTAGCGCAACTGGTTTGGGACCAGTGGGTCGGAGGTTCGAATCCTCTCTCGCCGACCACATTCTGAAAAGGGCTAACCGCAAGGTTAGCCCTTTTTGCATTAACGGCTTACTCATCCTGATTCAGTAAAATGCCCCTTATCCCCGCTTCTTACTGCCTGTTAACGATTTTGTGACATAATCCATTGTATTTTTTTATATATAGATTGATCTTTTTTCGCGTTGCTTATGGATAACCTCAGCATTTTTCGCTGTGCGTTTTAACGTTCGCGGTATTTAGTGCTCAGATAATCACCATTCTGCAAGAAAATTTACCCATTATGAATAAAAGTTAATCACTGATTGTTGCGAAATATGAAGATATTTGTGCTGCAAGTTGGCGAGTAGCATAAATTTCCCTGCTGAAAACTGGCGTTCAGGGTTTTTTTAATCTTTGTTTGCGGTTTCTCACACTCGGCGCAAATCCCCGTCACCTGTATTGACGTTTTCACATTCTGTTGACAGATTGTAGGGCATGAGGGGCATTTCAGGGACGATCTGCGCTGCAACTCAAACGCTCTTCTGAAAGGATTCTCCATCCCTTTAACGCCTTCGGGCACCTCCGACCGGACCGGGTAAAAAATAAATAAAGGTCTGGCGGCGTAACACAACAAAGCAAAACATCACATTGGAGCAGAATAATGAGTATTTCCTTGAAGAAGTCAGGGATGCTGAAGCTTGGTCTGAGCCTGGTGGCTATGACCGTGGCAGCAAGCGTACAGGCAAAAACCCTGGTTTACTGTTCTGAAGGCTCGCCGGAAGGCTTTAACCCACAGCTCTTTACCTCTGGTACGACTTACGACGCAAGCTCTGTACCGATCTATAACCGTCTGGTTGAATTCAAAACCGGCACCACGGAAGTGATTCCGGGTCTGGCCGAGAAGTGGGACATCAGCGAAGACGGCAAAACCTATACCTTCCACCTGCGCCAGGGCGTGAAGTGGCAGGACAGCAAAGAATTCAAACCAACGCGCGACTTTAACGCCGACGACGTTGTGTTCTCCTTCGACCGTCAGAAAAACGCCCAGAACCCGTACCACAAAGTGTCTGGCGGCAGCTACGAATACTTCGAAGGGATGGGTCTGCCTGACCTGATCGCCGAAGTGAAAAAAGTAGACGATAAAACCGTTCAGTTCGTGCTGACCCGTCCTGAAGCGCCATTCCTGGCTGACCTGGCCATGGACTTCGCCTCTATTCTCTCTAAAGAGTATGCGGACAATATGCTGAAAGCCGGCACGCCGGAAAAAGTGGACCTGAACCCAATCGGTACCGGCCCGTTCCAGCTGCTGCAGTACCAGAAAGACTCCCGTATTCTGTATAAAGCCTTCCCGGGCTACTGGGGCACCAAGCCGCAGATCGACCGTCTGGTCTTCTCCATCACGCCTGATGCATCCGTGCGTTACGCTAAACTGCAGAAAAACGAATGCCAGGTGATGCCGTACCCGAATCCGGCAGATATCGCGCGCATGAAGCAGGACAAAAACATCAACCTGATGGAGCAGGCGGGCCTGAACGTGGGCTATCTCTCCTTCAATACCGAGAAGAAACCGTTTGATGACGTGAAAGTACGTCAGGCGCTGACCTACGCGGTGAACAAAGAAGCGATCATCAAGGCCGTTTACCAGGGCGCGGGCGTTGCTGCCAAGAACCTGATCCCACCAACCATGTGGGGCTATAACGACGACGTTAAGGACTACAGTTACGATCCTGAGAAAGCGAAAGCGCTGCTGAAAGAAGCGGGCCAGGATAAAGGCTTTACCGTCGAGCTGTGGGCGATGCCGGTACAGCGTCCGTACAACCCGAACGCACGCCGTATGGCGGAAATGGTCCAGGCTGACTGGGCGAAAATTGGCGTTCAGGCCAAGATTGTGACCTACGAGTGGGGCGAGTATCTGAAGCGTGCCAAAGCGGGTGAGCACCAGGCGGTAATGATGGGCTGGACCGGTGACAACGGGGATCCGGACAACTTCTTCGCCACCCTGTTCAGCTGTGCGGCAGCGAAAGACGGCTCTAACTACTCTCGCTGGTGCTACAAGCCGTTTGAAGATCTGATCCAACCGGCGCGTGCGACCGACGATCACAACAAACGTATTGAACTGTACAAGCAAGCGCAGGTTGTAATGCACGATCAGGCCCCGGCGCTGATTGTTGCTCACTCCACCGTGTACGAGCCAGTGCGTAAAGAAGTGAAGGGCTACGTGGTTGATCCACTGGGCAAACACCACTTCGAAAACGTGTCGGTTGAATAATAAGTAGGGTGTTCTCCCTCTCCCTTTGGGAGAGGGCAGGGGTGAGGGTCGTGCATGCATCCCCTCACCCTAACCCTCTCCCAAAGGGAGAGGGAATTTACATTTGTGAGCAATACAGACGTCACGCCACTGGCCGTGCGTCATCAGAGAGAATACGGGTTATGTTGCAGTTCATCCTCCGACGTCTGGGACTTGTTATCCCGACGTTTATCGGTATCACCCTTCTCACTTTTGCCTTCGTCCATATGATCCCCGGCGACCCGGTAATGATTATGGCGGGCGAGCGTGGTATTTCCCCTGAACGTCATGCGCAGCTGCTGGCTGAACTCGGCCTCGATAAGCCGATGTGGCAGCAGTACCTCCACTATATCTGGGGCGTGATGCACGGTGACTTAGGGATTTCGTTAAAAAGCCGTCTTCCGGTGTGGGACGAGTTCGTGCCGCGTTTTAAAGCGACGCTGGAGCTTGGCATCTGCGCCATGATTTTCGCCACTGCGGTGGGTATTCCTGTTGGGGTACTGGCTGCCGTTAAGCGTGGCTCTATTTTCGACCATACCGCCGTGGGGCTGGCGCTGACCGGTTACTCCATGCCTATCTTCTGGTGGGGCATGATGCTGATCATGCTGGTCTCGGTGCAATTGAACCTGACGCCGGTCTCCGGACGCGTCAGCGATATGGTCTTCCTTGATGATACCAATCCGTTAACCGGCTTTATGCTGATCGACACGGCCATCTGGGGCGAGGAGGGCAACTTCATTGATGCCGTTGCGCACATGATCCTGCCTGCCATGGTGCTGGGCACCATTCCTCTGGCGGTGATCGTGCGTATGACCCGTTCCTCCATGCTGGAAGTGCTGGGTGAAGATTACATCCGTACCGCGCGCGCCAAAGGTTTAACCCGCATGCGCGTCATCATCGTCCACGCGCTGCGTAACGCCATGCTGCCGGTGGTGACCGTTATCGGCCTCCAGGTGGGTACGCTGCTGGCGGGGGCGATCCTGACGGAAACCATCTTCTCCTGGCCGGGCCTCGGACGCTGGCTGATTGATGCGCTGCAACGCCGTGACTATCCGGTGGTGCAGGGTGGGGTGCTGCTGGTCGCGACGATGATTATCCTCGTCAACCTGCTGGTCGATTTGCTGTACGGCGTGGTGAACCCGCGTATTCGTCATAAGAAGTAAGGGGCCATCATGTCACAGGTTTCTGAAAACAAAGCTGTTGCTGCACCGGTTCCAATGACGCCGCTGCAGGAGTTCTGGCACTACTTCAAGCGCAATAAAGGCGCGGTAGTCGGGCTGGTGTATGTCGCTATCATGATCCTGATTGCGGTGTTTGCGAACTTTCTGGCGCCGTATAACCCGGCGGATCAGTTCCGCGATGCGCTGCTGGCACCTCCTGCCTGGCAGGACGGCGGTAGTCTGGCGCACCTGCTGGGTACCGATGATGTGGGCCGCGATGTGCTGTCGCGTCTGATGTACGGCGCGCGTTTGTCGCTGCTGGTTGGCTGTCTGGTGGTGGTGCTCTCCCTGATTATGGGGATCATCCTCGGCCTGGTTGCCGGTTACTTCGGCGGCATCGTTGATAACATCATTATGCGTATCGTCGACATCATGCTGGCGCTGCCAAGCCTGCTGCTGGCTCTGGTGCTGGTGGCGATCTTCGGTCCGTCGATCGGTAACGCCGCCCTGGCGCTGACCTTCGTGGCGCTTCCTCACTATGTGCGATTAACACGCGCGGCGGTGCTGGTGGAGGTGAACCGCGACTACGTGACCGCCTCTCGCGTGGCGGGTGCCGGTGCGATGCGCCAGATGTTCGTTAATATCTTCCCTAACTGCCTTGCGCCGCTGATCGTTCAGGCGTCGCTCGGTTTCTCTAACGCCATTCTTGATATGGCCGCTCTTGGCTTCCTGGGCATGGGTGCGCAGCCGCCAACACCGGAGTGGGGCACTATGCTCTCCGACGTGTTGCAGTTCGCACAAAGCGCCTGGTGGGTTGTCACCTTCCCGGGTCTGGCAATCCTGCTGACGGTGCTGGCATTTAACCTGATGGGTGATGGCCTGCGTGATGCGCTTGATCCCAAACTGAAGCAGTAAGAGGCACGAGATGGCGTTATTAAATGTAGATAAATTATCGGTGCACTTCGGCGACGAAGGCACCCCGTTTCGCGCCGTGGACCGCATCAGCTACAGCGTCAATCAGGGCGAAGTGGTTGGTATCGTCGGGGAGTCCGGTTCCGGTAAGTCGGTGAGTTCACTGGCAATCATGGGGCTGATTGATTACCCGGGCCGCGTGATGGCGGAAAACCTGCAGTTCAACGGTCAGGACCTGAAGCGCATTTCTGAGAAACAGCGCCGCCAGCTGGTGGGCGCCGAAGTGGCGATGATCTTCCAGGACCCGATGACCAGCCTGAACCCGTGCTACACGGTCGGCTTCCAGATTATGGAAGCGATTAAGGTGCACCAGGGTGGTAACAAGAAAACCCGTCGCCAGCGCGCGATCGACCTGCTGAACCAGGTGGGTATTCCTGACCCGGCATCGCGGCTGGACGTATACCCGCACCAGCTTTCCGGTGGGATGAGCCAGCGCGTGATGATCGCCATGGCGATTGCCTGTCGACCAAAGCTGCTGATTGCGGATGAACCGACAACGGCGCTGGATGTGACCATCCAGGCGCAAATCATCGAGCTGCTGCTGGAGTTGCAGCAGAAAGAGAACATGGCGCTGGTGCTGATTACGCACGATCTGGCGCTGGTGGCCGAAGCGGCACACAAGATCATCGTGATGTACGCGGGCCAGGTGGTTGAGACCGGAAATTCGCACGATATCTTCCGCGCGCCGCGTCATCCGTATACGCAGGCACTGCTGCGCGCGCTGCCGGAGTTTGCTCAGGACAAAGCGCGTCTGGCGTCGCTGCCGGGCGTGGTTCCGGGTAAATATGACCGTCCGCAGGGCTGTCTGCTGAACCCGCGCTGCCCGTATGCCACGGACAAATGCCGCGTTGAGGAGCCTGAGCTGAATCTGCTGGCCGACGGTCGACAGTCAAAATGCCACTACCCACTCGATGATGCCGGGAGGCCAACACTATGAGTACGCAACAGGCCACCACGCAACAACCGCTGTTGCAGGCCATCGACCTGAAAAAACACTACCCGGTGAAAAAGGGGATTTTTGCCCCTGAGCGCCTGGTGAAAGCGCTGGACGGCGTGTCATTTACCCTCGAACGCGGTAAAACGCTGGCGGTGGTGGGGGAGTCAGGCTGCGGGAAATCGACGCTGGGCCGTCTGCTGACGATGATTGAAGTCCCGACCGGCGGTGAGCTTTATTATCAGGGCCAGGATCTGCTCAAGCACGACCCGCAGGCGCAGAAGCTGCGCCGCCAGAAAATCCAGATTGTGTTCCAGAACCCGTACGGTTCTTTGAACCCGCGTAAAAAAGTGGGACAGATCCTGGAAGAGCCCCTGCTGATTAACAGCAATCTGAGCAAAGAGCAGCGCCGTGAAAAAGCGCTGGCGATGATGGCGAAGGTCGGCCTCAAAACCGAGCATTACGACCGCTACCCGCATATGTTCTCCGGCGGCCAGCGTCAGCGTATCGCTATCGCCCGCGGGCTGATGCTCGATCCGGACGTAGTGATTGCCGATGAGCCGGTTTCGGCGCTCGACGTGTCCGTGCGCGCGCAGGTGCTGAACCTGATGATGGATCTCCAACAGGATCTGGGGCTGTCTTATGTGTTCATCTCTCACGACCTGTCGGTGGTGGAGCATATTGCCGATGAAGTGATGGTGATGTATCTGGGGCGCTGCGTGGAGAAGGGGACCAAAGAGCAGATCTTTAGTAATCCTCGTCATCCGTACACCCAGGCGCTGTTGTCTGCGACGCCGCGTCTGAACCCGGACGATCGTCGCGAGCGCATTAAGCTGACGGGTGAACTGCCAAGTCCGCTGAATCCGCCGCCGGGGTGTGCCTTCAACGCGCGCTGCAGCCGCCGCTTTGGCCCGTGCACCCAGCTTCAGCCGCAGCTGAAGGAGTATGGCGGTCAGCTGGTCGCCTGCTTTGCGGTCGATCAGGATGAAAATGGCGAGAAGCCGCACGCATAACGAAAAAAAACCGGCGCTAAGCCGGTTTTTTTATGTCTGCCTGACTATTTTCGCAGGCGAATCTGGTCGACGGCGTGCTTCTCGCTCTTGGTGAGGATCAGGCTCGCACGCTCGCGCGTCGGGAGGATGTTCTCTTTGAGGTTCACGTAGTTGATCTCATTCCACAGCCCCCTGGCCACATTAATCGCCTCTTCTTCAGAAAGCTGGGCGTAGTGGTGGAAATAGGAGTCCGGGTCGGTGAATGCCCCTTCGCGGAACTTCAGGAAGCGGTTGATATACCAGTTCTGCAGCAGATCTTCCGGCGCATCAACATAGATAGAGAAATCGACGAAATCCGAAACGAACACATGATGCGGGTCATGAGGATAGTCCATGCCGCTTTGCAGCACGTTCAAACCTTCAAGGATCAGGATATCCGGCTGGACTACCGTTTTATCCCCATCCGGGATGCGGTCGTAAATCAGGTGTGAATAGACCGGCGCCGTGACGTGCGGCACGCCAGATTTCAGGTCAGAGACAAATTTTACCAGACGGTGCATATCATAAGAGAGCGGGAAGCCTTTCTTCTTCATCAGCCCGCGTTCTTTTAAGACTTCGTTTGGATGCAGGAAGCCGTCGGTCGTGATCAGCTCCACGCTGCGGTGTTCCGGCCAGCGGCTCAGCAGCGCCTGCAGCACGCGTGCGGTAGTGCTTTTACCCACGGCCACGCTGCCCGCAATACTAATGATATAAGGAATGCGCTGACCATTGGTTCCGAGGAACTGCTCCAGCACCGCCTGACGGCGCAGGTTGGAGCTGATATAGAAGTTAAGCAAGCGAGAGAGGGGGAGATAAATTTCTGCCACCTCTTCCAGGGACAGATCTTCGTTTATCCCTTTTAACCGTGCGATTTCACCTTCCGTCAGCGTCATAGGGACGGAATCACGCAGGGCAGCCCACTGGCTGCGGTTAAAGTGAAGATAAGGCGTCATTAACGTTTGCTCTTTTTTGCTCATAAGCATGCTTCAGTGAGCCAGCGCTATGCTGCCGGGACGTGGCTCATCACACAGTTAATTTTGGACAATGGGCAGGAGGTTAACACCAGATGGCGGGAATAATAAGAAAAAAGATGGAAAGCGCTGCGTTACGCGGAAGCCGTCACGCTACGGTGTATGCGATGTAAATCATGCCTGTATGTTGATTATTTGACCCGGAATGACTACTTTTACATCGCTTAGCGCTGCGTTCGCATAAAATGTGAGCGAAAGAACGTTTTATGCAAATTTTTAGTTGCATGACCGCGCAGGTATCCATAGAATGCGCGCTACTTGATGCCGACTTAGCTCAGTAGGTAGAGCAACTGACTTGTAATCAGTAGGTCACCAGTTCGATTCCGGTAGTCGGCACCATCAAGTCCGGTGGGGTTCCCGAGCGGCCAAAGGGAGCAGACTGTAAATCTGCCGTCACAGACTTCGAAGGTTCGAATCCTTCCCCCACCACCACTTTCTGGCAGCGTAAATGCCGCCGGAGCTGGTTGGAAAAATTAGCCAGCTCAAACTGAAAAAGAGAGAAATCTCTTTTTTTGTTACAGAAAGAACTGGGTAGCCGAGTTTCAGGATGCGGGCATCGTATAATGGCTATTACCTCAGCCTTCCAAGCTGATGATGCGGGTTCGATTCCCGCTGCCCGCTCCAATACGTGCTGATATGGCTCAGTTGGTAGAGCGCACCCTTGGTAAGGGTGAGGTCCCCAGTTCGACTCTGGGTATCAGCACCACTTCACTTCTCCTTCCCGTTTCTCTCTGTTTCAATTTTACTGTATTCAACAATTCAGGCATTTCGCCTGGTTGATGTGGTGATATCACCGATTTATCCGTGTCTTAGAGGGACAATCGATGTCTAAAGAAAAGTTTGAACGTACAAAACCGCACGTTAACGTCGGTACTATCGGCCACGTTGACCATGGTAAAACAACGCTGACCGCTGCAATTACTACCGTTCTGGCTAAAACCTACGGTGGTTCTGCTCGTGCATTCGACCAGATCGATAACGCACCAGAAGAAAAAGCTCGTGGTATCACCATCAACACCTCTCACGTTGAGTACGACACCCCGACTCGCCACTACGCACACGTAGACTGCCCAGGCCACGCCGACTATGTTAAAAACATGATCACCGGTGCTGCGCAGATGGACGGTGCGATCCTGGTTGTTGCTGCGACTGACGGCCCAATGCCTCAGACTCGTGAGCACATCCTGCTGGGTCGTCAGGTAGGCGTTCCTTACATCATCGTGTTCCTGAACAAATGCGACATGGTTGATGACGAAGAGCTGCTGGAACTGGTAGAGATGGAAGTTCGTGAACTGCTGTCTCAGTACGATTTCCCGGGCGACGATACCCCAATCGTTCGTGGTTCTGCTCTGAAAGCGCTGGAAGGCGACGCAGAGTGGGAAGCGAAAATCATCGAACTGGCTGGCTTCCTGGATTCTTACATCCCAGAACCAGAGCGTGCGATTGACAAGCCATTCCTGCTGCCAATCGAAGACGTATTCTCCATCTCCGGTCGTGGTACCGTTGTTACCGGTCGTGTAGAGCGCGGTATCATCAAAGTTGGTGAAGAAGTTGAAATCGTTGGTATCAAAGAGACTGCGAAGTCTACCTGTACTGGCGTTGAAATGTTCCGCAAACTGCTGGACGAAGGCCGTGCTGGTGAGAACGTTGGTGTTCTGCTGCGTGGTATCAAACGTGAAGAAATCGAACGTGGTCAGGTTCTGGCGAAGCCAGGCTCAATCAAGCCACACACCAAGTTCGAATCTGAAGTGTACATTCTGTCCAAAGACGAAGGCGGCCGTCATACTCCGTTCTTCAAAGGCTACCGTCCACAGTTCTACTTCCGTACTACTGACGTGACCGGTACCATCGAACTGCCAGAAGGCGTTGAGATGGTAATGCCAGGCGACAACATCAAGATGGTTGTGACTCTGATCCACCCAATCGCGATGGACGACGGTCTGCGTTTCGCAATCCGTGAAGGCGGCCGTACCGTTGGCGCGGGCGTTGTTGCTAAAGTTCTCGGCTAATCGCTGATAACATTTGACGCAATGCGCAATAAAAGGGCATCATTTGATGCCCTTTTTGCACGCTTTCACATCAGAACCTGGCTCATCAGTGATTAATTTTGTCATAATCATTGCTGAGACAGGCTCTGCGGAGAGCGTATAATACGAAAAGCGAATAGCATTTCGATTGGTTTGCCTCGCACTCGCGGGGTGAAAATGTTTGTAGAATACTTCTGACAGGTTGGTTTATGAGTGCGAATACCGAAGCTCAAGGGAGCGGGCGCGGCCTGGAAGCGATGAAATGGGTAGTTGTAGCCGTGCTGCTGATTGTGGCGATTGTCGGCAACTATCTTTATCGTGACATGATGCTGCCGCTACGCGCGCTTGCAGTGGTAATTCTGATTGCTGCGGCGGGTGGTGTCGCGCTGTTGACGACAAAAGGCAAAGCGACCGTTGCGTTTGCCCGCGAAGCGCGTACCGAAGTCCGCAAGGTCATTTGGCCGACTCGCCAGGAAACATTGCACACCACGCTGATCGTAGCGGCGGTAACCGCTGTAATGTCACTGATCCTGTGGGGACTGGATGGTATTCTGGTTCGCCTGGTATCCTTTATCACTGGCCTGAGGTTCTGAGATGTCTGAAGCCCCTAAAAAGCGCTGGTACGTCGTTCAGGCGTTTTCCGGTTTTGAAGGCCGCGTAGCAACGTCGCTGCGTGAGCATATCAAATTACACAACATGGAAGAGTTGTTTGGCGAAGTTATGGTTCCGACCGAAGAAGTGGTTGAGATCCGTGGCGGCCAGCGTCGCAAAAGCGAGCGCAAATTCTTCCCGGGTTACGTGCTGGTTCAGATGGTTATGAACGACGCGAGCTGGCACCTGGTGCGCAGCGTGCCGCGTGTGATGGGCTTTATCGGCGGCACGTCTGACCGTCCGGCGCCAATCAGCGACAAAGAAGTTGATGCGATTATGAACCGCCTGCAGCAGGTGGGTGATAAGCCGCGTCCGAAAACGCTGTTTGAACCGGGTGAAATGGTTCGTGTTAATGACGGTCCGTTTGCTGACTTTAATGGCGTGGTTGAAGAAGTGGACTATGAGAAGTCCCGCCTGAAAGTTTCTGTTTCTATCTTCGGTCGTGCGACCCCGGTAGAGCTGGACTTTGCCCAGGTAGAAAAAGCCTAAGCAGCGATCAAAAAAGCGACGATTTAATCGTTGCACAAGGCGCGGGATTGGAATACAATTTCGCGCCTTTTGTTTTTATGGGTCCCGGCCCGTAAAACGAATTTTATTCACGGGGAGCCTCCCTGAGGCGCTATTACCCAATCAGAGGATTTTAGAATGGCTAAGAAAGTACAAGCCTACGTCAAGCTGCAGGTTGCAGCTGGTATGGCGAACCCAAGTCCACCAGTTGGTCCAGCTCTGGGTCAGCAGGGTGTGAACATCATGGAATTCTGTAAAGCGTTCAACGCAAAAACTGAATCCCTGGAAAAAGGTCTGCCAATCCCAGTCGTAATCACTGTTTACGCTGACCGTTCTTTCACTTTCGTTACCAAAACCCCTCCAGCAGCAGTTCTGCTGAAGAAAGCGGCTGGTATCAAGTCTGGTTCCGGTAAACCGAACAAAGACAAAGTGGGTAAAATTTCCCGCGCTCAGCTGCAGGAAATCGCGCAGACCAAAGCTGCCGACATGACTGGTGCCGACATTGAAGCGATGACTCGCTCCATCGAAGGTACTGCACGTTCCATGGGCCTGGTAGTGGAGGACTAAGAAATGGCTAAACTGACCAAGCGCATGTCCGTGATCCGTGACAAAGTTGATGCGACCAAACAGTACGACATCAACGAAGCTATTGCTCTGCTGAAAGAACTGGCGACTGCTAAGTTCGTTGAAAGCGTTGACGTTGCCGTTAACCTGGGCATCGATGCTCGTAAATCCGATCAGAACGTTCGTGGCGCAACTGTACTGCCACACGGTACTGGCCGTTCCGTTCGCGTAGCTGTATTTGCTCAGGGTGCAAACGCTGAAGCTGCTAAAGCTGCCGGCGCTGAACTGGTAGGTATGGAAGATCTGGCTGATCAGATCAAGAAAGGCGAAATGAACTTTGACGTTGTTATTGCTTCTCCAGATGCAATGCGCGTTGTTGGCCAGCTGGGCCAGGTTCTGGGTCCACGCGGCCTGATGCCAAACCCGAAAGTGGGTACTGTAACCCCTAACGTTGCTGAAGCGGTTAAGAACGCTAAAGCAGGTCAGGTTCGTTACCGTAACGACAAAAACGGCATCATCCACACCACCATCGGTAAAGTGGACTTTGACGCTGACAAACTGAAAGAAAACCTGGAAGCTCTGCTGGTTGCGCTGAAAAAAGCTAAACCAACTCAGGCGAAAGGCGTGTACATCAAGAAAGTTAGCATCTCCACCACCATGGGTGCAGGTGTTGCAGTTGACCAGGCTGGCCTGAGCGCTGCTGCAAACTAATGCCTTTACGTGGGCGGTGATTTTGTCTACAATCTTACCCCCACGTTTGCTAACGAAAGTTAGCGGCTAAAAGATTTGTTCGTTGGAGCCTGGCCTATCCAGGCCTCCGTCGAAGACCGCAGGTGTTTCGCAAGAAACTTAATCCCCTGCGTAGACGGTGACAGAACGCTAAGATTATTTTTAATACTCTGGCTTGTTTCTGCTCACCGTATTAAGACGCTCTTCCCGTTGGGTTGAGTGAAGTGAGTTCCGGAACATGAGTTTCGGCAAACATCCAGGAGCAAAGCTAATGGCTTTAAATCTTCAAGACAAACAAGCGATTGTTGCTGAAGTCAGCGAAGTAGCCAAAGGCGCGCTGTCTGCAGTAGTTGCGGATTCCCGTGGCGTTACTGTAGACAAAATGACTGAACTGCGTAAAGCAGGTCGTGAAGCTGGCGTATACATGCGTGTTGTTCGTAACACCCTGCTGCGTCGCGTAGTTGAAGGTACTCAGTTCGAGTGCCTGAAAGACACGTTTGTTGGTCCGACCCTGATTGCATACTCTATGGAACACCCGGGCGCTGCTGCTCGTCTGTTCAAAGAGTTCGCGAAAGCGAATGCAAAATTTGAGGTCAAAGCTGCAGCCTTTGAAGGTGAGTTGATCCCGGCATCGCAAATCGATCGCCTGGCAACCCTGCCGACCTACGAAGAAGCAATTGCACGCCTGATGGCAACCATGAAAGAAGCTGCGGCTGGCAAACTGGTTCGCACTCTGGCTGCTGTACGCGATGCGAAAGAAGCTGCTTAATCGCAGTTATCTTTATAAAGCATTTGCTTACGTATAAACTTATTCTGATTTTCAGGAACAATTTAAATGTCTATCACTAAAGATCAAATCATTGAAGCAGTTGCAGCTATGTCCGTAATGGACGTTGTAGAGCTGGTATCTGCAATGGAAGAAAAATTCGGTGTTTCTGCTGCTGCTGCTGTAGCTGTAGCTGCTGGCCCGGCTGAAGCTGCTGAAGAAAAAACTGAATTCGACGTAATTCTGAAAGCTGCTGGCGCGAACAAAGTTGCTGTTATCAAAGCAGTACGTGGCGCAACTGGCCTGGGTCTGAAAGAAGCTAAAGACCTGGTAGAATCTGCTCCAGCTGCGCTGAAAGAAGGCGTGAGCAAAGACGACGCAGAAGCACTGAAAAAATCTCTGGAAGAAGCTGGCGCTGAAGTTGAAGTTAAATAAGCCAACTTTTCTGGTTGCAGCCTAAGCAATTAGGCTGATGGCTGGTGACTTTTTAGTCACCAGCCTTTTTGCGCTGTAAGGCATCAGTAGCATTTCACACTGTTTGACTGCTGATTGTCCTGACAATGCTTGTTTCTATCGACGACTTAATATACTGCGACAGGGTGCTCGCTCTGTGTAAATCGCAATGAAATGGTTTAAGCGTGATAGCAACAGGTATTGCGGAAAGTATTCAATTTTCCGGTCCACAAAATGGTGTTGCACAAACTGTCCCTTCGTCGGACAGATGGGTCGACTTGTCAGCGAGCTGAGGAACCCTATGGTTTACTCCTATACCGAGAAAAAACGTATTCGTAAGGATTTTGGTAAACGTCCACAAGTTCTGGACATTCCATATCTCCTTTCTATCCAGCTTGACTCGTTCCAGAAGTTTATCGAGCAAGATCCTGAAGGGCAGTACGGTCTGGAAGCAGCCTTCCGTTCCGTGTTCCCGATTCAGAGCTACAGCGGTAACTCCGAGCTGCAGTACGTCAGCTACCGCCTTGGCGAACCGGTGTTTGACGTTCAGGAATGTCAGATCCGTGGCGTGACCTATTCCGCACCGCTGCGCGTAAAACTGCGTCTGGTGATCTACGAGCGCGAAGCGCCGGAAGGCACCGTAAAAGACATTAAAGAACAAGAAGTCTACATGGGTGAGATTCCACTCATGACGGACAACGGTACTTTCGTTATCAACGGTACTGAGCGTGTTATCGTTTCCCAGCTGCATCGTAGCCCGGGCGTCTTCTTCGACAGCGATAAAGGTAAAACACACTCTTCCGGTAAAGTACTGTATAACGCACGCATCATTCCTTACCGTGGTTCATGGCTGGACTTCGAGTTCGATCCAAAAGACAACCTGTTTGTCCGTATCGACCGTCGTCGTAAACTGCCTGCAACCATCATTCTGCGTGCACTGAACTATACCACTGAGCAGATCCTGGACCTGTTCTTTGAGAAAGTGATCTTTGAAATCCGCGACAACAAGCTGCAGATGGAGCTGGTGCCGGAACGTCTGCGTGGTGAGACCGCGTCGTTCGACATCGAAGCCGACGGCAAAGTGTATGTGGAAAAAGGTCGCCGTATCACCGCGCGCCACATCCGCCAGCTGGAAAAAGATGATATCAAACACATCGAAGTTCCGGTTGAATACATTGCAGGAAAAGTAGCCGCGAAAGATTACGTTGATGAATCAACTGGCGAGCTGATCTGCCCGGCGAACATGGAGCTGAGCCTGGATCTGCTGGCTAAGCTGAGCCAGTCTGGCCACAAACGTATCGAAACGCTGTTCACCAACGATCTGGACCACGGTCCGTACATCTCTGAGACTGTACGCGTCGACCCAACCAACGATCGTCTGAGCGCGCTGGTAGAAATCTACCGCATGATGCGTCCTGGTGAGCCACCAACTCGCGAAGCGGCTGAAAGCCTGTTCGAGAACCTGTTCTTCTCCGAAGACCGCTACGATCTGTCCGCGGTAGGTCGTATGAAGTTCAACCGTTCTCTGCTGCGCGACGAAATCGAAGGTTCCGGTATCCTGAGCAAAGACGACATCATCGAAGTGATGAAGAAGCTCATCGATATCCGTAACGGTAAAGGCGAAGTGGACGATATCGACCACCTCGGCAACCGTCGTATCCGTTCCGTTGGCGAAATGGCGGAAAACCAGTTCCGCGTTGGCCTGGTACGTGTAGAGCGTGCTGTGAAAGAGCGTCTGTCTCTGGGCGATCTGGATACCCTGATGCCTCAGGATATGATCAACGCCAAGCCGATTTCTGCAGCAGTGAAAGAGTTCTTTGGTTCCAGCCAGCTGTCTCAGTTCATGGACCAGAACAACCCGCTGTCTGAGATCACGCACAAACGTCGTATCTCTGCACTCGGCCCAGGCGGTCTGACCCGTGAACGTGCAGGCTTTGAAGTTCGAGACGTACACCCGACTCACTACGGTCGTGTATGTCCAATCGAAACGCCTGAAGGTCCAAACATCGGTCTGATCAACTCCCTGTCCGTGTACGCACAGACGAACGAATACGGTTTCCTTGAGACCCCGTATCGTAAAGTGACCGACGGTGTGGTTACCGACGAAATTCATTACCTGTCTGCTATCGAAGAAGGCAACTACGTTATCGCTCAGGCGAACTCCAACCTGGATGACGAAGGCCACTTTGTAGAAGATCTGGTTACCTGCCGTAGCAAAGGCGAATCCAGCTTGTTCAGCCGCGACCAGGTTGACTACATGGACGTATCCACCCAGCAGGTGGTATCCGTCGGTGCGTCCCTGATCCCGTTCCTGGAACACGATGACGCCAACCGTGCATTGATGGGTGCGAACATGCAACGTCAGGCCGTTCCAACTCTGCGTGCTGATAAGCCGCTGGTTGGTACCGGTATGGAACGTGCTGTTGCCGTTGACTCCGGTGTTACTGCAGTTGCTAAGCGTGGCGGTACCGTTCAGTACGTTGACGCATCCCGTATCGTTATCAAAGTTAACGAAGACGAGATGTATCCGGGCGAAGCGGGTATCGACATCTACAACCTGACCAAATACACCCGTTCTAACCAGAACACCTGTATCAACCAGATGCCTTGCGTATCTCTGGGTGAGCCAGTTGAGCGCGGCGACGTGCTGGCAGACGGTCCGTCCACCGACCTCGGTGAACTGGCGCTCGGTCAGAACATGCGCGTAGCGTTCATGCCGTGGAACGGTTACAACTTCGAAGACTCCATCCTCGTCTCCGAGCGTGTGGTTCAGGAAGATCGTTTCACCACCATCCACATTCAGGAACTGGCCTGTGTGTCCCGTGACACCAAGCTGGGGCCAGAAGAGATCACTGCCGACATCCCTAACGTGGGTGAAGCTGCGCTCTCCAAGCTGGATGAATCCGGTATTGTTTACATCGGTGCGGAAGTGACCGGCGGCGACATTCTGGTAGGTAAGGTGACGCCGAAAGGTGAAACCCAGCTGACCCCAGAAGAGAAACTGCTGCGTGCTATCTTCGGTGAGAAAGCGTCTGACGTTAAAGACTCTTCTCTGCGCGTACCAAACGGTGTTTCCGGTACGGTTATCGACGTTCAGGTCTTCACTCGTGATGGCGTTGAGAAAGATAAGCGTGCGCTGGAAATCGAAGAGATGCAGCTCAAACAGGCTAAGAAAGACCTGTCTGAAGAACTGCAGATCCTCGAAGCAGGTCTGTTCAGCCGTATCTATGCGGTGCTGGTTGCCGGTGGCGTTGAAGCTGAGAAGCTCGACAAACTGCCACGCGATCGCTGGCTGGAACTCGGCCTGACCGACGAAGAGAAACAAAATCAGCTGGAACAGCTGGCTGAGCAGTATGACGAACTGAAACACGAGTTCGAGAAAAAACTCGAAGCGAAACGCCGCAAAATCACTCAGGGCGACGATCTGGCACCAGGCGTGCTGAAGATTGTTAAGGTGTATCTGGCTGTTAAACGTCAGATCCAGCCTGGTGATAAGATGGCAGGTCGTCACGGTAACAAGGGTGTTATCTCTAAGATCAACCCGATCGAAGATATGCCGCACGATGCTAACGGTACGCCGGTAGATATCGTACTGAACCCACTGGGCGTACCGTCTCGTATGAACATTGGTCAGATCCTGGAAACTCACCTGGGTATGGCTGCGAAAGGTATTGGCGACAAGATTAACGCCATGCTGAAACAGCAGCAGGAAGTCGCGAAACTGCGCGAATTCATCCAGCGTGCCTACGATCTGGGTACCGACGTGCGTCAGAAAGTCGACCTGAACACCTTCAGCGATGAAGAAGTGCTGCGTCTGGCAGAGAACCTGCGCAAAGGTATGCCAATTGCAACGCCGGTATTCGACGGTGCAAAAGAAGCTGAAATTAAAGAGCTGCTGCAACTGGGTGGTCTGCCAACGTCTGGTCAGATTACGCTGTTTGACGGCCGTACCGGTGAACAGTTCGAACGTCCGGTAACCGTAGGTTACATGTACATGCTGAAACTGAACCACCTGGTCGACGACAAGATGCACGCTCGTTCTACCGGTTCTTACAGCCTGGTTACTCAGCAGCCGCTGGGTGGTAAGGCACAGTTCGGTGGTCAGCGCTTCGGGGAGATGGAAGTGTGGGCGCTGGAAGCATACGGCGCGGCATACACCCTGCAGGAAATGCTCACCGTTAAGTCTGATGACGTGAACGGTCGTACCAAGATGTATAAAAACATCGTGGACGGCAACCATCAGATGGAACCAGGCATGCCAGAGTCCTTCAACGTACTGTTGAAAGAGATTCGTTCGCTGGGTATCAACATCGAACTGGAAGACGAGTAATTCTCGCTCAAACAGGTCACTGGTGCCGGGTTAACCCCCGGCACCGGATTGTGCTAACTCCGACGGGAGCAAATCCGTGAAAGATTTATTAAAGTTTCTGAAAGCGCAGACTAAAACCGAAGAGTTTGATGCGATCAAAATTGCTCTGGCTTCGCCAGACATGATCCGTTCATGGTCTTTCGGTGAAGTTAAAAAGCCGGAAACCATCAACTACCGTACGTTCAAACCTGAGCGTGACGGCCTTTTCTGTGCGCGTATTTTCGGGCCAGTAAAAGATTACGAGTGCCTGTGCGGTAAGTACAAGCGCCTGAAACACCGCGGTGTGATCTGTGAGAAGTGCGGCGTTGAAGTGACCCAGACCAAAGTACGCCGTGAGCGTATGGGCCACATCGAGCTGGCGTCTCCGACTGCTCACATCTGGTTCCTGAAATCTCTGCCGTCCCGTATCGGTCTGCTGCTGGATATGCCGCTGCGCGATATCGAACGTGTTCTGTACTTCGAATCTTATGTAGTTATCGAAGGCGGGATGACGAACCTGGAACGTCACCAGATCCTGACTGAAGAGCAGTATCTGGACGCGCTGGAAGAGTTCGGTGACGAATTCGACGCGAAGATGGGTGCGGAAGCTATTCAGGCCCTGCTGAAGAGCATGGATCTGGAGCAGGAGTGCGAGCAGCTGCGTGAAGAGCTGAACGAAACCAACTCCGAAACCAAGCGTAAAAAGCTGACCAAGCGTATCAAACTGCTGGAAGCGTTCGTTCAGTCTGGTAACAAACCAGAGTGGATGATCCTGACCGTTCTGCCGGTTCTGCCGCCAGATCTGCGTCCGCTGGTTCCGCTGGATGGTGGTCGTTTCGCAACGTCCGATCTGAACGATCTGTATCGTCGCGTTATCAACCGTAACAACCGTCTGAAACGTCTGCTGGATCTGGCTGCGCCGGACATCATCGTACGCAACGAAAAACGTATGCTGCAGGAAGCGGTAGATGCCCTGCTGGATAACGGTCGTCGCGGTCGTGCGATCACCGGTTCTAACAAGCGTCCTCTGAAATCTTTGGCCGACATGATCAAAGGTAAGCAGGGTCGTTTCCGTCAGAACCTGCTCGGTAAGCGTGTTGACTACTCCGGTCGTTCTGTAATCACCGTAGGTCCATACCTGCGTCTGCATCAGTGCGGTCTGCCGAAGAAAATGGCACTGGAGCTGTTCAAACCGTTCATCTACGGCAAGCTGGAGCTGCGTGGCCTGGCCACCACCATCAAAGCCGCTAAGAAAATGGTTGAGCGTGAAGAAGCTGTCGTTTGGGATATCCTGGACGAAGTTATCCGCGAACACCCGGTACTGCTGAACCGTGCACCAACCCTGCACCGTCTGGGTATCCAGGCATTTGAGCCAGTCCTGATCGAAGGTAAAGCTATCCAGCTGCACCCGCTGGTTTGTGCGGCCTATAACGCCGACTTCGATGGTGACCAGATGGCTGTTCACGTACCGCTGACGCTGGAAGCCCAGCTTGAAGCGCGTGCGCTGATGATGTCTACCAACAACATCCTGTCTCCAGCGAACGGTGAACCAATTATCGTTCCTTCTCAGGACGTTGTATTGGGTCTGTACTACATGACCCGTGACTGTGTTAACGCCAAAGGCGAAGGCATGGTGCTGACTGGCCCGAAAGAAGCTGAGCGTATTTATCGCGCTGGCCTGGCCTCTCTGCATGCGCGCGTTAAAGTGCGTATCACCGAATACGAAAAAGATGCAAACGGCGAATTCGTTGCTAAGACCAGCCTGAAAGACACGACCATTGGCCGTGCCATTCTGTGGATGATCGTACCGAAAGGTCTGCCTTTCTCCATCGTCAACCAGGCGCTGGGCAAGAAAGCGATCTCCAAAATGCTGAACACCTGTTACCGCATTCTGGGTCTGAAGCCGACCGTTATCTTCGCTGACCAGACAATGTATACCGGCTTTGCTTATGCAGCGCGTTCAGGTGCATCTGTTGGTATCGATGACATGGTCATCCCAGAGAAGAAACACGAGATCATCTCTGAAGCGGAAGCTGAAGTTGCTGAGATCCAGGAGCAGTTCCAGTCTGGTCTGGTAACCGCGGGCGAACGCTACAACAAAGTTATCGATATCTGGGCAGCGGCAAACGATCGTGTATCCAAAGCGATGATGGATAACCTGCAAACCGAAACCGTGATTAACCGTGACGGCGTCGAAGAGCAGCAGGTTTCCTTCAACAGCATCTACATGATGGCCGACTCCGGTGCGCGTGGTTCTGCAGCACAGATTCGTCAGCTGGCAGGTATGCGTGGTCTGATGGCGAAGCCAGATGGCTCCATCATCGAAACGCCAATCACCGCGAACTTCCGTGAAGGTCTGAACGTACTCCAGTACTTCATCTCCACGCACGGTGCGCGTAAAGGTCTGGCGGATACCGCACTGAAGACAGCGAACTCCGGTTATCTGACGCGTCGTCTGGTTGACGTTGCGCAGGACCTGGTTGTGACCGAAGACGATTGTGGCACCCTCGAAGGTATCACCATGACCCCGGTTATCGAGGGTGGTGATGTTAAAGAGCCACTGCGCGATCGCGTACTGGGTCGTGTGACCGCGGAAGACATCCTGAAGCCGGGCACCGCAGACATTCTGGTTCCACGCAACACCCTGCTGCACGAACAGTGGTGTGACCTGCTGGAAGCGAACTCTGTTGACTCCGTGAAGGTGCGTTCCGTTGTATCCTGTGACACCGACTTTGGTGTATGTGCGCACTGCTACGGTCGTGACCTGGCGCGTGGCCACATCATCAACAAAGGTGAAGCCATCGGCGTTATCGCGGCACAGTCCATCGGTGAGCCGGGTACACAGCTGACGATGCGTACGTTCCACATCGGTGGTGCGGCATCTCGTGCGGCTGCTGAATCCAGCATCCAGGTGAAAAACAAAGGTAGCATCAAGCTCAGCAACGCGAAATCGGTTGTGAACTCCAGCGGTAAACTGGTTATCACTTCACGTAACACCGAGCTGAAGCTGATCGACGAATTCGGTCGTACCAAAGAGAGCTATAAAGTGCCTTACGGTGCGGTTATGGCGAAAGGTGATGGCGAGCAGGTTGCCGGCGGTGAAACCGTTGCAAACTGGGATCCACACACCATGCCGGTTATCACCGAAGTAAGTGGTTTCATCCGCTTCACTGACATGATCGACGGCCAGACCATTACTCGTCAGACCGACGAGCTGACCGGTCTGTCTTCTCTGGTGGTTCTGGATTCTGCTGAACGTACTACCGGCGGTAAAGATCTGCGTCCTGCACTGAAAATCGTTGATGCTCAGGGTAATGACGTTCTGATCCCAGGTACCGATATGCCTGCGCAGTACTTCCTGCCGGGTAAAGCGATTGTACAGCTGGAAGATGGCGTACAGATCAGCTCTGGTGACACCCTGGCGCGTATTCCTCAGGAATCCGGCGGTACCAAGGACATCACCGGTGGTCTGCCACGCGTTGCGGACCTGTTCGAAGCACGTCGTCCGAAAGAGCCTGCAATCCTGGCTGAAATCAGCGGGATCATCTCCTTCGGTAAAGAGACTAAAGGTAAGCGCCGTCTGGTTATCACACCAGTAGATGGCAGCGAGCCGTACGAAGAGATGATTCCTAAGTGGCGTCAGCTCAACGTGTTCGAAGGCGAACGTGTAGAACGTGGTGACGTGGTTTCCGACGGTCCAGAAGCGCCGCACGACATCCTGCGTCTGCGTGGTGTGCATGCTGTTACTCGTTACATTGTTAACGAAGTACAGGACGTATACCGCCTGCAGGGCGTTAAGATTAACGATAAGCACATCGAAGTTATCGTTCGTCAGATGCTGCGTAAAGCAACCATCGAAAACGCGGGCAGCTCCGACTTCCTGGAAGGCGAGCAAGTTGAATACTCACGCGTTAAGATCGCTAACCGCGATCTGGAAGCGAACGGCAAAATCGGTGCGACTTTCGCACGCGATCTGCTGGGTATCACCAAAGCGTCTCTGGCAACCGAGTCCTTCATCTCTGCAGCATCGTTCCAGGAAACGACTCGTGTCCTGACCGAAGCCGCTGTTGCAGGTAAACGTGATGAACTGCGCGGTCTGAAAGAGAACGTCATCGTGGGTCGTCTGATCCCTGCCGGTACCGGTTATGCGTACCATCAGGATCGTATGCGTCGTCGCGCTGCGGGCGAACTGCCAGCAGCACCGCAGGTTACTGCTGAAGATGCATCCGCGAGCCTGGCAGAACTGCTGAACGCAGGTCTGGGCGGTTCCGACAACGAGTAATCGTTGATGCCGTAAATAAAAAACCCGCCTCGGCGGGTTTTTTTATATCTGCGTTTCTTCAATTCACTAACGGGATGCGTCGATAAAGCTCAATCATATCGCCCGCCAGATCCTGAATAACCATCGCGTTCATCAGGTGGTCCTGAGAATGAACGGTGATTAGGTTAACCGGCAGTTTCCCGGTCCCTTCGTCAAGTCCAATAAGCTGCGTCTGGATCGTATGCGCGTGCTTCACATATTCGCGGGATTCTTCCATCGCTTTTTCAGCTTCGTCAAACTCACCTTTACGCGCCATCTGCAGAGCCGTCAGGGCCGCACTGCGGGCCGCACCGGCGTTGACCAGCAGTTCCATGATTGTGGTTTCTAAGTCTTCCATTATGACTCCAGCAGTTTAAGCGCTTTTTCCAGTACGGCATCGCCTTTCATCATGCCGTAATCCATCATGTCGATCACCGCGACCTTTTTGCCCAGCGGGTCGGCCTGTGCCTGCAGTTTAGCCTGCTCGTATTTGACCTGTGGCCCCAGCAATACGATGTCGGCCGTCGCGATATTGTCTTTAAACTCCGCAACCGGAACGGCTTTAATGGTGACTTCAACCCCTTTTTTCTGCGCGGCATCTTTCATACGTTGAACCAGCATGCTGGTTGACATTCCCGCTGCACAGCATAAAACGATGTTCTTCATAATCAGCCTCGATCTACATGTGTTTATTGATAATTATCCTGCGCAGAGAGCTTCAACAACCGCTTTACCGCGATTGTGTGTCAGGCATCACAAAGAAAGCAGCATTTTTCTGAAACCGGTTACAATTCTTCGAGTAAGAGAGAAAGTCAGCCGACGGCAGTGCGAACAATACGGTTTTTTCCCTGCTTTTTAGCACTGTAGAGCGCGTTATCAACGCTACCTACAAATTGTTCCAGCGGTTCGAAATGCCATTCACCCAGACCCGCGCTGAACGTGACGTGCAGATTTTCTTCCCGCCATGCGCGTCTTGCAACGGCGGTGCGCCATGCGTCAAGCAATGAAAATGCGGCAGCGATCTGCTCGGCCTGGAAAATTACCGCGAACTCTTCACCACCGTAGCGATAGACCGAGACGTGGTGGGGCTGCATTATCTGGATCCCCTCGCGCGCCACGTTACGCAGGACAATGTCGCCGCTCAGGTGTCCCCACGTGTCGTTAATTGACTTGAAGTTATCAATATCAACCAGCGCCATCGCGAAAGGCTGGTGGGCATTTAATAATTCCTCCACATCGTTATCGAACGCACGGCGGTTTTTGCAGCCGGTCAGCGCATCGTGAGTGGCCTGACGAACATACGCCATCTCACGCTCTTTATTGGACTGAATGGTGCGGCTCAGCATCGCTTCCAGACGCGGCGCCTGGCTGACATCGCCCGTTTTGATCGCATTGATAATAGTCATTAATACGGTACGCGAGGCATGACGCAGATAAAGGCCGAAGAGAATGATGATGATGGCTGCCAGCGCAAAGCCCCAGCCAACGATAGTGGTTTCGTGGCGGGTGATATCGGTAAGCGTTGCGCCAGATACCCGATAGATAACAAACCAGTCCGGGTTCGTGAAAGAGTAGTAGTAATACCAGGCATTGGTTTTCCGGTCGTAAAGATGGCCTTCGCCGCTGGTCATTTTGTCCATCAGCGCTTCGCTCACGTACTTTTTGAACAGGGCGCCTGTATCTGGGTGCAGCACGACGGTCCCGTCGCGTTCGACGACGAAGAATTCCCCTTGTACGGGGGCCACCATTTGTCGAAGGGTATACCCCATCGACGTCAAGTCAAGATGAAAAGCGAGGGTACCCTTGAGTCTGCCTTCTGTTGAAATCAATGGCTTATAAAGCGTAACTGTCGGATGCCCGGTAAAGTAGTCCGTATAATGGTGGGTATAATGGCTGAAAATACTGGCTTCTGCGTGCGCGACAAACCACGGGCGCGTCCGCGGATCGACGTTTTTACTCTTTTCCGTGGGAGGCGCTTCTGGAGCGTGTAAATAATGTCCCTCTGTGTCAGCCAGCGAGATGGATGACACGGTCGGCATCAGGTTTTGCAAATGCATCAACATCTGCAGCCCTTGCGTCGGGTTGACGTTGAGCGTCTCATTCAGTATCTCGCTGCGGGCAAAGTACATCGCAGAGCGACCAAGGATATAGTCGTTTTCACGCAGGATTGATTCGGTATAGTTAACCGCCAGGTTATGCGTGAAGTTGCTGTTAATCTTGTGATAATCCTCAAGGAAATCCTTTCTTTGCGAAAGAGAGACCACGACCGCGATCAGCGCAAAACTGCACAGAATCCCCGCGAAGCTGAGCATAATGGGTCGGGTGAAAGAGAGCTTTTTGCTGTGAAGTGCCATGAGTTGTACATCGATCCTGATGGTGAATATTTTTCGTCTGCCGATATCCTCTCAGCATAGTCGCTGTCCTGCGGTTAGCGGTGAATTATACGGAACACGATTTCAGGCGAGATGATTTATCTTAAGAATCACTAAGAAATTCCTTATCCATACTTTTGCGCCCCTCTTATGCACGGAATCGGAGGCAGGGCGAAACGAGGAAGAAGCTTTTCGCCCTGGTCAGCATCCGTTGCTGACCTGATGACAATAAAAAACCGGACGATCGCTGACAATCATCCGGTTTTACCTTTCCGTAACGCCTCGATAATTTTCTACCGTGTTGCAGTGCGTTACATCGTCATTGCGAGGCTCTTCCCAGCCAGCTGTCCCAGTCTTTCCAGACAGGCTGTAAACCCTGTGCCGTCAGGGCGGCGGCAACGGCTTCCGGACGCCGTCCGTCATGCGGTGCAAACTGCTCCAGCTCCGGATGATCGTCTGCATACCCGCCCGGCTGCGTTTTGGAAAACGCGCTGACGTTGTTAATCGCCAGCGGGATGACGCGATCGCGAAACGCCGGGGATTCACGCGTTGAGAGCGATAACTCCACTTCCGGGGCGAGCAGGCGAAACGCGCAGATGGTCTGCACCAGCTGGCGTTCATCCATCAGCGAAGCCGGTTCAATGCCGCCTGCGCAGGGGCGCAGGCGTGGGAAGGAGATGGAGTATCGGGTCTGCCAGTAGTGCTGTTGCAGCCACAGCAGATGTTCTGCCACCATGTAGCAATCTACCCGCCAGCTGTCGGAAAGCCCAATTAGCGCACCCAGCCCGATTTTGTCGATCCCGGCGCGGCCCAACCTGTCCGGCGTTTCCAGCCGGAAGAAAAAATCCTGCTTCTTCCCTTTCAGGTGATGCCGCGCGTACGTCGCCTCCTGGTAGGTTTCCTGATAGACCATAACGCCGTCCAGCCCGAGCGTTTTTAACTCCGCATACTCGTCCTGCGACAGGGGCTGAACCTCCATCTGCAACGACGCAAACTCCCGACGTATCGCAGGCAGATGCTGGCGGAAATAGTCCATTCCCACTTTCCCCTGATGCTCGCCCGTGACCAGCAGAAGATGTTCGAACCCCATTTCACGAATAGCAGCACACTCGCGTGCGATCTCCTCTTCATCGAGCGTTTTCCGCTTGATGCGGTTGCTCATGGAAAAACCACAGTAGGTACAGTCGTTGGCGCACAGGTTCGAAAGATAGAGCGGGACGTAGAAGCTCACCGTGTTGCCAAACCGCTGCCGGGTGAGGCGCTGGGCGCGCTGCGCCATTGGTTCAAGATAGGCGCTGGCCGCCGGGGAGAGCAGGGCCATCAGATCCTCGCGGGTCAGTTGACGGGCGTGCAGCGCGCGCTCCACGTCAGCCGCCGTTTTGCTGTTGATGCGCAGGGCAATATCGTCCCAGTTAAGCTCGCGCCAGCGCTCGGTAAACGTGCTCATGAGAGCGCCTCCAGAAAGCCGGTAAGCGGGCTGGTGGCCTGTGCCTGAAAACTGCGCGAGCCGGGGCCGGACTCTCTGGCCAGCACGCCAGCCTCCACGGCGAGACGAAACGCACGCGCCATCATGACCGGGTCGTCGGCCACCGCAATGGCGGTATTCACAAGCACCGCGTCGGCCCCCATTTCCAGCGCCTGCGCGGCATGGCTGGGCACGCCGATCCCCGCATCCACCACCACCGGCACGGTCGCCTGCTCGATGATGATCTCCAGCATCGCGCGGGTTTCCAGCCCCTGATTGGAGCCAATGGGCGCCCCCAGCGGCATGACGGCGGCGCAGCCGACCTCTTCCAGACGCTTACACAGCACGGGATCCGCGCCGCAGTAAGGCAGAACGGTAAACCCCTGCTGCACCAGCTTTTCTGCGGCTTTCAGGGTCTCGATCGGGTCGGGCAGCAGCCAGCGGGCATCCGGGTGAATTTCCAGCTTCAGCCAGCGGGTACCGAGCGCTTCCCGCGCCAGCTGTGCGGCGAACATCGCCTCCTCGGCAGTTTTCGCGCCGGAGGTGTTGGGCAGCAGCGTCACGCCTGCCTCCAGGAGCGGCGCAAGTATGGCATCGTTGTGCTGGCGCAGATCCACGCGCTTCATCGCCAGCGTCACCAGCTGGCTGCCGCTTTCACGAATAGCATCCACCATCAGCTGCGGCGAGGCGAATTTGCCGGTTCCGGTAAACAGATGTGAATTAAAGACTTTATCAGCAATACGTAACATCTCAGCCCCCTGCGATAACCTGAAACAGCAGGATCTGGTCGCCTTCATTGACCTGCTGAAGTTCCCACTGCTCGCGCGGCAGGATCTGTTGATTGAGCGCCAGCGCCGTTCCCGGCTTGAGCTGGCGCAATTTGTCGAGCAGGGCGGCAACGGTGAGACCGTCGTCGCACGTCATCGGCTCATCGTTAAACAGAATGCGCATCGTGGCCTCCGCATACCGGGCAGTGGCTGGCGCGGTGTAGTGCCAGATGGCGCCAGCCGCTGGAGCGGGCGTCGAACAGCCGGAGCGTGTTGCGTTCCGTCTCCATGCCGCTGAGCAGCTTGATAGCCTCCAGTGCCTGAAGGGTACCCATCACGCCCACCACCGGGCCAAGAATGCCTGCCGTGCGGCAGTTACGCTCCGGTTCAGCCTCGTCCGGCCACAGGCAGCGGTAACAGCCCTGCGCCCACGGCGGGGTCAGGACCATTATCTGCCCGCCGAACCCCACCGCGCTGGCGGTGATAAGCGGCGTGTTCTGTGCAACACAGGCCGCGTTGATGGCCTGGCGCGTCGCCATGTTGTCCGTGCAGTCCAGCACCGCGTCGGCAAGGGCAACTTCACGTTGCAGCTCGTCTCCGCTAAGCCGCGTCTGGAGCGCAATCAGTTCGATATCCGGATTAAGCTGGTTAAGCCGCTGCCGGGTGATCTGCGCTTTAGGCTGGTTAACATCTTCAGTCGTGAAGAGGATTTGCCGTTGCAGGTTGCTGAGGTGCACTTCGTCGTCATCGGCCAGCACCAGCATGCCCACGCCCGCACCGGCCAGATACAGCGCGGCGGGGGCGCCTAATCCGCCCAGGCCGACAATCAGTACCCGGCTGGCGAGCAGCTTTTGCTGCCCGTCAATGGCAATATCCTCCAGCAGGATCTGGCGGCTATAGCGCATAAAATCGCGGTCATTCATCGCCTGCTCCTGCCAGCTGTAAAAGCTGCGCGGTGGCGGACCGCCAGTCTGCCGCCTGGGTGATAGCGCTGACGACGGCGATACTGCCGACGCCGGTCTCCAGCACCGCCGGGGCGCGTTCAAGGCTGATTCCACCGATGGCGACGGTCGGGTAATCGGCAAGGCGCTTAACGTGGCTCGCCAGCTGCGTCAGACCCTGCGGGGCAGAAGGCATCTGCTTGGTTTGCGTCGGAAAAACGTGACCGAGGGCGATGTAGGAGGGACGGGCCGCCAGGGCCACGTCGATCTCCATGTCATCGTGCGTTGACACGCCAAGACGCAGCCCGGCTTCACGGATTGCGCTCAGATCCGTTGTTTCCAGGTCCTCCTGACCCAGATGCACGCCGTACGCCCGGTGCTTAACGGCCAGCCGCCAGTAGTCGTTGATAAACAGGCGAGCAGTGTAGCGATGCCCCAGCGCGATGGCGGCGGCGACGTCGGCCTCCACCTCTTCATCACGCTTATCTTTGATGCGTAGCTGGAGGGTGCGAACGCCGGCCTCCAGCAGGCGTTCGATCCACTCCACGCTGTCCACCACCGGGTAAAGTCCTAAGCGAAAGGGCACGGAGGGGAAATCGGGCTTGTACATTACGCCTCCTCTTTTTTGAGGTAAATTTCGCCGCCTCTGGCGCGGAAGGTTTCCGACATGTCCGCCATACCGACTTCAATGGTCTGCGCGGCGGCGTAATCCCGCACCTCCTGGCTGATTTTCATCGAGCAGAATTTTGGCCCGCACATGGAGCAGAAGTGCGCCACCTTGCCCGACTCCTGCGGCAGGGTCTCGTCGTGGTAGGCGCGGGCGGTGAACGGATCCAGCGCCAGGTTAAACTGGTCTTCCCAGCGGAATTCAAAGCGCGCTTTGGACATGGCGTTGTCGCGGATTTGCGCGCCCGGGTGGCCTTTCGCCAGATCCGCCGCGTGGGCGGCAATTTTATAGGTAATCAGTCCCTGCTTTACGTCCTCTTTGTTGGGCAGGCCGAGGTGCTCTTTCGGCGTCACGTAGCAGAGCATGGCGCAGCCAAACCAGCCGATCATCGCCGCGCCAATCCCGGAGGTGAAGTGGTCGTAGCCCGGTGCGATATCTGTGGTCAACGGCCCCAGGGTGTAGAACGGCGCTTCGTGGCAGTGCTCCAGCTCCTCGGTCATGTTGCGGCGGATCATCTGCATCGGCACGTGGCCCGGGCCTTCAATCATCACCTGCACGTCGTACTCCCAGGCGATTTTAGTCAGCTCGCCCAGGGTGTGCAGCTCGGCAAACTGCGCTTCGTCGTTGGCATCGCGGATGGAGCCAGGACGCAGGCCGTCGCCCAGCGACAGGGAGACGTCGTACGCGGCGCAGATTTCGCAGATCTCGCGGAAGTGCTCGTAGAGGAAGTTTTCCTGATGATGGGACAGGCACCATTTCGCCATGATGGAGCCACCCCGCGAGACGATGCCGGTCAGACGTTTCGCCGTCATCGGCACGTAGCGCAGCAGCACGCCCGCGTGGATGGTGAAGTAGTCCACGCCCTGTTCCGCCTGCTCCAGCAGCGTGTCGCGGAACGCTTCCCAGGTGAGGTTTTCAGCAATGCCGTTGACCTTCTCCAGCGCCTGGTAAATCGGGACGGTGCCAATCGGCACCGGGCTGTTACGCAGGATCCACTCGCGGGTTTCGTGGATGTAGCGGCCAGTGGAGAGGTCCATCACCGTGTCCGCCCCCCAGCGCGTGGACCAGACCAGCTTTTCCACCTCTTCTTCGATGGACGAGGTGACGGCAGAGTTGCCGATGTTGGCGTTGACCTTCACCAGGAAGTTGCGGCCGATAATCATCGGCTCCGATTCCGGGTGGTTGATGTTGGCGGGGATAATGGCGCGGCCGGCGGCCACTTCGTCACGTACAAACTCCGGCGTGATGTTCTCCGGCAGGCGAGCGCCAAAGCCTTCACCCGGATGCTGGTGGCGCAATATTTCGCTGCGGATGCGCTCGCGGCCCATGTTTTCGCGGATGGCGATGAACTCCATCTCCGGCGTGACGATACCCTGGCGCGCGTAGTGCAGCTGGGTTACGCACTTGCCCGCTCTGGCGCGTTTTGGCGTCAGCAGGCCGGTAAAGCGCAACTCGTCCAGGCCGTCGTCGGCCAGGCGTTCTTTGGTGTACGCAGAACTGCGTACGCTCAGTTCTTCGCAGTCGTTACGCGCCTCAATCCACGGCTGGCGCAGCTTTGCCAGACCTTGCTGCACGTTGATAGCAACATCAGGATCGCCGTATGGGCCGGAGGTGTCATACACCGGCACGGCTTCGTTGTCTTCATACTGCGGATTCTCTTTGCTGCCGCCGATAAGCGTCGGGCTGAGCTGGATTTCGCGCATCGGCACGCGGATATCGGCCTGTGAACCGGTGATGTAGATGCGTTTCGAGTTCGGGAAAGCGGTGCCTTCCAGGGTGTCGATGAAGTGTTGGGCCTGTGCACGCTGTTCGCGGCGGGTCAGTTTTGTTGTAGACATAGCTCATTCCAGAAGTGAAGGACATGGCTTGTCAGACGACGGATGAAGCAAGAGGAGATCGCCCCAGGGGCGATACAACAGCAGCGTGACTCTTGTTCCCTTCGCAGGTATTAACCTGATCAGGTTCCGCGGATCCCGAATTAACGGTCTCAGCCCGTGCTTACACACTGGGCACTCCGACAAGAAAAATCCCCCTCCGCAGAGGGGCGACTGGTTGTAAATTACTCGTTAACGGTTAAGAACTCAAGCAGGGCGCGCAACGTTATCGCTGCTGCTGATATTCAGGTTGTTATCCAGTACGAGGGCGATGAGCTTATCTTCCAGCGTGAATCGCTCTTCCAGCGCTTCGCCCAGGTCGGACAGCGCCTGCTGGAACTCAAGATAGTTATCGTGATCGATGGCGTTCTCGAGCGTGGAATCGTAATAGTCCATGATCTGCTGGGTATTGGCTTCCAGCTGCGGACAGAGTTTGCTGGCCGCTAAATACGGCGTTGTCCCTTCCATTTCGCGGATAATGCGTTCATAAATGTTGAAATGGCCGTCGGAGAGGTAGTCGACAAGGCTCTGACAAAAATCATCCAGCGCTTTTTCGTTCAGCCGCATAAAGGATTCTTTGCCAGGCTTAAGACCGACCAGATTGTAATACGCCACAAGGAGATGCTTGCGCACATGTAGCCAGCGATCCACCAGGGTGTTACTTCCTCCAACGCGCTCAGTCAGGCTTTCCAGCTGGTTTAACATGGTCGACTCCATAAGGTTTAGAATGGGATCTGCTTATCCAAAATGTAACCACAATGCTAACAACATGTCAGTGAAGCGAAGGTAGTGCAATAGATATGGATCGTATTATTGAAAAATCAGATCTGGGTTGGTGGATCGTCAGCCACGAACAAAAATTATGGCTGCCCTCAGGAGAGTTGCCCTACGGTACCGCGGAAACGTTCGATCTGGTGGGCCAGCCCGCGCTGAAGATCGGCGAGTGGCAGGGCGATCCCGTGTGGTTGATCCAACAGGCGCGCCGTCAGGATATGGGATCCGTACGTCAGGTGTTAGATCTGGACGTCGGCCTGTTCCAGCTGGCGGGGCGGGGCGTGCAGCTGGCGGAGTTTTACCGTTCGCACAAATATTGCGGTTACTGCGGCCACACCATGCATCCAAGCAAAACCGAATGGGCGCTGCTCTGCGGCCACTGCCGTGAACGCTACTATCCGCAAATCGCGCCGTGCATCATCGTCGCCATCCGCCGTGATGATTCCATCCTGCTGGCGCAACATACCCGTCATCGCAACGGCATTCATACCGTCCTCGCCGGGTTCGTCGAAGTAGGCGAAACGCTGGAGCAGGCGGTGGCGCGCGAGGTGATGGAGGAGAGCAGCATCAAGGTGAAGAACCTGCGCTACGTGACCTCCCAGCCGTGGCCGTTCCCGATGTCTCTGATGACCGCGTTTATGGCGGAATATGACAGCGGTGAGATTGTTATCGACCAGAAAGAGCTGCTGGAGGCGAACTGGTACCGCTACGACAATTTACCGCTGTTACCCCCTCCGGGAACGGTGGCGCGTCGCCTGATAGAAGATACCGTGGCAATGTGTCGGGCCGAGTATGAGTAGTGTTACACTGACGGACTGACGCAATAAGGAACTGCAAAATGACCGAACTGAAGAACGATCGTTATCTGCGTGCGCTGCTGCGCCAGCCCGTTGATGTCACCCCGGTGTGGATGATGCGCCAGGCGGGACGCTATCTGCCAGAGTACAAAGCCACGCGCGCGCAGGCGGGCGATTTTATGTCGCTGTGCAAAAACGCCGAGTTGGCCTGTGAAGTGACGCTCCAGCCGCTGCGCCGCTTCCCGCTGGATGCCGCCATTCTCTTTTCGGACATTCTTACCATTCCGGACGCTATGGGCCTGGGGCTCTATTTCGAAACCGGCGAGGGCCCGCGCTTTACCTCGCCGATCAAAAGCAAAGCCGACGTCGATAAGCTGCCGATCCCCGATCCGGAAGGCGAGCTGGGCTACGTGATGAACGCCGTGCGCACCATTCGTCGCGAACTGAAAGGCGAAGTGCCGCTGATTGGGTTCTCCGGCAGCCCGTGGACGCTGGCCACCTACATGGTTGAAGGCGGCAGCAGCAAAGCCTTCACCATGATTAAAAAGATGATGTACGCCGAACCGCTGGCGCTGCATGCGCTGCTCGATAAGCTGGCGAAGAGCGTTACGCTCTACCTCAACGCGCAGATTAAAGCGGGTGCGCAGTCTGTGATGATTTTCGACACCTGGGGCGGCGTGCTGACCGGACGTGATTATCAGCAGTTCTCCCTGTACTACATGCACAAAATCGTTGACGGCCTGCTGCGTGAAAACGACGGTCGCCGCGTGCCGGTAACGCTGTTCACTAAAGGCGGTGGTCAATGGCTGGAAGCGATGGCGGCCACCGGCTGCGACGCGCTGGGCCTCGACTGGACCACCGATATTGCCGATGCGCGCCGTCGCGTGGGCGACAAAGTGGCGCTACAGGGCAACATGGACCCGTCCATGCTCTATGCTCAGCCTGCCCGCATCGAAGAGGAAGTGTCGACTATACTGTCTGGTTTCGGCCAGGGTGAAGGCCACGTCTTTAACCTCGGCCACGGCATTCATCAGGATGTGCCGCCTGAACACGCAGGCGTATTTGTGGAGGCGGTGCATCGGCTTTCTGCCCAGTATCACAAGTAAGGAGTGGTTATGGATCTCGCGTCGCTACGCGCTCAGCAAATCGAACTGGCTTCATCGGTGATCCGCGAGGATCGTCTGGATAAGGATCCCCCGCAGTACATTGGCGGGGCGGACGTCGGGTTCGAGCAGGGCGGTGAAGTGACGCGGGCGGCGATGGTGGTGCTGAAATACCCGTCGCTGGAGCTGGTGGAGTACAAGGTGGCGCGTATCGCCACCACCATGCCCTATATTCCCGGCTTTCTCTCCTTCCGCGAATACCCCGCGCTGCTGGCCGCGTGGGAGCAACTCTCGCAAAAACCTGACCTCCTGTTTGTTGACGGGCACGGTATCTCCCATCCGCGTCGCTTAGGCGTCGCCAGCCACTTTGGTCTGCTGGTGGACGTGCCGACCATCGGCGTGGCGAAAAAACGCCTGTGCGGCGCGTTTGAGCCGCTTTCTGCCGAACCGGGCGCGCTGGCGCCGCTTATCCATAAAGGCGAGCAGCTGGCGTGGGTCTGGCGCAGTAAAGCGCGCTGTAATCCGCTGTTTATCGCCACCGGACATCGGGTGAGCATGGACAGCGCGCTGGCGTGGGTGCAGCGCTGCATGAAGGGCTACCGGTTACCGGAGCCAACCCGCTGGGCTGACGCCGTTGCCTCTTCACGTCCGGCATTCATTCGTTGGCAGGAAATTCAGCCGTGATTCAGGTAAACTGCGGCTAATTTTCGATTCGAGACATCATCATGTTACAAAACCCGATTCATCTGCGCCTTGAGAAGCTGGAAAGCTGGCAGCACGTGACGTTTATGGCTTGCCTGTGCGAGCGCATGTATCCCAACTATGCCGCGTTCTGTAAGCAAACGGAGTTTGGCGAAGGCCAGATTTATCGACGTATCCTGGATTTGATCTGGGAGACGCTGACGGTGAAAGACGCAAAGGTGAACTTCGATTCACAGCTCGAAAAGCTGGAAGAGGCGATCCCGGTGGCGGACGATTACGACCTGTACGGCGTTTATCCGGCAATCGACGCCTGCGTGGCGTTGAGCGAGCTGATCCACTCCCGTCTGAGCGGTGAAACCCTGGAACACGCCATTGAAGTCAGCAAGGCATCCATTACCACCGTTGCGATGCTTGAAATGACCCAGGAAGGCCGTGAAATGACCGACGAGGAGCTGCGTGCTAACCCGGCGGTTGAACAGGAATGGGATATTCAGTGGGAAATTTTCCGTCTGCTGGCGGAGTGTGAAGAACGTGATATTGAGCTGATCAAAGGGCTTCGCGCGGACCTTCGCGAGGCCGGTGAGAGCAATATTGGTATAATTTTTAACCAATGAGACAACAAAACGTGATTTAACGCCTGTTTTGTCACTCCTCGACTCTTCCCTTTCGCCCCCCGTCTGGTCTACATTTGGGGGGCGAAAAAAAGTGGCTATCGGTGCGTGTATGCAGGAGAGTGCTTTTTTGGCATTTTCGTCGCACTCGATGCTTAGCAAGCGATAAACACATTGAAAGGATAACTTATGAACAAGACTCAACTGATTGATGTAATTGCGGACAAGGCTGATCTGTCTAAAGTGCAGGCTAAAGCTGCTCTGGAATCTACCCTGGCTGCTATTACTGAGTCTCTGAAAGAAGGCGATGCTGTACAACTGGTTGGTTTCGGTACCTTCAAAGTGAACCACCGCGCTGAGCGTACTGGCCGCAACCCGCAGACCGGTAAAGAAATCAAAATCGCCGCAGCTAACGTGCCGGCATTTGTTTCTGGTAAAGCACTGAAAGACGCAGTTAAGTAAGACGCGTGGCAGTGAACAGTTTTAACGAAGGGGCGGCAACGCCCCTTTTGTCATTCTGGCGTGGCACGCTCGCGCTGGCAGGCGTACTGTTGCTGTCTGCCTGTAGCCATGACTCCTCACTCCCCCCGTTTACCGCCAGCGGCTACGCTGACAACCAGGGTGCGGTCAGGATCTGGCGCAAAGATTCCAGCGATGAAGTCCATATGCTCACCGCATTCAGCCCGTGGCATAACGGCAACACCTCGACCGCAGAATACCGCTGGCAGGGCGATGCGCTGTCGCTCATTGAACTGAATATCTACAGTAAGACTCCCGAACACGTGAAGGTGCGTTTCGACGACCACGGCGAGCTGAGCTTTATGCAGCATGAAGTCAGCGGGTTGAAACAGCAGCTTTCCAGCGATCAGGTCGCCCTTTACCGCTACCGCGCCGAACAGCTCCGTCAGACCAGCGACGCGCTGCGTCAGGGCCGCGTGGTGCTGCGCCAGGGGCGCTGGCATGCCGATGGCACGGTGACCACCTGCGAAGGGCAGACCGTAAAGCCTGAACTTGAATCCTGGGCAACCGAACACATTCAGCGCCGTCAGCGGCATTCGTCTATGGAAGTGAGCGTGGCGTGGCTTGAGGCGCCGGAAGGCTCTCAGCTGCTGCTGGTGGCGAACGAAGACTTCTGCACCTGGCAGCCGACAGAGAAAAGTTTTTGATTTAAGTTCCCTCTCCCTTGAGGGAGAGGGTCAGGGTGAGGGGGAAATTACTCCCCCTGCTCCCGCGCAATAGCACGATAACCGATATCCTGACGGCTGAAGCTGCCGTTCCAGTGAATATCCGCCATCAGCGCATAGGCGCGTTTCTGCGCTTCTGCCACGGTCTGGCCCAGCGCGGTCGCACACAGCACGCGGCCGCCGTTGGTGAGCACGCGGTCATCGTCAGCCAGCTTCGTACCGGCGTGGAACACCTTCGCGCCGTCAATCTCTTCCAGCGGCAGGCCGTGGATCTCATCTCCGGTGCTGTAGTTCCCCGGATAGCCACCCGCAGCAATCACCACGCCCAGAGACGCACGCTCGTCCCACTCTGAGGTTTTCTCGTCCAGCTTGCCTTCGCAGGCCGCCAGGCACAGATCCACCAGGTCGGATTTCATGCGCAGCATGATCGGCTGGGTTTCCGGATCGCCGAAGCGGCAGTTGAATTCAATCACCTTCGGGTTACCCTGCTTGTCGATCATCAGGCCTGCGTAAAGGAAACCGGTGTAGGTATTGCCTTCCGCCGCCATGCCCTTCACGGTAGGCCAGATGATGCGGTCCATGGTGCGCTGATGCACCTCATCGGTAACAACGGGAGCAGGGGAGTAAGCACCCATCCCGCCGGTGTTGGGGCCGGTATCGCCATTGCCCACGCGCTTGTGATCCTGGCTGGTGGCCATCGGCAGAACGTGCTCGCCGTCGACCATTACGATAAAGCTCGCCTCTTCGCCGTCGAGGAACTCTTCGATCACGATGCGGTGGCCCGCGTCGCCAAAGGCGTTGCCTGCCAGCATATCCTGAACGGCCGCTTCGGCTTCTTCGAGCGTCATCGCCACGATAACGCCTTTCCCGGCGGCCAGACCGTCGGCTTTGATGACAATCGGCGCGCCTTTTTCACGTAACCAGGCCAGAGCAGGCTCCACTTCGGTGAAGTTCTGATATTCCGCCGTTGGGATATTATGACGCGCAAGGAAATCTTTGGTGAAGGCTTTGGAGCCTTCCAGCTGTGCGGCACCTTCCGTTGGACCGAAGATTTTCAGGCCCGCTGCGCGGAACGCATCCACCACGCCAATTACCAGCGGCGCTTCCGGGCCGACGATGGTCAGGTCGATTTTTTCGCTCTGGGCAAAGCTCAGCAGCGCCGGGATATCGGTCACGCCGATAGCCACGTTCTGCAGCGCGGGTTCCAGTGCGGTACCGGCGTTACCCGGTGCCACGAAGACGGTTTTAACCTGCGGAGACTGCGCCGCTTTCCACGCCAGCGCGTGCTCGCGCCCGCCGTTACCAATCACTAATACTTTCATTTTCTGCTCCGGGAATTAATGGCGGAAGTGGCGCATGTCGGTGAAGATCATTGCGATGCCATGCTCGTCGGCAGCGGCAATCACTTCGTCATCACGGATTGAACCGCCAGGCTGGATCACACAGGTGATGCCCACAGCAGCGGCCGCATCGATGCCGTCGCGGAACGGGAAGAAGGCGTCAGAGGCCATGGCGGAGCCTTTCACTTCCAGGCCTTCGTCACCGGCTTTGATACCCGCGATTTTCGCCGAGTAAACGCGGCTCATCTGGCCTGCGCCTATTCCGATGGTCATGTTCTCTTTGGCGTAGACGATGGCGTTGGATTTCACGAACTTCGCCACTTTCCAGCAGAACAGTGCGTCACGCAGTTCCTGTTCGGTTGGCTGACGTTTGGTGACGACACGCAGATCGGCTTCGCCCACCATACCCAGATCGCGGTCCTGAACCAGCAGGCCGCCGTTCACGCGCTTGAAGTCCAGGCCTGGAACGCGCTCTGCCCACTGGCCGCAAACCAGTACGCGCACGTTCTGTTTCGCCGAGGTGATTTTCAGCGCTTCTTCGGACGCGGATGGCGCGATGATCACTTCGACAAACTGGCGAGAGATAATGGCCTGCGCGGTCTCAGCATCCAGCTCGCGGTTGAAGGCAATAATGCCGCCGAATGCGGAGGTCGGGTCGGTTTTGTAGGCGCGATCGTAGGCATCCAGAATAGAGGTGCTTACCGCAACGCCGCACGGGTTGGCATGCTTGACGATAACGCAGGCCGGCTCGCTGAACTCTTTCACGCATTCCAGCGCGGCGTCGGTGTCGGCAATGTTGTTATAGGAAAGGGCTTTGCCCTGAACCTGCTGGGCGGTCGCAACGGAGGCTTCTTTTACCTCTTCTTCTATATAGAAGGCAGCCTGCTGGTGGCTGTTCTCACCGTAACGCATATCCTGCTTCTTAATGAAGTTCAGGTTCAGGGTGCGCGGGAAGCGGCCAGAAGGATCTTTGCTTTCACCGTGGTAGGCAGGAACCAGGCTACCGAAGTAGTTGGCAATCATGCTGTCGTACGCGGCGGTGTGTTCGAACGCCTTAATCGCAAGGTCGAAGCGGGTTTCGAGAGTGAGGGAGCCGTCGTTAGCATCCATCTCATTAATAATGGCGCTGTAGTCGCTGCTCTTCACCACGATGGCCACATCTTTATGGTTCTTCGCCGCGGAGCGCACCATGGTTGGGCCGCCGATATCAATATTCTCAACCGCATCTTCCAGAGAGCAGCCTTCGCGGGCGACGGTCTGGGCGAACGGGTAGAGGTTAACAACGACCATATCGATAGGCGCGATATCATGCTGTTCCATAATACCGTCGTCCTGACCGCGACGGCCCAGAATGCCGCCGTGCACTTTCGGATGCAGGGTTTTGACGCGTCCATCCATCATTTCCGGGAAACCGGTGTAGTCGGACACTTCGGTTACCGGCAGACCTTTATCTGCTAACAGGCGAGCGGTACCGCCTGTAGAAAGCAGCTCCACACCGCGTGCGGAAAGTGCCTGAGCGAATTCGACGATACCGGCTTTATCAGAAACACTGAGCAGAGCGCGGCGGACTGGACGACGTTGTTGCATGGTAAATCCCCTGGATTTCACGATTACAGAGAGCGTTAGATGAATTTTCCAGCGAAAAACTCATCTAACACACCTGACGAGGCCTCCTTGTTAAGCGCGAGCATTTTAACGAAAACGTTTGCGCAACGCTCGCATATTTTCACTTTTTCGAAGCGCTGTGGATAACTCTGTGTGTAAAAGGGTATAAGGCGGGGTTTTGCTGGGGAATGCAGCAGTCAGTCATTTTTCTGTCATTTAGCGGTTGCGGCCCGCGGAGAACTCCCTATAATGCGCCTCCATCGACACGGCGGATGTGAATCACTTCACAGTTAACCCGGTCGGTTGAAGAGAAAAAATCCTGAAATAACGGGTTGACTCTGAAAGAGGAAAGCGTAATATACGCCACCTCGCAACGGTGAGCGAAAGCCGCGTTGCACTGCTCTTTAACAATTTATCAGACAATCTGTGTGGGCACTCAAAGTGACATGGATTCTTAACGTCCTCGGACGAAAAATGAATACCAAGTCTCTGAGTGAACATACGTAATTCATTACGAAGTTTAATTCACGAGCATCAAACTTAAATTGAAGAGTTTGATCATGGCTCAGATTGAACGCTGGCGGCAGGCCTAACACATGCAAGTCGAACGGTAGCACAGAGAGCTTGCTCTCGGGTGACGAGTGGCGGACGGGTGAGTAATGTCTGGGAAACTGCCTGATGGAGGGGGATAACTACTGGAAACGGTAGCTAATACCGCATAACGTCGCAAGACCAAAGAGGGGGACCTTCGGGCCTCTTGCCATCAGATGTGCCCAGATGGGATTAGCTAGTAGGTGGGGTAACGGCTCACCTAGGCGACGATCCCTAGCTGGTCTGAGAGGATGACCAGCCACACTGGAACTGAGACACGGTCCAGACTCCTACGGGAGGCAGCAGTGGGGAATATTGCACAATGGGCGCAAGCCTGATGCAGCCATGCCGCGTGTATGAAGAAGGCCTTCGGGTTGTAAAGTACTTTCAGCGGGGAGGAAGGCGGTGAGGTTAATAACCTCATCGATTGACGTTACCCGCAGAAGAAGCACCGGCTAACTCCGTGCCAGCAGCCGCGGTAATACGGAGGGTGCAAGCGTTAATCGGAATTACTGGGCGTAAAGCGCACGCAGGCGGTCTGTCAAGTCGGATGTGAAATCCCCGGGCTCAACCTGGGAACTGCATTCGAAACTGGCAGGCTAGAGTCTTGTAGAGGGGGGTAGAATTCCAGGTGTAGCGGTGAAATGCGTAGAGATCTGGAGGAATACCGGTGGCGAAGGCGGCCCCCTGGACAAAGACTGACGCTCAGGTGCGAAAGCGTGGGGAGCAAACAGGATTAGATACCCTGGTAGTCCACGCCGTAAACGATGTCGACTTGGAGGTTGTGCCCTTGAGGCGTGGCTTCCGGAGCTAACGCGTTAAGTCGACCGCCTGGGGAGTACGGCCGCAAGGTTAAAACTCAAATGAATTGACGGGGGCCCGCACAAGCGGTGGAGCATGTGGTTTAATTCGATGCAACGCGAAGAACCTTACCTACTCTTGACATCCAGAGAACTTAGCAGAGATGCTTTGGTGCCTTCGGGAACTCTGAGACAGGTGCTGCATGGCTGTCGTCAGCTCGTGTTGTGAAATGTTGGGTTAAGTCCCGCAACGAGCGCAACCCTTATCCTTTGTTGCCAGCGGTTAGGCCGGGAACTCAAAGGAGACTGCCAGTGATAAACTGGAGGAAGGTGGGGATGACGTCAAGTCATCATGGCCCTTACGAGTAGGGCTACACACGTGCTACAATGGCGCATACAAAGAGAAGCGACCTCGCGAGAGCAAGCGGACCTCATAAAGTGCGTCGTAGTCCGGATTGGAGTCTGCAACTCGACTCCATGAAGTCGGAATCGCTAGTAATCGTGGATCAGAATGCCACGGTGAATACGTTCCCGGGCCTTGTACACACCGCCCGTCACACCATGGGAGTGGGTTGCAAAAGAAGTAGGTAGCTTAACCTTCGGGAGGGCGCTTACCACTTTGTGATTCATGACTGGGGTGAAGTCGTAACAAGGTAACCGTAGGGGAACCTGCGGTTGGATCACCTCCTTACCTTAAAGAACCTGCCTTTGCAGTGCTCACACAGATTGTCTGATGAATGATGAACTTCTGAATGTACTTTTGAGTGCATTAAGAAGTTTTGCTCTTTAAAAATCTGGATCAAGCTGAAAATTGAAACGACACATCTTAATGGTGTGTTCGAGTCTCTCAAATTTTCGCAATCATGAAGTGAAACATCTTCGGGTTGTGAGGTTAAGCGACTAAGCGTACACGGTGGATGCCCTGGCAGTCAGAGGCGATGAAGGACGTGCTAATCTGCGAAAAGCGACGGCGAGGTGATATGAACCTTTGACCCGTCGATGTCCGAATGGGGAAACCCAGTGCAATTCGTTGCACTATCGTTAACTGAATACATAGGTTAACGAGGCGAACCGGGGGAACTGAAACATCTAAGTACCCCGAGGAAAAGAAATCAACCGAGATTCCCCCAGTAGCGGCGAGCGAACGGGGAGCAGCCCGGAGTCTGAATCAGCTTGTGTGTTAGTGGAAGCGTCTGGAAAGTCGCACGGTACAGGGTGACAGTCCCGTACACGAAAATGCACAGGTTGTGAACTCGAAGAGTAGGGCGGGACACGTGGTATCCTGTCTGAATATGGGGGGACCATCCTCCAAGGCTAAATACTCCTGACTGACCGATAGTGAACCAGTACCGTGAGGGAAAGGCGAAAAGAACCCCGGCGAGGGGAGTGAAAAAGAACCTGAAACCGTGTACGTACAAGCAGTGGGAGCACCTTCGGGTGTGACTGCGTACCTTTTGTATAATGGGTCAGCGACTTATATTCTGTAGCAAGGTTAACCGTATAGGGGAGCCGCAGGGAAACCGAGTCTTAACTGGGCGTTAAGTTGCAGGGTATAGACCCGAAACCCGGTGATCTAGCCATGGGCAGGTTGAAGGTTGGGTAACACTAACTGGAGGACCGAACCGACTAATGTTGAAAAATTAGCGGATGACCTGTGGCTGGGGGTGAAAGGCCAATCAAACCGGGAGATAGCTGGTTCTCCCCGAAAGCTATTTAGGTAGCGCCTCGTGAACTCATCTTCGGGGGTAGAGCACTGTTTCGGCTAGGGGGCCATCCCGGCTTACCAACCCGATGCAAACTACGAATACCGAAGAATGTTATCACGGGAGACACACGGCGGGTGCTAACGTCCGTCGTGAAGAGGGAAACAACCCAGACCGCCAGCTAAGGTCCCAAAGTCATGGTTAAGTGGGAAACGATGTGGGAAGGCACAGACAGCCAGGATGTTGGCTTAGAAGCAGCCATCATTTAAAGAAAGCGTAATAGCTCACTGGTCGAGTCGGCCTGCGCGGAAGATGTAACGGGGCTAAACCATGCACCGAAGCTGCGGCAGCGACACTATGTGTTGTTGGGTAGGGGAGCGTTCTGTAAGCCGTTGAAGGTGTGCTGTGAGGCATGCTGGAGGTATCAGAAGTGCGAATGCTGACATAAGTAACGATAAAGCGGGTGAAAAGCCCGCTCGCCGGAAGACCAAGGGTTCCTGTCCAACGTTAATCGGGGCAGGGTGAGTCGACCCCTAAGGCGAGGCCGAAAGGCGTAGTCGATGGGAAACAGGTTAATATTCCTGTACTTGGTGTTACTGCGAAGGGGGGACGGAGAAGGCTATGTCAGCCGGGCGACGGTTGTCCCGGTTTAAGCGTGTAGGTGTGTGTTCCAGGCAAATCCGGTTCACTTTAACACTGAGGCGTGATGACGAGGCACTACGGTGCTGAAGTGATAAATGCCCTGCTTCCAGGAAAAGCCTCTAAGCATCAGGTAACACGAAATCGTACCCCAAACCGACACAGGTGGTCAGGTAGAGAATACCAAGGCGCTTGAGAGAACTCGGGTGAAGGAACTAGGCAAAATGGTGCCGTAACTTCGGGAGAAGGCACGCTGATATGTAGGTGAAGTCCCTGCGGACGGAGCTGAAATCAGTCGAAGATACCAGCTGGCTGCAACTGTTTATTAAAAACACAGCACTGTGCAAACACGAAAGTGGACGTATACGGTGTGACGCCTGCCCGGTGCCGGAAGGTTAATTGATGGGGTTAGCGGCAACGCGAAGCTCTTGATCGAAGCCCCGGTAAACGGCGGCCGTAACTATAACGGTCCTAAGGTAGCGAAATTCCTTGTCGGGTAAGTTCCGACCTGCACGAATGGCGTAATGATGGCCAGGCTGTCTCCACCCGAGACTCAGTGAAATTGAACTCGCTGTGAAGATGCAGTGTACCCGCGGCAAGACGGAAAGACCCCGTGAACCTTTACTATAGCTTGACACTGAACACTGGTCCTTGATGTGTAGGATAGGTGGGAGGCTTTGAAGCGTGGACGCCAGTCTGCGTGGAGCCGTCCTTGAAATACCACCCTTTAATGGCTGGTGTTCTAACGTGGACCCGTAATCCGGGTTGCGGACAGTGTCTGGTGGGTAGTTTGACTGGGGCGGTCTCCTCCCAAAGAGTAACGGAGGAGCACGAAGGTTAGCTAATCCTGGTCGGACATCAGGAGGTTAGTGCAATGGCATAAGCTAGCTTGACTGCGAGAGTGACGGCTCGAGCAGGTGCGAAAGCAGGTCATAGTGATCCGGTGGTTCTGAATGGAAGGGCCATCGCTCAACGGATAAAAGGTACTCCGGGGATAACAGGCTGATACCGCCCAAGAGTTCATATCGACGGCGGTGTTTGGCACCTCGATGTCGGCTCATCACATCCTGGGGCTGAAGTAGGTCCCAAGGGTATGGCTGTTCGCCATTTAAAGTGGTACGCGAGCTGGGTTTAGAACGTCGTGAGACAGTTCGGTCCCTATCTGCCGTGGGCGCTGGAGAATTGAGGGGGGCTGCTCCTAGTACGAGAGGACCGGAGTGGACGCATCACTGGTGTTCGGGTTGTCATGCCAATGGCACTGCCCGGTAGCTAAATGCGGAAGAGATAAGTGCTGAAAGCATCTAAGCACGAAACTTGCCCCGAGATGAGTTCTCCCTGAGACTATAAGTCTCCTGAAGGAACGTTGAAGACGACGACGTTGATAGGCCGGGTGTGTAAGCGCAGCGATGCGTTGAGCTAACCGGTACTAATGAACCGTGAGGCTTAACCTTACAACGCCGAAGGTGTTTTGGCGGTGAGAGACAGATTTTCAGCCTGATACAGATTAACAGAATTTGCCTGGCGGCTTTAGCGCGGTGGTCCCACCTGACCCCATGCCGAACTCAGAAGTGAAACGCCGTAGCGCCGATGGTAGTGTGGGGTCTCCCCATGTGAGAGTAGGGAACTGCCAGGCATCAATTAAGAAGAACCCCGTACCGTAAGGTGCGGGGTTTTTTGCTTTTGTTTTTCTCCCTCTCCCTGAAACTTTCTCACCTTCGACTTGCAGGCTCGACATTCATACCATTTCTGGGTATCGTTAGCTGTCTGGATGTCTAAACGTTTATACGTATATTGTGAGGAAGTAAGGTTATGCCGATTCGGGTGCAGGACGAGCTACCAGCCGTCAATTTCTTACGTGAAGAGAACGTCTTCGTGATGACGGCTTCACGCGCGACAGGTCAGGAAATTCGCCCGCTGAAGGTTCTCATCCTCAACCTGATGCCGAAAAAGATTGAGACGGAGAATCAGTTTCTGCGTCTGCTGTCGAACTCCCCGCTGCAGGTCGATATTCAACTGCTGCGTATTGATGCCCGCGAGTCACGTAACACGCCCTCTGAGCATCTGAATAACTTCTACTGTAACTTCGAAGATATTCGGGGGGAAAACTTCGACGGACTGATTGTGACAGGCGCGCCGCTCGGTCTGGTTGAATTTAACGATGTTGCTTACTGGCCGCAGATCAAACAGGTGCTGGAGTGGGCAAAAGATCACGTCACGTCAACGCTGTTTGTCTGCTGGGCGGTACAGGCCGCACTCAACATTCTCTACGGTATTCCCAAGCAAACCCGCACTCAAAAGCTCTCCGGCGTATACGAACACCACATTCTTCATCCACACGCGCTGCTGACGCGTGGTTTTGATGACACCTTCCTGGCCCCGCATTCTCGCTACGCCGATTTTCCGGCCCAGCTGATTCGTGATTACACCGATCTGGAGATCCTGGCCGAAACGGAAGACGGGGATGCCTACCTGTTTGCCAGTAAAGACAAACGTATCGCGTTCGTTACCGGCCATCCTGAGTATGATCCCGATACTCTCGCATCAGAGTATTTCCGTGATGTCGAAGCGGGTCTTAATCCGGATATCCCGTACAACTATTTCCCGAAAAACGATCCGCAGAACAAGCCGAGGGCAACCTGGCGCAGCCACGGAAACCTGTTGTTCACTAACTGGCTCAACTATTACGTCTACCAGATTACGCCGTACGATCTTCGCCACATGAATCCTACGCTGGAGTAATCGTCTGCATTAAACGATCCTAAAGCGTTTCAGCTATTCAGATCAGGCACCTTCGGGTGCCTTTTTTATTTCCGAAATCCCGTTCAACATGCCAGCAAACTTTAACTCCATATTAATCATCATGTTGCGTTGTAATTAAAATTAAAATGGAAATTGTTTTTGATTTTGGAAAAATTATAGATAGTCTTAATTCTGCTGAGCGAAAACTACACAACGATCTTTCGTTCGCATTGGGGGCGTGATTTTGGATCTTTGATGAGGAGCAGAACGATGACTCAACAGGCAACCACGGTCGATGAATTGACCTTTACCCAGCCGAATGGTGAGCAAGAACAGCAGGTTTTGACGGCCGAAGCGGTAGAGTTTCTGACTGAGCTGGTAACCCGCTTTACGCCGCAGCGCAATAAGCTGCTGGCGGCACGCATTCACCAACAGCAGGAAATCGATAACGGCAAGTTGCCAGGATTTATTTCGGAAACTGCTTCCATTCGTCGTGATGAGTGGAAAATCCGCGGCATTCCTGAAGATTTACAGGATCGTCGCGTTGAGATCACTGGTCCGGTAGAGCGCAAAATGGTGATCAACGCCATGAACGCTAACGTTAAAGTCTTTATGGCCGATTTTGAAGACTCGCTGGCCCCGGACTGGAACAAAGTTATCGACGGGCAGATCAACCTGCGCGATGCCGTCAACGGCACCATCAGCTACACCAACGAAGCCGGGAAAATCTACCAGCTCAAACCGAATCCGGCGGTGCTGATCTGTCGTGTACGAGGTCTGCACCTGCCTGAAAAACATGTCACATGGCGTGGAGAAGCCATTCCGGGCAGCCTGTTTGATTTCGCACTCTATTTTTTCCATAACTACAAAAACCTGCTGGCAAAAGGTAGCGGTCCCTATTTCTATCTGCCAAAAACGCAGGCATGGCAGGAAGCCGCCTGGTGGAGCGAAGTATTTAGCTACGCGGAAGATCGCTTCAACCTGCCGCGCGGCACGATCAAGGCCACGCTGCTGATTGAAACGCTGCCCGCCGTGTTCCAGATGAATGAAATTCTGCATGCCCTGCGCGACCACATTGTCGGCCTGAACTGCGGACGCTGGGACTATATTTTCAGCTACATCAAAACCCTGAAAAATTATCCCGACCGCGTGCTGCCGGACCGCCAGGTCGTGACCATGGATAAACCCTTCCTGAGCGCCTATTCGCGTCTGCTGATTAAAACCTGCCACAAGCGCGGTGCCTTTGCGATGGGCGGCATGGCGGCCTTTATTCCGAGCAAAGACGCGGAGCGCAATAATCAGGTGCTCAACAAGGTGAAAGCCGATAAAGAGCTGGAAGCCCGTAACGGTCACGACGGCACGTGGATTGCCCATCCGGGCCTGGCCGATACGGCGATGGAGGTCTTCAATCGCGTACTCGGCGATAACAAAAATCAGCTGTTTGTCACGCGCGAAGAAGATGCCCCAACGGCTGAAGAACAGCTGCTGGCACCGTGTGCGGGCGAGCGAACGGAAGAGGGGATGCGTGCCAATATTCGCGTCGCGGTCCAGTACATCGAAGCGTGGATCTCCGGCAACGGCTGCGTGCCTATCTACGGCCTGATGGAAGATGCTGCCACGGCGGAAATTTCGCGCACCTCTATCTGGCAGTGGATCCACCATCAAAAAACGCTCAGCAACGGCAAGCCGGTCACCAAAGCCCTGTTCCGTCAGATGCTGGCCGAAGAGATGCGGGTCATCCAGGACGAGCTGGGCGAACACCGCTTCAGCAGCGGACGCTTTGACGACGCAGCGCGCCTGATGGAGCAAATCACCACATCAGATGACTTAATCGACTTCCTGACCCTGCCGGGCTACCGCTTCCTGGCGTAACTCACCACATAACAATATGGAGCATCTGCACATGAAAACCCGTACCCAACAAATCGAAGAATTAAAGAAAGAGTGGACTCAACCGCGCTGGGAAGGCATCCGCCGTCCTTACAGCGCGGAGGATGTGGTGAAATTACGCGGCTCGGTCAACCCGGAATGCACGCTGGCACAGAACGGTGCGGCGAAAATGTGGAAGCTGCTGCACGGTGGTTCCAAAAAGGGTTATATCAACAGCCTCGGTGCGCTGACCGGCGGTCAGGCATTGCAGCAGGCGAAGGCCGGCATAGAAGCCATTTACCTTTCCGGCTGGCAGGTCGCGGCGGACGCCAACCTGGCCTCCAGCATGTATCCGGATCAATCTCTTTATCCGGCCAACTCGGTACCGTCGGTGGTGGATCGGATCAACAATACCTTCCGCCGCGCGGATCAGATCCAGTGGGCTGCAGGCATTGAGCCCAACGATCCGCGTTTTATTGATTACTTCCTGCCGATCGTCGCGGATGCGGAAGCGGGCTTCGGCGGCGTGCTGAACGCCTTCGAACTGATGAAATCGATGATTGAGGCCGGTGCAGCGGCCGTTCACTTCGAAGACCAGCTGGCGTCGGTGAAGAAGTGCGGGCATATGGGCGGAAAAGTTCTCGTCCCGACCCAGGAAGCGATTCAGAAGCTGGTAGCCGCGCGTCTGGCTGCTGACGTGCTCGGCGTGCCGACGCTGGTGATTGCCCGTACCGATGCGGATGCGGCAGACCTGATCACCTCTGACTGCGATCCGTACGATAGCGAATTTATTACCGGCGAGCGCACCAGCGAGGGGTTCTATCGCACGCATGCCGGTATCGAACAGGCCATCAGCCGCGGCCTGGCCTATGCCCCTTACGCCGACCTGGTCTGGTGTGAAACGTCCACGCCGGATCTGGCGCTGGCGAAGCGCTTTGCCGATGCGATTCATGCGAAATATCCGGGCAAGCTGCTGGCCTACAACTGTTCGCCGTCCTTCAACTGGCAGAAAAAGCTGGATGACAAAACCATCGCCAGCTTCCAGCAGCAGCTGTCGGATATGGGCTACAAGTACCAGTTCATCACCCTGGCAGGCATCCACAGCATGTGGTTCAACATGTTCGACCTGGCGCACGCTTACGCGCAGGGGGAGGGCATGAAGCACTACGTTGAGAAAGTGCAGCAGCCGGAGTTTGCGGCGGGCAAAGATGGTTATACCTTCGTCTCTCACCAGCAGGAAGTGGGCACCGGCTACTTTGATAATGTGACCACGATTATTCAGGGCGGCACCTCCTCCGTCACCGCCTTGACGGGTTCAACGGAAGAAGCACAGTTCTAATCTTTTCCCCCTCTCCCCCCTGGGGAGAGGGTTGGTGGTGAGGGGGAATATATGTCGCGTGGCCTGGAATTACTGATTGCCCAAACCATTCTGCAGGGCTTCGATGCCCAGTATGGTCGTTTTCTTGAAGTGACCTCCGGCGCGCAGCAGCGCTTCGAACACGCAGACTGGCATGCGGTTCAGCAGGCCATGAAGCAGCGTATCCATCTCTATGATCACCACGTGGGTCTGGTGGTGGAGCAGCTGCGCTGTATTACCGACGGTAAAAGCCCGGACGCGGCATTTTTACTGCGCGTGAAAGAGCATTACACCCATCTGTTACCCGACTACCCTCGCTTCGAGATTGCGGAGAGCTTTTTCAACTCCGTCTATTGCCGGTTATTTGACCACCGCTCATTATCTCCTGAGCGGTTATTTATCTTCAGCTCCCAGCCTGAGCGCCGCTTCCGTACCATTCCGCGTCCGCTGGCGAAAGATTTTTTCCCCGATCGCGGATGGGAAAAGCTCCTGCATCGCATCTTAACGGATTTGCCGCTGCGCCTTCCGTGGGAGAACAAGCTCCGGGATATCGGCTATATTCATGCGCATCTTCGTGAAACCTACGGCGAGGAGGTGCTCAGCCGCAGCCATTTGCAGGTGGCCAACGAGCTGTTCTACCGGAATAAGGCCGCCTGGCTGGTGGGCAAACTGGTTACGCCAACGGCCATTGTGCCGTTTCTGTTGCCCATTCACCGTACCGACGACGGCGAACTGTTTGTCGATACCTGCCTGACCACCAGCGCCGAGGCCAGCATCGTGTTTGGCTTCGCCCGCTCCTATTTCATGGTGTACGCCCCGCTGCCTGCCGCCCTGGTGGAGTGGCTGCGCGAGATCCTGCCGGGCAAAACCACCGCCGAGCTGTATATGGCGATTGGCTGTCAGAAGCATGCCAAAACGGAAAGTTATCGGGAGTATCTGCGCTATGTCACCGCGGCGGATGAGCAGTTTATCGAAGCGCCAGGTATCCGCGGCATGGTGATGCTGGTCTTCACGCTGCCGGGCTTCGACCGGGTCTTTAAGGTGATAAAAGACAGATTCGCCCCGCAGAAAGAGATGACCGCCGCCCACGTCCGCGCCTGCTATCAGCTGGTAAAAGAGCACGATCGCGTCGGGCGAATGGCCGATACCCAGGAGTTTGAAAACTTTGTGCTGGATAAGCAGCAGATCGATCCGGCGCTCATGTCGCTGTTAATGCAGGAAGCGCCAACGAAAATCACCGATCTGGGCGATAAAATAGCGATTAGCCATCTCTACATTGAGCGCCGTATGGTGCCGCTCAATATCTGGCTGGAACAGTCAGAGGGCCAGGCTTTGCGTGATGCCATCGAAGAGTACGGCAACGCCATCCGCCAGCTCGCCGCCGCCAATATCTTCCCTGGCGATATGCTGTTTAAAAACTTCGGCGTCACCCGGCACGGGCGGGTGGTGTTCTACGATTACGATGAAATTTGCTACATGACCGAGGTGAACTTTCGCGATATCCCGCCGCCCCGTTACCCTGAGGATGAGCTCTCCAGCGAGCCGTGGTACAGCGTTTCGCCGGGCGATGTGTTTCCCGAGGAGTTTCGCCACTGGCTGTGTGCGGACCCACGCATCGGGCCGTTATTTGAAGAAATGCATGAAGATCTGTTCCACGCCAGCTACTGGCGCGGGCTACAAACGCGGATCAAAAATGGGCACGTGGAGGATGTGTACGCTTACCGCCGCAAGCAGCGGTTTTGTGTGCGGTTTAACGAATCCCACCATACGCCAGCGTCACCTCTTTCGCGGCCTTAATCACCAGCGCGCCCAGCTCGGTCACCCGGTCGTCGGTTATACGTGAGATGGGGCCAGAGATGGAGATCGCAGCAAACGGCTCGCGATGTTCGTCGAAAATACAGGACGCGAGGCAGCGCAGCCCCAGCGCATGTTCTTCGTCATCAAACGAATAGCCGCGCTTGCGGGTCAACGCCAGATCTTCTTTCAGATGCACCGGCGACACCAGCGTGGCGTGGGTGTAGGCGTGCAGCCCTTTTCGGTGCAGCAGCCCCGTCACCTGCTCTTCGCTCAGCTGCGAGAGAAACGCTTTCCCCGCTCCGGAGGCGTGCATCGGCAGCTTGCCGCCAATCGGCGCGGACATGCGCATCAGCTGCGTGCACTGCACCTGGTCGATGATAATCGCCTGGTGGTCGCTCTGGTCGAGCACCGCAAGGTTCACCGTCTCGCCGGACTCCTCCATCAGCTTGCGCAGGATCGGGTGAACAATCGCCAGCAGGTTACGGCTCTGAAGGAAGCTGCTGCCCACGATAAACGCATGCGCGCCCACCGCCCAGTGCCCCAGCTCGCCGACCTGGCGGACAAAGCCCAGCTGCTGCATGGTGGTCAGCAGGCGGTGCGTGGTGGAGTTCGGCAGGCCAGCCTGCTGGGCCAGCTCCGTCAGGGCCACGCTGCCGTGCGACTCGGCTATCCACTCCAGCAGCTTCAGACCGCGCGTCAGGGATTGAACCTGTCCGCCGGGTTGTGCAGCGGCGGTGGCGGCAGGTTTTCTGCCGCGTTTGGCGGGAACGGTCGCGACCATGACGATCTCCTTTTTCTGTATCGTGGAAATCATTTTCGTTTTATTTGGTGAATTTGCAACCGCTTTCCTGACTGATCGGAGGAGTGATGGTGAACATGTCTCATGTTACCGCGGCGTGACTTTTCCACCCTGCGAGATTGTGCCAGTATGGAACGCAGCCTTTTGGCCTTGTTGAGCGTTGTCGGGAGCAAGTGTGAGCAGCAAAGTAGAGCAACTGCGTGCGCAGTTAAATGAACGAATTCTGGTGCTGGACGGCGGCATGGGCACCATGATCCAGAGCTATCGTCTGAGCGAAGACGATTTCCGCGGCGAGCGCTTCGCCGACTGGCCCTGCGACCTGAAAGGAAACAATGACCTGCTGGTGTTGAGCAAACCGTCCGTCATCCGGGATATCCACAACGCCTACTTCGAAGCAGGTGCGGATATTGTAGAAACCAACACCTTCAACTCGACAACCATCGCCATGGCGGATTACCAGATGGAATCCCTGTCGGCGGAGATCAACTATGAGGCGGCCAGGCTCGCCCGCGCCTGTGCCGACGAGTGGACGGCCCGCACGCCGGACAAGCCGCGCTACGTTGCCGGGGTGCTTGGCCCGACCAACCGCACCGCGTCGATTTCACCGGACGTCAACGATCCGGCGTTTCGTAATATCACCTTTGACCAGCTGGTTACGGCGTATCGTGAATCGACCAAAGCGCTGGTGGAAGGTGGCTCCGACCTGATCCTGATTGAAACGGTGTTCGATACCCTCAACGCCAAAGCCGCGATATACGCGGTGAAAGAGGAGTTTGAGGCGCTGGGCGTTGACCTGCCGATCATGATCTCCGGCACCATCACCGACGCCTCCGGCCGCACCCTGTCCGGCCAGACAACCGAAGCGTTTTATAACTCCCTGCGCCACGCCGACGCGCTCTCCTTCGGCCTGAACTGCGCGCTGGGACCAGACGAACTGCGCCAGTACGTGCAGGAGCTTTCGCGCATCGCCGAATGCTACGTTACCGCGCATCCGAACGCCGGTCTGCCGAACGCGTTTGGCGAGTACGATCTGGATGCTGACACCATGGCGGCGCAAATCCGCGAGTGGGCCGAGTCAGGCTTCCTGAACATCGTCGGCGGCTGCTGCGGCACCACGCCGGAGCACATTGCCGCCATGAGCCGCGCCGTGGACGGGCTGCCGCCGCGCAAGCTGCCAGAGCTGCCGGTTGCCTGTCGCCTTTCCGGCCTGGAGCCGTTGACCATCGGCGACGACAGCCTGTTTGTGAACGTGGGTGAACGTACCAACGTTACCGGTTCCGCTAAATTCAAGCGTCTGATCAAAGAAGAGAAGTACAGCGAAGCGCTGGACGTCGCCCGCCAGCAGGTGGAAAGCGGGGCGCAGATTATCGATATCAACATGGACGAGGGAATGCTTGACGCCGAAGCGGCGATGGTGCGTTTCCTCAACCTGATTGCCGGTGAGCCGGATATCGCCCGCGTGCCGATCATGATTGACTCCTCCAAGTGGGAGGTCATCGAAAAGGGGCTGAAGTGCATTCAGGGCAAAGGCATCGTTAACTCCATCTCGATGAAAGAGGGCGTGGATATCTTTATCCACCATGCGAAGATGGTGCGCCGCTACGGTGCGGCCGTGGTGGTGATGGCCTTCGATGAAGTGGGCCAGGCCGACACCCGCGAGCGCAAAATTGAGATATGCCGCCGCGCGTACAAAATTCTGACCGAAGAGGTGGGCTTCCCGCCGGAAGACATTATTTTCGACCCGAACATCTTTGCCGTCGCGACCGGCATCGAAGAGCACAACAACTACGCCCAGGACTTTATCGGCGCGTGTGAAGACATCAAGCGCGAGCTGCCGCATGCGCTGATCTCCGGCGGCGTGTCGAACGTCTCGTTCTCGTTCCGCGGCAACGACCCGGTGCGTGAAGCGATCCACGCCGTGTTCCTCTACTACGCCATCCGCAATGGGATGGACATGGGCATCGTCAACGCCGGACAGCTGGCGATTTACGACGATCTGCCTGCCGAACTGCGCGATGCCGTAGAGGACGTGATCCTCAACCGTCGCGACGACGCCACCGAGCGCATGCTCGACCTGGCGGAAAAATACCGCGGCAGTAAATCGGATGAATCGGCCAATGTTCAGCAGGCCGAGTGGCGTTCCTGGGACGTGAAAAAGCGTCTGGAATACTCGCTGGTGAAAGGGATTACCGAGTTCATCGAGCAGGACACCGAGGAAGCGCGTCAGCAGGCAGCCCGCCCGATTGAGGTGATCGAAGGGCCGCTGATGGACGGCATGAACGTGGTCGGCGATCTGTTCGGCGAGGGCAAGATGTTCCTGCCGCAGGTGGTGAAATCCGCTCGCGTCATGAAGCAGGCAGTGGCTTATCTTGAACCCTTCATCGAAGCCAGCAAAGAGAAGGGCTCCAGCAACGGTAAAATGGTTATCGCCACCGTGAAGGGCGACGTGCACGACATCGGCAAAAACATTGTTGGCGTGGTGCTGCAGTGCAATAACTACGAAATTATCGACCTTGGCGTGATGGTTCCGGCGGATAAAATCCTCAAGACCGCGCGCGAAGTGAACGCCGATCTGATTGGCCTCTCCGGCCTGATTACGCCGTCGCTCGACGAAATGGTCAACGTGGCAAAAGAGATGGAGCGTCAGGGCTTCACCATTCCGCTGCTGATTGGCGGGGCGACCACCTCGAAAGCGCACACGGCAGTGAAGATCGAGCAGAACTACAGCGGACCGACGGTTTACGTGCAGAACGCCTCGCGCACGGTGGGCGTGGTTTCCGCACTGCTCTCCGAGACTCAGCGCGACGATTTTGTGGCGCGCACTCGCCAGGAGTACGAAACCGTTCGCGTACAGCACGGGCGCAAAAAACCGCGCACGCCGCCGGTGACGCTCGCTGCCGCACGCGATAACGACCTGGCCTTTGACTGGGCAAGCTATACGCCGCCTGTCGCGCATCGTCTGGGCGTGCAGGACGTGACGGCCAGCATCGAGACGCTGCGCAACTACATTGACTGGACGCCGTTCTTTATGACCTGGTCGCTGGCGGGCAAATATCCGCGCATCCTCGAAGATGAAGTCGTAGGCGAAGAGGCGAAGCGCCTGTTTAAAGACGCCAACGATATGCTGGACACGCTGAGCGCAGAGAAAACCCTCAACCCGCGCGGCGTGGTGGGGCTGTTCCCGGCGAACCGCGTGGGTGACGACGTGGAAATCTACCGCGATGAAACCCGCACCCATGTGCTGGCCGTGAGCCATCACCTGCGGCAGCAAACCGAAAAAGTGGGCTTTGCCAACTACTGCCTGGCAGATTTCGTTGCGCCGAAGCTGAGCGGGAAAGCTGACTATATCGGCGCCTTTGCGGTAACCGGCGGTCTGGAAGAAGACGCCCTGGCGGACGCGTTTGAAGCGCAACACGATGATTACAATAAGATCATGGTGAAAGCGATTGCCGACCGCCTGGCGGAAGCCTTTGCTGAATACCTGCACGAACGCGTACGTAAGGTGTACTGGGGTTACGCGGCGAATGAGAACCTCAGCAACGAGGAGCTGATCCGCGAAAACTACCAGGGGATTCGTCCGGCGCCGGGCTATCCGGCCTGTCCGGAACACACCGAAAAAGGCACTATCTGGAAACTGCTGGACGTAGAAGCGCATACCGGCATGAAGCTCACCGAGTCGTTCGCTATGTGGCCGGGCGCGTCCGTGTCGGGCTGGTACTTCAGTCATCCGGACAGCAAGTACTTCGCCGTGGCGCAGCTGCAGCGCGATCAGATCGAAGATTACGCCCTGCGCAAAGGCATGAGCGTGTCTGAGGTAGAGCGCTGGCTGGCGCCGAATTTAGGCTACGACGCGGACTAACGTCACTTTTCCTTACAACAAACAGGGCACCTCAACGGTGCCCTGTCTCTTTCTTACGTTTAAACCCTTATACTTAATCATAAAATCTATAACGATAAGGAGAACCCACTTCCGTGCTGACGTTGTTACATCTGCTTTCGGCAGTCGCACTGCTCGTATGGGGCACCCATATTGTCCGCACCGGCGTGATGCGCGTGTTCGGCGCGCGCTTACGTACCGTCCTCAGCGGCAGCGTTGAGAAGAAGCCGCTCGCCTTCTGCGCGGGGATTGGCGTCACGGCGCTGGTGCAAAGCAGCAATGCCACCACCATGCTCGTCACCTCGTTCGTGGCGCAGGATCTGGTCGCGCTCGCCCCGGCGCTGGTGATCGTGCTGGGTGCTGACGTCGGTACCGCGCTGATGGCGCGTATCCTGACGTTCGATCTCTCCTGGCTGTCGCCGCTGCTGATTTTCATCGGTGTGATCTTTTTCCTTGGCCGCAAGCAGACCCGGGCCGGGCAGCTTGGCCGCGTGGGCATTGGCCTCGGGCTGATTCTGCTGGCGCTGGAACTGATTGTGCAGGCGGTGACGCCTATCACCCAGGCGAACGGCGTGCAGGTCATCTTCGCCTCGCTGACCGGTGACATCATGCTGGATGCGCTGATCGGGGCAGTGTTTGCCATCATCAGCTACTCCAGCCTGGCCGCCGTGCTGCTGACGGCCACGCTCACCGCCGCGGGCGCGATCTCCTTCCCGGTGGCGCTGTGTCTGGTGATCGGCGCTAACCTCGGCTCTGGCCTGCTGGCGATGCTTAACAACAGCGCGGCCAATGCTGCCGCCCGTCGCGTGGCGCTGGGGAGTTTGCTGTTTAAGCTGGTGGGCAGCCTGATTATTCTGCCGTTTGTCCATCCGCTGGCAAACCTGATGGACAACCTCCCGCTGCCGAAAGCGGAGCTGGTGATCTACTTCCACGTCTTCTATAACCTGGTGCGCTGCCTGGCGATGGTGCCGTTTGCCGCGCCGATGGCCCGCTTCTGCGAGCGTCTTATCCGTGATGAACCGGAGCTGGATGCGCGCCTTAAGCCGAAGCATCTGGATACCTCCGTGCTGGACACCCCCGCACTGGCCATCGCCAACGCCGCCCGCGAAACGCTGCGCATGGGCGACGCGATGGAAACCATGCTCGAAGGGTTGAAAAAGGTTATGCACGGCGAGCCGCGCGAGGAAAAAGAGCTGCGCAGGCTGGCGGACGACATCAACGTGCTGTATACCGCCATCAAGCTCTATCTGGCGCGTATCCCGCAGGACGAACTGGCGGAAGAGGAGTCCCGCCGCTGGGCGGAAATCATTGAGATGTCGCTTAACCTTGAGCAGGCCTCGGACATCGTTGAGCGTATGGGCAGCGAAATCGCGGACAAATCCCTGGCCGCGCGTCGGGCGTTCTCCGTGGAAGGGCTGAAGGAGCTGGAAGCGCTGCACGAAAAGCTGGTGAGCAACCTGAAGCTGGCGATGTCGGTCTTCTTCTCCAGCGACGTACCGAGCGCGCGCCGCCTGCGCCGCAACAAGCATCGTTTCCGCATTCTCAACCGTCGCTACTCGCACGCCCACGTTGAACGTCTGCACCAGCAGAACGTGCAGAGCATCGAGACCAGCTCCCTGCACCTGGGGCTGCTGGGGGATATGAAGCGTCTTAACTCGCTGTTCTGCGCAGTGGCGTATAGCGTGATGGAACAGCCGGATGAAGACGACGAGCGGGATGAGTATTAATCCCCGGCGTGTTTGAGTGTTAACCCAAAACCCAATGCTTTCATGACCGCGAGCGTGGTTTTGAGCGTTGGGTTTCCTTTATCACTAAATGAACGATAAAGCTGCTCACGTGATAAGCCGGTTTGCTGTGAAATGGTCGACATTCCTTTGGCTCGCGCGACAACACCAAGGGCTTTAGCGATATACGTCGAGTCGCCTGTTTCTAGTGCATCAGCGATAAACACGGCGATTTCCTCGTCATCCACCAACGCGTTGGCGGGATCGTAAGGTGTTAATTTATGCATGCTCATTCACTCCTGCCATTGGGATACATTGCCCAGCATTTTTGCCATCAGTATGTCTCTGTCCTGGCTGCTTTTGTCACCGCCACATAACAGCACAATGATGCAATTGCTTTGGTATTTAAAATAGATTCTGTAGCCCGGACCAAAGTGGATCCTTAGCTCACTTATACCTTCTCCCACGGGTTTAACGTCGCCCGCTAAGCCATTTGCCAACCGAAAGAGGCGGGAAGCGATAATGGTCTTCGCTCGTCGATCTTTTAAGTTTTGCTCCCAGCGTCGGAAGGATTCTGTCTGAACAATCTCCTTCATATTACTCCCTGTGATTTATAAACTACAAACACTTCTACATGGAGAGCAAAACTAAAAGGCTTGAACACATGGGTAAATGACAGGATGCTAAATCCTGAAAGCATCTCGCAAACTAAAAAACCCGTCTCAGTTACCGTCGGCTAATCTTTTTTTTCGGCCCAAACCTAAGGTATATTTCGCCCTTCACAGGAGAAACTATGCTGCCAACTCAATCAACCCGATTAAACAAGTACATTAGCGAGAGCGGTATCTGCTCACGTCGCGAGGCTGACCGTTACATTGAACAAGGTAACGTGTTTCTTAACGGCAAGCGCGCCACTATCGGCGACCAGGTGGTGCCTGGCGATGTGGTTAAAGTGAATGGTCAGGTCATCGAACCGCGTGATGCTGAAGACCTGGTGTTTATCGCGTTGAACAAACCGGTTGGGATTGTCAGCACCACGGAAGACGGCGAGCGGGACAACATCGTTGATTTCGTGAACCACAGCAGCCGTATCTTCCCGATTGGCCGTCTGGATAAAGACTCTCAGGGGCTGATTTTCCTTACCAACCACGGCGACCTGGTGAACAAAATTCTGCGTGCCGGTAACGACCACGAGAAAGAGTACATCGTGACGGTGAACAAGCCGGTGACGGACGAGTTCATTCGCGGGATGGGCGCAGGCGTGCCGATTCTGGGCACCGTCACGAAGAAGTGCAAGGTCAAAAAAGAAGCGCCGTTTGCCTTCCGTATTACCCTGGTGCAGGGCTTAAACCGCCAGATCCGCCGCATGTGCGAGTATTTTGGTTATGAAGTGACGAAGCTGGAACGCACGCGCATCATGAACGTCAGCCTTTCCGGGATCCCGCTGGGCGAGTGGCGTGACCTAACGGACGACGAGCTGATCGAGCTGTTCAAGCTTATCGAAAACTCGTCGTCCGAAGCGAAGCCGAAAGCCAAAGCCAAACCGAAAACGCAGGCGATTAAACGTCCGGTGGTGAAGGCACCGCAGGCGGAAGAGAAAGGGCGGGGCAAGCCGGGTAACGGAAAACGCTTTACCCAGCCGGGTCGCAAAAAGAAAGGGCGCTGATTAGCGCCTTCCACGGGTTGATGTATTGGCGGACCAGGAAAAGGTCGCCTCTGCATCCGGCTTATAAGCCTGCTCTTTTTTCAGCTTGCGGGCTTTTTTCGCCGCAGCCTCACGTTGCGCCATCAGCTTGTCGATGTACTCTTTTTTAACCTGATTGGTTTCGGCGTTCGTCAGCGTGCGGCCATGGGCGATGCGGGCGCGGTCGAGAAGCGTTTTCAGTTCGCGCTGCTCGGCTTCCGTCATGTCTTTCTGGGTCAATCGTGGTGTAGCCATTGCTGAAGCCTCCTGATGGGGAGGCTCCAGTGTAAAGCAAGCCGCGTCAATTAACCCTGCTTCAGCGCATCTTTTTTCGGTTGTTCATCAATCGGTTTACCGGACCAGTAGCCCGCCAGCAGCGAGCCGGACAGGTTGTGCCAGACGGAGAACAGCGCGCCCGGCAGGGCCGCCAGCGGTGAGAAGTAAATTTTTCCGAGCGCCGCCGCCAGGCCGGAATTCTGCATTCCCACTTCGATCGCCAGCGTGCGGCAGGTGGATTCGTCGAAGCCAAACAGCTTCCCGCCCCAGTAGCCGCCCAGCAGGCCGATGGTGTTGTGCAGCACCACCGCGACGATCACCACAAAGCCCACCGAGGCAATGTGCGACGCGGAACCGGCCACCACGGCGCTGATGATCGCCAGAATGCATACCATCGAAAACGCGGGCAGGTACGGCTCAACCGCTTTCACCACGCGTGGGAACAGATGGTGAATGACCAGCCCCAGCGCAATCGGGATAACCACGATTTGCAGAATGCTGAGCAGCATGCCCATCACGTCCACCTGAATATGCGCGTCCACGTACAGGCGGGTTAACAGCGGTGTGGCAATCACGCCCACCAGCGTGGATACCGAAGAGATGGTCACGGAGAGCGCCACGTCACCTTTCGCCAGATAGATCATTACGTTAGATGCCGTACCGCTGGCGACGCTGCCCACCAGCACCATCCCGGCGGAGAGATCGGGCGGCATCTTAAAGGCCATCGCCAGCAGCCAGGCCGCGAGCGGCATCACCAGGTAGTGCAGGAAGATCCCTGCAGCCACCGGCGCCGGGCGCGACAGCACGCGTTTAAAATCGTCGATTTTAAGGTGCACGCCCATGCCGAACATAATCAGCATCAGCAGCGTGGTGACCCACGGACCAATGCCCGTGAACGTGGTAGGGGTGTAATACGCGAGTACGGAGAGCAGCAGCGCCCATAGCGGGAACAGCCGGGTGGTAGCGGATAACATATTGAATTCCTTGCAGTATTGTCGTGTTGTTTAGTTATGAAAAAGCCGGGTCTGTGCCCGGCTTATAGGTATTGTTTATCGTGCTAACGAATTTTATTCAAACAAATTCTGATGAAGTTTCTGCACCACCTGCTCGGCCTGATCGGCAGGGACCAGGAAGCAAAGGTTATAGCTGGAGGCACCGTAGCAGATCATGCGGATGTTGAACGGGTCAAGCACGCCGAACACCTCTTTGCCCACGCCGCAGGCGCGAGACAGCTTGTTACCGATGATGGCCACCAGCGCCAGGTCTTCTTCGACCTCCACGCGGCACAGCTCAGACAGCTCAATCAGCAGCGACTGCGTCAGCAGGGTGTCGCCGGTGGAGGTGGAGCCGGTGGTGTCCAGCGTCAGCGCAATGCTCACCTCGGAGGTGGTAATCAAATCTACAGAGATGTTATGGCGCGCGAGGATGCCAAACACTTCCGCCAGGAAGCCGCGGGAGTGCAGCATATTGTGGCTGTGCAGCGTGACCAGCGTTTGGCGGCGGCGCAGGGCCAGCGCGCGGAACAGTGGCGGGTTCTCGGTTTTCTTGCAGACCAGCGTCCCGCCCGCTTTTGGATCTTTACTGGAGCCAACGAAGACCGGAATATCGCTGCGCACGGCGGGCAGCAGCGTTGCCGGATGCAGCACTTTTGCACCGAAGGTGGCCATTTCCGCCGCTTCTTCAAAGGCAATCACATCAATACGTTTTGCCGCGGAAACGACGCGCGGATCGGTGGTGTAAATACCCGGCACATCCGTCCAGATATCCACGCGCGTTGCGTGCAGGGCTTCGCCCAGCAGCGCGGCGGTGTAATCGCTGCCGCCACGGCCAAGCGTGGTCGTGCGTCCTTTCGCTTCGCTGCCGATAAAGCCCTGGGTGATCACCATGCCTTCTGCCAGGCGCGGCGCCAGCTGCTGGTTGGTGAGCTCGGCCAGCATCTCAACGTCCGGTTCAGCGCGCCCAAAACGATCGCTGGTGCGCATCACTTTACGCACGTCAAACCACTGCGCCTGAACGTTACGCTCGCGCATAATTTCAACGAACAGCAGGGTAGACATCAATTCACCGTGGCTGACCAGTTCATCGGTCAGGGCGGTGGAGGTTGCCAGTGACGCCGCTTCTGCCAGGGTGGTGATATTTTCCAGCAGACGCTCCACTTCTTCGCGGATCACGTTCGGGTTTTGCAGACGTTCAAGAATGTCGAACTGAATTTTGCGCAGTGCATCCAGCTTCACGAAACGTTCTGTCGCTTCCAGTCCTTCAGACAGAGAAACCAGCAGGTTCGTCACGCCGGCGGATGCAGAGAGCACCACCAGGCGGGTATTCGGATCGGCCAGCACCACATCGGCGCTGCGGTTCATGGCATCGTAATCGGCCACACTGGTGCCGCCAAACTTGGCGACCACAAAACTCGTCATAACAACCTCGTGTCAGGGAATGAATAAGCGACCTTGGCACAAGAATGAAACGAAAACAGGTGCAGGCGCAAAATACGGCCCTATAAATAAAATGCGGGGGAGGTCCTGTCAATGCTGGGATTATGCGGATTTTTTATGGGGGGGTACCCCTGAGAAACAGGACTTATAACAGGCCCATATTTTATGCTCCTTTTTACCCCCTTTTGACCGACATTTCGCCACGCCGGAAGGGCGCGACAGCAGCTATACTTTTCGGGTCTTTTCACCTGCGTTTGATGCAGACCAGGGCAATGGCATAAAAACCATCACAATTTTTATTTGCAGGCGCTACAATCGACCGCAGTCACAATTCTCAAATCAGAAGAGTATTGCTAATGAAAAACATCAACCCAACGCAGACCGCTGCCTGGCAGGCACTCCAGAAACATTATGATGAAATGAAAGACGTCACCATCGCGGATCTGTTCGCGAAAGATGCCGATCGTTTCACTAAGTTCTCCGCGACCTTCGATGACCTCATGCTGGTGGATTTCTCTAAAAACCGCATTACCGAAGAGACGCTGGCAAAACTGCAGGATCTGGCGAAAGAGACCGAGCTGGCCGACGCCATCAAATCCATGTTCTCCGGCGAGAAGATCAACCGCACCGAAGACCGTGCCGTGCTTCACGTGGCGCTGCGCAACCGTAGCAATACGCCAATCATCGTTGACGGCAAAGATGTGATGCCGGAAGTAAACGCGGTGCTGGAAAAGATGAAAACCTTCTCTGAAGCGATCATCTCCGGCAGTTGGAAAGGCTACACCGGCAAAGCAATCACCGACGTGGTGAACATCGGTATCGGCGGCTCTGACCTCGGCCCGTTCATGGTGACCGAAGCGCTGCGCCCGTACAAAAACCACCTCAACATGCACTTTGTCTCTAACGTCGATGGTACCCACATCGCCGAAGTGCTGAAAAACGTGAACCCGGAAACCACCCTGTTCCTGGTGGCGTCTAAAACCTTTACCACCCAGGAAACCATGACCAACGCCCACAGCGCGCGCGACTGGTTCCTGAAAACCGCGGGCGACGAAAAGCACGTGGCGAAACACTTCGCGGCGCTGTCTACCAACGGTAAAGCGGTAGGCGAGTTCGGTATCGACACCGCGAACATGTTCGAGTTCTGGGACTGGGTTGGCGGCCGCTACTCTCTGTGGTCTGCAATCGGTCTGTCCATCATCCTGTCCGTGGGCTTTGACAACTTCGTTGAGCTGCTCTCCGGCGCGCATGCGATGGACAAACACTTCTCCACCACCGCGCCTGAGAAAAACCTGCCGGTGCTGCTGGCGCTGATCGGTATCTGGTACAACAACTTCTTCGGCGCTGAAACTGAAGCGATCCTGCCGTACGACCAGTACATGCACCGTTTTGCGGCTTACTTCCAGCAGGGCAACATGGAATCCAACGGTAAGTACGTTGACCGTAACGGCAACGCGGTGGATTACCAGACTGGCCCGATCATCTGGGGCGAGCCGGGCACCAACGGCCAGCATGCGTTCTACCAGCTGATTCACCAGGGTACCAAAATGGTACCGTGCGATTTCATCGCCCCGGCGATCACGCACAACCCGCTGTCCGACCACCATCCGAAGCTGCTGTCTAACTTCTTCGCACAGACCGAAGCGCTGGCGTTCGGTAAATCCCGCGAAGTGGTTGAGCAGGAATACCGTGACCAGGGTAAAGATCCGGCCACGCTGGACCACGTTGTGCCGTTCAAAGTGTTCGAAGGCAACCGTCCAACCAACTCCATCCTGCTGCGCGAAATCACCCCGTTCAGCCTGGGCGCGCTGATTGCGCTGTACGAGCACAAGATCTTCACTCAGGGCGCGATCCTGAACATCTTCACCTTTGACCAGTGGGGCGTTGAGCTGGGCAAACAGCTGGCAAACCGCATTCTGCCAGAGCTGGGTGACGATAAAGCCATCGACAGCCACGACAGCTCCACCAATGGTTTGATTAACCGTTATAAAGCATGGCGTGCGTAATTAATATGTCATGAAAAATGCCGGCGATATGCCGGCATTTTTTTATCGGATAATTCCTGATGTCTGTTAGTTAACTCAAATTCTGACTCTGAGTTTAATCTGAAAAAGGCGGTTAACCTGCTAATTGCTGCGGTTTATTTTAAGAAAATACGTAGAGCTAAGATAATAAGGCTATATTATAATTTATTGATTTTTATCGATTATTTATTTCAAATATTTGTTTTTTGTTTCTGTTTTATCCATTAGTCCGAAAACCATCCCCCTATTTCCCCCCACGGTAAACCCTCTGCTGTAGTTGTGTATACTCGATTCCGCCTGAATTTCTTTTCGGGCAAATCTCCATTCATTCATTGAAGGGAAATTGTTATGAAGAAAGTACTGTATGGCATTTTTGCCATATCTGCACTTGCGGCGACGTCTGTCTATGCAGCTCCGGTCCAGGTCGGGGAAGCAGCAGGGTCGGCAGCGACGTCTGCGTCTGCGGGAAGTTCTACCGCAGCCAGCACCAGCACCGTAAGTTCAGCCGTGGGTGTCGCGCTGGCGGCAACCGGTGGCGGTGATGGCTCCAATACCGGAACCACGACCACTACGACAACCAGCACCCAGTAATACCGGGTGTTTTAATCATAACCACACTTCGGTGTGGTTATTTCGCCCCTTCGGAGAAGAGTCGTGAAGCGACCTGCAATCATTCTGATTTGCCTGCTGTTGCAGGCGTGCTCAGCCACCACCAAAGGGCTGGGACATTCACTGTGGGAAAGCCTGTTCGGCACGCCGGGCGTTCATCTGACCGATGACGAACTTCAGAACATGCCGTACGCCAGCCAGTACATGCAGCTAAACGATGGCCCGCAGCTGTTTGTGGTGCTCGCTTTCGATGAAAACGGGCAGCAGAAATGGGTGACGCAGGATCAGGCCACCATCGTCACGCAGCATGCCCGAATCGTGAAAACGCTGCTCGGCGGCGACAACTTGCTCGAGGTGAATAATCTCGCCGAAGACCCGCTCATCAAGCCAAATCAGATCGTCGACGGCGCAAGCTGGACGCGCACGATGGGCTGGACCGAGCACAAGCAGGTGCGCTACGCCACGGCCCGCTCCACCTTCCGCTGGGACGGTACGGACAACGTGAAAGTCGGCAGCGACGAAACGCAGGTTCGCGTGCTGGATGAAGAGGTCACCACCGACCAGGCCACCTGGCATAACCGCTTCTGGATCGACGAGGATGGGCAGATCCGTCAGTCCTTGCAGTATCTCGGTGCCGGTTTCTTCCCGGTGAAAACCACCCTGATCAAGGCGGCGAAATCATGAAAACGCTCATCCACGCTGCGCTTCTCGCCAGCCTTGCCGCGCCGCTGGCGTGGTCTGCAGGAACGGTAAAGGTCTACACGCCGGACAGTGAAAAACCCAAAACCTTAACCAACGCCGAGCATCTGCTCGATCTCGTCGGGCAGCCAAGGCTTGCCAACAGCTGGTGGCCGGGAGCGGTGATCGGCGAGCGTCAGGCGACGGTTAAGGCGGAGCAGGAACACCGTGCCCTGCTGGCCCGCCTGACGAGCCTGGCGGAGCAGGAAGACGGCGACGATGCCGCGGCCATTAACAGCGTTCGCCAGCAGCTTCAGGCGCTGAAAGTGACAGGCCGCCAGAAAGTTAATCTTGATCCAGATGAAGTGCGCGTCACGGAAAAGGGCAACCCCACGCTTGAAGGGGAGTACACCCTCTGGCTTCCGGTGAAGCCGACGACGGTGACCGTGATGGGGCTTATCAGCAGCCCCGGTAAAAAGCCCTTTACGCCCGGCCGCGACGTGGCGAGCTATCTCGACGAACAAAGCCTGCTGAGCGGCGCGGATAACAGCTACGCATGGATTATTTATCCAGACGGGCATACGCAAAAAGCGCCGGTGGCGTACTGGAATAAACGCCATATCGAACCCATGCCGGGCAGCATCATTTTTGTCGGTTTTGCCGACCATTTCTGGACGAAGGCATATGACGGGCTTAACGCCGATATCCTTCACTCCCTGACACAGCGGATACCGGAAGAATGAAAAGAACCTATCTCTACAGCATGCTGGCGCTCTGCGTAAGCGCCGCCTGCCATGCAGAAACGTATCCGGCACCTGTTGGCCCGTCTCAGTCAGACTTCGGCGGCGTCGGTTTACTGCAAACGCCTACCGCGCGCATGGCGCGTGAAGGGGAAATTAGCCTGAACTACCGCGATAACGACCAGTATCGCTACTATTCCGCCTCCGTACAGCTTTTCCCGTGGCTTGAAACCACGCTGCGCTACACCGACGTGCGTACGAAACAGTACAGCAGCGTCGACGCCTTCTCCGGCGATCAGACCTACAAAGATAAAGCCTTCGACGTCAAACTGCGCCTGTGGGAAGAGAGCTACTGGATGCCGCAGGTCTCAGTGGGTGCAAAAGATATCGGCGGGACCGGCCTGTTCGACGCGGAATACATCGTGGCCAGCAAGGCCTGGGGACCGTTTGATTTTTCTCTCGGTCTTGGCTGGGGCTATCTCGGCACCAGCGGCAACGTCAAAAACCCGTTCTGTACCTACAGCGATAAATACTGCTACCGCGATAACAGCTACAAGAAAGCCGGTTCCATCAACGGCGACCAGATGTTCCACGGCCCGGCCTCGCTGTTCGGTGGCGTGGAATACCAGACGCCGTGGCAGCCGCTGCGCCTGAAGCTGGAGTACGAAGGGAACGACTACTCGCAGGACTTCGCCGGGAAGATTGAGCAGAAGAGCAAGTTTAACGTCGGCGCCATTTATCGCGTCACCGACTGGGCCGACGTTAACCTCAGCTACGAGCGCGGCAACACGGTGATGTTTGGCTTCACGCTGCGCACCAACTTCAACGACATGCGGCCGCACTACAACGATAACGCGCGGCCTGCCTACCGGCCGGAGCCGCAGGATGCGATTCTGCAGCACTCCGTGGTGGCAAACCAGCTGACGCTGTTGAAATACAACGCCGGTCTGGCCGATCCGAAAATTCAGGTGAAAGGCGATACGCTGTACGTCACCGGCGAGCAGGTGAAATACCGCGACTCGCGGGAAGGGATCGAACGCGCCAACCGGATCGTGATGAACGATCTCCCGGACGGGATCCGCACGATCCGCGTGACGGAGAATCGCCTGAATCTGCCGCAGGTCACCACCGAAACCGATGTCGCCAGCCTCAAGCGCCATCTTGAAGGCGAACCGCTCGGGCATGAAACCGAGCTGGTGCAAAAACGCGTAGAGCCGATCGTGCCGGAAACCACCGAGCAGGGCTGGTATATCGATAAATCGCGCTTTGATTTCCATATCGATCCGGTACTGAACCAGTCCGTCGGCGGGCCGGAAAACTTCTACATGTATCAGCTGGGTGCGATGGCGACGGCGGATCTGTGGGTCACCGACCACCTGCTGACCACCGGCAGCCTGTTCGGCAACATTGCGAACAACTACGACAAGTTTAACTACACGAACCCGCCGAACGACTCGAAGCTGCCGCGCGTGCGTACCCGCGTGCGTGAATACGTGCAGAACGATGTCTACGTGAATAACCTGCAGGCCAACTACTTCCAGTACTTCGGCAACGGCTTCTACGGCCAGGTTTACGGAGGCTACCTGGAGACTATGTTCGGCGGCGCGGGGGCGGAGGTGTTGTATCGTCCCGTCGACAGCAATTGGGCCTTCGGGATTGATGCCAACTACGTTAAGCAGCGTGACTGGCGCAGCGCGCAGGACATGATGAAGTTCACCGACTACAGCGTCAAAACCGGCCACCTGACCGCCTACTGGACGCCTTCGTTCGCGCAGGACGTGCTGGTGAAAGCCAGCGTCGGCCAGTATCTGGCGGGCGACAAGGGCGGCACGCTGGATATCTCCAAACACTTCGACAGCGGCGTCGTGGTGGGCGGCTACGCCACTATTACCAACGTCTCGCCGGACGAGTACGGGGAAGGGGACTTCACCAAAGGGGTTTACGTGTCGATTCCGCTGGATCTCTTCTCATCCGGTCCGACCCGCAGCCGTGCGGCAGTAGGCTGGACGCCGCTGACGCGTGACGGTGGTCAGCAGCTTGGGCGTAAGTTCCAGCTGTACGACATGACCAGCGATAAGAACATTAACTTCCGCTGATGCTTCACGCCGGGCGGCACTGCGTTTGCCCGGCCTACGGTTTTTGTAGGCCCGGTAAGCGCAGCGCCAGCGGGCGAATGCGCCAAACATAAACAAAAAATATAGATCCCCGTCACATTTTTGCGTTATACAGGAACCTCGCCCTGGAGAATGAGGTGCTGTATGACATCCCTGACTCGCCCGCGCGTTGAGTTCATCTCAACGATACTCCAGACCGTGCTGAACCTCGGTCTGCTAAGCCTTGGCCTGATCCTGGTCGTCTTTCTCGGCAAAGAGACGGTGCATCTGGCGGATGTGCTGTTCGCCCCTGAGCAAACCAGCAAATATGCGCTGGTGGAAGGCCTGGTGGTCTACTTTCTCTACTTTGAATTTATCGCCCTGATTGTGAAGTACTTCCAGTCCGGCTTTCACTTCCCGCTACGCTATTTTGTTTACATTGGCATCACCGCCATTGTGCGGCTGATCATCGTCGATCATAAATCCCCGCTCGACGTGCTGATCTACTCGGCGGCGATCCTGCTGCTGGTGATCACCCTCTGGCTGTGTAACTCGAAGCGGCTGAAACGGGAATAAAAAAATGGCGGCCCGGAGGCCGCCTAACAACAGTCACAAGTTGGGTCAATACAATACGTCTAAAGTTGAGGGTTGCAGTGGCATAACAAATGAAACTTAACCTTTCACGCCGCCCGCCGTCAGGCCATTCACCAGCCAGCGCTGGGCCAGCAGGAACACCACGGTAATCGGGATGGCAGACAGTACGGCCGCCGCGGCAAAGTCGCCCCACAGGTAGTTTTGCGGGTTGAGGTATTGCTGCATACCTACGGCCAGGGTGTAGCTGTTCACATCGCGCAGTAACAGTGAGGCGACCGGTACTTCGGTGATCGCCGCGATAAACGACAGAATAAAGACCACCGCCAGAATCGGCACGGACAGCGGCAGCAGCACCAGACGGAACGCCTGCCACGGGGTAGCACCATCCAGCGACGCCGCCTCTTCCAGCGAGCCGTCGATGGTTTCGAAATAGCCTTTAATGGTCCACACATGCAGGGCAATACCGCCAAGATAGGCGAAGATCACCCCGCCGTGGGTATTCAGGCCGATAAACGGCACGTACTGGCCCAGACGGTCAAACAGGGCGTACAGCGCCACCAGCGACAGCACCGCCGGGAACATCTGGAAAATCAGCATGCCTTTCAGCATCGTTGCTTTGCCCGGGAAACGCATGCGGGCGAAGGCATAAGCACAGGTGGTGGAGAGCGTCACGATGCCGATCGCGGTGATGGTTGCTACCTTCACCGAGTTCCACAGCCACAGCAGCACCGGGAACGGCGGCGGGGTGACGCGTCCATCGGCGTGCTCCACGCTGAAGCCCAGCGCGAGCTTCCAGTGCTCCCAGGAGATTTCATCCGGGATCAGGCTCCCGGTCGCAAAGTTACCCGAGCGCAGGGAGATGGCGATAACCATCAGCAGCGGGAACATGATGGCCGCGATGAAAATCAGCAGGCCTAAGTGCGTCGCGAGGAGGCGCAGCTTCTGAGATTTGGGTTGTACCATTGCCATGTTCAGTGCCCTCCTTAGTCAAATTTCATACGTGTGGCTTTCAGGTTCACAATCGCCAGTGCGCCAACCAGCAGGAAGATCAGGGTGGCAATCGCCGCCGCCAGACCAAAGTCCTGGCCGCCGCCGCCTTCAAAGGCGATACGGTAGGTGTAGCTCACGAGCAGGTCGGTATAGCCTGCCGGCGTGGTGGTGCCGAGACGGTCCGGGCCGCCGTTGGTCAACAGCTGAATCAGCACGAAGTTGTTAAAGTTAAAGGCGAAGCTGGCAATCATCAGCGGCGTCAGCGGCTTAATAAGCAGCGGCAGCGTAATTTTAAAGAAGTTCTGGAACGGACCCGCGCCGTCCATCGCCGAGGCTTCATACAGATCGTCCGGAATCGCCTTCAGCAGCCCCATGCACAGGATCATCATGTACGGATAGCCCAGCCAGGTGTTGACGATGATAATCATCGAGCGGGCGGTGGTCGGGTCGCTGAACCATGCCGGTTTGATACCGAACAGCGCGCTCAGCATCATGTTGATTTCACCGAAGCTCTGGTTAAACAGCCCTTTGAAAATCAGAATCGAGATAAACGACGGTACGGCGTAAGGCAGAATCAGCAGCACGCGGTAAATCGCTTTGCCTTTCAGGGACTCCCACTGCACGAGGCAGGCCAGTACCATGCCTACGGCAACGGTCAGGATCACCGTCAGCACCGAGAAGACCACCGTCCAGACGAAGATGGCGAAGAACGGTTTCTGGATACCTTCGTCGGTAAACACGCGGGTAAAGTTGTCCCAGCCGATGGTGACGGTATAGCCAGGGCTGAGCTTGTCATCACCCCATTTGCCATCGGCATTTACAGACTGATAAAAACCAATGTCGTTATTCGGACGGTACTTCACGCCGCTCTGGTTGTTGGTCAGTGTGCCGTCGTCCGCCAGGGTATATAGCGGCTGCGTGCCGGAGAACTGGCGCAGCGAGCTCATGGACACTTTGCTGTCATCGGGCAGCACGGCGGTGAGCTGGGTCAGCGCCTGGCGATTCTGGGTAATGATACGCAGGTTCGCACGTTCACCCTCCGGCAGGGCCGCGGCCTCTTTTAAGACCAGCTTCTGCTCGCCGCCAAATTTGAACGCGTCGGAAAGATAGTTTTTGCCGCTCTCACCGTCAGTGAGCGCTAACTTCCACTCGTTACCTGCAGGATACAGGCCGAAGTTGAAGGTTTTACCCGCCTGATAAGAGCGATCCAGAAGCACCTGAGTGGCGCGCTCCTGCGCGAGCTGGTTGGTGCTGCTGTAGTTGGTGAACGCAATGGCGATGGTGCAGATCAGCGGGAACAGGACAAACAGCCCCATCCCGGCCACGCCCGGGTAGACATAGCGCCAGGCATAGGCTTTACGGTTGGCGAAAATATACAGGCCAGCAGAGCTTAAGATCAGCGTCATGATGGCGAACAGATATTCCCCTTGTACGTACATTAAAACAACAAGGTAACCCACCAGCAGACACAGCAGACCGATCGCTGACCACTTCAGCGCGTCGCTTTGCCACCAGTGCTTCTTTTTAATGACATCCATGGGGTTCTTCCTCTACAACGGTGGAAACTTTTCGTCAGGTGGCGCTGCGCTTACCTGACCTACGGATCGTGCCGTAGTCGTAGGGCGGGTAAGCGCACGCGCCACCCGCCGTTTTTCTTCTTACTTAGTAATACGACCCTGAGCATCCTTCAGCGCGGCATCGACAGTCTGGCGACCGCTTGCAGCGTTGATGACGGCGGTACGGGTGGCGTACCAGAACGCGGCCATCTGTGGGATGTTCGGCATGATTTCGCCTTTCTGAGCGTTATCCATGGTTGCCGCGATGCGTGGATCTTTTGCCAGCTGATCCTGGAAGGATTTCAGCGCCACGGCGCCCAGCGGTTTGTCCTTGTTCACTTCACCCAGACCCTGATCGGTCAGCAGGTAGTTTTCCAGGAACTCTTTCGCCAGCTCTTTGTTCGGGCTGGCGGCGTTGATGCCCGCGCTCAGCACGCCCACGAACGGTTTAGACGGCTTGCCGTTGAAGGTTGGCAGCAGGGTCACGCCGTAGTTGATTTTGCTCTTGTCGATATTGGCCCAGGCCCACGGACCGTTGATGGTCATCGCGGTTTCGCCTTTGTTGAACGCCGCTTCCGCGATGGAGTAGTCGGTATCCGCGTTCATGTGTTTGTTCTTAATCAGGTCAACCAGGAAGGTCAGGCCTTTTTTCGCGCCCGCGTTGTCCACGCCCACGTCTTTCACGTCATATTTGCCGTTTTCAAACTTGAACGCGTAGCCGCCGTCGGCAGCAATCAGCGGCCAGGTGAAGTACGGCTCTTGCAGGTTGAACATCAGGGCGGATTTACCTTTCGCCTTCAGCTCTTTATCCAGTTTCGGGATCTCTTCCCAGGTTTTTGGTGGGTTTGGCACCAGGTCTTTGTTGTAAATCAGTGACAGGGCTTCAACCGCGATTGGGTAGGCGATCAGCTTGCCGTTATAGCGAACGGCGTCCCAGGTGAACGGGAACAGTTTGTCCTGGAAAGCTTTGTCTGGCGTGACTTCAGCCAGCAGGCCAGACTGCGCGTAACCGCCGAAACGGTCGTGTGCCCAGAAGATGATGTCAGGGCCGTCGCCGGTTGCTGCAACCTGTGGGAATTTCTCTTCCAGTTTGTCCGGGTGCTCTACGGTGACTTTGATACCGGTGTCTTTCTCGAATTTTTTGCCCACTTCGGCCAGGCCGTTATAGCCCTTGTCGCCGTTAATCCAGATAACCAGCTTGCCTTCTTCAATTTTGGCGAGCGCTGGGGCGGAAACCATCATTGCTGCAAGGGCGGACAATGCGAAAACGCGTGCGCCAGTCTTGATATTCATATCTGCCATCCTTTTTGGTGATGTGCTCGTGGATACATAAGGTGGTTCAACGTGACTCAGTCTCCTTATTTGACATCCTCTTTCCATCCTCCCAACCCCTACGCCCCACCCCCCGTTTGTGTGATCTCCGTTGCATAAATTTAAGTTATGAGTGCTGGCGCACATAAAAACCCACCGAATTTTGCAGGCGGCTTCACGAATTTCGCCTCAGCCCCCCGGCTGCGGTCGCAGAGCCTGTTCTCTCATCCTCCCGCCTCCTCCCCCATAAAAAAGGCGGGGGGTGGAGGATTCACGAAAGTAATGGATACCCCATAGTGAACTTATCTTGAATGTTTCTGTCGGTGACAGGTTGTAACGAAGGGAGAAGGGCATGGCGAGCGTACAGCTGCGTAATGTAACGAAAGCCTGGGGCGACGTAGTGGTGTCGAAAGACATCAATCTGGACATCACTGAAGGCGAGTTTGTGGTGTTTGTCGGCCCATCAGGCTGTGGTAAATCAACTCTGCTGCGTATGATTGCCGGTCTTGAAACTATCACCAGCGGCGACCTGTTGATCGGTGATACCCGAATGAATGACGTCCCGCCAGCCGAACGCGGCGTAGGCATGGTGTTCCAGTCTTATGCGCTTTATCCCCATCTTTCCGTTGCCGAGAACATGTCCTTTGGCCTGAAGCTGGCCGGGGCGAAAAAAGAGGTCATTAACCAGCGCGTCACGCAGGTGGCTGAAGTGTTGCAGCTGGCGCACCTGCTGGAGCGTAAACCGAAAGCGCTTTCCGGCGGTCAGCGTCAGCGTGTGGCGATTGGCCGTACGCTGGTGGCCGAGCCGCGCGTGTTCCTGCTTGATGAACCTCTCTCTAACCTGGATGCCGCCCTGCGCGTCCAGATGCGTATTGAAATCTCCCGTCTGCATAAGCGCCTTGGCCGCACGATGATTTACGTCACCCACGATCAGGTCGAAGCGATGACCCTCGCCGACAAAATCGTGGTGCTGGACGCCGGTCGCGTGGCGCAGGTGGGCAAACCGCTGAAGCTGTATCACTACCCGGCAGACCGCTTTGTTGCGGGCTTCATTGGCTCGCCAAAGATGAACTTCCTGCCCGTCAAAGTGACGGCGACAGCCATTGAACAGGTACAGGTGGAGCTGCCAAACCGCCAGCAGGTCTGGCTGCCGGTCGACAGCGCCAACGTACAGGTTGGGGCAAATATGTCCCTCGGTATCCGTCCTGAGCATCTACTGCCAAGCCACATTGCGGATGTGACGCTGGAAGGTGAAGTTCAGGTCGTCGAACAGCTTGGTCACGAAACACAGATTCATATCCAGATCCCCGCCATCCGTCAGAACCTGGTCTACCGCCAGAATGACGTGGTGTTGGTAGAAGAGGGTGCCACATTCGCTATCGGCTTGCCGCCAGAGCGTTGCCATCTGTTCCGTGAGGATGGCACCGCATGTCGTCGGCTGCACAAAGAGCCAGGCGTTTAAGCAATCCCAAAAGAAGACACGAAACCGACAGGTGAAGTGTTCAAAGAAAAGCAATGATCTCAGGAGATAGAATGATGATTACTCTGCGCAAACAAGTCCCTCTGGCAATCGCCGTTGCGGCAGGCATCCTGTCTGCCCAGGCAGGCGCCGTGGACTTTAAAGGTTATGCTCGTTCCGGCATTGGCTGGACCGGGAGTGGCGGTGAACAACAATGTTTCCAGGCAACAGGTGCACAAAGTAAATACCGTCTCGGTAACGAATGTGAAACCTATGCCGAGCTGAAACTTGGCCAGGAAGTGTGGAAAGAAGGCGATAAGAGCTTCTATTTCGACACTAACGTAGCGTATTCCGTTTCTCAGCAGAACGACTGGGAATCCACCAGCCCGGCCTTCCGTGAAGCTAACGTGCAGGGTAAAAACCTGATTGAATGGCTGCCAGGCTCCACCATCTGGGCCGGTAAGCGCTTCTATCAACGTCATGACGTCCACATGATCGACTTCTACTACTGGGATATCTCTGGTCCTGGTGCGGGTATCGAAAACATCGATCTGGGCTTCGGCAAACTGTCTCTGGCTGCAACCCGTTCTTCTGAATCCGGCGGTTCTGCAACCTTCGCCGATCGTGATGCGAACGGCGACCGTATTTACGACAACGTCGTGCCAAACGATGTCTTCGATGTCCGTTTAGCGGGTCTGGAAACCAACCCAGGCGGTACGCTGGAGCTGGGTGTTGATTACGGTCACACCAACATTCCTGATGACTACTACCTGCAGCCTGGCGCCTCTAAAGATGGCTGGCTGTTCACTGCTGAACATACCCAGAGCATGTTGAAAGGCTTCAACAAGTTTGTACTGCAGTACGGTACGGACTCCATGACCTCTAACGGCAAAGGTATTCCGCAGGGCGGTAGCATTGATAACGACGGTTCTATGTGGCGCGTGCTGGACCACGGTGCAATCACCCTGGCAGACCGTTGGGACCTGATGTATGTCGGTATGTACCAGAACATCGATCGTGACAACAACAACGGTACCGAGTGGTGGACCGTGGGCGTTCGTCCAATGTTCAAATGGACGCCGATCATGAGTACCTTACTGGAAGTCGGCTACGACAACGTCAAATCTCAGAAAACTGACGAGAAAAACAGCCAATACAAAATCACCCTGGCGCAACAGTGGCAGGCTGGCGACAGCATCTGGTCTCGTCCGGCTATCCGTGTCTTCGCAACCTACGCGAAGTGGGATGAAAAATGGGGCTACGCAAATAACGGCGACACTGGCTACACCTCTGGCGTGGCTTACAGTGACACCTCTGCGAAGACCTTCAGCCGCGGCGACAACGATGAGTGGACCTTCGGTGCCCAGATGGAAATCTGGTGGTAATTCGCAAGACCTGACGTAATGACCTAAAAAGAGGGGCGCAAGCCCCTCTCTCCTTAGGGTGCTGCGCGCTATTGCCTGGCCACCGCAGTGCTCACGCTATCAGAGGTAATAACAATGAAAATGAAGAAAAGTCTCGTCGCGCTGTGCCTCTCTGCGGGGCTGCTGGCCTGTGCTCCGGCCGTCACCTTTGCAGACGTCAATTTCGTTCCGCAAAATACCAGTGCTGCGCCAGCGATTCCGGCGGCGGCACTCCAGCAACTGGTGTGGACGCCAGTTGATCAATCAAAAGTACAAACCACTCAGCTTTCTGCCGGTGGTCAATCCCTGAACGTGCCTGGTATCAGCGGTCCGGTTGCGGCTTTTAGCGTGCCCGCCAATATTGGCGAACTGACCCTGACGCTGACCAGCGAAGTGAACAAGCAAACCAGCGTATTCGCGCCTAACGTGCTGATCCTCGATCAAAACATGACGCCATCAGCCTACTTCCCGAGCGACTATTTTAGCTATCAGGAACCGGGTGTAATGAGCGCTGACCGACTGGAAGGCGTGATGCGCCTGACGCCAGCGCTGGGACAGCAGAAGATTTACGTCCTGGTATTCACGACAGAAAAAGATTTGCAGCAGACAACCAAGCTGGTTGACCCGGCGAAAGCCTACGCAAAAGGTACCGGCAACTCTGTTCCTGATATCCCTGATCCGCTTGCCCGTCATACCACGGATGGCCTGGTCAAACTGAAAGTCTCTACCAACAGTGCTTCAAGCGTACTCGTCGGCCCTCTGTTCGGCTCATCCGGCCCGGGACCTGTGACGGTAGGAAACACCGCAGCACCAGTCTATGCCGCACCTGCTGCTGCCACGGCAGCCGCACCGGTCGCCGCAGCAGCGCCAGCCCCGGCGAAGAAAGCCGAGCCCGTACTGAACGACACCGAAGAGTACTTCAACAACGCCATTAAGCAGGCGGTGAAGCGCGGCGATGTCGATAAAGCGCTGAAACTGCTTGATGAAGCCGAACGTTTAGGTTCAACCACTGCCCGTTCCACCTTTATCAGCAGTGTAAAAGGCAAGGGGTAACTGTTCCCCACAGTGCTGATTTGTTAGTAGTTTAGTGCGCCTGAGTGGGCGCACTTTTTTTCGTATTCGCCAGGCTGTTGCGCCCATGTTGCGATAGTGATCGTTAAATAACGTTTGGCCCCCCCTCATTGCCCGTTTCTGCGATACAATGCCATTACGTTATGTATCGGAGAGTCTGGCATGTCACACCCCGCGCTAACGCAACTGCGTGCGCTGCGCTATTTCGACCAAATACCTGCGCTTGATCCGCAGCAGCTGGACTGGTTGCTGCTGGAAGATTCCATGACAAAACGTTTTGAGCAACAGGGTAAAACGGTCACGGTAACCCTGATACTGGAAGGGTTTGTCTCCGGCGATGAGATCGCCAGCGAGCTGCCGCTGTTGCCGCAAGAGGAACGCTACTGGCTGCGTGAAATTTTACTCTGTGCCGATGGCGAACCCTGGCTTGCCGGGCGGACGGTGGTGCCCGAATCTACCCTATCCGGGCCTGAGCTGGCGCTGCAGCGGCTGGGGAAAACGCCGCTGGGACGTTATCTTTTCACCTCATCTGAGCTGACCAGGGATTTCATTGAAATTGGGCGTGATGCCGAACTGTGGGGGCGCCGTTCCCGCCTTCGCCTGAGCGGTAAGCCGTTAATCCTGACGGAGCTATTTTTACCGGCATCACCGTTGTACTAAGAGGAAGAAAAAATGGAGTGGACCCTGACGCAGAATAAGCTGTTGGCGTATCACCGCTTAATGCGTACCGATAAACCCATTGGCGCGTTGCTGCTGCTGTGGCCGACCTTATGGGCGCTGTGGGTGGCCACGCCGGGCATGCCGCCACTGTGGATCCTGGGCGTATTCGTTGCCGGCGTCTGGCTGATGCGCGCGGCGGGCTGCGTGGTGAATGACTATGCCGATCGTAAATTTGACGGCCACGTAAAGCGCACAGCCAACCGCCCGCTACCCAGCGGCCAGGTGACCGGGAAAGAAGCCCGCGTACTGTTCATCGTTCTGGTGCTGCTCTCTTTCCTGCTGGTATTAACCCTGAACACCATGACGATTCTGCTGTCCGTCGCGGCGCTCGCACTGGCCTGGGTTTATCCCTTTATGAAGCGCTACACCCATCTGCCTCAGGTGGTGCTGGGGGCGGCGTTTGGCTGGTCGATTCCGATGGCGTTTGCGGCAGTTAGTGAGTCCTTACCGCTTAGCTGCTGGCTGATGTTCCTGGCGAACATCCTCTGGGCCGTAGCGTATGACACGCAATATGCGATGGTTGACCGCGACGATGACCTGAAAATTGGCATTAAATCCACCGCCATTCTCTTTGGACGCCAGGACAAACTTATCATTGGCATTCTGCAGGTTGCGGTACTGGCGCTGATGGTCGCGATTGCGCGCCTGAACGGACTGAACTGGGAATTTTACTGGTCGATACTGGTAGCAGGGCTGCTGTTTGCCTACCAGCAGAAGCTGATTGCAAAACGCGAACGTGAAGCCTGCTTTAAAGCGTTTATGAACAATAACTATGTCGGTCTGGTGCTGTTTTTAGGCCTGGTCATGAGCTATTTTTCCTGATTGACGCGCGGTCATGCCCCGCCGGGTATGGCCGCATCGTTACCCGGCATTACCGCCCTCACAAATTTAAACCATCGTTTCATAAATTCGCGCTTTTGTGAGGCGCTTCACCTACGCTTCTCCCGGGCTAGTCTATTTTCTAAGCGTAAAAAAATAAAACACTGTTTTAACGCTGACATCGCTACCCTGGAGCTGACTCAATGAAAACGACCCTCAAGCCGTTACTGGCTGCGCTGTGCCTGTCTGCTTTTGCCTGCACCGTTTCTGCCCAAACCATCAAAGCCGCCGATGTGCATCCTGAAGGCTACCCGAACGTGGTCGCGGTTCAGCACATGGGTGAAAAACTCAAACAACAAACCGACGGCAAGCTGGAGATTAAGGTCTTCCCCGGCGGCGTGCTGGGGGATGAAAAGCAGATGATTGAGCAGGCGCAGATGGGGGCGATTGACATGATCCGCGTCTCCATGGCGCCGGTTGCCGCCATCCTGCCGGATATCGAAGTCTTCACCCTGCCGTACGTTTTCCGCGATGAGGATCATATGCATAAAGTGATCGACGGGGATATCGGCAAGCAGATCGGCGACAAGCTGACCGCGAACCCGAAATCCCGCCTGGTGTTCCTCGGCTGGATGGATTCCGGCACCCGCAACCTGATCACCAAAGAGCCGATCGTCAAACCTGAAGATCTGAAAGGGAAGAAAATCCGCGTGCAGGGCAGCCCGGTGGCACTCGCCACGCTGAAGGACATGGGGGCGAACTCGGTGGCGATGGGCGTAAGCGAGGTATACAGCGGCATGCAGACCGGCGTGATCGACGGCGCGGAGAATAACCCGCCCACCTTTATCGCCCACAACTACATGCCGGTTGCTAAAAACTACACCCTCAGCGGCCACTTTATCACCCCGGAAATGCTGCTCTATTCAAAAGTGAAATGGGACAAGCTGAGCGCTGATGAACAGCAAAAAATCCTGACCCTGGCCCGTGAAGCGCAGTTCGAACAGCGCAAGCTGTGGAATGCGTATAACGACCAGGCGCTGGCGAAAATGAAGGCGGGCGGCGTGCAGTTCCACGATATCGATAAGACGGTATTCATCAAGGCCACAGAGCCGGTGCGCGCCCAGTATGGCGACAAGCATCAGGATCTGATGAAAGCCATCGCTGACGTCCAGTAATACGGAGCACGTATGTCCGAACTCTACCTGAAGTGGATGGACCGTCTGTACCTGCTCGCCATGGCGGTGGCGGGTGTCTCGCTGCTGGTGATGACGATTGTCATCCCCATCGGCATCTTTTCACGCTACGTGCTCAACCGCGGCGAATCCTGGCCGGAGCCCGTCGCCATTATCTGCATGGTGACGTTCACCTTCATCGGCGCGGCGGTGAGCTACCGCGCCGGATCGCATATTGCGGTCAATATGCTCACCGACCGTCTGCCCGCGTCGCTGCAAAAGCTGTGTGCACGTGTGGTTGATCTGCTGATGCTGCTGATTTCCGGTCTGATGTTCTGGTACAGCTACTGGCTGTGCGTCGAGCTGTGGGAGCAGCCGGTGGCGGAGTTCCCGATCCTGACTTCCGGCGAAAGCTACCTGCCGCTGCCGATCGGGTCGGCGATTTTGATTCTGTTCGTGCTTGAACGCCTGCTGTTTGGCGCGCAGGAAAACCGTCCGGTCGTGCTGATCGGCAATCACAGTTAAGGGGTGAACAATGGATGCTTTTGTTTTGTTATTCACCCTCGCCATTTTGCTGGCGCTGGGGATGCCGGTGGCCTTCGCCGTGGGGCTGAGCGCCGTGGCAGGTGCGCTGTGGATTGATTTACCGCTGGAGGCGCTGATGATCCAGATCACCAGTGGGGTGAACAAATTTACCCTGCTGGCGATCCCGTTCTTCATCCTTGCCGGAGCGATTATGGCGGAAGGGGGCATTGCCCGACGGCTGGTTAACTTCGCCTATGTGTTTGTCGGCTTTATCCGCGGCGGGCTGTCGCTGGTGAACATCGTCGCCTCGACGTTCTTCGGCGCGATTTCTGGCTCGTCGGTGGCGGATACAGCGTCCATCGGCAGCGTGATGATCCCGGAGATGGAGAAGAAGGGCTACCCGCGCGAATACGCGGCGGCGGTCACGGCGAGCGGGTCGGTGCAGGCGATTCTGATCCCGCCCAGCCACAACTCGGTGATTTATTCCCTGGCGGCGGGGGGAACGGTCTCCATCGCCACGCTGTTTATCGCGGGCGTATTGCCGGGCCTGCTGCTGGGCGCGAGCCTGATGGTGCTCTGCCTGTGCTTCGCCCGCAAACGCGGCTACCCGAAGGGGGATAAAATCCCGTTCAGACAGGCGCTGAAAATCATGCTCGATGCCCTGTGGGGGCTGATGACGGTGGTGATTATCCTCGGCGGGATCTTGTCCGGGATTTTTACCGCCACTGAATCTGCCGCCGTGGCCTGCCTGTGGGCGTTTTTCGTCACCATGTTTATCTACCGCGACTACAAATGGAGCGAACTGCCGAAGCTGATGTGCCGCACGGTGAAAACCGTCACCATCGTGATGATTTTAATCGGCTTTGCCGCGGCGTTTGGCGCGGTGATGACTTACATGCAGCTGCCGATGCGCATCACCGAGTTCTTCACGTCGCTCTCTGATAATAAGTACGTGATCCTGATGTATCTCAACATCATGCTGCTGCTGATCGGCACGCTGATGGACATGGCGCCGATCATCCTGATCCTGACGCCGGTGCTGCTGCCGGTGACCAACGCGCTGGGGATCGACCCGGTGCACTTCGGGATGATCATGATGGTTAACCTGGGGATCGGGCTGATCACCCCGCCGGTCGGATCGGTGCTGTTTGTGGCGAGCGCGGTGAGTAAGCAGAAGATTGAAACCGTGGTGCGGGCGATGCTGCCATTTTACGGCATCCTGCTGGTAGTGCTGGGAATGGTGACGTATATCCCGGCGATATCATTGTGGCTGCCGAGGATGTTAGGGATGCAGTAACGCCGTTTTTTGCCGGGTGGCGGCTGCGCCTTACCCGGCCTACGGTTCAGAGTTGTTATCGGCCCGGTAAGGCGCAGCCGCTACCGGGCGTTTTTATTTCCGCCGTAATAATCTCAACGCGTTCGCCGTGACCAGCACTGTCGCCCCGGTGTCCGCCAGCACCGCCAGCCACAGTCCGGTCATGCCGAGCAGCGTGGTGACGAGAAATATCCCCTTCAGCCCCAGCGCAATGCCGATGTTCTGGCGAATATTGGCGCGCGTCGCCCGCGCAAGATCTATCATCTGCGCCAGCCCGGTCAGACGGTTATGCGTCAGCGCCGCATCCGCCGTCTCCAGCGCTACGTCGGTGCCGCTGCCCATCGCAATACCAAGGGTGGCGGCCTTCATCGCCGGGGCATCGTTAATTCCGTCACCGACCATCGCCAGCGGCGCGCGCCTGTTCAGTTCGGTTACCGCGCTGACCTTGTCCGCAGGCAGTAATCCGGCCTTAAACGCCAGCCCAAGCTCGCCTGCAATCGCGGCCGCCGCGCGCGGGTTATCGCCGGTGAGGATCACGCCCTGTACGCCCAACTGATGCAGCGCCGCCACGGCGTCTTTGGCGTCATCGCGCAGAGTGTCGCGTAGTGCCAGCATGCCCTTCGACACGCCGTCCTGCATCACGGCAACGACCGTCTGCCCGGCCTGCTCTAACGCCTCAACCTGTGGATGAGAGAACGCGCCCGCCGCAACAATTAGCACTTTTTTGCCGTCGACGACGGCCTCAATCCCTGACCCGACCAGCGCCCGTTGGGCGGTTGCCGAAGGGATAGCCAGCCCGCGTCTCTGCGCTTCACGCACTATCGCCTGCGCCAGTGGGTGAGTGGAGCCCTGCTCAACGGCGGCGGCTATTATCAGCAGTTCGTCTTCACTGATGCCCTGCGGATAGATGCCGGTGACCTGCGGCCTGCCAACCGTCAGCGTGCCGGTTTTATCGAAGGCGATGTGCTGAACCTGGCTCAGCTGTTCCAGCGCCGCGCCGCCCTTAATCAGCGCCCCGCGACGTGCCGCCGCCGCCAGCCCCGAGGTAATCGCCGCGGGCGTAGAGATCACCAGCGCGCACGGGCAGCCGATCAGCAGCAGGGTCAGCCCTTTATAAATCCAGCCCTCCCACGGCGCGCCGAAGAACAGCGGTGGAACGACGGTGACTAGCAGCGCCACCAGCATGATGGCGGGTGTGTAAATCCGGCTGAAGCGGTCAATAAAGCGTTCGACCGGCGCGCGGCGCTCCTCGGCTTCTTCAATCAGCTTCAGGATACGGTCGATGGCGCTGTCGCCCGGCTCGGACAGGACTTTGAGCTGCACCAGGCGGTCGACGCTGGTGGTACCGGCTGGGACTTTTTCTCCTGCCGCACGCTCCACCGGAATGGATTCCCCGGTCAGGGCGCTTTCGTCAAAGCTCGCGGTGGCGGTAACGAGAGCCCCATCGGCAGGCAGACGCCCACCCGCGGCGACTTCAATCACGTCGCCCGGGCGCAGCGTGTTGATGGCGACCGTTTCACGTTTGCCTTCATTAACCCGCGTGGCGGTTTCTGGCTTCAGCGCCATCAGCGCGCTCACCCCTTTGCGCGCCCGGCTCGCTGCCCAGCCTTCAAGGCGTTCGCCGATCAGGAACAGCAGCAGCACCATCGCCGCTTCCGCCGTCGCGCCAATGAACAGCGCGCCAATGGCCGCCACGCTCATCAACGTTTCAATGGCAAACCAGCTGCCGCTTCTCATCAGGCGCAGTGCCTGACGGGCAATCGGGAACAGCCCGACCAGGGTAGTGGCAATAAACGCCAGATTACCGAACGGGTGGTTAACCTGTTCCAGCCCCCAGCTCAGGGCCATCATGATGATGAGGGTAATGAGCGGCAGGTTTTCTTTTAGCGGAGACGTTTTTTCAGCGGAGACTGCTTCGCTGCGCAGAGCGTAGCCCGCCTTGCTGACGGCGGCTTCAACCTGCTTGCTGACGTCTTTTTCGGCGCTGACCAGCAGCTTTTCGGTGGCGAACAGGACCTGAACGTGGTTCACGCCCGGTACCTGCCTCACCGCGTTTTCTACTTTGCGGGCGCAGGCCGCGCAGTCCATACCGTTGACGACCCAGCTGTAGCGGTTGCCGCTTTCAGGAAGCGTTTGGATTGGTGTTTCGCACGTCCCTTCGCAGCAGCAGTCGTCTTTTGCCGGAACCGGGCTGAGCTTAAGTGCCGAGAACTGTGGAACTTTTTTAGGTGTTTCTGGAGTCGACATGGCAGTCTCCGGTAATGATAATTTTCTCATTAACCGCAGCATACACTCTGGAGTCGACTCCAGAGTCAAGCGTTATTTAGATATACAATGAACGCACGATCAGGAAGTGCCCGGCAAAGTAGCAGGCGGACGAAATCGCGTTATCCGCGCGGAAGCGGCGGCGATAGTGGCTGCCCAGCCAGACGATATTGCCGATTAACAGCAGCGCCGCGCCGAAGAACGCGGACATCGCCTGAGATGTCGGACGGAAGAACCACAGTTCACCGGCCAGCCACACCATCACCAGCGTCATGGCGATAAACGTGCATACCGGCAGACGCATCTCTTCCAGACGCGACCAGATCACCGCAATCAGCAGCGCGCCAATCACCAGCAGCACCAGCGGCAGCGGCCAGAAGAAGGAGAGCGTCATCTGGCTGGCAAAGTAGATGGTATACAGCAGATGGGAGAGGAAAAATGCCCCCACGGCATACAGCAGGCGCTGACGCGGCAGCAGGGTTAAGGCATCACCAATCAGGGAGGCACACAGCCCGGCGAGGACCAGATAGCTGATGGCGTTAAACATCGGAGCCTGCCAGGCGAGCAGCAGAAGCAACAGCAGCGTGACGGGTTTAAACAACCAGCGCTGCCAGGCTGGACCGCGATAGGACGCATCGACATAAAGCCATGCGGAAAAACAGACAGCGATAAATGACCAAAGCATATTAACTCCCTGTAACTGTTGAGGCTGAATAATCAGTTTCTGATCCAGTGTAGTGACGCGAGCGGGCGTTTGGCAATGCCGGGGCAGGCGAGGTATCCTGAATTCCGCATAATCTGATGGGATGTTTCAATGAGCAAGATGCCGCTGTTTTTCATTATTGTGGTGGCGATTATCGTCATTGCCGCCTCGTTTCGCTTCGTGCAGCAGCGCCGCGAAAAGGCGGACAACGACGCCGCGCCGCTGATGCAAAAGCGCGTAGTGGTGGCGAACAAACGCGAGAAACCGCTTAACGACCGCCGCTCTCGCCAGCAGCAGGTGACGCCTGCGGGCACCGGCATGCGCTATGAAGCCAGCTTTAAGCCGGAAACCGGCGGTCTGGAGATGACCTTCCGCCTGGAGGCGCAGCAGTACCATCAGCTGACGGTGGGAGAGAAAGGCACGCTGAGCTATAAAGGGTCGCGTTTTGTAGGTTTTAGGGCTGAATAATGCGCGATCGGTCCCCTCTCCCGTGGGTGTACAGTCCGGGGACATGGTAGACAGGTGTTCGGGGACATGGTGAACACTTTTTAACATCCTTTACCCATGGTGATCGACTTTTTCTTCAGGTCGATCACCCCCACTTTCGTGCTGTACCACCACACTTCATAGCAGCCGTCATCCTGCGTCTCCCTCAGCCCGACCCGTTCTCCCCTGAACGCCTTGCCTGCGCTCAGACTGACACCCTGTATGCTCAGCTTTCCGCTGACATCCACTTTCCTGACCTTCACCCCTTCATCGTATTCAGGTGGCGTTACGCTGCCGCTGTACTGCCGGGCAGACGGCTGATAACGCGAGGCCGGTACCGCCATATCCAGCGCCTCGTGCGGGCGTTCAAGGTTGTACACCGTGCGCCAGTGGTCGAAGGCGCGCTGCAGCTCTCCGCTGTCCGCGAACCATTTTCCCTGCAGCATTTCCGCCTTCAGGCTGCGGTGAAAACGCTCCAGCTTGCCCTGCGTCTGCGGATGATAAGGCCGGGAGTGCCCCACCCGGATACCGTGGCGCATCAGCCACAGCTCCAGCGCCGTCCAGGTGCCGGTGGTGTCGCCCCACGGTGAGCCGTTGTCCATCGTCATCCTGTCCGGCAGGCCGTAGCGTTCAAACACGCTGACCAGCTGCTGCTGCACGGTCTCGCGCCGTTCATCGGTACAGTGCGCCAGGCACAGGGAAAAACGGGAGTGGTCATCCAGCAGGGTGAGCGGATGGCAGCGGCCACCGCCAAAGGGAAAGTGGCCCTTAAAATCCATCTGCCAGAGGCGATTCGGCGCGTCGTGTTCGAACCGTCCCGTAGCCGGAACGCCCGGTGATGCGCCCGGCAGCAGACCGTGACGGGCCATCAGATTATGGACGGTGCTGAAGGCGGGCATACGGTGCCCCTGGTCTTCGAGCCAGCGCTTAATCTTGCGTGCGCCCCAGCGTTCATGGCGCTCATGGGCCATGCGCAGCAGGGCGGTGATGTCGTCAGATGAGCGGTTCGGGGAATGATGAGGTGCGCGGGAGCGGTCCCGAAGACCGGAGGCACCTTCCTCAGCCCAGCGCTGAAGCCACTTGTAGCCGGTGGCAGGAGAAATGCCGAACTGACGGCAGAGGAAACGGATGTTCGCCCCGTCCTGCGAGGCGAACAGCACAAACTCGGTACGTAATGACATGGTATCTCTCGCATCCCAGGGCATAAGCGACTCCATAAACGGGTTCTTATGCCTCAGTTGTAAGTGTCTACCATGTCCCCGAACAAGTGTTCACTATGTCCCCGGACCGTACATGGGAGAGGGTTAGGGTGAGGGCATCACACCGCACCTTACTTCTTCACCTGCGCCTTAAACTTCTTCATCCACACCAGCAGTTCAAACACGCCGAAAATAAACACCCGCAGCTGCTGCCAGCCGGTCATCGGCGGGCCATCTTTCGGCAGGCCGTTTTTCAGCATCACCATCTGCAGGGCGTGCATGAACGAGGTGAAAATCAGCGCCACGTTAACAAAGATGTTCAACGGGCGCGGGAACGGGTGCACCAGATTCAAAATCAAAAATGCCCAGACGCCCAGCATCAGCAAGCGTCCCAGGTTAATCAGTACCGGCATCGGATCCTCCTTGTGCCTGACGGTGATACAAACGATAAGCCACCTGGCCTGCGACCTTTTCGCGGTGCAGATCCCAGTGAACGGGAACGGGTGGCAGGCCGTTTTCCACTTCGCTTTCTACATAAATCAGCGCGTCATCCGCCAGCCAGCCATTGTGCTCCAGCAGGGATAACGTCTCTTCCAGCAACCCCTTGCGGAACGGCGGGTCGACAAAGACCACGTTATGCGGCGTACCCTGCTGCGCGAGGAAGCTCAGCGTATTGGTGTTGACCACTTTCGCGTTCGACGCCTTCAGCGTCGCCAGATTTTGCTGCAGCGTCTGCGCAACGCCGCGCTCCATTTCCAGCAGCGTGGCGCTGGCGGCATAGCGAGACAGCGCTTCCAGCCCCAAGGCACCGCTTCCGGCGAAGCAGTCCAGGCAGTTGGCGTCTACCATTGACGGGGCAAGCCAGTTAAACAGCGTCTCGCGTACGCGGTCCGTGGTAGGGCGTAAACCGGGGCTGTCCGGCACCGGTAATTTCCGGCCTCGCCACTGACCGCCGATAATGCGAATTTGACCGGCCGGGGCGCGGGTGGGTTTCTTCATCTCTGGAAAGCTCTGTTAACCATAGCCCTGCGATTGCGGGCGGTGATGTCAATTAAGTAAAGTGTTAGACTATTTCATCATTTTTTTAGCTTCCCTGTATATAGCGCCGCGAGGAGTGTAGTCGCAGATGGCAAAACAAAAAAAACGTGGCTTCTTTTCCTGGTTGGGTTTCGGTGAAAAAGAGCAAGAAACAGAACAGAAAACCGAAGAGCAACAGGTTGTAGAAGAGCAGTCACAGCCTGAAACGCCTGTCGAAACCGCTGCGATTGTCGAAGCGGAAGAACCAGCGCACAGCAAAGAAGAGATTGAATCCTTTGCTGAAGAGGTGGTTGAGGTCACTGAGCAGGTTCAGGAGAGCGAGAAGCCAGAGCCGGTTATCGTAGAAACCCTTACCGAAGCGCCGCAGGCCGCTATCGAACACGAAGCGCTGCCGCTGCCCGAAGAGGTTAAAGCTGAAGAGGTTTCTGCCGAAGAGTGGCAGGCTGAAGCGGAAACCGTTGAAATCGTTGAGGCGGTGGAAGAAGAGGCGGCACTTGAGCCAGAGCTGACCGACGAAGAGCTGGAAGCTCAGGCGCTGGCGGCGGAAGCGGCTGAAGAAGCGGTAATCGTCGTGCCGGTGGAAGAGCAGGCCGAAGAAGAGATCGTTCAGGAGCAGGAAAAACCGACCAAAGAAGGTTTCTTCGCGCGCCTGAAGCGCAGCCTGCTCAAAACCAAAGAAAACTTAGGTTCCGGATTTATCAGTCTTTTCCGCGGCAAGAAGATCGACGACGATCTGTTTGAAGAGCTGGAAGAGCAACTGCTGATTGCGGACGTGGGCGTGGAAACTACCCGTAAGATCATCGCCAACCTGACCGAAGGGGCGAGCCGCAAACAGCTGCGCGACGCCGAGGCGCTGTACGGCCTGCTGAAAGACGAGATGGGTGAAATTCTCGCAAAAGTTGACGAACCGCTTAATATTGAAGGCAAAACGCCATTTGTTATTCTGATGGTTGGCGTTAACGGCGTGGGTAAAACCACCACCATCGGCAAGCTGGCGCGCCAGTTTGAGCAGCAGGGCAAATCGGTGATGCTGGCGGCTGGCGATACCTTCCGTGCGGCAGCGGTTGAGCAGCTCCAGGTGTGGGGCCAGCGCAACAACATTCCGGTGATTGCCCAGCACACCGGCGCGGATTCCGCATCCGTGATTTTCGACGCCATCCAGGCGGCGAAGTCGCGCAACGTGGACGTGCTGATTGCCGACACCGCAGGGCGTTTGCAAAACAAATCGCACCTGATGGAAGAGCTGAAGAAAATCGTTCGCGTCATGAAGAAGCTGGACGAAGATGCACCGCATGAAATTATGCTGACTATCGACGCCAGCACCGGGCAGAACGCCATTAGCCAGGCGAAGCTGTTCCATGAAGCGGTAGGGCTGACGGGGATCACGCTGACCAAACTGGACGGCACCGCGAAAGGCGGGGTGATCTTCTCCGTGGCCGACCAGTTCGGCATTCCTATCCGCTACATCGGTGTGGGCGAGCGTATTGAGGATTTGCGTCCGTTTAAGGCGGACGACTTTATTGAGGCATTATTTGCCCGAGAGGACTAACAATGATTCGCTTTGAACACGTCAGCAAGGCCTATCTCGGTGGGAGACAAGCGCTGCAGGGGGTGACGTTCCACCTGCAGCCAGGCGAGATGGCATTCCTGACCGGCCATTCCGGCGCGGGGAAAAGTACCCTGCTCAAGCTTATCTGTGGGATCGAACGGCCAAGCGCCGGGAAAATCTGGTTCAGCGGCCACGAAATTAGCCGTCTGAAAAACCGTGAAGTGCCGTTTCTGCGTCGTCAGATCGGCATGATTTTCCAGGATCACCACCTGCTGATGGATCGCACCGTTTTCGATAACGTGGCGATCCCGCTGATTATTGCCGGCGCCAGCTATGACGATATCCGCCGTCGCGTCTCTGCGGCGCTGGACAAGGTCGGGCTGCTGGACAAAGCGAAGAACTTCCCGATCCAGCTTTCTGGCGGTGAACAGCAGCGCGTGGGCATCGCCCGCGCGGTGGTGAACAAGCCTGCCGTACTGCTGGCGGATGAACCGACCGGTAACCTGGACGATGCCCTGTCCGAAGGGATTTTGCGTCTGTTTGAGGAATTCAACCGCGTAGGGGTAACGGTACTGATGGCGACGCACGACATGGGGCTGATTTCCCGTCGTTCGTACCGCATGCTGACCCTGAGCGACGGGCATTTGCACGGAGGCCACGGTGAACAAGCGTGATGCAATGAACCAGATTCGGCAGTTCGGGAACCGGTTCGACCGTTTCCGTAAGCCGCAGGGCGGCGGTGACGGCAATCGTAATGCGCCTAAGCGCCAGAAAGCGGCGCCGAAACCGGCCTCCCGCAAGACCAACGTGTTTAACGAACAGGTGCGCTACGCCTTCCACGGCGCGCTGCAGGACCTGAAAAGCAAACCGCTGGCGACGTTCCTGACGGTGATGGTGATCGCCATCTCCCTGACGCTGCCAAGCGTCTGCTACATGGTCTATAAGAACGTCAACCAGGCGGCGTCGCAGTATTACCCGTCACCGCAGATCACCGTTTATCTGGATAAAGCGCTCGACGATAACGCGGCGGCGCAGGTGGTCGGGCAAATCCAGGCCGAGCAGGGCGTGGAGAAGGTGAATTATCTCTCCCGTGAAGAAGCGTTGGGCGAGTTCCGTAACTGGTCAGGCTTTGGCGGCGCGCTGGACATGCTGGAAGAGAACCCGCTGCCCGCCGTGGCGGTGGTGATCCCGAAGCTGGATTTCCAGGGTACCGATTCGCTGAATACCCTGCGCGACCGGATCACACGCATCAACGGGATTGATGAAGTGCGCATGGACGACAGCTGGTTTGCCCGTCTTGCGGCGCTGACCGGGCTGGTGGGGCGCGTGTCGGCGATGATCGGCGTGCTGATGGTGGCGGCGGTGTTCCTCGTCATCGGTAACAGCGTGCGTCTGAGCATCTTTGCGCGTCGCGATACCATCAACGTGCAAAAACTGATTGGCGCAACGGATGGTTTCATCCTGCGTCCGTTCCTCTACGGTGGCGCACTGCTCGGTTTCTCCGGCGCATTTCTTTCACTGATATTGTCAGAAATTTTGGTGATGCGGCTTTCGTCTGCCGTCACAGAAGTGGCGCAGGTTTTCGGAACTAAGTTTGATATCAGTGGCTTAGGCTTCGATGAATGCCTTCTGTTGCTGCTGGTGTGCTCCATGATCGGCTGGATTGCCGCATGGCTGGCAACGGTTCAACATTTACGCCACTTTACTCCCGACTAATAAAAGCGTGATATAATCTTTCCCTGCACCGAGATGTTCGCTCTGCAGGGAAAGCGTCCCTGTTGTCTCTTCCCCTGTTATCATCTCCATGTCACATTTTGTGCGTAATTTATTCACTGTTGCACCTGGAACTTGTGGATAAAATCACTGTCTGATAAAAGAGTGAATGCTAATCTCGTTGCTCAAACGCTTTGGCATGGTTGTTGCCTGACGGGGACAGCCTGGACCAGAAGAAACATTGAGAGGAATGAATGACCAAAGAAATGCAAACTTTAGCTTTAGCCCCTGTTGGTAACCTGGAATCTTACATCCGGGCTGCGAACACCTGGCCGATGTTAACGGCCGAGGAAGAAAAGGAGCTTGCTGAAAAGCTGCATTACCAGGGCGATCTGGAAGCAGCGAAAAAGCTGATCCTGTCTCACCTGCGCTTTGTTGTTCACATTGCTCGTAACTATGCGGGCTATGGCCTGCCGCAGGCGGACTTGATTCAGGAAGGTAACATCGGCCTGATGAAGGCTGTACGTCGCTTTAACCCGGAAGTGGGCGTGCGACTGGTCTCCTTCGCCGTACACTGGATCAAAGCAGAAATTCATGAATACGTGCTGCGCAACTGGCGTATCGTGAAAGTCGCCACGACAAAAGCGCAACGTAAGCTGTTCTTCAACCTGCGTAAAACCAAGCAGCGTTTGGGCTGGTTCAATCAGGATGAAGTGGAAATGGTGGCGCGCGAGCTGGGTGTATCCAGCAAAGACGTCCGTGAGATGGAATCCCGTATGGCCGCGCAGGACATGACCTTTGATATGTCCTCCGACGACGACGCATCTGACAGCCAGCCGATGGCACCGGTTCTGTATCTGCAGGATAAAACCTCTAACTTTGCCGACGGCATTGAAGAGGACAACTGGGAAGATCAGGCCGCGAACAAGCTGACCCATGCGATGGAAGGCCTCGACGAGCGTAGCCAGGACATTATCCGCGCCCGCTGGCTGGACGAAGACAACAAGTCCACGCTGCAGGAGCTGGCCGACCGCTACGGCGTTTCTGCGGAACGTGTCCGTCAGCTTGAAAAGAACGCCATGAAAAAACTTCGCGCCGCTATCGAAGCGTAATTACCGCGAAGTACACCTTTAGCCGAAATAGTTCAGGCTGCGGGAAGGCGGCAAACGAGTGAATCCCGATGAGCTTACATCAGTAAGTGATTCGGGTGAACGAGAGCAGCCAACGCACCTGCGGCTTGAAATATGAAGGATAAAAACCCTCGAATGCAAATTCGGGGGTTCTGTTTTTTTAGCGCCCGCTCTGGCGAATTTCTCACCCCTGGCAAACACTTACTGATGCGCTAAGCAGGCGATTTTCTCAGGGGGTCAGGGTGAAAAATAACGAACTGAACGACCGGCGTTTACAGGCAACGCCGCGCGGCATCGGGGTGATGTGTAGCTTCTATGCTGATAAAGCCGAAAACGCCACGGTGTGGGACGTGGAAGGCAATGAGTACATCGACTTCGCCGCCGGGATCGCGGTGCTGAATACCGGCCATCGCCATCCCAAAGTTATCTCCGCTATCGAAAAACAACTCCACGCTTTTACCCACACGGCCTACCAGATTGTGCCGTATGAGGGCTATGTGGCGCTTGCCGAGCGCATCAACCAGCGCGTGCCGATTAATGGCCCGGCCAAAACCGCCTTCTTCTCGACGGGTGCTGAAGCGGTCGAAAACGCGGTCAAAATTGCCCGCGCGTATACCAGACGCCCCGGCCTTATCACCTTCGGCGGCGCGTTCCACGGGCGCACCTTTATGACCATGGCGCTGACCGGTAAGGTCGCGCCGTACAAGCTGGGTTTCGGCCCGTTCCCCGGTTCGGTATACCACGCTCAATTCCCTGACGATCTGCACGGCATCAGCACGGCGGAAGCATTAAAAAGCCTGGAGCGCATCTTTAAGGCGGATATCGCCCCAGACCAGGTGGCGGCCATTATTCTCGAACCGGTTCAGGGAGAGGGCGGGTTCAACATTGCGCCCGCTGATTTTATGCAGGCGCTGCGCGCCCTGTGCGATACCCACGGAATTTTGCTGATTGCCGACGAGGTGCAAAGCGGCTTCGCCCGCACCGGCAAGCTGTTCGCGATGGAACACCACTGCGTGAAGCCGGACCTGATCACCATGGCAAAAAGCCTCGCGGGCGGGATGCCGCTCTCAGCAGTATCGGGCCGCGCCGAGGTGATGGACGCGCCTGCACCTGGCGGACTGGGCGGTACCTACGCAGGTAACCCGCTGGCGATTGCCGCGGCCCACGCGGTGCTGGACGTGATTGATGAGGAAGATCTCTGCACGCGCTCGGCGCATCTCGGCCATCATCTGGTAGAAGTGCTCAACAAAGCGAAGGAAAACTGCCCGTTCATCGCCGACATCCGTGCCCAGGGCTCGATGGTCGCGGTAGAGTTTAACGATCCGCAATCCGGGCAACCGTCGCCGGAATTTACCCGTCAGGTGCAGGAGCGCGCGTTGAACGAAGGGCTGCTGCTCCTGAGCTGCGGCGTTTACGGCAACGTGATCCGCTTCCTTTATCCGCTTACCATCCCCGAAGCGCAGTTCCGTAAAGCGCTGGACATTATCTCCGCGTCGCTGACACGTTAAAGCCACCAGCCCGGCGGTAAATCCTGTCGGGCTTATCATATATTCATTTCAAATTAGCTATTCCAAAATCATAAAAATGGGGTATGTTTTAGCAGAGTATGCTGAAAAAGCGCGAACAGCACACCAATAACTGAAATAAAGCGCTGCACAACAACATCACAACAATCGTAATAACCATAATAATGGGGAATCTCAGGATGAACATGAAGGGTAAAGCGTTACTGGCAGGATGTATCGCGTTGGCATTCAGCACCATGGCGCAGGCAGATATTAAAGTGGCCGTGGTGGGCGCAATGTCCGGTCCGGTAGCACAGTACGGCGACCAGGAATTTACGGGCGCAGAACAGGCAGTTGCAGACATTAATGCTAAGGGCGGCATCAAGGGCGAAAAACTGCAGATCGTAAAATACGACGATGCCTGTGACCCGAAGCAAGCGGTCGCGGTGGCGAACAAAGTGGTCAACGACGGGATCAAATACGTTATCGGTCACCTGTGCTCCTCTTCTACTCAGCCCGCGTCTGACATCTACGAAGACGAAGGTATTCTGATGATCACCCCGGCTGCGACCGCACCGGAGCTGACCGCGCGCGGCTACAAGCTGACCCTGCGTACCACCGGTCTGGACTCCGATCAGGGCCCAACGGCGGCTAAGTACATTCTGGAAAAAGTGAAGCCGCAGCGTATCGCGATTGTTCATGACAAACAGCAGTATGGTGAAGGTCTGGCCCGTGCGGTGCAGGACGGTCTGAAAAAAGGCAATGCCAACGTGGTCTTCTTTGATGGGATCACCGCTGGCGAGAAAGACTTCTCCACCCTGGTGGCGCGTCTGAAGAAAGAGAATATCGACTTCGTTTACTACGGCGGCTACCACCCGGAAATGGGCCAGATCCTGCGCCAGGCGCGCGCGGCGGGTCTGAAAACCCAGTTCATGGGCCCGGAAGGCGTGGCGAACGTTTCCCTGTCTAACATCGCGGGTGAATCTGCCGAAGGTCTGCTGGTGACCAAGCCTAAGAACTACGACCAGGTGCCAGCGAACAAACCTATCGTAGATGCCATCAAGGCGAAGAAGCAGGATCCAAGCGGCGCGTTCGTCTGGACCACCTATGCAGCGCTGCAGTCTCTGCAGGCAGGTCTGAATCATTCAGCCGATCCGGCTGAGATTGCCACCTGGCTGAAAGCCAACACGGTGGAAACCGTGATGGGGCCGCTCTCCTGGGACGCGAAGGGCGATCTGAAAGGCTTTGAGTTCGGCGTGTTTGACTGGCATGCTAACGGAACGGCGACAGACGCCAAATAAAAGCAAAAAGGCAACTTAAGTTGCCTTTTTTAATGTTTTCTCCCTCTCCCCGTGGGAGAGGGCCGGGGTGAGGGCATCATGCCGCACCGCACAATTCATCCCAAACGCTTCTCCCACCCGCTCTCCTGCGCCGTAAACCCTAACGCCTGCATAAACGCTGCCATCACGCCGCGGTCTTCCACGCCCACGTCGGCCATCCACCATGAGTTTACGTTCGGGTTTTCGCGGATCACTTCTTCAATTAAATACTGTCCCACACCGCGACGACGGGTTACGTCACGCACGCGCAGCGAGTCCAGAGCTCCCTCCGTGCCGCTCAGGGTCACGCGAACCGCGGCCAGCAGGCGCTCGTTGAAGCGCGCGGCATAAATGCGATGGTTCTCGTCGACATGCAGCGACGAAGGGGAATATTCCGGCCAGATCTTGCCCAGGTCGATATGATCCTGGTCGCTAAAGGTCACCAGACGCACGATAGTCAGTTTCATTAGCAGCTTGTCCAAATCAAATTGAGTAGAGGCAGTGTACTCAATTTATTCACTCAGCGGCTTCCTCTTTTTATTCTCATTAACCAGGTGATTAGTTTTTTAGCAATGCAATGGGCAGTGTGAAAACACATGGATCGAAAAATAAGCAGAATTTTAACCTGAATGGCAGCGATTTATTCGGCGCTTTGTACCGTTATTTTATGCTGCAAACTGCACTTTTATTTGTTTATCTCTGCCTGATTTCAGAATATTATCTTTCCTTAATCGCCTGAAAAATAGAGATTTTAGTCTGGTTTTTGACAAAAAACTGCGCTAAACCATTAAAGGCACTGGTAAAAATAGCGTTGTTCATTAAAAGTACAGAATGCTTTTTAACCATAATAAAACAAAATATAAACACGACATCACGAATGGGGATTCTGAGATGAAAAGGAACGCGAAGACATTTATCGCGGGAATGGTTGCACTGGCGATCTCGCATGCGGCCATGGCGGAAGAGATTAAAGTTGCGGTAGTCGGTGCGATGTCCGGCCCTGTTGCCCAGTGGGGTGACATGGAGTTTAACGGCGCGCGTCAGGCCATCAAAGACATCAACGCCAAAGGCGGCATCAAGGGCGACAAGCTGGTAGGCGTGGAGTATGACGACGCCTGCGATCCGAAACAGGCCGTTGCGGTCGCCAACAAAATCGTCAACGACGGGATTCAGTACGTCATCGGCCACCTGTGCTCATCCTCCACCCAGCCCGCGTCCGATATTTACGAAGACGAAGGTATTTTGATGATCACTCCGGGCGCCACCAACCCAGAGCTGACCCAGCGCGGTTACCAGCACATCATGCGTACCGCCGGGCTGGACTCCTCCCAGGGGCCAACCGCGGCCAAATACATCCTCGAGACCGTTAAGCCACAGCGTATCGCCATCATTCATGACAAGCAGCAGTACGGCGAAGGCCTGGCGCGCTCCGTGCAGGACGGCCTGAAAAAAGGCGGCGCGAACATCGTCTTCTTCGACGGCATTACCGCAGGCGAAAAAGACTTCTCCGCGCTGATCGCCCGTTTGCAAAAAGAGAACATCGACTTCGTCTACTACGGCGGCTACTACCCGGAAATGGGCCAGATGCTGCGCCAGGCGCGCGCCACCGGTCTGAAAACCCAGTTTATGGGGCCAGAGGGCGTGGGCAACGCCTCCCTGTCAAACATCGCAGGGGATTCTGCCGAAGGCATGCTGGTGACGATGCCAAAACGCTATGACCAGGATCCGGCCAACAAGGCTATCGTGGATGCGCTCAAGGCGCAGAAGAAAGATCCGAGTGGTCCATACGTCTGGATCACCTACGCTGCCGTGCAGTCTCTGGCAACCGCATTGGAGCGTACCGGCAGCAAAGAGCCGCTGGATCTGGTGAAAGATTTAAAAGCACACGGGGCGAACACCGTGATTGGGCCGCTGAACTGGGATGAGAAAGGCGATCTGAAGGGATTTGAGTTTGGTGTCTTTAAGTGGCACGCCGACGGTTCGTCCTCGGTCGCCAAATAATTATCCCACCGCCCGGCTCACCGGGCGGGTATAAAAAGGTTTGCATATGTCCGAGCAGTTTCTCTACTTTTTGCAGCAGATGTTTAACGGCGTCACGCTGGGAAGCACCTACGCGCTGATCGCCATCGGCTATACGATGGTTTACGGCATTATCGGCATGATCAACTTCGCCCACGGCGAGGTGTACATGATCGGTAGCTACGTCTCCTTTATGATTATCGCCGCGCTGATGATGATGGGCATCGACAGCAGCTGGCTGCTGGTCGCCGCCGGGTTTGTTGGCGCGATCGTGATCGCCAGCGCCTACGGCTGGAGCATCGAACGCGTGGCCTACCGGCCGGTGCGCAGCTCCAAGCGTCTTATTGCGCTGATTTCCGCGATCGGGATGTCGATCTTCCTGCAAAACTACGTCAGCCTGACCGAAGGTTCGCGCGACGTGGCGTTGCCAAGCCTGTTTAACGGCCAGTGGATTGTGGGGGCCAGCGAAAACTTCTCTGCCTCTATTACCACGATGCAGCTGGTGATCTGGGTCGTGACCTTTGTCGCCATGCTCGCCCTGACCCTGTTCATCCGCTACTCCCGCATGGGACGCGCCTGCCGCGCGTGCGCGGAAGACCTGAAGATGGCGAGCCTGCTCGGCATCAACACCGACCGCGTAATCGCCCTGACCTTCGTGATTGGCGCGGCGATGGCGGCGGTAGCTGGCGTGCTGCTCGGCCAGTTCTACGGCGTAATTAACCCGTACATCGGCTTTATGGCCGGGATGAAAGCCTTCACCGCGGCGGTGCTGGGCGGCATCGGCAGCATTCCGGGCGCGATGATCGGCGGCCTGATCCTGGGCGTGGCGGAAGCGCTCTCCTCGGCGTACCTGAGCACCGAATATAAAGACGTGGTGTCGTTTGCCCTGCTGATTCTGGTTCTGCTGGTGATGCCTACCGGTATTCTGGGCCGTCCGGAGGTAGAGAAAGTATGAAACCGATGCATTTTGCAATGGCGCTGCTCTCTGCCGCCATGTTCTTCGTGCTGGCCAGCGTCTTCATGGGCGTCCAGCTTGAGCTGAATGGCACCAAACTCGTTGTCGATACTGCAGCTGATATTCGCTGGCAGTGGGTCTTTATCGGCACCGCCGTGGTGTTCCTGTTCCAACTGCTGCGCCCGCTGTTCCAGAAAACGCTGAAAAATGTCTCCGGACCGAAATTCGTCCTGCCGGCTATCGACGGTTCTACCGTTAAGCAGAAGCTGTTCCTCGTGGCGCTGCTGGTGGCTGCCGTGGCGTGGCCGTTTATGGTGTCGCGCGGCACGGTGGACATCGCCACCCTGACCATGATTTACGTGATCCTCGGCCTCGGTCTGAACGTGGTGGTGGGACTGTCCGGCCTGCTGGTGCTGGGCTACGGCGGTTTCTACGCTATCGGCGCGTACACCTTCGCGCTGCTGAACCACTATTACGGCCTGGGCTTCTGGACCTGCCTGCCGCTGGCGGGGCTGGTCTCTGCCGCCGCGGGCTTCCTGCTCGGCTTCCCGGTGCTGCGTCTGCGCGGCGACTATCTGGCGATTGTGACCTTAGGCTTCGGCGAAATCGTCCGTATCCTGCTGCTCAACAACACCGAAGTGACCGGCGGACCGAACGGCATCAGCCAGATCCCAAAACCGACCTTCTTTGGCCTGGAGTTCAGCCGTACCGCCCGCGAAGGCGGCTGGGATACCTTCAGCAACTTCTTCGGCATCAAATATGATCCCTCTGACCGCGTGATCTGGCTCTACCTGGTGGCGCTGCTGCTGGTGGTCATCACCCTGTTCGTGATCAACCGCCTGCTGCGTATGCCGCTGGGCCGAGCGTGGGAAGCGCTGCGCGAAGATGAGATCGCCTGCCGCTCTCTGGGCCTGAACCCGACCCGCATCAAGCTGACCGCGTTCACCATCAGCGCCGCGTTTGCCGGTTTCGCCGGCACGCTGTTCGCCGCGCGTCAGGGCTTCGTCAGCCCCGAGTCGTTCACCTTTGCCGAATCGGCCTTTGTGCTGGCGATTGTGGTACTCGGCGGGATGGGCTCGCAGTTCGCCGTTATCCTCGCGGCCATCCTGCTGGTGGTCTCTCGCGAGCTAATGCGCGACTTTAACGAATACAGCATGCTGATGCTGGGTGGTTTGATGGTGCTGATGATGATCTGGCGTCCGCAGGGTCTGCTGCCGATGACGCGTCCACAGCTGAAGCTTAAGAATGTGGAAGCGAAAGGAGAGCAGGCATGAGTCAGCCATTATTATCCGTAAACGGTCTGATGATGCGTTTTGGCGGCCTGCTGGCGGTCAACAACGTGAACCTGGACCTGCATAAAAAAGAGATCGTCTCCCTGATTGGCCCGAACGGCGCGGGGAAAACCACGGTCTTTAACTGCCTGACCGGTTTCTACAAGCCGACGGGCGGCACCATCATGCTGCGCGACCAGCACCTGGAAGGGCTGCCGGGCCAGCAGATTGCCCGCATGGGCGTGGTACGTACCTTCCAGCACGTGCGCCTGTTCCGCGAGATGACGGTGATTGAGAACCTGCTGGTGGCACAGCATCAGCAGCTGAAAACCGGCCTGTTCTCCGGCCTGCTGAAAACCCCGGCCTTCCGCCGCGCGCAGGAGGAGGCGCTCGATCGTGCTGCCACCTGGCTCGACCGTATCGGCCTGCTCCAGCACGCCAACCGTCAGGCGAGCAACCTGGCCTATGGCGACCAGCGTCGACTGGAGATTGTGCGCTGCATGGTGACCCAGCCGGAGATCCTGATGCTCGACGAACCGGCGGCGGGCCTCAACCCGAAAGAGACTAAAGAGCTGGACGAGCTGATTGCCGAGCTGCGCGATCATCACGACACCACTATCCTGCTGATTGAGCACGACATGAAGCTGGTGATGGGCATTTCGGACCGTATCTACGTGGTAAACCAGGGCACGCCGCTGGCAAACGGCACGCCGGAAGAGATCCGCAACAACCCGGACGTGATCCGCGCATACCTTGGTGAGGCATAAGATGGAAAAAGCGATGTTAACGTTCGACAAGGTCAATGCGCACTACGGCAAGATCCAGGCGCTGCACGACGTCAGCCTGCACATCAATCAGGGTGAAATCGTCACCCTGATTGGCGCCAACGGCGCGGGCAAAACCACGCTGCTCGGCACCCTGTGCGGCGACCCGCGCGCCACCAGCGGGCGGATTGTGTTCGATGGTAAAGACATTACCGACTGGCAGACCGCCAGAATCATGCGTGAGGCGGTGGCTATTGTCCCGGAAGGGCGCCGCGTCTTCTCCCGCATGACGGTGGAAGAGAACCTGGCGATGGGCGGGTTCTTCGCTCACCGCGATGAATACCAGACCCGCATCAAGTGGGTGTACGAACTCTTCCCGCGTCTGTGGGAGCGCCGCATTCAGCGTGCGGGCACCATGTCCGGCGGTGAACAGCAGATGCTGGCGATTGGCCGCGCGCTGATGAGCCAGCCGCGCCTGCTGCTGCTGGACGAGCCGTCGCTCGGCCTGGCACCAATCATTATCCAGCAGATATTCGACACCATCGAGCAGCTGCGCAAAGAGGGGATGACCATCTTCCTCGTCGAGCAGAACGCCAACCAGGCGCTGAAGCTCGCTGACCGTGGCTACGTGCTGGAGAACGGCCGCGTGGTGCTGGAAGACACCGGCGACGCGCTGCTGGCGAACGAAGCGGTGCGGAGCGCGTATCTGGGCGGCTGAGCCGTCTGTATTGCCCGGTGGCGCTACGCTTACCGGGCCTACGGATACCATGTAGGCCGGGTAAGGCGCAGCCGCCACCCGGCTTTTTTTGCATTAACCCCTTCACACAACCATCATCCCCCTGACCCTTTCCTGTCACTTATCTGTAAACAAATAGTTATTTTTCTGTCATTCGAGCATGTCATGTTACCTCGCGAGCATAAAACGCGTGATATCGCGCATCCGGCACAATAAGAGAGATGACAATGACATCGTTACGACACACAGCTTTGGGTCTGGCACTGGGTCTGGCTTTTGCGACGAACGCAATGGCTGTGACCACCATTCCGTTCTGGCATTCCATGGAAGGGGAGTTGGGTAAAGAGGTTGACTCCCTGGCGCAGCGTTTCAACGACACCCATCCGGATTACAAAATTGTGCCGGTGTACAAAGGTAACTACGAGCAGAGCCTGAGCGCGGGCATCGCCGCCTTCCGTACCGGCAACGCGCCTGCACTGTTACAGGTTTATGAAGTGGGCACCGCCACCATGATGGCCTCGAAAGCTATCAAGCCGGTGTATGAAGTGTTCAAAGAGGCGGGTATCAACTTCGATGAATCCCGGTTCGTACCGACCGTAGCGGGTTACTATACCGATTCCAAAACCGGTCACCTGCTGTCCCAGCCGTTTAACAGCTCCACGCCGGTGCTGTACTACAACAAAGACGCCTTCAAAAAAGCCGGTTTAGATCCGGAGCAGCCGCCAAAAACCTGGCAGGACCTGGCCGAATACACCGCGAAGCTGAAAGCGGCGGGCATGAAGTGCGGCTACGCCAGCGGCTGGCAGGGCTGGATCCAGATTGAAAACTTTAGCGCCTGGCACGGCCTGCCGGTGGCGACCAAAAATAACGGCTTCGACGGCACTGACGCGGTACTCGAGTTCAACAAGCCGGAGCAGGTGAAGCACATTGCGCTGCTTGCCGATCTGAACAAGAAGGGCGATTTCAGCTACTTCGGGCGGAAAGACGAATCCACCGAGAAGTTCTACAACGGCGACTGCGCCATTACCACCGCCTCGTCCGGCTCGCTGGCGGATATCCGTCACTACGCCAAATTTAACTATGGCGTGGGCATGATGCCGTACGACGCCGACGTGAAGGGGGCGCCGCAGAACGCCATCATCGGCGGGGCGAGCCTGTGGGTGATGCAGGGCAAAGACAAGGGCACCTACAAAGGGGTGGCCGAGTTCCTCGACTTCCTGGCGAAGCCGGAAAATGCCGCCGAATGGCACCAGAAGACCGGCTACCTGCCGATCACCAAAGCTGCGTACGACCTGACCCGCGAGCAGGGCTTCTACAGCAAAAACCCGGGCGCGGACATCGCGACGCGCCAGATGCTGAACAAGCCGCCGTTGCCGTTTACCAAAGGCCTGCGTCTGGGCAACATGCCGCAGATCCGCACCATCGTAGATGAAGAGCTGGAAAGCGTCTGGACCGGGAAGAAAACGCCACAGCAGGCGCTGGATTCCGCAGTAGAGCGCGGGAATCAGCTGCTGCGCCGCTTTGAGCAGTCGACGAAATCGTAATTTGTGATTCGCCCGGTGGCGCTGCGCTTACCGGGCCTACGACGTGCCCCATCCAGGCCGGGTAAGGCGCAGCCGCCACCCGGCATTGTTCAGGAACCCAATCTCCATGTCCTCATCCCGTCCGGTGTTTCGCTCCCGCTGGCTGCCGTACCTGTTGGTCGCGCCTCAGCTGGTCATCACCGTTATCTTCTTTATCTGGCCTGCGGGCGAAGCGCTGTGGTACTCGGTACAAAGCGTCGATCCGTTCGGGCTCTCCAGCCAGTTCGTCGGGCTGGACAACTTTACCGCGCTATTCCATGACAGCTACTACCTGGACTCCTTCTGGACGACGATGAAATTCAGCGCGCTGGTGACCGTGAGCGGTCTTGTTGCCTCGCTGTTTTTCGCCGCGCTGGTGGATTACGTGGTGCGCGGCAGCCGCCTGTATCAGACCCTGATGCTGCTGCCTTACGCCGTGGCCCCCGCCGTTGCCGCTGTGCTGTGGATCTTCCTGTTTAACCCCGGACGCGGGCTGATTACTCACTTCCTGGCAGAGTTCGGCTACGACTGGAACCACGCCCAGAACAGCGGTCAGGCAATGTTCCTGGTGGTGTTCGCCTCGGTGTGGAAGCAGATCAGCTATAACTTCCTGTTTTTCTTTGCCGCGCTGCAGTCCATTCCGCGCTCGCTGGTGGAGGCCGCGGCAATTGACGGCGCAGGCCCGATCCGCCGCTTCTTCAGGCTGTCGCTGCCGCTGATCGCCCCGGTGAGCTTCTTCCTGCTGGTGGTTAACCTCGTCTACGCCTTCTTCGACACCTTCCCGGTGATTGACGCCGCCACTGCAGGCGGCCCGGTCCAGGCAACCACCACGCTTATCTATAAGATCTACCGCGAAGGTTTCGCTGGGCTGGATCTCTCGGCCTCCGCCGCGCAGTCGGTGGTGCTGATGTTCCTCGTCATCATCCTCACGGTGGTGCAGTTCCGCTATGTTGAAAGTAAGGTGCGCTACCAATGATTGAGAACCGTCGCGGGCTGACGATTTTCAGCCATACCATGCTGATTTTAGGGATTATCGTCATCCTGTTCCCGCTTTACGTGGCCTTTGTCGCCGCCACGCTGGACACCAAAGCGGTGTTCGACACGCCGATGACGCTGATCCCGGGCGGGCATCTTTTCGAGAACACGAAAACCATCTGGACCCAGGGCGTGGGTGCCAACAGCGCGCCGTTCTGGCTGATGATGCTCAACAGCTTCATCATGGCGTTCGGCATTACGGTGGGCAAAATTACGGTGTCGATGCTCTCGGCCTTCGCCATCGTCTGGTTTCGCTTTCCGCTGCGTAACCTCTTCTTCTGGATGATTTTCATCACCCTGATGCTGCCGGTGGAGGTGCGTATCTTCCCGACGGTGGAGGTGATCGCCAACCTGAAGATGCTGGACAGCTACGCGGGCTTAACCCTGCCGCTGATGGCCTCGGCGACAGCCACCTTCCTGTTCCGCCAGTTCTTTATGACCCTGCCGGACGAGCTGATTGAGGCCGCGCGCATCGACGGCGCCTCCCCGATGCGCTTCTTCCGCGACATCGTGCTGCCGCTGTCGAAAACCAACCTTGCGGCGCTGTTTGTGATCACCTTTATCTACGGCTGGAACCAGTACCTGTGGCCGCTGCTGATTATTCAGGACGTCAACCTCGGCACCGCCGTGGCGGGCATCAAAGGCATGATTGCCACCGGCGAAGGCACCACCCTCTGGAACCAGGTGATGGCGGCGATGCTGCTCACCCTAATCCCACCCGTAGTCATTGTTTTAGCCATGCAGCGCGCGTTTGTCCGCGGCCTGGTCGATAGCGAGAAATAAGATGGCAGGTTTAAAACTTCAGGCAGTTACCAAAAGCTGGGACGGTAAAACCCAGGTCATTCAGCCGCTGACGCTTGACGTGGCGGACGGCGAATTTATCGTGATGGTCGGCCCGTCCGGCTGCGGGAAGTCCACGCTGCTGCGCATGGTGGCGGGGCTGGAGCGCGTCACGTCCGGGGATATCTGGATTGACCGCCAGCGCGTCACCGAGATGGAGCCGAAAGACAGGGGCATCGCGATGGTGTTCCAGAACTACGCCCTCTATCCGCACATGAGCGTGGAAGAGAACATGGCCTGGGGGCTGAAAATTCGCGGCATGGGCAAAGGCCATATAGACGAGCGCGTGAAAGAGGCCGCGCGCATTCTGGAACTGGATGGCCTGCTGAAGCGCCGTCCGCGCGAGCTCTCCGGCGGCCAGCGCCAGCGCGTGGCAATGGGGCGCGCTATCGTGCGTGACCCGGCGGTATTCCTGTTCGACGAGCCGCTGTCTAACCTCGACGCCAAGCTGCGCGTACAGATGCGCCTTGAGCTGCAGCAGCTGCACCGTCGTCTGAAAACCACGTCACTGTACGTGACCCACGATCAGGTCGAAGCCATGACCCTCGCCCAGCGCGTAATGGTGATGAACAAAGGCGTTGCCGAGCAGATTGGCACCCCGGTGGAAGTGTACGAAAAACCGGCCACCCGCTTTGTGGCGAGCTTTATCGGCAGCCCGGCGATGAACCTGCTGGAAGGGCGCATCAGCAGCGCGGGCACCCACTTTGAACTGGAAAGCGGGATGGCGCTGCCGATCAACTGGTACTATCGTGGCTACGCCGGGCGTAAGATGACGCTCGGTATCCGCCCCGAGCATATTGGTTTAACCTCTCAGGCGGACGGCGGCGTGCCGCTGGTGATGGACACGCTGGAGATGTTGGGTGCAGATAACCTGGCGCACGGGCGCTGGGGCGAGCAAAAAATGGTGGTGCGCCTGGCGCATCAGGAGCGCCCGAAAGCGGGCAGCACGCTGTGGCTCCACCTGCCGGAAAACCATCTGCACCTTTTTGACGGTGAAACAGGACAACGAGTATGAGCAACTGGCCTTACCCCCACATCGTCGCCCACCGTGGCGGCGGTAAGCTGGCCCCGGAAAACACCCTGGCGGCGATCGATGTCGGCGCGCGCTACGGCCACACGATGATCGAGTTCGACGCCAAGCTGTCGAAGGACGGCGAAATTTTCCTGCTGCATGACGACAATCTTGAACGCACCAGCAACGGTTGGGGCGTGGCGGGTGAACTGCCGTGGCGCGATCTGCTGAAGGTGGACGCCGGAAGCTGGTATAGCGGCGAATTCAAAGGCGAACCGCTGCCCCTGCTGGCGGAAGTGGCCGATCGCTGTCGTCAACATGGCATGATGGCGAACATCGAAATCAAACCGACCACCGGCACCGGGCCGCTGACGGGCAAAGTGATTGCCCTTGCCGCGCGCGAGCTGTGGGAAGGCATGACCGCGCCGCTGCTGTCGTCGTTTGACACCGACGCGCTGGAGGCCGCACAGGCAGCTGTACCTGAGCTGCCGCGCGGGCTGCTGCTGGACGAGTGGCGTGAGGACTGGCGTGAACTGACGGGTCGCTTAGGCTGCGTCTCTATCCATCTGAACCACAAGTTGCTGGATGAGGCGCGGGTGAAAATGCTGAAAGACGCGGGTCTGCATATTCTGGTCTACACCGTTAACAAACCCCAGCGCGCAGCCGAGCTGCTGCGCTGGGGCGTGGACAGTATCTGTACCGATGCGATTGACCAGATCGGCCCGAAATTTATTTATTGAGCATACTGCCGTTCTGCTGGGTCGGCAGCATATGCTGCTGACCGCTGCTTTGCGACATCCCGCCCCCTAACATCCCGCCGTTTTTATTTGGCAGCGGCTGCTCGCGCACCTGTCCCTGCTGCACGCGCTGGGTGTTGGCGTTCATCTGGTTTTGCAGGCTCTGCTGCTGCATCTGGGTCTGCGTTCTCAGCTGCTGATTGAGCATCCCTTTCTGCTGCTGTTGCTGGCTCATCATCTCGGTCTGCATACGCTGCTGGCTCGGGATGACATAACCCTGCTGGTTCGGGTTGTTCATGGTGTTGAGTGGCTGTGCGAGCGCGGCAAGCGGGATCAGCGCCGTAAGAATCATCAAGCGTTTCATTGTCATTTCCTCCTCTTGAGGCCTCTCTTAAGTTTACCCTGATTTCACCATGACGATGATTTTTTAGGAGTTGTGAACCAGGCTTAAGCGGGGAATATGGATCCCTTCACCTGGAGAACAATAATCATGAAACCAACCTTCTTGCGCTGGGTCGCCATCGCCGCGCTGATGGCAGGCGGCACATTTACCGTGGCGGCCAACCCGCCCGCCGCTCCTCCCGTCTCTTACGGCGTGGAGGAGGATGTTTTTCACCCCGTGCGGGCCACGCACGGCATGGTGGCCTCGGTTGACGCGCTGGCGACCCAAGTGGGCGTCGATATTCTTAAGCAGGGCGGTAACGCGGTGGATGCGGCGGTCGCGGTCGGCTACGCGCTGGCGGTAACGCATCCGCAGGCGGGGAATCTGGGCGGCGGCGGCTTTATGATGCTGCGCACCAAAGACGGCAAAACCACGGCAATCGACTTCCGCGAAATGGCGCCTTCTCAGGCGTCCCGCGATATGTTCCTCGACGACCAGGGTAACCCTGACAGTAAAAAATCTCTGACCTCGCACCTCGCCTCCGGCACGCCGGGCACCGTTGCGGGCTTCTCGCTGGCGCTGGAAAAATACGGCACGATGCCGCTGAACAAGGTGGTGCAGCCTGCCATCAGGCTGGCGCGGGAGGGCTTTGTGGTCAATGATGCCCTGGCGGACGACCTCAAGACCTACGGCAGTGAAGTCATTCCCAATCACGAAAACAGCAAGGCGATATTCTGGAAGGACGGCGAGCCGCTGAAGAAGGGCGATAAGCTGGTGCAGAAGAACCTCGCCAAAAGCCTGGAGCTGATTGCGGAGCACGGCCCGGACGCGTTCTACAAAGGGGCGATTGCCGACCAGATTGCGGAAGAGATGCAGAAGAACGGCGGGCTTATCACCAAAGCTGACCTGGCGGAATACAGGGCGGTCGAGCGCGAGCCGATTAGCGGCACCTACCGCGGCTACGAGGTCTTCTCCATGCCGCCGCCGTCTTCCGGGGGCATTCACATCGTGCAGATCCTCAATATTCTTGAAAACTTTGATATGCACAAGTTCGGCTTCGGCAGCGCGGATGCCATGCAGGTGATGGCGGAGGCGGAAAAACGCGCCTATGCCGACCGCTCGGAATATCTCGGCGATCCGGACTTCGTGAAGGTGCCGTGGCAGGCGCTGACCAACAAGGCGTACGCCAAATCGATTGCCGATGAGATCGACATCAACAAGGCTAAGCCGTCGAGCGAGATCCGCCCCGGCAAGCTGGCGCCGTATGAAAGCAACCAGACGACGCACTTCTCGGTGGTGGATAAAGACGGCAATGCGGTGGCGGTGACCTACACGCTCAACACTACCTTTGGTACCGGGATCGTAGCGGGCAACAGCGGCATTCTGCTGAACAACGAGATGGATGACTTCTCCGCCAAGCCGGGCGTGCCGAACGTCTACGGGCTGGTCGGCGGCGATGCGAATGCGGTGGGGCCGAAGAAGCGTCCGCTGTCGTCCATGTCGCCAACCATCGTGGTGAAAGACGGGAAAACCTGGCTGGTGACCGGCAGCCCTGGCGGGAGCCGCATCATAACTACCGTGCTACAGATGGTGGTGAACAGCATCGACTTTGGCATGAACATCGCCGAGGCGACCAATGCGCCGCGTTTCCATCATCAGTGGCTGCCGGATGAACTGCGCGTGGAGAAGGGCTTTAGCCCGGACACCATCAAGCTTCTGGAGCAGCGCGGACAGAAGGTTGCGGTGAAAGAGGCGATGGGCAGCACCCAGAGCATTATGGTGGGGCCAGACGGCGCGCTGTTTGGCGCGTCGGATCCGCGTTCGGTGGATGATTTGACGGCGGGGTATTGATACGTTGCCCGGTGGCGCTGCGCTTACCGGGCCTACAACTGCACGAACGTAGGCCGGGTAAGGCGAAGCCGCCACCCGGCAAATAACTACTTCATCCGCGCCATATAATACGCATCCACATATTCGCCGTTGCGCAGGGCAAATTTCCTGCCGGTCCCTTCGATTTCAAAACCAAATTTCCGGTACAGCGCCAGTGCAGCAGGGTTATCGGCAAACACCGTCAATTCAATCCGTTCAACGCGCATCCAGTTATCGCACAGGTTGATCATCTCGCGCATCAGCGCACTGCCCACACCGCGTCCCTGTGCATGCGCTGCCACGCTAATACCGAACGTTGCCACGTGGCTGCGTCGCGGGCTGGGTTCCACATGGAACGCAAGGTCACCGACAATGTTCTCGTCAATGCAGGCAACCAGCCGTTTTAGGCCGGGTTTAGGCGTAAGCCGTTCCTGCCACATTTCAAGGGATGGATGAGGTAGCTGTAGCGTGTCGTGATACACCCCCGGATGCATATAGTTCTGGCGTAAGGCTTCAGCATCTTTCGGTTCAGCGTGGCGTATCACTATCTCACTCATTCCTTGTTCCTCAGTCGGTTAAAAGACCCCTCCAACATCAATGAGTTTAAAATTTGAGTCAACCGCTATTTTTTGCAAAAAGTATTGGACAAGTGCGAATGAGAATGATTATTATTGCTTTGCGTTCAGGAGGACCCCTACGGGAACCTGAAAGCACGACATTGCTCACATTGCTTCCAGTATTACTTTAGCCAGCTTCTCGCTGGCTTTTTTTTTGTTATGGTTAGATTCAGTAACCTTCCAAAAGGACTGAGCCATGACACTACATTGCGCATTTATTGGATTTGGCAAAAGCACCACGCGTTACCACCTTCCGTATGTCCTCCACCGTAAAGACACCTGGCATGTGGCCCATATCTACCGCCGCCGCGCGAAGCCGGAAGAGCAATCCCCGCAGTACTCCCAGATTCACTTCACCAGCGATCTCGATGAAGTATTGAATGACCCGCAGGTAAAGCTGGTGGTTGTCTGCACCCATGCCGACAGCCATTTTGACTATGCGAAACGCTCGCTCGAAGCGGGCAAGAACGTGCTGGTGGAAAAGCCGTTCACCCCGACCATTGCCGAAGCAAAAGCGCTGTTTACGCTGGCGAAGAGCAAAGGGCTGACCGTCACACCGTATCAGAACCGTCGCTTTGACAGCTGTTTTCTGACGGCGAAAAAGGCGATTGAGAGCGGCAAGCTTGGCGACATTGTGGAAATCGAAAGCCACTTCGATTACTACCGCCCGGTGGCGGAAACCCAGCCCGGCCTGCCGCAGGACGGCTCGTTCTATGGTCTGGGCGTACACACCATGGACCAGATCATCTCCCTGTTTGGCCGCCCGGACCACGTGGCTTACGACATCCGCAGCCTGCGCAATAAAGCCAACCCGGACGACACCTTCGAGGCGCAGCTGTTCTACGGCGACCTTAAGGCTATCGTTAAAACCAGTCACCTGGTGAAAATCGACTACCCGAAATTTATCGTTCACGGTACCAAAGGTTCGTTCATTAAGTACGGCATTGACCAGCAGGAGACCAGCCTGAAGGCCAACATCATGCCAGGCGAACCGGGCTTTGCGGCGGACGATTCCGTGGGCGTGCTGGAGTATGTGAACGATGAGGGCGTAACGGTCAAAGAAGAGCTGAAACCGGAAACCGGCGACTATGGCCGCGTCTACGATGCACTGTATGAAACTCTCACCAGCGGCGCGCCGAATTACGTCAAGGAATCTGACGTTCTGACCAACCTTGAAATGCTTGAACGGGCCTTCGAGCAGGCTTCTCCTGCCACGGTAACCCTCGCGAAATAAGCAAAAACGGCTCCTCTGGGCTTGTTCATAATTTTTGAACAGAGGAGTCAATTTTCACCCTCTATGATCCCCGACCGTTTGAGTCCACACTTACTCCATCGAAACGAACTGAGGGTGAAAACAATGATCTACTTACGCAAAGCAAACGAACGCGGTCACGCAAATCATGGCTGGCTGGACTCATGGCATTCATTCTCGTTTGCCGACTACTACGACCCGAACTTCATGGGCTTCTCCGCGCTGCGCGTGATTAACGACGACGTGATTGATGCAGGCCAGGGCTTCGGTACCCACCCGCACAAAGACATGGAAATCCTGACCTACGTGCTGGAAGGGGCGGTTGAGCACCAGGACAGCATGGGCAACAAAGAGCAGGTGCCGGCGGGCGAGTTCCAGATTATGAGCGCGGGTACCGGGGTGCGTCACTCTGAGTACAACCCGAGCAAAACGGAAAAACTGCACCTGTATCAAATCTGGATCATTCCAGAAGAGACCGGCATCACGCCACGCTACGAGCAGCGCCGCTTCGACGCGAAACAGGGCAAACAGCTGGTGCTGTCCCCGGACGCGCGTGAAGGTTCCCTGAAAGTGCATCAGGATATGGAGTTGTACCGCTGGGCGTTGGCGAAAGACGAACAGTCCGTGCACCAGATTGCCGCCAACCGCCGCGTCTGGATCCAGGTGGTGAAAGGGGAAGTGTCTATCAACGGCACCAAAGCCACCACCGCCGATGGTCTGGCCGTCTGGGATGAGCAGGCGCTCTCCGTGCACGCCGACAGCGAAAGCGAAATCCTGCTGTTTGACCTGCCTCCGGTCTAAATAATTTCTCAACCTTCCCTTTAAACGGGGAAGGTTGAGCTTTGTCCGTGATAAACTGAGCAAATCTCTCACTTCAAGATTTCTCAGGACGATGAAAAAGAAACGCCCCGTACTTCAGGATGTCGCCGATCGCGTCGGTGTGACCAAAATGACGGTCAGCCGTTTTTTACGTAACCCGGAACAGGTTTCCGTGGCGTTGCGTGGCAAGATTGCCGCCGCCCTTGATGAACTGGGTTATATTCCCAACCGCGCACCCGATATTCTCTCCAATGCGACCAGCCGTGCGGTGGGCGTTCTGCTTCCTTCCCTGACCAACCAGGTTTTCGCTGAAGTTCTGCGCGGCATTGAAAGCGTTACCGATGCGTTTGGTTACCAGACCATGCTTGCTCACTATGGGTACAAGCCGGAACTGGAAGAGGAACGTCTTGAATCAATGCTTTCCTGGAACATTGACGGCCTGATTTTAACCGAACGTACCCACACGCCGCGCACGCTCAAAATGATTGAAGTCGCCGGTATTCCGGTGGTGGAGCTCATGGACAGCCAGTCGCCATGCCTCGACATCGCCGTTGGGTTCGATAACTTTGAAGCGGCTCGTCAGATGACAGCGGCGATCATCGCCCGCGGTCATCGTCATATTGCCTATCTGGGTGCGCGTCTTGATGAACGTACTATCATCAAACAGAAGGGATACGAGCAGGCGATGCTCGACGCAAATTTAACCCCGTACAGCGTGATGGTGGAGCAGTCCTCATCTTACACCTCGGGTATTGAGCTGATGCGTCAGGCACGACGCGAGTATCCGCAACTGGACGGTATTTTCTGTACCAACGATGACCTTGCGGTCGGTGCAGCGTTCGAATGCCAGCGTCTGGGGTTGAAGATCCCTGAGGATATGGCGATTGCCGGCTTCCACGGCCACGATATTGGTCAGGTGATGGAGCCGCGTCTGGCGAGCGTTCTGACACCGCGTGAACGCATGGGCCGCATTGGCGCAGAACGCCTGCTGGCGCGCATTCGTGGAGAGACGGTTACCCCTAAAATGTTAGATTTAGGTTTCACCTTGTCACCGGGTGGATCTATTTGAACTGACAAATTTGAAGTAGCTCACACTTATTCACTTCGCGCACGTTTGGATATTGCTTCTCTTTTGCCCCGGCAGGACAATGTTACCGATAACTGTTACCCGTAACAATTGACTGAGGGACACCCTTTGAGCACGACTAATCACGATCACCACGTTTACGTCCTGATGGGCGTGTCCGGTAGCGGTAAATCTGCCGTGGCGAGCGAAGTGGCGCATCAACTTCAGGCTGCGTTTCTTGATGGTGACTTCCTCCATCCGCGCAGCAACATCATGAAAATGGCCTCCGGCGAACCGCTGAACGATGACGACCGCAAACCGTGGTTGCAGGCGCTGAATGACGCCGCGTTCGCGATGCAGCGCACCAACAAAGTTTCCCTGATCGTCTGCTCCGCGCTGAAAAAAAACTACCGCGACCTGCTGCGCGACGGCAATCCGAACCTCTCGTTCATCTACCTGAAAGGCGATTTCGGGGTGATTGAAAGCCGTCTGAAAGCGCGTAAAGGCCACTTCTTTAAAACCCAGATGCTGGTGACGCAGTTCGAAGCGCTTCAGGAGCCGGGTGAAGATGAAAAAGACGTCTTAGTGGTTGATATCGATCAGCCGCTGGAAGGTGTTGTAGCCAGCACCATCGAGGTCATTAACAAAAGGCAGTAAGTTTTGAGTACATTAACGCTAGTTTTGACAGCAGTGGGTTCGGTATTGCTGCTGCTGTTTTTAGTGATGAAGGCGCGTATGCACGCCTTCGTTGCTTTGATGGTGGTTTCTATTGGTGCAGGTCTCTTTTCCGGTATGCCGCTCGACAAGATCGCCGCGACGATGGAAAAAGGGATGGGAGGCACGCTGGGCTTCCTGGCGATTGTGGTCGCGCTGGGCGCGATGTTTGGCAAGATTCTGCATGAGACGGGCGCGGTCGACCAGATTGCCGTCAAAATGCTCAAATCCTTCGGGCACAGCCGCGCGCACTACGCGATTGGCCTGGCCGGTCTGATTTGCGCACTGCCGCTGTTCTTCGAAGTGGCGGTGGTGCTGCTCATCAGCGTCGCCTTCTCCATGGCGCGCCATACCGGCACTAACCTCGTGAAGCTGGTCATTCCGCTGTTTGCGGGCGTGGCGGCGGCTGCGGCGTTTCTGCTGCCAGGGCCGGCGCCGATGCTGCTGGCCTCCCAGATGCACGCCGATTTTGGCTGGATGATCCTGATTGGCCTGTGCGCGGCCATCCCGGGGATGATTATCGCCGGTCCGCTGTGGGGCAACTTCATCAGCCGTTACGTTGAACTGCACATTCCGGACGACATCACCGAGCCACACCTGGGCGAAGGCAAAATGCCGTCATTCGGCTTTAGCCTTTCTTTGATCCTGCTCCCGCTGGTGCTGGTGGGCCTGAAAACCATCGCCGCGCGCTTTGTGCCGGTCGGTTCTACCGCCTACGAATGGTTTGAGTTCATTGGTCATCCGTTCACGGCGATCCTGGTGGCGTGCCTGGTGGCGATTTACGGCCTGGCGATGCGTCAAGGGATGCCAAAAGACCGGGTGATGGAGATCTGCGGTGCGGCGCTGCAGCCTGCGGGGATTATCCTGCTGGTTATCGGTGCAGGCGGCGTGTTCAAGCAGGTGCTGGTGGATTCCGGCGTGGGCCCGGCTCTGGGTGAAGCCCTGACCGGGATGGGTCTGCCGATTGCGGTCACCTGCTTTGTGCTGGCTGCGGCGGTACGTATCATTCAGGGTTCCGCCACCGTGGCGTGTTTAACCGCCGTGGGTCTGGTGATGCCGGTGATTGAACAGCTGAACTACTCCGGTGCGCAGATGGCCGCGCTGTCTATCTGCATCGCGGGCGGGTCAATTGTGGTCTCGCACGTTAACGACGCCGGCTTCTGGCTGTTCGGCAAGTTTACTGGCGCCACCGAAGCGCAAACGCTGAAAACCTGGACGCTGATGGAAACCATCCTCGGCACCACCGGGGCCATTGTCGGGATGATTGCCTTTACGCTGCTGAGCTGAATGCGGTGATTTAACAAGGCTCAAAACTAAGGCCCGGTAGCGTTAGCGCTTACCGGGCCTTTTTTATTATCCAGGGCATCAGGCCGGGCCATAACCCGGCATTGTGTTACTCGCCCTGCGTGGCGCTCTCAATCGTCAAGCGCACATCCGAGGTAATCAGTTCAGCCAGCATCTGGTAAACCTTCAGCGTCTCTTCCGGCTCGGCATCGCCCGTATCACTGATGAAGCCTTCGTCACGCAGCGTCAGCACCAGCGAGCTGAAGACCGCTTTGTCGAAGAATTCCGGGGCGTTAATGCCGTGCAGAACGGACAGGCGCTGCGCCAGCGTCCGGCTCTCTTTCTCCAGCGTGCCGCGGTTGATGGACGGGTTCGCGCTCAGCAGCCAGAACGTAATGGCGTAGCGCTGCAGCGTTTCGCGCGCACCGGCCGCCAGCAGTTGCAGGGTACGGGAGCGTGACGGATTGATGTGCAGCTCGTAGTTCGCAACGGTGATCAGCCCCTGACGGCGCAGCTCTTCCGTCAGTTTATCCAGCTCAACGGCCAGCTCTTCCTTGCTCCAGCGCAGGAATAGCTCCGCTTTAAGCATCGGGTAGAGCGTCTCAACGTAGCGCAACAGCTCCTGACGTGAAATACGGCGATGCTGGGTGATAATGGCCGCCATGAGCGACGGCAGCATTAGCATATGAGCGATGTTGTTGCGGTAGTACGTCATCAGTACGGCCTGCTCGCGCGGCAGAATGATGATATCGCCGATCGTATCTTTCTCGACTTCGAACTTATTCATCTGCAGCGCGTGATCGATAAGCTCGCTGGCGGTAGCAGAAGGAGCTGTCGAATCAACCGAGTATGGCACGTTGCGCATCATGTCCAGATAGCAGTCCAGCTGCTCCGTGAGCTGTTCACGGGTCAGGGAACGCTGACGTGAAGCCAGCAGCGCCGTACAGCACAGGTTCATCGCATTGGCCGCACCGGCGTTGTTAATGCGCACCATCAGCTCGGACGCGATACCGTTCACCGTTGGCGTCAGCCAGGCCGGACGCACCGCTTCGATAGGATCGATAGACTCGCGCCAATCCGGAACATGATGGTTCAGATACGTCATCAGCGGCATCGGCTCGCCAAAGTTTACGTAGCCCTGACCCAGGTTGCGTAACTTGCTCAGGCCACGCAGCATCTGCGGCAGGCTCTCTTTCTCTTTGGTCGCGCCGCGCAGCTCTTTCGCGTAGGTGCCCACTTCCATCACGTGCTCATAGCCAATGTAAATTGGCACGAGCGTGATTGGACGCGTACCGCCGCGCAGCATCGCCTGAATGGTCATCGACAGCGTGCCGGTCTTCGGATCGAGCAGACGACCGGTACGGGAGCGCCCGCCCTCCACGAAGTACTCTACGGAGTAGCCGCGGCTGAACAGCTCGCCGAGATACTCGCGGAACACGGTGGAGTAGAGCTTGTTGCCCTTGAAGGTACGACGAATAAAGAACGCACCCAGGCGGCGGAAAATCGGGCCTGCTGGCCAGAAGTTCAGGTTAATACCGGCGGCAATGTGCGGCGGTACCAGTCCCTGGTGATAGAGCACGTAGGAGAGAAGCAGGTAGTCCATGTGGCTGCGGTGGCAGGGGACATAGACAATCTCATGACCATCGTGGGCCAGCTGACGTACACGCTCAGCGTTATGCACGTTGATGCCCTGATACAGGCGGTTCCAGGTAAAGCCGAGAATACGATCGGACAGGCGAATCATCTCGTAGGAGAAGTTCGCGGCAATCTCTTCCATCAGCGCAATGGCGTTCTGCTGGGCTTTCTCATGGGAAATTTTCTTGCTGCGCGCTTCGTCTTCAACGGCGCGGGCGATCGCTTTGGAGGCCAGCAGCTTGTTGAACAGGTCCTGACGCGCCGGAAGACGTGGCCCTACGGCCGCCAGGCGCTGACGGGCGAAGTGCATACGCGCCACGCGCGCCAATTTTTGCGCGATGATCTTGTCAGTGCCGTGCTCGTCCGCCATTCGGCGAAGGGAGACGGAAGGGGAGAAGCGCACAAAGCTGTCGCGTCCCAGCCAGGAGACCGCGAAGAATTTCTGGATGCCGTTAAGCATGCGCAGCGGCGGGTTCTCTTCGCCTTTTTCGCGGCCCGGACGGCGACCAAACATCACCGATACCGGCACCATCTGCACATCCAGGTCAGGATTGCTGCGGTGCAGGTCGAGATAGTCGTGGAACAGCTTGATGGACTCTTCTTTCGGTGTGTAATAGGTAAACACGCGCGGCCCGCCGTGAATGAACACGTAGCGCGGCAGCAAAGTGCCGTCAACTTCCAGTGGTTCAAGCGGATCGGGTAAATCATGCGCCAGACACTGGGCACGAAGCGTTAGCAGGTCTGCCTTAGAGTTATAAGGCAAAACGTACATAATAGGGCGCGACGTATCGAGCCCCAGTTCCAGCGCGGGTTCTGCTGGGATAGACTTGCTTTTTACCAGTATGCTTAATGGTAAATTAAGTAATTTGTAGTAAATTCGTGGCCAGCCGGACATAAACGATGTAAAGCCTCTGGTTAATAATGCAATTGCGGCGCAAGGATAACAGAAAGCGCGCAAAATTTCTGTTGTTACCCGTCATACTTCAGGCGGCAGCGAAACGCGCTGCAGCTCCTGTTACTGACGCTCTTCTTTAAAAAAGGTTCTTTTAATGGCCAATAATACCACTGGGTTGACGCGTATCATCAAAGCCGCCGGCTATTCATGGAAAGGTTTCCGTGCCGCGTGGGTCAATGAAGCTGCTTTTCGCCAGGAAGGTGTCGCCGCTATCGTCGCGGTTATCATCGCCTGTTTCCTTGATGTAGATGCCATTACCCGCGTGCTTCTCATCGGTTCCGTACTTCTGGTGATGATAGTGGAAATTCTCAATAGCGCTATTGAGGCCGTGGTCGATCGAATCGGCTCTGATTTTCACGAGCTCTCTGGCCGCGCGAAAGATATGGGCTCCGCCGCTGTCCTGCTGGCGATTATCACCGCAGCCATTACCTGGGTCACGCTGCTTTGGTCACATTTCCGATGATGCTCGAGGAATAATTAAGTCCCTGGTTTTTTGTGCAGTTTTTGGTTCCAAAATCGCCTTTGACTGTATATACTCACAGCATAACTGTATATACACCCAGGGGGCGGAATGAAAGCATTAACGACCAGGCAGCAAGAGGTGTTTGATCTCATTCGGGATCATATCGGCCAGACGGGTATGCCACCCACGCGTGCGGAAATCGCGCAGCGTCTGGGTTTCCGTTCTCCGAATGCTGCCGAGGAACACCTGAAAGCGCTGGCGCGTAAGGGTGTGATTGAGATTGTGTCAGGCGCGTCGCGTGGTATCCGCCTGCTGGTGGAAGAAGAGACGGGCATTCCGCTGATAGGCCGCGTTGCCGCAGGTGAACCGCTGCTGGCACAACAGCATATTGAAGGTCACTACCAGGTCGATCCTGGTATGTTCAAGCCGAGCGCTGATTTTCTGCTGCGCGTTAGCGGGATGTCGATGAAAGACATCGGCATTCTTGATGGCGACCTTCTGGCCGTTCACAAAACGCAGGATGTGCGAAACGGCCAGGTGGTGGTTGCGCGCATTGATGACGAAGTGACCGTTAAGCGCCTGAAAAAACAGGGTAACACTGTTCAGCTGTTGCCCGAAAACAACGAGTTCACCCCGATTGTGGTCGACCTCCGCGAACAGAGCTTCTCTATTGAAGGTCTGGCTGTTGGCGTGATTCGTAACGGCGAATGGCTGTAATCTCTTCCTGACAGGCTACGCTTCCGCTGTAGCCTGCTTCATTTACCCTTCCCGGTATCTCTCATGTCACTGCTGACGGCATCTGATAAGGCATTGTGGCGTCTTGCCCTGCCGATGATTTTCTCCAATATCACCGTGCCCTTGCTGGGTCTGGTCGATACGGCCGTTATTGGTCATCTCGATTCCCCTGTTTATCTTGGCGGCGTGGCGATTGGCGCGACGGCAACCAGCTTCCTGTTTATGCTGCTGCTCTTTTTGCGTATGAGTACTACCGGGCTCACGGCACAGGCGTATGGTGCGAAAGATCCGTTACGTCTGGCGCGTGCACTGGTGCAGCCGCTGATCCTGGCGCTTGGCGCGGGGGGGCTCATTCTTTTACTGCGCACGCCCCTGATAGACCTTGCGCTCCATGTTGTTGGCGGCAGCGAGGCGGTACTGGAGCAGGCGCGTCGCTTCCTGGAAATCCGCTGGCTCAGCGCGCCCGCTTCGCTGGCAAACCTGGTTCTGCTGGGTTGGTTACTGGGTGTGCAATACGCCCGTGCGCCAGTGATTTTGCTGGTTGTGGGAAACCTTCTCAACATTGTGCTCGATCTCTGGCTGGTGATGGGCCTGCATATGGACGTGCGCGGGGCGGCACTGGCAACGGCGATTGCCGAATACGGAACCTTACTCATTGGGCTGTGGATGGTCTGGCGCGTGCTGGCCCTGCGCGGGATATCCCTTGTAATGCTGAAAACCGCATGGCGCGGCAATATCCGTAAACTGCTGGCGCTCAACCGTGACATCATGCTGCGCTCGCTTCTGCTACAACTCTGTTTTGGCGCATTGACGGTTTTTGGTGCCCGTCTTGGGCCTGAGATCGTCGCGGTGAATGCGGTCCTGATGACATTGCTGACGTTTACCGCCTACGCGCTGGACGGCTTCGCCTACGCCGTTGAGGCGCATTCCGGGCAGGCGTACGGCGCGCGGGAAAGTGGCCAGCTTAGGGATGTCTGGCGGGCAGCCTGTCGACAAGCGGGACTGGTCGCGCTGACGTTTGCACTGATTTATGCCTGTTTTGGCCGTAACATTATTGCATTACTCACTTCGATCCCGGCTTTACGCGAACTGGCGGACCACTACATCGTCTGGCAGGTGATCTTGCCGGTGGTGGGAGTGTGGTGTTATCTGCTGGACGGCATGTTTATCGGTGCGACGCGCGGAGCGGAAATGCGCAACAGTATGGCGGTTGCGGCGGCGGGGTTTGGTTTGACGCTGCTGACGCTTCCGTGGCTGGGTAATCACGGTTTGTGGCTGGCGCTTGCGGTCTTTCTCTCCCTGCGCGGCCTCTCGCTTGCCTTTATCTGGCATCGCCACTGGCAAAATAATACCTGGCTTCCTTCCCGTCACGATATATCGTGACGGTTAAAGATTCCGAATATGAAATCAACTGCCGAATCCTTAGCTACAGTTATTATCACGTCCAGCAGAAAAGAACGTAACGGACGTTACGACCCGACGCTTAACTAAGAGGACACGATGATGAATAAAGACGAAATCGGCGGCAACTGGAAGCAGTTCAAAGGTAAAGCGAAAGAACAGTGGGGTAAGCTGACTGATGACGATATGACCGTCATTGAAGGCAAGCGCGATCAGCTTGTCGGTAAAATTCAGGAACGTTACGGCTACGCGAAAGATCAGGCGGAAAACGAAGTCAAAGACTGGGAAACCCGTAACGATTACCGCTGGTAACGCTGAATAACCCACAGAGGCGGCTTAAGAGCCGCCTTTCTTTTGCTGCTAACGCGGCTTTTTCTTTATCAGAATTGAGTGGTCGTGCTGACACGCATCCTGATGTCGACAGGCTTCCACCTCAACGCATGCAGAACACAGCCCGTGCGCTTCAATCACGTTATGACGCAGGGCAAAACCCATTTTTGCCGCCAGCAAGTGCATAATGTCCTCTACGCCTTCCGCTCCCTCTTCTTTCACTACGCCGCAACGATCGCAGATAAACATGGCCGATGTATGCGTTGGCTGATCGAAAAGATGGCACAGGACATAGCTGTTTGTGGATTCGACTTTATGCACAAACCCTTGTTCCAGCAGGAAATCCAGCGCGCGATACACCGTGGGCGGTTTAGCCTGCGGCTCGCTTTCGCGGAGCAGGTCGAGCAGATCGTAGGCGCTGATCGCCCCCTGTTGCAGGCTCATCAGGCGCAAGACTTCAAGGCGCTGCGGGGTCAGGCGCACATTGCGTTGCGCGCACAGCTTTTCGGCCTGCGCTAACAGCTCTTTTGTGGACTTATCCATTTAGCACCTCGGATGTTCGGGGAAATAAAACCATCACTTTATCATGTTCTGGCAAAAACACCGATATCCGCCAGGCTGTGCTATACCTGACGCATCGCAAACCGGGAATGTAACAATGAAAAAACCAGACTGTATCAAGCACTGGCGCGACGTAGAAGGGCCAGATGACGCCACCTACCCCGACAGTAACGAGCTTTTTTCCATCGGATCGCCGCTGGCGCGCAGCCTGGGCCTCAGGCGTATAGGCATTCATCATGAACGTTTACCGCCGGGTCGTCGGACGTCCTATCCCCATGCGGAAAGGGACGAAGAAGAGTTTATCTACGTGCTTGAAGGCTATCCTGAAGCCTGGATTAATGGTTATTTGTGGAAACTCGAACCCGGAGACAGCGTGGGCTTTCCCGCCGGAACGGGGGTGTGCCACACCTTTATCAACAACACCGAGGAAGAGGTTCGGCTACTGGTGGTGGGGGAGAGCAACAAGAAGCACAACCGCATCTACTATCCGCTTAATCCGGTTTATGCCGCCACGCGGGAAGATCGCTGGGTAGACCATCCGCCACAGTTTTTTGGGCCGCACGATGGAAAACCTGGGAAAAAATAATTTCCTCTTCTATAAATATTGAGGGCCGTCACAAATTACAACAGGCCGTAAGGAAGTTTTACTTAGGGAATGAATTAGCGGGTCTTTTTATCTTTATTCACAGCAATAGTTCGCGCCTGTTTGGGGGATAACAGACAGGGGTTATTTCATAACAGACTATAAGACGGGCATACTGTGAAAAAACATTTTAAATTTTCGGTGGTTAGCATCGCTGTCTCCTTGTTTATGGCAAATCAGGCGGGAGCAGCCAATACCTGGACAGAATCACGTAGCGACGCGATGGGGGGCACCGGCGTTGCTTCGGGCAACTATGGTAGCGGGGCGTTAATTAACCCCGCATTGCTGGCAAAGGCAAAACCGGACGATGACGTGACGGTCATTTTGCCGTCCGTTGGGGTGCAGGTAACGGATGAGGACAATCTTCAGGATGAGATTGATACCATCAACGACAAAATCAATCACTATAAGGATGTGGTTGATAATCTTACACCAATCGAAGTTATTACTAATCCGTTAGGCTCCATAAATCAGTTCCAGGGCGCGGCCAAAGATCTGGCCGATGAACTGGACTATCTCAAGGGCAAAACCGCTCGCGCGACGGCAGGAGCAGGCCTTGCCGTGAGTATCCCTAACGATGTGCTTTCCGTGGCCTTTATGGCGAAAGGGTACGCCCATGGCCGGGTAAGTTCGTCTATCGACCAGCAGGATATTGATTATCTGCGCGGTATTCAAAGAAGCAATCTGGTGGCTGCCGGCGTTGCCCTGGACGCTGCGCTGAACGGCACGGACCAGATCACTAAAAACCTCAACTCAACGGCGTCCGGTCGGGCGGCGATTATCTCCGACTACGGTATTGCCGTTGCCCGCCAGTTTGACCTTGGCGGCGTTCCGGTTTCCGTGGGCGTGACGCCAAAACTGCAAAAAAGCTGGATCTATAACTACACCACCTCGATCTACGATTACGACAGTAATAAGTGGAACGATAGCCGCTACCGTACAGACGATACCGGCTTTAACGTCGATGCCGGTATTGCCGCTGATTTTGGCGAAAACTGGACGGTCGGCGTGAGCGGGCAAAACCTGATGTCGCGCGATATCGACACCAAAGATATCCGCATCCGCAACGGGCGTACGGGGGAAGTGGTGAGCTATAAAGACACCTACCAGATCCGTCCGCTGGTGACCGCGGGCGCTGCCTGGCACAACGATCTAGTGACCCTGACCGCCGATGGCGATCTGACCGAAACCAAAGGCTTTAAGAGCGAAGATACGTCGCAGTATGTTGGGGTCGGTGCTGAAGTGACTCCGCTGAGCTGGCTGGCGGTGCGTGCCGGTTATCGTGCGGATATGAAAGGGAACGACAGCAACGTCTTTACCGGCGGTGTCGGTTTCGCGCCGTTCAATACCGTTCATGTTGACCTGATGGGCCTGTATGGCGAGGACGAAACCTGGGGCGCAGGGGCTCAGCTGAGCATGACGTTCTAAAGTACACCGGAGGCGCTGCGCCTCCGGCTTTTCTTTGTGCTATAGTAGCGCCCCTTTTCCACCAGATGCTTAAAACTTCGCCATGTCGTCAGAACACCAGACCGCTTTTCCTGCACACCGTTTCTCTATTGCGCCGATGCTCGACTGGACGGACAGACACTGCCGCTATTTCCTGCGCCAGCTCTCCCGCCATACGCTGCTGTACACCGAAATGGTGACCACGGGCGCAATTATTCACGGTAAGGGCGACTACATGGCATACAGTGAAGAAGAGCATCCGGTTGCGCTGCAGTTGGGGGGCAGCGATCCGGTCGCGCTGGCCCAGTGTGCAAAGCTGGCGGAAGAACGCGGCTACGACGAGATCAACCTGAACGTTGGCTGCCCTTCCGACCGCGTGCAAAACGGCATGTTCGGCGCCTGTCTGATGGGCAACGCACAGCTGGTGGCGGACTGCATCAAAGCGATGCGCGATGTGGTCTCCATTCCGGTGACGGTCAAAACCCGTATCGGCATCGACGACCAGGACAGCTACGAATTCCTGTGTGATTTCATCAATACGGTGTCAGGGAAAGGCGAGTGTGAGATGTTTATCATCCACGCCCGCAAAGCCTGGCTTTCAGGCCTTAGCCCGAAAGAGAACCGTGAGATCCCGCCGCTGGACTACCCGCGCGTGTACCAGCTGAAACGTGATTTCCCGCACCTGACGATGTCAATCAACGGCGGTATTACGTCGCTGGAAGAGGCGAAAGCGCACCTTGAGCATATGGATGGCGTGATGGTCGGGCGCGAGGCGTATCAAAATCCGGGCATTCTGGCGACCGTCGACCGCGAAATCTTTGGCGTTGCAGGCGCAGACACCGATCCTGTTGCCGTCGTGCGTGCCATGTACCCTTACATTGAGCGCGAGTTGAGCAATGGCACCTATCTTGGCCACATCACCCGCCATATGCTTGGCCTGTTCCAGGGTATTCCGGGCGCGCGCCAGTGGCGTCGCTACCTCAGTGAGAACGCGCATAAAGCTGGTGCCGATATTGAGGTGCTGGAACATGCGCTGCGGCTGGTGGCGGATAAGCGATAATTTCGCTAAAAGATCGTCAAATTCACCACGCCCTGCGGATCCTCGCGGGGCGTTTTGCTTTAAGAACAATAGGTTAGCTTTGGCATGATTCTTGTAATGATTGCAGCATCATTCGGGAACTCGTGGGAGAGCACCATGCTTGAACTACTTTTTGTGATTGGCTTTTTTGTCATGCTGATGGTCACGGGCGTGTCGCTGCTCGGCATTCTGGCCGCGCTCGTTGTGGCCACGGTAATTATGTTTATCGGCGGATTATTTGCCCTGACGATCAAACTGCTGCCGTGGCTGCTGCTGGCTATCGCCGTGGTGTGGGTAATACGGGCGATTAAAGCGCCAAAACTGCCGACTTATCAGCGCAATAACCGCTTCCGTTACTAAGGTATTGAGGGGCTCGTCACATACTTGTAACTTTTCCGGCAGCATGGCTTAGAACAGAATAGGATTTACTTATCGAATCTGTCACTATGACTGCCGTTAAAGAATTCATCGCGCTGTACCCTACATACAGCCGAACTAAAAAAAGAAAGGGCTTCCCACGGGAAGCCCAATTTCTTTTTGGGGCTCATGGAATCAACAAACTCGACCCCTGCGTTGCCCGGCTCTCCAGCACCTCATGCGCACGCTGCGCATCGGCTAGCGGGTATTTCTGCGCTTCTGCCACATCCACCTTAATGACGCCGCTGGCGATCAGCGAGAACAGCTCGTTGCTGGCTTCCTCAAGTTCTTCCCGGTTGGTGATGTAACCCTGCAAAGAAGGGCGCGTCACGTACAGCGACCCTTTCTGATTCAGAATGCCGAGATTGACGCCGGTGACAGCGCCTGAGGCGTTACCAAAGCTCACCATCAGTCCGCGACGCTGCAGGCAGTCCAGCGACGCTTCCCAGGTGTCTTTCCCCACCGAGTCATACACGACGCGTACTTTTTTGCCGCCGGTGATCTCTTTTAGCCGTTCGACGATGCTCTCTTCCCGGTAGTTGATCACCTGCCACGCGCCCGCGTCCAGCGCACGCTGGGCTTTTTGTGCACTGCCTGTGGTGCCGATCAGCTTCGCGCCTAAGGCTTTCGCCCACTGGCAGGCAATCAGCCCCACGCCACCGGCGGCAGCATGGAACAGGAACTGCTCATCGGGCTTAATTTCGTAGGTTTTACGCAGCAGGTAGTAAACGGTTAAGCCTTTCAGGAAGGAGGCCGCCGCCTGCTCAAAGGAGATGGCGTTAGGCAGCAGGGCGGCTTTATCCGCCGGGACGTTGTGGACGGAGCTATAAGCGCCCAGGGCAGACTGTGCATATACCACACGATCGCCTTCTTTGATGTGCTTAACCGCACTGCCCACTTTGCTGACGATGCCGGCCGCTTCAGTGCCCAGGCCGCTCGGCATTGACGGAGGTGGGTAGAGACCGCCGCGAATATAGGTATCAATGTAGTTAATGCCGATAGCTTTGTTTTCAACCTGAATTTCGTTCTCGCCAGGCGCAGCGGGGGTAAACTCCACCGCTTTCAGCACTTCAGGACCGCCGTGTTTCTGGAACTCAATGCGCGTTGCCATGCTCCCTCCGTAAGAAAAATATGGTAATCTTTCGACCCACTCTTTATCTCGGTAACTCCATTCACTATGGCAGGAAACAAACCCTTCAACAAACAGACTGAACCTCGCGAGCGTGATTTCCAGGTCGCAGGGTTAAAAGTCCCGCCGCACTCGATTGAAGCGGAACAGTCGGTGTTGGGCGGTTTAATGCTGGATAACGAACGCTGGGACGACGTCGCCGAGCGCGTGGTGTCTGAGGATTTCTACACCCGTCCGCACCGTCATATCTTTACCGAAATGGCGCGCCTGCAGGAGTCGGGTAGCCCGATTGACCTGATCACACTCGCGGAATCGCTGGAGCGTCAGGGACAGCTGGACAGCGTCGGCGGGTTTGCCTATCTGGCAGAACTGTCAAAAAACACGCCAAGTGCGGCGAACATCAGCGCTTATGCTGACATCGTGCGTGAACGCGCCGTTGTCCGAGAGATGATCTCGGTGGCGAATGAGATCGCCGAAGCCGGTTTTGATCCGCAGGGTCGAACCAGTGAAGACCTGCTCGATCTTGCCGAGTCCCGCGTCTTCAAAATCGCCGAAAGCCGCGCCAACAAAGACGAAGGCCCCAAAAACATCGCCGACGTGCTCGACGCCACCGTTGCGCGTATAGAGCAGCTTTTCCAGCAGCCGCACGACGGTGTGACCGGGGTGAACACAGGCTATGACGATCTGAACAAAAAAACTGCCGGTTTACAGCCGTCGGATTTAATTATCGTCGCGGCGCGTCCGTCGATGGGTAAAACGACATTTGCGATGAACCTCGTCGAAAACGCGGCGATGTTGCAGGATAAGCCGGTGCTTATTTTCAGTCTCGAGATGCCCTCGGAGCAGATTATGATGCGTTCTCTGGCATCCCTGTCGCGCGTGGATCAGACCCGCATCCGTACCGGCCAGCTCGACGACGAGGACTGGGCACGCATCTCCGGCACCATGGGTATTCTGCTGGAAAAACGGAACATCTACATCGATGACTCCTCCGGCCTGACGCCGACGGAAGTGCGCTCCCGCGCGCGCCGCATCGCCCGTGAACACGGCGGCATCGGCCTTATCATGATCGACTACCTTCAGCTGATGCGCGTCCCGTCGCTCTCAGACAACCGTACGCTGGAAATTGCAGAGATTTCCCGCTCGCTCAAGGCGTTAGCTAAAGAGCTGCACGTGCCGGTAGTGGCGCTGTCGCAGCTTAACCGCTCCCTGGAACAGCGTGCAGACAAACGCCCGGTCAACTCCGACCTGCGTGAATCCGGCTCCATTGAGCAGGATGCCGACTTAATCATGTTCATCTACCGTGATGAGGTCTATCACGAGAACAGCGACCTGAAAGGGATCGCCGAAATTATTATTGGTAAGCAACGTAACGGCCCCATCGGTACGGTACGTCTGACCTTTAACGGACAGTGGTCGCGTTTCGACAACTATGCCGGTCCTCAATATGATGATGAGTAATTTCTAAGGAATTCAAATGCAAGCGGCAACTGTTGTGATTAACCGCCGCGCTCTGCGACACAACCTGCAACGTCTGCGTGAACTGGCGCCCGCCAGCAGGCTCGTTGCAGTCGTGAAAGCGAACGCTTACGGACACGGTCTTCTCGAGACCGCGCGAACGCTCCCCGATGCCGACGCCTTTGGCGTCGCCCGTCTCGAAGAAGCTCTCCGCCTGCGCGCAGGCGGCATTACGCAACCGATTCTGCTCCTCGAAGGCTTTTTTGAAGCCTCGGATCTGCCGACCATTGCAGACCAGCAGCTGCACACGGCGGTACACAACGAAGAACAACTGGCCGCGCTGGAAACGGCTGAACTGAGCGAGCCGGTCACCGTCTGGATGAAGCTCGACACGGGCATGCACAGGCTGGGCGTGCGCCCGGAAAACGCGGAGGCGTTTTATCAGCGTTTGTGCCAGTGCAAAAATGTGCGTCAGCCGGTCAATATCGTCAGCCACTTTGCCCGTGCCGATGAGCCCGAATGCGGCGCAACCGAGCAGCAGCTTGATATCTTCAACACCTTCTGCGAAGGCAAGCCGGGAATGCGCTCCATTGCGGCATCCGGCGGCATTCTGCTGTGGCCGCAGTCCCACTTCGACTGGGCGCGTCCGGGGATTATCCTGTATGGCGTTTCCCCACTAGAGAATAAACCCTGGGGGCCGGACTTAGGCTTTAAGCCGGTGATGTCGCTGGTATCAAAGCTGATTGCCGTGCGGGAGCACAAAGCGGGCGAGCCGGTGGGTTACGGCGGTACCTGGACCAGCGAGCGCGACACGCGGCTTGGCGTGGTGGCGATGGGCTACGGCGACGGCTATCCGCGCGCGGCACCAACGGGCACGCCGGTGCTGGTCAATGGTCGTGAAGTGAAAATTGTCGGCCGCGTGGCGATGGACATGATTTGCGTGGATCTTGGGCCCGGCGCGCAGGATAAAGCGGGCGACGATGCGGTGATGTGGGGTGAAGGTCTGCCCGTTGAACGCATTGCTGAGATTACAAAAGTAAGTGCTTACGAACTTATTACGCGTCTGACGTCACGGGTGGCGATGAAATACATCGACTGAGCTTTAACGGGATGCGATGCATCCCGCTTCTGTTAACATCCCCTCGATCTTATTCCGCTTCCGGTTTATTGTTGAAAACCCTGCCTCATAATAATCCGGAGAACATCGCGTGTTTCAGAAAGTAGACGCCTACGCCGGCGACCCTATTCTCTCCTTGATGGAGCGTTTCAAAGAAGATCCTCGCAGCGATAAAGTGAACCTCAGCATTGGTCTTTATTACAACGAGGACGGCATCATTCCTCAACTGAAAGCCGTTGCCGAAGCCGAAGCGCGTCTTAACGCAACCCCGCACGGTGCTTCGCTTTATTTGCCGATGGAAGGGTTAAACACCTACCGTAATACGATTGCGCCGCTGCTGTTTGGTGCGGACCACGCGGTGCTCGCGCAAAAGCGCGTGGCGACTATCCAGACGCTGGGCGGCTCGGGTGCGCTGAAGGTAGGCGCAGATTTCCTGAAAAAATATTTCCCGGATTCCGGCGTGTGGGTCAGCGACCCGACGTGGGAAAACCACGTGGCCATCTTTGAAGGCGCGGGCTTTAAGGTCGAGATCTATCCGTGGTTCGACAGCGAAACCAACGGCGTGCGCGTCGAAGCGCTGCTGGAAAAACTGAACACCCTGCCGGCGCGCAGCATCGTGCTGCTGCACCCATGCTGCCATAACCCGACCGGGGCGGACCTCACCAATGCCCAGTGGGATGCGGTGATCGAGGTGCTGAAGGCACGTAACCTGATCCCGTTCCTCGACATCGCCTATCAGGGCTTTGGCGCGGGCATGGAAGAAGATGCTTACGCCATCCGCGCCGTTGCCAGCGCCGGGCTGCCAGCGCTGGTCAGCAACTCCTTCTCAAAAATCTTCTCTCTCTACGGTGAGCGTGTTGGCGGTCTGTCCGTGGTGTGTGAAGACGCCGAAGCCGCGGGGCGCGTTCTCGGCCAACTGAAAGCGACGGTCCGCCGTATTTACTCCAGCCCGCCGAACTTTGGTGCGCAGGTGGTGGCGACCGTTCTGGGCGACGAACAGCTGAAAGCCACCTGGCTTGCGGAAGTGGAAGCGATGCGCAAGCGCATTCTGTCGATGCGTCAGGAACTTGTTAACGTGCTGAAAGAGGCGGTGCCGGGGCATAACTTCGACTATCTGCTCAAGCAGCGCGGGATGTTCAGCTATACCGGACTGAGCGCGGCACAGGTCGATCGCCTGCGTGACGAGTTCGGTGTCTACCTGATCGCCAGCGGCCGTATGTGCGTGGCGGGCCTGAATGCCGGCAACGTCCAGCGCGTGGCGCAGGCGTTTGCTGCTGTAATGTAAATGCTCACTAACCCAGCCCTCTCCCACCGGGAGAGGGCTGGGGTGAGGGCATCAGACCGCATAAACACGTCCCCCGGCACTTTGTGATCGTCTTCTTTTTATTCATCTTTATAAGTAAAAACTCCTTTCCTTCCCCTCCCGCCGGGGTTATGGTCGGATAGATTTTTGACCATCCACTCAAAATATAAAGATAACAAACTGAATATACAGGGGAAAATATGCGCAAGATCACACTGGCGCTCAGCGCCGCCTGCTTATTGTTCTCGCTTAATAGCGCCGTCGTCGCGCGAGCTTCCGCACCGACGCCGCTTTACACCGGTACCACCGCCGCCATCCTTGCCGAGCAGGCACCCATTCACTGGGTTTCCGTGGCCCAAATCGAAAACAGCCTGATGGGCCGCCCGCCAATGGCCGTGGGCTTCGACATTGACGATACCGTGCTGTTCTCAAGCCCTGGCTTCTGGCGTGGCAAGAAAACGTATTCTCCGGACAGCGAAGCGTATCTGAAGAACCCGGAGTTCTGGGAAAAAATGAATAACGGCTGGGATGAGTTCAGCATTCCGAAAGAGGTGGCCCGCGCGCTGATCGCCATGCACGTTAAGCGCGGCGACAGCATTTACTTTGTCACCGGCCGTAGCCAGACCAAAACGGAGACCGTCTCCAAAACCCTGCAGGACGATTTTCAGATCCCGGCAGCCAGCATGAATCCGGTCATTTTTGCCGGTGATAAAGAGGGACAAAACACCAAAACCCAGTGGCTGGAGCAGAAAAACATCAAAGTGTTCTACGGTGATTCGGATAACGACATTACCGCGGCGCAGGATGTGGGAGCCAGAGCGATCCGGGTGCTGCGTGCCTCTAACTCGACCTATCGACCGCTGCCGATGGCAGGAAAGTTTGGCGAGGAGGTGATTGTTAACTCCGAGTATTAGTTCTTGAGCGGCGGGTTTGATTCTTTTTTGAACAAATCCGCCGCTGCGGGTTTTACCTTTCGCCTTCTTGCTGCACACTTAGAAAGATTCATCTTTCAGAACGGAGCAGCTCATGTGGTATCAACAGACCCTGACCTTAAGCGCTAAACCCCGCGGGTTTCACCTTGTGACGGACGAAGTCATCGGGCAACTCCGCGACCTGTCGCGCGTCAAAACGGGTTTACTGCATCTGCTGCTTCAGCACACGTCAGCCTCCCTCACGCTTAATGAAAATTGCGACCCTACCGTCCGGTCTGATATGGAACACCATTTCCTGAAGACGGTTCCGGACAACGCCCCCTACGAGCACGATTATGAAGGCGCAGATGACATGCCTTCGCATATCAAATCTTCTCTGCTGGGCGTATCGCTGATGCTACCGGTTCATAACGGGCGGCTAATGCTGGGAACGTGGCAAGGGATCTGGCTGGGAGAACATCGCATTCACGGTGGTTCGCGTAAAATTATCGCAACGCTACAAGGGGAATAAAGATGACAATTTCGGATATACTTCAGTACTGCATGAGCAAGCCTGGCGCGGAACAAAGCGTTCACAGCGACTGGAAAGCCACGCAGATCAAAGTGGGAGACGTGCTGTTTGCGATGGTGAAAGAGGTTGAAGGGCGCCCGGCGGCGTCGCTGAAAACCAGCCCGGAACTGGCGGATCTATTACGTCAGCAGCATGATGATGTGAGGCCGAGCCAGCACCTCAATAAGGCGCACTGGAGTACCGTTTATCTGGACGGCTCGCTGCCCGGCTCGCAAATTTACTATCTGGTGGATGCGTCCTATAAGCAGGCGGTTGAGCTGCTGCCGGAAGCGACCCGACAGCAGCTCTCCGTGTAACAATTACAGCAACGGTTTAAGGAAGCGCGCGGTGTGCGAGGCTTCGCACTCTGCAACGGTCTCTGGCGTACCGGAGACGAGGATTTCACCCCCGCCGCTGCCGCCTTCCGGGCCGAGATCGACAATCCAGTCCGCGGTTTTAATCACGTCCAGATTATGTTCGATGACCACAATCGTGTTGCCCTGATCGCGCAGCTGGTGCAGCACCTCAAGCAACTGCTGGATATCCGCAAAGTGCAGGCCGGTGGTCGGTTCATCCAGAATGTAGAGCGTCTGGCCGGTACCACGCTTGGACAGCTCGCGCGCCAGCTTCACGCGCTGCGCCTCACCGCCGGACAGGGTTGTTGCTGACTGCCCCAGGCGAATGTAGGTCAGGCCTACGTCCATCAGCGTCTGCAGCTTACGCGCCAGCGCAGGGACGGCGTCAAAGAACTCGCGCGCCTCTTCGATGGTCATGTCCAGCACTTCGTGGATGGTCTTGCCTTTGTATTTAATCTCCAGCGTTTCGCGGTTATAGCGCTTGCCTTTGCACTGGTCGCACGGCACGTAGATATCCGGCAGGAAGTGCATCTCAACCTTGATCACGCCGTCGCCCTGACACGCTTCACAGCGGCCGCCGCGCACGTTAAAGCTGAAACGTCCTGGTGTATACCCGCGCGAACGCGCTTCCGGTACGCCGGCGAAGAGTTCACGTACGGGCGTGAAGACGCCGGTATAGGTCGCCGGGTTGGAACGCGGCGTACGGCCAATCGGGCTCTGGTCGATGTCGATAACCTTGTCGAAATGCTCCAGCCCCTGAATATCGCGGTACGGTGCAGGCTCGGCCAGCGTCGCGCCGTTCAGCGCCGTCTGCGCAATCGGGAACAGCGTATCGTTGATCAGCGTCGATTTACCGGAACCGGACACGCCGGTAATGCAGGTAAACAGGCCAACCGGCAGCGTCAGGGTGACGTCCTTCAGGTTGTTGCCGCGCGCTCCTGTGAGCTTCAGCACTTTTTCCGGGTTCGCCGCGACGCGCTGTTTTGGCACTTCAATTTTGCGCTTGCCGCTCATGTACTGGCCGGTCAGCGACTCGGGCACCGCCATAATGTCCTTCAGCGTACCTTCCGCCACCACTTGGCCGCCGTGCACGCCCGCGCCCGGGCCGATGTCGATCACGTGGTCTGCGGCGCGAATTGCGTCTTCGTCGTGCTCCACCACGATTACCGTGTTGCCGAGATTGCGCAGGTGGATCAGTGTGCCGAGCAGACGCTCGTTGTCGCGCTGGTGCAGGCCGATGGACGGTTCATCCAGCACGTACATCACGCCGACTAAGCCCGCGCCAATCTGGCTCGCCAGACGGATACGCTGGGCTTCACCGCCGGAGAGCGTTTCCGCCGAGCGGGAAAGCGTCAGGTAGTTCAGGCCAACGTTCACGAGGAACTTGAGGCGATCGCCGATCTCTTTCAGCACTTTTTCGGCGATTTTCGCACGCTGGCCGGAAAGCTTCAGGTTATTGAAGAAGTCCATTGCGTGGCCGATGCTCATGTCTGAGATGGTCGGCAGCGCCGTGTTTTCCACAAACACGTGGCGCGCTTCGCGACGCAGACGCGTGCCCTCGCAGGTGGCGCAGGAGCGGTTGCTGATGAACTTCGCCAGCTCCTCGCGCACCGCGCTGGATTCGGTCTCTTTGTAGCGGCGCTCCATATTGTGCAGCACCCCTTCGAACGGGTGGCGACGCACGGAGGTATCGCCGCGATCGTTCATGTATTTGAACTCGATGTTCTCTTTGCCGGAACCGAACAGGATCACTTTGTGCACGTTCGGGCTCAGGCTCGCCCACGGCGCTTCAACGTCGAATTTGTAGTGCTCCGCCAGCGACTTCAGCATCTGGAAGTAGTAGAAGTTACGCTTATCCCAGCCGCGAATCGCACCGCCCGCGAGCGACAGCTCGGGGTTCTGGATCACGCGATCCGGATCGAAATACTGCTGCACGCCCAGACCGTCACAGGTCGGGCACGCACCCGCCGGGTTGTTGAACGAGAACAGGCGCGGTTCCAGCTCGCGCATGCTGTAGCCGCAAATCGGGCAGGCGAAGTTGGCGGAGAAGAGCAGCTCTTCCGCTTTCGGGTCGTCCATGTCGGAGACCACGGCCGTGCCGCCAGAGAGTTCCAGCGCGGTTTCAAAGGATTCAGCCAGACGCGTGGCGAGATCGTCACGCACCTTAAAGCGGTCAATCACCACTTCGATGGTGTGCTTCTTTTGCAGCTCAAGCTTTGGCGGATCGGACAGGTCACACACTTCGCCGTCGATACGGGCGCGGATATAGCCCTGGCTTGCCAGGTTCTCCAGCGTTTTGGTGTGCTCGCCTTTACGCTCTTTGATGATCGGTGCCAGCAGCATCAGGCGTTTGCCTTCCGGCTGCGATAGCACGTTATCCACCATCTGGCTCACGGTCTGTGCCGCCAGCGGGACATCGTGGTCCGGGCAGCGCGGCTCACCCACGCGGGCATACAGCAGACGCAGATAGTCATGAATTTCGGTAATGGTACCGACCGTTGAACGCGGGTTATGCGAGGTAGACTTCTGCTCAATAGAGATAGCAGGCGATAACCCTTCAATATGATCGACATCCGGTTTTTCCATCAGCGACAGGAACTGACGTGCGTACGCCGAGAGCGATTCAACGTAACGACGCTGTCCTTCGGCATACAAAGTGTCGAAAGCCAGTGAGGATTTGCCAGACCCCGAAAGCCCGGTCACGACGATGAGTTTGTCGCGAGGGATTATGAGGTTGATATTCTTGAGATTATGGGTGCGGGCGCCCCGAACTTCGATCTTATCCATTCACCTTTCCCGGTTGGAACACGGATTGCCTGGTTTGTTTGAAGGACAAACGGCTGTCAGAAACGGCTAATTATGACACAAAATGACCTGTTTGAATATACAGTATTGGAATGCATTTTCTGATTCACTGTGTAACAATGTTGAGTTCGCGGGAGAACTCTGGAACGTGCTACGCAACTATCAAAGTGCAGCATGGAAATGGTACACTCGCGCGTTTACACTATTAAGAAACGTATTCAGGAGACACGAACATGGCCAGCAGAGGCGTAAACAAGGTGATTCTCGTCGGTAATCTGGGCCAGGACCCGGAAGTACGCTACATGCCGAGTGGTGGCGCAGTTGCCAACATTACGCTGGCTACTTCCGAATCCTGGCGTGATAAAGCGACCGGTGAAATGAAAGAGCAGACCGAATGGCACCGCGTTGTGCTGTTTGGCAAACTGGCAGAAGTAGCCGGTGAGTATCTGCGTAAAGGTTCTCAGGTCTATATCGAAGGCCAGCTGCGTACCCGCAAATGGACCGACCAATCCGGTCAGGAAAAATACACCACGGAAGTGGTGGTGAACGTGGGCGGCACCATGCAAATGCTGGGTGGCCGTCAGGGCGGTGGCGCACCGGCAGGTGGCGGTCAGAACCAGCAGCAGGGTGGTTGGGGTCAGCCTCAGCAGCCGCAGGGCGGCAACCAGTTCAGTGGCGGCGCGCAGTCTCGTCCGCAGCAGCAGTCTGCTCCTGCTCCGTCTAACGAACCGCCAATGGACTTCGACGACGATATCCCGTTCTGATCAACGGATGCTAAAACAAAAAACCCAGACATCGTCTGGGTTTTTTTATTGCTGAAGGGATCAGGTAATCACCATCGGCCAGTCTGGTGGGGTATGGTTCATCGCCTCAACCATCACCACTTTTATATTTTCCCAGACCGCGGCCATATCCAGCAGGGTGATGCCCAGCAGGCCCGTTGCGAACCAGCAAGCCGCGCCAAGCCCTAGCAGGGTACTGATGACGGCAAGACCCGCGTAGTCGGATTTACGAAACTGAATGTTCAGCGTGCTGGCTAAAAACATCAAAAACGCACTCAACAAGGGCCAGCGCAGGAGAACCATGCTGGTAGTAATGGTTGCCATAAAACCCATCCTCTACAAAACAGACGAACTGAATGAAACAGTGTTTCTCGTTACACAATATGTGTGAACTATATCACATTTGTTGATTTATTCGCCAGTGTCTGCGTAGCCAAAAAGGGGATTTTATTAGCCGGAAAAAGAGTGTGCGGTACGGGACTGCCTTCGTACAAAGGGATGCGGACCCACAACGTGCGGGGTAATGCCCGCCGGGCAAGCGGGGAAGAGCATCTGGAGGCAAAGAGACGTCCAGCCGTGCCGTTTTTAGGAGAAGCATTATTTTCTGATAATATTGTGATGATGTCTGATTATTTATAAATCAACGAACAAAATACACCCGCATAAATAGGATAAAACGTCACGTTGGCGTTGTGCTTTTTTCATGCCGCCAGAAGTTTGGCTTAATCAGCGATCCTCTGTGGTGTTCTCTCAAAACCACCCAGGCGTGGTGGATAATTATTTTCCTTAATTAAAACGGAACGAATACTTACAGTTTAGCTTACGGGAAAATATTATCGTCATAACGAAATTTAAGATTTTTAATACTAAAAGTCAGTTGCTAACTTCGCATGATTCATGCAACGTAATCACCTGTTTAACAAAGCATCCGGCCTTCATTACTACAGGCGTACAACATGCAGGGATATAGGGCGGGAAATGAATCGTAGCGCGCGGCGCAAAATGCTCAGAGTGGTAGGGATCATCATGGTAGTTATGCTGCCGGTGATGCTTGCTTTATGGTTTGCCCAGCTACGAGCCGAGTCGGAAACGAGCGCTCAGCTACGGACATTTGCTGAACTGGCTTTAGACAAAACAGAACTGGTAATTCAACAAGTTGAACTGGCCAGGGGCGAGGCAGAAAAATATCAGGGTGAACGTTGTACGCCGGAACATCGTCAATATATGTTGAACGTTGTTCGTGGCCGCCTGTTTGTCGCCGATTTAATTTATGCTGAAGGTCAGAATTTTCTTTGTTCGACCGTTTTTACACCGGATCAACCCTACGTCATTCCGGTCGCTAATTACACGCGTAAACCTGACGTTGCTATCTATTATTTTCGCGATACGCCATTTTATACTGGCTATAAAATGACATATATGCAGCGCGGAAATTATGTCGTGGTTGTCAATCCGCTTTCTTACAGTGAAGTGATGTCTACCGATCATTCCCTCGCATGGGGGGTATACGACACGGTAACTAATGCCTTCTTTTCCGTCAGCCAGAAAGCCAATGCGACTTTATTAAATTCGATGATTCGGGATAAGGAATCGGTATTTCAAAAAGATAACCGTTTCTATACCGTCGTGAAATCGACAAATCGGCCTATTGCCGCCATCGTGTCGACGTCAGATAAACGTTTTTATGAAACGCTCTATCACCAGGCGACGTTGACGCTACCGCTGGGAATGATCTGCAGCATTATTATTTTGCTGGTGTGGTCCCGCACCCATCGTGAGCTTAATTCGCCGGGGCGCTTACTGCACCGGGCGCTGAACAAGCGCCAGCTTTGTGTGCACTATCAGCCGATTATTGATATCAAGAACAACCAGTGTGTGGGGGCAGAGGCGCTGTTGCGCTGGCCTGGTTTCAATGGGCAGGTAATGAGCCCGGCTGACTTTATTCCGCTTGCGGAAAAAGAGGGAATGAGCGAGCGGATCACGGATTATGTCGTTGAGGAGGTGTTCAGCGATCTGGGCCATTTCCTGGCGGCGCATCCGCATCTCTATATTTCGATCAACCTGTCGGCCACGGACTTCCACTCCTCGCGGCTGATCGCCATGATTTCTGACAAGGCCCGGCACTACGCCGTACGCGCCCAGCAAATTAAAATTGAAGTGACGGAACGCGGCTTTATCGATGTGCCAAAAACCACGCCGGTGATTCAGGCCTTCCGTCAGGCGGGCTATGAAGTGGCGATCGATGATTTCGGGACCGGTTATTCCAACCTGCACAACCTCTACTCGTTGAACGTGGATATTCTGAAAATCGATAAATCGTTTATCGACACCTTAACCACCAACAGTACCAGCCACCTGATCGCCGAGCATATTATCGAGATGGCGCAAAGCCTGCGGCTTAAAACCATTGCGGAAGGGGTTGAGACGGCTGAGCAGGTGAGCTGGCTGTTGAAGCGCGGCGTTGAGTTCTGTCAGGGATGGCACTTCGCGAAAGCGATGCCGCCCCAGGAGTTTATGACCTGGCAGCAGCAACCTTTGCACTGATATGCATTAATTCAACTGGTGGCGATAATCGCTCGGCGTACGGTCAAACTCGCGGCGAAACACGCGGGAAAAGGTTTGTTGCGAGACATAGCCAAGATCCATCGCGATATCAAAAATCGGCCGCTGCGTTGAGCGTAACGCCTGCGCCGCCAGCAGGAGCCTGCGCTGACGAATGTATTCCCCCAGCGTCTGGTGCATGACCGTGCGGAACATTCTCTGTAAATACCATTTCGAATAGCCCGATTTTTTTGCGACCACATCAATGTTCAACGGTTGGTCGATATGATCGTCAATCCATTCAATAAGTGTCTGAATAATTTGCTGATGCGACATAAGGTTGCCCCTCTGTAGATACAACTTTCTCGGTTGATTCGTCGTTTTCTCTGCGGGGGAGTATAATTCCTCAAGTTAACTTGAGGTAAAGAGGTTTTATGGAAAAGAGATTGCCGCGCATTAAAGCGCTGTTAACCCCCGGCGAAGTGGCAAAGCGAAGCGGTGTAGCGGTATCGGCGCTCCACTTTTATGAAAGCAAAGGGTTAATTAAAAGCATCCGTAACGGTGGAAACCAGCGCCGCTATACCCGTGACGTGCTCCGCTACGTGGCGATTATCAAAATTGCGCAACGCATCGGCATTCCCCTGGCGACGATCGGTGAGGCATTCGGCGTGTTGCCGGAAGGGCACACGCTTAGCCCGAAAGAGTGGAAAGAGCTTTCGTCCCAGTGGCGTGAAGAGCTGGACAGGCGTATCCACACGCTGGTGGCGCTGCGTGACGAGCTGGACGGCTGTATCGGCTGCGGCTGCCTGTCCCGTAGCGACTGCCCGCTACGTAACCCTGGCGACAGGCTGGGCGAGCAGGGGACCGGGGCGCGGCTGCTGGAGGAGGATTAAGTTCTTGCGGCAAAAGCATAATAAAGAACTAAAGCGCCACTAAGGGCGCTTTAGTTTTTCCCGGTCTTTGTCTTTCTCTCTATCCCGCTGGTTCACGGGAGGGTTTCCCCCGACATCAGCACCCCTCGTGTCGAGCTGGTTGGGGAGGTTCCGGATTGTGCTGACACTTTAATTCTATGCAAGACCCGTATTTTCGCCAGCCGCGCTAGCCGTTTTTTAGACGAAATTTTTTCGCGGTGTTGTTCGATTTTCTATAGTTAAAAAGTATGAATAACAGGAGAAAATCATGCTCACGGTACATCACCTTAACCAGTCGCGCTCGCACCGCGTGATCTGGGCGCTGGAAGAGCTCGCCCTGCCTTATGAGATTGTTCACTACCAGCGCGAAAAGAACATGCTGGCACCCGAGTCCCTCAAAAAGGTGCATCCGTTGGGCAAATCGCCGGTCATTGAAGATAACGGGCTGATCCTTGCGGAGTCAGGTGCCATTCTGGAATATCTGCAGGAAACCTATGATGCCGAATCGCGGCTGAAGCCTTTAGACCCCGCGCATAAGGTGCAATACCGCTTCTGGCTGCATTACGCAGAAGGGTCGCTGATGCCGCTGCTGCTCATGAAGCTGGTCTTCAGCAGCCTGGGCAAGCCGCCCGTGCCGTTTGGCATCCGAACGCTGGGTAAGGCGCTGGGGCAGGGGGTACAGAAAGCGTATCTCAACCCCCAGCTGGAGACCCATGCGCGTTTTATTGACTCACATCTTGCTAAAAACAGCTGGTTTGCCGGAGAGACGTTAAGCATGGCCGACATTCAGATGAGCTTCCCCCTCTTTGCCCTGCTGGCGCGCGGCGGCATTGCTAATCTGCCGCATATTCAGGCATGGAAGCAAAAAGTGGAAACTAGTCCTGGCTGGCAAAGAACCCTGCAACAAGGTGGCCCGTTAACGATCCCGGGCGAGGATTGAAATGTAAACAAATTGCGCATAGACGATAACGTTTGCGCATCCTCTGTTTATTTCTTCATCGTCATAAGTGAATTTTGGCGAAAAACGACAAAGTTCAGTTGAAAAGGGCGGGTATTAGGCTGGATAATCGTTTGCCTTAATTTGACCACCCGTTTTATAAGCGCGGAGCTAAACGTTTGCTTTTTTTGTGACGCCCTTTCGTCGCAAACGCAACACACGGATTTGACGTTTTAGCTGGCAGCGGTGTCTCCACCACGCTTATGGACGTTCTATAAAAACTCTCAGGGGATGTTTTCTATGTCTACGCCATCTGCGCGTACCGGCGGTTCAGTTGACGCCATGTTTAAAATTTCGGCTCGTGGCAGCACCGTGCGCCAGGAAGTCGTTGCCGGTCTGACCACGTTTCTGGCGATGGTTTACTCCGTCATCGTGGTGCCGGGCATGCTGGGCAAGGCGGGCTTCCCGCCTGCGGCTGTCTTTGTCGCCACCTGCCTGGTGGCCGGCGTGGGCTCCATCGTAATGGGCCTGTGGGCGAACCTGCCGCTGGCGATTGGTTGCGCCATCTCTTTGACCGCCTTTACCGCGTTCAGTCTGGTGCTGGGCCAGCAGATCAGCGTACCGGTTGCCCTCGGAGCCGTGTTCCTGATGGGCGTACTGTTTACCGTTATTTCTGCCACCGGCATCCGTAGCTGGATTTTGCGCAACCTGCCGCAGGGCGTGGCGCACGGCACCGGTATCGGTATCGGCCTGTTCCTGCTGCTGATCGCTGCCAACGGCGTGGGTCTGGTCATCAAGAACCCGCTGGACGGCCTGCCGGTAGCGCTCGGTCATTTCGCGAGCTTCCCGGTCATTATGTCGCTCATCGGTCTGGCGGTGATTATCGGCCTGGAAAAACTGAAGGTGCCGGGCGGCATTTTGCTGACCATTATTGGCATTTCCATTGTCGGCCTGATTTTCGATCCGACCGTTCACTTCTCCGGTATTTTCGCCATGCCGTCGCTGAGCGATGACAAAGGCAACTCCCTGATCGGCAGCCTGGATATCGTCGGCGCGCTGAACCCGGTGATCCTGCCAAGCGTGCTGGCGCTGGTGATGACCGCGGTATTTGACGCCACCGGTACCATTCGCGCGGTGGCCGGTCAGGCCAACCTGCTGGATAAAGACGGTCAGATTATTGATGGCGGCAAAGCGCTGACCACCGACTCCCTGAGCAGCGTCTTCTCTGGTCTGGTGGGTGCGGCGCCTGCGGCGGTGTATATCGAATCTGCAGCGGGTACGGCGGCAGGCGGTAAAACCGGCCTGACGGCCATCACCGTCGGCGTGCTGTTCCTGCTGATCCTGTTCCTCTCTCCGCTCTCCTACCTGGTGCCTGCGTATGCGACCGCGCCAGCGCTGATGTACGTCGGCCTGCTGATGCTGAGCAACGTGGCGAAAATCGATTTTGCGGACTTCGTGGATGCGATGTCCGGCCTGACTACCGCAGTGTTTATCGTCCTGACCTGTAACATCGTGACTGGCATCATGATCGGCTTTGCCTCGCTGGTGATTGGCCGCCTGGTCTCCGGTGAGTGGCGCAAGCTGAACATCGGCACCGTGGTGATCGCCGTTGCGTTGGTCGCCTTCTACGCGGGCGGCTGGGCAATCTAAATTATCCATTGATGCGAAAACGGGTGGCTCAGGCCGCCCGTTTTTATTTTCAGGACTCATCCCGTTGCCTTTTGCGTTACTCTGGAGAGGATAGAATAAGAGGCACGACGCCTCAGGTTTGGCTTAAAAAGAAACACAGCAAACAGGGAACGCATGGAAATTTTCTTCACAATACTCATCATGACCCTTGTGGTCTCGTTATCCGGGGTGGTTACACGCGTACTGCCCTTCCAGGTCCCCCTGCCTTTAATGCAAATAGCCATCGGCGCGCTGCTGGCGTGGCCGACGTTCGGTCTGCACGTGGAGTTCGATCCGGAACTGTTCCTCGTGCTGTTTATCCCGCCGCTGCTGTTTGCCGATGGGTGGAAAACGCCGACGCGCGAATTTCTTGAGCACGGGCGAGAGATCTTCGGCCTGGCGCTGGCGCTGGTGGTCGTTACCGTGGTCGGGATTGGTTTCCTGATCTACTGGGCCGTACCGGGTATCCCGTTAATTCCCGCCTTTGCGCTGGCCGCCGTGCTATCGCCGACCGACGCCGTGGCCCTTTCCGGCATTGTGGGTGAAGGGCGCATTCCGAAGAAAATAATGGGCATTTTGCAGGGCGAGGCGTTGATGAACGACGCTTCCGGCCTGGTGGCCCTGAAGTTTGCCGTGGCGGTAGCCATGGGCACCATGGTCTTTACCATTGGTGGCGCGACCCTGGAATTCTTCAAGGTGGCGATTGGTGGTATTCTCGCGGGCTTCGTGGTGAGCTGGCTGTACGGTCGTTCCCTGCGCTTCCTCAGCCGCTGGGGCGGCGATGAACCGGCGACGCAAATCGTTCTGCTGTTCCTGCTGCCGTTTGCCTCTTACCTTATCGCTGAACATATCGGCGTCTCGGGCATTCTGGCGGCGGTAGCGGCGGGGATGACCATCACCCGCTCCGGCGTGATGCGCCGCGCGCCGCTGGCGATGCGCCTGCGCGCCAACAGCACCTGGGCGATGCTGGAGTTTGTCTTTAACGGCATGGTCTTCCTGCTGCTGGGCCTGCAGCTGCCGGGCATCATGGAATCCTCGCTGATCGCGGCGGAGGCGGATCCAAACGTTGAAGTCTGGATGCTGTTTACCGATATCGTGCTGATCTACATGGCATTAATGCTGGTGCGTTTCGGCTGGCTGTGGACGATGAAAAAATTCAGCATGCGCTTCCTGACCAAAAAACCGATGGAGTTCGGCTCCTGGACCACGCGCGAGCTGCTGATTGCCTCCTTCGCGGGCGTACGCGGGGCGATAACCCTCGCCGGTGTGCTCTCTATTCCGCTGCTGCTGCCGACGGGCGACGTCTTCCCGGCGCGCTACGAGCTGGTGTTCCTGGCGGCGGGCGTGATCCTCTTCTCGCTGTTTGTCGGCGTGATTATGCTGCCGATTTTACTCCAGCACATTGATGCCGGTGACTCGACCCAACAGCACAAAGAGGAGCGGATAGCCCGCGCGGCGACGGCGGAAGTGGCGATAGTGGCCATTGAGAAGATGGAGGAGCGTCTGGCTGCCGATGCCGAAGAGAACATTGATAACCAGCTGCTGAAGGAAGTCAGTTCACGCGTAATTGGTAATTTGCGCCGTCGTGCTGACGGACGTAACGACGTGGAAAGCTCGCTGCAGGAAGAAAACCTCGAGCGTCGTTTCCGCCTGGCGGCGCTGCGCTCCGAGCGTGCCGAGCTGTATCACCTGCGCGCGACGCGTCAGATCAGCAACGAGACGCTGCAAAAGCTGCTGCACGATCTGGACCTGTTAGAAGCGCTGCTGATAGAGAATCAGTAGCGCGCTTTTGCCCGGTGGCGCTGCGCTTACCGGGCCTACATTTGAACCGTAGGCCGGGTAAGGCGAAGCCGCCACCCGGCACTATTCAGACCGCACCCAAAACCCCTCACAACATTGCAGCCACGCCTGTGCGCTGTGCGAAAGATACACCCCTTCACGCCAAATCATCCCCAACTGCCAGTGCAGGTCACTCTCCAGCGGGATCCAGCGCAGCGTGTTTTTATCCAGCCGCTCGCAGATCGGCTGCGGCAGAATGGCAATTCCCACGCCCGCCTGCACCATTGCCGCGAGGAAATCCCACTGGCCGCTGCGCACCGCAATGCGCGGCTTCACGTTATGGTGATTAAACAGGGTCATCAGCTGGCGGCTTAAGGCGAAGTCTTCGTTGTAGATCAGCAGCGGGTGTTCGCCGAGCAGATCGGGCTTCACTGAGTCTATCTTCAGCCAGTCGCCGGAGCGGGGCACCAGCACGCACAGTGGATGGCTGAACAGCGGCAGCGTTGCCAGCCCGCTCTCTTCCTCCACGGGAAGGGCCGTCATCGCCACGTCCAGCTCGCCGTTGATCACCGCCTGCTGCACGGTCAGGCCGCCAAACTCAGATATTTTAAGCTCAACGCCGGGGTAGCGCTGGCGGAACAGGCTTATCGGCCCGGCCATCATCATGCCAACCATCGGCGGAATGCCGAGCCGCAGCAGACCTTTCGTCAGGTGGTTGATGTCCGCAAGCTCGGCCTCAAGCTGGCGAAACTCCGCCAGGATCGCCAGCCCGCGCTCGAACACCACGCGTCCGGTATCGGTCAGCAGCAGCTTGCGTCCGTCGCGGATCAGCAGGGTGCAGTTCAGCTCGTCTTCGAGGTTTTTCAGCATTTTGCTGATGGTTGGCTGGGTAACGAACAACTTCTCCGCTGCGCGGGTAAAACTTTGCTGGCGAACCACCTCGACAAAATAGCGCAGCGTTCTTATGTCCATGATTATTCCTCGAAACTATACCTTCGATGATTTTAATTCATTTCAGTCGATGACGTACGCTCACTATACTGGCGCCTCGTCTCATTTCTGAGGAAATCCCCCATGGCCGTGGCGTTAAGCCGTGTTACGCCTGCCGTTGTGCAACGACTCCAGGTCCCGGTTCAGGTACTGCTCTACGCGGGACTGTTTATTTTTGCGGAATACCTTGTCGACTGGCTGCACCTGCCTTTACCCGCCAACCTGGTGGGAATGGTGCTGATGCTGGTGCTGATCCTCTGCCGCGCGTTGCCCCTCAGCTGGGTGCGCGCCGGCGCGCGCTGGCTGCTAGCGGAGATGCTGCTGTTCTTCGTTCCGGCCGTGGTGGCGGTGGTGAACTATGCGCAGCTGCTGATGGTCGACGGCTGGCGCATCTTCGCGGTTATTGCCCTGAGCACGCTGATGGTGCTGGGTGCCACCGCCTGGGTGGTGGATAAGGTGTACCGGTTCGAAATCAGCAGGCAAAAGCATGACTAACTTTCAGATAAGCGTGTTGTGCCTGATCGTGACGGTCGCCATCTACTTTGCCAACAAGCGCCTGTATCGCCGCTTTCGCACGCTGCCGCTGATGCCGCTGGTCTTCACGCCCATCCTGCTGGTGCTGATGCTGATCTTCGGCCATATCTCCTGGCAGAACTACATTGGTGAATCCCACTGGCTGCTGTGGCTGCTCGGCCCGGCGACTATCGCCTTTGCGGTGCCGGTGTATGACAACCTGGCCATTATCAAACGCCACTGGATGTCGCTCAGCGCGGGCGTCGTCACCGCGACGGTGGTGGCGGTCTGTAGCTCCGTCTGGCTGGCGCGGCTGTTTACCCTCTCCGATGAAATTCAGCGCAGCCTGGCCGTGCGCTCGGTGACCACGCCGTTTGCGCTGGCGGCCGCCAAACCGCTCGGCGGGCAGCCGGATCTGGTGGCGCTGTTTGTGGTCGTCACCGGCGTATTCGGCATGGCGGTGGGGGATGTGCTGTTTCTGCGGCTGTCCATTCGGGAAGGGATGGCGAAAGGAGCAGGGTTTGGCGCGGCATCTCACGGGGCAGGCACGGCGCGTTCGTATGAGCTGGGTCAGCAGGAAGGGGTCGTTGCAAGCCTGGTGATGATGCTCTCGGGCGTGACGATGGTGTTAATCGCGCCGCTGGTGGCGTGGGTGATGTTTTAAGCTCCCCGGCCAGAGCAACCGGGGAGAAAGGCTTAGTGTGCGCGGCCCTGCTCAACGCCGAGGCCGGTTTGTGAGCGGATAAACTGGGCGCGGAATTTCTCACGCTCCAGGTTACCCTCCGGCGAGTTGTCGGTAGCCGAGAAGACCCAGATACCGATAAACGCCACGGCAATGGAGAACAGCGCCGGGTACTCGTACGGGAAGATAGCGCTTTCGTGACCGAGGATCTGCACCCAGATGGTCGGGCCGAGGATCATCAGAATTACCGCCGTCAGCAGGCCGAGCCAGCCGCCTATCATCGCCCCACGGGTGGTCAGTTTGGACCAGTACATGGAGAGCAGAATGATTGGGAAGTTACAGCTTGCCGCAATTGAGAAGGCCAGTCCCACCATAAAGGCGATGTTCTGCTTCTCAAACAGGATCCCCAGCAGAATAGCGACCACGCCCAGCACCAGCACGGTGATTTTGGAAACCTTCAGCTCGTCGCGCTCGCTCGCGCCTTTACGGAAGACGTTGGCGTAGAGGTCGTGCGATACCGCAGACGCGCCCGCCAGCGTCAGCCCGGCGACCACCGCAAGGATGGTGGCGAAGGCCACGGCGGAGATAAAGCCGAGGAACAGGTTGCCGCCCACCGCGTCGGCCAGGTGCACCGCCGCCATGTTGTTACCGCCAATCAGCGCGCCCGCCGCGTCTTTAAACGCCGGGTTCGCGCCCACCAGCATGATCGCGCCGAAGCCGATGATAAAGGTCAGGATGTAGAAGTAACCCATAAAGCCGGTGGCGTAGAAGACACTCTTACGCGCTTCACGCGCGTCTGACACAGTGAAGAAACGCATCAGAATGTGCGGCAGGCCAGCGGTACCAAACATCAGGCCGAGACCGAGAGAGAGCGCGGAGATCGGATCTTTCACCAGCCCGCCAGGGCTCATGATCGCTTCTCCTTTCGGGTGGACAGCCATCGCTTCGGTGAACAGGTTATTGAAGCTGAAGCCGACGTGTTTCATCACCATAAAGGCCATAAAGCTCGCGCCGAACAGCAGCAGTACGGCTTTGATGATCTGCACCCAGGTGGTGGCCAGCATGCCGCCGAACAGAACGTACATCACCATCAGCACGCCCACCAGCACCACCGCGACGTGGTAGTTCAGGCCAAACAGCAGTTCGATAAGCTTGCCCGCGCCCACCATCTGGGCGATCAGATACAGCGCCACCACCACCAGCGAGCCGCAGGCGGAGAGGGTACGAATCGGCCCCTGCTTCAGGCGATAGGATGCCACGTCAGCGAAGGTGTAACGTCCCAGGTTGCGCAAGCGTTCGGCAATCAGGAACAGAATGATCGGCCAGCCGACGAGGAAGCCGAGGGAGTAAATCAGGCCGTCATAGCCGGAGGTGTAGACCAGCGCGGAGATCCCGAGGAACGAGGCGGCGGACATAAAGTCACCCGCAATCGCCAGCCCGTTCTGGAAGCCGGTAATGTTGCCACCCGCGGTGTAGTAATCGTTACGGGAGCGCACGCGTTTCGACGCCCAGTAAGTGATATACAGCGTCAGCACCACGAAAATCAGGAACATCACAATCGCCTGCCAGTTGGTTGGCTGGCGCTGTACCTCGCCGGTAATCGCATCCGCCGCGTGGGCGGCAAAGGGAAGCGTGGCGGCGAGCGCCGTCAGAATTCTCTTCATGATGCTTTTACCTCTTGCAGTACCGCTTTATTAAGGCGATCGAATTCACCGTTCGCGCGCCAGACGTAAACGCCGGTCAGCACAAACGAAATCACAATTACGCCAATGCCAATGGGAATACCGCGCGTCACGCTGGTGCCCTCGTGCAGCGGGGTGCCCAGCCAGTGCGGCGCAAAGGCGATCAGCAGAATAAAGCCGACGTAGATAATCAGCATGATGATGGAAAGGGTGAAGGCAAACCGTTGCCGCTTATCGACGAGCTCCCTGTAGTGCGCACTATTCTCTATCTGCTGACAAATATCGTTATTCATCACAGAAATCTCCAGAGGTAAGGTTGGTTTGTTTTAGTTCCCTCTCCCCTATGGGGAGAGGGTTAGGGTGAGGGGAGGAAGGTGCGGTCTGATGCCCTCACCCCGGCCCTCTCCCACGGGGAGAGGGAGAAAACATTACGATGGCATCGCGATGGCCTGCTTCTCTTCGAGCAGTTTGTCCACCACGCCAGGATCCGCAAGCGTTGAGGTATCGCCGAGGTTGCTGGTATCGCCTGCCGCGATTTTGCGCAGGATACGGCGCATAATCTTGCCGGAACGGGTTTTCGGCAGCGAGTCTGTCCAGTGCAGTACGTCCGGCGTGGCAAGCGGGCCAATCTCTTTACGTACCCAGTTGCGCACCTCGGTATACAGCTCCGGCGACGGCTCTTCACCGTGGTTTAGAGTGACGTAGGCGTAAATCGCCTGGCCCTTGATGTTGTGAGGAATGCCGACCACCGCCGCTTCGGCAATCTTCGGATGCGACACCAGCGCGGACTCAATCTCTGCCGTACCCAGACGGTGGCCGGAAACGTTCAGCACGTCGTCCACGCGTCCGGTGATCCAGTAATAACCGTCTTCATCCCGGCGCGCGCCGTCGCCGCTGAAGTACATGTTTTTAAATGTCGAGAAGTAGGTCTGCTCGAAGCGCTCGTGATCGCCAAACAGCGTGCGCGCCTGGCCCGGCCAGGAGTCTGTGATCACCAGGTTACCCTCGGTAGCGCCTTCCTGCGGATTACCTTCGTTATCCACCAGCGCAGGCTGCACGCCGAAGAACGGACGGGTTGCCGAGCCGGCCTTCAGCTGCGTGGCGCCCGGCATTGGGGTGATCATGAAGCCGCCGGTTTCGGTCTGCCACCAGGTGTCCATCACCGGGCACTTCTCGTTACCGATTTTCTTCCAGTACCACTCCCAGGCTTCCGGGTTGATGGGCTCGCCCACGGAGCCGAGGATGCGCAATGAGGAGCGGTCGGTGCCCTCGATGGCCTTATCACCTTCCGCCATTAACGCGCGGATCGCCGTTGGCGCGGTGTAAAGAATGTTGACCTGGTGCTTATCGACCACCTGACACATGCGCGCCGGGGTCGGCCAGTTCGGTACGCCCTCAAACATCAGCGTCGTTGCGCCGCAGGCCAGCGGTCCGTAAAGCAGGTAGCTGTGGCCGGTGACCCAGCCCACGTCGGCGGTACACCAGTAGATGTCGCCCGGATGGTAGTCGAAGACGTATTTGAAGGTGGTGGCCGCATAGACCAGATAGCCGCCGGTGGTGTGCAGTACGCCTTTCGGTTTACCGGTTGAGCCGGAGGTGTAAAGAATAAACAGCGGATCTTCCGCGTTCATCTCTTCCGGCTGATGCTGGTCGCTCGCTTTTTCAATCAGGTCGCTCCACCACAGGTCACGCCCCTCGTGCCAGTCGATCTTGCCGCCGGTACGCTTGAGGACAATGACGTTATTGATGGATTTGACGTTCGGGTTTTTCAGCGCTTCATCGACGTTTTTCTTCAGCGGAATACCGCGCCCGGCGCGTACGCCCTCGTCGGCGGTGATCACCAGCTTCGAGTTCGAGTCAACGATGCGCCCGGCAACCGCTTCAGGGGAGAAGCCGCCGAAGATGACGGAGTGGATCGCGCCGATACGCGCGCAGGCGAGCATAGCTACCGCCGCTTCCGGCACCATCGGCATGTAGATCGCCACCACGTCGCCTTTTTTAATCCCCTGGTCCAGCAGCACGTTAGCGAAGCGGCAGACGTCGCGGTGCAGCTCTTTATAAGAGATGTGTTTGCTCTGAGAGGCATCGTCGCCTTCCCAGATAATGGCCGTTTCGTTGCCGCGTTCGGCAAGATGGCGGTCCAGGCAGTTCGCCGCCAGGTTCAGCGTGCCGTCTTCATACCATTTGATGGAGACGTTGCCTGGCGCGAAAGAGGTATTCTTCACCTTCTGATAAGGTTTGATCCAGTCAAGGATGTGACCCTGCTCGCCCCAGAAGGCGTCCGGGTTGGTAACAGATTGCTGATATTTCTCGTGGTACTGCTCCGGGGTGATCAGGCAACGGTCCGCAATGTTTGCGGGAATGTCGTGTTTGTGTATTTGGCTCATGGCTTTTTTTCTCCTTGTAAGATGTTAATAATATGTCGCAAAAACGTTAATAGTAGGGGCTTTACAAGCTTTGTTTAGTATTTGGGCGACAGATCACGCATTGTTTGAACAGGTTGAAAATTGAGCGAATGAAACTTTGAAGGGAAATAATTCACGATGCCGATTATTCACAATTCTTTATAAAAAAGCGTTTTTATAACAAAAGGTTATTTATCAGATTTATGACAAACTCGCGTCATAACCGCTTTTGATAGTGAAATGCGTCGTTCTTTAAGGCTTGCGCAACAGGTCGTGCAAATGATACTCATACGCCGCGTTAAAAAATCCCATAAACCAACGCAACACAATTCATACCCTTTCAGTATGTCTCCATATTCATGCAGTTTTGCTGGTGCGGAGATTTCATTGAGGAAGTCAGTTTCTATGAAAAATTTGAAAGTCAGCCTGGCCTGGCAGATCCTGCTGGCCCTTGTGCTGGGCATCTTGCTGGGCAGTTATCTTCATTATCATAGCGACAGCCGCGAGTGGCTGATTGCGAACCTGCTCTCTCCGGCAGGCGATATTTTTATTCATCTGATTAAGATGATTGTGGTGCCCATTGTGATCTCGACGCTGGTGGTCGGTATCGCGGGCGTCGGCGATGCGAAGCAGTTAGGTCGCATTGGCGCGAAAACTATTCTCTATTTCGAAGTGATCACCACGGTTGCGATTATCCTCGGCATAACGCTGGCGAACGTATTCCAGCCAGGCTCCGGGATCGATATGTCGCAGCTGGCGACGGTGGATATTTCGAAATACCAAAGTACCACCGCTGACGTGCAGAGCCATTCCCACGGTCTGATGGGGACTATTCTGTCGTTGGTGCCGACCAACATCATTGCTTCCATGGCAAAAGGCGAGATGCTGCCGATCATCTTCTTCTCGGTGCTGTTTGGTCTGGGGCTCTCCTCCCTGCCAGCGACGCACCGCGAGCCGCTGGTGACCGTGTTCCGCTCTATCTCCGAAACCATGTTCAAAGTGACCCACATGGTGATGCGCTACGCGCCGGTTGGGGTGTTCGCGCTTATCGCCGTGACCGTGGCGAACTTTGGTTTTGCCTCCCTGTGGCCGCTGGCGAAGCTGGTGATTCTGGTGCACTTCGCGATTCTGTTCTTCGCGCTGGTGGTGCTGGGCATTGTGGCGCGCTTGTGCGGGCTCAGCATCTGGATCCTGATCCGCATCCTGAAGGATGAGCTGATTCTGGCCTACTCCACGGCAAGCTCCGAGAGCGTACTGCCGCGTATCATTGAGAAGATGGAGGCCTACGGTGCGCCGGCGTCCATTACCAGCTTCGTGGTGCCAACGGGTTACTCCTTTAACCTGGATGGTTCGACGCTGTATCAGAGTATTGCGGCAATCTTTATCGCGCAGCTGTACGGCATTGACCTGTCGCTGTGGCAGGAGATCGTGCTGGTTCTGACGCTGATGGTGACTTCAAAAGGCATCGCAGGCGTGCCGGGCGTCTCCTTCGTGGTGCTGCTGGCGACGCTGGGCAGCGTGGGCATTCCGCTGGAAGGCCTGGCGTTTATTGCGGGCGTGGACCGTATCCTCGACATGGCGCGTACCGCGCTGAACGTGGTGGGTAATGCGCTGGCGGTGCTGGTGATCGCCAAGTGGGAACACAAATTCGACCGTAAAAAAGCGCTGGCGTATGAACGCGAAGTGCTGGGTCGTTTTGATAAGACGGCTGACCAGTAACATCCTAAGCCCGGTGGCGCTGCGCTTACCGGGCCTACGGGTTTTGTAGGCCGGGTAAGGCGAAGCCGCCACCCGGCACGTTATTCTCCGCTCAACGCATCAAACTCCTCACACCCCGTATCAAACCCTTCGGTACAGCTCAGGTTTAGCCAGTAGAGCGCTTTCTGCTTATTCGGCGTGATAAAGCCTTTCTCACCCTGCTGGAACAGCATCCCTGCCCAGTACTCCGCATAGCCCGTACGTGACAGGGACGAGCTGCGCTTAAACCATGATGCCGCCTGTACGTCATCCTGCGGCACCTCTACACCGTTGGCATAAATCAGCCCCAGCAGCAGTTGCGCATCGACCGCCGAGTCGTTGTCGATATCTTCGGCCGCCGTTTGCAGGAGCTTGATGGCCTGAGGATAGTCGGTTTTACCCGCCTGCGTGTTCACCATAATACGCGCCAGCATAATCGTGCCGCGCTTGCTGCCGGCGATGGTGGCCTGCTGCGCCAGCGCTTTAGCCTGAGCGTAATCCCCCTGCGTAAAGAGGATCTGCGAGAGTAACCCCATGGCGTCGACATCACCGCCTTTCGCGGCTTTCTCGGCCCACAACGCTGCCTGCTTTCTGTCACCGGAGCTGAACCAGGTATCGGCGAGATAATACTGGGCGCGGGCATCGCCGGCTTCCGCCTGCTTCTGATACTGGCTGCCTATCTCATCCGCGCGGGCGAACGACGTAAAAAATAACAACAACAGAAAAATGGCTTTCATGGATTCTTATCATCTGGGTACACGCCGCGCAGTATAATCGCGGTAGCAAAAGAAAAAAATGGGTGCATTAAGACCTCAGCATCCCACAAGCCGGGCGAAACCGTGGTTTCGCCCGTAGAGGTTAGCCTGCCACGCAGGCTAATTTCGCCGCCACCTCCTGATGTTCACTCTTTATTGAAAACTCGCACAGTCTACCGCGAGTAATAAAGGTAAATATCACTATCGTCAGGCAGATAATAAAGACGATGCCTAACGCAGTTTTTAATGGCGTCATGCCTTTTACTCCTTGTCAAAAAAAGAATAAGAGGCTACTCTCAACCTGTTGGTAGTTGAGGGGTAGCCTCGGGTGAATGAAAATTTCCCGGGGCTTTCCACTTTCTGTCCCTCAACAATGCTCAAGACAGAAAGTCTTAAGCACCCGCCGCATATCTTATCCCGCTGAATTAAAATGCAAAGATGTAATTCTTTTTCGCACGAATTACATTATTTCTGCGAGCCGCTTTCCAGAATAACAATTGATATTTTTAATGTGTTAAGCGGAAATAAAAAGGGAGTGAATATCTCACTCCCTTTATTCATCGATTAATTAACGGCATCAACCCATTGCGCTTTCACGCAGTCGGGCTTTCAGCTTGTTATATTCGTCGATCACATACTGTTCCGCCGCGTGCTGATCCGCAATTGGCTCCACGTTGACGGCGCAGTATTTGTACTCCGGCGTTTTGGTTATCGGGCTGAGGTTCTCCGTCACCAGCTCGTTACAGGCACCAATCCACCACTGGTAGGTCATATAGACCGCCCCTTTGTTGGGACGGTCGCTGACCTGCGCGCGGGTAATGATGCGGCCTTTGCGCGAATTCACCCACACCAGCGCTTCATCCTCAATGCCGAGGCGCTCCGCATCGGCGGTGTTGATCTGCGCGTAGCCCGGTTCGTCCGCCAGCGCCGCCAGCGCGGCGCAGTTGCCGGTCATTGAACGGCAGGAGTAGTGGCCTACTTCACGCACGGTAGAGAGCACCATCGGGTACTCCTCGGTGAGTTTATCGATCGGCGCAACCCAGTCGCAGGTGAAGAACTGCGCCAGCCCGTTCGGCGTGTCAAATTTCTCTTTAAAGAGATACGACGTCCCCTGGTCTGCCTCCGACTCGTCCCGGCACGGCCACTGGATGTAGCCCAGCTCACCCATTTTTTCATAGGTTGCCCCATAAAAGTCCGGGCACAGATGCCGCAGCTCGTCCCAGATCTCCTGGGTGTTGTTGTAGTGCATCGGGTAGCCCATGCGGGTGGCGATTTCGCTGATGATCTGCCAGTCCGTTTTCAAATCCCACTTCGGCTCGACCGCCTTAAAGAAGCGCTGGAAGCCGCGGTCCGCCGCCGTATAGACGCCTTCATGCTCGCCCCAGGAGGTCGACGGGAGAATCACATCCGCCGCCGCCGCGGTTTTGGTCATGAAGATATCCTGGACAATCACCAGCTCCAGATCCTCAAAGCCTTTGCGCACCGCAGACAGCTCGGCGTCGGTCTGGAGCGGATCTTCACCCATGATGTAGGCCGCCCGCACTTCACCGTGCGCCGCGCGGTGCGGCAGTTCGCTGATGCGATAGCCGGTGTGTGCCGGCAGGCTCTCCACGCCCCAGGCCTTCGCGAACTTCTCGCGGTTTTCCGGGTACTTCACGTACTGGTAGCCCGGATAGGTGTCCGGCAGCGCGCCCATGTCGCAGGCACCCTGGACGTTATTCTGGCCGCGAACCGGGTTAACGCCGACGTGCGCTTTGCCCAGATTCCCGGTCAGCATCGCGAGGCTGGTCAGGGAGCGCACGGTTTCCACGCCCTGGTAGAACTGGGTCACGCCCATGCCCCACAGGATGGCGGCGGTTTTCGCTCCGGCATACATCCGTGCCGCCTGGCGGATCTCCTGCGCGCTGACACCGGTTATCGCCTCTACCGACTCCGGCGTGTAGCCTTCGACAATTTTCCGGTACTCTTCAAACCCTTCCGTACGCGTGGCGACAAACGCCTGGTCGTACAGGTTTTCCTCGATAATGACGTGCCCCATCGCATTCAACAGCGCGATATTCGAGCCGTTTTTCAGCGCAATGTGCATATCCGCAATGCGCGCGGTTTCGATTTTGCGCGGATCGCAGACGATAATTTTCGCCCCGTTCTGTTTAGCGCGAATCACGTGGTTCGCGACGATAGGGTGAGAATCCGCCGGGTTATAACCGAAGATAAACACCAGATCGGTGTTATCTATCTCGTTGATAGCATTACTCATTGCGCCGTTACCGACCGACTGGTGCAGACCTGCAACCGATGGGCCGTGTCAGACGCGAGCGCAGCAGTCGACGTTATTGGTACCAATAACGGCGCGCGCGAATTTTTGCATCACGTAGTTGGTTTCATTCCCGGTCCCGCGTGAGGAGCCGGTGGTCTGAATGGCATCCGGGCCATACTTGGCCTTAATGGCACTCAGGCGCGTGGCGACGTAATCCAGCGCCTCGTTCCAGGAGACGGCTTCCAGCTTGCCGCCGCGCTCGCGGCGGATCATAGGGTTTTTCAGGCGTGGGGTGAGGATTTGTGTATCGTTAATAAAATCCCAGCCGTAATACCCCTTCAGGCACAGCGTGCCCTGGTTGGTTTTCCCCTGAGCGGCCTCCGCCCGGACGATTTTGCCGTTATCGACCACCAGGTGGATCTTGCAACCTGAGGCACAATAAGGGCAAACCGTGACGACTTTTTTCATCAGTCTGCTCCAGTTAATCAAATCTTTCGCACCGACTAATGCAGCTTCTATGCCATGTTTTTAGTGGGGTTACTCACCGGCTTTACGGTGCATTCCCGGCGAAATCCCTGACGAAAAGCAGACAATCGTCAAAATTGACGTGTCGAATGAGCGGCGGATGTGACATGGGTTGAATTTCCGTCACGGAAAAATTCATTTCACTGGAGCCGACGGCAGAATGGTTCAGACTTAACATGATCCCCTGACGGAAGCATATGATGAAACCGGCGATTCTGGTGGTTGATGACGATATGGCAGTGTGTGAACTGCTGCAGGATGTGCTGAGCGAGCATGTCTTTAGCGTACTTGTCTGCCACAACGGCCAGGATGCGCTGCGGCAGGTCCAACAGGAGCCGGCTATCGCCCTTGTTCTGCTGGATATGATGCTGCCGGACATCAACGGCCTGCAGGTTTTGCTGCAACTGCAAAAGCAGCGCCCGGCGCTACCGGTGATCATGTTAACCGGGCTGGGCAGTGAATCAGACGTGGTGGTGGGGCTGGAGATGGGGGCTGACGATTATATTGGCAAACCGTTTAATCCACGCGTGGTGGTGGCTCGCGTTAAGGCCGTGCTGCGTCGTACCGGAGCGCTGGCAGCCGAAGCGCCGATGCCACGTGCAGCGGGGATAACCTTCAACGACTGGACGCTGGACACCGCCCGCTGTGAGCTGATTGATCCGCAGCGTAATACCGTGCCCTTAACCCAGGGCGAGTACGGCCTGCTGCTGGCGCTCACGCAAAATGCCCGCCGGGTGCTGAGCCGCGATCGGCTGCTTGAGCTGACCCACAGCGAAAGCGCCGACGTGTTCGACCGCACGATTGACGTGCTGATCATGCGCCTGCGCCGGAAAATAGAGGCTAACCCGCATCAGCCTGCGCTCATCAAAACCATCCGCGGGTTGGGTTACGTGTTTGCCACTGACGTGAGCCGGCCCGAACAAGCGGCATAAGGCTTACGTTATTGCCGGAACAATGATGGCGGCAAAAATCGCGATGATGCACAAATACTTGAGGGCGTAATAGGCCTTACGGTTCCTTTTTTTCAGACGCTGCCCCCGTTCGCGGCCCGCATGAACGTATTTAAAAATGCGGTTAATGCCGCCGGTGCTGTCATTCTCGTCATTCGGTGACCTGGCCGCAGACAGCAGCGTGGTTCCCACCCAATGGTTAACCGCCTGCGCCCAGCGCCATTTCATCGGACGCTCGATATCGCAGAAGAGAATAATGCGCGTTTGATCCGATTTATTTTCTGCCCAGGGGACGTAGGTCTCATCAAAAATAACGGCTTCACCATCCCGCCAGCTGTGGCGCTGCCCGTCGACTTCAATAAAGCAGCGATCGTCATTCGGGGTGAATAAGCCCAGATGGTAACGAACCGAGCCCGCATACGGATCCCGGTGCTTGCCAAGCTTTGCACCCGCCGGCAGCTCGGCAAACATGGCCGCCTTCACCGAAGGGATTTCACTCACCAGCCGGGTCGTCACCGGGCATAAAGACTGCGCGGAGGGATGGGCATCGGCATACCACTTCAGATAAAAACGTTTCCAGCCGCGTTTAAAAAAGGTGTTAAAGCCGGCGTCGTTATTATTTTCCGCTGCCTTAATATGATGCTGCAAACGCAGCGCCTCTTCGCGAATAACCAGCCAGTTTTCCGTCAGCTTATTTAATTCCGGGAAGCGCTCTGTTTCAAAGAAAGGCTGCCTGGCGGGCAGGGAAGAAAACGCCGTCATAAACATATTGATGGGCGCCATAAACGTCGAATGGTCGAAGAGCTGACGGGAAAGCGTCTGTTTTTCTTTGCCGCGGGAATGCGCATAAATAACGCTGATAATGAAAATACCGATGATGATGACTGCGAACATTTTTCCCTTGTCCTCTTTCTATCTCATTTCGGAAAAGCGTGCGGACAGAGTGCTGCCCACGCCGAATATGCCAGATGGAGAGAGTGTAGTTCGGGAATATAAAATTCATAGAACTGTAATGAAAAATCGCAATTATTGTTAAATTAAATACTCTCGCGAATAAACGCCTGCAGCTCGGCCAGCGTTTTTGCGCCGTCAATCGCATTGGCGGCCAGCAGGCTTGCCCGCGCGCAGGCGTGCGCCAGATAAATACTTTCTGTCAGCGGCAGCGATTCATGGCAGCCGTATAAAAAGCCCGCGCAAAAGGCATCGCCCGCGCCGACGCTGCCGATAATCTCTTCCTGCTCCAGCATCCATGACGGGATCCAGCGACCCGCTTCACCGCGAGCTTCTCCCCATGCGCCTTCCGGACAGTGGATCACCACCCGCTGGCGTACGCCGGCCGCCAGCAGCTGCGCCGCGGCGTCCGCGATATGGGCAATGTGCGGGGCATCGTTTTCGTCACGCATTGTCAGGCCGCTAAACTCACCGGCCTCCAGCTCGTTAATTACCAGATAGTCGAGATGGCGAAGGGCAGGGAGCACCAGCGGCTGATAGCGCGGGTCGCCCTTGCGGGAAACCAGATCGAGCGAGGTTTCATACCCCTGGTCACGCATCTGCGCCAGCAGTCGCGCGCTGCGGGTGCCAAATTCGTCATCGGGCATATCCAGGCTGTCGAGCAGCAGGAGATAGCCGAGATGGAAGATCTTCATCGATCCGTCTAAGCGATCGAAGGCGGGAAGATCCAGCAGGCGGTTGGCTCCGGGCGAGTGGAAAAAGGTGCGCTGTCCGCTGGGATCGGTCATCACCTGCGACATGGAGGTTGGCGCAAAGGTGGTGCGCTGTACGCGCTGGCGGTTGACGTGGTACTGGTCGAGCATTGCCAGAATGTAGTCCCCGTCGCCGTCTTCGCCAATCAGCCCCACCGCCTGCAGCGGCAGGCCAACGTGCATTTTTGCCAGCGTCAGCAGGACGTTGAGCGGCGCGCCGCCGGTTGAGCGTTCGCTGTGGGTGATTTCCGCCAGCCAGCCGCGCTCCGGCCACTGCACGATCTGGTGGACGTGGTCCACCAGCATGTTGCCTGCGGCGATGATACCTTTGCGTTCCATCATGCCTGCCCCGCGCTGCCGAAGATGCGCATCTGTTCGGCGACCGTATCGGTAATCGCCTCTTCTATCCCCAGCAGCAGTTCGGCAAATTCATCGTACAGCGGCTGGCGGTTCGCCATGCGCTGCTCAACGGCGGCGAGCGCGGCCTGCGACATGCCGGTGTAGAAGTTGATTTTATGAATGCCCAGCTCGATGGAGCGGCGGAAGTCGGCATCGCTAATCCCGGAGCCGCCGTGCAGCACCAGCGGCAGCCCCGTCTGCTGACGAATGGCGTCCAGGCGCGGGAAATCGAGCTTCGGCTCGCCTTTGTATTTGCCGTGCGCGTTGCCGATGGCGACCGCCAGCGCGTCGATGCCGGTCTTATCGACAAACTCCCGCGCCAGCTGCGGGTCGGTAAAGAACGCTTCATCCGCATGTCCGTACAGCGCGCCGCCTTCATCCCCGCCGACCGCGCCCAGTTCCGCCTCCACCGAGATGCCCACCGCGTGGCACATCTTCACCACTTCCCGGGTCTGACGAATGTTCTCCTCGTAGCTCAGCGTCGAGCCGTCGAACATCACCGAGCTAAACCCCAGGCGCAGGGCGCGCACGACGGCCTCGAAATGCAGACCGTGGTCGAGATTCAGCACCACGGGAATATCGTGGCGGGCGGCTTCGAACTTAACCGCTTCGACCAGCGAATCCAGGGACACATACTTAAAGTGCACTTCGGCGATGTTGATGATAAACGGCGAGCGTTCCTGCTTTGCGGCGGCAAACAGCGCGCGCAGGAAATGGGAGTCGAGCACGTTGAACGCGCCCAGCGCGTAGCGGTGTTTCCTGGCGTGCTCAAGACCGTCGGCAAGAGAAATCAGTGGCATCATTCACTCCTTATCTCCGAAACAGGTTGTACTCGTTGCACAGCACCAGCACCGCCGGTTCGTCTTCTTCGATGTTGTTATAGCGGGCAACGGGCTGCAAAAAGTGGTTGTCGTGCTCGTCGTCATTCACCGACGACACTTCGCCCACCAGCACGTCGCCAAAGCCGCGTTCGCCCCAGAAGCTGTGATACAGACCGGGCGTGAGACAGATGCTTTCCCCTGGTGTGAGGCGCAGCTGGCTGCCGGGAGCATGGGTTTGCCGACAGCCGTCAATCGTGACGGTCACGTCGGTGTTTTCTGTCTCTTCATGCGCTCCCGCATTCCATAACTCAATAATCAGGTTCCCGCCGCCCCGGTTAATGATGTCCTCCCGCTTGCGCCAGTGAAAATGCATCGGCGTCACCTGGCCGTCGCGCACGTGCATGATTTTTTCGGCGTAGCACTTCTCATAGGGCACGCCGTTGGGGGAGCCGTTGCGCAGGGTAAACAGGGTCAGACCCTGCGCGGCAAAGCTGTTGCCGCCGAAAGCGGTCACGTCCCAGCCGAGCTTGAGGTCAAACACTTCCTGCCATGCGGCCCGATCAAGCTGCTGCCATTTTGTGGGTGGAAAGCTGGCAAACGGCGGGAGATGCACGTCGTGCATGGAAAAGAACTGCCGCGTGTGGCCGAGGATTTCGTTAATGTCGGAGCGTTTCATGGGGACTCCTTGAAAACAGTTCCCTCTCCCTGTGGGAGAGGGAAAAGGATCATTTAACCGTCCACCCCTTATACGTGCCGACGTTCTTTTTATCGATCATCGTCACCGGGATCAGCACAGGCTCTTTCGGCGCAGGTTTGCCCTGCAGAATGTCATAGCCGATCTCCACCGCCTTCGCCGCCATCACCTGCGGATCCTGCGCCGGGGTCGCCACAAACAGGGAGTTTTCGCGCTTCAGCGCCTCTTCACCGTCCGGGGAACCGTCCACGCCGACGATAAAGAACTCGTTGCGCTGGGCCTGTTTCGCCGCCAGATCGGCGCCGATCGCGGTCGGATCGTTAATCGCGAATACGCCGTCGATCTTCGGATTGGCCGCCAGCAGAGAGGTCATCACTTCCAGCCCGCCTTCACGACTGCCTTTGGCATTCTGGTTGTCCGAGAGCACCTTGATGCCCGGATGTTTTTTGAATTCCGTCTGGCAGCCTTCCACGCGGTTCTGCACCGCGGAGACCGGCGGTCCGTTGATGATCACCACGTTGCCTTTGCCTTTCAGGCGGTCGGTAATGTACTTACAGGCCATTTCCCCCGCCTGGGTATTATCGGAGGTGATGGTCGCATCGGCCCCTTCCGCCGCCACGTCCACCGCCACGACCACGATCCCCGCTTCTTTGGCTCGCTTCACCGCCGGGCCGATCCCTTTGGAATCCGCAGCGTTGAGGATGATCATGTCCACCTTCGCGGCGATGAAGTTATCGATCTGCGACACCTGCTGGCCCAGATCGTACCCGCTGGAAACCAGCGTCACCTTGACGTTATCGCCAGCCAGCTTGCGCGCTTCCAGCTCGGCACCTTTGGTGATCTGCACGAAGAACGGGTTAGCCAGGTCGCCCACCGTCACGCCGATGGACTTCAGATCTTTTGCCTGCGCAAACGGCGTTGCGGCCAGCAGGGCGCCAGCACAGAGCGCGGTCACTAAGGGTTTCAAACGCATCTTGTCTTCCTCGCTTGTAGGGTATTGTTGTTATGCACTTTGATGATGTCGGGTACGGTATTTGTCGATCAGCACCGCTATGATGATCACCGCCCCTTTGATCACCAGCTGCCAGAAGTAGGAGACGCCCATCAGCGTCATGCCGTTGTTGAGGGTGGCGATGATCAGCGCCCCTACCAGCGTGCCGGTGATCGTGCCGATCCCGCCGACGAAGCTGGTGCCGCCGAGGATCACCGCCGCAATCGCATCCAACTCGTAACCCGTGCCGAGGTTGCCGTTGGCGCTGTAGAGGCGCGAGGCGCTCATCACCCCGCCGAGGCCGGAGAGCAGGCCGCTCATGCCGTAGACAAAAAGCAGCACCAGCCAGACTTTGATGCCGGTTAAGCGCGCCGCCTGCATGTTGCCGCCGACCGCGTAGATATGAACGCCGAGCGTGGTGCGGCGCAGGATGAACCAGCAGATAGCGATGACCGCCAGGGCAATGACTACGAGCCACGGAATCGGGCCGAGGTAGTTATTGCCGATCCACTCGAAGCTGATGTTGGAGTTAATCACCGTGGTGCCGTCCGCCAGCAGATACGCTGCGCCTCGCAGCGCCGTATAGGTGCCGAGCGTGACGATAAACGGCGGCAGCCCGGCGAAGGCCACCAGCGCGCCGTTGAACAGCCCCAGCACCATGCCGAGCATCAGCGCCGCCGGAATGGAGAGCATCGCGAATTCAGGAATAAGCGAGACCACCATCGCCGCCACCGCCGTGGTGCCGAGAATCGAGCCCACGGAGAGGTCAATCCCGCCGGTCAGAATGATGAAGGTCATTCCCGCCGCCAGCACGATGTTGATCGACGCCTGACGGGTAATGTTGAGCAGGTTACTTTCGGTAAAGAAGTTCGGGGCGATAAAGCCAAACACCGCCACAATCAGGATTAAAATCGGCAAAATGCCGACCGTTTGCATCAGATCGCTCATCAGCATTTTTTTGGCGGAGGCGGATTTCGCCACCTGCTGCGGATGGGTTGGAGTTGTCATGATTGCACCGCCTGATGATGTGTGTCGTTCACGCCGGTTGCCAGCGTCATAATATTTTCCTGAGAGATGTCGCGCCCGTGCAGTTCACCCGCAATGCTGCCTTCCCGCATTACGTACACCCGGTCGCTCATGCCTACCACTTCCGGCAGCTCGCTGGAGATCATCAGAATCGCCACCCCCTTGCGCGCCATCTGGTTCATGATGCGGTAGATCTCGCTTTTGGCACCGACGTCCACCCCGCGCGTGGGTTCGTCGAGAATCAGAATGCGCGGACCAATCGCCACCCAGCGGGAGATCAGCAGCTTTTGCTGGTTGCCGCCGGAGAGCCCGCCCGCGCGCACCTGAGAATGGGGCACGCGGATGTTAAGCAGGGCGATAGCATCATCGGAAATGGACTGGGCTTTTTTGCGGTTAAGCATGCCGAAGGTGGCGTCGCGCTCCAGCGTCGCCATGGTGATGTTCTCCTGCGCCGCCAGCTCCAGAAACAGCCCCTGCTCCTTGCGGTTCTCGGTGAGAAAACCAATCCCGTTTTCAATGGCCGCGCGCGGGGAGTGGATCACCACCGGCTCGCCGTCCACCTCAATCATCCCGCCGGTGGCCTTGCGCACGCCGAAAATCAACTGCGCCAGCTCGGAGCGTCCGGCCCCGACCAGCCCCGCCAGCCCGACGATTTCACCGGAGCGCACCTGCAGGCTGCATGGCTGCACTTTTTTACCGTCGGTGAGGTGGTGCACGTTGAGACGCGGGCTGCCGAGAGGGATATCGCGCTCTTTGTTGAACAGATCGCTGAGCGGGCGGCCCACCATCATTTTTACCAGCTCGGAGGCGTTGAGCTTGTCACGCGTCAGGCTGCCGACGTACTGCCCGTCGCGCAGAACGCTCACGCGGTCAGAGAGTTCATACACTTCCGCCATGCGGTGGCTGATATAGATGACCGCCATCCCTTCATCGCGCAGGCGCAAAATCAGTTCAAACAGGCGATGGGTTTCGTGGGAGGAGAGGGCGGCGGTGGGTTCGTCCATCACCAGGATGCGGCTGTTGCGGTGCAGCGCGCGGGCGATTTCCACCTGCTGCTGCTCGGCGATGGTCAGCTTCATCACCAGGTCGGTGGCGCTGAACTGCGCGCCGAGACGGTCAATCACCGCCTGCGCCTGGGCGGCCATCTCCTTGCGCTGCACCAGCCCGCCGCGCGACAGCTCGCTGCCGAGGAAGATATTTTCCGCGACGGTCAGATTGGGGGCGAGCTGCATCTCCTGGTAAATCAGGGTAATGCCTGCGGCCAGCGCGTCCTTCGGCCCTTTGATGTGAAACGGCTGGCCGTCGATCAGGATCTCGCCGCCGGTGGCGGTATAGGCCCCCGCGAGGATCTTCATCAGCGTGCTTTTTCCCGCGCCGTTTTCCCCCATCAGCGCGTGGATCTCACCGGGGAAGACCGTCAAATCCACGCCCTTGAGCGCGTGGAAATTGCCAAAGGTTTTGGCAATGTGGCGCATCTCTAAAACCGGGGTTCTGCTCATGGCGGATCTCCTGTGAATGTCGATATCTGCACTTCATCACAGGTGCGTAAATGCAAAATGTCAGAAGCTGTTCATATTTGTCATAGTTATGAATAGCGAATGTGGATCACAGTTACGGAGTCAACATGTCTTCACGCCCCCCGTTCTTCTCCAGCGCCCGCGGTCGCCTGCTGATATTTAACCTGCTGGTGGTCGCCGTCACGCTGATGGTGAGCGGCGTGGCGGTGCTCGGCTTTCGTCATGCCAGCCAGATCCAGGAGCAGGTCCAACAGCAAACGCTGGACGACATGACCGGGAGCATGAACCTCGCGCGCGACACGGCCAACGTGGCAACGGCGGCAGTGCGGCTTTCGCAGGTAGTGGGGGCGCTGGAGTACAAAGGCGAGGCCGAGCGGCTGAAGCAGATGCAAACGGCGCTGCGCCGCTCGCTGGAACAGCTGGCGGATGCCCCGCTGGCGCAGCAGGAGCCGGCGCTGGTGGCGCGGATTATTCGCAGAAGCAATGAATTACAGCAAAGCGTAACGGGGATGCTGGAGCGCGGGCAAAAGCGGCATCTTGAGCGTAACGCGCTGCTGAGCTCGCTCTATCAAAGCCAGAGCTATTTACGCCATCTTCAGGACATCAACCGCCGCTTCGGCAGCAACGTGCCGGACGCGCGGCAGCTGATGGAGATGGATCGGCTGATCGCGGCCGCGATTGATACACCTTCGCCGCGTGCTACCGTTCAGCAGCTGGACGCCGTGACCGCCACGCTGCCCCGAAGCGCCATACAGCCGGTCGTGGAGGGCGTTCTGCCCGATTTTAACGCCGAGCTGCGCAAGCTTGCCCCGCTGTCGAAGCAGCTGGAGGAGAGCGATCTGTCCATCAGTTGGTATATGTTCCACATTAAGGCGCTGGTGGCGATCCTTAATAGCGATATTAATCAGTACGTTGAACAGGTGGCGCAGGCTTCCCGGCTTCGCACGGCCCAGAGCCATCACGAGTTGCAATCCATCAGCGTGTTTATCAGCATCTTCGCCGTGCTGGCGCTGATCATCACCGGCTGCGCCTGCTGGTATATCTACCGCAATCTGGGCTCCAACCTGACGGCCATCTCCCGGGCGATGTCGCGACTTGCCCACGGTGAACAGGATGTTTCTGTTCCTGCGCTGCAGCGGCGCGACGAGCTGGGCGAGCTGGCGCGCGCGTTTAACGTTTTTGCCCGCAACACCGCCTCGCTTGAGCACACCACACGTCTGCTGAAAGAGAAAACCACGCAGATGGAGATCGACCGCATCGAGCGTCAGGGGCTGGAAGAGGCGCTGCTGCACAGCCAGAAGATGAAGGCCGTCGGACAGCTGACCGGCGGGCTGGCGCATGATTTTAACAACCTGCTGGCGGTAATTATCGGCAGCCTTGAGCTGACAGACCCCGAATCAAACGACGCGCCGCGCATTACCCGTGCGCTGAAGGCAGCCGAACGCGGCGCGCTGCTGACCCAGCGGCTGCTGGCGTTTTCCCGCAAACAGTCCCTGACGCCGCATGCAGTAGAGATGCTGCCCCTGCTGGAAAACCTTCGGGAACTGATGCGCCACTCGCTGCCCGCCACGCTTACCCTGGAGATTGAAGCGCAAACCCCGGCATGGCCCGCGTGGATTGACGTCAGCCAGCTGGAAAACGCCATTATCAACCTGGTGATGAACGCCCGGGATGCGATGGAAGGCCAGAGCGGGGCGATCAAAATTCGCACCTGGAACCAGCGCGTGACCCGCAGCGACGGACGCAGGCAGGATATGGTAGCGCTGGAGGTCATCGATCGCGGCAGCGGGATGTCGCAGGAGGTGAAATCCCGGGTTTTTGAACCGTTCTTCACCACCAAGCAGACCGGAAGCGGAAGCGGGCTGGGCCTGTCGATGGTGTACGGTTTTGTGCGTCAGTCCGGGGGGCGGGTAGAGATCGAAAGCGCGCCGGGGCAGGGAACGACCGTGCGGCTCCACCTCCCGCGCTCGACGCTGCCCGCCGTTTCGGAGGATGAAGCGCTGGCTGCCACAACGTCCGTGGATAACGAGCGGCTTGTACTGGTGCTGGAAGATGAGGCGGACGTTCGCCAGACCCTGTGCGAACAGCTGCATCAGCTTGGCTACCTGACGCTCGAAGCGGACAGCGGCGAACAGGCCCTGAACATGCTGGCGGCGTCGCCGGATATTGGCATGTTTATCAGCGATCTGATGCTGCCCGGAAGCCTGAGCGGGGCCGAGGTGATTAACCATGTGCGCAGCCATTATCCGCAGCTTCCGGTGCTGCTGATCAGCGGGCAGGATTTGCGCCCGGCGCATAACCCGCAACTGCCGGACGTTCCGTTACTTCGTAAGCCGTTTACCCGCCAGCAGCTGGCGCAGGCGCTGCGGAAGGTGATGGTAATTTGAGAATCCTCCGCTACCCCGGTTCCCAGCCATTCATTACCGTAAGGCCAGTTCCCCTGCGAGTCTGGCCTTATGAAACGTTACTCTACCGTCCTGTTATTTGGTCTGCTGACTTTAACCAGCCAACTGGCGCATGCCGATGTGATTGATGACGCCATTGGCAACATTCAGCAGGCGATCAACGATGCCTACAACCCCAGCAGCAGCCGTAATGACGATGACGACGATCGTTACGACCGCAGCCGTCAAATCGACAGCCGACAGTACGACGATCGTCGTCGGCAGCTCGAAGACAGACGCCGCCGCTTAGACGAGCGTCAGCGCCAGCTGGACGACGACAGGCGTCGGTTAGAAGAGGACGAGCGCAGGTTGGAAGACGATTACGATCGCGGCTAAGTGCGGCCTGTTGCCCTCACCCCAACCCTCTCCGACGGGAGAGGGATAAAACCTAATCCAGCACAAGTACCATCCCGTCATATCCCGCTTCAATGCCGTCCGGCAGCGGGTTATCCATCATCCATGCGTCAAACTGATGGCTAATGTGCGTCAGGATCACCTGCGGACAGCCAATCACCTCGTTCAGGGCCATCACCGTATTTAAATCACTGTGGTTGCGCGGTGTCTCCGGACGCGGTTCATGGCTGCAGTCGATGATTATCGCCTGTGGCTGATTGTTGAGCAGAAACGTCACCGTTTTATCCGGCAGCCCGGCGGTATCAGAAAGCCACGCCACGCGGCTATGGGCCGATTCCAGCAGATACCCGAAGGTCAGTTTTGAATGGTTGAGCGGCAGCGGCGTGACCCGCAGTCCCTGCAGCTCAAACATCACGAACGGCTCGACCGTGTGGCTGAAATCCAGAATGCCGGGATGTTTAAACAGGTCGTCACAGCCCGCTTCATCCGGCGGGCCGTAGACCGGGATGGTTGCGCCCACGCCCCAGCGCAGGGGGAACAGCCCCTGGACGTGATCCATATGATAGTGCGTGAGCAAAAACTGCTGGAAGCTTCCCGCCGGCCAGTCGTCCATCAGGTGCGGAATGCCCGCATCCAGCAGGGTGACTGCATCGTTGAATTTGACCACCGCGCTACAGGGGCGACGGCGATAGTTGTCCTGCAAACGCGCCCTGCGACACGCAGCGCAGTCGCAGCCAAAGACCGGGACCAGCTGTGCGCTTCCGGTTCCCGTTAACGTGATGGTCAGACTCATAACGCACCTCTACAGCGGTTTGGTGAAGCGAAAATGGCTCTGCGTATATCCCTCACGAACGTAAAAGCGGTGGGCGTCCGTGCGCTTCACGCTGGTGGAGAGCTCCGTTAGCTCGGCACCGGCCTGCCTCGCAACGTCTTCTGCCCATGCCAGTAACTGGCTGCCAATCTTTAACCCGCGCGCCTGCGGCATCACCACAAGTTCCTGGATCTCGCCGATCCAGCGGGCGTGATGGAGGTGAAACTGCATGTGCAGGCCGATCATGCCGACAGCTTTTCCGTCCAGCTCGGCAAGCTGGTAGCGCATGTTGTGATCCTGCAGATTGGCCAGAAATCCGGCGTGAAACGCCTGATGGTCAAATTCACACTGCTTAAGCTCGCAGATCAGAGCGTAAACGATTTGCGCGTCGTCGGCGGTGGCGGGGCGAAGCTGGCAGTCAGGCATGCTGTCTCTCCTTCTGGCGAATAAGCGATAAAAAGGTCTCGACTGACTGTAGCAAACTTCCGTCGTTATTGAGGACGTGACAGCCCGACGGAGTGTAGCGCGCCGCACGTTCCAGCCGCTGGTCGATCTCACGTGCATTTTCGCGCCCCCGGCTTTGCAGGCGGCTGCGCAGAATATCCGGAGAAACCTGCAAACAGACCGGCAGCAGCGCCGCTTCGTACCGGGCTTTGGCCTGCGGCAGATGCGCGCGCGAGCCGTTAACCAGCACGTCGAAGCCCGCGTGCAGCCAGAGGTCGATCTCGATGCCGACGCCGTAATAAAAGCCGTTCGCGTGCCAGCTCAGCGCCAGCAGATTTTGCCCGGCGCGGGTAAAAAACTCCTGCTCGCTCAGGGCGATATGGTTTTCACTGCCAGCGTTCGCCGCGCGGGTAATGTAGCGGTGCGCCACCAGCAGCTGTGAATGTTCCCGCTGCCGTAACGCCGACAGCAGGCTGTCTTTTCCCGAGCCGGACGGGCCCATTAACCAGATGAGTCTTCCCATCAGAACACCCTTTTTCCCTGACGCCAGACGTGGTCGATATGAACGTGCTCGCCCTTGCGGTGCGCCAGCACCAGGTCTGCCCGTTTGCCTTCGGCAATCTCACCGCGGTCGTGAAGGTTGAGCGCGCTGGCCGGGTTTTTCGTCACCAGTCGAATCGCCTGCGGCAGCGTAAAGCGGTTGTCCTCGTCGTCTGCAACGCGGAAGGCCGCGTCCAGCAGGCTGGCGGGGTAGTAGTCAGACGAGAGGATATCCAGCAGGCCGAGGGAAGCGAGTTTGCTTGCCGCCACGTTGCCGGAGTGCGATCCGCCGCGCACGATGTTCGGCGCGCCCATCAGCACGTTCATGCCGTGTTTGCGCGATGCCTCTGCCGCCTCGAACGTGGTGGGAAATTCGGCGATCACGCTGCCAAGCTGGTGGGATTCGCGTACGTGATCGTGAGTGGCATCGTCATGGCTGGCCAGCGCAATGTTGCGGTCCCGACACATCGCGGCAATGGAGAGACGGTTCGGCTGCGACCATTGTGCCGCAAGCGCCAGTTGCTCTTCTTCATAGCGCGCCATCTCCGCATCGCTGAGTGAATACTTGCCCTGATAGTATTCACGGTACTTTTCAATGTTGGCGAACTGGCGCTGTCCCGGGGAGTGATCCATCAGGGAGACCAGCGAGACCGGCTCGCGCCCGACCAGCTTTTCAAACAGCGGCAGGGTGGTGTGGTGCGGCAGCTCGCAGCGCAGGTGCAGGCGGTGCTCGGCGCGGTTGAGGCCGCGCTTTTGCGTCTCCTCCACGGCGTTGATCATCTTTTCAAGATTTTCCAGACGATCGCCGCCGTCGCGCACGTCGCCGATCGCCACCGCGTCCAGCACCGTGGTGATGCCGCTGGCGACCATCAGCGCGTCGTGGCTGCTCATTGCCGAATGGGCGGGCCAGTCCACCTTCGGGCGCGGGGTGAAGAATTTATCCAGATTATCGGTATGCAGCTCAATCAGCCCCGGCAGCAGCCAGCCGCCGTCGCCGTCCATCGCTTCAGGAGAACGGCTTTGGGTTTCGGCAAAGGCGCGGATGACGCCGTCCTGGATTTCAACCGAACCCTTCACGACCTCATTTTCCAGCACCAGCCTGACATTATTGATAATCATGCGTTTGTCCCCATCGGGTGCAGCCTGTCCGCCACGCGGGTGCGGACGGCGTCGTCGTGGAAGATCCCGACGATCGCCGCCCCGCGCGCTTTGGCCTGTTCGATCAGCGCTATCACCGCTGCGCTGTTTTTAGCATCGAGCGAGGCGGTGGGTTCATCCAGCAGTAAAATCGGATAGTCGACGATAAACCCGCGCGCGATATTCACGCGCTGCTGCTCGCCGCCGGAAAAGGTCGACGGGGCGAGGTGCCACAGGCGCTCCGGCACGTTGAGGCGCGTCAGCAGGCTGGCGGCCCTGGCGGCGCAGGTTTCGCGCGGCACGCCGCGATCCAGCAGGGGCTGCATCACCACGTCCAGGGCGGAGATCCGCGGGATCACCCGCAGGAACTGACTAACCCAGCCGATCGTTGAGCGGCGCACTTCCAGCACCTTGCGCGCCGGGGCCTGAACCAGATCGACCCACTCTTCGTTATGGCGAATATGGATGTGGCCTTCGTCCGGTAAATAGTTGGCGTACAGGGAGCGCAGCAGGGTCGATTTACCGCTGCCGGAGTGGCCGTGCAGCACCACGCATTCACCCTGACTCACCTCTAGCGAGGCGTTTTGCAGCACCGGCAGGCGCACGCCATTTTGCTGGTGGAGCACAAAGGTCTTACTGACATTTTCAACGTGGATCATGTTGGCCTCTTAATTCTGTAATACCGAGGACACCAGCAGCTGGGTGTATGGATGATGCGGGTCGTCGAGCACGCGGTCGGTCAGCCCACTTTCCACCACCTGACCCTGCTTCATCACCAGCAGGCGATCCGCCAGCAGGCGCGCAACGCCCAGATCGTGGGTGACAATCACCACCGCCAGGTTCAGCTCTACCACCAGGCTGCGCAGCAGGTCGAGCAGGCGGGCCTGCACGGAGACGTCCAGCCCGCCGGTGGGTTCATCCATAAACACCAGCTTTGGATGGGTGACCAGATTGCGGGCAATTTGCAAACGCTGCTGCATACCGCCGGAAAAGGTGGTTGGCAGGTCGTCAATGCGCGAGGCGGGGATCTCCACCTCCTCCAGCCAGTGCTGTGCGGTGGCGCGGATGTTGCCGTAGTGGCGCGCGCCGGTGGCCATCAGCCGTTCGCCGATATTGCCTCCCGCCGACACCTGACGGCGCAGGCCGTCCATCGGGTGCTGATGCACCACGCCCCACTCGGTGCGCAGCAGGCGACGGCGCTCGGCCTCGCTTATGTCGTAGAGGGAGCGTCCCTGATACAGGATCTCGCCGTGTTGCGGCGTCAGACGCGCGGAGATGGACTTCAGCAGGGTGGTTTTGCCGGAGCCGGACTCGCCGACAATGCCCAGCACTTCGCCCGGCCACAGCTCGAACGATACGTCGCTGAAGCCTTTTCCCGGCGCATAAAGGTGGGTCAGGTTATTAACCGAAAGCAGCGGTTTCATTGGCCGTTCGCCTCGCTCTGTTGGCGGCAGTAATCGGTGTCGGAGCAGACAAACATCCGTTTGCCCGTATCGTCCAGCACCACTTCATCGAGATAGCTGTGTTTGGATCCGCAGATGGCGCACGGCTCGTCCCACTCCTGCACCGTAAACGGGTGATCGTCAAAATCCAGGCTTTCGACACGCGTATACGGCGGTACCGCGTAGATGCGTTTTTCACGTCCGGCACCAAAGAGTTGCAGGGCAGGCATCATGTCCATCTTCGGGTTATCGAATTTTGGGATCGGCGACGGGTCCATGACGTAGCGCCCGTTGACCTTCACCGGGTAGGCGTAGGTGGTGGCGATATGGCCGAAGCGGGCGATGTCTTCATACAGTTTGACCTGCATGATCCCGTACTCTTCCAGCGCGTGCATGGTGCGGGTCTCGGTTTCGCGCGGCTCGATAAAGCGCAGCGGCTCCGGGATCGGCACCTGGAAAATCAGAATCTGATCTTCCGTCAGCGGAGTCTCCGGAATGCGGTGGCGGGTCTGGATCAGCGTCGCGTCTTCGGTTTTTTCGGTGGTGTTGACGCCCGTCACGCGCTTAAAGAAGTTGCGGATCGACACGGCGTTGGTGGTATCGTCCGCGCCCTGGTCGATAACCTTCAGCACGTCCGCTTCGCCAATCACGCTGGCGGTGATCTGAATGCCGCCCGTGCCCCAGCCGTACGGCATCGGCATTTCACGGCCACCAAACGGCACCTGATAGCCCGGAATAGCCACCGCTTTTAAAATGGCGCGGCGGATCATGCGTTTAGTTTGCTCATCCAGATAGGCAAAGTTGTAGCCGCTTAAGTTAGCCATTAGCGCGCTCCCGTTGCAGGCGTTTCAGCAGTTCCAGTTCGGCCTGGAAATCGACGTAGTGCGGCAGCTTGAGGTGCGAGACAAAGCCGGCGGCCTCGACGTTGTCCGCGTGGGCCAGCACGAACTCTTCGTCCTGCGCCGGGCCGGCAATGTGCTCGCCGTAGTCCGGCGCCTGCAGGGCGCGGTCAACCAGCGCCATCGCCATCGCCTTGCGCTCGCCGAGGCCAAACACCAGCCCGTAGCCGCGGGTAAAATGCGGGTCTTCATTCTCTGGCGCGACGAAACCGTTGACCATTTCGCACTCGGTCATCAGCAGTTCGCCGACGTTCACCGCAAAACCCAGCTCTTCCGGCACGATTTCGACGTCGAGATAGCCGCTGCGGATCTCTGCCGCGAACGGGTGGTTGCGCCCGTAGCCGCGCTGTGTGGAGTAGGCCAGCGCCAGCAGATACCCTTCGTCGCCGCGCATCAGCTGTTGCAGGCGGGACGAGCGTGAGCACGGGTAGACCGGCGGCGTGCGGGTGACGTCGCCCGGCGTGGCGCCAGTGTCTTCTTCCGCTTTCGCCAGCCCCTGGTTTGCCAGCAGGCTGAAGACGTGCGGAGACGGTTCCTGTTCGACGTCTGAAGTGCTGAGTGTTGGGGCTTCGCCGTTCGCCAGCAGCGTGAAGTCCAGCAGACGATGGGTGTAGTCGTAAGTCGGGCCAAGCAGCTGGCCGCCGGGAATGTCTTTGTACACCGCTGAAATACGGCGCTCTAAACGCATTTCCGCCGTGTTCACCGGCTCGCTGACTGCCAGACGGGGAACGGTGGTGCGCCAGGCGCGCAGCAGGAAGATGGCTTCCACGTTATCGCCGCTGGCCTGCTTCAGCGCCAGCGCTGCAAGCTCGCGGTCAGCAACGCCGCCCTCGGTCATCACGCGGTCAACCGCGAGGTTAAGCTGTTGCTCAATCTGGGCGACGCTCAGCTCGGGAAGCTGTTCATCGCCCCGGCGTCTGTGCTCCTGTAAGGCATGAGCGGCGGCGATCGCCTTTTCGCCTCCTTTGACGGCTACGTACATCAGCACACCTCCACGTGAGTGGTCCGCGGGATTGCCAGCAGGCGCTCGCCGCAGGTCAGGAGCAGGTCAATGCCGAGCGGGAACGGGTGCGGGCGCTCGGTCAGCTCATGGATAATGCACTCCGGCAGCTGGGGCGCGACCATCCGCTCGTCGGCGATGCCTGCGCCCGTCAGGCGAAGCATGCGGCCACCGCTCAGGCTGGAGACCTGCAAAATCAGCGTGGCGCTGGTTTCCGGTGCGACGGCGCTGCCTTCGCTCAGGGCGTTAAGCTGTTCATGGCTGATTTGCTCGTCGGCCACGGCAAAGACCGCCTGCTGGGGCTGATCGACCAGCGGCGCGCTGGTGTGAAAGCGCAGGTTCTGGCTGGCGATATCGTTCAGCAATGCGCCTGACAGCCATACCGGGGTGTCGTTGTCCGCCAGCGTCAGCAGCACGCTGGTGGAGGCGAGGTTCAGCGGCAGCCAGCCCTGCGAGAGCTGGTGCAAGGAGACAATCACCCCCGGCTCGCTCATGGCCTTCAGCAGGCGACGGAAACTCTGTTGGGCATCCTGGACGGCCAGGGTAAAAGCAGGTTGAAGCGTCATGCGTTGTCTCCGCGAACGAGCGTAAAGAAGTCGACCCGGCTGGTGTTCACTTCGGCCTGACGCGCGGCAAGGCGTGCGGCGCGGTCGGCTTCCAGCGGGGCAATAAGGGTTTCCATTAACGTCTGGAAATGCGGGTGTTCCTGTAAAAGCGCGTCGATCATCGCGCAGCGCTCGGCGTGCGTTTTGTCTCGCCCAAGTACGTAGCTATAACCCAGCGTGCCGCTGTTAAGGCGGATAGCCGCGCGGGTGAGGGTGGCATCGCCGGCGAAGAAGCGCTCGCCGGTGCCGCCCATGCGTGCCTGGATCTGCACCAGGCCGATCTCCGGCGCGCGGATCGTGTCGTAGTCCGGCGTCAGGCCGAGTGCGTTCATGCGGGCGGCCAGCGCAGCAGGCTGGCTATGGGCCAGCACGCGCATCCAGCGCTGTCGGGTGGAGGTGTCGAAGTGCATTCAGTGCTCCATGGTGAATTCAATCATGTCGGCGCGGGTCAGGCTGACGGAGTATTCCGTCGCGTTGATCTCGCCGTCACGGTGGTTGAGGGTGCGCACGCAGAGCAGCGGGGCCATGTTGGGGATCTCCAGCACCTTGCTCTCTTTCGCCTGTGCACGGCGGGCGCTGATGCGCGTCTGGGTGCGTTTGAGCGCGATACCCGTCGCGTCCTGAAGGAAATCATGCAGGGAACCGCTGGCGAAATGTTGCAGCACTGGCCAGAGGGTGAGGTCCGCGAAGTAGTGGTCGATCTGGCAGACCGCCACGCCGTTGACCCGGCGCAACGTGCGCAGGTGTACGACGTTGTCACCCTCCTGAATCCCGAGCGCATCCGCCACGTGGCGGGAGGCCGGGCGCAGTACCGAGAGCAGCTTTTCGCTGGTTGGATGGCTACCCTGATCAAGCAGATTCTGGCTAAAACGCGCCTGGGCGTTGAGCGGGTAGTCAAACGGGCGCATCAGCACCAGCACGCCGACGCCCTGACGGCGCTGGACCCAGCCGCGCTCCACCAGCTGGTCAATGGCGCGGCGCAGAGTGTGGCGGTTCACCTCGTAGCGGTCGGCAAGCTGCTGCTCGGCGGGCAGGTAGTCTCCGCAACGGTAATGTGTACGCAGCTCCACTTCGAGCCTGGCCGCAATCTCTTGCCAGCGGGTAGGGTAACTGGTCGGATGTCTGGATAAGTGCATACCAATCAAAGCCTCGCTAATCAGATGAAGTGCTTACGCAAGCGTTGAGAGAGGAAATCCAGCAGGCTGACGGTGACGATGATGAGCACCATCAGAGCGCAGGTTTGCTGGAACTGGAAACCGCGAATCGCTTCCCACAGGGTGACGCCAATCCCGCCTGCGCCCACCATACCGACCACGGTGGCGGAGCGAACGTTGGACTCGAAGCGGTACAGGGAGTAGGAGATCAGCAGCGGCATCACCTGCGGCAGGACGCCGTAGAGGATCTCTTCGATTTTGTTGGCGCCGGTTGCGCGAATACCTTCCACCGGGCCGGGCTCGATGGCTTCGACCGCTTCCGAGAGCAGCTTGGAGAGCACGCCGGTGGTGTGGATGAACAGCGCCATCACGCCGGCGAACGGACCCAGGCCAACGGCGACCACGAACAGCATCGCAAAGACCATTTCGTTGATGGCGCGACAGGCGTCCATCAGGCGACGCATCGGCTGGTAAACCCACCACGGTACGATGTTTTCGGCGCTCATCAGGCCGAACGGAATGGAGAGAACGACGGCGAGGGCGGTGCCCCAGACGGCGATTTGCAGGGTGATGGCCATTTCGCTGAGGTAGTCCTGCCACTGGCTGAAATCCGGCGGGAAGAAGTCGGCGGCGAAGGTCGCCATGTTGCCGGAATCTTTGAAGAGCAGCAGCGGATCCATCTCCGCGCCCTTCCAGGAGATAACGAGTACCGCCAGCAGGATGGCCCAGCTTATGAGCGAGAACCAGCTGCGCTTCGGCGGCGGGAGGGTGATGGTTTGCATGTTGGCTCCTTAATCTGTTCTCCCTCTCCCTCAAGGGAGAGGGGACTTGTGTTACTGCACCGCTTTATTCACGCTCGTCATCGCACCCAGCGCGGCGGTCAGGCGGTCGAGGTCTTCCAGCTGGGCCTGGATTTCAGAGACTTTGCTGGTCTTCTCCTCTTCCTTCAGCCCTTTGTTGTCCTTCACGGCCTGCATCTGCTTAAACAGCGCCAGCTGGCGAATCGGGACCAGCTGCAGATCGCTGGACGCGCGGAACGGTGCCCAGCCCAGACGTTCCAGAACCGCTTTCTCTTCCGGCGTTTTGCCGTAGTTCATAAAGAAGTCGTAGACCTTGTCCTTGGTGCTTTCGGAGAGGTTTTTGCGCCAGACGATCGGGTCGCCGGGGATCAGCGGGGATTTCCAGATGACCTTCAGCTCTTTCAGCTTGTCCGGCGCGGAGGTTTTCAGCTTGTCGAGGTTTTCGGTGTTATTGGTGGCAACGTCCACCTGCTTGTTCGCCACGGCCAGCGCGTTGGTTTCGTGGCTGGCGTTGACGGTGCGCTTAAAGTCGCTGGCGGAGATGTTGTTTTTCGCGAAGACGTAGTAGCCAGGGACGAGGAAGCCGGAGGTGGAGTTCGGATCGCCGTTGCCAAAGGTCAGATCTTTGCGTTTGGCGATCATGTCGTTGAGGTTGTTGATCGGGCTGTCTTTGTTGACGATCAGCACGCTCCAGTATCCTGGAGAACCATCTGCCGCAACGGTCTGGGCAAAGACCTGACCGTTGGCGCGGTCCACCGCTTCCATGGCGGAAAGGTTGCCGTACCAGGCGATGTCCACTTTATTAAAGCGCATCCCCTGGATGATGCCCGCGTAGTCCGGGGCGAAGAAGGCGTTCACTTTGATCCCCAGCTTGGTTTCCATATCTTTCAGGAACGGTTCCCACTGAGGTTTCAGGTTCTGCTGTGATTCCGTCGAAATAATGCCGAAGTTCAGCGCTTTTTCCTGCTCTTCGGCGTACGCCGGGCTTAACAGGGTGCTGATGCTGAACATGCTGGTGAAGGCCAGCGCGGCAACGGCTTTGTAGTTCATTTCCATTCCTCGTTATCGGGGCGTTAAGCAGCCTGCGCGCGTTCTTCGACGCGGTTTACGCTGCGGTAGAGATGGTCAAAACGTTCGTTATCAAACTGGTGGCTGGCGCCATCGAAGAACACGTGGCCCTGACGCAGGGCGACGATGCGCTCGCAGTAGCGCAGGGCGTAATCCACCTGATGCAGCGTCACCACCACGGTGATGCCGTCGTTCTGGTTGATGTCGCGCAGGGTTTCCATCACGATGCGGGCCGACTCCGGATCCAACGAGGCGATGGGCTCATCGGCCAGAATGATTTTGGCTTTCTGCATCAGAGCGCGGGCGATAGCGACGCGCTGCTGCTGCCCGCCGGACAGCGTGGACACGCGCTGGTGGGCGAAGTGCGCCATGCCGACGCGGGTCAGTGCCTGTAACGCTTCCTGCTTCTGTGATGGGGAGAACCAGCGCAGGCAGGTGCGCCAGAACGGGGTGCTGCCGAGCGCGCCAATCAGCACGTTCTCCAGCACCGTCAGGCGGTTCACCAGGTTGAACTGCTGAAAGATGTAGCCCGTCCGGGCGCGGCTTTTGCGAATATCGCTCGCCAGACGGCCCGCATGCTGCACGGTGTTACCCAGCAGCTCGACGCGGCTTTCCGGCGTTTTATCGCAGGTAATAAGGCCGCTTAAGTGACGCAGAAGGGTGGATTTTCCTGAACCGGACGGCCCCAGCAGCGCCACCATTTCGCCCTGCTGGACGGTCAGATCAACGGCATGCAGCGCCTTGTTGTGATTGAAGGTCTTGCTCAGTTTCTCGACGCGGATGACAGTGTGCATGTGCTGGGCCTCACGATAAATGTGGCCTCATGCTGGCGCATCAATATGACATTTGGGTTAAGTGCAGGTTGCGGGAGTTTGAAGAGTTGAGGGGAGTTTGATGACAGGCGGAGGCAGACCGCCCACCGCCCGAAAATTAGTGCTGCTGCTTAACGACGTTAATCATCCACGGCACGCCGTACTTGTCGGTGACCTTACCGAAGCCGTGCGCCCAGAAGGTTTCCTGCCAGGCCATGTCGATATTCCCGCCATCGGCAAGGTTGTCGAACCAGCGCTTGCCTTCTGACACATCCTGCGTGTCGAGCAGCAGCGTGAAGCCCGCGTATTGTGCGCTGCTGCCCGGCGGCAGCCCGTCGCTCATCATGATATCGCTACCCGCAATGCGAACGTTGGAGTGAGCGATAGCCGAATCCGGAAACTGCATGCCGGACGGACAGCCTTCTTCGCTGTTATCGCTTTTTGGCATTTCGCCGAAGGTGATTTTATAGAGGAGTTCTGCGCCGACGGCCTGCTGATAGAAGGCGGTAGCCTCTGCACAGTTGCCGGCAAAAGAGATGTAGGGACTTAACGGCATAATCTTTACCTCACGTAAGAAAAGCCCGTTAAGTGTAGTTCCCGAAAGCCCGGTAAGCGAAGCGCTACCGGGCGGGTAAATCAGTTCTTTTTCACGAACTCGGATTTCAGTTTCATCGGACCGAAGCCGTCAATTTTACAATCGATATTATGATCGCCTTCCACCAGACGGATATTCTTCACTTTGGTGCCGATCTTCAGCATGGAAGAGCTACCTTTCACCTTAAGATCTTTCACCACGGTGACGCTGTCGCCATCCGCCAGCAGATTACCGTTGGCATCTTTGACGACCAGCGCATCAGCGTCCTGCGCTGGCTCGGCATCATTCCATTCGTGTGCACATTCCGGGCAGATGAACATGCCATTATCTTCGTATGTGTATTCAGAATTGCATTTTGGGCAGTGTGGGAGTTGCATGTCGGTATCCTCAAAAGTGTTAACGCGCTGGAAAGTGCCAGCTAAATGACGGCAGAGTGCCGAAAAAGGCGGCAAGTATAACGCAAATCCACACTTTTGTCGGTGCTATTGTGAATTTAAAAAACGCAGAAAATGTGTTGCGAGTGACACTTACTGTCAGTCAGCTAAGCGATGCTAACGTCATTAACACGGTGGAAAGAGAAGTCGCTAAATATAGCGAATATTTTATTGCGGCAAATTGCTACGCACCTTCATTTCGGATAAGGTGAAGCAACGCATTGTTATTTATCTTCGAACTTTACTGCCATGCATTTCTTATGTTGGCGGCCTATCCCTCTCTTTTTAGGTGGGTAAATAATGATGATATATCCTGAAGCTTCTTAAAATGGGCCAGGCTTTTTATCTTTTGGCTTTCAGGCCTTGAGGAGAGCTTTACACGCCATGCAGGGATAGCCATTTATTTCTGATTATCTTCAATTAGTTATATTTTGGTGAACATGTTTTCCACACGTGATCATATAAGCCTGAACATCATAATTAATACAAGTGGCTTAATAAAAGTAATAAATTTGCGTTAAGGAAAGGCTTTTATCATGCACACACAGACCATTTTTGAATTAAGTCAGGAAGCTGAGCGTTTGTTACAGCTTGCCCTGCAAAATCTCGATACCCTGAAATCAATGCCGACAGCGAAGCTGGAGAGCACGACGGCTGCTATTACAGGTGAAAAGAACAACGTGCTGCCTTTGCATTTTAGTGCGCGAGGCGTCGAAGCGCAGCAGGCAACGCTGAATAATGAATTACGCAAAATAACACGTCTGGAAATGGTTCTGGCTATCGTTGGCACGATGAAAGCGGGGAAATCGACCACCATTAATGCCATTGTGGGTACCGAAGTGTTGCCGAACCGCAACCGCCCAATGACGGCGCTGCCTACGCTGATCCGTCATACGCCAGGCCAGAAAGAGCCGGTGCTCCACTTCTCACATGTCTCTCCTATTGATGATTTGATTCACCTGCTGCAGAAAAAGCTTGGCGATTACGATCGCGGCAAGCTGGCTCTGCAACTGGAAATTGATAAGGACATGAATACGCTGCTGGAGCGTATTGAGAAAGGCGAGGCCTTTGAAAAGCATCATCTCGGGGCGCAGCCAATATTTCATTGCCTGAAAAGTCTCAATGACCTGGTGAGGCTCTCCCAGGCGCTGGGCGTGGCGTTTCCGTTCTCCGAATACGCGGCCATCGAACATATTCCGGTGATTGAAGTGGAGTTCGTGCATCTTGCGGGTTTGGATGCGCACCTCGGGCAGCTGACGCTGCTCGATACCCCCGGCCCCAATGAGGCCGGACAACCGCATCTGCAAAAAATGCTTAGCGAACAGCTAGCCCGCGCGTCGGCGGTGCTGGCGGTGATGGATTATACCCAGCTTAAATCTATTTCTGATGAAGAGGTCCGTCAGGCTATTTCGGTTGCGGGGAAATCAGTGCCTCTGTATGCGCTGGTGAATAAATTCGACCAGAAGGATCGCAATAGCGACGATGAAGAGCAGGTCAGGGCGATGATCTCCGGTACCTTAATGAAAGGCACTATTTCGCCTGGCCAGATCTACCCTGTTTCCTCTATGTGGGCGTATCTGGCAAACCGCGCCCGCAACGAGATGAATGCCCGTGGACGCCTGCCGGATCATCAGGAGCAGCCCTGGGTGCAGGATTTTGCCGAAGCCGCACTCGGACGCCGCTGGCGTTCGGCGGACCTGGACGATATAAACCATATCCGTCACGCAGCCGATTCGCTGTTTGAACAGCCGATACGCAAACTGATTTACGCCGCCTATGCCAATGCCTCGCTATTCGCGCTGCGCTCGGCCTCGCATAAGCTGCTCAACTACGCGCAAAATGCCCGGGAGTATCTCGACTTCCGCTATCATGGGCTGACGGTGGCCTTTGAGGAGCTGGAACTGAACATCGCGCGTCTTGAAGAGGATATGGCGCTGCTGCAGACGCGCCAGAGCGCGGTGAGCGATGAGGTGAAACATGAAGTTGACCAGGCGCTGAACGCGACCGCGGACTTTATGGAGGCCGAAAAATCGGCGCTTCATCAGGCAGTGGGCCATGTGTTCAGCCCTCAAAATATTCTTGATTTGGCAGGCATTGAGCGGCTGAATCGCCGCAGTGACAAACTGCAAGAGCGGGAACCGCTGGTTCTGGATGATGAAGGTCAGGCGCAGATCGTCCTGAGTAAAATTCGCTCCTCCTGTGAACTCATCATGCTGGATGCGCAGGCAAAAATCGCCCGGGAGCTGGCGTTACGCTTCGATCAGCTGGAATCTACGCTGGCGCGCTCGCTGAATGACGCTATCCGCCCCATTGAAACGCGTATAAAAGAGCATCTGAGCCATGCCGGCTTCCGGGCGCGGATCAGCTTCCCCGCTTTTCAGGCAAACCAGCTTGACTTCAATACGCGGGCACTGTTTAACGATGCCATTGCACAGGATAACCGCCCGGCAGGTCAACTTTCCGCCGGGAGCAGTATGCGTGAAACCGTTTCGCGTTGGCTCAATAATCCGGGCTGGGGCTGGGATGAGTACGTGGTCACGCGCACGCACTATGTTATCGACATTGCGCAACTGCATGACAAATTTAAGCAACATATTGATCAGTTTTGTGAACAAATACGTAAAGCTTTGTCCGCGCAGGTCGATGTCTCTGTTACGGCCGGAATGGCGACGTTCTTTGCAGAATTTTCGTTATGCCTGACCGGGTTACAGGAAAGCTTGCGTGATAGCCTCGCAGTGCGTCAACAAAATGAGCATTCAACCCGAGCGCTCAGCCAGCTGTTGAAGCAAAGCATTACGACTGCGACATGGATTCAGGAAGATACCCGACTGTTACGCGATGACATTCAAACTCTATTCGCAGCAGAGCAACCATGACAACACAGCTACTGGACGGTCCCGGGCGGACGCTGGAGTGTATTCATCCCAGGTTTATGGTCGATCTTGTGCAGGGCGTGGACGCGGCGCGCCATCCCCATCTGGGGCCGCAGCAGCTGCAGTTTCGTGAACGTTTGACTCAGGAGATCATGACGCATACCCGGCTACGGCCCTGGGCGATGGCGGGAATGCTTAACGAGAACGCGGCCCTGCGCCTGGGGCTGGCGGAAAAACTCGCCGGCATGTTGGATCCAGGCCATCTTGCGCTGACGCTGATGGCCGATAAACTGACTGCACTGTGCCAGCAGGCTCACCTGCGCGCTCAGCCATCTCCCGGCCTGCTTGAACAGTATGCGGAGCTCTCCTCTCATTTTACCCAACGTGCCGCCTATAAAGAAAAGGCGCTGACCCAGCGTGGACTGACGGTACAGGCGGGCGAGCACAGTGAACAAATTTTCACCCGCTGGCGAGCCGGTCACTATGATGGCTGGTCTTTGGCCGGGCGCTGCTTCATTGTTCTGGAAGAGCTGCGCTGGGGAGCATTTGGCGATGCCTGCCGTCTGGCGAACAATGATGTGTCGGCAATGCTCAAGGATAATTTACGCAGCATGGCCGCCAACTACCTCGCACAGGGCATCAATGCGTCTCCCACAACGCGCCATTTCTATCATCAATGGCTGACCACACCCGCTTCGGCGGGTTTAATCGATCACAAAGACATGCTGGGCTGGCTGGGCGACTGGTGTCAGGCGGATATACACCCGGTGAGTTGGTCAGTGACGCAAAACTGGCAGACCGTCGCGCTGGGTATGCCGAGGCTGTGTTCGGCAAAACGGCTGGTGGATGCAATGGTGGAAGAGATTTTTGGTTGAACCCCTCATCCTGACCCTCTCCCCCAGGGGAGAGAGGATGGCTGGCGCGGTGTGTTAGTGATTCATTTCTATCGGTTTCGGTTCAGGCGGGATCTCTTGCACATTTCCGTAGCGTTTCGCGTATAGCGCCGTGATGATGGGCACCAGGATTGCGGTGACAATCACGCTGGCGGCAACCAGTGCCGTCGCGGACGCGGCCACCGGTTCGAAGGCCGGGTTAATCTGGGCGATAATCACCGGGTTTGCAACGGCAGCGCCTGCGGCTGAAGAGGCGGCGACGCCCGCCGTGCCGTTTCCTCCCCCGATTACGCGGTCAGCAATGATCAGCGGAATACCGGTGATGATGATAACCGCGACACCCAGCACAATCCCCAGCAGTCCCGTATCCAGAATCACGTTCAGGTTGATGGTGTTACCCAGCGCAAAGCCAAAGAATGGGATCAGCACCGGCGTGGCTTTGCTGAAGAAATCACGCAGATCGTGATCCAGATTGCCCAGCGCGAAGCCGATCAGGAATGGCAGGATCGCGCCGACAAAATGATGGGGCTCAAAAGAAGCCAGGCCAGCGGACCCCAGGATCAGCATCGTCATGAGCGGGCCGGACTCCAGAGACATCAAAACAAACGCGCCGGACTCCTCTTTGGTTCCGTACTGGTTCATCAGGCTGGCATACAGCCCGCCGTTGGTCATGTCCATCGCCGAGACAATCGCCAGGACGGATAACCCGGCGAAGAAACCGGTCTGAATTCCATTTTCAGGAATGAACATCGCGCATATCATTGCGACCACCCAGGCAACCGCTATTTTGGTTATCACCAGCGTTCCGGATTTGCGTAATACGGTACCGGTTGCCCGCAAATTAATGGATGCGCCGATACAAAAGAACCAGACCGCCAGGATGGGAACGGTACCCGTAATCATCCCCTTTGTGAAACCACCAAAATAAGCCCCGGTTTCAGGTGCTAATGTATTCAGAATAGCACCGAGTACCAGCGGCACCAGCATCATACCCCCCGGTATGCGTTCTATCGTGGCTTTAATCTTCATCTCTAACCCTCACTATTTCGCCTCTCATGGTGAGCGGCAGGTGCGAATAAAAAAATCAATAAATTCAATTTGATGAAGGGTGCTCTTGATGATTGGTTTGTGATAACCCTGCACCGAAATTCAGTTAGCGCTCTCGTTTCCTCTCGTCAGAAAACATGCGTCGCTATGTTTCAGGAATTATCATGCGATCGATGGAATATTGATTCAATGAAAATAAAACGGTGTTTTAGTTATCTTCATCACATATTGAATGTAAACTTTACGGCGCGTTGTGAGAGCTGAAAATTTATGTAAATCTCTTGTAAAAAATATGGCTTTTTATTCTGTTGGGAAAAGAAAAAAGATGAGGGCGAAAATGGGGGCTCTGGAAGGTTGAGAAAGTACTTATTTGCGGTAGTTGACAAAAACTGTCTTCACCTGACGCAGTATAAATATATGTGTGAAGTTGATTACAAATATAAACGCTGGTAGGGTAAAAAGGTCATTAACTGCCCAGACAGGCGTCAACAGGTTCGGTTGTATCGACGGAAAACGTCAATGTAAGTAAACCTGCTACGCTTGAAGATGGAGGTTCGCACGGAGCGGATCTCGGGTTCACAGAGTGCGAGTTGGCTGTGGAACGGACAGGGCTAAGTCTACGAGGAAAGCTATGCTAAGAAGGAAAAAGGTTAAACCCATTACGCTTCGCGACGTCACCATTATTGATGACGCTAAACTGCGTAAAGCGATCACCGCCGCCTCGCTCGGTAATGCGATGGAATGGTTCGATTTCGGTGTTTACGGCTTTGTTGCCTATGCATTAGGTAAAGTGTTCTTCCCCGGTGCTGACCCAAGCCTGCAGATGATTGCCGCGCTGGGTACATTCTCCGTTCCTTTCCTGATCCGCCCGCTGGGTGGTCTGTTCTTCGGTATGCTCGGTGACAAATACGGTCGCCAGAAAATACTCGCTATCACCATTGTCATTATGTCGATCAGTACGTTCTGTATCGGCCTAATACCGTCCTATGCCACGATCGGCATCTGGGCACCTATTCTGCTGTTGCTCTGTAAGATGGCGCAGGGCTTCTCCGTCGGGGGCGAGTATACCGGGGCGTCGATCTTCGTCGCGGAGTATTCCCCTGACCGTAAGCGCGGCTTCATGGGCAGCTGGCTGGACTTCGGTTCGATTGCCGGGTTTGTGATGGGTGCGGGCGTCGTGGTTCTGATTTCAACCGTGGTCGGTGAGGAGAACTTCCTCGACTGGGGCTGGCGTATCCCGTTCTTTATCGCGCTCCCGCTGGGTATTATCGGTCTTTACCTGCGACATGCGCTGGAAGAGACACCTGCGTTCCAGCAGCACGTTGAGAAACTGGAGCAGGGCGACCGCGAAGGGTTGCAGGACGGCCCGAAAGTGTCCTTTAAAGAGATTGCGACAAAGCACTGGCGCAGCCTGCTGACCTGTATTGGTCTGGTGATTTCCACCAACGTCACTTACTACATGCTGCTGACCTACATGCCGAGCTATCTGTCGCATAACCTGCACTACTCGGAAGATCACGGCGTACTGATTATTATCGCCATCATGGTGGGTATGCTGTTTGTACAGCCGATTATGGGTCTGCTGAGCGACCGCTTTGGCCGTCGACCGTTTATCATCCTGGGTAGCGTAGCGCTGTTCGCGCTGGCGATCCCGGCGTTTATTCTGATCAACAGTAACGTGCTGGGTCTGATTTTCGCGGGTCTGCTGATGCTGGCGGTGATCCTGAACTGCTTTATCGGGGTGATGGCATCCACATTACCTGCGATGTTCCCGACGCACATTCGTTATAGTGCGCTGGCGGCGGCGTTCAACATCTCCGTCCTGATTGCCGGCCTGACGCCTACGCTTGCCGCCTCTCTGGTGGAAAGCACGCAGAACCTGATGATGCCTGCCTACTACCTGATGGTTATTGCGGTAGTCGGCCTGGCGACCGGCCTGACCATGAAGGAGACGGCGAACCGTCCTCTGAAAGGGGCGACGCCTGCGGCATCTGATATTCAGGAAGCGAAAGAAATCCTGCGCGAGCATTACGATAACGTTGAGCAGAAAATTGAGGATATCGACGCAGAGATTGAAGAGCTGCAGAAGAAACGCTCCCGTCTTGTTGATCAACATCCACGCATTAACGAGTAATAAAAAACCCGCCGTTGGCGGGTTTTCTTTTATTAGCATCCGGCGGCGATGTAGTCGCCGTTGGCGCTAACGGGGATGACGGTCAGGAACAGGACGGTCGCGAACAGGATCAGGATGATACCTCCGGCAATTTTAACTGCCGGCACCAGCCATCTGAACGCGCTATCTCCCCCGAACCAGGCCACCGTGCGTTCACGGGCATAACGAACCGCCAGTGATAGCCCCATAATAGCGAGTGCCGTGCCTAAAGACATGGTCATAACGGCCGCCATTCCCCAGGTGACAATGCCCAGCGCGTTCGAAAACATCAGAATCATGATCGCACCGCTGCACGGACGTGCGCCAATCGCCAGAATAACGCCCAGACGCGTTTTCCAGTCACCTTGTGTCAGATCTGCGCCCACGCCGTGATGACCACAGCCACAGTGTTCATCGTGCTGATGAAGGGGAGTGATGGCTGAGATCCTCATTCTTTGAGGCCGCAGGCTTTTCAGCGCCTGGTAAATGATGAAAGCACCAAACGCGCCAATCAGCACGGCGCTTATCTTCTCGACATACCAGCGGCTGGTGCTGATATCCCCTGACGCGAGGTTAAATCCTACTGCCAGAATAAAGACAAACAGAATGGCGCTGACGCCCTGCATCAGGCTGCCAAGAAAGGGAACGGTGCGTGCGGCCAGTTCGCTCTCCTTATTTGTGCTCAGGTAGGTTGTCACGATGAACTTCCCGTGCCCCGGCCCGATGGCGTGAAGGACGCCATAAAAGAAAGCGCCTGTTAAGAGCCATAATCCACCGCTGTACTGGTTGTTATTAAGCTGCAGTAGATACATCACCAGATAACGGTGCAGCGTAATCTGCGTGGCAAGGCACCACTGGATAAAGGCGTTCCAGTGCATATGCAGCGTAAAAGCGGCGAAGAGGATGGTCAGCAGCATCAATCCGGCCTTAGGGAGGCGCCAGTCGCGAGGCAGGCGTTGTGTATTCATCAGGGGGAGCTCTGCGGAGAAGAATATTTGCCGCTAGTATAGTTGATCTTCTCTTTCAGTTCGCAGGATCGCATCAGGATCTTGCTGTAATTGTGGATAAGTCTGTGTGTAAAAGGGTATAAGGCGGGGTTTTGCTGGGGAATACAGCAGTCAGTCATTTTTTTGCAACTTTTCTGTTGCGGGCTGCGGAGAACTCCCTATAATGCGCCTCCATCGACACGGCGGATGTGAATCACTTCACAGTTAACCCGGTCGGTTGAAGAGAAAAAATCCTGAAATAACGGGTTGACTCTGAAAGAGGAAAGCGTAATATACGCCACCTCGCAACGGTGAGCGAAAGCCGCGTTGCAACTGCTCTTTAACAATTTATCAGACAATCTGTGTGGGCACTCAAAGTGACATGGATTCTTAATGTCTTCGGACAATAAATGAATACCAAGTCTCTGAGTGAACATACGTAATTCATTACGAAGTTTAATTCACGAGCATCAAACTTAAATTGAAGAGTTTGATCATGGCTCAGATTGAACGCTGGCGGCAGGCCTAACACATGCAAGTCGAACGGTAGCACAGAGAGCTTGCTCTCGGGTGACGAGTGGCGGACGGGTGAGTAATGTCTGGGAAACTGCCTGATGGAGGGGGATAACTACTGGAAACGGTAGCTAATACCGCATAACGTCGCAAGACCAAAGAGGGGGACCTTCGGGCCTCTTGCCATCAGATGTGCCCAGATGGGATTAGCTAGTAGGTGGGGTAACGGCTCACCTAGGCGACGATCCCTAGCTGGTCTGAGAGGATGACCAGCCACACTGGAACTGAGACACGGTCCAGACTCCTACGGGAGGCAGCAGTGGGGAATATTGCACAATGGGCGCAAGCCTGATGCAGCCATGCCGCGTGTATGAAGAAGGCCTTCGGGTTGTAAAGTACTTTCAGCGGGGAGGAAGGTGTTGAGGTTAATAACCTCAGCAATTGACGTTACCCGCAGAAGAAGCACCGGCTAACTCCGTGCCAGCAGCCGCGGTAATACGGAGGGTGCAAGCGTTAATCGGAATTACTGGGCGTAAAGCGCACGCAGGCGGTCTGTCAAGTCGGATGTGAAATCCCCGGGCTCAACCTGGGAACTGCATTCGAAACTGGCAGGCTAGAGTCTTGTAGAGGGGGGTAGAATTCCAGGTGTAGCGGTGAAATGCGTAGAGATCTGGAGGAATACCGGTGGCGAAGGCGGCCCCCTGGACAAAGACTGACGCTCAGGTGCGAAAGCGTGGGGAGCAAACAGGATTAGATACCCTGGTAGTCCACGCCGTAAACGATGTCGACTTGGAGGTTGTGCCCTTGAGGCGTGGCTTCCGGAGCTAACGCGTTAAGTCGACCGCCTGGGGAGTACGGCCGCAAGGTTAAAACTCAAATGAATTGACGGGGGCCCGCACAAGCGGTGGAGCATGTGGTTTAATTCGATGCAACGCGAAGAACCTTACCTACTCTTGACATCCAGAGAACTTAGCAGAGATGCTTTGGTGCCTTCGGGAACTCTGAGACAGGTGCTGCATGGCTGTCGTCAGCTCGTGTTGTGAAATGTTGGGTTAAGTCCCGCAACGAGCGCAACCCTTATCCTTTGTTGCCAGCGGTTAGGCCGGGAACTCAAAGGAGACTGCCAGTGATAAACTGGAGGAAGGTGGGGATGACGTCAAGTCATCATGGCCCTTACGAGTAGGGCTACACACGTGCTACAATGGCGCATACAAAGAGAAGCGACCTCGCGAGAGCAAGCGGACCTCATAAAGTGCGTCGTAGTCCGGATTGGAGTCTGCAACTCGACTCCATGAAGTCGGAATCGCTAGTAATCGTGGATCAGAATGCCACGGTGAATACGTTCCCGGGCCTTGTACACACCGCCCGTCACACCATGGGAGTGGGTTGCAAAAGAAGTAGGTAGCTTAACCTTCGGGAGGGCGCTTACCACTTTGTGATTCATGACTGGGGTGAAGTCGTAACAAGGTAACCGTAGGGGAACCTGCGGTTGGATCACCTCCTTACCTTAAAGAACCTGCCTTTGCAGTGCTCACACAGATTGTCTGATGAAAAGTAAACAGCAAGGCGTCTTGCGATTGAGACTTCAGTGTCCCCTTCGTCTAGAGGCCCAGGACACCGCCCTTTCACGGCGGTAACAGGGGTTCGAATCCCCTAGGGGACGCCACTTGCTGGTTCGTGAGTGAAAGTCACCTGCCGTCATATCTCAAAACTGACTTGCGAGTCATGTTTGAGATATTTGCTCTTTAAAAATCTGGATCAAGCTGAAAATTGAAACGACACATCTTAAATGGTGTGTTCGAGTCTCTCAAATTTTCGCAATCATGAAGTGAAACATCTTCGGGTTGTGAGGTTAAGCGACTAAGCGTACACGGTGGATGCCCTGGCAGTCAGAGGCGATGAAGGACGTGCTAATCTGCGAAAAGCGACGGCGAGGTGATATGAACCTTTGACCCGTCGATGTCCGAATGGGGAAACCCAGTGTGATCCGTCACACTATCGTTAACTGAATACATAGGTTAACGAGGCGAACCGGGGGAACTGAAACATCTAAGTACCCCGAGGAAAAGAAATCAACCGAGATTCCCCCAGTAGCGGCGAGCGAACGGGGAGCAGCCCGGAGTCTGAATCAGCTTGTGTGTTAGTGGAAGCGTCTGGAAAGTCGCACGGTACAGGGTGACAGTCCCGTACACGAAAATGCACAGGTTGTGAACTCGAAGAGTAGGGCGGGACACGTGGTATCCTGTCTGAATATGGGGGGACCATCCTCCAAGGCTAAATACTCCTGACTGACCGATAGTGAACCAGTACCGTGAGGGAAAGGCGAAAAGAACCCCGGCGAGGGGAGTGAAAAAGAACCTGAAACCGTGTACGTACAAGCAGTGGGAGCACCTTCGTGGTGTGACTGCGTACCTTTTGTATAATGGGTCAGCGACTTATATTCTGTAGCAAGGTTAACCGTATAGGGGAGCCGCAGGGAAACCGAGTCTTAACTGGGCGTTAAGTTGCAGGGTATAGACCCGAAACCCGGTGATCTAGCCATGGGCAGGTTGAAGGTTGGGTAACACTAACTGGAGGACCGAACCGACTAATGTTGAAAAATTAGCGGATGACCTGTGGCTGGGGGTGAAAGGCCAATCAAACCGGGAGATAGCTGGTTCTCCCCGAAAGCTATTTAGGTAGCGCCTCGTGAACTCATCTTCGGGGGTAGAGCACTGTTTCGGCTAGGGGGCCATCCCGGCTTACCAACCCGATGCAAACTACGAATACCGAAGAATGTTATCACGGGAGACACACGGCGGGTGCTAACGTCCGTCGTGAAGAGGGAAACAACCCAGACCGCCAGCTAAGGTCCCAAAGTCATGGTTAAGTGGGAAACGATGTGGGAAGGCACAGACAGCCAGGATGTTGGCTTAGAAGCAGCCATCATTTAAAGAAAGCGTAATAGCTCACTGGTCGAGTCGGCCTGCGCGGAAGATGTAACGGGGCTAAACCATGCACCGAAGCTGCGGCAGCGACACTATGTGTTGTTGGGTAGGGGAGCGTTCTGTAAGCCGTTGAAGGTGTGCTGTGAGGCATGCTGGAGGTATCAGAAGTGCGAATGCTGACATAAGTAACGATAAAGCGGGTGAAAAGCCCGCTCGCCGGAAGACCAAGGGTTCCTGTCCAACGTTAATCGGGGCAGGGTGAGTCGACCCCTAAGGCGAGGCCGAAAGGCGTAGTCGATGGGAAACAGGTTAATATTCCTGTACTTGGTGTTACTGCGAAGGGGGGACGGAGAAGGCTATGTCAGCCGGGCGACGGTTGTCCCGGTTTAAGCGTGTAGGTGTGTGTTCCAGGCAAATCCGGTTCACTTTAACACTGAGGCGTGATGACGAGGCACTACGGTGCTGAAGTGATAAATGCCCTGCTTCCAGGAAAAGCCTCTAAGCATCAGGTAACACGAAATCGTACCCCAAACCGACACAGGTGGTCAGGTAGAGAATACCAAGGCGCTTGAGAGAACTCGGGTGAAGGAACTAGGCAAAATGGTGCCGTAACTTCGGGAGAAGGCACGCTGATATGTAGGTGAAGTCCCTGCGGACGGAGCTGAAATCAGTCGAAGATACCAGCTGGCTGCAACTGTTTATTAAAAACACAGCACTGTGCAAACACGAAAGTGGACGTATACGGTGTGACGCCTGCCCGGTGCCGGAAGGTTAATTGATGGGGTTAGCGGCAACGCGAAGCTCTTGATCGAAGCCCCGGTAAACGGCGGCCGTAACTATAACGGTCCTAAGGTAGCGAAATTCCTTGTCGGGTAAGTTCCGACCTGCACGAATGGCGTAATGATGGCCAGGCTGTCTCCACCCGAGACTCAGTGAAATTGAACTCGCTGTGAAGATGCAGTGTACCCGCGGCAAGACGGAAAGACCCCGTGAACCTTTACTATAGCTTGACACTGAACACTGGTCCTTGATGTGTAGGATAGGTGGGAGGCTTTGAAGCGTGGACGCCAGTCTGCGTGGAGCCGTCCTTGAAATACCACCCTTTAATGGCTGGTGTTCTAACGTGGACCCGTGATCCGGGTTGCGGACAGTGTCTGGTGGGTAGTTTGACTGGGGCGGTCTCCTCCCAAAGAGTAACGGAGGAGCACGAAGGTTAGCTAATCCTGGTCGGACATCAGGAGGTTAGTGCAATGGCATAAGCTAGCTTGACTGCGAGAGTGACGGCTCGAGCAGGTGCGAAAGCAGGTCATAGTGATCCGGTGGTTCTGAATGGAAGGGCCATCGCTCAACGGATAAAAGGTACTCCGGGGATAACAGGCTGATACCGCCCAAGAGTTCATATCGACGGCGGTGTTTGGCACCTCGATGTCGGCTCATCACATCCTGGGGCTGAAGTAGGTCCCAAGGGTATGGCTGTTCGCCATTTAAAGTGGTACGCGAGCTGGGTTTAGAACGTCGTGAGACAGTTCGGTCCCTATCTGCCGTGGGCGCTGGAGAATTGAGGGGGGCTGCTCCTAGTACGAGAGGACCGGAGTGGACGCATCACTGGTGTTCGGGTTGTCATGCCAATGGCACTGCCCGGTAGCTAAATGCGGAAGAGATAAGTGCTGAAAGCATCTAAGCACGAAACTTGCCCCGAGATGAGTTCTCCCTGAGACTTTAAGTCTCCTGAAGGAACGTTGAAGACGACGACGTTGATAGGCCGGGTGTGTAAGCGCAGCGATGCGTTGAGCTAACCGGTACTAATGAACCGTGAGGCTTAACCTTACAACGCCGAAGGTGTTTTGGCGGTGAGAGAGACGATTTTCAGCCTGATACAGATTAAACAGAATTTGCCTGGCGGCTTTAGCGCGGTGGTCCCACCTGACCCCATGCCGAACTCAGAAGTGAAACGCCGTAGCGCCGATGGTAGTGTGGGGTCTCCCCATGTGAGAGTAGGGAACTGCCAGGCATCAATCAAGAAGAACCCCGTACCGAAAGGTGCGGGGTTTTTTGCTTTGTGCGCCGGAAAATACCGGGTGGCGGCTTCGCCTTATCCGGCTATAGGTTTTGCAGGCCCGGTAAGCGCAGCGCCACCGGGAAATGCTAACCGCATGATCTTACCGGGAAGAGATACAGGAGTAAAAATAAGGTAAGGTTTTGATAAACGCAGAAAAGCAAAAACCCAGCCATAGGCTGGGTTCTTTAAATAGTGGTGCCCGGACTCGGAATCGAACCAAGGACACGGGGATTTTCAATCCCCTGCTCTACCGACTGAGCTATCCGGGCAACGGAGCGCATTAAACCGCAATCGCGCCTTATCGTCAACATTATTTCAGGAAAAGCTGTTCAACTGCTTAAGTTTGCGGCAATCTGTACGTTTTCACCGTGAAAATGCACAAATCTTCCAGACAATACCGGGCCGTGCGGCAATGCTGATGACAACAGGAGGGCAGTATGGCAAACGACTGGCTTGAGCTCCGTCAGCATGCGGATACCGGCATTGAAACGATTAAAGCGCACTTCGAAGGCCATGCCTTCGATCCCCACTGGCACGATAGTTATCTGGTCGGGATTACCCTTTCAGGCACCCAGCAGTTCCACTGTCGTCGCGAACGCCACCGCAGCCATCCTGGTGATGCGTTCTTACTGGAGCCGGGCGAAATTCACGACGGCGACGCGCCTGTGGAAGGAGGCTTTACCTATCTCACCTTCTATCTTGACGAGCAGTGGCTGACGCGTACCCTCCGTGGATTATATGAAGCCACGCCGGATCGCTACTCGCTTCACTTTGCTCAAACGCTAACGCGAGAACCTCAGCTGGTCCGTTCTATCGGCTAGACGTTTAACGCGTTGCATAGCGATGAGATGAAAATTGTTCAGCAGAGCACAATGGATAAGCTGCTCTCTCAGATCACCTCCCATTGCCACTGGCGTAAGAAACTCCCGTCGCAGCTACAGAGCGCTGCCGTGGCGCACCGCGCACGCGACTATCTTTATGCGCATATCGGCGAGAACGTGGGGTTGTCAGACCTTGCGCGCGAGACGGGCACGGATCGCTTTACACTGACGCGCTGTTTTAAGCGCGAGTTCAACCTGGCACCGCACGCCTGGCTTATTCAGCTGCGTCTGGCAAAGGCGCGACAGCTGCTGGCGCACGGCGAACAGCCTGTTAATGTGGCTACAGCGCTCGGTTTTGCCGACCAAAGCCATCTGGGACGCTGGTTCCAGCGTGCATACCGCATTTCCCCTGCCCACTACCGCCGGTTGTGCACAAACCTTCCAGACGTTTCCAGAAAATAGCGGCACAGTAATGGCTCTAACAAAAAAGGAGCCATCTGTGAGTCTGATGCCTTATCTGCTGTTTGCCTTTGTCGCGTCGATAACGCCCGGCCCGACGAATATCCTCGTTCTCACTAACAGCCAGTACTTTGGTGTGAAAAATACCATTCCCGCCATTTTGGGGGGATGTATTACGGCGAGTCTGATTGTGCTGATATCGGGTGCCGGCGCCGGGGAGGTGCTGCGTCAGTTTCCTCTGATACGCCAGGCAATGAGTTGGGCGGGCGTGCTGTGGCTAACCTGGATGAGCTGGCAACTGTATTGGGCGCCTGCGGCGAATCTTTCTGAGAAGACGCCTCATCGCTTCACCGCGCAAGCCGCAGCGCTGCTGCAGATGGTGAATCCGAAAACGTGGATGATGGCGCTGGCAGTAGTGAGTCTTTTTGCTCCCGCGAGCATTCATCCGTTAAGAGATATTGCGCTGATGGCGCTATGGTTCTTACTGATTTCTGTGATGTGCCTGATGTGCTGGGCGTGGCTGGGGAAGGCGGTAAACCGGGTGTTTCGCACCACCGTGGCGATGGTGCGGTTTCAGCGCCTGATGGCGCTATGTTTGCTCGTCTCCGCCTGGGCGGGCATGCTGGTCTAGGTTAACGCCCCGCCCATACGACACTGGGCAAAGCGCAGAATGTCTTCCGCCAGGCGGTGCGCCGTATCCACATCGGCCTGGCTACGGTTCACCAGCATGCGGCTCAGGCAACCCTCCAGTACGAGCTCCATCTGCTTAGCGACCATTGCCGGGTCATCCACTTCAAGCGTTGTCAGCAGTTCGTGGGTGAAGTCATGCGCCGCACGTTTTTGCTGATCCGCCAGCTGGTGTATTGGATGGCCAGGATCGGGATAAAACGTACAGGCAGCAATAAACAGGCAGCCTGGATAACGATTGTTGCTGACGCACTCTGTCAGGGCGGTGTAGCGCGCTAACAGTTTTTGCTCGGCGGTCAGCTCTTCATTCAACATTAGCTGCCTGCGCCAGATATCCACCTGCTGGCTAAGATAGCGTAGGGCATCATAAAGCAGCGCCTCTTTATCCGGCCAGAAGCGCTTAAGCTCATCCAGAGGGTAATCGATACGGTCGGCTACCATCTCAAGCGTGGTGCTGGCGATCCCTTGAATCTCAAGTAGTTGCAGGGCTTGTCCCAGTACGTCTTCGCGTTGCACGGTTATCTCCTCCGCTATTCCCAACGGTATGTCCCGTCTAAAGTGTTGTTTACGGTTGGCGATTGCGCAAATGCGCGCTGAATGCCGGTGCGTCCATAAACCCGGTTACACGCTGTTCTGGCAGCTCTTCCCCCTGCTCATTGAAGAACAGAATGGTTGGTAGCCCGAGTACGGTAAGGTGTTTAAGCAGGGCCTTATCCTGCGCATTGTTGGCTGTGACGTTTGCCTGAAGGAGTACCGTCTCTTTCAGGGCATTTTGCACCAGAGGATCGCTAAAGGTGTATTTTTCAAACTCTTTGCAGGCAACACACCAGTCGGCATAGAGGTCGAGCATCACCGGTTTGCCTTTTGCCTGCGCCAGCGCGCTGTTGAGCTCATCGACGTTCTTAACGTGTATAAAGTTTAAATGTGCCTGCGTCTGGCCCACAGGCAAGCCGAACGCCCAATCCTGAAGCGGGCGCACGCTCACCAACGCGGCGGCGAGCAGGAGAATTTGCACCAGACGCATCCACGCTTTTTTTGCCCCCAGGCTGACGATAAACGCCCAGGAGAAGAACGCCACGCCGAGCATGGCCCACAGGCGCAAACCCCACGCGTCACCCATGATGCGCTCCAGCAGGAACACCGGGAGCGCCAGGATGACAAAGCCGAACGCGGTTTTCACCGTCTCCATCCACGGGCCGCTCTTCGGCAGCAGGCGGTTGCCAAACACCGTCACCAGAATCAGCGGCAGGCCCATCCCCAGCGCGTAAAGATACAGCGTACCCCCGCCGAGCCACATATTACCGCTCTGGGCGATGTACAGCAGGATAGCGCTCAGCGGTGCTGTAGTGCAGGGGGAACAAATCAACCCGGCGATGGCGCCCATTGCGAACACGCCGCCCGCAGAGCCACCCTGCTGGCGATTGCTCATCAGCGTTAAGCGGGTTTGCAGCGAAGAGGGCAGCTGAAGCGTGAACAGGCCAAACATCGACAGCGCCAGCAGAATAAATACGGCTGACAGGCCGATTAGCACGTAAGGGTGCTGAAGCGCTGCCTGGAACTGCAGTCCGGCCGCGGCGACCACGAGGCCGAGGGCGGTATAGGTGAGCGCCATGCCCTGCACATAAATAAAGGCCAGGAGCAGCGCCCGGGCGGTAGAAAGACGCTGTTTGCCGCCCAGTACAATCCCGGAGATAAGCGGGTACATCGGCAGGACACAAGGGGTAAAGGCAATGCCGATACCAATCAGTAAGGCCCAAAGTGCTGAGAACGGCAGATCGGAAGCAGCTTTGGCTTCGCCTTCATCCCTCACCCTGTCCCTCTCGCCTGAGGGGAGAGGGGAGGCAGCCGCTTTAACTTCAGTAAGCGGAACGATCTTCGTTTCAGGAGGGTAGCAGAAGCCCGCGTCGGCACAGCCCTGATACGTAACCGTCAGCGTGGCATCTTTATCCGCCTGATTCACCGTGACGGGCACGCTTAAGCGCTGGCGATAAATTTCACTTTTACCGTAGAACTCGTCCTCATGCCATTCGCCAGCGGGCATTTGCAATGCGCCAACGTTAGCCTTTGCCGGCATGATGCTGACCTGCTTGCGGTAGAGGTAGTAACCCTCTTTCACCTGCCAGGTCAGATTGAGATCGTGCTGGTTTTGCTGAAAGTCGAAAATGAACGCCTGGTCGGCGGGAATAAAGTTCGAACGGCCGGGCGCGTCAAACAACCCGGCAAATACTGACGTGCTGCACAGCAGCAGGATCAGCGTAAAGAAGCGTTGAGCCATGAGAGATAGTCGTTATCGCCGTGGACCACTGGCAGCACCAGCAGCTCCGGGGTTTGATAAGGATGATGAGACTTGAGGCAGTCAAGGAGCGCCTGCTGATTCGCCAGATTGGTTTTGAGCAACATCTGGACTTCATACTCCTGCTCCAGCTTGCCTTCCCAGTAATAGAGGGAGGTCGCGCCGGGGAGCAGCGTGACGCAGGCTGCCAGTTTTTCGGCCAGCGCTTTGGCGGCGAGATCCTGGGCAGAGGCTTCATCAGGGGCGGTACACAGTACGACAACAGCATCAGGCGTGTTCACAAGTCGACCTCCTCATCACGAAAGTCTTCACTATATCACGCCATGCGATTGGTCATTAATGAAACGGGCCGCAGAGCGGCCCGATTTTAACTATTTTTACAACGGCTAACCGTTTACAGCACAATGCCACCGATGATAAAGCCGAGGACGACGCAAAGCGTAATCGCCACCACGCCCGGGATCAGGAACGCGTGGTTAAACACGTACTTACCGATGCGGGTTGAGCCGGTGTCATCCATCTCAACCGCGGCCAGCAGGGTTGGGTAGGTTGGTAGCACGAACAGGGCGGAAACGGCCGCAAAAGAGGCAATCGCCGTCAGCGGCGTTACGCCCAGCATCAGTGCCGCAGGCATCAGCGCTTTGGTGGTGGCAGCCTGAGAGTAAAGCAGCGTCGCGGCAAAGAACAGTACCACCGCCAGCAGCCACGGGTAGTTGTGCAGCAGGTCGCCGGCAACGGTCTGGATGTCGCTGATGTGTGCTTTCACGAAGGTGTCACCGAGCCACGCAACGCCCAGTACGCACACGCAGGCGCTCATACCGGATTTGAAGGTGCTGGCGTTCAGCACTTCGCTGGTGTCGATTTTACAGGTGATGCTAATCAGCGTGGCGATGGTCAGCATGAATACCACAATCGCTTCGTTACGCGGCAGCACCGGGTTCTGGATCAGCCCCACGGTGTCGCTGATGGCGGTCGCGTAGAACATCACGGCGACGATACCGATCAGGAACAGCAGCACGGAGCGTTTCGCGTGCGGCTTCAGCTCGAAGACCTGGCTACCGCGCAGGCTCACTTCACCTTTTGCCAGACGCTCCTGGTAAACCGGATCGTCTTTCAGCTCGGCACCGAGGAAGTTACACAGCACGGCGGTAATCATCACCGCAATCAGCGTGACTGGAATACAGATCGCCAGCAGCGTCAGGTAGCTCACGCCCATCGGCTCAAGGATACCCGCGAAGAAGACTACGGCGGCTGAGATTGGCGACGCGGTGATCGCAATCTGCGACGCAACCACGGCAATAGAAAGCGGACGAGACGGGCGAATCCCCTGTTCTTTTGCCACCTCGGTGATCACCGGCAGCGTGGAGAACGCCGTGTGGCCGGTTCCCGCGAGAATGGTCATAAACCAGGTCACCAGCGGGGCAAGGAAGGTGATGTATTTCGGATGGCGGCGCAGCATGCGCTCCGCCAGGCTCACCAGGTAGTCCATACCGCCTGCCACCTGCATGGCCGCAATAGCGGCAATAACCGCCATGATGATTTCGATAACGTCAAAAGGGATTGCGCCGGGTTTAATCTGAAAGATAAGGGTAAGTACGAGCACCCCGAGACCGCCGGCAAAACCAATGCCGATACCCCCGAGCCGCGCGCCCAAATAAATCGCCAACAGGACGATGACGAGTTCTGCTCCAAACATAAAGACCTGCCTTGCTTATTAACAAGTTGATATTGAATTGTTGTATTTAGGTAACGCCTAAAAAGAAAAAAGGCACGTCACAAGTGACGTGCCTTTCGGAAGCCTAGCCTGAACTGTTACTGTTCGCTTTCATCGGTATATCGTTTCGCTTTATATGCCGGATGCATCAGGTTCTGGGCCGAGAAGATATCGTCCAGCTCGGCTTCGGTCAACAGTCCACGCTCCAGCACGACTTCACGCACGCTCTTACCGGTTTCGGCGCAAATCTTACCAACGATGTCACCGTTGTGGTGGCCGATGAACGGGTTGAGGTAAGTAACGATCCCGATGGAGTTATAAACATAGCCTTCACAGACTTCTTTATTCGCGGTGATGCCGTTAATGCATTTTTCCAGCAGGTTGTAGCAGGCATTAGTCAGGATGTGAATGGATTCAAACATCGCCTGGCCAATCACCGGCTCCATCACGTTCAGCTGCAGCTGACCGGCTTCGGAGGCCATGGTCACGGTGGTGTCGTTACCAATCACCTTGAAGCAAACCTGGTTCACCACTTCTGGCACTACCGGGTTAACTTTGGCTGGCATAATGGAAGAACCCGCCTGCAACTCTGGCAGGTTGATTTCGTTCAGGCCAGCGCGCGGGCCGGAGGAGAGCAGGCGCAGGTCATTACAGATTTTGGACAGTTTCACCGCCAGACGTTTCAGGGCGCTGTGTACCATTACGTACGCGCCGCAGTCGGATGTGGCTTCAATCAGGTCTTCCGCAGGCACCACAGGCAGGTTAGACACTTCCGCCAGCTTCTGAACTGCCAGCTGCTGATAGCCATCCGGGGTGTTCAGACGCGTGCCGATGGCGGTGGCGCCCAGGTTCACTTCCAGCAGCAGCTCGGAGGTGCGCAGCAGGTTTTTGGTCTCTTCGTTTAGCAGCACGTTAAACGCGTGGAATTCCTGACCCAGCGTCATTGGCACCGCGTCCTGCAGCTGGGTACGGCCCATTTTCAGAATGTCCTGGAACTCAACGGCCTTACGCTGGAAGCCATCGCCCAGTTGGTTGATCGCGTCGACCAGTTTGACCACGGAGGCATACACCGCGATACGGAAGCCGGTTGGGTAGGCGTCGTTGGTGGACTGGCATTTGTTAACGTGGTCGTTCGGGTTGAGGTACTGGTATTCACCTTTCTGGTGGCCCATCAGCTCAAGGCCGATGTTTGCCAGTACTTCGTTGGTATTCATGTTGACGGAGGTACCCGCGCCGCCCTGATAGACGTCAACCGGAAACTGGTCCATGCATTTGCCGTTGTTCAGCACTTCATCGCAGGCAGCGATAATCGCATTTGCCGCGCTTTTAGGAATGGTTTGCAGCTCTTTGTTCGCCAGCGCTGCGGCTTTCTTCACCATCACCATGCCACGGACAAACTCAGGGATATCGCTGATTTTGCTGTTGCTGATGTAGAAGTTTTCAATCGCTCTCAGAGTGTGAACACCATAGTAGGCATCCGCTGGAACTTCCCTGGTACCCAACAAGTCTTCTTCGATACGAATGTTGTTTAACATGTGAACCTTCTTTTCAAGCTGCCGATGGATTGTACTAAACACACAACATATATGTGGTTTTGAATATTTTCTGACCGACGATTATTCCCTCAATCGGCCAGATGTTCGAGATCATATGCTGATGATAGCGAATTGCCGTAAGCTGGATCACTTATTATCGACCCGATTCCATGATAATTATTAATCTGTGAAATGTGTCACCGCTTTAATATTTCCGAAAAAAATATCCGTGCAAACCGATTGAATTTTGGCTAACCGTCTCCATCTCTTACAGACGCGTGACGCGAACACATTCAGACAGGGGCCAGATGGCACCTGCCACACAGGAGATGCCAGTGCGCTGGATACCGTTTATTGCTTTCTTTCTCTATGTTTACATTGAGATTTCTATTTTCATTCAGGTAGCTCACGTGCTGGGCGTCCTGCTGACGCTGATTCTGGTGATCTTCACCTCCGTCATCGGCATGTCGCTGGTGCGTAATCAGGGTTTCAAAAATTTCCTGATAATGCAGCAGAAGATGGCCGCAGGCGAAAGCCCGGCAGAAGAGATGATCAAAAGCGTGTCGCTGATTATTGCTGGCCTGCTGCTGATCCTGCCGGGGTTCTTCACCGACTTCCTCGGCTTGCTGTTGCTGTTGCCGCCGGTGCAGAAGCACCTGACCATGAAGCTGCTGCCGCACCTGCGCTTCAGCCGCATGCCGGGCGGCGGGTTCAGCACAGGGCCAGGCGATACCTTCGAAGGGGAGTATCAGCGCAAGGATGAACAGCGCGACCGTTTAGACCATAAAGACGATCGATAATTTTATTGCCCGGTGGCTTCGCTTACCGGGCCTACGGATTTTTCCGCTTCGGTAAAAACGCCCACAGCCCCGCCAGCATGACTATGGCGTACACACTCTTCCATCCCACCATCGCCAGCAACAGCAGGCACAGCACGCCCCCGACGACCGCCAGTGCTTTATAGCGACCTTTCAGCAGACGACAGCCCGCCAGCATGCACAGCAGGTAGATCATGATGAAAATACCGTTGGCGTAGATAATTAGAGCATCGAGGTTGATGTCGAGAAGATAAATACCCAGCGAGCTCAGGACGCAGCAGCCCAGCACGGCATTCAGCGCATTCATAGGGAGTTGACGTTTAGACAACCGTGCGAGGCGGCTCTCAGGTTTGTAGCGCGCCTGTGACCACACCAGACGGGCGAAGCTCTGTATATAAATGTTGAGGCTGGCAAAGCAGGCGAGATAGCCAATCACACAGGCCACCCATAGCGCCTTCACGCCGAAAAGTTTAACCACGATACCCGGTAGCGATGCGGCGGCGGCTTTATCTTCGCCGAACGCGTTGAAGTGCAGCACCAGCACGGTACAGGCCCAATATACGGTGCCCGCCAGCAGTAAACCAATCATCAGAGCGCGGGGAAAATCACGCTCGGGCTGTTTAAACTCGGATGCCAGGTGAGCGAACGCTTCAAGGCCAACAAAACACCAGAACATGACGGATAACGCAGCGAAAAGCTGTGAATGGTCGATATTGTTTATCGCAGGGAAGGGGATATCCGCTACGGTAATGTTACCCGCAAACCAGATGGCGACGATCAGCACGACGATCAACGCTGCAACCAGCGTTTGCAGATTCGCGCTTGAACTGGCCCCGCGCGAGCCCACCCACCAGACGATCGCCAGCGTACCCAGCTCAGCCAGCAGCAGTTGCTCGTCGTGCCAGCCAAACAGCGCCTGTCCAAAGCCGGTGGCGATATGCAGGGCTGCCGGAAGGCCAACGGGTATTACCGACAAAAACAGCCAGCCGGTTACACGCTCCATACGCGGACCAAACGCCATGCCGACAAAATGCGCCACGCCGCCCGCGCTGGGGAAGTGCCGCCCGAGTATGGCAAACACAATCGCCACCGGGAACACCAGCAGGATCAGCACCGGCCATGCCCAAAGACTGTTATTTCCTGCGACCAGCGCCGCCAGTGCCGGTACGGCAAACACGCCGGTACCTAACAAGGAGGTTGAAAGCAGGCCAATGCCCTGCGCCAGCCCCAACTCCTGCCTGAGTCCACTCATTTACCTTGCCCTACCACCATCAAAAGAGAGTGGATGGTAACACTTTCGCAAATTTTTTTTCGATTCCCCCTTGAAGGGGTAAAAAGCTATCCCCATCTCTCAGGGCACTAGTCGGAAAACCGCATGCGGGCCGGCGTCATCCATAACTGATAATGACTTTCTCAAAGGAGAGCTATCAATGAGTATTCGTCCGTTACATGATCGTGTGATCGTCAAACGTAAAGAAGTTGAAACCAAGTCTGCTGGCGGCATCGTTCTGACCGGTTCTGCAGCAGCCAAATCAACGCGTGGCGAAATCATCGCTGTCGGTAAGGGCCGCATCCTGGAAAACGGAACTGTGCAGCCGCTGGACGTTAAAGTTGGTGACATCGTAATTTTCAACGATGGCTACGGCGTGAAATCCGAGAAGATCGACAATGAAGAAGTGTTGATCATGTCCGAGAGCGACATTCTGGCAATTGTTGAAGCGTAATTTACGCACGAGAATTTGAGGAAATAAGAACATGGCAGCTAAAGACGTAAAATTCGGTAACGACGCTCGTGTAAAAATGCTCCGCGGCGTAAACGTACTGGCAGATGCAGTTAAAGTAACCCTGGGCCCGAAAGGCCGTAACGTAGTGCTGGATAAATCCTTCGGCGCGCCAACCATCACCAAAGATGGTGTTTCCGTTGCACGTGAAATCGAGCTGGAAGACAAGTTCGAAAACATGGGCGCGCAGATGGTGAAAGAAGTTGCCTCTAAAGCGAACGACGCTGCAGGCGACGGTACCACCACCGCGACCGTACTGGCGCAGGCTATCATCACTGAAGGCCTGAAAGCCGTTGCTGCGGGCATGAACCCAATGGATCTGAAACGTGGTATCGACAAAGCTGTCGCATCCGCTGTTGAAGAACTGAAAGCGCTGTCCGTACCGTGCTCTGACTCTAAAGCCATTGCTCAGGTTGGTACTATCTCCGCTAACTCCGACGAAACCGTAGGTAAACTGATCGCTGAAGCGATGGATAAAGTCGGTAAAGAAGGCGTGATCACCGTTGAAGACGGTACCGGTCTGGAAGACGAACTGGACGTGGTTGAAGGTATGCAGTTCGACCGCGGTTACCTGTCCCCATACTTCATCAACAAGCCAGAAACTGGCGCTGTTGAGCTGGAAAGCCCGTTCATCCTGCTGGCTGACAAGAAAATCTCCAACATCCGCGAAATGCTGCCAGTGCTGGAAGCCGTTGCGAAAGCAGGCAAGCCGCTGGTTATCATCGCTGAAGATGTTGAAGGCGAAGCGCTGGCGACCCTGGTGGTTAACACCATGCGCGGCATCGTGAAAGTGGCTGCGGTTAAAGCACCTGGCTTCGGCGATCGCCGTAAAGCAATGCTGCAGGATATCGCTACCCTGACCGGTGGTACCGTGATCTCCGAAGAGATCGGTATGGAGCTGGAAAAAGCGACCCTGGAAGACCTGGGCCAGGCGAAACGCGTTGTGATCAACAAAGACACTACCACCATCATCGACGGTGTGGGTGAAGAAGCCGCTATTCAGGGCCGTGTTGGTCAGATCCGTAAGCAGATCGAAGAAGCCACTTCCGATTACGACCGTGAAAAACTGCAGGAGCGCGTAGCGAAACTGGCTGGCGGCGTTGCGGTAATCAAAGTTGGTGCGGCGACCGAAGTTGAAATGAAAGAGAAGAAAGCACGCGTTGACGATGCCCTGCACGCGACCCGTGCTGCGGTAGAAGAAGGCGTAGTTGCTGGTGGTGGTGTCGCGCTGGTGCGTGTAGCCGCTAAGCTGGCTGGCCTGACCGCTCAGAACGAAGACCAGAACGTGGGTATCAAAGTTGCGCTGCGCGCAATGGAAGCTCCTCTGCGTCAGATCGTTTCCAACGCCGGTGAAGAGCCGTCTGTGGTTGCGAACAACGTGAAAGCGGGTGAAGGTAACTACGGTTACAACGCGGCAACTGAAGAATACGGCAACATGATCGACTTCGGTATCCTGGACCCAACTAAAGTGACCCGTTCTGCTCTGCAGTACGCGGCATCTGTAGCTGGCCTGATGATCACGACCGAGTGCATGGTAACCGACCTGCCAAAAGGCGACGCACCTGACTTAGGTGCTGCTGGTATGGGCGGCATGGGTGGAATGGGCGGCATGATGTAATCATGTTGTTCTGAACCTCTCAGAACGAACCCCGGGCAGAAATGTCCGGGGTTTTTTATTGCCGCTACTCAAATGTTCCCTTCACGCATGCTACGCCTTCGCGCACCATCTGGCGGCCTTTCGCCCAGACCTCGCGGATCTTCAGATCATCCGTCAGCACCAGGAAATCGGCATCGCATCCGGGCGCGAGCCGCCCCTTATGCCCCAGCCCGAGAAACTCCGCTACGTTACGCGTAAACGGCAGAAGCGCCTCCTCCAGCGGCAGGTGATACCGGCTGACCAGTTGCTGCAGCGTCTGAGGCAGATATTCGAACCCGGCTACGCCAATGCCCACCAGATTACCGTTCGCGTCAAAATTCGGTTGGCTGCCGTTACCGTCCGAGCTGAGCGTAAGCCGGTTAAACGGCACCTGCGATTCACGGGCCGTCGCGATGGCGGTGGCGGCATCAATGGGCTCACTGATGCTGGTGGTGATGTCGATATAGCCCCCGTCGCGGGCATAATCCAGCGCGGCGAGGAACAGCGCCTGGTCGCGGTTAACGTGGGTTGGCAGCAGCTTCGTGCGGGGCACGTCGGCGTTTTTCAGAATGTTAAGCAGCGGCTCCAGCAGCTTCGGGCTGTTGCCGAGGTGAAACACGGATATGCCCGCTTTAGCGCCCAGCAGCCCGCCGACGCGCGACTGGGCGGCCATATTCGCGAGCTGGTCATCCGCTGGTGCGGAAGAGCGATGGTCTGAAATCGCGCATTTCACGCCGATGATTTTATCAATCAGCGCCACATCCTTTTCGATGCTGCCGGTAATCGTCGGAGAAGGCAGCCCGTATGCGCCTGTCAGCATCCACGCGCTGATCCCTTCATGCTCAAGCGCCCGCGTTTTTGCCAGCAGCGATTCGGGGTGGCGGGTCACGCCGTCGGTACCCAGCAGGCCAACAACGGAGGTGATGCCCGCCGCCACCAGCGCGGACAACCGTACCTCCGGCGTCCGGGTGTGCGGACCGGCTTCACCGCCGCCGCCGATCAGGTGTACGTGCTGATCGATAAAGCCCGGGCAAACCACCGCCCCGGCGAGATCGGTTTCAGGACAGCTAAGCTGCATTGCTGCGCGATCCGTTTTTTCAATCGCGACGATTTTTCCCCCGGCGATCAGCAGATCGCAACGTCCCTGATCCTCCGGCGCGTAAAGGTGCACATTGCGGAAAAGATGGGGTTCCAGCACTGAAAAATCCATTTTTATCTCCTCAGAAGAGTAGCTGCATTACCCACATTGAGAGCAGGGCGTTAATGACGCAGACGGTAATGATGTGCGGATAATACTTCGGGTTAACGCCTGCGGTGCCCAGGCAGCGGCCGGTGTTTTGCACCGGATTGCCCATCAGATAGATGGCGGGCAGCAGAACGGTGGCATCGTGGCCGTTGAGCGTGCCGGCAGCCACCAGGCTGGCGCAAACCCCCACGCCACCGCCCATACTCATCACCGAGGCCAGCAGGACCGTTGCCGCCGCGCCCGGAAGCCCCCACAGTGCCATAATCGGCTCGCAAATATTGCCAACAATATCCAGCAGGCCGGTCACCTTGAGCGCCTGAATGATGACAAACGCCATAACCACGTTCGGCAGCAGGCTGGTGGTGGCGATGGTAAAGCCCCGGCGGGCGCCATCGATAAACATGTCCATGATATTTTTACGCGGCTGGGCGATCATTTTTTTCCTCCTGAATACGACGATCTTCCATGCGAGCGATCCACAGACGCAGGAGGTTCGCGCCAACAAATTTAAACATCAGTATGACGGCCAGCGGCGTGATTACCGGGACGGTAATAAACGTGAAGAGTGCGGCGCCGGAAGAAAAATAGTTGGTAATGATGGCGCTACCGCTGGTCTGGAAGGTGGCGAAAATGGCGCGCTCGCGATCGGTAATAGCCCCTTCGTCTGTCAACTCTTTGGTCATCCCTGCTGCGGCATCGGTATTTTGCAGGTTGGCGATGAGGGCCAGAGAGCAGACGCCCGGTACGCCAAGCAGCGGGCGCAAAATGGGCGTCATCAGCTGTTGCGCGGCACGCAGCCCGCCCAGCCCCTCGGTGACGGCAATGATCCCGAGCGATAAAATGACCGAAGGCGCCAATTCAAGGGCAAACAAGAAACCGTCTTTCGCCCCCGTGCCGCCCTCACCGCGAAACGTGAGCGTGCCGTTCACCGGACCGAAGCTGCCGTTTAGGACGGTAAAATCCAGCACGTGCCACCATTCGGTACTTTTGGCGAAAAAGCCTGAGAAAAATACGATGGTGAGCACAAACGCCAGATAGCCCACCCATGTTACCTTTTCCTCTCCTGAGGATGATGCACTCATGAAACCCCCTGTTTTAATCGCGTACAAAAGTTGTACGTCGCAACACTAAAAACGATCGAGGGCTAAAACACGATATCCCAAAGGGCATTATCAGAATTCATTTAAGATGTCGGAGGAGTGATGTACGGAATCCGGCTCGCAGAAATGCGCGGGGATTTTTCTTTTAGTCATCTTTTAGGTATAAGATTTACACACGGACAATTACTGTCCAGCTTATTGAAAACGAGGAATAACATGCGCGTAAAAGTCTGTGCAGGGATCGTAGGAGCAGCGTTGCTGCTGGCGGGTTGTAGCTCCAGCAATGAACTGTCGGCAGCGGGCCAGGGCGTTCGCTTTGTGGAAGATAAGCCAGGCAGCGAATGCCAGCTGTTAGGCACGGCCACCGGTGAACAAAGTAACTGGATGTCGGGTCAGCACGGTGAAGAGGGCGGCTCTATGCGCGGCGCGGCGAATGCCCTGCGTAACCAGGCTGCTGCAATGGGGGGGAACGTGATTTACGGCGTGAGCAGCCCGACGCAAGGAATGCTCTCCAGCTTCGTGCCAACGGCCAGCCAGATGAGCGGCCAGGTCTATAAGTGCCCGAACTGAGTTTACTTGCTGATGGCGCTGCGCCCCACCTCGTAGGGCAGGTAAGCGTAGCGCCACCTGCCTTTTAGCGCTGCCGCAGTTGCAAATCCAGCGGCGTCTTACTCGGCTCTCCGCCAATCTCGCGTGCCAGCTTCGGCACCATATAACCTGAAACCAGCGTTAACAGCTCGCGCATAATTTGTCGGGCTTCCTCATCCGTCACCATGAAATGCGCCGCGCCCTGCACGCGATCCAGCACGTGCAGGTAATAGGGCATCACGCCTGCGTCAAACAAGGCATTGCTGAGATCGGCCAGCACCCGGGCGCTGTCGTTCACGCCGCGCAACAATACGCTCTGGTTGAGCAGCGTCACGCCCGCCTTACGCAGACGCGCCATCGCCGCGCGAAATTCATCGTCGATCTCGTTCGCGTGGTTGATATGGTTTACCAGCAGCACCTGTAGACGGGACTGCTCCAGGCGCGTGACCAGGGCGTCGGTAATACGCGCCGGGATGACAATCGGTAAACGGCTGTGAATGCGCAGACGTTTGATGTGCGGGATGGCTTCAAGCTGCGTCAAAAGCCAGTCCAGTTCATGATCTTTTGCCATCAGTGGGTCACCGCCGGAAAAAATAATCTCATCCAGCTCTGGATGGGCGGCGATATAGTCCAGCGCAACCTGCCAGTTGCGCTTATTTCCCTGGTTTTCGGCATACGGGAAGTGCCGACGGAAGCAGTAACGACAATTTACCGCACAGCCGCCTTTTACCAGCAGCAGGGCGCGATTGAGATATTTGTGCAGTAAACCCGGCACCACGCTGTTTTGCTCTTCCAGCGGATCGGTGCTGTAGCCCGGCGCTGTAATAAACTCATCCTGCGACGTAAGGGTTTGTTTTAATAAAGGATCGTCAGGGTTGCCTTTTTCCATGCGCGCAACAAACGCGCGGGGAACACGCAGGGCGAAAAGTCGCTTTGCCTCACGGCCAGCAAGCAACTCCGGATGCTGATCGAGGTCTAAAAGACGCAGCAATTCATCAGGACTGGTGATTACATCGGCAAGTTGCGATAACCAATCTTCTCTGGATGGGGTGTTTAGGGTTACAATATGCGCCATTTTGTGGCTTAGCTACCAGTTAACAAATTTAGAGGGCCTTATGGCAACGTACTATAGCAACGATTTTCGTGCTGGTCTTAAAATCATGATGGACGGCGAACCGTACGCGGTTGAAGCCAGCGAATTCGTTAAACCAGGTAAAGGCCAGGCATTCGCACGCGTTAAGCTGCGCCGCCTGCTGACCGGTACCCGTGTTGAGAAAACCTTCAAATCTACTGACTCCGCTGAAGGCGCTGATGTTGTCGATATGAACCTGACTTACCTGTACAACGACGGTGAGTTCTGGCACTTCATGAACAACGAAACCTTCGAGCAGCTGTCTGCTGACGCGAAAGCCATTGGCGATAACGCGAAGTGGCTGCTGGATCAGGCTGAGTGCATCGTGACCCTGTGGAACGGCCAGCCTATCGCCGTTACCCCACCAAACTTTGTTGAGCTGGAAATCGTTGAAACCGATCCAGGTCTGAAAGGTGACACCGCGGGTACTGGCGGCAAGCCAGCAACGCTCTCCACCGGCGCTGTGGTGAAAGTACCGCTGTTCGTACAGATCGGTGAAGTGATCAAAGTGGATACTCGCTCCGGCGAATACGTATCCCGCGTGAAGTAATTTACGTCATGATTCGAGGCGCAGCGCCCGCTGCGCCTGATTTTTGCAGGCAGGGATGATGAAACGTACCGTTAAAATTCTGCTTCTGTTAGCGCTCTCCAGCGTACTGCTTTCCGGCTGTAACACCGCCCGTGGCATGGGGGAAGATATCCAGGACCTCGGTCATATCATTTCTCACGCAGCCAGCTAAGTCCGTCTAATTTTCCTAAAATTGCTTCCTTTTCCGTCAATCGGCGGGATCTTGTCTATTCTTAAGTTGCTATACACAAAACAACTTTGGCTATAAAAGGAAGATATTATGGTTAAGAAAACAATTGCAGCGATCTTTTCTGTCCTCGTGCTTTCCTCCGTGTTGACTGCATGTAATACCACCCGCGGCGTAGGGGAAGATATCTCCGACGGTGGTAACGCGATTTCTGGTGCAGCAACTAAAGCTCAGAACTAATGAAGCATGGACGGTACGGCACGTGAGTTTCACCGTACCGTCAATTCTCTGCTTCCTGCAGGGATAAAAACGGTGAAAAGCGTGTATCCATATGCAGCTTCATGCGGATATTGCGTTTATAGGTATAAACCGTTTTTCCGTTAATGCTCAGGTGAGCGGCTATCTTTTGGTTGCTCGCGCCGTCCATCCATAACGTCAACACTTTCTCCTCCTGTCGTGTCAGCAAGGGGGCGGCCACCGTCGGGCGGTACGTGCTTGCGCGCGAAATTAACGCGTCATTGATAACCGTCGCGATTTCCTCAAGAGGGGCATTTTTCATTAGCGAAGACCAGACCGGGAAGTTCCCGAGCCAGGTCGCCAGGTCCTTGTCCTCTCCCGATTGCAGCATAATAAAAGGTAATTTTTCGCTGGCGTTCAGCAAAGAAGAGAGTTGCTGGAAATGGTGAATATCCTGCCTGAAACCATGCAGGTCAGCGATGACCAGCTCAGGTTTCCATTGCAGAATGTGCTCCCTGGCGAGGAATAGATTGTTCAGCCCGGTCACAACGTAGTGCCCCGGGAATAAACCGGAATGATTGAGCCATGCTTCAAACCCGGTGCGGGTGAAGTGACAACGGTCAATCAAAAGAATCTTGAACATATTTTATTCGCAGTCGGCTAGTGGTTTGGCTTCCTGCCATCAGAAAGCACATCATCATAGAGAAGTCCGATGAGCTATAAATGCCTGAACTCCGTGCCATACTGCGGCTATTTCTGGGCTTAACGCGTTCATCAGAAAATGATTGAAAAAAAATCACACGCTAACCAAAATATGGGGTGTTATCTGCCTTGCGGGACGACCCGTAAGCGCTTCCTTCATCGGGGACGGCCCCAACTGTTTTTAAGTTAAGGAGCCCGAGATGTCCTGGATTATTCTCTTTATTGCTGGTCTGCTCGAAGTGGTATGGGCGATTGGTCTCAAGTACACCCACGGATTTACCCGCCTGACGCCCAGCGTTATTACCGTTACGGCGATGATCGTGAGCATTGTTCTGCTATCGTGGGCAATGCGTTCTCTGCCCGTGGGAACGGCCTATGCCGTCTGGACGGGGATCGGTGCCGTAGGCGCGGCGATTACCGGCATTCTGCTGCTGGGTGAGTCAGCGAGCCTGGCGCGCATTGCCAGCCTCGCTCTGATTGTTGCCGGTATCATTGGGCTGAAGCTCAGTACCCATTAACGGGGCTGTTTTACCCAAATAAGTTTCGACACATCAAACCCCTGTCGGGTCGCGACGTCCAGCATCTGCTGTTTCATTTCTGACGAAATAGTTGGCGTGCGGGAAAGTATCCACAGATAGTCGCGATCCGGCCCGCAGACCAGCGCGTGACGGTACTCTCTGTCGAGTGCTATCACGTTATAGCCGCCATAAAACGGGCCGAAGAAAGAGACTTTGAGCGCGGCCCGTCGCGGGTCGCCAGTGAAGTAGGCTTTCCCGACCGACTGCTGCCACATCTCCCGATCGGGATTATAGCCCCTGTTGATCACCTGAATACCGCCATCATCCATTGGGCTGTAATTTGCAGTAACCTTCTCTAAGCCCTGCTCAAACCGATGGTCGAGGCGCGCGATTTCATACCATGTTCCGAGGAAGCGTTGAGCATCAAAAGGCGTGACGACGGTAACGCCAGGAGGTGGGGTAGGGGAACTGCAGGCCACCACTAAAAACGCGGCTGTCACCGCGGCGATAACAGGCAAAATGCGCATAGGAGTTTCCTTACTGTTTTTTGTTAAGTGTAGATGACGGCAAGGAAAATGTGGTTTTTGTGCGGTGTGTTTCGCCGGGTAAGCGCAGCGCTACCCGGCAATGTTTTACTGCAGCGCGTCGAGGATACGGTATGCCGCCTCAACTCGCGCCGGGTTCGGATAGCTTTTATTCGCCAGCATCACAATGCCGAGCTGCTTTTCAGGAATAAAGGCCACGTAGCTGCCAAACCCGCCGGTGGAGCCCGTTTTGTGCACCCATGAGGCCTTAACCGGGGGAACGGGTGGATTCACTTCTCTCGCAGGCGACGGTGCCAGCGCCACCTTGTTATCACTGCCTCCGATGACGGTTTTGGCATCGACCGGCCAGTTAAGCATCTCCCAACCTAACCCCTGATACATGGCACCCACGCGCCAGTAGCGAGACTGCGCCAGCGTAATGCCTTGCTTCAGGGACGTATCCTGCAGCGCGTCAGGGGCCATATTGGCCATCACCCAACTCGCCATATCCTGCACGTTGGTTTTCACGCCATATGCCTCTGCGTCCAGCATGCCCGGTGAAACGTGGACCGCTTTACCGTCACGATATCCCCAGGCGTAATGCGTCTCCTCCGCTTTCGGGACGTTAATCCAGGTATGATCCAGCTTGAGCGGCTTAAAGACCCGCGTCGTCATGGCCTGCTCATAGCTCATGCCGGAAGGTTTGACCGCCAGCGCGCCAAAAAGACCGATGCTGGTGTTGGCGTAAAGACGCGTTGTGCCCGGCTTCCACTGAGGCTGCCAGTTTTGATAGAAGCGCAGCAGGGAAGCGTTATCTGTAACCTCATCGGGCACCTGTAAAGGCAGGCCACCGGCGGTGTAGGTTGCCAGATCCAGCATGCGAATCCCTTGCCACTGCTTGCCGGTCAGATCAGGCCAATATTTGGTTACCGGATCGCCCAGCGAAATTTCGCCGCGGGCAATAGCATCGCCCCCCAGCACGCCGGTGAAGGTTTTACTTATAGAGCCCAGCTCGAACAGGGTTTGCGGGGTGACGGATTTGTTCGCCGCGATATCGGCCTTTCCAAAGGTAAAGTAGTGTGGCTGGCCCTGATAAATCACGGCCACCGCCATGCCTGGAATACCCTGCGCTTTCATCAGGGGCGTAACGTTGCGTTCTACCACGTCAGCCAGCTGTTTTTCCGACATCGGCGCGGCGAGTACAGAGCAGGATGTGCTGAGCAGCAGGGCGCAGCAAAGGAATTTTTTCATCATCAATTATCTTCCATAATAGCAGGTCAAGTGAGTGTCCGGGCCCGGCAGACCGCTGTAGTCTGTTGGATTTGACTATGGCTGACAAACGGTTAAATTTAGCATGAGCTGTTAATTTTTCTAACGGATGGAACAATGACCCGCAGCTATCTTCCGCTTAATTCGCTTCGCGCCTTCGAAGCGGCCGCCCGGCACCTCAGTTTTACGCATGCAGCGATAGAGCTGAACGTTACCCATTCCGCCATCAGCCAGCACGTTAAGGCGCTGGAGCAGCATCTGAATTGCCAGCTGTTTGTCCGCGTCTCGCGCGGCCTGATGCTGACCACGGAGGGGGAAAATCTGCTGCCGGTGCTGAATGATTCATTCGATCGTATCGCCGGAATGCTGGATCGCTTTGCCAGCCAGCGCGCTCAGGAGAAGCTAAAAATTGGCGTAGTAGGAACTTTCGCCACGGGTATCCTGTTCTCTCAGCTCGCGGACTTTCGCCGCTGTTATCCGCATATCGATCTTCACCTTTCCACCCATAACAACCGCGTCGATCCGGCTGCTGAAGGGCTTGATTATACGATCCGCTACGGCGGTGGGGCGTGGCACGGCACCGAGGCGCAATTCCTGTGCCCTGCGCCGCTGGCGCCACTTTGCTCGCCCGAAATCGCCGCCGTGCTCCAGTCTCCGGCCGACATCCTGAAGTTTACCCTGCTGCGCTCTTACCGACGCGACGAATGGTCGGCGTGGATGCAGGCGGCAGGCGAGCATCCTCCGTCGCCAACGCACCGGGTGATGGTGTTTGATTCGTCTGTCACCATGCTGGAAGCCGCACAGGCAGGTATGGGCATTGCCATTGCGCCTGTCGATATGTTTACCCATTTGCTGAACAGCGAGCGCATCGTGCAGCCGTTTACAACGCAAATTGATCTGGGCAGTTACTGGTTAACGAGACTGCAGTCGCGGGCTGAAACGTCCGCAATGCGTGAATTTGCCCAGTGGCTGGTGGGAAAGATGCAGAGATAAAAGGCCCGCCGGATGGCGGGCCAGAAGCGTCAGATAGTGACAACGGCAATCAGCGTCACCACGGTCAGGATGGTTGCCAGCCCGTAGAACACCCATTTACCGCTCGGCACATGGATTTTCAGGTCATGCATCGCATGGTGAATGCGGTGCAGGCCGCACCACAGCGGCAGGACGATCATCAGGAAGATGAACACGCGGCCAATAAAGCTGCTCGCAAACGCCAGCACGCGCTCGTAGCTCAGCGCATCGCCCGGAAACAGCCCCAGCGGCAGCATAATGCCGACCAGCAAGATGATCACCGGGGCGATGATGGCACTCCACATGCCGCCTGCGCCAAACAGGCCCCAGAAGACCGGCTCGTCTGAACGTTTTGGATTTGGATTGATCACAGTAGTCTCCTTACCAGAACAGTGCGACAAATAGAATGACAACCGTGACCAGGATCGTCACTGCCCATAGCCCTTTAATGACTGGCTCCGGCCCCATTTTTTCGTCTTTAATGATGATGTTTGCCGCTTTTGGCGCCAGTTCAAACCAGGTTTTGGTATGAAGTAGCGCCGCCGCGAGCGCGATCAGGTTCAGAACCACGATGATTGGGTTTTGCAGGAAACCGACAAAGTTCGCCCAGGTTTCTGGCCCGTGTTTAAGGGCAAAAACGCCATACATTAACTCAAGGCTGAACCAGACCGCCGGTACCGCCGTGCCTTCACGCAGCATATAGAAGCGATAAAACGGCAGGTTTTTCCACCAGGTGGACGGCACAGGCCGCACGTAGGCTTTGCGTTTAGTCGTCATCATGCACTCCTTAGCGTGGTTTCAGGGTAGCGATAAGAAAGTCTTTCGAGCTTTCCACTTTACCCTGCTGAATTGCGGCGGCCGGGTCGACGTGCTTCGGACAGACTTCAGAGCAGTAGCCCACAAACGTACAGGTCCAGACGCCGTTCTGGCCGTTTAGCTGCGCCATACGTTCTTTTTTGCCGTGGTCGCGGCTGTCTTCGTTATAGCGGTGCGCCAGGGTAATGGCGGCCGGGCCGATGAACTCCGGGTTCAGGCCAAACTGAGGACAGGCGGCGTAACACAGGCCGCAGTTGATGCAGCCGGAGAACTGATGGTATTTCGCCATCTGCGCCGGCGTCTGGGTGTTCGGACCCTGGTCCGGCGTGCGCGGGTTGCCGATGATGTACGGCTTAATCGCTTCCAGGCTTTCGATAAAGTGGGTCATATCGACCACCAGATCGCGCTCAATCGGGAAGTTGCCCAGCGCTTCAACCTTAATGCCTTTGGTGTAATCACGCAGGAAGGTTTTACAGGCCAACTTCGGCACCTTGTTGACCATCATGCCGCAGGAGCCGCAGATCGCCATGCGGCAGGACCAGCGGTAGCTCAGGTCCGGCGCCAGGTTGTCTTTGATATAGCCGAGCGCATCCAGGAGGGAGGTTTGCTCGTCATAAGGCACTTCGTAGAAAGCGCTGTGGGGGGCGGTATTCACTTCCGGGTTGTAGCGCACCACTTCAACTTTCAATTTTTGCATCTCAGCCATTCGCCTTCTCCTTCTTCTCGGCGGCTTCTGCTTCTGCGCCATACACGCGTTTAGCCGGTGGCAGCGTGGTGATTTTCACGTCGCTGTAGTCCAGACGCGTGGTGCCATCCGCATCGCGCCAGGCGAGAGTGTGTTTCAGGAAATTGACGTCGTCACGTTCGGTGCAGCCTTCGTCCAGACGCTGGTGGGCGCCGCGAGACTCTTTACGCGCCAGCGCAGAGTGCGCCATACATTCCGCGACGTTCAGGCCGTGGCCAAGCTCAATGGTATAGAGCAGGTCGGTGTTGAAGACGCTGGAGGTATCGGTGATGCGCACGCGCTTGAAGCGCTCCTGCAGTTCCGCCAGCTTGTCGACGGTTTTCTGCATCAGTTCCGGCGTACGGTAGATACCGCAGCCTTCTTCCATCGACAGGCCCATCTCGTCGCGGATCTTCGACCAGTTCTCGTTGCCTTCCTGGTTCACCAGATCCTTCAGGCGTTTTTCAACGTCTGTGACCTGCGCATCCAGCGCCGCACCGTTTGCTTTGCCTGCGGTCGCCGCACGCTCCATGGCGCGCTCGCCCGCCATGCGGCCAAAGACGACCAGCTCTGCCAGCGAGTTAGAGCCCAGACGGTTGGCGCCGTGCAGGCCGACGGAGGAACACTCGCCCACGGCGAACAGACCTTTAATGCGGGTTTCACACTGCTGGTCGGTTTCAATCCCGCCCATGGTGTAGTGCGCGGTTGGGCGTACCGGTATCGGCTCTTTCACCGGGTCGACGCCCACGTAGGCTTTTGCCAGTTCGCAGATAAACGGCAGACGCTCCAGCAGTTTCTTCTCGCCCAGGTGACGCAGGTCGAGATAGACCACGTCGCCGCGCGGCGTTGAGATGGTGTTGCCCTTGCGCCACTCGTGCCAGAAGGCCTGAGAAACTTTGTCGCGCGGGCCGAGCTCCATGTATTTGTTCTTCGGCTCGCCGAGCGGGGTTTCCGGGCCCATGCCGTAATCCTGCAGATAACGGTAGCCGTTTTTGTTGACCAGAATACCGCCTTCACCGCGGCAGCCTTCCGTCATCAGAATACCGGAGCCCGGCAGGCCGGTTGGGTGATACTGCACAAACTCCATATCGCGCAGCGGCACGCCGTGGCTCAGCGCCATGCCCATCCCGTCGCCGGTGACGATGCCGCCGTTGGTGTTGTAGCGATATACGCGACCCGCACCGCCCGTTGCCATCACCACCGCATTGGCGCGGATCTGGACGAGCGTGCCTTCCATCATATTCATCGCCACCAGGCCACGTGCATGACCGTCGTCGACCAGAATGTCGAGGACAAAATGTTCATCGAAGCGCTGAATTTGTGGGAACTGAAGGGAGGTCTGGAAGAGGGTGTGCAGCATGTGGAAGCCGGTCTTATCGGCGGCGAACCAGGTACGTTCGATCTTCATGCCACCGAAGCGGCGGACGTTGACGCTGCCGTCCGGACGGCGGCTCCACGGACATCCCCACTGCTCGAGCTGGGTCATCTCCGTTGGGCAATGGTGCACGAAGTAGTCAACGACATCCTGTTCGCAAAGCCAGTCGCCCCCTGCAACCGTGTCGTGGAAATGGTATTCGAAGCTGTCATGATCCTGCGCGACGGCGGCGGATCCTCCTTCTGCTGCCACCGTGTGGCTGCGCATCGGATAGACTTTTGAAATCAATGCGATTTTAGCGTTCGGGTTGGCTTGTGCCGCAGCAATTGCAGCGCGTAATCCAGCCCCGCCAGCGCCTATTACGGCAAGATCGGCTTGAAAAGTTTGCACGACATTCCTCCAGATTTTTGTTTTCCCGCAATGCGATGAACTAAAGGAAGTTCACCTGCCCGAACGGGCGATTGCGGAAGCGATTCCACTGCTCCTTTATGGGTATAACAGTATAACCGCGTAGTTGTGAGGGAAATTTGACGTGTTCGATTTTTTTGCTGTTCTGTGCGGTGATTTATCATCGTGATTGATGAATTGCATCACAGAATAATCCACATAAATGAAATACGCGTTTTTACTGCGCAAAATTTGTCTCTGCCACTGCTAACGAGTAGACTTCGTGCCCTTGTCTGAAATCGGAGAAAAACTCATGAGCGAAACGGCCACCTGGCAGCCGAGCGCATCCATCCCAAATCTGTTAAAACGCGCCGCAATTATGACGGAGATCCGCCGTTTCTTTGCCGACCGCGGCGTCCTGGAGGTGGAAACCCCGTGCATGAGTCAGGCAACGGTAACGGATATTCATCTGGTCCCGTTTGAAACCCGTTTTGTTGGCCCAGGCCACTCCCAGGGCATGAATCTGTATCTGATGACCAGCCCGGAATATCACATGAAGCGCCTGCTGGCGGCGGGGTGTGGTCCGGTGTATCAGCTGTGCCGCAGCTTCCGTAATGAAGAAATGGGGCGTCACCACAACCCGGAATTCACCATGCTGGAGTGGTACCGCCCGCACTATGATATGTACCGCCTGATGAATGAGGTGGACGATCTGCTGCAGCAGGTACTGGACTGCTCAGAAGCCGAAACGCTCTCCTATCAGCAGGCCTTCCAGCGCCATCTGGAAATCGATCCGCTGTCGGCGGACAAAGCCCAGCTGCGTGAAGTGGCGGCAAAACTGGATCTGAGCAACGTGGCGGATACCGAAGAGGATCGCGACACGCTGCTGCAGCTGCTGTTCACCTTCGGCGTGGAACCGCAGATTGGCAAAGATCGCCCGACGTTTGTCTATCACTTCCCGGCAAGCCAGGCGTCTCTGGCGCAGATCAGCACCGAAGATCACCGTGTGGCAGAGCGTTTTGAGGTTTACTACAAAGGCATCGAGCTGGCTAACGGCTTCCACGAGCTGACCGACGCGCGCGAACAGCAGCAGCGTTTCGAGCAGGACAATCGTAAGCGCGCCGCGCGCGGTCTGCCGCAGCAGCCGATTGATGTTAACTTGCTGGAAGCATTAAAAGCCGGTCTGCCGGATTGCTCCGGCGTGGCGCTGGGCGTGGATCGTCTGGTCATGCTGGCGCTGGGCGCCGAGCAGCTGGGCGATGTGATTGCCTTTACGGTCGATCGCGCCTAAAGCATGGCCGGGTGGCGCTGTCGCTTACCCGGCATATAGTATCTGTGGCAATATTCCTTTCCATTTCTTCTCCGCAACATTAAAAACTGCCATTTTCTCTGTACACGGGTCTTTTTCTTAAATTGCCTCGTATAGCCACAATATTAGTCTGGTCATCTGCTACCATCCGCGCAGTTTAATTCCTCTTCGGATGGTTATATGTCCCAGTCACTCAAAAAGATGACCCTCACCGGGCTCATTCTGATGATTTTTACGTCAGTTTTTGGCTTTGCCAACAGCCCGTCGGCTTTCTATCTGATGGGCTACAGCGCGACGCCGTTTTATATCGTTTCTGCTCTGTTCTTCTTTATCCCGTTTGCGCTGATGATGGCGGAGATGGGCTCGGCTTACCGGAAAGAAGAGGGCGGTATCTATTCATGGATGAACAACAGCATCGGCCCGCGCTACGCGTTTATCGGCACGTTTATGTGGTTCTCCTCCTACGTCGTCTGGATGGTCAGCACGGCGGCCAAAGTCTGGGTGCCGTTCTCCACGTTTCTTTTCGGTGCGGATAAAACGCAGGTCTGGTCTTTAGCCGGGCTGAGCTCCACGCAGGTGGTCGGAATTCTGGCGGTGTGCTGGATGGTGGTGGTGACGCTGGTGGCGTCAAAAGGCATCAACAAAATTGCCCGTATCACCGCCGTTGGCGGTATTTCCGTGATGTGCCTGAACCTGGTGCTGCTGCTGGTGAGTATCGCCATTCTGTGCCTGAACGGCGGACACTTCGCGCAGGAGGTGAACTTCGTTTCATCGCCTAATCCGGGCTATCAGTCCGGGCTGGCCATGCTCTCCTTCGTGGTATTTGCCATTTTTGCCTACGGCGGTATTGAAGCGGTAGGTGGGCTGGTCGATAAGACCGAGAACCCGGAAAAAAACTTTGCCAAAGGGATTATTTTTGCCGCCATCGTGATTTCCATCGGCTATTCGCTGGCGATTTTCCTCTGGGGCGTTAGCACCAACTGGCAGCAGGTATTGAGTAACAATACCACTAACCTCGGGAACATCACCTACGTGCTGATGAAAAGCCTGGGAATGACGCTGGGTAACGCCATGCACCTGACGCTGGAAGCATCGGCCACCCTGGGGATCTGGTTTGCGCGCATTACCGGCCTGTCGATGTTCCTAGCCTATACCGGCGCGTTCTTCACGCTAATCTACTCGCCGCTGAAAGCAATCATCCAGGGTACGCCAAAGGCGCTGTGGCTGGCACGCATGACGCAGCTCAATACCGCAGGCATGCCTGCCAACGCCATGTGGATGCAGTGTCTGCTGGTGTGCGTGTTCATTCTGCTGGTGTCATTTGGCGGTGATACCGCGTCTGCGTTCTATAACAAGCTGACCCTGATGGCGAACGTGTCGATGACGCTGCCGTACCTGTTCCTGACGCTGGCGTTCCCGTTCTTTAAGGCGAAGCGGGATCTTGAGCGTCCGTTTGTGATCTTCAAAACTCGCGCGGCAACGCTGCTGGCGACCACGGTGGTGGTGCTGGTCGTGGCGTTTGCCAACATCTTTACCGTTATTCAGCCCGTGGTTGAGGCGAACGACTGGAACAGCGCGCTGTGGATGGTCGGTGGGCCAGTCTTCTTCTCGCTGCTGGCGATGGGGATTTATGAGAATTACCGCCGGCGCTCAATGGCGTACGTCACGGAAGTGGCGTAGCGGTAAAATGCCCCTCCCGAAAGGGAGGGGAGAACGATTACAGACTTCCCGCCGGGCGCGATCTTGCCGCCGACGTGAGCGTTTTACCCATCTTGCGTCCGTCCATGCTTTCCAGACGCATCTGGAACGGTGGGAACGGCATATCAATACCATGCTCGCGGAAGCCCGCCAGAATCAGCTGGTGGATCTCATGGCGCAGCGGCATGCGGTGCCCCATTTCGGCGGCGTAGATACGCAGTTCGAAAATCTGGATCCCCTGCTGTAAATCAACCAGGAATACTTCCGGCGCAGGGTTATCGAGCACCAGCGTACAGCGTTCAGCGGCGGTGTAGAGGATCTGCGTGACCTCTTCACTGTTGGCATCCGACGGCGCCGGTACCGTCAGCACCACACGCGTGACGGAGTCCGACAGGGACCAGTTGATAAACTGCTCGGTAATAAATGCCTTGTTCGGCACGATGATCTCTTTACGGTCCCAGTCGCTGATCGTGGTAGCGCGGGTGTTGATCTTCGTTACGCTCCCGGTCAGATCGCGGATCGTCACCGTATCGCCAATGCGAATCGGCTTTTCAAACAGGATGATCAGGCCGGATACAAAGTTAGCGAAAATCTCCTGCATGCCAAAGCCAAGGCCAAACGTCAGCGCGGCCACCAGCCACTGCAGTTTAGACCACTCAATACCAATCATTGAGAACCCGACCATTCCGCCAAACAGCAGTATCAGGTATTTCGTAATGGTCGTAATGGCGTATCCCGTGCCGGGGGTTAAATCCAGATGCTGCAGCAGCGCCAGCTCCAGCAGAGCCGGGAAGTTACGCACCAGTTGGGTGGTGATGATCAGCACCAGAATGGCAATCAGCACCGCGCCTAAGGTGATCGGCTCCAGGCTTTCAACGCCCTGCACCGTGGACGTCACGTCCCACAGAGAGATGTTCTCCAGGAAGCCAAACGCGGAGTGAATTTCCGACCACAGGTAGATCACCGACAGAAGGGCAATCAGCATCAGGAGGGAGCGCACCAGGCGCAGAGACTGGGTACTGATGGCATCCAGATCCAGTTCGACCTCGTCCGCATCCATCGTGCCTTCCGTGCTGTTGACATGGGTTGGCTCTTCCTCGCCACGGGCACGCTGAGCGAGGATCTCTGCCCGGCGATGCTTGGCGCGGTCAAAGGCCAGACGGCGGCGCTGGATCAGCATCCCGCGACGGATCACGTGATACACCACCAGCAGCAGGAACCAGATCGCCACCGACGTTTCCAGTCGCGCCAGCAGCGCCTGCGAGGTTGCCAGGTAACCTACCGCCGCTGCCAGCATCGCAATCAGAGGAGCGCTCAGCAGCAGGTTCCAGAGCAGCCGGTTGAACATGTTGTCGCCGCTGCCGGATTTATCCAGATAGAGCGGTATCCCCGCGCGTTTCAGGCTGAGCGTGACGATGGCCAGCGCGCCGCAGATTAGCATAAAGCAGAGGCGGCCCAGCGAGCCTGAGAATTCCCGGTCGTTGAGATTATCAAACATGATCAGCGCCATAATCAGCGGCACAATCAGCCCGATGCTCATCAGGTAATAGCGCATGGCGCGCGCCACGCGGTTACGAGGCCAGCCAAAGTGGGCGATGAACAGGCCGTTAGGCCGCGCGAACGTCGCGCAAATCATCACCACCCACAGCAACGGTACCGTGGCGGTGACGCCATCGCCAATGGCGACCGCGAGCGGATAGGGCCAGGCTTCCCGCAGGCCATAGCCAAGCGTCATCCACAGCACCGGTAGCGGAGACGCGACGAGAATCGACCAGAACACGGTGCGCAGCGTCAGCCAGAAGTGATCCTGAGTGACTTTCCCCACCCGCGCGCTGGAACGCTCCAGGAAGCGGGTGAAATGTCTGCGCGAATAAATGCTGAAGCCCACCAGAACCAACGCGCCCAGCAGCGGGAAAATCGTCTCTTTACTGGTCAGCATCATCACGCTGGCCTGTCCGAGCTGGCTAAAGGTGTCGAGCGAAATCAGGCGGCGCAGATCCTGAACGATCTCAATTGGCCACGAGAAGGTCATTGGACGTACGTCGGATGTCCAGAAGAGATAACGGTGCGTAGCCTCGTTCACCTCTTTCAGCGCGTCTTCCAGCTGGCTGTTAGAGACCTTGAGCTTAGTCAGTTCCAGAATCAGCGTATCCCCGCCCTGCAGCAGGGAGTTCAGCAGTTCGCGCTGGGTGCGCAGCTGGGCTTCCAGAATACGGTTTTGCTCGCTGGTCAGAGGTTGTCCGTCAGCCTGACGGATCTGGCGTATTTGCGGCTGCTTATTGAGAAGATCTTCAAAGTGCAGTCGCTGCACGCGCAGCTGGGCCATCTCGGTATCCAGCTGCTGCGGTTTCGGCATTTCCGGCAGGCGCGCGACCTGGGCGCGTAACGCTTCGCCCAGCAGGTTTGATGACCCGAGCCACTGGGACTGCTCGCGCAGGGTGTTGAGCGCCTGGCGCACCTGCAGGGTTTGATTCGTCGCCTGACGCTGCTGGGAGGCAACCAGATCCATACGCTGCGCCTGCTGATTCAGGGCGGCAGAAAGCTCGCGGTTGACCTTAAACTGATCGACGATACCTTCCGGCAGATTGGCGCTGTTTTCCGCCAGCAGCTCGGTGCTTTCAAGCGCTCGCTCGGCTTCGCGCTGGCGCTGGCTGTTAAGCAAATTGCGCAGGGCCTGAAGGTACGCATCCAGCTGCTCGCTCTGCTTCTGAGCGAGTTCAGAGCGCATCCGCGCCAGCTCCTGGCGGTTGTTGGCGGAAAGCTGCGCCAGCTCCAGCTCATCCACAAGGGCCTTCAGACGGGCAGATTCCGCCTGCAGACCCAGATTTTGCGCCTGAGCCTGCGGCGTGTTGCCGCTTTGCGTACCCACGCGGCGCTCAACGTCGTTAAGCTGGCGGCGGGCGTCGGTTTGCTGCTGCGGAAGCTGGCTGAGGGAGTCGGCAATTTCACGCGCTCGCTCCTGCTCCTGCTGAGCCTGGCGGCTCTTTTCCAGGAGCTGGCTGCTGACCTGCAGGATTTCCTGATTCAGGGCGTCGGTGGTCATGCCTTCCGGCACTTCGCGCGGCTCATCGCGCAGATTAGCGAGTTGCGCGCGCAGCGTTTGCGAGAGTTTAGGGAAGTTGTCGATAACCTGCTGATACTGCTGAGCGCGCTCAAGCGAGCCTTTCCGCTCTTCAAGCGCGTTCAGTGCGGACTGGAGTGACTCAACGGTCTCTGGCTGAGCGGGTTTAGCCGCTTTCGCCTGCTCCAGCTCCTGGGTTATCTGTTTGGCGTCGGGGGCTGTCGCTGCGTACGCCCCCATGCTGAGGCACCAGGCCATCAGTAGAACGATAATCGGGCGCACGTCAGCGATCCTTCTTTTGTTAGCCTTCGTCTTTTTTGTCGTCAACCAGCGGGCTGGCGTCGTGCTCGGCGTCGATCTCTTCTTGCGGCAGCGGAGCAGGTTCTGCATCCGGCGTCACGAAGGTTTCGGTAGAGACCGCCAGCGGCTGACCCAGTTTGGTGACCGACAGGCTTTCGAGCTGCTCAGCCAGCTTCACTTTGCCCGGCGCAAACAGGTTGATGACGGTAGAGCCCAGCTTGAAGCGACCCATTTCCTGGCCTTTCAGCAGGGCGACTGAACCTTCTTCTTCACCGGCAGGCCACGTCCAGCGCTTGATCACGCCTTCACGCGGCGGGGTAATGGTGCCAGCCCAGACGGTTTCGATGCTGCCGACAATGGTCGCGCCCACCAGAATCTGCGCCATAGGGCCGAATTCAGTATCGAACAGGCAGATGACGCGTTCGTTACGGGCAAACAGGTTCGGTACGTTTTGCGCGGTCAGGTGGTTCACGGAGAACAGATCGCCCGGCACGTAGATCATCTCACGCAGGATACCGTTACACGGCATGTGTACGCGGTGGTAGTCGCGCGGTGACAGATAGGTGGTGGCAAAGGTGCCGTTGCGGAACAGGTCCGCCATCAGGTAATTGCCCGCCAGCAGCGCTTCCAGGCTGTAGTTGTGGCCCTTCGCCTGCAGAATTTTGTCGTCTTCGATGTTACCCAACTGGCTGATCACGCCGTCTGCTGGCATCACCAGGACGTTAGGGTCGGTGTTCAGCGGGCGCACTTCGTCGCGCAGCGGGCGCACGAAAAACTCGTTGAACGTGCGGTAGCTGGCGGTGTCCGGCTTCTGCGCTTCTTTCATGTCGACCTTGTAATACTTAACGAAAAGGTCGATGACCAGTTTGGTCAGCCAGCCCGCGCGTTTGCTTGCGCCCCAGCCCGCCAGGCGAGTGAGCCACAGTTTTGGCAGAATGTATTGAAGCGAAAGTTTAAATGCGTTTAACAAGGTAGCCTCCAGGCCATTGTTTTGTCGTTCCTGATCCGGCAGTAAGCCGCCGGAACCTGAAAAAAGGGGACGATTTTAGCGATGCTTAGCTTAGTTGTCAGTTATCAGAATCAGAAAAGTTTTTACGCGTTTTTACCTGATCCATGCTCTCAAGAATGCGGTGGTAATTCTCGAAGCGGGTCTCCGCGATTTCACCTTTCTCAACCGCTTCGCGGATAGCGCAGCCTGGATCGTTATCGTGTTTGCAGTCGCGGTATTTGCAAGCGCCTAAATAATCATGGAATTCGACAAATCCATTAAAGATTTGTTCCGGCTCAAGATGCCATAAACCGAATTCACGCACGCCCGGTGAGTCGATCACATCGCCGCCGTGAGGGAAATGATAGAGACGTGAGGCGGTGGTGGTGTGCTGGCCCAGACCCGAGACGTCAGACACATCGTTAGTGAGGATCTCCTGCTGGAGGCCGAGAAGGTTGTTTAGCAGGCTCGATTTCCCCACGCCGGACTGACCCGCAAAGATGCTGATGCGATCGGTAAGCGCCTCTTCCAGCGGTTTCAGTCCGTCTTTGGTGTAGCTGGACACCATCAGAACGCGGTAGCCAATCTTGCGGTAGATATCCATCTGCTCATTAACGAAAGCCATGCCTTCGTCATCCAGCAGATCGATTTTGTTCAGCACGATAATCGGTTCAACCTGCAGCGTTTCACAGGCGACAAGGTATCGGTCGATAATATTGAGCGAAAGTTCGGGCAAAATCGCCGATACGATGACAATCTGGTTAATGTTGGCGGCAATCGGCTTCACCCCGTCGTAAAAATCGGGACGGGTTAACACGGACGTACGCTCATGGACCGCTTCAACGATACCTTTTACCGTAACGCCCTCTGCCGCCTCTTTACCCGGTCGCCAGACGACGCGGTCGCCGGTCACCAGAGAACGAATGGTCCGGCGAATGTTACAGCGGTGGATTTCGCCATCGGCGGATTCCACGTCGGCGTGCATACCGAAACGGCTGATAACTACGCCTTCCGTTGGTTCGCCAAACAGGTTGTCGTCGTAATCGACCTTCTCCGAAGTGGTTTTAAGACGGCGCTGATGATTGGCATTCACGCGGCGCTGCTGCCCTTTGGAGAGTTTATTTTTACTCAATCGCACTGGCTCCTGGTCGCCCGTAAGGGGCAAAACCTCTATGATACACTCTAATTAATACTAGTTAACCTGCTACTGCCGGTTATGCGAGAAGGGTGGAAAATAACATGAGCGCGGATGAAAACAACCTGATTTGGATCGATCTCGAAATGACCGGGCTGGATCCCGAGCGCGATCGCATTATTGAGATTGCAACCCTGGTGACCGATGCCAACCTGAATATCCTTGCCGAAGGGCCAACGATTGCGGTGCATCAGTCCGACGACCAGCTTGCGCTGATGGATGAGTGGAACGTGCGTACCCACACCGGCAGCGGTCTTGTCGAGCGCGTGAAGGCGAGCACGCTGGGCGATCGCGAGGCGGAACTGGCGACGCTCGAATTTCTGAAGCAGTGGGTACCAGCGGGTAAATCGCCGATCTGCGGGAACAGCATCGGTCAGGATCGCCGTTTCCTCTTCAAGTACATGCCGGAGCTGGAGTCTTACTTCCATTACCGCTATCTGGACGTGAGCACCCTGAAAGAGCTGGCGCGCCGCTGGAAACCTGAAATTCTGGACGGCTTTAAAAAACAGGGTACGCACCAGGCGATGGACGATATCCGCGAGTCCGTGGCGGAACTCGCGTACTACCGCGAAAACTTTATTAAGCTGTGATTTTGAGATCCGGCACCTTGCGCGGCCGGGTTTTTGTCGTTAAATTGTTCAGCTTGCCGATTAAATAAGCACTTGAACTGAATTTCGAAAAAATCACTTTAAGGGGGGTTGCAGCTAAAAGGATTTCTCGTATAATGCGCCTCCCGTAACGACAGAGAATTACACGTTACGACAGCAACAAAAGCAGTACAGATTTGCGGGAATAGCTCAGTTGGTAGAGCACGACCTTGCCAAGGTCGGGGTCGCGAGTTCGAGTCTCGTTTCCCGCTCCAAAATTTGAAGGTGCTTCCACAGCACAGACTGCCCAAGCGGGAATAGCTCAGTTGGTAGAGCACGACCTTGCCAAGGTCGGGGTCGCGAGTTCGAGTCTCGTTTCCCGCTCCAAAATTTGAAAGTGCTTCTAAAGCACGGACCACCCAAGCGGGAATAGCTCAGTTGGTAGAGCACGACCTTGCCAAGGTCGGGGTCGCGAGTTCGAGTCTCGTTTCCCGCTCCAAATTCTTCTTCATCTCTAAAATATCCACAGCGAAAAGACGCGCTGGGGACGTTTTCTATTGCATCTGAAATACTCTTGTAAACAGAGTTATCCACAGAATTCGCGCTTTACCCAAACCGTACAGAAAGTTAGCAGGGTGAATAATATCTTCCCAAGCCACTGTATTAATTGGATAAAATTTCATTTCAAAATGTTATTGAGATCACTTGACCTCTTCTCAAGTCCAGATGGCGCTTGAGTTTTTATTTTTATTCACAGGCTGTGAATATATCACGCATCCCGCGTAAGCCCTTTTTCAATCACCCTAACCAGCCGCTGTTTCTTAGGAAGCTGCACCTCGACCACGCAGGCATTTCGCTTCTCGATTTGCTGCGCAATCGCCCATTCTATGTGTTCATCAAGAAGTGGGTGCTCACCTCTACGGCTTTCGAGCGCCTGAATATTCGCTTCATCCCACGGGGCATTGCCCAGCGCGACGGCCACGTTTCGCAGCCAGCGCAGGTGGCCGATACGCCGAATAGCGGAACCTTCCGTCACCTTCAGAAACCAGGCTTCGGTCCAGGCGAACAGCTCAATAAGCTGTGGCGCATGCAGCGCTTTACGCGGGCTGAAGTCCTCTTCGTCCGTCAGCTGTGAATAGCGGTTCCACGGGCAAATCAACTGACAGTCGTCGCAGCCGTAGATCCGGTTGCCGATAAGCGGTCGGAATTCTTCCGGGATCGCCCCTTCAAGCTCTATCGTGAGATAGGAGATACAGCGGCGGGCATCAACGGTGTAAGGCTCAACGATGGCGCCCGTCGGGCAGATGGTCATGCAGGCCACGCAGCGGCCACAGCCTTCCTCCACCGGGCCATCTACAGGCAGGGGTAAATCTATCAGCAGCTCACCGAGGAAGAAGAACGATCCGGCGTCGCGGCTCAGGATAAGTGAGTGCTTACCTGTCCAGCCAAGTCCGGCTTTTTCGGCGATCGGGCGCTCAAGAACAGGCGCGGAATCAACAAAGGGTCTAAAATTCAGCGAATCACAGTGCTGCTGAATGGTTTCCCCGAGTTTTTTTAAGCGGTTACGCAGAAGCTTATGGTAATCACGCCCCAGAGCGTACCGGCTGACGTAACCCAGGGAGGGATTTTTTAGCGTGCGCGCAAAGGCCGCGTTGGCAGGCAGGTAGTTCATGCGCACGCTGATGACGCGTAGTGTACCCGGTAAAAGTTCATGTGGACGGGCGCGCATCATGCCGTGACGCGCCATCCACTCCATTTCGCCGTGGTATTGTTTGTCCAGCCAGGCCTGCAGTTTTGGCTCGCTGGCAGAGAGGTCGGTATCGGTAATGCCTACCTTCTGGAAGCCAAGCTCAGCACCCCACTGTTTTATTTTTTGCGCTAATTCATTGAGATCGAGGGGCTGTGACATGACGGACCATACGGTGAAGAAAAACCCCGCAAGTATACCACATTCCATCTGGCATGCGGATGACCTCCGGCGCGCCGAAAAAGAGGCCGCAGACAGTCTCGGCATTACCCTTTATGAACTGATGCAGCGCGCGGGAGAGGCGGCGTTTAACGTTGCCCGCAGCGCGTACCCGCAGTCCACTCACTGGCTGATTTTGTGCGGGCACGGCAATAACGGCGGCGACGGCTACGTCGTTGCGCGTCTTGCCGTTGCAGCCGGTCTCCGCGTTACCCTGCTGGCGCTGGAGAGTGATAAGCCCCTGCCGGAAGAGGCCTGCGCGGCGCGGGAGGCATGGCTGAACGCAGGCGGCGTGATTCATGCTCCTGATATCGTCTGGCCGGAAGATGTTGATCTGATTGTTGATGGTCTGCTGGGGACCGGGCTACGCAGCGCGCCTCGCGAAAACATTGCCGCGCTTATTGAACACGCTAACGGGTACTCTGCGCCGGTCGTCGCGTTGGATATTCCGTCGGGCCTGATCGCGCAGACCGGCGCGACGCCTGGCGCCGTTATTCAGGCTGCGCACACCGTGACCTTTATCGCTCTGAAGCCGGGCCTGTTAACCGGAAAAGCGCGGGATGTGGTCGGCGTATTGCACCATAACGCGCTGGGGCTGGAGAGCTGGCTCGTTGGACAGGAAACGCTCCTGTCGCGCTTTGATTCCTCGCAGCTAAAAGAGTGGCTTCCGCCGCGCCGCCCAACGTCTCACAAGGGCGACAACGGCAGGCTGGTGATTATTGGTGGCGATCGCGGTACGGCAGGCGCGGTTCGCATGACCGGTGAGGCGGCACTTCGCAGCGGTGCCGGGTTAGTGCGAGTACTCACTCGCATTGAAAATATTGCGCCAATCATCACAGCCCGACCGGAACTGATGGTCCATGAGCTTACGCCCCAGACGCTGGAAGAAAGCCTCGAATGGGCGGATGTGGTGGTTATTGGTCCCGGGCTTGGGCAACAGACATGGGGTAAACAGGCCCTGCAAAAGGTCGAGAATTTTCGTAAACCGATGCTGTGGGATGCCGACGCGCTTAACCTTCTGGCAATAAATCCGGATAAGCGTCACAATCGCATTCTGACGCCACACCCCGGCGAAGCCGCACGCCTGCTTAACTGCAGCGTGGCAGAAATTGAAAGCGATCGCTTACTTTCTGCTCAGCGTCTGGTAAAACGTTACGGAGGTGTTGCCGTTTTGAAAGGGGCAGGCACCGTTGTCGCCAGTGACGAGACGCAGGGCATTATTGATGCCGGAAATGCGGGCATGGCGAGCGGCGGTATGGGCGATGTGCTTTCAGGCATTATCGGCGCATTGCTTGGACAGAAACTTCCCCTTTATGATGCAGCCTGTGCGGGCTGCGTGGCCCACGGCGCGGCAGCTGACAGGCTTGCTGAGCGGGAGGGGACACGCGGTATGCTGGCCACCGATCTCTTTTGCACGCTGCGGCGTGTTGTTAACCCGGATGTGATTGACGTAGAAAATGACTAATCGAGCGATTCCTTTACCTGATGAACAAGCCACTTTAGATCTCGGCAAGCGCGTGGCGCAGGCCTGTCAGGGGGCAACCGTCATTTATCTGTATGGCGATTTAGGTGCGGGTAAAACCACCTTCAGCCGGGGTTTTTTGCAGGCGTTAGGGCATAACGGGAACGTGAAAAGCCCTACCTACACGCTGGTCGAGCCGTACACCCTCGACAATCTTATGGTGTACCACTTTGATTTATACCGCCTTGCGGATCCTGAGGAGCTGGAATTTATGGGGATCCGTGATTATTTTGCCAACGACGCCATCTGCCTGGTGGAGTGGCCGCAACAAGGTGCGGGTGTGCTGCCTGACCCGGATGTCGAAATTCACTTAGATTACCAGGCTCAAGGGCGTGAGGCTCGCATCAGTGCGGTTTCCTCATCAGGGTGTTCCTTACTGGCGCGTCTCGCCGGTTAAGAGTAGGGATGACGGGATGATTAGTCGCGTTAAAGGTTGGGTGTTGGCTGCGACGGTGCTGCTGTGCGCGCAGGCCGGGGCGGCAAGCCTTTCGGATATTCAGGTGTCAAACGGCGAAAGCCAGGCCCGGATTACGTTCAGCTTTAAGGGCGACCCTGAATACGCGTTTTCACAGCCAGACAGCCACAGCGTGGCGCTGGATATCAAACAGACAGGCGTGATCCAGGGGTTACCGCTGCGGTTCAGCGGTAACAACCTGGTGAAAAGTATCCGCTCGGGTACCCCTCAGGACAGCCAGTCGCTGCGCCTGGTGGTCGATCTGACCGAAAAGGGCAAAACGAAGGCGGTGAAGCAGCAAAACGGGGCGAACTATACGGTGGTCTTCACCATCAATGCCGATGTTCCGCCGCCTCCGCCGCCACCGGTTGTCGCGAAACGCGTGGAAGAGCCGGTGTATACGCCTCGCCCATCGGAACCTGCGCGTAATCCGTTTAAATCGCAGAACGATCGCATCACCGCGGCAACCAGCAGTAACACGGTAACGCGTCCGGCGGTCAGCGCACGGCGTACGGTCAGCGGTGACAAAGTGATAATCGCCATTGATGCCGGGCACGGTGGACAGGATCCTGGAGCGATTGGCCCGGGCGGCACGCGAGAGAAAAATGTCACTATTGCGGTGGCCCGCAAGCTGCGGACGCTGTTAAACGATGATCCGATGTTTAAAGGCGTACTAACCCGCGACGGCGACTATTTTATCTCTGTGATGGGCCGCTCAGACGTGGCGCGTAAGCAAAACGCCAATTTCCTGGTCTCCATTCACGCGGATGCCGCGCCGAACCGTAACGCGACGGGCGCCTCGGTATGGGTTCTGTCGAACCGCCGGGCAAACAGCGAAATGGCCAACTGGCTGGAAGAGCATGAGAAACAGTCTGAACTGTTAGGCGGCGCGGGTGATGTGCTGGCAAACAGCCAGTCTGACCCATACCTCAGCCAGGCGGTGCTGGATTTACAGTTCGGTCATTCTCAGCGCGTCGGGTATGATGTCGCCACTAACGTATTGAACCAGTTGCAGGGCATCGGGGCATTGCATAAGCGCCGCCCTGAACATGCGAGCCTGGGCGTTCTGCGCTCGCCGGATATTCCGTCAATTCTGGTAGAGACGGGCTTTATCAGCAATAACAGTGAAGAGCGCCTGCTGGGCAGCGACAGCTATCAGCAGCAAATTGCCGAAGCGATTTATAACGGTTTACGTAAATATTTTGAGGCGCATCCTCTGCAGTCCGCGCCGCAGGGCGGAGCAGCCCAGACGGCCAGCGCCGCGCAGCCGGGTGGGTTGACCGCCACAAATTAAGGAGAATTCATGCCGATTCAGGTTCTGCCGCCGCAGCTCGCGAACCAAATCGCCGCCGGTGAGGTGGTGGAACGCCCTGCGTCGGTGGTGAAGGAGCTGGTTGAAAATAGCCTCGATGCGGGCGCCACCCGCATTGATATTGATATCGAACGCGGCGGCGCAAAGCTTATCCGCATTCGCGACAACGGCTGGGGCATCAAAAAAGAGGAGCTGGCGCTGGCGCTGGCGCGTCATGCCACCAGTAAAATTGCCTCTCTGGATGACCTGGAAGCGATTATCAGCCTCGGTTTTCGCGGCGAAGCGCTGGCCAGTATCAGCTCGGTTTCTCGTTTAACGCTGATCTCCCGCACCGCTGAACAGCAGGAAGCCTGGCAGGCCTACGCTGAAGGGCGGGATATGGACGTCACGGTCAAACCCGCGGCGCACCCTGTCGGTACTACGCTGGAAGTTCTGGACCTGTTCTACAATACTCCCGCCCGCCGCAAGTTTATGCGTACCGAAAAAACCGAGTTCGGCCATATCGACGAGATCATCCGCCGAATTGCGCTCGCCCGTTTCGACGTCACCATCAACCTCAGCCATAACGGCAAGGTGATGCGCCAGTACCGCGCGGTGGCTGAAGGTGGTCAGAAAGAGCGACGGTTAGGCGCTATCTGCGGGACGCCGTTCCTGGAGCAGGCGTTGGCTATCGAGTGGCAGCACGGCGATCTGGCTTTACGCGGCTGGGTGGCCGATCCGAACGCCAGTAGCGCGGCGTATTCTGAAATTCAGTATTGCTACGTGAATGGCCGCATGATGCGCGACCGCCTCATTAATCACGCCATTCGCCAGGCCTGCGAAGACAAGCTCGGGGCCGATCAGCAACCGGCCTTTGTGCTTTATCTGGAGATCGACCCGCATCAGGTGGATGTCAACGTCCATCCTGCCAAGCATGAAGTACGGTTCCATCAGTCGCGTCTGGTGCATGATTTTATCTACCAGGGCGTGCTGAGCGTGCTGCAACAGCAGCTTGAACCCACGCTGCCGCTGGAAAAAGAAGACTCCGCACCGCGCCCAATTCCTGAAAACCGTGTCGCGGCGGGCCGCAACCATTTTGCGGAGCCTGCCGTTGCGCGTGAACCGGAAGCGCCGCGCTTTTCCTCCGCAGGGGCCGCACCGCGTCCAACGGGCGCCAACTACCCGAATGCCCAGCCCGGCTATCAAAAGCAGCAGGGCGCGTTGTACCGCAAACTGCTGGAGACGCCAGCCGTAGAGCGTAAAGAACCCATTCCGACACCTCAGTCTTCTCTGGACGGCCATAGCCAGAGTTTTGGCCGGGTGCTGACGATTATCGCGCCGGATATGGCACTGCTGGAACGTGACGGGAAATTGATGCTTCTGGCACTGCCGGTTGCCGAACGCTGGCTTAAACAGGTGCAGCTCACGCCGGGCGAAAATGCCGCCTGTGCGCAGCCGTTATTGATCCCGGTTCGCCTGAAAATATCCGCTGAAGAAACAAGGGTATTGCAGCGTGCAGAGGCCCAGCTGGCGCAAATGGGCATTGAAATTGTGCTCGAACCACAACATGTGACAATTCGCGCAGTGCCTTTACCCTTACGCCAACAAAATTTACAAAACTTGATTCCTGAACTGATAGGCTACCTGGCGCAGCAAACATCGTTGGAGGCTGCCAACACCGCGCAGTGGATCGCCCGTCATCTGGCCAGCGAACATTCACCGTGGAGTATGGCGCAGGCGATTACCGTGCTGGCGGAGGTGGAACGCCTCTGCCCACAGCTGGTGAAAGCGCCGCCGGGTGGGTTATTACAACCTGTTGATTTAAAAACGGCGATGACCGCCCTGAAACATGACTGACGTAAGCAAGGCGAGCCTGCCAAAGGCAATTTTTTTAATGGGCCCAACGGCCTCTGGCAAAACAGCGTTAGCCATTGAGTTACGTAAAGTTTTGCCTGTAGAGTTGATTAGCGTTGATTCCGCCCTCATCTATCGAGGGATGGACATCGGCACGGCGAAGCCCGGCGCAGACGAACTGCGTGCGGCACCGCACCGTTTGCTGGATATTCTCGATCCGGCAGAGGCTTACTCCGCAGCGGATTTCCGCCGGGATGCCTTAGCTGAGATGGCCGAGATCACCGCCACGGGGCGTATACCGCTGTTGGTTGGCGGAACCATGCTCTACTTCAAGGCGCTGCTCGAAGGTTTGTCACCCTTACCTTCTGCAGATCCTGAAATCAGAGCAAAGATTGAGCAGCAGGCGGCAGAGCAGGGGTGGGACGCATTGCATAAGCAACTGGCAGAGATTGACCCGGTTGCGGCGGCGCGAATCCATCCAAACGATCCGCAAAGGCTTTCCCGGGCACTGGAAGTTTTTTTCATTTCGGGTAAAACTTTAACGGAACTGACGCAAACGTCAGGAGACGCTCTGCCGTATCAGGTGCATCAGTTCGCCATCGCCCCGGCGAGCCGTGAACTGCTCCATCAACGAATTGAGCAGCGTTTTCATCAGATGTTGGCTTCAGATTTTGAAGCAGAAGTGCGGGCGCTATTTGCCCGTGGAGATTTGCATACGGATATGCCTTCCGTTCGTTGTGTGGGATACCGCCAGATGTGGTCGTATCTTGAAGGTGAGATTTCATACGATGAAATGGTTTATCGAGGTGTTTGCGCCACGAGACAGTTAGCGAAGCGCCAGATCACCTGGTTGCGCGGTTGGGAGGGGGTTCACTGGTTAGACAGTGAAAAACCGCAACAGGCGTTAAACGATGTGATTGAGGTTGTTGGTGATATCGCCCACTGAATGTGTACAATTGAGACGTATCGTGCGCAATTTTTCAGAATCGCAAGGTTCTAAGTACAAAACAAGCATATAAGGAAAAGATAGAATGGCTAAGGGGCAATCTTTACAAGATCCGTTCCTGAACGCATTGCGTCGGGAACGTGTTCCAGTTTCTATTTATTTGGTGAATGGTATTAAGCTGCAAGGTCAGATTGAGTCTTTCGATCAGTTCGTGATCCTGTTGAAAAACACGGTCAGCCAGATGGTCTACAAGCACGCTATCTCTACTGTTGTTCCGTCCCGTCCGGTCTCTCATCACAGCAATAACGCTGGCGGCGGCACAGGCAGTAACTACCATCATGGCAGCAACGCGCAGGGTTCTTCTGCTCCTGCGCAGGACAGCGACGAGACCGAATAAGGTTTTAGCTGTTATCCACACGGGGAGCCAGGGATCCTGCGTTCCCCGCTGATCTTTTTAGAGAGGTTTACGCTTGTTTGACCGTTATGATGCCGGTGAGCAGGCGGTGCTGGTACACATCTATTTTTCGCAAGACAAAGATATGGAAGACCTCCAGGAGTTTGAATCTCTGGTCTCTTCCGCCGGTGTCGAAGCAATGCAGGTGATTACCGGTAGCCGTAAAGCGCCGCACCCAAAGTATTTTGTTGGTGAAGGTAAAGCAGTAGAAATTGCGGATGCCGTAAAAGCAACCGGCGCGTCAGTCGTGTTGTTTGATCATGCGCTGTCTCCAGCCCAGGAGCGCAACCTGGAAGCTCTCTGCGAGTGCCGTGTTATCGATCGCACGGGATTGATTTTAGATATTTTTGCTCAGCGTGCCCGTACCCATGAGGGGAAACTGCAGGTTGAGCTGGCGCAGTTGCGCCATCTGGCGACGCGTCTGGTGCGTGGCTGGACCCACCTTGAAAGACAAAAAGGCGGGATTGGTTTGCGCGGTCCGGGTGAAACCCAGCTCGAAACCGACCGCCGTTTGCTGCGTGGCCGTATTACCCAGATCCTCTCACGTCTGGAACGTGTCGAGAAACAGCGTGAACAGGGGCGTCGGGCGCGAACCAAAGCCGACATCCCCACGGTGTCGCTGGTGGGCTATACCAACGCCGGTAAATCCACCCTGTTTAACCAGATAACCGAGGCCCAGGTGTATGCCGCAGACCAGCTGTTTGCGACCCTGGACCCGACGCTGCGCCGCATTGACGTTGCTGACGTGGGTGAAACAGTGCTGGCGGATACCGTAGGGTTTATCCGCCATCTGCCGCACGATCTGGTGGCGGCGTTTAAGGCGACGTTGCAGGAGACGCGTCAGGCGACTCTGCTGCTGCACGTGATTGATGCGGCTGACGTACGCGTGCAGGAGAACATCGACGCGGTGAACGTGGTGCTGGAAGAAATTGACGCCCACGAAATTCCCACCCTGTTGGTGATGAATAAGATCGATATGCTGGAGGATTTCGAACCGCGTATCGACCGTGATGAAGAGAACAAACCGATTCGGGTCTGGCTTTCTGCTCAGGCCGGAATCGGTGTGCCACTGCTTTTCCAGGCTTTGACAGAACGTCTTTCCGGTGAGGTAGCTCAGCACACGCTGCGACTGCCGCCACAGGAAGGCAGGCTGCGCAGCCGGTTTTATCAGCTTCAGGCGATAGAAAAAGAGTGGATGGAGGATGACGGCAGCGTGGGGATGCAGGTGCGTATGCCGATCGTTGACTGGCGTCGCCTCTGTAAACAAGAACCTGCGCTGGCGGACTATATCGTCTGATCAGAAAGGGGAAGCCTGAAAAATTCGCCCTTGCATAACAAATATGGAGCATATACATGGCGTGGAATCAGCCCGGTAATAACGGACAAGACCGCGACCCGTGGGGAAGCAGCAATAATCAAGGCGGCAACTCTGGGGGAAATGGCAACAAAGGTGGTCGCGAGCAGGGGCCGCCGGATCTGGATGATATCTTCCGCAAGCTGAGCAAAAAGCTTGGTGGCCTTGGCGGAGGAAAAGGTTCTGGCTCGGGTGGCAGTTCCAGCCAGGGACCGCGCCCGCAATTAGGTGGCCGCCTGGTGGGCATCGTTGCTGCCGGGCTGGTGATCGTCTGGGCAGCCAGCGGGTTCTACACCATTAAAGAAGCAGAACGCGGCGTGGTCACCCGTTTCGGTAAGTTCAGCCACCTGGTTGAGCCGGGCCTGAACTGGAAACCGACCTTCATTGACGATGTGACTGCGGTAAACGTGGAATCCGTCCGTGAACTGGCCGCTTCTGGCGTGATGCTGACCTCGGACGAAAACGTGGTGCGCGTTGAGATGAACGTGCAGTACCGCGTGACCGATCCTGAGCGTTATCTGTTTAGCGTGACCAGCGCCGATGACAGCCTGCGTCAGGCGACCGACAGCGCCCTGCGTGGTGTGATCGGCAAATACACCATGGACCGCATCCTGACCGAAGGTCGTACCGTTATTCGTAGCGATACCCAGCGCGAGCTGGAAGAGACGATTCGTCCGTACAACATGGGTATCACCCTGCTGGACGTCAACTTCCAGGCTGCGCGTCCGCCGGAAGAGGTGAAGGCCGCGTTTGACGATGCGATTGCTGCCCGTGAAAACGAACAGCAGTACATCCGCGAAGCAGAAGCGTACACCAACGAAGTTCAGCCGCGTGCTAACGGCCAGGCGCAGCGTATTCTGGAAGAGGCGCGTGCGTATAAGACCCAGACCATCCTGGAAGCTCAGGGTGAAGTGGCTCGCTTCGCGCGCATCCTGCCGGAATACAAAGCCGCGCCGGAAATTACCCGCGAGCGTCTGTATATCGAGACTATGGAAAAAGTGCTGAGCCACACCCGCAAAGTGCTGGTTAACGACAGCAAAGGCGGAAACCTGATGGTTCTGCCGCTGGATCAGATGCTGAAAGGCGGTTCTGCACCGGCAGCGAAAGACACCAGCGGAGCGAACAACCTCCTGCGTCTGCCGCCAGCCTCATCAGGCAGCTCCAGCGCGAACACAACGCCTTCTTCGAACGATGGTGACATTATGGACCAACGCCGTGCTAACGCGCAGCGTAACGACTACCAGCGTCAGGGGGAATAAGGATGCGTAAGTCAGTTATTGCGATCATCGTCATCGTACTGGTCGTGCTGTATACCTCGATCTTTGTGGTGAAAGAGGGCGAGCGCGGGATCAAGTTCCAGTTCAGCAGCGTCGTGCGTGATGGCGACAAACGTCCGGTGATTTACGAGCCGGGCCTGCACTTCAAGGTGCCGTTCATTCAGTCTGTGAAAACGCTTGATGCGCGTATCCAGACCATGGATAACCAGGCCGACCGTTTCGTGACCAAAGAGAAGAAAGACCTGATCGTTGATTCTTACATCAAATGGCGCATCAGCGATTTCAGCCGTTACTTCCTGGCAACGGGCGGCGGTGACGTGTCTCAGGCAGAAGTGCTGCTGAAACGTAAGTTCTCTGACCGTCTGCGTTCTGAAATTGGTCGTCTTGATGTGAAAGACATCGTGACCGACTCCCGCGGTCGTCTGACCCTGGAAGTGCGCGATGCGCTGAACTCCGGTACAGCGGGCACCGAAGACGAAGTGGCGACGCCAGCAGCGGATGACGCGATTGCTAAAGCGGCCGAACGCGTTCAGGCTGAAACCAACGGTAAAGTGCCGGTGATCAACCCGAACAGTATGGCGGCACTGGGTATCGAAGTGGTTGACGTGCGTATCAAGCAGATCAACCTGCCAGCGGAAGTGTCCGAGGCGATCTACAACCGTATGCGCGCCGAGCGTGAAGCGGTAGCCCGTCGTCACCGTTCACAGGGTCAGGAAGAGGCTGAAAAACTGCGTGCGGCAGCGGACTATGAAGTGACCAAGACGCTGGCGGAATCTGAACGTCAGGGCCGTATCCTGCGCGGTGAAGGCGATGCGGAAGCGGCGAAGCTGTTTGCCGATGCATTCAGCCAGGATCCAGACTTCTACGCCTTTATCCGTAGCCTGCGCGCTTACGAGAATAGCTTTAAGAGCAACCAGGATGTGATGGTGCTCAGCCCGGACAGCGATTTCTTCCGTTATATGAAGACGCCGACCAACGCAACGCGATAAACTCAGGCTCGTTTGAGTATTCAAACCACCGCTCCCAACGGAGCGGTGGTTTTCTTTTATAAGGATGAAAAATGAATTCAACGATCTGGCTCGCGCTGGCCCTGGTTCTGGTGCTGGAAGGTCTCGGCCCGATGCTCTATCCGCGCGCGTGGCGTCGTATGATCGCGACCATGAGCCAGCTACCGGATAATATTTTGCGTCGTTTCGGCGGTGGTCTTGTGGTTGCCGGTATCGTTATCTACTACATGTTGAGGAAAACGATTGGCTGATCAAAAACTAGCCGCAATTGGCGTATTTTAAGGTCAAAAAGTGCTGTATATCTGAAAAAGCGATGGTAGAATCCATTTTTAAGCAAACGGTGATTTTGAAAAAAATGGGTAACAACGTCGTCGTACTGGGCACCCAATGGGGTGACGAAGGTAAAGGGAAGATTGTCGATCTTCTGACTGAACGGGCTAAATATGTTGTACGCTACCAGGGCGGTCACAACGCAGGCCATACTCTCGTAATCAACGGTGAAAAAACCGTCCTCCATCTTATTCCATCAGGCATTCTTCGCGAAAACGTCACCAGCATCATCGGTAACGGCGTTGTGCTGTCTCCTGCTGCGCTGATGAAAGAGATGAAAGGTCTGGAAGACCGTGGTATCCCTGTTCGTGAGCGTCTGCTGCTCTCCGAAGCCTGCCCGCTGATCCTGGACTATCACGTGGCGCTGGACGTGGCGCGTGAAAAAGCGCGTGGCGCGAAAGCGATCGGCACCACCGGTCGTGGTATCGGCCCGGCTTACGAAGATAAAGTTGCACGTCGCGGTCTGCGCGTCGGTGACCTCTTCGACAAAGCGACCTTCGCTGAAAAACTGAAAGAAGTGATGGAATATCACAACTTCCAGCTGGTGAACTTCTACAAAGCTGACGCTGTTGACTACCAGAAAGTGCTGGATGACGTCATGGCGATTGCAGACATTCTGACCGGTATGGTTGTTGATGTGTCCGATCTGCTGGACCAGGCGCGCAAGCGTGGCGATTTCGTCATGTTCGAAGGTGCGCAGGGTACGCTGCTGGACATCGACCACGGTACCTATCCGTACGTTACTTCTTCTAACACCACCGCGGGTGGCGTGGCGACCGGCTCTGGCCTGGGTCCACGTTATGTGGATTACGTTCTGGGTATCATCAAAGCGTACTCTACTCGCGTAGGTGCGGGTCCATTCCCGACCGAACTGTTTGATGAAACCGGCGAGTTCCTGTGCAAGCAGGGTAACGAGTTTGGCGCGACCACCGGTCGTCGTCGTCGTACCGGCTGGCTGGATGCGGTTGCCGTGCGTCGCGCAGTGCAGATCAACTCCCTGTCTGGCTTCTGCCTGACCAAGCTGGACGTACTGGACGGCCTGAAAGAAGTGAAAATCTGCGTAGGCTACCGTATGCCAGATGGCCGCGAAGTGACCACCACTCCGCTGGCTGCTGACGACTGGGAAGGCATTGAGCCAATCTACGAAACTATGCCGGGCTGGTCTGAGACCACCTTTGGTGTGAAAGAGCGTAGCGGCCTGCCGCAGGCTGCGCTGGATTACATCAAGCGCATTGAAGAACTGACCGAAGTGCCGATCGATATTATTTCTACCGGCCCGGATCGTACTGAAACGATGATCCTGCGCGACCCGTTCGACGCATAATCTTCGTGACTGCTGGCCTGCGGGGAGACCCGTAGGCCGGATAAGCGTAGCGCCAACCGGCGACCGCTCCTGGATCTCCGCTTTTTCGCCCCGTCTGTCAAATAAATTAGCCGCTAACTATCTGGCTGGTTTATCATCATTAATGAATATCTCTGCGGTTTGACCGCGTTTTCCCTTTTTCCTGAGGTTGATGTGCAGTTAACAAGTTTCACCGATTACGGCTTACGCGCGCTGATTTACATGGCGTCGTTACCCGAAGGGAAGATGACCAGTATCTCTGAAGTCACAGAGGTATACGGTGTGTCCCGTAATCATATGGTCAAAATAATCAATCAACTTAGCCGTGCCGGATACGTTGCTGCCGTCCGCGGGAAGAATGGAGGGATCCGTCTTGGTAAACCGGCACAGAGTATTCGTATCGGGGATGTGGTACGCGAGCTGGAGCCCTTGTCTCTGGTGAACTGCAGCAGCGCGTTCTGCCACATTACGCCCGCTTGCCGCCTGAAACAGGCGCTTTCTAAGGCCGTGCAAAGTTTTCTCAAGGAACTGGATAACTACACGCTGGCCGATTTGGTTGAAGAGAATCAACCGCTTTATAAATTATTGCTGGTGGAATGAAGAAAATTTCCACCGGAGCTGACAACGGAGGAACCGACATGTCACAAGATCCTTTCCAGGAACGCGAAGCCGAAAAATACGCGAATCCTATCCCCAGCCGCGAGTTCATCATTGAACACTTAACAAAACGCGAAAAACCCGCCAATCGTGAAGAACTTGCCGTTGAATTAAATATTGAAGGTGAAGAGCAGATTGAAGCCCTTCGCCGCCGCCTGCGCGCGATGGAGCGTGACGGGCAACTGGTCTTTACCCGCCGCCAGTGCTACGCGCTGCCGGAACGCCTCGATCTGCTGAAAGGGACCGTCATTGGTCACCGCGATGGCTTTGGCTTCCTGCGCGTGGAAGGCCGTAAGGACGACCTTTACCTCTCATCCGAACAGATGAAAATGTGCATCCACGGCGACCAGATCCTGGCGCAGCCGCTGGGTGCAGACCGTAAAGGCCGCCGCGAAGCACGCGTGGTTCGCGTGCTGGTGCCAAAAACCAGCCAGATTGTGGGCCGCTACTTTACCGATGCGGGCGTAGGCTTCGTGGTGCCGGACGACAGCCGTCTGAGCTTCGATATTCTGATCCCACCTGAAGAGGTGATGGGCGCGCGTATGGGCTTTGTGGTGGTGGTTGAACTCACCCAGCGTCCGACCCGTCGCACCAAAGCGGTGGGTAAAATCGTCGAAGTACTGGGCGATAACATGGGCACCGGCATGGCCGTCGATATGGCGCTGCGTACCCATGAAATTCCGTACGTCTGGCCGAAAGCGGTCGAAGAGCAGATCGAAAACCTGCGCGAAGAAGTACCGGAAGAGTCCAAAGCGGGCCGTGTGGATCTCCGCAGTCTGCCGCTGGTCACCATTGATGGTGAAGACGCCCGCGACTTCGATGATGCCGTGTACTGCGAGAAAAAACGCGGCGGCGGCTGGCGTCTGTGGGTTGCTATCGCTGATGTAAGCTATTACGTTCGTCCGCACACGCCGCTGGATAACGAAGCGCGCAGCCGTGGTACGTCGGTCTACTTCCCGTCGCAGGTGGTACCGATGCTGCCGGAAGTGCTCTCCAACGGCCTGTGCTCCCTGAACCCGCAGGTTGACCGTCTCTGTATGGTATGTGAGATGACCATCTCCACCAAAGGGCGCTTAACGGGCTACAAATTCTACGAAGCGGTAATGAGCTCGCACGCGCGTCTGACCTATACCAAGGTCTGGCATATGCTGCAGGGCGACCAGGACCTTCGCGAGCAGTACGCGCCGCTGGTTAAACACATTGAAGAGCTGCATAACCTCTACAAAACGCTGGAGCAGGCGCGCGAAGAGCGCGGCGGGATCTCCTTTGAGAGCGAAGAAGCGAAGTTTATCTTCAACGCCGAGCGCCGCATTGAGCGTATCGAACAGACCCAGCGTAACGATGCGCACAAGCTGATCGAAGAGTGTATGATTCTGGCGAATATCTCGGCGGCACGCTTCGTTGAGAAAGCCAAAGAACCTGCGCTGTTCCGTATTCACGATAAGCCGACCACGGAAGCCATTACGTCGTTCCGCTCCGTGCTGGCTGAGCTCGGCCTGGAGCTGCCGGGCGGTAACAAGCCTGAGCCGCGCGATTACGCCGAACTGCTGGAATCCATTAGCGACCGTCCTGACGCAGAAATGCTTCAGACGATGCTGCTGCGCTCCATGAAACAGGCGATTTACGATCCGGAAAACCGGGGGCACTTCGGCCTGGCGCTGCAGTCTTACGCGCACTTTACCTCGCCGATCCGCCGTTATCCGGATCTGTCACTGCACCGTGCGATCAAGTATCTGCTGGCGCACGAGCAGGGCCATAAAGGCAACACGACCGAAACCGGCGGCTATCACTACTCCATGGACGAAGTGCTGCAATTGGGTCAGCACTGTTCCATGACCGAGCGCCGTGCGGATGAAGCGACGCGCGACGTGGCGGACTGGCTGAAGTGTGACTTTATGCTGGATCAGGTGGGCAACGTCTTTAAGGGCGTGATTGCCAGCGTGACCGGCTTTGGTTTCTTCGTTCGTCTGGATGAGCTGTTTATCGACGGTCTGGTGCACGTCTCCAGCCTGGATAACGACTACTACCGCTTCGACCAGGTCGGCCAGCGTCTGATTGGCGAATCAGGCGGCCAGACCTACCGTCTGGGCGATCGCGTGGAAGTGAAGGTCGAAGCCGTGAATATGGACGACCGTAAAATCGACTTCAGCCTGATCTCCAGCGAGCGCGCGCCGCGTAACGTCGGTAAAACCGAGCGTGAAAGGGCGAAAAAAGGCGGAAACGGCAAAGCGAGCGGTAAACGTCGCCAGGCGGGCAAAAAGGTAAACTTCGAGCCGGACAGCGCGTTCCGCGGCGAGAAGAAACTGAAGCCAAAGGCGGCGAAGAAAGAGGCTCGCTCAGCGAAAAAGCCTTCCGCGAAGACGCAGAAAATCGCTGCCGCGACAAAAGCGAAGCGCGCAGCCAAGAAAAAGCAGGCGGAGTAATTCTCCCCTCACCCTGACCCTCTCCCCAACCGGGAGAGGGGAAATATTTATTACGAGAACCATCAATGAGTGAAATGATTTACGGCATCCACGCGGTGCAGGCCCTTCTCGAGCGCGCACCGGAGCGTTTTCAGGAAGTGTTTATTCTGAAAGGTCGTGAAGACAAACGTCTGATGCCGCTGATCCACGCGCTGGAAGCGCAGGGCGTGGTGATCCAGCTGGCGAACCGCCAGTTCCTGGATGAGAAAAGCGAAGGCGCGGTGCACCAGGGGATCATTGCCCGCGTGAAGCCGGGCCGTCAGTATCAGGAAAACGATCTGCCGGATCTGATTGCCGCGCTGGAAAACCCGTTTTTCCTGATTCTGGATGGCGTCACCGATCCACATAACCTCGGCGCGTGCCTGCGCAGCGCGGATGCGGCGGGCGTGCACGCGGTGATCGTACCGAAAGATCGCTCTGCCCAACTGAACGCGACGGCGAAGAAAGTGGCCTGCGGCGCGGCGGAAAACGTTCCGCTGATCCGCGTGACCAACCTGGCGCGCACCATGCGTCTGCTGCAGGAAGAGAATATCTGGATCGTCGGTACCGCGGGCGAAGCGGATCATACTCTGTATCAGAGCAAAATGACCGGCCGTCTGGCGCTGGTGATGGGAGCGGAAGGTGAAGGCATGCGTCGTCTGACGCGCGAGCACTGCGACGAGCTGATCAGCATCCCGATGGCGGGCAGCGTGTCGTCTCTGAACGTTTCCGTTGCAACGGGTATCTGCCTGTTTGAAGCGGTGCGCCAGCGCGGAGAATAAACAGCAAGGCCGTCCAAAGGACGGCCTTTAGTGTTTTCTCCCTCTCCCCGTGGGTGTACAGTCCGGGGACATAGTGAACACTTGTTCGGGGACATGGTAGACACTTACAACTAAGGCATAAGAACCCGTCTATGGAGTCGCTTATGCCCTGGGATGCGAGAGATACCATGTCATTACGTACCGAGTTTGTTTTGTTCGCCTCGCAGGACGGGGCGAACATCCGTTCCCTCTGCCGTCGCTTCGGCATTTCACCTGCCACCGGCTACAAGTGGCTTCGTCGCTGGATGGAGGAAGGTGCCTCCGGCCTTCAGGACCGCCCGCGCATACCGCACCATTCCCCGAACCGCTCATCTGACGACATCACCGCCCTGCTGCGCATGGCCCATGAGCGCCATGAACGCTGGGGCGCACGCAAGATTAAGCGCTGGCTCGAAGACCAGGGGCACCGTATGCCCGCCTTCAGCACTGTCCATAGCCTGATGGCCCGTCACGGCCTGCTGCCGGGCGCAACACCGGGCATTCCCGCTACGGGACGGTTCGAACACGACGCGCCGAACCGGCTCTGGCAGATGGATTTTAAGGGCCACTTTCCCTTTGGCGGTGGCCGCTGCCATCCGCTCACCCTGCTGGACGACCACTCCCGTTTTTCCCTGTGCCTGGCGCACTGTACCGATGAACGGCGCGAGACCGTGCAGCAGCAGCTGGTCAGCGTGTTTGAACGCTACGGCCTGCCGGACCGGATGACGATGGACAACGGCTCACCGTGGGGAGACACCACCGGCACCTGGACGGCGCTGGAGCTGTGGCTGATGCGCCACGGTATCCGGGTGGGGCACTCCCGGCCTTATCATCCGCAGACGCAGGGCAAGCTGGAGCGTTTTCACCGCAGCCTGAAGTCGGAAGTGCTGCAGGGAAAATGGTTCGCGGACAGCGGTGAGCTGCAGCGCGCCTTCGACCACTGGCGCACGGTGTACAACCTTGAACGCCCGCACGAGGCGCTGGATATGGCGGTACCGGCCTCGCGGTATCAGCCGTCAGCGCGACAGTACAGCGGCAGCGTAACGCCACCTGAATACGATGAAGGGGTGAAGGTCAGGAAAGTGGATGTCAGCGGAAAGCTGAGCATACAGGGTGTCAGTCTGAGCGCAGGCAAGGCGTTCAGGGGAGAACGGGTCGGGCTGAGGGAGACACAGGATGACGGCTGCTATGAAGTGTGGTGGTACAGCACGAAAGTGGGGGTGATCGACCTGAAGAAAAAGTCGATCACCATGGGTAAAGGATGTTAAAAAGTGTTCACCATGTCCCCGAACACCTGTCTACCATGTCCCCGGACTGTACAGTGGGAGAGGGCCGGGGTGAGGGCACCAGACGGTGACAACCTCACTCCTCTAACGACCGTAAATGGTCATCCTTCCTGAGCGTCATCAGCGCGAAAATACTCACCACCGCCGTTGCCATCACGTAATAGGCCGGAATGTCCAGGTTGCCCGTCTGCTTAATCAGCCCGGTAATGATTAACCCCGCACAGCCCGAAAAAATCGCGTTCGATAACGAATAGGCCAGCCCCAGTCCCGTATAGCGCACGCGCGTCGGGAACATCTCAGACAGCATCGCCGGGCCCGGCCCCGCCAGCATGCCCACCAGACCGCCCGCAATCAGCACCACAATCGCTTTGACCGCCATCGTACTGGACTCCGCCTGCAAAATTTTCAGCAGCGGCAGGGCGAGGATCAGCAGGAGCACGGTGGCGATAATCATCACCGTTCGCCGCCCGATCCTGTCGCTCAGCATTCCCGACGGAATGATGGTGAGCGCAAACCCAATGTTAGAAATCACCGCTATCAGCAGCGCCTGATTAAACCCGGTGTGCAGCGCAGACTGCAGATAGGTCGGCATGATCACGAGGTAGGTATACCCCGCCGCGGACCAGACCATCACGCGGCCAATGCCCATCAGGATGGTTTTGAGCGTGGCGGAAGTACTGGCCTGAGCAATGACCGCTTTTTCCTTCTGTTGCACAAAGCTCGGCGTCTCTTCCATGCTCGCCCGCAGCCACAGCGCGACCGCGCCCATCGGCAGCGCCAGGAAGAAAGGAATGCGCCAGCCCCAGTCGTGCAGGGCTTCAGGCGTGAGGAGGACAGAGAGCAGCGCGACAATACCTGCGCCCGCTAACAGCCCGAGCGCGACGGTAAAGGACTGCCACGCGCCGTACAGACCGCGCTTGCCACGCGGGGCGAACTCCGTCATCAGTGAGACCGCACCGCCGTACTCGCCGCCCGCGAACAGGCCCTGCAGGATGCGCAGCAGCGTAACGATCAGCGGTGCAGCAATGCCGATGCTGGCGTAGACGGGCACGATGCCGATGGCCGTGGTGGCGAGCGTCATTAGCACCAGCACAATAATCAGCGTCGGTTTTCGGCCTATCCTGTCACCAATGCGGCCAAATACCACCGCACCCAGCGGACGGAAGAAGAAGGCAATGGCAAACGAGGCCCAGGTGAGGATCAGACTGGTCAGTCCCGCCTCTCCCTCAAGCTGGAAGAAGTTCTTCGCAATCACGGTCGCCAGAAAACCGTAGACCGCAAACTCATACCACTCGATAAAGTTACCAATGGAGCCTGCAATTAATGCTCGCTTGTGCGCATCCTGTTGCATAACGGTCCTCACAAAGACGGGTTAAGAATAAATTATTCAACATAAGCTGAGTAATGAAATAGTTTATTCTTATGTTCTGTGAGCTATTTCACGAATGATATCAGCGGGATCGCCATCGTGTGACCTCACTCCCATGCAGCGTTCATACGGTCTGTCCATACTTACCTTCATTGCCACTGAAGGAGGGAGACAGCATGCACTGGCAGACCCATACCGTTTTTAATCAACCAGCCCCACTCTCTAACAGCAACCTTTTCCTCTCTGACTGCGCCCTGCGCGACGCGGTTGCGCGCGAGGGTGCCGAGTGGGATATGGATCTTCTTGCCAGCATTGGACAGCAGTTAGGCACGGCGGAGTCGCTGGAGCTGGGCAGGCTGGCGAACGTGAATCCGCCGGAGCTATTACGCTACGACCCCACGGGAGAGCGGCTGGATGACGTCCGCTTTCATCCGGCATGGCACCTGCTGATGCAGGGGCTCTGCGCTAACCGGGTACATAATCTGGCATGGGAGGAAGAGGCACGAAAAGGTTCTTTCGTCGCCAGGGCCGCGCGCTTCGTGCTCCATGCTCAGGTAGAAGCGGGGACGTTATGCCCGGTGACCATGACCTTCGCCGCCACGCCGCTGTTGCAGCAGTCGCTGCCCAAACCGTTTCATGAATGGTTAACGCCGCTGATGAGCGACCGTTACGATCCCCATCTCGCGCCGGGTGGGCAAAAGCGCGGCCTGCTGATCGGCATGGGAATGACGGAAAAGCAGGGCGGCTCGGACGTGCTCAGCAATACCACCAGAGCAGAAAAATGCAGCGACGGCAGCTACCGACTGGTGGGCCACAAGTGGTTTTTCTCCGTGCCACAGAGCGATGCGCATCTGGTGCTGGCGCAGGCGAAAGGCGGTTTGTCCTGCTTCTTTGTCCCGCGTTTCTTACCCGACGGACAGCGCAATGCCGTACGGCTGGAACGTCTGAAAGACAAGCTCGGCAACCGCTCGAACGCCAGCAGCGAGGCGGAGTTCCTCGATGCCTCTGGCTGGCTGCTGGGTGAAGAGGGAGAAGGCGTGCGGCAAATCCTGAAGATGGGCGGGCTGACGCGCTTCGACTGCGCGCTGGGCAGCCACGGGCTAATGCGCCGGGCGCTTTCCGTGGCGCTGTACCACGCCCATCAGCGTCAGACCTTCGGCAAAAATCTTATCGATCAGCCGCTAATGCGTGAAGTGCTAAGCCGTATGGCGCTGGTGCTGGAGGGGCACACGGCGCTGCTGTTCCGTCTGGCCCGGGCGTGGGATAACCGCACCGACCCGCAGGAGGCCGCCTGGGCGCGGCTTTTTACCCCGGCCGCAAAATTCAGCGTGTGCAAAGCGGGCATTCCGTTCGTGGCGGAGGCGATGGAGGCACTCGGCGGCGTCGGGTACTGCGAGGAGAATGAACTTCCACGCCTGTATCGTGAGATGCCGGTGAACAGCATCTGGGAAGGATCGGGCAATATCATGTGCCTGGACGTGCTGCGTGTGCTGGCGAAGCAGTCAGGTATCCACGACCTGCTTGCCGACGAGTTTGCCCAGGTCAAAGGACAGGACAGACACTTTGACCGCAGCTGGCGGCAGCTTCAGCAAAAGCTGCGTAAACCGCAGGAGGCGCAGGGGAGGGAGATCGCTCAGCAGCTCTTTTTGCTGGGGGCCGGCAGCCAGATGCTGCGGCACGCATCGCCGCCCGTGGCGCAGGCGTGGTGCCGCATGATGCTGGATACCCGTGGCGGTACGCTCATGAATGAGCAGGTGCAAAGCGATCTGCTGCTGCGCGCCACGGGCAGGGTTGGCTAGCGTTTAAGCTGGAACAGGCTGACCAGTTGGGTAAGGTGTGACCCTTTCTCGCGCAGCGTGCGTGCGGTTTGCTCGCTGCGTGAGATGCGATCGGCATTGATATGCGACGCTTCGCCAATGTGGGTCATGGCAAGATTGACCTGGCCGATCCCCGCGGACTGCTCGCGTGACGCGTGGTTAATCTCCGTGACCAGCTGGCTGATGTTGTCGATATGAACGATGATGGAATCCATCGCCAGACGCGTCTGTTCAGACAGCGCGTGGCCTTCGCCCACTTTTCGCAGGGTATCGCCAATCAGATGTTCAATCTCCTTCACCGCGTTGGCGCTTCGACCTGCCAGGGCGCGAACTTCCTGCGCGACCACAGCAAAACCTTTTCCATGCTCGCCTGCGCGTGCCGCTTCTACCGCCGCATTCAGCGCCAGAATATTAGTCTGGAACGCGATGGACTCGATCACGCGGGTGATGTCTTCGATACGTTTTGACGCTTCGCGAATGTCGTCCATGGTGGCAACCGCATGGGTCACCGTTTCACCACCCTGATGAACCGCGCGCGAGGTTTCACCTACCAGCTGCTGCGTTTGCTCCATGTTGGCGGCATTTTGCTGCACGGTCGCGGCCAGTTGCTCCATGCTGGCGGAGGTCTCTTCAACGCTGCTGGCCTGCTTGTTGATCTGCTCGGAGATGTCTCCGGTATCGGAGGCCAGCGCATTGGTGCCCAGATGGATCTCGCCCGCGGCCTCGCGGACCTGCAGGACAATTTTTTGTAGCCCATCGCCGATACCGTTAATGGCTTCAACCAGCTGGCCAACCTCATCCTGGCGGGTCACGGGCAGGCTAGAGCGTAAATCGCCCGCGGCATACTGGCGGGCAAGGTCAATCACGTTACGCAGCGGACGGGTCAGCATCCGGCGAATAAGCACCACAAACAGGCCCGCGAAGAGGACAGACAACGCTACGCCGGCCAGCAGGAAACGGTCGCGCATGGCGTTAACGCTTGAGAGCAGGACTGATTTATCCACTTCACCGACGATGGTCCAGTTCCAGCCGGGCAGCGGCGTATAGGCCATTTTCAGCGTGCGACCGTCGTCGCTTACGCGTTCCAGCGTGCCTGAGGAATCGCTCAACAGCTGCTGTTGGGTGGCGCTATCCCACTTCGGCAGTTTTCCCTCTTCGCTGGCGTGGAACAGATACTGACCGCGCGTTTTGCCGTTGCTGCGGTCCAGCACGAAGAAGTGCCCGCTCTCGCCCAGGCGGCGGTTGAGGATTTTCTCGCGCATGACATTCCAGGAGTGAGTGATATCCACCCCAACGAAGATGATCCCGATAACCTGACCTTCACTGTTCTTCACGGGCTGGTACTGGGTTATGTAGCGCTTGCCAAACAGGAGCGCCAGGCCGCGGTACACCTCGCCTTTCTTGACGGAGGCAAACGCCGGGCTGCTCGTGTCCAGAACCGTCCCCATAGCGCGATCGCCATTCTCTTTGCGCAGGGAGGTGGCAACGCGAATGAAGTCGTTACCGCTGCGAACAAACAGCGTTGAGATCGCTCCCGTACGGCTCAGAAAATCATCAGAAAACGTTGTATTTTCATGGAGTTCAGCGTCGCCCCCTTTCAGCAGGGGAACGGCGAGCCCGTTTATGGTCCGGGTCTGCTGAGTATCGACGCTAAACGGCTGAGGCAGAAATGTCGTAAACAGTCTGGTGTAGCTTTCGACTTCTTCGCTCAGGCTGGTATTAAACATCTGCACCATGTCGACCATACCGGTGGACTGATTATGCAGATCTTCTACCGCGAGGGCTTCAAGCTGCTGGCTGGCTTTTTGGCTGAGCAGGAAAGTGAAAAGCAGAAACAGCGTGGCGACACTGACGCCCGTCAGCAGCGACAGCTTTGTTCCAAGGCCCGCACGGCGGAAAACATTGATCATAAATTGCTCATCATTGAAAAGGTATGGTTCTTCAACGGCAGAGCGGAGATTACGTTTACTAAATTAATGTAACAAAATGTTATTTTATTGTTTTATGGTGGTTTTAAATTAGATAAAAAATTTGCAAAAACGAAAAGCCACTAAAAATAAGTGGCTTTTATCAGGAAGGATTTATACGTAGAGAATGGCCTGTACCCGCCACTGGTCGATATGGTTATCTTCCTGCATCTGGATGATGCGATACCATGACGCGCCCTGTTCATCGGCCTTTAATGCCACGATACGTTCAACGTCTTGCGGGCTCCCCGGAATGTTATTGACGGAGATCTGGCCTATTTCATTCAGACCTGTTACGCAATCCGCACTGGCGAATTCTGCTGACTGCGCGGTGGTGCTCACCAGGCCTGCAGAGAGCAACAGAGAGGTCAAAGCAAGAGTTCGTTTCATCGTCAGCTCCATTTCACATATTTCCGGTATCCGCCGGGCAATCCTTCGCGAATAAACTCCCATTCCTTGTCGCTGGCATGGAGTTTATTGTGGACAGGAAAATGTCTATGGACGCAAAGCAGTGTAAATGTCGTTCAAAGGTAAACCATTATTTCCGGTACAAAATGGCTTGTGAATACCACTGTCCCGTTATGATGGTTTCGTCGATCATAATAATGACGTAATAATCTGCTTTGGCAGCGACGGCTTGTGCCTTTATTGCGTCTTCTGCGTCATCCGGCGAACCGCGAACGAGCGCGGAGACGGTGCCCATTCGCTGTAATCCTTCCGTCTGATTACGACGAATCTCCTGCGGATGATCGGCAACCGGGGGAGTGGGTTGCGGTGTACCCTGCAGTGCGCTACAGCCGCTGAGCAGAAACACCAGCAATAAAGCAGCAAACCTGTGCATAACCATATCTCGTTTCCTGTTAGCCATAGTGTAGTTGTCTGCGAATTTAGTTTTGGGGGAATGTTCCCGAAGTGTTATCTGGGACGTAATTTTCGAATGAAAATAGCGTCAAACCGTAATCCAGTTCTCAACATTATGAATCATTCATTCGTACAGGGTCGACAATGATTGAAATTGAAATACGCCATCTCGGCGACCATGAAATTTTACACGCTGTGCCGGCAGGGAAACGTGATAAATCGCTGCCTGTTGTGGTTTTTTATCATGGGTTTACCTCATCGAAACTGGTTTACAGTTATTTTGCAGTGGCGCTGGCTCAGGCAGGTTTTCGCGTGGTAATGCCGGATGCGCCTGACCACGGCGCGCGCTTTACGGGCAATGAGCGGGCGCGACTGGGGCAGTTCTGGCACATTCTGCACGGCAGTCTGACCGAGTTTGCCGGGTTGCGCGATGCGCTCTATGAGGCAGGGCTGGTGGCCGATAATCGGCTGGCGGTGGCCGGGGCGTCGATGGGCGGCATGACGGCGCTGGGAATTATGACGCATCATCCTGACGTGCGGTCTGTCGCCTGTCTGATGGGCTCGGGCTATTTTACCTCGCTGGCGAAGACGCTTTTCCCCCCTCAGGATTTAACGGAAATTACGCCGATGCTGGCAGAGTGGGAAGTGACCCGGGCATTGCCGCGCCTGGCCGATCGCCCGCTGCTGCTATGGCATGGTGATGCGGACGATGTTGTCCCGCCCGATGGAACCTTCCGCCTGCAGCAGGCGTTAAAGAATGAAGGACTGGACGCTAATCTGACCTGTTTATGGGAGTCAGGCGTCCGCCACCGCATCACGCCAGCGGCGCTTGACGCCACGGTGGCGTTTTTCCGCAAGCATCTTTAAACGTGCAGGACTTTCACTCCTTGATCTTCCAGCTTCTGGAGGATCTCGGGGTTCGCCCCTTTGCCGGTGATCACCATGTCGATCTGTTCTGCGCGGCTGAACAGCATGCCTGCGCGTTCACCGACTTTGCTGCTGTCGACCAGCACAACGAGCTTGCCCACCACGTTGAGCATGTTTTGTTCCGCCATCGCGGTCAGCATATCGGTTTTATACAGGCCGTCAGCGGTCAGGCCTTTGCCGCTGGTAAACATCCAGTGCCCGGCGTAGAGACTGTTTTCGCTGTCCTGCGGGCTGAGCGTGATGGACTGGCTTTTGTTGTACTGGCCGCCCATGATCACCACGCTTTCATGTTCCTGATCGATCAGGTAGTTAGCCAGCGGCAAATAGTTGGTAATGATTTGCACCGGCTTGCCGCACATTTCACGGCCCAGCAAAAACGCCGTGGAGCCGCAGTTGATAACGACGCTCTCACCGGGGTTCACCAGCTGCGACGCCGCTCTGGCAATCCGTACTTTTTCATCGTGATTCTGCGCCTGATGAATATTCATCGGCGACCAGCGTGGACGCTGCTGGCTGATGGCTTCTGCGCCGTTGCGGACTTTTTTCAGCTTGCCGCTCTCATCCAGCTTGTTGATGTCTCGCCGCGCGGTGGCGGGGGAGATCCCTAAACGTTCGATCACTTTCTCGACGGTGATAAACCCTGTTTGCGCCAGGAGTTCCAGTAAAATTTGATGCCGTTGCGCTTCCGTCATGAGCTATTCCGATAAGAATTGATTTGAAAAGATGATATTTGAAATAGCGTGAAATTACTAAAATAAATATGAAATCGCCAGACACAGGGTCTGGCGATGTGGCCTCACAATCAGAGGAAGGATTTAAACGGGAGATCCGGCTCAATGGTGAAGCAATCATCGAAGCCGCGCGGGTAGTGATACTCGAGATTGTCTTTGTCCAGCGGCCAGGTGAACTTGCCGCCTACCTGCCAGATAAAGGGCTTGAAGCCGTACTTCAGGCGGTCTTTTTTCATCTCCCACAGCACGCGGATTTCCTGCGGGTCGGCCTGGAAGTTTGACCAGATATCGTGGTGGAACGGGATCACTACTTTGGTGTTGAGCGCTTCCGCCATGCGCAGCATATCGGCGCTGGTCATTTTGTCCGTAATACCGCGCGGGTTTTCCCCGTACGAGCCCAGCGCCACGTCAATCTGATGTTCGTTGCCGTGCTTCGCGTAATAGTTGGAGTAGTGGGAATCACCGCTGTGATACAGGGAGCCGCCCGGCGTCTTGAACAGGTAATTCACCGCACGCTCGTCCATGCCATCTGGCAGTACCCCAGCAGCCTTCTGGTCGGCCGGCAGGGTAATCAGCGCGGTACGGTCAAAGGCATCCAGCGCGTGGATTTCAATGTCTTTAATTTTCACCACGTCGCCAGGCTTCATCACGATGCAGCGCTCTTTAGGCACGCCCCAGCCAATCCAGAGATCTACGCAGGTTTGCGGCCCGATAAACGGTACGTCGTCCGCGCAGTTTTGCATCACCGCTGCCGCCACGTTCACGTCGATATGGTCGTTGTGATCGTGAGTAGAAAGCACGGCATCGATCTGGCGAATGGCAAAAGGATCAAGCACAAACGGCGTGGTGCGCAGGTTCGGCTGGAGCTTTTCCACGCCGGCCATGCGCTGCATCTGGTGGCCTTTTTTCATCAGCGGGTTACCGTGGCTCTGTTTGCCGGTGCCGCACCAGAAATCGACGCAGATATTGGCGCCGCCTTCAGATTTCAGCCAGATACCGGTGCAGCCCAGCCACCACATTGCAAACGTGCCAGGAGCAACCTGTTCCTGCTCGATCTCTTCGTTCAGCCAGCTACCCCACTCCGGAAAGGTGCTCAGAATCCATGATTCACGGGTAATGGTTTTCACTTTACTCATCGTTTTGACTCCTGGTTTAATCAAAAGTAATCACATTGTGATTCGTTATGATTTATGCTGGCACTATTTGACGTGCTTTGCAATGGTGAAAATGCGGAATTTTATCTGCGCGACTTCACGGACTCTCCACTCTTTACTTGTTAGACTATCCTGCATTAAACATTAATTTGATGAATTATAAGGATTAATTTATTTTTGTGATGCGGTAGTGAAAATCATTACTAACAGCATGGAAATAAATTGCGTGATGCGTCACAAATAATCAAATGCAATCTTGTGGTGATTATTTGTGATTAATAGAGTGATGGCACCAACCGCACAGGGATTGCCCCTCGTGTTCTCATTTCTGGAGAGAGTTATGGAGATCCTCTACAACGTCTTTACCGTTTTCTTTAATCAGGTAATGACCAACGCCCCGCTGTTGCTGGGTATCGTGACGTGCCTGGGGTACATCCTGCTGCGCAAAAGCGTCAGCGTGATTATTAAAGGCACCATCAAAACCATTATCGGTTTCATGCTGTTGCAGGCGGGGTCAGGCATTCTGACCAGCACGTTTAAGCCGGTCGTCGCCAAAATGTCGGAAGTGTATGGCATCAACGGCGCTATCTCTGATACCTACGCCTCAATGATGGCGACCATCGATCGCATGGGTGATGCCTATAGCTGGGTGGGGTATGCGGTGCTGCTCGCGCTGGCGCTGAACATCATTTACGTGCTCCTGCGCCGCATTACCGGCATTCGCACCATCATGCTCACCGGGCACATCATGTTCCAGCAGGCGGGGCTGATCGCGGTTTCTCTCTATATCTTCGGTTACTCCATGTGGACCACGATTATCTGCACCGCGGTGCTGGTCTCGCTCTACTGGGGTATCACCTCCAACATGATGTACAAGCCAACCCAGGAAGTGACTGACGGCTGTGGCTTCTCCATCGGCCACCAACAGCAGTTCGCCTCCTGGATTGCCTATAAAGTTGCGCCGTACCTGGGCAAAAAAGAGGAGAGTGTCGAAGACCTTAAGCTGCCTGGCTGGTTGAATATCTTCCACGATAACATCGTCTCTACCGCGATCGTGATGACCATCTTCTTCGGCGCCATTCTGCTCTCTTTCGGCATTGACGTCGTGCAGGCGATGGCGGGTAAAACCCACTGGACGGTCTATATCCTGCAGACCGGTTTCTCCTTCGCGGTAGCGATTTTCATCATCACTCAGGGCGTGCGTATGTTCGTCGCCGAGCTGTCGGAAGCCTTTAACGGCATCTCTCAGCGCCTGATCCCTGGTGCGGTACTGGCGATTGACTGTGCGGCTATCTATAGCTTTGCGCCAAACGCCGTCGTCTGGGGCTTTATGTGGGGCACCATCGGCCAGCTGATTGCGGTGGGCATCCTGGTGGGCTGCGGCTCCTCAATCCTGATCATTCCTGGCTTTATCCCGATGTTCTTCTCCAACGCCACCATTGGTGTGTTTGCTAACCACTTCGGCGGCTGGCGCGCGGCGCTCAAGATCTGCCTGGTGATGGGCATGGTGGAAATCTTCGGTTGCGTGTGGGCGGTCAAGCTCACCGGTATGAGCGCCTGGATGGGCATGGCGGACTGGTCAATTCTGGCCCCACCGATGATGCAGGGCTTTGCCTCCGTCGGTCTGGCCTTTATGGCCGTCATCATCCTGATTGCTCTGGCTTATATGTTCTTCGCTGGCCGTTCGCTGCGAGCTGAAGAAGATGCGGAAAAACAAACAGCAGAAGTGTCTGCTCATTAAGGAGTTTCGATTATGACCGTACGTATCCTGGCTGTGTGTGGCAATGGGCAAGGTAGCTCCATGATCATGAAGATGAAAGTGGACCAGTTTTTGACCCAGTCAAACATCGACCACACGGTGAACAGCTGCGCAGTGGGTGAATACAAAAGTGAACTGAACGGCGCGGACATCATCATCGCCTCCACGCACATTGCCGGCGAGATTAGCGTGTCGGGCAATAAATACGTGGTAGGCGTACGTAACATGCTGTCGCCTGCGGATTTCGGGCCAAAGCTGCTGGAAGTGATCAAAGAACACTTCCCACAAGACGTGAAGTAAGGATGCCACATGAAACTACGTGATTCGCTGGCAGAGAATAACTCCATCCTTTTACAGGCCGAAGCCAGCACCTGGCAGGAAGCGGTGAAGCTCAGTGTGGATCTGCTGGTTAAAGCGGACGTTGTCGAGCCGCGCTATTACCAGGCCATTCTGGATGGCGTGGCGCAGCACGGCCCCTATTTCGTGATTGCGCCGGGCCTGGCCATGCCGCACGGCCGCCCGGAAGAGGGCGTCAAGAAAACCGGTTTTGCGCTGGTGACCCTGAAAACGCCGCTGGTGTTCAACCACGAAGATAACGACCCGGTCGACATTCTCATCACCATGGCGGCCGTTGATGCCAACACCCACCAGGAGGTGGGCATCATGCAGATCGTCAATCTGTTTGATGACGAAGCCAATTTTGACCGTTTACGCGCCTGCCGCACCGCGCAGGAAGTGCTGGATTTAATTGATAACGCCACTGCGGCGGCCGTTTAAGAGGAATTGAACATGTCATTACCAATGTTGCAAGTTGCGCTGGATAACCAGACGCTGTCTCACGCTTACGAAACCACCCGCCTGATTGCGGAAGAGGTGGATATCATCGAAGTGGGGACCATTCTGTGCGTGGGCGAAGGCGTGCGCGCCGTTCGTGACCTGAAAGCGCTCTATCCGCACAAAATCGTGCTGGCGGATGCCAAGATTGCTGACGCAGGCAAAATCCTTTCCCGCATGTGCTTTGAAGCCAACGCCGACTGGGTCACCGTGATCTGCTGTGCGGATATCAACACCGCCAAAGGCGCGCTGGACGTGGCAAAAGAGTTTAACGGCGACGTGCAGATTGAACTGACCGGCTTCTGGACCTGGGAACAGGCGCAGGAGTGGCGCGATGCGGGCATCCAGCAGGTGGTGTATCACCGCAGCCGCGATGCGCAAGCCGCAGGCGTGGCGTGGGGCGAAGCGGATATCAGCGCGATTAAGCGTCTGGCGGATATGGGCTTCAAAGTCACCGTCACCGGTGGCCTGGCGCTGGAAGATCTGCCGCTGTTCCAGGGCATCCCTATTCACGTCTTTATCGCTGGCCGCAGCATTCGCGACGCGGCATCTCCGGTGGAAGCGGCGCGTCAGTTCAAACGCTCAATCGCTCAGCTTTGGGGTTAAGGAGCGGGTATGTTGTCAAAACTGGTCCCGCTTGGCATCTATGAAAAGGCACTCCCTGCAGGGGAGTGCTGGCTGGAGCGGTTACGGCTGGCAAAACAGCTGGGTTTCGATTTTGTCGAAATGTCCGTGGATGAGACGGATGAGCGCCTTTCTCGCCTGGACTGGCGTCGCGAGCAGCGCCTGGCGCTGGTGAGCGCCATTGCCGAAACCGGCGTACGCGTGCCGTCCATGTGTCTGAGCGCCCACCGCCGTTTCCCGCTCGGCAGTGAAGACGATGCCGTGCGCGCTGAAGGGCTGGAGATCATGCGCAAAGCCATTCGTTTTGCGCAGGATGTCGGCATCCGTGTGATCCAGCTGGCGGGTTACGACGTTTACTATCAGGAAGCCAACGACGAAACGCGCCGTCGTTTCCGTGACGGCCTGAAAGAGAGCGTTGAGATGGCAAGCCGCGCGCAGGTCACGCTGGCGATGGAGATCATGGACTACCCGTTGATGAACTCCATCAGCAAGGCGCTGGGCTATGCACACTATCTGAATAACCCCTGGTTCCAGCTTTATCCGGATATTGGCAATCTGTCGGCCTGGGATAACGACGTGCAGATGGAGCTGCAGGCGGGCATCGGGCATATCGTGGCGGTGCACGTCAAAGATACCCGCCCTGGCGTGTTTAAAAACGTACCGTTCGGCACCGGGGTGGTGGATTTCGAACGGTGCTTCGAGACGCTCAAACAGACAGGGTATTGCGGCCCTTATCTGATTGAGATGTGGAGCGAAACGTCAGACGATCCGGCTGCGGAAGTGGCAAAAGCGCGGGACTGGGTGCGCGAGCGTATGGCGCGCGCGGGGTTACTGGAGGCTGAACATGCTTAAGCTGAAACAGCAGGTCTTTGAGGCCAATATGGATCTGCCGCGCTATGGCCTGGTAACGTTCACCTGGGGCAACGTGAGCGCCATCGACCGTGAACAAGGTCTGGTGGTGATCAAGCCGAGCGGCGTGGCGTATGAAACCATGAAAGCGGACGATATGGTGGTGGTCGACCTCGAAGGAAACGTCGTTGAGGGCAAATGGCGTCCTTCTTCTGATACGGCGACCCATCTGGCGCTGTACCAGCGTTATCCATCGCTGGGTGGCGTTGTGCATACCCACTCCACGCACGCCACCGCCTGGGCACAGGCGGGGCTGGCGATTCCGGCGCTGGGAACAACGCATGCGGACTACTTCTTTGGCGACATCCCCTGCACGCGCGCATTAACGCAGGCTGAAGTGGAAGGCGAATACGAGCTCAACACCGGGAAGGTCATCATCGAAACGTTGGGTGAAAGCGAACCGCTGCATACGCCGGGGATTGTGGTGTATCAGCACGGTCCGTTCTCCTGGGGTAAAGATGCTCACGACGCGGTACATAATGCTGTCGTGATGGAGGAGGTAGCTAAAATGGCGTGGATTGCCCGCGACATTAATCCACAGCTTCAGGGCATTGACGATTACCTGATGAACAAGCATTTCATGCGCAAGCACGGCCCGAATGCCTACTACGGGCAGAAGTGAATAAGTGCTCTGGAATACCGAAAAACAGTTGTAACCGGTGGTATTCCGGAGCCATTCACAAAAAAAGCCCCCGGACAGGGGGCAACGTCAACTATGGCTATGTTCTCGTTGTTGGCTTTCCTGGTGCTAGCGTTAAGGGTTACCGGTAGATATCTGCACTGGCGTGCATATTGCCGTTGCTGCCGGGCTCACGGGTTAACATCACGTGGTAATAGGTTGCGCCCTGGGCATCGGTCTCTTCATTTAGTGCCCGATCTGCTTCGCTTTCAGTGGCGAAATTATGATTGATATAGATTACGCCTAAGCTATGCACATCATCCATGTTTCTGGCCTGCCGGCCGTCTATTTTGATGGCTGCCATCGCGTTTGCACTGAGCAAAAGCGCCGCCATTATGGCTACTGCGATTTTTTTCATGATATGCGCTCCACGACTGCGTGCTGTGTGAGGGGAATACTCCTTCTTTAATTCAGCTGATCTCTGATTAAAGTGTAATCATTCCTCCGGCGGGGATGCGTGACCATTTCTGATGCAGTTGTTCAAAAAAACAACGCTTCCTGATGCGATTAATTTTAAATCACCCACTTAGACCAGCTTTACGCTTTGTGCGAATTATTTGTTCAATCAGCTTGAGTTTCCTGGGGGGGGCAAGTATTATGACGCGTCAATTTTTCAGCCGACCTTTAACACGTTCCTTGCCTCCCCGGGCCTCGGCTGACCCAGACAGGAGGCTGAATAATCCGTAAGGAGCAATTCGATGCGTCATTACGAAATCGTTTTTATGGTCCATCCTGACCAGAGCGAACAGGTTCCGGGTATGATCGAGCGTTACTCTGCTGCCATCACTGGTGCAGAAGGTACGATCCACCGTCTGGAAGACTGGGGCCGCCGTCAGCTGGCTTACCCGATCAACAAACTGCACAAAGCACACTACGTTCTGATGAACGTTGAAGCGCCGCAGGAAGTGATCGATGAGCTGGAAACTACCTTCCGCTTCAACGATGCCGTTATCCGCAGCATGGTTATGCGTACCAAAAACGCAGTTACCGAAGCATCTCCGATGGTTAAAGCGAAAGACGAGCGCCGTGAGCGTCGCGATGATTTCGCAAACGAAACCGCAGATGATTCTGATGCTGGGGATTCTGAAGAGTAATTTCTGATGACCAACCGTCTGGCGTTGTCCGGCATCGTATGCAGGGCTCCCCTTCGAAAGGTCAGTCCATCAGGAATTCCGCATTGCCAGTTCGTGCTTGAGCATCGTTCTGTGCAAGAGGAAGCCGGGTTTCACCGGCAGGCGTGGTGCCAAATGCCCGTTATTATTAGCGGACACGAAAACCAGGCCATTACTCACAGTTTAACGGTCGGTAGCGCAGTAATCGTTCAGGGGTTCATCTCTTGCCACAAGGCAAAGAACGGCCTGAGCAAAATGGTTCTGCATGCCGAGCAGATTGATTTGATAGATACTGGAGACTAGCCATATGGCACGTTATTTCCGTCGTCGCAAGTTCTGCCGTTTCACCGCGGAAGGCGTTCAAGAGATCGACTATAAAGATATCGCAACGCTGAAAAACTACATCACCGAAAGCGGTAAGATTGTCCCAAGCCGTATCACCGGTACTCGTGCAAAATATCAGCGTCAGCTGGCTCGCGCTATCAAACGCGCTCGCTACCTGTCCCTGCTGCCGTACACTGATCGTCATCAGTAATCGGGCACGGTCCATTAATACGACTTTAAGAGGATAAGGTAATGCAAGTTATTCTGCTTGATAAAGTAGCAAACCTGGGCAGCCTGGGTGATCAGGTTAACGTTAAAGCGGGCTACGCTCGTAACTTCCTGGTTCCACAGGGTAAAGCTGTTCCAGCTACTAAGAAAAACGTAGAGTTTTTCGAAGCACGTCGCGCTGAACTGGAAGCCAAACTGGCTGACGTTCTGGCGGCTGCTAACGCTCGCGCTGAAGCAATCAACGCACTGGGCACTGTTACCATCGCTTCCAAAGCTGGCGACGAAGGTAAACTGTTCGGTTCCATCGGTACCCGCGATATCGCTGATGCAGTTACTGCAGCAGGCGTTAAAGTGGCTAAGAGCGAAGTTCGCATGCCGAACGGCGTTCTGCGTACCACTGGTGAGCACGAAGTTGACTTCCAGGTTCACAGCGAAGTGTTCGCTAAACTGGTTGTTAACGTAGTAGCTGAGTAATTTTTTACTCTGCTCGCGTCGAAGCGCCGGCCTTGTGCCGGCGTTTTGCTATTTAAAGCTACCGGAAATTCTCTTTTTATCTCGTATGGTAGCTATTCCTGACGCATTCTCTGATAATAAATTGAAACGCAATTTTATTTATGAGATTTGTCATGGATACCGCTCTGCCCACGCCCGTCTTTGCCCGTCGACATGTGGCCTACGCCTGCGCCACGCTCTGCTGCCTGCTTTGGGGGAGCTCGTACCCGGCCATTAAAAATGGCTACGAACTCTTTCAGATCGCGACCGATGATATTCCGTCCAAAGTCGTTTTTGCCGGATACCGTTTTCTGTTTGCCGGTGCCTTGCTGCTGCTGTTTGCGCTGGCCCAGCGCAAACCGATTGGCAGGCTCACACCCGCGCAGTTTGGCCAGCTCACGATCCTCGGGCTGACCCAGACCACCATTCAGTACACATTCTTCTATATAGGACTGGCCTACACGACGGGGGTAAACGGCTCAATCATGAACGCCACCGGGACTTTCTTCAGCGTACTGCTGGCGCACTTTATCTACCACAATGACAAACTCAGCTATAACAAAACGCTGGGCTGTATTCTTGGGTTTGCCGGGGTGATGCTGGTGAATTTTCACAGTGGGTTGAGCGATTTCCAGTTTATCTGGAAAGGCGACGGCTTTGTGGTGCTGGCGGCTTTTATTCTCTCTGCCGCCACGCTTTACGGGAAACGTATTTCCCAGACCGTCGACCCAACGGTGATGACCGGCTGGCAGCTGGCGATAGGCGGGACTGCGCTGGTTGCGGGAGGTTATGCCACGGGCGGAACGCTGGAAGTGCACAGCATGAAGGCCGTTGCGGTGCTGGGGTATCTGACGCTGCTCTCATCGGTGGCGTTCGCCCTGTGGAGCGCGCTGCTGAAAGTGAACCGGGTAAGCATGATTGCTCCGTTCAACTTTGTCATTCCTGTTGCAGGGACGGTGCTTTCCGCCATTTTCCTCGGCGAAAACATTCTGGATATCAAATACGCGATTGCGCTGGTGCTGGTCTGCTCGGGGATCTGGTGGGTGAATAAACGGAGTGCCTGAGAACAAAAGTGCCGGGTGGCGGCTTCGCCTTACCCGGCATACGCCATTAACGTGCTCTGATGAAACTGCCGTCCGGCTGGCGGGTAAACAGCACCTGCTGCCCATTTCCGGTATCAATGGTCAGCCCGGTGACCACCCCGCTGGCGTTCTGGCGAATCTGCACCATCTGGCCGTTCTGTAAGTTACTCAGCGGTTTACCTGCGCCTTCCACTTTTGCCATGGCATACACGTCGGTCGGCGGCAGGTTGTGGTCGCGGAAAAGCTGTGCCAGGGTTTTGCCCGGCTCCACGCGATAGGAACGCCACTGCTGCTCGATGCCGGTCGGCTGCTGGGTTTGCGGCTCAGACGGCGCTGCGGCCTGCTCCTGTTCATCCTGAACGGGTTCGGGTTCAACAGGCGCGACCTGACCCGGATCGTTAGACGGGGTTACCAGCTGCGTCTGCATCGGCTGCGCGTCAGGCTGCGGCCGCGTTTGCGACTGAAGATCCAGCTGCGCATTGCGGGTGACCGGCGCGGTATCAACATCATCACCGCCGGAAGGAAGCAGGAAGCCCACGATCACCATCAGCGCACCAATGATGATCCCCCTGCGGTGCAGAGGAGGCAGCGGGTCCATAATGCGAAAATTGTCCGGCGCCTGCCAGATTTTCGCCAGGGTAGGTTTCAGTTCAAATCGCCCGGGCATGGCTCTCCTCCTGCTCCGCGTCTTTTATATCCTGTGCTTCGAAGTATAGTTCGCTAACTGCCTGAACGACGTAGCAAACCGGACATCCGTGACATCAGTTCGGGATTAATCCTGGTTGTCTCTATTGTTTCTGTTTCGTCGCGGTTTGTCACCTTAACTTCAGACAAAGTTTTACCCATAAGGGCATGGCTGATATGCTGCCCGCTACTTTAAATGTGATGGAAGGAAAACCCATGACCACCCCGACTTTTGACACTATCGAAGCGCAGGCAAGTTACGGTATCGGCTTGCAGGTAGGACAGCAGCTGAGCGAATCCGGCCTGGAAGGTCTGTTACCTGAAGCGCTGGTGGCGGGTATCGCTGATGCGCTGGAAGGCAAACAGCCTGCCGTTCCGGTTGACGTTGTGCATCGTGCGCTGCGTGAAATCCACGAACGTGCTGACGCCGTGCGTCGCGCGCGCTTCGAAGAGATGGCAGCCGAAGGCGTGAAATATCTGGAAGAGAACCGCGAGCGCGAAGGCGTGAACAGCACCGAATCCGGCCTGCAGTTCCGCGTGATCAACCAGGGCGACGGCGCTATCCCGGCGCGTACCGACCACGTTCGCGTGCACTATACCGGTAAGCTGATCGACGGTACCGTGTTCGACAGCTCCGTGGCGCGCGGCGAACCGGCTGAGTTCCCGGTCAACGGCGTTATCGCGGGCTGGATCGAAGCCCTGACCCTGATGCCAGTGGGTTCCAAATGGGAACTGACCATCCCGCACAACCTGGCTTACGGCGAGCGTGGCGCTGGCGCGTCCATCCCGCCATTCAGCACCCTGGTCTTTGAAGTCGAGCTGCTGGAAATCCTGTAATCGACTTTTCTTATTTCCTCTCTCCGCCCGGGGAGAGGAAAATAGTGATAAAACCCATAGTTACGACGGAATTAACATTTTATCTTGCAAACGAAACTGTTGCGTGTATTTTTGTGAGCTGTTTCGCGCTGTATGAGTGATATGACACTCACTTTCAACATATTATTAACATAATATCTAAATCATAGTATTCATCCCGCCGATTCTTACCTAATATCGATAAACCCTTACGAAGGGACCGTCATTTATTTGACGTTTTTAAAGGCCAGAAGAGCCTTAACAACACAGACAGGCATAAACAGGAAAAATTACATGGTAGATCAGGTCAAAGTCGCCGCTGCAGAAGAGGCGACGTCTGAACAGTCGCTACGGCGCAATCTCACAAACCGTCATATACAGCTTATCGCCATCGGTGGTGCCATCGGCACCGGGCTGTTTATGGGGTCGGGCAAAACCATCAGTCTTGCCGGGCCGTCGATCATCTTCGTTTATATGATCATCGGTTTTATGCTCTTCTTCGTGATGCGCGCAATGGGTGAATTGCTGCTCTCGAACCTCGAATACAAATCCTTCAGCGACTTCGCGTCGGACCTGCTCGGCCCGTGGGCGGGCTACTTTACCGGCTGGACCTACTGGTTCTGCTGGGTGGTCACCGGCATGGCGGACGTCGTGGCGATTACCGCTTATGCGCAGTTCTGGTTCCCGGGGCTGTCGGACTGGGTCGCCTCGCTGGCGGTGATTATTCTGCTGCTGAGCCTCAACCTCGCCACCGTGAAAATGTTCGGTGAGATGGAGTTCTGGTTCGCGATGATCAAGATTGTCGCTATCGTGGGGCTGATTGTGGTGGGCCTGGTGATGGTCCTGACGCACTTCCAGTCGCCAACGGGCGTTCAGGCGTCCTTCACCCATCTGTGGAATGACGGCGGCTGGTTCCCGAAAGGCATCAGCGGCTTCTTTGCGGGCTTCCAGATTGCGGTGTTTGCGTTTGTGGGGATTGAGCTTGTCGGAACGACCGCTGCGGAAACCAAAGATCCGGAGAAGTCCCTGCCGCGCGCCATCAACTCCATACCGGTGCGTATCATCATGTTCTACGTCTTCGCGCTGATCATCATCATGTCCGTGACGCCGTGGAGCTCCGTGGTGCCCAGCAAGAGCCCGTTCGTTGAGCTGTTCGTGCTGGTAGGGCTGCCTGCTGCGGCGAGCCTGATTAACTTCGTGGTGCTGACCTCTGCGGCCTCTTCCGCGAACAGCGGCGTGTTCTCAACCAGCCGTATGCTGTTTGGTCTGGCGCAGGAGGGCGTGGCGCCGAGCGCCTTTGCGAAACTCTCTAAACGTGCGGTACCGGCGAAAGGGCTGACCTTCTCCTGCATGTGCCTGCTGGGTGGTGTGGTGATGCTCTACGTGAACCCAAGCGTAATTGGCGCGTTTACCATGATCACCACCGTGTCGGCGATCCTGTTCATGTTCGTCTGGACCATTATCCTGTGCTCGTACCTGGTGTACCGCAAACAGCGTCCGCACCTGCATGAGAAGTCGATCTACAAGATGCCGTTGGGCAAGCTGATGTGCTGGGTGTGCATGGCGTTCTTCGTGTTCGTGCTGGTGCTGCTGACGCTCGAAGATGACACCCGTCAGGCGCTGATCGTCACGCCGCTGTGGTTTATCGCGCTGGGGCTGGGCTGGCTGTTTATCGGTAAGAAACGTATGGCAGGCATGCGTTAAGCATGCTGCCGGGTGGCGCTGACGCTTACCCGGCCTATGTTCGAGGACGTTGTAGGCCCGGTAAGCGCTAGCGCCACCGGGCTTTTTTATTCCCCCGACAATGCCCGCGGGAACAGCACGTTATTCTCAAGACTGATGTGCTCCATCAGGTCGTCAATCATCTCGTTAATGCCGTTGTACATCGCTTTCCAGGTGGTGCACGCTTCCGGCGGCGGCGTGACGTTGTTAGTGGTGTGTTTGATCACATCCAGCAGTTCGCCCGCGTCATCGTGCTCGCTTTCCATTACGCTGATAGGCCCCATCGCCTGGCTTCCCATTCCCTGTTTAATCATCGGGAAGAGGATCTGCTCTTCTTTCATCATGTGGCTGGAAAGCTCTTCATGCAGCATGGTCAGGTATTTTGCCAGACCGCGCGGCACGGAAGGCTTGTCGGCATGTACGCGCTCAACTTTCGTTGCCTGCAGGATCAGCTCAGGCAGCTGTTCACGGTGGCGGTCGTGGTAACGCACGATGATATGGTCGATGATTTCCGCGAGCGGGGCGGTGCGCCAGTCTTTTTCAACAGGCTGTTCAGCCAGCAGCGCCAGCTCCGCTTCGATAGCCTCCACGTCCAGTTCCTTGCGCGAGGCCGCTCGCGCCAGCGTTTGCTTACCGCCGCAGCAGTAATCCATATCGTATTTACGGAACAGCGCGGAAGCGCGAGGGATGGAGAGCGCCAGCTCGCCGAGGGGTTGGTCGCGAAAGGCCATAGCAGTTACCTCGTCATTAAAAATATAAGATGCATATTAAATGCATCTTTAAGGCGGCGCTATAACCCTTTAGAGGGAAGGGGGAAAGTGCGACACGGATCACAAAAAATGTCCCGTTTAACTCCCTGAATGGATTTAGGAAAGTGGTTTAGAAAGTTTTTAAAGGTGGAGAAACAGTAAACAACCCGCCGCGCGTGCCGATAGATACACGTCAGACAAACCTGCATATAACAAAGGCAACGCATGTTTAAACGTATAAAAGTCATTACTCTTCTTATTTCGGTGCTGCTTGTGCTCGGCATCATGCAAGTGATTTCCGCGGGTATCTTTATCAACGCGCTGAATAACGATAAAGACAACTTCACCGTGTCGCAGCTTTCCAGCCAGAACGTGGCGGAATTTACCGACGCCTGGATCAGCCTGAACCAGGCGCGCGTCACGCTAAACCGCGGGATGCTGCGTCTGCAAAGCAGCATGGCCTCTCAGATTAACGGCGGACAGCTGAACGAGCTGGTTAACACCGCGAAAAATCTGCTGGCCAATGCGCAGGTACATTACGACAAATACTACGCCCTGCCGAATACCCCGGGTCTGGATGAGAACCTGGCCGATCGGCTGGAAGAGCAGTACCGCATCTACTCCGCCACGTTGACGCAAATGAACGTTCTGCTGGGCCAGGGCAACCTGGAAGATATGTTCAAGCAGAATGCCGAACAGAAGCAGACGGCAATGCAAAAGGTCTATCGCGAGTGGCGCGAGGCGCAGGCTGCGCTCACCAGTAAAGGCATTCAGGATAACGAAAGCGACTACAAGCGCATCCTGTGGATCCTTTCTGCCGTCATGATCCTCGTCATTGCGGTGATTATCTCCAGCTGGATCGCCATGCGCCGGGTGCTGCTGCTGCCGCTGGAAGAGGTGATCAACCATATCCGCGCCATCGCGGCAGGGGATTTAACCCAGCCGATTCAGGCTGAAGGCAAAAACGAAATGGCTATCCTGGCGCGCAACGTGCAGGAGATGCAAACCTCGCTGGCGAACACTGTGGGCGTGGTGCGTGAAGGCGCAGACACCATCTATACCGGTGCGGGTGAAATCTCGGCGGGCAGCAACGACCTCTCTTCCCGTACCGAGCAGCAGGCCGCGTCTCTGGAAGAGACGGCAGCCAGCATGGAACAGCTGACCGCCACCGTGAAGCAGAACGCGGATAACGCGCGTCAGGCGTCTCGTCTGGCGCTGGATGCCTCCTCAACCGCGAAGAAGGGCGGTAACGTGGTGGAAGGGGTGGTGCGCACCATGGACGAGATCGCCACCAGCTCCAGCAAAATCGCGCAAATTACTAACGTTATCGACGGCATTGCCTTCCAGACCAACATTCTGGCGCTGAACGCGGCGGTGGAAGCGGCGCGTGCGGGCGAGCAGGGCCGTGGCTTTGCGGTGGTTGCAGGAGAAGTACGCACGCTTGCCCAGCGCAGCGCCCAGGCGGCGAAAGAGATTAAGGCGCTGATCGATGATTCCGGCGAACGCGTCAACGCGGGTTCCCAGCTGGTGAACGAAGCGGGCGCGACGATGGCGGAAATCGTTAACGCGGTTACCCGCGTGACCGACATCATGGGCGAAATTGCCTCTGCCTCTGACGAGCAGAGCCGCGGTATCGACCAGGTGGGCCAGGCGGTAGCCGAGATGGACCGCGTGACCCAGCAGAACGCCTCGCTGGTGGAGGAGTCTGCGGCGGCAGCGGCGGCGCTGGAAGATCAGGCCGCACGCCTGAACGAAGCGGTAGCAGTGTTCAAAATAACGCGTAATCAGGCGGTCAAAGCGGCACCGGTGAAAACCTATATGCCAAAAGCGCAGCCAGCAGCGACGGCGCCTGAAGCGAACTGGGAAACGTTTTAACATCATGCCGGGTAAGGCGTAGCCGCCACCCGGCAAAATCACATCTCCGAAGCCGGAACGACCCTCGGTTTTTCCGGCTTCGCTCTTACCGCCATCACCACCCCCACCACCAGCAGCGCGATCCCGCAGGCCGTTAACAGCGGCGGCACGCTCTGGCGCATCAGGAAGGTGTACAGCAGTCCGGCCAGGGTTTCGAACACAATCAGCGGCCCTAAGATCACCGTCGGCAGCTTCTGGCTGGCAATGTTCCAGCACAGCGCGCCCACCCAGGAGCACAGCACCGCAATCGCAACCATTAAGCCAATAAAGACCCAGGGTCTTGGCCCGAAGGGCTGGGCAAATTCCGGCTGCTGATGACCCAGCCAGAGGCATGCGCCGGCATACCCCACTAACGAGACGGGGAGCGTGACCAGCGCCTGCGCCGTTGCCCACATCATCGGGTGTTTATCCGGGTTCTCCCGCAGCCAGCGCGCATTGCGCAGGGCGTACCAGGCCCAGCACGCGACCGAGATGAACGCTAAAACGATCCCCGAACCGTAACGCCATAAGCTGAAATCTGCCAGGCCGTGGCGCAGCTCGGCGATATTGACGCACACCAGCCCCACGGCGGTGCAGGCCAGGGCGGGTATCATTTTCGACCACGCCAGCTTGCCGTCCCGATGGCTATAAAGCAGATTCGCGAAGATGGGGATGACCACCGGCAGCGTGCCGATAATCATGGTCGACACCGGGGCACCGGTTCGCTGAATGGCGCTTGCCAGGCAGACGTAATAGATGAGATTGCCCATCATGGTCAGCGCCAGCGCGGTGCCCCAGTCCTGACGGCTGAGCTGTCGCAAGCGCGTACGCCCCAGCCATGCCAGAGGAAGGGCAATCAGCCCGAGCGCCAGATAACGTCCGGTAGACTGCAATATCGCCGGGTATTCCGGCACGATCAGAGGGCCGACAAAGATCAGCCCCCACATCAGACCTGCAAGCAGGGCATACAACACGCCGCTAATCATTTTTCCATCCACATTGATTTACTCTGCACTCAGTCTAGAAGGGGGAAACGCGCGCGTATTGTATGAGATTGCGCATTAGCGCCGGGCGACCTGTTTCTGGTAGCGCACGGGCGTAATGCCGTAGCGGCGGGTAAACGCGCGGGTTAAATGCGACTGGTCGGTCAGCCCCGTTGCGGCGGCGACTTCGGCGGCGGGCATACCGTGGGTGAGAAACGCCTTGGCGCGCCACAGGCGGATGGCCATCAACATCTGGTGCGGCGTAACGTGAAAATGGGCTTTGAACTGTCGCTGGAAATGGTACGGGCTGAGCGAGACAACGTTCGCCAGTTCGTCCAGAGTCAGGGCGTGCATATAGTTGTCGTGCAAATACTCGCGCACGCGCTCGAAACGGTGTGCGCCTTCCTGAACCACCGGCGCGTGATGGGCTAGCGGCTGAAAGGTCTCGATCAGATCCAGCAATAAGCCTTTTTGCGCCAGCGGATCGTCCGTATGCCACAGGCCGTAAATTAGCCTGCCGATCTGCTGAGAGCGCTGCGGGTCGTAACGGGTTACGTCGCTGAACCACCAGTGGCGCAGGCCGGTTACCTCTTCCAGAAGGTCGGGTTCGATGTAGACCATCCGGTAGCGCCAGCCGTCTTCGGTCGCGGACTCCCCGGTATGGATCTCGTCCGGGTTCATGGTAACAACGGATTTTTCAGGTGCGAGATGCTGGGTGCCGCGATAGCGAAAGCGTTCGGCGCCGGTTTCGATGGTGCCGATGCCGAAGGCTTCATGGGTGTGGGGCTCAAAGGCGTAGTCAGAGATATGCGCGTGATAGAGTTCAAGGCCCGGCAGCTGCGCCAGATGGCGAAAGCGCGCGCTGTCTCTCTCGTCAGTAAACTGTTCCGGTACGCCTTGCACGATGAGCCTCCTCATGGGTCATCACTACATTATCAGAGATGACCCGAGGGGATGCCACAAAAAATAACCAATCCGTAACAATTACAGAATGGCTTTGACGCTCTCCGCCAGCGGTGTAGTCGGGCGGCCAATCAGCTTGCTCAGGGTACGGCTGTCGTCAAACAGGCCGCCTTTGGACGCGCCCACGTCGGAGTCCGCCAGCATATCCGCCAGCCCGGCGGGTAAACCCACGCTCTTCAATGCGGCTGCAAAGTCCGCTTCGCTCAGGTTTTGATACGCCACAGGTTTACCGCTCTGCTTGCTCAGTTCCGCCGCCAGCTCGCTCAATGTCCAGCCGTGGTCGCCTGCCAGTTCGTATACCTTGCCCGCATGACCCTCTTCAGCGATCACTTTGGCTGCCGCCGCGGCATAGTCTGCGCGGGTGGCAGAGGCAATTTTGCCTTCGCCTGCGGCACCAATGAATACGCCGTGTTCCAGCGCAGGCGGCGCGCTCGCCAGGTAGTTTTCGGTGTACCAGCCGTTGCGCAGCAGGGCGTATGGCACGCCAGATTCTGCCAGCGCTTTCTCGGTTTCGACATGTTCAACGTGCAGACCCAGCGGTGATTTATCCGCGTGCAGCAGGCTGGTGTAGGCGATAAATTTCACGCCTGCCGCTTTGGCGGCGTTGATCACGTTCTGGTGCTGGGTCGCGCGCTGGCCCACTTCGCTGGAGGAGATGAGCAGCAGCTTTTCCACGCCGCTCAGCGCGGCAGTAAAGGCGGCCTTATCGGTGTAATCCGCCTGACGAACCACAATACCCTGGTTGCTTAACGCTTCAGCTTTCGCCGGGTTACGAACAATGGCAACAATCTGGTTTGCTGGAACGGTTTTCAGCAGTTCTTCAATAACGTGCTGGCCAAGCTGGCCGGTAGCGCCGGTAATCGCGATCATGATAAATCTCCTTCGTGTTTGTCTGGTGTTGTGGCACACTATCACCATAGCTAACTTTTAGTAAGTACGTACAAAAAGGTAAGTATGAAAAAAACGATCCCAACGCTCAGCGAGCAAATGCGCGATGGCAATCTCTTCGCGGAACAGTGCCCTTCACGGGAGGTGCTTAAACACGTTACCAGCCGATGGGGCGTGCTGATCCTGCTGGCTCTGCGCGGAGGAACGCACCGTTTTAGCGAGCTGCGCCATAAAATGGGCGGGGTGAGCGAAAAGATGCTGTCCCAGTCGCTTCAGGCGCTGGAGCAGGACGGGTTTGTCGATCGCGTGTCGTATCCGGTCGTGCCGCCGCACGTCGAGTATAGCCTGACACCGATGGGCATCGAGGTGAGCGAGAAAGTCGCCGCGCTGGCGGACTGGATTGAAGTCAATACGCCGAAGGTGATGGCGAATCGGGATGAGCGTGCGGCGTAAAAGCCGGGTGGCGGTTTCGCCTTACCCGGCACAATCACCGCTACCTGCTCAAATCCACCTGATAAATCGCGAACCCGATATCATCCGTCGCAACCTTCTTCGTCGGATACTGCGCCTTATCCTTAATAAACGCGGCTGCTTTATCGGACGGTGACGTTTCAAAGCGGATATCCAGTTTCGCATCGCTGTGGATTGGCGCAAGACGCCAGTTGTTATCCACCGCCGGGTGAATTTCGCCCGCCTTCTTCGACTCCGCGCCGATCCACGCCGCCAGCACCGAGCGGTTTTCGTCCGGCGAGGCAAAAGCGATGTGGCTATCGCCCGTACCGGCAAACTTGCCGCCGTAGGCGCGGTAGTTATTGGTCACCACCAGGAAGGTTGCATTCGGGTCAATCGCCTTGCCGTTGAACGTCAGGTTTTTGATGCGTTCGGCCTGCGGGTTAATCGCCTGGCACTCGCCGTCATATTTCGCTGGCTGGGTGACGTCAATCTGGTAATTTACGCCGTCGATCACGTCGAAGTTGTAGGTGCGGAAGCCGTCCCAGTTAATCAGCGACTGCGGCTTGCTGTTGTGCGGGTCAATCTGGTTAAACTGTCCGGCAGAACACTCCAGCCACTCCTTCACCTCTTTCCCCGTGGCTTTAACCACTACCAGGGTATTCGGGTAGAGATAGAGATCGGCGGCGTTACGGAAGGTCAGCTGGCCTTTTTCGACCTCAACATAGCTTGCCGGGTCGTTCTTGCGTCCGCCCACTTTGAATGGCGCAGCGGCAGACAGCACCGGCAGTTTTGCCAGATCCGGATCGCCCTGAACAAAGTGTTCGGCATAGGCTTTCTGGGCCATGTTGACCACCTGAACGGTCGGATCGTCCTGCACCAGCGCCAGGAAGCTGTACATGTTGTCGGCGGATTTGCCGATCGGCTTGCTGACGAATTCGCGGGTGGCGTCGTGGTCGTGCTTCAGCACGTCAACCAGCTTTTTATCTTCACCAGCCAGGGATTTTTTAGCCGCCGCGTCGTAAATCGGGCGCGCTTCGGCTTTTGACTGCGTCACCTTCCAGCTGCCGCTGTCGTTATTTAGCACCAGATCCACCACGCCAAGGTGGTCGCCCCACATGCCCGGCATCACCGACGGCACGCCGTTGAGCGTCCCTTTCTCGATATCCGCCCCTTGAATGCTGGCAAAATCTTTGCCCGGGAAAACGGCGTGAGCGTGGCCGAACAGGATCGCGTCAACGCCCGGGACTTCGCTCAGATAATAAACGGAGTTCTCCGCCATGGCCTGGTACGGGTCGGCTGACAGGCCTGAGTGAGCCACCACGACAACGACATCCGCGCCTTTCGCACGTATTTCCGGCACGTACTTGCGCGCGGTTTCGGTAATGTCATTAACGGTCACTTTGCCGTCGAGGTTGGCTTTATCCCAGGTCATAATTTGCGGCGGTACGAAGCCGATATAGCCGATTTTCAGCGTCTGCTTTTTACCGTCCCGATCGACAACTTCACTCTCTTTAATCAGGTATGGGGTAAAGAGCGGCTTTTGCGTCTTAACGTCGATGATATTGGCGTTAACGTACGGGAACTTCGCGCCGGCCAGCGCATCGTGCAGGTATTTCAGGCCGTAGTTGAATTCATGGTTGCCCAGGTTGCCAACGGCATAGTCCAGCGTGTTCATCGCTTTATAAACGGGATGGATCTCGCCTTTCTTCAGACCTTTCGCCGCCATGTAGTCGCCAAGCGGGCTGCCCTGAATGAGATCGCCGTTGTCCACCAGCACGCTATTTTTGACTTCACCCCGCGCGGCGTTGATCAAACTTGCTGTACGTACCAGTCCGAATTTTTCCGTAGGGGTATCTTTGTAGTAATCGAAGTCCATCATATTGCTGTGCAGATCGGTCGTTTCCAGAATACGCAGATCTACCGTCGCCGCCTGCACGCTCGCTGCAATCAGCGTCGCCAGAAGCGTTGCACTAAACTTAATCATCAGAGGAGTCCTTTTTTCGATCCGTTCCACAAAAGAGTATGTATCTATCGTTTGTTGCTTACAGAAATGTGAATCCTGACAGAAAAAAGCGACCTGAAACCGGAATTGCTTCACAGATAGCGGAATTGTTCACATTACGATATAACTAAAACAAAGAGTTAACCTCACTGCGTTAACAAAGAGGTGGAAAATGCTAGATAAGATTTGTCAGCTCGCACGGGATGCGGGAGATGCCATCATGCAGGTGTATGACGGTGTAAAACCTATGGAGGTCGTCAGCAAGGCGGACGACTCCCCGGTCACGGCGGCCGATATCGCGGCGCATAAGGTGATCCTGCAAGGTCTGCAGGCCTTAACGCCGGATATCCCCGTTCTGTCTGAAGAAGCTCCGCAAAGCTGGGACGAGCGCCAGCACTGGCAGCGCTACTGGCTGGTCGATCCGCTGGACGGGACAAAAGAGTTCATCAAGCGCAACGGTGAGTTCACCGTCAATATTGCCCTGATTGAGAAGGGTAAAGCGGTGCTCGGCGTGGTCTACGCGCCGGTAATGAAGGTGATGTACAGCGCTGCAGAAGGGAAGGCCTGGAAGGAGGAGTGCGGCGTACGCAAGCAGATCCAGGTGCGCGATGCCCGTCCACCGCTGGTGGTGATTAGCCGCTCGCACAGCGACAGCGAGCTGGAGGAATACCTGCAACAGCTGGGTGAACACCAGACCACCTCGATTGGCTCGTCGCTGAAATTCTGCCTGGTGGCGGAAGGTCAGGCGCAGCTGTATCCGCGCTTTGGGCCAACCAACGTCTGGGATACCGCGGCAGGCCATGCCGTTGCCGCGGCCGCCGGGGCGCATGTCCATGACTGGCAGGGCAAGCCGCTGGACTACACCCCGCGCGAATCCTTCCTCAACCCCGGCTTCCGCGTCTCTCTTTACTGAGCCAGCAGTTTGTGCAGCAGGGCGACAACCTGCTGCACCTCTTCCTGGGTCAGCGCCCCGTCTTTCACCCACTGCACGCGGCCGTCCTTATCCAGCACGACAATCGCGGAGCTCTCTTCCTCAAGCTGCCAGGCCTTACGCGTCACGCCGTTGCTGTCGACGATAAACTGCGACCACGGGTAGAGCTTTTTATTGCTCTCAAGGCTTGAGCGCACAAACATCCCGGAGCCAGGAATGGCATCATCGGTGTTCACAATCGTGGTGGTCTGGTAGCGGTCATGAGGGAATTTTGCGGCCTTGATCGCCTCCACCAGGCTGGCATTCTTCTCTTTTGCGGATGTACGACCGGCAATATGTTGTACAACTCTCACTTTGCCCGCGAGCTGCGCGCTATTCCAGGCTTTATAGCTAAACTTATCATTGTCGAGAATCAATTCTCCCCGGTCAGCAATGCCGACTGGCGGTACACGTTGTCCTTTTTCAATGCTGTGAGCGGAAGCCCACAGGGGCAGCAGCAGGCAGGCTGCCGCAAGGATGTTACGTAGGGTCATGGCGTTTCCTTATTGTTTGCAGGTGATCCGACCACTTGGTCATACGTTTTAATCATAAGTGCGATCAATGTGGTTTTCTCGCAATCCGAGTGCCAGTTTGCGGGTGAACGCACATATCCATGAAAAAACGACGGCTTATACTGCTCTCTATCACGCTTTGCAAAGATTATTCTGAATAATTGTAATCAAACGGTAAATAAACTTATGCACACTGGGTAACACCGTAGTTCTGGTCTATAGTCATTGGGCATCAAAATTTGCGCTCAGGACAGTCGGGCCGATTGTGGCACCGCAAGAGCGTATGATTCGCAGGAGATACAAGAATGAAAATTTTCCAACGCTACAACCCGCTTCAGGTGGCGAAGTACGTGAAGATCCTGTTCCGTGGACGGTTGTACATCAAGGATGTTGGCGCTTTTGAGTTTGATAAGGGCAAGATCCTTGTCCCAAAAGTGAAGGACAAACAGCACCTGTCTGTGATGTCCGAAGTCAACCGTCAGGTTATGCGTCTGCAAACTGAGATGGCTTAACCAACGTGCTATGCAGTAGGTAGTTAAAAAGACGGCTCCCGATGGGAGCCGTTGATGTTTGTGGGGGCAGGAACGTTACGCCGACACCTTCTCTTCCGCGTCCGGCAGCTTCGGCACCAGTACGGTCGGCTTGTTGTCAATACGCGTCACCAGCAGCTGGTCGATGCGATAGTTATCAATATCCACCACCTCAAACTTGTAGCCGGAGAACTTCACCGAGTCGGTGCGTTTCGGGATTTTACGCAGCATAAACATCATAAAGCCGCCGATGGTTTCGTAGTTACCGGACTGCGGGAACTCGTCGATATCCAGCACGCGCATGACGTCTTCAATCGGCGTACCGCCGTCGATCAGCCATGAATTATCGTCACGCTGAACAATCTGCTCTTCCAGTCCCTGGCCAACCAGGTCTCCCATCAGCGTGGTCATCACGTCGTTCAGCGTGATGATACCCACCACCAGCGCGTATTCGTTCATGATGACCGCGAAGTCTTCCCCGGCGGTTTTGAAACTTTCCAGCGCTTCGGAGAGCGTCAGGGTGTCCGGCACAATCAGGGTATTGCGGATCTGCACGCCGCTGTTGAGCGCCAGGCTCTGGTTTGCCAGCACGCGGTTCAGCAGGTCTTTGGAGTCGACGTAACCGATGATGTGGTCGATATCTTCATTACAGACCAGGAACTTGGAGTGAGGATGCTGCGCCACTTTGTTCTTCAGGCTCTGCTCATCTTCATGTAAATCGAACCAGATAATGTTTTCACGGCCCGTCATGGAAGAGGGCACAGTACGGGATTCCAGTTCAAATACGTTCTCAATCAACTCGTGTTCCTGCTTACGCAGCACCCCGGCCAGCGCGCCGGCTTCCACCACCGCATAAATGTCGTCAGAGGTGATGTCGTCTTTACGCACCATTGGCAGCTTAAAGATGCGGAAAATCACGTTCGCCAGGCCGTTGAAGAACCACACCAGCGGACGAAACACGTACAGACAGAAGCGCATCGGGTTGATGATACGCAAAGCTACAGCTTCTGGCGCAATCATACCGATGCGTTTCGGGGTCAGGTCTGCAAAGAGGATGAACAGGCCGGTTACCAGCGAGAAGGAGAGAATAAAGCTCAGCTGTTCGGCAAGCTCAGCGGACATGTATTTGACAAAGAGGCTATAAAACGCTGGAGAAAAGGCCGCATCGCCCACGATACCGCCGAGAATGGCGACCGCGTTAAGGCCAATCTGCACCACGGTGAAGAACATGCCGGGGTTTTCCTGCATTTTCAGGATGCGGGTGGCATTGATGTTGCCCTCGTCGGCAAGCAGCTTAAGTTTGATTTTACGGGACGCGGCCAGCGAGATCTCAGATATCGAGAAAAATGCACTGACGGCAATAAGACAAAGTATTACTAAAATACTGTTTAACATAGTTTATCCGGCTTCTCGCCAGATCCTCAGAAGGGGAGTTGATACCATTTGTGTGAAAACACGTAGAACGTCAGCTCGTAGCGTTGAGCCGATTATTTCAGCGGTAGTATAGCGTAAAGAGATGTAAATCTGCCAGAGGTCACATTTTTGGCATAAAACAGACCGGACAGCGTGCGCTGTCCGGTACGGGTGACGATTTAACGGTTAATAATCAGGCAAGCTGTGGCGGCAGGCAAACGCCGATGCCTCCGATGCCGCAGTAGCCGTACGGGTTTTTATGCAGATACTGCTGGTGATCGTCCTCGGCGTAGTAGAACGGTTTCGCCGTCGCGATTTCCGTGGTCACCTCGCGCGTATCGCCTGCTTCACGCATGGCCTGCTGGAAACGCTCAAGGCTGGCGCGCGCGGCGGCGTCCTGCTCAGGCGTGAGCGGATAAATGGCCGAGCGATACTGTGTGCCGTGGTCGTTGCCCTGACGCATGCCCTGCGCCGGGTCGTGGTTTTCCCAGAAGACCTGCAGGAGCTGTTCGTAGCTGATGACCGTCGGGTCATATACCACGCGTACCGCTTCCGCATGGCCGGTTTCGCCGGAGCAGACTTCGCGGTAGGTTGGATTCGGCGTATAGCCGCCCGTGTAGCCGGCCGCGGTGCTGTAGACGCCGGGCAGCTGCCAGAAGAGGCGCTCAACGCCCCAGAAGCAGCCCATGGCGAACAGGGCGATTTCCATTCCATCAGGAACGTTGGTCATTGAATGGTTATTGACGGCGTGTAAGGTCGCCACAGGCATAGGGGTGTTGCGTCCCGGTAATGCATCAGCTTGTGAAACCAGATGCTTCTTGTCGAATAAACTCACGATGGGGCCTCCCGGGGTGCGATGTTTCGGTTAAGGTTGTCACGAAGCGTTTAATTGAACACAATAAATGCGCTGAATGAGACTAGATTTAATCATAAGAAATATTTGGGTGTTACACCCGTTTTCAACCCACGATTTGGGTTTTTGGCTTCCGGGCCGTATTTTGCCGCACGGCGGCGCTTCATTTGCTTCCAGGGTGGAAAAGGGATATTCAGGAGAAAACGTGACAAAAATCCGCCAGTTATGTTTAGTCAGTGTATTGCTGACAAGCGGGGTTGCCAGCGCGGCGAATGTCCGTTTGCAGGTTGAGGGGTTATCCGGGACGCTGGAAAAAAACGTGCGTGCGCAGCTGTCGACCATCCAGAGCGATGAGGTGACGCCGGACCGGCGTTTTCGCGCGCGCGTGGATGACGCGATCCGTGAAGGGCTAAAAGCGCTGGGGTATTACGAACCCACCATTGATTTCGATCTTCGCCCGCCGCCAAAGAAGGGGCGTCAGGTGCTTATTGCCCGCGTCTCGCCGGGCGAGCCGGTGCTGATTGGCGGCACGAACGTCATCCTGCGCGGCGGCGCGCGTACCGACCGCGACTACCTGGACCTGCTCAGCACGCGGCCGAAAATCGGCACCGTGCTCAACCACGGTGACTACGACCACTTCAAAAAAGAGCTGACGAGCGTCTCTCTGCGTAGGGGCTACTTCGACAGCCAGTTCAATAAAAGCCAGCTGGGCATTGCGCTGGAGCGACGTCAGGCCTTCTGGGATATTGACTACGACAGCGGCGAACGCTACCGCTTTGGCGATGTAACGTTTGAAGGTTCGCAAATTCGTGAAGAGTATCTGCAAAACCTCGTGCCGTTTAAAAAAGGCGATTACTACCAGTCGAGTGATCTGGCGGAGCTGAACCGTCGCCTCTCCGCTACCGGCTGGTTTAACTCCGTGGTTGTCGCACCGGAATTTGATAAGTCTCGCAAAACCAAGGTGTTGCCGCTGCATGGCGTTGTCTCGCCGCGCACCGAGAACACCATTGAGACCGGTGTTGGCTACTCGACAGACGTCGGTCCGCGCGTGAAGACCTCCTGGAAAAAGCCGTGGATGAACTCCTACGGCCACAGTCTGACCACCAGCGCCAGCATTTCCGCACCGGAACAGCAGCTTGATTTCAGCTATAAAATTCCGCTGCTGAAAAACCCGCTTGAGCAATATTACCTGGTGCAGGGCGGCTTTAAGCGTACCGATTTGAACGATACCGAGCAGGACTCGACAACGCTTGCGGTTTCACGCTTCTGGGATCTCTCCAGCGGCTGGCAGCGCGCCATTAACCTGCGCTGGAGCCTTGATCACTTTACCCAGGCAAACGTCACCAACACCACTATGCTGCTTTATCCGGGCGTGATGATCAGCCGTACCCGCTCGCGCGGCGGCCTGATGCCAACCTGGGGTGATTCACAGCGTTACTCTATCGACTACTCCAATACGATGTGGGGCTCTGACGTCGACTTCACGGTGGTGCAGGCGCAAAACGTCTGGATCCGCACGCTGTATGACAAACACCGCTTTGTGATGCGCGGCAATCTCGGCTGGATTGAGACGGGTGATTTCGAGCGAGTTCCGCCGGATCTGCGCTTCTTCGCCGGGGGCGACCGCAGCATTCGCGGGTATAAGTACAAATCGATCTCACCTGAAAACGAAAAAGGCCAGCTGACCGGGGCATCCAAACTGGCGACCGGATCGCTGGAGTATCAGTACAACGTCAGCGGCAAGTGGTGGGGTGCCATGTTTGTTGACGGTGGTGAAGCGGTGAACGATATCCGCCGCAGCGACTTTAAAACTGGTGCAGGCGTGGGCGTACGCTGGCAATCACCCGTCGGGCCCATCAAGCTCGATTTCGCCGTGCCGGTGGGCGACAAAGATGAACACGGATTACAGTTTTACATCGGTCTGGGGCCTGAATTATGAGTTTATGGAAGAAAATAAGCCTCGGGGTGCTGATTTTTATCGTGCTGCTGCTCGGTACGGTGGCGTTTCTGGTGGGAACGACGACCGGGCTGCATCTGCTGTTTAACGCCGCGAACCGTTGGGTGCCGGGGCTGGAAATTGGTCAGGTAACGGGCGGCTGGCGCGACCTGCGTCTGAAGAACATCCGCTACGAGCAGCCGGGCGTGGCGGTCAACGCCGGGGAATTTCATCTCGCGGTGAAGCTGGGCTGCCTGCGGGACAGCAAGCTCTGCGTAAACGATCTGTCGCTAAAAGACGTCAACGTGGCGGTAGACTCAAAGAAAATGCCGAAGTCTGCGCCGGTTGAGGAAGAGGACAGCGGCCCGCTGAATCTCTCCACGCCGTACCCGATTGCGCTCTATCGGGTGGCGCTCGATAACGTCAATATCAAAATCGACGACACCACCGTTTCGGTGATGGATTTCACCTCCGGTCTGCGCTGGCAGGAGAAAAACCTCACCCTGACGCCAACCTCGCTGCAAGGGTTGCTGATTGCGCTGCCGAAAGTGGCGGACGTGGCGCAGGAAGAGATCGTCGAACCGAAGATCCAGAACCCGCAGCCGGAAGAGAAGCCGCTGGGCGAAACGCTGAAAGAACTCTTCTCGAAGCCTGTCCTGCCTGAAATGACCGACGTACATCTGCCGCTGAACCTCAACATTGAGGAGTTCAAAGGCGAACAGCTGCGCCTGACCGGCGACACCGATCTGACGGTCTTTAACATGCTGCTGAAAGTCAGCAGCATTGACGGCAACATGAAGCTCGACGCGCTGGATATCGACACCAACCAGGGCTCGGTGAACGCGTCAGGCAACGCCCTGCTGCGCGACAGCTGGCCGGTGGATATCACCCTCAATAGCGCCCTGAATATCGACCCGCTGAAGGGCGAAAAAGTGAAGGTTAAAGTGGGCGGGGCGCTGCGCGAGAAGCTGGATATCGGGGTGAATCTCTCCGGCCCGGTAGACATGGCCCTGCGCGCGCAAACCCAGCTGGCGGAAGCCGGGCTGCCGCTCAATCTGGAGGTTGTCAGCAAGCAGCTTTACTGGCCGTTTACCGGCGAAAAACAGTATCAGGCCGACGATCTGAAGCTGAAGCTGAGCGGCAAGATGACCGACTACACGCTCTCGTTCCGCACTGCGGTGAAGGGGCAGGGCGTGCCGCCCGCGACCATCACGCTGGATGCAAAAGGCAACGAACAGCAGGTTAACCTCGACAAGCTGACAGTCGCGGCGCTGGAAGGCAAAACGGAACTGACCGCGCTGCTCGACTGGCAGCAGGCGATCAGCTGGCGCGGCGAGCTGAAGCTGACGGGAATTAACACCGCCAAAGAGGTGCCGGACTGGCCGTCGAAGCTGGACGGGCTGATCAAAACCCGCGGCAGCCTCTACGGCGGCACGTGGCAGATGGACGTGCCGGAAATCAAGCTCACCGGGAACGTTAAGCAGAACAAGGTGAACGTAGAAGGCTCGGTGAAGGGCAACAGCTACCTGCAGTGGATTATCCCGGGACTGCACGTGGCGCTGGGCCGCAACACGGCGGATATCAAAGGCGAGCTGGGGGTAAAAGATCTCAATCTTGACGCCACCATCGACGCGCCGAATCTGGATAACGCCCTGCCGGGTCTGGGCGGTACGGCGAAAGGACTTGTGAAAGTGCGCGGCACCGTGGACGCGCCGCAGCTGCTGGCAGATATCACCGCCAACAATCTGCGCTGGCAGGAGCTGAGCGTTGCCCGCGTCCGCGTGGAAGGGGATGTGAAATCCACCGATCAGATCGGCGGCAACCTGAACCTGCGCGTGGAGCGCATTTCCCAGCCGGACGTGAACATCAGCCTGGTGACTCTGGACGCCAAAGGGAACGAGAAGCAGCACGACCTCCAGCTGCGCGTGCAGGGCGAGCCCGTCTCCGGCCAGCTTCACCTGACCGGCAGCTTCGACCGGAAGGAAACGCGCTGGAAAGGAACGCTGGACAACACCCGCTTCAACACCCCGGTGGGGCCGCTGGCGCTGTCGCGCTCCATTGCGCTGGACTACCGCAACGCCGAGCAGAAGATCAGCATCGGGCCTCACTGCTGGACCAACCCGAACGCGGAGCTGTGCGTGCCGCAGACCATTGATGCGGGGGCGGAAGGGCGCGCGCAGATCAACCTGAACCGCTTCGATCTGGCGATGCTGAAACCGTTTATGCCGGAAACCACGCAGGCCAGCGGCGTCTTCAGCGGGAAAGCCGATGTCGCCTGGGACACCACCAAAGAGGGGCTGCCGCAGGGCAGCGTCACGCTTTCCGGGCGCAACGTGAAGGTGACGCAGGAAGTCAACGACGCGCCGCTGCCGGTGGCCTTCGACACTCTGAACGTGAGTGCAGACCTGCATAACAACCGTGCGGAGCTGGGGTGGCTTATCCGTCTGACCAACAACGGCCAGATGGACGGGCAGATACAGATTACCGATCCGCAGGGGCGGCGCAATCTGGGCGGCAACGTCAATATTCGTAACTTCAACCTGGCGATGGTCAACCCGATCTTCGCCCGCGGGGAAAAAGCCGAGGGCATGGTAAATGCCAACCTGCGCCTGGCGGGCAACGCGCAAAGCCCTCAGCTGTTCGGCCAGCTGCGGCTCAGCGGTGTGGATATCGACGGTAACTTTATGCCGTTCGATATGCAGCCCAGCCAGATTGCGATGAACTTCAACGGCATGAGCTCGACGCTGAGCGGCTCGGTATTAACTCAGCAGGGGCAAATCAACCTGAGCGGCGACGCGGACTGGAGCCAGCTCGACAACTGGCGCGCCCGTATTGCCGCGAAAGGCAGTAAGGTGCGCATCACCGTACCGCCAATGGTGCGCCTGGACGTCTCGCCGGACGTGGTCTTTGAGGCGACGCCAAGCCTCTTCACCCTGGATGGCCGCGTGGACGTGCCGTGGGCGCGTATCGTGGTTCACGAGGTGCCGGAAAGCGCGGTCGGCGTCTCCAGTGATGAAGTTATGCTCAATGAAAATCTGAAACCTGCCGAAGAGAAGAGCGCTGGCATACCGATTAATAGTAACCTTATCGTGCACGTGGGAAATAACGTGCGGTTGGATGCGTTTGGGCTGAAGGCGAAGCTCACGGGCGACCTGAAAGTGGCGCAGGATAAACAAGGGCTTGGCCTCAATGGGCAGATCAATATTCCTGAAGGGCGTTTCCATGCCTATGGTCAGGATCTGATTGTCCGTAAAGGCGAGCTGCTGTTCTCCGGCCCACCGGATCAACCGCTGTTGAACATCGAAGCGATTCGTAACCCGGAAGCGACGGAAAACGACGTGATTGCTGGCGTACGCGTCACCGGCTCTGCCGACGAACCGAAGGCGGAGATCTTCTCCGACCCGGCGATGTCGCAGCAGGAAGCCCTCTCTTATCTGCTGCGCGGACAAGGTCTGGACAGCGGACAAAGCGACAGTGCGGCGATGACCTCAATGTTGGTCGGACTGGGGGTTGCACAAAGTGGGCAGGTTGTGGGTAAAATCGGCGAGACGTTCGGCGTAAGCAATCTGGCGCTGGACACCCAGGGCGTGGGTGACTCCTCGCAGGTGGTGGTCAGCGGCTATGTACTGCCGGGTCTGCAGGTAAAATATGGTGTGGGGATCTTTGACTCACTGGCAACACTCACGTTACGCTATCGCCTGATGCCTAAGCTATATCTGGAAGCAGTGTCCGGCGTAGACCAGGCACTTGATCTGCTCTATCAGTTTGAGTTTTAGCAATGCGAATATTTGTCTACGGCAGTTTACGAACCAGGCAAGGCAACAGTCACTGGATGACCAATGCCCAGCTACTGGGGAATTACAATATCGAGAACTACCAGTTGTACAGCCTGGGCCACTATCCAGGCGCGGTTCCCGGCGAAGGAACAGTACAGGGTGAAGTTTATCGTATTGATAATGCTACACTTGCCGAACTTGATGCCTTGCGCACCAGGGGCGGTGAATACGCTCGCCAGTTGATCCAGACACCGTACGGAAGCGCGTGGATGTATGTCTACCAGCGTCCGGTCGACGGGTTAACGCGGATTGTAAGCGGTAACTGGTTAGACAGAGACCAGTACTGAAAAACGACAACGCCACCGTGAGGTGGCGTTGTTGTTTGTGTCTGGCAGTAAGAATTACTTCTTAGCAGCGCGTTCGAAGGAGGCGATGATTTCTGCTTTCGCCGCTTCTGCGTTGTCCCAGCCGTCAACCTTAACCCATTTACCTTTTTCGAGGTCTTTGTAGTGCTCGAAGAAGTGGGCGATCTGCGCTTTCAGCAGCTCTGGCAGGTCATTCACATCTTTAATGTGATCGTACTCTTTGCTCAGCTTGGTGTGCGGTACCGCAACCAGCTTCGCATCTTCACCCGCTTCGTCAGTCATCTTCAGCACGCCAACAGGACGGCAGCGAATGACGGAGCCTGGCTGCAGTGGGTATGGCGTTGGAACCAGCACGTCAACCGGGTCACCGTCCAGAGACAGGGTGTGGTTGATGTAGCCGTAGTTGCACGGATAGAACATGGCGGTAGACATGAAACGGTCAACGAACAGCGCACCGGTGTCTTTGTCGATTTCGTATTTGATTGGATCTGCGTTGGCCGGGATTTCAATAACAACGTAGATGTCTTCTGGCAGTTCTTTACCCGCTGGGACGTTGAGTAAGCTCATGTCGGTGTCCTTTAAAATGGATGGTAAACAAGTGGCAGGTATTATAGCCAACTCACGCTGAATGTCTCCGCCTCTTTTCGCTTTCTCTCCCCGCAAGCCCCACTTTTCAGACCGTTTCCATGACAGGAAAATCCATAAACTCAGCCGCATTTTTAATGGTGAAATGAAAGCGATTACAAACTTGTGATTAACATTTTATTCACTTTCCTGAAGTGTGATGTAACGCAATTCGTTACATATTTCATTGGCTATAGTCATTTCGCAGAACATCTTTTAACCAACAATAAACACCCCTACGAGGACGCTCATATGTGGAAGCGCTTACTTCTTGTCACAGCAGTTTCGGCAGCCATGTCGTCTATGGCGATGGCCGCTCCCTTAACCGTAGGTTTTTCGCAAGTTGGCTCTGAATCCGGCTGGCGTGCGGCGGAAACCAACGTTGCGAAAAGCGAGGCTCAGAAACGCGGCATCACCCTGAAAATCGCCGATGGTCAGCAAAAGCAGGAAAACCAGATCAAAGCCGTGCGCTCGTTTATCGCCCAGGGCGTGGATGCCATTTTTATTGCGCCAGTGGTGGCGACCGGCTGGGAACCGGTTCTGAAGGAAGCGAAAGACGCTGAAATTCCGGTCTTCCTGCTCGACCGTTCCATCGATGTTAAAGACAAATCTCTCTATATGACCACCGTCACCGCTAATAACGTGCTTGAAGGGCAGTTAATTGGCGACTGGCTGATTAAACAGGTCGACGGCAAGCCGTGTAACGTCGTTGAACTGCAGGGCACCGTCGGCGCGAGCGTGGCCATCGACCGTAAGAAAGGCTTTGCTGAGGCCATTGCCAAAGCGCCAAACATCAAGATTATCCGCTCCCAGTCCGGCGACTTTACCCGCAGTAAGGGTAAAGAGGTCATGGAGAGCTTTATCAAGGCTGAAAACAACGGCAAGAATATCTGCATGGTTTACGCCCACAACGATGACATGGCGATCGGGGCGATTCAGGCGATTAAAGAAGCGGGCCTGAAGCCGGGCAAAGATATCCTCACCGGCTCTATCGACGGCGTGCCGGACATCTACAAAGCGATGATCGACGGTGAAGCCAATGCCAGCGTCGAGCTGACGCCGAACATGGCGGGCCCGGCATTCGACGCGCTGGAGAAATTCAAGAAAGACGGCACGATGCCTGAGAAAGTGACCGTCACCAAGTCCACGCTCTACCTGCCTGATACAGCGAAAGAAGAGTTAGAGAAGAAGAAAAATATGGGCTACTGATCCAGTGAAATTGCCGGGTAGCGCTGCGCTTACCCGGCCTATGGGAACGTGCCGGGGACGTGAATATGAAAACTGAACAACACCAGGAAATCCTCCGCACAGAGGGCTTGAGTAAATTCTTCCCCGGCGTAAAGGCGCTGGATAGCGTTGATTTCAGCCTGCGGCGCGGTGAGATCATGGCGCTGCTGGGCGAGAACGGCGCGGGAAAATCGACGCTGATTAAATCGCTGACCGGCGTTTATCACGCCGATCGCGGCACCATCTGGCTGGAAGGCAACGCCATTTCGCCAAAAAATACCGCCCACGCCCAGCAGTTGGGGATCGGGACGGTTTACCAGGAAGTGAACCTGCTGCCGAATATGTCGGTGGCAGACAACCTGTTTATTGGCCGCGAGCCACGCCGCTTTGGCCTGCTGCGCCGCAAAGAGATGGAGGCGCGCGCCACGAAGCTGATGGAGTCCTACGGCTTCTCCCTCGACGTCCGCGAGCCGCTGAACCGCTTTTCCGTGGCGATGCAGCAGATCGTCGCCATCTGTCGCGCGATCGATCTCTCTGCGAAGGTGCTGATCCTCGATGAACCCACCGCCAGCCTCGATACCCAGGAAGTGGAGATGCTCTTCACCCTGATGCGCCAGCTGCGCGATCAGGGCGTGAGCCTGATCTTCGTCACGCATTTCCTCGATCAGGTGTATGAGGTGAGCGACCGCATTACGGTGCTGCGCAACGGCAGCTTTGTTGGCTGCCGCGAAACCCGCGAGCTGCCGCAGATCGAGCTGGTGAAAATGATGCTGGGCCGCGAGCTGGAAACCAACGCGCTCCAGCGTGCGGGCCGCACGTTGCTGAGCGAAAAACCGGTTGCCGCGTTCAGCGATTACGGCAAGAAAGGCGTGATATCGCCGTTTAACCTTCAGGTGCGCCCCGGCGAAATTGTCGGGCTGGCGGGCCTGCTGGGCTCGGGCCGAACCGAAACCGCCGAGGTGATCTTCGGGATCAAGCCTGCCGACAGCGGCACCGCGCTGATCAAGGGCAAACCGCAAACCCTGCGATCGCCGCATCAGGCCTCCTGTCTGGGCGTTGGCTTCTGCCCGGAAGACCGAAAAACGGACGGCATCATTGCCGCCGCCTCGGTGCGGGAAAATATCATCCTGGCCCTGCAGGCCCAGCGCGGCTGGCTGCGCCCGATCCCACGTAAAGAGCAAAACGCCATCGCCGAGCGCTTTATCCGCCAGCTCGGCATCCGCACCCCGAGCGCGGAACAGCCGATTGAATTTCTCTCCGGCGGTAACCAGCAGAAGGTGCTGCTCTCCCGCTGGCTGCTGACCAAACCGCAGTTCCTGATCCTTGACGAGCCGACGCGCGGTATCGACGTGGGCGCGCACGCCGAAATTATCCGGCTTATCGAAACGCTCTGTGCGGACGGGCTGGCCCTGCTGGTTATCTCATCTGAGCTGGAGGAGCTGGTGGGCTATGCCGATCGCGTCATCATCATGCGCGATCGCAAACAGGTGGCAGAGATCCCGCTGGATAAACTGTCCGTTCCGGCAATCATGAATGCCATCGCGGCGTAAGGAGTGAATCGTGATGTCCCGTTCGCTTTCGCAAACCGGTGAGTCAAAGCGCCGCTTTAGCTGGCCAACCGGCACGCCGCAAATTGCAGCGCTGCTGGTGGTGCTGCTGGTGGATAGCCTTGTCGCACCGCATTTCTTCCAGATTATTGTTCAGGATGGCCGCCTGTTTGGCAGCCCGATCGATATTTTAAACCGCGCCGCGCCCGTGGCGCTGCTGGCGATTGGGATGACGCTGGTGATCGCCACCGGCGGAATAGATCTCTCCGTCGGCGCGGTGATGGCTATCGCCGGGGCCACGGCAGCCTCCATGACCGTGGCCGGTCACAGCCTGCCGGTGGTACTGCTGGCGGCCTTAGGCACCGGCGTGCTGGCCGGACTATGGAACGGCATTCTGGTGGCGGTGCTGAAAATTCAGCCCTTTGTCGCTACGCTGATCCTGATGGTGGCCGGGCGCGGGGTCGCACAGTTGATCACCTCGGGGCAGATTGTTACCTTCAACTCTCCGAGCCTGGCATGGCTTGGCAGCGGCAACCTTCTGTTCTTCCCGACGCCAGTGATTATTGCCCTGGTCACGCTTGTTGTCTTTTGGCTCTTCACCCGCAAAACGGCGCTCGGCATGTTTATTGAGGCGGTGGGGATCAACATTCGCGCCGCGCGCAACGCCGGGGTCAACACCCGCCTGATGGTGATGCTGACCTACGTGCTGAGCGGCGTCTGCGCCGCCATTGCCGGTGTCATCGTCGCCGCCGATATTCGCGGGGCCGATGCCAATAACGCAGGGCTCTGGCTGGAGCTGGATGCGATCCTCGCGGTGGTGATCGGCGGCGGGTCGCTGATGGGCGGGCGCTTTAACCTGCTGCTCTCGGTGATCGGCGCGCTGATCATTCAGGGCATGAACACCGGGATCCTGCTCTCGGGATTCCAGCCGGAACTCAACCAGGTGGTAAAAGCGGTAGTTGTACTCTGCGTGCTGATCGTCCAGTCGCCGCGCTTTGTCAGCATCATTAAGGGGATCCGTGGCCATGATAAAACGTAATTTACCGTTAATGATCACGCTGGGCGTGTTTGTGCTGGGGTATCTCTACTGCCTCACGCAGTTCCCCGGTTTTGCCTCAACGCGCGTGATCTGCAACATTCTGACGGACAACGCCTTTTTAGGCATTATCGCCGTCGGCATGACCTTTGTGATCCTCTCCGGCGGGATCGATCTCTCCGTCGGCTCGGTGATCGCGTTCACGGGGGTATTCCTTGCGAAGGCGATCGGCTTCTGGGGCATCTCGCCGCTGGTGGCGTTTCCGCTGGTGCTGGTGATGGGCTGCGCGTTTGGCGCCTTTATGGGGCTTCTGATCGACGCGCTGAAAATTCCGGCCTTTATCATCACGCTGGCCGGGATGTTTTTCCTGCGCGGCGTAAGTTATCTGGTTTCTGAGGAGTCGATTCCGATTAACCATCCGGTGTATGACACGCTCTCCAGCCTGGCGTGGAAAATTCCCGGCGGCGGGCGTTTAAGTGCGATGGGGCTGCTGATGTTGGGGGTGGTGGTGATTGGTATTTTCCTTGCCCACCGAACCCGGTTTGGCAATCAGGTTTATGCTATTGGCGGCAACGCCACGTCGGCCAACCTGATGGGGATCTCAACCCGCAGCACCACCATCCGCATCTATATGCTCTCGACCGGCCTGGCAACGCTGGCGGGTATTGTCTTCTCAGTTTATACCCAGGCGGGCTATGCCCTTGCAGGCGTCGGCGTCGAGCTGGATGCGATTGCCTCGGTGGTTATCGGCGGCACGCTGCTCAGCGGTGGGGTAGGGACGGTGCTGGGGACGCTGTTCGGCGTCGCGATCCAGGGGCTGATACAAACCTATATCAACTTTGACGGCACGCTCAGTTCGTGGTGGACGAAGATCGCCATCGGCATTCTGCTGTTTATTTTTATTGCCCTGCAGCGGGGGCTGACGGTGCTCTGGGAGAATCGTCAGAGTTCGCCTGTAACACGTGTATAAATATTCTCCGGTAGCGGCCGATAATCTTCTTTTATGCCCAGAAATATCTCGCTACCGGAAATAATATCATGCTTAAAACGCTATCGATTCGTACCGGCTTGCTCTCTTTACTGGCCGTTATGACCCTTCTGCTGCTGATTGTCAGCGGCATCGGCATTTATGCCCTCACACAGAGTTCTTCCTCACTGCAGCGCATTAATCACCTTCAGGGTGAGCAGATGGTGCAGCTGAATACCGGCTATACGCTGATCCTGCGCGCGCGCAATGAGGCGGGTCAGGCCGTCCGCATGATGGAAATCGGCATGCTGGACGATGCGGCCAAAGCGGTAAAAAACATCAATCAGGAAGTCGCCCTGGCCCGGAAAACGTTAAAAGGCGTGATTGACGGCGGCGTGGCTGACGAACAGGGGCAGCAGCTCCTCGACAAAGTCGCGGCCAGCCTGGCGACATATAACCAGCAGGGGATCGGCCCGATGCTGAAAACCCTGAATGACCAGAGCGCAGACAGCTATTACGATCTGCTGGAGAACACGCTGATTCCGGTGGCGAAGCAGTTCGATAACGACATGCAGGCGTTTCAGAAATGGAGCGAAGCGCGAGGTCAGGCGGAAGTGAGCGCCGTGCAGGCGAGTAAAACCCGCGTGCTGATCCTGATTATTGTCGCCGCGCTGCTGACGGCGGGCATTATCGCGCTCGCCTGGCTGGCGCTGCGCCATATGCTGCTCAAGCCGCTCTCGGCGTCGATTGCTCGGCTGGAGAACGTGGCAGCGGGCGATTTAACCCACATGCTGAATGCCCCGGCGAGCCAGGAGTTTAACCGCCTCAACGCGGCGATAGAGGAGATGCGTCAGTCGCTGATGAGCTCGGTTCTGCGGGTTCGCGATGCCAGCTCGCAAATTGATACCGGCAGCCGCGAGCTGACGGCGGGGAACCGGGATCTTGCCGAGCGCACCGAATCCACCGCCACGTCGCTGGAGCAGACCGCCGCCAGCATGGAGCAGATCACCGCCACGGTGAAGCTTAACGCCGACAACGCCGAGCAGGCGCACCAGCTGGCGAAGTCTGTTTCCGACACCGCCGATCGCGGCAGCGAAATGGTCTGCTACGTGATTGAAAAAATGCGCGATATCTCCGGCAGTTCGGCGCGCATCGCCGACATCCTGAGCGTGATTGACGGTATTGCCTTCCAGACCAACATTCTGGCGCTTAACGCCTCCGTGGAAGCGGCGCGCGCGGGCGAGCAGGGGCGCGGGTTTGCCGTGGTCGCGGGTGAAGTCCGCAACCTTGCCAGCCGCAGCGCCGACGCGGCGAAAGAGATCCGCTCTCTGATCGGCGATTCGCAGGCCCACGTTAACGAGGGCAGCGAGCTGGCCCAGCAGGCGGGTGAAACGATGGATGAGATTGCCACCGAAGTGCTGCGCATGACCAAACTGATGCGCGAAATTGCCACCGCGTCTCAGGAGCAGAGCCGCGGCATCGAGCAGGTGAATATTGCGGTGAACCAGATGGATGAAACCGCGCAGCAGAATGCGGCGCTGGTGCAGCAATCCTCCGCCGCGACCCGCTCCCTTGAGGAGCAGTCGCGTCAGCTGATGGAAGCCATGTCATCATTTAAAGTGACGGCTCAGACTGCGGCATAATATTTCCCAGCCCCGGTGCGTTCTGTGCCGGGGCTTTATTTCTCGCGGAATTTACTGCCGCAATATTATCGTGAATATCACCCATTAATAATTCCAGCGAGTTGGTTAACGCTAACGCTTTTTCAGTCGGCTCGAGATATAAACCTTTGCGAAAAAATAATGGCTCATCAAACAGTTGATTAAAACGCTTCAACGCCAGGCTCACCGCAGGACGGGACATCTCCAGGCGCAAAGAGGCTTTTGCCATACTGCCGCAGCGGACGACTTCAATAAATACAGGGATAAGATTTAAATCAATGCCGGTATTAGCCCGGGAATAATTTTTCATTGCAATTCTGCTCCAGGAAATAAATGTCAAACTGTTATGGAAATAATGCAGGAGCAGGGGTGAAGATTAAAGCGTGATTTTTATAAACACTTATACGGTAAAATATATAAATGTGTTGGGGAGCCAGACTGGCTCCCCGGGAGAGATATTACGCGTCCGGGTACTCACGGATAAAACGTTCAACGTCTTCAACCATATGGTTGTTGCCAACGAAGAACGAACGACGCTGGTGAAGGCTTTCCGGCACGATGTCCAGAATACGCTGTTTACCGTCGCTCGCCTTGCCGCCAGCCTGTTCGGCCAGGAACGCCATCGGGTTGCATTCGTACAGCAGGCGCAGCTTCCCGTCCGGGTGGCTGGCGGTGCTTGGGTAAAGGTAGATACCGCCCTTCAGCAGGTTACGGTGGAAATCCGCGACCAGAGAGCCAATGTAGCGGGACGTGTAAGGGCGCTGGGTCGCTTTATCTTCTTCCTGGCAGAATTTGATGTACTTCTTCACGCCGTTCGGGAACTTGATGTAGTTGCCTTCGTTGATGGAGTAAGTGCTGCCTTTCTCCGGGAAGCGCATACGTTCCTGGCACAGGCAGAAGACGCCCAGCGACGGATCGTAGGTAAAGGCGTGAACCCCGCATCCGGTGGTGTAGACCAGCATGGTGGACGAGCCATAAACGACGTAACCGGCCGCAACCTGGTTACTGCCCGGCTGCAGGAAATCTTCTTCGGTTACCGGCGTACCAACAGGCGTGACGCGGCGGTAGATGGAGAAAATGGTACCGACAGAAACGTTAACGTCGATGTTGGAGGAGCCGTCGAGCGGATCCATCAGTACGACGTATTTCGCGTGTTCACACCCTTCGAAAACAACAATTTCATCTTCTTCTTCGGAGGCGATACCCGCAACGATGTCGCGCGCGCGCAGTGCAGCTTTCAGTTTTTCATTTGCGAACAGATCGAGTTTCTGCTGAACCTCGCCCTGAACGTTCTCGGCACCGCTGGCACCCAGGATATCGACCAGACCGGCCTTGTTGATATCACGGTGGATGATCTTAGCGCCCAGCTTTATTGCCGACAGCAAAGCAGTGAGTTCACCCGTAGCATGAGAGAACTCGTGCTGCTTTTCGACAATAAATTCACCTAACGTTTTCATAACACTTTCCCTGCATCTTTGTGAGTAGAGCGATTGTATGTTCACTAAAACGACTAAAGCCCAACAATCTTAACAAATATTCAAATAGTAGCGCAGAGGTGAATCGCGCCAGCAACATACGGATTTACCTGAAATGCGTTTCACAGCCGCTAACATGTGAGTAAAATGTGCGCCACATTAAAGAAGGATAGTGACGTATGCGCATTCATATATTGGGGATTTGTGGCACTTTCATGGGCGGACTGGCAATGCTGGCGCGCTCGCTGGGCCATGAAGTGACAGGTTCGGACGCCAATGTGTATCCGCCGATGAGCACGCTTCTGGAAAAACAGGGTATCTCTTTAATTCAGGGCTACGATGCCAGCCAGCTGGATCCCGAGCCGGATCTGGTCATCATTGGCAACGCCATGACCCGCGGTAACCCGTGCGTTGAAGCGGTGCTGGAACGCAATATTCCGTTCATGTCCGGCCCGCAGTGGCTGCATGATTTCGTGCTGCGCGACCGCTGGGTGGTTGCCGTAGCCGGTACCCACGGCAAAACCACCACCGCCGGTATGGCGACCTGGATCCTCGAAGCCTGCGGCTACAAGCCGGGCTTCGTGATCGGCGGCGTGCCGGGTAACTTCGACGTCTCTGCGCGTCTCGGCGACAGCCCGTTCTTTGTGATTGAAGCGGATGAATACGACTGCGCATTCTTCGACAAGCGTTCCAAATTCGTGCACTACTGCCCGCGCACGCTGATCCTCAACAACCTTGAGTTTGACCACGCGGATATCTTTGACGACCTGAAAGCCATTCAGAAACAGTTCCACCACCTGGTGCGCATTGTTCCGGGCCAGGGCCGCATTATCCTGCCGGAGAACGACATCAACCTGAAGCAGACCCTGGCGATGGGCTGCTGGAGCGAGCAGGAACTGGTGGGCGAGCAGGGCCACTGGCAGGCGAAAAAACTCAACGCGGATGCCTCCGAGTGGGAAGTACTGCTCGACGGTGAGAAAGTGGGCGAGGTGAAGTGGGGCCTGGTGGGCGAGCACAACATGCACAACGGCCTGATGGCGATCGCCGCGGCGCGCCACGTGGGCGTACTGCCTGCGGATGCGGCCAATGCGCTGGGGACGTTTATCAACGCCCGCCGCCGCCTGGAGCTGCGCGGCGAAGCGAACGGCGTGACGGTGTATGACGATTTCGCGCACCACCCAACGGCCATTCTGGCGACGCTTGCTGCGTTACGCGGCAAGGTTGGCGGCACCGCGCGCATTCTGGCGGTGCTGGAACCGCGCTCGAACACCATGAAAATGGGCATCTGCAAAGACGACCTCGCACCGTCCCTGGGACGTGCCGACGAAGTCTTCCTGCTGCAGCCGCAGCATATTCCGTGGCAGGTGGCTGAAGTGGCCGACGCCTGCATTCAGCCTGCGCACTGGAGCGCGGACGTAGATGTCTTAGCGGATATGGTGGTGAAAGCCGCACAGCCTGGCGACCACATTCTGGTGATGAGCAACGGCGGGTTCGGTGGGATCCATCAGAAGCTGCTGGACGGTCTGGCGAAGAAAGCCGCGGCCGCAGAGTAAAAAAAAGCCCGGTGGCGCTAGCGCTTACCGGGCTTACATTATCTCTTCTCCCTCTCCTCTTTGGGGTGAGGGGATTACTCTGCGTTCTCAGACAGCTCGCGCAGATACTGGAAAATCAGACGGGCTGATTTCGGCGGCTTATTCCCCTCTTTCTCTTTCTTCGCGTTGCGGATCAAAGAACGCAGCTGCTGGCGGTCGGCATCCGGCCACAGGTTCAGCACTTCCGGTACCGCATCATCACCCTGTTCAATCAGACGATCGCGGATCTGCTCCAGCTTATGGAACAGCGCAACCTGCTGGTTGTGGCGGTTCTTCAGCTTGTCCAGCGCCTGACGGATCGGATCCACGTCGCGCTGACGCAGCATTTTACCGATAAGCTGAAGCTGGCGACGACGGCCTTCTTTCTTGATTTTCTGTGCCAGTTCAATGGCATCACGCAGATCCTGGTCGAGCGGGATCTTATCCAGCGCGTTTTTACCCAGTTCTACCATTTCTGCGCCAAGCTGTTTTAACTCTTCGGCGTCACGTTTAATTTCACTTTTACTGACCCAGATGATCTCATCATCTTCGTCTTCGATGTCATCACCGGGAACGTCGTCGAGCCAGTCTTCGGGCTGCTTAGTCATGTCAGGCTCCTTAAAAAAAGAGGCTAATGTTACCAGTTAAGACGCGCACTGAAAAACGGTTCTCTGTTAGACTTCACTTAACTCTCTCTTACAGTATGGCATTTGCGATGAAAGTAACCTCACAAGTTGAAGCGCAGCGTAAGATTCTGGAAGAAGCCGTCTCCACCGCGCTGACGCTCGCTTCAGGTAAATCAGATGGCGCCGAAGTGGCGGTCAGCAAAACCACCGGCATTAGCGTGAGCACCCGCTATGGCGAAGTGGAGAATGTAGAATTTAACAGCGATGGCGCGCTTGGGATCACGGTGTATCACCAGAACCGCAAAGGCAGCGCATCGTCCACCGATCTCAGCCCGGATGCCATCGCCCGCACGGTGCAGGCGGCGCTGGATATCGCCCGTTACACCTCTCCGGATCCTTACGCAGGCGTGGCGGATAAAGATCTGCTGGCGTTTGACGCGCCGGATCTCGATCTGTTCCATCCGGCGGAAGTCACGCCGGATGAAGCGATTGAACTGGCCGCGCGCGCCGAGCAGGCGTCTTTGCAGGCTGACAAGCGCATCACGAATACCGAAGGCGGCAGCTTCAACAGCCACTACGGCATCAAAGTTTTCGGCAACAGCCACGGCATGCTGCAGGGCTACTGCTCCACCCGTCACTCGCTTTCAAGCTGCGTGATTGCCGAAGAGAACGGCGACATGGAGCGTGACTACGCCTACACCATTGGCCGCGCGCTGGGGGATTTGCAGTCTCCTGAGTGGGTGGGCAAAGAGTGTGCCGAACGCACGCTGTCTCGCCTGTCGCCGCGTAAGCTCTCCACCATGAAGGCCCCAGTCATTTTTGCTAATGAAGTGGCGACCGGCCTGTTTGGTCATCTGGTGGGCGCTATCGCGGGCGGCTCGGTGTACCGTAAATCGACCTTCCTGCTCGACTCGCTGGGCAAGCAGATCCTGCCGGAGTGGCTGACTATCGAGGAACATCCGCACCTGCTGAAAGGGCTGGCCTCCACGCCATTCGACAGCGAAGGCGTGCGCACTGAACGCCGCGATATCGTTAAAGACGGCATTCTGACCCAGTGGCTGCTGACCAACTACTCCGCGCGCAAGCTGGGGCTGAAAAGCACCGGACATGCGGGCGGGATCCACAACTGGCGCATTGCCGGTCAGGGCCTGAACTTCGAGCAGATGCTGAAAGAGATGGGCACCGGTCTGGTGGTCACCGAGCTGATGGGCCAGGGCGTAAGCGGCATCACCGGTGACTATTCTCGCGGTGCGGCAGGCTTCTGGGTCGAAAACGGCGAAATTCAGTATCCGGTGAGCGAAATTACCATCGCCGGTAACCTGAAGGACATGTGGCGCAATATCGTTACGGTCGGTAACGATATTGAAACACGTAGCAATATACAGTGTGGTTCTGTATTACTGCCAGAAATGAAAATCGCCGGCCAGTAATACCCGACAAGCGTTTTAATAATAAAAAAGGAAGTGAGCAATGCGTAAACACCTGTTAGCGATCGTCGCGGCTTCAACGCTGGTTCTTGGCTCTTCTGCGTTTGCTGCCGATCTCGAAGACAACATGGACATCCTCAGTCAAAACCTGAAGGTAGTGCAGAAAACGGACAATGCGGCGGAAATGAAAGGCGCACTGACCAAAATGCGTGAAGCGGCGCTGGACGCGCAAAAAGCGACGCCGCCAAAGCTGGAAAGCAAAGCGGCAGACAGCGCAGAGATGAAAGACTATCGCCACGGCTTTGACGTGCTGGTCGGTCAGATCGACGGCGCGCTGAAGCTGGCTAACGAAGGCAAAGTGAAGGAAGCCCAGGCGGCGGCCGACCAGTTTGTGGCGACGCGCAACACGTATCACAAGAAATACCGTTAATTGGGTGCCTGAGCTGTACGTCCTTCCTCCGTATGCGGAGGCGCACTAAGCGCCCCCGCATCCTTGCTCCCTACTGGCCGGAGCGACAATCCATCCGCGCTGTCACTTCAAGCGAGCCGTTTCGAAAACGGATCTCGCACAGTGTTTTCCTCGTCACCAGCGTTAAGATGATTATTGTCAAAGCAACAATCATCGAAACCCGGATAATTGGGGATTGGCGTTTCATGGATGCCTCCTTGCTTTAAAGCGGGCGAGGTAGCGAACTCCACGGTCCGACGTGTCGTTTCGAGCCCCCGCCCTGATTTTCTATCAGGCGGGGCTTTCCACTTTCCGTCCCATGCCTGAGACGGTCAGTCTCAAGCACCCGCAGCCACTCTAGCGAATCCCCATAAGAAAACCTTATCCACGTCACATTTCTACGAGCCTGCTCGTAAACTTTTCCACTCCGCTTACCTGTTTAGTGCCGCTTAATAGCGTGATATTCATCACGTAAATGCGGCCGTTAATCCAGATTCACCATATTTATGTGGCACAGATCACTGCTGCGGCTCGCCTTTCCACTTCGAAGTGGAAAACAACTCGCTACAAACCCTTCACGCCCAACGTTAGTTTTATTCCAGAGCCATTAACGGGGTAAGACGAGTGATTAACGGAGCGGTAATGAACGACGTTGGGGAACAGGCGGTACAAACAGAACAGCTCGCGAACACCATGCTGCAGCAGGTTTATGCCCTGCTGGCCCGGCACAACATCATCCCCAATGCGGTACAGGAGCAGATGCTCACCTCCCACGTTCGCGCAATGGCGCACCGGTCCGTGACCGGCGAGCCGCTGCCGGAGGTTGAAGCAGAGCTGTTCGACGAAATTTCACCAGATTCAATGCAGCTTGCCCGTGAAGTGGTGGCGCAGTTTGGCAACCTTCCTGATGAAGAGGCCTGGCTGCTCTCCGTTCACTTTGAAGTCGCGAAAGACAACCTTTAAGGAGCAACACATGGAACAGATTACAGTCGTGATTGGCGATCGCCTGGGTAAAGGTCAGAAAGTGGCTGCGGGTGTGGAAAAAGCAGGTGGACGCGCAGTGGTTGTGCCGGGCATGGCGGCGGACATGAAGCTCGGCGACGTAATGAAAGCGGAAAACGCCACCTTCGGCATCTCCTTCTGCGGCAGCGGCGGCGCGGGTGCCATCACCGCCCAAACCAAATATGGCTACAAGGCCAAATACGGCATGCGTTCCGTGGAAGAGGGCGTGACCGCCATCAACGAAGGCTGCAACGTGCTGGGCTTTGGCTTTATGGATAAAGAAGAGCTGGGCGAGCGTCTGGTGCAGGCGTGGCAGAAGAAATACGGCGCATAAGCATGAAAGAACAGTTCACAACCACGGTGAGAGTGAAGGGGAAGGGCGACGCCAAAGCGCGCGCCTTTGCCGACGCGCTCAACCACGTTCAGGCCGCGGTGATGAAAGCCTCACCGCATATCTTACTGCGTATTGAGCCACAGGATGTGCAGGTAGTTCAGGCGCAAGAAGCGGTGCGTAAAGAAGCGTTTCTGTTCTTCTTTTTGCGCCGGGAAAGACGCACCTACAGCGTGGAGCTGGATGTGACCGTCAACGTGACCGCCATCAATCTTGACCGGGTGGATTTCGTCACGCAACGCTGATTATTCATAAAAGGGCAGACTGATGTTCTTAATTATATTAATAAAATCGCTCATCATTGGCGGCCTGGTTGGCGTCGGTGTCGGAGCCGGGGCTGCACGCATGTTTCATGCGCCTACCACTCAGGGTATGGGCGCGTTTCGTACGTTGGGGGAACTGAACTCCTGTGAAGGGGATCCGGCGTCCCACTTCTCCTTTGGGTTAGGTTTCTTCTTTAACGCCTGGGCCTCTTCCGTGGCTGCAGGTGCCTTCACACAGGACGTTGACCACCGCATCATCCCTAACTGGGGTGCTGCTGCACTGATGATCAAAAACCGTAACGTCGGCGAAACGCTGCACGATCCCCGCAAAATGGCGATTGCCTGCGGCGTGATTGGCATGCTCGTCGTGACCTTCCTGAACCTGACCGCCTCCTCCGTGCCGGCAGCGCTGCAGGTTACCGCCGTGAAGGTGCTGGTGCCTGCCGCGAACCTGCTGGTTAACACCGTGATGCCGGTGATCTTCTGGCTGGCGGCCATCGACGCGGGTAAAAAATCGGGCTTCTGGGCCACCATCTTCGGCGGCGCGGCGCAGCTGATCATGGGGAACGCCGTACCGGGTCTGGTTCTCGGCATCCTGATCGGTAAAGGCGTTGAGGAGAGCGGCTGGAACCACGTCACCAAAGTGATGATGGCGGCGATCGTGCTGCTGTTCGTGTTGAGCGGCTTCTTCCGCGGCTTCGACATGAAGATGATCGAATCCTTCCATCTGACCGTGCCGAACTGGCTCGACATGATCCACAACTCGCTCAGCGGTAAATAACAGGAGCCTCTACATGGAACAGAATAAAGGTTTTTGGTATGCCGACTGGTCGTTCCCGATCTTCGTTGGCCTGCTCTCCTCCGGCGTCTTCGCCGGGACGCACATGTACTACCTCTACGGCATCGGCGCGTTTAACGAAGTGGCCTTCGTGGCGATGCTGAAAGCGGGAATCGATACCGGCGTCTACGGCGCGGTGGCGGCGTTCGGCGCGAGCTTCCTGTTCGCCCGCATTATTGAAGGATCGCTGGTGGGTATTCTCGACATCGGCGGGGCGATCCAGACCGGCGTAGGCCTCGGCGTACCGGCGCTGCTGCTGGGTGCGGGGATCATGTTCCCGGTGACCAACTTCATCGCCTCGCTGATTACCGGCCTGGTGATTGGTCTGGCGATTGGCTACGTCATCATCCTGGCGCGTAAGTTCACCATCAACCAGAGCAACTCCACCTACGGCGCAGACGTGATGATGGGCGCGGGTAACGCCTCCGGCCGCTTCCTCGGGCCGCTGATTATCCTCAGCGCGATGACCGCCTCCATTCCAATCGGCGTCGGTTCGCTGGTCGGCGCGCTGCTGTTCTACATCTGGCAGAAGCCGATTACCGGTGGCGCCATCCTCGGCGCAATGATTTTGGGCTGGCTGTTCCCGGTCGCCCTTTAATACTCGCGGGCGCTCCGGCGCCCGCCCTATCAGGAGAGCCTCATGTTTGATTTACTCCTGCGCCGTGCGCGCCTCGCCGACAATACCCTGACCGATATCGCCATTCAGGACGGGAAAATTGCCGCGACGGGCGACATAGACGCTCCCGCCCGTAAAACGGTTGAGCTTAACGGTGACGTGTACGTTAGCGCGGGCTGGATTGACTCCCACGTTCACTGCTACCCGAACTCCCCGATTTACCACGACGAGCCGGACAGCGTGGGCATTGCCACCGGCGTCACCACCGTGGTGGACGCGGGCAGTACCGGGGCCGACGACGTGGACGATTTTTATGAAATCACCCGCAAAGCCTCCACCGAGGTCTTTGCCCTGCTGAACATCTCCCGCGTGGGGCTGATTGCCCAGAACGAGCTGGCCAACATGGCAAACATTGACGCCGATGCGGTGAAGCAGGCGGTGAAGCGCCACCCGGATTTTATTGTCGGCCTGAAGGCGCGCATGAGCAGCAGCGTGGTCGGTGAAAACGGCATCACGCCGCTGGAGCGCGCCAAAGCCATCCAGAAAGAGAATGGCGACTTGCCGCTGATGGTGCACATCGGCAATAACCCGCCGAACCTCGATGAAATCGCCGAGCTGTTAAGCTCCGGCGACATCATTACCCACTGCTATAACGGTAAGCCTAACCGCATTCTGACGCCGTCCGGCGAGCTGCGCGCCTCCATCACCTCCGCCCTGAAGCGTGGCGTGCGTCTGGACGTCGGCCACGGCACGGCGAGCTTCAGCTTTGAGGTGGCGAAACGCGCCATCGCGATGGGCATTCTGCCGCACACCATCAGCTCGGATATCTACTGCCGCAACCGCATCAACGGCCCGGTTGGCTCGCTGGCAAGCGTGATGTCGAAGTTTCTCGCCATCGGCATGTCATTGCCGCAGGTGATTGACTGCGTGACCTCGAACGCCGCCGACGGCCTGCGCCTGACGCGTAAGGGTCGCATCCAGCCGGGTCTCGACGCCGACCTGACGCTGTTCACGATTAAACGCCAGCCAACGGTGCTGACGGACGCTGAAAACGACAGCCTGCAGGCTGAACACATTCTGGTGCCGCTTGCCGCGATCCGCGCGGGCAAGGGCTACATGACCGAACAAGGGAGCACGGAACATGCCTTCGATTTATGAGAAGTATAATTTAAAGCAGGTTATCAACACCTCTGGCCGCATGACGGCGCTGGGCGTCTCCACGCCGCGCCCGGAAGTAGTGCAGGCGGCGATGGACGGCATGAATCATTACTTCGAGATGAAGGATCTGGTCAATAAAACCGGGGAATACATCGCGAAGCTGCTGGATGTGGAAGGGGCGACGGTGGTCTCCTGCGCGTCGGCGGGCATCGCCCAGTCCGTGGCGGCGGTGCTGGTAAAAGACAGCGACTGGCTGCTGGAAAACCTGCACGTCACGCCAATCGAGAACAATGAAATCGTCCTGCCGAAAGGCCACAACGTTAACTTTGGCGCGCCGGTCGGCACCATGGTGGCGCTGGGCGGCGGCAAGCTGGTGGAAGCGGGCTACGCCAACGAATGCTCCGCCGACCAGCTGGCGGCGGCCATCACCCCGCGCACGGCGGCGATCCTCTACATCAAATCGCACCACTGCGTGCAGAAAAGCATGCTCAGCGTCGAGCAGGCGGCAGTCGTCGCACGTAAACACTCCCTGCCGCTGATCGTTGATGCCGCGGCGGAAGAAGATCTGCACGTGTACTACCGCTCCGGCGCGGATCTGGTGATTTACAGCGGCGCGAAAGCGATCGAGGGGCCAACCAGCGGCCTGGTGATCGGCAAAACCCAGTACGTCGAGTGGGTGAAACGCCAGACGGCGGGTATTGGCCGCGCCATGAAGGTGGGTAAAGAGGGGATCCTCGGCCTGACCTGCGCCATCGAACACTACCTGACGGCCACCAAGGAAAGCGGCGCCGAGATGGTGGCGAAAATGACGCCGTTTATCGACGCGCTCAACACCCTGAACGGCGTCACCGCCCGCGTGGTCTGGGACAGCGCGGGTCGCGATATCGCCCGCACCGAAATTAAGTTCGACGAAGCCACCACAGGCGTCGGCACGGGTGACCTGGTGAACGCGCTCAAGCAGGGCGAATACGCCATCTATTTCCGTGGCTACAAGGCCAACGAAGGGATTATCGAAGCGGACGTGCGCAGCGTAAGTGCTGACCAGCTGAACATCGTCTACCGCCGCATTAGTGAAGTATTAGGACAGGAGAAAAACGCATGAAACTGACCCCCAATTTTTACCGTGACCGCGTCTGCCTGAACGTGCTGGCCGGCTCGAAAGCCAACGCCAGCGCCATTTACGAGGCGGCGGAAGGTCACGTGCTGGTGGGCGTGCTCTCCAAAAATTACCCGGACGTGGCGAGCGCGGTCGCGGATATGCGTGAATACGCGGCGCTGATTGATAACGCGCTCTCCGTAGGGCTGGGCGCGGGCGATCCGAACCAGTCGGCAATGGTGAGCGAGATCTCCCGCCAGGTGCAGCCGCAGCACGTTAATCAGGTCTTCACCGGCGTGGCCGCGAGCCGCGCGCTGCTGGGGCAGAATGAATCGGTGGTCAATGGCCTGGTCTCTCCGACCGGTACCGTCGGTATGGTGAAAATCTCCACCGGCCCGCTGAGCAGCAAAGCGCCGGACGGTATCGTGCCGGTTGAAACGGCGATTGCCCTGCTGAAAGACTTCGGCGGCAGTTCGATTAAGTACTTCCCGATGGGCGGCCTCAAGTGCCGTGACGAATACCAGGCGGTGGCGGAAGCCTGCGCCCGTCACGACTTCTGGCTGGAGCCGACGGGGGGTATCGATCTGGAAAACTATGAGGCGATCCTGCAGATCGCCCTCGACGCGGGCGTAAGCAAAATCATCCCGCATATCTACAGTTCAATTATCGACAAAGCCAGCGGCGATACGCGTCCCGAAGATGTGCGTACGCTGCTGGCGATGACGAAGAAGCTGGTGAAGTAGAACTCACACATATAAAGGAGCCACCATGCACACCCGTAACCTGCTTGTCGCTTCACTCTCAATGCTCGCCACCGCCGCCATCGCCCAGACGCAATACGCCTGGGTGGGCACCTATAATCCGAATGGTGAAGGGCTGTACCGTTTTACCGTTGACCCGCAAACCGGCGCGCTCGATAACAAAACGCTGGTGAGCAAACTGCCGAATGCGGCGCAGTTGACCCTTTCGCAAGACGGTAAAACGCTGTATCTGGCAAGCGAAGTGGAGCAGGGCGTGGTGCAGGCGCTGCGCGTCGGCGATAACGGTGAGCTGAGCGAGCTGAATCAGGTGGCCTCCGGCGGCGCCGGGCCGGTGTATCTTTCGCTAACGCCAAACGGCAAGCATCTGCTGGTGGCGAACTACGTCAGCGGATCGATTGCCGTTTTGCCCGTCAACGCGGACGGCAGCCTGGGTGACGCGACGGACAGACATCAGGACCAGGGCGAACCGGGCGCGGCGAAGCCGGAAGCGGCTGTCGAAGGTAGCTTTGCCATCAGCGATCACAACGGCCCGCATGCGCACATGATCGCCGCCGATCCGAGTGGGAAGTACGTTTTTTCCACCGATCTTGGGCTGGATCGTATCTATCAGTACCGCTTTGACGATCGAACCGGAAAGCTAACGCCGAACGATCCGCCGTTTATCAGCGCCTCCTCAAAAGGCGCCGGCCCGCGTCATTTTGTTTTTACGCCGAAAGGCGATGCCCTGTGGCTGATTAACGAAGAGGCGTCGACGCTCACCCATTATGCGCTGGACAGCAGCGGCAGACTGAAAGAGGGTAAAACGGTCTCTGCCCTGCCGGACGGCTATAAAGGCACCAGTTTTGCTGCCGGGCTGGCGCTAAGCGCCGATGGTAAACAGCTGTATGTGGCGAACCGTTTGCATAACAGCATCGGGCACTTTACCGTAACAGCGGAGGGCACGCTGACGCATCAGGAGGATGTCTGGACGCGCGGCGACTACCCGCGCACCCTGACGCTCGATAAGCAGGGCCGCTGGCTGTACGTCATGAACCAGCGCAGCGACAACATTACCCGTTTCCGCGTGGCGCAGGACGGCAAGCTGATCTTCGAGCCAGACTATACCCCGGTCGGCAGCCCATCCCAGATGGTCATTTCACCCTGAGCAGTAAGAGGACAACGACGTGCGATTTCCGAACCAACGTTTAGCGCAACTTTTCGATCTGTTGCAAAACGAGACGCTGCCGCAGGACGAGCTGGCGCAGCGGCTGTCGGTCTCCACGCGAACCGTCCGCGCAGATATCACCGCCCTGAACGCGCTGCTGGCGAGCCACGGCGCGCAGTTTATTCTGAGCCGGGGTAACGGCTACCAGCTTAAAATTGACGATGCCGAGCGCTATCAGCAGCTGCAGGCATCGCACCCGCGCGCGCTGCGTATTCCCCGAACGGGACCGGAGCGCGTGCACTATCTGGTGGTGCGTTTCCTGACGTCGGCGTTTTCACTTAAGCTTGAAGATCTGGCCGACGAGTGGTTTGTCAGCCGCGCCACCTTGCAGAGCGACATGGTGGAAGTGCGCGAGTGGTTCCAGCGCTATAACCTGACGCTGGAAACCCGCCCGCGCCACGGCATGAAGCTGTTTGGCAGCGAGATGTCGGTCCGCGCCTGCCTGACCGATCTTCTGTGGGAGCTGGCGCAGCAGGACAGCCTTAACCCGCTGGTGACGGAGGTCGCGCTCAACGCCGGGGTACCGGAGCAGATGGTGGTCGTGCTTCACGAAGCGCTCACCCGCCATCACATTCGTCTGACCGACGAAGGCGAACTGTTCCTGCGCCTGTACTGCGCGGTGTCGGTGCGGCGCATCAGCGAGGGGTATCCGCTGCCGGAATTCCACGCGGAAGACGTGGAAGAGAATGTGCGCGAGGCGGCGAAGGATATCGCGGTGGCCATTCAGGAGCTGGCGGGCAAGGCGCTTGCGCCATCGGAAGAGAGCTGGCTGTGCGTCCACATCGCGGCGCGGCAGATTCAGGAGATTGCCCCCAGCGCGATTAACGCCGACGACGACGAAGCGCTGGTCAACTATATCCTGCGCTACATCAACACCCACTATAACTACAACCTGCTCAGCGACGCGCAGCTGCACGCCGATCTGCTCACGCACATCAAAACCATGATCACCCGCGTGCGCTATCAAATCATGATCCCCAATCCGCTGCTGGACAACATCAAGCAGCACTATCCGATGGCGTGGGATATGACTCTCGCGGCGGTGTCGAGCTGGGGGAAATACACGCCGTATGCGATCAGCGAGAACGAGATTGGTTTTCTGGTGCTGCACATCGGCGTGGGGCTGGAGCGCCACTACAACATCGGCTACCAGCGCCAGCCGCGCGTACTGCTGGTGTGCGACGCCGGTAATGCGATGGTGCGCATGATCGAGGCGGTGCTCCAGCGCAAATACCCGCAGATCGAGGTGACGCGCACGCTCACTCTGCGCGAGTACGAGCTTGCGGATGCCATCGGCGAAGACTTTGTCATCTCCACCGCCCGCGTGAGTGAAAAATCTAAACCGGTGGTGACGATCGCCCCGTTCCCGACCGATTATCAGTTAGAGCAGATCGGCAAGCTGGTGCTGGTGGACCGCACCCGCCCGTGGATGCTGGAGAAATACTTCGACGCGGCCCATTTCCGCATTCTCGACAAGCCTGTTGACCAGCAAACGCTGTTCCGCGAGCTGTGTGACCAGCTTGAACGCGAAGGCTTTGTTGGCGCGGAGTTTCTGGATTCGGTCGTTGAGCGTGAAGCTATCGTCAGCACCATGCTCGGCGACGGCATCGCGCTGCCGCACTCCCTCGGCCTGCTGGCACAGAAAACGGTGGTCTACACGGTGCTGGCTCCGCAGGGTATTCAGTGGGGGGATGAAACGGCGCACGTCATCTTCCTGCTCGCCATCAGCAAAAGCGAGTACGAAGAGGCGATGGCGATTTACGACATCTTCGTCACTTTCCTGCGAGAACGCGCAATGACGCGCCTGTGCCAGTGCGAGGATTTTGCGGCGTTTAAGGCTGAGGCGATGGAGAGTTTGAGCCGGTTTTGAGAGGCGTTATCCAGAATTCGATGTAATGCGAATGTAATGCTAAACTGCATTACACATTCGATTTTACTGGAGGCATAATGGCCACGCTTAACGTCCGTCTGGATGACAAACTCAAAAATGAGGCGTATGCCGTGCTGGAAAAACTCAATATTACCCCAACGGAAGCCGTGCGGTTACTGTTTCAGTACGTTGCGGAAACAGGGCGTATGCCGGTGAAAACTGTCACCATCAGTGACAGTGAAGATGAACTGATACAGACAGTCCGGGAGCGACTGGCGAATCCACAAAAGGGAATTAAGCTTAGTCTGGATGATTTATGAACTGGAGTTCGACCCGAGGGCTTTAAAGGAGTGGCATAAGCTGGGCGATACGGTGAAATGCCAGTTTAAAAAGAAACTTGCTGACGTCTTAGTGAACCCCAGAATTGAATCGGCCCGCCTGCACGGCCTGCCGGATTGCTACAAAATTAAACTCAGATCTCTGGGTTATCGTTTGGTTTATCAGGTTCAGGATAACGTAGTTACGGTATTTGTTATCGCTATCGGAAAGAGAGAGAAATCAGCCGTTTATCATGAAGCAAATAAACGGCTTTAGCGTTTAACGCAGATGATGCACAACCTGGTTGCTGCTGCCGCGCCAGATCAGGGCCGGATCTTTTAAATCCTGCACGAACTTGCCGTCCACCAGCACGTTAATCAAATCCACGACTTCCCTCTGAGCAGCATTCAGCTCTTCCAGCTTATATCCCGTCCAGACCCAGATATCTTTTCCCGCACACTCGCGGCGGATGCGCTTCACCAGCTTCAGGATCTCCGGCACGTTTTGCGGATGGAGCGGATCGCCGCCGGAGAGCGAAATCCCCTGGCGTTTGATGCGCGTGTCGTTCAGGTCGTTGATGATGCGGTCTTCCATTTCGGCGGTAAACGGCATGCCGGAATTTACGCGCCAGGTGCTTTTGTTGTAGCAGCCGGGGCACTCATGTACGCAGCCTGAAACGAACAGGGTGCAGCGGGTACCGGGGCCGTTGACGATATCGACGGGGTAGTACTGATGGTAGTTCATAGCGTTTAACCAAGCCGGGTACAGTGTGAGTGCGGATTGTAGGCCCGGTAAGCGTAGCGCCACCGGGCATAAATGTGGCAGTGGCTCAACCGATCTGCCCATTCCCCAGGTGTTTCACGCGGCGCTTCACCTCTTCCTGCTTGCCGGCGTTAAACGGACGGGCATCCGGGCTGCCGAGGTAGCCGCACACGCGACGGGTCACGGAGACACGGGCTGCATCGTGGTTGCCGCATTTCGGGCAGGTAAAGCCTTTGCTCGTACACTCGAACTCACCGGTAAAGCCACACTCGTAGCATTCGTCGATTGGCGTATTGGTCCCGTAATACGGCACGTGCTGATAGCTATAATCCCACACGTCTTCCAGCGCCTTCAGGTTGTGCTGGATGTTCGGGTACTCGCCGTAGCAGATGAAGCCGCCGCTGGCGATGGGCGGATAGGCCGCTTCGAAGTCGATCTTGTCGTACGGGTTTACCTTTTTCTCCACGTCGAGGTGGAAGCTGTTGGTGTAGTACCCTTTGTCGGTCACGCCTTCCACAATCCCGAACTCGGCGGTGTCCAGACGGCAGAAGCGGTCGCACAGGTTCTCGCTCGGCGTACTGTAGAGGCTAAACCCATAGCCAGTTTCCTCTTTCCACTGGTCAACCGCGTCGCGCAGGCGCTGGACAATCGCAATGCCTTTTTCGCGCAGGGCCGCGCTGTCGTACATATGCGCGTCGCCAGACAGGGCGTTGATGGTTTCGTGGATGCCGATATAGCCCAGCGAAATCGACGCGCGGCCGTTTTTGAAGATCTCGGACACGTCATCGTCCGCCTTCAGGCGCACGCCGCAGGCCCCTTCCATATAGAGGATGGGCGCCACGCGGGCTTTCACCCCTTCAAGGCGTGCGATACGGGTCATCAGCGCCTTACGCGCCAGCTGCAGGCGTTCATCCAGCAATTTCCAGAATTCAGCTTCATTGCCTTTGGCCTCCAGCGCGATGCGCGGCAGGTTCAGGCTGATGACGCCCAGGTTGTTACGCCCGTCGTGGATCTGCTCGCCGTTTTCATCCTCGTACACCCCGAGGAAGCTGCGGCAGCCCATAGGCGTTTTAAACGAACCGGTGACTTTTACCACCTGGTCGTAGTTCAGGATGTCCGGGTACATGCGCTTGCTCGCGCACTCCAGCGCCAGCTGTTTGATGTCGTAGTTCGGATCGCCAAACTTGTGATTCAGGCCGTCGCGGATGGCGAACACCAGTTTCGGGAACACCGCGGTTTTGCGGTTTTTACCGAGGCCGGAAATACGGTTGCGCAGAATGGACTGCTGGATCAGGCGTGATTCCCAGCTGGTGCCCAGGCCAAAACCAAAGGTCACAAACGGCGTCTGCCCGTTGGCGGTGTGCAGCGTGTTCACTTCATATTCCAGCGACTGGAACGCGTCGTAGCACTCTTTTTCGGTACGGGAGTGCGCATAGCCGTCCGCGTCCGGGATCTGCCACTCTTCGGCAGTTTTCCGATGCTTGTTGAAGCTCGCCGTCACGAACGGGGCCAGCACTTCGTCAATGCGGTTTATGGTGGTCCCGCCATAAATGTGGCTCGCCACCTGAGCGATGATCTGTGCCGTTACCGCTGTCGCCGTGGAGATCGACTTAGGCGGTTCAATCTCGGCGTTACCCATTTTAAAACCCTGGGTCAGCATGCCTTTCAGGTCGATCAGCATGCAGTTGAACATCGGGAAGAACGGCGAGTAATCGAGGTCGTGATAGTGGATCTCGCCGCGCTCGTGTGCCGAGACCACGTCGCGCGGCAGCAGATGCTGGCGGGCATAGTGTTTGGCGACGATACCGGCCAGCAGATCGCGCTGGGTCGGGATCACTTTGCTGTCTTTGTTGGCGTTTTCATTGAGCAGGGCAGAGTTGGTCTGCTCCACCAGGCCACGGATCTCCTGATTGAGGCGACCGCGCTTCTCACGCTGCACGTCGCGATCGTGGCGATACTCAATGTAGGCGCGGGCTAACTGTTTGTAGGGGCCAGCCATCAGCTGGTTTTCAACCGCGGTCTGGATCTCGTTGATATCGACCTGGCTGCGTTCAGTCATCTGGCTGCTAACGACTTCTGCGACGGTGGCGCAGTAATCTGCGTCATCGACTCCCGCTGCTTTAGCTGCACGCAGAATGGCTTCCTGGATGCGCTCTGATTTAAACGGCACTTTACAGCCATCACGTTTCATCACATGCGGTGTCATGATCACTCCATTTTTAAAAACAGGTTATCCACAGAGGTGGAGAAGTATTCACCGGACGTATTCCCCGCCAGGCCAAAGACTTCCCCCGTTCCCAGCTCATGTTATCCACAATTCCGGCCAGCGTAAGCGCCGTCTTGTTGTTGGAATAGTAGACGATTAATACAATATGTTGGGTCGGCGTGCATTTTAAGTTCTACATATAGTGATTTGCATCAAACAAGTTTGCGATTTATTTGACGCAGAACAAAGTAAAAAGACGAGAGTACAAACGGCGGGCGCTTCAGCCTTTGTAAAGACGCGAAGGAAAAATCTGATTAATTATTCAACAAAAACAAGCGCTCAACGTGGTACATGCTGAGCGCCGTTCGGTTAACTCACTGCGCAGGCCCAGCTCAATCCTGCCTGTAAAAAGGCTGCGGTAGCGATACTGCCCAGTATCACCGGAATGAGAAGGGAGCGGTCAGGGGCCGCATCCTGTTTTTGAGGTTCTTCAGCACTCAGGGCGGACATCGCCTCTTCCCGGGTGCGCGCCGCCAGAAGCTGCGCGCGCACTCGATCTTCTGTCAATAAACTGGTCAGCGTCGTCAGCAGCTGCATATGGGTACTGCCTGCTTCCGCGGGCGGAATGGCGAGCAGGAAAACCATTCTGACCTCTTCATCACCGTCCAGCCCCGGCCAGCGTATCGGGTCGTCAAAGAGTGCCAGACAAAACGCCGCCTGCTGCACCGCCTCGGTTTTACCGTGCGGAACGGCGAGCGCTTCACCCAGCGCGGTAGGGCCTTCGCTTTCGCGCTGTAACACGCTCTGGATGAATGTTTCTTCATCGCAGATGATTTTTCGCCTGGCGAGCGGTTCGGCGAGCCAGCGGATCAGCGCTTCAGGCGTACGGTGCGGCGGGTTGATAAAAACCAGATCGGGGTGCGTCAATGCAAGCAAGTTCATATTAAGCCTCCATCAAAAAATCGCAGGTTGCGAAAGGGGGGATTGCCGTTACCGGCGGCACAGGCTCTTCCAGATAGTTGATCTGACGTAGCCCCACCAGACTTTCCGGGACGGGAACCGGCTGCCTCCCGGCGTTAAACACCCGGACGACGGTGCCATTCGACCGTTGCGCATGGGGCAGGGCAGAAAGGACTAGCGGCTCCGGCAGGGTCAATAATGAGAATTGTGCCGGAAGCTGATGCTCGGGCAGACGCAACGCAAAGCGCTCAAGGCGGTGATCGAGCGTGTGTAACGATTGCCGTTGGTAGGTGAAGGGCTGTCCGGCCGCCTGATTTTCCAGTTGGCGAAGCGTGAGATGATCGGCGCTGTCGGCCAGCGCGACGGTAAATGAAAAGTGCAGCGGTTTCAGCAACTGCGCATCGGGGGTCTCAACCACCGTATTATTAATGCCGGACGCACGGCCCGGTCGCCAGTCGAGATCGTTGCGCCCGAGCACGCCCGTCGCTTTAAACAACGTCAGAGCAATCGCCGCGGGTTCACTGCCGATAATCTGAAATTCCTTCATACCGCGACTATTCACCACCAGCGCTTTGCCCGCTTCCGCGACAGCAATAATGCCTTCGGTGGTTTCGATATCCACGGGCATCTCGCGATAGCGCTCCTGCCAGTTTCCACTCTCACACCCCGTATCGCGCTGGATTATCGCGAAGGGCTGGGAGGCGATAGCGTGACGGGTGCGAATATCGCTGCCGATCAGTAAACGTAGCCGGTGATCGCAGTGGCTGTTTTCCAGCGAAGCCTCGACGTACAGGTTCGGATCGTCTTCGCGTAATGTGCACTCCAGACGAATGGATAACGGCGTTCGGGCAGTATCCTGGCGTCCGGCGAGATCTGGCGGAAGAAACAGGGTGGCTTCAACGATCAGCTTTTCGACAAGCGGCGTTTTCAGGCAGCCGACGAGCGTGAAATGGTCGCATCGCGTCGGGGTATCGCCCGCAAGCGGTGAGAAATCGTAGCTGTCGCCCGCATCCGCACAGTCTTCAAGGGTAAAGAACGAGGGGATGCATCTGCCGCTGCGTTTGTCGTGCAGGGTTAGTGTTCCGTCGTCCAGCGTTAATCGATAATGCGCATTCTCTATCTCGCTGCCCGTTGTCTGTTCAGGCTGCCGGAAAGGCGCCGGGTCATCTTCAACGTTAACGCTGAGATAGCCGACTGGCGGCAGAACCGGTGTTTTCACAGCAACGTGCCAGCGGTAATAAGGGGGAAGGGGCGTTTCACATTCGCCTTCGGCGTTAAGGGAGATCGCCGTTCCGCCGGGCAACACGTCTCTTTTCAGGACGTCGAAGGGGATGGCCTGCCCCTGATACATCAGGGCGATATTTTCAGCGCGGCTATAGAGAGTGGTTTTCACCACGCGCTGCGTTTGCGTGGCCAGCGGGTTAAAAATCAGCAGATCGCCTTCCCGGGCGCAGGCGGCGGCCAGGGTTTTCACCACCAGATTCCACAGGCTGTGGCACAGCTGTTCGGTTTGCTCCAGTCGATGCAAAATATCGCGGTTGGTGGCATCGCTATTACAGCCGCCGATGGAGTCATGGGCATGGCTTCGCAACAGCTTCTTCCAGAGCGTATCGACCACCGAGAGGTTGACCGGGAGCCCCTGATGACGCGCCATGGCGATTGTCGGCTCCAGCTGCCGCAGGATGAACTGCTCAACTGCATCATTTTTCTTTTTAATGTCGTAGCGCACGGAGCCGATCGTTTTATGGATGCGGGTGTAGCGCGGCGATTTCAGCTCTCCTTCCCAGAATTCAAACTGCTCACGCTGCGCGCGCAGAATGTCGACGTAGCGCTCCAGCGAACTGATGACGTAATGGTCCTCATCCGGGGAGCGTGCGCTGGCGACCTGCAGGATTTTCGGCAGCGCCGGGTCGATGCTGACCTGATCGCCGCCGCAGGGCAGCAGCAGGTCATTTATTCCGGCCCGCGAGCGCAGGAGATTGACCATCGGGAAGATTTTTCCCTGCAAATGGCTCGCGTCTGAAGAGATGTTTTTAGCCGCGCCATAACCGAGCGCCATCGCGCAGGCGATAACGGTCGCCCCTGACGGCGCGCGCCAGAGGAACTGGCTGCTTTTCGCCTGTCTGTCGTGATCGATGCCGCGCCAGAAGACGATGTTGTCGATATTGCAGCCCTGCAAAATCGTGGGCATCTGCGCATTGTGGCCGAAGGTATCCGGAAGATACCCAACCTGCATGGCGTGCCCCAGCTTACGGGCAGAGAAGATGCCGTATTTGAGGTTGCGGATAATGGATTCGCCATGCACGTTGTAGGTGTCCGTCTGGGTATACCACGGCCCCACAAAAATCCTTTTCGCTCTGACCAGCGTCTCCAGCCTGGTGCGATAATCGGGATTGATAGCGAGAAAGTCTTCTACCACCGCCATCTGTCCGTCAAGGTGATAGCAGCTGTAAGCCGGGTCCTGCTCCAGCGTGTCGATGACGTCCGCAAAGTTATATGACGCCAGCACCATGCTGTCCTGACGGGTGAAATACCACTCCTGATCCCAGTGCGTATGGGCAATGACGTGGATCTGATTCATGACCTTCCCCTTAGCTGGCGTTCTTTGGGCTGACGTAAAGCACGCCCAGGGCGCAAATCAGTGCGCCAATAAAGACGCTCGCCAGGTAGCCCGCCACGTTGGTTGCCAGCGGCCAGCCCCAGATGGCCGGCAGCGGCAGCGTCTGCTTCACGCCGAGTGCAATGGCGACCAGCGCGCCGGCGACGGCACCGGTCATGAACACCGGGATCAGACGTGGGTTTTTCAGGATGAACGGGATCGCGCCTTCGGAGATCCCAATCACGCCCAGCAGCAACGAGGTGCTGCCAACGGTTTTCTCTTCCCGGCTAAAAACATCCGGTAGTCCAAAGCGGCCGTTGAGGAACGCGGCAAAGCCGACGCCAATAGAGGGGATCACGATGGAGAGTTCGCGGGCGGTGAGATCAAACGTTTCGCTCATGCCATTCAGGCCGAGCGCGACTGAGCCTGCCGCCTTGTTGACCGGGCCGCCCAGGTCAAACGCGGTGCCTGCGGCGATCATCGCGGAATAGAATCCGCGCCCGGTGTCACCTGCCGAGGTAAAAAAGACCACCATCAGCTGGTTAAGCGAGCCGAAAATCGGGTTAATCAAATATTCCATGACCATCACCAGCGTAATGCCGGTGATCAGTGGGACGACCAGCATGGTCTTGATGGTGGTGAGCTGCTGGCGGACGTGAATGGAATCATTCAGCCAGCGCACCAGATAGCCCACAAAAAAGCCAATGCCGATCGCGCCGAAAAAGCCGGACGGCATAAAGCCTTCGATATCAAAGAAGCGCTTGTAGACCTCGTCTGACATGATGCCGCCGATAAGTCCGGGGATCAGCGCCGGTTTGCCGGCAATGGAAAACGCCAGATACATGGCGAAAACCGGATACATGAACTTAATGGTCATAAAGCCCACTTTATCCAGCACGCTGAACGGCGAATGGTCGATGTTAATAAACTGGCCGGTAATTTTGGCCGTTGCCATCATCAGCCCGCCCATGACCACCACCGGCAGCATATAGCTGATGGCCGCCATGATATGGCCGATAAAAATCTGGTAAGCCGAAGGCTGGAGTTCGTCTTCATGTACGACAGTCGTGACGTTTTTTTCCATGGCAAGCGCCTGACGCAGATAGCGATCGGTATGCTTGATCAGCTCTTGCGTGCGGGTCTGAAGGTGGGGAATGTTTTCAAAGCGTTCGACATCCTGAATGGGGACGTCGGTTGCCAGAATAATGGCCGTGGCGGAGGCAATATCCTGCTTCGTTAAGCGGTTTTTAACGCCGTCGCTGCCCTGCGTTTCGACCTTAACCTCAATATTGTGCTCTTTAGCCCATGCAATAATTTTATTCGCCGCCATAAAGGTATGTGCAATGCCCGTCGGGCACGCCGTTACCGCGACAACTTTCTGTTTCGTCATTGTCATAATTCCCTGGATGTGAAAACAGGGAAAGTATAAAGAGAACCTAAAACAGTTTTTAACGTTTGCTAATACTAATTACGTATCGTGATACGCGTAAATGCAATGTGTGAAGCGCCTTCCAGAGACTATTTTTTCTGTTGTGTTAATATCATGCCGGGATTAAACAGGGTGTAATATATGAATTCATTCCAGGGAAGTGAACGCTTGATATTTGAATACATTCAGCATCACGCGTGTAATATTTCTAATATTTCGGCAAAAGAGATTGCCCGTGATACCTTTACAACGACAACATCCGTTAATCGTGTGTGTAAAAAAATGGGGTATAAAAGCTATACCGAGCTTCGGTATCGTTTTTTACGCGATCATTTTACCCCTGCGCCTGCAGTGCCCGACGCGGGTCCGCAGGCGGACGACATTGTGGCGGAGGTGTCCAGGCTGCTCATCCATTCCAGCCATATCTATCTGTACGCACGCGGCGCCTCGCTTACCAGCCTCAACTACCTGTCGCGCTTTTTATCGCTGGCGAGCCTGCCGCATCTTATTTTGAATGACATGCACCAGCTGACACGGGTATCGAAGGGGACGCTGGTGCTGATCAGCAAATCCGGGGAGACACAGTCGCTGATAGAAATGGCGCGAAACGCGCTGCGCAAGGGCTTAAAGATTATTGCAATTACCCGTCAGGGGGCGACGCTGGCGTCGATCTCAACGCTATGCTGGCCGTTATCGATCGACATTAACGCGGTATCGCTGTATCAGCGGGAGGGCCAGCTTGAACTGTTAAGCGCCGTTGACCGTATCGGCTGCAGGCTGCTGCAGCACGATACGGTGTAGTCAGGCCGTCAGAGCTGCTTCACTATCCCCAGACGTACGGCATAATCATTTTCATGGTTGCCGTCATTGTTGATATAGGTTTTATCCAGTGACACCAGCTCGACGTAAGGCGTCCAGCCATCGTCGAGCTGGTAGTTGAACGCAACGGTATGCTCCCAGTAGGTATCATCCCCGGTTCCCTGATCGACATTATCCTGCCAGCGGAAGCGCGGGTTGTAGGACATACCGAATTTGCCAATGTTGTACGCGAACCAAATGTCGAACTGGTGTGACTGACGGCGGGTATAGCCGCTGCCGTCGAGTTCTTTGTCGCTGTGCGCGTCATTGATGGTGTTATAACGATAGCGGGCAGAGAGGTTCAGACCGTTATCGAACGCTTTCCAGCCCTGAATGAAGGGGCGATAGTGGGTATTACTGGGGGTGAAAACCGTCACCATGCCAGGCGCAACGGCAAAGCCATTGCCCAGATTGAAGCGCCAGCGCGTTTCAATCTCCTGTGCCGCCTCCGTTAATCCTTTGTCATCGGGATTATTTCGGTCGGTATCACCAAAAAAGGTGTCGTTATGGTTTTGTGCGGCTTCAACGGAGAAGTAAAAACCGTTATCCGCCTGATGCATAACCTTAATACGAGAATCATTTACGTCAGAGCGCGTATTATGGCCAAAGCGAAGGTCGACGGACGTATTTCCGCACCATCCCTGTGTGCTCAATAATAATGCACTAATACACGTTACTTTAATAATTGTCTTTTTCATCATGTCCTGCCGAGGTTATTTAATTGGCAGGGCTATTTTTATTTTCGGTACGCCGTGATGTAAAAGTTATCGTCGTACATTTAGCGTATCGCTAAACATAAAAAAGGAGATACAGCATGCTGTATCTCCTGACGTTTATTCCTGCACCCACCAGATGGCTTCAAACGGGCGCAGTTGCAGCGTATCGGGACGAGAGGGGACGTCCTCATAGTTGCTGAGTGCGACCTGCCATGCGCCCTGTACCGGGTCCGGCTGCCACTGCTGGCGCTCTCGGCTCAGGTTCGCCACCACCACCAGCGTCTGGTTCTGCCACTGGCGGCGATAGCACCACAGGGAAGGGTGTTCCGGCAGCAGATCGTCGTAATCCCCCCACGTCAGCACGGGCAGGGTTTTACGCAGGCTAATCAACGACCGATAGGTGTAGAACACTGAATCCGGGTCGTCCAGCGCCGTACGGGCATTCACGGTTTCATAGTTATCGCAGACCCCAATCCACGGCTCGCCCTCGGTAAAGCCCGCATTGTGCGACGCGTCCCACTGCATTGGGGTTCGCCCGTTATCGCGGGATTTACTCGCCAGAATCGCCAGTAATTCATCCGGCTCACGGCCATTGGCCCGCAGTTCGGCGAACATGTTCAGGCTTTCCACGTCGCGGTAGTCGGTGATGCGGCTGAAGTGCGGGTTGGTCATGCCCAGCTCTTCACCCTGGTAGATATACGGCGTGCCCTGCATGCCGTGCAGCACCATGCCGAGCATCTTTGCAGCGTGAACGCGGTGTTCCCCTTCGTCGCCAAAGCGCGACACGATGCGCGGCTGGTCGTGGTTACACCAGAACAGCGCGTTCCAGGCTTTGTTGTGCATGCCCTGCTGCCAGTGACGGAAGAGGGTTTTCAGCGCCACGAAGTCCGGCTTTGCCTTCGTCCACTTTTCGCCGCCGGGGTAGTCCACCTTCAGGTGGTGGAAGTTAAAGGTCATCGACAGCTCGCGCCCGTCGAGCGACGCGTACTGCTGGCAGTTCTCCAGCGAGGTTGACGACATCTCGCCCACCGTCATCAGGTTGCGCGGGGTGAAGACGTCGCGGCTCATCTCCTGGAGATATTCGTGGATGCGCGGGCCGTCAGTGTAGAAGCGGCGACCGTCGCCAATGGTGTCGTCCGGGAAATCCTGATCTTTAGAGATGAGGTTAATCACGTCCAGACGCAAGCCGTCCACGCCGCGATCGGCCCAGAACTCGCATACCTTTTTCAGCTCGGCGCGCACCGCCGGGTTTTCCCAGTTGAGATCTGCCTGCTCGGGCGCGAAAAGGTGAAGATAATACTGCTCGCTCTCGGCGTGCCAGCGCCAGGCGTTGCCGCCAAACTTGGAGCGCCAGTTGTTGGGGAGCTGCTCCGGCGTGCCGTCGCGCCAGATGTAGAACTGGCGGTACGGGCTCGCTTTGTTCAGCGACTCGCGGAACCAGGCGTGCTGCGTGGAGGTATGGTTAAACACCATATCCAGCACGATGCGAATGCCGCGTTCGTGCGCTTCGGCAACCAGCTCGTCAAAGTCATCCAGCGTGCCAAAGGACGGGTCGATGGCGGTGTAATTCGCCACGTCGTAGCCGTTATCCACCTGCGGGGAAATATAAAACGGCGTCAGCCAGATGGCGTCGATGCCGAGGGTTTTCAGGTAATCCAGCCGCTGCGTCACGCCGCGCAGATCGCCGGTGCCGCTGCCGGTGGTGTCCTGAAAACTCTTTGGGTAAATCTGGTAGATGACGCCGTTCTGCCACCAGTGAGGAAGGGTATTCATAGTGCGTACCTGCAAATGCGAAGGGGCGCAACTGCGCCCCGAAAGATGAAGTTAAACAATCTGCAGCGTGCCCTGACGGAACTTACGCTGGTAAACCACGGTGGTGAGCGCCATGGGTACGATAATCGCCACCGCCATTGCCAGGGCAAACACCTGCCAGAAAGTAGGCTGGATGGAGAGGATGCCCGGCAGGCCGCCGACGCCAATCCCGTTCGCCATCACGCCGTTCAGGCCGCACAGCAGGCCCGCCAGGCCAGAGCCGATCATCGCGCAGAGCATCGGGAAGCGGTACTTCAGGTTGATGCCGTACATCGCCGGTTCGGTGACGCCGAGATAGGCGGAGATGGCCGCCGGAACGGAGATCTCACGCTCGTTGTGCTTACGGCTAACGATAATGATGCCGGTCACCGCAGAGGCCTGTGCGATGTTAGAGAGGGCGATAATCGGCCAGACCGGGGTACCGCCGAGGCTCTGGATCATCTGCATATCGATGGCCAGCGTGGTCTGGTGCACGCCGGTGATCACCAGCGGGGCATACAGGAAGCCAAACAGCGCGGCACCGATTGGCGCGAAGCTGCCGGTCATCAGATGACGCACCGCGAAGGCCACGCCGTCGCCGATCATGCGGCCAAACGGACCGATAAAAGCGTGCGCCAGGAAGACGGCCAGGATCAGCGAGCAGACCGGCACCACCACCAGGTAGAGGTAATCCGGCACGATGCGCTTCAGACGCGTCTCAATAAAGCCCAGCGCCAGACCCGCCAGCAGGGCCGGAATGACCTGCGCCTGATAGCCCACCTTGGCGATGGTAAACAGGCCGAAGTTCCATACCTCAGGCACCTGCTGACCAAGTAAGTAAGCGTTCATTAACTGCGGAGAGACCAGCGTGACGCCCAGTACGATACCGAGAATTGGCGTACCGCCCATCTTGCGCACGGCGGACCAGCAGATCCCGACCGGCAGGTAGAAGAAGATCGCTTCGCCAATCAGCCACAGGAAGTCATAGATGCTTTGCAGCGCCGGGTACATCTGCGCCAGGGTTTTACCGTCGCTCATTGGCACATCGCCGATGACGTTACGGAAGCCCAAAATTAAGCCCCCGCTGATCAGCGCCGGCAGCAGCGGGAAGAAGATTTCTGCAAAGTGGGAAATCAGCTGCTCGTGCCACTTCATATTCTGGCGCGCCGCCTTCTTCGCCTGCTCTTTATCGGCAGAAGAGTGTCCGGTGGTCGCCAGCAGAGCCTGATAGTAATCGCCCACTTCGGTACCAATCACCACCTGGAACTGTCCGGCGTTGGTGAAGCAGCCTTTCACCATGGAAAGCTCTTCAATCGCCTTCGGGTTGGCCCTGGCCGGATCGTTCAGCACGAAGCGCAGGCGGGTAATGCAATGGCTGACGGTGGCGATGTTTTCGCGGCCGCCGACCAGGACGATCAGCCGATCGATATCTGCTTGTTTGACTTTACTCATCATGAAACCTCATGACAGATGTTGAGGGGGGTAATGACCTGAGCGGAAGCCTACTCCTTCAGCGTGACGGCGAAAATGGGAACGTTCCCGAAATCGGGCGAAGATCACAATAAACGATTCAGGGGGGTTATGAGAGACGGGCAGGAATAACGATCTGGCGCGGCTCGCTCCGCCCGTTGATCTGCTCGATCAGCTGCGCGGCGGCCTGCCTGCCGGACTCGGCGTAGCCCGGATCGACGGTGATAATTTCAGGGTGCAGGAACTTCATCAGCGGCGTGCTGCCGACGCTCGCCACCTGCAGGTTATCAATGCGCTGCTCCTGCAGATACTTGCTGGCACCCAGCGCAAGGGTGTCCGTGGCGCACACCAGCGCGGTGGTGTGCGGCGTCAGGACGCTGGCGACCTGCTCGTAGCCCTGCTTCATGCCCAGCCCCGGCAGGGAGGCCACGGCAGGGAGATTGTGCTTTTTGCAAAAGGCCAGATAGGCTTCGTGGCGGCGCTTGCCGGTGGTAACGTCCGCGTGCGGCACGCCAAGATAGCTGATGTGGCGGTGGCCTTCTTCGTACAGGCGCTGCATCAGGGTGATAATCGCCCCCTCATCGTCATAACAGACGGAGGCAAAGCCGTGGGCATCGCGCGCCAGCAGCACCAGCGACGGCTGCCAGTGTTTCAGCATCTCCTCGTCAATGCCGGTAAAACCAAACAGCACCACGCCGTCAATGTTACGGCGCTGGAGCATGCCGAGATGTTCTTCCACCAGCTGTGGCGAGAACTGGCTCTCCATCATGATCGGATCATAGCCCTGCTCGTAGAAGGCAGGCAGCATGGTCTGAACGGCGAGGTTTTCGGAGAGGGAATCCAGACGCGAAACGATGATCGCAACCACTTTATCGCTCTGCCCGCGCATGGCGCGCGCGGAGCGGGAAGGGGAAAAACCGTGCTGATTCATGACCGCCTCAACGCGCTCGCGGGTGCGTTCGCTGACGCCGCTTTCGTTGTTCAGCACGCGTGAGACGGTTGATTTCCCCACGCCGCTTAAACGCGCGATGTCTTTAATTGTAAGGCGGTTCTGCATGCTGTTTTCCCTGTAACAACGACAAAATGGTCAATTGAGCCTAATGCTATAGCGCGATTTCGCTATGGGCAAAGTCTGGTTTACGTACTGTTTATTTGCAGGCGCGTATAATACCGCCCGAATCGTCACAAAGGGTACGCTTAAATCTTTATACTGCGCGGCGACACCCTGTTTTTTTACTTACCGGAGGCTTTATGGATCCCGATCCCGCACCTCTCCTGAACGGGAGAATTTGTTCTTTCCGGTAAGCCAGCTTTTGCTGTCTCACCGGTAATGTGAGGCAGCAACGTCCCAAACGTTCCTGCTTGAAAAATTGAGTGCCTGACAGGTACGGCTTTGCCACGCCTGAAGGGAATACTGCGTCCGCCTGGCGGATGCGGAGGAATGTCTATGTTTAAAAATATCACCCGGCAGCTGCAGGCGCTGCTGAGCCGCCATCTGCCACACCGTCTTGTTCAGCGCGATCCGCTGCCCAATGCCAAAAACATGGCGGGAGCGGCGATCCCGGTGTCCCTGACCGAACGCTGCCTGAACGTGGCGGCGATGGATGAAAACGAAGTCTGGCGCGCCTTTGGCGGCCATCCGGAAGGGCTGAACGCGTCTGAAGTGGAAAAAATCCGCGCCGTGCACGGCGATAACCAGATCCCGGCGCAGAAGCCCTCTCCGTGGTGGGTGCACCTGTGGCTCTGCTACCGCAACCCGTTCAACCTGCTGCTGACCGTACTCGGCATTATCTCTTACGCGACGGAAGATCTCTTTGCCGCGGGCGTGATTGCCCTGATGGTGGGTATCTCCACGCTGCTGAACTTCATTCAGGAAGCCCGCTCCACCAAAGCGGCAGACGCCCTGAAGGCGATGGTCAGCAACACCGCGACCGTCTCGCGCGTGATTAACGACCTCGGCGAAAACGCCTGGGTGGAACTGCCTATTGACCAGCTGGTGCCGGGCGATCTGGTGAAGCTGGCGGCGGGAGACATGATCCCGGCGGATTTACGCATCATCCAGGCGCGGGATCTGTTCGTGGCGCAGGCCTCCCTGACCGGCGAGTCCCTGCCCGTTGAGAAGGTATCGCGCAGCCGCGACCCGCAGCAGATGAACCCGCTCGAGTGCGACACCCTGTGCTTTATGGGCACCACGGTGGTCAGCGGTACCGCGCAGGCGATTGTCACCGCCACCGGCGGCAACACCTGGTTTGGACAGCTTGCCGGGCGCGTCAGCGAGCAGGAGAGCGAGCCGAATGCGTTCCAGAAAGGGATTGGCCGCGTCAGCATGCTGCTGATCCGCTTTATGATGGTCATGACGCCGATTGTCCTGCTGATCAACGGCTACACCAAGGGCGACTGGTGGGAGGCGGCGCTGTTTGCGCTCTCCGTGGCCGTCGGCCTGACCCCGGAAATGCTGCCGATGATCGTTACCTCCACGCTGGCGCGCGGGGCGGTCAAACTCTCTAAACAAAAGGTGATCGTCAAACACCTCGACGCCATCCAGAACTTTGGCGCGATGGATATTCTCTGCACCGATAAAACCGGCACCCTGACGCAGGATAAAATCGTGCTGGAGAACCACACCGACATCGCCGGTAAAACCAGCGAGCGCGTGCTCCACAGCGCGTGGCTGAACAGCCACTACCAGACCGGGCTGAAAAACCTGCTCGACGTGGCGGTGCTGGAAGGCGTGGACGAGGAGGCCGCCCGTACGCTCTCCGGCCGCTGGCAGAAGGTGGACGAAATCCCGTTCGACTTCGAGCGCCGCCGCATGTCGGTGGTGGTCAGCGAGCAGCCGGACGTGCACCAGCTGATCTGCAAAGGCGCGCTGCAGGAGATCCTGAACGTCTCCACGCAGGTGCGCCATAACGGGGAGATCGTGCCGCTGGACGACACCATGCTGCGCCGCATCAAGCGCGTCACCGACAACCTGAACCGTCAGGGGCTGCGCGTGGTGGCGGTGGCGAGCAAATTCCTGCCCGCGCGGGAGGGGGACTATCAACGTATCGACGAATCCGATTTGATCCTCGAGGGTTACATCGCATTTCTCGATCCGCCGAAAGAGACCACCGCACCGGCGCTGAAGGCGCTGAAGGCGAGCGGCATCACCGTCAAAATTCTCACCGGTGACAGCGAGCTGGTGGCGGCCAAAGTGTGCCACGAAGTGGGGCTGGACGCGGGCGACGTGGTGGTGGGGAGCGACATTGAGCACCTCTCCGACGACGAACTGGCGCAGCTTGCCCAGCGCACGACGCTGTTTGCCCGCCTGACGCCGATGCACAAAGAGCGCATTGTGACGCTGCTGCGTCGTGAAGGGCACGTGGTGGGCTTTATGGGCGACGGCATCAACGATGCGCCCGCGCTGCGTGCGGCGGACATTGGCATCTCCGTGGACGGCGCTGTGGATATCGCCCGTGAAGCGGCGGATATCATCCTGCTGGAAAAGAGCCTGATGGTGCTGGAGGAGGGCGTCATCGAAGGGCGTCGCACCTTCGCCAACATGCTTAAATACATCAAAATGACCGCCAGCTCCAATTTCGGTAACGTCTTCAGCGTGCTGGTGGCGAGCGCGTTTCTGCCGTTCCTGCCGATGCTGCCGCTGCACCTGCTGATCCAGAACCTGATGTACGATGTCTCTCAGGTAGCGATCCCGTTTGATAACGTTGACGACGAGCAGATCCAGAAGCCGCAGCGCTGGAACCCCGCCGATCTGGGCCGCTTCATGCTGTTCTTTGGGCCGATCAGCTCCATCTTCGACATTCTGACCTTCTGCCTGATGTGGTTTGTGTTCCACGCCAACACCCCGGAACACCAGACGCTGTTCCAGTCCGGCTGGTTCGTGGTAGGTCTGCTGTCCCAGACGCTGATTGTGCACATGATCCGCACGCGCCGCATTCCGTTCATCCAGAGCCGTGCCGCGTGGCCGCTGATTGTGATGACGGGCATTGTGATGGCGCTGGGTATCGCGCTGCCGTTCTCACCGCTGGCAGGTTACCTCCAGCTGCAGGCACTGCCGCTGAGCTACTTCCCGTGGCTGGTGGCGATCCTCGCGGGTTATATGGTGCTGACGCAGATGGTGAAAGGATTCTATGCGCGTCGATATGGGTGGCAGTAAGCTCATTTTGCCACAATCCAAACGTAGGCCGGGTAAGGCGAAGCCGCCACCCGGCATCTGGCTTTCCTCCCAAATTCAACAACCTGTGATCTCCGTCGGCGCATTCGCTTGACGACAATTTGTACGCATGTTAACAGAATGTTTTGCCTGTATTTGGCCCGTCAGATAAGGAACATTCATGTTACGGTACAGTCTCTTAACCGCCGGGCTTATGCTCGGCGCCTCCGCTTTTGCCGCGCCGGCAGGCGACCTTCCCCTGATGCCCTGGCCTGCGAAGGTTGAACGCCCGACGACGCAGGGCGTGCTGGTGCTTAACAATCAACTCTCCGTGAGCGTCAGCGGCGACGATCTGGGGGATGCGGTCAACCGCCTGCGCCAGCGCATAGCGCTGCAAACCGGCTGGACGCTACAGCCACAGGCCGAAAAACCTGACAAGCCGACCATCCGTATCGCCATCGCTAAAAAGGTGAAGCCGCAGCCGCTGCCGGACAGCGATGAGAGCTACAAACTCACGGTGGATGCCAACGGCGTGAACATCTCCGCTAACACCCGCTTTGGCGCATTGCGCGCAATGGAAACCTTGCTCCAGCTGATGCAGAACGGTGCCGAAAACACTTCGATTCCGTGGGTTACCATCGAAGATTCGCCGCGCTTCCCGTGGCGCGGGCTGCTGCTCGATTCGGCGCGCCATTTCATCCCGTTACCCGATATCAAACGCCAGATCGACGGTATGGCCGCGGCCAAGCTCAACGTCCTGCACTGGCATCTGACTGACGATCAGGGCTGGCGCTTTACCTCGAAGCGTTATCCAAAATTAACCCAGCTTGCCAGCGACGGGCTGTTCTACACCCCTGAGCAGATGCGCGAGATTGTGCGTTACGCTGCCGAACGCGGCATACGCGTGGTGCCGGAAATCGATATGCCGGGCCACGCCTCAGCGATTGCCGTCGCCTATCCAGAACTGATAAGCGCGCCGGGGCCGTACGCTATGGAGCGCCACTGGGGCGTGCTGAAGCCGGTGCTGGATCCCACCAAAGAGGCGACCTACACCTTTGCCGACGCGATGGTCAGCGAACTGGCGGCGATCTTCCCCGATCCGTATCTGCATATTGGCGGCGATGAGGTGGACGACAGCCAGTGGAAGGCAAACGCGGCGATCCAGAGATTTATGCGCGACAACAAACTGGCGGACAGCCACGCGCTGCAGGCGTATTTCAACCGCAAACTGGAGACGATCCTTGAGAAGCACCACCGGCAGATGGTCGGCTGGGATGAGATCTACCATCCCGATCTGCCGAAAAGCATTCTGATCCAGTCCTGGCAGGGACAGGACGCGCTGGGGCAGGTGGCGCAGAACGGCTATAAGGGCATTCTCTCAACCGGCTTCTACCTCGACCAGCCCCAGTCCACCGCCTATCACTACCGCAACGAAATCGTGCCGCAGGGGCTGAGTGGCGTGGACGTGATAGCGGACACCGACAGCGCCCAGAGCTGGGCTTTCTCCATGCCGCGCCTGAAGGGCAAGCCGGTGGAAGGCAGCTTTACGCTGGTGAAAGGCGACGCCGGGTGGCGCGGATTTATTGATTTTGCCGGGAAATCGCGTCGGGCGGTGAATAACATTCAGTGGCGCGACGACAACCAGGTGACCTTTACCGTCGACACCTGGATGGGTGAAACGCGCCCGGTGGTCAACGTTGATAACGACAAACTCACCGGCTATTTCCTGGTGGGAAACACCCGCTACCCGATTAGCGGCGCGCGTCTGGACGACGTGCCGAAAGGTACCCCTCCGGTCGTGCCGGACGTGACGAATCAGGCCAACCTGCTCGGCGGCGAAGCCGCGCTGTGGGCGGAAAACGTGGTCGCGCCGGTGCTGGACATCCGCCTGTGGCCGCGCGCCTTTGCGGTGGCGGAGCGGCTGTGGTCCGCGCAGGACGTCAATGACGTCGATAACATGTATACCCGCCTGCAGGCGATGGACAGCTGGTCGACGGTGTCCGTCGGGCTGCAGCAGCATACCCAGCAGCAGGTGCAGTTCACGCGCCTCGCTAACAATGCCGACACCCTGCCGCTGCAAATCCTCGCTCAGGCGCTCGAGCCGGCCCAGTATTACACCCGCCAGCACCTGAAGTTCCAGGCCGGAAACTACCATCAGTTTGAGCCGCTTAACAGACTTGCAGATGCGTTGAACGCCGAAAGCGCCACCGTGCGCCAGATGCACAAGTGGGCGGACCGCCTGGTGAGCGACGCGGAAGACACGGAGAGCGCCGAGGCGCTGCGCCACGTCTTTAACCGCTGGCAGAACAACACCAGCGACGTGCTGGCCTTGAGCGAAAACAGCTATCAGCTGAAGGCCATTAAGCCGGTCATTCTGGAGGTGGATAAGCTGGCCCCGATTGGCCTGAGGCTGACGGATCTGGTGGCGCGTCAGGGGACGCTGGACGACAAAGAGATCGCGTCGATCCAGAGCGAGCTGGACAGCGCGGCGAAGGTGCAGGATGAGGTGGTGATTGCGGCGGTCTATCCGCTGGAGACGCTGCTACGCGCCACGCGAAATCAGTAACACGCATGCCCGGTGGCGCTGCGCTTGCCGGGCCTACGTGGTGTAGGCCCGGCAAACGAAGTGCCGCCGGGCATAAAGGCCACTCAGTTCTTCAGAACCCACGCCTCTTTCCAGTGTGCGCCAACGCCTGGCTCATACTGGTTTGCGGTTGGGCTGTACTGCACGCAGAAGCCGCTGTACGGGAATGGCTTACATTCGTAGGTCTTACCGTCTCTAGGCTGAAGCACCACGGTACCTGCCTTGTACGACGCGATATTGTCCGGGAAGGTAAAGTCGTGGTGGCCGGTGCTATCCGCAGCGGCATCGCCTTCCAGCATCAGGTTCAGGACGTCCTGCGCGAACAGGGTGCCGTCTTTATTGGTCGCGTAGTATTTCAGCATGTGGTGGCCGGCGGTCACGTCGGTCAGGGTCATAGTGACGTCCTGATTGCTGTTGTTCATGTCCTGCTTCAGGTAGCCTTTTTCCGCACCGTGGTGGTTCATCACGTGTGCTTCAAAATTCACGTCACCCTGCGTATTCACGTGGAAGGTCACGGTCGCGTTGCCATGTTCGATTTTGCTGTATTGCAGATCTGTTACGGCGATGGTTTCGCTCACCTGCGCTTTTTGCTCTTCATAAGAGATAGCAACGGACTGCAGCGTGCTGCCGTCTTTCACGAATACGCTGTTGGCGCCGTGAACCGGGCTGATGTCACCGGCTTCATCCTTCACGCCGACGCGCACGTCGTGCTGCGCGGTGTTGATCTTCTGCGCCAGATCCCAGGACCACTGGTTAGCGTCGCCTTGTTCAGCAGAGCCGATGGTCATCTCGGTGCGCATGGCGGTCACTTCGCCGTGGGCGTCGAAGAAGCGTGCGATAACTTTATCGCCCACGTTCAGGTTATTACCGGCAATCTGGCCGCTCAGGGTTTTGCTCCACTCGGACACAACCGCAGGCGTTTCGTCCGGGGTAACGTTGCCGCCATTCCCGAAATCAACGTCGATAGCCTGATAGAAGCTGTTTGTGGTATCTGCAATTTCCCATACGCCGTAAATTACCTGATAGCCTGTGCGTTCAGGAACATTACAGGTCATGGATTTAGTTACGGCTGGCGCCTGGCTATTTCCGTTAATTGTACAGAACGGGGTTAATTCAAACTGATCGCGAGTTAGCGGCTTATTTGGGTCCCAGTTTTGTTTGGTAATGTAATAACGCCAGTTGGTGGTTTTGTGCGGCGCAGTATGGTGCCAGACAAATTCATGCGGGCCCGCGGTCATCGGGTTTTTAGCCCACGCATTCAGGCTCTGCTTATCCAGCTGAGAATATTGAGAGATACCCGCGCTGGCGAGGTGTCCGTCTGCTGGCTCTGCCCCGGTCGGGAAGCCGGAGGTTTTCTCTACGCTCTGCGGTTCATACTGTACGGAGCCGCAATCAATATTTTGACCCAGCTTACACATATAGGCGCGGCTGGCAGGAGATTCGATATATCCGTGTGCAAGTGCTGAAGACGCCACCGTTAATGTGGTCACGGCCAGCGCAATTTTAGAAAGTTTCATTCTTCGTCCATTAATTAGAATATAACAAGGCAGCGCCAGTCTATTAATGGACAGCACACGACGTCATGGAATACCGGGAGTAAAAATGGTCGAAATAAAAAAGGCAGCCTCAGCTGCCCTCTAAAAATGGAAATGAATTAACGACGTACGGCAATCGCTTCAATTTCAATTTTCACGTCTTTTGGCAGACGCGCCACTTCCACGCAGGAGCGCGCCGGGAAGGTGGCGTTATGCTCGGTGAAGAACGCTTCGTAGGTAGCGTTAACGGTTGCGAAATCGTTCAGATCTTTCACGAACACGGTGGTTTTCACGATATCGCCCACTTTCAGGCCGGCAGATTCAACGATAGCCTGCACGTTCTCCAGCGACTGACGCGCCTGCGCCGCCACGTCGGCCGGTACTTCACCGGTTTTCGGGTTTACCGGGATCTGGCCCGAAGTGATGATCATGCTGCCCAGATCAACGCCCTGAACGTACGGGCCGATAGCCGCTGGTGCATTTTCCGTCGCGAGTACTTTGCTCATTTTTTCTCCAGAATTACAGCGTTAAGAATGTTCCCGGCCATTATAACAGCCGGGATTTCATTACCAACCTCAATTAGTTGGCCAGCACCACATAATGGGAAAACTCTTTTTCGCAGTATTTGCATTTGAGCGCGATGTCGTTGGCGCGCTTTTTCACTGCAAAGCTGGAGGAAACCGGCTCGGCATGGCTGATGCAGTTGCTGTTCGGGCAGACCAGCACGCTTTCGATGCGCTCCGGCAGGCTCGGGCGGGATTTGCCCACCACGTCGTAATCGTCGATGCGGTTAACCGTGGCGTCCGGCGCGTACAGCGACAGCTGGTTGACCTGCTCGTCGGTCAGGAAGGTGTTCTCGATCTTGATCAGATCTTTACGGCCCATTTCGCCGGACGGCAGGTTCAGGCCGATGGTAATGCGCTGGTCGGTTTCGGTCAGTTTGAACAGCGTCAGCAGCTTAAAGCCCACCTGCGCAGGGATGTGGTCAATCACGGTGCCACGCTTGATGGCTTCAACCTGGAGTTTGTTATCGTGTGTCATGGTCGTCTCCCCTTACAGAGCTAATTCGCGATTCAGAACCAGTGCCAGTAACGCCTGGCGAGCGAAGATGCCGTTCCCGGCCTGCTGGAAGTACCAGGCGTGCGGCGTTTTATCCACGTCGGTGGCAATCTCATCGATGCGCGGCAGCGGGTGCAGCACCTTCATGTTGTCGCGTGCGCCGTCGAGATCGCTGGCGCGCAGCACGAACTTCGCCTTCACGTTGGCGTATTCGGACGGATCCAGACGCTCTTTCTGCACGCGGGTCATATAGAGAATATCCACGTTGCCCACCACCTCTTCGATGCTGGCGTGCAGGCTCCACGTAATGCCTTTCTCGTCCAGCATGTCGAGGATGTACTGCGGCATCGCCAGCGCGTCCGGGGCGATGAAGAAGAAGCGGTTGCCGCTAAATTTCGCCAGCGCCTGGGTCAGGGAGTGGACGGTGCGGCCGTACTTCAGGTCGCCGACCATGGAGATGTTCAGATTTTCAAGCGTGCCCTGGGTCTCCTGAATGGTGAACAGGTCCAGCAGGGTTTGCGTCGGATGCTGGTTGGCGCCGTCACCGGCGTTCAGCACCGGAATGCCGCCGGAAAACTCGGTCGCCAGACGCGCCGCGCCCTCCTGTGGGTGGCGCATCACAATCGCGTCCACATAGGTGCTGATCACTGAAATGGTATCCGCCAGGGTTTCGCCTTTTTTGCCCAGCGACGTGTTGCTGCTGTCCGAGAAGCCCACCACGCTCGCGCCCAGGCGGTGCATGGAGGTTTCAAAGGAGAGGCGGGTGCGCGTCGAGGCTTCAAAGAAACAGCTCGCGATCACCTTGTGCTTCAGCAGCTCCGGCTGCGGATTGGCCTTCAGTTTTGCCGCGGTTTCCAGAACCAGTTCCAGCTCTTCGCGGCTGAGGTCGTTTATGGAAATGATGTGTTTTTGATAAAGCGGATTCATGTTTATCTCCTGACGCCGGGCAAAAAAAAGCCCCTCAAATGAGGGGCTCTGGGAATAGGTTTAGCAACGGGAAGAAAAACGGCAGGCCAGCGTCTGATTTCAGACGCGGTAAGACGTTATGTCGTACACGCTTGACCATGCTTCCTCCCGGCAAATTGTCGGGCATTATACGCAGCTCGTTTTTGGGATCAAGCGATTTAATGCACGCTTTACTCAATGCAAACGGTTCTTTATGAATATTAATGCATTCTGAGTAAATAATTAATTTGCTTGTGCACCAGCGCGGTACGCTTCACCACCCGGGGAGCGACCCAGACGATACTGCTTCCCGCCACCACGCCTAAAATTTCCGGTAACTGGTGATAATCCAGAATACGCGCCACCGCGCGGCCATATCCGGCAACGGTATGAATAAGGATAAATTCGCTGTTGTGCTCCACGCTCACCACCATTTCGGAGACGGTACGCGCGGCGTCGGGGGCAGGGCGCAGCTGGGGATTCAGCGAATAAATCTTTAGCCCTTTGGCATTGCGAATTTTTATGACGCCAAGCAGCTTGAGCAGACGTGAAACGGTGGACTGGCTGATGGTCTCAAAACCCCGCTCCTGCAAGTCGCGGCGGATCTCTTCCTGAGAGAGATAGCTCTTTTCCGCGATCAGACGCTGGCAGACCGTTAGCTGTAGTTGCTCTTTGGGAGAGTACTCTTCGTAATCCATCATAGTTCCCATATCAGTTCCCGAAATAACCGGTGGCACCGCACCGATCCGTAGGCCGGATGAGCGCAGCGCCATCCGGCAAATCACAACAACGCGCCCAGGCTTAACGCCACCATAATCACCACCGTCAAAATCCCCAGCAGCGGCGCGACCCATTTCAGATAACGCACGTAGGGCACGCGGGCGATAGCCAGCCCGCCCATCACGACGGCAGAGGTGGGGGTGATAAGGTTAACGATGCCGGACGCCGACTGGTAAGCCGTAACCACCAGGTCGCGGTTGACGTTAGCGAAATCGGCAAGGGGCGCCATGATCGGCATCGTCAGAACGGCCAGGCCGGACGAAGAAGGCACAAGAAACGACAGCACCACCTCCAGCCAGTACATCACGTTAATGAACGCCACCGTCGACAATCCGGTGACCAGCCCTTCCGCGCTGTGCAAAATGGTGTGGGTAATCATGCCCTTATCCATAATCACTACAATACCGCGCGCGATGCCGATAATCAGCGCGACGCCCAGCAAATCTCGCGCGCCGTTGATAAACGTCGACGTCAGCTCCTCTTCGCTCATGCGGGCGATAAGCCCAACGATAATGGCGCTGGCGAGGAACACCGCCGAGATCTCCGCCATCCACCAGCCCAGCACCGCCACGCCGTAGATCATCACCGCGAAGGCGAGGGCGAAAATCACCAGGATGAGTTTGCGCACCGGGGTAAATTCCAGCGACTGCTCGCCCTTGTTGCCGAGGAAGTGGGCGAAGTTCTCCTCCTGTTTATCCGCCACGATCGACAGCGACGGATCTTTGCGCACCTTACGGGCATAGCGCATCACCCACGCTACGCAGATGATCCAGCCGATGACCAGCAGCGCGATGCGCAGCATGATCCCATTGGTGAAGGGGATCCCGGCGGCGTTAGCGGCGATCACCGTCGCGAACGGGTTAATAGTAGAGCCGAGCGTGCCGATCCCCGCCCCGAGCAGTACGGTGGACGCGGCAACCACCGGATCGAACCGCGCCGCCAGCATCACCGGCACCAGTAAGGTATAGAAGGGCAGCGACTCTTCGGCCATGCCGTAAATCGTGCCGCCTGCGGCAAACAGCGCCATCAGGATCGGGATCATCCACTCTTCGCGCCCGCGCAGCTTAGTGGTGACGCGCTCGATCCCGGCGTCAATCGCTCCGGTTTTGGTGACGATCCCGAGAAATCCCCCGATGATCAGGATAAACAGCGCGACGTCGATCGCCCCGGCCTGGCCGGATTCCGGATCGTACAGTCCGGCAATCGGGGCCATCAGCACCGACACCAGCCCCTGCGGGTGCGATGCCACGTGCGCATAGGTGCCGGCAACCGGCACCTCTTTGCCGAGCGCCTCGTTCATCGCCATATGGTACTGCCCGGCCGGAACAATCCACGTCAGCACGGCAACCACGGCAATCAGAAAAAAGAGAATGGTGTAAGCGGAGGGAAACTTGAACTTGCCCATGATGTTCTCCTGAAACCCGGCGCACCCCGCGGCGCGCCGGGTGGTGATTAGTCGCCGAGTGTCGCCACCATGACCGCCTTAATGGTGTGCATGCGGTTTTCTGCTTCGTCAAAGACGATGGAGTTCGGTGATTCAAAGACCTCTTCCGTCACCTCCAGCCCCTTCAGGCCGTACGCCATCTCGATCTCGCGGCCCACTTTAGTGTGCTCGTTGTGGAACGCGGGCAGGCAGTGCATGAACTTGACGTTCGGGTTGCCGGTGGCCTTCATCACGTCCGCGTTGATTTGATACGGCTTCATCAGGCTGACGCGCTCGGCCCAGGCCTCCTTCGGCTCGCCCATGGAGACCCACACGTCGGTGTAGAGAAAATCGGTGCCCTGCACGCCTTCTTCCACGTCGTCGGTGAGGGTGATGCGTGCGCCCGTTTCTTTGGCGATGGCGCGGCACTGCTCAACCAGCCCGGCTTCCGGCCAGAAGGATTTCGGTGCCACGAGGCGGATATCCATCCCCATCTTGGCCGCGCCGACCATCAGGGAGTTGCCCATGTTATTCCGCGCGTCGCCCAGGTAGGCAAAGCTCAGCTCCGGCAGCGTTTTTCCCGGGGAGTGCTCCAGCATGGTCATCAGATCCGCGAGGATTTGCGTCGGGTGGAACTCGTCGGTCAGGCCGTTCCACACCGGCACGCCCGCGTATTCTCCGAGCTCCTCGACGATGGCCTGGCCGTAGCCGCGGTATTCGATGCCGTCATACATGCGGCCCAGCACGCGGGCGGTGTCTTTCATCGACTCTTTATGGCCGATCTGCGACCCGCTTGGGCCGAGGTAGGTGACCTGCGCGCCCTGGTCAAACGCGCCCACTTCGAAAGCGCAGCGGGTGCGGGTGGAGGTTTTTTCAAAGATCAGGGCGATGTTTTTCCCGATCAGGGTCTGCTTTTCGCGCCCGGCTTTTTTGGCCGCCTTCAGCTCGATGGCGAGGTCGATCAGGTACTGAATTTCCGCCGGGGTGTAGTCCAGCAGTTTGAGGAAGTTGCGGTTTTTCAGGTTGATGGTCATGGGTAAATCCTTTTTAAATGAGTGATCAGTTACGAATCAGCGTGCCTTTCTCGCCCGCCAGGATCTCCGCGCCGTCGGCCAGCGCGCCGATCCCGGCAATGCCGTTGCAGGCCTCAACAAATTCGCGGCAGGCGGCCACTTTCGGCCCCATCGATCCGGCGTCGAACGGCATGTCTTTAAGCAGTTCCGGCGTCACCTGCGCCAGCGGACGCTGGGTCGGCTTGCCCCAGTCGAGGTACACCGCGTCGGCATCGGTGAGGATCAGCAGGGCGTCGGCCTCGATCTGGCGCGCCAGCAGGGCGGCGGAGAGGTCTTTGTCGATCACCGCCTCAACGCCGCGATAGCCGTTGGCGTTTTCCACTACCGGCACGCCGCCGCCGCCGTTGCAGATGACCAGGTGGTCACGCTGGATCAGCGCCGTGATGGCGTCGCTCTCAACGATGCGTTTGGGCTGCGGAGAGGGCACCACGCGGCGGAAATAGGTGCCGTCGGCCCTGAACGTCCAGCCTTTTTCTGCGGCCAGCGCTTTCGCCTGCGCTTCGCTGTACACCGGACCGATGTACTTGGTCGGGTTGCTAAAGGCCGGATCGGCGGCGTCCACTTCCACCTGGGTGAGCAGGACGCTCACCTCACGCTGAGGCAGGCTGTTTTTCAGCGCCTGCTGGAGCATGTAGCCGATCATCCCCTGGCTTTCCGCGCCGAGAACGTCCAGCGGGTAGGGCGTCACTTTGTCGTAGGCGCTGTTTTGCAGCGCCAGCAGCCCGACCTGCGGCCCGTTGCCGTGCACCAGCACCACGCGCCACTGCGCCGTTAAGCCGGCGATGGTGCGGGCGGCCTGCTCGATGTTCTGGCGCTGGATCTCCGCTTCTAAAGGTTCGCCGCGCTTGAGCAGCGCGTTGCCGCCAAGGGCCACAACCAGAGTGGGTTTTCGTTCCATGATGGCTCCTTAAATTCCGTCGCGTTCCAGTGGGCAGCTCATGCAGCGCGCGCCGCCGCGACCGCGTCCCAGCTCGTCTCCGGGGATCGGCAGCACGGTAATGCCCGCTTTGTCGTACTTCTCGTTGGTCCAGACGTTACGCTCGTAGCCGATCACCACGCCCGGGCGAATGGTCAGAACGTTGTTGGCGTCGTTCCACTGCTCGCGTTCGGCTTCAAAGGCGTCGCCGCCGGTGGTGATCAGGCGGACCTGGTTAATGCCGAGGGCTTTCTCGATGGCGTGCAGCAGGTCGGTTTCTTGGGTGCGCAGCAGGCCGCCGCGTCCGTCCGGGGTGAGCGTCCAGCACTGGGCGTCTTTACGCACCACTTCCGGGTAGACGGAGAAGGTATCCACGTCGATGTGGGTCATCACCGTGTCGAGGTGCATGCAGGAGCGGTGTTTTGGCAGCTCAACGGCGATCACGCGCTCGGCCTGACGGTGTTTAAACAGGCTGTTGGCGAGGAACTCCACGCCCTGCGGGGTCGTGCGCTCGGACATGCCGATCAATACCGACCCGCGGCCAATCACCAGTACGTCGCCGCCTTCTAAGGTGGCGTGGTCGTAATTAATATTCTCGTCGCCGAAATACTTAATAAAATCGCCGTCGGCAAATGCCGGATGCCAGCGATATATCGCGCGCAGATTATTGGTTTCACGCTGGCGGGCGGGTTTCGCCATTGGGTTAATGGACACGCCGTTATAAATCCAGCAGGAGGTATCGCGGGTAAATAAATGGTTCGGCAGCGGCTTCATAATAAAATCATTCGCCGTGTGAGTATCCACTACCATATTTTTAATGGCTGCCGGAATTTCGCCGTAGGTTAATCCCCCGCTTAATCGCCGCGCCAGTTCGCGGTGCGGCATATCCGCCAGCCAGCCGCGCACGTCGCCGGCAAAGGTTGGCCCGAGGCGATAATCGGAGATTTGCGTTTCGAGAAGCCAGGCTTTCGCTTCTGCGATATCAAGGGTTTGCGTGAGCAGGTCGGTCAACAGCAGGACTTCCACACCCTGCTCGCGCAACGTGTTTGCGAAGATGTCATGCTCCTCACCCGCCCGTTCAACCGACAGTACATCATCAAATAACAGCTCCTGACAGTTTGAGGGCGTTAACCGCTTCAGACTTAAATTAGGGCGGTGCAGCATAACGCTACGCAATTGACCAATTTCAGAACCGACATAATGCTTTTCCATAATTATTCCTTTAACTGTTTTTCAGAATAAAAAGGGCATGCGCCATGTGGTGTGTTTAATTACATGGCGGCTTAGCTCAATTGATTTCGTGATTTATAGTAGGCAGTTAAATAATCCGTAATGTGATATTGCTCACGCGAAAATGGATATTAATGAGTTTGTTTTCATTTGCATGATTCGCATCAGATAATGATTAATTTCATATTATTGGGAGTTGAATAGCTAAGCAGGATTCGGTGGCATTATTTGAGGTTGTTATTATTTTGTGGATATTAATCTTTTGAAATAAGTTGTTATGTGTCTGATTTTAAATGATAAAAATCATATGCAAGAATGGCTATGCAAATAACGTAATTAACTATTTTTGACTTAAGAAAAATCAATAAATAATTATGGTTTTTTAGAGCAAATTATCAAAACAGTAAAGTGTGAGGCGGCAACGGGTTTTGTTAATTAGAGAGCATGATCAAGAGGTTAGAACAGCCGTGCGATAAGCGCGGATCGAGGTTATGCATAACCTCTGCATAATTGCCTGGGCAGGGTTAACAGCAAATTAACACCATTCCCGATAAACATGCGCTCGCGCAAACCTCGTCCAAAAAGGGCTGGTATGGCAGCCTGGATTCTCGTATAAAAGATAAAAATGAAACATTGTTTTATATTGAGGGTTGAAACATGATTATTGGAAACATCCACCATCTCCAGTCCTGGCTGACTGACGATCTGCGCCAGGCCATTGAGTACGTAAAAGCCCACGTTACCGACGCCACGCCGCCCGGCAAGCATGACATCAACGGCAACAGCCTGTTTTATCTGGTCTCTGAAGACATGACCCAGCCATTCGCCGAGCGCCGCGCCGAGTATCACGCGCGCTATCTGGATATCCAGATTGTGCTGAAGGGCCAGGAAGGGATGACGTTCAGCACCCTGCCGCACGGCACGCCGGACACCGACTGGCTGGCGGATAAAGACATCGCGTTCCTGCCGGAAGGCGAGCAGGAGAAAACCGTAGTGCTCAGCGAAGGGGATTTTGTGGTGTTCTGGCCTGGCGAAGTGCATAAGCCGCTGTGCGCGGTGGGGGCGCCGGCGCAGGTGCGTAAGGTTGTGGTGAAGATGCTGGTAGAGTAACCCCTCACCCCGGCCCTCTCCCACGGGGAGAGGGTGTAAAAGTTCCCTCTCCCTGTGGGAGAGGGTTAGGGTGAGGGCACCAGACCGCACCTTCGCATAATGTGATCCAGCTTAAACTTCCCGCACTCCCTCCTCATCTCCCATTTACCTCCCCTTTTTCTGCGTCATAGTATGATCGTTAAATTAATGAACGCTGTTCTATAATATAGAACAAAATGATTCAGCAAGGAGATCTCATGCCGCAGTCCGCGTTGTTCACGGGAATCATTCCCCCTGTCTCCACCATTTTTACCGCCGACGGCCAGCTTGATGAGCAGGGCACCGCCGCGCTGATCGACGATCTGATCGCTGCGGGCGTTGACGGCCTGTTCTTCCTGGGCAGCGGCGGCGAGTTCTCCCAGCTCAGCGCCGAAGAGCGTAAAACCATTGCCCGATTTGCTATCGATCATGTCGATCGTCGTGTGCCGGTGCTGATCGGCACCGGCGGCACCAACGCCCGGGAAACCATTGAACTCAGCCAGCACGCGCAGCAGGCGGGGGCGGACGGCATCGTGGTGATCAACCCCTACTACTGGAAGGTGTCGGAAGCAAACCTGATCCGCTATTTCGAGCAGGTGGCCGACAGCGTCACGCTGCCGGTGATGCTCTATAACTTCCCGGCGCTGACCGGGCAGGATCTGACTCCGGCGCTGGTGAAAACCCTGGCCGATTCGCGCAGCAATATTATTGGCATCAAAGACACCATCGACTCCGTCGCCCACCTGCGCAGCATGATCCTCACCGTTAAAGCCGCTCATCCGCACTTCACCGTGCTGTGCGGCTACGATGATCATCTGTTTAATACCCTGCTGCTCGGCGGCGACGGGGCGATTTCGGCCAGCGGCAACTTTGCCCCGCAGGTGTCGGTGAATCTTCTGAAAGCCTGGCGGGATAAAGACGTGGCGAAAGCGGCTGAGTATCATCAGACCCTGCTGCAAATCCCGCAGATGTATCAGCTGGATACGCCGTTTGTGAACGTCATTAAAGAGGCGATCGTGCTTTGTGGCCGCCCGATCTCCACGCACGTGCTGCCACCCGCCACGCCGCTGGACGAGCCGCGTAAGGCGCAGCTGAAAACCCTGCTGCAACAGCTCAAGCTCTGCTGAGCCGGACGATAACGATGACCATTGAAAAAATTTTCACCCCGCAGGACGATGCGTTTTATGCGGTGATCACCCACGCGGCGGGGCCGCAGGGCGCGCTGCCGCTGACCCCGCAGATGCTGATGGAATCCCCCAGCGGCAACCTTTTCGGCATGACGCAGAACGCCGGGATGGGCTGGGATGCCAACAAGCTGACCGGCAAAGAGGTGCTGATTATCGGTACCCAGGGCGGTATTCGCGCCGGAGACGGACGCCCGGTTGCGCTGGGCTACCACACCGGGCACTGGGAAATCGGCATGCAGATGCAGGCGGCGGCGAAGGAGATCACCCGCAACGGCGGGATCCCGTTTGCGGCCTTCGTCAGCGATCCGTGCGACGGGCGCTCGCAGGGCACGTACGGCATGTTCGACTCCCTGCCGTATCGTAACGACGCGGCGATCGTGTTTCGCCGTCTGATCCGCTCTCTGCCCACGCGCCGGGCGGTGATCGGCGTGGCCACCTGCGATAAAGGGCTACCCGCCACCATGATCGCGCTGGCCTCCATGCACGACCTGCCGACCATTCTGGTGCCGGGCGGGGCGACGCTGCCGCCGACCGTGGGGGAAGACGCAGGCAAGGTGCAGACCATCGGCGCGCGCTTTGCCAACCACGAGCTCTCATTGCAGGAGGCCGCCGAGCTCGGCTGTCGCGCCTGCGCCTCGCCGGGCGGCGGGTGTCAGTTCCTCGGCACGGCGGGCACCTCGCAGGTAGTGGCGGAAGCGCTGGGGCTGGCGCTGCCGCACTCCGCGCTGGCACCGTCCGGGCAGGCGGTGTGGCTGGAGATCGCCCGCCAGTCGGCGCGGGCGGTGAGCGAGCTGGATAACCGCGGCATCACCACGCGCGATATCCTCACCGATAAAGCCATCGAAAACGCCATGGTGATCCACGCGGCGTTCGGTGGTTCAACGAACTTACTTCTGCACATCCCGGCCATCGCCCACGCGGCGGGCTGCACTATTCCGGACGTAGAGCACTGGACGCGCGTCAACCGCAGGGTGCCGCGCCTGGTGAGCGTGCTGCCCAACGGCCCGGACTATCACCCGACCGTGCGCGCGTTCCTCGCGGGCGGCGTGCCGGAAGTGATGCTCCACCTGCGCGATCTCGGCCTGCTGCATCTGGACGCCATCACCGTCACCGGCCAGACGGTGGGCGAGAACCTCGACTGGTGGCAGACGTCCGAGCGCCGTAAGCGCTTCCGCCAGTGCCTGCGCGAGCAGGACGGCGTGGAGCCGGATGACGTGATCCTGCCGCCGGAGAAAGCCAAAGCGAAAGGGCTGACCTCGACGGTCTGCTTCCCGACGGGCAACATCGCGCCGGAAGGTTCGGTGATCAAGGCCACGGCGATCGACCCGTCGGTGGTGGGTGACGATGGCGTTTACCGCCACACCGGCCGGGTGCGGGTGTTTGTCTCGGAAGCGCAGGCGATCAAGGCCATCAAGCGGGAAGAGATTAAGCAGGGGGATATCATGGTGGTGATAGGCGGCGGCCCGTCCGGCACCGGTATGGAAGAGACCTACCAGCTTACTTCCGCGCTGAAGCATATCTCGTGGGGCAAAACGGTGTCGTTAATCACCGATGCGCGCTTCTCGGGCGTGTCGACGGGCGCCTGCTTCGGCCACGTGTCTCCGGAGGCGCTGGCGGGCGGACCGATTGGCAAGCTGCGCGACAACGACATCATCGAGATTGCCGTCGACCGACTGACCCTCACGGGCAGCGTGAACTTTATCGGCACCGCGGATAACCCGCTGACGCCGGAGGAGGGCGCGCGCGAGCTGGCGCTGCGGCAGACGCACCCGGACCTGCACGCCCACGACTTTTTGCCGGACGATACCCGGCTGTGGGCGGCATTGCAGTCGGTGAGCGGCGGCACCTGGAAAGGCTGTATTTATGACACCGATAAAATTATTGAGGTAATTAACGCCGGTAAAAAAGCGCTCGGCATTTAATTATTTTTCACGCGATTGTCGTCTACGGAATATATTCCGTGGGCGGCTTTTCCGTATCTGTAATTTGTTAATTTAAACAATATGTTGCGATATATCGTTGGCGTCACAAAAGCAAAATAACGTAATTCAGAAATAAGATATGACCATTGCTGGTTAATTGAACAGCTCATTACACTCCATTAACACGATGTTGTAATTCAGCACACTAAATAAGGGTGTAATTCTGATGACGCAATTAACCATGAAAGACAAAATTGGCTACGGGCTGGGTGACACCGCCTGCGGCTTCGTCTGGCAGGCTACCATGTTCCTGCTGGCCTATTTCTACACCGACGTGTTTGGACTCTCCGCGGGCATTATGGGCACGCTGTTTTTAGTCTCCCGCGTGCTCGACGCCGTGACCGACCCGCTGATGGGGCTGCTGGTAGACCGCACCCGCACGTGGCACGGCCAGTTCCGCCCGTTCCTGCTGTGGGGCGCCATCCCGTTTGGCATCGTCTGCATGCTGACCTTCTACACGCCGGACTTCTCCGCGCAGGGCAAAATCATCTACGCCTGCGCGACCTACATTCTCCTGACCCTGGTCTACACCTTCGTTAACGTGCCCTACTGCGCCATGCCCGGCGTCATCACCGCCGACCCGAAAGAGCGCCACGCCCTTCAGTCCTGGCGTTTCTTCCTCGCCGCGGCGGGCTCGCTCGCCATCAGCGGCATCGCGCTGCCGCTGGTCAGCATCATCGGCAAGGGGGATGAGCAGGTGGGCTATTTCGGCGCCATGTGCGTGCTGGGGCTGACCGGCGTGGTGCTGCTCTACGTCTGCTTCTTCACCACCAAAGAGCGCTACACCTTTGAGGTGCAGCCGGGCTCGTCGGTGGCGAAAGATCTCAGGCTGCTGCTCGGCAACGGCCAGTGGCGCATCATGTGCGCGTTCAAGATGATGGCGACCTGCTCCAACGTGGTGCGCGGCGGGGCGACGCTCTATTTCGTGAAATACGTGATGGATCACCCGGAGATGGCGACCCAGTTTTTACTCTACGGCAGCCTCGCCACCATGTTCGGCTCGCTCTGCTCGTCCCGCCTGCTAGGCCGCTTCGACCGCGTCACCGCCTTTAAGTGGATCATCGTCGCTTACTCGCTCATCAGCCTGCTGATTTTCTTCACCCCGGCCGAGCACATCGCCCTGATTTTCGCCCTCAACATCCTGTTCCTGTTCGTCTTTAACACCACCACGCCGCTACAGTGGCTGATGGCCTCCGACGTGGTGGATTACGAGGAGAGCCGCAGCGGGCGTCGCCTCGACGGGCTGGTGTTCTCCACCTATCTGTTCAGCCTGAAGATTGGCCTGGCGATTGGCGGGGCGGTGGTGGGCTGGATCCTGGCCTGGGTGAACTACTCCGCCAGCAGCAGCGTGCAGCCGGTTGAGGTGCTCACCACCATCAAAATTCTGTTCTGCGTGGTGCCGGTGGTGCTCTACGCGGGCATGTTCATCATGCTGTCGTTCTACAAGCTCACCGACGACCGCGTGGAGGCCATCAGCCAGCAGCTTATCAAACACCGCGCGGCGCAGGGCGAGGCCGTACCCGACGCCGCGACAGCCGCATCCCATTAACCGGAGGCAACATGGAAATTACTAACCCGATCCTGACCGGCTTCAACCCGGACCCGTCCCTCTGCCGTCAGGGCGAGGACTACTACATCGCCACCTCGACCTTCGAGTGGTTCCCGGGCGTGCGCATCTATCACTCCCGCGACCTGAAAAACTGGTCGCTGGTCAGCACGCCGCTGGACCGCGTGTCGATGCTGGACATGAAGGGCAATCCGGACTCCGGCGGCATCTGGGCGCCTTGCCTGAGCTACGCCGACGGCAAATTTTGGCTGCTCTATACCGACGTGAAGATTGTCGACTCACCGTGGAAAAATGGCCGCAACTTCCTCGTCACCGCGCCGTCCATTGAGGGGCCGTGGAGCGAGCCGATCCCGATGGGCAACGGCGGGTTCGATCCGTCCCTGTTCCACGATGACGATGGCCGCAAGTACTACCTCTACCGTCCGTGGGGGCCGCGCCACCACAGCAACCCGCACAACACCATCGTGATGCAGGAGTTTGACCCGCAGACCGGCACGCTCTCGCCCGATCGCAAAACGCTGTTTACCGGCACGCCACTCTGCTACACCGAAGGGGCGCATCTTTATCGCCACGCGGGCTGGTACTACCTGATGGTTGCCGAGGGCGGCACCAGCTACGAGCACGCCGTTGTGGTACTGCGTTCCAAAAATATCGACGGGCCGTACGAGCTTCACCCGGACGTAACGATGATGACCAGCTGGCACCTGCCGGAGAACCCGCTGCAAAAGAGCGGCCACGGCTCGCTGCTGCAAACCCATACGGGAGAATGGTATATGGCCTACCTCACCAGCCGCCCGCTGCGCCTGCCCGGCGTGCCGCTGCTGGCCTCCGGCGGGCGCGGCTACTGCCCGCTGGGGCGCGAGACCGGCATCGCCCGCATTGAGTGGCGCGACGGCTGGCCGTACGTGGAAGGCGGCAAGCACGCGCAGCTGACCGTGCCCGGCCCGCAGGTGGCGGAGCAGCCCGCAGCCGCTCAGGGTAACTGGCGGGATGATTTCGACGGCAGTACGCTTGACCCGGAGCTGCAGACCCTGCGCATTCCGTTCGACGACACCCTCGGCTCGCTCACCGCCCGCCCGGGCTACTTACGGCTCTACGGCAACGACTCGCTCAACTCGACCTTTACCCAGTCGACCTTGGCGCGCCGCTGGCAGCACTTTACCTTCCGGGCCGAGACGAAGATGCAGTTCTCGCCGGTTCACTTCCAGCAGAGTGCCGGGCTGACCTGCTACTACAACAGCAAAAACTGGAGCTACTGCTTTATGGATTACGAGGAGGGGCAGGGGAGGACCATCAAGGTGATCCAGCTCGACCACAACGTGCCGTCGTGGCCGCTGCACGAGCAGCCCATTTCGGTGCCGGAACATGCGGAGAGCGTCTGGCTGCGGGTGGACGTAGATAAGCTGGTCTACCGCTACAGCTACTCGTTCGACGGCGAGACGTGGCACGCCGTGCCGGTGAACTATGAAGCGTGGAAGCTGTCGGATGACTACATCGGAGGGCGCGGCTTCTTTACCGGCGCGTTTGTGGGGCTGCACTGCGAGGACATCAGCGGCGACGGCTGTCACGCGGACTTCGACTACTTCACCTACGAGCCGGTATAGCCCAGCGCGCGTGACAGCTCGAGCCCGGCCTGCTGAAGCTCCTTGCGGAAGCGGGCCAGCTCGGCGTCATCCACGCGGGAGGTGAGCGTCGACAGGCTCAGGGCGGCAATCACGCGGGATTCGTGGTTCCACACCGGCACCGCCACGCAGCGCACGCCCTGCTCGTTCTCTTCGCTGTCCAGGGCATAGCCCTGCTCGCGGGTCTGCGTCAGGGCGGTCATTAACGCTTCGCGGGAGGCGAGGGTAGCGGGGGTAAAGGTGGTGTACTGATAGCCCTCCAGCAGGGCGTTCAGCTCGGCCTCGCCCAGCCAGGCAATCAACACCTTGCCGATGGCGGTGGCGTGAACCGGCAGGCGGCGGCCGATGCGCGAATAGGCGATGGCGGCGAGCTTGCCTTCAATCTTCTCGATATAGACCCCTTCACGCCCGTCCAGGATCCCCAGATGGGTGGTCTGCCCGGTACGCTGTGACAGCTCTGTCAGCCAGCCTTTCGCCTTCTGGCGAATATCGATGGAGCCCACGACAAAATGGCCGCGCTCGACCAGCTTCATGCCAAGGCGATATTTGCCGTTCTCCGGGTTCTGATCGATATAGCCGTGAAGCTGGAGGGTTTTCAGCAGCGAGTGGAGGGTACTCTTGCTCAGCCCCATCAGTTTGCTGATGTCGGTGATCTTAAGCTCGGTGGCCTGCTCGTTGAACAGGTCGAGGATCTGCAACGCACGTTCAACAGACTGAATAATCGGCATAATGCTGGCATGTCCACGCTGGAATGAAGGCGAAAACGTACCTTTTTCGGGGTGAAAAATCAATTGAGTAGAGCGGGTTGTGGGAGAAAAGGCATCAGGCCGCATCGTCGCCTGATTTGCCCGGCGGCGCTACGCTTGCACGGGCCTACGGGTTTTGTAGGCCGGGTAAGCGCAGCGCCACCCGGCTACATTATTGTTAGCGGGGGAATCAATTATTATCCCGTGCAGCGACAGACTGAATTTTCCAGATCCCATCTTCTTTAACCATGCAATCAATAACTGTGTGCTGGGTCTTATTGCCGAACGTGATATTCACGTTTACACAGACCGGGTCTGAATCATACGAATCAATAGCCACATTCTCAGCCCAGTCCTCGCCGATATATTGCGATTTCATAAAAAAATCAGCCTCGTAAAATTCAGCGTCGGCATAACGGGGATCGTCTGCATGACGTAATTTTTTCATGGTGCTGGCCGTAACGAACTTATCGATTTCATTTCCCTGTTGGATGGGATAACGATCGTTGTTCACTTGTTTAATGTACCAGCGATTGAATTCAAGGGCGCGCTGCATCGGTATCTGAAAATCTTCGGCCCCCAATGCTGCTGTGCTGAATAACACAATTAAGATGAGCTTATTCATATTAATAATGCCTGTATAAGGTTATTGCTGGCTGAAGTTGGCGATAGGTTGGCCCCTTCGATTTTAAGCCCTCCGGCTCGAATGGCGGCGGCGATTGCGCGAGCGCGATAGTGTCCAGTATGGGTTAGTGCGTGGCTACGGGCGTATGACACAGCTTCATGCTTATTCCATGACATAAATAATCCTTATTAACGAAATGCAGCAATAAGGAAATATTACGCCGATAATATACGGTGTTTTGTAATTGATAATGACCTGATATTAACCATTATCTACTCAATAAATAATGATTAATAAAAACATAAATACTTATTATGGTTAATGCCTGGCTGAGAAAGCGGCAGTAAAATATTTTTCTGCCAGACCATAACGCTATTGTCGTTTTTAGGGTTTTCGCCCTCTCCCTGTGGGAGAGGGCCGGGGTGAGGGCACCAGACCGCAGACGAGCCAATCACTCCCCAAGCGTCGCTACCATCACCGCCTTAATCGTGTGCATCCGGTTTTCCGCCTGGTCGAACACGATGCTTGCCGCCGACTCAAACACCTCGTCCGTCACTTCCATTCCGCCGTGCAGATCGAACTCCTTCGCCATCTGCTTGCCGAGCGTGGTCTGGTCGTCATGGAACGCCGGCAGACAGTGCAGGAACTTCACGTCCGGGTTGCCGGTCAGCGCCATCATCTGCGCGTTCACCTGATACCCGCGCAGCAGCGCGATCCGCTCCGCCCACTTCTCTTTGGCTTCGCCCATCGACACCCACACGTCGGTATAGATAAAGTCCGCGCCCTTCACGCCCGCCGCCACGTCTTCCGTCAGCGTGATTTTGCCGCCGTGCTTCTCCGCCAGCGCGCTGCACTCCGCCACCAGGCTCTCTTCCGGCCAGCAGGCTTTCGGGGCCACCAGGCGCAGATCCAGCCCGGTCAGCGCCGCCGCTTCCAGCATTGAGTTGCCCATATTGTTGCGCGCGTCACCCGCGTAGACCAGCGTCATCTCGTTAAACGCCTTGCCCGGCAGGTGCTCCTGCATGGTCAGCAGGTCCGCCAGCAGCTGGGTCGGGTGGAACTCGTTGGTCAGCCCGTTCCACACCGGCACGCCCGCATACTGCGCCAGCGTTTCGACCACGTCCTGGCCGTGGCCGCGATACTGAATGCCATCGTACATCCGCCCGAGCACGCGCGCGGTGTCCTTAATTGACTCTTTATGACCAATCTGGCTGCCGCTCGGCCCTAAATAGGTAACGCGCGCGCCCTGGTCAAATGCGGCAACTTCGAAAGAGCAACGGGTACGGGTCGAGTCTTTTTCGAAGATGAGCGCGACGTTTTTACCGATAAGCTTTTGTACTTCCTTGCCATTTTTTTTATCGGCTTTGAGCTGTGCGGCAAGGGTCAGCAGAGAAGTGAACTGTGCAGGGGTAAAGTCGAGCAATTTCAGAAAGTGTTTCTTGTACAGATCAGACATTTTATCCTCGCATGGCGAACGCCACTTATTGAATTAAAATTCACTTTATATGTGTAATTATTCATTTGCAACCCCGTTTCACAAATCTTTCCAACAAAGGTGGAGGCAAACCCGTCCGTGTGTGAAAATAGAAGTATCTGCCGCACTTTAAAGAGGATTGAGCCATGGCAAACCCGGAATTACTGGAAGAGCAACGCGAAGAGACGCGTCTGATTATTGAAGAGCTGCTGGAAGACGGTAGCGATCCGGACGCGCTGTACACCATCGAGCACCATTTCTCTGCGGATGATTTCGACGCGCTGGAAAAAATGGCCGTGGAAGCCTTCAAGCTGGGTTACGAAGTGACCGAGCCGGAAGAGCTGGAAGTGGAAGAGGGCGACACCGTCATTTGCTGCGACATCCTGAGCGAAGGCGCGCTGAAGGCGGAGCTGATCGACGCGCAGGTTGAACAGCTGATGAACCTGGCCGAGAAGTTTGAGGTGGAATACGACGGCTGGGGAACCTACTTCGAAGATCCGAACGGTGAAGACGGCGAAGAAGGCGACGACGAAGATTACGTCGACGAAGACGACGACGGCGTGCGTCACTAAGCGTTTCAGGCGGTGGCCCGCGCCACCGCTTTTTTAAGGCAGAACCATGGATTACCCGCAGATACTCGCCCCCGTACTCAACTTCCTCCAGTGCCCGACCCCGCAAGCATGGATTGATAAAGCCCGCGACCCGACGAACCTGCCGCTGCTGCTCACCGACCACATGGTGTGCGAGCTCAAGGCCGCCCAGACCGCGCTGCTGCTGGTGCGTAAATACGTCGCCGACGAAAGCGGTGCCGACGCGCTGCTCGACTGGCTCAAACCCTACGAACAGTTCACCTTCCGCGACGGCCCGGAGCCGGACTTCATCGCCATGCACAGGCAGATTGGCAAAAGCGTGATGCCCAAAACCGACGACCCGTGGGGCCAGGCGCTCATCGACAGCATGGTGCTGCTGATTAAAGAGGAGCTGCACCATTTCTGGCAGGTGCGAGAGGCGATGCTGGCCCGCGACATTCCGTACGTCAAAATCACCGCCAGCCGCTACGCCAAAGGGATGCTGAAGGAAGTGCGCACCCACGAACCGCTGACGCTGATCGACAAGCTCATCTGCGGCGCCTACATCGAAGCCCGCTCCTGCGAACGCTTCGCCGCGCTGGCCCCGTTCCTCGACGACGACCTGCAGAAGTTCTATCTCTCGCTGCTGCGCTCGGAAGCGCGCCACTATCAGGACTACCTGACGCTGGCCCGGCAGGTGAGCGACGACGATATCTCACCGCGCATACAGCTTTTTGGCGAAATTGAAGCCACACTTATCTCGACACCGGACACCGAGTTTCGCTTCCACAGCGGCGTGCCGGTGTAAACCGGCATAGCGAAAGGATAAGGATGCGAGATGAATAAAACGTGGACCCGTATTGTGATTGTCGTCGTCGCGGCCGCCGCCGTGGCGTTCTGGGTGTTCTTTGACAGGCAGCGTGCCCCCGAACACCAGATTGATACCACCCTCAACGCGATGCCCGCCTGGCAGGTGATTAAGGAGCAGGAGCCCGCGCTGCATCAGCGCATCCTCGACCAGATGGCTGCCCTGCAAAAAGCGGGCGAGCCGGAGCAGCAGATTATCGACACCATCCAGCCGCAGATCCTGCATCTGCAGATGTCGCGCCTGCAGAACGCCCCGGACGCCAACGTGGTGAACTACATGACCATCAACATGGAGCAGACCGCTGCCATCCAGAAGGTGAGCGACGACGCCTGCTTCCGCTTCCTCTACCCGATGGTGAAGGGCGGCGTGAACCCGATGCGCATGCTGGATAAAGACCTGATGACGCGGCGCATGCAGGCCGACGCCGACATGATGCGCGCGGCCTACGGCAAAAACCGCCACACCGTGACCCCGGCCGAACGCGAGGCGGCCGTCGAGGATGTGCGTCCGATTATGAAGCAACTTGCCGATAAGTACGGCGAGGACATCCAGCTGTTGCAGATGCCGGAGAAGGCGGCGGGCAAAGAGAAGCTCTCCTGCGATATGGTGCAGGATATGTGGGCGAAGGTGCTGTCGCTGCCGGAGCAGAAGGCGGCAGGGGTGATTCGGCTGGCGGTGTCTGAGCTGGAGTGACGAAGGGCGCTGGTTTTTTGGGCACTTAGCGCAGGTTTAGCGCGTCGTCGCTTGCATGGCGGCGCGCGACAGGTATAATCCACAACGTTTCCGCATCCCCTTCAGTGCCGAAGTGGCGAAATCGGTAGACGCAGTTGATTCAAAATCAACCGTAGAAATACGTGCCGGTTCGAGTCCGGCCTTCGGCACCATCGGAACATCAATAGACGTCAACGGACGTCTTTTTTTGTGCCTGAAATCCAGTATTTAACCATTATTCCCGCTATATTAAGTCTCTCAAGGTCAACCGACTTCAACCTACATCTACCAACAGGTGTTGGTACAGATGATGGTATTTCCGGTTCGATAATGCTTGTACCAACAGGGAGGGGATAAGCATGGCTCTAACAGATATCAAAGTCAGAACAGCCAAGCCAACGGATAAGCAATACAAACTGACCGATGGCAACGGTATGCATCTTCTTGTTCATCCAAATGGCTCTAAGTACTGGCGTTTGCAGTACCGATTTGGCGGAAAGCAAAAGATGCTGGCTCTGGGTGTTTACCCTGATGTGTCACTCGCTGATGCAAGGGGGCGCCGTGATGAAGCTCGTAAACTTTTGACAAACAGCATCGATCCGGGAGATAAAAAGAAAAATGATAAGGTTGAGCAGGAAGAAGCACGTACTTTCGAACAACTTGCTATTGAGTGGCATGCCACAAATAAAAAGTGGTCGGAAGAACATAGCCGACGCGTGCTTAAAAGCCTGGAGGACAACCTCTTTCCAGCCATAGGTAAGCGTAATATTGCCGAATTAAAAACGCGCGACCTTTTAGCGCCTATCAAAGCTGTTGAGTTGTCTGGGCGTTTTGAAGTGGCTTCCCGTCTACAGCAGCGCACCACCGCAATTATGCGCTATGCGGTACAGAGTGGTTTGCTTGACTATAATCCCGCGCAGGAGATGGTCGGTGCCGTTGCTTCAAGTAACAGACAGCATCGAGCTGCTCTTGAATTGAAACGTATTCCCGAGCTTCTGCAACGCATTGATAGCTATACCGGTAGACCTTTAACTCGCCTTGCCGTTGAGCTAACCCTGCTCGTCTTCATTCGTTCCAGTGAACTGCGTTTTGCCCGTTGGTCAGAGATCGATTTTGAAACATCTATGTGGACGATTCCAGCTGAGCGAGAAGCAATTGAAGGGGTAAAGCACTCCCAGCGTGGCTCAAAAATGCGTACACCTCATCTGGTACCGCTTTCCCGACAGGCTCTGTCAATTCTCGAGCAGATTAAGATCTTCAGTGGTGATCATGAACTGATCTTTATTGGCGATCACAATCCTCGCAAACCGATGAGCGAGAATACGGTGAACAAATCTTTGCGAGTCATGGGATATGACACAAAGGTTGAAGTGTGCGGCCACGGCTTCAGGACAATGGCGTGTAGTTCGTTGATTGAGTCAGGGTTGTGGTCGAGGGATGCAGTCGAGCGGCAGATGAGCCATATGGAGCGTAACTCTGTGCGTGCAGCTTATATTCATAAAGCCGAGCATCTTGCTGAGCGTAGATTGATGCTGCAGTGGTGGGCTGATTTTCTTGATGCTAACCGGGAGAGGGCAGTTAGTCCATTTGATTTTGGGAAGATAGGCCGGTGAATAGATTGTAAATCTGCGGCCTGAAGTGCTAGGCCGCAACAAAGTAGATGCTGAGTACCTATGGTAGGCAAAATGGGCAAACAATAACCGTAAAGTGTATGTCGGAATCAGCACGGGATTCAAAAAAGTTATGTGGTCGAGTCGATTGTTCAGTAAAACCTAATACTGTATATTGCAGTACATTTGCAAGCATTCTTCGGGAGTGTGATATGGCTACTACCAAAACTGCGACGCTTACTATCCGGTTGGATCCTGGATTGAAGGACGCGTTGCGAGCTGCCGCACAAGTGGAACATCGTTCTATCGCTAACATGATAGAAATGCTGATCCGCGAGCATTGCGTGAAAAATGATATAGCCATCAAGCAGTCCGAGAACTCGGATCAACGTGGGGAACGTTAAACATGATCAAGACAGTGAAGCAGGCGTGTCGTTTTAATCCTGTTATTAAGGATTACAGAATGAGCCAGGGAATTGAGAATCTGGCTGATCTGATAAACGACGCAGGCGATGGCAAAGAATTCTTTTCAAGGAACTTTGTTACTCACGGTATGGAACAACTTTTCCGAGAAGGGATGCTTCGCCTGTCTGGTAAGTCAGATCAAGCGGTTTTCGAGCTCACTCAAGCCATGGGGGGCGGTAAAACCCACATGATGATTGCGCTAGGCCTGCTTGCAAAACACACACACTTACGCCCTGAGGTCTTATCTGCTGATCTTAATAAGCGCTTAGACTTTGGCAATGCAAGAATTGCTGCGTTTAATGGTCGAAACAACCCTGACAATTATATCTGGGGAGATATTGCTACTCAACTCGGTGAATCAGAGAAGATTAAACAGCACTGGATTAATGGTCCTAAATCTGTTGACCAACAAAAGTGGAAAGAGATCATCGGTGATACTCCCACACTGATAATGATTGACGAGTTGCCACCTTATCTCGATAACGCAAGTACCCAGGTTTACGGTTCAGGAACACTTGCTAACATGGTAGTTTACAGTCTTAGTACCTTGATGAGTGCTGCATTAGAACTACCAAACTGCTGTATTGTCATTGCAAATTTGTCTGGCAGCTATGGTGTCCAGACCAAAGCATTGAAAGAAGCTATTTCAAACCTGCAGCAAGAAACTCGCAGGCAGTCGATGACCATTACTCCGGTACAATTGTCGGGTAATGAGATCTATGAAATCCTTAAAAAGCGGCTAATTGATGAACTGCCAGATGAGCAAACTATCAATGAGGTTGCTGAGGAATATGCCCAACAAATTAAAAAAGCAGAAGACGGCGGATACATTGTTGCAGCAAGCATTGAACAAATTGCTGAGCAAGTCAGGGAGACTTATCCCTTCCATCCATCGTTCAAGCATTTAGTCGCTCTGTTCAAAGAAAACGAAGGCTTCAGGCAAACTCGTGGCCTGATGCAATTTACGGCTCGCCTACTAAAAAGCGTGGAACAGCGCCAGACCGATGATGTTTTCCTTATTGGTACACAGCATCTCGACCTCAATGACGAACAAGTTAATGACGAGATTGAACGAATTTCGCCAAAGCTGATTCCTGCGGTAACTAGAGATATTGCTGACAAGGGTGACGCTATTGCTGAAACTATTGATAGCGAACTTAGTAATGATGCGGCCAGCCAATTAATGACTCTGCTGCTTGCATCCTCATTGTCTCGTGCAGTAGGGGGGCGTATAGGTCTGACGGAAAGCGAAGTAATTGAATACTTAGCCGCTCCTAATCGCAAGGCAGATGAGTTCCTTGATGCGCTCCAAAAACTACGCGAGCAAGCCTGGTACTTGCACCGCGAAGATCAGCGTTTCTACATTAAAGAAACAGAAAATCTTTCGCGCCAGATCGAGCGTAACGCTAAGGAATTACCACAGCCAAAAATTGATCAGGCTCTAATTAATCGGCTCAAAGGTATCCTTCAGCCCAATCGTCGTAATGTCTATCAGGAAGTACAGATTCTTCCACGTTTGGACGAACTCAAACTAAGTGGACCTCGTGTCCTTATTGTGATTAAGCCTGATGGTAAAGTGCCGCCTAGCGAACTTACTAATTTCTTTGAGTTTCAGCAGGAAAAAAACAACTTACTTGTGCTCACTGGACAGGACAGCATCATGGCTGACGCAGTAGAAGATCGTCTGCGTGAGCTGTATGCCATCGAACAAATTACCAAACGCCTGAAGGCGGGTGATACCTTATATGAGGAAGCTCGCGACAGGTTAGAAGAAGCGGAAGGACGTTTTATCAAAGCCTTGTCTGCAGCTTATAATACAATCCTGTTTCCCGGGATTGATGATATCGATGGTTCTGAACGTTTGCTCAAAGTCACAATTGATCATGGATTAAAAGTTGGGGAAGGTGACCAATCTGCCGAAACTCAAATTGAAAATTTGATGGCAGATCCAAGAGCTAACTATAAATTAGCGTCAGATTTGGAAAAGGAATTCACTCAGTTTTTTGCTATGGCAGAGTCGGAGCTTTGGCCTTCTGGTGCCAATAACCGTCGCACCCCATGGAAGGATATCGTCAACCGCGCTAAATGCAATTCAGGCTGGCCTTGGATGCCTGGCGGCAGTGGAATGGATACCCTCAGGGCAGCAGCACTCAAGCAAGGGCGCTGGAGAATGGGGGAGGATGGCTATATAGAAAAAGGTCCATTCCCGAAAGAAAAAACCAGTGTTAACGTTACGTTGGTAGGTACTAACCCTGAAAATGGAGAGTCATTGATCTGTTTGACTCCAAGAAATGCGGGCGAGAGTCCAGTTATCTATTTCTCGACTAAACCAGAAGTATTGGATACTGATCCAAAAGTTGATGATTTGGAAAATTTTAGTACGGGGGAAGGTACTCTTTATTTTAAAGTTGCCGATCCGACCGGAAAGTATGAGTGTGGGCCCGCAACGCGCTGGGTTGCAGATCTAAAAATAAGACATCAAATTGAACCTTCCGCAGATAAACGAAAGGTTACCTTACAGTGTACGCCGAAAGCCGAGATGTACTACACCTTGGATGGCTCGAATCCGAAAGATGGGCAACTCTATGTTTCTCCCTTTGAAGTTGGCTCTAATGCTGCTCGCTTGTTGGTTTACGCTAAATCAGGTGAAGCAACCAAAACAGCAGACTTCCCGATACAGCATAGCGGCGACAAAACTGTACAGATAGATGACACCAAGCCAGCGAGTTTAATCAGTGGCAAGCGTGTACCCCTCGATACCACAGAAAAGGTCTTCAAGGTGTTAAACCGCTTTAAAGATCAAGCAAACACACGCTTTAAAGGTGTTCGCATTGAGATCGGTGAAGGAGAGAACACTGTTGGTATTCGCTTTGGAGAGCGTCAAATCACGGCCGTGATGATCGAGGCGACTATAAATAGCCTGCGGGACGTATTGAACGAAGCTGATGCTAATGTCTCGATTGCTGTAAAAGATGGTATCGATTTTGAAAATGGCTTTGAAGCCAAAGAGTTCGCTAAGTTAGTTGGTATTGAGTTGAAACCTGGTGACATTGCTCAAGAAGAGTAATCCCCTAAAACAGAGACTAGATATATGGCCAAGGCACAATCAAATAAAACCACGACAGGTGTTAAGCATCCGACGCTGGGTTTCGGTGTGCCTGCTAGCAGTGATCCTCACCACTTTAAAGTGATCATTCCAAAGTCAAGTACCGGTAAAGTGCAAATTAGTGAGTATCTTGGTTTGCAGGCGCAAAGCGAAGAATTTTCTGTAGTTGATCGTGTGCAGTTAGACCGCACTCGTTGGACAGCGATACGCGCTGAAGTGCAACGCGCGTTTAATGCTCGCTTGAAAAGCTACGGCTTAGAAACTAGCTCTTGGCAAGTAGGCGAAAACATGCTCGACCGTTTGTTAGGTAAGGAGATTTGTGTACTCGCTTGGGCAATAGAGGGCATGGAAATTGACAATATTCCCGTTGCAGTTCGCAATTGGTTAGCGCTTAGCCCAGAAGAACGTTGGTGGTTATTTGGCATGACAGCTAAGAGTACCGGGGGGGTTGAAGATCGCGATGTTGGTTGGCGTATTGCCTTGCGTCACGCACTTGGCGATATCGTACAAACAGAGCAAATACAATTCACTCAAGACAGCAGTGTCTCTTATAGCCGATATATACCAAAATCACACGAAATAAAGGAACCATCGGTTAGTTATGGTGACCTGAAATCATCTGATGATGCATGCATGTTATCTCACGATACTGGTGGTGACGATTCATTATCTCTCGATGCATCTAATGCTCAATTATCTATTGAACCTGCTCTAGACAACTCAAATGTAGAAGAATTCTTATTCTTGTTTGAAGCCAAGCTTGCAAAGGCTATCGGGCAACCAGTTGGTGAAATGAGCAGCCCAGAGTTTTTGGTTAAAAAAGGTTCTACAGCAAATATTGCTCAAGCTAAATCATTACGTCCAGCCATTCGAGAATTAAGGCAGAAGTTGCTAGATGAAGGTGTTCTCGTGAATCAAGGAGATGTTTATTCCTTTGTACATGAATATCAATTTAAAAGTCCCAGTGCGGCTGCCTGTGTGATAGCTGGTAATCCGCGCAGCGGTATGGATGCTTGGCGGGATCTTCAAGGTCGCAGCCTGAAAGAGCTAGGATATGGAAAAAAGATCTAGCTAAAGATTTGGATTCGGGCAGTAAAAGGCCATGTAGTCTAAAAATGTACTTGATAGATTACAGACTGCGCTAGGAAAATTTTCTTTGCTCAGTCTGTTTGGAGATGAAGGTAGAATGGCAAAATTAACTCCATTTGCGCTTAAGGATGCGCCATCGCTAATAGAGGCGGTATATCCTGTTCAAAAAATTTCTTTTGAAGCTCAGCAAGAAAGAACATCAGTACAAAGTCAAACTTTGACCGGCCTCGGATCCTACTGGAAAGGCCGAAAACCCCTTATCTTAGTAAGAAGTATCATTTTGGGATCTTTGCTTCCTCAAACTAATAATAAGGAAAAGGATCTCGAGTTATTTGAAATGTTGCTGGGCTTTGATTCACTGAGCTTAGCAAAGAGAGCAATTACATTAGGTTCAATTAAGCCAGTAGATATTGTTTCGGCTATCAGTTTACATAATCCGTGGGACTATTTTTCCCACAATTTAAAAAATGATGATGACCGCTTTCGTGAGGTTAATACCTTACATGCTCCTTTCGATAGTAATGAGTTAGGTTTGAAACTTAGGTGGCGAAGGGATATTACAGATAATGAAAAAATACCATTATTTAAACAATATTTAGATCGGCTGGTGACATATGAAGAGAAATCTTTGTTATGTAGACGTCCGGAAGAATGCGACCAAACATGGTTGTATAGCCATGTTTGGTCGTGCGTGAATTCACATCTTTCTTCATTTTCCGTAAATGCCGACAGTATTAATTGTCTGGTGGAACAGCTAGGCATTCTTAGGTTTGGACACAAGCCAAAGGTTGGAGATGTATTCTCTGGTGGAGGTTCTATACCTTTTGAAGCAGCAAGAATTGGCTGCGATGCATTTGCTAGTGATCTGAACCCTATCGCATGTATGTTGACTTGGGGCACGACAAATATTATTGGAGCATCACTTAAAGAAAGGGAAAAAATAGAAATCGCACAACAAAAACTTGTTGATGCGGTAGATAATGAGATAAAAGTTCTTGGAATTGAACATGATAGCGATGGTAATCGAGCCAAAGCATTCTTGTGCTGCCTTGAGGCGAAATGCCCAGAGACTGGATGGTTAGTGCCACTTATACCGAGTTTGGTTGTTTCAAAAAGCCGCAATGTAATTGCGAAATTACGTCCAGATTTTGATTCAAAAAGGTTCGAAATTGACATCGTTTCTGACGTTCCACCTGAGGAGCTTAAAAAGGCAGAAAAGGGAACAGTCCAGGATGGAAGTCTGGTATATGAGCTAGAAGGGAAAACCTATCGCACACCAATCAAAACATTGAGAGGTGATTATAGGCATCAAGATGGAACAACCAAGAATCGTTTGCGCTCTTGGGAAAAAGACGATATCAAGCCGAAACCTGATGATGTATTTCAGGAAAGAATTTATGCTATCCAATGGATTACAAAAAGAAGCCTAGACTTAGGAAGACAAGAGACCTTTTTCTCATCTGTTACTGAAAATGATCTTAGAAGAGAAATCAAAATAGAAACAATAGTTAGCGAAAATTTATCAGAGTGGCAAAAAAAAGGTTTCATTCCTGATATGGAAATTGAACCTGGTGCTAAAACTGACGAGCCTATACGAACAAGGGGATGGACATATTGGCATCATATGTTCAGCCCAAGGCAATTGCTTGTTGCTGCTATTGCAAAAAAGAAAATTCTTGAGCAGGACGTTGATGTACAGCCAGTTCTAAATCTGTCTTTAGCCAAGATGATTGACTGGTCAAGCAAGCTTTGCCGATATGGCACTGGCGCAGCGAGGGAGTCAATCACTCAGACTTTTTACAACCAAGCTTACAATACAAACTACTCATACGGTGTTCGTTCCTTTGTAACAGGGAAAAATTATTTATTTTTAACCAGTTCAAGCAGCGTCACTAATGGACAGCTACAGATCCTAAATCAACAAGCGGCTGATGTCGCTACTAGCTGTGATTATTGGATTACCGATCCGCCCTACGCAGATGCAGTTAACTACCATGAAATAGCAGAGTTTTTTATCGCGTGGCTTCGTAAGAATCCTCCAAAGCCATTTGATGGGTGGGCTTGGGACTCGCGTCGCGCCTTAGCCATAAAAGGCTCCGGTGATGATTTCCGCAAAGGAATGGTGAGTGCCTATAAGGCGATGGCAGAAAATATGCCTGACAATGGTATGCAGTGTGTAATGTTTACCCATCAGGATACCGGCGTTTGGTCAGACATGATCGGTATTTTCTGGGCTTCTGGATTACAGGTCGTCGGCGCGTGGTATATCGCCACGGAGACCAGTACTGAACTGAAGAAAGGTGGTTACGTGCAAGGTACTGTCATCCTGATGTTGCGCAAACGTCTTGCTGGTGAAAATGCTGGATTTAAGCAACGACTTTTACCTGCAGTACGGGTGGAAGTAAAACGTCAGATCGAAAATATGTTGCACTTGAATGATGAAGTGAAAGATAAGCTGGGGGAACCAGTCTTTAATGACTCTGATCTTCAAATGGCCGGTTATGCTGCAGCACTAAAGGTATTAACGTCTTATACCCATATCGGTGGCGAAGATGTTACCAGCTTTGCATTACGTCCGCGTATACGTGGTGAAGTGACTGTTGTGGACGAAATAGTCCAACAAGCTGCTGAAGCTGCAAACAGTTTATTGGTGCCAGAAGGTTTGTCTGCCGATACTTGGCAAAAAATCAACGGTATTCAGCGCTTTTATTTGCGCATGATGGATATTGAAACTACCGGTGCATCTAAACTCGACAACTACCAGAACTTTGCCAAAGCTTTCCGGGTTGAAGATTACGGTAGGGTAATGGGCAATATGACCGCAAGCAAGGCGCAGCTGAAGAGGATACCCGAGTTTGGCTCGCGCGACCTAACGGATAGTACCGAGCTTGGAGCAAGCTGGTTGGGTCATTTGATCATCGGTTTACAGCAGATAATTAATGAAAAAGACCCTCAAGTCGTAATTGGTCAGCTTCAGGGAGACTTGCCAGACTTCATCGAGGTACGGCCAACATTGCTTGATATTTTAACCTTTATCGAAAATAAAGCTCCCGAGAAAGCAACTCGTGAGGCTGCTGAAGTGTTGGGTGCCCGTCTGAAGAATATGCGTGCATTTGGCCAATGACCAAGGTAAACAATAACTATGATGAATTAATGAAACGATTAGTTGAGTAATAAATAGGGAGGAGATTCTACATCAATGAGCATTCGGCGATTTTCATCACGCACACATAGACTCGATAATAGCTTCTTACTCGAGCACCTTGAAGGTGCTCGCAGTTACAAACGTATAGCTGGTTACTTTACGAGCTCACTCTTTGAGGTGGCCAACGAGCTCCTTGATTCTATCCCGGATGTAAAAATTGTATGCAATGTAGATATCCATCCTGACGATCTGAAAGTGGCTCAGCTTCGCGAGTCTAAAATGATAGGGCGCTGGAATGAGTGGGACATTGAAGCTGAAAGTTTACTCAACCGCGACCGCTATCGTCTACTTGACAGTTTCCTAGCCAAGCATGGTCAAGTAATCCGAGTTGCTCCTGACAGCATTTGTGGTTTTTTGCATGGTAAAGCTGGTGTTATTGAGCTTGCTGATGGGAGAAAAGTTGGCTTCATTGGATCTATGAATGAAACCAGCAGTGGCTGGCAGCGCCATTATGAAATTCTTTGGGAAGATGAATCCCCTGAAGGAGTGGAATGGATTGAGCAGGAGTTCAATTTTTTGTGGAACGCAGCTCGCCCACTACCTGAAGCGGTTATTCGTGAGGTGAAACGGCGCGGCTATCGCAGAGAGGTTTTATTTGAAGATATCGTTGAAGATGATGATATAGCTCCTGCAGCGCTGATCGAGTCTCCACTTTATCGACAGGGATTTTCCTTACAGCCATGGCAACAAGGGTTTGTTAGTGAGTGCATTCGTCATTACCACAACCATGGCATTGTACGCTTATTGATTGCTGATGAAGTGGGCCTTGGAAAAACCCTTTCGATGGCTACTGCCGCTCTTTCATTGTGTTTACTTAGCGATCGCGATAATAAGAAGCGCAAGCCCGTTATTATTTTTGCTCCAGCCACGCTCTGTGAACAATGGCAGGTGGAGATGATCGATAAGCTGGGTATTCCTTGTGCTAGGTGGCATACCCAAAGGAAAGCTTGGTTAGATCCTGAAGAGCGGATCATATCGCCAACTGGACAAGAAAATATTGCAAAGTGTCCGCTTCGCGTAGGGATTGTATCCACGGGCCTAATGATGCGAGATTCATTAGAGAAGCAACATCTGTTGGGATTGCATTTTGGTGTTGCTATATTGGATGAAGCGCATAAAGCGCGTAGCAGGCAGGGTTTCGGCAAAGATGCTGGCTCGTATAATGAGTTACTCACCTTCATGCGAGAAATCGCTGCACGCTCAGATCATGTCATTTTGGGCACAGCAACTCCGATTCAAACCCGCCCAGAGGATTTGTGGGACTTAATTGGCATCTTACATCAAGGAAGTGGTCATTTCGTTCTTGGTAACGATTATGCAAAATGGCACCGCCCACAAGAAGTTTTACCTATACTATCGGGTGAGCAGCGCGTGACCAAAACAAGTTTTGCTTGGGAGCTTCTTCGGTCACCACTACCAGTCGTAGATTCAACTAACGAACAGTATGCTCGCCGCTTATTCAGCTCTATTCGTCAGGATTTGGGATTAATTTACCAAAATGATAAATGGGATATAAAGAATACGCTTTCTGATATTTCAGAGGACTCAATAGAATATCTTGAAGATGAGTTGGAAAGAAATATATCTGGCGCCAGTTTTTTTCAGCGTGAAAACCCATTAATTCGTCACATCGTTTTGCGCAAGCGTATAACTCTTGAAGATGCCGGTCTTTTGCCCCGCATAGGAGTAGATGTTCATCCTAATCGGGAGTTGGCAAAGGAAGTTCATCAATTTAACACTTTGTTCGAAGGGAAAGCCTTGAGAACAAGCGAGGACTTCCGACAAGCCTACGCAGAGGCGCGACATTTTGGCAAAGCCCTAGCTCAGAATGGTAAAGGCAGCGGCTTCATGAAAAACCTTATGGAACAACGGATTTGCTCGAGCATTGCCGCTGGATTAAATACGGCCCGAATGCTATTGGAAGGTCGGACTGTTCGAGAGGAAAGTGATGAACAGCTGATTGAGATTAAAGCCGAAAGCCCGGATGAAATTGCGGTTCTGGAAAGGATGATAGCCAGACTTGAGCATATAAAAGAAGATCCGAAACTCAACGCTGTGATTCATTACCTTGAGAAGGAAAAGTGGCTGAAATTTGGAGTCATTATTTTCAGCCAGTATTACGATACCGCTAAGTGGATCGCCGACTCACTCGCTGAACGTTACCTTAATCAGGCTGTAGGTCTTTATGCTGGAGCAGGTCGCAGCCGTCTTTATCAAAATGGTGAAAGTGTCAATATTGAAAGGGAAACGCTTAAGCGTATGGTTGCTGAGCATCAACTAGAGATTATGGTAGCTACGGATGCAGCTTGTGAAGGCCTGAACCTTCAGACATTAGGCACGTTGATAAATATTGACTTGCCATGGAATCCGACTCGCTTAGAGCAGCGTATTGGCCGAATCAAGCGCTTTGGCCAAGTTCGTGAAAAAGTCAGTATGCTTAATCTTGTCAACGAGCAAACTGTAGACGAAAAGGTTTATGAGAAATTGTCTGAACGAATGCAGGACCGTTACAACCTGTTCGGTTCATTGCCTGATACTATTCGTGATGAATGGATAGAAGATATTGAAACAATGGGTGAGAAAATGGATGAGTATATTAACGCCCAGAAGCAAGCTAATGGATTTGATCTTCGCTATAAAGAGACAATGTATCCATCAGATAAAGATTGGCGTGATTGCTCCAACGTACTCTCGCGTCGTGATTTTACAGAGTTAATGATGTCTGGATGGGGTGAGAATAAATGAGTTCTGGAAAAATGATTACCTACGATCAGCTCATGGTCCCATTAATGAAGGCCTTAGTTAACTTAGGGGGATCGGGTAGTATCGATGAAATATATGAGACTGTGGTTGAGATAGAAAAGTTTGATGAAGAAACATTGGCTATTTTACATAACCCGGAGAAAAGTAGTCAGACGGAGATTGGGTACCGTTTAGCTTGGGCACGCACTTACTTAAAAAAGGCGGGTTATCTAGAGAATTCATCGCGTGGTGTATGGGCCTTAACGGACAAAGCGAAACAAGCGTCGGAAATCGATAGTCGTGATGACCTGCCCCCATTATTAGATACAGCCATCAGTTAGTAATGTCGGTTTGTTTACCTTCACATTTTCCATTCCGCCACCGTGCTGCAAACTCTGATGGCGTCTGATAATTCAGTGCTGAATGTGGACGACACTCGTTATAATCCTGCCGCCAGTCATTAATGACTTTCCTGGCGTGAACGATATCGCTGAACCAGTGCTCATTCAGACATTCATCGCGAAATCGTCCGTTAAAGCTCTCAATAAATCCGTTCTGCGTTGGCTTGCCCGGCTGGATTAAGCGCAACTCAACACCATGCTCAAAAGCCCATTGATCCAGTGCGCGGCAGGTGAACTCCGGCCCCTGGTCAGTTCTTATCGTCGCCGGATAGCCCCGAAACAGCGCAATGCTGTCCAGAATGTGTGTCACCTGCACGCCTGAAATCCCAAAGGCAACAGTGACCGTCAGGCATTCCTTCGTGAAGTCGTCCACACAGGTCAGGCACTTGATCCTGCGACCGGTGGCGAGCGCGTCCATGACAAAATCCATCGACCAGGTCAGGTTGGGCGCCGCCGGGCGGAGCAGCGGCAGACGTTCTGTTGCCAGCCCTTTACGACGTCGTCTGCGTTTTACGCCCAGCCCTCTCAGATGATAAAGGCGGTACACGCGCTTGTGATTAACATGAAGGCCTTCACGGCGCAGTAACTGCCAGATGCGGCGGTAGCCAAAACGCCTGCGCTCCAGTGCCAGCTCAGTGATGCGCCCTGATAAATGCGCATCAGCCGCCGGACGCTGAGCCTCATAGCGGCAGGTCGACAGGGACAAACCTGTAAGCCTGCAGGCACGACGTTGCGACAGACCGGTCGCATCACACATAAACTCAACGGCTTCCCGCTTCTGGTCTGTCGTCAGTACTTTCGCCCCAGAGCCACCTGGAGTGCCTCCTTATCCAGCATGGCTTCGGCAAGCAGCTTCTTGAGCCTGGCGTTCTCTTCCTCAAGCGACTTCAGGCGCTTAACCTCGGGCACCTCCATACCAGCATACTTCTTACGCCAGGTATAAAAGGTGGCGTCGGAAATGGCGTGCTTGCGGCAGAGCTCACGGGCAGAAACCCCGGCTTCAGCTTCGCGGAGGATACTGATGATCTGTTCGTCGGAAAAACGCTTCTTCATGGGGATGTCCTCATGTGGCTTATGAAGACATTACTAACATTGCGGTGTATTAATCAACGGGGAGCAGGTCAACGTAATACAATCAAAGGTAGCATGACTCGCCGGTACTGCGGCGGGCGGTAGGGGCCGCGAAGTTTGTTTGCGATGTTCCAGATAAACCCAACAAGATTCTGATGCTGACTGTTTTGCATGAATAATTCCTGAATGCTTATGCTCATCCTGTAAAAGACTTACAGGAAAAATGTATGATTTATTTGTTCCACAATGACTTGTGGATTTTTCCGGTCTGGTGGTACTCCCCCACCAGCTCAATAAAATCTTTAAAATCCCGATTTTCTTCCACCAGACGGTTCACTGACTGCCAGTCCACACTGGTACGTTCACGCGCTGGGATCAACGTCTGGCTATTAGAGAAATCATGTGGATCCAGTAGGACCACACCAATACCATGCAACGCACAGAGCATCTGAAGCTCGCGTTCAACACTACGCTGCTTATCTTCGTTGATTTCAGTCGCCACCAGATAGCCGAAATGCGCCCAACTGGAATTGCTGACCGCTTGGAAGAAACATTCACGCACATTGCTGCGGTTTAGCTGCTTTTTCACCTCAAAAGACCACAGCCTTGTCAAACGCCCTTCACTATGGCGGACACAGTTTTGAACCACATCATCCCATTCTTTATCAAGAGGCTCCAATGCTACAATATCGGGATAAAGCCAATGGTTGCCACCCAACCCTTTGTTATTGCTTGAGTGCTTTTCGTCAATACGACGGCACAATAGCCCTTCTTCCTGAGAGAGATAATCAATCAGGATCGGATATAACGAATGCTCGGTAAAGCTAACAGTTTCAACCGTTGGTTCGGGGGCTACATTAGCATCCGCCTGTTCAACCACAGACTCCCCCCAATAAAACAATCGTGGTCTTGGCTTATCACGCGTCATCACCTGCGGACACATAGCTTTCGCTTTAACAGTCCGACTGCCACCAACTTCAGCGGTAATTTGGCTTAAAAAAGCCTCATCGCTGGCAAAACGTGGATTTTTACGTTTTTCAGCCAGTTCTGCGCTGTAGTGATCAATGATTTTCTGCGCCAGTTGACGGGCAGTGAACTGCTGGCCGGGATTAGCCTGTAACACGTTGATTATCATCTGGGGACGACTTGTCATATGCCTTCCTGCGTTTGTACGCATGGCTTTGCGTATCAGCTTTTAAGCGATGCGTGATTTACAGCTCTTGTGAATGAACCCAGTTTACCTTTCAGAATTACAGACATAAAGCATCGATTTCCCTTTCTACCAGTTGGCTGGACTGAATTAAAAATCGTCTATAACATAGCCAGTTAGACTACATATGGAGATGTAAGCATGAGCACCAGAAGAGAGATAAAGGATGGGGCACTCTTTGACGTACTCGACAGAGGTATCGTCTACACCGAGGCGTTGGGCTGGCTTGATATGGGACATGCCCGTGGCAATGACGTGGCAACGCTCAAACGTCAATTCGTTGAAGGAGAGCGTAGCGGTAAGCCATCTTATTCTGTCATGTATCGGCAAGATATGGGCGTCTTAAAATTCAAATCACGGCTCGGCGTCGGGAAGTTCTCTCACTGGGAAATTAAGCGTGGCCGGAGTACCGAAGACATTAACAGAATCATGCTGGCGATGATGATGAACACCGCATCCAGATTCGAAGGTCTGCAAAGCCTCCGGTCATTCTCCTGGTATACGGACAGCGGCTTTAGCGGTGAGGATTTGGTGTCTGACTTGTTCGGGTTCTATCGCGCAATTATTCCAGGTCGGTACGGCTACCGTCTCAAACCCGTGAGCTATGAATCAGCCGTTCGCCGCTGGGATTACTACGGCGCTATCGGTTCCCATAAAAACCGTGGCTTTCGCCCGATTCTCTTTCCTGATCCGCAGGACCAGTGTGTGCGGCATCAGCCGTACACGGTCAATCTTCCGCATTTTATGACATGGCTCAGGCCGTGGGATGATTTTGCATCCGGAGTGGTGAAGGTCATTACAAACGATGGGACATCGCTATCATTCATGGGGGCTAAGCTATGACAATCCTTTTAAAAGTCCTGAAGTGGTGCGCACTCTCGGTTGTCACCGTCTTTATCCTCGGATGGCTGTTTGTCTGGCTCGTGGCATCAGGTTCTGATGAAACGACGGTTTACACCGAAAATGACTTTTTCCACTACCACACGCTGACTGACAAGGATATTGAAAACGCCCCACGTGTAACCGACGACTACTATTTCGAGGCGCATCCAGGCGATGGCTATGCCCCTTCAAATAGCATCTTTTTTAAAGGGGCTACCGGGGCTGCACCGTTGCGTACGTATCTCGAAACGCTGGGATACACGCAGGAAAAGCGTCGCCTGGGGGAGAAGGAAATCTGGTCAAAACCCGATCAGGTAAAAGGGGATATTTTCTATCTGTACTTTAATGCCGCCACGGGTGAAGTTGAGCTGACCAAAGTAATGAATTACTGAACTCACTTACTCCCTGTCGATTAGCACCGCCTGATGATCAAGCGGCGGTTTTTCGTAATAACCCATTCAGCCATGTTTCATCCCTGTCCGGGCGGTTATCCTGAGTCGCCCACAGCGAAGCTATCTCCATCCCAGGAACCGCCTTCACCAACGCCCGCAATCCCTCTTCATCCAGATCCGTAAACCGTCTTTCACCCTGAACGCGTTCACCATTGCCATATTTAAAGGACACGTACCAGACGCCGCCAGGCTTAAGCGCATCCGCAAGCTTCTGCATCACCGCAGGCAACTCAGAAGAGGGGACATGCAGCAAAGAGGCACAACACCAGATCCCATCGTACTTTGCTTTACAGTCGAGCTCTGAAAACGTCATCAGATGCACGGGTAACCCGGTATGTTGCTTTGCCAGCTCCACCATCGCGGAAGAGGCATCAAAAGCATCCACAAGATAGCCCATCTCATGAAAGGCTTTTGCGTCCCGGCCTGAACCGCAGCCCGCATCCAGAACACGAGCACCGTTAGGCAGGTGTTGGGTGAAGGCCTCGTATAGCGAGGTCATATCGACATTGACCGTGCCATCGAAGAAATCCTGTGCGTGGTTCTGGTAGTAGTGAAGTGTCATTAAAACGTTGCCTCGCCTTCCGCGTTGGGTTTCCAGGTATGGATAAGCTTGTCCAGCGCGGCCTGCCAGTTACGCTGAAGAAAGCTTTTCCGTGCTTCAGGACGCTGCCCTGTCTGTAGAACAATCGTCTCATGTAACGGCAGTTTGCTCTGAATAAAATACTCATTGCGGGTGTGTAACCGCTGCAGGAGCCTAAGGTCGGGAATGCGTGCAGACTTGCCTTCGAGGCCACGGTTACAGCACTGACAGGCCAGCACTAAGTTCCATACGCCATTAACATTGCTCACTTCATGGCGGGCAGCCCAGGGAATAAAGTGGTCGACGTCCGCCAGTTCTGCGTCGCCCGGTACCAGACTGATGGGTTTAAAGCAGTAAAAGCATCGTCCTTTCTGGTAACCATTCAGGCTGTCGCGGCAACTGGTGATGTCTACGCGCCGCGCATTCACCCTCGTGAACAGCAGTTGATTATCTTCGTCGAACTCCACGCCCACAAGGTTACGTGAAATCCCCATCGACCAGGCCTGTTCCACCAGGTTCCAGCGGGCATTGGTTTCAAAGGCGAGGTTTTTATACTGCAGGCGTTCGCCCAGTAAAAAGAAGTTGTCCGTCAGGCGGATCCCGTTGTGGGTTTTGCGTTCATCAAGGAAAAAACGTTTATCGATCTCGCCTTGGTTCACGTAGTGAAAGGCATCGATCACGTTGTTAAAGCCAAGGCGCACCGTTGCTTCAATGAGCTGGGCGTGGGTGATTTCACCTCGGTTGAACTTCAGACAGGTTTCCAGAAATTGGCTGCTGCGGGAGGTGATCTGTTTTGGCGCGTGCTTCAGGTGCTCGCAAAGATAGCGGCTGAACGGCACGGCAAGCTGGTCGAGTGTAATCAAATCGCTGCCTGTCTTATCCACTTCATACAATGCTGACGCCAGCGCAAATTTGTAAGATGCGACGTTCCTTCCAAAGAGGATCACACCACGCCAGTAGTTCTCAAGCGTCGGATCGGCCTGATAAAATTCCATCGATGAAGTCCTGTTACGGTTGGCTGGACAGGGCGTTACTAAAGCCTGTAACAGGATCACATAACAAAATCAGAGTGATGTAAATCGTTAATCTATAGGTTTGATGAATTTTTGTGGGATCTGAGAAGAAGGGCTGGATACGACGGATTTGTCGTTAAAGGCAAGTTAGCGAATGAATAGATTTATGGATGAGGAAAATAAGACTGATTTTTCAAGCCTGCGATTTACCAGTATCCCCCAAACCCATTCCTTGAATCCCCCTCGTATTTCCCAATTTTACCTGTCGCAAAACCGCTGTATTTATATTCAGTTCTGTATAATAGGCAGCGGTAATTACGCCAGTCGGAAAAACGCTTCTTCATGGGGATGTCCTCATGAGGCTTATGAAGACATTACTAGCATCAGGGAGCAGGTCACTCTGCCAGCGGTTCGGTCACGCCCCTGAGGGCACATGGTCAACTTGATAAACCTAGCTTCCTGACACACCTCTGATGTTACCGCCTAACGACCTTACACGTTGTCTTACCACCAACGGGCTATTATCTGAAAATCAGAAGTCTCTCGGAAGAAAACCTTCTTATGTCCGATTGCGTAGGAGTACGATAAGCCAATAAATCATTATAGATAAAAGGGTTATCTATGGCTCTACATGGAAAGTTCGTAATTAATGATGCGTACTACTCCCCGTTATCGTTTCCTGGTATAGGCACTTTTTTAGCTTTCTCTGGTAATGGTGCTTACCGTAATCGTGGGGCATGTGGAATGATCCCCAAAGAGGGGCCAGTACCAGCGGGTAAATACTGGATTGTTGACCGCCCTCAAGGTGGACTCAAGTCACAGCTAAACGCAGTGGGAAGAGACATTTATAATCACTTCGCCAATGGTGCAACATTCAAACATTCTGAATGGTTCGCATTATGGCGTGATGATTGGGGGGATCGACGATTACACATGGATTGAGAGCGTTCAGCGTGGCAATTTCCGTTTGCATCCAGGCGTACTATCAGAAGGTTGTATCACTCTCCCACATGATTCTGATTTTGCCATGTTGCGTAATGCTCTGTTGAGAAGCCAGAGAATAGATGTTCCTTGCATGAGGAAGCTACAGACATACGGCACGATTGAGGTGATCTCCAATGGCAAAACATGCCCTTAGTTTATTCATCAAGATAGTGCTGTTCGCTGTTGTTGTGCTGATCGTTGCTGAAATGGTTCCGTATGATGGATTAGTTAATTCTATTACGGGGCTTTTTGATTTCCAGAGCGCCGACAAGTTTACCCGCTTCATTTTGGGTGAACCTGATTTAGAAGTTTGGGAATCGTTAGACGGCTATTTTAGCATCTTAATCAATAAATTAATCAGCGTACCTGTCATGAGCGCCATTACCACGGCGTACAGTGGCGCGACTCACAAAGTTAGTCCAGCTGGCATCCCCAGAGAGTGGTTCAGTTCCACACTGCGACGGTTAGCTAAAATCTTCGGGTTTACCTTCCTGTTTTGGGCGTTATTTCGCTTGCTGCCTTATCAGTCTTTATTCCCGGATCAAACGTATTCAAATTTCACAATGGCGGCGATTGTGGGCTTTCAGTTGCTCTTAACGATTGTTTGCTACTGGTTCATCACGAAGAAAATCACAACTAAAAGGAGTTTGTAAAATGCCTATTCCGGCTTACATGTGGCTTAAGGACGATGGCGGCGCAGACATTAAAGGAGCTGTAGACGTTCAGGATCGTGAGGGGAGTATAGAGATTGTTGGCTTTAGTCATGGTCTGAACATTCCAGTAGACAGTGCCAACGGGAAGATTACTGGCAAGCGTTCACATTCTCCGATGATGATTGAAAAGGAGTTTGATAGCTCCAGCCCGTATCTATACAAAGCCGTTGCCACCGGTCAAACGTTGAAAAGTGCGGAGATTCGCTGGTATCGCATTAACCATGCAGGACAAGAAGAGTGCTACTTCGTCATGACCATTGAGGGTGTGAAAGTGACGGGCATTAACCCAGGGATGCCAAACGCTAAGATGACAGGAAACTCGCAGATCAACCACATGGAATCTGTTTCCCTGATGTATGACAAAATCACCTGGCGTTATGTTGATGGTAATGTCCAGTATACGGACGATTGGAACGTAAGAGCGTAACAAATAGAACGGAGGCATCGAGTGCCTCCTCTTTATTAACGCTTATCCTCTCAAAGGAGCCTGTCCGTAATGCTGTGTAACTGCCATCGTATTAAAGGTGATCACTCAGTAGGTCACCGAACTTGATAATAAAATGACTCATTGCCAGCCCGCAGATAGGCGAATGGTTGCTCAGAGGTCCATGCGGGCGCTCACCTTATATTCTGATAGTCCTCGCTGCGTAATTTCTCTGACCCAACCCTTTTCCTGAATCCCCCTCGCAAATTTCAAATTTACTCCACACCAAACCGCTGTATTTATATTCAGCCCTGTATAATGAGCACCAGAAATTACGCCGAACGGCAAAGGATATATCGAAGAAAATTTAACGAGGAATTCGCGATATGAAGGTGCTGCAACACCCCCATACCGCTAACCACAAACAACTTACAAGGAGTTGAAAATGGCTGCGACGAATTTTAAGCCAGAGTTTACCGTTTGCAAAACAGAATCAGACGCTTTCACCGGCATGAGTGAAAACCGCGAGCTGGTCCGCAAAAACAGCGCCCGCCGTTTACACGGCAACCCGCCCAACGCAGCGCCCGTCCATCCCCGCGCCGAAACGCCGCAGGACAGTGCCGCCTGCTGCGAACTGTATGCGCGCATAGACATGAAATATCTTCTTCTGGGCGGCGAGTGGTTAACCCGTGCTGGCTTTATTAACGGCATGCCGGTAAAAATCCGCGCCATGAAAGACTGCATTGTCATTACGCCCCAGCATACAAGAGAATTATGGGGATGCCTGGAAGGGATGAGCGTGGTGAATATCAATAAACAGAAAGTCGCACAGTGGCTGAAGACCTTTCCGGGAGCGCTGAATGATACAGGTGATGTTCCGGTGATTAAGCGTGGGAGTGGGAAGGCCGTTTAAACTTAAGACTAACGAGTGCGGGCATATGAGCACATGCCCGCACTATGCTAAAAATAACTCAATCATGATCTACCTGTTCTTTAACTGCCTTAACCAGCACAGCATGAAGCTCGCCAACGGTTAAATCGCGTATCACCGGTTCCTGAATGCTTCGCAACCTGCGAATCAAGCGGCAGATACCAAAGTAATCTATGCCCTCGGTGCTAAAAAGAAACTCGTTTTCAGCGAGGGAAAACGTTTTCTCATAGCCATCTTCTTCAGTGACAAGCGTAACGCCAAACGCTTCCTCGCAGTCTTCTATCAGGGCATCGCCATCCATGCCGCATATATCGAGATCGGCTTCGATTAGGGTGTTCTCATCAATGCGCTTGCGATGATGTCCCGAGGACTGACGTACAACCTCAATGACCTGCGAAAGAGTGGGGTACATTATGTTGGATTCCGTGGGTGAAGAAATGACGTAGACATTGATTAATAGACCGAGTTAACGCCTGGGACTGATTATTGATGGTACAAAGAAAATCAAAACAATCCACGTAAACATCCCAATAATCTTTATCGGCCAGGGTTCAAACACATCCAGACACACAATTGCGCCAATCACTAATAGCGGACCTTCTATCAGTTCAGCTATCCCCCCTAAAATATGTAACTTATGAGGCAACACCCGATTAAGTAATGTCGCAATAAGTTGTGCACTTCCTAATATGATTGTTATTGCGATTGTACGGTCCTCCCAGTTATCAAAACTAACCAAAGAAATGAGGCATGTAGCCAGTACATAACCACAAAATAATATATTCAGCATGTAAATAATAAACTTGCTCATAGCTTTTGCCGAGACGGTTGAAAAATAAAGAGTCTATGAATATAGCGCTCTCAACAGAATGACAAACGACAATGGCTAATAATGCATTTAAGAATTTTTGCTCCTCGCTTATTTACGCAATAATCAAGTTAGCGGCTTCATGCCAATCCCCCGCATTCCACCGCTAAATCGACTTTAACTAAACACCGGCACCCCCAGCCCCACCTTCACCTCCCTCAACGTCTCCTGCGTCACCCCCTGCGCCCGTTCCGTCCCGCGCTTCAGCATCGCCATCAGCTCCCCCTTATCCCGCATATACATCGCCCTCCGCTCCCGCATCGGTGCAATCAGCTCCTGCAAACACCCCTCCAGCTCGTTCTTACAAACCCGGTCGCCCAGCCCGCCTGCCTGATAGTGCGCCTTCATCGCCGCCACTTTCTCCTTGTCCGGATGAAACGCGTCGAGGTACGTAAACACCACGTTCCCCTCAATCTGCCCCGGGTCGCTCACCTTCAGGTGGTTCGGGTCGGTGTACATGGCGCTGACCGCACGATGAATGGTCTCTTCGCTGGCCGAAAGGTGCAGCGTGTTGCCCAGCGATTTCGACATCTTGGCGCTGCCGTCGATGCCGGGCAGGCGGCTGGTGTCGCTCAGCATCGCCTTGCAGTGGCGCAGCGCCGGGGCGGGCAGCAGGCTGTTCATCTTGTGAACAATCTCGTTGGTCTGCTCAATCATCGGCAGCTGGTCGTCGCCGACGGGCACGCACTCGGCCTTGAACGCGGTGATGTCCGCCGCCTGGCTGATGGGGTAGGCCATAAACCCGACCGGCAGCGAGCGGGCGAAGCCCTTCTGCGCAATCTCGTTTTTCACCGTCGGGTTACGCTCCACGCGGGCGACGGTGACGATGTTCATATACAGCATCGTCAGCTCGGCGAGGGCGGGCAGGGCGGATTGTAGGCAGATCGTGGTCAGGTTCGGGTCGATGCCGGCGGCGAGGTAGTCGGCCAGCACTTCGGGGATGTTGTCGCGAATTTTTTGCGGGTTGCTGCCGTTGTCGGTCAGCCCCTGCAGGTCGGCAATCAGCACAAACTGATTGTGCGTTTGTTGCAGCGCCACGCGCTGGCGCAGCGATCCGACAAAGTGACCGAGGTGCAGCGGGCCGGTTGGGCGGTCGCCGGTGAGAATTGTGGTGCTCATAAAGACTCCTTAACGTATCAATGCCGAAAGGGGTCTTCAGAACAAAATAGCCGCCTTTCGGCGGCTATCTGAAAATGGGGAAAACTACTCCGTGCCGCCTTTAAGAAGGCAGCCACCAGCGGTTTACGGTGAGCACGGCGTGGTTTATGTTCATCTCTTTACCGTACCACGTCCTGCGCGAAAAACAAAAGGGCACGTCATGCTGCAATCACTCAACCACCTGACCCTCGCGGTCAGCGACCTGCAAAAAAGCGTCACCTTCTGGCACGAACTGCTTGGTCTGACCCTGCACGCCCGCTGGAATACCGGGGCCTATCTTACCTGCGGCGATCTGTGGGTCTGCCTGTCGTACGACGAGGCGCGCCGGTACGTGCCGCCGCAGGAGAGCGACTATACCCACTACGCGTTTACCGTGGCGGAAGCGGATTTTGAACCGTTCTCGCAAAGGCTTGAGCAGGCTGGCGTCTCCGTCTGGAAGCAGAACAAAAGCGAGGGGGCGTCGTTCTATTTTCTCGACCCGGACGGGCACAAGCTGGAGCTGCACGTGGGCAGCCTCGCCGCACGGCTGGCGGCGTGTCGCGAGAAGCCCTACGCGGGCATGGTGTTTACCTCAGACGAGGCTTGAGGCGCGCACCTTCAGCCTGCCCGCCAGCGTCACGTGCGTGGCGGCATCTTCCTGATTGCACAGGTACTCCACCGCCAGCCGTCCCAGCTCGCTGTAGGGCAGCTGGATACTGGTCAGCGGCGGGGTGAGCTGCTCGGAGATCTTCTGGTCGTCGTAGCCCGCCAGCAGCATGTCCTGCGGGATGCGCACGCCGTTCACCGCCAGCGCCTGATAGCAGCCAATCGCCAGCCAGTCGCTGGCGCAGAAGATGGCGTCCGGTCGCTCGGCCAGTTTCAGCAGGGAGGTGGTGGCGGTAAAGGACTCGCTGAACTGCCAGTTGGTCTGGCGCACCAGGCCGTCGTCGCACGCGAGTCCGGCCTGCTGTAATGCCGCCTGGTAGCCCGCCAGACGCTGGCGGGAAGCCTCCATCCAGCTTTCGCCGGTGATGTGGGCGATGCGCGTTGCGCCGCAGGCGATGAGGTGTTTAGTCACCTGGAAGGCGTTGGCGTAGTCGTCCGGAATAAACGACGGCAGCAGCGGCGAGCCGGGGTCGCGCTGGTTGAGCAGCACCAGCGGGATGCGGGTGCAGTCCTGGAATGCCGTCATGTCCACCAGCGTGGTGACCGGAGAGGCGAGAATAATCCCGATGCAGTTGCGCTTCTCCAGCTGGCGGATGATGTTCAGCGCCAGCTCGATGTCGTCGCCGTAGTCGTAGACGGTGAGCAGGGTCTCGTTGCGCCACGCCGCTTCCCGCGCCTGGCTGATGGCGTCGATAAACGGGTCAAAGCTCTGCAGCGAGCTGACCAGCAGGGCGATCTCTTCCTGGTTGCGCGGGGCGTGAACGGCGGGGAGGCGGTCGTAGCCGAGCTCGGTGGCGACGCTAATCACCCGCTGGCGGGTCTCGTCGCTGAGCTTGATGTTGCGGGACTGGTTAAGCACCAGCGATACCGTCGCCTGCGACACCCCTGCCGCCCGCGCAATATCGTTCATCGTCACTTTTGTTTTTCGCTTCATCCGTCCTCTCCCTTTCGCGACTTCGCATCATACCCTAACCGCACGCTTTAGCGCCGTCGATCACGTTTCTCATTCATCGAAGCGTGAACTTTGTGAGGGGCGTCGCTTTTCTTATCGCCGTGATTTGCGCATTTATCCTGCAACTAATATTTATTAGCTAAATATTATCAGTAAGAGGACGCATAATGAAAGAGCAGTGGAGCAGGGAGCAGGCACAGGCGTGGTACGAGCAAAAAGGCTGGCTGTGCGGGTTTAACTATTTGCCGTCAACGGCGGTGAACTGGACCGATATCTGGCAGGCAGAGACCTTCGATGCCGGGACGATTGACCGCGAGCTGGGCTGGGCGGCGGACGCGGGCTACAACACCCTGCGCATTAACCTGCCGTTTATCGTCTGGGAGCACGACCGCGACGGGCTGATGGCGCGCATCGATCGTTTTTTGACGATTGCCGACGGTCACGGGTTCAGCACCATGCTGACCCTGATGGACGACTGCGGCTTCTCCGGTGACGAGCCGTACCTCGGCCCGCAAAAGCCGCCGGTGCCGGGCAAGCATAACAGCCAGGCGGCGGCGAGCCCCGGTCGCGATAAGGTGTGCGATCCGGACTGCTGGGCAGACATTGAGCGCTATATCCGCGACGTTGTCCGCCAGTTCCGCGACGATAAGCGCGTGCTGCTGTGGGATCTCTATAACGAGCCGGGCAACCGCGGCATTTTCGCGACCGGCACGCAGGAGGTGCAGTACGACGCGAAGCTGGAGACCTGCGCCCACGCGCTGATGAAGCTGGCGTTCCGCTGGGTGCGTGAAGAAGACCCGACCCAGCCGCTCACCGTCTGCGCGTGGCGCCTGCCGCCGGAAGAGGAGGGCGAGACGTTCTTCCAGCATCCGCTGGACCAGACCGCGCTGGCGCTCTCGGACGTGGTGAGCTTCCACGCCTACACCCCCACCGGGCGCATGACGGCGATGATTCAGCAGCTGCAACAGCTTGGTCGCCCGCTGTTCTGTACCGAATGGCTGGCGCGCCACGTGGGCAGCACGATTGAAGAGCAGCTTCCGCTGATGTACATGGCGAAGGTTGCGCCGTATCAGTGGGGGCTGGTGCGCGGCAAAACCCAGACGTGGCTGCCGTGGCCGGTGGTGATGAAGGAGTCCACGGACTACTGCCGCCTCTGGTTCCACGACGTGTTTGAGGAGAACGGTTTTCCGTTCTCACGCCGTGAAATCGCCCTGATGCAGCAGCTGCGCAAGATCGCCCCGAAAGTTCAGGGCTAATAATATCGACCCGGCGGCCGACCGCCGGGCAACCAGGCAGGCATATAACAATGGCAATGACAATGAAAATACCGTCTCGCGAGCTGTGGTCTTATTTTGGCTATGGTTTAGGTCAGTGTTTTAGCTTTGGTTTAGTGGGTTCGTTTATTAACTATTTTTACACCGACGTGCTGGGGATCTCGGCGCTGGCGGCGAGCACCATCTTCCTGATTGCCCGCGCGTGGGACGCGGTTCACGATCCGCTGTTTGCCAGCATCATGGACACCATTAACAGCCGGTTCGGCAAGTTTCGCCACTTTTTGCTGATCGCGCCGCTGCTGATCACCGGCGTCACGCTGCTGTCGTTCTATAAAATCGAAGCGGACATGACCACCAAAATCCTCTACGCCGGGGTGACCTACATCCTGTGGGGGACGCTGTACGCCATCTCCGATATCCCGTTCTGGTCGATGTCGTCGGTGATGACCAACGACTCCGGGCAGCGCACCCGCGCGGTAACGGCGGCGATGCTCGGGGTGAACGCCGGGATTGCCTGCGCCAACATCTTCTTCCCGAAGCTGGCGGCCTACTTCGCCCAGTACAGCAATGACAAAGGCTACTTTATGGCGGCGCTGGTGATGATGCTGGTGGGGCTGCCGCTGATGCTTAACGGCTTTATGCAGATCAAAGAGCGCGTGCCGCCGAGCCCGGAAAAGGTGACTATCCGCGACACCTTCCACAACCTGCGTCAGAACAAGCCGCTGTTTATCGTCCTGCTGTCGTTCTTTTTCTGCGTGTTCCACAACGTGGCGGGCGGGCTATACATCTACTTCTTTATCAACAACCTGGGCGACGGCAGCCTGCAAATGGCGATTGGCGTGATGGGAATTGTGGCGGCGGTGCTGTGCCTGGTCGCCCCGATGCTGACGCGCCGGATGCAGAAGCGGAAGCTGTTTATGATCCTCTGCGGGCTGGACGTGGCGGTGCGCGTGGTGATGTGGTTTGTCGGGTATCAGCAGGTGACGATGCTGTTTATTCTGCTCGGCCTGAGCACGCTGTTCGTGATGATGACCAACATCCTCACCTCGTCGATGATTGCCGACACCATCGAGTACGCGGAGTACCACACCCACAAGCGCTGCGCGGCGATCACCTTCTCCGGGCAGACCTTTACCGGCAAGATGTCGGTGGCGGTGGGCGGCGGGCTCATCGGCGTGTTTCTGACGATAATTGGCTACGTGCCGCAGGCGCAAATCCAGAGCGAAGGCGTGCTGGCGGGGCTGTTCTTCGGGATTTGCCTGCTGCCGGCGATTGGGTCGCTGATCCGCATGGGCTTTATGTCGCGCTTTACCTTTACCGAGGAGAAGCATGCGGAGGTTTGTCGGTTGCTGGCGGAGCGTCGGCATCATGTAGAAAATAGCCGTGCGAAGAATGAGCGGCTGGAGCGTCCGGCCCCGGCGAACTAAGAGAAATGGGCGCCTGTCATGCAGGCGTCCACTTCAGAACTTAATTCACGTCAGTTATCCCACAGCAATCACGCGCTAATTTCAATAATTGCTGAGTCATTGTGGCGGCATCTGCTGCTAAATCTAAGGTGGCAAAGTGGATTTTATGCCCCTGTACCTCAACGAATTCGTAGAGCATTACATCGACGGCTGGATGAAGTAATAATCCAGCTGAACGGAGAGATAATGGGTCTGTTCGGTTCTCCTGCGTTCGCAGATAGGTATAAATCTGGTAGATATAACCGCTGCGCAAGCTCTTATCGCGATACCAGCCTTTAGTCAGAATGTTATTGAATTTGGTGTCGATGATGACGCGCTGTGGAGGTTGCTTGTGCTCAAGAATAATGTCCGAGTTCATGGTTGGGAAAATACTTTCGCTCCCTGCACTTTGAGACGTTAATCCCCATTTCAACTCTTTTCCGGCAGCGACTGTCCAGTCTTTTTTGGGAAGATGGAAGTGATAGAAACCCGCCATACTTTTCTCGAAGAGCTTGCGCATCCAATAAGGGTCATCAGAAGGCGTTGGCAACAGTTTTTGCCCCGCAGTTTGGGTTGGTAGCCATAATTCAAATGCCAGCTTCGCGGCATCGACCATGGCTTTATCCGCCGCATCATGGCGGCCAAAACGTGTGATTGACGGCAGTTCACCTTTGCCGGGCATACCCCCCTCAATACCACGACGACGCAAATTGATTGCCATTGTGCGACATTGTGCAGCCAGCGTGCCGTTGCTGAGCAGCGGAACAAGGTGCTCTAACGCAGAGCGAACATAGCGATTTCGTGGTGTGTCCAGCGTCATTTCCTGAAACTGGCAGGCTACCTGTGCCCGCTCAAGCAATTGTCGACTAGTTGTGCGCAGAACATCAATGCGTCCCCTTACCCTGTTAAGCGTGGCGCGGCGAGTATGGTATCCCATACTTAAATGCCTTAACAGCCGCTGCTCCACTTCGTGAAGCAGGATCCTGGCCACCAGCGCCGGGATTTCCTCCGGGTTGTTTTCAGCGGCAACCATGCTGCGCCCGTGGTGGCGAAACAAGCTGGAGGCGTACAGCATCAATAGCCAGATATTGCGCAAAGGAATGCGCGATACAGCTGCCCGAGCCTGCGTATCGCTACGTTCATCAAGATCGGTCATATGTTGAGAAGTCCCTTTCTGGCATCCAGGACTTTCTCCGGCGCATCGAACCAGTATTCGGCAAGTAAAGGGCAGATTTCGGTTTCGACAACCTGCTCGTACCAGGCCATGCCATCGTCAATTTTCAACCCCGCTGGTGGGGTAACATAGCTATGCCCGATACAAAATTGAGGGCCCAGAGCCGCATCCCTGGACAATTTTTCATTTAAAGCGGTTAATTTGGATTCGATAAGGGCTAATGTTTCCAGGCTCACATTAAACCGTTGGTTAACCCACTTTTTCCACGCGTCGTTAAACTCGGGCTTAAGATCAATAAACGCAAAGCGGCGCCGTAATGCCAGGTCTAGCAGGGCAAGCGAGCGGTCAGCGATATTCATCGTCCCGATGATGTACAGGTTTTCAGGAATGTAGGTTTTTTCATCCATATCAGAGCGGTATGAGAGCTCAAGCGCCTCATTCGGGGTGCGTTTATCCGCCTCCATCAGCGTCAGCGTTTCGCCAAAAATTTGCGCAGGATTGCCCCGGTTAATCTCCTCAATAATGATCACGTACTTAGTTGTCGGATCGTTTACTGCTTTGTCGATTGCATGGAGAAAAGGCCCGTCTACCAGTGCTAAACGTCCTTCATTGTTAGGACGCCAGCCGCGAATAAAGTCTTCGTAGGAGAGGGTAGGGTGGAACTGCACCGCGCTGATGCGCTTAGAGGTTTCCTCGCCCATCAGACAATACGCCAGACGGCGCGCAAGCCAGGTTTTACCGGTTCCCGGCGGGCCCTGAAGGATCAGGTTTTTTTTGGCCTGTAACCGCTGAAGGATGAATTGGATTTTTTCCTCTTCTAAAAAGCAGCCCTCATCGATCAAATTGCTTATCGCGTAAGGCTTGTGGGGGATTTCTGCGGGCACGTTCTCTTCAACCGTTTCCTCGGTGATGCTCTGCAATTCACCTTTATCGAAGTTGAGGTATTCATAATTGCCGGGGGTCTGAAACTCCAGTTCATCATCATCACGTAGTTTTTGCAGATAATATGAAATGGATGATTCAATAGTATTGTTATTGGGATAATCCGCCTTAATCTCATCCAGATAGGCCTCTTTTAACTCCCTCAAAGAGAAAAATGGGCTGTCTTTTCGTAGGCACAGCACCTTGATCTTATTGAGCAAATACGCTTTCCATGTCAGCCGCTCGACTTCATCATTTGACTGTTGCAAATCGATATTCCATGCCGCCAGAGAGAGTTCAGGGAAGGAGTGAACCGGATAGTTTGGCTGGGTAAAAGCCTTTTTGAGCGCCAGGGCTACGGTCTGATAATTGTGTCCGCTACAGCGCCCTTTGGCACCTTTTTTAATGATTTTAATGTTCAGGACTTTCTGGATGTAGTACTGAGACTGGCTATCCAGCGTAGGGTAGAACCAGGGGCGTAGCCAGTACAATCCCATTGTCAGGTTCCAGCCCACATTGCGCACGTTAGATGCGGCGTCATAAGAAAAGAGGAAGTCAGCGGGATCGGCGTTTGGGGTGTCGGCGAAGGAGATTGCCTGAGAAAACATTTCCCACAGCGTATCGATGTCTTCAGGCTTACGTGATTTCTCATAGCCAAAGAACCATGATTTCTGATTGTTAAGTAGCGGAATACCGTCGAACGATTCAGGAACCTTTTCGCGTACGCCTATCAGTTTTGCCAGGCTGGCTGCGATATTTCTTCGGTTGGTAACGGTAAGCGAGCGATTAAACAAGCCCATAGTGGTGAAAGGACAAATGTCTTTCAAAGGATGGGGGACGCCATTAGCGGGCTTGTCCTGTAGGTGTGACATACTACCAATCTCAGCAGCAATGCGGTGAATACCCGCCACCAACTCCTCTCTTCGATTTCGCCAGGTCAGTAGCTGAGAGGCAAAAGCCTGATAAAAGTCTGCCCATTCGAATCTGACGTCTTGCTCAACTGCGTCCATATGCTCTCCAGTAAAATTACAGGCTTCAGTAACCTGGCGAATGAATTTTACGGGATTGCAAGCCTGAGTGAATAACTACCTAAAACAGTGATCTATAAGGGCATGCCGGATCAACATGCCCCTGGACGACCTTACAGCGACTTCACAAATGCCAGCAGATCTTCGTTGAGCTGGTCCTGGTGGGTCAGCGCGAAGCCGTGCGGCGCGTTGTCGTACACCTTCAGCGTGGCGTTTTTGATCATCTCCGCCGCCAGCTTGCCGGTGCTTTCAAACGGCACGATCTGGTCGTTGCTGCCGTGAATAACCAGCGTCGGCACGTCGATTTTCGCCATATCCGGGCGGAAGTCGGTTTCGCCGAACGCGGTCACGCAGTCGATGGTGCCCTTCAGGGAGGCCAGCAGGGCGATGTTCAGCGTCTGGGTCAGGGCACCCGCGGAAACGGTCTGCCCGGCGTTGGTGCCGTAGAACGGGGTGGCGAAGTCGCTGATGAACTGGGCGCGATCTTTACGCAGTCCGTCGCGAATGCCGTCGAACACGCTCTGATCCACACCCTGCGGGAAGGTCTCAGATTTACCGAAGATCGGCGTGACCGCGCCCAGCAGCGCCAGACCGGCCACACGCGCGCTGCCGTAGTTGTTGATGTAGCGGGTCACGTCGCCGCCGCCCATGGAGAAGCCCACCAGCGTCACGTCCTGGAGGTCCAGGGTGGTGATCAGGTCGTTGATGTCGGACGCAAAGGTGTCGTAGTCGTAACCGTTCCACGGCTGATCCGAGCGGCCAAAGCCGCGACGGTCAAAGGCGATAGCGCGGAAGCCGCGCTCGGCCAGGTAGTTCAGCTGGCTGTCCCACATGTCGCCGTCCAGCGGCCAGCCGTGGCTGAAGAGAACCGGTTTGCCCGCGCCGCCTTCTTTGTAGTAAATCTGCGTGCCGTCTTTTGCCTTAAACGTTGCCATAGTGTGTTCCTGTGCAGGTGATGGTTAGGGTTATACCGGCGCGACCAGATAGCGAATTGCCGGTGATGTTGTGCCCTGATGAAAAGCCAGAACGCGGCTTTGCAGCAGGAGGTCATTCATGGTGTGGCGCTCCTGCTGGCGCAGATGCTCAATCCACGAGCCCATCAGGAAGGTCTCAATAAACAGACCGGGACGCTCAATATCCTCGTACACTGCCCAGCTCATCGCCCCGGCGCGGCGGCGCACCCGGCGCAGCTCGTGTACCGCCTCCAGGAAGGCCTTCGCGTTGTGCGGGTCGATGATGTACTCGTGCGAGACCAGCACCGGGCCGCGCTCGTTCGGCAGCTCGATCTCCACGCCGTCCAGCGGCTGGCCGCTCAGGTCGAGGTTTAAGTCAGGATCTTTCTCCAGCTTCCAGCGGAACACGGTGGCGTTCGCCAGCACCATCCCCAGCGTGGCGACCACCAGCGAGGTCGGCGTACCGAACTGGGAAGCGATCTGCCCCCAGATGGCGCTGCCCGTGGTCATCGAGCCAAAGAATACCGTCAGGTAGACCGCCAGCGCCCGGGCCTTCACCCAGCGGGCGGCGCTGCGCTGTGCGCCGAGGTTGAGGGTGGAGAGCACCGCAATCCACGCGAAGCCGGTGAAGAACTCAAACAGGTTCAGCAGCCAGACGTGGCGCACGAACGCCAGCGCCAGCATGGTGAGGGCAAAGACAAGGCTGGCGGCGACCATCAGGCGGTCGGCGTTCAGCCGCTGGCGCAGGCGCGGCAGCAGGATCGCCCCGGCAATGGCCCCCAGGCCAATGCACGCCAGCATTACGCCGTAGCCCGCCGGGCCTAAGCCCAGCTCGCGGCGCGCCACCAGCGGCAGTAACGCCCAGCCCGCGCTGCCGAAAACGAAGAAAGCCACCGTGCGCACCAGCACGTTGCGCAGCACCGGCGCGGCGTGCACGTAGCGAATCCCGGAGCGCACCGCAGAGAAGAAGTGCTCCGGCGGCAGACGCTGAATGGACGGGGCCGGACGCCAGCGCCACAGCACCCACGCCACGCCGACCACGGAAAGCGCGTTCAGGGCAAACACCATCCACGGCCCGGCGAGCGACAGCAGAAAACCGCCCAGCGCGGGGCCAATCGCCCGGCTAATGTTCACCCCGAGCGAGTTCAGCGCCACGGCGGCGCCCAGCTCCAGCTTGCTCACCAGATCGGGCACCACGGCCTGGAACGGCGGCGAGCTCATCGCCGCCCCCACGCTCAGCAGAAACGTCGCCACCAGCAGCACGGCGGGGGTGACGTGTCCGGTGAAGGAGAGCACCGTCAGCCCGGCGGCGGCGATGAACACCCATAATTGAGAGAAGAGCAGGTATTTACGTCGGTCAACGATGTCCGCCATCACCCCGGACGGCAGGGCGAAGAGGAACATCGGCAGGCTGCTGGCCGCCTGCACCAGCGCGATATCTAAAGGATCGGCGCTCAGGGTCAGCATGCTCCAGTTGATGCCGACGTCGCTCATCCATGAGCCGACGTTAGAGACCACCGTGGCGATCCACAGCATGCGGAACACCGGCTGGCTCAGTGGCTGCCAGGGCGAAACCGTCGGTGCGGGCGTCGTCTCGACGTGTGCGTCGCGAACGTCGTTAACCTGGGTCATGCGAACCTCTCCGTTGCCTTACGCTGCAGCCTCCACTGGCCCGGCCCGGTGAGGGCGAGAGTGGTGAAGATAATCAGCAGCAGCCAGCCAAACTGCCCTTCGGCAATCGACCAGTCCGGGTGCACCGCCAGCATCGCCACCAGCAGCACGGCGATAATCGGCAGGCACGCCAGGCGGGTGTACACGCCCGCAATGATAAAGAGCGGGCAAACCACCTCGGCGACAATCGCCGGGATCAGGCTCGCGTAAGGCCCGAAGCCGAACGGATCTTCAATGCGCGTCAGCTCTTCGCTGAAGTGCAGCACCTTCGGCAGGCCGTGCACGTAGAGCAACAGCAGGCTGCCGGTCAGGCGCAGGAAGAACAGCCCCAGGTCGATCCGGGGCGGCATAGTGGTGTTTTTCATCAGAATGCAAAGCAGCTGCAGCCCAGCGCCCCCCAGAAAGCGTTATCGTCGGACACCGGCATCGCTGACGTGCGGGCGAAATCATGCTGGTGGCTGTGAACCCCGCACGGGCCGCTGCAGTGGTGAGCCACACTCATACCCACGCGTGCGGCCTGCGGCGGCGCGCTGCGGTAGTGGCCCGGCACCTTCACCACCGGGGACCACTCGGGCAGAACCGGAATGGCAGGCGGAGCGAGCGGGCCAAAGGCGCCCGCGGCATAGACGATGTCGCCGTTCACCACCGTCAGGACGGACTCGATCCCCTTGATCTCCTCTTCCGGCACGCGGAAGTAGTCTTTGCTCAGCACGGCCAGATCCGCGAGCTGGCCGACCTTGATCTGCCCCTTCTGGTTCTGCTCGCTGGAGAACCACGCGCTGCCCTGGGTCCAGAGCATCAGGGCGGTGTCGCGATCCAGACGGGCGCCGTGGTCGTACATCTGCATCCCGCCGACGGTGCGGCCGGAGACCAGCCAGTAGAGCGCGGTCCACGGGTTGTAGCTCGCCACGCGGGTGGCGTCCGTACCTAAGCCCACCGGCACGCCGGTCTCGAGCATTTTCGCCACCGGCGGCGTGTGGCGGGTGGCTTCGATGCCATAGCGCTCGGCAAAGTACTCCCCCTGGAAGGCCATGCGGTGCTGGACGGCAATGCCGCCGCCGAGCGCTTTGATGCGGTCGATGTTGGCCTGGGTAACGGTTTCCGCATGGTCGAAGAACCAGTGCAGGCCGTTGAACGGAATGTCGCGGTTCACCTTCTCGAACACGTCCAGCATGCGGCTGATGGATTCGTTATAGGTGGCGTGCAGGCGGAACGGCCAGCGGTGCTCCACCAGATGGCGCACCACGCGCTCCAGCTCGTCCTCCATGCCCGGCGCGAGGTCCGGGCGCGGCTCGAGGAAGTCTTCAAAATCGGCGGCGGAGAAGACCAGCATCTCGCCCGCGCCGTTGTGGCGGAAGAAGTCGCTGCCCTGGCCCGGCGTGAGCATGTCGGTCCATTTTTCAAAGTCTTCCAGCTCGTGGCCCGGACGCTGGGTAAACAGGTTATAGGCGATGCGGATGGTCATCTGCTTTTTCTCGTGCAGCTCGGCAATCACCTCGTAATCTTCCGGGTAGTTCTGGAAGCCGCCGCCCGCGTCGATGGCGCTGGTCAGCCCAAGACGGTTCAGCTCGCGCATGAAATGACGCGTGGAGTTGACCTGCTGCTCCAGCGGCAGCTTCGGCCCTTTGGCCAGCGTGGCGTAGAGGATCATGGCGTTCGGACGGGCGATCAGCATCCCGGTCGGGTTGCCGTTGGCGTCGCGCTGGATCTCGCCGCCCGGCGGGTTCGGCGTCTCTTTGGTGTAGCCGACCACCTTCAGCGCGGCGCGGTTGAGCAGGGCGCGGTCGTACAGGTGCAGGATGAAGACCGGGGTGTCCGGCGCGGCGTCGTTAATCTCATCCAGCGTCGGCATGCGGCGCTCGGCAAACTGGAACTCGCTCCAGCCGCCCACCACGCGCACCCACTGGGGCGACGGCGTGCGCAGGGCCTGCTCTTTCAGCATCCGCAGGGCGTCGGCCAGGGACGGCACGCCTTCCCAGCGCAGCTCGAGGTTGTAGTTCAGCCCGCCGCGGATCAGGTGCAGGTGCGAGTCGTTCAGGCCGGGGATCGCGGTGTGGCCTTTCAAATCCACCACCTTAGTACCGTCGCAGTGGTGTTGCATCACCCCGGCGACGGTACCCACTTCCAGAAATTTCCCGTCGCGCACGGCAACGGCTTCCGCGACGGGGTTCTCGCGATCGACGGTGTGAAACTGGCCGTTAACCAGAATGAGATCGGCTTTACCGAGGGTATCCATAATAGCTCCAGACTGAGAGGGGAATGGTCAGGATTATGGGAACCGGTTTCGGCAAAGATCCAGTTATACAATAGGATAGGTATACCAAAGTATAACTATACCTAAGGTTAACTATACGAAGAGATAATTACGCCCAGGCGCGATAAACCGCAGGATGAGGGTGACTTTATCGCCGCGGCGCTCGCGGCGATTTCTACCCTTAACCACTGGAAAATGCTATGACCTCTTCAAAGCTCGAAGTGTTAACCCCTGCGAACTGTCAGATCATCTTTATCGATCACCAGCCACAGATGGCGTTTGGCGTGCAGTCAATTGACCGCCAGGTGCTGAAAAACAACACCGTGGCGCTGGCGAAAGCGGCCAAAGTGTTCAACATCCCGACCATCATCACCACCGTTGAGACCGAAAGCTTCTCCGGTAACACCTATCCGGAGCTGCTGGACGTCTTCCCGGGTCAGGACATTCTGGAGCGTACCTCCATGAACTCCTGGGACGACCAGAAGGTGCGCGACGCGCTGAAGGCTAACGGCAAGAAGAAGGTGGTGGTTGCCGGCCTGTGGACCGAAGTGTGCAACAACAGCTTTGCCCTGTGCGCGATGCTGGAAGGCGACTACGAAATTTATATGGTGGCGGACGCGTCCGGCGGCACCTCCAAGGAAGCCCACGACTTCGCGATGCAGCGCATGATCCAGGCAGGCGTGATCCCGGTGACCTGGCAGCAGGTGATGCTGGAGTGGCAGCGCGACTGGGCGCGTAAAGAGACCTACACCGCGGTGATGGATATCGTGCGCGAACACTCCGGCGCGTACGGCATGGGCGTGGATTACGCCTACACCATGGTGCACAAAGCACCGTCTCGCCAGAAGAGCGAGCACCGCACCTTAGCGCCGGTCCCGGCTCGCTAAGTTCCGCTGGCGGGCTGGTCCCTCATCCGGCTCGCCGCTGCCTTTTTCTCTGGAGTTCACAATGAGTACTGGGCTGATATCCCTTGCCGCAGGCGTGTTGATTGGCCTGATGTATGCCGTGCTGAAGGTGCGCTCCCCCGCGCCGCCCGCGCTGGCGCTGATTGGCCTGCTGGGGATGCTGGCGGGTGAACAGGCGACGCGCCATCTGTTATCCCGCGACGGCGCGCCGCCTCCTCAGGTAACGGTTCCGCAGGTGAAATCGCAGACGGGAGCGACGTCATGAGAGCATGGATAATTTCGCTGGTGTGCGGCGTGGTTGCTGGGGTAATTTACGCCCTGCTCGACGTTCATTCCCCGGCACCGCCGGTTGTCGCCCTGCTTGGCCTGTTTGGCATGCTGGTGGGTGAACAGCTCATCCCGGTGGGACGGCGTTTACTGAGTCGCGAACCGTTTACCCTCGCCTGGTTTCGTCACGAATGCGTACCGAAAATCAGCGGCACGGCGCCCCCTGCGCCCGCGAAGGACCCTCGCGACGTTAAATGACTGGTTAGAGGAAAAACAGCATGACGCTGCCGTGGCGCATTGCCATCATTGATGACGAACGTTCCGTCCGCAGCGGGTTGAGTAATCTCCTGGAGTCGGAAGGCTATTCAACCGACACCTTTGATTCGGCAGAGGTGTTTCTCAGCCATCCGCTTGCCCTGTCCGGCGCGGCGCTGGTGATCACCGATATCAAGCTCCGGGGCATGAGCGGCCTGGAGCTGTTTGACAAGCTGCGGCTGCTGGCCGTACCGCCTCCGCCCGTGCTCTTTATCTCCGGTCATGCTGATGAAAATATGCAGCGGTACGCTCTTAATCTGGGCGCCGCTGCTTTTTTGCGTAAGCCCATTAACATCGATATTCTGCTGGATCATATACAGCGGGAGCTGGCCCGCCGACAATAAGGATCGCGGATGAACGAACACGAGCAGCCTGCATTCTGGCCCGCCCAGGGAAATCTTCACCAGGGGCGGGTTTTTGTCCTTAAAGAGGATGTGATGTTTACCGTGCTGGCGCAGGAGGGCGGTATCGCCTGGATGCATGCGCGACATCCTCATTCAGGCGGCTCGTTCATCATTGCCACCGCGGTCAGCGACGAAGAGGAAGAGCGGGCCACCCGGCTGCTGAAAAACGAGTTTGCGCTGCGTGACGTGATGCAGGACAGCTGGGCCATTCGCGCCGTCGCGTCCACCCAGTACCGGGGACGCTTCGCGCTGGTGTACGCCCCGTTTGCCTTTGAGCTGCTGGCGCGGCGCGCGGGCAGGGCGATCTCGGGGATCGCGCGCTTTATCGAGCTGGCGATCCAGATCTGCGCGCCCCTGCGCCAGATGCATCTGCAAAACCTAATCCACGGCGATATCAAGCCCGGCAGCATTTTTATTCATCACGATGGCACCTGCCGTCTGGGCAGCTTTGGCCTCTCCTGCACGCTCTCCGATGCTTTCTCTCAGACCCGGCTTGCCGTTTCAGGCGGTACGCCCGCGTATATGTCGCCGGAGCACACCACCCGCACCCGGCGTCCCGTTGACGGCCGCAGCGATCTCTACAGCCTCGGCATGGTGCTGTATGAACTCCTGACCGGACGCCTGCCGTTTGAGCTGGGAGAGGACGATCAAACCAACTGGGCGCACTACCATATTGCCTCGGAGCCGCTGGCCCCGGACGAGATTCGCCCGGACGTGCCGGGGATGCTGTCGACCATCATCCTCAAGCTGCTGGAAAAGCACCCCGATAACCGCTACCAGACGGTCGACGGGCTGATTGCCGACCTCCGCCGCTGCCAGGCGACGCTGACCTGCGAGGGCGAGATCGTCGCCTTTACGCCCGGCCAGCAGGACCGCACTCCCGCGATCCATCTGGCGGACTCCCTGTTCGCGACGCATCCGCAGGCGAATGACGTCATTGCCGCGTTTGAGCGGGTGGGGCAGAACCGGGTGCCGGAGCTGGTAACGATCGCCGGGCCGTCAGGGATCGGCAAATCCTCAATTATCGCGACGGCGCTCAAAACGCTACAGCAGCGGACGGTGCTGCTGGCGGTGGGCAAAGTCGACCAGTTTTCGCCGTCGCTGCCCTACGGCGCATTAAGCTCCGCGTTCCGCACCCTGACGCTGCACCTGCTGGGGCTGCCGGCAGACGAGGTGGCGAAGTGGAAAATCCGCCTGTCTCGCGCCCTGGAGGGGTACGAGGCGCTGGCCGTCAGCCTGGTGCCCGAGCTGGGCCTGCTGCTCGAGAGCAAGCCGCGCTTCTCGGCGGATACGTTTTCCATTGATGCCCGGGCGCGCTTCAGCCATATGGTGCTGGCGCTGGTGAAAACCTTTGCCTCGCAGGGCTGCCCGCTGGTGCTGGTGCTCGACGATCTCCAGTGGAGCGACGCCGCCAGCCTGCAAACGCTCAACTACCTGCTGGTGAACTGCGGCGCGATCCCGCTGCTGGTGGTGGTCGCTCACCGCGATATCGATGCCTTGTCCGAACCCGCACTGCAACAGCTGCTGGCGAGCCTGCCGGAGGCGGCGCAGCACGCGAGCGCAATTGTCCCGCAGGCGCTTTCCGTGAAAGCGGTGGCGCGCTGGCTGGGGACGGTATTTCGCACCCGCAGCACGGCGACGACCGATCTCGCCACGCTGATCCATGAAAAGACCGGGGGCAACCCGCTCTTTGTACACGAGTTTTTCCGCCGCATCGTCGATGACGGGCTGGTGGTACACAACAAATATCAGGACAAGTGGCGCTACGATCTTCAGGCGATCCGCGCCCGGCATTACACCGAAAACGTCGTGACTCTGGTGCTGGAGCAGCTTGAAGAGCTGCCCGACGAGACGCGCCGCCTGCTGGGCAACCTTGCCTGTCTCGGCGGCACGGGTGAAATGGAGATGATCTGCCGCGTGGTTGGTATATCGATGGCGGAGATGCGCTACGCGCTGCATCCGGCGGTGATGGCCCAGCTCATCGTGCTGACGGAAAAGGCGTATTCCTTCACCCACGACCGGGTGCAGGAGGCGGCCTTTGCGCTGCTGGACCGGCATGAGAAAAGCCATATTCACCTGACGACCGCCAGCCTGCTGGCCGATGCCGCGCGTCAGGCGGCGGGGAACGAGCTGCTGTTCCGCGCCGTTCACCACGTCACGGCCGCGCTGGACAGCGTCCAGCCCGCGCCGCAGCGGCAGATGTTCCGCGAGCTGAGCCTGCTGGCCGCGCGACGCGCGAAGCGTTCGGGGGATTACCCATCGGCGCTCAGCTATATCCAGACCGCCCGAGCGCTGGGAAACGCCGGGACGGTGTCAGACTTTATGCTCGATATCGAAGAGGCGGGCTGCGAGTTTGCGCTCGGCCATCTGGAGCGGACCCGCGAGCTGTGCGATGCGATCCTTGGCTGCCCCGGCGGGCTGACCGAAAAAGCGCTGGCGGCCAACCTGCTGGTGGAAGTCTATATTCGCCAGTCAGATAGCCGTCTGGCGCTGGAGGCGGCGCTCTGCTGGCTGGGGATTTTTGGGATCCAGATCGGCCGCCACCCGGAAGACGCCGACTGCGACGAGGCCTGGGAACGCTTCTGCAACCGCGCGAATGATGCGCCGCAAAACCTGTTTGCCCCGCTCTCGCGGATGGATAACCCGGAAACCGAAGCGGTGATGAACCTGCTCTACAGCGCCAGCATTTGCGCCAGCTTCATCTGCCCGCGCCTGCACTTTTTACTGCTCTGCCGCATGATGCACCTGACCCTCGACCACGGCATTACCGGCGCCTCCACCACGGCGATGGCCTGGTTTGGCGTGCTGATGGGCCACCGCTACGCCGAGTATCGCCTCGGGTTCCAGTACGGCACCCTCGCCCGCGAGCTGGTGAGTCGCCACGGCTACGACGCGTTCGAAGCCAAAACCCTGCTGCCGCTCGACCAGCTCAGCGTCTGGACCCAGCCTTTGTCGTTTACCATCGAGTGCGCGAAGGCCTGCTTTACCTCGGCGGTGACCCACGGGGATATGACGATGGCCTGCTTTGCGGCCTGCCACCAGGTGATCAACTTCCTCTCGCGGGGCGATCACCTGGACGGGGTGCTGACCAGCATCGATCGCGGCCTGGCGTTTGTGCGAAAAACCCACTTCCAGGACGTGGAAACCATTTTGACGATCCAGCGCACCTTTGTTGCGTTTTTGCGCACGCCGGTCATCGGCACCTGGACCGCGTCGCAGGCGCTGCCCGAGGCGCTGCTGCCCGCGTCGCCGGAGCAGGCGCCGGAGCAGACCTCCACCATGCTTTTCTGGTACTGGCTCTACCGCGGCATGGCGCACTTTACCTGCGGCGAATATGCCGACGCGCAGGCGGATCTCGAGACGGCGGGGTGGTACGCGTGGTCTGCGCCGGGCCACATCCATCTGCTGGATTACCATCTTTACAGCGCGCTGGCGCTTTCCCGTCAGCTGACGCCGGAGACCTTCTCGGCGAATCATCGCCGCAGCATTCACGCCCACTACGACAAAATCGCCCTCTGGGCGCGCATCAATCCCGGCACGTTCGCGGATAAAGAGGCGCTGATCTACGCCGAAATCGTGCGTCTGGACGGGATGAACAGCATCGCGCTTGAGCAGTATGAGAAGGCGGTCCGGCTCTCCCGCGAGGGCGGCTTTAACCCCATTAACGCCCTGGCCCACGAGCTGGCTGGGCGCTTCGCGCTGGCCTGCGGCTACCCGACCGCCTCGGACGCGCACTTCCGCGGCGCAATTGCCGCCTGGGGGCGGGCGGGCGCGCAGGCCAAGGTGCGCCAGCTGGAGCAGGATTTCCCGCACCTGCTGGCCTCCGGGCAGGCCAGCGCCTATGACACGGTGGCGTTCGCCCAGAACGAGACGATCCGCGATCTGCAAAGCGTCATCAAAGCCTCCCGCGCGCTGTCGGAAGAGATCAATCTCGAGCGCTTGATCGAAAACCTGATGACCAGCCTGCTCGAACGCGCCGGGGCGCAGCGCGGCCTGCTGCTTCGCGTGAGCGATAGCCTCATCCCGGAGATCGAAGCCAGCGCCTGGACCAGCACCGAAGGCGTGCGGGTGCGGATCCTGAAAGACGTGCCGACGGCGACCGACATGCCCCTGTCGGTGCTCGCGGCGGTGATCCGCACCGGGCAGGAGATCCGCACCGGCAGGCCGGAGGAGTTTCACCCCTTCAGTCAGGACCCCTATCTGGTGACCTCGGGGGCGGCCGTCATGTGCGTCCCGATGTTCAAACAGGCGCGGCTGGTGGGCGTTCTGTACCTGGAAAACCGCCTGATGCCGGAAGTGTTTACCGCCGAGCACTCGCGCGTGGTCAGCCTGCTGGGCGCGCAGGCGGCGGTCTCCCTGGAGACAGCGCGGCTGTACGCCGAGCTGCTGGCGGAGAACATCCAGCGCCGCCGGGTGGAAAAAGAGCTGCGCGCCAGCCAGACCTCGCTGATGCTGGGCGAGCAGATCAGCCACACCGGCAGCTGGCGCTGGGAGCTGGAGCAGGATCTGATGTTTGTCTCGGAGGAGTATGCCCGCATCCTCGGCCTGCCCGAGCGGCAAAAGACGATCTCCATGGCGGAGTTTTTGACCTTCGTTCATGAGGACGATTACGCCCGCATCAGCGCCATCGTCACCCAGAGCGTGCGGGAAGGGCTCTCGATGCGCGCGGAGTTTCGGGTTAAGCGTACCGACGGCTCAACGCGCTATATCCTCGGGATTGGCGATCCGGTGGGCGTGGGCAGCGAGGTGAACGAGTATTACGGCATCATTACCGATATCACCAGCCAGCGCGCCGCGGAGGATGCCATGCGGGTGGCGCAGGCGGAACTGGCGCGGGTGTCGCGGGCCACCACCGTCGGACAGTTAACCTCCTCCATCGCCCACGAGATCAACCAGCCGCTGATGTCCATCGTCTCTAACGCCGGGGCGAGCCTGCGCTGGCTTAACCGCGAGCCTGCCCGGCTGGATAAAGTGCGGGAAGGGCTGGAGGAGATCGCGGCGGAAGGCGCGCGGGCGGGAGAGATCATTCGCAGCATTCAGTCCCTGACGCGCAAGCAGGAGCCCACCTTCGCGCGCATCGATCTGCACTATGTGATCCACCATATCATCACGCTTTCGCGCAGCGAGCTGGAGCAGCGACACATTAGCGTTGATTATCTGTTGAAGGCGCAGGACAGCTTTATCACTGGCGATAGCGTGCAGATCCAGCAGGTGCTGCTCAACCTGGTGATGAATGCGGTGGAGGCGATGGCCGAGGTGAAGGATCGCGCCTGTACCATCATCCTCAGCACCGCCAACGCGGAAGGGAAAGTGATCGTTGAGATCGCCGATACCGGGAGCGGCATTGAGCCCGGGCGGCTGGAGCAGATTTTTGACTCGTTCTACTCCACCAAGCCACAGGGGATGGGGATGGGGCTGACCATCAGCGCCAGCATCATCGAGCGCCACTGCGGGAAGCTGAGCGCGCGCCGCCGGGAGCCTTACGGCACGGTGTTCGCGTTTGCGCTGCCGCTGGCGGCGCAGGAAGGGTAAAAGGTTACTCCGCGGGCTGGCTTTTGGTCAGGCGCTCAACGGCCCTGACCAGCTCGGCAACCGAGCGCACCTGCATTTTCTCCATCACGCGGCGACGGTGCACTTTCACCGTGATCTCGCTGACGCCCAGCTCGGCGGCAATTTGCTTGTTCAGCATGCCGCTTATCGCCAGCGTGAGCACCTCGTGTTCGCGCGGCGTGAGGGAGAGATGGCGCTGCTTCAGGGCGTAGCGCTCTTTATTGCGCTCGGCATTGTTTTCCGCCAGCTGTAACGCGGACTCAATGGCGTCGATCAGCGCGTTTGATTCGACGGGCTTAGTGAGAAATTCGTACGCGCCGCCTTTAATGGCGCGCACCGACATCGGAATGGTGCCGTGGCCGGTGAGGAAAATAATCGGGATCTCTCGCCCGCTGTCCTTGAGGGCGTCCGCCACCTCAAAACCCGAAATGGCGGGCATTTGCATATCGAGGATCACGCACGACGGCAGGTCCTCAAAGCGGTATTGCAGAAACGCTTCTGCCGATGAAAAGCCGATAGCGTTCAGGCCTGCCGATTCCAGCAATCCGATCACGGACTGTCTGACTGCGTCATCGTCATCTACCACATATACAATGTGTTCCATTCACCGCCCCGGTGCTGATTTAAAAGAATGGAAACAGCCCAACGGTAACGTAAGAGACTGTTTATGCTGACTTTCATCTTAACACATTAAATATCATTATCATTTAACAATATGATAACCGTATGAAGTATAGCGAGCAGGGGCGGGGGCGGTGAAGGAATGAAACGCTGTTTTTATGCACCGACAAGCTCGATGCGGTTGCCGTCCGGGTCTGCGATCACCGCTTCATAAAAGCCGTCCCCGGTCATGCGCGGGGCGCTGAGCAGCGTGCCGTTGGCCTGCGCCCGCTCGGCCATGCTGTCCACTTTTGCCTTGCTGCCGACGTTAATGGCGATATGCGCCCAGCCGATAAACTCCGGGTGCGCCGGGGCGTCGGGCAGGTCCGGCAGCGTCATCAGCTCGAGGGTCGGCCCGTCATCCAGGGTAATAAAATGGGATTCAAACCCCGGACGGTTTTTGCTGACGTAGCGTTCGTTACTGCGGCCATTAAACACCGTTTCCCAGAACTGAACCTGGGCCTCAAGGCTGCGGGTCCAGAGTGCGACATGTGCAATATTCATAAGATCCCTCGTTATTTGTCTGTGAGGACTTTCACCGATAAAACAGGCTACACTCTGGTTTTGAGCGCGACAAGCTGAGGACATAACAATGCACTACACACTGAAAGAGAGCGACAAGGAAAAAGCGGAAGGGTCAAACGGCGCGGGCGCTCTACAGCAAAAACTGCTGGAGTCCCGTTCGATTGTCATCTCCGGTGAGATCAACCAGGAGCTGGCGCAGAAGGTCATTACCCAGATGATCCTGCTGCAAAGCGTCAGCAACGATCCGATCAAGCTGTACATCAACAGCCAGGGCGGCCACGTGGAAGCGGGTGACACCATTCACGACTTCATCAAGTTCATCCGTCCGGAAGTGCACGTCATCGGCACCGGCTGGGTGGCGAGCGCCGGGATCACCATCTTCCTGGCCGCGAAAAAAGAGCACCGCTACTCGCTGCCAAATACCCGCTTTATGATCCACCAGCCGCTGGGCGGCGTGCGCGGTCAGGCGACGGATATTGAGATCGAAGCGCGCGAGATCATCCGCATGCTGGATCGCGTGAACAAGCTGATCGCCGACGCCACCGGCCAGCCGCTGGAGAAAGTGAAAAAAGACACCGACCGCAACTTCTGGATGTCCCCGGCGGAAGCGCTGGACTACGGCATCGTGGGTAAACTGATTACCCATTATGACGAGCTGAACCTGGATTAAGTTTTACCGCCGTGTACGTGTCGGGTAGCGGCTTCGCCTTACCCGACCTACGCGCGCTCGTTTGACCCATGACAAGTTCCCCCTCTGCCTTCTTGCCTATAATCGCGCCTGTTTCCCCTCTCACTGGTGCTACCCATGGCGTATCAATTGAACCTGAACTGGCCGGAATTTCTTGAGAAATACTGGCAAAAACAACCCGTAGTGCTGAAAAATGCCTTCCCGAATTTTGTCGACCCGATTACCCCGGACGAGCTGGCAGGCCTGGCGATGGAGCCGGAAGTCGATAGCCGTCTGGTGAGCCACGCTAACGGCAAATGGCAGGCCAGCAATGGCCCGTTCGAGCACTTCGACGATCTGGGCGAAACCGGCTGGTCGCTGCTGGCGCAGGCGGTGAACCACTGGCATATGCCCGCCGCGGAGCTGGTGCGTCCGTTCCGCGTCCTGCCGGACTGGCGTCTGGACGATCTGATGATCTCCTTCTCCGTGCCGGGCGGCGGCGTGGGTCCACATATCGATCAGTACGACGTGTTTATCATTCAGGGGATGGGCAGCCGCCGCTGGCGCGTGGGCGACAAGCTGCCGATGCGTCAGTTCTGCCCGCACCCGGCGCTGCTGCATGTCGATCCGTTTGAGCCGATCATCGACGAAGATTTGGCCCCGGGCGATATCCTCTACATTCCGCCTGGATTCCCGCACGACGGCTTTACCCATGAAACGGCGCTCAACTACTCCGTTGGCTTCCGCGGGCCGAACGGTCGCGATCTGATCAGCAGCTTTGCCGACTATGCGCTGGAAAACGATCTGGTCGGCGAGCACTACAGCGATCCGGATCTGACCTGCCGCGAACACCCGGGCCGCGTGGAGCAGTACGAGCTCGATCGCATTCGTCAGATGATGATCGACATGATCAGCAAGCCGGATGATTTCACAAAATGGTTTGGCAGCTTCGTCTCCACGCCGCGCCACGAGCTGGATATCGCCGCCGCCGAGCCGCCGTATTCAGTGGAAGAGGTGCTCGACGCGCTGCAAGGGGGCGAAACGCTCTCTCGCCTGAGCGGGCTGCGCGTGCTGAACGTTAACGGCAGCTTCTTTATTAACAGCGAACAGCTGGAAACGGCGGATGTGAACGGGGCGGACGCGCTGTGCCGCTACACCGAGCTCGGCCAGGCCGAGCTGGGGGATGCGCTGAATAATCCGGCGTTTGTGGACGAGCTGACCGGTTTGATTAACCAGGGATACTGGTACTTCGACGAGTAATAGCCGGCGGCGTTTAGCCTGGCTAAACGCCGCTACGTTCAAACCAGCATATTACACGCCTTCCAGTAGTTCAAAAGCCGCTCGTCGTCGCGCTCTTTCTCCGCTTTGATTTTCATCGCCTGGGCGAGATTCTCTCGCGATAACTCATGGCCTTTTTGCACGATGTCCAGGACCGCTTCACCAAGAGCCAGCGAAATTTCTGCCCGATTATTATTGCGAATCGTCATAAATACCTCCTCGTTGGTTGCGATAATTTAATTATGAACGGGAAATAATCAGTCGGTAATAATTCATCTCATTCTTATTTTTTCCTTTCGGCGCTAAATAGACATAATATTCGATTCTGTCAATGATGTTTCAAAATGCTAATAAGCCTTTTAAGCCTGAATTTATGCGCTACAGTTAATTTCGTGCAACAGGCAAATAACCGAAACAGGAGAATAATTATGGTAGATAAAAGCGCAATTAAGGATCACACTCAGGTTGTCGCCAGCTGCGGAACGCACGTCGGGGTTGTGGACCATCTTGATGGTGAGCGCATCAAGCTTGCGAAGAGCGATCCGGAATCGGGCGGCAAACACCACTTTATTCCTCTCGGCTGGGTCGATAAGGTCGAAGATAATAAAGTTGTCCTGACCAAAAACCATAAAGAGGTTTTTGCTGAGTGGCAGGAAGCATAAATATATTTCTCGCAAGGAAATATATGACTTCGCTCCGGCTTCGTCCGGAGCGTAATAATGTCTGCGCCCGGTGATTGCTGCCATTGCAAAGGGATGGTACTGTTTTGCCTGCCCTTTCCCCGATGCAGGCCCCGAATGATGCTCCAGAGTGAAAATAGATCAGCGAAACGCATATTTTTTGTTGAAGATTTTCAGGTATTCGGCGAGCGCTACGGCATCGACTACCGTTTCCCCCAGCTAAAAGAGGCGCAGGTCAGCGGCAGCCCCGTGTTGCAGGGGAATGTTGAAGAGATGATGCTCTCGTCCGGCATTTCGCTGACCCATTCCGACGTACGTGTATTACAGCCCTATGAAACCACCTCCCGCCACAGCAGCCCGCTCTATATGCTGGTGGTGCTGGAAGGGTGCGTGACGCTCACGCTCAATGGTATCGATTATCCCGTCCACCCGGGCATGGCGTTCAGCTCTCGTCTGAGTGAAGATCAGGTAATGAGCGCGCGTCACGATGCCGACAGCACGCTGAAAACGCTCTCGTTTGGCGTGTATCCCCACGATGCCGGACGTGAAGCCCTGCTTGACTCATTGCTTCTGGAATGGCAAAGCCTGAATGCACCCGCGTTTGTCTGGCAGGTTCCCGAGTTTGTGATGTCAGGTATTCTGCATGCGCAGCGGCAGAGGGGACGCGTGCTCTCACGCAAGCTGGTGCTGGAGGGGCTGATGTACCAGCTGCTCGGCCACGGCCTCAGCCAGCGCCAGCAGCCTTGCCCAAGCCGCCCTGAGCATGCGCGTCTTGAACGCGTGCGGAGCCTGCTGGAACAGTCTCCTGAGCGGGATCATACTCTCGCGCAGCTGGCAGCCCTTGCCGCAATGAGCCCAAGCAGCCTGCGCAGCAAGTTCCGTCAGCGCTACGGCTGCACGCTCTTCGATTACCTCCGCGACTGTCGCCTTGCGCTGGCGCGTCGCTATCTGCTGGAAGGCCACAGCGTGCAGCAGGCGGCGTGGATGTGCGGGTATCAGCATGCCACCAACTTCGCCACCGCGTTTCGTCGTCATTACGGGATTTCACCGGGTGACGTGCGCAAACTCCGCTAACGTAATTTCGGCCATCGCGCGAACGTATCCCGTGCGGTTTAGCATTGCGCATACATAACCTGGCGGCGCGCATAGCTGTTTGCACCCTCAAAAAGGTAATAATTCTTATTAACAATAAGAAATATCTCTGGAGAGGGTTATGTTTGTTAAATCGCGTCTGGCACTGCTGGTGGGATGGGTTACCGGTAGCGTCGCTTTTCCTTTGCTGGCGCAGGATGCGCAAAAAACTGACACCGTGGTGGTGACCTCGCAGATGCAGTCTGCGGCCACCAAGCTTGAAACGCCGGATATTGAAACTCCGCAGTCGGTCTCTATCGTCACGCGCGAGCAGTTCGAAGAGCAGGGCGCAACCAGCGTGCGTCAGGCCGTGAGCTACACGCCGGGGGTCTACAGCAACCAGATTGGGGCGTCTAACCGCTTTGACTACATGGTGCTGCGCGGCTTCTCTGACGGCAGCCTGGACAACGTCTACCTGGACGGCCTGAAGATGATGGGCGACACCAACTCCCACAGCTCGCTGGTGGTTGACCCGTGGTTCCTGGACAGTATCGAAGTCGTGCGCGGTCCTGCCTCCGTGCTCTATGGCCGCTCATCGCCGGGCGGGATTGTGGCGCTTACCTCCCGTAAGCCGTCGTTCGATCCGGGCGGGGAGATCAAGCTCTTCGCCGGGAACAATAGCCAGCGTGGGGCGATGTTCGACGTCACCGGCCCGGTTGATGATAACGACCGCGTGGCGGTGCGCCTCAGCGGGATGACCCGCTATGCCGATTCCCAGTTCGATCCGCTGAAGGAAGAGCGTTACGCGCTGATGCCGAGCCTGACCTGGCGTATCACCGATAACACCCGTCTGGATCTGATGGCCTACCTGCACCGCGATCCGGAAGGTGGCAGCCACTCCGGCCTGCCGTATGAGGGCACGGTTGTGCCGCACAGCGGGAAGAAAATCTCCAACACGTTCTTTGAAGGTGAAGACGAATACGACAAGTACGATCGTCGGGAAAATATGGTCGGCTATAACCTTGAGCACCTGTTTGACAGCGGCTGGTCCGTGCGCCAGAAGCTGCGCTACCTGCACACCAAAGTGGAGCTGAACCAGGTGTATGCCGCAGGCTGGCTGAATGACACCGAGCTGAACCGCGGCTATTCCGGCTCTGACGAGAAGATGAACGCCATCACACTGGATAACCAGGTCGACGGCAGCTTCGACACCGGGGCGGTGAACCACCGCGTGCTGATCGGCATGGACTACCAGGACCGCACCAACAACGTGACCGGCTACTATGGCGGCTTCCCGCCGATTGACGCCTTCCACCCGGTTTACGGTGCGAAGCCGGACTACATCACCCAGTACAGCAGGGAAAAGCATAAGCTTCGCCAGACCGGTTACTACCTACAGGATCAGATGTCCATTGACCGCTGGCGCCTGACGCTCGGCGGGCGTTACGACCAGGTGAGCGTGTCGAACGTCGACAACTTTAACCACACCCGCAGCGATCTGGATAAAAACAACTTCAGCAGCCGCGCGGCGCTGCTGTATCTGTTTGATAACGGCGTTGCGCCGTACGTCAGCTACTCCACCGCCTTTACGCCGACCAGCTTTGCCGACGAGCAGGGCAATATCCTGGATCCGATGAAGGGCAAGCAGTGGGAAGCGGGCGTGAAGTATGAGCCAGAAGGGATGAACAGCCAGTTCAGCGCCTCGGTGTTCCGCATTAACCAGAAGAACATTGCCACTAAAGAGGAGCCGACCGATCCGTACCGTTCCATCGGTGAAATCGAATCCAAAGGCGTTGAGCTGGAGGCGATTGGTCAGCTGACCGACAGCCTGCGCATGCAGGCGGCGTATACCTACACGGATATTCGCTATAAGAAGAGCAGCCCGGAAGAGGAGGGCAAGCGCGCCGTCTATGCCCCGCGTAACATGGCCAGCGCCTGGCTGAGCTACGACGTCAAAACCGGCCCGCTGGACGGCCTGACCGTCGGCTCCGGCGTGCGCTATGTCAACGGGATCGCCAGCGATCGCCAGAACACCCATACGCTTCCATCGTACACGCTGGTGGACATGGTCGTGGGGTATGACCTGTCAAAAGTGGGGCTTACGGGCGTGAGTGCGCAGCTGAACGTCAATAACCTGACGGACAAAAGCTACGTTGCGGCGTGTAACTCGCTCTCTTACTGCTACTTCGGTGCAGAACGCAGCATTGTGGGCAGCGTTTCGTGGAAGTTCTGAGTCGTTGATTTTGCCGGGTGGCGGCTTCGCCTACCCGGCCTACTCTATTCCGTAGCGCCACCGGCGCTAAAAAACGTGCTACTCCTCCATCGCAATCACAATCGCCTCGCCCATCTTCTTCAACGCTTCGCGATGCTTATCCGTCGGCGGCAGCGCCACGTTGATCCGCAGGCAGTTGCGGTACTTCCCTGACGCGGAAAACAGCGACCCGGCCGCCGCCTGGATCTTCAGCCGACACAGCTGCTTGCTGACGCACACCATATCCACCTTCTCCGGCAGCTCAACCCACAGCAGGAAGCTTCCCTGCGGGCGCGTGACGCAAATCTCCGCTGGAAAATACTGCCGCACCCAGCAGGTGTAGGTTTCCATATTCTGCTGATAAATCTGGCGCATACGGCGCACGTGGCGATGGTAATGGCCGTCGCGAATAAACGCCGCCACCGCCATCTGGGTGCCCGGCACGTTAAACCCGCCCGCGGCGTATTTCATGTGCATCACCCGGTCGTAATAGCGTCCCGGCACAATCCAGCCGACGCGAAGGCCCGGCGCCACGGTTTTGGTAAACGAGCTGCAGAGGATCACGCGGCCATCAATGTCCATCGAGTGAATGGTGCGCGGGCGCGGGTACTCCGCCGCCAGCTCACCGTAGATATCATCCTCCACAATCACGATATCGTGCCGCTGGGCGAGGGCTAAAACCTGTTTTTTCCGCGCTTCCGGCATGATAAACCCGAGCGGGTTATTGCAGTTGGGCACCAGGATCACCGCCTTGATCGGCCACTGCTCCATTGCCAGCTCTAACGCCTCGATGCTGATCCCGGTTTCAGAGTCGGTGGGAATTTCAATCGCCTTGATGTCAAACCCGCGCAGCATCTGCATGGTGCCGTGAAAAGATGGCGATTCCACCGCCACGATGTCCCCCGGTTTGCACACCGACAGCAGGGCAATCGACAGCGCGCCGTGGCAGCCGTTGGTGATCACAATGTCGCTTGCCGAGACGGTCGAGCCGCCGTCCAGCATCAGGCGGGCGATCTGCTCGCGCAGCTCAAGGCGGCCGTCGAGCACGTCATAGCTCAGCATCTCGCTTGGGTTATGCTGCGCAAGGCGGCTCATCTCGCGCCACAGGGGCTTCAGGCTCGGCTGGTTAATGTCCGGCGAGCCGCCGCCAAAGGAGATCATCTCTTTGTCGGCGCGGGCGTCCAGCAGCATCATCACCTCATCCCACTGGGTGACGTCCACCGGGCGCTGTACCGGGCGCGTCATCGCCGGGACGGGCGGCTGGGCTTTTCGTTTCGAGACAAAATAGCCGGAGCGCGGCTGGGGGGTGATCAGCTGAAGGTTTTCGAGGATCTGGTAGGCCTGCTGTATGGTGCTGATGCTCACGCCGTGCTCCTGGCTCAGGGCGCGCACCGACGGCAGACGCTCGCCGCTGCGATACAGCCCTTGTTCAATGCGTTCTGCCAGAAGGTTGGCGAGGTGTTGATAGCGCGTCATGCTGTATCCTTTGTTTTCACCATACAGAGCATTAAACCAGTACAGATTGCCGCAAAAAACGGCATGCAGATACCGTTTTAGCGGATCTGTATGTTAAACAAAAGTTGTTTTTGCATCTGTATTGCGCAGGTCGATTTCCAGGATGATAACCCCACTGGCACAGTGAGGAGAGCATCATGGAATTCTACGAAAATCGTTCAAAACGTCCGTTTATTGTGTTTGTCTGGATCGCAAAAACGCTGGGTAACTGGTACCGCATCAACCGCACCCGCCGCATCCTGAGTCAGATGAGCGACGCGCAGCTGAAGGACGTAGGGTTATCCCGCAATGATATTTAAACCGTGGCCGGGTAAGGCGCAGCCGCCACCCGGCGTTTTTCACCTCAACAGCGCGAGCGTCTGCCGTTTCGGCCTTTCCAGCAGCTCCACCGCCTCCTGATACGACCGCACGTTGTTATAGCCCATTACCAGCCCGTAGCGTTTGCCCGACCCGCGATACCACTCCGAGAGCGCATTGACCTGCAGCCGCTGTTCCTGCCAGCAGCGCGCGACTTCCCGGTCACGGCTTCCTTTGGTGAGAAACGCCACGATATGCATCCCGCCGTCGTTTTGCTCGGTGAAAAACAGATCGCCATACACCTCGTGCAGGGCGGCAATCATCCAGTCGCGGCGGGTCTGGTACAGCGCGCGCATCTTTTTGAGATGGCGGAAAAAATGCCCTTCGTTGAGAAACGCGGTGAGGATCTTCTGCGTCAGCACCGGCTGGCCGCTGGTGGTGATATCCGCGCAGTCGGTAAAGGCCCCGACGGTGCTGGCGGGCATCACCACGTAGCCCATGCGCAGCGACGGCATGATGGTTTTACTGAAGGTGCCCATAAAGATCACCCGGTCGTGCTGGTCGAGGCTTTTCAGCGACGGCAGCACCTTGCGGGTGTAGTGAAACTCCCCGTCGTAATCGTCTTCGATAATCCACGCCTCGTTCTGGCTGGCCCAGTCGAGCAATTGCTGCTTGCGCGGCAGGGAGAGCGTCACCGCCAGCGGGCTCTGGTGCGAGGGGGTGACGATGGCAAAACGCGCATCACGATGGTGACGAAGCAGGTAGTCCGTATCAATGCCGCAGCGATCGACCGGCGCCGTATGCAGGCGCGGCACGATCCGCTTCAGCAACTGCTGACCCATAAAGTAGCCCGGATCTTCAAACACCACCTTGTCGCTGCGGCTGGCGAGGGTGTCAAGGATCAGCCGCAGGCTGCCGCTGTAGCCGCTGGTGATCAGCACCTGTTCGGCGGTGCAGGACAAGCCGCGTGAGATATTGAGATAGCTGGCGATGGCCTGCCGCAGCGGATACCAGCCCAGGACGGGCGGGTTGAGCATCTCCTCCTGACGCATGGCGCGCGTCGCCTGGCCCGCCAGCAGCAGCCATTTTTTATACGGGAAGCTGTCGAGGGCGGGGATGCCGGGGCGCAGAAAACCGGCCCGCTCGCGCTGGCTGATAAGCGAGGCCGGAAGCGTGCCGGTAGGCTGTTCTGCAGGGGCATTGTTATCCGGTAGCAGTAAATCCGGGTTGACCCGCGTGCCGCGCGCGCCCTGGCTCACCAGATACCCTTCACCCGTCAGAATGGCATACGCCGTTTCGACGGTTTTGCGCGCCACCTTCAGCTCTTCCGCCAGCACGCGGATGGCAGGCACCTTATCGCCCGGCTTCAGCACGCCGCGCGTGATGTTGTCGCGATAGCGGGTATAAATGTCGTGATAGCCCGGCTTCATGTCCTACCTCATTTCACGCTTTTTGTATCTTTTTACTATGTCATGAACGGCGTAGATTTGCCTCATCGCACGGCACATGCCGCACAAAAAGAGGAAAGACAATGAGCACTCGCGTTAACCACCATAAAGTTACACCTGCCCTCGCCAACGCGCTGTCTGCCCTGAGCATGGAGGTGGCAAAAACCTCCATCGACCCGGCGCTGAAGCACCTAATCGACATTCGCGTGTCGCAGCTGAACGGCTGTACGTTCTGTCTGGATATGCACTCTAAAGAGGCCAAAATCGCCGGGGAACGCGAGCTGCGCCTGTACCATCTGGCGGCCTGGCGCGAGTCCCCGCTGTTCAGCGCCCGCGAGAAAGCCGCGCTGGCCTTCACCGAAGCGCTGACCCAGATTGGCGTTCACGGGGTGAGCGACGCGCTGTACCGCAGCGTGGCGGAGCACTTCTCGGACGTGGAGATTTCAGAGCTGAACTTCGCCATCGTGGCGATCAACGCCTGGAACCGTCTTGGGATCACCTCCCGCATGGCGCCGGGCTCGCTGGACGCGGCTTACGGGCTGAATAAGGCTAACCTGGAATAATCCCGCGCTCGCGGATCATCGCCACCAGCGCCCGCAGTCCCGGCGGGACGTGGCGATGGCCGGGGTAATACAGGCGCAGCCCGGCAAAGGGCTGCGCCCAGTCGTTTAAAACGCTCACCAGCTCTCCATTCTCAAGCTCTTCCCGGATATACAGTTCCGGCAAAAATCCTACCCCTAATCCCGCCTTTACGGCGCGGATCGAGGCGAAAAGATCGGATGTCGCAAAGCGTGGCGGTACGGCAAGGGCGTACGTTTCCCCCCGACGCGCCAGCTCCCAGCGGTAGATCCCGCCGTGGGCCATGCGCATGCCGATCCCCTGATGTGAAAGCAGATCGTCCGGCGTCTGCGGAGTACCGTGACGGGCAAAATAGTCCGGCGTGGCGGTCACCAGCTGGCGGATCTCGCCGGTCAGCGGCACGGCGATCATGTCCTGCGGCACGGACTCCTCGAGGCGGATCCCCGCGTCGTAGCCTTCCGCGACGATGTCAATCATGCGCGCTTCGCTGACGGTTTCCACGCGCATCTTCGGGTAGCGGATCATAAAGTCGATCAGCAGCTGGTCCAGAAACAGGGTGCCGATATGGTTCGGCACGTTCAGACGCAGCGTGCCGGCGGGTTCCCCGGTGTCGCTGTGGATCTCCTCGCTGGCGAGGCGGATCTCCTGCAGCGCCGGGCCAACGCGCGCCACGTAGCGCTGTCCGGCGTCGGTGAGCGCCACGCTGCGGGTAGTGCGGTTAAAGAGGCGAGTATCCAGGCGGCTCTCCAGCCCGGCGATGGCGTTACTGACCGCCGTGGCGGACATGCCGAGCTCCTGCGCCGCGCCGCGAAAGCTGCCGCGCCGCACCACCGCCATAACCACTTCCAGCTCTGTCAGACCTGAACGATGCATAGATTATCCTGAAAATCGAAACAACCCTTGCAGCATAGCGTGGATTATCGCAACGGAGAAGCCGTGCCAGACTGTGCTCACACAGCCTGAGGAGGTTTATATGCACACTATCGAACAGATCTTTATTAACGGCGAATTTGTTACCCCGCACGGCACCGAACGGTTTGATTTATACAACCCGGCGACGGCGCAGGTCATCGGGCAGGTACGCCTGGCGGATGAGGTTGACGCAGCGCGCGCCGTTGCGGCGGCAAAAGCGGCGTTCCCCGCGTGGTCGCAGACGACAAAGCAGGAGCGCATTGCCGCGCTAAAACGTATGCACGCCGCCGTGGCCGCTCGTCACGACGAGCTGCTGGAAGCGGTCATCGAAGAGTACGGCGCGCCCGCCTCGCGCTCGGCGTGGATGGCCAGCTATCCGGCGGAGGTGATTGCTCAGGCGATTGAGGCGCTGGAGGCGTTTGAATTCGTCACCCACGCGGGCGCAGCCACGGTGCAGATGACGCCGCTTGGCGTGGCCGGACTGATTACGCCGTGGAACAGCGACGCAGGATTTATCTGCGGCAAGCTGGCGGCCGCGCTGGCCGCGGGCTGTACGGCGGTGATCAAGCCGAGCGAAATGAGCGCCCTGCAAACGCAGATTGTCACCGAAGCGCTGCGCGATGCGGCTCTGCCGCCGGGCGTGTTTAACATCGTCACCGGGCGGGGTGAGACGGTCGGTGACACAATCAGCCGCCATCCGGACGTGGCAAAAATCTCGTTTACCGGTTCGACGCATACCGGCAAGGCGATCCTGCGCAACGCGGCGGAAAGCTTTAAGCGCGTGACGCTGGAGTTAGGCGGGAAATCGCCGACGATCCTGCTGGATGACGTGGATCTGGCGCAGGCGATCCCGCTGGTGATTCAGGCCGGGTTTATGAACAGCGGGCAGGCGTGCGTGGCCGGAACGCGTATTCTGGTGCCTTACTCGCGTAAGGCGGAGATCGAAACCGCGCTGGCGCAGGCCGTGGCGACGGTGAACTCCGGCGACCCGCGCGATAAATCAACGGACGTCGGCCCGATGGTCAGCGCAAAGCAGTGGCAGCGGGTGCAGGGCTATATCCGCAAAGGTGTCGAAGAGGGGGCGCGCCTGCTGGCGGGCGGCGAGGGGCGGCCGGAAGGCACGCAGGACGGCTGGTTTGTGCGCCCGACGCTGTTTGCCGACGTGAACAACCAAATGACGATTGCCCGCGACGAGATTTTTGGCCCGGTGCTGTGCGTAATTCCCTATCGTGACGAGGCGGAGGCGATTGCCATTGCCAACGACACGGACTACGGCCTGAGCGCGGTGGTGCTGGGCGGTGCGGACCGCGCGCGCCGCGTGGCGCAGCAGATTGTTTCCGGTCGCGTACTGGTGAACACCCTGGCCCATGAACCGAAAGCGCCGTTCGGCGGGTTTAAGCACTCCGGCGTGGGGCGCGAGATGGGCGAGTGGGGGATCCGCGCGTTTATGGAGCCGAGGTCGGTTCTGGGCTAAAGCTTCGCTCTTTACCGAAGCATTGTGCTTTTCCATCCTGCATTCTCTCCTCAACATCACAGCGGAGAGACCATCATGATCGCAGTCCTTTTCGAAGCCAAAGCCGCGCCTGCCCATCAGGCGCGCTACCTCCAACTTGCCGCAGAGCTTAAGCCTTTGCTGGCCGACATCGACGGCTTTATCGATATCGAACGGTTCCAGAGCCTGACGACCGACGGCAAAATTCTTTCCCTTTCCTGGTGGCGGGATGAAGAGGCCGTCCGCCGCTGGAAGCAGAACGTCTTCCATCAGGCGGCGCAGGCCGAAGGGCGGGAGTCGATTTTCTCTTTCTACCGTATTCGCGTGGCGCAGCTGGTGCGGGAGTACAGTTCCGAAACGGGAGGGCGCGCGAATGTATGACGTTCACGTGATTTTCCGCGACGGGCCCGGCGAGCTGGCGCGCTTTGGACAGCTGTTGGGGCGCAACGGCGTAGGGCTTGAGGGGGGCGGCGTATTCGGTACCGATGCCCATTTCCTGGTGGAGGACGGGGAAAAAGCCCGCCGCGTGCTGGTGGAGGCCGGGTTTACCGTGCAGGCGGTGTGCAGGCCGGTTATCAGAAAACTCAGGCAGTCGCGTCCCGGCGAGCTGGGTGAAATTGCGGCGGCGCTGGCGGCACGCGGCGTGTCTGTTCTTACCCAGTACAGCGACCATGCGAATCACCTTATTCTGCTGACGGATGATGATAAGCTGGCCGCAGAGATCACCGAACCCTGGGCAGCACATGTTAAAGACAAGCTTACCGACTGATAACGGCGCGGCGCTGGAGCAGGCCATTGCGGCGGTGGCGGCGGCAATGGCCGATCCGTCGCGCGTGAAGATGCTGTGCGCGCTGATGGACGGGCGGGCGTGGACCGCCACCGAACTGAGCACCGCGGCAGACGTCGCCCCGTCGACCGCCAGCGGGCATCTCGCCCGGCTGGTGGAGGGAAAGTTGATTACCTGTCTGTCTCAGGGGCGGCACCGCTACTATCGTCTGGCGGGGCACGACGTGGCGGAGCTGATCGAACAGATGATGGGGCTCTCCTGGAGCCGCATTGCGCCGCCGGAAACCACCGCGCCGAAGGCCATGCGGGAGGCGCGCACCTGCTACGATCATCTGGCGGGCGCGGTGGCGGTAAAGATCTACGATTTCATGCAGGCGGAAGGCTGGCTGGAGGCAGACGGTTCAGCGCTCACGCTGTATGGCCGGGAGCAGTTTCTGAAGCTCGGCGTGTCGTTAAGCGCTCATCCGCGCCGCAAGGCCTGCTGCGCCTGTCTGGACTGGAGCGAGCGGCGGTTTCACCTCGGAGGCGAAGCTGGCGCGGCGCTGCTTATTCATCTGGAAAGCAAAGGGTGGATCCAGCGGGTGGCGGGGTACAGGGAGGTGGTGGTGACGGCTTCGGGAAAAAGTGCCGTCAGGAGGCATTTTAGCCGCTAAACTCCACTGCGGGCTGGTGCCCTCACCCCGACCCTCTCCCACAGGGAGAGGGAGACATCGTTTTCGCAATTCCTGCTCTTTCGTCTCGCGTTTCTTGATACTTACCCTGATAACTATTATCTTGACCGCGTGTGACGAGAGGTTTCCCCATGAGTGAAGAAGCGCTGTTTAGCCGCAGGCCGATGGGCATGCGGATGGCGATGATCGTGCGCCAGTGGCGTGCGGTGATCGATGATGCCATTCTCGATACCGGCTTAACCCAGTCGAGCTGGACGGTGATGATGCAGCTTCATCAGCTCGGGGATAACGTCTCAATGAGTGAGCTGGCGGAGGTGCAGGGTATTGAACTGCCGCCGCTGATGCGCACCCTGACACAGCTGGAAAAACAGGGTTACCTGCTGCGCACCACATCGCCTTATGACAAGCGCATCCGGCTTCTGACGCTGACGCCTGAGGGAAAAACCATTTTAAAAAGGCTCACTCAGGTGATTGAGACCTATCAGGCTCGCGTATCGCAACACATCGCGCCGGAGCATATCGAGATTTTCAGCGCCACGTTAAATCAAATCGCCTGCAATTTGCGGACAATCCGCGAAGAAGACAACAAGACCGAAAAATAATGACCCCTGAACAAAAGTTTGCCCGCTGGGTAAGGGTGAGTATTGCCTCTTTCCTGCTGATGTTTATCTATTTTGTCGTCGCGGATATCTGGATCCCGCTGACGCCGGACTCCACCGTCATGCGCGTGGTAACCCCGGTTTCTCCGCGCGTCTCCGGCTACGTGGCGGCGGTACATGTCCACAACAACAGCCAGGTGAAGAAAGGCGATCTGCTGTTTGAGCTCGACGACACGCCGTTTCGCAATAAAGTGGAAGCGGCGCAAATCGCGCTGGAGCAGGCGCGTCTCTCTAACGAACAGCTGGACGCGAAGATCGCCGCCGCGCAGGCCAGCCTGAAAACCGCGGTGCTGACCGCGCGTAACGACAAGGTGACCTTCGAACGCTATCAGAAGCTGAGCACGTTACAGAACGTCTCGCAGGCGGATCTGGATAAGGTCCGCACCGCCTGGCAGAGCAGCGAGCAGTCCGTCAGCACGATTCAGGCCAACATCCGGAACCTGCGCATCCAGCGCGGCGAGCGCGAAGAACACCGCAACGTGACGCTGCAAAAATACCGCAACGCGCTGGATGAAGCAGAGCTGAACCTCGGCTGGACAAAGGTCTACGCCCAGGCGGACGGCACGGTCAGTAACCTGCAGTTAAGCCCCGGTTTTTACGCCTCATCCGGCTCCGCCGCGCTGGCGCTGGTAAACAACCAGACCGATATCGTGGCCGATTTCCGTGAGAAGAGCCTGCGCCATACCCGTCAGGGCACCGATGCCGCAGTAGTGTTTGACGCCTTCCCGGGGCAGGTGTTCCGCGCCCACGTGGCCAGCAGCGACGCGGGGATCCTCGCAGGCCAGGAGGCGGTTAACGGCCAGCTCTCCCAGCCGGAGACCTCTAACCGCTGGGTACGAGACGCTCAGCGCATGCGCATTCACGTCACGCTGGATGAGCCGCTGCCGAAGCCGCTGCCAACCGGCGCGCGGGCGACCGTGCAGCTCTACAACAGCGAAGGGCCGTTTGCGCGCTTCTTCTCCGGAATGCAGATCCACCTGGTGAGCCTGCTTCACTATGTCTATTAATACGCTGGCGCGGGTCTTTACCCCGCACGGCAACATCGTCTACACGGCAAACGACTTTCGCCAGACCCTGCGCATCGTTTTTGCCGGGATGATTGCCCTGAGCATATCGAGCTTCTACAACACCAGCTACGGCGTGTTTTTCGTGGTCTATCCGATCATGCTCCTCTCGCTGGTGCCAGTGTTTAACCGCCACGTGGCGAAGCAGTTTATCTTCAGCGCATCGCTGAACTGCGTCGAAATGGTGATTATCATCGGCTATCTTTCCCAATGGCCGGTCATCATGACGCTGGTGGTATTTGCCCTTTACGTGATGCGTTTTCGCTTTATGAGCAAAGGGCCGCTGTTCCTGTTCGGCTCGATGGGCGTTGTGTGCCAGAGCGTGATGCTCAACTTTATGAGTTACCCCACCACCAACTGGCACACGCTGCTGTTTTCCAACATTGAAGCGAGCGTGATGGCGGTGTGCCTGAGCGCGCTGATGAACTACCTGCTGCCGGACGTGGAGCCCCGCAAGCCGCCGCCGCTGATTGAGAAAGACGACGCCCGCGTGCGCCACGAGTCGCTGCTCTCCGGCAGCGTCGCGACGATGATTTTCGTGGTGTTTCAGATTAGCGACTTAAGCGATTCGCTCTCGGCGCTAATGGCAGGGATTCTGATCCTGTTCCCTATGCACTATCGCGGCGCGGTGATGAGCTCCATCTGGCGCGTGGTCGGGGTAGTGCTGGGCTGCCTCTACATTCTGGTGGTGCAGCTTATCCTCTACGATCACAGCAGCCATATGCTGCTGATGATGCCGCTGATTGGCCTCGGCCTTGCGTTTGGCGCGCGGCTGCACGTGATGGAGAAAGTGGGCGCGGGCGTGGGGTTTTCCAGCATCACGACCATCGGCATTATGTTCGGGCAGAACATGCACCCGGACAGCGACCTGGTGTTCAGCGATCTCTATCGCATCACCTCCGTGACCTTTTCGCTGGTGGCGACGCTGACGATGGTCTTTCTGGTGCACCTGATCCTGAACCGCTTCGAGGCGACGCGCTACGTCATCGCGCCGCCTAAAGCGGATTAATGTCCCAGCACGGCAGGCAGCTGCGAGAGTAAAAACAGGATCAGGCCAATCGTCCCGCCCACCAGGGTGCCGTTGACGCGGATAAACTGCAGATCCTTGCCAATGTTCAGCTCAATCTGGCGGGACATGTCTTTGGCATCCCAGCTTTTCACCGTGTCGCTGATGTGGCGTGTCAGGAACGCGGCAAAATCCGGCGCGAGGCGGTGCGCGGCCTGCTCCAGATGCTCGTTCAGCGACGCCCGCAGGCTGGCGTCGTTTGTTAGCGTTTCGCCAAACCACAGCCCGGCGTTGGCGATGCGCTGCTTCACGCGCGAATCCTCGCTCTGCATATCCGCCTTCAGCCACTGGCGAAGGTCAGCCCACATCTCTCCCAGATAGCGGTTAAACGCCTCATCGTTTTTCAGGTAGTGCTTGATGTTATCGGCTTTGGCCGCCATGTCCGGATCGTTTTTCAGGTTGTCGATAAGCTTCAGCGTGGCGCGGTCAAACGCCTGGCGGATCTGGTGCGTACGGTCGTGGCTGATATCGTCCAGCAGCGTATTCACCGCGTTCGACACCATCTCCGCGCTTTGATCGCCCAGCCACTCCGTGGGGAGCACCATCGCCTTGCGGGGATGCTCGGTTTTGAGCCAGTGGACAATCTGATCGGCAATAAACTCCCGCGTGCTTTCCCGCTGAATCAGGGTAATCAGGCGGTTGATGATGGCGTCCAGCAGTACCTGATGGCGGTTGTTTTTGGTCATGCTCTCCAGCATGACGGCGCTGGTTTCGGTGAAATCGACCTTGTCGATAGCTTTATGCACCGCGCGTTTGAGCAGGCGCTGAATGCGCCCGTCATCGGTCAGCTCGAGAAAACCGCTCATCACCTGCATCAGATGCAGCCCGACGCGCTGGGCGTTGTCGAGCTTGCTGAACCAGGCGCCAATCATCTGCGCTGGCTCATAGCGGCGGATAAGCGCCACAAGTGACTGAGTATCAAGAAACTTCTCCTGCACGAACTGGCCGAGATTGTCGCCGATTCGGTCCTTATTGCGCGGGATAATCGCCGTATGGCGCGAAATAAACGGAATGGGAACCCGGCGGAACAGCGCGACGACGGCAAACCAGTCCGCCAGCGCGCCGACCATCGCCGCCTCGGCAATGGCTTTGACGCCGCGCACCCAAAAGGTCTGCGGCAGGAAGAGGGTGGTGACAAAGGCCGCGGCGGCAATCAGCAGCAGCGACAGCGCCAGCAGCTTGGCGCGTTTGAGTTCAGCGATTTTTTCCATGGGTTAAGGATAGAGGGAAGCGGGGGAAAAGTGCAAAAATCGCCACAGCACCCACCCGCCAAACCCCATCAGCACCACGCCCGCCGTGCGCTCAATCCACCACAGCGAACGGCTAAGCTTCTGTTGCACCGCCGATAGCCCCATCATCGACACCAGCGCCAGATCCCACGCCAGCACCACCATCACCATCCAGACGCCGCAGGTCGCCTGCTGAAGCAGCGTGACGTCCGGCCCGAGTAACGCCGTCATCAGCGCCAGGTAGAACAGCGCATTTTTTGGATTTAACAGCGCCGATCCCAGCCCCAGCAGGATCTGCTTGATCAGAGAAGGGCACCGCTGTCGGGTTTCTGCAAGCGTAAGCGCCTGCGGTTGGCTGCGCACCAGATGCGAGCCGATCCACAGCAGGTACAGCGCCCCGCATACCTCGATAAGCGTAAACAGCCACGTAAACTGGCGCAGCGCGCTCCAGCCGATAATCACCAGAACAATATAGAGCGCGTTACCCGCGGCGATGCCGACGCACAGCCCGGCGCTGCCGCGCAGTCGGTAGCGCGCCGCGTAGCCCACAAGCAGGAAAAAATCCGGACCCGGGCTCAACAGCGCAACAAAATGCGCCAGCACCAGAGCGAGAAAAGCGGAAGGGAATAACAGTTCCATAGCGACCTCAGTTAACCATCTGAGGACAGGCTACGGCGCTGCAGAACCTATTTATTGTCTGATATTGATCGGCCCGTGGCGTACTGGCGCGGCGTGGCGGCGGTATAGCTGACGAAGGTCTTATGAAAATGGCTCTGGTCGGCAAAGCCGCTCTGGTAGCCGACGTCGGCGATATCGTCCCCGGCACGTAGCCGCGCTTTGGCGAACTCCACGCGGGAGATGTTGAGGAAGCTGCCCGGCGTCAGGCCGGTGTCCTGCCGGAAGGTACGGATCAGCGTCTCCTTGCGCAGCGAGAAGCGTTGGGCAAGTTCGTCAAGCGAAGGCGGTGCGACCAGGTCGGCAAGAAACGCCTCCTGAACCTCCTGGCTGGTTGGCCGAAGCGCGTCTGCGTTATCCGCGCTGCGGGGCAGGGCAGAAAGCAGCGCCTCCACGGACGCTGGAGACATTGTCTTAACGACGTCCAGGTAATGGGCAAACAGGGCAGGGTTACGAATCACCTGTAGCGCCAGAGGAAGATCGGTGTCGATATAGAGCATATGGTAGCTGCGCGGCTGCCCGTCGACGGGGTTGCAGCTGTGCGGCACATAAGCCGGGATCGCAATGAGGTCCCCGGGATGAAGAATGTACTCTTGGTCATGGCACACGCAGCAGGTCTGGCCCTCAACAATCGCGCCGATGGAGAGCTGAGGGTGACTGTGGCGTTTGTACGCCTGCGTGCTTTGCCAAGTGCTGCGCAGCTCAAGGCCCCTGGCGCGGTGAAAAGTCTGGCGAACGTATCGGGTATCGGTCATGGAAACTCCTTCTGGACGTTTTTTATACCACGTCAGCGAACCGTCCGGCACTGCTTAACTCAGAACCTTCCGGATATACCCAACTTTACGTCCACAGCCAGTCATGTTGACTACCCTTAATACCCTAAGCGGTAAAACATGGAGATTCGATATGGCTTATCAGACAGTAAATCCTGCCACTAACCAGCTCATCAAAGAATACCCCTCACATACCGACGCGGATATCGAAGCGGCGCTGAAGGCGGCCGATGCGCTTTACCATTCGGAATGGGCGAAAGGCGACATCAGCCAGCGCCTGCCGGTGCTGCATAAGCTTGCCGACCTGATCGACGAGCGCGTGGAGGATCTGGCCAAAATCGCCAGCCAGGAGATGGGTAAGCTCATCGAACAGAGCCGCGGCGAGGTGAAGCTTTGCGCGCAGATCGCCCGCTACTACGCCGACAACGCGAAGCAGTTCCTCGCCCCGGTGAAGTACGACTCTGAACTTGGGGAAGCGTGGGTGGAGCATCACCCCATCGGCGTGCTGATGGCCGTCGAGCCGTGGAACTTCCCGTACTACCAGCTGATGCGCGTCCTGGCACCAAACCTGGCGGCGGGTAACCCCGTTATCGCCAAGCATGCCAGCATCGTGCCGCACTGCGCCGAGACCTTTGCGCATCTGGTGCGCGAGGCGGGCGCGCCGGAAGGGGCGTGGACGAACCTGTTTATCTCGTCCGAACAGGTGGCGAATATCATCGCAGACGATCGCGTGCAGGGCGCAGCGCTAACCGGCTCCGAAAAGGCGGGCAGCGTGGTGGCCGCGCAGGCGGCGAAGCACATTAAGAAATCGACCCTCGAACTGGGCGGTAACGACGTCTTCGTGGTGCTGGACGACGCGGACCTGGATAAAGCGGTTAAGATTGGCGTGAATGCGCGGCTCAACAACGCCGGGCAGGTCTGTACCGCGGCGAAGCGCTTTATCCTGCATGAAAAGATTGCGGATGCCTTCCTGAGCAAATTTACCGAGGCGTTTAAGCAGGTGAAGATTGGCGATCCGCTGGACGAGAGCACCACGCTGGGGCCGCTCTCTTCTAAAGATGCGCTGGAAACGCTGACCAAACAGGTTAACGAGGCGGTGAAAAACGGTGCCACGCTGCACTTTGGCGGCAAGCCGGTGCAGCGCGACGGGAGCTTCTTCGAACCGACGATCCTGACGAATATCTCCCGCGATAACCCGGCGTACTTCGAAGAGTTCTTCGGCCCGGTTGCGCAGATGTACGTGGTGAAAAACGACGACGAGGTGGTCGCGCTGGCGAACGACTCCCACTACGGCCTGGGCGGGGCGGTGTTCAGCCAGGACATCGAGCGCGCGAAGAAAATGGCGTCGCGGATCGAGACCGGGATGGTGTACATCAACTGGCTCACCGATACCGCGCCGGAGCTGCCGTTCGGCGGCGTGAAGCGTTCCGGCTACGGACGCGAGCTGTCGGATCTGGGGATCAAAGAGTTTGTGAACCAGAAGCTGGTGGTGGTGCGTAAGTAAGAGGTAATAAAAAAACCTGCCGGTTGGCAGGTTTTTTCAGTTGATTACTGTACTTCGATCTTGTCCCAGCCGCTTTTGAACATGCAGCTGTCGACTAACGTATCCCGGCGATATTCATTCGCGTCTTCAACCGTGTAGCTCGTGGAAATATCCTTTTTCTTGTTCTTTTTGTCCGTTTTTTCCGAGCTCGAACCGGTCACTACGTTATCCGGAGGCAGATCGATCAGGGCCTGCGCTTCGCATTCCGTGAGCTTTTTATTCATCTCAGCGTCGCTCACGCCCGGTTTTACCCATTTGTACTGGACGCAGCCGGTGAGCATCAGCGTGAGGCTCAGAACGCAAAGCGCGGTAATGCGGTGTTTCATCAGAAGCTAACTCCACCGCCGACATATGCGCCATCAATCAGGGTGTGGTTTGGACGACCATCTTTACCGTCAACGCTCACGTGGCGGTAGCCTACTTTCAGCGTAACCGGTTTGATTGGGGTCCAGCTTACGCCGCCGTTAGCTTCAACGTAGTTTTTCACGCTATTGTTCAGGCCTTCTGGTGCCGCATAGCCTTCGCCATAGACGTGGATGCTGTCGGTCAGCGCAACGTTTACGCCGCCGCCAATCGGGAAGGCCACGCCGTTATCGCCTTTTTTCGGGCCGATGTAGATGGCTTTTGCGCCCGCATTCAGCATCACCGGGCCCACTTCCAGGTTGTAGCCTGCACCCACGCCACCGGTCTGGGTACCGTCGTCGGTGTTTTTCAGCCAGTTACTTTCGAGATAAACACCGGATGAGGATTTGCCCATTTCCAGGTTGAGGTTGGTAAAGTTTTTACCTTGCTCAATGCTGCCGCCCATTGCCAGTGCGGAACCCGAGATGGCGGTCAGTGCAGAAAGAAGAAGAATGTTCAGTTTTTTCATGTTTCGTGCCTCATCATCAAATTAATCTGGGGGCACCTTAACAAGCGATGTTTATGACTGCAAATGTGATGCAAATCGACTTTTCATGCTGTAATTGTTAATTCTTTTATCTTTATTTGTAACGCTTAAGTTGGGTTGTCGGTGTGTCAACGCGCAAATTTGAGGTGTTGAGGAACAGTTTAATTTTTTGACTAAACGAAATCTGAACGAGGCAGGGATAGTGATTTGAGATGCATTAATTGCGCTTCTAATAATTTCCAATTCCATTTCTAAAATCACATAAAAAAACAAATTTTTACATTTTTATGGTCATTATTCGTTCAGATGTCCGGCCACGTTTCCTTTCCATGTCATTTTTCTGACACGTTTGTTCATTACGTTGTGGGCTTCACTTTCCGGATGCTAACAATATGAAAAGAAAAATCATTCCTGTGCTTATCGGCTGTACGCTCTCTTTCTCTGGCCTGGCGGCGCAGCCCACGGCTGAGCACTATGTTGTCAGCTTCCCTGACGGCTCACACGTGAAATACAGCGGCGCGTTTGCCGGTGCGTTTCCGAATGGACTCCCGGTAGGGATTGGCTCCGGCCTGCTGTTTACGGGCAAGCAGGGCGATGCTCTGACCTTCGCGACCGTGACCGATCGCGGTCCTAACGCCGATGCGCCCAAAATGGGTAAAAACGAAGCCAAAATTTTTGTCACGCCGGATTTCGCGCCGCTGCTGATGACCATCCGCGTTCAGAACGGCAAAGCGGAGGCAACGGATGCCCGCCCGCTGCATGATGATAAAGGCGAGATTAACGGCCTGCCGCTGCAAAGCGGCGTGATTGGAGCCACCAATGAGGTGGCGTTCAGCGATACCCTCAAAATTCTGAAGGGTGACAACCGCGGGCTGGACACGGAAGGCATCACCCCGGACGGCAAGGGCGGCTTCTGGCTGTGCGACGAGTATGGCCCGTTCCTGATTAACGTTGACAGCAAAGGGAAAATTCTGGCGATCTACGGGCCTCAGGCGGCGGAAGGGGAAAAATCCATCGCGGGCGGTCTGCCAAACGTTATCAAATGGCGCCAGCCGAACCGGGGCTTTGAAGGCCTGACCCGGATGCCGGACGGGCGGATTATCGCCGCCGTGCAAAGCACGCTGGATATCGACGGTAAGAGCAAAAAGCAGGCGCTGTTTACGCGTCTGGTCAGCTTCGACCCGGCGACCGGGAAAACGGCGATGTACGGCTACCCCATCGACAGCGCGGCCTACAGCAAAAACAGCGACGCCAAAATCGGCGACATCGTGGCGCTGGACGACCAGCACATCCTGCTGATTGAACAGGGTGAGGATAAAAATGACGCGATGCGTAACCTTATCTACAAGGTGGATCTCAGCAAGGCGAGCGACCTGACCGCTTTCGACAAGCCGGGCGAGTACCCGGAGTTTGATGATGAGAAAACCCTGGCACAGCGCGGCATTACCCTTGCTGCAAAAACGCAGGTCGTCGATCTGCGCGCGCTGGGCTGGAAGCAGGAGAAGGCCGAAGGGCTGGCGCTGATCGACGGCAAACGGCTTGCGGTGGCGAACGATAACGACTTTGGCGTGAAGGTGGCGATGCAGCATCCGGTCGAGGGCAAAAAGCTCAAGGACTATCGGGTTAACGAGGAAGGCAAGCTGACGCTGGATGATAAATCGGTGGAAACTACGCTCAGCGTGAAGCCGCTGAAGAAGCCGGAGTCAGAGAGCGAGCTGTGGATTGTGACGCTGCCGGAGGCGTTGAAATAAGTTTACCCCTCATCCTTCCCCTCTCCCCACAGGGAAGAGGGGAAGCAAGGTGGTTATTTCTTCAGACCCGCAAACGCTGCTCGGATTTCTTCTTCCGGCAGCTGTATACCAATAAACACCATCACGCTGTGCGGCGCTTCATCGCCCCACGGGCGGTCCCAGTCGGCGCTGTACAGGCGCTGTACGCCCTGAAACAGCAGGCGGTTCGGCTCGCCGTCGATCCACAGCATGCCTTTGTAGCGCAGCAGCTTGTCGGCAAACGACAGCAGCAGGTTCTCCATCACGCGGGAGACCTCGCTGATGTCCACCGGATAGTCCAGCTCCACCACAATCGACGCCACGTCGTTTTGCTTGTCTCCCATAAAGTGGAAGCGCGGTTTCGTGGTGACGTTCTCCTCCAGCATAAAGCCGTTGGTGTTAAACAGCTGGGATAGATCGATATCGCCATGCGTCACCGTATAAATCGGCGCGCGCGAGTTGATGCGCGTCAGGCGCTCGCGGAGTTTTTCGCTGTCGCCCGCCACGTCGGTTTTAGTGAGCAGAATGCGGTCGGCGTAGCCTACCTGAGACTGGGCAATGGTGAACTGGTTCATCTGCTCGTCGGCGTGGACCGCGTCTACCAGGGCAATCACCCCGTCCAGCAGGTAGCGCTGGCAAAGAATATCGTGCGAGAAAAAGGTCTGAATAATCGGGCCGGGGTCGGCCATGCCGGTGCACTCGATCACCAGGCGGTCGAAGTCAATTTCCCCGCGCTCGCGACTGTCGAGCAGGTCCAGCAGGGCGTCTTCCAGCTCGTTAGAGCGGGTGCAGCAGATGCAGCCGTTGGTCAGGGTTTTGATTTGCGTGGCGCGGTCTCCGATTAATTGATCGTCAACGGAGACTTCGCCAAATTCGTTTTCGATGACGGCGATTTTGAAGCCGTGCTGCTCGTTCAGGATGTGGCGCAGCAGGGTGGTTTTACCGGCGCCGAGGAAACCGGTCAGCAGGGTAACGGCAATCGGGGTCATGGTCTCTCCTTTAGCAGCAGCGAACGCCGCCTTCTCCACTTCCGCCGTAGCGCGCTTCCTGACGCTCGCGGAAGAATTCGGTGTAGGTCATATACGGCTTATCCGGATGGTTGGTCTTCATATGCTCAACGTAGTTGTCATAGTCCGGAATGCCAATCAGCATCTTCGCCGCCTGACCGAGGTATTTTTTTGCTTCGCCTAAGTTACCAAACATAGTCCATCCTGATAAGAACAAAGCCCCGCCGGAGCGGGGCTGAATACAACCAGATTAATGGTGTGAAGAGGTCTTCACGCCGCCTTCCGGCACCGGCACGTACGGGGTCTCTTTATCCGTACGGCCTTCGGTGTTGCGCACTTTCATCCAGGTTTTGATGCCGTAGAAGATAATGCTGTACACCACCACCAGGAACAGAATGCTCAGACCCGCGTTGGTGTAGTTGTTCACCACGATATGGTTCATGTTGGCAATCTGCTGTGCGGTCAGATCCGCGCCGCCTGCGGCAATCTTCTCTTTGTACTGGTTAGCCATGAAGAAGAAGCCTTCCAGCTGCGGGTTGGTGCTGAACAGCTTCAGGCCCAGCGCCCAGGTGGTGCAGAGCAGCAGCCACAGCGCAGGAACCACGGTCACCCAGATGTATTTGGTGCGCTTCATCTTCACGAGGACGACGGTACCGAGCACCAGGGCAACGGCTGCCAGCATCTGGTTAGAGATACCGAACAGTGGCCACAGGCTCTTCACGCCGCCCAGCGGGTCAACAACGCCCTGATATAGCAGGTAGCCCCACAGCCCTACGCACCCGGCAGTACCCAGAACACCCGCTACCAGAGAGTCGGTTTTCTTCAGGAACGGCACGAAGTTGCCCAGCAGATCCTGCAGCATGAAGCGGCCCGCACGGGTACCGGCATCCAGCGCGGTGAGGATGAACAGCGCTTCGAACAGAATACCGAAGTGGTACCAGAAGCCCATGTCCGCCCACGGCAGCACTTTGTGGAACACGTGTGCGATACCCACGGCCAGCGTCGGCGCGCCACCTGCGCGGTTCAGCACGGACGGTTCGCCAATGTCCTTCGCGGTCTGCATGATCTGCTCAGGCGAGATCACGAAGCCCCAGGAGCTGACGGTCGCCGCCGCGTGTGCGCTGGCCTCTTTCAGCTGTGCCATGATCAGCGCGGTATTTTCCCCGCCCATCTCATGCAGGTTTGGCATGGTGATGCCCAGACCCGCCGGTGGGGTGTTCATCGCGAAGTACAGGCCTGGCTCGATAATCGAGGCCGCAACCAGCGCCATGATCGCCACGAAGGACTCCATCAGCATCGCGCCGTAACCGATAAAGCGCGCGTCGGTTTCGTTAGCCATCAGCTTCGGCGTGGTGCCGGAGGCGATCAGCGCGTGGAAGCCAGACACGGCGCCGCAGGCGATGGTAATAAACAGGAACGGGAACAGGGCGCCTTTCCACAGCGGACCGGTGCCGTCAATGTACTGCGTCACCGCCGGCATTTTCAGCTCAGGGTTGATGATCACAATCCCGATCGCCAGCCCGACGATGACACCGATTTTCAGGAAGGTCGCCAGATAGTCGCGCGGAGCCAGAATCAGCCACACCGGCAGCAGGGCGGAAACGAACGCGTAACCGATCAGCGCGAAGGTGATGGTGGTGTCTTTAAAGGTCAGCGCCGGGCCCCAGTACGGGTCGTGCGCAATCACGCCGCCGAAGTAGATGGAGGCGACCAGAAGCACGATACCAATGACCGACACTTCACCCACGCGGCCAGGGCGCAGGAAGCGCATATAGATGCCCATGAACAGCGCAATCGGTACGGTAGAGCAGACGGTGAAGACGCCCCACGGACTTTCGGCCAGCGCCTTCACCACGATCAGCGCCAGCACCGCGAGGATGATGATCATGATCAGGAAGCAGCCGAAGAGGGCGATAGTGCCCGGCACGCGGCCCATCTCTTCTTTGATCATCTCACCCAGCGACGAGCCGTTACGACGCGAGGAGATAAACAGCACCATAAAGTCCTGCACCGCCCCCGCCAGCACCACGCCCGCCAGCAGCCAGAGCGTACCCGGCAGGTAGCCCATCTGGGCGGCCAGCACCGGGCCGACCAGCGGGCCAGCACCGGCGATAGCGGCAAAGTGGTGACCAAACAGCACGTAGCGGTTGGTTGGCACGTAGTTCAGACCGTCATTGTTAATGACCGCCGGGGTGGCGCGCGTCGGGTCGAGCTTCATGACCTTCTGCGCGATGTACAAGCTGTAGTAGCGATAGGCCACAAGGTAGACGGAGACCGACGCGACCACGATCCACAGGGCGCTGACGTGTTCGCCCCGGCGTAATGCGACAACCGCCAGACAGAAAGCACCGAGGATCCCGAGTAAGGCCCAGGGCACGTGCTTAAGTAGTTTTTTAGTATCCATAGTAAGACCTGGTTTTTTATGTAAAGAAAAAAGGGTCAGGGTTCGTTGTGAGGAGGTATTGATTAATGCTGGAGCGATCTTGCCAGATCCGCGCGCGCGTAAAGGACGATAAATGAGTGAGTGGTTGAAAGTGATGGGTGAGCGGTCAAAGGACGCGGCGAGTGGTTCAGGCTCGCCGCTGGTCGGGGAAATTATGTGATTGAGATCACGTGGTTTTCCGGGCTGCGCTCCATCGACAGGTAGCTTTCCAGCGTCTTGATGAGCTTCTCCTTCAGCCAGCTCGGCTCCAGGATCTGAATATTCGGCAGCCAGTAGAACAGCAGCGGCAGGATCTGGTTTTCGTGTGCCGCCTGGCAGCGCAGCGTGACGCCGCCGCGCCGCTCCTCCAGCAGCTCCTGTTCCGGCAGGAGATCGCGGCGCAGGAAGTAATGTGAAATATTATCCTTAATGAATATTTTCACGGTGAAAGTAGTTTCGGACACCCACGGGTCGAGGCTTTTTTCCAGCAGTTCCCGAACATTTTCATCAGGAGTAAAAAAGGTTTTTTGAACATCAAACCAGCTAATCTGGCTTAATGAAAAGGATTTCAACCGGCTATTTTCGGTAGCTTGTAAATACCATATATTTTTTTTGTTAATGAGTTTATAGGGATTAATCAGACGGGTTTTACCCTTATAAACGATCTGACAGACATTATGGTTCTTAATCGATTTCTCGATTTTCGCTAAATGGCGGCGGATATCACGCTGCACCGTGTGCTCTGCGTCATTACCGAGGATAAGAATATGGTTTTCGTCGACGCGCGCCTCCAGCTTTTGCCAGAAGTCCGTATTTCTTTCAGGGAAAAAGTTATCGGCATTCAGGAAGTTAGCCAGAGCATGATGTAATCCCTGCCCGCCGGGAGATTGGGCGGAATGGATCAGTCGATATAACCCGTTACCGGTATGTTCAACAATGGGCGAGAGCGCATTTAAATCCCGGTAGACGGTACGCTCGGTAATTTTAAATCTCTCCATTAGCGCACTGCGGTTTACCACCCCGTGTAAATGTAGCTCAAGGAGAATATCGACCAGACGTTCAGCCGAGCGGCTCCGCGTCGTTTTAGCCATAAGGTCTTCCTGTATATTGGGTATGCGCTGAACAATGCAAAAGCACTGACCGGAGATGTCAGTATTCAGGCACAGAAAATTTCTCTTATGGATATATAACGGCGTGATTTAGCGGAAACCTTAGGAATTTTTGTAGAAAGCGGCGCTGGCCCGAAAAAAGGCCAGCGCGAGGGGGATCACACGACGGCTTCCATCTCCATCATCACCGGGTGGAAACGGCGCTTAAAGTAGATCAGGCCGTGTCCCGCGTCACTCAGGATGATGTTTTTCACTTCGACAAGATAAACCAGATGCGTGCCGATGGTTTGCACCTGGGTAATCTCGCCTTCCAGGCTCGCCAGCGCGCCTTTCAGCACCGGCTGCCCCAGCGGGCCTTTCTGCCAGCAGGAGAGGGCAAAGCGCTCCTCCATTGCCATCCCGGTCATCCCGGCGAAGTGGCGGGCCATGATCTCCTGCTCGTGGTTCAGCACGTTGACGCACAGCCTGCCGTTGCCCTGAAAGACCGGGTTCATGGCGCTGTTGGCGTTAATGCAGACCATGACCGACGGCGGGGTATCCGTCACCGAGCAGACGGCGGTGGCGGTAATGCCGCAGCGTCCGGCATCGCCCTCGGTGGTGACCACATTGACCGCCGCCGACAGGCTGCTCATTGCGTCGCGAAAACGCAGGCGTTGTTCATCTGAATGCATTGTAACCTCCCGCTGCGCTATTTCAGCAGCTTGTCGAGCATGTTGATATCGCTGTTGTTGTGCAGGTGCGGCACGGTCCAGCCGTGCTGGTCGTACTCGGACATGCAGCGGTCGACCATTGCCATCATCTTGTCCATATTCCCGGAGCTTTGCGCCTGACGCAGGCATTGCAGGCGGATCTCATCCTGGCTTCCGGAGTAGTTGATTTCGTACAACTCGTGACGACCGCCAAATTCGCTGCCGATGGCGTCCCACATCAGTTTCAAAATCTTGATGCGTTCGACGTGATCCATTCCGTTGGAGCCGCGCACGTACTTCGCCAGATACTGGTCGATCTGCGGGTTGTTCAGGTCCCGCGCGCTGGACGGCAGATAAATCAGCCCGGAGGTCACGTTACGTTCGATGATGTTCTTGATCTTCGCGTAGGCCATCGGGGCCATCACGCGGTAGGTTTGCAGCGCCGCGTGGTCCGGCAGGTACGCGCCGTTCACCCACGGCGTGGCTTCGGAGCACATGGAGTCGCTCAGCGCCCAGAACATATTGCGCCAGGCCACTACTTCACCGAGATCCGCCTGCACGCCGCGGAACTCCAGGGTACCGGTGCACTCCAGGGATTTCTTCAGCAGGGCGGTGATGAAGTCGAGCTTCACCGCCAGACGTACGCAGGCCTGCAGCGGGTACATGCGGGCGAAGCCGCCCTCCATCGTCCAGCGACGGCAGCGGTCGAAATCGCGGTAGATCAGCACGTTTTCCCACGGGATCAGCACGTTATCCATCACCAGGATCGCGTCGTTCTCGTCGAAGCGGCTGGAGAGCGGGTAGTCGTACGGGGAGCCGGTTGCGCCTGCCACCATCTCATACGAGGCGCGGGAGATCAGCTTCACGCCTTCGGCATCCATCGGCGCGACGAACATCAGCGCGAAGTCCGGGTTTTCGCCCATCACCTGCGCGGAGCCAAAACCGATCATGTTGTAGTGGGTCAACGCCGAGTTGGTCGCCACCACCTTCGCGCCGCTGACGATAATCCCGGCGTCGGTCTCTTTCTCCAGCTTGATGTAGACGTCCTTCACCTCGTCCGCCGGCTTGTGGCGGTCGATCGGCGGGTTGACGATAGCGTGGTTAAAGTACAGGCCGGTTTCCTGAATGCGGGTGTACCAGTTGCGGGCGTTCTGCTCGAACTGACCGTAGAAGGCAGGGTTCGCTCCCAGCGCGCAGCCGAACGCCGCTTTGTAGTCCGGCGTGCGCCCCATCCAGCCGTAGCTCAGGCGCGACCACTCGGCGATGGCGTCGCGCTGCTGGCGCAGGTCGTCGGCGCTTTTCGCCACGCGGAAAAATTTGTGGGTGTAGCCGCCGCTGCCGGTGTCGGTGCCCCAGCACAGCGTGTCCTGCATGTCCGGCTTGTGCAGGGCGTCGTACATCTGGGCGATGGACGCCGCCGCATTGCGAAACGCCGGGTGGGTGGTGACGTCCTTAACGCGCTCGCCGTAGATATAAATCTCGCGTCCATCCTGCAGGCTTTTTAAATACTCTTCGCCGGTTAACGGACGTTTGGCATCAGCGCGGAAATCTTCAGGCTTCATAGGGACCTCGTATCGGAAGATGATTGTTAAATTTATGTTTTGTTTTTGTTGTTTAATTGAAGCGTGAGAGGGGCGGAACGTGAAGGGACGATTGGGACAACGGCGGGTACTTTTCGGGCGGGATTGGGATTTGTGATCTGTGCGGGTTTTTGGCGGGTGGCGCTGCGCTTACCCGCCCTACGAACCGCGATGCGCTCAGGAAACCGGTACTTTCTGCGCCCGATACGCGCTGGGCGAGCAGCCCGTCAGGCGATTGAAAAACCGGGCGAAATAGGCCGGATCTTTAAATCCCAGCTGCCAGGCAATCTCGCTGACCGCGCTGTCGGAAAAAAGCAACAGGCGCCTGGCCTCGCGCAGCTGACGGTCGAAGATCAGCCGTTTCGGCGAGCGGTTGGCGAAGCGGCGGCAGATGTCCGTCAGGCGGGATTCGGTCAGGTGCAGTTCGCTGGCGTATTCCGGCACCGTCCAGTGCTGGTGATAGTGGGTGTCGATCAGCTGGGTAAAGCGCTGGAACAGCTTCAGCTCGCCGCGCATCCCGCTGGCCGCGTGGTCGTCGAGCTTCGCGTTGCGCAGCAGCAGGGTAAATACCGCCTGCGCCAGCAGGACCAGCGTATGCTCACGGCCCGGCAGCTGCGCCGTGGATTCCCGGGCGATGAGCTGCCAGTAGTGCTTCAGCGCCGCCAGTTCGTCCGGCTTGTCGGCAAGCGACAGACAGATCCCCGGCAGGCCGAACGCTTCCCGCGTGCCGGGGTAGAGCACTTCTAACAGCGGCCAGATGAGATCCTCGCGCACCGTCAGAACGTGTCCGTCGCTGTCGGATTCGGTGATAAACGCGTGCGGCACCGACGGCGGCGTCAGCACAAACAGCGGCGCCTGCACCGAATAGCGGTGGTCGTCGAGCTGGAGCTCAATCTGCCCGGTGTCGAGAAAGTGCATCTGAAAGTAATGGTCGTGACGATGCGCCTGCATGTCGCGGCCAAAAAAGGCCGCCATGCGGGCGAACGACTGATAGTGCACGTCGTCGGTGCCCAGACTTTCGTCGTACTCCTTGCTGATATCAATGTTGGCGATAGGGCTCTGGCACATGATCGTTCCTCTGTTGAACCCGCTGCGTCATCGGGATGCGCGTCAGCACCAGCGCGCCGACCACCAGCAGACCCGCCACGAACCACAGCCCGGAGCTGAAGCTGCCGGTCGCGTCGCGCAGAATACCAATCAGCAATGGGCTGACGGCAGACCCGACGTTGCCGATGCCGTTGATCACCGCCAGCGCCACCGCGCGGGATTGCAGGCTAATAACCCGATCCGGGGTGGTCCAGAATATTGCCATGGCGGTAAACGATCCGGTTGAGGCCATGATGATGCCAAGCAGCTGGATCAGGCTGTGATCGGTCGCCGAGGCCAGCATCCATCCCGCCGCCGCAAACAGATACGGCAGGATGGTGTGCTTTTTTCGCTCTTTCAGCCTGTCGGAGCGGCGGCTCCACCAGATCATCCCGAGGATGGTGCAAAACTGCGGGATCGCCGCCAGCAGGCCAATCACGATATTGCTGCTGCCGGTGTTGAAGCTTTGCAGGATCTGCGGCGTCCAGATGTTGATCGCGCTCAGCGTATTGGTCAGACAGAAGTAGGCCAGCGTGTAGAGCAGCACGGCGGGCGTAAGCACCTCGCGCAGCGTCGAGCGCGGCGTGGCGGATTGGGCGATGGCGACCTCCTGCTCGCGGGCGATCATCGTTTTCAGCGCCTGCTTTTCGTCGTCGTCCAGCCAGGTGGCCTGGTCCGGCGTGTCGTTGAGGTAAAACCAGGTCACCACGCCGAGCACCACCGACGGCAACCCCTCCAGCAGAAACAGCCACTGCCAGCCCTTCAGGTTCCACAGCCCGTCCATCGCCAGAATGTACCCGGAGAGGATCGAGCCGAGCATCATGGTCACCGGCATGGCGATCATAAACAGCGCGTTGGCGCGGGCGCGGTGATAGGACGGGAACCACCAGGTGAGATAGACCAAAATCCCCGGCAGGAAACCGGCTTCCGCAATGCCCACCAGCATGCGCAGGACGTAAAGCGTTTCGGGGCTGGTGGCGAACATGGTGCAGGTGGAGGCGATGCCCCACACCACCATGATCCCGGCGATCCAGCGGCGTGCGCCGACCTTCGCCAGCATGATGTTGCTGGGGATCCCGCACAGCACGTAGGTGACGTAAAACAGCGTCGCGGCCAGGCCAAACATGGTCGACGTGAGGCCCAGATCTTTGCCCATCGTCAGCCCGGCAAAGCCGATGTTGATGCGATCGAGAAACGAGAAAACAAACAGGATAAAGAGAAACACGATCAAACGACGGAACAGCTTATTTATTGCGCGATGTTCTACAACTTTATTATGCAGGGTTGAGGTCGTCATGTTGCGCTCCACATCGTACGTTTAGTAGACGGATTTATTGTTATCAACTGCTGTGGTGACGTCGGTAAAGCGGGCCGCCAGCGCTTCGGCGCTGCGGGCGAGCAGGGTGGTATCCACACCGACCGCCACAAACAATGCGCCGAGGCCGAGATAGCGTTTCGCCAGCTGTTCATTCGCCATCAGGATGCCGGGCGCTTTGCCCGCGCTGAGGATCTGCGCGATCGCCTGCTCGATGGCGGCCTGCACCTCCGGGTGCTGCGGATTGCCGGCAAAGCCCATGTCGGCGCTCAGATCCGCCGGGCCGATAAACACGCCGTCGACGCCTTCCACGTCCAGGATCTGCGGCAGGTTTTTCAGCGCCTCGCGGGTTTCGATCTGCACCAGCACGCACATGGCGTCGTTAGCCTGATGCAGATAATCCGGGATGCGGTTCCAGCGCGACGCGCGCGCCAGGGCGCTGCCGACGCCGCGGATGCCCGCAGGCGGGTAGCGGGTGGCGCTTACCGCCAGCCGCGCCTCGTCAGCGTTTTGCACCATCGGCACCAGCAGGGTTTGCGCCCCCACGTCCAGCAGCTGCTTGATCTGCACCGGATCGTTCCACGACGGGCGCACCACCGGCTGGCTGGGATAGGGGGCGATAGCCTGGAGCTGGGTCAGGACGGTCTGCACGCTGTTCGGCGCGTGCTCGCCGTCGATCAGCAGCCAGTCAAAACCGGCCCCGGCCAGCAACTCAGCGCTGTAGCTGCTGGTCAGCCCCAGCCATAAACCGATTTGCGGGCGGCCCGCCTTCAGCGCCGCTTTGAATGCGTTTTGCATGGTCGCCTCCTTACACAAAGCGACAGCTGATGGAGCCCATGTTGCCGTAGTCAACATGGAAGGTGTCGCCTCTGCTGGCGGCAACCGGACGGGTAAACGAGCCGCCGAGGATGATTTGTCCGGGCTCAAGCTGCACGTCGTACGGCGCGAGCTTGTTCGCCAGCCACGCCACGCCGTTCGCCGGGTGGTTAAGCACGCCAGCGGCGACGCCGGTCTCTTCGATCACGCCGTTGCGGTAGAGCAGGGCGGAGATCCAACGCAGATCCAGCGCGTCGGGCTTAATCGGACGACCGCCGAGGATCACCCCGGCGTTGGCGGCGTTGTCGGAGATGGTGTCGAACACCTTGCGCGGGCGCTGGGTCTCCGGGTCAACGTTGTGGCAGCGGGCGTCGATCAGCTCCAGGGCGGGAATGACGTAATCCGTGGCGTTGTAGACGTCGAAGATCGTGCAGTTTGGGCCGCGCAGCGGTTTTGCCAGCACGAAGGCCAGCTCCACTTCGATACGCGGGACGATAAAGCGGTCGACGGGAATGTCGCTGCCGTCGTGGAAGAACATGTCGTCCAGCAGCGCGCCGTAGTCCGGCTCGCTAATCTGCGAGCTGGCCTGCATCGCCTTCGAGGTGAGGCCAATCTTGTGGCCTTTCAGCACGCGGCCTTCGGCAATTTTCAGGCTCACCCATTCGCGCTGTACGGCGTAGGCGTCTTCGATGGTGATCTCCGGGTAATCCAGCGAGATCGCGCGGATCTGCTCCCGGGACTGTTCCGCCTGATGCAGGCGGTGGGCGATCAGGGTATGGGTGTGTTTGTCCAGCATAAAAGACCTCAGCGAAAGAGCGCGTGCACGTTGTTTTGTTTGTAATTGAGCGTCGGATGCAGTTCGTCTATCTCCAACGACAGCGCCAGATATCGGCTTGCCATCAGCTCCGCGAAATGCGTTTTGATCAGCGCAAACAGCATCTCCCCCACGGCTTCCCGGCTCTCCAGGCTGCGCCCGGCGCCGATCTTCAGCGTCATATGCACAAAGGCGTAATCATGCTTACCGTCCGCCATCTGCCAGGTGTCCAGCCAGTGGGCGCGGCTGCGGATGCCGCCGAGCGGGAAGATCCCCGTGGCGGCCAGCGCCTCGTTCACTCTGGCGAACAGCCCCGGCAGGTCGGCCTGCGCGCGGATGTTGTCGGTACATTCAGCAATAAAGTGCGGCATAACGACTCCTTATGCGGGAAGCGGGAAAACGGCGTTGACCTGGCCGGTGCCGGAGCTGGCGAACAGCTCGGTGAGGAACTCAACCTTGCCGTCGTATTTATCCCAGCCCAGCATCCCCAGCAGCATCACCGTGTCGTGCATGTTGCCCTCGCCGTAGCAGTAGTCGGCGTACTCCGGCAGCATGCTGCAAAACTCTTTAAACTGGCCTTCGCGCCACAGCTTGACCACGCGCTCGTCCATCTGGCGATCAAACTCGCGGGTGTAGCTGTTCATCCCTTCCTCCGCGCGCTGGTCGTCGATAAAGCGGTGCGAGAGCGAGCCGCTGGCGAGCACCGCCACGGTGCCGTCGTACTTTTCGATGGCGCTGACGATGGCCTCGCCCAGCCTGCGGCTGTCGGCGAAGTCGTGAACCGTGCAGAACGCGGAGATTGAGATCACTTTGAAGTGCTTATCCGCGTTCATGTAGCGCATCGGCACCAGGGTGCCGTACTCCAGCTTGAGGCTCGGGATGTTGTGCGCCTTGGCACGCACGCCGAGCTTCACCGCTTCGTCGGCGATCAGCTGCCCGAGCTCCGGGTTGCCGTCGTAGTCGTAGGTCATGTCGCGGATAAAGTGCGGCAGCTCGTTGCTGGTGTAGACGCCCGAAAAATGATCCGCACAGTTGATGTGGTACGCGCTGTTCACCAGCCAGTGGGTGTCGAACACGATGATGGTGTCCACGCCCAGTTCACGGCAGCGCTTGCTGATCTCTTTATGCCCGTCGATGGCGGACTGGCGGCAGCCGTGGTTTTTCCCCGGCAGCTCGGAAAGGTACATCGACGGCACGTGGGTGATTTTTGCTGCTAACGCTAGCTTGCCCATTGTCAGATCCCCCATTTTGGAATCGGATGGTCGCCCATGGAGATGCAGACGTTCTTCATCTCCGCGAACACTTCAAAGCTGTACTCGCCGCCCTCGCGGCCGGTGCCGGAGGCCTTCACGCCGCCAAACGGCTGGCGCAGGTCGCGCACGTTCTGGGTGTTCACGAACACCATGCCCGCTTCAATGCTGCGCGCCAGGCGCAGCACCTTGCTGACGTCCTGGGTCCAGATGTATGACGCCAGGCCGTACTCCACGTCGTTCGCCAGGCGCAGGCCTTCCGCCTCGTCCTTAAACGGCAGCAGGCAGGCCACCGGCCCGAAGATCTCCTCCTGCGCCACGCGCATGCGGTTGTCGACGTCCGCCAGCACCGTCGGGCGCAGGAAGTTGCCGCCTTTCAGGTGTGCAGGCAGATCGACCGGTTTGTCCGGGCCGCCCGCCAGCAGGGTGGCGCCTTCCTCAATGCCGAGGCGGATATAGCCGGAGACTTTCTCCCAGTGCTGCTGGCTGATGAGCGCGCCAATCTGGGTGTTCGGATCGGTCGGATCGCCCACGCGCAGGCGATTGGCGCGTTCGGCGAAGCGCTTGACGAACTCCGGGTAAATGCTCTGCTGGATGAAGATGCGCGAGCCCGCTGTGCAGCGCTCGCCGTTGATGGAGAAGATGGTGAACAGCGCGGCGTCCAGCGCGCGCTCGATGTCCGCATCTTCAAAAATCAGCACCGGGGATTTGCCGCCCAGCTCCATGGAATATTTCTTCAGCCCGGCGTTTTTCATGATGTTGCGCCCGGTGGCGGTGCCGCCGGTGAAGGAGACGGCGCGCACGTCGTGGTGGCGCACCAGCGCGTCGCCTGCCGTCGCCCCGTAACCCTGCACCACGTTCAGCACGCCCGCCGGAATGCCCGCCTCCAGCGCCAGCTCGCCCAGTCGGTCGGCGGTCAGCGGCGAGAGTTCAGACATCTTCAGCACCGCGGTGTTGCCCAGCGCCAGGCACGGCGCGACCTTCCAGGTGGCGGTCATAAACGGCACGTTCCATGGAGACACCAGCGCGCAGACGCCCACCGGCTGCACCAGCGTGTAGTTGAGCATTTTGTCGTCGACCGGGTAGGTTTTGCCGTTCATCTGCTGGCACACCTCGGCGAAGAACTCGAAGTTGTGCGAGGCGCGCGGGATCAGCACATTTTTGGTCTGGTGGATCGGCAGGCCGGTGTCGGCGGTTTCCATGGCGGCGATCTCGGGCACGTTCTGGTCGATCAGATCCCCCAGGCGACGCATCAGGCGCGCGCGCTCCTTCATCGGCAGGTTGGCCCATTTCGGGAACGCCTCTTTAGCGGCGGCAACGGCCTGATGAATTTCCGCTTCACCGCCGGAGGCGACTTCCGCTAATACCTCGCCGGAGGCCGGATTAGTGGTATTGAAGTACTCGCTTCCGGCGACGTTTTTACCGTTGATCCAGTGGTTAATCTTTTTCATTTTGCAGTCTCCTCGCTGACAATCCGGTTCACCAGGCGGCCCACGCCTTCCACTTCCACCACCACTTCATCGCCCGGCACCACGTCGGACAGCCCCTTCGGCGTGCCGGTGGCGATCATGTCGCCCGGCTGTAGGGTCATAAAATCGCTCAGATACGCAATCAGGTAAGGAATGCTGAAAATGAGATCGGCGGTGGTGCCTTCCTGACGCAGTTCGCCGTTGACGAAGGTGCGCAGGGTTAAGTTATGCGGATCAGGAATGGCTTCTTTCGGCACGATGTTCGGGCTGATGGGGGTTAATCCGTCGCGGCTTTTGACCCGCAGGTTCGGGCGGTAGTAATTTTCCAGGTAGTCGCGAATGGCGTAGTCGTTGCAGACCGTGTAGCCCGCGACATACTCCATCGCCTCGGCTTCGCTCACCTTACGCGCGGTTTTACCGATGACCACCACCAGCTCCGCCTCGTAGTGCATGTATTCGATATTGTTCGGGCGCACCGAGGTCTGGTTGTCGCCATTGAAGGTGTTCGGCGCTTTGATAAACACCAGCGGCTCGGTGGGCGGCTTGAAGTCCAGCTCGCTGGCATGATCGGCGTAGTTAAGACCGAGGGCGAACAGCGTGGCGTGTTCAGGCGTGCGGTGGGAAAGGGCAACGTCGCGCTCGTTCACCACCGGGTTTTCCAGCGGTGGGAAACCTTCCGCCAGAATCCGCACGCGATCGCCCGGGCGGATCTCCACGCGGCTTTGCGGCGTACCGAGCAGGATCGCATCGCCGGGATTGAGGGTGGCGAATTCGCTCAGGGCGCTCAGCAGTTCGGCGGCGCTGCGCTGCAGATCGGCGGTGTTCCAGTGGTCCGCTTCGCGGCCGTTGATCTCGGTGATGATGGTCAGGTTGTCGACGTTATCAACGGCGGCCAGCTCGCCAAGCGGGCAAAAGCCGTCCCGGCATTTGGCCTTAATGGCCGGACGGTAGAAGCTCTCTTCCGGCAGGCTCACTTCGTTGGCCAGCGCGTATCCCGCGATGTAGGCCGCGGCGTCCTCTACGCGCACCCTGCTGGCGGTTTTACCCACAACCAGCGCCACCGTCGCGCCGCTTAACACCGTTTCCCCCTGCGGGAAAGGAATGGGCTCGCCCGCGCGAATCACCGTGTTGTGCGGTTTGATAAACCACACCGGCGTTTTTGGCGGCGTGTTGTAAGGGGCTTTTTCAAACGCCTCAGCCCAGGCTTCTTGCTGACTCTGGTGGTTCAGCGCGACGGCAAATACGGTACCTTTCATTCACCTACTCCTCACCCCGAAGGTCCGGGTTATGATTTCATTAATATGTTAATGATCTGGTTTTATGCTTTTGCTGTTTATTTCGCAATCAGAAGTGAAAAATTTGTGATATGAATAACAATAAATTTACATTATGGATTTTAATCCTATGTAAATCAGTTGATTAATAAAAACGAATGGTTTCTGTTAGACTTTCTGGCAGGAAACGTGTTGTTTATAAAAACATCTTTTATGAATCGTTTACTTGTTAATGATGTGAAGGGGAGAGGCTATGCATGATTCATTAACCATCGCGCTTTTGCAGGCGCGGGAAGCGGCGATGTCGTACTTCCGTCCGATTGTGAAGCGGCATAACCTCACCGAGCAGCAGTGGCGCATCGTGCGCGTGCTGGCTGAACATCCGTCGATGGATTTTCACGATCTGGCGTTTCGCACCTGTATTTTGCGCCCGAGCCTGACCGGCATTCTGACGCGCATGGAGCGCGACGGCCTGGTGCTGCGCTTAAAGCCGGTGAACGACCAGCGCAAGCTGTACGTGTCGCTGACCAAAGAGGGAAATGCGCTGTACGAGCACGCCCAGGCGCAGGTGGAAGAGGCGTATCAGCAGATTGAGGCGGAATACACGCCGGAGAAGATGAAGCAGCTGACGGCGCTGCTGGAAGAGTTTATTGAACTCGGAAACCGGCATAACGCAGCGCGGGAAGAAGAGTAAAAACCACAAATTCCAGGATGATTTTCGTAAAGTTTTCCCTTTCCAGGCCGAAAATTCTGTATCTGTCTGAGGAAAGAGAAAACATGTTAAACCGTATCAAGATTGTCACCAGCTTAATGCTGGTTTTAGCGATATTTGGCCTTTTACAACTCACATCCGGTGGTCTTTTCTTTAATGCTCTGAAGAATGACAAAGAGAATTTCACCGTCCTGCAAACCATTCGTCAGCAACAATCCACCCTTAACGGGAGCTGGGTTGCGCTGCTGCAAACCCGTAATACCCTGAACCGCGCGGGCATCCGCTACATGATGGATCAGAACAATATCGGCAGCGGCGCGACCGTTAACGATCTGATGCAGATTGCGTCTGCCTCGCTGAAACAGGCGGAAAAAAACTGGGCTGACTATGAAGCCCTGCCGCGCGACCCGCGTCAGAGCGACGCCGCTGCGCTGGAAATTAAACGTAACTACGATATCTACCACGGTGCGCTGGCTGAGCTGATTCAACTGCTGGGGGCGGGTAAAATCAACGCCTTCTTCGACCAGCCGACCCAGAGCTACCAGGATGGATTCGAGAAGCAGTACGTGAGCTACCTGCAGCAGAACGACAAGCTGTACCAGATGGCGGTTGAAGACAGCAACAGCTCTTACACTCAGGCTATCTGGGTGCTGATCAGCGTGCTGGTTGCCGTGCTGGTGGTGATTGTGGCCGTCTGGCTGGGTATCAAGCAGGCGCTGATCTCTCCGCTGACGCGTCTCATTGACAATATTCGCCACATCGCCAGCGGCGACCTGGTGAAGCGCATCGACGTGGAAGGCTCTAACGAGATGGGCGAACTGGCCGACTCGCTGCGTCATATGCAGGGCGAGCTGGTGCGTACCGTGGGCGACGTGCGTAACGGCGCGAACGCTATTTATAGCGGCGCGAGCGAAATCGCGATGGGCAATAACGACCTCTCTTCCCGTACTGAACAGCAGGCCGCTTCACTGGAAGAGACCGCTGCCAGCATGGAGCAGCTGACGGCGACCGTTAAGCAGAACGCCGAGAACGCCCGTCAGGCGAGCCACCTGGCGCTAAGCGCGTCTGAAACCGCGCAGAAGGGCGGCAAGGTGGTGGACAACGTGGTGCAAACCATGCGCGACATCGCGGGCAGTTCGCAGAAAATTGCCGATATCATCAGCGTGATCGACGGCATTGCCTTCCAGACCAACATCCTGGCGCTGAACGCGGCGGTAGAAGCGGCGCGTGCGGGCGAACAGGGCCGTGGATTTGCGGTGGTGGCAGGGGAAGTGCGTAACCTGGCCCAGCGCAGCGCTCAGGCAGCACGTGAGATCAAGAGCCTGATTGAAGACTCCGTGGGACGCGTGGAAGTGGGTTCAACGCTGGTGGAAAGCGCCGGTGAAACCATGGGTGAGATCGTGAACGCGGTGACCCGCGTGACCGATATCATGGGCGAGATTGCCTCTGCATCCGACGAGCAGAGCCGCGGTATCGACCAGGTGGGCCTGGCGGTGGCAGAGATGGACCGCGTGACCCAGCAGAACGCCTCGCTGGTAGAAGAGTCAGCCGCAGCGGCGGCGGCGCTGGAAGAGCAGGCGAGCCGTCTGACGCAGGCCGTGGCGGTGTTCCGCATTCAGCAGGAGCAGATGAAAGCGCGCGAGTTCGCTTCTGCGAAAACCGTTGCAGCACCGGCGATGGCGCGTAAAACGGTTACCGCTGATGCAGGTGATAACTGGGAAACCTTCTAACGCCGTGTGTTGTGCCGGGTGGCGGCTACGCCTTACCCGGCCCACTGTTCAGGGTTTTGTAGGCCCGGTAAGCGCAGCGCCACCGGGCGATATTACAGAGGCAGGCGCATGGCGCAGCGCGTTTCATACGCGAAACCGTGCGCTGTCTCTTCTTCCCTTTTCCGACGCAGTTCAGGCGTCAGCGTCGTCATTTTTTCAAACCCCAGCCGCGCATAGAACGGCGCATTCCACGGTACGCCCCTGAACGTCGTCAGCGTCAGCGCGGTCAGCCCCCTTTTACGGGCGCAATCTGCCACGCAGGCGATGAGCTGTCTGCCAATCCCTTTTCCCTGCCAGTCCAGATCAACCGAGAGTTCGACAATAAACAGTGATGACGGGTGGGCTTCGGCAAGGACAAACCCGACGGGCTGGTCGTTTGCCAGCGCCAGCCAGCTTAGCCCCCGTTCGGCATAGTCGAGATGCTGTTCAGCGGAAATGACCTCGCCATCGGCAAGCCAGGCGAGTTCCGGGATGTCGCGGAATCGCCCGGCCGCCGCGCGTTCAATGGCGGACAGGGCGGCAACGTCGCTGAGGGTGGTGGGGCGAATGCGAATAGTCATGGCGGCAAGTATAGCCTGACCCGTCGACATTATTCCGAGCAGATCAGCACCGGCGAATAAAAATTGCTGATCACCAGCGCGTCTTCCGGCGTGCGCTCTATCGTCAGAAGCCTTTTATTGCCCAGCGTCAGGCCGGCAACGTATTTTTCAAAGACCCCGGGCGGCATCGCGTCATGGCTAAAGCGCTCCACTTTTTGAATGACGATCTCATACAGTTCGTCCTCCACGTGACGCCATTTAAACATCTCCTGGCGAGAAACCTCCCAGCTGCGCGGGGCATTCACCACGTTGCCGTTAACCGTGATGTACCCCGTTTTGTCGGGGTGAAAGCGCATAATGACCTCACCGTCAAAGGTGAAATTGTGGCTGTCGCGCTCGTCGGTAAACGTCAGGTTTCCGTCGCAGGTTACCGACAGCGGAGGCGTGTGAAAATACCACGCCAGCGCGGTGCCCAGCAGCAGCAGGTTGAGGATCAGGATTAGCCAAACTTTTTTCTGTCTCATATCACCACTCGTAATAGTAAAGCGTACGACAGGCGCTGGCTTTACCCCGCGTGAGGGAGCATTGGGAGAGCACCAGCCGCCCTTCGTGGCCGTAGAAAAGCGTTCTCTGAATGTGCATGTAGAAAATCGAATTTTTCAGACACGGAAGGTGACCGTCCTTTTGAAGCGTTTGCGCGAGCGTAATCGCCTTCCCGTGAAACACGTCCGCCAGCGGCGTAAAGGTGTAAACCGGACAGGTGCCGATATGCGTCAGCAGATGGATCTCCCGCTGCGGGGCGTCTGGCTTGATGAGCACGATCCAGATGCTTAGCGCAACGACGACCAGCGTGAGCGCGCCGCAGAACAGCCATTCCGGGCGAACGCGCCATGCAGGTTTCACCGTTTTGGCGATCGGGGGGGCCTCCTCCAGCGGAGTGACGGTGACGTCTGCGCTGAGCATAAAGCCCGTTTTCGGTACGGTAACGATAAACAGCGCGTCGGGAAGCAGGGTCGCCAGCATCTTGCGCAGAATGCTGATGTACTGGTTTAAGGAGTTGTTAGACCCCTGGAGCCCTCGACGATCCCAGACTTCCTGGAGAAAGGTTTCCCGTTCGACCACGTTCCCATGATGCTGAACCAGCAGCCTCATGATGGTATTGGCCGTGCAGGTGAGGAGCTGCGCATCCTCATCCGGCGCATTGATAAGAGAAACAGAGCCGTCCTCGTCGTTATAGACGATGGCGTCAGCAAGCAGGTATTTCATAAATTGTTGTAATAAAAACAGAGATAATGAATGAAAAAAGGCTTACGCCCTCAAGGCTGCATTGCTGGCTATTTTAACGCCACTGTTACCGATAACATTGATCCAGACAGGTTTTTGGGTGATTTAATAAGTCAGCGTGATAATCACGTCATCAATAAACTCCCCGGTACCGGTTAGCGGCTGTGCCGGGACCTCGCCGTAAACGGTGTAGTTCTGGGTGCCGCCTGCAGGGTTGGTGACCTGCAGCGCATCGCCGCTGCTTTGATCTCCCCAGCGTTGCGTGGCCGCCTCATCCTGCCAGAGACCGTAGCGCAGGCAATGACCCTCGCTGTTGCAGAGCTGCCGCTGGTTACCGCTGGCATGGTTGCCTTTTCCCATGGCAAGGGTGAACGCGGTTCCGGCCGGACAGCGCGTGGTGAGGGTGGCGGAGGATCGCGTCGGGCTCAGGGTAGCGGTGCTGGTCAGCGTGCCGAAGTTAAGCGGCGTCACGCGCTCGATGTAGCACCCCTGGCTGATTTCGGCCTGCGCGCTGGTGCCGCCCTGCACCTGCTCCCCCTCTGCGGAACCGTCCGAGCAGTTTTGCAGCGCGTCCTGGCGCAGGGCGCTGTGCCAGGCGATGCGCAGATTCATGTTGTAGTTGTAATAGTGATAGGCCGGAAGCTGGCTTTGCCCTGGCGGAATGGTAGCGATAAGCGGAAAGGTACCGCTGACGTTGGCATTGCTTTCCGCGGCGAGGGTCTGCTGAATCAGGTTCCCGTTGCTGACAGGCCCCAACTCCTGAGAGCGCGCTGCGCCGTTAAGCAGGCGGAAGAGAAGGGTGTACTGTTTCCCCTCCTGATCTCCCTGGGAGATCATCTCAAAGGGCGGGGCGTCTACGCTGCTCAGGCAGACGTTAATATATTCCGTCCTGCCCTCATTGTCGGCCTGGCAGCTAAATTTGACCTCGGTGTTGACGGAGGTGGTATTGCCCGCCACGACGTTGCCAAAGTTAATGGCGGGCATGGAGGTTATCCAGCAGGCTGCCGCCATCGCCTTCACGGACAGGACGAGCAGCAATAATAACGGCGCTCTTAATGACACAGTTGTTCTCCGATATTCTGTATAGATGACGCGGTACGGGGCGCCGGAAGCGTGACCCGGCACTCTCCCTCACCGGTCTTCACCACCAGTTCGCCCGGCAGGGGCGGATCTTCAAGCCAGATAAAGCCGTCGCGTCCTACGATGGTGGCACCCTGCGGCGTTGACACGACGCTGCCCAGCGGGAGCGGCCTGCGGCGGCTGTCGACCAGCCGGGCCTGAACCGTGACGGCGTGATGGACGTTAAACTCGACTTTCACCGCGCTGCTGTTGCCCGGTCTGGCATGCATGTCGGTAACAGGGGCGATCACATCGGCGGGCAGATCGAGCGGGTTAATGCTGACTTTGCTGTTGTGGTAGCGCGGCAGGTCGGTCAGCAGGAGATAACCGTCTTCATCCGTTTCACCGGCCGGGCGGTTTTCCAGCATTACCGGTACGTGCCCAATGCCGTGCGTGGACACCAGCGCCATGCCCTGCTGGATGTAGCGCAGCGGGTACAGGCTGCCGTCCAGCAGCGTCAGGCTGCCTTCGGCGGAGGCGTACTGGTTGCCCTGGCTGGCACCTTGCTGCAGCCCAACGTGCCATTCGCCCGCTCGGCCCAGGTAGCCGACGTCCGCATATCTTTCACGTCGTTCGCCAAAGCCCTGGCCCAGCTCCCATGACCAGCCGCCGGCCTCATCGTCCGGCTGGTGGCGGTAATCCATGCGCGGCGTATCCCGGCTGACCTGAGCGGAGAGCGTGTCCTCGCGACCCAATGGGACGGAAAGCAGTAGCTGAACGTGGCTCGACGCGTCCGTAAACGAGCGGGTGTAGCTCAGCGTGGTGGAGATGTGTGCCGGCAGCGATACCGACCAGGAGGCGTTGAGGTAACGCTCTGTGCTGCCCTGAATGTTCTGCTGTACCCAGCCCGCGCCCACGGTACCGAAGTGGGGGATGGACTGGCTTACCCAAACGCTGTCGCTGCGTCTGACGGGCGCGGCACCGCTCATGCGGGCGTTGTCGGCGAAATCCGCCTCGGTACGGACGGTGCTGGCAGAAATGCTCGTTCCTCTGCCGTTCCACTGCCAGCCAAGGCCCCACTGAACGCCCTGCCCATAAGGGCTGTCGCTCACGGCAACGTGCTGGCTGACCACCCCCAAGGCGGGAGAGACCAGCCAGTCGGTGCCCATACCCACGTTGCGCAGCCTGCGCTGCTGTTCCGTATGCAGCGCCAGCGTCAGGCTATTATTCACCCCATAACGCCAGCCCGCGTCCAGCAGCGGCGAGGCGGCATAGTCGTCGGAGCGCAGGGCGTAGTTTTCGCGCATCCAGCCGATGTCCAGCGAACCGCTGCTGAACCCTTCCGCCAGCATGCCCGGCGCGCCGTAGAGATCGAGCTGTACGGTGCGACGCTGGCCGTTGATATCGGTAATGACTACCTCCGCCTGTCCGCTTCCGGTGAAGGAGGGCAGGGTATCCAGCAGAAAGTCTCCCGGCGTGACGCGCTGGCTGCTCTGCTTAAGGCCGTCGATATACAAATCGACCGTGGAAGGCAGCACGGCCGTGTCGCTGTAGCGGCTGCGCGGTTCGGTATTGAGCTGGGGATTGAGCTCAAAGTTACGTGCCCAGTGCAGCCCGCCAAAGCGCACCTGTCGGCTCCAGCCGGTGCCGGTGGTGACGCTGTCGCCCAGCGCCAGCGTGGTCAGCGAGTCGGTGTTGTCCCACTGCCAGCGGGTTTCGAGACGCGTATGGGTCGGTCGACCGGCGCTGTTTTCCTCCCCGATATGGCTTGAAAAACTGCTGCTGAACGTTCCGGGTAGCCCACCGGACGCGGTCAGCATGGTCTGGGCGTTAAGCTGGCGCTTCCCTTGCACGTCGCTGGCGTAGAGCGCATATCCGAGCGTATAGGCGTTAACGGGCTGCGCATCAGGATAGCGGTACATCGGCGTGGGCCTTGAGATGTTCAAATGCTGCTGGCCCTCGAGCGCGTCTGCCTCTGCGGTAATCGACACCTGCTGGGACAGCACGTCGAGATTGACGTTCAGGCCCGGCAGGGACGTCAGCTCAACCCACTCGGCGCGATCGTCCGGGGCGTGAAGCCCCAGCTTTTTCATGTCGCTGCGGCTTATCCATAGCGCATTATCCACCACCCGGCAGGCCCATAGCTCGCCTCGCGGGGCGTGGTTCACGGTAATGGCCAGCCATTGCACGGTGTCAGCGGGCTCAGTCCGGGCTGACAGCATGAGCGGTAGCCAAAACAGGAGCGCGAGAAGCGAGCGGGCGCAGGGGTATCTGGCTGGCATGATGGTCATCATTAAGATAGACGCGCAGCGAGCTGAGCGCGTGACGTGTGGGCTGCTTGAGCGATAAAAGGGCGGTTTGTCCCGGGAGCACATAGCCCGCCAGGCCTTTAATCGACCCGACAACCTTCCCATCGGCCGTCAGGGCCTCAAGGTGGCTCAGGCGGATGTGGCGGTTTCCGGCGTTAAAGCAGCGGAGAGTGGCCGGTATGTCTGCCTGCTCACAGCTCAGGGCATCGTGGCTGACGGGCGCGCTCTGGCTCCCGGCAATAAACACCGGAATCGAGTAGCGCAGCAGGAAGTGTACCGCGGAGGGGGGGGCGGCACGGGACGCGGCGTCCGGCAGTTCGTCAATAACCAGCCGGTAACTTTGCTCCTGCGCACGGATACCGGGCTGCATGACAATAATGCGCACCAGCTGCTGCTGGCCCGGCGCCAGTGAAGTCATCGCCGGGCTGGTGACCACCTCCCCGGTGGACACCAGCACATCTTTACCGTTTTTTTGCGTCCATTCGTATACCCGAATCTGCGCATTGATGGCCGCTTTCCCACTGTTTGTGAGATAGACCGCCGCTGCCCGCTGGTCGCTCTGCAGATCGAGCGTTACCGGGGCCACCTGAAGCGTGGCGGCCAGCGCGTAGCGCGACAGCAGCGCCAGCATCATGAGCCACAGAATGAAGCAGGGAAGGTAGCGACGCACGATCAGTACTCCAGTTTTAACGTGATATCGTCGCTGTAGTTCCCTGCCTGGGCGGTTGTCAGCGCCCCGGCGTCAATGACGCCATACAGCGTTTCTTCCTGTTCCGCACCGTTGCCGGTATCGTCCAGACCAGTCGTCTCGTTGATTTGCTTCTGTTTGCCTTCGTCAGCAAAGAGTTTCCACGCAATCTTCTGCGCCCCGGTTTCGCCGTTTTCCGGCTTCAGCCAGAAGGTGCCGCTTTCGCCGTCGGGGCTGGTGGCGGTGAGGGTGAACGGCGTGCCGTTGGTACAGACGATATCGACCTGCGTTTTGGCCAGGATTTCGCTCGACTCATCGGAGCCGTGACGCGAGAAGTTAAGGTCGTTGGCTTTGAGGGTGCAGGACTTTACGACCTCAAGTGATACATGCATCGTCGCGCTTGCGGTACTGTCTGCGGCGATCGCAGCAGCAGGAAGCAGGAGCGCGGAACAACATACAGCGGTGGGAATAATTTTCATGATCTTATTTCCTGACGTGAGTAACAGTGCAATTACAAAGCGAATGACTGAGCGTCCAGCAGGCAGCGTTTTTGATGGCATTCCGCCAGGGTATGGCAGCAAAAAGTGGGGCAAGGCCATAAGCAGGCGTTGCCGCGCAGAACGATGACCCGATCGCCAGCATTCAAAATGAAAGGGGTCATTTTCTCCCCCACAGATAGCCCTGGCCGTAATCGGCCGCGCTCGCGCAGGCCAGCGCGAAATCACCCGCGGTTTCGATGCCTTCGATCAGCACCTTGCTGGCGACGCGCTTGCACTCGCGGGTGAGATGCAGAAACTTCGCCTGCTCGGTCCGTCCGTTCCAGAAGGTATGTTTGTCAATTTTGATGCCGCAGAAGCGGATCTGGCTGGTCAGCAGGTCGGGAAGTAGGTCTTCGCAGACATCGTCTGCCCACACTTCTATCCCCCACTGATGAAGCGTCGCGATGCATTTCCTCAGCGCCTGGCTTTGCGTAACGTCGAGTTGGACCATCGTATGGAGATCGGTGATCTCGATAGCAAGTTTCTCCGGGCACGGGGTTTCTTCTTTTAGCCTGTCGAGGAAGTCCGTTTCCAGCAGTAAATCCGATGCTGCATTGAGGTAATACTTGTCGCCATCCTTGCAAAACATGGCGTGACGAAGCTGCGCAAAGAAGTGCGTTTTACGCTGCGTCGCCGACATCGAGCCAAAGTAATCTTCAAGATTGACGTTGGGCTTTGCCGTGGACAATACTTCCCAGGCAATCACATTTTCACTGCGCAGTGCCCGGATGGATTCGAACTTATAGCCGGTTAGCATGATAAACGTGCGTAACGCTCCGTGGTGATTTCAGGAGCTTGGAATTTTACGGATCTTGATTTTGGCGGGATATTTATAGATAAAAATGGCTGGTATAAAGTGTTTTAATCTAATTTATAAGGATATTATAGGATTATTTATTTTCATAAGCGCCCGGCAGAACGCCGGGCGAGACGCGTCTTAACCCGCTTTGCTGACGATTTTGATTTCGACCATGCCGATCCCGAGCTGGCGCGGTGAATGGCCGAGAATATTTCCTTCATTGGTGGACTGCGGGTCCGGCGGTACGATCACTAGGGTATTGCTGCGCGAAGGATTCTCAAAGTGCAGCGTGTGCGTGCTCACGTCGTTTCCAAGCGTTAACGTCTGCTCCCGATCTCCCACGCGAACGGGGACGGGCTTGTTGGCATTGGGTCCATAAGCCCTGGCCGTAATCACCAGATCAAATTGCTCCGGCAGCGGATGGGTGTACTCAATTTTCACCTCGTTGCCCAGCTGCGCGTTTGACCAGCGTCCCCACGACTCCGGACGGGAGATGCCGCTAAACTGCTTCACCTCTTCGGGCGCGCCGGCCACGTTAAAGATAAAGCTGTCCGCTTTATAGCGGATGTCGTTGTCGACGATTTTCAGCATGTCGATGTTGTGCTGATAGCGAGCCGTATCAATTACCGTATCTTTAAAGGCGGTTTTGCCTTTCCACTGGGCTTTGTCGACATGCTGCACGGTTTGCTCCCCGCCAAGCTGGCCCTGAGAGACGCACCAGTCCGTAGAGAGCGCCAGCGGCTGCGACCAGAGCTGACCCATTTTGTAACAACGGTCAATCCAGACGAAGTTATCGCGAGGGGCGAAATCGGCCAGCTGGAAGCGCAGCGGCGCGGAATACTCGCTTTCCGGCAGCGGTTCGACGCGACTATCCGACACGCGTACCAGCAGCGGCAGGCGGAAGTTGCTGCCCGAGAAGGCAATGGTGTTTTTATCCCGATCGACGGTGAAGTCTTTCATCTCTTTCGGGAAATTCCACAGGCGGATGATGTCGGGCTTCCAGGCGAGGATCTTTTCCTTCATGTTGAGGAACACTTCCGACAGGGATTGCCCCGACAGCGTGCTGCGCCCGAGGCCAATAAAGTTGTCGCCCCCCAGAATGTCCAGCACGGTTGCGCCGTTATCCATGGAGTTGCGTTTGGTGGCGATTAACTCCTGCTGCGGCTGGTCGCCGCGCAGCACGAAGAAAAGATTGCTGCGATCCTGCTTGCTGAGCTGGTCCCACGCGCTGTTTTTCATTGCCAGATGGTCAGACGATACGACGATGACGGTGTTTTTAAACCAGGGAGAGGCTTTGATTTTCTCGACCAGCGCGGCGATGTGCTCCTGGCTACAGGTCACGGCGCTGAAAGACTTGTTGTTTTTGCCGTCCACGTCATAGCTTTTTCGCTTACAGCTGCGCGAGACGAACCCGTCCGGATGGTGCGTATCTACCGTCAGCGCAAAGAGAGAAAAACGCTTCCCTGCACGGGAAAGTTCCTCGAATTTCTTCCAGGTTTCGTCCAGCACCGTATCGTCATAGAAGCCCCAGTCGTTGCGGTAGGTGGGATCGGCAACCGTCGTTTTTAACTCTTCTGAGCCATACAGGTGGTCAAAACCGTGGGATTTCAGGAACACATCTTTTCCGGCAAAGCGCAGGTTTGCTCCCTGCATAAAGTAGTTTTCATAGCCGGAGTTTTTCAGGATATCGCCCAGGCAAACATTCTGCGGGAAGAACGTCGACATCGAGGCGGAGGCGTTGCCTTCAAAAGGTGCGAACAGCGGGATACCGCACTGGGAGGCCACCATCCCGGCGATAGTGTAATCCGTGCCGGGTAACTGCATGGTGTGGCTGAAATCGAGACCTTCGTTTTTCAGCGCGCCCAGTTCCGGCGTGAGGTTCGGAAACGCATCGTTATCAAAGTAGGTGCGCTCCAGGCTTTCACCGTAGATGTAGACCAGATTGAGCTTCGGGTTGGCGATCGTTTTCGACGGCTCTTTATAGTAGGCCACGAAGTCCGGATCGCCGTCGCGCGACTGGGATTTTACAAGCTCGGTGATCTGATGAAACGCGGGGCTGGCGTCAACGGAGGCCAGCGCCAGGAAAAGCGCCAGCAGGCTGTAGCCATGATGGTGAGGAAGATGGCGACGGCGGCGCAGCACCCAGGCGAGCGCGCCGAAAATCGTCACCAGCGCCACGATCAGTCCCAGCCCCGGAAGGATGTATTTACCTACTCCCGCGCCCGTCAGGCTGTTCGTCAGGGTGTAGAGCACAGCATCGTTAATGCCGTCGCCGGTGAAGTAATCGCTGGCGTATAAGGTAATGTTTAAAACGATAAAAATGCCGAGCACCACCAGCGTGGCGATAAACCACCAGGTGTTACGGCCGGCTTTCCAGGCATAAACGCCGACGGAAGCCAGAAAAAGGATAAGAGAGATGAATTCTGACAACAGCATATCCTCATGACGCCAGGTGCTTCGCTGGCTAACTGTTTATTTTTGGTAAGACAATGTAATGGCGATGTCGTTTAGCTGCAATTTTAGTGTCACGAAAGTGTGCTGTTGTTAGGATTTGGTTTATAAAATCGTTTTTATGAGGATGGTCGCATCCTGACAAACGGACGCTGAGACGGTGGCAGGTAGGAAAAACGCTCGTTTAACGCCGCGATGCAAGCCTATCGCATTAAACGCGGCGTGTTGTGGCAGAAAATGGGGCGGATCAGGAGATGAAATTAACGCCTTGTTTCAGCACCAGATCGCAGGCTTTGGTTTTCACCTGTTTTGCCAGGGCGGAGTTGCCGAGGGTGCTCAGGTTAAGCTGTTGGCCGTTTTGCGCGTTAAGCAGGCCCTGAATGCCGTCCATATAGCTGGTATCCGCTTTTTGCTCCTGCGTGTCGAGACCCAGTTTACCCAGCACCTGGTTTTTCACGTTTTGCGCGTCGGTCACCGAGGCCAGCTTTTGCTTAGCGCAATATTCCAGAATCCCCGCCGCGTTGTTCATCGTGCCCGCGCTCAGGCTCTGGGAACTGTTGCTCAGCAGGCTGGAGAGAGAAGAGGCCGAGAGCCCGCCCTGGGCGCTGCTGCTCTCTTTGGTCAGCTCATTCGCTGCGCTTGACAGGGACTCCTGCCACGAAGCCGCTTGTGCTGCGCCGGTAATCAGCATCGCGCCTAAAAAGGTGCTGATAAGAATCTGTTTTTTCATAATGGCTTTCTCAAAAAGGTCCGTTTTGGGCCGGAAGGGGTTCCAGTATATACCTGCGCCCTGCTGGCGATTCCTGGAACTGTCTTAATACTCTTTGCCGGTGACGCGGCTGCGGTAACTGTCCCAGTCGAAAATGACATACAGACTGTTGCCCAGCTTCATGCGGTCCATGACGCGTTCACCCAGTAAGCGGGTCATCTCGTCAATGTTGTGGTTCGTCAGCATCCCGGTGGGACGTTTGGACGAAGAGCGGCGATCGACTATCTGGTTAATAATGACCTTTTCATAACGGGATTCGGTCTGAACGCCAATCTCGTCGATGACCAGTAGATCGACATTGCTCAGATCGTTAAGAAGCTGCTCTTCGCTGGTTTCACGGTTGCTGAAGGTGTCTTTCATGGCGGACATGATATCGGCCACGGTGATGATGAGGACCGATTTACCGCGCAGAAGCAGTTCGTTGCAGATGGCGGCCGCGAGGTGGTTTTTACCTGTGCCCGGCTTGCCGCTAAAAATGAAGCTGGCGATATTGCCGTCAAATTCATCCACGTACTGACGCGCGGCGGCGAGCGCGTTCATCTGCCCGCTGGTCTCAATTTTATAGTTATCAAACGAGCAGTTCTGATGCAGGGGACGAATACCGGAGCGGTTAAAGGTGCGCTGCATTTTCATCGCCCGGTTTTCGCGGGCGAGCGCGGCGGCACGAATTTTACCTTGCTCCTTTTGCCACGCCAGCAGCTCTTCACCCGTGGTGAAGGCGGGCTTCACGTTGGCTGGCATCATTTTTTGCAGACGTTTCATCAGGTCGCCGACGTTCTTCATTTCGCACCTCGGAATCCACTCGGGATCTGTTTATCCGGTTCTGAAAACGTGTTGATATCGCGCTTAGGCTGGCCATTGTTACTGGCGCGGGTAATTTGAAGATGACGCGCGAGCTTTTGCTGCCACTGAATGTGGGTGAACACTTTGCCTTCCGCCTGCCACCAGGCGATAAACGCGGCGAGTTCTTCCGCGGTGGCTGGCTGGGTTAACGCAATGCCCCACAATGCTGCTTGCCGCTGAAAATCTGCGTCAGGCTGCCAGCCCGCGTACAGGACAAATTTGCCCATCGGAACGGTTAGCGGGGTATTAACCGGTTCTTCAAAAAACTGGTTATCCAGCGTGACGTCGCTTGCCGGACGTGACATCTGCGCTTCGATCTCCAGAAGCTGCGCCAGACGTTCCGGCGTGATTGCGTAAAACGCCGGCGCGTTGTCGGCAAAAACCGCAACCGTGCCGCCTTCGGCGTGGGTCAACACACCGCGTGGGTCGCGCATAAAGGCATCAATGCCAGCAATGCTGGTGGTCAGGATTCTGGAGGACATAACGCTTACTCAACTGATTACTACGGGCGTGATATGGGCTTATGGTAGCACAGAGAGGGGAGGGGATGGAGGGGATTTCCCCGGTGGCGCTGCGCTTACCGGGGCTACAGTCGTAGGCCTGAAAAGCGCAGCGCCATCAGGCAGTTATCACGCGATGATATTCAGGGTCACGTCGATGTTGCCGCGGGTCGCGTTAGAGTACGGGCAAACGATATGCGCCGCATCGACCAGCTTTTTGGCTTCCGCAGGATCCATACCTTCAACGTGGATATTCAGTTTTGCTTCGATACCAAAACCGGTCGGCAGCGGGCCGATACCCACTTCGCCTTCAATAAACGCTTCTTTTGGCAGGGTAAATTTGTCGCGAGCCGCCACAAACTTCATCGCGCCCAGGAAGCAGGCAGAGTAACCCGCAGCAAACAGCTGCTCAGGGTTCGTGACTTCTCCACCCATACCGCCCATCTCTTTGGGCACGCCCAGTTTAACGTCCAGAACTCCATCGGAAGAGGTCGCGCGGCCGTCACGGCCCCCGGTTGCTTTTGCTTTGGCGGTATAAACAACTTTTTCTAAAGACATGGCAGGTTCCTCATCTTGCTTTAATGTGTGCTATTAAATAGCGTGCGATATATATGGGTAAATAATAACGCGTAAAGTATAGCCTTACGCGCGTTGAATCTGTTGTCGCAAAAGTTCCAACTGCTGCTTGAGCGCCAGCATGGTGTCGGTATCACACTGTGCGGCGCACCCCACCGCGTGTGGGATACCCAGTGCCTGCTGCTGAAGTTCACGTCCGGCTTTAGTCAGCGTGACGGCGACCTGACGTTCATCTTTACGCGAGCGGTGGCGGTTGATTAGCCCTGCGCTTTCCAGACGCTTCAGAAGCGGCGTCAGCGTTGCGGAGTCAAGGAACAGCCGTTCACCGATGTCCGACACCGTCACGTCATCCTGCTCCCACAGCACCAGCATCACCAGATATTGCGGGTAAGTCAGGTTTAGCGGCGCCAGCAGTTGCCGGTACAGCTTATTAAGCGCCAGATTTGCCGAATAGAGGGCAAAACAGAGCTGGTTATCCAGCAGGAGCGCAGCGGTCGTGTCGTTCGTTTTTGCGTTCATGAAATGAATATAGATTGTGCGCGATTTAATTGCAAGCAATTTTAGGGGCAGGTATAACGCAGCGCCACCTGAACGGCCATTTTACGGTAGTGCTGGCGCTGGGCCTGCTCGTCTGCACCCTCTTCAAACAGCAGGGTGAAGGTGTAGCTGTTGGCAACGTAGTGAAAGCTGAAGCTACTGATCAGACGATGAAGGTCGCGGGCGTCAACCGTCTGGCTGAAAAGCTGTTTTTCTTTGCCCCGGCGCAGGATGCCTTCCAGCAGGTCGAGCGCGCTGCGGTTGACCTGCCGCAGATAGTTTGACTGCTGCATAAAACGGCCGCGCTGCATGTTTTCCATGCAGATAATACGGATGTAATCCGGGTGGTCGGCATGATAGTCAAAGGTGGCTTCAACCAGATGGACCAGCGCTTCGACGGGAGGCATATCCGCCAGGCTAAGCGCCTTTTCACTGGCGCGAATTTGGGTGTAAACGTACTCCAGGACGAGCAGGTAGAGATTTTCTTTGTTTTTAAAATGGTAAACGACCATGCGTTTGGTAGTACCTGCTTTCTCCGCGATCTGCTCCATGCGGGCGCCGTTCAGTCCAAATTCGGCAAACAGCGCGATAGCGCTCTGAAAAATTTTCTCTTTCAGGCTCGATTCTTCACTGTGATCGGGGTGTTCGCTGCCAGAGTTAGCCACATCCTTTCCTTATTTTTACCAAACGGACCAGAAAGATTATCTCCACGGCAGCGAAATAACACAAATATCAAACGCGCGGGCGTTTGCGGTAGAGCCATAGCCCGGGTATCGACAGCCCGATAGAGAGCGCACCGACGATGGAGGACGCCTTAAGAAAGTTGCTAAGGAGAAGGATCATCTGCGGCTCGGTGTAGCCAAAATGGCTGATTTTCACCGCGGAAATCATCGCCGTATAGGCAGATATGCCGGGGAACATCGGGATAACGGCGGCGACGGTGAACACTTTCGGATGCGCCAGATACCAGCGCGACCACTGAATACCGATGCTGCCGACCAGCATAGAGGCGATAAACGTCGACCATTCGATGTTAAAGCCCGCCGTCATCATCACCATTCGCGAGCCGTGGCCAATTGCGCCCAGCAGCGCACACCACGGCAGAGCGCGTTGCGGAACGTTAAATACCATCGCAAAGCCGACGGCAGGAATGGCCGCCAGGGCCATGTCCTGTGCCAGCGCCAGCAGAAAATCTATCACGCCCATCCTCGTAACCCCCACAGCGTCATCGCCATCACCACGCCGATGCAGGTCGCCAGCGTCAGCAGGCTGGCGATAGCCCAGCGTGCCAGCCCGGTATTGATGTGCCCTTTAAACATGTCGGCAACGGCGTTAATCAGCGGGAAGCCCGGCACCAGCAGAAGCACGCTGGCGGCCATCGCAATCGTCGGGGTAGCGGCAAACTGCGGCAGGCGCAGCAGCAGGCCAGACACCGTAGTGGCAACAAACGCGGTAATGCAGAAGTTAATTTGCGGGTGCAACTGCCGGTGCGTCAGCAGCTGGCGCACGTACATGGCGATGCTGCTGGCGAAAAAGGTGACGATCGCGCCGTCCCAGCCGCCTTTATTGAGCTTACAAAAACAGGCGCATGACAGCCCCACCATGAGCACGACCAGCCAGCGTGGATAACGTAATGGCTTGATTTGGTTAAAACGTTTTTCAATCTCCTTGAGATCGAGAAGCTTATGCTCAGCCAGGATGACGATGTGCTGGACCTCGGTTACAACGTGCATATTAATGCCGCGGTCGTGATTTTTACGGGTGGACGTAAGACACTGCCCGTCTTTAATGGTGGTCAGCACAATGGCGTTGGACGAGATAGCGCTCTCAACGCTGTCCATCCCCAGCGCCAGCCCCAGCCGGGTTGAAAGCTCCTCGACCAGCGCGCTTTCCGCACCGTGCTGGAGCAGAAAAAGACCGCACTGAATACAGAGCCGCGTGATAGCACGCTGCGTTGACCGATCTGCCTGCATGTATTATCCCGAAGATAAGGTGAATAGTTGCCGGTTGGCCCGTAATGCCTACTTTTAGCACAAAGTGCAGTGGCTCTTGCTGTGGGTCAGATCAAGGTTTATGCAAACAGTTACCCCCCTCGTCACGACGACTTACAGGATTAATTTATTAATACGATGAATTATTAATTTGAAATAATAAAATATTTGTATTTAGAAATTCTAATTTTATTTTGTTGTTATTTTAATGTCTGCACAATTAAATTGATTTGCGCTTTGTGAGATATTAGCGCTGTTTTAGGCATTTCCTAAACTAAGAACATATCTCATCTTCTGCTTGTATTAATCTTTTTATACTCAGGGAAGAAAATATTTATACCCTGGTGCGTTTTACATGACGCACCGAAGGAAAATGGACACGGAGGGTCTATGTTGTCGTTGCTTGGTAAGCATGGCGTTGTCATTAGCCGGATACCCGTCATGCAGAATGGGTTAGGGGACGTGATGGCACGTCATTTCCCCGATTTTGAATTGACCTACTGCCGCTCACTGCAGGAGTTAACCCTGCTTCAGTTGCGCCGCGCAGATGTGATTATCGCCGACGTTTCAGGCGAATACAGGAACCCACGGGGTACGCTCGAAGAGTATTACCGCTTACTGAACCAGTACCGGGAAATCCACTGGATCTTTTTGGTCTCCCGGCCGTTTTACCCTATTGCCGTTGAGCTGCTTATGCGGCCGGAAAGCACGCTGCTTTCTGATATGGAACCTATCGAAGGTGTCGTTAACGCTATCCGGGCAGGGAGTGAACGCGCAGAACGGATAAGCCAGACGTTATTAACCCCAGAACCTGAGGAAAGTGAGGATGACGACGAACACTTTATTGCGCTCACGCACTCAGAACGTAAGGTGCTTCGCCTGTTAGGCAAAGGGTGGGGGATTAACCAAATCGCTACGTTGCTTAAAAAGAGCAATAAAACGATCAGTGCGCAGAAAAACAGTGCGATGCGAAGGCTGTCATTGCGGAGTAATGCCGATATGTACGCCTGGATCAACAGTACACAGGGAATGAGAGAGCTGAGTTTAATGTCAGCCTATGGAGAGTTCGAGGAATGGAAAAAACCGATTCAACAAGACATATCGCCATCATCGAAAATTGCTCGATGAGTGCGGTCGGGCTGCAGCATCTTTTTACGCAGCCTGAACTCAGCCAATATCAACTGCACCTGTTTAATGATTTTGATGGCTTTAAGAAAGCACTGCAACACGTGAATTTTTTCTCGCTGATCTATTCGCTTTCCGATGCGCGAGAAGAACGACGTAACTGCCTGGCGCATCTGCGGGATCTCGCGTTTACGCATAGCCATATTCAGCGCATTATCCTGGTCTCGGATGAGATGGAGGCGAGATTGATTAGCCATCTTTCGCCTTCACGTCTTCACGGTGTGGTCAGTAAATCGGTGACCCTTGAACACCTGCTGAAGGAGTTAGTGGTATTGTTGAGCGAAACGCTGCGCATTAATGACAATATGCTTAACCACTGGTACTGCAGTCAGAACCGGATGTTAAGCCCAACGGAAAGAGCAATTTTACGTTATATGTCATGCGGATATTCCATTCCCGAAATCGCGGCGCAGCTTGAACGCAATATCAAGACTATTCGCGCGCATAAGTTTAATGCGATGGTGAAGCTAGGGGTGAATTCTGACGTAGGATTGCTTGATGCAGCGGATATTCTTACCCATCTTCCGGTTAGAGAACCGCGAACTGTGGGGCTAAGCAAACCGACATTTTTGTAACCTGTACCTTTTGCGCGCCAGATATGCCCTGGCGCGTCATTCAGATGCACACATCAACCCACTTTGCTGAAGTCAGCTCTGCCATTCTGTCCGGAGAAATACGTACGGCACTATGGATAGCGCCAGCGGCGGGGAGCACTTCAGCGTATTGTTTTAAAGAGATATCGCAGTAAACCGCAAGTGGGTTTTCAAGCCCAAACGGGCAGACGCCACCAACGGGATGACCCGTCACGGTAACCACTTCATCACTGCTGAGCATGCGTGCTTTCGCGCCAAACGTGTCTTTCAGTTTTTTGTTATCCAGACGCGCATCACCCTTCGCCACCACCAGAATCACCTCATTTTTAACCTTCAACGATAGGGTTTTGGCGATTTGTCCCGGCTCTACACGGTGGGCGGCAGCAGCCAGCGCAACGGTAGCCGTACTCTGGCTAAGTTCTATTACCTCTATTTCCGGCGCGTTGTCGGCAAAAAACTGCTGTACGGACTGCAAACTCATTGTTTCCTCCTGACAAATATCCTGCGTAATCTGTCATAAGAATTTATGCTCTGTAAATATCTCTTAAGTAACAAATATCCAGGATGGCTGATTTCTGGATCCTCTTCACAATCACAGAAACCGGTTACAGTAACCGGTTGCAGAGCGTGATGCGTAGATTAATACTGAGTATGTAACGTCCCCTGTATCCAATAATAAGAGCCAATTATGAAACCATTTCGTCTGAGCAGTACCGCTGGTACGCAAGCCAGCAAGGTTGTGAAGCTGATTTATGGAACAACGTGCGGCGCGAGCGCGCCTGTAATAAACGTCTGACAGGAGATCAACCATGTCTGCCAACCATGCTGCGTTTAATCTGATATTCCGTTTCGTTGAAAATTACGTGAGCCCGATCGCCGGGCGGATCTCGTCCCAGCGTCATGTCATGGCTATCCGTGATGGGTTCATCTCCGCGATGCCGTTCATGATTGTGGGTTCATTTTTATTAGTGTTTGCTTACCCACCGTTTTCGCCTGATACCACCTGGGGTTTCGCACGCGCCTGGCTGGATATGGCGAAGCAGTTTGAAGGCCAGATCCTGACGCCGTTTGATATGACGATGGGCATTATGTCCATTTATATCTGCGCGGCCATCGCCTATAACCTTGGCAAACATTATGTCAAAACGCACCAGCTGGATCCGTTCATGTGCGCCATGCTGTCGCTGATGGCGTTTCTGCTGGTTGCCGCCCCGAAAACCAAAGGCACGCTTCCCGTCGACAGCCTGGGTGGAACGGGTATTTTTACCGCCATTCTGGTGGCAATTTACTGCGTTGAAATGATGCGTTTCCTGAAGGCGCATAACATCGGTATTCGCCTGCCGGACCAGGTGCCGCCGATGATCAAAAACTCCTTTGACCTGCTGATTCCGGTGCTGGTGGTGGTGTTAACGCTTTATCCGCTGAGCCTGGTGATTCAGTCTCAGTTTGACATGCTGATCCCGCAGGCAATTATGTCCATCTTCAAGCCTCTGGTTTCCGCGGCGGATTCGCTGCCCGCGATCCTGCTGGCGGTGTTGATTGGTCATCTGCTGTGGTTCGCCGGGATCCACGGAGCGGCTATTGTCTCCGGGATGCTGCAGATGTTCTGGCTGACTAACCTCGGAGCGAACCAGACCGCGCTGGCTGCCGGCCATCCTCTGCCACATATTTTTATGGAAGCCTTCTGGACGTTCTTCATCGTGATTGGCGGGTCGGGTGCGACGATGGGTCTGGTGATTTGCTATCTGCGCAGCCGTTCAGCGCATTTACGCTCTATTGGCCGATTGAGCGTGGTGCCCAGCTTCTTCAACATCAACGAACCCGTTATCTTCGGTACGCCGATCGTAATGAACCCGGTGTTCTTTATTCCGTTCCTGCTAGCCCCGATGGTTAACGCCGTGCTGGCCTGGGCGGCGATGACGTTTGATCTGATTGGTCGTGTTATTTCAGTGGTTCCCTGGACGGCACCGGCGCCGATAGGCGCAGCATGGGCCCTGGGCTGGGATTTCCGCGCGGCTATCCTGGTTGTGGTTCTGGCCTGCGTGTCGGCAATCATCTACTACCCGTTCTTCAAAGTGTACGAGAAGCAGCTGCTGGAGCAGGAAGCGGAAGAAGCACAGCGTAATGGGGAAGAGGACAATCAGCAGGTGGCTTAAAGACCTTGTGCCGGGTGGTGGCTGCGCCTTACCCGGCCTACGAGTCGAGGTTTTTGTAGGCCCGGTAAGCGAAGCGTCACCGGGCAATTCACTGCACTACTTCAGCGTGCAATCCCCGCACTGCTTAACGTCCGGCAGGCGATAGCGCTGGCAGCAGGTACGGCGTACCAGAAGCCCGTCACGGAGCACAACGGTACGGAATAACGGATTATCGCGACCATCGGAAAGCTGTTTGGCAAAGAAGCAGGACTGGCGCAGGGCCTCCACTTTCTCATCGCCAAGCAGCGGCTTCATTTCTGTTAAATACCAGTGAATTAAATACCCGGTATTACTCCAGATAAGCTTCCCGTTGATCTCGCCCGTTGCTTCAAGCGCCTCTACCACTGGGATCAGGGCCTGGATGACAAGCTGTTCCAGACGTTCCTGAGCAGAGAACTGCTCTGCGCCGCGATCTTCGTGCAGATCAATCCAGAAGCAGGCTGCTCGGCCAGTTTCGTGGAACTCGACGTGAAAATGATCCGGGGAGAGCGCCAGCATGCTCTTTTGGGTTAATACCGCCAGCATGAGTGGGGGAACCATCAGCCCGATATACCACTGTGCCCACAGGGAAAGCAGAGGTTTATTTTCCCGCGTTAGGGTCGGCTGATTGCGATAGATATGGTCGGAATAGGTTGCAAGCAGCGACTGCAGCGTAGAGGGCTGCTGCCACTCAGCGAGCGTCATGGCGTGGTGCGGGGGCGCTTCATCAAGCCTGATAAAGTCCAGCAGGTGGGCGCGCGTCTTAGCAATCTTGTCCCGTATGGCATCCGCAAGCGACGCATTCCCGCTGGTGAGGGGCGCTCGCCAGAGGAGTGGTTCAACGATGTGTGCGGTATGCGTAGCCATAGTTGAGATAGAAATCTAAATGATAATGATTGCCAATCCTAACTATTGCTCATACCAATGGCAAGACTTTTGTCCTGATTAACCGAAGACGCGCTTAAGCGGTTTGTAGTTCTTCACTCAGCAGAATGTTATTGCGACCTAAATGCTTTGCTTCATAGAGGGCTCTGTCCGCTCTCTCCAGAGCGCTTTCCACATCCTCGTTTTCGAAAATGGCAATACCGATGCTGATGGTGACATTGGTGGCGACGCTTTCGTTGAACAGATGGGGGATTTTCAAATCATAGACTTTCTGACGGATCCGCTCTGCCGTATGGCGGGCGTGTCCAAGTGAAATATTCGTCAGCAGCACCATGAACTCTTCCCCACCGAAACGCGCCACAATATCGCGCGAACGGACGGCATCACGAATTGCCGCAGAGACGCGCTTCAGCGCCTGGTCACCCATCATATGGCCATAATGGTCGTTATAGGCTTTGAAGTGGTCGATATCCATCAAAAGAACAAAATGTTCGCCGTTTTCTACCGCCGGCAGGTTCTCCAGACGGCTCTGCAGGCCGCGACGATTATAGAGCCCGGTTAGCGGGTCCATCATACTCAGATCGGTCAGAGTTTCCCGTTCTTCCAGCAGGCGAGAGAGCAGCTCCTGGGCGAAGCGATCGTTGCGCCGTTGCAAAATGTTATGAATAGCAATAGCCACCACAGGAAGTGCGAAAGAATAGGACATTCTTAGCCATATATCCTGGTCACTTAACCACAGGCAGACAATAAAGGCGGGGAGCGAGTGCAGCGTAAATGCTTTGATATTACTGGCGAAGGCCAGCGTTCCGATAAAAAGCACCGTGAGTAAAGCTATTATCAAATACATCGCCTGGTCATGGGTAATTAGCGAAAATTTCGAATCTATTTGCCAGGCCCACAAAATACCAAAGATTGCTGAAACGGCAGGAATATTTATCTTCCGCGCGCGCTTTTTCCAGTGCCAGACGAACAGGCCAGTACTGATCGCGAAAATAGCAATCAGAGGGGCAGAAAACACGCGTACAGAATAGAGCGGGTTTGTTACCGAGAACACGGCTGACGTTGCGTTCAGAAATAAAAATAAACGTAACGATAATTGATATTTTTTTTGAACCAAAGACCGCCAGGATTGTGATGTCATAGTCGTGCGTTTTTATTAAAACTTAATTAAAACAGATGAATAGGTGTGGTTTCGCACTTAATTATGCAAAAAACTCAAAGCGTAGTTATAAGAAAAACTTTATGTGTAGTTAACAGGTGAGCAATTTATCACCTTAGGAAATTTCTGTCATTCTACATAAGGGGAAAGGGCGATTTTTTTTGCTTCACTGCACTGACAAATGATAATTTTTATCATATGATATTGTTTATCATTATCGTTATGAAAGGGCGATGTATGTTGAACAGGGCGCTGGGAAGTGCATGGGGAGTATTGCTGCCGGGCGTAATCCTTGGCGGTTTGATGTTTGCCGATCTCTCCATCGAAAGCTGGAAGGCCATCATTGTGTCAGGGCTGCTGATGACGTCAGGCATGATCTGGCACAAGCACCTACGCCATTATGTGTTACTGCCATCATGCGTCGCATTAGTCAGCGCAATTCTGGTGATAATGATGAGTTTGAAATAACAGGGAAAATAAGAGGTATTACAGAAGGGAGATAAGATAATTGGTGCGAGGGGGGGGACTCGAACCCCCACATCCGTAAGGACACTAACACCTGAAGCTAGCGCGTCTACCAATTCCGCCACCTTCGCACAGTCATCTTACTATTTTTGATATCGCCTCGTTGGTGCGAGGGGGGGGACTCGAACCCCCACATCCGTAAGGACACTAACACCTGAAGCTAGCGCGTCTACCAATTCCGCCACCTTCGCCCAGTGCGAGCAATATCAACGTGATTTATGGTGCGAGGGGGGGGACTCGAACCCCCACATCCGTAAGGACACTAACACCTGAAGCTAGCGCGTCTACCAATTCCGCCACCTTCGCATACCATCGATACTGTAAAAGTATCGTAACCACGGAGGCGCATTCTAGATGTTTTCAGCTTTACGTCAACAGAAAAGTGCGCACCTTTTATTGATTGCTGCAAAAATGGACGGAATTGCGACGCCTGCTTGCCGGATGGCGCTGGCGCTTATCCGGCCTGCATTGTATGGCGAATTATTTCTTTGCCTGAAGCGTCATCACGGTGCGGTAGACCTTAAAGCGGCCCGTCTGGGCGATCACTTCGTGGAAGCCGAAGGTTTCGTCCAGCACTTTCGGGTACGCCAGGAAGGCGTTCGCCACGATGCGCAGCTCGCCGCCGCTGTTGAGGTGACGAGTCGCGCCACGGATCAGGGTTTGCGCAGCTTCGAGGCTGGTTTCCATCCCGTCGTGGAACGGCGGGTTAGAGATGATCATGTCAAAGCGGCCGGTGACGTCAGAGAAGACGTTGCTGGCAATCACGTCTCCTTCAATGCCGTTGGCCGCAAGCGTTGCGCGGCTTGCTTCAACCGCCGGGGCGCTCACGTCACACAGCGTTAAACGCACTTTTGGTGAATGGCTGGCAAGCACCGTTGAAAGCACGCCCGCGCCGCAGCCCACGTCCAGCACTTTGCCTTTGGTGTGCGGTGTCAGGGTGGAGAGCAGCAGCTTGCTGCCCGTATCCAGCGCGTCACGGCTGAAGACACCCGGCAGGGTTTTGATGGTCAGGCCGTCAAGCTGGTACTCGTCCCAGTATGCCTGCGCATCAAACGTTGTCTGTTTTTCCAGACGGCCATGATACAGACCGCAGCGGCGCGCGCTGTCGACTTTGGTCAGCGGCGCGTAGGCTTCCAGCATCTGCTCGGCGCTACGGACACCGCTGCGGTTTTCACCGACCACGAAAATATCGCAGCCAACCGGCAGCAGGGAGAGCAGGTTCATCAGCTGGAACTGGGCTTCCGGCTTGTTCTTCGGCCAGTAGTAGATCAGCGTATCGCAGTCGGCAATATCGCTCTGCTCCGCCACCAGGCTGAAGCGTGCGCGCTCGCCCATCTGGCGGCTCAGCACCTGCCAGTGGTGGTAGTATTGGGTGTGGGCACGGCTTTCAGCACAGTCAAAACGCGCGGGCAGGTCATCCTGCATATCTCCGGCAAACAGAATACGGCTTTCTTCGAAATCATCACTGTGACGCAGCAAGATTTCACTTGCCGGGGTAAATGCAGACATGAATTGTTCCTCAATAAACTCAGGCGGGGATTATAGTAGGTAGATGGCGCACTTTCGACACATTTGCTATATTTGCGCGCCTGAGAGACAGGAGTTATCCCTATGACATCCCGACGAGACTGGCAGTTGCAGCAGCTGGGCATCACCCAGTGGGCTTTGCGTCGCCCGACGGCGTTGCAGGGCGAAATCGCCATCTCCATCCCCGCGCACGTTCGGCTGGTGATGGTGGCGGAAGAACTGCCTGCCCTGAATGAGCCCCTGATCGGTGATGTCCTTCGCAGCCTGAAGCTGACGCCCGACCAGGTCTTACAGCTGACGCCGGAACGGGTTGCCATGCTTCCTCCTGATAGCCGCTGTAACAGCTGGCGCATCGGAGAGACAAACGACATCTCTCTTCAGGGGAGCCAAATCAGCTCACCAGCGCTGGACGAGCTGAAAGCCAATCCAAAGGCGCGCAGCGCGCTATGGCAACAAATCTGCGAATATGAACACGATTTCTTCCCTCACGACGCCTGACCTGACCGCAGCGTTCGCGATTGAAACACGCGCCCACGCCTTTCCGTGGAGCGAAAAAACGTTTGCCAGCAATCAGGGCGAGCGCTATCTGAACTACCGTCTGGACGTTGACGGCACCCTGGCCGCGTTTGCCATCACGCAGGTGGTTCTTGACGAGGCGACGCTGTTTAACATCGCCGTCGACCCGGCGTTTCAGCGCCGTGGGCTGGGCAGAGAACTGCTTGAGCATCTCATTCGTGAGCTCGAAACCCGCGACGTTTTCACCCTGTGGCTGGAGGTGCGCGCGTCGAATGTCGCCGCCATCGCGCTCTATGAAAGCTTAGGCTTTAACGAGGCGACAGTCCGACGTAACTACTACCCCACCGCAGAGGGACGTGAAGACGCCATTATCATGGCTCTGCCAATTGGATAACGAATATAAGGTTGTAACGATGAAATGGGACTGGATTTTCTTTGATGCCGACGAAACGCTGTTTACGTTTGACTCGTTCGGCGGCCTACAGCGGATGTTTCTCGACTATAGCGTGACCTTCACCGCCGAAGATTTTCAGGACTATCAGGCGGTCAACAAGCCGCTGTGGGTGGATTACCAGAACGGTGCCATCACTGCGTTACAACTTCAGCACCAGCGATTTGACGTCTGGGCGGAGCGCTTAAAGGTTAGTCCGGGCACGCTGAACGAGGCTTTCCTTAACGCCATGGCCGATATCTGTGCGCCCCTGCCGGGCGCGGTTTCCCTGCTGAATGCGTTGAAAGGCAAGGTGAAACTGGGGATCATCACCAACGGTTTTACCGCGCTGCAGCAAATCCGCCTTGAGCGCACCGGCCTGCGCGATCATTTTGACGCACTGGTGATCTCGGAAGAGGTCGGCGTGCCGAAACCGGATCCGCGAATTTTCGATTATGCGCTGGCGCAGGCCGGTAATCCCGACCGCGATCGCGTGCTGATGGTGGGTGATACCGCAGAGTCTGATATTCTTGGCGGTATGAAGTCAGGTTTGTCGACCGTCTGGCTGAATGCGCATGGCCGCGTGAAGCCTGAAGGCATCGAGCCAACCTGGACCGTCACGTCATTGACCGAACTGGAGCAACTCCTGTGTAAACAATGATTGCCTGCCCCCCGTTGATGGGTAAAATAGCCGCAATTTTGTATTCCATGATGCGTGGCGTGCTGCCGCGCTTATAAAAGAAGATTTAATTATGACGTTGTCTCCTTATCTGCAAGAGGTGGCCAAGCGCCGTACTTTTGCCATTATCTCGCACCCGGATGCCGGTAAAACGACCATCACCGAGAAGGTGTTGCTGTTCGGACAGGCGATCCAGACTGCGGGTACCGTTAAAGGCCGTGGCTCCAGCCAGCATGCAAAATCTGACTGGATGGAGATGGAAAAGCAGCGTGGTATTTCGATTACCACCTCCGTGATGCAGTTCCCGTATCACGACTGCCTGGTGAACCTGCTGGACACCCCGGGGCACGAAGACTTCTCCGAAGATACCTACCGTACCCTGACGGCGGTGGACTGCTGTCTGATGGTGATCGACGCCGCGAAGGGTGTAGAAGATCGTACCCGCAAGCTGATGGAAGTTACCCGTCTGCGCGATACGCCGATCCTCACCTTTATGAACAAACTCGACCGTGACATCCGTGACCCGATGGAGCTGATGGATGAAGTGGAAAACGAGCTGAAGATCGCCTGTGCGCCAATCACCTGGCCAATTGGCTGCGGTAAGCTGTTCAAAGGGGTTTATCACCTCTATAAAGACGAAACTTACCTGTATCAGACCGGTAAAGGCCACACCATTCAGGAAGTGCGCATTGTGAAAGGTCTGGACAACCCGGATCTCGATGCCGCCGTTGGCGAAGAGCTGGCCGCGCAGTTGCGCGACGAGCTGGAGCTGGTGAAGGGTGCGTCTCACGAGTTCGACAAAGAACTGTTCCTGAGCGGCGAAATTACCCCGGTCTTCTTCGGTACCGCGCTGGGTAACTTCGGCGTTGACCACATGCTTGACGGTCTGGTGGAGTGGGCACCTCAGCCGATGCCGCGTAAAACCGACACCCGCGAAGTGGAAGCGAAAGAAGAGAAGTTCACCGGCTTCGTCTTTAAAATTCAGGCCAACATGGACCCGAAACACCGCGACCGCGTGGCCTTCATGCGCGTGGTGTCCGGTAAGTATGAGAAGGGCATGAAGCTGCGCCAGGTGCGCATCGGTAAAGATGTCGTGATTTCCGACGCGCTGACCTTTATGGCGGGCGACCGTTCGCACGTTGAAGAGGCATATCCGGGCGACATCATCGGTCTGCACAACCACGGTACGATCCAGATCGGCGATACCTTCACCCAGGGCGAGATGATGAAGTTCACGGGTATTCCGAACTTCGCACCGGAGCTGTTCCGTCGCATTCGTCTGCGCGATCCGCTGAAGCAGAAACAGCTGCTGAAAGGCCTTGTTCAGCTCTCTGAAGAGGGTGCCGTCCAGGTGTTCCGTCCAATCGCCAACAACGATCTGATTGTCGGCGCGGTCGGTGTGCTGCAGTTCGACGTGGTGGTTGCGCGCCTGAAGAGCGAGTACAACGTGGAAGCGATTTACGAATCGGTCAACGTGGCGACAGCGCGCTGGGTTGAGTGTTCTGACGTGAAGAAATTCGAAGAATTTAAGCGTAAGAACGAAATTCAGCTGGCGCTCGATGGCGGCGACAACCTGACCTATATCGCGCCAACGATGGTCAACCTGAACCTGACGCAGGAACGTTATCCAGACGTTCAGTTCCGCAAAACGCGCGAACACTAATCCCCTCCCGGAGCACGGCAATCGCCGTGCTCTTCTTTTATTCCTGTCTTATTAGTCCCTTGCGGAATGTTCTTAATTCACCGCAAATTCACGCTATTCGCGCGTTTTTTACGCAATTCTGAAAGCGGCATTGTGAGAGTGATCTATATTTAACTCAGTGTTTAGCACCGGGCATGGATGAATTAACTGTTCAATGCATGTCGATTGGTTCTCCATTTCACCCGTGTGTTTATTCGCGATATATAAAACTACTAAGGAAGTATTTAGCCCGAATAACGGGTAAAACACAGGAATACATCGATGAATATGACAAGACTGAAGATTTCTAAAACTCTGCTGGCTGTAACACTGGGTAGCGTTCTGGTTAGCGGTTCCGCCCTGGCGGAAAGCAGCACCATGGATAAAGCACAGTCCACGGCCGACACCGCAGGGCAAAAAATCGATAGCTCTATGAATAAAGTCGGTAATTTCATGGACGACAGCTCTATCACAGCAAAAGTGAAAGCCGCACTGGTGGATGATGAAGCCATCAAGAGCACCGATATTTCCGTTAAGACCGACAAAAAGGTCGTTACCCTGAGTGGCTTTGTTGAAAGCCAGGCCCAGGCCGAACAGGCTGTGAAGGTGGCGAAGGGTGTCGAAGGTGTCGCATCCGTGAGCGATAAACTGCACGTTCGCGACGGTAAAAACGCCTCGGTGAAAGGTTATGCCGGTGATGCCGCTACTACCAGCGAAATCAAAGCTAAACTGTTAGCAGATGACATCGTGCCGTCTCGTAAGGTGAAAGTGGAAACCACCGATGGCGTGGTTCAGCTTTCCGGTACGGTTGATTCACAGGCGCAAAGTGAACGCGCCGAGTCAATTGCGAAAGCCATTGATGGTGTTAAAAGCGTTAAAAACGATCTGAAAACGAAGTAATTCTGGACCATTCGCCCGTAAGGTTTAACCCTGCGGGCGAAATAAGAACGACTCTGGAAAAACGCCGGTGAGTGACCTGAGCGCTCACGTTTAGCGGCCGACATTAACTATGGTAAAGGAGAAGCTTATGTTTCGTTGGGGCATTATATTTCTGGTTATCGCGTTAATTGCCGCCGCATTGGGCTTTGGTGGTCTGGCAGGTACAGCGGCATGGGCAGCTAAAATTGTCTTCGTCGTCGGTATTATTCTGTTCCTGGTCAGCCTGTTTACGGGTCGTAGACGTCCGTAGCAAACGCAATATTCCTTCAACAAAATAAAGCCAGTCACTGCGACTGGCTTTTTCTTATTTGCGTTACAGGTCGGGTGCGTTACTGTGGAGTGATAAAATAATCAAAAAAGGAAAGCAGAGGTGGGGCAACGAATTCCCGTTACGCTCGGCAATATTGCGCCGCTGACGTTAAAACCGTTTAGTGCGGGTCAACTCGCACTGGTCTGCGAGGGGGGAGGACAGCGCGGCATTTTCACCGCCGGCGTGCTGGATGAATTTATGCGCGCGCAGTTCAACCCGTTTGACCTCTACTTCGGCACGTCCGCCGGGGCGCAGAATCTCTCTGCCTATGTCTGTAACCAGCCCGGCTACGCGCGAAAAGTGATCATGCGCTTCACCACGGCGAAAGAATTTTTTAACCCGGTGCGCTTCGTGCGCGGCGGCAACCTGATCGATCTCGACTGGCTGCTGGAGTCGACCTCCAGCCAGATGCCGCTGGCCATGGATACCGCTGCCCGCCTGTTTGATAGCGGCAAAGAATTCTGGATGTGCGCCAGCCGGGGGGATGACTACTCGCCGGGCTATTTCTCACCGCAGAAGGAGAACTGGCTCGACATCATCCGCGCCTCCAGCGCTATTCCCGGTTTTTATCGTACCGGCGCGCTGCTGGATGGCATCAGCTATCTGGACGGCGGCATCAGCGACGCGGTGCCGGTGCAGGAAGCCGCGCGACGCGGGGCGAAAACTATCGTGGTGATCCGTACCGTTCCGTCGCAAATGTATTACACCCCCCAGTGGTTTAAGCGGATGGAGCGCTGGCTGGGCGACAGCAGCCTGCAGCCGCTGGTGAACATCGCGAAGCAGCATGAAACCACCTACGGCGCGATGCAGCGCTTTATTGAAAAACCCCCGGGCAAGCTGCGCATCTTTGAAATTTATCCGCCTAAGCCGCTGCTGAGCATGGCGTTGGGCAGCCGGTTGCCTGCGTTGCGTATGGATTACAAAACGGGGCGGCTGTGCGGGCGTTACTTCCTGGCGACCGTCGGGAAAATGCTGGCCGAGCAACCGCCTCTGCATCGGCATAAACGCATTATTACGCCACCTGCAATTGTCGCCAATGACGCCCTGACCATGCCGCTGTTGGACATTCCGCAGGCGAATGACGCTTTACTGGATAATGAGGATCTGGCGTGACGCACCGCTTTGTTGATACCCACTGCCACTTTGATTTCCCGCCGTTTACGGGGAATGAAGCGCTAAGCATTGCGAAAGCTGCCGAAGCCGGCGTGCAGGCCATCATTGTGCCGTCGGTTGAAGCGGCCTATTTTACCCGCGTGCTGGATCTTTCCGCGCGATACTCCGCGCTTTATGCCGCGCTCGGCCTGCATCCGATTGTGATTGAGCGCCATCGCGATGAGCATCTTGAAGAGCTGGATCGGGTGCTGCAACGTGCAGGAGAGAAACTTGTCGCCATCGGCGAGATCGGCCTCGATCTCTATCGCGAAGATCCGCAGTTTGAACGCCAGCAGACGATCCTCGACGCGCAGCTTCGGCTGGCAAAACGTCACGATCTGCCGGTGATCCTCCACTCCCGACGCACTCATGACAAACTGGCGATGCACCTGAAGCGCATCGACCTGCCGCGAAGAGGCGTAGTGCATGGTTTTTCCGGCAGCCTGCAGCAGGCGCAGCGTTTTATTGAACTGGGCTATAAAATTGGCGTCGGTGGCACCATCTCCTATCCGCGCGCCAGTAAAACCCGTGACGTAATGGCGCAGCTGCCTCTCTCTGCGCTGTTACTGGAAACGGATGCCCCCGATATGCCGCTGAATGGTTTTCAGGGGCAGCCGAATCGCCCGGAACAGGCGGCGCGGGTGTTTGACGCGCTGTGCGAACTGCGTCAGGAACCTGAAGAGGTCATTGCCAGCGCGCTGCTCGAAAATACCCGTTCGGTTTTTGGCATCACGCTATAGATAAAGCGCCGGACGAATCACCGTTATCTTCTGTTTTTCCAGCGCCCGCGCCAGCGGTTCAATATCCTCCTGCGTGGCGCTGCGCCATGACGCCGCCTCGCCGTAAACTCCGTGTGCATGAAACGCGTTAATACGCACCGGAACATTCCCCAGCCCGTGGATGAACGCGATCAACGGTTTGATATGTTCCAGATAATCACACTGTTCCGGGATGACCAGCAAGCGGAGCTCCGTCAAACGGTGACGGTCTGCCAGCCAGCGAATACTCTCCTTAATCTGCGGGTTCTCGCGTCCGGTCAGGAAGCGGTGATGTTCATTCCCCCACGCTTTGAGATCCAGCATTGCGCCATCCAGCACTGGCAGCAGTTTTTGCCAGCCGGTTTCGCTTAGCAGACCGTTGCTGTCTACCAGGCAGGTTAAATGATGTAGCTCAGGATCGGTTTTGATCGCGGTAAACAGGGCGATCAAAAACGGCAGTTGGGTTGTGGCTTCGCCGCCGCTCACGGTGATCCCTTCGATAAAGGGCGCGGATTTACGGACCTGAACGATGATCTCCTCGACGCTCAGGCGGTGCGCCATGGGCGTGGCCTGCTGCTGGCACAGGCGCAGGCAGGTGTCGCACTGCTGGCAGTGACTCTCCTGCCACCAGACGCGTCCGGCCTGAATGGTCAGCGCGTCGTGCGGGCAGTGGGGCACGCAGTCCCCGCAGTCGTTGCAGCGCCCGATGGTCCACGGGTTGTGGCAGGTTTTGCAGCGCAGGTTGCAGCCCTGCAGGAACAGCGCCAGGCGGCTGCCCGGCCCGTCCACGCAGGAGAAGGGGATGACCTGACTAACTAAAGCGCATCTGCTGTTCATGGCTTATCACGCGCGGCTGACGTTCCAGAATACGGGTATTGCGTGCGGCCTCTTCCCCCAGCCACGTGGTGTTCGTTCTTGAACCCGCTTCCCGGTATTTCTCCAGATCCGACAAGCGAACCATATAGCCGGTCACGCGTACCAGATCGTTACCGGCCACATTCGCGGTGAACTCACGCATACCGGCCCTGAACGCCCCCAGGCAAAGCTGAACCACCGCCTGCGGATTGCGTTTTACCGTCTCATCCAGCGTTAAAATATCGCTGATCCCGGAATGATAGTGTTTATGGTGCGGCGCTACGGCCAGCAGATGATTGACAGGATCCGGCTCGTCACCGTACGGCAGACGCGCCCCCGGCGTGGTGCCCGAATCGGAGCTGATGCCTGACTGGGCGTGCAGCATCGCGCGATGCTTCCAGCCGTGCTTCACCGGCGTATTTTCAACAAACGCCGCAAGCTGTTCGCTGATGCGATAACCCAGCGCGTTGGCCTGCTCGTCTTTCCCGTAACGCCCCGCCATGCCTGCTTTCTCACACAGTACGTTCACCGCTTCGGCAAGACCGTACATGCCAAACATCGGCACAAACCGATCGGCATCAATCAGCCCCTCTTTTACCAGGAAGCTATTCTCAAAGAAGCCGGATTGCCCGTACAGAAAATCGCAGCGCGCATCGATGATGGCGATTTGCCGCTGGCAGTAGTGCGGTAGCGTGCGGGTGAAGAAGTCGTCAATGGATGTGCTGTGTTCGGCGATTGCCTTGAGGTTAAGGCGCACCAGGGTGCTGCCACCGCCCGCCAGCGGCAGAGAGTTGTAACAGCTCACCACGCCAAAACGGCCTTTTGTGAAAATTTTATCATTCACCGGACCGTTTGAAATATGCGGTTTGCTGCATTCACAAATGTTTTTTGCCACCTCAAGCAGTAAATCGTCTGGGGTGAACTCAGGATCGTAGATAAAGGTCAGATTGGGCGCAACCTGCTTCAGTTCAGCATCTGCACGCAGAATGGCACGGGTGACAGGGCCGTCGGCGGGCCCGATGTTGACGTGCATAAACGCATCGGGCAGCGTTCTGTCGAGATAGCGCCAGAAACGTTTTATTCGGCTATCGATTTCTTCTTGTGTTAGAATTATAACATACGGATTCAGTAGCGCATCAAGCTGCCCCAGATAGACCGGCATTGATGTGACGGAAGGAACATGGTGATAGAGAATAGTTAAGAGAGAGAGGGCGTCATCAAGATCTCTCGCGCCTTCCAGCTCCAGCCATTCCGAACCGTTAGCCAGGAATTTTTCATAATCCGGCAGCACGTAACGCGGTTTGTAGGGGGCATGACCTTCGTACATGTCGCAGATAAACCCCTCGTCCAGCGCGGCGCGGGCGGCCGGAGATAGCGTCGGGTAGGGCAGGTAATTTTCCGCTTCCAGCGCCAGAAAATGACGTTTTTGCTCCGGGGTTAACAGCGGGCTTGTCACAATGTGCTGGCAACGTTGTTGCAGGGCGTCGGGCATGTTCACTTCCTTGAATGTTCTGCGGATGATGAACGGATTGTAGGAAGCCAGCCTGCCGGCGCTTTTGATCCAACAAGGGGTATCGCTGCTTTAGTCAGCAACTTGCACGCTAAAGTTTGAAGAAGATCTCATTACAGTAATGCAAATTTGTACGCAGTTTTCATTAACTGTGATGAATGTCGAAGTGTGGATGCGGGTGAATGTTAGAATACTCACAGACCCGCAAGGTAAAATTTATACGGCACTGCCGTTGGAGAATGTTATGACCGATTTAACTGCAAGCAGCCTGCGCGCGTTGAAGCTGATGGACCTGACCACCCTGAACGATGACGACACCAATGAAAAAGTCATCGCCCTGTGCCATCAGGCAAAAACGCCAGTGGGTAACACCGCCGCCGTCTGTATCTACCCGCGCTTTATCCCGATTGCCCGCAAAACACTGAAAGAGCAGGGCACGCCGGACGTGCGCATTGCAACCGTGACTAACTTCCCGCACGGCAATGACGACATTGAGATTGCGCTGGCGGAAACCCGCGCGGCAATTGCCTACGGCGCGGACGAAGTTGACGTGGTGTTCCCGTACCGCGCGCTGATTGCCGGCAACGAGCAGGTCGGTTTTGACCTGGTGAAAGCCTGTAAAGACGCGTGTGCGGCGGCAAACGTGCTGCTCAAAGTGATCATCGAAACCGGTGAGCTGAAAGAAGAGGCGCTGATTCGTAAGGCGTCAGAAATCTCCATCAAAGCCGGTGCGGATTTCATCAAAACCTCTACCGGTAAAGTGCCGGTCAATGCGACCCCGGAAAGCGCGCGCATCATGATGGAAGTTATCCGCGATATGGGCGTATCCAAAACCGTGGGCTTCAAACCTGCGGGCGGCGTACGTACCGCGGAAGACGCGCAGCAGTTCCTGGCGATTGCCGACGAACTGTTTGGCGCTGAGTGGGCTGACTCCCGCCACTACCGCTTCGGCGCGTCCAGCCTGCTGGCAAGCCTGCTGAAGGCGCTGGGTCACGGCGACGGTAAGAGCGCAAGCAGCTACTGATTGCCAGACAATGCCGGATGACGCTTCGCTTATCCGGCCTACAGGATCGCAGGGCGGGTAAGTGTACCCGCCGCCATTCACCCGATTCCGCATGGGGGTTACCGTGTTTCTCGCACAAGAAATTATTCGTAAAAAACGTGATGGTCTTGCTTTAAGCGACGAAGAAATTCGCTTCTTCATCAACGGCATTCGTGACAACACCGTCTCAGAAGGGCAGATTGCTGCCCTGGCGATGACCATTTTCTTCCACGATATGTCGATGCCTGAGCGCGTGTCGCTGACCATGGCGATGCGAGATTCAGGAACCGTTCTGGACTGGAAAAGCCTCAACCTCAACGGCCCGATTGTGGACAAACACTCCACCGGCGGCGTGGGTGATGTGACTTCGCTGATGCTCGGCCCTATGGTGGCAGCCTGCGGCGGTTATGTTCCCATGATCTCCGGGCGCGGCCTGGGCCACACCGGCGGTACGCTCGACAAACTGGAAGCCATTCCGGGCTTCGATATCTTCCCGGATGACAATCGCTTCCGCGATATTATTAAAGACGTTGGCGTGGCGATTATCGGCCAGACCAGCTCTCTTGCTCCGGCAGACAAGCGTTTTTACGCGACGCGTGATATTACCGCCACCGTAGACTCCATCCCGCTGATCACCGCCTCTATCCTCGCCAAAAAACTGGCGGAAGGGCTGGACGCGCTGGTGATGGACGTGAAGGTGGGCAGCGGCGCGTTTATGCCGACCTATGAACTCTCTGCTCAGCTTGCCGAAGCGATCGTTGGCGTCTCCAACGGCGCGGGCGTGCGCACCACCGCGCTGCTGACCGACATGAACCAGGTGCTGGCCTCCAGCGCCGGTAACGCGGTTGAAGTCCGCGAAGCCGTGCAGTTCCTCACAGGTGAATACCGTAACCCGCGCCTGTTCGATGTCACCATGGCGCTGTGCGTTGAGATGCTCATCTCCGGCAAGCTGGCCAAAGACGACGCGGAAGCCCGCGCGAAGCTTCAGGCGGTGCTGGACAACGGCAAAGCGGCGGAGATCTTTGGCCGCATGGTGGCGGCGCAGAAAGGCCCGACCGATTTCGTCGAAAACTACGCGAAATACCTGCCGACCGCGATGCTCAGCAAAGCTGTTTATGCGGATGGCGAAGGTTTTGTCTCCGCCATGGACACCCGCGCGCTTGGCATGGCTGTTGTATCTATGGGTGGCGGTCGTCGTCAGGCATCGGACACCATTGATTACAGCGTCGGCTTTACCGATATGGCCCGTCTGGGCGACAGCGTCGACGGCCAACGTCCGCTGGCGGTGATCCACGCGAAAGACGAAGCCAGCTGGCAGGACGCGGCGAAAGCGGTGAAAGCGGCAATATCTCTTGACGATAAAGCACCGGAAACCACACCGACGGTCTATCGTCGTATCACTGAATAGCGGTATACTGATCTGATCGCATTTTTATGAAGCACTAAGTACGGAGAACAATTATGAAACGTGCATTTATTATGGTGCTGGACTCATTCGGCATCGGCGCAACCGAAGATGCAGAACGTTTTGGTGACGTGGGTTCCGATACCATGGGTCACATCGCGGAAGCCTGTGCAAAAGGCGAAGCGGACAACGGTCGTAAAGGCCCTCTGACTCTACCTAACCTGACCCGCCTCGGGCTGGTAAAAGCACATGAAGGCTCTACCGGTAAAATCGCAGCCGGTATGGACGGCAGCGCGGAAGTGGTGGGCGCCTACGCCTGGGCGCACGAGCTCTCTTCCGGGAAAGATACCCCGTCCGGTCACTGGGAAATCGCCGGCGTGCCGGTGCTGTTTGACTGGGGCTACTTCTCCGATCACGAGAACAGCTTCCCGCAGGAGCTGCTCGATAAGCTGGTGAAGCGTGCCAACCTGCCGGGCTACCTCGGTAACTGCCACTCTTCCGGCACCGTGATTCTGGATCAGCTCGGCGAAGAGCACATGAAAACCGGCAAGCCGATTTTCTACACCTCTGCTGACTCCGTGTTCCAGATTGCCTGCCACGAAGAGACGTTTGGCCTGGATAAACTCTACGAACTGTGCGAAATCGCCCGTGAAGAGCTGACCGAAGGCGGCTACAACATTGGCCGCGTTATCGCACGTCCGTTTATCGGCGACAAAGCGGGTAACTTCCAGCGTACCGGTAACCGTCATGACCTGGCCGTTGAGCCACCGGCGCCAACCGTGCTGCAGAAGCTGGTTGACGAGAAGGGCGGTCACGTGGTGTCCGTGGGCAAAATAGCGGATATCTACGCCAACTGCGGTATCACCAAAAAAGTGAAAGCGACCGGTCTGGATGCGCTGTTCGATGCCACTATCAAAGAGATGAAAGAAGCAGGCGATAAGACCATTGTCTTCACCAACTTCGTGGACTTCGACTCCTCCTGGGGCCACCGTCGCGATGTAGCCGGTTATGCTGCGGGCCTGGAGCTGTTTGACCGCCGTCTGCCGGAGCTGATGGAGCTGGTGGGGGAAGATGACATTCTGATCCTGACCGCAGACCACGGCTGTGACCCAACCTGGACCGGTACCGACCACACCCGTGAGCATATTCCGGTACTGGTGTACGGCCCGAAAGTGAAGCCGGGCTCGCTCGGTCACCGTGAAACCTTCGCGGACATCGGCCAGACCATTGCGAAATACTTTGGTACGTCTGACATGGAATATGGCAAGGCCATGTTCTAAACGGATTGGGTGCGGCCTGATGCCCTCACCCCGGCCCTCTCCCACAGGGAGAGGGTGAAAAGAATAAACAATGTAAAAGGAACTGAAGATGGCAACTCCTCACATTAATGCAGAAATGGGTGATTTCGCTGACGTCGTATTGATGCCGGGCGACCCGCTGCGCGCGAAGCACATTGCTGAAACCTTCCTGGAAGACGTGCGTGAAGTGAACAACGTTCGCGGCATGCTGGGCTTCACCGGTACCTATAAAGGCCGCAAAATCTCCGTTATGGGCCACGGTATGGGTATCCCATCCTGCTCTATCTACACCAAAGAGCTGATCACCGATTTCGGCGTGAAAAAAATCATCCGCGTTGGCTCCTGCGGCGCGGTGCGTATGGACGTTAAGCTGCGTGACGTGGTGATCGGCATGGGCGCGTGCACCGACTCTAAAGTCAACCGCATCCGCTTTAAAGATCATGACTTTGCGGCAATCGCTGACTTTGACATGGTGCGTAACGCGGTTGACGCGGCAAAAGCGCTGGGCGTTGACGCACGCGTGGGCAACCTGTTCTCCGCCGATCTGTTCTACTCGCCAGAAGGCGACATGTTCGACGTGATGGAAAAATACGGCATCCTGGGCGTGGAAATGGAAGCGGCCGGTATCTACGGCGTAGCGGCTGAGTTTGGTGCGAAAGCGCTGACCATCTGCACCGTGTCTGACCATATCCGTACCCACGAGCAGACGACCGCTGCCGAGCGTCAGACGACCTTCAATGACATGATCAAAATCGCGCTGGAATCCGTTCTGCTGGGCGATAAAGAGTAATTCTGTCTCTTCCCTCCCTCTCCCTGTGGGTGTACAGTCCGGGGACATAGTGAACACTTGTTCGGGGACATGGTAGACACTTACAACTAAGGCATAAGAACCCGTCTATGGAGTCGCTTATGCCCTGGGATGCGAGAGATACCATGTCATTACGTACCGAGTTTGTTTTGTTCGCCTCGCAGGACGGGGCGAACATCCGTTCCCTCTGCCGTCGCTTCGGCATTTCACCTGCCACCGGCTACAAGTGGCTTCGTCGCTGGATGGAGGAAGGTGCCTCCGGCCTTCAGGACCGCCCGCGCATACCGCACCATTCCCCGAACCGCTCATCTGACGACATCACCGCCCTGCTGCGCATGGCCCATGAGCGCCATGAACGCTGGGGCGCACGCAAGATTAAGCGCTGGCTCGAAGACCAGGGGCACCGTATGCCCGCCTTCAGCACTGTCCATAGCCTGATGGCCCGTCACGGCCTGCTGCCGGGCGCAACACCGGGCATTCCCGCCACGGGACGGTTCGAACACGACGCGCCGAACCGGCTCTGGCAGATGGATTTTAAGGGCCACTTTCCCTTTGGCGGTGGCCGCTGCCATCCGCTCACCCTGCTGGACGACCACTCCCGTTTTTCCCTGTGCCTGGCGCACTGTACCGATGAACGGCGCGAGACCGTGCAGCAGCAGCTGGTCAGCGTGTTTGAACGCTACGGCCTGCCGGACCGGATGACGATGGACAACGGCTCACCGTGGGGAGACACCACCGGCACCTGGACGGCGCTGGAGCTGTGGCTGATGCGCCACGGTATCCGGGTGGGGCACTCCCGGCCTTATCATCCGCAGACGCAGGGCAAGCTGGAGCGTTTTCACCGCAGCCTGAAGTCGGAAGTGCTGCAGGGAAAATGGTTCGCGGACAGCGGTGAGCTGCAGCGCGCCTTCGACCACTGGCGCACGGTGTACAACCTTGAACGCCCGCACGAGGCGCTGGATATGGCGGTACCGGCCTCGCGGTATCAGCCGTCTGCCCGGCAGTACAGCGGCAGCGTAACGCCACCTGAATACGATGAAGGGGTGAAGGTCAGGAAAGTGGATGTCAGCGGAAAGCTGAGCATACAGGGTGTCAGTCTGAGCGCAGGCAAGGCGTTCAGGGGAGAACGGGTCGGGCTGAGGGAGACACAGGATGACGGCTGCTATGAAGTGTGGTGGTACAGCACGAAAGTGGGGGTGATCGACCTGAAGAAAAAGTCGATCACCATGGGTAAAGGATGTTAAAAAGTGTTCACCATGTCCCCGAACACCTGTCTACCATGTCCCCGGACTGTACAGTGGGAGAGGGCCGGGGTGAGGGCACCAAACCGCACTTAGCGCACGGCCTGTGCAATCCACGCCGACAGCTCCCGCAGCTCTTTTTCCTGCTCCGGAAAATCCCCTGTCAGCGCGTCGCACTCCTGCTGCAGCATATCCGCCCGATACAAACAGCCCTGCAAACGAGCCGCCAGCGCCTCTAACGGTGCCGGGTTCAGGCTATCGGTAAACACCTGCGTGCGGGTGATATGGCCTTTCTCCACGTCAAAATGCAGCTCCACGCCGCCCCAGGTAAAACGCTCATCCAGCAGATGGGAAAACGCAGGCGCCTGACCAAAGTTCCACTCCCAGCTGCTCTGGCGGGCGAAGGTTTCCGCGAAGTTGGGCAGGTCCGGAGTTTTGTCAGGCGAGATCACCTCCGCTTCCACGCGCTCGCCGTAATGTTCAAAGAACGCGTCACGGATCGCATCGCAAATCTGCCCGTGCGTAATCCCCGGCAGCAGTTCAACCAGATTCGCTACGCGCCCACGCACAGAGGTAATCCCTTTAGCCTGGAGCTTTTTCTTATCAGGATTCAGGTAGTTAGCCAGACGGCTCAGGTCAGCGTTCAGCAGCAAGGTGCCGTGGTGGAAGCCACGATCCATCGTTTCGCGGTAGGCGGAGCCGGAGACCTTCCGGTCGCCCTCGGGGGTTTTCACGACCAGATCGTTACGCCCGGACGCTTCAGCCGTCACGCCGAGTGAATTGAGCGCGTTGAGGACGATGGACGTTGAGATAGTTTTGTCGTATTCCGGTTTACCCGCCATAAAGGTAAAGCAGGTATTGCCCAGATCGTGAAACACCGCGCCGCCGCCGCTGCTGCGGCGCGCCAGGCGGACGTTGTCCTCTTCCATGCGTCGCGTGTTGCACTCTTTCCACGGGTTTTGCGCGCGGCCAATAACTACCGTGTCGGCATTGCGCCAGAGAAACAGCACGCGCTGGGTGGCGGGCATCTGGCGGAAGATGCACTCTTCCACCGCGAGATTAAACCAGGGATCGTAAGAGTCAGAGATAAGCAGGCGTAACGTCGTCATGGCAAAGTTCCTTTTCTGAGTCATTCGCCTACTTTATCACTATTCTTTCTTCTCGCTCTCTTCGTCTTCGGGAACCGACCTGCTGGCGGTCAGCAGGAACGGCGACTGCTGCCAGCGGGTACGCTTGCCCTGAAGCAACGTGCGCGCCAGCACGACGCCAATCGCCAGCGAGAGTAACAGCATCAGGCGCAGAATATTGGTGGTGTTATCGACCTGTTTGGCTTCGGTCGGCAGGGTGTGGGTGTCGAGCGTCAGGCGCAGATAGCCCAGCGGACCATTCTTGCCCTGAATGGGTTCGACGATCTGCTGGTTAAAGTAGCCCCCGGCTTTTTTGCCGTCCAGCGCCAGCCTGTCGCGCACATTAACGTGCTCACCCGCGCGGGCAATCAGGTCGCCTTTTTCATCGTACACGCCCGCATCCAGAATGCGGCTGTTTTCCGTGAGCTGACGCAAGACCTGGCCTATCCGCTTATCGTCCGGCGTTTCATTGCGCATCAGGGGCGCAACGTTGAGCGTCACCTGACGCGCCAGGGTACGGGCCAGCTCTTCAAACTGCGGGTTGCGCTGCCGCTGATGATTCTGGCTAAACCACGATGCCCCTTGCATCAATGCGACTAACAGTGCGAGACAGATCAGGACAATCACGGCGCGATGAAGCCGGAATTTCAGTTTTGCGCGAGCCATATTCCACCTGCTGAAAATTTAGGGCTTAATGTTGCCAGAAGTGATGGTTACAGGGTAGCCTCATGCGTTATTTTCCCTCTGGAACCTTCCGGCGCGAACAAAATTACAGGAGCTTTAATGCCGAACATTACCTGGTGTGACCTGCCAACGGATGTCTCTTTATGGCCAGGATTGCCGCTCTCGTTAAGTGGCGATGAGGTGATGCCTCTGGATTACCACGCTGGCCGTAGCGGCTGGCTCCTCTATGGACGCGGTCTGGATAAGCAACGCCTGACCCAGTATCAAACCAAACTGGGCGCGGCGATGGTCATTGTTGCCGCCTGGTGCGTGGAAGATTACCAGGTCATTCGCCTCGCGGGTTCCCTGACGCAGCGCGCCACGCGTCTGGCGCATGACGCCGGGCTGGACGTAGCGCCTCTCGGCAAAATTCCGCACCTGAAAACGCCGGGTCTGCTGGTGATGGACATGGACTCCACCGCTATTCAGATCGAATGTATTGACGAGATTGCTAAACTGGCAGGCAGCGGCGAGCTGGTGGCGGAAGTCACCGAGCGTGCGATGCGCGGCGAGCTGGACTTCACCGCCAGCCTGCGCCAGCGCGTGGCGACCCTGAAAGGGGCCGATGCTAACATCCTGCGCCAGGTGCGCGACGTGCTGCCGCTGATGCCGGGGCTGACGCAGCTGGTGCTGAAGCTCCAGTCCCTCGGCTGGAAAGTGGCGATCGCCTCCGGTGGCTTTACCTTCTTTGCGGATTATCTACGCGAGAAACTGCATCTGACCACGGTGGTCGCTAACGAGCTGGAAATCATGGACGGCAAGCTGACCGGCCAGGTGATCGGCGATATCGTGGATGCCCAGTACAAAGCCAATACCCTGACGCGCCTGGCAGAAAAGTATGAGATTCCGGTTGAGCAGACCGTCGGCATTGGTGACGGCGCGAACGATCTGCCAATGATCAAAGTAGCTGGCCTGGGCATTGCCTACCATGCCAAACCAAAAGTGAATGAAAAGACGGAAGTCACTATCCGTCACGCTGACCTGATGGGAGTGTTCTGCATTCTCTCCGGCAGCCTTAATCAGAAATAACGAGGTAAACCGTGGCGAAAGCTCCAAAACGCGCATTTGTCTGTAATGAATGTGGTGCGGATTATCCGCGCTGGCAGGGGCAATGCAGCGCCTGTCATGCCTGGAACACCATCACCGAAGTGCGTGGTGTGGCGGCTTCGCCGAGCGTGGCCCGCAATGAGCGCCTGAGCGGCTATGCGGGCAATGCAGGCGTGTCGAAGGTGCAAAAGCTTTCTGATATCAGCCTGGAAGCGCTGCCGCGCTTTTCCACCGGCTTCAAAGAGTTTGACCGCGTGCTCGGCGGCGGCGTGGTGCCGGGCAGCGCGATTCTGATCGGCGGTAACCCGGGGGCGGGGAAATCGACCCTGCTGCTGCAAACGCTCTGCAAGCTCGCAGAACAGATGAAAACCCTGTACGTGACGGGTGAAGAGTCACTCCAGCAGGTGGCGATGCGCGCGCACCGCCTGGGCCTGCCGACCGGCAATCTGAACATGCTGTCGGAAACCAGCATCGAGCAGATCTGCATGATCGCCGAAGAAGAGCAGCCGAAGCTGATGGTGATCGACTCCATCCAGGTGATGCACATGGCGGACATTCAGTCCTCGCCGGGCAGCGTCGCGCAGGTGCGTGAAACCGCGGCCTACCTGACGCGCTTTGCCAAAACGCGCGGCGTGGCGATCGTGATGGTCGGCCACGTTACCAAAGACGGCTCGCTGGCCGGGCCGAAGGTGCTTGAGCACTGTATCGACTGCTCGGTGATGCTCGACGGCGACGCGGACTCCCGCTTCCGCACCCTGCGCAGCCATAAAAACCGCTTTGGGGCGGTGAACGAACTGGGCGTGTTTGCCATGACCGAGCAGGGGCTGCGCGAAGTCAGCAACCCGTCGGCCATCTTCCTGAGCCGGGGAGATGAGATCACCTCCGGCAGTTCGGTAATGGTGCTGTGGGAAGGGACGCGCCCGCTGTTGGTTGAAATTCAGGCGCTGGTGGATCACTCGATGATGGGTAACCCGCGACGCGTGGCGGTCGGTCTGGAGCAGAACCGCCTGGCGATCCTGCTGGCGGTGCTGCACCGTCACGGCGGGCTGCAGATGGCGGATCAGGATGTGTTCGTCAACGTGGTTGGCGGGGTGAAAGTCACTGAGACCAGCGCAGACCTGGCGCTGCTGCTGGCGATGGTCTCCAGCCTGCGCGACAGACCGCTGCCGCAGGATCTGGTCGTCTTCGGTGAAGTAGGGCTGGCTGGGGAAATCCGTCCGGTGCCGAGCGGCCAGGAGCGTATCTCCGAGGCGGCAAAACACGGCTTCCGTCGGGCGATCGTTCCGGCCGCCAACGTACCGAAAAAAATCCCGGAAGGGATGCAGGTCTTTGGCGTTAAGAAACTCGCAGATGCGTTAAATGTCTTTGACGACTTATAATTACGTATTCGATTTTGCAGGAGGCACCGTAATTTATGTCATCATTTGACTACATCAAGACCGCGATCCGCCAGAAGGGCTGCACGCTGCAGCAGGTGGCGGACGCCAGCGGCATGACCAAAGGCTACCTGAGCCAGTTGCTGAACGCCAAAATCAAAAGCCCCAGCGCGCAGAAGCTTGAAGCGCTGCACCGCTTTCTGGGGCTGGAGTTCCCGCGAATGCAAAAGAACATCGGCGTGGTGTTCGGCAAGTTTTATCCGCTGCATACCGGGCATATCTATCTGATCCAGCGCGCCTGTAGCCAGGTGGACGAGCTGCACATCATCATGGGCTACGACGAAACGCGCGATCGCCAGCTCTTTGAAGACAGCGCCATGTCGCAGCAGCCCACCGTACCGGACCGCCTGCGCTGGCTGCTTCAGACCTTTAAGTACCAGAAAAACATTCGCATTCATGCCTTTAATGAAGAGGGCATGGAGCCGTATCCGCACGGCTGGGACGTGTGGAGCAACGGCATCAAAGCGTTTATGGAAGAGAAGGGCATTGCGCCTAACTGGATCTACACCTCTGAAGAGTCCGACGCGCCGCAGTTCCGCGAGCATCTGGGCATCGAGACGGTGCTGATCGACCCGAAACGCACCTTTATGAACATCAGCGGGGCGCAGATCCGCGAGAACCCGTTCCGCTACTGGGATTATATTCCGACCGAAGTGAAGCCGTTCTTCGTGCGTACGGTGGCTATTCTGGGCGGCGAGTCGAGCGGTAAATCAACGCTGGTCAACAAGCTGGCGAACATCTTCAACACCACCAGCGCGTGGGAGTATGGACGCGATTACGTCTTCTCGCACCTCGGCGGCGACGAGATGGCGTTGCAGTATTCCGACTACGATAAAATCGCGCTCGGGCACGCCCAGTACATTGATTTCGCGGTGAAATACGCTAACAAAGTGGCGTTTATTGATACCGATTTCGTCACCACGCAGGCGTTCTGTAAAAAGTACGAGGGGCGCGAGCACCCGTTCGTGCAGGCGCTGATTGACGAATACCGCTTTGACCTGGTGATCCTGCTGGAAAACAACACCCCGTGGGTGGCCGACGGCATGCGCAGCCTCGGCAGCTCGGTGGACAGGCGCGAGTTCCAGACCATGCTGGTTGAGATGCTTAACGAGAACAACGTTGAGTTTGTGCATGTGGAAGAGTCGGATTATGACACCCGCTTCCTGCGCTGCGTCGAGCTGGTGAAGGAGATGATGGGGGAGCAGGGGTAATAACTTCCCCCTCGCCCTTTTAGGGTGAGGGGGGAATACCTCAGAACTCAACCACCACCTTCCCGCGCATATGCCCCTCCAGCACCTTACGGTGCGCTTCGGTAATGCTTTCTACGCTCAGCCCGTGCAGCGTTTCGCTGAGCGAGCTTTCCACCACGCCGTTATCCACCAGCTTCGCCACCTCATTTAAGATCTCACCCTGACGCGCCATATCAGCGGTCTGGTACATGCTGCGGGTGTACATAAACTCCCAGTGCAGGGCGGCGGATTTGGACTTCAGCTTGTCCTGGTTCAGCGGATGTTCATTCTCAACGATGGAACAAATATGCCCCTGCGGCGCAATCAGTTCACTGACCGCATCCCAATGCCCGTCGGTGTCGTTGAGGATGAAAATATAATCCACGAAGGTAAGTCCCTGCTTCGCCAGCTCGCCTTTTAGATCGCGGTAGTTGACCACTACGTCAGCACCGCGATCGCGGCACCATTGGGCGGAATCTTCTCGTGAAGCGGTTGCGATAATCTTCACCTTGCTGTTGTGCTTCGCAAACGGGATCGCCAGCGATCCCACGCCGCCTGCGCCGCCGATGATCAGCAGGGTTTTGTCCGCTTCGGCGTCCTGAATATTCAGCCGTTCAAACAGACCTTCCCACGCGGTGAGCGCAGTTAAGGGTAGCGCAGCGGCTGCCGCCCAGCCGAGGCTGGCAGGCTTGTGGCCGACAATGCGCGCATCTATCAGCTGATGAGTGGTATTGCTGCCCGGGCGGGTGATGTCGCCCGCGTACCACACCTCATCACCTGGTTTGAAGCCGGTGACGCCAGCTCCAGCGGCGTTGACGACCCCGCTGGCATCCCACCCCAGAATTCGTGGCTCGTTCAGCCCATTTTTGGCGATGCCTGCATGCACTTTGGTATCAACCGGGTTAATAGATACGGCTTTCACCTCTACCAGCAGATCGTGTTCGCCAGGCGTCGGCATTGGCGGTGTGATTTCAATGAAGGTGGACGGATTTTCTGGGTTAACGGCAATGGCTTTCACTGACATGGTGTGCTCCTCAATGGAATGCGTTTTGTTGAGGCTAGTCTATTAAGTGGCCAGCCGCATGATAAGATGGACAATCATGAACTCAGCGTTCGTACAGGGTGAACAATCATGTTTAAACAGCTTCAGGATATGGCGCTGTTTGCGCTGGTGGCGGAGATGGGCAGTTTTACCGCGGCGGCGCAGAAAGCTGAGCTGCCGAAATCCAGCGTCAGCCAGCGAATCAGCCAGCTGGAGCAGCAGGTGGGGATCCGTCTGCTTAACCGCACCACGCGCAGGATCAGCCTGACGTTCGCTGGCGAGCACTATCTGGTGCACTGTCGCGAGATGCTGGCGGCCAGCGAGCGGGCGGAGTACGCCATTCAGCGCCTGCGTGAAAACCCCAGCGGCCGTCTGCGTATTACCTGCCCGGCGGGGATTGGCGCGACCCTGCTGGCGCATATGAATGCCGAGTTTCAGCTTCGCTATCCTGACGTGTCGCTCGATGTATCGATCTCTGACGACGTGGTGGACCTGGTCGAGTCCGGTTTTGACGTGGCGCTGCGCACCGGCAAGCCGCAGGACTCCTCTCTGATAGGCAGAATGATCGGGCACTGCCCGCGCTACATGCTGGCCTCGCCGGACTACCTGGCACGCCGCGAGCCGTTAATCCATCCCCGACAGCTGGTGGAGCACCGCTGTATTACGCACCGGGCGTGGTCGGAGTGGCTGCTGCGAAGCGAGAGCGAGGATTACCGCTACCTGCCGGACAACGGCCACATGACCGATAATCTGGTGTACGCCCGCGAATGCGCGATTGCCGGGGCGGGGATCACGCTGCTACCCGCATTTCTGCTGGAAGATAAGATCGAAAAGAGGACGTTGGTTCAGGTGCTGCCGGAATGGCGCGTTGAAGGTAACGATCTCTGGCTGGCCTATCCGAGCCGGAAGCTGAATTCGCCCGCGCTGATGAGCTATATCGAGTTTGCGATGCAGTTTGACGAGGTGAAGCGGTATTACGTGGATAAATAAAAAAGCCGGGTAAGGCGAAGCCGCCACCCGGCAGTCGGGCACTTATTTCGCAATACGCTTGTACTTAATACGCTTCGGCTCCAGCGCGTCTGCGCCCAGCGTGCGTTTTTTGTACTCTTCGTATTCGGTGAAGTTACCTTCGAAGAACTCCACTTTACCTTCGTCCTGGTAGTCCAGGATGTGGGTCGCGATACGGTCCAGGAACCAGCGGTCGTGCGAGATAACCATGGCGCAGCCCGGGAACTCCAGCAGGGCGTTTTCCAGTGCGCGCAGGGTTTCGATATCCAGGTCGTTGGTCGGTTCATCGAGCAACAGAACGTTACCGCCCACCTGCAGCAGCTTCGCCAGGTGCAGACGTCCGCGCTCACCGCCTGACAGCTCGCCCACGCGTTTGCCCTGGTCGGTGCCCTTAAAGTTAAAGCGGCCAACGTAGGCGCGGCTTGGCATCTCGGTGTTGCCGATACGCATGATATCCAGACCGCCGGAGACTTCTTCCCACACGGTTTTGCTGTTATCCATCGCGTCACGGAACTGGTCTACGGAGGCCAGCTTCACGGTTTCACCCAGGGTGATTGAGCCGCTGTCTGGCTGTTCCTGACCGGACATCATACGGAACAGGGTCGATTTACCCGCGCCGTTCGGACCGATGATGCCAACGATAGCGCCTTTCGGTACGGAGAAGGTCAGATCGTCGATCAGCACGCGGTCACCGTAGGACTTACGCAGGTTGGTCACTTCAACCACTTTATCCCCCAGACGTGCTCCAGGTGGAATAAACAGTTCGTTGGTTTCGTTACGTTTCTGGTATTCGGTGTTGTTAAGCTCTTCAAAGCGTGCCAGACGGGCTTTGCCCTTAGACTGACGGCCTTTCGCGCCCTGACGAACCCACTCCAGCTCTTTCTCGATAGACTTGCGACGGGCCGCTTCCTGAGACGCTTCCTGCGCCAGACGCTGATCTTTCTGCTCCAGCCAGGAAGAGTAGTTGCCTTCCCACGGAATACCTTCACCGCGGTCCAGCTCCAGGATCCAGCCGGCGACGTTGTCGAGGAAGTAACGGTCGTGGGTAATTGCTACAACGGTGCCTTCGAAGTCGTGCAGGAAGCGCTCCAGCCACGCCACGGATTCCGCATCCAGGTGGTTGGTCGGTTCGTCGAGCAGCAGCATGTCTGGTTTTTCCAGCAGCAGGCGGCACAGCGCCACGCGGCGGCGTTCACCACCGGATAGATTCGCGATTTTCGCATCCCAGTCCGGCAGACGCAGGGCATCGGCCGCGCGCTCCAGCTGCACGTTCAGGTTGTGACCGTCGTGCGCCTGGATGATCTCTTCATATTTGCCCTGCTGAGCGGCCAGCTTGTCGAAGTCCGCATCCGGCTCGGCGTATTTGGCATACACTTCATCCAGACCTTTCAGCGCGTTAACCACTTCGGATACCGCTTCTTCAACGGATTCACGTACGGTATGTTCCGGGTTCAGCTGAGGTTCCTGCGGCAGGTAGCCGATCTTGATGCCTGGCTGCGGACGGGCTTCACCTTCGATGTCTGTATCGATGCCGGCCATGATGCGCAGCAGGGTGGACTTACCGGCACCGTTGAGACCCAGCACACCAATTTTTGCGCCCGGGAAGAAGCTCAGCGAGATATTTTTAAGAATATGACGTTTCGGCGGGACAACTTTGCCGACACGATGCATGGTATAAACGAATTGAGCCACGTGGACTTCGCCTCTTTTATCGTAAATGAGAAGGAATTTCAGCCTCGAAGTGTAGCCTTTTTCACGCCCTAATCCCAGCCAGGAACGTCGGGAGTGTTAAAACGCGCAAGAAAGGTAAAAAAGTGTCCATGACGTGGCGCGTTGCTGGATGCCTGGTTAGCATAAGTTGTTGTGACTTTGACGTGGCAAGACGCTGCAATTGACGAAAAAACAATGAGGAAGAGCTTGTGGAAAAAGCCAAACGGGTGGTCTGGCGTCTGCTGGCTGCCAGCGTATGCGTAATGGCGGTAAGCCAGGCGGTGCATGCCGATTCACTGGATGAACAACGTAACCGCTATGCCCAGATTAAACAGGCGTGGGACAACAAGCAGATGGATACCGTGCAGGCGCTGATGCCGACGCTGAAGGATTATCCGCTGTATCCGTATCTGGAGTATCGCCAGATTACCGACGATCTGATGAACCAGCCGACCGTCACCGTGAATAATTTCATTCAGGCGAACCCGACCCTGCCGCCTGCCCGAAATCTCCAGTCTCGTTTTGTGAATGAGCTGGCGCGGCGTGAAGACTGGCGAGGCCTGCTGGCGTTTAGCCCTGACAAGCCGAATACCACCGAAGCGCAGTGTAATTACTACTATGCGAAATGGGCGACCGGGCAGCAGGAAGATGCCTGGGCCGGGGCGAAAGATCTGTGGCTGACCGGCAAAAGCCAGCCGAACGCCTGTGATTCCCTGTTCGGCGCATGGCGCGCTTCCGGCAAGCAGGATCCGCTGGCCTACCTTGAGCGCATCCGCCTGGCGATGAAAGCCGGCAACACGCGTCTGGTAACCGCGCTGGCAGGGCAGATGCCGTCCGATTACCAGACGATCTCCTCGGCGGTTATCGCGCTGGCAAACGATCCGAACAGCGTCCTGACCTTTGCCCGCAGCACGGGCTCGACCGATTTTACCCGCCAGATGGCGGCGGTGGCTTTTGCCAGCGTGGCGCGTGACGATGTCGAAAACGCGCGGCTGATGATCCCGCAGCTGGTACAGGCGCAGCAGCTGAATGAAGATCAAACCCAGGAGCTGCGCGACATCGTGGCCTGGCGACTGATGGGCACGGACGTGACCGACGAACAGGCGCGCTGGCGTGACGATGCGATCATGCGCTCAAACTCGACCTCGCTTGTCGAGCGCCGCGTGCGCATGGCGCTGGGCACCGGCGACCGCCGTGGCCTCAACACCTGGCTCGCGCGTTTGCCAATGGAAGCCAAAGAGAAAGACGAATGGCGCTACTGGCAGGCGGATCTGCTGATGGAGCGCGGTCGTGAAGACGAAGCCAAAGAGATTCTTCACTCGCTGATGCAGCAGCGCGGGTTCTACCCGATGGCGGCGGCGCAACGGCTGGGCGAGGAGTACACGCTCAGGATAGACAAAGCGCCCGCTAACGCGAACCCCGCTCTGACGCAGGGGCCAGAGATGGCGCGCGTGCGCGAGCTGATGTACTGGAACATGGATAACACCGCGCGCAGCGAGTGGGCCAACCTGGTGACCAGCCGCACCACGGATGAAAAAGCGCAGCTTGCCCGCTATGCGTTTGATAATCGCTGGTGGGATCTGAGCGTGCAGGCGACAATTTCAGGCAAGCTGTGGGACCATCTCGAAGAGCGTTTCCCGCTGGCGTATAAAGATCTGTTTGACCGCTACACCAGCGGCAAAGATATCCCGCAAAGCTACGCCATGGCGATTGCCCGTCAGGAGAGCGCATGGAACCCGAAAGTTCGTTCACCGGTGGGTGCCAGCGGGCTGATGCAAATTATGCCGGGGACGGCGACGCATACGGTGAAGATGTTCAACATTCCAGGTTACAGCAGCCCGTCACAGCTTCTCGATCCGGATACCAACATCAACATCGGCACCAGCTATTTGCAGTATGTCTATCAGCAGTTTGGCAATAACCGCATCTTCGCGTCGGCGGCGTATAACGCCGGTCCGGGCCGCGTGCGCACCTGGCTTGGCAACAGTGCAGGACGCATTGACGCAGTGGCGTTCGTGGAGAGCATTCCGTTCTCGGAAACGCGCGGCTACGTGAAGAACGTGCTGGCCTATGACGCCTACTATCGCTACTTCATGGGGCAGAAAGATACCCTGATGAGCGATGCCGAGTGGCAGAGACGTTACTGATCGGCATGGGTTGTGTTATGCTGTACTCGCTAAAGAGTACAAGAGGCAGCATAACATGACCCAGCATTCCCCGTATTCCTCGGCAATGGCCGAACAGCGTCACCAGGAGTGGCTTCGTTTTGTGGAGCTGCTTCGCCAGTCTTACGAGCAGGATTTGCACCTACCCCTCATGCAGCTGATGCTTACGCCGGACGAGCGTGAGGCGCTGGGCACGCGCGTGCGGATTATTGAAGAGCTATTGCGCGGTGAGATGAGCCAGCGCGAGCTGAAAAACGAGCTGGGCGCGGGCATCGCGACGATCACCCGTGGATCGAACAGCCTGAAGTCTGCGCCGGTTGAGCTGCGCCATTGGCTCGAGTCAGTCTTATTGAGCGATCAACGATAAATGGCGTTATGAAACGGGCTCAGCGCCAGGATCACCGCCTGATGGTAAACCCCTGAACGCGTGAGCTTACCCGCCGTAAAGACGCCAATCGCCCCTTCTTTACGCCCAATCTCATCAATGCCGGTGTACTGTGACATCACCGGCCCGAGCGCTTCACCTGCACGGACTTTTTCCAGAATGATCTCCGGCAGCGGCAGGGTGGCTGAGCGCGCTTCGCCGCGCTGCTCACGGCTTTCAATCACCACCCAGCTAAAGGTTGCGCCTTCGTCGATGCCTGCTTCAATGGCGACCCAGAAGTCAGCCTTCGGGGCCGCGGCTTTTGCATTTGCCACGCGATTTCGTGCGCCAGCGCGCGTTTCCTCGCTGCCAAACGGCTGTTCAGGTACGCCACTCTCGACGCCGATGGCCTCAATATGGCAGGATCCTTCGCCGAAAATCTCTTCAAAAGCCTTTAGAATTGCCTGAATTTTGGCAGGATTGGTGGTAGCAGAGACAACATGGTGCATAATTAAGCTCGATTCAAAAAAAACTCATCGCAGTATAACGGAAAAAAAGCATGTTACAGGTATACCTTGTTCGCCACGGTGAAACGCAGTGGAACGCCGAGCGACGTATTCAAGGCCAGTCAGACAGTCCGCTCACCGAGAAGGGTGTGCAGCAAGCGTGGCAGGTGGCGGAACGCGCCAGAACGCTGGGCATTACCCACGTTATTACCAGCGATTTAGGTCGCACACAGCAGACGGCGCGCATCATTGCCGACGCCTGCGGCTGCGATGTGATGCTTGAGCCGCGCCTGCGCGAGCTGGATATGGGCGTGCTGGAAAAGCGCCATATTGATACGCTGACGGAAACGGAAGAGGGCTGGCGCCGCACGCTGGTGAACGGTACCGAAGATGGTCGTATTCCTGAAGGGGAATCCATGCAGGAGCTGAGCGTGCGTATGCATGCCGCGCTGGCGGAATGCCTCAAGCTTCCGGCAGGCAGCCGTCCGCTGCTGGTGAGTCACGGTATCGCGCTCGGCTGCCTGGTGAGCACCATTCTGGGGTTACCGGCTTACGCTGAGCGTCGGTTACGCCTGCGTAACTGCTCCATTTCCCGGATTGATTATCAGGAAAGCGCGTGGCTGGCGTCGGGCTGGGTCGTGGAGATGGCAGGGGACATTTCGCATCTCGATGCCCCTGCGCTTGATGAACTGCAGCGTTAACGACGGACAGGAATCAAGAATTCCATACGCAGATTGATTGGGCCTTCTTCCGGTTTGGCATCCTGCGCCGGGTAGTAGCGCTCGATATCCTGACCTTTACGGCGATTCAGATTCAGCATTGGCATGCACGTTCCGTAAACGGTCAGGATAAACTCCTGGACGCCCGTACCCAGTCCTTCATACGAGAACATCACGTACTCGCCGCCTTCCAGCACGACCGGCTTCGAACCCTGAATGTAGCCATTCGCCAGCTCCGGCGTCAGCGCGGTGGTGTAAAACACCTCCTGCTCGTCGTCTTTTTCCTGGCTTGGGTGCGTTTCGTTGAGGCCATACAGGATCGGCGGAATGGCCGGCGCATGGCTCAGGAAATCGCGCCAGAACTGGACGCGCATCTGATGGCGGAACTCAGAAATCTGCTCCAGAGAGCACGAGTAGCTCTGGGTTGTACCGATCAGATGGGTTTCCGGCAGAGTGACCATTTCGTATTTCGGCATCGCGAACTCGCCCAGACGCAGCGGCGGACGCATACCAAACGAGCTCCAGTCAGGCGAGCGGCGATAGAGCGCTGGCGTCAACGAGAACTGTTTTTTAAAGGCGCGGGTGAAGGTCTGCTGCGAATCAAAACGGTACTGCAGGGCAATATCCAGAATTGGCCGCGCGGTCAGGCGCAAAGCCACCGCAGATTTCGATAAACGACGTGCGCGAATATAGGCACCGATAGCATGACCGGTGACATCCTTGAACATCCTTTGCAGATGCCACTTGGAATAGCCCGCTTTAGCCGCCACATTATCCAGTGACAAAGGCTGGTCGAGATGACCTTCCAGCCAGGTGAGCAGGTCGCGAATAATTCCAGCCTGATCCATATACTATCCTCATCCTTAAAACAGCAGGTGCCTGATAACAGGTTAGCGGATAATAGCATTTTTTGATGTTTTAGCATTCAGTGTTTTTTTTGCGCATTAATGCCTTTTCTCTCTCATTTTGGGTGAATATATTCTAATCCTGTGATCTTGCTACATTTTTGACTAACGTGTTGAATAATCGCTCAATGCAATTTTAAAGAATGGTAACAATATGAAATACAAGACTTTGCTTCTTACTGCCCTGTTGCTGGTAGCGGGCCGTGCGGCGCAGGCGGAACAGATTGGTTCTGTCGATACCGTGTTCAAAATGTTCGGTCCGGACCACAAAATTGTGGTGGAGGCGTTTGACGATCCGGACGTGAAAAACGTCACCTGCTACGTCAGCCGCGCGAAGACGGGCGGTATTAAAGGCGGCCTGGGGCTGGCGGAAGACACTTCCGATGCGGCAATCTCCTGTCAGCAGGTGGGACCGGTTGAGCTGAGCGATAAAATCAAAAACGGCAAAGCGCAGGGCGATGTGGTGTTCCAGAAACGGACCTCACTGGTGTTTAAAAAGCTGCAGGTGGTTCGTTTCTATGATGCAAAACGCAACACCCTGGCCTACCTGGCGTATTCCGATAAAGTGGTGGAAGGGTCACCGAAAAACGCCATTAGTGCGGTGCCGATTATGCCGTGGCATTAATTCAGGGATGAACCATGCAACGACCTGTAGTCTGGCTGGTTGAAGACGAAACCAGTATCGCCGATACGCTTATCTACATGCTTCAGCAGGAAGGATTTGCAGTAAAAGCGTTTGAGCGCGGTTTACCGGTGCTGGAGGCGGCGCGCCAGCAGGCTCCGGCGCTCGCCATTCTTGACGTCGGGCTGCCGGACATCAGCGGCTTTGAGCTCTGCCGCCAGCTTCTGGCGCAGCATCCGTCACTGCCCGTGCTGTTTCTGACGGCACGCAGTGACGAAGTGGATAAACTCCTCGGCCTGGAAATGGGCGCAGACGACTACGTCGCCAAGCCTTTCTCCCCGCGTGAGGTGTGCGCCCGGGTAAGGACCATTTTACGGCGGATGCAAAAATGCGTCGCGCCAGCGGAGACGGTGCGTATCGGACAGTTTGAGTTGAACGAAGCTGCCGCCCGAATTAGCTGGTGCGGTGAAGCATTACCGCTCACGCGCTATGAGTTTTTGCTGCTTAAAACGTTACTACAGGCTCCGGGACGGGTTTTCTCTCGGCAACAGTTAATGGACAAGGTGTGGGGCGAAGACGGCGACAGTTACGATCGTACCGTGGACACTCACATCAAGACCCTGCGCGCCAAGCTGCGGGCAGTGAATGAGGAACTGTCACCCATCAGCACCCATCGCGGTATGGGCTATAGCCTGGGGCTTTATTAATGCGCATCGGAATGCGTTTGCTGCTGGGGTACTTCCTGATCGTCGCCATCGCCGCATGGTTTGTGCTGTCGATCTTTGTTCAGGAAGTGAAGCCCGGCGTGCGCAGGGCAACCGAGGGCACGTTGATCGATACCGCGACCTTGCTCGCCGAAGTTGGGCGTGAGGATCTTCTTTCGGGCAATGCGCAGCAGGGCAGACTGGCGCAGGCCTTTTTACAGCTCCATCAGCGGCCTTTCCGCGCCAATATCGGCGGCATTCATAAGGTGCGCAACGAGTATCACGTCTACATGACCGATGCGCAGGGCCGCGTCGTGTTTGATTCTGCCGGCCTGGCCGTGGGGCAAGATTACTCTCGCTGGAACGATGTCTGGCTGACGCTTCGCGGCCAATACGGCGCGCGCAGTACCCAGAGCCATCCCGACGATCCGGAGAGCACGGTGATGTATGTTGCCGCACCGGTTGTGGAGCAGGGCAAGATTATCGGCGTGCTGTCGGTCGGGAAACCTAACAGTGCGATGGCGCCGGTTATCCAACGCAGCGAGAGGCGGATTCTGTGGGCTGGCGGGGCGCTGCTTGGCATTGCTTTACTGATCGGTTTTCTCGTCGCCTGGTGGATCAATCGTTCCATCAGTACGTTATCGCGCTATGCCGACTCGGTGACCACTGATACGCCTCTCCCGCTGCCTAATCCAGGCAGTAGCGAACTGCACAAGCTGGCTCAGGCGCTGGAAAATATGCGTATTCGCCTTGAGGGGAAAAACTACATTGAACATTATGTCCATGCGCTGACCCACGAGCTGAAAAGCCCAATAGCCGCCATACGCGGCGCGGCAGAAATTCTCACCGAGCAGCCGCCGCCGCAGGTGGCCGCGCGGTTTATCGATAATATTCTGGTGCAAAACGCGCGTATGCAGTCGCTGGTTGAAAAACTGCTGACTCAGGCGCGGCTTGAAAATCGGGTCGAGATTACGCCCCAGGCCGTCCGCGTCGACCTGCTGTTTACACGGCTTGCCGACGCGCGTTCGGCGCTATTGGCGGCAAAAAAGATTGCGCTGACCCTCCAGCCCGCTTCGCTTCTTGTTGAAGGCGATCCCGACCTGCTCGAACAGGCGCTCGGTAATTTACTGGATAATGCTATCGATTTTACCCCACAGGGCGGTGCCATTGAACTGGCGGCCCAGGAAGAGCAGGGGCAGATACGGCTGATCGTCACCGACAGCGGAAGCGGGATCCCGGATTATGCGCTGGAGCGTATTTTTGAGCGCTTTTATTCCCTGCCGCGCGAGAACGGGTTGAAAAGTAGCGGACTCGGGCTGGCGTTTGTTCAGGAGGTGGCGCGTCTGCACCACGGAGAGATTACATTGCGTAATCGTGATGAAGGTGGCGTGATAGCCACGCTGACACTTCACCGTCCCTTCACATAACTTCAAACTGGCCCCACACAGCCTGGTTACGCTCTCCACATCACAAAGGAGACGTAATGATGAAATCCCCCCTGTTCTGGAAAGTAAGCACCCTGCTGGGGTGCATCCTGCTGTTGTTAGTCCCACTGTTTATGGTGAGTAACCTCATTTCAGAGCGTGAAAGCTACCGCAACGATGTCGAAAATACGCTTCGCCAGAGCACCAGCGGGCCGCAAAAATTGGTCGGCCCGCTGATTGCGATCCCGGTAACCGAGGTTTTTTATAAGTTAGAGGATGAGAAAAAAGTCGAGTACAAGAAAAGCTATATGCATTTTATCCTGCCGGAGTCTCTGCGCGTTGAGGGTAACCAGCGCGTTGAGTCGCGAAATATTGGCATCTATGACGGACAGATCTGGAATACCGACCTCAACATAAAAGCCCGATTCAACACGGAAAAAATGACGCAGCTGAAAGGGGAGTCGATGACCCTGGGGCAGCCGTTTATCGTTGTTGGCGTGGGCGATGCTCGAGGCATTGGCACGGTGAAAGTCTCTAGTATCAACGGCGAGACGCTAAGTGTGGAGCCGGGTACAGGCGTGTATGGCGCGCTTTCCGGTATCCATATCCCGCTGACTGACAAAGCGCTGGAATTAAAAACGTTTGCTATGGATATTTCGCTGAATCTGACGGGAACAGGAAGTTTCGCCGTGGTACCTGTAGGACGTAGCAGTGAAATGGCGCTGAACAGCAACTGGCCGCATCCTGGCTTTATGGGTAATTATCTGCCGGTGAAGCATAAAATTGGTGACGCCGGTTTTCAGGCGAACTGGCAGAGCAGCTGGTTTGCGAACAATCTTGAGAGCTGGTTCAACGGAAGTGAGTCGCCGTCATGGGAGTCGATCCCCGCCTTCAGCGTTACGGTAGCCACGCCCGCCGATCAGTATCAGCTGACTGACCGGGCGATCAAGTACGCCATTTTGCTGATTGCGCTGACGTTTATGGCCTTCTTTGTTTTCGAGACCTTAACCGGGCTGCGCCTGCATCCGATGCAGTATCTGCTGGTGGGGCTGTCGCTGGTGTTGTTCTATCTGGTGCTGTTGGCGCTATCAGAACATGTCGGGTTTACCCCAGCCTGGGTAGTTGCAAGCTTGGTTGGTGCGGCGATGAACGGAATGTACCTGCAGGCCGTGCTGAAAAGCTGGAAGCGCAGCGGACTGTTTGTGCTGGCCTTGCTGGGGCTGGACGTGGTGATGTGGTTCCTGCTGCGCTCGGAGGATAGTGCACTGCTGTTGGGGTCTGCGGTTCTCGCGCTGGCGCTGTTCGCCGTCATGTACCTGACTCGTCATTTCGACTGGTATTCGCTTTCACAGCCGAAGCGACCTGCGCCGCCCGCAGAGCCTGATAACGACACAATGCGGATCTGGAAATAAAAAAAAACGGCGCAAATGCGCCGTTTTTCATGCGTTAACTCCGGGATTATTCCTGCAGATCACCGCAGAAACGGTACCCTTCGCCGTGGATGGTGGCGATGATTTCCGGCGTATCAGGCGTCGATTCGAAATGCTTACGAATACGACGGATGGTCACGTCTACGGTACGGTCATGAGGCTTCAGCTCACGACCGGTCATTTTCTTCAGCAGTTCTGCACGGGACTGAATTTTGCCCGGATTTTCGCAGAAGTGCAGCATCGCGCGGAATTCGCTGCGCGGCAGCTTATACTGCTCACCGTTCGGGCTGATCAGCGAACGGCTATTGATATCAAGTTCCCAGCCGTTGAATTTGTAGCTGTCGACGCTACGACGCTCTTCGCTGACCGTGCCCAGGTTCATGGTGCGGGACAGCAGGTTGCGTGCACGAATGGTTAACTCGCGAGGGTTGAACGGTTTGGTGATGTAGTCATCCGCACCGATCTCCAGGCCAAGAATTTTATCAACTTCGTTATCACGGCCCGTCAGGAACATTAACGCGACGTTCGCCTGTTCACGCAGTTCGCGCGCCAGCAGAAGACCGTTTTTGCCCGGCAGGTTGATATCCATGATCACCAGGTTGATATCATTTTCAGAAAGGATCTGATGCATCTCTGCGCCATCGGTCGCTTCAAAGACATCGTAGCCTTCTGCTTCGAAAATGCTCTTTAACGTGTTGCGTGTTACCAACTCGTCTTCAACGATAAGAATGTGCGGGGTCTGCATGTTTGCTACCTAAATTGCCAACTAAATCGAAACAGGAAGTACAAAAGTCCCTGACCTGCCTGATACATGTCGCAAATTAACATGATCGGCTTAACGTGACTAAAGTACGTAATTGCGTTCTTGATGCACTTTCCATCAACGTCAACAACATCATTAGCTTGGTCTTGGGTACTTTCCCTTTGGACCCGACAGTGTCAAAAACGGCTGTCATCCTAACCATTTTAACAGCAACATAACAGGCTAAGTGACACCAGACACCCAATAAAACTACGCTTCGTTGACATATATCAAGTTCAATTGTAGCACGTTAACAGTTTGATGAAATCATCGTAGCCGAATGCTAGCCTTTGTCACAATTTTTCAATAAACCAACTAGTTGCGGAGATTGATTTATAAACAAAGCGAATCCAATCAGAACAGGGTATTCACGTTGCCATTATCATTATAAAACATAGGGATAATAGGCTTCTGTTAACATTCTAACTGATTGTTCAGACACAAAATAGTTTAGCGTCTTTAATTTGTTATGAAACGCTATTTCGGTGATTTGTGTTGCAAATTTGTAAATTCGTGCTGCGTAATATGTTGAAGTGCATCACACTTTTCTCCGCTAACTGATTAAAAAGAGAGCATAAATGCATCTGTCGATTGTACTGGTCGCTCCAGCCAGAGCCGAAAATATAGGCGCTGCGGCGCGTGCCATGAAGACCATGGGTTTTACCGATTTACGAATTGTGGACAGCACTGCGCACCTGGAGCCTGCCGCCCGCTGGGTGGCGCACGGTTCGGGGGATATTCTCGATAATATAACGACTTACGCTACGCTTGCCGACGCGCTGCATGACATTTCATTTACCGTTGCCACCACAGCACGCAGCCGGACGAAGTTCCACTACTACGCCACGCCTGCTGAACTGGTGCCCATGCTGGAAGAGAAAAGCCAGTGGCTTGAGAAAGCCGCGCTGGTATTTGGTCGTGAAGATTCCGGGCTCACCAACGAAGAGCTTGAGCTGGCGGACGTTCTCACCGGTGCGCCGATGGTAGCCGATTATCCTTCCCTGAATTTAGGCCAGGCGGTAATGGTCTATTGCTATCAATTAGCTTCCCTAATGCAAATCCCTCAACCCCAGACAGAAGCCGCCAATGAAAATCAGCTGGCCGCGCTTCGTGCTCGCGTAGAGCGTCTTTTATCGAGCCTTGGCGTTGCGGACGATCAAAAAATGGCCGACTGGCTACAGCAGCGCCTTGGACGTCTTGAGCAGCGGGACACCGCCATGTTGCACCGTTTGCTGCACGATATTGAAAAAAAATTGGCCGAGTAAAATGCTGTCATAAGTTTTTACTATGGCGAAATAGTCTGTCGTGGAGGGTTGCGGCTGGGGGATTCGGATGAAAATAAAACGTCACGCAGCGTGACGTGAACGTCCGCGGAATTGTGATCAAATTAAAAATTCATTGACTTAAGGTGCCCGATCCTTTAACCCTAAAAGAATACAGCACAGACAGATAATAATGACAGAGTACACAACATCCATGAAACGCATCAGCATCACCACCATTACCACAACCATCATCATTACCACAGGTAACGATGCGGGCTGACGCGTACAGGAAAAACAGAAAAAAGCCCGCACCTGAACAGTGCGGGCTTTTTTTTTCGGCTAAAGGAAACGAGGTAGAACCATGCGAGTGTTGAAGTTCGGCGGTACATCAGTGGCAAATGCAGAACGTTTTCTGCGTGTTGCCGATATCCTGGAGAGCAACGCCAGGCAGGGGCAGGTTGCGACCGTGCTCTCTGCCCCGGCAAAAATCACAAACCATCTGGTGGCGATGATTGAAAAGACCATCGGTGGCCAGGATGCACTCCCGAACATCAGCGATGCTGAGCGTATCTTCGCCGAGCTGCTGCAGGGGCTGGCAGAGGCACAGCCTGGTTTCCCGCTCGCGCAGCTGAAGTCCTTCGTTGAGCAGGAGTTTGCTCAGATCAAACATGTGCTGCACGGCATCAGCCTGCTGGGCCAGTGCCCGGACAGCGTCAACGCGGCGCTGATCTGCCGGGGCGAAAAACTCTCCATCGCCATCATGGCGGGCGTGCTGGAAGCGCGCGGCCACAACGTTACCGTGATCAATCCGGTTGAGAAATTGCTGGCAGCGGGCCACTACCTCGAATCTACCGTTGATATTGCCGAATCAACCCGCCGTATTGCCGCGAGCAAAATCCCCTCTGACCATATGATCCTGATGGCGGGCTTTACCGCAGGAAATGAGAAGGGTGAACTGGTAGTGCTGGGCCGTAACGGCTCCGACTACTCTGCCGCCGTGCTGGCCGCCTGTTTACGCGCAGACTGCTGTGAGATCTGGACTGACGTCGACGGCGTCTATACCTGCGATCCACGCCAGGTGCCGGACGCCAGGCTGCTGAAGTCGATGTCCTACCAGGAAGCGATGGAGCTTTCCTACTTCGGCGCCAAAGTGCTTCACCCGCGTACCATCTCCCCCATTGCCCAGTTCCAGATCCCATGCCTGATTAAAAACACCGGTAACCCGCAGGCGCCAGGCACGTTGATTGGTGCCAGCAGCGATGAAGATGGTCTGCCGGTGAAAGGCATTTCCAACCTGAATAATATGGCAATGTTCAGCGTCTCCGGTCCGGGGATGAAGGGGATGGTCGGCATGGCGGCGCGCGTTTTTGCGGCCATGTCACGCAACGGTATCTCGGTGGTGCTGATCACCCAGTCCTCTTCCGAGTACAGCATCAGCTTCTGCGTGCCTCAGGTCGACTGTCTGCGCGCCCGCCGCGCGCTGGAAGAAGAGTTCTATCTGGAGTTGAAAGAGGAACTGCTGGAGCCGCTCTCCATTCAGGAGCGCCTGGCGGTGATTTCCGTGGTTGGCGACGGTATGCGCACGCTGCGCGGTATCTCCGCCAAATTCTTTGCCGCGCTGGCGCGAGCCAATATCAACATCGTGGCGATTGCCCAGGGCTCGTCCGAGCGTTCAATCTCCGTGGTGGTGGATAACGATGACGCCACTACCGGCGTGCGCGTGGTTCACCAGATGCTGTTCAACACCGATCAGGTTATCGAGCTATTCCTGATTGGCGTGGGCGGCGTCGGCGGTGCGCTGCTGGAGCAGGTGAAGCGCCAGCAGGAGTGGCTCAAGAAAAAGCACATCGATCTGCGCGTCTGCGGAATTGCGAACTCGAAAGCGCTGCTTACTAACGTTCACGGTCTGAACCTGGAGAACTGGCAGGCGGAGCTGGAAGAAGCGAAAGAGCCGTTCAACCTGGGGCGCCTGATCCGTCTGGTGAAAGAGTATCACCTGCTTAACCCGGTTATCGTTGACTGTACCTCGAACCAGGCGGTGGCCGACCAGCACGCCGACTTCCTGCGCGAAGGCTTCCACGTGGTGACGCCGAACAAAAAGGCCAACACCTCGTCGATGGATTACTATCACCAGCTGCGCCTGGCGGCGAGCAAGTCGCGCCGCAAGTTCCTGTACGACACCAATGTCGGTGCCGGCCTGCCGGTCATCGAGAACCTGCAGAACCTGCTTAACGCGGGCGACGAATTGCAGCGTTTCTCCGGCATCCTCTCCGGCTCCCTGTCGTTTATCTTCGGCAAGCTGGATGAAGGGATGAGCCTGTCGGAAGCCACCCGTGCCGCGCGCGAGCTGGGCTACACCGAGCCAGATCCGCGCGACGATCTCTCCGGGATGGACGTGGCGCGCAAGCTGCTGATCCTGGTGCGCGAAACGGGCCGCGAGCTGGAGCTTTCGGATATCGTGATTGAACCGGTGCTGCCAGCCGAGTTTGACACCAGCGGCGATGTCAGCACCTTTATGGCGAATTTACCTCAGCTTGACGATGCCTTTGCCTCACGCGTTGCGAAAGCCCGTGATGAAGGTAAGGTATTGCGCTATGTTGGCAACATTGAAGAGGACGGCGTATGCCGGGTGAAGATTGCCGAAGTGGATGGTAACGACCCGCTGTACAAAGTCAAAAACGGCGAAAACGCCCTCGCGTTTTACAGCCACTATTATCAGCCATTGCCGCTGGTGCTTCGCGGCTATGGCGCAGGGAATGATGTAACGGCGGCGGGCGTGTTTGCCGACCTGCTGCGTACCCTGTCATGGAAGTTAGGAGTTTAAGATGGTTAAAGTATATGCCCCGGCTTCCAGCGCCAATATGAGCGTCGGATTTGACGTGCTGGGTGCGGCGGTGACGCCGGTGGACGGTTCGCTGCTGGGCGATACGGTAACGGTTGAGGCGGCAGAAAGCTTCAGCCTGAATAACGTCGGCCGTTTCGCCAGTAAGCTGCCGCCTGAACCACGCGAGAATATCGTTTATCAGTGCTGGGAGCGCTTCTGTCAGGAGATCGGCAAAAACGTGCCGGTCGCCATGACGCTGGAAAAAAGCATGCCGATTGGCTCGGGCCTGGGCTCCAGCGCCTGCTCGGTTGTCGCCGCGCTGGTGGCGATGAACGAGCACTGCGGCAAGCCGCTGAACAATAGCCGTCTGCTGGCGCTGATGGGCGAGCTGGAAGGACGCATCTCCGGCAGTATTCATTACGATAACGTGGCGCCGTGCTTCCTCGGCGGCATGCAGCTGATGATTGAAGAAAATGGCATCATCAGCCAGCAGGTGCCAGGGTTTGATGAATGGCTGTGGGTGCTGGCGTATCCGGGCATCAAGGTCTCTACCGCGGAAGCGCGTGCCATCCTGCCGGCGCAGTATCGTCGCCAGGACTGTATCGCCCACGGGCGTCACCTGGCGGGCTTTATTCACGCCTGCTACACCCGCCAGCCGCAGCTGGCGGCGAAGCTGATGAAAGACGTCATTGCCGAGCCGTACCGTACGAAGCTGCTGCCCGGCTTTAACGAGGCGCGACAGGCTTCAATGGATATCGGCGCGCAGGCGTGCGGCATCTCCGGCTCCGGCCCGACGCTGTTCGCCCTGTGCGATAAGCCAGACACCGCGCAGCGCGTGGCGGACTGGCTCTCTAAACACTACCTGCAAAATCAGGAAGGCTTTGTTCATATTTGCCGTCTGGACACGGCTGGCGCACGAGTACTGGGATAACAAATGAAACTCTACAACCTTAAAGATCATAACGAGCAGGTCAGCTTCGCGCAGGCGGTGACTCAGGGGCTGGGCAAAAATCAGGGGCTGTTTTTCCCGCACGACCTGCCGGAATTTCAGCTGACCGAAATCGATGAGCTGCTGAAGCAGGACTTTGTCACCCGCAGCACCAAAATTCTGTCTGCGTTTATTGGCGATGAAATCCCGCAGGCGCTGCTGGAAGAGCGCGTGCGCGCGGCGTTTGCTTTCCCGGCTCCGGTTAAGCAGGTGGAGCCTGACGTCGGTTGTCTGGAGCTGTTCCACGGCCCGACCCTGGCGTTTAAAGACTTCGGCGGCCGCTTTATGGCGCAGATGCTGACCCACATCAGCGGCGACAAGCCGGTGACCATCCTGACCGCGACCTCCGGTGATACCGGTGCGGCGGTGGCTCACGCGTTCTACGGCCTGAAAAACGTCCGCGTGGTGATCCTCTATCCGAAAGGCAAGATCAGCCCGTTGCAGGAAAAACTGTTCTGCACCCTCGGCGGCAACATTGAAACCGTGGCGATCGACGGCGATTTCGATGCCTGCCAGGCGCTGGTCAAGCAGGCGTTCGATGATGAAGAGCTGAAGGCCGCGCTGGGGCTGAACTCGGCGAACTCCATCAACATCAGCCGCCTGCTGGCGCAGATCTGCTACTACTTCGAAGCGGTGGCTCAGCTGCCGCAGGAAGCGCGCAATCAGCTGGTAGTTTCGGTACCAAGCGGCAACTTCGGCGACCTGACGGCGGGGCTGCTGGCGAAATCTCTCGGTCTGCCGGTGAAACGCTTTATCGCTGCCACCAACGCCAACGATACCGTGCCGCGCTTCCTGAAAGACGGCAAATGGGCGCCTAACGCCACGCAGGCGACGCTCTCCAATGCCATGGACGTGTCGCAGCCGAACAACTGGCCGCGCGTGGAAGAGCTGTTCCGCCGCAAGGTGTGGCGTCTGGGTGACCTGGGCTACGCTGCGGTGACGGACGAAACTACCAAAGCCACCATGCGCGAGCTGAAGGCTGTGGGCTACACCTCTGAGCCGCACGCGGCAATTGCTTACCGCGCGCTGCGCGACCAGCTTAACCCGGGTGAATATGGTCTGTTCCTGGGCACCGCGCATCCGGCGAAGTTCAAAGAGAGCGTGGAAGATATTCTGGGCGAAACGCTGCCGCTGCCAAAAGAGCTGGCCGAGCGCGCCGACCTGCCGCTGCTGTCTCATGAGCTGCCGGCGGATTTCGCGGCACTGCGGAATCTGATGATGACGCGCGCGTGATTTTGTTGCCCGGTGGCGCTACGCCTTACCGGGCCTACAACGACGAGATGACCGTAGGCCGGGTAAGCGCAGCGCTCCCCGGCTTTTTTATGAAGAAATTAAGGAGAAAAATTGCAGGAAAAAAGCAGAAATTTCCAATAAATGCGGTCACTTAGCGTTTAGGATTGCAGAGAATAACATCCACCGTTCCCCTCGCGTACTCTCCTTACATCGGCCCACGTTGGGCAAGAAGAATAAGGAGTCACCTGTGTCTACACTAAAACCTGCACTCATCGCGCTTTCTCTGGTGCTGGTCGCCCCCATGGCGGTACAGGCATCTGAAATTACTCTCGTACCTGCGGTAAAACTGCAGATTGGCGATCGGGACAATAGCGGGCATTACTGGGATGGCGGCCGCTGGCGCGACCACGACTGGTGGAAGGCGCATTATGACTGGCGCGATAACCACTGGCGTCCGCATGACGAGCATCGCGATCGTGATGACCGACACGACCATCATCACGACGACCACCGTCCGGGCCCGGACTGGAAGCACCATTAACGCAAAACCCCGCCAGATGGCGGGGTTTAGTTTTACTGCTCGTGGCGCTTAAATACCAGCTCACCTTTCCCTGACGACGCTTCGTCAAAGAAATAGCCGTCGGTGTTGAATCCCGTTAACTGCTCCGGCTTCGTCAGGCGGTTTTGAATGATGTAGCGGCTCATCAGGCCACGCGCTTTTTTCGCATAGAAGCTGATGACCTTGAACTTGCCGTTCTTCTCATCAAGGAAGACCGGCTTAACGATCTCCGCGTTCAGCTTTTTCGGCTTCACCGACTTGTAGTACTCATCGGATGCCAGGTTAACCACCACGTTATCACCCTGAGCATGCAGCGCCGCGTTCAGCTTGTCGGTGATGATGTCGCCCCAGAAATGGTAAAGGTCTTTGCCTTTGGCGTTTTCCAGGCGAATCCCCATCTCCAGACGATATGGCTGCATCAGATCCAGCGGGCGCAGTACGCCATACAGGCCCGACAGCATGCGCAGATGCTGCTGGGCAAAATCAAAGTCGGCTTCGCTAAAATCTTCCGCCTGCAGGCCGGTGTAAACATCGCCCTTAAACGCCAGGATCGCCTGGCGCGCGTTGGCGGGGGTGAAATCCGGGTGCCACTCGTGGAACCGGGTCGCGTTCAGGTCTGCCAGCTTGTCGCTGATGCTCATCAGCGAGGCGATTTGCGGCGCAGAGAGCTTGCGCGCTTCGCGGATCAGCTGTTGCGAATAGTCCAGCAGTTCTGGCTGGGTATAACGCTCGGTGGCGAGCGGGCTCTGGTAGTCGAGCGTTTTTGCAGGTGAAATCAGAATCAGCATATCCAGTCCTTGCAGGAAATTTAGAGCGACTTTAACAAAAAATCGCCCTGAATTGATCGATAGCTGTTATCGCCGGGGCAAATCATCCCAGGTGCCGGGGGCAAGCTGTGACTGAATTTCGGGATAGCGTGCGGCATCAAATACCGGGGGAACGCCCAGCTTGCGCTGGCGAAGATAATCCCTGGCAATAAGGTTCACTACGGGCGAGAGCAGCAGGATCGCCGTCAGGTTAGTGATTGCCATTAGCGCCATAATGACATCCGCCAGCTGCCAGACCAGCGGCATATTCAGAAGGGAGCCCGCGATCACCATCAGTACTACGCCCAGGCGAAGCAGGAGGATGGCAGGACGAGAGTCATATTTCAGGAAGATAAGGTTATTTTCGGCGTACAGGTAATTCACCACAATCGAACTGAAGGCGAACAGCATCAGAATGAGCGAGACAAATCCCGAACCCCAGCCGCCGGTCAGGTTCACCAGCGCCTGCTGGAGAAGCTGTATTCCGTCGATATCCGAGTCATGCGCCACAGGACCGGCCAGCAGGAGGATCATGGCGCTGGCGGAACAGATAATAACGGTATCCATAAACACGCCTATCATCTGCACGATACCCTGCGCTGCCGGGTGCGGCGGCCAGGAAGAGGCGGCCGCGGCGGCGTTGGGAGTGGAGCCCATCCCGGCTTCATTGGAGAACATGCCTCGCTGAAAACCTGCCATCAGCGCCTGGCTCAGGGTGTAACCCAGCGCGCCTGACGCTACCTCACGCCAGCCAAAGGCGCTTTTAAAGATGGTCGCAATCACGCCCGGAACCTGGTCGGCATGCAGCGCAGCGACGACCAGGCTCGCGGCAACCCAGAGCAGCGCCATGATGGGAACCAGCCACTGCATCAGGCGGGCAACGCCTTTCAGGCCGGCAGAAATGGTGAGCAAAACAAAGAGGGCTAAACCGATGCCGGTGATCCACTCCGGGCAGGAGAAGGTATAGCGCAGGGCATGGGCGACGGAGTTTGACTGCACGGTATTAAAAATAAGACCGTACGCGAGCAGTAAAAAAAGCGAGAACAGAACGCCCATCCAGCGCATTCCTAAGCCACGCGCCATATACCAGGCCGGACCGCCGCGAAACTGCCCGTTTCTGTCTTTCTCTTTGTAGAGCTGCGCCAGCGAACTTTCGGCAAAAGAGGTAGCCATTCCGAGAAGCGCCGTGACCCACATCCAGAACACCGCGCCTGGCCCACCGGCGCTGATGGCCAGCGCAACGCCCGCCAGGTTTCCGCTACCGAGGCGGGCAGCCAGGCTGGTACACAGCGACTGAAACGACGTTAATCCGCCCGGCTGGGGCGTGACGCTGTTTTTCAGACTTCTGCCAAACTTGCGAATATAGCGAAACTGGATAAACCCACTGCGTAGCGTAAACCAGATACCTGCTCCCAGAAGCAGGTAGATCATTATCGAACCCCAGAGGACTTCGTTAATAAAGAAAAGGAAATCAGGCATTAACGTCCCTCTTGTTGATGCCAACGTGAATATGTAAGCGCTACCACTGATTGGGCATGCTGTTGCTTAGCAGCCTGTTAATATTTTGAGTTTATCATACTCTGCCTAAGCGCACTGTCTGCGGTTGCGCTACCCCTCCGTCGTGTTATCATCAGGGCAGACCGGTTACATCCCCCTAACAAGTAAACCTGTCATTTTTCCGCTGCAGGCATGCTGTCGGTAGCGTGAATTATCCAGGGCACGTTAAAAGAGAAACACTATCATGACGGATAAATTGACCTCCCTTCGTCAGTTCACCACTGTCGTAGCTGACACCGGAGATATCGCGGCAATGAAGCTGTACCAGCCGCAGGATGCCACAACTAACCCTTCTCTGATCCTTAACGCCGCACAGATCCCTGAGTATCGCAAACTGATTGACGAGGCTGTGACCTGGGCGAAAGCACAGAGCAATGACCGTGCGCAGCAGGTTGTGGATGCTACCGATAAACTGGCAGTGAACATCGGTCTGGAAATCCTGAAGCTGGTTCCGGGCCGTATCTCTACCGAAGTGGATGCACGTCTCTCCTACGACACCGAAGCGTCAATCGCGAAAGCAAAACGCCTGATCAAACTGTACAACGACGCGGGCATCAGCAACGACCGTATCCTGATCAAACTGGCGTCGACCTGGCAGGGCATTCGCGCTGCCGAGCAGCTGGAAAAAGAAGGCATCAACTGTAACCTGACCCTGCTGTTCTCCTTCGCGCAGGCGCGTGCATGTGCGGAAGCAGGCGTGTACCTGATTTCTCCGTTCGTGGGCCGTATTCTGGACTGGTACAAAGCCAACACCGACAAGAAAGAGTACGCGGCGTCTGAAGATCCAGGCGTGATTTCCGTGACTGAAATCTACGAATACTACAAACAGCATGGCTATGAGACCGTGGTTATGGGTGCAAGCTTCCGTAACGTGGGCGAAATCATTGAGCTGGCTGGCTGTGACCGTCTGACCATCGCCCCTGCGCTGCTGAAAGAGCTGGCAGAAAGCGAAGGTGCTATCGAGCGTAAGCTGTCTTACACCGGCGAAGTGAAGGCGCGCCCGGAGCGCATCACCGAATCCGAGTTCCTGTGGCAGCACAACCAGGATCCAATGGCTGTAGACAAACTGGCGGACGGTATCCGTAAGTTTGCTATCGACCAGGAAAAACTGGAAAAAATGATCGGCGACCTGCTGTAATCATTCTGCGTGACCGGGCTCCCGGTCACGCGTCTTCTTCTGTCCTCTGTCTGAATTTTCCCTCTGCGTGTATCATTCCCTTTAATCAGTACTTTTTGAATGGAATGGATATGAATACCTTACGCATCGGCTTAGTGTCGATTTCTGACCGCGCCTCCAGCGGCGTTTACCAGGATAAAGGCATCCCTGCTCTGGAAGAGTGGCTGGCAAGCGCGCTGACCACCCCGTTTGAGATCCAGACTCGCCTTATCCCCGACGAACAGCCGATCATTGAGCAGACCCTGTGTGAGCTGGTGGATGAGATGAGCTGTCACCTTGTGCTCACCACGGGTGGAACCGGCCCCGCGCGTCGTGATGTGACGCCGGACGCGACGCTGGCTATCGCCGACCGTGAAATGCCGGGCTTCGGCGAACAGATGCGCCAGATCAGTCTACACTTTGTCCCGACGGCAATCCTTTCCCGCCAGGTGGGGGTGATCCGCAAACAGGCGCTGATACTGAACCTGCCGGGGCAGCCAAAGTCGATCAAAGAGACGCTGGAAGGATTAAAAGCCGAGGACGGTAGCGTCATCGTGCACGGCATATTTGCAAGTGTACCGTATTGTATACAGCTGCTTGACGGGCCGTACGTGGAAACTGACGACAAAGTGGTAGCAGCATTTCGTCCTAAAAGCGCACGCCGCGAGACAATCTCCTGAAATTTACTAAAATGTGACATTAGCGCCAGCTGCAGTAGCGTGTAAATGGATTTACGATATAGTAATTTTTTCTTTACGATTGCTGTAAAAAATAATCCACAACACATGCACAATGGTTCGCTATGTCACATAACACCCGACCTCTGAATCGACAGGACTACAAAACGCTTACGCTCGCCGCCTTAGGTGGCGCGCTGGAGTTTTACGACTTCATCATCTTTGTCTTCTTCGCCGCCGTGGTGGGGGCGCTCTTCTTCCCGGCGGATATTCCGGAATGGCTGCGTCAGGTGCAAACCTTCGGCATCTTTGCTGCCGGGTATCTGGCACGTCCGCTGGGCGGCATCGTCATGGCCCACTTTGGCGATCTTGTCGGGCGTAAGAAGATGTTTACCCTGAGCATCCTGCTGATGGCGGTGCCGACGCTGGCGATCGGCCTGCTGCCCACCTATGCCTCCATGGGCATTCTCGCCCCGCTATTGCTGCTGCTGATGCGCATTCTTCAGGGCGCGGCCATCGGCGGGGAAGTGCCGGGGGCCTGGGTGTTTGTGGCGGAGCACGTTCCTGCCCGCCGCATCGGGATCGCCTGCGGAACGTTAACGGCGGGGCTGACAGTCGGGATCCTGTTGGGGTCGGTGGTGGCGACGATAGTCAACACCAGCATGACGCAGCAGGCCGTGCACGACTGGGGCTGGCGTATTCCGTTCCTGCTGGGCGGGGCGTTTGGCCTGGTGGCAATGTACCTGCGCCGCTGGCTGCAGGAGACGCCGATTTTCCTCGAAATGCAGCAGCGTAAAGCGCTGGCGCAGGAGTTGCCGGTCAAAGCCGTTGTGGTGCGCCATAAAAAAGCGGTGGTGGTGTCGATGCTGCTCACCTGGCTGCTGTCGGCGGGCATCGTGGTGGTGATTTTGATGTCGCCGGTGTGGCTGCAGAAACAGTACGGTTTCGCCCCAGCCGTGACCTTACAGGCAAACAGTATTGCGACAATTATGCTCTGCTTTGGCTGTCTGGCCGCCGGGCTGGCGGCGGATCGTTTCGGTGCCAGCCTGACCTTTATTGTCGGCAGCCTGCTGCTGGCCGCGTCGAGCTGGGGGTTTTACCATCTTGCGGGCAGCCATCCTGAACAGCTGTTCCTGCTGTACGGCGTGGTCGGACTGTGCGTGGGCGTCGTGGGGGCTGTGCCTTACGTCATGGTGCGCGCCTTCCCGCCGGAGGTTCGCTTCACCGGGATATCGTTCTCTTATAACGTCGCGTATGCCATTTTCGGCGGGCTGACGCCGATAGTGGTCACGGTGATGATGGGGGTGTCGCCGATGGCGCCTGCCTGGTATGTACTCGCGCTCTCGCTGATGGGGCTGGGATTAGGGGTTTGGCTTCGTCAGGCGGGGGAATATCGTGCCCGCGAGGCGGGCACGACAGAGGGATCAGTGTTTTTCACCAATAGGTAAAATGGTGCGGTCAAACTGTTCGTTCAGCACTTCACCCATTGCCAGGTAGATAGCGCTTGCGCCGCACACCAGGCCAATCCAGCCTGCTACGTGAACGATGCCTTCGTTATCCGCCAGGTGGCCAATCGCCAGCAGGGCGAACAGCACGGTGAGGCTCAGGAAGACGAACTGCAGCGCGCGGTTGCCTTTCAGGGTGCCGAAGAACATGAACAGGGTAAAGACGCCCCACAGGCCCAGATAGACGCCCAGGAAGTGGGCGTTTGCCGCATCTGCCAGGCCCATTTTAGGCATCAGCAGGATGGCGACCAGGGTCAGCCAGAACGAGCCGTAAGAGGTGAAGGCAGTTAAGCCGAAGGTGTTGCCTTTCTTATATTCCAGCAGGCCCGCGAAGATTTGCGCGATACCGCCGTAAAAAATGCCCATCGCCAGGATTACGCCGTCCATCGGGAACATCCCGATGTTGTGCAGGTTCAGCAGAATGGTGGTCATGCCAAAACCCATCAGGCCCAGCGGAGCCGGATTAGCCAACTTAGTGTTGCCCATAAGTCCTCAAAAAAATCATCATTAAAATGGTGAAATGGTTTAACCCGCGTCAATACTCCCTGACGGGGCGCGGCATCATAATGGGCGGCATCGACGCCGTCTATGATCTCATCAGGGTGAAATTAAAATTTTTTTTATGCTTGCCCCTTGATGGATGCCGTCGCGACCCCATCTTGTAGTCAACCGCAGTGTGTGGACCTGAAAAAAATCAAATCTGGGCAGTTGAAAAAGCACGTTCTGCCCTTATTACAGGTACACAACCACATGTTGACTGAATTTTTAGTGGAGACGTTTAGATGGGTAAAATTATTGGTATCGACCTGGGGACTACCAACTCTTGTGTAGCGATTATGGACGGCACTACTGCACGCGTGCTGGAGAACGCCGAGGGCGATCGCACCACGCCTTCTATCATTGCTTATACCCAGGATGGTGAAACTCTGGTTGGTCAGCCGGCTAAACGTCAGGCAGTGACAAACCCGCAAAACACCCTGTTTGCGATCAAACGCCTGATTGGCCGCCGCTTCCAGGACGAAGAAGTTCAGCGTGACGTTTCTATCATGCCTTACAAAATCATCGCAGCAGATAACGGCGATGCGTGGCTTGATGTGAAAGGCACCAAAACGGCACCACCGCAGATCTCTGCTGAAGTGCTGAAAAAAATGAAGAAAACCGCTGAAGATTACCTGGGTGAGCCGGTAACTGAAGCTGTTATCACCGTTCCTGCTTACTTCAACGATGCTCAGCGTCAGGCAACCAAAGATGCTGGCCGTATCGCAGGTCTGGAAGTAAAACGTATCATCAACGAACCAACCGCGGCTGCACTGGCTTACGGTCTGGATAAAGAAGTCGGCAACCGTACTATCGCGGTTTACGACCTGGGTGGTGGTACCTTCGATATCTCTATTATCGAAATCGACGAAGTTGACGGCGAAAAAACCTTCGAAGTTCTGGCAACCAACGGTGATACCCACCTGGGTGGTGAAGACTTCGATACCCGTCTGATCAACTACCTCGTTGACGAGTTCAAGAAAGATCAGGGCATTGACCTGCGTAACGACCCGCTGGCGATGCAGCGCCTGAAAGAAGCCGCTGAGAAAGCGAAGATCGAACTGTCTTCTGCTCAGCAGACCGACGTGAACCTGCCGTACATCACCGCAGACGCGACCGGTCCTAAACACATGAACATCAAAGTGACCCGTGCGAAACTGGAAAGCCTGGTAGAAGACCTGGTGAACCGTTCTATCGAGCCGCTGAAAGTTGCACTGCAGGATGCTGGCCTGTCCGTATCTGACATCCAGGACGTTATCCTGGTGGGTGGTCAGACCCGTATGCCAATGGTTCAGAAGAAAGTGGCTGAATTCTTTGGTAAAGAGCCACGTAAAGACGTGAACCCGGACGAAGCGGTAGCTATCGGTGCGGCGGTTCAGGGTGGTGTATTGACTGGTGAAGTGAAAGACGTACTGCTGCTGGACGTTACCCCGCTGTCTCTGGGTATCGAAACCATGGGCGGTGTGATGACTGCGCTCATCAACAAAAACACCACCATCCCAACCAAGCACAGCCAGGTGTTCTCTACCGCTGAAGACAACCAGTCTGCGGTAACCATCCATGTGCTGCAGGGTGAGCGTAAGCGTGCGTCTGATAACAAGTCTCTGGGTCAGTTTAACCTGGACGGCATCAACCCGGCACCGCGCGGCATGCCGCAAATCGAAGTTACCTTCGACATCGATGCTGACGGTATCCTGCACGTGTCTGCGAAAGACAAAAACAGCGGTAAAGAGCAGAAGATCACCATCAAGGCATCTTCTGGCCTGAATGAAGCGGAAATCGAAAAAATGGTTCGCGATGCCGAAGCTAACGCGGAATCCGACCGTAAGTTCGAAGAGCTGGTTCAGACCCGTAACCAGGGTGACCATCTGCTGCACAGCACCCGTAAGCAGGTTGAAGAAGCGGGCGATAAACTGCCAGCGGAAGACAAAACTGCTATCGAAGCTGCACTGACCGCGCTTGAAACGTCTCTGAAAGGCGAAGACAAAGCGGATATCGAAGCGAAGATGCAGGAGCTGGCACAGGCTTCCCAGAAGCTGATGGAAATCGCTCAGCAGCAGCATGCACAGCAGCAGGCAGGCGCTGACGCTTCTGCGAACAACGCGAAAGACGACGACGTTGTCGACGCTGAGTTCGAAGAAGTTAAAGACAAAAAATAATCGCCCTGATGCAGGGTAATTAATCGGCACGGGCGTAGGAGAACTCTCCACGCCCGTGCTCGCATGTTAAGGGGCTTAAAAAAACCAATGGCAAAGCAAGACTATTACGAGATTTTAGGCGTTCCGAAAACTGCGGAAGAGCGTGAAATCAAAAAGGCGTATAAGCGCCTGGCCATGAAATTCCACCCGGACCGTAACCAGGGTGACAAAGAGGCTGAAGCAAAATTTAAAGAGATCAAAGAAGCCTACGAAGTCCTGACCGATGCACAAAAACGTGCGGCCTATGACCAATACGGCCACGCGGCCTTTGAACAGGGCGGCATGGGCGGCGGTGGATTCGGTGGCGGCGGCTTTGGCGGCGGTGCGGATTTCAGCGACATCTTTGGCGACGTGTTCGGCGATATCTTCGGCGGCGGTCGTGGTCGTCAGCGCGCAGCGCGCGGCGCGGACCTGCGCTACAACATGGATCTCACTCTTGAAGAGGCCGTTCGTGGCGTCACGAAAGAGATCCGTATCCCGACGCTGGAAGAGTGTGACGTTTGCCACGGCAGCGGCGCGAAAGCGGGTACCCAGCCACAGACCTGTCCAACCTGTCATGGCTCCGGCCAGGTACAGATGCGCCAGGGCTTCTTCGCGGTACAGCAGGCCTGTCCGCACTGTCACGGTCGCGGTACGCTGATTAAAGATCCGTGCACCAAGTGTCACGGCCACGGTCGCGTTGAGAAAACCAAAACCCTGTCCGTTAAGATCCCGGCTGGCGTTGATACGGGCGACCGCATCCGTCTGGCGGGTGAGGGCGAAGCAGGCGAGCACGGCGCGCCGGCAGGCGATCTGTACGTTCAGGTTCAGGTGAAGCAGCACGCCATCTTCGAGCGTGAAGGCAATAACCTGTACTGTGAAGTGCCGATCAACTTTGCGATGGCGGCTCTCGGCGGTGAAATCGAAGTGCCGACGCTGGACGGTCGCGTCAATCTAAAAATCCCTGGTGAAACCCAGACCGGCAAGCTGTTCCGCATGCGCGGCAAAGGCGTGAAATCCGTTCGCGGTGGTGCGCAGGGCGACCTGCTGTGCCGCGTCGTCGTGGAAACGCCGGTTGGCCTGAACGACAAGCAGAAACAGCTGTTGAAAGAGCTTCAGGAGAGCTTTGGCGGCCCAACGGGTGAGAAAAACAGCCCGCGCTCCAAAAGCTTCTTTGATGGCGTCAAAAAATTCTTCGATGATTTGACCCGCTAATTCGTTAGCTGTGTCTAACTTCAAAAAGCCCGGAAGCGATTCCGGGCTTTTTTTTGCAGTTATAGATCGGTAAAACTGAGTCTATACCCAATATTAATCTGTTTTTGCCGAGCTATTTGGCTTGGTATTATGGTTTTATCGAGGTATCTTTGTAAAAGAGAGAATATAAATGAAATTACTACACCGTTTCTTTAGCAGTGAGGCGTCCGGTGGTGTGATCCTGATTATTGCCGCGGCCGCCGCGATGGTGCTGGCTAACCTGGGTATGACCCGCGATCTCTATCACGCATTTCTGGAAACGCCCGTCGAGCTGAAGGTCGGAGCGCTGGAAATTAACAAGAACATGCTGCTGTGGATCAACGATGCGCTAATGGCGGTGTTCTTCCTGCTCGTTGGTCTTGAGGTTAAGCGCGAGCTGGTGCTAGGTTCGCTAGCCAGCCGCCAGCGCGCGGCGTTCCCGGTTATTGCCGCGCTCGGTGGGATGGTCGTTCCAGCGCTGCTCTTTCTCGCATTTACCTGGCAGGATCCTGTCGCGCGTGACGGCTGGGCGATCCCGGCCGCAACGGATATCGCCTTTGCGCTCGGTGTCTTAGCTCTGCTCGGCAGCCGCGTGCCGGTTGCGCTGAAAATCTTTCTGATGGCGCTGGCGATCATTGATGACCTGGGCGCCATTGTGATTATCGCGCTGTTCTACACCAGCGATCTGTCGATCCTGTCCCTGAGCGTGGCCGCCGGGGCGATTGCGGTGTTGGCGGTGCTGAACATCTTCAACGTTCGCCGCATCGGTATCTATATCCTGGTGGGGATGGTGCTGTGGACGGCGGTGCTGAAATCCGGCGTGCACGCCACGCTGGCCGGCGTGATTGTGGGCTTCTTCGTGCCGCTTAAGCCGCAGGACGGTAAGTCACCCGCTAAACAGCTGGAACACGTGCTGCACCCGTGGGTCGCCTTTATGATCCTGCCGCTGTTTGCGTTTGCCAACGCGGGCGTTTCCCTGCAGGGGGTCACGCTGGACGGGCTGACGTCTGTCCTGCCGCTGGGGATTATTGCCGGGCTGTTTATCGGTAAGCCGCTGGGGATCAGCCTCTTCTGCTGGCTGGCGCTGAAGATGAAGCTGGCATCGTTGCCGAACGGTACAACCTTTAGTCAGATCATGGCCGTCGGCATACTGTGCGGTATTGGATTCACCATGTCGATCTTTATCTCGACGCTGGCGTTTGGTGCAAACGCGCCAGAGCTCATCGTCTGGGCGAAACTCGGCATTCTCATTGGGTCATTACTGGCGGCAGTGATTGGGTATACTTTGTTGAAGGTGAAGTTGTCCGGACAGGCCGTCCAGGCATAACGGAACACCGGGAGAAGGTCACTCTTCTCCCGATACACACTCAGGGAGCGAAGACGCGATGCCTCATTTGAATTACAACCATCTTTACTACTTCTGGCACGTTTACAAACAGGGCTCGGTCGTGGGGGCTGCAGAGGCGCTTTACCTGACGCCGCAAACCATCACCGGGCAAATCAAAGCCCTTGAAGAACGGCTGCAGGGTAAGCTCTTCAAGCGCAAGGGCCGTGGGATTGAGCCGAGCGAGCTGGGGGAACTGGTTTTCCGCTATGCGGACAAAATGTTCACCCTGAGCCAGGAGATGCTGGATATCGTCAACTACCGCAAAGAGTCGAACCTGCTCTTTGATGTGGGGGTGGCGGATGCACTGTCCAAACGGCTGGTAAGCGGCGTGCTGGATGCCGCCGTGGTAGAGGATGAACAAATCCATCTGCGCTGCTTTGAATCCACCCACGAGATGCTGCTGGAGCAGCTGAGCCAGCACAAGCTGGACATGATTATCTCGGATTGCCCCATCGACTCCACGCAGCAGGAGGGGCTGTTCTCTGTGAAAATTGGCGAATGCGGCGTGAGCTTCTGGTGCATCAATCCACCGCCGGAGAAACCTTTCCCGGCCTGTCTGGAAGAGCGTCGCCTGCTGGTGCCGGGCAGGCGTTCCATGCTCGGACGCAAGCTGCTGAACTGGTTTAATTCGCAGGGGTTGAACGTGGAGATCCTCGGCGAGTTCGACGATGCGGCGTTGATGAAAGCCTTTGGCGAAGCGTATAATGCGATCTTCGTGGCGCCAACGCTCTACGCGCACGATCTCTATTCAGACGATAAGATTACGGAGATTGGCAGAGTAGATAACGTGATGGAGGAGTACCACGCCATATTCGCCGAAAGGATGATTCAACACCCGGCGGTGCAGCGAATCTGCAACCGTGACTACTCGGCGCTGTTTACGCCACCGGCATTCTGAAGACATAAAAAAACCCGCGTTAAGCGGGTTCTTTAAACAAGCAACAACAAGTAGCGATTAAGCCAGTTTGTTGATCTGCGCGGTCAGGTTTGCTTTATGACGCGCTGCTTTGTTTTTGTGGATCAGACCTTTAGCAGCCTGACGATCCACGATTGGTTGCATTTCGTTAAATGCGTTCTGCGCTGCAGCTTTGTCGCCAGCTTCGATTGCTGCGTATACTTTCTTGATGAAAGTACGCATCATAGAGCGACGGCTTGCGTTGTGCTTACGAGCCTTTTCAGACTGAACGGCACGTTTCTTAGCTGATTTGATATTAGCCAAGTCCAACTCCCAAATATGTTCTATGTGGACAATTCAAAGGCCGAGGAATATGCCCTCTTTGCCTTCTTTTGTCAATGGATTTGTGCAAATAAGCGCCGTTAATTAGCGACGCTACGTTACGTAGTGATGGCGCAGGATTCTACCAGCTTGTCTTTCGTGAATACAGCCTTTCGGCGTAAAAATCGCAGTTCACGGGCAGATTTTTTCGCTGTGAAAGGTCAGCCTGATGAAATCATTACGGCTTTCTGTTTTGCGCGAACAATCGCCGGTTAACCTTAACCGCTGTACAAGGTATACTTTGGCGATTTTCACTGTTTTGAGCCAGACATGAAGCTGATACGCGGCATACATAATCTCAGCAGAGCGCCACACGGGTGCGTGCTGACCATTGGTAATTTCGACGGCGTGCATCGTGGTCATCAGGCGCTGTTGCAGGGATTGCGTAAAGAAGGGGAGGCCCGTGGCCTGCCGGTTGTGGTGATGATTTTCGAGCCACAGCCGCTGGAGCTGTTCGCGGGCGATAAATCTCCCGCTCGGCTAACTCGCCTGCGCGAAAAGTTGCGCTACCTGGCGGAGTCCGGCGTGGACTACGTATTGTGTGTGCGTTTCGATCGCCGCTTTGCCGCACTGACAGCACAAAATTTTGTCAGCGACCTGCTGGTTAAGCGTCTTGGCGTTCAGTTTCTCGCCGTAGGGGATGATTTCCGCTTTGGCGCTGGTCGTCAGGGCGATTTCTTGCTATTACAGAAGGCTGGTCTGGAGTACGGTTTTGACGTCACCAGCGCGATGACCTTCTGTGAAGGCGGCGTGCGCGTCAGCAGCACGGCGGTGCGGCAGGCGCTGGCTAATGATGAACTGGAGACGGCAGAAAATTTGCTGGGCCATCCGTTCACCATCTCTGGCCGCGTGGTTCATGGCGATGCGCTGGGCCGCACGATTGGTTTCCCGACGGCGAATATACCGCTGCGTCGTCAGGTTTCCCCGGTTAAAGGGGTCTATGCGGTGGAAGTGGCAGGACTGGGCGATAAGTCGTTTTACGGCGTTGCCAACATTGGCACGCGTCCTACCGTTGCCGGTGTGCGTCAACAGCTAGAAGTGCACCTGCTGGACGTTGTAATGGACCTTTATGGTCGCCATATAGATGTAATACTGCGTAAAAAAATACGCAACGAGCAGCGATTTGCTTCGCTGGATGAACTTAAGGCGCAAATCGCGCGAGATGAATTAACGGCCCGCGAGTTTTTTGGGCTTTAGAACCGGCTTAACTGCCTACGTGATAAATACGGAACCGAGAATCTGATGAGTGACTATAAATCAACCCTGAATTTGCCGGAAACAGGGTTCCCGATGCGCGGCGATCTCGCCAAGCGTGAACCGGGAATGCTGGCGCGTTGGACCGATGATGACCTGTACGGCATCATTCGTGCAGCCAAAAAAGGCAAAAAAACCTTCATTCTGCATGATGGCCCTCCATATGCGAATGGCAGCATTCATATTGGTCACTCAGTAAACAAGATTCTGAAAGATATTATCGTGAAGTCCAAAGGACTCGCGGGATTTGACTCGCCTTACGTGCCGGGCTGGGACTGCCACGGTTTGCCGATCGAGCTGAAAGTGGAGCAAGAGTTTGGCAAGCCAGGTGAGAAGTTCACCGCTGCAGAGTTCCGCGCGAAGTGCCGCGAATACGCGGCCACCCAGGTTGAAGGCCAGCGTGCTGACTTTATCCGTCTGGGCGTGCTGGGCGACTGGTCGCACCCGTACCTGACCATGGACTTCAGAACCGAAGCCAACATCATCCGTGCGCTGGGCAAAATCATCGGTAACGGCCACCTGCATAAAGGCGCAAAGCCTGTGCACTGGTGCGTGGACTGCCGTTCTGCGCTGGCAGAAGCGGAAGTGGAATATTACGACAAAACTTCACCTTCTATCGACGTGGCCTTCGAAGCGGTCGATCAGGATGCCATTAAAGGTAAATTCGGTCTGCCTGGCGTTAGCGGCCCGATCTCTCTGGTGATCTGGACCACTACCCCGTGGACGCTGCCAGCCAACCGTGCAATCTCTCTTTCCGGCGAGTTCGAATATGCGCTGGTGCAGATTGATGGCCGCGCGGTTATCCTGGCGAAAGATCTGGTTGAAAGCGTGCTGAAACGCGCGAATATCACCGACTACACCGTGCTGGGCACCGTAAAAGGCGACGCGCTGGAGCTGATGCGCTTCAAACACCCGTTCCTGGACTTCGACGTTCCGGCGATCCTGGGCGACCACGTCACGCTGGACGCGGGTACCGGTGCGGTACATACCGCCGGTGGCCACGGTCCTGACGACTACAACATCAGCCTGAAATACGGCCTGGAAATTGCCAACCCGGTAGGCCCGGACGGTTCTTACCTGCCTGGCACCTACCCGGCGCTGGATGGTATCAACGTCTTCAAAGCCAACGACATCATCGTTGACATGCTGCGCACCAGCGGCGCGCTGCTGCACGTTGAGAAAATGCAGCACAGCTATCCGTGCTGCTGGCGCCACAAGACGCCGATCATCTTCCGTGCGACCCCGCAGTGGTTCGTCAGCATGGATCAGAAAGGCCTGCGCGAGCAGTCTCTGAAAGAGATCAAAGGCGTGCAGTGGATCCCGGACTGGGGCCAGGCGCGTATCGAATCCATGGTGGCTAACCGTCCTGACTGGTGTATATCTCGTCAGCGTACCTGGGGCGTGCCGATGTCGCTGTTCGTGCATAAAGAGACGCATGAGCTGCACCCGAACACCCTGGAACTGATGGAAGAAGTGGCGAAGCGCGTCGAAGTTGACGGCATTCAGGCGTGGTGGGATCTCGACGCCCGTGACATCCTGGGCGCGGACGCGGACAACTATGAGAAAGTGCCAGACACCCTGGACGTGTGGTTCGACTCCGGGTCGACTCACGCCTCCGTAGTTGACGTGCGTCCGGAGTTTGCCGGTCACGCTGCCGACATGTATCTGGAAGGTTCCGACCAACACCGCGGCTGGTTCATGTCATCCCTGATGATCTCCACCGCGATGAAAGGTAAAGCGCCTTACCGTCAGGTACTGACCCACGGCTTCACCGTGGATGGTCAGGGCCGTAAGATGTCCAAGTCCATCGGCAACACCGTTTCGCCGCAGGACGTGATGAACAAGCTGGGCGCGGACATCCTGCGTCTGTGGGTGGCGTCGACCGACTACACCGGCGAAATGGCGGTGTCTGACGAGATCCTGAAGCGTGCTGCCGACAGCTATCGTCGTATCCGTAACACCGCGCGCTTCCTGCTGGCGAACCTGAACGGGTTCGATCCAGTGAAAGACATGGTGAAACCGGAAGAGATGGTCGTGCTGGACCGCTGGGCGGTAGGCTGCGCGAAAGCGGCGCAGGAAGATATCCTGAAAGCCTATGAGTCTTACGACTTCCACGAAGTGGTGCAGCGCCTGATGCGCTTCTGCTCCATCGAGATGGGCTCGTTCTACCTCGACATCATCAAAGATCGCCAGTACACCGCGAAGGCGGACAGCGTGGCTCGCCGTAGCTGCCAGTCCGCGCTGTTCCACATCGCAGAAGCGCTGGTGCGCTGGATGGCGCCGATCATGTCCTTCACCGCGGATGAAATCTGGGGTTATCTGCCGGGCGACCGTGAGAAGTATGTCTTCACCGGCGAGTGGTATGAAGGTCTGTTCGATCTCTCCAGCACCGAAGCAATGAACGATGCCTTCTGGGACGAGCTGCTGAAAGTGCGTGGCGAAGTGAACAAAGTGATCGAGCAGGCGCGTGCGGATAAAAAAGTCGGTGGCTCTCTGGAAGCGGCAGTGATCCTGTACGCCGAACCGGAGCTGGCGGCGAAGCTGACCGCGCTGGGCGATGAATTACGATTTGTCCTGTTGACCTCCGGTGCAAAAGTTGCGGATTATGCCGAGGCTTATGCTGATGCTCAGCAGAGCGAGTTGCTCAAAGGCCTGAAAGTCGCACTGAGCAAAGCCGAAGGTGAGAAGTGCCCGCGCTGCTGGCATTACACTACCGATATCGGCCAGGTGGCGGAACACGCAGACATCTGCGGACGCTGTGTAAGCAACGTCGCCGGTGACGGCGAAAAACGTAAGTTTGCCTGATGAGTAAAACTCTCTGTTCAACAGGACTGCGCTGGCTGTGGCTGGTTGTGGTGGTGCTGATTATCGATCTGGGCAGCAAGTTCCTGATCCTCCAGAATTTCGCTCTGGGGGAGACGGTTTCGCTGTTCCCGTCGCTTAACCTGCACTATGCGCGCAACTACGGCGCGGCGTTTAGCTTCCTTGCCGACAGCGGTGGCTGGCAGCGCTGGTTCTTCGCGGGTATCGCTCTCGGTATCTGCGTGGTACTGGCTGTGCTGATGTACCGCTCGAAGGCCACGCAAAAGCTGAATAACATCGCCTACGCGCTGATCATTGGCGGCGCGCTGGGCAACCTGTTTGACCGCCTGTGGCACGGCTTTGTGGTCGATATGATCGACTTCTACGTCGGCGACTGGCACTTCGCGACCTTTAACCTGGCCGACACCGCCATCTGCATCGGTGCGGCGTTAATCGTGCTGGAAGGCTTCTTGCCTAAACCCGCAGCGAAAGAGCAGGCGTAATTGTCAATGCCGGGTGATGCGCTGCGCCACCCGGCACAACATTAAAGAGCAATGTGTATGTCTAAATCCGTACAGAGCAACAGCGCGGTTCTCGTTCACTTCACGCTGAAGCTGGATGACGGCTCCACGGCTGAATCCACCCGCAATAACGGCAAACCTGCCCTGTTTCGTCTCGGCGATACCTCCCTGTCTGAAGGTCTTGAGCAGCAGCTCCTGGGCCTGAAAGAGGGTGAGAAAAAAGCGTTCTCGCTGGAGCCGGATGCCGCGTTTGGCGTGCCAAGCCCGGACCTGATTCAGTATTTCTCGCGCCGCGAGTTTATGGACGCGGGCGAACCGGAAATCGGGGCGATTATGCTCTTTACCGCTATGGACGGCAGCGAAATGCCTGGCGTGATCCGCGAGATTAACGGCGACTCTATCACCGTTGACTTCAACCATCCGCTTGCCGGGCGTACCGTTCATTTTGATGTTGAAGTGCTGGAGATTGATCCGGCACTGGAGGCCTGAAATGCAGATCCTGTTGGCTAACCCGCGCGGCTTCTGCGCCGGTGTAGACCGCGCTATCAGCATTGTTGAAAACGCGCTGGAGATTTACGGCGCGCCGATTTACGTGCGTCACGAAGTGGTGCATAACCGCTACGTGGTCGACAGCCTGCGCGAGCGCGGTGCTATTTTCATCGAGCAGATCAGCGAAGTGCCGGACGGTGCGATCCTGATCTTCTCTGCGCACGGCGTCTCTCAGGCGGTCCGTAACGAAGCGAAAAGCCGCGATCTGACCGTATTCGATGCCACCTGTCCATTAGTGACAAAAGTGCATATGGAAGTGGCGCGCGCCAGCCGTCGCGGTGAAGAGTCGATTCTGATTGGCCACGCCGGTCACCCGGAAGTTGAAGGCACCATGGGCCAGTACAGCAACCCGGAAGGGGGAATGTACCTGGTGGAGTCACCGGAAGATGTACTGACGCTGAACGTGAAAAACGAAGCGCGTCTGTCGTTTATGACCCAGACCACGCTCTCCGTAGACGACACCTCTGACGTGATTGACGCCCTGCGCCAGCGCTTCCCGAAAATCGTCGGGCCGCGTAAGGATGATATCTGCTACGCCACCACTAACCGTCAGGAAGCGGTGCGCGCGCTGGCTGAACAGGCGGACGTGGTGCTGGTTGTCGGCTCTAAAAACTCCTCTAACTCCAACCGTCTGGCCGAACTGGCGCAGCGTATGGGGAAAGCGGCGTTTTTAATCGACGACGCGACGGACATCCAGGAAGCGTGGGTGAAAAATGCGGCCTGCGTTGGCGTTACCGCAGGCGCTTCCGCGCCGGATATCCTGGTGCAGAACGTGATTGCTCGTCTGCAGGAGCTGGGCGGGGGCGAAGCGGTGCCGCTGGAAGGACGCGAAGAGAATATCGTCTTCGAAGTGCCGAAAGAGCTGCGTATCGACGCCCGCGAAGTGGAATAATTTCTTTTCTGATGAAAGGCCAGCACCTCCTGTGCTGGCCTTTTTTTGCTCCGGACTTTATCGTTACGACAAAATCATGTCTTTTACTGATATCTGAGTCGGTTTCACGTTAAATTCTAATTATTGGTGTTTTCAGTTGGCAGCCTTTACGAAGGCTGGTTAATCTGAAAACGGTTTACATCATTTTAACGTAAGAGAATAACTATGCATGATGCACAGATCCGTGTCGCCATTGCGGGCGCGGGTGGACGTATGGGTCGCCAGCTGATTCAGGCGGCAATACAAATGGATGGCGTGGCACTCGGCGCGGCGCTGGAGCGTGAAGGTTCATCCCTGCTGGGATCCGATGCGGGTGAACTGGCCGGCGCGGGCAAGACAGGTGTTACCGTTCAGAGCAGCCTTGATGCGGTCAAAGATGACTTTGACGTGTTCATCGACTTTACCCGTCCCGAAGGCACCCTGACTCACCTGGCGTTTTGCCGCCAGCACGGTAAAGGGATGGTGATTGGCACCACCGGCTTCGATGATGCGGGTAAACAGGCCATTCAGGATGCAGCCACCGACATTGCGATTGTCTTTGCCGCGAACTTTAGCGTAGGCGTTAACGTCATGCTGAAGCTGCTGGAAAAAGCGGCGAAGGTGATGGGCGACCACACCGACATTGAGATTATTGAAGCGCACCACCGCCATAAAGTTGATGCTCCATCAGGCACGGCGCTGGCGATGGGCGAAGCGATTGCTTATGCAATGGATAAAGATTTAAAAGACATCGCAGTCTATTCCCGTGAAGGGCATACCGGAGAACGCGTGCCGGGCACCATTGGTTTCGCAACCGTCCGGGCGGGCGATATCGTCGGCGAACACACGGCGATGTTCGCCGATATTGGCGAACGTGTTGAGATTACACACAAAGCGTCAAGCCGCATGACGTTCGCCAATGGCGCAGTACGCTCCGCATTGTGGCTGAAATCGAAAGAAAAGGGTCTTTTTGATATGCGAGATGTGCTGGATCTCAACAATTTGTAAGCTTTATTACCCATCGTGATGTGGTTATTGCAGTCGTAATGTATTGATTGCATAGGGCAATAATTTATTGCCCTCTTATTTTATTTGTTTTAGATGGATTTTGATTGTTAATCGTCATAAATCTGATTTTTATGCAATTATTATGTGAATTGAATGTAAATTTTGACCATTTGGTCCACTTTTTGTCGCTCTCGTCTCTTAATTTCCATAAAACCTACCGCGCAAGCGTTTTCCAGGATGATTTACCTGATCTTTTTGCCCGTTAAATCCCATTCAAGCTGCCAGTCCTGCAAAAGAATAAACAAAATATCCGTTTTAAGTTGACTTTTACCCACCAAATCTCCAGAATGCCGCCGTTTGCCAAAAATCCGCTGGCAACACATTTGCATTGATCTATGACATAGTCATGAATTAATATGCAAATAAAGTGAGTGAATATTCTCTGGAGGGTGTTTTGATTAAGTCAGCGCTATTGGTTCTGGAAGACGGAACCCAGTTTATCGGTCGGGCCATAGGGGCAACGGGTTCGGCGGTTGGGGAAGTCGTTTTCAATACTTCAATGACCGGTTATCAAGAAATCCTCACTGATCCTTCCTATTCTCGCCAAATCGTTACTCTTACTTATCCTCATATCGGCAATGTCGGCACCAATGCGGCTGACGAAGAATCCTCTCAGGTACATGCGCAAGGCCTGGTCATTCGCGACCTGCCGCTGATTGCCAGCAACTTCCGCAACACTGAAGACCTCTCTTCTTACCTGAAGCGCCATAACATCGTGGCGATTGCCGATATCGATACCCGTAAGTTAACGCGTCTGCTGCGCGAGAAGGGGGCACAAAACGGCTGCATCATCGCAGGGGATAACCTCGATGCGACGCTGGCGCTGGAAAAAGCGAAAGCCTTCCCGGGCCTGAACGGCATGGACCTGGCGAAAGAAGTGACTACCGCCGAAGCCTATAGCTGGACGCAGGGGAGCTGGACGCTGGAAGGCGACCTGCCGGAAGCGAAAAAAGAGAACGAACTGCCGTTCCACGTGGTGGCCTATGATTTTGGTGCCAAGCGCAACATCCTGCGCATGCTGGTTGACCGCGGCTGCCGCCTGACGGTGGTACCGGCGAAAACCTCCGCTGAAGAGGTGCTTAAGATGAACCCGGACGGCATCTTCCTCTCTAACGGCCCAGGCGACCCGGCACCGTGCGATTACGCTATCGACGCCATCAAGTCCTTCCTGGAAACCGACATCCCGGTATTCGGCATCTGCCTCGGCCATCAGCTGCTGGCGCTGGCGAGCGGTGCGAACACCGTCAAGATGAAGTTCGGCCACCACGGTGGTAACCACCCGGTGAAAGACATTGATAACAATACGGTGATGATTACCGCGCAGAACCACGGTTTCGCCGTCGATGAAGCCTCTATGCCGGCTAACCTGCGCGTGACGCACAAATCACTGTTCGATGGCACCCTGCAGGGTATCCACCGTACTGATAAGCCAGCGTTCAGCTTCCAGGGCCACCCGGAAGCCAGCCCGGGCCCGCACGACGCCGCGCCGCTGTTCGATCACTTCATCGAACTTATCGAGCAATACCGTAAGACCGCTAAATAATCAGGAGCCGAGAAGACCATGCCAAAACGTACAGACATAAAAAGCATCCTGATCCTTGGCGCTGGCCCGATCGTCATCGGCCAGGCCTGCGAATTCGACTACTCCGGCGCGCAGGCGTGTAAAGCGCTGCGCGAAGAGGGTTACCGCGTTATCCTGGTTAACTCTAACCCGGCGACCATCATGACCGACCCGGAAATGGCGGATGCCACCTACATCGAGCCGATTCACTGGGAAGTGGTGCGTAAAATCATCGAAAAAGAGCGCCCGGACGCGGTGCTGCCAACCATGGGCGGCCAGACGGCGCTGAACTGCGCGCTGGAGCTGGAGCGTCAGGGCGTGCTGGCTGAATTTGGCGTCACCATGATTGGTGCGACCGCCGATGCGATTGATAAAGCAGAAGACCGTCGCCGCTTTGACGTGGCGATGAAGAAAATCGGCCTCGACACCGCGCGCTCCGGTATTGCGCATAACATGGAAGAGGCGCTGGCCGTTGCGGCTGAAGTGGGCTATCCGTGCATCATCCGTCCATCGTTCACCATGGGCGGCACCGGTGGCGGTATCGCCTACAACCGCGAAGAGTTCGAAGAGATTTGCGAGCGCGGTCTGGATCTCTCCCCAACCAAAGAGCTGCTGATTGATGAATCGCTGATTGGCTGGAAAGAGTACGAGATGGAAGTGGTGCGTGATAAAAACGACAACTGCATCATCGTCTGCTCCATCGAAAACTTCGATGCGATGGGTATCCACACCGGCGACTCCATCACCGTTGCGCCAGCCCAGACGCTGACCGACAAAGAGTATCAAATCATGCGTAACGCCTCGATGGCGGTACTGCGTGAAATCGGCGTGGAAACCGGCGGCTCTAACGTGCAGTTCTCCGTTAACCCGAAAACCGGCCGTCTGATTGTTATCGAAATGAACCCGCGCGTGTCCCGCTCCTCCGCGCTGGCCTCCAAAGCCACCGGCTTCCCGATTGCGAAAGTGGCGGCGAAGCTGGCAGTGGGTTACACCCTCGACGAGCTGATGAACGACATCACCGGTGGCCGCACGCCTGCGTCCTTCGAGCCGTCCATCGACTACGTTGTGACTAAAATTCCTCGCTTTAACTTCGAGAAATTCGCGGGCGCAAACGACCGTCTGACGACCCAGATGAAATCTGTGGGTGAAGTGATGGCGATTGGCCGCACGCAGCAGGAATCCCTGCAAAAAGCGCTGCGCGGTCTGGAAGTGGGCGCCACCGGCTTTGACCCGAAAGTGAGCCTGGACGACCCGGAAGCGCTGACCAAAATCCGCCGCGAGCTGAAAGACGCGGGCGCAGAGCGTATCTGGTACATCGCCGATGCCTTCCGCGCGGGCCTGTCCGTCGACGGCGTATTTAACCTGACCAACATCGACCGCTGGTTCCTGGTGCAGATTGAAGAGCTGGTGCGTCTGGAAGAGAAAGTGGCGGAGTTGGGTATCAACGGCCTGGATGCAGACTTCCTGCGCATGCTGAAGCGTAAAGGCTTCGCCGATGCGCGTCTGGCTAAACTGGCGGGCGTGCGCGAAGCGGAAATCCGCAAGCTGCGCGACCAGTATGACCTGCACCCGGTTTACAAGCGCGTGGACACCTGTGCAGCAGAGTTCTCGACCGATACCGCGTACATGTACTCCACCTATGAAGACGAGTGCGAAGCGAACCCGTCCGTCGACCGCGACAAGATTATGGTGCTGGGCGGCGGTCCAAACCGTATCGGCCAGGGCATCGAGTTCGACTACTGCTGCGTACACGCCTCGCTGGCGCTGCGCGAAGACGGGTACGAGACCATCATGGTCAACTGTAACCCGGAAACCGTTTCTACCGACTACGACACCTCCGATCGCCTCTACTTCGAGCCGGTTACCCTGGAAGACGTGCTGGAAATCGTGCGCATCGAGAAGCCAAAAGGCGTTATCGTGCAGTACGGCGGTCAGACCCCGCTGAAGCTGGCGCGCGCGCTGGAAGCGGCAGGCGTACCGGTTATCGGTACCAGCCCGGACGCGATTGACCGCGCGGAAGATCGTGAGCGTTTCCAGCAGGCGGTTGACCGTCTGAAGCTGAAGCAGCCGGCGAACGCCACGGTGACCGCCATTGAAATGGCCGTTGAGAAGGCGAAAGAGATTGGTTACCCGCTGGTGGTGCGCCCTTCCTACGTCCTGGGCGGCCGCGCGATGGAAATCGTCTACGACGAAGCCGACCTGCGTCGCTACTTCCAGACGGCGGTGAGCGTTTCCAACGATGCGCCAGTGCTGCTTGACCGCTTCCTCGACGACGCGGTTGAGGTGGACGTGGATGCCATCTGCGATGGCGAAATGGTGCTGATTGGCGGCATCATGGAGCACATCGAGCAGGCTGGCGTGCACTCCGGCGACTCCGCCTGTTCTCTGCCGGCCTACACGCTGAGCCAGGAAATTCAGGACGTGATGCGCCAGCAGGTGCAGAAGCTGGCCTTTGAGCTGCAGGTTCGCGGCCTGATGAACGTCCAGTTCGCGGTGAAAGACAACGAAGTTTATCTGATTGAAGTCAACCCGCGTGCGGCGCGTACCGTACCGTTCGTCTCTAAAGCGACCGGTATTCCGCTGGCGAAAGTGGCGGCGCGCGTGATGGCTGGCCAGACGCTGGCTCAGCAGGGCGTAACCAAAGAGATCATCCCGCCGTATTACTCGGTGAAAGAGGTGGTGCTGCCGTTCAACAAATTCCCGGGCGTTGACCCGCTGTTAGGGCCAGAGATGCGCTCGACCGGGGAAGTAATGGGCGTGGGCCGCACCTTCGCAGAAGCGTTTGCCAAGGCGCAGCTGGGCAGCAGCTCTACCATGAGAAAATCGGGCCGTGCGCTGCTCTCCGTTCGCGAAGGCGATAAAGAGCGCGTGGTTGACCTGGCCGCCAAGCTGCTGAAACAGGGCTTCGAGCTGGACGCAACCCACGGTACGGCGATTGTGCTGGGTGAAGCGGGCATCAACCCGCGTCTGGTGAACAAGGTTCATGAAGGTCGTCCGCACATTCAGGATCGTATCAAGAATGGCGAATATACCTACATCATCAACACCACCGCAGGACGCCAGGCGATTGAAGACTCCAAGCTGATTCGCCGCAGCGCGCTGCAATACAAAGTGCACTACGACACCACCCTGAACGGCGGTTTCGCAACAGCCATGGCGCTGAACGCGGATGCCACCGAGAAGGTGATTTCGGTTCAGGAAATGCACGCGCAGATTAGCAAGTAATCTGCGTAGGCCCGGCGGCGGTAGCGCCGCCGGGCAAATGGCGGGTGGCGCTTCGCTTACCCGCCCTCCTTTTTTCTTTATCCATCTTCAGAACCTTCTGGTTTTTCATCCGCATTCAGTGAGTTAGCCTAAAATTATTAGGTCGATAACGAAATTCAACTGAGAGCAGGGGAAAACACCATGCAAAATAAATTACTGATCGCCACCCTTCTTGCCGCCACTGCAACGTTTACCGTCGCGGGCTGTTCCTCTAACCAGGCAGTGAAAACCACCGATGGCAAAACCATTGTCACCGACGGGAAACCACAGGTCGATGATGATACCGGTCTGGTGTCGTATAAAAATGCGGAAACGGGTCAGACCGAGCAGATCAACCGCGATCAGGTTAAATCAATGGGCGAACTGGATAACTAATAAAAAAGCCGTGGCGTTTGCCACGGCTTTTAGTCTTTCAGGAACGATTACCAGCGGTGGTTCAGCAGGATATGACCACCATAAGCAGCATAGCTGTTTTCACCCCACTCGGCGCTGGCGCGCAGGGAGAGCGTGGTGGTGTCGTTCAGGTTACCGGTGACGCCTAGCTCTAACTGACCGCGATCTTCCGGCGTATCGTTGCTGACGGTCTCGCCGTTAAATGCCAGATCGTTTTGACCCGCACCTTTCAGCCAGTTCACGGCAACGTACGGCTGCCAGGCTTTAACATCTTTCTGCTGGAAGTAGCTTGATTTGACGCCCAGACGACCAAACAGACCGTCGTTGTCCAGCGTTGTCACCCGCACGCCGTCGCGATCGGTATGGTTTTCCTGATCCAGATAGCTGTAGATAACCTGCGCCTGCGGTTCGATTTTCCAGGTGCGCTCATTTTCTGAATCAATCACCCATGCATGGCCCACTTCGACGGATGCCGCGAAGCCCTCACTGTCGTAGTCTTCATCATTACGGTTGCTGGTCACTTTATTGTTGTACCAGCTGTAGGCGGCCCAGGTATCAACGTAGCTGCCCAGGCGCAGCTTCTGATCTTCCTGCCAGGTTGCATACAGGCCGACGTTAAAGCCGTCCACTTTGCCTTGCGCATCACGCACGTTGTGTTTTGCATCAGAGTGAGTTTTCGCCTGACCGGCCCCGAACATGCCGCCCGCACGCAGAATACCGTTGTCCATAGGCTTGCTCATAAAGTCGCTGCCTACCTGAAGCACGGTGGTGGTGGTGTCATAGCTGACTTTGTCGCCGCCTGCATTGTTTTCATGGTAGCGACCTTTGACGTACATCCAGGTGTTGAGGTCTTCTTCATTACGGAAGGTGATCTGATCGCGATCGTCACGCTTGTGCAGGAACATGCTCTGCGCGGCAAGGTAGTTGCCTAAGTAAGCGCCAACCTCCGGAGCCATGACTTCAGGACCGCTGTTGCTGCCGTTGTCGGTGTTACCGCCGTTGTCGGTGTTACCGCCGTTGTCGGTGTTATCACCGTTGTCGGTGTTACCGCCGTTGTCAGTGTTACCGCCGTTGTCGGTGTTGCCGCCGTTGTCGGTGTTGCCGCCGTTGTCGGTGTTATCACCGTTGTCGGTGTTATCGCCATCATCGGTATTATCAGACGGTTCATCGGAAGGCGTGGCCTTTGACTCCAGGTACCAGTTGCCGTTGCTGTGCTGATAGAGATTATATTCCCACGCACCGGCAACCACCGGTTTGGCAAGGGTCAACTGGGCTTCGGAGCTGCCGCCGACACTGACAATTTCCATCCCGTTAATGGTTTGCGCGCCTGCGCCGCCAATGTTGGTAATGCTGACGCCGGACTGACCGAAGCTGCTACCCGTAATGGTGAGGTGGTCAGTGGGTGAGTTATCTTCACCCAGGGTGCTGTTCATCACAATCTGGCTACCGTAAGAGCCGGTGTAGTCGCCATCAATCGTAAAATTGTTGCCAACGCTATTATCAGCCGCACTGAGTAACAGTGTGCCGCCGTTAGTCACGTTGCCGTTGATGGTATCGACGCCGGAAGCGCTGAGCGTGGCGTTACCCTGAACTGCATTCCATGCCGCCAGCGTACCGCCGCTAAGAATCGCGATGTTGTTGTTCACTTCGCCTGCGGTGGCAAAGGTCGCGCCGTTTTCAACGGTAACGGTGGCGTTACTGCCCTTAACGCCGAGCGTTGCCCCGGAAGATACCAGCGTAGTACCGCAGTGCAGTACCGTATCCCCGGTATAGCTATTTTTGCCCGTCAGGGTCAGCGTATTGGAATCCACTTTTTCGACGTTACCGCTACCGGTCATGTTGGTGGCGAAAGTGAAATCGCTTCCCTGATTAAAAATAACGGTACCGTTGTTGGTGAGCCCACCGCTGAGGGTCGCGGTTTTTTCGCCATCGCCCAGTTGCAGCGAGGCATTTTTGGCCACCCGTGTATTACCGGTATTCGAAACCGCGCCTGACAGGGTTAACGCGCCCGTGTCTATCAGCAAAGAATCGCCAGAGCCAATAATGTCGAGATCGCCCGACAGCGCCCAATTTTCGCCCATCATTTTTATACTGGCAAAACCGTCGCCTTCGTTCAGACCGACAAAGTTACTGTCTTCCGTACCGGTGCCGATCAGGGTGAGAGTGTTTCCCGTGGAATTGGTGGAAATAACGTCACCGATAAGAGTGGAACCCGTATCAAGCACCAGCGTGTTATTTTTATTGCTGGCAAACATAACAGCGGCTGTATCACCACTAATCGTTCCGCTATTTGTGATATCTACTTTTGCAGTATCTTTTACATTAATGCCAATCTGGGTTCCCTGCACGGTACCACTGTTAAATATCTTTGTATTGCCAGTACCTAGTGTGATAGCGTCATCGCTTGTACCGATAATTGTACCACTGTTATTAATACCAATGCCGGTCTGAGAGTTCAGACCTGTTTTTCCTTTTATCATTCCAGTGCTGGAGTTAGTAATATTTACTGCGGAGGAGTTTTCACTGATAAAAATGCCATTTTCCGCACCTATGATATTTCCATTATTCTTGAATTCACCGAGTAATGACTGAATATTTACAGCATTCGCGGTGGTGGAAGAAATGTTTGCACCGATGTCGTTATTAATAACAACACTTTGCGCACCAGTATTTATATTCAGGCCAGTTTCCCTACCGGAAATATTCCCTTCGTTTGTGACATTGTTGACAGTAAACCCAGTGACTGACACTGCCGCTTCACTATCTGCGGAAGATATCGTCACGTCTTTATTAATAACATATTCAGCATCGGATGAGAAATCTTGAGGAACAGAAGTTGATTGGTCAATCGTTGCAGAAAACGCAACCGCAGGAGTGCATATCAACAAGGCAGGAAATATCTTTCCCAGCGTTTTGGTTGTATTATTTAATTTGAAGAATTTGTTGCTCATGTACACATCCATTTGAGAGAGAAGGAACATCAGATAACGTGCGAAAATGTATATTGGCCGTCTTAAAGACGTAAGCTCAAAACAAAAAGCATAAAATTATTATTTTTTCAATGGGTTATGTACAGGTTGATTTGTTAAATAATGATTTAAGTCTCTCTAAAAAGATCTACTAATAATATGAGTAGGCATAACTATTTTGTGGGGTGAATTTATCGCGCGCATGGTTCTTCTTGTTTTGCGCCACTGTTGCAGCTAAAGCGGGGGCGGTTGTCAATGCTTGCATTTTACTTTGAAGCGTAAGACAGCCCCTTTAAGTCGGGAGAGGAACTGTCTACACTCATTGCTACAAGAAAAGTAAAAGACAGGCATATTCATGGTTCTGATAATTTATGCGCACCCTTATCCGCAGCACTCGCATGCGAATAAGCGGATGCTTGAGCAGGCAAGGACGCTCGAAAACGTCGAGATACGTTCCCTCTATCAACTCTATCCCGATTTCAACATCGATATTGCCGCCGAACAGGAGGCGCTTTCTCGTGCCGATCTGATCGTCTGGCAGCATCCGATGCAGTGGTACAGCACGCCTCCGCTGCTGAAATTGTGGATCGATAAAGTTCTCTCCCACGGTTGGGCATACGGACACAACGGCAAGGCGCTTCAGGGAAAAAGCCTGATGTGGGCTGTTACCACCGGCGGAGGGCAAAGCCACTTTGAGATCGGCGATTTCCCCGGATTTGATGTGCTGGCGCAGCCGCTCCAGGCAACAGCCCTTTACTGTGGCCTGAACTGGCTCCCGCCTTTTGCGATGCATTGCACCTTTGTTTGCGACGATGAAACGCTGCAGGCGCAGGCTCGACATTATAAACAACGCTTGCTTGAGTGGCAGGAGACGCATCATGGATAGCCATACGCTGATACAGGCGCTGATTTATCTCGGCGCGGCGGCGCTGATTGTGCCGGTGGCGGTACGTCTGGGGCTGGGGTCGGTTCTCGGCTACCTGATTGCGGGCTGCGTCATTGGGCCCTGGGGCTTTCGACTGGTAACGGATGCGGAGGCGATCCTCCATTTCGCTGAAATTGGCGTTGTGCTGATGCTCTTTGTGATTGGTCTGGAGCTCGATCCGCAGCGCCTGTGGAAGCTTCGCGCCTCGGTGTTTGGTGGCGGCGCGCTGCAGATGGTGGCCTGCGGCCTGCTGCTCGGTGGGTTCTGCATCCTGTTGGGCATGGACTGGAAAGTGGCGGAGCTTATCGGCATGACGCTGGCGCTCTCCTCGACGGCCATCGCCATGCAGGCAATGAACGAGCGAAATCTGACGGTCTCCCAGATGGGACGCAGCGCGTTCTCGGTGCTGCTGTTCCAGGATATCGCCGCTATTCCGCTGGTGGCGATGATCCCGCTGCTGGCGGCAAGCGGCTCGTCCACGACGCTGGGGGCGTTTGCGCTGTCGGCATTAAAAGTTGTGGGGGCGCTGGCGCTGGTGGTCCTGCTTGGCCGCTACGTGACCCGCCCGTTACTGCGGTTTGTTGCCCGCTCGGGCCTTCGCGAAGTGTTCAGCGCCGTGGCGCTGTTCCTGGTGTTTGGCTTTGGTTTGCTGCTGGAGGAAGCCGGGCTGTCGATGGCGATGGGGGCGTTCCTCGCAGGCGTTCTGCTGGCGAGCTCTGAATATCGTCACGCGCTGGAAAGCGATATCGAGCCGTTCAAAGGGCTGCTGCTGGGGCTGTTTTTCATCGGCGTGGGGATGTCTGTCGACTTCGGCACGCTGGTCACGCACCCGCTGCGGATCGTCATCCTGCTCGTCGGTTTCCTGATCATTAAAATGGCGATGCTGTGGCTGATTGCGCGTCCATTGAAGGTGCCGAACAAGCAGCGCCGCTGGTTTGCCGTACTGCTGGGTCAGGGGAGCGAATTTGCATTCGTGGTCTTTGGTGCCGCGCAGATGGCAAACGTGCTCGATCCCGAGTGGGCGAAAGCGCTGACGCTGGCGGTCGCGCTGTCGATGGCGGCAACGCCTGTTCTACTGGTGGTGCTGACGCGTCTGGAAAAATCAGGCAGCGAGCAGGAGCGCGAAGCCGACGAGATCGATGAGGAGCAGCCGCGCGTCATCATCGCCGGATTTGGTCGCTACGGGCAGATCGTCGGGCGTTTACTGCTGTCAAGCGGGGTGAAAATGGTGATTCTCGATCACGATCCTGACCATGTCGATACCCTGCGTAAATTTGATATGAAGGTGTTTTACGGCGATGCGACTCGCGTCGATCTGCTGGAATCCGCCGGGGCGGCAAAAGCCGAGGTATTGATTAACGCCATTGACGATCCTGAGACCAGCATGCAGATGGTGGAGCTGGTAAAAGAGCATTTTCCGGGGCTGACCATTATCTCCCGCGCGCGCGATGTGGATCATTACATCCGGCTGCGTCAGGCGGGCGTAGAGGCGCCGGAACGTGAAACGTTCGAAGGCGCGCTGAAGTCTGGCCGCCTGGCGCTGGAGAATCTGGGGCTCGGCGCGTATGAAGCCCGCGAACGTGCGGACCTGTTCCGGCGCTTTAACACCGGGATGGTGGAAGAGATGGCGGCGATGGCGGGAAGTTCGGCCACGGAGCGTGCGGCGGTGTTTAAACGCACCAGCGCAATGCTGACAGAAATCATTAACGAGGATCGCAATCACCTGTCGCTGATCCAACGTCATGGCTGGCAGGGCACGGAAGAGGGCAAGCATACCGGCGATCCGGCTGACGAGCCCGAGAGTAAACCTTCCGCGTGAAGTGGAGTTGCCAGCAATAATAAAAAATTTCTGTATCTTTACTCTGCCGCCAGTCGACGAAAGATTAAGCTTTCCGTATAGTGGCGGCAATTTTTTGCATCCGGGAAATTTTCAATGATCAGTCTGATTGCAGCGCTGGCGGTGGACCGCGTTATCGGTATGGAAAATGCCATGCCGTGGAACCTGCCTGCCGATCTCGCATGGTTTAAACGTACTACGTTAAACAAGCCGGTAGTGATGGGCCGCCTGACCTGGGAGTCGATTGGTCGTCCATTGCCGGGCCGTAAGAATATCGTTATCAGTAGCCAGCCGGGCACTGACGATCGCGTCGAATGGGTTAAGTCCGTTGATGAAGCAATTGCCGCCTGCGGTGACGCCGAAGAGATCATGGTGATCGGCGGCGGCCGCGTGTATGAGCAGTTCCTGCCAAAAGCGCAGAAGCTGTATCTGACCCACATTGATGCGGAAGTGGAAGGGGACACCCATTTCCCGGATTACGATCCGGACGAGTGGGAATCGGTATTCAGCGAGTTCCACGACGCGGATGCACAGAACTCCCACAGCTACTGCTTCGAGATTCTGGAACGTCGTTAAGTGATGTCCCTCTCCCGCCCGGGAGAGGGAATGATTCAGGAGGCAACGGCCTCACTTTCCCCTAAGTCCAGCTGTCGGTTGGACGGCTGAACAAAGTAAGTTTTATCTTCCCAGCGTAAGCAGGTCAACTCTCCGCCCCAGCAGCATCCGGTATCCAGACCGTAGATCCCGTCCGGCGTGCCTTTTCCTTCCAGCGCAGCCCAGTGGCCAAAGACGACGTTGTACTCGCTTGTCACGGGTCCAGGAATGGCAAACCACGGTTTGAGCGGGGCAGGCGCGCTTTCCGGCGTCTCTTTGGAATACATGTCCAGCTGCCCGTTCGGGAAGCAGAAACGCATGCGCGTAAAAGCGTTGGTAATAAAACGCAGGCGGGCCAGACCGCTGAGATCCTCGCTCCAGTGATTCGGCATATCGCCGTACATGGCATCAAGGAAGAAGGGGTACGAGTCGCTCGCCAGCACCGCCTCAACGTCACGCGCGCAGGTTTTAGCCGTCTCAAGATCCCATTGCGGGGTGATCCCGGCATGAGCCATAACCAGCTTTTTCTCCTCATCGACCTGCAGTAAAGGCTGGCGGCGCAGCCAGTTAATCAGTTCGTCCGCGTCTGGCGCATCCAGCAGGGGAGAGAGGCGATCTTTAGGTTTGTTGCGGCTGATCCCGGCAAATACGGCCAACAGGTGAAGATCGTGATTGCCCAGCACCATGCGCACGCTGTCGCCCAGAGATTTGACGAAACGTAAAACCTCAAGCGAGCCAGGGCCACGCGCGACTAAATCGCCCGTCAGCCAGAGCGTGTCCTGTCCTGGCGTAAAGTCGACCTGTTTTAACAATGCGATCAGTTCATCGTAGCAACCGTGAACGTCGCCAATCAGATATGTAGACATTAGATTAATGAATGAGTGTGGTTACGGCGAGACGGAACACAGGAATAGCAACGCGGAACACATTGCCATCGACGTCGACCATTTCATAATGGCCTTGCATGGTACCCAGCGGCGTTTCAATTACCGCGCCGCTGGTGTACTGATACTCTTCGCCAGGGGCGATGTGGGGCTGTTCACCGACCACACCTTCACCCTGAACTTCAATTTCGCGGCCATTGCCGTTGGTGATAAGCCAGTAGCGCCCGCGCAGCTGCACGGGCATCCGCCCCAGATTGCGAATGGTCACGGTGTAAGCAAAGACAAAACGCTCTTCATCCGGCGAGGATTGCGATTCAACATAGACGCTTTGTACATGGACACATACGCGGGGCGAATCAATCATGGCTTAACTCTCCTTCGGCGGCGCATTTTCGCTGATGTAATTAGCCAGCTTGCAGTACTGCTCTACGGAAATGTTTTCCGCACGCATTGCCGGGTCGATCCCCAGCTCTGCTAACACCTCAACGGTAAACGAATTGCTCAGACTGTTACGGATCGTTTTACGGCGCTGGTTAAAGGCTTCCGTGGTGATGCGGCTCAGTACACGCAGATCTTTAACCGGATACGGTTTCGTTTTGTGCGGCACAAGGCGCACAACCGCAGAATCTACTTTCGGTGGCGGCGTGAACGCTGATGGCGGTACTTCGAGTACCGGGATCACGTTGCAGTAATATTGTGCCATCACGCTTAAACGACCATACGCTTTACTGTTCGGCCCTGCAACCAGACGGTTAACAACCTCTTTTTGCAACATGAAGTGCATGTCGGCAATGGCATCAGTATAGCTAAAGAGGTGGAACATTAGCGGCGTGGAGATGTTATACGGCAGGTTGCCGAACACGCGCAGCGGCTGACCCATTTTTTCCGACAGTTCGCCAAAGTTCATGGTCATGGCATCCTGCTGATAGATGGTCAGCTTTGGTCCGAGGAACGGGTGCGTTTGCAGGCGTGCGGCCAGGTCGCGGTCCAGTTCGATAACGGTCAGCTCGTCGAGGCGTTCGCCTACCGGCTCGGTCAGTGCGGCAAGGCCCGGGCCGATTTCGACCATAGCCTGACCCTTCTGCGGATTAATAGCAGAGACGATGCTGTCGATCACGAACTGATCGTTGAGAAAGTTTTGCCCGAAGCGTTTACGGGCTAAGTGGCCCTGATGGACTCGATTAGTCATTGAGTATTAACAATCATTTTGATGGCGAGATTAAGCGCCGTAATAAAACTGCCGACATCCGCTTTCCCCTGGCCTGCCAGATCCAGCGCAGTGCCGTGGTCAACGGACGTTCGAATAAAGGGTAAACCGAGGGTGATATTCACCCCGCGGCCAAAACCCTGATATTTTAGCACGGGCAGACCCTGATCGTGGTACATCGCGAGGACGGCGTCGGCATTATCCAGGTATTTTGGCTGGAAAAGGGTGTCCGCAGGCAGCGGCCCGCTGAGATTCATCCCTTTGGCGCGCATTTCTTCAAGCACCGGAATAATGGTGTCGATCTCTTCGGTGCCCATGTGCCCGCCTTCGCCGGCGTGCGGATTGAGGCCGCAGACCAGCACATGCGGCTGCGGGATCCCGAATTTTGTCTGCAGATCGTGATGCAGGATCCCGATGATCTCCCGCAGCAGTTCCGGGGTGATGGCATCAGGAATGGCCTTGATCGGTAGATGGGTGGTCACGAGAGCAACGCGCATCGCTTCCGTCGCCAGCATCATCACCACTTTCGGGCTGTGCGAGCGCTCTTCGAAGAACTCCGTATGCCCGGTAAAAGGGATGCCCGCTTCGTTGATGACGCCCTTATGCACGGGGCCGGTAATCAGAGCGGCAAATTCGCCCTTCAGGCAACCGTCGCAGGCGCGGGCAAGGGTTTCCACGACGTAGTGGCCATTTTCCGTGCTGAGCTGGCCTGGAACAACGGGAGTACGAAGGGGAACAGAAAGAAGAGTGAGCGTACCGGCCAGCTGTGGTGCGGGCTGTTGGCCTTCAACGTAGGGGATGAGCGTTAAGGGCAGACCGAGCAGATTCGCCCGGTCTTGTAACAGTGTTGCATCCGCGCAGACAACCAATTCTACTGGCCAGCTGCGCTGGGCGAGCTGGACAACGAGGTCAGGCCCAATCCCGGCGGGTTCGCCGGGAGTGATAACAACACGATGCTGTTTCATTAGTTGCTCAGGACTTTCACGTAAGCACTGGCGCGCTGTTCCTGCATCCAGGTTGCCGCTTCTTCGGAGAACTTACGGTTAAACAGCATACGGTAGGCTCTGTCTTTCTGCGCCGCATCCGTTTTGTCCACGTTGCGGGTGTCCATCAGCTCGATCAGATGCCAGCCAAATGAAGAGTGAACCGGGGCACTGATCTGGCCTTTATTCAGCTTCATCAGCGCATCGCGGAAGGCAGGATCGTAAATGTCCGCAGCCGCCCAGCCCAGATCGCCGCCCTGGTTCGCAGAGCCAGGATCCTGAGAGAACTCTTTCGCTGCATTGGCAAACGACGTTTTACCGCTCTTAATATCTGCGGCAATTTGCTCCAGCTTCGCACGCGCCTGATCGTCAGTCATGATCGGTGACGGCTTCAGCAGAATGTGGCGAGCGTGAACTTCAGTCACGGAGATATTCTGGCTCTGACCGCGCAGATCGTTCACTTTCAGAATGTGGAAGCCCACCCCTGAACGGATTGGACCGACGATATCGCCTTTCTTCGCCGTGCTCAGCGCCTGAGCAAAGATAGATGGCAGCTCCTGGATACGTCCCCAGCCCATCTGGCCGCCTTTCAGGGCCTGTTGGTCAGCAGAGTAGGTGATAGCCAGCTTGCCAAAGTCGCCGCCGTTACGCGCCTGATCGACAATTGAACGTGCCTGACTTTCTGCTTCAGCAGCCTGATCTGACGTTGGGTTCTCTGGCAGTGGGATCAGAATGTGGCTCAGGTTCAGCTCTGTGCTCGCATCGTTCTGGTTGCCCACCTGTTTTGCCAGCGCATCCACTTCCTGAGGCAGGATGGTAACGCGGCGACGGACTTCATTATTACGCACTTCCGAGATCAGCATCTCTTTACGGATCTGGTTACGGTAGGTAGCGTAGCTGATGCCGTCATAGGCCAGACGGCTGCGCATCTGGTCCGGCGACATGTTGTTCTGCTTTGCAATGTTAGCGATAGCCTGATCGAGCTGCTCGTCGGTCACCTTCACGCCCATTTTCTGACCCATCTGCAGGATAATCTGATCCATGATCAGACGCTCCAGGATCTGGTGGCGCAGCGTGGCGTCATCCGGAAGTTGCTGACCCGCTTCGCCCGAATTGAGCTTCACGGATTTCATCAGACCATCAACGTCACTTTCGAGCACGACGCCGTTGTTAACAACAGCGGCGACCTTATCAACAACCTGGGGGGCCGCGAAGCTGGTATTCGCAACCATAGCGACACCAAGCAGCAGCGTTTTCCAGTTCTTCATACTTTTTCCATTTCAATTAACCGCAAAGCGGATTACGTTGTAAATCAAGCACATTACAAAGAACTACTGTACGGCAGAATGTTCGAACGCAGCATCTGATGCGTGCCCAGGCCGTAGTTGGAGCTCAGGCCGCGCAGTTCGACATTAAAGCCAATCACGTTATCGTATTTGCTCTGATTGTTTACAGTGTTCCAGCCGTTAAGCTTACGCTCGTAACCGACGCGCAGCGCGTAACAGCAGGAGTTATATTGCAGACCAACCATCTGGTCCGCTGGCTTATTCGCGTTGGTGTCAAAGTAGTAAGCGCCTACGATTGACCAGCGGTCGGCGATAGGCCAGCTTGCTGCACCACCAACCTGCGAGATGCCGTCTTTATACTGTTCTGCGCCTGCATAAGAAGGCAATGTTGCCTGAATATATTCCGGGCTGGCATAACGATACGTCAACTGTACCATGCGGTCTTCATCGCGACGGTACTCAATAGCGGCACTGCTTGTGGCGATATTATCGAGGCGAGTGTCATATTGCACACCACCACGCAGGCCCCAACGGTCAGTCATGCGCCAGTACGTGTCTCCCGCCCAAACCAGCGAGCCCGTTTTGTTGTCCTTCTCCCAGTTAATGTTGTCATCACCGGTACGTGACTCGGTGAAATAGTAGATTTGACCAACAGAAACGTTAAAACGTTCAACGGCGGCATCATCATAAACGCGTGTTGTGACGCCGGTCGTTAACTGGTTAGCGGAGGCGATACGGTCCAGACCGCCGTAAGTACGGTCACGGAACAGGCCGCTATAGTCAGACTGCAGTAAAGACGAGTCGTAGTTCTGAATCTTGCTCTGATCGCGATATGGCACGTACAAATACTGCATACGCGGCTCAAGCGTCTGGGTATAACCATCCGCCAGCAGGCCCATATCACGCTCGAAGATCAGCTTCCCGTCCATTTTGAACTGCGGGAGCGTTCGGTTAACCGACTCTTCCAGATGCGCATTGTTCGTGGTGTTGTAATTATCAACATTTTTTTGCTGATAGTGCGTCGCCATCAGCTTGGCTTCGGTATTCAGGCTTGCCCAGTTGTTAGACCACGGCAGATTGATCGTCGGCTCCAGGTGAACACGCGTAGCTTCCGGCATGTCCGAATCCGTGTTCACGAAATGTACCGCCTGAGCGTAAACCCGGGTGTCGAATGGACCTACATTATTCTGATACCAGTTAACGTCCAGCTGCGGCTCTGCACCATAGGTAGGCGTGGACTGGTCAGAGAATACCTGGAACTGTTTGGTTGAGACGGTTGCATCAAAGTTCTGCACCGCATAGCCTACGCTGAACTTCTGCGTGGCATAGCCATCCGTGCTCGAACCGTATTTAGACGAGAAGTCGTTAAAATAAGATGAGTCGCTAACTTTGGTATAGTCAACGTTAAAGCGCCACACCTGATCCATCACTCCGGCATGCTGCCAGTAGAATAGCCAGCGGTGTTTATCGCCTTCTGTAGGATGCTCATCCTGGAAGACCTTATCCGACGGCAGATAATCCAGCTCCATCAGGCCAGCACCGGCCTGAGTCAGATAGCGGAACTCGTTTTCCCACATGATGTTGCCACGCTTGTGGATATAGTGCGGCGTGATCGTGGCGTCCATGTTGGGCGCGATGTTCCAGTAATACGGCAGGTAGAACTCAAAGTAGTTCGTGGTGCTGTATTTGGCATTCGGGATCAGGAAGCCCGAGCGACGCTTGTCACCCACGGGAAGCTGGAGATAAGGGCTGTAGAATACCGGCACCGGACCCAGCTTAAAGCGTGCGTTCCAGATCTCTGCGACCTGCTCTTCACGGTCATGGATAACTTCGCTCCCGACCACGCTCCAGGTATTTGAACCCGGCAGACATGATGTAAAGGAGCCATTCTCCAGAATCGTATAGCGGTTTTCACCGCGCTGTTTCATCAGGTCCGCTTTACCGCGTCCCTGGCGACCCACCATCTGGTAATCACCTTCCCAGACGTTAGTATCTTTGGTATTCAGGTTTGACCAGGCTTTCGGACCTTTCAGGATGACCTGATTGTCGTCATAGTGCACATTACCCAGCGCATCCACCGTTCGTACCGGCTCGACCGCGCCTTCCGGCTGCTTCTGGTGCAACTGCACTTCATCAGCCTGCAGGCGGCTATTGCCCTGGTTAATATCCACATTGCCCGTAAACGTGGCATTGTCAGGATAAGTACCTTTGGAGCTATCGGCAGTAATGGTTACCGGCAAGCTATTTGTATCGCCCTCCACCAGTGGGCGATTATAACTTGGGACGCCAAGCATACACTGCGAGGCGAGATCGGCCGCCAGCCCCTGTTGACTGTACAGGGCGGAGCCAATCATTGTGGCCAGGAGGGTGGGGATACGTTTTTTCATACGTTATATTTTATTGTTCCGTCATCAGTGGCTACGGCTTACAAACGCTCAGAGACTATCTTACTCATCAGCGCAGTACCAGCGTTAATCCTGCCCGTTTGCGCGCCAGAGTGTTAGGCTCGCTATCGAATGACGAGTATGATAAAGCAAATTATAGGCGATGTCCTTCAATTGACCGTGGCTTGAACACTGTGATGATGACGTTGCGTCGGCAGGGAATATGACTATCCGGGGAGTATATGCAGTATTGGGGTAAAATAATCGGCGTTGCGTTCGCCATCATCATGGGTGCCGGGTTCTGGGGAATTGTGCTTGGGCTTATCATTGGCCATATGTTTGATAAGGCACGCAGCCGCAAAATGGCCTGGTTTGCCAATCAGCGCGAGCGCCAGTCGCTCTTTTTCTCCACCACTTTTGAGGTCATGGGGCACTTAACCAAATCCAAAGGCCGCGTGACCGAAGCGGATATTCAGATTGCCAGCGTTTTTATGGATCGCATGAACCTGCATGGTGAGTCCCGCCTGGCGGCGCAGAATGCGTTTCGCATCGGTAAATCGGATAACTATCCGCTGCGTGAAAAGATGCGCCAGTTCCGCAGCATCTGCTTCGGACGTTTTGATTTAATTCGGATGTTTCTGGAAATCCAAATCCAGGCGGCGTTTGCCGACGGCTCGCTTCACCCCAATGAACGCGATGTCCTGTACGTTATTGCGGAAGAACTGGGTATCTCCCGTATGCAGTTTGACCAGTTCCTGCGCATGATGCAGGGCGGCGCCCAGTTTGGCGGCGGCTATCACCAGCAGTCTTCCGGCGGTGCATGGCAGCAGGCGCAGCGTGGCCCGACGCTGGAAGATGCCTGCAACGTGCTTGGCGTGAAGCCCACGGACGATCAAACCACGATTAAACGTGCCTACCGTAAGCTGATGAGCGAGCATCATCCTGACAAGCTGGTGGCGAAAGGTTTACCGCCGGAAATGATGGAGATGGCGAAGCAAAAAGCTCAGGAAATCCAGAAGGCGTACGAGCTCATTAAAGAGAAGAAAGGTTTCAAATAAGAAAAAGCCCGACAATGTCGGGCTTTTTTTTCAGAAGTCCACCGGGGCTTTAAACGTCATCGCGTTACCGAAAGTAGGGTGGGTGATGGTGAGCGTCTGCGCATGGAGCTGCAGGCGTGGCGCTAACGCCAGGGCCTCTGGCGGGGCGTAGAAGCGGTCACCCAGAATCGGGTGACCCAGCGCAAGCATATGCACGCGCAGCTGGTGTGAACGTCCGGTAATCGGCTTAAGCAGGACGCGCGCGGTGTTATCCGGCGCGTACTCCAGCACTTTATATTCGGTTTGCGCAGCCTTGCCGGTTTCATAACACACCTTCTGCTTTGGCCTGTTCGGCCAGTCGCAAATCAGCGGTAAATCCACCAGCCCTTCCGCCTGCGCCGGGTGGCCCCAGACGCGGGCAACATACTGCTTCTTCGGCTCGCGCTCGCGGAACTGACGCTTCAGTTCGCGCTCCGCCGCTTTATTCAGCGCCACCACAATCACGCCGCTGGTGGCCATGTCCAGGCGATGGACGGACTCGGCCTGCGGATAATCGCGCTGAATGCGCGTCATCACGCTGTCCTTGTGCTCATCCAGACGGCCCGGCACGGACAACAGGCCGCTCGGCTTGTTGACCACCATAATGTGTTCATCCTGATACAGAATGACCAGCCAGGGATCCTGCGGCGGATTATACGGCTCCATCACCATCTTGCGCTCCGTTTACTGATGCGTCACAACGATAAGACGCAGGGCGTCCAGACGCCATCCCGCCTGATTCAGGCTTTCCAGCACCTGCTGACGGTTGCTTTCAATTGCCGCCAGTTCGTCGTCGCGGATGTTCGGATTGACCGCTTTTAACGCTTCCAGACGGGACAGCTCGGCAGACAGTTTCTCGTCGGCTTCATTGCGCGCGGCGTCAATCAGGTCTCGGGCCGCTTTTTCAATCTGGATTTCGCCCTGTTGGAGAATGGCGTGCACGTCCTGCTGCACCGCGTTCACCAGCTTGCTGCCGGTATGGCGGTTCACCGCGCTCAGCTGGCGGTTGAAGCTTTCGAACTCCACCTGTCCTGCCAGGTTCGTACCGTTTTTATCCAGCAGCAAACGCACCGGCGTTGGCGGCAGGAAGCGGTTGAGCTGAAGCTGTTTCGGCGCCTGCGCTTCCACAACATAGATCAGCTCCAGCAGCAGCGTGCCTACGGGCAGCGCCTTGTTTTTCAACAGGGAGATGGTGCTGCTGCCGGTATCACCGGAGAGGATCAGATCCAGCCCGTTGCGGATCAGCGGGTGTTCCCAGGTGATGAACTGAGCATCTTCGCGGGATAGCGCCACGTCACGCTCGAAGGTGATGGTACAGCCATCTTCCGGCAGGCCTGGGAAATCGGGCACCAGCATGTGGTCTGACGGGGTTAACACGATCAGGTTCTCGCCACGATCGTCCTGGTTAATCCCGACAATGTCGAACAGGTTCATGGAGAAGCCGATCAGGCTGGTGTCGTCATCTTGTTCTTCAATGCTCTCGGCAAGCGCCTGCGCTTTTTCGCCACCGTTGGAGTGGATCTCCAGCAGGCGGTCGCGCCCCTGTTCAAGCTGCGCCTTCAGCGCTTCATGTTTCTCGCGGCAGGATTTAATCAGATCGTCAAAACCGTCGGTATTTTCCGGCGCGGCCAGGTAACCGATCAGATCGCCATGCACCTGGTCATAAATGGTGCGGCCCGTTGGGCAGGTATGCTCAAACGCATCCAGACCTTCGTGGAACCAGCGCACCAGTACCGACTGAGCGGTTTTTTCCAGGTACGGCACGTGGATCTGAATATCATGCGCCTGGCCGATACGATCCAGACGGCCGATACGCTGCTCCAGCAGATCCGGGTTGAACGGCAGATCGAACATCACCAGATTGCTGGCGAACTGGAAGTTACGCCCTTCAGAACCGATTTCGGAGCACAGCATCACCTGCGCGCCGCTGTCCTCTTCACTGAACCACGCCGCCGCGCGGTCGCGCTCGACGATGGACATGCCTTCGTGGAACACGGCGGCACGAATGCCTTCGCGCTCGCGCAGAACCTGTTCCAGCTGCAGCGCGGTGGCGGCTTTGGCGCAGATCACCAGCACTTTCTGGGAGCGGTGCGCGGTCAGGTAGCCCATCAGCCACTCCACGCGCGGGTCGAAGTTCCACCAGGTGCCGGTATCACCTTCAAATTCCTGATAAATCTGCTCCGGGTAGAGCATGTCACGCGCGCGCTCTTCCTGGGTTTTGCGCGCCCCCATAATGCCGGAGACTTTAATCGCCGTCTGATACTGCGTCGGCAGCGGGAGCTTGATGGTGTGCAGTTCGCGTTTAGGGAACCCTTTCACGCCGTTACGGGTGTTGCGGAACAGTACGCGGCTGGTGCCGTGACGGTCCATCAGCATGTCGATCAGCTCTTTACGCGCGGATCCCGCATTCTCGCTGTCGCTGTTCGCAGCCTGCAGCAGCGGTTCGATATCCTGCTCGCCAATCAGATCGCTCAGAGTGTTAAGTTCATCGTTTGAGAGACGTTTACCAGCCAGCAGCAGCGCGACGGCATCCGCAACCGGACGGTAGTTGTTCTGCTCTTCCACGAACTGAGCGAAGTCGTGGAAACGGTTTGGATCGAGCAGGCGCAGACGGGCGAAGTGACTCTCCAGACCGAGCTGCTCCGGCGTTGCGGTCAGCAGCAGGACGCCGGGCACGCGCTCGGCAAGCTGTTCAATCGCCATATATTCGCGGCTTGGGGCATCTTCGCTCCACACCAGGTGGTGTGCTTCGTCGACGACCATCAGGTCCCATTCGGCATCGCACAGATGCTCAAGACGCTGCTTGCTGCGGCGCACGAAATCCAGCGAGCAGATTACCAGCTGTTCGGTTTCAAACGGGTTGTCCGCGTCGTGCTGCGCTTCGGCATAGCGCTCGTCGTCGAACAGGGAGAAGCGCAGGTTAAAGCGGCGCAGCATCTCCACCAGCCACTGGTGCTGGAGGGTTTCAGGCACGACAATCAGCACGCGCTCGGCAGCGCCAGAGAGCAATTGCTGGTGCAGGATCATGCCCGCTTCGATGGTTTTGCCCAGGCCCACTTCGTCGGCAAGCAGCACGCGGGGCGCATGGCGACGGCCCACGTCATGGGCGATATTCAGCTGGTGGGGGATCAGGCTGGTGCGCTGACCGCGCAGGCCACTCCACGGCATGCGGTACTGTTCGCTCTGGAACTTACGCGCGCGGTAGCGCAGGGAGAAGCGATCCATACGGTCGATTTGCCCGGCAAACAGGCGGTCCTGCGGCTTGCTGAACACCAGTTTGCTGTCGAGCAGCACTTCACGCAGGATGACGTTCGTCTCTTCGGTATCAAGACGCGTTCCGATGTAGGCGAGCAGTCCATTCTCTTCTTTTACGTCTTCAACCTTTAGCTGCCAGCCTTCGTGGCTGGTCACGGTGTCGCCCGGATTGAACATTACGCGGGTCACAGGGGAGTCATTGCGGGCGTACAGGCGGTTTTCACCGGTAGCAGGGAAGAGGAGGGTAACCATGCGCGCATCGACGGCAACGACGGTTCCTAATCCAAGTTCGCTTTCTGTATCGCTGATCCAGCGTTGACCAAGTGTAAAAGGCATAGTTGTTCGGCTCTAATCTTTAATTGCAGGCAATAGTTCGACCCCCGTCAAAAAAGACGGTCATCGAAAAATGGGTCCGGGAATGGAAAGGGCGCTATGGTACTGGATGGCAGCCATTTCGTCACGCGTCAAAATAGGCCAAGTTGCCCTGTCACAAGTGTAGCAAAATCGTCGTCGATGAACGGTAAAATTCCCTCCGCAACCGGCTGAAGCTGGCGGGTCAGGTAGTGATCGTAATCGAGAGGCGACTGCTGGTAATCAACGGGCTCCGGCCCGTTCGTTGTCCAGACATATTTTATCGTCCCCCGGTTCTGATACTGCGGCGCGCGGCCCCGGCGTACATTCTCTTCGTCCGCCAGACGCGCGGCGCGCACGTGGGGCGGGACGTTGCGCTGGTACTCCGCCAGCGGGCGGCGCAGGCGCTTGCGATACACCAGCTGGTCATCCAGCTCGCCGGCCATCAGGCTGGCGATGGTTTCGCGGATGTAGTCCTGATAGGGCTCGTTGCGGAAGATCCGAAGATAGAGCGTCTTCTGGAACTGCTGGGCCAGCGGCGTCCAGTCAGTGCGCACCGTCTCCAGGCCTTTAAAGACCATTCTCTGCTTTTCACCCTCCTGGATCAGCCCGGCGTAGCGCTTCTTGCTGCCCTGGTCGGTTCCGCGGATGGTGGGCATTAAAAAACGGGCAAAATGGGTTTCAAATTCCAGTTCTAATGCGCTGGTTAACCGCTCTTTTTGCAAATGTTCCTGCCACCAGTCGTTTACGAAGGCCACCAGTTCTTTGCCGATTCGTGAGGCGTCGTCTTCAGAATGTGCGCCCTTAAGCCACACAAAGGTTGAATCCGTGTCGCCGTAGATAACGTCATAGCCCCGGGATTCAATCAGCGCTTTGGTCTGACGCATGATGTCGTGTCCGCGCATGGTGATGGACGACGCCAGACGCGGATCGAAGAAGCGGCAGGCGCTGGTACCCAGCACGCCGTAGAAAGCGTTCATAATAATTTTCAGGGCCTGCGAGAGCGGCTTGTTGCCATGACGTTTCGCCTCGTCGCGGCCGTGCCAGATGTTCCCCACAATCTCCGGCAGACAGTGTTTTTCGCGCGAGAAGCGTGCTCCGAGAAAACCTTCGGTGCTGTGCGCGTCGTCTGGCTGCGCCATCCCCTCCACCAGCCCCACCGGGTCAATAAGGAAAGTGCGGATAATTGACGGGTAGAGGCTTTTGTAGTCCAGCACCAGAACCGAGTCATACAGCCCGGGCCGTGAGTCCATCACGTAGCCGCCAGGGCTGGCCTGCGGCGGCACGTCCCCGAGGTTGGGCGCAACATAGCCCGCACGGTGCATTCGTGGGAAATAGAGGTGGCTAAAGGCGGCTACCGAGCCGCCGTGCCTGTCAGCCGCGAGGCCATTTACCGTCGCGCGCTCCAGCAGGAACGGCATGATCTCGGTTTTGTGGAATATCTGCGTCACCAGCTCGCAGTCTTTCAGGTTATAGGTGGCGAGCGCCGGTTTGTCTTCGTTGAAGCGCCGGTCAATCTCGTCCATGCGGTCCCACGGATTGTCGATGGATTTGCCTTCACCGAGCAATTCCTGCGCTACCGCTTCCAGAGAGAAGGAGGAGAAATTCCAGAACGCGGATTTCAGCGCCTCGATGCCGTCGATAATCAGGCGGCCGTTGGCCTGCGCAAAGAACACGCCGTTCTTAAAGCCGTGCTCGCGCCACTCCAGCTCCGTATTTCCGCGCCCGAGCATCAGTGGGATGCGATACCGCTCTGCGTGTTTTTGCAGTACGCGCAGGTCAAACTGCACCACGTTCCAGCCGATCAGCACGTCCGGGTCGTGCTCGGCAAACCACTGGTTAAGCTTCTCCAGCAGCTGCGGTCGGCTGTTGACGTACTCAAGCTGAAAATCGAGCGCGGACGCATCGCCGTTCGGCGGCCCGAGCATATAGACAACCCGCTGCCCGCAGCCTTCCAGGCCGATGCAGTATAGCTCGCCGTGACGGGTGGTTTCGATATCCAGGGAAACCCACTTTAGCGGGGGGCGATAATGCGGATTAGGCTTCAGGCGAGCGTTGATAAGGGTGCCGTTTTGCTCAGCGCCGTCAACCCAGACGGGGGCGGTAATAAACCGCTCCATCAGAAAGCGTTCCGGCGGACGAATGTCCGCTTCGTAGAGCGTCACGCCCGCTTCGCGTAGTAATTTTTCGTAGCGCATCAGTTGGCGATGGGCGCGGCAGTATAGGCCATACACCGGCTGACGATGGAAATCTTTTAGCTCAAGAGGAGTGAGGCGCCAGCCGTTCTCATCGAGCAGCAGTTGTTTTACCTTCTCGACGTAATGTTCAGGGATAAACGCCACGGATTCCTGAGGAGGAAGCGTAACGTGCAGCGGGCCGTTATCTGTCGCCAGCCAAAACGCAACCTCGGTGCCCTGAGGGGTATCCCGCCAGTGTCGGGTCAGTAAAAAGCCTTCTTGCGCCTGTGCCACGCCGCCATCCCATAAAACAAAACCAGGCCTGATTATAGCCTGGTTGAATGTTTTATGCTGGGGATATATACAGTTTATTGTCCGTAATAGGCCTTCGCGCCGTGCTTGCGCAGGTAGTGTTTATCCAGCAGGGTTTGCTGCATATCCGGCAACTGCGGTGCCAGCTGGCGGCAGAAGATCCCCATGTAGGCGATTTCCTCCAGCACTATCGCGTTATGCACCGCGTCTTGCGCGTTTTTACCCCAGGCAAACGGGCCGTGGGAATGCACCAGTACGCCGGGCATTTGCGCCGCGTCGATCCCCTGTTTTTCAAAGGTTTCGACGATCACGTTCCCGGTTTCCCATTCGTACTCACCGTTAATCTCCGCATCGGTCATCAGACGCGTGCAGGGAATGGTGCCGTAAAAGTAGTCCGCGTGGGTGGTGCCGGTGGCCGGAATGGACTGGCCCGCCTGCGCCCAGATGGTCGCGTGACGCGAATGGGTATGCACGATGCCGCCGATAGTCGGGAAGGACTGATACAGCAGACGGTGGGTGGGCGTATCGGACGACGGTTTTTTGTTACCTTCCACCACTTCACCCGTTTCGATGCTGACCACGACCATATCCTCTGCGGTCATCACCGTGTAATCCACGCCCGAAGGCTTGATCACGAATACCCCTTTTTCCCGGTCAACGGCGCTGACGTTGCCCCAGGTCAGGGTCACCAGGTTATGTTTTGGCAGCGCCAGGTTGGCTTCAAGTACCTGACGTTTGAGATCTTCTAACATCGTTGTCTCCCTGCCCGGCGAGCGCAGCGCCACCGGGCATTACGTACTTAGCGTTTTGAACCGTAATAGACTTCGTTCCAGCGCAGCGCGTCTTTAAAGGCTGGCAGACGGGTGTCGTTATCAATCACGGTCAGCTCGATATCGTGCAGCTCGGCAAACTGGCGCATATCGTTCAGGTCCAGCGCGTGGCTGAAGACGGTGTGGTGCGCGCCACCCGCCAGGATCCACGCCTCTGACGCGGTTGGCAGGTCCGGCTGCGCTTTCCACAAGGCATTGGCAACCGGCAGCTTCGGCAGAGAGTGCGGGGTTTCAACCGCATCGACGCAGTTCACCAGCAGGCGGAAACGGTCGCCGAGGTCGATCAGGCTGGCGTTGATGGCCGGACCGGTACGGGTGTTGAAGATCAGACGGGCCGGATCCGCTTTGCCGCCGATGCCGAGGTACTGCACGTCAAGGATCGGTTTCTCTTCAACCGCGATGGAGGGACACACTTCCAGCATGTGCGAACCGAGCACCAGATCGTTGCCGTTCTCGAAGTGGTAGGTGTAGTCCTCCATAAAGGAGGTGCCGCCCTGCAGACCGGTCGACATCACCTTCATGATGCGAAGCAGAGCGGCAGTTTTCCAGTCGCCTTCACCCGCAAAGCCGTAGCCCTGCTGCATCAGACGTTGTACGGCCAGACCCGGCAGCTGTTTCAGGCCGTGCAGGTCTTCAAATGTAGTGGTAAAGGCGTGGAAGCCGCCCTGTTCCAGAAAACGCTTCATGCCCAGCTCAATGCGCGCTGCATCCAGCACGTTCTGGCGCTTGTCGCCGTTGATTTGCGCCGCAGGCGTCAGGCGGTAGCTGCTTTCGTACTCGTCCACCAGCGCGCTCACGTCGCCGTCGCTGATTTCATTCACCACCTGCACCAGGTCGCCCACCGCCCAGGTATTCACGGAGAAGCCGAACTTGATCTGCGCCGCGACTTTATCGCCGTCGGTCACCGCCACTTCACGCATGTTGTCACCGAAACGCACCACTTTCAGGTGGCGGGTATCCTGCTTAGAGACCGCCTGACGCATCCAGGAGCCGATACGCTGTTGCGCCTTGCCGTCCTGCCAGTGGCCGGTGACCACAGCGTGCTGCTGGCGCATGCGCGCGCCGATGAAGCCGAACTCGCGGCCGCCGTGCGCGGTCTGGTTCAGGTTCATGAAGTCCATGTCGATGCTGTCCCACGGCAGGGAGGCATTGAACTGAGTGTGGAACTGCAGCAGCGGTTTGTTGAGGATTGCCAGGCCGTTGATCCACATTTTGGCCGGTGAGAAGGTGTGCAGCCACACGACCAGGCCGGCGCATTTGTCGTCGTAGTTGGCGTCACGGCAGATATTGGTGATTTCGTCCGGCGTCGTACCCAGCGGCTTCAGCACCAGTTTGCACGGCAGTTTGGCTTCCGCGTTAAGCGCGTTAACCACGTGCTCCGCGTGTTTCGTTACCTGCTGCAGCGCTTCCGGTCCGTACAGATGCTGGCTGCCAATCACAAACCACACTTCATAATTATTAAAAATGGTCATCATCGTGTCCTTAATGGGTCAGGGTTGCCGTAGTGTCCGCGGTGCTTTTGGCCGGGGCGGCGACAGGGAGATAGTGAAGCTCGGCGCTTTTTGCCCATTGCTGGTAGCGCTGATAAAGCTGTTCAAAGCGTTGTGCCTGCTGGACACGCGGCTGGAGCGTGTTTTCGACGGCGCTTGCCATGTGCTGCTGCGCGGTCGGGATATCCGCATGAACGCCTGCGGCCACGGCAGCGAAAATCGCGGCGCCCAGCGCGCAGCACTGATCGGAGGCCACAATCTGCAGCGGACGGTTCAGCACGTCGCAGCAGGCCTGCATAATCACCGGGTTTTTACGGGCGATACCGCCCAGCGCCATCACGTTGTTCACGTCGATGCCCTGTTCGGTGAAGCACTCCATAATGGCGCGCGCGCCGAACGCGGTGGCGGCAATAAGACCGCCGAACAGCGCCGGGGCATCGGTCGCCAGGTTGAGATCGGTAATCACCCCTTTCAGGCGCTGGTTGGCAAACGGCGTGCGGCGACCGTTAAACCAGTCCAGCACCACCGGCAGGTGGTCGAGAGACGGATTTTTTGCCCAGGCTTCGGTGAGCTGCGGCAGAAGCTGTTTTTTGCTCGCGGTAATCTGCGTTTTCAGCTCAGGATGCGCGGCAGCCAGCCGATCCAGCGGCCAGCCCAGCACGCGGCCAAACCAGGCGTAGATATCGCCAAACGCGGACTGACCGGCTTCGAGGCCGATAAAGTCCGGCACCACGCTGCCGTCCACCTGGCCGCAGATGCCTTTTACCGCGCGGTCGCCGACGCTGGCTTTATCTGCCGTCAGGATGTCGCAGGTGGAGGTGCCGATCACTTTCACCAGCGTGTTAGGCTGCGCACCCGCGCCCACGGCACCCATGTGGCAGTCGAACGCGCCGCCGGAAATGGTCACGCTTTGTGGCAGGCCGAGACGCGTCGCCCACTCTTCGCAGAGCGTGCCGACCGGAATATCGGCGGTAAAGGTGTCGGTAAAGAGCGGGTATTTCAGGTTTTTGTTGATAATCGGGTCAAGTTCATCGAAGAACGCTGCCGGAGGAAGACCGCCCCAGCCTTCATGCCACAGGGATTTATGCCCGGCGCTGCAGCGGCCGCGGCGGATATCCTGCGGGCGAGTGGTGCCGGAGAGCAGGGCGGGAACCCAGTCGCACAGCTCAATCCAGGATGCCGCGGCCTGGGCGACCGAAGCGTCCGCGCGGGTAACGTGCAGGATTTTGGCCCAGAACCATTCGCTGGAGTAGATGCCGCCGATGTAGCGCGAGTAGTCGGTTTTTCCCGGCTGATGGCATAAGCGGGTGATGGCTTCCGCCTCTTCCACGGCGGTATGGTCTTTCCAAAGCACGAACATGGCGTTCGGGTTGTCGGCAAACTCCGGGCGCAGCGCCAGCACGCGGCCTTCAGCGTCCACCGGGGCTGGCGTTGAACCGGTGCTGTCGACGCCAATCCCCACGACGTCGGCCCGCTGGGCGTCAGTCAGTTCAGCCAGCACGGTTTTGATCGCCGCTTCCATCGATTCAATGTAATCGCGCGGGTGGTGACGGAACTGGTTGTTTGGCGCATTGCAGTAGCGCCCCTCTTGCCAGCGCGGATACCACTCAACGCTGGTTGCTATCTCCTGGCCAGTCGTACAGTCCACTGCCAGCGCGCGAACCGAGTCGCTGCCAAAATCGAGGCCAATTGCAATTGCCATGGTGTTGCTCCATCCGAAACAGGTATGGAAGAACATTAGAGACTGGGGATAAAAATCGTCAGGCAGGATCCGCTAATCTTATGGACTAAATTGCTGTTACGACGGAAAGTGTGACGCCGTGCAAATATTCAATGTGGACATTTCTGCCGCACTTATAGACACTTTTGTTACTGCTTCTCTGCCCGTGTCGGCAGAAAAATCAGGGGAAAAGGCTGAAACATGGCGGACGTAAAAGAGGCGTGATGCTTTTTGGATCTTTTCGCAGGCCATTTTTATACTGCTTTTAACGATATGGACAAATGGTTTCCTTCAGGACCCTTGGGAGAACTGAATCTATGGCCGAACCGCAAAACGATCCCCTGCTGCCGGGATACTCATTTAACGCCCATCTGGTGGCGGGGCTGACGCCAATTGAGGCCGAGGGGTATCTCGATTTTTACGTCGATCGACCGCTCGGCATGAAAGGGTATATTCTGAACCTGACCGTACGCGGGGAAGGGGTGATCAAAAACGGCGATCGGCAGTTTGTTTGCCGCCCGGGCGATATGCTGCTGTTCCCGCCGGGGGAGATCCACCACTACGGGCGTCACCCGGACGCCAAAGAGTGGTATCACCAGTGGGTCTATTTCCGCCCGCGCGCCTACTGGCAGGAGTGGCTCTCATGGCCGGCTATTTTCGCGCAAACCGGTTTTTATCGTCCGGATGAGGCGCATCTGGCGCAGTTTCGTGAACTGTTCGCACAAATTATTGAGGCGGGGCAGGCGGGCGGGCGCTATGCCGAACTGCTGGCGATCAACCTGCTTGAGCAGGTGCTGCTGCGCCGCATGGAGGCGATCAACGAGTCGCTTAACCCGCCGCTGGATAACCGCGTCCGCGACGCCTGCCAGTACATCAGCGACCATCTGGCCGACAGCCAGTTTGATATCGCCAGCGTTGCCCAGCACGTCTGTCTTTCGCCGTCCCGCCTGTCACACTTGTTCCGCCAGCAGCTTGGCGTGAGCGTGCTGAGCTGGCGTGAGGATCAGCGCATCAGCCAGGCAAAGCTATTGCTCAGCACCACCCGGATGCCTATCGCGACCGTCGGACGCAACGTGGGCTTTGAAGATCAGCTCTATTTCTCTCGCGTGTTTAAGAAGTGCACCGGCGCCAGTCCCAGTGAATTCCGCGCGGGATGTGAATAAACGGTAAACATTCAGGTGAACTTCAGGAGCATCCTGTAAACTATTCAGACAATTGATGCCTTGACGCGGTGCGGGGCGCTAAGCAGAATCGCTGATTCGTTTTCTGACCGGAATAGTTATGCAGGCATTGCTGGAACACTTTATTACCCAGTCCGTTATGTACTCGCTCATCGCTGTGGCGCTGGTGGCGTTTCTGGAATCGCTGGCGCTGGTTGGGCTGATCCTGCCCGGCACCGTGATGATGGCGGGGCTTGGGGCGCTTATTGGCAGCGGTGAGGTCAATTTCTGGCAGGCGTGGCTGGCCGGGATTATCGGCTGCCTGCTGGGGGACTGGATCTCCTTCTGGCTGGGCTGGCGCTTTAAGAAGCCGCTGCACCGCTGGTCGTTCATGAAAAAGAACAAAGCGCTGCTGGATAAAACCGAACATGCGCTACACCAGCACAGCATGTTCACCATTCTGGTAGGCCGCTTTGTCGGGCCAACGCGTCCGCTGGTGCCGATGGTGGCGGGGATGCTGGATCTGCCCGTCGCAAAATTCGTGGTGCCGAACATTATCGGCTGCGTATTCTGGCCGCCGTTTTACTTCCTGCCGGGGATCCTCGCGGGTGCGGCCATTGATATCCCTGACGGTATGCAAAGCGGTGAGTTCAAGTGGCTGCTGCTGGGAACGGCGGTACTGCTGTGGCTGGCGGCCTGGCTCTGCTGGCGGCTATGGCGCAGCGCGAAAGCCAGCGTCGATCGCCTGACGCACTATCTCCCGCGCACGCGCCTGCTCTGGCTGGCCCCGCTGACGCTGGGCGTGGCGGTGGTGGCGCTGGTTGCGCTGATTCGTCACCCGCTGATGCCGGTGTACGGCGAGATCCTGTTGAAGGTGGTGAGCCGTTAAGGTGTTTTCCCTCTCCCCGTGGGAGAGGGCCAGGGTGAGGGCGTCAGACCGCACGAATGCCCAACAATGAAGACGCCCCCGTGTTACCACTCAGAAGTTCTTCTGTTTCTCCATCCCACAAAATCCGTCCCTCCGCGATCACTACCGATCGCGGTGCAATGCGTGCGGCATCTTCAATGCTGTGCGAAACCATCAGCATCGTGATCTGCTGGCGCTGGCAAACCTCTTCCACCAGCGAGAGCATCTCCTGGCGCAGGGCCGGGTCGAGTGCCGAGAAGGGTTCGTCGAGCAGCAGCAGCGGCTGCTCGCGCACCAGACAACGTGCCAGCGCCACGCGCTGACGCTGGCCGCCGGAAAGCTCACCGGGCAGTCTTGAAATCAACGCGGACAGGCCCATTTGTTCGGCAATCACCTCCAGCTTCTGACGCTGCGCAGCATTGAGTTTTAACCCCGGATCGATTCCCAGCGCGATGTTCTGCCACACCGTAAGGTGATTAAACAGATTGTTTTCCTGAAACAGCATCGACACCGGGCGCTTAGCCGGCGGAGCGTAGGTATACTCGCCATTATCAATGACTATCGACCCGCTGACAGGCTGCAAAAAACCGGCAATCAAATTGAGCAGGGTACTTTTACCGGCCCCGCTTGGGCCAAGCACCGCAATTCGCTCTCCCTGACGAACGGAGAGGGTAAAACGCATCGGCAGATGCTGGTAAAGCCAGGTTACATCAGTCAGTTTTAACATCACGCCCCGGGAGTTGTTCGATAACGGTAAATAACGCAAAGCACAGCACCAGCAGTAAAAGTGCCGTGACCGCGCCGTCCTGGCTGCGATAGGAGCCAATTTGCTGATAAAGCCAGAAAGGCAGCGTGCGGAAATCCTCGTTGCCAAAGAGGGCCACCACGCCAAAATCCCCAATCGACAGCACGCAGGCGAAGGCCATCGCCTGGGCGAGCGGCCGCTTCAGGGCGCGTAGTTCGACCACTTTCAGCCGCCGCCAGCCCATAATGCCAAGGGAGTGGCACAGGGCGCTGTACCGGCTGTTAACATCCCGCATCGGGTTTTCCAGCACCTTCAGCGCGTACGGTATGGCCATTAAGGCGTTGGTAAAAATGACGATGCCGTCGGCGCTTTCCGGCAGGCCGATGGTGCTGTTAAACAGTAAAAAGAAGCCGGTCGCCAGCACAATGCCCGGCATCGCCAGGATCAGCATGCCCGTCAGTTCCAGCGCGTGTCCGGCTTTACGGGCATGTCGCGCGTACAGCTCGCGGCTGCTCCAGAGCAGCATCATGGTGAGCGTCACGCACACTAGCCCGGCTGCCAGCGCGATACGCAATGAGGTCCATGTGGCTTGCCACAGGACCGGCTGTTGAAGTACCGATACCACATTCCGGTTGAGGCCATCGGCGATCACGGCCAGCAGCGGCGGCAGCAGAAGCAGGAGCGCCAGCGCAATCAGCATCACGTCCGAGATGCGGCTGTGCAGGCTGTCCTGCGGATCGCGCCAGCCAGAAAGATTATTGCTTCCTGCGGGGATCGCTTTGCTCAGCCGCTGGCTGAGTAACACCAGCGCCAGGCAGCACACCATTTGTACGATCGCCAGCAACGCGGCGCGGCCCGGATCGTAGTCGTAACTTAATGCCTGATAGATCGCCAGCTCAATGGTGGTGGCCTGCGGGCCGCCGCCGAGAGAAAGCACGGTCGCAAAGCTGGCGAAACAGAGCATAAAGATCAGCGCGGCCACCGGGGCAATTTGGCGTCGCAGCCACGGCCATTCGACAAAGCGGAAGAATGACCATCCGCGCATGCCGAGCTGGGCCGCAATTTGGCGCTGCTCGCCGGGTATGTTCTCCAGCGCCTGCAAAAAGAGGCGCGTCGCCATCGGCATATTGAAGAAAATGTGTGCCAGCAGGATGCCCTTCAGCCCGTAGGGAGAGAAGGTCCATTCCAGGCCTAAAGACGCGAAGAGGGAGGCCAGCCAGCCCTGGCGACCGTATACGCTCAGGATGCCAAAGACGGCCACCAGCACGGGCAGGATCAGCGTCATGGCGCACAGGCGCAGCAGGGCTAGCCTGCCGGGGAAACGTCTGCGATAGAGGGCGCGCGCAAGGAAAATGGCCGGGATGACTGACAGCAGCGCGGAAAGAAACGCCTGCAAGAAGGAGAAACGGATAACGTGCCAGAGATAGCTATCGTGCCAGAGCGCGAGCAGATCGCTCTCTGGCGCGTTAAACCACAGCGCCAGAAACGCTCCCAGACTGACGACCACCATCAGTATGGCGGCAATCAGTCCGGGAACTAACCAGCCGGGGATCAGCGGCTGACGGCGCGTTGCCATTCGCTTATCCATGCGGCACGCTGAGCGGCAACCTGCTGCGGCGTAAATTCCAGCGCGGTCTGCGGTTTGTTCAGCTGCTCAAAGCCTGCTGGCAGCGTCGCGTCGGTAACCGGGTACATCCAGTTGCCCGTCGGAATGGCGTTCTGGAATGCCGGGGAGACCATAAATTTCAGGAACTTCTCGGCCAGTTCCGGCTGTTTGCTGGCGGCGGTGCGGGCAGCCACTTCAACCTGCAGGTAGTGACCTTCAGAGAAATTCGCAGCCGCGTAGTTATCTTTCTTCTCGGCAATAATATGATAGGCCGGAGAGGTGGTGTAGCTCAGCACCAGATCGCTTTCGCCTTTAAGGAACAGGCCGTAGGCTTCGCTCCAGCCTTTAGTGACCGTAACGGTTTTCGCAGCCAGCTTTTGCCACGCCTCCGGCGTTTTGTCTCCGTAGACTTTCTGCATCCACATCAGCAGACCCAGGCCCGGCGTGCTGGTCCGCGGATCTTCATAAATCACGCGCCACTTCTGGTCGCTTTCCACCAACTCTTTCAGGCTCTTCGGCGGGTTTTTCAGCTTGTTTTTATCGTAGACGAAAGCAAAGTAGCCGTAGTCGAACGGCACAAAGGTGTCGTTTTTCCAGCCGCCCGGCACGTTAACGGCCTCTGCCGCGACGCCGCTTTTAGCAAAGAGTTTGGTTTGCGAGGCGGCCTCCAGCAGGTTGTTATCCAGTCCGAGCACCACGTCGGCCTTGCTGTTTTTCCCTTCCATGCGCAGGCGGTTGAGCAGCGAAACGCCATCTTCCAGCGCCACGAACTTCAGCTCGCAGTTGCAGTCCGCTTCAAAGGCTTTTTTGACGACCGGGCCAGGGCCCCAGTCGGCGGAGAAGGAGTCGTAGGTGTAGACCGTCAGAACAGGCTTAGCAAAAACAGGCAGCGCAACCAGCGCCAGCAGAGGAAGAACGTTTTTTAACACTTTGCACCTCAGGGTTGAGTGGCAAAGGATTTTGAGAAACAGCCTCAAATCCCTTCGCCGGCGTTATCCGGATCAGGTTCGACGGGTATTATCTCAGCGCACATCTGTGATGCAGCACCCCGTTGAGAACGGCGCTATTGTAATGATTTGGTGAATATTACGAAAGCGTTATGGCTCCGGCGGCGCAAACCAGGCGGATTTAAAATCAAACCAGCCCAGGGTGTTCATCCGCAGGCCGCGCATGCTGCGCTGCCCCTGGATCAGCAGCCAGTGGTGGATCAACGGTACGATCGTCTGCCCGGCCAGCAGCTCCTGGCACCACGCGGCCAGATCCATCTCTCCTGCCCGCCACTTCGCGGCGTCCTGCTGCCAGTCCCGGCTGATGCAGTGCTGAATGAGGGGCACTTCATACAGGTGCGAAAAGAGCGAGAAATCCAGCGGCAGCGTGAAGTTCGCGCTGTTGAGCCAGATATCGCTGACGACATCCCCGCGGTGCCATTCATCATAATCGACTTCCTGTATCGCCAGCGTCACGCCTTCGGCCGCGAGCAGCTTGCTCATGATCCTCGCGATAAACCGGTGCTCAATGTGATCGCGATAGTAGCTGAGGGTGATGGTCTCCAGCCCGGCGGGTTTTTCACTGCGCACCGGCTGTGCATGGTGCCAGCGCGGAAGCAGGCCATAGGCAGGGAACCACCAGGTCTGGTAGTGTTCTTCAGCGTGATAAATCAGGTTAGCCGGGGCCAGAATGTGGCTGATCCACTTGCGGACATCGTGATTCGCCCCGCGATGGCTGCGGCTGTCAAAAAGAAGATAGTAGCAGCCCTCCTCCAGGCGACTCTCGAACGCCTTTTCGCTGGTTGTGGGCCCCTCCAGGGTGAGGCCTGCGCTCAGCTCTTCGTTGAGATCCGGTAACACCCAGACGTTCACTTCGTCGATCAGCGCCCGATAGCCAAAATAGTCATCAAAGGCTCGGATCTTCAGCTGATTGCTGTTATTGCGCGTAACGGAGTAGGGGCCTGTACCGATCGGCTGGCTGGAAAAATTGTTCAGGGATCGCCACTCGGCAGGCAGGATCATCGAGGGCACGTAGCCCAGAAGCCACGGCAGCCAGTTGTCTGGCTGGGACAGCTCAATATCCAGCGTCCAGGCCGTTGGGGAGTGGATCCGCGTGATATGCGAATAGAGCGGCACCGTGCGGGCGCGCTCTAAAGAGGCGATAACGTCACGCATCTCCAGCTCGCGGCCATGGTGGAAGTGAATGCCCGGGCGTAAAAAGAAACGCCAGTGCAGGGGGGAAAGCTGCTGCCAGTGGTGGGCGATATCCGCTTCCAGTTCCCCGTTTTCCTCATTTATTTTCGTCAAGCCGCTGAATATCTGCCGTGCCATATGAGTTTCTGAGCGACGCAGCGCCGTACCGGGCAGCAGATTTTTCATTGGGCGGTAGTAAAGCACCCGCAGAATGTGGCGGCCCTGGCGAAAGCTGCGTCCCAGGTGCGAGACCAGCATCTGGCGCACGGCGGCCTTGTCGCCCACCAGCTGGACCAGCTGATCGATGCGGTCCTGCTCCAGCAGATCCTCCGCCCGCTGCTGCTGCAGCGCCAGGCCGGTATACAGGAAGGTCAAGCGTGAGCGCTTGCCGCGTCCCGCCTCGGCCTCCCAGCTTAGCCAGCCCTGCTGCTGCATGGTGTTGAGTAACGTGCGCATATGGCGGCGAGAGCAGTTGAGGAGTTCTGCCAGCTCGTTAAGCGTGGTCTCCTGCGATTGACCCTCGCAGCACTGCCACAGGCGAATGAATTGTTGTTGCAGTCGACCGGATGGCATAAAAGGGGAACTCCTGACAAAAAATCAGCAATTTATTAATCCCTATATTAAGCCAATAATGCTTCCTGATGAAGTGAGGAGGTAAATTATGAAGAGGTCTACCGCACGTCAGTTTTATCAGCAGTACTTTTCAGCGACAAAGGGAGTGTCCTGGCTGGCCCGCCAGTGTGCAGAGCAACGGCTGAGAATCCTGGAAGATCTGATGCAGTGGGACGTTACGAAACCGACCTCTTCTCGCTAACTCGCCTCGATCATGTGTGACTGAGTATTGGTGTTTATCACCCGCCAGCAAAATGTTTTTGCTGGCTTTTTTCGTTTATTCTTTCACCCAATTTCGATTCGCTTTCACAAGGACTTGCGCATGCTGTGGTTGATGACGATGGGGCGCCGCCTGAATGGCGTGTACGCTGCTTTTATGCTGGTGGCCTTCATGATGGGCGTGGCCGGTGCGCTACAGGCACCGACGCTGAGCCTGTTTCTCAGCCGCGAGGTGGGGGCGCAGCCGTTTTGGGTGGGCCTGTTTTATACCGTTAACGCAATTGCCGGGATCCTCGTTAGCCTGGGTCTGGCGAAACGATCCGACAGCCAGGGCGATCGCCGCAGGCTGATCCTCTTTTGCTGCGCCATGGCCGTGGGCAACGCGCTGCTTTTTGCCTTTAACCGTCATTACCTGACGCTCATCACCTGCGGCGTGCTGCTGGCCTCTCTGGCGAACACCGCCATGCCGCAGCTGTTCGCGCTGGCCCGTGAATACGCCGACAGCTCGGCGCGAGAGGTGGTGATGTTCAGCTCGGTGATGCGCGCACAGCTCTCGCTGGCGTGGGTCATCGGCCCGCCGCTGGCCTTCATGCTGGCGCTGAACTATGGCTTTACGGTCATGTTTTCTATCGCGGCAGGCATTTTTATTATCAGTCTGGCTCTGATTGCCTTTGCGCTGCCGTCTGTCGCCCGGGTTGAGCAGACGACGGATAAGCCCATCACTCAGGTGAGCGGCTGGCAGGATAAAAACGTGCGGATGCTGTTTATCGCCTCCACGCTCATGTGGACCTGCAACACCATGTACATTATTGATATGCCGCTGTGGATCAGCAGCGATCTAGGCCTACCGGACAAGCTTGCGGGGATCTTAATGGGGACCGCCGCCGGGCTGGAAATTCCGGCGATGATTCTGGCGGGGTATTACGTTAAGCGCTTCGGAAAGCGTCGGATGATGATCGTTGCCGTGGCGGCTGGGGTGCTGTTCTACGCGGGGCTGCTCCTTTTCCATTCGCGTGAAGCGTTGCTGGCGCTGCAGCTGTTTAATGCCGTGTTTATTGGCATCGTTGCCGGGATCGGCATGCTCTGGTTCCAGGATCTCATGCCCGGCCGCGCCGGCTCTGCGACAACGCTTTTTACCAACAGTATTTCGACGGGCGTTATTTTGGCGGGAGTGATTCAGGGCGCGCTGGCGCAAAGTTATGGTCATGCCTCGGTTTACTGGATGATTGCGGCGATTTCGGTGGTAACGCTTGGGCTGACCTGCCGGGTCAAGGATGTTTGATTCTGGAAGGCGGCTTCACGAAATGAAACGATTTTCTGACAGATACAGAGAAGGCGCATAGAGTGCGTGACGGGTGCTTGAGGCTGTTTGCCTCAGGCTTTCGCAAGAGGCAAACAGTGGAGAGTCCCACATCAAAAAACTGATGGGGAGACCAACTTCACAACCAACATTGCGAGGTTAGTCTCTTCATTGCCGAAAAGCAATAAGGAGGCTGGAATGCCAAAACGTACTCTGCTGTTAGGTTTGTTTCTGATCTGTACGACGCTATTGATCTTCACCTGGATGGTGCGTGATTCGCTGTGTGAGTTGCACTTCAGACAGGAGAAAACAGAGCTGGCGGCAGTGTTGGCTTACGAAGCGAAACGTTAGCGGTATTGGCGGGGAAGTGTCCCCGCCTCTCCAGAGTGGTTGAGCCTCAACGCACCCTTATCAATGGCCCGCGCCCTGCGGGCCATTGCCTTTAGCCCATAAATGCAGGCTGTTTTTTCTCGTACGCTGAGATGGCGTCCTCGTGCTGGAGCGTCAGACCAATGCTGTCCAGACCGTTCAACATGCAGTGGCGACGGAAGGCATCAATGCTGAAGCTGTAGGTCTTATCCCCGGCTTTCACCACTTCCGCTTCCAGATCCACCTCAAACGCCATCCCCGGATTTGCCTTAACCAGCGCGAACAGTTCATCGACCTGCTCGTCGCTCAGCGTCACCGGCAGCAACTGGTTGTTGAAGCTGTTGCCGTAGAAGATATCCGCGAAGCTCGGGGCGATAACCACCTTAAAGCCGTAGTCGGTCAGCGCCCAGGGCGCATGCTCACGCGAGGAGCCGCAGCCGAAGTTTTCCCGCGCCAGAAGAATGGATGCACCTTTGTATTCCGGGAAGTTCAGGACGAACTCCGGGTTTGGCACTTCGCCTTTGTCGTCCAGAAAACGCCAGTCGTTGAACAGGTGTGCGCCAAAACCGGTGCGGGTTACTTTCTGCAAAAACTGCTTCGGAATGATCGCGTCCGTATCGACGTTAGCGGCGTCCAGCGGGACAACACGGCCCGTATGTTGGGTAAATTTCTCTGCCATGATTGTCTCCTTATTTCAGGCTGCGAATGTCGGCGAAATGGCCGGTGACTGCCGCAGCGGCGGCCATTGCCGGGCTGACCAGGTGGGTGCGTCCACCCCGGCCCTGACGGCCTTCAAAGTTACGGTTGCTGGTGGAGGCGCAGCGCTCGCCCGGATTCAGGCGGTCGTTGTTCATCGCCAGACACATGGAGCAGCCCGGCAGGCGCCATTCGAAGCCTGCTTCGATAAAGATCTTATCCAGTCCTTCCGCTTCCGCCTGGGCTTTCACCGGACCGGAGCCTGGAACCACCAGCGCCTGCACGCCCGGCGCCACTTTGCGACCTTTGGCAATCTCTGCCGCCGCGCGTAAATCCTCGATACGGGAGTTGGTGCAGGAGCCGATAAACACCTTATCAATGTTCACGTCGGTCAGCGGTACGCCGGGTTTCAGCCCCATATAGGCCAGCGCTTTTTCCGCGCTGGCGCGTTCGACCGGATCGGCGAAGGAAGCCGGGTCAGGAATGCTGTCGTTGACGGAGATGACCTGGCCAGGATTGGTACCCCAGGTGACTTGCGGCGCAATCTCTTCTGCCTGCAGCGTGACAACGGTATCAAAGGTGGCACCGTCGTCAGTTTTCAGGGTTTTCCAATACGCGACCGCGTCGTCAAAATCCTGACCTTTCGGCGCGTGCAGACGGCCTTTCACATAGTTGAAGGTGGTTTCGTCCGGTGCGACCAGGCCTGCTTTAGCACCCATCTCAATCGCCATGTTGCAAAGGGTCATACGGCCTTCCATGCTCAGCGCCTGAATGGCTTCACCGCAGAACTCCACCACGTGACCGGTACCGCCTGCGCTGCCGGTTTTGCCGATAATCGCCAGCACGATATCTTTCGCAGTGATACCCGGCGCGGCTTTGCCCTTCACCTCAATCTTCATGGTTTTGGCGCGGCCCTGTTTCAGAGTTTGCGTCGCCAGAACGTGCTCAACTTCCGATGTGCCGATTCCGAACGCCAGCGCACCAAACGCGCCGTGGGTCGCGGTATGGGAGTCGCCGCAGACGATGGTCATGCCCGGCAGCGTAATACCCTGCTCAGGTCCCATCACGTGGACGATGCCCTGATACGGGTGGTTCAGATCGTACAGCTCCACGCCAAATTCGTTGCAGTTCTTGATCAGCTCCTGCATCTGGATGCGCGCCATCTCGCCGGAAGCATTGATGTCTTTGGTCTGGGTGGAGACGTTGTGATCCATCGTGGCAAAGGTTTTACCCGGCTGGCGCACCGGACGCTTGTGCGCGCGCAGGCCGTCGAAGGCCTGTGGAGAGGTCACTTCGTGCACCAGGTGGCGGTCAATGTACAGCAGCGGGGTTTCGTTTGGCGCCTCGTAGACAACGTGCGCATCAAACAATTTTTCATATAACGTCTTGGCCATGATTACACCCCTTCAGCGACATAGCGGGCAATGATGTCGCCCATTTCATCAGTACTGACTGCTGCCGTGCCGCGCGCTAAGTCACCGGTACGGACGCCTTCTTCTAACGCCCGGTTAATGGCGTTTTCAATTGCGGTTGCTGCGTCGCCTGCATCGAGGCTGTAGCGCAGCAGCAGGGCCAGGGAGAGGATCTGCGCAATCGGGTTCGCAATGTTCTTGCCTGCGATATCCGGCGCGGAACCGCCCGCCGGTTCGTACAGGCCAAAGCCTTCTTCATTCAGGCTGGCGGATGGCAGCATGCCCATAGAGCCGGTGATCATCGCGCACTCGTCAGACAAAATATCGCCGAACAGGTTGGAGCAGAGCAGCACGTCAAACTGGGACGGATCCTTAATCAGCTGCATGGTCGCGTTGTCGATGTACATATGCGACAGCTCAACGTCCGGGTACTGCTTAGCGACTTCACTGACGATCTCGCGCCACAAAATGGACGACTGCAGCACGTTCGCTTTATCAATAGAGGTCACCTTATGGCGGCGCTTGCGTGCAGATTCAAAGGCGATATGGGCGATACGTTCAATTTCGAAACGGTGGTACACCTCGGTATCAAACGCTTTCTCGTGCTGACCGCTGCCTTCGCGACCTTTTGGCTGACCGAAGTAGATCCCGCCCGTCAGCTCACGCACGCACAGGATGTCGAAACCGTTGGCCGCGATATCCGCGCGCAGCGGACAAAACTCTTCCAGCCCCTGATACAGCTTAGCCGGACGCAGGTTACTGAACAGCTTAAAATGTTTACGCAGCGGCAGGAGCGCGCCGCGCTCTGGCTGCTCTGCCGGCGGCAGGTGTTCCCATTTTGGACCACCGACGGAGCCAAACAGCACGGCATCGGCATTTTCGCAGCCTTCAACGGTGGCTTTCGGCAATGGCGTTCCGTGATTATCAATCGCAATACCGCCCACGTCGTAGTGGCTGGTGGTAATTTTCATCGCAAAACGCGAGCGAACGGCTTCCAGTACTTTCAGCGCCTGTGCCATCACTTCCGGACCAATACCGTCACCCGGCAACACAGCAATATGGTAGTTCTTCGACATTACACGGTTTCCTTGTTGTTCTCTTTATTCTGAGCTTTGCGTTGCAACTCTTTTTCGACTTCAGCGGCGCGCCAGATGTTGTTCAGGACGTGCACCATCGCTTTCGCGGAGGATTCGACAATATCCGTCGCCAGGCCCACACCGTGGAAACGGCGGCCATTATAGTTGACGACGATATCCACCTGACCCAGCGCGTCTTTACCGTGCCCTTTCGCCGTCAGGTCGTATTTCACCAGCTCTACGTCGTACTCGGTAACGCGGTTGATCGCCTGATAGATGGCATCCACAGGGCCGTTACCGTTGGCGGCTTCCGCTTTGATTTCATCACCGCAGGCCAGCTTGACCGAGGCGGTAGCGATGTCGCTGGAGCCGGATTGCACGTTGAAGTAGTCCAGACGGAAGTGCTCTGGCTCTTCCTGCTGTTTGTTGATGAAGGCCAGCGCTTCCAGGTCGTAATCGAATACCTGGCCTTTCTTGTCGGCCAGCTTCAGGAACGCGTCGTACAGCTGATCCATGTTGTAATCGCTGTCCTGATAGCCCATCTCTTCCATCCGGTGTTTCACTGCCGCACGACCGGAACGGGAGGTCAGGTTCAGCTGAACCTGGTTCAGGCCGATGGATTCCGGAGTCATGATTTCGTAGTTTTCACGGTTTTTCAGCACGCCGTCCTGGTGAATACCGGAGGAGTGGGCGAACGCGCCGGTTCCAACAATCGCCTTGTTAGCCGGGATCGGCATGTTGCAAATCTGGCTGACGGTCTGGCTGGTGCGCCAGATTTCGTTGTGATTGATGCGGGTGTGCACGTTCATGATGTCTTTGCGCACCTTGATCGCCATGATCACTTCTTCCAGTGAACAGTTGCCCGCGCGTTCACCGATGCCGTTCATTGCACCTTCTACCTGACGTGCACCGGCGTGCACCGCAGCGATGGCATTGCCTACGGCCAGGCCCAAATCATCATGGGTATGTACGGAGATGATTGCTTTATCAATGTTAGGTACGCGCTCATACAGGCCGGTAATGATGTTGGAGAACTCAAACGGCATGGTATAGCCGACGGTGTCCGGGATGTTGATGGTTTTAGCGCCCGCGTTGATGGCGGCTTCGACTACGCGCGCCAGGTCTTCAATCGGCGTACGGCCCGCATCTTCACAGGAGAATTCAACGTCATCGGTGTAGTTGCGTGCGCGCTTAACCATGTATACCGCGCGCTCAATGACCTCATCCAGCGTGCTGCGCAACTTGGTTGCGATGTGCATTGGTGAGGTTGCAATAAAGGTATGAATACGGAAGGCTTCGGCCACCTTCAGCGACTCAGCCGCAACGTCGATGTCTTTCTCTACGCAGCGCGCCAGACCGCACACGCGGCTGTTTTTAATGGTGCGGGCGATAGTCTGTACGGATTCAAAATCACCCGGAGAGGAGACGGGGAAACCGACCTCCATCACGTCGACGCCCATACGCTCGAGAGCCAGCGCAATCTGCAGTTTCTCTTTTACACTCAGGCTTGCCTGTAATGCCTGTTCACCGTCACGTAAAGTAGTATCGAAAATAATGACTTGCTGGCTCATGGGTTAGGTCCTTGTCAGTCTTAGGGCGCCTTGCTACGAGCATAAAAAAACCCGCGCAGTGGCGCGGGTTTTTAGTCTTACTGGTGACGATTCAACGCTGAATTTCGCCCGCCAGTCTACCGCGCACAGTGGATGCGTTTAGTAGTAGTAGACCGATGAAACGAATGGTGCGTGTCATGAATCGTGCTCCGTTGAATTCAATATGCTTTTAGTGGTACTGGATACAGCTGTGCATGTCAACCCCTGATGGTAAAAACGGCCCCAGAAGGCTAAACAGAGAGGGTGTGTTGTTTAGCTTATTGTGCTGGGTTTTTGATTTTTAACTTCACTAATTGTCTATTTTTGGACTTAAAAAACATTTGCAGAAACGAATAAACATAACGGGTATTTTTCAGGTGACCCAGTCCTCACAAATGCTTTCTCTTTAAACCGTTTTACTATCATCGAGTTATCTTTTTTGAGAGAACTTTTTCTCCCTTCAAATAGAATCATTGATAACAGATTGTTAACTTAATTCTGCTCAATGTCGATAACAGTTTAATTATACTTAAGTCATCCTTAACTGGATGGTTATTGTATATTGATTTGGTTTATGGTTTCATTCAAACACTAAAGTTAAGCATATCCTTTGTGCCGTTTTGCATTATAGCATTATTAGATAATCTTTATATATTCCGATTTTTAAACAATTTTCTTTCGCTGGTCGTATCTGCATGGTAAATCATATTTTTCGAAATTATTACAGTGCGTTGGCGAAGGGAGTGTAGCGTGACAGTGGAGTCAGAAGTGCCAGAAAATAATATTAAACAACCACAGATTACTGATGGAATTAAACCACAGTTACGCACGGTGGATCTTAATCTACTGACGGTGTTTGATGCTGTCATGCAGGAGCAGAATATCACGCGTGCGGCACAAGCCCTGGGGATGTCACAGCCTGCCGTAAGTAATGCCGTTGCCAGGCTTAAGGTTATGTTCAACGACGAATTGTTTGTTCGTTATGGAAGAGGGATCCAGCCTACAGCGCGGGCTTTCCAGCTTTTCGGCTCCATCCGCCAGGCGCTGCAGCTGGTGCAAAATGAGCTGCCGGGCTCGGGCTTTGAACCCTTAAGCAGTGAGCGAGTATTCCATCTCTGCGTCTGCAGTCCATTAGATAATTATCTGACATCAATTATTTATAATAAAGTTGAAGAGATCGCACCTAATATTAATCTCGTCTTTAAATCGTCCTTAAATCAAAACACCGAACACCAGTTACGTTACCAGGAAATCGAATTCGTCCTGGGTTATGAAGAATTCCGCCGTCCTGAATTTTCCTGTGTACCGCTGTTTAAAGATGAAATGGTGCTGGTTGCCAGCAAAAAACATCCACGACTGAATGCGCCGTTACGTGAAAGTGACGTTTATAGCGAACAGCATGCCGTTGTTGCGCTCGACAGATATGCCTCCTTTAGCCTGCCCTGGTACGACACTGCGGAGAAACAGGCGAGCGTGGCTTATCAGGGGATGGCCATGGTCAGCGTATTAAACGTCGTTTCCCAGACGCAGCTGGTGGCAATTGCCCCACGCTGGCTGGCAGAAGAGTTCTCTGGCGCGTTAAATCTGCAAATTTTGCCTCTGCCGCTCAAGCTAAATAGCCGCACCTGCTATCTCTCCTGGCATGAAGCTGCTGGACGGGATAAAGGACATCAGTGGATGGAAGAGCTACTTATTAGCATCTGCCGTCGGTAATCAAGTCAGGATAAATTGCATCTTTGCATGTGATTTATCCTGGTTTTGTTTCTTTTATTAATATTTTGTTCTGTTGCGTATTTTATCAGGTGGCTGCCAGGCCCGTAAAAATAGATGATTTTCTATATCGCCGCGCTTTTCAGCGATGATTTATCATCTCATCCCCTAATTTCAGATGAATTAACCATATCCTCTGACAATGTCTGTTTTTTCTGCTTTCACGGCCACTTCTCTCTCCTGGTTTGCGAATTGCCTGCCTCATAACGAGCGGTTAAGGTAAGTATCACTCTGCAAAATAGAAGACGGGTTCATCCCGATCGCAAGACGGTGCGGAAATGAATTCGGCGGTCCGTCTATAACAAAATGCCTGGAGGCAAAGCATGGAGATGTTGTCTGGCGCGGAAATGGTCGTCCGGTCGCTGATCGATCAGGGCGTAAAGCAAGTGTTCGGCTATCCTGGCGGCGCGGTCCTCGATATTTATGACGCATTGCATACGGTAGGGGGTATTGACCATGTGCTGGTACGCCATGAGCAGGCGGCGGTACATATGGCCGATGGCCTGGCGCGTGCGACGGGTGAAGTGGGCGTGGTCCTGGTCACGTCGGGGCCCGGTGCGACAAACGCCATTACCGGCATTGCGACCGCGTACATGGACTCTATTCCGCTGGTGATCCTTTCCGGACAGGTCGCGACATCACTGATTGGCTATGATGCGTTTCAGGAGTGCGACATGGTCGGGATTTCGCGTCCCGTCGTGAAGCACAGCTTCCTGGTCAAGCAAACCGAAGACATTCCTGGCATTCTGAAGAAGGCGTTCTGGCTGGCGGCAAGCGGGCGCCCGGGGCCGGTGGTGGTCGATCTCCCTAAAGATATCCTGAACCCGGCAAACAAGCTGCCTTATGTCTGGCCGGAATCGGTGAGCATGCGCTCTTACAACCCAACAACGCAGGGTCACAAAGGTCAGATCAAACGCGCGCTGCAAACGCTGCTGGCCGCTAAAAAACCGGTGGTCTATGTCGGTGGCGGGGCCGTCAATTCAGCGTGTGAGGCACAGCTTCGTGAACTGGTTGAAAAGCTCAATCTTCCTGTTGCGTCATCGCTGATGGGACTCGGAGCGTTTCCCGCCACCCACCGTCAGGCGCTCGGCATGTTGGGTATGCACGGTACCTATGAAGCCAACATGACGATGCATCATTCTGACGTCATCTTTGCCGTCGGCGTGCGTTTTGACGATCGTACGACCAACAACCTGGCGAAGTATTGCCCGAACGCCACCGTGCTGCACATTGATATCGATCCGACGTCAATTTCAAAAACGGTGTCGGCTGATGTACCTATCGTCGGCGACGCGCGACAGGTCCTTGAACAAATTCTGGATCTGCTGGCGCTGGAAAACACAGCGCAACCGCTGGATGAAATCCGTGACTGGTGGCAGCAAATTGAGCAATGGCGCGCGCGGCAGTGTCTGAAATATGACACCCAAAGCGAGCATATTAAGCCGCAGGCGGTCATCGAAACGGTATGGCGACTGACGAAAGGCGACGCGTATGTGACCTCTGACGTGGGCCAGCATCAAATGTTTGCCGCCCTCTATTATCCGTTTGATAAACCGCGTCACTGGATCAACTCGGGAGGTTTAGGCACGATGGGCTTTGGCCTGCCTGCCGCGCTGGGCGTGAAGCTGGCGCTGCCAAATGAAACCGTCGTCTGCGTGACCGGAGACGGCAGTATTCAGATGAACATTCAGGAACTTTCCACCGCGCTGCAATATGAGCTGCCGGTACTGGTGCTCAACCTTAATAACGGCTATCTCGGTATGGTGAAGCAGTGGCAGGATATGATCTACTCGGGCCGCCACTCTCAGTCATATATGAAATCGCTGCCGGATTTTGTTCGTCTTGCTGAAGCTTACGGCCATATAGGGATGCGGGTGACCGATCCAGCTGAGCTGGAAACGAAGCTCGCCGAAGCGCTTGAGCACGTTAAAAACAACCGCCTCGTCTTTATGGATGTCATTGTTGATGGAACCGAGCACGTTTATCCGATGCATATTCGCGGCGGCGGTATGGACGAGATGTGGTTAAGCAAAACGGAGAGAACCTGATATGCGCCGGATATTATCGGTATTACTGGAAAACGAGTCTGGCGCACTGTCGCGCGTCATTGGGCTTTTTGCGCAGCGTGGCTATAACATTGAAAGCCTGACCGTGGCGCCAACGGACGATCCGACGCTGTCGCGTATGACGATTCAGACCGTTGGCGATGCCAAGGTAATTGAGCAGATCGAGAAACAGCTGCATAAGCTGGTCGATGTGCTGCGCGTAAGCGAGCTGGGGCAGGGCGCTTACGTTGAGCGTGAGGTCATGCTGGTAAAAATACAGGCCAGCGGTTACGGGCGCGAAGAGGTCAAACGCAATGCGGATATCTTCCGCGGGCAGATCATCGACGTCACGCCTTCTCTTTATACGGTTCAACTGGTCGGAACCAGTGACAAGCTGGACGCTTTCCTGGCAGCCGTGCGGGATGTAGCAAAAATTGTTGAGGTGGCGAGATCGGGGATCGTTGGTCTGTCACGCGGCGAGAAAATCATGCGGTAGTTGTTAAAAAGGTTCGCCTCTTTCAGCCCGGTCACCAAAGCCGGGCTTTTTTTTGCGTAATCAGCCGACAACGCAGATAAAAGCGGTTGCCGCGAAGGCTTTTCTGCGTTTAGATGTTAAAAGATTTAACCATAACCTTGACAGGGCCATGGACTCTTTTCTTTTTTTAAGGGGCAATTGTGAAACTGGATGAAATCGCCCGGCTAGCCGGCGTGTCACGAACAACGGCCAGCTATGTGATTAACGGCAAAGCAAAGCAGTACCGCGTCAGCGATAAGACCGTTGAAAAAGTTATGGCGGTGGTTCGTGAGCATAACTACCATCCGAATGCTGTCGCTGCCGGCCTGCGTGCCGGGCGCACCCGCTCTATTGGTCTGGTGATCCCGGATCTGGAAAACACCAGCTATACCCGTATCGCCAACTATCTCGAACGTCAGGCCCGCCAGCGCGGTTACCAGTTGCTGATAGCCTGTTCTGAAGACCAGCCCGATAACGAGATGCGCTGCATTGAACATCTGCTCCAGCGTCAGGTCGATGCCATCATCGTCTCGACCTCCTTACCGCCGGAGCATCCGTTTTACCAGCGCTGGGCGAACGATCCGTTCCCCATCGTGGCGCTGGACCGCGCGCTCGATCGTGAGCATTTCACAAGCGTAGTGGGTGCCGATCAGGATGACGCGGAAATGCTGGCCGCTGAGCTGAGAACCTTCCCCGCTGAAACGGTGCTGTATCTTGGCGCGCTGCCCGAGCTTTCCGTAAGCTTCCTGCGTGAGCAAGGGTTCAGAACCGCCTGGAAAGACGATCCGCGTGAAGTCCACTATCTCTATGCCAACAGCTATGAACGCGAAGCCGCTGCGCAGCTGTTCGAAAAATGGCTGGAGACGCACCCGATGCCCCAGGCGCTGTTCACCACGTCATTTGCCCTTCTGCAGGGGGTAATGGATGTCACCTTGCGTCGTGAAGGCAAGCTTCCCTCTGACCTGGCGATCGCCACGTTTGGGGATAACGAGCTTCTCGATTTCCTTCAGTGCCCGGTGCTGGCGGTGGCCCAGCGTCACCGAGATGTAGCGGAACGCGTCCTGGAGATTGTTCTGGCGAGCCTGGATGAGCCGCGCAAACCGAAGCCGGGTCTGACGCGTATCAAACGTAATCTCTATCATCGCGGAATTTTGAGCCGCCATAAATGAAATGACGGGGCGGCGAAAAACCGCCCCTTTTTACTGGAATAATTCGCCGAGTTAATTCCCGCAGTGAAATTAGGATAATTCTTGAGAGTTCCTAATCTACTATTTTTCTTAATTCATTTTGCCGTTTTAAATGGTCCTTAAAGAATCATGAAGCGATTTTTAAACGCCTCTCTTTGTATTACTTTGTTACAAACCCTCTTCGGTCGATGAATATTCAGACGTTTTTCCTTCCCCTCGACCGGCCAGCAACGCAACCGCCGCTTCCACCGACCGATTGAGTGAATCTGGCGCTGTTATCCCCTGACAATCTGTCATAAAATGCTGCCCGCGTCGCAAACTGACACTTTATATTTATCTGCGATGATATTGAGTGAGCCTTAACGCTAATGTGCATATTCGGTTTTTTTCTTACAAATATTCATAACGTTAATTTGCCTCGCCAGTTGTGCAGTTATTAACCAGGACTGTTTATCTCTGTAAATAGAGGGCTTTCGGGTCTCTACAGGGAGAGTCCTGGCTTGACAAGCTTTTCCCTCGCTCCGTAAACTCCTTTAGGTGGGAATTTGTGGGTTAAAGTGGTGAGGAGGGGTGAGACTGGCATGTTCCGTGGAGCTACGTTAGTCAATCTCGACAGCAAAGGGCGTTTATCGGTCCCAACCCGATACCGCGACCAGCTGATTGAGAATGCTTCGGGTCAAATGGTTTGCACCATTGACATCAACTCCCCCTGCCTGCTGCTTTACCCCTTACCTGAATGGGAAATCATTGAGCAAAAGCTGTCGCGACTGTCGAGCATGAACCCGCAAGAGCGCCGCGTGCAGCGGCTGTTATTGGGACATGCCAGTGAGTGTCAGATGGATAGCGCCGGGCGATTACTGATTGCGCCCGTGCTGCGGCAACATGCCGGTCTGACCAAAGAAGTGATGCTGGTCGGGCAGTTCAACAAGTTTGAACTGTGGGACGAAACGACCTGGTATCAACAGGTCAAGGAAGATATCGACGCTGAGCAGTCTGATTCCGCAACTTTATCGGAACGGCTGCAGGACTTGTCTCTATAAATATGATGGAAAATTATAAACATAAAACGGTGTTACTGGACGAGGCCGTGAACGGCCTGAATATTCGTCCGGATGGCATCTACATTGATGGCACGTTTGGTCGCGGTGGTCACTCGCGTTTGATCCTCTCCCAGCTTGGAGAGGAAGGGCGACTGCTGGCAATCGATCGCGATCCGCAGGCGATTGCCGTGGCACAGACCATCAATGACCCACGCTTTTCCATCGTGCATGGACCTTTTTCTGCGCTCGCTGATTACGTGGCCGAGCGCGATCTCACGGGCAAGATCGACGGGATTCTTCTCGATCTTGGCGTATCTTCACCCCAGCTTGATGATGCAGAACGCGGCTTCTCCTTTATGCGCGACGGTCCGCTGGACATGCGTATGGACCCGACGCGCGGCCAGTCTGCCGCCGAATGGCTGCAGACCGCTGACGAAGCAGATATTGCCTGGGTGATCAAAACCTTCGGCGAAGAACGTTTTGGCAAGCGCATTGCGCGCGCCATCGTTGAGCGCAACCGCGTTGAGCCAATGACCCGCACCAAAGAGCTGGCGGAAGTGATTGCGGCGGCGACGCCGGTGAAGGATAAGCACAAACATCCCGCGACCCGTACCTTCCAGGCGGTTCGCATCTGGGTAAACAGTGAACTGGAGGAAATAGAGCTGGCGCTAAAAAGCTCGCTCGACGTGCTGGCCCCGGGTGGGCGGTTATCCATCATCAGCTTCCATTCGCTGGAAGACCGCATTGTAAAACGCTTCATGCGTGAACAAAGCCGCGGTCCTCAGGTTCCAGCGGGGCTGCCGATGACGGAAGAACAACTCAGGAAGCTGGGGGGCCGTCAGTTGCGAGCATTAGGCAAGTTGATGCCGGGCGAAGAAGAGGTGGCAGAGAATCCACGTGCCCGTAGTTCAGTGCTGCGAGTTGCAGAGAGGACGAACGCATGATCGGCAGAGTGACAGAAACCCTAAGCAAAGTTAAGGGATCGTTAGGAAGCAACGAGCGCCATGCCTTGCCTGGCGTGATCGGCGACGATCTTTTGCGATTCGGGAAACTGCCACTCTGCCTGTTCATTTGCATCATTGTTACGGCAGTTACGGTGGTGACCACAGCTCACCATACACGTTTATTGACTGCGCAACGCGAGCAGCTGGTGCTGGAACGCGATGCGCTGGATATTGAATGGCGAAATCTGATCCTTGAAGAAAACGCGCTCGGCGATCACAGCCGGGTTGAACGGATCGCAACGGAAAAGCTGCAACTGCAGCATGTTGATCCTTCCCAGGAAAATATCGTAGTACAAAAATAAGGGAACACGCGACGCATGAAAGCAGCGGCAAAAACGCTTAAACCAAAACGTCAGGAAGAACAGGCCAACTTCATCAGTTGGCGTTTTGCGTTGCTTTGCGGCTGCATTTTACTGGCGCTGGGTTTCCTGCTGGGACGCGTGGCGTGGTTGCAAATCATCGCCCCTGACATGCTGGTACGCCAGGGAGATATGCGCTCCCTTCGCGTTCAGGAAGTGTCGACTTCTCGCGGAATGATCACTGACCGTTCAGGTCGCCCGCTGGCGGTGAGCGTGCCGGTGAAAGCGATTTGGGCCGACCCGAAAGAGCTGCACGACGCTGGTGGCATCACGCTTGATAACCGCTGGAAAGCGCTTTCAGATGCGCTCAAAATGCCACTGGATCAGCTAGCCTCCCGCGTCAACGCGAACCCGAAAGGGCGTTTTATCTATCTGGCGCGCCAGGTTAACCCTGACATGGCGGACTACATTCGAAAACTGAAGCTGCCGGGCATTCATCTGCGCGAAGAATCCCGTCGTTACTATCCGTCCGGCGAAGTAACCGCTCACCTCATCGGCTTCACCAACGTCGACAGCCAGGGGATTGAAGGCGTTGAAAAAAGCTTCGATAAGTGGCTCACCGGCCAGCCTGGCGAGCGAATTGTGCGTAAGGACCGCTACGGGCGCGTCATTGAAGATATCTCCTCTACAGACAGCCAGGCGGCGCACAACCTGGCTCTGAGTATTGACGAGCGCCTGCAGGCGCTGGTCTACCGCGAGCTGAACAACGCCGTGGCGTTTAACAAGGCAGAATCCGGCAGCGCCGTGCTGGTGGATGTCAGCACCGGAGAAGTGCTGGCTATGGCCAACAGTCCTTCCTACAACCCGAACAACTTTACCGGCACCGCAAAAGATGCAATGCGTAACCGGGCGATTACCGACGTGTTCGAACCCGGCTCCACGGTGAAGCCGATGGTGGTGATGACGGCGCTTCAGCGCGGTATCGTCAATGAAAACACGGTCCTGAACACGATCCCTTACCGTATTAACGGCCACGAGATTAAAGACGTGGCGCGCTACAGCGAATTGACCCTGACCGGGGTGTTACAGAAGTCGAGTAACGTCGGTGTTTCAAAGCTGGCGTTAGCGATGCCGTCCTCAGCGTTAGTAGAGACTTACTCACGTTTTGGACTTGGAAAGGCGACCAATTTGGGGTTGGTCGGAGAACGCAGTGGCTTATATCCTCAAAAACAACGGTGGTCTGACATAGAGAGGGCCACCTTCTCTTTCGGCTACGGGCTAATGGTAACCCCGTTACAGTTAGCGCGAGTCTACGCAACGATTGGCAGCTACGGCGTCTATCGCCCGCTGTCCATCACCAAAGTTGATCCACCGGTTCCGGGCGAGCGTATCTTCCCGGAATCCATCGTTCGTACCGTTGTGCACATGATGGAAAGCGTGGCGCTGCCGGGCGGCGGCGGCGTGAAGGCGGCCATCAAAGGCTATCGCATCGCCATTAAAACCGGTACGGCGAAAAAGGTGGGGCCAGACGGCCGCTACATCAACAAATACATTGCCTATACCGCAGGCGTTGCGCCTGCTAGCAATCCGCGTTTTGCGCTGGTGGTCGTGATTAACGATCCACAGGCGGGTAAATACTACGGCGGCGCCGTTTCCGCGCCTGTGTTTGGCGCCATCATGGGTGGCGTGTTACGCACCATGAACGTTGAACCAGATGCGCTGGCGACGGGCGAAAAAAGTGAATTTGTAATTAATCAAGGCGAGGGTACAGGTGGCAGATCGTAATTTGCGCGACCTTCTCGCTCCGTGGGTGCCAAATGCACCGGAGCGAGCACTGCGAGAGATGGTACTGGACAGCCGCGTGGCTGCTTCTGGCGATCTTTTTGTGGCGGTGGTTGGTCATCAGGCGGACGGGCGTCGTTATATCCCGCAGGCGATTGCGCAAGGTGTGGCTGCCATTATTGCTGAGGCTAAAGACGAGTCAACCGACGGTGAGATCCGTGAAATGCACGGGGTGCCGGTTATCTATCTCAGCCAGTTGAATGAGCGTCTCTCTGCACTGGCAGGACGTTTTTATCACGAACCTTCTGACCAGCTGCGTCTGGTTGGCGTGACGGGCACGAACGGAAAAACCACCACCACGCAGCTGATGGCGCAGTGGGCTCAGTTGCTGGGTGAAACCGGCGCGGTGATGGGGACCGTGGGTAACGGCCTGCTGGGCAAAGTGAGCCCGACGGAAAACACCACCGGTTCTGCGGTTGACGTACAGCACGTGCTTGCCGGTCTGGCAGGGCAGGGGGCAACCTTTGCCGCGATGGAAGTTTCTTCGCACGGCCTGGTACAGCATCGCGTCGCGGCACTGAAGTTTGCTGCTTCAGTGTTCACCAACCTGAGCCGCGATCACCTTGATTATCATGGTGATATGGAACACTACGAAGCCGCCAAATGGCTGCTGTTCTCTACTCACCATTATGGCCAGGCCATCATCAACGCCGACGACGAAGTGGGCCGCCGCTGGCTTGCGAAGCTGCCAGACGCGGTAGCGGTGTCGATGGAAGACCATATCAATCCGAACTGCCACGGCCGCTGGCTGAAGGCCGTAGACGTTAACTATCACGACAGTGGCGCGACGATCCGCTTTGCCTCTTCCTGGGGGGACGGTGAAATCGAAAGCCGCCTGATGGGGGCGTTCAACGTCAGCAACCTGCTGCTGGCGCTGGCAACGCTGCTGGCGCTGGGTTATCCGATGGCGGAACTGCTGAAAACGTCAGCGCGTCTCCAGCCGGTTTGCGGCCGTATGGAAGTGTTTAGCGCGCCGGGAAAACCGACCGTGGTTGTCGATTATGCCCACACGCCGGATGCGCTGGAAAAAGCGCTGGAAGCGGCACGCCTGCACTGCACCGGTAAACTCTGGTGCGTCTTCGGCTGCGGTGGCGATCGCGACAAAGGTAAACGTCCCCTGATGGGCGCCATTGCGGAGCAGTTCGCGGACATTCCTGTGGTCACCGATGACAATCCGCGTACCGAAGAGCCGCGCGCCATCATCAACGACATTCTGGCGGGTATGCTGGACGCCGGTCGCGCCCGTGTGGTGGAAGGCCGCGCGGAAGCCGTGACAAACACCATCATGCAGGCAAAAGAAAATGATGTCGTTCTGCTGGCCGGTAAAGGCCATGAAGACTATCAGATTGTTGGCAATCGTCGTCTGGACTACTCCGACCGCGTAACGGCAGCGCGTCTGCTGGGAGTCGTCGCATGATTAGCATCACCTTAAGCCAGGCCGCTGCGGTACTGCACGGCGAGCTGCTGGGCCAGGATCTGACCATTGACGCGGTCACCACCGACACCCGCAAAGTGACCGCGGGCTGTCTGTTTGTGGCGCTGAAAGGCGAACGTTTTGACGCGCATGATTTTGCCGGACAGGCCAAAGAAAACGGCGCTGGCGCGCTGCTGGTCAGCCGCAGGCTGGATATCGATTTACCGCAGATTGTGGTGAACGATACGCGTCTCGCGTTCGGTGAACTGGCCGCCTGGGTTCGTCATCAGGTGCCTGCTCGCGTTGTCGCGCTGACCGGGTCATCGGGCAAAACGTCAGTGAAAGAGATGACGGCGGCCATCCTCAGCCAGTGCGGTAATACGCTTTATACCGCAGGCAACCTCAATAATGACATCGGCGTGCCGATGACATTACTTCGCCTGACCAAAGAGCATGAGTTTGCGGTGATCGAGTTAGGGGCAAACCACCAGGGCGAAATCGCCTGGACCGTGAGCCTGACTCGCCCGGAAGCGGCGCTGGTGAATAACCTCGCGGCAGCGCATCTGGAAGGCTTTGGCTCGCTGGAAGGCGTGGCGAAAGCGAAAGGCGAAATCTACACCGGTCTGCCTGCTGACGGCATTGCCATTCTCAATGCCGACAACAACGACTGGCTGAACTGGCAGAGCATCATTGGCTCGCGTAAAACCTGGCGCTTCTCGCCGAACGCGGCCAACAGTGACTTTACCGCGACCAATATCCATGTGACGTCGCACGGTACGGAATTCACGCTTGCTACCCCAACGGGTGACGTAGACGTGCTGTTACCGCTGCCGGGACGCCATAACATCGCCAATGCGCTGGCGGCAGCGGCCTTGTCGACGGCGGTGGGAGCGTCACACGAGGCGATTAAAACCGGGCTGGCGAATTTGAAAGCCGTGCCGGGACGCCTGTACCCGATCCCGCTTGCAGAAAACAAATTGCTGCTTGATGACTCCTACAACGCGAACGTCGGCTCAATGACGGCGGCGGTGCAGGTGCTATCTGAAATGCCGGGCTACCGCGTCATGGTGGTTGGCGACATGGCGGAGCTGGGCGATGAAAGCGAAGCCTGTCATACCCAGGTGGGTGAAGCGGCGAAAGCGGCGGGGCTGGACTGCGTGCTGAGCGCAGGAAAACTGAGCCAGGCGATTAGCCATGCCAGCGGCGTTGGCGAACATTTTGCCGACAAAGCCGCGTTGATTGAGCGCCTTAAGGCATTAATTACAGAAAAACAAATTGTGACAGTGTTAGTGAAAGGTTCACGTAGTGCCGCCATGGAAGAGGTTGTGCACGCATTACAGGAGAACGGGACATGTTAGTTTGGCTGGCCGAACATTTGGTCAAATATTATTCAGGCTTTAACGTCTTTTCGTATCTGACGTTTCGCGCCATCGTCAGCCTGCTGACTGCGCTGTTCATCTCGTTGTGGATGGGCCCGCGCATGATTGCCCGTCTGCAAAAACTCTCTTTCGGCCAGGTCGTACGTAACGACGGTCCGGAGTCGCACTTCAGCAAGCGCGGTACGCCGACGATGGGCGGGATCATGATCCTGACCGCGATCGTCGTTTCCGTACTGCTGTGGGCCTATCCGTCTAACCCGTACGTCTGGTGCGTGCTGACCGTACTGGTGGGCTACGGCATTATCGGGTTTGTGGATGATTACCGTAAAGTCGTCCGCAAAGACACGAAGGGCCTGATTGCCCGCTGGAAGTATTTCTGGATGTCAGTGATTGCGCTGGGCGTTGCCTTCGCGCTGTATCTGGCAGGAAAAGATACGCCCGCCACCGAGCTGGTGGTGCCGTTCTTTAAAGACGTGATGCCGCAGCTGGGGCTGTTCTACATCCTGCTGGCCTACTTTGTGATTGTTGGTACCGGTAACGCCGTTAACCTGACCGATGGCCTGGATGGTCTGGCGATTATGCCAACCGTCTTCGTGGCGGCTGGTTTTGCGCTGGTGGCGTGGGCGACCGGTAACATGAACTTTGCGAACTACCTGCACATTCCTTATCTGCGTCACGCGGGTGAGCTGGTGATCGTCTGTACGGCGATAGTCGGCGCGGGGCTGGGCTTCCTCTGGTTCAACACCTATCCGGCGCAGGTCTTTATGGGTGACGTCGGTTCTCTGGCGCTGGGCGGTGCGCTCGGCATTATCGCCGTGCTGCTGCGTCAGGAGTTCCTGCTGGTGATCATGGGCGGCGTGTTTGTGGTTGAAACCCTGTCGGTGATTTTGCAGGTCGGCTCCTTCAAGCTGCGCGGTCAGCGCATCTTCCGTATGGCGCCGATCCACCACCACTATGAACTGAAAGGCTGGCCGGAGCCGCGCGTGATTGTGCGCTTCTGGATTATTTCGCTGATGCTGGTGCTGATTGGCCTGGCAACGCTGAAGGTACGTTAATCATGGCAGATTACCAGGGTAAAAAAGTCGTTATCATCGGGTTAGGCCTCACTGGCCTCTCCTGCGTGGACTTTTTCCTTGCGCGCGGCGTGACGCCGCGCGTGATGGATACGCGTGTCTCTCCGCCGGGTCTGGACAAGCTGCCGGAACAGGTTGAACGCCACCTTGGTGGTCTGAATGATGACTGGCTGCTGGCAGCCGATCTGATTGTCGCCAGCCCAGGTATCGCGCTGGCGCACCCTTCACTGAGGGCTGCTGCGGATGCGGGCGTTGAGATTGTCGGCGATATCGAGCTGTTCTGCCGCGAAGCGCAGGCGCCGGTTATCGCGATCACCGGTTCTAACGGCAAAAGCACCGTCACTACCCTGGTGGGTGAAATGGCGAAAGCGGCAGGCATGAACGTAGGGGTAGGCGGCAATATCGGTCTGCCCGCGCTGATGCTGCTGGACAAAGGCTGCGAGCTGTACGTTCTGGAACTTTCCAGCTTCCAGCTTGAAACCACCTCCAGCCTGCATGCGGCGGCGGCAACGATCCTCAACGTGACGGAAGATCATATGGATCGGTACCCATTTGGTCTGCAGCAGTATCGCGCGGCCAAGCTGCGTGTTTACGAAAATGCCAAAGTCTGCGTGGTTAACGCCGACGACGCGCTGACCATGCCGGTGCGCGGCGCGGACGAGCGCTGCATCAGCTTTGGTATCACCATGGGTGATTATCATCTGAACCGCCAGCTGGGCGAAACCTGGCTGCGCGTGAAAGGTGAAAAAGTGCTGAACGTGAAGGAGATGAAGCTTTCCGGCCAGCACAACTATACCAATGCCCTGGCGGCGCTGGCGCTGGCAGATGCCGTAGGGCTGCCGCGCTCTTCCAGCCTGAAAGCGTTGACCACATTTTCCGGCCTGGCACACCGTTTCCAGCTGGCGCTGGAGCATAACGGCGTGCGCTGGATTAACGACTCCAAAGCGACCAACGTGGGAAGCACAGAGGCCGCGCTGAACGGTCTGCACGTTGACGGCACCCTGCATCTTCTGTTGGGTGGCGACGGCAAATCTGCTGATTTCTCCTCCCTGAAACAGTACCTCACCGGCGATAACATCCGCCTGTACTGCTTTGGCCGTGACGGCAGCGAGCTGGCTGAACTACGCCCGGAAGTTGCTGAGCAAACTGAAACGATGGAACAGGCGATGCGCCTGATTGCCCCGCGCGTGCAGCCTGGCGACATGGTTCTGCTCTCCCCGGCGTGCGCCAGCCTCGATCAGTTTAAAAATTTCGAACAGCGTGGCGATGTCTTTACCCGCCTTGCGAAGGAGTTAGGCTGATGCGTTTATCTCTCCCTCGCCTGAAAATGCCGCGCCTGCCAGGATTTGGAATTCTGGTGTGGCTGTTTGCGGCGCTGAAAGGCTGGGTGATGGCTTCACGGGATAAAGATTCCGATAGCCTGATTATGTACGACCGCACCCTGTTCTGGCTGACGCTGGGGCTGGCGGCGATCGGCTTTATCATGGTGACGTCGGCCTCTATGCCCGTTGGACAGCGTCTGGCGAACGATCCCTTCCTGTTCGCCAAGCGTGACGGGCTGTACATCATTCTGGCGTTCTGCCTGGCGCTGGTAACGCTTCGTCTGCCGATGGCGTTCTGGCAGCGCCACAGTACCGCGATGCTGATCGCCTCCATTATCATGCTGCTGATCGTGCTGGTTGTCGGGAGCTCCGTTAACGGGGCATCACGCTGGATCGCCTTCGGTCCGCTGCGTATTCAGCCTGCGGAGTTCACCAAGCTTTCGTTATTCTGCTACCTGGCAAACTACCTGGTGCGAAAAGTCGATGAGGTGCGTAACAACCTTCGCGGCTTCTTAAAGCCGATGGGCGTCATTCTGGTGCTGGCGATCCTGCTGCTGGCGCAGCCTGACCTCGGGACCGTTGTCGTACTGTTTGTCACCACGCTGGCGATGCTGTTCCTGGCAGGGGCCAAGCTGTGGCAGTTCATCGCCATCATCGGGATGGGGATTTCAGCAGTGGTGCTGCTGATCCTCGCCGAGCCTTACCGTATCCGCCGCGTGACCTCGTTCTGGAACCCATGGGAAGATCCGTTCGGTAGCGGTTACCAGCTGACGCAGTCGCTGATGGCGTTTGGCCGCGGTGAAGTCTGGGGGCAAGGTCTGGGCAACTCGGTACAGAAACTGGAGTATTTACCGGAGGCGCACACCGACTTCATCTTCTCCATTATTGGGGAAGAACTGGGTTATATCGGTGTGGTATTAGCGCTTTTAATGGTATTCTTCGTCGCTTTCCGCGCCATGTCGATTGGCCGAAAAGCGCTGGAGATCGATCACCGCTTCTCAGGCTTCTTAGCCTGCTCAATTGGTATCTGGTTTAGCTTCCAGGCGCTGGTTAACGTCGGGGCCGCAGCGGGTATGCTGCCGACCAAAGGTCTGACGTTGCCGCTGATCAGCTATGGTGGTTCGAGCCTGTTGATCATGTCGACGGCCATTATGTTTTTGTTACGCATAGATTATGAGACGCGTCTGGAGAAAGCCCAGGCGTTTACACGAGGTTCACGATGAATCAACCGAAGCGGTTAATGGTGATGGCAGGCGGTACCGGTGGACACGTGTTCCCGGGGCTGGCGGTTGCGCACCATTTAATGGAGCAGGGCTGGCAGGTACGCTGGCTGGGAACCGCAGACCGCATGGAAGCCGACCTGGTACCGAAGCACGGTATTGAGATCGACTTTATTCGTATTTCCGGCCTGCGAGGCAAAGGCCTCAAGGCCATGCTGCTGGCGCCGGTGCGTATTTTTAACGCCTGGCGTCAGGCGCGCACCATCATGAAGCGCTTTAAGCCCGATGTGGTGCTGGGTATGGGCGGTTATGTTTCTGGTCCCGGCGGGCTGGCCGCGTGGTCGTTAGGCATTCCCGTTGTTCTGCACGAGCAGAACGGTATTGCCGGTCTGACCAACAAGTGGCTGGCGAAAATCGCCACCAAAGTGATGCAGGCGTTTCCCGGCGCGTTTCCGAAAGCGGACGTGGTGGGTAACCCGGTGCGCGTCGACGTGCTGGCGCTGCCTCTACCGGATGCCCGCCTGGCGGGACGTGAAGGCCCGGTTCGTGTTTTGGTCGTTGGTGGTTCTCAGGGTGCGCGCATTCTGAATCAGACAATGCCGCAGGTGGCGGCAAAGCTGGGTGATGCCGTGACTATCTGGCACCAAAGCGGTAAAGGCGCTCAGCAGACCGTTGAGCAGGCGTACGCTGATGAAGGCCAGCCGCAGCATAAAGTGACGGAATTTATTGACGATATGGCCGCAGCCTATGCCTGGGCCGATGTCGTGGTCTGCCGCTCTGGCGCGCTGACGGTGAGCGAAATCGCCGCCGCCGGCTTGCCAGCGCTGTTCGTGCCGTTCCAGCACAAAGACCGACAGCAGTACTGGAACGCGCTGCCGCTTGAGAAAGCCGGCGCGGCGAAAATTTTTGAGCAGCCACACTTTACCGCCGATGCGGTCGCCACCACCCTGGCGGGCTGGAACAGAGACGCACTGCTGGAGATGGCGCAGCGCGCGCGCGCTGCCGCTATCCCGGATGCGACAGAACGGGTGGCAAAAGAAGTGAGCCTGGCAGCCCAGGCTTAACCCTCGCAGCGCGTGTTGCGCTGCACGAATTTTAAGTAGTCGATGGCGTTTAGAGAATGAATACACAACAACTGGCAAAACTGCGTTCAATCGTGCCCGAGATGCGTCGCGTCCGGCACATTCACTTTGTTGGCATCGGTGGTGCCGGCATGGGCGGTATTGCCGAAGTGTTAGCTAACGAAGGCTATCAGATCAGCGGGTCTGACCTGGCGCCAAACCCTGTCACGCAGCAGCTGGCGTCGCTTGGGGCGACTATCTATTTCAACCATCGCCCGGAAAACGTGCGCGATGCAAGCGTGGTGGTGGTATCGAGCGCCATCTCCTCTGACAATCCGGAAATCGTTGCCGCGCACGAAGCGCGCATTCCGGTGATCCGCCGCGCAGAAATGCTGGCGGAACTGATGCGGTTCCGTCACGGCATTGCGATTGCCGGTACCCACGGTAAAACCACGACCACGGCGATGGTTTCCAGCATTTATGCGGAAGCGGGTCTCGATCCGACGTTTGTCAACGGCGGTCTGGTGAAAGCCGCAGGCGTCCATGCGCGTCTGGGCCACAGCCGTTATCTGATTGCGGAAGCGGATGAGAGCGACGCGTCGTTCCTGCACCTGCAGCCGATGGTGGCGATTGTCACCAATATCGAAGCTGACCATATGGATACCTACCAGGGCGACTTCGAAAACTTAAAGCAGACCTTCATCAACTTCCTGCACAACCTGCCGTTTTATGGCCGCGCGGTGATGTGCGTGGACGACCCGGTGATCCGCGAGCTGCTGCCGCGTGTAGGTCGTCAAATCACCACCTACGGCTTCAGCGAAGACGCTGACGTCCGCGTGGAAGAGTACAAACAGATTGGTGCGCAGGGGCATTTCACTCTGGCGCGTCAGGACAAAGAGCTGCTGCACGTCACGCTGAATGCGCCAGGGCGCCATAACGCGCTCAACGCCGCAGCGGCAGTGGCTGTTGCGACGGAAGAAGGCATTGATGATGAGGCGATCCTGCGCGCGCTGGAAAGCTTCCAGGGGACGGGGCGTCGCTTCGACTTCCTCGGCGAGTTCCCGCTGGATGCGGTGAATGGTAAGCCAGGTACCGCGATGCTGGTGGACGACTACGGTCACCATCCGACGGAAGTGGACGCGACCATCAAAGCCGCACGCGCGGGCTGGCCGGAGAAGAATCTGGTGATGATCTTCCAGCCGCACCGCTTCACGCGTACCCGCGATCTGTATGACGATTTCGCCAGCGTGCTGTCACAGGTAGATACCCTGCTGATGCTGGATGTTTACGCCGCCGGCGAAACGCCAATTCCAGGCGCAGACAGCCGTTCCCTGTGTCGTACCATCCGCGGGCGCGGTAAAGTTGACCCTATTCTGGTTTCTGACCCGGCACAGGTGGCGGAAATTCTGGCACCGGTCCTGACCGGTAACGATCTCATCCTGATTCAGGGTGCGGGAAATATCGGCAAGATCGCCCGTACCTTAGCTGAAATCAAACTGAAGCCGCAAACCCAGGAGGATGAGCATCATGGCTGATAAGATTGCAGTCCTCTCTGGCGGCAACTCCGCCGAGCGCGAGGTTTCTCTGAATTCCGGCGCTGCCGTGCTGGCGGGCCTGCGTGAAGGCGGCGTAAACGCACATATTGTCGATCCAAAAGAGGTCGACGTGACGCAATTAAAAGCGATGGGCTTCGATAAGGTCTTTATCGCGTTACATGGTCGTGGCGGTGAAGACGGAACCCTGCAAGGGCTTCTGGAGCTGATCGGCCTGCCTTACACCGGCAGCGGCGTGATGGCATCCGCCATCTCTATGGATAAACTGCGCAGTAAGTTACTCTGGCAGGGAGCGGGTTTACCCGTTGCGCCGTGGGTGGCGCTGACGCGCGGCGAATTTGAATTGGGCCTGTCGGACAGCGTTAATACACGCATTGCGGCACTGGGCTTACCGGTTATTGTAAAGCCGAGCAGGGAAGGGTCGAGCGTCGGGATGTCAAAGGTCGATAAAGCTGAAGATTTAACATCTGCTTTAGCGCTGGCATTTCAACACGATGAAGAAGTTCTGATTGAAAAATGGCTCAGCGGGCCGGAATTTACCGTCGCGATGCTTGGAGAAGAAATTTTACCGTCAATTCGCATCCAACCCGCCGGAGTCTTCTATGATTATGAGGCGAAGTATCTCTCTGATGAGACGCAATATTTCTGCCCTTGTGGTCTTGAAGCAGAGCGCGAAGCCGAATTACAGTCCCTGGTGCTTAAAGCCTGGAATGTTTTGGGCTGCAGCGGCTGGGGGCGCATTGATGTGATGCAGGACAATGACGGGCAGTTTTATCTGCTGGAAGCCAATACCTCACCGGGAATGACCAGCCACAGCCTTGTGCCGATGGCGGCGCGTCAGGCGGGAATGAGCTTCTCGCAGTTAGTCGTACGTATTCTGGACCAGGCGGGCTGATATGTCTCAGGCTGCATTGAACACGCGCAACCGCGATGAAGAGGAAGAATATACGTCTTCACGCCGGAGTAATGGAACGCGTCTTGCAGGGATTATTTTCCTGCTCGGGGTGCTGTGCACCGTGTTTATCAGCGGCTGGATGGTGCTGGGCTGGATGGAAGACGCACAGCGGTTGCCGCTGTCAAAGCTGGTGGTGACCGGCGAGCGTCACTACACGCGTAACGATGATATTCGCCAGTCTATTCTGGCGCTGGGATCGCCCGGCACCTTTATGACGCAGGACGTCAATATTATCCAGAGCCAGATTGAACGTCTGCCATGGATAAAACAGGCGAGTGTCAGAAAACAATGGCCTGATGAATTGAAGATTCATCTGGTTGAATATGTGCCCATTGCGCGTTGGAATGATCAGCACATGGTTGACGTAGATGGAAATTCCTTCAGCGTCCCGAGCGATCGTGTCAACAAGCAAAATTTACCGATGTTGTATGGCCCTGAAGGCAGCGAAAACGAAGTATTGCAGGGTTTTCGTGAAATGGGGCAGGTGCTGGCGAAGGACAGGTTTACGTTAAAAGATGCTGCGATGACGGCGCGCCGCTCCTGGCAGCTGACGTTGACAAACGGCATTAAGCTCAACCTGGGACGCGGCGACACAATGAAACGTCTTGCGCGTTTTGTAGAACTTTACCCGGTTTTACAACAGCAGGCGCAGGCGGACGGCAAACGGATAAGCTACGTTGATTTGCGCTATGACTCAGGCGCAGCAGTCGGTTGGGAGCCGGCTCCGGTCGAGGAACCTAATCAGCAACAGAATCAGGCACAGGTACAGGCAGAACAACAATGATCAAGGCGACGGACAGAAAACTGGTAGTTGGACTGGAGATTGGCACCGCGAAGGTTGCCGCTTTAGTAGGGGAAGTTCTGCCCGACGGTATGGTCAATATCATTGGCGTGGGCAGTTGCCCGTCCCGTGGTATGGATAAAGGTGGGGTAAACGACCTTGAGTCGGTGGTGAAATGCGTACAGCGCGCCATCGACCAGGCTGAATTAATGGCAGATTGCCAGATTTCTTCTGTCTATCTGGCCCTTTCTGGCAAGCACATTAGCTGCCAGAACGAAATCGGTATGGTGCCGATTTCTGAAGAAGAAGTGACGCAGGAAGACGTTGAAAACGTTGTGCATACGGCGAAGTCCGTGCGCGTTCGCGATGAGCATCGCGTGCTGCACGTGATCCCGCAGGAATATGCGATTGACTACCAGGAAGGGATCAAGAACCCGGTTGGTCTGTCTGGCGTGCGTATGCAGGCAAAAGTGCACCTGATCACATGTCACAACGATATGGCGAAGAACATCGTAAAAGCCGTTGAACGTTGTGGCCTGAAAGTTGACCAACTTATTTTCGCCGGTCTGGCGGCAAGTTATTCCGTGCTGACCGAAGACGAACGTGAACTGGGTGTCTGTGTGGTCGATATCGGTGGTGGTACAATGGACATGGCCGTGTATACCGGCGGTGCGCTGCGCCACACCAAAGTGATCCCTTACGCAGGGAACGTTGTGACCAGCGATATTGCTTACGCTTTTGGTACGCCACCGAGCGATGCAGAAGCGATTAAAGTACGCCACGGCTGTGCGCTGGGGTCTATCGTTGGTAAAGATGAGAGCGTTGAGGTGCCGAGCGTGGGCGGCCGTCCGCCGCGTAGCCTGCAGCGCCAGACGTTGGCAGAGGTAATTGAGCCGCGCTATACCGAGCTGCTCAACCTGGTCAACGAAGAGATTTTACAGCTTCAGGAACAGCTTCGTCAGCAGGGTGTTAAGCATCATCTTGCGGCGGGGATTGTATTAACCGGCGGTGCAGCGCAAATTGAAGGTCTTGCGGCCTGCGCTCAGCGCGTGTTCCATACGCAGGTGCGTATTGGTGCGCCGCTGAATATTACCGGTTTAACGGATTATGCTCAGGAGCCGTACTATTCAACGGCTGTGGGCCTGCTCCACTACGGGAAGGAATCTCATCTCAGTGGTGAAGCAGAAGTGGAAAAACGCGTCTCAGTGGGGTCGTGGGTCAAACGACTGAACAACTGGCTGCGAAAAGAGTTTTAATTTTTTAAAGAGACCGGAGAGAATTAGCGGTCTCGGGCGACAGGCACAACGGAGAGAGAAATTATGTTTGAACCTATGGAACTGACCAACGACGCGGTGATTAAAGTCATCGGCGTCGGTGGCGGCGGCGGTAACGCCGTAGAGCATATGGTGCGTGAACGCATTGAAGGTGTTGAATTCTTCGCAGTTAACACCGATGCGCAGGCACTGCGTAAAACGGCAGTTGGCCAGACTATCCAGATCGGCGGTGGCATCACCAAAGGGCTGGGCGCTGGGGCTAACCCGGAAGTCGGTCGCAACGCGGCTGAAGAAGATCGTGAAGCCCTGCGTGCTGCACTGGAAGGTGCGGACATGGTCTTCATCGCAGCAGGCATGGGCGGCGGTACCGGTACCGGTGCAGCACCTGTTGTCGCTGAAGTAGCTAAAGATTTAGGTATCCTGACCGTTGCTGTCGTGACCAAGCCTTTCAACTTCGAAGGCAAAAAGCGTATGGCCTTCGCGGAACAGGGTATCACCGAGCTGTCCAAGCATGTGGACTCGCTGATCACCATCCCGAACGACAAACTGCTGAAAGTTCTGGGTCGTGGTATCTCCCTGCTTGACGCCTTCGGCGCAGCAAACGACGTGCTGAAAGGCGCTGTCCAGGGTATCGCAGAACTGATTACCCGTCCTGGCCTGATGAACGTTGACTTTGCAGACGTTCGCACCGTGATGTCCGAAATGGGCTACGCGATGATGGGCTCTGGCGTGGCGAGCGGCGAAGACCGTGCGGAAGAAGCGGCTGAAATGGCTATCTCTTCTCCACTGCTGGAAGATATCGATCTGTCCGGTGCGCGCGGCGTGCTGGTCAACATTACCGCTGGCTTTGACCTGCGTCTGGATGAGTTCGAAACCGTCGGTAATACCATCCGCGCGTTCGCCTCTGACAACGCGACCGTGGTAATTGGTACTTCCCTTGACCCGGAAATGAACGACGAGCTGCGTGTTACCGTTGTTGCGACCGGTATCGGTATGGACAAGCGTCCTGAGATCACCCTCGTGACCAACAAGCAGACTCAGCAACCGGTAATGGATCGTTATCAGCAGCACGGTATGTCTCCTCTGACTCAGGAGCAAAAACCGGCCGCGAAAGTGGTGAACGACCCAACGCCGCAAACTGCAAAAGAGCCAGATTATCTGGACATCCCGGCGTTCCTGCGTAAGCAAGCTGACTAAGAATTGGCTGGAATTTGGGGATTTGCGCTCTTTGTGCTAAACTGGCCCACCGTTAGTGATATACACTCTCGGTTGGATAGTTAATTTGGCGAGATTATACGATGATCAAACAAAGGACACTTAAACGTATCGTTCAGGCGACGGGTGTCGGTTTACATACCGGCAAGAAAGTCACACTGACGTTACGCCCTGCGCCGGCCAATACCGGGGTCATCTATCGTCGCACCGACTTGAATCCACCGGTAGATTTTCCGGCCGATGCCAAATCTGTGCGTGATACAATGCTCTGTACTTGTCTGGTGAACGAGCATGACGTGCGGATTTCTACCGTAGAGCACCTGAACGCCGCCCTGGCGGGGCTGGGTATCGACAACATTATTGTTGAAGTCGATGCGCCAGAAATCCCGATTATGGATGGTAGTGCTGCGCCGTTCGTTTATCTGTTGCTGGATGCCGGCATCGAAGAGCTGAACTGTGCGAAGAAATTTGTTCGCATCAAAGAGACCGTTCGCGTCGAAGATGGCGACAAGTGGGCTGAATTCAAACCGTACAATGGTTTCTCGCTGGACTTTACCATCGACTTTAACCATCCGGCGATTGACTCCAGCACTCAGCGCTACGCGATGAACTTCTCTGCTGATGCGTTTATGCGCCAGATCAGCCGCGCTCGTACGTTTGGCTTCATGCGTGATATCGAATATCTGCAGTCCCGCGGCCTGTGCCTGGGCGGCAGCTTCGATTGTGCCATCGTTGTTGACGATTATCGCGTACTGAACGAAGACGGCCTGCGTTTTGAAGATGAATTCGTTCGTCACAAAATGCTGGATGCGATCGGCGACCTGTTCATGTGTGGTCACAACATCATTGGTGCATTTACCGCGTTCAAATCCGGTCATGCACTGAACAACAAATTGTTGCAGGCCGTCCTGGCAAAACAGGAAGCTTGGGAATATGTGACCTTTGAAGACGAAGCGGAACTGCCGCTGGCGTTCAAAGCACCGACTATGGTCCTGGCGTAACGGTTAACGCCGTTTCGTAAGAAAAGCGACTGGTTCACCTGGTACTCTCTCCGACCAGGGAAGCCAGTCGTTTTTATTTCTGCCCTTCTTTGATTTGCCCCTCTACTCCCTGGCCATTGTCGGGTGCCGAATAACGGTGTGTTCGCTGCATTATTGACCGTTTTTACCTGCTGCAAGGTGTCATTCCTGCTGCTGCGTATTGGCTTTAGTGGTAATATCTGGGCGCTAAAAAAGAATAATTGAACTCAGCCTGCACTGGCGGGCGAATGTGGTGGAGCAAGTGAGCGGAATACTGACGCGCTGGCGACAATTTGGCAGACGTTACTTCTGGCCGCATCTCTTATTAGGGATGGTCGCGGCAAGTTTCGGCTTGCCTGCGCTCAGCAACAGTGCGGAAGCGGCGACGCCAGCACGTTCCACGACAACTAAACACGATCTCTCGACGCGGGTTAACTTTACTAATCTCGCGTGGCTTGAAGCCAGCCGTCGTCCTAATTTCTCCGTTGATTACTGGCAGCAGCACGCCATCCGCACGGTTATTCGTCATCTGTCGTTCGCGATGGCGCCGCAGACGATGCCTGTTGCTGAAGAGTCGCTGCCGGTTCAGGCTCAGCATCTTGCCCTGCTCGATACGCTTAATGCGCTTCTGACGCAGGATAACCAGCCGCCCGTGACCGTGAGTCAGACGGCGCAAACCTCGTTTGTTCCTCCTGTATCATTCTCCGTTTCGACATGGATTAGCCAGGTTCACGGCATCCGTGCCGGGCCTCAACGCCTCAGCTAAATTAACCTTTTTCAATACCTTAATTTATCTGCCCGTCTGGGGCGTTTGAGAATTTATTATGCTAATCAAATTATTAACCAAAGTTTTTGGTAGTCGTAACGATCGTACTCTGCGCCGTATGCGCAAAGCTGTAAACGTCATCAACGGTATGGAACCGGCGATGGAGAAGCTCTCTGATGATGAGCTGAAGGCGAAAACCGCGGAGTTCCGTGCACGCCTGGAAAAAGGCGAAACCTTAGAGAGCCTGATCCCGGAAGCTTTCGCCGTGGTGCGCGAAGCGAGCAAACGCGTGTTCGGCATGCGTCACTTCGACGTTCAATTGCTGGGCGGTATGGTGCTTAACGAACGCTGCATCGCGGAAATGCGTACCGGTGAAGGTAAAACCCTGACCGCAACGCTGCCGGCTTACCTGAATGCACTGACCGGTAAGGGCGTTCACGTCGTTACCGTCAACGACTATCTGGCCCAGCGTGATGCCGAAAACAACCGTCCGCTGTTCGAATTCCTCGGCATGACCGTCGGCATCAACATGTCCGGATTGCCGGCACCCGCCAAGCGCGAAGCCTACAACGCGGACATCACCTACGGCACCAACAACGAATACGGCTTCGACTACCTGCGTGACAACATGGCGTTCAGCCCGGAAGAGCGCGTCCAGCGTAAGCTGCACTATGCGCTGGTGGATGAGGTTGACTCCATTCTGATCGATGAAGCGCGTACCCCGCTGATCATCTCCGGCCCGGCCGAAGACAGTTCTGACATGTACCGTAAAGTCGACAAAATCATTCCACACCTGCTGCGTCAGGAGAAAGAAGACTCCGATACCTTCCAGGGTGAAGGCCACTTCTCCGTAGATGAAAAAGCGCGCCAGGTGAACCTGACCGAACGCGGTCTGGTGAAAATCGAAGAGCTGCTGGTGGCTGAAGGCATTATGGAAGAGGGCGAGTCCCTGTATTCCCCGAGCAACATCATGCTGATGCACCACGTGACCGCCGCGCTGCGCGCCCACGCGCTGTTCACCCGCGACGTTGACTACATCGTGAAAGACGGTGAAGTCATCATTGTCGATGAACACACCGGCCGTACCATGCAGGGTCGTCGCTGGTCCGATGGCCTGCACCAGGCGGTGGAAGCGAAAGAAGGCGTGGACATTCAAAACGAAAACCAGACGCTGGCCTCAATCACCTTCCAGAACTACTTCCGTCTGTATGAGAAACTGGCGGGGATGACCGGTACCGCAGATACCGAAGCGTTTGAATTCAGCTCCATCTACAAGCTGGATACCGTGGTGGTGCCAACCAACCGTCCGATGATCCGTAAGGATATGCCGGACCTGGTGTACATGACCGAAGCGGAAAAAATTCAGGCGATCATCGAAGATATTCGCGACCGTACTGCCAATGGTCAGCCGGTTCTGGTGGGGACCATCTCCATCGAGAAATCCGAGGTGGTTTCCAATGAGCTGACCAAAGCAGGCATCAAGCACAACGTTCTGAACGCCAAGTTCCACGCTAAAGAAGCGGACATTGTTGCTCAGGCGGGCTATCCGGCAGCCGTGACCATCGCCACCAACATGGCGGGTCGTGGTACCGATATTATGCTCGGCGGTAGCTGGCAGGCTGAAGTCGCTGAGCTGGAAAACCCAACGCCAGAGCAGATCGAGCAGATCAAAGCCGACTGGCAGGTGCGTCACGACGCGGTGCTGGCATCCGGTGGTCTGCACATCATCGGTACCGAGCGTCACGAATCTCGTCGTATCGACAACCAGCTGCGCGGCCGTGCGGGCCGTCAGGGTGATGCCGGTTCTTCCCGCTTCTACCTGTCTATGGAAGATGCGCTGATGCGTATTTTCGCCTCCGACCGCGTGTCCGGCATGATGCGTAAGCTGGGCATGAAGCCTGGTGAAGCCATTGAGCACCCATGGGTGACTAAAGCGATCGCTAACGCCCAGCGTAAAGTTGAAAGCCGCAACTTCGATATTCGTAAGCAGCTGCTGGAATATGATGACGTGGCCAACGATCAGCGTCGCGCGATCTACACCCAGCGTAACGAACTGCTGGACGTGTCCGACGTGAGCGAAACCATCAACAGCATCCGCGAAGATGTGTTCAAAGCCACCATCGACGCGCATATTCCACCGCAGTCTCTGGAAGAGATGTGGGACGTTGAAGGCCTGCAGGAACGTCTGAAAAACGACTTCGATCTCGATCTGCCAATCAAAGAGTGGCTGGACAAAGAGCCTGAGCTGCATGAAGAGACCCTGCGCGAACGTATCTTTGAAACCGCGCTGGAGGTTTATAAGCGTAAGGAAGAAGTGGTTGGCGCTGAGATGATGCGTCACTTCGAGAAAGGGGTGATGCTGCAAACGCTGGACTCCCTGTGGAAAGAGCACCTGGCGGCGATGGACTACCTGCGTCAGGGTATCCACCTGCGCGGCTATGCGCAGAAAGATCCGAAGCAGGAGTACAAGCGTGAATCCTTCTCCATGTTTGCCTCTATGCTGGAGTCACTGAAGTACGAAGTGATCAGCACCCTGAGCAAGGTTCAGGTGCGCATGCCGGAAGAAGTGGAAGCGATGGAGCAGCAGCGCCGTGAAGAAGCTGAGCGTCTGGCGCAGATGCAGCAGCTGAGCCACCAGACTGACGAAAGCGAAGCCGCAGCAGCGATCGCCGCGCAGACCGGCGATCGTAAAGTCGGTCGTAACGATCCGTGCCCGTGTGGTTCCGGTAAAAAATACAAGGCGTGCCACGGCCGCCTGAGCTAAGAACATAACTAACTGAAAAGGCGCAGATATCTGCGCCTTTTTTATGGAAGTGACGCTATGAAAATACTGCAAATTGCCGTCGGGATCATTCGCAACCCGCAAAACCAAATCTTCATCACCCAGCGCGCTGCTGACGCCCATATGGCGAACAAGTGGGAGTTTCCTGGCGGGAAAATCGAATCAGGAGAAACCCCGGAAGAGGCGCTGGTGCGTGAGCTGCAGGAAGAGGTGGGGATTACCCCGCTTGGCGCCACGCTGTTCGATAAGCTGGAGTATCAGTTTCCCGACAGGCACATCACGCTGTGGTTCTGGCTGGTGGAAAGCTGGGAAGGTGAACCCTGGGGAAAAGAGGGACAGCCGGGTAACTGGGTGGAACTTCAGGTCAGTGATGCCGACAAATTCCCGCCAGCCAATGAGCCTGTGATCCGCCGCTTAGCGACAAACATGTAGGCCTGCCGAACGAATCGCCAGCAGGCTTTGAACGTTACTGCTGGCTTTCGCTCCAGTCATCGCTATCCGAGAGGTCGCCTTCGCTCGGAATTCGTTTCTCTTCCGCCGCCCATTCGCCCAGATCAATGAGCTGACAGCGCTTGCAGCAGAACGGGCGAAACGGACTCACTTCTCCCCAGACGACAGTTTTCCCACAGGTTGGGCAGTTTACGGTGGTGACGTCAGACATTGGCACTCCTTAACAACAGGCCAGTTCAAAATCGAGGCGTTCCGGCACGGTGCCATTTTCACTGTCCAGCGGCATAAAGCGGATCGCGAAACGGCTTTTATGCCCGGAAATTTGCGGATAAAGCTGCTCGCCAAGAGACAAATTTAGACGCAGAAGATCGGCGTCGTCGCCGTTGTCCTGATAAAAACCGTTGAGACTGGTTTGCTTGCGGAACGGGGCAGAGTTACGCACAAGATCGAGGATCAGCGATAGCGTCTGATTCATCGGCTCCAGGCTACCCAGCCAGCTGTTTACCTGGCGATCGCGCTGTTCCTGCGGCATATGCAGCCACATATGCAGCGTTGGCAGATCAAAGCTACAGCAACCGCCCGGTATGCTCAGGCGCTGGCGCACCAGCGCTATCAAACGGTCTTCTCGTAAATATTGCCCAACGCGCGGCGCGGCCATCAGCGTCGTGCTGCTATTTTTCAACTGCTGGCGTAAGGCGTCAATTCGACTTTGATCCACGCCCGGTACTTCGGCCCAGGCCTGTAATTTACGCTGCTGGCGCTCCAGCTCTTTCAACAGCTCCGTGCGGACATCGCCACGTTCAATCACATCCAGCAGATCGCCTACGTTGCGAAAGAAGTGCAACGCCGTGGCATGATCGTTAACAGGCAGATGTTGTGAAAGCTGTTGGATGAGAAATTCAATGCGCAGCCAGGTACGCATTTTTTCATTAAGCGGGTGCTCAAAAAGGATGTGAGTCGACATTATGGTTTTTCCTGTGCAACGGCCTGCGCGGCGAAGGTTAGATACTGCTCGTGCAGGCGGGCAACATCCGATGCAATGGCATCTGGTGCGCCGTTATTATCAATAACATCATCCGCAACGGCAAGGCGCTGAGCGCGAGTGGCCTGAGCGGCAAGAATTTGTTCAGCATGTTCACGCGAGACGTGGTCGCGCGTCATGGTTCGCTGGATTTGCGTCTCGGGTGTGACATCAATCACCAATACCCGATTGGCTTTCTTATACAGCTGATTTTCTACCAGGAGCGGAACCACCCACAGGACATAGGGCGAGCGGGCTGCGGCTATCTGACGCTGAGTTTCCTGGTGGATAATGGGGTGGAGCAGGGCATTAAGCCAGGCTTTTTCCGCAGAATCGGAAAAAATATATTCGCGAAGCTGACGGCGGTTCAGTGTGCCATCGGCATTGATGATTGCCTGGCCGAAATGGTCGGCGATGGCCTTTAGCGCGGGTGTATTGGGCTCTACCACCTGACGGGCAATAATATCAGCATCAATAATCGCGATGCCGAGACGAGAAAACGCGTCCGCAACGGTACTTTTGCCACTACCGATGCCGCCGGTTACTGCGACGATATACCCCATTAAATCAAATCCTGGGAATTATTCATTATGGAAATCAGTTGCTTAAAAAACAAACGTGCGACAGTAATTGTTTGATTCTCTTTACCGGCTTTTTACCAGGTAAATTTATAGGATTGTAGCGTAAAAAAAGAGAATTTCGCAGTCTTGCGGAGCAGGTATTAGTGCGTATGATAGCGTCACTGGAGTTGTGCTTTTAACATATTTGCCTCTAACCCCAGGAATCCGCACATGCGTATCGAAGAAGATCTGAAGTTAGGTTTCAAAGACGTTCTTATCCGCCCTAAACGCTCTACACTGAAAAGTCGCTCAGACGTTGAACTCGAACGTCAATTCACCTTTAAACACTCCGGTCAGACGTGGTCTGGCGTGCCAATCATTGCTGCCAACATGGATACAGTCGGTACCTTTGAGATGGCAACGGCGCTGGCTCAGTTCGATATTCTTACTGCAGTCCACAAGCACTACACTCCTGAAGAGTGGAATGCGTTTGTTGCGTCCGCCTCTGCTGACGTGGTGAAGCACGTGATGGTTTCCACCGGTACTTCCGATGCCGATTTCGAGAAAACCAAACAGATCCTGAATGCCAACCCGGCGCTTAGCTTCGTTTGTATTGATGTGGCGAACGGTTACTCCGAGCACTTCGTGCAGTTCGTCAGCAAGGCGCGCGAAGCCTGGCCGACCAAAACTATCATTGCGGGCAACGTGGTGACCGGTGAAATGTGTGAAGAGCTGATCCTTTCCGGTGCCGACATCGTGAAAGTGGGCATTGGCCCGGGCTCCGTATGCACCACGCGCGTGAAAACCGGTGTGGGTTATCCGCAGCTTTCCGCGGTCATTGAATGTGCCGACGCGGCGCACGGCCTGGGCGGCCAGATCATCAGCGACGGCGGTTGCACTATGCCGGGCGATGTCGCAAAGGCCTTTGGCGGCGGCGCGGACTTCGTGATGCTCGGCGGTATGCTGGCAGGCCACGAAGAGAGCGGCGGCACCGTGGTGGAAGAGAACGGCGAGAAGTTCATGCTGTTCTACGGTATGAGCTCTGAATCCGCTATGACCCGTCACGTCGGTGGCGTGGCTAAATACCGTGCGGCAGAAGGCAAAACCGTGAAGCTGCCTCTGCGCGGCCCGGTTGAAAACACCGCGCGCGACATCCTGGGCGGCCTGCGCTCAGCCTGTACCTACGTGGGGGCATCCCGCCTGAAAGAGCTGACGAAACGCACAACGTTTATTCGCGTTCAGGAGCAGGAAAACCGCGTTTTCAATAGCCTGTAATGGCTTTCGCTGGCGCATGCTCGTGCGCCAGCGCTGCTGCACTACCCCGCGCTCATCGCATCACCCAGATGGAAAATCGGCAGATACATTGCCACCACCAGCGTGCCGATGATAACCCCCGTAACAACCAGGAGCAGTGGCTCCAGAAGCGCCGCCAGGTTGTCTGCCCGTTGAAAGGTCTGTTCCGTGTGATGGCGAGCAAGGTTTGCCAGCATGACGTCCAGCGAACCTGACATCTCACCGGTTCGTAAAAGCTGAATACAGAGCGGGGTAAACATTGCCGCCTTCTGAAAAGATGACCAGACGGGGAGACCTTTTTCAATGTTCTCGCGTATGCTGCGGAGTATTCCCTGCCAGTACCGGCTTTCAACAGTCTCTTCTGCACTTTCAAGCCCCTGTAAGAATGCAATGCCCGCCTGCTGCGTGAGCGACAGCACGGTGAAGATCTGCCCCAGTTTTTGCCCTTTCGCCAGCGCGCCCATTACGGGAAAACTCAGCAGAATACGCTGCCAGCGAGGATGGTGTCGCAGAGGCCAGGCTGCGGTTACGGGAACAAGCAGCATCGCGAACAGCGCAAGGGCATATGACTGCATAAACGCGGCTATCCCCATAACAATTCGCGTCAGCGCCGGAAGCGGGGTATTAAAGGTTTTGTAGATCGCGGCAAATTCGGGCAAAACCAGGGTGACCATTGCCAGCACGACGAGCACGGCCAGCGTCAGGACGATCGCCGGGTAGCGCAGCGCTTTTTTCACCTTCGCGCTGAGCTGCTGCTGCGCTTTTTGCTGCTCTGCAAGCTCTCGGCAGCACGCTTCAAGCTTCCCCGTTAGCTCTCCGGTTTTCACCATTGAGATATGCAGTGGGCTAAAGACTGCTGGCCACCGTTTGAGCGCCTCAGAAAAAGGACAGCCTTCACTGAGTTCATCGGCAACGTTTTGCAGTAGCCCCCGCCACGGTTCTACTGGATGTTGGTCTGCCAGCATTTGCAGACTATGCGCGAGCGTCAGCCCGGCCTGCAGGAGCGTTGCGAGCTGACGAAACATCTCGTAGCAGTGATGTGGACGCCAGCGGTGCCTTTGAGCGCATCGGGTCAGGGCCAGAGGATGGAGGTCGTTACGCATCAGCCTGGTGAAGGCTGCGTTGCGGTCGGTGGCCCAGAGAACCCCGTTTCGGGGTTCTCCTTCAGCGGAGATTGCTCGCCAGCGCCAGAGTTGATTAGCAGCCATCGGGCATACCCAGAACACGCACTAACTCTTCAAGCGTGGTCATCCCTTGTTCAACGGCCATGCAGCCGTGTTCAAACAGCGAGATGAGTCCAGCCTGTCGGGCGCTGGCTTCAATCACCTCGGTGCCTGCCCCGCTGGCAATAGCCTGGCGCAGGGGATTATCGATCGCAAGTACTTCAAAAATGGCCACGCGCCCGTAAAAACCATGATAACAACGATCGCAGCCTGCAGGCTGCCAGCGAGGAAGTTGCCGCGGCCAAATCGAGCGCGGCAGGTCCGTATGCTCGCCTGTTTTCTGTCGGCAGTGCGGGCAAAGGCGCCGAACCAGCCGCTGGGCAATTACCATCGAGAGCGCGGAAGAGATCATCCAGCGCGCCACGCCCATCTGCTCCAGACGAATGAGGGTTTCCGTCGTCGAGTTGGTGTGCAGCGTCGACAATACAAGATGCCCGGTCTGCGCGGCTTTAATGGCAATTTCTGCCGTTTCACCATCGCGAATTTCCCCGACCATAATGATGTCCGGATCCTGACGGAGCAGCGCTCTCAGTACGTTCTGGAATGTTAAGCCCGCGCGGGGATTAACCTGCGTCTGATTTAACCCCGCAAGCGGGATCTCGATGGGATCCTCCACGCTGCAGATGTTGACGTCAGGGGTGTTACGCGCCTGCAGCGCGCTGTAGAGCGTTACGGTTTTGCCGCTGCCCGTCGGGCCGGTGACCAGAATTAGCCCCTGAGGCTGGTGGAGTACCTCATTAAAACAGGCCAGCTGTTTAGCGCTCATGCCAAGCGCGTTCGGTTCCAGCGCCTGCTGAACCTGATGTAGCAAACGCAGCACAATTTTCTCACCGCCGTTGCAGGGAAGCGTGGCGATACGAAACGAGACCGGCTCGTTTGTCAGCTCAATCGTAAACTGACCGTCCTGAGGTAAGCGCCGTTCCGCAATATCCAGATTACCCAGCACTTTTAACCGGGCGCTGAGCATCGTCGCCAGCGCGGCGGAAAGGGGAGGCTGCGGATAAAGTACCCCGTCGATACGTAAGCGGATCTGGCACGCGTGCTCCATTGGTTCGATATGGATGTCAGACGCGCGCTGGTTTACTGCCTGCTGCAGCGTATGGTTGAGGATGTCCACCGCGGAGTGGGGTTGCGAAACGACGGGCAGATGCGATTGCGCGGTTAACTGCCGGTGCTTTTCCATGCGTTCAGCGCTCCAGCATTCGATATCAATCCGCTTCTGGGTCGCGAAGCGCAGGGCCTCCATCAGTTCAGGCGCGGGGGTTCCCACGACGGCGATGCTAATCATGTCGCTGTCGCTGGTGAGCAGCAGGGCATGGTGGCGAAGACAAAGCGCCACGAGTTGATCGGTGTTCATTATCCGCTCCTTAGTTAGTGTCGAAGCGGAAGACGTCTTCGCAGGCCTGCTTAAGCGCGCTGTCAGCACTGATATTGCAGTCACGCGTCCAGCCCGTCATACCGTTGCCGTTGCTCCACTGCGGCGTCATGGTTACCGTCAGCCCGTTCAGGCTCTCCTGGCCTGTTAAGGTCACGATCCCTTTTGCCACGCTCATTCCTGAAACGTAACGCGTCGTGGCAGGAGAGGGAATGCCGTTACTGCCGGCATCGCAGCTTTCCACGCCGCCGCGATCGAGCGCGCAAAGCTCAATGGCAGTGCGATAGGGAACGAAAGTTTGCAGCATATCGGTGAGAGCTGCTTTATGCAGGTAGTTCTGATAGGCGGGAACGCCGATGGCGCTCAGAATCGCAATGATGCCAATGACCACCATCAGCTCAATGAGTGTGAATCCTTGTTGTCTGTCCATATCTGCTCCTTATGCAAAGTGGCGCTAGTTTGTCAGCGGGACAGGGCAGAAACGAGGGGCAAAAAAGAGAACGAGAAAGGAGCTTCAGAGAATTCATTCCGTGTTGCAGAGAAGGACAATGGATTTGCGAGCGAGGCTGAAATCCCCCTCTCCGGGCAGAGAGGGGAGCGTGCGTTATTTGAAGCGCATTGAGAGATCGAGGGCGCGAACGTGCTTGGTCAGCGCGCCAACGGAGATGTAATCCACGCCGGTTTCGGCGAACTCACGGATCGTCTCGAAATTGACGTTTCCGGACACTTCAAGCTGGGCCCGGCCGTTGGTCAGTTTCACCGCCTCGCGCATCTGCTCCGTCTCGAAGTTATCGAGCATGATGATATCGGCCCCGGCCTTGATCGCCTGCTCCAGCTCTTCCAGGCTTTCAACTTCCACCTCAACCGGCACATCCGGATGCAGCCAGAAGGCCTTTTCCACCGCCTGACGCACGGAGCCAGAAGCAATAATGTGGTTCTCTTTAATCAGGAAAGCATCGGATAAGCCCAGACGATGGTTTGCGCCGCCGCCGCAGAGCACCGCGTACTTCAGCGCCGTGCGCAGGCCCGGCAGCGTTTTGCGGGTATCAAGCAGCTGGGTACGGGTGCCGGCCAGCAGGTCAACGTAGCGGCGCACTTCACTGGCGACGCCAGAGAGCGTTTGGACAAAATTGAGCGCGGTACGCTCGCCGGTCAGTAATACGCGGGAAGGACCGTCCAGCTCGAACAGCGGCTGATTGGCGGTCACTGCATCACCATCATCAACGTGCCATGTCACCTGTACATCGTCACCCGCCAGCTGAGTAAAGACCTCTTCAACCCAACGCTTGCCGCAGAAAACGCCCTCCTCACGGGTGATAATGACCGCGTGCGAGCGTGTCTCTTTTGGCAACAATTGTGCGGTAATATCTTTATCGGCGTTAACGTCACCCCCCAGGTCTTCTTTCAACGCATGGGCGACGCTTGCCGGAATATCCATATTAATACGTTCCAGAAGCGCTTCACGTCGGTGGTCGGGGTTGTAGCGGCGAGGCGGCATGATAAAACTCCAAATTGGTAACGAATCATAATATTGAAACATGCTACTCTGAACCGAGTCATTGCACCATACAGAAGGAGTTCCAGCATGTTGTTAGAAAACGGATGGCTGGTGGATGCGCGGCATGTGCCCTCGCCGCACCACGACTGCCGCCCGGAGGATGAAAAGCCCACACTGCTGGTGGTTCATAATATTAGCCTCCCGCCGGGTGAGTTTGGCGGCCCGTGGATCGATGCGTTATTCACGGGAACGATAGATCCCAATGCTCATCCCTTCTTCGCTGAGATTGCGCATCTGCGCGTGTCGGCTCACTGCCTGATTCGCCGTGATGGTGAGGTGGTTCAGTATGTTCCTTTTGATAAGCGCGCCTGGCATGCCGGGGTATCGATGTATCACGGGCGCGAACGGTGCAACGATTTCTCGATTGGGATCGAGCTGGAAGGCACGGACAGTACCCCCTACACCGATGCCCAGTATCAGCAGCTGGTTGCTATTACCCACACGCTTATCGGACTCTACCCGGCAATCGCCGACAATATTACCGGGCACAGCGATATCGCTCCGGCGAGAAAAACCGATCCCGGCCCGGCATTTGACTGGTCGCGGTTTCGCGCCATGCTTGCCGCGTCGTCAGAATAAGGAGATACCATGACGTTGTTTACCATGCTGCTGGTTATCATCGCTGAACGCCTGTTCAAGCTCGGCGAGCACTGGCAACTGGATCACCGGCTGGAGGTGTTATTCCGCCGCATCAAGCACTTTTCCATGCTGCGCACGCTGCTGATGATGGCGGGCGTCATGCTGATTACCTTCCTGCTGCTGCGCTCGCTGTACGGACTCTTTTTCAACGTGCCGCTGCTGGTGGTGTGGATCCTGCTCGGCGTGCTGTGCATTGGTGCGGGCAAGGTGCGTTTGCACTATCACGCCTACCTGAAAGCCGCCTCCCGTGACGATGCCCACGCGCGCGGCGCGATGGCGAGCGAGCTGACGATGATCCACGGCGTGCCGCCGGACTGCGACGAGCGCGAGTTCCTGCGCGAGCTGCAAAACGCGCTGCTGTGGATTAACTTCCGCTACTACCTTGCTCCGCTGTTCTGGTTTGTGGTGGGCGGCCCGTGGGGGCCGGTACTGCTGATGGGCTATTCGTTCCTGCGCGCCTGGCAGACCTGGCTTGCCCGTTATCTGACGCCGCATGAGCGTTTGCTGTCCGGCATTGATGCCATCCTGCACGTGCTCGACTGGCTCCCGGTGCGTCTGGTGGGCGTGGTGTACGCCTTAATTGGCCACGGTGAAAAAGCGCTGCCCGCATGGTTCGCTTCTCTTGGGGACCGCCATACGTCCCAGTACCAGGTGTTGACGCGCCTGGCGCAGTTCTCGCTGGCGCGCGAACCGCATACCGACAAGATCGAAACGCCAAAAGCCGCCGTCTCCATGGCGAAGAAAACCTCGTTTGTGGTGGTGGTGATTGTGGCGCTGCTGACGATTTACGGCACGCTGGTGTAACCCAGCGCGCCGCAGACGCTATAACGTATCCGCAGGCGGGATGCCGAAATCAGGCATCCCGTTTTCGTCCCAGCGGACAAGCTTCAGGCGAGTATGACGGTTCGGATCGTAAAGCGGATCGCCTTCAATTTCGGTGTAATTTCTTGCGTGGTACACCAATACATCTTCCCCTTCCGGCGTTTGCGTAAAGCTGTTGTGGCCAGGCCCGTACTGGCGGTTCTCGTAGCTGGTGACGAAAACCGGGCGAGGGGATTTGTGCCAGTTTGCCGGGTTTTGCGGATCGGCGTTCAGGTCTATCCACAGTAACCCCATGCAGTAGTTCTCATCGGTGGCGCTGGCGGAGTAGCTGATAAACAGCTTATCGCTGTGAACCAGCACCGCCGGACCTTCGTTGACCCAGAAACCACGGCATTCCCAGTCGTATTCTGGCTTGCTGAGCATCACCGGCTCGCCTTTCAGCGTCCACGGGTTCTCCATTTCACACAGATAGAGGTTAGAGTTGCCGGAAATATCCGGGGCTTTTTGCGCCCACAGGTACCAGCGTTTGCCCTGATGAACAAAGGTGGTGGCGTCCAGGGCGAAGGTGTCGAACGGGGTGTTGATTTGCCCTTTCTCGATCCAGGTACCGCTGAGCGGATCGCGGTCCGCACACTCAATCGCAAACATGCGGTGCTGGAACATCCCGAGTGCGTCGAGCGCCTGGGTGTGCGTCGCGGCAAAATAGATGTACCACTTTCCATCAATGTGGTGCAGTTCCGGTGCCCAAATCAGCTGGCTCATCGGGCCGGTCTCGGGTTTGCGCCAGACCACTACCTCTTCAGCGCCTCGTAGTCCTTCCAGCGAGTCCGCGCGGCGGATCGCCAGCCTGTCGTACTGCGGCACGGAGGCAATAAAATAGTACTGTCCCTCATGGCGTAAAATGTACGGGTCGGCGCGTTGTTCGATAAATGGGTTTGGCCAGTTATGCATGCGGCTTTCCTTATTTAGTCTCAGCGGCTTTGAGTTCCTGATAGTCGTTCAGTTCGCGGTAGTTGGTGCGACGCTTTTCCAGATCGGCTTGGATCTGCTTCATGGTTTCGCGGTCCACCTTCAGCAGACGTACCACCCCAGCGGTAATTAAGTATCCAATGCCCGGAATGACGGTAAAGAGCAGCACGATCCCGTTGATGGCGTCCGCGCTTTGCGCTTTTGCGCCCGCGTCATAACCGTACCAGGAGAGCAGGAAGCCGACCATCGCCCCGGCAATCGCCAGGCCCAGTTTCAGGAAGAAGATGTTACCCGAGAAGCTGATCCCGGTGATGCGCTTCCCGGTTTTCCATTCGCCGTAGTCGTCCACGTCGGCCATCAGCGACCAGTGCAGCGGAGACGGGATCTGGTGCAGGATGTTCAGCAGGACGTAGAGCACCACGATGGTGACGGTCGCTTTCGGGTCGAAGAAATAAAAGGCGCAGGAGAAAATCGCCAGCACGATATTGGTCCAGAAGAAGACCTTCAGCTTACACCAGCGGTCGGTCAGCACTTTCGCCAGCACGCTGCCAAGCATCATGCCGACAACGCCCAGGCTGATAAACAGCGTGGCGAAGTGTGTGCTCTGGCCCATCACCCAGGTGACGTAATACATGGTCGCCGCCATGCGGATAAAGCCCGGGCAGACGTTGCACAGCGTCAGCAGCAGAATGCGCACCCACTGATCGTTTTTCCACACGTCTTTCAGGTCGTTTTTCAGCTCGTCGTTGGTCTGCACTGCCGGACGCACGCGCTCGCGCACGGTGGCGAAGCAGAACAGGAACATACAGGTACCAATCAGCGCCAGGACGGTCATTGCCATCTGGTAGCCTTTGGCTTTGTTATCCCCGCCAAACCAGTCGGCCATCGGCAGCAGCGTTAAGGAGAGCAGCAGCGTGGCGATGCCGACCAGCACGAAGCGATACGACTGGCAGGCCACGCGCTCTTTTGGATCGTTGGTGATCACTCCACCTAACGAGCAGTAAGGGATGTTGATGGCCGTATAGGTTAACGAGAGCAGGAAGTAGGTGACAAACGCATAGATAACTTTGCTGTTATAGCTCCACTCCGGGGTGGTGAACATCAGAATGCTGAACAGCGCGTAGGGGAACGCAATCCACAGCAGCCATGGACGAAACCGGCCATATTTACTGCGGGTACGGTCGGCAATCGCCCCCATGATCGGGTCCGTTACGGCGTCAATCACGCGGACAGACAGCAGCAGCACGCCGACCAGCGCAGGCGCCAGGCCAAAAATATCCGTATAGAAATAGTTAACAAACAGCATGATGGCGCCGAAGATGATGTTGCATCCCGCGTCGCCCATCCCATAGCCGATCTTTTCTTTTACTGACAGTTTGTTGTTATCCATCGACAGCTCTCCGGTTTACGGTATGGGGAGAATTATTCGCTGGCAAAGGAATATATGCGTTGCAGTATCAGGGCGGTGATATGGATAAATGTGCTGTTGGCGTGAAAGTGTGAAGAAGGTAACAACGCGCGGCATCCGCAAAAGCAGGTGCCGCGGCGAGAGGTTTAGTGCGCCTTCATGGCATTACGGCTTTTCTGGCTGAAGAGATAGCCAACGCCAAGGATCGCAATCCAGACCGGGATCAGGTAGACGGAAATCGCCATGCCCGGCGTGATCAGCATGATCACCAGCACGGCCGCCATAAACAGCAGGCAAATCCAGTTACCCAGCGGATAGAGCAGGGCAGGGAAGCGCGTGGTAACGCCCTGCTGCTGTTTCGCGCGGCGGAACTTCATGTGCGCCAGGCTGATCATCGCCCAGTTGATAACCAGAGCGGAGACTACCAGCGCCATCAGCAGGCCAAACGCCGATTCCGGTGCCATGTAGTTAATCAGCACGCACAGCGCGGTCACGATGGCTGAAACAATGATGGTATTCACCGGCACGCCGCGTTTATCCACGTTGAGCAGCATCTTCGGCGCGTTGCCCTGCTGGGCCAGGCCGAACAGCATACGGCTGTTGCAGTATACGCAGCTGTTGTAAACGGAGAGCGCTGCGGTCAGCACCACGATGTTCAGGGCGTTGGCGACAAAGGTGTCGCCCAGCTCGTGGAAGATGAGAACAAACGGGCTGGTGTCAGCGGTCACGCGCGTCCACGGCAGCAGGGAGAGCAGCACTGCCAGTGAGCCCACATAGAAGATCAGAATACGGTAGATAACCTGATTTGTGGCTTTCGGAATGCTTTGCTCCGGGTTATCGGCTTCGGCGGCGGTAATACCCACCAGCTCCAGGCCGCCGAAGGAGAACATGATGATCGCCATCATCATCACCAGACCGGTCATGCCGTGAGGCAGGAAGCCGCCCTGTTCCCAGAGGTTACGCACGGTAGCCTGCGGGCCGCCGTTGCCGCTGAACAGCAGCCAGCCACCGAAGATGATCATCGCCACAACGGCAATGACTTTGATAATGGCAAACCAGAACTCCATCTCGCCGAATACTTTTACGTTGGTCAGGTTAATGGCGTTGATAATCACGAAGAAGGCTGCAGCAGACGCCCAGGTGGGGATCTCGGGGTACCAGAACTGGATGTACTTCCCGACGGCGGTCAGCTCGGCCATAGCAACCAGAACGTACAGCACCCAGTAGTTCCAGCCGGAGGCGAAGCCCGCAAAGCTGCCCCAGTATTTATAGGCAAAGTGGCTGAACGAGCCTGCGACCGGCTCTTCAACGACCATTTCGCCAAGCTGGCGCATGATCAGAAAAGCAATGAAACCCGCAATCGCGTAACCCAAAATAATACCCGGACCGGCTGACTGGATAACGGATGCGCTGCCCAGAAACAGGCCGGTACCAATCGCACCGCCCAGTGCGATGAGCTGTATATGGCGGTTTTTAAGTCCGCGCTTTAGCTGATCGCCGTGCTGTTGAGCTTCCATTTGAAACCTCGTGTGTGGTTGTTATGTTCACGCTGTGCGTGTGTAATTATGAAAGTCCATATTCTGTATTTATTTCTTTACGGTTAAACAAACCGAAAAAAGCGGAGATGACTTCCGTACGCGCCAGAATAGTGGTAAGCGCCTGCGAATGCACCTGCTTTATGAAGGGATGCTGACGACTTGAATAAAAAGAAAGCATTTGTAAATCGGCCCGCTTATTCTTCCTAACCCAACCTATAGAATAGAAATGCTTCTTAAGTGGGCGAATTTTCATTATTTGCCATGTTGAATCGCTTCAGATTGCAAAACCCCTCGTTTCATTATGGTTAAAACTCCCTCTTTGGGAGTAATCAACTCATTTGTGCAAAGTTACATTTCTGAAACGTTATTTCTGTAAGGTTGTTAAAATGTGCAGGGTTTACTGATTTCAATCAAAACCAATATGGACAGAAGGTGAATACTTTGTTACTTTAGCGATACGAACTAGAAATTGGTAAGACCAATTGACTCCGGGCAAAAAGGCGTAAGACAGGGAATATGGCCTACAGCAAAATTCGCCAACCAAAACTATCTGATGTGATTGAGCAGCAGCTGGAGTTTTTAATCCTCGAAGGGACTCTGCGCCCGGGTGAGAAACTTCCGCCAGAACGCGAGCTGGCAAAACAGTTCGACGTTTCACGTCCCTCTCTGCGTGAGGCGATTCAACGCCTCGAAGCAAAGGGCTTGCTGCTTCGTCGCCAGGGCGGCGGAACCTTTGTGCAAAACAGCCTGTGGCAGAGCTTCAGCGATCCGCTGGTAGAACTTCTCTCTGACCACCCAGAATCCCAGTTTGACCTGCTTGAGACCCGTCACGCGCTTGAAGGTATTGCGGCCTATTACGCCGCCCTTCGCAGCACTGATGAAGATCGCGTGCGTATCCGCGAACTGCATCAGGCCATTGAACGGGCACAGCAGTCCGGCGATTTAGACGCCGAGTCCAGCGCCGTTGTCCAGTATCAAATCGCCGTCACCGAAGCGGCACACAACGTGGTGCTCCTCCATCTGCTACGCTGCATGGAGCCGATGCTGGCCCAGAACGTTCGTCAGAATTTTGAATTGTTGTATGCCCGTCGGGAGATGCTCCCGCTGGTAAGCAACCATCGCACCCGAGTATTCGAGGCGATAATGGCCGGGGAGCCGGAGCAGGCGCGCGAAGCGTCGCACCGTCACCTGGCTTTCATTGAGGAAATCTTGCTGGACCGCAGCCGTGAACAATCGCGTCGCGAACGTTCATTACGCCGCATACAGCAACGAAAGGATTAAGCGCCAGGTACTTTTAGAGCGCGGCAACTAAACGCAGAACCTGTCTTATTGTGTTCTTGCCCAAGAGCACAATGGGACAGGTTCCAGACAAATCAACGTATTAGATAGATAAGGAATACCCCCATGTCAGAACGTCTCCAAAATGACGTGGATCCGATCGAAACTCGCGACTGGCTACAGGCGATCGAATCGGTCATCCGTGAAGAAGGTGTTGAGCGCGCTCAGTATCTGATTGATCAGCTGCTTTCTGAAGCCCGCAAAGGCGGCGTGAAGGTTGCTTCAGGTGCAGGGGCTAGCAACTACGTAAACACGATTGCCGTAGAAGACGAACCGGAATACCCGGGCAATCTGGATCTGGAACGTCGTATCCGTTCTGCAATCCGCTGGAACGCCATCATGACCGTTCTGCGCGCATCCAAGAAAGACCTGGAACTGGGTGGCCACATGGCGTCCTTCCAGTCTTCTGCGACCATTTACGAAGTGTGCTTCAACCACTTCTTCCGTGCAGCGAACGAGAAAGACGGCGGCGATCTGGTGTACTTCCAGGGCCACATCTCTCCGGGCATCTATGCACGTGCATTCCTGGAAGGTCGTCTGACTGAAGAGCAGATGAACAACTTCCGTCAGGAAGTTCACGGTAAAGGTCTGTCTTCTTACCCGCACCCTAAACTGATGCCTGAATTCTGGCAGTTCCCGACCGTATCAATGGGTCTGGGCCCAATCGGTGCTATCTACCAGGCGAAATTCCTGAAGTATCTGGAACACCGTGGTCTGAAAGACACTTCTGAACAGACCGTATACGCCTTCCTGGGCGACGGAGAAATGGATGAGCCAGAATCTAAAGGTGCGATCACCATCGCGACCCGTGAGAAGCTGGACAACCTGTGCTTCATCATCAACTGTAACCTGCAGCGTCTGGATGGTCCGGTAACCGGTAACGGCAAGATCATCAACGAACTGGAAGGCATCTTCGCAGGTGCTGGCTGGAACGTGATCAAAGTCATGTGGGGTTCCCGTTGGGACGAACTGCTGCGTAAAGACACCAGCGGTAAACTGATCCAGCTGATGAACGAAACCGTTGACGGTGACTACCAGACCTTCAAATCCAAAGACGGTGCCTACGTGCGTGAGCACTTCTTCGGCAAATATCCAGAAACCGCAGCCCTGGTTGCAGACTGGACTGATGAGCAGATCTGGGCCCTGAACCGCGGTGGTCACGATCCGAAGAAAATCTACGCTGCACTGAAAAAAGCGCGTGAAACCAAAGGTAAAGCGACTGTAATCCTGGCCCACACCATCAAAGGTTACGGCATGGGTGATACCGCAGAAGGTAAAAACATCGCTCACCAGGTTAAGAAAATGAACATGGACGGCGTGCGCTATATCCGCGACCGTTTCAACGTTCCAGTGACCGATGAGCAGGTAGAAAACCTGTCTTACATCACCTTCCCGGAAGGCTCTGAAGAGCACAAGTACCTGCACGAACGTCGTCAGGCGCTGAAAGGCTACCTGCCAGCTCGTCAGCCTAACTTCACCGAGAAGCTGGAACTGCCAGCGCTGGAAGACTTCTCTCAGCTGCTGGAAGAGCAGAACAAAGAGATCTCTACCACTATCGCTTTCGTTCGTGCCCTGAACGTGATGCTGAAGAACAAGTCGATCAAAGATCGCCTGGTGCCAATCATCGCCGACGAAGCGCGTACTTTCGGTATGGAAGGTCTGTTCCGTCAGATCGGTATCTACAGCCCGAACGGCCAGCAGTACACCCCGCAGGACCGTGAGCAGGTTGCATACTACAAAGAAGACGAGAAAGGTCAGATCCTTCAGGAAGGTATCAACGAGCTGGGCGCAGGTGCATCCTGGCTGGCTGCTGCGACTTCATACAGCACCAACAACCTGCCGATGATTCCGTTCTACATTTACTACTCCATGTTCGGGTTCCAGCGTATCGGTGACCTGTGCTGGCAGGCAGGCGACCAGCAGGCTCGCGGCTTCCTGATCGGTGGTACTTCCGGTCGTACGACCCTGAACGGTGAAGGTCTGCAGCACGAAGATGGCCACAGCCACATTCAGTCTCTGACTATCCCTAACTGTATCTCTTACGACCCGTCCTACGCGTACGAAGTTGCTGTCATTATGCATGACGGCCTGCAGCGCATGTACGGTGAAGCGCAAGAGAACATTTACTACTACATCACCACCCTGAACGAAAACTACCACATGCCGGCAATGCCAGCAGGTGCCGAGGAAGGTATCCGTAAAGGTATCTACAAACTCGAAACCATCGAAGGTAGCAAAGGTAAAGTTCAGCTGCTGGGCTCCGGTTCTATCCTGCGTCACGTTCGTGAAGCAGCGCAGATCCTGGCGAAAGATTACGGTGTGGGTTCCGATGTGTACTCTGTGACCTCCTTCACTGAACTGGCGCGTGATGGCCAGGATTGTGAGCGCTGGAACATGCTGCACCCAATGGAAACCCCACGCGTTCCGTACATCGCTCAGGTGATGAACGACGCGCCAGCGGTGGCGTCCACTGACTATATGAAACTGTTCGCTGAGCAGGTTCGTACTTACGTTCCAGCTGATGATTATCGCGTTCTGGGTACTGACGGCTTCGGTCGTTCTGACAGCCGCGAAAACCTGCGTCACCACTTCGAAGTTGATGCTTCTTACGTGGTTGTAGCAGCACTGGGCGAACTGGCTAAACGTGGCGAAATCGATAAGAAAGTGGTTGCGGACGCAATTACCAAATTCAACATCGATGCAGAAAAAGTTAACCCGCGTCTGGCGTAAGAGGTAAAAGAATAATGGCTATCGAAATCAATGTACCGGACATCGGGGCTGATGAAGTTGAAATCACCGAGATCCTGGTCAAAGTGGGCGACAAAGTTGAAGCTGAACAGTCGCTGATCACCGTAGAAGGCGACAAAGCCTCTATGGAAGTCCCGTCTCCTCAGGCTGGCATCGTTAAAGAGATCAAAGTCTCTGTTGGCGATAAAACCGAGACTGGCAAACTGATCATGATTTTCGATTCCGCCGACGGTGCAGCAGCTGCTGCACCTGCGCAGGAAGAGAAGAAAGAAGCCGCTCCGGCCGCCGCTGCTCCAGCAGCTGCCGCGGCAGCGAAAGAAGTGAACGTGCCTGACATCGGCGGTGACGAAGTTGAAGTCACTGAAATCCTGGTGAAAGTGGGCGATACCGTTGCGGCCGAGCAGTCACTGATCACCGTAGAAGGCGACAAAGCCTCTATGGAAGTACCAGCGCCATTCGCCGGTACCGTTAAAGAGATCAAGATCAACACCGGCGATAAAGTGTCTACCGGGTCGCTTATCATGGTCTTCGAAGTGGCGGGTGCTGCACCTGCTGCCGCGCCTGCACAGGCCGCTGCTCCGGCTCCGGCCGCTGCACCAGCCGCTGCTGGCGGTGCGAAAGACGTTAACGTACCGGACATCGGCGGTGACGAAGTTGAAGTCACCGAAGTGATGGTAAAAGTGGGCGACAAAGTTGCCGCTGAACAGTCACTGATCACCGTTGAAGGCGACAAGGCTTCCATGGAAGTGCCTGCGCCGTTCGCCGGTACCGTTAAAGAGATCAAAATCAGCACTGGCGACAAAGTGTCTACCGGCTCCCTGATCATGGTCTTCGAAGTGGAAGGCGCTGCGCCTGCCGCAGCTCCGGCTGCCGCGGCTGCTCCAGCACCGGCTGCTGCACCGGCTCAGGCTGCTAAACCAGCCGCTGCCCCTGCTGCAAAAGCAGAAAAATCAGAGTTCGCTGAAAACGACGCTTACGTCCACGCGACTCCGCTGATTCGTCGCCTGGCGCGCGAATTCGGCGTGAACCTGGCGAAAGTGAAAGGGACCGGCCGTAAGGGTCGTATCCTGCGCGAAGACGTTCAGGCTTACGTGAAAGACGCGGTGAAACGCGCCGAAGCTGCACCTGCGGCAGCCGCTGGCGGTGGTATCCCGGGCATGCTGCCATGGCCGAAAGTGGACTTCAGCAAGTTCGGCGAAATTGAAGAAGTGGAACTGGGCCGCATCCAGAAAATCTCTGGTGCTAACCTGAGCCGTAACTGGGTAATGATCCCGCACGTTACGCACTTCGACAAAACCGATATCACCGATCTGGAAGCGTTCCGTAAACAGCAGAACGCCGAAGCTGAGAAGCGTAAACTGGACGTGAAATTCACCCCAGTGGTCTTCATCATGAAAGCGGTTGCTGCGGCTCTGGAGCAGATGCCACGCTTCAACAGCTCCCTGTCCGAAGACGGTCAGAAGCTGACGCTGAAGAAATACATCAACATCGGTGTTGCGGTTGATACGCCAAATGGTCTGGTTGTTCCGGTCTTCAAAGACGTGAACAAGAAGAGCATCACTGAGCTGTCCCGTGAACTGACCACCATCTCCAAAAAAGCGCGTGATGGTAAGCTGACTGCCGGCGAAATGCAGGGCGGCTGCTTCACTATCTCCAGCATCGGCGGCCTGGGTACTACCCACTTCGCGCCGATTGTGAACGCGCCGGAAGTGGCTATCCTCGGTGTGTCCAAGTCCGCGATGGAGCCGGTGTGGAATGGCAAAGAGTTCGTGCCGCGTCTGATGATGCCAATCTCTCTGTCCTTCGACCACCGCGTGATCGACGGGGCTGATGGTGCGCGTTTCATCACCATCATCAACAACATGCTGAGCGACATTCGCCGCCTGGTGATGTAATCGAAAAGCCGGCCAGTCGGCCGGCTTTTTTCTGATAATCTCATGGTGTTTATGAGGTTATTGGTGAAAGCGACAATTCGTGAGCCGTTTGTTGTTTCAAAATTGTTAACAATTTTGTAAACTGCGGGCGGATAGAACGACCCGGTGGACGACGGGTATAAACTAAGAGGTCATGATGAGCACAGAAATCAAAACTCAGGTCGTAGTACTTGGGGCAGGCCCGGCAGGTTACTCCGCAGCATTTCGTGCAGCGGATTTAGGTCTGGAAACCGTCATCGTAGAGCGTTACAGCACCCTCGGCGGTGTTTGTCTGAACGTCGGCTGTATCCCTTCTAAAGCGCTGCTGCACGTAGCGAAAGTTATCGAAGAAGCCAAAGCGCTGGCTGAACACGGTATCGTCTTCGGCGAGCCAAAAACCGATATCGACAAAATCCGTACCTGGAAAGAGAAAGTTATCACTCAGCTGACCGGCGGTCTGGCGGGTATGGCGAAAGGCCGTAAGGTCAAAGTGGTTAACGGTCTGGGTAAATTCACCGGTGCGAACACCCTGGAAGTGGAAGGCGAAAACGGCAAAACCGTTATCAACTTCGACAACGCGATCATCGCGGCAGGCTCTCGCCCAATCGAACTGCCATTCATTCCACATGAAGATCCACGCGTGTGGGATTCCACTGATGCCCTGGAGCTGAAAACCGTTCCTAAGCGTCTGCTGGTTATGGGCGGCGGTATCATCGGTCTGGAAATGGGTACCGTGTACCATGCGCTGGGTTCAGACATTGACGTGGTTGAAATGTTCGACCAGGTTATCCCGGCTGCTGACAAAGACATCGTTAAAGTCTTCACCAAGCGCATCAGCAAGAAGTTTAACCTGATGCTGGAAACCAAAGTGACTGCCGTTGAAGCGAAAGAAGACGGTATTTACGTTTCCATGGAAGGCAAAAAAGCCCCATCCGAACCACAGCGTTACGACGCCGTGCTGGTGGCTATCGGTCGTGTACCGAACGGTAAAAACCTCGACGCGGGCAAAGCTGGCGTGGAAGTGGACGACCGTGGCTTCATCCGCGTTGACAAACAGCTGCGCACCAACGTGCCGCACATCTTTGCTATCGGCGACATCGTCGGTCAGCCAATGCTGGCGCACAAAGGCGTTCACGAAGGTCACGTTGCCGCTGAAGTTATCGCCGGCATGAAGCACTACTTCGATCCGAAAGTGATCCCATCTATCGCGTACACCGAGCCAGAAGTTGCATGGGTCGGTCTGACCGAGAAAGAAGCGAAAGAGAAAGGCATCAGCTACGAAACCGCCACCTTCCCGTGGGCTGCTTCTGGCCGTGCTATCGCTTCCGACTGCGCAGACGGTATGACCAAGCTGATCTTCGACAAAGAGACTCACCGCGTCATCGGTGGTGCGATTGTCGGTACCAACGGCGGCGAGCTGCTGGGTGAAATCGGTCTGGCTATCGAAATGGGCTGTGACGCGGAAGACATCGCGCTGACCATCCACGCGCACCCGACTCTGCACGAGTCCGTGGGTCTGGCGGCAGAAGTGTTTGAAGGTAGCATTACGGACCTGCCAAACGCGAAAGCGAAGAAAAAATAAGTTTCTTCAGATGAAAAAAGCGGCCTGAGGCCGCTTTTTTTATGCGCGGCGTTCAGGGGACTACAGGCTGCCAGGAGTTATCAGGTGCGTATGAGGCCAGCGCCCGGGCCTTCTGCTCCGAATCGCTGCCGAGATCGGACTGGTACACCTTGTCGTCCTGGTTTATCACAAAGCTCATGACGCCTGTCTGACCATAGCTGACAGGCCACGCCACCATCGCGAAACCGTGATTATCTGGCAGGATGCGGAAGCGATAGCCATGGTAACCCGCGCCTGGCTCTTTAGGGCTAAATGCCGGGCCAAGCGGGCTTGGCGCTTCGCCGGGCGAGACGGGCCAGTACAGACCGTCCTTTTTCCCCTCAGAACTGACAATCTTCTGCGCGTATTTCTGATTCATCGCAAAATAGCTCTGCTGAGCGGCCACGTATGCATGCAGGGCTTCGATGGCGGCAAGTTCGTTGCGCCCAATTTCGCGGGTCAGGATCTCCTCGGCGCCTTCTTTGATGTCAAACTGCCAGCCGGAGGCGGTTTTGATCACCGGAATGGGAAGTTGCCAGCCGCTGTCTCCGACAACCAGATGCGCTTTATCGCCTTCGACAATGGTGTTATGACGGACTTTCCAGTCGCGCAGAAAGCGATCGACTGCGTCAGGATCAACGCCTTCAGATGGCAGAAAATCGCGCCAGTTTTCGCCGAGCAGGTTGTTCATCGCGCTTTCGTTTTGCTCGCGGATGGCGCTTTCCAGCGCATTGGTAGCCTGTTCTGGTGAGCTGAAGGATTGCTGCGCCATGACGGTCGCCGAGACCATGAACAACACCATTCCACTGAGTAATTTACGTTTCATGTCGGCTCCCTTAGCGATGACGGAATTCACGGTGTTCAGCACGTCCAGCCGCTGCCGGGCGTAGCTGCTGCTGACGAGAGGCGAGGTGTCTGCTTTGCGCCCCACGCTGCTGCTGCGCCTGCCAGTTGGCGGAACGGCTGTCGTTGCCGCTCAGTGCATTGGCCCGGAGCTGACTGTTTCGCTGCTGGAAGGGACGTTGCTGAGAGGGCTGAACCCGTTTCTCTTGTCTCTGCGCGGTGGTCTGGCGGTTTTCTCGCTGCTGCGTGGTGGCCCGCTTCGCCGTCTGCGGTTTGGTGTCATAGCCACGGTAGTTATTGCGCTGAGAAATCTGTTTCAGCTGTTCACTTGAGGCCTGTCGCTGCGCCGCTTTCGTGCCCGGGCGAGCAGTCTGTGGGAAGGTTTTACCTGTCGATTTCTCCATCTGGCTCAGCGCCGCCTGACGCTGGCTATCGCGATTAACCGGTTGTTGCGTTGCACTAAGCCCCGTGGCCGTGTTGGTGGAGTGGAAACGCGTGTTGAGCTGGTTTGTCGGGTAGGGGACACCTTCCCGATAGGCCGGGTTGTGCTGCCAGATACGGTTGGCGTCCGTCAGGCGTTGTCCGCTGATTTTATTGAAGTTCTCAACGTTAATATTGATGTTGTTATCACCGTTGCGGTTGTAGCCGCCGTGATTATCCCAGTCACCGTCATGGTGGTGGTCCCAGTCATCGTCGTCATCCCAGTCGATATTGCTGAAAATGGCATAGGTTGTGGCAACGCCCATGCTGAAGCCTAAGCCGTTGACGAAGCTGTTGCCAAACTGCTCTCCGGGCGTGGGCGGGAGATAGGTGGGAGGATAGGCGGTGTTGGGCCAGGTCCCGTAAACCGTATTGGGGTTATAGATGGGGACATAAACGACCTGCGGATCGGCAGATTCAATTTTGATCACCGTTGGGGCGGGCGCAGACGTGGTTGTTGTCGTTGCCTCGGTGGCGCTGGTTTTCGCTGGTGCTGGCTTTGTCACGGTGGTGACCGTCTGCTGAGGCGTAGATTGTAAAGCACCGGTCTTCTGTGCCAGCGTGCGCAGGCGTTGAACGGAATCCATCACGTCTTTCGGCTGCGCGAGAAACGCATCGCCCAGATTTTGTACCCACGGCGGGTTTTCACCCATCAGCGACATGAGCTGAGGAAACGCGACCAGCGATTTTACGCTCGGATCCCAGGGCTGGCTGGCAACGGCCTGAATGGCGGCGTCCCCTTCCATTTTAGGGTTGTCTTTTGACCACTGAGCCGCCTGAATCACGTTGGCCGGGTAAGTCGAGGCCATCAGGATTTGTGACAGCAGGGCGTCAGGGTAGAGCGCAATGGGGGCAACCCACTGATCGATTTGCGCGGCAGTGTAGGTCGGCGCGACCACAGGGGCGGGCTGGGCTACGGCAGGCGCCGCCGGTTGTTGAGCGACGGGGGCTGGCGCAACGGGTTCCGTTGCACGACTTTTGACAAACAAGACGCCTGAGGCGGCAAGCAGCCCGGCACTGCACAGAAGGATGAGCAGATGTGGCTTAAAGGGCAACTTCATAAAATGACTCCAACGAGACAGGCGCTGTGCCGTGAGGCGTTACGGTTGGCGTGAGTATTATTCACCCGTCTTTTACTGTTTTGACTTTTATTGGGAAGCGTCCGGTACGTCCGGATAAAGAATGTGAGTATTTATTACACAAATATATCTGATGAAGAAAAAACTGAAGCGTCACGGTGCAGAAGAACCGCAAAATGATGCCCTAAATCCCCGCTACACCATGCTTAACGATTCAGCAAACTTTTTAATGTTGCTTTTTTGTAAACGGATTAACACTGTGCAGAAATCCTGCTATGCTGCCCGACGCGGTATCGGGCATTTACCCTACAAACTGCTGTCTCACAGGAGCGTGAAGAGAACGCCCGCCGCATATGACAATGAGAGCGAGGAGAACCGTCGTGCTAGAAGAATACCGTAAGCACGTAGCAGAACGTGCCGCCGAGGGAATTGTACCCAAACCTTTAGATGCAACCCAAATGGCCGCGCTCGTCGAGCTGCTGAAGAACCCGCCTAAGGGCGAAGAAGAATTCCTGTTAGATCTGTTGATCAACCGCGTACCGCCTGGCGTAGATGAAGCTGCCTACGTAAAAGCCGGATTCCTTGCTGCTATCGCCAAAGGCGAAGCCACCTCCCCACTGGTTACTCCTGAAAAAGCCATTGAACTGCTCGGCACCATGCAGGGTGGTTACAACATTCATCCGCTGATTGACGCGCTGGATAACGACACGCTGGCACCGATTGCCGCTAAAGCGCTCTCTTCCACGCTGCTGATGTTCGATAACTTCTACGATGTAGAAGAAAAAGCCAAAGCGGGCAACGTCTATGCGAAGCAGGTGATGCAGTCCTGGGCCGATGCCGAATGGTTCCTGAACCGCCCTGCGCTGGCGGAAAAAATTACCGTGACCGTCTTTAAGGTGACCGGTGAAACCAACACCGATGACCTGTCTCCGGCTCCGGACGCGTGGTCTCGTCCAGATATCCCGCTGCACGCCCTGGCGATGCTGAAAAACGCCCGTGAAGGCATTGAGCCGGATCAGCCGGGCGTGGTTGGCCCGATCAAACAGATCGAAGCGCTGCAGAAGAAAGGTTTCCCGCTGGCCTACGTCGGTGACGTTGTGGGTACCGGCTCTTCCCGTAAGTCCGCCACCAACTCCGTACTGTGGTTCATGGGCGACGACATTCCGCACGTTCCGAACAAGCGCGGCGGCGGCCTGTGCCTCGGTGGCAAAATTGCGCCAATCTTCTTCAACACCATGGAAGATGCGGGCGCGCTGCCAATTGAAGTAGATGTGAGCAACCTGAACATGGGCGACGTGATTGACGTCTACCCGTATAAAGGCGAAGTGCGCAACCACGAAACCAACGAGCTGCTGGCAAGCTTCGAACTGAAAACCGACGTGCTGATTGACGAAGTGCGTGCCGGTGGCCGTATTCCGCTGATCATCGGGCGCGGCCTGACCACCAAAGCGCGTGAAGCGCTGGGTCTGCCGCACTCCGACGTTTTCCGTCACGCGAAAGACGTGGCAGAAAGCAACCGCGGCTTCTCGCTGGCACAGAAAATGGTGGGTCGTGCCTGCGGCGTCGCCGGTATTCGTCCTGGCGCATACTGCGAGCCGAAGATGACCTCCGTGGGCTCTCAGGACACCACTGGCCCAATGACCCGTGACGAACTGAAAGACCTGGCGTGCCTGGGCTTCTCTTCTGACCTGGTGATGCAGTCCTTCTGCCACACGGCGGCCTATCCGAAGCCGGTTGACGTGACCACGCACCACACGCTGCCAGACTTCATCATGAACCGCGGCGGCGTGTCACTGCGTCCGGGTGACGGCGTCATCCACTCCTGGCTGAACCGTATGCTGCTGCCGGATACCGTGGGTACCGGCGGTGACTCCCATACCCGTTTCCCAATCGGTATCTCCTTCCCGGCGGGCTCCGGCCTGGTGGCGTTTGCTGCAGCGACCGGCGTAATGCCGCTGGACATGCCTGAATCCGTGCTGGTGCGCTTCAAGGGCAAAATGCAGCCGGGCATCACTCTGCGCGACCTGGTTCACGCGATCCCGCTGTATGCCATCAAACAGGGCCTGCTGACCGTTGAGAAGAAAGGCAAGAAAAACATCTTCTCTGGCCGTATCCTGGAAATTGAAGGTCTGCCGGATCTGAAAGTTGAGCAGGCATTTGAGCTGACCGATGCATCCGCCGAGCGTTCTGCGGCTGGCTGTACCATCAAGCTGAACAAAGAGCCGATCATTGAGTATCTGACTTCCAACATCGTGCTGCTGAAGTGGATGATTGCGGAAGGCTACGGCGATCGTCGTACGCTGGAGCGTCGTATTCAGGGCATGGAGAAATGGCTGGCGGATCCGCAGCTGCTTGAAGCCGATGCTGACGCAGAGTACGCGGCGGTGATCGACATCGATCTGGCGGATATTAAAGAGCCAATCCTCTGTGCGCCGAACGATCCGGACGATGCGCGTCTGCTCTCTGACGTGCAGGGCGATAAGATCGACGAAGTGTTCATCGGCTCCTGCATGACCAACATCGGCCACTTCCGCGCCGCCGGTAAGCTGCTGGATACCCACAAAGGCCAGCTGCCGACCCGCCTGTGGGTGGCACCGCCAACCCGTATGGACGCGGCTCAGTTGACCGAAGAGGGTTACTACAGCGTGTTCGGTAAGAGCGGGGCGCGTATCGAAATCCCTGGCTGCTCCCTGTGTATGGGTAACCAGGCGCGCGTGGCCGACGGTGCGACGGTGGTTTCCACCTCTACCCGTAACTTCCCGAACCGTTTAGGTACTGGTGCGAACGTCTACCTGGCCTCTGCGGAGCTGGCGGCGGTTGCGGCGCTGATTGGCAAACTGCCAACGCCGGAAGAGTACCAGACCTTTGTGGCGCAGGTGGATAAGACGGCGGTGGATACCTATCGCTATCTGAACTTCGACCAGCTCTCTCAGTACACCGAGAAGGCTGACGGGGTTATCTTCCAGACGGCAGTATAAACAGCAAAACCGTCTCTACGAGACGGTTTTTAGTGTTTGCACCCTCTCCCGTGGGAGAGGGACGGGGTGAGGGCATCAGGCCGCAGGGCCTTGCTCTCACCTTTTTATTTTCATTCCTCCCACCTCTCCCGCTTTTTTTCTTTCCCTCTGCTGCGATAATTACCCTAATGGCTTTGCAGAGGAAAACGCTATGGATTACGAATTTTTGCGCGACATCACTGGCGTGGTGAAAGTGCGCATGTCGATGGGGCACGAAGCCGTTGGACACTGGTTTAACGAAGAGGTGAAAGAAAATCTCGCCCTTCTTGATGAAGTCGAACAGGCGGCAAATACGGTGAAAGGCAGTGAGCGCTCCTGGCAACGTGCCGGGCATGAGTACACCCTGTGGATGGATGGCGAAGAGGTGATGGTGCGCGCCAACCAGCTTGAGTTTTCAGGGGATGAGATGGAAGAGGGGATGAGCTACTACGACGAAGAGAGCCTGTCGCTGTGCGGCGTGGAAGACTTCCTGCAGGTAGTGAATGCCTATCGTGAGTTCATGAAACAGAAGTAACTCCCCGAAGCGTCCCTGCTCCGGGCAACACTTACACGGCCGGAATATTGCGGCCGTAGTAGATTTCGCGCATTTCTTTCCAGAGCAGGTCGGTGATGACCTTGCGCTCTTCTTCACTTAAATCTTCCGGTTTCGTGTGGAACATGTAGTGCTTAAGGTCGAACTCCTTAAGCATCATCTTGGTATGGAAGATGTTTTCCTGGTACACGTTCACGTCCATCATGTCATACAGCGATTTCATATCCTCAGACATAAAGTTCTGAATGGAGTTGATCTCGTGGTCGATGAAGTGCTTCATGCCGTTGATATCACGGGTAAAACCGCGCACGCGATAATCAATCGTGACGATGTCCGATTCCAGCTGGTGGATTAAATAGTTCAGCGCGTTCAGCGGGGAAATCACGCCGCAGGTCGACACTTCAATATCCGCGCGGAACGTGCACAGCCCGCCTTCCGGGTGGCTTTCCGGGTAGGTGTGAACGCAGATATGGCTTTTGTCGAGGTGGGCGACGACCACTTCCGGCAGCGGACCCGGGTGTTCAGTTTTGTCGATAAGCTTCGGGTCGACCGGCTCTTCGCTGACCAGAATGGTGACGCTGGCACCCTGGGGCTCATAATCCTGTCGGGCGATGTTCAGAATATTGGCACCGATGATCGAGCAGGTTTCTGACAGGATCTCGGTCAGACGGTTGGCGTTGTAGAGTTCATCGATATAGGCGATGTAACCATCGCGTTCTTCCGCTGTTTTGGCATAGCAGATATCGTAAATACAAAAACTCAGGCTTTTGGTCAGGTTGTTAAAGCCATGTAGTTTAAGCTTTTTCAATTAGCTCACCCCCTTAGTGGATAATGCGTCTTGCAGGTACTGCGGCAGAGCAAACGCTGCGGTATGAATAGCCGGATTGTAGTAGCGGCACGTGAGCCCGGCCTGATGGAAGCGGGCCTGGATAATTTCGGTAGAGAGATGACGCAGCACGTCGTTGTCCGTTGCCCATGCAAAGGTCATGATCCCGCCGTAATAGGTTGGAATCGCCGCCTGATAGAAGCTGACGTCACCGAAATAGGTGCTGAGCTTGCGATGGCTGTCGAGGGCTTCATCCTGCTGCAGGAAGCAGACGCCATTTTGTGCGACGAAGATACCGCCAGGGTTCAGGCAGCGCTTGCAGCCTTCGTAGAACGAGGAGGTAAACAGCGACGCGCCAGGGCCGATGGGGTCGGTACAGTCAGAGATAATCACGTCGAAGGTCTGCGTGGTCTGGTTAACAAAGTTAACGCCGTCGTCGATAACCAGATTAAAGCGCGGATCGTCATAGCTGCCGGCATTATGGTTGGGCAGGTACTGGCGGCAGAAAGAGACCACGCCCGCATCGATCTCAACCATGGTGATGGTTTCAATGGAACGATGACGTGAAACCTCGCGCAGCATTGCGCCGTCGCCGCCGCCGATAATCAGAACATGCTTCGCGTGTCCGTGGGCCAGCAGCGGAACGTGGGTCATCATCTCATGATAGATAAACTCGTCGCGCTCGGTCGTTTGCACGACGCCATCCAGGGCCATCACGCGGCCAAAGGCGGCGTTTTCGAAGATGATCAGATCCTGGTGATCCGTTTTCTCATGATAGAGCACGTTATCAACGGCAAAGTACTGACCAAACTGGTCATGCAGTGTTTCATGCCACAACGTGTGGTCGGCCATACGCGGACTCCTCCTTTGTTAACATCCGTAACGCTCACAAAAAATGAGCGAAACATGATAGCTAACTATAACCGTGGTTGCACGGGTATAGGTTGAACAGGGGGCGTCGGGAGGGTTATTTCACGTAGGCGAGCAGGCTGAGCGAATCGCGGGCCAGCGCTTTGCATTTTTTAGCCGTGGGAATGCCAATACCGCTCAAGTCACGGTAGCTGTCTTCACCGAGCGCCTTCATGTCAAAGCTGTCGTAATTGCTGAGATCCCACTGGTTCTGCTGGGCGAAAAAGACCAGCGCGCGGCGAATTTGCCCGTTGGGTAAATTCTGGTAGCCACAATCATTTTTCAGGAATACAAAAACCGCCGTTAAATCGGCCATATCTTCCGCTTCATTTTCACTGAGCGCATAGCTGTTCGCACACATTGCCATCAGGCTTCCGAACAAAATTGTCCTGAAAAACGTCTTCATTGCTTCTACCACTTCTTCACGGAAAATTAACGTTAGCACACTTGATGCCAGTGCGACGATCTTTATTATTGCCGCGTTACTTGACCTTCCGGTAAGGGGAGGGTTTATGCTCAAAAGATCGCCTGCTGGAAATAAGGAAATGAACATGCAACGTCGTGATTTTTTAAAATATTCCGCTGTGCTGGGGGTTGCCAGCGCATTACCACTCTGGAGCCGCGCGGTTTTTGCGGCTGAAAGGCCTGCCTTACCCATTCCTGACTTACTGACCGCAGACGCCCGTAGCCGTATTCAACTCGTTGTTCAGGCCGGTAAAACCTCCTTCGGCGGGCACAGCGCTACTACCTGGGGCTACAACGGCAATCTGCTCGGCCCGGCACTTCAGTTACGCAAAGGGAAAGCGGTGACGGTGGATATCCACAATACGCTTGCCGAGGAGACCACGCTGCACTGGCACGGGCTGGAAGTTCCGGGCGAAGTGGATGGTGGTCCCCAGGGCGTTATCAAGCCTGGGGGTAAACGCAGCGTAACCTTTACCCCTGACCAGCGGGCGGCAACCTGCTGGTTCCACCCGCATCAGCATGGCAAAACGGGCCATCAGGTGGCAATGGGGCTGGCCGGACTGGTGTTGATTGAGGATGACGAAAGCCGTCTCCTGTGCCTGCCAAAACAGTGGGGTATCGACGATGTGCCGGTGATTGTGCAGGACAAAAAATTCAGCGCGGACGGGCAGATTGACTACCAGCTGGACGTGATGAGCGCGGCGGTCGGCTGGTTTGGCGATACGCTGCTGGCCAACGGTGCGATCTATCCGCAGCACGCCGCCCCGAAAGGCTGGCTGCGCCTGCGCTTGCTTAACGGCTGTAACGCCCGCTCGTTGAACTTCGCCACCAGCGATAAGCGCCCGCTTTACGTGGTGGCAAGCGATGGCGGCCTGCTGCCAGAACCGGTAAAAGTAAGCGAGCTGCCGATGCTGATGGGCGAACGCTTCGAAGTGCTGGTGGACATCAGCGACGGCAAGCCGTTTGACCTGGTAACGCTGCCTGTCAGCCAGATGGGGATGGCAGTGGCGCCGTTTGATAAACCGCATCCGGTGCTGCGCATTCAGCCGCTAAAGGTCACGGCCTCCGGTACGCTGCCGGACACCTTAGCCACGCTGCCAGCTCTCCCGTCGCTGGATGGGCTCACGCAGCGTAAGCTTCAGCTCTCCATGGACCCGATGCTCGACATGATGGGCATGCAGGCGCTGATGAAAAAGTATGGCAATCAGGCCATGGCGGGAATGCACCACGGCCAGATGATGGGCCACATGAATATGGATCACGGCAAAATGGGCGGTATGGATCACGGCGGTCACGGGTTCGATTTCCACAACGCCAACAAGATCAACGGCAAAGCGTTCGATATGAACACGCCGATGTTTGCCGCCACGAAGGGGCAGTTTGAGCGCTGGGTGGTTTCAGGGGAAGGGGACATGATGCTGCACCCGTTCCATATCCACGGCACGCAGTTCCGTATTCTGTCTGAGAACGGTAAAGCGCCGGAAGCGCATCGAGCAGGCTGGAAAGATACGGTGAGAGTGGAGGGCGGCGTCAGCGAGGTGCTGGTGAAGTTCGACCACGAAGCGCCTGAAGAGTTTGCCTATATGGCGCACTGTCATCTGCTGGAGCATGAAGATACGGGGATGATGCTCGGTTTTACCGTATAAAAAAAGCCGGGTGGCGGCTTCGCCTTACCCGGCCTGGATTGCTAAATACGGCAACTTTCGTTGCCGTTTTGCTTTTATTTGCCTTCGTCCGGCAGTGCATACGCGACAATATAGTCGCCCATCTTCGTACCAAACGAACCGTGACCACCCGCAGAAATGACAACGTACTGCTTGCCATTCACTTCATAGGTCATCGGCGTTGCCTGTCCACCGGCCGGCAGACGGCCTTGCCACAGTTTTTCACCGTTGGTCATGTTGTACGCGCGCAGGTAGTTATCTGCGGTTGCCGCGATGAACAGCACGTTACCGGCTGTGGAGATTGGACCACCCAGCATTGGCATACCCATATTGAACGGCACCGGAACCGGCATCGGGAACGGCATGCTGTCCTGCGGGGTACCAATACGTTTTTTCCAGACGATCTGGTTGGTTTTCAGATCCAGACCGGAGATGTAACCCCAGGCAGGCTGTTTACACGGCAGACCAAACGGAGACAGGAACGGGTTCAGGGTAACGCCAAACGGTACGCCATACTGCGGCTGGATACCGGCTTCGGTCCCGCTGCCTTTCGCGTCTTTCGGCTGCTCCATCGGGTTACCCGGACCGCGTGGGATCAGACGGGAAACGAACGGCAGCGCCATTGGGTTGGCAATCGCCACCTGACGGTTAGGGTCGACGGAAATACCGCCCCACTCAAACATTCCCAGGTTGCCCGGGAAGACCAGCGTACCCTGCTCAGACGGCGGCGTGAAGATGCCTTCATAGCGCAGCTGATGGAACATCACGCGACACACCAGCTGGTCAAACATGGTGGCACCCCACATGTCTGCACCGCTGAGGTCTTTCTTCGGACGGAAGCTCAGGTCAGAGAACGGCTGGGTTTTGCTGACGTAGTCGCCTTTGGCCGCACCCTGCGGAACCGGTTTTTCCGGGGCAGGCACAACCAGCTTACCGTTGCTGCGATCCAGCACGAAGATGTTGCCGGTTTTAGCCGGAGCGTAAATGACCGGCACGGTTTTGCCGTTAACGGTAATGTCCGCCAGCGTCGGCTGGGACGGCATATCCATATCCCACAGATCGTGGTGAACGGTCTGGTAGCTCCAGGCCAGCTTACCGGTAGTCGCGTTCAGCGCCACGATAGCGCTCGCATAACGTTCCTGCTCCGGCGTGCGGTTACCGCCCCAGATATCTGGCGTGGTCACGCCCATCGGCAGGTAGACCAGGTCCAGCTTCGCGTCATACGCCGCTGGCGCCCAGGAGTTTGGCGAGTTAAAGGTAAAGGTGTGCTCGTCAGACGGGATCGCGTTCGGATCTTTCGCACCCGGGTCGAAGGCCCACAGCAGTTTACCGGTGTTCACGTCGAAACCACGGATAACGCCGGAGGTTTCGCGGGTGGAGAAGTTATCCGTTACCGAACCGGCAATCACGATGGTTTTATCGGTGATGATTGGCGGTGAGGTTGGCTCATACAGACCCGGCGTGGTGTCCGGCATGTTGGTCTGAAGATTCAGGATACCTTTGTTGGCGAAGGTTTCACACAGCTTGCCCGTTTCGGCATTGATGGCGAACAGACGACCATCGTTCACCGGCAGCATGATGCGGCGAGGACAGTCGGCAATGACTTCCGGGCTCGCATTATCCGGGCGCGCTTCGTGATAAGAGACGCCACGACAGGTCACGTGCTGGAACGACGGGTTGGAGTTCAGCTGCGGATCGAAGTGCCATTTCTCTTTACCGGTGGCCGCGTCGAGCGCGAACAGACGCTGGTGCGCCGTACACAGATAAAGCATATCGCCGACTTTAATTGGCGTCACTTCGTTGGTCAGTTCACCGGGATCGTTCGGCATCTTCAGGTCGCCGGTACGGAATACCCAGGCTTCTTTCAGGTTCTTAACGTTGTCCGCGTTGATCTGCTTCAGCGGAGAGTAGCGCTGACCTTCCTGGTTGCGGCCATAGGCAGGCCAGTCGCCGTCAGCAACCTGAGAGATCGCCGCCGCAGGCGTCGATTCTGCGTTCAGCGTACCGTTGATCTCCTGCGGGTCGTTGAAGCCAGCCCAGGTCAGGATACCGCCGCTGATTAACAGCGCTACCACCAGCGCCGTGACCGCACCGCTGGACGGCACAATCAGGCGACGCCAGACGAACGGCAGGATCAGCCAGATGCCGAAGAAGACCAGGATGTCACTGCGCGGCGTCAGCGCCCAGAAGTCGAAGCCGACTTCCCAGACGCCCCAGATCATGGTGGCAAGAAGGAGTGCGGCATACAGCCACAGTGCAGATTGTTTTCTACGCCAGAGCAGGACGGTTACGCCAAGCATAACCAGGCCCGCAATCGGGTAGTACCAGGAGCCGCCGATCGCGACCAGCCAGACGCCACCGATTAACAGGTACAGGCCGCAGAAGGCGGCGAATAACGCTGTTAGTGTCACCAGTAGACGCGGCTGTTTAGAGTTTGTTTCAGCCATAGAAAGTGTACTCGTCAGTTTTTGTTAATAATTTGCTAGCAACTAATTATAGGTATTAACAAGTGTGATCGGAATCACAATATTTGCTTTTTATAACTCATACGCCAGGGTTATCCATTTGCTGATATAATGGCTGGCTTGCGTATCAGTGCTGGATATTAACTCATCCGTATTGAGAGATTTTCATTAAAATCATTTGGTTAGTAATATGAAACATACTGTTGAAGTGATGATCCCGGAAGCCGAGATCAAAGCGCGTATCGCCGAACTGGGTCGTCAAATCACCGAACATTACAAGGACAGCGGCAGCGAAATGGTGCTGGTCGGTCTGTTGCGTGGCTCTTTCATGTTCATGGCAGACCTGTGCCGTGAGGTGCATGTGCCCCATGAGGTCGATTTTATGACCGCCTCCAGCTACGGCAGCGGCATGTCCACCACCCGTGATGTGAAAATCCTGAAAGATCTGGATGAAGATATTCGTGGCAAAGATGTGTTGATCGTTGAGGACATCATTGACTCCGGCAACACCCTGTCAAAAGTGCGCGAGATCCTGAGCCTGCGTGAGCCAAAATCGCTGGCGATTTGCACCCTGCTGGATAAGCCTGACCGCCGTGAAGTGCAGGTGCCGGTGGAGTTTGTTGGTTTCTCTATCCCGGACGAGTTCGTCGTCGGTTACGGTATTGACTACGCGCAGCGTTATCGTCATCTGCCATACGTTGGGAAAGTGGTATTGCTGGACGAGTAATTGCGGTTTGTTGCCCGGTGGCGCTGCGCTTACCGGGCCTACGAATGGTTACATGTAGGCCGGGTAAGGCGCAGCCGCCACCCGGCTTTGTTTATTTATGGTTTACGTGCTTAAGCTGAAGGTTGGCAATGCCTGAACGGTAACGCTGCTCCAGCGTTTCGCGGTTGGTGGCGGTCACTTCCAGGTTGCGCAGCAGACCATCATGAATACCGTACGCCCAGCCGTGGATCGAGACCTTCTGCCCGCGCTTCCACGCCGATTGCATGATCGTTGAGTGGCCAAGGTTATACACCTGCTCCATCACGTTGAGTTCGCACAGGGTATCCATGCGGCGCTCCTGCGGCATTTCGCCCAGCAGTGAGCTATGTTTGAACCAGATATCGCGAATGTGGAGCAGCCAGTTATCAATGAGCCCCAGCTCCGTGTTTTCAACCGCCGCCTGCACGCCGCCGCAGCCGTAGTGGCCGCAGATGATGATGTGCTCGACTTGCAGAACGTCAACGGCATACTGAACCACGGAAAGGCAGTTGAGATCGGTATGAATCACCAGGTTGGCAACGTTGCGGTGAACAAACAGTTCGCCGGGCTCGAGGCCGGTCAGGCGCTCGGCAGGTACGCGGCTGTCTGAACAGCCAATCCAGAGAAAGCGCGGGTTCTGGGCTTGTGCGAGTTTTCCAAAAAATCCGGGGTCTTCCTCCACCAGCATTTTTGACCATAGTGCATTATTGCTGATGAGTGTATCTATGTTGTTCATGGAGGTTAGCGACCTGTAACCGAGTAATTGCGTTGCGCTACTATAGGGTAACCCGACTTTTAATGAAACCACACAACGTGTGTCAGAACTGAAGGTAAGTTAATTTCATGGCAATTGCACTGGAGCTTGAGCAGCTTAAAAAAACCTATCCGGGCGGCGTTCAGGCGCTGCGCGGAATAGATCTAAAAGTAGAGGCCGGGGATTTTTACGCGCTTCTGGGGCCGAACGGGGCGGGGAAATCCACCACCATCGGGATCATCAGCTCGCTGGTGAATAAAACGTCCGGACGGGTGAGCGTCTTTGGTTACGACCTGCAAAAAGATGTGGTAAACGCCAAGCGCCAGCTGGGGCTGGTACCGCAGGAGTTCAACTTCAACCCGTTTGAGACGGTGCAGCAGATTGTCGTTAACCAGGCGGGTTATTACGGCGTTGAGCGTAAAGAGGCGCTTGAGCGTAGCGAAAAGTACCTGAAACAGCTCGATCTGTGGGAAAAGCGTAACGAACGTGCGCGGATGTTGTCCGGGGGGATGAAGCGCCGCCTGATGATTGCCCGCGCGCTGATGCACGAGCCGAAGCTGCTAATCCTTGATGAACCCACCGCAGGCGTGGATATCGAACTGCGTCGTTCTATGTGGGGTTTCCTGAAGGATCTGAATGACAAAGGCACCACCATCATCCTGACCACCCACTACCTTGAAGAAGCAGAGATGCTGTGCCGCAACATCGGCATCATTCAGCACGGCGAGCTGGTGGAAAACACCTCGATGAAGAATCTGCTCTCCAAGCTGAAATCCGAAACCTTTATTCTGGATCTGGCGGCGAAAAGCGCCCTGCCGAAGCTGGAAGGGTATCAGTATCGCCTGGTCGATACCTCGACGCTGGAAGTAGAGGTGCTGCGCGAGCAGGGCATTAACAGCGTGTTCTCCCAGCTGAGCGCGCAGGGTATTCAGGTTTTAAGTATGCGTAACAAAGCGAACCGACTGGAAGAGCTGTTTGTCTCTCTGGTGCAGGATAAACAAGGAGACAAGGCATGACGCATCTTTACTGGGTCGCGCTGAAAAGTATCTGGGCGAAAGAGATTAACCGTTTTATGCGCATCTGGGTGCAAACCCTGGTGCCGCCAGTCATCACGATGACGCTCTATTTCATCATCTTCGGTAACCTGATTGGCTCCCGGATTGGTGAGATGCACGGCTTTACTTATATGCAGTTTATCGTGCCGGGGCTGATCATGATGGCGGTGATCACCAACGCCTATGCCAACGTGGCGTCGTCGTTCTTCAGCGCCAAGTTCCAGCGCAATATTGAGGAGTTGCTGGTGGCACCGGTGCCAACGCATGTGATCATTGCCGGTTACGTCGGTGGCGGCGTGGCGCGCGGTCTGTGTGTTGGGATCCTGGTGACGGCCATTTCGCTGTTCTTTGTGCCGTTCCAGGTGCACTCATGGCTTTTCGTGGCTCTGACCCTGCTCCTGACGGCGATCCTCTTCTCGCTGGCCGGTCTGCTGAACGCCGTGTTTGCCAAAACGTTTGACGACATCAGCCTGATCCCGACCTTCGTGCTGACGCCGCTGACCTATCTCGGCGGGGTGTTCTACTCCCTGACGCTGCTGCCGCCGTTCTGGCAGGCGCTGTCGCACCTGAACCCGATCGTCTACATGATCAGCGGTTTCCGCTTTGGCTTCCTCGGCATCACCGATGTGCCGCTGTTTACCACGGTGGCGGTGCTGGTAGTGTTCATCATCGTCTTCTACCTGCTGTGCTGGTATCTGATCCAGCGCGGACGTGGGCTGCGTAGCTAACCTTCTGCCCGGTGACGTTCTGGTTGCCGGGCACTTTCTTTGACAGTTATCACCGTAAACTAACCTTCACCTGGATAAACTACTCGCCTGCTAAGGAGAGACGATATGCTGGGATGGGTTATCACCTGCCACGATGAACACGCGCAGGATATGCTGGATAAGCTTGAAGCTAAATTTGGTCCGCTGGCGCAATGCCGTGCGGTGAATTACTGGCGCGGTTTAAGCACCAACATGCTGAGCCGCATGATGTGCGATGCGCTGCATGAAACCGACACGGGCGATGGCGTGATCTTTCTGACCGATAAGTCCGGCGCGGCGCCTTATCGTTCCGCCGCGCTGTTAAGCCACAAACACGAAAACTGCGAAGTTATTTCCGGCATCAGCTATGCGCTGCTGGAAGCGATGTACCCGCTGCGTGAGACGCTGAGCAGCGCCGAATTTCGCAATACCCTCGTTAATATGCAGGTTCCGGGCTTAAGTAGCCTGTGGCATCAGCAGCAGAAAAACCCGCCTTTCGTCCTGCTTCACGATCTGTATAAGCATTAAACGTTGGTATTGATGTCGCATTTGTTACAATGGCGACTGATTTCCCGTATCGATTTATATCCCATGCTCATGCGCGTTGTTTTCCTGCTGTTACTGCTGATATCCGGCGGCGCATCTGCCAGTCTGATCAGTCAGCAAGGGCTTCCCGCCCGATATATGCAAACCACTGAAGATGCTGCCATTTGGGCTCAGGTAGGTAACGACGTGGTGAACGTCGGCAATATCCGCGCCGGGCAGATCTTAGCCGTTGTTCCCACTGCCGCCGATTATTACGAATTTCGCTTCGGCTTCGGAACCGGATTTATTGATAAAGGACATCTGGATGAGGTGCAGGGAAAACAGCGCGTTGAAGACAGCCTGGGCGATCTGAACAAGCCGCTCAGTAACCAGAACCTGATTACCTGGAAAGATACGCCGGTCTTTAACGCCCCCAGCAGCGGCAGCGCGCCTTTTGGCACGCTAAGCGCCAACCTCCGCTATCCGATCCTGACTAAACTGAAAGATCGCCTGAACCAGACCTGGTATCAGATCCGTATTGGTAACCGCCTGGCATGGATCAGCAGCCTGGATGCGCAGGAAGATAACGGGCTTCCGGTCCTCACCTACCATCATATTTTGCGTGATGAAGAAAACACGCGCTTTCGACATACCTCAACGACCACCAGCGTAAGGGCGTTCAATAACCAGATGGCCTGGCTGCGCGACCAGGGCTACACCACGCTGACGATGTATCAGCTGGAAGGGTATGTGCGTAATAAAATGAACCTGCCCGCTAAGGCGGTGGTGATCACCTTTGATGATGGCCTGAAATCGGTCAGCCGCTATGCGTACCCTGTTCTGAAAGAATATGGCTTCAACGCCACGGCGTTTATCATTTCGTCACGTATCAAAGGCCATGCGCAGAAGTGGGATCCTAAATCACTGCAGTTTATGAGCGTCCAGGAGATCAAGAGTATCCAGGATGTCTTTGACATTCAGTCTCACACCCACTTTCTGCATCGCGTGGATGGGTATAAACACCCCATATTATTGAGCCGCAGCTATCATGTGATCCTGTTTGATTTTGAGCGCTCCCGCCGCGCGCTGGCGCAGTTCAACCCGCGGGTGCTTTATCTGTCGTATCCTTTTGGTGGCTATGACAATAAAGCGATAAAAGCGGCAAACGACGCCGGTTTCCATCTGGCGGTGACCACGGTGAAAGGGAAGGTGAAGCCGGGGGATAATCCGTTCTTACTGAAACGCCTGTATATATTAAGAACGGATTCGCTGGAGACGATGTCGCGGCTGATCAGCAATCAGCCGCAGGGGTAGCTTAATAGTAGGAGAGGTTGATGGTCGCGACGGCTTTAAATTCGCCTGCTTTCATCGGTTTACCGTCTTTTACGAGCTGGGCGGAAAAGTCCATCATGCCGAAATCGGACCCTGGCGCTGTCGCAGTGGTATAACGCGTAAAAGCAAGCCCGTTAGGCGGTAACGGCGTTGAGTTGTAAGCGTAAAGCTGAACCCCCACTCCTTCGGCGCCTCCCGTCAGCGTGTTCCCCAGCAATTCATTCTGTGAACCCGTGGTTTTGTTTGCCTGGAGTTTTACATCCACCGCCCAGACGTTATCGCATCCCAAAATTTGCACCCGGAAATTGGTGGTGCGGGGCGATACGTTAAAGTCAGACATCATGTATTCGCCCAGATCGATGTTATTGCCTTTATCCAGCTGCGCGGTCTGGCAGGTCGACGTCACGATGGGAACCTGGAAGGTTGTGGGTGTGACCATAAATGTCCAGGGTTGGTTATTACTGTCAGTAGGTGTGCCAATCGCCATCTGCCCCAGCGGAAACGATGCCGCGGGCGTAATGTAGCGATTATTATTCCGATTGCCGTTAGCATAGAGGAACTCTCGGGCGTCCTGCCAGATTGTCACTTTAGCTTTCCAGGTTTGATTGTCCCAGTAGTAATCAGGGCCGGGACTAACCAGTGTCGACCAACCGCTAGGTTCCATATTCCCATCACCAAAATAGCCCCCGCCTGCGCTGGAGAATATTTTCACTGAAAATACAACGCCTTCAATATTGGTGGAATAATAGTTACCCATACCGCCGTCAACCTGAGGGCCGCGACCATGAAGGTAGGTATAGTCGTTGGGATCTTTTTCCTTTAACTGCTGTCCATCATTCCCTGCGAATGTACATTTTGATGTTAGCGTCGGGCTAAGGTTGAGTTCGAACGTGGCCAGTTCTCGCATGTTACTCACGCCATCCCAGGCGGCCCAGCGGATGCCCTGTGGATAGCTGCCGTTTACGAGGGTGGTTGTACCGCCCCCACCGTCGGAAAATTTACACTCCTTTGCCCATGCTTGCCCTTGTAAACTTAGCCAGCCTACAAGCGCCATTTTTATAAACGAGAGAAAAGACCAACGTCCTGTCATGTTTCTGAACATTCTCATCCTGTTTCCTGTTCTGATTTATTCATATGTGGCGTTGACCAGCACGCGACTGGTCACTTTTCCGGCGCTGACCGGGCCGAAATTCTGCAAGCGGGCGTAGAAATCATATTCTGTCGCCCATACAGTTTTTGCATTCAATACAACGCTTGAACTGCCATCGGTATTAAGCACGTTGGTATTCAGGTCGGTTGAAAAAATAACCACGCCGGTATTGGCCGCGCCGCCTTCATCAACGGATGTTTCATTAATAAAGATCTGTCGACTATCGGCTGGCCACGTTTTGCTTTGCGGCTGAAAACTGAATTTCAGCCTGTTAACCTGGGTTCCCTCACCTGGGCAACTGTCGACCTTAACCGTAAACGCCGTACCGGAAGCCGCATCGCTCGGCTGCAGACGCGTACTGCCGTCCGCGTTGTAGAACCAGTTTTTGCCTACAATAGGCAGGTGGATCTTGCCATCGCCAGGAATGGAAACCTGACAGGTGTTTTCAACAATATTGGCGTTAAGCGTAACGTCCATGCCTGCCTCTGCGGACAGGCAGGGGGCAGACCAGTGCCAGCTTATAAGCCCGGCCAGAAGCGTATATCTGCCGAAAACTCGTTTTCTATAGGGATGCGACATGACTGCTCTGCCCTTGCTCAGTATTACTGGTAAGTCACAACAAACGTCACCGGCGCGCTGACGTCGCCCGTGGTGACATCGGCGATCGTTTTACCGCTAGCGATAACGATACGCGCGGCCATATCAACATTTGCCGTTGCGCCACTGATGGTAACGTTCTGCACGGGCGTGGTGTTACAGCTCAACAGCGTTCCTGTTCCGGCTGTACCTTTCCACACTTCAAAGCCAGTTTCGTGTCCACCAGCAAAAGAGTCACCCGTTAACGCTGCGCCGGAACAGCTGCCTCCCGTTCCCTTGGTGGCCTGTACGGTTGCAGATTTCACCCCAGCGCAGCCGCTAAAGGCGATTTTAAAAGGTTCACTGCGCGTCTGGGCAACCAGATCGGATTTGAAGACGTCACCAAATGCCAGGGTGCTGATTGGCTGGCCTCCGGCATTCTGGATTTGTGCGGTACAGGTGCCCGCTTCAATGGTGGAGGTGAATGTCGCCTGCACGCTGCTTGTGCCGGTAATGGCATGTGATGCCGCACTAAACAGACCCGCAGAGACAGCCAGTGCAATCAGGGGGAAAGATTTTTTAATCATCGTCGCGTTTCCTTCCGCTTATTGGTATTCGAAGTTGAATGTGGCTATAGCACTGAAGCTGCCGGTTGTCGCCAGGCCGGATTTGGTTTCCACAAGACGGGCAACCAGAGGAACTTCTTTGCTGTTAATTTCAGCCGTGGTCCAGACTAAGCGTTTCGCATCGTCAGTTGAGTTAATGGTAAATGGCGCTGTAGGTGCTGACGCGCGTGCGATGGAGACCCCCATATAATCAGCTGGTCCGGCTGTAGCACCATTTAAGATGGCCGTATCAAGGTATCCTGATTTCGAGCCTGAAATTGTCGTCTTCAGTGCTGCAAGGCTCGACGGACAGTCAGTAATTTTTAACTTAAACGCGGTGCTGGCGCCGTCTGTTTTATTGATAATGTCCGACAGGGCCGTTTTACCTGCCGCACCGATCGGAATCGTATTATTTTTTCCGTCGCCGGTACCACCCTCGATGGCCATATCACAGGTGGTTTCACGCAGAGTTGCGGTAAAAGTCACATCCAGATTGGTGGACGTTGCCATTGCCTGCGAACTGAGTGCCGCGAAAAGCAACGCGCTTAGGCTTGTTTTCTTCATTAAAATTAACTCCTTGTTAAAAAACGATTACATCTGACAGGTCTGGTTATCCAGCATGGTTGTCAGACCCACCTTCCTGGCTGAAGGGGTGAGGGTATAGGTCACGGTGCACGCGCTTTCTACATCACTGCCCCAGACAATACGCAGATGACCGCTATTTTCCGCACCGCGTACATAAGCCTGCCCGGCCTGGCCTACAGAGCCGACGGATTGCCCCTGTTCATTCAGAACGTCAGCGCCCAGCGGAATAAAGCCGTTATCAGAGCGGTGCAAATCAAGCAGCAGCGAGCGGCTTTGGTCGGTTTCGAAATCCACGCGCACAATCGCACCGCTGCGCGGTACAGCGATTGAGCTGGTGCTCTTCACCTCCACATCAGATTCCAGCTTAGAAATATCAATGCCAATGGTGTTTTCACGGTAAGCCGACAGATACGGCATGATCGCGTAGCCTGAGCTGCCGATGACGCCATCGCCAATGGAAAGCTGCGCGCCCTTCGCGCCCGGCGCGCTGACCAGCGCCAGAGTATCGGTATCACCGATGCTGCCCGAGGAGAGCGTGATGCCACCGGAATGCAGCACCATGCCGCCGCTGTAGCTCAGGGAGTACTGCTGGCTACTGTCGTCGGTGGCGGAGGCCGATATACTGAGCGGCCCATACGCGCTGCTGTAGCTGCCGTAGCCGCCAATCTGGTTAAGATCGCTGCTGTCACCCTGGCTGGAACTGGTGTTAACGCTATAGCTAAAGCGGTAATCGTCTGTGTTCCCGTTCGCGCTGGCATTGAGGGTCGAGTTGTTTTTGAAATCCGAGTTGACGCTCATGTTCACGCTGGAGAAACCGCCCGGCTTCTTACCGCGGCCCAGCAGGTTTTCCAGAGGAATGCTGATGTTCAGATAGACGCTGTCATCTTTATCGCCATACTCGTTGTAGCTGCGCTGGAGCGATACGCTGTAGCTGCCCAACCAGAATGCGTTGTTGTAGCCGATTGAGTATTGGGACGTTGAGTCCGATTCTGACCAGTAGTCCTGCCAGCTTCCGGTCATATACAGCGAACCATAATCCGTTTTTCCTGACGACAACGGCTGGCTTACGTTGATCTGCACCTGATTTTTCATTCGCTGGAAATGGTTATACACATCGCTGTCCGAATGATCCGGATTACGGCCTCTGTCACGATATTTAATGCTTTCCGTCAGCGATGCCGCATCATTGAGGGTCAGGTAGTCTTCCGTTGAGAAGCGATACGCTGCCACGTTGAAGGAGGTGTTGGTCTCTTCCAGCCGTTTGCTCCAGGAGAGACGGTAACTTTGCCCCGTCAGATTGCCGATGCCGTCGATGTCTGCATCTGAATGCGTTACGTCCAGCGCAAAGGCACCTACGCCTGTGCTCACGGCTATACCGAGCAGCCCGGAGTAATAGCCCGTATCCATATACTGGAAGCCAGCATAGCCGGTGAAAATGTTGCTGAGGCCGTAATAACCCGTGGCATAGCCCAGACGCGGCTTATCGCGCAGTCCGTTGTCATTCAGCTCACCCACGCCAATGTCCCAGCGGCTGTATCCGGGGCGAAGCATCTGGCTGACCGAAGAGTAGGGGACGGAAAAGGTGCGCACGCTGCCGTCAGACTCCTCAATGGTGACAACCAAATCGCTACCGTAGCCCGTCGTACTGAGGTCGTTAATTTCAAACGCACCTGGCGGGACCGTCGATTCATAGATCTTGTTTCCGCTTTGAGAAATTGTGACCTTCGCATTACTTTTAGCGACGCCACGAATAACGGGCGCATAGGTTGAAATCCCCCCGGGCAACATGCGATCGTCGTTATACATGCGCACGCCACGCAGGTTGATTGAGTTGAAGGTGTCGCCGCGGGTATAGGAATCACCCAGCAAGAGTTGAGCGCGTAATGGCGTAATGTCGCGTTGCAGGTAGATATCCTGGCTGGCGTAGTCGGTACCCTCTGCGTCATCCCAGTTCAGCGTGCCGCGTGAGCGTAAACGCCAGGGGCCCATGTTGATACCGTACTTTAACCCTGCATAAGCGGTGTCGCGCCCACCGTCTGTACTGTCCGAATGCCATGCGTTGAGGTCGTAGGAGAGCATACCTGCAGTAATACCGTCTTCCCAAAGAGAAGGATCAACATAGCCACCAGGGTGTCGCTCGATATAAATTTGCGGCATGCTAAGGGTTAATTCCTGTGAGCCGGAGTTATAATCCCACGACGCACCCGGGAAGGCCTTGTTGATATCAATGCAGAGCGTTTCATCGCTCTCCTCAGGCTTTTTGTTGGCTATCGCATTTTGCAGGGCATCCGCTTTAATGCCCATCTGCATCAATACTTTTGGCGTGAAGCAGGGGGCAGCACGCACCGTACCATTATCTTTAAAGGTAAAGTCTGTCAGCGCTTTTTTTTGCCCATTCAAAATCAGCTGAGTTTTAAATGTGCCGGGTACGATAGGGTTTCCGCGTGAAAAACGACTCACGTCGATACTGTTTCCTGTATTAAAGAGGAACTGATCGTTGAATTCGACCTCTTCATTACCCGACGATGGCGTAGCAACTTCTTCAGCCGCGAAAGATGCAGACTGAAATGCTGTGCATATGGCAATACAAAGAATTGAGCGGCGAAATAACATTGCTATCACTAATCCATTAGCTGCTAATATTTATGGGCAAACTTTTAATATTTTTTCTAATTAACCGGGACGTCGTGTTTCTCTGCGCCTCCGAAATCATTAATCGAGGTATAGGTTAATTTCGTAATACGTGCCGAATCGCCTGGTTTAAGGCTGAAGGACTGGCTGGTAAAGGGCGCAACCACGTGCGGCTCTATTTCGATGTTCTTCCCGCCGACGGTCGTTTCGATTTTGGCGACGGAGACGTAGAATGGAGAATCATTTTTAGCCACCAGCTCATTTGCCTGCTGGGACCATTTCAATTGTGCTGCGGCTATTGCCGGGTCGCCCTTTAGGCCGTCCGGACGGAAGAACATTTTAATACGTGTGCGAAACGCTAGTTGCAGCATGTTTTGATTTTCTTCAGAAGCTTTTGCTTTAGGCGGTACTTCCAGCACGTTGAACCAGTACAACGTCTCTCTGTCTGTTGGCAACGGCTGGCCAAGCCAGGTAATACGTACCGTCTGTCCTTTGGCAGGATCGACACGTGAGACCGGTGGCGTGACGATAAACGGCAGTTTGAGTTCTTGAGGGTTCGTTGTGTCGCGGCCATCATCGAGCCAGGTTTGTACCAATAATGGCTTATTGCCGCGGTTTTCCATTTTCACGGTGACGTCTTTAGCGGATGCCGGGTAAATGACTCGTGTGCCTGAAATGACAATGTCGGCATAAGCTGCGTGGGAAACGGTCACAGCGGCACAAACCATGAGTGCAGTAATACAGGTATTAAAAGGGCGCATAATATTCATCCATTAAATAAGAAATGCGCCCACCTCATCCGTGAGCGCATGAAATAACAATCAATTGTTATTCGTAGGTCATGGTAAAGGTCACGTTGCTGCTGACTTTACCGGCGCTGACTGGATTGGTGGTGGCGACCCAGTTTGCTGCAGGGACATAAGCAACGCGGTAAGCCAGAGTACCCGTGCCTGCGGTAAGAGTGGCTTTCTGGGTGTTATTGCTCGGCTGACCCACTTTGATGCGGTCGGTGCTGGTTGAGCTGTTGTTGTACAGCGCAAGAGCGACGTTATTGGCATGGCCCGCTACGGTTGGGTCAGCTTTCAGCGTACCGTTAGACAGTTCAGCGAACTGCTGAGAGGTAAAGGTGGCAGACGCTTTGGTCAGGGATTCCGGGCATTTGCTCAGGTGCAGTTCGAACTCTTTTGAACCTACGCCTGCATCAACAGTGGTTCCTTCTACATCGGCTTTTTTGACCACTGGCAGAGTTAGCGTTACGTTGTTGGCATCAACACCGTTATTAGAGGTAATAACGCAGGTGGTATCGGTTACTGCGCCATCGAATGTAATCAGGCCAACGTCAGAAGCCATTGCAGAAACAGAACCCAGTGCTAATACAGCGACACTTGTAGCCAGAATTGTTTTCTTGAACATATTTTAAATATCCATTTATTAAAAAGTATCATTCATGATGTTTATGGTTAACGCATAAAACTGGCTCAATATATTATTGTTTCATGGTGGTTTTAAATAAGTTTTGCTATAAAATGAATGAAGTAAATTTAAAGATGTTTGTTTTGACGAGGGAATCAAAGGGTTGTGTTTAATTGTTAGTGCTTTCTATATTGGCAGGGGGGGTATTTTGAATGCAATATGGATTTTAATGTGTGAGGTCTGGCTCACTATTAAAATAAATATTTTTGGGGCGGTGTTTATTATTCAGGGCTGTGATAATACCACAGCCCTTTAAAAATCAGGCAACCTGAACTGGAATCGCCTTCGCGGTGCGTTTCATCTCGTTGTCGCCTTCGAAATAAGCGACTTTGGGCTGCCAGCGGCGCGCTTCTTCATCAGACATCATGACGAAGCTGGCGATAATAACGATATCGCCGACGTCCGCGCAGTGTGCCGCCGCGCCGTTGACGGAGATAATTTTAGACCCGCGCTCGGCGGCAATCGCGTAGGTGGAAAAACGCTTGCCGTTATTCACATTCCAGATATCAATGGCTTCATTTTCGAGAATACCCGCCGCGTCGAGAAAATCCTGGTCAATGGCGCAGGAACCTTCATAGTGCAGGTCGGCCTGGGTGACTTTCACTCGGTGAAGCTTACCTTGCAGCATTTTGCGAATCATTACGTATACCTATAATTATCAAGGGTGAAAGAACTACGCCAGCTCAACCACTTTATTATCGATAAGGCGTGCCTGGCCGAGCCATGCCGCCACCAGAATCACCGCGCGTTTGCTGGTTTCCGTCAGCTCAAGCAGGGTATCAGCATCGCGGATTTGAATATCATCAGCGCGGAAGCCTTTGTCGTTAAGCGCCTGCTCTGCAAGGGCGACGATCTCTTCTGCGGCCAACTCTTTCGCCAGCAGCTGTTCTGCCATGGTGTTCATCACCTTGCTTAAGCCCGGCGCGATTTTACGCTGATCGGCGGTCAGGTAACCGTTGCGTGAGCTGAGCGCCAGGCCATCTTTGGCTCGTACGATCGGCACGCCGACGATTTCGATATCGTAACCCATATCGGCAACCATCTTGCGGATCAGCGCCAGCTGCTGGAAATCTTTTTCACCGAAACAGGCGATATCCGGCTGCACCAGGTTGAACAGCTTGCTGACGATGGTGGAAACGCCGCGGAAATGGCCCGGACGGCTTGCACCTTCCAGCATGGTCGAAATCCCCGGGACATCCACATAGGTCGCCTCTTCCGTACCCTGCGGGTACACATCGGCAGGTGCCGGAGAGAACACGATATCCGCATGACGTTTTTTAAGCTTTTCGCAATCTTCCTGAAGAGTGCGCGGATAGCGTGCCAGATCGTCGGCGCGGTCAAACTGCATGGGGTTCACGAAGATACTGACCACCACGATATCTGCTCGCGCACGGGCTTCGTCGACGAGCTTCATGTGGCCGTCATGCAGGTTGCCCATGGTCGGGACCAGTGCGATACGTTTACCTTCCTGACGCGCGCGGCGGATATGCTGGCGCAGCAGCGGCAGGGTTTCAATGATTAGCACAACGAGACTCCTTAATGGAAACTGTGTTCTTCACCCGGGTAAACACCGGATTCAACGTCGGCAATATACTGCCTGACCGCAGCGCGCATGTCGCCCGCTTCAGTGAGGAAATTTTTGGCAAATTTCGGGATATGCCCGCCAGTAATACCAAAGGCGTCGTGCATCACCAGAATCTGACCGTCGGTCACGTTGCCTGCACCAATACCAATCACCGGAATGGAGAGTGCGTCGGTGATGCGTTTCGCCAGCTCAACCGGCACGCACTCCAGCACCAGCAGCTGGGCGCCTGCGGCTTCCAGCGCCAGGGCATCCTCAAACAGCGTCTGCGCTGCGTCGCCGCGGCCCTGCACCTTATACCCGCCAAAGATGTTGACGGACTGCGGGGTCAGGCCCAAATGACCACACACCGGCACGGCGCGTTCGGTGAGCATTTTCACCGTCTCCACCAGCCAGGCGCCGCCTTCAATTTTGACCATGTTAGCGCCAGCGCGCATCACTGCCGCCGCGTTTTCAAATGCCTGCTCTGGCGTGGCATAAGCCATAAACGGCAGGTCGGAAAGCAGAAGGCAGCTTGGCGCACCGCGGCGTACCGCACGGGTGTGATATGCAATATCTTCAACCGTGACCGGCAGGGTGGAATCATGTCCTTGTACCGTCATCCCTAACGAATCTCCGACCAGCATGACGTTGATACCCTCTTCGGCAAACAGTTTGGCGAAGCTGTAGTCATACGCGGTGATGGTGGCGAAGCGTTTTTTTTCCTGTTTGCATTTCTGCAGTAAGGAGATGGTGGTTGGTTTCATACTGTTTCCTGATAGCCCAAAAGCGAATCTTTGCGCATTCTAACAGTAACATTCGAGGGAACAATGATTTTAGGTAACCGATTAGCCACAAAATATTAATGGTTAATCGATAAGGGAAGAGTGTTACCAGCGGGCAGGTTTTTCCGCTTTGAGGCTGTCCAGAATGGACTTGAGTGGGATGTCATCCGGAAAGATGAGATCGGGGGCAACTTCAAAGAGCGGCCAGAGCATAAACCCGCGATTTTTCATGTCGTAATGCGGAACGGTGAGGCGTTCGGTGTTTATGACCTCATCTCCAAACAGCATAATGTCGAGGTCCAGCGTGCGCGGTCCCCAGCGCTCGGCTTTGCGTACGCGCCCCTGCTGCAGTTCGATGCGCTGGGTGTTGTCCAGCAGCGTTTCGGCATCAAGGGTAGTTTCCAGCACCACGGCGGCGTTCAGATAATCAGGCTGATCCTGCGGGCCTAGCGGCGGCGTGCGGTAAAAGGAGGAGACCGCCACGATACGGCTTTGCGGGATCTCACCCAGCGCCTGTACGGCAGCATTCACCTGCTCCAGTGGAGAGGCTAAATTGCTGCCGATGGCGATATACGCGAGGGTCATGCTGTCCCTTCACGACGCGGTGCGCGTTTGCGCGGACGACGATGACGGCGACGCGGGGCAGGTTCTTCATCCAGCCCGGTCAGCATATCTTTCTGCTCCGGCGGGGCGGAAACCTGGAATTCGGCCCACCACTGCGCCAGGCGCTGCAGCTCCTGATTGCGTTCAGTTTCCGCACGCAGCGACAGCAGGTCGAAGGCGGCGCGGAACTTTGGATGCTCCATCAGCTTCCAGGCACGTTTGCCCTGACGGCGGGACATGCGCAGCTGAAGCTGCCAGATGTCGCGCACCAGCGTGGTAATACGTTTTGGGATAGCCAGCGTGCGGCACCCTTCGTCCAATACATCGTTCGCGGCCAGCGCGAAGGCATCGTAATAGGCGAGGCCGCTCTCCTGGGTGATTCTTTGAGCCGTTTCCAGCAGCGGGTACCAGAACATTGCCGCAAACAGGAATGCCGGGTTCACGCGCATATCGTTATGGATGCGGGTGTCGGTATTTTTCAGCACCTGCGCAATCATCCGCTCCATTGGGCTGTCACCGTTTTCGGTGAAGTAACGGGTAATGGTCGGGAACAGCGGCTGGAACAGGTTGTATTCGCGCAGCAGATTGTAGGTTTCGAACCCGTAGCCGGCCTGCAGCAGCTTCAGCGCCTCTTCAAACAGGCGGGCAGGCGGCACGTCGTTAATCAGCGTCGCCAGACGCGGGATCGGCTCTGCGGTTTCCGGGCTGATGCGCATGTTCAGCTTGGCGGCAAAACGCACGGCGCGCAGCATGCGCACCGGATCTTCGCGATAGCGCGTTTCCGGCGTGCCGATCAGGCGGATCAGACCCTCTTTCAGGTCCTGCATGCCGCCGACGTAATCACGCACGGTGAAATCCGCCACGCTGTAATAAAGGCTGTTGATGGTGAAGTCGCGACGCTGGGCATCTTCTTCGATAGAGCCGAAGATATTGTCGCGCAGCAGCATACCGTTCTGGCCGCGCTGTGACGTGGTGCGGTCGGATGCACCCGCTTCGTGGTGGCCGCGGAAGGTCGCCACTTCGATGATTTCCGGCCCAAACATCACGTGAGCCAGACGGAAACGGCGGCCAACGAGACGGCAGTTGCGGAATAATTTACGCACCTGCTCGGGCGTGGCGCTGGTCGTCACGTCGAAATCTTTCGGTTTTTTGCCCAGCAGTAAATCACGCACCCCACCGCCAACGAGATAGGCCTCGTAGCCCGCTTTATTCAGACGATAGAGTACTTTGAGGGCATTTTCACTGATATCTTTGCGGGAAATATTGTGCTGCTCACGCGGAATAACCGACATGTGTGGCTGTGCAATAGCGTCGTTCGCCATGCTCTCTTCGCGGCTTAGCACTTTACGGCAAAAATTAGCGACTCGGGTAAAAATGGTACACCTCGTAGTGTGTTTTGTTATGAAAAAAGCGGCTAATCATAGCTCAGCGCAACGCATTTGAGAATGCTGGATTTTTGGCACTGCCGCGAGCGTCCAGTTGGCAATGGCTATTTTCAGCAATTCGTCAATGCGCAGATCCTGCCATTCGTTGGTTACATTCTGGTTGAGAAATCGCAGCGCGTCGATCAAAACAGGACGCGGATCGCCGTCTGGCAGGGCCGGGGCGTGGTTCTGCTTGGAGAGCTTAACGCCCTGCGCATTGACCGCCAGCGGCAGATGAATGTAATCCGGCGCCGTCCAGCCAAACTGATGATAAAGCGAGATTTGCCGTACGGTCGGTTCGACCAGGTCCGCCCCGCGCACAATTTCCGTCACGCCCTGGAAATGATCGTCGACGACCACCGCCAGGTTATACGCAAACAGACCATCACGACGGTGAATAATAAAATCTTCACATGCCAGACGTTCATCCGCCCTAATCTCACCGGAGAGCCGATCGTGGAAGCGAGTGATGGGCGCGCGCTGTAGCAAGCGTACGGCGGCATTTTCCGGGGGAAGATTCAGCGTGCGGCAGTGGCCGTCATACACACCTCCCACGCTCTGGATACGCGCGCGGGTGCAGGTGCAGTTATAGGAGAGCCCCTGAGCGCTGAGCCAGGCCAGACGTTCCCGATAAGCCTCATGTCGTTGTGACTGCCACAGAACGTCGCCGTCCCAGTGAAGACCGTAATGTTCCAGCTGACGCAGAATGGTGTCTGCAGCACCGGGAACTTCACGCGGAGGGTCAATATCTTCGATGCGGACGAGCCATTTACCCTGACTGGCGCGAGCCTGCAGGTAGCTGCCAAGCGCGGCAATTAATGAGCCGAAGTGTAATTCACCGGAAGGAGATGGCGCAAAGCGCCCAATATAGTGTGATTCAGACATATCAACAGTAACAAGGCGGGAGAGACTCCCGCCTTTGAAGTGTATAAACAGCGCTGGCGTTAGCCGGCCATCTGTTTTTCGCGGATTTCGGCCAGCGTTTTACAGTCGATGCACAGATCGGCGGTTGGACGCGCTTCCAGGCGACGAATACCGATTTCAACACCGCAGGATTCGCAGTAGCCAAAATCTTCGTCTTCGACTTTTTTCAGCGTTTTCTCGATCTTTTTGATCAGCTTGCGTTCGCGGTCACGGTTACGCAGTTCGAGGCTGAACTCTTCTTCCTGAGCGGCACGGTCTACCGGATCCGGGAAGTTAGCAGCTTCATCCTGCATATGCGAAACGGTGCGATCCACTTCATCCCTGAGTTGATTACGCCATGCTTCAAGAATACGCTTGAAGTGCGACAGCTGGGCTTCGTTCATATACTCTTCGCCCGGCTTCTCTTGATACGGCTCCACCCCAGCGATGGCGAGAATACTCAGGGACGATGTTTTACGGTTTTGCCCTTCTTGCATGTTGCTTCTCCTTAACACGCACTATCGATCCCCGTGTTGGGGGAAAAATCAGGTCGCTATAAATAGCAGATGCTTTTCCGTATGGCAATTATCTAAACGTAACACTTGACAAGCCTGTGAGGAAAAGCGTATTTGCGCACGCGGCCAGAACACTTATTCATCAATCGTCTAATCCCTTATAAGACAATGGGAAGAGACGATCTCAGAGTCATATTATCGGCAGAAAGTTCCGCTTTATAAGCTAAAACCTCTACCCCCTGCTTTTGTGCCTCATTCAACAGTTGTGCGTATTTAGGATCGATATGGCGGGCAGGGGAAAAACGTTCAATCGCTGTATGCAACACCGCAAACAGCAATACGGCGCGTTTGCCCGCCGCCGCAACACTCATTAGCTCTCGCAGATGCTTCTGCCCGCGTAGCGTTACCGCATCCGGAAAGAAGCCGTTTTCCTGTTCCGCTAACGTCACTGATTTTACTTCAATATAGCACTCAGGACGGCCTTCCGCCTGTAACATGAAGTCAATTCTGCTGCCTTCATCGCCGTATTTCACTTCTGTTTTATGCGTACCGTAACCCACTAGTTCGGGAATGGCGCCATTCGTCAGCGCTTCCTTAACCAGCTGATTTGCACGCAGAGTATTAACACAAATAAACGCCCCGTTTTGCGTTTCGGTTATTTCCCAGGTATGGGGATATTTGCGTTTAGTATTTTCTGAAGTGGAATACCAGACCGTGTCACCCGGTGCGGCGCAACCGGTCATGGCGCCGGTGTTGGGGCAGTGCAGGGTGAGCTCTTCGCCTTCCGGCGTCACCACGTCGGCGAGGAAGCGTTTGTAGCGTTGGATCAGCGTGGCGGACTGGAGTGCAGGACTAAACTTCATCGGAATTCCTTGTGGTGTCGCCCAACGTCCAGCGCTGTAGCGGCCTGTAGCGGGTGCGTCCCCGTGCAAAGACGGATTCATAAAGCGCGAATTCATTAACCGGAAAAGCCCAGTGAAAACCCGGCGGCGGAATGGCAACAGCCTGACCGGCATCGCGCAGCAGCGTGACGTGCGGATGAAACGGCTGCGGGCTCTGGTAACAGCCGCTGCGCGCTGCCTGCGCGCGCAACATATTGGCGAGCTGTAACAACCCGCGCGGCGGCTGGCACGTACCCAGCCAGACCACGCGCGAACGCAGCCACTGACCCGCATCGTCAAGGTGCAGCGTAAACGCCGGCTGGACAATACGCCCGGCCATGGCGGCTAATGCCCGCTGTTTTTCGGCGCTCACGTCACCCAAAAAGGCCAGCGTCAGGTGCAGGTTTGCCGCCGCAACGGGCCGGCCCGCTTCCGGTGGAAAATGTTCCGCGCGCCAGCGAACGATTTGCCGCTGTAGGGTGGTGGGCAATTCAATGGCAAAAAACAGCCGTTTCGACTCAGACATACGGGGGACTCGGTAATGATATGCGCCGATGCTACAATGTACGCCGACTAATGTTAACCCTCTGGAGCTGTTAGTGTCCTCATTGCCGGTCGCCGTCGTTCTTCCTGAGCTTCTCGCTGCCTTACAACATGCCCCGCAGGTTTTGCTTAACGCGCCTACGGGGGCGGGTAAATCTACCTGGCTGCCGCTGCAGATCCTTAAAGAGGGGAAGATTGCCGGGAAAATTATCCTGCTGGAGCCGCGCAGGTTGGCCGCGCGCAACGTGGCGCAGCGCCTGGCGGAACTGCTGAATGAAAAACCGGGCGAAACGGTAGGCTACCGGATGCGCGCCGAAACCTGCGTCGGCCCGTCCACGCGGCTTGAGGTGGTCACCGAGGGCATTCTTACCCGCATGCTGCAAAACGACCCGGAGTTGAACGGCGTCGGGCTGGTGATCCTGGATGAATTCCACGAGCGCAGCCTGCAGGCCGATCTGGCCCTCGCGCTGTTGCTCGACGTTCAGCAGGGGCTGCGCGACGATCTGCGGCTGCTGATTATGTCGGCGACGCTGGATAACGAGCGGCTACGACAGACATTACCCGATGCGCCGGTCATCAGCTCAGAAGGACGGGCATTTCCTGTTGAGCGTCGCTATCAGCCGCTTCCTGCCCATCAGCGCTTTGACGAAGCGGTAGCTATTGCCACTGCTGACCTGCTTCGCCAGGCGCCCGGCTCGCTGCTGCTTTTTTTGCCCGGCGTGGGGGAGATTCAGCGCGTGCAGGAGCGGCTGGCCTCCAGGGTGGGCAGTGACGTACTGCTTTGCCCGCTCTATGGCGCCCTGTCGTTGACCGAGCAGCGTAAAGCCATCCTTCCCGCCCCGGCGGGGCAGCGTAAAGTCGTGCTGGCAACCAACATTGCCGAAACCAGTTTGACCATCGAAGGCATTCGCCTGGTGGTGGATAGCGCGCAGGAGAGGGTGGCGAGCTTTGATCCGCGCACCGGGCTGACTAAACTGCTGACACAACGCATCAGTCAGGCGTCAATGGTGCAGCGCGCGGGCCGTGCGGGGCGTCTTGAGCCGGGTATTTGCCTGCATTTGACCAGCGCGGAGCAGGCTGAACGCGCGGCACAGCAAAGCACGCCGGAGATTTTACAAAGCGATCTCTCCGGGCTGGTGATGGATCTCCTGCTTTGGGGCTGCCCGGATCCTGAACAGCTCACCTGGCTTAATCCACCGCCTGTCGTGAATCTCGCCGCCGCGCGCAGCCTGCTCACCCAGCTTGGCGCGCTGGAAGGTGAACGTCTGACGGCGCGCGGTCAGAAAATGGCGGCGCTGGGCAACGATCCGCGTCTGGCGGCGATGCTGGTGGCCGCGCAGGGCGAAGATGAAATTGCCACAGCGGCGAAACTGGCGGCTATTCTTGAGGAGCCGCCGCGCGGAGGCAGCAGCGATCTGGGGCAGGCGTTTTCGCGCAATCAGGGAAACTGGCAGCAGCGGGCGCAGCAGCTGTGCAAACGCCTGAACTGCCGGGGCGGTTCACCTGACGGCGATAAGATTGCCTCCCTTCTGGCGCTGGCCTTCCCGGACAGGATTGCGCGCCGCCGCGGGCTGGATGGACGCTACCAGCTGGCAAACGGCATGGGGGCGATGCTGGACAGCGATGATGCCCTGACGCGACATGAATGGCTGATCGCGCCGCTCTTGCTCCAGGGCAGCCACTCCCCGGACGCGCGCATCCTGCAGGCGGTTGCCGTCGATATTGACGCCCTGACGCGTACCTGCCCGCAGCTGCTCCAGCAATCGGACATCGTGGAATGGGATGACGCTCAGGGGACGCTAAAGGCGTTTCGGCGTAGTCAGATTGGCAAACTGATCCTCGGGACGAAACCGCTGGCGAAGCCGTCGGAAGAAGAGTTACACCAGGCAATGCTGAACGGCATTCGGGAAAAGGGCCTTAACGTTCTGAACTGGACGCCGGAAGCTGAACAGTATCGCATTCGTCTGCACTGCGCCGCGAAGTGGCTACCGGAATACGGCTGGCCCGCGGTGGATGATGAGACGCTGCTCGCGACGCTTGAGCAGTGGCTGCTGCCGCAAATGAGCGGCGTGCACTCTCTGCGCGCCCTTAAGGCGCTTGATGTTAAGACCGCGTTACAGAATTTACTGGACTGGTCATTACGTCAACGTCTGGATAGTGAGCTTCCTGGGCATTACACTGTGCCCACCGGGAGCCGGCTTGCCATTCGTTATCATGAGGATAATCCTCCGGCGCTGGCGGTTCGGATGCAGGAGATGTTTGGTGAGGCAACCACGCCGTCTATTGCGGAAGGGCGGGTGCCGTTGGTGCTTGAGCTGCTCTCGCCTGCGCATCGTCCGTTGCAGATCACCCGCGATCTGGGAGCGTTCTGGGCGGGAAGCTACCGTGAAGTGCAGAAAGAGATGAAAGGGCGCTACCCCAAACACGTATGGCCGGACGATCCGGCGAATACGGCGCCGACGCGGCGGACGAAGAAATATTCGTAGTGGGGAAAGTGCGGCCTGATGCCCTCACCCCGGCCCTCTCCCACGGAGAGAGGGAGAAAACCAATTTTGAGAGATTTCTTCTTTCACAGGCCTGTGAAAGAAAAGAAAATCTGGCCTTTGCGCCTGAAAGTTGCGGAGAAAAAGCATGGCGGGGAATGACCGCGAGCCAATAGGACGTAAGGGAAAACCCGCGCGTCCGGCGAAAGAAAAGGTAAGCCGTCGTCGCCTCAGAGATGAGGAGTATGACGATGACTATGAAGACGATTATGAGGATGAAGAACCCATGCCGCGTAAAGGAAAAGGCAAAGGGCGTAAGCCTCGTGGGAAGCGCGGCTGGTTCTGGCTGCTGCTGAAGCTGTTCATTGTTTTTGTTGTGCTGATCGCGATTTACGGTGTTTATCTGGATCAGAAGATTCGCAGCCGTATCGACGGGAAAGTCTGGCAATTGCCGGCGGCAGTGTATGGTCGCATGGTGAACCTTGAGCCGGACATGTCCATCAGCAAGAACGAGATGGTGAAACTGCTGCAAGCTACGCAGTATCGTCAGGTCACGAAAATGACCCGCCCGGGCGAATTTACCGTCCAGGCGAAGAGCATTGAGATGATCCGCCGCCCGTTCGACTTCCCGGACAGCAAAGAGGGGCAGGTGCGCGCGCGTCTGACTTTTGACGGCGATCGGCTGGAAACCATTGAGAACATGGACAATAACCGCCAGTTCGGTTTCTTCCGTCTTGATCCGCGTCTGATCACCATGCTCTCGTCCGCCAATGGCGAACAGCGCCTGTTCGTGGCGCGTAACGGCTTCCCGGATCTGCTGGTGGATACCCTGCTGGCAACCGAAGACCGCCATTTCTACGAGCACGACGGTATCAGTCTCTACTCCATCGGCCGTGCGGTGCTGGCGAACCTGACTGCGGGCCGTACCGTGCAGGGAGCGAGTACGCTTACCCAGCAGCTGGTGAAGAACCTGTTCCTCTCCAGCGAGCGTTCTTACTGGCGTAAAGCCAACGAAGCGTACATGGCCGTGCTGATGGATGCGCGCTACAGCAAGGATCGTATCCTTGAGCTGTACATGAACGAGGTGTACCTCGGCCAGAGCGGCGATAACGAGATCCGCGGCTTCCCGCTGGCGAGCCTGTACTACTTTGGCCGTCCGGTAGAAGAGCTCAGCCTTGACCAGCAGGCGCTGCTGGTGGGCATGGTGAAAGGGGCGTCCATTTATAACCCGTGGCGCAACCCGAAACTGGCGCTGGAGCGTCGTAACCTGGTACTGCGTCTGCTGCAACAGCAGCAGGTGATTGACCAGGAATTATACGACATGCTTAGCGCACGTCCGCTGGGCGTGCAGCCGCGCGGTGGGGTGATCTCTCCGCAGCCTGCTTTCATGCAGATGGTGCGCCAGGAGCTGCAAAGCAAGCTCGGTGATAAGGTCAAAGATCTCTCCGGCGTGAAGATCTTCACAACCTTTGACTCGGTAGCCCAGGACGCGGCAGAAAAAGCGGCTGTTGAAGGCATTCCGGCGCTGAAGAAACAGCGCAAGCTGAGCGATCTGGAAACCGCGATGGTGGTGGTTGACCGTAACACCGGCGAAGTGCGCGCGATGGTGGGCGGCGCAGAGCCGCAGTATGCGGGCTACAACCGCGCGATGCAGGCGCGTCGTTCGATTGGCTCTCTGGCTAAACCGGCGACCTATCTCACCGCGCTGAGCCAGCCGAATTTGTATCGCCTGAACACCTGGATCGCCGATGCGCCAATCTCCCTGCGTCAGCCTAACGGCCAGGTCTGGTCACCGCAGAACGATGATAAACAGTTCAGCGGCCAGGTGATGCTGGTGGATGCGTTAACCCGCTCCATGAACGTACCTACGGTTAACCTCGGTATGGCGCTGGGCCTGCCGGCCATTGTCGATACCTGGCAGAAGCTGGGCGTACCGAAAGATCAACTGCACCCTGTTCCGGCGATGATTCTGGGGGCGCTTAACCTGACGCCGATCGAAGTGGCGCAGGCGTTCCAGACCATTGCCAGCGGGGGTAACCGCGCACCGCTCTCTGCCCTGCGTTCGGTGATTGCCGAAGATGGCTCCGTGCTGTATCAGAGCTTCCCGCAGGCTGAACGTGCCGTTCCTGCGCAGGCGGCCTACATGACACTGTGGACGATGCAGCAGGTTGTGCAGCGCGGTACCGGTCGTCAGCTGGGGGCGAAGTATCCTGGTCTGCATCTGGCGGGTAAAACCGGGACCACCAACAACAACGTCGATACCTGGTTTGCCGGTATTGATGGCCGTGAAGTGGTGATCACCTGGGTAGGCCGTGACAACAACCAGCCGACCAAACTTTACGGGGCGAGCGGGGCGATGTCGATTTACCAGCGCTACCTGGCGAACCAGTCACCTGTGCCGCTGAACCTGGTCGCGCCGGAAGATATCGTCGATATGGGCGTGGATGGTTCCGGGAACTTTATCTGCGGCGGCGGGATGCGAACCCTCCCGGTCTGGACGACCAACCCGGACTCACTGTGCCAGCAGAGCCAGCCTGAACAGCCAACGGGCAACCCGTTCGATCAATCTTCTCAGCCGCAGCAGCCGCAGCAACAACCGGCCCAGCAGCAGAACGAGAATAAAGACAGTGATGGCGTGGCCGGCTGGATCAAGGATATGTTTGGTGGGAATTAATTAATTCCCTGAATAAAAAGCCGCTTTAATATAAAGCGGCTTTTTTGTTTTTTACATTCTGCAATTTTTAAAAAAATTAAATATCAAATTTAGAATTTTTAAGTTCTCATTTTTTTCATCTAAAACATGCATTTGAAATCTTCTACATGTTGCGTAACTTTATCCTCTCTGGACACAATGAAGAATAATCTGATGTAATCGCCATAAGAAATTCACTGGCTCAAAGGATATTCCTATTTAGTCAGTCATGTGTAACATGCTGGATAACATTTCGACTCAAAATATTTGTAGTGCGAATGGATGCCACAATTGTCAAATATAAGGATATTTTTCATGCACAAAAAAATTGTCGCTACATTTTTAGCCGGAAGCGTTATGGCCGCGCTGTCTCTGCCTGTATTTGCATCAAACGATTCCGGTACGGTGAACTTCGCCGGAAAAATTGTTGCCGATACCTGTGAAATTAACGTTGATGGCACAGGGACTAACGCTTCCACCGTCACTTTCGCAGATACCTATCCTTCGGATTTTGGCGCTGACGGTACGGTTGGCACCTCAAAAGCCTTTAAGATTGAAGTGAAAAAATGTGACCCGCTGGTCGCTAAACTGAACCTCAAGTTCAGTGGCACGACCACAGATGCAGCCTATAAGCGCCTCCAGAACGATCTTAGTGGCGCAGGTAATGCCACCAACGTAGGGATCATCGTCAGCAATGAGAACGGCGCGAAAGGCGATGTGGTTTTCGATGGCTCAGTACCGGATGCGGGTACGGATGTGAATAACGACGCGACCGGGGCAACGGCTTCTGTCTTTAACTACACCGCGAAAGTGATTCAGGTGGGTGATACCGCGCCAACCGCGGGCCATTACTCCTCCTCTGCAACATTCGAGGTTGTCTATCGCTAAGCAATGACGGGCAGCCTGAACGGCTGCCTTTTTGGAACATTGTATGAAGACTTTATTTAAATTGTTATGTGGTTGTTTAATTATTTCCTGCTGTTCAGTACAGGCAAGTGTTGTTCTCGGTGGTACGCGAATTATTTATCCATCGAATAAATCAGAAGTTCAGATAGCACTTAAAAATAAAGATCCGCATACACGTTATCTGGTGCAAAGCTGGGTCAGTTACCCCAATGATGCGAAAGCGCCGTTTATTATTACTCCCCCTGTTTACAAATTGCAGGAAAATCGTCAAACCCTTTTGCACGTTATTTTTACCGGCGATAAAAAAAGCCTGCCCGCAGACCGGGAATCTCTGTTTCTGGCAAACGTTAAATCCGTATCGGCACTCTCGCCGGAGCTGAAAGAGAAAAACACGCTGCAATTTGCGATGAAAACGCGCCTGAAGCTTTTCTGGCGTCCGGCTCAGCTGAAGGAAAGCGATGCCCTGGAAGCCTACGCAAAAATCACATTCCAGCGTCAGGGCGACACGCTAATTGCAAACAACCCGACCCCGTTTTACGTCTCGTTTGGCGAGCTTGCCGTTGGTGGGAAAAGTGTTCCGGTGAAAGAGACCAAAACCACGCCAGGCGCCATTTCAATGATGGTGGCTCCGTTCAGCGAGCAGCGTTTCGCGTTACCGAATTCAGCAAAGGGCGCGGTGACCTGGACGGCAATCAATGATTTCGGTGGGCAAACCCCACAGCGCAAGCAGGCTCTTTAAATCATCATGTTGGTATTTTATGTCGTCACCTCTGCTTCACAAACAGGTACTGTACGGGATCGCGCTGACGCTGCTCGCCGCGATCCAGCCTGCCTGTGCTGATGACGAATTTAACCTGCGGATCCTTGAGCTGGATACGCCCCTCGAAAATACCTTTACATTAAAAAACTTCATTAACGATAACGGGCTACTTGCCGGAAGCTACCTTACGACTGTTATGTGGGATCGGAACGTTGTGGATAAACGTCCCATCGCTTTCGTGCTGTCTGACGATAAACAGCGCCTGCTGCCGGAGCTGACGAAAGCGGATCTGCGCGATTACGGCGTGAAAGTCGACACGATCCCGGACTTAAAAGATCTGGATGACGGCGCTTACGTCCGCGATATCTCCCATTTCATTGAAAATGCCCGTTACGAATACAATCAGGATGACCAGACCCTGAAGCTGGTCATCCCGCAGGCGTACCGCGACCATGCTGCCGCTGGCGCGATACATCCAAAATTCTGGGATGACGGCGCGCCTGCCGCCTGGACAAGCTATCAACTCAGCGGTTCTCAGCAGCACTACAGTTCGGGCAAAACCTCTTCGACCTGGCTTGGCCTGGAGTCGGGGATTAACCTTGGGGCGTGGCGGCTGCGGAATAACAGCACCTGGAGCGACGCTTCTGGCTGGGAGGGCATTGCCAGCACGTTACAACGCGACATCAAAACGCTGAAAAGCCAGCTTGAGATTGGTCAGACATATACCAATGGTGAACTTTTTGACAGCGTCCAGATGACCGGCGTGAAGCTGGAAACGGATACTTCTATGCTGCCTGTTAGTCAGCAGGGCTTTGCCCCCGTCGTGCGCGGTATTGCCAATAGCGATGCGAAAGTCACTATCAAGCAAAACGGCTACACCATCTATCAGACAAACGTCTCACCGGGGCCGTTCGAGATCCGCGATTTAAGCCAGGTAACATCCGGAGCCGATCTGGAAGTGACCGTCGAAGAGGCGGACGGCAGCGAGCATAGCTTCATCCAGGCCAGCGCGTCGGTGCCGGTGTTACAGCGGGAAGGCGACTTTAAGTATTCGCTGGCCGCAGGGCGCTATCGCGGTAATGAAGGTGAAGACGAACCCACCTTTGCGCAAGGCACAGCCATCTATGGTCTGCCTTACGGCGTCACGGCGTATACCGGCGCGCTGGGTTCATCACTGTATCACGCGCTGCTGCTGGGGCTCGGTGCCGATCTGGGGCATTTCGGCTCCGCCTCTGTCGACCTCACGGCCGCTCGTACCGCGTTTGATGACGGGCGCGACGATGCCAGCGGTTTATCCTGGCGGGCGCAGTATTCAAAAGATATTCCCGACACGGATACCACCATCACGCTTGCCAGCTATCGCTACTCCACATCGGGGTTCTATACCTTTCAGGAAGCTATCGATCAGCGTGACAGCGAAATCGATGACGGCATTTATACCTACCGCAGAACTAATAACCGCCGTAGCCGCATGCAGCTCAACCTTTCCCAGCGGGTTTCTGACTGGGGCTCGGCCTATCTCAACGGGTATCAGCAGGATTACTGGGATATGGACGGTCATGAGCGTAGCGTCACCGCGGGGTTGAGCTCCAGCTGGCGCAATATCACCTGGTCGATAAGCTACAACCTGACTCGCACGCCGGACGCTGATACCGACCGGCAAATGGCGTTGACGGTCAACATTCCGTTATCAACGTGGCTGCCTGATTCATGGGCAACCTACAGCGCCAACACCGCCAGCGGCGGGTTTGTCTCGCACCAGGTCGGGCTCGGCGGTACCGCGCTTGAGGACAATAAGCTGAGCTATAACCTCCAGCAGACCTATGCCAACCAGGATACGGGCTACGGCGGCAGCCTGTCAGGACGTTATCGCGGATCTTCCGGTGAGGTGGGAATGGGCTACAGCTATGGTGGCGACAATCGACAATGGAACTACAACGCGCAGGGCTCAATCGTTGCCCACGAGCATGGTGTAACGCTGGGACAACCCGTCCGCGACGCATTCGCCATTGTGCACATTAAGGATGGCGATAACGTCAAAGTGCAAAACGGACGCGGCATCTCTACGGACCGTTTTGGTAACGCCATTGTTCCCTCCCTGAGCGCCTATCGGCACAACATCGTCACGGTCAATACCCAGGATCGGGAAGATATTGATATCGACGCGGCAACGCTGGATCTCGTGCCGACAAAAGGCGCTGCGCTGAGCGCAACCTTCGATGCGCGCGTTGGACGACGCGCGCTGGTGACGCTGCGTTACGCGGGTAAGCCCGTGCCGTTTGGTGCCGTGGTGGCGCTGGATAACACCACGGCCATCGTCGGGGATGACGGCGAGGTTTACCTCACCGGGCTGTCCGGCAAAACAACGTTTAGCGTGCAGTGGGGAGAAGAGCGCGATCGGCAGTGCCAGGGGACGCTGGACATTTCCACGCAGAGCCCGACAGGGATCGTGAAAGCCACGGTCAACTGCTATTAACAGAGGTATTTCATGCATCTATGTCGTTCGGTCAACACTTTTCTTTTACCCGTTCTGCTCGTGCTGACGGGGGCCTTTTTCCATACAGCCAGAGCAGACTGCACCTTTAACGGCAGTTCTGATGTGGATGCCGTGGTGACGTTTCAACTTCCTCCGGTGATCGTTGTTGCGCCCGACACGCCCGTCGGCACCGTCATTTATGACGCCAGCGTTGAGAGTAAAGCGGTGACGGTGGACTGTAGCGGTGATGCGCAAGTACGGCGAGGGTATCTGTACCTCACGGATACCGATGCACGAGAAGATGTCATGCCCGGGGTTTATCAGACTAATGTGCCGGGTATTGGCATCCGCGCGGCTGCGTCGAGCGAACGCTTTCCCGGTTACAATGAAGAGGATATTGTCCGGCCTATCCACTATCTGGGTTCGATACATGGTTATTCGCAGAGCACATCGACGTTTCGCGCCGCTGCACAGCTGGTCGTGACGGGCGATATCCAGGAGGGGGATTTGGATACGTCGCGATTAACGTCAATGGATATCCTGGGCAACGCGGCGATCGGTGAAATGCGCTTTTCTCCTGCCAGCGTCCACATTACGACCAATACCTGTAATCTGGTCGACCGGAACATCTATGTGCCGCTAAGAACGGTCAATACGCAGGATTTTACCGGCCAATATTCCGACGTACTCACTGACGGTAGCTTTAAGATTGAAATCACCGACTGCGCGGCAGGGACGAAGGTTGATTATCAGTTCACGAGCGCGGGCTCGACGGGCGTAACGAACGGCAATATTTTGGGCATCGCTAGCGGAGACTCTGCCGCCGAGGGCGTTGGCATTCAGATCCTCGACCAGAATAATACCGTGCTGCAGTTTGATCGGAACTACACGGCGATAACCAGCACGCAGGACAAGGTTCCTGTCGAAATTCCCCTCAAGGCGCGCTACGTCAAAACGGGAGAGGTTAAAGCGGGCAAAGTCGACTCCGTCGCCACGTTCGAGGTGTTTTACCGTTAATTCTCTCTGCCCGTTTCGGCGGGCTTAAGCGATCATTTCGCTAACCTCATTAACCCTCTCTTTTCATCTGGTTAATTCTTAAACCCTTAAATCTTGTAGGGCCGCTTACTGCTTGCTATGCAACCAGCGTTTCGCATATTATTCTGCGGTCATAATAATAATTCTCGTTTACGTTATCATTCACTTTTCCATCAGAGATAAACATGGCGCTTTCCAATACTGCTCAGCCAATTAACACGTCGCTGCGTAAAGTCGCGGTTGTCGTAGCCATAGCGGTTGCCGGCATGTCTGCATTTGCTAACGCTGCCGAAACCCCGAAAAAAGAAGATACTATTACCGTTACCGCTGCACCTGCTGCACAGGAAAGTGCCTGGGGACCTGCTGCGACTATCGCCGCTCGCCAATCTGCGACCGGTACCAAAACAGACACCCCAATTCAAAAGGTTCCACAGTCTATTTCTGTGGTAACTGCCGAAGAGATGGCGCTGCATCAGCCACGTTCCGTTAAAGAAGCTCTGAGCTATACCCCGGGCGTTGCAGTAGGCACCCGTGGTGCTTCCAATACTTACGACTACCTGGTTATTCGCGGTTTCGCCGCCGACGGCCAGAGCCAGAATAACTACCTCGACGGCATGAAGCTGCAGGGCAACTTCTACAACGACGCGGTGATTGACCCGTATATGCTGGAGCGCGCTGAAATCATGCGCGGTCCGGTTTCCGTTCTGTACGGTAAAAGCAGCCCGGGCGGCCTGCTGAACATGGTAAGTAAGCGCCCAACAACCGAGCCGTTGAAAGAGATCCAGTTTAAAGTGGGTACGGACAGCCTGTTCCAGACCGGCTTTGACTTTAGCGATGCGATCGACGATGACGGCGTCTATTCATACCGTCTGACGGGCGTTGCACGCTCGAACAATTCGCAGCAGGAAGATAAGGGCGAGCAGCGTTATGCCATCGCGCCATCCTTCTCCTGGCGTCCGGATGATAAAACCACCTTCACGTTCCTCTCCTACTTCCAGAACGAGCCTGAAACGGGCTACTACGGCTGGCTGCCAAAAGAGGGGACGGTTGACCCGCTGCCAAACGGCGATCGTCTGCCGACTAACTTCAATGAAGGCGCAAAGAACAACACCTATTCCCGTAACCAGAAAATGGTGGGATACAGCTTCGACCATGAATTCAACGATACTTTCACCGTACGTCAGAATCTGCGCTTTGCCCAGAACAAAACCTCGCAAAACAGCGTTTACGGCTACGGCATGTGTTCCGATCCGCTCTATTCGAGTAATCCGGCATCCAGCCCTTGCGCGAGCATTCCTCAGTCACAATGGGGGCATACGCTGACTCGCCAGTATGTGATCGATGACGAGAAGCTGCAAAACTTCACCGTTGATACGCAGCTTCAGAGCAAGTTCGCGACGGGGGCTCTCGACCATACCCTGCTGACAGGCGTTGATTTCATGCGCATGCGTAATGACATTAACTCCTGGTTCGGCTACGCCGGCTCCGTTGCGCCATCCGATATTTACGATCTCGATCGTGGCGATTTCGATTTCGGTTCACACCCTGGACCGTCTGGTGCTTACCAGGTGCTGAACAAGCAGAAGCAGACCGGCGTTTACGCTCAGGATCAGATCGAATGGGATAAAGTGCTGGTGACACTGGGCGGCCGTTACGATTGGGCCGATCAGGAGTCCTACAACCGCGTATTAAATACCACCGCCAAGCGTGATGATACTCAGTTCACCTGGCGTGGCGGCGTTAACTACCTGTTCGACAACGGGGTAACTCCTTATTTCAGCTACAGCGAATCCTTTGAACCGGCTTCCCTGACCGACGCTCAAGGTAAACCATTCTCACCGTCTAAAGGCAAACAGTACGAAGCGGGCGTGAAATACGTGCCTAACGATCGTCCGATCGTGATCACCGGTGCAGTGTATCAGCTGACCAAAACCAACAACCTGATGGCTGACCCGGCGGGCTCACCCTTCTCCGTTGAGGGTGGTGAGATCCGTGCCCGTGGCGTAGAGCTGGAAGCGAAAGCGGCGCTCTCTGCCAGCGTGAACGTTGTCGGTTCTTATACCTATACCGATGCTGAGTACACCACCGACACCAACTACAAAGGCAACACGCCGGCGCAGGTACCAAAACATATGGCATCCCTGTGGGGTGATTACACGATGTTTGACGGCCCACTGTCTGGCCTGACGCTGGGTACCGGTGTGCGTTATACCGGCTCCAGCAAAGGTGACCCGGCGAATAGCTTCACTGTTGGAAGCTATACACTGGTTGATGCACTGGTCAGATACGATCTGGCGCGTGTAGGCATGGCCGGATCAAACGTCGCGCTTCACGTGAACAACCTGTTCGATCGTGAGTACGTTGCCAGCTGCTTCAACACCTACGGTTGCTTCTGGGGTGCTGAACGCCAGGTTGTCGCCACCGCGACCTTCCGCTTCTAACCTCTTTATGGGCACGGTTCGCCGTGCCCTTTTTATTTAAGTTGGCTGACATGCAGGATAATAAAACGCAATCCGACACCACCTTTACGCTCAATAATCTCTCCTTTCGCGTACCCGGGCGCACCCTGCTGCATCCGCTCTCTCTGACGTTTCCTGCCGGTAAAGTGACGGGCCTAATTGGCCACAACGGTTCCGGTAAATCCACGCTGCTCAAGATGCTGGGACGCCACCAGCCACCTTCTGAAGGGGATATTCTGCTGGACGATCGGCCGCTGGAGGGCTGGAGCAGTAAAGCCTTTGCCCGCAAGGTGGCCTACTTGCCGCAGCAGCTGCCGCAGGCGGAAGGGATGACGGTGCGTGAGCTGGTAGCGATTGGCCGCTATCCGTGGCACGGGGCGCTTGGCCGCTTCGGCGTCGCCGACCGGGAGAAAGTAGAAGAGGCGATTGCGCTGGTAGGGCTAAAACCGCTGGCGCATCGCCTGGTGGATAGTCTGTCCGGCGGTGAACGTCAGCGGGCGTGGATTGCGATGCTGGTGGCGCAGGACAGCCGCTGCCTGCTGCTGGATGAACCGACCTCGGCGCTGGATATCGCCCATCAGGTCGACGTGCTGGCGCTGGTGCATCGCTTAAGCCAGCAGCGCGGCCTGACGGTGATCGCTGTCCTGCACGATATCAACATGGCGGCGCGCTACTGTGACTACCTCGTCGCGCTGCGCGGCGGTGAAATGATCGCTCAGGGCACGCCATCTGAGCTGATGCGCAGCGAAACGCTGGAACAGATTTATGGTATTCCGATGGGTATTCTGCCTCACCCGGCCGGGGCTGCACCGGTGAGCTTTGTCTACTGATGCTGGATTCAACATACATTAGCCGCCGTCGCCTGCTGACGGCCATGGCGCTCTCGCCGCTGCTGTTGAAGATGGCCCCGGCCCGCGCCGCCGCTATCGATCCGCACCGCATCGTGGCGCTGGAGTGGTTACCCGTCGAGCTGATGATGGCCCTGGGTATCACGCCCTACGGCGTGGCCGACATTCCCAACTACACCCTGTGGGTGAATGAGCCAAAACTGCCGGACTCGGTCATCGACATCGGTCTGCGCACGGAGCCAAACCTTGAGCTTCTCACGCAGATGAAACCGTCTTATTTATTCTGGTCTGCGGGGTATGGCCCGTCGGAAGAGATCATGGCGAAGATTGCGCCGGGACGAGGCTTTTCCTTTAGCGACGGTAAAAAGCCGCTGTCCATGGCAAAAAATTCTATCCACGAGATGGCCCAGTTCCTCAACCGGGAAGCGGAAGCAAAACAGCATCTCGATGAGTTTGACGCGCTGATTGAGTCTCTTAAGCCGCGTTTTGCCCGCCGTGGCGATCGGCCTTTGCTGATGGTGACGCTGCTCGATGCCCGCCATATGCTGGTCTTTGGAAAGAACTGCCTGTTCCAGGAAGTGCTCGACAACTTCGGCATTCGCAACGCCTGGGAAGGCGAGATGACGTTCTGGGGAAGCACCGCCGTGGGCATCGACCGCCTGGCGGCGTTTCGCGACGTCGACGTGCTGTGCTTTGACCACGGCAACGAGCGTGAAATGCAAACCCTGATGGCGACCCCGCTCTGGCAGGCGATGCCGTTCGTGCGCGAGCAGCGCTTCCTGCGCGCCCCTGCGGTATGGTTTTACGGCGCGACGCTGTCGGCAATGCACTTTGCCCGCGTGCTGGACAACGTGATGGGGGGCAAAGCATGAGTACGCGTATTGCCCGTTTCCCGGCGCTGCTGCTGGGGCTGATTTTTCTGGCGGCGCTGGCGCTAACCGGGTTCAACCTCTCCACGGCACTGCCGCGCGAGCAGTGGGCGGCCGCGTTTGCCGCCCCGGATATCGACAATATTCAGCAGATGTTGTTTCACTACAGCCTGCTGCCGCGTCTTAGCATCTCCCTGCTGGTCGGGGCGGGGCTGGGGCTGGTGGGCGTGCTGTTCCAGCAGGTGCTGCGTAACCCGCTGGCGGAGCCAACCACGCTGGGCGTGGCGACGGGTGCACAGCTGGGGATCACTATCACCACCCTCTGGACCCTGCCGGGGGCATTAACCACGCAGTTTGCCGCGCTGGCAGGTGCCTGCGTCGTGGGCGCGCTGGTCTTTGGCGTGGCCTGGGGAAAACGTCTCTCGCCGGTCACGCTGATCCTCGCCGGGCTGGTCGTCAGCCTCTACTGCGGCGCGATCAACCAGCTGCTGGTGCTGTTTCACCACGACCAGCTGCAAAGCATGTTTATGTGGAGCACCGGCACGCTCACCCAGACCGACTGGAGTATCGTCCAGCGCCTGTGGCCACAATTGTTTGGCGGCGTGGTGCTCACGCTGCTGCTGCTGCGCCCGCTGACGCTGATGGGGCTGGATGATGGCGTGGCGCGCAACCTGGGGCTGGCGCTGTCGCTGGCTCGTCTGGCGGCGCTCACGCTGGCGATTGTGCTGAGCGCTCTGCTGGTTAACGCGGTTGGCATCATCGGGTTTATCGGCCTCTTTGCGCCGCTGCTGGCGAAAATGCTCGGGGCGCGTCGCCTTCTGGCACGTCTGCTGCTGGCGCCGCTGATCGGGGCGTTGATCCTCTGGCTTTCCGATCAGATCATTATCTGGCTGGCGCGCGTCTGGATGGAAGTGTCTACCGGGTCGGCAACGGCGCTTATTGGGGCGCCGCTGCTGCTGTGGCTGCTCCCGCGTCTGCGCAGCATCAGCGCCCCAGCGATGGACGCGGGCGATAAGGTCTACGCTGAACGTCAGTCGGTGCTGTGGTTCAGCCTTGCCGGTCTGGCGGTGTTGCTTATCGCCTCGTTTGCCGCCCTCGCGTTTGGGCGCGATGCCGCAGGCTGGCACTGGGCAACGGGTGACTTACTCAACGAACTGCTGCAGTGGCGCTGGCCGCGTATTCTCTCCGCGCTGATTGCCGGGGTGATGTTGGCGGTGGCGGGCTGTATTATTCAGCGTCTGACCGGTAACCCGATGGCAAGCCCTGAAGTGCTGGGGATCAGCTCCGGCGCAGCCTTTGGCGTGGTGCTGATGCTCTTCCTGGTGCCGGGCAATGCTTTTGGCTGGCTGATGCCTGCCGGGAGTATCGGTGCGGCGGCCACGTTGATGATTATTCTGGTTGCCTCTGGCCGCGGCGGATTTTCTCCGCACCGCATGCTGCTGGCCGGTATGGCGCTCAGCACCGCCTTTACTATGTTGCTGATGATGCTGCAGGCGAGCGGCGATCCGCGCATGGCGAAGATCCTGACCTGGATTTCCGGCTCAACGTACAACGCCACCGCCAGCCAGGTTGCCTGGTCAGGAAGCGTTATGATCGTGCTGCTGGCGATGGTACCGCTGTGCCGTCGCTGGATGACCATTCTGCCGCTGGGGGGCGAAACCGCGCGTGCGGTTGGCTTAGCGCTGACGCCAACGCGCGTCGCGCTTCTTCTGCTGGCGGCGTGTCTGACGGCAACCGCCACCATGACCATCGGTCCACTAAGCTTTGTAGGGTTGATGGCGCCGCATATCGCCAGAATGATGGGTTTCCGACGGACGATGCCACATATTGTGATGTCGGCCCTGACGGGCGGGGTCATTCTGGTGTTTGCCGACTGGTGTGGAAGGATGGTGCTGTTCCCGTATCAGATCCCGGCGGGCCTGCTGTCGACCTTTATCGGTGCGCCTTACTTTATCTATCTGTTGAGAAAGCAGAGTCGGTAATAAAAGCAAACGGCAATCTTTAGATTGCCGTTTTAGTGTTTGCTCCCTCTCCCTGTGGGAGAGGGTTGGGGTGAGGGCATCAAGCCGCACATCTTAAAGCTTCGCAAACACCTTACGCGCCGCGTCGATGGTGTTATTGATATCTTCTTCGCTGTGCGCCACGGACATAAAGCCCGCTTCGAACGCGGACGGTGCCAGGTACACGCCTTCTTCCAGCATCAGGTGGAAGAAGCGCTTGAAGCGTTCAACGTCGCACTTCACAACGTCCTGATAGCGGGTCACGGTTTTCGCATCGGTGAAGAAAATCCCGAACATGCCGCCCACGTGGTTAACAACCAGCGGAATTCCCGCTTCTTCTGCGGCTTCCAGCAGACCGTTTGCCAGCTGCGTGGTACGGTCCGTCAGGGTTTCATGAATACCCGGCTGCGCCACTTCGGTCAGACAGGCGAAGCCTGCAGCCATGGCAATTGGGTTACCGGATAGCGTGCCCGCCTGGTAAACCGGGCCGGTTGGCGCCAGGGCTTCCATCACGTCCTTACGACCGCCGAAAGCACCGACCGGCATGCCGCCGCCGATGATTTTGCCGAGGCAGGTCAGGTCCGGCTCAACTTCATAATAAGACTGGGCGCCCGCCAGTGCCACGCGGAAGCCGGTCATCACTTCATCGATGATCAGCAGCGCGCCGAACTCATCGCACAGCGCGCGCAGGCCCGGCAGGAAGTCAGGCTGCGGAGGGATGCAGTTCATGTTGCCCGCAACCGGTTCAACGATAATGCAGGCGATCTCCTGCGGATACTGCTCGAACGCCGCGCGAACGGTGTTCAGATCGTTGTAGGTGCAGGTCAGGGTGTGCTTCGCGAAATCAGCAGGTACGCCAGGCGAGTTTGGCTGGCCGAGGGTCAGCGCGCCGGAGCCCGCTTTCACCAGCAGGCAGTCCGCATGGCCGTGGTAGCAGCCTTCGAATTTGATGATTTTGTCGCGACCGGTAAAGCCGCGCGCCAGACGGATGGCACTCATGGTGGCTTCGGTACCGGAGTTCACCATACGCACCATGTCCATGGTCGGCACCAGTTCGGTAACCAGCTCCGCCATTTTCACTTCCATCTCGGTCGGCGCACCGAAGCTCAGGCCGCGCTGCGCGGCTTCGATGACCGCGTTACGAATGGCAGGATGGTTATGTCCGAGAACCATCGGCCCCCAGGAACCGACGTAATCGATATAGGCTTTGCCATCGACATCATACAGATACGCGCCGTCAGCACGTTCAATAAACAGCGGCGTGCCGCCCACGCCGGTAAAGGCGCGTACTGGCGAGTTCACGCCACCGGGGATTAGCTCGCGGGCTGCACTGTAGAGGTTTTCAGACTTGCTCATGGCGTCGTTCCTGGTTCGTATAAAATGATTAAGCACACTATTCTAAGTGATCCGCAGAAGGTTATGAAATTTTTAGCCTGTTAATGCTTTAAGATTTGTTAAGTATTTTTCAGGCGTCGCAGGGAAGGTCTCTGGTAAAATCTTCGCGGCTTTTTGTATGACGAATAAGAACAGGACATGAAATCAGATTCCCCGTCTTTCGAAGAACAACAGTTTACGCGCGCCCAGCACCGAATCAGCATTCGGCGGCTGCTCAATCGCGATAAAACGCCGCTGGCGATCCTGCTGGCCGCTGCCGTGGTGGGTACCCTTGCAGGGCTGGTTGGCGTGGCGTTTGAAAAAGCGGTTAATGCCGTACTCAACTGGCGAGTCGGTACCGTAGCCGGTTTTGCCGATCGCGAATGGCTGGTCTGGGTAGCGGCATTCGGCCTGTCTGCGCTGTTTGCCATGGTGGGGTATTTTCTGGTGCGTAAATTTGCCCCGGAGGCGGGCGGGTCTGGCATCCCGGAAATTGAAGGCGCGCTGGAGGAGCTGCGCCCGGTGCGCTGGTGGCGGGTGATCCCGGTTAAGTTTATTGGCGGCATGGGGACGCTGGGCGCAGGGATGGTGCTCGGCCGGGAAGGGCCAACGGTGCAGCTTGGGGGGAACGTCGGCCGCATGGTGGGCGATCTGTTCCGCATGCGCAGCGCCGAGGCGCGCCATACGCTGCTGGCCACCGGTGCAGCGGCGGGGCTTTCTGCGGCGTTTAACGCGCCGCTGGCCGGTATTTTGTTCATCATCGAAGAGATGCGCGCGCAGTTCCGCTACAACCTGATCTCCATTAAAGCGGTGTTCACCGGCGTCATTATGTCGAGCATCGTCTTTCGCATCTTTAATGGCGAAGGGGCGGTGATTGAAGTCGGTAAACTGACCAACGCACCGGTTAACACCCTGTGGCTGTACCTGATCCTCGGCATGATTTTTGGTGTGGTGGGCCCGCTGTTTAACACCTTTATCTTACGCGCTCAGGATATGTTCCAGCGCGTTCACGGCGGCAATACCACGAAATGGGTGCTGATGGGCGGCCTGCTGGGCGGCATTTGTGGCGTGCTCGGCTTTATCGAACCGAATGCCGCGGGCGGCGGTTTCGGGCTGATTCCCATTGCCGCAGCCGGGAATTTCAGCGTGGGTTTGCTGCTGTTTATGTTTTTCTCCAGGGTCATTACGACGGTACTGTGCTTCTCCTCCGGCGCGCCCGGCGGGATTTTTGCCCCGATGCTGGCGCTGGGAACGCTGCTCGGCACCGCGTTTGGTATGGCGGCTGAGGCAGGTTTCCCCGCTTACCACCTGGACGCCGGCACCTTTGCAGTGGCCGGAATGGGGGCGCTGCTGGCCGCCTCCCTGCGCGCGCCGTTAACCGGCATCGTGCTGGTGCTGGAGATGACGGATAATTACCAGCTCATTTTGCCAATGATCATTACTTGTCTCGGCGCGACACTATTAGCCCAATTCCTGGGTGGAAAACCGCTATACTCCACCATCCTCGCGCGTACCCTGGCAAAACAAGAGGCGGAGCGGGCCGCCACGCAGAATACTTGAATGAATTACCAGGGTATTAGATAATGACGAAAAGAATTGGGTGAATTTTACCCAATAGCAGTATTCATGGGAGCATAAGATGAGTGATGACGTAGCTGTGCCGCTGGAGTTTACCGAAGCAGCAGCCAACAAAGTGAAAACCCTGATTGCCGACGAAGACAATCCGGATCTGAAACTGCGTGTCTATATTACCGGTGGCGGCTGCAGCGGCTTCCAGTACGGTTTTACCTTTGACGATCAGGTGAACGACGGTGATATGACCATCGAGAAGCAAGGCGTCGCGCTGGTAGTTGACCCGATGAGCCTGCAGTATCTGGTGGGCGGTTCGGTGGATTACACCGAAGGTCTGGAAGGTTCGCGTTTTGTGGTAACCAACCCGAACGCAACAAGCACCTGCGGGTGTGGTTCTTCGTTCAGCATTTAAGCCTGAATGCGGATTGTAGGCCCGGTAAGCGAAGCGCCACCGGGCTTATAAACGACGCCTATCTTGAAGTTTCATCCAGCGCAAACGTCGGCAGCTTCAGGTGCCAGCGTATCGCCGCTAAACGTATCACCAGCGTCACGACCATCCCCAGCATCGCGGCGTTTTCCAGCGGAAGTGCAAACGTGTAGTATGCGGTCGCGTGGACAATGCCGCCCGCAATACAGGCCGTTGCGTAAATTTCAGTACGCAGGATCATCGGCACCTCACGCGCCAGAATGTCGCGAATGATACCGCCGCCCACGCCGGTTAATACCCCCATGCAGATCGCCACCATTGGCCCTGTTCCGGCATTGAAGGCTTTATTCACCCCGATCCCCACAAACACGGCCAGACCGACGGCATCCAGTACCGGCAATATCCATTTGGGTAATCGGCGGGGCTGGCGAACCAGCACAATGGTCAACAGACAGGTCACCATCGCCACGACCAGGTCTGTAGGATCTTTCACCCAAAACACCGGGCCATTTGCCAGCGCCATATCGCGGATTGTCCCGCCGCCAACGGCGGTCACCACGCCAAGCACCAGCACGCCAAACGGATCCATGCGTAGTTTTCCGGCGAGCAGGACGCCGGAGATAGCAAAAACGGCTGTACCAAGAATATCCAGCCAATAAACGAGCATCGTTAAATCCTCGAACGTATGTTAATGACCCTCTGCCAGGGCGGCACAGAGCTGTTTTGCGGCGAGGATAATACGCGGGCTGGCGCGTTCAAACCAGTCACCGTTGAGTGGGATCACCGGAATTTTTAGCTGGCTCTGCCAGAATTGTTTAATTTTAGGAATCTCGCTCGCATTTCCGACCACGACGATGGCCTGTGGCTGGCGCGCCAGAACCTGCTCACGGCTCACCTGAGGCCACGGTACCCGGCTGGCAGCAAAGATATTTTCACCGCCGCACACTTCCAGCACCTGGTTCTGAATCGAGCCTTTTCCGGTGGTAAACAGCGGCTGGCTGCCGAACTGCAGGAAGATGCCCTTTTTAACAGGCGTATCGTATTGGGCTTTCAGCGCGGCATAGTCGCTGAGCATCTGGTTCGCCGCTCTCTCGGCTTTTTGAGGCGCAGGGCTATAAGGGGCCAGGGCGCGCAGAGCCTGAGCGACCTGCTCAATACTTACCGCGTCAACCCACATGACCTTGATGCCAAGCGAGGTGAGCTGGTTAACCTGCCGCTCGGCGTTACCGCCGCGCCAGGCCAGCACGAGATCCGGCTTAAGCGCCACAATGCGCTCAAGATTCATCCCTTGCCAGGTTGCCACTTGCTCAATGCCGGCCGCCTGTGGGGGGTAATCTGAAAAGCTGCTGACGCCAACGGGGGTGATCCCGGCGGCAAACGCCAGTTCGGTATTAGCGGGAGAAAGGGTAATCACACGCGGCGCGGCGAACAGCCACGCCGGTGCAAGCAGCAGCAGGGCGGCCAGCGCCCTGATAGACCGTTTAGCCACGCGCCAGGTTCTGCACCAGGCGTTCCACCATCACGGTGGACTGTTTTGCCGCAACGGCCAGGAACTCGTCGAAGCTGATGTGAGACTGCTGGTCTGCCACGTCAGAGATGGCGCGAACCACCACGAACGGTACGCTGAAATTGTGGCAAACGTGCGCAATCGCGGTCGCTTCCATCTCTACGGCAACCGCCTGCGGGAAGTTATGACGGATTTTCGCCAGACCGACGGAGCCATTGATGAACGCATCACCGCTGACAATCAGGCCGCGTACCGCGTTGAGATTGAGTTCAGCAATGCAGGCTTCAGCCGCCGCTATCAGTTTATCGTCAGCTTTAAACCCTGCCGGGCAGCCCGGAAGCTGGCCATACTCGTAGCCGAACGCGGTGACGTCAGCATCGTGGTAACGCGCTTCGTCGGAGACAACGATATCACCCACTTTCAGCGTCGGTGCCAGACCGCCTGCTGAGCCCGTGTTAATGATGACGTCCGGCTTGCAGCGCTCAAGCAGCAGGGTCGCACCCAGCGCAGCAGCCACTTTACCGATGCCTGATTTCAGCAGAGCCACCTCAACACCGTTCAGCTGTCCGGTGTAGATCTCACAACCCCCGAGAGAGAGGGTCTGACGGTTCTCAATTTTGTCACGCAGGAGCGTAACTTCTTCTTCCATTGCACCAATAATGCCGATTTTCATAGATTTACTCGCGATGTGCCTTGTTAAGAGGCATAGTCTATCATGCGGTTAAGGGGAAACGCATTCTCACGCGGGGGAGCACATGTCACCAATCGATTTTCGTACCAAAATTAACTGGCACCGACGTTTCCGTTCGCCGCAGGGCGAAAAGAGCGAACATGAGATCCTGCGTATCTTCGAAAGCGATCGCGGCAGGATTATTAACTCGCCCGCCATCCGGCGTCTGCAGCAAAAGACCCAGGTATTCCCGCTGGAGCGTAACGCCGCGGTGCGCACGCGCTTAACCCACTCCATGGAAGTGCAGCAGGTCGGGCGTTATATTGCCAAAGAGATTTTAAGCCGCCTCAAAGAGCAGCGTTTACTGGAAACCTATGGCCTGGATGAGCTGACGGGGCCCTTCGAGAGCATCGTTGAGATGGCCTGCCTGATGCATGACATCGGCAACCCGCCTTTTGGCCATTTTGGCGAGGCGGCTATTAATGACTGGTTTAAACAACGGCTTTATCCGTCGGATGCGGCAAGTCAGCCACTCAGCGATGACCGCTGCATCGTGCGCGATTTACGCCTGCGTGAAGGCGAAGAAGGGCTGAACGATCTGCGCCGCAAAGTGCGCCAGGATCTCTGTCACTTTGAGGGCAACGCGCAGGGGATCCGGCTGGTGCACTCCCTGATGCGCATGAACCTGACCTGGGCGCAGGTTGGCTGCATTTTGAAATATACGCGTCCCGCGTGGTGGATGGGGGAGACGCCCGCATCCCATAGCTATTTAATGAAAAAACCGGGCTATTACCTTTCCGAAGAGGCATATATAGAACGGCTGCGTAAAGAACTTTCCCTGACGCCAAACGGCCGATTCCCATTGACGTGGATTATGGAAGCCGCCGACGATATTTCCTATTGCGTGGCTGACCTGGAAGATGCCGTTGAGAAAAGAATATTCAGCGTCGAGGAGCTTTATCAGCATCTTTATGCGGCATGGGGAACCCATGAAAAAGGATCGCTGTTTGCGCAGGTTGTCGAAAATGCCTGGGAAAAATCGCGCTCAAATACGTTGAGCCGCAGTACGGAAGATCAGTTCTTTATGTATTTGCGGGTCAATACATTAAATAAACTGGTGCCGTATGCCGCCTCGCGCTTTATTGATAATTTGCCGCAAATCTTTAGCGGGGAATTCAATCACGCGCTGCTGGAAGATGACAGCAGTTTCAGCCAACTCCTTGAGCTTTATAAACATGTGGCGATGCGGCATGTGTTCAGCCATCCTGATGTCGAGCAGCTGGAACTGCAGGGATACCGTGTAATCAGTGGATTACTGGAAATTTATTCCCCGTTGCTTCAGCTCTCCGTCGAGGAGTTTAGCGAGCTGGTGGAAAAAGAACGCGTGCGGCGAATTCCTATCGAATCCCGGCTTTATCAGAAACTTTCTACCCGCCATCGGCTGGCGTATGTCGAAGCGATGGGTAAGCTGGATCGCCACGCTCTGGAATGGCCGGTGATGGAATATTATTATCGCTGCCGTCTAATCCAGGACTATATCAGCGGCATGACCGATTTGTATGCCTGGGATGAATACCGCAAGCTCATGGCCGTGGAATAATTCCGGAGTTTTGTAAAGAAGGCCAATAAATTTTTACCTTTTCCATAAACTTATGGCCGGAACTAAGCGGTATAAAATGAATCTGAGTTACACAGCAATTTTGCGTTACCTGTAAATCGAGATTGAGAAACATGAAAAAAACCACATTAGCAATGAGTGCACTGGCTCTGAGTTTAGGTTTAGCGCTGTCTCCTCTGACTGCTACTGCAGCCGAGACCGCGTCGTCGGCAGCAACCGCGCAGCAGATGCCAAGCCTGGCACCGATGCTCGAAAAAGTGATGCCATCGGTGGTGAGTATTAACGTTGAGGGCAGCACGACCGTCAATACGCCGCGCATGCCGCGTAACTTCCAGCAGTTCTTCGGTGACAATTCACCGTTCTGCCAGGACGGTTCGCCATTCCAGAGTTCTCCGTTCTGTCAGGGCGGTGGCGCAGGGGATGACGGCCAGGGCGGCGGCCAGCAACAGAAATTCATGGCGCTTGGTTCCGGTGTGATTATTGATGCCGCAAAAGGCTACGTGGTCACCAACAACCACGTTGTGGATAACGCCAGCACCATTAAAGTTCAGCTGAGCGATGGTCGTAAATTCGATGCTAAAGTGGTGGGTAAAGATCCGCGCTCCGACATCGCGCTGATCCAGATTCAGGATCCGAAGAACCTGACGGCGATTAAAATTGCCGACTCCGATGCGCTGCGCGTGGGCGATTACACCGTCGCTATCGGTAACCCGTTCGGTCTGGGTGAAACCGTGACCTCCGGTATTGTCTCTGCGCTGGGCCGTAGCGGCCTGAATGCGGAAAACTATGAAAACTTCATCCAGACGGATGCGGCCATTAACCGCGGTAACTCCGGCGGTGCGCTGGTGAACCTGAACGGCGAGCTGATCGGTATCAACACCGCTATTCTGGCACCGGACGGCGGCAACATCGGGATCGGCTTTGCTATCCCGAGCAACATGGTGAAAAACCTGACTGCTCAGATGGTGCAGTACGGCCAGGTGAAACGCGGTGAGCTGGGTATTATGGGCACCGAGCTGAACTCCGAGCTGGCGAAAGCGATGAAGGTGGATGCGCAGCGCGGTGCGTTCGTCAGCCAGGTTATGCCGAACTCCTCTGCAGCGAAGGCGGGCATTAAAGCGGGTGATGTAATCACCTCTCTGAACGGTAAACCGATCAGTAGCTTTGCCGCCCTGCGTGCGGAAGTGGGCTCGATGCCAATTGGCAGCAAAGTGACCCTTGGCCTGCTGCGTGACGGCAAACCGGTTAACGTAAGCCTGGAGCTGCAGCAGAGCAGCCAGAATCAGGTGGACTCCAGCACCATCTTCAGCGGAATTGAAGGCGCAGAGATGAGTAACAAGGGCCAGGACAAAGGCGTGGTGGTGAACAACGTGAAAGCAAATTCACCTGCTGCCCGTATCGGCCTGAAAAAAGGCGATGTGATCATGGGGGCTAACCAGCAACCGGTGAAAAACATCGCTGAACTGCGCAAAATTCTCGACAGCAAACCGTCCGTGCTGGCGCTGAATATCCAGCGCGGTGACACCTCAATTTACCTGCTGATGCAGTAATTCTCTTAAGCCCCTGTACGCAGGGGCTTTCTCGTTTCTGTGACGCCTACCGCAACTCCATACTTCCCCCTCTCACTTTGTGCATTCGCACAATGCAGTCGCTGCTGAACTTCCCTATGCTTGAGCTCTGCTCACAGGAGGGTTACATGGCTGGCTGGCATCTTGATACCAAAATGGCGCAGGATATCGTGGCGCGCACCATGCGCATCATTGATACCAATATCAACGTAATGGATGCCCGCGGGCGCATTATTGGCAGCGGCGATCGCGAGCGTATTGGGGAATTGCACGAAGGAGCCCTGCTGGTGCTCTCTCAGGGCCGCGTGGTTGATATCGATGATGCGGTAGCAAAACACCTGCACGGCGTGCGTCAGGGTATCAACCTGCCGCTGCGTCTGGAAGGGGAAATTGTTGGCGTCATTGGCCTGACGGGCGAACCGGAATCTCTGCGTAAATACGGCGAGCTGGTCTGCATGACGGCGGAAATGATGCTGGAGCAGTCGCGCCTGATGCATCTGCTTGCCCAGGACAGCCGCTTACGTGAAGAGCTGGTGATGAACCTGATTCAGGCGGAAGAACATACGCCTGCACTCAGCGAATGGGCGCAGCGTCTGGGGATCGATCTGAACCAGCCGCGCGTGGTGGCGGTGATTGAGGTCGATAGCGGACAGCTTGGCGTAGACAGCGCGATGGCCGAGCTGCAGCAGCTGCAAAATGCGCTGGCGACGCCGGAGCGCGACAACCTGGTGGCGATCGTCTCGCTGACGGAAATGGTGGTACTCAAACCCGCGCTCAATGCGTTTGGCCGCTGGGATGCTGAGGACCATCGTCGTCGCGTGGAACTGCTGATTTCCCGTATGCAGGAGAACGGCCAGTTGCGTTTTCGCGTTGCCCTGGGCAATTACTTTACCGGGCCGGGAAGCATCGCCCGGTCCTGGCGTACCGCGCGCACCACCATGATGGTGGGCAAGCAGCGGATGCCGGAGAGCCGCAGTTATTTCTATCAGGATCTGATGCTGCCGGTGCTGCTCGACAGCCTGCGCGGCGGCTGGCAGGCCAATGAGCTGGCCCGGCCATTAGCGCGCCTGAAGGCGATGGACAACAATGGGTTGCTGCGCCGGACGCTGCAGGCGTGGTTTCGCCATAACGTGCAACCGCTGGCGACCTCAAAAGCGCTGTTTATTCACCGCAATACGCTTGAGTACCGGCTAAACCGGATCTCGGAGCTGACGGGGCTGGATTTGGGAAACTTTGACGACAGGCTGCTGCTCTATGTCGCGTTGCAGCTGGACGAACAGAGATGACTGAGTGCGGTCTGGTGCCCTCACCCCATCCCTCTCCCACGCGGAGAGGGCGCAAACACTAAAAACGGCAATCAGGGATTGCCGTTTTTCTTTTATTTCCGCGTTAATTTCTCAAGATCCGCTTCAATCTCGCTGATCTTGTTGGTGACTACGCTTTCAAGGTGACGCAGATCGTCGAGGATCTTACGTTTGAGATCGACTTCAGTGCGATCGCGCTGGCAAATCTGATCGAGTTCATCGATCACATAGCGCAGGTTAGGGCTGATTTCCTGCACCTCTTTGTACCCTTGTCCTACGCCGTCAGCGACGACGGTCTTACGCTGGCGTGGATATTTAAACTTCACGCTCTTGGCGAAAAACTCTCCTTTATCCTTGTGAAAATAGATTTTTAAAATGTCGTTGTTGGCTTCCTGGCGAAGGCTGTAACGATCGATTTCATCAGGATTGGTAATGCCCAGACTTTTCAGATTATCGTACATAGCGGTACCCTTATCTCAACATAACCTTTGAATAATTAACGAAAAAATTCCTTTTTGCCACCCTCATATACAAAAAAAGCGGGGTCGATCCTGATTACATTTCACTGAAATTACCGGGCAGGGAAGGTGCATTGCCCCCACTCGTTTATTGTTGTTTTTAACGACTACGTCAAGTGGAAATCAATTTAATACCAAAACCTGACGATCTGAGCGCTAGCGCAGTAAGGTGATGGAGGCCAGCATTTCGCTTTCCGAGGTGTTAATTTCCTGTTCCAACAGTTCGTCGATCCGCTGTTTTTTGATTGCCTGATTGACGCCGAACAGATCGAGCTTATCCAGCAGGAACATCACCAGCGCCGTAATCACGGCGGTCAGGACTGATGAGAGTAAAATGGGGAGCGGTCCTGGTAGACCAAGGCCGCTGAGCCATGACTCAAGGCCAATAGCCGCAAAGACGGAAAGAGAACCTGCTACAAGCTTAAGAATGGCATCGCCTTTTTGGGCCATACTGCTGTGTTTATCCCTGAGGATCGGTACCGTCTGCATCAGGACCTTAAAGCCTTCTTTTACCATCCGCATGATGTTTTTGAACACGCCAACGAAGCAGTTAACAATCCCTTCCAGCAGCATCGACACGAAATTTTTAATAAAGCCGACGGCAACATCTTTTAATAAAACGACAGCGTTTTTGAGAATGTGATCTTTCATGCGACCAAGACGAATCGACAGAGCCTGCGAAAAATCGCTCGCACCTACGCCAGCTTCAATACCGTGCGTTAAACAGCTGCGCAGCTCATAGTAAAGAGGCTTGATAATGAAGAGAATGAGATCGCCCAGCGACTGATGACCTGATGCCTGGGCCGCATCTTTCGCCAGAACTTTTTGGACGTCGCGATCCTTGCGGATATTATCAAATACGGTTTCATTGGTTTTGGTATCCATCGTTTGCTGCGCGATGTCCATTTTCTCGACCATCACCTGCCGCGTTTTGATTTCCTCTTCTGTCAGCGGATGCGCGACATCTTTTTTCCCTTTTTTGACAACTACAAAGCCCTGATCGATCTCCTGCTGGAGTTCTTCGCGGGTTTTAGCGAACTTACCGGTTTTCTCGCCACGGTTGTTTTGCATGGTGGTAACAGCATAATTTTCGTCAATATTGAGAATATTTTTGATGTCATCAAGCTTCAGAGCCTTGTTGCTTTTGAGGTTGTTGCATACTTCGGCGCAGGAGACGACATGATCGACTTCGGCAGCCTGCTTCTGCTCTCCCTCGCTTTTCGCATGTTTTTTGTACTGGTAGATCGTGCCGTTACCATATTCATCCTCAGCGCGCAGATTACCGGAGAAATGGTTCTCTTTACGGGCCTTCATTTTTGCACCATCGCGCATGTTCAGAGAGTCGTTGTTGCGCGTCATTTCGCCGCCGTTAAACGACGATTGTTCAGAAAAACGGTCAATGTTTTGACGCTCGTTCAAGTGCTCGCTGTAGCTATCCAGCATAAAGGCATTTCTTTCGGGCGCTTCGTAACTGAACGCCCGGCACTCCTGGTACAGGCGGGACGGGGTAACACCTTGTCGGGTGCCGATATTGCAGGCGCGCATTGTGCCGTCGAGCAGGCTGAGAAACACGGGTTCGAGGATATTGTCGATTGCGCTGCCCGTTGAGATTACGTTCAGGCGGGCCATAACGTCGTCGTTGCTGACCGCCAGGTTGGCCCCCATGATCGCTTCGCGGTAAATGCTGCCTGTATCGCACCCCTTTATAAATGCAGCATCGACTTCTCCGGTCAGATGAGCTTCGATGGCGGACGCCGTCGCCACGGATTTTAGCGCAGGGGCATTCCGCACCTGTTGCAGCTTTTTCATTCTGGCGAGATGTGCATTAAGATTTGTCATCCGTCGTCCTCAGGCCGCAACCAGTAAGTTCCAGGAGGCCATAAAATCACTTTCGCTTTGTGTTCTTAGCTCATCCTGACTTGCCATCATGCCAACAATGAGGCTAAACCTCTCCAGGCTTTTCGCATCGTTAAGCTGATATTCATTTATAAGTGACCAAACCGTTGGCAGATTGGGCGGTGTTTCGACCATCTCGACGATCTTCTGCTGAACGGCTTGAGGTAACTTTTCCCGCGGAACAAGACCAGACACTGCATCATCCAGCAGGGCAATATTTTCCGCTGGGGTCTTGCCATTAGCCTTGATGCAGCATGTCCCCAGCGCATACGCCGCGAGGATAAAGTCATCCCGTTTACTGATATCGCGCATCTTGTCCGCCAGTTCAGTCTGGAGTTTTTTGATCTTTTCGGCGTATTCAGCTTTTGCGATCTGCTGCCCTTCAGCAATCCCTTCGTCTTTGCCGTTATTTTTTCCCCATAAATACGTCCCGGCCAGAGTGACCAGACCTGCGATCCCCGCACCAATTATTTTGCCGTAATGACTCATTGCACGATTCCCGTTTATTGCCCGCAAGGCCAGATTATTTTTTGCTGTTCACGAATAATATCGTTAATCCTGTTTTTCAACAAACCTATGTTTTAAAAGAAAAAATTTGCATTAGGTAACGAGGCGAACTTGCTTGTAAAGAGATTCATCATTGTTACTTCAGGTGAGAAAAGGCGAGCGAGACGGGTATTCAAAAGCGGGGAAATGAGGCAAAGTTATCGCACGAAAGCGTAGCCCGCGGGGATAATGACATGTCAGGACGCATTGATTATCAGATCGAAAAATACAGCTTTGGCGCCGCAGATGAGAGCCCAAGGCTCACGCACCAGTGGGCAGAAGTTGCCGCAGAGTGCCGCCAGCTAAAGGCGGGTGCGGAAGAGCGTTTACGTATTGCCTTAGTGAACGTGGATTATGTCACCAGCTTCGAACTGCCGTTCCGACTGGTGCTGACCCGCGCCCCTCAGCTTATCGCCGGGCTGCGCGATGAGTTTCAGCTAAGCCAGAAGAACGTCATCTTTAACGGCAAGCGCCTTGGCTGCGTCTACAGCCTGAAAGCCGATCTCAATGCAATTCCTGAGGCTTTTCAGTACCGCATGAGCACCCGCATTCGGCGGATCGATCCCACCGGGCTTACTGCAGAGCCCTTCCGGCAGATCGCCAAAGAGGTAAAAGCGCCGCGTGAGCGACTGAAGCTGGCGCTGGAGTCGGGTCTGGCTGTGACGGCTCTCGACGGGCTTTTCTGGCTGGGGAGCCAGCGTATGGCGGCGGATATCGCAGGGTTGAGAAAAAAGGGAATGGCAATCGCGACTGCGGAAACGGACGTTTATGATGATTATACCGGGACGCACAGGCGCGTCCCGGTTTATCAACGCGTCGGGGATTAGTCGATGGTGCGCAGCAGTTCGTTGATGCCCACTTTACCGCGGGTTTTCGCATCCACTTTCTTCACGATAACGGCACAGTACAGGCTGTATTTACCGTCTTTTGACGGCAGGTTACCGGAAACGACCACTGAGCCCGCCGGAACGCGACCGTAGTGCACTTCACCGGTTTCGCGATCGTAAATGCGGGTGCTCTGGCCGATGTAAACGCCCATGGAGATCACGGAGCCTTCTTCCACGATCACGCCTTCAACCACTTCTGAACGCGCGCCGATGAAGCAGTTGTCTTCGATGATGGTCGGGTTAGCCTGCAGTGGCTCCAGAACGCCACCGATGCCGACGCCGCCGGACAGGTGAACGTTTTTACCGATCTGCGCGCAGGAACCGACGGTTGCCCAGGTATCGACCATGGTGCCTTCGTCAACGTACGCACCGATGTTCACATAGGATGGCATCAGCACGGTATTACGTGCGATGAATGCGCCCTGACGTACTGCCGCTGGTGGTACCACGCGGAAGCCTTCTTTCTGGAAACGCGCTTCGTCGTAATCCGCGAATTTCATTGGCACTTTATCGAAGTAGCGGCTTTCTGCTCCGTCGATAACCTGGTTATCGTTGATGCGGAAAGAGAGCAGCACGGCCTTCTTCAGCCATTGATGAGTGACCCACTGACCGTCGATTTTTTCTGCCACGCGCAGGGCGCCGGAATCCAGCAGGGAAATAACCTGGTTTACCGCTTCACGGGTCACGGTATCCACATTTGCCGGGGTGATCTCGGCGCGACGCTCAAAAGCGGACTCAATAACGTTCTGTAACTGCTGCATTGTTTACTCTTTCCATTTCACTAAAAAACACGTCACCCTTTATCGTTTGGATTGAGGGCTGCTGTCAACCGTTGTTGCACTTCAAGCTGCAGGTCATTATTAAGGGCACGCCGGTCTGCGGTGGCGATTATAAATAAATCTTCTACTCGCTCGCCAATGGTTGTAATTCGGGCCCCATGGAGCGAAATTCCCAGATCGGCAAAAACCTGGCCGACCCGGGCGAGCAGCCCTGGCTGGTCGAGCGCGATCAGCTCCAGGAACGATTTACGGTCGGTGTGGGTCGGCAGGAAGTTGACCTCGGTATCGACAGTAAAATGACGCAGTTTCGCCGGCTGACGGCGCGGCTGCGGTGGCTGCCAGCTGCGCTGCGTGATCGCCTGCTCCAGACCGAAGCGTATCCCTTCATGCCTGTCCGAGGACAGCGGGCTGCCGTCCGGCTCCAGCACAATAAAGGTATCCATCGCCATGCCGTCGCGGGTGGTAAAAATCTGCGCGTCGTGAACGCTCAGGTTACGCCTGTCCAGCTCGGCGCAGACGGCAGCAAACAGATAAGGCCGGTCCGGGCTCCAGATGAATATCTCCGTTCCGCCGCGCGTGGCCTGCGGGCTCAGCAGGATCATCGGTTGAGACAGATCGTGCTTCAGCAGGTGCCGCGCGTGCCAGGCAAGCTGGTTTGCGCTGTGGCGCACAAAATAGTTGGCACGGCAGCGGGCCCAAATCTGATGCAGCGCTTCTTCATCAATGTTATCCATCCGCAGCAGCGCCAGCGCCTGCAGCTGGTGATGACGCACGCGCTCGCGCATGTCCGGGGTGTTTTGCATCCCGCGTCGCAGCTGTTTTTCGGTGGCGAAGTACAGCTCGCGCAGCAGGCTCTGCTTCCAGCTGTTCCACAGGGTCTCGTTAGTGGCGCAAATATCGGCCACCGTCAGGCAGACCAGATAGCGCAGACGGTTTTCCGTTTGAACTTCTTCGGCGAACTGCTTAATAACCTCAGGGTCCTGAATATCGCGACGCTGGGCTGTGACCGACATCAGCAGGTGATGGCGCACCAGCCAGGCGACCAGCTGCGTTTCGCGCGAGTTGAGACCGTGCAGTTCGGCAAATTTCAGCACGTCCTGCGCGCCCAGCACCGAGTGATCGCCGCCGCGGCCCTTGGCGATGTCGTGGAACAGGGCGGCAATCAGGATCAGTTCCGGATGGGTCAGGCGCGGCCACAGCTCCACGCACAGCGGGTGGCGGGAGCGCGTCTCTTCTTTGGCAAAGCTTTCCAGCTTGAGCATCACGCGGATGGTGTGTTCATCCACCGTGTAGGCGTGGAACAGATCGAACTGCATCTGCCCAACGATGTGCGACCACTGCGGCATATAGGCCCACAGCACGCTGTGGCGGTGCATCGGCAGCAGCCCGCGGCTGACGGCACCCGGATGGCGGAGCATGCTCAGGAACAGTGAGCGCGCTTCCGGGATGTAACACAAAGGCTGCGTCAGATGGCGGCGCGCGTGGCGCAGATGGCGCAGGGTGGTGGAGTAGATCCCGGTGATGGTGCTGTTGCGCACCATGGTGTAGAACATCCGCAGGATCGCTTCCGGCTCGCGGATAAACAGCGTTTCGTCGCGCAGATCGATAAGCGTGCCGCGCAGCTGGAATTCATCGTCAATCGGGCGCGGCTTTTCGTCGGCAGTCAGGGCCAGAATGGCCTCGTCGAACAGCTGCAACAGCATCTGGTTCAGCTCGGTAACCCGGCGGGTGACGCGGAAGAAATCCTTCATCATCTGCTCAACCGGCTCGTTGCCTTCGCCCTGATAGTTCAGCCGCTGCGCTACGCTGAGCTGACGGTCAAACAGCAGGCGGTTATCGTAGCGGGTAACTTCCAGATGCAGGGCAAAACGGATGCGCCACAGCAGGTGCAGACACTCGTTCAGCTCGTTACGCTCGGCCTCGGTCAGGAAGCCAAAGCCGACCATCTCGTCCATCGAGGTGGCGCCAAAGTGACGACGGGCGACCCACTGTAACGTGTGAATGTCGCGCAGGCCGCCGGGGCTGCTTTTAATATCAGGTTCAAGATTATAGCTGGTGCCGTGGTAGCGCTGGTGGCGCTGGTTTTGCTCCTCGACCTTGGCGGCGAAGAATTTCTCAGATGGCCAGAAGCCGTCGCTGAAAATATGCTTTTGCAGCTCCAGAAACAGCGCGACGTCGCCAATCAGCAGGCGGGTTTCAATCAGGTTGGTGGCGACGGTCAGGTCCGATAGCCCCTCCAGCAGGCACTCTTCCAGGGTGCGCACGCTGTGGCCGACTTCAAGCTTGACGTCCCACAGCAGAGTCAGCAGCTCGCCTATTTTCTGCGCCTGTTCGTCCGGCAGCTTTTTGCGGCTCAGGATCAGCAGGTCGATATCGGAAAGCGGATGCAGCTCCCCGCGGCCATAGCCCCCGACGGCAACCAGCGCGACGTCGCTCACCTGCCCGAAACCGTAGTCGATCCACAGACGCTGCAGGAGCTGGTCGATAAATTCGGTGCGCGCTTCGATGAGCTGCTCGGCAGAGACGCCCGCGTCGAACGCGCTGCCCAGCCAGCGGTGGAAAACATCCATATGGGCTTTTATGTGCGCGCAGGTCAGCTCGTGCGGCGGCCAGACGCCCGGGTTATCGGGCTGGTCGGGGAGGGTGGGAAGTGCTGTGTTAGCATACTGTTCGGGTAATAGATTACTCATCGTGCGCCACCCATAAGAAAAAGCTATCGCCATTAAAAAAGCCGGCATTTGCCGGCTTCTTATCACTCAATGTTCGTCAGTATCGCCGGGATGGTGTCATCCTTGCGCAACGTCATAATTTCGCAGCCGTTGTCCGTTACCACAATAGTATGCTCGTACTGGGCAGACAAGCTTCTGTCTTTGGTTTTCACCGTCCAGCCGTCTTTCATGGTGCGAATGCGGTAGTCACCGGCGTTGACCATCGGTTCGATGGTGAAGGTCATCCCTTTTTGCAGCACCACGCCGCCGTCATCGGCATCATAGTGCAGAACCTGCGGCTCTTCATGGAAGACGCGGCCAATGCCGTGACCGCAGTATTCGCGCACCACGGAGAAACCTTCCGCTTCCACGAATTTCTGAATTGCGGCACCGAGGGTGCGCAGGCGGATGCCCGGCTTAACCATTTTTAGCGCCAGGTACAGGCTCTCTTGCGTCACTTTGCACAGACGCTCGCCCAGAATCGTTGGTTTGCCAACGATGAACATCTTCGAGGTGTCACCGTGGTACTCGTCTTTAATGACGGTCACGTCGATGTTGACGATATCGCCATCTTTCAGCAGTTTTTCGTCGTCCGGAATACCGTGGCAAACCACTTCATTAATAGAGATGCAGACGGATTTCGGGAAGCCGTGGTAGCCGAGACAGGCGGAAACCGCGTGCTGCTCGTTAACGATATAGTCATTACAGATGCGATCCAGTTCGCCGGTGCTGACGCCCGGCTTCACGAACGGCTCGATCATTTCCAGCACTTCCGCGGCCAGACGACCGGCGACGCGCATCTTTTCAATTTCTTCAGGTGTCTTAATAGAGATAGCCATGTAATCTGTCCATCGGTGTCGATTTTTTCGACAATACTAGTCTAAGTGTCGTCAATGGTATCAGTCAGGCACGCCCCGTGCCAAATTGAGAATCATTAACAGCACACTCCGCCAACAACTGTTGGTTTCTGGTCGTGTTTTGTGGTATAAAGCGCGCCGGACTTCCGATCCATCTCAGATACACAGGCTGGACGGAAGCGACAAATCTCACTTTGTGTAACAACACACACGTATCGGCACATATTCCGGGGTGCCCTTCGGGGTCGGTAATATGGGATACGTGGAGGCATAACCCCAACTTTCAATATAGAGGTTTTAAAACATGGCAACTGTTTCCATGCGCGACATGCTCAAGGCTGGTGTTCACTTTGGTCACCAGACCCGTTACTGGAACCCGAAAATGAAGCCTTTCATCTTCGGCGCGCGTAACAAAGTTCACATCATCAACCTTGAGAAAACTGTACCAATGTTCAACGAAGCCCTGGCTGAGCTGAACAAGATCTCTTCCCGTAAAGGTAAGATTCTGTTCGTTGGTACTAAGCGCGCTGCAAGCGAAGCTGTGAAAGATGCTGCTAACAGCTGCGACCAGTTCTTCGTGAACCATCGCTGGTTGGGCGGCATGCTGACCAACTGGAAAACTGTTCGTCAGTCCATCAAGCGCCTGAAAGATCTGGAAACCCAGTCTCAGGACGGTACTTTCGACAAGCTGACTAAGAAAGAAGCGCTGATGCGCACTCGTGAACTGGACAAGCTGGAAAACAGCCTGGGCGGTATCAAAGATATGGGCGGCCTGCCAGACGCGCTGTTCGTAATCGATGCAGACCACGAGCACATCGCTATCAAAGAAGCTAACAACCTGGGTATCCCGGTATTCGCTATCGTTGATACTAACTCCGATCCGGACGGTGTTGACTTCGTTATCCCGGGTAACGACGACGCAATCCGTGCTGTTAGCCTGTACCTGAGCGCTGTAGCTGCTACCGTTCGTGAAGGCCGTTCCCAGGATCTGGCTTCTCAGGCGGAAGAAAGCTTCGTAGAAGCTGAATAATAAGGTTTTACCCCTTATTAGTACCGTGTATGAATAGGGGCCCATTATCGGCCCCTTTTTTCAATTTACACTGTTTGGCCTCCGGCCGGGCAGTTCACATCTCCCGAGGATTTAAGAATGGCTGAAATTACCGCATCCCTGGTAAAAGAGCTGCGCGAGCGTACTGGCGCAGGCATGATGGATTGCAAAAAAGCGCTGACTGAAGCGAACGGCGACATCGAGCTGGCAATCGAAAACATGCGTAAATCCGGTGCGATCAAAGCAGCTAAGAAAGCAGGCAACGTTGCTGCTGACGGCGTGATCATCACTAAAATCGACGGCACCTACGGCATCATTCTGGAAGTTAACTGCCAGACTGACTTCGTTGCTAAAGATGGCGGTTTCCAGGCATTTGCGAACAAAGTTCTGGACGCAGCTGTTGCTGGCAAAATCACTGACGTTGAAGTTCTGAAAGCACAGTTCGAAGAAGAACGTGTTGCGCTGGTTGCTAAAATCGGTGAGAACATCAACATCCGTCGCGTATCTTCCCTGGAAGGCGAAGTACTGGGTTCTTACCAGCACGGCGCACGTATCGGTGTTCTGGTTGCGGCTAAAGGCGCTGACGAAGAGCTGGTTAAACAGCTGGCAATGCACATCGCTGCAAGCAAACCAGAATTCGTTAAGCCAGAAGACGTGTCTGCTGAAGTGGTAGAAAAAGAGTACCAGGTTCAGCTGGACATCGCGATGCAGTCTGGTAAGCCAAAAGAAATCGCAGAGAAAATGGTTGAAGGCCGCATGAAGAAATTCACCGGCGAAGTTTCTCTGACTGGCCAGCCTTTCGTTATGGATCCAAGCAAGTCTGTTGCTCAGCTGCTGAAAGAGCACAACGCTGACGTAACTGGCTTCATCCGCTTCGAAGTGGGCGAAGGCATCGAGAAAGTTGAGACTGACTTCGCAGCAGAAGTTGCTGCAATGTCCAAGCAGTCTTAATGATTGAAAAGGAGCCGCCTGAGGGCGGCTTCTTTTTGTCACCCGTCACAGGAAATCAGACAGGCTCCAGTATCGCCGTGCTGATTTGCGGCATATTATGTCGCCAGAATTAACTCCCATCTTAATCGTTGACAGTCTCAGGAAAGAAACATGGCTACCAATGCAAAACCCGTGTACAAACGCATTCTGCTTAAGCTGAGTGGCGAAGCGCTGCAGGGATCGGAAGGCTTCGGTATTGACGCAAGCATCCTTGATCGCATGGCACAGGAAATCAAAGAACTGGTCGAACTGGGTATCCAGGTTGGCGTGGTCATTGGCGGTGGCAACCTTTTCCGTGGTGCTGGTCTGGCGAAAGCGGGGATGAACCGCGTTGTGGGCGACCACATGGGTATGCTGGCAACCGTGATGAATGGCCTGGCAATGCGTGATGCGCTCCATCGCGCCTACGTGAATGCCCGCCTGATGTCCGCGATTCCCCTGAATGGCGTATGCGATAATTACAGCTGGGCAGAGGCCATCAGCCTGCTGCGCAACAACCGCGTGGTGATCCTCTCCGCCGGTACGGGTAACCCGTTCTTTACCACCGATTCCGCTGCCTGCCTGCGCGGTATCGAAATTGAAGCCGACGTGGTGCTGAAAGCGACCAAAGTAGACGGCGTGTTTACTGCCGACCCGGCAAAAGATCCTTCTGCGACCATGTACGATCAGCTGAGCTACAGCGAAGTGCTGGATAAAGAGCTGAAAGTGATGGATCTTGCCGCCTTCACGCTGGCTCGCGACCACAAACTGCCGATCCGTGTCTTCAACATGAACAAGCCTGGCGCACTGCGTCGCGTGGTCATGGGCGAAAAAGAAGGCACTTTGATCACGGAATAATTTCCGTCGACGATAAATACAGGTAAGATTCCGCTTTACTTTGTAGTGGTATCTTACCTGGACGCGCCTTTGGCGTTGTCATGAATTAAACGCGACTATACTTAGCACACCTGTAGCGCTGTGCTGGCGGATAGTCTGCCTGAGACAAGTTTTCAAGGATTCGTAACGTGATTAACGACATCAGAAAAGATGCTGAAGTACGCATGGACAAATGCGTAGAAGCGTTCAAAAACCAAATCAGCAAAATCCGTACTGGCCGTGCTTCCCCAAGCCTGCTGGATGGCATCATCGTAGAATACTACGGTACGCCAACGCCTCTGCGCCAGCTGGCGAGCGTGACGGTTGAAGATACCCGTACGCTGAAAATCAACGTCTTCGATCGCTCTATGAGCCCGGCCGTTGAGAAAGCGATCATGGCGTCTGACCTGGGTCTGAACCCAAGCTCAGCGGGTGCTGACATCCGCGTTCCGCTGCCTCCGCTGACTGAAGAGCGTCGTAAAGATCTCATCAAAGTGGTTCGCGGTGAAGCTGAGCAGGGTCGTGTTTCCGTGCGTAACGTGCGTCGCGATGCGAACGATAAAGTGAAAGCACTGCTGAAAGAAAAAGAGATCAGCGAAGATGACGATCGTCGTTCTCAGGACGACATTCAGAAAATGACCGACGCTGCCATCAAGAAAATTGATGCGGCGCTGGCAGAAAAAGAAGCGGAACTGATGCAGTTCTGATTTCTGTCGTACACTGATAAACGCCGTTCAGAGGGACTTCGGGTCTTGCTGGCGGCGTTTTGCTTTTATCTGGTCTAACTTTTTTCGGGCATCTCATGAAGCATTTAACACTCCTTGGCTCAACCGGCTCCATCGGTTGCAGTACTCTCGACGTCGTCCGCCATAATCCTGAACTTTACACCGTGACAGCGCTGGTGGCCGGTAAGAATGTGCAGCGTATGGTCGAGCAGTGCCTGGAGTTTATGCCCCGCTATGCGGTGATGGATGACGAAGAGAGCGCGCGCCTGCTAAAAGCCCAACTGCGTGAGAAGGGCAGCCGAACCGAGGTGCTGAGTGGCCAGCAGGCGGCCTGCGAGATGGCGGCGCTGGATGAGGTTGACCAGGTTATGGCGGCCATTGTCGGCGCAGCCGGGCTGCTGCCGACACTTGCTGCGATCGATGCCGGTAAAGACGTTTTGCTCGCCAATAAAGAGTCGCTTGTTACCTGCGGCCGCCTGTTTATGGACGCGGTAAAACAGCGCGGGGCGCGCCTTTTGCCGGTTGACAGCGAGCACAACGCCATTTTTCAGAGTTTACCGCAACCTTTTCAACAGAACCTGGGGTACGCTGACCTGGAGCAGAATGGCGTTGTGTCGATTCTGCTTACCGGGTCTGGTGGCCCGTTCCGTGAAACGCCACTGTCTGAACTGCGCGCAATGACGCCGGATCAGGCGTGCCGTCATCCGAACTGGTCAATGGGGCGTAAAATCTCCGTGGATTCTGCCACCATGATGAACAAAGGTCTGGAATACATTGAAGCGCGCTGGCTGTTTAATGCGTCGGCGAAACAGATGGAAGTACTGATCCACCCGCAGTCGGTGATTCACTCGATGGTGCGCTATCAGGATGGCAGCGTGCTGGCACAGCTCGGCGAGCCGGATATGCGTACGCCTATTGCCCATTCAATGGCATGGCCGAACCGGGTGAAATCCGGCGTGAAGCCGCTTGATTTCTGTAAGCTCAGTTCTCTGACGTTCAGTGAACCAGACTACGATCGTTATCCTTGTCTGAAGCTTGCAATGAACGCCTTTGACCAGGGGCAGGCGGCGACGACGGCACTGAATGCAGCCAATGAAATTACCGTTGACGCATTTCTGAATCAGCAGATCCGTTTTACCGATATCGCGTCCTTAAATTTATCGGTACTGGAAATGATGGATTTGCGCGAGCCACAAAGCGTGGAAGAGGTACTGGCGGTGGATACAGCTGCTCGTGATATTGCGCGTAAACAGGTGACACGTCTCGCAAGCTGGTGATAAAGCAAGCACTAGTGGTCGTGCTATTTGTTAGCGTTGTGCTTCAGTGATATAGTCTGCGCCACCTGATCGCAGGAATTTGACTTTATGTGGTCAGGTAAGCCGTGGTTTGACACGGCTTTTTTATGTACAGGCTTAAGTATTCCTGAGTACCGTTAAATCCTTTCAGGGACAAAAAACGCGTTATGTTGTCTGCGAATCAACCAATAAGCGAAAACTTGCCAGCTCATGGCTGCCGTCATGTAGCAATCATTATGGATGGCAACGGGCGCTGGGCGAAAAGACAAGGGAAAATACGAGCCTTTGGGCATAAAGCGGGAGCGAAATCTGTTCGCCGCGCCGTCTCTTTTGCCGCCAATAACGGCATTGATGCGTTAACGCTCTATGCTTTTAGCAGTGAAAACTGGAATCGACCTCCGCAGGAAGTGACTGCGTTGATGGAATTGTTCGTGTGGGCGCTAGACAGCGAAGTAAAAAGCCTGCACCGCCACAACGTTCGCCTGCGCATCATTGGCGATACCAGTCGTTTTAACTCACGTTTGCAGGAGCGGATTCGTAAAGCAGAAGCGCTGACGGAAAATAATACCGGTCTGACGCTCAACGTTGCGGCGAATTACGGTGGACGCTGGGATATTATCCAGGGCGTTCGGCATCTGGCCGAACAGGTTCAGGAAGGGCTGTTGAGACCCGACCAGATTGATGAAGAGGCGCTGAGCAAGCAAATCTGCATGAATGAACTGGCACCTGTGGATTTGGTAATTAGGACAGGGGGGGAACATCGCATAAGTAACTTTCTGATATGGCAAATTGCCTATGCTGAACTTTACTTTACAGATGTTCTCTGGCCCGATTTTGATGAACAAGACTTTGAAGGTGCGCTGCATGCCTTTGCCAATCGAGAGCGTCGTTTCGGCGGCACCGAGCCAGGTGGCGACAAAGCCTGATGGGGGTAGCTTTTGCTGAAGTATCGCCTGATTTCCGCTTTTGTTTTAATACCCATTGTCATTGCGGCGCTGTTTTTGCTGCCCCCGGTGGGATTCGCCATTGTCACGCTGGTAGTGTGCATGCTTGCCGCGTGGGAATGGGGACAGTTTAGCGGCTTTACCTCGCGCAGCCAGCGAGTATGGCTTGCGGTACTCTGTGGCTTTATCCTGGCCATAATGCTGTTTACGTTGCCTGAATATCACCATGATATTCATCAACCGCTGGTTGCCGGCTCCTTGTGGATGTCGTTGGCCTGGTGGGTTGTTGCGCTGTTACTGGTGCTTTTTTATCCAGGTTCGGCCGCAATCTGGCGTCATTCAAAGGTGCTGCGACTGATTTTTGGTTTGCTCACCATTGTTCCGTTTTTCTGGGGCATGGTCGCGCTGCGCGCCTGGCACTATGACGAAAATCACTACAGCGGTGCGATCTGGCTGCTTTATGTGATGATTCTCGTCTGGGGGGCTGACTCCGGGGCTTATATGTTTGGTAAACTATTTGGCAAACATAAGCTGGCACCAAAAGTTTCGCCGGGAAAAACCTGGCAAGGCTTCATCGGCGGCTTGTTTACGGCAGCGATCATCTCCTGGGGCTATGGCGTCTGGGCAGATCTGGCCGTGGCACCGTCAATACTGCTGGTGTGCTCGATTTTTGCTGCACTTGCCTCAGTGCTCGGTGATTTAACCGAAAGTATGTTTAAGCGTGAAGCAGGGATTAAGGACAGCGGACATCTTATTCCAGGGCATGGCGGTATACTGGATCGCATTGACAGCCTGACAGCGGCTGTTCCAGTATTTGCTTGCCTGCTTTTACTGGTATTCGGGACGATTTAACGGAAGGTTTTATGCTGAGCATTCTCTGGAATCTGGCGGCGTTCATTGTTGCACTGGGTGTACTGATTACCGTGCATGAATTTGGCCATTTCTGGGTTGCTCGCCGTTGTGGTGTGCGGGTAGAGCGATTCTCCATTGGTTTTGGCAAATCACTCTGGACGCGCACCGATCGTCACGGCACGGAATTTGTCATCGCCCTTATCCCGCTTGGCGGCTACGTCAAAATGCTCGACGAACGTGTTGAGCCTGTCGCTCCCGAACTGCGACACAGTGCGTTTAACAACAAAACCGTTGGACAACGCGCCGCTATCATCGCTGCCGGACCGGTAGCCAACTTCATCTTTGCGATTTTCGCTTACTGGCTGGTGTTTATCATCGGCGTCCCAGGCGTGCGTCCGGTAGTGGGGGATATTGCCCCTGACTCCATCGCGGCGAGTGCGCAAATTACCTCCGGGATGGAACTTAAAGCGATTGATGGCATCGAAACCCCTGATTGGGATGCCGTGCGACTGCAGCTGGTAGCCAAAATTGGCGATCCGCAGACAACCATCAGCGTATCGCCGTTTGGGTCAGACGCGCGTCAGGACAAAGTACTGGATTTACGCCACTGGCGTTTCGAGCCAGACAAAGAGGATCCCGTCGCTGCGCTGGGCATTCGTCCCCGCGGCGCGCAGATTGAGCCGGTATTAGCCGAAGTACAGGCAAATTCGGCGGCGAGCAAAGCGGGTTTGCAAGCTGGCGACAGGATCGTTAAAGTCGATGGTCAACCATTAACAGAGTGGATGACCTTTGTTACTCTGGTGCGCGATAATCCGGGGACGTCCCTCGCGCTGGAAGTTGAAAGGCAAGGCAGTCCGCTTTCGCTGACGCTGATCCCGGATACGAAGTCGGTCGGCAAAAAGGCAGAAGGGTTTGCAGGCGTTGTGCCAAAAGTGATCCCGCTGCCAGATGAGTACAAGACAATACGCCAGTATGGGCCGTTCAGCGCCATTCTTGAAGCCACGGATAAAACATGGCAACTGATGAAGCTGACGGTCAACATGTTGGGGAAATTGATAACCGGTGATGTGAAACTGAACAACCTCAGTGGGCCAATCTCGATTGCTCAGGGGGCTGGGATGTCAGCGGAGTTCGGGGTGATTTACTATCTCATGTTCCTCGCGCTTATTAGCGTGAACCTTGGGATTATCAACCTGTTCCCGCTTCCCGTTTTAGACGGGGGTCATCTGCTGTTTTTAGCGATTGAAAAGCTAAAAGGCGGGCCGGTATCCGAGCGAGTTCAAGACTTTAGTTATCGCATTGGCTCGATTTTGCTGGTGCTGTTAATGGGGCTTGCACTTTTCAATGATTTCTCTCGGTTGTAAGAGAGTTAGTTAGGAAGAACGCATAATAACGATGGCGATGAAAAAGTTGCTCATAGCGTCGCTGCTGTTTAGCAGCGCCACCGTATACGGTGCTGACGGGTTCGTAGTGAAAGATATTCATTTCGAAGGCCTTCAGCGTGTCGCCGTTGGTGCGGCCCTCCTCAGTATGCCTGTGCGCCCCGGCGATACGGTTAATGATGAAGATATCAGTAACACCATCCGTGCTCTGTTTGCCACCGGCAACTTCGAGGACGTCCGCGTCCTGCGCGATGGTGATACGCTGCTGGTACAGGTAAAAGAACGTCCAACGATCGCCAGTATCACTTTCTCCGGCAACAAGTCGGTGAAAGATGACATGCTCAAGCAAAACCTTGAAGCATCGGGTGTTCGTGTGGGTGAATCTCTGGACCGCACAACCCTTTCAGACATTGAAAAAGGTCTGGAAGACTTCTACTACAGCGTCGGTAAATACAGCGCCAGCGTGAAAGCGGTTGTCACTCCGCTCCCGCGTAACCGTGTTGACCTGAAGCTGGTCTTCCAGGAAGGTGTTTCTGCGAAGATCCAGCAGATCAACATCGTGGGTAACCACGCGTTCAGCACCGACGAACTGATCTCGACCTTCCAGCTGCGCGATGAAGTGCCGTGGTGGAACGTGGTTGGCGATCGTAAATACCAGAAACAGAAGCTGGCGGGCGACCTTGAAACCCTGCGCAGCTACTATCTGGATCGCGGTTATGCCCGTTTCAACATCGACTCGACTCAGGTCAGTCTGACTCCGGACAAGAAAGGTATCTACATTACGGTTAACATCACTGAAGGCGATCAGTACAAGCTTTCTGGTGTTGAAGTGAGTGGTAACCTGGCGGGGCATTCTGCTGAGATCGAATCGCTGACCAAAATTCAGCCGGGCGATCTGTACAGCGGATCCAAAGTCACCAAAATGGAAGACAGCATTAAGAAGCTGCTCGGCCGCTATGGTTATGCCTATCCGCGCGTACAAACTCAGCCGGAAATCAACGATGCGGATAAAACCGTTAAGCTGCACGTTAACGTTGATGCGGGTAACCGTTTCTACGTGCGTAAGATCCGCTTCGTCGGTAATGACACCTCTAAAGACTCCGTTCTGCGTCGTGAAATGCGTCAGATGGAAGGGGCGTGGCTGGGCAGCGACCTGGTCGACCAGGGTAAAGAGCGTCTGAACCGTCTGGGCTATTTTGAAACCGTAGATACTGAAACTCAGCGTGTACCGGGCAGCCCGGATCAGGTTGATGTCGTTTATAAAGTGAAAGAGCGTAACACTGGTAGCTTTAACTTCGGCGTGGGCTACGGCACGGAAAGCGGCGTGAGTTTCCAGGTAGGCGTCCAGCAGGATAACTGGCTGGGTACGGGTTACTCTGTTGGTATTAACGGTACCAAAAACGACTACCAGACCTACTCTGAGTTCTCCGTTACCAACCCATACTTCACCGTTGACGGTGTGAGCCTGGGCGGTCGTATCTTCTATAACGACTTTAAAGCGGATGATGCAGATCTGTCTTCCTACACCAACAAAAGTTACGGTGTGGACGGAACGCTTGGCTTCCCGGTTAACGAATACAACACCCTGCGAGCGGGCTTAGGTTACGTGCATAACGACCTGTCCAACATGCAGCCGCAGGTGGCGATGTGGCGTTATCTGGATTCCATCGGCCAGTCGGCGAGTACCTCCAGCGATGACAACGGTTTTGCTGCAGATGACTTCACCTTCAACTATGGCTGGACCTACAACCGTCTTGACCGCGGTTTCTTCCCAACGGAAGGCTCTCGCGTCAACCTGAACGGTAAGGTGACCATTCCTGGTTCCGATAACGAGTTCTACAAGGTGACGCTGGATACCGCGTCCTACTTCCCGATTGATGACGATCACAAGTGGGTGGTGCTGGGTCGTACCCGTTGGGGCTATGGTGACGGTATCGGCAGTAAAGAGTTGCCGTTCTATGAGAACTTCTACGCGGGTGGTTCAAGCACCGTGCGTGGCTTCCAGTCTAACAACATTGGTCCGAAAGCGGTTTATTACGGCGGTAATGATGAAGATAACTGCGCAAGCCGTGATCCAAAACAAGTATGTAGCTCTGATGATGCGGTAGGCGGTAACGCCATGGCCGTGGCCAGCCTGGAGTTCATCACCCCAACGCCATTTATCAGTGATAAATACGCGAACTCCGTACGTACGTCCTTCTTCTGGGATGCGGGTACGGTGTGGGATACCAACTGGGAGAATACTGCCCAGATGCGCGCGGCTGGCGTTCCAGACTATAGCGATCCGGGCAATATTCGCATGTCTGCCGGTATCGCATTACAATGGATGTCACCGCTGGGGCCGTTGGTCTTCTCCTACGCCCAGCCGTTTAAGAAATACGATGGAGACAAAGCGGAGCAATTCCAGTTTAACATTGGTAAAACCTGGTAATAATCCGCTGCAATGGAATGCGTTGGCAGTGTAGCGCTGACAACCGGCGATCGGTAAAACGGTCGCCTTGCCACGCAAAGAACGGTACCTTCTGGTGCCAATGGGATGGTAAGGAGTTAATTGTGAAAAAGTGGTTATTAGCTGCAGGTCTCGGTTTAGCGATGGCAACTTCTGCTCAGGCAGCAGACAAAATCGCAATCGTCAACATGGGTAATTTGTTCCAGCAAGTCGCTCAGAAAACAGGTGTTTCTGCGACTCTGGAAAACGAATTCAAAGGCCGTGCGAGCGAACTGCAGCGTATGGAAGGCGATCTTCAGTCCAAAATGCAGCGTCTGCAGCGTGATGGTTCTACCATGAAAGCAAGCGATCGCAGCAAACTGGAAAAAGACGTTATGGCTCAGCGCCAGACCTTCTCCCAGAAAGCGCAGGCTTTCGAGCAGGATCGTCAGCGTCGTTCTAACGAAGAGCGTGGCAAGCTGGTGACTCGCATTCAGACTGCTGTTAAAGCAGTTGCTGCCGATCAGAGCATCGATCTGGTTGTTGATGCGAACGCCGTTGCTTTCAACAGTAGCGATGTTAAAGACATCACCGCTGATGTTCTGAAACAGGTTAAATAAGTAATGCCTTCAATTCGACTGGCTGATTTAGCTCAGCAGTTGGATGCAGAATTACACGGTGATGGCGATATCGTCATCACCGCTGTTGCGTCCATGCAATCTGCTAAAGCTGGCACGATTACCTTCATGGTAAGCCCTAAGTACCGTGAACAACTGGCTCAATGCCAGGCGTCAGCTGTTGTTCTGACGCAGGACGATCTTCCTTTTGCCACTGGAAGCGCGCTGGTAGTGAAAAATCCCTACCTGACGTATGCACGCATGGCTCAAATTCTTGATACCACGCCGCAGCCGGCGCAGAACATTGCTGCCAGTGCAGCGATTGATCCGACGGCTAAGCTGGGTAACAACGTGGCCGTTGGCGCGAATGCGGTTATTGAATCTGGCGTTGAGCTGGGCGATAACGTCGTCATTGGCCCTGGATGCTTCGTTGGGAAAAATACGAAAATCGGCGCTGGCACCCGTTTATGGGCCAATGTGTCCGTTTATCATGAAGTTGAAATCGGCGAAAATTGCCTCGTCCAGTCCAGTACCGTGATTGGTTCTGATGGCTTTGGTTACGCGAACGATCGCGGTAACTGGGTTAAGATCCCGCAGCTTGGTCGCGTTATTATTGGCGATCGCGTGGAGATCGGGGCCTGTACCACGATCGATCGTGGTGCACTCGACGACACTATCATTGGCAATGGTGTTATCATCGATAACCAGTGCCAGATTGCGCATAACGTTGTGATTGGCGACAATACCGCGGTTGCGGGGGGCGTCATCATGGCGGGCAGCCTGAAAATTGGTCGTTACTGCATGATTGGCGGCGCGAGCGTGATTAATGGCCATATGGAAATATGCGACAAGGTGACGGTGACGGGTATGGGTATGGTAATGCGTCCTATCACTGAACCTGGCGTCTATTCCTCTGGTATTCCGCTGCAACCCAACAAGGTATGGCGTAAAACAGCAGCTCTGGTGATGAACATTGATGATATGAGCAAGCGACTCAAGTCTCTTGAGCGTAAGATCGATCAACAAGACTAAACGTCACCCGTTTAACGCTATCTTTCCCGGCCTGTCGGCTTTCTAATAAACCGGCAGGCCGTGTTATTATTGTTATCAGTACATTTTGACAGGAAGAGTATTTTGACTACTGACACTCATACTCTGCATATTGAAGAGATTTTAGAACTTCTGCCGCACCGCTACCCGTTTTTGCTGGTAGACCGTGTGCTGGATTTTGAAGAAGGTCGTTTTCTGCGCGCAGTGAAAAATGTTTCCGTGAACGAGCCGTTCTTCCAGGGACACTTCCCGGGTAAGCCTATCTTCCCGGGTGTGTTGATTCTGGAAGCGATGGCTCAGGCTACCGGTATTCTGGCGTTTAAAAGCGTCGGTAAGCTGGAGCCGGGTGAACTGTATTACTTCGCAGGTATTGATGAAGCACGCTTCAAGCGTCCTGTCGTGCCTGGTGATCAGATGATCATGGAAGTCACTTTTGAAAAAACGCGTCGTGGCCTGACTCGCTTCAAAGGCGTAGCGCTGGTTGACGGCAAAGTTGTTTGCGAAGCGACGATGATGTGTGCTCGTAGCCGGGAGTCCTGATACGTGATTGATAAATCCGCCTTTATTCATCCTACCGCTATTGTGGAAACCGGTGCCATTATTGGCGCAAACGTCCACATTGGCCCGTTCTGTATTGTTGGACCCCATGTCGAAATTGGTGAGGGTACAGTACTGAAATCTCACGTTGTCGTGAATGGTCACACGACCATTGGCTGCAATAACGAGATCTATCAGTTCGCTTCCATCGGCGAAGTTAACCAGGATCTGAAATATGCTGGTGAGTCGACCCGTCTGGAAATTGGCGATCGTAACCGTATTCGCGAAAGCGTCACCATTCATCGTGGAACAGTGCAGGGTGGTGGGTTGACGAAGGTGGGCAGCGACAACCTGTTCATGGTGAATGCGCACATTGCGCACGACTGTGCCGTGGGCGATCGCTGTATTCTTGCCAACAACGCAACGCTGGCAGGACACGTATCGGTTGATGACTTCGCAATTATTGGCGGCATGACCGCAGTCCATCAGTTCTGCATCATTGGTGCACACGTGATGGTCGGCGGATGCTCCGGTGTGGCGCAGGACGTCCCGCCGTATGTGATTGCGCAGGGCAACCATGCCACGCCGTTTGGCGTGAACATCGAAGGCCTCAAGCGTCGTGGCTTTAGCCGCGAAGCGATTACTGCTATCCGCAACGCGTACAAACTGCTGTACCGTAGCGGTAAAACGCTGGAAGAGGCGAAGCCGGAAATTGCCGAGCTGGCGAATAAGCATCCTGAAGTGAACGCGTTCATGGAGTTCTTTGACCGTTCCACGAGGGGTCTGATTCGTTAATGGTCGACAGTCGTCCGCTTACGATAGCCCTGGTCGCCGGAGAAACCTCCGGCGATATTCTTGGTGCAGGTCTCATCCGGGCGCTTAAGGCGCGCGTACCCAATGCTCGCTTTGTTGGCGTGGCTGGCCCGCTGATGCAGGCCGAAGGCTGTGAAGCCTGGTATGAAATGGAAGAGCTGGCCGTGATGGGCATCGTCGAGGTGCTGGGGCGCCTGCGACGCCTGCTGCATATTCGTGCCGATCTCACCCGCCGCTTTACCGAACTCAAGCCCGATGTGTTTGTCGGTATCGATGCACCTGATTTCAACATTACCCTCGAAGGTAATCTGAAAAAGCAGGGCATCAAAACCATTCACTATGTCAGTCCGTCCGTCTGGGCGTGGCGACAGAAACGCGTTTTCAAAATCGGACGGTCCACCAATCTGGTGCTGGCTTTCCTGCCTTTCGAAAAAGCGTTTTACGACAGATTTAATGTTCCGTGCCGTTTTATCGGTCATACCATGGCGGATGCGATGCCGCTGGATCCGGATAAAAACGCGGCGCGAGACGTGCTGGGTATCCCGCATGATGTGCACTGTCTGGCGTTGCTGCCGGGCAGCCGTGGCGCAGAGGTCGAGATGCTGAGCGCTGATTTCCTGAAGACCGCGCAGATTCTTCGCCAGACCTGGCCCGATCTTGAAGTGGTTGTGCCGCTGGTGAATGCTAAACGCCGCGAGCAGTTCGAGCGTATCAAAGCCGACGTTGCCCCGGATCTTCACGTTCGTCTTCTCGACGGGAAAGGGCGGGAAGCCATGTATGCAAGCGATGCCGCACTGCTGGCTTCCGGCACGGCAGCGCTGGAGTGTATGCTGGCGAAATGCCCGATGGTGGTCGGTTATCGCATGAAGCCGTTTACCTTCTGGCTGGCAAAACGTCTGGTGAAAACGGATTATGTCTCCCTGCCAAACCTGCTTGCCGGGCGCGAGCTGGTGAAAGAACTGTTGCAGGATGAGTGCCAGCCGCAGGCGCTTGCGGATGCCCTGCTGCCGCTGCTGGCCAACGGCAAGACCAGCCACCAGATGCACGATACTTTCCGTGAACTGCATCAGCAGATCCGCTGTAATGCTGATGAGCAGGCGGCTGATGCAGTGCTGGAGTTAGCAAAATGATGGAATTTACTTATCCCCACACGCACCTCGTTGCCGGAGTGGATGAAGTCGGGCGCGGCCCGTTGGTCGGTGCCGTGGTGACCGCGGCGGTGATCCTCGATCCAACGCGCCCGATTATGGGTCTGAACGACTCAAAAAAACTCAGTGAGAAACGCCGCCTGGCGCTGTTCGATGAAATTAAAGAGAAGGCGCTGGCGTGGAGCGTCGGGCGCGCAGAGCCGAATGAAATCGACGATCTGAATATTCTGCACGCCACGATGCTGGCAATGCAGCGAGCCGTTGCTGGCCTGAAGGTTGTGCCTGAATATGTGCTGATCGACGGTAACCGTTGCCCGGCGCTGCCGATGCCTTCGATGGCCGTCGTTAAAGGCGACAGCCGCGTCGCAGAGATCAGTGCAGCGTCTATTATTGCCAAAGTGACGCGCGACGCCGAAATGGCCGCGCTGGACCTCACTTATCCCGCGTATGGTTTCGCCCAGCATAAGGGATATCCAACGGCTTTCCATCTGGAAAAGCTGGCTGAACATGGCGCAACTGAACATCATCGGCGCAGCTTTGGCCCGGTGAAGCGCGCGCTGGGACTGGTGTCCTGAATCAAGACGCAAGCAATTAAGTAACGCGGGATCTGAAGATGGCTGAACCACGTTTCGTACACCTGCGGGTGCATAGCGACTACTCCATGATCGATGGGCTGGCAAAGACCGGGCCGCTGGTAAAAAAGGCGGCCTCGCTTGGCATGCCTGCGCTGGCGATCACCGATTTTACCAACCTGTGCGGCCTGGTTAAGTTCTACGGGACGGCGCATGGCGCGGGGATGAAGCCTATCGTCGGTGCGGATTTCCATGTGCAGAGCGATCTCATCGGCGATGAACTGACGCAAATCTCCGTGTTGGCTATGAACAATACGGGTTACCAAAACCTCACTCTGCTTATCTCAAAAGCCTATCAGCGCGGTTATGGGGCGCTGGGTCCGTGGATTGACAGGGAATGGCTGGCTGAGCTGAACGAAGGGCTGCTGCTGATCTCCGGCGGCCGCATGGGCGATGTCGGTAAATCCCTGCTGCGCGGTAACAGCGCGCTGGTGGATCAGTGCGTCTCGTTCTATGAAGAGTACTTCCCGAATCGTTACTATCTGGAGCTGATTCGCACCGGCCGCCAGGATGAAGAGAACTATCTGCACGCTGCTGTCGCGCTGGCAGAAGAGCGCGGCTTGCCCGTGGTAGCAACGAATGACGTGCGTTTCCTGGAGTCCGGCGATTTTGATGCGCATGAAATTCGCGTCGCTATCCACGATGGCTTCACCCTCGACGATCCAAAGCGTCCGCGGAACTACTCATCGCAGCAGTATATGCGCAGCGAAGAGGAGATGTGCGAGCTCTTCTCCGACATTCCGGAAGCGCTGGAAAACAGCGTAGAGATTGCCAAGCGCTGTAACGTGACCGTGCGCCTCGGCGAATACTTCCTGCCGCAGTTCCCGACCGGGGACATGACCACGGAAGATTTCCTGGTCATGAAATCGAAAGAAGGTCTGGAAGAGCGTCTCGAATTCCTGTTCCCGGATGAAGAAGAGCGTAAAAAACGTCGTCCGGAGTATGACGAACGCCTGGATATTGAACTCCAGGTGATTAACCAGATGGGCTTCCCGGGCTACTTCCTCATTGTAATGGAGTTTATCCAGTGGTCGAAGGATAACGGCGTGCCGGTAGGTCCGGGCCGTGGCTCGGGTGCGGGCTCACTGGTGGCGTATGCGCTGAAAATCACCGACCTCGATCCGCTGGAGTTTGACCTGCTGTTCGAACGTTTCCTTAACCCGGAACGTGTCTCCATGCCCGACTTCGACGTCGACTTCTGCATGGAAAAACGCGACCAGGTGATTGAGCACGTGGCCGATATGTACGGCCGTGACGCGGTTTCGCAGATCATTACCTTCGGTACCATGGCGGCGAAAGCGGTTATTCGCGACGTGGGCCGCGTGCTGGGCCACCCGTACGGTTTTGTCGATCGTATTTCAAAGCTGGTGCCGCCCGATCCGGGCATGACGCTGGCAAAAGCCTTTGAAGCTGAACCTCAGCTGCCGGAAATCTACGAAGCTGATGAAGAGGTAAAAGCGCTGATCGACATGGCGCGTAAGCTTGAAGGCGTGACGCGTAACGCCGGTAAGCATGCGGGGGGCGTGGTTATCGCCCCGACCAAAATCACCGACTTTGCGCCGCTCTACTGCGACGAAGCGGGCCAGCACCCGGTCACCCAGTTCGATAAAAACGACGTGGAATACGCCGGGCTGGTGAAGTTCGACTTCCTCGGCCTGCGTACGCTGACCATCATCAACTGGGCGCTGGAGATGATCAACGCCCGCCGCGAGAAGAACGGCGAGCCGCCGCTGGATATCGCGGCCATCCCGCTGGATGACAAGAAAAGTTTCGACATGCTGCAGCGCTCGGAGACGACAGCCGTCTTCCAGCTTGAATCCCGCGGCATGAAAGATCTGATTAAGCGCCTGCAGCCCGACTGCTTCGAAGATATGATCGCGCTGGTGGCCCTGTTCCGTCCGGGTCCGCTGCAGTCAGGGATGGTGGATAACTTTATCGACCGTAAACACGGGCGCGAAGAGATTTCCTACCCGGACGTGCAGTGGCAGCATGAAAGCCTGAAACCGGTGCTGGAGCCGACCTACGGCATCATCCTGTATCAGGAACAGGTCATGCAGATCGCCCAGGTGCTTTCCGGCTATACCCTTGGCGGCGCGGACATGCTGCGTCGTGCGATGGGTAAGAAAAAGCCGGAAGAGATGGCCAAGCAGCGCTCCATCTTTGAAGATGGGGCGAAGAAAAACGGCGTCGATGGCGAACTGGCGATGAAAATCTTCGACCTGGTGGAGAAATTCGCCGGGTACGGATTTAACAAATCTCACTCCGCCGCCTATGCTTTGGTTTCGTATCAAACGCTGTGGCTCAAGGCCCACTATCCCGCTGAGTTTATGGCGGCGGTAATGACCGCCGATATGGACAACACTGAGAAGGTGGTTGGCCTGGTGGACGAGTGCTGGCGCATGGGGCTGAAGATCCTGCCGCCGGATATTAACTCGGGTCTGTACCATTTCCACGTTAACGATGACGGGGAGATCGTCTACGGGATCGGCGCGATCAAAGGCGTGGGTGAGGGGCCGATCGAGGCGATCATCGAAGCGCGTAATAACGGTGGCTACTTCCGTGAGCTGTTCGATCTGTGCGCCCGTACCGATACCAAAAAACTGAACCGCCGCGTGCTGGAAAAACTGATCATGTCCGGCGCGTTTGACAGGCTGGGGCCACACCGTGCCGCGCTGATGAACTCGCTCGGCGATGCGTTGAAGGCGGCCGATCAGCATGCAAAAGCGGAAGCCATTGGCCAGGCGGATATGTTCGGCGTGCTGGCGGAAGAGCCAGAGCAGATCGAGCAGTCCTATTCCAACTGCCAGCCGTGGCCAGAACAGGTAGTACTGGATGGAGAGCGGGAAACGTTAGGTCTGTACCTGACGGGGCACCCGATCAACCAGTATCTTAAAGAAATTGAGCGCTATGTCGGCGGCCACAGGCTTAAAGACATGCATCCGACAGAACGTGGTAAAATCACCACGGCTGCGGGGCTCGTGATTGCTGCAAGGGTAATGGTCACCAAGCGCGGCAATCGTATCGGCATCTGTACGTTAGATGACCGTTCCGGGCGTCTGGAGGTGATGCTGTTCACCGACGCGCTGGATAAATACCAGCAATTGCTGGAAAAAGACCGCATACTTATCGTCAGCGGACAGGTCAGCTTTGATGACTTCAGCGGGGGGCTTAAAATGACCGCCCGCGAAGTGATGGACATTGACGAAGCCCGGGAAAAATATGCTCGCGGGCTTGCTATCTCGCTGACGGACAGGCAAATTGATGACCAGCTTTTAAACCGACTCCGTCAGTCTCTGGAACCCCACCGCTCGGGGACCATTCCAGTACATCTCTACTATCAGAGGGCGGATGCACGTGCGCGGTTGCGCTTTGGTGCAACGTGGCGTGTCTCTCCGAGCGATCGTTTACTGAACGATCTCCGTGGCCTCATTGGTTCGGAGCAGGTGGAACTGGAGTTTGACTAATACAGGAATACTATGAGTCTGAATTTCCTTGATTTCGAACAGCCGATTGCTGAGCTGGAAGCGAAAATCGATTCTCTGACAGCGGTAAGCCGTCAGGATGAAAAACTGGATATTAACATCGACGAAGAAGTGCATCGTCTGCGCGAAAAAAGCGTAGAGCTGACGCGCAAAATCTTTGCCGATCTCGGCGCATGGCAGATCGCGCAGCTGGCGCGTCATCCACAGCGTCCGTACACCCTGGATTATGTCCGCCTGGCGTTTGACGAATTTGACGAACTGGCAGGCGACCGCGCATACGCTGACGATAAAGCTATCGTCGGCGGTATCGCGCGTCTGGATGGACGTCCGGTGATGATCATTGGTCACCAGAAAGGCCGTGAAACCAAAGAGAAGATCCGTCGTAACTTCGGTATGCCAGCACCAGAAGGCTACCGTAAGGCCCTGCGTCTGATGGAGATGGCTGAGCGTTTCAGTATGCCAATCATCACCTTCATCGACACGCCGGGTGCATACCCAGGCGTAGGCGCGGAAGAGCGCGGCCAGTCTGAAGCTATCGCACGCAACCTGCGCGAGATGTCTCGCCTGAAGGTTCCGGTCATCTGTACCGTTATCGGTGAGGGTGGTTCCGGCGGCGCGCTGGCGATTGGCGTGGGCGATAAAGTGAATATGCTGCAGTACAGCACCTATTCCGTTATCTCCCCGGAAGGCTGTGCGTCCATTCTGTGGAAAAGCGCCGACAAAGCGCCGCTGGCTGCTGAAGCGATGGGCATCATTGCGCCGCGTCTGAAAGAGCTGAAGCTGATCGACACCGTTATCCCGGAGCCTCTGGGCGGCGCGCATCGTAAGCCGGAAGTGATGGCTGCTTCCCTGAAAGCACAGCTGCTGGCCGACCTGACCGATCTGGACGTCCTGAGCAAAGAAGACCTGCTTAACCGTCGTTACCAGCGTCTGATGACCTACGGTTACGCGTAAGCTTCACAATTATCTGAAAAGCCGCACATTGTTGCGGCTTTTTTTATACCTGCCGTTTACCTTAACTATGCTTATCTGATGTTTTTCAAGGAGGTAAACCATGAACATCATCGCCATCATGGGGCCACACGGCGTCTTTTATAAAGACGAGCCCATCAAGGAGCTGGAGCAAGCTCTTAAAGCACGCGGATATCAGCTGATCTGGCCGCAAAACAGCGCCGATCTGCTGAAATTCATCGAACATAATCCGCGCATCTGTGGCGTGATATTCGACTGGGACGAATACGACATGGAGCTGTGCAGCGAGATCAACAGGTTGAATGAATACCTTCCGCTCTACGCCTTTATCAACACACACTCGACCATGGACGTCAGCGCGCACGATATGCGCATGGCGCTGTGGTTCTTCGAATACTCGCTCGGCGTGGCCGAGGACATTGCGACCCGCATTCAGCAGTACACCGGTGAATACCTGGATAACATCACGCCGCCGTTTACGCGCGCGCTGTTCACCTATGTGAAAGAGGGGAAATACACCTTCTGTACGCCGGGACACATGGCCGGAACGGCCTATCAAAAAAGCCCGGTGGGGTGCCTGTTCTATGATTTCTTCGGCGGCAACACCCTGAAAGCAGACGTGTCGATTTCAGTGACAGAACTGGGTTCTCTGCTGGATCACACCGGCCCACATCTTGAAGCTGAAGAGTATATCGCCCGCACCTTTGGCGCCGAGCAGAGCTATATGGTGACCAACGGCACCTCGACCTCGAACAAAATCGTCGGGATGTACGCCGCGCCAACCGGAAGCACGTTGCTGATTGACCGTAACTGCCATAAATCGTTGGCGCACCTGCTGATGATGAGCGACGTCGTCCCGATCTGGCTGTCACCCACGCGTAACGCGCTCGGTATCCTCGGCGGCATTCCGCGCCGGGAGTTCACGCACCAGGCCATCGAAAGTAAGGTTGCGGCGATCCCCGACGCAAGCTGGCCTGTCCATGCGGTAATCACCAACTCCACTTATGACGGTCTGCTGTATAACACGAACTGGATCAAAAAGACTTTGGACGTGCCGTCGATCCACTTCGATTCCGCGTGGGTGCCGTACACCAATTTCCACCCGATTTACGCGGGTAAAAGCGGCATGAGCGGCGAGCGCGTGCCGGGCAAGGTCTTTTTCGAAACGCAGTCGACGCACAAAATGCTGGCCGCGTTTTCGCAGGCTTCGTTAATCCATATTAAAGGCGAGTACGATGAGGATACGTTTAACGAAGCCTTTATGATGCACACCACCACCTCACCGAGCTATCCGCTGGTGGCCTCTATCGAGACGGCGGCGGCGATGCTGCGCGGCAATCCGGGTAAACGCCTGATTAACCGCTCGGTGGAACGGGCGCTGCATTTCCGTAAAGAGGTCCAGCGGCTGAAGGATGAGGCCGACGGCTGGTTCTTCGATATCTGGCAGCCGGAAGAGATCGACGAGGCGGAGTGCTGGCCCGTCGCGCCGGGAGAGAGCTGGCACGGCTTCCGGGATGCCGATGCAGACCACATGTTTCTCGATCCCGTGAAGGTGACGATCCTGACGCCGGGCATGGACGAACAGGGCGTGATGGGCGAGGAGGGGATCCCTGCTGCACTGGTAGCGAAGTTCCTTGACGAGCGCGGTGTGGTGGTGGAAAAAACCGGTCCTTACAATCTGCTGTTCCTGTTCAGCATCGGGATCGATAAAACACGGGCGATGGGTTTGCTCCGCGGGCTGATGGAGTTCAAGCGCGCCTATGATCTCAACCTGCGGGTGAAGAACATGCTGCCGGATCTCTACGCGGAAGATCCTGACTTTTACCGCAACATGCGCATTCAGGATCTGGCCCAGGGGATCCACCGGCTGATCCGCCAGCACGATCTGCCGCGCCTGATGCTCCAGGCGTTTGACGTCCTGCCTGACATGAAGCTGACGCCGCACAAAGCCTGGCAGCGGCAGGTGAAAGGCGAAGTCGAAACCGTTGAGCTGGAAAATCTGGTCGGGCGGGTATCGGCCAACATGATCCTGCCGTATCCGCCGGGCGTGCCGCTGCTGATGCCGGGTGAGATGATCACCGAGGAGAGCCGGGCGGTGCTCGATTTTCTGCTGATGCTCTGTTCGGTAGGACGTCACTATCCAGGCTTTGAAACGGATATCCACGGCGCGAAACGCGATGAAAACGGCGTGTACTGGGTGCGAGTCCTAAAATAAAGGTGACCGCTTGCCAGGTGTGGGTTTTCGGTTGTAACGTTCAGGCATCATAAAAAGGAGAAGCTATGCTGGGTTTAAAAGCGGTTCACCATATTGCGATCATCGCCACCGATTATGCGAAAAGTAAGGCCTTCTACTGCGACATTCTTGGTTTTACGCTCATGAGCGAGGCCTACCGCGAGGAGCGTGACTCCTGGAAGGGCGATCTCGCGCTAAACGGGCAGTATGTGATTGAGCTGTTCTCTTTTCCTTTCCCGCCTTCGCGTCCGTCCCGTCCGGAAGCCTGCGGACTGCGTCATCTGGCTTTCAGCGTTGATGACCTTGATAGCGCAGTAAAACACCTGGAAGCGCACGGCGTGACGTGCGAGGCGATTCGCGTCGATCCGTTTACCGATAAGCGTTTCACCTTTTTCAACGATCCGGACGGCCTGCCGCTGGAGCTTTACCAGCAGTAATGTTTGTCCTGTGTGATAATGCCCGCTCAGTTCGGGCATTTTTTATGTGTAATTTCCTATGACCTTACCCGCTATCGCACAAGCCGTTTCACCGTACCGCCAGCTGCTGGTGGGGTTTAGCGGTGGCCTGGATTCCACCGTGTTGCTACATCGCCTTAAGCTCTGGCGCGACCGGGACACTGGCGTCCAGCTTCGGGCTATACATATCCACCACGGACTAAGCCGTCATGCAGAGGATTGGGTGGCGCACTGTGAAGCCTTGTGTGAGGCGTGGGCTATCCCGCTCATCGTTGAGCGCGTCACGCTTGCTGATGAAGGATTGGGTATTGAGGCGCAGGCGCGTAAAGCCCGCTATACCGCTTTTGCAGGCGTATTGCTGCCCGGCGAAGCGCTGGTCACTGCGCAGCATCTGGACGATCAGTGCGAAACTTTTTTGCTGGCGCTTAAGCGTGGCAGCGGACCCGCGGGGCTTTCCGCCATGCCGGCACGTTCTGATTTTGCCGGAACGCAATTATTGCGTCCGTTGCTTGGCGAGACACGCGCGTCGCTGGAAGCCTGGGCGCGGGAACATCAGCTGAGCTGGATCGAAGATGAGAGCAACCAGGACGATAGCTACGATCGTAACTTCCTGCGTCTGCGCGTCCTCCCGCTTTTAAGCGAGCGCTGGCCGCATTTCGCCGACGCGACGGCAAGAAGCGCCATGCTGTGTGCCGAACAGGAAAGCCTGCTGGATGAGTTACTCAGCGAGGAGCTGTCTGACCTCATTTCAGAAGACGGAGCGCTGGCAATTGCGCCTCTGGAGGCGATAAGCCCGGCGCGTCGGGCCGCGCTGTTACGTCGCTGGCTCGCCACTCATCATGCTGCGATGCCGTCGCGGGCAATGCTGAGCCGTATCTGGGACGAAGTCGCGCAGGCGCGGGAAGATGCTTCCCCCTGCGTACACCTCAGCGGATATGAGGTCAGACGCTATAAAGGCAAACTCTGGTGGGTAAAATACTCCCCCTCGCTGACCGATGTGGTGCTTCACTGGACCTCACCAGAGGCACCGCTGATATTGCCCCGTGACGCGGGGAGTGTCTCTCTGATGCCGACTGGGCATGTGCGTCTGCCAAAGCCCGGAGAACCCGTCAGCGTGCGCTTTAAGGCTGGCGGCTTGCTGCATATCGTCGGACGCAACGGGGGACGGAAGCTGAAAAAGATATGGCAGGAGTACAACGTGCCGCCGTGGCTACGCGACACCACGCCGCTGCTGTTCTACGGTGAAACGCTGATTGCTGCTGCAGGGGTTTTCATCACGGAAGAGGGGTGGACAGAAGAGGGGGCCAGCTTCGAGTGGCGGAAAGCGTAACGGGCAGCCCGGCTGCCCGTTAGTGTCATCAGGATTCGCTCACCACTACGGTGCCGATTTGCGGGTGGCTGAAGCTGGCTATTTTGTCCAGACGCAGCTCGCGCGTCGCACCGGCATCTTCCACGATCAGGTATTCCACATTCTTGCGTGAAAGCAGATCGCTGGCCTTCGCCTTCAACACTTCGCCATCTTTTAGCTCCAGCGTCAGTATTAAATGATGCTGGCAGGCGAGTTCGAGGTTGTCATAGTCATCACAATTGATGGGTTGATAAGTATCATTCATCGACATAATCGCTCACCAGTAAATTCGCCGCAGCATACGCTGCTTTTTCCCTGACCGACTCTGAAAGGCTCTCATCAGAGGCCACTTCATTAAGCACTTTCAATACACAGCCCAACGCATCCGGGACATACCCCAGATCTCCGCTGGCGATTTCCGCATACCGTTTGCGAATTAACTCACAATAATTATTCACATCCCCTCCCGCCAGCGCACTGACTTACTGTGAGATATCATTAAGCCTACGAAGATAAACTCGGTTTAGCAAGGTGACTATACCATACTCATTTAAGCAATATCAGCGCCTTGATAGCGGTGTATTTATTACTCGGTAACAGCCTTTTGCCTCCGTTTTCGCTACAATGTGCGGCTGATTCGAATGGAGTTCTCTCATGGCGCTGAAAGCGACAATTTATAAAGCAGTGATCAACGTGGCCGATCTTGATCGCAACCAGTTTCTGGACGCATCGCTTACGCTGGCACGCCACCCCTCCGAAACACAGGAGCGTATGATGCTGCGCCTGCTGGCGTGGATTAAGTATGCTGATGAACGTCTGCAGTTTACCCGTGGGTTAAGTGCGGAAGACGAGCCTGAAGCCTGGCTGCGCAACGACCATCTGGGGATCGATTTATGGATTGAACTCGGTCTGCCGGACGAGCGCAGGATTAAGAAGGCGTGTACTCAGTCTGCGGAAGTGGCGTTATTCGCCTATAACCAGCGCGCGGCGGAGATTTGGTGGCAGCAAAATAAGAATAAATGCGCGCAGTTTAAAAATCTCGTCGTCTGGTATCTGGATGATGAACAGCTGGCGCAGCTGAGCGAGTTCGCCAGCCGGACGATGGCGCTGCAGGCAACGATCCAGGACGGAGCCATCTGGCTTTCTGACTCTCAGAATAATCTGGAAATTCATCTGACAGCCTGGCAGCCTGCGTCATGATCGTCTTGTCCCGAAGCGTCAGCATCCCTGATAGCGAGCTGGAGATCGCCGCCATCCGTGCTCAGGGCGCGGGCGGACAGCACGTCAACAAGGCGTCGACGGCTATCCATTTGCGTTTTGACATTCGGGCATCAAGCCTGCCAGAGTATTATAAAGAAAGCCTGCTTGCCGCCAGCCATCATCTGATCACCAGCGATGGCGTGATTGTGATCAAAGCCCAGGAGTATCGCAGCCAGGAATTAAACCGGGAGGCGGCGCTAGCCAGGCTGGTGGCGGTCATCAAAGAGTTAACGGCAGTACAAAAAAGCCGCCGGGCAACACGGCCAACCCGCGCATCGAAAGAGCGTCGGCTGTCCTCGAAAGCCCAAAAATCCACAGTGAAAGCATTGCGCGGTAAAGTTCGTCGCCCGATGGAGTGACGAAAGGGAACACAATTTTCATAAGGAATTCATTGTGAAAAAAGCATTATTTTCAGCGCTGGCAGTGAGTACATTGTTTGCGCTTTTCGGGTGTAACAACCGTTCTGAAACGCAGGTTTTGCAGCCAGCGCAGAATGAAGAGTTAAAGCCAATGCAGCAGAGCTGGCGCGGCGTATTGCCTTGCGCGGACTGCGAAGGCATTGAAACGTCACTGTTCCTGCAAAAAGACGGTACCTGGGTGATGAACCAACGCTACCAGGGCGCGAAAGAACCCTCTTCATTTGCCACCTACGGGACATGGGCGCGTACGGCGGAGAAGCTGGTCCTGACAGATACCACCGGTGACAAAACCTGGTTCCGCCCTAAAGGTGAGAACATGGAAATGCTCGACCGGGAAGGCAATCCGATTGAATCCCAGCTCAACTACACGCTGACGCCGGTGAAAGCGTCGCTGCCAGCCACGCCAATGGCGATGCGGGGGATGTATTTCTATATGGCGGATGCGGCGATCTTTACTGACTGCGCTACCGGTAAGAAAGTCAGCGTGGCAAACAATGCGCAGCTTGAACGTGATTACGCCGTGGCGCGCGGCAATGACAGCAAGCCGGTATTGCTGACGGTTGACGGCCACTTTACGCTGGAGCCAAACCCGGATAGCGGGGAGATGGTGAAAACGCTGGTGGCAGATAAAGACGCGAAGTTTGCCGCGGGTAAAGACTGTAACAGTAAATAATTTGACGTTGAGCCATTAAAAAACCCCGCCAGAGCGGGGTTTTTTGTTTAGCCTTTGACGGCTTTCACCAGGTAATCAAGAATATCGCCGGTCTTGATCATCTGTTTTTCGCCGCTGCGACGGTATTTGTATTCAATCTCATCGCTGTCGAGGTTACGGTCGCCGATGACGACGGTGTGCGGGATACCGATCAGTTCCATATCGGCAAACATCACGCCCGGACGCTCTTTACGGTCATCCATCAGCACTTCGATACCCTGAGCGCGCAGCTCGGCATACAGCTTCTCGGCCAGCTCCTGCACGCGGTAAGACTTGTGCATGTTCATTGGCAGAATGGCCACCTGGAACGGCGCGATATTGTCCGGCCAGACGATGCCGCGCTCGTCGTAGTTCTGCTCGATGGCCGCAGCCACCACGCGCGTTACCCCGATACCGTAGCAGCCCATGGTCAGGATCTGGTTACGGCCATCTTCACCCTGAACGGCGGCGTTCAGCGCACGAGAGTATTTATCACCCAGCTGGAAGATGTGGCCCACTTCGATACCGCGCTTGATCATCAGCGTACCCTGGCCGTCCGGGCTTGGGTCGCCTGCAACCACGTTACGGATGTCTGCCACTTCTGGCGTCGCTACGTCGCGATCCCAGTTGATGCCGAAGTAATGTTTACCGTCGATGTTAGCACCCGCGGAGAAGTCGCTCATTGCAGCAACCGTGCGGTCAATAACGACAGGAACCGGCATATTCACCGGACCGAGAGAGCCTGGGCCGGCATTCACGACGGCGCGGATTTCCGCTTCCGTGGCGAACGTCAGCGGGCTGGCGACCTGCGGCAGCTTTTCGGCTTTCACTTCGTTCAGTTCATGATCGCCACGCACCAGCAGGGCAACCAGCGGGTAAGCGCTGCCTTCGGTGGATTTCACCAGCAGCGTTTTCACGGTTTTTTCGACTGGCAGACTGAACTGCTCGACCAGCTCGGCGATGGTTTTCGCATTTGGCGTATCAACCAGCGTCATCTCTTGCGTTGCCGCGCCGCGAGGTTCTTTTGGTGCCAGCGCTTCTGCAAATTCGATGTTCGCCGCGTAGTCTGAAGAGTCAGAGAAGATCACATCGTCTTCACCGCTCTGCGCCAGAACCTGGAACTCATGGGACGCGCTACCGCCGATGGAGCCGGTATCAGCCTGCACAGCGCGGAAATCCAGACCCATGCGGGAGAAGATTTTGCTGTAAGCCTCGTACATTTTGTCGTAGGTCTCTTGCAGCGATTCCTGTGACGTATGGAAAGAGTAGGCATCTTTCATCAGGAATTCGCGAGAGCGCATCACGCCGAAACGTGGGCGCACTTCGTCACGGAACTTGGTCTGGATCTGGAAGAAGTTCAGCGGCAGCTGTTTGTAAGAGCTCAGCTCATTACGAATCAGATCGGTAATGACTTCTTCATGCGTTGGACCGAGAACGAATGGACGCTCGCCGCGATCGACGAAGCGCAGCAGTTCTGGGCCATATTGCTCCCAACGACCGCTCTCCTGCCACAGGTCAGCGGGCTGAACCACGGGCATGGACACCTCGATAGCACCGGCGTTGTTCATCTCTTCACGCACGATGTTTTCGACTTTTTTCAGGACGCGCACGCCGGTCGGCAGCCAGGTGTATAACCCGGAGGCCAGCTTGCGGATCATCCCGGCGCGCAGCATCAGCTGATGGCTGATCACTTCGGCGTCGGCAGGTGTCTCCTTCAGAGTGGAGAGCAGATATTGGCTAGTACGCATGTTGTTACGGTTCCATTTCGACGATTGGAACAGGCTGAAACGCCAGCCTGACACAAAAAAAGTGGTTTAGTTTACCAGTGTGGCAAAGATGCCAAAAGAGAGGAGAACAAAATTACCTGGGTTCAAGGGCAAACACTTCGAAACCTGCCCCAGTGACGCGCCAGCGCACGTTAAAATCCAGCAGCCAGACGGCGTACGTCTTTCCTGCTTCCTCTTCTTTACGGTAGGCCGGACGGGGGTCCTGTGCCAGAACTTCAGTGATGAAATGCCGTAAGCGAGGATAGCGTTTCTCCAGCTGACTCAGCTGTAAGGCTATCTCAGGCGTAAACGAGACTGGCATATCCGCCTGCGGTGCGTCCTGAGCGTAGCTTGCACGCGCATTCGGGAGGGATTCGGCGAAAGGCAAATAGGGTTTAATGTCGATAACCGGCGTGCCGTCAACCAGGTCCAGGCTGCCCAGCTCAAGGATGACCTGATCCTTCTGGCAACGTATGCCTTTCAGTTCAACCAGCGACATCCCGATCGGATTGGGGCGGAAGGTCGAACGAGTCGCAAACACGCCCATTCTCGCATTTCCGCCCAGGCGCGGGGGACGCACGGTGGGACGCCAGCCGCCTTCCATTGTCTGGTGAAAAACAAATACCACCCATAAGTGACTGAAAGACTCGAGCCCGCGTACCGCATCGGCCTGGTTATAAGGTGCCTGAAGATGAAGCTCGCCGCTGCCGCTGGTGACCAGACCGGGCTGGCGGGGCACGGCGAACTTCTCTTTATACGGAGAGTGGATAACGCCTATTTGCTCAAACTGAAATGCACTCATTTCGCCGTAATGTTCAGCGCAGAACCGATGCAAACCGCCTGACGGTAGCAGCCCGGCGTGCCGCTGGTGACTTCGCAGCTGTGCAGCAGCACCGCGTTAGCTTTCATTTTTGCGGCGTTAATCTGCATGCGTTTACGCGCAGTCGGGATATTCGGTGGAGAGTCCTGATTGGTTGCCTGACAGGATTCACCGCTCACTTCACCCAGTTCACGGAACGGTTTGCCGACCAGTTCGTCAGCCTTGGTGATAATGCGAACCGGCGCAGGGCGAACCACTTTCGGTTTTGCAGGCTCTGTTTTTGGCGGGGTTGCCGTGCTTTGAACGGGTTCAACAGGAGATCTGCTTAGCATAGAACAGCCGCTCAGCATGAGTGCTAAAAGACAGATCGGTAAAGCACGCATAATAATTCCTCAATGGATAATCAAAACGTCAGATATTGAATCAGGTGACTGCACAAATGACAAGACGGGCATAAGCCCGTCCTGATGATATTACACTGAGGTGAGATTACCAGCCTTTAACAGCGCCGCCGTTAAACACTTTGTTGGCTTCCTGGTAAACTTCGTCTGACTGATAGGCCTGGACGAACTTCTTCACGTTTTCCGCGTCTTTGTTATCTTCGCGAGTCACGATCAGGTTAACGTACGGAGAGTCTTTATCTTCAACGAAGATACCGTCTTTCGCTGGCGTCAGGCCAATCTGGCTGGCGTAAGTGGTGTTGATAACGGCCAGGGCAATCTGCGCATCGTCCAGAGAACGCGGCAGCTGCGGTGCTTCCAGTTCAACAATTTTCAGATTTTTCGGGTTCTCGGTGACATCCAGAACGGTTGGCAGCAGGCCAACGCCGTCTTTCAGTTTGATCAGGCCCACTTTCTGCAGCAGCAGCAGGGAGCGTCCGAGGTTGGTTGGATCGTTAGGCACGGCTACCTGAGAACCCGGCTGCAGTTCGTCCAGCGATTTAATTTTCTTGGAGTAGCCTGCAATCGGGTAGACGAAGGTGTTACCCACGCCAACCAGCTTATAGCCGCGATCTTTGATCTGCTGATCCAGGTATGGCTTATGCTGGAAGGCGTTGGCGTCGATATCGCCTTTGCTCAGCGCTTCGTTCGGCAGAACGTAATCGTTGAAGGTTACGAGCTCAACGTCCAGCCCGTATTTTTCTTTCGCCACTTTCTGAGCAACTTCAGCAACCTGCTGTTCTGCACCTACGATAACGCCCACTTTAATATGGTTTGGATCTTTTTCGTCCTGACCGCAACCCACCAGTGCCAGAGATCCAATCAGCGCGCCTACTGCTGCAAAGGTCTTTAATTTAAACGCCATGTTTTATCCTTAACTCATCGAGTTTGTGTTGTGTGTAACGTTATTTGTGCGTAACAGCCCGGACGATGCGATCGCCAGAGAACTGGATTAAGTAAACCAGAACAACCAGCAATACCAGAACGGTATTCATCACGGTAGCGTTATATCCAATATAGCCGTACTGATAACCAATCTGCCCTAAACCGCCAGCGCCAACTGCACCGCCCATCGCGGAATACCCTACCAGAGTAATAAGCGTAATCGTTGCCGCGTTCACCAGGCCCGGCAGTGCTTCAGGCAGCAGAACCTTGCGGACGATCTGCATAGGTGTTGCCCCCATTGCACGAGAAGCTTCAATCAAACCGGTTGGGATCTCCAGCAGGGCGTTCTCCACCATACGGGCGATAAACGGCGCAGCGCCTACGGTCAGCGGAACGATAGCCGCCTGCAGACCAATCGATGTGCCGACGATCACGCGGGTAAACGGAATCATCCACACCAGCAGAATAATAAACGGGATGGAACGGAAGATATTCACCAGCGCGGAGAGCGTACGGTAGAGCTTCGCGTTCTCAATGATTTGACCCGGACGCGTCACGTACAGCAGTACGCCTACCGGCAGGCCAATCACAAAACCAAAGAAACCCGATACAAAGGTCATTGCCAGCGTTTCCCAAACGCCGCGAACCAGTAGCCACATCATCGGCTCAGACATAACCCAGTACCTCTACTTTTACATGATGTTCTTGCAGCCAGGCGATTGCGGCCTGGGTTTCTTCTTGAGTGCCGTGCATTTCCGTCAGCATGATGCCGAACTTCACGCCACCGGCGTAATCCATCTGCGCGCTAATAATGTTGTTGTTCACGTTAAAGCGACGCGCGGTTTCGGAAAGCAGAGGGGCATCAACGGACTGACCGGTGAATTCCATACGCAACATCGGGACGCTGTCCGCCGTTGCCTCGGTTTTCAAACGCTCCAGATAATCTTCTGGAATATCCAGATGCAGCGTGGACTGAATAAACTGCTGCGCCAGCGGCGTTTTCGGATGGGAAAATACTTCGCTTACCGTGTCCTGCTCGATCAGTTCACCGTTGCTAATGACCGCCACGCAGTCGCAGATGCGTTTCACCACGTCCATCTCGTGCGTAATAAGGAGGATCGTCAGGCCCAGGCGACGGTTAATGTCCTTCAGCAGTTCCAGAATAGAACGCGTGGTGGCCGGATCCAGTGCGCTGGTAGCTTCGTCGCACAGGAGTACTTTTGGGTTGCTGGCCAGCGCGCGGGCAATAGCAACACGCTGCTTCTGCCCACCGGACAGATTTGCCGGGTAGCTATCATGCTTATCACCCAGACCCACGAGGTCGAGCAGTTCGGTAACGCGACGCTTCACTTCTTCTTTCGGCGTGTTATCCAGCTCCAGCGGTAAGGCGACGTTGCCGAACACCGTGCGGGAAGCCAGCAGGTTAAAGTGCTGGAAGATCATGCCAATTTGACGGCGCGCTTTGGTGAGTTCTTTTTCTGAAAGGGCGGTAAGTTCCTGACCGCCAACTTCTACGCTGCCCTGGGTTGGGCGCTCAAGCAGGTTAACACAACGGATCAGCGTGCTTTTACCCGCACCCGATGCGCCAATGACGCCATAAATTTGACCAGCAGGAACATGCAGGCTGACGTTGTTCAGCGCCTGAATGGTTCGGTTCCCCTGCTGGAACACTTTGGTGATATTGGAAAGTTTAATCATTAGATTATTTTTATCGTATGTAAGTTAGCCGTGGCATTTTCTTCTGCCAGATACGGGTGATGACCGTAAACAAAACGGATGTTAAGGCATCCAGACGTCTAAATCAATCCAACTCTGTACGATGAGCACTTTATTGCGCTGCGATTCATGAGATACTAGCTCAACAGGCCTTTTTCAGGAGCAAACCGGTGGCAAAATCAGTACCCGCAATTTTTCTCGACCGTGATGGCACGATTAATGTGGATCACGGTTATGTGCATGAGATCGATGAATTCGAATTTATCGACGGCGTTATAGAGGCAATGCGCCAGCTAAAAGAGATGGGCTATGCGCTGGTGGTCGTAACGAACCAGTCCGGCATCGCGCGCGGTAAGTTCACCGAAGCGCAGTTTGAGACGCTGACGGAGTGGATGGACTGGTCGCTGGCCGATCGCGGGGTCGATCTTGATGGCATTTACTACTGCCCGCACCACCCGCAGGGAACGGTAGAAGAGTATCGTCAGACCTGCGACTGCCGTAAACCGCATCCGGGCATGTTTAACTCTGCGCAGGAGTTCTTGCACATTGATATGGCTGCTTCTTATATGGTGGGCGATAAGCTGGAAGATATGCAGGCGGCCGCAGCGGCGGGAGTGGGTACCAAAATATTAGTGCGTACCGGTAAGCCCGTAACACCAGAAGCAGAAAGTGCAGCGGATTGGGTGATTAATAGTCTGGCAGAGCTTCCAAAAGAGATAAAAAAGCATCAGAAATAGCCTTTTTGGCGAAAAGGTGAGCGGTCGAAATAAAAATGCATATTTCCGCTTGTCATTCCTCGGCAGCTCCCTATAATGCGCCTCCATCGACACGGCGGATGTGAATCACTTCACAGTTAACCCGGTCGGCTGAAGAGAAAAAATCCTGAAATAACGGGTTGACTCTGAAAGAGGAAAGCGTAATATACGCCACCTCGCAACGGTGAGCGAAAGCCGCGTTGCACTGCTCTTTAACAATTTATCAGACAATCTGTGTGGGCACTCAAAGTGACATGGATTCTTAATGTCTTCGGACAATAAATGAATACCAAGTCTCTGAGTGAACATGCGTAATTCATTACGAAGTTTAATTCACGAGCATCAAACTTAAATTGAAGAGTTTGATCATGGCTCAGATTGAACGCTGGCGGCAGGCCTAACACATGCAAGTCGAACGGTAGCACAGAGAGCTTGCTCTCGGGTGACGAGTGGCGGACGGGTGAGTAATGTCTGGGAAACTGCCTGATGGAGGGGGATAACTACTGGAAACGGTAGCTAATACCGCATAACGTCGCAAGACCAAAGAGGGGGACCTTCGGGCCTCTTGCCATCAGATGTGCCCAGATGGGATTAGCTAGTAGGTGGGGTAACGGCTCACCTAGGCGACGATCCCTAGCTGGTCTGAGAGGATGACCAGCCACACTGGAACTGAGACACGGTCCAGACTCCTACGGGAGGCAGCAGTGGGGAATATTGCACAATGGGCGCAAGCCTGATGCAGCCATGCCGCGTGTATGAAGAAGGCCTTCGGGTTGTAAAGTACTTTCAGCGGGGAGGAAGGCGATAAGGTTAATAACCTTGTCGATTGACGTTACCCGCAGAAGAAGCACCGGCTAACTCCGTGCCAGCAGCCGCGGTAATACGGAGGGTGCAAGCGTTAATCGGAATTACTGGGCGTAAAGCGCACGCAGGCGGTCTGTCAAGTCGGATGTGAAATCCCCGGGCTCAACCTGGGAACTGCATTCGAAACTGGCAGGCTAGAGTCTTGTAGAGGGGGGTAGAATTCCAGGTGTAGCGGTGAAATGCGTAGAGATCTGGAGGAATACCGGTGGCGAAGGCGGCCCCCTGGACAAAGACTGACGCTCAGGTGCGAAAGCGTGGGGAGCAAACAGGATTAGATACCCTGGTAGTCCACGCCGTAAACGATGTCGACTTGGAGGTTGTGCCCTTGAGGCGTGGCTTCCGGAGCTAACGCGTTAAGTCGACCGCCTGGGGAGTACGGCCGCAAGGTTAAAACTCAAATGAATTGACGGGGGCCCGCACAAGCGGTGGAGCATGTGGTTTAATTCGATGCAACGCGAAGAACCTTACCTACTCTTGACATCCAGAGAACTTAGCAGAGATGCTTTGGTGCCTTCGGGAACTCTGAGACAGGTGCTGCATGGCTGTCGTCAGCTCGTGTTGTGAAATGTTGGGTTAAGTCCCGCAACGAGCGCAACCCTTATCCTTTGTTGCCAGCGGTTAGGCCGGGAACTCAAAGGAGACTGCCAGTGATAAACTGGAGGAAGGTGGGGATGACGTCAAGTCATCATGGCCCTTACGAGTAGGGCTACACACGTGCTACAATGGCGCATACAAAGAGAAGCGACCTCGCGAGAGCAAGCGGACCTCATAAAGTGCGTCGTAGTCCGGATTGGAGTCTGCAACTCGACTCCATGAAGTCGGAATCGCTAGTAATCGTGGATCAGAATGCCACGGTGAATACGTTCCCGGGCCTTGTACACACCGCCCGTCACACCATGGGAGTGGGTTGCAAAAGAAGTAGGTAGCTTAACCTTCGGGAGGGCGCTTACCACTTTGTGATTCATGACTGGGGTGAAGTCGTAACAAGGTAACCGTAGGGGAACCTGCGGTTGGATCACCTCCTTACCTTAAAGAACCTGCCTTTGCAGTGCTCACACAGATTGTCTGATGAAAAACAGCAGTAAAAAACCTCTACAGGCTTGTAGCTCAGGTGGTTAGAGCGCACCCCTGATAAGGGTGAGGTCGGTGGTTCAAGTCCACTCAGGCCTACCAAATTTGCGAAGCAAATTTGAAGAGGTTGGCAAAACGATGGGGCTATAGCTCAGCTGGGAGAGCGCCTGCTTTGCACGCAGGAGGTCTGCGGTTCGATCCCGCATAGCTCCACCATCTTTTACTGCGAACACAAGAAAACTTCAGAGTGAACCTGAAAAGGTGCACTGCGAAGTTTTGCTCTTTAAAAATCTGGATCAAGCTGAAAATTGAAACGACACATCTTTAATGGTGTGTTCGAGTCTCTCAAATTTTCGCAATCAGAAGTGAAACATCTTCGGGTTGTGAGGTTAAGCGACTAAGCGTACACGGTGGATGCCCTGGCAGTCAGAGGCGATGAAGGACGTGCTAATCTGCGAAAAGCGACGGCGAGGTGATATGAACCTTTGACCCGTCGATGTCCGAATGGGGAAACCCAGTGTGATTCGTCACACTATCGTTAACTGAATACATAGGTTAACGAGGCGAACCGGGGGAACTGAAACATCTAAGTACCCCGAGGAAAAGAAATCAACCGAGATTCCCCCAGTAGCGGCGAGCGAACGGGGAGCAGCCCGGAGTCTGAATCAGCTTGTGTGTTAGTGGAAGCGTCTGGAAAGTCGCACGGTACAGGGTGACAGTCCCGTACACGAAAATGCACAGGTTGTGAACTCGAAGAGTAGGGCGGGACACGTGGTATCCTGTCTGAATATGGGGGGACCATCCTCCAAGGCTAAATACTCCTGACTGACCGATAGTGAACCAGTACCGTGAGGGAAAGGCGAAAAGAACCCCGGCGAGGGGAGTGAAAAAGAACCTGAAACCGTGTACGTACAAGCAGTGGGAGCACCTTCGTGGTGTGACTGCGTACCTTTTGTATAATGGGTCAGCGACTTATATTCTGTAGCAAGGTTAACCGTATAGGGGAGCCGCAGGGAAACCGAGTCTTAACTGGGCGTTAAGTTGCAGGGTATAGACCCGAAACCCGGTGATCTAGCCATGGGCAGGTTGAAGGTTGGGTAACACTAACTGGAGGACCGAACCGACTAATGTTGAAAAATTAGCGGATGACCTGTGGCTGGGGGTGAAAGGCCAATCAAACCGGGAGATAGCTGGTTCTCCCCGAAAGCTATTTAGGTAGCGCCTCGTGAACTCATCTTCGGGGGTAGAGCACTGTTTCGGCTAGGGGGCCATCCCGGCTTACCAACCCGATGCAAACTACGAATACCGAAGAATGTTATCACGGGAGACACACGGCGGGTGCTAACGTCCGTCGTGAAGAGGGAAACAACCCAGACCGCCAGCTAAGGTCCCAAAGTCATGGTTAAGTGGGAAACGATGTGGGAAGGCACAGACAGCCAGGATGTTGGCTTAGAAGCAGCCATCATTTAAAGAAAGCGTAATAGCTCACTGGTCGAGTCGGCCTGCGCGGAAGATGTAACGGGGCTAAACCATGCACCGAAGCTGCGGCAGCGACACTATGTGTTGTTGGGTAGGGGAGCGTTCTGTAAGCCGTTGAAGGTGTGCTGTGAGGCATGCTGGAGGTATCAGAAGTGCGAATGCTGACATAAGTAACGATAAAGCGGGTGAAAAGCCCGCTCGCCGGAAGACCAAGGGTTCCTGTCCAACGTTAATCGGGGCAGGGTGAGTCGACCCCTAAGGCGAGGCCGAAAGGCGTAGTCGATGGGAAACAGGTTAATATTCCTGTACTTGGTGTTACTGCGAAGGGGGGACGGAGAAGGCTATGTCAGCCGGGCGACGGTTGTCCCGGTTTAAGCGTGTAGGTGTGTGTTCCAGGCAAATCCGGTTCACTTTAACACTGAGGCGTGATGACGAGGCACTACGGTGCTGAAGTGATAAATGCCCTGCTTCCAGGAAAAGCCTCTAAGCATCAGGTAACACGAAATCGTACCCCAAACCGACACAGGTGGTCAGGTAGAGAATACCAAGGCGCTTGAGAGAACTCGGGTGAAGGAACTAGGCAAAATGGTGCCGTAACTTCGGGAGAAGGCACGCTGATATGTAGGTGAAGTCCCTGCGGACGGAGCTGAAATCAGTCGAAGATACCAGCTGGCTGCAACTGTTTATTAAAAACACAGCACTGTGCAAACACGAAAGTGGACGTATACGGTGTGACGCCTGCCCGGTGCCGGAAGGTTAATTGATGGGGTTAGCGGCAACGCGAAGCTCTTGATCGAAGCCCCGGTAAACGGCGGCCGTAACTATAACGGTCCTAAGGTAGCGAAATTCCTTGTCGGGTAAGTTCCGACCTGCACGAATGGCGTAATGATGGCCAGGCTGTCTCCACCCGAGACTCAGTGAAATTGAACTCGCTGTGAAGATGCAGTGTACCCGCGGCAAGACGGAAAGACCCCGTGAACCTTTACTATAGCTTGACACTGAACACTGGTCCTTGATGTGTAGGATAGGTGGGAGGCTTTGAAGCGTGGACGCCAGTCTGCGTGGAGCCGTCCTTGAAATACCACCCTTTAATGGCTGGTGTTCTAACGTGGACCCGTGATCCGGGTTGCGGACAGTGTCTGGTGGGTAGTTTGACTGGGGCGGTCTCCTCCCAAAGAGTAACGGAGGAGCACGAAGGTTAGCTAATCCTGGTCGGACATCAGGAGGTTAGTGCAATGGCATAAGCTAGCTTGACTGCGAGAGTGACGGCTCGAGCAGGTGCGAAAGCAGGTCATAGTGATCCGGTGGTTCTGAATGGAAGGGCCATCGCTCAACGGATAAAAGGTACTCCGGGGATAACAGGCTGATACCGCCCAAGAGTTCATATCGACGGCGGTGTTTGGCACCTCGATGTCGGCTCATCACATCCTGGGGCTGAAGTAGGTCCCAAGGGTATGGCTGTTCGCCATTTAAAGTGGTACGCGAGCTGGGTTTAGAACGTCGTGAGACAGTTCGGTCCCTATCTGCCGTGGGCGCTGGAGAATTGAGGGGGGCTGCTCCTAGTACGAGAGGACCGGAGTGGACGCATCACTGGTGTTCGGGTTGTCATGCCAATGGCACTGCCCGGTAGCTAAATGCGGAAGAGATAAGTGCTGAAAGCATCTAAGCACGAAACTTGCCCCGAGATGAGTTCTCCCTGAGACTATAAGTCTCCTGAAGGAACGTTGAAGACGACGACGTTGATAGGCCGGGTGTGTAAGCGCAGCGATGCGTTGAGCTAACCGGTACTAATGAACCGTGAGGCTTAACCTTACAACGCCGAAGGTGTTTTGGCGGTGAGAGACGATTTTCAGCCTGATACAGATTAAACAGAATTTGCCTGGCGGCTTTAGCGCGGTGGTCCCACCTGACCCCATGCCGAACTCAGAAGTGAAACGCCGTAGCGCCGATGGTAGTGTGGGGTCTCCCCATGTGAGAGTAGGGAACTGCCAGGCATCAAATTAAGTAGTAAGCCGGTGCATAAATCCGGTGGTTACAAGCAGTCTTCGGTGGAGCGGTAGTTCAGTCGGTTAGAATACCTGCCTGTCACGCAGGGGGTCGCGGGTTCGAGTCCCGTCCGTTCCGCCACTTATTAAAAGCCCTGAGTTAACGCTCAGGGCTTTTTTCATATCTGACGATTAATTATTGCGAAATTAGCAAAAATCCTCTGCGTTTTACGATCTTTTTCTCTATAACACCACCAGCGATAATCGTCCTCAGTTAACGAACATAACGATTGAGGAATATTATGACTCTCCCTGCATTTGGTCTGGGCACTTTCCGCCTGAAAGACGACGTAGTTATCGCATCAGTTAAAACCGCTCTTGAACTTGGCTATCGCGCAATTGATACGGCACAGATCTATGAAAACGAAGCTGCCGTTGGACAGGCTCTTGAAGAGAGCGGTGTACCGCGTAATGAACTGTTCATCACCACCAAAATCTGGATCGAAAACCTCAGCAAAGACAAGCTCATTCCAAGCCTGAAAGAGAGCCTGAAGAAACTGCGTACCGACTATGTCGATCTGACGCTGATCCACTGGCCGTCACCGAACGATGCCGTTTCTGTGGAAGAGTTCATGCAGGCGCTGTTGGAAGCGAAAAAGCAGGGCCTGACCCGTGAAATTGGTATTTCCAACTTCACCATCCCGCTGATGGAAAAGGCGATTGCCGCTGTTGGCGCTGAGAATATTGCGACCAACCAGATTGAGCTGTCTCCATACCTGCAAAACAGCAAAGTCGTAGATTGGGCAAAGCAGCACGGTATCCATATTACCTCTTACATGACGCTGGCCTACGGTAAGGCTCTGAAGGACGAGGTAATTATCCGTATCGCTGAGAAGCATAACGCCACTGCTGCGCAGGTTATTCTGGCATGGGCAATGGGTGAAGGCTATGCCGTGATCCCATCATCAACCAAGCGCGAAAACCTGGCCAGCAACCTGCTAGCGCTGGATCTTCATCTGGATGACGATGATAAAAAAGCGATCGCAGCACTGGAGTGCAACGACCGCCTGGTGAGCCCGGAAGGTTTAGCCCCTGACTGGGATTAATAAGACCCTCCCTCTGTAACCCGAACCCTCACACAGCTCCTCCGGGAGCTGTTTTTATATGCTCGCTCAGGAAGTCGATAAAGGCGCGTATGCGCGTGCTTACCGCTCTGTCGCTGTAATACACCGCGCTGAAAGGCATCTCGACCGGCAAACGTTTATCGGCCATTAGCTCTACCAGTTCACCCCGCGCTATCTCTTTATCAATCATATAGTCTGACAAGCAGGCGATCCCATTCCCTTCCAGGCAAAGCTGCTTCAGCGTTTCTCCGCTGTTAGACGATAACCCGCAGGTAATTTCATGAAGCTGGCCATCATGACAGGCAACAGGCCAGGTGTTCAGCGACACCGGCTCCGTAAAGCCCAGGCACAGATGCTGCTTCAGTTCTTCAACCGTCTCCGGTTTACCATGTTCAGCAATATACTGTGGCGACGCGATAATTTTACGGTAGCTGGCAAACAGCGGGCGGGCCCGCAGGCTGGAATCTGTCAGGGTTCCCGCCCGAATAGCCACATCTACTTTCCGCTCGATGAGGTTAATAAACGTCTCGGACGAGACCAGAGAGAGCGTCATCTCCGGATAGCGTTCACGGAAAGGTTTGATTAACGGCATCAGAAAATGAAGCACAACCGGCGTGGCAGCATCAATGCGCAGCAACCCGCGCGGCGTGCTGCGGGTTTCCATAATCTCCGTCTCCGCTGCGGCCATCTCCTGCAGCACCGACTGCACGCGGCGGAAATAACGTTCCCCTTCTTCCGTCAGGCTGAGCTGCCGCGTCGTTCGGTTGAGCAGACTCACCCCAAGCTTCATCTCCAGCTTTTTCACCGAACGGCTAATGGCCGAGTTAGCCTGTCCCAGCTGCTCGGCTGCGCGGCTAAAGCTGCCGCTCTCGACGACGGCGACAAAGATTGTCAGCTCTTCAGAAGTTGCTTTCATTGTTGCACCACCTGCAAAATTCTATTGATATTTTGACCATTTTTGTTATTTAAGCACTGGCGCATACTGCCTGTCATCTTAATCCTGATGATACGGAGTATTTTATGCCACTGGCGCTACTTGCCCTGACGATCAGTGCCTTTGCAATTGGCACGACCGAATTTGTTATCGTGGGACTGGTTCCTACCATCGCTAACCAGCTTGCCATCTCGCTGCCCTCAGCCGGGTTGCTGGTGTCCATCTACGCCCTGGGCGTTGCCGTCGGCGCGCCGGTGCTGACGGCCCTGACCGGACGTTTTCCGCGTAAACAGCTGTTAGTCGCGCTGATGGTGCTGTTTACCGCCGGGAACGTTCTGGCCTGGCAGGCACCGGACTACACCACGCTGGTGATTGCCCGCCTGCTGACCGGTCTGGCACACGGCGTGTTCTTCTCGATTGGTTCCACCATTGCAACCAGCCTGGTCCCCAAAGAGAAAGCGGCTTCAGCGATCGCGATCATGTTCGGTGGGTTGACCGTCGCACTGGTCACAGGCGTACCGTTGGGAACGTTTATCGGACAGCATTTCGGCTGGCGTGAAACGTTTCTGGCCGTCTCCTTACTGGGCGTTATCGCTCTGGTGACTAGCCTGCTGCTGGTACCATCGAATATTCCAGGCCGGGCGAGCGCCAGCCTGCGCGATCAGCTGAAAGTGCTTACCCATCCGCGTTTGCTTATCATCTATGCGGTTACGGCTCTGGGCTATGGCGGCGTATTCACTGCCTTCACCTTCCTGGCACCGATGATGCAGGACCTGGCGGGCTTCTCCCCGAATGACGTGAGCTGGATTTTGCTGGGATACGGTATTTCTGTGGCCATTGGCAATATCTGGGGCGGTAAGCTTGCGGATAAGCATGGTGCGGTACCGGCGCTGAAATTTATCTTCGCCGCCCTGGTGGTTCTGCTGATGATTTTCCAGTTCACGGCTTCAATGCAATACGCCGCGCTGGTCACGGTACTGGTGATGGGGATCTTCGCCTTCGGTAATGTGCCAGGGCTTCAGGTTTACGTTGTCCAGAAAGCCGAGCTCTATACGCCGAATGCGGTGGATGTGGCATCCGGTCTGAATATTGCCGCTTTTAATATTGGTATCGCGCTGGGCTCCATTATTGGCGGACAAACCGTCGAACACTTCGGATTAACCCAGACCCCATGGATTGGCGCGGTGATTGTCCTGGTCGCCTTCCTGCTGATTGGCCTGAGTGGACGCTTCGATAAGCCAGCCCGCGTAGCGCTGGGATAACATCAGTAAGTGCTTGCTTACAAAACTGGAAAGCGGTTTCTCAGAAATTGCGTTGAAAGTGTGACCTAAAGTCCCTATAACATTAGAACCAGTCCGTTTTCAGGGCTGGTTCATGTTACAGGGGCTGTTTCCAAAAGTGCGAAAAAATACCTATGCCATGCGTTATGTTGCCGGAATGCCCGCGGAGAGGATCTTACCTCCGGGGTCGTTTGCGAGCATAAGCCAGGCATTACCCGCCGGCACACCGTTAAGCAGCGATGATAAAATTCGGGTTCTGGTCTGGAATATCTTCAAGCAGCAGCGCGCGGAGTGGTTATCGGTACTCAAAAATTTTGGAAAAGATGCCCACCTGGTTCTGCTCCAGGAGGCGCAAACTACCCCTGAACTGGTACGGTTTGCCACCACGAATTACCTTGCCGCCGACCAGGTGCCGGCCTTTGTTCTGCCTCAACATCCCTCAGGCGTGATGACGCTATCAGCAGCGCATCCGGTATATTGTTGTCCATTGCGCGAAAGAGAGCCAATTCTGCGTCTGGCGAAATCAGCGCTGGTGACGGTCTATCCGCTGCCGGATACTCGTATGCTGATGGTCGTCAATATCCACGCGGTAAACTTTAGCCTCGGCGTGGATGTGTATAGTAAGCAGTTACTTCCTATTGGCGATCAGATTGCGCATCACAGCGGGCCCATCATCATGGCAGGCGATTTTAATGCCTGGAGCCGTCCGCGCATGAATGCGCTGTATCGCTTTGCGCGCGAAATGTCGCTGCGTGAAGTTCGCTTCAGTGATGACCAGCGTAAAAAAGCTTTTGGTCGTCCTCTCGACTTTGTCTTCTATCGCGGTTTGAGCGTGCACGACGCCTCTGTACTGGTGACGCGCGCTTCGGATCACAATCCTCTACTCGTTGAATTCAGTCCCGGCAAACCTGATAAATAATGGTGTGTCAGGTCTGCCGTGGGGCAGGCCGCGCGGGTGCTGCCCTTTTATTTTTAACCAACAAAGGACAGTACGATGACAACAACACACTCCCATCATGACAACGTAGAAAAACAGTTTGGTTCTCAGGCAAGTGCTTATCTGAGCAGCGCCGTGCATGCTTCAGGTCGCGATCTGGTGCGTCTCGGTGAACGTCTGGCGGCATTCCCGCAGGCGCACGTGCTGGACCTGGGATGTGGGGCAGGGCACGCCAGCTTTACGGCTGCGCAGCAGGTAGCCCACGTTACCGCATATGATTTATCGAGCCAGATGCTGGACGTCGTTGCTGAGGCGGCGAAAGCGAAAGGGCTGAACAATATTGATACGCGGCAGGGCTATGCGGAGTCTTTACCGTTTGATGACGCGTCGTTTGATGTCGCGATCAGCCGGTATTCCGCACACCACTGGCATGACGTCGGCCAGGCATTGCGCGAAGTCAGACGTGTTCTGAAGCCGGGTGGCACCTTCATCATTATGGACGTGATGTCTCCCGGACATCCGGTGCGTAATATCTGGCTGCAGACGGTCGAAGCGCTGCGCGACACCTCGCACGTTCAAAACTACGCCAGCGGGGAGTGGTTAACGTTTATCACTGAAGCCGGGCTGATTGCGCGCTCGTTAATAACAGACCGTTTACCGCTGGAGTTCAGCTCCTGGATAGCCCGTATGCGTACCCCGGAGGCGTTAAGCCAGGCGATTAGGCTTTACCAGGAGAGTGCGTCCGCAGAGGTGAAGGCGTACTTTGAACTGCAGGCGGATGGCTCATTTACGAGCGATACCATCATGGCTGAAGCGCAAAAAGCGCGATAAACAAAAAAGGCACCGAGGGGAATCGGTGCCTTTTTATCTTTCGATCGTGTTATCAGGAGTCTGGCGTGGCGCTGTTCTTCACAAACAGCGTCAGCTGGTCGCCCGGTTTCAGATTGTCAGTATCATTATTCCAGCGCATCACATCTTTGATGTTCACGCCGTGTCGTTTTGCGATACTGGACAGTGAATCGCCTTTGCGCACGCGATAGGTGATGCTATCGCTGTTGCTGGCGAGACGCTGTGCGCTGTTACCTGCTCCCACCGTCAGTGTCTGACCCACCTTCAGCCCAGAGCTGCGCAGATTATTCCACTGCTGCAGATCTTTCGCCGTCACGCCAAGACGTGAGGCAATGCCTGAAAGGGTATCCCCTGAACGCACCTTATAGCTGCGGCTGCTAACGGATGAAGCATCGGCGATCAGCGTTGACTGAACGGCGGCAATTTCACCCGATGCTAAAGACTCACGTAACTGCGCCGCATGTTTCTGCGGAACCATCACATACTGCGGGCCGCTTGCCCCCAGCGTCGAGCCTTTAACGCCTGCATTAAAGGTTTTCAATTTACTTACCGACATACCCGTCATATCAGCAACTTGTTGAATATCAACAGGATTGCTGAGGCGCACGCGCGCCAGTGCACGACTTTCGTCTGGTGTTGGCAGTTGTACACCGTAACGCTTGCTGTTCTTGAGAATATCGCTCAAGGCCAGCATTTTCGGTACGTAAATCTTCGTTTCCTGTGGCAGTGAGAGCGACCAAAAATCGGTGGATTTACCCCGTGCTTTATTCGCTTTCATTGCCTTCAGTACACGACCTTCGCCACTGTTATACGCTGCGACCGTTAACAGCCAGTCGCCGTCAAACATCTTGTTCAGACGTTGCATCATGTCGAGAGCGGCTGTCGTTGAAGCGACAACATCGCGACGCGCATCATAGTTGCGGGTCTGTTTCAGACCATAGTTTCGCCCGGTGCTCGGAATGATCTGCCAAATGCCTGCGGCATTGGCGCCAGACGTCGCGTGTGGGTCAAAAGCGCTCTCCACTATGGGTAGGAGTACCAGCTCCATAGGCATGTTACGTTTTTTAACTTGCCCGGCTATCCAGTACATATACGGCTCTGCCCGTAACGTTACATCGTGGAGATAGCTCTTATTTCTTAAATACTTCTGTTTCTGTTCGCGAATCCGGCTGTTTTCCGGAATTCCCATCTTTAGCTCGTCGCCAATAGAGGTCCACAAGTCTTGCTCCTGCGCGAAAGATGTCCCATCGTCCATCCAGCGCGCCGAACTTGTAAACTTCCCTGCTTCCCCTTGACCAGCTGCAGAAAGGCTCTGTGCGTGCTGTTGTACGTTGCTGCCGTTCTGCGACTGGCAACCTACAAGCAGGACAGAGGCGAGTAATATCGCTTTTGCCTTCATGTGTGTGTCAATAGTTGCTTAAAAGACGAGCGATGATAACGGCGAAATTTTGAAAAGGCAACCCGCATTTATCTGAAGTTATCTTTCTTTGACCTTAACCATGCAAATCGCTGTTCAGGTTGTTGCAAATTTGTTTCTTGGTTAATTTTATTAATTAAATCAATATCATCTGTTCGTAAAAATAAATTAATCTGGCGCTCATTTTTCAGAATTACGGGCAGTGTATTTTGGTTTTTTGCACGTAACTCCTTCACTTTGTGATAATAATCCTGAATCGCCCGATCCTCAGGTAAGAGGCTTGCAGCAAACTTCATATTTCCTAATGTATACTCATGGGCGCAACAAATAAGGGTGTCATCCGGTAACGCACTAATCTTTTGTAAAGACTGATACATCTGTTCAGGAGTGCCTTCAAACAGTCTTCCGCAGCCGCCAGAGAACAAGGTGTCGCCACAAAAAAGATAAGGTTTGCTGTAGAAACACAGATGTCCCAAAGTGTGACCCGGTGTAGCAAATACGGAAAACTCCCACTCGTGGATGAGGATATTTTCGCCTTCTTCGACTACTTGCGTCGTTCCCTTATTTTGTGTCTCAGCCGGTCCGTACACCACAAGATGCGGAAATTGGGCGCGTAGTTCCTGCACGCCGCCAGTATGATCGTTATGATGATGCGTCAACAGAATGGCGTCAGGCTGCCAGCCGTTATCATTTATGGCGCGCAGTACAGGGGCGGATTCGCCGGGATCGACAATGACGCATCGACGCTCGTCATCGACCAAAACCCAGATGTAATTGTCCTCAAAAGCGGGAATACTGATAAGATTCATACATTACCTCTTATAGCGTGGCGGGTGTTTTGATGAAACCGGCAAGGATACCTCAGTCTGTCGCAGCACCGGAACGTTGGGCGGAATTGCCCTGGGGTGAATACTATCGCGAGGCACTAGAGCAGCAGCTGAAGCCCTGGCTCGCGAAAATGTATGGCTTTCACCTGCTTAAGATTGGCAATCTCAGCGCGGAAATCAATACCGAAAGCTGCGCTATCTCACATCAGGTTAACGTCTCTCTCGGCGGATCGCCGGTTCAGGTGAAGGCAGACCCGTTGCATCTGCCATTTGCAGAGAAATCCGTTGATGCATGCCTTCTTGCACACGCGTTGCCCTGGTGCAGCGATCCTCACCGTATGCTGCGTGAAGCCGATCGCGTTCTGATTGATGACGGCTGGCTGATCCTCAGCGGATTCAATCCGCTGAGCCTGATGGGGCTGCGCAAGCTGGTGCCCGTGCTGCGCCGAACGCCACCCTATAACAGCCGGATGTTCACCATGATGCGCCAGCTCGACTGGCTTTCACTGCTGAACTTTGAAGTGCTCGGCTACGGCGGTTTTCAGGTACTGCCGTGGGCGCGGAAGGGGGGAGTGTTGTTAAGCACGCATTTGCCCGCCTTAGGCTGCATGCAGTTTATCGTCGCGCGTAAGCGAACCATCCCCCTTACGCTTAACCCGATGAAGCAGAGCAAATCGAAAACGCCTATCCGGCAGACCGTTGGCGCAACGCGGCAGTACAGAAAGCCCTGATCAGGATTCAGGCTGGTAGCCTGCATCCTCATGGGCCGGGTTTAAAGCCGCCGCGCGCGCCAGTTCGTCGCAGCGTTCGTTCTCAGGGTGACCAGCATGCCCTTTTACCCATTCCCATTTTATTTGGTGCTGACCTAATGCCGCATCCAGCCGCTTCCAGAGATCGACATTTTTAACCGGCTTTTTATCCGCAGTTTTCCAGCCGCGTTTTTTCCAGTTGTGGATCCACTGGGTGATACCCTGGCGCACGTACTGGCTGTCGGTACTGAGCACCACGTCGCAGTGTTCTTTTAAGGCTTCCAGCGCCACAATGGCCGCCATCAACTCCATACGGTTGTTGGTGGTCAGGAAATAGCCTTCGCTAAAAGTTTTTTCATGCTGGCGATAGCGCATAATTGCGCCGTAGCCGCCGGGCCCTGGGTTGCCGAGACAAGATCCATCGGTGAAAATTTCTACCTGTTTACGCATCTCTGGTAGACTTCCTGTATTTGAAACGTTCAGTTAAACGATAAGTCTGACATAAATGACCGCTATGAGCACTGCAATTACTCGCCAGATTGTCCTCGATACCGAAACCACCGGTATGAACCAGATCGGCGCGCACTACGAAGGGCATAAGATCATTGAGATCGGTGCCGTTGAAGTGGTGAACCGTCGTCTCACGGGGAACAACTTCCACGTGTATCTCAAACCCGATCGGCTGGTGGATCCAGAGGCGTTCGGCGTTCACGGTATTGCCGATGAGTTCTTGCTGGATAAACCGACCTTTGGTGAGGTGGCAGACGAGTTTCTGGAATACATCAAAGGCGCCGAACTCATCATCCATAACGCCTCGTTCGATATCGGCTTTATGGACTATGAGTTTAGTAAGCTCCATCGCGATATTCCGAAAACAAACACCTTTTGCAAAGTGACCGATAGCCTGGCGCTGGCGAGGAAGATGTTTCCCGGCAAGCGTAACAGCCTCGATGCGCTCTGTTCACGTTACGAAATAGACAACACCAAGCGAACGCTGCACGGGGCATTGCTCGATGCCCAGATCCTGGCCGACGTCTATCTGGCAATGACCGGCGGACAGACGTCGATGAAGTTCAGCATGGAAAATGAGTCACAGCAGACGCAGGGCGAAGCGGGCATTCAGCGCGTCGTCCGTCAGGCAAGCCGCTTGCGGGTTGTTTTAGCCAGTGATGAAGAGCTACTTAACCATGAATCCCGTCTCGACCTTGTGCAGAAGAAGGGCGGAAGCTGTATGTGGCGCGCCTGAAAAAACGCCACAATGCCTGTAAAATCATCGGTTGGGTGAATTTTGCAGCAAACGATTCAAAACGTGAGAAAAAGCGTTGACGAGATCGGAGGCACACCGTAATATGCGCCTCGTTCCCCAAGCGGGAACAGTGGAGCGGTAGTTCAGTCGGTTAGAATACCTGCCTGTCACGCAGGGGGTCGCGGGTTCGAGTCCCGTCCGTTCCGCCACTATTCAGGCCCACGTTATTTATAACGTGGGCCTTTTTCATATCTGTACTTTTTCGTCTGCGCGTTCGATCTTCGCGACTTTCCTTTGCGAGGCGCGAGAGCAGAGGGCAATGCCAAACAGAATCAGTACCGTGCTGACCAGATGATACGAATGCAACGTAACGTGCAGGAACATCACGCTGAACAGACCGCCGCTCAGCGGAATAAGGTGGGAATAAATCTCCCCGCGGGTTGCACCGATAGCCGCAATGCCTTTATTCCACAGCAGGTAAGAGAGCCAGGAAGGAAAGACCACCAGGTACATCAGCCCGCTTAAAAAGCCCGGTGCGGTATAGGCCGTCCAGTCAGGTAAGCCGGTCTTTATCAACGATATCGCCAGTACCGGTAACAACACCAGGGCACCGAGGACCGCGCTCACGGCCACAAAGGCATTCCCTCCGACGCTTTTCGGCTTCATCCGCAAGAAAGCACAATAAACGGCCCAGCTGGCGGCAGAGCCCATGGTCCAGATATCGCCGCGATTCAGATTTTTAAGCGTATCCAGATGCAGCAGATCGCCCTGCATGACCAGCCAGACGACGCCCAATGAACTGAGAACAACGCCAGCAATATTCTGTACTGATATTTTCTCTTTAAAGACCAGCTTGTTTATCAATAAAACCAGGGCAGGCGTTGTAGATAAATAAATAGCTGCATTAAGAGATGAAGTATATTGCAGGCCGATATACAGCGTGAGTGGGAACATAACCTGTCCGCACAGCGCAAGAAATATGATCGTACCTTTCGCCTTTTTCATCATCGGCCACTGGGCGCGAATCTGTCTGATATAAAGCATCGATAAAAGAAGAGCCGTAATTATCCAGCGTGCGGCGGATAATATAATCGGGTCTGCATGCGCCACCAGTAAATGACCGACGACATAATTACCCCCCCAAAAACAGGCCGCGAGACTAAGTAAAAAATAGGGCATAAAGGCTCCTGATAATAAACATTTTGTCTGCCTTTAGAGTACTGCCGGTGCAGAATTAAATGCTAATATAATATTTTCATCTCACGGTATTGGCTGAAACTATGAAGTTTACTCTCAGGCAACTTGAGTTCTACATTGCGTTAGCGGAAACATTACAAATTTCCAAAGCGGCCAGCCGTTGTCATATATCGCAATCTTCCATGACGGTCTCTATGCGCAACCTGGAGGAGGCGGTGAATGCCCCTCTCTTTATCCGTCATGCAAAAGGGATCCAGTTAACTCCCGTCGGCGAGCGATTTCTCAATCATGCCCGCAAGATCCTCCACGATAGCCGCGCGGCGGTGGAGGATCTCCATCAGCAGCCTGAGGCGATTAACGGCGTCGTGCGCATCGGCATTGCCGAAACCCTTTCCGCTTATCTGCTGCCCAATCTCTGGGGCGATATCGCGCAGCGTTTTCCGCTGCTGGAGACGGCATTTCATGAGGCGCCCGCATCGCAGCTGCTTCAGGCTTTGCGTCAGGGAGATCTCGATTTTTGTCTTTTGCTGACCTCCAATATCAGCCACGATAGTACGCTTGAGGTCGAAACGTGGATCCGTTCGCCGCGCCGGTTATGGACCGCCATCGGCCATCCTCTTCTCAGCGTGCCGGAGCTTCGGTTAAAGGATGTGGAAAAGGCGCCATTTCTGTTGCTGGTGACGGACGATTATCCCGATGTGATATCCGACTACTGGCAAAGCAGGGGCTGTCATCCTGACATTCATTTTCGCACCAACTCCTTTGAGGCGATTCGAAGTCTGGTCGCGCAGGGAAAGGGGGTGACGATTTTATCCGATCTGGTCTATCGCCCGTGGGCGCTCGGCGGTCAGCGCGTGATCCGGCGCACCATTGACGACTGCATTACCTATATGGATGTGGGCATCGTCAAAAACGTCGGGCAGCCGCTTTCGCCGGCCTGTTTGCGGTTGATGGATTTTTTACGACAGCAAACGGCACGCCTGGGCGAAGCGCGCTGAACTGCGTCCCTGAGATTTCCGTTATCCGCCAGATATTTCCTGATTTCCCTGAGGGCCTTCTTGCCCGCAGGTCGTGTATTCCGCTGCTGGGGATGAAGACAATAAGCGCCTTGCTTATTTTCTTTACCGAAACGGAATTGTGCTATGTCTGGTATCACCGCGAGCGGTATTCGTTCCCTGCTCGCCTCCCGTCCACTCTTGTTGGTTCTCTGCTGTGCCACCGCTTGGCCGGCATACGCTGAAGAGTCGATGACCGTTGAGGGGTATTATCGCGATCCCGCGTCATTTATCGCTCCGGCTCATACTCCAGCACAACAATTGCCTGCCAGCGACGGTGCGGGCGCGCTAAAAAACATCCCGGGTTTTTCCGTGCTGCGCAGCGGCGGGAGTAACGGCGATCCGGTGTTGCGCGGAATGTTCGGCTCCCGGCTGACGTTGCTTGCTGACGGCGTCAGCACTCAGGGGGGCTGCGGCTCGCGCATGGATACCCCAACGGCCTATATCACTCCGCAAAGTTACGACACGATAACCGTCATCAAAGGCCCACAAAGCGTGCTCTGGGGGCCAATGGGGTCCGCCGGAACATTGCTTTTTGAACGCCAGCCGGACTATTTCAGCGTACCTGAGCTAAAAGGCAGCGCTGAGCTGCTGCGGGGCGCGAACGGACGCGCGGATCAAAACCTTAATCTCGCGTTTGGCGACCCGCGCGGCTACGTCCGCCTGGACGGTAATCATTCGGAGGCGGATGACTACCGGGATGGTCATGGCAACCGCGTGCCGGGCCTGTGGCGCAGATGGAACAGCGGCGTCACGGTTGGGCTCACGCCTGATGAGGATACGCTGGCGGAGCTAAGCGTGGGAGCCAGCGACGGTAAAGCCCGCTATGCGGGTCGGATGATGGATGGTAGCCGTTTTGCCCGTAAAAGCGCGGCGCTAAAACTGGAGAAATATCACCTGAGCGAGCACGTCAGCAAACTTAGCTGGCAGCTCTATGCCAATGATACTGACCACATCATGGATAACTACAGCCTGCGTCAGCCCGTTGGACCGAAGCGTAAGTCTGAAGTTGGCGGCGTGGTGATGGGCAGCCGCCTTGCCGGCGTGTGGGAAGATGAAACCACCACGCTTACCGCCGGCGCGGACGTAATGCGTAAAAGTCACCGTAAAAAAAGCGCAGGATCGTGGCGTGACGATGCCCGTTTTACCCAGGCGGGTCTGTTTAGCGAATGGCGCCAGTCCGTCACGGCGGACGATACGGTCATCGTGGGTGCGAGGCTGGATAGCATTCGTGCGGACGATCGGCGCAGCGCGCAAAATAGCTCCCGGCACGACCTCCTGCCCGGCGCATTCACGCGCTATGAGTATCGCGTACCTGACGCACCCGTCATGCTTTATAGCGGCATCGGTTATACCGAACGTTTTCCTGATTACTGGGAGCTATTTTCCGGCAAGGCTGGAGAACAAAGCTTTCGTCAGCTGAAAACAGAAAAGACCCTGCAATGGGATAGCGGCGTGCAGTTACACGGCGACAAGGTTAGCGCCTGGGCATCGGCCTATGTCGGGCGAACTACCGATTACATTTTGTTTGATTATAGCCGCACGCCGTCGCAGGCCAGCAACATCAATGCCGCCGTAATGGGCGCGGAGACGGGCGCAAGCTGGAGCCTGACGCCCAACTGGGCACTGACGGGAAGCCTGAGCTACGCCTGGGGCGAGAATCGTAGCGATAAACAGCCGCTGCCGCAGATGCCGCCGCTCGAAGGGCGGCTGGCGCTGGACTATACCGGGCAACAGTGGCGCACCGGATTACTCTGGCGTGTGGTTGCGCCGCAGCATCGCGTGGCGCAAAACAAAGGTAACGTCACCGGCCAGGATCTCGGCCCGAGCGCGGGGTTTGGTGTGCTTTCGTGGAGCGCGGGCTACACATTTAACGACCATTTTGAGTCCCGCGTGGGTATTGAGAATCTGTTCAATAAATACTACAGCGAGCACCTCAACCTGGCGGGCGTCAGCCAGTTCGGATACGCCGCCAATCAGCAAATCCCTGAACCGGGGCGCGTCTGGTGGCTGGCTATGACATACCATTTCTGATCCTGAGCGTCATTGCTGAGAGCGACCGTTGAGGCGTACGTTTGCCTCTACCGCCTGTTTACAGGCGGTTTTTTTATGTCATATAGCAATATCGAACATTTGCGTTTTCGCCAGCAGGCAATAGAGCTGACAGTCGCTGTTTACCCCCAGTTTTTCCATCGCGCGCAGTTTATGGGCGCTGACGGTTTTATTACTCAAATGCAGCTGTCTGGCGATCTCTGTCAGACTCATCCCTTTGCAGAGCATACGCAACACATCAATTTCACGGGGCGAGAGCTCTTGCTCCGTTTGTGCGCCGGTCTGGAACAGGGAATGCATCAGCTCGCGCTCAATATAAACTTCCCCATTGATCACTGACGTCAGCGTTCTGCTCAGGGTTTTCTCACAGGTGTCCCGACTAATATAGGCTTTGGCGCCTGCCTCCAGCGACATGCGGATAAGCTGCGTGTTTTTGTAGGGCGAAAGCACAATGATTTTAAGCTGCGGATATTTACGGCTGAGCCATTTAATCAGCAATACGCCGTCCATTCCGTTGAGCGGGTTAACGGTTTGGCTGGTGGCAAGAGAAAAGCCAAGGAACAGAATGTCGACAGGCTGTTGGGATAGCAGTGAAAGCAGCTCAGATGGCGTTGCGGTATCGCCCTGAATGCAAAACTCCGGGCGGGGTGAGCCGTCGCTGAAAAGAGAGGGCATATTGGTGATCATGGATAAGACGCCACGACGGATAATGGTGTGCTCATCGGCAATAGCGATACGGACTTTCATGGTTTCTCCTTCGAAAATGTGGGCGACGGTAGGGATAACGCCGCCGGATGACCAGAAAGATACAGATCCTATGCAGAGCATTCTTTAGTACTTGTCAGATAATTCCTTCAGTGCGGTATCGAGTTGCTGCAGATTCGCTTCCATGCGCGCGCAGAAACGCGATGTCAGCGCAGGCAGGGCTTCAGCCGTTATGACCCCTGCCGCCAGCATCTCCGGCAACACTTCAATCGCCTGACAGGTGCGGGTGGCGTTGCGCATGGCAAAGAGGCTCCAGGAGGCCTTCAGACGATGCGCGAGCTGGCTTAGCGTTTGCGGTGACGGGGTGTTTTCCCGTAGCTGTCGAATATCAAGGGTAATGGCTTCGCGCATTTGCTGGCGCATCAGGGTCATGATCTCCGGTTGACCGTTGGCCAGACGCCGGAGTTCGCTGAGGTCAGGCCCCTGATTGCGCAGGCTGTATTGCTGCGCCAGCGCCTGATGCAGGGCATTGAGGGAGAGCGGTTTTCGCAATAACGCGTCCATTCCGGCATGTTTTGCCCGATCGTCCTCACTCTGCAGCGCGCTGGCGGTGTAACCGAGAATCGCGGCCGGCGCGGTGATGCTGCCGGCAATATCGCGCAGGAGTATTAACGATGTAAGTTGATAGCCGTCCATGAGGGCCATCTGGCAGTCGGTTATCAGGATATCCACCGGCTCGTTTTCCAGGCGCGCAAGGGCTTCGCCAGCGCTGGCGCAAGGAATAACCTCCTGACCCAGCTCCTGCAGCTGGAGCGCTAACACCGTCAGGTTTGCCGGAAAATCGTCAACGATCATAATGCGATGCGGTGGCAGCGGGGTTATTACAGGTGTCTCATCGGCCGTTGCCGCCGGGCTGGCGACATGAAGCGGTATGCTCACCGTCACCTGCGTACCGCTCCCCGCTTCGCTGGCTATCGTCAGCACGCCTCCCATCAGCTCGACTAACTGGTAACAGATCGCCAGCCCCAGCCCGCTGCTTTGCGGCGTGCTGCTGTCAGTCTGAAACCACGGCTGGCCGAGGTGTGGAAGGGCATCGGCCGGGATACCGATGCCAGTGTCGCGAATCAACAGCTGCAAATGTTCACCGTTGAGCTCGGCGTGAAAAACAATTTCTCCCTGCGGCGTATATTTAATGGCGTTGCCCAACAGATTGGCGATGATCTGATTCAGCCGTGCTTTATCGAACAGGAACCAGCCGTCGTGCGGCACGTTCAACTCGCTGCGCCAGTGGAGACCTTTAGCGTTGGCGCTGCTGGCAAAAATCTCCGCGCTGGCGTTAAGCGTCTGCCACAGGGGCCAGGCCTGTGGCTCCAGCCTTAACTCGCCTGCTTCAATCCGCGACAAATCCAGTACGCCGCCAATCACGTCGCGCAATGACCCGGCTGCCTGCCAGGCGATGTTGAGGGACTCGCTTTTGTCGCGCTCCATCTCAAGCAGGCCCAGCATGGCGTTGAGCGGGGTACGAATGTCATGGCTCATGCGGGCGAGGAAGTTCGATTTTTCAGTGCTGGCCTGCTCCGCCTGCGCCAGCGCCTGATTGAGCGCAGCGGTCAGCGCGGCTTTTTCAGTGATATCGATCCAGCCTCCGACCACGCCCTGAGGCCGCCCCCGCGTATCGGTATAGCGGCAAAGCCACCAGTAAAGGGTGGAATTGTTCTGTGTGGTTTCACCCGTTAACGGCGACGCGGCATGGAGCAGCGAGAGGCGATGCGGCAACGTAAACTGTTGGGCAAGCTCGCCTAAAGGCAGGCTGGAAAAGGAGGCGCCCTCTTCGGGCAGTGCCGTGAGTAACGGTGAGTGAATAAAGGAGTCGTTATAGCGCGTCAGCCGCCCGGTCGGATCGCAGACAAACAGCGGCACCGGGACATTGTTCATCAGAGTTTGCCAGAGTGAGAGCGCGTTGTGCAGCTCTGCCGTGTCCCGCTCGCGCTGGCGTCGCTGGCTCTGCGCGGCGCTAAAGGTCAGCAGGGCGACGAATGCTGCGCAAATCGCCACCACGGCGAGCATGACCAGCCATAGCGATTGCACCGGGGCGGTGGGTGTCGTCTGTACGGCCTGCGACAGGTTAAGGCTCGCGTAGATATCAGCCTGCGTTACGGACGCTATGACCGCATTCACCCTTTTGGCATCCGCCGGGTCAGAAATATTTGGTACAAACCATAGAGGCACTTCCGGCAGCGCCAGCGGCGTCAGCGACAGATTGCTGGCGTTATGCTGGCGCAGCAGGTGATGGAGTATAAACGCATCGCCCGCAAGCCCGTCCGCGCCTCCGGCTTTGAGCAATTCAAAACCCTGATCGAGCGAGTTAACCAGCACCAGGTTATCCGCAGGTAATGCCTGACGCAGTAACGTGACGAGCGGAGAGATGCGTATGACGGCAATCCGCTTATGCTGTAATGCGGACAAGGAGCCGGAAAGCGGGTTGCTGTCCTCACTGAGCAGGGCCCAGCTCAGTGAGTCAAACGTGATGGCACTCTTTGACGGTGGCGTCGCGCTGGCGACTATGCGCAACGTGTTCTCCGCATACTGAAGCGGGGGCGCATCAAGGTTGAAGGTCAGGCTATACAGATTGGACGGAAACAGATTGAGCAGCAGATCGCGCCATACCCCCTGAATATGCCCGTCAGGCGTGAGTGTGACCATTGGCGGCGAAATAGCGGGAAGCAAAACGTGCAGCGTGATTTTGGGCGCATTTTCCTTCACGGGGGAATGGCGGGCGTCAAAGACGCTGCCGTCCGGCAAAAGCCACTTTTGTTCCAGCCATTCAGCGTCTTCCGGGTTAAGGGTGTGAATACGCTCGTTGAAGATTTCCAGCGTGTTTGCCTGCTCAGGCAGAGCCCAGGCACGAAAATGTAGCGGGGGAGTATCGTCCAGCGGCGTCAGGGTCAGCGTGGTGGCGGGGGAGTGGGTCAGCCAGTTACGTAAAACAAACTCCGGGGCGATGAATTCCCGCGCTTTCCCTGCTGCCAGCTGCCTGACGTTTTCTCCCGGTGAGGCTGAACCCGTCGCAGAGCAGCGGGCCGCGACCTCTGACGGTAATTCCGGAAAGCACAGTGTACCGCCGCGTCCCTCTTTTATGCTCAGGGACGCCAGCGGGAAAGCGAACATTGGCTCGCTGGCGACCAGATCGGCTGCAGGACGCCTTGCGGCAATTAACACATCGATGCGCTTTCGCTTCAACGCATCCAGCGCCGTTGCCGGGTCGCTAAAACGCTGGACGTCCGGCAGCGTCGTATTGCTAAACAATATGCTGAGTTCATCATCCAGAATTCCCGGCGGCCGATCGATAGCGAGAAAAGGCGGCGCGGCGCTCAGCAGGCCCACGCGCAGCGCGCCAGCCGCCGCGTGCCCGCTTATCAGCATGAGGATAAATAATGTCGCCAGCCAGCCTCTGCGCATGCTCAGCTAACCAGCCCCAGACTTTGCGCGCACTGAAGCAGCTCGAAATCATTCCTGGCGTTGAGTTTGCTCATGGCACTCTTTTTTTGCGTACTGATGGTCTGCTTCGTCCGGTTAAGCTGGGCGCTGATCTGGTTCACGGTGAAACCGCGCACCAGCAGGCGCAGCACTTCTGTTTCCCGTTCGGTCAACTGTGCCTGAGGCTTCACCGGTTCGATTTGCCCCCGCAGGGTGCTGCGCAGCGTCTGCAGCAGATTGTTGGACAAACTGGCTTTGTTGAGAACGGCATGCACCCCGCTGCGCCGCAGCGAGTCCAGAAGCTCAGGATTGGTGATCATGGTGACCACCACAATCATGCTCTGCGGATAATGGCGAATCAGCGAGCGGATCATGGTTAATCCGTCCGGGCTGCGCGTGCCGGGCATACTCAGGTCGGTGATGATGATATCGACAGGCTCGCTCGCCAGTTTATTCATGAGTTCATCAGCACTGAGCGCTTCGTGAACGACCCGATAAAGGTCCGGGCGCGTCTGCAGCAATGTGCGCAAGCCTAATAAATAGACAGGGTGGTCGTCGGCAATCAGAACTGTTTTTAGCATGACATCCGATCCGGCAAGGAAAAGACAGGTGTTCACCGCACATCTTAGCGAATGGCGCTTTAGCATCACTCTTACAGTGTAGAGCAGAGTGAGGTGAAAAAGAGTAGCTAAAAAGTGGTGGGCTGTATAGTTGCTGGGGGGCATCAGCCGATCCTGATGGAAAACCGAAAGGTAAAGTAACGACGTTTTCACATTCTATGATAGAGATTTTTTCCGGAGCAGCTGAATGGTTTGTTATTTATCGCGAAATAGCGGCATGGAGGACGATATTTCTCAGGTACGGAAAGGAATTCCTTATTGTTCAGGTTGAATATCAGGTATTACTCAGGCGTTACTCAGAATAAACTTTCTGAACTCATGAATTGGTTGTGGAAAAATCAGGACGGGAAATAGCGCAAAGAGCGAAGGTACTATCATTTATAAGGATATGTTGTTAATTTGTGCCTGAATTAGATAACAGACATGTAACTGTTAATCCCTGCGCTTTTTCGTCATAACAATGTAAACGCTGTAATTTTATTATCCAGGACCTACCCGTGAATAACGAAGAAATCTCTCTTTCAGCGTCAGTAACGTTCGTACCGGAAAAATCATCTCTGGCAACCGTGGATCATGGTGATATACATCTGACGCCCAACGAGCGTCGTTTGCTGGAGTTGATCCTCAGCGGCAAATGTAAAAAAGAGACCATATTTGAAGAGATCTGGCTTAACCAGGGCATGATTGTTAGCGAATCCAGCTATCACCAGCTTATAAAAATGCTCCGCCGCAAGCTGCAAAATGCCGGACTGCCGGGCTCGATCATTAAAACCATTCCCCGTTATGGTGTAGTACTGGCACCCTGCGAAACGCAGGACAGTGAGGTCGCTTGCCCGCCGCCAGAAGAGCCTGATAACGCGTCTTGTCCCACTCCCGTCGATTGCCCGTCGTTGCCTGCTATCACGGCGGAGTCAATGAAAACTCCCTCACGTCAATACGGGACTCTGCTGGCGGCGCTGTGCAGCTTGTTGATTACCCTTCCAACGCTGGTGGTGGTCTGCACGGCGGACACGCCGCAGGCGTTTCAGGAAAATCTCTACGTAGATGGCGTCATGTTTCATCTCTCTTCGCTGCGCAGTGTCGATCGGCAGGCTCTGGCGAGAAAGCGGCATGCCCTGCCGGCGGGCATCAATAACGTGTACATCGCGTCGAACGGTCCAAAAGTGTTCGTTGCGCAATGTGAAGGCGAACTATCTCAGGAGGGAAAATGCGGTTACGAATACTATTCGTCATATTGATGGTTTGCATCAGCGTTTCGCTGGGTGGCGCGCTGGCTTACCTGACCAGCAACTACCTGGAGAGCAGAAAAGTGCCCGCCGAGCCCTGCAGCAGCGTCATACGTAATGGCAAATTTATTGATGAAAGCCTGCAGCATTACCAGTTTAATGGTGTGATCACCTGGTGGCCTAAACTCCACAGGCTAACGCTATTTGGTGTAAAAACCGATGAGGCCGGTAACCGGGTATTCAACCGAACCCTGCAGTTAAAATCGGTGACACAGAAGGGAAACGTCATCAATGGCCGGGTGGCAGAATTAAAAATTGCCGTTGGCGATCAGCTGCCGGAGAAGACCTTTCTGATAAGTGAAGATGGTCAGTATATTAACCTGTTATTCAAGCCGATTAATAAAGATAGCTGGCTGATGAAAATTAATGATAACTGGGTAGCAATGTGTGAGTATAAATAATCTCACGATAATTTTATTATAAGACATATCCAGGCTGACGAGTTTTAAATCTGCTGCTGCAGTGAGCTGTTCTCCTGTTTTCAGGAAGATGAATATCCTATCTTGCGGGACAGGATTTCATTATTAAACCTGGAGCAGGATATCTCCCATGTTAAAGAAAAATAAAATATCTCTGAGCGCTATCGCCGCGGGGCTGGCGTTAAGCGGAATGCTGGTCAGCACGTTTAGCCATGCGGCCGCAACCGACGCCGCCTCACAGATGCCGGATATCAGTCAGAAAAAAATTCTCGTAGGTTATTGGCACAACTGGGGAATTAACCCGGAAGAGATAGACAAAGCGCGCGGCTATCAGGGAGGCTTACCTTCTGATATGTCGCTGCGTGAAGTCCCGAGAGGCTACAACGTCGTCAACGTCTCCTTCATGAAAGTCATGGATGGGCAGAGCGGGAATATTCCCACCTTCAAACCCTACAACGCGAGCGATGAGGAGTTCCGCGCTCAGGTTGCAGAGCTGAACGAGCAGGGGCGCGCGGTGTTGATTTCACTGGGCGGCGCTGACGCGCACATTGCACTGAACAAAGACCAGACTGAAGCGCTTGCGGCGGAGATTATTCGCCTGACCGATCGCTATGGTTTTGATGGTCTTGATATCGACCTGGAGCAGACGGCCATTACCGCGGCTGACAACAGTACGGTGATCCCGGCGGCGCTGAAAATGGTGCGCGACCATTATCAGCAGCAGGGCAAACACTTCATCATCAGCATGGCGCCAGAGTTTCCCTATCTCCAGGCCGATCGCGGGGTGAACTACAAAGCCTACCTGCAAAATCTTGAGGGCGTGTATGACTTTATCGCTCCACAGTATTACAACCAGGCGGGCGACGGCGTGAATATGATGACGCAGGAGGAGAAGGACGAAGTCGGTGAATGGTGGCTGCCGCAGGAATGGGGGAAGGGCTATAGCGACCGTCAAAAAGAGCTTTTCCTTTACTATCTCACCGACAGCCTGGCAAACGGGACGCGCGGTTATGTGAAGATCCCGGCGAACAAGCTGGTGATTGGTCTTCCGGCCAACCCGGATGCGGCAGGAACCGGCTATGTGCGAGACGCGCAGAGTGTCTTTAACGCACTTTCGCGACTGGAAGAGAAAAATGAAGCGGTAAAAGGGCTCATGACCTGGTCAGTGAACTGGGACAATGGCAACACTAAAAATGGTCAACATTACGGCTATGAATTTCTGAACCGCTACCAGAGCATCCTTGACGGAAGTCTGCCGGATGGGGGCGACGAAACAGATACTCAGGCGCCAACACAGGTGCAGGGCGTGCAGGCCACGCTGAAGGGGCAGGATGTTTCGCTCAGCTGGCTGCCAGCTAAGGATAATACTGGCGTGGCGGGGTATGCCATCTGGCGCGGTCTGGAAAAGATCGGTGATACCCATGAACTCAACTTTACTGACACCCAAACCCAGCCTGGCATGAGCTATCGCTATACGGTCATCGCCTATGATGCAGCCAACAACTTCGCTACGCCGAGCCAGCCGGTCAATGTTACCGTGCCCGATAATGACGATGGCGGAGGCGAAGAGGGCGGCCAGGGCGGCGACGTTACCCCATTCACGCCGGGCAAACTCTATGCCGTAGGGGATAAAGTGCTCTATGAGGGCAACGTTTACCGCTGTCAGATTGGCCATACAGGTGCCAGCCATTGGTCGCCGGATCGGGCCCGCAACTTGTGGGTAGCTGAATAACCTATTTCTTAAACAGCATGGCTTCGCAGGGAGCCGTGCTGTTTGTTTTACAGGACAACGACTATGCAAACTTCTCTGGTTATTGCCAAACGTTACGATCGGTTTTCTCGCCTTCTGCACTGGGTGGTCGCAGCCGTCATTATCTACGCGATGTGCATGGGCTATATTCTGCACGCGCTGGAAGGAACCCGCTGGTTTACCTTCTTCTCCGTGCTGAATATGTCGCTGGGTACCATCGCCACACCTGTCATGATGGTGCGCTTCGTCTGGCGTTTCTTCCGCCCTTCGGTGCCCTATCCGGCAACGGTAGCCGGACGTAAAAAACAGCTGGTGGTATTTATTCATGAGCTGTTTTATCTGACCATTATGGTGGTGCTGGTTAGCGGTTTTCTGATGCTGCAAAAAGACTACAACCTGTTTGGTCTGGTGCCGGTTTCCCGCCCGATTGCCATCGCCGAAGTGAATGCGTTTTTCTTCCAGGTGCATCGCTACAGCTGCATTTTGCTGGGTGTGATTCTGCTTGGGCATGTCGCGGCGGTGTTGAAATACACCTTTAGCGGGCAGCGGGAGATTCTGCAGCGGATGCTGTGAGAAAGAGGCTCACTCCCCCCATCAGATGCGCGGTGTTGCCGATCCTGTGAAACATCACCATCCCGCGCATCTGCCTTCCGTGCAGCGTTTGCAGAACAACTTCCCGGGCAAAGCTGCTTTCACGTTGCTGTGAGTACCAGGCGCGAAAACCGGGCAGGAACGGCGTATCGCAGTGTGCGTCCAGTAGCGTCAGGGTGCTCAGCGTCTTTTCCTCATCAGGGAACAGCGCTTCCGTACTGCCTTGCCAGTGGATCTCCTCCTCTGGCATCGAGAGGCGAAACACGACGCAAGAACCCGTCTGCGACAGGCGAATAATGATGGCACTGGTGCTGGCCGCGAGCGCCTGTTGCTGTTGGATCCAGCGGCGGTACTGATATAAACAGTTGGCAAAAATCGCCGAAAATACCAGGTACCACTGCGCCTGCCAGATTGCGGGGATGAGATCGGGCGTTAGCGTGTAAAAAATCCCTTCCCGCTGCTGGGTCGCCAGCACCACAATCAGGTATTGAATGAGCAGCAGAGCGCCAACGCCGCGTCCGGAGAGCGCAAACACGCTCAGTAAAACCACCGTCGTTTGCACCAGCAGCAGGTTTAGCCCCTGCCAGAGCGGTGGCAGGAAAAAGTACCCCGTCATCAGCACCAGGGTATTCGCGGCAAGGAGCAGAGCTTCCCGCCCGTTAAACCGCGGGTGCGACGGCATTTTGCTCTCACGCAGCAGCGGCAGAATGGCGAGAATGCCGGTTAATGCCGCCAGCACCCAGGAAAAAAAATGCAGAGGCGCAATCGGATACCCTGAGAGTAACAGCGCCAGATTAAGCAGCAGGCTGCCGCAAAAAATGCTGAAGATTAACTGTAGGGGGTAGATCAGTTCACCAATAATCGGCCTGCGCGCAAAACGCAGCGCAGGCAGTTGCGCATTCAGACGAAAGACGGCGACGCACAGTGGAAATATCGCGACGTCGAAGAGGGCGAACAGGCACGCCAGCGTCAGCGGGCGGCCTATCCAGACGCCAGCAAACACATGCAGCAAGCCCGCGGTAGCCAGCCACAGCGGCCACTCTCGCGGGGCCGTCAGCCATAACGCGGCGAAAAGCAGCGGCGCCGGGAGCCAGAGCGTGGTGGAGAGGCTCCAGCTATCCCGCGTATGAAAGCTCAGCAATGCCAGCAGGATATAGAGACCCGAAAAGGCCAGCCAGCGGATAATATTGGTAATCAGCGTTGTTCTCCCACTGAGGCATTCAGCGTTATTCAGGTATTTATCATTTTAAGCTCAATTATTTTATCGTCGCTATTGATACGCTGGGATTTTTTCTAAAGGGCTTAACGATGGACTGGCAAAGCGACAAACGCGATCCTGCTACCCTGTGGTTTTCACTTTCTTCACGAGCGGCAGAACATGAACAGGGAAAAGAGTGGCATATCGCGGCATTATTGTGGAAAGAAGCGGCACAATATGCAAAAGCGCATCTGAATATTGAATGGGCGAACTTGCGCGGAGACTTTTGTACTTTACGTGCAAACAGGCTGCCTAAATATAACGAGTAGTCTCTGCTATTATCGGAGATTGCATGTCCCTCAGAGTGTGGAACCATGGTTGAGAGTGTAATACTCGTTTTTAGCGTTTTTCTGGGCGCCATTATCGGCAGTTTTTGCAATGTCATCATTTATCGGCTCCCCTTGATTCTCCACGGTGAAGCACTCTCTTTATCGTGGCCTGCTTCCCACTGCCCACGCTGTAAACACCCCATTAAATTTCGCCACAATGTTCCTCTGATGGGCTGGCTGCTGCTGCGCGGGCGCTGCGCCAGCTGTGGTCAGGCGATATCGTGGCGCTATCCGCTGGTTGAAGGGCTTATGGCGCTGCTGTACGGAGTGATTATCTGGCAGCAGGGCATCACGCCGCAGAGCCTGTTCGACCTGCTGGCGGTGACGTTTTTGCTGCCGCTGCTGTTTATTGACCTGCGCACCATGCTCCTGCCCGACCGTCTGACGCTCCCGCTGCTAGTGATGTCGCTAGCGTTTGCCGTCAGCGGCTATAGCCGGGTGGAGCCAACGCAGGCATTAATCGCCGCTCTGCTGGGATTTGGCGTGCCCTGGACGCTCTCTTTGCTGTTCCGTTTATTGCGCGGCCATGAAGGGATGGGGATGGGGGATATGAAACTGCTGGCGGCGATCGGGGCGTGGCTTGGCCCGCTGGCGCTGCTGGATGTTTTTGTTGCCTCGACCCTGCTGGCGCTGATCACGGCGCTGATTCTGTTGCGGATCAAGCCCGGTCAACCGTTTCCCTTCGGACCGTATCCGATTATTGCCGCGATAGGGTGGGTGATCTTATACCGATAAAAAAGCGCCGGAACGAAGGGGCGATTTCCGGCGCAAAAATGATAACGAAAGTGTAGGCAGGGAATGATAATGTGAGGCGCGGGTCAGTGAAGACCCGGCCAGAGTTAACTTACAGTATTATTTGCACTCTTTAGGCATGTTGGCAGCACCTTCTTTCTTCCAGACGCCCCACTCGCCATCGGAACCAGGCTTAACGCCTCGGGTTTCCCAGCTGTTCAGCCAGATGTTGCCCTCATAGCTCACTTTTTCACAAGGTGTCTTGTAAGTCTTGCTGTGATCCCAGGCTTTTACATCGGTTTGCGCCGGGCGCAGCTTGATCACCTTCGTTGCCGTGGAGACTTTACCGGTATCAGGTGCCGTCACTTTCACCTGCAGCGTCACGTCCACATTGTCGGTATACGGATGTTTACCCATGAGGTTGGTGCTGAAGTTATTTGGTGACGAGATCTGAATCTTATCGGCGTGATTCAGTGCGGACCATTCAATTTTTGCCCCTTTTAACGAGTCATTATTTTTGGACACGACGGCGGCAGCAATAACGTCACTGCCAACGATGGTGTCCTGGTTGTTGCCCGTATTGATCTGCACATCAGAAGCCTGCTGCGCTTCCTTCACGGTCACGGTGATATCGTCGGTGCTGGTTTTGCCATTTTTGGCCGTCACCGTCAGGCGATAGGTCACTTTACCGATTTTGCCGGGTTTAATCAGCGCACGGGCTTTTGCCGCGTGGACGGTTGAAACCCATTCGCCACCGTTAGCAACCTGCAACGCACCAATGTCCTGCCCTGAAACGATAGTCCATTGGTATTTTTCAGCATTGACGCTTGCGGAACCGTTAAGGTCATAACCACGTGATTCACTGTTGCTGTAAACGGTGAAGTCACTGCCTGCCTTCGCCTCCGGTGCCGTGCTATCCGCTTCAGCTTTGGCATTCAGGGTGACGGTTTTTGAATCACTCACGTTTTTATCATTGGTGACGGTCAGCTTCACGTTGACGGTAAAATCGCTCTCAGGTTTAGCCTTCAGGCGAATGCTGGCTTTAGCACTGGTGCTGTTTTCCAGAATGACCTTATCGGCATTGCTGGTGACGGCCCAGCTGTACTTCAGCTCTTTCCCCGTTGAGGCGCTACCGTCCAGCGACAGCGTGCTGGTTGACAGGTTATGACTGGATGGCGTGACGTTGGCCACCGGTTTGGTAATGACTTCACCGCCAAAATCGACGTCAATCATCTGATAAAATGCGTTATCGGTATCGCGCACGCGCCAGACGGCATAAATTTTCTGCTTACCTTCACGCTCCGGTACGTCGCAGGTGTGGGTTTCGAAGCCTGTCGGGAGAGAAATATCGGCCGACGGGTTGCCTGGCGCATAGGTATAAACCTTATGGCAGAATGGCTTATCTTCAAACATCGCCCTGGTCAGGCGCGAATCCGCACCCGGAACAGACTGCCAGTCCGGCTTAGTGATGTAGTAGGTAAAATAGGTGGTGCGGTGCTTAGCCGGTAAATGCCATTTAAACTGGTGCGGACCCGCAGACATAGGGTTGTTGTAGGTATTCTGCTTTTCGTCATCAAGCTTGCTGAAGGCGGGAGTTGCCGTTGAACCACCGCTTGCCAGTTTTCCATCCGGCGGGAACTGGAACAGCTGTTCGTTGGCGATCGGGGTTGGGCTCATATCGTTGCCAGCCGGGAGCTTCGGCGCTTCCACGGCGTCAGCAGGCCAGACGTTACTATGCTCACCTTTATCGTTCATCGGCGGGAAATGAATCACCGAACGGGATTTTGGTTCAAAAACATAGCCATGCGCCAGTGCGCCCGTGGAATACATACCAATCAATGCCACGGCTAACGCCGACGTAATATTATTCATCTTGAGTAGTTTCAAAATAATCTTCCCTGAATTAATTGAAGGACACTTCTACGTGACTGAGAGGGTTGTTCTGTTTGGCATACACCTTATTTGGCTCTGACTCATCAGGTGTAATCTCGCCGTTGCTGTGCCTGAAACCGGCACGCAGTTCAGGGTGCTGCTGATTGATAGCCTGGGCGAGGGCGTAGGACCAGTGGGCCTCTTCGCCAGCAAGAATGGTGACGCGCGTTTCCAGATTTGGCAGTTCGGTTCCGTCGTTAAAGAAGCGTGCACGAATCGTTTGCCCTTCAACGACCTTCACTTTCTCACCGTTGACGGCGCGTTCCAGCGTGCCTAGTTCTTTCATGCAGTTCTGGTGACCCTGTTCGCAGTTTGCCGATGGCGAGGTCGTGGCGGCGTTAGCTGAAACGCTGACGCCCGCCCCTGCCAGTAAAGCGGCAAGGACAAAAGCAGATCCTGTTAATTTCATAAGTTCCCTTATTTATTACTGAACAATAACGAAAAGTTAATCTCACCTGCGGCGCAGGTAAAAAGGCGTTATTACCGTGTGATAACAGGGACAAATAGTAACGGGAGGAGACAACCGGCTTGAATAAGAGACTTCTCTGAGCAATTAAGAGTCGGGGAGTTTCGGCAGAGAAGAGCGACCGTTCGTGCTGTAAAGAGGGCGGAGCGCGACAGAGTATGAAATAGTACTGCCAATTTCAGTCCTTGACGCATATTAATAAAATCTGAGCGAGTACGGAGTTTACGAAATGACGTTTTTACGGTTGTCCTGAGTGTTGAATTAATAAAATAAAGCCTGGCTTATATCCAGGCTTTACTATTATGTTAACCAAAAGGGTTTTTAAGGGCAGCTATTATTAGCTGCATCCGACGTTCGCCATGCCCCCCACTCACCGCCGCTTCCTGGCTCTTCTTGTCCTGCGTTGACATACCACTGATTCAGCCAGATTTTGCCGTTATGCGATACGCGGGTACATTTCACCGGGTAGGCGATCCGCGGGTTATACGCTTCTGCGCTGTCATCAGGAATATCAGGTAACTGTGGTTTTTTCACCGTTACGGTGATCTTCTCAGCGCTCACGCTTCCGTCTTTGCCCGTGACGGTTAACCAGTAGGTTGCTTCTCCGTCTGTATTGGCGGGAATGAGTGCCCGGGCGGTAGGCCCTGAAACTTCACGTACCCAGCCTCCGGCATGTTTCTCCTGTAGCCAGAATGTGCCAGTACTGTTTTTGTCGATAGTCCATTTCCAGGAGACGGCATTCTTGCTGGCGCTCCCGTCTAACTGATACGCACGGGAAGAATCGGTCGTGCCGGTAACGGTAAAGCTTTCTCCCGGCACTGCCTTTACTTCCTCCTGTTCTTCCTCTTTGAGTTCCAGAATCCTGGCTACCGCTTTTGCCATATTGGGGTGAGTACCTACTTTCGCTGAATCCCCCGCAGCTAAAGGTGTACCGGTTTCCTGGAGAATGGAGCGCATCTGTTGAGGCGTGACGGTGATATTGTGCGCTTTTGCAATGGCCGACAGGCTGGCGACCACGCCTGCGATAATCGGGTTCGCGGAGGACGTGCCGGAGAAACTTGAGGTGTATTCCGCATTTTTTATGCTATGCAAACCGCCGTAACCCGTAGTAACCACATCCCAGCAGCCCCAGCTGGCGCTGGTCACACGTGAGCCATAGGTGCTGAAAGAGGCTTTTTTGCCATTGTTTGCACAAAACGCGCCCGCAATGATCGCGCCGGAATCCCGCTTTTTAACGTCAAATTTTCCATTAAATCCTGCATGATCGAGGTTGATATTGCCATTGCCTGCCGCCTGAATCACGTGCACGCCCTTATCCGTCAGCGCTTTTATCACGTCATAATAGGCTGGAGCGTTTTCCTGGGGGACATAGCAAGAGGAGGTGCAACCTGTCACATCTCCTCCGCCGGTCTGCATACCAATTTGCACCACATCTCCTGCCTGGAGTCTGGGGATCATATTGTAGAGATTATTGGCCTGCCATTTGACGTATCCCATACGGGCGTTCCACGTCAGACCTTTGATGCCCGCATTGATATCTTTCGCCGCCATAATCCCGACGGAGCTGGTGTCGTGATCTTCGCCTGGCGTATAGCGCTTATCACCTTCATGGAAATCGATCGGCGGCAAATTCACATGGCTGGTATTCCATGCGTTGTTTTCCATTGAGACCAGCGAAATGCCGCTACCATCGTGCCCTGAATACTGACTTACGCTGTCGCGATTAACGCCACCCATATAGTAGCCGGGCCGTTTTTCATCTGGCGATTTGGTGTAATCCTGCAATCCACGAAAATCCGGGACGGTGGCCTGGCTGGTACTGTTCAGGGCATAGCTCAGCCCGGAATAGGGCGGCAGGTCGGGAACAGTGACCCCCTTTTCCAGCGATACCGGCATAGATTCCGGGTAAGCCAGCTCAATATCTTGTCGCGCCGCCAGTTCATTAATTACGTCATTGATATATGCCGCGTCATGTTGCTTATCGGCTGGCAGGGCTATACGTAAATAACGGTTAAAGCCGTAGCGTTCATTAAGCGCATCCATCTCGCTTAATTCACTGCTGCGTAAATGATTTGCCGTAAATAACGGACTCACGGCGAGGGTACTGTCGCGTAATGAAAAGGGTGAAGACTTATTAAGCGTTGTACCGGGTTTTAATTTCACGATAACGGAGAGATACGAAGTGCCTTCCCAGGCTTGCTCGTGCGCGACGGAATTTTGCGCAAAAGCGGGGGCACTCAAAAGTGCACAAATAAGCAGGGCCAGTCCAGTTTTATTCATGTCAACGATCTTCCTTATTAAATGACATCCAGAGTATTGCTGGGATCATCCTGCCATTAGGGGAAAACCTGCATAAGAAGAAGGTCAGCAATAAAATTGCGAGGTGTCTGTTCCATGTTAAGAATTACCTGCTCCGGAAAATATACGGCTGAAATTGGGCTGAGAAATTTATGAAGCAGGCTGAAAGAGTTGTTAAACATCAATGCCTAAGTATTGAATTTAATGAGGGGCGGAAAATCTCATGAACATCTCCTGAGTGCTGTATGGAGTTTAGGAATTATCTGGATCTTAATATCGCTAACCAGGGAGTTTAATTAATAAGGGATGCGTCACAATGCCCAGTGTTTCGTACTGTTCTTTACGTCAAAAATTATCCGTGTGGATAATCCTTTTACATTATTTATTTTCCATCTTTTTGCTCACTGTTCCCCCCGTCGCGCGGGCGCAAACTGAAACTCACGCAACCATTGAAAGCGAAAGCAATCAGCCCCTGCGGGATAAAATGGCCGGCATGTGGGGAAGCGCCCAACAAAACGGCGCGGGTGATGCCCTGCGCGGTGCGGCAAATAGCGAGGTGAATGCCGCGTTAACCCAGGAAGTGGAAGCGTGGTTAAACAATATCGGCGGGAAAGCTCGCGTTACGGCAGATGTCGGTATTGGCGGGAGCGATAGCCGTGATTTCGGGCTGGACTATCTGTGGCCGGTTAAAATCTGGCAACACGACATTCTGTTCACTCAGATGAGCGCACACCGCTGGAACGAGCGCGATATCCTTAACGTTGGCCTGGGCTGGCGGCATACCTTTAACCCGCATCTGATGGCGGGTGGAAACCTCTTCTTCGATCAGGATGTCACGCGCCACCATAACAGAATGGGGGCAGGCGCCGAGCTGTGGAGCGATGGGATTCGTGCGTCCGCGAACTACTACCTGCCCCTGAGCGGCTGGCGTCATTCTGACGACAGCATGTTTAATGACGATCCCGACCGCTATGAACTGTATGAACGTGCCGCCCGCGGCTGGGATCTCAATCTGGAGACGGCCCTTTCACAGCACGTCGCGCTTAAATTGGGCTGGTTCCAGTGGTATGGCGACAAAGTGGACGTTAACGGCAGCCGCAGCGAAGCCAGCCACAATCCCCACGGGCTTAACCTCGGGCTTAAGTGGCAACCTGTGCCGCTGGTAGGGGTCAGCGCGGAGCAGAGCATGATTAGCGGGCAGCGGGATAACTTCTCTGTGGGTCTGAATTTCCACTGGGAGTTTGGCCGAAAACTTTCCGAGATGCTGGCAAGTGAAAATGCGGCGGCTTTGCCATCGCTCATGCAGTCCCGCACGGAGTTCGTTACCCGTAATAACAACATCGTTCTCGCCTATAAGCAGGAAGAAAAAGACAGACGTCTTTATTTCAGCCCGACGGAAAAAACCACGCAGGCTGGCGTACCTTTGCTGCACGCGGTGAAAGGTGGGCAGGGGGGCGTCATTCGCTACACCTCCTCCAGCACGGCGATCGCGACCGTGGAGCCGGGCAGCGGTCTGGTGAACCCAACGCATCGGGGCGATGTCACCATCACAGCGACGGAAACGTCACCTGTCGATCCGGAGCATGTATTAAGTTCCGCCAGCTATCACCTGACCGTGACGCCGGGCGATTTTGCCCCTTCCGTCGAGGGCGTTGCCATTAAGGGGGACATGTCCCCGGGCCAGATCCTGGAGGGGAGTTATCTCTATAAAAGCAATGAAGGGGAGGATGAAGATCCCGAGCAAACCCGGATGCGTTGGTATGACGCAGATTCAGGCGAACTGCTCAAGGAAGGGAGTGCTACGTATGAGGTGCAAACGCGTGATATGGCCCGAAGCGTGGTCTTTGAAGTCACACCGTTCAACAAAAAAGGGATACCAGGGGAGAGCGGAACGGCGAAAATTACCGGGAGCGCAACGATAACCACCCTGCGTATCGATCATCTGCTTTCACCCGGTGAGATCCGCCGTGACGGCAGCGTGAAGTTCTTCGAAGAGAGTCACGGTGCGTTGCTGGTGTTAGCCGAGGTGAAAGACGGTCAGGGTTCCCCTCTGACCGATCAGATGGTGTACTGGCAGAGCAGGAACTCGCTTGGCTCGTTGTCGCAAAACAGCGTACGCACCGATGAGCACGGTCAAGCGCTGGTAAAAATAGAAAACATCATGGCGGATGGTGAAGATGAAATTACGGCCTCGCTGATCCCGCCAGGCGGGATCCAGACCCAGAGCACCGCCAGTGATAACAATGTTCAGCAGGAGAAGATGGCGCTGGTGGTCGATTTTGCCCACCCGCTTGCCATCCGCTTCGTGGCCTCTCCCGAGCGCGCAGAAGTTGCCACGGAAAAGACGTTCACTATTGAAGTTACCGATCAGGATGGTAAGCCTCTGACGGTTGAGAAGAACGTCACATGGAGCAGTAACGGTGAAACCCTGAGCGGCAAAACGGATAGCGAGGGAAGAGCATCCATCGCACTTATCGCGCCGCAAAAAGCAGCAGAGAAGTGGGTGGTGAACGCCACGGTAGATACCGTGAGTAGCCCGTCAGCGCCCGTAAGCCTTGAGCCAGGGTCGGTGGCAAAAGTGGTGCTGGACGTCCCGGAAAACGTGGTCGCAGGCAGTGAGGATAAAGCCGTTAGCGCACAGCTGTATGACCGGTTTGATAACGCGGTTATCAGCCGTAAGCAGGCCATCACCTGGCGGATAGAAGGGAGTCAGTTCCGGGAAGCGCCTACCGGAGACAGCGATGAGCACGGTATTGTCAGTGCAACCGTCGTAGTACCTGAAAAAGCGCCATCGCAGGTGAAAGTCTCCGCCGGTGATGAGCAGAAGATCGTCAATGTGACTGTCGGGAAGGTGAATCATGTTGAGCTTAAAGGTACCCCTGATACGCTGAATGCCAATGGGAGCAGCACTTCGACGCTGACCGCCATCGCGCTGGATGAGCACAACAATAGCGTACCGGACGCACCCGTAACGTGGTCGTTAATCACGCAGCAGTTTGGCGCGCTGAGCAACGCGATCGAAAAAACCGATGCAGAAGGCAAAGCGACGGCCACGTTTACGACCGCATCCGCGGGAGGCAATGCGCAAATAGAGGTCGATATTGGCGGCAAAAAACAAGCGACGCAACTGACGCTCAATGGTTACCCGATTATCCGCAGCATCACGCTGAACAAAACCGCCGGGCTGAAGGTGGGCGATACGGTAAGCGTGGAAAAGGTGGACGTGGAGCAGAACGGCGGCGGCGAGGTGACGCTGAGCTACCAGTGGCACCGTGACGGTGGCGCGATCGATGCCGCCACGTCAGACAGTTATCACCTGACGGAGCAGGATACGGGGGCGACTCTCTTTGTGGTGGTGACCGCGACCAACGATGCTAAAAATGAAGGCGATAAGGCGTCGTTGAAAACGGAGCCGGTGGTCGGGAAGGCGTCAGATGTTACGGTAACCGCCAGCGCGGACAGCGTGGATGCGAACGGGCTCAACACCATTACCTATACCGCCACGGCGAAGGATCGCTTCGGCCGTGCGGTGGTGGGCGAGGCGATTGTCTGGGACATCGACAAGCCGGAGCTGGTGAGCCGGGGAGAGGCCAGCGCCGTCACCGGTACAGAAGGCACGGGAACGATGATCGTTACCGCGAAAAATACCGGCGGAAACATCACGGTGAGCGCCACGGTCAACGGCAAGAAGGGCGAGTCCGGCGTGGCGCTGCAGGGGATTCCGACGATCAAAAGCATCACGCTGAACCAAACCGCCGGGCTGAAGGTGGGTGACACGGTAAGCGTTGAGAAGGTGGACGTGGAACAGAACGGCGGCGGTGAGGTGAAGCTGAGCTACCAGTGGCACCGTGACGGTGGCGCGATCGACGGCGCCACGTCGGACAGTTATCACCTGACAGAGCAGGACACAGGGGCAACGCTGTTTGTCGCGGTAACCGCTACCAACGCGGCCAAAAATGAGGGCTATAAGGCGTCGTCAAAAACGGAGCCGGTCACCGGGAAAGCGTCAGCCGTGACGGTCACTGCCAGTGCGGCCAGCGTGGAAGCTAACGGGCTGAACACCATTACCTACACCGCCACGGTGAAGGACCGCTTTGGCCGTGCGGTAGTGGGCGAGGCGATTGTCTGGGATATCGACAAACCGGAGCTGGTGGCCCAGGGGGATACCAGCACCATCACCGGAACCGGAGGCGTGGGGATAATGACCGTCACCACGAAAAATACCGGTGGAACCATCACGGTGAGCGCCACGGTCAACGGCAAAAAAGGCGAATCCGGCGTGGAGATTTACGGCGCGCCGTTGGTGACAGACCTGCATATCTCCGGCACGCCGAAGGTGGGGCAGACCCTGAGTGCGGAATACACCTTCTCGGCAAACGGGAGCGGTGCGGATGCGTCCACCTACCAGTGGCAGTGGAAGGACGGAGAGACATGGAAGAATGCGGCAGCCGCTGGCAATACGGCACGAACGTTCACGCTGCCGGACAGCTATGCGGGCTACAGCGTGCGGGTGGTGGTGACGCCGAAGGGCAGCAGTCACCCGTCGCTGACCGGAACGCTCCAGGAGAGCCAGGCGGTGACGGCTTACGGCACGCCAGCGGTGGAGGATGTGCGTACATCCGGCACGCCGGAGGTGGGACAGACCCTAAGGGCGGAATACACCTTCAAGGCGAACGGAACCGGTGCGGATGCTTCAACCTATATCTGGGCGAGGTATGAGAAAACCAGCTGGATGCCGATCGAGGGGGCCAACGGCCGGGAATACACCCTCCAGGCGGGAGACGCGGGTTACAGCATTAAAGTAACGATAGTACCGGAGGGCAGCAGTCAGCCGTCGCTGGTCGGGGCGGTGCAGCACAGCCCGGCATTAGATGTTTACGGTGCGCCATCGGTGACAGATCTGCACATTTCCGGCACGCCGGAGGTGGGGCAGACCCTGAGGGCGGAATATACCTTCACGGCGAACGGAAGCGGTGCCGATGCCACAACCTATATCTGGGCGAGATATGAGAAAACCAGCTGGATGCCGATCGAGGGGGCCAACGGCCGGGAATACACCCTTCAGGCGGGAGACGCGGGTTACAGCATTAAGGCGGTGGTGACGCCGACGGGCAGCAGCCAGCCAGCACTAGCCGGAGCGGTACAGAGCAGCCCGTCGGTAGACGCTTATGGGGCGCCGTCGGTAACCAATCTTCACATCTCCGGCACGCCGAGGGTGGGGCAGACCCTGAATGCGGAATACACCTTAACGGCAAACGGGAGCGGTGCGGATGCGTCCACCTACCAGTGGCAGTGGAAGGACGGTGAGACCTGGAAGAATGCGGCCGCCGCTGGCAATACGGCACGCACGTTCACGTTGCCGGACAGCTATGCGGGCTACAGCGTGCGGGTGGTGGTGACGCCGAAGGGCAGCAGTCACCCGGCTCTGGCCGGAGTGGCGCAGGAAAGTTCAGCGGTCGAGGTATATGGCGCGCCGGCGGTGTCGGGCCTGAAGATTTCCGGCACGCCGAAGGTAGGGCAGACCCTGAGGGCGGAATACACCTTCAAGGCGAACGGAACCGGTGCGGATGCTTCAACCTATATCTGGGCGAGGTATGAGAGAACCAGCTGGATGCCGATCGAAGGAGCCACCGGCCGGGAATATACCCTCCAGGCCGGAGATGCGGGTTACAGCATTAAGGCGGTGGTGACGCCGACGGGCAGCAGCCAGCCAGCACTGGCCGGAGCGGTACAGAGCAGCCCATCGGTAGACGCTTATGGGGCGCCGTCGGTAACCAATCTGCACATCTCCGGCACGCCGAGGGTAGGGCAGATCCTGAGGGCAGAATACACCTTCACGTCAAATGGAAGCGGTACGGATAAATCCACCTTTATCTGGGGGAGGTATGAGAAAACCAGCTGGATGCCGATTGAGGGGGCCACGGGTCGGGAATACACCCTCCGGGCCGAGGATGCGGGTTACAGCATTAAAGTGACGGTAATTCCGGAGGGCAGCAGCCAGCCTCAGCTGCAGGGCGATACACAGCACAGCCCGGCGGTGGATGCCTATGGTGCGCCGTCAATAACCAATCTGCATATCTCCGGCACGCCGAAGGTGGGGCAGACCCTGAGTGCGGAATACACCTTCACGGCAAACGGTTCCGGGACGGACGCCTCCAGCTTCCAGTGGCAATGGCAGGATGGTGCAACATGGAAGAATGCTGCAGGCGGCACGGCAAGAACGTTTACGCTTCCAGACAGCTATGCGGGCTACAGCGTGCGGGTGGTGGTAACGCCGAAAGGCAGCAGCCAGCCGTCGCTGACCGGGGCGGTACAGGATAGTCCGACGATGGCAGCCTATGGTGCGCCGTCAATAACCAATCTGCATATCTCCGGCACGCCGAAGGTGGGGCAGACCCTGAGTGCGGAATACACCTTCACGGCAAACGGGTCCGGGACGGACGCCTCCAGCTTCCAGTGGCAATGGCAGGATGGTGCAACATGGAAGAATGCTGCAGGCGGCACGGCAAGAACGTTTACGCTGCCGGACAGCTATGCGGGCTACAGCGTGCGGGTGGTGGTAACGCCGAAAGGCAGCAGCCAGCCGTCGCTGACCGGTGTGGTACAGGATAGTCCGACGATGGCAGCCTATGACGCGCCGTCGGTAACGGGCCTGAGGATCTCCGGCACGCCGAAGGTGGGGCAGACCCTGAGGGCGGAATACACCTTCACGGCAAACGGGGCCGGTACGGACATCTCCAGCTTCCAGTGGCAGTGGCAGGATGGTGCAGCATGGAAGAATGCCGCAGGCGGCACGGCAAGCACGTTTACGCTGCCGGACAGCTATGCGGGTTACAACGTGCGGGTAATGGTAACGCCGAAGGGCAGCAGCCAGCCGTCGCTGACCGGTGCGGTACAGAACAGCCCGGCGGTAGCGGTGTATGGTATGCCGTCTGTGACGGGGCTAAGGATCTCCGGCACGCCGGAGGTGGGGCAGACCCTGAGGGCGGAATATACCTTCACGGCAAACGGGGCCGGTACGGACGTCTCCAGCTTCCAGTGGCAGTGGAAGGATGGCCAGACGTGGAGGAATGTCGCAGGCGGCACGGCAAAAACGTTCACGCTGCCGGACAGCTATGCGGGTTATGACGTGCGGGTGGCCGTGACGCCTAAAGGTTCAGGGCAGCCGTTATCTGGCACTGAGGCCTTTAGTGGTGCTGTTACCATAAGATCTAAGCCTGCGCCTTTCGTTACAAACCTGGGTTACAGCGGCAGTACCGGAGCCTGTAACAGAATAACGGCAACCTACACCTACAACGCTAATGGCGGTGCATCTGAAGGCAACACGATATTTCAGTGGAAGTGGGGAAGCACCGTCGTTTCCAACATAAAAAGCGTTACTTTAGGCTATTGGGGGGAAGTCACGCTTTATGTGACGCCAGTTAATAAGGACGGTATCAGAGGAAAGACGGAATCAAAAACGTTTAAAAATACGGGCTTAAGTAGCTGTGATTGGTAAACACGTTAATTCATTCTGAGGTGTTTTTGTAAACAAGGGGGCATAAGCCCCCTGAACTCTACCTGTCGAATATTTTACAAAGTGCAGGGCTAAAATTCATGAATAATGTCTATCCTGAAAAGCAAGCATCAATACTCATTGGCGATGCCGCCACGCAATTATCCTTGCAGGGGATTAATATTGATCATGTTTCGCTTAGTTATTATCTGGGTAAAAAACTTGAGTATGCCCGGAGTATTAATGATTGCTTGTACGCTGAAGTCATATGTATTGCGCTATCAATGTTGAAGGAAAACGCTAAGTCATCCGGGCAGTGCTGCTGTAAATATAAGGAATGGATTGAGATATCACTTGATTAAGGGATGGACTTATTACGTTTTCAGATCTGCCTTTTACTGTCTCGGGCGATTTTCACTTCTTCAGCAAAATCCAGTGCTTCTTTGTAATCAAAGCTACGCGTTTTGGCATTATGCCTGCCCGGTAACGGTGCCGGTATTTTCACCCCGAACAGCTCACCCGTCGTCATGAGCGCATACACTAATTCAGCCTCGGTGACATCGGCCATTTTCGCCAAAACATTCGTCCTGATACAAAAACTTAACTTCACGTCTAGTCCTCCGTTTGCAAAAGATTTTCAGTCATGTTGCCTTCTGTAAAAATCGATAACGCTGTCGAGATTGGGTCGCATAAAGTTCATGGCATCAATGGTTTCGCACCAGCCCGACAGGGATTCATTTGCTTTTACATACCATGCGTGCTGCTCGCTTCGGGTGTGATGACCCGTGATCAAAACAAGCATGTCGGGTTTAATTCTTCTGATGAACTCCAGATACTTCACCAGATGCGTCTTCGTGCCAAACGTGTCAGCATCGATAATGCACAGTATTTTATCTCTGGCGATAAAATAAAATCGCGCTATTTCTTCAAGCCCTTTTTCGAATAAAAAAGAGTTTGTTCGCACGCAAACCCGAATTTTTTCATGAGTCTGTTTAATTGATGGTTCCATCTTATGTCTCGCTCATCAGGGTAAAATATATGAGATGGCTATTAAGCCTACTATTCCAGCCTGAATAGTGGCAAGGCATTATATTCATTCCTCAGAGTAAAATAAGACGGATCTGGTCTTCTGATTAATAAGAATCTACTCTGTATCTATGAGTTAAAAATAAATAAACGATGATTTTATCTGGCGGTATGTTTTACGGCCTGACGCATTAAGATATGGTCACTGTTGCGTAAGCTTATTGTTTTTATTTTTCTCAAAGAGGACATTTTCATGACAAAGACCGTCGTAGCATTAGCCATACTTAGCGCTTTTTCAACGGCATCAGTATGTGCCAGTGATTATGCGCGTATGATTAATATTGAAAACCCTGACCATCTGAAAATCAGGGTTCAGAATGCTATTTATGAAGAGGGTTACGATAGCGATTTTATTCCTCATGTCTGGTTTGGTAACGAAGATAACGGCGTGATGAATATCATTGTCGATAATGGTGCGGTGCAGAACGAATCTATTGAAAACGGCCTTAACTGCAACTATGCCATGATTGTCAGTAAAGACAACGGCGTCAACTTACAGGCAAACGGGAAAAACTGTCGTTATAAGAAAAAGAGTTACCGTTCCATTAACTCTCCGGTGATCACCATTATTAATGATTCATCTTTAACGCTTCGGCCCTATTTTTCCGTTAACGGGAATGATTTTTTTGCTGCCGCCGGCGCGATCATCCCCAACGGGATCCGCATGTTCACCGGGGACAGTGGCGACTGGAAAAAACAGGGCGTTCGCTATGGGGATAACCTGAAAGTGAAGTTTAGCTACACGCTGGCAGAGTCGGGTTCGCAAAAAGAGGTCGTCTGCCCGTCTCTTGACACCTTAACGGAAAACCGACTTTATCGCCTTCAGGGCGGTGAGCAAAATGCGCTCTGCGTCCTTGAGAGTAATGAGATTCACATTAAAAACGATCGTATTGTTGCCGGATGGAACAAACCTCTGACCAAAGCAGAGCTGCTGCAACGGATCGAAGCCACCGCCGCAGACGATGACGTCATCATAGATATGCCAGATGACAAATACATGGCGCTCTTTACCCAGCCGGATGAATATAAAATCCCGCTGAAAGCAGGGGACGCAAAGGCGACAATCACATTAGTGGTTATCAAAGGGACCATTCCCATCGCGCAGTAAAAATCGGCAATACATTAGCGAAAAGCTAACAAGCCGTCAGGCAACATCTCAAGGAGCATGTTGCCTGACGCGCCAGAGTTTTAGGGAATAGCGGTCATCACCCATTGTGGCCGATATTTTTGCTCTCCACCTTTGATATCACACCAGGCAATAAGCGGGTCGGCAACGGTACCTGTTTTTTCATAAAGTAACATTGTACTGCTCTCAGGATTGGGTTCGGATGCTTTAACCCCTGCAGGCAGCCACCATTTGCAGGCAAACTGGGAAACATCGGGCGTGGAGCCCGGCTCTGGAATGACCTGTGCCACATTAACGCTCGCATAGCCTTTCAATGATTTCTGGGCGGCAGCCACCCGATCGTTAACGATAAAAGACGTATCGGGGATCGCGCCATCAGGAAAGAATTCTTTAATTTTCGGCCAGATCCGGGCAATCGGCATTGCCTGATTATAACCATTCACCAGCTCACCGCTGGTACTGAGCGCCAGAACGCGCTGCGTGTCGTTATCGATCAGCGGCGCACCTACGCCCGGCTTCATGGGGTTGTTTTTATTACTCATATCGTTGTTGTATGTGCTACAACGATGCCGGAATTGACCCGCTTCGCGGTCATATAGCTCAATAGCACAGTGGGTGCCATCTGACTTATTCACTGCAGCATACAAACGCGCATTATCTTTTTTAAACTGCGCCTGCGGCAGATAAAATTCGGTTTTTTGAGTGGCAATGTCGTTAGCCTTCGTCTCATCTCTTGGATCAATCCCTAAATAACCCAGTGATTTGACGAAATCTTCTTGCGCTTTATCGCCCGAAAAATCTAACGACAATAAGCGATATTTACCGTCTCTGCTGGATGACTTGCCAAAGGCTTTCACTTTGGCCGTTTTCTTTATCTGATAACTGGTGCAATCGTTCGGATTAACCTCAACCTCCTGAACAAACCAGACCTCTGTGGTTCTTACCTTTTTATCTTCTTTTAAAGGGAAACTGCTTAATACCAGCAGATCGCCATCAACCCCTTTTTCGCCGATGCGCCATCCGGTATTGTAATGCGGTTTTTCCCGGTCATAGGTATCGCGGATCACCGCGACGGGTTTTGTATAGTTATAGATAAAAGGTGACTCTTTAAAGCAGGAGTGCGGGGGCGGGTTTTTGTCACCCGGGATGATATTAAACAATGACACATCCTGAAGCTTTGCCTCGCCCCTGACCTGGAAGGCAATTTCGGCCTGTCGGGAAGAGGGAAGTGCAGAGCCATCGGCAGATAACAACCGTACCGTTACGCTATCACCAAAGATGGATAATGCATCGAAACTGACATGGTGATCATCCGAGCCGCTCAGGATTTTCTCAGCCGCATAGCGGTAAACTTCGTTGTTATTTTTACCCGCAATTTCCACTATCGCCTCGGCGGGCAGGTTAGCATACGAGATATGAACATCAAGCAGCGCCGCATCTTCTATAACAATCGTCTCCTGCGTTTTATTTTGATTCAGATAATGATCAACTTCCTCCAGTGGAATAGCCGTTACGTGATTTTTTGCCTTAATTGCCAGCTCACCAGCAAATACAGGGCTTATGTTTTGAGACACAGCAGCCAGCGAGATGAAAAAATAAGCCAGTCTTTTTTTTTGCATATACGCACTCTCCAGTTTGTGTATTTCTGCACTTCCAGAGTGGCGATCAATAACATGCCCGCCATGGCCCCGCTGGTAAGAAAAAGACATATTTTTATGATATTGCGGCTAATACCTTATTATTCCATTAGCGACCACAAGCCGCAGGCAGCGGGGCCTGCGGATCGCTCTCTACCTGAAATTTCCAGTCGTAATACGTTTTCGCTTTAGCAAACTGTTTTGGATCGTGACGAAAGCCGACTTTTTTCCGTGGCGTACCTTTTCCGAGACTGCGCACGCCAATCCAGCGCCCCTGAGGATCGAGGATCATCCCCCAGTTTTTACTCCCGGTTAGCGGGTCGGCGTAGTGCTGGCGCAGGTGATAAAGCGGTTTTCGCCCGCGTTTATCAATAAGCAGCTGTTCGAAACGCACGGGAAAACAGCCATCACCGTTGCCGCGGTAGGCCTGTATCGCCGCGCGGATTTGATCGCCGCGAAATAAAAGCTCAGCCTCCTGTTGCGCCTGATAACGCATCTGCACCTCATCGCGGCTTTTCAGCAGCGACAACGCCAGCGTGGAGAGCGCAATCAGCAGCAGCAGATAGGTAAAACCTCCCTGTTGTTTAATCGAACGCATCGCGATGATCCTGCCCGGGTTTAGGTGGCGTCTCGACGTCAATAATTTGCCCTTCGTCATCGGTCTTCGCCTCCCAGATATCGCGGCGGTTGGTGATGGGATCCAGCGGCATCTGGCGCAGATAACCGGCCTCGATCAGATCCTCCAGGCTGTATGGCCCCGCCAGGCGATCGCGGCGGTAGTGATCGATCGCGCTGCGCAGCGCATGCAGATTATGCTCGCGCACCACCTCTTTGGCTCTGTCCGCGTGCTGGAAAAAACGTGGAGCGACCAGGGTCATCAATGTCGCGATGATCGCCATCACCACCAGCAGCTCGATGAGCGTAAAACCTTTTTCACCATTGCGCATAGGGCACTCCATTCAGACCGCTGGCCGTACTGGTACTACTGACATCAAACACGTCTTTCCCGCCGCCGCTGAAATCGCCAGGTGGCTGCGTGGATGCGCGTAACCGCCAGGTCTCTTCATCATTTTTTCCCTCGCAATCGCACATCGGATCGCGCGGTATATGGCGCAGGAAGTAGATCATCGCGCCAGTGGGCGATGTCTTATCCCGGACGCCTTCCACCAGGCTTTTTAGTGTCGGCGGATATCCCGATTCGCTGGTTTTTTTCTCAATGATGCCGTCCACGCTTGCCTGGTGATAACGGTCAATGGCATCGCGTAGCGTGCGCAGCGACTCACGTAGCTGCGTCTCCTGCTGCCGCTGATGGTAGTTACGCATCAGCGGCGCAGCGGCAGCGGCAAGCGTGGCGAGTAGCGCCAGCGTGACGATCATCTCAATCAAGGTAAAACCGCGCTGGCGCTGCATTACGATGCTCCGTTTTCCGTTTCTGACTCATCGAGGATCGGTGGCGGCAGCGTGGCCGCCCGGTCAGGGAAATGGGCCGGCGGCGCAAGCGCCGGTGCGGTAAACCCACTCCCCGGCTCTTCGCGCTGCAGGTCGCGCAGTTGAATGCTGTCGCCCGTTAAATCGTCGCTGCCCATCTCAATGGTACTGACGTGGCTTCCCGGTAAATCGAGGTTGCGCTCAATAGTCGGCGTAATTAACAGCACCACCTCCGTGCGCTCTTTGTTGTCGGAATTGCTGCTAAACAGGCGGCCCAGCCCCGGGATGTCACTTAATAACGGCGTTCCTTTTTGGGTCGTGGTTTCATCCTGCTTGATCAGCCCTGCCAGCATCTGGGTCTCGCCGTTCATACTGCTGAGCGTGGTATTGGCTTCGCGTTTCGTGGTGCGGTAATACTTTGCTCCGTTCTCACCGGGTTCTTCGGCGCCCAGGGCACTGAGCGTGAACTTCACCTCCATTGAGATATTGTCATCCATACTGACTTCCGGGGTGACTTCCAGCTTCAGGCCGACGTCCTGATAATCCACTTTCTGTTGCGAAATCCCGTCATTGACGGTTGTGGTCAGTACCGGGATCGTTTGACCAATATCAACCAGCGCTTTTTTATTGTTTTTCACCCGGATCCGCGGGTTGGCCAGCACTCTGGCGTTGCTCAACACTTTTTTCATGTCAATGGTCATATTGTCGATATCGACCATGATATTTTTGGCGCTCAGGTCGCCCAGCGGGATCCCGCTTCCCTTTAAATCACCTTCTTTACTTTTCGCAAAACCCGCACTGATGGTTTGCGGCAGCTTCACGCCAAGCGCTTCGAGATCGTTGGTATTTACTTCCAGCACTTCAACGGCCAGCGTGACCTCCGCTTCAGGCCGGTCGAGCGTCACTAACAGGCGCTCCGCTTTTTCCACGTTCTCTTTTGGCCCGCGCAGGGTGACGGAGTTGGTTCGCTCATCAACGTGCACATCCTTCAGCTTGACCATATTGCGCAGGGCGACGTTGACCTCTTTTGCTTTCGCATAACCCAGGAAGATGGTTTTGACGACCACGTCGCGATAGATCTTCTCTTTTTGCGCGGTAGCGGGGTAGATCAGCAACGTATTGCTGTTCAGCACCTTCTTCCGCAGGTTATTCGACAACAGCAGCACGTTGATAGCATCTTCCGCAGTGGTGCGTTTGGCTATCAGGCTGCCGGTAGTGCTGGAGGAAATATCTTTGTCAAAAATGATATTGACCCCGGTCATCTGGCTGATGGTGTTAAAGATGGCCATCAGGCTGTGCTCGCGAAAATTAAGCGCTATCGTTTTTTGCAGTTCCCGGTTCAGACGCTGCTCCGGCTGGTTGATCCGCGACACCTCACGCATCAGGTGATCGCGCAGCGCGCGCGCCTGGGGCCAGTTGGGATCTTCTTCCAGCACCTGCTGGATTTTGTGCAGCGCGCGTGCCGGGTCGCGGGTGCTGTTCGCTACCGCCTCCTTATACAATGCGTCCAGCGCTCTACGGGCATCGAGCTTGCGTAAGCCCTGCAGGGCGCGCAGGTTGCCGGGCTCATAGGTAAGCGCATCGCGCCACATTTGCGTCGCCAGGGTGTAATTGTTCTGACGCACCGCGAGATCGGCGTTTTTCAGATAGTCATTTACCAACTTTTTGCTGATGTCAGCCTGCTCGGCGCGAAGCGCAATATCCTGTGGGCTGGCGATGCGCTGTTGATCTATCTCCTTAAGCCGCTTAACCAGCACCTGCGGCGAGGCGGTCACGGATCCCGGGACCGGAGGCGCCGCACGTTGTGCACAGCCGCTCAGTAGCGCGCATGACAACAAAAAAGTGAGAGCAATTGTTTTTTTCATGATTAATGTGTCGGTTCCGATTGCAGCTCATCCAGTTCCAGCCGCTGCTGGCTATGGGTGGGCTGCCATTCAAACAGGAGGTGGTCGTTCGCCACCGCTTTTAAAATCCAGTTGTTGACCGGCGAACTGCCGATCCAGATCCTGCCGTCCGCCCTGCAGCGCTCGCAGACCGGCCAGGTCTCTTTGCCATCCGTCAGCACAACGATCCTTTGACGGTTTTCCCACCAGGCACCGAGGAGCTGAAGCGGTAGCGGCGGTGCGGTTGGTGTCGCCTCTTCAGGCCGATCGTTTTCCGGCGGCTGTTCTGCTGCGTCTTGCGCCCTGCTATGTGGCGTTGAAAAGAGATCGATGCGCGTTGCGTGAGCCGTCTCCGGCTTTGCTGGCGCGGGGCGCGGGCGTGAGACCGGCTGCGCCTCGAGCGGCGCTTGCGATATCTCGTCATCGGCAAACTGGCTCCAGAAAACAGCACCGGCGGTCAGCACCAGCGCCAGCTGTAAATAGCGCGGCAGTTTCATGGCGACTCCTTCAACAGGCGAAGCTGCACGGTGGCGCTGAGCTGGCTTTCCGATGGCCCGGCGCGCCGCAGGCTTAGCTGCTCAATGCGTAACGGCAAAGTGCGGCTTAGCGTTTCCAGGGCGTCCATCAGTGGCAGATATTCACCGCGCAGCGGAATATCCAGCCGTAGCGCGGTTTTGCCGTCGTCGTTTTCCAGCTGATAGCGGCTGGCGTCGACCTTCATCCCTCGGCTCCTTAACTGCTCAAAAATGAGCCTGACCTGCTGATATTCTCCGAGGCTGATGCGGCTTTGCAGTTCCGGCTGCTGTTTATCCAGCGGCAGCGCGGTTTGTAGCTGCGCCTGGATCCGGGCAAGGTTCTCCTGCAAATGGATGGTGTGCGGCCGCACGCCGCCAAGCCATAACAGCAGCAGTCCTGCGGGCAGCCCGGCGAGCACGAGCGGAACCGTTCCGATGCGCCCGGCAAATAATGCCGCCTGCCAGCGCAGCACGGCAGGTTTATTCTGAAGCCGCATGGTGCGCCTCCGTCGTCACCTTGACGTCGAGTACCGCGTTAATCGGCCAGGCAGGATCGCCCTGCGCCGACTGGCGATGGTTCTCAAGCACCACATGCGCCGGCAACTGCTGTAGCCGCTCGCTAAAGGCGAGCAGGGCGTCAAGATTGCCTGCATTCACCGTAAGCCGCGCATCGCCTTTACTGGCAATGACGTCAATGCTCAGGAGCGCAATATCAGGCGTCAGTACGCTGCCGATGTTGTCCAGCAGCTTGATGGCAGGCGGGACGGCCTGCAGTTGCTGAGCCTGGCGCAACCGGCGCTGCTCCGCTTCACGCAACTGGCGCAGCACCTGCTGCCGTTGGGCGAGCTGCTGCTGTACCTGCGACGTCTCCAGCTCAAGGCGCTGGTGCTCAAACAGGCCATACATCACGGCACCGGTGAGCGGTAAGCAGAGGAGTCCGGTTAACAGCAGCGTGCGTGCGGCCCACGGGGAACTACGCGTAAACAGCGGCGTCATGAGGACTCTCCTGTAGCGCGACTTCCTGGTGATGCTCACCGTCGGTATGAATGACGTAGCCAGGACAGTCCTGCATTCCGCTTAGCCGGGCGATAACCCGCAGCTGGGCGTCCATCTCCTGCTGTGGCAGGGTGAGTGTCCAGACGTCGCGCCAGCTGTGGTGCTGACGGCTGGCAATCCGGCTATGGTGGGGGCTCATCGCCACAAACAGGCCGTTTTCCGGCAGTGCGGCGGCGAAGTGGCTAAACAGCTTTTGAAACGGCGTGACAACACCGCGAAAACGCAGCCGCTCCCGACGCGCCAGCGCGACAAGCAGGTGCCAGCAAGGTTGTTTCAGGCACGCGGCCAGCGCTGACTGCTGCCAGTTAAGGGTCTCGAAGCGCACCTGCCAGTCGACGGGCGGACTCGCGCGAAGAACCGCCTGCTGTCGGGCGAGCTGGAGCAGTTCCTGCGGTGTGGTCACGCCGTCATGCCAGGGCTGAATTAAAAACGTCAGATCGTCGGTATCGAGGTGGAACTCCACCGCGTCACGCCACGGTAAGACGGAAGGGCGCAGGCGCAGCAGCGTTTCGAGCGCGGCTTCAAGAGGCTCATCTGGCCGGCGTTCATGGGTGGCGAGAACCACGTTGTTGCGGCGCAACCGCACGGCATGAGGCCAGATATCGCACTGCCAGGTGTTAGTGAGTGATAACACGGTTCACCTCCTCCCAGGTGGTTTTGCCTTCGACCACGGCGCGCAGCGCGATGGTCGAGAGCGGAACAAAACCGTCATTCAGCGCCACTTCCTTTAGCTTGCGCCGGGGCGATCGCGCCAGCATTGCCTCTTTCATCGCATCGCTGAAATGCAGCACTTCCGCCAGCGCCAGCCTGCCGCGAAAACCGCTGTCGCGGCAGGTATCGCAGCCTCGCCCTCGACGCCAGCGGGGCGTGAGCTGCTGCAGCGGTCCGGATTGCCACGCCGCGAGAAGGTCATTTGTGGGCGTGGTGTCATCAATACAGTCCGGGCAAATCTGGCGCACCAGCCGTTGCGCCACGACGCCGTTAAGGGCGGTGATCAGGCTGGCGGGCTCTACCTGCATATATAAAAAACGTTCCAGTACGCTAAAGACGTCATTGGCGTGAACCGAGGAGAGCACCACGTGGCCGGTGAGCGCCGCCTGCACGGCAATGCCGGCGGTTTCACCGTCGCGGATCTCACCCACCAGGATGATGTCCGGGTCGTGACGCAAAATGGCGCGCAAGCCGCGGGCGAAGGTGAGCCCTTTTTTATCGTTGACTGGAATTTGCAGCACGCTGTTGAGCTGGTACTCCACGGGATCTTCAATGGTGATAATTTTGCATTCACCGCTGTTGAGTTCGCTGAGTGCTGAATAGAGAGTGGTGGATTTCCCGCTCCCCGTTGGCCCGGTGACGAGCACCATACCGTGGGGCAGATGGGTTAACTGGCGAATCGCGCCCAGCGTGTGCTCATCAAAGCCGAGCGTCTCCAGGCGCAGGTTTTGATCGTGAGATTTATCCAGCACGCGCAGTACGGCGTCCTCGCCATAGACGCCCGGCATGATGGACACGCGAAAATCGACGGGACGCTGGAGAATCAACGCCTTAAAGCGCCCGTCCTGAGGCGTGCGTCGTTCGGAAATGTCCATGCAGCTTAATACTTTGAGACGGGAGATCACCTGTTCCGCCTGCTGAAGTCCGGCGCAGTGGCGAATGCTGTGCAGAACGCCATCGATGCGGTACTTCACCATCAACCCATCCGCGACGGCACAAAGATGAATATCGCTGGCGCGGCTCTGCAGGGCATCAAACAGCGTGGCGTTAACCAGCTTAATGACGGCGTGGGGTTCACTGGCGATGGCTGCTGGGGTGATCTCCAGCCACCGGGCCTCTTTATTCTCTTCACTCTGCTGCTGCTCCAGCTGGTCGAGCGTGCGCTGCTGTTTTGCCAGTTCATCAAGGCGGGCATTAAGCTGAGAGAGCGGGGCGAGCGCGGGGAGCGCATTCACGTTATAGGCCCACTGGCGCAGCGCCAGTGAAAACGGATCGCCCAGCGCAACGTGGAGCTGACCGTTCACGCGCAGCGGCAATGCCCGCTGGCTGAGCGATTCGGTCAACGGTACGGCTTCGAAATCCTCTTCGCTGTCGGCGAGCTGTGTGGGTGAGAGCGGCGTGAGCCCCAGGGAACCGGCGGCTTCTTCTAACGCGCCGGGGAAACTGTCCAGCAGTTCCGCCAGCGCCTGACAGCGCTGCTCGTCTGGCAGGTCGAAAAGGGGTTCTACAGACGGTGAGTGAGACATTATTGCAATCCTCCTGCCAGTTCAAAAATGGGCATGTACAGTAAAAACACGACGAGCCCAACGATGCCGCCAACGACCATCATCAGAATCGGTTCAAAAATTTTGCTAAAGGTTTCAATCGCGCGTTCCAGCGATTCGTCATAAAAAGCGGCGATCCGCTCGCACATGGCAGGCAGTTCGCCGCTGCGTTCGCCGACCTGCAGCAGGCGGCTGGCGACAGGGGTCGTCATCCGTTGCGCTTCCAGCATGCGGGAGAGCGACTCGCCGGCGGCGACGTCGCGGATAACCTGTTCAACCTGCTGACGATGCGTGGCGGGCAGGATCTCCCGGCTCAGCATTAACGCATCTGGCGCGGGAAGGCCGCCCTGTAACAGCAGGCCCAGCGTGCGGTAAAAACGCACCAGCACAGAAAGCTGATGCTGCTGGCGTAAGGCGGGAATGCGCAGCAACAAACCGAGCGCGCGCTGGCGCAGGCGCGGGCTACGTACCGCCATCACGATGCCTGCGACCGCTGCCGCGCAACCGGCCAGCAGCAGCGAGCCATGGGTTTGCGTCAGGCGTCCCCACCAGAGGATAAGCTGTGCGCTGGCGGACGGGTTCTTCATCCCGTCAAACACCACTGAAAAACGCGGAATAATAAAGCCGAGCAGAAAGAACAGAATTATCCCGCCGGCGGCAATGACAATCGTCGGATAGAGCAGGGTTGATTTAATCCGCTTGCGCAGAATTTCCATTCTTGATTCGTAAAACTGAAAACGCTTTAGCGCCTCGGGTAAGTGTCCGGTTTGCTCAGAAGAGGCAACGGTGTTAATCAGCAGAGGCGGAAACAGTGCTGGTAGCGCCATCATCGCCTGGGAGAGTTGCGCTCCTTCGTAGAGCTTTTTAACCAGCGTATCCAGAACCAGCGAGGTGCCACCGTCGCGGCTGCTTTCGCGCAGCGCTTCGACGGCCTCGACCACGACCAGCCCGGCTTCCAGCAGAGCGATAAGCTCCTGCAAGAACAGATTCAGTGGAAAGCGTTTCTCCTTGCGGGCGGGGCGTTCCTGTACCTGCAAAACGATGCCGCCGCCGGCAATAATGCGGGCGCTGGCATCATCAGGCGACGCGGCAAGTACGGTCTGATTGACGCGTTTCCCCCCCTGGAGGATGGTGACGGTATATGGTTTCATTTTGTCGACAGTATATGGCTCTGCCTTTTAAGGCGGGCATAATGCGGAGCCACTTTTTTTATGTATTGTTGACGAAGCGCGCGGCGCTGGGGGGTATTTGCCGTTCCGGCGTTATACGCCCCCACCGCGTCCCAGGTATAACCAAAGCGCTGGATTTGACCTGCCAGGATCCAGGCGCCGGTCATGACACTTTGGCAAGGGTCGGTAAGCAGATCTTTTTGACTAATACGAAATTTACGCAGCGCATCGAAGTGAATGCTATTGATCTGCATCAGACCGACATCCATTGAGCCATCACGATTTTTGTTGATGGCCCGGGTATTACCGTTGGATTCCACTATCGCTATCGCCTGTAATAGCTCTGGCTCAATGCCGTAACGTTCTCCCGCCAGCTGCCAGCAATCGGCCCGGCAGGAAAATACGCTGAAGATAAACAGCGAATATATGGACAGGCGCAGCATAGTCAGAACCCGTAAGTGACAGGCTTACCGTCTTTACCGCCGGAGGTTATTTCGACTTCATTAATGGCGTCTTTTGTCCGGGCGGGGTTATGCCACTGGTACGGATTGCCCCAGGGGTCTAACGGCACATGCTGGCTAAGATAAGGGCCATTCCAGTTTTGCGCGTTGGAAGGCTTTTCAGTCAGCGCTTTCAGACCTTGTGTTTCAGTTGGATAACTGCCGGTGTCGAGGCGATATTGCCCGAGTGCCTCAGCAAGCGAGCGCATCTGGCGCATGGCGGTTTTCTCCTTAGCCGAGTCGACATTTGAGAAGACTTTTGGCCCGACAAATCCTGCCAGCAGCGCAATAATCATCAGCACGACCAGCAGTTCAAGCAGGGTGAAACCACCCTGTTTTCGCATCACGTTTGTTGCATATTTCATTGAGAGAGTTCCTGGTTGGATAATAGTTGTGATTAATTCCTGAATTTTCCCTGATAAAAGAGCGGGAACACAGGTATGCCATCTTTTTTAATTGGTGAAGATGGGAAAATTAAATAAAGAAGCGTCTTACAGGATGCGAGAATTCTCCCGCGCTGTCGTTGAAGTATTTATTATAAATGCGAGAGATATTTCTTATTTAATGCGGAGGGTTTCCTGATTCACCACTCTATTATCCCCAACGATCTCGGCGCTAAAAAAAAAGACAATTTGCGAGGTAATCCACAGGACTATCATCACAAAGCAATAAGGAACTTTGATGAAAAAACTTACATTATCTCTGTTAATTGGTAGCGCACTAATGGCGCAGTCGGCTTTCGCGGCGCAGGCACCGCGAGCGGTCACCTATCTGACCTCCTGGGGCGTTCCGGTCGAGTCCGTTGAGGATATGAAAGAGGTGAAAGCGGATACGTTCCTGCTTTCATTTGGTGGCTGGGATGCAAGCGGTAAGCTGTCCAGTTCCGATAATATTGTTGCAGTACCACAATATGATCCCTGGTACATTAATGCGCCAGCCTATGTCGTGTGGAGTCAGCTGAAGCTGGCGCACCCGGAGAAAAAAATGATGCTGGCGCTCGGCGGCGAGACGTATTCCGCGATGTGGTCTTATCTGAATAACGCGCAAACGCGAGAAACGCTGGCGCAGAATCTGGTGAATCTGCTGAATACCAACTTCCCGGTATATAAAAAGAACCTGAAACCGGAAGAGATGGTTGGCGAATGCCTGAGCGCCGACTGGCAAGGCAAATGTAATATGGCGAACTACCAGAAGGCGGGTACCGTTCAGCTTGACGGCATCGATTTTGACTTTGAAAAGCCCGATCGCGTCACGCCAGAGGAAAACGAAAACCTGCTGGATCTGGCTGAACGGGTTCGTAGCAAGCTCAATGCGTCCGGCAGCAAAAAGCTGCTGAGCCTGACCACCTATCACGTTGGTGCTGACCCGGAGAACTGCCGCAACAGCGCGGTAACCGAGAATTGTTCCTTCGTTGAGGCGGCTCGCTCTTCACACCATGGCGAAGTTCTGCCGCTGCTGACGCAGGGGAAAAACGTTTTCGATTTCTTCAACGTCATGGCCTATGACGCCGGCCCACGCTTTAAGTATGACGTGGCGATGGCTAACTACGCCCGGGCAGTGGGTGATAAGAGCAAAATCGTTCTCGGTCAGACCATCAACTCCCAGTGGGGGCCAGAAGGTCGCTTTGTTGAAAACCGACAGAACAACGTAAACCGTGCGGGCTGGCAGGCGGAAAACGGCTATGGTGGGTTCTTTATCTGGACGTTGGGTTCAAACGATCAGCAGCTGTCCATCTCGCAGCAGGTTGACTATTTCAATGAAATGAAAGAGCGCGCGGACCTGATGTCGCCTGAACGCCCGCAGGACACCGTCGCGCCAACTGCGCCAGCAGGACTGAAGGTGCTGAACAATGGCTTGACTATCACCCTTGCCTGGCAGCCCTCCACCGATGACCGTGGCGTAGTGGGATATGACATCTACCGTAATGACATCAAAATCGGGTCTTCAACGGACACCCAGTGGACCGATAATGCGGTTGAGACCGGCGGTGTGGTGTACCACTACAGCGTGAAAGCACGTGATGCAGCGAACAATATCTCTGAAAGCAGCAACGTGGTTAAGGTAGAAACCGTACAGGTCGAAGAGGGACGTCCTGACGCGCCAGGCGGCCTGGCCCTGGTTTCTTCGACGGAAAACAGCCTGACGGTGAAATGGAATGCGGTAGACAACGCGGTGAAATACCACGTACTACGCGATGGGGCGGAGTTACTCACCGTAAGCGGAACGCAGATCTTCGACAGCGGCCTGCGCGCGGGAACAACCTACAGCTACCAGGTGATCGCCGAAAATGCCAAAGGTCATCAGTCTCTCGCCAGTACACCGCTTAAAGCCACGACGAAAGAGGGGTCTGTGACGCCTGAGCCGGAAAGCGAGTGGAAAGTCGGTACGCGCTATAAGACTGGAGAAATTGTCACGTATAACGGCACACAGTATCGCTGCGTGCAAGGGCATACGTCTCAGTCCGACTGGGCGCCGACTGCGGCTGCGACGCTTTGGCAGCCTGTTCCTTAATCTTTCGCGGCCCTCGCAAGGGGGCCATTTTCAGGCGTAAGCGCGCCTTATTTATTACTTTTTGTTAACTTATTGTTATCATTTATAGTGCAAAAAATTAACAATGGCACTATTGTAGTGCAATATTTGCACTGTTTTTGTGCGTTTCATGTTCTTTTCCGGCCTTTATCGTCTCAGGATGCTGCTTGCATCTGTAACAATACGTTGCTGTAACCCCTTCATTTACTACCGCTTTTTTAAATCTCTTTTGAACCATTAGAAAATTGGTTCGTTTATTGCTTAATCATTAGCACGGTAAGTAGCACGCCATATCAATAACTTATCGTTCATAAAAAGAAAATAACGATGATAGTGAGCGAACCAATATGGAAAAACCGTCACGGTTTCTGGCCAATTCCAGCACCGCGCTTGAGCAACTGCGCGGGCTAATCAACCAGCATGAGTCAACACCAGGCACTCCGCTGCCCACGGAACGTGAGCTATCGGAAACACTCGGCGTAGGACGACGCGAAGTGCGTCGCGCGCTGGACGTGCTGGAAGAAGAAGGGCGGATCTGGCGTAAACAGGGCAAAGGCACCTTTATTGGTCCGGCTGCCCCTGTTGAACCGCTGGCCCTTCAGGGATTGGTTCAGCAGACCAATCTGCTGGAAGTGATGGAAGCTCGTATACAGATCGAACCCGGCTTAGCCCGGCTTGCGGCACTGCGTGCCACCAGGGAAAACCTCGCGCTCATGCAGCGCATGCTGGAACGCATCGACAAGGTCAGCCCGGATGACCGCGATCTCAATGAACTCTGGGATAGCGCCTTTCACCGCGCCATTGCCGAGGCGGCGGACAATCGCCTGATGCTCGGCCTGTTTGACGCCATTGACGCCGTGCGGCGCGAACCCGGCTGGCAGCATCTGCGTGAATTAGCCCGCACGCCCGAACGTGTCGACAGCTACAACGACCACCATCACAAGATCATGTCCGCGATTATCCATCGCCAGCCTAATGAAGCAGCGGCCGCCATGCGCGAACACCTGCTCAGCCTGCAAAACGCCCTGATTCAGGCGATCCACCTTGAGGACGATTTCACGCTATGACGACGATCCCGTTTAAGGACTCCACGCCTGTACTCCGGCTGAATAATCTCAACGTTAAGTTTTCCGGCTCGCCGGTCAGCGTCCTGGACGGCATTTCCCTGACGGTCAAAGCGGGCGAAACGCTGGCGCTGGTGGGGGAGTCCGGCTGCGGGAAAAGTATCACCTCACTGGCGCTGATGGGTTTACTGCCCGCCAGCGCGCAGATTGTCAGCGGCGAGATGCAGTTTCGCCGCCACGACCTGCGCAAGCTCTCCCAGCGGGAGTATGCCGACCTGCGCGGCAGCGAGCTGGCGATGATTTTCCAGGAACCGATGACCTCGCTTAATCCGGCCTTCACGTTAGGCGATCAGCTCAGTGAAGCGGTCATGCGTCACCAGAACGTTACGCGCCCGGAGGCGATGAAGGTCGCGCTGCAGATCCTTGAAAAGGTGCAGATCCCGGCGGCAGAGATGCGCCTCAAGGCGTATCCGCACCAGCTTTCCGGCGGCATGCGCCAGCGCGTGATGATTGCCATGGCCCTGATCAACCACCCTAAACTGCTGATTGCCGACGAACCCACCACCGCGCTTGATGTCACCATCCAGGCGCAAATCCTCGCCTTGCTCAACAACTTAAAAGAAGAAACCGGCACGGCGGTGCTGATGATCACCCACGATTTAGGCGTGGTGGCTGAAGTGGCCCAGCAGGTGGCGGTAATGTACGCCGGGCAGGTGGTGGAGCAGGGGAGCGTTGAGGCAATATTCGCTGACCCGCAGCACCCGTACACCATCGGCCTGATGGGCTCGATCCCTTCGCTGGGCGCACGCAAAGGCCAGCTCTCCACCATTCCCGGAACGGTCCCGCTGCCGGAATCCATGCCGCAAGGCTGCCGTTTCGCGACGCGCTGCCCGTTTGCGCAGTCGCGCTGTCATGATGAAAAACCGCAGCTCACCACGCTCGGCGCGGGCCATCAGGTCGCCTGCTTCCGCGTGCCGCTCGAACACCACATTGCCCTGGGAGAGACCGCATGACCACGCCCATTCTTGAAGCCCGGGACCTCAGCAAGCTTTTCCCCGGTCCGAAAAAACTCTTTTCCCCGGCCCGGTTTGTCACGGCGGTCGATCGCGTTTCGCTTGCCGTGATGCCGGGCGAAACGCTGGCGATTGTCGGCGAGTCCGGCTCCGGGAAATCCACCCTTGGCCGTCTGCTGCTGCGTCTGCTGGCCGCCAGCGAAGGACGCGTGTTTTATCAGGGGGAGGAGATTACCCACGCCACAGGCGCACGTCTGAACCAGCTCCGGCGCGAACTGCAGATTATTTTTCAGGATCCTTTTGCCTCGCTGAATCCGCGCATGACGGTGGAGCAGATCGTCGGTGAGCCGCTGTGGCTGCACCAGAACATGAAGAAAGCGGACCGTCAGTACCGCGTCGCGGAGCTGCTCAAGACCGTTGGCCTGCCTGCCGCCTGGGCTGGGCGCTATCCGCACGAGTTTTCCGGCGGGCAGCGCCAGCGTATCGGCATTGCGCGCGCGCTGGCTTCCGGACCAAAGCTGCTGCTGGGCGACGAGCCGGTTTCCGCGCTGGATGTGTCGGTGCAGGCGCAGGTGGTTAATCTGCTGGAGAGCCTGAAGCACCAGTTGGGGCTGACGATGGTGATCGTCGCCCACGGTCTGGCGGTGATCCGCCACATGAGCGACCGCGTGGCGGTGATGTATCTTGGGCAGATCGTTGAGCTTGCCACCGTCGACGAGATCTTTGACGCACCGCTGCACCCTTACACCCAGGCGCTGATCGCCTCGGCGCCGCAGATGCAGCCGGGCGTTGAGCGCGACGCGCCGCTGCTGCAGGGGGATCTGCCGAACCCGGCTAACCCGCCGTCGGGCTGTCGCTTCCACACCCGCTGCCCGTACGTCACCGACGAATGCCGCCAGGTCGAGCCGATTAATCAGGTGCTCGACGGCGGGCGTCAGGTTGCCTGCCACCGCTGGCAGGAAATTAACCGCGATCGCAGCGTTATCCAGATCGCACCGCCATCCGCAGCCTTTCTGCGCCGCCGCGCGCTGTTTGAACACGCGGCCACTCACTCCTCCCTTCCTTCAAGGAACTCATGATAATGACAATGCGTAATTCTCTTTTGACCGTACTGGGAAGTGTTATGTTGCTTGGCGCGGCGCTGCCCGCCCATTCTGAAAGCGTGCTGCGAATCGGCCTGGGAGCAGACCCGGACATGCTCGACCCGCACCTGGCGCGCACCTACTATGGCCGCTTCGTGTTTGCCTCCCTGTGCGACAGGTTGGTGGACGTCGACGAGCATCTGAAGGTCGTGCCAGGTCTCGCGAAATCGTGGGCCTGGAGCGCCGACGGCAAAACGCTGACCATGGATCTGCGCGAAGGCGTGACCTTCCATGACGGAGAGAAATTCGATGCCGCCGCCGCGAAATACAACCTCGACCGCGCCCTGACCCTCAAAGGCTCCCTGCGGAAAAGCGAGATCTCCTCCGTGGAATCGGTAGAGGTCACCGGCCCGATGCAGATAGCGCTGCACCTTAAAACGCCGGACGCCGCGCTGCTGATGCAGCTTACCGACCGCGCGGGCGCGATGATGGCGCCCGAGGCCGCGAAAAAGCCTGACTTTGCCGCCCATCCTGTCTGTTCCGGCCCGTACAAGTTCGACAGCCGCGTGTCGCAGGACCGCATCGTTCTGACCCGCTTCGACAACTACTGGAACAAAGGCGCCTACCACTTCGACAAAATTATCTATCTGCCGATCCCGGATGCCTCCGTGCGCCTCGCGAACCTGCGCGCGGGCGATCTGGATCTGACCGAAGGCATCGCCGCCAGCGACGTCAAAACCGTCGAAGCCGACAGCAAGCTGGCGCTGGCGAAGGTCACCGGCCTGGGCTATCAGGGGATCACCTTCAATATTAACAACGGCAAGGTCCCGGCGAACGATCCGTTCAAAGATGCCCGCGTGCGCGAGGCGTTTTCTCAGGCCATCGACCGCGATGCGTTAAACCAGGTGGTCTTCGAAGGGCTGTATACGCCAGCCAACCAGGCGTTTTCGACGGTGAGCCCGTATCACGTGAATCTGCCGGTTCCGCCGCGCGACGTTGATAAAGCCAAAGCACTGCTCAAAGCGGCAGGCGTCACCGCGCCGCTGACCGTCAACCTGCTGGTGCCGAACAACCCAACCTCGCAGCAGGTGGGTCAGGTATTGCAGGCGATGGTCGCCGAGGCCGGCTTCACGCTGAACCTGCAGATGACCGAATTTGCCACGCTGCTGGATCGCCAGCAGAGCGGTGATTATCAGCTGAGCTTCTCCGGCTGGTCGGGTCGCCCGGATCCGGACGGCAGCATCTACGGCTTTATCCACAGCAATGGCACGCTTAACGATGGCCGTTACAGCAACGCGCAGGTCGATGAGTGGCTGACGCAGGCGCGCCAGAGCACCGACCAGGCCGCCCGCCAGCCGCTGTATGACAAGGTGGTGAAGCAGCTGCAAACCGATATGCCGATTGCCTACCTCTACTTCGAGCCGCGCATTTTTGGCCTGAACAAGCGCGTGCAGGGCTTTAAGCCTTACCCGGACGGCATCGTGCGTCTGGCGGGTTTGACGCTGGCGAAATAAACGTCCTGAGGAGAACCCATGCTGGAACTGATTTGCAAACGTCTGCTGCTGGCCGTCCCGACGCTGTTGCTGGTGAGCATGATGGTGTTCGGGCTGCAAAAGCTGCTGCCCGGCGACCCGCTGATTGCGATGGCCGGTGAGGAACGCGATCCGGCGGTGATCGCCCAGCTGCGCGCGGAGCTGAACCTGGATGCACCGATCCCGGTTCAGTATTTCCACTGGCTGACGCGGGCGCTGCAGGGCGATCTGGGCGTCTCCTTGCGCACGCACGAGCCGGTGACCGAGCTTATCGCCAGCAAGCTGCCGGTTACGCTGGAGCTGTCGCTGCTGGCGATGATTATTGCGCTGGTGTTTGGCATCAGCATGGGGATCCTTGCGGCGGTGAACAAAAACAGCTGGGTCGATCACGGGGCGAACTTCGTGGCGATCTCAGGGATCTCTATTCCCCACTTCTGGCTGGGGATCCTGCTGATTCTGGTCTTCTCGGTGAACCTGCAGTGGCTGCCCGCGTCCGGCTACGTGCCGTTCAGTGAAGATCCGCTTCAGAACCTGCGCACGCTGCTGCTGCCCGCGTCCGTGCTTGGAACCGGGCTGGCGGCGACGCTGATGCGCCATACCCGCGCGTCGATGATTGCGGTGCTGAAAGCGGATTATATCCGCACAGCGCGGGCGAAAGGGCTGCTGCCGAAGGCGGTCATTCTAAAGCACGCGTTTCGCAACGCGCTGGTACCGGTGATCACCCTCACCACGCTGCTGTTCGGCGAGCTGCTGGGCGGCGCGGTGCTGACCGAGCAGGTGTTCACCATTCCGGGCTTTGGCAAGATGATCGTCGACTCGGTGTTCAACCGTGACTACGCGGTGGTGCAGGGCGTGGTGCTGATCGTGGCGATCGGCTTCCTGCTGCTCAACCTGCTGGCCGACGTGCTTTACGTCCTTATCAACCCGAAAATGCGAGGTTAACGATGGCGGAACTGACGACGCAAACCGTAGCCCCCGCGCTGCCGCGCGCGCAGAACCGGGTGCTGAAGAAATTCCTCGGCAATAAAAGCGCGGTGATTGGCGCGCTTGTGGTGGGTTTCTTTGTGCTGGTGGCGCTGCTGGCGCCGTGGATCGCCCCGTTTGACCCGGTTAAAGCCAACTTCCTCGCGGTGCGCAAAGCGCCGTCAGCGATGTACTGGTTCGGCACCGACGAGCTGGGGCGCGACATTTTGTCCCGCATTATCTGGGGAGCGCGAACCTCGCTGATGGCGGGCTGTATGTCGGTGGTTATCGCGGTGGTCATCGGCGTGCCGCTGGGGCTGGTGGCGGGCTACTTCCAGAAGATGTGGGACGGCGTCATCTCGCGCTTTATCGAGGCGCTGCTGGCCTGTCCGTTCCTGATCATGGCGATCGCGCTGGGGGCATTTTTAGGCCCGAGCCTGACCAACGCGATGATCGCCATCGGTCTTTCGGCGATGCCGATCTTCGCCCGCCTGACGCGCGGGCAGGTGATCGCCATTCGCAACGAAGAGTACATCGACGGCGCGCGGGCGATTGGCCTGCCGGATCGCTGGATCATCATCAAATACGTTCTGCCAAACGTGATGTCGCCGATCCTGGTTCAGGCCACGCTGGCCATTGCCTCGGCGATTATTGCCGAAGCCAGCCTGTCGTTTTTAGGGCTGGGGCAGCAGCCGCCCAATCCGTCCTGGGGGTCCATGCTCAATACCGCGAAAGGTTTCCTTGAGCAGGCGCCGTGGATGTCCGTTTTCCCCGGCGTGGCGATTTTCCTTGCCGTGCAGGGCTTTAATTTACTTGGCGACGGGCTGCGCGATGCGCTCGATCCGCGCCACGACTAAGGAGTCATGATGACCAAAGCGCTTGATTTTACATCCGGTTACGCTTCACGCCGCCCGCCGATGATGGGCCACAACGCCGTTGCCACTTCGCAGCCGCTGGCGGCGCAGGCGGGAATGAAAATGCTGCAGCTGGGTGGCAACGCCGTCGATGCGGCCATTGCCACCGCCATGGCGCTGACCGTTGTTGAGCCGACCGGCAACGGCATCGGCAGCGACGCCTTTGCCATCGTCTGGGACGGTGAAAAACTTCACGGCCTGAACGCGTCCGGGCGCTCGCCGGCCAGCTGGCATGCGGATCTGTTTGCCGGTAAAAGCGCAGTGCCGGAAATCGGCTGGGACGCGGTGACGGTGCCGGGTGCGGTGTCGGGCTGGGTGGCCCTGGCAGAACGCTTCGGCACGCTACCGCTGACCACGCTGGCGCAGCCTGCGATTGACTACGCGCGCAACGGCTTCCCGGTCTCGCCGCTGATTGGTCATCTCTGGCAGCGCGGCTATAACAAGCTGAAAGATCAGCCGGGCTTTAGCGCCTGCTTCGCGCCGGAAGGCCGCGCCCCGCGCGTGGGGGAGATCTTCCGTAATCCAGCGCAGGCTCATTCGCTGGAGCTGATTGCCAAAACCAACGGTGAAGCCTTTTACCGTGGTGAGCTGGCGCAGAAAATCGCCGCCTTCGCCCAGGAGCATGGCGCGCACCTGTCAGCGGAAGATCTGGCAAACCATCGCGTGGACTGGGTTGACCTGCTGTCGCGCGACTTCGCGGGCGGCTCGGTACAGGAGCTGCCGCCAAACGGGCAGGGGATCGCCACGCTGATTGCGCTCGGTATTCTGGAGCAGTGCGGCATTGAGAAACATCATCCGGACTCCGTGCAGTCTCTGCACTTATCCATTGAAGCCATGAAGCTGGCGCTGGCGGATCTCGACCGCTACGTGGCGGATGAAGAACATATGGAGTTCGCAGCAAAAGAGCTGCTGAGCGACCACTATCTGAAGTCGCGTGCGGCGCTTATCGATCGCGATAACGCCTCTGACTTTGTGTACGGTTCACCGACGCAGAGCGGCACGGTCTACATCAGCACCGCGGACGCCAGCGGGATGATGGTTTCGTTTATCCAGTCCAACTTTATGGGCTTCGGTTCAGGCATTGTGGTGCCGGATACCGGAATCAGCCTGCAAAACCGCGGCTGCGGCTTTGTGCTCGATCCCAAACACCCGAACGCGCTGGCGGGCAGCAAGCGTCCTTTCCACACCATCATTCCGGGCTTTGCGATGGACGGCAACGGCCAGCCGCTGATGTCCTTCGGCGTGATGGGCGGCCCGATGCAGGCGCAGGGGCATATGCAGATGGCGCTGCGCATCATGCTGCACGGGCAAAACCCGCAGGCGGCCATCGACGCGCCGCGCTGGCGCGTGGTGCAGGGCAGGGAGGTGATTGTTGAATCGACGTTCGATCGCAACACCATTGCCGCGCTGCGCGAGCGCGGGCATCAGATCGTGATGGAAGATCCGCTCCAGGATTACAACTTCGGCGGTGCGCAGGTGATCTATCGTATGCCGGAAGGGCACTACGTGGCCGCGACGGAGAGCCGCAAGGACGGGCAGGCGTTAGTGAGTTAAAAGAAGCGAGCAACATTGGTAGGCCGGGTAAGGCGTAGCCGCCACCCGGCATTTTTTCACCCAATGCTAAACGGATCCGCATCCTGCCACGCCGGGAACTTCTCCCGATACTCCTTCAGCGCCGTCAACGACAGCTCCGCATCAATGCGCGTCGCCTGATGCGGTTCGGCGGTGGCAATAATCTCGCCCTGCGGATTCACCACCCGGCTGTCGCCGCGATAGTGGTGGCCGTTGCCGTCCGTCCCCACGCGGTTACAGCCCACCACGTACGCCTGGTTTTCAATCGCGCGAGCCACCAGCAGCGCCTGCCAGTGCAGCGAGCGCGGCGCGGGCCAGTTGGCGACGTACAGCGCCAGGTCGTAATCGTTGCGGTTGCGCGACCATACCGGGAAGCGCAGGTCGTAGCAGACCAGCGGCAGGATGCGCCAGCCGCGCCACTCGAACACCACGCGTTCGTTACCGGCTTCATAATGATGATGTTCATCGGCCATGCGGAACAGGTGGCGTTTATCGTAAAAATGCACCTTTCCTTCCGGCTCAACCAGCAGGAAGCGGTTCACCGGGCCGCGTTCCGTCTGCAGTGCGGCGCTCCCGGCGATCAGCGCGTTGGTTTGCTGCGCTTTGGCATGCATCCAGGCGACCACCTCTTCCTGGGGCATCGACTGTTTCGCCGCTTCCATCGCAAAGCCGGTGGTAAACATCTCCGGCAGGACAATCACATCTCGCCCGGTAATCTCTTCCAGTTGACGATCAAAGTGGCGCAGGTTGGCAGGGCCATCCATCCACACTAAAGGCTGCTGCAAAATCGAAATCTTCAAACCAGGCACGATACAGACTCCTCAAACGACCCCTTTTTGACACTGTAGCACGTCATTACGAGAAAATGTGGCAATAAAAAACCCCGCACCGGGCGGGGTTTGTCAGAGCGAAGCGGGTTATGCCGCTTCAGGTTTGCGGTGCTTCTCCGGCAGCTTTACCGGCTGCGTCGCCAGCTCTTCCGGTTCGAAATCATCCACGTTAATACTGCGCAGACGGCTCTCTTCGGCTTTCACCAGCAGCGCAGCTTCGTCGTTATTGATAATGCCACCGGCCAGCGCCTGTTTCGCCAGTTCGTCCAGACGGGTAAACGGCAGGTTTTTACCCAGCTGTTTGCAGATTTTCTGGTGAATCGGGTCGGCGGCCATCACGTCCAGCAGCGCCTCTTCCAGCAGGCCCACCGGGTTATGCGGCGTTGGTGCCAGATACTGACCGCGGCCAATGCGGGAGCGGGTGGCGCTCGGAACCTGCAGGATCTTCGCCACTTTGTGGTCCAGCTTGTCGGACGGCGCCAGATGATGACGACCGGTCGGGAAGATCACCACGCGCAGAGCGCCAGCCACGAAGCGGTTCGGGAAGTTCGCCAGCAGGTCGTCAATCGCCTGTTCCGCCTGATACATCGCATCCTGCACGCCCCAGTGCACCAGCGGCAGATCCGCTTCCTGACGGCCTTCGTCGTCGTAGCGTTTCAGCACCGCAGAGGCCAGGAAGATCTGGCTCAGCACGTCGCCCAGACGGGCGGAGATACGCTCGCGACGCTTCAGGCTACCGCCCAGCACCGCCATGGAAACATCAGACAGCAGAGCCAGGTTGGCGCTCAGACGGTTCAGATGCTGGTAGTAACGTTTGGTCGCATCGCCGGTTGGCGTCGCGCTGGTCAGGCCGCGCGTCAGGCCCAGCCAGAAGCTCCGCACCTTGTTGCTGCCCACGTGACCGATATGTTTGAACAGCAGTTTGTCGAAGGCGTCCACGTCGTTATTCTGCGCAGCGGCCATCTCTTCCAGCACGTACGGATGGCAGCGAATCGCCCCCTGGCCGAAGATCATCATGCTGCGGGTCAGGATGTTGGCCCCTTCCACAGTGATGGCAATCGGTGCGCCCTGATAGCCGCGCGCCAGGAAGTTGCCTTCGCCGAGCATAATACCTTTACCGCCCGCGATATCCATCGCGTCAATAATCGACTGCTGCGCGCGATGGGTACAGTGGTACTTCACAATCGCGGACAGCACGGCCGGTTTTTCGCCCAGCATGATGCCGTAGGTAATCAGGGATGCAGCGGCGTCCATTACGTAAGCGTTGCCCGCGATGCGCGCCAGCGGCTCTTCGATACCTTCCATCTTGCCGATGGAGATTTTGAACTGACGGCGAATGTGGGCATAAGCGCCAATTCCCATCGCGACGGACTTCAGGCCGCCGGTTGAGTTCGACGGCAGGGTAATACCGCGACCCACCGACAGACATTCCACCAGCATGCGCCAGCCCTGACCGGCCATTTTCGGGCCGCCGATGATGTAGTCAATCGGCACGAAGATATCCTGGCCGCGGGTCGGACCGTTCTGGAACGGCACGTTCAGCGGGAAGTGACGACGGCCAATTTCCACACCCGGCGTCGAGGTTGGGATCAGCGCACAGGTAATGCCCAGATCTTCTTCACCGCCCAGCAGTTTTTCCGGGTCGGAGAGCTTAAAGGCCAGGCCCAGCACGGTGGCGATAGGCGCCAGGGTGATATAGCGTTTGTTCCAGGTCAGGCGCATGCCCAGCACCTGCTGGCCCTGCCACTCGCCCATACAGACCACGCCGGTATCCGGGATTGCGCCTGCATCGGAGCCTGCTTCCGGGCTGGTCAGCGCGAAGCACGGGATTTCCTGACCGCGCGCCAGTCGCGGCAGATAGTGATCTTTCTGCTCTTCCGTACCGTAGTGCTGCAGCAGTTCGCCCGGGCCTAAGGAGTTCGGTACGCCGACGGTAATCGCCAGGATCCCGGAAACGCCCGCCAGCTTTTGCAGCACGCGAGCCTGCGCGTAAGCGGAGAACTCAAGACCGCCGTACTCTTTCTTAATGATCATCGCGAAGAAGCGATGCTCTTTCAGGTACGCCCACAGCTCCGGCGGCAGGTCGGCCATTTCGTGGGTAATAGCAAAGTCGTTCGCCATGCGGCACGCTTCTTCCACCGGGCCGTCAATAAAGGCCTGTTCTTCGGCGGTCAGGCGCGGCTGCGGATAGTTGTGCAGCTTTTTCCAGTCCGGGTTGCCCTGGAACAGGTCGCCTTCCCACCAGGTGGTGCCCGCATCAATCGCTTCTTTCTCGGTGCGCGACATCGGCGGCATCACTTTGCGGAAGCCTTTAAATACCGGCGCGGAGATCATCGACTTACGCATCGGGGCCAGGTTAAACGGCAGCAGAATGATGGCAAGAGGGACCAAAATCCAGATATTCCAGAGACCTGCGACGCCAAGCGCAGCCGTCCAGGCCAGAAGAATCAGGCTGCTCAGGAATAAACTGACGCGGTGATAGAACAACACACCGAGCAGTACAACGGTTGCGAGAATGCTCAAAATCATCATAAAGAAAAGCTCCCTTGCTTGTAGGAGGTCTGACCACTTGTGATGATATGGTTGTAGTTGATGTGAATTCCTTTAGCAATGTGTTTACAAAATAATTACAACCTGGTTCACATTGTTCGCGTTTTCGTCGGCACAAAAAATCAAAACGCCGGATGATTCGCATGGCTTTAGCTTCTCGCTTTTCCCGCTATCCGGTACACTCCACTGTGTTATTTCATCAATACTGAAGGATTATCCTCATGTACCAGGATCTTATTCGTAACGAACTGAACGAAGCGGCGGAAACGCTGGCGAACTTTCTGAAAGATGATGCCAATATTCACGCTATTCAGCGCGCGGCGGTCCTGCTGGCCGACAGTTTTAAGGCCGGTGGCAAAGTGCTCTCCTGCGGTAACGGCGGTTCCCACTGTGACGCCATGCACTTCGCCGAAGAGCTGACCGGACGCTATCGCGAAAACCGTCCGGGCTACCCGGCGATTGCGATTTCCGACGTGAGCCACATCTCCTGCGTAGGCAACGACTTCGGTTACGACCACATCTTTTCCCGCTACGTTGAGGCAGTAGGCCGTGAAGGCGACGTGCTGCTGGGTATCTCTACCTCCGGTAACTCCGCCAACGTGATCAAAGCGATCGCCGCCGCACGCGAAAAAGGGATGAAGGTCATCACCCTGACCGGGAAAGATGGCGGTAAGATGGACGGTACGGCGGATATCGAAATTCGCGTTCCGCACTTCGGCTATGCTGATCGCGTTCAGGAAATTCACATCAAAGTGATCCACATCCTGATCCAGCTGATCGAAAAAGAGATGGTTAAGTAAGACTTCGCTGGGGGGCACCGGTGCCCCCCGCTGTTGTGGAGGTGATGTATGTGCGAACTGCTCGGGATGAGCGCCAATGTGCCAACCGATATCTGCTTTAGCTTCACCGGGCTGGTTCAGCGCGGTGGGGGAACCGGGCCGCATAAAGACGGCTGGGGCATCACCTTCTACGAAGGCAAAGGGTGTCGCACGTTCAAAGATCCACAGCCCAGTTTTAACTCACCGATTGCCAAACTGGTGCAGGACTATCCCATTAAATCCTGTTCGGTGATCGCGCATATTCGCCAGGCAAACCGCGGCGAAGTTGCGCTGGAAAATACCCATCCCTTTACCCGCGAGCTGTGGGGCCGTAACTGGACCTACGCGCACAACGGGCAGCTTACGGGCTATAAATCTCTGGAAACGGGCAACTTCCGCCCGGTGGGCGAAACGGACAGCGAGAAGGCCTTCTGCTGGCTGCTGCATAAGCTGACGGAACGATATCCGCGCACGCCCGGCAATATGGCCGCCGTATTTAAATACATCGCGACGCTGGCAGCCGAATTGCGTGAAAAAGGCGTGTTTAACATGCTGTTGTCTGACGGACGCTACGTGATGGCGTTCTGCTCGACGAATCTCTTCTGGATCACGCGCCGTGCGCCGTTTGGCGTTGCTACGCTGCTCGATCAGGATGTGGAGATAGATTTTCAGAAAGAGACCACACCGAACGATGTGGTCACCGTTATTGCAACGCAGCCGCTGACGGGCAACGAAACCTGGCAAAAGATTATGCCAGGCGAGTGGGTGCTATTTTGTCTCGGGGACCGTGTAATTTGACGCCAGCTGCGGGTGGACGACTTCGTGGCTCAGCGGTTTGCTGACCACGTAACGGCCATCGACGATAGAGACTACCGGCGGCTTGTGGGTCTGCTCAAAGTAGTCATAACCCGGCTTCAGCTGTTTCCAGAAATCGGCGTAGTAAGAGTACTTATGGCGCGCCATATTGGCATCGGTCATGCGGAACGGATAGATGCTGACCTGAACGTTAGGCTGCCCAAAGACCAGTGCGCCGGTTACGAACTGGAAAATCTCATCAATGCCGGAGTCGGTCATCGCGTAGCAGCCGACAGACACGCAGGCACCGTGGATCATCAGGTATTTCCCTTCATAACCGTGAGCACGGTCATAGGCGTTCGGGAAACCGATGTTGATGGCTTTATAGAAGCGGCTATCCGGCTTTAACTGGTTACGCTGAACGTTGTAAAAACCTTCCGGGCTTTTGAAATCGCCCTGACGCTGTTTCGGGCCCAGCCCGCCGGAATAGTTACAAATTTTGTAGCTATCAAGCAGCTGATATGTTTCGCCCATTTTTACAAACAGATCGAGCGTGCGCTCTTCCTTGAAGATTTGAATATAAACCGGGGATCCCATTAACTGCTGTTTATATTCTTTGCTGATCGGCGTGGTGGAGCTGTTGCTGCTGAGCAGCCCGGCAAACGACATGCACGGAATCAGAAGCATCGCAATGAACAATGCGATTTTACGCATACTACAAATTCCTTGATAAAACCTGGACTAACTTGCCAGGACGGCAAAAGAGACCCGAAATCAGATTATTCTGTTAGGTGCGCTCACATTAGCACCGCTATAGATTTTCGCAAGAGCCGGGCGGTGAGTTTACAAATTAGTTTTACTTTATAAACCATCAAAAATGCGCTGGCTCCAGGAACTTTGCGTAATAGCTCGCATTTTGGCGCGCCCGACGGTGGATCCCCTGCCCGAGAGAAGGGGAAAATGTTACACTTTGCGCCCACTGGATTGTTGTTTATGGAAACCTGCTAACCACATGTTTAAAATAAAAAAAGGACTTAATTTGCCGATTGCAGGCGTGCCTGAGCAGCACGTCTCGTGTGGCGCAAGCGTCCGTCATGTCGCAATTTTAGGTGACGATTATCTGGGCATGCGTCCTTCAATGCTGGTGCAGGAGGGCGATCGCGTGATCAAAGGGCAAGCGCTCTTTGAAGACAAAAAAAATCCCGGCGTCATGTTCACGGCCCCCGCCAGCGGCACCGTGGTAGCGATCAACCGCGGCGAGCGTCGCGTGCTGCAGTCGGTGGTAATTCGCATTGAAGGCGATGAACAGCGTGAGTTTGCTCGTTATGATGCGGCAGACCTCGCGACGCTTAGCCGCGAAGATGTGCAGGCTCAGCTGCTCGCATCCGGCCTGTGGACGGCGCTGCGTACGCGTCCTTTCAGCAAATCCCCCGTTCCTGATACCGCCCCGGCTGCCATTTTCGTGACGGCCATCGACACCAACCCGCTCAGCGCAGACCCGCAGCCCATTATCCTGGCGCAGCGTAAAGCCTTTGATGCCGGGCTGACCGTTCTGACTCGCCTGACGCCCGGAAAAGTGCACGTTTGCCAGGCCAGCGGCGGCAAGCTTGGCGGCCATCCGCAGGGGCAGGTTACGTTTAATGAATTTTCCGGCCCGCATCCGGCGGGTCTGGTCGGGACCCATATCCACTTCCTTGAGCCGGTAAGCCTTAAAAAACAGGTTTGGCACCTTAATTATCAGGATGTCATTGCCATCGGTAAACTCTTTACTACGGGTGAACTCTGCGCTGAACGGATTATCGCTATCGGCGGGCCGCAGGCCGCAAACCCGCGTCTGGTTAAGACGCTTCTGGGAGCAGACATTAATGAACTGCTGGCAGGGGAACAGAAAGAGGGTGAAAACCGCCTCATTTCCGGTTCGGTACTCAGCGGCCGCCGCGCTGTCAATGCGCACGCGTACCTGGGACGTTTCCATCTTCAGGTGAGCGTCGTTCTTGAAGGGCGTGAGAAAGAGCTGTTCGGCTGGGTTCTGCCTGGCGCAGAAAAATACTCCGTCACCCGCACCACGCTTGGCCACTTTCTGCGTCATAAGCTCTTTAACTTCTCTACCAGCACAAACGGCGGCGAGCGCGCGATGGTTCCGATTGGCAACTACGAACGAGTAATGCCGCTGGATATTCTGCCTACCGTGCTGCTGCGCGATCTTCTGGCAGGCGATACCGACGGCGCGCAGGCGCTCGGTTGCCTGGAACTGGATGAAGAAGATCTGGCGCTCTGTACCTATGTGTGTCCGGGTAAATACGAATATGGACCCGTATTGCGCGAGGTGTTAACCCGCATTGAGCAGGAAGGATAACCATGGGCTTAAAACACCTCTTCGAAAAAATTGAGCCGCATTTTACCGAGGGTAAACTGAAGAAGTACTACCCGCTGTATGAAGCGACGACGACTATTTTCTACACTCCGGGTCTGGTGACGAAAGGTGCAGCGCACGTTCGCGATGCCATCGACCTGAAACGCATGATGATCCTGGTGTGGTTTGCGGTTTTCCCGGCCATGTTCTGGGGCATGTACAACGTTGGTCTGCAAACCATTCCGGCGCTGCATCATATGTACGACGCTCAGCAGCTGACGCAGGTGATCCAGTCTGACTGGCACTATCGTCTGGCGCAGTCACTGGGCGTCAGCTTTGCGGCTGATGCAGGCTGGGTCAGCATGATGACGCTGGGGGCCGTCTTCTTCCTGCCGATCTACATGACCGTCTTTATCGTGGGCGGCTTCTGGGAAGTGCTGTTCGCCATCATCCGCAAACACGAGATCAACGAAGGCTTCTTTGTTACCTCCATTCTGTTTGCGCTGATTGTTCCGCCGACTCTGCCGCTCTGGCAGGCGGCGATGGGGATCAGCTTTGGCGTGGTGATTGCCAAAGAGATTTTCGGCGGCACCGGTCGTAACTTCCTCAACCCGGCGCTGGCGGGGCGTGCGTTCCTGTTCTTTGCTTACCCGGCGCAGATTTCGGGCGACCTGGTGTGGACGGCTGCGGACGGTTTCTCCGGCGCGACGCCGCTTTCTCAGTGGGCGGCAGGTGGCGGCGAAACGCTGGTCAACAATGCTACCGGCCAGCCCGTAACCTGGTTCGACGCGTTTCTTGGCAACATTCCGGGCTCCATTGGCGAAGTATCTACCCTGATGATTTTGATCGGCGGGGCCATCATCCTCTTTGGCCGCGTGGCCTCCTGGCGCATCGTCGCGGGCGTTATGCTCGGCATGGTGCTTACCGCCACGCTGTTCAACCTCATTGGTTCAGACACGAACCCGATGTTCTCCATGCCGTGGTACTGGCACCTGGTGCTGGGAGGCTTTGCGTTTGGCATGATGTTCATGGCAACCGATCCCGTCTCGGCCTCCTTTACCGACAGGGGGAAATGGTGTTACGGCGCGCTCATTGGCGTGATGTGTGTACTGATTCGCGTGGTCAACCCGGCCTATCCGGAAGGGATGATGTTGGCCATTCTGTTTGCCAACCTGTTTGCGCCGCTGTTCGATTACCTGGTCGTGCGCGCCAACATTAAGCGGAGGAAGGCGCGTGGCTGAGGTTAAAAATAACGACAGCATCAGCAAAACGCTGCTGGTGGTTTTGGTACTGTGTCTGGTCTGTTCCATCGTGGTTGCCGGTTCCGCCGTAGGGTTGAAACCGCTACAGCAGGAACAGCGCGCGCTGGATAAACAGCGCAACATCCTGGCCGTGGCCGGGCTGATGCAGGAAGGCATGACGAAGGACGACGTCGCGGCCGTGTTTGCTGAACGCATTACCGCACGGCTGGTGGATTTAAAAACCGGCGAGCTGATGGATAAAGACCCGGCGAAATATAACCAGGCGCTGGCATTAAAGGATCCACAGATGAGCACCGTGCTTGACGCCTCGCAGGATCCGGCTGGCATTAAGCGCCGCAGCAATGTGGCGGAGATTTACCTCGTTCGTGACGAGCAGAAGCGCATACAGGAAATCGTGTTGCCCATCTACGGCAACGGCTTATGGTCAATGATGTATGCGTTTGTGGCACTGGATACCGATGGCCGCACGGTCAAAGGTATTACTTATTACGATCAGGGCGAAACGCCGGGGCTGGGTGGCGAAGTGGAAAATCCTAACTGGCGTGCGCAGTTTATCGGTAAAAAAGTGCTCAATGATAACGGTCAACCTGCGCTGAAGGTGGTGAAAGGAGGCGCGCGTCCTGGGGATGAATTCGCCGTTGACGGTCTTTCCGGCGCCACACTCACCTCTAACGGGGTGCAGCACAGTTTTGATTTCTGGATGGGTGAACTGGGCTTTGGTCCCTTCCTGAAGAACGTACGTGAAGGAGCGCTGAACAATGGCTGATACGGGTGAACTGAAAGAAGTTAAAAAGGTGCTGATTGGCCCACTTTTAGCCAATAACCCGATAACCCTGCAGGTGCTGGGTGTGTGCTCGGCTCTGGCGGTAACGACCAAGCTGGAAACGGCGGTGGTGATGACGCTGGCGGTAACGCTGGTGACGGCGTTTTCCAGCATGTTTATCTCGATGATCCGCCACCACATCCCCAACAGCGTGAGGATCATCGTGCAGATGGCGATCATCGCCTCGCTGGTGATCGTGGTCGATCAGCTGCTGCGCGCTTTCGCCTACGAAACCTCGAAGCAGCTTTCGGTGTTTGTCGGCCTGATTATCACCAACTGCATCGTGATGGGGCGCGCTGAAGCCTACGCCATGAAAATGCCGCCGCTGGCGAGCTTTATGGACGGTATCGGCAACGGCCTGGGCTACGGCGTGATCCTCCTGACGGTCGGTTTCCTGCGCGAGCTGATTGGCAGCGGCAAGCTGTTTGGCGTTCAGGTGCTGGATACGGTACAGAACGGCGGCTGGTATCTGCCGAACGGCCTGTTCCTGCTGGCCCCAAGCGCATTTTTCATTATCGGTTTGCTGATCTGGCTGATTCGTACGCTGAAGCCTGAGCAGCAGGAAAAGGAGTAACCGACAATGGCTCATTACCTGAGTTTATTTGTGCGCGCGGTGTTTGTTGAAAACATGGCGCTCGCCTTCTTCCTGGGCATGTGTACGTTCCTTGCCGTCTCTAAAAAGGTCTCGACGGCATTTGGCCTGGGCGTGGCGGTCACCGTTGTGCTGGGGCTTTCGGTTCCGATTAACAACCTGGTGTTCAACTTCGTGCTGCGGGACGGCGCGCTGGTGGAAGGCGTCGATCTTAGCTTCCTGAACTTCATCACCTTCATCGGGGTGATTGCGGCGCTGGTACAAATCCTGGAGATGATCCTCGATAAGTATTTCCCGTCGCTGTACAACGCGCTGGGGATCTTCCTGCCGCTGATCGCGGTGAACTGCGCCATCTTCGGTGGCGTCTCGTTTATGGTTCAGCGCGATTACAACTTCAGTGAATCGGTGGTGTACGGCTTCGGTTCCGGTATCGGCTGGATGCTGGCGATTGTCACTATGGCGGGGATCCGTGAAAAAATGAAATATGCCAACGTGCCTGCGGGGCTGCGTGGCTTAGGGATCACCTTTATCACCACCGGCCTGATGGCGTTGGGCTTTATGTCCTTCTCCGGTGTGCAGCTATAAGGGTTAACAGATGGAAATTATTCTTGGCGTGGTGATGTTCACGCTGATAGTACTGGTGCTGTCAGGACTGATTCTGGCGGCGCGCGCAAAGCTGGTTAATTCCGGGGATGTGATCATTGATATCAATGACGATCCGCAGAACCAGATCCGCACTCCGGCAGGGGACAAGCTGCTTAATACGCTCTCGGGCAACGGGATTTTTGTCTCGTCAGCCTGCGGTGGAGGCGGCTCATGCGGGCAGTGCCGTGTGACGGTGAAAGAGGGGGGCGGTGATATTCTGCCTACTGAACTGTCGCATATCACGAAGCGTGAAGCGAAAGAGGGTTGCCGTCTGGCGTGTCAGGTCGCGGTGCGCCAGAACATGAAGATTGAGCTGCCGGAAGAGATCTTCGGCGTGAAAAAATGGGAGTGCGAGGTTATCTCGAACGATAACAAAGCCACGTTCATTAAAGAGCTTAAGCTGCGTGTCCCTGAAGGGGAGAGCGTCCCGTTCCGTGCAGGTGGGTATATCCAGATTGAGTGTCCGGCGTACACCGTGGCGTATGCGGACTTCGACGTGCCCGATGAGTACCGGGCCGACTGGGATAAATTTAATCTCTTCCGCTTTGTTTCCGAGGTAAAAGAGCCCGCGCTGCGCGCCTATTCCATGGCTAACTACCCGGAAGAGAAGGGCATTATCATGCTCAACGTGCGTATCGCCACGCCGCCGCCAAACGTGCCTGACGCGCCGCCGGGCGTGATGTCGTCGTATATCTGGTCCCTTAAGCCAGGCGACAAGGTGACGATCTCCGGTCCGTTCGGCGAGTTTTTTGCTAAAGATACCGACGCGGAAATGGTCTTTATCGGCGGCGGTGCGGGTATGGCCCCTATGCGCTCGCACATCTTTGACCAGCTCAAGCGTCTCGGCAGCAAGCGTAAAATCAGCTTCTGGTACGGTGCGCGCTCGCTGCGCGAAATGTTCTACGACGATGAATTTGAACAGCTGGCGCGTGAGAATCCGAACTTTACCTTCCACGTGGCGCTCTCCGATCCGCAGCCGGAAGATAACTGGACGGGCTATACGGGCTTCATTCACAACGTGCTGTATGAAAACTACCTCAAACAGCACCCGGCTCCGGAAGACTGCGAGTTCTATATGTGTGGTCCGCCAATGATGAACGCCGCCGTGATCAAGATGCTCAAAGATCTCGGCGTGGAAGATGAAAACATCCTCCTTGATGATTTCGGAGGCTGATTATGTTGACCTTTCTGGCAACCTTTGCGGTATTTTTGCTGGTGGTGTTCGGTATGTCTTTAGGCTGGATCATCAAGCGTAAAAGCATTCAGGGCAGCTGTGGAGGTATCTCTTCCATCGGAATGGAAAAGGTGTGCGACTGCCCCGAACCGTGCGATGCGCGTAAAAAGCGCATGGCACGGGACCAGCAGAGGATCATCTAGGAAAAGGCCGCTTCGTGCGGCCTTTATCATTTATTTTGCCCAGCTTTTGGCTTTGGCTGGTGAGTCTACAAGAACCCCTTCGGCACCCAGTGTTTTCGCCTTCTGGTAATCCTCTTCAGAGTTCACGCCGATAAAAATCAGATGGGCATTGCCCTGAGAGCGGAAGCAGTCAACGGCCTCTTTGTCCCACGTTAATGTTGCAGGAGAGACACCTTCGCCTAAGGTGAATTTCTCGACCACTTCTACTTTTCGGTTTAACTCAAGCCCATACCAGTAATCGTCCATTTTTTGTGAAGGAGGCAGACATTCATGGCTCAACGAAATCGTGGCCAGACGCGTTCGGGTTTCGCTGCGCGTGACAAAGCGGGGGATTTCGACAGGCAATGCTTCCATATAGCGATCTTCGGTTGAATAAACGCGAACGCGATTCAGGCTGTTGGTCTCTTTCAATACGTTAAGCAGCGCGTTGCCCATGGTCGCCGGATCGGCATCCGGAGATTTGATGTCAATGAAAAAACGCGTATCTGGCCAGGCGCTCAGCACCGACTTCAGCGTCGGTATCGGGGAATTAAGCAGGCTTTCCGGCAGGCCCTTATCTTTCCACTTCACGCTGGCATCCGCTTTTGCCAGTTCTTCAGCGGTATACTGTGACACCTTTCCCTGCAGATTGGTTAACGCTTTCAGATCGGCAGGTCGATAGAGAACCGGTACGCCATCCCGACTGAGCTGCACGGTTATCCAGACGATATCTGTTTTGTTTTCGAGGGCGAGCTTAATGGCTGGCAGGGTATTTTCAGGTGCATCCGCAGTCCCGCCCCGGTGGGCAACGATCGCAGGGCTAGCAGATGCAGCACTCGCCAGAAACAGTAACGAAATCGAGAGAATTTTCTTCATGAATAATTACGCTCCATTGATTTTCTAAATGTATGTATATAAAGGTTTTATTACGAATGTTTGTAACACGTTTATATGACAACCGTGAGTAAGGAAAATAGCTGACGCATTTTTTGCCTTTTGTTATACTGTATATAAATACATGTGTGGTATGACCGATGCGCAAAATAATCCATGTCGATATGGACTGCTTTTTTGCCGCAGTGGAGATGCGTGACAACCCGGCGCTGCGGGATATTCCCATCGCCATTGGCGGCAGCCGCGTTCAGCGCGGTGTGATCAGCACCGCCAACTATCCTGCACGCAAATTTGGCGTGCGCAGCGCCATGCCGACGGCGATGGCGCTGAAACTGTGTCCGCACCTTACTCTTTTGCCCGGGCGCTTTGACGCCTATAAAGAAGCCTCAAACCATATACGCGAAATCTTCTCCCGCTACACCTCACTGATTGAACCGCTTTCGCTGGACGAAGCCTATCTGGACGTCACCGACAGCCTGCACTGTCACGGCTCCGCTACCCTGATGGCGCAGGAGATCCGCCAGACCATTTTCAACGAGTTGAATCTCACCGCGTCGGCAGGCGTCGCGCCGGTAAAATTTCTCGCCAAAATTGCTTCCGATTTAAATAAACCCAACGGTCAGTACGTCATCACCCCTGAAGAGGTCCCGGCGTTTTTAAAAACGCTGCCGCTTGGCAAAATCCCCGGCGTAGGCAAAGTCTCCGCCGCGAAGCTGGAAAGTATGGGGTTACGCACCTGCGAAGACGTGCAGCGAAGCGACCTGGCTATGCTGCTCAAGCGCTTTGGGAAGTTTGGCCGCGTGCTGTGGGAGCGCAGTCAGGGCATTGACGATCGTGATGTAAACAACGAACGGCTTCGTAAATCGGTCGGGGTTGAGCGCACGCTGAGCGAAGACATCCATGACTGGTCGGAATGCGAAACCATTATTACGGAACAGCTCTATCCGGAGCTGGAACGACGCCTGATCAAAGTAAAGCCTGATTTACTGATTGCCCGACAGGGCATCAAGCTGAAATTTAACGACTTTCAGCAGACGACGCAGGAGCACGTCTGGCCGCGCCTGAACAAAGAAGATCTTATCGCAACGGCGAAAAAGGCGTGGGAAGAACGACGAGGCGGACGAGGGGTGAGGCTGGTGGGACTGCACGTCACGCTGCTGGATCCGCAGCTGGAGCGTCAGCTGGTTTTGGGATTGTAGATTACACTCATCGTAGGCCCGGCAAGCGTAGCGCCGCCGGGCAACAGACGACAAATTACTTTGCAGGGATCGCCTTCAGCAGTTCCGTCAACAGCGTCCAGTAATGGCCGACGCTTTCAATATGAACCTGCTCATCCGGCGAGTGTGGACCGGTAATGGTTGGCCCGATGGAAACCATGTCCATGTCCGGATACGGCTTCTTAAACAGACCACATTCCAGACCCGCGTGGATCACCTGGATGTTCGGGGTGCTGTTGAACAGACGCTGATAAGTTTCACGCACCAGCGCCATCACCGGAGAGCTTGCATCCGGCTGCCAGCCAGGGTAGCTGCCTTTGGCGGAGGTTTTCGCGCCCGCCAGCGCACCCAGAGATTCCAGCATGCTTACTACATACTCTTTACCGCTGTCGATCAGGGAGCGGATCAGGCAGATAATTTCCGCGCTGTCGTCGCTCATGGTCACCACGCCCACGTTCAGAGAGGTTTCCACCACGCCTTTCGCCACGTCAGAATTGCGAATCACGCCGTTTGGCGTCGCGTTCAGCAGCTGAACGAAGCTGTCGCGAGACTGCGCGGTCAGGGCGGCTTTATCCGTAGACACGGATTCCAGCACCACGGTCAGGTTCTTCTCTTTCGCCGACAGTTCGTTTTTCAGGATATCCAGGTAGACGCTGGAGAGTTTTTTCAGCTCGTCCGCTTTCGCCGCTGACACCGCCACGGTGGCAAAGGCTTCGCGTGGGATCGCGTTGCGCAGGGTGCCGCCGTTGAAGTCCACCAGACGCAGGTCCAGCTCGGCCGCGTGGCCCGCCAGGAAGCGTGCCAGCAGTTTGTTGGCGTTGCCGAGACCCAGATGAATGTCGCCGCCAGAGTGGCCGCCTTTCAGCCCTTTCAGCGTCAGCTTGAAGGTCTGGAAGCCAGCAGGGATCGCTTCGCGTGACAGCGGCAGGGTAGAGATGAAATCAATCCCGCCCGCGCAGCCCATGTAGATCTCACCTTCTTCTTCGGAGTCGGTGTTGATCAGGATATCTGCCTGCAGCCAGTTCGCCTGCAGACCGAACGCGCCGTCCATGCCCGCTTCTTCGGTCATGGTCAGCAGCACTTCCAGCGGACCGTGTTCAACGCTGTCGTCAGCCAGCACCGCCAGCGCAGAGGCCATACCGATGCCGTTGTCCGCGCCCAGGGTGGTACCGCGCGCTTTTACCCAGTCGCCGTCGATGTACGGCTGGATTGGGTCTTTAGTGAAGTCGTGAACGGTGTCGTTGTTTTTCTGTGGCACCATGTCCAGGTGCGCCTGCAGTACAACCGGTTTACGGTTTTCCATGCCTGCGGTAGCCGGTTTGCGGATCAGAATGTTGCCAACCTGGTCGCGCTCTGCGTGCAGACCTTTTTCCTTCGCCCAACCCATAATATGTTCGGCAAGCTGTTCTTCATGGTAGGAAGGGTGTGGAATGGAGCAAATTTTGGCAAAAATATCCCACAGCGGCTGCGGAGATAATTGAGACAGTTCAGACACGATAAGTCTCCTTGTCGAGGCGCTGCAAACAGGGTTGCAGGCCACAGGGTTAGCAGGTTAATAGTTACCACAAGACAGGCTTGCGAGATGCAACTGAGAATACCACTTTCTCTGCTGGCTGGTAGCATAAAGCATGTAAAAACTCAGGCAGGGAGCGCTAAACACTGGTTTTTAGTGCGCCAGATCTCTATAATCTCGCGCAACCTATTTCCCCCTCGAACACTTTTTAAGCCGTATAAAAACAGGCTGGGACACTTCACATGAGCGAAAAATACGTCGTCACCTGGGACATGTTGCAGATTCACGCACGCAAACTGGCTGCGCGTCTGATGCCTTCCGAACAGTGGAAAGGCATTATTGCCGTCAGCCGTGGCGGTCTGGTACCGGGGGCGCTGCTGGCACGTGAGCTGGGTATTCGTCATGTCGATACCGTCTGCATCTCCAGCTATGACCATGATAACCAGCGTGAGCTGAAAGTGCTGAAACGCGCTGAAGGCGACGGTGAAGGCTTCATCGTTATCGACGATCTGGTGGATACCGGCGGTACTGCGGTCGCTATTCGCGAAATGTATCCAAAAGCGCACTTCGTGACGATCTTTGCGAAGCCTGCTGGCCGTCCGCTGGTCGACGATTACGTGATTGATATCCCACAGGATACCTGGATTGAACAGCCGTGGGATATGGGCGTGGTCTTCGTACCGCCTATTTCTGGCCGTTAATTTCAGTACGTAACTTTACACGCCCGGCTATGCCGGGCGTTGTTCTTTTTATCCCGCCACGCGTTACAATGGGCACTATATGACGTATCCATGGAGGCAACGCAATGACGCAGGCAAATCTCACCGAGACGCTTTTCAAACCCCGTTTCAAACACCCTGAAACGTCGACGCTGGTCCGTCGGTTTAATCCGGGAACCATGCCTGCCGTCCAGTCTGCGTTAGACGGTAAAAACGTGCCCCACTGGTATCGCATGATTAACCGCCTGATGTGGATCTGGCGCGGTATCGATCCCCGTGAAATCCTCGACGTGCAGGCGCGTATCGTAATGAGCGAGTCGGAGCGTACCGACAGCGAGCTCTACGACACGGTGGTGGGCTACCGGGGCGGGAACTGGATCTACGAATGGTCTAAACAGGCGATGCTCTGGCAGCAAAAAGCCAGCCAGGAAGAGGATGCCACGCGAAGCGGCAAGCACTGGCTGCATGCGGCCAACCTCTACGCCATCGCCGCCTATCCGCATTTGAAAGGGGATGAGCTGGCCGAGCAGGCTCAGGCGCTGGCGAATCGTGCCTATGAGGAAGCTGCTCAACGTCTGCCGGGTCAGATGCGCGAGCTTGAGTTCGCCGTTCCGGGCGGTGCGCCCGTCACCGGGTTCCTGCACATGCCTGAAGGCGACGGCCCGTTCCCGACCGTGCTAATGTGCGGCGGGCTGGATTCCCTGCAAATCGACTATTACAGCCTGTATGAGCGCTACTTCGCACCAAAAGGGATCGCGATGCTGACGCTCGATATGCCTTCTATTGGATTCTCATCGAAGTGGAAGTTAACGCAGGATTCGAGCCTGCTGCACCAGCATGCGCTTAAAGCGCTGGAAAATGTTCCGTGGGTTGACCACACCCGCGTCGCGGCGTTCGGCTTCCGTTTTGGTGCCAACGTTGCGGTGCGTCTGGCTTACCTTGAATCTTCACGTCTGAAGGCCGTCGCCTGCCTGGGCCCGGTGGTTCACGCCCTGCTCAGCGATCCTGCCCGTCAGGGCAGCGTGCCGGAGATGTATCTGGACGTCCTTGCCAGTCGCCTTGGCATGCATGATGCCTCAGACGAAGCGCTGCGCGTTGAGCTCAATCGCTACTCGTTAAAAACGCAAGGGTTGCTGGGACGCCGCTGCCCGACGCCGATGCTGTCCGGTTTCTGGAAAAACGATCCGTTCAGCCCGGAGGAAGAGTCACGCTTAATCACTTCGTCATCTGCGGATGGCAAATTGCTTGAGGTGCCGTTCAGCCCGGTGTATCAGAATTTTGACAAAGCCTTGAAAGAGATCACGCGCTGGATCGCCCAGAGAGTGTGTTAATAGATTGCTAAATTTCGCTGGTTTGGTAAAACAGTGGCTTCACAAAAGGAGATCGCAATGACGTTACCGAGTGGACACCCGAAAAGTAGGCTGATTAAGAAATTTATGGCTCTCGGCCCGTATATTCGAGAAGAGCAGTGTGAAGAGAATCGCTTTTTTTTCGACTGCCTGGCTGTTTGCGTCAACGTGAAGCCTGCACCCGAAAAACGTGAATTCTGGGGCTGGTGGATGGAAATGGAAGCAGAGGAGAAACGTTTTACGTATAGCTACCAGTTTGGCCTGTTTAACAAAGACGGCAACTGGCAGGCCACGACCATCAAAGATCAGGAAGTGATCGATCGCCTGGAATACACCCTGAAAGAGTTCCACGACAAAGCGAGCGCGCTGCTGGCCACCCTGGACCTTAAGTTCGAGCCTGCGGATGACTTTTCCAGCGAAGCGGTGAAGCTGACCGCGTAATGGTTTCTCCCTCTTCCTGTGAAAGAGGGCCGGGGGGAGGGCAGCAGACCGCATTTATCCTGGGCAAAAAAATCCCGGCTTGTATGCCGGGATTTTCTTATCTGGATAATCTTAGAACTGATATGTCACACCCAGCGCAACGATATCATCGCTGCTCACGCCCAGCTTATTATCGTCGTCAATCTGGTTGATTTTATAATCAACAAACGCGGACATGTTTTTGTTGAAGTAATACGTGGCGCCCACGTCAATATATTTCACGATATCTTCGTCGCCAATGCCTTCGATATCCTTGCCTTTGGACTGTACATAACCCACGGATGGGCGCAGACCAAAGTCAAACTGATATTGTGCAACCACTTCGAAGTTTTGCGCTTTATTTGCAAAACCACCGGAGATAGGGGCCATATTGCGGGTTTCAGAATAAATAGTGGCCAGGTAAATATCGTTCGCGTCGTATTTCAGACCGGTTGCCCAGCCCTCGGCTTTTTTACCTTCACCGCGCGCCTGCAGGTTCTGCGCGTTGGTGCGATCGGAGCTGGCATAAGCACCAATGACGGAGAAATCGCTGCCGCCGAAGTCATAGGCCAGAGACGTACCAAAGCCGTCACCGTTCTGCTTTTTCACGTCGCGGTTTTCGTTTTTGCCCTGGTACTGCAGGGTCATATCAAGACCGTCTACCATGCCAAAGAAGTCGGTATTGCGGTAGGTGGCCAGTCCGGAGGCACGTTTCGTCATGAAGTTGTCGGTCTGTGCCAGGCCGTCACCGCCGAACTCAGGGAACATATCGGTGTATGCCGCGACGTCATAAAGCGCGCCCAGGTTACGACCATAATCCAGTGAACCAAAGTCTTTCAGTTTAATACCGGCGAATGCCAGACGAGTTTTCTGCGAGGAGTCACTCTCCGCTTTGTTACCGGCGAATTCAGCTTCCCAACGGCCATAGCCCGTCAGCTGATCGTTAATCTGGGTTTCGCCTTTAAAACCGAAACGAACGTAAGTCTGGTCACCATCTTTGGTGTCATCATCACTGATATAGTGCATAGCTTTCACTTTGCCGTACACGTCCAGTTTATTACCGTTTTTATTATAAACTTCTGCTGCGTGAACAGATGCGGAAGCCACCACGCCCATAACCACTAATGCCAGAGTGCTCTTTTTCATTTTCGATCCTGTCTTATAAACGCGCTTTAAAAATTCGCTGGACGGTAAGCTGATGCTTTAGTCCCGTGAAAAAACAGGAAGGGTTTTATCGTTCTGGAATGAAACTTTTATGACAAACTAAGAATAATTTTAAAAAACTGTGATTTATTATTACGGTAATAAATTTGTCAAATTCTGCCGCTACGCTTCCTGATCCCGCGCAACAAAGTGCCTGGTGATGCACTAAGGCAGTTGGCAACCGGGCTGACTCCTGTTAAAACGTTCGTTCGACATTACTTTCCCTTATCGTTGAACGGCAGAGAATCATGAGTGACAGCCAGACGCTGGTGGTAAAACTCGGTACCAGTGTGTTAACAGGCGGATCGCGCCGCCTAAATCGCGCCCACATTGTTGAGCTTGTACGTCAATGCGCTCAGCTGCATGCCGCAGGGCACCGTATTGTGATTGTGACCTCCGGGGCGATTGCCGCCGGGCGTGAACACCTGGGTTATCCCGAACTCCCCGCGACGATCGCCTCTAAACAGCTGCTGGCCGCCGTGGGACAAAGCCGACTCATTCAACTCTGGGAACAGCTGTTCTCTATCTACGGTATTCACGTCGGGCAGATGCTGCTGACACGTGCGGATATGGAAGACCGGGAGCGCTTCCTGAATGCCCGCGATACCCTGCGCGCGCTGCTGGACAACAATATTGTTCCCGTTATCAACGAAAACGATGCCGTTGCCACCGCTGAAATAAAAGTGGGCGATAACGATAACCTCTCTGCGCTGGCCGCCATCCTGGCCGGTGCCGATAAACTCCTGCTTCTGACCGATCAGCAGGGGCTGTTCACCGCCGACCCGCGCTCCAACCCGGAAGCCGAGCTGATTACCGATGTTCATGGTATCGACGATGCGCTGCGCGCCATCGCCGGTGACAGCGTGTCCGGCCTCGGAACGGGCGGGATGGGGACCAAGCTGCAGGCCGCCGACGTGGCGTGCCGCGCCGGTATCGACACCATCATTGCCGCGGGCAGCCGCCCTGGCGTGATTGGCGACGTGATGGAAGGCATTTCCGTTGGCACCCGCTTCCACGCCCAGGAATCCCCGCTGGAGAACCGCAAGCGCTGGATCTTTGGCGCGCCGCCTGCCGGTGAACTCACCGTTGATGAAGGGGCAACCGCGGCGATTCTGGAACGAGGGAGTTCATTGCTTCCTAAAGGAATTAAAAGCGTGACAGGCAACTTCTCCCGTGGTGAAGTGATCCGCATCCGTAACCTTGAAGGTCGCGACATCGCGCATGGCGTAAGCCGCTATAACAGCGATGCCCTGCGCCGCATTGCGGGCCACCACTCGCAGCAGATCGACGCTATTCTGGGCTATGAATATGGCCCGGTTGCCGTGCATCGCGATGACATGATTATTCGTTAAGGAGCCAGAACATGCTGGAACAAATGGGCGCAGCCGCGAAGGCCGCCTCTTACAAACTGGCGCTCCTTTCCAGCCGCGAGAAAAACCGCGTGCTGGAAAAAATCGCTGATTATCTGGAAGCACAGTCTCAGGACATTTTGCTTGCCAACGAGCAGGATCTGCTGGAAGCGCGTCGAAACGGCCTGAGCGAAGCGATGCTCGACCGCCTGGCGCTGAACCCGGCGCGTCTTAAAAGTATCGCCGACGATGTCCGTCAGGTTTGTAACCTGGCCGACCCGGTAGGACAGGTGATTGACGGTGGGCTGCTCGACAGCGGTTTGCGTCTGGAGCGTCGCCGCGTGCCGCTCGGCGTCATCGGCGTGATTTATGAAGCCCGTCCAAACGTGACGGTTGACGTCGCTTCCCTGTGCCTGAAAACCGGTAATGCCGCCATTCTGCGCGGTGGGAAAGAGACCTGGCGCACCAACGCCGCGACGGTGAAAGTCATCCAGCAGGCGCTGGAAGAGTGCGGTTTGCCGGCGGGGGCCGTGCAGGCGATTGAGAGCCCTGACCGCGCGCTGGTCAACGAGATGCTGCGCATGGACAAATACATCGACATGCTGATCCCACGCGGTGGCGCGGGCCTGCACAAGCTGTGCCGTGAGCAGTCGACCATTCCGGTCATCACGGGCGGCATCGGCGTATGCCATATCGTGGTAGACGACAGCGCCGAAATTGACCCAGCGCTGAAGATTATCGTCAACGCCAAAACCCAGCGTCCAAGCACCTGTAACACCGTGGAAACGCTGCTGGTGCACCAGGGGATTGCGAGTACTTTCCTGCCAGCCCTGAGCAAACAGATGGCGGAGAGCGGGGTGACGCTGCACGCTGATACCAATGCCCTCGCGCTGCTCCAGGGTGGCCCGGCTAGTGTGGTTCCCGTAAAAGCGGAGCAGTACGACGACGAGTTCCTGTCGCTGGATCTGAACGTGAAGGTGGTTGCGGATCTCGACGACGCTATTGCGCACATTCGTGAACACGGCACGCAGCATTCTGACGCGATCCTGACGCGTACGCTGCGCAATGCCGATCGCTTTGTGAATGAAGTGGATTCCTCTGCGGTATATGTGAACGCCTCCACCCGTTTCACGGACGGCGGCCAGTTCGGACTTGGCGCAGAAGTGGCGGTCAGCACGCAGAAACTGCACGCGCGCGGTCCGATGGGCCTTGAAGCGCTGACCACCTATAAGTGGATCGGCTTCGGTGACGATACGATTCGTGCGTAAATAGTTACGGGTGATGCAAAAATAGCCGTTTGATTCAAAAGGGCATTGACGCATCACCCGGTTAGATCTAACCTTTTGCCCCGTGGTTACACTCGTAACCGGCCTCTCAGGGCCGATATAGCTCAGTTGGTAGAGCAGCGCATTCGTAATGCGAAGGTCGTAGGTTCGACTCCTATTATCGGCACTCACACAACAAAATCCTTTAAAAACAATGAATTAAGACGATTGTCGCTCTCAAGGTACAGTCTTTTTTTAAGGGATTCTATGACCAACAGTTGCCGCTATGGTTAACAGTGGCTATTCAGGGAAGTTAGCACGTAGCGGCCTGTAGTTGTATAGCTCGAACAGGTACAAAGCGTGAACAGTCCCCACGAACCGCTATCAACTCGAAGCTGATGACGCTGCCAACGTCTCTAAAACCTCCCGAAACAGATTGATCACACGCATTTAAGCCCGATGTGTGGCCGTATGAGCCACGTAAACAGGTGAATAGTGGTAAACGTACCTGCACACGACATGCAGGCTCTGCCAGCGCTTCGCTCACGCTCCGAAAGGTACACGAGCACCCTGATAAGGTGTGATCCCTCTGACAATCTGATTTGGTCACTGGTGACTTTCGCAAAGCGAAACCAACCAGGTTGGCCTGATGAAGTCGCTACGCTCCGCTTGTTGCTTGTACCACTAACGGGGCTTTATGGATGCTATTGTCTGAAATCTGACACATTGCACAAACAACATGTGGATTGCTGTAAAGTTCATCAGTATGATTGCTTGCACAATCAGCGATTGGGAAAACACTTCTGGAAGATAAGGGACGAGACGGTATGAAAGTGACTGATGAGGCTTTGTTACGTTCAGGGTTTACACCATCGGATTTGCAGAAGATAAAAAACAACGTTGAAAGCTACGGCGGAACCTTGGGGGAAGCGATTCAGGATCTGGCTAATCGATTCAGGGTTGTTTTATGGATAACATCGGCATGTCTGATGGTTTTTATCATTTTAGTGTTGTTTTCTGCGAAAGAAACCGTCGTGGGTGGTGGTATATCAATTCTGATCGCAATAGTCATCGTTGCATTTATTCAGCCGCCAGTCCTTTCTTACAAATCCTGGCGGTTCTGGAGAAAATTCAGAGGTTAATGGTTCGATGTGTCAGTAGAAAGCAGGTCAAATATTACTTTGGCCTTAAGTCCATAACCTACTATTTTCATTGTTAATTTTGGGCGGCTCATCGTATCGACCTTGCGATAGAAATCACGGGGCATCCATTTAAATAGCCTCCATGCTTCGGGTCTTCTGGCTAATCCAAAGATGCTATATACATTTGCAGTTAACGTAATAGCGTTATAAATCGCAAGTCCTGTTTCAGGCTTGAAACCCATAAACTGGGCCGCTTCCATAGTGCCATCAGCCACAAATCCCTCTGTTTTATATTGTTTTCCATATATACCGGGAATGATTTCTTTTGACAGACCGTTAATGCCATCTGTTACAAGGATAGCCCCTGCCAGCATACCTAAAGGTGTCATCGTTGCGACCATCAACGCACCGCCAGCAATTGCCATTCCAGAAACCACAATGTGAATAGCTGAAATCACGTATCCGACGATTTTATTATTTTCCTTAACAAACTCAACCTTCGCGTAAAGCTGTGCGGACTTGGTTTTTAACAGACGCTCTTGTTCAAGCAGATTATCTGTTTCAGCACGAATATTTTTGATGCATGCAATGCATTCTTCATCGGTTTTAGCTCGTCGTGCTGTTTCAAATTCTTTATCTACAACCTGTTTTATCTCTTCGACAAACTTGATACGTGTTATCCCATCTTGCAAATAGAATGCTGATAGCCGATTTGCAGTTTCGACGAGTTTCCGGGCTTCCAGATTTACCATGGTATCTGACCATGTTCTGTTCCAGCCCCTGTTGAGCAGCGCAATATCCATTAAAGACTCCTTCCCAAAATGTGTCTGGTCATTTTACGTGCAATAAGGTCGAAGATAACAGGAAATACTTTCACAACACGCCCCCGTGGGTGTCCCGTTGCTTTATCCTTCCAGTTTACATTCTCCTGTTCAAATATCCCCGGCTCTGTTGGTGATCTGCTAGACCGTCAGCCCAGGCCCTCGGTGAAAAGCGTTTTTCTTCGCCAAAAATCGCTACGTGATGCCTTCAGCGACACGCCTCACTGCAACAAGCAGTGCAGTTACACAATGCTGCTTTGGGCTGACGCAAGGGAGATAACTTGATGTTTTGAAGTGCATCTGTTTAATAATTGTACAGTCATTTAACATATTGTATCTTATAAGTACTTGGCTTTTTTGGTCAGGTATTGCTTTTCGGCGCGTTGGCGTGAAGCGGGGTATACAACAGCGATTTGATCAACAGAAGGATAGCATTCGGGAGGATTTGAGGTGAGTTTACTTGTTCAAGGATTTTGGATGAGTTTGTCTGGTCACCCCACAACTTCAGGTTTCAGGCCTTTGATTCTGCCAGAGCATTAAACGCCATAAAAGCATACTTTTCTATTCACCAGCAGATACAAAGCCACTACGGCGACGTTACCACAACGGGTAGAAGGTCTACCCTCACCTGGCGAAATTCTCCCGTCCTGGCGGTCATAGATGCGTATCTTTTTCCACACCAGCGCATGCAGTCCCATCAATCCCTTCTACGCTTCACCAGAAGCCCTCAGCGGCGATTTCTAGCATCAGATATAACTGGCGTACCGATAATCCATGACTTCCCACAGCGCGATACAGGATTCACAAGAGGGCATCTGTCTTGATGACAGTACGTCGTCTTGCCCTTGAATAGCATTAAGTGTCGCCGCATAAGCAACTTAATCCTCGTCATCATTCTGTAATACCCTACGCAGGATTCGGCTCGATTCCAGTATCGGCAGATCTTCCATTAATAACGCCGATCGCGATGGCAATTTATTAAACAAGCGCTCTGTTTGCGAGGCGAGATAGGCCACCAGAGGATGTGCGTCAGGGTCGCCTGAAATCAACTCCACGTTGTATTGCGTGACCGTGCCTTCACCAAAGACCCCCGAGCAGTAGTTGGTCCCTCCCAAGTATCTGAAGTCTTCAATAAAAAAGCTGAACATGCGCATTATTTTGTGAGCATCGCGTTGGTCAGTACGGTTGTCTGCTATCCGAAACAGTATGGTATTACCTTCAATGTCATATTGATAACGAAGGCGGTGCTGCTTAAATAGCAAGATAAGCAGTAAACGATTTATCCTGCTGAACTGTTCCGTCACCCTGACAACGTTGTTAATCATAGTATCTGACCGCTTTTTCATTTTCGCGTGGCGATGCGCCGCGCTTTTGCCGGGCCGAAGCTGTGGCTTTTCGATTCCCTGAAGGAGCTGAGCATCAATGACCCCATGCTCAATGACGTAATGAATATGCTTAATGGCGGGCTCCAGCGCTTCAATGGAAAACAGCTCGGTATAGCCGTCGCCGGCATCAATGCCCGTTTGATATTTGGCCAAAAGAAAATGCAGCATTTTTTCCAGCTTAAAGACCTCGGACTGCGGTAACGCAATGCGGTAAGAATGGGCATAATCCACATCGCCCCAGACACGTTTTAGCGACTGAATTCGGTTATAGATATTATTGGCTTTACCCACTTTCATCATCTTTTTGGCCGGGAAAAGCAATAAATAGAGAAAAGAAGGGGTGTCCATAAAGCGCCTGTGAATGCGGTAACGAAAAAAGCAATGATAGAAGTTTTTTCATGCCAGGCGTAGCGCAGCGTTCACAATGCTGAGCGCTTCATGCTTAAGGCCGGTATAGCCCCTTCAGGCTATACCGCCACTCCCTCCTATCGTGCAATTAACGCAAATACGCCCCAGCCAATATATTCCCTTGTGTAAGCCACATGGCGCTTAGGCGCTGCCGTCAGCTCCGTGCGCACCTCCTGTGCAAAATCATCGTCGGGGTTTTGATCCAGCCAGCGGCGCAGGGTCATCCATTTCGCGGCTTCGTATCTGTCCCAGCCTTCCTGATCTGCCAGCACCATTTCAACCAGGTCATAGCCCTGGCGATCGAAAGACGCGACAAGGTCGGGCAGGGTGAGAAAGTCTGCGGTGGACGAGACGCCGCAAGCCCGAGCCGTCTCCTCCGTTGCGGGAACCTGTCGCCAGTAAGGTTCACCGATGAGCATGATTCCCCCGGGCTTAAGGCTTTGTGCCAGCAGATCCATCGTCCCGGCAACGCCGCCCGCAATCCATGTGGCGCCAACACAGGCCGCCACGTCGCATTGTTCATCAGCCACGTAGCCTGCCGCGTCGTTATGCACAAAATGGACGCGTTCGCTGACGCCGAGCGCTTCTGCGCGCCGCGTTGCCTGCGCGGTAAAGAGCGGGCTCATGTCGATGCCGGTACCGGTAATCCCGTGATCGCGTGCCCAGGTGCAAAGCATCTCTCCCGAACCGCTGCCGAGATCGAGAAGGCGCGCGCCTGGCTTCATGCGTAACACGCGCCCGAGCGTGGCGTACTTTTCTGGCGTGAAGGGGTTATGAATACGGTGTTCGCTTTCGCTAACAGTAAATATGCGTGGGATATCCATCATCCTCTCCTTAACGATTATCAGGCTGGGCACGGACGTTGTTCAGCCCGGTAGTATTGATACGGTAGGGCTGACCGTTAACGGGTTTGATCAGCTTTTTGGTTTTGAGCTTTTTGAAGACGGCGAGCGTGCAGTCGCTGAGCAATAGCCCTTCGCGGCTGTAGCATTCAACGGCAGTGACGCGGCCGGACGTATCGCGGACGTGCACAATACGGCCACCTTTGGCGAGAACGTGTAAGGTACGCTGTTCCTGACGGGATAAATTCATACTGGAAAACCTGTTTAATCATCATGTGCAAAACGTGCAAACACACAGCGGTGTCCGCATTCGATTTCGGCGCATTGATAATCAGTCCGGCCTGAAAAGGTCGGGGAGCTGATTATCGTATGATTACATTCTCCAGCATCAAAGCCTCGGATTGAGTTGAAAGGTATTTACGGGGTGAATGATAACACCCGGTCATTGTATGTGTATACCCAGGGGTGAAAAGTGTGATCCCGGTAAGATCACACTGTACCGTTTTTTATATTTTTATCGATTTCAGCCTGTGGCTTTCCGAACAGATAGCCCTGCACGAGATCGCAGCCCAGCGCCTGAAGCCGTTCAAGCTGCGCTTCGGTTTCCACACCTTCTGCAATGACCCGCATATTGAGGCTCTTCGCCATGCCGGTTATCAGTTTAACGATATTAAGCGCATCGTCTTGGGTGGATATCGGATTCACAAAGGATTTATCAATTTTAATTTTATCAAAATTGAGTTCACTCAGCCTCGAGAGCGAAGAATAACCCGTTCCGAAATCATCAATGGAGATTTTTACCCCCAGCGATCTGAGTTTTTTGAGAATAGTAAGCGGCGTGTTGCTGTCACTGAAGAGCGATGACTCCGTAACTTCCAGCTCAAGGCGGCTGGCCGGCAAGCCTGTCTCTTTCAGGATGGACTGAACCATTGCAGTAAATGATTTAGTCCCCAGCTGAACAGGTGAGACGTTTACCGAGATTCTGGCCGGAACCGCCCAGGAAGCGGCCTCCCGGCAGGCAAGTTCAAGCACATTTTTGCCAATCTCATTGATCATCCCTGTTTTTTCAGCAACAGAAATAAAGTAATCAGGCGACAAAATCCCCTTTACCGGGTGTATCCAGCGAATAAGCGCTTCATAGCCGTAAATTTCATTGCTGAATGAATCGACAATAGGCTGGTAATAAACAACGAATTCATGGTTGCTGATCGCGAGAGCCATATCATGCTCAAGGGTTCTGCTTTCCTGCAGCTTCTGCAGCATCCACTGACGGAAGACTTTTATCTGCTGTGAGCCCTCTTTTTTGGCTTCGTAGAGGGCCAGATCGGCAAATTTATAGAGATAATCAGAGCGCCGCTCATTATCAGATAAAACGATACCTACACAGGTGGCAATTTTTATCAGCTGGTTATTGATCGTATAGGGCAGACTGATGTGAGCGCTGATCTCTTTGGCGCGCGAAACCGCCGCGTTCTCGGTCAGGCCGCTGGAGAGAAGTGCAAATTCGTCACCGCCCAGGCGGTAAAACGTATCCGTCGCGTTACTCATTGAGGTAAGCCGTCGGGATACCTGATTCAACAGTAAATCGCCGGCGTCATGGCCATAGGTATCGTTGACCTCTTTGAACCGGTCTAGATCAAATAACATCACCGTGACAGGGGTATGGTTTTTATCTGCCTGAAGGGTAATTTTATTGAGATCGTCCCAGAAGAATAGACGGTTTTTCATGCCGGTAAGGGAGTCATGATACACATCATATTCCAGCTTCGAATTCTGTATTTGCAGCGTTTCTTTTGACCGCTGAAGTTCGTCAGCGAGGGTTTTAACCTGCATGTGGGCTTTAAGAATATTTTTATTCTGATAGATCATTAAGAACCCCAGAATAAAGCTTAATATCACCAGAAGTAACGAAAGTACGGAGTAAATATAATATAGGATCTGTATTTTATGGTTGGATTCATTAATTGTGTTAATATCTTTGGTTAATGCGCTTGAAGACAGTTGACTGAGCGGCGCGTCGAGCAGGTGCATATTTGCCAGGTACTTTTTTAATTCTTCATGGCTCATTTTTTCCAGGTTACTGTCCAGATACGCCAGTATTTCTTTCAGGCGTGCAGCGATCTCTTGATGCGTTTTATCGCTCTCAATATAGCGGCCTAAGTCTCCCCCGTTCAGTAACTCGCCCTGGCTGAGCATAATTTCGAGACGCATGCGGGCCTGGTCTATCGTAACGTCATCGGTATCGGTTGCGTATAGACCAAGCCATGATTCAAATCGGTAGTACTCTGATACCAGTTGAGCCACGGACCAGGACTCAGTGTAGTGAGTCAGTTTTTGCAGCTCTTGCTGACGATCGTAAACAAGAAATGCAATATATCCCGTCGTGATAAAAAGAGAAAAAATGATACCAACCAGTATCCTGTTCATTATGTTCTCCTGAACTGCTATTCAATCTTCATTTTGCTAACCTGCCATGCTGAACGCGAGTAATAAATTTGATTATTCAACTCAGGAAGACTGTCATAAGGGTATACAATGAATGATGGGCCTTTATCGCGGATACGCATATATTCGCCATTAATCTTTAAGGCAAGAATAGCGTTATATTTCTTAAAATCGCTGAGAGGAATAGCGGTAGCGTAATCATTAAGGGCAATAACATTAACGACGGAACCCTTTGCTCCAACATAATCCATGAGTTTGTTCATTGGAACACCCTCAAACTTCGTCCTGCCCGTATACCAGGGAGATGTCGTCTCGAAACTCACCATCCCGAGTTTTTCAAGGCTTGCGAGATCAAACACTGCTTTTCCATCTTCGTTAGTATTTTCTATATTCCCGTAAATCGTCAAAATGGGTTTTCCGGCGGGTTTCGGCAGTTCACCCGCCCAGGCTAAACTCTGAACCAGACAGCACACCAGCATTAGGATTAATCGCATTATGGCCTCCACTTTTGCACAGAAGTATATGAATTATAATTTAGTTATCCTACTAGTTTATGTATTTTGTTGAGACGCTACCGTTTTTGGATATGCGTTGCAGGAAACTGCTTTAAAATCATCGAGTTGAAGTGGTTTGGTGTGAGCGGGTTTGACAGCATTGGGAGTGCTTCTTTTTTTAAGTACGCGACCATTATGTGAATAAAGTCGCTTTCGGCTAAAAAACGATCGTTTTTTATTGACGCGCACGAGGCATCGCCCGGGCAGCGTTGCTAACCATAACGTCGGATGCCCCAGACTGCAGGTTACCGGGACAACGACGCCTGGTTATTTTTCGCCAATTTATATGTCGCGCTAATTGTGCCGTTTAATTATCACACTCCGGCGATTTTTTATTCGAGAACGGATAAAAAGGCCATTTTTTTATTTAATTTTTCTGGTTGCCGCTTTTCGTCATGCTGGCAAAAACGCTATCCCGGTAGATCCAGGCATGTACTAATGCAGCAGAAATATGTAATAGCACCACGGCAAAAAGGAGTTTTGCCAGAAGGCTATGCGCATCGTGGCACCAGGCGAAAAGGGTTGGGCTTACTGGCAAAATCGGTGGGAGATTAAATCCCTCGAACATGACGACGGGCAAGCCTGCTGCCGACAGCTGCGCCCAGCCCAAAAATGGCATTGCCAGCATGAGCGCATACAGCAGCCAGTGCGACGCTTTAGCCGCAAGCACTTGCCAGAAGGGTAAATCAGCAGGCAGCCGGGGCGTCTTGCTACGAAGTCGGTTCACCAAACGGAGCAGCGCCAGCAGTAATATGGCAATCCCCAGAGGGCGATGCAGGTCGATAAGCGCAATCCGGTGATGAAGCGTCGTCATCATTGCGGTACCAATAAACAGCATGGCAAGAATCATCGCCGCCATTAGCCAGTGTAGTCCTCTTGCCAGGGCGTTGAAATGCTGCGGCGCTTTTCCATGTTCTTGATTCGGGTTCATTTTACCTCCTGCTTTTCAACAGCTTCGGTGGCTTTGCCGTAACCAATTTCCCGTTCCCGGCGACTAAAGGAGTGTGAATACGCGGCAGAACGCGCGTTTAACACCGGATCGTCAGACACGTTCACACCCGAAGGAACCGTCGAGGGGTCGAAGTTAACGTCGCGGCACGGACCGTCAGCCTGGGCTTCGACGCGCGCCACTTCCAGCGTACCGGCCACGATCTGCCTGCGATCGTTAGGCCACGGCCGGGAAGGGTCATCCACCGGATCGCCCGGCTGGGCGAGTTGCAGAACAAAATCCCAGTAGAGAGGCTTCTGAGCAAGCCTCTGGCTGACGCCCTCGAACATGATGTTGCGATCGGCCTTCTGGCGCTGCTCCTCGCTCAGCGACACAAAAGGATCGTGCGGGCGCATCATCCAGCGTACCGCCTGGCGATTTCCGAGACCGTCCACGAGGTAAAAGGCGTTAATGCTGTAGAACGTTGCGCCGGCAAAGCTCCCGGGGGCGGGCTTTTGTGCCGCCCATTTGAGGTATTTCTCTGCTTCCGGATAGGCTTTTAAGAATGCCGCGAGGCGCTGTGGATCCGGCTTGCCGGTGGCCGGGTCTGGCGCGGTTGCCTGGTGCAGCGCCAGAAATCCTTCAGGGTCCCGGGTCGCAAAGAAGGGTTCGTTGTTCATTGCCATACGCCACTGCTGGTTATCGTCTGTTCTGAACATCAGGGCCATGCTCAGGGTTTTCGTTGAGCTATCCGCCGCGTGGGGGTCGCCAGTGCCGATGGAAAACCGTCCGACAACAGGGGTATGCTGCTGGGAAAAAAGGCGCGCGGTTGACAAAGACGTTGCTGAACCGGTTGGAATGAAGTTTCCCGTAAAACACATTCCTTTGCCGTGTGCCCGGCGAAATCCGGGAGGAAACGGCGTTGGTGTTTCCGAGACTAATGCCTGACTGGTGGTGCGAGAACCGATCCAACCCGCCGTCCACGCAAATGCGGATGCTATCGCGCCCACGATCGCCGCGATGATGGCCAGCGCTCCCCAGGATTTTTTGGATCGTAAATCCACATTAGACATAGACGTTTTTCCAGTGTGAAAGAATAATACCTGTCACGCGCACGAACATCGGCGAGCCACGCATCAATACAGGGATAAAGTTGAGGCGATTATTTTTTTATAATCGCGGTAATATGCCAGAGGATATTTTTATGATGAGGCGATTATAGACGCGCTAAAGAATAATAGACTGAAAAGCCACTATTTTTATAACGTGCGTTTTACGCTCTGAAAAGAGTATATAAGGTAAACTTTATTAAAAAAGAATATCACGAAAAGTTTATAATTTTTGATGCCAGATATTTTCGCGTTCGCCACCCGGCGGGCGGTCTAGCCCGCCTCCAGCATCCCAAAACTCACAATTCGCGAGCGTCCCAGCTCTTTCGCCCGGTACAGTGCCACGTCCGCGGCACGCAGCAGGTTGTCACTTTGAGCATGCTCTGGATAGCTGGCGATACCAATTGACACATCCACCGGCCCAATCTCGGTCAGCCCGTAGCGAAGCGATAGCGCATGCACGCCGTTGTAAATCTTCTGCGCGCAGGCGTGCGCTTCTGCTTCTCCGGCCCCGGGAAGCAGAACCAGAAACTCCTCGCCCCCGTAGCGGAATGCCAGCCCGCCGTCGTGCGCGGCCCGCTGAACAATCGTCGCCACGTTTTTGATTACCTGATCGCCAGCCTCGTGACCAAAGCGGTCGTTAATGCTCTTGAAGTGATCGATGTCGATCATCATGCAGCTTAACGGCTCGCCGTTGCGCATGGCCTGCGTCATTTGCGTGTGCAGGGTGTCTTCCAGATGATGACGATTACGCAGGCCGGTAAGCGGGTCAAACAAGGCTTTTTCCAGCAGCGCGTCGCGCAGGCGCTGATTCGCCAGCGCCAGTCCGAGCGCCTCGGCCATCAGTTCCAGATACGCGCGTGCGGGAGCATTTTCCGGGGTGATGTTCTGGAACGAGAGCAACCCAATGGCCTCGCCCTGGGCGATAAGCGGTACGCACAGCGCGCTTTCCGCCTGTGATTCCGGGAGATGATAGCAGGCGACATCCGGTTCACCGTTAACCGGCGGATGGCTCTGACCGCGACGCACGGCCCAGCACGCATCGGGATGGAACGTGGCCTCATCATCTGCCGGTGAAAGCCACTGGGCGACGCAGCGCATTTGCCACGGATCGCGGTCAAAAACGTAGAGCCGGCCCGCTATCCCCGGCGCGATATTGGGCGCAAACAGCTCCGCCACGTTGATCACATCGTCAAAGTTTTCACACCCCTGCAGCCGCTGCGTCATGCGCGCCAGCAGCTCGCGGATGGCCCAGTCGGCGTCGCGCTCTTTTTCCAGACGCTGGCGCGCAAGGCCGTTTTCACGAAAGATGCGGATGGCCTGGGCCATATCGCCAATCTCATCAATCTGGTTAAAGTTGGGCGTTTCAACCGCGAAGTCCTGAGAGGCCAGACGGTGAACCACGTCGCTCAGGCGTACCACCGGGCGCAGCACGCGGCGTTTTAATATAAAGCCGAGCACAAACAAGAACAGCAGGGCGGTCAGGCCAACCATCACTTCAGAAGCCGTGCGCAGCGCTTTCGATTTTTTCGTCGCCTCCCGCACGGTGGCAATGACACGTTTGTCGAGTATCTGGCGAAAGCGATCGATTTGGGTTTGTGCGCGCTCAAGCTCCTGCTCGTAGGGCATGCCATAGAGCAGGGCAACGGCCTGCGCATCTTCACCCCGGGCCACGCTCGTCAGTGCCGCCTGCTGCTCATCCTGCAGTGCATCAATGATTTTTAAACCATCATGCAGCAGGGCCAGCTCGTCATCTGAAGCGCCGGTGTCCTGCAGTTTCTCCAGCTTCAGCTCGATGCTCTTCAGTTTTTGCTCTGACGCATTGTACTCATCCAGGATTTGCGGATTTTTTTTGATGACATACAGGCGCGCTAAATCGGACTGTATCCAGGCGTCGGTTTCAATATTTTCTGTAAGCTCATCAAAACGCTGGCGTTGTTCAATGGCCTGACGTTCGGCGTTGTCAGCACCGGAGGCCATCAGCATGATAATGCCGGAGGCGATAGTCAGGCAGACCGTGGCACCGTAGGCCCAGTTGGTTATTGTCGCGATTCGCACCTGGAGATCCTTTTACCGCATAAAGAGGATGGCGTTCTTCAAATTATAGAAAACGTATGATTTAAGGCGAAAAAAAAGGCGGCACAGCGCCGCCTGATGTGGTCGTTATCGTCACGTCCCTACAAATCTGGAGAGTTTTTTCCCTCTTCGATGAACTCGGCGTCCAGCTCTTCGGCATTGCCCGCGTGATCGCGGCCGGAGAAGAGGTTCCAGCAGGCGATAAACAGCGCGGCGATGAGCGGCCCAATCACAAAGCCGTTAATGCCGTATAGCTCCATGCCGCCGAGGGTGGAGATCAGAATCAGGTAGTCCGGCATTTTGGTGTCTTTCCCCACCAGCAGCGGGCGCAGGATATTGTCCACCAGCCCGACAATAATCACGAAGAAGCCAACAATAAACAGCCCCTGCCAGAGCTGGTGCGTGGCGAACAGGTAAATGGCGGCTGGCACCCAGACAATCGCCGAGCCGACGGCGGGGACCAGCGAGAGGAACGCCATCAGCGCGCCCCAGAGCACGCTGCCGTCGATGCCCACGATGGCAAACGCGATCCCGCCGAGCGTGCCCTGAACGACGGCCACCACCGCCGTCCCTTTCACCGTCGCCCGGGAGACGCCGACGAACTTGGCGAACAGGTGCTGTTTAACAAAATCAGACAGCGGCAGGGAGTCGAGGATCTGGCGTACCAGATACGGTCCATCCTTCAGCAGGAAGAACAGCAGATAAAGCATGATGCCGAAGCTAATCGCAAAGCCAAACGTGCCTTTGCCGATCAGGAACGCGCTGCCTGCCAGATACTGCCCGCCCTGCAGCGCAACGTCGGAGAGTTTTTTCTGGATCTGCGCCGCGTTGGTCAGGTTGTGATCCGCCAGGAAGCCGCTGGCCCAGTCCGGCAAGTGGTTGAAGATGCTCGCCACTACCTCCGGGAATTGGGTGTTGTTCTCCTGAAGCTTCGTGTAAACCACGTTCAGCTCGATGGCGAGCGAGGAGAGGATCACCATCAGCGGGATAAAGACGATCAGGCAGATAATGCCAATCGTCAGCAGCGAGGCCAGCCCGTTGCGATCCCCCAGCGCGGCGCGCAATTTGTTTTTTACCGGGTTGAAAATGACGGTCAGAATAGCGGCCCACAGTATCGCGGAGAAGTAGGGCGACAGCACGTCGAAGAAGGCCCAGGTCACAAGGGCGAGAATGAAAATAAAGAAACCTTTGGTCAGTCCGTTAAAGCGCATCAGTCAGTCCTGGTTACTAAGAAACTGTGACGACTATAGAACCGATTGCGAGAATTACCAACCCGGCGGTCAGTTCAGCAATATCGCAGTATGAATTTGCCCTTCTCGGATAGCACTTTCGACTGACCGAAGATCGCACGCTCCCGCACCATGCTGTTAGTATCTGCTTGCGGAGGTGCTTATGGCCTGGCGTCCCATTCTTTATGTGATCCTCACAACCCACCCCAGACTCAGCGCGCGGCGTGCCCGTTTACGTCTGGTCATCTAGCTTTTTATTAACAATCGCGGTATAACACCTTCTTTGGATGTTTAGATGTCCATACGTATAGAAGGTAATATGCAAACACAACAAGAAAATGGACAGCTTAAGCGCACCATGAAAACACGCCACCTGATTATGCTCTCGCTGGGCGGCGTGATTGGGACAGGGTTATTCTTCAATACCGGATACATCATTTCCACCACCGGTGCGGCGGGCACGCTGCTGGCGTACCTGATCGGCGCGCTGGTGGTCTGGCTGGTGATGCAGTGTCTGGGCGAGCTCTCCGTGGCGATGCCGGAAACCGGCGCGTTCCACGTCTATGCCGCCCGCTATCTCGGCCCGGCGACGGGCTATACCGTGGCGTGGCTCTACTGGCTCACCTGGACGGTGGCGCTCGGCTCGAGCTTTACCGCCGCCGGGTTTTGCATGCAGTACTGGTTCCCGCAGGTGCCCGTCTGGGCGTGGTGCGTGGTCTTTTGCGTGGTGATATTCGGCCTTAACGTCATCTCCACGCGCTTCTTTGCCGAAGGGGAATTCTGGTTCTCGCTGGTGAAGGTCATCACCATCATCGCCTTTATCATCCTCGGCGGGGCGGCGGTCTTTGGTTTCATCCCGATGCAGGACGGTTCACCCGCGCCGGGCTTAAGCAACCTCACCGCCGAGGGCTGGTTCCCGCACGGCGGCCTGCCGATCCTGATGACCATGGTGGCGGTGAATTTTGCCTTCTCCGGGACCGAGCTTATCGGCATCGCGGCGGGTGAAACGGAAAATCCGCACAAGGTCATTCCGGTTGCGATCCGCACCACCATCGCGCGGCTGATCATCTTCTTTATCGGCACCGTGTTTGTGCTGGCGGCGCTGATCCCGATGCAGCAGGCGGGCGTGGAAAAAAGCCCGTTCGTGCTGGTGTTTGAAAAGGTCGGTATTCCCTACGCGGCGGATATTTTTAACTTCGTGATCCTGACGGCGATCCTCTCGGCGGCGAACTCCGGGCTGTACGCCTCCGGGCGCATGCTGTGGTCGCTCTCGAATGAGAAAACGCTCCCGCGCTGCTTTGCCCGCGTGAACAAAAACGGCGTGCCGCTGACGGCGCTCTCGGTTTCCATGCTCGGCGGCGTGCTGGCGCTGTTCTCAAGCGTGGTGGCCCCGGACACGGTGTTTGTCGCACTCTCGGCCATTTCTGGCTTTGCGGTGGTGGCGGTGTGGATCAGCATCTGCGCGTCGCACTTCGTTTTCCGTCGCCGTCATCTGCAGTCCGGCCAACCGCTCTCTGCGCTGCAGTACCGCGCGCCGTGGTATCCGCTGGTGCCGGTGCTCGGTTTTATCCTCTGCGTGGTGGCCTGCGTCGGCCTGTGGTTTGACCCCAGCCAGCGCATTGCCCTTTATTGCGGGCTTCCGTTCGTCGCCCTGTGTTATGGTGCCTACTACCTGACCCGAAATATGACATCGCAGGAGCCTGAACATGTCGCAGAATAATCCGCTTACCGCCATCCTTGAAAAACAGCCGTTTGTAGTGCTGGATGGCGCAATGGCAACGGAGCTGGAAGCGCGCGGCTGTAACCTTGCTGACAGCCTCTGGTCGGCCAAAGTGCTGGTGGAAAACCCGGATCTTATCCGTGAAGTGCATCTTGATTACTACCGCGCGGGCGCGCAGATGGCGATCACCGCCAGCTACCAGGCCACGCCTGCGGGCTTTGCGGCACGCGGTCTGGATGAGGCGCAGTCCCGCGCGCTGATTGGCAAAAGCGTGGAGCTGGCGCGTAAGGCGCGCGAAGCGTACCTGGCCGAAAACCCGCACGCGGGTACGCTGCTGGTAGCGGGCTCCGTTGGGCCGTACGGCGCGTATCTGGCGGATGGCTCAGAGTATCGCGGCGACTACGTGCGCAGTGCAGAAGAATTCACAGAATTCCATCGCCCACGCGTGGAAGCGCTGCTGGACGCGGGTGCAGACCTGCTGGCCTGCGAAACGCTGCCGTCGTTCACGGAAATAAAGGCGCTGGCCGCGTTGCTGACGGCGTATCCCCGCGCGCGGGCGTGGTTCTCCTTCACCCTGCGCGACAGCGAGCACCTGAGCGACGGCACGCCGCTGCGGGAGGTGGTTTCTTCTCTGGAGGACTATCCGCAGGTCGTCGCGCTGGGCATCAACTGTATCGCGCTGGAAAACACCACGGCGGCGCTGAAGCAGTTGCAAAGCCTGACGCCGCTGCCGCTGGTGGTCTACCCGAACTCGGGCGAGCATTATGATGCGGTAACCAAAACCTGGCACCACCACGGCGAAGCGTGCGAGACGCTGGCGGGGTATCTGCCGCAGTGGCTGGCTGCGGGAGCGAAGTTAATTGGCGGATGCTGTCGCACCACGCCGAAGGATATTGCAGAGCTGAACGCGCAGCGCTGAGTTTGTGCCGGGTAAGGCGCAAGCGCCACCCGGCACAAACCAACCGCACAAAATCAACTATCCTTTCCCGCTTTTTTTCTAAAAACGAATCGTCATTAGCGATTCTTTTTTATTCCTTTATCAAAATTCCCGCGCCGGAAATACTGCCCTCATAACAACAGGGGAGCAGGCACTATGGCAATTTCATCGCGAATCACACTTCTCGGCGCGCTGGCGCTGTGGGCATTTCAGGCGCAGGCGGTGGACGTTACCGTCGCGTATCAAACCTCGGCTGAGCCGGCGAAGGTTGCGCAGGCGGACAATACCTTTGCGAAGGAGAGCGGCGCGAAAGTCGACTGGCGCAAGTTCGACAGCGGTGCGTCCGTCGTGCGTGCGTTAGCTTCCGGCGACGTGCAGATTGGCAATATCGGCTCCAGCCCGCTGGCGGTCGCGGCCAGCCAGCATGTACCGATTGAGGTGTTCCTCCTCGCCTCGCAGCTTGGTAATTCCGAAGCGCTGGTGGTGAAGAAAAACATCACCAAACCGGAAGACCTGATCGGCAAACGCATCGCCGTGCCGTTTATCTCCACCACCCACTACAGCCTGCTGGCGGCGCTCAAACACTGGGGCATCAAGCCGGGGCAGGTGCAAATCATCAATCTTCAGCCGCCGGCGATTATCGCCGCCTGGCAGCGCGGGGATATTGACGGGGCCTACGTGTGGGCACCGGCAGTAAACGAGCTGGAAAAAGACGGCACCGTGCTGACCGACTCCGAAAAAGTGGGCCAGTGGGGCGCGCCAACCCTCGACGTGTGGGTGGTGCGTAAAGACTTCGCCGAGAAACATCCTGAGGTAGTCAAAGCCTTCGCGAAAAGCGCGATTGACGCCCAGCAGCCGTACATCAGCAACCCGGATGAGTGGCTGAAGCAGCCCGCCAATCTGAAAAAACTCTCCCGCCTGAGCGGCGTGCCGGAAGCGGACGTGCCGGGGCTGGTGAAGGGCAATACCTATCTGACCCCCGCGCAGCAGGTGCAGCAGCTAAACGGGCCGGTGAGCAAAGCGATTGTAGATACCGCAACCTTCCTGAAAGAGCAGGGCAAAGTGCCTGCGGTCGCGGCGGATTACAGTCAGTACGTCACCGACCGCTTTGTGAAATAAGGAGTCCGCCATGCTGAACATTACGAACCTGTATGCCGATTACGGTGGTAAACCCGCGCTGGAGGACATCAACCTGACGCTGGGCAGCGGTGAACTACTGGTGGTGCTCGGCCCGTCCGGCTGCGGAAAAACCACGCTGCTGAATCTGATCGCCGGGTTTGTACCGTATCAGCACGGCACCATTCAGCTGGAAGGCAAAAAGGTGGATGGCCCTGGCGCCGAGCGCGGCGTGGTCTTTCAGAACGAAGGATTGCTTCCGTGGCGCAACGTGCAGGAGAACGTAGCGTTTGGGCTACAGCTTGCGGGTGTGAACCGTGAACAGCGGCTGGCAACCGCGCGGGCGATGCTGAAAAAAGTGGGGCTGGAAGGGGCGGAAAAACGCTTTATCTGGCAGCTTTCCGGCGGCCAGCGACAGCGTGTCGGGATCGCCCGCGCGCTGGCGGCGAATCCGCAGCTGTTGCTGCTGGACGAGCCGTTCGGGGCGCTGGACGCCTTTACCCGCGAGCAGATGCAAACCCTGCTGCTGCGCCTGTGGCATGAGACGGGCAAGCAGGTGCTGTTAATTACCCACGATATCGAAGAGGCGGTGTTTATGGCGACCGAGCTGGTGCTGCTCTCGCCGGGGCCGGGGCGCGTGCTGGAGCGGCTGCCGCTTGAATTTGCCCGTCGCTACGTCGCGGGAGAGCCGGTGCGCAGCATCAAATCCGAACCGCGGTTTATTGAGCAGCGTGAATACGTCTTAAGCCGCGTGTTCGAACAGCGGGAGGCGTTCTCATGAGCATCGTCTTCAGTGAAAAAACGCGCCGCACGCGTCTGGCGCTGCGCTGGCCTTTCTCACGTCAAATTACTCTGAGCGTCGGTACGCTGCTGGTGCTGCTGGCTGCGTGGTGGGCGGTTGCGGCCCAGCAGTGGGTCAGCCCGCTGTTTCTGCCGCCGCCGGGACAGGTGCTGGCGAAACTCATCTCCATCGCCGGGCCGCAGGGCTTTATGGACGCTACGCTCTGGCAGCATCTCGGCGCAAGCCTGACGCGCATTCTGGTGGCGCTGCTGGCGGCGGTGGTTATCGGTATCCCGGTCGGGATCGCGATGGGCCTAAGCCCGACGGTGCGCGGCATCCTTGACCCGCTGATTGAGCTTTACCGCCCGGTGCCGCCGCTGGCCTATTTGCCGCTGATGGTGATCTGGTTCGGTATCGGCGAAACGTCGAAAATTCTGCTGATTTATCTGGCGATTTTCGCGCCGGTTGCCATGTCGGCGCTGGCGGGCGTGAAGAGTGCCCAGCAGGTGCGCATTCGTGCGGCGCAGTCGCTGGGGGCCAGCCGTACGCAGGTGCTGCTGTTCGTGATTCTACCCGGCGCGCTGCCGGAGATTTTAACCGGGCTGCGCATTGGCCTCGGCGTGGGCTGGTCCACGCTGGTGGCGGCAGAGCTGATCGCCGCCACGCGAGGATTAGGGTTTATGGTTCAGTCGGCGGGAGAGTTCCTGGCGACTGACGTGGTGCTGGCAGGGATCGCGGTGATTGCCGCGATCGCCTTCGGGTTAGAACTGGGGCTGCGCGCGCTACAGCGCCGCCTGACGCCCTGGCATGGAGAAATACAATGAGTGAACGACTGACCATCACCCCGCTGGGGCCGTATATTGGCGCGCAGGTGTCGGGCCTGGATGTGTCCCGCCCGCTGAGCGATAACCAGTTTGAGCAGCTGTACCACGCGGTGCTGCGCCATCAGGTGGTGTTCCTGCGCGAGCAGGCGATCACCCCGCAGCAGCAGCGCGCGCTGGCGTTGCGTTTTGGCGACCTGCATATTCACCCGGTCTATCCGCATGCGGAAGGGGTGGAGGAGATTATCGTTCTGGATACCCACAACGATAACCCGCCGGACAACGACAACTGGCACACGGACGTCACCTTTATCGAGACGCCGCCCGCCGGGGCAATTCTGGCAGCAAAATTACTGCCAGAGACCGGCGGCGATACGCTGTGGGCGAGCGGGATTGCGGCGTTTGAGGCGCTCTCTGCGCCGTTCCGGACGCTGCTGAGCGGCCTGCGGGCGGAGCACGACTTCAAAAAATCGTTCCCGGAATACAAGTACCGTAAAAGCGAAGAGGAGCATCAGCGCTGGCTGGAGGCGGTGGCGAAGCATCCGCCGCTGCTGCACCCGGTGGTGCGCACCCATCCGGTCACGGGCAAGCAGGCGCTGTTCGTGAACGAAGGATTCACGACGCGCATTGTGGACGTGACGGAAAAAGAGAGCGACGCGCTGTTAGGTTTCCTGTTCGCACATATCACTAAACCGGAGTTTCAGGTGCGCTGGCGCTGGCAGGAGAACGACCTGGCGATCTGGGATAACCGCGTGACGCAGCACTACGCCAACGCGGACTATCTGCCGCAGCGCCGGATTATGCAGCGGGCGACGATTTTGGGGGATAAGCCGTTTTACCGCCCCTGATCCTGTAGTACCCGTAGGCCGGGTAAGCGCAGCGCTACCCGGCGAAAACGGTGCACAATTGCCGGCCAATTAAAGGTGCGCCTCAATATACCGCTGATAGCGGTTCGCCTTCAGGTAGCACAAATCCACCAGCACCAGACCGTCTACGCAATTGTTGAACGCCGGGTCGCTGCCAAAATCAATAAACTGCACGCCGCCGGGCTCGCATAGCTCGGAATACTGTTTATACAGCGGCGGTATGCCGCAGCCCAGATTGCCGAGCAGGGATTTCAGCTTCGTCAAATCGTCCACGTAATCCACGCCGCCAAACTGTGCCAGCACGTCCGGTAAGGATGCCGGATACGGCTGACGTGACGCGGCTAGCGGATGCGTCGCCGGGAACCACAGGCGGTAAAAGGCGACCAGCAGATCCCGTGCCGCAGGCGGTAAGCCGCCGGAGATGGAGACGGGGCCAAACAGGTAGCGATAATGTGGGTAACGCGCCAGGTAAGCCCCGATGCCGGACCATAAATAGTCCAGACCACGACGCCCCCAGTAGCGCGGCTGAATAAAGCTGCGCCCGAGCTCAATGCCGTGCTCAAGCACGTCCTGCATTTTGTCGTCGTAGTGGAACAGGCTGTAGCTGTACAGACCTTCAACGCCGCGTTTTTCGATCTGCATGGCCGTCGGCATAAAGCGATACGCGCCGACGATCTCCAGATCCTCTTCATCCCAGAGGATCAGGTGCAGATAATCGTCATCGTAGCTGTCGGTGTCCCGGCGTTTACCGCTCCCTTCCTCCACCGCGCGAAACGCAATCTCGCGCAGGCGGCCCAGCTCGCGCAGAAGAGGTGCCTCTTCCTGCCCGTTGCGCTGCCACAGGTAGATGGTTTTACCGTCACTGGTTTTACCCAGACACTCCGCCTGCGCCAGCTCGCGTTTCAGGGTGGCCCGGTCTTCCGGCCGAGCAATGGCGCACTGGGTTTTGAAGACGCCAGGCAATCCCTTGCCAAGACGCATCACGTGCTGACGGCACTGCTCGGCCATCTCACGTGACGAAAGAGTGGCGCTATGCCAGTGATGCCAGGCGATTTGCTGGCCGATTTTAATCGGCAGCTGGCTGTGGCGGCGGCGGAACATCTGCTGCATTAGCAGCAGCATCGACAATGTCGGCGACACCAGCGTGCTGACATAAAAGAGCAGGCTGTTATGCGCCTGAATATGCACCGGCAGCAGCGGGGCGCGCAGCTTGCTGGCGAGTTTGATAAAGCCGGAGTGCCATTTTTTATCGCGAATGCCTTTGCGCGTGGGGCGTGAAACTTCACCCGCCGGGAAGAAGATCAGCACGCCCGCGTTTTGCAGATGCTGCTCCATCTGAACCAGAGACGATTTCGCCGTCCTGCCGCCCATATTGTCCACCGGAATAAACAGCGAACTGAGAGGCTCAAGGTGGGTCAGCATCCGGTTGGTCACGACTTTAACGTCGCGCCGCACGCGGGAGACGGCGTACATCAGCGCCAACCCGTCCAGCGTGCCTGTCGGGTGGTTGGCAATAATAACCAGTGGGCCATGTTCGGGGATTTGTTCGAGATCGCGGGCGGAAACGGTGCAGAGAATATCAAGGTGCTCCAGAACTTGCTCCACCATATCCAGTCCTTTCAGGTGGCGGTGAGCGGCGGCAAACAGCTGGAATTCTTCTTCGTAAAACAGCCTTTTTAACAGACTTTTTTGCCAGGGTGCAGGCCTCGCCTGAGGCCAAAGATCGTCGAGAACGCTATCGAGGCTAAACATGATTACTCCTCCTGCCGTCTTGCGAAGACAGTAGAAGGAGCAGATGTCGGTTGTATTGCAGTTTGGTGAAGATTAGCGGAGGATTTTTTTCTCGGCCAGATCCAGCGCGAAGTAGCTGAAGATCAGATCCGCGCCCGCGCGTTTGATCGCGCCCAGACTTTCGAGGATCACTTTCTCTTCGTCGATGGCACCGGCCAGCGCGGCGAATTTGATCATCGCGTATTCACCGCTCACCTGGTATGCCCCCAGCGGCAGTTCGGTGCGCTCGCGGATGTCGCGCAGAATATCGAGATAGGCGCCAGCAGGTTTCACCATCAGACAGTCTGCGCCCTGGGCTTCATCAAGCAGGGATTCACGAATCGCTTCCCGGCGGTTCAGCGGGTTCATCTGGTAGGTCTTACGATCGCCCTTCAGCGCCGTACCCGCTGCTTCACGGAACGGACCGTAGAAGTAGGAGGCAAACTTGGTGGAGTAGGACATGATGGCGGTGTCGGTAAAGCCTGCCGCATCCAGCGCCTGACGGATAGCCTGAACCTGTCCGTCCATCGCCGCAGAGGGCGCGATGAAGTCCGCACCCGCAGCGGCAGCCACGACCGCCTGCTTGCCGAGGTTCAGCAGGGTGGCATCGTTGTCCACGCCGTGATCGCACAGCACGCCGCAGTGCCCGTGGGAGGTGTATTCGCAGAAGCAGGTGTCGGACATGACCACCATTTCTGGCACGGTATCTTTGCAGATGCGGGACATGCGGGCCACAAGGCCATCTTCTTTCCATGCATCGCTGCCGGTGGCGTCGGTATGGTGGGAGATGCCGAAGGTCATCACCGAGCGGATCCCCGCGTTGGCAATGCGTTCAATCTCGCGGGCCAGATGCTTCTCAGGAATGCGCATCACGCCCGGCATAGCTTCGATGGCTTTGTAGTCATCAATCTCTTCTTCAACAAAAATCGGCAACACCAGATCGTTTAAGCTCAGTGTTGTCTCTTCAAACATAGCGCGCAGTGCGGGTGACTTACGCAGGCGGCGGGGACGTGCAATTAAATCGGTCATGGTATGCCTGATGTTTGTGGAACAAAGAAGACTAGTGTACATGAAAGTGAAGAGGGGTGTTTTACGAAATTGGGCATTTTGTTTTTGCGAAATGCGGCAGGTTAGATTCTCTGTCATTAATATATAATGCAGGTCAGTATAACGCTGAGAGGGGAATGAGATATTCATTTTATTTCTATATTGAAATGAATACATAATTTAAAGTGATTCATTATTTTTAATTATATGATGTCATCATTGATGTGGTTGTGTATTAACTTTCTGTTTTTATAATATTTATTTTATAGCGCCTCATGCTTTTTGGGGCTGGATGTGTTATTTGTCTGTATACGGACTTAATGGAAACATTCATTGAACCTTTTCGAAATGAAACTGCATAATTCCCTCCGCAATTAAACATTGCAAATTCATTGATGGACAAACATGCTTACGTCCCTGAGGAGGGATGACCCAATGCAAACATGGAAAAAGAAACTGGTTGTATCTCAACTTGCATTAGCTTGTACGCTGGCTATCGCTTCTCAGGCTAATGCGAAAGATATTTCCGGTACGACATATAATACTTTTGGATATGATAATACCGCATCTACGCCGTGGTATTATGGCTACGCAGATTGGGATTACTCGGATGCCACCCATGATGGTGACATTTATCCGGTCATCAATAAATCAACCGTAAACGGTGTTATTTCGACTTACTATCTGGATGATGGGGTCAATGGCCGTGCAAACGCGTTGAGTATTTCTAACAGCACCATTAACGGCATGATCACGTCAGAGTGTATGACCACGACGTGTGCAGATGGCGTGGATACTGACGGCACCAGTCATACCCAGTACGATCGATTTAGCCTGACCGTTGATAACTCCACCATCAACGATGCCTACGAGCATTACGCGTATGATGTCGTCAATGGCGAGAATACTGAAACGCATTATCTGGACACCTATGGTCTGGGTAACGCAATTACCCTGGACGTTGAATCTGATATCGTTATTCAGAACAACTCCCACGTCGCGGGTATCACGCTGACGCAGGGTTATCAGGAACTGGATAACACACCATACGACGGCGTTGAAGGCGTTGCTAACAGCGGCAATGTCTTTACCGATACGCTGGTGGTGAAAGACTCCGTGCTGACCTCTGGTGCGTACAGCGATCTGGGCACCAACGGGTTCTACGGTCAAACGGCGAAGCCGAGCGACTACGGTGAAACCAACGCCTCGGTTGCGGATGATGCGGCGCTGATCGTTGCGGCCGGCGCGTCTGATAACGCCATGCAGACCACCGCTACCTTCGATCACTCTACCGTAACGGGTGACATTCTTTTCTCCAGCACCTTTGATAACAACTTCTACGAGAATGGCGATCCGGCAACGGATACCACTGAAGATGGTGTCTATAACCCAACCACCAACGGCTGGGACGGTACCGATACACTGGATGTTACGCTGACCAACGGCAGCAAGTGGGTCGGTGCAGCGCAGTCCAGCGTTGAAGCTATCGGCACTGCGCAGATGTATGGCCAGGGCTACAGCAACGTTGACTGGCACGCTCTGTCCCCGAACAGCATCTGGCCTGATTCTACCTTCGACAGCAACGGTCACGTTGCTGGTGAAGAGGTGTACCAAAGCGGCCTGTTCAATGTGGCGCTGGATAACGGTTCCGAGTGGGATACCCGCAAGGTCTCCAACATTGATGCGCTGACGGTGAACAACCAGTCTCAGGTCAATGTTGAAAACTCCGGCCTGCTGGCGGATTCAATCACCCTGACCAATGCTTCAACCATGAATATTGGCGACAGCGGAGCCGTGGCAACCGACAGCCTGTATCTGGACAGCTATAGCCGTGCGGCACTGACTGAAGAGACAGCAGAGCTGTATGCCAACACCATTACCGTAGACAACGGTGCCGAGCTGGCGCTGGGTCTGGGTCAGGTTGATACGCACAATATGGTACTGACCGATGGCGGCGTGCTCAACGTTGCCAGCCGCGATTATGTGCTGAACAGTGATCTGAACAACGCACGCTATATCACTAACGATCGCTACAACGCGGAGTATGACTACGGTGTTGTCGCGCTGAACTCCGACGGCCATCTGGCGGTGAACGGTGACGTTGCCGGTAACTACAAGGTGCGCATCGACGATGCAACCGGCGCTGGTTCAGTTGCCGACTACAAAAACAAAGAGATCATTCGCGTCTACGACAATAACGCAGATACCGCAGCCAGCTTTACTGCTGCAAACAAAGCTGATTTAGGTGCTTACACCTATCAGGCGCAGCAGGAGGGTGACACCGTTGTTCTCCAGCAGAAAGAGCTGACTGACTACGCCAACATGGCGCTGAGCATTCCTTCTGCCAACACCAATATCTGGAATCTCCAGCAGGATACCGTGGGTACGCGTCTGACCAACAGCCGTCATGGCCTGGCAGACAACGGCGGAGCGTGGGTGAGCTATTTCGGCGGCAATTTTGACGCGGATAACGGCACCGTCAGCTACGATCAGGACGTAAGCGGCATTATGGTTGGTCTGGACACGCAGATTGACGGTAATAATGCGAAGTGGATCGTCGGTGGTGCAGCTGGTTTTGCGAAAGGCGATATCAGCGATCGTACGGGTCAGGTCGATCAGGACAGCCAGACTGCGATGATCTACGCGTCTGCGACGTTTGCGAACAACGTCTTCCTCGACAGCTCACTGAACTACACCCGCTTTAACAATGACCTCTCTGCAACCATGAGCAACGGTCAGTATGTTGACGGTGACACCACCTCTGACGCTGTTGGCTTCGGGATGAAGCTGGGCTATGACTGGAAACCAAACCTCTCAGGCTATATCACCCCTTATGCGGCGATTTCCGGTCTGTTCCAGTCAGGCGACGACTACCAGCTGAGCAACGACATGCGTATCGATGGTCAGTCTTACGACAGCATGCGTTATGAACTTGGCCTGGATGCGGGTTATACCTTCAACTACGGCGGCGAACAGGCGCTGACCCCGTACTTCAAGCTGGCTTACGTCTATGACGATGCTGACAATAATGCTGATATCAACTCTGACAGCATTGATAACGGCGTCGAAGGCTCTGCGGTTCGCGTTGGGCTGGGCACCCAGTTCAGCTTCACCAAAAACTTCAGTGCTTACACCGATGCGACTTATCTGGGCGGCGGCGACGTTGACCAGAACTGGGGAGCAAACCTGGGTGTGAAATATACCTGGTAAATAGAAAGCGCGGGGGATATTTTCCCCCGCTTTTTTATATGGTTTAAAAATAATAAAGAACCGACAGATACAGATGCTCTGAGGTATGCATGAACGTTAATGCGAAACCACTTTCTGAATTAAGCCGGCTCGCAAAATGTCTGGAAGTCGCCGGTACCCCCTTTAAGATCGAACCACAGCAATTAATAACAACCGGTAATAATGATGATGAGCCATTTACTTTTGTAATACACTCTGGTCTTACTGCTATCCATCGTAAATCTGATGAACTTCTGATGGGCATTGCGCAGGCACCTTTTATCTATGGTTTGAATGCATGGATAAATGATAGTTATCTGGAATATTCCATGATGACACACACAACCTGTTCTGGATTTTATTTACCGGTCTCTGCCACGCGTCAACTTATTCAGCAAAATCATCTCTGGCAGGATGCTTTCTGCTGGGTGTCATGGATTAACCATATTCTGGGCAAGCGTGACCTGCAGCTGGTGGGAAATAACTCTTATAGTCAGATCCGGGCGATGTTGATCAATATGGCCGAGTGGGATGACTCGCTGCGCTCAAAAATTGGCGTTATGAATCATATTCAGCGTAGCACACGTATTTCACGTTCGGTCGTTGCAGAAGTCCTGGCTGCGCTGCGTCAGGGGAACTACATCAATATGAGCCGGGGCAAGCTGGTCAGCATCAACCGCTTGCCCACGGAATATTAAGATCAGTTAGACGCAGTAAGCACCTGGGCTTTATTGGCGCTCAGTTCGGCCACCAGGTTATTGATGCCGTCACTCATATTAACGAAGCGCGTGTTCGGAGAACGGGTGACTACCACAAACGCGCCCACGTTGGACTGCGGAATCATTGCCATGTAGGTAATGAATCCACCACCGCCGCCGGTTTTCTGAATGATGCCCGGACGGCCATTTTTCGGCGCCATATAGACCCAGCCCAGGCCGAGCGCATCGGCTTTACCCGGCACGTCCATCCCGATGACGCGATGCAGCTGAGTACGCTGATAGATAAGGGTCTGCATACGATCGGCCTGGCTGCTGCGGGAGTAAAAATCCGAAGAAAGGAACTGCTGCATCCAGCGCATCATGTCGCCAGGGGTGGAATAGACCCCGCCGCTGCCCACGGCCGCCAGCGTGTTGTTACAGGGGCTTGCGCCTTTCTCTGCCACCATCAGGCGTTTGCACTGGTCCGGGGAAGGGGTAAAGGTGGTGTCTTTCATGCCCAGCGGACGCGTGATCTGCTCTTCAAACAGCTGCGGGTAAGGTTTGCCCGCCGCCGTTGAAAGCGCATCCGCCAGCAGATCGAACGCCAGGTTCGAGTAAGAGGCCTGCGAGCCCGGGGCGGATTTCAGCGTGGCGGTGCTCAGGTAGTTCCAGCGCTGTTGGCGCGTTGGCCAGACAAAAACGTCGCGGTGCGCCGCGCCGCCCGGCTGCTCGCGCGGCAGAGCGCTGGTGTGCGTCGCGAGGTTCACCAGGCGAATTGGCGTGCCCTGATACGTCGGCACGCGGGCACCCGGCGGGGCGTATTTGCTGAGCGGATCGTCGAGCTTTACCACGCCCTGGTCGAGCAACTTCACCAGCATTTCGCTGGTCATCAGCTTGGTTAAGGACGCGACGCGCACAACGGAATCCAGCTGCGGACGAACGTTATTACCTGGACGCGTTTCACCAAAGCTGCGGAAAACGCGCTGGTTGCCGTCGATGACCACCATTGCCATTCCTGTCGCGCCGCTGCCGTAATAGATAAGGTTCGCGTAGCGATCGGCAATATCGGAAGCCAAAACGGGCGCCGTCAGCGGCTGGGCTGCCTGGGCGGTGGAGAAGCTCACCGCACACAGCGCGGCAAAAGAGAGCAGACAACGTTTCAACGAAAAGCATCCATGAAGTGAATGAGGAAAGTAATGGGTATTTATACTACTAATCGGCACCGTGCAATGCCCCGAATAGCATAACCATAGCGAGAAAAACGTAACCATGGGTAAATATGAAGAATTTCCCTGCGAGTGCTCTCCCATTTTGTGACATCGGGCTTATGATAGGCACCAGTGTTACTCAATCTTGCGGAGAACGGTATGTCTGAAAAGCGTGTGGTAATGGTGGTTGATATGCAGAACGGGGTGTTTGAAACCCCGCGTCATCAGCGCGAGACGTGTGTCTCTCTGATCAACCAGCTTACGCAGGCTGCCGACACGGTGATTTTTATTCAGCATGCCGAGGCCGGGGGGCTGGAAGAGGGAAGTGACGGGTTTGCGTTGCTGCCTGAACTCCATCAACCTGCTGGCGCGCTGTACGTGACTAAAACCGCCTGCGATGCCTTCTATAACACCGGGCTTGAGGCGCTGTTACGCGAGCAGGGCATTCGCGAGTTTGTCATCTGCGGCTGCGCCACCGATTACTGCGTTGACGCCACGGTCAAGAATGGCGTCAGCCGGGGTTACCACATTACCGTGGCGGAAGATGCCCACACCACCGCCAACCGCCCGGCTGCCGAAGCACAGATCCTGATTCACCACCACAACGACGTCTGGCGAAACTTCATTGCGCCAGCGAACCCTGTCGCGGTGAAACGCACCGAAACAATTCTCGAAAACTGGAAAGCGAACTAATAATCAACCCACGGGTCTGACCTTTTTGCCCGAGCCGGGGTCCGGCTCGGGCAAGGTATTCGTGTGGTAATGTGTTGAGCACAGCAACAACCATAACAACAAGAAGGAAGTATCATGTTTAAGTCTTTTTTCCCAAAGCCGGGGCCTTTTTTCCTGTCGGCATTTATTTGGGCACTGATCGCAGTCGTGTTCTGGCTGGCGGGCGGCGGTGCATGGCTGACACGCATCGTGGGGGCGACAGGCGAGGTGCCGATTAGCGCGGCGCGCTTCTGGTCGTTCAGCTATCTGCTGTTTTATGCCTATTACGCGCTGTGCGTCGGGCTGTTTGCGCTGTTCTGGTTTAATTATTCCCCTCATCGCTGGCAGACGTGGTCCATTCTCGGAACGTCGCTGATTATTTTTGTCACCTGGTTTCTGGTCGAAGTGAGCGTAGCCATTAACGCGTGGTATGCCCCGTTCTACGATCTCATCCAGAAAGCGCTGAGCGCCCCTAACAGGGTGCCAATTGGCGAGCTTTATAATCAGTTAAAAATTTTTATGGGCATTGCGATGATCGCTGTCACCGTGGCGGTGCTGAATAATTTCTTCGTCAGCCATTACGTCTTCCGCTGGCGTACGGCGATGAACGAATTCTACATGACCCACTGGGAGCGTCTGCGCCATATTGAAGGTGCTGCTCAGCGTGTTCAGGAAGACACCATGCGTTTTGCGTCAACGCTTGAGGATATGGGCGTCAGCCTGCTTAATGCCATCCTGAAACTGTTTGCGTTCTTACCGATTCTGGTCGCGCTTTCTCCGCATATTTCAGCATTGCCGATTGTCGGACATTTACCGTACGGCCTGCTCATCCCGGCGCTGATTTGGTCGCTTATGGGCACTGGCCTGCTTGCCGTCGTCGGGATTAAGCTGCCGGGCTTAGAGTTTAAGAATCAGCGTGTTGAAGCGGCCTATCGTAAAGAGCTGGTCTACGGAGAGGACGACCCAACGCGCGCTGCGCCCCCGACGATAAAAGAGCTGTTCCGCAACGTCCGTTTCAACTATTTCCGGCTCTATTTCCACTACATGTATTTCAATATTGCCCGTATTTTCTATCTGCAGGTCGATACTGTTTTTGGACTATTCCTGTTGTTCCCGTCTATTGTTGCGGGAACAATCACGCTGGGCTTACTGACCCAGATTACCAACGTGTTCGATCAGGTCAGAAACTCGTTCCAGTATCTGATCAACTCCTGGACCACGCTGGTGGAGCTGATGTCCATCTACAAACGTCTGCGCAGCTTTGAACATGAGCTGGACGATCGGGACCTGCAGGAAGTCACCAACACATTTAGCTAATACAGGGAGTTGCTATGTCTTTTGCCGTACCGCGTGCGTTACCGCTGTCCTTGCTGGCTGCCCTCGTTCTGGCGGGCTGTGCCGAAAAAGGGGCCGCTCCGCTTAAAAAGGGCGAGAAGCCCGTGGATGTCGCAAGCGTTGTGCGGCAAAAAATGCCCGCCAGCGTGAAGGATCGCAATGCGTGGGCGGATGCGCTGGCAAAAACCTTTGAAAGCCAGAAGATTGCCCCAACCGAGGATAATATCTGCTCGGTGCTGGCGGTGGCGCAGCAGGAGTCGATGTACCAGTCAGACCCGGTGGTGCCGGGTCTCAACAAAATTGCCTGGAAAGAGATCGACCGCCGCGCGGAATCGATGCATATCCCGGTATTCCTCGTGCATACCGCGCTGAAAATCACTTCGCCAAACGGCAAAAGCTACAGCGAGCGGCTGGACACGGTGAAAACCGAAAAACAGCTCAGCGCCATCTTTGATGATTTCATTAACATGGTGCCGATGGGGCAGAAACTGTTTGGCTCACTGAACCCGGTTCACACCGGCGGCCCGATGCAGGTGAGCATTGCGTTTGCCGAGAAGCATACCGACGGCTATCCGTGGGAAATTGACGGTACGGTGCGTCAGGAGGTCTTCTCCCTGCGCGGCGGGCTGTGGTTCGGCACGTATCATCTGCTGAACTATCCGGCGAACTACAGCGAGCCCTTGTACCGCTTTGCAGACTTTAACGCGGGCTGGTATGCCAGCCGTAACGCGGCGTTTCAGAGCGCGGTTAGCCGCGCAAGCGGCGTTAAGCTGGCGCTGGACGGCGATCTTATCGCCTACGGCAGCAGCGAGGCGGGAAGCACCGAGCGGGCGATCCGGAAATTATCGACAACGCTTGATATGAGCAACAGCGATATTCGCCGTCAGCTTGAGAAAGGCGACAGCCTGGCATTTGAGAAAACGGATCTCTACAAGAAAGTGTTTGCGCTTGCCGATAAGAAGAGTGGGAAAACGTTGCCGAGGGCAATTCTGCCGGGGATTCAGCTGGAAAGCCCGAAGATCACGCGTAACCTGACCACCGCATGGTTCGCAAAACGCGTGGACGATCGCCGGGCTCGCTGTATGGGGCTTTAATGGCGACGACGAAAGCGCAGGACGAGCGCGACAACGCCTAAAATCATACACCCCGCGAGGAAGGGAACGAGGCCAAACAGCGTGCTCACGCCAAACCCGATTTCAACCCGCGGGCGTCCATTATCCTGCACCTGCATCAGGTGTTCATAAACGCCCGGCGCGTGCACCAGCATATTAAGCAGCTGGGAGCCAGCCCAGAAGCAGAACAGGACAAACAGGGCATACGCGATATTACCCGCCGTGGAGGTTTTTGGTTTGCCGCCAAAAATCGGTTTCGACAATGTAAAGTCAGCCATGTTGACCTCCCGAAATATCACTCTGTTTTAATACGCGTCTTACGGGGTGAGTTTGACAGGTCATCGCATTTGTCAATATCAGAATCGTGGTAATTTTCGCTCAGGATTTCTCCTGGATTGTTGATTTCTGCAGCATGTCACAATTTGTTAACTTAAATGAAACTGCACCGCATTTCAGAATTTCCGCATCTGCCACAGACCTGGCGGTGAAACTGTGAGAGGATGTCTTTTTTTCCTGCCGGAGTTGTTATGAAGCTCACGTCCAAACTTCGCCGTGACTGGCACTACTACGCCTTTGCTATCGGGCTGATCTTTATTCTTAACGGCGTCGTGGGGCTGTTGGGATTTGAAGCGAAAGGCTGGCAAACCTATGCCGTGGGCCTGGTGACCTGGGTAATCAGTTTCTGGCTGGCAGGGCTGATAATCCGCCGCCGTCCGGAAGAGACGACAGCGGAGGAGACGGCTAAGGGTGCCGATTAGCCGTTAACGGAACTTTTCAGGGCGCTGTCGGCGGCATGACGCTCCAGCGCCAGCTCGATCAGGCGGGTGATCAGCTCAGAGTAGCCAAGCCCGCTGGCCTGCCACAGTTTAGGATACATGCTGATATTGGTGAAACCCGGCAGCGTGTTGATTTCATTGATCACCACCTCGTTCTCCGGCGTCAGGAACACGTCCACGCGCGCCATGCCGCTGCAGCCGAGCGTTTGATAGGCCTGAATGGCGATCGCCCGGATCTTATCGTTAATGGCCGGATCGATATCCGCAGGAACAACAACCTGGGCGCCTTTATCATCAATGTATTTGGTGTCGTACGAGTAGAAGTCGCTGTTTAATACCACTTCACCGCAGGTGCTGGCCTGTGGGAAATCGTTGCCCAGCACCGCGCACTCAATTTCGCGGCCTTTGATCCCCTGCTCAACCACCACTTTATGGTCGAACTCGAATGCCAGACGGACGGCTTGCGTGAACTCTGCTTCGGTGGTGACTTTGCTGACTCCCACGGAGGAGCCCTGGTTGGCTGGCTTCACAAACAGCGGCAGACCCAGTTCAGCGCTAATTTGCACGAAGCTGTGCTTGTCGCGGTTGGCGCGGGTGAGCGTCACGAACGGCGCGATATTCAGCCCGGCATCGCGCAGCAGGCGTTTGGTGACGTCTTTGTCCATGCAGGCGGCGGAGCCCAGCACGTCCGAGCCCACGAACGGCAGGTTGGCCATGCGTAACATTCCCTGCAGGGAACCGTCTTCGCCGAGGGTGCCGTGCACGATGGGGAAGACCACGTCGATCTGGGCGAGAGCCTGCGCGTTGCCTGCGTCGATGAGCTGACCTTTCACGACGCCGGGTACGGTGGCGACGCTAATTTCCGAAGGATTAAGGGCGATGTGTGCCGGATCGTTGGCATTCAGCAGATACTGGCTGGCATCGTTAACATGCCACTGGCCCTGTTTATCAATGCCCAACAGCACCACGTCGAAACGGCTTTTATCGATCGCATCGACGATATTTTTAGCCGATTGCAATGAAACCTCGTGCTCCGCTGATTTTCCCCCAAAGACAATACCTACGCGCTGCTTTGCCATCTCACTCTCTTCCAGTCTGACGAAAAGCCAATAACATACCACGATGCCCTGCGGGTTTCGCGGCCTTCTGCCATAATGTTTTGGGGAACAGTGAGGGGGGAGAGTGAAAGGAAAAACGCTGCTGACCATTTTCATCCTTGGGGCAATCGCAACGGCGGGCTATCGCTGGCTGCCGTCTTACTACAACCCTTTCACGCCGCTGAACCTGGACGACCCGCCTGGCCGTATTACCCAATATAAGCTGCGACGCTTAACGCCCGAAGCCTGCGCGAGTCTGTTAGCGCAGGCTAATCAAAAAAACCTAATCCGCACCCAGGCGGTCGCTGACAGCGGCGGGGAATGCCCGCTGAACAACGTCGTGCGCGTGCGTAACTTTGGCCCGGTGAGCCTGAACGGCAGTTTTCTTGCCAGCTGTCCGCTGGCGCTCAGCTCAGCCCTGTTTGTCAGCCAGCAGGCCCGGCCCCTGACTAAACGCTTTACCGGCAGTGAACTGACGCGCATTGAGCACCTCGGCAGCTTTGCCTGCCGCAATATCTACCACCGGCCCGATGCCCGGCGCAGCGAGCATGCCACGGCAGAGGCGCTGGATATCGCCGCTTTTCGGCTGGCGAACGGAGAGCGCGTTACGGTACTTAACGGCTGGAAATCGGCAAAAACGCAGCCCTGGCTGAAGGCTCTGCTGGCGGCAAGCTGCGGTTACTACGGAAACGGTCTTGGGCCGGAATATAACGCGGCGCACGCCAGCCATTTTCATCTGGGAATGCGCGGCTTTGGTCTCTGCCGCTGAAGCATAATCTTCCGCCAGAAAATGGATGAATTGTGACTTATTTCACAAATATGATGACTGGGAAGATAAAACACCAAAGTCAGCGAGGCCGCATCTCTGGTGCGACGTTAAGGCGCGTAACTTGCTAATCTGACGGCGAATTCGCCTAAAAATGAAGACTATTTCTGTATGGAATCCTGGAAAGTTAATCTCATCTCGGTCTGGTTCGGCTGCTTCTTCACCGGGCTTGCCATCAGCCAGATCCTGCCGTTCCTGCCGCTGTACGTGTCACAGCTGGGGGTCAGCTCCCACGAAGCGCTGTCCATGTGGTCCGGGCTGACGTTCAGCGTCACGTTTCTGGTCTCCGCCATTGTGTCACCGATGTGGGGCAGCCTGGCGGATCGGAAAGGGCGCAAGCTGATGCTGCTGCGCGCCTCCCTCGGGATGGCGATTGCTATTCTGCTCCAGGCCTTCGCCACCAACGTCTGGCAGCTGTTTTTCCTGCGGGCGGTGATGGGGCTGACGTCCGGGTATATTCCCAACGCCATGGCGCTGGTTGCCTCTCAGGTGCCGCGCGAGCGCAGCGGCTGGGCGCTGAGTACGCTCTCCACCGCCCAGATCAGCGGCGTTATCGGCGGCCCGCTGCTGGGAGGCTTTTTGGCTGACCATGTCGGTCTGCGCGCGGTATTCATCATCACCGCAATCCTGCTGGTGATCAGCTTTCTGGTTACGCTCTTTCTTATCAAAGAGGGGGGCCGCCCCGTTATCAGTAAATCTGAGCGCCTGAGCGGCAAGGCCGTCTTCGCCTCGCTGCCATACCCGGGACTCGTAATTAGCCTGTTTGTCACCACCATGGTGATCCAGCTCTGCAACGGTTCGGTCGGCCCGATTCTGGCGCTGTTTATCAAGTCGATGGAGCCGGACAGCAACAATATCGCCTTTCTCAGCGGCATGATTGCCGCCGTGCCGGGCGTCTCCGCGCTGATCTCTGCCCCGCGTCTGGGAAAACTGGGCGACAGGATCGGCACGGCGCGCATCCTGATGGCGACGCTGATTTTTGCGGTGGTGCTCTTTTTCGCCATGTCGTTTGTTACCTCTCCGCTTCAGCTGGGCGTGCTGCGGTTTTTACTCGGCTTTGCGGATGGCGCTATGTTGCCCGCCGTACAGACATTGCTGGTCAAATATTCCAGCGACCAGGTCACGGGGCGTATTTTTGGCTATAACCAGTCGTTTATGTATTTAGGCAACGTCGCCGGTCCGCTTATTGGTGCGTCCGTATCTGCAATGGCGGGTTTTCGCTGGGTATTTGCCGCGACGGCGATTGTCGTTTTAATCAATATTATCCAGCTGGCTATTGCCCTGCGTCGCCGCAGACAAATAGCGGAAGCGAAATCAGCGAAATAACCTTTTCGCAGATGTATTATATATTCTTATGGTAGCCGCATTTTTATATAACAAAATGCGGCGTTTTTTTATAGGAAAACGTTTCGCTGAAAAGATCGCTGCGCTAATTTGGCGGCAATGTCACTTTTGCATAAGATAATACTTTTCTCCGCTTTGCATATTTCATTCCTGGTGTTAATTTCAGAGGAAATCCCATAAGGAAATAGCACGATGAAAAATCTCATTGCTGAGTTGCTGGTTAAGCTTGCACAAAAGGAAGAGGAGTCGAAAGAGCTGGTCGCCCAGGTCGAAGCGCTGGAAATAGTTGTCACCGCGCTGCTGCGGCAGATGGCAACATCGGATCAGCAGGCGTTAATTGAAAGCATTGAAGGAGCGCTGGATAAGGCGCGGCCCGATACGCAGGTTCCGCCAGAGGATGCCGAGTTGCTGCAGCAATACGTAAAGAAGCTGTTGAGGCATCCGCGCAGTTAAGCCGTTACTGACATGTCATAGGATTGTCATGCAGGATGCCTGGAGTCGCTCTGTTTTATTTTTGTATTTGTACATGAAGAAAATAAATTGAAACAGAGCGCGCTTTTTAGCGCGTTACATTCCCTGTTAATTACCCCTGCCAGTTATGCTGATACCGTCAATTTCTGCGCGCTGGAACTGAAATGATAAATTCCCGGCCGAAATCACATCTGCCGGGTGGTTTTTTTCCTGTCACGAACCAGACTTACAGGGAATGTTCACAAAAGGATGGTGCAATGAAAACAACATTACTGGTTACTCTGCTCTCCGGCCTGTTCCTGATCTCCTCGGCGAACGCGGAAGAAAAAACATTAACGCCGCAACAGCAACGCATGACCACCTGTAATCAACAGGCGACGTCCCAGAGTCTGAAGGGGGATGCACGTAAAACCTACATGAGCGACTGCCTGAAAAACGGCGCCGCGAAACCCGGCGAAAAAAGCCTGACGCCGCAGCAGCAAAAAATGCGCGAGTGTAATGCGAAAGCAACCGAACAGTCCCTCAAGGGCGACGATCGCAGCAAGTTCATGAGTGCCTGCCTGAAGAAAAAAGTGTAGTTCTAACGGGTGAGCGGCTCCGGCGGCTCACCCGAAATTTCATACTTTCCCCGCAGATCCCCTCTCTATAATTTGGGAAAATGTTTCAGAATATTCCCAAAAATGATGAATGATGACATTTATTACTACAAAAAGCGCATTCGGGAAGAGTGGAGTTTAACCCTTTCTCAGGATGACCCTCACCGTACCGGCATCCAGTTTGCCAGGCGAGCCCGGCTGGCGCGCGTTGTCGGGCTGGCGGCGATGTTTGTCCCGGTGGCGGAAATTCTGGTCAGCCATTTTTTACCCGGCGGCTGGTGGTTGTTGCTGGTGGGGTGGGCATTCATCTGGCCGCACTTTGCCTGGCAGTTATCCTGCCGCGCCGCTTCACCTCATCAGCAGGAAATTTTTAACCTCAAGATGGATGCCGTTATCGCCGGGGTCTGGATCGGCGTGATGGGGATGTATGTATTACCCACAGCGGCGCTGGTGATGATGGTGGGGATGAATATGATGGGCTCTGGCGGCTGCCGCCTTTTTATCGCGGGGATCGTGCTCACCCTGCTTACTGCGCTGCTTACGTTACCGCTTGCTGGCAGATCGCAGCCCTTTAATCCCGGGGCGCTGGAGTGGGGCTTAACGCTTCCTGTCCTTATGCTTTATCCCATGCTGTTTGCCTGGCTTAGCCATCGAACGGCCGTCAGGCTGGCGGAACATAAGCGGCGGCTGGAAATGATGAGCACCCGTGACGGTATGACCGGGGTCTTTAACCGCCGACATTGGGAAATGCTGCTGCGCAATGAATTTGAGCACTGTCGCCGGAGCCACTGCACCGCCACGATATTGCTGATTGATATCGACCACTTTAAAAACATCAACGATACCTGGGGGCACGACGCAGGCGACAAGGCCATCGTGGCCATTACCCGCCAGCTTCAGATGTCGGTACGGTCAGGCGATGCGATAGGCCGGTTTGGCGGGGATGAGTTCGCGGTGATTATGTCCCAGACGGCCGCTGAAAGCGCCATCGCCGTCATGTCGCGGGTTCACGCGCGGCTGGAAACGCTGTCGTTACCCTGCGCGCCGAAGGAGCCTCTGCGCATCAGCGTGGGCGTGGCCCCCTGGGGGCCGCAGTTTGTGCACTATCGGGAATGGCTGAAGGCGGCAGATGTGGCGCTGTATAAGGCGAAAAATGCCGGGCGCGGCCGCACCGAAGTGGCCGCCTGACGCCCGGCCAGACATCAGGATTTACTCAGCTTCTCTGATTTTTCCATGCATTTTGCCATCGCTTCGATAACCGCAGAACGGAACCCGCGTTCTTCCAGCACCCGCACCGCTTCGATGGTGGTACCGGCCGGGGAGCAGACCATATCCTTCAGTTCACCCGGGTGTTTACCGGTCTCCAGCACCATTTTGGCGGAGCCCATCACAGCCTGCGCGGCGAATTTATACGCCTGCGCGCGCGGCATACCGCCAAGCACGGCGGCGTCCGCCATCGCTTCTAAAAACATGAAAACGTACGCGGGGGCTGAACCACTCACGCCGACCACTGGATGGATCATGGATTCTGCAATCACTTCCGCCTCGCCGAAGCAGCGGAAAATGTTTAGCACGTCCGCCACCTCTTCTGAAGTCACCAGCGCGTTAGGGGTGACGGAGGTCATACCGGCGTTGACCAGTGAGGGGGTATTCGGCATCGCGCGGACGATTTTACGATCGTGGCCCAGCGCGCGCGCCAGCTGATCGAGCGTCACGCCTGCGGCAATCGACACGACCAGCGTCTCTTTATTCAGGCTGGAGGTGATGTCGCTTAACACTTTGATCATGATGTTCGGCTTAACGGCACCAAAGACGATATCGGCAACCTGGGCCACCTCCTGCGCGCTTTCGGCGGCGTTGATCCCGTATTGATCGCGCAACGCGGCGACGTTATCCGGTGACGGCGTATAAACCCAAATCTGACCCGGCAGAACCTGCCCGCTGGCGATCAGGCCGCCCAGGATGGCTTTGCCCATGTTACCGCAGCCGATAAACCCGATTTTCTTGTCCATCATGATTCTCCGTCATTATGCGTTGTTTTCTCTGATTGATAGCTTAACAACGAAATGCAGGCGACAATAGTCGGCAGAGTCATTATGGGGAGACAACATGGCGATTTGGGTTGATGCGGACGCGTGTCCGAATGTGATTAAAGAGATTTTATTCCGCGCCGCCGAGCGCGTTCAGATGCCGCTGACGCTGGTAGCGAACCAGAATATTCGCGTCCCGCCTTCGCGGTTCATTCGCTCCCTCCGCGTGCCGGCCGGGTTCGACGTGGCAGATAATGAAATTGTTCGTCTGTGCAGCGCGGAAGATCTGGTCATCACCGCCGATATTCCGCTGGCGGCGGAAGTGCTGGAGAAAGGGGCGGCGGCGCTCAATCCTCGCGGCGAGCGTTATTCGCCTTCAACCATCCGGGAAAAACTCACTATGCGTGATTTTATGGATACGATGCGGGCCAGCGGCGTGCAGACCGGTGGACCGGACAGCCTGTCCCAGCGCGATCGCCAGCAGTTTGCTGCCGAACTGGATAAATGGCTGCTGGAAGTGAAGCGCCGTACGGCGTAATGATAATTATTGTCAATATGTGGTACAGTGTGGCCTCCACAGGGTTGTCATCCCGTACCGCTTTGCAGTAAAGTATTCGACACATCTTCTGCAATTATTTCTTTACACTCTTCAGCCATTCGGCATCAAGGGGAACACCTGGCTATGACCCAACCCATCTTTTTAGTTGGCCCCCGCGGCTGTGGGAAAACCACCGTTGGCGTGGAACTGGCACGCGCATGTCATCGTCAGTTTGTTGATACCGACCACTGGCTGCAGACCGAGGCCGGCAAAACCATCGCAGACATCGTGGAGCAAGAGGGATGGGAAAGCTTTCGCGCCCGCGAAACGGCCGCGCTGAAAGCGGTCACCACGCCGTCAGCCGTCATTGCGACGGGAGGCGGTATTGTTCTGGCCGAATGTAATCGTCACTTTATGCGCGAAAAAGGCATTGTGATCTATCTCTGCGCGCCGGTGGCGGCTCTGGTAGGGCGACTTGAAGCATTTCCTGAAGAGGGACAACGCCCGGCGCTGACGTCACGACCGCTCAGCGAAGAGGTGAGCGAAGTGCTGGCCGAGCGTGATGCCCTCTACCGTGAAGCGGCACACCATGTCGTGGATGCCTCTGCGGCCCCGGAAGATGTGGTAATTCAGATTATTACCGCCCTGCGTCTGGCGTGTGCCAGCTAACCGCCGTCTATACTGATAGCTCAGACATAAAAAAAGGATGAGCTATGCCAACCAGACCTCCCTATCCGCGCGAAGCACGTATTGTTACCGTTGAAAAAGGCAATGGCGACCAGACCGTCACCTGGTACCAGCTGCGTGCCGATCACCCCAAACCGGACTCGCTGATCAGTGAACATGAGACTGAACAGGAAGCGCTGGATGCCAAACGGCGCTACGAAGATCCCGAAAAGTCGTGAATGTTTTCCTAAACGCTCCAATACCGTGCCTGAATCACACTTTTTACTCATCGTAAATGTTAAGCAGGAGTTAATATTTAATTATTACAGGTAGCTCCGTTACCGGCAGGCGATCTTTACATTTCAGGGCAGAGATCGCCTGCTACGCTTGGTGCTGTTTTGTTGAAAAAACGAACTGTACAGCGTAGAGAGCCTGTACCTGTGTATACGTATTTGTAGTGATGGAAGGCGAAGAAGATGAAGGCAACGTTGGCGATCCTCACCATTGGTGTGGTCCCTGTAAGCGAAGTGTTACCGCTCTTAACCGAGCATGTATCTGAACAACAGATCACGCATCTCAGCCTGCTGGGTAAGATGAGCCGGGAAGAGGTCATGGAAGACTACGCTGTAGAGGCGGGGGAGGATCCCCTGGCGACGTTATTAAGCGACGGTAAACTGGCGCATGTTTCTCGGCAGAAAATAGAGCGTTCGCTGCAGGCAGTAATAGAAGTACTCGATAATCAGCAATATGACGTAATTTTGCTGATGAGCACCGCCCCCATTAAGGGGCTCATCGCGCGCAATGCGATTTTGCTTGAGCCGATGCGCATTATTCCTCCGCTGGTAGCCTCCATTGTTGACGGGCATCAGGTGGGGGTCATTGTGCCCATCGAGGAGCTTATGGACAACCAGGAAGCAAAGTGGCACGTGCTCGAAAAAACGCCCCTGTATGCGCTGGCAAACCCCTTCTGGGACAGCGAGGCTAAACTCATTGCTGCCGGGAAGGAGCTGCTGGAGAGAGGGGCGGATGTATTGATTCTGGACTGTCTTGGTTTTCACCAGCATCACCGGGATTTACTGCAAAAGGCGCTGGACGTGCCGGTGCTGTTATCCAACGTTCTAATGGCTCGCCTGGCCTCAGAACTTCTGACGTAATGATTTTGCGTGACAGGTGATGAGCATGGCCCCTATAGTGAATTTTTATCTCTGAATATAAGGGCCAGTTCATGCTTCAAAGTAACGAATACTTTTCCGGTAAAGTGAAATCCATCGGTTTTACCAGCAGCAGCACTGGCCGCGCCAGTGTGGGCGTTATGGCTGAAGGGGAATACACCTTTGGCACGGCGGAAGCGGAAGAGATGACGGTGGTCAGCGGCGCGCTGAACGTCTTACTGCCGGGTGAAACGGAATGGAAAGTTTACGCTGCCGGACAAGTTTTCAACGTCCCTGGCCACAGCGAATTTCATTTGCAGGTCGCTGAACCGACCTCTTATCTGTGCCGCTACCTGAAATAATCGTCTTTCCTCTCCCCTTTGGGGAGAGGATCAGGGTGAGGGGAAATTATCTCTGCGCTTCGCCGCCGAGACCTTCCACCAGATTCTGAATTAACGCGGCCAGTTCGCCGGTCATCAGGATAAAGTCCGCGTCAAAGCGCTGGGCGTAATCTTCCCGGTCGATATCTTCGTTTTGATCGCGCAGCTCGTCGCAGAACTTCAGACGCTTCACGGAACCGTCGTCGCACATCACGAACTGAATGCGCTGCTGCCAGTCGAGCGCCAGTTTGGTGACCACTTTGCCCGCTTCAATGTGTACGGCGATCTCGTCGCTCACCAGATCCTGCTTTTTCGCGCGGATCACGCCGCCATCTTCCAGCAGGGCTTTCAGCTCGGCTTCGTCCAGGATCTGGAAACCTTGCGCCGCGGTACCGCTGCGGACCCACTCGGTCAGGGTCAGCTCAATCGGGGTTTCCAGCGCCAGCGGTACGACCGGTAAAGAGCCGATGCTTTTACGCAGCAGGGCCAGCGTATCTTCCGCTTTTTTGGCGCTGGCGCAGTCCACCATGATCAGCCCGTTAACGGTATCGATCCACATCATCGTCTGGCTGAAGCGGCTGAAGGCGCGCGGCAGCAGAGAGTGCAGCACTTCATCTTTCAGCGAATCTTTTTCGGTTTTTTTCAGCTTGCGGCCCTGCTCGGCTTCCAGCTTGAAAATTTTTGCTTCAAGCGCCTGCTTAACCACCGGCGTGGGCAGAATTTTCTCTTCTTTGCGGGCGCAGACGATGATTTGACCCGTGCTGCTGGCGTGGGTCAGTGCATCGCTTTGTGAACCCATTGGCGGAACCCAACCGGTTTTCGCCATATCCTGGCTACCGCAAGGGGAAAAGCTATAAGCGGCTAACTGTTTTTCCATCTCTTCTGCGCGCAGCGAAACGTCGCGGCTGAGACGGTAAACCATCAAATTTTTGAACCACAGCATGATAATTTCCACGGCCTTGTCGTTAAATCAGCGGGCATGATAACGAATTGTCGCATCGCTTGCATTGCTAATCGGGAAGCGTGCTTCTACTCTGTTGATAATCAAAATAATGAGGAGAGTCTTGTGCGTATTGGGATTGATTTGGGCGGCACCAAAACAGAAGTCATCGCATTAAGCGAGCAGGGGGAACAGCTGTTCCGCCACCGTCTGCCGACGCCGCGCGATGATTATCACCAGACGATCGAGACGATTGCCCGGCTGGTTGATATGGCCGAGCAGGCGACGGGCGAGAGGGGCACGGTCGGGATGGGAATCCCCGGCTCCATTTCGCCTTATACGGGTGTGGTGAAAAACGCCAACTCTACCTGGCTCAACGGTCAGCCGTTTGATAAGGATTTGAGCCAGCGTCTGAACCGGGAAGTGCGCCTGGCGAATGACGCTAACTGCCTGGCGGTCTCAGAGGCCGTTGATGGTGCAGCCGCAGGAGCGCAGACCGTGTTTGCGGTGATTATCGGTACCGGCTGCGGCGCGGGCGTGGCCTTTGGCGGACGTTCACATATCGGCGGCAACGGCACGGCGGGTGAGTGGGGGCACAACCCGCTGCCGTGGATGGATGAAGATGAACTCAAATACCGCGCCGAGGTGCCGTGCTACTGCGGCAAGCAGGGCTGTATCGAGACCTTTATCTCCGGCACCGGTTTTGCGACCGACTACCACCGCCTGAGCGGCCAGCCCCTCAAGGGGAACGAGATTATGCGTTTGGTGGAAGAACAGGATCCGGTGGCCGAACTGGCGCTCAGCCGCTACGAAATGCGTCTGGCGAAATCGCTGGCGCACGTAGTGAACATTCTCGATCCGGACGTGATTGTGCTCGGCGGTGGCATGAGCAACGTTGACCGGCTGTACGCCACGGTACCAAATCTGGTGAAACAGTGGGTCTTCGGCGGCGAGTGCGAAACCCCGATCCGCAAAGCCGTCCACGGCGACTCCAGCGGCGTGCGCGGCGCGGCGTGGTTATGGCCGCAATAAACGCAAAACGGCAACTTGCGTTGCCGTTTTTGATGTTTAGAGGGCCAGGGAGAGGGCACCAGACCGAATCGACCCAACACTCACCCCACCGCAAACTCCCTGTCCAGCCTGCTATACCCCAGTCCGTTGATCTTCTTCACCTTGATCTGCACCGGAATGCGCTCTTTCATCGCCTCGACGTGGCTAATCACCCCGATGGTTTTCCCGGTGGCGTTCAGCGCGTCGAGCGCATCCAGCGCGGTATCCAGCGTTTCACTGTCGAGCGTGCCGAATCCCTCATCCAGGAACAGGGAATCAATCCGCGTTTTGTGACTGACCAGGTCAGAAAGCGCTAACGCCAGCGCAAGGCTGACCAGGAAGCTCTCGCCGCCGGAGAGCGTGCGCGTATCACGCACCGCATCGGCCTGCCAGGTGTCGACCACTTCCAGCTCCAGCGCCTCGCTGGCCTTACGCTGTAGGAGATAACGGCCGTGCAGGCGGTTAAGCTGCTGGTTTGCGAGCCAGACCAGATTATCCAGCGTCAGCCCCTGAGCGAACTTGCGGAATTTGTCGCCGGAGCTGGAGCCGATCAGCGCGTTGAGATAGCCCCAGTCGTCGGCCTGGCGCGCGGCCTCTTCAATTTGCAGCATTAACGCCTGCTGATGCTGGCGGTTATCGCTGTCCTGCTTAAGCTGCTGGCGGATCTCGCCCTGATGCGTGGTGTTCTCACGAAGCCGTTGCGCCAGCTGCTGCAGCTGGCTTTGCAGGGTAGACGCATCCGCGTCAAGTTCTTCCGGGCGCAGCGCAAGGTGCGCCTGCAGCTGCTGATTAGCCTGGCCGGAAAGGGCCGCGGCCTGCTGTATCTGGTTTTCCAGCGACTGTTTCAACTGTTCGAGGCGGCGAATAGTATCGTCATCCAGCAGCGCGGCAAGGAACGCGTCCCGATCGGCAAAACAGCTTGCGGAGAGCGCCGCGGTGAACTGCGTCTGCGATTGCTGCAGGCGCTCGCGCTCCAGCGCCTCCTGCTGCTGCAGGGCGGCGAGCTGGCTTTGCAGCGACACGCATTCATTGTGGATGTCGCGCCAGTCATCAGGAATGGCCGGTTCAGCCTCTTCACCGTGTGTTGCCGGAAGCGTGTCGAGCAGCGGCTTCAGCGCGCTCACGCGTTCCTGAAGCACGCCGTGCTGCGTTTGCTTCTCCTGCCAGTGGGCAAATTCCGCTTCGCGGACGTGCAGCCAGTCGGCTTCATTGCCCTCTTCGGGAACGCTAAGCGAGAGCGCGAGCAGAGTATGTTCCAGCGCCTGGCGCGTTGCCGTGCGCTGCTGCTGATACTGGCGTTCCTGCGCTTCCTGCTCGTTCAGCTGGTTTTGCAGGTTCAGACGCTGGCTGAGCTGGTAAAGCTGGCGCTCGTAGTGTTCCTGCTCGTTCATCCATGGCGCGATATCCTCCTGAATATTCAATGCGATATTCAAAGACGCGCACGCCTCCAGCCACGCTTTAGTGAGTGCTTGCTCTTCCTGAGAAAGCGTCTGCGCTTCGTCTGTCTCACGCTGGATCTGTTGAGCCAGAGCATTAACCTGTCCCAGCACCAGCAGGCCTTCCTCCTTAAGCGCGGCGACCTCTTTTTCGAGTACATCACGGCGACGCTGGTTATCCGTCAGCTCAAGCGACCGGTAGGTCTCCACGGCAGGATGCTCGTGGGAGCCGCACAGCGGGCAGGGTTTGCCTGCCTCAAGCCGTGAGCGATAGCTTTCCAGATTTTTAATCGTCGCTTCACGTTCGCAAAGGGCTTTCAGGTCCAGATAGTGCTGGTGTTTCTCTTTGTACTGCTGGCGGCGCAGCGCCAGGGTTTCATTGAGCTTGCTCTGCTCCGCCTGGGCTTTCTGCACGCTTTCACCATTCTGGCTCAGGCGCTTTTGCAGCGGCTGATAGCGGGCATGCAGCGACGTCAGCTGCTGGCGCAGCGTGCGGGACCGGGACTGCTGCTCCATGGCCGCGCAGACCTCATCCGCCGTCAGCGTCAGCGTATTTTCCGGCATCTCAGCCAGCTTCTGACGTAGCTCAGTCATCCGCGCAGCAAGCGCGACGAGCTGACTTTTGTCACGGTTTAGCTGTGAGAACTGGGCGCGCCAGCCGGCAATTTCCTGGCCCAGCAGGCGATAACGCTCATTCTCCGCCAGCCACTGTCCCAGCGCCGTCAGTTCGGCCTGTAGCCGCTCATGGGTACGCAGGGCGGTATTGCGGATCCGCGCGCGCAGTGCAGTTTTGGTCTGTAAGCGAGTATTTACTTCGTTAATTCGCTGCTGGGTTTGCGTCAGACGTGCGGTTTGCTCCTGCTGATGCTCCCAGAGCGGACGAAGCTGGGCGGCGGGCTGGGCAAGCTGGAGTTTTGCCAGTTCCGGCGCCGCGTTCGCCTGCGCCTGTTGCGCCTGCTGCTGCAGGGCGGTAACGCGCTGCTGCTCCCGCACGAGCTCGTCATGACGCGTAATCCATTGAAAATGTTTCTGTTGGTTTTGCTGCTGTTCCAGCAGGGTTTTCTCTTCGTCAGTAAGTGCCTGCAAACTTTGCTGCAACTGCTGCTGTTGTTCTTCACTGAGCAGCACGACGCCCGCCGCCTGCGCCTCGCACTTTTCAAGCTCGCTGCGGGCGGCTTTGTGTTTCTCAAACACCATGGCGGAAATCTGACCGTAGATTTCGGTGCCGGTGAGTTCTTCCAGCAGTTCTGCGCGGTCGGCAGGTTTGGCATTCAGGAAGGCGGCAAATTGCCCCTGCGAGAGCAGCATTGAGCGGGTAAAACGGCCGTAGTCCAGCCCGGTGAGCGCCGCGGTTTGCTCCAGTTTATCCGACACCTTATCGGCCAGAATCTTGCCATCCTCGCAGCGGGCCAGCTCCACGCGCGGTGCCTGCAAATTCCCGTCCGGCTGGTTGCGCGCCCGGTTCTGGCTCCAGAATGCGCGATAGGCAACGCCTTTCACCTCAAACTCCACTTCCGCCAGGCACTCGGCGGTATCGCGCGTCATCAGATCGTTTTGCGCCTGAGAGACCTTATTCAGGCGCGGGGTTTCGTGGTAGAGCGCCAGGCAGATGGCATCGAGCAGGGTGGTTTTACCTGCGCCGGTTGCGCCAGTGATGGCAAACAGGCCGTTGCTGGCAAAAGGCTCCGTGGTGAAGTCAATTTTCCACTCGCCCTTGAGGGAGTTGAGATTTTTCAGGCGCAGGCTCAGAATTTTCATGCGTTTTCTTCCTCGTCATTGAGGGCGTGCAGAGTATGGCTGAACAGCTCGTTGAGCCTGACGCGCCTCGCATCATCGAGCTCTTCCTGCGACAGTCGGCGCTCGAATACCTCTTCTACGCGCAATTCGCTAAGCGTTTCGCGCTGGGCGCCGAGCAGAATTTTCTCGCGCTGCTCGCGGCTGCGGCGCACCAGCAGCACCTCAACCGGCAACTCTTCGGTCAGCGCCTGAATTTTCCGCTGCATATCGTGCAGGTAGTCATCTGTGGTGATTTCAATATCCAGCCAGACGGGCGGGTTAAGCTCAGCGCCGCGCCACTGCTCAAGCTGGGCGGTGATGGCAGCCAGATCGCCCTTCAGCACCGCCAGCGGCTGGGTGACCGGCACTTCCAGCGTCTCGACGGCGCTGAGTTTGCCCTCATCAAAGCTCACCAGATGCACGGATTTGGCTTTTCCGGTTTCATCGAAGCTGAGCGAAATAGGGGAGCCACAGTAGCGGATATGCTCGCAGCCGCCGATGACCTGGGCGCGGTGAATGTGCCCGAGCGCGATGTAGTCCGCGGGCGGGAAGTTTTGCGCCGGAAAGGCGTCCAGCGTACCGATATAGATCTCGCGGACCGCGTCACTTTTGCTGGCCCCGACGGTGGTGAGGTGCCCGGTGGCAATGACCGGAATGGCCTGTTCACCGCGCAGGGCACAGGCTTCCGCGTGCTGCTGGTGATAGTAGTCGGTGATGGCCTGCAATAAATGCCGCTGCTTTTCCGCGCCCGACAGTCCCGCCTGGCTTTGCACGATGTCGCGCGGACGTAAAAAGGGAATCGGACACAGTACCGCGCCCGGCGACCCGTCGCGTTTTTTCAGGATCTGCGGGGCGTGCCCTGCGCTGGCGACGACGGTGGTATTGAGAAACGCCAGGATGTCGCGGGATTCGTTAAGCGTCGCGACGGAATCATGGTTGCCGGCGACAATCACCAGATGACAGCCGGTTTGCTGCAGATTCACCACGAAGCGGTTGTACAGCTCACGCGCATAGCTCGGCGGCGAGCCGGTATCAAAAATATCTCCCGCCACGATAATCGCGTCCACCTCATGCGTCCGGGCCGTTTCCAGCAGCCAGTTCAGGAACGCTTCATGTTCAGCCGCACGGCTTTTGCTGTAAAAATTTTGACCCAGATGCCAGTCCGAGGTGTGAAGTATGCGCATAGCTGATCCGTGGCAAAAAAGAGAAAGCAGGATTATAAACGTTCAGAGAAGGGAAAATAACCGCTGTAATAAAACAACAGTTTGCCATTTATAGTGGTACTGTTTTTCATAAATCTGTCATAAATCTGACGCATAATGGCGCCGCATTACAAACTTGTAACTTAAATAAGATAAGACAGGGCAAAGTATGGCGAGACGTATTCTGGTCGTAGAAGATGAAGCTCCAATTCGTGAAATGGTGTGCTTCGTGCTCGAACAAAATGGCTTCCAGCCGGTTGAAGCGGAAGATTATGACAGCGCGGTGAACCAGCTGAATGAACCCTGGCCCGATCTGATTCTGCTTGACTGGATGTTGCCCGGCGGCTCCGGACTGCAGTTTATCAAACATCTGAAGCGTGAAGCGCTGACCCGCGACATCCCGGTGGTGATGCTCACGGCGCGCGGAGAGGAAGAGGATCGCGTGCGCGGTCTGGAGACCGGCGCGGACGATTACATTACCAAGCCTTTCTCCCCGAAAGAGCTGGTTGCCCGCATTAAGGCCGTCATGCGCCGTATTTCCCCGATGGCGGTCGAAGAGGTGATCGAGATGCAGGGCCTCAGCCTTGACCCAACGTCACACCGCGTGATGACCGGCGAAAATCCCCTCGACATGGGGCCTACCGAATTTAAACTCCTGCACTTCTTTATGACCCATCCGGAACGCGTTTACAGCCGCGAGCAGTTGCTGAATAACGTCTGGGGAACTAACGTGTATGTCGAAGACCGGACGGTTGACGTACATATTCGCCGCCTGCGAAAAGCGCTGGAACTGAGCGGTCACGATCGCATGGTACAGACGGTCCGCGGTACGGGTTATCGTTTCTCGACCCGTTTCTGAATAATGACAGGAGTGTGACGCGTGCTGGAACGTCTGTCATGGAAAAGGCTCGTCTTTGAACTGATCTTATGCTGTATTCCGGCCCTTCTTCTGGGGGCCTTACTTGGACATCTGCCGTGGTTTCTGCTGGTGGCGGTCACCGGGCTCTTAGCCTGGCATTTCTGGAACCTGCTGCGTCTCTCCTGGTGGCTGTGGGTGGACCGCAGTATGACCCCGCCGCCGGGAAGCGGCAGCTGGGAGCCGCTGCTGTACGGCCTGCACCAGATGCAGATGCGTAATAAAAAGCGTCGCCGCGAGCTGGGAAGCCTGATCAAACGCTTTCGCAGCGGCGCAGAGTCGCTGCCGGATGCGGTGATCCTGACGACAGAAGAAGGAACTATTTTCTGGTGTAACGGGCTTGCGCAACAGCTGCTGGGCCTGCGCTGGCCGGACGACAATGGTCAGAACATCCTTAACCTTCTGCGTTATCCCGAGTTCACGCTGTATCTGAAAAAGCGTGATTTCACCCGTCCCCACAATCTGAAGCTGAATAACGGTCGCCATCTGGAAATCCGCGTGATGCCCTACAGCGATCGCCAGTGGCTGATGGTGGCGCGCGACGTGACCCAGATGCATCAGCTGGAAGGGGCGCGTCGTAACTTCTTCGCCAACGTCAGCCATGAGCTGCGAACCCCGTTGACCGTGCTGCAGGGCTACCTGGAGATGATGCAGGAGCAAACCCTGGAAGGCGCGCCGCGTGAAAAAGCGCTGCATACGATGCGCGAGCAAACGCACCGTATGGAAGGGCTGGTGAAGCAGCTGCTGACGCTGTCAAAGATTGAAGCGGCGCCTTCTCTTGCGCTGAATGACACCATTGATGTGCCAATGATGCTGCGCGTCGTCGAGCGTGAAGCGCAGACGTTAAGCCATAAAAAACATCAGCTGACCTTTGACGTCGACAACACGCTGAAGGTGCTGGGCAGCGAGGATGAACTGCGTAGCGCCATCTCCAACCTGGTGTACAACGCGGTAAACCATACGCCGGAAGGAACGGATATCGTGGTGCGCTGGCAGCATACGCCGGCAGGCGCCGAGTTTAGCGTTGAGGATAACGGGCCGGGGATCGCCCCGGAGCATATTCCGCGCCTGACCGAGCGCTTCTACCGGGTGGATAAAGCGCGATCGCGGCAGACGGGCGGAAGCGGCTTGGGGCTGGCGATTGTGAAACACGCGGTGAATCACCATGAAAGCCGTCTTGATATCCAGAGTACCCTGGGTAAGGGAACCCGCTTTAGTTTCGTTATCCCGGAACGATTAATTGCCAAAAAGAGCGCCTGACGGCAGGCGTGTCATTTTACCTTTCCATGGGTCAGCCATCGCTGGCCCGTTTGCTTTGCAGTCAAGCGAAACGCGTGTGAATTTTATACGGCTGGCTGTTTTTTGTTCGCATGATTAGCCATGGGTTTTTCCTATAATTAGCGCATTGTTCTGGTGCGCGTTTTCATACTGGCATATTGTTCTGGTTTTGCGATCCCTCCTTGCCTTTAAACGTTATAAGCGTTTAAATTGCCCCCCAGATACTGTCAGACCGACTGTATTTGCGTGGTAAATCGAAAAACTATTCTTCTCCACGCCAGGACGGGAGCATTTCCCGCTAAAATTGAGCAAATTTTCGGCTGTATCGTCCCGTCAGGGACAGCGAAAATCTCAATGTTTTCAACACCACATCCACAGGCAGTAAGGTTTTATGACCCATCACTTAAAATCGCGTGACATCATCGCGCTGGGCTTTATGACATTTGCGCTGTTCGTTGGCGCAGGCAACATCATTTTCCCTCCAATGGTTGGCTTACAGGCGGGTGAACACGTCTGGACAGCCGCGTTCGGTTTCCTGATTACTGCCGTGGGCCTGCCGGTACTGACCGTTATCGCACTGGCGAAAGTCGGTGGCGGCGTGGATAGCCTTAGCACCCCGATTGGCAAAGTGGCTGGCGTTCTGCTGGCTACCGTCTGCTATCTGGCCGTTGGTCCGCTGTTTGCCACTCCGCGTACCGCGACTGTTTCCTTCGAAGTGGGCATCGCCCCGCTGACCGGCGACGGCGCGATGCCGCTGTTCATCTACAGCCTGATTTATTTCGCCATCGTGATTCTGGTTTCCCTCTATCCGGGTAAGCTGCTGGACACGGTAGGTAACTTCCTGGCGCCGCTGAAAATTGTAGCGCTGATCGTGCTGGCCGTGGCGGCCATCATCTGGCCAGCCGGCCCGATTAGCGACGCGATGGATGCCTATAAAAACGCCGCGTTCTCTAACGGCTTTGTGAACGGCTACCTGACGATGGATACGCTGGGCGCGATGGTGTTTGGTATCGTTATCGTTAACGCCGCGCGTTCCCGCGGCGTGACCGAAGCGCGTTTGCTGACCCGTTATACCATCTGGGCTGGCCTGATGGCCGGTGTGGGCCTGACGCTGCTGTATCTGGCGCTGTTCCGCCTGGGCTCTGACAGCGCGATGCTGGTTGATCAGAACGCGAACGGTGCGGCTATCCTGCACGCTTACGTTCAGCACACCTTCGGTGGGGCGGGCAGCATGCTGCTGGCGGCGCTGATCTTCCTGGCGTGTCTGGTAACCGCGGTTGGCCTGACCTGCGCCTGCGCAGAGTTCTTTGCGCAGTATCTGCCGCTCTCTTACCGTACCCTGGTGTTTATCCTCGGTATCTTCTCGATGGCGGTGTCTAACCTCGGTCTGAGCCACCTGATTCAGGTCTCTATTCCGGTGCTGACGGCGATCTATCCGCCGTGCATCGTGCTGGTGGTGCTGAGCTTCACCCGTCCGTGGTGGCATAACTCCTCACGAATTATTGCGCCAGCCATGTTTATCAGCCTGATTTTTGGTATCCTTGACGGGATTAAAGCATCAGCGTTCGCTGAAATTCTGCCAGCCTGGACACAGCGTCTGCCGCTGTCCGAGCAGGGCCTGGCCTGGCTGATGCCTACCGTTGTTGCACTGGTTCTGGCGGTTATCTGGGACCGTGCTGCAGGGCGTCAGGTTACATCGAACGCTCATTAATCAACGGCAACAAACTGTTTAACCACGGGGCTTAAGGCCCCGTGGTTTTTTGTTTTTTTCGTGTTGAATGGCAAGATTTAAATGGAAAGCACTAACAAACTTAAACGTGGATTGAGCACGCGCCACATCCGCTTTATGGCGCTGGGCTCTGCTATCGGCACCGGTCTTTTTTATGGCTCGGCAGATGCCATCAAAATGGCCGGTCCAAGCGTGCTGCTGGCCTACATCATCGGCGGTGTGGCGGCGTATATCATCATGCGCGCGCTGGGTGAGATGTCGGTTCACAACCCGTCTGCCAGCTCCTTCTCCCGCTATGCGCAGGAAAACCTCGGCCCGCTGGCCGGGTTTATCACCGGCTGGACCTACTGCTTCGAAATTTTGATTGTGGCGATTGCCGACGTAACCGCATTCGGCATCTACATGGGCGTCTGGTTCCCGGCGGTGCCGCACTGGATCTGGGTGCTGAGCGTGGTGTTGCTCATTTGCGCCGTCAATCTGATGAGCGTGAAGGTGTTCGGCGAGCTGGAGTTCTGGTTCTCCTTCTTCAAGGTCGCGACCATCATCATCATGATTGTGGCGGGTTTCGGGATCATCATCTGGGGGATTGGCAACGGCGGCCAGCCGACCGGCATCCATAACCTCTGGAGCAACGGCGGCTTCTTCAGCAACGGCTGGCTCGGGATGGTGATGTCGCTACAGATGGTAATGTTCGCCTACGGCGGCATCGAGATTATCGGCATCACCGCCGGGGAAGCGAAAGATCCGGAGAAATCCATTCCGCGCGCCATCAACTCGGTGCCGATGCGTATTCTGGTGTTCTACGTGGGTACGCTGTTCGTGATTATGTCCATCTACCCGTGGAACCAGGTGGGCACTAACGGTAGCCCGTTTGTCCTGACCTTCCAGCATATGGGCATTGCCTTTGCTGCCAGCATTCTGAACTTTGTGGTGCTGACCGCGTCGCTTTCGGCCATCAACAGTGACGTCTTTGGCGTGGGCCGCATGCTGCACGGCATGGCGGAGCAGGGCAGCGCGCCGAAGGTGTTCGCCAAAACTTCACGCCGCGGCACGCCGTGGGTGACGGTGGTGGTGATGACCGTAGCGCTGCTGTTCTCGGTTTACCTGAACTACATCATGCCGGAGAACGTCTTCCTGGTGATTGCGTCCCTGGCGACCTTCGCGACCGTGTGGGTGTGGATCATGATCCTGCTGTCGCAGATTGCCTTCCGCCGCCGTCTGTCGCCGGATGAGGCGAAAGCGCTGAAGTTTAAGGTGCCGGGCGGGGTGGCGACGACCGTGGTCGGGCTGATCTTCCTGGTGTTTATCATTGGCCTGATTGGCTACCATCCGGATACCCGCATTTCCCTGTACGTGGGCTGTGCGTGGATCGTTCTGCTGCTGATCGGCTGGGTGTTTAAGTGCCGCCGTGACCGTCAATTGGCAGAAGCACAGTAATATTTTTATCCCCCCTCCCTCGCGGGAGAGGGGATTTTTGCCTCCTCCCCCGTCCTCCTCCCCCAATAAATCTCGTCATGGTGAGCTATCCTTAACCACCCTGTGGCAAGGTGACGTCAATTTCATCAGAGGGGATTCGTGATGTTAAACGCCTGGCACCTTCCGGTTGCCCCATTTGTTAAGCAAAACAAAGACAACCTTGTGATTACGCTCTGGCTGGCGGGTGAAAATCAGCCGGAACGCGTGACGCTCCGCGCCGAAATTGATAACGAAGAGACCGGGCTGAAAATGCACAAACTGCGCAGCCAGCCGCAGCCGGGGATTACGGCGTGGCGGGCGAATATCGATTTGCGCACCGGGCAGCCGCGCCGTCGCTATAGCTTTAAGCTTTTATGGAACAACCGCCAGCTGTGGTTTACCCCGCAGGGGTTTAGCCGTTTCCCACCGGCCCGGCTGGAGCAGTTCGCCGTCGATTACCCGGATAACGGCCCGAAGTGGGTTAACGATCAGGTCTTTTATCAGATTTTCCCGGACCGCTTTGCGCGCAGCAAAAAACGCACCGCCGGCCAGGACAAGGTCTATTACCATCATGCCGCGGGTCACGACATCATCCTGAAAAAATGGGATGAACCGGTGACGGCGCAGGCGGGCGGCTCGACGTTCTACGGCGGCGATCTCGACGGCATCAGCGAAAAGCTGCCGTACCTGAAAAAACTCGGCGTGACGGCGCTGTACCTCAACCCGGTGTTTAAAGCCCCGAGCGTACACAAATACGATACCGAAGATTATCGTCACGTTGACGCGCAGTTTGGCGGTGACGAGGCGCTGCTGCGCCTGCGTAAGAACACCCAAAAAGAAGGCATGCGCCTCATTCTGGACGGTGTGTTCAACCACAGCGGAGATTCGCACGCGTGGTTTGACCGTCATAACCAGTCGATGGGCGGGGCATGTCATAACCCGGATTCGCCACAGCGCGACTGGTACAGCTTTAGCGAGGAGGGCCGCGCGCTGGACTGGCTGGGCTACCCGAGCCTGCCGAAGCTGGATTTCCAGTCGCCGTCACTGGTGAACGAGATTTACGGCGGGGAAGACAGCATCGTGCGTCACTGGCTGAAGGCACCGTGGAATATGGACGGCTGGCGTCTGGATGTAGTGCATATGCTCGGTGAAGCGGGCGGGGCGCGAAATAACCTTCAGCACGTGGCCGGGATCGCGCGTTCGGCGAAAGCGGCCCAGCCGGAGGCGTTTGTCTTTGGCGAACACTTTGGCGACGCGCGCCAGTGGCTGCAAAACGATGCCGAAGATGCGGCGATGAACTATCGCGGCTTTACCTTCCCGCTGTGGGGATTCCTGGCTAACACCGATATCTCCTACGATCCGAACCATATCGACGCCGAAACCTGTGCCGCGTGGATGGATAACTATCGCGCTGGCCTGTCGCATCAGCAGCAGCTGCGGATGTTTAACCAGCTCGATAGCCACGACACCGCGCGCTTTAAATCCCTGCTCGGCAAGGATGTGGCGCGTCTGCCGCTGGCGGTCACCTGGCTCTTCACCTGGCCGGGCGTACCGTGCATTTACTACGGAGACGAAGTGGGGCTGGACGGCAACAACGATCCGTTCTGCCGCAAAACCTTCCCGTGGGCACCAGAGAAGCAGGACAAAGTGCTGTTCAGCCTGTATCAGCGGCTGGCGAAGCTGCGCAAACAGAGTCTCGCCCTGCGCTACGGCGGTTGTCAGGTGGTGTACGCCCACGATAACGTGGTGGTGTTTGCTCGCGTCTATAACCAGCAGCGCGTGCTGGTGGCGATCAACCGGGGCGAGGCCTGCGAAGTGGTGCTGGATGATTCGCCGCTGCTTAAGGTGGCGACGTGGACGAACAAAGAGGGTAAGGCGACGATACAGGATGGCGTGCTGGCGCTGCCTGCGGTATCCGCGACGGTCTGGCTCGGCAGCTAATGCGCTAAAGTTTCCCCTTTTAAGATGGCGCAAATGCAACGATTTGTGTCAATCTTAACAGATCGTTTACGGTGAAGGTGGAAACATGGACGAGCTTTACATCCTTGGCTGTTTATTCCTGGTTTTTGCGCTGCTGGTTGCGCCCGTGCTTGCGGTTATCGGGTTTAATCGAAGCACGGCGGCGCAGCAGGAGATCGCCCGGCTACGCCAGCGCATTGAGGTGCTTGAGCAGCGCGGTGCAGCTCAGGTAGCGCCGGAGACAGAACAGGTGCAAGCGGTCACTCCGGCTGTCGTGACCGCGCCGGTGGCTGAGGACGCGCCCGCGCCTGTCGATCCCTGGCGTCCCGACATTCCTACAGCCGAGGCAAAACCCGCTCCGGCCCCTGAGCCTGCGGCTAAACAGCCTTCTGCCTTTGGTGGCATAGTGACGTCGCTGACGCGCTGGTTTATGCAGGGTAATCCCCTGGCGAAGCTTGGCATTCTGCTGCTCTTCCTCGGCCTCTCTTTCCTGCTGCGCTATACCGTTGAACACTCCCTGTTCCCGCTTGAGCTGCGCCTGGTGGCGACGGCGCTGTTTGCCATCGTGCTGCTGGCGGTTGGGTGGCGGCTGCGGCACAAGCAGCCGATCTACGCGCTTATCTTACAGGGCGGGGCGACGGGCATTCTCTACCTGACGGTCTTCGGCGCCTTCCGGCTCTGGCAGATGCTGCCGATGACGCTGGCCTTTGCGCTACTGGTGGTGATTTGCGCCGCGAGCGTTGGGCTGGCCGTGCTGCAGAAAGCGCTGAGCCTTGCCATGCTGGCGAGCCTCGGCGGGTATCTTGCGCCGCTGCTGCTATCTACCGGGGGCGGCAGCTTTGTGGCGCTGTTTTCCTTCTATCTCCTGCTTTCCATCGGCATTCTCGCCATCAGCATCTGGCAGCACTGGCGCGAGCTCAACCTGCTCGGGCTGCTGTTTACCTTTGGCGTGGGCGGCCTGTGGGGGCTAAGTGAGTACCAGCCTGAAGACTATTGGATCTGCCAGCTGTTCCTGATTGCCAATACGCTGATATTCGGCGTGCTGAGCGTGGCGCTGTCGCTGCGGGCGCAGGAGAAAGGAAAGCAGATTATTGACGGCGTGCTGCTGTTTGCCCCGCCGCTGATAGGCTTTGGGATGCAGTACGGTATGACCCGGCACTGGGAATATGGTCCGGCCCTGAGCGCTTTGGGATACGGCGCATTTTATCTTGCCCTCGCTTTCCTTGCGCTGCGCCGCTATCCGTCCATCGGGCGACCGCTGGTGATGGCGGCGCTGGCGATCGGCGGCGGGTTTGCCACGCTTGCGATTCCGCTCGCGCTCTCCGCGCGGTGGACGGCGATGGCCTGGGCGCTGGAGGGGCTGGGCATCCTCTGGCTGGGCGTGCAGCAGCACCAGCGGCGCATGAGCTATAGCGGGACGGCGCTGCTGGTGCTGGCGCTCGGCAGCGCGCTGTGGGCGCAGATGAATGGCGTTGCGCCGCTGAGCCTGCTGCTTATCTTCGCCATCCTTAGCCTTTGCTGGCTGGCTGCGGCCTGGCTGTGGCGGAACCTCTTTCTGCCGGTTAGCTGGGCGCTGCTGGCAGGCGGGCTGCTGTTCTGGCTCGTGGCGCTATTTGGCGCGTCGCGGCTGGTGTTGAAGCAGGAACTGCCTGTTCTGGCGGGCGTGCTGGCGCTGACGGCGGCGTCGGCCTGGGGCTGGCGGCAGGCTGCCGCTCGTCTGGCGTGGCGGGAGCTGGATGCCAGCAAATGGCTGCTGTGGCCGCTGATGCTGGTGATGGTGGGCTATCAGCTCTCGCACCAGCAGATGTTTGCCGCCGGCTGGTCAAATCTGGCCTGGGGTATTGCGCTTCCCGCCGCGCTAATGCTGCTGCGGCGCGACGGCGCCCGTTTAGCGCCGCGCATCTCTATGGGGCTGCATCTGGCGCTGTTCTGGATGATATTACTGGCGTTGGCGGCGGAGCTTTACTGGTTTGCCCGGTCGCTGCCGTGGGGCATGGCGGCCTGGGGCAGCGGGCTGGCGATGGCCGCAGGCGGCGGGGTGATTATGGCGCTCTCTGCGGCGGTGCGCCGTCGCGGGTGGCCGTTCCGGGAGTGGCCCGCGCTCTACGCGTGCATAGCACCGATCCCCGTGCTCGCGGCGCTGCTGGTATTGCTGGTGGTAACCAATTTCCAGGACGGCGTGGTTTATCGTCAGACCTGGCTGCCGCTGGTGAACCCGCTTGAAGAAGGCGCGGCGTTTGCGCTGCTGGGGCTGGTGGTCTTTTACCGGGCGGTGGATCGCTACTACCCGACGCAGCTCTTGCAGGCCCGTCCGTGGCCTGCCGTCGCGATTATGGCGTTTGGCTTCTGGTGGCTTAACGGTGCGCTGATGCGCGCTCTGGCCTGGTACGGCGACGTGGCCTGGAATATGGCGTCGCTGTGGGATTCGCGGCTGATCCAGACCACGTTTGCCCTGTTCTGGATGCTGAGCGCGCTGATGATCATGGTCCACGCCACCCGTAGGGCTTCCCGTCAGGAGTGGCTTGGCGGTGCCGCGCTGCTGGGCGTGGTGATGGTTAAACTGATGCTGGTGGACAGCGCGGGTGGAGGCGGTCTGTCGCGTGCGGTGGCGTTTATCGGCGTGGCAATACTGGTGCTGATCGTGGGGTATTTCTCGCCGCTACCGCCCAAAACAGGAGATGAAAAATGAAATGGATGAAAGCGGTAGCTTGTACCGCTCTGCTGGCGCTTGCAGGCCCGGCGTTCTGCGACGAGGTACAAACGGAATCGCCCCGGGACTATGCCTTTGGCCGCTCGCTGGATACGTCTGTCCCTTCCCAGTGGTATCGGGTGACGCTGCCGCTCGCCGTCTATACGCAGAGCACGTCGCCGGATCTGCATGACGTTCGCGTCTTTAACCAGTCGGGCGAGCCGGTTCCTTTCAGCCTGGTCACCGCGACGCGCCCGCAGGTGGCAGCGCAATCCACGGCGCTGCGCCTCTTTCCTCTGGACGCCTCACCGCTTGCGCCTGCGCGTGGGGATGAGGGCAGCGATAAGATCCTGCTCCGTTCCGGAAACGGCGTAGAGATTGTGCTGGAGGGGCAAAAAGCCGCCGCAGCCGGGCAGCATTATCTGCTGACCCTGCCGGAAAAGGCGTCGGAGGAGGTGGAAATATCCCAACTGCAACTGCTCTGGAATACCCCTCAGGCGCCGTGGCAGGGAACGGCGTCGGTCTACTACAGCGAGGATCTTAAGCGCTGGTATACCCTGCGCGAGGATATGCCGCTGCTGGACGTGATGAGCGGGCAGGATCGTCTTAAGCTCGATCGGATCGATACCGATATCGTTTTGTCTCCCGATACGAACCGCTATCTCCTGGTTGTGCTGAATGCTCAGAGCCAGGGGGTGACCTTAACCGGCGTTAACGCGATTAGCGCTCCTGCGCGGGCGACGCCGGACGCGATAGCTCTTGAGGGGATAGGGGAGCAGCTATCGACAAGCGAAGCGCAGTGGCACTGGGCGCAGCCGCAGCCGCTGAGTGCTATCAGCATTTTACTGAATGGCGACGGCGTCCTTCCCGTGGAGATAGCGTGGCGGAGTACGGAAAAAGACACATGGCACCCCCTGAAAAAAGAGGTGCTTTACCGTCTGGAGGGCAAAACGTCTTCACCGGTTTCGCTTAGCGGAGGCCTGGTGCAGGCGGTGAAAATCACGACGCTGAATGCGCGCCTGCCGGAATACCTGCCAGGCGTCACCGGGCATCGTGACCGCTATGATCTGGTGTTCAACGCGCAGGGAAAAGCGCCATACGTGCTTGCCTGGGGTAATGGCGCTGCAAAGCCTGCCAGCGTGGAGCCTGACATGCTGATCCCCGCCGATCTGCGCAAAACCTATGATATGGAGCACCTGCCGCAGGCCGACATTCTGGATGATGTCGCGTTAGGCGGCGAGGGGCGTCTGACCGCTACCTCTGCGTCTGAGCGGGAGAGCCGGATGAACGCGCTGCTGGTGTGGGGCGTGCTAATTGCGGGCGTAATTCTGCTGGCGGGAATGGCCTGGCGCATCTGGCGAGAGACGCAGCGTAAGGCATAAAAAAAGGCCCGCATAAGCGGGCCTTCTTCGTAAACCGTGCCGATTACAGGCTGGATACGTTCTCAGACAGGTATTTAGCAACGCCGTCTGGGGACGCAGCCATACCTTCTTTACCTTTTTCCCACTGAGCCGGGCACACTTCGCCGTGCTCTTCGTGGAACTGCAGCGCGTCAACCATGCGCAGCATTTCGTCGATGTTACGACCCAGCGGCAGATCGTTCACAACCTGGTGACGAACGATGCCGTTTGCGTCGATCAGGAAGGAACCGCGCAGCGCAACGCCAGCGTCCGGATGTTCGATACCGTAAGCCTGCTGGATTTCGCGTTTGATGTCCGCAACCATTGCGTATTTCACCGCACCGATGCCGCCGTTTTCGACAGGGGTGTTACGCCATGCGTTGTGTACAAATTCAGAGTCAAAGGAGACGCCAACCACTTCCACGCCACGCTTCTGGAATTCTTCATAACGTTTGTCGAACGCGATCAGCTCAGACGGGCAAACGAAAGTGAAGTCCATTGGCCAGAAGAACAGAACGGTCGCTTTACCGTTGGTGTGCTGTTTGAAGTTGAAGTTTTCAACGATTTCACCGTTGCCCAGAACTGCTGCAGCTGTAAAATCCGGAGCCGGACGAGTTACCAGAACCATATGATTCTCCTGTAGATACTAAGGTTATTTGGAACGCAACGCGAGCCAGTATAGAGAGTGTTCGTGGATAAGACAAAGAGGTGGTGACAATCGTTCCGCCAGCTTTTACCTATCAATGATCGTGCTGTCAGAGCTGCTTGTTTTTCGCCTGCGCCATCATGCGCGGATAGAACTGCCAGAATTGGCTCTCCAGCGCATCGTAATGCTCATCCAGGTCGTACCAGGAGTCGCGCAGCGCATCCAGCCGCGGGCGACGGCTCGCCATGCCATTCAGGACATTCTGGATAAAGTCCATCTCGCGATAGCGCTCCAGCCAGCGTTCCGACCACAGGTAGTTATTCAGATTCACAAAGCGCGGCGGCGAATCGGGCAGAATGATCGACACCTGCTGGTGGGCATAGCGCACAAACGCCGGCAACGGCATCTCCGGCGAGAGCTGTTCCCAGTGGCGAGACAGGAAGTGGTCCCACATTACGTCGAGCGTGATCGGCGCAACGCGGCGCGTTTCAGGGCGAAACCACGCTTTCGCTTCCGTCACCTCGGGCAGATTATCAGTGATGACATCAATGCGGCGGTGCATAAAAATCCCGTCGACAACCTCGGGAGAATACGCTTCAGCGGGGTTGCCGCGCACGAAATCGGCCAGCAAATTGCCGGAAAGGGAGCTGTCAGCGAGGTGAGCGAGATGCAGGTGAGCGAGAAAATTCATGCGTTTTATTTGTCCAGTGGCGGCTAGTTGTTGCAGCAAAAGGGTGTGAGCACTAGACTATGCCGCCTGTTTTTAAGTCACGAGTATACGTCATGCGCGTCGCCGATTTCTCCTTTGAACTACCTGAATCCCTGATTGCTCACTATCCCATGCCTGAGCGCAGCAGCTGTCGCTTACTGTCACTGGATGGGCCAACGGGCGAGCTGACGCACGGAACCTTCACCGATTTGCTCGACAAGCTCAACCCTGGCGATCTGCTGGTCTTTAATAATACCCGCGTGATCCCGGCGCGCCTGTTTGGCCGTAAGGCCAGCGGCGGCAAGATTGAAGTGCTGGTCGAACGTATGCTCGATGATAAACGTATTCTGGCACATATTCGCGCTTCCAAAGCGCCGAAGCCCGGCGCGGAGCTGCTGCTGGGTGATGACGAAAGCATCAAGGCGACCATGACCGCGCGCCACGACGCGCTGTTCGAGGTGGCGTTCGACGACGAGCGCACGGTGCTCGACATCCTGAACGCTATCGGCCATATGCCGCTGCCGCCGTACATTGAGCGCCCGGACGAAGAGGCCGATCGCGAGCTGTACCAGACCGTCTACAGCCAGAAGCCTGGCGCGGTCGCGGCGCCAACCGCAGGTCTGCACTTTGATGAACCGCTGCTGGAAAAGCTGCGCGCGAAGGGCGTTGAGATGGCGTTTGTGACGCTGCACGTCGGCGCGGGCACCTTCCAGCCGGTGCGTGTGGACAGCATTGAAGACCATATCATGCACTCCGAGTATGCCGAAGTGCCGCAGGATGTGGTGGACGCGGTGCTGGCGGCGAAAGCGCGCGGTAGCCGCGTCGTGGCCGTCGGTACGACGTCCGTGCGTTCACTGGAAAGCGCCGCGCAGGCAGCTAAAAACGGTCTTATCGAGCCGTTCTTTGGCGATACGCAGATCTTTATCTACCCGGGCTACCAGTACAAGGTGATTGACGCGCTGGTGACCAACTTCCATCTGCCTGAATCGACGCTGATTATGCTGGTCTCTGCATTTGCGGGTTATCAGCATACGATGAATGCGTACAAGTCTGCGGTAGAACAAAAATATCGCTTTTTTAGCTACGGGGACGCGATGTTTATCACGTACAATCCGCTGGCTTTGAATGAGCGTGTCGGGGAATAAGTCCGCGGCACCGTATGACAACGTTGGACTGTTTTTCTGACGTCGGAGAAAAAATGAAATTTGAACTCGATACCACCGATGGCCGCGCGCGTCGCGGTCGCCTGGTGTTTGATCGCGGCGTGGTGGAAACCCCCGCGTTTATGCCTGTGGGCACGTACGGCACCGTAAAAGGGATGACGCCGGAAGAAGTTGAAGCCACGGGCGCACAGATTATCCTCGGTAATACCTTCCACCTGTGGCTGCGTCCGGGTCAGGAGATCATGAAGCTCCACGGCGATCTGCACGATTTTATGCAGTGGAAAGGTCCGATCCTGACCGACTCCGGTGGCTTCCAGGTCTTCAGCCTGGGCGATATCCGCAAGATCACCGAGCAGGGCGTACACTTCCGTAACCCGATCAACGGCGATCCGATTTTCCTCGATCCAGAAAAGTCGATGGAGATTCAGTACGATCTCGGCTCCGACATCGTGATGATCTTCGACGAATGTACGCCGTACCCGGCAGACTGGGACTACGCGAAACGCTCTATGGAGATGTCTCTGCGCTGGGCGAAGCGCAGCCGCGACCGTTTTGACTCCCTGCAGAACAAAAATGCGCTGTTCGGCATCATTCAGGGCAGCGTTTACGAAGATTTACGCGATATCTCTGTTAAAGGTCTGGCAGAGATAGGTTTTGATGGCTACGCTGTCGGCGGTTTGGCTGTGGGTGAGCCGAAGGAAGACATGCACCGCATTCTGGAGCACGTCTGCCCGCAAATCCCGGCGGATAAACCACGATACCTGATGGGTGTGGGTAAACCCGAAGATCTGGTGGAAGGCGTACGTCGCGGCATTGATATGTTCGACTGCGTGATGCCAACCCGCAACGCGCGTAACGGTCATCTGTTCGTTACCGATGGCGTGGTGAAAATCCGTAACGCGAAGCATAAGAGTGACACCAGCCCGCTCGATTCCGAGTGCGATTGCTATACCTGTCGCAATTATTCTCGCGCGTATCTGCATCATCTCGATCGTTGTAATGAGATTTTGGGCGCGCGTCTCAATACGATTCATAATCTTCGCTACTATCAGCGCTTAATGTCTGGTTTACGCAAGGCTATCGAAGAGGGTAAATTAGAGAGCTTCGTGACCGATTTTTACCAACGTCAGGGGCGGGATGTTCCGCCGTTGAACGTTGATTAATATTAATAATGAGGGAATTTGAATGAGCTTTTTTATTTCTGATGCGGTAGCGGCAACAGGTGCTCCGGCGCAGGGCAGCCCGATGTCTCTGATCCTGATGCTGGTTGTGTTCGGTCTGATCTTCTACTTCATGATCCTGCGCCCACAGCAGAAGCGTACCAAAGAGCACAAAAAGCTGATGGACTCCATCGCGAAAGGCGATGAAGTGCTGACCAACGGTGGTCTGGTCGGTCGCGTAACCAAAGTGGCTGAAAGCGGCTACATTGCTATCGCCCTGAACGACACCACTGAAGTGGTTATCAAACGTGACTTCGTAGCTGCCGTTCTGCCGAAAGGCACCATGAAGGCGCTGTAATCCCAACTTTTCCCAAAGGGAACTGCCGTGTTAAACCGTTATCCTTTGTGGAAGTACATCATGCTGGTCGTCGTGATTATCGTCGGCCTGCTGTACGCGCTTCCCAACCTGTATGGTGAGGATCCGGCCGTTCAAATCACTGGCGCGCGCGGTGTCGCCGCCAGTGAGCAAACGCTGATCCAGGTCCAGAAAACGTTACAAGAAGAAAAAATTACCGCTAAGTCTGTGGCTCTGGAAGAGGGTGCAATTCTTGCTCGCTTCGACACCACCGACACGCAGCTCCGCGCTCGCGAAGCGCTGATGGGCGTGCTGGGTGACAAATATGTCGTGGCGCTTAACCTTGCTCCTGCAACCCCTCGCTGGCTGGCTGCGCTGAACGCAGAGCCAATGAAGCTGGGTCTTGACCTGCGTGGCGGCGTTCACTTCCTGATGGAAGTGGATATGGATACCGCGCTCGGCAAGCTGCAGGAACAGAATATCGACAGCCTGCGCAGCGATCTGCGCGACAAAGGCATCCCATACACTACCGTGCGTAAAGAAGATAACTACGGCATGAGCATCACGTTCCGCGACAGCGCGGCGCGCGATCAGGCTGTAGATTACCTGACCCAACGTCACCGTGACCTGGTGATCTCCTCGCAGGGCAGCAACCAGCTGCGTGCGGTGATGACCGATGCGCGTCTGAAAGAAGCGCGTGAATATGCCGTTCAGCAGAACATCAACATTCTGCGTAACCGTGTAAACCAGCTGGGCGTGGCTGAGCCGCTGGTACAGCGCCAGGGTGCTGACCGTATCGTGGTTGAACTGCCGGGTATCCAGGATACCGCGCGTGCGAAAGAGATCCTCGGTGCGACCGCGACGCTGGAATTCCGTCTGGTGAACTCCAATGTCGATCAGTCTGCCGCGGCGTCTGGCCGTATTCCGGGTGACTCCGAAGTGAAACAGACCCGTGAAGGTCAGCCGGTTGTGCTGTACAAGCGCGTGATCCTGACCGGTGACCACATCACCGACTCCACTTCAAGCCAGGATGAGTACAACCAGCCGCAGGTTAACATCTCGCTGGATAGCGCGGGTGGTAACATCATGTCTAACTTCACCAAGGACAACATCGGCAAACCGATGGCGACCCTGTTCGTGGAGTACAAAGACAGCGGTAAGAAAGATGCAAATGGTCGTGCGGTGCTGGTGAAAGAGGAAGAGGTGATTAACATCGCCAACATCCAGTCTCGTCTGGGTAACAGCTTCCGTATTACCGGTATTAACAACCCGAACGAAGCGCGTCAGCTCTCGCTGCTGCTGCGTGCCGGTGCGCTGATTGCGCCAATTCAGATTGTTGAAGAACGTACCATTGGTCCAACTCTGGGTATGCAAAACATCCAGCAGGGTCTGGAAGCGTGTCTGGCCGGTCTGGCGGTCTCTATCCTCTTCATGATCTTCTTCTATAAGAAGTTCGGTCTGATTGCGACCTCCGCGCTGATCGCAAACCTGGTGCTGATCATCGGCATTATGTCCCTGCTGCCGGGGGCGACGCTGACCATGCCGGGGATTGCGGGTATCGTTCTGACCCTTGCGGTGGCGGTCGACGCCAACGTACTGATTAACGAACGTATCAAAGAAGAATTGAGCAACGGTCGCTCTGTCCAGCAGGCGATTGACGAAGGTTATAAAGGCGCGTTCAGCTCTATCTTCGATGCGAACGTAACAACACTGATTAAGGTTCTTATCCTGTATGCAGTGGGTACTGGCGCGATCAAAGGCTTTGCGATTACCACCGGTATCGGTGTCGCAACGTCAATGTTTACCGCTATTGTCGGCACCCGTGCCATCGTGAACCTGCTGTACGGCGGCAAGCGCGTCAAAAAGCTGTCTATCTGAGGAGTGCGTTGTGGCACAGGAATATACTGTTGAACAATTGAACCATGGCCGTAAAGTCTGGGACTTTATGCGCTGGGACTACTGGGCTTTCGGCATTTCAGGTTTACTGCTGATTCTGTCCATCATCATTATGGGCGTGAAAGGCTTTAACTGGGGTCTCGATTTCACCGGTGGTACGGTCATCGAGATCTCCCTGGAAAAACCGGTCGATATGGACCAGATGCGCGAATCGCTGCAGAAAGCGGGCTTTGAAGAGCCGCTGCTGCAGAACTTCGGCAGCAGCCGCGACATCATGGTGCGTATGCCGCCGGTGCACGATGCCAACGGCAGCCAGGAGCTGGGCAGCAAGGTCGTACAGGTCATTAACGAGACCACCAGCCAGAGCGCGGCGGTCAAGCGTATTGAGTTCGTCGGCCCGAGCGTGGGTGCGGACCTGGCGCAAACCGGCGCCATGGCGCTGCTGGTGGCGCTGATCTCCATCCTGGTGTACGTCGGTTTCCGCTTCGAGTGGCGACTGGCGGCCGGTGTGGTTATCGCCCTGGCGCACGACGTGGTGATCACCATGGGCATACTGTCTCTGTTCCACATTGAGATTGACCTGACCATCGTGGCATCCCTGATGTCAGTAATCGGTTACTCACTGAACGACAGTATCGTGGTATCTGACCGTATCCGTGAAAACTTCCGTAAGATCCGTCGCGGCACGCCGTACGAAATCTTTAACGTGTCGTTGACCCAGACGCTGCATCGTACCTTGATCACCTCCGGTACTACCCTGATGGTGATCCTGATGCTGTTCCTCTTCGGTGGCCCGGTGCTGGAAGGCTTCTCGCTGACCATGCTGATCGGTGTCTCCATCGGTACGGCGTCGTCTATCTACGTGGCGTCCGCCCTGGCACTGAAACTTGGCATGAAGCGCGAGCACCTGCTCCAGCAGAAGGTCGAGAAAGAAGGGGCGGATCAGCCGTCCATTCTGCCGTAAGGCGACGTTTAGCGCGTTATCTGAATCCCGGTCTGTTGGCCGGGATTTTTTTTATCTGCTCCTGACAAACACTCCTGACAGTATGCTGTCAGGAGCCCTGCCGTAGACTCCTTCTGAACCCAAACAACAGGCAGGAGGATGTATGAAAAGCGTAATTAACTGGTTTGAAATTCCGGTTTCGGATATGGATCGCGCCATCAAATTTTATGAGCCGGTGATGCAGCTCACGCTGCGTCGCGAGAAAATGGACATTGCCGAGCTGGCGGTTTTCCCGCATGAGGATCCCGCCACCGGAGGAGCGCTGGCAAAATTTGACGGCGTTACGCCCTCTTTGCAGGGCGCTATTATTTACCTGCATACTGACAATCTGGCGGCCACGCTCGATCGCATTGCCTCTGCGGGCGGCGAGTGCGTGTTTGGGCCGCTGGAACTGCCGCATGGTATCGGCACTATCGCACTGTTTACCGACAGCGAGGGTAACCGCGTCGGCCTTCATCAACCTGCCTGAGAGCGAATGACGTTATGACCCGACGCGCTGACCGTTTGTTTCAGATTGTGCAGATCCTGCGGGGCAGGCGTCTGACAACGGCAGCGCATCTGGCGGACCGGCTTGGCGTGTCCGAGCGCACGGTCTACCGCGATATCCGCGACCTGTCGCTTTCCGGCGTGCCGGTGGAAGGCGAGGCGGGAAGCGGATATCGGCTGATGTCGGGTTTTGACCTGCCGCCGCTGATGCTGACAAATAAGGAATCCGAAGCGCTGATGGTCGCGATTCGCCTGCTCAAAACCTGGGGAGGTGAATCGCTGTCGCGCGAGCTGGAGTCGGCCCAGGAGAAGGTGCTGGCTATTCTGCCCGAGGAGAGCCGCAGAAAGGCGGAGCAGACGCGGATCTACGCCCCGGATTTTTGCATGCAAAGCCACTCCCGCAGCGATTTTGACATGATTCACCAGGCGATTTCCGCTCAGCGCGTATTGGCGCTGCATTATCGTGATGAAGCCGGGCAGCTCTCAAAACGTGAGGTGCAACCGCTGGGGTTGTTCTTCTGGGGGGAGCGCTGGCTGCTGGCGGCATGGTGTGAACGGCGCGATGACTACCGCTGTTTCCGGCTCGACCGATGTCTCAATGTTGTAATGACGGAGAGGCGGTTCAGTGAGAGTGCGGACAGGTCTTTGGCGGATTTTTTGCGCAAGGTGAAGCAGTAAAAAGCCGGGTGGCGAGGTAAAAGCAAAACGGCAACGACGTTGCCGTTTTTTGTGTTTGCGCCCTCTCCCGTGGGAGAGGGAAGGGGTGAGGGCACCAGCCCGCACAATCCCGCACTGATTAGAAGTTGTAACCCACGACCAGGTAACCACCCCAGCCGGTAGAGCGGACGCTGAAGTCGCCGTTACCGAAGTTCAGGCTCGCATCGTCGTTCCACTGGCCACCGTTGTGCCAGTAACGCGCAACAACAGAGTAGTGCCAGTGATCGTAGTTCAGCGCCAGGATGTGGCTGGAGGCGATGGAATCGTTGGTACGCGCTTTCTTGCCGTTCAGGTCACGGAAATCGTCGTCGCCCAGGTCTGAGCCCCAGTCAAAGTTAGTGAAACCGATGTAGCTCAGATTACCGCCCCACAGCTGGGTAATTGGCACGAAGTATTTCACTTTGAAACGGTAGCCGTCCCACTCGTTTTCATTCGCTGCGCCGTAGTTCTGCCACTGGTATTTTGCATACACGTTCAGGGACAGGCTCATCGGCAGGCCGGTGTCAATGTCAGTACCCAGACCCATATACCAGGTGCTCTGACGACCGGACTTATTGCGGCCCATGTCGTAGATGTAGTTGTTCGCGAAGTACCACTCTTTGAACGGACCAAACGCCAGGCTGGTACCGGTCAGTTTGTCGATGGAGAAGCGCGGTTCAATCTCCATGAACAGTGGGGAACCGTGGTTCCAGATACCTTTCGCATCGGTGTTACCACCGAAGAACACAGGCGCATCCATATAGCCGTAGAAATCAAACCAGTCTTTCTTGGCGAACGCTTCATATTCCAGGTAGGTATCGTTGCGGATCTGCGGTCCGAAACGGGTGTGGTAGCTGCCTACCACGTTAACGCTCTGGTGCCACCAGTCGGAGAGGTATTGTGGTTTCTCGTTTTCCGCTGCGTTAACAGTGAAAGAGGAGGACAGTGCCAGAACTGCACCGGCTGCGAGTAATGTTTTTTTCATAATCATGCCACTGATTGAAATTCCCTTCCGGGAGTGAAAAATGCGCGAATTGCGTTTCTAAATATTTCGTGTTTCTGCGGTGCCTATTATAGGAATCCCTGCTCACAAAAATATGTGTTGTTTCACATATCTCTCACACGCGTAATCGATTGCGTTCACGTTTGCGTACTTTAAACGGCCGGGATTGTAGCGGCAATCATTTCTGTTGCCAATCCATACGAAATGTAAATGTTAGCGGAGTGACATTTCACTCCGCTCAAAAGGAAGGGATTACTGCGCGGCAGGTTGGATGTCGTGAATGCGGATAAAGCCTAACTGCTCAGGCGTAAGTCCGCTTAGCTGAAGTGGAATATCCACATCGCTGGGCGCTAACACGCTGGCCGGAGCGGTGAACAGCTGGTTCTTCACGTTTACCTCCTGGTAGCTCTCCGTGGTGCCCTGGATCTGGCCCCACTCTACGGTGCCGCTGAAGGCGGGCAGCGGATCGTTGGACTCACCGTGAATACGTAATGTTGCGCGCGTACCATCCGCATTCGCCGCCACATTCACCAGAGACATCTTCAGCGTGCCAATCTGGCTGTTAAGCAGGGCAGGCGTATTCGCTCCTGGCAGCAGATATACCCCGCTGGTGGATTTAGCGTTCAGCGCGTTTTGCTGGGTGATCTTCACCGTTTCTTTGTTCAGTTTGTCCATCGCCGTGTTGAGCGTATTCACGCTTTGTTTCATCTGGCGGACTTCGGTTTGCTGTGCACAGGCACTAAGGGTGAAGAGGCTCCCCACCAGTAAAATTTTCAGGTAACGTCTTGTCATAGCGTTTATTCCTTGAAATGACGGATCCCCATAATGGTAGCCAGCAACGTATCGCCGGACATAGATCCTTTGTCTCAAAAAAGCTCCTCCTTTGTTGTCAGGCCAGATCAGGGTAAAATGAAAATCAGTTAACCAGATAACAGGGATACCGTATGCATTGCCCATTCTGCTCCGCTGTGGATACCAAAGTCATCGACTCTCGCCTTGTGGGCGAAGGGTCTTCTGTGCGCCGTCGTCGGCAGTGTCTGGTGTGCAACGAGCGTTTCACGACCTTTGAGGTTGCAGAGCTGGTAATGCCGCGCGTGGTAAAAAGTAACGACGTGCGCGAGCCGTTTAACGAAGAGAAACTGCGCAGTGGAATGCTGAAGGCCCTCGAAAAACGGCCCGTCAGCGCGGATGATGTCGAAATGGCGTTAAACCACATTAAATCTTACCTGCGTGGCCTGGGCGAGCGTGAAGTGCCGAGCAAAATGATCGGCAACCTGGTGATGGAGCAGCTGAAAAAGCTCGATAAGGTCGCCTATATCCGCTTCGCCTCTGTCTACCGCAGTTTCGAAGATATCAAAGAGTTTGGCGAAGAGATCGCCCGCTTACAGGATTAAGCCCATGCAGGATGAGAAGTACATGGCGCGAGCCATGAAGCTGGCGCAGCGCGGTCGTTTTACCACCCATCCTAACCCCAACGTCGGGTGCGTTATCGTGAAAGATGGCGAGATCGTGGGGGAAGGGTTTCACTATCGCGCAGGCGAGCCGCATGCTGAAGTGCATGCCCTGCGTATGGCGGGGGAGAAAGCGCGAGGCGCGACGGCCTACGTGACGCTGGAGCCATGCAGCCACCACGGGCGCACGCCGCCGTGCTGTGAAGCGCTGATTGCGGCAGGGGTTTCGCGCGTGGTCGCCGCTATGCAGGATCCTAACCCGCAGGTGGCGGGCCGTGGCCTGTATCGTCTGCAGCAGGAAGGGATCGACGTCAGCCACGGCCTGATGATGAAAGATGCGGAAGCCATCAACAAAGGCTTCCTGAAGCGCATGCGCACCGGCTTCCCGTTTATTCAGCTCAAGCTGGGCGCCTCGCTGGACGGGCGTACGGCAATGGCGAACGGTGAAAGCCAGTGGATCACCTCGCCGCAGGCAAGGCGCGATGTGCAACGTCTGCGTGCGCAAAGCCATGCTATCCTCACCAGCAGTGAAACCGTTCTGGCTGACGATCCGGCCATGACCGTGCGCTGGGATGAGCTGAATGCCGATACCCAGGCGCTTTATCCGCAGGAGAACCTGCGCCAGCCGCTGCGTATTATTATTGATAGCCAGAACCGCGTGACCCCGGCGCACCGCATCGTGCAGCAGCCGGGTGAAACCTGGATTGCGCGCACCAAAGAAGATACGCGCGAATGGCCGGAAGGCGTGCGCAGCATTATGGTGCCGGAGCATAACGGACATCTGGATCTCGTGGTGCTGATGATGTTGCTCGGCAAGCAGCAGGTGAACAGTATCTGGGTCGAAGCCGGTCCGACGCTCGCGGGCGCGCTGCTACAGGCGGGGCTGGTGGATGAACTGCTCGTCTACGTTGCGCCTAAACTTTTAGGTCATGACGCGCGCGGCCTGTTTGTGCTGCCTGGCCTTGAAAAACTGGCCGACGCACCGCAACTCACATTCAGCGAGATTCGTTCGGTGGGTCCGGATGTCTGCCTCCATTTAACGACAGCGTAATTGCTCCCGAAATAGGGAAGCAGTGCGCAAAGTATTATGATAAAATCCGCCCCCCTGCGGGGCCAAATGAACCCGTAAAGGAAGAGTATGAACATTATTGAAGCTGCTGTAGCTACCCCGGACGCTCGCGTCGCCATCACCATTGCGCGTTTCAACAACTTCATCAACGATAGCCTGCTGGAAGGTGCGATTGACGCACTGAAACGTATCGGCCAGGTTAAAGATGACAACATTACCGTTGTTTGGGTTCCAGGCGCTTATGAACTGCCACTGGCGGCGGGCGCGCTGGCGAAAACCGGTAAATACGACGCGGTGATTGCGCTGGGTACCGTTATTCGTGGCGGCACTGCGCACTTCGAATACGTTGCGGGCGGTGCAAGCAACGGTCTGGCACACGTTGCGCAGGATGCTGAAATTCCTGTCGCGTTCGGCGTGCTGACCACCGAAAGTATTGAACAAGCCATCGAACGTGCTGGCACCAAAGCCGGTAACAAAGGTGCAGAAGCTGCACTGACCGCGCTTGAAATGATCAATGTATTGAAAGCCATTAAGGCCTGATTTTTTTGTAAGGGGAATTCCGTGAAACCTGCTGCTCGTCGCCGCGCCCGTGAATGTGCCGTCCAGGCACTTTACTCCTGGCAGTTGTCCCAGAACGACATCGCTGATGTTGAATACCAGTTCCTGTCAGAACAGGACGTGAAAGACGTTGACGTTCTGTACTTCCGTGAACTGCTGTCGGGAGTGGCGACTAATAGCGCGTATCTCGATGGCCTGATGAAGCCATACCTGTCCCGTCTGCTCGAAGAGCTGGGCCAGGTTGAAAAAGCAGTGTTGCGTATCGCGCTGTTTGAGTTGTCTAAACGTGATGATGTGCCGTACAAAGTGGCCATCAACGAAGCGATCGAACTGGCGAAAACCTTCGGTGCTGAAGACAGCCACAAGTTCGTTAACGGCGTACTTGATAAAGCCGCACCTGCGATCCGTCCCCACAAAAAGTGATCCGCAAACCGGAGTTCTGCATTGCCTGACGGGCAGTGCGGCTCCGGTTTTTTCTTTTATTTGCTGAGGCATAACGTATGGCATGCGGCGAATTCTCCCTGATTGCCCGTTATTTCGACCGTGTCAGAACCTCTCGTCTTGATGTTGAAACCGGCATTGGCGATGACTGTGCACTTCTCAATATTCCTGAAAAGCAGACGCTGGCAATCAGCACCGACACCTTAGTGTGCGGACGTCATTTCTTACCTGATATCGATCCTGCCGATCTGGCGTATAAAGCGCTGGCGGTCAACGTCAGCGATCTGGCGGCAATGGGTGCCGACCCGGCCTGGCTGACGCTGGCCCTGACGCTGCCGGAGGTGGATGAAGCCTGGCTTGAAGCGTTCAGCGATGCGCTGTTTGAACAGCTGAACTACTACGATATGCAGCTGATTGGCGGCGATACGACTGCCGGGCCGCTGTCGATGACGCTGGCGATCCACGGCTATGTGCCGCTCGGTCGCGCGCTGAAGCGCTCGGGCGCTAAACCGGGCGACTGGATCTACGTGACCGGTACGCCGGGAGACAGCGCGGCAGGGCTGGCGATCCTTCAGGATCGCTTAAACGTGAAGGACGCTGACGATGCGGCGTATCTGGTGAAGCGCCATCTGCGCCCGACACCGCGTATTCTGCACGGTCAGGCGCTGCGCGAGCGGGCCAGTTCGGCTATCGATCTCTCTGACGGTCTCATCTCGGACCTCGGCCATATCCTGAAGGCCAGCGGGGTGGGCGCGCGCGTTGACCTGGATCTGTTCCCGCTGTCGGAGCAACTGCTTCGCCATGTGGAGCCTGAGCAGGCGCTGCGCTGGGCGCTCTCCGGTGGGGAAGACTACGAGCTGTGCTTCACGGTGCCAGAGCTGAACCGTGGAACGCTGGACGTAGCATTGGCCCATCTTGGCGCAAAGTTTACCTGCATCGGTCAGATCATGCCGGAGAGTGAAGGGCTGAAGTTTGTGAAAGACGGTGCGCCCGTTACGCTGGACTGGAAAGGGTACGATCACTTCGGGTAAGTTTGTGCGCTCAGTATTGCCGGGTAAGCGTACGCCACCCGGCAAGTGTTTACTTAAACCCCACCACCGGATGCTGCTGATACGGCGTCTCCAGCTCGGCAACCTGCTCCGGCGTCAGCGATAAATCCACCGCGCTTAACAACTCGTCCAGCTGTTCTTCCCGCGATGTACCAATAATCGGTGCGGCGACACCCCGCTTGCCCAGTAGCCACGCCAGCGCCACCTGCGCGCGCGTTGCGCCGATATCGTCGGCGATCCCGGCTAAACGTTCGGCAATCAGCGCATCGCTGGCTTCGGTACCGGAATAAAGATTTTTACCCACTTCATCCGATACCAGCCGCGCCGTGGTTTCTCCCCACGGACGGGTTAAGCGTCCGCGCGCCAGCGGGCTCCACGGGATCACCGCCACGCCTTCCTGGTAGCAGAGCGGCAGCATCTCGCGTTCTTCTTCCCGGTAAATCAGGTTGTAGTGATCCTGCATGGTGACAAAGCGTGCCCAGCCGTGCTGCGCCTGGAGATCGAGCGCCTGAGCAAACTGCGACGCGTGCATTGACGACGCGCCGATATAGCGCGCTTTACCCGCTTTCACGACATCGTTCAGCGCTTCAAGAGTTTCTTCAATTGGCGTGTTGTAATCCCAGCGGTGAATTTGCAGCAGGTCGACGTAATCCATGTTCAGGCGTCTGAGACTGTCATCAATGGAGCGCAGGATCTGCGCGCGCGAGAGGCCTTCAGCCAGATCGCCTGACGGGTAATACACCTTGGTGGCGACCACAATCTCATCCCGACGTGCAAAATCACGCAGAGCGCGGCCCACAATCTCTTCGCTGTTGCCGTCAGAGTAGCTGTTGGCGGTATCGAAGAAGTTGATGCCGCCGTCTATGGCGCGCTTGATGATAGGGCGGCTGCTCTCTTCCGGCAGCGTCCAGGCGTGATTTCCCCGGTCAGGCTCGCCAAAGGTCATGCAGCCCAGGCAAAGCCGGGACACCCTGAGGTCCGTTTTTCCTAATGTCGTGTATTGCATGGTTCCGCTCCTGCTGTTTAAACAATACGTTTAAGCATAGCAGGAGCAGAAAAGGGGAGGGATCAGGCCAGCCAGCTGCGGATTCTGGCTTCGATACCGGCGGCGTCCAGGCCGATGTCGGCACGCGCCTCGTCCTGAGTGCCTTGCGGGATGAAGTGGTCCGGCAGGCCGAGGTTCAGCACCGGAACCAATTTACGGTTCGCCATCAGTACCTCGTTAACGCCGCTGCCCGCACCGCCCATGATGGCGTTCTCTTCCAGCGTGACCAGCACGTCGTGGCTTTCTGCCATGCTCAGAATCAGAGATTCATCGAGCGGCTTCACAAAGCGCATATCCACCAGCGTCGCGTTCAGGGTTTCAGCGACTTTTGCCGCTTCCGGCATCAGCGTACCAAAGTTCAGGATCGCCACTTTTTCGCCGCGACGTTTCACCAGACCTTTACCGATGTCCAGCTTTTCCAGCGGCTGAAGTTCAACGCCAAGGGCATTGCCGCGCGGATAACGTACCGCGCAGGGGCCGTCCTGATAGTGGTAGCCGGTATACAGCATCTGACGACACTCGTTTTCGTCGCTTGGCGTCATGATGACCATGTCCGGGATGCAGCGCAGGAAGGAGAGATCAAACGCCCCCTGGTGCGTCTGGCCGTCGGCCCCCACGATGCCCGCGCGATCGATAGCAAACAGCACCGGCAGCTTCTGGATGGCAACGTCATGGATCACCTGGTCGTAGGCGCGCTGCAGGAAGGTGGAGTAAATCGCCACCACCGGCTTGTAGCCGCCAATCGCCAGCCCCGCCGCGAAGGTGACCGCGTGCTGCTCGGCAATGGCGACGTCGAAATACTGGTCCGGGTATTTTTTGGAGAACTCGACCATGCCGGAGCCTTCACGCATGGCAGGCGTGACCGCCATCAGCTTGTTATCTTTTGCCGCCGTCTCGCACAGCCAGTCGCCAAAGATTTTTGAGTAGCTTGGCATTCCGCCGCTGCTTTTCGGCAGGCAGCCGCTGGTATGGTCGAACTTTGGCACTGCGTGGAAGGTGATCGGATCTTTCTCTGCCGGTTCGTAGCCACGCCCTTTTTTGGTCATGATGTGCAGGAACTGCGGGCCTTTCAGGTCGCGCATGTTTTTAAGCGTGGTCACCAGACCCAGCACATCGTGCCCGTCCACCGGGCCGATATAGTTAAAGCCCAGCTCTTCGAACAGCGTGCCCGGCACGACCATGCCTTTGATGTGTTCTTCGGTACGCTTGAGCAGCTCTTTGATCGGCGGCACGCCGGAGAAAACTTTTTTCCCGCCTTCCCGCAGCGACGAGTAAAGCTTGCCGGAAAGCAGCTGCGCCAGATGGTTGTTCAGCGCGCCGACGTTCTCGGAGATCGACATTTCGTTATCGTTGAGGATAACCAGCATGTCCGGCTTGATATCGCCCGCGTGGTTCATGGCTTCAAAAGCCATCCCGGCGGTGATCGCCCCGTCGCCAATGACGCAGACGGTGCGGCGCTGCTTGTTCTCTTTCTCGGCGGCAACGGCAATACCGATGCCCGCAGAAATGGAGGTAGAGGAGTGGCCGACGCTCAGCACGTCATACTCGCTCTCACCGCGCCACGGGAACGGGTGCAGGCCGCCCTTCTGACGAATGGTGCCAATTTTATCGCGACGTCCGGTCAGAATTTTGTGCGGATAAGCCTGGTGGCCCACGTCCCAGATAAGCTGATCGAACGGCGTGTTATAGACGTAATGCAACGCCACGGTCAGCTCAACCGTGCCAAGCCCGGAGGCGAAGTGGCCGCTGGAGCGGCTAACGCTGTCGAGCAGGTAACGACGCAGCTCGTCACACAGCTTCGGCAGACTCTCTTTCGGCAACAGACGTAACTCCTGGGTGGAGTCAACTAACGCCAGTGTCGGGTATTTGGCAATATCAAAACTCATCAAAGGCTCATCGAGATATATAGTTTATTTATCACGCTGGATTATATAGTCCGCTAGCGCTTCCAGTGCCGAGGTATCCAGCGATTGCGCGGCCAGCTCATTCAGCGACTGGCGGGCATCGTCAATCAGATCCCGGGCTTTACGTTGGGCTTGCTCAAGACCCAGCAGGGCGGGATAGGTACTTTTGCCAAGCTGCTGGTCCGCACCCTGACGTTTACCCAATGTTGCAGTATCGCCCACCACATCCAGAATGTCATCCTGAACCTGGAATGCCAGACCGATACTTTCTGCGTATCTGTCCAGAATCGGCAGGGCTTTGCGCCCTTGCTCACCCGCGCTCAGCGCGCCCAGGCGAACGGCGGAACGAATAAGCGCGCCCGTCTTATGGCGATGAATACGCTCCAGCTGTTCCAGATTAACCTGACGTCCTTCCGCTTCAAGATCCAGCGCCTGGCCGCCGCACATGCCGGCCACGCCGCTGGCCATTGCCAGTTCGGAGATCATCGCCAGGCGGTCGCGGTCGGCCACTTCCGCCATCGGCGCATCACTGAGAATCGAGAACGCCAGCGTCTGCAAGGCATCGCCCGCCAGAATGGCATTCGCCTCGCCAAACTTAATGTGGCAGGTTGGCTGACCCCGGCGCAGATCGTCGTCGTCCATCGCCGGGAGATCGTCGTGGATCAGCGAGTAGGCATGGATGCACTCCACGGCGGCAGCCGGGGCGTCCAGCGTATTATCGCTGATGCCAAACATATTGCCCGTGGCATACACCAGGAACGGACGCAGGCGTTTACCCCCTAAGAGTGCGCCATAGTGCATGGCTTCAACCAGTGGAGTGTTCTGAAAAGGCTGCGGCGCAATAAAACGGCGCAGGGCGTCGTTGGCGCGAACGACGCGCGCCTGAAGCGCGTTGGTAAAATCCATTTACTCGGCGTCCGGTGTGAATGGCGTGGTTTTAGCGTCTTCGCTGTCGGAAAGCAGGATCTGCACTCGCTGCTCGGCCTGCTGGAGTTTTACCTGCCCCTGCCGCGCAAGCTGCACACCGCGCTCAAATTCGTTGAGGGCGTCTTCCAGCGGTAAATCGCCGCTCTCGAGGCGGGTAACAATCTGCTCAAGCTCACTCAGCGCAGTTTCAAAACTGGCCGGTGCGTCGTTCTTTTTCGGCATAGTGAATTAACTCTTATATTCTTCGCCCCAACATGGTAACGGACTCGGGGCAATTATCAAATAACGCGAGTGGCGCGATGGTGGTATACTTGCGCGCCTGGATGCAGCCACGGGTGTGGGCTGCTGTATCATTTTCCACTACAAGCCTTTATAAGCTTGCCTAAGAAACATTGCCGCCATGAAGTTTATCATTAAATTGTTCCCTGAAATCACCATCAAAAGCCAATCTGTGCGTTTGCGCTTTATTAAAATTCTCACCGGGAACATTCGTAACGTATTAAAACACTACGACGAAACGCTCGCCGTGGTGCGTCACTGGGACCACGTTGAAGTCCGCGCGAAAGACGAAAACAAACGTCAGGATATTCGCGACGCCCTGACCCGTATTCCGGGGATCCACCATATCCTGGAAGTAGAAGATGTCCCGTTCAGCGATATGCACGATATCTTCGAAAAAGCGCTGGTTCAGTACCGCGACCAGATCGAAGGCAAAACCTTTTGCGTGCGCGTGAAGCGTCGCGGTAAGCACGAATTCAGCTCCATTGAAGTGGAACGTTACGTTGGCGGCGGTTTGAACCAGCATGTTGAGACGGCGCGCGTGCGTCTGACTAACCCGGACGTCACCGTTAACCTTGAGATCGAGAACGATCGTCTGCTGCTGGTTAAGGGCCGTTATGAAGGTATTGGCGGTTTCCCGATCGGCACGCAGGAAGATGTGCTGTCGCTGATCTCAGGCGGCTTCGACTCCGGCGTCTCCAGCTACATGCTGATGCGTCGCGGCTGCCGCGTGCACTACTGCTTCTTCAACCTCGGCGGCGCGGCGCATGAAATTGGCGTTCGTCAGGTGGCGCATTACCTTTGGAACCGCTTCGGCAGTTCCCACCGCGTGCGTTTTGTGGCGATCAACTTTGAGCCGGTAGTGGGCGAAATCCTTGAAAAAGTGGACGACGGCCAAATGGGCGTGATCCTCAAACGTATGATGGTTCGCGCGGCGTCCAAAGTCGCCGAACGTTACGGCGTGCAGGCGCTGGTCACCGGCGAAGCGCTGGGCCAGGTCTCCAGCCAGACGCTGACTAACCTGCGTCTGATCGACAACGTATCAGACACGCTGATCCTGCGTCCGCTGATCTCCCACGATAAAGAGCACATCATCGACCTGGCGCGCGAAATCGGCACCGAAGACTTTGCCCGCACCATGCCGGAATACTGCGGCGTGATCTCAAAAAGCCCGACCGTCAAGGCAGTGAAGGCGAAGATCGAAGCGGAAGAAGAGAACTTCGATTTCAGCATCCTGGAAAGAGTGGTGGCAGAAGCGTCCAACATCGACATCCGCGAGATTGCCCAGCAGACCGAGCAGGAAGTGGTTGAAGTGGAAACCGTGAGCGGTTTCGGTGCGAACGATGCGATTCTGGATATCCGCTCCATTGACGAGCAGGATGACAAGCCGCTGAAGGTGGAAGGCGTGGAGGTAGTTTCTCTGCCGTTCTACAAGCTGAGCACTAAGTTTGGCGACCTCGATCAGAGCAAAACGTATCTGCTGTGGTGTGAGCGCGGGGTGATGAGCCGCCTGCAGGCGCTGTACCTGCGCGAGCAGGGATTCGCGAATGTGAAGGTGTATCGTCCGTAGCGTGCGGCCTGGTGCCCTCACACCGACCCTCTCCCACAGGGCTGAGGAATCCCCACAAAATAATACCTGCACGGACAACCCCCTCTCCCTTGAGGGAGAGGGCTGGGGTGAGGGGGAACATACGGCTCTGGTGGTCATTCCGTTCACTTTATGTTCCTTGCTACTCTGTAAGGACATGGCCGGTGAACGTGCCAGGGCGGCTCAATCGCCGCCGCCCTGGCGACCCGGGCTCCCGGCGGTAAATCGCCGCTTCGCGGTGCCTTCGGCTTATTCCTTTCGGCTTGTCGGGGGCGGGCGGAGGTAACGTCCCTGTAAAGCCCGCCCTCTCGGCGCATCCATGCGCCTCGCCCCGGCCTACAGGAAACGCCTCAGCGATTTACAGCCGGATCAGGACATCGCTGTTAGTTATTCATTTCTCTTAAGCAATGTTCATCGCTTCAGGAAAAAAATTACTGGGGATCCCTCAGCCCACAGGGAGAGGGCGCAACCAAAGGTTGCCGTTTTGCTTTTACCTCGCGCCACCCGGCTTTTTTTATGCACTACTCTTCATAGTAATTATAAATCCCCGCCGGCATCACCAGCGACGACGCCACTTCGTAGGCCTTCTCCCGCCCGACCAGCAGATCAATAATCTTTAAGCCAAAATCAATCGCGGTGCCGGGTCCCTGGCTGGTCAGCAGATTGACGCGCGGATCCCAGACGACGCGTTTATCCACCCAATGCTCCTCCGGGATCGTATCCTTAAGCCCCGGGAAGCCGGTCATATTGCCGATGGGGAAGATGTCGTGCGGAATCAGAACTGTTCCAGCGGCGGCACAGATTGCCGCGACGATGCGGCCGGACAGATGAAACTGACGCACGGTTTCAACCAGCAGCGGGCTGTCGCGGAAACATTCCGCGCCTTTTAAGCCGCCGGGCAGGACGATGATGTCGTAATCGCCGTCAGCAACCTGGACAAGCGGTGCGTCTGCCAGGATTTTCACCCCTCGTGAACAGGTGATTGCCAGATTGCCGTCGCTGGCTACGCTGGCGGTTGTTACCTTAATGCCGCCACGTACCATTAAATCAATAGTGGTGACCGCTTCCATCTCTTCGCTACCAGGAGCGAGGCAAATCAGTGCCGACGCGCTCATATTCACTCTCCTTACGTTTAACCAGGTCATACAGACGGGCGTTTTCCGGCACGGCGATGCCGTGCGAGCGGGCGCGCTTTAGCAGATAGCCGGTAATGTAATCTATCTCCGTATGGCGTAATGCCCGAACGTCCTGCAGCATCGAGGAGATGTTCTCAGCCGTACTCTCAATAACCTGCTCGACATAACAGCGTAAATCCTCTGCTGAGGTGTGCAGGCCTTCTCGCTCAATGACCGACGCGACTTCTGCACACAGGGACGCCACCTCCTGCGGATGGTTTTTCAGCTCCCCGTTCGGGCAGTTCCACAGCGCCGTCAGCGGATTGATCACGCAGTTTACGGCCAGCTTGCGCCACAGCTGAGGGCGGATGTTGTTGTGCCAGGCGACGTCCGGCAAGACCTTTTGCAGAACATCGGCCAGATAGCTGTAGTCGCCATCCTGTGTTCTGGCCGGGCCGATGTGCGTCACGCCGCTGGCGACATGCACGATAATAGTCCCGTCGCGACGCGCAGCGTGGGTGGTGGTCGCCATTAGCAGAGGCTGCGGGACGCTTTTCAGCTCATCAAGGGTTCCCATACCGTTATGCAGCAGCAGAATGGGGGACGTGGGGGGGAGCTGCGCGGCCAGAGTCTTAACCGCATCTGAGACCTGCCACGCCTTGAGCGTCACCAGCAACAGGTCGCTTTGCGCCAGGAAATCAGGATCGTTCGCGGTGAGGGATTCGTTAAAAATGCTTCCGTCTTCACCAATCAGGTTGACACTGCAATAGGGCTGGGGCACGCGCAGCCAGCCCTGAACCTCATGTCCGTGCTTGCACAGCGCGGTCAGCCACAGCTGGCCGAGCGCTCCGCATCCGAGCACCGTAATTTTCATTGTTCCTCCTCACCTGCAACTGCGCCAGGTGTTACAGCTTAATTATACAGCTAAGCTTCTGTTGAGTTATGCCTCGTAGCGGGTATTATGCAACGCAACAAAAGTGAAGGGAGAAGAAAAGATGCCATCTTTCGATATTGTTTCCGAAGTTGATATCCAGGAAGTTCGCAACGGCGTTGAGAACGCAACCCGCGAAGTTGAGTCACGTTTCGATTTTCGTGGCGTTGAGGCGTCGTTTGAGCTGAACGACGCAAATAAGACCATTAAGGTGCTGAGCGAGTCTGATTTCCAGGTGAATCAGCTGCTCGACATTCTGCGCGCCAAGCTGTTAAAACGTGGCATCGAAGGAACGTCTCTGGACGTGCCGGACGAGTTTGTCCACAGCGGTAAGAACTGGTTTGTAGAAGCCAAACTGAAGCAGGGCATCGAGAGCGCGGTGCAGAAGAAGATCGTGAAGCTTATTAAAGACAGCAAGCTGAAGGTGCAGGCGCAGATCCAGGGCGAAGAAATTCGCGTGACCGGTAAATCTCGCGATGACCTCCAGTCCGTGATGGCGCTGGTGCGCGGCGGGGATTTGGGACAGCCGTTCCAGTTTAAAAACTTCCGTGATTAAGACAAAAAAGCCCGGTTCAACCGGGCTTTTTTTCAGGCCTTCAGCGCCTGCTCCACCTCAAAGCGGTTCGTCACTTTGCTGTCAATTTTGACATAAGCGCTGCGCTCTTCGGGAACAATCAGCACCTCTGTGACCCCTTCTTTTCCTTCCAGACGCTGCTTCAGCGCGTCGCTAATCTCCACGTCATCCGGGATTTCTACCCGCAGGCTGCTCACGTAACGTGGCTCTTTCATGGTGCTGGCGACCAGCAGCCAGACTGTTGCCAGCAGCGCGCCCGCGAGAAACACGGTTTGTGAATCAAACAGGCCGTCGACCCAGCCGCCAAGCGAGCCGCCGATCGCCACGCCGAGGAACTGGCTGGTGGAGTAAATGCCCATTGCCGTGCCTTTGTAACCGGCGGAGGACTCTTTGCTGATCAGTGACGGCAGCAGCGCTTCCATCAGATTAAACGCCAGGAAGAACAGCTGCACGCCTGCGATCAGCTCCCAGAAGTGCGGGCCGGCACCCCACAGCACGATCTCGGCAATCAGCAGTAACGCCACGCAGCCCACGAAGACGCGTTTCATTTTGCGCTTCACTTCGGCGTAGATGATGAACGGCACGACAGAGACAAACGAAATCAGCATCGTGACCAGATAAATTTTCCAGTGCTCGGCCGCCGGGAAACCTGCTGCGGCAAGCTGACCGGGCAGGGCGACAAAGGTGGACATCAGCAGAATATGCAGGCACATAATGCCGAAGTTAAGCTTTAGCAGACGCGGCTCGGCGATGACTTTGCTAAAGCAGCCTTTAACCATCCCGGATTCACGGTTAAGGACATGATTTTTACTGTCTGGCACAACCCACAGGGTGAGTGCGATCCCGATGGTCGCCAGCACCGCAATCATCCAGAACAGGGCGTGCAGACCCAGTTTGTGCGTAATGATGGGACCGAGCACCATCGCAATCGCAAACGTTACGCCAAAGCTCACGCCGATGAACGCCATCGCTTTGGTGCGGTTTTGCTCGCGGGTTAAATCTGACAGCAGCGCCATCACCGCGGCGGCAATCGCACCGGAGCCCTGCAGGGCGCGGCCCAAAATAATGCCCCAGATGGAGTGGGAGAGGGCGGCAATAACGCTCCCGAGCACAAAGACCAGCAGCCCGCCGACAATCAGCGGTTTGCGACCGACGCGGTCGGAGAGCAGGCCAAAGGGGATCTGGAACACCGCCTGCGCCAGACCGTAAATGCCAATAGCAAGGCCAATCAGCGCTTCGCTGGCACCCTGTAACGCCATGCCGTACGTGGTCAGAACGGGCAGGACCATAAACATGCCAAGCATCCGCAGCGAGAAAACAGTCCCTAAACCCCAGGTCGCACGCAACTCGCCCGGCGTCATTTTATAATCGTTCATTACCACCTCAGTTTAAAAGCAGGCCATAGTGTAGTGCGGGGAAGGGGCGGGGTAAATAAAGGCTTATTTAACAAATATTACATGCGTAATTAATAGATTTCGTGAATAAAAAAGGGTGCCGAAGCACCCTTTTCATCATCACATAAACTTACCAGACGTAAGTCAGCAGGTTTTGCGAGTCCGGCACCATGAAGTCTACGGACATCATCACGGACAGGGAGGTGATGGCGACAATCGAGAACACAAACAGCTTGCGTGCCCAGACTTTGTCATCTTCCACCTTGTAGCCGCGCAGGGCCATGCCGAGCCACCAGACGCTCACCGCGGCTGCTACCACCAGATATTTATATCCGGCGTAACCGCCCAGAGAAAGCATCAGCGTTGCCACGGCAAAAGCGATGATGTAGAGCGTGATGTGGTTCTTGGCAACTGAAATGCCCTTCACGACCGGCAGAACCGGAATATTCGCTGCCTGATAATCCTTGAAGCGGAAAATCGCGATGGCATAGGAGTGCGGCATCTGCCACAGGCTAAAGATAGCCAGCAGGATGAGCGCACCGCTGTCGAACTCGTTCGTGACGGCGCAGTAGCCAATCACCGGCGGCGCAGCGCCGGAGAGAGAACCAATCAGCGTGCCGTAGACGGAGTGACGCTTCATATACAGGCTGTAGACGCCTACATACACCACGAACCCCATCACCCCCAGCCAGCAGGCCAGCGGGTTAGCACCAAACCACAGCAGCATAAAGCCAGCAATACCCAGCAAGGTGGCGTACACCAGCGAGACGGAAGGGGCAATCAGGCCTTTAACCAGCACCCGATTCTTGGTCCTTTCCATCTTCTTGTCGATATCCATGTCGATGTAGTTGTTAAATACACAACCGGACGCAACCACCAGTGACACACCGACCAGCGTGTAAATAAAGAGGGTGTAATCAATGCTGCCTTTAGAGGCCAGCAGGAACCCTCCGATTACGGAGATCAGGTTGCCAAAGATGATGCCTGGTTTCGTGACTTGCAGGTATTGCTTAAACATACTCGCCGCTCTTAGTGAACCATCATGTTGTAGTTGAGGTTCCACATAATCCAGATGGAACCGACTACCAGGATAGCGATGATAATCACGGTAAAGATAAAGGCAGTCATATTCCAGCCTTCATCGGACTTGGTGTTCATGTGCAGGAAGCAAACCAGATGCACCAGAATCTGAATCACCGCGGTCACCAGGATTGCTCCCAGGATAACCGGCTTGGACGCAGAACCGCTCATCACCATCCAGAACGGGATCACCGTCAGGATGATCGACAGGATGAAACCTGTCATGTAGGTTTTTACGCTGCCGTGGGAAGCGCCATGATCGTTAGAATGACTCATTACATCGCCCCCATCAGATAGACAACAGAGAACACGCAGATCCATACCACGTCCAGGAAGTGCCAGAACAGGCTCAGGCACATGATACGGGTACGGTTAGTGCTGGTCAGGCCGCGGCGGGAGATCTGGAACATCAGTACTGCCATCCAGATCAGACCCGAGGTCACGTGCAGACCGTGGGTACCCACCAGCGCGAAGAACGCGGACAGGAAGCCACTGCGATCCGGACCGAAGCCTTCCATAATCAGGTGGTGGAATTCATAGATTTCCATCCCGATAAAGCCAGCACCAAACAGCCAGGTCAACGCCAGCCAGGAGACAACCTGGCTCTTGTTGTTTTTGTACATGGCGATAGCCGCCATGCCGTAGGTGATGGAGCTGAATAACAGCAGTGCGGTTTCAACCAGAACGAACGGCAGTTCAAAAATGTCCTTGCCGGTCGGGCCGCCCGCTGTGCCGTTCACCAGAACGGCATAGGTCGCGAACAGACAGCAGAACAGAATGCAGTCGCTCATCAGGTAGATCCAGAAACCGAAGACTTTGGTCGGTCCTGTATCATGGTGCGCATGTTCATGCGCGTGGGCAGTTGAGTGCGCCAGAGTATCAGTTGCCATTTTTCAGCCCCGCTTTAGAAATCTCGTCGAAATGCTGATTTTCCAGCTTTTCAACTTCACGGACTGGTACGTAGTAGTCCACGTCCTCGTCAAAGCTCTTCACAATCCAGCTGATTACGATGCCAGCGAAGCCAACAATCGCCATCCACCAGATGTGCCAGATCATTGCGAAACCAAATACCGTTGCGAAAGCGGCAATCACGATGCCCGCAGCGCTGTTTTTCGGCATATGGATCTCTTCGTAATGCTCAGGTTGCTTGTACGCTTCACCTTTTTCTTTCATTTCCCAGAATGCGTCACGCTCGTGAATGTGCGGCACTACGGCAAAGTTATAGAACGGTGGTGGAGAAGAGGTTGCCCACTCCAGCGTACGGCCACCCCAAGGGTCACCGGTCAGGTCGCGGTTCAGGTTACGGTCGCGGATGGACACGTAGTACTGAATCAGCTGGCACAGAATACCGCAGGCAATCAGCGCTGCACCGCCCGCTGCAACCATCAGCATTGGGTGGAACTGCGGATCGATCTGCTGGCTCAGACGACGGGTCATACCCATGAAGCCCAGCACGTACAGCGGCATAAACGCCACGAAGAAGCCAATGATCCAGAACCAGAACGCGCGTTTACCCCAGGTTTCGTTCAGCGTGAAGCCAAACGCCTTAGGCCACCAGTAAGTCACACCTGCGAAGCAGCCGAAGACCACGCCGCCGATGATAACGTTATGGAAGTGCGCAATCAGGAACAGGCTGTTGTGCAGAACGAAGTCAGCACCTGGCACCGCCAGCAGTACGCCGGTCATCCCACCTACGGAGAAGGTCACGATGAAGCCGATGGTCCACAGCATTGCTGAGTGGAACACGATACGGCCCTGGTACATGGTGAACAGCCAGTTGAAGATCTTCACCCCGGTAGGGATGGCGATAATCATGGTGGTGATACCGAAGAAGGCGTTTACGTTCGCGCCCGCACCCATGGTAAAGAAGTGGTGCAGCCAAACGATGAACGACAGAACGGTAATACACACGGTTGCCCACACCAGAGAGGTGTAACCAAACAGACGCTTACGCGAGAAGGTTGCCGCGATTTCGGAGAACACACCGAAAACAGGCAGAACCAGAATGTACACTTCCGGGTGACCCCAGGCCCAAATCAGGTTGATGTACATCATCATGTTGCCACCCATATCATTCGTGAAGAAATGGGTGCCCAGGTAGCGGTCCAGGGTCAGCAGCGCGATGGTGACGGTCAGAATTGGGAACGACGCGATAATCAGTACGTTGGCGCACAGAGATGCCCAGGTAAATACTGGCATCTTGAACATCGTCATACCTGGTGCACGCATCTTCAGGATGGTCACGAAGAAGTTGATACCGGTCAGGGTGGTACCGACACCGGAGAGCTGAAGCGCCCAAATCCAGTAGTCAACGCCTACACCCGGACTGTACTCAATTCCCGAAAGCGGCGGGTAAGCCAGCCAGCCGGTCTGTGCGAATTCGCCCACGCCCAGTGACAGGTTAACCAGGATTACACCGACAACCGTGAACCAGAAGCTCAGGTTGTTCAGGAACGGGAACGCTACGTCGCGCGCGCCAATTTGCAGCGGAACGACAACGTTCATCAGACCGATTACCAGCGGCATCGCCACGAAGAAGATCATGATAACGCCGTGGGCGGTAAAGATCTGATCGTAGTGGTGCGGTGGCAGGAAGCCGGCTTCGCCCGCAGACGCGAGTGCCTGCTGGCTACGCATCATGATTGCATCCGCAAAGCCACGAATTAACATGACGATACCGACGATGCAGTACATGATACCGAGTTTTTTGTGGTCAACCGAAGTCAGCCACTCATTCCACAGGTAGCTCCACTTACCGAAGTAAGTGATCAGGCCAACTAAGGCCGCGCCACCAATGATAATTGCAGCCACCGTAACCATGATAATCGGTTCATGGTAGGGCACTGCATCCAGTGTCAATTTTCCGAACATTTTCTTCCTCGGCCCCTTAGTGAGCGGTTTCCGCGTGGCTCATGTCCATGCCTTCCATACCTTCGTGCGCGCTGTGCTCGCCTTCTGGCTGGGTCATGTCCATGCTCTTGCCGTGATCCATAAATTTGCCAATAACGTCTTTGAACAAATCTGGTTTCACGTTAGAGAAGTACTCCACCTTGTTGTATTCGCTAGGTGCAGCCACTTTTTCGAACGCCGCCATGTCAGACATGGTGTTTGGAGACTGCTTCGCTTTTTCAACCCACTGGTCGAAAGCGGCACGGTCCGGCGTCGCAATAGCTTTGAACTTCATACCTGAGAAGCCCGGGCCGCTATAGCTGGCGGAGATACCATCGTAGGTGCCTGCTTCATTCGCGATCAGATGCAGGTTCGTCTGCATACCGGCCATCGCGTAAATCTGGCTACCCAGACGCGGGATGAAGAAGGAGTTCATTACGGAGTTGGAGGTCACTTTGAACTGAACCGGAGTGTTCGCCGGGAAGGCGATTTCATTCACGGTAGCAATGCCCTGCTCTGGATAGATGAAGAACCATTTCCAGTCCATGGAGACCACTTCAATGGTAATAGGTTTTTCATCGTGAACCAGCGGCTTGCTTGGCTCAAGTGCGTGAGTGGTTTTCCAGGTCAGTACGGCAAGGAACAGGATGATCAGGATAGGTACCGTCCAGACCACAGCTTCAACTTTGTTGGAGTGTGACCAGTTCGGGCTATACTTCGCATCTTTATTGCTCGCACGATACTTCCAGGCGAAACCAACAGCCATCAAAATGGCAGGAATAACCACAATCAACATCAGGCCAAAAGCCGTCAATATCAGTGAACGTTGTTCCAGTCCAATCTGTCCTTTGGGGTCTAGTAGTGCAGAATCACAGCCACTGAGTAATACAGTACCTGCGAATAATGACAACCATCCCAAACTTTTATTGTATTTCCTGAGTCTCATTTAACGACCTCAATTCCACGGGAGTCTGGTGGCGTTTAAAGTGTGCGGGCATTTTACGGGAAGGTTACATTACTGTAAACATCATTAGGCCTGTGTCAGGAAGGTGTTACCGGGTTCTGCCGCACATGTCACAAGTGTTGCAGATTATGTCGGTTTTTATGACCGAAGCCGCATGATATGGGCTTTATAACGAAAGGACCCCCAAGCATACCCTAAAAGGGGCAATTGGTATAACCATTGTTAAAAATATACAAAAAATTAACAATTAATTATCAATAAAAAGACATCTAAAAAACGAAAAATCAAACTTTCAAATGCTGAATCGTTTAATGAAAAATAGCGTTTTGGAATTGGCTCCAATAATTTCCAAATCCTATCCCGCACAAAACAACAAATATTTTTTTAGCGGCTGTTGGCTATTTCACCGTTATAATTTCGGTTAGTGATTACAACGGGAAATAACCTTTCACTTTTTCTTCAGGTCATCTGCGTTTTACGCAATGCCATAAAATCGAGCAAACCGCCCGTCAGGATCCCGGTGATGGCCAGCAGGGCTCCTGCGTCCAGCAGAAGGGCTTCGAGGGGGAGCGCCAGAGACGTACTGGCGTTAACGATAAGTACCACAAGCCATAGCGCCAGCGCGCCGCAGCCCGCCATTAGCAGACGTAACGCAAATCGGTAGGCGCGGTGATATTCAGTACGCGGCATAAAGTGTTCGGTCCGCTGGGTATATTCCAGCGTCTGGCGACACACCAGCAATAATAAAATCCCCGGCACGGCAGCCGCGACCGAGAAGAGATAAAACGTTGGCCAGCCGTGGGCTTCTACAAACCAGCCAGCAATCGGACCTACGTACACGCGCCCAACGGCCGAGAGCGCCGAGAGCAGCGCAAACTGCGTGGCGGAAAACGATTTATTGCACAGGGTCATCAGCAGGGCGACAAATGCCGCCGTCCCCATGCCGCCACAGAGATTTTCAAAGAACACCGCCGCGGCCATGCTGAACATATGCTTGTCCGTCACCGACAGCAGCCAGTAGCCCGCGTTAGATGCGCCCTGCAGGATGCCGAAGATCAGCAGCGCGCGGAACAGCGTCAGGCGCTGCATCAATACGCCGCCATAAAGCGCACCGACGATGGTCGCAAACAGCCCCAGCGTTTTATTCACCACTCCCACTTCACCGGCATCAAAACCGACGCCGCGGATCAGGAAGGTGGTGGTCAGGCTCATGGCAAAGGCATCGCCCAGCTTATAAAGGACGATGAGCAGCAGGATCAGCCAGGCATTGTTGCGGCCAAAAAAGTCACGCAGCGGTTCGGCCACGGCCTGCTCCAGCGAGCGGGGAACCGGAATGACGTCGCTCGGTTCGGGTGCAAATAGCGTAGCGATAATGCAGGGGATGAGCAGGGCAGCCATCAGCCAGTACATACCCTGCCAGCCGAGATAACGGTCGGCCAGCCACAACGCCAGCCCGCCGGAGACCAGCATCCCGAGGCGATAGCCCAGCACGCTGATCGCCGCACCGGCACCGCGCTCTTCCGCAGGTAACACGTCCGTCTTCCAGGCGTCGAACACGATATCCTGAGAGGCGGAACAGAAGGCTATCACCACCGCAAGCGCGGCCATCCAGCGGAGCTGTGTGGTCGGCTCAAGAAAGCCCATCGCCGCAATCGCCAGCAGCAGCAGGACCTGTGTCATCACTAACCAGCCGCGACGACGCCCCAGAAACAGCGGCGTATAGCGATCCATCACCGGCGACCACAGGAACTTAAAGACATACGCCTGACCGACAAGCGAGAAGAAACCAATGGTTTTGAGATCGATGTTCTCAACCGTCATCCACGCCTGAAGCGTGCCGGAGGTGAGCGCGAGGGGTAAACCGGAGGCAAAGCCGAGGATCAGCAGAATCGCTGATTTCGGTTGCTGGAAAATGCGTAAGTAGTGACTGGACATGTTCTTATGAACTGACCCGGTGAAGCACCGGGTCAGTGAGCAGGATTAACGTGCGTTCTGCTTGATAAAGTCGTGAATGCTGGTGTCCTGCGCCATATCGGCGATGGTGTCCGTCAGCACGCTATTAACGGCGTTAGCAATATTCTTGTTAGAGGCCTGGAACGCGCCTTCAACAGAGTAGCTGGCGCGGTAGTTTTTGGTCATCTTGTTGCCGTTCTTCGCGGTGGCAATGATGGCGATATCCGCTTTGGTCGCAATGTTGTAGCGCACGTTGCCCTGAGAGACGTCTGCGTACAGGTTGTTGACGATAATCTGCAGATCAACCGCGCCGCTTGGGCCAATCATGTAGCCGCGAGCGGTCATTTGCTTCTCAAGCACTTCCTGCAGCAGGAAGCGCAGGTCGCGGGACGCGGTCAGCGTCACCTGCTGGTTGTCGCGGGTCACTTTTGCCAGCGCCTGGTCCTGACGCTGATCGGCACCGTTAATGCTCACGGTGACGCCCATCAGGCTTGGGTCCTGCTGAGGCAGGGTGATTTTTGGTGAAACATCAATAGTGGTAGGCGGAGTCGCACAGCCTGCCAGCATAAAAAGGGCTACCAACGGAAAGAAGAGTTTTTTAAACATTTTCAGGTTCTCAACGAATCGTAAGCATTAAAGAGAGAAAAATTGCCGCCATCATATCATCGACTACGGCCAGGGGAAGTGGTCAACGCATGTAAATTCATCGTCTTGTCTGAAAACTGACCAGCTCATCCTTTTTCTCCTCCCGCGAGAGACGACAGGTATGAGTCTCACAGTGAACTTCATCCATTTGAATGAGAAAATCAGACGAAAGCTAAATATTTGTTGTCAAGGTGTAATGGAAACGGTAAAAGCGGCTAACATTTAAAGGGATGGGTGACATCTTAGCGTTGTCGGAGGAGTAATTTCATGATGATACGTGAACAGATAGAAGAAAAATTAAGGGCAGCGTTCAACCCTGTGTTCCTCGAAGTCGTCGACGAAAGCTATCGTCATAACGTGCCGGCAGGTTCTGAAAGCCACTTTAAAGTGGTTCTGGTTAGCGATCGCTTCACGGGAGAACGTTTCCTGAACCGACATCGCCTGATCTACAGCACCTTGACGGAAGAACTCTCCACGACCGTGCATGCGCTGGCACTGCATACCTACACCATTAAGGAATGGGAAGGCTTGCAGGATACGGTTTTTGCGTCGCCGCCTTGTCGCGGTGCAGGCACCATCGCCTGATAAATCGGATTTGCAACGGCTGGAGCTTTTCCAGTATGTTGCTTACAGATTTCCTCAAAACGGCCTCCGGGCCGTTTTGTTTTGTCTGAGTTTTGAGCGGATGGTGCGATTTTAAGGCTAAAAATAGCCTTAAAGTGTGAAAAAAGCCGCAGCAACATGCTCCAACCGTTCTCGACTCACCTAAGTGATGCCGCTATAATGCCGCGTCTTATTGAATGTCTTCGGGATGATTCTGGCGACAGGGAATGTGAATCTGCACTAAGAGAGCATCCCGGTATAACAGACAGATTCAGAGTTGACCGAGCACTGTGATTTTTTTGAGGTAACAAGATGCAAGTTTCAGTTGAAACCACTCAAGGCCTTGGCCGCCGTGTAACGATTACTATCGCTGCTGACAGCATCGAAACTGCTGTGAAAAGCGAGCTGGTCAACGTAGCAAAAAAAGTACGTATTGACGGCTTCCGTAAGGGCAAAGTACCAATGAATGTTGTTGCTCAGCGTTATGGTGCTTCCGTGCGTCAGGATGTGCTGGGTGAACTGATGAGCCGCAACTTTATCGACGCGATCATCAAAGAAAAAATCAATCCAGCCGGCGCGCCAAACTACGTGCCAGGCGAATACAAACTGGGCGAAGACTTCACCTACTCCGTAGAGTTTGAAGTGTACCCGGAAGTTGAGCTGAAAGGCCTGGAATCTATCGAAGTTGAAAAACCGATCGTTTCCGTGACTGACGAAGACGTTGACGGCATGCTGGACACCCTGCGTAAGCAGCAGGCGAACTGGAAAGAGAAAGAAGGCGCTGTTGACGCGGAAGACCGCGTAACCATCGACTTCACCGGTTCTGTAGACGGCGAAGAGTTCGAAGGCGGCAAAGCGTCTGACTTCGTACTGGCAATGGGCCAGGGTCGTATGATCCCAGGCTTCGAAGACGGCATCAAAGGCCACAAAGCGGGCGAAGAGTTCACCATCGACGTGACCTTCCCTGAAGAGTACCACGCTGAAAACCTGAAAGGTAAAGCAGCGAAGTTCGTCATCAACCTGAAGAAAGTTGAAGAGCGCGAACTGCCAGAACTGACTGAAGAGTTCATCAAGCGTTTCGGCGTGGAAGATGGTTCTGTTGCTGGCCTGCGTACCGAAGTGCGTAAAAACATGGAGCGCGAGCTGAACGGTGCTGTGCGTAACCGCGTGAAATCTCAGGCGATTGAAGGTCTGGTAAAAGCGAACGAAATCGACGTTCCTGCTGCCCTGATCGACAGCGAAATCGACGTGCTGCGCCGTCAGGCTGCACAGCGCTTCGGTGGCAACCAGCAGCAAGCGATGGAACTGCCGCGCGAGCTGTTCGAAGAGCAAGCGAAACGCCGCGTTGTTGTTGGCCTGCTGCTGGGCGAAGTGATTCGTACCCACGAGTTGAAAGCTGACGAAGAGCGTGTGAAGGGCCTGATCGAAGAGATGGCGTCTGCATACGAAGATCCATCAGAAGTGATCGAGTTCTACGGTAAGAACAAAGAGCTGATGGACAACATGCGCAACGTCGCACTGGAAGAGCAGGCTGTTGAAGCGGTACTGGCGAAAGCGAAAGTGACCGAAAAAGCGACCTCTTTCAACGAACTGATGAACCAGCAGGCGTAATTTCGCTCTAACGGTTTAAAGTTTGAACAAAAAACCCGTTGCCTTCCGGCGACGGGTTTTTTTTATCGCTGCATGGGTTCTGGAAGGGTGCTAAAACGCCCTTTCAGTGTTAGCGTTACAACAAAAGGTTGTTATGCTTGAAATAGGGCGTGGCGAACCCCATAAGTATGTAATCACGATGATTGAGACTGGCTGATAATCCGTCCATAAGGTTACAATCAGTACAGCAGGTGTTTTCAATTTTGAACCAGGAGACGGAAATGTCATACAGTGGCGAACGAGATAACTTTGCACCCCATATGGCGCTGGTGCCAATGGTTATTGAACAGACCTCACGCGGTGAGCGTTCTTTCGATATCTATTCCCGTCTGCTCAAGGAACGCGTTATCTTTCTGACCGGCCAGGTAGAAGACCATATGGCTAACCTGATCGTGGCGCAGATGCTGTTCCTGGAAGCGGAAAACCCGGAAAAAGACATTTACCTGTACATCAACTCGCCTGGCGGTGTGATTACGGCGGGCATGTCCATTTATGACACCATGCAGTTCATCAAGCCAGATGTCAGCACTATCTGTATGGGGCAGGCTGCATCCATGGGGGCCTTCCTGTTAACCGCAGGGGCGAAAGGTAAGCGTTTCTGCCTGCCTAACTCCCGCGTGATGATTCACCAGCCGCTGGGGGGTTACCAGGGGCAGGCGACGGATATCGAAATCCACGCCCGCGAAATTCTGAAAGTAAAAGCGCGCATGAATGAACTTATGGCGCAGCATACAGGTCAATCTCTTGAGCAGATCGAGCGCGATACCGAGCGCGATCGCTTCCTCTCTGCTCCAGAGGCAGTTGAGTACGGCTTAGTCGACTCCGTATTGACCCATCGTAATTGATGCCTGCGACGCGAGTGTGCCGCTATACTAAGGTAGGGCGGCACGCTGCTTAAAGCACACGCGTCTTAGAATGGCATTTGCGTCGTCATGTGCGGCACAAAGAACTTAAAAAGAGGTTTGGACTCATGACAGATAAACGCAAAGATGGTTCGGGCAAACTGCTGTACTGCTCTTTTTGCGGCAAAAGCCAGCATGAAGTGCGTAAACTGATTGCCGGGCCGTCCGTGTATATCTGCGACGAATGCGTCGATTTATGTAACGACATCATTCGCGAAGAGATTAAAGAAGTTGCGCCGCACCGTGAGCGTAGCGCATTGCCAACGCCGCATGAGATTCGTCATCACCTTGACGACTATGTCATCGGTCAGGAGCAGGCCAAGAAAGTGCTGGCGGTGGCAGTATACAACCACTACAAACGTCTGCGTAACGGCGACACCAGCAATGGCGTAGAACTGGGCAAAAGTAACATTCTGCTGATCGGGCCAACCGGCTCCGGTAAAACGCTGCTGGCGGAAACCCTGGCGCGCCTGCTGGATGTTCCGTTTACCATGGCGGATGCCACCACCCTGACCGAAGCCGGTTATGTGGGTGAAGACGTTGAGAACATCATTCAGAAGCTGCTGCAGAAGTGCGATTACGACGTTCAGAAAGCACAGCGCGGGATTGTTTATATTGATGAGATCGACAAGATCTCCCGTAAATCAGACAACCCGTCCATCACCCGTGACGTGTCGGGTGAAGGCGTGCAGCAGGCCCTGCTGAAGCTGATCGAAGGTACGGTTGCGGCCGTTCCGCCGCAGGGTGGACGCAAACATCCGCAGCAGGAGTTCCTGCAGGTCGATACCTCCAAGATCCTGTTTATTTGCGGCGGCGCGTTTGCTGGTCTGGATAAAGTCATTTCCCACCGTGTTGAAACCGGCTCCGGCATCGGTTTTGGCGCAACGGTGAAGGCGAAGTCCGAGAAAGCCAACGAAGGTGAACTGCTTTCGCAGGTTGAGCCTGAAGATCTGATCAAATTTGGTCTGATCCCTGAATTCATTGGCCGTCTGCCGGTTGTGGCAACGCTGAATGAGCTGAGCGAAGACGCGCTGATTCAGATCCTGAAAGAGCCGAAAAATGCGCTGACCAAGCAGTATCAGGCGCTGTTCAATCTGGAAGGCGTTGAGCTGGAATTCCGTGACGAAGCGCTGGATGCGATTGCCAAGAAAGCGATGGCCCGTAAAACCGGTGCGCGTGGTTTGCGCTCTATCGTTGAAGCTGCATTGCTCGACACCATGTACGATCTGCCGTCGATGGAAGACGTCGAAAAAGTGGTTATCGACGAGTCCGTGATCGGCGGCCAATCCAAGCCGCTACTGATTTACGGTAAACCGGAAGCCCAGCAGGCATCTGGCGAATAATTCACCAAATCATACAAGCAGTTAATCAAAAAGGGGGGATTTTATCTCCCCTTTACTTTTTCCGTATTCATAGCGTTGAATGTGTGGGAAACATCCCCATATACTGGATACATGTTAATGGTTATGTGAAGCACTGTGACATGACCAGCTTACCTGGCGGACACTAAACTAAGAGAGAGCTCTATGAATCCTGAGCGTTCTGAACGCATTGAAATCCCCGTATTGCCGTTGCGCGATGTGGTGGTTTATCCGCACATGGTCATACCCTTATTTGTAGGGCGGGAAAAATCTATCCGTTGCCTCGAAGCCGCCATGGATCATGATAAAAAAATCATGCTGGTGGCCCAGAAAGAAGCATCAACGGATGAGCCGGGTGTAAACGATCTTTTCACCGTCGGGACCGTGGCCTCTATTTTACAAATGCTGAAGCTGCCGGACGGCACCGTGAAGGTGCTGGTCGAAGGCTTACAGCGTGCGCGTATTACCACGCTGTCAGATGATGGCGAACACTTCTCTGCCAAGGCAGAGTACCTTGATTCGCCTGAACTTGATGAGCGCGAGCAGGAAGTGCTGGTACGTACCGCGATTAGCCAGTTCGAAGGCTATATCAAGCTGAACAAGAAAATCCCACCAGAAGTGCTGACGTCGCTGAACAGCATCGACGATCCTGCGCGTCTGGCGGACACCATCGCTGCACACATGCCGCTGAAGCTGGCTGACAAACAGTCCGTGCTGGAGATGTCCGACGTTAACGAACGTCTGGAATACCTGATGGCGATGATGGAGTCTGAAATCGATCTGCTGCAGGTTGAGAAGCGCATTCGTAACCGCGTGAAAAAGCAGATGGAAAAATCTCAGCGTGAGTACTATCTGAATGAGCAAATGAAGGCCATTCAGAAAGAGCTGGGCGAGATGGACGACGCACCGGACGAAAACGAAGCGCTGAAGCGTAAGATCGACGCGGCGAAGATGCCGAAAGAGGCGAAAGAGAAAGCTGAAGCAGAACTGCAGAAGCTGAAAATGATGTCTCCGATGTCGGCTGAAGCAACCGTCGTGCGCGGCTACATTGAGTGGATGGTGCAGGTTCCGTGGAACGCCCGCAGCAAGGTCAAGAAAGACCTGCGTCAGGCCCAGGAGATCCTCGATACTGACCACTACGGCCTGGAACGTGTGAAAGACCGCATCCTTGAGTACCTCGCGGTACAGAGCCGTGTAAACAAAATTAAAGGCCCAATTCTGTGCCTGGTCGGACCGCCGGGGGTGGGTAAAACCTCTCTGGGCCAGTCCATCGCCAAAGCGACCGGACGTAAGTACATCCGTATGGCGCTGGGCGGCGTGCGTGATGAAGCGGAAATCCGTGGTCACCGCCGTACCTACATCGGTTCTATGCCGGGTAAACTGATCCAGAAAATGGCGAAAGTGGGCGTTAAAAACCCGCTGTTCCTGCTTGATGAGATCGACAAAATGTCGTCGGACATGCGCGGCGACCCGGCGTCTGCTCTGCTGGAAGTGCTTGATCCAGAACAGAACGTGGCGTTCAGCGATCACTATCTGGAAGTGGACTACGACCTCAGCGATGTAATGTTCGTGGCGACCTCTAACTCCATGAACATACCGGCACCGCTGCTGGACCGTATGGAAGTGATCCGCCTCTCCGGTTATACCGAAGACGAAAAGCTGAACATTGCTAAACAGCACCTGCTGCCGAAGCAGATTGAGCGTAACGCGCTGAAAGCCAACGAGCTGACCGTCGAGGACAGCGCGATTATCGGCATCATTCGCTACTACACCCGTGAAGCGGGCGTGCGTAGCCTTGAGCGCGAAATATCTAAGCTGTGCCGTAAGGCGGTAAAACAGCTGCTGCTGGATAAGAGCCTGAAGCACATCGTGATTAATGGTGACAATCTGCATGCCTACCTGGGCGTTCAGCGCTTCGACTATGGCCGCGCGGATAACGAAAACCGCGTGGGTCAGGTGACCGGTCTGGCATGGACGGAAGTGGGCGGCGATCTGCTGACCATCGAAACCGCCTGTGTGCCGGGCAAAGGCAAGCTGACCTACACCGGCTCGCTGGGTGAAGTGATGCAGGAGTCCATTCAGGCTGCGCTGACCGTGGTGCGCGCGCGCGCGGAAAAACTGGGTATCAACCCGGATTTCTACGAAAAACGCGACATTCACGTTCACGTTCCTGAAGGGGCGACGCCGAAAGATGGCCCAAGCGCGGGTATTGCCATGTGTACCGCTCTGGTTTCCTGTCTGACGGGCAACCCGGTACGTGCCGATGTGGCAATGACCGGTGAAATCACCCTGCGCGGTCAGGTCCTGCCAATCGGCGGGTTAAAAGAAAAACTGCTGGCGGCACACCGCGGTGGGATCAAAACCGTATTGATCCCGTACGAAAATAAACGCGATCTGGAGGAGATTCCGGACAACGTGATTGCCGATCTGCAGATCCATCCTGTTAAGCGAATTGAGGAAGTTCTCAGTCTCGCACTGCAGAATGAACCCTCCGGAATGCAGGTTGTAACCGCAAAATAGTGACCTCGCGCAAAGAGCGTCAATAAAAACAAGGCTGGTAAGTCATTTCGCACTTGCCAGCCTTTTTTTGTATAGCTAATTTAGATTGCTGATTAGGTCAGCCATCAACAACGGGTGTTGTAAGGTCATGGCAGGCCTGATATAACTGCTGCGCGGTCGCGTTGTGAAGGACTCAGGCGCGATATAAATTATAAAGAGAGGAAGAGAACAGTGAATAAATCTCAACTGATTGACAAAATTGCTGCTGGTGCTGATATTTCTAAAGCTGCAGCTGGACGTGCGTTAGATGCATTAATTGCTTCTGTTACTGAATCTCTGCAGGCTGGGGACGACGTTGCACTGGTAGGCTTCGGTACTTTTGCTGTTAAAGAGCGTGCTGCCCGTACTGGCCGCAACCCTCAGACCGGTAAAGAGATCACCATTGCTGCTGCTAAAGTGCCGGGTTTCCGTGCAGGTAAAGCGCTGAAAGACGCAGTAAACTGATTGCTTTCCCGTTTCAGGGAAGCCGGATAGTACAAGGGCGCATCGTTTGATGTGCCTTTTTTGTTTGTCCAGACCTGATTTGTGCGAGTTTATGCGAGTTGTGGGCTGACAATCGCCCCGTTTTCTTGTCACAATACGCCTTCACGCGCGACGGGCAGGATTTTCCGTCAGCGTCAGGTAACCAGTCACCTACAGCGGAGTGTTGTTACACCATGATGGACAGCTTACGCACGGCTGCTAACAGTCTCGTGCTCAAGATTATTTTCGGTATCATTATCGTGTCGTTCATATTGACCGGCGTGAGCAGTTACCTTATTGGCGGTGGCGCGAACTATGCCGCAAAAGTGAATGGCCAGGAAATCAGCCGTGGTCAGTTCGAGAATGCTTTTGCCGGTGAGCGTAACCGTATGCAGCAACAGCTGGGCGACCAATTCTCTGAACTGGCGGCGAATGAAGGGTACATGAAAACCCTGCGCCAACAGACACTGAACCGTCTTATCGACGAAGCGCTGCTGGATCAGTATGCCAAAAAGCTGGGCCTTGGCATCAGCGACGAGCAGGTCAAAAAAGCGATCTTCGCCACTCAGGCATTCCAGTCTAACGGTAAATTCGACAACGCGCGTTACAACAGTATCGTTAACCAGATGGGCATGACGGCGGATCAGTACGCGCAGGCGCTGCGTAACCAGCTGACAACCCAGCAGCTCATTAACGCTGTCGTGGGTACCGATTTCATGCTTAAAGGTGAAACCGACGAACTGGCCGCGCTGGTGGCCCAGCAGCGCGTGGTCCGTGAAGCGACCATTGATGTGAACGCCCTGGCGGCGAAACAGCAGGTGAGCGACGCAGACGTTAATGCTTACTACGAGCAGAATAAAAACGCCTTTGTTTCTCCGGAGCAGTTCCGCGTCAGCTACATTAAGCTGGATGCAGCTGCGCTGCAGGAAACCGCGTCTGATGCCGAGATCCAGTCTTACTACGACCAGCATCAGGATCAGTTCACTCAGCCGCAGCGTAACCGCTACAGCGTGATTCAGACCAAAACTGAAGCAGATGCTAAGGCGGTACTGGATGAGCTGAACAAAGGCGCTGATTTCGCCACCCTTGCGAAAGCGAAATCCACCGACATTATCTCTGCGAAAAACGGCGGTGATATGGGCTGGCTGGAAGACGCAACCACGCCCGACGAGCTGAAAAATGCCGGCCTGAAAGAGAAAGGCCAGCTGTCTGGTGTGATTAAATCATCCGTTGGTTTCCTGGTCGTGCGTCTGGACGACATCACCCCGGCGAAAACCAAGCCGCTGGCTGAGGTTCGTGATGATATTGCCGCGAAAGTGAAACAGGAAAAAGCCCTGGATGCCTACTACGCGTTGCAGCAGAAGGTGAGCGATGCTGCCAGCAACGACAACGAATCTCTGGCAGGTGCAGAGCAGGCGGCGGGTGTGAAAGCGGTTGAGACCGGCTGGTTTGGTCGCGACAACCTGCCGGAAGAGCTGAACTTCAAACCGGTTTCTGATGCCATCTTTAACGGTGGTCTGGTGGGCGAGAACGGCACGCCGGGCAGCAACTCTGACATCATTACCGTTGACGGCGATCGCGCCTTTGTTCTGCGCGTCAGCGAGCACAAGCCAGAAGCGGTCAAACCGCTGGCGGAAGTGAAGGATCAGGTCGTCGCTCAGGTTAAGCATAACAAAGCAGAACAGCAGGCTAAACTGGACGCTGAGAAGATTCTGGCCGATCTGAAAGCGGGTAAACAGGACGCGCTGAAAGCGGCAGGTCTGAGCTTCGGTGAGGCAAAAACGCTTAGCCGCACCGGTCAGGACCCAATCAGTCAGGCCGCGTTTAGCCTGACGCTGCCGGCAAAAGACAAGCCAAGCTTCGGTACCACCACCGATATGCAGGGTAACGTTGTTCTGCTGGCGCTGGACGACGTGAAAGCCGGCACTCTGCCAGAAGCGCAGAAGAAGGCGATGGTTCAGGGCATTACTCAGAACAATGCTCAGATTGCTTTCGAAGCCATGATGAGCAACCTGCGTAAAGACGCCAAAATCAAGCTGGGCGATGTCATGACCCAGCAGCAGTAATTACGTGTCTGCTCGCAGATTTTCGTAACGCTCTGCAAAAACTAGAGGCCGCTTTCGCGGCCTTTTCCATTTCTGCAATCTGCTGTTTGTGCCTGTTTTCGCAGGCGGCTATCGTTGCGTGGCTGTCAACAAACAAGGAGATAACAGCATGAAATGTGGAATCAAAGCACTGTTAATTACGCTGGCTATTGCCACCACCGGGATGAGCGCGGGCGCGCAGGCGGCGGCGACCGCCGCCAAACCACAGGCTACGCAGAGCAAGTCTGACGCGGCCGCGCCGGTACAAGGGCAGACCAAAGCGGCTGACGTCGGTAAAAATGCGGATGATGACGGTACGCGGGTCAGCATTAACTCGGCCTCGGCAGAGGATCTCGCCCGTGCAATGAATGGCGTGGGCCTGAAAAAAGCGCAGGCTATCGTCAGCTATCGTGAAGAGTACGGCCCATTCAAAACGGTCGACGATCTCAAACAGGTTCCGGGCATGGGCAGCGCGCTGGTTGAGCGCAACCTCTCACACCTGACACTGTAATAACGCAATTTCTTGCACTGCGGCAAAAGTTTGCCAGGATAAAGAGGTCATACCAGTTATGACCTCTGATCCTATAACAATGAAAGGCTATTGCGCTATGCAGACAAAAATCAAAGTACGCGGTTTCCATCTTGATGTTTATCAGCACGTCAATAACGCTCGCTATCTCGAGTTTCTTGAAGAAGCGCGCTGGGACGGGCTGGAAAACAGCGAAAGCTTTCAGTGGCTGACCGCGCACAACATCGCGTTCGTGGTCGTCAATATCAACATTAACTATCGCCGTCCGGCCGTGCTGGGCGATGTGCTCACCGTGACCAGCCAGGTACAACAGCTAAACGGCAAGAGCGGCGTGTTAAGCCAGGTGGTGACGCTCGATCCAGAAGGGCAGGTGGTGGCTGATGCACTGATCACCTTTGTCTGTATCGATCTGAAAACTCAGAAAGCGCTGCCGCTGGAAGGGGAATTGCGGGAAAAGCTGGAGTTGATGATCGTATAAGACATATTAAGGCGCACTCGTGCTGTCGACACCTGTTTTGCGACAGCACGGTCAAAAAACGCTATTTAAGTCCGGTCTTTTGCTTCATTGCCGCCATCACGCCGACTTTATCAGCCAGGTAATGGTTAAGCCCGTTAGCGCGCAGATTACAGGCGGCGCACTGGCCGCAACCGTCGCCTTTGATGCCGTTATAGCAGGTGAGGGTTTCGCTGCGAACCAAATCCAGCTTGCCCCAGTAGTCGGCCAGCGCCCAGGTTTCGGCTTTATCCAGCCACATGAGCGGGGTTTCAAAGCGCGTCTCTTTCGCCATCCCCAGATTGACGGCGTGGTTGAGCGCTTTGACAAACTCATCGCGGCAGTCCGGGTATCCTGAGAAGTCGGTCTCGCATACGCCCGTAATTACCGCTTCGGCTTTTACCTGATAGGCATAAATCGCCGTCAGGGTCAGGAACAGAATATTACGCCCCGGCACAAACGTGTTCGGAATGCCGCTGGCATCGGGTTCGTAGTCCGGTACAGGAATACTGTCCCGGGTGAGGCTGCTGACGGCCAGTTCATTTAACAGCGTAACGTCCAGCACCTTGTGCGCGCGTGCCCCCAGTTTAAGGGCCAGTTCACGGGCAACGTCGATTTCAGCGCGGTGACGCTGGCCATAATCGAAAGTCACACAGTGAACTTCATCATACTGATGAAGGGCCTGAACCAGGCAGGTTGTAGAGTCTTGTCCTCCGCTGAACACGACGACGGCACGTTTCATAAATCATCTCGACTGTTACGGTAAAAACGTTATGTTACCGTCTGGCTACGGCGGCGACCAGCTTCTTCACGATTTGGGGGCGGGAAGCCAGGCTTCGGTAAAATCAAACCAGCCGCGGGTGTTGAGGCGTATGCCGTTGACTCCCGGCGGGGCGCTGATTTGATATTGATAGTTAAAAAGCGGCGTCAGCACCGCATTCTCCATCAGGCGGTTGAAAATGGCTTGCAGACCGGCGTGTCGGTCCCGAGCTTCGGCCTGAGACTGCACCGCATCCAGCGTGGCTTGCAGATGGGCGTAGGCCGGTGCGCTTAACACGTGCGGCCACAGGGCATCGCAGCGCAGCCACTGCTCAAGCGTATACGCTGGCGCTTCGCCAATCAGCCTGTCCCCCATCATGATGTCTGCATCGGCAAGCTGCTGGCATCCGTCCCACGTCTTGGCGTCGTGGAAGATGACGGTCAGGTCACAACCCTGTCGCGCCAGGTACGCCTTTAACTGGCTGGCCATGGTGTGAAGCTCAACGGGAAGATGGTAAACCAGCGTCAGCGCCTCAGGCAGGGCAACGTCCGTTAAGTCAGGCCATTCGGGGATTGTCCAGCCGGGAAGCAGTTCCTCGGTGGGCGTAATGAGTCCTTCGTTGAGCGGAAGCGTGTGCAGAAGCCTGGAGAGATGGATGATATTGATAAGCCGCTTCGCCTGGATCTCACTCAGACGCGCGCTCTGTTTCAGCGTGAGGTAACAGAAGCCCAGGCTGGTGCTGCTGCTGACCAGCCTCAGGGTTTCAAGCTCATCGGCCTCGCCAATCGCGATTTGCACCGGGTGACGACAGCTGGTGCCCAGCCTGTAATCAAACAGCTGGGGGGTGATCCAGTATTCGATGGCTTTGAGCAGCGGATGGCTCAGGTGGTATTGCTCATGGCTTTCCAGACGAACCAGGTCGGGCTCAAAGGCGGCCAGCCGGAAGGGGCCGCAGCCAAGTTCAGGATAGTCGGGATGCGCCAGACGGCTGCAGTAGGTTGCCAGCCTGTGCGCCAGCCAATAGTCCGGTTGATGCAGCATAAATGTCAGACACTGTGGATGCGTTGTTTCGAGACGTAAAACGCTCCTGAACAGGGTGCGCAGGGCGGGAAGCGTCAACAGTGCCGTCAGGCTTCGCTGGAGCTGCGCCGTTTCTATTTTATCGCCGTTATGCCAGTGCAGGGTGGAGCGAATGTAGAAATGCCAGCGCAGCCCGTCAGCAGAGACCTCCCAGTGATGCGCGAGATCGCCCGTGGGTTCACTGCTGTTACCGTTAAAACGCGTCAAGCCTGAAAATACCTGTCCCGCCAGATGCTGCTCCGCCCGGCCAGGCAAAAAGCCCGGCTGAAGCGGCTCCAGCGAGCGATAGTAGGGGATGCGCAGCGTCGGCGTGTCGTTTTGCCACTGTCCGCCTAAAAACGGACGCAACAACGATCTCAGTGCTTCAGGAGCAAGCTGGGCCAGCTCCAGCGCGTTATGCTGCTGCCCGCTCTTCAGCGCCTCTTCCATCATCGCATTGCGCAGTGACTCCGGGCTGGCATGGAACGTCAGCTCACCGCGCTTGCCGCGACCAGACCGCGCGTGCCAGCTGAGCCAGCCCGCCTCCTGAGCCTGACGCAGCAGGGTGCGGACATGCCGCTCGCTACAAAAACAGCGGCTGGCAAGCTCACTTATGGTGACCTGCTGTGGAGCGCCAGCGGAAGGTTGCCACAGGCGTTGATACTGGTTAAGACGGTTAAGCTGGCGCATAAGAAACCCGGAACAATAATTTTCATCTATTCACTATTACTTCCGTATATCTCACACGATACTGATGCACAAGTTAATCGCATCACATTTCAGGAGTAATCATGGCCCGCCTCGCTGCATTTGATATGGACGGTACGTTGTTAATGCCGGATCACCGTCTGGGGGAGAAAACGCTGAGTACCCTGAAGCGTCTGCGCGAGCGTGATGTCACCCTGACGTTTGCCACTGGCCGCCACGTGCTGGAGATGCGTCATCTGCTGGGCACGTTTTCCCTGGATGCGTTTTTAATCACGGGTAACGGAACGCGCATTCACACCGTTGAAGGAGAGGTGCTGCACCGCCAGGATCTCAACCCGGAAGTGGCGGATATTGTTCTGCACAGCACGTGGGACACGCAGGCCAGTATCCACGTATTCAACGATCAAGGCTGGTTTACCGGAAGCGAAATCCCCGAATTGTTGCACGCGCATGTTTATAGCGGCTTCAAATACCAGCTTATCGATCTGCGCCGGATCCCTGCCCACGCGGTGACCAAGATTTGCTTCTGTGGCGATCACGACGATCTTTGCCGCTTACGCATTCAATTAAATGAGGCGCTGGGCGACCGGGCGCACCTGACCTTCTCGGCGGTGGATTGTCTTGAAGTCCTGCCGGTGGGCTGTAACAAAGGTTCAGCCCTGGCGGTGCTCAGCGACCACCTGGGCTTAACGCTGCAGGAGTGTATGGCGTTTGGCGACGCCATGAATGACCGTGAAATGCTGGGCAGCGTGGGGCGCGGCCTGATTATGGGGAATGCGATGCCGCAACTGATCGCAGAGCTTCCTCATCTACCGGTTATCGGACACTGCGGCAACGAAGCGGTGTCCCATTTTTTGACGCATTGGCTGGACAACAACAACCTCCCATATTCCCCCGAATAGTGAGACCCTTCCAGCAAGCCAGACTTCGGTCTGGCTTTTTTTTATTCCAGCAGCTGCGCAATCTGCGCTTTCCACGGGGTGATGTCGCCGATGTTGGCCTGTACCCACTCCGCATTGTAGTAGGTCTCAAGGTAGCGCTCGCCGCTGTCGCACAGCAGCGTGACGATGGAGCCGGTACGGCCTTCCTCGCGCATGCGTGCCGCAAGCTGCAGTGCGCCCCACATGTTGGTGCCCGTTGATGCGCCCACCTTGCGGCCGAGCTGCGTCTCCAGCCAGTGCGCGGTGGCGACGCTGGCGGCGTCCGGCACGCGGAGCATTTCGTCGACAACGTCAGGAATGAACGACGGTTCCACGCGCGGGCGGCCAATTCCTTCAATTTTACTGCCCACCGGACTGCGCAGGCCGGCATCGCGGCTTTGCCAGTAGTCGAGGAACACGGAGTTCTGGGGGTCAACCACCATCAACTGGGTATCGTAGCCCTGACAGCGAATGTAGCGTCCGATAGTGGCTGACGTGCCGCCCGTACCGGCGCTCATCACAATGTACGACGGAACCGGATGCGGTTCGTGGGTCATCTGGCGGAAAATACTGTCGGCAATGTTGTTATTGCCGCGCCAGTCCGTTGCGCGCTCGGCAAAGGTGAACTGGTCCATATAGTGGCCGTTTAGCTCGCGGGCGAGCATTTCAGAGGCGGCGTAGATTTCGCAGGCGCTTTCCACAAAATGGCAGCGTCCGCCGTAAAATTCGATCTGCTCGATTTTGCGTTTTGCGGTGCAGGAGGGCATCACGGCGATAAACGGCAGGCCCAGCAGACGAGCGAAATAGGCTTCAGACACCGCCGTTGAACCGGATGAGGATTCAATAATGGTCGTGCCTTCTTTGATCCAGCCGTTGCACAAACCGTATAAAAACAGAGAGCGCGCCAGGCGATGCTTCAGGCTACCGGTAGGATGGGTGCTTTCATCCTTCAGGTAGAGCTGAATACCGTCAAATCCCGGCAGGGGGAGGCGAATCAGGTGGGTATCCGCCGAGCGCTGGTAGTCGGCATTGATTTCGCTGATGGCATGTTTAACCCAGGTGCTATTCATCGTAGTTATCCGTTTGTCATTTTGTGCCCAGCATAGCGAAAAGCACAGAAAAAATTGTTGCTATCTGGCCTTTAAAATAGAATGAAGGGAGAAAAATTTTCTCTATGAGGTGGGTATGCTAGATAAAATTGACCGCAAGCTCCTTTCATTGCTGCAAAGTGACTGTACCCTCTCTTTGCAGGCGCTGGCAGATGCCGTTAATCTGACCACCACACCGTGCTGGAAGCGCCTAAAAAAGCTGGAAGATGACGGCATTCTTCTGGGGCGCGTCGCATTACTCGATCCCGAAAAACTGGGGCTTGGGCTGACGGCATTTGTGCTGATAAAAACCCAACACCACAGCAGCGAGTGGTATTGCCGCTTCGTCACTCAGGTGTCTGAGATGCCCGAGGTGCTCGGCTTCTGGCGTATGGCCGGCGAGTACGATTACCTGATGCGCGTCCAGGTGGCTGACATGAAGCGCTATGATGATTTCTACAAGCGGCTGGTGAACAGCGTCCCGGGCTTGTCGGACGTCACCTCAAGCTTCGCCATGGAACAGATTAAGTACACCACAGCCTTACCCATTGAATAACTTCGTAAAATACCTTCAGGAACAAACCGCGTGCGATTATTTGCCCAATTAAGCTGGTACTTTCGTCGGGAGTGGCAACGCTACCTCGGTGCAGTCGCCCTGCTTATTATCATTGCCATTTTGCAGCTGATCCCGCCGAAGGTGGTGGGCTACGTCGTGGATGGCGTCACTGAACAGCATTACACCACCGCACGGGTGTTGATGTGGGTTGGCACACTGGTGCTGACGGCGGTCATTGTTTATCTCCTGCGCTACGTCTGGCGCGTGCTGCTGTTTGGTGCGTCCTATCAGCTGGCCGTTGAGCTGCGTGAAGATTTTTACCGCCAGCTGAGCCGACAGCATCCCGAATTTTATCTGCGTCATCGCACCGGGGATCTCATTGCCCGCGCGACGAACGACGTCGATCGCGTGGTCTTTGCCGCCGGGGAAGGGGTGCTGACGCTGGTGGATTCGCTGGTGATGGGCTGTGCGGTGCTGATCGTCATGTCCACGCAGATCAGCTGGCAATTAACCCTGCTCGCCCTGCTGCCGATGCCGATCATGGCGCTGGCGATCAATCGCTACGGCGAACAGCTGCACGAGCGCTTCAAGCTGGCGCAGGCGGCGTTTTCTTCTCTGAACGATCGCACCCAGGAGAGCATGACCAGCATCCGCATGATCAAAGCGTTTGGCCTCGAAGATCGGCAGTCCGCGCTGTTTGCGGCCGATGCGGCAGACACGGGGGCGAAAAACATGCGCGTCGCGCGTATTGATGCGCGATTTGATCCAACGATTTATGTCGCAATCGGCATGGCAAACCTGCTGGCGATTGGCGGCGGGAGCTGGATGGTGGTGCAGGGCACATTGACCCTGGGGCAATTGACCAGCTTTGCGATGTATCTGGGGCTGATGATCTGGCCGATGCTGGCGCTGGCCTGGATGTTTAATATCGTAGAGCGCGGCAGCGCCGCCTACAGCCGCATCCGCGCCATGCTGGCCGAAGCGCCGGTGGTCAATGACGGCAGCGAAGCGGTGCCGGAAGGGCGCGGTGTTATGAACGTCGACGTTCGCAAATTTGTCTATCCGCAAACGGAACATCCGGTGCTGGAGAACGTTAGCTTTACGCTGCGGCCGGGCCAGATGCTGGGCATCTGCGGCCCGACGGGGTCCGGAAAAAGTACCGTGCTCTCTCTGCTTCAGCGCCACTTTGACGTCACCGAGGGCGATATCCGTTTCCATGATATCCCCCTGGCGAACCTGCTGCTGGACGAGTGGCGTGGCCGTCTGGCGGTAGTCAGCCAGACGCCGTTTTTATTTTCGGACACCGTGGCGAATAACATTGCGCTTGGTCACCCGTCGGCGACGCAGGAAGAGATCGAACACGTGGCGCGCTTAGCCAGCGTACATGACGATATTTTGCGTCTGCCGCAGGGCTACGAAACGGAAGTCGGGGAACGTGGCGTCATGCTGTCCGGCGGGCAGAAACAGCGAATCTCGATTGCCCGCGCGCTGCTGCTGAATGCTGAAATCCTCATTCTGGATGATGCGCTCTCCGCCGTGGATGGTCGTACCGAGCATCAGATTCTGCATAACCTGCGCCAGTGGGGCGACGGACGCACGGTGATTATCAGCGCCCACCGTTTGTCAGCGCTCACCGAGGCCAGCGAAATTCTGGTCTTACAGCACGGACACATTGCCCAGCGCGGGCAGCATGAAATGCTTGCCGAGCAGCCGGGCTGGTATCGCGATATGTACCGCTATCAACAGCTTGAGGCGGCGCTGGACGATGCGCCGGAACAGGATCAGGAGGCCACCAATGCGTAAGCTCGGAACGATGTGGCCGACGCTCAAACGTCTGCTGGCCTACGGCGCGCCGTGGCGCAAACCGCTCTCCGTGGCCGTGCTTTTACTCTGGATAGCGGCGATTGCTGAGGTGAGCGGGCCGCTGCTCATCAGCTACTTCATCGACAATATGGTCGCCAAAAGCGACCTGCCGCTGGGGCTGGTGGCGGGCTTAGGCGTGGCCTACGTTGGGTTGCAGCTGGCGGCGGCAGGGCTGCACTATGCGCAGTCGCTGCTGTTTAACCGTGCCGCCGTGGGCGTGGTTCAGCAGCTGCGCACGGATGTAATGGACGCGGCGCTTCGCCAGCCGCTCAGCGAGTTTGATATCCAGCCGGTCGGGCAGGTGATTTCGCGCGTGACCAACGATACCGAAGTGATCCGCGACCTGTACGTCACCGTGGTCGCGACGGTGTTACGCAGTGCGGCGCTGATCGGCGCGATGCTGGTGGCGATGTTCAGCCTCGACTGGCGCATGGCGCTGGTGGCGATTACCATCTTCCCGGCGGTGCTGATCGTGATGATCATCTACCAGCGCTACAGCACGCCAATCGTGCGTCGGGTGCGCGCCTATCTGGCCGACATTAACGATGGCTTCAACGAAGTGATTAACGGCATGAGCGTCATCCAGCAGTTCCGCCAGCAGGCGCGCTTTGGCGAGCGGATGGGCGAAGCCAGCCGATCGCACTATATGGCGCGTATGCAGACGCTGCGCCTTGACGGCTTCCTGCTGCGTCCGCTGCTCAGCCTTTTCTCTGCGCTGGTGCTTTGCGGTTTACTGATGCTCTTTGGCCTGAGCTCAAGCGGTACGATTGAAGTGGGCGTGCTGTACGCTTTTATTAGCTATCTGGGGCGCCTTAACGAGCCGCTGATCGAGCTCACGACCCAGCAATCGATGCTGCAGCAGGCGGTCGTCGCCGGCGAGCGCGTGTTTGAGCTGATGGACAGGCCGCGCCAGGCCTACGGTCATGACGAGCGACCTCTGCAAAGCGGCGCCATTGCCTTTGATAACGTCTCGTTTGCCTATCGCGAAGACCGGCTGGTGTTGCAGGACATTACGCTGGATGTCCCGTCGCGCGGTTTCGTGGCGCTGGTGGGACATACGGGAAGCGGCAAGAGCACGCTCGCCAGCCTGTTGATGGGCTACTACCCGGTCACGCAAGGCGAAATCCGCCTCGACGGACGCCCGCTCGCGTCTCTCAGCCACAACGTGTTGCGTAAAGGCGTCGCGATGGTGCAGCAGGATCCGGTCGTCCTGGCCGATACCTTCTACGCCAACGTGACCCTGGGGCGAGACTACTCTCAGGAGCAGGTATGGGAGGTGCTGGAAAAAGTGCAGCTGGCAGACCTTGCGCGCGGGTTTAGCGACGGGATTAATACCCGGCTGGGCGAGCAGGGAAACAACCTCTCCGTTGGGCAAAAGCAGCTTCTCGCGCTGGCGCGGGTGCTGATTGAAACCCCGCAGGTGCTGATTCTGGATGAAGCGACGGCCAGCATTGACTCCGGCACCGAGCAGGCCATCCAGCAGGCGCTGGCCGCGGTACGCGACCATACGACGCTGGTGGTGATTGCCCATCGCCTTTCCACCATTGTCGATGCCGATACCATTCTGGTGCTGCATCGCGGACAAGCCGTGGAGCGCGGGACGCACCGTAAACTGCTGGAAGCCAAAGGGCGCTACTGGCAGATGTATCAGCTTCAACTGGCGGGTGAAGAGCTCGCGGCCAGCGTGCGCGAGGAAGAGTCGTTCAGCGCCTGATGCACCAAAACAAAGCAACGCGCTAACAGTCATTCCTGTTGGTGCAATACTGAAACGCACCGTGCACCGACATGGTGCGTTTTTTTTTCGCCGGTTCGTTAAGGAAGACGGCATAACGCTCGTCGCACCGCTTTTCTCCCTCCATTTCATTTCTGGCACACCCCTTGCAATACCTTCTGCGTGAGCTGAGGCCATTACCGAATTCTGACTGGAGGGGATCTATGAAGCTGGTTACGGTGGTAATCAAACCATTCAAACTGGAAGACGTGCGTGAAGCATTGTCCTCAATGGGTATTCAGGGACTGACTGTCACCGAAGTGAAAGGCTTTGGTCGTCAGAAGGGTCATGCCGAGCTTTATCGCGGGGCGGAATACAGCGTTAACTTTCTGCCAAAAGTAAAAATTGATGTCGCGATTGCTGACGATCAGCTTGATGAAGTGATTGATGTGATTAGCAAAGCGGCCTACACCGGCAAAATTGGCGACGGCAAAATTTTCGTTGCCGAACTGCAGCGCGTCATTCGCATTCGTACCGGCGAATCTGACGAAGCGGCACTGTAAATAACGCCTGGCACACAGTGATAGGGATCGAGAAAATGAAGATAGCAACACTTAAAACGGGTCTGGGTTCGCTGGCACTGCTGCCGGGCCTGGCGCTGGCTGCTCCTGCCGTGGCAGACAAAGCCGATAACGCCTTTATGATGATCAGCACCGCGCTGGTGCTGTTCATGTCTATCCCGGGCATTGCGCTGTTCTACGGCGGCCTGATCCGCGGCAAAAACGTTCTCTCCATGCTGACGCAGGTTGCCGTGACGTTCGCGCTGGTCTGCGTGCTGTGGGTGGTTTACGGTTACTCGCTGGCCTTCGGTACCGGCAACGCCTTCTTTGGTAACTTCGACTGGGTAATGCTGAAAAATATTGAACTGACCGCGCTGATGGGCAGCTTCTACCAGTACATCCACGTCGCGTTCCAGGGCTCGTTCGCCTGCATTACCGTCGGGCTGATTGTGGGCGCGCTGGCGGAGCGCATCCGTTTCTCTGCCGTTCTGATCTTCGTGGTGGTCTGGCTGACCCTCTCCTATGTGCCGATTGCGCACATGGTCTGGGGCGGTGGTCTGCTGGCAACGCACGGCGCGCTGGACTTTGCGGGCGGTACTGTTGTACATATCAACGCCGCGGTAGCGGGTCTGGTGGGCGCATACCTGATTGGCAAACGCGTGGGCTTCGGTAAAGAGGCGTTCAAACCGCATAACCTGCCGATGGTGTTTACCGGTACGGCTATCCTCTACTTTGGCTGGTTCGGCTTCAACGCCGGCTCCGCAAGTGCCGCAAACGAAATCGCCGCGCTGGCCTTCGTGAACACCGTTGTGGCGACGGCGGGTGCAATTCTCTCCTGGGTATTCGGCGAGTGGGCGGTACGCGGTAAACCTTCCCTGCTGGGTGCCTGTTCAGGGGCGATTGCCGGTCTGGTCGGTATCACCCCGGCGTGTGGCTATGTGGGTGTCGGTGGTGCGCTGCTGGTGGGACTGGTCGCGGGTCTGGCAGGTCTGTGGGGCGTCACCGCACTGAAACGCGTGCTGCGCGTGGATGACCCTTGCGATGTGTTCGGCGTCCACGGCGTGTGCGGCATCGTCGGCTGTATCATGACCGGCATCTTCGCCGCGAAATCACTGGGTGGCGTGGGCTACGCAGAAGGTGTCACCATGGTTCATCAGGTGCTGGTGCAGCTGGAAAGTATCGCTATCACCGTGGTGTGGTCTGCCGTTGTCGCCTTCATTGGCTATAAGCTGGCGGATATGACCGTTGGGCTGCGCGTACCGGAAGAGCAGGAGCGCGAAGGTCTGGACGTCAACAGCCACGGCGAGAATGCGTATAACGCCTAATAAAAAGCAAAACGGCAACTTCGGTTGTAATGCCAGTCAGTTAAGCAACTGACTGGCTTTTTTTCGGGGCTGTGGAGTATCTCCAGGGCCTTTCCTTTACCACCCTCGGGAAGGCCCTTTCCCTTCTTGTCGGCAACTTTACCAGTTGCGCCATGCTTTCAAGATCACGCATCAGCTCCGGGATACGCCCTGGTGAAGCGCCCTGCAGCGTCATCAGCATTCTCATGACCATGCCGCATGATTCTGAGAAGCTCAGCTGATTCGGCCAGTATCCTTTCAGATGGCCCGCCATTTTAATCATCTGATATCGCACCAGATTATACGCCAATAACACGCCCCATAACTCCTGCTCCACAAGCTCCGGCTTTTTACTCCTCAGCGTCAGCCTGCTCAGTTGCATCGTTTGTTTTATCTCCCTGTACCCCAGCTCTATTTCCCAGCGATGGCTGTACAGGTCTGCCATTTCTCCTCCGGGATAGCGCATGGCGTCCGTCATCGACGTCAGCAGATGGCTGGTCAGTTCCATCTGGCAGACCATTTTTACCTGCGGGTAGAGTGCCGGGTTTCCGCCATGCGTCTGGCGGGGAAAGGCGCTATCGTTTTCCGGCGTATCCGGTGTGCGCCAGAACACACCATCGATGGCCAGCAGGGTCAGGCCGCACCAGTGCGGATGCGGTGTGGCGTTATGCCAGAGCTGCGCTGTTTGCGTGAACACGCGGCGGACGGCTTCGCTTCCCAGCCGCTGACGGGCCTGGATCACGGCACTGGGGGCAACGAACGGACGGTTGCCGGGTAACATGATATCCAGCCGGTTAACTATCTGATGAAGCGGCTCCTTACGCTCAAGGGCCATACCGATAATGCACCAGACCATCATTTCCAGAGGAAGGCGCCGTTTGCGTAACGTGACGGTGCCGGATTCTTCAAGGCAGCGGGAAATCAGTTCCGGGTCAAGATAGTCGCCCAGAGAAGTCAGAGGGTTACGCAGAGAATCGTAACGTGATACCAGCTCAAGAGCCTGTCCAATGTGCATAAAAAATCCGGAAACGGGTAAACATTTCCGGATTCTTACACAGCCACTGGATCGGTCAACCGATCCTTAACTGATCGGCATTACTACTTCGGTTGCCGTTTTTAATGTTTATTCCCTCTCCCACTGGAGAGGGTCAGGGTGAGGGCATCAGGCCGCACACCATCACCCGCGATTACGCATTACCCCTTCCTGCACCGTAGAAGCGACCAGCACGCCGTCCTGGGTGTAAAACTCTCCACGCACAAAACCGCGAGCGCTCGACGCTGACGTACTCTCCACGCTGTAAAGCAGCCACTCGTTCATATTGAACGGACGGTGGAACCACATGGAGTGATCGATGGTTGCGACCTGCATCCCTTTTTCAAGGAAACCAACGCCGTGCGGCTGTAGCGCAACCGGCAGAAAGTTAAAGTCTGACGCGTAGCCCAGCAGATACTGATGCACGCGGAAATCTTCCGGCACGGTGCCATTGGCGCGGATCCAGACCTGACGCTTCGGCTCGGCGATGTGGCCTTTCATGGGGTTGTGGAACTCAACCGGGCGGATCTCCAGCGGTTTATCGCAGAGAAACTTCTCTTTGACCTGCGGCGGAAGCAGATGCGCCAGCGCGCGGGCGATATCGGTCTCTGATTTGAGTTCGTCCGGCGACGGTGCTGGCGGCATCACTTTCTGATGTTCATACCCCGGTTCCGGTGCCTGGAAAGAGGCGGTCATATAAAAGATAGGCTTACCGTTCTGAACGGCCGCCACGCGGCGTGCGCTGAAGCTGTTACCGTCTCTCAGGACTTCAACGTCATACACGATCGGTTTTGCGCTGTCGCCAGGACGTAAGAAATAGCTGTGGAATGAGTGTACCAGACGGTCTGCAGGGACGGTCTCCTTTGCAGCGTACAGCGCTTGTCCAACGACCTGGCCGCCGAAAACCTGACGTAAGCCGAGGTCTTCGCTCTGCCCGCGATAGAGTCCTTCCTCAATTTTTTCCAGATTCAGTAATGTCAGCAGATTGTTCAGTGCCTGACTCATAATTGTCCTCAATAAACGCCGTAGCGAAAGATAGGCAGAGTATAACGCAGAAATGAAAGTGGTCCGATGGGTAGAATAATCTGAATGTCGGCACGTTTTTAGGCATTAATCGGTGATCTGTGCCACACTTAAAAACGTTATGTGATTGAAACGACATCGGATGGGATCGATCCCGCTGGTGCATTGATGATAAGGAGACTTCAATGAAACTCGTGCCCATGCTAAGTGGTGTAGCTATTGCGGTGGCGTTGTCCGCCTGTGCCGGTAAGAGCGCCCAGGTGCCGGTACCAGCTGCAGATCCGAACGGGATTAATACCCTTTCACAGCAATCCATTCAGCAGCCTAACGTTTCCGGTACAATCTGGATTAAACAGAGAGTCGCTCTGCCGCCGGATGCGGTATTAACGGTCACGCTGTCTGATGCTTCCCTGGCGGACGCGCCGTCGAAGGTGCTGGCTCAGCGCGCGGTCCGTACTGAAGGTAAGCAGGCTCCGTTTAGCTTCGTGTTGCCGTATAACCCGTCAGACGTGCAGCCGAATGCCCGTATTCTGCTGAGCGCAGCGGTAACCATCAACGGCAAGCTGGTCTTTATCACCGATACGGTCCAGGAAGCGATTAACCACGGTGGAACCAAAATCGACCTGAATCTGGTGCCGGTGCAGCAAACCGAAGTCCCGGTTGCTCCACAGACCAATCAGCCGTCCCTGCCAACCCCACCGACCCAGATGTAACTGTTGCTCTTACCCTCTCCTTCGGGGGAGGGTTTAGTACACCCAGCGGTATTTCTGCAAATCTATCTGTCCTGCGCCCGACACCTGCACACCCTCTGAAAGCAATGCTTGACGCTGACGCTGGAGATCCGGCCCGGTCAGCGAGATAGCGCCATGACGGTTTACCACCCGATGCCAGGGCAGCGTACTGCCTTCCGGCAGCCGCTTCAGGACGCCACCGACCTGTCGCGCCGCGCGTGGAGAGCCTGCCAGCCTTGCCACATCACCGTAGGTGGTGACATAGCCTTCCGGAATCGAGGCCACGATTTGCCATACGCGCTGGGGAAAGGAGTCGCTTTCGTCCATACCTTCACCTGTGGGGATGTTTGGACCGTCATGGTAAACGAAGATCGTCCTGATTGCTGCGCCTGTTTGCGCAAGAAACCAGCATCCGGTTCCTGGTCGCTTGCAATTGGCTCTTCGCACAGGGATAATGCGCCAGCGCGTTGGTTATCAACGCTCTCAATGGGGGCTCTGTTGGTTCTCCCGCAACGCTACTCTGTTCACCAGGTCAGGTCCGGAAGGAAGCAGCCAGGGCAGACGACGTGGGTGCCGGGATGTAGCTGGCAGGGCCCCCACCCATTTGTGGCCTCATCCATCTTTCCTGTTTCCATCTCTTTTTAGCCTTTATTCCACAATAATATAATGCCTATACCGTGTAATATATATTTCATCGCTCTGAAATATTACTGTCATAAACCTGTAATAATAGACTGGCATTTTATAATTGGACGTCTATTTTCGTCAAAATTCAAAAAAATATAGATCTGGATAACAGTGATAACTTCGTGTATTAAATAAAGTACTTATTCCGAAGGGAAGTGATAAACATGGCTACTGCAGTTTTAAATGTTAAAATTGACGAAGCGCTAAAAGAAAGACTCCGCCACTATGCGGAAGTAAATAACGAAAATTTAAGCGTGACCACAGAGAAACTGCTGCTGCTGGCGTTTGAAGCAGTAGAAGAGGCGGGAGTATCGGAAGAGGATATTGATAATCAGCATACGGAAGAAGAGAGTGTTTCTCCTTTTACCCCTAAAGAAATCAAGGCCATACGTAAACTTCTGAAGAAGAGAAAATGAAACAACAACTGTCAACTGCCAGTGACTACAACGAGGCCTGCGCTCTGTTGCGTTCAGGCTACGTGAAGCATGTACGTCTTGGCTGGAATGTTGGAAGCGATGAGTTCTTTCGTATTGCGTCTGACTGGTGTGATACCGGTGCAAAAATAAAGAAAGACGGTGATAATTTCGTTATTTCCCTGAAAGGTTTCCCCATTCCTCCTCAGCACTAAATCCTGACCAGTGAAAACTGCTGACTGCATATATTACAGTCAGCAGTTTTTATTTTATGATCCAGTTCAAAATTTTAATATTAAACCAGGCGGCGTTTGACTGCTGGCGTATTTGAATTTAGCGCGAGCCATAACGGTTTAATCCGCAGCAATGCCGCTTCCAGCTCCGCTGGCTCCAGCGAAAAGGGCATACGTAAAAAGCGGTCAAACGACCCCGATAAGCCAAACCGCGTCCCGGTTCCCAGGTTAATCCCGATGATTTCTGCCCGTGCGGCAAGCTGTGTCGCCAGCATGCCAGGAAGTTCGATCCAGTAAGAGAGCCCACCCTCCGCCTCATGAAACGTCCACTCCGGGAAATGTTCTCGCAGCAGGTTACTGCATCGATCGCGCCGTTCCGCCAGCATCTTGCGGCGAGCGGGCAGAAAACGCTCGCTATTGTCGATAAGCCACAGCGTTGCCAGCTGCTCTAGCAGCGGCGAGCCTAAATCCAGCGTATCGCGCGTCTGGGCGAGCGTGGCGATAGTCCGCGAGGAGGCGCGGATCCAGCCGAGACGCAGCCCGCCCCAGAAGCTTTTTCCGGCAGAGCCTAGCGTAATCACGCTGGCCTGCGGGTTAAACGATGCCAGCGGTGGCGGCGGTGGCGAATCAAACCAGAGATCGACCATCGTTTCATCCACGACCAGCGCCGTGCGGGTCTGGGCTGCCATATCAGCGATTGCCTGACGGGTGGCGATATCCATGCATCGACCGGTTGGGTTGTGAAAATCGGGCATCAGGTAGGCCAGGCGCGGCGCGGTCTGGGCAAGCGTAGCCGCAAAGCCATCCGTATCCCAGCCCGTTTCCGGTAACGACACTCCTACTGGCCGACACTGTGCTCCCTGAATAGCGGCAATCGCCAGCGGATAGGTGGGGTGATCGACCACGACGCGATCCCCCGGTCCGGCCATCATCCGCAGCACCAGCGCGAACCCGCTGACGGCACCGTTGACCACCATCACCTCGTCTGCCCGGGTTGGAAGACCTCGCGCGGTATAGCGCGCAGCGATGGCCTCCCGTAGCGCCGGCAGCCCAAGCTGCTCGTAGCCCGTCAGCGAGAGGTGTTGAGTAATAGCCGTAAGTGCATGGGTGTAAGCCTGGTGGATCTCCGGCCCGGCGCTGAGGGCGGCAGTGGAAAGATCCAGGGCGACGCTCGCTGCGGAAAGGGTGGGAACGGCGCGTGCATCCGGGAGGATGACGCGCGACCCGCTGCCGTGGCGGCTTTCAAGATAACCCTCTTCACGCAGGTGGGCGAGGGCGCTGCTGACGGTGGTTCGGCTGACGTTCAGCGCCGTCGCCAGCTCACGCTCACCCGGCAGGCGCGTATGCAGTGCCAGCCGGCCATCAAGGATTAATAAGCGCAGCGCGTCGGCCAGCTGGCGCCAGAGCGGAGTGCGGGATGAAGTTTGCTGCCAGTGCCCTAAAAGGCGTACCAAAGACTGGCTTCTGAAGCGGCGTGATGACATAAGCAGTCCACTATTTAAAAACTGGACATTAATCTTAGTGCCATTTTAGGTCAGGATGAAAGTCGGGTTCACTGGAGAAGATAAAAATGGTACGTCGTCTGCTACAACTTTATGTCGGTTTAGGGCTGTATGGGCTTTCCACCGCGATGTTTATTCGTGCGGATCTGGGGGTCGATCCGTGGGATGTGTTTCACCTTGGCGTGGGAATACAGCTGGGGATGAGCATCGGGACGGTGATCATTTTGACCGGTGCTGCGGTGCTCTTACTGTGGATCCCACTGCGTCAGATGCCCGGTCTTGGCACGATCAGCAACGTGATTTGTATCGGTCTGGCGGCGGACGCCAGCATGGCGCTTATCCCCGAACTGAGTTCGTTATCCGTGCGCATCGCTTTCCTGGTGTCGGGCATCGTGATGAACGCGATCGCCACCAGCATGTACATCGGGGCCGGTTTCGGGCCTGGTCCGCGCGACGGCCTGATGACCGGCATTCACGCCCGGCTGGGGTGGTCCATTCGCAGCGTGCGTACCTCCATCGAAGTGTCCGTCCTGCTGATTGGGTGCGTGCTGGGTGGCTCGTTTGGGGTGGGAACCGTGGCGTATGCTCTGACCATTGGCCCGCTTATTCAGCTCTGTTTGCCCTGGTTCCGCCAGAAGCCGCGCGGTGAGAAAATGACGCAGCCGGAGCGCGTTGTTTAATTTGCGAAGCGCTCACATGTTTTAACGGCGTCGCTGTGCCAGAATAGACGCTTCGAAAATCGCGATGCCAGAACGCATGAAAGCAATCACTCTTTATGATGTCGCCCTCCTTGCGGGGGTTTCTTATCAGACCGTTTCCCGCGTGATTAACAACGCGGAGCACGTCTCTGCCCGCACGCGTGAAAAGGTGCAGCAGGCAATGGCGGAGCTGCATTACGTTCCCAACCTGCGGGCGCAGCAGCTGGCGGGGAAACGCACCCGTACGCTGGGGCTCATCACCACCGATCTGGCGCTGCACGCGCCTTCGCAAATTGTCTCGGCGGTAAAATCCCGGGCTGCAGGGCAGGGGGCGAGCGTCCTGATTTCCATGGTGGAGCAGCCGCAGCAGTGTCAGGCGGCGCTTCAGGCGCTGCTGGGGCAGCGGGTAGACGCGCTGCTGGTCAATGTGCCGCTTGACGATCCGCACGCCGAAGCGCTCAGGTCGCTGGCGATGCCCGTCCCGGTGCTGTTCCTCGACGTGTCACCGTCAGCGCAGGTAAATAGCCTCGTGTTCAACGCCGAGGAGGGGGCACGCCTGGGCGTTGAGCATCTGCTTTCGCTGGGGCATCAGCATATTGCCCTGCTGAGCGGGCCGGAAAGCTCTGTCTCTGCGCGCGCGCGTCTGGCGGGATGGAAAGCGACGCTGGCGCAGGCGGGTCTCGACGCGGCTGCGGTGGCCTACGGCGACTGGAGCGCGGCCAGCGGCTATGAGAAGGGACATGTGCTGCTCTCGGGGGCGGTACTGCCGGATGCCATTCTGGTGGCGAACGATCAGATGGCGCTTGGGGTAATGCGCGCCTGTGCGGAAAAAGGGATAGCTGTTCCTGGCCAGATATCGGTGGTCGGGTTTGACGATACGGCCGACAGCGCCTGGTTTTCTCCGCCGCTGACGACCATTCGTCAGGCGTTTCGCGAGGCTGGCGAGCGCAGCGTGGAGTGGCTTCTGTCCCCCAGCGGGGGGGAGGAATGCTGGCAGGTTCAGCTGCCGGTAACGCTGGTGACCCGCCATTCCAGCGCGCGCCGTACCCCGCAGCAGGCCGAACGCGAGGATCTGGCGCAGCAGCTCAGAAGCCTGGCCCTCCTTGCCGGGCAGCTTGCCCGCAAATAAAACTTTGTGATCGGACTCGCTACCCCGCGATTGCGTGCTTTACCGTCGCCGGGTGCCAGGGCATGTTAACCAAAATTGTGAGCGCTTCGCAAAGAGGTTAATATGCCCAACACTTTATCGCTGACTCTCAGCGCCATTCTGGCCCGACGGGACTGGGAAAACCCGGGTGTCACCCAGTGGAACCGTCTGGAGGCACATGCGCCGTTACACAGCTGGCGTCTTGAACAGCCTGCCCTGGATGATGCTGCATCCGCCAGCAGACGCTCCCTCAATGGGGTGTGGCGATTTAACTACTTTCCTGCACCTGAGCAAATCCCGGAGGCGTGGGTAACCGAAGATTGTGCAGACGCCGTTCCGATGCCCGTGCCGTCGAATTGGCAGATGCAGGGGTTTGACACGCCCATCTACACCAACGTCACCTATCCTATCCCCGTTAATCCGCCTTTTGTGCCGCAGGAAAACCCAACCGGCTGTTACTCGCTCACATTTGATGTGGATGACGCGTGGCTTCAGAGCGGGCAGACCCGCATCATCTTTGACGGCGTGAACTCTGCGTTTCATCTGTGGTGCAACGGGCGGTGGATGGGCTATTCCCAGGACAGCAGGCTGCCTGCCGAATTCGATCTCTCGACGGTTCTGCGGCCCGGTGAGAACCGCCTGGCGGTCATGGTGCTGCGCTGGTGCGACGGCAGCTATCTGGAAGATCAGGACATGTGGCGCATGAGCGGAATTTTCCGCGATGTGACGCTGCTGCATAAACCCGAAACGCAGATTGCCGATTATCGCGTGGTGACGGACCTGAATGCGGAGCTGGACCGCGCGGTGCTTAAGGCAGATGTCGCGCTGGCAGGGGCGGGCTTTGCAGACTGCGAGGTGGTCTTTACCCTGTGGCGCAAGGGTGAAAAATGCGCCAGCGTTTCCCGGCGTCCGGGGTCTGCCGTTGTGGACGAGCGTGGCAGCTGGGACGAACGCTTAACGGTGGCGATCCCCATTGACCGCCCCGCGCTCTGGAGTGCTGAAACGCCGGAACTGTATCGCCTGACGATGGCGCTTCTCGGCCCGCAGGGTGAGGTGCTGGAGGTTGAGGCGTGCGATGTGGGCTTCCGCCGCGTTGACATCAGCAACGGCCTGCTGAAGCTTAACGGTAAGCCGCTGCTGATCCGCGGGGTTAACCGACACGAGCATCACCCGGAAAACGGTCAGGTGATGGACGAGGCGACCATGCGTCGCGACATCGAAATCATGAAGCAGCATAACTTCAACGCCGTTCGTTGCTCGCACTACCCGAACCATCCGCTGTGGTACCGGCTTTGCGATCGCTACGGGCTGTACGTCGTTGACGAAGCCAATATTGAAACCCACGGCATGGTGCCGATGAGCCGCCTCGCTGACGATCCACGCTGGCTGCCCGCCATGAGTGAGCGCGTAACCCGCATGGTGCAGCGCGATCGCAATCATCCCTCAATTATCATCTGGTCGCTGGGTAACGAGTCCGGCCACGGCGCGAATCATGATGCGCTGTACCGCTGGCTGAAAACCACCGATCCCACGCGCCCGGTACAGTACGAAGGCGGCGGGGCGAATACGGCGGCGACCGATATTGTTTGCCCGATGTACGCCCGGGTCGATTGGGATCAGCCTTTCCCGGCGGTGCCTAAATGGTCAATCAAGAAATGGATCGGCATGCCCGACGAAACGCGTCCGCTGATCCTCTGTGAATACGCCCACGCGATGGGAAACAGCTTCGGCGGGTTTGCGAAATACTGGCAGGCGTTTCGCAGCCATCCTCGCCTGCAGGGTGGGTTTGTCTGGGACTGGGTCGATCAGGCGTTGACGAAGAAAGACGAAAAGGGCAACGCGTTCTGGGCCTACGGCGGGGACTTTGGCGATACGCCGAACGATCGGCAGTTCTGCCTCAATGGCCTGGTCTTCCCCGATCGCACGCCGCACCCGGCGCTGTACGAGGCGCAGCGCGCCCAGCAGTTCTTTACCTTTACGCTGGTCAGCACCTCTCCGCTGATGATTGAGGTGCAAAGCGGCTACCTGTTCCGCCCTACCGATAACGAGGTGCTGAGCTGGACGGTTGCCCGGGATGGGAAGGTACTGGCTTCGGGCGAGGTCACGCTGGCGATAGCCCCTGAAGGCGTTCAGCGTCTGGAGATCGCTCTGCCGGAATTGAAAGCCGGGCCGGGTGAAATCTGGCTGAACGTTGAGGTTCGCCAGCCTCGGGCAACGCCGTGGTCACCGGCAGGCCATCGCTGCGCGTGGGAGCAGTGGCCGCTTCCGGCCCCACTCTTTATTGCACCGCCAGCCTCTACGGGCGAGCCGCCGGTTTTAACGCAAAACGATCGCATCCTGGAGGTCACACATCGTCAACAGCGCTGGCAGTTCGATCGCGCATCCGGATACCTGACTCAATGGTGGCGAAATGGCGTTGAAACGCTGCTTTCACCCGTGACGGATAACGTCAGCCGCGCGCCGCTGGACAACGACATTGGGGTGAGCGAAGCGACGCGCATCGATCCAAACGCGTGGGTTGAACGCTGGAAAGCGGCGGGCATGTACGATCTCACCTCGCGCATGCTGCACTGTGAGGCAGAGCAGCATGCGCGTGAGGTGGTGGTTACCACGCTTAATGTCCTGGAGCATCGCGGCAGGGCGCTGTTCCTGAGCCGTAAAATCTGGCGGCTGGACGAGCAGGGGGTTCTGCATGGCGACATTCAGGTCGATATTGCGTCTGATATCCCGAAGCCCGCGCGCATTGGCCTGAGCGTTCATCTCGCTGAAACGCCAGAAAAGGTTGACTGGCTGGGGCTGGGGCCGCATGAAAACTACCCGGACAGAAAGCTGGCGGCGCAGCAGGGGCGCTGGACACTGCCCCTGGCAGACATGCACACGCCGTATATCTTCCCGACGGAAAATGGTTTGCGCTGCGATACCCGCAAACTTGTGCTGGGGGCGCATCAGCTGAATGGCGCGTTCCATTTCTCAGTGGGCCGCTATAGCCAGCAGCAACTGCGTGAGACAACCCATCATCATCTGCTGCGGGAAGAGCCGGGGGGCTGGCTCAACCTCGATGCGTTTCATATGGGGGTGGGCGGCGATGACTCCTGGAGCCCCAGCGTTTCGCCGGAATTTATCCTGCAGACGCGCCAGCTTCGCTATACCTTTAGCTGGCAGCAGACTCTTACCTGACCAGAGAGGCGGCCACCGGGCGTGGCCGCCTGCTTACGCCAGAATGCCGCTCAGGCCATGCAGGCTCATGTAAATCCCTACCACGATAATCAACGCAGCGGAGATCCACGGCGCTTTGCGGGAAAGTTCGCTAAATCCGGGCCAGCGTTTTGTCGCGTGCTTGAGGCTTAAGGCGGCAATCGCGCCGGAAGCGACCAGCGTTAACGCCAGACCGATGCTGAAGCTGAATACCAGCGTCGCGCCGAGCGCAAAATGCTTCAGCTGCAGGCAGATCAGCAGAACGGTGATGGACGCCGGGCAGGGGATAAGCCCGCCGGTCAGGCCAAACATCGCGATCTGTCCTGTCGTCACGTTTTGTCCGTTAAAACGCCGGTTGATATCCTGCGCGTGCGCGCGCTGGTGGGCGTCCTGCCACTCCTCTTCAACCAGCGGGTGTTCGTGGTGATGGTGATGATCATGGTGGTGGTCATGATCATGGTCATGATGGTGGTGGCAATCGTGATGATGATCGTGCGGCCGGCTCTCTTTCCAGGTTCGCCAAGCCATCCACAGGGCGATTGCAACGATCAACACCCCGGAGATCAGCTGGAACCAGGGTTCAGACGTATGTGCGTCCCAGCCGCGGCCAAACCATAGTCCTGCCATGGCAATGATCCAGACTACCGCCGTATGGGAAAGCGTAGCCGCCAGACCGAGCAACACCGCCTGCTTCAGCGTGCCGCGGATAGCCACGATAAAGGCAGCCATCATTGTTTTTGAGTGGCCCGGCTCCAGGCCATGCAGCGCACCGAGCAGGATAGCGCTGGGAACAAACAGCCAGGCATTACCCTGCTGCAGGAGTGAAGCAAAATCGTTCATTGAAATTTCCAGTATGGAAAGCATGCGCAAATAGTACTCCCCCCCAGTAGTTTAATACTACCCCCCAGTAGAAAAATACTCAGGGGGAGTAGAGCGTGATATGCTTCAAAAGCCAAAAATGAGGGAGACAGAGATGTCACATACCGTTCGCGATAAGAAGATGTTATTGACTCGCCTGAAGAAAATTCAGGGGCAGAGCACCGCGCTGGAGAAGATGCTCAACAGCGATCACGAGTGCGCCGAGGTGTTACAGCAGCTGGCGGCGATCCGTGGCGCGGTCAATGGCATGATGATGCAGGTGATTGAAGGGCATCTTACCGATCATGTCGTGAAAGAGCCCGAAGAGGCGCAGCGTGAAGCCGATCTTGGCGTCGTGCTGCAGGTGATCAAATCCTATCTTAAGTAGAGCGCGTGGCGAGGTTGTTCTCTGCCCAAAGGATAAATTCCGTCCTGGGCAGCGCCTTACTGTAGAACCACCCCTGCCCATACTGCACGCCGTGGCGGTGCAGCCAGGTAAGCTGCCCTTCGGTCTCCACGCCTTCCGCCACCATTGCCAGCTGCAGCGACTTCGCCATTTCGATAATGTGCGGCGTTACGTTTTTGTACTCCAGTGCATCCACGAACGATTTGTCAATTTTTAGCGTGTCGACATCGAGATGCTGCAGATAGCTGAGGCTGGAATAGCCCGTGCCAAAATCATCAATGTAGACAGGGTGGCCCGAACGGCGAAACGCGGCGATAGCCGGCGCGCTGATTTTGGGGTCGGCAAAGCCACGCTCGGTTAACTCAAGGGCGATTTGTCGGGGATGAATCTGCCACTTATTCAGGAGTTGACTCAGTAAAGGCGGCAGATTACCGGAGGTCAAATCGGCCGGGGCGAGGTTGATGGAGATATGCTGATCGGGGTGGAGCTGCAGCCAGTGGCCCATATCTTCAAACATTTTTTCCATAATTAACTGCGTCAGCTGCGAGATGAGGCCGGTTTGCTCGGCAAGCGGCACAAATATATCAGGCGAGAGACTGCTTCCGTCTGGCTGGGGCCAGCGCGCAAGCGCTTCCGCACCCACGATTTTTCCACTGCACAGCGCCACGATGGGCTGATAGTGAACCACAAAATCGCGGCTGTTAAGGGCGTCCAGCAGGCGATTGCGCGGCGACTGGATACGTCGCAGGATCCGCAGGACAAACAGTGCCGCCAGCAGGCTTATCAGGACGCCAAACGGCAGCCAGAAAAGCAGCTGTCGGTGCCAGCTTTCAGCCAGGGGGGTGAGCGCCGCCCACGTGACGACAGTAAATCCAAGCTCAGGTACCGGCTTCATCACGTACATGGAGCCCTTGTACTGAACGCTGGAGACGCCTCGATCGTTGATCCGATCGCGGATATGCGGATCAAGCGTGTTACTGCTGGCGAAAATAAGATGCGTTGCGCTTCCCACCAGAGCGGCATCAATGGCAATCGCCCCGAAAGGGATCACATCCACAAGCGAGGCAGGATCGACCAGAACAAGGTAATGGCCCTTCCCGAGCACGGCCATATAGCGGTGAAAGCCAAGATCGTTCTGTGCGGTAAGCCACGCGCTGTAGCCATCTTCGGTGATACGCATGGGGGGAGGATAAGCGGCGGATTTACTGGCCTGCTCAAGCGAAGAGCAGAGGGGTTTAAGGTTGTCGATATAGATCACCTCCTGGATATAGCGCCACGAGAACGCGACCCGACGTATTTCCCTCAAATGCAGGGGACTACAGGGAACGCCCTTAAATCCCTGCAGGTGATTTAACGCTTCTTTAGCCTGATCCACGACCCTGTCGGTGCGCATCAGCACCCGGGAAGCATAGCTATCCAGCGCATCAACAAATTTCTCCTCTGCCTGGCGATGGGCAAGCCAGATGCTGAGGCAAATGGGAACCAGCACGGAAAAGATAAGTACGCCAGTCACCAGACTGACCAGATGTCGGGTTTTCATGCTGTCGTTTCCTTTCTCATATGCCCGAATCCGGACGCTGAGTTTCCTGCCTGAAGAGAAAGATTTTACCGCGAAATGAAATAGTTATAGCACGTGGGGGCAGGGTTTTCATGTTATCTAAAGCAAATTAGAAAATATCCTCAGGAGAGAGAGGGTTGTTTTTTCAACCTTGCCTGGATATTATTTTGTTATGTTATAACAAAACACAAAGGGTTTATGATGAAACCAAACATCCATCCAGCGTATCGCACCGTGGTATTCCACGACACCAGTGCCAATGAATACTTTAAAGTGGGTTCAACCATTAAAACTGACCGTGAAATTGAGCTCGACGGTGAAACGTATCCGTACATCACTATCGAGGTTTCTTCAAAATCGCACCCGTTTTATACCGGTAAGCAAAAAACGTTTTCCACGGATGGCAGCGCAGCGCGCTTCCGCAAGCGTTTTGGCGGTTTTCTTAATGCGAAGCGGGGCTAACCATGCAGGTGCTTAACTCATTGCGCAGCGCAAAACAGCGTCACCCGGATTGCCAGATAGTCAAACGCAAGGGACGCTTATACGTGATTTGCAAATCCAATCCGCGCTTTAAGGCGGTGCAGGGACGTAAAAAAAGACGCTAGACGCGCGTTTCTCGCCAGCTTTCCAGGGATCTTTTCTGTTTGCCATCGGCAGTAAAATTGTCGGTGGCAAGCCAGCCTTCAAAGGCGCTCGCCAGCGCCGGCCACTCTTTGTCGAGAATCGAAAACCAGTCGGTATCCCGGTTACGGCCTTTTATGACCAGCGCCTGGCGAAAACGGCCTTCAAACTGAAAGCCCAGACGCAGTGCCGCTTTGCGTGATGGTTCGTTCAGGCTGTTGCATTTCCATTCATATCGCCGGTAGCCCAGGGTATCGAACGCGTACCGCATCAGCAGATATTGCGCTTCTGTTGACATGGGCGTGCGGCTTAACAGCACGGAGAAGTGAACGTGTCCCACTTCCACAACGCCGTTTTTAGGATCGATCCGCATCAGGGCCAGCGTCCCGACCGGAGCCTGGGTCTGATTATCTATAACGGTAAAGTGTATCGGGTCAGATAACTCACACACGCTTGCCACCCATTTGGCAAACTCAGCGGCCGTGGCATCGGGTTCACGCAGTAGCCACGTCCAGCTCCGGGTGTCTCCGGCCAGAGCATAGGCGGAGAACAGCGCCCCGGCATGCTCCACGCGCAGCGGTTCAAGCCGACAATAATGCCCCTGCAGTACCACCCGGGACGGATGAGGGCGAGGCTGCCAGTCGGTAAGGGCTTCGCCCACAGGTTGTCCAAACTCATTGAATGTCTTCATCTTTATTTCCGTGACGTTGAGAAGAGTTCCAGATTAGAAAATTACTGGTTCCTTAAAAAGAACCACTCCGCTATGTTTTGGTGGTACCACAAGGAGATGAGATGAACATACCGGGCGATGAACTTTATACCTTGCTCCATGCTGCGCTTAAAACGCGTGGGGAAGAGACGCTCCAGCGCGCGCTCTATCTCGCTTTGCGGGAGGCCATACTGGGCGGAAGGCTTCGGTCCGGCAGCCAGCTGTCCGGCTCGCGAACGCTGGCGCAGCAGCTTTCCGTTTCACGGAACACCGTCAATGCGGCGCTGGACCAGCTCACGCTCGAAGGCTATTTACTGCGTAACCGTCAGGGGACGCGGGTGGCGCAATTCGCCCATCGTGCCAGCCCGCGGGTTCTGACCGATCCTGAGGTCAGGCTGGCAAAACGTGTCGTCCAGCTGCCTGCGCCTGTGCCGCGCGACACCCCGGTGATGGCCTTTACGCCGGGAACGCCCGCCATCAACTATTTCCCCTTGCCGCTGTGGCGGAGATTGTACGATCGCGTCCTGCGGGAGGAGGGGAGCGCTCTGCTGGGCTATGGCGACCCGGCCGGTGAGCCGTCGCTGCGGGCAGCCATCGCCCGTCACCTTGCGCTTTCTCGCGGCATTGACTGCGACGCCAGCCAGATTGTGATAACCGAAGGGGCGCTGGAGGGCGTCAATCTGTGCACGATGCTGTTAAGCGAGCCGGGGGATGTCGCCTGGGTGGAAAATCCCGGCTACAGCGGGGCCAAAAGCGCCTTCGTCAAAACCGGCCTTGCGATGACCGGCATACCGGTGGATGACGAGGGAATGTGCTGGGAAGGGCTGCATGCGCCTTCACCTGCGCTCGTTTTCACTTCGCCGTCGCATCAGTTTCCTTACGGGAGCGTGCTCAGCGCGCGGCGGCGTCTGGCGCTGCTGGAACTGGCCCGACAGCACAAGGCGTGGATCATTGAGGACGATTATGACAGCGAGTTCCGCTATGTCGGCGAGCCCGTACCGGCGATGCTGGGCATGGTTAACAACGCGCCCGTTGTGTATCTGGGGACGTTCAGTAAAACGCTGTTTCCGTCGCTCCGAATGGGGTTCATGGTGTTACCGCCCGCGCTGGCGAAAGCGGCGCGTCCGGCCATCGGCTCGCTGCTGCGCGGCGGGCATCGCGCAGAACAGCGCACCCTGGCGCTGTTTATCGAGGAGGGGCACTATGCCCGTCATCTTGCCGCCATGCGTCGCCTGTATCGTAAGCGTTACCGCCAGCTGCGGGAGGTGCTGAGCGCAGAGCTTTATACTCCGCACCGTGTTCTTGCCGGTGAAGGGGGAATGCACCTGACATTGGCGATTGACGGTATCGACGACCAGCGGCTGGTGGAGAAAGCGAGGGCATTTCAGCTGGCACCCGCTGCGCTGAGCGGCTATTACCTGGAGACGAAGCAGGGGCAAACCGGCCTGGTTTTAGGTTACGGCAACACCTCTGCTTCGCAGTTTGCGCCGGGTATCCGACGCCTGCAGGCGTTAATTACGCAGCAGCAGGGCGGGAAAGGGTAAAAACATCATAAAAAGAGAGCTGGCCTTTCGTTGCGATCATTTTCTGCAGCTTCTCTTTGTGCACGGTTTCGACAGCCGGAGAGTGCAGGATGCTGTCGATAAGCTCATTTGGCACAAAACGCGTGTTGTACCATTCGCCGTTGTAGCAGACCCGGAAATCGAGGACGTCGATATCTTCGTAACGGTAGCGGGGATTCACGTCGAAAAAGAAAAAGGCGTTAAACACGACAAACAGCACCACCAGCAGCCAGACGGAGTCCACCAGCGTTTCGGACTTCAGCATGACAATCAGCGTTGCCAGCCAGGCGGCATACATGGCAACAAACAGCCCGGGATGTTTGCGGATAAAGCTAATGCTAAAGCGCGGGCGATTGTCTCGCTTTTCGCGGTGGTTAAGATCGTCGATGGTGGCGGTAAGCAGGCGCTGTATCTCGGTCATTTTTGGCCTTTTGAGAGTTGACAATACAGGGTATCTGCCAATTTTAGGGGAGCCATCCGACTGAAAAAAGTAACAGTCGGGCGCTAAAAGACCATAACAGTTGGCTCCCCGGATCGTTACAGCGTTTTGATGATTTTCGCCGGGTTGCCGCCCACGACGACGTTAGCCGGTACGTCTTTCGTCACGACGGCACCGGAAGCCACAACCACATTATCCCCGATGGTGACGCCTGGGTTAATGACCGCACGTCCACCAATCCAGACATTATTGCCAATGGTGACGGGCTTACCAAACTCCACTCCGCTGTTACGTTCTTGCGCATCCAGCGGATGGGTGGCCGTATAAATATGAACGCCCGGCGCGAGCATGCAGTTGTCGCCAATATGTACAGGGCAGACATCCAGCATTACGCAATCGAAGTTGGCGTAAAAGTCTTTGCCCAGAAAAATATTATATCCATAGTCACAGCGGAAGCTCGGCTCAATATACGCCCCTTCGCTTTGTCCCAGCAGTTCCGCCAGAATGTTCTGGCGTTCTATTTTTTCGTCAGGCGCGGTGTGGTTATAGCGGTGAAGCAGATGGCGCGCCCGAAGCCGGTCAGCGCGTAACGTCTCATCACCAGGGCGGTAATGTTCACCTGAAATCATCTTCTGTTTTTCTATGCTCATCGGAAACCTCTCTGGATGTTATTCCTGAAGGGTAATCGCAACAGGCGTTAAGGGGAACGTTCCCGGAAGGCCGATGTGACCACAGTCACAACATTGTTGCTGATGAGCGCGTTTAACACGGAGACCTGGCTTTCGCGCAGGGAGCATAACGGGACAGGTGAATACAGCTTATAACGTGGCGTAGAAACTCTACAGACACACTTCAAAGATTAACGGACAAATTTCCATACAGAAGTAGGGATTTTGTCATACAGCTTATTCATCGTTAGCTCTGCAAGGCGATGGTCAGCGGCTGAATAAAATACCGCCAGTTCATTATCAGAAAGCTCGTATTTATTCTTTTCAATGACGCGTTCAAGGGTGTCAATTGACTGACAACGTCGTAAGCGCATCAAATAATCGATTTTTGTGAGTGGTTTATCAGACATAAATTCACCTTAGTAATTGTAATAATTTTAACAGGAAAGACTAACCGGGTTAGCTCTGCTCACATTGACGAAACAGCGGAATAGCCGGTTTCCCGATTTACGCCATTTTTGCAAATCCTGAGTGTTAATGCCGTAACTGCTGAACAACATAAAGGTGTCGTCCAGGTATTCATCAATTTGCTCAATGAGCTTATTATCTTCATTGTACTTAATTTTATAATTAAGTGCGAAGGTAGCGATATGCTCTATCAGCTCATTCAATTGTAAATTGATGGCAGACGTTGGGTCATTTACCCAGCCATGGTTGCTTTCATCAAGATTGGCAAGGCAGTCATGGTACAAGGATTCGCAGAGAAATTTCAACTGCGCGATATCATGCCTTTTTGGCGAGTACTCGTCCATAGCGCATCCCCTTCTGAGTGATTTCTTACTCACCGAACATCATTGTCGGGATGGATACATCTGACTTAGCTACATGAGCGCTGTGTTCCTGATAACCTAACTATAAGCCACTCCTTCCTGGATTTCACCGCGCTATTACGAAAAATTACAAATAAAACCGCAGGCTGCGAGCGTCTACGCAAATGTTCATCCGAAACTGAACTTTTTTATCAGGATTAACGATAGTTTTTTCGCTTCCTTACATTTCATTGGCTTAGCTTAGAGCCATAAGAAAAGTTCACATCCGGAGTTCCGTTTGTCTTAACTTTTAATTAGGAATATTCCTAACAACTTAAGCAAGGAAATAGATTTAAAAAAATCCTGAGTTCACCTATTAAGTTATCAGTTAATTATGATATGTCTGTTTAAGATGACAGAAAATAAATAGGACCTCAATAAGCTTATTTTATGATTTTTTCTGAAAATGAAAAAGGCCGCAAATGCGGCCTTTTTATTATATGAAACCGGTATCAGTGAGGTTCTACCGAATGACTGTGCTCAACATCTTCATTCTTCCGGCTGAAGCGGCGGCGCACCACCACGAAGAACACCGGGACGAAGAAGATAGCCAGTACGGTCGCGGTGATCATACCGCCCATTACACCTGTACCGACCGCGTTCTGCGCACCGGAGCCTGCACCGGAGCTAATAACCAGCGGCATTACGCCGAGGATGAACGCCAGAGAGGTCATCAGGATTGGACGCAGACGCATACGCACCGCTTCCAGCGTCGCCTCAATAAGGCCTTTACCCTCTTTCTCCATCAGATCTTTGGCGAATTCAACGATAAGTATCGCGTTCTTCGCCGACAAGCCAATGGTTGTCAGCAGGCCTACCTGGAAGTACACGTCGTTGGTCAATCCACGGAACGTTGCCGCAAGCAGCGCACCAATAACCCCGAGTGGAACCACCAGCATAACGGAGAACGGAATTGACCAGCTCTCGTACAGCGCCGCCAGACACAGGAAGACCACAATCAGTGAAATGGCATACAGGGCAGGGGCCTGGTTACCGGACAGACGTTCCTGATAGGACATACCGGTCCAGTCATAGCCGATACCCGCAGGCAGTTTGCTGGCAAGCTCTTCCATCAGGTTCATGGCTTCACCGGTGCTTCGGCCCGGTGCGGCCTGGCCCAGGATTTCCATCGACGGCAGACCGTTGTAACGTTCCAGACGCGGAGAGCCGTATTCCCAGTGTGACGTTGAGAAGGATGAGAACGGCACCATCTGACCGTTGCTGCCGCGAACGTACCAGTTGTTGATATCGTTCGGCAACATACGGTACTGCGCTTCGGACATGACGTACACTTTCTTCACGCGACCACGGTCGATGAAGTCGTTGACGTAGCTACCGCCCCAGGCCGCGCCCAGCGTGGTATTGATGTCGCTGATGGACACGCCCAGCGCCTGCGCTTTTTCCTGATCGATGTTGATCTTATACTGCGGCGTATCTTCCAGTCCGTTTGGACGTACGCCGACCAGCAGGTCAGGGTGTTTAGCCACTTCGCCGAACAGCTGGTTACGCGCCTGCGTCAGTTTCTCGTGACCCAGACCGCCCTGGTCGATCAGCTGGAAGTCGAAGCCGGTCGCCGTACCCAGTTCAACAATCGCTGGCAGGTTAAAGGCGAAGACCATCGCATCTTTAATCTGCGAGAAGGTGCCCATGGCACGGCCCGTGATCGCTTCAACTTTATTCTCATCGCCCGGACGATCCGCCCAGTCTTTCAGAGAAACGAAGGCGATACCGGTGTTCTGACCACGACCCGCAAAGCCAAAGCCGTTAACCGCAAACACGGATTCAACGTTCGCTTTCTCTTTGGTGAGATAGTAGTCCGTCACTTCGTCCAGCACCTTCTGGGTTCGCTCTTGCGACGCCCCTGCCGGAAGCTGTGCCATCGTCAGGAACACGCCCTGGTCTTCATCTGGCAGGAACGAGCTTGGCAGACGAACGAACAGGAACGCCATCCCCACTACGATGATGATATAGAGCAGCAGATAACGACCGGTGCTGCGCAGGATATTGCCCACGCTGTCGGTGTAGTGGTGTGTGCTCTTATCAAACATGCGGTTAAACCAGCCGAAGAACCCTTTATGCTCGCCGTGACCACCTTTCTGAACCGGCTTCAGCATGGTGGCACACAGCGCTGGCGTCAGGATTAACGCTACCAGTACCGACAGCGCCATCGCGGAGACGATGGTAATGGAGAACTGGCGGTAAATCGCACCCGTAGAGCCTCCGAAGAAGGCCATCGGGATAAATACCGCGGACAGCACCATCGCAATACCGACCAGTGCGCCCTGGATCTGGCCCATGGATTTACGGGTGGCTTCCTTCGGCGGCAGACCTTCTTCCGCCATCACGCGCTCGACGTTCTCTACTACTACGATGGCGTCATCCACCAGCAGGCCGATGGCGAGCACCATCCCGAACATCGTCAGGGTGTTTATCGAGAACCCAAAGGCTGCAAGGATGGCAAAGGTCCCCAGCAGAACGACCGGCACGGCGATGGTTGGGATCAGCGTCGCGCGGAAGTTTTGCAGGAACAGATACATCACCAGGAACACCAGGATGATCGCTTCTACCAGCGTTTTAACCACTTCGTGAATCGAAATTTTAACGAACGGCGTAGTGTCGTACGGATAAACGATTTTCAGACCTGACGGGAAGAACGGTTCCATCTTCTTCAGTTCCGCACGGATCGCCGTCGCGGTGTCCAGGGCGTTCGCGCCTGTCGCCAGTTTGATACCCAGACCGGACGCCGGTTTACCGTTAAACTTCGCGATGATGTCGTAGTTCTCACCACCCAGCTCAACCCTGGCCACGTCGCGCAGACGAACCTGCGAACCGTCCTGGTTCACCTTCAGCAGAATTTTGCTGAACTCATCGGCGGAGGTCAGACGGGTTTGCGCGATAATGGACGCGTTAAGCTGCTGGCCTTTCACCGGCGGCGTACCGCCTAACTGACCGGCTGCCACCTGGGCGTTCTGCGCTTTAATCGCGTTAATCACGTCAACCGGCGTCAGCTGGAAGTTGTTCAGTTTGTTCGGATCCATCCAGATACGCATCGCGTACTGGGAACCGAACAGCTGAACGTCACCCACACCGGACGTACGGCTGATGGCGTCCTTCATGTTAGCGCCCACGTAGTCGGAAATATCCTCCTGCGTCATGGTGCCGTTGGTGTTAATAACGCCGACAACCATCAGGAAGCTGCTGGACGATTTCTCGACGCTCACACCCTGCTGTTGCACTTCCTGCGGCAGAAGAGGCATTGCCAGCTGCAGTTTGTTCTGCACCTGAACCTGCGCAATGTCCGCATCCGTACCGGATTCAAAGGTCAGGGTGATCTGAACCGTACCGGTGGAGTCACTGTTTGAGGACATGTACATCAGGTTATCGATACCGTTCATGTTCTGTTCGATAACCTGAGTCACGGTATCCTGCACCGTTTTCGCATCAGCCCCCGGGTAGGTTGCGGAGATCGTTACCGCCGGTGGCGCAATCGTTGGATATTGCGCAACAGGCAGCTTCAGGATCGCAAGTCCCCCGGCCAGCATGATGATAATGGCGATCACCCACGCAAATATGGGGCGATCGATAAAGAAATTAGGCATGTCTTAACGGCTCCTGTTTAAGTTAAGACTTGGTTTGTTCTGACTGGCCAGCGGCCGAAGCTTGTTGTTTATCGTCAGATGTCACTTCCTGTGCTTTTACCTGCGCGCCAGGACGTACTTTTTGCAAACCAGTAACAATCACGCGATCGCCATCTTTCAGACCTTCCGTCACCAGCCATTTATCGCCAATCGCCTGCGTGGCGGTGATATTGCGCGTTTCGACTTTGTTATCTGCCCCAACAACCAGTGCGCTCGCATCGCCGCGTGGCGTACGGGTCACACCCTGCTGTGGAACAAGAAGTGCGGTTGGATTCGTTCCTTCTTCCAGACGCGCGCGAACGAACATACCTGGCAGCAGATTTTTGTCAGGGTTCGGGAAAATCGCACGTAAGGTGATGGAACCGGTGGTCTGGTCGACCGTCACATCAGAGAATTCCAGAGTACCTTCCTGCGGGAACTTGATACCGTCGTTGGTAACCAGCTCCACTTTGGCTTTACCGTTTTCCTGTTTCAGGGTGCCGTTAGCCAGCTCCTGTTTCAGGCGCAGGAAATCGTTGCTGGACTGCGTCACGTCAACGTAGATCGGATCAAGCTGCTGCACGGTAGCCAGCGCAGTGGTCTGCCCGTTCTGCACCAGCGCCCCTTCCGTCACGGAAGATTTACCAATACGACCGCTGATAGGGGAGGTCACTTTGGTATAGGCCAGGTTAATGCGTGCAGTTTCGACAGCCGCTTTGGCTGCTACCACGGCCGCGTTAGCCTGCTGGGCATCTGCCAGCGCGGTATCGTAATCCTGTTGACTGATGTACTTCGTGCCGAGCAGTTTCTGATAGCGGTTCAGCGTCAGCTGAGCGATTTTCGCCGCCGCTTGTGCTTTAGCCAGGTCACCTTTCGCGCTTTCATAAGAAGCCTGATAGGTCGCGGGATCAATCTGATACAGGGACTCACCGGCCTTCACATCGCCGCCTTCGGTAAAGTTACGTTTCAGGATAATGCCGCTAACCTGAGGACGCACTTCCGCAATGCGGTAAGCGTTTGTACGGCCTGGTAATTCTGTGGTGATCTGCAGAGGTTCAGATTTGAGTGTCACAACGCCGACTTCTGGCGCCTGCTGAGCTCCTTGTTGAGCCGGTTTGTCGTCACATCCTGTAAGCGCTAAGCTGCCTGAGAGCATCAGAACGACCGCCAGAGGCGTTAACCCTCTGTTTTTGTTCATATGTAAACCTCGAGTGTCCGATTTCAAATTGATCAAGGGTCCTGAGTCTAAAAACCCATTGCTGCGTTTATATTATCGTCATGCTATGGTACATACATTCACAAATGTATGTAAATCTGACTCCTGTAAATTCACCCACCTATGGCACGAAAAACTAAACAACAAGCGTTGGAAACCCGACAACACATTCTGGATGTGGCAATACGTTTGTTCTCTCAGCAGGGTGTTTCTTCTACCTCGCTGGCGCAAATTGCTCAGGCTGCCGGTGTGACGCGGGGAGCGATTTACTGGCATTTTAAAGACAAGTCAGATCTGTTCAGTGAAATCTGGGAGCTTTCAGAGTCCAGCATTAGCGATCTCGAGAGTGAGTATCGGGCAAAATTCCCTGACGATCCACTCTCAGTATTAAGAGAAATATTAGTATATATCCTTGAAGCAACGGTAGTTGAAGAGCGTCGCAGATTAATGATGGAAATTATCTTTCATAAATGTGAGTTCGTGGGCGAAATGGCGGTGGTGCAACAGGCGCAGCGCAGCCTCAGCCTGGAGAGCTACGATCGTATCGAACAGAACCTGAACCTGTGTATGCAGGCAAAGCTGTTACCGGCCAATTTACTCACCCGCCGGGCGGCCATCCTGATGCGCAGCTACATTTCAGGTCTGATGGAAAACTGGCTGTTTGCGCCGCAATCCTTTGACCTCAAAGAGGAAGCCCGCAGCTACGTGGCGATTTTACTGGAAATGCTACAGCTCTGCCCGACGCTGCGCAGCGACGCGCCTTCGCTCACGGCCTGAGCCCTTCCAGGATTTATCTCAGAGGCTTGCGTTCTCGCTATTCTGCTTCCGACGAGCGTGATATTCTTCACGCCGGACTATTTTCGGTCATCTGCTGACATCATTCACAACTATGCTGCCCATCAATCGCTCGCAACATCCTGTATTTGCATTGCTCTTTGCTATGCTGTTTTTCTTCTCCACCGCGCCGCTTTCCTGGGCCCGCGCAGACAACAGCACTGATATTCCCTCGCGCAGCGAAATTCAGTCGCAGCTCGACACCCTGAACAAACAAAAAGAGCTCTCTCCTCAGGAGAAACTCACCCAGCAGGATCTGACGGAAACGCTGGAAAACATTGATAAGATTGAGCGCGTTAAAGCTGAAACCACCCAGCTTCGTCAGAAGGTGGCGCAGGCGCCGGAGAACATGCGTAAGGCCACGGAAGCGCTGAGCGCGCTGAGCGACGTCGATAACGACGATGAAACGCGCAAAACGCTCTCCACGCTCTCCTTACGCCAGCTGGAATCGCGCGTCGCGCAATTGCTTGACGATCTGCAAACCGCACAGTCTGACCTCGCGACCTACAACAGTCAGCTCGTCTCCCTGCAAACCCAGCCCGAGCGCGTGCAAAACGCGATGTACGCCGCGTCTCAGCAGCTGCAGCAGATCCGCAACCGCCTGAACGGCACGACGGTAGGGGAGGGCACACTGCGCCCGACCCAGCAAACCCTGCTGCTGGTTCAGCAGTCGCTGCTCAATGCGCAAATCGAACAGCAGCGTAAAAGCCTGGAAGGGAATACGGTGCTGCAGGACACGCTCCAGAAACAGCGTGATTACGTGACGGCGAATATTAATCGTCTGGAGCATCAGCTTCAGCTGTTGCAGGAGGCGGTAAACAGCAAACGCCTGACCCTGACGGAAAAAACCGCTCAGGAAGCCGTCTCGCCGGACGAAACTGCCCGCATTCAGGCCAACCCGCTGGTGAAACAGGAGCTTGAGGCTAACCATCAGCTCAGCCAGCGCCTGATACTGGCGACGGAAAGCGGCAACTCGCTGGTTCAGCAAAATATCAAAGTGAAGAACTGGCTGGATCGCGCGCTGCAGGCGGAGCGCAACATCAAAGAGCAGATCGCGGTTTTGAAGGGCAGCCTCCTGCTGTCGCGTATTCTCTACCAGCAGCAGCAGACGCTGCCCTCTGCCGACGAGCTGGAGGACATGACCAACCGCATTGCGGATTTACGTCTGGAACAGTTTGACGTCAACCAGCAGCGCGATGCCCTTTTCCAGAGTGATGCTTTCGTCGCCAAAATCGAAGAGGGGCACTCCAGTGACGTAAATCCGGAAGTGCATGACGCGCTGCTCCAGGTGGTGGATATGCGCCGTGAACTGCTGGACCAGCTCAATAAACAGCTGGGCAACCAGCTGATGATGGCAATTAACCTGCAGATCAACCAGCAGCAGCTGGTCAGCGTGTCAAAAAGCCTGCAGGAAATTTTGACGCAGCAGATTTTCTGGGTGAACAGCAACAAGCCGATGGACTGGGACTGGATTAAGTCCTTCCCGGAGACGCTGAAAACGCAGATTAAGAGCATGAAAATCACCGTGAACTGGGAGAAAGCCTGGCCTGCGGTAATGATTGCTTTCCTGGCGGGCTTACCGCTGCTGCTGATTGCCGGTCTGATCCGCTGGCGTTTGAAATGGCTGAAACAGTACCAGGCGAAGCTGGCCTCGGAAGTGGGGCAACTGCGTAACGACAGCCAGCTCCATACGCCAAAAGCGATTCTGATCGATCTCATTCGCGCGCTGCCGGTGTGCCTGATTATTCTGGCCGTGGGCCTGATCCTGCTCACGATGCAGCTTAACGTCAGCGATCTGCTCTGGGCGTTCAGTAAAAAACTGGCGCTGTTCTGGCTGGTATTTGGCGTGTGCTGGAAGGTGCTCGAAAAAGACGGCGTGGCGGTGCGTCACTTCAACATGCCTGCGCAGCTGACCAGCCACTGGCGTCGCCAGATTGTGCGCGTCAGCCTGGCGCTCCTGCCGCTGCACTTCTGGTCGGTAGTCTCCGAGCTTTCCCCGCTGCATCTGATGGATGATGTGCTGGGTCAACTGGTCATTCTGCTCAACCTGCTGCTGATTGCGATCCTGATGTGGCCGATGTGCCGCGACAGCTGGCGTGATAAAGAGTCCCACAATATCCGTCTGGCCACCGTGACGGTGCTGGCGATCATTCCGCTGGCGCTGATGGTGCTTACGGCAACGGGCTACTTCTACACCACGTTGCGCCTGTCCGGGCGCTGGATCGAGACGGTCTATCTGGTGATCGTCTGGAACCTGCTCTATCAGACCGTGCTGCGCGGCTTAAGCGTCGCGGCCCGCCGCATTGCTTACCGTCGTGCCATTGCGCGTCGTCAGCATCAGGTGAAAGAGGGGGCTGAAGGCGCGGAGCCGCAGGAAGAGCCGACCATCGCGCTGGAGCAGGTTAACCAGCAGACGCTGCGTATCACCATGCTGGTGATGATCGCGCTGTTCGCGGTGATGTTCTGGGCGATCTGGTCTGATTTAATTACCGTCTTCGCCTATCTCGACAGTATTACCCTCTGGCAGTACAACGGTACCGAAGCCGGCGCGGCGGTGATGAAAAGCGTCACCATGGGCAGCCTGCTGTTTGCGCTGGTGTCGTCGGTGGTGGCCTGGGCGCTGATTCGTAACCTGCCGGGTCTGCTGGAAGTGCTGGTGCTCTCAAGGCTGAACCTGCGCCAGGGGGCGTCTTACGCCATCACCACCATCCTGAATTACGTCATCATCATCGTCGGGGCGATGACGGTATTCGGCTCGCTGGGCGTCTCGTGGGATAAACTGCAGTGGCTGGCGGCGGCCCTCTCGGTCGGTCTTGGTTTTGGCCTGCAGGAGATCTTCGGTAACTTTGTCTCCGGCCTGATTATCCTCTTCGAACGTCCGGTGCGTATCGGCGATACCGTTACCATCGGTACGTTCTCCGGGACCGTCAGCAAAATCCGAATTCGTGCGACCACCATCACTGACTTCGATCGTAAAGAGGTGATCATCCCGAACAAAGCGTTCGTGACCGAGCGTCTGATCAACTGGTCGCTCTCGGATACCACCACGCGCGTGGTGATTCGCCTCGGCGTGGCCTACGGTTCCGATCTGGATAAAGTGAAAGAGGTATTGCTTAAAGCCGCTAAATCGCATCCAAAAGTCATGCACGATCCTGCGCCAGACGTCTTCTTCACCACCTTCGGGCCAAGCACGCTGGATCACGAGCTGCGTTTATACGTGCGTGAACTGCGCGATCGCAGCTACACCGTTGATGAACTGAACCGCGCGATCGACCGCCTGTGCCGTGAAAACAACATTAACATCGCCTTCAACCAGCTTGAGGTTCACCTGCGTAACGAGAAAGGTGATGAGCATACGGAAGTGAAGCGCGACATTAAGGGCGACGACCCGACTCCGGCTTAATCTATTTTCCCTCTCCCACAGGGAGAGGGTTAGGGTGAGGGGGAAGTTTCCCCTCAAAATCCCGCCGCACAATCTCCAGCGCTTTAAGCACCGTCTCGGCCGGGATCTCATGATTCTCCAGCAGCATAATTAAATCGACGGCCAGCTTGACCTCGTCGGGTGCATTTTCCAGTGACATAGATGTGGCTCCAGTTAACGGGTCAGGCGTGCAATCACGCGTTCAATCTCATCCAGCGCCTGACGGCAGCGGACGATGCGGCCTTCCAGCGCGCTAATCTCGCGCATCAATAGCTGCTGCTCTTCCAGCGTTTCGCTATTGTTCAGGCGGGCTTCGCGCTCGCGCTTCATCTCAAACAGACGCCGCTCAAACTCCTGGTTCTCCAGCCGCTTGCGCTGCCATTTTCCCAGCCCAGGCGAGGCGCTGTCCCACGCCCGTAGCGGCCAGGCGGCGATTTCGCGGTGCAGGGCGGTGATCTGCTCGGTAAGATGCTCCGCAAGCCACACCACCTGTTCCTGCTGTTCACTCTCAACCGCGTGGCGAAGTTCATCGAGGTTGGTCTGCATCTCAGCAAGGTAATCCTGAATGACGGTGCTGCGGGTGCGGAAAAGCTGCCGGTCAAAGCGCGGTTTCAGCGTGGCGTGTCCCATCAGCGGCGTGGCCTGCGCCCGCAGAGCGATCAGCTGATTTTGCAGCTTCTCAAGAAGCAGTGCTGTTTTCAATACGCTCTCCAGTGGTAAAGTAGCCGTTCAGTTTGATAACGATTCGCATTATGCAGCGTACTATTTTAATCATCATTGGCTGGCTCGCGGTAGTGCTGGGTACGCTAGGTGTGGTTTTGCCCTTGCTGCCGACCACCCCGTTTATCCTGCTGGCCGCCTGGTGCTTCGCCCGATCGTCGCCGCGTTTTCACCACTGGCTGCTGTATCGCTCGTGGTTTGGCGGCTACCTGCGGCACTGGCAAAAACACCGGGCCATGCCGCCCGGGGCCAAGCCGCGCGCCATTGCCTTTATCCTGATCACCTTCGCCATTTCGTTATGGCTGGTGAACATGATGTGGGTGCGTATTCTGCTGCTGGCGATCCTGGCCTGCCTGCTGATCTTCATGTGGCGGATCCCCGTGGTTGATGAAAAGCAACAAAAGCACTGAAGCCTCATCATGGCGGTTGCAATTATGGCGCGCAGCCAGTAAATTCGACCGTTTTCGAGCACAGGTGCGCCTGGTCAAAGGTTAAACAACTGTTACTTTGACCGACTCGTCGCGCGCCATGAGTAACACTGTTTCATTTAGGCACAAACCGATGACCGCAACTGCACAGCAGCTTGAATATCTGAAAAATAGCATCAAAAGCATCCAGGACTATCCAAAGCCTGGCATTCTTTTCCGTGATGTCACCAGCTTGCTGGAAGACCCGAAAGCGTACGCGCTCAGCATTGAACTGCTGGTCGAACGTTATAAAAACGCCGGGATCACCAAAGTAGTAGGTACCGAAGCCCGCGGCTTCCTGTTTGGCGCACCGGTTGCGCTGGCGATGGGCGTGGGTTTTGTGCCGGTGCGTAAGCCGCGCAAACTGCCGCGTGAAACCATCGCCGAGAGCTACGAGCTGGAGTACGGCACCGATCAGCTGGAGATCCACGTTGACGCGATCAAGCCCGGCGACAAAGTGCTGGTGGTGGACGATCTGCTGGCAACCGGCGGCACTATCGAAGCGACCGTCAAGCTGATCCGCCGTCTGGGTGGTGAAGTGACCGACGCGGCCTTCATCATCAACCTGTTCGATCTTGGCGGTGAACAGCGCCTGGAAAAACAGGGCATTACCAGCTACAGCCTGGTGCCTTTCCCGGGTCATTAATCCCGGTTTTCACAACCTCGCTCAATGGGTGAGGTTGTGATAGCATTCCCCTCCATAAATTCACCTTCCAGCGTTGCAGAGCCTGCCCATGAGTTATCAGGTGTTAGCCCGTAAATGGCGACCTCAAACCTTTGCTGACGTTGTCGGTCAGGAACATGTGCTGACGGCCCTGGCGAACGGCTTGTCGCTAGGTCGCATCCATCACGCCTATCTTTTTTCCGGCACCCGCGGCGTCGGTAAGACCTCTATTGCCCGTCTGCTGGCGAAAGGTCTGAACTGCGAAACCGGGATCACCGCCACCCCGTGCGGCGTATGTGACAACTGCCGCGAGATCGAGCAGGGGCGTTTTGTCGATCTGATCGAGATCGACGCCGCCTCGCGCACCAAGGTGGAAGACACCCGCGATCTGCTCGACAACGTGCAGTACGCCCCGGCGCGCGGCCGCTTCAAGGTCTACCTGATCGATGAAGTGCACATGCTGTCGCGCCACAGCTTTAACGCCCTGCTGAAAACGCTGGAAGAGCCGCCCGCGCACGTTAAATTCCTGCTGGCGACCACCGATCCGCAAAAGCTGCCGGTCACCATCCTGTCGCGCTGCCTGCAGTTCCACCTGAAGGCGCTGGACGTTGAGCAGATCCGCGCGCAGCTTGAGCATATCCTTGATGAAGAGAATATCGTTCACGAGCCGCGCGCCCTGCAGCTGCTGGCCCGCGCGGCTGACGGCAGCCTGCGTGATGCGCTAAGCCTGACCGACCAGGCGATTGCCAGCGGTGACGGCAAGCTCTCGACCGAAGCGGTCAGCACCATGCTCGGCACGCTGGATGACGATCAGGCGCTGTCGCTCATCGAAGCGATGATTGCCGCCAACGGCGAGCGCGTGATGTCGCTGGTGAACGCGGCCGCTGCCCGCGGTATTGAGTGGGAAGCGCTGCTGGTTGAGATGCTCAGCCTGCTGCACCGCGTGGCGATGCTGCAGCTGTCTCCGTCGGCCATCGGTGCGGACATGGCCGCCATTGAACAGCGGATGCGTGAACTGGCCCGCACCGTGCCGCCTGCCGACGTGCAGCTGTATTACCAGACGCTGCTGATTGGCCGCAAAGAGTTACCGTTCGCGCCGGACCCCAGGATGGGCGTCGAAATGACGCTGCTGCGCGCGCTGGCGTTCCACCCGCGCATGCCGTTGCCGGAACCGGAAGCGCCGCGGCAGTCTTTTGCCCCGGTCGCCCCTACGGCGGTGATGTCACCGCAGCAGGTGCCACCGCAGCCGACGCCGCCGCCACAGCAAAACGTGCCGCTGTCGGATGCCACCAGTTCGGTGCTTGCCGCACGCAGCCAGCTGCAGCGTGCGCAGGGAGTAACCAAACCAAAAAAGAGTGAACCGGCAGCGCCAGGAAGAGCGCGGCCGGTGAACAACGCCGCGCTTGAACGACTGGCCTCGGTAACGGAGCGCGTACAGTCGCGTCCGGCACCGTCCGCGCTCGAGCAGAAAGCCCCGGTGAAAGAAGAGGCTTACCGCTGGAAGGCGACCACCGTTGTTGAAACGGTCAAGGAAGTGGTCGCCACGCCGAAAGCGCTGAAAAAGGCGCTGGAGCATGAAAAAACGCCGGAGCTTTCCGCTAAGCTCGCCGAAGAGTCCATCGCGCGCGACGCCTGGGCCGCTGAGGTCAGCAAACTCCAGCTGCCGAAGCTGGTGGAGCAGGTCGCGCTGAACGCCTGGAAAGAGCAGGACGGCAATCAGGTGCGTCTGCACCTGCGTCCGGGCCAGCGGCACCTCAATTCCCCTGGCGCGCAAAAGGCGCTGGCCGAGGCGCTTGCTGCTTTACAGGGTTCACCGGTTGAATTGACTATCATTGAAGATGATAATCCGGCAGTGAAAACGCCGCTTGAGTGGCGCCAGGCCATTTATGAAGAGAAGCTCGCGCAGGCGCGCGAGGCAATTATTGCGGATAACAACATTCAGACCCTGCGCCGGTTCTTCGACGCCGATCTGGATGAAGAGAGTATTCGCCCCATTTGATCGTGAGTCTGACTTACGGTTGTAATCCTTAAACGTGAAAGAAGAGAGAAGCCTATGTTTGGTGGAAAAGGCGGTCTGGGTGGCCTGATGAAGCAGGCTCAGCAGATGCAGGAAAAAATGCAGAAGATGCAGGAAGAGATCGCTCAGCTGGAAGTCACGGGTGAATCCGGTGCCGGTCTGGTCAAGGTGACCATTAACGGTGCGCACAACTGCCGTCGCGTTGAAATCGACCCGAGCCTGCTCGAAGACGACAAAGAGATGCTGGAAGATCTGGTTGCAGCCGCGTTTAACGATGCCGCTCGCCGTATCGACGAAACCCAGAAAGAGAAAATGGCCTCTGTTTCCAGCGGTATGCAGCTGCCGCCGGGCTTTAAGATGCCGTTCTGATGCAAACCAGTCCGCTGCTCACGCAGTTAATGGAAGCACTGCGCTGCCTGCCGGGCGTTGGCCCGAAGTCGGCGCAGCGCATGGCGTTTACGCTATTGCAGCGCGACCGCAGCGGCGGGATGCGCCTGGCGCAGGCTCTGACCCGCGCCATGTCAGAAATTGGTCACTGTGCGGATTGCCGGACCTTTACCGAGCAGGACGTGTGTAACATCTGTACGAACCCGCGTCGTCAGGAGAACGGCCAGATTTGCGTGGTGGAGAGTCCGGCGGACATCTACGCCATCGAACAAACCGGGCAGTTTTCCGGCCGCTATTTCGTGCTGATGGGGCATCTCTCCCCGCTGGACGGCATTGGCCCGGACGATATCGGTCTTGACCGCCTTGAACAGCGTCTTGAATCCGAAACGATCAAAGAGGTGATCCTCGCCACCAACCCCACGGTGGAAGGGGAGGCAACCGCCAACTACATCGCCGAGCTGTGCGCGCAGTACGGCGTTGACGCCAGCCGCATCGCCCACGGCGTGCCGGTCGGCGGCGAGCTGGAAATGGTCGACGGCACCACGCTGTCGCACTCTCTGGCCGGACGTCACAAGATTATTTTCTGACCAAACGGAGGCCGCGCGCGCGGCCTCCGCTTGAAAATTTCCCCCCGTATCCCCATCTCTCACTCAACGTTTTAAAACCCCATTAAATGGCATTGTTGAGGTCGACATAGATGAAAGGACAAGAAACCCGTGGTTTCCAGTCAGAAGTAAAACAGCTTCTGCACCTGATGATCCATTCCCTGTATTCCAACAAAGAAATTTTCCTGCGTGAGCTGATTTCCAACGCCTCCGATGCGGCGGACAAGCTGCGCTTCCGCGCGCTGTCTAACCCGGATTTGTACGAAGGCGACGGCGAGCTGCGCGTGCGCGTCTCTTTCAACAAAGAGAACCGCACCCTGACGATTGCCGATAACGGCATCGGGATGAACCGCGACGAGGTGATCGACCACCTCGGGACCATCGCGAAATCCGGCACCAAAGCGTTTCTGGAGTCCATGGGCTCTGACCAGGCGAAAGACAGCCAGCTGATTGGCCAGTTCGGCGTAGGCTTCTACTCGGCGTTCATCGTGGCGGACAAAGTCACCGTGCGCACCCGCGCGGCGGGCGACAGCGCCGAGAACGGCGTGCTGTGGGAATCCAAAGGGGAAGGCGAATACACCGTTGATGACATCACCAAAGCGGATCGCGGCACCGAAATCACCCTCCACCTGCGCGAAGGCGAAGATGATTTCCTGAACGACTGGCGCGTACGCTCCATCATCAGCAAATATTCCGACCACATCGCGCTGCCGGTAGAGATTGAAAAACAGGAAGAGAAAGACGGTGAAACCGTTGTTTCCTGGGAGAAAATCAACAAGGCGCAGGCGCTGTGGACGCGTAACAAGGCTGAAATCAAAGACGACGAGTACAACGAGTTTTATAAGCACATCGCTCACGACTTTACCGACCCGCTGACCTGGAGCCACAATCGCGTGGAAGGGAAGCAGGAGTACACCAGCCTGCTGTATATCCCGGCACAGGCACCGTGGGACATGTGGAACCGCGATCACAAGCACGGCCTGAAGCTGTACGTGCAGCGCGTCTTCATCATGGACGACGCCGAGCAGTTCATGCCGAACTACCTGCGCTTTGTTCGTGGCCTGATAGACTCCAACGATCTGCCGCTGAACGTCTCCCGTGAAATCCTCCAGGACAGCACCGTTACCCGTAATCTGCGTAACGCTCTGACCAAACGTGCGTTGCAGATGCTGGAAAAACTGGCGAAAGACGACGCGGAAAAATACCAGACCTTCTGGAAACAGTTCGGCCTGGTGCTGAAAGAAGGCCCGGCTGAAGACATGGCGAACGTTGAAACCATCGCCAAACTGCTGCGCTTCGCCTCAACGCACACTGACTCCTCCGCCCAGACCGTGTCGCTGGAAGAGTACGTCTCCCGCATGAAGGAAGGACAGGAGAAGATCTACTACATCACCGCCGACAGCTATGCGGCAGCGAAGAGCAGCCCGCACCTGGAGCTGCTGCGTAAGAAAGGCATCGAAGTGCTGCTGCTTTCTGACCGCATTGACGAGTGGATGATGAACTACCTGACCGAGTTCGACGGTAAGGTGTTCCAGTCCGTTGCCAAAGCCGACGAGTCCATCGACAAGCTGGCGGATGAAGTGGACGAAAGCGCGAAAGAAGCCGAGAAGGCGCTGGAGCCGTTCGTTGAGCGTGTCAAAACCCTGCTGGGCGACCGCGTGAAAGAGGTGCGCTTTACGCACCGTCTGACCGATACTCCGGCGATTGTCACCACCGATGCGGACGAAATGAGCACCCAGATGGCGAAGCTGTTCGCCGCGGCGGGCCAGGCCGTGCCGGAAGTGAAATATATCTTTGAGCTTAATCCGGATCATCCGCTGGTGAAACGCGCGGCGGATACCCAGGATGAAGCTCGCTTTGCCGAGTGGGTTGAACTCCTGCTGGATCAGTCCCTGCTGGCCGAGCGCGGCACCCTGGAAGATCCTAACCTGTTCATTAAACGTGTGAATGCGCTGCTGCTGGCGTAACTGACCACGTCTCCCCTGGTCTTCTCCCTCTCCCCGTGGGAGAGGGCCGGGGTGAGGGCACCAGACCGCACTCTCCCAAATTATCTCCCCCCATTAACCGTTTCAGCCTTCCCGCCTTCCTTGAGCCACGCCCGTTCTGGTGGTATTGTTTAGCGCTTTTGAAAAATTGAAACGACATTTGAGGGGATTTTCGCAATGCGTATTATTCTGCTTGGCGCTCCGGGCGCGGGTAAAGGAACTCAGGCTCAGTTCATCATGGAGAAATACGGTATTCCGCAAATCTCCACCGGTGACATGCTGCGCGCCGCTGTAAAATCTGGCTCCGAGCTGGGTAAACAAGCGAAAGACATCATGGACGCAGGCAAGCTGGTAACCGACGAGCTGGTTATCGCGCTGGTTAAAGAGCGCATTGCGCAGGAAGACTGCCGTAACGGTTTCCTGCTGGACGGCTTCCCGCGCACCATTCCTCAGGCTGACGCCATGAAAGAAGCGGGCATCAACGTGGACTACGTGCTGGAGTTCGACGTACCGGACGAGCTGATCGTTGACCGTATCGTTGGCCGTCGCGTGCACGCTGCCTCTGGCCGCGTTTACCACATCAAATTCAACCCGCCTAAGGTTGAAGGCAAAGACGACGTGACCGGCGAAGAGCTGACCACCCGTAAAGACGATCAGGAAGAGACCGTGCGTAAACGCCTGGTGGAATACCATCAGATGACCGCGCCGCTGATTGGCTACTACACCAAAGAAGCGCAGGCGGGTAACACCAAATACGCCAAAGTTGACGGCACCAAAGCCGTGGCTGACGTACGTGCAGAGCTGGAAAAAATCCTCGGCTAATCACGCGCCTCTCACCCGGGTTTCCGGGTGAGAAATATTCTCATCTTACCTATTACAGCAATGGGTTTCGTTTAAACGCATTTCCGCTACAATTGACAACCTATCAAATGGTTAAGAGGCGTGAATGAGTCAGGCGAAAACCGGCATCCTGCTTGCCAATCTGGGCACCCCAGAAGCACCCACTCCAGCGGCGGTAAAACGCTACCTGCGACAATTTTTAAGCGACACGCGCGTCGTGGATTTTCCGAGACTGCTGTGGTGGCCGCTGCTGCGTGGCGTCATTCTGCCGATTCGCTCTCCGCGCGTTGCCAAACTTTATCAGTCCGTCTGGATGGAAGAGGGCTCGCCGCTGATGGTGTACAGCCGTCGTCAGGAAAAAGCGCTGGCCGCCCGTCTGCCGGATATGCCCGTCGCACTCGGCATGAGCTACGGTAAACCTTCTCTGGAAAGCGCCGTCGACGCGCTGCTGGCACAGGGCGTGGATCATATCGTTGTGCTGGCCTTGTATCCGCAGTACTCCTGCTCGACGGTGGCCGCCGTCTGGGACGAGCTGGCGCGTATTCTGAAGACGCGTCGCCGCATTCCGGGCGTGACCTTTATTCGCGATTATGCGGATAACGATCTCTACATTAAGGCGCTTGCCAACAGCGCCCGAGCATCGTTTGAAAAGCACGGCGAACCGGATCTGCTGCTGCTCTCCTATCACGGTATTCCGCAACGTTTCGCCAATGAAGGGGATGATTACCCCCAGCGCTGCCGCGATACCACCCGCGAGCTGGTCTCCGCCCTTGGCCTGCCGCCGGAGAAGGTGATGATGACCTTCCAGTCGCGCTTTGGCCGCGAGCCGTGGCTGACGCCGTACACCGATGAAACCCTCAAAATGCTCGGCGAGAAGGGCGTGAAGCACATTCAGGTGATGTCGCCGGGCTTCTCGGCGGACTGCCTTGAAACGCTGGAGGAGATCGCGGTGCAAAACCGGGAATTTTTCCTTGAGGCCGGCGGCGAAAAGTATGAGTACATTCCGGCGCTTAACGACTCGCCTGAGCATATCGACATGATGGTCTCGCTGGTGACGAACAGCCGCTGATCGCACTCCGGGCCGGGTTTGTGCTACCATTCCCGGCCCATATTCTTCGTACAGTTCAGACCATGAAATTTCCCGGTAAACGCAAATCCAAACACTACTTTCCCGTCGATGCCCGCGATCCGCTTCTGCAGCAAATCCAGCCTGAAAATGAAACCAGCGCGGCCTGGGTTGTCGGTATCGACCAGACGCTGGTGGACATTGAAGCGAAAGTGGATGATGAGTTTGTCGCCCGTTACGGTCTGAGCGCCGGTCACTCGCTGGTGATTGAGGACGACGTTGCCGAAGCGCTGTACCAGGAGCTGGTGCGCGAAAATCTGATTACCCATCAGTTCGCTGGCGGCACCATCGGCAACACCATGCACAACTACTCGGTGCTGGCAGATGACCGCTCGGTGCTGCTCGGCGTGATGTGCAGCAATATCGAAATCGGTGGCTACGCCTACCGCTACCTGTGTAACACCTCCAGCCGCACCGATCTTAACTATCTCCAGGGCGTAGACGGGCCGATTGGCCGCTGCTTTACGCTGATCGGCGAATCCGGCGAGCGTACCTTTGCCATCAGCCCGGGCCACATGAACAAGCTGCGCGCGGAAAGCATTCCCGAAGAGGTGATCGCGGGCGCGTCTGCGCTGGTGCTGACCTCCTACCTGGTGCGCTGCAAGCCGGGCGAGCCGATGCCTGAGGCGACCATGAAGGCGATTGAGTACGCGAAAAAGTACGACGTGCCCGTCGTTCTGACGCTGGGCACCAAATTCGTGATTGCCGATAACCCGGAGTGGTGGCAGACCTTCCTGAAAGAGCACGTCTCCATTCTGGCGATGAACGAAGAAGAGGCCGAGGCGCTTACCGGTGAAAGCGATCCGCTACTGGCGTCCGACAAAGCGTTGGATTGGGTGGATCTGGTGCTCTGCACCGCGGGTCCGGTTGGGCTGTATATGGCGGGGTTCACGGAAGAAGAGAGCAAGCGCAAAACCCAGCACCCGCTGCTGCCGGGGGCGATTGCGGAGTTCAACCAGTACGAGTTCAGCCGCGGCATGCGCCACAAAGACTGCGTGAATCCGCTGCGTATCTACTCCCACATTGCGCCGTATATGGGCGGGCCGGAGAAGATCATGAACACTAACGGCGCGGGCGACGGCGCGCTGGCCGCGCTGCTGCATGACATTACCGCGAACGCCTATCACAAAACTAACGTGCCGAACTCCAGCAAGCACAAGTTCAGCTGGCTGACCTATTCGTCGCTGGCGCAGGTGTGCAAGTACGCGAACCGCGTGAGCTACCAGGTGCTGAACCAGCATTCTCCACGCTTAACGCGTGGACTGCCGGAACGAGAAGACAGCCTCGAAGAGTCGTACTGGGACAGGTAAAAGCAAAACGGCAACCTGTGGTTGTAATGCCGATCAGTTAAGGATCGGTTGACCGATCCAGTGGCTGTGTAAGAATCCGGAAATGTTTACCCGTTTCCGGATTTTTTTATGCACATTGGACAGGCTCTTGATCTGGTATCACGTTACGATTCTCTGCGTAACCCTCTGACTTCTCTGGGCGACTATCTTGACCCGGAACTGATTTCCCGCTGCCTTGAAGAATCCGGCACCGTCACGTTACGCAAACGGCGCCTTCCTCTGGAAATGATGGTCTGGTGCATTATCGGTATGGCCCTTGAGCGTAAGGAGCCGGTTCATCAGATAGTTAACCGGCTGGATATCATGTTACCCGGCAACCGTCCGTTCGTTGCCCCCAGTGCCGTGATCCAGGCCCGTCAGCGGCTGGGAAGCGAAGCCATCCGCCGCGTGTTCACGCAAACAGCGCAGCTCTGGCATAACGCCACACCGCATCCGCACTGGTGCGGCCTGACACTGCTGGCCATCGATGGTGTGTTCTGGCGCACACCGGATACGCCGGAAAACGATAGCGCCTTTCCCCGCCAGACGCATGGCGGAAACCCGGCACTCTACCCGCAGGTAAAAATGGTCTGCCAGATGGAACTGACCAGCCATCTGTTGACGGCAGCGGCCTTCGGCACGATGAAAAACAGCGAAAATGAGCTCGCGGAGCAACTGATAGAGCAGACCGGCGATAACACCCTGACGTTAATGGATAAAGGCTATTACTCGCTGGGGCTGCTGAATGCGTGGAGCCAGGCGGGAGAACACCGTCACTGGATGCTCCCGCTCAGAAAGGGAGCACAGTATGAAGAGGTCAGAAAGCTGGGTAAAGGCGACTATCTGGTGAAGCTGAAAACCAGCCCACAGGCACGAAAAAAATGGCCGGGTCTGGGAGATGAGATGACAGCCCGCCTGCTGACCGTAACGCGCAAAGGGAAAACCAGCCATCTGCTGACGTCGATGACGGACGCCATGCGCTATCCCGGAGGAGAAATGGCAGACCTGTACAGCCATCGCTGGGAAATAGAGCTGGGGTACAGGGAGATAAAACAAACGATGCAACTGAGCAGGCTGACGCTGAGGAGTAAAAAGCCGGAGCTTGTGGAGCAGGAGTTATGGGGCGTGTTACTGGCGTATAATCTGGTGCGATATCAGATGATTAAAATGGCGGGCCATCTGAAAGGATACTGGCCGAATCAGCTGAGCTTCTCAGAATCATGCGGCATGGTCATGAGAATGCTGATGACGCTGCAGGGCGCTTCACCAGGGCGTATCCCGGAGCTGATGCGTGATCTTGAAAGCATGGCGCAACTGGTAAAGTTGCCGACAAGAAGGGAAAGGGCCTTCCCGAGGGTGGTAAAGGAAAGGCCCTGGAGATACCCCACAGCCCCGAAAAAAAGCCAGTCAGTTGCTTAACTGACTGGCATTACAACCTGTGGTTGCCGTTTTTAGTATTTGTTCCCTCTCCCTGTGGAGAGGGCCAGGGTGAGGGCATCAGGCCGCAGCAAACTTACCCCGTAACCGCCTCTTCAACTGGCGGCTTCGTCAGCAGCGTCAGCATGGTGTTCGCAATCTCACGCTCGCCCATCACCACCTGATTCGCGCCGCGCTCGGTAATGTACTCCACCTCGTCGTCATAGTGCGCTCGGGCAATGATCTCAATACCGGGGCACTTCTCACGCGCGGAGGCCACAATCTCACCCGCTTCATAACCGTTTGGAATGGTCAGCAGCAGCCAGCGGGCGCAGTCCAGATGCGCCAGCTCCATGATCTCTTCGTTCGCCGCATTGCCCAGCACCGCACGAATCCCGCGCTCGCGAAGCTCATCCACGCGGGTGCGTGACGTCTCAATCACCACCAGCGGGATCCCCTGCGCCATCAGCTTCTCGCCGAGCAGGCTGCCGACGCGGCCAAAGCCCACCAGCAGGGCGTGATTACAAATATCCACCGGGATCTGCTTCTCTTCTTCCGTTGCCTCTTCCAGCGTCTGCTCTTCGAGGGTTTCGGTCTTCTCGAGGTATTTTTCCAGCAGGGCAAACAATACCGGGTTTAGCATGATGGAGAGGATTGCCCCCGCCAGCACCAGATTTTGCCCCGCCTGTGGCAGCAGGTTTAGGGCCATGCCCAGACCGGCCAGAATAAAGGCGAACTCGCCAATCTGCGCCAGGCTGGCGGCAATGGTCAGCGCCGTGCGCGGGGAGTGGCCGAACATTCGCACCAGGAAGAAAGCCGCGAGCGACTTACCAAAAATAATGATCGCCAGCGTGCCCAGCACGGCCAGCGGCTGCTGGATCAGCACCAGCGGATCGAACAGCATCCCGACGGAGACGAAGAACAACACGGCAAACGCATCGCGCAGCGGCAGGGTATCGTGCGCCGCGCGGTGGCTCAGCTCGGACTCGTTCAGCACCATCCCGGCGAAGAACGCCCCCAGGGCAAAGGAGACATCAAACAGCTCAACGGCGCCAAAGGCGATGCCCAGCGCCAGCGCAAGGACGGAGAGCGTAAACAGCTCGCGGGAGCCGGTCGCCGCGCTGCGGGACATGATCCACGGCACCAGACGGCGGCCCACCAGCATCATGATGGCGATAAAGGCCACCACCTTACCGATGGTGATGCTCATATCCAGCGCCAGCGAGGCGAAGCCGATGTTCTCTTTTTCCATCATCCCGGCGACGGCAGGCAGCAGCACCAGCGTCAACACCATCACCAGATCTTCTACAATCAGCCAGCCAATCGCGATTTGCCCGCGCTGGCTGTCTATCAACTGCCTCTCTTCAAGCGCGCGCAGCAGCACCACGGTACTGGCGGTGGAGAGGCACAGCCCAAAGACGATGCCGGTCATCAGCGACCAGCCCAGCACTGCCGAAAGCGCCATGCCCAGCAGCGTCGCCACCCCTATCTGGGCGATCGCTCCGGGTATGGCGATCGACTTTACCGCCATCAGGTCCTTCAGCGAAAAATGCAGACCGACGCCAAACATCAGCAGGATCACGCCCAGTTCCGCCAGCTCTGGCGCCAGTTTGGTATCCGCCACGAAGCCTGGCGTGAAAGGCCCCGCCAGTACACCCGCTAACAAATAGCCGACAAGAGGAGAAATACGCAGCTTATTGGCAATCATGCCAAGGATAAAAGCGAGCACAAGTCCACCAACAATGGTGGTAATAAGCGGTGTGGCGTGGTGCATTCCGTCTCCTTTCGTGGTGAGTGTTCCATTTTTGGCGTGAATACCAAAAAGCCAGGTAATAGTTTATGACAATTTTTGCCCTTATGTTTATGAATAATTGTTGAAGTTTGAATAAAACGGCAATATGCGATTAAAAAGGCGCATATTGATAAATTCAGAGTGGGGATGAAGAGGAAACCCTTATCGCATAAGGGGGGAGGGTAGCCAAAGCATAACTTTAGCTACCCGTAAATCACGCTTTATGACGATTATCAGGCAGGAATATGGTCAACATCCCAAGAAGCGGCAGGAAAGCGCAAATTTTGTAAACCAGGAAGATGCTGGTGTGATCCGCAACCATCCCTAATACGGCTGCGCCAAGGCCGCCCATCCCAAAGGCGAAACCGAAAAAGAGCCCGGAAACCATACCTATACGGCCCGGCAGCAGCTCCTGAGCATAGACCAGGATGGCGGAAAACGCGGAGGCGAGGATAAAACCGATTATCACGGTTAAAATCCCGGTCCATTCCAGACTTGCGTACGGCAAAATAAGGGTAAACGGCGCCACCCCGAGGATAGAGCCCCAAATGACATATTTACGGCCAATTTTATCCCCCACCGGCCCGCCAATGACCGTTCCTGCGGCCACCGCGAAGAGGAAAGCAAACAGGTGAAACTGCGCGTTTTGTACCGATAATCCGAATTTTTGCATTAGATAAAAGGTGTAATAGCTGCTAATGCTCGCCATATAGAAGTATTTGGAGAAAATCAGCACCAGCAGCACGGAAACCGCAAGAATGACCTTATTACGAGGCAGGGGATTGATAACCTTCGCTTTAGGTTTCCCCTTGTTCACGCGATGCTGGGCGGCGTACCAGCGGCTGATTTGTGCCAGCACGACAATGGCGAGCAGGGCGGCCAGCACAAACCAGGCCACATTGCCTTTGCCATACGGGGCGATAATCACCGCCGCCAGCAGCGGGCCGAGGGAGCTACCGAAGTTGCCCCCTACCTGGAAGAGTGACTGCGCCAGCCCGTGACGGCCACCGGAGGCCATACGCGCCACGCGGGACGATTCCGGATGGAAGACGGACGAGCCGGTTCCCACCAGCGCGGCGGCGAGCAGAACCGCTTCAAAACTGCCTGCCATGGCCAGCAGCACCAGCCCGCTTAAGGTAAAGCACATGCCTATCGGCAGCGACCACGGCATCGGGTATTTATCCGTCCAGTAACCCACCACCGGCTGCAGCAGCGACGAGGCCAGCTGGAAGGTCAGGGTGATCATCCCGATCTGTACGAAGGTTAACGAAAACTCGGACTGCAGCAGCGGGTAGATCGCCAGAATCAACGACTGGATCATGTCGTTGAGCAGGTGCGAGAGGCTGATTGCGCCTAAAACTTTAAAAGAGGTGCGCGACGCCGGCGCGCCCGGAGCGGGCTGGGTTGATTCACTGATTGCCATAAATACCACGTCAATTTGTTATTAGAGATGCAGGGAGTAATTATTATCCGACTAACATACTCGTCCGTGACATTTGAAGAAAGTCGCAATTCTGAAAACTTATTTGTCTATTCTTGTTAGTCACTGTAATTTTTGCCTTTGTCTATTGGTCAGGGAGAGAGAAGATGAAGTTAATGAAGCGGGGCGTCGCGCTGGCGCTTATTGCCGCATGGGGCCTGGCAAGCCTGCCCGCGCAGGCGTATGAAAAAGATAAAACCTATAAAATCACCATTCTGCATACCAACGATCATCACGGTCATTTCTGGCGCAGTGAATACGGCGAGTATGGTCTGTCGGCGCAAAAAACGCTGGTGGACGGCATTCGCAAAGAGGTGGCGGCCCAGGGCGGCAGCGTGCTGTTGCTCTCAGGCGGGGATATTAATACCGGCGTGCCGGAATCGGATTTACAGGATGCTGAACCCGATTTCCGCGGCATGAATTTAATCGGTTACGACGCGATGGCCGTCGGCAACCACGAGTTTGATAATCCGCTGAGCGTGCTGCGCCAGCAGGAGAAATGGTCCAAATTCCCGTTCCTCTCCGCCAATATTTACCAGAAAAGCACCGGCGAACGTCTGTTTAAACCGTGGGCGCTGTTTAAGCGTCAGGGTCTCAAAATTGCGGTCATCGGCTTAACCACCGACGATACGGCAAAAATCGGTAACCCTGAGTTCTTCACCGATATCGAATTCCGCAAACCGGCAGACGAAGCGAAGCTGGTGATTCAGGAGCTGCAGCAGAACGAAAAGCCGGACGTGATTATCGCCACTACCCACATGGGACACTACGATAACGGCGAGCACGGCTCCAATGCGCCCGGCGACGTGGAGATGGCGCGCAGCCTGCCAGCGGGCTCGCTGGCGATGATTGTGGGCGGTCACTCGCAGGATCCGGTGTGCATGGCGTCGGAGAACAAAAAGCAGGTGGACTACGTGCCGGGCACGCCGTGTGCGCCAGATCGTCAGAACGGGATCTGGATTGTGCAGGCCCACGAGTGGGGTAAATACGTGGGGCGGGCGGACTTTGAGTTTCGTAACGGTGAGATGAAGCTGGTGCGCTATCAGCTCATCCCGGTGAACCTGAAGAAGAAAGTCACCTACCCGGACGGGAAAAGCGAGCGCGTACTTTACACGCCAGAGATTGCTGAAAACCAGCAGATGCTCTCCCTGCTGACGCCGTTCCAGAACAAAGGCAAGGCGCAGCTGGAGGTGAAAATCGGCACGCTGAACGGTCGTCTGGAAGGGGACCGCAGTAAAGTCCGCTTCGTGCAGACCAACATGGGCCATCTGGTGCTGGCGGCGCAGATGGCGCGCACGAATGCGGACTTCGGCGTGATGAGCGGCGGCGGCATTCGTGACTCCATCGAAGGCGGAAACATCACCTATAAAGACGTGCTGAAGGTGCAGCCGTTCGGCAACGTGGTGGTGTATGCGGATATGAGCGGGAGAGAGGTCGTTGACTACTTGACCGCCGTGGCGCAGATGAAGCCGGACTCGGGTGCCTATCCGCAGTTTGCCAACGTCAGCTTTGTGGCGAAGGACGGCAAGCTCAACGATCTGAAAATCAAAGGCGAGCCGGTCGATCCGGCGAAAACCTACCGTCTGGCGACGTTAAGCTTTAACGCCACCGGCGGCGACGGCTATCCGCACATCGATAATAAACCGGGCTACGTAAACACCGGTTTTATTGATGCGGAAGTGCTGAAGCAGTACATCGAGCAGAATTCGCCGATTGACGTGAATGCCTATGAGCCGAAAGGTGAGGTGAGCTGGCAGTAGTGTTGTGCGGCCTGATGTCCTCACTCCAACCCTCTCCCACCGGGAGAGGGCGCGAACACAAAAAACGGTAACGCCTGTTACCGTTTTGCTTTTACCTCGTAGCCGCCACCCGGCTTTTTTACTCCCGGCGGGCAATATCCGCAAACTTCGCATCCAGCATTTTCGCCAGATCGCCCGCGGCCAGTTCAATATCCAGCCCGCGTTTACCGCCCGAAATATAGATCGTCTCAAATTCCTGCGAAGGCGCATCGATCAGCGTCGGCAGGCGTTTTTTCTGTCCGAGCGGGCTGATCCCGCCCACCAGATAGCCCGTGGTGCGTTGCGCAACCATCGGGTCCGCCATATCGACCTTTTTCGCCCCCAGCGCTTTCGCTACCTTTTTGAGATCGAGCTGTCCGGCAACGGGCGTTACCGCCACGGCGAGGTGCTTCATATCGCCATTCACCGCGACCAGCAGCGTTTTATAGACCTGGTCAGCGTTCAGCCCCAGCTTGCGCACCACTTCATCACCAAAGTTGGTTTCGTTCGGATCGTGATCGTAGGTATGGATCCGGAAAGAAATATTGTTTTTTTCGAGTAATTTAACGGCGGGAGTCATAGCTATCCTTCTTACGACAGACAATTCATGCAGCCAGCATACGCCTGACGTTTGTCTAAAAAATAGCACCATCTTGCGCAATAGTGTTGGCAGTGATGGTCACTTTGAGCGACAATCGGCTCAGCCGAAGGTCACTTCGGTATAATAAAAACGATGAAATTCCTCTTTGACGGGCCAATAGAGATATTGGCCATTTTTTTATTTCAACAGCGACGGCAAATTCCCTTCGCCGTATAAATGCAGCGCCCCGACCGCGACCACGTACTCCCCCGCAGGTAAAGCATGCAGCGTCTCTCGCCAGGCTTTGTTGCGCGCATTCATCAGCACATCATAAAGCGATTCACTGAACGTCGACGGTAGCGCCAGCTTACCGTCCGCGGGCGGCGCATCCAGCCACCAGCCAATCATGGTTTGCAGCAGACGCGCGTTGGTGTGCCAGTGGGTCAGGGTATCATTCAGCAGCATCAGACCGTCGTCAGGAAGCTGGCGCAGGAGCGCAATCTGGCTGTCCGTCCCTTCAAGCTCGATGATGGGCATACGGCGCGCCCGCGCCACGTTCAGCAGCTGGTAATCAATGCCGTAGTCACCGCGCAGGCCCAGACGCTGCGCCTGCGTGGCCTGCAGCACCATTGCAATTTGCCACAGCGGCAGGGTGTCAATCATGGAGAGCGACACGCCGGTTTCTGCCGCCACGCGCCTCAGCTCCGCGAGCTGGTCGTCGTTCAGGCGCTCCGCCAGCGGGAGATCGCTTTCAAGCCCGGCAAACGGCGACTCGTGGCCGGAAATGTCCGCCTCGACGACCAGCGCGTCGGCGCGCTTCAGGCGTTTTATCAGACCGGATGGCAGAGGAGACATTCCCTGCGTGCCCATATGGATGCTGCCGACCAGGTGCAGGTGTTGCCCGCCAGGAAGCGAAATATCCAGGCCGGGCCAGGCATAGCGGCGGGGGAAGAGGGCGCGAAACGATGCTTTTATACGATTAAACAGACTCATACGCGCTCCATGACCGGAAAGGGTCATGCTAGCGCGTACGAGAACAAGGTTCAATCCTTCGGTTTAAACCGCAGCAGACGGTTGGCATTGCTCACCACGGTAATGGAGGAGAGTGCCATCGCCGCACCCGCAACCACCGGGTTCAGCAGGGTGCCGGTCAGCGGCCACAAAATGCCGGCAGCAACCGGAATACCGAGCGAGTTATAGACGAACGCCCCGAGCAGGTTCTGCTTCATGTTGCGCAACGTAGCTTTCGAAATGGCCAGGGCGTCGGCCACGCCCATCAGGCTGTGGCGCATCAGCGTGATGGCCGCGGTTTCGATGGCGACATCGCTCCCGCCCCCCATGGCTATCCCTACGTCCGCCTGGGCCAGCGCCGGGGCGTCGTTGATGCCGTCGCCCACCATCGCCACCTGGCGACCCTGGCTTTGCAGGTTCTTGATGGCATCCGCTTTGCCGTCCGGCAGCACGCCCGCAATCACCTCATCAATACCGGCCTCTTTTGCGATGGCGTTGGCGGTGGTCGGGTTATCCCCGGTCAGCATCACCAGGCGATAGCCCGCGCGGTGCAGGCGCTGTAAGGCATCCACGCTGTCCTGGCGAAGCGGATCGCGCACGGCCAGCAGCGCGGCGGCTTTGCCATCCACCGCCAGCAGAACCAGGGTGGCGCCCCGAGACGCCTGTGCTTTCAGCTCTTCTTCCAGCGCGGACGTATCAACACCGTTTTCATTCAGCAGCGCCTGGTTACCCAGCAGCAGCGCGTGGCCGTCGGCTTCACCGCTGACGCCAAGCCCGCGCAGGGTACGGAAATTGCTGACCTGCGGCAGGGCTGCATTGCCCGCTTTGTCGAGAATGGCGCGGGCCAGCGGGTGGCTGGAACCTTGCTCCAGCGCGGCGGCAAGGCGCAGCGCATCCTCTTGCGCAATGCCTGCGGTGCTCACGGCCACTACCTGCGGTTTGCCTTCGGTCAGCGTACCGGTTTTATCAAAGACAATCGTATCCAGGGTGCTCGCCCGCTGCAGGGCATCCGCATCACGGACCAGCACGCCAAACTCGGCGGCACGGCCCACGCCGGAGATAATCGACATCGGCGTCGCCAGGCCAAGAGCGCACGGACAGGCGATGATCAGCACCGTGGTGGCGATGACCAGGGTGTAGACAATCTGCGGTGCCGGGCCGAAGAAATACCAGATCGCCGCGCTCAGCAGAGCAATGCCGATCACTACCGGCACAAAAATGGCCGAGATTTTGTCAGCAAGCTGGCCAATCTCCGGCTTGCTGCTCTGGGCCTGGCGGACCATGCGGATAATACGCGACAGCGTGGTGTGGCTACCGACGGCACTGGCGCGGAACAGCACGCTGCCGTCCTGCACTACCGTACCGGCATGAACCGCATCGCCCTGTGATTTTTGCTGGGGGATCGGCTCCCCGGTCAACATCGCTTCATCCAGCCAGGCGTCGCCCTGATTGATTTCACCGTCGACGGGCACCCGGTCGCCGGTGGTCAGGCGCAGCGTCATGCCCGGCTGTACCTCAGCCAGCGGGACGCTTTTTTCCCCATCGTCCGTGACCACGCGGGCCGTCGGCGGGGTTAAATCGAGCAAGCGTTCCAGCGCTTTCGAGGAGCGCTGACGAGCGCGCGCTTCCAGCATGTGGCCCAGGTTAATCAGGCCGATAATCATGGCGCTGGCTTCATAATAGAGATGGCGGGCTTCCATCGGGAACCACTGGGGCCAGACGTTCACGCTCATGGAGTAAAGCCACGCCGCGCCGGTACCGAGCGCAACCAGCGTATCCATCGTCGCCGTGCGGTTTTTCAGGCTCTTCCAGGCGCTGGTATAAAAATGCCCACCCGCAAAGACCATGACCGCAAGGGTAACTAAACCAATCACCAGCCACAGCGTGCGGTTGTCTGCGGTGACCATCATGTTGTCACCCATCATGCCCCACACCATCACCGGAATACCGACCAGCAGGGCGACGATCGCCTGCCAGCGGAAGCGCTTCATGGTGGCAATAGCCGTTTCCTGCTGGCGTTCGCGGCGCTCGGCATCATCTTCGATGGCCTCCGCCCCGTAGCCCGCTTTTTCCACGGCCTGCACTAAATCTGCGGCGGAGGCACTGCCCATCACCAGCGCAGTACGCTCCGCAAGGTTGACCCGTGCCTGTGCGACGCCCGGTACCGCCTGCAGGGCGTTCTGCACGCGGGAGACGCAGCTGGCGCAGCTCATGCCGTTGATCAGCAGCTGTTGGCTGTCATCAATATCATCCGCTGCCGGAAGCTCAGGAGTGGCCGCTGTCAGTGCTTCCGACGGGGATGATGACTCTGCCAGCGGGTTAGCCTTTGGGTGGCTTAACTCCGCCCCATAACCGGCCTGTTTAATAGTATCAATCAGCGCGTCCGCGCTGGCGCTGCCGGTCACGGCGGCATGGTCGATAGTCACTTCAGCGCTTTCAACGTCAGGACGCTGTTCCAGGCTTTCTTTAACGCGTTTGACGCAGTGGCCGCAGGAGAGGCCGTCCAGCGTCAGGTCGATAGTGTGAGACATAACAAAACTCCCGTATAATATATTGGTCAGTTGTTGACCGGAGTAACGCTTTTCGCTAACTGTTATGAAGGTTAAACCTTCCATCAAGGGGAAGGTCAAGGGGGAAATGTGAATATCAGTGACGTGGCAAAAAAAACCGGCTTAACCAGCAAGGCGATCCGCTTTTATGAAGAGAAGGGGCTGGTAACGCCACCGCTGCGCAGTGAAAACGGCTACCGCAGCTACACGCAGCTGCATCTCGATGAGCTGACGCTGCTGCGCCAGGCAAGACAGGTGGGGTTTAACCTGGAAGAGTGCGGCGAGCTGGTTAACCTGTTTAACGATCCGAAGCGCCACAGCGCGGACGTGAAAAAACGCACGCTGGAAAAAGTGGCGGAGATCGAGCGCCACATCATCGAGCTACAGGCGATGCGCGAACAGCTGCTGCAGCTGGCGGAATCCTGTCCGGGTGATGACAGCGCCGACTGCCCGATTATTGATAATCTTGCCGGCTGCTGCCATCGCAAAACCCACGTCTAGCAGGCTTTTACCCGCAGCGTAATCCCTTCCACCGCAATGACCTCAACCTGCGTTCCGGCGCTGAGGTCGTCGTCGGCCACCACCGGCCACGAGCTGTCGCCCACGCGCATGTGCCCGCGCCCGTTCACCAGCGCGGCGTCAAGCGTAAAGCGCTTGCCGACAATCTGCTGTCCGCGCTGGTTGAGATGCGCGTCCAGCGGTTTCTGCTCTTTGACCTGACGGTTAAGCCAGCGCCACCACAGCCAGGCGGCAACCAGCGTCAGCACGGCAAACAGCGCGCCCTGCCACGCCCAGCCCAGAGGAAGGATCCAGACCAGCAGGCCCGTAATGACAGCGGCAACACCGCTCCAGAGCAGGTAGCCGTTGCCGCCAAGCATCTCCGCCGCCAGCAATAAGCCACCGAGGCTTAGCCAGAAGGCATGAGGATGTGCAACGATGAGCTCAATCATTTTTTACGCTCGTTTCCGCTGTCTTTGATCAGTTCGGCGATCCCTGCGATAGAGCCCATCAGGCTGCTGGCGTCCAGGGGCATCATCACCACTTTGCTGTTGTTCGCGGAGCCGATCTCTTTCAGCGCATCGGTATATTTTTGCGCCACGAAGTAGTTCACGGCCTGGATATCACCGGCGGCAATCGCCTCGGAGACCATCTGTGTCGCACGGGCTTCCGCTTCTGCGGAACGTTCACGCGCTTCCGCCTGTAAGAACGCGGACTGACGGTCGCCTTCGGCTTTCAGGATCTGCGACTGTTTTTCCCCTTCCGCTTTGAGGATCTCCGCCTGACGGACCCCTTCGGCTTCCAGAATATAGGCACGCTTGGTACGCTCGGCCTTCATCTGCGCGTTCATGGAGGCGATCAGCTCTGCCGGTGGGCGCACGTCGCGGATCTCAATACGGGTGACTTTGATCCCCCACGGGTTCGTTGCCTCGTCAACAATGTGCAGCAGGCGGGTATTGATGCTGTCGCGCTGGGAGAGCATTTCGTCCAGCTCCATCGAGCCGAGCACGGTACGGATATTGGTCATCGTCAGGTTGACGATCGCCAGCTCCAGGTTGCTCACCTCATAGGCCGCTTTCGGCGCATCAATCACCTGAATAAAGCAGACGGCATCAATGGTAACGTTGGCGTTATCTTTGGAGATCACTTCCTGAGAGGGGATATCCAGCACCTGCTCCATCATGTTGATTTTGCGGCCAATCCGGTCCATGAACGGAACAATCAGGCTCAGGCCGGGCTGCAGCGTGTTGGTATAGCGGCCGAAGCGCTCGACGGTCCACTGGTAACCCTGAGGGACAATTTTGACACCTGCGCCCACGATAACCAGCGCAACGAATATAAGGACGGGAACAACGATGAGCATAAAAACCTCCTGTTTTGCATGCTTTGATGAGAAAAAGCGCGTGTTTGCTATTCGTAAGTATATCGGCTAATGGGCTAAAATTCGCCCCGTCCGACGGGCGGGGCAGAGCGTTAGTGATAGCTGTAGGTAAAGTCAGCGATCAGCGCATCGTCACCCGCATCGGCGATGGCTTTCGACAGGCCGTGATAGAAGGTCTCCAGCCCAATCTCTTCGACCTGGCGCAGCTGCTCGCGGATCGGCGCGCAGAACAGTTCCGCATTGCCCGCGCCCACGCGCTTGTTGTTCGGCGGAAGCTGACCGGTGATCCCTTTAAACCAGGTGCGTACCGCGCCCTTCAGAGAGGTGGGTGCGTCGTTGACGGCGTCGTGTCCCGTCAGAATTTGAAGCGTCGGGAACTGGTCTGCACAGACTGCCGTTTTCATACGCGCATAAAACTGGCTGAAGAGTTCGAAAGACTGCAGATCGGTGACTTTGGGTTTGGTCGTTTTGCCCTGAACGTTGCCTGTCTTTTTCGCCGCGGGCTGCGCGGGCGCCAGCTTATTGAGCTGCAGATCGAACAGCAGGTTCGCGTGTTCGCGTCGTTTGCTTACGTCCGGGAAGCGTTCGATAAACGCGCGGATAAATTCCGGCGTCATCAGGTCCGCAAAATCATGGTTGACCAGCCACTGGCCGCGGGCAAACTCACCGGGAGACTGGAACCAGGCCGGAACCTTGCCCGGCTCGAACTCTTTGACATTCCCTCTGCCGTCGATTTCAACGAAGCGAGTGCCGTTATCAAACGCAAAGCGGCAATTCTTCAGCTGAATGACCGGCTTCATCTTCAGCAGGCCCTTAACGAACCGGACAAGCTCTCCCCCGAACACATAAGCCGTAACGGATTCTGAAGCAATGGCGGCAAGAAGCTGATCGATGGTTTTCACGCCGGGTTCAAGTTCAGAGAACTCATAAAAAGTGTGAATATTAGACATTCTTGTACTTCCTTATTGTGTTGCGGGCAGAGCTTAACACCACTTTAACGAATGTTCTAAACCAGGGATACGGAAGTGTCGCTAAGGTCACGGCGTAAACTGTAAAGCGAAAGTGTAAAGCATGTCTAATGAATGCACGGTAAACACAATCGGAAGTCTTGGTGGCGAAAGGGGGCGCTAAAACGCGTTGTGACGAACGTGCGGCACGGATTATGCTAATAACGCTCAGGAGTTACTGGAAAAAATATGAACAACGAAAATGCAGTTTTGCAGATAAAGGACGTCGGCTTTCGTGTCGCAAATAACACGATCCTTCAGCATGTCGGGTTTAACCTTTCCCCCGGTGAGTTCAAGCTGATAACGGGGCCGTCAGGCTGCGGTAAAAGCACCTTACTGAAGATCGTGGCCTCATTGCTGAGCCCAACGGAGGGAACCATTCTGTTTGAAGGGCAGGATATTGCGTCACTTTCCCCGGAAAGCTATCGCCAGCAGGTCTCCTATTGCGTACAAACGCCCGTGCTTTTTGGCGACACGGTTTTTGATAACCTGATTTTTCCGTGGCAAATCCGCAATAAAACGCCGGAGCCGGAAAAATTCATCGACGATCTGGCCCGTTTTGGCCTGGCGAAGGAGACGCTGACCAAATCCATCGGTGAGCTCTCGGGCGGCGAAAAGCAGCGCGTCTCGCTGATCCGTAATCTGCAGTTCTTACCGAAGGTATTGCTGCTGGATGAGATCACCAGCGCGCTCGATGATGCCAACAAACGCAACGTCAACGAGATTATTCATCGTTACGCCCGCGAGCAGAATATTGCCGTGCTGTGGGTTACGCACGACTCAAACGAAATTACCCATGCCGATGACGTGATTACGCTCCAGCCGCACGGCGGGAAAATGCAGGAGGCCAATCGTGGGTGAGCATAACATTACCAATGAATCTCTGGCGTTTTCGATGGTGCTGGTGCTGATTGCTATCGTCGTCAGCTACCGGGAAAAGCTGGGCCTGGAAAAAGATATTGTCTGGAGTATCTGCCGCGCGGTGGTTCAGCTCATCATCGTCGGCTATGTGCTGAAGTATATTTTCAACGTCAACCACGCGGTGCTGACGCTGCTGATGGTGCTCTTCATCTGCTTTAACGCGGCGTGGAACGCGCAGAAACGCAGTAAATATATTGATAAGGCGTTTATCTCGTCATTTATCGCGATTACCACCGGGACGGCGCTCACCCTGGCGGTGCTGGTACTCTCTGGCTCGATTGAGTTTACGCCGATGCAGGTGATACCTATCTCCGGGATGATTGCGGGAAACGCCATGGTGGCCGTTGGCCTGTGCTACAACAACCTTGGCCAGCGTTTCAGCAGTGAACAGCAGCAGCTGCAGGAGAAGTTAAGCCTGGGGGCGACGCCAAAAGTGGCTTCAGCGCGGCTGATTCGTGAGAGCATTCGCTCATCGCTGATCCCGACCGTGGATTCTGCCAAAACGGTGGGGCTTGTGAGCCTGCCGGGCATGATGTCGGGGCTGATCTTTGCCGGTATCGATCCGGTAAAAGCGATTAAGTATCAGATCATGGTGACGTTTATGCTGCTTTCCACGGCGAGCCTGTCAACCATCATTGCTTGCTATCTGACCTATCGGAAGTTCTATAACCCGCGCCACCAGCTGGTGGTGACGCCGTTGAAAAAGACGGGGTAATATCGGTTTTTTGTAGGCCCGGTAAGCGTTAGCGCCACCGGGCATTTTTTGTTAGTAGAGCAGCGCGTACAACTGACGACGATACTTCGACGCCAGCGCGTCTCCGGTGCCCAGCGCGGCCAGGATCTCCTGGAACATCTTGCGCGCCTGACCGTCTGCGGCAGCCAGATCTTTCTGCAGGTGGCTGAACAGCAGCTCCAGCGCCTCTTCGTTACGTCCCACCTGATGCAGCTGGAGCGCCAGCTGGCTTGCCAGCGCGGCATCCGCCGGGTTGTCGGCCACCTGCTGCTGCAGCTGCTGAATTTCCGGAGTGTCCGCCGCCTGCTTTAGCAGCTCAATCTGCGCCACCAGCCCCTGATAGCGAGTATCCTGATCCTGCATTGGTACCGTCTTGAGCACGGCTTCCGCGTCTTCTGAACGGTGCAGGGCGATCTGCGTTTCCGCCAGCAGCAGGCCGATCTGGCTGTCCTGGTTCGACAGCTGCCACGCCTCTTTCAGCAGCGGCAGCGCCTCGTCGTATTTGCCTTCCTGCATCAACACCATCGCTTCCTGCGCTTTCAGCTCTTCTTCGCGCGGCAGCACTTTATCCAGCAGGGCGCGAATCGCCTCTTCCGGCTGGGGGCCCTGGAAGCCATCGACAGGCTGGCCGTTCTGGAACAGATAAACGGTTGGAATGGCGCGCAGACCAAACTGCGACGCCACCATCGGCTCGGCGTCACAGTCCAGTTTCGCCAGAATGAACTGACCGTTGTACTGCGCGGCAAGGCTTTCCAGCACCGGCGTCAGCTGCAGACAGTGCTGGCTGCGCTCAGACCAGAAGTAGAACAGCACCGGTTTAGCCATCGACTGTTCGAGGACCTGTTGCAGGTTTGCTTCTGTAATATTGACGATATTCTGTACGGACATGCGGCTTTCTCTTTTGTCGGTTTACTCTTTACATGGGGATGAGCGTCGTCGCTTCAACTCAGCCGTGCAAAATTTTGTCCATTATCCTGCCCGGCAGCAGGCGCTTTAACCAGCCGACGGCATGGGTGACCAGCGTCACCGGATAGCGCATTTTGGGATGCTCGCTCTCAAAAGCATGGCGCACTTTGGCAACCACCGCCTCTGGCCCGAGGGTAAAACGTGCGGCGATGCCGGGGTTTTCGACCGGCTTGTCCGCCTGGGTCTGGTTCACGTTTTCGGTAAAGCGGGTGCGGATCGGGCCGGGTTCAATCAGGCTGACCTTGATGCCGCTGTGGCGCAGCTCCATGCGCAGGGCGTCGGACCAGGCTTCCAGCGCATATTTGCTGGCGGCGTAGGCGCCGCGGCCCGGGGTGGAAATCAGCCCCATCACTGACGATGTCATCACGATGCGCCCTTCGCCGTGCGGCAGCATGGCCGGGAGCAGACGCATGGTGAGCTGATGGACGCCAAAGAAATTGGTTGAAAACTGCTTCTCCAGCGTTTCGCGCGAGAGCGTATCCAGCGGGCCATACACGCCGTAACCGGCATTATTAAAGAGACCGTACAGACGGCCTTCGGTCAGGGCTATCACCTCGTCGGCGGCGCGTTCAACGCTCTCCGGCGAGTCCATATCCAGCTGTATGCCGGTAAAGCCCAGCCCGTTCATGCGCTCGACATCGTCAGGCTTGCGGCACGCTGCCAGCACCCTAAATCCCTGGCGCTTTAGTTCAAGCGCGCTTTCAAGGCCGATTCCGCTGGAACATCCTGTAATTAAGACCGATTTTTGCATAACTTTACCTGTCAGGAACTCCGCTGAATTACGAGTCATGTTTAACTAAAGGAGCCAGCCGCGTTGCCATCCAGTCGGCAATAAACGGCTGCGCATCGCGATTGGGGTGGATACCGTCGTCCTGCATCCACTGAGGTTTGAGATAGACCTCTTCCATGAAAAATGGCAGGAGCGGAATATCAAACTCTTTGGCAAGCTTAGGGTAGATCGCGCTAAAGGCCTCATTATACCGACGACCGTAGTTGGCGGGCAGGCGAATTTGCATCAGCAGCGGCTGGGCGTTTGCCGCCTTGATGTCCTGCAAAATGGTGCGCAGCGTTTGCTCGGTTTGCTGCGGCTGGAAGCCACGCAGGCCGTCATTACCGCCAAGCTCAACCAGCACCCAGCGCGGTTGATGCTGCTTAAGCAGCGCAGGCAGGCGCGACAGACCCTGCTGCGAGGTATCGCCGCTGATGCTGCCGTTGATAACGGTCGTCTTGCTTTGCCATTTGTCATTGAGCAGAGCCGGCCAGGCCGCGCTGGCCGCCATGCGGTAGCCCGCGCTCAGGCTGTCGCCAAGAATCAGTAACGTGTCCGCTGCCGCCGCGCGGAAGGTCATCAGCATCAAAAACAGGAAGGGCAAATGCCAGCGGAAAACAGTGTTGAAGTTCATCGTCTTAAGAAGTCCGTCGGTCAGGGGGAGCAGGAGCTTTCAATCCTTACCGGAGTTGAACTCGTTGTCAAACGCGCCGAAACCATCGCGCTGATTGGCGAATCCGGTTCCGGCAAGTCTACGCTGCTGGCGATTCTGGCCGGTCTGGACGACGGCAGCAGCGGCGAAGTCCACCTGGTCGGGCAACCGCTGCACCAGCTTGATGAAGAGGCGCGAGCCGCGCTGCGCGCGCGGCATATCGGTTTTGTCTTTCAGTCTTTTATGCTGATCCCGACCCTGAACGCGCTGGAAAACGTCGAGCTCCCGGCGCTGCTGCGCGGCGAAAAGAGTCGCGAAAGCCGCACGCATGCGAAGGCGCTGCTGGAACAGCTCGGCCTGGGCAAGCGCCTCGACCATCTTCCGGCACAGCTTTCCGGCGGCGAGCAGCAGCGCGTGGCGCTGGCGCGGGCGTTTAATGGCCGCCCGGAAGTGCTGTTTGCCGATGAACCCACCGGCAACCTTGACCGTAAAACCGGCGACAAAATTGCTGATCTGCTGTTTTCGCTTAACCGCGAACATGGCACCACGCTGATCCTCGTGACCCACGATCCGCAGCTGGCCGCCCGCTGCGACCGCCGCCTGCGGCTGGTGAACGGTATTCTTCAGGAGGAAGCATGATCGCCCGCTGGTTCTGGCGCGAATGGCGCTCGCCCTCGCTGCTGATTGTCTGGCTGGCGTTAAGCCTGGCGGTGGCCTGCGTGCTGGCGCTCGGCAGCGTCAGCGACCGTATGGAAAAAGGGCTCAGCCAGCAGAGCCGCGAATTTATGGCCGGGGACCGGACGCTGCAAAGCTCGCGTCCTGTGCCGCCTGGCTGGATTGAGGAAGCGCGCAAGGAAGGGCTAAAGGTGGGGGAGCAGCTCACCTTCCAGACCATGACCTTCGCGGGGGACACCCCGCAGCTCGCCAGCGTGAAGGCCGTGGATGACATCTACCCGATGTACGGGGAATTACAAACCAGCCCGCCGGGGCTAAAGCCGACGCCCGGCACGGTGCTGCTGGCATCGCGCCTGATGGCACTTCTCAACCTGAAACCCGGCGACAGTATTGACGTTGGCGATGCCACTCTGAAAATCGCCGGGGAAGTGGTGCAGGAGCCCGACTCCGGCTTTAACCCGTTCCAGCTCGCGCCGCGCCTGCTGATGAACACCGCCGATGTCGCGAAAACCAACGCCGTCCAGCCGGGAAGTCGCGTCACCTGGCGCTACAAGTTTGGCGGCACGCCCGCGCAGCTGGAGGCGTATGAAAAATGGCTTCTGCCGCAGCTCAAGCCGGAACATCGCTGGTACGGGCTGGAGCAGGACGAAGGAGCGCTCGGCAAATCCCTCGAACGTTCCCAACAGTTCCTGCTGCTGTCGGCGATGTTAACCCTGCTGCTGGCGGTGGCGGCGGTTGCCGTGGCGATGGGGCACTACTGCCGCAGCCGCTACGACCTGGTGGCGATCCTTAAAACCCTCGGCGCGGGGCGGGCGCAGCTGCGCAAGCTGATCGTCGGTCAGTGGCTGATGCTGCTGGCCCTCTCTGCGCTCACCGGCGGAATAATAGGCCTGCTGTTTGAAAAACTGCTGATGGTGATGCTGAAACCGGTGCTGCCGGCCGCTTTGCCCCCGGCAAGCCTCTGGCCGTGGCTGTGGGCGATGGGCGCGATGACGGTGATCTCGGTGCTGGTGGGGCTGCGCCCGTACCGCCTGCTGCTCGCGACGCAGCCGCTGCGGGTGTTGCGCAATGATGTGGTGGCGAACGTCTGGCCGCTGAAGTTCTATCTTCCGGCGATTATTGCTGTTGCGGTCGGGCTGCTGGCCTGGCTGATGGGCGGCAGCACCCTGCTGTGGGCCGTGCTGGCTGGCGCGGTGGTACTGGCGCTGCTGTGCGGCGTGCTGGGCTGGATACTGCTCAACGTCCTGAAAAGGCTGACGGTAAAATCCCTGCCTGTGCGGCTGGCGGTCAACCGCCTGCTGCATCAGCCCTGGTCAACGCTCAGCCAGCTGTCGGCCTTTTCGCTGTCGTTTATGCTGCTGGCGCTGCTTCTCGTGCTTCGCGGGGATCTGCTGGATCGCTGGCAGCAGCAGCTTCCGCCGGAAAGCCCGAACTATTTCCTGATCAACATCGCACCGGAACAGGTGACGCCGCTGAAGGGCTTCCTGTCGGAGCATCACATTATTCCCGAGTCGTTCTATCCCATCGTCCGCGCGCGTCTGACGCAGATCAACGGCCAGTCAACCGAGGGGAACAAGGATGAGTCGCTTAACCGCGAACTCAACCTGACCTGGCAGGAGAAACGTCCCGACCATAACCCGATTACCGCCGGTAGCTGGCCGCCGAAAGCGGGAGAGGTGTCGATGGAAGAGGGACTGGCGACGCGCCTGAACGTGAAGCTCGGGGACAGCGTGACCTTCACCGGAGATACCCAGGATTTTACCGCCAAAGTCACCAGCCTCCGTAAAGTGGACTGGGAAAGCCTGCGGCCAAACTTCTTCTTCATCTTCCCGCCGGGCGCGCTGGACGGGCAGCCGCAGAGCTGGCTGACCAGCTTCCGCTGGGAAAACGGCAACGGCATGCTGACGCAGCTTAACCGGGAGTTCCCGACGGTGAGCCTGCTGGATATTGGCGCGATCCTCAAACAGGTCGGGCAGGTGCTGGAGCAGGTGAGCCGCGCGCTGGAGGTGATGGTGGTGCTGGTGACAATCTGCGGCATATTGCTGCTGCTGGCTCAGGTGCAGGTGGGCATGCGCCAGCGTCATCAGGAACTGATAGTCTACCGCACGCTCGGCGCGGGTAAGCGGCTGCTGCGGGCGACGCTCTGGAGCGAGTTTGCGCTGCTTGGGCTGGTGGCGGGTCTGGTCGCGGCGATTGGCGCGGAGACGGCGCTGGCGGTGCTGCAGACAAAGGTCTTCGACTTCCCGTGGGAGCCTGACTGGCGTCTCTGGCTAGTACTCCCTCTCTGCGGCGCGGTGCTGCTCTCCCTCTGCGGGGGCTGGCTCGGGGCGCGATTGTTAAAGGGCAAGGCCCTGTTCCGGCAGTTTGTGAATTGATTTGGCATGGTAATCATTACGCACCGGTTTTTATGCCGGTGCGTAATGCTTAAATAGCACAAAGTGATAATGCCAACGCATTTAGTAGCACAAAACATTAAAAACCCGCCCACACAGCCCGAAAATTTCCGGTTAATATTCACCAGCTAAATATTTAGCAGCGTGTCTATTAAGGAAAAATAATGACTATAAATAAATCAGCGCTGGCGGCAACGATCGGCGCGGCAGTGGCATTGACTACTTTTGCATCTCAGGCAGAAATCACCGTACTTAAGCAGGATCCTCAGGCGGGTAACCCGCTGAGCCGCCTGAACTTCACCGTTGGCGGCAGCATTCGTCCGCAATTCCAGAACATGACCGGCGATGACGGCAAAAACGGCTACAAGCGTAACGGCTTTGACGGCGGTACCCGCTTCCGTTTCGCGGCAGACTACTACCTGTTCGATGACATCAGCTGGATCAGCTACTACGAGCTTGGTGTGAACATTCCGGCGCAGTTTAACTGGGATAACCACTACGCCGACGGCGCGCACGACACCTCACGCCGTATGCTCTACACCGGCCTGAAGAGCGATACCTGGGGTACGCTGACCTTCGGCCAGCAGAACAGCGTGTACTACGATGTGGTGGGCGCGAAAACCGATATCTGGGACTACGACATGATCGGCCAGGCGCCGGGTAACGGGATCAACGGCGACTACGACGGCTCTTACCGTTCACGCCAGATGCTGAAATATAAGAAAACCGTGGGCGATGCGGACATCTATGCATCCTACCTGTTTGAAGACAGCGAATACCTGCCGGGCAACGGCCTGCGCTACAAGCGTAAAGGCGGCGGCTCACTGGGTATCGATTACCACCTGACCACCGATCTGACCTGGGGCGCTGCGTGGAACTACACCCGCGCGGATATGCGTAACCCGGACAACGGCGACAGCAAATCCTACGACCAGAATATTGTCGGTACTGCGCTGAGCTGGACGCCGGACAACTGGACCTTCTCCGCTGGCGGCGGCTGGTACCAGAACTTCCTGACCACCAAAAAAGTGTCTGTTAACGACTACTTTGCGGGCGACGCGTGGGGTATTGAATACTTCGCAGGGTACAAATTCCCAATCGGTCAGTACGCGGTGAAATCCATCCAGCCTTACTTCATGGGTGACCGCATCGAGTACGTGAACGGCCGTAACTACCAGCGCATCGACAACGGCGTGGGTATCAGCTTCCAGCTGGATTACGGTTTCCGCGTGGATTACGAACACGTGTTCACCTCCAGCACCGACAACCTGGGCGACATGAACCTGGTGCGTCTGCGTTACGACTTCTAAGCGGTCTTGTAGGTTGCGGGCTGATGCCCTCACCCTGACCCTCTCCCACCGGGAGAGGGAACAAACATTAAAAACGGCAACCAGGTTGCCGTTTTGCTTTTACCTCGCCACCCGGCTTTCTTTTAGCGGTTAAGCCAGTCAGCGACCTCGCCGTACGTCCCGCGATAGACAATCTTCTCCGCCTTTTTCTCCAGCTGATAGCCGTACATCGGGTCGTAATAGTCCTTCAGCAGCGGTACAAGCCAGCTGAAGTGCGCGTCGGTGCTGCCCGTTCGCTGTTGTTCGGCAAGGGCCGCGTCCAGCAGCGCCGTAAATTCTGCAAAACGCTGTAGCCCAAGCCGACGGCGAATGGCAAACAGGCCGTGGTGCAGGTACTCGCTGTACTCCTTCCAGCCCGCCTCCTCACCGTACGCGGCAGTAAAATCCGCCCACATGTGGTCAAAATACTCTTCGCGCAGGCGCTCAAGACGGGTTTCAAACGGGTCTTCGACGACAACGATAGGGGCGTCAACCATGCGGTCGCGCAGGCACTCCGGCAGGTGGTTGGAGCCAATCATCCGGCCCTCGTCCTCCAGCACCCAGCGCGCGGCGTCTTTTTTCAAAAGCTCAACCGCAAGGTGATTCTCAAAGCTCGCCTGGGAAAGCTGCGGCGTAAGCGTGCGGCCAAACGACGAGCCGCGATGGTGCGCCAGCCCTTCCAGATCGATGCCCTGCGCGTGCTGCTTCACCAGCAGCGTTTTACCGTTGCCGGTACAGCCGCCAATAAGCACCATCGGCTTTTGCGACTGCTCAATGGTGACCTGAATTGCCGTCTGGCGCAGGGCCTTATAGCCGCCGCGGATCAGCGGGTAGTCGATGCCAGCCTCTTTCAGCCAGGCCTGAGAGATATGCGAGCGCTGACCGCCGCGCGCGCAGCAGAGATAGCCCTCGGGGTGCGCAAGGCTGGCTTCACGCCAGGCGTTAATGCGCGACTCCCGCGTCTCGCCGCTCACCAGGCTATGGCCGAGCGCCAGCGCGGCGTCGGGTCCCTGGCGCTTATAGCAGGTACCGACGGCGGCACGCTCGTCATCGTTCATTAAGGGCAGGTTGAGTGCGGCGGGCATCGCACCCTGGGCAAATTCGATCGGCGCGCGAACGTCGATTAAAGGGGTATCAGACGCGAGGATCGCGCGATAGTCCGTTCCATCGTTCATGGTGATTCCAGAAGAAAACTCAGCAGCAATGGGCGGGGATTGTACGCCGGGGAAGGGGAAGGTCAACTCCCCGGCGCAGATGTCTTACTTGAGCTTTGACTGTGCCCAGACAATTCCGCTCGCGTATTCTGGCGGCAGGAGAGGAACGATCGCCTCCAGGGTGGCGCTCAGGCGGTCGGTATCGCTGTCGTTCAGGTTGAGATGACCCACTTTACGACCCGCGCGAACCTCTTTGTCATACCAGTGCAGATGCACCAGCGGCAGCTTCAGCCAGTCGTAGTTCAGATCGGTCCCGATCAGGTTGATCATCACCGACGGGCTGTTAACGACGGGCTGTGGCAGCGGCAGGTCGGTGATGGCACGCAGGTGCAGTTCGAACTGGCTGATGGAGGCGCCGTTTTGCGTCCAGTGGCCGCTGTTGTGCACGCGCGGCGCCAGCTCGTTGATCAGCAGGCCCGACGGCGTGACGAAGCACTCCATCGCCATCACGCCCACGTAGTCCAGCTCGTGCATGATGGCAGAAAGCATCTCTTCCGCCTGCGCCTGCTGGTCGGCATTGGCGTGCGGGAAGGCGACGCTGGTGCGCAGAATGCCGTCCTGGTGCAGGTTATGCGTCAGCGGGTAAAACACCGTGCGGCCATCGTGCCCGCGTGCGCCAACCAGCGACACTTCGCCGCTGAAGTTGATGCCCTGCTCAACGATGCACTCGCCGTAGCAGTCGTCCGGCAGCTCGGCGGTGTCGCCTGCGCGCAGGCGCCACTGGCCGCGGCCGTCGTAGCCACCCACGCGGCGCTTCACGATCGCCAGTTCGCCCAGCATGGCGAAGACGTCATTCCACTCGCTTTTATCAGACAACAGCTGCCACGGGGCGGTTGCGAGGCCCAGCTTGTCGAACAGCTGCTTCTGCGTCAGACGGTCGGCAATTATCGGGAACACGTCGCGGTTCACAAAGGCGTTATGGCGCGCCAGCTCGCGGGTCAGGGCGGTTTCCGGCCAGCGTTCAATTTCGGCGGTGATTACGCTCTGATGGAACGGCACCGCTTCCGGCTCGGCGTCCAGCCCGACGGGCCAGACGGCAATCCCCAACGGTTCGCCAGCCTGACGCAGCATGCGGCCCAGCTGGCCGTTGCCGAGGACGCAAACCTGCTTCATGCCGCACCCCGCGGGTCCGGATTATCCAGCACCTCGTCGGTCTGGGCTTTACGCCACTCCGCCAGGCGTTGGTGTAAATCTTTGTCGTGCGTTGCAAGAATTTGCGCGGCCAGCAGGGCGGCGTTCGCCGCGCCCGCTTTGCCAATTGCCAGCGTACCGACAGGAATACCGCGCGGCATCTGGACGATGGAGTAGAGGCTATCGACACCGCTTAACGCGGCGCTTTGAACAGGGACGCCCAGAACCGGCACCAGCGTTTTGGCGGCAATCATGCCCGGCAGATGTGCTGCGCCGCCCGCACCGGCAATAATCACCTCATACCCGTTCTCTTCGGCGCTTTCGGCGAAGCTGAACAGTTTGTCCGGCGTACGGTGTGCGGAAACCACTTCAACGTGGTGCGGAACATTCAGGATTTCAAAGATTTCGGCGGCGAACTGCATGGTAGCCCAGTCGCTTTTGGACCCCATCACGATGGCGACACGCGCCGGATTATTGCGGGAAGACATGCGTCTTAAAACTCCTGTGGTGCGAAACACACTGCTTTCGAGGGCACAGAGAATAGCATGTTATACGGGCAAGGAAAACGGTTGCGTGGCTGAGAAACAAGCGAAACGACGAGAAAACGTTAAAACGGAAAAGCGATCAGTTCGACACCGTCGGGAGTGACTTTGACCATCGAACCCTCAGTATGCCATGCGCCCAATACCACGCGATGGGCCGGTTCACCGTTGGCGCTCAGAGAATGCACGTCAGGGCGATGGGTATGACCGTGGATCAGCCACTGAACGCCATGCTTTTCCATCACGCTCACCACTGCTTGCGGGTTGACGTCCATGATGGTCAGGGATTTGCTGCTGTTGGCGGCTTTGCTGCCCGCACGCATTCTGGCGGCGATGCGGTTGCGGATAAACAGCGGCAGGGCAAGGAACACCTTCTGGATCCACGGGGTGTGGACCTTAGCGCGAAACGCCAGGTAGCCGGTATCGTCGGTGCAGAGTGTGTCGCCGTGCATGATCAGTACCTTGCGGCCATAGAGATCGAGCACCTGTTCTTCCGGCAGCAGCGTCATACCGCTTTCGCGGGCGTAGCGCTTGCCGAGCAAGAAATCACGGTTGCCGTGAATGAAGTAGCAGGGGACGCCGGAATCTACCAGCGTTTTAATGGCGGCAGCCATTTCACGATGCAGCGGGTTAGGATCGTCGTCGCCAATCCAGGCTTCAAACAGATCGCCCAGGATGTACAGCGCATCGGCGCTTTTCGCTTCACCGCGTAAAAAACGCAGAAAACCGGCGGTTATCGCCGGTTCTTCTGTTTGCAGATGCAGATCCGCAATAAAGAGTGTCGCCACGAATTACTCGCTGACGGTCACGCTTGTAATCACAACGTCTTCTTTAGGAACATCCTGGTGCATGCCGCTGCGGCCGGTAGAGACGGCTTTGATCTTATCGACCACGTCCATACCTTCAACCACTTCTGCGAACACGCAGTAGCCCCAGCCCTGCAGGCTTTCGCCGGAGAAGTTCAGGAAGTCGTTGTCCGCTACGTTGATGAAGAACTGCGCGGTGGCAGAGTGTGGTGCCTGAGTACGGGCCATTGCCAGCGTACCGCGGGTGTTTTTCAGGCCGTTGTTCGCTTCGTTTTTGATCGCCTCTTTGGTCTCTTTCTGGCGCATGCCAGGCTCGAAACCGCCGCCCTGGATCATAAAGCCGTTGATCACGCGGTGGAAAATAGTGTTGTTGTAGAAACCTTCGCGGCAGTAGTCCAGGAAGTTTTTAACTGTTTCAGGCGCTTTGTCATCAAAGGTCTTGATTACGATATCGCCATGATTAGTGTGGAAAGTAACCATTTTTGCATCCTGTTCCGTTATTGTGGTACGTCGACCCGCCTTCGGGTCATATATAGGGGCTTGTTATAGCATAACCACAGGACGCGATCACCTTGCATTGTGTGCTGATCCTATTCCGAATTATGGGTATTATATGGAACAAACAACTCACACACGTGTTTACATGGAATCTTCGATGTTAAAAATCTTTAATACAATGACGCGCCAGAAAGAGGAATTTAAACCTATCCATGCCGGGGAAGTCGGCATGTACGTGTGTGGTATTACGGTTTACGATCTCTGTCATATCGGCCATGGCCGCACCTTTGTCGCGTTCGACGTGGTCTCTCGCTACCTGCGCTTCCTGGGCTATAACCTGAAGTACGTGCGTAACATCACCGACATCGACGACAAAATCATCAAGCGCGCTAATGAAAACGGCGAAAGCTTTGTTGCGCTGGTGGATCGCATGATTGTTGAGATGCACAAAGATTTTGACGCCTTAAATATTCTGCGTCCGGACAGCGAGCCGCGTGCGACCCACCATATCCACGAAATTATCGAGATCACCGAAAAGCTGATCGAACGCGGTCATGCGTACGTAGCGGAAAACGGCGACGTGATGTTCTCCGTGCCGACGGACCCAACCTACGGCGCGCTTTCCCGTCAGGATCTGGACCAGCTGCAGGCCGGCGCGCGCGTGGACGTGGTGGACGTGAAGCGTAACCCGATGGACTTCGTGCTATGGAAGATGTCCAAAGAGGGTGAACCAAGCTGGCCATCCCCGTGGGGCGAAGGCCGTCCGGGCTGGCACATTGAATGTTCCGCGATGAACTGCAAGCAGCTGGGCAATCACTTCGACATTCACGGCGGCGGTTCGGATCTGATGTTCCCGCACCACGAAAACGAAATTGCGCAGTCCACCTGCGCCCACGGCGGCGAGTACGTTAACTACTGGATGCACTCCGGGATGGTGATGGTTGACCGCGAGAAGATGTCGAAATCGCTGGGCAACTTCTTCACCGTGCGCGACGTGCTGAAGTATTACGATGCGGAAACCGTGCGCTACTTCCTGATGTCTGGCCACTATCGTAGCCAGCTGAACTACAGCGAAGAGAACCTGAAGCAGGCGCGCTCGGCGCTGGAGCGTCTGTACACCGCGCTGCGTGGCACCGATAAATCTGTGCCTGCGGCGGGCGGCGAAGCGTTCGAAGCGCGCTTCGTTGAGGTGATGAACGATGACTTCAACACCCCGGAAGCCTACTCCGTACTGTTCGACATGGCGCGCGAAGTGAACCGCCTGAAGTCAGAGGACATGGCGGCGGCGAATGCGCTGGCATCTCATCTGCGTAAGCTCTCTTCCGTGCTCGGCCTGCTGGAGCAGGAGCCGGACGCGTTCCTGCAGAGCGGTGCGCAGGCGGACGACGGTGAAGTGGCGGAGATTGAAGCGCTGATTAAAGCGCGTCTGGAAGCGCGTCAGGCCAAAGACTGGGCGGCGGCGGATGCGGCGCGTAACCGTCTGACCGAGATGGGCATCATTCTAGAAGACGGCCCGCAGGGGACGACCTGGCGTCGTAAGTAAGTCTGTAACGCCCGGTGGCGCTAACGCTTACCGGGCCTACGGGTAAAAGTAGGCCGGGTAAGGCGCAGCCGCCACCCGGCTTTTTTTACCTTCTTTTCCACCACAACATCCCCATCAGCACCACCCCCGGCAGCCACACCCACAGCAGTTCCGAGGTAATGACCTCATGCCCGTACGGCGTGGCGTAGCGCGACAGCGCAAACGGCGCGACCTTAATCACCTGCCACGGCGCAAAGAAGCGCTCGTCTGACCACGGCCACAGCCAGCCGACGCCTTTTCCGCCGGTGGTAACGGAATCCAGCAGGCTGTGCGACAGCAGTGAAACGGTTAAGAACAGCCAGCAGCGCGTCAGGCTGGCCCGGAACCATCGTCGGCCAATCAGCACGCAGAGTATCGGTACCGCAAAGGCAAACAGCAGCGAATGGGTAAAGCCGCGGTGGCCGAAAATATTCCCGTAGGCGACGCCGAATTTGAACGCCAGCACGTCGGCGTCCGGCAGCATGGCGAGCACGATCCCGGCAAACAGAAGGCGGGGAGGGATGACTTTCGTTCCCAGACCTAAGCCCAGGCAAAGGGGAACAGCAGCGTGAGTGATAACGGTAGGCATTGCAATTATCCATGGCAAATCACAGCAATATAGCAGCGAATCCGCTGCAGCAAACCTGTGTCAAATTCTGATTTTACGCCGACTCGCGGGCGATAAGCTGCCCGGACAGCGTAATGCGCTGGGTTTGCAGATCCGGCTCCTTCAGCTTGCGGATAATCAGCCCCGCCGCCTGTCGTCCGGTTTCATCGCTGGCCGAGGAGACGTAGGTGAAGGAAGGGGAGGTGAGGTTGACGTGAAGCATATCTTCAAAACCGATCAGCGCCACCTGCTGGGTCAGGAACACGTCTTTCCCCACGGTGCGGCCCACCTGATGAATGCCGGAAATGGAGCCGATCATCGCATCCGGGGAGTGGCAAAGCAGGGCGGTGATGGAGCTGTTTTTCTCCAGCAGCTGGCGCGTTGCCATCGCGGCGGCCTGGGTGTCGTCGCTGCAGGCCGGTGAATAATCATCGCGCCAGACCAGCCCGTTTTGCGTCATCGCGCTGAGAAAGCCGAGCAGGCGCTGCTCGCGGATAAGACAGCCCTCGCGCCCGCCAATGTAGGCGATCGTGCGGTGTCCACGTTCGATAAGATAGCGTGCGGCCAGGTTCGCCGCCTGGCGATTATCGCGCATGACCAGATTGCATTTTTCGTCCAGCAGAGACTGCGAGACCGCCACCAGCGGCAGCGGGCACTGGCGGATCTGCTCCGGTAAAGCGGCGCTACGGGTGTCAGACGCCAGATAAATAACGCCCGCGACGCCCTGCTGCTTAAACGACAGCAGGGTCCGTTCCAGATGTTCCTGGTCGTTCAGCGGCTGGCCGAGAAACACCATATAACCCTGCTTCCCCAGCTCCTGAACGATGCTCGCCATCACCTTGATGGAAAAGCTGTCGCTGAAGTCGCGCAGGATCAGGCCGATAAGATTGGAGGTGTTGGCGCGGAGGTTGGCAGCGGCAACGTTATGAACATAGCCCAGCGTCGTGATGGCGGCATTGACCTTCTCGATCGTCGCCTCTGAGATTTTCCCTTTCTGACGTAGCACCAGCGACACGGTAGAGACCGAGACGCCCGCGTGCTTTGCGACATCAATGATGCTGACTTTCTTCAAAACCGCTCCCTGAAATTTACCGATTATCAGCCGGATAAGACACGTCTCCCAGCGTACAGGAGACGTGTCGTTCAGGCATCTTATTATTTGCCGATCATGGTGGACATGGTCTGGGCGATAAACTGTGCTCTGGCACCGAAAATCACCTGGATCCCGTTGTCGCCGACGAAGACCACGCCGCGCGCGCCAAGCCCGTTCAGTCCGTCCCTGTCCACCGCATCGCTCTTCGCGACTTCCAGACGCAGGCGGGTGATGCAGGAGCCGACGGAGTCAATGTTCTGCGCGCCGCCCAGCAGGCCGATGATTTCGGTGGCAAGTTCGGAATCGGACTTGTCATTCGCGCTGGCGGTCACCTCCGTACGGCCCGGCGTTTTCACGTCGAAGCGACGGATCACGAAGCGGAACGTGAAGTAGTAAATCAGCGCCATCGGAATGCCGATGATAATGGCACTCAGGAAGTTGGTCTGATAGCCGTTAAACGACGGCAGGATCCCGAACGACAGGTAGTCGATAAAGCCCGCCGAGAACGATTTGGCGATATGCGCGTGCAGCAGGTACATAGTCATGTACGCCAGGCCCGCCATGATGGCGTTGAAGACGTACAGAATCGGCGCCACGAAGATAAAGGTGAACTCTACCGGCTCGGTGATCCCCGTCAGGAAGCAGGTGAGGGCTGCGGAGAAGAGAATACCGGCCGCGATTTTCTTATTCTTCGTATGCGCTTCGTGATACATCGCCAGGCATGCCGCAGGCAGCGCGAACAGCATCAGCGGGAACTCGCCCTGCATGAACTTACCGGCGTTCTGGTAGGTGTCGCTGCTGAAGGATTTCACCCCCTCTTCGAGCATTTTGAACCAGATGGTCTGGTCACCGTGGATCACCTGGCCCGCCTGGGTGGTGTAATCCCCGAACGAATACCAGAAGGACGGATACCAGATGTGGTGCAGGCCGAGCGGGATCAGCGCGCGCTCCACCAGCCCGAAGATAAAGGTTGATGCCGCCTGGTTATCACCGTTTACGATCACGGAGAGCGCGTCGATACCGGCCTGAATATGCTGCCAGACGTACGGTAGCAGCAGCCCCATCAGGAAAGAGAGGAACGCCGTGGCGATCGCCACAAAGCGCTTCCCGGAGAAGAAGCCGAGGAACTCCGGCAGCTGCATGGTGTGGAAGCGGTTGTAGCACCAGGCTGCGAGAATGCCGCAGATAAGCCCGCCGAAGACGCCCATCTGCAGCGTCGGGATGCCGACCACCATGGCATATTTTCCGCCCTGAGAGGCCATTTCCGGCGTAATGCTTAATACGGTACTGATGGTGATGTTGGTGACAAACACCGACACCGCCGCCGAGAGTGCTGCAATGCCGGATTCCGAGGCCAGACCGACAGCAGAGCCGATGGCAAACAGCATCGGCAGGTTATCAAAGATAACCCCGCCGGCGTTCATCATCAGCGGCAGGTGGAACTTATCGCCGAAGGCCAGCAGGAGGCCCGCAGCGGGAAGCAGTGAAATTGGCAGCATTAAGGCGCGACCAATCATCGATAACTTAGACAGCGATTTAACAAATCCTGATATCAGACTCATGCTGATTTCCCCCGAGTAGCGCTTTTTAAGCGCTGTTATTGTAAGTAGAACGTTTTAGTAGAACGTTCTACTTATCGTGGGGAAAGAGTGAAAAACGCGCAACTGAAATCTCACCTTTCAACAGATGAAATAGTGATTATTTGAAGTTGATCGATAAATAACCGTGATGGGTGTGAGGGGATAGAGATAGAAATTGCCGGGTGGCGGCTTCGCCTTACCCGGCCTACAAACGGAGACAGTACGTAGGCCCGGTAAGCGCAGCGCCACCGGGCAACAAACGGCTTACGCCGTCACGGTCACGCTCTGCCCTTCAAAACTCACGGTCTGGCCGGCGACAATCTTGCAGCGCTTGCGGGTTTCCACCACGCCGTCTACTTTCACCTGCCCGTCGGCGATAACGATTTTCGCCTGCGCGCCGCTTTCGCTCCAGCCTTCGAGCTTGAGCAGATCGCACAACTCAACGTGCGGGTGTTTGCCTAATGAAAATGTGGCCATCTTATGCTTCCTCTACATCGTGGTACTCTTCGCATGCCTGCAAAGTATTCTGAATCAGCGTTGCTACAGTCATCGGGCCAACGCCGCCCGGCACTGGCGTAATGTAAGAGGCGCGAGCCGCCGCATCTTCGTACACCACGTCGCCGACCACTTTGCCATTTTCCAGACGGTTAATCCCGACGTCCACGACAATCGCGCCCTCTTTGATCCACTCGCCCGGAATAAAGCCCGGCTTGCCGACCGCGACGATCAGCAGATCGGCGTTTTCAACGTGGTGACGCAGGTTTTTGGTAAAGCGGTGGGTCACGGTGGTGGTGCAGCCGGCCAGCAGCAGCTCCATGCTCATCGGACGGCCCACGATATTGGACGCGCCGATGACCACGGCGTTCAGGCCGTAGGTGTCGATGTTATAACGCTCCAGCAGCGTCACGATGCCGCGCGGGGTGCACGGGCGCAGACGCGGCGCGCGCTGGCACAGGCGGCCCACGTTGTACGGATGGAAACCGTCGACGTCTTTATCTGGCGCGATACGCTCCAGCACCTTCACGTTGTCGATGCCCGCAGGCAGCGGCAGCTGAACCAGAATGCCGTCGATCTCTTTATCGGCATTCAGGGTGTCAATAAGTTCCAGCAGTTCCGCTTCGCTGGTGGTTTCCGGCAAATCGTAAGAGCGGGAGACGAACCCCACCTCTTCACACGCTTTGCGTTTGCTGCCGACATAAATCTGCGATGCCGGGTTGCTGCCAACCAGCACAACGGCCAGCCCGGGAGCGCGTTTTCCGGCGGCTTTACGCGCCTTCACTTTTTCCGCGACCTCAGAGCGCACCTGCTGCGCAATCGTTTTACCGTCAATAATCTTTGCTGCCATCAGAGAGAAGATTCCGTCTGTAACGTTTGAAGGGGGGATTGCCTGTATTTTGTCAGAAGCGAGCGCCGCTGTCAGTCACCCTTTACGAGTTTTCATCCGTGAGGCGTAAAAACCCTTCTTAAGGGATGGTCAATTTCTTAGACGGGATTAGGATGTGACCTGGCGAAATGGCAGTGTTTTGACATATTTAAAAATTACATCCTGAGCTACTTTGTCTCCTCCGAAATAAGTTTTCAATTATGCAATTGAACGTATTTCTTATTCCCGATTTTTCGCGGGAAGGGTTATTTACATTTTAAAGGAATAGACATGAAACTCAGCAACATTGCTTCTTCTGTTATTGCAACACTGGCCCTGGTCGCGGGTGCCGCTAATGCAGCCGATCCCGTTACGCCGGTTACCGTAAATGGCGGTACCGTGCATTTTAAAGGTGAACTGGTTAATGCTGCTTGTTCAGTAAATACCGATTCTTCCGAGCAGACGGTTAATCTCGGTCAGTATCGTACCGCGAAATTCACCAAAGTGGGCGACACCACCTCTAATATTCCGTTCAACATTGAACTGAATGACTGCGATCCGCTGGTTGCGAAAACCGCTGCCGTTGCTTTCACCGGCCAGATCGACGCGACCGACAAAACCCTGCTGGCCGTAACGTCCGGTAACAACGACAACACCGCGAAAGGCGTGGGTATCGAGATCCTCGACAGCAAATCCAGCGTGCTGACCCCGGACGGTGCCACCTTCTCTGCCGCGAAAGACCTGATTAAAGGGACTAACACCCTGCAATTCACCGCGCGCTACAAATCAACGGCTGCAACCACCGAGCCAGGCCAGGCGAACGCTGACGCCACCTTCGTAATGAAATACGAATAATACCCTCGCACAGGGATGTTCAGGCCTCAGGGACGAGGCCCGTCATACGCTACTGCCAGGAACGAAGGATGACAAGGACTGGAACACTACTGCTGTTAACCCTTGCGATGGCCTGCCCGGCATCGGCGCATACCGTGGTGATCGAAGGCGGCAAGGTGCATCTTCGTGGGGAGCTGGTAAACGGCGGCTGCGCCGTGGCGCCCGACAGCCAGAATATGCGCATCGACATGGGGCAGTACCGAACCAATTCATTTTCCGGTGTGGGCAGCTTTTCAACGGTTAATGTGCCGTTCACCGTGCGGCTGCTGGACTGCAGCGTGGATGTCTCCCGCATCGTGGGGATCCAGTTTCAGGGCGTGACGCCCGCGGAAGATCCGCAGGTTTTTCTGGCGACATCGCGGCCAGGTGAAACGCCTGTCAGCAGCGGCGTGGGGCTGGCGCTTTTTGATGAGCAGCAGCGTCAGATTATCCCGAATGCGACGGCCGTCAGCTGGTTGCCCGTGAATACCAGCGAGCTCGCATTTCATTTTAGCGCCCGCTATCGCGCTATTTCCGAACACCTCGTGCCAGGCAATATTCAGTCGGATGTCTGGTTTACGTTGATTTATCCATAACACCTGCGAACACATTATTAAAGGTACGGTTTTGATGAATATGCTAATTAAACCAGGACTGCTTTTATCGTTTATTTTAATGATGGTTTCTGCTTGCGCGAATGCTTCCGGCGGTATTGCGCTGGGGGCCACGCGCGTTATTTATCCGGCGGATGCGAAGCAAACGTCGCTGGCGATCACCAACAGCAATAAACAAGAACGCTACTTAATTAACGCGTGGATCGAAAATGCCAGCGGGCAAAAGGAAAAAACCTTTGCCGTCACGCCGCCGCTGTTCGTTAGCGAGCCGGACAGCGAAAACACGCTGCGTATTATTTACGCCGGGCCAGCGCTGCCCGCCGATCGCGAATCGCTCTTTTACATGAACGTGAAGGCGATCCCGTCAGTGAACAAAGCGAAAACGGAAAATAATAACGTGCTGCAGCTGGCGATCCTTTCGCGCATCAAGCTGTTTGTGCGCCCGAATAACCTGGCGATGCAGCCGGATGAGGCGCTTTCCCAACTGCGCTTTGAGCGCGTGGGGAACCATCTCAAAGTCAGCAACGCCTCGCCCTATTACATCACTCTGGTCAACCTGAAGCTGGGCGGTCAGACGCTGGAAAACCTGATGGTCGCGCCGAAAAACTCGGCTCAGCAGGTGCTGCCCGCCGGGGCCGGCGGTACGCTCTCCTGGCAGAGCGTGAATGACTACGGCGCCATTACACCGGCGCGCAGCGTCAACCTGTGAGCAGAGTCAGGGCGATGAAAAACCACCAGGGACGTTACTGCCCGGTTGCACTGGCGCTGATGGCCGCGCTCTGGCCGCAGGCTGGCTGGAGCGAAAGCTACTTCAACCCGGCCTTCTTATCCGACGACACCGCCAGCGTGGCGGATTTGTCGCGTTTTGAACAGGGGCACCAGCAGGCACCCGGCATCTATCGCGTGGATATCTGGCGTAACGATGAGTTTATCGGCACCCAGGACGTGCGTTTTGAACAGGCCGAGAACACGCCGCCGGTGGCGGGCGGCCTGTCGCCGTGCATTACGCGCGCGATGCTCGATCGCTTTGGCGTCAACGTTGCCGCATTTCCCGAGCTGGCGAAGGTGCAGGGTGAAACGTGCGTTCCATTGACCACGGCCATTCCCGGCAGCGAAACGGTATTTAACTTTGCTTCACAGCGCCTGAACGTCAGCCTGCCGCAGGTGGCAATGCAAAACAGCGCGCGCGGCTATATTCCGCCTGAACAGTGGGATGAAGGCATTCCCGCCGCGCTGGTGAACTACAGCTTTACGGGCAACCGGGGAAGCGAAGACGACAGCTATTACCTGAACCTGCAGAGCGGGCTGAACTATGGCGCCTGGCGTTTACGCAACAACGGCGCATGGCGCTACACGCAAAATAACGGGAAGCGGCGCAGCGAGTGGCAGAATATTGGCACCTGGGCGCAGCGCACCGTTATCCCACTGAAAAGTGAGCTGGTGCTGGGCGACAGCAACACCGGGAATGACGTTTTCGACAGCGTCGGTTTTCGCGGCGGGCGGCTCTATTCGTCTGACAGCATGTACCCCGACAGCCTGCAGGGTTACGCGCCGACCGTGCGCGGTATTGCCCGTACGCCTGCCAAAGTGGTGGTTCGCCAGAACGGCTACGTTATCTATCAAAGCTACGTCCAGCCCGGCGCGTTCGCCATTACCGATCTTAACCCGACCTCCTCCAGCGGTGACCTTGACGTCACGGTGGAAGAGAAAGACGGCAGCCAGCAGCGCTACACCGTGCCGTACTCCACCGTGCCGCTCCTGCAGCGTGAAGGGCGCTGGAAATATGACCTCGTGGCGGGGGATTACCGCAGCGGTAACAGCGACCAGGATACACCGTTCTTCGCCCAGGGCACCCTGATTACCGGCCTTGCTAACGGCTTTACGCTCTATGGCGGTACCCAGCTGGCGTCACGCTATACCGCAGTGGCCGTCGGTGCCGGGAAAAACCTCGGTGACTGGGGCGCAGTTTCCGTCGATATCACCCACGCCCGCAGCCAACTCGCGGACGACAGCAAACATGAAGGTCAGTCCCTGCGTTTTCTGTATGCAAAATCGCTGAACGGGTTTGGCACCAACTTCCAGCTGCTGGGCTACCGCTACTCAACGAAGGGGTTTTACACCCTGGACGACGTGGCCTGGCGCTCAATGGAGGGCTACCAGTATGCCGATAGCCAGGACGATAACGATGTGCCGGACGTGCAGAGCTATCACAACCTGACGTGGAATAAAAAAGGCCGCTTCCAGCTCAATATTTCCCAGTCGCTGGGGGATTACGGCTCGGTCTATATCTCCGGGAGTGAGCAAACCTACTGGGGGACGGACGAAACGAACCTCTGGTATCAGCTGGGCTACGCGGGGGGCGTTAAGGGGATCAACTACTCCCTGTCATGGTCGTGGAACAAATCCGTCGGGATCGACGGTACCGACCGGATCGCGTCGTTTAACGTCTCCGTGCCGTTTAGCCTCTTTACCCGCCAGGGCTATCGCCGGGACAGCGCGATCGATCGCGCCTATGCCACCGCATCCGCCAGCCGAAACAGCGATGGCGACACGAGCTGGCAAACCGGCGTCAGCGGCACGCTGCTTGAGGACCGCAACCTGAACTACAGCGTGACCCAGGGACACGCCAGCACCAACGGCTCAAGCGGAAGCGCCAGCGCCAACTGGCAGGCAACCTACGGCACGCTGGGCGTGGGCTACAACTATTCCCGCGATCAGCACGATCTCAACTGGCAGCTCTCCGGTGGGGTAGTTGGCCATTCAGACGGCGTGACCTTCAGCCAGCCGCTGGGCGATACCAACGTGCTGATTAAGGCGCCGGGGGCATCAGGCGTCAGCGTGGAAAACCAGACCGGCGTGAAGACCGACTGGCGAGGCTACGCGGTCATGCCGTATGCCACCGTCTACCGCTACAACCGCGTGGCGCTGGATACCAATACCATGAGCAACAACACCGACATCGAAAACAACGTGAGCAGCGTGGTGCCGACCAAAGGCGCGCTGGTCCGCGCCAGCTTTGATACCCGCATTGGCGTGCGCGCCCTGCTGACGGTAACGCGCGGCAACCAGCCGGTGCCGTTCGGCGCCGTGGTGCGCGAAACCCAGAGCGGCGTGACCAGCATGGTGGGGGATGACGGGCAAATTTACCTGAGTGGGCTGCCGCTGGAAGGCGAACTGCTGGTCCAGTGGGGTAACGGGGCGCAGTCCCAGTGCCGTGCGCCTTACAGCTTGCCTGAAAAGAGCCTGCAACAGGCGATCACACTTAAGGGGATCCGCTGTGATTAAAATCCATATCTTTGCCTTGTCGCTTCTGGCACTCCTGCCCGCGACAAACGCGTTAGCCACCGTGTGCGTCAATGAAAAGGGCGTGCCGACGGAGGTGCATTACGACCTGACGGATAAATTCAACAGCTCGAATAACCAGGTTGGGCAGGTTGTCACCCTCAGCGAGAAATCGCAGTGGGTGGGGGTAAACGCCGTCTGCCCGAAGGGCACCGTCGGGAATACCACCAAGCGCAGCTACGTGACGGATTACCCGATCACCGGGACCAGCGATGGCTATCAGTATCTGAAGCTTAACGACTATCTGGACGGGGCGATGAAAATCACGGACAGCTATGCTGGCGCGTTTTATCCACCCAAAAACTATATCCAGATGGGGAGCCATCCGAACGTTTCAAAAAACAAACCGTTTGGCGTGCAGGATTCCAGCCTTATTTTCCGTCTTAAGGTGACCCGACGCTTTATCAATATGGTGGTGATCCCGCGTGCCACCATGTTCCGCGTTTACGTCACCACCACCTCCTCCGATCCGTTGACCACGCCGGTCTACACCATCAGCTACAGCGGAACCATTCAGGTGCCGCAGAGCTGCGCCATCAACGCCGGCAATGTGGTTGAATTTGATTTCGGCGACATTGGCGCCTCCCTGTTCAGCAAGGCGGGCGTGGGTAACAAGCCGGAGGGCGTCTCATCGCAAAGTAAAACCATCGCGATTAAATGCACCAACGTGGAGGCAAACGCCATGCTGACGATGCGCGTCGAGGCTGAAAAGGTCTCCAATAATGTGGTGGTGTCGGATAACCCGGATGTGGGGTTTATCATTGCCAACGAGAGCGGTGCGCCGCTCACGCCTAACAACCTGACGAGCAAAATTCCGTTCCGCCTGGACGACAGCGCGCAGGCGCAGGTGGGGATCCGGGTCTGGCCGGTGAGCGTGACGGGCAACAAGCCAGCGGAAGGACGCTTTACCTCGCGCGGATATTTGCGTGTGGATTACGACTAAGGAGCAGACATGCGAAACGGGATCCGTTTTATCACCGTGGCGCTCTTTGCGCTTTGCACCCAGGCTCAGGCGGAAACCGCATTGGGCGAAATTAATATTCGGCTCTACGGCAATATCGTCGATTTTACCTGCGTGGCAGAGGGTAACGATAGCGACAAAACGGTCACGCTGGGCACCTGGCCCACGAAGCAGCTCAACACCACGGGGAGCCGCACGCAGCCTATGCCCTTCACGCTGAAGCTGACCGGCTGTCCGCCCGGGGCGGCGTCCATTACGTTCTCGGGTAAGGCAGACGGGAGCAATAGCGGGTTGCTGGCGCTGAATGATGCCAGTACAGCGAGCAACGTCGCCGTCGAGATCAGGGATGCGGATAAAACGCGTCTGGCGCTTCAGCAGGCCAGCCAGCCGGTCACGGTTGATGCACAGGGGAATGCGACCCTATCATTTTATGCCAATTATATTGCCACGGCCGATAACCCTCAGCCCGGACGGGCTGATGCGGATGCTACCTTCATGATTAATTATAATTAGCGCTGACCGCACTCCCTGCAGCTCGGATAAACTGCAGGGAGTGAATTCAGGTTATAGCAGCTCGTGCGCTTTGGCGTAATCTATTAATTCCACGATGCTTTGTACGCCAAGCTTGGAATAAATATTGGATTTGTGCGCACTGATGGTCTTATTGCTCAACAGTAACTGTTCAGCAATCTCCTTATTGGATAATCCATTCGCCAGATAACGTAATACCGTGACCTCGCGATTCGATAATGGCATATCCGCTGCCATCCCTTTTCCCGAACCCATATGGTTTATAAAATTCAGCGTTTCCGACGGGAAAAAAGAATAACCCATCAGAATCATCTCTACGGCGTTGTAGATCTCACCCAAATCTTTTCGTTTACTGACGAAGCCGTTGGCCCCGGCGCGAATCGCACGACCCGCGTAAAATAACTCTGATTTAGAGGAGAGGAACAGAATCTTGATGTCTTTGTTTAAGTTTCTGATTCTCTTCAGTAAAGCGAAGGCGTCTGTGCCCGTAAGTTCGATGTCAAGGATCACCAAATCGATAGGATGATTACGAATACAGTCAAGAACTTCATGGCTATCGCCAGACTTAAGCTTGACTGTGATATTTTTATTTTTCTGTAGCAGGACCTCTATCGACATTCTGACGATAGGATGTTCGTCCATAATGATAACGGATGCCGGTTTCATTTTTAATGCCTCAGATTGTTAAAAGCGTTATGCAGAGTTTTGTAAAACTCTCGAAATGCCGGAAGGATATAAAGTGCAGATCCCTATACCGTAGTATTTCCCTGGAAAGAGCGAAAGCATCCTTGTTTACGTAATGAAAAGAACAGTGCCTCAGCGCGGTCATCTCATTTGGCTGGTGTTGGCAAAAAGATTTTTCTTATTCAGATTTGGTACGCATCTTATTATACAGAGTAAGTTTTTTCCGAAAACCCTGTAAATTAGTCTCCGCTTATTGGTTTGTATTATCTTCTGGATCTTAATGGCTATGTTTTTAAATTTAGCGGAAATATCCTGTTATCCCATTTACCGCATCTTTTCATCTTTATGTAATAACAAAAAATAACAGATGTCTCTTTATGTTGCGTAATTGTTAATAAAAAAGACCGTCGATTCGGCGGGCGACCCAGGGTCAAAGAGGCGAAAAAGTGCCCTCGCAAGGTGTCAAACCTTCATCTGAAAGTGCTTAAGGCGCATCAACGTCACGCCATCATCGCGCAGGAGAACATGCTATTCACTTTGCTTTCCGCTCCTGGAGAGTGAAGCGAAGCTGCTTGTTTTTACATCATTATCATCTTATTAACGCCTTCTGCATTCACTTAACGGATGGAGGAAAGTGCTGCCTTTGGTTCATTCTGTGACATTTCACATGGTTCCGAACCATAAATTAGGAATAGTTATAAAATCGAATACATTGTTAAAATTTAACCGTTTCATAACATGCGTGGTAAGTAAATTCCTAAAGCGCTTTAGGAAATAAGAAGTTAGTGCGTAAGTTAAAACGTGCAGTCAGAGAGGTTATTAAGAAGGTGTAACAATTCCTGGCGATGGCTCAGCCCCAGCTTAAGCAGGATGCAGCTGAGACGATAGATAATGCGGCTATAGGGGCGATTCTGCAGAAGGGCAATCTGACGCAGCGTCTTACCGCGGGCAAGCTCCTGCAAAATGGGCCATTCATTGCGGGAAAACCAGTCTTTATCGGACCCCTGCGGTGGGCGGGCATCCATCAGGCTGTGTTGAAGCCCTGCCGCGTTCATCTGACGTTCCAGCACGTGAAAAGGCCCCGCCGCTTTGCAGAAGAGGCGGGTATCATAATTATCTGCCCGGACCAGTAGCCACGGCGTCAGGAAGGGGGGATACAGGCTATGCCTTCTTAACTGATCCAGTTGATCAATCAGCCCGGTGGAACGGCTTTCTACATCCACCACCAGACGCGCTGAAGGCCATTGTGCCTGAGCGCCGAGCGCATCATCCAGCGAGATATAGTCGCAACAGCTGCTCAGGGGAAACTGTCCATTGAGAAAACCGGTGCGCAGAAAATGATCCTCCGTGACCAGAATGATAAACGGAGCGTCGGTTTTTCGGGGCTGGCTGATGGACTGGCTCAAAAACTCGAGCCGGTCGAAAAAGGGGGGAGCAAAAGGTGAGTGCGTAAATCCCAGTGCATCACTTCCTGTACGCCGCCGCCGGTAACGGCGCACTGTCATTCGCATGGTCTCCCTCCTGGAAATGGCTCTTTAATCCTCCGGCCATGTCCAGGACGGCCAGTAATATCCCTGGCCGAGATCTGCGCCTGCCTGCAGTGCCCAGGTGCGATCGCGTTCAGTCTCAATACCTTCGATGAGCACGCTCCCGGCCAGCTGAAAGCAACGTGAAACCAGCTGCCTCAGCGCGGGTGTAGCGCGTAAACGCCAGAATGCGCCCTTATCAATTTTGATGCCGTTCAACGGTAATCGACAAAATAAAAACGGCTGAATGACCGTTTCGTCGATGTCATCCAGCCAGATGCGGTGACCCTTCATGGTGAGCTGCTTCAGGCGCTGGGCGACGCCTTGCCGCTGTGTATCGGAGAGTGTGAAAAAGTCGACAGGGTCGACAATCTCTATATTCAGCGGCGGGCTTCGCAGTTGCAGCAGGCGCTGAAAAAGTTCTGGCACCATGAGTACGGTTATCGGCAGATTGATGAAAATATTGTTACAGGCGAGCGCATTTTTTAGCACACCGAGCTGCACTTCCAGCAGCATAAGCGACTGCTCTGCCGATTGTTCGCGGAAAAAATCTTCACTTTGCAGCGCGGGTGACAGAATGCTGAGCACCTCTACGCCGATCCTGTGCGAAGAGGCGAGGGCAACAATGGGCTCAAGTTTGATGCCGGTGATATCATGAGAAATATGCTTTAGCCGGGGAGGCGTATAGGTCAGGTTTTGCGCTGTCACTCCATTGTCCTGTTGTCTGTCAGCCTCCAGGCGGCCGGGATACCTTGCACCAGTGTGACGAGGTGGCCTACAGGAAAACAGCAGGCGTTACTTAAAAGCAGCTAAGCTTTTTCGCAGCGATAAATTCTACGTGGGATGTATTGAAAATGTTGAAAAAATAGCCGTATTTACAATCGGCTAGCCGTTATCGATTCTGATCGGGGAAAAGGCATTGACTCACCTGCCATTGACCGTATAATTCCACGCGTTTCACCACCGCGAAGTTCACGTTTCTCCGTGCGCCCTTAGCTCAGTTGGATAGAGCAACGGCCTTCTAAGCCGTAGGTCGTAGGTTCGAATCCTACAGGGCGTGCCATTTTGAAGTCAACTCGCCTCTACTGAATTCGCTTTTTATCCCTTATACTCCCTGAAATTACTGAATTTTTCTGTTACGAGTTCTACCGAGGTCAACTCAGTTATACCCAAATCAAGTGGTTGGGGGCCTTTGAGGGGGCTCATCTCGTTCAATGGAAATTAGGGGCCCCTTTATGCTGACCTGCTCCCCGTTGATTAATACACCGCAATGTTAGTAATGTCTTCATAAGCCACATGAGGACATCCCCATGAAGAAGCGTTTTTCCGACGAACAGATCATCAGTATCCTCCGCGAAGCTGAAGCCGGGGTTTCTGCCCGTGAGCTCTGCCGCAAGCACGCCATTTCCGACGCCACCTTTTATACCTGGCGTAAGAAGTATGCTGGTATGGAGGTGCCCGAGGTTAAGCGCCTGAAGTCGCTTGAGGAAGAGAACGCCAGGCTCAAGAAGCTGCTTGCCGAAGCCATGCTGGATAAGGAGGCACTCCAGGTGGCTCTGGGGCGAAAGTACTGACGACAGACCAGAAGCGGGAAGCCGTTGAGTTTATGTGTGATGCGACCGGTCTGTCGCAACGTCGTGCCTGCAGGCTTACAGGTTTGTCCCTGTCGACCTGCCGCTATGAGGCTCAGCGTCCGGCGGCTGATGCGCATTTATCAGGGCGCATCACTGAGCTGGCACTGGAGCGCAGGCGTTTTGGCTACCGCCGCATCTGGCAGTTACTGCGCCGTGAAGGCCTTCATGTTAATCACAAGCGCGTGTACCGCCTTTATCATCTGAGAGGGCTGGGCGTAAAACGCAGACGACGTCGTAAAGGGCTGGCAACAGAACGTCTGCCGCTGCTCCGCCCGGCGGCGCCCAACCTGACCTGGTCGATGGATTTTGTCATGGACGCGCTCGCCACCGGTCGCAGGATCAAGTGCCTGACCTGTGTGGACGACTTCACGAAGGAATGCCTGACGGTCACTGTTGCCTTTGGGATTTCAGGCGTGCAGGTGACACACATTCTGGACAGCATTGCGCTGTTTCGGGGCTATCCGGCGACGATAAGAACTGACCAGGGGCCGGAGTTCACCTGCCGCGCACTGGATCAATGGGCTTTTGAGCATGGTGTTGAGTTGCGCTTAATCCAGCCGGGCAAGCCAACGCAGAACGGATTTATTGAGAGCTTTAACGGACGATTTCGCGATGAATGTCTGAATGAGCACTGGTTCAGCGATATCGTTCACGCCAGGAAAGTCATTAATGACTGGCGGCAGGATTATAACGAGTGTCGTCCACATTCAGCACTGAATTATCAGACGCCATCAGAGTTTGCAGCACGGTGGCGGAATGGAAAATGTGAAGGTAAACAAACCGACATTACTAACTGATGGCTGTATCTAATAATGGGGGCAGGTCAATTTATTTTAGATATCATATAATTAGCTAAGACGGCAGACCACTAGGTACGGTCTGCTGTCAAGATAACCTGCTGTGAATTTACGGAGGTATTTAATACCGATAGCAAAGCGCTATGGGTTGAGATATTCCGTTAATCAAGTAGGTATTTCCCTTGATTTTGTTAATTCGGATATGGCTGTTGGAACCATCAAATTGTGAGCTCATCAAAAGATGGCTGATGTCTTTAGGTGTATTATCACTGGGATGTATTTGTTCTAAGGTGTATCTTATATTGTAGATATCCTTGCTATCAGAAAGATCGAGCATGAAATGTAGTGTTCTCAGATAGCGATATCTGTTGTTATTGTGGATGACATACCCGGTCATGTTAACCACACTCTCCTTTTGAGCATTAAATATGTAATTCATTCTCATTTCATAGGAAAGCATATCCCTGTCATTTAGCATATCAGTAACGATAGTATCTACCTGGCAGCGTACAGCTTCATCCGCACTGTTAGATTGCTTATATATGATAATGGATAATATCAGAATTAATATTACCAACGCTGCTCTAATTATTTTCTTTGCCATTATTGTCTGTCCGGGTTTTACAATATGTCTGCTTGCCTTTTTCATTTTTCAAACAGATGCCTAAGAACGAAAAAAGGGAGTTTTCCTTGTTAAGTAACATCTTGGCAAAGTAAAGGTCATAAGAGGTGTTATTACAGTTGATTTTTTCCTTTTCTATCTCATTCAATGCGAGTTTAATAGTTCTTTCTTTAGGATAGATATCGTAATCTTCAATGGTGAAGATATTACACTTTTTGATACGGAACAAAGGTTCAATATCGGCTGGTTGGACATTGATGGCAAGATTCTGCTGTTGCTTCACTAATGCGATAATACAACCTATTAAGAGCAGGGCAATCAGAACACTATCAATTGCGTTGATATAACGCCTCTTTTTTCCTTTGTCTATTGACTTCAGAGCGCTTTGCGAAAGAACTACCTCATTAGCCTCATTAGCCTCATTAGCCTCATTAGCCTCATTAGCCTCATTAGCCTCATTAGCCTCATTAGCCTCATTAGCCTCATTAGCCTCATTAACTTCACCTGCTGGCACCCACTCCGAAAGTGCTGAAGCACAGGCTAATGGCGGTTGCTTTACTAGCGTTTCTATATTTGCTTCGAGTTTTACCCCTTGCTTGGGAATCGTGATGATAATTTTTTCACTGTACCCAAGTTGAATGAATGCCTTTCTTATTTCGCTGATATAAGAGTTGAGATTGCTGTTAGAGCCGGAAAAGCCATAGTCTTCCCAGACGTTTTTCAACAGTGCTTCTCTGGTCACTGTTGTTCCTTTGTACTTTATTAGTTCCAACAAAAGGCGTGTCGCAGGCGCAGACAGAGAAATCTCAATTTCCTTATTGTTAAGTATTGATAGAGATCTTTCCGCAGGGAGAAAGACCATGCTGAAATTAAATATATATTTCATGTTCAACAACGCTCCTCAATAGCTGTGTAAATTATTACATGTGATTAGGATGTTGTAAAATTTTTATGGATTTACGATTCACTGTATGAAATTTCTTTGCTTACTCCCGTCATTTTTTACTTTTCTGCGTTTTGTTAAAAAATAAAAACCTTTGGTATCGGTGTGTTTTTAGCTCGTTTTGGTATAAAAAACATAAATAGAAAATTTTTTGGAGTAAAAATCTATATTTTATGCTTTGTGTAGCATGTTTTGCTGGTGTGGTTTTGGGGGTGTATCATTGGTCTCGTTGTCGCAGTGATGCGTTCCGTTATTGTCTCTCGAGAACCTAAAGAGCGATATGCGAATGTAGATGATGAGTCAACGTGACCACAAACCCGGGCACGTACATGAAAGAATTATGAAAGCCATCATTATCCAGCTTTCACTTTCGTACTGTCTAATCAAATTATTAATAGTCTTTAACCTGTAGTTTGAAGCACTAGATAAGGAAATTTTGAATGAAACTAAACAAAGTAATGATGGCAACTGTGCTGGCACTTGGTGTTTCTTCCACTGCATTTGCTGCAGAACAAGGGCACGGTAAAGTAACCTTCACGGGTTCTATCATCGATGCACCATGCTCTATTAATCCTGAGTCTGCGGATCAAACCGTTGAGCTGGGTCAGATTTCTAATGTTGCTCTGAAAAATGGCGGAAAATCGAACCCGCGCCAATTCTCTATCGATCTGGAAAACTGCTCTTTTGAAGCTGATGATAAAGGCGTTCTGCAAAAAAATAAAGTGACTGCTACTTTTACCGGTATGGAGTCCTCTGTAGTTAATGGCGCACTCTCGATCAACGGCACTGCACAAGGAGCAGGAGTAGTCATTGCCGAAGCTGACGGTAATGCTGTTAAGCTTGGTCAACCTACTAAGGCACAGGTGTTGCAGGATAATAATAACAGCCTGAACTTCTCTGCCTACCTGCAGGGCGCTAGCGCATCAGACACCGCTATCGTACCGGGTGATTTCAAGGCTGTAGCAGATTTTACTCTGGCTTATAACTAAGAGCCATTCTCTTTGTGGAATTAATTGCATGCGGGTATCCGCATGCAATTTTCACTAAGTCTTATTTTCGGGTGAGTCTTATGTGGGTAAGTAAACATTATTTTGTGTTTTCTTTCATATTTATCCTAGCGTACTTTCCGCTGCAAGCAATGGCTACTGTGTCGTCACAGGGATGGGGTAGGGTAAATATGCAAGGCGCCATTATTGATACCGCCTGCGCTATCGCTATTGAGAGCCGTGACCAGACTATTGATATGGAGGTGGTGCCGCTGGCGGATATTATTCGCGATGGACAGGGGCGCAGTAAACCTTTTTCCATTGAACTGGTCAACTGTACTCTTGAACGCCCGGACCCCACATTACCCGACTGGAAGCAATTTCAGGTGACGTTCGACGGGGATAGTGAGGGGGAATTATTTGGTGTGCGGGGTGATGCGTCTGGGGTGGCGCTGCGTATTACCGACGAGAATGGGAATATTGCCACGCCGGGTGTGCCACTGCTGGCTCAGGACATTATTACCGGTACCATGCATCTTAATTATCACCTGCGGCTGGTCGCCAATCAACATGCGCTGAAGGCCGGTGATTATTTTTCAGCGATACGTTTCAAGCTGGATTATTTCTGAATGGCGTCAGCCGTAATTATCACGGTCGCCTGCAACGTAAATATAACGAGAAAGGGTTAGGGATATGAGAGTGTCATCTGCTGGGAAGCTGATGCGCCTCCAGACTTTGGGGCTCTGCATTTCGCTGGCGCTGGGCGTGCTGTCGGCGGCGGTATTTGCCGCAGGCGATATTCAGTTCAACACGGATGTGCTGGATGTGCACGACCGTGAAAACATCGATCTGAGCCAGTTCTCTCGTGGCGGTTACATTATGCCGGGCACCTACGGCATGGTAGTGCACGTCAATAAAAATGATTTGCCGGAGCAGCAGGTGCCGTTTTATGCGCCTGAGGATGACCCGAACGGCAGCCGGGCCTGCGTCACGCAGGCGTTGATCGGGCAACTGGGGCTGAAAGAGGATGCCCTGAAAGGGGTGACCTGGTGGCACCAGGGTGAATGCCTGGATGAGGCCAGCATACCTGGCATGGAGGTGCGTGGCGACCTTGCGACCTCGGCGCTGTATCTGAGTATTCCTCAAGCGTTTCTGGAGTACACCGCAGAGAACTGGGACCCGCCCTCCCGTTGGGACGAAGGGATTCCGGGGCTGCTGTTTGATTACAACGTCAACGCCCGCACTCAGAAACAGCATCAGGTCAACGGCAGTAGTTACAGCCTGAGCGGCAACGGTACTACCGGCCTCAATCTCGGCGCCTGGCGCCTGCGTGCGGACTGGCAGGGCAATGTCGATCACACTGCCGGATCGGGCCAGTCTACCACGCAAAAGCTGGACTGGAGTCGTTATTACGCTTATCGCGCCATTCCGGCGCTGCGCTCGAAGCTAACTGTCGGGGAGAACTACCTGGACTCCGGCATGTTCGACAGCTTCCGCTTTACCGGGGCGAGCCTGATGTCGGACGACAACATGTTGCCGCCTAACCTGCGTGGTTACGCGCCGGAAGTGGTTGGGATAGCGAAGACTAATGCCAAGGTGGTCATTAGCCAGCAGGGGCGAGTGTTGTACGAGACCCAGGTAGCAGCGGGGCCGTTTCGCATTCAGGACATCAACGATGCGGTCAGCGGTGAGATGAACGTACGGGTGGAAGAGCAAGACGGCAGCGTGCAGGAGTTCACGATGAATACGGCTACCATCCCGTACCTGACGCGCCCCGGGTTGGTGCGTTTCAAGCTGGCGAGCGGCAAACCCTCCGATTTTCAGCACCACTCCCGCGGGCCGGTGTTTGGTACCGGCGAGTTTTCCTGGGGGGTCAGCAACGGTTGGTCACTGTACGGCGGCGCCCTGGTGGGTGGTGACTACAACGCATTGTCGTTGGGGCTTGGCCGTGACCTGATGGCGCTCGGGGCGTTGTCTTTTGACGCCACCGAGTCGCGGGCGCGGTTGCCGCAGGCAGACGGCACGCTGAGCGGCGGCTCGTACCGCCTGAGTTATTCGAAGAACTTTGATGAGTACGACAGCCAGGTGACCTTCGCCGGCTACCGTTTCTCGCAAGAAGACTTCATGAGCATGAGCGAGTACCTGGATGCGCGCTATTACGGCACACGCACCGGCAACGGCAAGGAGATGTACACCGTTACCTTCAACAAGCACTTCCGTGACTGGGGACTGAGTACCTACCTCAACTACAGCCACGAGACGTTCTGGGACCGGCCGGCGAACGACCGCTACAACCTGACGTTGTCGCGCTATTTCGATGTTGGTTCATTCCGCAACGTGAGCTTGTCACTATTAGCGTACCGGAACCAATACAACGGCGTAAATGATGACGGCGGATATCTGTCGCTCTCGTTGCCGTGGGGCAACAGCGGTTCAGTGGGTTACAGCGCCACGGTCAACCGCAGCGATGTAACGCACCAGGCAAACTATTACGACCGTCTGGATGAACACAATAACTACAGCATGAGCGCCGGCAGTTCGCGCAGCGGCGCCAGCTTAAGTGGTTACTACAACCACGAAGGTGATATGGCGCGTATGAGCGCCAACGCCAGCTATCAGGAAGGGCGCCACAGTGCGATGGGGTTGTCGCTGCAGGGCGGGGCGACGCTGACGATGGAAGGCGGTGCGCTGCACCGCGCCGGGATGCCGGGCGGCACTCGCATGCTGATTGATACCAACGGTGTGGCGGATGTGCCGGTGCGTGGCTACGGCCGCACCAGCAACACCAACGCCTGGGGTAAGGCGGTGATAGGCGATGTGAACAGCTATTACCGCAACAAGGCGAGCATCGATCTGAACAAGCTCGGCGACAACGCCGAAGCCACCACATCGGTGGTGCAGGCAACGCTGACGGAAGGTGCCATCGGCTATCGCCAGTTCGATGTGATTGCCGGCGAGAAGGCGATGGCGGTCATCAAGCTGGCGGACGGCAGCCAGCCGCCGTTCGGTGCCACGATTATGAACGCCCGCAAACAGGAGACCGGCATCGTCAACGACGGCGGCAGTGTCTATCTGAGCGGCATCAATGCCGGCGATACCATGACGGTGCACTGGGCAGGCAGCGCGCAGTGTGAAGTTCGGATGCCAACGCCGCTGCCGGCGGAGATGCTGATGAATAACCTGTTGTTGCCGTGCCACCCATTGCGTGCACAGGCGCCGACCCATGACGGCCAGACAACAGCCGAGGATGCACCAGGAGCGGTGACGTCGACAGTGCCAGGGCGGACAGTGCAACCGCCATCTCTGAGCGATGAAAACCGCGAAGTTGTTTTAACCACCAGTTTGAGAGGCCGCGAGGGCCGGGAAGAGAAAGATGATGCGTAAGAATACAGTGATGATGTGGCGCCGGCATGATGGCCGAGTGGCCGCGTGGATGAAGAACAACACTCTGAGCTCGGTGGCGATGGCCGTTGCCCTGCTGAGTGCACTGGCGGCCCAGCAGGCTCAGGCGGCGATTGCCCTGGACCGCACGCGGGTGATTTTTGACGGCGACCAGAAATCGGTCAGCCTGAGCGTCACCAACCAAAACAAGCAGCTGCCGTACCTGGCGCAGGGCTGGATTGAGGATGAGCAGGGTAACAAAATCCAGAGTCCGCTGACCGTGCTGCCGCCGGTGCAGCGTATCGAGCCGGGCAAGCCGAGCCAGGTGAAAATCCAGGCGTTGCCGGCGGCAAAATTGCTCAAGCAAGACCGTGAGACGGTCTACTACTTCAACCTGCGGGAAATTCCGCCGAAGAGCAGCAAACCAAATACCCTGCAGATTGCGCTGCAGACGCGTATCAAACTGTTCTACCGCCCAGCCGCCGTCGCAATGGACAAGAACGCGCCGCCGCCGCAGGAGCAGTTGACCCTGACGAAACAGGGCAACAGCTACATAGTGAACAACCCGACGCCGTACTACGTGACCATCGTGGATGCGGCTACTAAAAAAGGAGTTGAAGGGGTGAAAGGGTTCGAACCGGTGATGGTGCCGCCGATGGATAAGCTACCGCTGACGGTCAACGCGTCGAGCCTGGGCAACAGCCCGGTGTTGACCTACGTCAATGACTACGGCGGCCGTCCATCGCTGAGCTTCAGCTGCAACGGCACCGCCTGCAGCGTGGTGCCGGACAAGAAGGCAGGCTGACGGGCGGCATGCCGTCCGCCGGGATGAGCGACGGGATTTTGGCGCTGCGGCGCGGAGGGGTATATGGCAGGGAAATACGACATCAATACGGCGCGTGCCTGCTGGTTAAGCGAGCTGCGCTATTACGGCGCGTTGGGTGGGCTGGCGCTGATGGTGCCGCTGACGCTGGGCACGATGCTGTGGCTGTTGCCTGATGCCCAAGCGAAGGTGGACAACTGGGATGTTGAGGGGACAAACGGCACGTTGTATGTGCACGGCGCGTTGACCGAGAGTGCCTGCCGGCTGGAGATGGAAAGTGCTCGTCAGGATATCGCGCTGGGTGACATCGGCACGGGGCGACTGCAGAGCATTGGTGCGCGTGGTGAGCCTGTACGGTTCGAATTGCGGCTGGCCGACTGCCTGCGTAGTCCGGGGGGGCACCGCGACAGTCGTACCGGCAACCTGACCTGGGCGGACATGCAGCCGGCGGTGACGGTGAGTTTCCGGGCAAACCGAGATGCGGACAACCCGCAGTTGGTAAAGGCGCAGGGCGTCTCCGGGTTGGGGCTGCGTCTGGAAGATGGCCGGGGCGAGGACGTGCGCCTGGGCAGTAGTGGCAAAGCATTGCTGCTGACGCCGGGGCAGAACACCTTGAGCTACACGGTGACGCCGGAGCGTACGCCGGCCAGCCTGGTGGCAGGCAGCTATCGGGCCGTGGTGAATTTCCATCTGAGCTATGACTGAGGCGGTGGGTATGGATAACGAAAATTACCGCCTGCGCCATCCTGCCCGTGTACTGGTTGCGTTGCTGGCGGCGGTGCCGTTGATGGCCCTTGCCTCAAATATGGCCACCGTGACCGTGAAGGTGACCGTCGTCAAGCCGCCGCCGTGCACCATCAATGACGATCGGCCGATAGAGGTGGATTTTGGTGATGTGATGACGACCCGAGTTGACGGCAATAACTATAAGATGCCGGTGAATTACGCCTTGTCGTGTTCCGATGCTTCGTCCAATGCGATGAAACTGCAGGTGAACGGTAACGGTGCAAGCTTTGACGGTACGGTGTTGCAAACCAATAAAACCGGATTGGGTATTGAGCTGCGTCAGGGAGATAACAAACTGGCGGTGAACAGCTGGTTGAACTTTACCTACCCGCAGAAGCCGGAGCTTTGGGCTGTTCCTGTGAAGCAAAGTGGTACCACCCTGACGGGAGGTGAGTTTACGGCGGGGGCCACCATGAAAGTGGCCTATCAGTAACGGGGAGCAGCGGATGACAACGCAGACGATGATGAACACTCTACTGCTGGCCGTAGTATGGGGGGCGGCAGGTGTTGCGCTGGCGGACGGGGATGTCGATATGACGTTCCGCGGCACGCTGATAGAACCGCCACCGTGCACTATCAATGACGGCAACCGTGTGGATGTCAATTTCGGTGAGCGGGTGGGCATTAACAAGGTGGATGGCGTGAATTATCGACAGATGATGAACTATCAAATCACCTGTGATAACGCCGGCAGTGGCAGTTGGGCACTGACGCTGAGTTTAACCGGCGCAGCGGCGGGGTTTGATGAACAGGCATTGCAGACTAACAAGACGGACCTGGGGATCCGGGTTTATCAAAACGATAAACCGTTCACGCCGGGCAGTACGCTGGCCATTGATATAAGCAATCCACCACGGCTGGAAGCGGTGCCGGTCAAGCGGGAAGGGGCAATCCTGACCGAAGGGGCATTCGAGTCCTTGGCGACACTGCGTGCCGATTACCAATAAGGAGTCCGTGATGAAACGCAAATCAGGAAAGCGAGTCTATCAGGGGCTGTGGCGTAAAAAAGTAGCTGGCCTGTTACTGACGCAGGCACTGATTACGTTTGCTGTGCCGCCGGTGACGGCAGCCGACAACGTGCACCTGTATGGCGCGCTGGTCGCAGAGCCCTGCGTCATTCCTCCGGGTGACGAAGAAATCCAGCTGGATTTTGGCACCATCGTCGACAAGTACCTGTACCAGAACACCCGTACACTGGGGCAGCCGTTCGAGATACGGCTGGCGGAGTGTGACATTAGCCTGGGCAAGACGGTGAGGGTGACCATTACGGGCATGGAAAATACGGCGTTACCCGGCCTGCTGGCCATCGATGCCGGCAGTGGGGCGAAAGGCATTGCCATCGGGCTTGAGACGCTGGAGGGCAAACCGTTGCCGTTTAACAAATCGAGCGACGATTATGTGTTGCAGGCGGGCAACAATATGATTGCGCTAAAGGCCTATGTGCAGGGGGAGCCGCAGGCGATTGCCAATCGAACCATCGGTTACGGCCCGTTCAACGCGGTGGCGACGTTCAGCCTGGAATATGAGTAAGCGCCCTTGCCAGGCACTGAACAGGCAGCAAAACACGCAAATTATCGAGAACTGGGAGCGGGCTTACCATTGGTTATGCCGGCGGCGCCGGCATGCACCGGTCAATGCGGATATATGGGACCTGCGGTTCTGGTGGTTCTGTGAAAAGCGGGCGTTGCTGACCCGGGTGCTGTCTGGCGACTATCGGCTGTCGCCGATGCAGGCATATCACCGGCAGGGCAAAAGCTGGGTGCAATGGCCGGCACAGGATGCCCTGGTCCTTAAATGGGTCGCGCTGCAGGTTGAACCTCTACTGCCCCGCCACACGCGTTGCCATCACCTGAAAGGGCACGGTGGTGTCAGTGGGTCAGTAAAAGCGGTCAGTGCCGCATGGCGCAGCGGAAACTGGCGTTATGTCTATCGGACGGACATTCGCGGTTTTTACCGCCATATATTGAAGCATCAGGTTGAAAGCCAACTGCACAGATATATAGATGATGAAGTCTGCAGAGGTTTATGCCTGCAATGGCTCAATTACAGCGTCGACGATGGCGGTGATATTTACACGCCGGAAAAAGGAATATGCCGCGGCAGTGCGCTCAGTCCGTTAATTGGTGGCAGTCTGTTGCGACATATAGACGGTTATTTTGCATCGCGAGAGGAATTATTTTATGCCAGGTATATGGATGACTTTATTGTGTTCACCCGGACACGCTGGCATTTACGCAAGGCAATTAAATCACTGCATGAGTTTTTTGATTTGGGCGGGTTTGAAACTCACCCGGATAAAACGCAACTTGGCAATATTGAAAGAGGCTTTGACTGGCTGGGCATATGGTACTCCCCGCTGGGGCCCCAAATAGCGCCGAGAGCATTAGAGAACCACCGGGAACGTTGCGCGCGGCTTTATGAGCAAGCCAGGTATCGGAGACTGCCGAAGGCAGAAACTGAGGCGTTGGTGCGTGGGTATGAAGCCCGGTGGAGTGTGTGGGCAATCCGTCAATTAGCTCTTGCGCGGGTGAGGATTGCTCGTTAGTAAAAAAAAGGTTACGTATGAGACTACGCTATCTACTGATCATGGGGGGCCTCATTAGTTGGAGCGCCATGGGAGTACAATACCCGCATATGACAAGCGTTCGAGTTACGTCGTGCGGGAACAGCACCTGCGAATACCGTGTAACGTTCGAAAGTGGTGGGACCCTGAAGACCAACATCGAACCAAGGACGGTCCGCCCAAATCCGTATATGGGTACTGAATTAATACCAGTGGGGACCAACTGCCAGTATGGTGACCGGTCGGCCGGCATCCCGTATAAGAACTGTCAGTGGGACAGTCGATATGCTCCACCGATGACGGGAAGGTGCCACCTGCGGAATAGTGGGACTTGGGAGGTGAACGAGACTGATACTTGCTCAACGGCTATGTCCTGGACCTTACAGAACGTGAAACCTGAGGGACTATGTATCGTATTCGCCCAGCGTCACCCCACCGACCCCCAAACGTACAAGCTGTGGACACCGTGGGGCGAGCTGTCTGCTGAAGTGGCCGCAAACTCTGGGGGGGAGTACTGTATTAAACCGCTGCCTCCGACGGTCCAGTGCAAGATGAACCTACCCCCATCTGTCGATCATGGCGTCGTGGCGCCAGGCACGTCGTCAGAAGTAGCCGCGTACGGTGACATAGATTGCGGCGGGAGTCCGAAGCTCGATGTCATGGGGGCTGGGATTGTGCAACGGGATGGCGTTGAATATACAGTCGTACCTACCTTAGAGTCCATCAACCGGGTGCGGATAGCTACCTCGGTAAAGGTCGGACAGAACACGAGCGGGGGGGGCTATGAGACCTCTTTCGTGATCGTCGCTGCTCCTTATTGACCACTGCCCTGACCAGGTGGCCCTAGGTGCGAAGTACCATTTGGATACCAGCTGGGATGAGCAGTGGGCCAGTGTATCGTCGCCGAGCGAATGGATCCGGCGTCGCCGCTGTATTAAATGACATCCTGACTCAACACCGGGCGTCGACCGTGGTGGTGATATATCCGTCGGAAAAAATACCTCGATGCGGGCGCTCAGTCCGTTATTGCGGATATATGCTGCGACACATAGATGGTTATTTTGATCTACGCCCTAGGGAAAAAGTCGGTACGTGAGAGTGTTATGTACCACACCGAAGGTACTTGGGTCTAGGAGTGATACACGGTGTCACCACGGGGGGCAGCCCGGGTCTGAGTGTGCGGAGTATATGTATCCGGGGAACCCATGGTAATGCCCTCTGGGATCCCTCCCGTTTCGGTACTGCTGTTGAATGCCTGACACGGTGCATCGTCGCGCGCTGCGGGGACTCATCGCAAAGAGACGAATATGATCAGAATTGTGGTCGTATACCTAAAACCGAAGTGCTCGTGAACGGGGACCACGACGTGGGAGTGGGATATCCGCAGCCGTGCTCGTAGTGAACCCGTCGACTGTACGTAAACTTTTAGAAGTGAGGGGGAGCAGGAGTGGCGATCCGGGAGAACTTTCCACCCGATCGTGTCCGTAGCGAGCCTGTATAACTGCGCCAACACATCACCGATGAAGCCTGCCGTTGTGCAATGGGCATCGATCTTTTTAGTGGCGTAATCAATGCTGGAGGTAAGCGGGGTGATAGGCGATCTGGCAACACGTGGTGAGATCTCGTGGGCCTATGGGAAGCTGTATATAGTCGACCGAGACCAGTACTGGGTCCAGGGGGTGCTCAAGGCGGTGTCACACTACCAGGACACGACTTATCGGTGGCGGCGTGGGACCAAAGCATTCCCTGCAGATGTGACTGGGGTCACGATCATGGCCTCGGACAGATTGTTCAAAATGCAGCATGGTAGCCGCCTTGGCAACGTACTGTGGCTTCCTGTCCGGGATAAAGGCAGGAATGGGACGACAGTCCAGCCCCTCGGTGGGTGTAATACCCGTACGATTTATAGGTGTGACCGTGTGGATACCGTTATTGAAAAGCTGGTGATAGCGTCTCGGGACCGTGAACATGGGATAGAAGGGCGAGAAATGTACCGACCACCCCAACACACTGCGTTTACCTCACAGGAACAGTGTGTCATTCGCCTAATTGGCTGTGGCCTCGCTCCTAAGGCGATCGCCCGTGCTTTGGGCATCCATCCGAAAACCGTCAGCGCCCATAAATGTAACGTGATGCGTAAATTGGGCCTGCGCAGGACTCAGGATGTATATCGCTGGCTGCAGCTTAGCGGCTTAGTGGGACTAACGAGTAAATAACATGATTAAACCATTGCCCGTTGCCGTTCATGGTCTGTTGTTGCTGGCGCTGGCCGAGTCAGAAACAGTGGTTAACCTGGTGCGTGATAAAACAGGGGTTGCGCAGCAATAGTTGGGCGAGAAATTCATGTCTGCTTTCAAGCAAAACAGGGTTTAGCTCAGTCTGCACCCGGCTTCTGGTATCAAATTAATTATGCCGGCGACGATCCCATCGCCGCCGACGCCGTTGTGGCGTTGGTGGTAACGGAATCGCTGGCGGACGGTATGGTGATCCACGACATGGATAGCGTGGGCAATGTGCTTTCCCTGCTGCTCAGTACTTATCCGCCACTGTTTAGAGCGGCGCTGGGGCATTTTCGTAACCACGGGACGCTGACCATGGTGGTGCCGGCTGAACTGGCTTACGGCGAAGCGGGATACCTGCCAAAATCCCGCCCTATGCCACTACGGTATATGAACTCTGTGTGGTTGATATCAAGCTGTAAACATGTTGATTTATGACTGGCGTAATTTAACCTCCTGCAGGTTTTAAATAATTAATGAGGGAACGATTTATTATAAATGGGGGGTAATGGTGGCAGGAGTGGATGAGTGTGGGAAATAGCATGGTTTGTTATTTATTTAAATAAATAAAAGCGAAAGGGATATCTGATGAAGCAGATTTTATGGCGCCTGTATGGAATATTTATGTGTGTATCTATTGCCCATGCCTCCCCTCCATTATCAGAATTTTCTGTCAAGGGTGAATTTAAATCATCGCAGTGCACTATACAGCCTCCTAAGAATGGAGATTACGATATGGGGAAAGTGTCAGACAAGGCTAATCTAGATGGCCGAAATTTGTCTGGCATGAAGCAAACCTGGCGTGTCATTTGTGAAGCAGACATGATGATGCATGTCACTCCGAAAGATAATCGTGTGGGAAAAGGCCGTGGCGCAAACCCAGAGCGGTTTGGATTATGGACGGGAGACGGCATCGGCACTGTGGGGTTTTACTATCTGGAGTTTACGGACGCCAGTGTGGATAGTGCTCCAGCGAAAATGCAAATGGCGGATAGTACGATGTGGCGTGCGCAGACTGGCAGAAGCCTGACCTGGATAAAAGAGAATGGTGAACCGGCAAATGGAAAGATGTTTTCTGTAAATATTACTGTTCTTCCACAAATATCAGGCTTTAATGTGATGAAAGAGGAACGTACCGAGAAAGTCAATTTTGGCGACTCGGTAACGCTAAGTTTTAACTATGGGGTTTGAATGTGTGAGGTAACAAGGTAGTAAAGGTGATGATATTGGGTTCGGAGTGGATGTTATAACGGAAAAAACGCACAGAGTTTTCGAACAATCTTCAGACGACCACCCCGTATAGCTGGGTGAGCGGTGGGCTAACGCAAAATAGCCAGGGGGCCGTTCGTTTAGCCTTGGATCATTCGGTGTGCTGGCCTATGCGAATGGAGCGGCAGTGATGTCGCCAGTACATGCTGGGGAAACGTTTGGAGTGTTACATACGATGGGCGCATAGGCATGCAACTATACGCGCCCGGTAGCTGGATCATTACCACGGATTTTCAGGGGAATGCATTGCATCACTCATAGCCAGAGTATGAACAGACCAACGTTCTGGTTAATATCCAGGCTTTTACCACTCAAGCGTATATTGATCTATCCCCCGATTACCCGTATCGATGCCGGGCAAAGCCAGCAGGTCAATTTTGTCTTAAGAAAAGGTAAGCCGCTAACGCATGAAGTGATGCTGAAAGCATCCTTCGAGGGAATCATGCAGACGACAGAAAATAGTACACAGATGCCTGTAAGGCAAAGCATCGGCTTTATCGTGCAGCCGGCCGCTGTGGCGGTGAGTAAAACGCCTTGGGATGCACTGACTTTTCAGATGGAAAGTGGGGAGCTGGTGATGCGCAATACAGGACAAAGGGTTGTCCGAATGGTACCGACTTTGCAATTGAACCCAACCAATACGCAGCTTGCTCAGGATGAATACTACCTGATGGCGGGTGAGACGCGCAGATTTAAGGTTGCGAACGCGCCAATTTCGGTCACTTTTACACCGCTAAGCAGATATGGTTTTAAGCTTGATGATGTCACTATACTGGTGAAGTAAATCCGAATAGCCATATAGCAGAAAAGTTGCGGCCCTGATAAAAGAGCACTGTCATTTTACATGAAGAAGGAACATCACTATGCCGCGTGTGCAAGATTTAGGAATCACTATTGGACTTGGCGAACGAGGCCCGCTTAATGCCATCACCGATGTACCGGGTGTGCGTGTCGGCCATGCCACGATTAATGCAAATTTAGCTGACGGCCGTGGGGTGCATACCGGCGTGACGGTGATCGAACCTCGACCAGGGCTGGCCCGCCAATCCCCTTGTTTTGCCGGGGTGCACGTGCTGAATGGCAACGGCGATGCAACGGGATTGGAGTGGATCCGCGAAGCAGGGCTGTTAACCAGCCCCATCGCTTTTACCAATACCCATAGCGTTGGCGTGGTGCGTGACAGCCTAATCGCACTGGAGCGAGAAATGCTGCCGCCGGACGATAAGGCCGTTTACTGGAGTATGCCAGTGGTACTGGAAACATTCGACGGCTTATTGAATGATATTAATGGGTTTCATGTAAAACCCGAACATGTGCGGCAAGCTCTGCTTGCTGCCAGTTCAGGTTTGCCGCAAGAAGGGGCTGTCGGCGGCGGTTGCGGCATGATTTGTCATGAGTTCAAGGGCGGCATTGGCACGGCATCGCGCCGCTTGCCAGTCGAACAGGGAGGCTGGACCGTCGGCACTATCGTACAGGCTAACCACGGCAAACGTGATGCCCTGTTGGTCGGCGGATATCCTGTGGGGCGGAAGCTGACGGACGAGCATTCGCCTTTTAACACCATGTTGCCCTATCCTGGTATGGGCTCCATCGCCGTAGCGCTGGCAACCGACGCGCCATTGTTGCCGCATCAGTGCGCGCGGTTGGCTCAGCGTGCTGGTATTGGCATTGCGCGTACGGGAGGGGGAACGGAAGATTCCAGCGGTGACATTTTTATCGCTTTCTCTACCGGCAACGAAGGTCTGCCTCCGGCAGATTACGGCAGCAAAGGTAGCCTGACCACACCAGTGGAAATGGTTAACAATAGTGCTATCTCTGAATTATTTGTGGCTGCGGCAGAGGCTGTTGAGGAAGCTATCATCAACGCTTTGCTCGCTGCGGAGTCGATGGTCGGCAATCGGGGCTATCATGCTGAGGGGCTAAGTGCGGAAACATTACTGGCGGCGCTTAAGGCTAGCGGCTGGCAAGGCACTGCGGCAAACACATAACTGCTGAGTATCTGGTCATCGATTGGAGTGCGCCACAGACGTAGACGTGCTCACTTGGTGGCAACTTAGGGCTCTGCGTATAATCGTGTGTGCCTCCCCAACCCTATAGACAGATAGACAGGTTGAGAACGTCTGGTTGGGGGGACCGTCGGGCTGGTGCGTCTATCTGGGCGAAGGCATTCCATGTTGAATCGCCACGGGTTTAATAGACACCCCGGAGTCATTTAAGATGGCTTAAAGAGAGGTGCCCATGAGCGGTAAGCGTTATCCCGAAGAATTTAAAATTGAAGCAGTCAAACAGGCTGTTGATCGTGGTCATTCTGTTTCCAGCGTTGCAACACGTCTCGATATCACCACCCACAGCCTTTACGCCTGGATAAAGAAGTACGGTCCGGAATCTTCCACTAATAAAGAACAGTCAGATACTCTGGCCGAGATCCGCCGTCTCCAGAAAGAGCTGAAGCGGGTTACCGACGAACGGGACATATTAAAAAAAGCCGCGGCGTACTTCGCAAAGCTGTCCGACTGAGGTACGCCTTTATCCGTGACAACACCTGTTGCTGGCCTGTTCGCCTGCTCTGTCGGGTGCTGGATGTTCATCCCAGTGGCTTTTACTCCTGGCTTCAGCAGCCGCATTCACAACGCCATCAGGCAGACCTGAGACTGACAGGACAGATCAAACAGTTCTGGCTTGAGTCTGGCTGCGTTTATGGTTATCGCAAGATCCATCTGGACCTGCGGGATAGCGGGCAACGGTGCGGAGTGAACAGAGTCTGGCGACTGATGAAGCGTGCCGGGATAAAGGCTCAAGTCGGATACCGGAGGCCGCGGGCACGCAAAGGCGAGGCCAGTATCGTGTCGCCCAACAGGCTCCAGCGACAGTTCAATCCGGATGCTCCGGATGAGCGTTGGGTAACGGACATAACCTACATCAGGACCTACGAAGGCTGGCTGTATCTTGCCGTGGTTGTTGATCTGTTCTCACGCAAAATTATCGGCTGGTCCATGCAATCCCGGATGACAAAGGACATTGTCCTGAACGCACTGCTGATGGCTGTATGGCGGCGTAATCCCCAAAAACAAGTGCTGGTTCACTCGGATCAGGGCAGTCAGTACACAAGTCATGAGTGGCAGTCGTTCCTGAAATCACACGGCCTGGAGGGCAGCATGAGCCGTCGCGGTAACTGCCACGATAATGCGGTTGCAGAAAGTTTTTCCAGTTATTGAAACGCGAGCGGATAAAGAAAAAGATCTACGTAACGCGGGAAAAAGCCCGCAGCGATATTTTTGATTACATCGAAATGTTTTATAACAGTAAGCGTCGGCATGGTTCTAGCGATCAGATGTCACCGACAGAATATGAAAACCAATATTATCAACGGCTCAGAAGTGTCTAGATTATCCGTGGCGATTCAAGCAGACAAACAAGGCGTTGATGTGCTGGTACTGACTTCCGGTAATACCAACAACAAAATTCACGGCACAGTCGATATCTACAAGAAAAAATAATGTTATTGCAGCCACCCCTAATGCGGGGTGGCTGTTCTCGTCCTGCTCCTCGCCATCTTCCTCCCATTCTGATTAACCTCTTTTCGCGACCAGAAATGTGCGGTTACACTTGATAACGCATGTATAATGCGTATAGTTCTCATTTGCATTGCATTTAACACCATTCTAAGGCCCGTCCACGGGCTATTTTTGCGCGCACTTTCAAACGAGTTAACGATGAACAACACCAAAATGCACAAAACGCTGCTGGCGCTCGCCATTGGCGCGGTTACACATTCCGCCTGGGCGGCAGAGGATAAAAAAGAAGACACCATCGTTGTGCAGTCTGCACCTGCCGGCGACTTTAAACCCGGTGGCGACCAGCTGGTGCCGGCCTTCCTTGACGGACAGGTGGCGAACGGCGGGCGAATGGGGATGCTCGGGCAGCAGAACGCCATGGACGTGCCGTTCAATATCATCAGCTACACCTCAAAACTGGTGGAAGATCAGCAGGCGAAAACCATTGCTGACGTGGTCGCCAACGACGCGGGCGTTCAGTTTGTGCAGGGTTACGGCAACAGCGCGGAAACCTTCCGCATTCGCGGCCTGAAGTTTGACGGCGACGACATGACCTTCGGTGGCCTCTCCGGCGTGCTGCCGCGTCAGGTGGTGGATGCCCAGATGGTTGACCGCATTGAGATCTTCAAAGGGGCCAACTCCCTGATGAACGGCGCGGCAAGCTCGGGCGTGGGCGGGATGATTAACCTTGAGCCAAAGCATGCCGGGGAAACGCCGCAGGCGAAAGTGGGCGTGGACTACACCTCGGATTCCCAGATTGGCACCACGCTGGATGCGGGGCGTCGCTTTGGCGATAACGACCAGTTCGGCGCGCGCGTGAACCTCGTGCATCGTGAAGGCGAAACCGGCGTACCGAACGACCGCCGCCGCACCACGCTGCTCTCCACCGGCCTGGACTACAAAGGCGACCGCTTCCGCACCTCGCTGGATCTGGGCTATCAGAAGAAAACCTTCCACGGCAGCCCGACCAGCGTCAACATCTCGGCGGTGGACTTCGTGCCTGAACCGCCGAAGAACGATCGTAACTTCTCGCAGAAGTGGGCCTACAGCGATATCGAAAACGAGTTCGGGATGTGGCGCAGCGAGTACGACATCACCGACAGCTGGACCGCCTATACCGGCCTCGGCGCGCAGCACGCGCACGAAGAGGGGATCTACAGCGCGCCGAAGCTGGTGGACAAGAGCGGTAACGCAACGGTCAGCCGTCTGGATACCAACCGCATCAGCGATTCCGTCAGCGGGATGGCGGGCATTCGCGGCAACTTCAACACCGGCTTCGTCTCGCACAAGGTCAACGTCGGGTACTCCGCAATGACCAAAAACGAAAAAATCGCGTGGAAAATGTCGGCGGCGAAGGATAACCCGACCACCAACATCTACCACAACACCGGCGTGGATATGCCGGACAGCACCAACTTCAACGGCTCCGGCGGTAAATACAGCGATCCGCTGACCAGCGGGCGCACCCGCACCCAGGGCTGGCTGCTGAGCGATACCCTGGGCGTGCTTGATGACAAGCTGCTGTTCACCGCAGGCGCGCGCCATCAGAAAGTGGTCGTTCGCGGGTATAACAAAATTACCGGCGCAGAGAACGACGCGGACGGCTTCGACGGCAGCCGCTGGATGCCAACCTACGGCGTGGTTTACAAACCGTGGGAAGAAATTTCCCTCTACGCCAACCACACCGAAGCGCTGCAGCCGGGCAAAACCGCACCTAACACCGCCACCAACTACGGCCAGAGCACCGGCATCGTTCACTCTAAGCAGAACGAAGTGGGCGTGAAGGCGGACTTCGGGCGCGTGGGCGGTTCTCTGGCGCTGTTTGAGATTAAAATGCCCTCGGCGATCCTCGATGCTAACAACCACTACGGCCTGGATGCGGAGCAGCGTAACCGTGGCGTGGAGCTGAACGTCTTCGGCGAGCCGATGCTCGGGATGCGTCTGAACGCCAGCGCCACCTGGCTGCAGGCGGAGCTAACCAAAACCAAAAACGGCGTGAACCAGGGCGTCGATGCGATCGGTATTCCGAACTTCTACGCCGTGCTGGGCGCGGAGTACGACATCAAGCCGGTTGACGGCCTGACAGCGACCGCGCGCGTGAACCACTCCGGCACGCAGTATGCCGATCTCGCGAACAACAAAAAGCTGGATAGCTACACCACGCTGGATCTGGGCATGCGCTATCGCTTCGCGGTGAACCACAACGCAAACCAGATGACCGTGCGCGCGGGCATCGACAACGTGACCAATGAGAACTACTGGGCCAGCGTGGACGATTCCGGTACCTACATCACTCAGGGCGAACCGCGAACCTTTAAGGTCTCGGTGGGCTACGAGTTCTAAGCGTTCCAACTCGTTATCCGGGGCACGGATGCCCCCATCCTTCCGTCATCGTGTTATAAAATTGTAATAAAAGCTTCTTACACTGGTCGCCAACTCTTTTACCTCTTGGCCAATGACAGGAAGCCGCTATGGGCAGACCCCTCAAATCCGTTTTTAAAAAAGAACATCGCGACGACATCGCTAACCGCAGCGCAAACCCGGTATTCTCCGAGGTGGCAGAGGTGTTTCTCTCCCGCCGCCGTTTTCTCCAGATGGGGGCCGTTGCGGGGGCCGCCGTATCATTCCCGTTTCTGATCAAACCTGAGAACGCCATTGCCGCGGTATCGAAGCCTTCCGCGCTGGCAAAAGCGGTTTCCCTGGGCTTTACCAGCATCGACGTCTCCACCGAAGATACGGTCAGGGTGCCGGAAGGCTATATTGCCCGCCCGTTCTATCGCTGGGGTGACCCGACGGGGATCAAAAACAACATGCCGGCCTTTAAGCCGGACGCCAGCAACACCACGGACGAACAGGCCGTGCAGGCGGGCATGCACCACGACGGCATGGCGTGGTTTAGCCTGCCGCAGGGAGAGCAAAACCCGGAGCATGGCCTGCTGGCGATGAACCATGAATACATCGACAACGGGATGCTGTTTACCGACGGTACGGCGAACTGGAGCCTCGACAAGGCCCGCAAGGGGCAGAACGCGATGGGCGTCTCGGTGGTGGAAGTGAAAAAAGCGGGCAGCGACTGGCAGGTGGTACGCCCGTCTTCATATGCCCGCCGCATCACCGTCAATACGCCGATGCAGCTTACCGGCCCGGCGCGGCATCAGGACTTAATGAAAACCGCCGCCGACCCGCAGGGGGAGCGCGTGCTGGGCACCATGCAAAACTGCGCCAACGGCCACACGCCGTGGGGCACCTATCTCACCTGCGAGGAAAACTGGTCGGATATTTTTGTCAAAAAAGCCGATCTCAATCCGCTGGAAAAACGCTACGGCATCAGCGACAGCGATGAATCCTACCGCTGGAACGAGGTGGACGAGCGGTTCAGCGTCGATAAAACTCCTAACGAACCCAACCGTTTCGGCTGGGTCGTGGAGATCGATCCCTACAACCCCACCTCCACACCGCGCAAGCACACCGCGCTCGGTCGCTTCAAGCATGAGGGGGCAGCCGTCACGCTCGCCGCCGATAACCGCGTGGTGGTCTACATGGGGGACGATCAGAAGTTTGAGTACATCTATAAGTTTGTCTCGGACAAAAAATACGATCCCGCGAACCGTGAAGCCAATATGCAGCTGCTGACCTCCGGCACGCTGTACGTCGCCAGGTTCAACGAGGACGGGAGCGGAGACTGGCTGCCGCTGATCTTCGGGCAAAATGGCCTGGATAAGAGTAAAGGGTTTGAAAGCCAGGGCGATCTGCTGATTAAAACTCGCCTGGCGGCCGACGCGGTGGGGGCGACCAAAATGGATCGCCCCGAATGGATAGCCGTCGATCCGCACGCCAGCGGCAGCGTCTACTGTACGCTCACCAACAACAGCGATCGCGGGAAAGAGGGGAAAGCGCCGGTGGATGCCGCCAACCCGCGCGCCAACAACGTGTTTGGGCATATCATGCACTGGCACGAAGACGGCGCGGACCCTGCTGCCGCACGCTTTAAGTGGGATATTCTGGTCATGGCCGGACGCACCGACGGCGACGATCCGAAGGCCAAAGGCTCCATGCAGGGCGCGGCATTCGGCAGTCCGGACGGACTCTCTTTCGATCATCAGGGCGTCCTGTGGATCCAGACCGACGTCTCCTCCAGCACCATCAATAAGAAAGCGTACGAGGGGATGGGCAATAACCAGATGGTGGCGACCATTCCGGGCACCAACGAGTATCGCCGTTTCCTGACCGGGCCGCGCGGGTGTGAGATCACCGGCATTGCGTTTACGCCGGACAACCGCACGCTGTTTATCAACATTCAGCACCCAGGGGAGGGCGGGGATGATATTACCGATCCGGCCAATCCGCGCGCCGTCTCCAACTGGCCGGACGCCAGTCCGAACGGACGCCCGCGATCGTCCACGGTGGTGATCGTGAAAGCGGACGGCGGAATTATCGGGTCGTGACGTTTATCCGCCGGGCGCACGCGCTGGCCCGGCGTTAAGCTTGCTACCACCAGCATGAAGTGTTAAAACGTGCCCCTTCTAAAAAAGAGACAGGGGTAGGGCGTGAAAGACGCGTCATCCGCTTCAGGCCATGGTCGCGCTGAAGCCTCGTCGGATCAGAATCCGACGCTGCAACGTGGTTTGCAAAATCGACATATTCAGTTAATTGCCCTCGGTGGCGCAATCGGTACTGGGCTGTTTCTCGGCATCGGCCCCGCCATTCAGATGGCCGGTCCGGCGGTTCTGCTGGGTTACGCTATCGCCGGGATTATCGCCTTCCTGATCATGCGCCAGCTCGGCGAGATGGTCGTTGAAGAGCCGGTGTCAGGCTCCTTCGCGCACTTTGCCTATAAATACTGGGGCCCGTTCGCAGGCTTCCTCTCCGGCTGGAACTACTGGGTGATGTTCGTGCTGGTGGGGATGGCGGAGCTGACCGCTGCAGGCATCTACATGCAGTACTGGCTGCCGGACGTGCCCACATGGATCTGGGCGGCGGCCTTCTTCATCATCATTAACGCCGTTAACCTCGTCAACGTGCGCCTGTATGGTGAAACCGAGTTCTGGTTTGCGCTGATTAAGGTGCTGGCGATTATCGGCATGATCGGCTTTGGCCTGTGGCTGCTGTTCTCCGGCCACGGCGGCGAGCGGGCCACTATCGACAACCTTTGGCAGCACGGCGGCTTCCTGGCGACTGGCTGGAAAGGGCTTATCCTCTCGTTGGCGGTGATTATGTTCTCCTTCGGCGGTCTGGAGCTGATTGGCATTACCGCGGCCGAAGCGCGCGACCCGCACAAAAGCATTCCGAAAGCGGTCAACCAGGTGGTGTACCGTATTCTGCTGTTCTATATCGGCTCGCTGGTGGTGCTGCTGGCGCTTTACCCGTGGGTGGAAGTGAAGTCCGACAGCAGCCCGTTCGTGATGATTTTCCACGATCTCAACAGCAACGTGGTGGCTTCGGCACTGAACTTTGTCATTCTGGTGGCCTCTTTGTCGGTGTACAACAGCGGGGTCTACTCCAACAGCCGTATGCTGTTTGGCCTCTCCGTACAGGGCAACGCACCGAAGTTCCTTACCCGCGTCAGCCGCCGCGGCGTGCCGGTGAATTCGCTGTTCCTTTCCGGCGCGATTACGTCTCTGGTAGTGCTAATTAACTACCTGCTGCCGAAACAGGCCTTCGGCCTGCTGATGGCGCTGGTTGTCGCCACGCTGCTGCTGAACTGGATCATGATCTGCCTGGCGCACCTGCGCTTTCGCGCGGCGATGCGCCGCAAAGGGCGCGAAACGCAGTTTAAGGCGCTGCTCTACCCGGCGGGGAACTACCTCTGTATCGCCTTCCTTGGGCTGATTCTGATGCTGATGTGCACCATGGATGAGATGCGACTTTCAGCAATGCTGCTGCCGGTATGGGTGGTGTTCCTGTTTATCGCGTTTAAGCTTTCACGCAAAAAGTAGCGCGGTTTTCTCCCTCTCCCTGTGTGCTGAGGGATCCCCAGTAAATAATGCCAGCACGGACGACCCCCTCTCCCTTGAGGGGGTACGGTCCGGGGACATAGTGAACACTTGTTCGGGGACATGGTAGACACTTACAACTAAGGCATAAGAACCCGTTTATGGAGTCGCTTATGCCCTGGGATGAGAGAGATACCATGTCATTACGTACCGAGTTTGTACTGTTCGCCTCGCAGGACGGGGCGAACATCCGTTTCCTCTGCCGTCAGTTCGGCATTTCTCCTGCCACCGGCTACAAGTGGCTTCAGCGCTGGGCTGAGGAAGGTGCCTCCGGTCTTCAGGACCGCTCCCGCGCACCTCATCATTCCCCGAACCGCTCATCTGACGACATCACGGCCCTGCTGCGCATGGCGCATGACCGTCATCAACGCTGGGGCGCCCGCAAGATTAAGCGCTGGCTCGAAGACCAGGGGCACCGTATGCCCGCCTTCAGCACCGTCCATAATCTGATGGCCCGTCACGGTCTGCTGCCGGGCGCATCACCGGGCGTTCCGGCTACGGGACGCTTCGAACATGACGCGCCGAACCGGCTCTGGCAGATGGATTTTAAGGGCCACTTTCCCTTTGGCGGTGGCCGCTGCCATCCGCTCACCCTGCTGGACGACCACTCCCGTTTTTCCCTGTGCCTGGCGCACTGTACCGATGAACGGCGCGAGACCGTGCAGCAGCAGCTGGTCAGCGTGTTTGAACGCTACGGCCTGCCGGACAGGATGACGATGGACAACGGCTCACCGTGGGGCGACACCACCGGCACCTGGACGGCGCTGGAGCTGTGGCTGATGCGCCACGGTATCCGGGTGGGGCACTCCCGGCCTTATCATCCGCAGACGCAGAGATTAACCCGCCCCTCTCCCACTGGTCGCGAAAAGGTATCTTTTCTGACCCGATATCAGGCAACCGGATTTTTTCCTCTATAGGCCCTCTCAAAGGGTTGTCTCAGTTGTCTCAAAAAGCATCTTTGCATTTTAAATCAGCCTGTTACGGGAACTTTCTGAGACAACACAGCCCGGTTTTGAGACAACACGTTAACATTTCTGAGACAGCTGCGGTGTGGGGGACCTTGTTGCTTAAAAAAAAAGCCAGCCAGAAACAGAAAAACGGAAAACAGATTTTTATGTTGGTTCAGAATAGCCCTTTGTTGTCTCAAAAACACCTGATGTTGTCTCAGTGTTGTCTCAATAAAAAAGATAAATAATTAATAATAAGGAATTATTTATTTTATCTCTTCTCTGAACCAACATAAAAACGGGGCTGCTAATGTGAATGCGCTATTCTGGCTTGCTGTCATCCACCAGCAGCACGGCATAGGCCCGTAGCTGTCGGTTGTTCATATGCTGGATGCGGGGCGTACGGCTCTGCCAGCTTCTGCCGCTGGCGGGCATTTTGAGCATCCCGGCTTCATACAGCACACGGGCGGCCTGGTTCACGTCAAACCCGTTCGCCAGTTCATCCTTAAACGGCGCGGGGAGCACGTAGAACGTTACAGGCTCCACGGTCTGGCGCCCTTGTCCTTATATCCGGCAAGGCTGTGAACGTTAAGCTGGCTCAGTTCGTCAAAATCAACGGGAATAAAGCGGCTGATGCTGTTTACCATCAAAAAGGCGGTGGCCTGTTCAATAATCTGTTCATGCTCCTTGTTGCCTGTGCCAAATGCATCCACGACACCGACATTCAATGTCTTAGCCAGCAAAGAAACGTATGGGCACACAGGATGGACAGGAACGCTAACGGCTATCGATCCTGTAAATCATATGGCTATCGTTATTCTTGGCAATAGACCGCATTCCCCGGTAGCTGACCCCACAAAAAATCCTAATGTATTTGTAAGTGGATGATTATCCGCAGCCACATACGGCTGGATAGTTGATCAGATATACGGCGCACTGAAGTAAATAAGAAAAGGGACTCTAATGAGTCCCTTATTTTATGCTATAGCCCGTTCATTCCATGAATCTTTAAACATTATATTCCCATCACAATATTTCCATTCGATAGATTCATAGCGAATCTCAACTTCTTCCATATGTTTACCTGCTACACCAAGTGGAAATAATACTGGAGAAATCCTTGTTATCTTTACATTTTCCAATATTATATTAAAATATTCTACCTCTATTCCTGCCTCATTAATCTTGTACATTTTAATCAGGGCTGACTTAAATATTCTACCCTGGCATACTCCTCTGAATAAGTAGGGGGTGAGTCGGTCAATTTCTTTTTCAAAAGTAATCGGGACATGTAGACGTGTTCCTGTAAGTTTTCCAGTGTTATGATCTGTGGGAATCCATATAGAATGATTGAAAGATTTGAGTTCTGTGGAACCCAATCGTGTAGGCATTAAACATTCACCGATTAAAGGTGAATCATTTTCATCGGTAAGCCAAATATGTGCTGGTATAGACATTTATTTTTTTCTCTCATAAAAAAATGAAAAATATAGGACAATAACAATTATAATCCCGACTACGGAAGTTGTAATAGCAGGATTATCAATATACTTTACAGGAATATATGATAATAAAATTATAACTAAAATAGTTAAGTACGTTTTCAATTGGAGGGTTAAATCATCAAAGATAAGCCTAAATATTTCTTTTAATATCTTTTTCATAGGCCAGCCATTCGTTTTAATGCATTAATTATATCAGCATTAGATGCTGTGCTTATATTTAAATAACCAACATCTAAAACTACTGGCTCTATTAGAAAGTACATCATTTCAAGGTTTTCCGAGTAAAGAGCATTATAGTACAGTGGCAGAAAATATTTTAAATTGTGTGCACTATCAGCAGCATGTTGAACCGTACCGTATGTACTTAATGCTATTAATCCCCCTGATGTAAGGCCTCCAATTTTTTTCATCATTGCACTTTGTATAACTCCATTGATTTTACTCCCGTAGCAAATGTATTTAACAACTGAATAGACTAGTGCAAACCTTGAAGCTTGCATAACTGAATAGTGTGTTGTAGGCGGCACAACTTTTCTAAGAATAATGTCTTTTTCACTTTCATTTTTACTTTTAAGCAACGTTTGCACATAAATTAATATCATCCTAAAAATTATATTTCTATGCTTAACAAGTTCATACAAACCTAGTAAAAAACGCTTATCCTCATTTCCAAGCTGTTTACAAACATCTTTATAATTTTCTGTAAAGCAGGAAGTGTAATAAAGTGCTCTTGTTGCACCATCACCGAGATTATTTACATATTCGATAAAACCATCTTTCACACCAGCCATAGCCTTATCTAATCTCACGGCTAATTCTTTGTTGGTTCCTATTTTGTTTATAATATCTTCACTGTAATACATAGTATGCCCCTTGGATTCGATACGTTGATCATCTTATACATAACGCATTGCTTATAGTGATCACGATCTCAATTCCAGGATGTATATAAAAAAAGCCACCTTTATATTGCCAGGGTAAATAGGTGGCTTGAAATAATTAACCTGATGAATGTAATGCTTAATTAATTGTTGTTCATTATCTATTTTAGCTTATATTCCCATTTCACAAGAGCTTCCAACTTTTCTTCACTATAATCATATCTATCATAATGGACTGATGATACGTCATGTAAAGCATGATGCTGTATTCTATCACGAATCTCTTTTGTAATTTTAATTTGCCCGGCCAAAGTTTTGAACGTCCTTCTAAAATCGCGGGGACTGAATCCATCAATATTATTATTTATACAGTATCGCTTAATGTTATCTAACAGCAAGTCACTGGACATAAACATTGTATATCCGTTTGAAAACTTACCCTGTTTTCCAAGAGTTACTTTCCTCTCCAGGTTAGCTAATTTCTTTTCATGGTTATGATTGGGGAAAATATACTCATGTTCTGGATAACGTGAAATCATTATATCGAGTAACTTAATTGCCGTATCACAAAGGATAAAATGATACCATTTTTTGTTTTGGAAAATGAAGGTGGAATAGATAAAACCATGTTTGTTTTGTCGTGATATTTATTCGGTAAAGCCATAATCTCATACGGGCGCTGGCCTCCACAGAAAAAATTAACTGTATGAGAACAGTAATATCGGGATTAAAGAAATCAACCTGTGTTTGTTTAAGCAACAAAGAAAGTTCATCAAAGCTAAGGAATATTTCACCGATATATGATTCATCTTCTGAAACTTCGAGCACTGGTATAGCAGAAACCGGATTGAAGGGAATATCAAACATAACGTTCGGTTAATCCAGTAAATGTAATTTTCCGCACTTCACTCCCCATGAAAAGAGAGTGTGCATGTAAGAACGAATCTGGTTTACCCAGGGACGCTTTTGAGTGCGTTTATGAACGTAATTTAGGATCGCGCGTATATCATTTGTTGTGATTTTCTTTGCAATAGTGGTCTCCGGTAGCATTCCGCTGTCAGAAATCACAGATCGCAGGGTTTCATAGTGATGATAGCTACGTTTGCCTGAAGCAATAAAATCTGTTTTATGCGCTTCGAAGAGATCAGCAAGCGTCCCGTATTTTGAAGAGACTTTGATAACGTCCTGACATGAAGAAAGGCTTTCGAACTTCTCAACAGCGCTACTGATTGACATAGCCGGGTAGTCACCCAGTGTCTGAAATTTTGCTGCTTTGCCCACAAAATGACGGTACACGAAAGTCTTGCGTCCAGAAGGGTAAACACGTACATCCACACGACCCGTCCCGCGCTCGCCGCTTGCTTGATAAGCTATGTAAGCGGCGGCTTTTGGGGGAAGGCTATCAAGAGCTTTAGCAGTAAAGTTTATTTGCTTTATTCATATCCTTTGCATAATGAGCGCATACATATTCGCAGTTCAAGCTCATAAACTAGTGCAAAATAAACTGTTTCTTAAACTATGCGGTAATAAGCAAGGCTACCTCAAGCTACGGATAAAAAATCAATAAAATCAATGTATTTTAACTTGAATTACCACGCTTTTTTATCAATTATTTTGACATTTTTTTATGTGAGAGAGGGCCGAGGTGAGGGCACCAGACCGCACCCGCCTTCACGCCCGGTGGCGCTGCGCTTACCGGGCCTACATGTTCGGGGCCGTTATTATTTCGCAGGTCGGGTAAGGCGCAGCCGTCACCCGGCACCTCCCCTTCACCTTTATCGTGACTCCCCTCCCAATTCTGTTTCGATCCACAGGATCTTTTATTTGTAATCGATTACTTTTCATTTGAACTTTTTTGTAATCGATTACTTTTTCCGGGTGAGGCTTATCATGGTGTCAACTGAAAGTAGTGAAAAGGCGATAACACAGCACCGGCTACTGGTGCCGCGGCTGTCGCTGATGATGTTTCTGCAATTTTTTATCTGGGGTAGCTGGTCGGTCACGCTTGGCCTGGTGATGACCCAGCACAACATGTCTCTGCTGATTGGCGATGCGTTCTCCGCCGGGCCAATCGCCTCGATTCTCTCGCCGTTCGTGCTCGGGATGCTGGTGGACCGCTTCTTCGCCTCGCAGAAGGTGATGGCGGTGATGCACCTCGCGGGCGCGGCGATCCTCTGGTTCGTGCCGGGGGCGCTGATTGCCGAGAACGGCGCGCTGCTGATTGGCCTGCTGTTTGGCTACACGCTCTGCTACATGCCGACGCTGGCGCTGACCAACAACATCGCGTTCCATAGCCTGGCGAACGTGGATAAAACCTTCCCGGTGGTGCGCGTGTTCGGCACCATCGGCTGGATCGTGGCGGGCATTTTCATCGGCGTCACCGGCGTGGCGTCCAGCGTTACCATCTTTCAGGTGGCGGCGGCCAGCTCCGTGCTGCTGGCGCTTTACAGCCTGACGCTGCCGCACACTCCAGCCCCGGCGAAAGGCCTGCCGGTTAAGGTGCGGGATCTCTTCTGCGCGGATGCGTTTGCGCTGCTCAAAACTCGCCACTTTTTCGTCTTCTCCGTCTGCGCGATGCTGATCTCCGTCCCGCTCGGCACCTATTACGCCTACACCGCCTCGTATCTGGCGGATGCAGGAATTGCCGACGTCAGCACCGCCATGTCCTTCGGGCAGATGTCCGAGATCTTCTTCATGCTGGTCATTCCGCTGCTGTTCCGCCGCACGGGGGTGAAAATCATGCTGCTGATCGGCATGCTGGCGTGGTTTGTGCGCTACGCCATGTTCGCGCTGGGCGTCAGCGAGGAGGGGCGCATTCTGCTGTATCTCGGCATTCTGCTCCACGGCGTCTGCTACGATTTCTTCTTTGTCGTCGGCTTTATCTACACCGACCAGGTGGCAGGCGAAAAGGTCAAAGGCCAGGCCCAGAGCATGATCGTGATGTTCACCTACGGCATCGGCATGCTCCTCGGCTCGCAGATTTCCGGCGCGCTCTATAACCGCCTGGTGGCAGGGCAGACCGTGCCGCAGGCGTGGGTGACATTCTGGTGGATCCCGGCGGTGGCGGCCGCGGCGATCGCGCTGATTTTCCTTCTCACGTTTAAGTATGACGATGACAAGGCGTAACGTTCAGGAGGTGGTATGAGGACGATGAAAGGACCCGGCATTTTTCTGTCGCAGTTTATTGGCGCAGAAGCGCCGTTTAATTCGCTCGACGGGCTGGCTGAATGGGCGGCAGGTAAAGGTTATAAGGCGGTGCAGATCCCCTGCAACCATCCGCACATCTTTGACGTCGAGAAAGCCGCAGAGAGCCAGGCCTACTGCGATGACATCGCCGCTACGCTGGCCGCGCACGGGCTGGTTATCAGCGAGCTGTCTACCCATCTGGAAGGGCAGCTCGTGGCGGTGAACCCCGCCTACAGCGACGCGTTTGACCACTTCGCGCCCGCATCAGTGCGCGGTAACGATGCTGCCCGTCGGGCGTGGGCCACGGAGAAGCTGAAGCAGGCGGCGGTCGCCTCGGCAAGATTAGGTCTGAAAGCGCACGCCACCTTCTCCGGCTCGCTGGCGTGGCCGTTTTTCTATCCGTGGCCGCCGCATAACGAGCAGCGTTTTCAGGAAGCGTTCGAGGAGCTGGCAACCCGCTGGCGGCCAATTCTGGATACCTTTGGCGAGCAGGGGGTGGACGTCTGCTTTGAACTGCATCCCGGGGAAGATCTGCACGACGGCGTGACCTTCGAGCGTTTTCTGGCGCTCGTGGATAATCATCCGCGCTGCAACATCCTCTTTGATCCGAGCCATATGCTGCTCCAGCAGATGGACTATCTGGCCTTTATCGACATCTTCCATGCGCGTATTAAAGCGTTCCACGTGAAGGATGCCGAGTTTCGCCCCGGCGGGCGCAGCGGCGTGTACGGCGGCTACCAGCCGTGGATCAACCGCGCCGGTCGCTTCCGTTCGCCCGGTGACGGGCAGATCGACTTTAAGGGCATTTTCAGCAAGCTGACCCAGTACGACTATGACGGCTGGGCTGTGCTGGAGTGGGAGTGCTGCCTGAAGGATGGCGATACCGGGGCGAGTGAAGGCAGCGAATTTATTCGCCGCCATATCATTCCCGTTTCCGGACGGGCGTTTGACGATTTCGCCGCAGGGGGCAGCCATGATTAACGTCGGGATCGTCGGCAGCGGGTTTATTGGCCCGGCACATATCGAGGCGCTCAGGCGCCTCGGGTTTGTTCAGGTGGTCGCGCTGTGCGACGGCTCGCTCGTTAAGGCGCAGGAAAAGGCGCGCCTGCTAAACGTACCGCACGCGTACGGCAGCGTTGAGGAGCTTCTCGCGCACCCTGATTTGCACGTGGTGCACAACTGCACGCCGAACCACCTGCACGCACAGATTAACCGCCAGATCCTGCGCGCGGGCAAACACGTGTTTTCCGAAAAGCCGTTGTGCATGACGCCTGAGGAGGCGCGCGAGCTGGTGGCGCTGGCGGAGCAGGCGGGCGTGGTGCATGGCGTGAGCTTCGTCTATCGCCAGTTTGCGATGGTGCGTCAGGCGGCGAGCATGCTGCGCGCAAGCAGCCTCGGGCGGATTTTTGCCTCACACGGCAGCTACCTACAGGACTGGATGCTGCTGGAAACCGACTACAACTGGCGGGTGGATGCCGCGCTCGGCGGCGCATCGCGCGCGGTGGCGGATATCGGCTCCCACTGGTGCGACACGGTGCAGTTCGTCACCGGGCGGCGCATTACCGAGGTGATGGCTGATTTATCCATCGTCTGGCCGACGCGCAGGGCCAGCAAGGGCGGGAATCAAACCTTCTCCCATGACGAACAGGCGGAGTATGAAGACAAACCAGTCACGACCGAAGACTTTGGCTCGGTGCTGTTCCGCTTTGACGACGGCAGCAAAGGCAGCTTTAGCGTCTCGCAGGTAAGCGCCGGGCGAAAAAACCGTCTGACCTTTGAGATCAACGGCAGCGAGCGGTCGGTGGCATGGGATCAGGAGATCCCGCAGCAGCTGTGGATCGGCCATCGCGCGCAGGCCAACCAGACGCTCACTGACGATCCGGGGCTGATGAACCCTGACGTGGCCGACAGCGCCCATTTCCCTGGCGGGCATATTGAAGGCTGGCCGGATGCCTTCAAAAATATGATGGCGCAGTTCTACCGCGCCGTGCAGGCGGGCGCAATGCCAGAGACGCCGCAGTTTGCGACGTTTCACGATGGCGCAAACGTGATGTATATCATTGATGCCATAGTGAAAAGCCATCAGCAGCAGCGCTGGGTGCGCGTGGAATGCTGACGCATTGCCCGGTTCGCCGGGCAACAAATTTATGGTAGCCTGCACAAAACGCTAACCGCAGGATGTATCGTCGCTATGTCAATTCAGAAAATCGCTCAGCTGGCCGGGGTTTCCGTGGCGACGGTCTCCCGCGTGCTGAATAACAGCGACACCGTGAAGGCGAAAAACCGCGAGCGCGTTCTGCAGGCGATTCAGGAGAGCAACTACCAGCCAAACCTGCTCGCCCGTCAGCTGCGCACCGCCCGCAGCTATATGATCCTGGTGATGGTGTCCAACATCGCCAACCCGTTCTGCGCCGAAGTGGTGAAGGGCATCGAAGCCGAGGCGGAGAAAAACGGCTACCGCATTCTGCTGTGCAACTCCGGCTCGGACATCGAGCGCTCCCGCTCGGGCTTGAGCCTGCTCTCCGGCAAAATCGTCGACGGCATTATCACCATGGACGCCTTCTCGAAGCTGCCGGAACTTGCCGCGCTGATTGGTTCTGCACCGTGGGTGCAGTGCGCCGAATATGCCGATGCGGGCGCGGTCTCCTGCGTCGGCATCAATGATGTGGACGCTTCACAGCATGCCGTCAGCCAGCTGGCCGACGGCGGCCGCAAGCGTATCGCGATGATCAACCACGATCTCAGCTACAAATATGCCCGCCTGCGCGAACGCGGCTACAAGAGCGTGATCCACCTGCGGGATCTGGACTATCAGGTGGTGGAGTATGCCAGCGATCTCAGCTCCGGGGCGGGCATGGCGGCGATGCAAAACCTGTTAAAAGATAATCCGCCGGATGCGGTATTTGCCGTTTCCGATACGCTGGCGGCGGGCGCGTTGCGCGCCATTCAACAGGCAGGTCTGCGGGTACCAGAGGATATTGCCGTGGTCGGCTTTGACGGTACGGAGCTGGCGGACATGATTTCACTCACCACCATCGAACAGCCGTCGCGGGATATCGGGCGCAAGGCGGTCAATCTTCTCTTAAACAAAATCGACAACCCGGATGCGCCCACGGAAAGGGTGATGATGGACTGGCGCTTTATTTCCCGCGCCAGCACCTGATTATCTGGCAATAACGCCTGCCAGGGAGCGAATATCGTTCCCGGTCGGCGACTGGTGAATACGCAGGCCAAACTCATCCACTACCGCGAAAATATGGTCGAAGATATCGGCCTGAATATCTTCGTATTCCGCCCAGATTACCGTATTGGTAAAGGCATATATTTCAATCGGCAGCCCGTTGGCATCCGGCGCCAGCTGACGCACCATCAGCGTCATATCTTTACGAATACGCGGATGGTTACGCAGATATTCATTCAGGTAGGCGCGGAAGGTGCCGATATTGGTCATCTTGCGCAGGTTTAATACCGATTCCCCTTCGCCGTTCTGCTGATTCCACAGGCTGATTTCCTCATGGCGCGCGGCCAGATAAGGCTTCAGCAGTTTTGCCTGAATTAGCTTCTGCTGCTCCTGCTCGTCGAGAAAATGAATGCTGGTGGTATCGATATTCAGGCTGCGCTTGATGCGTCGCCCGCCGGAGGCGGACATCCCGCTCCAGTTGATAAAGGCGTCGGAGACCAGCGCCCACGTCGGAATGGTGGTGATGGTGTTATCGAAGTTGCGTACTTTAACGGTCGTCAGGCCGATGTCCGTCACCGTACCATTAGCGCCGTACTTCGGCATCTCCAGCCAGTCGCCGAGCTTGAGCATGTCGTTGGCGGAAAGCTGAATACCCGCCACAAGGCCGAGTATCGGGTCTTTAAACACCAGCATCAGGACGGCGGCCATCGCACCCAGACCGCTGATCAGAATCGCCGGGGACTGGCCGATCAGCAGGGAGATAATCAATATCCCCACCAGGATAGCGCTCACCAGCTTGATGCCCTGGAAGATCCCCTTCAGCGGCAGCTGCGAGGCGGTCGCCATCTTTTGCGACAGATTAAATATCACGTCCAGCAGCGAGAAGAAGGAGAGCAGGGCATACACCATCACCCACAGCTTCGCGCAGGTGGTGAGTATTTCCGCCGCTTCGCTGCCTTTTTGCAGCCACAGTACCGCCTGAACGTTGACGATTATCCCCTGCAGGGTAAAGGCCAGACGGTGAAATAATTTATTCTGGGTAATGATTTGCAGCCATAAATGGCTACTGGCCTGCGCGCGTTTCTCGAATGCGCGCAGCACCAGTTTGTGCAAAATAAAATGAACAATGATGGCGGTGAGAAAAATAATACCAAAGATAATCACTAAAGAGGTGGTGTGATTAATTTCAATCCCTAACTCTTCAACCTGAGCAATTAATTCCTGCATAACGTCTCCTGTATTGTTGCAGCCCCATAATGGCGGCTGCGGATCTATTATGCAAATTCACAGGGTTATTTGGCGGCCTCACAGACCTTCACTACCGGCAGGCAGAGACGATGACGCATGCGCAGCGTCGCCAGCGCCAGGATAACCATCAGGCCGGTTTCCACCGCCAGGAAAAGGTTAATCGCCTGCGCGTAATCCCCGTAGTAATGCTGCAGCCCGTGCAGCAAAATCGCCCCGAAAATGGCCGGTCCCAGACCCAGCGCGGCCTGCTGCAGCGTGCTGAGAATGGCGCTTGCGGCCCCTGCGTCGTCAGGCTGGATGTCGCGCATCCCGATGCGGTAGAAGCTGTTTACAATCAGCGCCTGACCGTAGCCCACCAGCCCGGTGGCAGGGGCCAGCGTCAGCGCGGTATTGTTCACGCCCCAAAGCCGGAACGTCGCGATGAGCGCCAGCAGGCCGATTATCTGAATTGCCAGACCCGTCAGCAGAATCGTGCTGGTACTGTAGCGGGCAATTAACCGTGGCGCGAACCAGGCAGAGATAAAATAGGTCACGCCCAGGGCGATAAAGCTGTTCCCGGACTGCCACGGCGCCATCCCCAGACCGGTCTGCATGGTCAGCGCCATACAGAACATAAACCCGGACCAGACGCTGAAAAAGAGCAGCGCAATCACGATGCCAAAGCGAACGCTGCGAAGCTGAAGCAGGCGTGGCGGGATCAGCGGATGGGCATTCTCTCGCTCCTTTTTGCGTGCGTTCTGCGCCATCAGCCAGGCCAGCGGAATAATGGCAAGAAGCATAACCTTCAGCGACCACGGCCAGTGCCACTGCGGACCGAGCGCCATCGGGAACAGCAGGCAGCAAAGAATGAGGGCCAGCAGCACGGTGCCTGTCCAGTCGATGCGCGACGGCGTTTCACGTCGGGTTTCCGGCACGTAGCGGCGGCTTAACGCCAGCACCACCAGACAAATCGGCACGTTGATAAAGAAGGCGTTACGCCAGCCCAGCCCGGCGATATCCGCCGACACCAGCCAGCCGCCGCCCATCTGCCCGACGATAAACGCAATCCCGCCAATGCCGCCAAACAGGCTAATGGCTTTCGCGTGGGCGCTCTCTTTTAGCGTGACGTGCAGCGTGGCGAGGATCTGCGGCATGATGAGCGCTGCCCCCGCGCCCTGAACGATGCGTGCGGCCAGCAGTAGTTCAATATTTCCCGCCATCCCGCACAGCAGCGAGGCCAGCCCAAAAACTGCCACGCCCCACATAAACAGGCGACGGCGGCCACGGTTATCCCCCAGCTTGCTGCCGAGCGCAAGGCAGACGGCAAAGGCCACGCCGTAGAGAGCGACAATGAGCTCCAGCTCGGTGGCGGTGGCGTGCAGCGAGTGGGTGATGGCGTCCAGCGCCACGTTGGTGATTGAGGTATCAATCATCGGCAGCATCTGGCCGGTTAACAGCAATATCAGGCCTGCGCGACCCGGTGAAACAACTGACGTATTCATGGTAACTCCATTGCGTCATTCATCAGATGGTCGTAGCATCAACCATCTGATAAACGGGTACCAGTTCTTGCTTATACTGGTACTGGCACTACCATGCAGGGGGATTTATGGCCTTGATGTCTGAACCCGTCACCTCACTTCAGGATGACACCCGAAAACAGCTGGGGGCATTTTTACGCGCCCGGCGGGAAAGCCTCGATCCCCAGCGTCTCGGCCTGCCGCGCAGCGGTCGGCGGCGCACGCCGGGCCTGCGCCGGGAAGAGGTGGCGATGCTCGCTGACGTGGGCGTGACCTGGTACACCTGGCTTGAGCAGGGCAGGGACGTCAACCCCTCCAGCGCAGTGATGGCCGCCATCGCAAAAGCGCTGCAATGCACCCCGACCGAGGCCCGGCATCTTTTCGTGCTCGCCGGCTTGCCGCCGGGTGAAGCCCCGCAGGCGGTCTGCTGCGAGGGCATCAGCGAAGGCACGCGCCGACTGCTCGATACCCTGATGCCTAAACCCGCCAGCATTCAGAAGCCCAACTTCGACATCGTCGCGTGGAATGACAGCTTCGGGCATCTCATGGGCGTCGATTTCAACGCCATACCGCCGGAAGACCGCAACTGTATTTACCTGTTCCTTACCCATCCGGCGTGGCGTGCGCGTCTCGGCAGACGCGACGACGTGCTGCCGATTTTCGTCTCCTATTTCCGCGCGGCGATGGCCGAGCACCGGGGCGACCCGCGGTGGGAAGCCAAACTGGCGCGCTTCTTCGCGGTGTCCGAAGAGTTCAAAACCCTGTGGCACCAGCGCAACGACGTGCGCGGCGTAGAGAACCAGCTCAAGCTGTTTACCCATCCAGAACTGGGAGATTTTACGATGCAGCAGATGTACTGGTACTCCGCGCCGCGAAACGGATCGCGGCTACTGGTGTATCTCCCGGTGGATGAGGCGGGGGAAAGGGCGATGGAATGGCTGGCGGCGCAGGGGAAGTAAGTTTTTTGCGAGGCGCTTTCAGGTAATCAAAGCGGCTCCGGTTCTTCCTGTTAAAAATGGGTAAGGTGGGACACGAAAAGCTAAATTAGCCTTTAATGCAAATTGCCTTATATGCTAATATCATCAGGGATGAAATATCGTGTTCAGACTTATCGTTCATGAGGCGGTAAGGGAAGAGATTCTCTTACTACCTGCTGGGGTGAAGGCGAAGCTGATTCGCCAGCTTGATAAATTGCGTTTAAACCCGACGGCTCTTCGGGAACCTGACAGCAAACCATTGCCGCATGGCCTGTTTGAAATAAGGACCGTTGGGCTGATCCATACCCGAGGTATCTATGTTTACCAGCGGGAAAAGACGATTTTTCTTTTGCGCGTGTTTGTTAAGAAGACGCAAAAAACGCCCTCTGCTGAACTTCGTCTGGCACTGAAGCGACAACAGGAGATGTTGGATGAGCAAGAAGATTATTGACTGGGATGAACTCAGGGCTGAACTGTTAAGCGATTCAGAGGTTCAGGCTTCCTTTGATGCAGAAGAGCGCAAGGAGCGTTTGCGGGAGATGCTGGCGCAATGGCGCAATCATGCTGGCCTGACGCGCGCCCAGGTGGCGGAGCGGATGGGCGTCAGCGCACCAACGGTATCAAGAATGGAAGCGAATATTACCCGGGCGAGTCTCGATACATTAACGCGTTATGCGCTGGTGTGCGGGATAAAGCATCCGCAGATTACGCTCTATTGACGCTTAATCAACTTACTGAATTTACGCGATTTCTATTGGAAGTTAAGTTGACTATACTTATGCGATGAGAAACAACTAATGTCGCCACTGATGATTGATTCCGCAGACTTCAGCCAAAAACTCGGCCTTATCTCCCGAAACGTCGAACACACCGAAGCTTTCCTGGCACGAGGTACGGCGGATTTTCATCTGCCGGGGTTTCTGCTGCCTGTGGGATACCGGCTCCTGAAATCGCGTTATGGTGATGAATATCGTCTTGTGACCACCGATGACGGCAAACCTTATACGGCGTATGCCGTAAAGCTTACATTTCATAAAGAAATTACCTTTCCCCACGGTGCCGCCACGCAGGTGATGGTGTGGCGTACACCGCGTGCCGTTCATCAACGCGTGATAAGCGGGTTGCCACAACTCTTTTTTCAGTGGGTGCTCAGCGAAGACGACATCGTTGTCTCTGACAGCGAACAAACAGGAGACGCGCAACGGTTCTGGCTGCGCATGATCGACTGGGCGTTTACCATGAACTATCGCATTAGCGTGGCGGACGGTACAGTGGGAGAAGAATGGACGTTAACGCCCGTAAACTCTTACGCCGAGCTGGAAGAGCGCTGGATTGCCTTTGCCTGGGGAAGCGATCGCGATGTACATCCACACCGCAGGCTGGTCATCAGTAAAACGTAACGGGCCGCGTGCAGCGACCCGTTTGAATCAGCACTCAGTCACAATCGTGCTCAGCGGCAGACGAGACTTCGGCAGCGTGGCGTTAAAATCTTCCACGCTGTGATGCCCGACCGGGACCACCACCAGGCTGGTGAAGCCTTTCTCTTTCAGACCAAACTCTTCATCCAGAATCGCCGCGTCAAAGCCTTCAATCGGCACCGCGTCCAGACCCATCGCGGCCACGCCCAGCAGGAAGTTACCGACGTTCAGGTAAACCTGTTTCGCCATCCACTGGTCGTCATCTTTCAGATCCACGCGGTGCATATCGGCGAAGTAGGTGCGGCCCTTATGGTTCGCGGCTTTAGCTTCCGGCGTGTTGAAACGGCCATCGGCCTCTTCCTGGTCGACAACGCGTTCCAGCCAGGCGTCGTCCATCGCGGTTTTCGCGCAGAACACCACCACGTGAGAGGCGTCCAGCATTTTGCGTTCGTTGAACACGTAAGTGCCCGCCGCGGATTTCGCCACGCGGGCTTTACCTTCCTCGGTGCTGGCCACAATGAAGTGCCACGGCTGGGAGTTGGTGCTGGACGGGCTGTACTGCAGCAGGGTTTTGATTTTCTCTGCTTCTTCAGCGGTCAGTTTTTTGGTTGGGTCGAACGCCTTGGTAGAGTGGCGTTTCAGGGCGACAGAAATGATATCCATAACTACTCCTGGTAATGAAATTCGCCCGTGCGCGGGCGCGAAAGGAGAGCAGATTACCGCGCGAAGCGGCAAAAGATAAGTGCGATTCGAGCGGTTATACTGTTCGGCGCAGACGAACAATCAGGCAGGGCGTATCCATTTCTGGTCTTTTTTCGGCAGCTTATCGACGACCAGGTTCCACGAATCCGCGATCAGGTCGGCGACCAGTTCTGGCGTGATGTCCTCGGTGCCGTAGAGCGAAATCCAGTGTTTTTTATTGAGGTGGTAACCCGGCTCAACGCCACGGTAAATCTGCTGATTTAACAAGGATTTTTCCGGGTCGGATTTCAGGCTAACGTGGGGGCGTCCGTGCGCGGTGGCCATCAGCATAAAAATTTTCCCGCCCACCTTAAACACGTCGTATTCGGGGCCAAACGGCCAGCAGTGTTCGGTGAAAGGCATCTCCAGCGCGACGCGTTGTGCGTGCGCCTGCAGGGATTTACTGTCCATCGTTATCCTCCTGAGCCAGCCCGCGCCACATGGCTTCGAAACCCAGCGCTTTAAAATCGGTGGCGCGGGACGGATCGCGGGTGGCAAACTCCATGGTGGTTTCCGCCAGCGATAAGAAAAGCGCATCGCCAAACGTTTTGAATTCATCGGACATAAACACCGGGCGCACCGAACGACGGCATAGCTCGTGAAGTTCCGGAAACATCTCTTTCACCGCCTGTTCCGTTTCAGCGCTTAGCTTTTCACTCACGCCAATCTGGCGGATCGCCGCATGCGCCACGGGGTTACGAATCCCCCAGTCCACGTAGCTGTTCCAGATATTGCGGGTATGCTCTTTAGGAAGCGTGAGGGTGCGATCGAGGTTCGCCAGCATGGTCTGGCAGAGATCCTGCTTGAGGTGCAGGTAAAGGGCATTCAGCAGATCGTCTTTTGTAGCAAAGTAGCGAAACAGCGTGCCTTCAGCGACGCCCGCATTACGGGCAATTAACGCCGTTGAGGCGGCAATACCTGACTGTGCAAATGCCACCGTCGCGGCTTCCAGTAAGGCCTGTTTTTTATCTTCACTCTTCGGACGTGCCACTAAATTTTTCCCCCTTTCAATTATAAAAACCCTGATTGAAACACGTGCTTTGACACGCTGCAACGCGGAATGTCAAAGATCGAAAACGTCTTGACGACTTTATCATCATATCTATAATGAGTGCTTACTCACTCATAATCAAGTTTCCCCGCGTAAACCATCGGATGGCGCGCGTTTTCGGGTCAGGATATGAAAAAGCCTCTCTTCATCTGCGTGGTGTTCCTCATGATTATTGCTTCAGCTGCGAGTTTACCGTTTGTTCTGAATGCCGGATTTGGCCAGCCGCCGCAGGGTGCGCAGCTTACGGAAGTGGAGGCTTCTCCGCACTATCGCGACGGGAAGTTCCACAACGCGCTCCCGACGCCTGGCTTTACCGGGCAGCAAAACATGCTGGTGGCGTGGTGGCAGTTCCTGACCCGTAAAACCGAAAACGCTCGTCCGGCGCAGCCGCTGCCGCTGGTGAAAACCGATCTGGCGAGCCTGCCTCTGGAGCAGGATACGCTGGTGTGGCTCGGCCACTCCTCGTGGTATATGCAACTGGCGGGAAAACGCATTCTGATCGACCCGGTCCTCGGCAACTACGCCGCGCCGTTCTCGTTCCTCAATAAAGCGTTTGCGGGAGAGTATCCGTGGCGCGCGGAGAGCATGCCGGAAATCGACCTGCTGATTATCTCGCACGATCACTACGACCATCTGGACTACGCCACCATCCGGGCGCTACTGCCGAAGGTGAAGCGCGTCGTCACGCCGCTCGGCGTGGGATCCCACCTGCGCTACTGGGGAATGAAGCCTGAGATTATCGACGAACGGGACTGGAACCAGTCGGTGCACATCAGCGATGCGCTGACGGTTCACGTCCTGCCCGCGCGCCACTTCTCGGGGCGCGGCATTAAGCGTGACCAGACCCTGTGGGGCAGCTTCATGTTTGTCACGCGAGAGCAGAAGGTCTACTACAGCGGCGATTCCGGTTATGGCCCGCACTTTAAGGCCATCGGCGAGCAGTTTGGCGAAGTGGATTTAGCCATCATGGAAAACGGCCAGTACGACCAGGACTGGAAGTACATCCACATGCTGCCGGTTGAAACGGCGCAGGCCTCGGCGGACCTCAATGCGAAAGCGGTGGTGCCGGGGCATAACGGACGCTTCGTGCTGGCGAAACACACCTGGAACGATCCGCTGATCCAGCTGGCGCGGGCCAGCAAGGACAAAAATTATCGGCTGCTGACGCCGGAGCTGGGTGAGCCGGTCCGGGTGAGCGATAGCACGCAACAATTTCGTGAGTGGTGGGAATAATGTTGAACCAAGAAACAGAGGGGGAGAGCAGCATGACGATTTCCGCTCAGGTCATTGATACGATTGTCGAATGGATCGATGACAACCTACACCAGCCGCTACGCATCGAAGAGATCGCCCGCCACGCGGGTTACTCCAAGTGGCATTTACAGCGGCTGTTTATGCAGTACAAAGGCGAAAGCCTGGGGCGCTACATCCGCGAGCGCAAGCTGCTGCTGGCGGCGCGGGATCTGCGTGAATCTGACGAGCGCGTGTACGAAATCTGCCTGCGCTACGGCTTTGAATCGCAGCAGACCTTTACACGCATCTTTACCCGCACCTTCCATCAGCCGCCCGGGGCTTACCGCAAAGAGAACCATAGTCGGGCGCATTGAAATTGACGAAACAAAGGCCGGGTAAGGCATCGCTGCTACCCGGCTTTTTTATTGGCCTACGACGCCAGTGAAAACCAGCGGCGCCAGACGAAACGCAGGATGAAGAATTCGATAGCGCCGAGCAGTAAAAACCATACGCAGAACAAAATGGTGTAGAGCTGGTTCAGATCGACCATATGAAAGGTTTGAACCAGCTTCTGCGCCAGCACCAGACCCAGCGACGGCGCGGGTAGCAGTAAGCAAGAGATCAGGGCCATCAATAAAATGCCCCCCGCAGTCAGCAGCGATTCCAACGGGTGTTTCATCGTAATGTTAATCGTCAGTTAAAAATGTCATTGTCCGGCATCCTTTAACGTAAAGCAATATCAACCCGTCGGCCCTTTTTAAATTAAATAATTCCTTCCCCCGAAGAATAATGCGCGGAAGGAGAATAATTTAATCCTGATGATTAAATTAATATCGCGCTATGTAAATAAATGTCTGCATCACGAAAATAATTTTACAAACATATAGGTGCTATATCCAATTAACGTCGCAATAACAATGGCTGCGACAATGTATAACGCCAGGCGCCGTCCGCGATAAATACCAAACATGGTTCCCCCTCGTTTAGGATTGGTTTAGAAATATTTTGTAAAAATCAGCTCATCGAAATAATTTTAATCAATTCTGAATAACCCAGTGGTAAATATATTGCGGTAGATCAATTTTACCCGCAAGACTTTAAAATCAATTTATTTAAGCCAGAAAGGAATTCAGGCTTCTGTTCACCGGAAATTGAAGGAAAAATATGATGACTGAAAAAAAATACTCCCCAAACGTGCCGCCTTCCGGCGGGCTGGCATACCAGCAGACCGCAGAGCAGGTGCTTACCCACGTGCAGAGCCAGGCCAGCGGTCTGGATCGTGCAGAGGCGCAGGCGCGTCTGCAAAAAACAGGGCCGAACGCGCTGCCGGAGAAAAAAGGTAAACCCGCCTGGCTGCGTTTTTTGGCCCATTTTAACGATGTGCTGATTTACGTTCTGCTGGCCGCCGCGGTATTAACGGCGGTAATGGGTCACTGGGTCGATACGCTGGTAATTTTGGGCGTGGCGGTCATCAATGCGCTAATTGGCCATATTCAGGAAAGCAACGCAGAAAAATCGCTGAAGAGTATTCGCAATATGCTTTCCAGTGAGGCGCGCGTTATTCGCAACGGCAACCATGAAACCATACCAACGACGGAAATAGTTCCGGGCGATATTATTGTATTGCGCGCGGGGGATCGTATTCCGGCGGATATGCGTTTAATCGAAGCGCATAATTTACGCGTGGAGGAGGCGATTCTGACCGGTGAGTCCACCGTGGTGGATAAACACACGAATTCGCTGAGCGGCGAATTACCGCTGGGCGACCGCACCAATATGGTCTTCTCAGGAACGACCGTGAGCGCGGGCGGCGGCGTCGGCGTGGTCACCGCGACCGGTAAGGATACGGAACTCGGCCACATCAACCAGATGATGGCGGGCATTGAAAAGCACCGTACCCCGCTGCTGGTGCAGATGGACAAGCTCGGTAAAGCCATCTTCGTCATTATTCTGGCGATGATGGCCGCGCTGTTCGTCTTCAGCCTGATGTTCCGCGAGATCCCGATGGGCGAGCTGCTGCTCTCCCTGATCAGCCTGGCGGTCGCCTCCGTACCGGAAGGTCTGCCGGCGATTATCTCCATCATCCTCTCCCTGGGCGTACAGGCGATGGCACGCAAGCGGGCGATTATCCGCAAGCTGCCGACGGTTGAAACGCTGGGCGCGATGACCGTGGTCTGCTCGGATAAAACCGGGACCCTGACCATGAACGAGATGACGGTAAAAGCCATCATCACCGCCGACGTCTGCTACCGCGTGGACGGTAACAGCTACGAGCCGGTAGGCAATATCTACCTGGAAGGCAGCGACGAGCCGGTGCAGATCCAGCCGGGCACTGTCCTGGAGCAGTACCTGCGCACCGTTGACCTGTGCAACGACAGCCAGCTGATTCAGGACGAGCGCGGCCTGTGGGGCATTACCGGTGGGCCGACCGAGGGCGCGCTGAAGGTGCTGGCGGCGAAGGCCAGCCTTGAGCCGGTGGCGACCACGCTGGTTAACAAGATCCCGTTCGATTCTCAGTACAAGTACATGAGCACCCACTACCAGATTGGTGGTGAGGAGCAGATTTTGATTACCGGCGCGCCGGACGTCATTTTCGCCCTGTGCAACCAGCAGCAGACGCGCAACGGTGCGGAAGCCTTCAACCGCGCGTACTGGGAAACGGAGATGGAGCGCTATGCGCGTCAGGGGCTGCGCATGGTTGCCGCGGCGTTCAAGCCGGCGAACGGCGAGCAGGCGTTAACGCACGACGACCTGAGCCACGGCCTGATTTTCCTCGGCATTGCCGGAATGATGGATCCGCCGCGCCCGGAAGCGATTGATGCGATTAACGCCTGCCAGCAGGCGGGGATCCGCGTCAAGATGATCACCGGCGATCACCCGCAGACGGCGATGAGCATCGGCCAGATGCTGGGGATCAGCAACAGCGAGCAGGCGGTCACCGGCTATCAGCTGGAGAAAATGGACGACGCCGAGCTGGCGGAAGCGGCGGTGAAGTATGACATCTTCGCCCGTACCAGCCCGGAGCATAAGCTGCGCCTGGTGAAAGCGCTACAGGACAAAGGTGAAATCGTCGGCATGACCGGTGACGGCGTAAACGATGCCCCGGCGCTGCGCCAGGCGGACGTCGGCATCGCGATGGGCATTAAGGGCACGGAAGTCACCAAAGAGGCGGCGGACATGGTCCTGACGGATGATAACTTCGCCACCATCGCCAGCGCGGTGAAAGAGGGGCGTCGCGTTTACGACAACCTGAAGAAAACCATCCTGTTCATCATGCCGACCAACCTGGCGCAGGGGCTGCTGATTGTGATTGCGCTGCTGGCGGGGAACATCATTCCGCTAACGCCAGTGCTGATTCTGTGGATGAACATGGCGACCTCCGCCACGCTCTCCTTCGGCCTGGCCTTTGAGGCCGCCGAGCGCAACATCATGCGCCGCCCGCCGCGCCAGACCGGGCAGCACGTGATGGATGCCTACGCCGTATGGCGCGTGGCCTTCGTCGGCACCATGATTGCCATCGCCGCCTTTGCGCTTGAAGCCTGGCTGGCCCCGCGCGGGCACAGCGCGGAGTTCATCCGCACCGTGCTGCTGCAGATGCTGGTCTGCGCCCAGTGGGTGTACATGATTAACTGCCGCAACACCGAAGGGTTCTCCCTCAACCGCGGCCTGCTGGCGAACAAAGGGATCTGGCTGGTGACGGGCGTACTGTTCCTGCTCCAGGCGGCCATTATCTACCTGCCGTTTATGCAGATGCTGTTCGGCACCGAAGCGCTGCCGCTGCGCTACTGGTTCGTGACGCTGGCGGTGGCTGGGGTGATGTTCTTCGTCGTCGAAATCGAGAAGCGACTGACCCGCAGGTTCCGTAAGGCTGCATAACGAAAATCTTACCCCTCACCCTAACCCTCGCCCCTTTGGGGAGAGGGCCGGGGTGAGGGGAGAAACAACGCTGAGGTACTCCCATGAAACTTCCACTCCTGTTCGCCCTTCTTGTCAGTACCCTGCAACCCGTCTTCGCCGCCGCGATCCCCGTTCGCGTCGCCACCGTGGAGCAGACCGCCCATGCCGCCGAGCGCCAGATCCCGGGCCGCATCGAAGCCATTCACACCGTCGAGCTGCGCGCGCGTACGGAAGGCGTGATAACGAAAATCAACTTCCGCGACGGGCAATACGTGAAAAAAGGCGACGTGCTGTTCGAGCTGGACGACGCCGAGCCGCGCGCTGCCCTGCGTCTGGCGCAGGCTGAAGTGAGAAGCGCTGAAGCCACGCTGCGTCAGGCGCAGCAGCAGCTTTCCCGCTTCGAAAGCCTGGGCAGCAGCAACGCCATCAGCCGTCACGACGTGGATAATGCCCGCATGCAGCGCGATGTGGCGAGCGCCGCGCTGGAGCAGGCGAAAGCCCGGCTCGACACCCGCAGCGTCACCCTGAACTACACCCGCATCACCTCGCCGATTGCCGGTCGCGTGGGCCACAGCCAGTTCCACGTGGGCAGCCTGGTGAATCCTGCCAGCGGCGTGCTGGTGGAGGTGGTGCAGCTCGATCCCATCCGCATCGCCTTTGCGCTGGAAGAGGGGGCGTTTGCCACCAAAGTCGGACAGCACGCGGATATCAGCGCCATGAAGCAGGCCTGGCAGGCGCTGATCGACAGCAACGGCCAGCGCGTCGGCGGGGAACTTACCTCCGTGGACAACCGGATCGACCCGCGCACCGCCAGCGTGATGCTGCGCGCCGAGTTTGCTAACCCGCGCCACCAGCTGCTGCCCGGCGGCAACGTGAATGTCTATTTGCGTCCGGCGAGCGAGCAGCCGGTGCTGACGCTGCCTGCCGCCGCGGTCCAGCAGAACGGCGACGGGTTCTTCGCCTGGGTGGTTAACGCCGACGGCAAAGCCGAAAGGCGCCCGCTAAACGTGGCCGGCCAGATCGGCCAGCAGTTTCAGATTGCCTCCGGCGTGAAGCCCGGTGAGCGAGCGATTACCGACGGCGCGCAGCGCGTGCAGCCCGGCGCTGCCGTCCAGATACTCAATTAAGGAGCCATCATGCTGACGTTTTTCATCAAACGCCCGCGCTTCGCGATGGTGATTGCGCTGGTCATCACCCTGCTGGGGGCCATCGCGCTGAGGATCATTCCGGTGGAGCAGTACCCGCAGATCACCCCGCCGGTGGTGAATGTGTCTGCCAGCTGGCCGGGCGCCAGCTCGGCTGACGTGGCGGAGGCCATCGCCACGCCGCTGGAGACCCAGCTGAACGGCGTGGATCACATGCTCTATATGGAGTCCACCAGTTCGGACGAAGGCACCTACAGCCTGAACATCACCTTTGCGGCGGGCACCGATCCGGATCTCGCCGCCATCGACGTGCAGAACCGCGTGGCGCAGGCCGTGGCGCAGCTGCCCACCGAGGCGCAGCAAAACGGCGTGCAGGTGCACAAGCGCGCCACCAACCTGATGATGGGGGTAAGTCTTTACTCACCGAATAACAGCCACACGCCACTGTTCGTCAGCAACTACGCCAGCACTCAGGTGCGCGAGGCGCTGTCGCGTCTGCCGGGCGTTGGGCAGGTGCAGATGTTCGGCGCGCGCGACTACAGCATGCGCATCTGGCTGCGTCCGGACCGCATGAACGCCCTGAACGTCACCACCGATGACGTGGCGCAGGCGCTGCGCGAGCAGAACGTACAGGGCGCGGCGGGTCAGGTGGGCACGCCGCCGGTGTTTAACGGCCAGCAGCAGACCCTGACCATCAACGGGCTGGGGCGCTTAAGCCAGGCCGAAGAGTTTGCCGACATTATCATCCGCGCGGGTGAGATGGGCCAGCTGGTGCGCCTGAAGGACGTCGCCACCATCGAGCTCGGTTCGCGCAGCTACAGCTCGGGCGCCCAGCTGAACGGGCATGACTCTGCTTACCTTGGCATCTACCCAACGCCGTCCGCCAACGCCCTGCGCGTGGCCGACGCGGTGCGCGCGGAGCTGGAGCGTCTCTCGACGCGCTTCCCGGACGACCTGGTCTACGAGGTAAAATTCGACACCACTACCTTCGTTGCCGCCACCATTAAAGAGATTGGCGTCTCGCTGGCGCTGACCATGCTGGCGGTTGTGGTGGTCGTTTCCCTGTTCCTGCAAAGCTGGCGCGCGACGCTGATTGTCGCCCTCGCCATTCCGGTGTCGTTGGTGGGCACCTTTGCGATGCTCTACGCGCTCGGCTACTCCGCCAACACGCTGAGCCTGTTCGCCCTTATTCTGGCGCTGACCATGGTGGTGGATGATGCCATCGTGGTGGTGGAAAGCGTCGAAACCCTGATGGCGGAAGGGCAGAGCCGCACGGCGGCGACCGCGCTGGCGCTGCGCCAGATTGCCGGGCCGGTGATTGCTACCACGCTGGTGCTGCTGGCGGTGTTTGTGCCGGTGGCGCTCCTGCCGGGAATTGTGGGCGAGCTGTACCGCCAGTTCGCGGTGACGCTTTCGACCGCCGTCACGCTCTCAAGCCTGGTGGCGCTGACCCTGACGCCCGCGCTCTGTGCCATGCTGCTGCGCCCGCGTCCGGCGAAGCCTGCCGCCATTTTCCGTGGGTTCAACCGTGGGCTGGACGCCACGCGCACGCTTTACACCCGGATAGTGAGCGTGTTCAACCGACGTCCGTGGCTGGCGCTGCTGGCCACCGCAGGCGCGGCGGCGGTGGTGGCGTTCAGCTTTATGTCGATGCCAAAGGGCTTCCTGCCCCAGGAAGATCAGGGCTACTTCTTCGCCAGCGTCCAGCTGCCGGAGGCGGCCTCGCTGGAGCGCACCGAAGCGGTAATGACCACAGCGCGCGCGCTGATCGCTAAAAACCCGGCGGTGGAAGACGTCATTCAGGTCTCCGGGTTTAACATCCTCAACGGCACCAGCGCCTCCAACGGCGGGTTTATCTCCATCATGCTGAAGGACTGGAGCGAGCGCCCGCCGCTGGACGAGGTGATGGGCACCCTTCAGCGCCAGCTGCTGGCCCTGCCGGAAGCGACCATCATGACCTTCGCGCCGCCGACGCTGCCGGGGCTGGGCAACGCCTCTGGCTTCGACCTGCGCATTCAGGCGCAGGCGGGGCAGAGCCCGGCGGAGCTGGAGCGCGTCACGCGTGAGGTGCTGGCGAAAGCCAACCAGCATCCGCAGCTGAGCCGCGTGTTCACCACCTGGAGCAGCAACGTGCCGCAGCTGACGCTGACCGTTGACCGCGAGCGTGCGGCCCGGCTCGACGTGCCGGTGTCGCGCATCTTCAGCAGCCTGCAAACCGCCTTCGGCGGCACGCGCGCCGGGGATTTCAGCGTCAACAACCGCGTTTACCACGTGGTGATGCAGAACGAGATGCAGTGGCGCGAGCGCGCGGAGCAAATCAGCGAGCTGTTCGTGCGCAGCAACAGCGGCGAACGGGTGCGTCTGAGCAACCTCGTCACCATCACGCCGACCGTCGGCGCGCCATTTATTCAGCAGTACAACCAGTTCCCGTCGGTATCGGTAAGCGGTTCGGCAGCGGAAGGGGTAAGCAGCAGCACCGCGATGGCGGCGATGGGCGAAATTCTGGCGCAGAGCCTGCCTGCCGGGTACGACTACGCCTGGAGCGGCATGTCGTATCAGGAGCAGCAGACCGGCAACCAGGCGGTATGGATTGTGCTGGCGGCGGTGGTGATGGCGTGGCTGTTCCTCGTCGCCCAGTACGAGAGCTGGACGCTCCCGGCGAGCGTGATGCTCTCGGTGCTGTTCGCCATCGGCGGGGCGCTGGTGTGGCTATGGCTGGCGGGCTACGCCAACGACGTGTACGTGCAGATCGGTCTGGTCTTGCTGATCGCGTTAGCGGCGAAAAACGCGATTCTTATCGTGGAGTTCGCCCGCGCGCGGCGGATGGACGGGATGGCGATTGTCGATGCCGCGCGGGAAGGGGCATCGCGCCGCTTCCGCGCGGTGATGATGACCGCCGTGTCGTTCATCATCGGCGTCCTGCCGATGATGCTGGCGACCGGGGCGGGTGCTCAGAGCCGCCGCATCATTGGCACCACGGTGTTCAGCGGCATGCTGGTGGCAACCGTGGTAGGGATTGTGTTTATCCCCGCGCTGTTCGTGCTGTTCCAGCGCCTGCGCGAGTGGGGCCACGGCCTTACGGACTCGTCGCCCACAGCTCGCAGTGCTTCTGAACCAGAGAAATCAGCGAGCCGCCGTCGGCGATGAAGTCCCGCATGCGCTGCGCCTCGCTCTTGCCCTGCTTTAACAGCAGGGCAATTTCCTTGATGGCGCTCGTTGCGCCGAGCTTCTCGGCCGACGGCGCCACCTGCTCCAGCAGCCAGGCGATATCCTCCGCCACGGTTTTGTGCTCGCCGGTATGCACGTCCGTCAGAACCCCCTCCAGCCCGTAGCGACACGCCTGAAAACGGTTAAAGCGGTACAGCAGAAAATCCCGCTCCTGATGCTTATACGGCCGCGTGGTCAGCAGCCAGTGCGACGTCGCCTGAATCAGTCCGGCGATGTTAATCGCGTGGCCGAGCGTCAGCGGGGTATCCATCACCCGTACCTCGACGGTACCAAAGTGCGGGCTGGGGCGGATGTCCCAGTGCAGATCTTTAATGCTGTCGATCATGCTGGTAGCGCTCAGGCGGCGAAACAGCCCTTCGAACTCCTGCCAGCTGTTAACCCACGGCATCTGGCCGTTATCCGGGAACCCGGAGAAGATGTTGAGCCGCGACGAGGAGAACTTCGTATCGGTGCCCTGCATGTACGGCGAGGCGGCCGCCAGGGCGATAAAGTGCGGCACGAAGCGCGACAGGCCATGCAGGAGGTAAATGGCGTCATCCCCGGTCCGGCAGCCGACGTGCACGTGCTGTCCGAACACCGTTGCCTGCAAAATCAGGTAGCCAAAGCGCTCCAGCGTGACGTTATAGCGCTCGTCGTCGCACACCTCCTGACGCTGCCACTTCTGGAACGGGTGCGTCCCGCCGCCGCAGATCTGGATGTGCTGCTCCGCCGCCGCGCGCAGGATGCTCTGCTGCATCACCGAGAACTGCGCCGCCGCCTGGTCAATGTTCTGGCACACGCCGGTGGCGATTTCGAGCATGCTTTCGGTGATGTCGTGTTTGACTTCGCCGCCTTTGATGTCGTCTTTGACGGCGGCGATGAGGGCAGAGGAGTCCTGGCTCAGATCGTAGCCCGGCGGGTTAACCACCTGCAGTTCGAGTTCGATGCCGAGGGTGAACGGTTCAGAGGATTTGAAATCAGGTAAAGGCATGGCGCACTCCGTTGTCTGTTAATGTTGAGTATAGACAACGGGTGTGGCGCGCTCGTCTCAGGGTGGTATAACTGATAGCAGGCTTAGCAAAAGGGGAGTGACTCATGTCTGACCATCCAACCATTGCGCTGATTGGTCCCGGTGCGATAGGGACCACTATTGCCGCGGTGTTGCATGACGCGGGCCGCACGCCGCTGCTCTGCGGACGCACCGCGCATCCGGAATTACGCCTGCGTTACGACGAGGGGGAAACGGTTGTGCCTGGTCCGGTATTAACCGACCCGACGGCCATCACGCGCCCCGTTGACCTCGTGTTTATCGCGGTAAAAACGACGCAAAATGCCGACAGCGCCGGGTGGCTGCGCGCGCTGTGCGATGAAAAGACCGTGGTCTGCGCGCTGCAAAACGGCGTAGAGCAGAAGGCGCAGCTTGAGCCATTGGTCAGTGGCGCAACGGTGCTGCCGTCGGTGGTCTGGTTCCCGGCGCAGCGCGAGCCGGATGCCTCCGTCTGGCTCCGGGCGAAGCCGCGCCTGACGCTGCCGGACCTGCCCCAGGCGCAGCGGGTGGTCGAAGCGCTTCGTGATACGCGCTGCGCGGTTGAGCTCTCGGAAGATTTCGCCACCGTCGCCTGGCGCAAGCTGCTGCAAAACGCGGTCGCCGGGCTGATGGTGCTGGCCAACCGCCGCGCCGGGATGTTCAGGCGCGAGGATGTCAGCGAGCTGGCGCTGGCCTACCTGCGCGAAGGGCTGACCGTCGCCCGCGCTGAAGGGGCGAAGCTGAACGATGACGTGGCGCAGGAGATCCTGGCGAACTTCCAGCAAGCGCCTGAGAACCTGGGTACGTCGATTCTCGCTGACCGTCAGGCGGATCGCCCGATGGAGTGGGATATCCGCAACGGCGTTATCCAGCGCTACGGCCGCAGGCACGGGATTGCGGTGCCCATCAGCGACGTGGTGGTGCCGCTGCTGGCGACGGGGAGCGAGGGGCCGGGCTAACGGCCGCTGTTTTTCCGTTCGGCGAGGGTGTCCGCGGAGCAATAATCTGGGGATAGTCAGCCTTAAACACATATGCGAAACTTACCGCTTCTGAAAAAATGTGGTGGGACCCGCTCAATGTCAGAACCAACTTCGCAGTGCCTTTTCAGTGAAGGACTGATCGCTTTTCCTGAAGGTTATCAGGATCGTACCGTCAACGTATTCGCGCCGCCCGCTGCGGATGCGCCAGCGTTCAATATCTCCCGCGATGCCCTCAACCCCGGCGAAGCGCTTGCCGCGTATATCGATCGCCAGCTCGCCCTGATGGCAAAACACATCAAGGGCTGGAAGCAGGATGAGCGCAGCGCCGCGACGCTGGGCGACGGCCTTTTGCAGGGTGAAACCGTCCATGCAAGCTACCTGCGCGACGGGAAACGCATCTGGCAGCAGCAGGCCGTATTTAACGTCAAGAACGATAAAATTCTGGTGTTCACCATGACCTGCACTCGCGCGCCGGGCGATGCCGACGGCGCGCTGTTTGGCGATCTTCTCAGGAGCTTCCGCTTCCACCATTAACACCAGGGACCGTTGTTATGTTTGAAGCTGCACGCGTAGGTGATGATATCGGCCACTCCGGTGCGCTGGCCGGGATGATTGCCGGAACGATTGTCGGTGGCCTGATTGCCGCCGCCGGGGGCATTCTGGCGGGGGCCATGTTTATTGCCGGACTCGGCGCATCCTGCCTTGGCGTGGGCGTCCTGCTCGTCGGCGCCAGCCTGGCCGTGGGGTACTACACCGGGGAGCTGGCGACCGCCGCCCGGGACAGCATCGCGGACGCCGGGGCATCCAGCATGACGAAGAAAGGCGTCATCACCTCCGGCTCGCCCAATGTGTTTATCAACGGTAAACCCGCCGCCATGGCCACGGACAGCGCGGTAAAGTGCTCTGACGACGGCTCGCAGCAGATGGCCGAAGGCTCCTCGCGTGTTTCCATTAACGGCCTGCCTGCGGCCCGCATCGGGGATCGCACCACCTGCGACGCCAAGGTGATGACCGGTTCGGACAACGTCATTATCGGCGGCGATCCGCAGCAAACCCTGCCCATTCAGTCTGAAGTCCCCGAGTGGCTGTATAAAGTCTCCGATCTTACCCTGCTGTTCGCCGGGCTGATTGGCGGGTGGGGCGGTGCCGCCGGCAAAGTCGGGGCGCTCTCTAAGCTGCTGGGGAAAATTCCCGGGATCAACAAGCTGGCCCGTATCGCCTGCCGCGCCGGCACGCTGATGACCGGCGTGGCCGCCGCGGGGATCATCGCCCGCCCGGTGGATATCGTCAGCGGACAGAAGTTTCTCAGCGGGGATGATGAGCTGGACTTCATCCTGCCTTCCCGTCTTCCTGTGCGCTGGCAGCGCTACTGGCGCAGCGGCAACCCCGGCGACAGCGTGCTGGGCCGCGGATGGAGCCTGTTCTGGGAAAGCCGCCTGGAGCCTTATCAGGACGGCCTGGTGTGGCGCGCGCCGTCCGGCGATTACGTCGCCTTCCCGAAGGTCCCGAAAGGGATGCGCACCTACTGTGAAAGCGAAAAGAACTGGCTTGAACACCACCAGGACGACAGCTGGTCGGTGTATGACGTCAGCGGCGAGCGCTGGCACTATGCGCCGCTGCGGGATGATGCTCCGTCGCTGCTTCAGCGCATCTCTGAACCCTGCGGCAACGCTATCCTCTTCGAGTGGAATGCGGATAATACCCTGCATGCCCTGACCGACAGCGCGGGCCAGCGCGTGGTCTGCCGCTACGACCGCGACAGGCTCGTCGGCGCCTGGCTGGATGACGAGATCTGCCTGGTCAGTTACGCTTATGATGAACAGCGCCAGCTGGTCAGTGTGACCGGCCGGGGCGGTAGCGTGCGCCGACGCTTCCGCTGGCAGGACGGGCTGATGAGTGCCCATGAGGATGCCAACGGCCTGCTGAGCGAATACCGCTGGCGGGAGATTGACGGCCTGCCGCGCGTGGTCGGCTTCCGCCACAGCGGCGGCGAACAGCTGACGTTCGAATACGATTTTGATAACGGCACCCGCCGTGCGACCCGCGAAGACGGCGCGCAGGCGCACTGGCTGGTGGATGACGATGACAACGTCGCGCGCTTCACGGATTACGACGGTCGCCAGACGACCTTTGTCTACCGCGACGGCGAGCTCTGCGACGTCATCCTGCCCGGCGGGGCGATGCGCCGCAGCACGTGGGACAAATACGGCCGCATGACCAGCGAGACGGACCCGGCGGGCCGTCGCACGGAGTATCACTGGTATCGTCTGACCGACCGCATCACCCGCACGGTGTACCCGGACGGCACCTCATCGCAGGCCAGGTACGACCTTCGCGGTCGCCTGCTCTCGGAGACGGATCCGGCCGGTAGCGCCACCGCGTATCGCTATCCCGATGATGAAGAAAACCTGCCGGAGAGCATCACCGACGCCACGGGCGGCGTGGTGCGCCTGGTCTGGAACCACCAGGGGCTGCTGACGCAGCGCACCGACTGCTCCGGCAGCGTGACCCGCTTCACCTACGACCGCTTCGGGCAGCTGATTACCAGCGAGGATGCGGAAGGGAACATCACGCGCCGGGAGTGGAACAACGCCGGGCTGCTGAGCGCCGTGATCCACCCGGACGGCAGCCGCGAGTCGCTGGTGTGGAACGAACGCGGCCAGCTCACGGGCTGGCGCGACCCGCTGGAAAGCGAGGTGAGCTGGACCTATAACGCGCTCGGCCTCCCGGTCAGCCTTACTGACCGTATTGGCCGCGTGCGCCAGTGGCGCTACGACCCGCGCGGTAACCTTCTGCGACTCGATAACGGCAACGGGGCGGAATACCGCTTCACCTACGACGCCGTGGGCCGCCCGCTCAGCGAAACGCGCCCGGACGAGACCGTGCGCCATATGGAATGGGACGCGCGAGGGTTCCTCTGCGCGCTCGAAGAAAACGGCAGGCCTGCCGCCGACGGCGGTATCGCCCGTCGCGTCCAGCAGTTCAGCTATGACGACAGCGGGCTGCTGATCGGGCGCACTCAGCGCCACGCGGAGTACCGCTACTTCCGCGACCTGAGCGGCCAGATCATCCGCATCCGCCGCACGCCAACCGCTGAAGGCGTTGCCCTGGGTATCGAAAGCGATGAGATCGCTTACCGCCACGACGCCGCCGGGCGCGTGCTGAGCGAGTCCGGTATTAACGGTGAGGTAAGCTATGAATGGGATGCCCTGAGCAACCTGACCGGCCTGACGCTGCCCGGCGAGCAAAAGCTGGCCTGGCTGCACTACGGCTCCGGCCACGTCAGCGCCATCCGCTTCGGGCAGCAGCTGGTGACCGAGTTCACCCGCGACCGCCTGCACCGGGAAGTGCGCCGCACCCAGGGCGCGCGCGAGCAGCTCCGCCAGTATGACAGCCTCGGCAGACGCACCCTTCAGCGCAGCGAGCTGAGCACGGACGTGATCCTGCCGGAGCAGGCGATACTTGAACGCCTGTATCGCTACACCGCGCGCGGTGAGCTTTCCGGCGTCAGCGACACCCTGCGCGGTGAAGTTGACTACGGCTACGACGCCGAGGGGCGCCTGCTGAAGCACTACGAGGCCCGACAGGGGCACAGCCGCGCGCAGTTCAGCTACGACGCCGCGGATAACCTCGCCGCCAGTGACGATGCGGTAGCGGTCACGGATAACCGCCTGCACCACTGGCAGGCGCTGTTTATGAAATACGACCACTGGGGCAACCTGGTCAGCCGCCGCAACGGGCTGTATGAACAGCATTATGCCTATGACGCCGAGAACCGTCTGGTGTCCGCCCGGGGAACCGGACCGGAAGGGAGGTTTGAGGCGCGCTATCACTACGACGCGCTGGGCCGCCGCACGCGCAAAATCGTTACCACGACGCACGGCACCACCGACACCCGCTTCCTGTGGCAGGGCTACCGCCTGTTGCAGGAGCAGCAGGAGACCGGGTTGTGCAGCACCTATGTATATGACCCGAATGAAGCCTGGAGCCCGCTGGCGCGGGTGGATCATCTTCGTGATCAGAGCAGCGGTGAGATTTACTGGTTCAACACCGATCTGAACGGTGCGCCGCTTGAAGTGACCGACGAGCGCGGCGCGGTGCGCTGGAGCGGCCAGTACGGCAGCTTTGGCGAGGTGCGCCATCAGAGCGAAGGGTTCTCACGGGTTGTGAATCGCACGGCGATGGCACACCAGCCGCTTCGCTATGCCGGGCAGTACGCTGACGGTGAAACGGGGCTGCATTATAACCTGTTACGCTACTACGACCCGCAGGTCGGGCGGTTTATTGTGCAGGATCCGATTGGGCTGAATGGTGGGTGGAACCTTTATCAGTATGCGCCGAATCCGCTATCTTGGATCGATCCTTGGGGCTTAAGCGGGGAAGATGTATTTATCCATTATACGGATAAGGCTGGCTTAGATCGCATCATGAATACCGGAGTTATTGAACCTAACTCAAAAGGTAAGGTTTATGTTACTGATATATTAATGTCACCTCAGGATGCAATGAGAGATATTTTCATTAACGATCCATTACATGCAGGACGTGGCGACTATTCAATTATATTCAAAGCTGATAATTCCCAAATGGGTAACATTATCCAGAGTTCCGAATTAGAATACATTCATTCAGGCCGGTTGAAATTAGGTGAGGTACTTCATGCAGGTAAAAATCCTTATGATATTGTATCCCATTTACCTTATGAGCAACGACTGAAGATGAATCAGGAACAAATAAAGTCTAGAGGAGGTAGATGTGGCTGATAACCGAGAAAAAAAATTGACTTTAAGTCAAAGTGAAGTAGTCGCCTTAAAAAAAGCGATAATGTATTTAAAATTTTCATGTGAGGAAACCGAGTCTGTAATGTATGCAGGTAGTCCTCTGATTAACTCTATTTTTTCTAAACTAATAGAGATTGATGATTTAGGGCAGCAATCTATTGATTTTTATAATAAAGGTCATGCTGAGAACGAAAGGTTTGTTTTGGCTAAATTAGATAAATTAGAACTTGAAAATGGTCGAGAATTTCAAAGTGAAGTGAAGGAAGCTTCTTTTAGGGAATGTCTTTTCCCGTTCTCAAGAAAGTAACTTATGTATTGTAAATGGTCGGTTGGGAAATAATCCTTACCGGCTCTTTTTTTATCCCCTGATGGTTAATGTTTCATTAGAGAAAAAATTACTGTACTTCGTTGTGTCTTTCTCGCATTGAGGTTCTATAGGTCAATTTGAAAATATCACGGGGTTAAGTACGAGTCTTTTGAAACTAAGAAAACAGCCAACTCATTGAGTTGCAAATAAAATAGGGGGCGCAATGTCACTTGAACTGGATTTTTATGAAGACGATGAAGGTATTTCAGTAGATTTAGTATTATCGGTATTTGGTCCTTCTCTCGTCCAGTGCATAAACCTTGAATCTGATTCGGTCGATGAAAAAATGAAAAAAGACATCGATTTTCTTATTAAGAAACAGAAAGATTTTTTCGAGAAAATCGCAACTGAAACCCAAGCATATAGCAAGCGTATTTATGGTGCGGATGCAAAAGACTTGATTTTGCTGAAAGTTTATCTATCCCCAGATGAGGACAATGAATTTGGGTTCATGTTCTCGACCAACTTAGATGAGGAACATGGGATTGGCATCAAATTTAAAGGGCTTGAAGTGAAGAAAATTGGTAGTGGCGAAACAGCATTTTTATAAAATTTAATTATGTCTATCCGATCGGTTAGACCCATTCCTGTGGCAGGATTACCGCCTGCTGCAGGATGCTGGCCTATGTCGTACTTACATTTACGACCTGAATGAAACCTGGATCCCGCTGGCGCAGGGGAACATCTTGGTGACCAGAACAGCTGTAACATTTACTGGTTCAACACCGACCTGAACTGTGCGCCGCGGTAGGTGACCGACAAGCACGTTGCATTACCGTAAGGTTATAGCCGCTATATATTTATCCTCGTTACTACTCTGATAATGTAGGCGAGCCATTTCGAGCAGATGGCGCAAATGTTGAGCCAACGTTTAACGTCAAATAGGATGGCTGCGTCACTTTTTTCTTAATACCTAGTAGAATTCCATCCAAATCAATTCCCCATAAATGCACCCACCGGCACGCCAAAACGCTTCGCCAGCGCGCGCATATGATCCAGCGTTAGCGTGCGCTTTCCGTTAAGGACCCGACTTACCAGAGACTTCTTGCCTTGACCTGCTCCGCGTTGATTCACACAGAACGCTGTTAGTAGTGTCCGCAGATCGCTCAGAGCGGACCTCCAACCCAGTTACCCTGTCCGCTCCGTGCCAGGAGCGGACAGGGCCAATACCACTGGATATTAATCAATGGGGGCAGGCCTGCATTACAAACCAAGAATCTGGGATAGCGCTGTTGCAGCCGCAGACAATGCCGCAAATGAATTGTACTTAGATTGAAGCCGCGCAGTGGCGAAGAAATCATGGAGGTTTACATTAAGTTCGGGCTCTTCATATGTGACCATGACAATTTTTTTGCCTAGCTCTACTTTTGCTGTGGCAGATTTAATCCATAAAATTGCAGATAAGACTCCAAAAGTTAATGACACCACATGATGATCCTTAATCCAGCTCATCACAAAAAGTATATCTTCCACTCATCACCTCCCTGATAAAGAACAATAGCATTACTGACAAACAAGAAATCTCTTGTCGCGAGTACCTCGTCGATTTAAACCACTACACTAGTGATTGGCTATTCGAACAGGATACAGCGGCAAGACTGCGAACTTCCGCTTATCGCTCATAAAAGCCTGATGAATTATGGCGCATTTTATGCCAGAGTTGCATATCACTCATCTCAGGATAAGCTCGTTGACGGAGAATACTTATGAATCTGCGCAAAGATGGATATCCACAAGGGCCGTTGGTACGGGCTGTATGGGAGTGTTGTGATGAACTTTATGATAAACTAGGCCGAGCCCCCTCCCGACAGGAATTTAATGACGAAATTGGTAAACGCGAACCACATCGTATAGGTATTAGTACACATTCTCGCCAATGGGGAGAGTGGATGCGTCATCATAATTTCTCAACATATGTTGCTAGTGAGCCAGGTATCATCCCTGAAGAAATGCATTATCCACAATACCTACGTGTATGGTATGCCGTTACACAACTCGGTTCCGCCTCTGCTGCAAATATTGTTAAGTGGATCCGTAACAGCAACGCCACCCTGAAAGAAAGCGAGATTCGCATACAACTGGATGCATTAACTGTTAATAGCAATTCACGGTATCGATATCTTGGTAGCCGTAAAAGCGCTCGTACTGACCAGGGCAACCCATACGACGTGTTGTTTCGTACAGGAAACCTACGAAATACACGGTATGAACTGTATGTTCAAGAACTGCACGGTATATGGGATATTGGCGACGATGGGAGAACGCCAGTTCAAATTGCTATCCCAAGGCCATATGATCGGTTAGTACTTGAAGCAAGGGATGAATTATTCACGGAATCCCCGGAGGATGGAGGTGACATCCGTCTAAAAGCTCTACGTGAAGTTATTGTTCGGGAAGGGCAACCCGTATTTAGACGAAAACTCATCGAAGCTTATGACGGCAGATGTGCGGTAACAGGTTGTTCTATCCAGGTGTTACTAGAGGCTGCTCATATAATACCTTATGCCGGTTCCTGGCATACCCGCGCCCAGCATGGTTTACTATTGAAAACAGATATTCATACTTTATTTGATCGTGGTTTGCTCTGGATTGATGTCGAACTGAAAATAAGGATATCTGAACAGCTAGCTGGGACAGAATATGCAGAGTTAGATGGTAGAAACCTAAGGTTACCAAAAAATAAGAAAGATTGGCCGTTAATCACTCATTTGCTAAATCATCGGCAATATTGGAGTGATAAACATGATGACGGTTCATGCACTTAATTCACCTACCTCCCTTCCTCGCTCCTAGCGGAATTGATAAAATTAAATCACGTCCACTCTTGGTTAAGAGTGGACTATAAACATGTTAATCGCTAAATTAATTCTAAGCTTTATTGAGAGTATTGATTAACTATGCATGATAAGATTTAGCGAGTTAACTTCATCCAAATTATATTTTTTAGTAAACCTTTTCCATCTTTCGACAAGTGCACCGTGGTTAACTTTATACGTTACATGCAGCTTTTTACCATGATATCTTACGTACTCTTTGTCTTTGATCTGTGGAGAGAAGTAAATTATCAATGAATCCGGTTCGATTGCAAATAGGTCTAGATCGTAAAGGGTATGCATATCACAACGCAATAAAACTCCATTGCTTATATGATTATGTGTATCGTTTTTGTATGCAGTGATATGTGCCGCTTCGAGGATATCAATGATTTCACAGCCACTAACTGCACATTTAGCTTCTTGAGATAACAAAGTGTCACGGAAAGTTTTTTGCCCACGCCTTTGCTTAATTTGCCGTAAAACCGCCTTACGCTGATCATCTGCATCGAGAGGAGTATGATCAATGTCAGCTTCAGAAGGCTTCAGCTGATGGTGGCTAATAAATAGGCTACTTGCCCATTCAAAATCAATTTCTTGAATTGAACTTTGAACGTTGTAACGCGGGGTATGAGATATTAGATCCATCATGGAGATAGAGTTAATGGGTATATAGTTTTGCTTATACTCAGCTTTAAATTTGAGTGCCGGCACGTTTTCTACTTTGGGCTGCTCAAATTCATGATTATTGCTACATCGCCACTTTGGGTTTCTTGATTTTCGAAGGGTCAATTTTGCTGGTGTGCAATTCTCATATGGGCATCGGTTACGAGCTTTTAAATATGGGGAAGATGATAAATTATCTATAACTGATATACCCAGAACGTTATTCCTATCAGTTATTATGACAATATCTCCTTTTTTGACTTGCTTATGGTTTGGTACAAAATTGTCATATTGGTAAAAACTAGTTGAGTCATCGTGATAACCATTATTCCCAAAGTAACGGAGATCATCATTACCTACTGCTTTAAAAGACCATGCTTTCTGATTCATCCGTTTGATTCCATCATAAAAAATTACAATTGATCATAAAGCAATAATGGGATGTTGAGAACAAAGTGTACAATTTATGATCTTCTGTAGCACTTCGACTATAGATGATAGCTTCTAATGTCTGCTCCTCGCTCCTAATGAACATTCAACAAACACCGTTGCATTTTGCATAAGGCCGAAATCCCGCTTTTTATCCAGCAGAACCCCGGCCCCAATCACCCGCCTCAGTGCGCCGTTATATACGGCTCCTTCACATACTCCGCTAACAGCCAAACCATATCATGCAGTAGCCCGACGAGTTCTTTCGCCACGCTCGCAGGCAGTGTCCCGTCCATCACCGCCAGCGTTAACGCCACGGCATAGTCCACTTGCAGCGTCGTCTCCTGCCAGCAGTCCGGCACGCAGGAGGTAATCTTTTCCCCTGCGATCAATTGTTCAACCAGATACGAAGGCAGTTCGGCATCGCAGCACTCACGCAGCCGCTTCAGCACAGCCAGCAATCGCTTGCAGAGCGTGGCAAACGTCACCGCGTCGTCAGTTTCCACCAGCACGCTAACATACGCGGTGCAGGCATCGGCCAGCTCGAAGAGATCCGCAGAATCGGGAAGTTGCAGGTGGAGAAGGTGATAAACAGCGCTTTCTTCAGTAAGCGCGTAAGTAAATCCAGGGATAGTAGCCATAAGGCATCCTCTTTATGCAAAAAATATTAACCGCCCGATGAGTTCCTACGCTCAGAGGGGGTAGCGCTGACGGAGGTAGGAATACCGTGCATAAAGAAAAACGGCCAGCCTTTCGACTGCTCCGTCAGCGCCACCGTGATTCTAACGGGATATGCGCTGTCGCGACAAAAAATATCGCTTTATGCTAACGGGTTCCTACGCCCGGTTACGGATGTGCCGCAACGCAGGCACTTTACGTCCGCGAAGAAGGGATGAAAAGAGATAACCCTGGATTACATAAGGTTGCTTGCAGGTTTGCGAGGCGGCTTCCAGAACGGCATTGCCGGGTGGCGGCTACGCCTTACCCGGCCTACAAAAACCACCAACCAAACTGGCCGCTACCCCTCGCTCATCATTGCCAGAAACCGCTTCACCGTCCGCGAACGTTCAAAGCGCCGCCAGCAGAGCGCGATATCGGTATAGAGCGCCGGTGAACTCAGCGCGTGGTAGGTCACATTCGGCGGAGAAATGGCCGCCATCGATTTCGGCACCAGCGCGAAGCCACCGCCCGCGGAAACCATGCTCAGGGAGGATGAAAGCTGCGACGACTGTAGCGCGCGCTGCACGTCAATCCCGGCCCGCTCGCAGCAGCCGTAAACGCGATCAAACAGGCCCGGCGCGACCTCCTGCGGGAACAGCACCACCGGCGTATCCCGCAGTTGTTCTAACGCCAGCGAATCGCACGCCGCCAGCGGATGATCGCGATGCAGCGCCACCACCATCGGCTCCCGGTCAAGGATTTTTAACTCAAACACCTTGCTGCTCTCGCACGGCAGGCGCACGAAGGCAATATCCAGTTCACCCTCCGCCAGCATCGTCGTCAGCGACGACATATTGGCTTCCACCTGGTGAACCTGCACCGCCATGTTCTGCACCTGAAACTGGCGGATCAGCGCGAAAATTTTGGGATGAAAAGCATCGGAGCTGGTGATGCCAATCGACAGATTGCCGTTCAGCCCGCGCGCAATACCGCGGGCTTTCTCCAGCGCGGCGTCGCTCAGCGCCAGGATCTTGCAGGCATCCTCATAGAACGCTTCTCCCGCCTCGGTCAGCTCCACGCCCCGCGTCAGGCGTCTGAACAGCGGCGTGCCCACTTCCTCCTCAAGCCGTTTGATCTGCTGGCTCAGAGGAGGCTGTGAAATACCCAGCGCGTTGGCCGCCCTGGTGAAGTGTCGCTCGCGTGCTACCGCGACAAAATAGCGCAGATAACGAAGTTCCATATCAAAAACGTCTCAAACCAGCATGGTTTCTATATTGGAACTCTCTGCTGAATCGGGTCAACATTTATTTAACCTTTATAAATAAAGTTGAAGAGGACGAGCATGATGATGCATTCATCTGCATGCGACTGTGAGGCGAGTTTATGCGAGACCCTGCGCGGGTTCTCGGCTCAACATCCTGACAGCGTGATCTATCAGACATCGCTAATGAGCGCCCTGCTAAGCGGCGTCTACGAAGGGGAGACCACCATCGCCGACCTGCTGGCACACGGCGATTTTGGCCTCGGCACCTTTAACGAGCTGGACGGCGAAATGATTGCCTTCAGCAGCCAGGTGTACCAGCTGCGCGCCGACGGCAGCGCCCGCGCCGCGAAGCCGGAGCAAAAGACGCCGTTCGCGGTGATGACCTGGTTCCAGCCGCAGTACCGCAAAACCTTCGACGAGCCGGTCAGCCGTCAGCAGATCCACGACGTGATCGACCAGCAAATCCCCTCCGACAACCTGTTCTGCGCGCTGCGCATCGACGGCAATTTCCGCCACGCGCACACCCGCACCGTACCGCGCCAGACGCCGCCGTACCGGGCGATGACCGACGTGCTGGACGACCAGCCGGTGTTCCGCTTTAACCAGCGCGAGGGCGTGCTGGTCGGGTTCCGCACCCCGCAGCACATGCAGGGTATCAACGTGGCGGGCTATCACGAGCATTTCATCACCGACGACCGACAGGGCGGCGGCCATCTGCTCGATTACCAACTGGAGAGCGGCGTGCTCACCTTCGGTGAAATTCACAAGCTGATGATCGACCTGCCCGCCGACAGCGCATTTTTACAGGCCAACCTTCATCCCAGCAACCTTGATGCGGCTATCCGCGCCGTCGAAAACTAACAGGAGAACTACCGTGAACAGTGAGAAACAGTCACGTCAGTGGGCGCACGGCGCAGATATGGTTGTCGGCCAGCTGGAAGCGCAGGGCGTTAAGCAGGTGTTCGGGATCCCGGGCGCAAAAATCGACAAGGTCTTTGACTCCCTGCTGGACTCCTCCATTGAGATCATTCCCGTACGCCACGAGGCCAACGCGGCGTTTATGGCGGCGGCAGTGGGGCGTCTGACCGGCAAAGCCGGGGTGGCGCTGGTCACCTCCGGACCGGGCTGTTCAAACCTGATCACCGGTATTGCCACCGCCAACAGCGAAGGCGACCCGGTGGTAGCGCTGGGTGGGGCGGTGAAGCGGGCAGACAAAGCGAAGCTGGTGCATCAGAGCATGGACACCGTCGCGATGTTCAGCCCGGTGACGAAATACGCCGTGGAAGTGAACTCCCCGGACGCGATTGCCGAGGTGGTGTCCAACGCGTTTCGCGCCGCCGAGCACGGCAGGCCGGGGGGCGCGTTCGTCAGCCTGCCGCAGGATATTGTCGACCAGCCCGCGACGGGCGCCATTTTGCCTGCCAGCGGTCCCGCGCTGATGGGGCCGGCACCGGAATCCGCCATTAAAGACGTGGCGAAGCTTATCGAAAAGGCCAAAAACCCGGTCATCCTGCTGGGGCTGATGGCGAGCCAGCCGGCCAACAGCGACGCGCTGCGCAAGCTGCTGGAGAAAAGCCGCATTCCGGTCACCAGCACCTATCAGGCCGCCGGGGCGGTGAACCAGGAACACTTCACCCGCTTCGCCGGGCGCGTCGGCCTGTTCAATAACCAGGCGGGTGACCGGCTGCTCCATCTGGCGGATCTGATTATCTGCATCGGCTACAGCCCGGTGGAATACGAGCCGTCCATGTGGAACAGCGGCGACGCCACGCTGGTGCACATTGATGTGCTGCCCGCCTATGAAGAGCGTAACTACGTGCCGGATCTGGAGCTGGTGGGGGACATCGCCGAAACGCTGAACCTGCTCGCTAACCGTATCGACCACAAGCTTGAGCTAAGCCAGCGGGCCTCCGAAATTCTGGTCGATCGCCAGCATCAGCGGGACCTTCTCGACCGCCGCGGCGCATCGCTTAACCAGTTTGCCCTGCATCCGCTGCGCATCGTGCGCGCCATGCAGGACATCGTGAATAACGACGTGACGCTTACCGTCGATATGGGCAGCTTCCACATCTGGATCGCCCGCTACCTCTACAGCTTCCGCGCGCGTCAGGTGATGATCTCCAACGGTCAGCAGACCATGGGCGTGGCGCTGCCGTGGGCGATTGGCGCGTGGCTGGTCAACCCGGGCCGCAAAGTGGTGTCGGTCTCCGGGGACGGGGGCTTTTTGCAGTCGAGCATGGAGCTGGAAACCGCCGTGCGCCTCAACGCCAACGTGCTGCATATCATCTGGGTGGATAACGCCTACAACATGGTTGCCATTCAGGAAGAGAAAAAATACCAGCGTCTTTCCGGCGTCGAGTTCGGCCCGGTCGATTTCAAAGCCTATGCCGACGCGTTCGGCGCTAAGGGCTTCGCCGTCGAGAGCGCCGACGCGCTCGAACCGACGCTGCGTGCCGCAATGGATGTCGATGGCCCGGCCGTGGTGGCCATTCCCGTCGACTACAGCGATAACCCGCTGCTGATGGGCCAGCTCCATCTCAGCCAGATTTTGTGAATCAATATAAGGACAGAGAAATGCAAAAAGTGGCTCTCGTAACCGGCTCAGGCCAGGGGATTGGCAAAGCGATCGCGCTTCGTCTGGTGAAGGATGGTTTTGCCGTCGCTATCGCCGATTACAACGAAGAGACGGCGAAAGCGGTTGCCGATGAAATCATCCGCAGCGGCGGGAAGGCCGTCGCCGTCAAGGTGGACGTCTCTGACCGCGAGCAGGTGTTTGCGGCTGTGGAGAAAGCCCGCACCGAACTGGGCGGCTTCAACGTTATCGTCAATAACGCCGGGGTGGCGCCGTCCACGCCGATCGAATCCATCACGCCGGAGATTGTCGACAAGGTCTACAACATCAATGTGAAAGGGGTGATCTGGGGGATCCAGGCCGCGATTGACGCGTTCCGCAAAGAGGGGCACGGCGGCAAGATCATCAACGCCTGCTCCCAGGCGGGCCACACCGGCAACCCGGAGCTGGCGGTCTACAGTTCCAGCAAGTTCGCGGTTCGCGGCTTAACCCAGACCGCCGCGCGGGATCTTGCGCCGCTGGGGATCACCGTTAACGCCTACTGCCCGGGCATCGTCAAAACGCCGATGTGGGCGGAGATCGACCGTCAGGTCTCCGAGGCGGCGGGTAAACCGCTCGGCTACGGCACCGAGACCTTTGCCAAACGCATTACGCTTGGCCGCCTGTCCGAACCGGAAGATGTTGCCGCCTGCGTTTCATATCTTGCGGGGCCAGACTCTGACTATATGACCGGACAGTCTCTCCTCATCGATGGTGGGATGGTGTTCAACTAAATTCTAATAAGCTCTGACATGAGTTTTCCCCTGCCCCCGTGCAGGGGCTTTTTTTTGTCTCCTCCGCCATTGTGCATTACACTGCGCGCTGCAAAACTTTAGTCATTACGATCTGACAGGCGGTAACAGCGATGAACGGTACAATCACAACGTGGTTTAAAGATAAAGGCTTTGGATTTATCAAAGATGAAAACGGCGACAACCGCTATTTTCATGTGATTAAGGTCGCCAACCCCGATCTGATTAAGAAAGATGCCGCGGTGACCTTCGAGCCAACCACCAACAGCAAAGGCCTTTCCGCGTACGCGGTGAAGGTGATCCCCGAAAGCAAACATCTCTATATCGCAGGCGAGCGCGTAAAGCTCACCTCGATCAAATCCTTCGTTGTGTTCAGCGAAGACGAGCCCGTTGAGACCAAAATCGATAAAGAGAACGCGGTGCTGTCGGTAGGGCTGCTGATGAACAGCATCAAGCCGAAATCCGAGAAAAAGCCGGGCGAAATGCGCACGGTGAAGAAGCTGGCGATCACCACCTTCCAGAACACGACGCTGATCTTCACCGAAGATGAAATCGACATCGATGCCACGGTGAAGCTGCTGAAGTAATTGTTTGCCGGGTGGCGGCGATGCCTTACCCGGCCTACGAAAAACACTCAACGCGATACGAAACGTAGGCCCGGTAAGCGCAGCGCCACCGGGAACCGCCGCGCGCACTTAACCCATCCTGTGCTCGCCCCGCAACATCGCCTCCCGGTCAAACACCCGCTGGATCTCCCCGTGCGCCATAAACGCTGCCCGGTCGGACATATGGGCAATCACGTCCGCATCATGGCTCACCAGCAGATAGGTCATGCCGTGCTCGGCTTTCAGGCGGTTCAAAAGATTGAGAATTTCCGCCTGCACCGACATATCCAGCGCCGAAGTCGGCTCGTCCAGCAGCAGAAGCTGAGGCCGCAGCAGCAGCGCGCGGGCAATGGCCACACGCTGGCGCTGGCCGCCGGAAAGCTGGTGCGGATAACGTTTACCCGCGTCGGCTGAAAGCCCTACCTGCTGTAGCGCATCCGCCACCTTTTCGGCAACCTGGGTTTCGCCGCGAATGTTTAACGGCTCCGACAGGGTGCGCGCAATGGTGTGGTTTGGGTGCAGCGACGCCCACGGATCCTGAAACACCATCTGCACGTTGCGGCGAAGCTCGCCTTCAAAACGCCGTCCTGGCCGTAGCGCGTCTCCCAGGATCGAAATGCGGCCGTTCCACTCGCGCTGCAGCCCCGCCAGCACGCGCAGAATAGTCGATTTCCCGCAGCCGGATTCACCGATCAGGCTGAAGGTTTCGCCTTTTTCGATGGCAAAGCTGGCGGCGGACACCGCCGTTTTCTCCCCGAAGCTCACCTGGAGATCCTTAACTTCAACGAGCGTCATTATCGGTCTCCTTCTAAGGCTGCGAGCGGTCAAGCGTCGGCAGCAACTGGCCATAGGTACTGGCATTCGGACGGCAGGTCCACAGGGTTCGCGTGTACGGATGCGTCGCCTGCGGGAGCCGGTTCGCCGCCATCTCATCGACCTTTTCGCCCTGATACATCACCAGCACGCGGTCGCAGTGTTCCGCGACGAGCGGCAAATCGTGGCTGATTAACAGCATCGCCATCTGGCGTTCTTCGCTCTGCTGCACCAGCAGCTCAAGGATCTGGTTACGCAGGCGGGCGTCCAGCGCGGAGGTCGGTTCGTCGGCAATCAGCACCTGCGGGTTGTTGATCAGCGCAATGGCGATCATCACCCGCTGGCCCATGCCTCCGGAGAGTTCGCCGGGATAGCGTGACAGCACGTTCTCGCCCAGCCCGACGGCGCGGATGATGTCGTGAATGCGCGCCAGGCGTTCAGCGCGGGGCAGGCGCTGATGCAGGGTCAGCGCCTCATCAAGCTGAGCGGCGACGTTTTTCGCCGGATTCAGCGCGTAGCGCGGGTCCTGCAGGACCATCGCAATTCCGTTGCCGCGCAGCGCCTGCCAGCGTCGGCTGTTCAGGGTCAGCAGGTCGTTGCCGAGCACGTTAAGCCGGTTCGCGCTTACGATGCCGGGCTTGCGCACCAGCCCCATAAGCGCGCGGGCGGACATCGACTTGCCCGAGCCGGATTCCCCCACCAGCGCCAGCCGCTCGTTGCCAAGCGAGAAGCTCAGGTTGTTGACCACGCGCGCGGCGGGGTAGTCGATATTCAGCGCATCGACGATAACGCGTTGTTCAGTCATGCTGTGGCTCCAGTACGTCGCGCAGGCCGTCGCCCAGCAGGTTAAAGGCCAGGCTGGCAAACAGAATCGCTCCGCCCGGAATGGCGGCAATCCACCACTGGTCGAAAATGACCTGCATACCGTCGGCGATCATTGCGCCCCATTCGGCCATCGGCGGACGCGCGCCAAGACCGAGGAAGCCCAGCCCGGCGGCCGCCAGAATAATCCCCGCCAGATCCAGCGCCAGCCGCACAATCGCGGACGGCAGGCACAGGGGCAGAATATGGCCGACCAGCAGGCGCAGCCCGCGAATGCCCATCATCTCGGCGGCGGCGAGATAGTCGCTGTGGCGCAGACGCTGAATTTCACTCCGCGCCTGACGCGCGTAGGCAGGCCAGGTGGTTAAGGCCAGCGCCAGCGCGCCGTTGACCAGCCCGGGGCCGAGCATCGCCACAAACGCGAAGGCGAGGATCAGGCGCGGCATCGACATCACCACGTCGGTAAAACGCATCAGGATGCGCTCCATCCAGCCGCCGTAGTAGCCGGACAAAATCCCCACCAGCAGCCCGGCGGGCAGGGTGATAACGGTGACTAACGCCACCAGCCCGAGCGCCGGACGCGTGCCGTAAATCAGGCGCGAAAGCAGGTCGCGCCCGTAGCTGTCGGTACCCAGCCAGTGCTGGATATTGGGTGCCTGTAAGCGCGCGGCGGCGTCCTGCCAGTTCGGGTCAAGCGGCGCAAGCCACGGCGCGAACAGGGCGATAACGACCAGCAGCGCGATGGCAACCAGCCCGCAAAATGCGGCAGGAGAGCGGCGCAGTCGGTGTAAGAAAAGATAAAACGGCATCAGCGCACCCTGGGATCGGTCGCCCGCACAAGCAGGTCGGTAAGGTTATTGATCAGTACAAAGCTCACGCCAATCAGCAGCGTGCCGCCCATGATGGCGGTAGTGTCTCCGGCGAACAGGGCGGTGGTGAGGTAGCGCCCGATCCCCGGCCAGGAGAAGACGGTTTCGGTCAGTACCGCGCCTTCCAGCATGCTGGTGTAGGCGAGGGCAATCACCGTCAGCAGGGTGCCGCGAATGTTCGGCAGCACGTGGCGCAGCAGAATGGCCATCTCCCCGGCACCCTTGGCGCGGGCAAGCAGGATGTACTCCTTGTTCATTTCGCTGAGGCAGGCGGAGCGGGTCAGGCGGGTTATGCTCGCCAGCGAGTAATAGGCCAGCAGCACCACCGGCAGCACCAGGTGGCTGATGGCGTTGCGGAATGCCTCGCGATCGCCGGAAAGCCAGGTATCTATCAGCGCAAAGCCGGTGCGCGGCTCGACGGTGAACTGCCAGATGTCATCCAGCCTGCCGGGGCCCGCGCTCCACTGCAGCTTCGCGTAGAACAGGGCCAGCATCAGCAGGCCAAGCCAGAAAATCGGCACCGAGTTGCCGAGCAGGGTAAGCGTTCTGATCGCTAAATCGAGCGGCGAACCGGCGTAGCGGGCGCACAGCACCCCGGCCGTCATGCCGAGCACGGACCCGATGATTAACGCCAGGGTCGCCAGCTCCAGCGTGGCGGGGAAGGCGTGCAGCAGATCCTGCAGCACCGGCTGTCCCGTGGCGCTGGCGGTGCCTAAATCACCGTGGGCGAGGCTCAGCAGATAGTGCCAGAACTGCACGGGCAGCGGTCGATCCAGCCCGAGCTGGTGGCGAACCTGATCGTAGGTGGACTGGCTGGCGTGATCGCCGACGATCTGCAGCACGCGATCGACCGGTGAAAACGCCGAGAGCGCAAACGTGACGAGAAGCAGCCCGAAAAGCGTCAGCAGCAGGGTCAGCAGACCCTGAAGCACGCGGGTGGAAAGATGTGGCATGGAAAATCTCTTCATGCCGGGTGGCGGCTTCGCCTTACCCGGCCTACAAAAACCGAGAACACAGGCCGGGTAAGCGCAGCGCCACCCGGCAACAAGGGCTACTTCGTGACGCGATCGTACCAGACCATATCCGCGTTCAGCCCCTGCTGATACCCCTTCACGTTATCGCGCACCACGATCTGGGTTTTGCCCTGATCGACGAACACGTACGGCGAGCTCTGCTGCAGCTGTTCCTGCATCTTCTTGTACAGATCCAGACGTTTCGCCGCATCCGGTTCGGCAACCGCCGCCAGCGTGGCCTTGTTCAGCTCCGGGATTTTCCAGCCGTTCAGACCGGCTACGGTGCTGGACTTCCCGTCGTTCCACGCGAAGGCGCTGGCGTTGGAGTGCGCGTCGAAGTAGTCCGGGATCCACAGACGAATCGCCGCCTGATGCTGCTTCGCGCGCACGCGGGCATAGACCTGGCTCCCGGCGGCAGGCAGCAGATCCACCTTCACGCCACCCTGCGCAAAGCTCGCCTGCATCGACTGGGCGATAGTGATAAACGGCGGCTTGTTCTCCACGTCCAGCGTGAAGTGCGCGTCCTTAATGCCCGCTTTGGCGAGAATGGCTTTCGCTTTTGCCGGGTCAAATTTAAACGGATTATCTTCCAGCGCGCCCGGCAGGCCGACCGGCAGGAAGCTCTGGTGAACAAAATACTGGCCTTTCAGCAGGTCTTTGGTGATGCCGTCATAATCGACCAGCCAGCGTGAGGCTTCCCAGAACGCCGGGTTGTTCAGCAGCGGGTTAGCGCTGTTGCCGGTGTTAAACACCAGGTAATTCTGCTCGGCGGACGGAATGCTCAGCACCTTCACGCCCGGCTTGCCGTCCAGGGCGCTAATCTGGTCTGCGCCCAGATCGCGCGCCACGTCCGCATCCCCCTGCTGGATCAGCAGGCGGCGTGAAGCGGGGTCGGGAACGTTTTTAATGATGATGCTTTTGAGCTTCGGCGCGCCGCCGGGCGCGGCGTCGTTAGCTTCCAGCACGATGGCCTGATGCGGCTGGTAGACGCGCATTTTGAACGCGCCGCTGCCCGCCGAGTGCATTTTCAGCCAGGCGTTACCGAAGTCATTATCCTTGACGTTCGCGGCGACCTCTTTTTCATCGACGATAGAGGCAATCGGCGTGGAGAGAATATTCAACGCCACCGACGGGCTGACGTCCGCCGTCCAGTGAAGCTGGAGGGTATGATCGTCCACCTTTTTCAGCTGGCTGGCGATGTTGCTCGCGTCCCAGCCCAGCACGTTGAGGATAAAGGCCGGGGATTTATTCAGCGTCACGGCGCGGGTATAAGAGAAAATCACGTCTTCCGGGCGCAGCGGGTTGCCGGAGGCGAATTTCGCATCCGGCTTAAGTTTAATCGTCAGGGTTTTTGCTGCCGCGTCGGCCTCCCAGCTTTCCGCCAGAATCGGGGTGATTTTTTCCGGGTTATCGCGGTCCGGCTGTACCAGACGCTGGTACAGGCTCGGCACGGTCTGGATGCTGGAAAGCTCGTTGGCTTCGGCCGGGTCAAGGCTCACGATATCATCAAGACCCTGGGCGACAACCAGCGTGTTGGGCGGAGTAGCAGCGTGGGCAACGCTTGAGAGCGCAGCCAGCACCAGTAACGGCAGCAGTTTTTTAGTCATAGCGATCCCTGAAAAAATATATTGTGATTGTTATATGCTTCGTTACGTTAGGCTGACTGAGGATTTCCTCAAAGTCGAAATTCTGCTTTGCTTATACCATCCGGATATAACGCATACAGGCTGGTTATTAGGCGCTTATCTTCCTGGGAGTCACCGTCGTGCCCGAAATCAATCAACATGGTCAAACCGTTAACGATATCGTCCCGGACTGGAAATGCGCCCGGGTCTTAACCCGCACGCCGCTGTTCGGCCAGTACTGCCGTCTGGAGCCGCTGGATGCTGACCGCCATTCGGCTGATTTGTTTGAAGCCTATGCGCTGGGTGACGACAGCGACTGGACGTGGCTTGCCAGTACTCAGCCCATGAGCGTTGAGGCCACGGCGCACTGGGTGCTCGGAAAGGTGCTGGATGACGACCTGGTGCCCTTTGCCGTCATCGATCTGCGTACCGAAAAGGCGGTCGGGCTGGTGAGTTATATGGCGATTGAACGTTTTCAGGGCTCGGTGGAAATTGGTCACGTCACCTGGTCGCGTAAAATGAAAGGCACTCGTTTGGGTACCGAAGCGGTGTGGCTGTTGCTGAAAAATGCCTTTGAGCATAAGTACCGTCGACTGGAATGGAAATGCGATTCGATGAACACCGCCTCACGAAATGCGGCGGAGCGGCTGGGGTTTATCTGGGAGGGACGCCTACGCCAGAAGCTGGTGCGCAAAGGGCGTAACCGCGACAGCGATATGCTTTCTATTATTGACGGCGAGTGGCCGCAAAGAGACGCGGAGCTGCGCGCCTGGCTGGCGGCAGAGAATTTTGACGAGGAAGGGCGGCAGATAAAGCGGCTTGAGGCGTTTCGGTTATAAGTTTTTTATGTAGGGTACAGCGTAAACGCGCGGTTAATCCGCGGAAATCGCGATTTCAATCAGGTTGGTTTTTCCTGACTGCAGGCCGCGCGTTACCGCTTCGGCGATATCCGCAGCCTCGGTCACCCGGCAGCAGTGGACGCCCATGGCGGTGGCCAGCGACTGAAAATCGATATGCGGGTTCACCAGGTCCATCCCGATAAAACGCCCCAGCCGCGTTGAGCTGTAGTCAGCCTGGCTCTTCATAAAGTTTTTCAGGATGTTGTACTCCCTGTTATTCATGACGATAAAGGTGACCGGCAGATTTTCGTGTGCCGCCGTCCAGAGCGCCTGCGGCGAGTAGAAGGAGGCTCCGTCTCCAACTAAACACACTACCGGCTCGCGGCCCAGCCCCAGCGAGTGACCTACTGCTGCGGGCATCCCCCAGCCCAGTCCGCCGCCGCGCATAAAGTAGTAGCGCTGGTGCTGCTGGTCAGAGATGAACCGGCGGACATGCCTGGCGGTCGCTATCGCCTCATCAACGATGGTGGTACCCGCCGGAATGGATCGGATGACTTCCCAGGCTGCGACCATCGGCGAAAGGGCCGGGCGTAGCCGCTCGGCGGCGAGACGTTCTTCCTGCTGCTGCCACTCCTTCTCTCGTTCGTCGCGGGCCGTAACCAGCAGCCGCTTGTGGACCAGCCTGCTGGCGATCAGGCGCTGATCAAGCTTCGGCAACAGTTCGTGCAGGGAGAGCTTGATATCCCCCATCACCGAAAGGCGAGTGGCATAGGTGCGGCCAAGCTCGTGCATATCCGCCGAGAGCTGATACACCGCGCAGGTCGCCGGAATAGCCTCCCCCTCGCTGTACAAAATGGTGATCAGGCTTCTGCCGCCGATGATAAATACGGCATCGTAGGCATTGATGACGCTGGCGATTTCGCTGGCGGTGGTGGGCATATTGCCCCGCCAGAGCGCGTGCTGAGTGGGAAAAGGCAAATTCAGCGGCCAGGAGGAGCCGTAGACGTGGGCGCTGAGCGCTTCCGCCAGCTCGACAATCTCCTGCGTCGAGCCGCTGGAGTGCACCTCATCGCCCGCCACAATCATGATCCTGCCCGGCGCGATCTCGCTGAGCGCCTCCGCCAGCTCGTCCAGCGAGCCCGCCACGGTGTGGTAGTTCACTCTCGACGCCGTCTGTATCCCGGCATCGCTCAGCTCTTCCATCACGTTCATCGGCAGGGAGAGCAGCACCGGACCGGCCGGAGGATAGCTGGCAGCGTGAAACGCGCGGCGCACCAGCACCGGGAGCTGGTCGGCGCTGGTAACCTCCTGCGCCCACTTCATGACCGGAGAGCCGATGGACACAATATCGTCATACAGCAGCGGGTCGCGGACGTAGTGTCGCGTATCCTGCTGTCCAACGGTCACCACCAGCGGGGTTTTCATGATCCGCGAATTAATCAGATTCCCCATGCCGTGCCCCAGGCCGCTCGCGGTATGCAAATTGATAAAGCCCGTTTTGCCGGAGGCTTTCGCGTAGCCGTCGGCAATCGCCACCACGGTGCTCTCCTGAAGCGCCAGAATATAGTGAATATTTTCATGGCGAAGCAGGGCATCAATCAGAGGAAGCTCGGTGGTACCGGGGTTGCCAAAAATATATTCCACGCCTTCACTCTCTAGCACTTCAAGAAGAATATCGGCACCCGTTCGCATATTGAGATCTGATAAGGACGTTAATGATTTAATCATACTGACACCTCATTCAGTATTATTTAACCCAGGCTAAAATTCTTCCTGCGTTGGACGCACAACAATTTCATTAATATCAACGTCGCCAGGCTGTTCAATAGCAAATAAAACCGCGCGGGCAATTGCGTCAGCCGGAATAGCCTGCTTATAAAACTCATGGAGAAATTTTTTGCTCTCTTCGTCAGAGCTACCGAATTGCAGCTCGCTTTCGACGGCACCGGGCGAAATAAGCGTCGTGCGGAGGGTTTTACCCGCCTCCTGACGTAAGCCTTCACTCAGCGCGCGGACGGCGAATTTTGTGGCGCTGTACACCACGCCGCCAGGTGCCAGCACCTTGATGCCCGCGACGGAGGCAACGTTAATAAAATGCCCGCTGCCCTGACGCTGGAACACCGGCCACGCGGCCGTACAGCACCCCTTTCAGATTGGTGTCAATCATCTTGTCCCATTCGTCGGTTTTCAGCTCGCTCAAGGGAGCGATAGCCATAAAGCCCGCGTTGTTGATTAGCACATCCACGCGCTGGTAGGCGGCAACGGCAGCGTCAATGGCGCGCTGAATCTCTTCCTGACGAGTCACGTCGGCCTTCACGGCTATCGCCTTGCCGCCTTGCTGAATAATCTGATCCACCAGGGCATTAATTCTGTCCAGACGGCGCGCCACCAGCACCAGCGAAAACGCGTTATTCGCTAAATGGAGGGCAATCGCCTGACCAATACCGCTGCTGGCACCGGTAATGACAACAACCTTGTTTGCACTATTATTCATGATCTTATCTCGCTATTGAGTGATGCAAAAAATAAAAGGCAGAGAAGCATTAATGAATAATGACAAATTCATTAATGCGGTTTTTTGATATATTGTGTATCGGAAATAAAATGATGTTCGTTTAAAACTTAATGGAGTACGCAAGAGTCTGTCAATGTCGTTTTCTAATAATTAAATTATTTACAGGCTTAATATTTAATTCTTATAGGTAACCGAGAATAGTATATAAATGAAATGGGGTCACGATAGCGGCCCTGCGAACAGGGCCTGAGAATTACAATTTGCCACTGTAAAGCACCGGGCCTGTGGGGAGTCCAGTGGGCGATCCGCCCTCTGGTTCAAGGCTTATGGCTATCGTGGCGTCAGGAGGGAGCGTTGTGTTCCTGAGGGTGACGCGTGTCGGTATGTCGTTATGCAGCAGCCCCATGGAGACTGGCGCCTGCCCGCCAGGGATCAGCCAAAGCTGGAGGCTGTGTTGCGCCGCGACGGCCGTCGGCCGAAGAGGGGCAATGCTCAGGTGCTGGCGGCTGGCATCCGCGCTGACGACCCATTCCCCGTGCTGTTGGGCATCGTTGAGGACCATCAGCGGAACGAGTTCCGGTGTACGGGTGGCATACCAGGCAACGACCGACAGGGCGGCGAGGGAGGCCGCAACCATCCAGCCGACATAAGGCCGACTTTTGCGTAAAGGCTTTTTGGGCGGCAGGTCGAGGGCGATTCTTTTCCACACCGTCTCGGGTGGAGGGACGGGCACAAGATGACTATCCAGCGTGCTGAACATGTCCTGCCAGTACGCCACGCGGGCGGCCAGAGCCGGTTCACGGAGGACCCTTTTCTGGAACTGAAGCCGTGCTCCTCCCCGCAGCGTGCCGAGGGCATACTCTGCTGCCAGCATGTCGTCGCGTTTTTCTGCGTCATTCATAGCCCCACGCACTCCCGAAGATGATCCATTGCCCGACGTATCCAGCTTTTCACCGAGCCTACAGGCTGCTGGAGCCAGTCGGCAATGTCGCTGTGAGACATTCCCTGATAGTAGGCGAGCGTAATGCTCTGGCGCTGCTCGCTGCTCAAATGTTCGAGACAATGCCTGAGCCGCTCAGCCTGCGCATCGTCGTGCCAGTTATTCTGCTCATCGCTTTCGCTCAGCAGAATATCTTCCGAATACGCCTCTTCACGGGCTGCAGCCCGGGTTTGCCCGCTGCGCAGCCAGTCAATACAGCGGTTGCGAACAATATGCGTAAGCCAGGTCATCGGGGAGCTCAGGGTAGCGTTATAGGTTTCGGCTTTACTCCAGACGGTGACAAAACAGTCGTGAAGGATCTCTTCTGCCCAGGCGCGGTCGCGCAGCATGCGCAGCGCAACGGCAAACAGGTGAGGCGATGTGAGTCGGTAAAGTTGTTCAAATGCGCGGCGATCGCCGTTTGCGACCGCCTGCATTAATTTCATTTGCTGTTCAGCCAGCGCGTTATCCATGTTTTTCCCGGAAGGCAACGTCACACTTCCGAAGTATAGACAACTACTTAGGCATCAGGACGGTATCAATCACATCGATCACACCGTTTTTTTGATGAACATCATAGGTGCTAATGTTCGCCACATTGCCTTTACCGTCCTTAAGCTGAATATTGTGCGGGCCGTTGCTCATGATCCACAGCGGCTGACCGTTAACGGTCTTCAGCTCCGCGTGGCCGCCGCCCTGTTTAATTTTCTGCTCCAACGCTTTCATATCGTAATTACCGGCGACCACGTGATAGGTCAGGATGCTGGTGAGCGTGGCTTTGTTTTCGGGTTTGACCAGGTTCTCGACCGTGTCGGCAGGCAATTTCGCAAACGCCGCATTGGTTGGGGCAAACACGGTGAATGGCCCTTTGCTCTGGAGCGTATCCACCAGCCCGGCCGCTTTGACGGCGGCCACCAGCGTAGTGTGATCTTTCGAGTTCACGGCGTTTTCAACAATATTTTTGCTCGGGAACATCGCCGCTCCGCCCACCATCACGGTGTCTGACGTCATGGCTGCTGATGCGCCTGCACAGAAGAGTATCGCGCTGGATACGAATGCAACACGGGTTAGCTTTTTCATCATCTTTCCTCGGATTGGGGAGCAAAGGGGTTGCTCACAGACTGATATACGAGGGGCGGGTGGAAACTGGATGCAGGAGGATGAAAATATTTTTGGAAGGGGGGGAAGTGAATTTGAAAGTTGATTTTGGTTAAGTTCTGTTCGCGGGTTTTATGCGCTAATGCCCTTCTGGATCTCCAATATCAGGAACTTAAACTCATGGATGACTCTGAAAATCGTGCTTATCATCGGCCCATCTGGGACGACAATGGACGGTTTCATTATGAATTGATCTCCCAGCCAAAAGAAAATAATTACGTGGCGGTTTGCCTTATGCCGCCGCATAAAATCATTCCGGTTATTTTTATTCCTGGAGTCATGGGGTCAAATTTAAAAAATAAAGACAACAAAGTCTGGCAGTTCAGCGTCGAATCGCTTAAAAAATGGCCGTTAGCAGGCCCGGAGAAAAGAAAACAGCTTCTGGACCCAAAAACCACATCCGTTGATGACAGCGGGAATATCTTCAATGAAGGGGCAGATGGCAAAAAATTCCCGTCCCGCCGTGCACGGGGGTGGGGAAGTGCGTTTTATATGAGCTACGGCGAGGCGCTTGACCGGTTGCAGTACCTACTCAGTGACGACGATATCCTGTTAAATAATTATTTCCGTGAAGCGCAATTACAAACGGCGCGGCAGCGTTTTACCGGTGTAAGGATCGGTGACGAACCTGCAGAGCAAGTGCTGACGGAAGAAGAAACTGCGCACGGCCACCACTTTTTATACCCGCTTCACGTTTTTGGCTATAACTGGCTACAGTCGAATGCTGATTCGGCGGCGTTGCTTGGCCAATATATCAGCAAGGTTCTGGGGTTATATCACGGTCGTCTCGCGGTGGATAAAGTCATTCTGGTTACCCATTCGATGGGAGGCCTGGTTGCCCGGCATTATTCAGAAAACATGAACGGTCAGGGCAATATTCTGGGGATTGTCCACGGGGTGATGCCGGACCTTGGCTCGCCAGCGGCTTATCGACGTATGAAAACCGGCGAACGGGGAATTACCGGGATAATTATCGGGGACAGTGCCGAGAAATTGGTGCCTGTCCTGGCCCAGTCTCCCGGTCCGTTACAGTTGCTGCCGGGCAAGGCTTACGGTCCTGGCTGGCTGAAAATCGAGAGCGGTGGTACGCAACAATCTCTGCCAAAAAGCGATCCATACACGGAAATATACCTGAACAAAACTGACTGGTGGCGGCTGTGTGAGAAGGATTTGCTGCTGGGGGATACGAATAGTGAGTGGCAAGATTTTGTTTACCGGATAAAGAATCCAGTTAAAGAATTCATTGAAAAACTGAATGGAAAATACCACCCGCAGACCTGGCTGTTTTATGGCGCGAGTGCAGACAATAAGTCTGATGCTTTTCTGACGTGGAAAGAACGGCCTGTTCTGCGGCCTGTACCGGTGATGGGCTATCCAGAGCCATCGTCACCGACATATCGGTATGATGCAGGAACAACCTTTGAGTTGATTTCCGCAGGAACGCCCGGCGATGGCACGGTGCCAGTAAAGGCGATCCGGACCAGGTCCCCCAGAATTCTTGGGGTGCTGGCGACCAATGTTGACCATGAAGGGGCCTATGCCGTTGATCCTGTAGATCGCTCCCGTTCAGTTTACAGCGATCTGTCCGACGCCCTGATGTTCACAGTCCGCTCGGTGGTAAAAATCGTGCAGCAGGTGCCGGCACCATGAAAAAATTCCCGTTTCCCCTGCTTATTCCGCTGGCGATGCTGTTGCTGGCGGCAGGATTCTATATTCACAACTTTGTGACGTTTGTTCATACGCCACCAGAATTGACTGCTAAGGAAAAACGTATGGTTGATACCCTGTTTGCCTCCACAAAAGCCCAGTGCGTGGGGCGCTATGTGTTTGAGGTTCCAACCTCTTTTGAAAACACCCGGACCGAAGATGCCAAAATCAATGAGATCAGCATCAGCAGCAAGCGACTTTATCGCCCGGCATTTGAACAACGTATCCGGCTACGAGAGCAGGAGTTGCTGAACGGGCATACAGTGAGGACAGTGGATCAGCCTTTCTTAAAGCAGGTGTACCGGATCAATGAGAATGCGGTGATATTTGACCGGAATAGAAATGGGAGTGAAGGAGGATATGGCCGCACTCTGGAAGGGCACCTGTATATAGATGGGGTAGCGTTTATCCTCAGTCAGGATATTATCGATTTATCAGATCCTAAATATCAACAAGATAAGGAGGATTTTATCAATGCTGGTGTTAGTCCTGGCCATATTAATAACAAACCTCAGAAACTAGCAGAGCTACAGGACTTAATGTCCCGTCTGAGCGGGCGAAAAGATGATGAAATCCCGACACACCCGGGCACCTGTATTTCAGAAGGGTTTATCCGTGACGGGAACGGAAAACCAAAGGAAGACATCACCTTTATTTATCCGCACAGTTCGGCATTTTCTTTTATCGTCTGGAGCAATAATGCTCTGAAAGAAAGCACAACCATGCTGGAGCGAACCGGGGAAATTCAGTCTTATATCAACAGCATTAATGGACGCACGCTGCGTAGGGGGGAAACGCAGATTGCCGATTTCACGGCCAGTGAATGGCTGATTACGGCCCCGCCGACAAGCTTATCCGATAATCCCTCAGCACAACTCATGTTTACCGCCGTAGCGAATGAGACAAATGCAGACTTCATGCATCCCAGTCTTGATCTGACGTTAAGCAACGAAATCCCACCCGAAGGCAGCGACACTGCTCCCCCATCAGCCTATAGCGACGCTGAGCTTGTGGCGATTTGGGATCGCATTACCCGTTCTTTTCATCTCAGGGACAATGCGTTTTGATTGGTACAAATCCCCGGTGGCGACGTCCGGGGAATTTAATCTATGAAACTGAGTTCCTAACCATTGTTGAAAGTAGTCAGGCAACTCAGCGCCTGACCGGTGCCCCGTTCGCCACATAATACGCCGCCGTGCTCTTCGCCAGCGGCTCGCGCCCGCGAATCGCATCAGCAATTTTCTCACCGATCATAATCGTGGTGGCGTTCAGGTTGCCGGTAATAATCTGCGGCATGATCGACGCATCCACCACGCGTAATCCTTCCAGCCCGTGAACGCGGCCTTCACCGTCAACCACCGCCATCTCGTCATAGCCCATTTTGCAGGTGCCGCACGGATGGAACGCGGTTTCGGCGTGGTTACGCACGAACTCGTCCAGCTGTTCGTCGGTCTGGCATTCGACGCCCGGGCTGATTTCACGACCGCGGTATTTGTCCAGCGCCGGCTGGTGCATGATCTCGCGGGTGATGCGGATCGCGTCGCGGAACTCCTGCCAGTCCTGCTCGTGAGACATATAGTTGAACAGGATCGCCGGATGCTGGTGCGGATCGCGCGACTGAATGCGCACGTGTCCACGGCTCGGGGAGCGCATGGAGCCGACGTGGCACTGGAAGCCGTGTTCCTTCACCGCGTTTGAGCCGTTGTAGTTAATCGCTACCGGCAGGAAGTGGTACTGAATGTTCGGCCACTCGAACTCCTCGCGGCTGCGGATAAATCCGCCCGCTTCGAAGTGGTTGCTCGCACCCACGCCGGTGCCGCCAAACAGCCACTCCGCGCCAATCTTCGGCTGGTTCCACCACTGCAGGGCAGGGTAGAGGGAAACCGGCTCTTTGCATTCGTACTGGAGGTACATCTCCAGGTGATCCTGCAGGTTTTCGCCCACGCCGGGTAAATCATGCACCAGCGGGATATCGAACTGCTTCAGCAGCTCAGCGTTGCCTACGCCGGAACGCTGGAGGATCTGCGGTGACGCAATGGCGCCTGCGCACAGGAGGACTTCTTTATTCGCCGTCGCTTTTGACGGAATGGTGCTTTCGCCTTCCAACCACTCAACGCCCGCCGCGCGCTTGCCGTCAAAAATAATGCGATCGGTCATGGCGTGGGTGCGGATGGTCAGGTTAGGACGCGGTTTTGCCTGGTCCAGATAGCCGCGCGCGGTGCTGGCGCGTCGGCCCTGCGGCGTAACCGTGCGGTCCATCGGGCCGAAGCCTTCCTGCTGGTAGCCGTTGAGATCGTCGGTGCGCGGATAGCCCGCCTGCACGCCCGCCTCCACCATTGCCTCAAACAGCGGGTTCACGCCCGGCTTAGAGGTGGTGACGCTCACCGGACCGTCGCCGCCGTGGTAGTCGTTCGGCCCCACGTCGCGGGTCTCTGCCTTGCGGTAGTAGGGCAGGCAGTTGAGGTAGCTCCAGTGCTCCAGACCCGGTTCTTTCGCCCAGTTGTCCAGATCCATCGCGTTGCCGCGCACGTAGCACATGCCGTTGATCAGCGACGAGCCGCCCAGCCCTTTGCCGCGTCCGCACTCCATGCGGCGGTTGTTCATGAAGGGCTCTGGCTCGGTTTCATACGCCCAGTTGTAGCGCTTGCCCTGGAGCGGGAAGGCCAGCGCGGCAGGCATCTGGGTGCGGAAATCAAAACGGTAGTCCGGCCCGCCCGCCTCAAGCAGCAGGACGGTGGTGTTCGGATCTTCAGTCAGTCGTGTAGCCAGTACGTTGCCGGCAGAGCCGGCCCCGATAATGATGTAGTCAAATTGCAAATAAACCTCCCGGTTAAAATATGGACTGGAATTTACCCATCTCAACCTGGATGGACTTCACCTGGGTGTAGCTCTGCAGCGTCATCACGCCGTTCTCGCGGCCAATGCCGGAGTGCTTGTAGCCGCCAACCGGCATCTCCGCAGCGGATTCACCCCAGGTGTTGATCCAGCAGATGCCCGCTTCAAGCTGATGAATGGCGCCGTGGGCGCGGTTCAGATCGGCGGTGACGATGCCCGCCGCCAGACCGTAGTCGGTGTCGTTGGCGCGGCGAATGGCTTCTTCATCGCTTTCATAGGTGAGGATGGACATCACCGGGCCGAAGATCTCTTCGCGCACGATGGTCATCTCGTCGGTGCAGTCGGTGAACACGGTCGGGGCCACCCACGCGCCGTTATCAAACCCGTCGCCCTTCAGCACGTCGCCGCCGCACAGCACCCGCGCGCCTTCTTCTTTGCCTTTGGCGATGTAGCGCATCACGCTGTCGCGGTGCGGGAAGCTGACCATCGGGCCAAAGTTGGTGCGTTCATCGAACAGATCGCCCGCGCGGATGCGGCCCACGCGCTCGACGATTTTCTGCTCAAACGCGGTTTTAAATTTCGCGGGTACGAACACGCGGGTGCCGTTGGTGCACACCTGGCCGGAGCTGAAGAAGTTCGCCATCATCGCGATGTCCGCCGCGAGATCGAGATCCGCATCGTCAAACACAATCAGCGGCGATTTGCCGCCCAGCTCCATCGTCACCTCTTTCAGGGACGAGGCCGCCGAGTTGGCCATCACTTTTTTGCCGCTGGCGACGCCGCCGGTAAAGGAGACTTTCGCGATGCCCGGGTGCTCGGTCAGGTACTGGCCGGTCTCCGCGCCTACGCCCGGCAGGACGTTAAACACGCCGTCCGGAACGCCCGCTTCGGTGTAGATCTCCGCAAGCTTCAGGGCGGTAAGCGGCGTGACTTCGCTCGGCTTGAAGATCATCGCGTTGCCCGCCGCCAGCGCCGGGGCCGATTTCCACAGGGCTATCTGGATCGGGTAGTTCCACGCGCCGATACCCGCCACAACCCCCAGCGGCTCGCGGCGGGTGTAGACGAACGAGGTATCGCGCAGCGGGATCTGGCTGCCTTCCAGCGCCGGGATCAGCCCCGCGTAGTACTCCAGCACGTCCGCGCCGGTGACGATGTCGACGGTTGAGGTTTCGGAATACGCTTTACCGGTGTCGAGGGTTTCAAGCTTCGCGAGCTCGTCGTTGCGCTCGCGCAGGATGTCGACGGCACGACGCAGGATGCGCGAGCGCTCCATGGCGGTCATCGCCGCCCAGATTTTTTGCCCGCGCGTTGCGCTTTCCACGGCGCGATTGACGTCTTCGCGCCCGGCGGCCTGCACGCTCGCCAGGACTTCACCGTTGGCCGGGTTGATGGTCTCGAAGGTGCGACCGCTGGTGGCCGATGTATAACCACCATTGATATAAAGCTGCTGTTCTGCCATTCGGGACATAAATTCTCCTCGGTTAGTCGGTCGGTAAATGCTGGCTGATAAAGTGGCTGGTGAGCGACTGGGCCAGGGTTTTATCCAGCGGTTTGCCGCTCAGCGCAGCGCGTAGCCACAGCCCGTCAATCAGCGCGGCGAGCCCGTAGCCCGCCTCCTGCGCCTGTTCGCGCGGCAACACACGGCGGAACTCGTACACCAGGTTCGACAGCAGGCGGCGGCTGCTCACCTGCTGTAAACGGTAGAGCATCGGCTGGTGCATGCTGCTCGCCCAGAAGGCCAGCCAGGCCTTCATCGCCGCGCTGCTGATTTGCGTTTCATCAAAGTTGCCGCCGACAATCGCCTGCAAACGCTGCTCTGCGCTGCCGTCCGGCAGGGCGTGCAGGCGGCTTAATACCGCATCGCGCAGCTGGCCGGTGATGTCGCGCATGGTCGCTTCCAGCAGACCGTTTTTGTCTTTGAAATAGTGGCTGATGATCCCCGTGGACACACCCGCCCGACGGGCGATCTGCGCGATGGTCGCGTCATGCATTCCCACTTCATTTATTGCTTCCAGCGTGGCGTCGATTAGCTGCCTGCGCCGGATCGGCTGCATCCCCACTTTGGGCATTGTTGCCACTCCATTCATCAGCGTTGGTTATACATTAAAGCGGTTTTTGATTGGACGTTCAATATAAAATGTGTCTTAATTGTTGCGGATTTGGATTTTAATAGTTACAAAAACAGTGGGGATACTGGATGACAGACCTTTCACAGGACAGAGAAAAAGACAAAATCAACCCGGTCGTTTTTTATACGTCCGCCGGGCTGATTTTGTTGTTTTCCCTGACGACCATCTTCTTTCGTGATTTTTCTGCCGAGTGGATTGGCCGCACCCTGAACTGGGTATCGAAGACCTTCGGCTGGTACTACCTGCTGGCGGCGACACTCTATATCGTCTTCGTGGTCTGCATTGCCTGCTCGCGCTTCGGCTCCGTGAAGCTCGGTCCCGAGCAGTCGAAGCCCGAGTTCAGCCTGCTGAGCTGGGCCGCGATGTTGTTTGCCGCGGGCATCGGCATCGACCTGATGTTCTTCTCCGTGGCGGAACCGGTCACGCAGTATATGCAGCCGCCGGAAGGGACAGGGCAGACGATGGAGGCCGCGCGCCAGGCGATGGTCTGGACGCTGTTCCACTACGGGCTGACGGGCTGGTCAATGTACGCCCTGATGGGCATGGCGCTCGGATACTTTAGCTATCGTTATAATTTGCCCCTCACCATTCGCTCCGCGCTGTATCCGATTTTCGGTAAAAAAATTAACGGACCGATTGGCCACAGCGTCGACATTGCGGCGGTAATCGGCACCATCTTTGGTATCGCGACAACGCTCGGGATTGGCGTGGTGCAGCTCAACTACGGGCTGAGCGTGCTGTTTGATATTCCGGATTCAATGGCGGCGAAAGCGGCGCTGATTGCGCTCTCCGTCATTATCGCCACCATTTCGGTGACGTCGGGCGTCGATAAAGGCATCCGCGTGCTCTCCGAGCTTAACGTCGCGCTGGCGCTGGGGCTGATCCTGTTCGTGCTGTTTATGGGCGACACCTCGTTCCTGCTCAATGCCTTAGTGCTGAACGTGGGTGATTACGTGAATCGCTTTATGGGCATGACGCTGAACAGCTTCGCCTTTGACCGTCCGACAGAGTGGATGAACAACTGGACGCTGTTCTTCTGGGCGTGGTGGGTGGCGTGGTCGCCGTTTGTCGGCCTGTTCCTGGCGCGTATTTCACGTGGCCGCACCATTCGTCAGTTTGTGATGGGCACCCTGATCATCCCGTTTACCTTTACCCTGCTGTGGCTGTCGATTTTCGGCAACAGCGCGCTGCATGAGATCATCCACGGCAATGCGACCTTCGCGCAGGAAGCGATGGCGCATCCGGAGCGCGGCTTCTACAGCCTGCTGGCGCAGTACCCGGCGTTTACCTTTAGCGCCTCGGTAGCGACTATTACCGGCCTGCTGTTCTACGTCACCTCGGCGGATTCCGGCGCGCTGGTGCTGGGGAACTTCACCTCGAAGCTGAAAGACATCAACAGCGACGCGCCGAACTGGCTGCGCATCTTCTGGTCCGTCGCCATCGGCCTGCTGACGCTCGGCATGCTGATGACCAACGGCATTTCGGCGCTGCAGAACACCACGGTGATCATGGGCCTGCCGTTCAGCTTTGTGATCTTCTTCGTGATGGCCGGGCTGTATAAATCGCTCAAAGTGGAAGACTACCGCCGCGTCAGCGCCAGCCGCGACACCGCGCCGCGGCCAATGGGCGCTCAGGACAGGCTGAGCTGGAAGAAACGCCTGTCGCGCCTGATGAACTACCCGGGCACGCGCTACACTAAACAGATGATGGAGACGATCTGCTACCCGGCGATGGAAGAGGTGGCGCAGGAGCTGAGGCTGCGCGGCGCCTACGTGGAGCTGAAAAACCTGCCGCCGGAAGAGGGCGAAAATCTGGGACATCTGGATCTGCTGGTGCACATGGGCGACGAGCAGAACTTTGTTTACCAGATCTGGCCGCAGCAGTATTCGGTACCTGGCTTTACCTACCGGGCGCGCAGCGGGAAATCAACCTACTACCGGCTGGAGACGTTCCTGCTGGAAGGTAGCCAGGGGAATGACCTGATGGATTACAGCAAGGAGCAGGTGATTACGGATATTCTGGACCAGTATGAACGGCACCTGAACTTTATCCATCTGCACAGGGAAGCGCCGGGGAATAGCGTGATGTTCCCGGATGTCTAAACGGATTCTTAAAATACCTTTAAGCTGTATATAAATACAGTTATTTGGCGCAGCATTACTCAAGGAAGAGTAACCATGCAGCATGAGCCTGGTGTTGAAGCATTCGGGCTTTTGCTGCGTTTAGGGAAGGAACTATGGATGAGTCATGCGATAGAGTTTATCGAAACATCACTCTTTACCCGACAGATTAAAAGCATTGCTACGGATGATGAATTAAAGGATCTGCAAAAGGAACTTATTGCGTGGCCTGATAAAGGTGACCTGATCCAGCAGACGGGTGGTTTACGTAAAATAAGGATGGCGGCAGCCTCAAAGGGAAAGAGAGGGGGTATCAGAGTGATTTACTTTCTGGCCACGGAGGAGGTGATCTATTTCATTATGGCCTATCCAAAATGCATAAAGGACAGCCTGACAGAGGCAGAGAAAGCAGAACTTAAAAAGCTGACTTCCATTCTGAAAAATACTGCTTCCAGTGCCGTAAATGAGAGGTGTACTATGTACCCTAATCAGGCAGGTGGAGGCTAATAATGAGTATTTTTAATGAATTAAAATCTTCGCTTGAAGAGGCCGTTGAGATCCATAACGGAAGAAAAGCCGCTTCCCGAGTAACCCGCTATGAAGTTGCTGATGTGCGTGCCATCAGAGAGCAGCTCAATATCACGCAAAGCGAAATGGCGAAGGCGCTTGGCACGAGCGTCGATACGATAAAGAGCTGGGAGTCCAAACGCCGCAATCCAACCGGGCTGGCGGCGAAGGTACTAAATGTGATTCGGGAGAATCCTGCATTTTACAAGGCACTTGCCGGGCTGTGAGTCGCCCTTATGCCGGGTGGCGCTGCGCTTACCCGGCCTTCAAAACTGCTTTTCCGTAGGCCTGATAAGCGAAGCGCCGTCAGGCCCACCCTTCATTGACATAACTTTAATGATAACCATTTTCATTTAAATATAGCCTGTGCTATACCTTATAGCACGGGCTAATTTTGCTTTGAATTTCACCACCTCAGGAGACTTCTGCGATGCACCCACTGCAAGGATTAAAGCGTCTGTTGCTCGGCGCGCTGCTCACGGCTACGACCAGCACGGGCGCGCTGGCGGCTGAAAAGTTCCAGGTCATCACCACCTTTACCGTCATCGCGGATATGGCGAAAAACGTGGCGGGGGATGCCGCAGAAGTCACCTCCATCACCAAACCGGGCGCTGAAATCCACGAGTACCAGCCAACGCCGGGCGATATCAAGCGCGCGCAAAAGGCGCAGCTGATCCTTGCGAACGGCATGAACCTGGAGCTGTGGTTCCTGCGTTTTTATCAGCACCTGAACGGCGTGCCGGAGGTGATTGTCACCCAGGGCATCACCCCGATGGGCATCAGCGAGGGGCCGTACGACGGCAAGCCTAACCCGCACGCGTGGATGTCGCCGGACAACGCGCTGATTTACGTTGATAACATCCGCGACGCGCTGGTGAAGTACGACCCGGCCAACGCGCAGGTCTACCAACGCAACGCTGACGCCTACAAGCAGAAGATCGTCGCGACCCTCGAACCGCTGCGCAAGCAGGTGGCGGCCATCCCGGAAGACAAACGCTGGATGGTGACCAGCGAGGGCGCCTTCTCCTATCTTGCGCGGGATCTGGGCATGAAGGAACTTTACCTGTGGCCGATCAACGCCGATCGGCAGGGGACGCCGCAGCAGGTGCGCAAGGTGATCGATCTGGTGAAGAAACATCGCATCCCGGCGGTATTCAGCGAAAGCACGGTCTCCGATAAGCCGGCGCGTCAGGTGGCGCGCGAAACCGGCGCCCACTACGGCGGCGTGCTGTACGTTGACTCCCTGAGCGCGGAAAACGGCCCGGTGCCGACCTATATCGACCTGCTGAACGTCACCACCCGCACGCTGGTGCAGGGCATTCGCGACGGCATGAAGGAGTGACCATGCAAAAGGGGATTGTCGTCACGGACGTGACCGTGACCTACCGCAACGGCCACACGGCGCTGCGCAATGCGTCGTTCAGCGTGCCCGGCGGATCGATTGCTGCGCTGGTGGGGGTGAACGGCTCCGGCAAGTCCACGCTGTTTAAGGCGGTGATGGGCTTTGTGCGGGCGGCGAGCGGCACTATCACCCTCCATGGGCTGCCGCCTCACCGGGCGCTGCGCCAGAACCTGGTCGCCTACGTGCCGCAGTCGGAAGAGGTCGACTGGTCGTTTCCGGTGCTGGTCGAGGACGTGGTGATGATGGGCCGCTACGGGCATATGGGATTTCTGCGGCGGCCTAAAGCGCAGGATCGGCAGATCGTGACCGACGCCCTGAAGCGCGTGGATATGCTCGAGCTGCGCCATCGGCAGATTGGCGAGCTGTCCGGCGGGCAAAAGAAGCGCGTCTTCCTGGCGCGGGCGATTGCCCAGCAGGGCGAGGTGATCCTGCTCGACGAGCCGTTTACCGGCGTGGACGTTAAAACCGAAGCCAGAATCATCAGCCTGCTGCGCGAGTTGCGCGACGAGGGCAAAACCATGCTGGTCTCGACCCACAATTTGGGCTCGGTCACGGAGTTTTGCGATTACACGGTGATGGTCAAAGGCACCGTGCTGGCGAGCGGTCCGACGGAAACCACTTTCACCGCTGAGAATCTCGAGCGCGCCTTCAGCGGCGTGCTGCGCCACGTGGTGCTCAGCGGTTCTGAAGAGCGCATTATCACCGACGACGAGCGGCCCTTCGTGACGCACCGGCAGGAGGCCAAATGAACGCGCTTCTCGAACCCTTCAGCTATGAGTACATGCTTAACGCGATGTGGGTCTCGGCGATGGTGGGTGGGCTCTGCGCGTTTCTCTCCTGCTACCTGATGCTCAAAGGCTGGTCGCTGATCGGCGATGCGCTCTCGCACTCCATCGTGCCGGGCGTGGCGGGGGCTTACATGCTCGGGCTGCCGTTCTCGCTGGGGGCGTTTTTATCGGGCGGGCTGGCGGCGGGTAGTATGCTGTTTCTCAACCAGCGCAGCCGCCTGAAGGAGGACGCCATCATCGGGCTGATCTTCTCCTCCTTTTTCGGGCTGGGGCTGTTTATGGTCTCGCTCAACCCAACCTCGGTGAATATTCAGACCATCGTGCTCGGCAATATTCTGGCTATCGCCCCGGAGGATATCGTCCAGCTGGCGATTATCGGCGTGGTGTCGATGGTTATCCTGCTGTTCAAATGGAAAGATCTGATGGTGACCTTTTTTGATGAGAACCACGCCCGCGCCATCGGCCTGCGCCCTGAGCGCCTGAAGGTACTGTTCTTCACGCTGCTGGCGGTCTCCACCGTGGCGGCGCTGCAAACCGTCGGCGCGTTTCTGGTGATTTGCCTGGTGGTTACGCCCGGCGCAACCGCGTGGCTGCTCACCGACCGCTTCCCGCGTCTGCTGATGATTGCCGTCGCCATTGGCAGCCTCACCAGCTTCCTCGGCGCGTGGGCCAGCTATTATCTGGACGGCGCCACCGGCGGCATTATTGTTGTCGCCCAGACGCTGCTGTTCCTGCTGGCGTTCGTCTTTGCGCCGAAGTACGGGCTGCTCGCCAGCCGTCGTCGCGCGAAGGAGGCACACCCATGATGGCGCTGCTCCTTGAACCCTTTCAGTTTGCGTTCATGAACAACGCGCTGCTGATTTCACTTCTGGTAGCCGTGCCCTGCGCGCTGCTGTCGGTTTTTCTGGTGCTCAAAGGCTGGGCACTGATGGGCGACGCCATGAGCCACGCGGTGTTTCCCGGCGTGGTGCTGGCGTGGGTGATGGGCCTGCCGCTGGCGGTGGGCGCATTCGTTGCCGGTCTGTTTTGCGCGGTCGCCACCGGCTACCTCAAGGACAACAGCCGGATCAAGCAGGATACGGTGATGGGGATCGTCTTTTCCGGGATGTTCGGCGCGGGGCTGATCCTCTATATCGCCGTCAAACCTGAGGTGCATCTCGACCACATTCTGTTCGGCGATATGCTGGGCATTAACGGGATGGACATTCTGCAAAGCGGTCTCGTCGCGGGGCTGATTGCGCTGGTGATTGGCCTGAAATGGCGCGATTTCCTGCTGTTCTGCTTTGACTATCAGCAGGCGCAGGCGAGCGGCCTGCGCGCCCGCTGGCTGCACTATGGCTTACTGTGCATGGTGTCGCTGACCATCGTGGCGACGCTGAAGGCGGTGGGGATTATTCTGTCGATTTCGCTGCTGATTGCCCCCGGCGCGGTGGCGGTGCTGATCGCCCGACGCTTCCACATGGCGCTGCTCGTGGCAGTGGCGGTATCAGTGCTGGTGTCGGTCAGCGGCGTGTATGCCTCGTTTTATCTCGACAGCGCGCCCGCGCCGACCATAGTGGTCCTGTTCGCGGTGGTGTTTATCGTGACGTTTTTGATGACCAGCGTGAAGGCGCGTCGGCAGGAACGTGTGACAGCAGGGTGATCGCCTGCTCGCCGTGCTGCTGCCAGTGCAGGGCGAAGGCGGTGCCTTCGTTAAAGCCTGACAGTTGACGGGTCAACGCCAGCGTAAGCGTCTTATCGTCGAGCAGGGTGACGCGCGCGCTGTCAAACCCCATGTAAGCCTGCACCTTCGGAAAGAGGGCCTTAAACAGGCTCTCTTTGGCGCTGAAAACCAGCGTCAGGGCGAGGGCGAACGGGTAACCCGAGTGGGAAAGCACGCGCTCTTCCTGGGCATCAATAATGCCGTCCTTAATTTCTCTGGCTTCATTTTCGGGCAGGATAGTTTCGCAGTCGATGCCGATAAGCGCGTGTCGATCGCGAACCACTACCGCCATGGCATGGGTACCGCTGTGGGTGATGCTGCCGGAAATTCCGTCCGGCCAGAGCGGTTCCCCGCTGGGGCCGATGGCGGGAACGGTGTGGTCAGGTAAGGCGTGCGCGGCGGCGATGCGTCCTGCCAGATGGTCAGCCTTGCGTTTACGTCCGGCGTCAACAAGCTGGGCGTGATGGGGGAGCCAGAGGAGATCGGCGTCGGTGAAGGTGGCGGGGGCGAAGGTGATGCGGTGGAGGGTGAGGCCGGCGAGAGAAAATGTGCTGTGGGTGGTGTGCATGGTTTTTCCCTCTGAATTGTGCGGACTGATGCCCTCACCCCAACCCTCTCCCACAGGGAGAGGGGGAATTCACTGCCTGTATCAGAATCTTGTGTTTACGCTCATGTACCAGGTGCGACCCGGTTCATTATACGTATACGCACCCGCACCGTACATATACGCGCCGGTTGTCGCGTTCCCCGTGGTCTGGGCATTACCCGCGCGCCACTGGCGCTTGTCGAAGACGTTGTCCACGCCGCCGGTCAGGCTGACGTTTTTCGTCACGTCCCAGGTGGCGCTCAGGCCAACGATGCTGTACGGGCTGACCTCGTCTTTTTCAGACCCGGTCACCGGCTGGCCTTTGTAGTTGTACTTCTTCGGCTGCTGCTTGCCGTACCAGGTGAAGGTCGACTGCAATGACACATCCTGGTGCACCTGCCAGCTCAGGGTTGAGTTCAGCGTGTACTCCGGGATGATCGACAGACGGTCGCCGGTCTCCTTGTTCTTGCTCTGCAGCATATAGGTGATGTTGTTGGTCCAGTTGATCGTGTCGCTGACCGGCACGTTCAGGGAGCCTTCCAGACCTTCCACCACCGCCTTCGGCACGTTTTCCCACTGGTAGATATCGGTGGTGACTTTACCGGTGGAGGTCTGGCCAATCGGCGCGTAGCCCGCCTCAATCTTGTTGCGGTAGTCGTTGCGGAACCAGGTCACGCCCGCCAGCCAGCCGTCGCGTTTCCACTCGAGGCCAATCTCTTTGTTGATGCTGGTTTCCGCTTTCAGATCGTCATTACCCATCATGTAGCAGCCCACGCCGTCGGAACTGGCGTAGCAGCCCTGGCCTTTACTGTACAACAGGTAGTTCGGGTTAGTCTGGTACAGGCTTGGCGCTTTGTAGGCACGCGCGATGCCCATCTTCAGGGTGAAGTCATCCCCCAGACCCTGCGACAGGTTCAGGGACGGGCTCCAGTTATTGCCCACGATGGTGTGGTGGTCGAAGCGCAGGGCAGGGGTCAGCATGGTGCTGTCGGTCAGCTCCATGTTGTTCTCAGCGAACAGGGAGAAGATCTCCGCTGACGTGTACGGGCTACGGTCTTCGCTCATGCCCGGGATGGTGCCACCCTGTTGGGTTTGCGAGAAGGAGGTCGAATCCTTCATCCGCTGCTGGTTCCACTCGGTGCCGAGCGTCAGGTTCTGGTTCACAATGAAATCAATCGGCAGGTTGATTTCGCTGTGCAGCATCACGTCGGCCAGGTCGGTATCGGTGAATTTATTGCTGTTGAACAGGCCTTCCAGACCGCCCGCCAGGCCTTCGCCCAGACGCGAGTTGCGGGTGTGCTCGTACTGCGCCCAGTTGCTGGTGGTAATGCCGTTATCCCAGCCGCCGTTCCAGGTCACGGCGAAGTTCTGACGATAGATACGGTTAGTCTCTTTACCGTAGTTCTTCTTCACCAGCGCGTTGTCGTTGTTGGTGTTTTGCGTGTCACCCGCATAGAGGTTGTTCTGGCGGCTGTAGCCCGCTTCAAACTCCAGCGACTGCATCGGCGCGAAGTCCCAGCGCACCACGCCGTTGATGTCTTTGTTCTCTACACCCTCGCGGCCCGCGGGCAGGGTGTTGGCGTAGGCTCCGGTACGCTCAGACTGGTGGCCCTGGTTGATGTCCCACGCGTCGGCCTGAGTCTTATCCAGGTTACCAAACATGCGGAAGCTGAAGTCGCCGCCCAGCGGGCCGCTCAGGCTGAAGTTGGTGCGTTTGGTGGAACCTTCATCCTTGTGTTCAGGCGCATTCAGGTAGGTGTTCCAGGAACCGTGCCACTGGTCGTCGAATTTTTTGGTGATGATGTTCACCACGCCGCCCGCCGCGCCGTTACCGTAGCGTGCGGCGGCCGGGCCTCGAATGACCTCGATGCGCTCGATCATCTCCGGCGGTACCCAGCCGGTATCGCCGCGGGTGTCACGCTCGCCGCGCCAGCCCAGGCGGATGGAGTTGCGGCTGGTGACGGGTTTGCCGTCGATCAGGATCAGGGTGTTTTCCGGGCCCATGCCGCGAATGTCGATCTGACGGTTGTTCCCGCGCTGGCCGCTGGTGGAGTTCCCGGTCAGGTTAACGCCCGGCATGGTGCGGATGATTTCCGCCACGTCCCGCGCGGGCGGGTTTTTGCGGATCTCATCGGCGGTGATGGTCGACACGCCTGGCGCCTGCAAATTCTGCTCGGCGGCGGTGATCACCATGGTGTCTTCGTGCTGCGCAGAGGCGGCGTTGTCGTCTGCCATGGCGGGCAGCGCGACGCCATAAATCCCTAAATTGACCAGCAAGGCCAGAGAGTGAATCTTCTTATTCATTGTACGTCCCGCTTTTATGGTTATTTATGAACGCGCTTCCCACAGCGCGGGCAATACGCTATTGCAAATGCAAATAGTTATCAATAATATTATCAATAAAATTTGCTCTGAAACAAAAAATATTGTTAAACATGGGGTTATAAGGGTGACGGCGTTAACAACCGGAAGTGAAGCGTGGTGGCAGTCGAAAAACGGGCCGGAATGGCAACGTCATGAGGAAAACTATCGCGTCACATTCTGGTGGCGGGACTCGGCAGGAACCCAGCAGACCTCAACGGTTAAACGCGTCTGGCTCTACGTTACCGGCGTGACCGACCACCATCAGAATGCCCGCCCGCAATCGCTTGAACGCATTCCCGATACCGACGTCTGGCAGTGGCAGGGGGAGTTCAGCCCCGAATGGCGCGGCAGCTACTGTTTTATCCCCTCCGATAACGAAAACGATTTTGCCGATGCAGTATTTGAAGGCGAGCAGCCGGACCGCATGGCGCTGCGCGAAGGCTGGCGCAAGCTGCTGCCGCACGCGGTTTCAGACCCGCTGAATGCGCAGAGCTGGCGCGGCGGGCGCGGGCACGCCATCTCGGCGCTGGAAATGCCGGAGGCGCCCGTACAGCCGGGCTGGAACCATCCTGATACGCCTTACAAAAAGCCCGTCTGCATTACGTGGGACAGCGCGCGCATGAAGAACCGTCGCCGCGTGTGGATTTTTACTACCGGGGATGAAAGCCCCGAGCGCCCGCTGGCGGTGCTGCTTGACGGGCAGTTCTGGGCCGAAAGCATGCCCGTCTGGCCTGCGCTGGCGTCGCTCACCGCCGGGCGCAACCTGCCGCCTGCGGTCTACGTCTTAATCGATGTTATCGATATGGAGCATCGCAATCGCGAGCTGCCGTGCAATCCCGGCTTCTGGCTGGCGGTGCAGGAAGAACTTCTCCCCCTTGTCCAACAACGCGCGCCGTTCAGCGACCGTGCCGATCGTACGGTGGTCGCAGGGCAAAGCTTTGGCGGTCTCTCTTCCCTTTATGCCGCACTGCACTGGCCGCAGCGTTTTGGCTGCGTGCTCAGCCAGTCCGGCTCCTACTGGTGGCCGCACCGCGGCGGGCAGCAGGACGGGCTGTTAATCGAACAACTTAAAACCGGCGAAATATCCCCTCGCGGGCTACGCATCCTTCTTGAAGCCGGGCGCAACGAGCCGCTTATCTTGCGCGCAAACCAGGCGATCCTCGCCGAACTACACACTCAGCAACCGGTTATCTGGCGTCAGGTTGACGGCGGACACGATGCGCTTTGCTGGCGCGGTGGGCTGACGCAGGGGCTGATGACCCTCTGGCAGCCGCTCATTCACTAACGGAGTCTGTATGGAATTCAGCAATCCTTTCGATAATCCGCAGGGACAGTTCGCCATTTTGCAAAATGACCAGGGGCAGTACAGCCTGTGGCCGCAGCAGTGCGAATTGCCTGCGGGCTGGCGCGTGGTCTGCGAGCCGCACTCTCAGGAGGCGTGCCAGCAGTGGCTGGCGCAACGCTGGCAGACGCTTGAGCCGTCCTCTTTTACGGGGGAGCGCGCATGAACCGTCTTCCTCTCGTCGCCGCCCAACCGGGTATCTGGATGGCAGAGCAGCTTTCCTCGCTGCCAAACGCCTGGAGCGTGGCCCATTACACCGAGCTGAAAGGGAATATCGACGCGCCGTTGTTGGCTAAAGCCATCGCTGAGGGCATGATGCAGGCCGATACCCTGCGCACGCGTTTCGCTGAAGATAACGGCGAGGTCTGGCAGTGGGTCGATGAGACCCTGATCCTGCCGGAGCCGTCCATCGTTCGCGTTGATTCTCACGACGCTGCCGTGGCGCTGATGGAGGCCGATCTCAGCCAGGATCTGCGCGTGGACAGCGGTCAGCCGCTCGCTTTCCATCAGCTGATTCAGGTCGGTGACAACCGCTGGTACTGGTATCAGCGCTATCACCATCTGGTGGTGGATGGCTTCAGTTTCCCGGCGATTACCCGCCAGATCGCCGCAATTTACGCTGCCTGGAAGAAAGGGGAACCCACCCCAGCCTCACCGTTTACCCCATTCGCTGATGTCGTTGACGAGTATCAGCGCTATCGCGACAGCGAGGCGTATCAGCGCGACGGTGCCTTCTGGGAGGAGGAGCGCAAACAGCTTCCTCCTCCGGTCTCGCTCTCCTCCGCGCCGCTGCCGGGACGCGCCGCCACTACCGACATCCTGCGCCTGAAAATTGCAATGGAGGCTCGCGCCTTTAGCCAGCTGGCGCAGGCAGCCGGGCAGGCACAGCGCACCGATCTGGCGCTTGCGCTGGTGGCGCTGTGGCTGGGCCGCCTCACCGGACGGCTGGACTACGCCGCCGGGTTTATCTTTATGCGCCGCATGGGGTCCGCCGCGCTGACCGCAACCGGCCCGGTGCTTAACGTCCTGCCGCTGGCGGTGAATATTAATCCGCTTGAGAGCCTGCCGGAGTTGGCGCTGCGCCTGGCGAACCAGCTGAAAAAGATGCGACGCCATCAGCGCTACGACGCCGAGCAGATCGTGCGCGACAGCGGGCGGGCCGCAGGGGACGAACCCTTGTTTGGGCCGGTGCTGAACGTGAAGGTGTTTGATTATCAGCTGGATATCGACGGCGTGGAGGCCATCACCCACACGCTGGCGACCGGCCCGGTGAACGATCTCGAGCTGGCGCTGTTCCCGGACGAGCAGGGCGGATTAAGCATTGAGATCCTCGCCAACAGGCAGCGTTACGACGACGCGACGCTGAAGCGCCACGTTTCGCGCCTGAACGCGATGCTGGCGCAGTTTGCCGCGAACCCGGACCTGCGCTGTGGCGACGTGGAAACCGTATCCGAGCAGGAATACGCCCGGCTGGCGCGCATCAACGATACCGGCCTGGCGCTGCCCTCCACCACGCTGGCGGATCTGGTGGCGGAGCAGGCGAGCAAAACGCCGGACGCCCCCGCGCTGGCGGATGCCCATATTGAGCTGAACTACCGCCAGATGCGCGAGCAGGTGGTCGCGCTGGCAACCCTGCTGCGCGCGCGCGGCGTGAAGCCGGGCGACAGCGTGGCGGTGGCGCTTCCGCGCTCAGTGTTCCTGACCCTGGCGCTGCACGGGATTGTTGAAGCCGGCGCCGCCTGGCTGCCGCTGGACACCGGCTACCCGGACGATCGTCTGCGGATGATGCTGGAGGACGCGAAACCGTCGCTCCTCATTACCACCGACGCGCAGCTTCCGCGCTTTAACGATCTGCCGATACCTTCAATTAGTTACAACATGCTATTGCCAACCACTGGCGCTGAACCTCTGCGTCTGGCGAAGCCGGAGCAGACCGCGTACATCATCTTTACCTCGGGTTCAACGGGACGCCCGAAAGGGGTGATGGTAGGCCATACCGCCATCGTTAACCGCCTGAAGTGGATGCAGGATCATTATCCACTGGCGGCGCATGACGTCGTGGCGCAGAAAACGCCGTGCAGCTTTGACGTGTCGGTGTGGGAGTTCTGGTGGCCGTTTATCGCCGGGGCAAAGCTGGTGATGGCCGAGCCGGACGCGCACCGCGATCCGCAGGCGATGCAGAGCTTCTTCGCAGAATATGGCGTAACCACCACCCACTTCGTGCCCTCGATGTTGGCGGCATTTGTTGCCTCGCTGACGCCGGAAAACGTCGACTGTTGCAGGACGCTGAAGCAGGTGTTCTGTAGCGGCGAGGCGCTGCCAACGGCACTGTGCCGCGAGTGGGAGCAGCTCACTCATGTACCGCTGCACAACCTCTACGGCCCAACCGAAGCGGCGGTGGACGTGAGCTGGTATCCGGCGTACGGCCCGGAGCTGGCGGCGGTGGAGGGCAACAGCGTGCCGATCGGCTTCCCGGTGTGGAATACGGGGCTGCGCATTCTGGACGCGATGATGCGCCCGGTGCCGTTCGGTGTGGCGGGCGATCTGTATCTCACCGGCATTCAGCTGGCACAGGGGTATCTGGGACGTCCCGACCTCACCGCCAGCCGCTTTATTGCCGATCCGTTTGCCCCAGGCGAGCGGATGTATCGCACCGGAGACGTCGCCCGCTGGCTGGACAACGGGGCGGTGGAATATCTGGGCCGCAGCGACGATCAGCTGAAAATTCGTGGCCAGCGCATCGAGCTGGGCGAGATCGACCGGGCGATGCTGTCGCTGCCGGACGTAGCCCAGGCCGTGGCACATGCCTGCGTATTCAACCAGGCGGCGGCAACGGGCGGTGATGCTCGCCAGCTGGTGGGGTATGTGGTTTCCGAATCCGGCTTACCGCTGGATCGCGATGCGCTGCTTGCATCACTCAAAGCCCAGCTGCCGCCGCATATGGTGCCGGTAGTGCTGCTGCAAATCAGCGCGCTGCCGTTAAGCGCGAACGGCAAGCTGGATCGCAAGGCGCTGCCACTGCCGGAGCTGACCAGCAAAACCTCCGGTCGCGCACCCGAGACGCAAACCGAAGCCGCCGTGGCGCAGGCGTTTTCTGCGCTGCTGGGCTGCGAAGTGAACGATATCGACGCCGACTTCTTTGCCCTCGGCGGCCATTCACTGCTGGCGATGCGCCTCGCGGCTCAGCTCGGCCGTGCGTTCAGCCGCAAGGTCACGCCGGGGCAGATTATGGTCGCCTCGACGGTCGGCAAGCTCAGCGCGCTGCTGGACTCGCAGATGAGCGACGAACAGGCGCAGCGTCTGGGGTATGAAACCCTTTTGCCGCTGCGTGAAAGCAACGGCCCGACGCTGTTCTGCTTCCATCCGGCGTCCGGCTTTGCCTGGCAGTTCAGCGTCCTGGCGCGCTACCTCAGCCCGCGCTGGTCCATCATCGGCATTCAGTCGCCGCGGCCAAACGGCCCGATGCAGCAGTGCGCGGATCTCGATGGGGTGATCGAACATCACCTTAAAACGCTGCGTAAGCAGCAGCCGCACGGGCCGTATTACCTGTTCGGCTATTCGCTCGGCGGCACGCTGGCGCAGGGTATTGCGGCCCGCCTGCGCGAGCAGGGTGAAGAGGTGGCCTTCCTCGGCCTGCTGGATACCTGGCCGCCGGAAACGCAAAACTGGGCGGAGAAAGAGGCAAACGGCCTTGACCCGGAAGTGCTGGCGGAGATCGAGCGCGAGCGTCAGGCGTTTATCGCCGCCCAGCAGGGGCAGGGCTCCAGCGAGTTATTTAACGCCATTGAAGGCAACTATGCGGACGCGGTGCGGCTGCTCACCACGGCACATAGCGCGCGGTTTGACGGTAAAGCGACGCTGTTTGTTGCCGAACGCACGCGAACGATGGATCCGCATACGGCCTGGGCGCCGTGGGTGGGCGAGCTGGAGGTCTACAGCCAGGACTGCGCCCACGTGGATATCATTTCACCGCAGGCGTTTGAAAAGATTGGGCCGGTACTGAAGGAAATTTTAGGATAGTGCAAATGCCCGGTGGCGCTGTGCTTACCGGGCCTACGGGAGCTGAATGTAGGCCGGGTAAGGCGTAGCCGCCACCCGGCAATTACCGCCGACCTAACGGCACCACCAGCGGCGTACCCGCCACCGGATCGTCAATAATCATGCAGCGCATGCCGTAGATCCGCGCGATCAGATCCGGCGTCACAATCTCTTTCGGCGCGCCCTGCGCCACAATCTCACCGTCTCGTAAGGCAATCAGGTGCGTGGCGTAGCGGCAGGCCTGATTTAAATCATGCAGCACCGCCGCCAGGGTGTACCCTTGCGTGCGGTTCAGCTCGCTCAGCAGCTCCAGCAGGTCAATCTGATGGCTGATATCCAGCCAGGTTGTCGGCTCGTCCAGCAGCATAATGGACGTTTCCTGCGCCAGCACCATCGCAATCCACGCCCGCTGGCGCTGTCCGCCGGAAAGGGTATCGACGCTTTGCTGGGCCAGATCGGTGATGCCCGTTGCCTGCATCGCGCGCTTCACGGCCTCGTCGTCCTCTTTGCGCCAGCGGGTAAACAGCGGCTGGTGTGGGTAGCGTCCGCGCGAGACCAGCTCCTGCACCGTGATATCTCCCGGCGTGGTGGCGTTTTGCGCCAGCAGCCCGATGCGCCTGGCCACCTCTTTGCTGGCGAAGCGCTGGATCTGCTCTCCATCGAGGAATACGCTGCCCTCTGTCGGCGACATCAGGCGGCTCAGGGTGCGCAGCAGGGTTGATTTGCCGCAGCCGTTCGGACCGATAATCGCGGTGAAGTGGCCGTCCGGAATGGCGACGGTTAAATCACGGGCAATGATTTTTTTGCCATAGCCGAGGGTCAAGTTTTCGCCGCGCAAGCGGGTTGTTGAATCTGTCATTTCTTGCGTGACTCCTGAACGAGCAAGACGATGAGGTAAATCCCGCCGAGGCTGACGGTCACCACGCCCACCGGAAGTTGATAAGGCATAAACAGCCGCTGGGCGCAGAGATCGGCGGCCAGCAGCAGCATCGCACCGCACAGGGCAGCCTGGGTCAAGCCCCAGCGCGCGGTGCCGCTAAGACGCCGCGCGATGTGCGGCGCGACAAGGGCAATAAACGAGATCGGCCCGGCAATCGCGGTGGACGCAGCGGTCAGCAATACCGCCACCAGCATCAGCATCAGGCGCGAGCGCTCAACGCTCACGCCCAGCGCGCAGGCGCTGTCGTCGCCCATCTCCAGCAGGCGCATCCGGCGTACCAGCAGCAGGGCGCCGATAAACATCAGCAAAATCAGCGGCGCGGCGGGCCAGGTTTTGCCCCACGTCAGGCCGTTAAGTGAGCCGGCGTACCACAGCCCGGCGGAGAGCGCGGTTTCCAGTGACGCCTGCAACAAAAGCCAGGTGTTAAAGGCCATCAGCATCGCGCGGATGCCGATCCCGATAATGATCAGCCGGAAGGTGTCAATGCCATTGCGCCAGGCCAGGGCCCAGATAAGCAGCGAGGTCAGAATGCCGCCCGCCATCGCCGTAAAGGTAATGGCCGTCAGATGCTGCCCGAACAGCACCATCGCCACCAGCACGCCGCTCCACGCGCCGGTATTCAGGCCCATCACGTCCGGGCTGCCGAGGGGGTTACGCATCAGCGACTGGAAAATCGCGCCGCTGACGCCGAGCGCCGCGCCCACCAGGATCGCCATCGCCACGCGCGGCAGTCGCCATTCGGTGACCACCATGGTGATGTTACGCGGCGCGCTGCCGGTGAGGGCGTGAAAGACCTGCGCGAAATCAAGCGTTACGGCACCGCTTTGCAGGCTCCAGACCGCCAGCAGAGTAATGGCGATAGCCAGCAGGAAGACGCTGGTGAGTAAACGACGGGAAGGATCCATCATGCGCCACCTCCGCGTCTGCGACGTACCAGGAAGATCAGCACCGGCGCGCCGATAAACGCGCTCACCACCGAGACGCGCAGCTCGCCGGGCACCAGCAGGCGGCCCAGCACGTCGGCAAACAGCAGCAGGGCAGGGGTCGCCAGCAGCGTGACCGGCAGCGACCAGCGGTGGTCCGACCCCACCAGCCAGCGCGCCATGTGCGGCATCATCAGGCCGATAAAGGCGATCGGACCGACCACGGCGGTTGCGCTGCCGCTTAGCACGGTGATAGCGAGCAGGCCAGTCAGCTGCGTGCGCGCGACGCGGTTGCCGAGGGCGGTCGCGGTGTCGCTGCCGAGACTCAGGCTGTTCAGCGACCGGCTTAAACACAGCGCCACGACGGCGGCGATAATGACCGGGATTGCCACCACGTTTAAGGTTTCAAGGGTGCGGATATCCAGCGAGCCGGCCTGCCAGAAGCGCAGCTGGTCATACACGTCCGGGTTGAGCAGGGCGATGCCGCTGGACATGCCTTCCAGCACCGCCGCGAGCGCTACGCCCGCAAGCGTCAGGCGAACCGGGCTCAGTTGCCCGCCGCCCTGGCTGCCGGTAAACGCGACCACCAGCGAGGCGGCCAGCGCGCCGCAGAAAGCCATCGCCAACTGTTCAGAGGGTGACGTCAACCCGAACAGCGCCGCGCCGAGCACGATGGCAAAGCTGGCCCCGGAGTTGACGCCAAGAATGCCGGGGTCCGCCAGCGGGTTACGGGTAAGGGTTTGCATCAGGGCACCCGCAAGGCCGAGCGCGCCACCGGCCAGCAGTCCGGCAAGAGTGCGGGGAAGGCGGGCGTCGAGCACGATGGTGCAGTCCGCGCTCTGACAGGTTCCGGAGAGCGCATCAACGATAACGTAGGCGGGTAGCGGCTTCGCGCCGACCAGCAGGCTGAGTGCAATCGCAAGGATTAGCAGTAGCAATAATACGGGCACGGCAATGGCGCGCACCGCAGAAGAGGAAAACGACATAGCAACATCCATGATTTGATAATGATAGTGATTATCGTTATCTATCTTATTTGGCTATGTTAGCATGTGCGCCCATGGAATGGGTAGAAATAGACTCAAGGCTTTGTCATGAATCAAAAATCCTGGCTGCTTAACCTCAGCCTGTTGAAAACGCACCCGGCGTATCGCGCCGTTTTTATCGCTCGCTTTATCTCCATTTTGTCCCTCGGCCTGCTCGGCGTCGCCGTACCGGTACAGATCCAGACCATGACGCACTCCAGCTGGCTGGTGGGGTTATCCGTCACCTTAACCGGCGGGGCGATGTTTATCGGCCTGATGGTCGGCGGCGTGCTGGCGGACCGCTACGAGCGTAAGAAGCTGATCCTGCTGGCGCGCGGCACCTGCGGCGTGGGCTTTATCGGGCTGTGTCTGAACGCCATGCTGCCGGAACCGTCGCTGATCGCCATTTATGCGCTGGGGCTGTGGGACGGCTTTTTTGCTTCGTTAGGCGTGACGGCGCTGCTGGCGGCGACGCCCGCGCTGGTGGGGCGCGAGAACCTGATGCAGGCGGGGGCGATCACCATGCTCACCGTTCGCCTGGGCTCGGTGATTTCGCCGATGGTCGGCGGCCTGCTGCTGACTACCGGCAGCGTGGCGTGGAACTACGGCCTTGCCGCGGCGGGCACCTTTATCACCACCCTGACGTTACTGCGTCTGCCGCTCCTGCCCCCGCCGCCGCAGCCGCGCGAGCACCCGCTGAAGTCCCTGATGGCCGCGATTCGTTTTCTGTTCAGCAACCCGCTGATTGGCGGCATTGCGCTGCTCGGCGGCCTGCTGACGATGGCGAGCGCCGTGCGCGTGCTTTACCCGGCGCTGGCGGGCGAGTGGCAGATGAGCGCCTCAGAGATTGGCGTGCTGTACGCCGCCATTCCGCTCGGTGCGGCCTGCGGGGCGCTGACCAGCGGTAACCTGGCCCAAAGCGCGCGTCCGGGCTTGATTATGCTGGTGGCGACGCTGGCCTCGTTTATTGCCATCGGCTTCTTCAGCCTGATGCCGGTGTGGGCGCTCGGAGTGATGTGTCTGGTGATCTTCGGCTGGCTGAGCGCCATCAGTTCGCTGTTGCAGTACACCCTGATCCAGACCCAGACGCCGGAAGGCATGCTCGGGCGCATTAACGGCCTGTGGACCGCGCAGAACGTCACGGGCGATGCCATCGGCGCGGCGATCCTCGGCGGGCTGGGGGCGATAATGAGCCCGGTGGCGTCGGCGAGCAGCAGCGGGTTTGTGTTAGCGATGGTTGGCGCGATCTTACTGGTGGCGCTGGTGGAATTGCGGCGATTCAGGCAGGAGGTCGTGTTGAACGACGGTGCGGCCTGATGCCCTCACCCCGGCCCTCTCCCACGGGGAGAGGGAGGGAAAATGCCTACTTAAACAACGCATTCAATCTCTTTAACACCAACATCGCGCTGTAATAATCCAGGCGGAACGTCTCGGTTCCCAACGCCCACACGCGCTTGTTTTTCACCGACGTCAGGTGCGCCAGCAGCGGGTTGGCGTAAATCGCATTCACGTCTTTCTCGTCACCGGCAAACACGAACAGCCCTTCGCCGTTCAGCCCCGTCGCCAGATTTTCTCCACCCAGCTGAATAATATCGTGACGCTTGCCCTGGCTTTTTGAGGTGTGCAGCCCATCGGGTAACGCCGCCAGCGTAAAGCCCAACTGGTGTAACAGCTTGCCCTGCGCCGATTCTGTCGTCCACAGGTTCGCCGTGTGCGCGGCGGCGGTGTAGACGATGGCATTCACCGGCTGCGGCGGCAGTTTCATCTGCTGTTTCACCTGCGCGAGCTGTTTATCGAACGCGGCGATGCGTTCAGCGGCCTGTTTCTCGTGCCCGGTCATCGTGCCCAGCTGGGTCAGCAGTTCCTGCCAGCTTTTGTCGTCGTAATTGATGATAAGCGTCGGGGCGATGGCGGAGAGCTGATCGTACAGCGCCAGCGCGGAATCCCCGCCGGTGGCGCTGATCAAAATCAGGTCCGGCATCTGGGCGGCCACCGCTTCGGCGCTTGGCTCGCCGATGTACAGCCGTGCAACCTTACGCTGTTTTGCAATATCCCCCCACTGACGCAGGAAACCCTGCGCGTCCGCCACGCGGTTGTTCGGCGTGGTTGCGCCGCTGGCAATGACCGGCGCGTCAATCGCCAGCAGGGAGCCGGTTAAGGTCACGCTGGTGGAGACTATGCGCGTCGGTTTGCTCTCAAGCGTATGCACGCCGCGGCTGTCGTTGACCTGGCGCGGCCAGTCGGCGGCGGTGGCTGAGGTTAGTCCTAAAACAAAAAGTCCTGTCAGAAGAAGGGCATTGCGGCAAACGGCAGCGATTTTCACAGAGCGGCATCCTGTTTTTATTGAAGATAATGCTTCTCATTTTCATGGTTGCCGGGAAGGGATGCAAGCGTTTGTCGCAGAAGTTAATGGCCCGACGGTTGACAGCGGGGCGCTGTGGGATTAGGTTAGCCGACGAAAATATAAATGATAATCATTATTGCTTCTTTTATCATTTTAAGGAGGATGATATGGACACGTCCCTGGCTGAGGAAGTTCAGCACACCGCGACCACGCTGCAATCAGACAGCTTTTTCTTTATGTCGCCTTACCGCAGTTTTACCACCTCAGGCTGTTTTGCCCGATTCTCTGAACCTGCCGTCGGCGGCGACGATCCGGCGGGGCAGTTCCAGCAGAAATTAGCCCAGGCTTTCCGGGATGCGAAAGCCAGCGGCATCGCCCATCCCGTCATGGTAGGGGCCATCCCGTTCGATACCCGCAAGCCGTCTTCGCTGTTTATTCCGCAACGCTGGGAGACGTTTTCCCGTCCCGCGCGTCAGCAGTCCGCACGCTATTTCTCCGGCGCGCAGGCGCTGAAGGTGGAACAGCGCACCGAGATCCCCGCTCAGCCCGTTTTTGAAGAGATGGTCGCGCGCGCCGCGTCGCTCACCGCCACGCCGCAGGTGAATAAGGTAGTGCTGTCGCGCCTGATTGATATCGCCACCGACAAAAAAATGGACAGCGGCGCGCTGATGGAGCGTCTGATCGCTCAGAACCCGGCGAGCTTCAACTTCCACGTGCCGCTGGAAGACGGCGGCGTGCTGCTCGGCGCCAGCCCGGAACTGCTGCTGCGCAAAGAGGGCAGGCACTTTAGCTCGCTGCCGCTGGCAGGCTCCGCGCGCCGCCAGCCGGACGATGTGCTGGATCGCGAGGCGGGCAATAAGCTGCTGGCCTCCGAAAAGGACCGCCACGAACACGACCTGGTGACCCAGGCGATGAAGGCCATTCTGGAACCGCGCAGCCATCACCTGAGCATGCCGTCTTCCCCGCAGCTCATCACCACGCCGACGCTGTGGCATCTGGCGACGCCGGTTGAAGGTGACGCGCGCGAGAACGAAAACGCCCTGACGCTGGCCTGCCTGCTGCACCCGACCCCGGCCCTGAGCGGCTTCCCGCATGAGGCGGCTAAAGAACTGATTGCAGAGCTGGAGCCGTTCGACCGCGAGCTGTTCGGCGGCATCGTCGGCTGGTGCGACAGCGAAGGCAACGGCGAGTGGGTGGTGACCATCCGCTGCGCGCGTCTTCGCGAAAATACCGTTCGCCTGTTTGCCGGCGCGGGCATTGTGCCTGCTTCCTCCCCGGTGGGCGAGTGGCGCGAGACGGGTGTGAAGCTCTCCACCATGCTTAACGTGTTTGGTTTGCACTAAGGAATACCCATGACCATCCCTTTTACCCGCTGGCCTGAGGATTTTGCCCGCCGCTACCGTGAAAAAGGCTACTGGCAGGATCTGCCGCTGACCCACATCCTGACGGACCATGCGCAAAGCGATGCGGTCGCGATTATTGACGGCGATCGCCACATCACCTACCGCGCGTTTCATCAGGCGGTGACGAATCTGGCGTCTGCCCTCCAGGCGCAGGGGCTGCACCGCGGCGAGACCGCGCTGGTGCAGCTCGGCAACGTGGCCGAGTTTTACATCACCTTTTTCGCGCTGCTGCAGATCGGCGTCGCGCCGGTTAACGCGCTCTTTAGCCATCAGCGCAGCGAGCTGAACGCCTACGCCGCCCAGATCAAACCCGCCGTGCTGATCGCCGATCGCCAACATGCCCTGTTCGCGGGGGATGATTTTCTCAATACCTTTGTGGATGAACACCGCTCGGTTCGCGCCGTGCTGCTGCGCGGCGATAAGGGTGAACATGCGCTGGAAGCGGCGATTGCGCGCCCGGCGGACAACTTCATCCCGAACCCGACGCCCGCAGACGAGGTGGCGTTCTTCCAGCTCTCCGGCGGCAGCACCGGCACGCCGAAGCTGATCCCGCGTACGCACAACGACTACGACTACAGCATCCGCCGCAGCAACGAAATCTGCGGTATCACTGCGCACACCCGCTATCTGAACGCGCTTCCCGCGGCGCATAACTACGCCATGAGCTCGCCGGGATCGTTAGGCGTGTTCACGGCGGGCGGCTGCGTGGTGCTGGCGAACGATCCGAGCGCCACGCTCTGCTTCCCGCTGATTGAGCAGCATCAGATCAACGTGACGTCGCTGGTCCCTCCGGCGGTGAGCCTCTGGCTGCAGGCGATTGCCGACGGCGCGGGGAACGCGCAGCTGAAATCCCTCAAGCTGCTCCAGGTGGGCGGCGCACGCCTCTCCGCCACGCTCGCGGCGCGTATCCCGGCGGAAATCGGCTGCCAGCTGCAACAGGTGTTTGGCATGGCGGAAGGGCTGGTGAACTACACCGCCCTCGACGACGCACCGGAACGCATCATCAACACTCAGGGCCGTCCAATGTGCCCTGATGACGAGGTGTGGGTGGCGGACGAGGACGGCAATCCGCTCCCGCGCGGGGAAGTCGGACGCCTGATGACGCGCGGCCCGTACACCTTCCGCGGCTATTTCAACAGCCCGGAGCACAACGCCAGCGCCTTTGATGCCAACGGTTTCTACTGCTCCGGCGATCTGATCGCCATCGATGAGCAGGGCTACATCACCGTGCAGGGGCGCGAGAAAGATCAGATCAACCGCGGTGGCGAAAAGATTGCCGCCGAAGAGATCGAAAACCTGCTGCTGCGCCACGAAGCGGTGATCCACGCCGCGCTGGTGAGCATGGAGGACAGCCTGCTGGGCGAAAAAAGCTGTGCGTATCTGGTGGTGAAACAGCCCCTGCGCGCGGTTGAGGTGCGTCGCTTCCTGCGCGAGCAGGGCGTTGCCGAATTTAAGCTGCCGGACCGCGTGGAGAGCGTAGATGCGCTTCCGCTCACGCCGGTCGGCAAAGTTGATAAGAAACAGTTGCGCCTGTGGCTTGCTGAACGCGCCCGGGGCTGAGGAACAGAGTATGGCCATTCCAAAATTAACCGCTTACGCGCTGCCAACCGCCGCAGAGCTGCCGACCAACAAGGTCAACTGGGCGTTTGAGCCAGAGCGCGCCGCGCTGCTGATCCACGATATGCAGGAGTATTTCCTGAACTTCTGGGGCGAAAATAGCGACATGATGCAGCAGGTGGTGGCGAACATCGCTAAACTGCGCGCGTACTGCAAAGAACACAATATCCCGGTGTACTACACCGCGCAGCCGAAAGAGCAGAGCGATGAAGACCGCGCCCTGCTGAACGACATGTGGGGGCCGGGCCTGACCCGCTCGCCGGAGCAGCAGCGTATCGTGGCTGAACTGGCACCGGACGAAGCGGACACCGTGTTGGTGAAGTGGCGCTACAGCGCGTTTCACCGCTCGCCGCTGGAGCAGATGCTGAAAGAGACGGGCCGAAACCAGCTGCTGATTACCGGCGTTTATGCCCATATCGGCTGCATGACCACCGCCACAGATGCCTTTATGCGCGACATCAAGCCGTTCTTTATCGCAGATGCGCTGGCGGACTTCACCCGCGACGAGCACCTGATGTCGCTGAAATACGTGGCAGGACGTTCTGGCCGCGTGGTGATGACCGATGAGCTGCTGCCGTCCGTTCCGGCAACGAAAGCCGCGCTGCGCGCGCTGATCCTGCCGCTGCTGGACGAGTCCGACGAGCCGATGGATGACGAAAACCTGATCGACTACGGTCTGGACTCGGTGCGCATGATGGCGCTGGCCGCCCGCTGGCGGAAGGTGCACGGCGACATCGACTTCGTGATGCTGGCGAAAAATCCGACCCTTGACGCCTGGTGGGCGCTGCTCTCCCGTGAGGTGAAGTGATGGCGGAGCTCGATTTTACCGGTAAAACGGTTTGGGTAACGGGCGCGGGTAAAGGTATTGGCTATGCGACCGCGCTGGCCTTTGTGGAGGCGGGCGCGCGGGTGACCGGGTTCGATCTGGCCTTCCCGCAGGACGATTATCCGTTTGCCACCGAAACGCTGGACGTGGCGGACGCGGCGCAGGTGGGCGACGTCTGCGGGCGTTTACTCGGCACCCTTGAGCGCCTCGACGTGCTGGTTAACGCGGCGGGCATTCTGCGCATGGGCGCGACGGACGAGCTTTCGCAGGAGGACTGGCAGCAAACCTTTACGGTTAACGTCGGCGGCGCGTTCAACCTGTTCCAGCAGACGATGGGCCAGTTCCGCCGTCAGCAGGGCGGGGCGATAGTGACCGTAGCTTCCGACGCGGCGCATACCCCGCGCATCGGGATGAGCGCCTACGGCGCGTCGAAGGCGGCGCTGAAAAGCCTGGCGCTGACCGTCGGGCTGGAGCTGGCGGGCAGCGGCGTGCGCTGTAACCTGGTGTCGCCGGGCTCAACGGACACCGACATGCAGCGCACCCTGTGGAAAAGCGACGATGCGGAGCAGCAGCGCATTCGCGGCTTTGGCGAGCAGTTCAAGCTCGGCATTCCGCTCGGCAAAATTGCCCGTCCGCGGGAAATTGCCGCCACCGTGCTGTTCCTTGCGTCCGATGCCGCCAGCCATATTACCCTGCAGGATATCGTGGTGGACGGCGGCTCCACGCTGGGGGCGTAATGATCTGGAAACGTCATTTATCGCTTGAAGAATTGAACGCCACCAGCGTGAACACCCTGGTGGCGCATCTGGGCATCGTCTATACCCGCCTCGGGGACGACACGCTGGAAGCGGAGATGCCGGTGGATGCCCGTACCCATCAGCCGTTTGGCCTGCTGCACGGCGGCGCCTCGGCGGCGCTGGCGGAAACGCTGGGCTCAATGGCCGGTTTTCTGATGACCCGCGACGGGCAGAGCGTGGTCGGCACTGAGCTGAACGCCACGCACCACCGCGCGGTCTCTCACGGTAAGGTGCGCGGCGTGTGTCAGCCGCTGCATCTGGGGCGTTCGAGCCAGAGCTGGGAGATCGTGGTATTCGACGAGCAGGGGCGGCGGTGCTGTACCTGTCGGTTGAGCACGATGGTGCTGGGGTAGGCCATTCAGCTGAAAGTGATCGGCTTAACACTGTGGTGTAAATCTCTGGTTTGACCACGCATTATTGCGTTTCAAAGTTGTTAAATTTTATCCGTTGTTCTAGAAACAAAATGTAACATCTCACTGTTTCACAACAACGGACAACAACTATGAACAACTCAGGGAAATACCTTACGTGGGCGGTGCTCTCCGTTGTGGGAGCCTTTGCCCTGGGCTATATCGCCCTCAACCGGGGGGAGCAGATCAATGCGCTCTGGATCGTCGTCGCCTCCGTCTGCATTTATCTCATTGCGTACCGTTTTTATGGCCGCTATATCGCAAAGACGGTACTGGGCGTAGACGGCACACGCATGACGCCTGCCGTGCGCCACAACGACGGGCTGGACTACGTGCCGACCGACAAAAAAGTGCTGTTCGGTCACCATTTCGCGGCGATTGCCGGTGCAGGCCCGCTGGTGGGGCCGGTGCTGGCGGCGCAGATGGGCTACCTGCCGGGGATGATCTGGATCCTCGCGGGGGTGGTGCTGGCAGGCGCGGTGCAGGACTTTATGGTGCTGTTCGTCTCCACCCGTCGCGACGGCCGTTCTCTGGGTGAGCTGGTGAAAGAGGAGATGGGGGCAACCGCCGGGGTGATTGCGCTGGTGGCGACCTTTATGATCATGGTGATCATCCTCGCGGTGCTTGCGATGATCGTGGTGAAAGCGCTGACCCACAGCCCGTGGGGGACGTATACCGTTGCCTTTACCATTCCGCTGGCGCTGTTTATGGGGATTTACATTCGCTACCTGCGCCCGGGGCGCATCGGTGAAGTGTCGGTGATTGGCCTGGTGTTTCTGGTGTTCGCGATTATCTCCGGCGGCTGGGTGGCGGAAAGCCCGACCTGGGCACCATTCTTCGACTTTACCGGCGTGCAGCTGACCTGGATGCTGGTGGGCTACGGCTTTGTGGCGGCGGTGCTGCCGGTGTGGCTCCTGCTGGCCCCGCGCGATTATCTCTCAACCTTCCTGAAAATCGGCACCATCGTCGGGCTGGCCATCGGCATTCTGATTATGCGCCCAACGCTGACCATGCCTGCGCTGACCAAATTCATCGACGGTACCGGCCCGGTCTGGACTGGTAACCTGTTCCCGTTCCTGTTTATTACCATCGCCTGCGGTGCGGTGTCGGGCTTCCACGCGCTGATTGCCTCCGGGACCACGCCGAAGATGCTGGCCAACGAGAATCAGGCCTGCCTGATTGGCTACGGCGGCATGCTGATGGAGTCCTTCGTGGCGATTATGGCGCTGGTCTCCGCCTGCATTATCGACCCGGGCGTTTACTTTGCGATGAACAGCCCGATGGCGGTACTGGCCCCGGCTGGCACCGTTGACGTGGTAGCGTCCGCCGCGCAGGTGGTGAGCGGCTGGGGTTTTGCCATTACCCCGGAAACGCTGACGCATATCGCTAATGAGGTGGGCGAGCAGTCAATTATCTCCCGCGCGGGCGGGGCGCCGACGCTGGCGGTGGGCATGGCCTACATTCTCCACGGCGCGCTGGGCGGGCTGATGGACGTGTCGTTCTGGTATCACTTCGCCATCCTGTTCGAGGCGCTGTTTATTTTGACGGCGGTGGATGCGGGAACCCGTGCGGCGCGCTTTATGCTGCAGGATCTGCTGGGGGTGATCTCCCCGAACCTGAAGCGGACCGATTCGCTCCCGGCTAACCTGCTGGCGACGGCGCTATGCGTGCTGGCGTGGGGCTACTTCCTGCATCAGGGCGTGGTCGATCCGCTGGGCGGGATCAACACCTTGTGGCCGCTGTTCGGTATCGCCAACCAGATGCTGGCGGGCATGGCGCTGATGCTCTGCGCGGTGGTGCTCTTCAAGATGAAGCGCCAGCGTTACGCGTGGGTGGCGCTGGTGCCAACCGCCTGGCTGCTAATCTGTACCCTGACGGCGGGCTGGCAAAAAGCCTTCAGCCCGGACAATAAGGTGGGCTTCCTGGCGATCGCCAACAAGTTCCAGGCGATGATCGACAGCGGCAAGATCCCGGCGCAGTACACCGAATCGCAGTTGTCTCAGTTGGTGTTCAACAACCGTCTGGATGCCGGACTGACCATCTTCTTTATGGTGGTGGTTGTGGTGCTGGCGTTGTATTCTCTGAAAACCGCGCTGGCGGCGCTGAAGGTCGACACGCCGACGGCGAAAGAGACGCCGTACGAGCCGATGCCTGAAAACCTGGACGAGATTGTGACCCAGGCGAAAGGGGCGCATTAACCTGTGTGCCGGGTGGCGCTAGCGCTTACCCGGCCTACATTTCCAGTGAGACCAGAATGATGTTCGACACCCTCTCCAAAGCAGGTAAGTACCTGGGCCAGGCCGCCAAAATGATGATTGGCGTGCCGGATTACGATAACTACGTCGAGCATATGCGCGTCAACCACCCGGACCAGACGCCGATGACCTACGAAGAGTTTTTCCGCGACCGCCAGGACGCCCGTTACGGCGGCAAGGGCGGGGCGAAGTGCTGTTAACCCTCTTTCGGTAAATAGAGGCTGATTTGCTCCTGCTTGCAGCCATAAATTGCCGCCAGCTTTTCGCGGGTGCGCTTTTGCGGACGGGAGTCCAGCGCTTCCAGCTGTGATACGGCGGACTGGCTGATGCCGAGTTTTTCCGCCACCTCCTGCTGGGATAGCCCGCGCAGGATACGCCACGCGGCCTGCAGGCTGACATTCTCGCTATGCATGATGTCGCACACTTCACCAGGTAATCCTACGTCATCATAACAATCGTGTTCGACTTCAATATCCTCTAGATCATCATCGTTTTCGTCGTCAATTTCTGCCATCTGTAAGCACATACGAAAGTATTCATCATAGGGAATAACGACGTACTGCGCTTTTCCCTCATCGTCCTTAATTAGCTGAACAGCCATAGGGGGCTTTCTCCTCGTGAAGGTAGGTCGTTGATGTTCTGCGCTTGACGGCCAAAACATAACAATGGTTATCGGGATCGTCCCGAAGTGTAATCAGAATGCGGTAATCGCCAACGCGTAGCCGAAAATGATTTTCTGTTGCCGATATTTTTTTGATATCGGGCCGGGGAGCTGAGCGATCGTCCAGCTCAGCAAGTTTTGCTTTGATTCTTCGCTGATATCGGCCATCGATTTTGGAAAACTCTTTCTTTGCATTCTTTGACCAGACAATCTTCATCCGTACCTCCACTGTACGCCCACACAAATTATAAGGAAATAATAAGACTATTAGATAAATTCCGAATTTCTTATGGGGTACTGTAAAGCGGAAAAAAAGCGCAGGTAAGAGGCAAAACGCAAACCGTCGAGGCGGCTCGAAAAGGCCTCTGCCCGGCGACAGAGGCTTGCAGGAATATTGCGATCAGGCGTTCAAACCGCCGTCCACGTCCAGACCGGTACCTGAGATCTGCCCGGCTGCCGGGCTGGCGAGGAAGGTGACCGCCGCCGCGACGTCTTCCGGCTGGCCGTAATGGCCCAGGGCAATAAGCTGACGCTGTGAGTCAGCCTGTTCACCGTCCTCCGGGTTCATATCGCTGTTGGTCGGGCCGGGGTGCACCAGGTTAACGGTAATACCGCGCGGGCCAAGATCGCGGGCCAGACCACGGGTGAGGGAGTTCAGTGCAGATTTGGTCATTGAGTAGACGGCAATCCCCGGCTGTGCCACGCGGTTCGCCAGGCAGCTGCCGATGTTGATAATGCGCCCGCCGTCGGACATGTGTACCAGCGCTTCCTGAATGGCGATCACCACGCCGCGGATGTTGACGTTGATCAGTGCGTCGATGTCCGCCAGCGTCATGGACTCCAGCGGGCCGCCGCGCGCGATACCGGCGTTATTGACCAGGATGTCCAGCCCACCGAGAGAGCGTGCCGCATGGGTGACGGCATCCTGAATCGCCTGCGCGCTGGCGCTGTCGGCCTGAATGGCCTCGCCGTGCCGCCCCAGCGCCTTAATTTCATCGGCGACCGCCTGGGCTTTATCGGCGGATTTTTCATAGGTGATGACCACATCGGCACCGGCGCGCGCCAGCGACAGGGCAATCGCACGACCCAGCCCGCGGCTGGCGCCGGTAACCAGCGCCTTTTTACCTGTTAAATCGATCTGCATGATGACCTCGTTACGAGAGTGGTGAGAACCATCATTAGGTATAGCCCGTCGGCGCAATTAACGGCGGAAGGATTCTACTTTCTCAAACGCGGCGCGCAGAGCCTCAGGCGTTAACGTCACCGGCAGATAGTGAATCGACTCCACCGGGCGCAGCGTGTGGGCGATGACCTTGTCGAGATCGTCGCGGTTATTGATGTCGACGTCCAGCTCGCGAAGCGTGGTCGGCAGATTAAAGCGCCGGTATGCCGCCACCAGCTGCGCCAGCACGTCGTCCTGGCCGAGCAGGGCGCTCTGCACCAGAATGCCGTAGGCCACCTTGGTGCCGTGCAGGTATTTTTCCGTCTGCGGCAGCACGGTTAAGCCGTTGTGCACCGCATGCGCCGCCGCCACGCGCGTATAGCGTTCGCCCAGGCCGCCGACCATCCCGCCACCGGCGATAATCGCATCCACCACGTCCCGGAACGCCTGGGTCTGTTCGCCGCGCTGCTGGTCGGCCAGCGCTTCCTCACTGTGTTCCAGCAGCACGTCGCGGATCGCCAGCGCGCCGTTAATGCCCAGCCGCACGGTCAGCGGCAGGGTTTCCGGCTCAGGTGCCAGCACCACCGCTTCGTACCACTTCGCCAGCGTATCGCCGATGCCCGCCAGCAGATACTCCGCCGGGGCGTTAAGAATGATTTGTGGCTCCACCAGCACCAGGAAGTTGGCGTCATCGAAGATCTCAAAATGCAGCGCCTGACCGGCGTCGTTGTACCAGACGGAGAGCGGGGTCCACGCCGCGCAGGTGGCGGCAATGGTGGGGACGCCCACGAACGGAACGCCTAAGCGGCGCGCCACGGCCTTGACGGTATCCATCACCGCGCCGCCGCCGACGCCAATCACCACGCTGGCATCGCTGCCGGATTCGTTCACCAGACGGGTGACGTCGCGCTCGCTGCAGTGGCCCTTAAACAGCAGATGTTTTGCCCCCGTCGCATTAAAACTCTCCGGCAGGAACGGGCGTGCGCCCTCTATTGCGCGCTCGCCGTAAATCCATACCGCATGGGAAAGCTGTTCCGGGGTAAAGAAATCATCCAGGCGCGCAAGGCTTCCGGAATGGGAGAAGTAGTTCGCCGGGCCGGGCACGACGCGGATGTCGGTGTTGCTCATGGTGTTGTCCTTTTTTCGCAAGCGCTAACCCGATGTTATGTCTGGACATCCGGATGGCTAATAATATTTCGCTTTATCTTATGCCTTTTCCGTCGTTGTCAGTCAACCGGAGCTGTGAAAAATTCGCTAAATCAGAAGAGTAATGAAGGATTTACGCGGATGGTTTCCAGTCGTCTTGAAATGCGCGGTATCAGCCTGGCCTTTTCCGGCTTTCAGGCGCTGACGCGCGTGGACTTCACGCTGAACGGCGGGTCGGTGCATGCGCTGACCGGGGCCAACGGCGCGGGGAAATCAACGCTGATGGCGGTGCTGTGCGGGACGCACGACCACTATGAAGGCGAAATCTCCATTAACAACCAGCCGGTAAACATTCGCGAGCCGTTGGACGCCAAACGGCTGGGCATCCACCTCGTGCAGCAGGAGGTGGACGTGGCGCTGATCCCGGGGTTAAGCATTGCTGAAAACATCATGCTCGACCAGTTGGCGCAGCCGGGGCATCGCTACCGCTGGCGCACCGTTCGTCAGCAGGCGCGGCAGGCGCTGGCGCAGCTCGACGTTACGCTGGACGTTCGCCGCTCCATCGACGGCTGCACGCTTGCCGAAAAGCAGCAGATTTTGCTGGCACGCGCTTTGTCCCACCACTGCCGTTTTTTGATTCTTGACGAGCCCACCGCGCCGCTGGACGCGCACGAGAGCGAGCGTCTGTTTGCGGTGGTAAGACGTCTGCAACAGCAGGGCATCGGCGTGGTGTTTATCTCCCACCGCATTCACGAGCTGAAGGCCATCTGCGACACCCTGACGGTGCTTCGCGACGGCAAGCTGATCGAGTCCGGCCCGATGGCCGATCTTAGCGGCGAAGCGATCGTCGAGAAGATGCTCGGCCACGTGCTGAGCGATATCTATCCGCCCGCGCGGCCGCCGCACGGCGAAGAGACGCTGCTGCGGGTGGAAGGGCTGCACGACGACGCGCTGCTGAAAGATATCTCCCTGCACCTGCGCAAAGGCGAAATTCTCGGGATTGCCGGGCTGGCGGGCGCGGGGAAAACCGAACTCTGCAAGGCGCTGTTTGGCGCTACCAAAAGCCGCGTGGCAAACGGCGAGTTGAATCATCAATCCTGGCAGCCGCGCGACCCGGCCGACTCGGTGCTGCGCGGCCTGGCGCTGGTGCCGGAAGAGCGGCGTAAAGAGGGCATTTTTATCGACGAGCCGGTGAGCATGAATCTAGCCGTGTGCGCCGATAACAGCTTCTCGCGCTGGAGCCTGTTTGGCCATCGTCAGGCGTGGCGCTGGGCGGAAGAGGTGATTGCTCGCGTCGGCGTGCGCGCCCGAGGGCCGGGGCAGGTGCTGCGCCGCTTATCCGGCGGCAACCAGCAGAAGATCGCCATCGGTAAATGGCTGCGTAATGACGCCAGCGTGCTGATTTTCGACGAGCCGACCAAAGGCGTGGACGTGAAGGCCAAAACCGATCTGTTCCAGTTGATTGACGGCCTGGCTCGCGAGGGCAAAGGGGTGATCTACGCCTCCGGCGAGTTTGCCGAGCTGGTGGGACTGTGCGACCGCATCTGCGTCCTGTGGGACGGGCGCATCGTGGCAGAAATCGCCGGGGCCGAGGCCCGTGAAGAGACACTACTTTATTATTCAACCGGAGGAACGGCGTCGTGAGCAAGGCCCTTTCAGTAAACGCGACGGCGTCTGGCCGTCAGCAACTTTTTGATTTTCTCTACAAGTGGGGCATGTTGCTGACCGTCGTCGCGCTGGTGGCCGTCTTTGGCCTGGCGTCGGACAGCTTCCTCGACCCGAACAACATCATTAACATTCTGCGCTCGATTGCCATCGTGACGGTGATTGCCGTTGGCGTGTCGATTTCGCTGACCGTCGGCGGGTTCGATCTCTCCGTGGGCTCCACGGCGTCGCTGGCGAACGCGCTGGTCATTTCGCTTTTCGTCTGGCACGGCTTCGGCACCACCGAGTCGATTGTAATCACTCTCGCGCTCTGCACGCTGGTCGGCCTGTTTAACGCTTTCCTGATCGTCATCCTGCGTATTCCGGACATGCTCGCCACCCTCGCCAGCTTGTTTGTCATCCAGGGCGTGGCGATGACCTACAGCTACGGCGGGTCGATTACCGAGAACATGGTGCTGCCGAGCGGCGACATGGCGGAAGGGACCATTCCGGCGGCGTTCAGCCTGCTGGGGCAGGTGCCGACCATCGTCATCATCATGCTGTCGGTGACCCTTCTGGCGCAGCTGGGGCTGTCGCTGACCACTCACGGACGCCGGATGTATGCCATTGGCGGCAACCCGGAAGCGGCGCGCCTCTCGGGCATTCGCACCACGCGCTACAAGGTGGCGGCCTACGTGATTGCCTCGCTGCTGGCGGGGCTGGGCGGTATTCTGCTGGCCTCCCGCATCGGATCGTCGCAGGTCAATGCGGGCGGCGGTTATCTGATGGATGCGGTGGCCGCGGCGTGGATTGGCTTCTCGCTGGCCGGGTCCGGCAAGCCGAACGCGCTGGGCACGCTGGTGGGGGCGGTGATCCTCGGCGTGCTGTCGAACGGGCTGGTGATGCTCTCCGTGCCGTATTACGCCATGGACATAATAAAAGGGCTGGTGCTCGCGGTAGCACTGGCGATTACCTACATACAAAAACGCTGACAACACAACGGGATAAAAAATGAAAAAGATTGCGCTCTCTTTGGTGGCACTGGGGTTACTCACTTCTCTGCCGGGATTCGCGGCCACGCCCGCGCCGGTTCCGGCCGCCATTGCGAACCACGACGGACCGATCCGCATCGCGGTGATCCGTAACCTCGGCTCGGACGACAACACCACGCAGTTTGTTGCCGGGGCCATTCAGGAAGGGAAAAAGCTCGGCTTTAAGGTCAGCACCTTTTTGAGCAACGGGGATGACGCTAAATTCCAGGACTTCGTTAACCAGGCCATCAGCCAGAAATATGACGGGATCATCCTGTCGCAGGGCCGCGATCCGTACTCCACCGCGCTGGTGAAGAAGGCGGTGGATGCCGGGATCAAGGTCGCCGTTTTTGATACCGCCGTTAACGGCGAGATCCCGGGCGTGACCGTCACCCAGCAGGACGACGCCTCCCTGACGAATCTCTCCTTCGGCCAACTGGCGAAAGATTTCAATGGCAAGGCCAACATCGTCAAGCTGTGGGTGGCGGGCTTCCCGCCGATGGAGCGCCGTCAGGCAGCCTATAAAGAATTGCAAAAGCAGTACCCGGAGATTAAAGAGCTGGAGTCCATCGGCGCGGTCTCTTCTGACGTGCAGGGCGACACCGCCAACAAGGTGGGCGCGATCCTGGCGAAATACCCGAAAGGCAAAATCGACGCCATCTGGGGGACCTGGGACGCCTTCAGCCAGGGGGCGTATAAAGCGCTGAAGGAGAATGGACGCACCGAGATCAAGCTCTATAGCATTGACATCTCCAACCAGGATCTGCAGCTGATGCGCGAGCCGGGCAGCCCGTGGAAGGTGAGCGTGGCGGTGGATCCGAAGCTAATTGGGGCGACCAACGTGCGTCTGGTCGCCAACAAGATTGCCGGAGAAGCCACGCCTGCCACCTACGACTTCAAAGCCGCTGCGATCCCGCAGGCGCTGCTGACCGCGCAGCCGGGGGCGGTGAACGTAGCGTCGCTGGGCAAAATCATTCCGGGCTGGGGCCAGACGGAAGATTTTATCGCGCCGTGGTTTGCGACGCTGGAAGCGAAAAATAAATGAGTATCCTCCCTACGCCAGAATACAGCCGCAATATGCGGCTGATCGGCCATAGCGATCAGGGCGGTCGCCCGGACGGCGTGCAGCTGATGGTGCACCGCGGTTTCGCCTATATCGGCCATATGGTGTCGCAGGGCTTTTCGATAGTAGACGTGCGCGACCCGAAAAACCCGAAACCCGCGGGCTATTTTCCTGCGCCGCCGGGCACCTGGAACGTGCACCTCCAGGCGCATGACGACCTGCTGCTGGTGATCAACGCCCGGGATCTGTTTGCCGATGCCCGCTTCGCCGACGAGAAGGTCTACTACACCCGTCAGGTAGGAGAGACCGTCAGCGACGTGCAGGACAGGGGCTGGAGCGCCGGGCTTCGCGTTTTTGATATCTCCACGCCGGACGCGCCGCGCGAAATCAGCTTTCTCTCGCTGAGCGGCATCGGCATTCACCGCATCTGGTACGTCGGTGGCCGCTGGGCGTACGTGTCGGCGCTGATCGACGGTTTTACCGACTACATCTTTCTGACGATCGACCTGGCCGACCCGCGTAAGCCTGAGGTGGCAGGGCGCTGGTGGCTGCCGGGCATGAACCAGGCCGAAGGCGAACAGCCGAACTGGCCGGAGGGAAAGCGCTACGCGCTGCATCACGCGATTATTGCCGGCGATACGGCGTACGGCAGTTGGCGCGACGGCGGCTTAACGCTGCTTGACGTGAAGGACCGCAGTCAGCCGACGCTGATTAGCCACCGTAACTGGAGCCCGCCGTTTGGCGGCGGGACGCACACCGCGCTGCCGCTGCCGGACCGGGATCTGCTGGTGGTGCTGGACGAAGCGGTGCTCGATAACCAGCAGGACGGCGAGAAGCTGATCTGGCTGTTTGATATTCGCGAGCCGTCGAACCCGGTGAGCATCTCGACCTTCCCGCAGCCGAATGAAACCGACTACGTGGCAAAAGGGGCGCATTTCGGCCCGCACAATCTGCACGAGAACCGTCCCGAAAGCTTCGTCAGCTCGACGCTGATTTTCGCGACGTATCAGAACGCGGGCGTGCGCGCGTATGACATTTCTAATCCGTATCGCCCAGTGGAAACCGGCGCGCTGGTGCCCGCGGCACCGGAGAGGATGATGGACACGCGGCCGAATCGCCCGCAGGTGATCCAGTCCTGTGACGTGTTTGTGGATGCGCAGGGAATTATCTACAGCACGGACTATAACGCCGGGCTGTCGGTGATTGAGTATCTGGGGTAAGTGCGGTTTGATGCCCTCTCCGACAGGGAGAGGGAGAAAATCAACTGTATTGCCGCACCCGCGCCACCAGATCTTCCGCGCTGTCGATGCGGTCGGCAATCAGAATCAGCGCTTTGCCGAGCGCGATCGCGTGGCGCAGGCATTCGTGGCGCATGGCCTCGTCCTGGATGCTGTCGATATCCGCGACGTGGGAAAGCCCGACGCTGCGGCGAATGAGTTCGGTGCCGCAGAACCCGATGGCATCATGCCAGACCTTTTTCAGAAAGGCGGAGGCATAGCCCGGCGCACTGAGCGCGGCGTCGCGCGTTTTCTCGTGTGCCAGCGCCTGGAAGCGCTCCGCGAAGGTGTTCCACAGCTCCAGAATATCGGTCAGGCGCTGCTCGCGCGCGGCGGCGGCATCACGAATGCCCAGATGCCCCGGCAGGCCGCAGAAGTTGAGCAGCAGGTTGCCGATGGCGGTGCCGACGTCAAAGCCAATCGGCCCGAAATAGCCGAACTCGGCGTCGATGGCCTTCAGGCTGCCGTCGGCCACAAAAATCGAGCCGCTGTGAATATCCCCGTGCAGCAGCGCTTCGGCATGCGAGAAGAAGCGGTGCTTCAGGGAGGCCACGGCAATTTTTAGCGGGGCGTCGTCGCGCAGGGCGGCGACGTCATTTTCCAGCTCGGCAGGGTAGTTATTGCGCTCATGAACCTGGTACGGATCGTTGAAGAACAGATCTTCGGTGATCTCGCACATCTCCGGGTTGATGAATTTCGCCACCTGCGCTTTTTTCTCGTGCGGGTGCAGGTAGAAATCGCTGGTGTGGAACAGCGCCTGCGCGAGGTATTCACCCAGCTGGCGCGCCGCCTGCGAGTAGTAAATGTTTTTGATCAGCTCGCCGCGCCAGATGCGATGGCTGGAGAGATCTTCCATCACCATCACCGCCAGTTCCGGGTCAAAGTGGTGGATTTTCACGGTGTGCTGCGGGCTGTGCTGGTAATGCTCGACCAGGGTTTGCGCCTCGAGGCGGGCGCGATCCAGCGTCAGCGGCCAGGACTCGCCGACGCAGCGCACGTAGGGCAGTGCCTGTTTGACGATGATGCGGCTGACGCCCGCGCTGTCGTAAATTTTAAAAACCAGATTGAGGTTGCCGTCGCCCACTTCCTGCGCCTCTACCAGCGATGACGGATCGTCAAGCCCACCAAACTGCCTGGCATACTCCACGGCGTCCTGAGCGGTAAAGGTACGGTATTGCGACATGGCCTGTTCCTCACGAGTTAACTAATTAAGACATGTAGACGTCTATACATCTGGATTTCATCCTGACACAATGTGCCACAACAACGCAACAGGGAATTAACGACATGCAGACATTACAGACGACCAGCCTGCGGGTGGCGAATAATCAGCTCTTTATTCTCGACCAGCAGGCGCTTCCGCAGGAGAAACGCTGGCTGGATGCCTCAACGGTGGAGGCGCTGGTTGGGCATATCCACGCTCTGCGCGTGCGTGGCGCGCCGTTGATTGGTCTCTCTGCAAGCCTGCTGCTGGCGCTGCTGGCGGAAAACGGCAAAAGCCGCGATGAGCTGGCGGTGGCGCTGGAAACGCTTCGCGCATCCCGCCCGACGGCGGTAAACCTGATGAACAACCTCGACCGCATGAAGCTTGCGCTGTGGGAAGAGGATTTCGTTCCGGCGCTGGTGGCTGAGGCGCTGCGCCTGATTGACGAAGACAAACGGCTTTGCGACGCGATTGCAAAAGCGGGCAGCGCGCTGGTGAAGCCCGGCAGCCGTCTGCTGACCCACTGCAACACCGGCGGGCTGGCAACCGCGGGCGTCGGTACGGCGCTGGGCGTGATTGCACGGGCGCATCAGGAAGGCAACGTCAGCAACGTCTGGGTGGATGAGACTCGCCCGCTGCTGCAGGGCGGTAGATTGACCGCGTGGGAGCTTGGCGAGCTGGGCGTGCCGTATCAGCTGATTACCGATTCCATGGCCGCCAGCCTGATGGCGAAAGGGCAGGTGGACGCCGTGTGGGTGGGGGCCGATCGCATCGCCGCTAACGGTGATGTGGCGAACAAGATCGGCACTTATTCGCTGGCGGTGCTGGCGAAATTCCACGGTATTCCATTTTACGTCGCCGCCCCACAAACGACGCTCGACCCGGCCTGCCCGAACGGGGATGCGATCCCCATCGAGCAGCGCGCCGCCAGCGAAGTGACGGGCGTTGCCGGAAGCTTTGGCGCGGTGCAGTGGGCGCCGGAAAACGCGGTGGTCTATAACCCGGCATTCGACGTCACGCCTGCCTCGCTGATTAGCGGCTGGGTGCTGGATACGGGTGTGGTCACGCCGGATGAGGTGGCGGAAGGGAAATTTGCCTGAGTCCGGCTATCCTTTAAGGGGGTTCCCTGAGAGGACAACATCGTGACGCTCGATCCTGAAACAGACTTAAAACTGGAGCGCGTGGTGGACGCACCGCGCGACCTGCTCTGGCTCTGCTGGACCACGCCCGAGCACATCAAAAACTTCTTCATTCCTGCTCCGCACAAGGTGACCGAATGCGACCTCGACCTGCGCGTGGGCGGGCGGTTCAACACCGTGTTTGAGGTGGACGGGCAGCGGATGGATAACCGGGGTGTCTTCCTGGAAATCGACCCGGGGAAAAAGCTGGTGTTTACCGACGGCTATACCGAAGGCTGGAAACCGGCCGAGAAGCCGTTTATGACGGCAATTTTGTTGCTGGAAGACGTCGGGGAGGGGAAAACCCGCTATACGGCGATAGCGCGCCATCCGACGAAGGAAATCCGCGAGCAGCATGAACAGATGGGCTTCCACGAAGGGTGGGGGATAGTGCTGGATCAGCTGGTGGAGTATGTGAAAGGGCTTAACGCTTAGTGCGCGCTGGTGCCCTCACCCCGCCCCTCTCCCACAGGGAGAGGGAGAAAAGATCAGGCCAGGCGTGGATACGCATCCGCGATTGCATCGCCCGTAAACTGGGCAACCCAGCCTTCCGGATTGTCGAAAATACGAATGGCGGTAAAGTTCGGCTCTGAGCCCATATCAAACCAGTGCGGTGTGCCTGCGGGTACGGAGATCAGGTCGTTTTTCTCGCAGAGCACCTGATACACCTCATCGCCAATGTGCAGGCAGAACAAGCCCGCGCCTTCCACGAAAAAGCGTACTTCGTCCTCGCCGTGGGTGTGTTCGTTGAGGAACTTCGCGCGCAGCGCCTCTTTCTGCGGATTGTCGGCGCGCAGGCTGATGACATCCCAGCTCTGATAGCCTTTCTCTGCCACCAGCTTGTCGATCGCATGTTGATACGCCGCGATCACGGCTTCGGGCGCAGGATCCTGCCCTAAATCACGGTCTGCCGCCCAGCGCTCAAAGCGCACGCCTTTAGCGTTGAGCTGTTGAGCGATCTCGGCGGCGTCGGTGCTGTGCCACTGATGCTTACTGGCGTCTTTATCGGAATAAATGGTCAATGCGCTCATGAAGGGATCTGCTCCGGATTTATCTCGTCAAACTGGTGGACCTGATGGTGATGGCTTGCGCCGTCATCATCACCGCGAATCAGCTGCAGGGTGCGAAAACCTGCCTGTTCAGCCGCGTCCAGCTCCTGATGGATATCGGAGAGGAACAGGATCTGCGACGGGGCGATGCCCGTTTGCGCCGCGATGTTCTGATAAGACTGAACCTCGCGCTTGGCGCCGATGTGGGTATCAAAATAGCCGCTGAACAGATGAGTAATATCACCTTCATCGCTGTAGCCAAATAACAGTTTCTGCGCGGCGACAGAGCCCGAGGAATAAACATAGAGATCAATCCCTTGCGCTTTCCATTTTTCCAGCGCAGGCAGTACGTCCGGGTAGAGGTGACCGGTAAAGTCGCCGTTGACGTAGCCGTCGTGCCAGATGATCCCCTGCAGCGCTTTGAGCGCAGTGGACTTGCGGTCTTCATCCATAAAGGCAAACAGGGCGTCGATAAGCTCGCTGACGCTGGCGTGCGGGTTACCGATTTCATCACGCAGGTTGTCCAGAATGGATGTGACCGGCTCGGCGTACTGCTGCGCGGTCACGAAGGCCGCCAGCCGCTCGCGCGCGTAGGGGAACAAAACATCATGGACAAAACGAATATCGCTGGTGGTGCCTTCAATATCCGTCACAATTGCGCGAATCATACTCTCTCCAGTTGTCGTAAACGCATTTCACATTCAAACAGGAATTCCAGTCCTTCCAGATGACGGCGGGCTTCGGCCACGTCGCGTCCCCAGCAGGTTAAGCCATGACCGCGCAGAAGAAAACCATAATTAAGCGGGCGTTCCTGCGCGTAATGGGCGATGCGCGAGGCGAGGGCGTCGATGTCCTGGTCGTTATCAAATACCGGGATGGAAACCGTATCCAGATGCGTGGACTGTCCGGCGAGGGATTTTTGCATCTCAAAGCCGCTAATATTCAGTTCAGCCTCTTTCACCAGGCGCGACAGCACCGTGGCGTTAACGGTGTGAACGTGCAGGACGGCGTTAGCCTCCGGGAACAGGCGATAAATAAGGGTGTGTAGCCCGGTCTCCGCCGACGGTTTTCGACAGGACGGCACCCGGTTGGTGGCGATCTCCACCTGTAGAAAATCGTCGGTGGTCAGGCTGCCTTTGTCCTTGCCGGATTCGCTGAGCCAGCAGAGGTGCTCGTCCTGACGCACCGACATATTACCGCCGGTGGCGGGTGCCCAGCCTTTGGCGCCTATCCAGCGGCAGGCGTCGACCAGGTGTGTGAGCAGCAGGTTGTCTGTCATTTCCTTTTACCCCTCGGCCAGGAATATTGATATGGTTTAGACGTCTAAGCGTCTTGATTGCCAAAGACTAACATCGTGTTATAGTGGCAGCAACATAAGTATTACAAGCAGGCACGACAACATGAGCAATAACGTATTGATCCCGCAGAGTAAACTTCCTGATCTCGGTACCACCATCTTTACGCAGATGAGCGCCCTGGCGCAGCAGCACAATGCCATTAACCTCTCGCAGGGGTTCCCCGATTTTGACGGTCCGAAATATTTGCAGGAACGTCTGGCGCACCACGTGGCGCAGGGTGCGAATCAGTATGCGCCGATGACCGGCGTGCAGGCGCTGCGGGAAGTCATTGCCGACAAAACGGCGGCGCTGTATGGCCATAAGCCCGATGCGAACAGCGATATCACGGTGACGGCAGGAGCGACCGAAGCGCTGTATGCTGCCATCACCGCGCTGGTGCGCGCGGGGGATGAAGTCATCTGCTTTGACCCGAGCTACGACAGCTATGCGCCTGCGGTTGAACTTTCCGGCGGCGTGGTGAAACGCGTGGCGCTGCAGCCGCCGCATTTCCGTCCTGACTGGCAGGCATTCGCGGCACTGTTGAGTGATAAAACCCGCCTGGTGATCCTGAATACGCCGCACAATCCATCCGCAACGGTGTGGCAGAAAGCCGATTTCGCGGCGCTGTGGCAGGCGATTGCAGAACGTGAGATCTACGTGCTGAGTGATGAAGTGTACGAGCACATCTGTTTTGCAGAAGAAGGACACGCCAGCGTGCTGGCCCATCCGCAGCTGCGCGAGCGCGCCGTCGCCGTCTCGTCGTTCGGCAAGACCTATCATATGACCGGCTGGAAAGTGGGCTACTGCGTGGCACCGGCCGCCATCAGCGCCGAGCTGCGTAAAGTGCACCAGTATCTGACCTTTGCGGTGAACACGCCCGCCCAGCTGGCGCTGGCGGATATGCTGCGCGCCGAGCCGGAGCACTACCGCGAGCTGCCGGACTTTTACCGCGCGCGCCGGGATCTGTTTGTGAATGCGCTCAGCGAAAGCCGTCTGGAGATTTTACCGTGCGAAGGAACGTATTTTCTGCTGGCCGACTACAGCGCAATCTCCGATCTGGATGACGTCAGTTTCTGCCAGTGGCTGACCAAAGAGGCAGGCGTGGCCGCCATACCGCTGTCGGTCTTCTGTGCCGATCCCTTCCCGCATAAACTGATCCGTCTCTGTTTTGCGAAGCAAGAATCGACACTGCTGTTGGCGGCCGAACGCCTGAATGCGCTCTGATTATTTCACCGTCCAGGCTTCTGAATAACGACGGTCTGCGAACAGTTCCAGCAGGCCGTTGATTTGCTTGAGGCGCAATACCTCATCGCTGTCCATACCGAGCTCTTTGCCAATTTTTTGCTCGTTCCAGCCAAGCTGCGCCAGTTCACGGACGATTTCTGCCATCGCGTTGATCTGGTGTCGTCCACGCGCCCGGTTGTGGCGAATGGTTGCGGCCATTCGATCGTGTTTATCCTGGCGCTCGCGGCGCAGGCAGGTGACGGGGAGATACCCTTTCAGCTGTCGCTTTAGCGCTGCCCGCGTGCTGCCGATTTCATGACGATGAAAGCCGTCCACGATTTCGTAGTGCTGAGGGGTATTTTCAGTCACAACGATAGGTTGAGTGAATCCATCCAGTTCCAGCGACTTCGTGAGTAGCCGCTTTTCCGGTGGGGCAACGTTATTGGGATTGTAATCATTGGCCGTAAGACGATCCTGTTTAACCCAGAGCACGCAGTCGACAGGCTGCTCGCGAAAAGGGCTGTGCTGATGTATGACCTGGCGAAACGCATTGATGGCGTTAATGCGATCCTCTTCAGGAAGGGACTGAAGGTACGTTTCGATCTCTGAGATTATTCTTTGTCGCATAAAATTCCCCACTCCTTGCGTTTTGCCTTCACTCTTTCGCTGTAGCGTTGATAGTGTTTGGGTTTGTTAGGGCTGAAAGAGAGCGCCCGGCACCAGTAGTCGTTATTGAGTAAAACCTTACAAATTCGGCGCCAGGAGGGGATATCTTTTGAGCCAATGTCCCCTTCCTGCGTATCGGGAATATCGTCCATGCCCCGCTTTTGATACCAGTGCAAATACACCGCGATTTTGTTGCGGTAATGCTCTGCCGTCGTTTGCGGCATGCTGTCGAGCAGCAGCATGGCATACGCGTACCAGCTCAGGTGGTCGGGTTTCAGGATCTTCCTGTGGCCGTAGAAATGGTTATCGTGCCCGGCGTAAATTCCGCCGCTGCTCGCACCGCTGACGCGTTCACACATAACGGCCCAGCGTTCAGGCTCGACAACGTGATACAACCACAAACCCTGGCGTTGTTCTGGGCCAAAGGGCTCGCAGATGCGCATATAGCGTGGCGGGACCCCAGCCTGAAACATGAGATTGTACAGCGGGTTATAGCATTCTCCCGTTTTGGCGAACCACGTCCAGATATCCGCGGTTTTCCAGTCGTAAAGCGGGTAGATGTACCACGCGTGCCCGCCCGGGGCGATGGTTGTCCAGGGTTTATCATCGGCGAAACGTTGCTTGCGGGCGTTGGCGATGGTTAAAAAGCGGTTGTAGGATTCATCGGCGCGTATGCCCACCAGCATCGCGGCAGGGCGATGCTGTGCAAACCAGTCAGAAAACGCACGGACAAAGGCTTCAAACGTCATGCCCGGCTGGTAGAAATCGAAGTAATCAGGGGCGGTTATCGCCTCTTCGGGCGGCTGGCGAACCCACGGTTTGCCCGGCTCCCAGCATTGCCATTCGGGCTGGTATTGCGACAGGGCGTTTTGCGTCGTGAGTGGCAGGGCGACCCACCAGTATTTTTCAATCACATCGCCATACTGCTGGAGCATTCTATTCACGTGATCAATGGTGTAAGTGAACTGCGCTTCCCAGTCGATAAAGAGCAGATGAATTTTCTTGCCCATTTTTCGGGCTTGTTGAGCCGTCAAATGTAGCATGATGGTCGAATCTTTCCCGCCTGAAAATGAAACACAAACCATCGGGAGATTCTCAAGCGTCCATGCGATACGGTCTACCGCGGCCTCAAGGACATTTTGGTTTAGTGGATACTTATACATTGACAAGGTAAATGCCTCCCTGCAAATAAATACTGGATGGGTGTCAATAATCAAGAGAGAGTAATATTAGGTAAAAAAAGTGGCAGGTAAATGAAAAAGAAAAATGTTTTTCTAAATTATAAATGAGGTTTATGTATTACAAGGATGTAAAGGGCTGTGATAAGCGCAGCCCTTTACCGTTAATTCTCGATGATTTGTTCAACAAACGTTGAGAACACCGCGCTGTTCAACGCCGAGCGGTTATAAAGCATGAAAATATCGAGAGGGGGAAGCGTGAACGGCGCATCTAATTTTTTGAGCCGTAGCACATCTTTATATTTATCAAATAAAGGTTCTGGTACATATCCCAGGAGATGGGATGCGCTGATCATAGTAATGATGGTGAACACGGAGTCACAGCGAAACGCGATGGTTTTATCCGCATGAACTTTCTGCACCAGGGATTGATAGTTTTTGACGCCTATATCATCGCTGAGAAAGAAGGTGAATTTCTCTTCCTGAAGCGCCTCCAGGGTGACGGCCTCTTTCATTCGCGGATGGTCCTGGCTGCACACCAGTATCATGGGGTAACTTGCGTAGGATACGCAGACGATTGAGCGGTTATTGACGGGCGCCATGGAAAAAATGAGGTCCGCTTTACGGTACGCCAACAGGTCTTCTGCGGAATCAGCTGCCAGCAGCATATCGTGAAGCTCTATTTCATAATTGTGATTTCTCATCAAGAACTTAAGCGGGTTGAGCAAATTTTCAGTCGTCAGGATCTGGGGGCAGTAAACAATAAAATTCTTTTTCAGCACGGAGCCATGCATGATGTTTATCGTCTGCTCAAGCTGATTAAGATTTTGCTCAAGATGATGGTGGAGATTGATGCCCACCGTGGTTGGCGTGATCCCCTTACCGGAACGAATGAACAGCGGATCGTTGAGTTGGTTACGCAGGCGCTGGAGTGACTGACTGACCGCCGAGGGGGTAATGTAGAGTGTTTCTGCTGCCTTGCTGATGCTCAAGTGTTGAAAGATACATTCAAAAATGACCAGCAGGTTAAGGTCGAATTTTTTTAGATCGTAGAGGTTTGCCATGTTTCATCCTGATTACGTTGTGTTTGCGTTATCACATAACTGATAACTATAGGAGTAAGTTAACCATTTATCATCCATGAGAATAACTTACTTAATTAACGATTTATTTTCGCTTAATATATCACGAAGGTAGATTAATGAAATAGATCTTCAATGAGTATTAAGATACTTTTATCTTTAAAAGTGCGATTCCTTTCGTTGAAATAGTTTTCATTTATATATAGAAAACAATCATCATTCTTATCTATTTCTCCCTGCTTGGGTACCAAAGGAAATAAACGACAGCATTTATTCGTTAAAACCTATCACAGCCATAGATAGGATTGCCGCTCAGGTGCATTGCTCTTACGCTGGACGGGTGTTGTAATCATTCGGCTGTTATTGCCTTGATATAAGGTTGTAGAGCGCAACGCAACGCAACGCCAGCTTCGGCTGGCACTGAATGTACCTGCGGGGAGTTCAGGTATCAGGGCCGCCCGTTGAGGCGGCCTTTATACTTTCTGGGGTACCGCAGCAGGTTCACCTTGCTGTCTTGTTGACGTTGTAAGGTTTGGCTGATTGATTTGATAAAGCATACGCATTAGCCCCGATGAGCAAAGTTGGTTACCTTACATCTCAACGAAAACACGGAGGAAGTACAGATGTCTTTGATTAACACTAAAATTAAACCTTTCAAAAACCAGGCGTTCAAAAACGGTGAGTTCATTGAAGTAACCGAGAAAGATACCGAAGGTCGCTGGAGCGTCTTCTTCTTCTATCCGGCTGACTTCACCTTCGTTTGCCCGACCGAACTGGGCGACGTGGCTGACCATTACGACGAACTGCAGAAGCTGGGCGTAGACGTTTACTCTGTGTCTACCGATACCCACTTCACCCACAAAGCGTGGCACAGCAGCTCTGAAACCATCGCGAAAATCAAATATGCGATGATCGGCGACCCGACTGGCGCCCTGACCCGTAACTTCGACAACATGCGTGAAGATGAAGGCCTGGCCGACCGTGCAACCTTCGTGGTTGACCCGCAGGGCATTATCCAGGCTATCGAAGTTACCGCTGAAGGTATCGGCCGTGATGCTTCTGACCTGCTGCGTAAAGTGAAAGCGGCTCAGTACGTGGCTTCTCACCCAGGTGAAGTGTGCCCGGCTAAATGGAAAGAAGGCGAAGCGACCCTGGCTCCATCCCTGGACCTGGTCGGTAAAATCTAAGTTTTCACCATCCGGCAATCAATGGGCGCCCCCGCGCCCATTTCATTCCAGCACCATGATGCAAGTTGCATTCAGGCCGCCCGCAAAGGCAGCTTGCATGATGACGTCTTAAGAGAGGGAAGAACTATGCTCGACACCAATATGAAAACCCAGCTCAAGGCCTACCTTGAGAAACTGACTAAACCCGTTGAGCTGATTGCCACGCTGGACGACAGCGCGAAATCGGCAGAAATCAAAGAGCTGCTGGCAGAGATCGCTGAACTGTCGCCGAAAGTGACCTTCAAAGAAGACAATTCGCTTGCGGTTCGTAAACCCTCTTTCCTGATTACTAACCCGGGCTCGGACAAGGGACCGCGTTTTGCCGGCTCTCCGCTGGGGCATGAATTTACCTCACTGGTGCTGGCGCTGCTGTGGACCGGCGGTCATCCGTCAAAAGAAGCGCAGGCGCTGCTGGAGCAGATCCGCGATATCGACGGTGATTTTGAGTTTGAAACCTATTATTCGCTCTCCTGCCACAACTGCCCGGACGTGGTGCAGGCGCTGAACCTGATGTCGGTTCTGAACCCGCGCATCAAGCATACGGCGATTGACGGCGGTACGTTCCAGAATGAGATCACCGATCGCAACGTGATGGGTGTTCCGGCGGTGTATCTGAACGGTCAGGAGTTCGGCCAGGGCCGCATGACGCTGACGGAAATCGTTGCCAAAGTGGATACCGGCGCGGAAAAACGCGCGGCGGAAGAACTGAACAAACGCGATGCGTACGATGTGCTGATTGTCGGTTCCGGCCCTGCGGGCGCGGCGGCAGCGGTTTACTCTGCACGTAAAGGTATTCGTACCGGTCTTATGGGCGAACGCTTTGGCGGACAGGTGCTGGATACCGTGGACATTGAAAACTACATTTCCGTACCAAAAACCGAAGGTCAGAAGCTGGCCGGTGCGCTGAAGGCTCATGTCAGCGATTACGAGGTAGATGTAATCGACAGCCAGAGCGCCAGCAAGCTGATTCCGGCGGCGGTGGAAGGGGGCTTACACCAGATTGAAACCGCCTCTGGCGCGGTGCTGAAAGCTCGCAGCGTGATCGTTGCCACCGGGGCAAAATGGCGCAACATGAATGTGCCGGGCGAAGATCAATACCGTACCAAAGGCGTGACCTATTGCCCGCACTGTGACGGCCCGCTGTTTAAAGGCAAACGGGTGGCGGTGATCGGCGGCGGTAACTCCGGCGTGGAAGCGGCTATCGACCTGGCGGGGATTGTTGAACACGTGACGCTGCTGGAGTTCGCGCCAGAAATGAAGGCCGACCAGGTGCTGCAGGATAAAGTTCGCAGCCTGAAAAACGTCGACATCGTGCTGAACGCGCAGACCACGGAAGTGAAGGGCGACGGCAGCAAAGTGACCGGTCTGGAGTACCGTGACCGCGTAAGCGGCGACGTTCATAGCGTTCAGCTTTCGGGGATCTTCGTACAAATTGGCCTGCTGCCGAACACCACCTGGCTGGAAGGCGCGATTGAGCGCAACCGCATGGGCGAGATTATCATCGATGCGAAATGTGAAACCAGCGTGAAGGGCGTGTTTGCCGCGGGCGACTGCACCACCGTGCCGTACAAGCAGATCATCATCGCGACTGGCGAAGGTGCAAAAGCGTCCCTGAGCGCGTTTGACTACCTGATCCGCACCAAAACCGCATAATAAAAGAAAGTAAGACATACCTGCAGTAGCCACCTCTTTATGAGGTGGCTTTTTTTTAGATTTTTTTACCCTCAATTATCCTCGTTATTAACCCCTTCATGCGTTAATTACCTGCTTCGATCAAAGAAAATAATAAGCCTGCTGATAATATCTTGTCGTTTTTTATAGCGGTAAATATTTATATTTAATATGAATGACAAAGATACATCCACTTCTTCAATATATGAGACGTTAACCCCCTTTGAAATAAAGGGATTGATGTTTCGTGATTTCTTTAACGCGGCGGACATGACATCGCGATGCGCTTCGTTACATCCTTTATTCCCGGAAAGTGAAACCTGGCAGCAGGATGAGGCGTTAAAGGTTGAGTATGATTTCAACGCCCTGTTTGTCGGCCCTGCAACGCTATTGGCGCCGCCTTATGCCTCGGTGTATCTGGACGAAGAGCCTCTGCTGATGGGCGCTACAACGCTGAGCGTACGCGAATTCCTGCGCAGCATCGGGCTTTTTGTAACCGGGGAAAATAGCGTTCCCGACGATCACGTCAGCTATGAAATGGAGCTGGTGGTGATGCTCTCCGCACATGCCAGACATTCGCCGCAATATCATGACGCACTCGCCCGCTTTGTGCAGGGGCATCTTGAATTATGGCTCCCCGCATTTATCGCAAAAATAAAGGATTGCGCGAAAACAACCGCAATTAAATGTCTCGCGTTGCAGATGACTAATTGGTTTGATGAATTAAAGACGAGAGTAATATTATGAGTATTGATAAAGGGCAGCTAAACCGGCGCTCCTTTTTAAAAGGACTGATTGCGCTGGGTACCGTTGCCGCATTACCCGGCGGACTATTATCATCCCGATGTGCCATGGCACAGCCCCCCATTCCGTTTAACCCAAAAACCTACAAAATTTTCCGTAACGCTTGCCCGCGTAACTGCTACGACACCTGCAGCTTAAAAACCTGGGTCAAAGATGACGTCATCACCTTCGTTGATGGGGCAAGCGAGTCCACGTTTACACACGGTGCCCCGTGTGTGAAAGGGCTGACCTACCCGCGCCGGGTCTACTCCCCGGACCGTATTAAATACCCGATGATCCAGGATGGGCGCGGCAGCGGTAAATGGCGTCGCATCTCCTGGGATGAGGCCATGCAGCGCATTGCCAGCAAAATGCTGGAGATTAAAAAGAAAGACGGGTCTATGCTCGGCCTGGCGCTGTCGAAATACTCCGGCAACCTGGGCGTGATGAGTTATGCCGTGGAGGGGATGATGTCTTCTCTCGGTTACACCACGCGGTTCGCCGGTACGCCATGCTGGCCAGCAGGGATCGATGCCCAGCACTATGACATGGGCGACATGTGGTGTAACGACCCGGAAGATCTGGTGAAAGCCAAATACATCATTATCTGGGGCGCAAACCCGGCCTGGTGCTCCATGCATACCATGAAGTACATCTATCAGGCGCGTGAGAAAGGGGCGAAAGTGGTGGTCATTGATCCGCTGTTCTCGCAAACCGCCGCGAAAGCCGATTTGTATCTGCGCGTGCGCCCGGGATCGGACGGCGCATTGGCGCTGGGAATGGCGCGGCACCTGCTGGATACTGGCCGCGTCGACCAGGAGTTTGTGAACAACTTCGCGCACGGCTTCCCGGAATTTGAACAGTATCTGCGCAGCAATATCACCGTGGAGTGGGCATCTGAAATCTGTGGCCTGTCGGCAGAGGTGATTCGCCAGCTGGCGGAAGAGTTCACCGCGGTAAAACCTGCCACCGTCTGGATCGGCTATGGGATGCAGCGCCACGTCAACGGTGGGGCGAACGTGCGCGCCATTGACGCTTTTGTTGCCATGACAGGCAACATCGGTGTGGAAGGCGGCGGTGCCCGCTACGGCCATCTGCAGACCTGGGGCTACAACTATCATGCGATGACGCAGAAGCCACCGGTCGGATCTGTTGGCATGGTGGGGAAAAGCGGCCCGGTAGGGGAGTTCGTCAGCGACAGCGGCGAAAAGAGCCACTATTCCGACCGCGCGCTGAACCTGAACCAGACCGCGCAGAGCATTCTTGATGCCAACGATCCGCCCATTCGTATGCTGTGGGTGGCGTGCAAGAACCCGTTCGCGCAGGACTTTGACCGCAACAAAATGGAAAAAGCCTTCAGCAAGCTGGAGATGGTGGTCTGCGTCGATCAGTTCTTCAACGAGACGGTGCAGCATGCCGATATTGTGCTGCCGGTGACCACCACCTTTGAGCACTGGAACCTGTCGTCGTCTTACTGGCATTACTGGCTTTCGGTGAATGAACCAGCCATTAAACCGATGTACGAGTGCAAGAGCGATTTGGATATTGCCGTGCTGCTCTCGCGTACCATCAACAAAATGGAGCCGGGCTCCTGTACCTTCCCGCAGGACATTGACCAGAAAAAATGGCTCGACCTTGAGTTCAATGAGGGCATGGCGAAGCAGTTCGGTATCCGCTCCTGGGACGATCTGCTGGATGGGCCGGTGAAAGCCAAAATGGTCAGCTCGGCGGCCTGGCACGACCGCAAGTTTAAAACGCCATCGGGCAAGTATGAGTTCCTCTCCGAGCTGTGTGAAAAGAACGGCCATAAAGCGCTGCCGGAGTATCTGCCTGCCGCGGAGGGCAAGCTGCCGTTCCATCTGTTTACTCCGCATTTGCAGTACGGCCTTCACTCTCAGTTCGTCAACCTCGACTGGATGCAGGTCTTCTGGCCGGAGCCGTTTGTCTATATCCACCCAGCCGCCGCGCACAAGAAGGGTATTCGCGAGCTGGCGAAAGTCCGCGTGTTTAACGACGTTGGCGAAGTGGAGCTGCGGGCGAAGATCACCACCAACGTGCCGGAAGATTTCCTGGTGATGTATGAGTCCTGGTTTAACAAGCTTAAGTACAACGTGCAGAACGTCGTGAAAGATACGCCAGCCGATATGGGCAAGATGGCAACCGGCGCGCCTGGCGCGGCGATCCACAGCCAGTTTGTCGACATTGCCCTTATCGCGAATGAAGGAGCAGACGCATGAGACGCGCATTTTTAGTGAACAGTGATAAATGTATTGGCTGCCGCGGATGCGCCATGGCCTGCAAGAGCTTTAACCAGCTTGAGCCGGATCGCTTCTGGCGCTATGTCTATCCGCTGGATAAAGAAATTTATCCGCATGAGGAGCGTGCGTTTTTCTCGCTGGCCTGTAACCACTGTGAAAACCCGGCCTGTCTGGCGGCGTGCCCGGTGGAAGCCTACACCAAACGTGATGACGGCGTGGTGGTCCATAACCCTGAACGCTGTATCGGCTGTAAAAACTGCATCCGTAACTGCCCGTACGGCGCGCCGCGCTTCAATGAAGAGACGCAAAAGGCGGAGAAGTGCAGCATGTGCTATGAACGTCTGGATATCGGTATGGCCCCGGCCTGCGTGAACGCGTGTCCGGTCGGTGCCCTGTCGATTATCGATCTGGATGCCGATCCGCTGCCGAACAATGCCGTGCAGTATCCGCCGGGCTTCGCGAAGATGCCTCAGCTTAATCCGGGTACGCGCTTCATTCTGGCCCGTCAGCCAAAACAGCCGGGGGATAAATAATGGAAAAGTACGAACTGCCGTTGGTGATTTTTACCGTGCTGAGCCAGATGTCCGTCGGGATGACGCTGCTCCTGACCTGGCGCACGCTCCGTGGTGAAGTGCATGGCACCCGCCTTCACTGGCTGATTACCGGGCTGATTCTGGGCGTAGCCTCCATTGCCGCGGTGCTGCATCTGGCGCACCCGGAACACGCATACAACGCGTTGATTAACCTGAAACATGCCTGGCTGAGCCGCGAAATTCTGGGCGCGACCCTGTACGGCGCCATGATTGGGCTGGCCTTCCTGAGTAAGGGAAACAAAGGCGCAGCGCTGCTGGCGTCCCTGTTCGGGATCCTGCTGGTGGTGGTGCAGGGAATGACCTACGCGGCACCGGCGATGCAGGCCATTGCCAACGGCATCACCATGATGCTGTTCTTTGCGACGGTCTGGGTGATGGGCTGTGCCGCAACGCCGCTGCTCGGGCTGAAAGGATCAAACGCCGCGCTGCGCCAGGGGATTATCGCACTGATGGCGCTGCTGATTGCCGCGCCGGTGATGTGGCTCAGCGGCGGTACCATCATGAAAATGACCGCTCACGCCTGGTTAAGCTCGCCGCTCTATCTGGGCAGCCTGCTGTGCTGCGTTGTGGGTGGCGCGTTATCGCTGAAGCGCCAGCCGATGCAGAAAGCGGTGTTTGCGCTCCTGCTGGTGGGCGTGGTGCTCAGCCGCCTGACCTTCTTCGGCGATACCGTCAGCACCATCGTCAATATTGGTCACCTGTACTGATAAACAAAACCCCGCGAAAGCGGGGTTTTTTGTTGGTATTTACCGGACCACCATCACCGGAATATGGGTGTGGCGGATCACGCTGGAGGCGTTCGACCCCAGCAGGTGAGTGGTAATGGAAGGATTACGTGAACCGATCACCACCACGTCAGCATTCAGCTCCGCGGCCAGTTCATTGACGGCATCGCGCACGCTACCGAACCGGACGTGGGTTTTGATGCGGGAAGGGTCGATGCTGAAATGCCCGACCATGGTCTGCAGCCGCGTTTCGGCTTCGTGCTGTAAGTGCTCCTCAAAGCGACGCACGTCGGCGGCAAAGCGGTGCAGGCTCAGGCTGGCAGAGCCCGGTAAAACGTGTAAAAGATGAATAATTCCGTCCTGCTGCGCGAGGAATTCCGCGTGGCGAACAGCTTTGTCGCTCAGTTCCATTTCGAAAACATCAACCGGCATAATGATTGTCTTATACATAACCGTTTCTCCTTGTTTATAAACGCTAGATACATTCAACCACAAAACATGAATGGTTTCTGTAAGCGCTTCGGCACTTTTCCTCTCTCGCCAGGATAAATCTCAAAAGGCGCGTATTTCCCGGCAGACTTTCAGGGATAGCTACCCTTTATAAACTTACCTGAAACCTTTCGGAGGTCGCATGAAAGCACTCACGTACCACGGTCCGCACCATGTTCGCGTTGAGAATGTCCCCGATCCCATCATTGAACAGCCCGACGATATCATCCTGCGCGTCACGGCCACGGCGATTTGCGGCTCCGACCTGCATCTCTATCGTGGAAAGATCCCAAAGGTGCAGCACGGCGACATTTTTGGACATGAATTTATGGGCGAGATCGTCGAGTGCGGTCGAGAGGTGAAGGACCTGCAAAAAGGCGATCGCGTGGTGATCCCCTTTGTCATCGCCTGCGGTGACTGCTTCTTTTGCCGTCTGCAGCAGTACGCTGCCTGTGAGAAGTCCAATGCCGGGCAGGGCGCTGCGTTGAACAAAAAGCAAATTCCCGCGCCGGCAGCGCTGTTTGGCTATAGCCATCTCTACGGCGGCGTGCCGGGAGGACAGGCGGAATATGTACGCGTGCCGAAAGGCAACGTCGGACCGTTTAAGGTGCCGCAGATGCTCTCCGATGATAAGGCCCTGTTTCTGTCTGATATTTTACCCACCGCCTGGCAGGCGGCAAAAAATGCGCAGATTGAAAAAGGCTCCAGCGTCGCCGTTTTCGGTGCCGGTCCGGTGGGGTTGTTGACGATTGCCTGCGCACGGCTGTTAGGGGCTGAGCAGATTTTTGTTATCGACCATCACCCCTATCGGCTGCGGTTTGCCGAGGCGCGCTACGGTGCTATCCCCATCAATTTTGATGATGATAACGACGCGGCGGAAAAGATAATCGAGCAAACCGCCGGGCAGCGGGGAGTCGATGCCGTCATTGATGCCGTCGGGTTCGAAGCCAAGGGCAGCACCACAGAGACGATCCTCAGCAACCTTAAAATTGAGGGCAGCAGCGGCAAAGCGCTGCGTCAGTGTATCGCTGCCGTCCGGCGCGGCGGGGTGGTCAGCGTACCCGGTGTGTATGCCGGGTTTATTCATGGCTTCCTGTTTGGGGATGCCTTCGATAAAGGGCTGACGTTTAAGATGGGCCAGACGCACGTCCACGCCTGGCTGGGCGAACTGTTACCGCTGATCGAAAAAGGGCTGCTGACGCCGGAAGAGATTGTGACGCATTATCTCCCCCTGACGGATGCGGAACGTGCCTATAAGATTTTCGAAAAACGGGAGGAGGAGTGCCGGAAGGTGATTCTGGTGCCCGGCGCGGAAACGCCTGAGGCCGCTGAGCAAAAAGTGAAGGGCCTGGTAAATGCGTTCCCGGGCGGCGTGGTGTGAGATCACTCGCCGGTGGCGCTCAAGGTACTGTCCTGCGATGTAACGCAATCGGGTGAAGATGTTCGGAAAGAGGATGCAGGCGCATCCTCTGTGCAACGCGGGTCGCGTTTGTTCAGAATGACATTAACGCAGGTAATCGCCCGCGGCTTCTGGCTGGTAGAGCAGCTCCAGCACTTCCAGATGGGTGGAGGCACCGCCCGGCAAGTCCCAGTGGATGGTATCTCCTGTGCGCAGCCCCAGCAGTGCGGCCCCCACCGGCGCAAGAACCGAAAGTTGCGCACTGCTGTCGGTCATCTGAGCCGGGTAAACCAGCGTGCGTGTCAGCTCTTCACCGGTGGTCAGGTTGCGGAATTTCACCTGGCTGTTCATGGTGACCACGTTATGCGGCATCGTCTCAGGCGTGCACATCTGCGCCCGGTCGAGTTCCTCATTCAGGGCATCGGCCACCGGAAGTGAGGCGAATTCTGCTTTTTCCAGCAGCCTGTCGATACGTTCTGCGTCGAGCTCGTTGATGATGATTGTAGGTCTGGACATTTTTTACTCCATGTCGTTAATGCTGCGTCTAACGCAGAAACCATTCCAAAAGAAAACCCTCGCCGTCTGGCAGCGAGGGTTTAACTCTCCCGATGATACTGGCTGAACGCGCAAGTTTGAAGTGATGAAGGTCACATTCATGTGCCATATGAATTTTCACTGAAATTTATTCAATCTTCATTCCTGGCGGATTGCGTTACGCTGTATGTTCTGAACCCGGGCGTTGCGCGAAACATCATTCGCAGCAGCCCTTACCAACGAGAGAGCGCTATGTACTTCTACCAACCGTCTCAGGGGCATGGCCTGCCGCATGACCCGCTGAACGCCATTGTCGGCCCCCGTCCGATTGGCTGGATCTCCTCTTGCGACCAGGCCGGTCAGCTCAACCTTGCGCCGTATAGCTTCTTCAACTGCTTTAACTATCGCCCGCCGATCATTGGCTTTTCCAGCAACGGCTGGAAGGACAGCGTGCGTAATATTGTTGAAACAAAGGAGTTTGTCTGGAATCTGGCAACGCGCGATCTTGCGGAAGCGATGAATCAGACCTCTGCCACGCTGCCTCACGACCAGGACGAATTTACCTTTTCCGGATTAACGCCTGCGGCAAGCAAGCTGGTGAGCGCCCCTCGCGTGGCGGAAAGCCCGGTCAACTTTGAGTGCCGCCTGTCTCAGTGTATTCAGCTTACCGGCGCCGACGGTACGCCGGTGGATACCTGGCTGGTGCTGGGAGAAGTGGTCGGGATCCATATTGCCGAAACGCTGCTGGAAGAGGGGATATACCAGACGGCGAAAGCGCAGCCCATCCTGCGTGCGGGTGGGCCGACGGCTTACTATGGCATCAGTGACGAACACCGGTTTGACATGGTGCGACCGGTGGTGGGCGATCAGTAACCGGCCTTATCAATGACAAATTGTTTTCCGCAGTTGCCTGGATGCGGCTGCGGAGCAAAGGATGTCGCAGAAAGCGGGGCGTTAATGGTGTCTGCTTTGAGTGAAATTTGCATTTCGGTCAGATACGCCGGATTACCGTTGCAGGTCAGCTTGAAGGCTTTGATATTTTCCTTGCCCCAGCTTTTGGTAACGGCGTTGTCAAAATCACTCCGGCTGACGGTTTTACCGTAATTTTCCGCAAGGAAATGACCGACGGCGCTGTTTTTCATTTCCTGATTCATTCTCACCATGGTGCCGAAATAGGCATCGGGATCAAAACCAAAGCAGACGCCATGTTTGGCATATTCGTAACGTTCCAGACAGGAGTTTCCACCCGCGCCCGGCATGACCTCGTTCAGCTTAGCCGCGCCGGAAAGCGACAGCCCGGTTTCGGCTGCTGCGCATTTGCGGCTGGCCTTCACTTCCGGCATGTTCGGGATAGGGCGCGTGGCGCAGCCAAACCGCATCCATCGACGTTCATCCACGCCGCGTGCGGCAATGGATTTCGGCAGGCCGGGCCATAGCCCGTGAACGGTCAGAAAATCGGTTTTATTGTCGCGCTCTTTTTGCAGACGACATTCATCCGGTTCATTGCGGTTACGCTCGACCATGCTTTGACAAAATCCCGTTTGCCAGGATAAAGCCAGCACATAGCGATCGAAATCGCCGTACTGCGTGGCCTTGAGGGGTTCGGCCTGTGCTGAGAAGAGACTGAGTGCAAGCGCTACTGCGCCAGACGGGATAACGATATCCTTCCTGAACATGTGATTTCCTGATTGGTTGTGCGCAATTCATTTTTGTGGGTTATTAAAGCACAAAAAGCGCCCGCAGGCGCTTTTAGGTAATCAGGAATTTCACTTAGGCGGCGCCGGGAACCAGCACTTCGGTAGCAATAATGACGATGATCAGCCCAACCAGCACCGGCACTGACGTGCGTTTCACCACTTCAAACGGCGAGATTTTGGCCATCCCGGCAACCGCCACCACCACACCTGAGACAGGCGAGATGGTACGACCCAGGTTTGAGGCCTGGAGCATGGGAATGGAAAGATAAGCCGGGTTGATACCGGACGAGTGAGCCAGCTTAGGGATCATCTCAACGAAGGCGTAAAATGGCGCATTCCCGGAACCGGTGGTCATTGCCGCCAGCATGGTCAGTACCACCAGGACCAGCATCAGGATAATACTGGCCGAGCCAAACGAGGTGGCGATGGAGATCAGGCTCTGGATAAAGCCGATCGTGCTCAGACCCTGGGCAAAGACACCTGCTGCAACCAACAGCATCACCACGCCAGCAAACGCATCTGCCATACCGCGATACGCGACCTCAAGGCCGGAGAAGACTTTTTGGGTGTTGAAACCGCGCACGAACTCCAGCACAGCGGCTAACAGCATACAGATAACCAGAATAGTAATAATGTGCAGCTGCGGGCCCCATTTCCCGTCAAAAATGAGCACGCCGATAATCGGCGTGAACGGCAAAATGGCATAGAACGCCGGCGCGGTGGTGGTGATTTCGCTTACATCCATCATTTCATGGCTGATGTTCTCTTTCTTATCGAGATAGCGCTGCCAGAAGAAATGCGCGATACCCATTCCCACAATGGCGACAATCGAGATCGGCAGCGTGGTTTTAAAGGCGAAGTCGATAAGCGACATTTCGGCTGCTTTCGCCGCCAGCACAACGTCACCTGACGTCGGGGAGAGAATAATGGCCGCCGGGGAGGCGCAAATTGCCGCCGCTGCCCCACGGCTGATGCCCACGTTCACCATCACCGGGAACAGCGTGGCCATTAACAGTACGCCAAGCCCGGTTGCCGATGAAACGGCCAGCGACATCAGGCAGGCGAGGAAATAGGCGGCAACCATCAACAGATACGGCGAGTTAATGTACTGCAGGGGTTTCGAGGCAAGCTTCACAACCATGTCGTTCGCGCCGATATGGGTCATATAGGCTGCAAAACCGCACAGCATCATGATCATCATACCCAGATCGCCACCGCGGCTCATGAGCAGGATTTTAATATATTCAACAATATCCGTAGCGGTGTAGCCCGTGCTGGCTGCGCTGGCAGGTAAAACCTGATGACCCATTACTGCACTGATTATCAGCAGCGTTAGACCACCGACAAATAAAACGCCCGTGGCTGAGTATCCTTTAATGATGTAGCGAGCTACACCCACAATGACGACGACCCCAATTAGGAGTTCGATAAACGTAAGCATGATTTCCCCTGTGTCTTTCTGCCCTGAGATATAAAAATTAATATAAAAAAAGAAGGATGAAAATGTGCCGAATTAATGGCCCGCCCTTGCTGATTAAAATCAATAAACAGACGACTAACGAACAGCATAACAGCGTTTTTGCCATGGCTAAGGCATTTATGTCATAAGGATCTTGACCGGCAAAGACAGCGTAACATGTCTATGTAATGATAACAAAATGTTAAACTTTTGTGTGGTCTGGCCTGTTAGTACTGGAGACCGTTAACAGACATTAGGCGTACATGATGTGGGTTTATTCGGGATAAGCAGAACGCCGCTTTAAGAATATTCCCGAAAAGCGGCCTGATATTTAAGAGTAGGGGTGATGCCGTTAAGGCTTGGTTCAATTATTCTATGTTAAACTTTGCCTCGAATATCAAGAATGGTAATTGCATTGTGATTGTACGTAATACTTTTTTCTCTATTTTATTGTTTATTATTGGCCAGTTAACGTTTTCTTCTGTTGCACAGGCAGAGAACAACGCGACGGATAAAGGTTGGTTCTCTACTTTTACGGATAATGTTTCGCAGACCTGGTCAGCGCCTGAACATTATGATCTCTATGTCCCGGCAATAACGTGGCATGCGCGCTTTGCTTACGACAAAGAGAAAACGGATAAATACAACGAGCGTCCCTGGGGAGCGGGTTTTGGTCAGTCGCGCTGGGATGATAAAGGAAACTGGCATGGCATCTATCTGATGGCCTTCAAAGACTCCTTTAACAAGTGGGAACCGATTGGCGGGTACGGCTGGGAAAAGACCTGGCGCCCGCTGGCGGATGAGAACTTCCACGTTGGTCTGGGCTATACCGCCGGGGTGACCGCGCGCGACAACTGGAAGTACATTCCGATCCCCGTATTGCTGCCTCTGGCCTCTGTTGGATACGGCCCTGCAACGTTCCAGATGACCTACATTCCGGGAACGTATAACAACGGTAACGTTTACTTCGCCTGGATGCGTTTTCAGTTTTAACTGACAAAACATTACCTGGTGGTGAAAAAACGTGCAGCCGTTGATTCGTAAGCGATAAAAATCTGTCAGTGAAAATTAACGCGACTTTAGTCACTTTTTGTCAAAGATCCGCTGGACAAAAGGTCCCACAATTGTTGTACTGGTAACCGACACAGCATTTGTGTCGTTTTTTAATGTAAAGGTAATTTTGATGTCTAAGATTAAAGGTAACGTTAAGTGGTTTAATGAGTCCAAAGGATTCGGTTTCATTACTCCTGAAGATGGCAGCAAAGACGTGTTCGTACACTTCTCTGCAATCCAGTCTAATGGTTTCAAAACTCTGGCTGAAGGTCAGCGTGTAGAGTTCGAAATCACTAACGGTGCCAAAGGCCCTTCTGCTGCTAACGTAATCGCTCTGTAATTCAGACGCGTCAGCAAGAATTTCAAAACCCGCTCATTGAGCGGGTTTTTTTCGTTATGAATCAGCCAAGCAGGTAAATTTTCAGGAAGCTGGCCACGATCAGTACGCTCAACAACACCATGCCTGCGCTCATCAGACTCTGTTTCATTTGTCACCCTCGTTCAGTATTGCCTTCAGAGTGACAGAGAAAAATTAAGCCAACATTAACGCTCCGGCAGTTAATGCGTGCTTACAGAGGAAAAAAGCCAAAATGCGATCCCCGTCATCGCGAAAGATCCGATCATGTTGATCGCGATATTCACCAGCGCCCAGCCGATACGTCCTTCCTGAAAGAGAAAAACCGTTTCCGCGGAAAAGGTTGAAAAGGTGGTCAAACCGCCGCAGAAGCCGGTGGTAATCAAGACTTTCCACATGGGATCGATGTGCGTCATCCGGTTAAACCAGGCCAGCCCCATACCAATAATAAAAGCACCAATCAGGTTGGCGGCCAGCGTTCCTAATGGAATCGCCTGGTGCAGGGGATTAAACCGCATACTCAGTAACCACCTCGCAACGCTCCCCGTGCCTCCACCAATAAAAACAGCTAAAAGGAGTTGTAACACGCTAAATACCTGCTATTTGATGTGTAAGAGTAGCGAGTTTAACGCTGTTTATAATGAGGGGACAAATATGTATGTTGCGGTAGGGCAGTTTGCGGTCACGCCTGACTGGCGGGTTAACGCAGTGCAGTGCGTTAACCTGATGATACAGGCCCGACAGAAAGGCGCGTCGCTGCTGGTGCTTCCTGAGGCGTTGCTGGCAAGGGATGATAACGACCCGGATTTGTCCGTGAAGTCTGCACAGGCCCTTGACGGCGAATTTTTACAACAGCTGCTCGCCCAGAGCGTAGGCAGTACGATGACCACCGTCTTAACCGTGCACGTTCCCTCAACGCCGGGTCGCGCAATGAATACGCTGGTGGCTATCCGTGACGGTGCCATTGTTGCGCGCTACGCCAAGCTTCATCTCTATGATGCGTTCAGCATCCAGGAGTCGCGACGCGTTGATCCGGGAGATGTCGTCCCACCGCTCATTGATATCGACGGGTTTAAGGTGGGGTTGATGACCTGCTATGACCTGCGTTTCCCGGAGCTGGCGGTGCATCTGGCGCTGCAGGGGGCGGAGGTGCTGGTATTGCCTGCCGCATGGGTTAAGGGGCCGCTAAAAGAGCAACACTGGGCTACGCTGCTTGCTGCACGCGCGCTGGACACGACCTGTTATGTTGTTGCCGCCGGGGAGTGCGGCAATAAAAACATCGGGCAGAGCAGGGTGGTTGATCCCCTGGGAGTGACGATTGCCGCCGCAGCGGAAGCGCCGGTTCTGCTGATGGCGGAGATAATTTTAGAAAGAGTTGCGCTTGCGCGTCAGCAATTACCTGTTCTTCGCAACCGTCGCTTTGCGCCACCGCAATTATTGTGATGTTTTTTTCAACAATGCTTGATTCACCTTGTTACAGATTGCTATTGTGTGCACGCGCCAAATGACCGTTAATACGATCGGGTTTTGGCGCTGAATGCAGCCTGTTTTAAGTAAAGAAGGTATCTATGGGTGAGATTAGTATTACCAAACTGCTGGTGGTTGCCGCACTGGTCGTCCTGCTGTTTGGTACCAAGAAGTTACGCACGCTGGGTGGTGACCTGGGGGCTGCCATCAAAGGCTTCAAGAAAGCGATGAACGACGATGACGCAGCCGCGAAGAAAAGCGCTGACGACATCCCGGCAGAGAAGCTTTCCCACAAAGAGTAACGGCAATGCCTGAGGGCTTGCGAAAAAAAACCGGCTCATGAGGCCGGTTTTTTTGCATTACTGTAAATGAATATTACGGTGTTATTTGACTTCTTCGCCTTTCGCCTGCATATCCGCATGGTAAGAAGAACGAACAAACGGACCACAAGCCGCGTGGGTAAAGCCCATCGCCAGCGCTTCGGCTTTCATCTCGTCAAATTCATCCGGGCTCACGTAGCGCTGTACCGGCAGGTGGTGACGGCTTGGCTGCAGATACTGGCCGAGCGTCAACATGGTCACACCGTGGCGGCGCAGATCGCGCATGACGTCGATGATTTCGTCATTGGTTTCACCCAGACCAACCATCAGACCTGACTTGGTCGGGATATGCGGATGTGCTTCTTTAAAGCGCTCCAGCAGCTTCAGAGACCAGTTATAGTCGGCTCCCGGACGCACCTGACGGTAAAGACGCGGAACGTTCTCCAGGTTGTGGTTAAACACATCTGGCGGCGTCGCGGTCAGGATATCCAGCGCGCGGTCCATACGGCCGCGGAAGTCAGGAACCAGCGTTTCGATTTTGATGTTCGGGCTTTTTTCGCGAATGGCAGTAATGCAGTCAGCGAAGTGCTGAGCCCCGCCATCACGCAGATCGTCGCGGTCAACGGAGGTGATAACCACATAACGCAGCGCCATGTCGGCGATGGTTTGCGCCAGTTTTTGCGGCTCGTTGGCATCGGGGGCCACCGGGCGGCCATGCGCCACGTCGCAGAATGGGCAGCGGCGGGTACAGATGGCACCCAGAATCATAAACGTCGCGGTGCCGTGATTGAAACATTCAGCAAGGTTCGGGCAAGAGGCTTCTTCACAAACAGAGTGAAGGCCATTCTTACGCATCGCCGCTTTGATCCCCTGGATACGCGAAGAGTCTGCCGGAAGTTTGATTTTCATCCATTCCGGTTTTCTTAACAGCGCCTCGCGCTCTGTAGCCACGTTTTTAACCGGGATAAGGGCCATTTTATCGGCATCGCGGTATTTAACACCGCGTTCCATCACAATGGGTTTACTCATAGCGTGCGTGTTCCAGTTGCGAATATCGAAGGAAAGCGTTTCAATTCAAGGGAATGTTGTATTTATCAACTATTTTTGAACGAACGACAGGCAGTATATCATTTATAGGGGCGTTAAAGCAGCCTGCCAGGTCGCCAATTTGTAAAATAGTTGTTGTTTTGTGCCTTTTGCCCTGCGAGCGGCAGGGACGTGCACGGGTACGCTCTGTCAGAAGGCCTGACGGATAATGCGGATGACGTTTTCCAGTACCGGATCGCGCAAGCTGAGCTTGTTGTAATGCAGTGAAATCTCGATAGATTCTGCATTGAGCTGGCTTAGCGGAATACTCTCCAGCGGCCAGCATTTCCGCAGCAGGTTATACAGGCGTGAAGGCATGATGCACAGCATATCGCTGCTGCCAATCAGGGATGCGGTGGTGAACATATTGTAACTGCTGAAACTGATCTGACGTTCCGGGAAAATTTCGTCAATACGCTGACGCAGAGCGTGATTAGATTGCCCTTCGGTCATGAAAGACGAGTGGTCGTAGTTGCGCAGGTTTTCAATGGATAACGGCTCGCTGAGGACGGGGTGCTGCTTGCGGCAAACCAGCACCAGGTTATCGGCGTAAAGCACATTTTGCCCCAGCGCTCGGGCGCTAAAGCTGCCGCTTTCGATGACCAGGTCCGTCTGGAACTGAGCAAGCTGAACGTCAGGTTCGTTAAGAGGCACATTGCGAAGCAGAAGCTGAGGCGCATGCTCTTTCACTGCCTGAAAGATCGCGGGCATCACCAGCACGCCGACAGAAGGGGAGCAGCCGATGGTGATGGTTCTCTGTTTGTCATAGCTTCCGGTTAAATCCAGCGCACCCAGAATCGACTCCAGCCCCTGGCTGATGTATTCGTGGAGATGTGTCGCATAGGCCGTTGGCGTGACGCCCTGGCCCTTACGGATAAATAAGGGGTCGGGAAATATAGCCCGTAGCTTTTGAATTGACTGACTTATTGCCGATGGCGTGAGATTAAGAATTTTCGCAGCATTAACGATACCCTTATGGACATATACTGCCTCAAAAATAGTCAGTAAATTGAGATCAATATTACGTAAAGTCCGAAAAATTTGCGGCTTATCTTCGCCACCAGGGTCATTCAGGCGTTTGGCTGGTAAATTATTATACTCCACGCTTTCACTCCGTATACATTCACAACATGAATGATAGTTCAATTTATTTATTATGCTTGTAGAGATTCGTAAAGTGTTGCTTTTGTTCCACTTGTTTATCAAAAACAAACAGTTGTGTGATTATCACTCAAGTTACTTAGCCTGTGTATGCCGTGCTGTCCGGAGGCTAAATAATATGTAAGGGCAATATTCGGGCGCTTCGAAAATATAGAATCTGCGGATTATTGTAAAGCGTAAAAGCGGTAAATAAACAGTGGCCCGTCAAATTATCGAGCCATTCTGGATGATATATTAAGCAGGGATATATTCGTGCGGGGGATTGTTAAGTAGTGCTAACACATTCTTCAGAAGCACGGGACGTATATTTTCTGGCGTAGCGGTATCGACCCACTGGCGCATTTGCGTCATTTCCATGCCGGCGTAGCCGCAGGGGTTTATGCGCTGGAAAGGCGTAAGATCCATATTAATATTCAATGCCAGACCGTGGAAGGAACAACCTTTACGAATACGTAGCCCCAGAGAGCAGATCTTCATTTCGCCAACGTAGACGCCCGGCGCATCGGCACGCGGATGCGCGTCAATCCCATACTCCGCCAGCGTGTTGACGACGGTCTGTTCCAGTAACGTCACCAGTTCACGTACGCCAAGCTTTCTGCGCTTCAGATTAAGCAGGACGTACATGACCTGCTGACCCGGACCGTGGTAAGTCACCTGTCCGCCACGATCGCTCTGGATCACCGGGATATCGCCCGTCATTAATAAGTGTTCCGCTTTTCCCGCCTGGCCCTGCGTAAATACCGGCAGATGTTCGACCAGCCAAATCTCATCAGGGGTTGTGTCATCGCGTGAATCGGTGAACTCGTGCATAGCCTGAGAGACAGGCTCATAAGGTTGCAGCCCGAGATGACGGACCAGAATTTTATCCTGATACAAAACGCGTCTCCGAAGACGAGAAACAAAAGATGAGGGGGAGTATATCACAGCGGGGAAGAGGGGTTACCCGGTAAACCGGGTAACCGCAAAGGGACTACAGCACCATACGAACGATTTCGATATTGCCGAGCTCTTCGTACAGCGTCTCAACCTGCTCGATATGTGTGGCAGTGATGGTAATAGAAACCGAGTGGTAGTTGCCCTTGCTGCTTGGTTTTACTGACGGAGAGTAGTCACCCGGCGCATGGCGCTGTACCACTTCAACCACCTGATCAACCAGCTCAGGTTTCGCCAGACCCATTACTTTGTAGGTAAACGGGGTAGGGAATTCAAGCAGTTCGTTAAGTTTGGTTTTCATGTCAGCTCCGGCGTAACGTCAAAATGAATAACTCCCACGTCAGGTGGGAGTTATCAGGATACTTAGTATATGGGGATCAAAATCACACTTTCAAGTGTTCGATTTTTAGCCAAACCAGTGATGGAACATCAGTTTAATGTAATCAATGATTTTGCCGAAGAAATTGCCTTCAGGAATTTCTTCCAATACCACGAGTGGACGCTGGTCGATCGTTTTACCGTCCAGCTGGAAGTTGATGGTACCCACCACCTGGTTTTTATGCAGCGGGGCATGCAGTTCGGTGGTGTTGAGCACATAGCTTGCTTTCAGATCCTTCATACGACCGCGTGGAATGGTCAGGTAGAGGTCTTTATCCACGCCCAGAGAAGCACGATCGTTATCGCCGAACCAGACGGGTTCAGAAGCAAATTCTTTGCCTGCTTTCAGCGGGTTCACGGTTTCGAAGAAACGGAAGCCCCAGGTCAGCAGCTTCTTACTCTCGGTTTCGCGACCTTTAAAGGTGCGACCACCCATCACGGCAGAGATCAGGCGCATCTGGCCTTCAGTGGCAGAGGCCACCAGGTTGTAACCGGCTTTGTCGGTGTGGCCGGTTTTGATGCCGTCAACGTTCAGGCTGTTATCCCACAGCAGGCCGTTACGGTTGGTCTGACGAATGCCGTTGAAGGTGAACTCTTTCTCTTTGTAGATAGAGTACTCGTTAGGTACGTCGCGGATCAGCGCCTGACCAATCAGCGCCATATCACGTGCGGAGCTGTACTGACCGTCTGCATCGAGACCGTGTACGGTCTGGAAATGGCTGTTCTTCAGACCCAGGGCATTTACGTAGCTGTTCATCAGGCCCACGAACGCATCCTGACTACCGGCGGCGAAATCGGCCATGGCCACGCAGGCATCGTTACCGGACTGCAGGTTAATGCCACGAATTAACTGAGAAACCGGAACCTGCATTCCCGGTTTCAGGAACATCAGCGAGGAACCTTTGAAAACAGGGTTCCCGGTAGCCCACGCATCGTTGCCGATGGTGACCAGATCCGTCTCTTTGAACTTACCGGCTTTCATTGCCTGGCCGATGACGTAGCTGGTCATCATTTTGGTCAGGCTGGCCGGGTCACGGCGGGCATCGGCATTCTGTTCTGCCAGCACTTTGCCAGAGTTGTAATCGATCAGGATGTAGGATTCCGCGTCGATTTGCGGAACGCCAGGGATCATGGTCTTGATATTCAGGTCATCAGCATGAGCTGCAGAGAGTGCAGCCGCGCAAAGGGCCGTGGTCAGCGCCATGCGCTGCACAAAACGAGCAGAAAAAGTGGTCTTCATGGTCAGAACTACGACATCCGTGATGGAATTAAAAAAAGTGCCTTACTATAGCAAATGCTATTCAGGCAGGCATCCGACTTTAAGCATGAGTTTGTGAATGTGTTTTACACAAACTGACATTTCGGATACCGCCGATTAATTACTTCGTAACAGCGATAAAGGACTGCAGCTGTGCCTCGCTCTGCAAACGCTGCTGCAGGGATGCCGCCTGCGACTTGCTGGCAAACGGCCCCATCTGAATACGCCAGACCGCGCCGTTTTGCTCAACGCGTCCTGGCACGCCAAACTGCTGGCTCAGACGCTGCTGATACTGCTGGGCACGGGCCCGATCGCTCACTGCGCCCACCTGGACGACAAAGCCGCCGCTGGCTGCTGCGGGAGCGGCAACGGCTGCGCTCTGGGTCGTGACCGGAGCCGTTACCGGGGCAGGCTGCTGCACGACGGGGGCGGCAACAGGGGCTGGCGTCGGCTCACTGCCCTCCAGCACGCCCGAGGCTAAGTTCGTTGGTGCGCCAAGGAAGCCGCTGCTTTTTACCGGTGCGCCAGTGGCATCATCGCTTTGCAGGGTGTCATTGCTGATTGGGCGTATTTCTCCCGCCGGCTGAGAAGGCTCTGCCGGCGAGGAGACGCTTCCCATGCCGCCGTCCAGATTTGGTCGGTCGGGGAGGGCATAGGTCTGTTTCGCCACCGTGGTACACGCGGTTCCCGGCCCGGAGAGCGAACCATCCTGCGCCACGATAATTGGGTCAATGCGAACTTTGGTGTTGTTCGAGGTATTCAGGCGATCGGCAGACGCGCGGGACAGGGAAATCACCCGGTCATTACCGTACGGGCCGCGGTCGTTAATACGAACGACGATCATACGGCCGTTAGCCAGATTGGTGATACGGGCGTAGCTAGGGATAGGTAGCGTCGGGTGCGCCGCAGTCAACTGCATTGGGTCAAATGTTTCACCCGATGCCGTCAGGTTACTGCCCGGCTCAGCATCATAAATGGCGGCAAAGCCAGCCTGGCTAAAGCGGGACGGATCCTGCACAATTTTGTAGCTTTTGCCGTCGCGCTCGTAATCCTGATTCGCGCTGGCATTCAGCGGTTCATAAACGGGATCGGCACCGCTGATTTCAACGATTGGGCCATTACACACCGCAGGCTGCGGCGGCGCGACGGTTGCCTGTTGCTGACCATCATCACTTGTACAGGCCGCAAGTAAACTTGCCGCAATGCAGATACCCAGCCACTGCTTACGCATTCCGATCCCCTTATTTTTATACGCTTTTTGACAACATTTTTCTGTGGGTGTGGATCGACATCACGATACCAAACCCGGCCATCAACACGATCAGTGCCGAGCCTCCGTAACTCACCAGCGGCAGCGGTACGCCTACCACCGGCAGAATACCACTCACCATACCAATATTTACGAAGACATAAACGAATAAAATCAACATCAGTCCGCCTGCCATGACGCGGCCGAAGGTGGTCTGCGCGCGGGCCGCAATCCACAAACCTCGCATGATGAGCAGCACGTAGAGCGCCAGCAGGATCAGGATGCCAACCAGTCCCAGCTCTTCCGCCAGTACCGCAAAGATAAAGTCGGTGTGGCGCTCGGGTAAAAACTCCAGCTGCGACTGGGTACCGTGCAGCCAGCCTTTACCGCGCAGGCCGCCGGAGCCAATCGCAATCTTGGACTGAATAATATGATAGCCCGCACCGAGCGGATCGGTTTCCGGATCGAGAAGCATCATGACGCGCTGGCGCTGGTAGTCATGCATCAGGAAGAACCACAGGATAGGGATAAACGCTGCAACCAGCACTACCGCGATACCAATCAGACGCCAGCTTAAGCCCGACAGGAACAGGACAAACAGGCCGGAGAGGGCGATAAGTATCGAGGTGCCGAGGTCAGGCTGCGCCGCAACCAGCAGTGTCGGCAGGAATATCAGCACCAGGGCGATAGCGGTATTTTTCAGCGACGGCGGACAGACGTCGCGGTTGATAAAGCGCGCCACCATCAGCGGGACTGCGATTTTGGCAATCTCCGAGGGCTGGAAACGGACTACGCCCAGATCCAGCCAGCGCTGTGCCCCTTTTGAGATGGCACCGAACGCATCTACCGCCACCAGCAAAATAATACAGAAAATGTAGAGATACGGCGCCCAGCCTTCATAGACGCGCGGCGGGATCTGCGCCATCACCACCATAATGACCAGACCCATCGCGATCTGGCCGATCTTGCGTTCCATCATGCCGATGTCCTGGCCGCTGGCGCTCCAGATAACCAGGGCGCTGTAAACCAGCAGGGCCAGCAGGATCAGCAGCATGGCTGGGTCGATGTGAATTTTATCCCACAGCGATTTTTTATTTGGATTATCCGTCATGATTATTGGTCCTCCGCCGCAGCGGCGGCCGGATTTTCAGCCGGCAGTTCGGTGTTGTTATCACCCAGCATAATGTGGTCCAGGATCTGGCGCATGATGGTCCCTACCGCCGGGCCAGCGCCGCCGTTCTCCAGAATCATTGCCACCGCCACCTGCGGGTTATCATAAGGGGCAAACGCCGTCATCAGCTTATGGTCACGCAGACGTTCGGCAATGCGGTGTGCGTTATAGGTTTCATTGGCTTTCAGGCCAAAGACCTGCGCCGTACCGGATTTCGCGGCCACTTTATATGGCGTACCGGCGAAATACTTGTGCGCGGTTCCGTTTGGACGGTTTGCCACACCGTACATACCGTCTTTCGCTATTTCCCAGAAGCCGGAATGGATGTCGCCTACCGGCGCTTCATGGGGCTGCACCCACGGCACTTTTTTGCCATCTTCAACGGTGCTTTGCAGCAGATGCGGAACTTTCACCACGCCGTCGTTAATGAGGATCATCATCGCTTTGTTCATCTGAAGCGGGGTGGCCGTCCAGTAGCCCTGACCGATACCCACCGGTATGGTGTCACCCTGATACCACGGCTTCTTGAAGCGCTTTAGTTTCCACTCGCGGGTTGGCATGTTGCCTGACCGTTCCTCAGCCAGATCCACGCCGGTGTAGTGTCCGTAGCCGAATTTGCTCATCCACTCAGACAGGCGGTCAATGCCCATGTCATACGCCACCTGGTAGAAGAAGGTATCCGCAGATTCTTCCAGAGATTTCGTAACGTTCAGATGGCCGTGGCCCCATTTCTTCCAGTCGCGATAGCGTTTTTCAGAGCCCGGTAGCTGCCACCAGCCCGGGTCAAACAGGCTGGTATTGCGGTTGATGACGCCCGCGCTCAGCGCCGAGACCGCCACGTACGGTTTAACCGTTGATGCCGGCGGGTAAACGCCTTGCGTGGCGCGGTTCACCAGCGGGGTGTTAGGGTCATTCAGCAGGCCGGAGTAGTCTTTGCTGGAGATGCCGTCAACAAAGAGGTTCGGGTCATAGCTTGGCATAGAAACCATCGCCAGAATGCCGCCGGTGCGCGGGTCGGTGACCACCACGGCGGCGCGGCTACCCGCCAGCAGGGTTTCAATATACTGCTGCAGTTTGAGATCGAGCGTCAGATAGACGTCGTGCCCCGCCTGAGGCGGCACTTCCTTAAGCTGGCGGATGACGCGGCCACGGTTGTTAACCTCAACTTCTTCATAGCCGGTCTGCCCGTGCAGGACATCTTCGTAGTAGCGTTCAATCCCCAGCTTGCCGATATCGTGCGTCGCGGCGTAGTTCGCCAGCTTGCCGTCTTTATCGAGGCGCTCGACGTCTTTATCGTTAATCTTGGAAACGTAGCCAATCACATGCGTCAGCGCGGATCCGTAAGGATAGTAGCGACGCTTGTAACCCTTCACTTCCACACCGGGGAAGCGGTACTGGTTCACCGCAAAACGGGCGACCTGGACTTCCGTCAGATTGGTTTTAACCGGAATGGAGGTGAAACGGTGAGAGCGGGCGCGCTCTTTTTTGAAGGCCGCGATATCATCATCGTTAAGATCGACAACGCTCCTTAGGGCTTCCAGCGTATTCTGCACGTTATCGACCTTCTCCGGCATCATCTCGACTTGATAGATGGTGCGGTTTAACGCCAGAGGGGTGCCGTTACGGTCGTAGATAATGCCGCGGCTGGGTGCGATAGGCACCAGCTTAATGCGGTTTTCGTTAGAACGCGTCTGGTAATCGGTAAAGCGGACAATTTGCAGATTATAAAGGTTGGCGATCAGCACGCCGGTAAGCAGCAAAATCCCCGTAAAGGCGACCAGCGCCCGGCGCACAAACAGCGCGGACTCAGCCGTATAGTCGCGAAAAGAATTCTGTAGTTTCATCCGCTGCTTAATCTACCCTGGTCAGTCATTACTCGCGGTGATAGGGGTGGTTGGTAGTAATGCTCCACGCGCGATACAAGCTTTCCGCCACCAGGACCCGCACGAGCGGGTGGGGCAGCGTCAGCGCAGAGAGAGACCAACTTTGTTCTGCTGCCGCTTTGCAGGCGGGGGATAACCCTTCAGGTCCGCCAATCAACAGACTGACGTCGCGGCCATCCTGCTTCCAGCGCTCCAGTTCATGCGCCAGCTGCGGCGTATCCCAGGGTTTACCTGGAATATCAAGGGTGACGATGCGGTTCTTGCCTGCGGCAGCAAGCATCAGTTCACCCTCTTTGTCGAGAATACGTTTGATATCCGCGTTCTTACCGCGCTTCCCGGCGGGGATCTCCACCAGTTCGAACGGCATGTCTTTGGGAAAACGACGCAGATATTCAGTAAAACCGGTTTGTACCCAGTCCGGCATTTTGGTGCCGACGGCGACCAGCTGCAACTTCACGCATTAACCCCAGAGTTTTTCCAGCTCATACAGGCGACGGCTCTCTTCCTGCATGACGTGGACAATCACATCGCCGAGGTCAACAACCACCCAGTCAGCGGTCGCTTCACCTTCAACGCCAAGCGGTAAGAGTCCTGCTGCGCGCGATTCCTGAACCACATGGTCGGCAATCGAAACAACATGACGCGTAGAGGTACCGGTGCAGATAATCATGCAGTCGGTAATACTGGATTTACCCTTAACGTCGATAGCGATGATGTCCTGACCTTTCAGGTCATCAATTTTGTCGATAACAAAATCCTGGAGTGCTTTACCCTGCAAGTTTTCCCCCTGGGTGAATGAGATTGTACAACTATGAATTCGTGGCCAGACAGTATACCTGAACTGACGCCCCTGTCGGGACAAATGTCACCGTCCGGGCTTTTGAAGGCGGGTATCATCCCACCCTCCGCCTGAGATTGCATCGCCATTTTTGTAAAACAATTTCTGTAAAGCAACGATCGGCGGGAAAGTCTGGCAGCGGAGGATAACAGTATGGCTTAACCTGTCAAGGCAGGATAATCAATATGCTGCTTTTTATGCCCTCCGGCTATTTATCTGCGGTTTTCTGATACAACCCGTGCGTATGAATATACGCCAGCACCGGGGCAGGCAGCAGATCGTCACAGGCTAAACCCTGCTGTAAACGTTCGCGAATAACGGTCGCAGAGATGTCGAACCACGGCGTCTCCGCCAGATAAATCTTCCCGGCGGGCTGGTTGTGAAGATGTTCAACATTATCGGTGAGATGGTCTTCAAGCCACTGCTGATATTGCGCTTCGCGCATGGTCAGCGGGTAGCCCGGACGGCGGCAGACGAGCAGGTGGCTGTTTCCCAGAATGGTTTCATACTTGTGCCACGTGGGGAAGTTGAGCAGGGAGTCCTGACCGATGATAAAGGCGAGCGGCTGGTCAGGCCCTTGCTCGGCCCGCCACTCCTGCAGCGTTTGCGACGTCCATGAGGGGGTGTCGCGACGCAATTCCCGTTCATCCAGCCTGAAGAGCGGCTTATCCGCGATAGCCAGAGCGAGCATCTCTTTGCGCTGCTCGCTGGTTGCTTCAGGCTGGGGGCGGTGCGGCGGAACATTATTGGGCATGATGGTAACGCGCTGCAGGCCGATCAGATTTGCCAGAATTTCTACCGGCTTCAGATGCCCGTAGTGTACCGGGTCAAAGGTGCCGCCATACAGGGCCTGTAAAGAGTGCATACTATCCATCAATAAATACGTCAGCCAGTGCCTTGTGGCAGAGCAGCAGGGAAAGGCTTTCCAGCTCCGCCCACACCGACTGGCCGTAATCTTGTTTTAGGGTAAGCTCGGCGCGCATCAGAAGCTGCACCGCCTGGCGCAGCTGTTCATGGCTCAGGCGGTTGATGGCCTCGGTGGTCATTGCCCGCCGGTTTTGCCACACCCGGTGTTTATCAAACAGGGAGCGTAACGGCGTATGGGCCGACTGGCGCTTGAGCGTTATCAGCAGCAACAGTTCGCGCTGCAGCGTGCGCAGCAGGATGACGGGTTCACTGCCCTCCAGGCGCAGCTGCTGGAGAATATGCAGGGCGCGTTTGCTTTTCGCCGACAACAGAGCATCCACCCAGTGGAACGGCGTGAAGTGTGCGGCATCGTTAACGGCCTGCTCAACGCGCGGTAAGGTCAGCTTGCCGTCCGGCCAGAGCAGGGAGAGCCTGTCCAGCGCCTGTGCCAGGGCCAGCAGGTTGCCTTCATAGCAGTAGCAGAGCAGTTGGTTCGCCGCATCGTCCAGTTGAAGGTTGTGCTGCTTCGCTCTCGCGGCGACCCATTTAGGCAGGTGCGCCTGCTCAGGCGTCTGGCACGTGACCAGCACCGCGTGGGTCGCGAGCTGGGTGAACCATGCCGCGTTTTCCTGCGCTTTGGTGAGCTTGCTGCCGCGCACAATTAACAGCAGATCGCTGTGTAACAGGCTGACCAGCGTGGCGAGTTGCTCATTGATGGCAGCGTTAGGGCCGTTCTCCGGCAGCAGGATCTGGATTGTCTGGCGCGACGCAAAAAGGCTCATCGCCTGACAGAGTGAGAAGAGGGCGTTCCAGTCGGTGGCGTTATCCACCTGAACGGTATGGTGTTCATCAAAGCCCTGAGCCGCGGCCGCATGACGCACAGCATCCAGGCTTTCCTGAAGTAGTAACGGGTCGTTTCCGAGCAGCAGATACGCCGCGCGCAGCCCTTCATTGAGCTGCGCGCGGAGTTGTTCAGGATACAGCCTGATCATCATTTACCCAGAGAGGTAGAAACAGGAGGCGTACTGGCATCCGGTTTTTCAATAATGTCAGAGCCTTCTCGGTTAGACGCTGCAATACCCGGCAGTTTGCGGATCAGCTGTTCCGCCGCCTTGTCGTACATTTCGTTGATGATAATCTGCTGTTCGGCATCTTTTGCCAGCGCGGTTTGCGGGTTATCAAAGAACGAACGATACACTTTTGCGCTGATCGGATAGATGTCTTTACCCGGGATCAGTACAGCCGCGTTGACCGACAGCACCATCTGATATTCAGCCGTGCGGCCGTCCTGGAAGATGGACGCCGTATCCTGGCCCAGCGTCATTCCCAGTACGCGCAGAGACGGTACATCCTGGCGCAGCGTACCTTTCTCAACAAGCTCAACGCCGTTCAGGCGCAGCTGATTACGAATGGCCCGGCTGAGCGGTCCGTTTGGATCCCCGGAATCAAAGATCATTGTTTTCATCTCAGCAGGCACCGCCGTGGTGTTGCGCAGATGCCAGCCACAGCCAGCGGTGACAAGCACCGCCAAAGATAAGAGTATTGTTGCCAGTTGTCGCACGTTTCCTCCCGCGCTTAGCCAACGACCAGATTGAGCAGTTTACCCGGTACGTAGATCGCTTTACGTAAGGTAACGCCCTCAAGATATTTCGCAACCAGAGGTTCCTGGCCCGCGCGCTCGCGAACCTGATCTTCAGTTGCATCGACCGCCACGGTAATTTTACCACGGACTTTGCCGTTGACCTGGACCACCACCAGCGTGGTGTTTTCCACCATCGCTGCTTCGTCAGCCACCGGCCACGGCGCGTTGTCGATATCGCCTTCGCCTTTCAGCTCCTGCCACAGGGTGAAGCTGACGTGTGGCGTGAACGGGTTAAGCATGCGAACCACGGCCAGCAGCGCTTCACGCATGATGGCACGATCCTGCTCGCCGTCCTGCGGGGCTTTCGCCAGCTTGTTCATCAGTTCCATAATAGCCGCAATTGCGGTATTGAAGGTCTGACGACGACCAATATCATCGGTCACTTTCGCGATCGTTTTATGAACATCACGACGCAGCGCCTGCTGGTCTTCGCTCAGCGCATCGGCGTTCAGTGCCGGAGCATCACCCTGTGCGGTATGTTCGTACACCAGCTTCCAGACGCGTTTCAGGAAGCGGTTCGCGCCTTCTACGCCGGATTCCTGCCACTCAAGGGTCATATCAGCCGGAGAAGCAAACATCATGAACAGACGTACGGTGTCCGCGCCGTAACGCTCAACCATCACCTGCGGGTCGATACCATTGTTTTTAGACTTGGACATCTTGCTCATGCCGGTATAAACCAGTTCATGGCCTTCAGCGTCTGTCGCCTTCACGATACGGCCTTTCTCGTCGCGCTCAACGATCGCATCAACCGGAGAAACCCAGTTACGCTCTCCGTTCGCGCCAACGTAGTAGAAGGCGTCTGCCAGCACCATACCCTGGCACAGCAGCTGTTTAGCGGGCTCGTCAGAGTTCACCATGCCGGCATCGCGCATCAGCTTATGGAAAAAGCGGAAGTAGAGCAGGTGCATGATGGCGTGTTCGATACCACCAATATAGATATCTACCGGCAGCCAGTAGTTGGCGGCGTCAGAATCCAGCATGCCTTCTTTGTACTGCGGGCAGGTGTAGCGCGCGTAGTACCAGGAGGACTCCATAAAGGTATCGAAGGTGTCGGTTTCACGCAGCGCAGGCTGGCCGTTGACGGTGGTTTTAGCCCACTCAGGATCGGCTTTGATCGGGCTGGTGATGCCGTCCATAACCACGTCTTCCGGCAGGATCACGGGCAGCTGATCTTCAGGCGTTGGCATGACGGTGCCGTCTTCCAGGGTCACCATTGGAATTGGCGCACCCCAGTAACGCTGACGGGAGACGCCCCAGTCGCGCAGACGGAAGTTCACTTTACGCTCGCCCACGCCCAGTGAGGCCAGCTTATCGGCGATGGCGTTGAAGCCCTCTTCGAAGCTGAGGCCGCTGAACTCACCGGAGTTGAAGAGGGTGCCTTTTTCGGTCAACGCCTGCTCGGACAGGTCAGGTTCAGAACCATCGGCGGCCAGAATAACGGCTTTAATCGGCAGGTTGTATTTGGTGGCAAACTCGTAGTCGCGCTGATCGTGGCCCGGAACGGCCATGACTGCACCTGTACCGTACTCCATCAGAACGAAGTTTGCAGCCCAGACCGGGATCGCTTCGCCCGTCAGCGGGTGCTTAGCATAGAAGCCCGTCGCAACGCCTTTTTTCTCCATCGTCGCCATGTCGGCTTCGGCCACTTTCGTGTTGCGGCATTCGTCGATGAAGGTCGCCAGTTCCGGGTTGTTCTCTGCTGCTTTCTGCGCCAGCGGGTGACCTGCGGCCACGGCCAGATAGGTCGCACCCATGAAGGTATCCGGACGGGTGGTGTAGACGGTCAGGGTCTGGTCGTAGTTCTCAACGTTGAAGGTAATTTCCACGCCTTCAGAACGGCCGATCCAGTTGCGCTGCATGGTCTTAACGGTGTCAGGCCAGTGATCCAGCGTATCCAGATCGTTCAGCAGTTCGTCAGCGTAAGCGGTGATTTTGATAAACCACTGCGGGATCTCTTTACGCTCAACTTTGGTGTCGCAGCGCCAGCAGCAGCCGTCGATAACCTGCTCGTTCGCCAGAACGGTCTGGTCATTCGGGCACCAGTTAACGGCAGAGGTCTTCTTATACACCAGGCCTTTTTTGTACAGCTCGGTGAAGAACTTCTGCTCCCAGCGGTAGTATTCCGGGGTACAGGTCGCCAGCTCGCGGCTCCAGTCATAGCCGAAGCCCAGCATTTTGAGCTGGTTTTTCATGTACGCGATGTTGTCGTACGTCCACGGTGCCGGAGCGGTATTGTTTTTCACCGCTGCGCCTTCTGCAGGCAGGCCGAACGCATCCCAGCCGATTGGCTGCAGAACGTTTTTGCCCAGCATGCGCTGGTAACGGGCGATCACATCACCGATGGTGTAGTTACGCACGTGGCCCATGTGTAGTCGACCAGAAGGATAGGGAAGCATCGACAGGCAGTAATACTTCTCTTTGCTCTCGTCTTCGGTTACTTCAAAGGTGCGCTTCTCGTCCCAGTGTTGCTGGACTTTTGATTCTATCTCTTCCGGGCGGTATTGCTCTTGCATGGCAGCCAGTGGTCCTGTGTTCAATACAGCTACAAAAATGTAGCCAATGGATGTGGTAATTCAGATCCGCATAGCATAGCCCAAACGCCCGCGTCAAAACAGCCTTTCGCGCAATTGCACTTTGCAGGAATTTACCGGGTCTGTGCTTCACCTGACAAAGCGGCGGCGAAATAAGGTCTATTATTAGAAATAGTTACTTACCCGGGAGGCAAAATGATGAACAAGGTTGCTCAATTTTACCGCGAACTGGTGGCGATACTGACGGAACGGCTGCGTAACGGCGAGCGCGATATTGACGCGCTGGTCGAACAGGCGCGTGAACGGGTGACGCAAACGGGTGAGTTAACGCGAACCGAAGTGGAAGAGGTGACGCGCGCCGTACGCCGCGATCTGGAAGAGTTCGCGCGCAGCTACGAAGAGAACCAGGATGAGATCGCCGACAGCGTCTTTATGCGGGTGATCAAAGAGAGCCTGTGGCAGGAGCTGGCGGATATTACCGATAAAACCCAGCTGGAGTGGCGCGAGGTGTTCCAGGATTTAAATCATCACGGCGTGTACCAGAGCGGTGAAGTGGTGGGGCTGGGGAATCTGGTGTGCGAGAAGTGCCATCACCATATTGCGGTATATACGCCGGATGTGTTGCCGCTGTGCCCGAAGTGCGGGCACGATCAGTTCCAGCGTCGCCCGTTTGAGCCATAGGTAAAAGCGCAGTTTAGTTCCCTCTCCCCGTGGGAGAGGGCCAGGGTGAGGGCGTCAGGCCGCACAATAGTAAGCAAGTCTTTCCGCCAGCAAATCCACAAACGCCTCCCGGTCGATATCCACCATCAGCGTCGTATTCGGTTTATTTCCCGTCAGCGAATAGTAATCCACCACCGTCATCCCCTGGGTATATTTCCCCTGCGTCTCCACGCCAACCCATCTGTCCACCGAGGTAAACATTTCAGGCTTCAGCAGCCAGGCGATGGTGCACGGGTCATGCAGCGGCGCGCCGTGAAAGCCCCATTTCTCGGCTTTGTGATACTCCATAAAGAAGTCGAGCAGCTCGGCTACGGTTGTCGCAACCGGGTTGCCCACGGCGCGGAAGCGCTCAATATCGTCTGCCATAATCTGTGCCCGATGCGTCACGTCCAGCCCCGCCATCACAATCGGCAGGCCCGACTGGAAGACGATCTCCGCCGCTTCCGGATCAACAAAGATGTTGAATTCGGCCGCAGGCGTCCAGTTCCCCAGCCCCATTGATCCGCCCATGATGACGATACGGGCGATGTTGCTGTGCAGTTCAGGATGGCTGTTCAGCAGGAGCGCAACGTTAGTCTGGGGGCCGGTCGCCACCAGGGTGACGGGTTCTGCACTTTCACGTAGCACCTTCGCCATCAGCTCCACCGCGGTGCAGTTTTGCGGTGTGAAACCTGGCTCCGGCAGCGCCGGGCCATCCAGCCCGCTTTCACCGTGAACGTTGTCGGCAATGATCAGCTCGCGCATCAGCGGCTTAACGGCGCCGCCTGCGACAGGAATATCGGTGCGTTTCAGCAGCGTCAGCATTCGTAAAACGTTGCGCAGGGTTTTGTCCGGCGTCTGATTTCCCGCGGACGAGGTGACCGCTTTCACGTCCAGTTCAGGGGAGGCAAGCGCGAGGACGAGCGCGATCGCGTCATCATGACCCGGATCGCAGTCGAGAATTATAGGGTGTGCCATAGCGTTCTCCATTCTTAGCATTATTTTGTGACAAGGTTAACGCTGCGATGTGACGCCGAATAGAAAAAGAGATCTAAAGCGTGAAGCAGTGCGCAATCCGCAGATTGCGCACCGAGAAGATTAGTGCAGAATTTTCGCGAGGAAATCTTTGGCGCGTTCGGATTTCGGGTTGGCGAAGAACTCTTCTTTCGGTGAGTCTTCGACAATTTTCCCTTCGTCCATGAAGATCACGCGGTTGGCCACTTTACGGGCGAAGCCCATTTCGTGCGTCACCACCATCATGGTCATCCCTTCGTGCGCCAGCTCGACCATCACGTCCAGCACTTCGTTGATCATTTCTGGATCGAGCGCTGACGTGGGCTCATCGAACAGCATCGCCACCGGATCCATGCACAGTGCGCGCGCAATCGCCACACGCTGCTGCTGGCCGCCGGAAAGCTGTGCCGGGAACTTATCGGCATGTGCAGAAAGCCCCACGCGCTCCAGAAGCTTGAGCCCCTTTTCGCGCGACGCTTTTTTATCACGCTTGAGCACTTTGACCTGAGCCAGCGTCAGGTTCTCAATTATGGACAGATGAGGGAACAGCTCAAAATGCTGGAACACCATGCCGACGTGAGAGCGAAGCTGGGCCAGGTTGGTTTTCTTGTCGTTCACTTTCGTGCCGTTAACAACAATTTCGCCCTGCTGCACAGGCTCCAGACCATTAACCGTTTTGATCAGCGTAGACTTACCGGAACCGGACGGCCCGCACACCACCACCACATCGCCTTTTTTGACTTCGGTGGAGCAGTCGGTCAGCACCTGAAAGTGCCCATACCATTTAGAAACATTTTTCAGGGAAATCATTATACCGTCCTTTTCTTCAGCCAGCTGACCAACAGCGACGCGCTTAAACTAATCACAAAATAGACCGCACCCGCGAAGAGCACCATCTCGACCTGCGTACCATCACGTTCACCTATGGTCGACGCGGTACGGAAGAAGTCCGCCAGACTCAGAACGTAAACCAGAGAGGTATCCTGGAACAGCACGATACCCTGGGTCAGCAGGAGCGGAACCATGGCGCGAAACGCCTGAGGCAGAATGATGAGCTGCATGGACTGCCAGTGCGTCATTCCCAGCGCCAGCGCGGCGCTGGACTGCCCACGGGAGATACTCTGGATACCCGCACGGATAATCTCTGAATAGTAAGCGGCCTCAAACATCGAGAACGCCACCATCGCAGAGATCAGGCGGATGTCGGTTTTCGGCGACAGTCCCAGCACATTCTGTAAGAAGCCTGGAACAATCAGGTAAAACCACAGCAGCACCATCACCAGCGGGATGGAGCGGAAGACGTTAACGTAGGCAGTCGCAAACCAGGCGAGCGGCTTAAAGCTCGACAGGCGCATGACGGCCAGCAGGGTGCCCCAGACGATACCCACGACGATAGCGATCGCGGTGATCTTTAGGGTAATCACCAGGCCATCGAGCAGGTAAGGCATGGATGGAACAATAGAACTCCAGTCAAATTCGTACATTATTTGCCTCCCAGATTGCCCGGCAGGCGTACTTTGCGTTCAACCAGGTTCATCACCAGCATGATGAAAGCGTTAATCAGAACATACGCGAGCGTGATCGCGGTGAAGGATTCCCACGCGTGAGCGGAGTAATCCAGCAGCTTGCCCGCCTGTGCAGCCATATCCACCAGGCCGATGGTTGAGGCGATGGCCGAGTTTTTCACCAGGTTCATCATCTCAGAGGTCATCGGTGGAACGATAACGCGGTAGGCGTTAGGCAGCAGCACGTAGCGGTAGGTTTGTGGCAGGGTCAGGCCCATCGCCAGGCCCGCATTTTTTTGTCCGCGTGGCAATGACTGAATGGCGGCTCGCACCTGCTCGCAAACGCGCGCAGCGGTAAACAGCCCCAGACACATCATGGAGGAGACAAAGAACTGCACGTTCGGATCCAGCTCCGACTTGAACCACATGCCAATATTTTCCGGCAGCAGTTCCGGGATGACCAGATACCAGGTAAAGAACTGCACGATGAGCGGAACGTTACGGAACAGTTCCACATACAGTGTGCCAATTGTTGAAAGAAAACGGTTAGGGACGGTTCGCAGAATACCGAACAGCGAACCGACAAGAAACGCGATGATCCACGCCGTTATCGATAATGCCACGGTAACCTGAAAGCCGCTCCACAGCCAGCCAAGATAGGTGGTGTTGCCGAACGGGGCTTGTTGCAGGAAGATGCCCCAGTTCCAGTCTATTGACATAATAAACTCCAGAAAAAAGAGGGTAGCAGCGCTACCCTCGAAGATTGGTGAGAAGCTCTTTTTTCGCGCTGAGTGGGGAACGACCACTCAGCGTATATGTCTGTCCATGCTTCCCGACAATCGAGAGGGCAGGAGATCCCGCCCCTGTTGTTCTAATTAGTTAAGAGCCTTGTCATTTGGAGATTTGAACAGCGCTTTCATATCGTCAGACAGTTCAAAGTTCATATTGAGATTTTTTGGTGGAATCGGGTTCTTAAACCACTTGTCGAACCATTTTTCCGCTTCGCCGGAGGTCTGCACCTGGGCGATAGTGTCATCGATCAGCTTTTTGAACTGCGGATCGTCTTTACGCAGCATGCAGCCGTAGGCTTCTTTGGACTGCGCGGTACCGACGATATCCCAGTTGTCTGGTTTCTTCGCCTTCGCACGTTCGCCCGCCAGCAGGGCGTCATCCATCATAAACGCGACGGCACGACCGCTTTCAAGCGTACGGAAGGAGTCGCCATGGTCTTTCGCGCTGATGATGCGCATATCCATTTTCTTCTCGTCGTTCAGCTTGTGCAGCAGGACTTCAGAAGTGGTACCGGAGGTCACAACGACCGCCTTGCCTTTCAGGTCCGCAAAATCTTTGATTGCTCCGCCCTTCTTGGTCAGCAGACGGGTGCCCACGACAAAGATGGTGTCAGAGAAGGCCGCCTGTTTTTGACGCTCGAGGTTGTTAGTGGTGGAACCACACTCGAAGTCAAAGGTGCCGTTTTGCAGCAGTGGAATACGGTTCTGTGAAGTGATTGGGATCAGCTTCACCTGCAGGTCAGGTTTGTTCAGCTTTTTCTTCACAGCTTCAACGATAGCGTTGGAGTAATCCTGTGAATAGCCCACGACTTTTTGAGTGTTGTCGTAGTAAGAGAACGGGACGGAAGATTCACGGTGGCCGACCACGATGACGCCGTTTTTGGCAATCTTGTCGAGAGTGCTGCCTGCTGCCGGAGCGTCTTCAGCGTGAACCACGCCTGCGGACATTCCCATAACCAGCATTGCTGTGGCCAGTTTACGTAATTGCATACCCAACTCCTTTCTTATCAGCGCCAGTGACGCATAGATACCCATTGTGATGTTGTTATATCTCGCGCAATGCGAGTGCAGTGTTATGCAAGCTTGTTAACATTTAGTCTGGCTTAATGTAAAGATTTTGCTGCGTTATTGTTTATTTTTGCGAAGCGCGCCGCACCATGCAGAGGCAATAATCTCCCGTTGCACCGTTTCGGTGCTAGCGACGATCTACACTGGTGCGACAAGGTTGCACGTTAAGCCAGACAGCGTTTACGTGAATAAATAAAGCAACAGGCGTGCCAGAATTGAAGATTGGGAGGAAATTGCCGGGTAAGGCGCAGCCGCCACCCGGCATCAGAAGGCAAGATTATTTATGACGCTGACGCAGGCTCATCAGCACGGCGCCAAAGCCGAACAGCGCGGTCAGGATCCACAGCGGCCAGTTGCCGGTGCGGGCGTACGGCGTCAGGCCCGTGGTTGGCGTGACTTTGGTTGTCAGCACTTCACGGGTGAACTGCGGGATCATGGCCTGGATTTCGCCCTTCGGGCCAATCACGGCGGTGATGCCGTTATTGGTGCTACGCAGCAGCGGACGCGCCAGCTCCAGAGAACGCATGCGCGCCATCTGGAAGTGCTGCCACGGGCCGATTGATTTACCGAACCACGCATCGTTGGAGATGGTCAGCAGATAGTCGGTGTCCGGGCGGAAGTTATCGCGTACCTGCTCGCCGAGGATGATTTCGTAGCAGATGGCGGCCGTCAGGGCCAGACCGTGCGCGTGGAGCTGGGGCTGAACGTACGGACCGCGGCTGAAGGAGGACATCGGCAGGTCAAAGAACGGTGCCAGCGGACGCAAAATAGACTCCAGCGGCACAAATTCACCGAACGGCACGAGGTGGTTCTTGTTGTACCGGTCGGTGGAGTGGTAGCTATATTCGCTGTCTTTGCCGAGCGTAATAATGGTGTTGTAGGTGTCGTAGCGGTTCTGCTGATTCAGGCGCGCATCAACAATGCCGGTAATCAGGGTGCTGCCGCGCGCCACCAGCAGATCGTTCATCATGTTGAGGAACGGCTGCTGGTTAATTTCCAGATCGGGAATAGCGGATTCTGGCCAGATAATCAGCTGTGATTTGCCCATCACCTCTTCGGTGGCGTTGGCGTAGATCTTCAGCGTGTTCAGCAGCTCTTTTTCGTCCCACTTCATGGACTGCGGGATATTCCCCTGCACCATGGAAACCTGCATGGCGCGTTCGGGCTCGGGCGTGAACCACTGGATATAGCGCAGCGGGAAGGGCAGGGCGAACAGCACCAGGGCCACAGCCAGCGGCTTCCAGCCGCGCGTGACCAGCGCCAGTACCAGCAGGCCGCTCACCACCATCAGCAGGAAGTTAATGGCTTCAACGCCCATTACCGGTGCCAGACCTTTCAGCGGGCCGTCAATCTGGCTGTAGCCGAACTGCAGCCACGGGAAGCCGGTCAGCACCCAGCCGCGCAGGAACTCGGTAATCTGCCAGACCACTGGCGCGGCAATGGCGACACGCAGCCAGGTGGTTTTAGGCCACAGGCGAGAGAGAATTCCGGCGAACAGACCGGTATAGAGCGAGAGATAGGCGGCTAGCAGGACGACCAGGAAGACGTTAACCGGCCCCGGCATCCCGCCAAACTGTGCGATGCTGACGTAGACCCAGTTAATGCCGGAGCCAAATAGCCCCAGCCCCCAGAAGTAGCCGATCGCAGCGGCCTGTACCGGACGACGATTCAGGGTTAACCCCTGAAGCCCCATCAGGGAGAGAATGGCCGCGGGCCAGATATCGTAAGGAGAAAAAGCCAGCGTACCGCTGGCTCCGAGTAACGGCGCCAGCAGCAAACGGACGCGCTGGCGTTCAAGCAATGGGGCAAATGCCATTTACATTAATCTTCCAGTTTTGGCACCGGTGAATCGTCCGGCGTTCTGACGTGAACCTGTATAATACGTCGGCTGTCGGCCATTGCCACTTTGAACTGGTAACCGTCGATGTCAACGGTCTCACCGCGCGCCGGAAGATGGCCAAAGGCCTGCATCACCAGCCCGCCAATGGTATCGACCTCTTCATCGCTGAAGTGGGTACCGAAGGCGTCGTTGAAATCTTCAATCGAGGCCAGCGCGCGCACGGTCCAGGTGTGGCGACTAAGCTGACGGAAGTCGATATCTTCTTCTTCGTCGTACTCGTCTTCGATTTCGCCCACGATCAGCTCAAGAATATCTTCGATCGTGACAAGACCTGAGACACCGCCGAATTCATCAATAACAATCGCCATGTGGTAACGCTGAGAGCGAAACTCTTTCAGCATCCGATCCACACGTTTACTTTCCGGCACGACCACGGCCTGGCGTAACACTTTTTCCATGCTGAAGGCTTCGGCATCGCTGCGCATAAACGGCAGCAGATCTTTGGCCATCAAAATCCCTTCGATGTGATCTTTATCTTCGCTGATGACCGGGAAACGCGAGTGGGCGGATTCGATGATCACATCGAGGCACTCGTCCAGCGTCTGGTTACGTTTCAGGGTGATCATCTGCGAGCGGGGGATCATGATGTCGCGGACGCGCTGGTCGGCAATGTCCATGACCCCTTCGAGCATTTCGCGCGTATCTTCGTCGATAAGGTCGTTCTGCCCGGAATCACGAATCAGCTCCAGCAGTTCATCACGGTTTTTCGGCTCGCCGTGGAAAAGCTGGTTCAGAATGAGGGAGAAAAATCCCTTTTTACTGGTTGTCGTGTCGCTACTGTGTGAATTGTCGTCGCTCATGGCGTTTGTTAAGGGTTCTCTTGTTAGTTCAATGTTAACCGCCGCGCTATGTCCCTGCGCGGCGGCATGGTAGTCAGTAACTGACTATTCTTTCTCGGCAATGTACGGATCCTCATAGCCCAGAGCAAGCATTATCTCTGTCTCGAGGGATTCCATCTCTTCCGCTTCGTCATCTTCAATATGGTCGTAACCCAGAAGATGCAGGCTACCGTGCACCACCATATGTGCCCAGTGCGCTTCCAGCGGCTTTTGCTGCTCTTTGGCCTCCTGCTCAACCACCTGACGGCAGATGATCAGATCCCCCAGCAGCGGCATCTCAATGCCAGGAGGGGCTTCGAACGGGAAAGAGAGCACGTTGGTTGGCTTATCTTTCCCGCGGTAGGTCAGGTTGAGCTCATGGCTTTCTGCTTCATCCACCAGGCGAATCGTGACCTCTGATTCTTCCTGAAACTGGGGGATAACGGCATCCAGCCATTTATGAAACTGTGCCTCTTCTGGCATGCCGGAATTATCTTCACAGGCCAGCTGTAAATCGAGGATCACCTGACTCATTTCTGTTCTTGCTCCTGCGCTTCGCGCTTACGTTCTGCGGCCTGTTCGGCCCTGCGTTTTTGATCCGCCTCTTCCCAGGCTTCATAGGCGTTAACGATGCGCGCGACCACCGGGTGGCGAACGACGTCTTCACTGTGGAAGAAGTTAAAGCTAATTTCGTCTACCTCTGACAGCACCTCAATGGCGTGGCGCAGGCCTGATTTAGTGCTGCGCGGCAGGTCGATCTGGGTAACGTCACCGGTGATCACCGCTTTCGAGTTGAAGCCGATACGCGTCAGGAACATTTTCATCTGTTCGATGGTGGTGTTCTGGCTTTCATCGAGAATGATGAACGCGTCGTTGAGCGTGCGGCCGCGCATGTAGGCGAGCGGGGCCACTTCGATCACGTTACGTTCGATCAGCTTCTCCACTTTCTCGAAGCCGAGCATTTCAAACAGCGCGTCGTACAGCGGGCGCAAATAGGGGTCCACTTTCTGACTCAAATCGCCCGGCAGGAAGCCGAGTTTTTCACCCGCTTCAACGGCAGGACGGGTCAGCAGGATGCGACGGATCTCCTGACGCTCCAGCGCATCCACCGCAGCGGCAACCGCCAGATAGGTTTTACCCGTCCCCGCCGGACCCACGCCGAAGGTGATGTCATGGTCAAGAATGTTGGCGATGTACTGTGCCTGGTTAGGCGTACGCGGCTTGATGACGCCACGCTTGGTCTTGATATTGATTGCCTTGCCGTAGTCCGGCACGCTTTCCGCGCTCTGCTCAAGCACGCGCGCCTCTTTAATGGCGAGGTGGATCTGTTCCGGCTCGATATCCTGAATTTCGCCGCGCATCGGGGCGGTATCGACATACAGGCTGCGCAGAATATCTGCTGCCGCGTTGACGCAGATAGGGCGTCCGGTGAGTTTGAAATGGTTATCGCGACGATTGATTTCGATACCCAGACGTCGCTCCAGTTGTTTGATGTTGTCATCAAACGGCCCGCACAGGCTCAGCAGGCGAGCGTTGTCTGCGGGCTCAAGGCTAATTTCACGCGTATCTATGTTCAAACTGTTCCTCTTTAAATGGTTAACTGACCCGCTGCCATACGGCGCAATAGAACGGTCATTACCGAAATTATTCACGCCACAGAATAAAGGCGCAAGCGTTGCGGTAGATATTGGGGGTGATGAGAGGAAATACAAGGCCTGCCGAAGAGGCAGGCCTGAAGGATCAAGGCTGGTAAATCCCAACGCCAGAATCGTTTTCTTTGCGGGTACGAGAAATAACGGATTCCGGTGACTCGGCAATACGCAGGCCCATTTCGTCCTCGGTGCGTACCACCTTCGCGCGCAGCGAGTTGGTCAGCACTTCGACAATTTCGACATCCACAAATTTACCGATCATGTCCGGGGTGCCTTCGAAGTTCACAACGCGGTTGTTCTCGGTACGACCGGACAGCTCCATGATGCTCTTGCGGGAGGTGCCTTCCACCAGAATGCGCTGGACGGTGCCGAGCATGCGGCGGCTCCAGGCGTTGGCCTGCTGGTTGATGCGTTCCTGAAGAATATACAGACGCTGCTTTTTCTCTTCTTCCGGCACGTCGTCAACCATGTCGGCCGCAGGCGTGCCAGGACGCGCTGAGAAGATGAAACTGTAGCTGACGTCAAAGTTCACTTCACCGATGAGCTTCATGGTGCGCTCGAAGTCATCAGCGGTTTCGCCTGGGAAGCCGACGATAAAGTCAGAGCTAATCTGGATATCCGGGCGCGCTTCGCGCAGCTTGCGGATGGTGGATTTGTACTCCAGCACCGTATGCGGGCGGCCCATCAGGTTCAGCACGCGGTCAGAGCCGCACTGAATCGGCAGGTGCAGGAAGCTCACCAGCTCTGGCGTATCGCGATAGACGTCAATAATGTCGTCGGTAAACTCCATCGGATGGCTGGTGGTAAAGCGAATACGGTCAATGCCGTCAATCGCGGCTACCAGGCGCAGCAGTTCGGCAAAGCTGCCGGTGGTGCCGTCGTAGTTCTCGCCGCGCCAGGCGTTAACGTTCTGGCCCAGCAGGTTCACTTCGCGAACGCCCTGTGCGGCAAGCTGCGCAATTTCAAACAGAATGTCGTCCGCAGGGCGGCTGACCTCTTCACCGCGGGTGTAAGGCACCACGCAGTAGGTACAGTATTTGTTGCAGCCTTCCATGATCGAGACGAAGGCGGTCGGGCCATCGGCGCGCGGCTCTGGCAGACGGTCAAATTTCTCGATCTCCGGGAAGCTGACGTCAACGACAGGGCTACGGTTGCCGCGAACCTGATTGATCATCTCCGGCAGGCGGTGCAGGGTCTGAGGACCAAAGACGATATCCACATACGGGGCTCTCTGGCGGATCAGCTTACCTTCCTGCGACGCGACGCAGCCACCGACGCCAATGATCAGGTCCGGATTTTTCCGTTTGAGAAGCTTCCAGCGGCCTAACACATGAAAGACTTTTTCCTGTGCTTTTTCACGAATTGAACAGGTGTTCAGCAGCAGCACATCGGCTTCTTTCGCATTTTCAGTCAGCTGGTATCCGTGGGTGGTATCCAGCAGATCGGCCATCTTGGATGAATCGTATTCGTTCATCTGACAGCCCCAGGTTTTTATATGGAGTTTTTTAGTCATCGACTTGCTCAGCTCAGGATTGCAAGCCGCGTATTGTAATGCTTTGGTGGGGTTGTGACCAGTATGAAGGTTGTGTGTCTCAGGACCGCAAAAATCCGGTAAACTTAAGGGATTCTCCAATAAGGAAAATTGACCATGACACTCCAACACACCGAAGTTGCCGTTGTCGGCGGCGGTATGGTCGGCGGCGCGCTGGCGCTGGGGCTTGCGCAGCAGGGATTTGATGTAACCGTTATTGAACAGGCGGCTCCCCCGGCATTCGTTCCCGCCAGCAAACCGGACGTGCGCATTTCCGCCATCAGCGCGGCGTCCGTCGATCTGCTGCGTGGCCTGGGCGTCTGGGAGGCGGTGCAGGCGATGCGCGCGCACCCTTACAGCCGCCTTGAAACCTGGGAGTGGGAAAATGCCCACGTGTCGTTTGACGCCGCCGAGCTGAAGCTGCCGCGCCTGGGCTATATGGTGGAAAATAACGTGCTCCAGCTGGCGCTCTGGCAGGCGCTGGAGGCACATCCGAAGGTGACGCTGCGTATGCCTGCGTCACTTAAGGCACTGCATCCTCATGAAAGCGGCTATTTGCTGACGCTCGACAGCGGCGATGAACTGGCCGTGAAGCTGGTCGTCGGGGCCGATGGCGCTAACTCGCAGGTCAGGGAGATGGCGGGTATTGGGGTTCATGCCTGGCAATATCAGCAATCCTGCATGTTAATCACCGTTCAGTGTGAGAATGCGCCGGGCGAAAGCACCTGGCAGCACTTTACTCCGAACGGCCCGCATGCATTCTTGCCGCTGTTTGATAACTGGGCTTCTCTGGTGTGGTACGACAAACCGGCGCGCATTCGCCAGCTGCAGGGGCTGTCGATGGAGCAGTTGCAGCGCGAGATCCTGCTTCACTTCCCGAGCCGCCTTGGCAACGTGACGCCAGTCACCGCAGGTGCATTCCCGCTCACGCGCCGTCATGCTTTACAGTATGCCCGAGAAGGGCTGGCGCTGGTGGGCGATGCGGCACACACCATCCACCCGCTGGCGGGGCAGGGAGTCAACCTTGGATACCGTGACGTCGATGCGTTACTGGACGTGCTGGGCAACGCACGCGCTCACGCGGAAGCCTGGGCCAGCCATCAGGTACTGAAGCGCTACCAGACGCGCCGTATGGCGGATAACTTCATCATGCAGTCAGGGATGGATCTGTTCTATGCCGGTTTCAGCAATGACCTGGCCCCGGTGCGCATTCTGCGTAACATTGGCTTAATGGCGGCAGAGCGTGCCGGTGGGCTGAAGCGTCAGGCCCTGAAATACGCCCTCGGACTCTAATCTTAATTCCCTCTCCCGTGGGAGTGTACGGTCCGGGGACATAGTGAACACTTGTTCGGGGACATGGTAGACACTTACAACTGAGGCATAAGAACCCGTTTATGGAGTCGCTTATGCCCTGGGATGCGAGAGATACCATGTCATTACGTACCGAGTTTGTGCTGTTCGCCTCGCAGGACGGGGCGAACATCCGTTTCCTCTGCCGTCAGTTCGGCATTTCTCCTGCCACCGGCTACAAGTGGCTTCAGCGCTGGGCTGAGGAAGGTGCCTCCGGTCTTCGGGACCGCTCCCGCGCACCTCATCATTCCCCGAACCGCTCATCTGACGACATCACCGCCCTGCTGCGCATGGCCCATGAGCGCCATGAACGCTGGGGCGCACGCAAGATTAAGCGCTGGCTCGAAGACCAGGGGCACCGTATGCCCGCCTTCAGCACCGTCCATAATCTGATGGCCCGTCACGGTCTGCTGCCGGGCGCATCACCGGGCGTTCCGGCTACGGGACGGTTCGAACACGACGCGCCGAATCGCCTCTGGCAGATGGATTTTAAGGGCCACTTTCCCTTTGGCGGTGGCCGCTGCCATCCGCTCACCCTGCTGGATGACCACTCCCGTTTTTCCCTGTGCCTGGCGCACTGTACCGATGAACGGCGCGAGACCGTGCAGCAGCAGCTGGTCAGCGTGTTTGAACGCTACGGCCTGCCGGACAGGATGACGATGGACAACGGCTCACCGTGGGGCGACACCACCGGCACCTGGACGGCGCTGGAGCTGTGGCTGATGCGCCACGGTATCCGGGTGGGGCACTCCCGGCCTTATCATCCGCAGACGCAGGGCAAGCTGGAGCGTTTTCACCGCAGCCTGAAGGCGGAAATGCTGCAGGGAAAATGGTTCGCGGACAGCGGAGAGCTGCAGCGCGCTTTCGATCACTGGCGCACGGTGTACAACCTTGAACGCCCGCACGAGGCGCTGGATATGGCGGTACCGGCCTCGCGTTATCAGCCGTCTGCCCGGCAGTACAGCGGCAGCGTAACGCCACCTGAATACGATGAAGGGGTGAAGGTCAGGAAAGTGGATGTCAGCGGAAAGCTGAGCATACAGGGTGTCAGTCTGAGCGCAGGCAAGGCGTTCAGAGGAGAACGGGTCGGGCTGAGGGAGACGCAGGATGACGGCTGCTATGAAGTGTGGTGGTACAGCACGAAAGTGGGGGTGATCGACCTGAAGAAAAAGTCGATCACCATGGGTAAAGGATGTTAAAAAGTGTTCACCATGTCCCCGAACACCTGTCTACCATGTCCCCGGACTGTACAGGAGAGGGGTAGGGTGAGAGCATCAGGCCGCGCTATTCTGAGCAACAAAAACAAAAAAGCCCGCAGAGCGGGCTTGTTTGTTTTAAGTGGCTGGGGTGCAGGGATTCGAACCCCGGAATGCTGGTATCAGAAACCAGAGCCTTACCGCTTGGCGACACCCCAATTGCGTTAAACAGACTGCTTAACGACTTTTAAATTGGCTGGGGTACGAGGATTCGAACCTCGGAATGCCGGAATCAGAATCCGGTGCCTTACCGCTTGGCGATACCCCAACAATTTTTTATTACCGAAACAAATCGATAATCTTAATTTGGTGGCTACGACGGGATTCGAACCTGTGACCCCATCATTATGAGTGATGTGCTCTAACCAACTGAGCTACGTAGCCAGTACTGCAGTCTTCGATGGCTGGGGTACCTGGATTCGAACCAGGGAATGCCGGTATCAAAAACCGGTGCCTTACCGCTTGGCGATACCCCAATACCGCGGAGAACCGCAAAATCGAAGAAATATGGCTGGGGTACCTGGATTCGAACCAGGGAATGCCGGTATCAAAAACCGGTGCCTTACCGCTTGGCGATACCCCATCCGTGCAACGCTTACCCGGGAATGGTGCGGGAGGCGAGACTTGAACTCGCACACCTTGCGGCGCCAGAACCTAAATCTGGTGCGTCTACCAATTTCGCCACTCCCGCAAAAAGATGGTGGCTACGACGGGATTCGAACCTGTGACCCCATCATTATGAGTGATGTGCTCTAACCAACTGAGCTACGTAGCCATCTTTTTTTCGCGTTACCTTATCGGCGTTGCGGGGCGCATTATGCGTATAGACCCTTGCAGCGTCAACACCTTTTTCAACGAAAATAGCCGGAATGTGACTGTTTGGTTAGGTTGCGAACAGCGTGACCGAATATTCGGCAATTATTGGTTATTAATCGATTTTTGGTGGTGAAATGTGAGGCAAAAAAAACAGGCCCCTTAGGAGCCTGTTTGAAATCGTTGTGATTATTTGTAGGCGGACTGGTGAACGCCTACCGCACGCCCCGATGGATCGTTCATCGCCTTGAAAGATTCATCCCATTCAATGGCTTTCGCGGATGAACAGGCCACTGACGGACCGCCAGGAACACACTCGGCAGCGCTCGGCACCGGGAACAGTTCTTCAAAGATCTCACGGTAGAGGTACGCTTCTTTCGAGCCCGGCGTGTTGTACGGGAAGCGGAAGCTTGCGGTTTCCAGTTGCTGGTCAGAAATCTGCTTCGCCGCCACCTCTTTCAGGGTGTCGATCCAGCTGTAGCCAACGCCATCAGAGAACTGCTCTTTCTGACGCCATGCCACGCTCGCCGGCAGGTAAGATTCAAAACATTCACGCAGGATATGTTTTTCCATTTTGCCGTTGCCGCACATTTTATCCTGCGGGTTGATGCGCATCGCCACGTCGAGGAATTTCTTATCCAGGAACGGCACGCGCGCTTCCACGCCCCAGGCCGACATCGCTTTGTTGGCACGGGCACAGTCGAACATATGCAGCGCCTGCAGCTTACGCACGGTCTCTTCATGCAGCTCTTTGGCGTTTGGCGCTTTATGGAAGTACAGGTAGCCGCCAAACACTTCGTCAGAACCTTCGCCGGAGAGCACCATCTTGATGCCCATCGCCTTGATCTTACGCGACATCAGGTACATCGGCGTGGAGGCGCGAATGGTGGTCACGTCATAGGTTTCAATGTGATAGATCACATCGCGGATCGCATCCAGACCTTCCTGCACGGTGAAGTGAATTTCATGGTGCACGGTGCCGAGGTGGTTTGCCACTTCCTGCGCGGCTTTCAGATCCGGTGCCCCTTCCAGGCCCACTGCAAAGGAGTGCAGCTGCGGCCACCAGGCCTCGGAGCGCTCCTGATCTTCCACGCGACGAGCCGCGAATTTCTTGGTGATCGCGGAGATCACGGAGGAGTCCAGACCGCCGGAGAGCAGTACGCCGTAAGGCACGTCTGACATCAGGTGGCTTTTCACGGAATCTTCCAGCGCCTGACGCAGCTCGGCTTTATCCGTCACGTTGTCTTTCACCGCGTCATAGTCAAACCAGTCGCGCTGGTAGTACGAACGGATTTCACCGTCTTTACTCCACAGATAGCTGCCCGCCGGGAACTCTTTGATGGTGCGGCAGACCGGTACCAGGGCTTTCATTTCGGACGCGACATAGAAGTTGCCGTGTTCATCGTGACCCATGTACAGCGGGATAATACCGATATGGTCACGGCCAATCAGGTAAGCGTCTTTTTCGCTGTCGTACAGCGCGAAGGCAAACATGCCCTGCAGGTCGTCGAGAAACTCGGGACCTTTCTCCTGATACAGCGCCAGGATCACTTCACAGTCAGAGCCGGTCTGGAAGGCGTAGCGGTCGCCGTACTCGGCGCGCAGCGCCTGATGGTTATAAATTTCACCGTTGACAGCCAGCGCGTGCGTTTTTTTCTCGTTATACAGCGGCTGTGCACCGGCGTTGACGTCAACAATAGACAGGCGTTCGTGAGCCAGAATCGCTTTGTCGCTGGCGTAAACGCCTGACCAGTCCGGGCCTCGATGGCGCATCAGGCGGGACAATTCGAGTGCTTTTTTACGCAGTTCGCCCGCGTCAGTTTTAATATCCAGTACGCCAAAAATTGAACACATAACCTTCTCCGTTAACCCTGTTGCATTGTGATGTTGCTTGCTTATGAAAATGCCGCAAAAGGGGGGAGGGGCGCAAGGGTTTTACGGGCCAAAACGGAAAAAGTGCAATAGTGATTGCTGAATAGTGAAAAAAGAGTACGTCAAACATCCTTTTATTGATGATTATGCAATGAAAATGGTTTTTTGTTAGATGGTGTTTTGTTTGTATAAGCTGAAAATGAAAAACCACGCCCTGGGACGTGGTTCAGAATCAAATAACGTCGATTTCGTCGACAGAGGGGTAAATCCAGCTTGGTCGGAAGGGCATCGTATCGATGTCATCAAGCTGCGAGACGCCAGAAAGTACCAGGATGGTTTCAAGCCCTGCCTGGAAGCCAGCCAGAATATCGGTGCGCAGGTTGTCGCCAACAATGACGGTTTCTTCTGAGTGTGCCTGCATCGTATTCAACGCGGCGCGGATGATCCACGGGCTCGGTTTGCCGACAACAAAAGGCTTACGGCCCGAGATTTTTTCAATACCGGCGCACAGCGCGCCGCAGGCCGGATAGAAACCACGGCCGTGCGTATCCGGGTTGGTGGCAATAAAACGCGCACCATTGGCGACAAAGTAGGCTGCTTTATGCATCATCTCCCAGTTAAAGGAGCGCGTTTCTCCCACGATCACAAAGTCCGGGTTCACATCGGTAATGGTAAAGCCTGCTTTATACAGCTCGTGGATCAGCGCGCCTTCACCGACCACGTAGGCTTTTTTTCCTTCCTGACGCTTCAGGAAATCCGCCGTTGCCATTGCGGAGGTATAAAACACGCTGTCCGGCACGTCGACGCCTGCGGTGGCAAAGCGATTCGCCAGATCCTGACCGGTTTGGGAAGGGTAGTTCGTGAGTAGAACCAGTGGCATTCCTTTGTCGATGATGCGGTGAAGAAACTCCGCAGCACCCGGCACGGCAACGTTGTCGTGCATCAGCACGCCGTCGATATCACAAATTACATTCTTAATGGTCATGGACATTCCGACATCAAAAAAAGAAGGCGTTACTATAAGGTCCGATCAGGATTCCAGCAAATGCTGGAGCAGGATACCGTTGAGCATGGCGCGCTTGACCAGCGCAAACGCGCCAATCGCCGAGCGATGGTCAAGCTTCGAACGAACCACCGGGAGGTTCTGTCGGAATGCTTTTAGCGCCTGGGTGTTGATACAGCCTTCGATGGCGGGCAGCAGCACCTTTTCCGCTTCAACAATCTCTCCGGCGATCACCACTTTCTGCGGGTTAAACAGGTTAATGGCGATGGCGATGGTTTTCCCCAGATGGCGACCTACCTGCTCGATCACCTCACAGGCCAGCGCGTCGCCTTTATTGGCAGCTTTGCAGATGGTGCCTATCTTGCAATCGTCCAGCGTGACGCGGCTTTGATAACCCTGCTCAAGCAGGTGGCGAACGCGCTGCTCGATGGCCGTGTTGGCGGCGATGGTTTCAAGGCAGCCGAAGTTGCCGCAGTGGCAGCGTTCGCCGAGCGGTTCAACCTGGATGTGGCCGATCTCGCCAACGTTACCGTTACGACCAATAAAAATACGGCCATTGGAGATAATGCCTGCGCCCGTACCGCGGTGTACGCGCACCAGAATAGAGTCTTCACAGTCCTGACTCGCACCAAAGTAGTGCTCAGCCAGCGCTAAAGATCGAATATCATGACCGACAAAGCAGGTCACCTTAAAGCGTTTTTCCAGCGCGTCGACCAGCGCCCAGTTCTCAACCTGAATATGCGGCATGTATCGGATCACACCGCTTTCCGGGTCGACCAGGCCAGGCAGAATGACGGAGATGGCGATCAGTTCGCGGATCTTGCGCTGACAGCTTTCAATAAAGTGCGCGATAGTATTCAGCAGCGCGTGTTCCAGCGTCTCCTGGGTGCGCTCGGGCAGTGGGTAGTGCTCTTCCGCAATGGCTTTGCTGCTCAAATCGTACAGCGTGAGCGTGGTGTCATGACGACCAAGCCGGACGCCAATGGCCTGAAAGTTGCGGGTTTCGGTAATGATGGAGATGGCGCGGCGGCCCCCGGTGGAGGCCTGCTGATCGACTTCTTTGATCAAACCGCGCTCAATGAGCTGGCGGGTAATTTTTGTCACGCTGGCGGGAGCAAGCTGGCTTTGTTCGGCTATCTGGATCCGCGAGATTGGACCATGTTGGTCAATCAGGCGATAAACCGCCGCACTGTTAAGTTGTTTAACGAGATCGACATTACCGATTTGAGCTTGTCCGCCTGGTGTCATACTTTTACTTACTCAGTGACGACCTCGTTACCATTAACGATGGTCTTAATAATTTTATAATCGTGTGTGAATGCCGTCAGGTTTGCAACCATACCTGGTGCAATTCCGCCGAGCTGTTTATCCACGCCGATGGCGCGAGCCGGATAAAGGGTGGCCATACGCAGGACTTCATCAAGCGCAATCCCACAATGCTCCACCAGATTACGCACCCCTTCAATCATGGTCAAAGAGGAGCCACTCAGCGTACCGTTTTCATCCACACACAGTCCATTGCGGTAGTATATTGTTTTACCAGCAAAAATGAACTGCTCAATATTTGCACCTGCTGGCGCGGTGGCATCGGTGACCAGGCAGAGCTTGTCACCTTTCAGCCGTTTGGCGTTGCGAATGTTGGTGTAATCAACGTGCATGCCATCAGCGATAATGCCGCAGTAGACGTCTGGTTCGTCGAGAATCGCCCCGACCAGACCCGGTTCACGGCCGGTAATATACGGCATGGCGTTGTAAAGGTGGGTCGCAAAGGTAATACCGGCACGGAAGCCTGCTTTGGCTTCTTTCAGTGTGGCGTTTGAGTGGCCTGCTGAAACCACAATCCCGGCGGCAGCCAGTTTGCTGATGACCTCAGTACCGGTCATTTCAGGCGCCAGCGTCACTTTAGCGATCACATCAGCATTGGCACACATGTAGTCGACCAGTTCAGCATCCGGCTTGCGCACGTAATCCGGGTTATGCGTGCCTTTTTTCACTATGTTCAGCCATGGCCCTTCCAGATGCAGACCCAGCGCCTGGTTCGGGTGTTTGGCCAGGTATTCGCGCATCACGCGGATACCCTGTTTCATCAGGTCATCACTGCTGGTGATGAGCGTCGGCAGATAGCTGGTGCAGCCTGATTTCTCGTTAGCTTTCTGCATGATTTCCAGCGTTTCAACCGTCACCGCCTCGGCGGTGTCATTGAACTGCACACCGCCGCAGCCGTTAAGCTGTACGTCGATGAAACCGGGGGAGATTACTGCTCCATTGAGTGAGCGCTGTTCTATCTCCGGCGGCAGTTCTGCCAGCGGGCAAACACGTTCAATCAGGCCATTGGCGATAACAATCGCATGGTCATCCAGAATTTCATGGCCGGTATAAATCCGACCGTGGGTTAAAGCGTACATATCGACCCCCGGTTAAAAAAAGCGACCGCCTCTGACAGAAGAGGCGGTTATTCAATTACAGACCTTTGATGTTCTCAGCTTCTAACTCGTTGAAGTATTTCAGCGTTTTCACCTTCAGCTCCATCGTGGACGGTTCGTCGCAGACGATGACTGATTTTGGATGCAGCTGCAGGCAGCTGATGGTCCACATGTGGTTAACGTTGCCTTCAACGGCTGCCTGGAGCGCCTGCGCTTTCACGCCGCCCAGTACCAGAATCATCACCTCTTCGGCATCCAGCAGGGTGCCTACGCCAACGGTCAGGGCGTATTTTGGAACCTGGTTCACGTCACCGTCAAAGAAGCGGGAGTTTGCCACGCGAGTGTCATGGGTCAGCGTTTTAATACGGGTACGGGAAGCCAGAGAAGAGGCTGGTTCGTTAAACGCGATATGACCATCGTTGCCCACGCCACCCATGAACAGGTGGATTTTACCGTAAGAACGGATTTTTTCTTCGTACTGACGGCATTCTGCGTCAATATCAGGCGCATTTCCATTCAGCAGGTTAATATTTTCAGCTGGGATATCAACGTGATCAAAGAAATTGCGGTGCATGAAGCTATGGTAGCTTTCAGGATGCTCCTTTGGCAGGCCGACATATTCGTCCATGTTGAAGGTCACAACGTGTTTAAAGCTAACCTGGCCCGCTTTATGCATTTCAACCAGCGCTTTGTACGCGGTCAGTGGGGTACCACCGGTTGGAAGGCCAAGAACGAAAGGACGATCGGCAGTAGGCTTGAAGGCATTAATACGGTTAACGATATGGCGAGCGGCCCATTTACCGACTTGTTCAGCAGTTGCCAGGGGAATCAGTCTCATTGTTCACCTCAAAGTTTAAGTAGAAGAGTGGGCGGATGGGTATCGGAACCTGATGCTTAAGCGTAACCTGGAACCTTTCAGGCCGGATCAATCCGTCTTGATTTTTTGAATGATAAAATAAGTTTTGGCTGTTAGCCAGTGAAAGGGAGGAGGGAATACGATATTTGGTGACAATAATCACAAAAAATAGGTGTTTAATTTGCGATACGAATTAATTTTTCACACACTCAGACTGCCAGTGAATCATCAACTGTATCTATCGTTCGTGACACAATAAAAACATAGTTTATGCGCGAGTCTTAATAATGGGTCTCGTAGGGGGAATAGGATGAATATTTTAGGTTTTTTCCAGCGCCTCGGTAGGGCTTTGCAGCTCCCTATCGCCGTGCTACCGGTTGCAGCGTTGCTGCTGCGATTCGGGCAACCCGATCTTCTTAACGTGCCGTTTATTGCCCAGGCAGGCGGCGCCATTTTTGACAACCTTGCGCTGATCTTCGCCATCGGCGTGGCGTCAAGCTGGTCAAAAGACAGCGCCGGTGCTGCGGCACTGGCAGGGGCGGTAGGTTACTTCATCCTCACGAAAGCGATGGTAACCATCAACCCGGAAATCAACATGGGTGTACTGGCGGGTATCATTACCGGTCTGGTCGGTGGTGCCGTGTACAACCGCTGGGCGGGTATCAAACTGCCTGACTTCCTGAGCTTCTTCGGCGGTAAACGTTTTGTGCCAATTGCGACGGGCTTTTTCTGTCTGATCCTGGCAGCTATCTTTGGCTACGTCTGGCCGCCGGTGCAGCATGCTATTCATGCGGGCGGCGAGTGGATTGTTTCAGCAGGTGCTGTGGGCTCAGGTATCTTTGGCTTTATCAACCGTCTGCTGATCCCAACCGGTCTGCATCAGGTGCTGAACACCATCGCCTGGTTCCAGATTGGTGAGTTCACCAATGCTGCGGGCACCGTATTCCACGGCGACATCAACCGCTTCTACGCGGGCGACGGCACCGCGGGTATGTTCATGTCTGGCTTCTTCCCAATCATGATGTTTGGTCTGCCGGGCGCTGCACTGGCAATGTACCTGGCTGCGCCAAAAGCGCGTCGCCCAATGGTTGGCGGCATGCTGCTGTCCGTTGCGATTACCGCGTTCCTGACCGGTGTAACCGAGCCGCTGGAATTCCTGTTCATGTTCCTGGCGCCAGTGCTGTACCTCATGCATGCGGTGCTTACCGGTATCAGCCTGTTTGTGGCGACCCTGCTGGGCATCCATGCTGGCTTCTCCTTCTCTGCAGGCGCGATCGACTACGTGTTGATGTACAACCTGCCGGCGGCAAGCAAGAACGTCTGGATGCTGGTGGTAATGGGTCTGGTCTTCTTCGTCATCTACTTCGTGCTGTTCACTGCGGTTATTCGTATGTTTAACCTCAAAACACCAGGCCGCGAAGATACCAAAGACGAAGTGGTCACCAACGAAGCCAACAGCAATACCGAAGAGGGTCTGACTCAGCTGGCGACCAGCTATATCGCTGCCGTCGGTGGGACTGACAACCTGAAAGCGATTGATGCCTGTATCACCCGTCTGCGTCTGACGGTGGGTGACTCGGGGCGCGTAAGCGACGCAATGTGTAAACGCCTTGGTGCATCGGGCGTGGTTAAACTGAACAAACAAACTATCCAGGTTATCGTAGGCGCCAAAGCGGAATCCATTGGCGACGAAATGAAGAAAGTGGTTGCCCGTGGCCCGGTCGCGGCGGCATCAGCCGACAGCGCACCTGCGTCGACGGCTGCGCCGGTTGCGAAGCCGCAGGCCGTGCCGAACGCCGTGACGGTGGCCGCGCTGGTCTCTCCGGTAACGGGTGACGTGGTTGACCTTGAGCAGGTGCCTGATGAAGCCTTCGCCAGCAAAGCGGTTGGTGACGGTGTGGCGGTGAAACCAACGGATAAAACCGTTGTGTCTCCGGCGGCAGGCACCATCGTGAAAATCTTCAACACCAACCACGCGTTCTGCCTCGAAACCGAAAAAGGCGCGGAGATCGTTGTCCATATGGGGATCGATACCGTAGCGCTGAACGGTCAGGGCTTTACTCGCCTGGTGGAAGAGGGGGCTGAAGTGGTGGCAGGTCAGCCGATTCTGGAAATGGATCTGGACTTCCTGAACGCCAACGCGCGCTCGATGATTAGTCCGGTCGTGTGCAGCAACATCGACGACTTTAGCGGTCTGGTACTCCAGGCGAAAGGTCAGGTGGTTGCGGGTCAGACACCGCTGTATGAGATTAAAGGCAAGTAATCGCTCCTGAGTAGAGTCATGCCTTAAGCGGCGGGGGATATCCTCCGCCGCTTTTTTTTGCAGCAAACGCCCCCATTATTTTCATCTGATACGTATTTTCCGTAACTAAGGGTTGTCACTACGTCCGGCTTATAAGATCATACGCCGTTATACGTTGTTTACGCTTTGAGGAATCCACGATGAGTGAGGCAGAAGCCCGCCCGAGTAACTTTATTCGTCAGATCATCGATGAAGATCTGGCCAGTGGTAAGCACACCACGGTACATACGCGTTTCCCGCCGGAGCCGAACGGCTACCTGCACATTGGTCACGCGAAATCGATCTGCCTGAACTTTGGCATTGCGCAAGACTACCAGGGGCAGTGCAACCTGCGTTTCGATGACACCAACCCAGTAAAAGAAGACATCGAATACGTTGAGTCCATTAAAAACGACGTGCAATGGCTGGGCTTCAACTGGTCTGGCGATATCTGCTACTCCTCTGACTATTTTGATCAGCTGTATGCCTACGCGGTGGAGCTGATCAACAAAGGTCTGGCATACGTTGACGAGCTGTCTGCGGACGAAATCCGCGAGTATCGCGGTACGCTGACTGCACCAGGCAAAAACAGCCCGTTCCGCGATCGCAGCGTGGAAGAGAACCTGGCGCTGTTTGAAAAAATGCGTGCCGGTGGCTTCGAAGAAGGTAAAGCTTGCCTGCGTGCCAAAATCGATATGGCGTCGCCGTTTATCGTGATGCGCGATCCGGTGCTGTACCGCATTAAGTTCGCAGAACACCACCAGACCGGCAACAAGTGGTGCATCTACCCGATGTACGACTTTACCCATTGCATCAGCGATGCGCTGGAAGGCATTACCCACTCGCTGTGTACGCTGGAGTTCCAGGATAACCGTCGTCTGTACGACTGGGTGCTGGATAACATCACTATTCCTGTGCATCCGCGTCAGTACGAGTTCTCTCGTCTGAATCTGGAATACACCGTGATGTCCAAGCGTAAGCTGAACCTGCTGGTGACCGACAAGCACGTTGAAGGCTGGGACGACCCGCGCATGCCGACCATCTCCGGCCTGCGTCGTCGTGGTTACACTGCCGCTTCTATTCGTGAGTTCTGCAAACGTATCGGCGTGACCAAGCAGGACAACACCATCGAAATGGCGTCTCTGGAATCCTGCATTCGTGAAGATCTTAACGAAAACGCCCCGCGCGCGATGGCTGTTATCGATCCGGTGAAACTGGTTATTGAAAATTACCCGCAGGGTGGAAGCGAGCTGGTCTCTATGCCTAACCATCCGAATAAACCGGAAATGGGAAGCCGCGACGTGCCGTTCAGCGGTGAGATCTGGATCGACCGTGCTGACTTCCGTGAAGAAGCCAATAAGCAGTACAAGCGTCTGGTGTTGGGTAAAGAAGTTCGTCTGCGTAACGCCTACGTCATCAAAGCCGAGCGCGTAGAGAAAGATGCTGAAGGTAACATTACCACCATCTTCTGTTCGTACGATGCTGAGACGCTGAGCAAAGATCCGGCAGACGGCCGCAAGGTGAAAGGCGTGATCCACTGGGTGAGCGCTTCCCACGCGCTGCCGGTAGAAATTCGTCTGTACGATCGTCTGTTTAGCGTGCCTAACCCGGGTGCGGCTGAAGACTTCCTGGCGACCATCAACCCGGAATCTCTGGTGATCAAGCAAGGTTATGCGGAGCCATCGCTGAAAGCCGCTGAAGCGGGCAAAGCGTTCCAATTCGAGCGTGAAGGTTACTTCTGCCTGGACAGCCGTTATAGCACGGCAGAAAAACCGGTATTTAACCGTACCGTAGGTCTGCGTGATACCTGGACCAAGATCGGCGAATAATAACGCTGCACTGGTCAATGAGAAACAAACGCCGCTTATAGCGGCGTTTTTTTATTTAATGATCATATCGTTAAAGTAGGCCCGTAATTAGGCCAGCTAAAATTTTTGGTCAATGCGGTGCTACTTATTTTTCTAAAAAAAGTTTGTCTGTTTCAGATAAAAGAGAATTAAGACAAATACGGGTTTTATTACGATCTAATACGCCGAAATTACCTGCTCTACTCCCGCCACACCTCGCATTCGGCCAAATGTTACAAAGCACTACCAATTATGTGCACTTCGTCATAATCCTGACTTTTGCCCACTGAAAAGCATTGATAATTCGCGTCGCGAAAAATAACCTAAAGACGGTAGTTAATTCGAGGGTATTTATAACTACCCCTGGCCTTTTGGTCTTTTATATTTTCGCCGTTTAAGGCGTTTTAATTCGTCAAAGAGGAATAATCTATGCGTACGTTCAGTGGCAAACGTAGTGCGCTGGCGCTGGCTATTGCCGGTGTGACAGCAATGTCGGGCCTGGTGGTGACACCAGAGGCAAAAGCAGCAGGTTTCATCGAAGATTCTACCCTCACTGGCGGTATTTATTACTGGCAGCGTGAACGTGACCGTAAAGATGTCACAGAAGATAAATACAAAACCAACCTCTCTCACTCCACCTGGAACGCCAACCTGGACTTCCAGTCAGGCTACGCCGCCGATATGTTCGGTCTGGATATTGCCGCGTTTACGGCGATTGAAATGGCTGAAAATGGCGACAGCGGCCACCCGAACGAAATTGCCTTCTCCTCCAGCAATAAAGCCTATGACGAAGACTGGTCAGGGGATAAAAGCGGTATCAGCCTTTATAAGGCCGCAGCGAAATTCAAATACGGCCCGGTATGGGCGCGTGGGGGCTATATTCAGCCAACCGGCCAGACGCTGTTAGCGCCGCACTGGAGCTTTATGCCTGGTACCTATCAGGGGGCAGAAGCCGGGGCTAATTTTGACTACGGTGATGCAGGTGCGTTGAGCTTCTCCTATATGTGGACCAACGAGTACAAAGCGCCGTGGCACATTGAGATGGACAAGTTCTACCAGAACGATAAGAAAACCAAAGTCGATTACCTCCACTCGCTGGGCGCGAAGTACGATTTTAAAAACGATCTGGTTCTGGAAGCTACATTTGGTCAGGCGGAAGGCTATATCGATCAGTATTTTGCTAAAGCCAGCTACAAATTTGATATCGCCGGTAGTCCGCTGAGCACCAGCTACCAGTTCTACGGTACGCGCGATAAGGTCAGCGATGGCAGCGTAAATGACATTTATAACGGTACCGCGTGGCTGCAGGCGTTAACCTTCGGCTACAAGGTTGGCCAGGTTGATTTGCGCCTGGAAGGGACATGGGTGAAGGCGGAAGGGCAGCAGGGCTACTTCCTGCAGCGTATGACGCCGACCTATGCCTCATCCAACGGTCGTCTGGATATCTGGTGGGATAACCGCTCAGACTTCAACGCCGACGGCGAGAAAGCGGTCTTCTTCGGCGCCATGTATGACCTGAAAAACTGGAACCTGCCGGGCTGGGCGGTGGGCGCTTCTTACGCTTACGCCTGGGATGCAAAACCAGCAGACATGGCGACGCCGGATGCGTACTACGATCCAAACTATCGCCTGAAAGAGTCCTCCTACAGCCTGGATGCTATCTACACCCTGCAGGATGGCCGCGCGAAAGGCACGATGTTTAAGCTGCACTTCACGCAGTATGACAATCACTCCGATATCCCAAGCTATGCGGGCGGTTACGGCAACATCTTCCAGGATGAACGTGACGTCAAATTCATGGTTATCGCCCCATTCACCATCTTCTGATGAGCACACCGGCGGGCTGAGTCCCGCCAGTCTGGAGACTGCATATGATGAAAAAAATCGTAATCGTCGCGCTGATGGCATCAGGGCTGGTGGCGTGTGTTCAGACTCAGGCACCGAAAGAGGACGCCCGTCTGAAGGAGGCGTATAGCGCCTGCATTAATACTGCGGAAGGATCGCCGGAGAAAATTGAAGCCTGTCAGAGCGTGCTGAACGTGCTGAAGAAAGAGAAAGCGCACGAGCAGTTCGCGACGCAGGAGAACGTCCGCGTGATGGATTACCAGGCCTGTATCCAGGCGCGTAAAACCGGTAACGATCAGGAAGTGGCGAAGCGTTGCGATAAGATCTGGAACGAGATACGCAATAACAATAAGTAAGTTGCTTTACGCCCGGTAGCACAGCGCCACCGGGCTTTTTTCTGGCAAAAAAAAGCCAACCTTACGGCTGGCTCAGAGTATAAACGCTAACTTATTTTGTGTCGTGAGCGTGTTCATTCTCGCGGCAATCCCCTTCAGCGCAGTGACCGTAAAGGTACAGGCTGTGGTTGGTCAGGCGAATGCCATGACGAGCTGCGATTTCACGCTGACGCGCTTCGATGGAATCATCGCTAAATTCAATGACCTTGCCGCAATCGAGGCAGATCAGGTGATCGTGGTGATGCTGCTGGGTCAGTTCGAATACAGATTTACCGCCTTCGAAATTATGACGGGTAACAATGCCCGCGTCATCAAACTGGTTCAGCACGCGATATACGGTGGCCAGCCCAATCTCTTCACCCATGTCGATAAGACGTTTATAAAGGTCTTCCGCACTGACATGGTGATTGTCTGGACCCTGAAGCACTTCCAGGATTTTTAACCGAGGAAGCGTTACTTTCAGGCCAGCCTTCTTTAATGCGGTATTGTTGTCAGTCATGCGGAATCTGTCCTGTTGCTAAACGATTCACTTCTCTGGGAAGTGACAGAAAATGCACCTGGGATAATGCGTCTCATTATAGAACTGCCATGCCTAAATGAAAACTGCAAGTCTCAGGCAAAGTATGCTTATAAAAACGTGGTATCACCTACAAACTTGCTCAATGGAAACCACATTTTGCCAGGGAGACATTGTACAGGTCTGGGCGAAAAAGTTAAAAGTTTGTAGCAATTAATTTAATCGGTTTTACCTGGAAAAGGGGCGCAACCCGCGTTGCGCCGTAAAAAATCAGGCGTTGAGAATATCGTCCAGATGCAGTTCTTCGCGGATCTGCTTAACCCACTTCTCTACACGCTCTGCGGTCAGTTCTGGCTGACGGTCTTCGTCAATGGCAAGTCCGACAAAATGATCGTCATCGGCCAGGCCTTTAGAGGCTTCGAAGTGGTAACCGGCAGTCGGCCAGTGGCCCACAATAACCGCGCCATTAGGCTCAATGATGTCGCGAATCGTCCCCAGCGCATCACAGAAGTACTCGGCGTAATCTTCCTGATCGCCACAACCGAACAGGGCAACCAGCTTGCCGTTGAAGTCCACCTCTTCCAGCGTCGGGAAGAAATCGTCCCAGTCGCACTGGGCTTCACCATAGTACCAGGTTGGAATACCCAGCAGCAGAATGTCATAGCCCTCGAGATCTTCTTTGCTGCTCTTGGCGATGTCATGCACATCAGCAACGTCTTTACCGAGCTGTTTCTGAATGTTTTTTGCGATATTTTCGGTATTGCCGGTATCACTGCCGAAGAAAATGCCGATGATTGCCATGAGTAAAATAACCTCTTGAAACTTAATGGTATGGTGGCGCAATTCGGCCACGGATAAGGGCAATAATAGCAGAACTGGCAACCCTGCGGAAACCGCTATCGCGCAGGACTGCACTCTGTGCTACATGAAAAGGGCGATAAAGGGGTTTTTCAGACTTATGCCTGGCTGCGCAGCGTCTCAAGTTGGGCGATGAGCATCTCTTCAATAAGCTCGCTGCGGCTGATATTACGCGCCTCTGCCAGCTCGTTAAGCGCATCGACCGCGTCGGCGTTGAGCTTCAGTTCGACACGCTTAAGCCCACGATTTTTATCGCGTTTAAGCTGATTGCGTTTATTGATACGCAGCTGTTCATCGCGCGAAAGCGGATTCGTTTTCGGTCGTCCCGGTCGACGCTCATTCGCGAACAGATCTAGTGTCGTACGGTCCGTTTGTTCTTTGGCCATGATTATGAGACTTCGGGGGAAACACGCCGCCCTGCTAAAGCCCGGGCGATAAGCGCGCCATCATACATCACCAAAAACGGCACGCCAACGACTGGAAGCCCGTCATCTTCCAGTCGCTCTCTTTTTAATCAATTTGCAGTATCAGCGAGATAGCGGCGAATGGCGCGCAGTACAGCATCCGGTTTTTCCGCATGCACCCAGTGTCCGGCACCGGCAATGACGTGGGCGCGCGCCTGCGGGAATTGTGCCAGCAGCGTGTCCCGGTACGCGTCGGTAATATAAGGAGAGTTACCGCCGCGAATAAAGAGGGCAGGGTGCGGCCAGGCGGGAACGGTTTCCCAGCCCACGATGTGGTTGTACTGGTCCCACAGCACCGGCACGTTAAAACGCCACTGCCCGTCAACAAACGACTTCAAAAGGAACTGCACCACGCCTTCTTCATCAAGATGCTCACGCATAACCGCTGCCGCCTGATGACGAGTGGAAACGCCAGCTTCGGTTACGGCATTGATCGCCGCGAAAATCTCATCGTGACGGCGAACGTCGTAATCCACAGGCGCAACGTCAATCACGACAAGCCCGGAAATTCGCTCTGGCGCCAGCGCGGTGAGCGCCATAACCGCTTTACCGCCCATTGAATGCCCGATGAGGGTCACCTTCTGCAGGTTGTGCGCGTCCAGCGTATCCAGCAGATCCTGCGCCATTGCCGCATAAGTCATTTCGTCTGAGCGGCCGGAAAGCCCGTGGTTGCGCATATCGACCTGCAAAATATCGTGATCGGTAACCAAATCGCGGGCCAGCACGCCCAGGTTATCCAGGCTGCCAAAAAGTCCATGAACCAGCACGATGGGGGAATTATTGTTCGGCGATTGTGCAGTTTGCGCTCGGGTATTCAATTTCATGGCAAAGTTCTTTTTTTACGTATGTCAGGTTAGGGTATCATGTTGACCATTCTGCCGCCCGGCTGCAAGGTTCCAGTTTAATCTGACTTTTGCCGCCAACCTGGTTTGACGCTATCCGCTGTTGGGATTTGACCTTATAATCCCAATGACTTGTATTCAGATAAGATATCGCACTGGATTAAGATGAAAACAATCGAAGTTGATGACGAACTCTATCAGTATATTGCCAGCCAGACGCGGCATATCGGGGAGAGCGCGTCCGACATTTTACGGCGCATGCTTAAAATTTCCGCCGCTTCACAGCCTGCCACCCCAGTTACCAAAGATGTCGTGTCTCAGCCGAGCGTTGCTGTACAAGCAAAACCTGCCGTGACGCCGGTAAAAGATAAAGTGCGCGCGATGCGCGAACTGCTGCTCTCCGACGAATATGCGGAGCAGAAAAAGGCGGTTAACCGTTTTATGCTGGTGCTGTCTACACTTTACTCCCTGGATAACAAAGCGTTTGCTGAAGCGACCGAGTCGCTGCACGGCCGTACCCGCGTCTATTTCGCGGGCGACGAGCAGACGCTGCTGCAAAATGGCAATCAAACCAAACCTAAACATGTCCCTGGCACTCCGTACTGGGTGATCACCAATACCAATACGGGCCGCAAGTGCAGCATGATTGAACACATCATGCAGTCCATGCAGTTCCCGGCGGAATTGATTGAAAAGGTTTGCGGTACAATTTAACCCTTGCATCATAAGGACCCGGTAATGGCAAATCACAGCCGTGCAGGCCAACCTGCACAACAAAGCGATTTGATTAACGTCGCTCAGCTGACCGCGCAGTATTACGTGCTGAAACCGGTCGTGGGCAACGCAGAACACGCAGTGAAGTTTGGTACATCTGGTCACCGCGGCAGCGCGGCGCGCCACAGCTTTAACGAACCGCACATTCTGGCCATTGCTCAGGCCATTGCGGAAGAGCGCGCTAAAAACGGCGTTACCGGTCCGTGCTACGTGGGCAAAGATACCCATGCGCTGTCTGAACCGGCGTTTATTTCCGTGCTGGAAGTGCTGGCGGCGAACGGTGTGGACGTGATTGTTCAGGAGAACAATGGGTTTACTCCAACACCGGCGGTATCAAACGCGATCCTTGTGCACAACAAAAAAGGTGGCGCGCAGGCTGACGGTATCGTCATCACGCCATCCCACAACCCGCCGGAAGACGGTGGTATAAAATACAACCCGCCTAACGGCGGCCCGGCTGACACTAACGTCACCAAAGTGGTGGAAGATCGTGCAAACGCGCTGCTGGCCGACGGTCTGAAAGGCGTTAAACGTATTTCTCTTGATGAGGCGATGGCCTCCGGCCACGTGAAAGAGCAGGATCTGGTTCAGCCGTTTGTGGAAGGGCTGGCGGATATCGTCGATATGGCGGCGATTCAGAAAGCTGGCCTGAAGCTGGGCGTGGATCCGCTGGGCGGCTCCGGTATTGAGTACTGGAAGCGCATCGCCGAGCACTACAAGCTGGATCTGACCATCGTGAACGATCACGTCGATCAGACCTTCCGCTTTATGCACCTGGACAAAGACGGCGCGATCCGTATGGACTGCTCCTCCGAATGCGCGATGGCGGGCCTGCTGGCGCTGCGCGATAAATTCGACCTGGCGTTTGCTAACGACCCGGACTATGACCGTCACGGCATCGTCACCCCTGCCGGGCTGATGAACCCGAACCACTATCTGGCTGTTGCGATCAATTACCTGTTCCAGCACCGTCCGCAGTGGGGCAAAGAGGTGGCTGTCGGTAAAACGCTGGTCTCTTCTGCGATGATCGACCGCGTGGTGGACGCGCTGGGCCGTAAGCTGGTGGAAGTGCCGGTAGGCTTCAAGTGGTTCGTTGACGGTCTGCACGACGGCAGCTTTGGCTTCGGCGGCGAAGAGAGCGCAGGCGCGTCCTTCCTGCGTTTCGACGGCACCCCGTGGTCAACCGATAAAGACGGCATCATCATGTGCCTGCTGGCGGCGGAGATTACCGCGGTTACCGGCAAGAATCCGCAGGAACACTACAACGAGCTGGCTGCACGCTTTGGTGCGCCAAGCTATAACCGTATTCAGGCTGGCGCGACCTCTGCCCAGAAAGCGGCTCTGTCCAAACTCTCTCCGGAGATGGTCAGCGCAAGCACCCTGGCAGGCGATCCGATCACCGCGCGTCTGACGGCGGCACCGGGTAACGGTGCGTCTATCGGCGGCCTGAAAGTGATGACCGAAAATGGCTGGTTCGCCGCGCGTCCGTCCGGTACGGAAGATGCGTACAAGATCTATTGCGAAAGCTTCCTCGGCGCTGAGCATCGCCAGCAGATTGAGAAAGAAGCGGTAGAGATTGTCAGCGAAGTGCTGAAAAACGCATAAGTCGTGTTCTGGTGCGGGCTGATGCCCTCACCCCGGCCCTCTCCCGCGGGGAGAGGGAGAAAACACTAAAAACGGCAACCTCAGGGTTGCCGTTTTGCTTTTACCTAACTGTGTTTGTTCTTCAATTCAAATCTCGGCGACACCAGACCGTACAGCGTCCAGCCCATGAAGGTCACTATCGCCCCGTACAGCATCGCCTCCTGTCCGGACGAGTAGAGCGCATAGAAGCTGTATATCGCCCCAACCAGCGCCACGATATTCGCTACTCGCGCTTTGTGCGGATCCACCTTCGCCACCTTCTGAATGATCGCCAGCGCCGCCATCGACAGAATATACGGGATGATGTTCGTCACCACCGCCAGGTTGACCAGCACGTTGAACTGGCTGTTCAGCGACGGGCTGATGGTCATTAGCGATAATCCGCTCTGGAAGATGACAATTGCCAGCATACCCTGCACCGGCGCATCGGCTTTGGTCACGCGGGAGAAGATTTTCGGGAAATAGCCTTCATCTGCCGAAGATTTAAAAACCTGTGCAATGGTGAACTGCCAGCCAAGCAGCGATCCGCAGCAGGACATCACCATCAACCCCATGATCACTTTCCCGACTTCCGGGGTGAACATCTGCGCAAAGGCCAGTCCGAACGGTGCCGTGGAGTTAGCCAGATCCATGTTTGGCACGATCCCCGCTATCACGTTGGTTGAAACGATATAGATCACCGCCGCGCCCAGCGTCCCGCCGAGAACCGCAATCGGCACGTTCTTCTCCGGATTTTCCACCACTTCCGCATTTGCGCAGGCGGATTCCAGGCCCAGGAAAGCCCAGAGCGTCATGGCGATAGACGAGCCCACGGCGGTGAAGAACGGCACATGGTGCGGGTTCCAGGAGTTGGCGTAAAGCGTCGGGCTAAACCAGAACCAGCCGATGATGCACAGACCGACCACCGGGATGATCACGCCCCAGACGGTGATGCTGCTGAGTTGTCCGGTGATGCGCGCGCCGCCAAAGTTAGCGACGGTACAGATCCACAGCACGCCGATGGTCGCCAGCCCAATTTGCACCGGGCTGAGCGTCGCGCCAACCAGCTCCGTACCGTAGCCCACGGCGGAGATGGCAATCGCCACGTTGGCGATCAGCAGCGACACCCCATAGGTATAGTTCGCCATAAAGTTGCCGGACTTGCCGAAGGCGTACTCGGCATAGCCGCCCATGCCGCCTGACTTGCGGCTGAACATCCCGCACTTGGCAAACGCCCACGCCAGCGCCATCGATCCGACAGCCGTCACCAGCCAGGAGATGATCGAGATGGTCCCCACCTCGGCAAGCTTGGTGGGCAGCATGATAATCCCGGAGCCCATCATGTTAACCATGGTGAGGATAGTCAGCTGCACCACGCCCATCTTATTGGACTTGCTCATAATTTTTCTCCTTTCAGCAGCGATGGCTGAGCAGCGGATTGTTTGATGATGTAGCAGCGAACCTGTTTGCGACCGTCACACTCCTCGACGTACACGCCCTGCAGCTCCGGCGCGAAGCCCGGCAGCAGGTTGATGCCTTCTTCCAGCGCGGCAAAGTAGCGCAGCACGGAACCGCCCCAGACTTCCCCTGGAACCACGCACAGTACCCCCGGTGGGTAAGGGAGCGCACCTTCGGCGGCGATGCGGCCTTCCGCGTCGCGCAGGGAGACCAGCTCGACCTCACCGCGCAGGTAGGCGTAGTTCGCCTCTTGCGGGTTCATCATCACGCGCGGGAAGTGAGACTTGCGGAACATCTCTTTTTGCAGCTGCTTCACGTTATGGCGGGCGTACAGGTCGTGCATCTCCTGGCAGATCTGGCGCAGGGTGTAACCCGCGTAACGTTCCGGATGCTGTTTGTAGAGGGAGGGCAGGACGTCTTTCAGCGGCACATCGCTCTCAAGCAGTTTTTCGAAGCGCACCAGCTGGGCGACCAGCTGCTGCAGCTTGCCCATGTCCTCCGCAGGGGTGAGCAGGAACAGGATCGAGTTGAGATCGCATTTTTCCGGCACGATGCCGTTTTCACGCAGGAAGTTGGCGAGAATGGTGGCGGGCACGCCGAAGTCGTCATACTCCCCGGTGCGGGCGTTAATGCCCGGCGTGGTCAGCAGCAGCTTGCACGGGTCGATAAAATACTGGTGCTCTGCATAACCTTCAAAGGCGTGCCAGCGTTCACCCGGTACGAAATGGAATAAGCGCAGATCGGTTGCAATCTCTGCCGTGTCCCAGCTTTCCCACGCGCGGCCATCCACCGTCTCGGGCACAAATGGACGAATAAATCGGCAGTTTTCCAGGATCAGCTTGCGCGCCTCAATGCCCGTCACCACGCAGTCCATCCACATGTTGCGGCCGCTTTGCCCCTCATGCATGCGGGCGTTAATGTCCAGCGCGGCAAACAGCGGATAAAACGGGCTGGTGGAGGCGTGCATCATAAAGGCATTGTTGAGCCGCTTATGTGGGACATAGCGCTGCTGGCCTTTGATGTGGCTGTCCTTCTTGTGAATTTGCGAGGTCTGCGAGAAGCCAGCCTGCTGTTTATGCACGGACTGGGTGACCAGAATCCCCGGATCGTTTTCGTTCAGCTCCAGCAGCAGCGGCGAGCAGTCGGCCATCATCGGAATAAACTGCTCGTAACCCACCCAGGCCGAGTCAAACAGGATGTAGTCGCACAGGTGCCCAATCTTATCCACCACCTGACGGGCGTTGTAGATGGTGCCATCGTAGGTGCCCAGCTGGATCACCGCCAGGCGGAACGGACGCGCATCGCGTGCACGGCCAGGCGCCACCTCTGCCACCCGTTCACGCAGGTAGCTCTCCTCAAAGCAGTGCGCGTCAATGCCGCCGATAAAGCCGTACGGGTTGCGCGCTGTTTCCAGATAGACCGGCGTTGCCCCAGCCTGAAGGAGGGCACCGTGGTGGTTAGACTTGTGGTTATTACGGTCAAACAGCACCAGGTCGCCTGGGGTGAGCAGGGCGTTCAACACCACTTTGTTGGACGACGAGGTGCCATTCAGCACGAAGTAGGTCTTATCGGCGTTAAAGACTTTTGCCGCATGCTGCTGGGCAATGCACGGTGCGCCTTCGTGGATCAGCAGATCCCCCATCGCCACGTCGGCGTTGCACAGATCGGAGCGGAATAACGTCTCGCCAAAGAAATCGACAAACTGATTGCCGGCAGGATGACGGCGGAAAAACTGCCCGCCCTGATGCCCCGGGCAGTCAAACGCGCTGTTGCCCTGCTTCACGTAGTCGACAAGGGCGCGGAAAAACGGCGGGCGCAGCTGGGTTTCATACTTCTGCGCAGCCGCTTCCAGCTGGCGTCCATAAAAGTCTTTGCTGGTGTCTGAATGCTCAAATACGCCGTGAATGCGCGATAAATAATCTGCCGGGATGATCTCTTCTTTGTGCGTCGCCACAAATACGGGAATGCCAAAACCGGTAGCTTCTATTTCTTCCAGGATACCGCTGGCAATATCCGTGACCGCCAAAACAATGGCGGCAACATCAATATAATCAGAAGCGCGGACATCCACCACTTCACGCTGGGTAGTAAAGCAGTCCGGACATGCACGGCTGGCTGCGATTTTTAAATTTTTCATCTTTCTCTCTTTATTTTAGGTAATAAGCGTCCCTCGATTTCTTGCAAGAAAGAAATCGATAATTTTCCGGAAAAAAAGCAATGGGTAGCCGCTGATTAAAATCAGTGAATTGCTTTTTTGATGATTGAAATTCAGTCCGCCCGGTGCGGATGAGTCTGAATCAAGATGAATGAGCGCACGAGTTTACAGGCAATTGCCTGTAAGCTAAGGTTTTTCAGGATAACCTGTAAGCGAGTGCGCCAGAAGTCGAAGGACTACCGGGCATTAAAGAGATGAAAGTCAAAGCAGTTTCGGTGGGCAAACATCATAATATGCGTTGTCCGCCTTATATGGGGCATTAAGCGATTGTTGTTTTCCATGTTTCATTTTCCTTTCAGTAATTGAAAGCATGGTCATTTTATCCAGGCAAAGGCGATTAACCGTGAAGCAGATCACCATTAACCGATCATTTCAGAAATAATTAGTCGTTTTTGATGAATAATGCAGATCAAAATTCTGAATTGTTAGTGTCGCGTTAATAGATTGTGTTGTGAATGTTTGATGGGAGCGTAAATAATCAAAAAAAATAACGGTTGGGATATTTGTGAAATATTTTCTGAGAGGTTTCGTTTTTATTTAAAAATAAATTGAATAGTTATTCAAAGCATAAACCGATAACCGATACCGGTTTCAGTTAATAAATGACGGGGGCGCGCGGGGTCAACTTCAAGTTTCTGGCGAAGATGTCCCATATATATGCGTAAATAGTGACTATGCTCCACCGCGTTGGGTCCCCACACCTGACTTAACAGCTGGCGCTGGGTGAGTACTTTACCGTGATTATTAAGCAGCACGGCGAGCAGGCGAAACTCGATTGGCGTGAGATGGATTTCTTCTTCACCGCGCACAATACGTCGCGCGGCCAGATCAACCCGGATATCCCCAAACGTGTAGGTTGGGTCAGCAGGCGTGGTTGCGCTGTGGCGGCGCAGGGCCACGCGCAGGCGAGCCTGTAGCTCGCCGATACCAAAAGGTTTTATCAGATAGTCGTCCGCCCCGGCATCCAGCGCGGCGATTTTATCCGTCTCTTCAGTACGGGCGGAGAGCACCAGAATCGGCATCTGGCTCCACTGACGTACCTCGCGGATAAAATCGATGCCGTCACCGTCCGGCAGGCCAAGATCGAGGATAACCAGGTCCGGCTTGCGGGTCGCGGCTTCAATTAACCCCCGCTGAAGCGTACCCGCATCATGAACGCGCAGACCATCGCCTTCCAGCGCTGCGCGCAGAAACCGGCTAATGGCGATCTCATCTTCAACAATCAGAACGTTGATCACAAATCCTCTGGTAATTCATTCAGTTCCGGCGGGGTTTCCAGAGGAAGTGTAACACAAAAACGCGCGCCGCCTTCCGGACGATTCTCCGCGAAAATGGTTCCGCCATGAACATCAATTATTGCCTGACAAATCGCCAGCCCCAGCCCCACGCCCGGGATGGCAGACTCCTTATTGCCGCGTGCGAATTTTTCGAAAATAGCCATCTCCTGTCCGGCAGGAATGCCCGGTCCGGTATCCCAGACGTCAAGACGAAGCGTGTCGTCGTCCACCGTCGCATCCACCCCAATCCGGGCGCTGGCACCTGCATATTTGCCGGCGTTTTCCAGCAGGTTAATCAACACTCGTTCAAACAGCGGACCGTCGACGTGAATTAACGTCAGGGGCTCGGGCATGTTCAGCGCAATATGCCGCCCACCGAGGCCGGGTTCGAGCATTTTCAGCGCGCTGCCCACCACCTCTTCAAGCGTGAGCCACTCTTTTTTGAGGTTAAAACCGCCCGACTGGATCCGCGCCATATCGAGCAGGTTATTCACCAGACGCGTGGTATTGAGCACGTGCTGACGGATTTCGCTGGCCTGCATGGCGTGTTTTGAACCTTCCGCTGCCAGGTCCAGCGTCAGGATTTCCGACTGGCCAAACAGGACGGTAAGAGGTGTGCGCAGGTCGTGAGACAGCGCCGCCAGGAGCGAGTTACGGATGCTTTCGCGCTCGCTTGCCAGCCGGGCCTGCTCTTCGCTGGCGGTGAGGGCCAGCCGTTCCAGCGCGCTGGCAACCAGCAGCGTAAAGGTCTCCAGCAGTCGCTGCTGTTCGGGGATCATCAGCTGGCGCAGATTGGAGGGCTCCACGATAACCAGCCCCAGGTTTTTATCGGCGCTGCGCAGGGGCAGAATTTGATAGGGCACGCCGGGCAGGGTGTCGGTCCCTGCACCCGCCGGTAGCCCTTTATCAAAGCTCCAGCGGGCGATGGCTTCGTCCCAGGGCGTCATGCCCGAGGCCGACGTCAGCGGGCGCAGCTTGCCGTGATCGTTCGGGAGTAAAATCAGGTTGCTGGCATGAAAGGTCGAGCGAATAAACTGCTCGCTGGTCTGCACAATATCCAGCGGCGTGCGGCCTACCGCCAGCGATTTCGACATCTCATAAAGATGCCGCGTGCGCTGTTCGCGATAGCGGGCGATACGCGCCTGGTAGCGCACGCCAGCCGTTAAGTTCCCGATCACCAGCCCGACGGTAAGCATCACGGCGAAGGTGAGGATGTACTGTACGTCCGAGACGGCGAGCGTCCCGCGGGGGGCAATAAAGAACAGATCGAAGCTGATGACGTTAATAACCGTCGCCAGTACTGACGGCCAGCGTCCGTAAAAGAGCGCCACCACTACCACGCCCAGCAGGTAGATCATCACCAGGTTGGCCGCGTCGAAGGCAATCAGCCATTTGCTGGCGATTATAGTGATCAGGGCGCAGAGCACGACGGCGACAAAACAGCCGCGGAGCTGAATGCGCCATTTATCGCTGAAGGCCCGGCTGTCCGGCGCGCGGCTGGGGAGGGGAGCAGGTTTATCATCCAGCGCCACGATCACCAGGTCCAGATCCGGCGCGCGGCGGGCCAGCTTGTCGGCAAAGGATTCGCGGCTAAACCAGCGGCGATGCTGGCGGCGGCCAATGACAATTTTCCCCAGGTTATGCTCCCGCGCGTAGCGCAGAATGGCCTTATCTTCCTGCGGATCGGAAAGGGTAGCGGTTTCGGCACCCAGCTCCTGCGCCAGGCGCAGCGAGCTCAGGATCGCGCGGCGCTGGTTTTCGGGCAGAGCGTGCAGCTGCGGCGTTTCGACATACACCGCATGCCAGACGCTGCCAAATTTGGCCGCCAGGCGCGCAGCGGTGCGGACCAGTTTTTCATTGCCGCTGCCGTGCCCCACGCACAGCAGAATGGCATCCCGCGTGTGCCAGACGCGCTCCTGTCCCTGCAGGTCGCGCCAGGCGCGCATCTGATCGTCAACGCGATCGGCAGTACGCCGCAGGGCCAGCTCGCGCAGGGCAATCAGGTTACCTTTGCGGAAGAAATGTTCGATGGCGCGCTCGGCCTGGCCGGCAATATAAACCTTGCCTTCGTGCAGGCGCTGGCGCAAATCGTCAGGAGGCAGGTCAACCAGCACCACCTCATCGGCAGAATCAAAGAACGGGTCGGGCACCGTCTCGCGCACCTGAATGCCGGTCACGCCGCTGACTACGTCGTTCAGACTTTCAAGATGCTGAACGTTAACCGTCGTGAACACATCAATGCCGGCCTCGAGCAGCTCTTCAACATCCTGCCAGCGTTTGGGATGGCGTGAGCCTGGCGCATTGCTGTGCGCCAGTTCGTCCATCAGGATAAGCGCGGGACGGCGGGCGAGGGCGGCATCGAGATCGAATTCAGTGACTAACCGACCGCGATGGCTGATGCGGCGGGGCGGCTGGGTAGCCAGCCCCTTCAGCAGTGATGCTGTCTCTTTACGTCCGTGGGTTTCAACCACGCCGATCAGAATATCGAGCCCCTGCGCCCGAAGCCGCTGGGCTTCCGTCAGCATGGCGAAGGTTTTCCCGACGCCTGCGCAGGCGCCAAAGAAAATTTTCAGTTTGCCGCGATGGGCTTCAGCCGTCTGTTCAAGCAGCCTGTCCGGATCCGGGCGCATGGGCTCGTCGGTCATTTAGTTTTTCCTTAGCGCGTCCAGCGCCAGATTCAGCTCAACAATATTTACCACGGGCATGCCGATGAAGCTGACCAGCGGCTTTTGCGTGTGCTCTGCCACCAGCTTGCTCACCTGTTCGACGGTCAACTGACGGGCGGCGGCGACGCGCGGGATCTGCCAGGCCACCGCTGCCGGCGTCAGGCTGTAGTCCAGCCCGCTGGCAGAGGCGGTCACCAGCTCTACGGGCACCTCGCGGCTGGCCTGAGGATTGGCGGCACGCAGGGTTGCCACGCGTTCAGCGACGGCTTTGTCCAGCTCCGGGTTGCTGCCCGCCAGGTTACTGCCGCCGGATGCCATCGGATTATACGGGCTTTCGGCAGTGGCGGAAGGGCGTCCCTGGAAGTAGCGGGCATCCGTAAAGTTCTGACCAATCAGGCGAGAACCGCGGTTTTCACCGTTTTGTATAATCAGCGAGCCGTTGGCCTGACCCTTAAACCACCACTGGCCCAGCGAGGTGGTTACCAGCGGGTACAGCCCGCCGGTAATGAGAGACAGCAGAATAAACAGAAGTATAGCGGGACGTAACATGGTCATTTGATTCACCTTTTAAACCAGCCCGAACAGCGTCAACAGCAGGTCGATAACCTTGATACCGACGAAGGGCACCACCAGCCCGCCCAGGCCGTAAATCCACAGGTTGCGGCGCAGCATGGCGGCGGCGGTCAGCGGCTTATAGCTCACGCCCTTCAGCGCCAGCGGAATAAGAAAGACAATGATCAGGGCGTTGAAAATCACCGCGCTCAGAATGGCCGATGCCGGAGAGTGCAGGTGCATCACGTTCAGCGCATTGAGCTGCGGATAGGTGGCCGCAAAGGCCGCCGGGATAATGGCGAAATACTTCGCCACGTCGTTGGCGATACTGAAGGTGGTCAGCGAACCGCGCGTCATCAACATCTGTTTGCCGATGTGCACCACCTCAATCAGCTTGGTCGGGTTAGAGTCGAGGTCGACCATGTTGCCCGCCTCTTTTGCTGCCTGGGTACCGGAGTTCATCGCCACCGCCACGTCGGCCTGCGCCAGGGCAGGGGCATCGTTGGTACCGTCGCCCGTCATCGCCACCAGACGACCTTCCGCCTGATACTGACGAATCAACGCCAGTTTCGCTTCCGGGGTGGCTTCGGAAAGGAAATCATCCACGCCCGCTTCGGCGGCAATCGCCGCGGCGGTAAGACGGTTATCCCCGGTGATCATCACCGTTTTAATGCCCATTTTACGCAGCTGGGCAAAGCGCTCTTTAATGCCACCTTTAACGATATCTTTCAGGGCAATTACGCCCAGCACGTTCGCGCCTTCTGCCACCACCAGCGGCGTGGCCCCCTGACGGGCTACGCTTTCGACCAGGTTGTCCACTTCAGGCGGGAAGTGGCCATTGTTGGCCTCAATGTGGCGACGGATGGCGTCAACAGAGCCTTTACGGATCATGCGATCCTGAATGTTAATCCCGCTCATTCGGGTTTGCGCCGTAAACGGCACGAAGGTGGCATGCAGGCTCTGAACGTCGCGCTGGCGCAGGTTAAAGCGCTGCTTGGCGAGAACAACAATGCTTCGGCCTTCCGGGGTTTCATCGGCAAGCGAGGAGAGCTGTGCCGCATCCGCCAGCGTTTTTTCATCCACGCCCGGGGCGGGTAAGAAATCCGACGCCTGGCGGTTACCGAGGGTAATGGTGCCGGTTTTATCCAGCAGCAACACATCCACGTCACCGGCGGCTTCTACGGCACGCCCGCTGGTGGCGATGACGTTGGCACCGAGCATACGGCTCATGCCAGCCACGCCGATGGCCGACAGCAGGCCGCCAATGGTGGTGGGGATAAGGCAGACCAGCAGCGCCACCAGCACCGTGACGGTGACCGCGGTACCGCCATAGGCGGAGAACGGCCACAGTGTGGCGGTTGCCAGCAGGAAGACAATGGTCAGGGCCACCAGCAGGATGGTCAGGGCAATCTCGTTTGGCGTTTTACGGCGCTGTGCGCCTTCCACCATGGCGATCATCCGGTCGAGGAAGGTTTCACCCGGGTTAACGCTGCATTGGATCACCAGCCAGTCGGAGAGAATGCGCGTCCCGCCCGTCACGGAGGCAAAATCACCGCCGGATTCACGGATCACAGGTGCGGATTCCCCGGTAATGGCGCTTTCATCTACCGATGCGCCACCTTCAATGACTTCTCCGTCGCACGGGATGATGTCGCCAGCTTCCACCAGCACCACATCACCTTTACGTAGTTCATCCGCAGGAACGTGGTCCATCTGCGCGCCGTATTTCGGTTCACGTAATTTCCGCGCAAACGCCGTTTTTTTCACCCCTTTCAGGCTGTTGGCCTGCGCTTTACTCCGGCCTTCCGCCAGCGCTTCGGCAAAGTTGGCGAACAGCACGGTAAACCACAGCCACAGGCTGATGGCGCCGGTAAACATCGCATTTCCCGGCATATGGCCCGTTCCCATGGCAATCGCCAGGGCGGTTGTCAGGACGCTTCCCGCCCAGACAATAAACATCACCGGGTTGTGCCATTGCACGCGCGGGCTCAGCTTTTTGACCGCATCCATAAGCGCCTGACGAACTAACGTCGGTTCGAGCAGGGCCAGTTGTTTACGACTCATGACAAATACTCCGCAAAATCAGCGTAAAGAGAGAGTTTCCGCGACCGGGCCTAACGCGAGGGCGGGGATAAAGGTCAGGGCGCCGACCAGCAACACGGTGCCCGTCAGCAGGCCGATAAACAGCGCGCCGTGGGTCGGTAACGTCCCGGTGGTGGTCGGTTGGATTTTTTTATTCACCAGCGATCCGGCAATCGCCATAACCGGCACAATGATCCCGAAGCGGCCCACGAACATGCAGAACGCCAGCAGACAGTTCCAGAACGGAGAGTTGGCGCTTAAGCCTGCAAAGGCGCTACCGTTGTTGTTGGCGGCCGAGGAGACGGCATACAGCACTTCGCTAAAGCCGTGAATGCCCGGGTTAAAGATGCCGCTGCGTCCGGCCTCGGTCATCAGGGCCAGCGCGGTGCCGAGCAGCACAAGCGCCGGGGTGACCAGAATCGCCAGCGCGGTTAATTTCATCTCGCGAACGTCGATTTTTTTACCGAGGTATTCCGGGGTGCGGCCAATCATCAAGCCGGCAATAAATACCGCCAGCAGTACGAACAGCAGCATGCCGTACAGACCCGAGCCCACGCCGCCAAACACCACCTCGCCAATCTGCATCAGCCACATCGGGATCATGCCACCCAGCGCCGTAAAGGAATCGTGCATGGCGTTGACCGCCCCGCACGAGGCCGCCGTGGTGACCACCGCATACAGGCTGCTGGCGAGAATGCCAAAGCGGCTCTCTTTACCTTCCATGTTGATATTGCTGTCAGCCCCCAGCTGCATGAAATGGGGGTTGCCGCTCCATTCAGCCCACATCACCAGCGCCACGCAGACCACGAAGATCAGCGACATGGTCCAGAGCAGTGTGCGGCCCTGACGGCGATCGTTGACCACATCACCAAAGGCGAAACAGAGCGCGGCGGGGATCAGGAAGATCGCCAGCATCTGCACAAAATTGGTCAGGGCGGTAGGGTTTTCAAACGGATGCGACGAGTTGGCGTTGAAGAATCCGCCGCCGTTGGTGCCGAGCATCTTGATGGCTTCCTGCGACGCCACTGGGCCCATCGGCAGGAGCTGTTTTGCTCCTTCCAGCGAGGTATACGGGGCGTAAGGCAGCAGGTTTTGCAGGGCGCCCTGCTGAATAAAGAACAGCGCGATAAGCAACGCAATCGGCAGCAGGATCCACAGCGTAATGCGCGTCAAATCCACCCAGGCGTTACCCAGGGTACCGATTTTCTGACGCGCAAACGCGCGCGTCAGCGCGAAAATTACCGCGATACCGCTGGCTGCAGAGAGGAAGTTCTGCACGGTTAATCCAGCCATCTGGCTGAAATAGCTCAGCGTGGTTTCACCGGCATAGGACTGCCAGTTGGTGTTGGTAACAAAACTGACCGCCGTGTTCAGCGCAAGATGCCAGGACAGGCCCGGTAACCGTTGCGGATTCAGCGGCAGGATGCCCTGCAGCATCAGCATGGCAAAAAGTGCAAAAAGCCCAACGATGTTCAGCAGCAGAATAGCGAACAGATATTCACGCCAGCTCATCTCCCGATCGTCGATTCCCAGCACGCGCCAGATCCCTTTTTCAACGCTTCCCGTGCCGGGCAGGGGGACGTTGTTGATAAGCCTGGCCAGCCCCGTTCCCAGCGGCCTTGCCAGAACGAACAATACCACTAAGAAGCTGGCAATAAGCAAAAACGCCTGAGCAGCCATCAGAATGCCTCCGCGTTAATCAGGGCATAGACCAGATAACCCAATAACAGGAACACCAGCACGATGCCGGCAATAAGACCTGCACTCACAATCCACCTCCGGGTGACTTTTGTTGTTGTGCTAACGGTAGGATTTATGGCGCAAAGATTTCGCAAAAATCAGAAGGGTGGGTGTAAAAAAAGTATAAAAATGGCAAAGCCCACAATTTAACTATTGATAAGTAAATCGTTAACTTTTTTGTAACTTAATTACGGTGCGAGTGTAGATTTTTGCTAAACGGACGAAAATAAGTGGTCGGATGAGTAGTAAAATTACAAACAAAGCGATATTATTTTATCCAGGTCACAGATTTCACATTTTCCGGAGAAGGTTTCCGGCCAACTACAGGGGAGAAAAATATGGATCTTTATAAAGAGTATCCGGCTCATATCGTGTTCATGCGTCGCACTTTCGCCGTAGTGGCTGGCGTGCTGGCTCTGCCGGTGATGCTGTTCTGGAAAGATCGTGCACGTTTTTACAGCTATCTGCACCGCGTCTGGGCGAAAACCAGCGAGAAGCCGGTGTGGATGGATCAGGCTGAGAAAGCGACCTGCGATTTCTATTGATACAACGCTGACGCGTAGCCATAAAAAAAACCGCCAATAGCAATATGTAATGCCAGTCAGTTAAGCAACTGACTGGCTTTTTTTCGGGGCTGTGGGGTATCTCCAGGGCCTTTCCTTTACCACCCTCGGGAAGGCCCTTTCCCTTCTTGTCGGCAACTTTACCAGTTGCGCCATGCTTTCAAGATCACGCATCAGCTCCGGGATACGCCCTGGTGAAGCGCCCTGCAGCGTCATCAGCATTCTCATGACCATGCCGCATGATTCTGAGAAGCTCAGCTGATTCGGCCAGTATCCTTTCAGATGGCCCGCCATTTTAATCATCTGATATCGCACCAGATTATACGCCAGTAACACGCCCCATAACTCCTGCTCCACAAGCTCCGGCTTTTTACTCCTCAGCGTCAGCCTGCTCAGTTGCATCGTTTGTTTTATCTCCCTGTACCCCAGCTCTATTTCCCAGCGATGGCTGTACAGGTCTGCCATTTCTCCTCCGGGATAGCGCATGGCGTCCGTCATCGACGTCAGCAGATGGCTGGTTTTCCCTTTGCGCGTTACGGTCAGCAGGCGGGCTGTCATCTCATCTCCCAGACCCGGCCATTTTTTTCGTGCCTGTGGGCTGGTTTTCAGCTTCACCAGATAGTCGCCTTTACCCAGCTTTCTGACCTCTTCATACTGTGCTCCCTTTCTGAGCGGGAGCATCCAGTGACGGTGTTCTCCCGCCTGGCTCCACGCATTCAGCAGCCCCAGCGAGTAATAGCCTTTATCCATTAACGTCAGGGTGTTATCGCCGGTCTGCTCTATCAGTTGCTCCGCGAGCTCATTTTCGCTGTTTTTCATCGTGCCGAAGGCCGCTGCCGTCAACAGATGGCTGGTCAGTTCCATCTGGCAGACCATTTTTACCTGCGGGTAGAGTGCCGGGTTTCCGCCATGCGTCTGGCGGGGAAAGGCGCTATCGTTTTCCGGCGTATCCGGTGTGCGCCAGAACACACCATCGATGGCCAGCAGTGTCAGGCCGCACCAGTGCGGATGCGGTGTGGCGTTATGCCAGAGCTGCGCTGTTTGCGTGAACACGCGGCGGATGGCTTCGCTTCCCAGCCGCTGACGGGCCTGGATCACGGCACTGGGGGCAACGAACGGACGGTTGCCGGGTAACATGATATCCAGCCGGTTAACTATCTGATGAACCGGCTCCTTACGCTCAAGGGCCATACCGATAATGCACCAGACCATCATTTCCAGAGGAAGGCGCCGTTTGCGTAACGTGACGGTGCCGGATTCTTCAAGGCAGCGGGAAATCAGTTCCGGGTCAAGATAGTCGCCCAGAGAAGTCAGAGGGTTACGCAGAGAATCGTAACGTGATACCAGATCAAGAGCCTGTCCAATGTGCATAAAAAAATCCGGAAACGGGTAAACATTTCCGGATTCTTACACAGCCACTGGATCGGTCAACCGATCCTTAACTGATCGGCATTACAATAGCAATATGGCGGTTTTTTTGTCCCTCGGGATTCGCGGTCCGTTGGGTGGTCTTCAAGCCCTCGTCAGAGGCTTCCAAGAATATCTCGGGTCCTTAAGTAATCAAACTGCAACTCCCTAAATATATTCTTAAAAACCTTTTCGGTGGATTACGTTTTACACCAGGGCCAACTACTATGCAGCGTCCCTTTCCGCCATCTCGCACATGGGCACCGGTCCCGGGAAAGGCGTCACCACAACCGTAAGTCAGGCTCTCGTCAGGGCTTGTGTCCACCGATTTATCACCGGTGGTGAACGGTGGAGCGGTTAGCAGCAGGGACCGCATAGTGAAACGCTATATATGCATCGCGTTCATTGTCGCCAGCGTACTCGTTGTAAAGAGTGATGAACCTAATGCGTTTGTCGCTTTAACCACGATAGCGCAGGACAAGTAGCGTTAAGGCCGCCCCGGGCGGCCTTTTTTATTTCATCCCGTCTACACTTCATGGCAAAGTAGTTCAATGCATGCTTTTTCCTTGTATGGCATGCCCTTATGGACATAATGGACAATAGCCTGGAGTTTTATGCCCACCCATCTGGTTTGGTTTCGCGCGGATTTGCGCGTACATGACAACATCGCTCTCGCGGCAGCCTGCCGCTCTGATGACGCCAGCGTACTGGCGCTATTTATCGCCACGCCTGAGCAGTGGCAGCAGCATGATATGGCACCACGGCAGGCGGCTTACCTCAAATCACACCTGAACGAACTGCAGCACGCGCTTGCCGAGAAAGGCATACCTCTTATCTACAAAGAGGTCAGCGATTTTACCGCGCAGCTTCATATGCTGCAGGAGATATGCCAGCAGAACGGCGTCACGCATCTTTTTTATAACTACCAGTACGAACTGAACGAACAGCAGCGGGACCGCCAGCTGGAGAAAATGCTGGGAAAGGTGGTTTGTGAGGGATTTGATGACAGCGTGATGCTGGCACCGGGCAGCGTTATGACCGGCGGTCACGAAATGTATAAAGTGTTTACGCCGTTTAAAAATGCTTTTGTTAAGCGCCTGAAAGAGGCGCTGCCGGAGTGCGTACCCGCGCCCGCCGCCAGAGGAGAGGCTATAACCGATCTCCCCGAATTAACGTTCAACTATCCCCAGCGGGCATTTGATGAACTTCTGTTCCCTGTCAGTGAGAAGGCCGCTATTGCGAAGCTGCGCCAGTTTTGCAAGCAGGGCGCGGGAGAATATGACGCGCGCAGGGATTTCCCGGCAATTGAAGGGACAAGCCGGTTATCGGCCTGCCTGGCGCTGGGCGTGCTCTCTCCTCGCCAGTGTTTGCATCGTCTTCTGGCCGAACAGCCGCAGGCGCTGGACGGTGGTGCGGGCTCGGTGTGGCTGAACGAACTTATCTGGCGTGAATTCTACCGCCATCTGATGACGTACCATCCCAATCTCTGTAAGCATCGTCCGTTCATTACGTGGACCGACAGCGTAAAATGGCAGCACGATGAGGCACTTTTACAGGCCTGGCAAAAAGGGGAGACGGGCTATCCGATTGTGGACGCCGCTATGCGCCAGCTAAATGAAACCGGGTGGATGCACAATCGTCTGCGAATGATTACCGCGAGCTTCCTGGTGAAAGATCTGCTTATCGACTGGCGAATCGGAGAGCGCTATTTTATTTCTCAGCTGATCGATGGCGATCTGGCGGCGAATAACGGTGGCTGGCAGTGGGCGGCCTCTACCGGCACCGATGCGGCTCCCTATTTCAGGATTTTTAATCCGACCACGCAGGGGCAAAAATTTGATGCCAACGGCGACTTTATTCGCCGCTGGTTGCCCGCGCTCAGGAACGTTCCTGAAAAAGCGATCCATGACCCGTGGGCATGGGCGGATAAACAGGGCGTAAAGCTCGATTATCCCCGCCCGATTGTCGACCATAAACAGGCGCGCGTCGCCACGCTGGCGGCGTACGAAGCCGCCCGAAAAGTTTGAGAGAATGATGATGAAAAACAGTGAACTGGAACGCCTGATTAACGAAAAACTTAATACCGCCTCCTTTAGCGACTATGGCCCGAATGGCCTGCAGGTCGAAGGGCGCGAAACGGTGCAGAAAATCATCACCGGCGTGACGGCAAGCCAGGCGCTGCTGGATGAGGCGGTGCGTCAGGAAGCCGACGCGGTGATTGTCCATCACGGTTACTTCTGGAAAAACGAATCGCCGATTATCCGCGGCATGAAGCGCAACCGCCTCAAAACGCTGCTGTCGAATGATATCAACCTGTACGGTTACCATCTGCCGCTGGATGCGCATCCTGAACTGGGAAATAACGTCCAGCTGGCACAGCTGTTAGGGATTACCGTGATGGGTGAAATCGAGCCGCTGGTGCCGTGGGGCGAACTGTCGATGCCGGTACCGGGGCTGGAGCTGGCATCGTGGATCGAAGCGCGGCTGGGGCGTCGTCCGCTGTGGTGCGGAGATACCGGGCCGGATACCGTGAAGCGCGTGGCGTGGTGTACGGGCGGCGGCCAGGGCTTTATCGACAGCGCCGCGCGCTTTGGTGTTGATGCGTTTATTACCGGCGAAGTCTCCGAGCAGACGGTTCACTCTGCCCGCGAGCAGGGGCTGCATTTTTACGCGGCAGGCCACCACGCTACCGAGCGCGGCGGTATTCGCGCCCTCAGCGAGTGGCTGACGGAAAATACCGATCTGGATGTGACCTTTATTGATATTCCTAATCCGGCCTGATGAGAGGTAGTTAAGTGCAGCGAGCGCGTTGTTATCTTCTGGGTGAAACCGCGGTAGTTCTGGAGCTTGAGCCTCCCGTGACGCTTGCCACGCAAAAGCGTATCTGGCGCCTGGCTCAGCGGCTGCCCGAGCTACCCGGCGTGGTTGAAGCTATTCCGGGTATGAATAATATCACCGTGGTGCTACGCGATCCGCACACCGGGGCGCTGGATGCCATTGAGCGTCTTCAGCGCTGGTGGGAAGAGAGCGAGGCGCTGGAACCGGAATCGCGGGCGATTGAGATCCCGGTTGTCTATGGCGGCAAAGGTGGCCCTGACCTTGGCGTGGTGGCCGAACACTGTGGATTAACAGTAAAGCAGGTTGTGGAGCTGCACAGCTCGGTGGATTACGTCGTCTGGTTTCTGGGTTTTCAGCCGGGCTTTCCGTATCTGGGCGGATTATCTCCCCGGCTGCATACCCCGCGTCGGGCTGAGCCGCGCCTGAGCGTTCCCGCAGGAACGGTGGCAATTGGCGGTGAGCAAACCGGAATTTATCCGCTTACTTCACCGGGCGGCTGGCAGCTTATCGGGCACACGTCCACGCCGTTATTTGAACCCGGCCATGACGCGCCAATACTCCTGCGTCCGGGTGATACCCTGCGCTTTATCCCGCAGAAGGAGGGGGTATGTTAACGCTTATTCGCGCGGGGCTTTATACCTCCGTTCAGGATGCCGGACGCTTTGGCATGCGCCAGTCCGGCGTGAGCTACTGCGGTGCGCTCGATCGTCCTTCGCTGGAGATTGCCAACCTGCTGGTAGGCAACGCGGGCAGCACGGCGGCGTTAGAAATTACGCTGGGTCAGTGCGTTATTGAATTTGGTGAGGAGACCTGGTTCGCCTTAACCGGCGCGGGCTGTGACGCGACGCTGGACGGCAAAGCGGTGTGGACCGGCTGGCGATTGCGGGCGAAAGCCGGGCAGCGTCTGACGCTTAAGCGTCCTCTGCACGGCGTGCGCAGCTATCTTGCCGTGGCGGGGGGCATCGACGTGCCGGAGGTGTTGGGGTCGTCCAGCACCGACCAGAAAGCGGGAATGGGCGGCCATGAAGGACGGCTGCTGCGCGACGGCGATCGTCTTGCGATTAAGCCATCAGCGCGCCATTTCACCACCACGCAGGGCGTGAAGCAGCTGCTGTGGGGGAACGTGATCCGCGCCTTGCCGGGACCGGAATATCAGGAGTTTGATGAAGCCTCAAAAGAGTCTTTCTGGCGTTCGCCGTGGAAAATCAGCCCGCAGAGTAACCGTATGGGTTACCGGCTTCAGGGGCAGCCGCTGACCCGCACGACTGACCGGGAGCTGCTTTCCCACGGGCTGCTGCCGGGGGTGATTCAGGTGCCGGGCAACGGGCAGCCCATCGTACTGATGAACGATGCGCAAACTACCGGCGGCTATCCGCGTATTGCCTGCATTATCGAAGCGGATCGCTACCATCTGGCGCAAATCCCTCTCGGTCAGCCGATTCATTTCGTGCAGTGTACGCTGGAGGAGGCGCTAAAGGCGCGGCAGGATCGGCAGCGCTATCTCGAACAGCTGGCGTGGAGGCTTGATGGTAAAGATTGATTTAAACGCCGATGTGGGGGAGGGCAGCAGCGCCGATGCGGAACTGATGACCCTGGTCTCCTCGGTCAATATCGCCTGCGGTTTTCACGCGGGCGATGCGCAAACCATGCAGGAGAGCGTGCGTAATGCCATTAAAAACGGCGTGGCGATTGGCGCTCACCCGAGCTTCCCGGACCGGGAGAACTTTGGCCGTACGGCGATGGATCTGCCCCCTGAGACGGTCTACGCTCAGGTGCTCTACCAAATCGGCGCGCTGGAGGCGATAGCGCGCGCTGAGCATGGCGTGCTGCGTCACGTCAAACCGCACGGCATGCTCTATAACCAGGCAGCGAAAGACCCGGCGCTGGCGGAGGCGATTGCCCGCGCGGTGCGGGACTGCAATCCGCAGCTGATTCTGGTTGGCCTGGCGGGTAGCGAGCTTATTCGTGCCGGAGAACGGCTGGGGCTGACGACGCGGCAGGAAGTCTTTGCCGATCGGGGATACATGCCGGACGGCAGCCTGGTGCCGCGCACGCAGGCCGGTGCGCTGATTACTGACGAAAATAAAGCGCTGGCGCAGACGCTGGCGATGGTGCGCTTCGGGCGGGTGACCGCCGTGGATGGAACATCCGCAAATGTTCAGGCCGATACGGTGTGTTTACACGGCGACGGGGAGCATGCGCTCCAGTTTGCGCGACGCCTGCGGGCGGCGTTCTCTGAAGAGGGCATTCTCGTCAGCTCAGATTGATTATAAAAGGACAATGACATGCCTGAAGGTCCGGAGATCCGCCGTGCGGCGGATAGCCTGGAGGCGGCGATAAAGGGCAAACCCCTGACCGATGTCTGGTTTGCCTTTCCTCAACTTAAGCCGTTTGAAACAGAGCTGGTGGGACAGACGGTGACTCATATTGAAACGCGCGGCAAAGCGTTGCTCACGCATTTTTCCCATAACCTGACGTTATATAGCCATAACCAGCTCTACGGTGTGTGGCGCGTAGTCGATGCGGACGAGCAGCCGCAAACGACGCGCGTGCTGCGCGTCCGGTTACAAACGGCGGATAAGGCGACCCTGCTCTACAGCGCCTCTGATATCGAAATGTTAACGCCGGAGCAGCTGCTGACGCATCCGTTCTTACAGCGCGTCGGGCCGGACGTGCTGGACATGCGCCTGACGGCGAGCGACGTGAAGGCCCGACTGTTATCGCCCAAATTCCGCAACCGCCAGTTTTCCGGATTGTTGCTCGATCAGGCTTTTCTGGCGGGATTAGGCAACTATCTGCGGGTGGAAATCCTTTGGCAAGTGGGGCTGGCGCCGCAGCGCAAGGCCTCTCAGCTTAGCGAGGAACAGCTGGACGCGTTGTCTCACGCGCTGCTGGATATTCCGCGGCTGTCGTACAACACGCGCGGCGTGGTGGATGAGAACAAACATCACGGGGCGCTGTTCCGCTTTAAGGTGTTCCATCGGGCGGGGAAAAAGTGCGAGCGGTGCGGCGGGATTATCGACAGGATTATGCTCTCTTCCAGACCTTTTTACTGGTGCCCGCACTGCCAGAGATAAAAGCAAAACGGTAACCCAGGGGTTACCGTTTTTAAGGTTTGTTCCCTCTCCCTGTGGGAGAGGGCCAGGGTGAGGGCATCAGGCCGCACCCAACGTTTTTTAGCGCTTCAGGTCAGACTTAAAATCACGCTGCTCGTAGCCGGTGTACAGCTGACGAGGACGGGCGATTTTCATACCTTCGCTGTGCATTTCGTTCCAGTGCGCAATCCAGCCCACGGTACGCGCCATGGCGAAGATCACGGTGAACATGGAAGACGGAATGCCCATCGCTTTCAGAATAATGCCAGAGTAGAAATCGACGTTCGGGTAGAGTTTCTTCTCGATGAAGTACGGGTCGTTCAGCGCGATGTGTTCCAGCTCCATCGCCACTTCCAGCAGATCGTCTTTGGTGCCCAGCTCTTTCAGCACTTCATGGCAGGTCTCACGCATAACGGTTGCGCGCGGGTCGTAGTTTTTGTAAACACGGTGACCGAAGCCCATCAGGCGGAAGGAGTCATTCTTGTCTTTCGCGCGACGCACGAACTCTGGAATGTGCTCAACGGTGCTGATCTCTTCCAGCATCTTCAGCGCCGCTTCGTTCGCGCCGCCGTGCGCCGGTCCCCACAGGGAGGCGATGCCCGCAGCGATACAGGCGAACGGGTTCGCGCCTGAAGAGCCTGCGGTACGGACAGTAGAGGTAGAGGCGTTCTGCTCGTGGTCAGCGTGCAGGATCAAAATACGGTCCATCGCGCGTTCCAGCACCGGATTCACTTCATACTCTTCGCACGGCGTGGAGAACATCATGCGCAGGAAGTTGCCGGCGTAGGAGAGGTCGTTACGTGGGTACACAAACGGCTGGCCGATGGAGTATTTGTAGCACATCGCCGCCATGGTCGGCATTTTGGACAGCAGGCGGAACGCCGCGATATCACGGTGACGCGGGTTATTCACGTCAAGTGAGTCGTGGTAGAACGCCGCCAGCGCACCGGTAATCCCGCACATCACCGCCATTGGGTGAGAGTCACGACGGAACGCATGGAACAGACGGGTAATCTGCTCATGGATCATGGTGTGACGGGTTACGGTGGTTTTGAATTCATCGTACTGCGCCTGCGTCGGTTTTTCGCCGTTCAGCAGGATGTAGCACACTTCCAGGTAGTTGGATTCGGTGGCTAACTGATCGATGGGGAAGCCGCGATGGAGCAGGATACCTTCGTCACCGTCAATGTAGGTGATTTTGGATTCGCAAGATGCGGTAGAGGTAAATCCAGGGTCAAAGGTAAATACTCCTTTGGAACCCAGCGTACGGATATCAATAACATCCTGACCGAGCGTGCCTTTTAGCACATCCAGTTCAATAGCATCATCACCATTTAGGGTGAGTTTTGCCTTTGTATCAGCCATTTACGGTCTCCTTAGCGCCTTATGCTTAAGACTGCTTTTACCGGATTTGCCTTCAGCTGTTAATCACCGTTACCAGATTGTTATTTGGCTTACCGCTCAGCTCACGAGGAGTAACCAGGGTACAGAGCTATGGCGCCTTGCAGGTAAACGAATGAAATATCAGTGAAACAACAGCAAATCAGCGTTTTTGCAGTCCGAATTATTCAAACCTGTATATCACTAATAACTGTCCTGATAACTTCGGTCAATACCATCACACTGTTACATAACTATTTGTCAGGTGAAAGAGAGACCTCATAACTTTTGCGCATTATATGCCTTTTCTGATGAAGTTTGTAACAATATTGTTTAACATTTGTCAAATCAGATGATTAAAAATTAAAAAGATGTTGTTATCGTGACCCTGATCACTGTTCCAGAGAAAACCCAACAAACTGTATGTAGGTTAATTGTAATGATTTTGTGAACGGCCTATACTGCCGCCAGGTCTCCGGAACACCCTGCAATCCCGAGCCACCCAGCGTTGTAACGTGTCGTTTTAGCATTTGGAAGCAATGTTTTGCATGACGCGCAGTTATAGAAAAGGAACGCTGCTTGACCCGCATCGCAGTCCGGAGGAAGGAAACAATAAGAACAGCATGTGGGCGTTATTCATGATAAGAAATGTGAAAAAACAAAGACCTGTCAATCTGGATCTCAAAACGATCCGGTTCCCCGTAACAGCAATAGCGTCCATTCTGCACCGTGTTTCTGGTGTGATTACGTTTGTGGCGGTCGGTATTTTGCTGTGGTTACTGGGCACCAGCCTCTCTTCCCCTGAAGGATTCCTCCAGGCCTCGGCCATCATGAATAGCTTCTTCGTGAAATTTATCATGTGGGGCATTCTCACCGCGCTGGCCTATCACGTTGTTGGCGGCGTACGCCACATGCTGATGGACTTTGGCTATCTGGAAGAGACGTTCGAGGCCGGGAAACGTACCGCGAACATTTCATTTGTGATCACTGTCGTGCTTTCACTTCTCGCAGGAGTTCTCGTATGGTAAGCAACGCCTCCGCATTAGGACGCAACGGCGTACATGACTTCATTCTGGTCCGCGCTACCGCCATCGTCCTCACGCTTTACATCATCTATATGATCGGTTTCTTCGCGACCAGCGGCACGCTGACGTGGGAAATCTGGAGTGGTTTCTTCGGATCGGCCTTCACCAAAGTGTTCACCCTGCTGGCCCTGTTCTCCATCCTTATCCATGCCTGGATCGGCATGTGGCAGGTGTTGACCGATTACGTTAAACCGCTGGCGATTCGCCTTCCGCTGCAACTGATTATTGTTGTTGCGCTGCTGGTTTACGTCATTTATGGATTTGTTGTGGTGTGGGGTGTGTAATGAAACTGCCAGTCAGAGAATTTGATGCTGTTGTGATTGGTGCGGGTGGCGCAGGTATGCGCGCCGCACTGCAAATTTCCCAGAGCGGCCAGACCTGTGCGCTGCTCTCTAAAGTGTTCCCGACCCGTTCCCACACTGTGTCCGCGCAGGGCGGTATTACCGTTGCGCTGGGTAACTCCCATGAAGATAACTGGGAATGGCACATGTACGACACGGTAAAAGGTTCCGATTATATCGGCGACCAGGATGCCATCGAATATATGTGTAAAACCGGCCCGGAAGCGATTCTGGAGCTGGACCATATGGGTCTGCCGTTCTCCCGTCTGGAAAATGGCACCATCTATCAGCGTCCGTTTGGCGGCCAGTCGAAAAACTTCGGCGGCGAGCAGGCGGCACGTACCGCGGCGGCGGCTGACCGTACCGGTCACGCACTGCTGCACACCCTGTATCAGCAGAACCTGAAAAACCACACCACCATCTTCTCCGAGTGGTATGCGCTGGATCTGGTGAAAAACGCCGATGGCGCAATTGTTGGCTGTACCGCGCTGTGCATCGAAACCGGTGAAGTGGTTTACTTCAAAGCCCGCGCGACCGTGCTGGCGACCGGCGGTGCAGGCCGTATTTATCAGTCCACCACTAACGCCCACATTAACACCGGTGACGGTGTCGGTATGGCTATTCGCGCTGGCGTACCGGTGCAGGACATGGAGATGTGGCAGTTCCACCCAACCGGTATCGCCGGTGCGGGCGTGCTGGTCACCGAAGGCTGCCGCGGTGAAGGTGGCTACCTGCTGAACAAACACGGCGAGCGCTTCATGGAGCGTTATGCCCCGAATGCGAAAGACCTGGCGGGTCGTGACGTGGTGGCGCGTTCCATCATGATCGAAATCCGTGAAGGCCGCGGCTGCGATGGCCCATGGGGTCCACACGCGAAGCTGAAGCTCGACCATCTGGGTAAAGAAGTGCTGGAATCCCGTCTGCCGGGCATTCTGGAACTGTCCCGTACTTTCGCGCACGTCGATCCGGTGAAAGAGCCGATCCCGGTTATCCCAACCTGCCACTATATGATGGGCGGTATTCCGACCAAAGTGACCGGTCAGGCGCTGACCGTGAACGAGCAGGGCGAAGACGTGGTCATTCCTGGCCTGTTCGCGGTAGGCGAAATCGCCTGCGTATCCGTACACGGCGCCAACCGTCTGGGCGGCAACTCCCTGCTGGACCTGGTGGTATTTGGTCGTGCGGTGGGTCTGCATCTGCAGGAGTCCATTGCCGAGCAGGGCGCGCTGCGTGATGCAACCGACGACGAAATCGACGCCTCTCTTGAACGCCTCAACCGCTGGAACGGTAACCGTAACGGCGAAGATCCGGTGGAAATCCGTAAAGCGCTGCAGGAGTGCATGCAGCACAACTTCTCGGTATTCCGTGAAGGCGATGCGATGGCCAAAGGCCTTGAGCAGCTGAAGGCGATCCGCGAGCGTCTGAAAAATGCCCGTCTGGACGACACCTCCAGCGAGTTCAACACCCAGCGCGTTGAGTGCCTGGAGCTGGATAACCTGATGGAAACCGCATTCGCAACCGCGATGTCGGCAAACTTCCGTACCGAAAGCCGTGGCGCCCATAGCCGCTTCGACTTCCCGGATCGTGACGATGAAAACTGGCTGTGCCATTCCCTGTATCTGCCAGAGTCGGAAACCATGACGCGTCGTAACGTCAACATGGAACCGAAACTGCGTCCGGCGTTCCCGCCGAAGATTCGTACTTACTAATGCGGAGACAGGATAATGAAACTCGAATTCTCAGTTTATCGTTATAACCCGGATGTTGATGACGCTCCGCGCATGCAGGACTATACCCTCGAAGCGGAAGAAGGTCGTGACATGATGCTGCTGGATGCCTTAATCCAGCTGAAAGAGAAAGATCCTACGCTGTCGTTCCGCCGCTCCTGCCGTGAAGGGGTATGTGGCTCTGACGGTGTGAACATGAACGGCAAAAACGGCCTGGCCTGCATCACGCCAATTTCAGCGCTGCAGCGTCCTGGTCAGAAAATTGTTATCCGTCCTCTGCCAGGCCTGCCGGTCGTGCGTGATTTGGTGGTAGACATGGGGCAATTCTATGCACAATATGAGAAGATTAAGCCTTACTTATTGAATAATGGGCAAAATCCACCCGCTCGCGAGCACTTACAGTCTCCTGAGCAGCGTGAAAAACTCGATGGTCTGTACGAGTGTATTCTCTGCGCATGCTGTTCAACGTCCTGCCCGTCGTTCTGGTGGAACCCGGACAAGTTTATCGGCCCTGCGGGTCTGCTGGCTGCCTATCGCTTCCTGATCGACAGCCGCGACACCGAAACCGACAGCCGTCTGGAAGGATTAAGTGACGCTTTCAGCGTATTCCGCTGCCATAGCATCATGAACTGCGTCAGTGTGTGTCCGAAGGGGCTGAACCCGACGCGTGCCATCGGCCATATTAAGTCGATGCTGCTGCAGCGCAGTGCGTAAGTAGTGAGAGGGGAGCGCTGTTCCCCTCACCCTAACCCTCTCCCAAAGGGAGAGGGAATAAATTGCAGAAACCTTTAAAAACTGCCCTGAAGTCTAGACAGTTTCTAAAGGTTCCTTCGCGGGCCAAATGAAAAGAGCTCGCAGGTGAACCCCGGCACGTACACGCGGTGTGCGTGGTAGTTTCTACGGCGAAAGTAAGCATAAAAATGCTTAAGGGATCACGATGCAGAACGGCGCAATGAAAGCCTGGCTGGACTCTTCTTACCTCTCTGGTGCCAACCAGAGCTGGATAGAACAGCTCTATGAAGACTTCTTAACCGATCCTGACTCAGTGGACGCAAACTGGCGTTCCATGTTCCAGCAGTTGCCTGGTACAGGGGTCAAACCGGATCAATTCCATTCCAAAACACGTGATTATTTCCGTCGTCTGGCGAAGGATGCCTCACGTTACTCTTCTGCGATTTCCGACCCTGACACCAATGCGAAGCAGGTTAAAGTCCTGCAGCTTATCAACGCTTATCGCTTCCGCGGTCACCAGCATGCGAATCTCGATCCGCTGGGACTGTGGCAGCAGGAACGTGTGGCCGATCTCGATCCGGCGTATCACGATCTGACCGAGGCCGATTTCCAGGAAAGCTTTAACGTAGGTTCCTTTGCTATCGGCAAAGACACGATGAAGCTGGGCGATCTGATTGACGCGCTCAAGCAAACCTACTGCGGCTCCATCGGCGCGGAATATATGCACATTACCTCTACTGAAGAGAAACGCTGGATCCAGCAGCGCATCGAATCCGTAGCGGGCCACGCGACCTTCTCGGCCGACGAGAAGAAACGCTTCCTCAGCGAACTGACCGCAGCGGAAGGGCTTGAGCGCTATCTGGGCGCGAAGTTCCCGGGCGCAAAACGCTTCTCGCTGGAAGGCGGCGACGCGCTGGTGCCGATGCTGAAAGAGCTGATTCGCCACGCAGGCAAGAGCGGCACCCGTGAAGTGGTGCTCGGCATGGCGCACCGTGGTCGTCTGAACGTGCTGGTCAACGTGCTGGGTAAAAAACCGCAGGACCTGTTCGACGAATTCGCGGGCAAACACAAAGAACACCTCGGCACCGGCGACGTGAAGTACCACATGGGCTTCTCGTCAGATATCGAAACCGAAGGCGGTCTGGTTCACCTGGCGCTGGCGTTTAACCCGTCACACCTGGAAATCGTCAGCCCGGTGGTTATCGGTTCCGTGCGCGCGCGTCTGGATCGTCTGGACGAGCCGAGCAGCAATAAAGTGCTGCCAATCACCATCCACGGTGATGCGGCGGTCACAGGGCAGGGCGTGGTTCAGGAAACCCTGAACATGTCGAAAGCGCGTGGTTATGAAGTGGGCGGTACCGTTCGCATCGTGATCAACAACCAGGTGGGCTTCACCACCTCTAACCCGCTGGATGCGCGTTCTACCCCGTACTGCACCGACATCGGTAAGATGGTACAGGCGCCAATCTTCCACGTTAATGCGGATGACCCGGAAGCCGTTGCTTTCGTTACCCGTCTGGCGCTGGACTTCCGTAATACCTTTAAGCGCGATGTGTTCATTGACCTCTTCTGCTACCGCCGTCACGGCCACAACGAAGCGGATGAGCCAAGTGCAACCCAGCCGCTGATGTACCAGAAAATCAAAAAACACCCGACCCCGCGCAAAATCTATGCTGACAAGCTGGAAAGCGACAACGTGGCGACGCTGGAAGATGCGACCGAAATGGTCAACCTCTACCGCGACGCGCTGGACGCGGGTGAATGCGTGGTGAAAGAACTGCGCCCGATGAACATGCACTCCTTTACCTGGTCGCCGTACCTCAACCACGAGTGGGATGAGAGCTACCCGAACAAGGTTGAGATGAAGCGCCTGCAGGAGCTGGCTAAACGCATCAGCACTGTGCCGGACGCTATCGAGATGCAGTCTCGCGTGGCGAAAATCTACGCCGACCGTCAGTCCATGGCGGCAGGCGAGAAGCTGTTCGACTGGGGCGGGGCGGAAACGCTGGCCTACGCAACGCTGGTTGACGAAGGGATCCCTGTTCGTCTGTCCGGTGAAGATGCGGGCCGTGGGACCTTCTTCCACCGTCACGCAGTGGTTCACAACCAGTCTAACGGTTCAACCTACACTCCGCTGCAGCACGTGCATAACGGTCAGGGCCAGTTCAAGGTCTGGGACTCCGTGCTGTCTGAAGAAGCGGTCCTGGCATTCGAATACGGCTACGCCACTGCGGAACCGCGCACCCTGACCATCTGGGAAGCGCAGTTCGGTGACTTCGCCAACGGTGCGCAGGTCGTTATCGACCAGTTCATCTCCTCCGGCGAGCAGAAGTGGGGCCGCATGTGTGGCCTGGTGATGCTCCTGCCGCACGGTTATGAAGGCCAGGGTCCGGAGCACTCCTCCGCGCGTCTGGAGCGTTATCTGCAGCTCTGCGCCGAGCAGAACATGCAGGTCTGCGTGCCGTCCACCCCGGCTCAGGTGTACCACATGCTGCGTCGTCAGGCGCTGCGCGGTATGCGCCGTCCGCTGGTGGTGATGTCACCGAAATCCCTGCTGCGTCATCCGCTGGCGGTTTCCAGCCTGGAAGAGCTGGCGAACGGCACTTTCCTGCCGGCCATCGGTGAAATTGACGAGCTGGATCCGCAGGCCGTGAAGCGTGTGGTGATGTGTTCTGGTAAGGTTTATTACGACCTGCTGGAACAGCGCCGTAAGAACGATCAGAAAGATGTCGCCATCGTGCGTATCGAACAGCTTTATCCGTTCCCGCATCAGGCGATGCAGGAAGTGCTGAAACAGTACGCTCACGTACATGATTTTGTCTGGTGCCAGGAAGAGCCGCTCAACCAGGGCGCATGGTACTGCAGCCAGCATCATTTCCGTGAAGTGATTCCATTTGGGTCAGCCCTGCGCTATGCAGGTCGCCCGGCCTCCGCCTCTCCGGCGGTAGGGTATATGTCCGTTCACCAGAAGCAGCAACAAGATCTGGTCAATGACGCGCTGAACGTCGATTAATTAAAGGATACATAATGAGTAGCGTAGATATTCTTGTTCCCGACCTGCCTGAATCCGTAGCAGATGCGACCGTCGCTACCTGGCACAAAAAACCAGGCGATGCCGTTAAGCGCGATGAAGTGCTGGTAGAAATCGAAACTGACAAAGTGGTACTGGAAGTACCGGCTTCGGCGGATGGCGTTCTGGACGCGGTGCTGGAAGATGAAGGCACCACCGTCACCTCTCGTCAGATCCTGGGGCGCCTGCGTGAAGGCAACAGCGCGGGCAAAGAGTCCAGCGCGAAGTCTGAAGAGAAAGCCTCTACGCCGGCTCAGCGCCAGCAGGCTTCTCTGGAAGAACAGTCTAACGACGCCCTCAGCCCGGCGATCCGTCGCCTGCTGGCTGAACACAGCCTTGACCCGGCAGCCATTAAAGGCACCGGTGTGGGCGGTCGTCTGACCCGCGAAGACATTGACAAGCACCTGGCGAAAGCGCCTGCTCAGGCGGAAGCGAAAGCCCCTGTGGCCGCGCCGGCAGCTCAGCCTGCTCTGGGTGCCCGCAGCGAAAAACGCGTACCGATGACGCGCCTGCGTAAGCGCGTGGCCGAGCGTCTGCTGGAAGCGAAAAACTCCACCGCGATGCTGACCACCTTCAACGAAGTGAACATGAAGCCAATCATGGATCTGCGTAAGCAGTACGGTGACGCGTTTGAAAAACGTCACGGTATCCGTCTGGGCTTTATGTCCTTCTACGTGAAGGCGGTGGTTGAAGCGCTGAAACGCTACCCGGAAGTGAACGCGTCTATCGATGGCGATGACGTGGTTTACCACAACTACTTCGACGTCAGCATGGCGGTTTCTACCCCACGCGGCCTGGTGACCCCGGTTCTGCGTGATGTGGATACCCTGGGTATGGCTGACATCGAGAAGAACATTAAAGAGCTGGCCGTGAAAGGCCGCGACGGCAAGCTGACCGTAGACGATCTGACCGGCGGTAACTTCACCATTACCAACGGCGGCGTATTCGGCTCGCTGATGTCTACCCCGATCATTAACCCGCCGCAGAGCGCGATCCTGGGTATGCATGCCATTAAAGATCGCCCGATGGCGGTAGACGGTAAAGTTGAGATCCTGCCGATGATGTACCTGGCGCTCTCTTACGACCACCGCCTGATCGACGGCCGCGAGTCCGTGGGCTTCCTGGTAGCCATTAAAGAGCTGCTGGAAGATCCAACGCGTCTGCTGCTGGACGTATAGTAACGATTTAGCATCACCTGCCCCGTGGACCGGCACACGCTGCGCCGGTCTACAGGTTTGAAGATAACGATTACCCCTGAAGGATGGATAGAACACATGAACTTACATGAATATCAGGCCAAACAGCTGTTTGCCCGGTATGGCTTACCGGCTCCGGTGGGTTATGCCTGTACTACCCCGCGTGAAGCAGAAGAAGCCGCATCTAAAATCGGTTCCGGCCCGTGGGTAGTTAAATGTCAGGTTCACGCTGGTGGCCGTGGTAAAGCGGGCGGTGTGAAGGTTGTTAAGAGCAAAGAAGAGATTCGTGCGTTTGCTGAACATTGGCTCGGCAAGCGTCTGGTGACCTACCAGACAGATGCGAACGGCCAGCCGGTTAACCAGATCCTGGTCGAAGCGGCGACCGACATCGCGAAAGAGCTGTACCTGGGCGCGGTGGTTGACCGTAGCTCCCGTCGCGTGGTGTTCATGGCGTCTACCGAAGGCGGCGTGGAAATTGAAAAAGTGGCGGAAGAGACCCCGCACCTGATCCACAAAGTGGCTATCGATCCGCTGGCGGGCCCAATGCCTTATCAGGGTCGCGAGCTGGCGTTCAAGCTGGGTCTGGAAGGCAAGCTGGTTCAGCAGTTCACCAAGATCTTCATGGGCCTGGCGACTATCTTCCTTGAGCGCGATCTGGCGCTGATCGAGATCAACCCGCTGGTGATCACCACCCAGGGCGACCTGATCTGCCTCGACGGCAAGCTGGGCGCTGACGGCAACGCGCTGTTCCGCCAGCCGGATCTGCGCGAAATGCGCGACCAGTCTCAGGAAGATCCACGTGAAGCACAGGCTGCTCAGTGGGAGCTGAACTACGTGGCGCTGGATGGCAACATCGGCTGCATGGTTAACGGTGCGGGCCTGGCGATGGGCACCATGGACATCGTTAAGCTGCACGGCGGTGAGCCGGCGAACTTCCTTGACGTGGGCGGTGGCGCAACCAAAGAGCGCGTAACCGAAGCGTTCAAAATCATCCTCTCTGACGACAACGTTAAAGCGGTACTGGTTAACATCTTCGGCGGCATCGTCCGTTGCGACCTGATTGCTGACGGCATCATCGGTGCGGTAGAAGAAGTGGGTGTTAACGTTCCGGTGGTTGTGCGTCTGGAAGGTAACAACGCTGAACTCGGCGCGAAAAAACTGGCTGACAGCGGCCTGAATATTATTGCAGCGAAAAGTCTGACGGATGCAGCTCAGCAGGTTGTTGCCGCAGTGGAGGGGAAATAATGTCAGTTTTAATTAATAAAGATACCAAGGTTATCTGCCAGGGCTTCACCGGTAGCCAGGGGACTTTCCACTCCGAACAGGCGATTGCCTACGGCACGCAGATGGTTGGCGGCGTAACGCCAGGTAAAGGCGGCACCACGCACCTGGGCCTGCCGGTGTTCAACACCGTGCGTGAAGCGGTAGAAGCGACGGGCGCAACCGCGACCGTGATCTACGTTCCGGCACCGTTCTGCAAAGACTCCATTCTGGAAGCGATCGACGCAGGCATCAAGCTGATCATCACCATCACCGAAGGCATCCCGACCCTGGATATGCTGACCGTGAAGGTGAAGCTGGACGAAGCAGGCGTGCGCATGATCGGCCCGAACTGCCCAGGCGTGATCACTCCGGGCGAATGCAAAATCGGCATCATGCCTGGCCACATTCACAAGCCGGGCAAAGTGGGCATCGTTTCCCGTTCCGGTACCCTGACCTATGAAGCGGTTAAGCAGACCACCGACTACGGCTTTGGCCAGTCCACCTGCGTGGGCATCGGCGGTGACCCAATCCCGGGATCTAACTTCATCGACATCCTGAAGCTGTTCCAGGAAGATCCGCAGACCGAAGCGATCGTGATGATCGGCGAGATCGGCGGTAGCGCGGAAGAAGAAGCGGCTGCTTATATCAAAGAGCACGTAACCAAGCCTGTTGTCGGTTACATCGCGGGCGTGACCGCGCCGAAAGGCAAGCGTATGGGCCACGCGGGCGCGATCATCGCCGGCGGTAAAGGTACGGCTGATGAGAAGTTTGCTGCGCTGGAAGCCGCAGGCGTGAAGACCGTTCGCAGCCTGGCGGATATCGGCGAAGCACTGAAATCCATCATTAAGTAAGTCCTCTCTGCTCCCCGAACGGGGAGCGATGAAGTATAAAAATGTCCGTTTCGACATGGTTGGCCGCTGTAAAGCGGCCTTTTTTATTGCCTGCGTCTGGCGACGAGAGTGAACTTGTAGTCGTCGGTATTGAACACGTTGCGGCTGTATTCAAACACCCGTCCGTCCTTCAGGAACCCACGGGAGACTTTTTCCAGGATCGGCTTTGCCGGATCGAGCGACAGCGCGGCGATCGCCTCCTCTGACGGCATGATCGGCATCAACTCCTGCTCGCTGCGATCGATAACCAGCTTTTTGATCTGCTCAACGTAGTGATATTTCGAATTCTCCATCACTTCCCAGGTGAGGTCGGGAAACATGGCCAGCGGCATCCATGTCTCCTCCAGGTTCACCGGCTTCTGCTTGATGAAACGCACGCGCTTAACGTGCCAGACCTTATCTTCCACGCCAACCGCTAATGTTGCCGCCAGCCGCGCATCGGCTTTCACCACTTCAAAGATTTTGACATCACTGTGCGTATCGACATGACGATCCGCCAGCTTTTCGTAAAAGCCGGTGAGCTGATAAATATCGTAATTGACGCGCTCCTCTTTTTTTACATAAGAGCCGCTGCCCTGAATACTTTCGATGATCTGCTCATCGGCGAGCAGTTTCAGGGCCTGCCGCACGGTGACGCGGCTGACGCGAAACGCCTCCTGAAGACTGGACTCCGTCGGCAGTGCGTCTCCGGGTTTTAATTCCCCGGCGTTGATTTTCTCGCGGAACGCATCGGCTATCTGCCGGTACATCGGTTTGTTGCCCATTTTATCGCGCCTGCTTAATACCTTTTCAGGGAATTATGCATTCAACTGATGATTTGTAAATAATACAATTAAAATACAAATTTGGCATTTAGTGAAAGTGATCACATAAATGTATTATTGGGTCTGCCAGAATCCTCCCCAGACAATAACTCTGTATAGGTGAGGATCTTTATGAACCTGACGACTCTGACCGATCCGCGTGCTGTTTGCGTTCAGGCGCAGTTTACCCGCCGGGATGAGGCAATCCGTCAGCTTACGGCGCGGCTGGTGGCGCTGGGCAAAATCGCTGATGCCGATGCGTTTCTGGAGGAGGTGTTTCATCGGGAATCGCTTGGGCCGACCGCGCTGGGTGAAGGACTGGCCGTTCCTCACGGTAAATCAGCCGTCGTGAAGGAGGCGGCTTTTGCCGTGGCAACTCTGCGAGAACCGCTTGCATGGGAAGGCGTGGACGGGCCGGAAGAGGTTGAGCTGGTTTTTCTGCTCGCCATTCCGCCAGCAGAAGCGGGTTCAACCCATATTCAGGTGCTGACGGAGCTGACGTCTCGCCTGGCGGATGACGATCTCAGGGCGCGCGTGATGGCTGCTACCACGGCGGAAGACGTGCTTGCTGCGCTTGAAGCTGCCCCTGACACGGAAGAGGCAGCCGTCGCGCTGAATGCCCCGACAATCGTCTGCGTGACCGCCTGTCCGGCCGGGATCGCGCATACCTATATGGCCGCAGAGTACCTGGAAAAAGCGGGACGCAAGCTTGGCGTCAACGTGGTGGTCGAAAAGCAGGGGGCGAACGGTATTGAGGGGCGCATCACCGCGCAGCAGCTTCGTGAGGCCAAAGCGTGCATTTTTGCCGCAGAAGTGGCGATCAAAGAGAGCGAGCGTTTTCAGGGGATTCCCGCCATCTCTGTGCCCGTCGCGGAGCCTCTGCGCCATGCTGAAGCGCTGATTGAGCGCGCGCTGGCGCTGCAGCCTGCATCCGATGCGCGTCCTGCGCATGTCGATACCGAAACGAAAAAGAGCGTTAAAACTGTACTCAAGCAGGCACTTCTCAGCGGTATCTCTTTTGCGGTGCCGCTGATCGTCGCTGGCGGTACGGTGCTGGCCGTGTCGGTACTGCTGGCGCAAATCCTGGGTCTGCAGCACCTGTTTGACCAGGAAAACTCGTGGCTGTGGATGTACCGCAAGCTTGGCGGCGGCATGCTCGGCATTCTGATGGTACCTGTTCTGGCGGCCTATACCGCGTATTCGCTGGCGGATAAACCTGCGCTGACGCCGGGTTTTGCGGCCGGTCTTGCTGCCAATATGATCGGCTCCGGTTTTCTGGGCGCTATCGTCGGTGGGCTGATCGCGGGCTATCTGATGCGCTGGGTGAAAAACCACATTCGGCTCAGTAGCCGCTATAACGGCTTTCTGACCTTTTATCTCTATCCGGTGATTGGCGTGCTGGGCGCGGGCAGCCTGATGCTGTTTGTGATTGGCGAACCGGTGGCCTGGCTCAATAACACGCTCACCGTCTGGCTTAACGGTCTCTCCGGCGCGAATGCGCTGCTTCTGGGGGCAATCCTCGGGTTTATGTGCTCATTCGATTTGGGTGGCCCGGTCAACAAAGCCTCTTACGCGTTTTGCCTGGGGGCGATGGCGAACGGCGTTTATGGTCCTTACGCAATCTTTGCCTCCGTCAAAATGGTCTCAGCCTTCACCGTCACGGCGTCGACGATGCTGGCGCCGAAGCTGTTTAAACCGTTTGAAATTGAAACCGGTAAATCAACGTGGCTGCTCGGCCTGGCGGGCATTACCGAAGGGGCGATCCCGATGGCGATTGAAGATCCGCTTCGCGTCATTGGCTCATTTGTACTTGGATCCATGGTGACAGGCGCGGCTGTCGGTGCGATGGGGATCGGGTTGTCTACCCCGGGGGCCGGGATTTTCTCTCTCTTTTTACTTCACGATGCCGGGTTGGGCGGTGTGGTTGCGGCGGCGGGCTGGTTTGGCGCGGCGCTGGCGGGGACCGCTGTCTCCACGTTTGTTCTGCTGCTCTGGCGACGTCAGGCGGTAAAAAAGGGCAAGTACCTCACAGAAGACGCCATACCGTAAAAACTCACAAAACAGGAAACGAAGATGAAAGCTGTATCTCGCGTTCATATCACGCCGCATATGCACTGGGACCGTGAGTGGTACTTCACCACTGAAGAGTCGCGCATTCTTCTGGTCAATAATATGGAAGAGATCCTGACCCGCCTGGAGCAGGACGACGAGTATAAATATTACGTCCTTGATGGCCAGACGGCGGTGCTGGAAGATTATTTTGCCGTCGTGCCCGAAAACCGCGCGCGGGTAAAGGCGCTTGTGGAGCGCGGAAAATTGATTATCGGCCCCTGGTATACCCAGACCGATACCACGATTGTCAGCGGCGAGTCGATTGTCCGCAACCTGATGTACGGCATCCGGGACTGTATGGTGTTCGGCGAGCCGATGAAGATCGGCTATCTGCCGGATTCGTTTGGTATGTCCGGCCAGCTTCCGCATATCTATAACGGATTTGGCATTACCCGGACGATGTTCTGGCGCGGCTGCTCGGAACGACACGGGACCGATAAAACCGAATTTCTCTGGCAGAGCCAGGACGGCAGTGAAGTCACGGCGCAGGTGCTGCCGCTGGGCTACGCGATTGGTAAGTACTTACCGGAGGACGAAGCCGGGCTGCGAAAACGGCTCGACAGCTATTTCGACGTTCTGGAAAAGGCCTCCGTCACCAAAGAGATTTTGCTGCCCAACGGTCACGATCAGATGCCGCTGCAGCAGAACATTTTTTCCGTGATGGATAAGCTGCGTGAAATCTATCCGCAGCGTCAATTTGTAATGAGCCGCTTTGAAGAGGTGTTTGACCACATTGAGGCACGCCGCGATGAACTGGCGACTCTGAAAGGGGAGTTTATCGACGGGAAATACATGCGCGTGCACCGGACAATCGGCTCCACGCGCATGGATATCAAAATTGCCCATGCGCGTATTGAGAACAAAATTGTCAACATCCTCGAACCGCTGGCGACGCTTGCATGGACGCTGGGCTTCGATTATCACCACGGCCTGCTGGAGAAGATGTGGAAAGAGATCCTTAAAAACCACGCTCACGACAGCATCGGCTGCTGCTGCAGCGACAAGGTGCATCGTGAGATTGTCTCTCGTTTTGAACTGGCTGAAGACATGGCAGATAACCTGGTGCGTTTCTATATGCGCAAGATTGTCGACAACATGCCGCAAAGCGACGCCGACAAACTGGTGATGTTCAACCTGATGCCCTGGCCGCGTGAAGAGGTGATGAACACCACGATTCGACTGCGCGCCAGCCAGTTCCGTCTGCGGGATGACAAAGGCAACGAGATCCCGTATTTCATCCGCAGCGCGCGCGAACTGGATCCGGGCCTCATTGACCGGCAGATTGTTCACTACGGCAATTACGAACTGTTTATGGAGTTTGATATTCAGCTCAGCCAGATGCTGCCGGCGATGGGCTACCGTACGCTGTTTATCGAACCTAACGTGGCAGGGAAGGTACTCTCTCCGGGGGAAAACACCGCATCCTTACTTGAAAACGCCTTCTGGCAGATTGATTTAAATAACGACGGTACGCTGCGCCTGCGCGACAAAGAAACCGGGCTGATTTATGACCGGGTGCTGGAAATCGAAGAGAGTTCGGATGATGGCGATGAGTACGACTACTCGCCTTCGCGGGAAGAGTGGAGACTCACTTCAGCGCAGGGCGAGCATCAGGTCGAGGTTATACACGAAGGCTGGCAGAGCAGGGCGGTGATTCGCCATCAGATCGCGGTACCGGCTAATCTGGCCGAACGCGCGGCGGGTCAGCGAAGCGGGTCTCTCGGCGCTGAGGTTGAAATCACGCTTAGCCACCACAGCAGACGTATTGATGTGGCGGTGCGTCTGGATAATCAGGCTGACGACCACCGCGTCCGCGTGCTGATCCCTACGCCGTTTACAACCCAGGGCGTGTTAGCGGATACGCAGTTTGGCACCCTCACTCGTCCGGTGCAGGACGCGGCGATGGAAAACTGGCAGGAGGAGGGGTGGAAAGAAGCGCCGGTTCCCGTCTGGAATTTACTCAACTATGCCGTCCTGCAGGAAAAACGAAACGGGCTTGCGCTGTTCACCGAAGGACTACGCGAGTTTGAAGTAGTAGGCGAGGATAAAAAAGCCTTTGCCCTGACCCTGCTGCGCGGCGTGGGGTTACTCGGCAAAGAAGATTTGCTGTTGCGCCCCGGTAGGCCTTCAGGAATCAAAATGCCTGTTCCTGACTCCCAGGTGCGCGGTTCGTTAAGCTGTCGCTTTAGCCTTTTCAGCTTCAGTGGAACGCCGGAAAACGCGGGCGTCGCGCAGCAGGCTAAATCGTGGTTAACGCCGGTGCAGTGCTATAACAAAATTCCCTGGGACGCGATGAAGCTCAATCGCTCGTCGTTTACCACGCCGGAAAGTTACAGCCTGCTGGCGCTTTCGCCCACGGGATGCGTGCTCAGTACGCTCAAAAAGGCTGAAGATCGAGACGAGCTCATTCTTCGTCTGTTCAACCCTTCCGAGTCCAGCGCATGTGACGCGACGTTATCCGTGGATCCGACCATGAAACGGTGCTGCGAAACGGACATGAATGAACGGATAATAGACAATCGTGAAGAAGAGGGCATCGTCGGGGCGTTCAGACCGGGACAGTCACGAACCTTCAGCATTCTTCTTGCCTGAAAACCGCTGACACGATCAAAAGGCCGCAGAGTTCGCGGCCTTTTTTCATTAAATAGTCACGCTTCGGTGTTAATTTCCGGGATAATAAAAGTAAATCAAATGTAATTTCTAAGGGTTGCAAAAACAGAATGGAAAAATAAACTGGCCCAGCTACGCTTATTGTTTGTCCCGCTTCGACAGGGCATTTTTCTCTCACGTTAATTAAAATCACTTCTGTTTATATTTTTTTTGGTCTTCGATAACCAATCGCATCTTTGCATGCACATATCATTAACATGGTTTTTACCATTCTCACCGCAGCTAAACATGATTAACATCAAGACCGGTTTTTGATTTAAATCAAAGTTTAATGCTTGGAAAAAGATGCCGAAAAGCGCTAAATTGTCCCCGATCAAAATGGCCGAAAAGTGGTAATTTTGCTATAAATTGATCGCCGTCGAAAAACGTAAATGTGATTCAATAAAAACCTGTTTATTGTAAGGGTTTTGCAGCGTATTATATTTGCGGGATCAATTTGAGTTTTTTATTAACCTATTTGTAACCTGTCGTCATCGTTTTTATCCTTCTCCAGGGTAATAACGACGACCAAGATGCGAATAATTTGTATTGGGGCATGCGTGTGAATCTCTTTCTAACGGGGTTCACTCTCGGAGTCTTCATGCGATGAGCAAGGAGTCATAATGTTAGACGTAGTCGAACTGTCGCGCTTACAGTTTGCCTTGACCGCGATGTACCACTTCCTGTTTGTGCCGCTGACGCTCGGTATGGCGTTCCTGCTGGCAATTATGGAAACGGTTTACGTCCTCTCCGGCAAACAGATTTATAAAGATATGACCAAGTTCTGGGGCAAGTTGTTCGGTATCAACTTCGCGCTGGGCGTGGCAACCGGTTTGACCATGGAGTTTCAGTTCGGGACTAACTGGTCTTACTATTCCCACTATGTAGGGGATATCTTCGGTGCGCCGCTGGCCATTGAAGGCCTGATGGCCTTCTTCCTCGAATCCACCTTTGTAGGTCTGTTCTTCTTCGGTTGGGACCGTCTGGGTAAAGTCCAGCACATGGCCGTAACCTGGCTGGTGGCATTAGGTTCGAACCTGTCCGCGCTGTGGATCCTGGTGGCGAACGGCTGGATGCAGAACCCGATCGCGTCTGACTTCAACTTCGAAACCATGCGTATGGAGATGGTCAGCTTTGCCGAGCTGGTCCTGAACCCGGTTGCTCAGGTTAAATTTGTTCACACCGTGGCATCTGGCTACGTGTGCGGCGCGATGTTCGTGTTGGGTATCAGCTCCTACTATATGCTGCGCGGTCGTGACTTCGCGTTTGCCAAGCGCTCCTTTGCTATCGCTGCAAGCTTCGGTATGGCTGCAATCCTCTCCGTTATCGTTCTGGGTGATGAATCCGGTTACGAAATGGGTGACGTGCAGAAAACCAAACTGGCCGCTATCGAAGCCGAATGGGAAACCCAGCCGGCACCTGCTGCCTTTACGCTGTTCGGTATTCCCGATCAGGACGCGCAGGAAAACCGCTTCGCCATCCAAATTCCTTACGCGCTGGGTATCATCGCAACCCGTTCTGTCGATAAGCAGGTAACGGGTCTGAAGGAGCTGATGGTTCAGCACGAAGAGCGTATCCGTAACGGTATGAAGGCTTACTCGCTGCTGGAACAGCTGCGTGCCGGCTCTACCGATCAGGCCGTTCGCGATCAATTTAACGACGTGAAGAAAGACCTGGGCTACGGTTTGTTGCTGAAACGTTATACCCCGAACGTTTCTGATGCGACGGAAGCACAGATTCAGATGGCGACCAAAGACTCGATTCCACGCGTTGCGCCACTGTACTTCGCATTCCGTATCATGGTGGGCTGCGGCATCATCATGCTGCTGATCATTGCGGCGTCCTTCTGGTCCGTGATTCGTAACCGCATCGGCGAGAAAAAATGGCTGCTGCGCACCGCGCTGTACGGTATTCCACTGCCGTGGATCGCGATTGAATCCGGCTGGTTTGTAGCGGAGTATGGCCGTCAGCCATGGGCGATTGGTGAGGTACTGCCAACGGCGGTAGCGAACTCTTCCCTGACGGCAGGCGACCTGATCTTCTCCATGCTGCTGATCTGTGGTCTGTACACCCTGTTCCTGGTGGCTGAACTGTTCCTGATGTTCAAGTTCGCGCGCCTTGGCCCAAGCAGCCTGAAAACCGGTCGCTATCACTACGAGCAGTCCACTGTGACTACTCAGCCGGCACGCTAAGACAGGAGTCATCAAATGATCGATTATGAAGTATTGCGTTTTATCTGGTGGCTGCTGGTTGGCGTTCTGCTGATCGGTTTCGCCGTCACGGATGGTTTCGACATGGGGGTGGGGATGCTCACCCGTTTCCTCGGTCGTAATGACACCGAGCGTCGAATCATGATTAACTCCATCGCCCCTCACTGGGACGGTAACCAGGTGTGGCTGATCACCGCAGGCGGCGCGCTGTTCGCTGCCTGGCCGATGGTCTACGCGGCTGCGTTCTCCGGCTTCTATGTGGCGATGATTCTGGTGCTGGCCTCTTTATTCTTCCGTCCGGTCGGTTTCGACTACCGTTCCAAGATTGAAGATACCCGCTGGCGCAACATGTGGGACTGGGGCATCTTCATTGGTAGCTTCGTTCCACCGCTGGTGATTGGCGTGGCATTCGGTAACCTGCTGCAGGGCGTACCGTTCCACCTCGATGAATACATGCGTCTTTACTACACCGGTAACTTCTTCCAGTTGCTGAATCCGTTTGGCCTGCTGGCCGGTGTGGTGAGCGTGGCGATGATCATCACTCAGGGCGCAACTTACCTGCAGATGCGTACTGTGGGTGAACTGCACCTGCGTTCCCGTGCTACTGCTCAGGTGGCGGCACTGGTGACGCTGGTTTGCTTCGCTCTGGCAGGCGTGTGGGTGGTGTACGGTATTGATGGCTACGTGGTGACGTCTGCGATTAACCACTCGGCACCGTCTAACCCTCTGACCAAAGAAGTGGCGCGTCAGGCTGGTGCATGGCTGGTGAACTTCAACAATACCCCTGCGCTGTGGGCGATCCCGGCTCTGGGCGTGCTGCTGCCGCTGCTGACCGTGCTGACGTCTCGTCTGGAGAAAGGTGCTCTGGCGTTCGTGTTCTCTTCACTGACGCTGGCGTGCATCATCCTGACGGCGGGTATTGCCATGTTCCCATTCGTCATGCCATCCAGCACCATGCTGAATGCTAGCCTGACCATGTGGGATGCAACCTCCAGCCATATGACGCTGAACTTAATGACTTACGTTGCTTGCGTGTTCGTTCCGATTGTTCTGGCCTACACCATCTGGTGTTACTGGAAAATGTTCGGTCGTATCACCAAAGAACATATCGAAAGCAACACCCACTCTATGTACTAAGTAAGGAGCTGAATATGTGGTATTTCGCATGGATTTTAGGGACGCTTCTTGCCTGTGCTTTTGGTGTCATCACTGCCCTGGCGCTTGAGCACGTCGAAGCGACCAAAGCGGGTGAAGAAAAACACTGATGAATATTATCGCGAAGCTTTACGCGGTAATGGATAAGCGCCCGTTACGGGCGCTTTCTTTAGTGATGGCATTACTGCTGGCAGGCTGTATCTTCTGGGACCCGTCGCGCTTTGCGGCAAAGACCAGCGAGCTTGAGATCTGGCACGGCTTCCTCATCATGTGGGCGGTGTGCGCAGGTGTGATCCACGGCGTGGGCTTTCGTCCGAAAGCCGTTCACTGGCAGGGAATTTTTTGCCCGCTGATTGCCGATCTGGTGCTTCTCGCCGGTTTGATTTTCTTCTTCTTCTGAATAAGAAATGTCCGTTAACGTTATGGGCTTACCCGAGCCCATAAAAATTTACTCTCCGTTTACTTTCCCCCATTCCAAACCATCTTTCCCGCGCGTATAGTAGCGAAGTTTAAAAGCTCTAACTTTTGTTGCATTACTGGGATGTAAAGTGAATACAACGCTGTTTCGATGGCCGGTTCGTGTCTATTACGAAGATACCGATGCCGGTGGTGTGGTTTACCACGCCAGCTACGTTGCTTTTTATGAACGGGCACGCACAGAGATGCTGCGCCATCATCACTTTAGTCAACAGGTGCTGTTGGCTGAGCGAGTTGCCTTCGTGGTACGCAAGATGACGCTTGAGTATTTTGCGCCTGCCAGACTCGACGATATGCTCGAAGTCCAAACTGAAATTACATCAATGCGCGGGACCTCACTGGTTTTCACGCAGCGGATAGTCAACGCAGAGAACACCGTACTGAACTCAGCTGAAGTACTGATTGTTTGTGTTGATCCAACCATAATGAAGCCTCGTGCGCTTCCTAAGTCTATTGTCGCGGAGTTTAAGCAGTGACTGACATGAATATCCTTGATTTGTTCCTGAAGGCAAGCCTTCTGGTTAAACTTATCATGTTGATTTTGATTGGTTTTTCAATCGCATCCTGGGCCATCATCATCCAGAGAACGCGTATCCTCAATGCTGCTGGCCGTGAAGCGGAAGCATTTGAAGATAAGTTCTGGTCGGGTATTGAACTTTCTCGCCTGTATCAGGAAAGCCAGGGACGCCGTGAAAACCTGACCGGCTCCGAACAAATTTTCTACAGCGGATTCAAAGAGTTCGCTCGTCTGCATCGGGCAAACAATCATGCGCCGGAAGCCGTCGTGGAAGGGGCATCGCGTGCGATGCGTATCTCCATGAACCGCGAGCTGGAAAATCTTGAAACGCACATTCCTTTCCTCGGTACCGTGGGTTCTATCAGCCCGTATATCGGTCTGTTTGGTACCGTGTGGGGGATCATGCACGCCTTTATCGCGCTGGGCGCGGTGAAGCAGGCGACGTTGCAGATGGTTGCACCGGGTATCGCTGAAGCACTGATTGCGACCGCTATCGGTCTGTTTGCGGCAATTCCGGCGGTAATGGCTTACAACCGTCTGAACCAGCGCGTGAACAAACTGGAACTGAACTACGACAACTTTATGGAAGAGTTCACCGCGATTCTGCACCGTCAGGCGTTTACCAGCACCGAGAGCAACAAGGGGTAAACCATGGCCAGATCGCGTGGACGAGGTCGTCGCGAGCTCAAGTCCGAAATCAATATCGTGCCACTGCTGGACGTTCTGCTGGTACTGCTGCTGATCTTCATGGCAACAGCGCCCATCATTACCCAGAGTGTGGAAGTCGATCTGCCGGATGCGACAGAATCACAGGCGGTGAGCACCAATGACGATCCTCCGGTCATCATTGAAGTTTCCGGCGTAGGGCAGTACAGCGTAGTGGTAGAGAAAGATCGTATGGATCAACTGCCACCTGAGCAGGTTATTGCCGAAGCGCAGCGTCGCCTGGAGTCAAATCCGAAAACGGTCTTCTTAATCGGTGGCGCGAAAGACGTACCCTACGATGAAATTATTAAAGCGCTGAACTTGCTACATAGTGCGGGTGTTAAGTCAGTTGGCTTAATGACTCAACCTATTTGATCATCCGCGTAGTTTTTGGGAACCGATAGTGTCAAAGGCAACCGAACAGAACGACAAGCTTAAGCGAGCGATAATCGTCTCCGCAGTGCTGCACGTTATTCTTTTTGCAGCGCTGATCTGGAGTTCGTTCGACGAGCATATTGATGCATCAGCAGGCGGCGGTGGAGGGTCTTCCATTGACGCCGTAATGGTGGATCCCGGTGCGGTAGTGCAAAACTATAATCGCGAACAACAGCAGAAGGCGAGTGCCAAACGGGCTGAAGAGCAGCGTGAAAAACAGGCGCAACAGCAGGCGGAAGAGCTGCGTGAGAAGCAGGCCGCCGAGCAGGAGCGTTTGAAGCAGCTTGAGAAAGAACGTTTGCAGGCGCAGGAAGCCGCGAAAGCGCAGGCGGAACAGCAGAAGCAAGCCGAAGAGGCCGCGAAGAAAGCGCAGGAACAGCAAAAGCAGGCGGAAGAGGCGGCAGCAAAAGCCGCAGCGGATGCCAAAGCGCAGGCTGATGCCCAGGCAAAATTAGCGGCAGAAGCGGCGAAGAAAGCGGCTGCCGATGCCCAGAAGAAAGCTGAGGCCGAAGCCGCGAAGAAAGCCGCTGCGGATGCCCAGAAGAAAGCCGAAGCGGAAGCCGCGAAGAAAGCCGCTGCTGACGCACAGAAGAAAGCTGAAGCCGAAGCCGCGAAGAAAGCCGCTCAGGACGCAGAGAAGAAAGCGGCTGCCGAGGCTGCGAAGAAAGCCGCTGCGGCTGAGAAGGCTGCTGCCGAAAAAGCTGCCGCCGCTGAAAAAGCCGCTGCTGATAAAAAAGCTGCAGCTGAGAAGGCCGCTGCCGATAAGAAAGCAGCTGCTGAAAAAGCGGCTGCTAAAAAGGCTGCTGCCGCTGAAAAAGCCGCGGCCGCCGCAGGGGTTGACGATCTGCTGGGGGATTTAAGCTCCGGTAAGAATGCACCGAAAACGGGCGGTGGCGCGAAAGGAAACAACGCAGCGCCGACCGGAAGTGGTAACACTAAGAGTAACGGTGCGACAGGGGCTGAAATCAACGGCTATGCCGCGCAGATTAAATCGGCGATTGAAAGCCGGTTCTATGATGCGTCTTCCTATGCCGGTAAAACGTGTACGCTGCGTATAAAACTGGCTCCGGACGGCATGCTGCTTGATATTAAGTCTGAAGGTGGCGACCCGGCTTTATGTACTGCGGCTCTGGCTGCAGCGCGTCAGGCGAAGATGCCTAAACCGCCTTCTCAGGCAGTCTACGAAGTCTTCAAAAATGCGCCGCTGGACTTCAAACCTTAAGTTACATTTTCCCCGTGCAAACGGGGAAAAATAGACCAGGTTTAGTCACAGGGTTCGGGTAGTTTTGTCTATTTGAGTTTGTTAACATTCTGCTAAATTATCGTGGGTAAGGTTACCCGGATAAGGGAGATATGATGAAGCAGGCATTACGTGTAGCATTTAGTTTTTTAATGCTGTGGGCAGCAGTCCTGCACGCAGAAGTACGTATCGAGATCACCCAGGGGGTGGACTCGGCACGCCCAATCGGTGTTGTTCCGTTCCAGTGGGCCGGTCCTGGCGCTGCACCTGAAGATGCCGGTGGTATCGTGGCGGCTGACCTGCGTAACAGCGGTAAATTCAACCCGTTAGATCGTTCTCGTCTGCCGCAGCAGCCGGGCAGTGCGCAGGAAGTCCAGCCTGCTGCATGGTCTGCGCTGGGTATCGATGCCGTGGTGGTGGGGCAGGTTACGCCTAACCCGGACGGTTCTTACAACGTGGCCTGGCAGCTGGTAGATACCGGCGGTGCACCGGGTACCGTTCTGGCACAGAACTCTTACAAGGTCACTAAACAGTACCTGCGCTACGCGGCACACGCGGCCAGCGACGCGGTATTCGAAAAGCTGACCGGTATTAAAGGTGCGTTCCGTACCCGTATCGCATATGTGGTACAGACCAACGGCGGTCAGTTCCCGTACGAGCTGCGCGTATCTGACTACGACGGTTACAACCAGTTCCTGGTGAAACGCTCTTCACAGCCGCTAATGTCTCCAGCCTGGTCTCCGGACGGGTCCAAACTGGCGTATGTGACCTTCGAAAGTGGTCGTTCTGCGCTGGTTATCCAGACGCTGGCTAACGGTGCGGTGCGTCAGGTAGCGTCGTTCCCACGTCACAACGGTGCGCCTTCCTTCTCACCAGATGGGTCTAAACTGGCGTTTGCGCTTTCTAAAACCGGTAGCCTGAACCTGTACGTGATGGACATTGGCTCCGGCCAGATCCGTCAGGTGACCGACGGTCGCAGCAACAATACTGAACCATCATGGTTCCCGGACAGCCAAAACCTGGCGTTTACCTCTGACCAGGCAGGCCGTCCACAAATCTATAAAGTGAACATTAACGGCGGTGCTCCGCAGCGTATCACCTGGGAAGGCTCTCAGAACCAGAACGCAGACGTGAGCAGCGACGGTAAATTCATGGTAATGGTCAGCTCCAACGGTGGGCAGCAGCACATTGCCAAACAAGATCTGGTAGCGGGTGGCGTTCAAGTTCTGTCGTCAACGTTCCTGGATGAAACGCCAAGTCTGGCACCTAACGGCACTATGGTAATCTACAGCTCTTCTCAGGGGATGGGATCTGTGCTGAATCTGGTTTCTACAGATGGGCGTTTCAAAGCGCGTATTCCGGCCACTGATGGACAGGTAAAATCACCTGCCTGGTCGCCGTATCTGTAAATAATAATTAATTGATTACTAAAGGAATCATAGAAATGCAACTGAACAAAGTGCTGAAGGGGCTGATGATCGCTCTGCCTGTAATGGCAATCGCAGCGTGTTCTTCTAACAAGAACGCCAGCAATGACCAGAGCGGCGAAGGCATGATGGGTGCCGGTACCGGTATGGACGCGAACGGCAATGGCAACATGTCTTCTGAAGAGCAAGCGCGTCTTCAGATGCAGCAGCTGCAGCAGAACAACATCGTTTACTTCGATCTGGATAAATACGACATCCGTTCTGACTTCGCTGCGATGCTGGATGCTCACGCTAACTTCCTGCGTAGCAACCCATCTTACAAAGTCACCGTAGAAGGTCACGCGGACGAACGTGGTACTCCAGAGTACAACATCTCCCTGGGCGAACGTCGTGCTAACGCCGTTAAGATGTACCTGCAGGGTAAAGGCGTTTCTGCTGACCAGATCTCCATCGTTTCTTACGGTAAAGAAAAACCTGCAGTACTGGGTCACGACGAAGCGGCTTACTCCAAAAACCGTCGTGCCGTACTGGTTTACTAAGAGAATTGCATGAGCAGTAACTTCAGACATCATCTGTTGAGTCTGTCGTTACTGGTTGGAATAGCGGCCCCCTGGGCCGCTTTTGCTCAGGCACCAATCAGTAGTGTCGGCTCAGGCTCGGTAGAAGACCGGGTCACTCAGCTCGAGCGTATTTCTAACGCTCACAGTCAGCTTTTAACCCAACTCCAGCAGCAACTTTCCGATAACCAAAACGATATTGACTCTCTCCGCGGTCAGATTCAGGAAAGTCAGTATCAGCTTAACCAGGTTGTGGAACGTCAGAAGCAAATTTTATTGCAGATAGATAGCCTCAGCAGCGGCGGTGCAGCAGCACAACCCGCAGCGGGCGATCAAAGCGGCGCGGCAACCTCAGCGCCTGCGCCGTCTGCTGATGCTTCAGCCTCAACAGGAGCGCCTGTACAGAGCGGTGACGCGAATACGGATTACAATGCGGCCATTGCCCTGGTGCAGGATAAATCTCGTCAGGATGACGCGCTCGCTGCGTTTCAGAACTTTATCAAGAAATACCCTGACTCAACCTATCAGCCAAATGCGAATTACTGGCTCGGTCAGTTGAATTACAACAAGGGTAAAAAGGACGATGCGGCGTTTTATTTTGCCTCCGTGGTAAAAAATTACCCGAAATCGCCGAAAGCGCCAGATGCGATGTTTAAGGTTGGCGTGATCATGCAGGACAAAGGCGACACGGCGAAAGCCAAAGCGGTTTATCAGCAGGTGGTCGCAAAATTCCCGGGCACCGAAGGTGCTAAGCAGGCGCAAAAACGCCTGAATTCGATGGGATGATTATCGCATGACCAGAAATCGCGTTATTTCTGGTCGTGCAGCATGATTACTAAGCAGTTAAGTGATCTTCATCGAAATTTTTGTTGCGCAGAATTCTTAAATCAGTAATATATGCCGCCGTTGCCACGGGATATCAAACAACGTGAAAGCAGCATAAAAGTGGGTCGTTAGCTCAGTTGGTAGAGCAGTTGACTTTTAATCAATTGGTCGCAGGTTCGAATCCTGCACGACCCACCACTAAGTCAGGTGGAATTAGTAGTAAAACGTGAAGGATAACGTTGCGTCAGCAACGGCCCGTAGGGCGAGGCGAAGCCGAGTCATCCTGCACGACCCACCACTTAACGCAGTTCCGGCAGTACAGAGTGGGTGATTAGCTCAGTTGGTAGAGCATCTCCTTTACACGGAGGGGGTCGGCGGTTCGAGCCCGTCATCACCCACCACTCGGGTCGTTAGCTCAGTTGGTAGAGCAGTTGACTTTTAATCAATTGGTCGCAGGTTCGAATCCTGCACGACCCACCAATTTTATTGGTGCCGAGTGATAATTCAGGCAACACCCGAATGGGTCGTTAGCTCAGTTGGTAGAGCAGTTGACTTTTAATCAATTGGTCGCAGGTTCGAATCCTGCACGACCCACCAGCCTGAATAAATTTGCAGTACATCCCGCAAGGGGTCGTTAGCTCAGTTGGTAGAGCAGTTGACTTTTAATCAATTGGTCGCAGGTTCGAATCCTGCACGACCCACCAATGTAAAAAAGCGCCCTAAAGGCGCTTTTTTGCTATCTGCGATTTGGATGATTCGAACCTGCAGCAGGTTCGAGCCGAACGTAGTGAGGCACCGGAGCCGTTTACGGCGACGGCCCGAAGGGCGAGCGAAGCGAGTCATCCTGCACGACCCACCAGTGTAGAAAGGCGCCCTAAAGGCGCCTTTTTGCTATCTGCCGTACAACAAATGCTCCGCCCATCTATTCCCGGTGACTTTTCACTCCAGATTCGCTATCTTGTTTAGTATATAAAACACAATTGCCCTGCGTTTTGCTTTGTCAGGCAAAAGAAAGGCAATATTGTTAAGCCAGTAAAACGAGAAGCCATAATGAGCGTGATGTTCGATCCTGAAGCCGCAATCTATCCGTTTCCGCCAAAGCCTGTGCCATTAAGCCAGGATGAAAAACAATTCTACCGCGAGAAGATCAAACGGCTTCTCAAAGAGCGCGATGCGGTGATGGTGGCCCATTACTACACCGATCCGGAAATCCAGCAGCTGGCGGAAGAGACCGGGGGCTGTATTTCTGATTCACTGGAGATGGCCCGCTTCGGTGCAAAACATCCCGCTTCCACGCTGCTGGTTGCAGGCGTGCGTTTTATGGGCGAAACGGCAAAGATCCTCAGCCCGGAAAAAACCATTTTGATGCCGACGCTCAATGCGGAGTGTTCGCTCGATCTCGGCTGCCCGATTGACGAATTCACCGCCTTCTGCGACGCCCATCCTGACCGGACCGTGGTTGTTTACGCCAACACCTCTGCGGCGGTAAAAGCGCGCGCAGACTGGGTGGTTACGTCGAGCATCGCCGTTGAGCTGATTGAGCATCTGGACAGCCTGGGTGAGAAAATTATCTGGGCCCCTGACCGCCATCTTGGCAATTACGTTCAGAAGCAGACCGGCGCTGACGTTCTCTGCTGGCAGGGCGCCTGCATTGTGCACGACGAATTCAAGACCCAGGCGCTGTCTCGTATGAAGGCGCTTTATCCTGACGCGGCCATTCTTGTTCATCCTGAATCACCGCAGTCGATTGTTGATATGGCCGATGCGGTTGGCTCAACCAGCCAGCTTATCAACGCGGCCAGGACGCTGCCGCACAAGCAGCTCATCGTCGCGACCGATCGCGGTATCTTCTATAAGATGCAGCAGGCCGTACCGGAGAAAGAGCTGCTGGAAGCACCAACGGCAGGTGAGGGTGCGACGTGCCGCAGCTGCGCGCATTGCCCGTGGATGGCGATGAACGGCCTGAAGGCCATTGCCGAAGGGCTCGAGACAGGCGGTGCAGCGCATGAAATTCATGTGGACGCCGCTCTGCGTGACGGTGCGTTAATTCCGCTTAACCGCATGCTGGATTTTGCGGCTACACTACGTACTTAATTCAAAAACGCACTGGGGAAAAGATGGATTTTTTTAGCACGCAAAACATTCTGGTTCATATACCGATTGGTGCAGGTGGCTATGACCTGTCATGGATTGAAGCCGTAGGCACGCTGGCGGGGTTGCTGTGTATCTGGCTGGCAAGCCTGGAGAAGATCAGCAACTACGCGTTCGGGCTGATTAACGTCACGCTGTTTGCGATTATCTTCTTCCAGATCCAGCTGTACGCCAGCCTGCTTTTACAGCTGTTTTTCTTCGCCGCCAATATTTACGGCTGGTACGCCTGGTCCCGGCAGAACAGCCAGCAGGAGGCGGAGCTGCAGATCCGCTGGCTGCCCTTACCGAAAGCCATCGCCTGGTTTGTCGCCTGCGTCGTCGCCATTGGTTTGATGACCGTCTACATCAACCCGGTGTTTGCGTTCCTGACCCGCGTTGCCGTTTCGGTCATGTCCGCGATTGGCCTCAACGTGACGATGCCGGAGCTTCAGCCGGATGCCTTCCCGTTCTGGGATTCCTGCATGATGGTGCTGTCGATCGCGGCGATGGTCCTGATGACCCGTAAATACGTTGAGAACTGGCTGCTGTGGGTCATCATCAACGTCATCAGCGTGGTGATTTTTGCCCTTCAGGGCGTCTATGCCATGTCGCTGGAGTATCTGCTGCTGACCTTCATTGCCCTGAACGGCAGCCGGATGTGGATCAAGAGCGCGCGTGAGCGTGGCTCACACGCGCTTTCAAGCTAGTGGTGATGATGTGAATGGTCGGGCTGCGCCTCGTTAAGGTGGCAGTCCGGCCCGCTACAGGGCTGATACTCCATCTGGATGGTGGCGTGACCTATCTCATAGTGATGTTCAAGAAAGTGCTGGATGCGTTCAAGCAGCGCGTCGTGGTCATGGGGCGGGATGACCTGGACGTGCAGCGTCATGACCGGCTTCTCGCCTACCAGCCAGACGTGCACGTGATGAACGTTACGCACTTCCGGGACAGTACGGCGCAGGTTTCGTTTCAGCTCGTCAATGTCCATTGATGCCGGCGCCCCTTCCAGCAGTTCATTGACGCTCTCCTTCAGTAGCCGCCAGGCGCTGCGCAAGACCAGACACGATACCAGCACGGAGAGAATGGAGTCGACAGGCGTCCAGCCGGTATAGAGGATCACCAGCGCGGCGACAATCGCCCCTACTGAGCCGAGCAAATCCCCCAGCACATGCAGAGCCGCAGCGCGAACGTTGAGGTTCTTTTCCCCGCTGCCGCGATGCAAAATCCAGAACGCCAGAATATTTGCCAGCAACCCCGCCACGGCAATCACCATCATTGTCGTCCCGGCGATGGGCTGCGGGTGCCTGAAACGCTGTACGGCCTCCCAGACGATAAGAACAGTAATAACCACCAGCGCGATGGCGTTAACAAACGCGGCAAGGGTGGTCAGCCTCAGCCAGCCGAAGGTATGACGCGCGTTGGGTGGGCGGCGAGCAAACTGCACCGCCAGCAGGGCGAAAAGCAGCGCTGCGGCATCGGTCAGCATATGTCCGGCATCAGCCAGCAGCGCCAGCGAGCCGGAAACCAGGCCGCCAATGACCTCGATAACCATAAACGTGGCCGTAACGCCAAAGGCCAGCATAAGTCGTTTTGCATTGTCGTTGCCGGGAGAAGATGGGTGTGAGTGGGTGTGCGCCATGTCTGCTTTCCTGATTCGTTATTATTTTAGTGTAGCGTTTTTAACAGGTTACTCCAAAAAGAAAGGAGAGCCTGGGCTCTCCTTTCACATTTGAAGCATCAGGAATTACTGGGTTGTGCCATCAGTTTTGGTATTGGCGTCGTTACCCACTTTGTCGTTCGGATCGGGACATTTGCCGTCCTTGCACATCGAGTTCTTATGAACCTCATTCGAGCTCATGTTGTCATGATTCATGGTGTCGGAAGCACTACCGTTCGGATGCAGCATAGTACCGCCGGTGTTGGTATTGCCGGTATTGATCTGGCTGTTATCGACATTATTCGGGGCGATATTCTGTTTCGCATCAGGCGCAACCTGGCCTGCCGCTGCTGCCGCATTGGCATCACCGTTGCTGTCTGAAGCCCCCGTTTCTGCGGCCAGGACGCTGCCGCTGGCAAGGGTGAGTGTGGCAGTCAGGAAGAGGGTGGTCAGTTTTGTCATTTTCATGATGGTGCTCCTGTTCTTGTCGTTACGCTGGATAACATTCTCCAACAGTGCATCTTTTTAGAGGCGAAAGATTCCGCCTTACGGACTTACGTCAGTAGGGAATCGCGTTTAAGCGTTTAAAAATGGTTGTTACAGTTAAAAAGCTTAGGTTAGATCTCATTTTTCGCTATTTTGTGGCGATTTTTAGGCGAATTCCAGGAATTATCTGCGTGAAGTGTAAAACCGTGTTTACACTTCCTGGTCGACAAGATAGATTGAAAGGATTGCTTTCATTACTAAAGATATGGCAGAGCTGGAAAGAAGATGAATTATCAGAACGACGATTTACGCATCAAAGAGATCAATGAGTTATTACCTCCTGTAGCACTCCTTGAGAAATTCCCCGCCACTGAAAATGCCGCAAATACGGTTTCTCATGCTCGTAAAGCGATCCACAAGATCCTGAAAGGTAATGACGATCGTCTTCTGGTGGTGATTGGCCCGTGCTCCATTCACGATCCTGCCGCTGCGAAAGAGTATGCGGCGCGTCTGCTCACCCTGCGTGAAGAGTTAAAGGATGAGCTGGAAATCGTCATGCGCGTCTATTTTGAAAAACCGCGCACGACCGTGGGCTGGAAAGGGCTGATTAACGATCCGCACATGGATAACAGCTTCCAGATCAACGACGGCCTGCGCATTGCGCGCAAGCTGCTGCTGGAGATCAACGACAGCGGCCTGCCTGCTGCCGGCGAGTTCCTGGATATGATTACGCCACAATACCTGGCAGACCTGATGAGCTGGGGTGCCATTGGTGCCCGTACCACTGAATCTCAGGTTCACCGCGAGCTGGCTTCCGGTCTCTCATGTCCGGTGGGCTTCAAAAACGGTACTGATGGCACCATCAAAGTGGCTATCGATGCCATCAACGCCGCGGGTGCGCCGCACTGCTTCCTGTCCGTGACCAAATGGGGTCACTCCGCCATCGTCAACACCAGCGGTAACGGTGATTGCCACATCATTCTGCGCGGCGGTAAAGAGCCAAACTACAGTGCAAAACACGTGGCAGAGGTGAAGGCCGGGCTGGAAAAAGCCGGGCTGCCACCGCAGGTGATGATCGACTTCAGCCACGCCAACTCCAGCAAGCAGTTCAAAAAGCAGATGGAAGTGGGGGCAGACGTCTGTCAGCAGATCGCCAACGGTGAGAAGGCGGTAATTGGGGTGATGATCGAAAGCCATCTGGTTGAAGGTAACCAGAACCTGGAAGGCAGCGAGCCGCTGGTGTATGGCAAAAGCGTCACCGATGCCTGCATTGGCTGGGACGATACCGATGCCATCCTGCGTCAGCTGGCGAATGCGGTAAAAGCGCGCCGCGGCTGAGTCCTCATGCACAAATAAAAAAGCGCGGAAGGCTCCGCGCTTTTTTTACGTCTGGCGAAAATTACTTCGCTTTACCCTGGTTCGCGACAGCCGCTGCTTTCGCTGCGATCTCGTCCGCGTTACCCAGGTAGTAATGTTTGATTGGCTTGAAGTTTTCGTCGAACTCATATACCAGCGGTACGCCAGTTGGGATGTTCAGTTCGAGGATCTCGTCTTCGCCCATGTTGTCCAGGTATTTCACCAGCGCGCGCAGGGAGTTACCGTGAGCAGCGATGATCACGCGCTCACCGCTTTTCAGGCGTGGCAGAATGGTTTCGTTCCAGTAAGGCACAACGCGGTCGATGGTCAGCGCCAGGCTCTCGGTAGTTGGCAGCTCAGCGTCGGTCAGTTTCGCGTAGCGCGGGTCGTGGCCCGGATAGCGCTCGTCATCTTTGGTCAGCTCTGGTGGGGTGACCGCGAAGCCGCGACGCCACTGTTTAACCTGCTCGTCGCCGTATTTCTCAGCGGTTTCCGCTTTGTTCAGACCCTGCAGCGCACCGTAGTGACGCTCGTTCAGTTTCCAGGATTTCTCAACCGGCAGCCAGGCCTGATCCAGTTCGTCCAGCACGTTCCACAGAGTGTGGATGGCACGTTTCAGCACAGAGGTGTAAGCAAAATCAAAGCTGAAGCCTTCTTCCTTCAGCAGTTTACCTGCTGCTTTTGCTTCGCTTACGCCTTTCTCGGACAGATCAACGTCGTACCAACCGGTAAAGCGGTTTTCGTTGTTCCACTGGCTTTCGCCGTGACGCACCAGGACCAGCTTAGTAATAGCCATCTCTTACTCCTCAAGCATTTTTAGAATGATAACAATTCTCATTATATTGCTGTGGCCGTGCCAGCAGCAACGCTTAACCCTAACCATAGCGAAAATAGTCTCTGAGTGTAAGATGCTTGTGAATCCAGGGTTAGGATTTTGTCAGCGATCGGCGCTATTTTCAGCAAGACGCGCAGAAAAAAGCCCTCCGATGGGAGGGCTGGAAATCATTCCGGAATAAAATGGTATTCCGTCACGCTAATGTACTCTTCACCGGGGCGCAGCACGCAGTCCGGCTGCGGCCATTCCTGATGATTGGGGCTGTCCGGCAGGAACTCGCTCTCAAGCGCAAGTCCTTGCCAGTCGCTGTACTCATTGTGTTCGCGCGCCGTCGTGCCGCCGAGGTAGTTGCCCGAGTAGAATTGCAGGGCAGGGGCGGTGGTATACACCGTCATCTGCAGTTTCTCATCGCTGGACCAGACCTGCGCGGCAGGCTGCTTCACATCACCTTTGGCGTGCAGCAGGAACGCGTGATCGTAGCCTTTCACCTTGCGCTGATCGTCATCGCTCAGGAAATCCTGGGCGATAACTTTCGCGCTGCGGAAATCAAAGCTGGTCCCGCTCACGTCTTTCAGGCCCTGATACGGAATGCCCATCTCGTCAACCGGCAGATACGCGTCCGCCAGGATCTGCAGCTTGTGGTTACGCACGTCGCACTGGTTGCCGTCGAGATTGAAGTAGGCATGGTTAGTCAGGTTAACCGGACACGGCTTATCGACCGTCGCACGGTATTCAATAGCGATACGGTTGTCGTCCGTCAGTGTAAAGCGCGCGGACGCGGTAAGGTTCCCCGGGAAGCCCTGATCGCCATCAAGCGAATCCAGCGAGAACAGCACTTCGCCGTCGTTTTGACGAACTATTTTCCAGCGGCGTTTATCAAACCCGTCCGGACCGCCGTGAAGCTGGTTCTCGCCCTGGCTTGGCAGCAGCGGGTACTGCACGCCGTCGAGCTCAAAACGGCTCTTCGCGATGCGGTTGGCATAGCGCCCGACGGACGCGCCCAGATAGGCAGACTGATTAACGTACTGCTCGGGTGAGGCGCAGCCCAGCAGGGTTTCGCGCACGCTGCCGTCCGGCATCGGTACGCGGGCAGAAAGCAGGGTCGCACCCCAGTCCATCAGCGTAACCACCATCCCCGCGCTGTTGCGCAGGGTTAACAGGCGATACGGCAGACCATCCGGTGCGAGGGTAGGTGTTTCGTTTAGCACTGTCCGGCTCCTTGTGATGCTTTACATACATAGAACGTTTCTTTGATGCCCGTTTGCGCTTCGTACTGCTTCGCCACGGCGTCCTGGACGGCAGGGACCAGCTCTTCCGGCACCAGCGCGACGATGCAGCCGCCAAAGCCGCCGCCCGTCATGCGCACGCCGCCTTTATCGCCAATAACCGCTTTGACGATGTCCACCAGGGTGTCGATCTGCGGCACGGTGATTTCAAAATCATCGCGCATGGAGGCGTGAGATTCCGCCATCAGCTCACCCATGCGCTTCAGGTCACCTTTCGCCAGCGCGGAGGCGGCTTCAACGGTACGGGCATTTTCGGTCAGCACGTGACGCACGCGTCTGGCGACGACAGGATCCAGCTCGTGCGCCACTTTGTTAAATTCATCGAGCGTCACGTCGCGCAGGGCAGGCTGCTGGAAGAAGCGCGCGCCGGTTTCGCACTGTTCGCGGCGGGTGTTGTACTCGCTGCCCACCAGCGTGCGTTTAAAGTTACTGTTGATAATCACGACGGCCGCGCTTTTTGGCAGGGGAACGGCTTTGGTGCCAAGCGAGCGGCAGTCGATCAGTAAAGCATGCTCTTTTTTGCCTAGCGCGGAGATCAGCTGGTCCATGATGCCGCAGTTGCAGCCCACGAACTGGTTTTCCGCTTCCTGACCGTTCAGGGCAATTTGCGCCCCGTCCAGCGGCAGATGATACAGCTGCTGGAAGACGGTTCCCACGGCCACTTCGAGCGAGGCCGACGAGCTTAAGCCCGCACCCTGCGGCACGTTGCCGCTGATGACTAAATCGGCGCCGCCGAAGTTCTTGTTGCGCTTCTGCAGATGCTTCACCACGCCGCGCACGTAGTTAGACCACTGCTGGCTGTCGTGCGTCACAATCGGGGCATCAAGGGAAAACTCGTCCGTCTCATTACCGTAATCCGCCGCAATCACGCGAACCTGGCGGTCATCGCGCTTCGCACAGCTGATAACCGTCTGGTAATCGATGGCGCACGGCAGCACGAAGCCGTCGTTGTAGTCGGTGTGTTCACCGATCAGGTTGACGCGACCAGGCGCCTGAATTACGTGGGTGGCAGGGTAGCCAAATTTCTCAGCAAACAGGGATTGTGTTTTATCTTTCAGACTCATTTTTAGACTCCTGATTCGCGATAGTGGACGTCGCTGACGGCACGCAGACGCTCTGCCGCCTGTTCCGCCGTCAGGTCACGCTGGGTTTCCGCCAGCATTTCATAGCCCACCATAAATTTACGCACCGTTGCAGAGCGCAGCAGCGGCGGATAGAAATGGGCGTGCAGCTGCCAGTGCTGATTATCTTCGCCGTTAAACGGCGCGCCGTGCCAGCCCATGGAGTACGGGAAGGAGCACTGGAACAGGTTGTCGTAACGGCTGGTCAGCTTTTTCAGCGCCAGCGCCAGGTCGTCGCGCTGCGCGTCGCTGAGATCGGTAATGCGCTGAACGTGCGCTTTCGGCAGCAGCAGCGTCTCAAACGGCCAGGCGGCCCAGTAAGGCACGACCGCCAGCCAGTGTTCGGTTTCCACTACGGTACGGCTGCCGTCGGCCAGCTCGCGCTGGGTGTAGTCCACCAGCATGGGTGAGCCGTTTTCTACGAAATAGTCCTTCTGCAGACGGTCTTCACGCTCGGCTTCGTTGGGCAGGAAGCTGTTCGCCCAGATCTGGCCGTGCGGATGCGGGTTAGAGCAGCCCATCGCCGCGCCTTTGTTTTCGAACACCTGCACCCACGGATAGCTCTGCCCCAGCTCAGCGGTTTGCGCCTGCCAGGTGCTGACCACCTCTTTCAGCGCGTCCACGCTCAGCTCCGGCAGCGTTTTGCTGTGATCGGGCGAGAAGCAGATCACGCGGCTGGTACCGCGCGCGCTTTCGCAGCGCATCAGCGGGTCGTGGCTCGCGGGGGCATCCGGGGTGTCGGTCATCAGGGCGGCAAAATCGTTGGTAAACACGAAGGTGCCTTTGTAGTCCGGGTTTTTATCCCCGGTCACGCGCGTGTTGCCCGGACAGAGGAAGCAATCCGGGTCGTGCTGCGGCAGGGTCTGTTTTGCAGGCGTCTCCTGCGCCCCCTGCCAGGGACGCTTGGCGCGATGCGGAGAGACCAAAATCCATTGCCCGCTTAGCGGGTTAAAACGACGATGCGGATGATCGACGGGATTAAACGAAGTCATGACGGATCCTTAGTCCGGATAACCCTGCGGGTGGCGTGACTGCCAGTGCCAGGTATCCTGTGCCATTTCATCAAGCGTGCGGGTGACACGCCAGTTAAGTTCTTTATCGGCTTTGGTGGCATCGGCCCAGTAAGCAGGCAGGTCGCCATCACGACGCGGAGCGAAGTGGTAGTTCACCGGCTTACCGCAGGCTTTGCTGAAGGCGTTAACCACGTCCAGCACGCTGCTGCCGACCCCGGCACCGAGGTTATAAATATGCACGCCCGGTTTGTCAGCCAGCTGCTGCATGGCTGCAACGTGGCCGTCTGCTAAATCCATCACGTGGATATAGTCACGCACGCCGGTGCCGTCTTCGGTAGGGTAGTCATTGCCAAAAATGGCCAGCGACTCGCGACGGCCTACCGCCACCTGGGCGATGTACGGCATCAGGTTGTTCGGAATGCCCTGCGGATCTTCACCCATATCGCCAGACGGATGGGCGCCGACCGGGTTGAAGTAGCGCAGCAATGCGATGCTCCACTCCGGCTGGGCTTTTTGCAGGTCGGTCAGGATCTGCTCTACCATCAGCTTGCTTTTACCGTACGGGCTTTGCGGCGTACCGGTCGGGAAGCTTTCAACGTAAGGAATTTTTGGCTGATCGCCATAGACGGTGGCGGAGGAGCTAAAGATAAAGTTTTTGACGTTTGCCGCGCGCATGGCGGAGATCAGACGCAGGGTACCGTTGACGTTGTTGTCGTAATACTCAAGCGGTTTCGCAACGGACTCACCGACCGCTTTCAGCCCCGCGAAGTGGATCACCGCTTCGATGGCGTGGTCGTGAAGGATCTCGGTCATCAGCGCTTCGTTGCGGATGTCGCCTTCAACGAAAGTCGGCTGTTTACCGCCAAGACGTTCAATCACCGGCAGCACGCTGCGCTTACTATTGCACAGGTTGTCGAGGATGATCACATCGTGACCATTTTGCAGCAGCTGCACACAGGTATGACTTCCGATGTAACCGCTACCACCTGTTACCAGAACTCGCATAATTCGCTCCATTGGGCCTATGGTATGTAATAACCATAGCATAACAGAGACGCGAAAAGTGTGACATGGGATAAAATAGTGGAATCGTTTACACTCGTTTTCACACCCGCTTTTTCGATGACGTAGAGCATTCTAGATCAAAGAGATAGCGATGTATTGATGCAAGTTATCTGAAAAGAGGAGGGCGGTGCCCTCCGCGGTTAATCTACGTTGCTGAGAAGGTAGCGATAACCCTCGCCGTCCGCGACAAACTCGAGGCGGTGGGTGATGCAGGAGGGGGCATCTTCGGCATGGTGTGAAACGAACAGCAGCTGCGTTTCACCTTCGCTAATCAGCACGTCCACAAAGCGGCGGACCAGCTGTCGGTTAAGCGGATCCAGCCCCTGCAGCGGCTCGTCGAGGATCAGGAGCGTAGGGTGTTTTACCAGCGCGCGAACGATCAGTGCCAGGCGCTGCTGCCCCCACGACAGGCTATGAAACGGCGCGTCAGCCACCCGGTTATCCATCCCCAGAATATCCAGCCACTGCTGGGCCAGCTTGTGCTGTTTATCTGACACCGCCTGATAAATGCCGATGGAATCAAAATACCCGGAAAGGATCGCGTTGCGTACCGTGGTACTGACCCGGTAATCCAGATGCAGGCTGCTGCTAACGTAGCCAATGTGCTTTTTGATATCCCAGATGGTTTCGCCGCTGCCGCGACGGCGGCCAAACAGCGTCAGATCGTTACTGTAGCCCTGCGGGTGATCGCCGGTTATCAGGCTCAGCAGCGTGGATTTCCCCGCGCCGTTGGGACCGACAATCTGCCAATGTTCGCCAGGATTAACCGTCCAGCTGAGGTGATTCAGGATCGGTCGTTCGTCATAGGAGACTACGCCATCGCGCAGGACGATAAGCGGCTGCCTGGGGTCGAGACCGTGGCGTGCTGCCGGCGCGTCGGGATCCGGCAGCGCAATGCCCGCCAGCTTTTCGCTGTGCGCAAGCTGGGCAATCAGCGCCTGTCGGAGCAGCGCGGATTTTTCTCCGGTTTCGATCAGGCTACAGTCTGCCAGCACGCCCGCGTTTTGCACGAAGTCAGGAATTTCATCGAAGCGGTTCAGCACCAGTACGATCGTATAGCCTTCCTGATTCAGAGAGTCCAGCATGGCAGCCAGCTGGGCGCGGGAGTGGACATCCAGCCCGTCAAAGGGCTCATCCAGAATCAGCAGCTCCGGCTGGCTCATGAGCGCCTGGCACAGCAGCGTTTTCCGCGTCTCGCCGGTAGAGAGGTACTTAAAGCGCCGGTTCAGCAGCGCGGAAATGCCAAACTGTTCCGCCAGATGCTGACAGCGGGCGGGATCTTTCACCTCATCCTGAATAATTTCCGCCGCCGTGCGGCCGGTATCTTCTTCGCCAGGACTGAGTAAATCGGTATTGTTGCGCTGCCACTCGTCGCTGACCAGCTTCTGCAGCTGTTCAAAGGACAGGCGCGTCAGGCGCGTGAAATCGCTCCGGCATTCGCCTTTGAGAAGGGTAAGCTCTCCGGCCAGCGCGCGGGCCAGCGCGGATTTACCGCTGCCGTTAGTGCCGACAAACGCCCAGCTTTCACCCGCGCGTATTGTCAGATCGGCAATCGTCAGCGTTCGGGTATCGCTAAGACGAAACGTACCTTGCGAAATATGCAATGATGACATGATGTATCCCATTTTTTGCAGCAATAGATATCAGGGATACGCACTGTCGTCACGATTGTCAATGCGCTCAGCACAATGTGGCGATAATCACACGGTCCGCGTTGAAATATGCGGTGACGACAGCACCTTCTTCTAAAGCGTTCGCCTCGCTGAGCGGGACCGTGGCGCAAAGCGCCTGTCCGTCTGCCAGGGGCATCAGCACTTCGCACTGCTCCTTGCCGCGTTCGATATGGCTGATGGTGCCCCGCAGCTGGTTATCAGCCGCCTTTGCCTTGTCCGGGTCGCGTGTGATATTGACCCAGGGTGCTTTCAGCAACACCAGCACCTCTTTACCTTCATCCAGATCAAGGCGCTCTGCGCTCTGGGCCGTTATCGCCGCTTTCAGACGGGTGACACCATCGGCAAGCAGGATCTCAACATGCTGCTGTACCTGGAGATTATCGCGCGCCGTCACCGTACCAAACCACTGGTTGCGGGCGCTGGTCTGCAACGAGAAGCGGGAAATGGCGGCCAGCAAGCTGTCCAGCGGAACGTTGTCGTCGTCACTCAATACATCGAATGCTTTTTGCTGAATCTGGCCCAGGAGATCGTAGAGCTGAATCAGGCGCAGGCCGTAGCGTGTGACAACAGCACCTCCACCCCCTTTGCCCCCTGTGGCTCTGTCCACCAGCGGATGCTCGCTCAGGGTGTTCATGTCATTGATGGCATCCCAGGCGCTTTTATAGCTAATCCCGGCGTTCTTAGCGCCCTGGCTAATTGAGCCGGTTTGTTCTATCTGTTTAAGCAGGGCAATACGTCGGGGATCGGCGAAAAGCTTTTGCTGAAGTCGGAGAGTAAGAAGAATTTCGGCCTGCATAACAGTGTCCTGGCAAAAAGAATATTGTGACCCAAATGGTGCAGGGCGCAAAGGGCACCGCACAAAAGGGGATGTTTTTCTTACTTTTCAGGGTAGAATAGCCCATTCACAAAATCTGGAGAAAACCATGTTAGAGTTGTTGAAAAGTCTGGTATTCGCCGTGATCATGGTACCAGTAGTGATGGCCATCATCCTCGGTGCCATCTACGGCCTGGGTGAAGTGTTCAACGTCTTTTCGAATATCGGTCACCGAGACCGTGCGAAAAAGCAGCATTAATTTCCCACAAAACGCCCGGCTTGCCCGGGCGTTTTGCTCTCAAGCTTTTCTTACTTTCGCCGATATTATTTAACGTAACACACCGTGTTACCCCTTGAGCGGTACGAATTACCGCTGGGATCTCCCTGACGATACCGTTATATTAATATGTATATAACGCTACTCACAGGAGTTACAGATGGCACGTTCATGGGTACGCCTTTTCGCAGGGGCAACGCTGACGCTTTCACTTACCGGACACGCGCTGGCGAACGAAGGTAAAATTACGGTCTTTGCGGCGGCGTCGTTGACCAACGCGCTGCAGGATATTGCGGCGGCGTATAAAAAAGAGAAAAACGTCGAGGTAGTCTCCTCTTTTGCCTCTTCCTCTACGCTGGCACGGCAGATAGAAGCGGGCGCTCCGGCAGATCTGTTTATCTCTGCTGACCAGAAGTGGATGGACTACGCGGTGGAGAAGAAATCGATTGATGCGGCGACCCGCGAAACGCTGCTGGGCAATAGCCTGGTTGTGGTTGCACCGAAGGCCAGCGCGCAAGGTGAAATCACCATCAATAAAGAGACAAACTGGACCCGCCTGCTGAACGGTGGCCGTCTGGCGGTGGGTGACCCGGAACACGTTCCGGCCGGGATTTACGCCAAAGAAGCGCTGCAAAAGCTGGGCGCGTGGGAGACCCTGTCACCAAAACTGGCCCCGGCGGAAGATGTGCGCGGCGCGCTGGCGCTGGTGGAGCGTAACGAAGCTCCGCTGGGCATTGTGTATGGTTCCGATGCCGTTGCCAGCAAGGGCGTAAAAGTGGTTGGCACCTTCCCGGAAGACTCCCACAAGAAAGTGGAATATCCTGTGGCGATTGTTGATGGACATAAAAATGCGACCGTAACGGCCTTCCGCGATTATCTGAAGGGGCCGGAGGCGTCCGCAATCTTTAAACGTTATGGATTTACGACTCACTGATGATACTGACCGATCCTGAATGGCAGGCTGTTCTGCTGAGCCTTAAAGTCTCTTCCCTGGCGGTTGCGCTGAGTTTGCCCTTTGGGATCTTTTTTGCCTGGCTACTGGTTCGCTGTCGGTTCCCCGGCAAAGCGCTGCTCGACAGCGTCCTTCATCTTCCCCTGGTTTTACCGCCCGTGGTGGTCGGTTATCTGCTGCTGATTTCGATGGGGCGACGCGGTTTTATCGGCGAAAAGCTCTACGACTGGTTCGGAATCACCTTTGCCTTTAGCTGGCGCGGTGCGGTACTGGCGGCGGCGGTGATGTCATTCCCGCTGATGGTCAGAGCGATCCGCCTCGCGCTGGAAGGCGTGGATATGAAGCTCGAACAGGCAGCCCGCACGCTCGGTGCCGGGCGCTGGCGCGTCTTTTTTACCATCACGCTTCCGCTTACGCTGCCGGGCATCATTGTCGGGACGGTGCTGGCGTTCGCCCGCTCGCTGGGCGAGTTTGGTGCGACCATCACCTTTGTGTCGAACATTCCCGGCGAGACGCGGACCATCCCATCGGCCATGTATACCCTGATTCAGACGCCAGGGGGAGAGAGTGCCGCAGCGCGGCTGTGCATCATCTCTATCGTATTAGCCCTGGTTTCGCTGCTGGTTTCTGAATGGCTGGCACGGCTAAGCCGCGAACGGATGGGGAAATAACGATGCTGGAACTGAATTTCACCCAGACGCTGGGAAACCATACTCTGACGCTTAACGAGACGCTGCCTGCAAGCGGCATCACCGCCATCTTCGGCGTGTCGGGCGCGGGTAAAACGTCTCTGATTAACGCCATCAGCGGCCTGACGCGCCCGCATTCAGGGCGCATTGTCCTGAACAACCGCGTCCTGAATGACGTGGAGAACAAGATTTACCTTTCGCCGGATAAACGCCGCATCGGCTATGTTTTTCAGGACGCGCGCTTATTCCCGCACTACAGCGTGCGCGGCAACCTGCGCTACGGCATGGCGAAAAGCATGGCCGGGCAGTTTGATAAGCTGGTGACGCTTTTAGGCATTGAACCCCTGCTCGACAGGCTGCCGTCCTCGCTCTCCGGCGGGGAGAAACAGCGTGTGGCTATAGGCCGCGCGTTGCTGACCGCCCCCGAACTGCTGCTGCTCGACGAGCCGCTGGCCTCGCTGGATATACCTCGCAAGCGCGAGCTTTTGCCTTACCTGCAGCGTCTGACCCGCGAAATTAATATTCCGATGCTCTACGTCAGCCATTCGCTGGATGAGATCCTGCATCTGGCCGACAAAGTGCTGGTGCTGGAAGAGGGCAGCGTGAAGGCCTTCGGCAACCTGGAAGAGGTGTGGGGCAGTAGCGTGATGCACCCCTGGTTACCCAGGGAGCAGCAGAGCAGCATCCTGAAGGTGAGCGTTCTGGAGCATCATCCGCACTACGCGATGACCGCCCTGGCGCTGGGCGACCAGCATCTTTGGGTCAATAAGATCGACAAACCATTGCAGTCCGCGCTGCGGATCCGCATCCAGGCGTCGGACGTCTCGCTGGTGCTGCAGCCGCCGCTGCAAACCAGTATTCGAAATATTCTGCGCGCCAAAGTGGCGGAGTGTTTTGATGATAACGGGCAGGTAGAGGTGAAGCTCGACGTGGGCAGCAGGACGCTCTGGGCGCGCATCAGCCCGTGGGCCAGGGATGAGTTAGCAATCAAGCCCGGCCTGTGGCTTTACGCGCAAATCAAGAGCGTTTCGATCACCGCCTGATTACAGCAGGTGGGTATAGATGTACTGCGCGATGCTGTCGGTGGTGTTGTCGCCAATCACCACGTTAGCGCGCGCTTTTACCGCGTCGTCGGCATTGCCCATCGCCACGCCCGTACCGACGGCTTCCAGCATGCTGATGTCGTTGTAGTTGTCGCCGAAGGCGATCGCGTCCTGCATTGACCAGCCCTGCGACTCCACGTACTGCGTCAGACGCTTGCCTTTGCTGTTGCCTTTGCGGGCAATATCCACCTGATCGTGCCAGGACCATTCGCACTCCAGCCCCAGCGTGTCCTCGACGTGTTTCGCGAAGGTATTCAGTTTGGTGGTGTCTTCATCCGTCAGGGCAAACTTCCAGATAGCCTCAACGTCCTGGGCCGCCTGACGCAGAGAGGAAACCTGGGTAAAGACCGGACGCTGCGCTTCTGGCAGGGACAACGCCCAGTTGCTGGTGCGTACCACATGGCCGGTTGGGCGCTCGTACACCATCGCGTTATCCACATACATCAGGCCGTGAACATTATGCTCATCCAGCAGATCGATCAGCTGCAGCGCCTGGGGAACCGGCAGCGGGTCGGAGGCTAAAACCTTTTTTGCCTGATAATCATACAAATAAGTGCCATTACAACAAATTGCAGGTGTATCCAGCGCCAGTGCCTGATAAAAAGGGTGAATGGCTACGTGATGTCGACCCGTTACGATAAGGAGTTGATATCCCACTTCCTGCGCGCGTTTAAGCGCTTCAAGGGAGGAGGGGAGCAGGGTTTTCTGAGGGGTAAGTAATGTTCCGTCTAAATCCAGTGCAATCACACGCGAGGTCATTTGTTCTTCCGGGTTAATGTTGAATTTTAGGTTTCAGGGGATGTTACACCGAGAGTAAATCGCTGCAAAATTCCTGGCTAAAATTCAGCATTCACCGTTAAAAATAATCACTTTCACGTGCAGTGAGGAAAGGAGTATTCATGAAACAAACCGTTTATACCGCCAGTCCTGAAAGTCAGCAGATCCACGTCTGGCGCTTGAATGCAGAAGGTTCGCTCACGCTGGTTCAGGTTGTTGATGTGCCGGGCCAGGTGCAACCGATGGTCGTCAGCCCGGATAAACGTTTCTTATACGTGGGTGTGCGCCCGGAGTTTCGCGTGCTGGCCTACCGCATCTCTCCTGACGACGGCGCGCTGACCTACACCGCTGAAGCGCCACTGCCGGGCAGCCCAACCCACATCTCGACCGATCATAAAGGCCGCTTCATTTTTAGCGGTTCTTACAATGCCGGTTGCGTCAGCGTGACCCGTCTTGACGATGGTATTCCGGTAGAAACTGTCGACGTGGTGGAAGGGCTGGAAGGCTGCCATTCGGCGAATATCTCCCCGGACAACCGCACGCTGTGGGTGCCTGCGCTGAAGCAGGATCGAATCTGCCTGTTCACCCTGAGCGACGATGGTCACCTGGTGGCGCAGAATCCGGCTGAAGTCACCACCGTTGAGGGCGCGGGTCCGCGTCATATGGTCTTCCACCCGAACCAGCAATATGCTTACGTCGTTAACGAACTGAACAGCTCGGTGGACGTATGGGAGCTGAAAGATCCAAACGGTCAGATTGAGTGCGTACAGACGCTGGACATGATGCCGTCTGACTTCTCTGACACTCGCTGGGCGGCAGATATTCACATCACGCCGGATGGTCGCCATCTGTACGCCTGCGACCGCACCTCCAGCCTGATTACCGTCTTCAGCGTCTCCGAAGATGGCAGCGTGCTGGCTATTGAGGGCTTCCAGCCAACGGAAACCCAGCCGCGCGGCTTTAATATCGATCACAGCGGTAAATACCTGATTGCGGCGGGGCAGAAATCCCACCACATCGCGCTGTATGAAATCAAAGGCGAGCAGGGGCTGCTGGAAGAGAAAGGACGCTATGCGGTAGGCCAGGGGCCAATGTGGGTGGTGGTTAACGCGCACTAAGCGGCTTAAAACAAAAAACCTCGCGAATGCGAGGTTTTTTTATGCCCGGTGGTAGCCGGGTGAGCACATCAAAACGTAACCAACAGGATCATCATAATGTCGACTCAAGGCGATGTAAATTCATCGTCAACGAACAAAGGAGAACACGGAATGATCAGTGAATAGTATATAAATAATAATCAGTCACTTAAGTGCTTTTGCTTTATAAATTTCTAAATTGGTTTTAACTGTTTTTATGTACAGTGGTGATTTGATATCATTCTGTGCGTTGGTTCGATGTGTTGCAGTTCCGCAATTCAGGATCCTTTTTAAGTCCTGGCTGTCGGGTGGTGCCGACGGTGCCTAAACTGCGGAGCACATCAAAACATAACCAACACACCTCTGGTGACAGGCAGCGGAAAGGTAAACCAGAGGAGAAGTGCTCTATACCAAAGGAGTGGCGTATGAGCGGTGTGGAATGGGCAATTCTGTTCCTGCAACTCATGGTTGCGATTATGCAACTATTGGATGCGTATCTTAAGTTTGGAGCCTGACGCATTCAGTCGCAGTAAAAAGGGGGATTAAACTCCCCCTTTTACTCTCATCTCGTTACTGCTTCGGCTCAGCAACCACGTTGCTGCCCAGACCGCGGTTGTTGTATTCCCACATGCGGTTGAAGTTCGCGTCGTTCAGGTTGCGCTGCACGTTTCCTTTCTCGTCCACCGCACCGGTGTTGCCGGAGAACGGACGTTTGGAGACAGCCGCATCAGCCCACGGCTTCGCCACGTTAAAGCCTTCGTTGATCACGCTGTCGCGGATAACGACCTGGCCGTTGGTCGCAGAGTCCACGTCCAGGGAGCGTCCCAGCTGCGCCACGCCGTCACCGGCCGCGTTAAAGCGGCTGTTCACGGCCAGGAAGCCGTAAAACAGGTTAGACTGGGTTGCCGGAGCAAACACATAGCCTTCCTGCTGGGTACGGGAATTCACCACGCGGAAATCGGTGTTATCAAACACTACCGCGCCGCGACCGGACACCAGATCAACGTCACCTTCAACGTAGCTGTTGGTCACCAGCGTACGGGTCAGACGGTTGTTCTGCAGCGTGTTCTGTACGCCGCTGTTGGTCACGAAGAAGGTGTTCTGACGGCCCAGAATATTGACGTTGTTAATCTGCACCTTATCGCCGTCGCTACGCAGCGCAACGGCCTGGTGGTTACCGGCATCCACGCTGTCACCCAGGGTATTCTGAATGGTCAGGTTCTGCAGTTGCAGGCCATTATTCTGCGACCAGAACACCGCCGAGCACATCACGCCAATGGTGGCGGAACGCTTGCTCTGGCAGTTATCAAACATATACCACGCCGGTTTGCCCGGCATATATTTGCCTGCCGGGTTCACCAGGTGACGCCAGGCGGTGCTGTCGATTTCGGAATCAATCGCCAGGCCGATTTTTACGTCGATGGCTTTTTCACCCAGACCGTAAATCGTAATGCTGCCAGGAGCCGCCGGAACATACACGGTGCCTTCGTATTCACCCGGCAGGATCGCGATGTACTGGCGAGACGCGCTGTGTTTAGTGATTGCCGCGTCAACCGCTGCCTGGATAGTGGTATGCGTTACGCCCTGCGCGCCAGCCGGGCCAACAACGAAGTCAGGCTGTTTAGGCAGGTTAATAGAAGACGGTGTCCACGGCGCGGCGTTAGGATCCATCGCCGAGAAGTAATGGGCGCGGTCGAAATTCTTCGCTTCATCCGCGGACAAAATCGGGCGGGAGGCGGTACCGGGCGCTACCTGCTCAGAAGGACGCTGATCCGGTGGTGTAGAACTGCATGCGGATAATGTCACGCCAAAGGCGAGCGCTAACGCCAGACGGGAAATCCTGGAAATGTTCAAGGTGAAGCTCCTGGGTATGCAAGTCTTTACGGGATAGACGAAATAGCCTGCTTTTTTATACTAAGTTGAGCGAAACGGGAAGATAAAAAGGGTAAAAGTTGCATTTTTTGCCCGGAGGTGACGGGAAAGTCATCACAAATAAATAACATTTTCCCTCAAGGCGGTTGACAGCAGACGATGGATGCAAATAAATGTCTATACAACCCATGACAAGTGGAATGCCCATGCAGCTTCAACCTGACGATGTTATATGGCGAAATGCGCGCCTGGCAACAATGGTTCCCGATACATCCGCGCCTTATGGCCTGAAAGAGCAGCACGCGCTGGTCGTGCGCGGCCAAACTATCCTTGCCGTGCTCCCTGAATCTGACCTTCCTTCCGGGCACCGTCACGTCATCGATCTTGAGGGACGTCTGGTCACGCCTGGCCTGATTGACTGCCATACCCATCTTGTATTTGGCGGCGACCGCGCGGCGGAGTGGGAGCAGCGTCTGAACGGCGTCTCTTACCAGACCATCAGCGCTCAGGGGGGCGGGATTAACGCCACCGTGACGGCAACGCGCAGCAGTTCCCTGGAAACCCTGCTGAAACTGGCGCAGCAGCGGCTCCAGCGTCTGATCAATGAAGGCGTCACCACGGTTGAAATCAAATCGGGATACGGTCTCAACGCCGAGGCCGAAGAGAAGATGCTGCAGGTTGCCCGCCAGCTGAGCCTCAATAACCCGGTTGATATCAGCCCAACGCTGCTGGCGGCCCATGCGGTTCCGCCGGAATACCGACAGGATCCGGATGCGTACCTCGCGCTGGTCTGTGAGCAGATCCTGCCCACGCTGTGGCAAAAAGAGTTATATGAAGCAGTAGACGTGTTTTGTGAAAACGTCGGCTTTACCCCGTCGCAAACCGAGCGCCTCTTCCAGGCCGCCGCCGCGCTCGGTATTCCGGTGAAAGGGCATGTTGAACAGCTGTCGAATCAGGGCGGAGCGGCGCTGGTCAGCCAATATAACGGACTGTCGGCCGATCATATCGAATATCTCGACGACGCAGGCGTTCAGGCGATGGCGCAAAGCGGTACGGTTGCGGTACTGCTCCCCGGCGCGTTCTATTTTCTGCAGGAGCGCCAGCGTCCGCCGGTTGATCAGCTCCGAAAACATGGTGTGCCGATGGCCGTCGCCACCGACTATAACCCCGGCACCAGCCCGTTTGCCAGCCTGCACCTGGCGATGAATATGGCCTGCGTCCAGTTTGGCCTGACGCCCGAAGAAGCCTGGGCTGGCGTCACGCGGCATGCGGCGCAGGCGCTGGGCCGCAGCGCAACGCACGGGCAGCTGCAGCCGGGGTTTGTCGCTGATTTTATCGTCTGGGACGCTCACCATCCGGTAGAGATGGTCTACGAGCCGGGACGCAATCCGCTGTATCAACGTATTTTCCGTGGGGAGGCAGTATGAAGTTATGGCGGCCCGTCGCCGAAACGGTCTGGCAGGGGCGAGACGACAGCGCCGAAGCCAGCAATGCAACGCGCATTTTCCAGACGATACAACAGCAGGCGCAGTTCACGCCGCTTTCATCCGGCATCGCGCTGATAGGCTTTGAATGCGATGCAGGGGTTAAACGCAATCAGGGCAGGCCCGGCGCCGCTCAGGCCCCTGATATTCTGCGCAAAGCGCTGGCGAATATGGCAAGCCATCAGGGACACGAACGGCTGGCGGATATGGGCTCGGTGTACGTTGAAGGCGATGAGCTTGAACCCGCGCAGCGGGCGTTAAGCGATGCCGTGACGGCCTGCCAGCAGTCCGGGATGCGCACGCTGGTGTTTGGCGGCGGGCATGAAACTGCCTGGGCGCATGGACGGGGTGTTCTGGATGCATTCCCCGGCGAGCGCGTGGCGGTGATAAACCTGGATGCGCATCTCGACCTGCGCAAGGCCGACCGGGCGACGTCCGGTACGCCGTTTCGTCAGCTGGCTCAATACTGCGATGAATGCGGGCGCGAGTTTCGCTACGCCTGCTTTGGCGTCAGCCGCGCGGCGAACACCCAGGCACTGTGGGATGAGGCCGAACGCCTGAACGTCACGCTGGTGGAGGATCTTCATTTTAGACGCGAGGCATTATCGGCGCTGGAAAAGGTGCTGGCGCAGGCCGATCGTGTCTATCTGACGATCGATCTGGATGTCCTGCCCGCGGGCGAAATGCCTGCCGTTTCCGCTCCTGCGGCGTTAGGCGTCCCGGCAATGGATCTAATGCCGGTTATTGAACAAATCTGCCGCAGCGGTAAGCTGCAGGCCGCCGATCTGGTAGAGTTTAACCCGCAGTACGATCGGGACGGACAGGGCGCAAAGCTCGCCGCCCGTCTGGCCTGGCAAATTGCTCACTGGTGGGCATAACACTATTAAAGGAGTCACGATGTTTTCACGCTCGCCCCTGCCGCAACCGAGCCCGCCCGCGCCTTTCTATGAAAAGGTGAAGCAGGCGATCAGCGAAAAGATTGCTACCGGCGTCTGGCGCCCGCACGATCGCATTCCGTCGGAGGCCGAGCTGGTGGCGCAGTTCGGTTTTAGCCGGATGACCGTCAACCGGGCGCTGCGCGAGCTCACCGACGAAGGGCTTCTGGTGCGCCTGCAGGGCGTGGGGACGTTCGTGGCGGAACCGAAAGGGCAATCCGCCCTGTTTGAAATCCGCAGTATTGCGGACGAAATTGCCGCGCGTAATCATCAGCACCGCTGCGAAGTGCTGGTGCTGGAAGAGACCCAGGCCAGCGCCGAGCAGGCGGTAGAGCTGAATGTCAAAGAGGGAAGCCGCATCTTCCACTCCGTGATGGTGCATTTCGAAAACGATATTCCGGTGCAGATTGAAGATCGCTGCGTGAACGCCGAACGGATACCGGACTATCTGAACCAGGATTACACCCAGACCACCCCGCACGCCTATCTGTCGCTTGTCGCACCGCTGACGGAAGGGGAGCACATTGTGGAGGCCGTGCGCGCCACGCCGCAGGAGTGCGAGCGGCTGCGCATTAAAGAGCACGACCCGTGCCTGCTGATCCGCCGTCGAACCTGGTCCTCGTCGCACATTGTGTCGCATGCCCGGCTGCTTTTCCCGGGGAACCGTTACCGGCTGCAGGGCCACTTTATGTCATAAGTTTTATAAGCGTGATCGCTAACGCAATATAACAAAATTGTATCTTTTTTGTTAAATCTGACCTTGTGTGTGCTTGTCTATACAAGTATATCTAAATGCATCATCTGTCCCGTATAGGAGCACACAATGTCGTCAGGTAAATACCGCCAGCAGGATGTCCGCGCCGCGCGTGGCACCACCCTTACCGCCAAAAGCTGGCTCACCGAAGCCCCGCTGCGCATGTTGATGAACAACCTCGATCCTGAAGTGGCGGAAAACCCCCACGAGCTGGTGGTCTACGGCGGCATTGGCCGCGCCGCGCGCAACTGGGAATGCTATGACGCAATTGTAAAATCTCTGACCGAACTCGAACATGACGAAACCCTGCTGGTGCAGTCCGGCAAGCCGGTTGGCGTATTTAAAACCCATAAGAACGCGCCGCGCGTGCTGATCGCCAACTCTAACCTCGTGCCGCACTGGGCCACCTGGGAACACTTCAACGAGCTGGACGCGAAAGGGCTGGCGATGTATGGCCAGATGACCGCCGGGAGCTGGATCTACATCGGCAGCCAGGGGATTGTGCAGGGCACCTACGAAACTTTCGTGGAAGCGGGGCGTCAGCACTATAACGGCTCGCTGAAGGGCCGCTGGGTGCTTACCGCCGGTCTGGGCGGGATGGGCGGCGCGCAGCCGCTGGCCGCCACGCTGGCCGGCGCGTGCTCGCTGAACATTGAATGCCAACAGAGCCGCATTGATTTCCGTCTGCGTACCCGTTACGTCGATGAACAGGCCGAGAATCTCGATGACGCGCTGGCGCGCATCAAAAAGTACACCGCTGAAGGCAAAGCGGTGTCGATTGCCCTGTGCGGCAACGCGGCGGATATTCTGCCGGAGCTGGTTGCCCGCGGCGTGCGTCCGGATCTCGTTACCGACCAGACCAGCGCCCATGACCCGCTGCACGGTTACCTGCCAAAAGGCTGGACGTGGGAAGACTACCAGCAAAAAGCGGAAACCGACCCTGAAGGCACGGTACTGGAGGCTAAGCGTTCGATGGCGGAACACGTCTCCGCGATGCTGGCCTTCAGCCAGTTGGGCATTCCAACCTTTGACTACGGCAACAACATCCGCCAGATGGCGAAAGAGATGGGCGTAAATAACGCCTTCGACTTCCCCGGCTTCGTGCCTGCCTATATCCGTCCACTGTTCTGCCGCGGTATCGGTCCGTTCCGCTGGGTTGCCCTGTCCGGTGACCCGGAAGATATCTACAAAACCGACGCCAAAGTGAAGGAGATCGTCGCCGATGACGAACACCTGCACCACTGGCTGGACATGGCTCGCGAACGCATCAGCTTCCAGGGCTTGCCGGCGCGCATCTGCTGGGTAGGACTGGAGTGGCGGCAAAAGCTGGGTCTGGCCTTCAACGAAATGGTGCGCAGCGGTGAAGTCTCCGCGCCTATCGTCATTGGTCGCGACCATCTGGACTCCGGCTCCGTCGCCAGCCCAAACCGTGAAACCGAAGCCATGCGCGACGGATCTGACGCGGTCTCCGACTGGCCATTGCTTAATGCCCTGCTGAATACCGCCAGTGGCGCCACCTGGGTCTCTCTGCACCACGGCGGCGGCGTCGGGATGGGCTTCTCCCAGCACTCAGGGATGGTCATCGTCTGTGATGGAACCGATGAAGCGGCCGCGCGCATCGCCCGTGTGCTGCACAACGACCCGGCAACCGGCGTGATGCGTCACGCGGATGCGGGTTACGAGATTGCCATTGACTGTGCCAAAGAGCAGGGGCTGAACCTGCCGATGATCCCTGCCACACAAGGAAAGCATGCATGAACGCGTTAACACTCACTCCCGGCTCGCTGACGCTCAAACAGCTGCGTAAAGTCTGGCGCCAGCCGGTCACCCTTTCACTTGATGAAAGCGCCCACGCCGCGATAAACGACAGCGTCGCCTGCGTAGAAGCGATTGTTGCCGAAGGTCGCACCGCCTACGGGATTAACACCGGCTTTGGCCTGCTGGCGCAGACCCGCATCGCCACGCACGATCTGGAAAACTTACAGCGTTCGCTGGTGTTGTCGCACGCGGCAGGCGTCGGCCAGCCGCTTGACGATGAGATTGTCCGTCTGATGATGGTGCTCAAAATCAACAGCCTGGCGCGCGGTTTCTCGGGCATTCGCCTGAGCGTGATCCAGGCGCTGATGGCCCTGGTGAATGCAGAAGTCTATCCGTGGATCCCGGCAAAAGGTTCCGTCGGCGCCTCCGGCGATCTCGCCCCGCTGGCGCACATGTCGCTGCTGCTGCTGGGTGAGGGCAAAGCGCGCTGGCAGGGCGAGTGGCTCCCTGCGAAAGAAGCGCTGGCAAAAGCCGGCTTAACGCCAGTCACCCTCGCGGCAAAAGAGGGGCTGGCGCTGCTCAACGGCACGCAGGCGTCGACGGCCTTTGCGCTGCGCGGCCTGTTTGAAGCTGAAGATCTCTTCGCCTCCGCGGTGGTGTGCGGTGCGCTGACCACCGAGGCGGTGCTCGGCTCGCGTCGTCCGTTTGACGCGCGTATTCACGCGGTGCGCGGCCAGCGCGGGCAGATTGATGCCGCCGACATGTACCGCCACGTGCTTACCGACACGAGTGAGATTGCGGATTCACACCATAACTGCGAGAAGGTACAGGATCCGTATTCCCTGCGCTGTCAGCCGCAGGTGATGGGCGCGTGCCTGACGCAGCTGCGTCAGGCGGCAGAGGTGCTGCTGGTGGAGGCCAATGCGGTCTCCGACAACCCGCTGGTATTCGCCGAGGAAAACGAGGTGGTCTCCGGGGGCAATTTCCACGCCGAGCCGGTGGCAATGGCGGCGGATAATATCGCGCTGGCGATTGCCGAAGTTGGGGCGTTGTCCGAGCGCCGCATCGCGCTGATGATGGATAAACACATGTCCCAGCTGCCACCGTTCCTGGTGCGTAACGGTGGGGTCAACTCGGGCTTTATGATCGCTCAGGTGACGGCCGCAGCGCTGGCAAGCGAGAACAAAGCCCTGTCGCACCCGCACAGCGTGGACAGCCTGCCAACTTCGGCGAATCAGGAAGATCACGTTTCGATGGCACCCGCTGCCGGGCGTCGTCTCTGGGAGATGGCCTCCAACACCCGCGGCGTGCTGGCGGTGGAGTGGCTGGCGGCGTGTCAGGGTATCGATCTGCGCGAAGGGCTTAAATCCAGCCCGCTGCTGGAGCAGGCGCGCCATGTGCTGCGCGAGCACGTCACGCATTACGATGACGACCGCTTCTTTGCGCCGGATATTGATAAGGCGATGCAGCTTCTGGAAGAGGGACGCCTTGTAGGACTGCTACCTTCGGTGCTGTGATTTTTTTGCCCGGTGGCGCTGCGCTTACCGGGCCTACGAGTGCGAAATCCAGGCCGGGTAAGGCGTAGCCGCCACCCGGCTTTTTTCAGGAATACATCGCCGTAATCGACGCGCTCCCCAGGGAATGGAAATGCACGTTAAACCCGACCATCGCGCCGCTCGCCCCTTCATCGACCTCAATCTTCTCCACATCCAGCGCGTACACCGTGAAGATATAGCGGTGGGTTTCCCCTTTTGGTGGCGCCGCGCCGCCGTAGCCCGCTTTACCAAAGTCAGTGCGCGTCTGAATGGCACCTTCAGGCAGGGCAACAAGGTCTGAACCGGAACCCTGCGGCAGCACGCGCGTGTCGGCGGGCAGGTTCGCCACAACCCAGTGCCACCAGCCCGAGCCGGTCGGCGCGTCCGGGTCGTAGCAGGTCACGACAAAGCTTTTGGTTCCTGCAGGAACGTCGTCCCACGCCAGGTGCGGGGAGATATTATCCCCCTGATAGCCCATGCCGTTGAAAACGTGGCGTTCGGGGAGTTTTTCACCGTCGCGCAGATCTTTACTGATGATTTTCATACGGTTTACCCTCGTTATTCACTCGTTCAGGAAGTGTAACGCATGGGATTAAATCGCGAAATGCGCGGGAATGTTAACGGCTGTTACGACCGCGTCGGTTAATTTACGCAGCTGCTCCGGCGTGATGCTGTACGGCGGCATCAGGTAGATAAGCTTGCCGAAAGGCCGCACCCAGACGCCCTGCTCAACGAAGAAGCGCTGCAGCGCCGCCATGTTCACCGGGCGGGTGGTTTCAATCACCCCGATGGCACCCAGCACGCGCACGTCCGCCACAAAATTCGCCCCCGAGGCGGCGCTCAGCTCTCCTTTCAGCTGTGCCTCAATCGCCGCGACCTGCGTCTGCCACTCGCCGCTCTCCAGAATGGCGAGGCTTTCGCTTGCCACGGCGCACGCCAGCGGGTTGCCCATAAACGTCGGGCCGTGCATAAAGCAGCCCGCCTCGCCGTCGCTGATGGTATCGGCAACGTGACGGGTCGTGAGCGTGGCGGAGAGCGTCATGGTGCCGCCGGTCAGCGCTTTACCCAGACACAGAATATCCGGCGCAATGCCCGCGTGTTCGCAGGCAAACAGCTTGCCGGTGCGGCCAAAGCCGGTGGCGATCTCATCGGCAATCAGCAGAATGCCCTCGCGGTCGCACATCTTGCGAATACGCTTCAGCCATTCCGGATGGTACATCCGCATTCCGCCCGCGCCCTGCACAATCGGCTCAAGGATCACGGCGGCGATGTCATGACGATGCGCCGCCATCAGCCGCGCGAATCCGACCATGTCCATCTCGTTCCACTCGCCGTCGAAGCGGCTCTGCGGCGCAGGGGCGAACAGGTTTTCCGGCAGATACCCCTTCCACAGGCTGTGCATGGAGTTATCCGGATCGCAGACCGACATCGCCCCGAAGGTATCCCCGTGATAGCCGTTGCGGAAGGTGAGGAACCGCTGGCGCGTTTCGCCCTTCGCATGCCAGTACTGCAGCGCCATCTTCATCGCCACTTCCACCGCCACCGAGCCGGAATCGGCCAGGAAAACGCACTCCAGTGAGTCAGGCGTCATCGCCACCAGGCGACGGCATAAATCCACCGCGGGCTGATGGGTGATTCCGCCAAACATCACGTGCGACATCTGGTCAATCTGGGCCCTCATCGCCGCGTTCAGGCGCGGGTGGTTGTATCCGTGAATCGCCGCCCACCAGGAGGACATCCCGTCAACCAGCCGCTCGCCGCTGGCGAGATGCAGCTCGCAGCCGTGGGCGGAGGCCACCGGATAGACGGGAAGGGGGCGGGTGGTGGAGGTGTAAGGGTGCCAGATATGCTGCTTGTCGAAGGCGAGATCGTCCTGGGTCATAATCGACTTGTAAACCATTTTGAAAAGTTTTAGGTTTACGAGTATAAACCGAACCGAAAATTAACAAAACCCTTTGGAGAAGCCCCATGGCTCACCACGCACGCTGGACGATGTCGCAAGTTACTGAATTATTCAACAAACCTTTCCTTGAGCTGATGTTTGAAGCCCAACAGGTGCATCGTCAGCACTTCGATCCGCGTCATGTTCAGGTCAGCACGCTGCTGTCGATCAAGACCGGCGCCTGCCCCGAAGACTGCAAATATTGCCCGCAGAGCGCGCGCTACAAAACCGGTCTCGAATCCGAGCGTCTGATGGAAGTCGAGCAGGTCCTCGACTCCGCGCGCAAGGCGAAAAACGCCGGTTCAACCCGCTTCTGCATGGGCGCCGCGTGGAAGAATCCACATGACCGCGACATGCCCTATCTGGAGCAGATGGTGAAGGGCGTGAAGGAGATGGGCCTCGAAGCCTGCATGACCCTCGGTACGCTCAACGAGGAGCAGGCGCAGCGCCTCTCGGCGGCGGGGCTGGACTACTACAACCACAACCTGGACACCTCCCCGGAATTTTACGGCAACATCATCACCACGCGCACCTATCAGGAGCGCCTGGACACGCTGGACAAAGTGCGTGATGCAGGGATCAAGGTCTGCTCCGGCGGCATCGTGGGCTTAGGCGAAACGGTGAAAGACCGCGCGGGTCTGCTGCTGCAGCTGGCGAACCTGCCGACCCCGCCGGAAAGCGTGCCCATCAATATGCTGGTGAAGGTCAAGGGCACGCCGCTGGCGGATAACGAGGACGTGGATGCGTTTGATTTTATTCGCACCATCGCGGTGGCGCGCATCATGATGCCGACCTCTTACGTTCGCCTCTCTGCGGGCCGCGAGCAGATGAACGAGCAGACCCAGGCGATGTGCTTTATGGCCGGCGCCAACTCCATCTTCTACGGCTGCAAGCTGCTGACCACGCCGAACCCGGAAGAGGACAAAGACGTTCAGCTGTTCCGCAAGCTGGGGCTGAACCCGCACCAGACCGAGGTGCTGACGGGCGATAACGAGCAACAGCAGCAGCTGGAGCAGCAGATTCTCAACGCCGACACCGACCAGTTCTACAACGCGGCAGCCGTATGACCTGGCAGGTACGGATTAATGCCGCGCTGGAAGAACGCCGGGCGGCAGAGGCGTTTCGCGTTCGCAGGGTGGTGGAAAACGGCGCGGGCCGTTTTCTGACCCGCGAGGGACGGCAGTTTTGTAATTTCTCCAGCAATGACTATCTCGGACTGAGCCAGCATCCGGCCATCGTCCGCGCCTGGCAGCAGGGCGCGGAGCGGTTTGGCGTGGGCAGCGGTGGCTCGGGGCACGTCAGCGGATACACCACGGCGCATCAGGCGCTGGAGAAAGAGCTGGCCGACTGGCTGGGCTATCCGCGCGCGCTGCTGTTTATCTCCGGATTTGCCGCCAACCAGGCGGTCATCACGGCCCTGATGGGCAAGGACGATCGCATTGTCGCCGACCGCTTAAGCCACGCCTCGCTGCTGGAGGCGGCAAACTTAAGTCCGGCGCAGCTGCGCCGCTTTGCCCATAACGATGCGTCACAGCTCGCCTCGCTGCTGGACAAACCCTGCGATGGGCAACAGCTGGCAGTCACGGAAGGGGTGTTCAGCATGGACGGCGACAGTGCGCCGCTTGCCGCGCTTCACGAGGCCGCAAAGCGGCAAAACGCCTGGCTGCTGGTCGATGATGCTCACGGTACTGGGGTGATGGGCGATGAAGGACGCGGCAGCGCCCATCAACAAAACGTGAAGCCGGAACTGCTTGTGGTTACCTTCGGCAAAGGCTTTGGCGTCAGCGGCGCCGCCGTGCTGTGCAGCGAATCTGTCGCCGACTATCTGCTGCAGTTTGCCCGACACCTCATCTACAGCACCAGCATGCCCCCGGCGCAGGCCGTGGCGCTGTCGGCGTCGCTGGCGGTGATCCGCAGCGCAGAAGGGGATGAACGCCGTCAGCAGCTGGCAGAGCATATCTCCTGCTTCCGTCAGGGACTGGCGGCGCTTCCCTTCCAGAGTCCCGATTCGCAGAGCGCCATCCAGCCCGTGATTGTCGGCGAAAACGGCCGCGCGCTGGCGCTGGCCCAGGCGCTGCGCGAGCGGGGGATGTGGGTAACGGCCATTCGTCCGCCAACCGTGCCGCCAGGCACCGCGCGTCTGCGCTTAACCCTGACGGCGGCGCATGAGGCGCAGGATATCCAGACGCTGCTGGAGGCGCTTCATGATGCCGGTGAATAAGCAGGCCGTTGCGGCGGCGTTTGGCCGGGCCGCGCGGAGCTATTCGCAGCACGATGAACTCCAGCGCCAGAGCGCGCAGGGGCTTCTGGCCGCGCTTGGCGAGAACCGCTTCCCGCAGGTGCTGGACGCCGGCTGTGGTCCCGGCAGCAACAGCCGCTACTGGCGCGAGGCGGGGAGCGAGGTGACGGCCATCGACCTGTCGCCCGCCATGCTGGACGAGGCGCGCCAGCAGCAGGCTGCGCACCACTATGTAGTGGCCGATATCGAGGCGATCCCGCTGGCGGACGCGCAGTTTGATCTGGTCTGGAGCCATCTGGCGGTTCAGTGGTGCAGCAGCCTGCCGCAGGCCCTGCGCGAGCTTTATCGCGTGGCGCGGCCGGGCGGGAAGGTGGCCTTTACCACCTTGCTGGAAAGTTCGCTGCCGGAGCTGAATCAGGCCTGGAAAGCGGTGGATGAACAGCCGCACGCTAACCGATTTTTATCGCATGAGCAGGTGACGCAGGCGCTGGCAGGCTGGCGCTATCGCAGCACGGTGCAGACCATCACGCTCAATTTTAGCGATGCGTTCAGCGCCATGCGTTCGCTGAAGGGCATCGGCGCCACGCACCTGCATACCGGACGCGAGAAAAAACCGCTTACCCGGGGGCAACTGCAGCGCCTTGAGCTGGCCTGGCCGCAGCAGCGGGGCCTTTTCCCGCTCTCTTATCAACTTTTTCATGGGATTATCGAACGTGACTGAACGTTATTTTGTTACCGGCACGGATACGGAAGTGGGCAAAACGGTTGCCAGCGCTGCGCTGCTGCAGGCGGCACGACTGCTCGGAAAAAACACCGCCGGATATAAGCCCGTGGCTTCCGGCAGCGAGATGACGGCGGAAGGGTTACGCAACACCGACGCGCTGGCGCTCCAGCGTAACAGTAGCCTTGAGCTTGCCTATTCGGCGGTGAATCCCTATACCTTTGCCGAGCCGACGTCGCCGCACATTATCAGCGCTGAGGAAGGCCGTCCGATTGATTTCGCCGTGCTGTCTGCCGGGTTACGGACGCTGGAAAGCCAGGCCGACTGGGTGCTGGTGGAAGGCGCGGGAGGCTGGTTTACGCCACTTTCGGACACGCAGACCTTTGCTGACTGGGTGCAGGCCGAGCGGCTTCCGGTCATTCTGGTCGTCGGCGTGAAGCTGGGCTGCATCAATCACGCCATGCTGACGGCGCAGGCCGTTCAGCAGGCAGGGCTGACGCTGGCAGGCTGGATAGCCAACGACGTGGTTGCGCCGGGCAGGCGGCATCAGGAGTATCTGGCGACCCTCAAGCGCGTGCTCCCGGCACCGTTCCTCGGGGAAATCCCCTGGATTGCTGGCGATGCTGAGCAGGCCGAAACCGGGCGTTATCTCGACCTCAGCGTCTTGCTTCCCGCGACATCCAGTGGGCGATAAGCTCATCGTTCAGCTCGCTAACGTGGCCCTGAGCCACGTTACGCCCGCGATAAAGCATGCAAAACCGATCCGCCACCCGGCGGATAAACGACAGCTGCTGCTCTGCCAGCAGCACCGTCATGCCTAACTCCCGGTTTAAGCGCACCAGCAGCTGCGCCAGTTTCTGGGCAAATCCGTGTCCTGCCCCATGCGTAGGCTCATCCAGAATCAGCATCCGCGGGCGGTTGACCAGTGCATTCGCCAGGGCAAGCTGATACTGATCCTCTGGCGAAAGGGCATTGCCCCGCGTCTGACGTCGCGCGTAGAGTTCCGGGAACAGATCGTATACGTCGCTTTTCGCCGCCGGGTCGGGTTTCCCCATCGCCCGCATGGCAATATGCAGATTCTCCTCAATCGTCAGTTGAGAGAAAATACGCCTGTCCTGCGGCACATAGCCTATTCCCGGCTCTGAACGTTGTTCCGGTGCCGGGCTGAGCAAATCACGCGGCGGTGCGCCCGCTTCATGCCAGATAATCGTGCCGCTTTCGACGGGGATGTTTCCGGTAATGCAGTTCATCAGGGTGGTTTTGCCCATCCCCGGCAGGCCTATGATGCCTGTACACATCCCTTGCGGAAAATCCAAATCCACGTTCCATAGCGTATGTTGGCTTCCGTAAAACTGATTCACTGCACGCAGACTCAACATCTTTCTCTCCTTAAAAATGCGTAGGGATAGGCCTGACGTGAAGCTGCAAAACGCTTGCCAGAAACCTGAAATCGATTAAAAAAACGACTTTTTTAGGAATAAGCCACAGGAGAGCAGGGTAAAAACGCGTGGCTTGCACATCGACGGTGCCGGGAATGGTGAGTTGTGGTGCAGGACGAAAAATGGCTGAAATGTGAGCAGGATCGCATCTGTTGGTTATGAATGACTCAACTGTTTATCGTCAAAAAAGAGCTATAAAAATTTTTTGTTGCCGCCTCGTGGGAAAATCCGGGAATTTGCTGAGCGGCGGTCTACACGGGCTGGAAGCAGTTATCCACTATTCCTGTGGATAACCATGTGCATTAGAGTTAGAAAACACGCGATAAGCGAGAGAAGACGCGGCTTTCGCCCAAATTGACGCGAAACGCGGCTTTAGAAAATATCGTTTAAAATTTAATTGCTTAGATAAAAGCAATTACCGTAATGAAAGTGTCACTCGTTGCCATAAAACTATCATTACCTGGCTTGACAAATGTTAAAAAAGAAAAAGTTCTGGGGATAACCCAACCTGGCTGGTTTTTTATCTCGTCAGAGCCTAAATTTTGTCCGCTAACGCGCTAATCACTCCGCCGCTACGCTAAATATCCTGACACGCTACTGGTTTTTCATCCAGTGTTTTTTACTGGCATTCCTGGCAACAACGAGTAAAATTACTCACCTGCCGCTTATAACGTCATCAGGTCGTCGCCCATGAGTAAACCGTTCAAACTGAATTCTGCTTTCCGCCCCTCTGGCGATCAGCCTGAGGCGATCCGTCGTCTTAAAGAGGGGCTGGAAGACGGGCTGGCGCACCAGACGCTGCTGGGGGTAACCGGCTCGGGCAAAACGTTTACTGTCGCCAACGTGATCGCTGACCTGCAGCGCCCCACGATGGTGCTTGCACCCAATAAAACTCTCGCGGCACAGCTTTACGGCGAGATGAAAGAGTTCTTCCCGGAAAACGCGGTGGAGTATTTTGTCTCCTACTACGATTACTACCAGCCGGAAGCCTATGTGCCGAGCTCTGATACCTTCATCGAGAAAGATGCTTCGGTGAACGAACACATCGAACAGATGCGACTGTCGGCGACCAAGGCGCTGCTTGAGCGACGCGATGTGGTTGTGGTCGCGTCTGTTTCGGCGATTTACGGCCTGGGCGATCCGGATCTCTATCTGAAGATGATGCTGCACCTGACGCAGGGGATGATCATCGATCAGCGCGCAATTTTGCGCCGTCTGGCCGAGCTGCAGTACACCCGAAATGACCAGGCCTTCCAGCGCGGGACGTTCCGCGTGCGCGGTGAGGTGATCGACATCTTCCCGGCGGAATCGGACGATATGGCGCTGCGCGTCGAGCTGTTTGACGAAGAGGTCGAGCGTTTGTCACTGTTCGACCCGCTGACCGGCCACGTTGAGTCGGTGATACAGCGTTTTACCATCTACCCTAAAACGCACTACGTGACGCCACGAGAGCGTATCGTGCAGGCGATGGAAGAGATCAAAGAGGAGCTTGCAGAGCGCCGTAAGGTGCTTCTGGCTAACAATAAGCTGCTGGAAGAGCAGCGCCTGAGCCAGCGCACCCAGTTCGATCTGGAGATGATGAACGAGCTGGGCTACTGCTCGGGTATCGAAAACTACTCGCGCTTCCTCTCCGGGCGCGGGCCGGGCGAGCCACCGCCGACGCTGTTTGACTACCTTCCGGCCGACGGTCTGCTGGTGATCGACGAATCCCACGTCACGATCCCGCAGATCGGCGGGATGTACCGCGGTGACCGCGCGCGTAAAGAGACGCTGGTGGAGTATGGCTTCCGCCTGCCGTCTGCGCTGGATAACCGTCCGATGAAGTTTGAAGAGTTTGAGGCGCTGGCGCCGCAGACCATCTACGTGTCGGCTACGCCGGGCAACTACGAGCTGGAAAAATCGGGCGATGAGGTGATCGACCAGGTGGTCCGTCCGACCGGGCTGCTGGACCCGATTATCGAAGTGCGCCCGGTGGCGACCCAGGTGGACGATCTGCTCTCTGAGATCCGCGCCCGTTCAGCCATCAACGAGCGCGTGCTGGTAACGACGCTCACCAAGCGCATGGCGGAAGACCTGACTGAGTATCTTGAAGAACACGGTGAGAAGGTGCGCTATCTGCACTCGGATATCGACACCGTGGAGCGCATGGAGATTATCCGCGATCTGCGTCTGGGCGAGTTTGACGTGCTGGTGGGGATCAACCTGTTGCGAGAAGGTCTGGATATGCCGGAAGTCTCGCTGGTGGCGATTCTGGACGCCGATAAAGAGGGCTTCCTGCGCTCTGAACGCTCCCTGATCCAGACCATTGGCCGCGCCGCGCGTAACGTCAACGGGAAAGCGATTCTGTACGGCGACAAAATCACCCCGTCGATGGCGAAAGCGATTGGCGAAACGGAACGCCGACGCGAGAAGCAGCAGCGCTACAACGAAGAGCACGGCATTACGCCGCAGGGGCTGAACAAGAAGGTGGTGGATATTCTGGCGCTGGGTCAGAACATTGCGAAGACCAAAGCGAAAGGCCGCGGCAAGGCACGTTCAGTGGTGGAAGAAGATACCGTCGTACTGACGCCGAAGGCGCTGCAGCAGAAGATCCACGAGCTGGAAGGGCAGATGATGCAGCATGCCCAGAACCTGGAGTTCGAAGAGGCGGCACAGATCCGCGACCAGCTTCATCAGCTGCGGGATCTGTTTATTGCGGCATCATAGGTAAAGCGGCGTGTATTCCCCCTCTCCCTGTGGGAGAGGGCTGGGGTGAGGGCATCAGGCCGCACAAAGCGAACCTAACCCAACGCCTGAATCGCTTTCTCCAGCGCCTCGCGCAGCAGGTGGCGGTCGTGACGATATTTAATATCGCTGGCTTCCAGCGGCTCCTGCACCACCACGCGATCGCCAATCCCTGTCACATCCACTTTTGGCCCAACCACGACACCGTCGATAATTTTCTTACCGACGTACTGCTCCATCAGGTCCAGCTTGTCCGCCAGCGACAGGCTCGCCGCTGCCGGACTCAGCTCACGGCCCAGGTTACCGATATAGACCATCGGGGCAGGGGTGCGACGCAGCGCCTGCGCCAGCTCTTTTACCAGCAGAATGGGCATCAGGCTGGTATAAAAACTGCCTGGACCGATCAGGATAAGATCCGCTTCACCAATGGCCTCCACCGCTTCCCGCGTGGCGGGCACGCTCGGATAGGTCATCAACTCCGTTGGCGGCAGGAGGAGCTGGTCAATATTCACCTCGCCGTAAACTTCATGCCCTTCGGCATCGATTGCCATCAAGTCAACCGGTTGTTCAGACATGGGGATCAGGAATGCATCCACCTTGAGTAGATTACGGATTAAGTTGATGGCTTCCAGAGGCCGTACACTCAGGTGATCCAGCGCCTTTAACATCAGATTTCCGAGGTTATGCCCGGAAAGTTCGCCATTGCCGCCAAAACGGTACTCAAACATCGCCGACGCGACGCTCGGCTCGGTAATTAACTGGTTCAGGCAGTTGCGCATATCTCCCCAGGCAATGCCGCCTTCAGCCCGCCTGATCCGCCCGGTTGAGCCGCCGTTGTCGGTGGTTGTCACTATCCCTGTCAGCCGTGAGCCCAGTGACGACAAAGAGGACATGACGCGGCCCAGGCCGTGGCCTCCGCCAAGAGCGACCACTCGGTCAAGATCCGCAAAAGTGCGATTGCGCATACGTATTCCTTATCACGTTCGATCGCGTAACAGTAACCTAACTACCCCCAAAAGACGATGCCTCACCCAATGCAAAATGACGTATATCAATGCGAAAATGCGGTTTTTAGGTATTCTGTAGCGAAAATGCAGGACTGAATCGCTATATACATAATTATATAGCGAAAAGCGACAATGGCGGAGTGTCGATTTCCACGCTACTATCGCCATAACCACGTTTTCAAAACTGAAAACATACACTCTAGCCCTGGCGCCTGTGTCGAATGATATGGCGCCCTGGCCGTGGCGGATTTGCCACCAGGGTACAGAAAGAAATGACTGTGCCTCCCGATCTGGAAAGGTGTACATGGCTTCACAACTTACTGATGCTTTCGCGCGTAAGTTTTACTACTTGCGTCTGTCGATTACCGATGTGTGCAACTTCCGTTGCACCTACTGCCTGCCCGATGGCTACAAGCCGGGCAGTGTCACCAATAATGGCTTTCTCTCCGTGGATGAAGTGCGCCGCGTCACGCGTGCGTTCTCTGAGCTCGGTACCGAAAAAGTCCGTCTGACCGGTGGCGAACCCTCCCTGCGCCGCGATTTCCCCGACATCATTGCCGCCGTTCGCGAAAACGAACGCATCCGCCAGATCGCGGTGACCACCAACGGTTATCGCATGGCGCGTGACGTGGCCAACTGGCGCGACGCTGGCCTAACCGCGATCAACGTCAGCGTGGACAGCCTTGATGCCCGGCAGTTTCACGCCATTACCGGTCAGGACAAGTTCCGCCAGGTGATGGACGGCATCGATGCGGCGTTTACCGCCGGGTTCGAAAAGGTCAAAGTCAACACGGTGCTGATGCGCGACGTAAACCACCATCAGCTGGACACCTTCCTGGCGTGGATTAAATCCCGTCCCATTCAACTGCGTTTTATCGAGCTGATGGAAACGGGCGAGGGCAGCGAGCTGTTCCGCCGTCACCATATTTCCGGCATGGTGTTGCGCGACGCGCTGCTGAAACGCGGCTGGATCCACCAGATCCGCCAGCGCAGCGACGGCCCGGCACAGGTCTTTTGTCACCCGGATTACGAAGGCGAAATTGGGCTTATCATGCCCTATGAAAAAGACTTCTGCGCCAGCTGTAACCGCCTGCGCGTATCGTCGGTGGGCAAGCTTCATCTCTGCCTGTTTGGCGACGGTGGCGTGGATCTTCGCGATCTGCTGGAAGACGATGCCCAACAGGCCGCACTTCAAGCACGCATTTCTGAAGCGCTGACGCACAAAAAGCAGACCCATTTCCTGCATCAGGGCAATACCGGCATTACTCAGAACCTGTCTTACATCGGCGGGTAATCAGTCTTTAGAAGGAATCAGAAGATGAGTCAGGTCAGCGCAGAATTTATCCCGACACGCATTGCTATTCTTACCGTTTCCGACCGCCGTGGAGAAGAGGATGATACCTCCGGCCACTGGCTGCGTGAGGCGGCCCATGACGCGGGGCATACCATCGTCGATAAAGCGATTGTGAAAGAGAACCGCTACGCCATTCGCGCGCAGGTTTCGCAGTGGATCGCCAGTGCTGAGGTGCAGGTGGTGCTGATCACCGGCGGCACCGGCTTTACCGCGGGCGATCAGGCCCCCGAGGCGCTGATCCCGCTGTTTGACCGCGAGGTGGAAGGCTTCGGCGAGGTGTTCCGCATGCTCTCCTTTGAAGAGATTGGCACCTCCACGCTGCAGTCGCGCGCGGTGGCCGGCGTGGCAAACAACACGCTGATTTTCGCCATGCCGGGTTCGACCAAAGCCTGTCGCACCGCATGGGAAAATATTATTGCCCCGCAGCTGGATGCCCGTACCCGTCCGTGTAATTTTCATCCCCATTTGAAGAAGTAAACTATGTCACAACTGACCCACATTAACGCCGCTGGCGAAGCGCATATGGTGGATGTCTCCGCCAAGGCCGAAACGGTGCGCGAGGCGCGTGCTGAGGCATTCGTCACCATGCTGCCTGAGACGCTGGCGATGATTATCGACGGCAGCCACCATAAGGGCGACGTCTTTGCCACCGCCCGCATCGCCGGTATTCAGGCTGCAAAACGGACCTGGGACCTCATCCCGCTCTGCCATCCGCTGATGCTGAGCAAGGTGGAAGTGAACCTGCAGGCGCAGCCGGAGCACAACCGCGTGCGTATTGAGTCCCTCTGCCGCTTAACCGGCAAAACCGGCGTGGAGATGGAAGCCCTGACGGCGGCCTCCGTCGCCGCGCTGACCATCTACGACATGTGCAAAGCGGTGCAGAAAGATATGGTGATTGGCCCGGTTCGTCTGCTGGCAAAAAGCGGCGGCAAATCCGGTGATTTTAAGGTGGACAGCCATGATTAAGGTGCTCTTTTTCGCCCAGGTGCGTGAGCTGGTCAATACCGACAGCCTGACGCTGGACGCCTCTTTTGAAAACGTCGCCGCCCTGCGCGCGCACCTGGCGGCACAAAGCGACCGCTGGGCGCTGGCGCTCGACGAAGGCAAGCTGCTGGCGGCCGTTAACCAGACGCTGGTGGAGTTCACCCACCCGCTGACTGAAGGGGATGAAGTGGCCTTCTTCCCGCCGGTCACAGGGGGCTAAGATGGCTGAAACCCGAATTCTGGTCGGTCCCGAGCGCTTTAACGTCGGTACAGAATATGACTGGCTGGCGGAGCGCGATGAAGACGGCGCGGTCGTTACGTTCACCGGTAAAGTGCGTAACCACAATCTCGGCGACAGCGTAAAAGCGCTGACGCTGGAGCACTATCCGGGCATGACGGAGAAATCGCTGGCGGCAATTGTGGATGAAGCGCGAGGCCGCTGGCCGCTCGGGCGGGTCACGGTGATCCACCGCATCGGCGAGATGTGGCCCGGCGAAGAGATTGTCTTTGTCGGCGTGACCAGCGCGCACCGCGGTAGCGCCTTTGCGGCAGGGGAGTTCATTATGGATTACCTCAAAACCAAAGCGCCGTTCTGGAAGCGCGAAGCCACGCCGGAAGGCGAGCGCTGGGTGGAATCTCGCGACAGCGATAAACAGGCCGCCAGCCGTTGGTAGTCGGTTTACGTGGATGTGTTACTCTTAACGTGTGTGTCTTCTTAACCTTAATCAGGAGTGAATCATGGACCGATTTCCGCGTTCCGATTCAATAGTACAGCAGACCCGTAGCGGCCTGCAGACGTATATGGCGCAGGTGTACGGCTGGATGACGGTCGGCCTGCTGCTTACCGCGTTTATCGCGTGGTATGCGGCGAACACGCCTGAGCTGATGATGTTTATCTTCTCCAGCAAAATCACCTTCTTTGGGCTGATTATCGCACAGCTGGCGCTGGTGTTTGTGCTTTCCGGCCTGGTGCAGAAACTCAGTGCCGGAATGGCGACCACGCTGTTTATGCTCTATTCGGCGCTGACCGGTTTGACGCTCTCCAGCATTTTCATCGTCTACACCTACTCCTCCATCGCCAGCACCTTCGTGGTGACCGGCGGGATGTTCGGCGTGATGAGCCTGTACGGTTACACCACCAAACGTGACCTGAGCGGCTTAGGTAATATGCTGTTTATGGGGCTGATCGGGATTGTGCTGGCATCGCTGGTGAACCTGTGGCTCAAGAGCGACGCGCTGATGTGGGCCGTGACCTATATCGGGGTGGTGGTCTTTGTCGGGCTGACGGCCTATGACACTCAGAAGCTGAAAAACATCGGCGAGCAGATTGACGTGCGCGACAGTTCCAACCTGCGCAAATACTCGATTCTGGGCGCGCTGACGCTGTATCTGGACTTCATCAACCTGTTCCTGATGCTGCTGCGGATTTTCGGCAACCGTCGCTAGGGTTGTTTTGCCGGGTGGCGGTGCGGTCTGGTGCCCTCACCCTGACCCTCTCCCACGGGAGAGGGAACAAACACTAAAAACGGCAACAAAGTTGCCGTTTTGCTTTTATTTCGCCATTGCCTTTTCATTTTTCGCCCGTAACTTTTTCGCCCGGCTCTCCAGCACCAGATAACAGACCGTTGCCAGCGCCAGCGGCAGGAAGTAATAGAGCATGCGGTAGGCGAGCAGGGCGGCAATAATCGTCCCCTGTGAAACATGTTCTCCGGCCAGCAGCGCGATAAACACCGCCTCCAGTACACCAATTCCCGCCGGAATATGCACGATAACCCCGGCGATACTGCTCACCAGCAGCACGCCCAGCACGAAGAAGTAGTTCACGTCCTCGCCAATCAACAGCCAGATGATCGCCCCCATCGCCATCCAGTTGGCGCTGGATACCGCCATCTGCAGCACCGCGAACTTCCACGACGGCAGTACCAGTTTCTGCCCTTTAATGGTCATATGGCGGCGTTTGGCAAAGGCGCAGGCCCACAGATACACGGCGATGATCAGCAGCAGCACGATGCCGAGAATGCGCAGCGTGGCCTCGTCGATATACCAGTGCGCGGGCAGCTGCACCACGCCGATGGTGAAAATCACCCCGCCCAGCAGAATGTACCCCAGCCAGTTGGTGGTGATACTCAGTGAGAAAATGCGGGTGATGGTGCCACCCGGTAATCCGAGACGCGAGTACAGGCGATAGCGCATGCCGATGCCGCCCACCCAGGTGCTCAGCGTCAGGTTGAAGGCGTAGCAGATAAACGACACCAGCATCACCTGACGTTTAGCCAGCTTGTGGCCGCAGTAGGCGCGACCGAGCAGATCATAGCAGCCGTACATCAGGTAGCTGACGATAACCAGCCCTACGGCGCCCAGCAGCACCAGCAGGTTATAGTTGCGGATGACCTTCCACACCTCTTCCCAGTCCACTTTCTGCGCGTAGACCACCAGCAGTACCGCGACCGCAATAAAGAATACCCAGGTGAGGATTTTTTTCGCCAGCCGCCAGCGAGGATGAGATTTTGACATCAGGGTTTGCCTCCATCTTCCGCTTCAACGCGGTCCTGGGTTTCCATTTCGGGTTGTACCGGCGGATCAACCTGCGCCAGCTTCGGCGTATGCGCCGGCAGCCAGCCGACCATCGCCGGGAAGTGGCGCAGGAAGTGGAACACCACCACGCCGATGCCAACGTTCCACCAGCTCCGTTTCGGCACCATGGACTCATCCACCCGTACGCAGTCCTTATGGATAAGTCCCTGAAGGTTATCCCGCAGGGTCTGGTTAAACTGACGGTCGTGGATGATCAGGTTCGCTTCCAGGTTCAGCGACAGGCTCAGCGGATCGAGGTTACTGGATCCGACGGTTGCCCAGTGGTCATCCATGACGGCCACTTTGCCGTGCAGCGGGCGGCGGCGGTATTCATATATCTGCACGCCGCTTTTCACCAGGTAGCGGTAGAGCAGGCGCGCGCCCACCTTCACAATCGGCATATCCGGCTCGCCCTGCACAATCAGTTTAACGCTCACGCCGCGTCGGGCCGCGTTGCGCATGGCGTGCAGAATACGGTAGCCGGGGAAGAAATAGGCGTTGGCGATAATCACTTCGCGCTTCGCATTGGCCAGCATCTTCAGGTAATGACGTTCAATATCGTCCCGATGCTCCTCGTTGTCCCGCCAGACAAACAGCGCCTGCGCTTCGCCGGGCTTGCGGTTCTCTTCCGGGCGATGACGGCGTCGCCACCAGCGGCGAGCGGCCTCTTTACCGGGCAAGTTTTCCAGCACGAACAGCTGGATGTCCTGAACCACCGGTCCCTCAATGCGGATCGCGTAGTCCTGCTTGGCCTCCGGGCCGTAATCCGACATATGTTCGGCGGAGTAGTTAATGCCGCCCACGAACGCCACCGTTTCGTCCACTACGACGATTTTGCGGTGCATGCGGCGGAACAGGTTGGTGCGCATGCCGAACAGACGCGGACCGGGATCGTAATAGCGGAACACCACGCCGGCGGCGGTGAGCTCGTTAACAAATTCATCGCTAAGATCCGGCGAGCCATATCCATCGAGCAGGGCCTCGATTTTTATCCCGCGCCGGGCGGCATGCAGCAGTACGCTGTGCAGCTGCCTGCCAACGTCGTCTTCAAACCAGATAAACGTTTCAAGGTAGACTTTCTGCTGTGCGTGGCTAATCGCCTCAAAGACCGCCGGATAAAAGTTATCGCCGTTTTCCAGCAGCGTAATACGGTTACCTTCCTGCCAGGTGCATTTCATAAGTGGATCTCCGCGCTCAGCGGGGCATGGTCGGAAAGATGTCGCCAGTTCAGTAACGCCAGCGCCGTCGGGCTGCTGGCATGCGCATTTTTCACGTAGATGCGGTCCAGGCGCAGCAGGGGGAAGCGCACCGGAAATGTCCGTGCGGGACGACCATGGGCCCGGGTGAAAATTTCCTCCAGTCCCGCTTTGACCTTCAGCGGATGGTTGGCGCGCTGCCGCCAGTCGTTAAAATCCCCGGCGACCACCACGGGTTCGCCTTCCGGCAGCGCATTGGTCCAGTCCGCCAGCATCTGCAGCTGCGCCTGGCGGTGGGCTTCACGCAGTCCGAGGTGAACGCAGCCCACGTGAACCGGAACGTCAAGTTCCGGCGGCGTGATGCGGCAGTAAAGCAGCCCGCGCTTTTCGCTCTCCCCGACGGAAACGTCCCGGTTCTCATAATGTTCTATAGGAAAACGCGACAGCACCGCATTACCGTGATGGCCTTCCGGATAGACCGCGTTGCGGCCGTAAGCGTAATCGCTCCACATGGTGTCGGCCAGGAATTCATAGTGCGGCGTATCGGGCCAGTTTTCGAAATGCATGGGGTGTACCTCGTGCGCGCCCATCACCTCCTGCAGGCAGACAATGTCCGCGCTGACGGTGCGTACCGCGTCGCGCAGCTCCGGTAAAATGAAGCGGCGGTTAAATGCTGTGAAGCCCTTATGAATGTTTATCGTCAGCACCTTAAGCGAGAAATGCTGCGTTTTTTTGCTCATAAACACCTTCCTGGGTGACTATCCCGATGAAAATAAAGTGTAGTCGGCGTCACAAAAAGATGCGGCGTTACGGAATTTTCCGTAAAGTGCGGTAGTCTGATTAAGCAGAGAAAAATCCTTCAGGAGAGAAGCCATGAAGTGGCAACAACGTGTTCGTGTCGCAACGGGTTTGAGTTGCTGGCAGATAATGTTGCATTTACTGGTCGTGGCCGTACTGGTGATGGGCTTGATGAGCGGCACGCTGGTGCGTGTTGGCTTAGGGCTATGCGTCCTCTATGGCGTCACCGTGCTGTCGATGCTGTTCTTACAGCGCCACCATGACGCGCGCTGGCGCGAGGTGGGTGATGTGCTCGAAGAGCTCACCACCACCTGGTACTTTGGTGCCGCGATGATCGTGCTGTGGCTGCTGTCACGCGTGCTGCAAAACAACCTGCTGCTGGCCCTGGCGGGTCTGGCAATCCTTGCAGGGCCAGCGGTAGTGTCGCTGCTCACTAAAGAGAAAAAGCTACGCAATGTTGCGTCTAAACATCGCATAGGCCACTGACCCCGTCGTGGCCGCTATGACCAGTAGCGGCCACAAACTTCCCCAGACAATGTCCAGACTCGCATCCTTCAGATAGATCTGCTTGGTGATATCCGTAAAGTGTCGAATCGGGTTTATCCACGTTAAATCCTGCAGCCACACCGGCATGTTCTCGACGGGCGACACGTACCCGGAGAGCAGAATCGCCGGCATCATAAAGACGAATACCCCGATAAATGCCTGCTGCTGCGTGGAGCAGAGCGCTGAAATCAGCAGCCCAAACCCCACCAGCGACAGCCCGTAAATCACCATCGTGAAGTAAAACAGCGCCAGCGATCCGGCGAACGGGATCTCGTAGGCCCAAATTCCCACTCCCAGCACGATGGTGGCCTGGAAGGTGGCGACGATCAGCGCCGGTACCGCTTTGCCGACGAAAATCTGCCAGGTGGCGAGCGGGGAAACCAGCAGCTGATCCAGCGTGCCCTGTTCGCGCTCGCGGGCCACGGACAGGGAGGTCACGATCATCACCCCGATGGTGGTGATCATGGCGATCAGCGACGGCACCACAAACCACTTGTAGTCCAGATTCGGGTTGTACCAGTTGCGCACCACCAGCTCGCTGTTATTGGGCTTCGGTTTGCCCTCCATCAGCTCCTGCTGATACTCCTTCACTATCTGCTGCAGGTAGTTGGCCGCTATCTGGGCGCTGTTGGAGTTGCGCCCGTCGAGGATCAGCTGCATTGGCGCGGTCTGGAAGGTATCCAGATTGCGGGAGAAATCCGCCGGAAAACGCACCAGCAGCAGCGCTTTTTGCGTGTCGATAGTGGGCTGGATCTCCTGCGGGCTTTTCAGCAACAGGATGTGGGTAAAGGCCTTCGCCCGGGCAAAACGCTGCGTCAGCTCGACGGCGTGTTTGCCGTTGTCTTCATTATAAATGGCAATGGTGGCGTTAGTTACCTCAAGGGTGGCGGCAAACGGGAACAATAAAACCTGAAGCAGCACCGGCAGCACCAGAATGGCGCGGGTTTGCGGCTCGCGCAGCAGGGACTGCAGCTCTTTGCGGATCAATGTCCATAAGCGGTGAAACATGTGCGCTCCTTAATCCAGTCGCCGTTTGGTTTTCAGCCACGTCAACCCGATAAACATCACCGCCGACGCCAGCAAAAACAGGGTATTGATAATCAGCACCACCGGAATATTCCCCGCCAGGAACAGGCTTTGCAGCGTGCTCACGAAGTAGCGCGCCGGAATGATGTAGGTCACAGCGCGGATCACCGCAGGCATGCTGTCTATCTGGAAGATAAACCCGGAGAGCATAATCGATGGCAGGAAAGCGGCGTTGAGCGCCACCTGCGCGGCGTTAAACTGGTTGCGGGTGATGGTGGAAATTAACAGCCCCATCCCCAGCGTGCTGAGTAAAAACAGGCTGGTGATAAAGAACAGTACCACCAGCGAGCCGCGATACGGCACGCCAAGAATAAAGACCGCGACCAGCATGCAGAGCAGCATCGCCAGCATGCCGAGGAAGTAGTAGGGGATGAGCTTGCACAGCAGCAGCTCAACCCGCGTCACCTCGGTGGAGAGCAGCGCCTCCATAGTGCCGCGTTCCCACTCGCGGGCGATGACCAGCGAGGTGAGGATCGCGCCAATCACCGTCATAATGATGGTCACCGCCCCCGGAATAATAAAGTGCTGGCTGATGGCGGCGGGGTTAAACCAGTAGCGCGTCTGCACATCGATGAGCGGTTCAAACGTCTCGCCCCGGTCTTCGGCGCGCTGCATCTGCCAGAGCTGCCAGATCCCCTCCGCATAGCCCTGCACGAAGTTGGCGGTGTTCGGCTCGCTGCCGTCGGTAATCACCTGAATCGGCGCATCGGCGCCCGGGCGCGCCATGTTGGCGGCGAAATTCACCGGGATGACGATCAGGCCGCGAATTTTCCCGGCCTGCATTTTCTGGAGCAGTTCCTGCCGGTTGTCGCTGACGGTGGCGTCAATGTAGGGTGAGCCGGTCATGGCATGGGTGAAGTCCAGCGCCTCTTCGCTCTGCTGCTCCAGCAAAATCCCGACCCGCAGCTTGCTGGAGTCGAGGTTAATGCCGTAGCCAAAGATAAACAGCAGCAGCAGGGGAATCACCACCGCAATCAGCCAGCTGCTGGGATCGCGCACGATCTGCCGCGTCTCTTTGATGCACAGGGCACGCACCCGGCGCCAGGAAAGGGCGTTACTGCGCATGAGCATTCTCCTTATCCCAGTCGTGGATGAGGGTGATAAACGCCTGCTCCATGGTCGGGTCTGGCTGTGCGTCGTCGGCGGCCTGCGCTTTCAGGTCGTCCGGCGTGCCGTGGGCAATCAGCTTGCCGCGATAGACCAGCCCGATGCGGTCGCAGTATTCCGCCTCATCCATAAAGTGGGTGGTGACCATCACGGTCACGCCTTTTTCCACCATGCTGTTGATATGCAGCCAGAACTCGCGGCGGGTGAGGGGATCGACGCCTGACGTAGGTTCATCAAGAAACAGGATATCCGGCTCGTGCATCAGCGAGCAGGCCAGCGCCAGCCGCTGCTTAAAGCCGAGCGGCAGCTCGTCGGTGGCGTGGGACGCAATATTCGTTAACCCGAAGGCGTCGCTCATGCGGCGGATTTTTTCATTCTGCGCCCGCCCGCGCAGGCCGTACACCCCAGAGAAAAAGCGCAGATTCTGCTCGACCGTCAGGTTGCCGTACAGCGAGAACTTCTGCGCCATATAGCCGAGATGCTGGCGTGCTTTGCCGGAACTGACCTTGAGATCCATGTCCAGCACCAGCGCCTTGCCGGACGTCGGCACCAGCAGGCCGCACATCATTTTAAAGGTGGTGGATTTTCCCGCCCCGTTCGGCCCGAGCAGGCCAAATATCTCGCCGCGCTTCACCGCAAAGTTGACGTTGTCGGTGGCGGCGAAGTCCCCGAATTTTTTGGTCAGCGATTTCGCTTCAATAACCGTTTCGCCCGGCGTGCCTTCCACCGTGTGCAGGATTGCGCCAAGGGGCGATTCCGATGTGCCTGCACCGCCCAGAAGATCGATAAACGCATCTTCAAAGCGCGGGGCGGTCTCGTCCATTTCAATCTCAGGCATGCCCGGCGCACGGCGAATATCGTCGACGGTGGCCTCTTTTTTGAGGATCACGCGCACCGAGCGGCCCTGAATCATCCCGTCGCTCACCTGCGGCAGCTTCAGCACCCGCTGCAGCAGCCTGCGGTTGGACTCCTGCGGGCTGTGCAGCAGAAAACTGCGCCCGGCCATGGTGTGCGTAAGCTCGGTCGGTTCGCCCTGATAGAGCAGTTCGCCCTCGTTCATCAGCAGCACGTCCCGGCACTGCTCCGCTTCGTCGAGGTAGGAGGTGCTCCAGAGGATCAGCATCCCGTCGCCCGCCAGCTCGTGCACCATCTGCCACAGCTCGCGGCGGGAGATCGGGTCCACGCCGACGCCGGGCTCATCGAGCAACAGCACCTTCGGCTCGCCCACCAGCGTACAGGCCAGCCCCAGCTTCTGCTTCATCCCGCCGGAAAGCTTGCCCGCCAGCCGGTCGGTGAACGGGCCGAGGGAGGTAAATTCGAGCAGTCGGGCAAAGGTTTTCTGCCGGGTTTCACCGGTGACGCTGCGCAGGTCGGCGTACAGATTGAGGTTCTCCATCACCGTTAAATCTTCGTACAGGCCAAACTTCTGCGGCATATAGCCGAGCATGGCGTGGAGCGCGCCGTCGTCTTTTATCGGGTCAAGGCCAAGCACGCTGGCCGAGCCTTCATCCGGCTTCAGCAGCCCCGCCAGCATCCGCATCAGCGTGGTTTTGCCCGCGCCGTCCGGGCCCACCAGTCCGGTCACGTAGCCTTTCTGAATGGTGCAGTTCAGCGGCGCGACCGCCGGTTTATCCATTCCGGGGAAGCGTTTGACCAGATTGTTGAGCTGGATAACCGCATCATTCATGTCGTTCCCCGTCGTTTAAGGTCACGGTAACAGGCATGCCCTGACGCAGCGCGTCGTCCGCGTCGGTGACGATGATGCGCAGACGGTACACGAGGTCGGTACGCAGATCCGGCGTTTCAACGGTTTTCGGCGTGAATTCGGCGGTAGGGGAGACAAAGCCCACTTTGCCGTGATACGGCTTGTCCGGGCGACCGTCGGTATAGAGCAGCAGCTCGCGGCCCGGCTGCATCTGGCCGAGATTCGGCTCATCAATGTAGGCCCGCACCCATACCGGACGGGTTAAGGACAGCGTCAAGACGGTGCTGCCCGCGCTGAGCATGCTGCCCGGCTCTACCGCGCGGGTCATCAGCGTGCCGTCAGACGGGGCGGTTAAGATAGTGTCGCGCAGATCCAGCTCCGCCTGGGCAAGCTGCGCCTGCGCCTGCTCGAGGCTGGCCTTCGCCTGGGCGATGTCCTGCTCGCGGTTACCGGAGCGGTACTGGCTTAATTTATCCTGCGCGGATTTCAGCGTCGCCTGCGCCTGGTCGCGGGATGACCGCGCGTTTTCCAGATCGTTGGCGGAAATGGTGCGGCTTTTCCACAGCCCTTGCTGGCGGTTATAGAAGTTCTGCGCGTAGTCGTAGGCGGCTTTGGCCTGCTTAACGGCGGCAGCGGCCTGGGCAATCTCCTCATCGCGATAGCCTGCCAGCATCAGGTCATACTGCGCCTGGGCGACGGAGACGCCGGCTTTTGCCTGCATCAGCGCGTTCTCAAAGGGGGCTTTATCCAGCACGCCCAGCGTCTGCCCGGCTTTGATGGCATCGCCTTCGTCAACGCTCAGCGAGGCGAGACGTCCGCCGACGCGGAAGCTCATATTCACCGTGCGAATATCCACGTTACCGTACAGCGTCAGGCCCCGATCCTGCTGGCTCTGATACCACAGCCAGCCACCGATTCCCGCGGCAAGCAAAACAACAACCACCAGAACGATGGCGACAGGTTTTTTCATCACTTCAGACTCCTTTGCGTTAAGCCTTGCAGGATCAGATCGAGATGACAGGTGATGACCTGGCTAATCTGCGCGGCTTTATCCTCATCGAATTGTGCCCAGCCCGTGCGTAACAGGATGGTTTCACGCCCCAGACGGAAGGCGAGAATTTCGCCCAGCAGGGCGTGGGTATGCAAAATGGTGTCGGTATCGCTGGCGTCCCGCCCGGTGAAGGCGGCAATCAGCCGGGTCAGATGGGTGTGCATCGGGGCAATCACCTGATCGTGTACCAGCTGATAAGCGGCAGTGGGGGAGAGCTGCTCGCGGGAGATAAATTTGCTCAGGTTGAGCGTATCGTCGTGCGTCAGCAGGCGGATCATATTGTGGCAGGCATTGAGAATAAGTTGCCTGATAGCGGTACGATCCGGCGTCGGCTGGCTCAGCAGCGCGGTGGCCTCCTCAACGTGCGGGCGAAAATTGTTGCCAATAAAATCGGCAATCCACTGGGCGCAGGCGAGGTATAAATCCTCTTTTGAGCCAAAATAGTAGGTAATGGCCGCAATGTTTTGCCCGGCCTGGGCGGCGATATCCCGCGTGGTGGCATGCAGGCCATACTCGCCAAACTGCGCCAGCGCGGCGGCGATAAGCTGGCTTTTGGCCTGTTCACCTTTGGTTGTCGTCGGTGTCGTATTCATGTCGGCATTAAAAATTAATCAATCGATTGATTAAAATTATACCTGAATCGCTAAATCGTCGAGGGATACGACAGGGATATTTTATGCGCCACGTCACAAAAGCTGCTACACTCCGCACCTTCGCGACATTGTGGTTTTTGTCCTTCTATTCGTGATATCTCCCTGAAAACTACACCTGTGATGGTCGGGGCGGTTCGGAGTTTTTATGTCTTTTGATTCCCTTGGCCTGAACCCGGAAATTCTGCGCGCGATCGCAGAGCAGGGCTACGTTGAGCCAACCCCTATCCAGCAGCAGGCTATTCCGGCCGTGCTTCAGGGCCGTGACCTGATGGCCAGCGCCCAGACCGGCACCGGTAAAACCGCGGGCTTTACCCTGCCGCTGTTAGAGCTGCTGGTAAAAAACCAGCCGCACGCCAAAGGCCGTCGTCCGGTGCGCGCGCTGATCCTCACCCCAACCCGCGAGCTGGCAGCCCAGATTGGCGAGAACGTGCGTGAGTACAGCCGCTATCTCAACATTCGCTCGCTGGTGGTTTTCGGTGGCGTGAGCATTAACCCGCAGATGATGAAGCTGCGCGGCGGCGTGGACGTGCTGGTGGCAACGCCGGGCCGTCTGCTGGATCTGGAACACCAGAACGCGGTTAAGCTCGACAGCATTGAAATTCTGGTGCTGGACGAAGCCGACCGCATGCTCGATATGGGCTTCATTCATGATATTCGTCGCGTGCTGGCGAAGCTGCCGCCGCGTCGCCAGAACCTGCTCTTCTCCGCGACCTTCTCCGATGAGATCAAGGCGCTGGCGGAAAAGCTGCTGCATAACCCGCTGGAAGTGGAAGTGGCGCGCCGCAACACCGCTTCCGAGCAGGTGACGCAGCACGTTCACTTTGTGGATAAAAAGCGCAAGCGGGAGCTGCTCTCCCAGATGATCGGTCAGGGCAACTGGCAGCAGGTGCTGGTCTTTACCCGCACCAAGCACGGCGCGAACCACCTGGCGGAACAGCTGAATAAAGACGGCATCCGCAGCGCGGCGATCCACGGTAACAAGAGCCAGGGGGCGCGTACCCGTGCGCTGGCGGACTTCAAATCCGGCGACATCCGCGTGCTGGTGGCGACCGACATCGCTGCCCGTGGCCTCGATATTGAAGAGCTGCCGCACGTGGTGAATTACGAGCTGCCAAACGTCCCGGAAGACTACGTTCACCGTATCGGCCGTACCGGTCGTGCGGCGGCAACAGGTGAGGCGCTCTCTCTGGTCTGCGTGGACGAGCACAAGCTGCTGCGCGACATCGAACGCCTGCTGAAGAAAGAGATCCCGCGCATCGAAACCCCGGGCTATGAAGTGGACCCGTCCATCAAAGCGGAGCCGATTCAGAACGGTCGTCAGGGTGGTGGTCGCGGTCAGGGCGGCGGTGGTCGCGGCCAGCAGCCGCGTCGTGCTGAAGGTGGCGCGCCGAAGTCATCCGGCAAACCGCCGCGTCGTAATAACGACGGCAAGCCGGCGGGTGAAAGCCCGTGGCGCAGCGGCGAAGGGAAACCGGCAGGCGAGGGGCAGCGCCGACGCCGCCCGCGCAAGCCTGCTAACCCGCAGTAATCTGGAAGCCCGGTCGTAAAGCCGGGCTTTTCTTTTTGCGACGGCGAAGAGAAAGTGCCACAATAGTGGCTGTTTATACAGTATTTCAGGTTTTCCAATGGCTTTAACCGCGGCGCTGAAAGCGCAAATAGGCGCCTGGTATAAGGCGCTTCAGCAGCAGATCCCCGATTTTATCCCCCGAGCGCCGCAGCGGCAGATGATTGCCGACGTGGCAAAAACGCTCGCCGGGGACGACGGGCGACATCTGGCGATTGAAGCCCCGACCGGCGTCGGGAAAACCCTGTCGTATCTCATTCCCGGCATCGCCATCGCGCGGGAAGAGGACAAAACGCTGGTGGTCAGCACTGCGAACGTGGCCTTGCAGGATCAGATCTTCAGCAAAGATTTGCCGCTGCTGCGCAAAATCATCCCCGATCTCCGCTTCACCGCCGCCTTTGGGCGCGGGCGCTACGTCTGTCCGCGTAACCTGGCGGCGCTGGCCAGCAGCGAGCCCTCGCAGCAGGATCTGCTCGCCTTTCTGGATGACGAGCTGACGCCAAACAACAAAGCCGAGCAGGAGCAGTGCGCAAAGCTGAAAGCCGAGCTCGACGGCTATAAGTGGGACGGCCTGCGGGATCACACCAGCCTGGCGATTAGCGACGACCTGTGGCGCAGGCTCAGTACCGATAAAGCAAGCTGCCTGAACCGCAACTGTCACTACTACCGGGAATGCCCGTTCTTCGTCGCCCGGCGCGAGATCCAGGAGGCGGAGGTGGTTGTCGCCAACCACGCGCTGGTGATGGCGGCGCTTGAGAGTGAAGCGGTGCTGCCGGAGCCTAAAAACCTGCTGCTGGTGCTCGACGAAGGCCACCACTTGCCTGACGTGGCGCGCGACGCGCTGGAGATGAGTGCGGAAATCACCGCGCCCTGGTTCCGACTTCAGCTGGATCTGTTCTGCAAACTGGTGGCGACCTGCATGGAGCAGTTTCGCCCGAAAACCACGCCGCCGCTGGCGGTACCCGAGCGTCTGAGCGTCCACTGCGAAGAGGTTTACAGCCTTATCTCGTCTCTGAACAACATCCTCAATCTTTATCTTCCGGCAGCCCAGGAGGCAGAACACCGCTTCGCGATGGGCGAGTTGCCGGAAGAGGTGATGGAGATCTGCCAGCAGCTGGCGAAGCATCTCGAAAAGCTGCGCGGGCTGGCGGAGATGTTCCTGAACGACCTCAGCGAGAAAACTGGCTCGCACGACGTGGTGCGGCTGCACCGCATCCTGCTGCAAATGAACCGCGCGCTGGGGATGTTTGAGGCGCAGAGCAAGCTCTGGCGGCTGGCCTCGATGGCGCAGGCGTCGGGCGCGCCGGTCACCAAATGGGCCACCCGCGAGGTGCGCGACGGGCAGGTTCACCTCTTTTTCCACTGCGTGGGCATCCGCGTGGCCGATCAGCTGGAAAAGCTGATCTGGCGCAGCGTGCCGCACGTGGTCGTTACCTCTGCGACGCTGCGCTCTCTGAACAGCTTTTCACGGTTGCAGGAGATGAGCGGCCTGAAGGAGAAAGCGGGCGATCGTTTTGTGGCGCTGGACTCGCCGTTCAACCACTGCGAGCAGGGCAAGCTGGTCATTCCACGCATGAAATACGAGCCGCTTATCGACAACGAAGAGCAGCACATTGCGGAGATGGCGGCCTACTTCCGCGAGCAGGTCGAAAGTAAAAAATATCCCGGCATGCTGGTGCTGTTTGCCAGCGGGCGGGCGATGCAGCGCTTCCTGGAGCACGTCACCGACCTGCGTTTACTCCTGCTGGTGCAGGGCGACCAGCCCCGTTACCGGTTGGTGGAAACGCACCGCAAACGTATTGATAACGGCGAGCGCAGCGTGCTGGTGGGGCTACAGTCCTTTGCCGAAGGGCTGGATTTGAAGGGGGATTACCTGACGCAGGTGCATATCCATAAGATCGCCTTTCCGCCTATCGACAGCCCGGTGGTGATCACCGAGGGCGAGTGGCTGAAAAGCCTCAACCGCTATCCGTTTGAGGTGCAGAGCCTGCCTGCGGCGTCGTTTAACCTGATTCAGCAGGTGGGGCGCTTGATCCGTAGCCACGGCTGCTGGGGTGAGGTAGTGATTTACGACAAGCGTTTGCTCACCAAAAACTACGGTCAGCGGCTGCTGAACGCGCTGCCGATCTTTCCGATTGAGCAGCCGGAGGTGCCTGAAGTAAAAAAACGCCCGGCAAAACTGGCCGCCGGGCGCAGGAAAAGCATCCGTGCTAAGGGGCGCGGTCCTACTGGTAAGTAAAGGTCACCTGAATCACGCTGCTGAACGTGCCTGCGGAGACGGGCATAGACGTGGCGTAATAGCGGGCGGAGAGCGGAAACGTGGCCGTGTGGTCAGCCGGGTTAATCGGCACGTTAAACGCCGCCTGCGGGGCGATCAGGATCTTGTCCTGTCGGTCGGCCAGCTCCAGCGCCAGCCCCTTCGCGCTGCCGGTGTTGGCGAATTTGGTCGGGTGCACGCTGTCTGCCTGGCCGTAGAAATAGGCCGTGGCAAGCGCCAGCGTGGCGGGACAGTGCGATACCGAGAGCGAAAAATCTTTCCATTCGCCGGTATCCCCTACATCTTTAAAATTACCTGATACTGCCTGGCCTAAATCTACAGTCAGGTTGCGGCTGGCGCTGTCAATGACGCAGGTGTTGGCGTAAATATTCCCCGTCATCTGGATCTGGATATCATCCGCGTTAGCGTACGATGTCAGACCCAACAGCAGAATTATCAGTATTTTTTTCATGGCAGTTATTTATAGGCGAGAGTGAGGGTGGCGACCGTGTTCGCCGGGCCAGGGAGAACCTCCGGTTGCGTTTGCATGTAACGAACCTGGAACGGGATCTCCAGCGTTTCATTGGCTTCTGCCGGGCGCTGGGTGCTGACGTAGTTGTCGAAGGTGGCGATGTTGCCGTCAAACAGCATCCTGACGCCCACCCCTTTTGCCGCTCCGCTCTCGGGGGTCAGTTTTATCACCCCTTCAAATCCCTCTTCGTACCCGTTCGCACTGGTGATCTTCACTTCCGGCTGTACGGTAGTATTACAGTTCACGCTAACGTTGAATTCCTGAGCAGGTTGTGAGAGCGTGCCCACGCCAATAAAGTCGCTCACCGGGAAATCGCCCAGGTCGATGGTGAGGTTTTTTGGCAGCACAGTACATGTGACGGTTTGCAGGTTGATGTTTCCGGCGTAAGCGATATGGTTTGGCGAGCCGATCCCTTCATGACCGAAGACGCCGATGCCAAATTCAGTTTGTGATTGCACCAGCGTACCGGACGTCACTTCGCTACTGGTTTTAACCAGTTCCAGCGTCACATCAAAATTGAAGGACAGTTGCCCGTCATCTGAGACATAACCAATGGGCATGGCGCGCGAGTCGCACTGAATGCCACCTGCACCGCTGATTCGCTGCCCTTTGTCATTCATCAGCGCGATACCGATGCCTGGTACGCCGGAATCATAGACACCCTTCATGCCGGGGATTTCAGCGCCGGTACCGTAATAGCAGGCGACGATTTCCAGCCCGCTGTCGATGGATTGATCGCAGTGCCCCGCAACATGCGCCGTCTGTTCAGTTCCGGGAATGGTTTCGCCCACCGCAAGCGTGGTCGGAACTGAAATCGAGGCGACGTTAATCATCTTCGGCATATCCGGCGTGGAACAGGTGGCCTTTGCGTGCGGCATAAATAACGCGGCGGTGCCGAGAATCAGTAAGAAAAAGCACTGTTTAATCATTTGCATAATCGTTAGCCTGAACGGTGGATCAGTGACACTGCGCGGCAGCGTTAATGATGCTGGTTTTCTCTTTCTCATCCGTTAGCGCATAGTCAGCGATGCAGTGCTCGCTCGCGTCCTGTCCCCAGGAAACGGCGAGATGCCCCTGCTGCGGCAGACCCGAGAGATAGGTCTGGCCGTCATTACCGACAATAAATTCGCTGTCCTTATCCTCTGTGGTGACCGTCGCGCCGAACGGCAGCGGTTTGCCGTTGTGCGTCAGCGTCATCAGCACGCGGTTGCCCACGCGGGTGTTAAAGCTGGCGCGCACCACGGCCCCGCGAGTTGGGGTGACGACTTGCGCGGCGTGGGTGACGTCGGCATTGTCCGGCAGCGTTTCGGTATCCAGCGCAATGGTGTTGTGGCGATACGCGGTCACAAACGGGACAACGGTGTAGCCGCGGAAGTCGGTTTCAACGCCGGTCTGATTAGTGATATGCGTCCCGTGCGTGCCCGGCGCTTTCACCAGCGCGATGGTCTCACCGAGCGGCTGGCTCAGGGTGATGCCGTTCGCATGGGCAACCACGCCGCCCTGCAGGCCGACGTTCACGGTCTGCTGATATTTGTCCTGGCTGACGCCGCCGCTCAGTTCGCCGTACGTTGCTTTGTAATCGGCATTGAGGCTGGTGGAGTTGCCGCTGCCGGTACTGCTCACCCCCTCCTGAATATTCCAGTTGAGGTTATCTTCTTTCAGCGCCGTACCGTTCAGACCGATATTCTGCGTGGTGCCATCTTTGGTGTTGTTCAGGTTGTAGGTGGCCCAGGTGTTATGCATCCAGTGGTCCAGCGGCACCGAGACGCTCAGCGCGAACTGGTTGTCGTTCGTCACCTCATTGCCGTCTTCATCGCTGTCCTGGGTGTTTTTGTTCATGCTGTAGCTGAGGCTGTAGCTCACGCCGTGCCAGCTGTTGTTGTAGCTGACGCTCACCGAGGTCATGTCCTGGCTCTGGGTCCAGTAGGTCTCTTTCACCAGGCTCAGGGTTACGGAACCCCAGCCTTCCGGCAGCGTCTGGTCGACGGTGGCTTCGGTTCGGGCGCGGCGCTGCTGCGGTTCAGACCAGTCGTCAGAGCGGGTATACGACTCCATGGTGTCTTCCAGGGTGTAAAACCCTTTGCTGTTATAGCGGTAGCCGGCCAGCGAGAAGTTAGTGCCTGACCGGGCGATGTCTTTGCTATAGCGCACGCGCCACGACTGACCTTTGCTGGCCTGCTGTTTTTTCAACAGGGCCTTCGCGCGGGTCACGTCAATGGAGAAGGCGCCTAAATCGCCCATGTTTTTCCCGACGCCCACCGCCTGAGACTGATAATGGCTGCTCTGCTGGATGCCACCGTAGGCGGTGAAACCGTAGGGTAAACCGTAGATGGCGCTGCCCTGGGCAAACGGGGTCTTCTCGACGTCGTTGTCATAAGAACGGTAGCGTCCGGCAGTCACGCTGTAGCGCAGATTTTTTTCACGCTGCAATACCGGCACGGAGGCAAACGGCACGACGAAATGGCTTTCGCTGCCGTCGGTTTCTTTCACGGTGACCTGGAGATCGCCGCTGCTGCCGGTGGGGTAGAGATCGTTAATTTCGAACGCGCCGGGGGCGACCGTGTTCTGATAAATGATGTAACCGTTCTGGCGTACCACCACCTGCGCGTTACTGTGGGCGGTGCCGCGAATAATGGGGGCGTAGCCTTTTTCACTGTCCGGCAGCATGTCGTTATCGGATTTCAGCTCCACGCCGGTGTAGGGTACGCTGTCAAAAACGTCGGAAGGCGAGGAACTCTGGCCGACGGTGAGGTCGCTTTTCATCGCCACAATATCGCGTTGCGCGTAGGTATATACGGAGGTGAATTTTTGGTCCTCCTCGTTACCCGTGGTGCTGCGATTCCAGGTGGAATAGTTGCGAATGCGCCATGCGCCAACGTTCAGGCCTGGGCGCAGGTTTACGTACTGGCTGCTGTTATCCTGCTCACCGTGCTGTCGCGCGCGGCTGTGGCTGGCATTGGCGCTGTAATTAAGCAGGCCCGCAGTGATCCCTTCGTCAAACTCTTTCGGGTCAATGTAACCGCGAGGCACCTGGCCCAGCGCCGTTTGAGGGATGCTCATCAGCAGCTGCTGGTTGCGAACGCGAAAGGTGGCGGATGCCGCAGGAATGACATGTAAATCAGCACACTGGCCTTTGGCCATTAGCTGCGGAAATCTTTTGGTTTTGATGCCGAGGCTTTTTAATTCCTCAAGGCTAAAGCAAGGCTGCAGCGTGCTGTTGCCCTGCGAATCTTTCTGAAGCGTAAAGGTCACGTTGCGGGTATCAATTTTATTATTATTGATAAATACCGCGACCTCATATTTCCCCGGCGCCTGACCTGGCCCTTTTTCATAGATGGACAGATCGGTTTTACCCTGCCGGGGATTATCAATATCCAGCAGGGCAGGGTTAAAATAATCATCAGCCATAACCTGCTGCGCAAAGATCGCCATTGCCAGGCCACAGAGAATGACCAGCAATGAAGAAAATCGGCAGGTGAACGGCTTTTTATGGCTGTACATAATTATTTTATTAACGGGAAAAAATTAATGAACGGATTTCGACCAGGTATGGCTGATGCTGCCGTAGTCGGTAATAATGGAATACGTCACGTCCGCGCCCCCGACATTACCCGGTAAGATAAAATGTGTTTCCGTTTTCGGAACAGCCCAGGTTGCTTTCGCGATTTTATGACCGTTCAGCGTGACGGTCTGGAAATTCATATAAAACGGCGTGGGGTTATTCACCACGAGGTCGTTCCCTTCGCGACGCCATTCAAGTTTATCCGCCACATCTTCTGGTCTGCCTTTTACCGCAGACGGGCGATAGAGTAATTTGATTCGAGTATTAATGGCGATTTGCAGCGTATTTACCCCCTCAACGTGTTTTGAGGAAGGGATTGCTTTAATGTTCAACCAGTACAGGGATTCCCTGTCTTCCGGTAAATTTCCGCCCGTACGCACCACGCGCAGAACGTTATCTTCGTGCGCATCCAGACGGAAAAGCGGCGGGGTGATCAGGAACGGGGCTTTGGCCAGGTTTTTACCGCCGGAATCAACCCAGGACTGCACCAGATAATCCGTCGCATCTGGATTTGAAAGACCAAGAGAAGATTCCTTTTTATCTCCCTGATAGACCAGTCGGGTGCCGTTAATAATGACCCCAGCATGTGAAGCAGTTGCTACCAGTAAAAGCGTGCTCAGTAAATAACCGTGGCGCATAAAGATTTCTCAATGAATAGAGAAGATATTAATGCTCGCGAAAGCATTAATATCCCCGGATTGATAAGATCAGTTATAAATAACGGTGAAGGTTGAAACGGAGTTAGCGGGGCCTGCGGTAATTGCCGGGCCGGTTTGGATATAGCGTGCGCCGAACTCCAGATCGTTAACCGCCGTGCCGGAGGTTAACTGATACTGCTGAGACGGCGTATACAGGCTGACAGGCTGCTGCGAGGCATCCACCAGCTGAATCGCCACCCCTGTCGCCGCATCGGTATCTGGCGTTAAGGCAAGCGTCGAATTGTTATTCGCATCCGGTGTTCCGCCAAAGTTAATGGCGGCGGAGGTGACCGTGTCAGGACAATTCGTTAACTGAATATCAAACTTCGTTAAGGTGCTGGTAGAGCCTGCACCGGTAAATACCGTTTTAGACACTTTCCCCAGCTGTACATTTAATGGATTACTTAATCCATTTACGACCTGACAAGCAGAATCGATAATTTCGCCGGTGAAGTTTATTTGCCCTTCACCGTTCGTTGCCGCAAACGTGGATGCAGAACATCCCACCGCTGCGGCGATGATTAAACCTAAAGCAACCTTGTTCATAGCAAATCCTGATATGTTTCGGGTGAGAGCGTTGCCTGGACGTTTTCACCGTTGACCCTTAATGACTTTCCGCTGGTTATTTAATCAAAAAATGTATGAATACGAATCTGCTATAGAAATCACAAATAATTGAAAAAAAGCTTGTGTTTATTTTTTGCTATTAAAACAGAAGGTTGTCTTAAGGGATAAAAAACTAACGGATAGCCATTCATCAGGGCTATAGTGTTAACAAGATAGGCTGTCAGGAGGAATGTCGTGGATTATCGCAAAATTATCAAAGAGGTAGGACGTGGGAAAAACCACGCCCGCGACCTGGACCATGAAACCGCTCGCGCGCTTTACACCCGTATGCTCAACGGCGAGGTACCGGACCTGGAAATGGGCGGCATCCTGATTGCGCTGCGTATCAAAGGCGAAGGCGAAGCGGAGATGCGTGGTTTCTACGAGGCGATGCAGGCGCAAACGCTGCGCTTAACACCGCCAGTGGCAAAACCGATGCCGATTGTGATCCCGAGCTATAACGGGGCGCGCAAGCAGGCAAACCTGACGCCGCTGCTGGCGATATTGTTACATAAGCTGGGGTTCCCTGTGGTGGTACATGGGGTCAGCGAAGATCCCACGCGCGTACTGACAGAAACCATCTTTGAACTGCTGGGCATTGAACCGACCCTCCATGCCGGCCAGGCGCAGGCAAAGCTGGAGGGGAACCAGCCGGTCTATATTCCCGTTCGTGCGCTCTGCCCGCCTTTGGAAAAGCAGCTGGACATGCGCTGGCGCATGGGCGTGCGTAACAGTGCGCACACCCTGGCGAAGCTGGCAACGCCGTTTGCTGAGGATGCCGCACTGCGCCTTTCCAGTGTTTCTCATCCGGAGTACGTGACGCGCGTCGGTCAGTTCTTTGCCGAAATCGGTGGACGCGCACTGCTGATGCACGGAACAGAAGGGGAGGTGTACGCCAACCCGCAGCGTTGCCCACAGCTGATGCTGATCGATTCTGTCGGTACGCGCGTTGTGCTTGAGCGCGGGGAAGAAAACAGCGATGTGATTCTGCCGGAGTCAAAAGATCCGCAGGTTACCGCGCACTGGATTACGCAGTGCCTGGCCGGAAATGTGCCGGTCCCACAGTCGATCAAACTGCAAATGGCCTGCTGCTTGCTGGCGACAGGGGAGGTAGAGACGGTGGAAGCGGGGTTACAGCGGGTGGCACAGTCGTTTTAAGCAAAAAAAAGCCCGTCCAGTGGCGGACGGGCAAGCAAGGGTAACAAACAACAGGGTCAATGAGGGTTGGAGCAGCTCACCAGAGGGTTTGGCGAGGGTACAGCATTCATTTCAGGCGATTATTTGTAGATAACCGCAGTACCGCTCAGCTTGTTATTGGTGTTAGCGGAGGTGATGGTGTATCCGCTTGCACCGGCAGCAGCGGCTTTCTCAGCCAGCTTGGCTTCCAGGCCGTCCAGCGTGGTCGCGCCTTCTGCACTTACCACACCGATTTTATTCATGCTCTGGGCCTGAGTGGATGAAACAGGCTCTACGGCGAATGCGCCGAAAGACAGAGCGGACAGGGCAACAGCAGCTACAGCATATTTGATGGTTTTCATAATTAATCTCTCGCAGGTGTTTTCTGTTAAGGGGACGATGTTCCGTCGATGTGATAAGTATCACGTTTTTTCCTGAGGGATAAAATCGAAGAGAATTGACGTGGTCAGTCAAAAAAATTGAATGACAAATAACTTATTGAATATTAATAAATTCAAACCAGCGCTTTACACTTCTTGTGGATGCGCTTTACAGAAGAAAGATGAAGGGCACATTTTGCTACGCGGTTCGCTAAAAACCGTGAGCGTAAAGGTAAGTGCAGGCAGGGTTAACTTAGGTAAAGGAGAGTCAGCGTAACTGGCTATCTTTCGATCCTCTGCGATTATAACCTGAATGTGACGCATTTTTTGAATCTTTATCCTGCTGGCAGGTAATACATAACCTTACGCCCGGAATGGCTTTACGCCGCGCCTCCGGGATCGGCTCTCCGCATTCTTCGCACTCCTTCAAACTTTCGCCGCGCGGAATCTCACCGCGAGCGCGCGCAACCGCATCTTCAATGGTACTGTTGATCTGTTCGTTAACGGCGTCGTCATTCGCCCAACCGGAAGCCATGGCATCCTCCTGAAATCGGTTTATACCCTGCTTTAAATATGGGGTTAAAAAATGAACAATCAAGATAAAGCGGAAATGAACTGCATCCGGCGGGCAGATGCAGTCTTGTTGTGGAGGAAAAAAATTATTTATAGATGGTTGCTGTGCCGTACATATGGTTATCTCCGCCAGCGGAATTCACCACGAAGCCTTTCGCACCTTCCTGGCGGGCTTTTTCGGCCAGTTTATTCTGCAGATCGTCCAGGTTACTTGCGCGACTTACCGAGACGGTGCCCGCCGGACGCAGCTGGCTAGTATCGGTACTTTCATTCAGTGACTGAACGGCCATCGCAGAAAATGAAGCCGTTGCCAGGGCGCCGGCGATAACAGCAAGGGTCAGGTACTTTTTCATAATCACATCCTCATGAGGAAACAACAGGTGATTCCCTTTAAGTTTAGAAGCCTGACGAGTGTGACTTAGCGCAAATATTTGATGATGATCTGCTTATTTTTTGAACGATAAAAACTGACAATTCGCTGACAGATCATAGACGTAGAGGTGTTTGATTTACGGTGTTTTTTTAAGCGCCGCAGAGAAAGATTTACCGCTGGGCCAGCACAGGGTATCTTACGCCGCTGTTTAAAGGAGAACGCCATGACTTCCCAAAAGCCGGGATTGCACCCACGAAATCGCCACCGCAGCCGCTACGACATGAACGCCCTGTGCCAGAGCTGCCCTGCGCTGCAGGACTATATTGTCCAGACCCCAGCGGGTGAGCCGACCGTCAATTTTGCCGATCCGCAGGCGGTGAAAACGCTGAACAAAGCCCTGCTGGCGCATTTTTACGGTGTGGCTCACTGGGATATTCCGGAAGGCTTTCTCTGCCCCCCTGTGCCGGGCCGCGCTGATTACGTTCATCACCTTGCCGATCTGCTTGCCGAAGATCGTGACGGCGCTGTACCGCAGCAGGCTTCCATCCTGGATATAGGCACCGGGGCAAACCTGATTTACCCGCTGATTGGCGTACATGAATATCACTGGCGCTTTACCGGGAGCGAAATCGGCGCCGAGGCCTTTGCCAGCGCGCAGGCGATTATCAGCGCGAACCCTGGCCTGAGCCGTTCCATTCGTCTGCGTCGTCAGAAAGAGGCGGCTTCCATCTTCAACGGCATAATTCATAAAAACGAAAGCTATGACGCTACGATGTGCAACCCGCCGTTTCATGATTCGGCGGCAGCGGCTCGCGCGGGCAGCGAACGTAAACGCCGCAACCTCGGTCAGGCGGAAGACGCCGCGCTGAACTTCGGCGGGCAGCAGCAGGAGCTGTGGTGCGAGGGCGGTGAAGTTGCCTTCATCCTGCGCATGATTGCGGAAAGCCAACAGTTTGGCCGTCAGGTGAAGTGGTTTACGACGCTGGTTTCCCGCGGGGATAACCTGCCGCCGCTCTACCGCGCGCTGAGCGAAGCGGGTGCCGTAAAAGTGGTGAAAAAAGAGATGGCGCAGGGCCAGAAGCAGAGCCGCTTTATCGCCTGGTCGTTTATGGACGATAACAAACGTCGCAAATAGTATCCCGCCGTAGGCCGGTTAGGGCAAAGCCGCCACCCGGCTCGGTTACAGCGTCGGCTCCTGCGGAGGGAGCGGCGAGGCGGGCGGCGACAATACCTGATACGTCTGCACCGGCGTTCGCACGTTCGCCAGATCGAAGTGCTTTTTCACCATGCTGTCGAGGGCAAAGCGCACCGTCCATTGCTTCAGCGGCTGGGTGGTGAACGACACACGCAGGGTGAACGCCGTGTTGGTCAGCCCAACGATGCCGGCAAACGACGGCTCGCCAATCACCAGCCCGCGAATATCCTCCATTTCCATCAGTTCACTGACCGCATCCCGCAGCGCCTGCTTCGCTTTGTCGTCATCTTCATGACGATCCACATCGTAGTTGGCCACAACGGAGCCAATGCCGCGCACAAAGTTGGCGAAGGTAGTGATCGATGACCAGGGAATGATGTGATATGCCCCGGTATCCTGACGCACGCCTACCGAGCGAATCGACATCCTCTCCACGGTACCGGTCAGCGGCCCGATGGTCACCAGATCCCCTGTGTTCATCCCGTTCTCAAACTGGATAAAGATGCCGGTAATAATATCCTTCACCAGCGTTTGCGAGCCGAAAGAGATCGCCAGCCCCAGCGCGCCTGCACCTGCCAGCAGCGGGGCGATATTCACGCCGATTTCCGATAGCACAATCATGATGGTGATGGTGCTGATGATCACCGCCAGCGCGTTGCGGAACAGCGTCAGCAATGTGCGGGCCCGTGCGCTGGGGAGCGGTCTACCGTGAATATCCGATACCAGACGGTTCTCGATAAGGCTCGCCAGCAGCGTCCAGCCGACGGCGGAGAAGAACAGAATCAGCGCGATACGAATTAAAATATCGACGGTCTTCTCGCCTGCGCCGTTATGCAGCCAGTTCCAGAAATCAAACAGGCTCCACGCATTCAGCAGCAGCATGATCGCCACGCAGACGGTCAGAATGCGCGCCACCTTAAGCGATACCGACATCCAGCCGTTCACCCGTTTTTGCAGTTCCGGGTAATTACGCTGCACCTGCGGCGACAGGGTGATGGTTTTCGAGATCCAGCGGGACAACAGCCCGGACACAAACGCCGCGATGCCGATAATCGCCAGGCTTTTAAACGTCGCCCCCATCATAAATTTCAGGCTGTTTCCCGGGTCGAACAGCGAGAAGAAGCACAGCACAATAAAATACGCGCTTGCCAGCCAGTGCCACACCAGCGCGAAGGCGCGGATAAACAGACTGAAGAAAGAGAGGGAACGGTCGGCCAGATGCAGCAGACTCTCGGTGATCGTCCTTTTATTGTGAAAGATAAGGTACAGAGACCAGACGGTAATACAGAGCATAATCAGCACGTTCGCCAGCGCGCCAAACTGCACGTTGACCTGGTTGGAGATAATCGGCACGGCAACCAGCAGGCCGTATCCTATCAGCCCGCTGAGCACGCTTAGCCGCACGGCCCAGTATTTCGCGCTGTCGTCGTTGATGTTGAAAGGGCGAAGTTCAGGCACGCGCGGGCAAAAGATGACGCGCAGCACCGCTTTAAAAAATTCGATGAGCGCAAACGCATTCAGGAAGAGCGCCTGCTGGAAGGCAATGGTTTTGTTGCCCGTATTGAGGCGGTCCGCCAGCACCTGACCGACAAACAGCGTCAGGGCCAGCAGCAGTAAATCGATGATAAACGCTCCGGTAATCATGGCCGGGAGGTGCAGCCAGCTGCTTTTATGCTGATTTTTTTTCCGTCCCCAGTGGCCCATCTTCCGGTAGAGCGGCCAGGCGCACAGGCGCAGCAGCCAGTAAAAAATGAACACGGCACCCGCCAGAATCGCAAACTGCGTGGCGGCTGCGGTGAAGGTGTGGGGATTAAAAGGTTTATGCGAGGTGCCAACAAGATTTCGATAGAGCTGGGCAAAACGTGACGACAGGGCTTCCCCGTAGCGACGGCTGATGTCGGTGACGTTTTCCAGTACCGTCTTTTCCTCTTCGATCTGCGGTGGCGTAATGGTCGGAACCGGATCCTGAGGCGGCGTGGCGGCCACCTTCCTCAACTGATCGATCAGCTCCTGCCGGGAGGTGTCATTCTCAAGGACGTCGGCAAGTGCGCTATAGGCCGCTTTTTTTTGTTCTGCATCCGGCTCCGGAGGCGGCGTATTTTGCTGAGTAGCAGTTGCTCCGGTGGTGACGCCGGGGATTGCCACGGCGAGCGATGGCGTACTAAACAGGCTTATCAACAGCAGCAGGATCCACGGCACGGCGTCCTCCGACAAAAATATCGTGCAAAATGATAAGTATAGAGGGCGAGAGGCGGAGGGGAGTTTTTGGGAACAATCTGGCGTAAAAAAGCCGGGCAAGCCCGGCTCGGTATGTAGCGAGGGATCAGGAGACGTGCTGCAGGAACTCCTGCAGACGCTGGCTAGGCGGATTCGCGATCAATTCCTGCGGGTTACCGTCTTCGGCGATGCGGCCTTTATCAATAAAGATCAGGCGGGAAGCCACTTTCTCAGCAAAGCCGATTTCGTGGGTCACGATCACCATCGTCATCCCTTCTTCCGCCAGATCCTGCATGACTTTCAGCACCTCGTGGCGCAGCTCCGGGTCGAGTGCGGACGTCGGCTCATCAAACAGCATCATCTTCGGTTTCACCGCCAGCGCGCGGGCAATCGCCACGCGCTGCTGCTGGCCACCGGAGAGCTCGGAAGGGTAGTGGTGCGCACGCTCCGCCAGGCCAACCTTCGCCAGCAGATCTTTTGCCAGCGCTTCCGCCGCCGCTTTGTTGGCACCGCGCACGCGCAGTGGGCCAAACATCACGTTTTCCAGCGCCGTCAGGTGAGGGAACAGGTAGAACTGCTGGAACACCATGCCCGCTTCCTGACGAATCAGACGCTCGTCCACTTTCGGGTCGTTTACCTTCAGACCGTCAACGATCAGATCGCCGCTGGTGATCTCTTCCAGCTTGTTGATGCAGCGCAGCAGGGTCGATTTACCGGAACCGGAAGGCCCGATAATCACCACCACTTCACCCTGCTTGATATTCAGATCGATATTGTGCAGCACCTGGGTTGGGCCAAAGTGCTTGGAGACGTTTTTAAATTCAATCACAGGATTTTCATCCTTCTTTCAAGACGGCGCAGAACGAAGCTCAGTACCAGCGTAATGATCAGATAAACGACGGCGACCGCACTCCAGATTTCCAGCGCGCGGAAGTTGCCTGCAATAATTTCCTGGCCCTGACGGGTCAGTTCGGCCACGCCGATAACGATGAACAGCGATGTATCTTTAATGCTGATGATCCACTGGTTACCCAGCGGCGGCAGCATGCGGCGCAGCGCCAGCGGGAGAATAACGTGACGGATCGTTTCGCGACGAGAAAGACCTAATGCCAGACCGGCTTCGCTGAAACCTTTATGAATCGACAGCACCGCCCCGCGGGTGATTTCCGCGATGTAGGCGCCCGAGTTGATCATAATGGTCACGACGGCCGCGCTGAACGGATCGATGCGCAGGTCGGTAAAGGCCATTGGCAGGGCGAAGTAGATAAACATGACCTGCACGACAATCGGGGTGCCGCGGATCACTTCGATGAAAACCAGTGCGATGTGGTTTGCAATCCAGCCACCGTAGGTGCGGGCGAAACCGGCGACAAGACCGATAATCAACCCACCTACCAGACCCAGGACCGAAATCCACAGGGTCATTTTAGCGCCTTCAAGCAAGAGTGGAATGGCAGGCCAGATGGCGCTCCAGTCAAACTGCATGATGTATTCCTGTATACCGTGGTGAAAAACGAAAAATGTAGGCCCAGCCAGCGTGAGCGCCGCCGGGCGCTATAAACCTGAATTCAGGTAAAATTATTTAGGCTCAGTACCGAACCATTTTTTATAGATTTCGTTGTAAGTGCCGTTCTCTTTCAGCGTTTTCAGTGCGCCGTTAACTTTCGTGCGCAGATCGTCGCTGCCTTTCGGGAACGCGATACCGTACTGCTGAGCTTCCAGAGAGTCGCCCACGGCTTTGAACTTGCCGTTACCAGCCGTTTTAATGAAGTACAGGATGTTCGGCGTGTCGTGCAGAACAGCGTCAGCACGGTTGGTGCCGAGTTCCATATACGCGTTGTCAATGTTCGGGAACTGGCGCAGGTCTTTGGTTTTGATGTTCGCTTTCGCGTAATCCACGGAACCGGTGCCGCTTTTCACTGCCACCACTTTACCGTCGAGGTCTTTCACGCTTTTTACGTCGTTATTATCCGCTTTGACCATCACCAGCAGGCCGCTTTTGTAGTAGCCGTCAGAGAAGTCGATCGCTTTTTTACGTTCTTCGGTAATGGTGATGCCCGCCAGCGCCAGATCGACGTTTTTGGTTTGCAGCGCCGGGATGATGCCGCTGAAGTCCATCGGCTTCAGGGTGTAGTCCAGTTTGAGTTCTTTGGCGATAGCGGCCCACAGATCAACATCAAAACCAACGTATTTGTCACCCTGTTTGAATTCAAACGGAACGAACGCCGTGTCGGTCGCCACAACCAGTTTGTCGGCAGCCTGAGAGGACACCGCAAAAGCCAGGGTAAGTGCAGCCAGTGAAACTTTTAATACAGACTTCATAGCATTTCCTTTTATATCCACGGGGCGATCCCCTGCGAGAACGACTGGCACAATGAAAAAATCGTGCCAACTTTACAAGCTGTTGTTTTACAAAGGGGATGAAATCATACATTGCACAAAAAGCGTGGCAATGATGTCGTGTTGCACCAGCATGGAGCACCATTTTGGTGCGCTTCGTTTGGGTCAACTGACGGGGAGATATTAAGCGTAAATTCTGACGAAAAAACAATCTTCCATTAACGGTTGTGTGAGGTGATTATTACAATTTATTCACTTTTGCACCGTCTCAGGCAAAAACTGTGCACCATAAATGTGCAAAACCCTCACCAGAGGCGAGGGTTTGACAGGAAAGTCTTATGGATTACTCGATGTTAGATTCGATAAACCACAGGAACTGATCCAGGTCGCGGGATGCGGCGGTGAAGATGTCTGCGGTATCTTCATCCTTGGCTTCGCTAATCGCTTTGCGCACGTCATTGGCCACAATCGCGTAGCGGTCCGCCAGCTCTTTCAGGTGATCCTGAACAGTGTGGATATCCAGCGGGTAGCTTTTCAGCGGCGTTTTGCTGTTGATCACCTGCGTGGTCCCAAGCGCGACACCACCCAGCTGAACGGCACGTTCAGCCATCGTATCGAGGTGTGTCACCAGTGCTGTGCGGAAGCCATCCAGCATTTCATGGACGGCAATAAAGTTTGCACCGCGCATATTCCAGTGGGCCTGTTTGGTGATCAGCGAAAGATCGATGAACTGGATCACCTGGCGATTCAGCAACTCAATGGTCGCTTTTTTGTCGCTATCCGATACATCGTTACGGGTATAAAGCAGATTAGACGCTTTCGTTTTCACCAGTTTAGCGGTACTCATAATCTCATATCCTCTTGATGTTTATGTCCCAGGTAATTACGGAACTAAGTATAGCACCGGATTTTTTCTCTGCGGTCTGGCTGTGCCTATCGGTTTAATAGCAAGAAGGAGGTTGATAATTTAATTCATTGAAATTAATAGATAATTTTAAAATTGATACAGATCAATCTTAATTCGCCTGGAGGGGAATGGGTGGGGAAGGATATTTCGGTTATATGACAAACTATGTAAGAAATTATAACGGATGGCATTCTGGCCTTTATTCTGCATGGCCGTGAAGCCATGCAGAATATATGGCATTAGCCGATGTCGATTTTCTCAACTTTAGGTTCAGGGCGCATGGTGAGCGTTGACCCCATTGACGCCGCGATAATTGAGCAGAGCGCCAGCGTCTGGGTAAACGTCAGCGTTTCGCCCAGGAACACCATCCCGGAGATCGCCGCAAGGGCGGGCTCCATGCTCATCAGAGTGCCAAATATGCGCGTCGGCAGACGCGTCAGGGCAATCATCTCCAGAGAATAGGGGAGTGCCGTTGAAAGAATAGCGACCGCCAGCCCGATGGGCATGACTGACCATTGCCAGATAGACTCCGTGGCCTGCGCCATACCGATCGGCACAAAAACGATAGCCGCAATCACGGAACCCAGGGCGACCGTTGCCGGGCCATGCTCTTCACCCGCTCGCTGCCCGGTGAGTATATAGACAGCCCAGCAGGCTCCTGCTCCCAGCGCCAGCGCTGCGCCCGTGAGATCAATCTCAGAGACATTCTGGCCGAGCGGCAGCAGGAACCATAAGCCCAGAACGGCCAGCACGACCCAGATAAAATCCACCGGACGACGTGATGAGAAAAGCGCGACCGCCAGCGGGCCGGTAAACTCCAGCGCGACGGCAATCCCCAGCGGGATGGTCTGGATGGAGAGGTAGAACATATAGTTCATTGCCCCGAGGGACAGACCATAAAAAAGCAGAGGAAGACGTTGCTCTTTTTTGAAGCGCAGACGCCAGGGTTTGAAGATGACGACCAGTATCGCCGTTCCCAGCACGATACGCAGGGCTGTTACCCCGGGCGCACCCACCAGTGGAAAAAGCGATTTTGCCAGCGAAGCACCGCTTTGGATGGACAACATGGCAATAAGTATGACGGCTACCGGCAACCAGACCGACGACGTGCGGGATAACCCAGGCATCCTTTCTCCTGTCAGCTAATGTCAAGTGGAGTAAAGGTTGCAGTGTAAAGGAAATATACAGCTACGGTTGAGACTACGTTGAAAAAAAAGACCTGTGAAATCCGTAAAATGGTCAAGCGCTGGTGGATTTATCACCTGAAAGATTAGGAATAATCTGGATGAATGTAACGGCGCAGACGCGCAATATGGGCGTTTAGTAGGAAAAATCGCATGTGATTTGAAAGAGTTAGCTGAGGTTGGAAACGTTCTGTTACAGGAAAGGCCTCATTAGACATCACGAATCACAAAGAGTTTCGCAAATTTTTTTGATATATTTAAAACTTACGGACTTACTTGAAGCACATTTGAGGTGGTTATGAAAAAAATTGCATGTCTTTCAGCACTGGCCGCTGTACTGGCTGTTTCCGCAGGTACCGCTGTAGCTGCTACTTCTACTGTAACTGGTGGTTACGCTCAGAGCGATATGCAGGGCGTGATGAACAAAACCAACGGTTTCAACCTGAAGTATCGTTACGAGCAGGATAACAACCCGCTGGGCGTGATCGGTTCTTTCACCTACACCGAGAAAGATCGTACTGAAAACGGCGCATACAACAAAGGCCAGTACTACGGTATCACTGCTGGTCCAGCTTACCGTCTGAACGACTGGGCGAGCATCTACGGTGTTGTAGGTGTTGGCTACGGTAAATTCCAGCAGACCGAAAACCAGGGTCTGAACCGCACTGCAAGCAACAGCGACTACGGCTTCTCCTATGGCGCAGGCCTGCAGTTCAACCCAATCCAGGACGTGGCTCTGGACTTCTCCTATGAGCAGAGCCGTATCCGCAACGTTGACGTTGGCACCTGGATCGCGGGCGTAGGTTACCGCTTCTAATCACTTCGGTGAGCTAATAAAAAATCCGCCCAATGTGGCGGATTTTTTTTTTAGCTTTTCCCTCTCCTTGTGGGAGAGGATCAGGGTGAGGGCATCAGACCGCACGAGACCGCACAGCTTACTTATTCTTAATATCAAAAATATCGGTACCCAGATGGTTATAGTCAACTTTCTGTAATTTGAAGTTGGTAACGTACACTGGGGGCGCTTTCTTGTTGGAGATAAACGGGTAATCATTTTTTATCTCTTTGGCCTTAATCCCCGTCCACTGCGAGAAGAACTGCAGGAAATCATTCGCCGAGCGCCGCGCTTTGATAACGCGATGCGTTTTATCATCACTCGACAGCACCATAAACGGCACCTGGAAATTTTGCTGGAACTGGTCGTCGTGCGCCAGATACTGCACTTCTTTGCCACGCTCTTTAAACGCCAGCCCGTGATCAGAGAAATAGACCACAGAGAAGCTTTCGCCCGTGTTGCGCAGCTGATCGTAAAGCTTGCTGAGCAGCTCGTCGGTTTGCGTCATGGTATAGAGATAGCAAGAGGTCTCTTTCGACTGCACAAACTCCGCGTATTTACCGCCAGTGCGATCGCAGGCCTGCGGGTGCGATCCCATCAGGTGCAGAACAATCAGCTGCGGCTGGGTGCGCGGGGTAGCAAAGACCTGCGCCGTCATCTTCAGCAGCGCCTCGTCTTTGGTGTTTTTGTCGGCTTCAAAATCGCCGCTCTTCAGGAACTGCACTTCGTCAGCACGCTTAGCAATACTGGCGATGGCGGTGTCGTATTCGCCAATTTGCCCCTGATTGGAGAACCACCAGGTCTGAAAACCGGCGCGGTTGGCCAGCGTGACAAAATTATCCTGAAACTGAGGTTTGCCATCCACCACGCGGTTCAGCGTCAGGCCGAGCGATTTCTGCGTCGAGCCGCTGGCCGCCACATAATCGGTAAACAGGGTGCCGTTGACAGAGCTGGCAAACGGTGTGTTATTCCAGTGCCCGCCAAATGCGCCCAGCGCGTCGCGACGTGCGCTCTCGCCAATCACCACCACATAGGTATGGTATTTCGGCTTAACCGCCAGCACGTTCCAGGTGTCTTTCATATTGGAAAGTTCAGCCATGCGCGCCTGCTCGTCGAGAACCTCTTTATTGTTCACGACGACGTCTTTAACGAAACGGAACACCGGATAGCCCGTATCTTTCAGCTTGAACACGCCGCCCCAGGCCAGGTTTTGCACCGGCGCAACGAAAAACGTCCCCACGCTAAACGCCAGGCACAGAGACTCCATTTTTCCCCATGATCTCTTCGCGTCTGCTTTGCGACGAACCGCGATGACGCCAAGCGCAAAGATAAAGAGGCCGACGACGTAGCTGTACCAGGGGAAGATCGTCAGGATCTCCGTCGACTCTTCCATATTGGTGGAGTGCAGCGCCAGCAGGGTGTTGAAGTTTGGCGCGCCGTAGGCCTGGCCAAACGGGAAATACATCGCAGCAATCAGCGAACAGACCCCTACCAACGCTTTCTGCACGCGCGGGGCCGCTCGCCACAGCACATGCAGGATGCAGGTGAAAGCCACTGCATAAAGCAGGCTGAAGGGATAGCCGAGCGCAAAGTTAATCAGCAGCGACTGCAAAAAGTAAAATCCCGTCCACGGGCTTAAGGCCCGGCTGCGGGTAACGATGGTATCTATCAGGGTTACATTCATAGGTCACTATCACAAAAACGCCATGTGCTCACCCTGGCGCCAAGGGTCAAAGCCTGCCGGACAGTGCGTGGAAAGGGAATGAGAGGTCCGCTTCAGCGAGCCGCAAATTGTGCAGGGCTGCAAGAAGATAGTGCGAGCGTGAATTAAGGTCAACAGTTGCTAAACAGATGTTTTGCGAAGGGGGCTGCAAATCCGCAAAAATTATCGGGAATTGGTCAGTTTACAGCGGAAGTGTGACAGAAAAATGAAGCGGCGTACCGCAACGCCGCTTAGTGGGAAGGTTTGTCGTCCTGATGCGGTTTGTTGTTAAACATATCGCACAGCATGTTCAACAGCATTAAGCGCACTTTAAAAGGAGAGTGGGTAAACACGGTCATGCACCTCTTGAATTCGTTCATGAGACCTCCTGATGTTTGATCCCTTCGATCCGTGAAGGGTGACTGCATTACATACAGATATAGCACAGGCTATATTGTATAGCTATGGCTATTTCGTTAATTTTTTGTGCTTGTGGAGGGATGGTTTACAATGTGCGCTCTCGATACCGGGCGCTGGAAGCGTCACCCCAATGAGGAAGTACAATGAACCGTCGCGCAGGTAAGCCAACCATTAAAAAAACGACGCAACTGGTGAATGTTGAAGAACATGTCGAAGGTTTTCGCCAGGTCCGTGAAGCGCACCGGCGTGAACTGATTGATGATTATGTTGAACTGATTTCCGATCTGATCCGCGAGGTTGGGGAAGCGCGTCAGGTCGATATGGCCGCCAGGCTCGGGGTTTCGCAGCCAACGGTCGCTAAAATGTTAAAACGTCTGGCCTCGGTAGGCCTGATCGAAATGATCCCCTGGCGCGGCGTGTTTCTGACGCCGGAAGGGGAGAAGCTTGCGCAGGAGAGCCGCGAGCGCCATCAGCTCGTCGAGAACTTTTTGCTGGTGCTGGGCGTCAGCCCGGAAATTGCCCGTCGGGATGCGGAAGGAATGGAGCACCACGTTAGCGAAGAGACGCTGGTGAAGTTTCGCGAATTTACCCTTAAATATGGTCCCTCCGCTGAATGAAAATCCCTGGACTGCAGGCCCTGTCACGCGATCGTTTCTTCCATCTCTTATTAATCATTGGCGCCGGGTTAAGCCTGTTTGTGCCGTTTGCGCCACAGGCCTGGTCTGCGGCGATTGACTGGCGCACCATCATCACCCTGAGCGGGTTAATGATGCTGACCAAAGGGGTCGAGCTGAGCGGCTATTTTGACGTCCTGGGGCGTAAAATGGTGCGCCGTTTTGCCACCGAGCGCAGGCTGGCCCTGTTTATGGTGTTCTCCGCCGCGGTGCTGTCGACGTTTCTGACCAACGATGTGGCGCTGTTTATCATCGTACCCCTCACGCTCACCCTGCGTAAGCTTTGCGAGATCCCGGTCAGCAGACTGATCATCTTTGAAGCGCTCGCCGTTAACGCCGGTTCTCTGTTGACGCCCATCGGCAACCCGCAAAATATTCTTCTCTGGGGACGTTCCGGTCTGTCATTCGCCGCCTTTACCTGGCAGATGGCGCCTCTGGCGCTGGTGATGATGTTGTCGCTGCTGGCGGTCTGCTGGTTCGCGTTTCCGGATAAAAAGCTGCAATACCATAGCGGGACCACGGGCCCGCAGTGGCAGCCGCGGCTGGTCTGGAGCTGCCTCGGGCTGTATATCGTCTTTCTGTTCGCCCTGGAGCTGAGGTATGAGCTGGCGGGCGTCCTGCTCGTCGCCGCGGGCTTTGTCGTGCTGGCGCGGCGCGTGCTGGTGAGCGTGGACTGGACGCTGCTGCTGGTCTTTATGGCGATGTTCATCGACGTGCATCTGCTTATTCAGCTTCCGGTGCTGCAAAACGTTCTGCACAGCGTCAGCACGCTGTCGCAGCCGGGGCTGTGGCTGACGGCGATTGGCCTGTCGCAGTTTATCAGCAACGTGCCTGCCACCATTCTGCTGCTTAACTACGTTCCGCCGGACACGCTACTGGCCTGGGCGGTGAACATCGGTGGGTTTGGGCTGCTGCCCGGCTCCCTGGCAAACCTGATCGCCCTGCGCATGGCCAATGACCGTCGCATCTGGTGGCGCTTCCACCTCTGGTCGATCCCGATGCTGCTCTGGGCTGCGGCGATCGGTTTCGGACTATTCCTTCTCATATAGTGCGCAATTTGTCAGTTTTTCCTGGCAAATGTATAGCAACGTCCTAGCTTTAGTGAACGGCATAGTGTGATGCCGCTCACTGACAGGACCGTTGCTGAATTATGGCAGAAGAACAAAATCCACCTGCTGACGAGCAGGATAAAAACAATAACGAGCGTAAACGCCCGGGCAAAAAACCGTTAATTATCCTTGGCATCGTGGTCATCGTGATGGTGATCGTGGCGCTGGTCTGGTGGTTTTTAACCCGCAACGAAGAGACCACCGACGACGCCTTTACCGACGGCGACGTGGTGACCATTGCCCCCAAAACGGCGGGCTACGTTACCGAGCTTCGCGTGCGGGATAACCAGCGCGTGAAGAAAGGGGATGTGCTGGTGGTGATCGATCCTCGCGATACCACCGCCCAGCGCGATCAGGCTCAGGCTCAGCTTGGGCTGGCTATCGCGCAGCTGCATCAGGCCCAGGCGCAGCTGGCGCTCTCAAAAGTGCAGTATCCCGCCCAGCGTGACGAAGCCAAAGCGCAGGTGTTGAAAGCGCAGGCCGATCTGGCGAACGCGCAGGCAGAGTACCGGCGCCAGCGCGGCGTCGACCCGCGCGCGACCACCCAGCAAAGTATTGATTCTGCGAACGCTCAGCTGCGCAGCGCCCAGGCTGGCCTTGCCAGCGCACAGGCGCAGCTGGAAGTGGCGGAGCAGGTACAGCTGCAAATCCGCCAGCAGGAGACCAACGTCGAAGCCCGCGAGCGTCAGGTCGAACAGGCGAAAGCACAGCTGGAAACGGCCAATCTGAACCTCTCTTACACCGAAGTCCGCGCCCCGTTCGACGGCTTTGTCACCAAACGCAACGTGCAGCCCGGCACGCTGGTTCAGGCGGGCACCGCGCTGTTCTCGCTGGTCTCCCCGAACGTGTGGGTGGTGGCGAACTTTAAAGAGTCCCAGCTTGAGCGCATGAAGCCCGGCGATAAGGTTAGCGTCTCCGTGGATGCCTGGCCGGATATGGAGCTTGAAGGCCATATCGACAGCATCCAGCAGGGCAGCGGCTCGCGCTTCTCCGCCTTCCCGTCGGAAAACGCCACCGGTAACTTTGTGAAGATTGTTCAGCGCGTACCGGTAAAAATCGTCATTGATAAAGGTCTGGATCCGAACAAGCCGCTGCCGCTGGGGCTGTCGGTTGAACCGAAGGTCACCGTGGAATGACGGATCATAGCCACGATAACTGGAAGCCCGCCAGTAACCCGTGGGCGGTGGCGATTGTCGTCACCCTGGCGGTGTTCATGGAAATTCTGGACACCACCATCGTCAACGTCGCGCTGCCGCACGTGGCGGGGTCGCTCTCGGCCAGCTACGACGAATCCACCTGGGTACTGACAAGCTACCTGGTGGCGAACGGCATCGTGCTGCCCATCTCGGCGTTCCTGAGCCGGCTCTTTGGCCGCAAGCAGTTCTTCCTCATTTGCATCGTGATGTTCACCATCTGCTCGTTCCTGTGCGGCATCGCCACCGAGCTGTGGCAAATCATCCTGTTCCGCGTGATGCAGGGCTTCTTTGGCGGCGGGTTGCAGCCCACCCAGCAGTCGGTGCTGCTTGACTACTTCAAGCCGGAGGACAGGGGCAAAGCGTTTGGGCTTTCCTCCATTGCGATTATCGTCGCGCCGGTGCTCGGCCCGACGCTGGGAGGCTGGATCACCGACAACTACTCCTGGCGCTGGGTGTTCTTTATCAACATCCCGGTGGGGATTGTGACGGTGCTGGCGATCTACCAGCTGCTGGAAGATCCGCCGTGGGAGAGCAAATCAAAAGAGAAGCTGACCATCGACTGGACGGGGATCGGCCTGATCGCCCTCGGTCTGGGTTGTTTGCAGGTGATGCTCGACCGGGGCGAGGATGACGACTGGTTCTACTCGAACTTTATCCGCACCTTCGCGGTGCTGACGCTGGTCGGCATTATCGGCGCAATCTACTGGCTGATGTATGCCAAAAAGCCGGTGGTGGATCTGCACTGCATGAAGGACCGCAACTTCGCGATCTCCAGCCTGCTGATGGCGGGGATGGCGATGATCCTCTACGGCAGCTCGGTGGTGATCCCGCAGCTGGCGCAGCAGGATCTGGGCTATACCGCCACCTGGTCCGGGCTGGTGCTCTCGCCCGGCGCGGTGCTGATCGTGCTGACCATCCCGCTGGTACTGAAGCTGATGCCGGTGGTGCAGACGCGCTGGATCATTGCCTTTGGCTTTACCTGCCTGGCGGTGTCGTTCTTCTGGTCGCGCACGCTGACGCCGGATATTGACTTCGAAACCCTGGTGCTGTTCCGCAGCGCCCAGTCGATTGGTCTGGGGTTCCTGTTTGTGCCGCTCACCACCATCGCCTTCATCTCGATACCGAGACGGCTCAACGCCGATGCGGCGGCGCTGTTTACCATGTTCCGCAACGTGGCGGGGTCCATCGGGATTTCACTCTCGACGGCGGCCATCACCGAGCGCGCGCAGGCGCACAGCGCGCATCTTGCCTACCACGCCTCGCCGTTTAACGAGCAGTTCCAACTGGCGATTCGCGAAAGCGCCCAGGCGATCCAGAACTTCACCACCCAGGTGGGCGATCCGACCGGGATTGCCACCGGGCGGATGTACCAGACGATGATCGAGCAGTCCCGCTTCCTGGCCTACATCGACGTCTTCACTATCCTGAGCGCGGTGGCCTTGTTACTGATTCCGTTTTGTTTGTTGCTCTCGCCGGTTAAGAGCGAGGGGAGTGCAGGAGCACACTGATGATACACAGACGTTTACACCCCCTGATGATAATGATGCTGCTGGTGGGCTGCGCCGTCGGGCCGGACTACCAGCAGCCTGCGCCACCCGCCGTTACGCACTGGAACGATAAGGGCGACAGCGCGGTAAAATCGCAAACCACCTCCGCCGCGACCAATCCGCGCTGGTGGAAAACCTTCGGCTCGCCGCAGCTCGACAGTCTGGTTGAACGCGCCATCGCCGGAAACCTGACGCTGCAGCAAACGGTACTGCGCATTGCCGGGGCGCGTGAACAGATTAACCAGGCGGGCGGGGCATTTTTCCCGTCGGTGAACGGCAATCTGCAGGCGACGCGCCAGCAGCTCGGGCTGGAAGGGGAGCTAAAATCCCACGGCGTGTACGACCAGCTGGATAATGTCGACCCTGAACTCAGAGGCGCGCTGGGACCGCTGACGCAGCCGATTAACCTTTATCAGGGCAGCTTCGACGCCCAGTGGGAAATCGACCTCTGGGGCAAGGTGCGCCGTCAGGTGGAAGCCGCCGAGGCGCAGCAGAAGGCCGCCATCGAACAGCGTAACGATGCGCTGGTGTCGCTGGAAGCGGAAGTGGCGCGCGCGTGGCTCCAGCTGCGCGGGGCGCAGAGCATTATCGCTACCCTGAACACCCAGATTAAAAGCGCGCAGCAGACGCTGGACCTGACCGAAAGCCGCCAGCGCGGCGGGCTGTCACCGCAGATGGACGTGGAAAACGCCCGGGCGCAGCTGGGCAATCTTGAAGCCCAGCTGCCGCAGTATCAGGCCCAGGAACGCCAGGCGATGAACGGGCTGGCTATTCTGCTCGGCAAGCCGCCGGGGGCGCTGGATAGCGAGCTGCAATCAGCGCAGCCAATGCCCGCGCTGCCGGATATCGTGCAGACTGGTATACCGTCCACGCTGGCGCGCCGCCGTCCGGACGTGCGCGAAGCGGAGGCCAACCTTCATGCCGCCACGGCGCAGATTGGCGTCTCGGTGGCCGAGCTGTTCCCGAGCTTTACCCTCTCCGGACAGTTTGGCCTGCGCAACAGCGAATCCGGCTGGCTGACCGACTGGAGCAGCCACTTCTACAGTTTCGGCCCGCAGGTCTCCATCCCCATCTTCCAGGGCGGTCGACTCGTCTCCAGCGTGAAGCTGGCGCGCGCGCAGCAGGGCGCTGCGGTACTGGACTATCGCCAGACGGTGCTGACCGCGCTCGGCGATGTCGAAAATGCGCTGGTGAGCTATCGCACCGACCAGCAGCGTGAAGCGGGCCTGGCGAAAACCATTGATGCCCTGCAAAACGCCTTTGACCTGGCGAGCGACAGCTATCGCCAGGGGATCGCCAGCTTTATTGACGTGCTGGACGCCCAGCGGCAGCAGGCGCAGGCCGAGCAGCAGCGCGCGCAGGCGCAGGTACAAAGCGCTCTCGATCTGGTGGCGCTCTACAAGGCGCTCGGCGGCGGCTGGGAGCCGTATCAGCAGGTGCAGCTCCCGGACTACAGCGTCTTTGGCGACGCCCCGCGCGGATAGATTCAGAGGATTGGGCAAGAAACGGACAGGAACGCCACATTCGCGATGGCTGAGGGGCGGGTATAACTATCGGGTACCCAATCGACATGCGAGGATTATCTTATGCGTTATCAAAAACTGGGCAACACCGGTCTGTTCGTTTCTGAACTGTGCCTCGGCACCATGACCTTCGGCGGAGAAGGCGGCATGTGGGGCAAGATTGGTCAGCTCCAGCAGAGCGAAGCAGAACAGCTGGTGGGCCGCGCGCTGGACGCGGGTATCAACTTTATCGATACCGCGGACGTTTACTCGGAAGGGCGCTCGGAGGCGATCCTCGGCCAGGCGCTGAAAAACCTGAAAATCCCGCGCGAGAACGTGGTGGTTGCGACTAAAGTATTTGGCGAAACCGGGACGGCAGGAGTGAACTCGCGCGGCAGCTCGCGCTATCACATCATCAGCAGCGTGAAGGAGAGCCTGCGCCGCCTGCAGCTCGATCATATCGATCTCTATCAGCTTCACGGTTTCGATCCGGCCACGCCGATTGAGGAGACGCTGTATGCGCTGGATAACCTGGTGCAGCACGGCCACGTGCGCTACATCGGCGTCTCGAACTGGGCGGCGTGGCAGATTGCCAAAGCGCTGGGCATTTCCGAGCGACTCGGGCTGGCGCGTTTTGCGTCATTGCAGGCGTACTACACTATTGCCGGACGCGATCTTGAGCGCGAGCTGGTACCGATGATGCAGAGCGAAGGCGTCGGGCTGATGGTCTGGAGCCCGCTGGCGGGCGGCCTGCTGAGTGGAAAATATGGTCGCGACGGGCAGAGCGAAGCCGGTAGCCGCCGTCTGGCGTTCGACTTCCCGCCGGTGGACAAAGATCGCGCCTTTGACTGCGTGGACGTGATGCGCGTGATTGCCGAAAGTAAGGGCGTATCCGTGGCGCAAATCGCGCTGGCGTGGCTGCTGCACCAGAAGGCGGTGACCAGCGTCATCATTGGCGCGAAGCGCGTTGAACAGCTGGACGACAACATTGCCGCCACCGGGATCCGTCTCAGCGAAGACGAGCTTCAGCAGCTTGATGCGGTGAGCGCGCTGCCGCGGGAATATCCTGGCTGGATGCTGGAGCGGCAGGGGGAGTATCGCCGCAATCAGCTCGCGCAGCAGTAACCTTTCTTTCCCCGGTGGCGCTTGCGCTTACCGGGGCTGCGTTCCCTTGTAATGACATATTAACGTTATGTCACTACACGAAATACCAATGGGCTGTTCTCTTCTTCCGCTGTTTCAGTATGCCAGCTTTACGAACGCACAGGGTGGTACCCGGGAAGAATCACTCCGGGCCAATGCGTGCGTTTCATTAATGCGCGCATCCGTGTATTAAGGATTGCCTTAATTCTCTCCAAATGATATTAATTATCATTCTTATTATAAAAATAATGGCAGTTTAAAATATCTGGCAAGGATGTGAGCTTAACGATCGATCACTTTTACGTTAGGCATGTATTAGGGAATGGGTATGAGAATTATCAAGATCTTCTGGCCGCTCACTGCGCTCCTGGCAGGGTTGAACAGTCAGGTATCACTGGCAAAATCCTCCGATGATAACGACGAGACCCTGGTGGTGGAAGCCACCGCTGAGCAGGTACTCAAACAGCAGCCGGGCGTGTCGATTATTACCAGCGAAGATATTAAAAAGAACCCTCCGGTCAACGATCTCTCCGATATTATTCGCAAAATGCCCGGTGTCAATCTGACCGGCAACAGCGCCTCGGGTACACGTGGTAATAACCGCCAGATCGACATTCGCGGCATGGGGCCGGAGAACACCTTAATTTTAATTGATGGTGTGCCGGTGACGTCGCGCAACGCCGTGCGTTATAGCTGGCGTGGAGAGCGTGATACCCGCGGCGACACCAACTGGGTGCCACCGGAACAGGTTGAGCGTATTGAAGTGATCCGCGGCCCTGCGGCGGCACGCTACGGTTCGGGCGCAGCGGGCGGGGTGGTGAACATCATTACCAAACGCCCTACCAACGACTGGCACGGTTCGCTGTCGTTATACACCAACCAGCCGGAAAGCAGCGACGAAGGCGCTACGCGTCGCGCCAACTTCAGCCTTAGCGGGCCGCTGGCTGGCGATGCGCTGACCATGCGCCTGTACGGAAACCTGAATAAAACCGATGCCGACAGCTGGGATATTAACTCCTCGGCCGGTACGAAAAACGCGGCCGGGCATGAAGGGGTGCGCAACAAAGATATTAACGGCGTTGTCTCGTGGAAATTAAATCCGCAGCAAATTATCGATTTCGAAGCCGGATATAGCCGTCAGGGGAATATCTATGCGGGCGATACGCAAAATAGTTCTTCCAGTGCCGTCACTGAAAGCCTGGCGAAATCCGGCGAGGAGACGAACCGCCTTTACCGGCAGAATTATGGCGTTACGCACAATGGTATCTGGGACTGGGGTCAAAGCCATTTTGGTGTCTATTATGAGAAAACCAATAACACCCGCATGAATGAAGGATTATCCGGTGGCGGTGAAGGGCGTATTTCGGCGGATGAAAAGTTCACGACCAATCGCCTGAGCTCCTGGCGAACCAGCGGCGAGCTTAATATTCCGCTGAATGCGCTGGTCGATCAAACGCTGACCGTGGGTGCGGAGTGGAGCCGCGATGAGCTCGACGATCCTTCCTCTACCAGCCTGACCGTGGATGACAGTGATATCGGCGGCATTTCTGGCTCGGCTGCGGATCGCAGCAGTAAAAACCATTCCCAAATCAGTGCGCTGTATATTGAAGATAATATTGAGCCGGTTCCCGGCACGAATATCATTCCCGGCCTGCGCTTTGATTATCTCAACGAGTCCGGCGGTAACTTCAGCCCCAGCCTGAACCTCTCGCAGGAATTGGGCGATTACTTCAAAGTCAAAGCGGGGATTGCCCGAACCTTTAAAGCACCAAACCTGTATCAATCCAGCGAAGGTTATCTGCTCTACTCGAAAGGCAACGGTTGTCCAAAAGATATTACATCGGGCGGCTGCTACCTGATCGGTAATAAAGATCTCGATCCGGAAATTAGCATCAATAAAGAAATTGGGCTGGAGTTCGCCTGGGAAGATTACCATGCCAGCGTGACCTACTTCCGCAATGACTACCAGAATAAGATCGTGGCCGGCGATAATGTTATCGGGCAAACCGCTTCCGGCGCATATATTCTCCAGTGGCAGAACGGCGGGAAAGCGCTGGTGGACGGTATCGAAGCCAGCATGGCGTTCCCGCTGGTGAAAGATCGTCTGAACTGGAATACCAATGCCACCTGGATGATCACCTCGGAGCAAAAAGACACCGGTAACCCGCTGTCGATCATCCCGAAATACACCATTAATAACTCGCTTGACTGGACCATCACCCAGGCGTTCTCTGCCAGCGTCAACTGGACGTTATACGGCAGACAAAAACCGCGTACTCATTCGGAAACTCGTAGTGAAGATACTGGCGGTCTGTCAGGTAAAGAGCTGGGCGCTTATTCGCTGGTGGGGACGAACTTCAATTACGATATTAATAAAAATCTGCGTCTTAACGTTGGTGTCAGCAATATCTTAGATAAACAGATTTACCGATCTTCCGAAGGGGCGAATACCTATAACGAGCCTGGCCGGGCTTATTATGCCGGTGTTACCGCGTCATTTTGATCGTAGTGTTACAGGTGTACTGCCCGCGTCAAGGCGGGCAGTGTTTAGCGGCTTAATGAATGACAGCCTGCTGTGTTACCTGCGTTTTCACCACTGATATCTAACAGCGCTCCGCGGAAGGAGGCGTTGAACATCGGCCCGTGTCCCAGGTTTGGGAAATCCCAAAAGGCGGCATTGACGCCTTTATCTTCCAGCGTGGCGAGGGTGGCATGAATTTTCGTCAGCACTCCGGCAGCATGCGTTTCCCGGTTATCGCCCGGCGTCGCCGAACCTTCCATTATCATCAGGCGCCTGGCGCAGTATTGCGACGGCTCAACCGCCGTGATGCGGCTCAGTAGCGCATCATGGCCTCTGCCCAACGACGGGCTGGCGCTGTAATACGTCCGGAAATAAGGGGAAGACAGCCATGCATCCAGCACGAACAGGCCGCCGTAGGAGTGCCCCCACAGGCCGCGACGCTGCCGATCGATATTTAATCCCTGTTCCACCTTTGGCGCTATACGCGTTTCCAGTAACTGGCGAAAGTCGTTGCTACCCCCACTCTTACGGCTAAAACGCCCGTTGCGGGTATCCGTTTTGCCGCTTTCTGCTGCTGGCGTATAGTCGTAGGCCCTGCCGTTGAGATCGAAGGGGAGGTTGGTCTGATACCCGACAGCCACAATCACCGGCGGTGATTTTTCTGCCAGCTGTTTGAGCAGGTCGTCGTTCAGGCGGTCCATAACTGCGTTGCCGTCGAGCATATATAAAATCGGGTAGCCCGACGCCGGTGCGGCTTTATTTGGCACGGCCGTCCATACCCGATAATGGCGGCTGCCATCGGCGGAGTCGAACGAGTTGACGCTGAAATGGTAAAACGCAGAGCCTTTATCGGCGATATTCGGCCCCAGTGGCTGCATATCCGGCTTTGCGAAAGCGTGCGCATTCCAGATAAGGGTGAGACCAGAAAGAAGAGTGACAAGCGCCTTGCGTGAGCGTGTTGGGCGATACTCGCGGGCATACATCTGATGTTTATTCCTTTTCCGCAGGTGACATTTTCTTTATTCAGGAAGCCTGTACAGTTGCCTGAAAGTGTTCGCGGGTCAAGTCAACCCTGGAGTAAACCAAGCCCGTCAATCAGTGCGCCGCGCCACCATGCGTAATCGTGACCCCCGGTATACATTGCGCAATGGCTGTCGACGCCAGCGGTAAGCAACTGCTGATGCAGCCGCTGAACGTGGGGTACCGTCGAACCTTCCAGCGATCCCACGCACAGGCGGATGCGCACGCCCTGCGGCGGGGCAGAAAGCAGATGTTCGCTCACCCATGACGAATCGGTTTCGCTGAACACGTTTGGCCGGCTGGCACCCTCTGGCGTCCACCACATCGAAGGGGAGTGGCTGAGCGCCAGCCCGAACGTTTCCGGTGCGTAACGAGCGGCCATGAGCGCGCTGACCCCGCCGAGGCTCTGTCCGGCCAGCACGGTGCGCGAACGGTCTGCCCACCGCCGCTGCGGGTGTTCGGCGCGGATCGTCGGCAACAACTGGCCGGCGATATCCTTTATCAGCTCGCTGCGCCCGCCGAGTATCGCAGTTCGCTCGTGTTCATCGATATTATCGATGCCAAGTACAGCCACAGGCACGATGCGTCCGTTGTTTATGGCGGCGTCAATTGCCGCGCATACGCCAAGGTGATCGAACCAGGTTTCACCATCGGGCAGTACCACCAGGCCGAGGGGCTGCGAAACATCAACGTCCGGCAGATAGAGCCGAACCCGGCGCGATTCCCCGGCGAGAGTGCGCGCCGAGGTAAGCAATTGCCCGCTGGGTGACCCGCCGCGCCATTCGGACTGGGCGGGGGCTTTATCAAGCGCCAGCACCGACTCCTGTGTGCTTCCCCGAACGTTGATCCCCGGCGTTTTGTTTAGCGGATCGGCGTGCCCGACGAGGGTAGCAAAGCGGCCTCCGGACTGTGCAATCGTCTCGGCCGGGGTGCCGGGGGGGATTTCCACCAGCGAATAGGAGCCGCAGTAGCTTGCGGGTAAACGCAGTGTCAGAGTCCAGATATCCGTCGCGGGAAGGGCGGTCATCATCCCTTTCGCCACGTGCTCTTTATCCGTCACCCGATTCAGACGCAGGTAAACGCCCTGTAGAGGGTGCCTGGCGCGCCACAGAAATGTCACATCACGCTCGTCTTTCGCTCCGTCGACTGGCGTCACCAGCGGTACATTTAGCGACTCAGCGTCTCGCCAGAAGTCAGAAAGGTTAGCAATGTGGCCTGCTGCCAGCTGGCTGCGCAGCCTGGCGATAGCAGAGGGATGTTGTTGCATGTTCAGCATTCACTCTCTTTGAATATGAAGGGTGTCAGTATAAATAGCTAAAGCGGCTATTCCGGGAACAGCCGCTTTAGCGCGTGTTTTGTAATGTCTTACGTGCGCAATTACTCTTCCACGATTTCCCCCGTGATGTCGTGCTGGCGATGGGGAACAGAGCTGCCGACGCTGTCATGCCACAAGCGGGTGTAGAGGCCGCCGGCCGCTAACAGCTGTTCGTGGGTGCCGTATTCCGCAAGCTGCCCCTTATCGATAACGGCAATCAGATCGCAGCGCTGCGCGGTGGTCAGACGGTGCGCCACAATCAGCGCCAGGTGCTTCCCGGCGTGCGCGACGTCTGTTAACGATGACATCAATCGCTCTTCGGATGTGCGATCCAGGCGTGACGTGGCTTCATCGAGCAGCAGGATGTGAGCATTCGCCAGTTGTGCGCGGGCCAGCGCAATCAGCTGGCGCTGACCTGCGGACAGATCGGCACCGCCGTTATTCACCGGTGTGCGGAATCCCTGCGGCAGATTGCGCACCGTCTCATACAGCCCTGCCTGTTGAGAGGCAATCTCAACGTCGTCATTGGTACTGGATGGCCGTGAATAACGAATGTTTTCCGCGATATCACCACTAAACAACGCCACATCCTGATCGACCAGCCCAATCTGGCGACGGTAATCGGCAAGCGAGGCATCATCAATTATCCGATCGCCAATGCTGATCCTGCCGTGGGTGGGGGAATACAATCCGGCGATCAGCTTAATCAGCGTTGACTTACCCGCACCGCTGCGACCAACGACCGCGACGACCCTTCCCTCAGGGATTGTCAGGGTAAGTTTGTTCAGCGCGGGTTGAGGACTGTCGGGATAACTGAACGTGACCTCATCAAGATGCAGCGCGCCGGTGGCGGGCGGTGCGGAAGAGGGCTCGATGTTCTCTGTGCCTTCGGTCGCCAGCAGTTCATTGATATGTTTGCCGCTGGCCGTCGCCTGCTGCCAGGCGTCGACAATTCCTGATAACTGCTGCACTGGCCCATAGAATTGCCCCAGCAGCAGGAAGAAAGCCGCCAGCACCCCGGCGGTCATTTCGCCTTCGGCGACTCGCGATGCACCCACCAGAAGAACGGCGGCATAGGAGGCCTCGGTGCAGAAGGTCAGGAACGGGAAATAGACGGCAAGGTATTTTTGCGCACGTACGCGGGTCGCACGGAACCGATCCGATAACGCGCGCAGCCGGGCGGCTTCCTGTTCCTGCTGGCCATGCGATTGCACAACGCGCAAGCCGGAGACTTTCTCCTGCAGGGTGCTGTTGACTTTGCCTATTTCCAGCCGCGCCTGCGCATAAGCAGGGGAGCTGAGGCGGCGATAAATCCAGGTTGCCAGTGCGACCACTGGCACCGCGCTTAATGCCGTCAGCGCCAGGAGCGGGTCGAGCCAGAACATGGCGGCGGCGATGGCGAACATTGTCACCAGGCTGGTGGCTGCACCGGCAAGGCCGTTTTGCAGAAAGCGGGCGAGAGAGTCCACATCTACGGTCATGCGGGTCAGACGCGAATCGACATGCTTTTCATGCCATGGGAGACCAAGACGCAGCATATGGCCGAAGCTGCGCAAGCGCACCGTATGCTGGACTGACTCTGCCGCTCTGGCGGCGAAGACAGTCTGTAGTGAATAACAGCACCAGCTCACGGCCACCAGGCACAGGGCGAATAGGGCACAGAGGCCGATAGTCGACATATCGCCTGTGGCAACGCCGGAGTCAATGCCGCGCTGGAGCAGTATAAGTACCCCGACGCCTGCCGCCGAATCGAGGGCGATCAGCAGGGCGGCGATGACGAACATCCACGCCACGGGCTTCAGCAGCGACGTGACTTTGCGGCCTTTACCGGCCAGCGCCTGCTGTACTGCATTTTCCGGCACGCGCGTCATACGGGCGACAAAGCCTTTATCCCCCGTCTGCGCCGCATCGTCTTGTGGCGCTGGTACGGCCGGCCACAATCCGTTAGGCCCACTGTGGGAAGGCGCGAGGAAATCGCCGTCGCCGGTCATCAGCGCGCGGAACGCCGGACAGCGCGCTTCAAGTTCTGCCTGGGTTCCGGTGTCCACCACCCGGCCCTTATCCAGCACCACAATCCGGCTGGCTAACTGAAGCGTCGAACGGCGTCGGGCAATCACCAGCAGCATATGCTTTTCGTCAGCATAGCGACTCAGCGCGGTGTTGATCTCCGCTTCAGTACCGGCATCGACCGCCGAGGTGGTGTCATCGAGGATCAACACTTCCGGCGCGGTAATGAGCGCCCGTGCCAGCGCGATTCGCTGCCTCTGTCCGCCGGAAAGATTCGTACCGCGTTCGGTTAATTGGGTATCGAAACCTTTCGGCAGGGCGTTGATAAAATCGCTGGCTCCTGCTGCCCTCGCCGCGAGGCGAATGTCGTCCGCCGTTGCCTGAGGGTGCCCGTAGGCGATATTTTCCGCCACCGTACCGGCAAACAGAAAAGCATCCTCAAACACAACGCCTACCCGACGACGAAGCGCCTCCAGCCTGAGATCGCGGAGGTTCTGTCGGCCTGCGCTGGTGTTGAGCCATATCTCTCCGGCGCTGGGATCGTAAAAACGCGCCAGCAGCATCAGCAGCGTGGATTTCCCGGAACCCGATGCGCCCACTACCGCCACCGTTTCACCGGCGTGCAGGGAAAAGGAGACATCGCTGAGGATGCGTCTGCCGCCACGGTACTCGAAGCTCATATTCTCCAGTTGCAGCCCGATAACCTGACCGTTAACCGTCTCCGTCCCGTCTTCCATCTGCGAACGGGTGTCGATCAGAGCAAACACGCGCTCCACGGACGCCTGGGTGCGCTGGGCGATAACCAGAAACGATGCCAGTACACGGGTTGGCCCGGTCAGCATCGCGAGGAAGCTGGCAAACGCCACGAAGGTGCCGAGATCGATGCGCCCGTGCATAACCGACCAGCCGCCGTAGCACAGCAGGACGATTTGCCCGAGTACCGGGAGCGCCAGCATGGTGGCACCTGGCATCGCCTGCGAGATGGCCGCGCCGATGCGTACCCGCACCATCTGCCGCGACTGGCGATCCAGCCAGCGCGTTTCACGCAGCTCCGCCACGCAGGATTTTACCACTGAGATCTGCGCCAGCACCTCGCGCATATGTTCGGTGAGATTTGCCAGTCGGTCCGAGGCCAGCCCGGTTTGCGCAAAGACCCGGCGACGCGCGCGCAGCGCAGTGATAGCCAGGCATGCCAGTACGCACACGACGATGAGCGTCATGGCGGGTGACATCCACAGCATCACGGCAATGCCGGCAATGTAATAAGTGAACACCGCCAGCGGCACCGGGCACATCTGTAGCAGGGTATGCACCTGCTGCAGATCGCTGTTGGTCCGTGAAATCACCTGCCCGGTGCGCAGTGCGTCCTGGCCTGCGCCGTCAAGTTTTTGAATACTGTCGAATGCCCGTCCTCGCAGGGTGTGCTGCACCCAGAGCGAGAGCTCCCCGGCATAACCGCGGCGCACGTAGTTACCGATGAAATCAAAAAAGGCAATCAGCAATAGCCCGCAGGCCAGCCACGGCAGACGAGTCGGATTGCCCGCCAGCGCGTCGTTCACCGCTTGCCTTGTCAGCAACGGCGTCAGCGCGGCCAGCAGAATGGTCGAGACCGACGCTACCACTACGATGATGCTAAGTTTCTTACGTTCCCAGCACACGCGTGCCAGGCGAACTATCCAGGACCGCGCAGGAGTGGGAGAGTGAGTCGCAGGCATTAAGCCTCCTCCGTCTGTAAACAATAGGATCCAAGTCGGATCGCTGTGCAAAAAAAAGCGCCAGCCCGATCCGGTCCCGCATTGTTACGGGCGTATCTCCTGGATGCGTGCTGGCGTATGATCGTCATGACGGCGTAGTGGCTACCCTTTCTGTACCCTCGCGATCAGGCTTTTCGCCACCTCGCTCGGACAGGGTTGCGCTGCCATTTCCGCCGCTACCTCTTCAGAGGCGTCGCGAAGCGCGCGATTGTCGAGGAAAGCATTGATCATGCTGCTCGACAGGCCGTCGTCGCCGGGGATGATCCCGCAGCCGCGTTCGACAACAGCGCGGGCATTTACCGGGCGATCGGCACCCTGGCCGAAGACGATCTGTGGAATACCGGCGTGCAGTGCCGTCAGGGTATTGCCCGCGCCACCATGATGAATGAAGCCATCTGCGCCGTTCAGGAAGGCTCCCATGGGTATCCAGTCGACCAGGCGAACATTTGAGGGCAGTGAGCGCAGATCCGACCGCGCATTGGCCGAAAGATGCAGGATGATCTCGGCATCGACTTCACTGGCGGAATCCATCACCCAGGCGATCAGGTCAAGGCCGTCGACCATCGGTTTGACGGTACCGAGACTCACCAGCAGACGTTTACGGTCGGGCGTCCTCTCCCACCACGGTTCCCACACCGCGCCGCCGTTGTACGGGACGTACTGCATGGGAATAATGGGTTCTCCGTCGTTTTCAAGAATGCTCATGCTCGGTGGTGTTACGTCGATCCAGGCCATATCGCGCGGTGCGGCCCCAACGCCGTGGCGATGATAGGCGTCCGCGAGCGAACGCGTTACGCCTTTGATATGCCAGGGCGTATGGCCGAAGCCGACGGTTTGCATTACGACCGGTATATCGTATTTGGCGGCAATCAGAGGCCCGATGACGCCGAGCGGCGGGTAGATGATGAGATCGGGCCGCCAGTGTCCGGCAAACTCCACCAGGTGGTCGGCCATCTCTTCGCTGAAGAATGAGAAGTTGCCCATTTTTGTGCCGATGTTGCTTTCTTTTCGCTGTGCCTCGCGGCGGCGATAGTCAGCTTCAGAATCAAAACCGGGTGCGGCGTCAAATACCACCAGCCCTGCTTCTGCCGCTTTTTGGGCGAATTTTCCTCCGCTGGCGATCAGCACTTCATGGCCGTTAACGCGAAACGCCTGTGCCAGAGACAGCACAGGATACAGCAGCCCATAGAGAGGCGGGCCTACAAACAAAATACGCATGAGAAAATCCCTCTCCGCTTGACGAACTAAATCAGGAAGTCGACGCAGTCATATGCCAGCAGCAGGACGTTAATTTTCGTTAAGCCTGCTTTGACAGACGCTGCGTCCTTTTTGAGTTTCATCAGCCTTACGAACGGTCCTGTCGCTGACTATTCCGTGACGTAGGCTGGTGAATCGGGAATTCCTTGTCCCGGCTTCCATTAACGCTTACGCGCCGTTGTCCTTTTGAACAGCCCAGGCGGCGTCGTGCTGCCACGCCGCGGTGTTCAGATGCATTTGTTGAGTGTGAGACCGTTTAACAAACCTGGAGAGGCTTGTTTCCTGATACCTCTGTATACCTTGCCAGATAAACCATCAGTGCAAATGCTAATGATAATAATTACTATTATCATACGTGAGCTGCAACTATAATTAAGCACTTAATGCACAATGAATCGATTATGGGAAAAATCGCAGGTTGGGCTCAGCAAAAGGGGACTCTGTGGATTTAGGCACAAAATCCCACGCTTGCGGCGGTTTACAGGCGGACCTGGTGATTCTGTGTAATTGATGGCGGGGGTCTACGATGACGCTACTTCACCAAATAGCGCGGGTTTACCTCCCGTAAATACTGGCGATGTTACTATGATGCCTGATTCACTGCTGTTTATCGTTATGGAAAACCTGCGTAATGTTAACAAAATTCCCTCCCCGACGCGTAATGACCTGTGCTGCGGCTCTGCTAATTATTTTTAGCATCGCCTTGTTCTTCTTCCTGAGAAGCCCCGAGGTTCCTGAGTATGTTACCGCTCCAGTACGCATCGGCGATATTGAAAACGCCGTACTTGCTACCGGTCGAATTGATGCGATTGAGCGGGTCAACGTTGGGGCACAGGTTTCTGGCCAGGTTAAGTCGCTGAAGGTGAAGTTAGGCGATCGTGTCACTAAAGGGCAGCTCATCGCTGAAATTGATGACGTGCCGCAGCGGAATGATTTACGCAACGCAGAAGCTGCTCTCAACGTGGTAAAAGCGGACCTTCAGGCTAAGCAGGCGCAGTTGAAGCAAGCCTCATTGCGTTTTAAGCGCCAGCGCCAGATGTTAAATGAGGATGCCAGCTCGAGAGAAGATTTCGAAACGGCTGAAACCACGCTGGCCAGTACCCGCGCTGAGCTATCGGCACTGAATGCCAAACTCGTCCAGGCGCAAATTGATGTCGACAAGAAAAAGGTCGATTTGGGTTATACAAAAGTTGTTGCTCCCATGGACGGCATTGTTATTGCCGTTGTCACCCAACAGGGCCAAACGGTTAACTCCAGCCAAAGTGCGCCGACCATTATCAAACTCGCACGTCTGGACGTGATGACAATTAAAGCCCAGATCTCTGAGGCGGATATCACGCGAATTTCACCGGGACAGAAAGCCAGATTCACCATTTTCTCTGAGCCGGATAAGCATTATGACGCCACGTTACGTACCGTTGAACTGGCACCTGAGTCGGTTATGAAAGATGATAGCCTTGCCAGCAGTAGCTCAGCCTCAGGGTCAGGCACGTCAAATGCTTCGGTGTACTACAACGCGCTGCTGGATGTCCCCAATCCAGAAAATCGGCTGCGAATTGCCATGACAGCACAGGTGACCTTGCTGGCTGGAGAAGCTAAAAATACGTTACTGGTGCCGATTCAGGCTGTGCACAAGGTGAGTGGCAACAAACAGCAGGTGCAGATATTGACCAGTGATAACCGGCTGGAAACCCGTGAGGTCAAAACCGGCATTACTAACAGTGTGGATATCCAGATCCTGGACGGTGTAAAAGTCGGGGAACATGTTGTGTTATCGCAGCCGGGTGAAAAAGCGCCCGGGGAAGGGTTTGTATCTTGAGTAATATCATAGAACTCAAGGGCATCAGCCGCACCTACAGGAACGGTGGACAGGATCTCACCGTGCTTAAAGGGATTGATTTGACTATCGCTGCTGGGGAGATGGTCGCGATCATCGGCGCCTCCGGTTCCGGTAAGTCAACCCTGATGAATATTATGGGCTGTCTCGATGTCCCTGATTGTGGCGATTACTTTATCAGCGGTCAAAATGCCGCCCAGCTTTCACCTGACGATCTGGCAAGGATCCGCCGTGAGCACATCGGTTTTATCTTCCAGCGTTATCATTTAATGCCCGACCTGAGCGCGTTAAGTAACGTTGAAATTCCGGCGATTTATGCCAACAGTGAGCGCGAAAAGCGCCGTCTGCGCGCGGCGACATTGCTTGGAAGACTCGGGCTGGAAGGTCGTGAACATCATAAGCCGGGAGAGCTTTCAGGCGGCCAGCAGCAGCGTGTGAGTATTGCCCGCTCGCTGATTAACGGCGGTGAAATCATTCTGGCGGATGAACCCACCGGCGCGCTGGATACGCAGTCCGGTCAGGAGGTACTGTCAATACTCAGTGAACTGAATCAGCGTGGCCATACCGTGGTTATGGTTACACATGATATGAAGGTAGCGCAGCATGCTAACCGTATTATTGAGCTGCGTGACGGTGAAATTATTTCTGATACCGGCAGTCGTGTTACCTCCGGGGTTGCCCTTAAACGACCTGACAGCGTTCAGCAAAGCTGGTGGCAAAGTATTGTTGACCGTACCCGTGAATCCCTGCACATGGCGTTAAAAGCGATGAATGCGCATCGCCTGCGCACGACGTTAACCATGACGGGCATTATTTTTGGTATCGCCGCGGTTGTTACGGTGGTGGCACTGGGAGAAGGCGCGAAACAGCGAACCCTTGATAATATCAAGGAGCTTGGAACCAACGTGGTGAGCATCTACCCGGGAAGGGATTTCTTTGACGACAGCACTGAAGCCATTCGTACACTGGTCCCGGCAGACGCCGAAGCATTAGCAAAGCAGGGGTTTGTTGACAGCGTCAGCCCCGAAGTTAACGCTTCCGACAACATTCGCTTTCTGGGTAAATCCGCTACCGCCACGATCAATGGCGTTGGGCGCGATCATTTTCGCGTAAACGGTATTGAACTGTTGCAGGGATCAACTTTCCAGGACGATCGAAATGCCTCGCAGGAAGTCATCATTGATGAAAACGCCCGCAAGGCGTTATTTGACGATGCGGGACTCAAGGCACTTGGGCAAATCGTTTTTCTGGGTTCCGTGCCTGCACGGGTTGTCGGCATCGCCAAAGGGAACAGCCGAAGCTATGCGCCTAATCGCATTAACGTCTGGATGCCTTACAGCACGGTGATGTATCGAATGACAGGAAAACCGGTGTTGACCAGCATCAGCGTAAGGCTTAAGGATGATGTTGCCAACGAGGCAGCGGTCAGCGCTATTTCTCAGCTTCTCACTCAACGCCACGGCGTGAAAGACTTCCAGCTTTATAATTTCGAGCAGATTCGACAATCAATCGAACGGACCTCAATGACCTTTAGCATCCTGATTCTGATGGTGGCCTGCATCTCGCTGATGATCGGCAGCATTGGGGTGATGAATATCATGCTGGTGTCGGTCACGGAACGGACCCATGAGATTGGCGTACGAATGGCGGTCGGTGCGCGTCAGGGCGATATCATGCAGCAGTTTATGATTGAGGCTGTGCTGGTATGTCTAATAGGCGGAGTGTTAGGTATTGCACTGTCGTATGCCGCCGGAGCGCTGTTCACCGCGCTGGCAGGGGGCATTTTCACCGCCATTTATTCGTGGCAGGCCGCTGCTGCCGCATTCTTCTGCTCAACTTTAATCGGCATGATCTTTGGTTATCTCCCTGCCCGCAAGGCAGCAAGGATGGATCCGGTCGTTTCACTGGCCAGCGAGTAACCCATGAAAATATTATCCCCTTTAACGGTATGCCTTGCTGTCCTGCTTAGTGCTGGCTGCGCCGACTCTCTGAAAAGCGACTATCAGCCTCCTGAGGTGAAATACCCTGCCAACTGGTATCAGGCGGATGCTGCGGAGGAGAGGATGCCGTTCGACTGGCAGGCCTTTAACGATCCAGACCTCGACGGCTGGCTGCGGCAGGTGATGGTGCGCAATAACGATGTCGCTGGAGCAGTATTGCGTGTTTATCGCGCCCGCCTGGAAGAAGAGCGGATTGGCATCACAAACGATCCGGGACTAAAAGGTTCGCTCGCGCTTGACGGTAAAAAACAGCTGAACAGCTCAGCCCACTGGAGCAGGGGCAGCGTTGCCAGTATTAATACCAGCTATGAGCTGGATCTGTGGGGCAAAATAGCGCGGCAGCGCGATGCGAAGGCGTGGGCACGTTTTGCCTCGGAAGAGGATCTGCGTTCTGCACGCCTGACGCTGCTTTCAAATGCCAGTAATAATTACTGGCGCTTAGGCTTTATTAACCAGCAGCTGTCTGTCCTGCAACAAAGCATCGACTATGCAAAAGAGACGCTGCGCCTGGCTAACGCGCGCTATGCCGCGGGCGGTGCCTCCTCTCTGGATGTTGTGGATGCTCAGCAGGGCGTGCTTTCGCAGGAAAACAGGCTGGCGGCGTTGAAGAATGAACGTTTACAGGCGCTCAATCAGCAAGCCGTTTTGCTTGGAACCGCGCCGGGCAGCGCGATAGTCGAACCGAAAACGTTACCAATGGGACCACTGCCGCAGGTCAGTGGAAAGATCCCGGTCAACGTGCTGCGGCATCGACCCGATATCAGCGCTAAAGAGTGGCGGGTACGGGAAGCATTGGCCACCGTTGATGTCCAGCGTACTGCATTTTATCCAGCGTTTAGTCTGACCGGCTCGCTTGGCACCAGCAGCAGCAGCCTTATGGCCTTCCTGGAAAATCCTGTAGGCTCTGTTGGAGCAAACCTGACCCTGCCGTTCCTGGAATGGAGAGAAAGGGGCATGGACGTGAAGATTGCCCGCAACGACTACGAGCAACGGGTTCTGGAGTTTAAACAGGAACTTTACAAGGCGATGAGTAGCATAGAAGATGCGCTTGCTTTGCGTCATCAACTCCTGGAACAGGAGACGCTTCTACGTGAAGGCCTGGAACTGGCGAAAAAATCAGAGAGGTTAAACGAAGTTCGCTATCGCCAGGGCGCGGTGCGAATTTCTTTCTGGCTTGATGCTCAGGAGAAACGCCGTCAGGCCGAACTGGCACTGTATGAAAATCGCTTTAACCAGTTAAATAATCTGGCAAAAATCTATATGGAGTTCGGCGGTTCGGTATCTTTCCCCTGAATTGCGCAGACTCATTTACGTCTGGCAGCAATATGACTTGCTGCCAGGGCGCAGTTCGCAAGACATCCCTCGTCATTATTCAAACCCATCTCACAAAAATCGTTCCTCCCCTTTGATCGAAATTTCATCTCCGGCTATATGACTAGTCATATTATTTAAATGACTAGTCATATAGGAGGCAACCATGAATCAATCACTGCCAGCCAACTTCTTATGGGGCAACTCGGTGTCCAGCATGCAGACGGAAGGGGCCTGGAACGAGGGTGGGAAGGGGATGTCGGTGTACGACATTCGTGAAGCCGGAGAAAACGTCTCCGACTGGAAGGTGGCGACCGACTCCTACCACCGCTACCGGGAAGATTTCGACCTGATGCAGGATCTGGGCATGAACTGCTACCGCTTCCAGATCTCCTGGAGCCGCGTCTGCCCGCAGGGCGACGGCGCGTTCAACGACGAGGGAATCGCCTTTTACGACCGCTTTATTGACGATCTCATCGCCCGCGGCATCGAGCCGATGGTCTGCCTCTACCACTTCGACATGCCGCTGGCGCTGGCGCAGGAGTATAACGGCTTCAACGATCGCCGCGTGGTGGAGGCTTTTATCCGCTACGGCAAAAAGATGATCGACTGCTTCGGCGACCGGGTAAAGTACTGGCTGACCTTTAACGAGCAGAACATCTTCCATATGCCGGAAGCGTTCCGCATTTCCGGCTATATGAAAGGCGAGAAAACCCTGCGCGAGCTGTATGAGCTTCAGCACCATGCGATGGTGGCGCACATGTCGCTGACCGAATACCTGCACCAGACAAAACCGGGTCAGCTAATGGGCGGCATGCTGGCGCACCAGCTGATTTATCCGGCCACCTGCAAGCCGCGCGATATCTTCTGCGCCCAGCAGTACGACGAATTCCTCAACCAGAACCTGCTGCGCGTCTTTGCAGGCCAGGGCTACAGCCCGGCGGTGATGGCGGTGGTAGAGCAGGAGGGCTTCGGCGATATCTACCGCGCAGACGATCTCGCGCTGTTTGCCCGCACGAAAAACGACTTTATGGCCTTCAGCTACTACGCCAGCAAAACGCTGGATAGCGATGCGATCCCGGAAGGCACGCCGGTCAACTATTACCTGCTGCACGGTGAGAAAAATAACCCCTACCTGAAAGCCACCGAGTGGAACTGGCAGATCGACCCGCTCGGTTTTCGCACCATCATCACGCGTTATGCCAACGACTGGCGCATGCCGGTCTTCCCGATTGAAAACGGTATTGGGGTGATTGAGTCCTGGGACGGGGTTAACCCGATTGAGGACACCTACCGCATCGACTACCACCGGGCGCATATCGAGGCCATGAAGGAAGCCATATTCGAGGATGGCGCAGAGGTCATTGGCTATCTCGGCTGGGGGTTAATTGACATTCTCAGCTCGCAGGGTGACATGCGTAAGCGCTACGGCGTGGTCTATGTCAACCGCGAGAATCACGACCTGAAAGACCTTAAGCGCGTGCCGAAGAAGAGCTACGCGTGGTTAAAACAGGTTATCCATACCAACGGACGCGAGATGTAAGCCGTACGCTGCCGGGCCGTTTTTGTGACTGATTGATGGGAACACTCCGCTATGTCTGAAGCAAAAATAACACCGCACATGCAGTCTTTTGTCGACAAATTTGTTGAGTTCTCGGCGCGCCTGGCAAACCAGGTGCACCTGCGATCCCTGCGCGACGCCTTCGCCACGGTGATGCCGATTTTCATCCTCGCTGGTCTGGCGGTGCTGGTGAATAACGTGGTGTTTCCGTGGATTTTTCACGGCGATACGCTCGCGCAGTTTAAGGTATGGGGCGAGGGGATTATTAACGGCACGCTGAACATCGCCGCGCTGCTGCTGGCGCCGATGATTGCCTGGTCGCTGGCGCGCAACAAAGATTTCGACAATCCGGTCTCGGCAGTGGTTATCGCCGTCAGCAGCTTTATCATCATGATGCCGATGCGCTTACAGGTTACGCCCGTTGGCAGCGACGCTGCGGTCAGCGTGACGCAGGTGCTGACGTTCGCCAATATCGGCTCCACCGGGATTTTCGCCGGGGTGCTGATTGGGCTGCTCTCCACCGAGCTGTTCATCGCCATTTCGCGGCTGAAGGCGCTGCACATTTCGCTGGGGGAAAACGTGCCCCCGGCGGTGAGCAAATCCTTTACCGCGCTGATCCCGACGATCCTCACGCTCTCCCTGTTCGCGGTGCTGGCGGCGATCCTGGCAAACGTGCTGCATACGGATCTGATCCATCTCATTACGACCTTTATCCAGCAGCCGCTGCGGCTGATCAATACCAGCCTGCCGGGGACGATTTTCATCTACAGCTTCGGCAACTTCCTGTTCACGCTCGGCATTCATCAGTCGGTGGTCAACAGCGTGGTGCTGGAGCCGTTTCTGCTGATTAACACCAACGAGAACATGCTGGCCTTCGCCAACGGACAGCCGATCCCGCACATCATCAACAATATTTTCGTGCCGACGTTTGGCATGGTGGGCGGCACGGGCAGCACGATCTCGCTGCTGATCGCCATCTTTATCTTCTCGCGGCAACAATCGGCGAAGCAGGTGGCGCGTCTGTCGCTGGCACCTGGCTTATTCAACATCAACGAGCCGGTGATTTTCGGCCTGCCGATCGTCTTTAACCTGCCGCTGATGATCCCGTTTGTGCTGCTGCCCGCCATCAGCATTTACTTCGCCTGGCTCTGCACCACGCTGGGGTTAATGTCCCGCTGCGTGGTGATGATCCCGTGGACCACGCCGCCGATCCTCAGCGCCTGGCTGGCGACGGCGGGGGACTGGCGTGCCGTGGTGGTCCAGTTGGCAATCATCGTATTTGGTGTATTCTTCTACCTGCCTTTCCTCAAAATTGCCGAGCGAGTGGCCTTGAAAAACAGCGGGATAGAAAACTAACAGAAAGGAAGGACGATGGCGGCGAAGTACATCACCATAGCGCGGGAAATTAAGAAACGCATTATCAGCCAGCAGTACGCCGCCAACGAACCCCTGCCGGATCAGTTTGCACTGGCGGCGGAGTTCAGTACCAGCCGGATGACTATTCAGCAGGCGATGCGCCAGCTGATCGTCGAAGGGCTGGTCTACACCCGTCAGGGGCAGGGGACGTTCATCCGCAAAAACTTCCTCCAGCTCTCGCAGTGGGATCTCTCCGGCAGCGACTACTTTGGCGCGACCAAAACCTGGGCGCATCTGGGTACGGTGACGAGCCAGGTGGTGCATTTCGAACTGCGCTTCCCGAACGAAAAAGAGCAGGCGTCGCTGATGATTAACGCCGATGCGCCGATCTACGACTTCATTCGCCTGCGTCTACTGAACGGCGAACCGATGTCGCTGGATTCCACGGTGATGCCGATGAATCTGGTGCCGGGCCTGACGAAAAACCACCTTGAAGGGTCAGTGTTTCAGTACGTTCAGGAAACCCTGGGGCTGAAAATTATGGGGTCATACCGGGTCGTGCGGGCGCTAAAGCCCAGCGCGCTGGACAGAGAGCATCTGGTCTGTGAGGAAACCGATCCGGTGCTGGAGGTGGAGCAGGTCATTTATCTGGAAGATGGCACGCCGCTGGAGTATGCCCACTGCCACTATCGCTACGACCACGGCGGGATTGTTATCGTGAATAACGGATAAAAAAAAGCGGGCCTCGAAGCCCGCTTTTTTAATACGCGTGATTAATTCAGACGCACCGGCATACCCGAACGGTTCTGAATCGCCTGGTCGACGATGGTGGTTTCCACGTCTGGCTGAGAGGTCACTGACTGCACCGCGCTGTTCAGCGTAATCGGCACGATCTCGTTGTTGTTGATCTGGTCTTCGCTGGTGGAGAGCGGGTTGTGCACTTCGATGTAGCGGCTGCCGTCTGGCTCAGACGTCGCTTTCACCGGTTCGTTGATGAACTGTACGCGCGTACCAACCGGCACGTTCTCGAACAGGAACTTGATGTCGTCGTTACGCAGGCGTACGCAGCCGTGGCTCACGCGCAGGCCGATACCGAAGTTGGCGTTGGTGCCGTGGATGGCGTACAGACGACCAATGTACAGCGCGTACAGGCCCATCGGGTTATCCGGGCCGGCCGGCACAACGGCGGGCAGCGGTTCGCCCGCAGCGATGTATTCCGCGTGCATTTTAGCCGTCGGCGTCCAGGTTGGGCCCGCTTTCTTACGCTCTACTTTGGTGGTCCAGTTCAGCGGGGTGTCTTTGCCCAGCTGGCCGATACCGATTGGCAGCACGATAACGGTGTTGGTGCCTTTCGGGTAGTAATACAGACGCATTTCGGCGCTGTTAATCACGATGCCTTCATGAACGGTATCCGGCAGGATCAGCTGCTGAGGAATATTCAGCACGGTACCTGCTTTTGGCAGATACGGGTCAACGCCCGGGTTCGCTTCCAGCATGTTGGACAGGCCCAGCTGGTACTGCGCGGCGAAATACTCCAGCGGCTGAGAGTTACCCTCAGGCACCGTCACCACCTGGTTTTGACCCACCAGACGGCTTCCGTCTGTCGGCAGGGGATACGTCACCGCAGACGCGGTCTTACAAAAACCTACTACGGCTAACGCCGCCGCAAAAAGCGTTGTTAATTTCATGTTCATGTTGTGCGAGGTATCTAAGCCATTCAGGCGATGAGTTGATAAGTCTGAATCTGTGATGGGAGCGCATTATATGTGCATTCCCGCTAACAGGGAATTCAGATGTGTACGAAATCACATTTTTTTCGATTTTGTTAAAGTTTAGTGGATTGCCGCAACACGGGATCTCAATTCGGAATTGTGGCATAATGCCGTGTTTATCACACTTTTCGCAGGAATCTCTCCGTGTTAGTTACCAGCAACGTCACTATGCAGTTTGGCAGTAAGCCGCTGTTCGAAAACATTTCCGTCAAATTTGGCGGCGGCAACCGTTACGGCCTGATTGGTGCCAACGGTAGCGGAAAATCCACCTTTATGAAGATCCTCGGCGGCGATTTAGAGCCGACGCTGGGCAACGTGTCGCTCGATCCGAACGAGCGTATCGGTAAGCTGCGTCAGGATCAGTTCGCCTTCGAAGAGTTCACCGTGCTCGACACCGTGATCATGGGGCACGCGGAGCTGTGGGAAGTGAAGCAAGAGCGCGATCGTATCTACGGTCTCGCCGAAATGAGCGAAGAAGACGGCTATAAAGTGGCCGACCTGGAAACCCAGTACGGCGAAATGGACGGCTACTCCGCGGAAGCGCGTGCGGGCGAGTTGCTGCTGGGCGTCGGCATTCCGGTTGAACAGCATTACGGCCCGATGAGCGAAGTCGCGCCAGGCTGGAAGCTGCGCGTGCTGCTGGCGCAGGCGCTGTTCTCTAACCCGGACATCCTGCTGCTCGACGAACCAACGAACAACCTGGACATCGATACCATCCGCTGGCTGGAGCAGACGCTGAACGACCGCGACAGCACCATGATCATCATCTCGCACGACCGTCACTTCCTGAACATGGTCTGTACGCACATGGCGGATCTGGACTACGGTGAGCTGCGCGTATATCCGGGCAACTACGACGAGTACATGACGGCAGCCACCCAGGCGCGTGAACGTCTGCTTGCCGACAACGCCAAGAAGAAAGCGCAGATTGCGGACCTGCAATCCTTCGTGAGCCGCTTCAGCGCCAACGCCTCTAAATCCCGTCAGGCAACATCGCGTGCCCGTCAGATCGACAAAATTAAGTTGGAAGAAGTGAAGGCCTCCAGCCGTCAGAACCCGTTCATTCGCTTTGAGCAGGACAAGAAGCTGTTCCGTAACGCGCTGGAAGTTGAGGCGCTTACCAAAGGCTTTGATGAAGGCCCGCTGTTTAAAAACTTCAACCTGCTGCTGGAAGTGGGTGAGAAGATTGCCATTCTGGGCGCTAACGGCGTGGGTAAATCTACCCTGCTGAAAACCCTGGTGGGTGAACTGCAGCCGGACAACGGCACCGTGAAGTGGTCCGAGAACGCGCAGATTGGCTACTACGCGCAGGATCATGAGTACGAGTTCGAAAATGACCTGACCGTCTTCGACTGGATGAGCCAGTGGAAGCAGGAAGGCGACGACGAGCAGGCGGTGCGCAGCATTCTGGGGCGTCTGCTGTTCAGCCAGGACGACATCAAAAAGCCGGCCAAAGTGCTCTCCGGTGGTGAAAAAGGCCGCATGCTCTTCGGCAAGCTGATGATGGAAAAACCGAACATTCTGGTGATGGACGAACCGACCAACCACCTGGACATGGAATCGATCGAATCGCTGAACATGGCGCTGGAGATGTATCAGGGCACCCTGATCTTCGTCTCTCACGACCGTGAGTTCGTCAGCTCGCTGGCGACCCGCGTGATCGAAATTACGCCAGAGCGCGTGGTGGACTTCACCGGTAACTACGAAGATTATCTGCGCAGTAAAGGTATCGACGGCTAATTTCCCGTCGTCTTTCACGCTGCAGATGCGTTGGCTTCACCTGTTCACCCCGGTCACTTACTTATGTAAGCTCCCGGGGATTCACAGGTTTGCCGCCTTCCTGCAGCGCGAAATACTTAGGGAAAGGCGTCGTGCCTTTATTCCCTCTCCCAGTGGGAGAGGGTTAGGGTGAGGGCATCAGGCCGCACTACATCACCCACTCGCTCCCTTCAACCCCATTCACCCGCAGCGTACGTTTTTCCCCCGCCGGTAACGACACCTTCAGCGCCTTCCACGCAGGACGATAATCCCCGCGCGCGTTGACCTTCAGGTTGATGGTTGCGCCATCACACTCCATTTCCCATTCCACCCACAGCGCATTGCCCTTCTGATAGCCCCAGCTTTCACCGTCGTCCTCAAACAGCAGCCCCGTGGTTGTGCCGACGCCTTTAACCGGGAACAGCTTCAGCTCGCGGGTCGTATCTTTTTCAGCACTCACATGCGTGATGCGCTCGCTAAGCGGCAGACCGGCCCCGGCGCGCACCAGCAACGGCAGTTTTTCCAGCGGCGCATCAAGGACGATGGATTGCCCGCCCGCATACCACGCGTGGGTGTAAAAATCGTACCAGCCCGTTTCGTTATCCGGCAGCCAGACGCGGCGCTCGCGCTGCCCGGCTTCGACGACGCTGGCGACCAGCAGGTCGCGGCCCAGCAGGAAGTCATCGCACTCTTCGAAGGTCTGCGCGTCGTGCTCGTGGTCGAGGAAGGTAGGGCGCAGCATCGGCTCGTCGTCGGCGTGCGCCTGCCAGAGCAGGGTGTAGAGATACGGCAGCAGGCGGTAGCGCAGCTCAATCGCGCCGCGAATGGCAGGCGTGACGCCCGGATACATCCACGACTCGTTCACCGTGTGGTCATCGTTCCACGAGTGAATGGTAAAGCGCGGATGCATCACCCCGTTCTGCACCCAGCGCACGAACAGCTCGGCGTCCGGCTTGTCGCCGGAGAAACCGCCGACGTCGTGACCGACGTTGAATAATCCGGACAGGCTCATGCCCAGCCCCATGCGGATGTTATAGCGCAGGGTGTCCCAGTTAGTGCGGTTGTCGCCGCTCCAGGTCTGAACGTAGCGCTGCATCCCGGCGCAGCCGGAGCGGGAGATCAGATACGGGCGTTTTTCCGGCGCAAAGCGCTGCTGCGCTTCCAGCGAGGCGCGCATCATCAGCAGCGGCATCACCGGGCGAATGTGCTTGATGGCGATCTCCTTGCCGAAGCCAAAGCAGCGGGCTTCCCCGTCCCACACTTCATACTCGTTGTTGTCGTTCCAGGTGGAGTCGATACCCATCTCCAGCAGCTGCGTGGTCACGCCGTTCTGCCACCACTGCACCGTCTGCGGGTTGGTAAAGTCGAGGTGCGAGCCTTCGTCATCCCAGAAGCTGGAACGTTCCGGTGCATCGGTTTCTGAATCACGAATGAACAGGCCGCTCTCCGCCACTTCGTTATAGCGGGGATGATCCTGCAGCAGGCACGGCTTGATGTTGGCCGCAAGCTTCAGTCCCGCGTCGTGGAAGGCCTGGCTCATCGCCTTCGGCTGCGGCACCTTGTCGTAGTTCCAGTTGAAGACGTAGCGCTTGCCGTTGATGGAGGTATAGCCGGACGAGAGCTGGAACGAATCGCACGGAATGGCGTGCTCTTCGCACAGGCGGATGAAGTTCATCAGCTGGTTTTGCGCGTCCGGTGCGTCGGTGTAGTGCATGGTCGAGCCGCTGTAGCCCAGGCTCCACTTCGGCCCAAACAGCGTTTTCCCGGTCAGGCGCACAAAGGCTTTGGTGACGTCCAGCGCGCGCGCGCCGGTAAAGAGGTAGTAGTCGATGTCGCCCGCTTCTGCCTGCCAGCGGCGATAGGCGGTGTGATAGTTGTCGATCTCGTTGCCCAGATCCAGCCAGCAGCTGCTCAGGTTGTCGTAGAACAGGCCGTAGCTCACGTCATCGCGGCGGGTGAGGGTAAACGGAATGTGCTTATAAAGCGGATCGGTGCTGGCGGCGTTATAGCCCATGGCGTCCAGGTTGCGCATCTCGTAGCGCTTGCCGTTGCGCTGCAGATCGCCCGCTTTCTCGCCCAGGCCGTAAAAACGCTCGTCCTTGCGGCGGCTGAGATAGTGCGCCACGCCATCGCCGTGGGCGTTCAGCAGGTAGGCGCTGGTCGGGCGATCCTGGACCAGCGGCTGCCATTCGCCCGCATCATTACGGTAGTGCCACTCCAGCCACAGGGGCTGGTGGACGGTCACGCGCAGCTGCTCGGTTGCCACCGTCACTGCGTCATCCTGCTGCGTCAGGGTCCAGGCCGGGCAGGAGAAACCGCTCAAGTCGTCACGATGGCGGCCTTCCCACGGCACGTCCTGTTCCGGCGCGATGCTCCAGGTGCGGTCCAGCGCCAGCTCGCCTTTGCGCTTAATCAGCACGCGGAACAGGTTTTGTTCCAGCACATACAGGCACAGGCGGTGCTGATTATCCACCAGCAGCTCCAGATGATTCGCAGACTGCTTATCGACGGTCCAGTTTTTCAGGGTTTTCATATGCAATACATCCACTATCAGGCGCGCTTGGCGCGACGTTCAGCAATAAATGCTACCAGGAAGAGAGCGCCAATCAGGTCAAAGAAGCCCATGGCAATAAAGAGCGGGTTGAAGCCGATTTTGTCGGCGGTCACCCCGATTAATAGCGAGAACAGGAAGCTGGCGATCCACGCCGCCGAGCCGCGCATGCCGTTGACGGTTGCCATCTGGCCTTTGTCAAACGACTCCACGACCAGGGCACTCAGCATGCAGGAGATAATCTGGTGCCCGAAGCCGCCGATGGAGATCAGTACGATGGTGATATACGGGTCGCGGGTCACGGCGACGATGGCCAGAGAAATCATCAGAAACGCGCCGGTGACGGAGCTTGCCACCACCGAGTTCACGCGGGAGCAGCCGAACCAGCGGGTGTACAGGCGCGTCAGGTAGCCGCTTGCCACGCTGCCGAGGTCGGCGGCGAGGAAGGGCAGCCAGGCAAACATCGCAATCTGCTTCAGGTCCATGCCGTGCTCTTTAGCGAGGTACAGCGGCACCCAGAAGCTCAGCACCGCCCAGGCGGGTTCTGCCATAAAGGCCGGGATGGCGATACCGTAGAAGCGTTTGTTTTTCGAGACGGTTTTCAGCGCGGTCAGGAAGGGCAGCTTGACCGGTGCGGGTTCGTTATCCTGTTTGATAAACGCCAGCTCGTCGCGGCTCAGGTTCGGGTGCTGTTCCGGGTTGTGGTAGAACGCCCACCAGAGGAGCACCCACAGCAGCGCCAGCACGCCGGTAAACATAAACGCGCCCTGCCAGCCGAACGACGCGTGAGCAAAGTAGATGATAGGCGGAGCCAGCATCGCGCCGATGGAGAAGCCCACGCCTGCCCAGCCGGCGGCAACGGGACGTTCTGATTTCGGGAACCATTCGCCGATGGTTTTGGCATTCGCTGGCGTGGCGGCAGCTTCGGAAGCGCCCATAAAGAAGCGCAGAATCGCCAGGTGCAGCCAGCTTCCGGCGCCCGCGTGGAAGATACACATCAACGCCCAGATCCCGGCGCAGACCATAAAGCCAATCTTCAGGCCGATAACGTCAATCAGCCAGCCGCACAGGGGCTGGAAAATGGTGTAGGCGATCTGAAACGCGCCGACTATCCAGGAGTACTGCTCGGTGGTGATCCCGAGGCTCTCTTTCAGTTCCGGGGCGAGGATCCCCAGTGAGTTACGGGTGATGTAGTTAACGGTGACGCCAAGTAAAAACAGCACCAGCACGTACCAGCGCAAATTCTTAATGACGCGACGTGTTTTGCTTGTCGCAACGGTGTTATTGATGTCCTGACTCATTTTACTCTCCACAAGACGGACGGTAAGGGGACGGAGGTTCAGGTGTCACACAGATTGTTATGCCTTTGATTTCTATCCGCTTAGAATGCTTAAGTTGCTATACAACTAGTATGGAAGCTGTGTGACAAGTTCACCTTAGGGAAGAAAATGAGAGGGCAAAAGTGGATTTTGTGCAAAATTTCTCATAACTGACGTAAACCCTCTGGCATGATGGTCTTTATGTCAGTTATTGCCTGATGAATACGCTATGAAAATTTTTTCATTTCGCAAATGGAGCCAGATCACAAAATGGACAAAAGGCTAAAAATCACCGAAATCGCCGCCCGTACCCAGCTCTCCATCAGTACGGTTTCCCGTGTGCTGGCAGGCAAAGCGAATACCAGCGAAAAGGCGCGGGCTAAGGTGCTGGCGTGCGCGCGGGAGCTGGGGGTGATGGACGGCATGGCGGCGGGGCGTCTGCTGCTTAACAGCCTGGTGGTTTTTGCCCCTCAGCGTGCCTTCGACGAGCGGTCCGACATCTTTTACTACCGCGTGATCCAGAGCGTGAGCAAAGGGCTTGCCTCGCACGAGGTTCGGCTGCGCTACTGCGCGCTGGAGGAGAACGACAGCGACGCCCAAATTTTTCTGGCACGCATGAACGAGCCGGATACCCAGGCGGCCATTCTTCTCGGTATTGACGATCCGCATATCCACGATCTGGCGGTGGATGTGGGGAAACCCTGCATGCTGATTAACTGTCGGGACCGCCGCATGCGCCTGCCTGCCGTTGCCCCGGATCACCGTGCGATTGGCGAGCGGGCGGCGGAGTACCTGTTCGAGATGGGGCACCGCGAGGTGATGAACGTGCTGTGCCTGCGTCGCTACACCATGGAGCTGCGCCTGGCGGGGATCCGCGACGCGTGGCACGCCCATAATCTCAGGTTTAACGACAGGCGCGACCTGCTGGTGGTGCCAAGCTTCAGCGCCAGAGAGACGGAGCAACTGGTGAGCGAGTGGCTTAACCAACAGAAGGGAAAAGACCTGCCGACGGCGTTCCTGGTAGGCGGGGACTTTATGGCGGCAGGCACCATCAGCGCGCTGCAAAATCACGGTCTGCGCGTGCCGCAGGACGTCTCGGTGATGAGCATTGACGGCTTTAATCTGGCGGCGATTCAGGATGTGCCCTTAACGGCGGTGCATGTTCCCCGCGACGAGCTGGGAACGGAAGCGGTGCATATGCTCCAGCAGCGGCTGATGCGCCCGGACGCGCCGTCAGGAACATTGCTGCTGAACGGCACGCTGGCCGTGCGGGAATCGGTACGGCGGATACGTCAGGGGAAACGACGCACCGCCGTGGAGCGGGAAGGGCTGTACGACAGTTAAGCCATGCCCAGCGCGTGCTTGCCGTGGATATTGAGATCGTTCACGGTAAAGCGGCCCTGCCAGCTTTTTTCATAATCCTCGCGCGGGAAGTCTCCCGGCGACGCGCCGGTTTCCAGCGCTTCCTTGACCTTTTTCGCATAGGCGAGGTTTTTCTCGCACATTGGCGCGGCGGGGATGTACATCACGTTGCCCCAGCCCTGCTGATTTTCCACCGGCGCGACGGAGTGGATCACGTCGCAGTGCCACCACACGGAATCACCGGCTTCCAGCGCCGGAATGCTGGTCAATGCTTCGACAAGCAGCGGGTGCCACTTCTCGGAAATCGGCAGCACGCGCCCCGGCGCCACGCCGCAGAGTTCGTCTTCCGGCACGTCGTCCAGCAGCGGACGCAGCAGAATGTAGGCCATTGCTTCCGGGATCGGCACCACGTGCAGCAGCCCCTGGCCGGGGATCATGTCCGACAGCGCCGTCCAGCCCTGGAAGGTGCGGAACACCGAGCACTTGGTGGTGTTATCCACGGTGTATTCTTCCACTTCAGTACGGTGCGCGGCGTTCCACGGATCGTATTTCTCGACGTTGCCGTCAAACACGCGGGCAAACACCTGCTGGTAAGCCGGCAGCAGCCAGCGCTCCAGCGCGCCGGAATCGGTATGCGCCCCCAGCCCTTTTGAAGTGGTTCCCGGCGGACGACGGCGGATGCGGTCCGGGTAAATCACGCTCACGTCAGGGTTAAACCACTGCTTGCCGTTGCTCTCGAATGTCCATAAACGGTTCAGGAACGACTGCACCTGCGCCATCGCTTCACTCTGGCGCGCCTGCATTTGCGCCTGGGACCAGTAGATCGGGTAAATCTCCGGACGGGAGGCGGTTAAGGTGCCGAAGAAGTTGTCGCCCGGCCCTTTGTATACCTCGTCAAACTTGTTCAGATCGAGGTAGTCGAGCATCGACCGATCCCACGCCAGCGCCTGCTCGCGGGGGAAGTGACCTTTAATCACCGCGCAGCCGCGGCGCTTAACGGCCTCGCGCTGAGCGTCGGTAATCGTGCCGTTTTTCACATCGGCAAACGGAATCACCGGCCAGACGGATTCGCCTTTATTTTTCAGGGCGTTGATCTCCGCCACGCGGGTGGCGATTTTATCGCTGAGCTTGTCGAACACCGCCTGCACGTCGCCGATCTGCGCGCGTAACTCACGTTTTAACTGACGGATTGCCGCTTTGTGGTCCGCTGGCAAGGTTTCACTGGTAAAGGTCATAACTGCCTCGCATCTTTCATTCGAAAGTAAAAATGTCTACAAGTGATACTTTAAGTTAAAAATAAGTTAATGCAAGTTTAAAAACTTGACGCAAGCCACAGGACGGAAAAAGAGTGAGAGGCCGGAGCGGGGCTCCGGCGAGGAAAGGATCAGACGTCGAAAGGAGAGTGGTTGTCGAGCACGGCCTGAATCACGTTCAGCGCGCCCTGATGGTTGTTATCGTCGGTGCTGTAGCGGCTAATGTCTTTAATGCTCTGCGCCGCGTTGCCCATCGCAAAAGAGTATTTTACCAGCTTCAGCATCTCGGCATCGTTGCCGCTGTCGCCAATGCCGACGCACTCCTGCGGGGAGATTTTCCAGCGTTTCAGCAGGCGGCTGATGCCGTTGGCTTTGTGCAGGCCGGGGATAATCAAATCGACAAAACCGAAACCGCTGGTGACCGGCTTCATGATGCCTTCCAGGGAGACGTGCAGTTTATCGACCAGGTTCGGGATATCGCTGTCCGGCAGGTTCAGGGAGAACTTAAACAGCACGTCGTCGATTTCGCGGTAATCGCTGATGCGTTTTAAGCGGTGATAGTGCTTTGACATCAGCGCCACGAAGGCGTCCGGGGCTTTGTCGCTGACGTAGGCGCTCTCCAGACCGCAGGCTACAAAGTTCAGCCCTTCGTCTTTCAGCAGTTCGCCAATAACGATCTGCGACTCATGGCGGGTCAGCTCGCCGTGGAAAACCTGTTCGCCGTGGTCAAACACCAGCGCGCCGTTCTCCGCCACGAAGGAGATCTGCTCTTTCAGCTCGGGGAAGAAGGAGATGAGCTGGTAATACTGGTTGCCGCTGGCGACAACGAATTCAATATCGCGGGCTTTAAGCTGCTCAAACTGTGCCTGGAAGCGGTCACGATCGTACTGCTTGGCATCATCAAGGAAAGTTCCGTCCATATCGGTGACGATAACTTTAACGGTCATACTGTGCTCCTGGGTCACTGCGTTTTGAAACATTCTAATAACAAGGTGACGGGGAGCACAAATTTAATTTCGAATGAAAGTCAGAAAGCCGGGTGGCGGCTTCGCCTTACCCGGCCTACGGGGAGACTCTGTAGGCCCGGTAAGCGCAGCGCCACCGGGCGTTTTCTTACAGCGTATGCTCAGTACGGGCGATAATATCGTCCTGCGCATCCGGCGACAGGGCGGTGAAGAACGCCGAGTAACCCGCAACGCGTACCACCAGGTCACGATACTGGTCAGGGTGTTTCTTCGCCTCCAGCAGCGTTTCGCGGGAGACAATGTTGTACTGAATATGCCAGCCCTTATGCACCTCGAAGAAGGTGCGCAGCAGCACCATCAGCTTCTGACGATCGCTGTCGTTTTCCAGCGTCGACGGATTCAGCTTCTGGTTAAGCAGCACGCCGCCGAGAATCGCCTCGGTAGGCAGTTTACCCACGGAACCGATGACCGCCGTTGGACCAAGGTGGTCGGTACCGGAAGCTGGGCTTGCCCCTTCCGCCAGTGGGGTGTGGGCCTTACGTCCGTCCGGCGTGGCCATCGTTGCCGCGCCGAAAGGCACGTTAGCGGAGATAGACGACGTGCCCGCGTAGTAGTTACCGCCAATCGGGCCGCGGCCGTAGCGCGGGTTGTGGTACTGCTTCAGCTCTTCAATGTAGGTCTGATAGGCGCGGGTCAGCAGCATGTCCACGCTATCGTCATCGTTGCCGTACTTCGGCGCGCCGTTGATCAGGCGCTGGCGCAGCTGCTCGTGAGTCAGCCCGTCGAAGTCATCCGCCAGCGCCGCCGCCAGCTGCTGCTGACCGATAGCACCCTGCTCAAAGACCAGCTTTTTCACCGCTGCCAGGCTGTTGCCGAGGTTGGCGATACCCACCTGCAGGCCGGAGACCCAGTCATACTTCGCGCCGCCCTGCTTGATGCTTTTCGCGCGTTCGATGCAGTCGTCCACCAGCGCCGAGCAGAGAATATCGTGGACGTTCTCTTCCAGCATGGTATCCACCACGTACTCAATTTCGATAGATTTGCGGGTGTAGTAGCGGATCTGGGTATCCCACGCCGCCATCACCTCCTCGAAATTGTCGAAGTTACCGGCGGAGAGCGCTTTCTCCTGCGGCAGGAACACCTTGCCGCTGGTGGCGTCGCGGCCGCCTTCCAGCGCGGCGAGCATCACGCGGGCAAAGTTGATAAAGCTCATGCCGGTGCAGCGGTAGCCCCACTTGCCGCCCACCGCGGTTTCGATACAGCCGATGGCCGCGTAGTCGTAGGCATCATCGCGCTCAACGCCAAGCTTGATAAATTCCGGGATCACGATTTCATCGTTGTTAAATGCCGGCATCCCGAAGCCGCAGCGGATCACCTGCACGCAGGCGTCGAGGAAGTCGTTGCTCATGCCCGCGTGATAGCGCACGCTCAGGTTTGGCTGGGTAGAGCGCAGGCGACCGCAGGATTCCAGAATCGCGTAGGAGAGCGGGTTCACCGCGTCCATCGGCTCGCCGTTAACCAGCTTCTGACCACCAATGGTGACGTTCTGGTACAGCGGGCTACCGGCGGAGGCCTTGGAGTGCGAGCCGGAGCGGATCTTGTTCACTTCCAGCAGCTTCAGCCAGCAGCTGTGCAGCAGCTCGATGGCGTGCTCGCGGTCCAGACTCTGGTCCAGCTCCACGTCGCGGCGGTAGTACGGATAGAGATACTGGTCCATCCGCGCGAAGGAGACGGAGTGGCCGTTGGACTCAATCTGCAGGATCAGTTGAATGAAGTAGCACAGCTGCAGCGCCTGCCAGAATGTTTTTGGCGGCTCGTGGGCAATCACGTCGCAGTTTTCCGCCATCGCCAGCAGCTCGTCGCGGCGGCTTTCGCGGGTTTCCGTAGACGCCATCTCACGCGCCAGGTCGGCGAAGCGTTTGATGTGCAGGCTGACGGCTTCCAGCACGATATCAATTGCCTTCAGGAACTGATCGCCGTGCAGGTCTTCCAGCACCGTCAGGTTGATGCGCGAGCGGCGCTCGTCCACTTTGGCGCGCAGGCCGTCGAGACCTTTCTCCAGCACCAGCGGGAAGTTTACCGCCAGGTGCGCGTCGCCGGAGGTCATGTTGCCTTCGGCTTTGATGATGCCGGTTTCCAGCAGGCCTTTCTGCTCGTCGGTGAACATGCCATAGCAGCGGTCCTGCACCGTCTGGCCGCGCCACCACGGGCAGATTTCATGCAGCACACGCTTGTTCTCTTCGCTCACCGCGAAGCCCGCACCCGGACGGTCCGCCAGATCGTCAATCTCTTTCTCAATCCAGGAGACGGTATATTCCGGGAAGATCGGCGCGGCGCGCACTTCGCTTGCCTGGTTGCCGATAATCAGCTCGTCGTGCTTGATCCAGATGGTGCGTTCCGCCAGGTGATGTGCCAGCGCCAGGGCGCGGCGCACCGGGATCGGCTTGTCCATGTGCTGCTGGTACATTTCGGTGTAATGCTGCGCGCGCTCGGTACAGACCGGCGGCTTGACGATATGCAACAGCGCCATTTTATGCGCTTTAATACGTTCGCTGAGGGTGTTGAGATTCAGGGTGGTCATAGGTTTATCCTCGTAAGGTCGCGGTTAACCCTTTCTGGCAGGCATACTGCTGCGCGAAGTCCAGCAGGGCAGGGTTATCCAGCGGTTTGTCAGGGGCAGAGTAAGGTTGGCTGAGCAGGGTGTATTTGTTCATGCCCAGCGTGTGATACGGCAAAAAATGAATATCATCGACGCCGAGTTCGTCGGCGGCGAAGTTGGTAATGGCTGTGATGGACGCTTCATCGGCGTTAAAGCCCTGGATCAGCGGCACGCGGATGGTGATCTTTTTCCCGGCAGCGGCGAGGCGCTTCAGGTTGTCCAGGATCCGTTTGGCCGAACCGTCGGTCCACTGTTTGAACACCGCTCCGTCGACGTGCTTAAGGTCGGCAAGGAACAGATCGACGTACGGTAATGACGGCTCGATATAATGCCACGGCACGTGAAGGCAGGTTTCGACGGCGGTGTGGATACCCTGTTCGTGGCTGGCCTTGAACAGGGCGTGCGCCAGCTCCGGGTTCATAAACGGCTCGCCGCCGGAGAGGGTGATCCCGCCGCCGCTGCGGTCATAAAAGGGTTTGTCGCGCAGTACGGTGGCCATGATCTCGTCCACCTGCTTCTCTTCACCGCAGACGGTAAGCGCCTGCGTTGGACAGCAGTCGGTGAGGGCATTAAGCGTCTCTTCACTCAGCTTTTCGCGGTGGATGACCAGGCCATTGAGCGCGCGTTCGATACAGCCCGGTGCCGCCAGCTGACACAGGTCGCAGCCTTCCAGACACAGGCGCGCGTCAAACAGCACGTCCCGGCTGCGCGAGCGGCTTTCCGGGTTCTGGCACCAGCGACAGCCCAGCGAGCAGCCTTTCAGGAACACCACGGTTCGAATACCGGGGCCGTCGTGGGTGGAATAACGCTGAATATTGAAGATCATATTTTTGCCCTCAAGTTGCATATGAAGATTAAATGACTTTCGAATGAAAGTTATCTTGATGCGGGTCAACTCTTGAGCAGGTTTTATCGTGATAGGGTAAGTGCAGGCTAATTTTTGAGGGTGACATCATGGAACTTTATCTCGATACATCTGACGTTGCGGCAGTCAAAAAGCTGGCGCGTATCTTCCCGCTGGCGGGCGTGACCACCAACCCAAGCATTGTGGCGGCAGGAAAAACGCCGCTAGATGAGCTGCTGCCCGCGCTGCACAACGCGTTGGGCGGTAAGGGCCGTCTGTTTGCGCAGGTAATGGCAACCACCGCCGAAGGGATGGTGGAAGACGCGCGCAAGTTGCGCGCTATCATTAACGACCTGGTGGTGAAGGTGCCGGTGACCGCGGAAGGGCTGGCGGCGATCAAAATGCTGAAAGCAGAAGGGATCCCGACGCTGGGGACGGCGGTGTATGGCGCCGCGCAGGGGATGCTGTCCGCCCTGGCCGGAGCAGAGTATGTGGCCCCTTACGTTAACCGCGTGGACGCGCAGGGCGGGGACGGGATCCAGACCGTGATTGAACTGCAGCACCTGTTGGCGCTGCACGCGCCGCAGTCAAAGGTGCTGGCCGCGAGCTTTAAAACCCCGCGTCAGGCGCTGGACTGCCTGCTGGCAGGGTGCGAGTCCATCACGCTACCGCTGGACGTCGCGCAGCAGTTTATTACTTCCCCTGCGGTGGATGCGGCGATCGTGAAGTTTGAGCAGGACTGGCAGGGAGCGTTTGGACGGACGTCTATCTGACGGGGGCGGCCTGATGCCCTCGCCCCAACCCTCTCCCACAGGGAGAGGGAGCAAACACTAAAACGGCAACCTGAAGGTTGCCGTTTGCTTTAACCACCGCACACCTCACACCCCGGATTGCGCATCAGCTTCATCTCGCGGAACTGGCAGGTCATCGCGTCATACATCACGATTTTCCCCGCGGCAGGCGTGCCGTAGTGTGCCAGCACTTTGATCGCTTCCATTGCCTGCAATGAGCCAATCACGCCGACGAGTGGTGCCATCACGCCCGCCTCGACGCAGGTCAGCGCATTCTCGCCAAACAGACGGCTCAGGCAGCGGTAGCAGGGTTCAACATCCGCGTACGTGAAGACGCTGATTTGCCCCTCCATGCGGATCGCCGCGCCGGAGACCAGCGGGGTTTTGTGGGCAAAACAGCCCGCGTTCAGCTGGTTACGGACCGCGACGTTATCGGTGCAGTCGAGCACCAGATCGTGCTGCGCAATCTGCGCGAACAGCGCGTCGTCATCCAGCATCGCGTCAATCAGGGTGAACTGAACGTTGGGGTTGATGCGCGCCAGCGCCGTGCGGGCAGAGTCCACTTTCGGCTGGCCAACCGTCGCGTCGCTGTGCAGCGTCTGGCGCTGCAGGTTGGACACCGAGACGGTATCGAAATCCAACAGCGTCATCCTGCCCACGCCCGCCGCCGAAAGATACTGCGCGGCGGCGCAGCCCAGCCCGCCGAGACCGACGACCAGCACATTGGCTGCCTTAAGCGCTTCCTGGCCCTCAAAGTCAAACCCGCGCAGCACGATCTGGCGGTTGTAGCGCATCATCTCCTGGTCGCTCAGCTCCACCGTCATGTCAGCCTCCGAACAGGTGGTTAAAGCTTTCTACCTCAACCCATTCGCCGGCTTCCACGTTGCCGCGCTCGCGCTCCAGCACGATAAAGCAGTTGCCCTGGCTGAAGGAGCTGAAAATGTGCGAGCCCTGATGTCCGGTGGTGCTCACTTCGAGCTCACCGTCCGCGCCGCGTGCCAGAATGCCGCGCTGGAAATCGAGACGACCCGGTGATTTTTTCAGGCGCGTAGCGGCACGCACGCGCAGGCGTTCCGGCAGCGGGCTGGCTTTGTTGCCGGAAAGCTTCGCCAGGAGCGGGATCGCCAGCTGGTAGAAGGTGAGTGCCGCAGAGACCGGGTTACCCGGCAGGCCGCAGAACCAGCTGTGCGGAAGCTTGCCAAACGCGAACGGTTTGCCCGGCTTAATCGCCAGCTTCCAGAAGGCGATTTCGCCCAGCTCTTCAAGAAGGGTTTTGGTGTAATCCGCTTCGCCCACGGAGACGCCGCCGGAGCTGATGACCACGTCGGCGGATTTGTCCGCCTCGATAAACGCCGCGCGCAGTTTTTCCGGGTCGTCTGGAATAATCCCGAGGTTAATCACCTCGCAGCCCAGCTGCTCGAGCATCAGGTGTACCGCCAGGCGGTTGGTGTCATAAATCTGGCCGTCCTGCAGCGGCTGGCCCGGAAGCTGCAGCTCGTCGCCGGTGGAGAAGACCGCCACGCGCACCTTGCGGACAACGTCAACTTCGGCGATGCCGAGCGACGCCAGCACCGGCAGTTCACCTACCGTCAATTTCTGCCCGGCGGCAAAAACGGTCGCGCCGAGGGTGATGTCTTCGCCCGTGCGGCGGATGTTCTGGCCCGCTTTAACGTTCGCGGTAAAACGCACCCCGTCGTCGGTCTGCTCGGTCTCTTCCTGCATCACCACGGCGTCGCAGCCCTGCGGAACCGGCGCGCCGGTCATGATGCGCACGCAGGTGCCCGCTGGCCATTCGCCGCCAAACGGCTGGCCCGCAAAGGCTTTACCCGCCACCGGCAGGGCGTTACCCGTCTGGAGATCCGCCAGGCGCACCGCGTAACCGTCCATCGCGGAGTTATCGAACCCCGGCACGTTCATCGGCGAGACGATATCGCGCGCGGCAATACGACCAAAACAGCGCACAAGCGGCAGCGTCTCAACGTCATGCAGCGGAGAAATACGGTCAAGCATCTGCGAGAGTGCCGTCTCAAGCGGCATCAGTCCGGCGGTAAAATCCATGGTGGGCTCCTGCGGAGTAACAACGAAAGCGCCCATTATGGCAGAAAAGTGCGGCTAACTGTATGACCCGATGGGTGTACGCTTTACATCACTGTTGCGTCTTTCTATATTCAAAAATCATCTGAAGTTTCATCGACGATAATGATATTTATAGAAAAAGCCGCGAATCAGGCTAACGGGTGATGCGAATGGTTAATGCGGTAATCGCAATTCATGGCGGCGCAGGGGCAATCACCCGTGCACAGCTCAGTCCCGAGCAGGAAAAGCGCTACATTGACGCGCTGTACGCCATTGTGGAAACGGGCCAGAAAATGCTGGAAGCGGGCGAGAGCGCGCTTGATGTGGTCACCGAGGCGGTGCGCCTGCTGGAAGAGTGTCCGCTCTTTAATGCCGGAATAGGTTCGGTCTTTACCCGGGATGAAACCCACGAGCTGGACGCCTGCGTGATGGACGGCGTCACCCTGAAGGCGGGCGCCGTGGCGGGCGTGAGTCATCTGCGAAATCCGGTGCTGGCGGCGCGTCTGGTGATGGAGGAGAGCCCGCACGTTCTGCTGGCGGGCGCCGGGGCTGAAAAATTTGCCTTTGAGCACGGATTGGAACCGGTATCGCCGGATCTGTTTTCCACGGAAGAACGCTATCAGCAGCTGCTGGAAGCCCGTACGGCGGGCATAACGCAGCTTGACCATACTGCGCCGCTGGATGAAACCACCAAAATGGGCACGGTCGGCGCGGTGGCGCTCGATAAAGCCGGTAACCTCGCGGCGGCGACGTCAACGGGCGGCATGACCAACAAGCTGCCGGGACGCGTCGGCGACAGCCCGCTGCCCGGCGCGGGCTGCTATGCCAATAACGCCACGGCAGCGGTGTCGTGTACCGGCACCGGGGAAGTGTTTATTCGCGCCCTCGCGGCCTACGACATCACCGCGCTGATGGATTACGGCGGTTTAAGCCTGAGCGAGGCCTGCGAGCGCGTGGTGATGGAAAAATTACCTGCCCTGGGCGGCGTCGGCGGGCTGATTGCGGTCGATCGTGAGGGCAACGTGGCCCTGCCGTTCAACAGCGAAGGCATGTACCGCGCCTGGGGTTATGCCGGTGATGAGCCGAGCACGGGCATCTATCGTGAATAAGGGGGCAGCGCGTGCCGCACACTGAAGAACTGGACAACCGCGAGGTGCTGGCTGTCCATCAGCTGAATATTGCGTTTCAGGAAGAGCGGCAGTTCATCCCCGCAGTACAGAATTTATCGTTCTCGCTCAGGCGCGGCGAGACGCTGGCTATTGTTGGCGAGTCCGGCTCCGGTAAATCGGTCACCGCGCTGGCGCTGATGCGCCTGCTGGAACAGACGGGCGGGCAAATCAGCAGCGAGAAAATGCTCCTGCGCCGCCGTAACCGTCAGGTCATCGATTTAAACGAGCTGAGCGGCGCGCAGATGCAGGGCGTGCGCGGGGCGGATATCGCGATGATCTTCCAGGAGCCGATGACCTCGCTCAACCCGGTGTTCCCGGTCGGGGAACAAATTGCCGAGTCCATCCGGCTGCATCAGGGGCTGAGCGGCGATGAGGCGCTCAAAGAGGCCCGACGGATGCTGGAGCTGGTACGCATTCCGGAGGCGCAGGCCATTCTGGGACGCTACCCGCATCAGCTTTCCGGCGGCATGCGTCAGCGGGTGATGATTGCCATGGCGCTCTCCTGCCGTCCGGCGGTGCTGATCGCCGATGAGCCGACGACGGCGCTGGACGTGACGATTCAGGCGCAGATCCTGCAGCTCATCAAAGTGCTGCAGCAGGAGATGGAGATGGGGGTTATTTTCATCACCCACGATATGGGCGTAGTGGCTGACATCGCCGATCGGGTGCTGGTGATGCATAAGGGCAATGCTGTGGAAACCGGTGCGGTCGAGCAGATTTTCCATGCCCCCGAGCATCCTTACACCAAAGCGCTGCTGGCGGCGGTGCCGCGGCTTGGGGCGATGAACGGCAGCGATTTGCCGCGCCGTTTTCCGCTGATTTCCCTGGAGGCGACAGAGCCGCAGGAGAATGAAGGCGAGCAGGACACCGTGGTGTCGGGCAAACCGATACTCGAAGTGCGCAATCTGGTGACCCGCTTTCCGCTGCGCAGCGGAATTTTCAACCGCCTGAAGCGCGAAGTGCATGCGGTGGAAAACGTCAGTTTTGATCTCTGGCCGGGTGAAACGCTGGCGCTGGTAGGAGAGTCCGGCTGCGGGAAATCCACCACCGGGCGGGCGCTGCTCAGGCTTGTGGAGACCCAGGAGGGGACGATAACCTTTAACGGTGAACGTATCGACACTCTGCCAGATAATAAATTACAGGCGATACGGCGAGATATTCAGTTTATCTTCCAGGATCCGTATGCCTCTCTCGACCCGCGCCATACGGTAGGGTACTCAATTATGGAGCCGCTGCGGGTGCATAACCTGCTCGACGGCGAGGCGGCGCAGCGTCGCGTGGCCTGGCTGCTGGAGCGCGTTGGCCTGAAGCCGGAACACGCCTGGCGTTATCCGCACGAGTTTTCCGGCGGGCAGCGGCAGCGTATCTGCATCGCCCGCGCGCTGGCGCTGAACCCGAAGGTGGTGATTGCGGATGAGTCCGTCTCGGCGCTGGATGTCTCGATCCGGGCGCAAATTATCAACTTACTGCTGGATTTACAGCGGGATATGGGGATTGCCTTCCTGTTTATCTCGCACGATATGGCGGTGGTAGAGCGCATCAGCCATCGCGTGGCGGTGATGTTTATGGGGCAGATCGTGGAGATTGGCCCGCGAAGGGCGGTGTTTGAGAATCCGCAGCACCCCTACACCCGCAAGCTTATTGCGGCGGTCCCGGTTGCCGATCCCGCGCACCGCCACGGCCAGCGCGTGCTGCTGCAGGATGAGATGCCGAGCAACATTCGTAAACGCGGCGAAGCCGTGGAGCGCGTCACGCTGCGTGAGGTTGGTCCGGGCCACTTCGTGGCTCCGCCGCGCCAGGACAATGCCTTCTCACGGTTATAACTTACAACAGGCAGGAGAACACAATGGTTACATTTGTAGCGCGTAAATGGTTGTTAGCCGCGAGCGTGACGGCAGCCCTGGCCGCTGCCCCCGCGTTCGCCGCCAAAGACGTGGTGGTTGCCGTCGGCTCCAACTTCACCACGCTCGATCCGTACGACGCCAACGACACGCTCTCCCAGGCGGTGGCGAAATCGTTCTATCAGGGGCTGTTTGGTCTCGACAGAGAGATGAAGCTGAAAAATGTGCTGGCGGAGGGGTACACCGTATCCGACGACGGGCTGGTCTATACCATCAAGCTCCGTTCCGGCGTGAAATTCCAGGACGGGACTGATTTCAATGCGGAGGCGGTAAAGGTCAACCTCGACCGTGCCAGCAATCCTCAAAACAGCCTCAAGCGCTATAACCTGTATAAAAATATCGCCAGCACCGAGGTAGTCGACCCGGCAACGGTAAAAATCACCCTGAAAGAGCCATTCTCCGCGTTTATCAATATTCTGGCGCATCCGGCGACGGCGATGATCTCGCCCGCCGCGCTGAAAAAGTACGGTAAAGAGATCGGCTTCCACCCGGTGGGAACCGGGCCGTACGAGCTGCTCACCTGGAACCAGACCGATTTTGTGAAGGTGAAAAAATTCGCGGGATACTGGCAGCAGGGTCTGCCGAAGCTGGACACCATCACCTGGCGTCCGGTGGTGGATAACAACACCCGCGCGGCAATGCTGCAAACCGGCGAAGCGCAGTTTGCCTTCCCCATCCCGTATGAGCAGGCCGCCATTCTGCAGAAAAACAGCAAGCTGGAGCTGGTTGCCAGCCCGTCTATCATGCAGCGCTACATCAGCATGAACGTCACGCAGAAGCCGTTCGATAACCCGAAGGTGCGTGAAGCCATCAACTATGCCATTAACCGTCAGGCGCTGGTGAAGGTCGCTTTTGCGGGTTATGCCACCCCGGCCACCGGCGTGCTGCCGCCGTCTATTGCGTATGCGCAAAGTTATCAGCCGTGGCCGTACGATCCGGCCAAAGCGCGCGAGCTGCTGAAAGAGGCGGGTTTCCCGAACGGCTTCAGCACCACGCTGTGGTCGTCGCATAATCACAGCACCGCCCAGAAGGTGCTGCAGTTCACCCAGCAGCAGCTGGCGCAGGTGGGGATTAAGGCGCAGGTGACCGCGATGGATGCCGGGCAGCGTGCGGCAGAAGTGGAGGGGAAAGGGCAGAAAGAGAGCGGCGTGCGGATGTTCTACACAGGCTGGACGGCCTCGACCGGTGAAGCCGACTGGGCGCTGTCGCCGCTGTTCGCCTCGCAGAACTGGCCGCCAACCCTGTTCAACACCGCGTTTTACAGCAATCCGCAGGTGGACAAAGACCTGGCCGATGCCCTGAAAACCACCAAACCGGAAGAGAAAGCCCGCCTCTACAAGGACGCGCAGGACATTATCTGGAAAGAGTCGCCATGGGTACCGCTGGTGGTGGAGAAACTGGTCTCAGCCCATAACAAAGCGCTGACCGGGTTCTACATCATGCCGGACACCGGCTTTAGCTTTGACGATGCGGATTTAAAATAAACCTCATGCTGAATTATGTTTGTAAACGTCTGCTGGGGCTTATCCCGACGCTGCTGATAGTGGCGGTGCTGGTGTTTTTGTTTGTCCACATGCTGCCGGGCGATCCGGCGCGCCTGGTAGCCGGGCCCGAAGCGGATGCCACCGTCATTGAGCTGGTGCGTAAACAGCTGGGCCTCGACCAGCCGCTGTATATGCAGTTTCTGCACTATATGTGCAACGTTCTGCAGGGCGACTTTGGTATTTCAATGGTGTCGCGGCGTCCGGTGTCGGAGGAGATTGCCAGCCGCTTTATGCCCACGTTCTGGTTAACGATTGCCAGCATGGGCTGGGCGGTGGCGTTCGGACTTGGCGCCGGGATTGTGGCGGCCGTCTGGCGTAACCGTTGGCCGGACAAGCTCGGCATGGCCCTGGCGGTGACCGGCATCTCCTTCCCGGCGTTCGCGCTGGGGATGCTGCTGATGCAGATCTTCTCCGTTGAACTGGGCTGGCTGCCGACCGTCGGGGCCGATACCTGGAAGCATTATATTCTGCCCTCCATGACGCTGGGCGCTGCCGTGTCGGCGGTGATGGCCCGCTTTACCCGCGCCTCGTTCGTGGACGTGCTGAGCGAAGATTATATTCGCACCGCGCGGGCGAAAGGGGTCAGCGAGAAGTGGGTCATTCTCAAGCACGGGTTCCGCAATGCGATGATCCCGGTGGTGACGATGATGGGGCTACAGTTTGGTTTCCTGCTGGGTGGCTCTATCGTCGTGGAAAAGGTCTTCAACTGGCCGGGGCTGGGGCGTCTGCTGGTCGATTCCGTCGAGATGCGCGACTACCCGGTGATTCAGGCAGAAGTCCTGCTTTTCTCGCTGGAGTTTATTCTTATCAACTTAGTGGTGGACGTGCTCTACGCCGCCATTAACCCGGCCATCAGGTATAAGTAAGATGCGATTGTTGAACTGGCGGCGTCAGGCCGTTTTGAACGCGATGCCGGGGCTGAAACCGGAGCATGTCCGCACCCCGTGGTCCGAATTCTGGAGACGTTTTCGCCGTCAGCCGGTCGCAATGGCGGCGGGGCTGTTCGTGCTGGTGCTGATTGCGGTGGCGATCGTTGCGCCGTGGGTAGCGCCGTTTGATGCGGAAAACTACTTTGACTACGACCGCCTGAACGACGGCCCCTCAATGCTGCACTGGTTCGGCGTGGACTCGCTTGGCCGCGATATCTTCAGCCGCGTGCTGGTGGGGGCGCAAATTTCTCTCGCCGCCGGGGTACTCGCGGTGCTGATCGGCGCGGCTATCGGTACCGTGCTGGGGCTCGTCGCCGGGTATTATGAAGGCTGGTGGGACCGCATCATCATGCGCATCTGCGACGTGCTGTTTGCTTTCCCCGGCATTCTGCTGGCGATTGCCGTGGTGGCGATCATGGGCAGCGGCATGGCCAACGTTATTATCGCGGTGGCGGTCTTTTCGATTCCGGCCTTTGCCCGCCTGGTGCGCGGCAACACGCTGGTGCTGAAACAGCAGACGTTTATTGAATCCGCCCGCAGCATGGGGGCCAGCGATACCACCATTCTGTTCAGCCATATTCTGCCCGGGACGGTGTCGTCCATCGTGGTCTATTTCACCATGCGTATAGGCGTGTCGATTATTTCGGCGGCCAGCCTGTCGTTTCTGGGGTTAGGGGCACAGCCGCCGACGCCGGAGTGGGGCGCGATGCTGAACGAGGCGAGGGCCGATATGGTGATTGCGCCGCACGTGGCGATTTTCCCGAGCCTGGCGATTTTCCTGACCGTGCTGGCGTTTAACCTGCTGGGGGATGGGCTGCGCGACGCGCTGGATCCGAGGATTAAGGGGTAGTGCAGTGAAATGTGCCGGGTGGCGGCTACGCCTTACCCGGCCTGTAAAAGATGTGCAGTGAGATTAAACCCGGCTACCCCACAGGTCATACTCGTCGGCGTTTTCAACTTTGACGCGAATAATATCACCCGGCTTAACGTTGGTTTCGCCGTTCAGGTACACCGCGCCGTCGATTTCAGGGGCGTCCGCCATGCTGCGACCAATCGCGCCTTCTTCGTCCACTTCGTCGATGATAACCATGATCTCACGGCCCACTTTCTCCTGCAGACGTTCAGCAGAGATCTGCTGCTGCAGTTGCATGAAGCGGTTCCAGCGCTCTTCCTTAACCTCTTCCGGCACCTGATCCGCCAGCTCGTTGGCGGTTGCGCCTTCCACCGGGCTGTACTTGAAGCAGCCGACGCGGTCCAGACGGGCTTCTTTCAGGAAGTCGAGCAGCATCTGGAAGTCTTCTTCGGTTTCACCCGGGAAGCCGACGATAAAGGTGGAGCGCAGGGTCAGATCCGGACAGATTTCACGCCACTGCTTGATGCGCGCCAGCTGGCGGTCAACGGAGCCAGGGCGTTTCATCAGCTTGAGGATACGCGGGCTGGCGTGCTGCAGCGGGATATCCAGGTACGGCAGGATTTTGCCTTCCGCCATCAGCGGGATCACATCGTCAACGTGCGGGTACGGGTAGACGTAGTGCAGACGTGTCCAGATACCGAGCTTAGCCAGCTGCTCGCACAGGCCCACCATGCTGGTTTTCACCGGCTCGCCGTTGTGGAAACCGGAGCGGTGTTTGACGTCTACGCCGTAAGCCGAGGTGTCCTGGGAGATGACCAGCAGCTCCTTCACGCCCGCGTCGGCCAGACGTTTCGCTTCCGCCAGCACTTCGCCAATCGGACGGCTCACCAGATCGCCACGCATGGACGGGATGATGCAGAAGGTGCAGCGATGGTTGCAGCCTTCAGAAATTTTCAGGTAGGCGTAGTGACGCGGCGTCAGCTTCACGCCCTGTTCCGGCACCAGGCTCAGGAACGGGTTGTGCTTTGGTTTTGGCACGTAGTGATGAACATGTTCCAGCACCTGCTCGTAGCTGTGCGGGCCGGTGATCTCCAGCACCTTCGGGTGCACTTCGCGGATTTGGTCCACTTTCGCGCCCAGGCAGCCGGTAACAATCACTTTGCCGTTTTCGGTCAGCGCTTCACCGATGGCTTCCAGTGACTCCTGGACCGCGCTGTCGATAAACCCGCAGGTGTTAACGATCACCATATCGGCGTTGTCGTAGCTTGGCACCACGTCATAGCCTTCGGTGCGCAGTTCGGTCAGGATGCGTTCGGAATCCACCAGGTTTTTCGGGCAGCCCAGGGAGACGAAGCCGATTTTCGGCTGGTGCGTAACATTGCTCATAGGTTAAAAATTCATCAATTATGGAGTTATCAGGGCGGGATTTTACAGCGTATCGCGGGGGATTTATACACTCTTTGCAAGGCGGATGCGCCAGGCCGAGGTTGTAACATTGTAAATAATGTTAATCAGTTAAGAATAATTGATCTCAGGCATTAAACTGTACAAAAAATGACCTTATTCTGAATGTGCAACATGGCTGACAGAGGAGGAAATAGCATGTCCGTTGACAGACTGAAACGCGATCTGCTTAACAAGCTGATCAACGCCCGAATCGACCTGGCCGCCTATCTGCAGCTCAGGAAGGCAAAGGGCTATATGTCAGTCAGCGAAAGCGAACATCTGCGTGATAATCTGTTTGAACTGTGTAATTTCATGCGTGAAAAAGCACCGACCCTGAAGACGGAATACGATGAATGCGAGCTGATGGCGCTGCGTCGCGCCGCTGAGGTGCTCTCCATTGCAGGGGTATGTTTGATGAACGGACGCCACGACTGCCCAAATTTTATCGCTGTTAACGCGGAGAAGCTTGAAAACTGCCTGACAACGCTCTCTCTTTGCATCATGTGTCTTAACAAGTACGAGACGCTTGCACAGCACTGAGTTCGGGGGGAGGCAACTCCCCCCTCTGATTAAGCTTTTGTAAAAGTGGTAACGCGCCCGGAGGTAATGGCTAATCTTTATGCCATATGCCGAAAAAGGAGCGCTTTATGCCTCGATCCTCGTTGATTTTCCTGCCTGCATTGTTTATTCCGTTTTCGCTTCTTGCTGCGCCAGAGGCGGTAAAGGTTGAGGTGCTGCAAAACCGACTCGATCACCCCTGGTCGATGGCGTTCCTGCCGGGTAATGACGGTTTACTGGTCACTCTTAAGGGCGGGCAGCTCAAGCGCTGGCAGGCCGGGAAAGGACTTTCCGATCCCATTGTCGGCGTGCCGAAGGTGTGGGCGAACGGCCAGGGAGGACTGCTGGACGTGGTGCTGGCGCCTGATTTTGAAAAGTCGCGCCGCGTCTGGCTGAGCTACGCCGAAGCCGGGCGTGACGGCAAGGCCGGAACGGCGGTGGGCTATGGTCGCCTGAGCGACGATCTTTCCCGCATCGAGGGATTCCAGGTGGTGTTCCGCCAGATGCCGAAACTCTCTACCGGTAACCATTTTGGTGGGCGACTGGTGTTCGACGGCAAAGGGTATCTCTTTATTGGACTCGGCGAGAACAACCAGCGCCCGACGGCGCAGGATCTGGACAAGCTGCAGGGTAAAGTGGTGCGCCTCACCGAAGACGGTAAAGTGCCGCCGGATAACCCCTTTGTGAACACCTCCGGCGCGCGGCCGGAAATTTGGTCGTACGGCATTCGTAACCCGCAGGGGATGGCGATGAACCCGTGGAGCGACACGCTGTGGCTGAACGAGCACGGCCCGCGCGGCGGGGATGAAATCAACATCCCGGAGAAGGGCAAAAATTACGGCTGGCCGCTGGCGACGCACGGCATTAACTACAGCGGGCTGAAAATCCCGGAAGCCAAAGGTGAGCACGTTGAGGGAGCCGAAAAGCCGCTGTTTGTCTGGAAAGTGTCGCCCGCGGTCAGCGGCATGGCGTTCTATAATAGCGACGTGTTCCCGCAGTGGAAAAACAAGCTGTTTATCGGGGCGCTAAAGGAAAAGGACGTTATCGTGCTGAGCGTGGACGGCAATAAGGTGACGGAGGACGGGCGGATCCTGGGCGACCGGGAGCAGCGTATTCGCGATGTGCGGGTGGGGCCGGATGGCTATCTGTATGTCCTGACCGACGAAACGGACGGGCAGCTGTTAAAAGTCAGCCCGTCCGGTGCGTAATCAGGTGACCGGGATCATAACCACGTTACGGTACGCCGGGCGCTCGCCAAGCTGCTTAAGCCAGCGGTCAAGGTTCGGGCGCGGCGTCCATTTCAGACCGAGGTTAGTCAGGTTCCAGACGAACGGCGCTACGGCAATGTCCCCCACGCCGAACGTATCGCCGGAGAACCAGGCGTGCTTCGCCAGCTCATCGTCCATCATCGCAAACAGGTTTTCGCAGGCATCCTGCGCGGCATGAATGGCGGGGTAGTCGCGCTCGGCTTCAGGGGTTCTCACCAGCCCCATCAGGATCACGCGGTGAACGGGAGAGAGCGTCTGATTTGCCCAGTCCATCCACTTCTCACCCTGCGCGCGCTGCGCCGGGTTTTCAACCCACAGGCGGCCAAGACCGTACTGGGCGGCGAGGTAACGCACAATGGTGTTGGACTCCCAAAGCGTTGCGTCTGTTTCGTCATCCCGCAGCAGCGGCACCAGGCCGTTCGGGTTCATCGCCAGATAGTCGGCCTCTTTGTTCACGCCGAACGACATGCCAGCCATGATTTGGTTAAACGGTAAATCCAGTTCCTCCAGCGTCCAGAGCACTTTCTTAACGTTGGTCGAATTATTCCTGCCCCACAGCGTAATCATATTTACTCCTGATGAGTGTGAATCCGGGTCGGCTTTTTGCCATGGTGAGATAAACCTAACAATTACGCAACAGAAGACAAAAAAATCGCCTGAATCAAAGCGTAAATGAATGTTATTGCATAAACTTTAATAACTTTACCCTCGTTGGGTTTCTTTAACCGTTTTAGTGCGCTATTACTCATCGCTTCTTGCGACACGGTGATGTGACGTAATTTTTGAATGGACACTCGGGTGGCATTTATGACGCGAAAAATGACTTCTCTGCGCAGCCTGGCGGCAGGCTCTGCGCTCCTTTTCCTGTTTGCACCAACACTCTACGCGGCTGAACAGGCTGCGCCCGAAGCGCCGCCTGTGGACGCGCGCGCCTGGATCCTGATGGACTATTCCAGCGGTAAGGTGCTGGCGGAAGGCAATGCGGATGAGAAACTCGATCCGGCCAGCCTGACCAAAATCATGACCAGCTATGTGGTCGGGCAGGCGTTAAAAGCGGGCAAGATCAAGCTGGACGATATGGTCACCATCGGGAAGGATGCCTGGGCGACAGGCAACCCGGCGCTGCGGGGCTCGTCGGTGATGTTCCTGAAGCCTGGCGATCAGGTCTCCGTCTCCGATCTGAACAAAGGGGTAATCATTCAGTCGGGAAATGATGCGTGTATCGCGCTGGCCGACTACGTTGCCGGCAGTCAGGATTCTTTCATTGGTTTGATGAATGGCTATGCGCAAAAGCTCGGCTTAACCAACACCACCTTCAAAACGGTCCACGGCCTGGATGCGCCGGGACAGTTCAGTACCGCGCGCGACATGGCGCTGCTGGGAAAAGCGCTGATCCACGACGTGCCGGATGAATACGCCATCCACAAAGAGAAAGAGTTTACCTTCAACAAAATTCGCCAGCCGAACCGCAACCGCCTGCTGTGGAGCAGCAACGTTAACGTGGACGGAATGAAGACCGGCACCACGGCCGGCGCGGGCTACAACCTGGTGGCCTCCGCGACGCAGGGCGACATGCGCCTGATCTCGGTGGTGCTGGGCACCAAAACCGACCGCATCCGCTTTAACGAGTCAGAAAAACTGCTGACCTGGGGCTTCCGCTTCTATGAAACCGTGACGCCGATTAAACCGGATGCCACGTTCGTCAGCCAGCGCGTCTGGTTTGGTGACAAGAGCGAGGTGAATCTGGGGGCGGGTGAGGCCGGTTCCGTGACCATTCCACGCGGTCAGCTGAAAAACCTGAAAGCAAGCTATACCCTGACCGAACCGCAGCTCACCGCGCCGCTGAAAAAAGGCCAGGTGGTCGGGACGATTGATTTCCAGCTAAACGGCAAGTCGATTGAACAGCGTCCGCTGATTGTGATGGAAGCGGTGGAAGAGGGCGGCTTCTTCAGCCGGATGTGGGATTTCGTGTTGATGAAATTCCATAGCTGGTTTGGCAGCTGGTTTAGTTAAGTTTTATGCCGGGTGGCGCTGCGCTTACCCGGCATAACCTCAATACATCAACTTCACCTGCTGTGCCTTTGCATGGGCCACAATCTCGTCATCGGGGCGGCAATCGCTGACGATGGCGTCAAACTGCGCCAGCTCGCCCATTCTTGCCGAACGCACCTTGCCAAACTTGCTGTGATCGACCACCAGCACATGATACTGCGCGGCATTTAACGCCCAGTGCTTGACCGGCAGCTCCTCCAGATTAAAGCAGGTTGCACCCTGGCGCACATTGACGCCCGCGGCGGAATAAAACGCGATGTCCGGGCAGAGGTTGCTGAGCGTGTCCTGCAGGTTAAGCGGCTTAAAGATGGCGTTGCTGGCGTGAAACTCGCCGCCGCAGAGGATCACCCGGCACTCGGGTTTCTCCTGAAGCGCCAGAAAGGTGTTCAGGGAGTAGCACACGGCGGTAAAGGGAATGCTGCTGTCGATGGCTTCGATAATCCACGGCGTGGTGGTGCCGCAGTCAAAAAACAGCGTCTGGTGCGGCTGAACCAGCGTGGCCGCAAGACGCGCGGCTTTGCGCTTCTCTTCAACCAGACGCGTCTTCTGGTCGCTGATCAGATAATGGCTGGCGCTGCGCGGCTCAAGGACGATGTACCCGCCCAGCAGTACCACGGGGGCGCTGTCGCTGTTCAGATCGCGACGAATGGTCATCTCTGAGACGCCGAGGAGGTTGGCGGCTTCCTTCAGATGCAGCTTATCGCTGCGCTTCAGCGCCTGCAGCAGCTGAGCAATGCGGTCATCGCGTCGTGTTTCCATAGTTCCTCGGGATAAAAAAGTGAGCCCCCGCAGGGCGGGGGCTCAGTGTAACCTGTCCGGTTGGGATTAGTCACGTATCCAGCCCTTACGGATCGGGATGGCAAAAATGGCGCGATAGAGCGAAGAGAGCCCGCGGTAGAGCGCTTCACCGAAGAGATTCCACAGGATAGCCGCGCTCACGCAGCCAATCAGCCCCACCAGGAAACCGCCCACCATATCCAGCGGCCAGTGGACGCCAAGATAGACGCGCGACCAGGCGATAGCCACAGCGACCACCATCAGCACCGCACCCGACCACAGGCGATGCCAGAACAGGAAAGCCAGCGCGAAGGTGAAGATAACCGTACCGTGATCGCTCGGGAAAGAGTCATCCGGCGCGTGGTGCAGGAAGGTGTAGCCAACGCGATCGACAAAAGGACGATCGTGCGGGAACGCGTGGCCGAGAAGATAGCTGACCAGCACGCTTACCCCGAGCGCCATCGCGACTTTGATCACCAGCTGGCGCTGAGCCTTAACCTGGCTGCGCGGCCCCCACAGCCAGAGAATGGCAGCCAGCGCAGGCACGATGCTGATAAGGTCTTTCGCCAGAAAGGTGGCAAAATCAATCATCCACTCTGGCGAGGCCGGGGTGGCGTTGATCAGATAAAACAGCTGATAATTCAGATTCTCTAGCATAGCGTAATCACTCTTTTGCAAACCGGGTGGAAACCAGCCCGTAGACCGCCACCTGGGAAAACCAGACCCACCACCCGGCCCACAGGTTGTGAGAGAAAAAATGTGCCCCGCGCATCACCTGGCCGAAGCCCATCGCCAGACCCAGAACCGCGCCAAGGACCACAAAGCTCCAGGCGAGACGCGGACGCTCGCGCCAGAAGGCAAAAAACAGCCCCATCACCATAAAGCCGCTGGAAGAATGGCCACCCGGGAAGCAGCGGCCCGGACCGCTGTCTGCCGGAACGGCGCTGAACAGGGGGTAAGACACGGCCTTACCGCCATATTCCACCAGATCCCACGGGCAGCTGTGGTGGCTGATGCTTTTCAGCACGCCAACCACCAGCGCGCCAAGCCCCATCAGCAGCGCGGCTGTGACAAGCCTTGCGTTACGTTTGTAAGCGCCGTAAAGCAGCGCCACGGCGCCTAAGGCAATCGCAATGTACTTCGCCAGACGATGGTTCAGCAGATCCAGCAGGTGGTCTTTTTGCAGCGGGAAAGTCTGTGTCGCCGCGTCATACCAAAAACCGGTGATCCATCTGTCGAGCGCTTCATCGCGCGATAGCCACGTAAACACCACGGCAAGCGCTACTAGCACCAAAAGCTGATAACCATAAAAGCGGAACGGTAAGCGGTAAAGCTGTTTTGTCTTATTAGTCTGTAAGTTAGACAATTCTGAACGGCTGGAAGTGAGTGCCATAATTAGGGATCATTGACGAGTAATCGCGCTATCATAAATCTGTCAACTTAAGGAAACCTTAAACGAAGACGATATGTGCTTTATTTCTGTTTCTCCTCGATAAATCACTATCTCGGATTACGGCATTTCATTAAACTCGTCGCGATTTTGTCATTATAAAGAGATTGCATGTTAAACCGTTCTTCTTCTGGTTCACGTCTGGGTCGTCAGGCGTTGCTTTTCCCTCTGTGTCTGGTGCTCTACGAATTCTCTACCTATATCGGCAACGATATGATCCAGCCCGGTATGCTGGCCGTTGTGGAGCAGTACAACGCGGGAATCGAGTGGGTGCCGACCTCCATGACCGCCTATCTGGCTGGCGGCATGTTTTTGCAGTGGCTGTTAGGCCCGCTGTCGGATCGTATTGGGCGCCGTCCGGTGATGCTGACGGGCGTGGTGTGGTTTATCGTTACCTGCCTCGCCACGCTGCTGGCGCAAAACATTGAACAATTTACCCTGCTGCGTTTCCTGCAGGGGGTGAGCCTGTGCTTTATCGGCGCCGTGGGGTATGCCGCCATCCAGGAGTCGTTTGAGGAGGCGGTGTGTATCAAAATTACCGCGCTGATGGCTAACGTGGCGCTGATCGCCCCCTTACTCGGGCCGCTGGTGGGGGCCGCGTGGGTGCACGTTGCGCCGTGGGAAGGGATGTTTGTGCTCTTTGCTGTTCTCGCCGCCATCGCGTTCTTCGGCCTGCACCGCGCGATGCCGGAAACGGCTACCCGTCTGGGCGAAAAACTCTCGCTGAAAGAGCTGGGCCGGGATTACAAAGCAGTGTTGCAAAATGGCCGCTTTGTGGCGGGGGCGCTGGCGACCGGATTCGTTAGCCTGCCTCTGCTGGCGTGGATCGCGCAGTCACCGGTTATTATCATCAGCGGTGAAAAGCTCAGCAGCTACGAGTACGGCCTGCTGCAGGTGCCGATCTTTGGCGCGTTGATTATTGGTAACCTGGTGCTGGCCCGTCTGACGTCTCGCCGCACCGTGCGTTCACTGATTATCATGGGCGGCTGGCCGATTGCGGCAGGGCTGATTCTGGCTGCGGTAGCGACCGTCGCGTCATCCCACGCCTACCTGTGGATGACGGCGGGGCTGAGCATTTATGCCTTCGGAATTGGCGTGGCGAACGCTGGTCTGGTGCGCCTGACCCTGTTTGCGAGCGAGATGAGTAAAGGTACGGTCTCTGCGGCGATGGGCATGCTGCAGATGCTGATTTTTACCGTCGGTATCGAGGTGAGCAAGCACGCCTACGCGCTGGGCGGCAATGGGTTGTTCAGCCTGTTTAACCTCGCCAACGGCGTGCTGTGGGTTGGCCTGATGGTGGTATTCCTGAAGGACAAACGCGTCGGAAACGCCCTGCAACCATAATCTTTTTTTCCCTCTCCCCTTTGGGGAGAGGGCCTGGGTGAGGGGCGAGGCCGCCAGACCGCACGCGGTCAATTAAACGGTGCCTCCCCGTTCAACACCTTCTCAATCACGTTTAAAACGCCTTCCTCGTTATTATGCGGAGCTTCAAAGCGCGCCTCCGCTTTAATATGCGGTTTGGCATTTGCCATCGCAAAGCTGAACCCGGACTGACGCAGCATCTCCACGTCGTTGCCGCTGTCACCAAAGGCCACCACTTCGCTGTCCTCGATGCCCCAGCGCGTTTGCAGGATCCGCAGGCCGTTGGCTTTATGCACGCCGGGGATAATCAGGTCAATGCTGCCGTGACCGGTGGTGACGGGCACCATAATGTCACTTAGCTTTTCATGCAGCAGCGCCTGAATGCGCGGAATTTCGTCATCGGAAACGTTGAGCCCGAACTTGAAGAAGATGTCGTTCAGGCTGTTGAAATCCTGCACCCTTTCGAGGCGGTGATAATATTTTGACGCGATATCAATGAAGGCATCGTCATAGGCCTTAAGCGTGTAGGCGCTGCCTTTCCCGCAGGCGATAATCTCAATGCCGGGGACGTCGTTTAAGACGGTGGCCACGGTGCTGAAATGCGCTTTTGTCAGCTCGCCGTTGAACACATCTTCCCCGGCATCGACCACCCAGCCGCCGTTTTCGGCAACAAAGGCAATTTCATGCGCGATCTCCGGGAAGAACGAGATCAGCTGGTAATACTGGTTGCCGCTGGCGACCACAAAGCGAATGCCTTGCTCCTTCATGCGCGCATACTGCGCCAGAAAGCGCGGGCGGTTATAGGTCTTGGCATCACTCAGGAATGTGCCATCCATGTCGACGGCGATCAGTTTAACGCTCATATCCCTTCTCCATTGACGTTTGTTCCGTTTCCGGCTTTGCCACCGCGCGCGCCACCAGCGCCGCGATAATCACCAACCCTAACACCACCAGCATGGCGCTGCGCAACCCGTAGTGCTCACCGAGGAAACCGAGCAGCGGCGGCCCGACCAGGAAGGCGAGGTAGCCCGTGGTCGCCACCACGCTGACGCGGGTCGGGGCATCCGGGCCGGTGTCGCTGGCGGCCGAAATAGTCAGCGGGAAGCCGAGCGACGCGCCCAGACCCCAGAGGATCACCGAGACCCCGGCAATCCAGTCCACGTCCACAAAGACGATCATCGCGATACCCAGGCCGCCGAGCAGGGCGCTGGCGCGCACTACCGCGACGCGGCTGTAGCGGTCGATAAACCAGCCGCCGGTGAAGCGCCCGACGGTCATCCCCAGCGTAAACCCGGCGTAGATCAGCGAGCCGGAGGTCGGACTAAAGCCGTGGCCGTCCACCATCAGCAGCGGCAGCCAGTCGTTGGCAGAACCTTCCGCGAAGGCCATCGCCAGCACCACCACGCCGATGAGCATCAGCTGGAAATCGCGGTAGAAGGGCAGCCCTTTTTCCGTCGAATGCTGTTCTTCAGCGGAATTCTTGCCGGTACCGTTCGGGATCGCCCGAATGCCGGTCAGGATCGGAATGATGCATACCAGCGCCGCCAGCAGGATATGCAGATTCGCGCTCATGCCAAAGGCCGTCAGCGCCATGCCGACGCCCGCGCCGGCGAGCGTGCCGAGGCTGTAAAAGCCGTGCATCATGGGCAGCACGGTTTTGTTCATCTCGCGCTCGACCGCCGCCCCTTCAACGTTAATCGCAACCTCTGCCGAGCCGAAGCTGCCGCCAAATACCGTCAGCCCCAGGGCAAACAGCACCGGCGAGGCAAACCACAGCGCGACGCTTAGCACGATCATCCCAATTACCGCGAAGCACATGGTGGTGCGGATCACCGCCCGCGTGCCAAAGCGCTTCACCAGCCACGCGGAGCAGAGAATGCCGCTCATGGAGCCTATCGACAGGCCGAACAGCACGATGCCCATCTCCGCGGTAGAGACGGACAAAATGTCGCGTATGGCGGGCGTGCGTGTGGCCCAGGAGGCCATCAGCAGACCGGGAATAAAGAAGAACATAAACAATGCCCACATGCGTAGTCGCAGGGCGTTGCGGGAAGAGGTCAGCGTCATTGGGGTAGCACCAGAAGTACAACAGTAGCGACAACACTAGCAAGTTTGTGTACATTTGTACACAAACCAGGTGAGGGATTTATGAGCAGACCACCGAACGATCCGCATCGACGTGAAAAAATTCTCCAGGCGACGCTGGACACCATTGCCGAACACGGTATTCACGCCGTCACGCACCGCAAAATCGCCACCTGCGCGGGCGTGCCGCTGGGGTCAATGACCTACTATTTCGACGGCATGGAGCCGCTGCTGGAGGAGGCCTTCACGTGGTTTACCCGCCAGATGTCGCAGCAGTACCGGGATTTCTTCGCGGGCGTCACCGGGCCGGAAATGGCGTGTGAATCCATCACCACCTTGATCCACAGCTCGCAGGTGACCACGCCGCACAACATGGCGCTGATGTACCAGCTTTACGCCTTTATGCACCGCAGCGCGGCGCTCAAAACGGTGATGCAGGACTGGATGAAGATGAGCCAGACCACGCTGGAGCAGTGGTTCGACCCGGTCACCACCCGCGCGCTGGATGCCTTCATCGAAGGGATGACGCTGCACTATGTGACTGACCGAGAGCCATTAAGCCGGGAGGAAATTCGGGCGATGGTGGGGAGAATTGCGGGCGAGGGAAACCCTTAGGCATCACTCGCCCTGCCTGTTTTACCTGTGTTCGATTTTTTTCCCGCTGGCGTCCACGACGGCTTCGCCATCCTCTTTCGTAAACGCTCCTTTCTGCGCGTCCGGCAGAATGTCGAGGACAACTTCAGACGGGCGGCACAGGCGGGTGCCCAGCGGCGTGACCACAATCGGACGGTTAATCAGGATCGGGTGTTGCAGCATAAAGTCGATAAGCTGGTCGTCGCTGAAGATATCTTCGGCCAGGCCGAGCTGTTCATAGGGCTCCACGTTTTTGCGCAGCAGATCCCGCACCGAAATCCCCATATCGGCAATCAGGGTGGTCAGCTTATCGCGCGACGGCGGGGTTTCCAGATAGAGGATAATCTCCGGCTCCGTGCCGCTGTTGCGGATCATCTCCAGCGTATTGCGCGAGGTGCCGCAGGCTGGGTTGTGGTAAATGGTGATGTGGCTCATATCAGTGGCTCATTACAGTGTGAAGGAGAGACGTAGCGCCAGCGCGGCGAGCGTCACAAACAGGACCGGCAGCGTCATGATGATGCCCGTCCGGAAATAGTAGCCCCAGGTAATCGTCATGTTTTTCTGCGCCAGCACGTGGAGCCAGAGCAGGGTGGCGAGGCTACCGATAGGCGTGATTTTCGGCCCCAGATCGCAGCCAATCACGTTGGCGTAAATCATCGCGTCCTTGAGCAATCCCGTCGCCGTACTGCCCTCAATGGAGAGCGCGCCAATCAGCACCGTGGGCATATTGTTCATTATGGATGACAGGAACGCGGTGATGAACCCGGTTCCCAGCGTGGTGGCCCACAGTCCGTGTCCGGCCAGGCTATTCAGCACGCCAGTAAGATAATCCGTCAGCCCGGCATTGCGCAGGCCATACACCACCAGATACATCCCGAGCGAGAAAATAACAATTTGCCAGGGTGCGCCGCGCAGCACTTTTCCGGTGTTTATTGCATGTCCCCGTTTTGCAACAGCGAATAAAATCAGCGCGCCGACGGTGGCGATGGCGCTGACCGGAATGCCGAGAGGTTCAAGCACAAAGAAGCCAACGAGCAGAAGCAGTAGCACGATCCAGCCCGTTCTGAACGTCGGGAGATCGTGAATGGCCCGCGCGGGCTCCTGAAGTTTCGCCAGGTCATATTCTGGGGGAATTTCCTTGCGGAAGAAAAGATGCAGCATCACCAGCGTTGCAACAATCGCGGCGATATCAACGGGGATCATCACCGAGGCGTATTCGCTGAACCCCAGCTTAAAGAAGTCTGCCGACACGATGTTGACCAGGTTGGACACAATCAGCGGCAGGCTGGCGGTATCGGCGATAAAACCTGCCGCCATCACAAACGCCAGCGTGGCCTGCTTGCTGAACCCCAACGCCAGCAGCATGGCGATGACGATAGGGGTCAGGATCAGTGCCGCACCGTCATTGGCAAACAGCGCCGCCACGGCTGCGCCCAGCAGCACGATATAAGTAAACAGCAATCGCCCGCGACCGTTTCCCCAGCGGGCAACGTGCAGCGCCGCCCACTCGAAAAAGCCGGACTCATCCAGCAGCAGGCTGATAATGATGACGGCGATAAACGTCGCCGTGGCGTTCCAGACGATATTCCAGACCACAGGTATATCGTTAATGTGAATTACCCCGCTGGCCAGCGCCAGCACGGCGCCAATGGTCGCGCTCCAGCCGATACTGAGCCCTTTGGGCTGCCAGATAACCAGTACCAGCGTAAACAGAAAAATTGCCCCTGCCAGAAACATTGCTTACTCCGTTATATCTGATTTCATGAATATGTTTTGATTAGCATGAGCCCGGGAGTCGGTTTTTCAGCTTCATGCGCGTCTCTTCCCGCAGGCAGTTCCAGCTGGTGTCGATAACGGCTGCCGCCCATGCCGGCATGTTGGGAGAGAGACGGTAATGGACCCATTTGCCCTCGCGACGATCGATAACCAGCGCGGACTCGCGCAGCAAGGCCATGTGGCGGGAGACTTTCGGCTGCGGTTCGCTGGTGGCGGAGCAGAGATCGCAGACACACAGCTCGCCCGCTTCACGGAGCAGCATGACGATGGCGAGTCGCGTTTCGTCGGAGAGGATTTTGAAGATCTGGAGCGGGTGGATCATGGGTGTTCCTGAGGGTAGATTAAATCATATTCGTTTAATCATATATGTTTTGGTGGGAAGAGAGAAGGTCAGATTACAGGAAGGGGAATTTCAGGCAACAAAAAACCCATCAACCTTGAACCAAAACGGCGGGGTTGATGGGCTCCACAAATTGGGGACATCAAAGAAAAGCAGTGGCACTAGTTATGACTGCCCCCTGCTAAAAAAGTTCTGCGCGTTACAAAAATTTTTTCATTACGCGCAAACTTAGGAGTTATCCGAGTCCCGGCCAGATGATGATAATCAGCGTACCCGCCAGCGTCAGCAGTACGTTCGCGATAGCATAGGTGCCTGCATACCCCAGCGCTGGGATGTTGCTGCGCGCTGTATCGCTGATGATTTCCATCGCCGGGGCACAGGTACGCGCCCCCATCATTGCCCCGAACAGCAGGGCGCGGTTCATACGCAGCACGTAGGCGCCGAACAGGAAGCAGATCACCACCGGCACCAGGCTGACGATAAGGCCGGAAACCAGCATCTGCCAGCCGACGGCGCCCAGGCTGTGGCCGATGCCGCTGCCTGCGCTCAGGCCGACGCCCGCCATAAACACCATCAGACCGAACTCTTTCACCATGTTCAGCGCGCCCTGCGGAATGTAGCCGAAGGTCGGATGGTTGGCTCGCAGGAAGCCCAGCATGATCCCGGCGAACAGCAGACCGGCAGCGTTACCGATGCCGAAGCTGAAGTTGCTGAACTGGAAGGTAATCATCCCGATCATCAGGCCAACGATGAAGAAGGCGCAGAAGGCCAGCAGGTCGGTGACCTGGCTGTGAATGGAGATAAAGCCGATGCGGTCGGCAACGGTTTTTACGCGTCGCGCGTCGCCGCTGACCTGCAGCACGTCGCCTTTGTTGAGCACGACGTTATCGTCGATGGGCATCTCAATCTGGCTGCGGATCACCCGGTTGAGGAAGCAGCCGTGGTCGGTCAGCTTCAGCTGCGCCAGGCGGCGGCCCACGGCGTTATGGTTTTTCACCACGATCTCTTCGGTGACGATGCGCATGTCGAGCAGGTCGCGGTCGAACACCTCTTTGCCGTTACGGAAGCTCGGGTCGAGACGGGCGTGGGCGTCCGGGTAACCCACCAGCGCGATGTCGTCGCCCATCTGCAGCACCGCGTCGCCGTCCGGGTTCGCCAGAATGCCGTTGCGGCGGATACGTTCGATGTAGCAGCCGGTCTGGCGGTAAATCCCCAGTTCGCGAAGATTTTTGCCGTCTGCCCATGCCACCAGCTCCGGCCCGACGCGGTAGGCGCGGATAACCGGGAGATAGACTTTACGTTTGGAGTCGGTATCCAGACCGCGCTCGCGGGCGATTTGCTGGGCGCTGGTCTGCAGATCCTGGTGCTGCAGTTTTGGCAGGTAGCGTGCGCCAACGATCAGGCTCACCAGACCAATCAGATAGGTCAGGGCGTAGCCCAGGCTCAGATGGTCGAGGGCGGTAGAGAGCTGCGCGCCCGCCATGCCGGAATGCCGCAGCGTATCACCGGCGCCCACGAGCACGGGGGTGGAGGTCATGGAGCCGGCCAGCATACCGGCCGTAAGCCCGATATCCCAGCCAAACAGTTTGCCCAGTCCTAACGCGATCAGCAGCGCGCTGCCGACCATCACCAGCGCCAGCATCAGATAATTTTTGCCGTCGCGGAAGAAAATTGAAAAAAAGTTAGGTCCCGCTTCTACGCCAACGCAAAAAATAAACAGCATAAAACCTAAGTTCAGCGCGTCCGTGTTAATGCTGAAGTGCTGCTGGCCTAATAATAAGGAGACGACTAAAACGCCAATGGAATTACCGAGTTGAACCGAACCCAGACGCAATTTACCCAGGCAAAGACCCAGCGCCAGTACCACAAATAATAACAGGATGTAATTCCCATTTAACAAGTCTGCGACGTTTATATTCACGGAGGCTAACTTCTTGTTTACCAGTAAGTTGTTGAATGAAAGGACTTTTTGGGCTACTGTTTTCTGGATCAGGGAAAAGCGCTAACGCTCCCTGTTTCCTGCTTTATTCCCTAAAACATTAGCTGGCGTGTAGTTTAATCGCATTAGCTACTGACAGCTACTGATTATCGCATCACCCTGTGCGTACTTTGGCATGGATTGCCGCACTGCTTTATCTGACTGGGCGTCTACCCGACGAATGTGTATTTGATAGAGATAAGTCAGGAGGATAGTTTGAATATGAAACGAAACTGGGCGGGGGTGATCAGCTGTTTTTTGCTGTTCACGGTCGTGTGCATGTCGCTCGCATTTAATGTAAAGGGCGCGTTCAGGGCGTCCGGGCATCCTGAGCTGGGGTTGCTCTTCTTCACGTTGCCTGGGGCTGCCGCCAGTTTTCTCTCCCGTCAAGGGGAGGTGGTGAAACCGCTGCTCGGCGCCATGCTCGCTGCACCGCTGTGTCTGCTGATGATGCGCCTGATGTATATTTCAACGCGGAGTTTCTGGCAGGAGCTGGCGTGGTTGCTGAGCGGCGTATTCTGGTGCGCGCTTGGCGCGCTGTGCTACCTGTTTGTGCGCAGCCTGGTTCAGCACCGACGGCACCGCAAATAAAAACGCCCTCAGGGTGAGGGCGTCTCTTCATTACTGCTCGGCAAACAGGCCCAGATGCTCTTTGGCGTAGGCCTCAAAGTCGGTGCAACCGCCGATGTGTTTCTGATCGAGGAAGATCTGCGGCACGGTTTCAACCGGCTTACCGACGGTTTTTTCCAGGTCGGCCTTGGTGATGCCTTCCGCGTGGATGTCCACATAGCGGAAGTTGAAGTCATCGCGCTCTTCGGTCAGTTTCTCAGCCAGCTCTTTCGCGCGCACACAGTAAGGGCACCCTGGACGACCAAAAATTACTGCAAACATTTCTCTCTCCTCAAAAAACAAGCCTGACGGCGAATGACACGTATAGTGCCCCATAACCCGCCGTCATTAAAGAAGGTTTCGCCTGTCGTTATAATACCTATGAGCTATGTTTCGCCAATTACACCGCGCACATCATTGCCTATACTGGCTGCCATACGTATTAAGCAAGACTAAAGAGAGACAAGATGACGCCAACCATAGACCTGCTCCAGTCCCACCGCTCCATTCGCCACTTTACCGATGAGCCGATTACCGAGGCGCAGCGTAATGCGATTATCGACAGCGCAAGAGCCACCTCCAGCTCCAGCTTTTTGCAGTGCAGCTCAATTATCCGCATTACCGATAAAGCCATGCGTGAACAGCTGGTGACGCTCACCGGCGGGCAGAAGCATGTGGCTCAGGCAGCCGAGTTCTGGGTGTTCTGCGCCGACTTTAACCGCCACCTGCAGATCTGCCCTGAGGCGGAACTTGGGCTGGCCGAACAGCTGCTGCTGGGCGTGGTGGATACCGCGCTGATGGCGCAAAACGCCTTTACGGCCGCGGAATCGCTGGGGTTAGGCGGTGTCTATATCGGCGGGCTGCGTAACAACATTCAAAGCGTGACCGACCTGCTGAAGCTGCCAAAACACGTGCTGCCGCTGTTTGGCCTGTGCCTCGGCTGGCCGGCGGACAACCCGGATCTCAAGCCGCGCATTCCTGCCGCGATGCTGGTGCATGAAAACCATTACCAGCCGGTCGATCAGGATGTCCTGAATCAATACGACGAAGAGCTGGCGAACTACTACATGACGCGCGGCAGCAATAACCGTCGCGACACCTGGACGGACCATATTCGCCGCACCATCATCAAAGAAAACCGCCCGTTTATTCTTGAGTATCTGCACAAGCAGGGCTGGGCAACGCGATAGTCCATTCCTCCTGCGCCTGCCTGCGTATATGATATGCAGGCTTTTTCCATGTCTTCAGAGAGGTGCAGGGTGAAAATTGCCATATTGTCCCGGGACGGAACGCTCTATTCATGTAAGCGCCTGCGAGAAGCGGCGGCGAAACGCGGGCATCAGGTTGAGATCCTCGACCCGATGTCCTGCTATATGAACATCGACCCCGCCGCCTCGTCGATTCACTACAAAGGCCGCAAGCTGCCGCACTTCGATGCTGTCATCCCCCGCATCGGCTCCCAGATTACCTACTACGGCACCGCCGCGCTGCGCCAGTTCGAGATGCTGGGCAGCTATCCGCTCAACGAATCCGTCGCCATTTCCCGCGCCCGCGACAAGCTGCGCTCCCTGCAGCTGCTCGCCCGACAGGGGATCGATCTTCCCGTCACGGGCATTGCCCATTCACCGGACGACACCAGCGATCTCATCGATATGGTGGGCGGCGCGCCTTTGGTGATCAAGCTGGTGGAAGGCACGCAGGGCATTGGCGTGGTGTTAGCGGAAACGCGTCAGGCGGCGGAGAGCGTGATCGACGCCTTTCGCGGGCTGAATGCGCACATTCTGGTGCAGGAGTACATTGAAGAGGCGAAAGGGCGCGACATTCGCTGTTTCGTGGTGGGGAACGAGGTCGTGGCGGCCATCGAGCGCCAGGCCAAAGAGGGCGACTTCCGCTCTAACCTTCACCGCGGCGGCGTTGCGCGGGTAGCCGATATTAGCGAACGCGAACGGGAAATAGCCGTGAAAGCGGCGCAAACCCTGGGGCTGGACGTAGCGGGCGTGGACCTTCTTCGGGCGACGCGCGGGCCGCTGGTGATGGAGGTGAACGCCTCCCCGGGGCTGGAAGGTGTGGAAAAAACCACAGGGGTCGATATTGCAGGTAAAATGATCTCATGGATCGAGCGTCATGCCACTCCGGGTTACTGTCTGAAAACGGGCGGTTAAATGGATTACCGGGCGCTTTTTGAGTACCCTATGCGAAGTTTTTACTAAAGAGGCTGCACAGCGATGGATTTACAGGTCGTACCTACACTGGATACGTTACGTCAATGGCTTGATGATGCCGGGATCACCTTCTTCGAATGTGATTCCTGCCAGGCGCTGCATCTGCCTCATATGCAGAATTTCGACGGCATTTTCGATGCCAAAATCGATCTGATTAACGACGTGATCCTTTTTTCCGCGCTGGCCGAAGTGAAGCCCTCCGCGCTGCTGGCGCTGGCCTCCGATCTCTCGGCTATCAACGCCAGTTCTTTGACGGTGAAAGCATTTCTCGATATACAGGACGATAATCTGCCAAAACTGGTCGTTTGCCAGTCTTTATTCTCCGGGGCGGGGCTGTCGTTCAAGCAGTTCGCCTGGTTTATGCGCCTGAGCGAAGAGCAAATTTCCATGGTTATGATGGAAGCCAATGCACATCATCTGCTGTATAGCGCGGAAGACGATGCTGAGAATAATGATGCATCTCCCAATTTTCTTCACTAAGCCTGTCTGACTTTTGCGCAGTCGCTGCCATAGCGGCTGCAGAAGGCCATTTTTTCTGCTGCCTTTAACCTTTCTTTAAAGAATTTTTCACCTCCCTCGAGGCCATTTCGGCTTATCACGTAGACTTAACCTGCATAAAAAATTGATAAAAGGCGTTTTTTCGTCTGGGCTATAGCCGGAGACACGGGCTACAGTTATTCTTGCGATGCTTAAAAAAGCGAGCGGAAGCTGCCGGGTAAAGAGGTTTCTTTTTATTTTGAGCAGAGCGACAAACTATGCATGATTTTTGCATATATCCTGATTGCACAGTTTTAGTTCGTTTGTTAACGAGCTTTCAGAAGGAATAACACTATGATCGCCTTGAATAAAAAATGGTTATCGGGTCTGGTTGCGGGTGCTCTGATGGCCGTCTCTGCCGGCACGCTCGCTGCGGAACAAAAAACGCTGCACGTATACAACTGGTCTGACTATATTGCGCCGGACACGGTCGCTAATTTTGAAAAAGAGACCGGCATTAAAGTGGTCTATGACGTTTTCGATTCCAACGAAGTGCTGGAAGGAAAGCTGATGGCAGGCAGCACCGGTTTTGACCTGGTCGTACCTTCCGCAAGCTTCCTTGAGCGTCAGCTGACGGCGGGCGTCTTCCAGCCGCTGGACAAGAGCAAGTTATCGAACTGGAAAAACCTCGATCCGGAAGTGCTGAAGCTGGTGGCGAAGCACGACCCAGACAACAAATACGCCATGCCTTACCTGTGGGCGACCACCGGTATCGGCTACAACGTGGATAAAGTCAAAGCCGCGCTGGGCCCGGACGTTAAGCTGGACAGCTGGGACGTGGTGCTGAAGCCGGAAAACCTTGAGAAGCTGAAAAGCTGCGGCGTCTCCTTCCTCGATGCGCCGGAAGAGATTTTCGCCACCGTGCTGAACTACCTGGGCAAAGACCCGAACAGCAATAAAGCCGATGATTACACCGGCCCGGCGACCGATCTGCTGCTGAAGCTGCGTCCAAACATTCGCTACTTCCACTCGTCACAGTACATCAACGACCTGGCGAACGGCGACATCTGCGTGGCAATCGGCTGGGCTGGGGACGTGTGGCAGGCGGCGAACCGCGCGAAAGAGGCGAAAAACGGCGTGAATGTGTCCTACTTCATTCCGAAAGAGGGGGCGCTGGCCTTCTTTGACGTCTTCGCCATGCCGGCTGACGCGAAAAACAAAGACGAAGCCTACCAGTTCCTTAACTACCTGATGCGTCCTGAGGTGATCGCCCACATCAGCGACCACGTTTACTACGCCAATGGTAACAAGGCCTCCGTGCCGCTGGTGAGCGAAGCGATCCGCAGTAACCCGGCAATCTATCCGCCAGCGGACGTGTTCGCCAAGCTGTTCACCCTGAAGGTTCAGGATCCAAAAATTGACCGCGTACGTACCCGCGCGTGGACCAAGGTGAAGAGCGGTAAATAAGTTACCGTGAGTCGTAGGCCGGGCAAGCGTTAGCGCCCCCGGCAACAGGCGCACCGTTCTGGTGCGCCTGCACCATGATTTGATCTCTACCGGAGAGCACCCCGTGAATGACGCGATCCCCCGCCCGCAGGCGAAAGTCCGTAAAGCGCTGACCCCGCTTCTTGAAATTCGTAACCTCACCAAATCTTTCGATGGCCAGCATGCCGTGGACGACGTCAGCCTGACTATCTATAAAGGCGAAATATTCGCGCTACTGGGCGCATCGGGCTGCGGTAAATCGACCCTGCTGCGTATGCTGGCCGGTTTTGAACAGCCTACCGCCGGGCAAATTATGCTCGATGGCGTGGATCTCTCCAGCGTGCCGCCGTATCAGCGCCCGATTAACATGATGTTCCAGTCCTACGCGCTGTTTCCGCACATGACGGTGGAGCAAAACATCGCCTTTGGCCTGAAGCAGGACAAGCTGCCGAAAGCCGAAATCACCGCGCGCGTGGCCGAAATGCTGAGCCTGGTGCATATGCAGGAGTTCGCGAAGCGTAAGCCGCACCAGCTTTCCGGCGGTCAGCGTCAGCGCGTGGCGCTGGCGAGAAGCCTGGCGAAACGCCCGAAACTGCTGCTGCTCGACGAGCCGATGGGCGCCCTGGACAAAAAGCTGCGCGACCGTATGCAGCTCGAAGTGGTCGATATCCTCGAGCGCGTGGGGGTGACCTGCGTGATGGTCACCCATGACCAGGAAGAGGCCATGACCATGGCCGGGCGTATCGCGATCATGAACCGCGGGAAGTTCGTGCAGATTGGCGAGCCGGAAGAGATTTACGAGCATCCGACCACCCGCTACAGCGCGGAGTTCATCGGATCGGTCAACGTTTTTGAAGGGCTGCTGAAGGATCGTCAGGAGGATGGTCTGGTCATCGAATCACCGGGGCTGCAGCATCCGCTTAAGGTCGATCCTGACAGCTCGGTGGTGGATAACGTGCCGGTCTACGTGGCGCTGCGCCCGGAGAAGATCATGCTCTGTGACGATCCGCCTGCCGATGGCTATAACTTTGCCGTCGGGGAAGTGGTGCACATTGCCTATCTGGGCGATCTCTCCATTTACCACGTGCGCCTGAAAAGCGGACAGATGCTCAGCGCGCAGCTACAGAACGAACATCGCTACCGCAAGGGGCAGCCGACCTGGGGCGACGAAGTGCGCCTGTGCTGGGACGCGGACAGCTGCGTCGTGCTGACGGTATAAGGAGCGATCATGAGCACACTTGAACCTCCAGCCCGCGTCAAAAAACCGGGCGGCTTTGCCCACTGGCTGACGCGCCTTAAGATGAACCACGGGCGCAAGCTGGTAATCGCCATGCCTTACGTGTGGCTGATCCTGCTGTTCCTGCTGCCTTTCCTGATCGTCTTTAAGATCAGCCTGGCGGAGATGGCGCGGGCGATCCCGCCATATACCGATCTGTGGGAGTGGGCCGACGGGCAGCTGACGCTGACGCTGAATCTGGGCAACTTCCTCCAGCTCACCGAGGATCCGCTCTATTTCGAAGCCTATCTGCAGTCTCTGCAGGTGGCGGCGATCTCGACGCTCTGCTGTCTGGTGATGGGCTACCCGCTGGCGTGGGCCGTGGCGCACAGCAAGCCGTCAACGCGCAACATCCTGCTGCTGCTGGTGATCCTGCCGTCGTGGACATCGTTTCTGATACGCGTTTACGCGTGGATGGGGATCCTGAAAAACAACGGGGTGCTGAATAATTTTCTGATGTGGCTTGGGGTCATCGATCAGCCGCTGACCATCCTGCACACCAACCTTGCGGTCTATATCGGCATTGTGTATGCCTATCTGCCGTTTATGGTGCTGCCGATTTACACCGCCCTGACGCGGATTGACTACTCGCTGGTGGAAGCCTCGCTCGATCTCGGCGCGCGTCCGCTGAAGACCTTCTTCAGCGTGATTGTCCCGCTGACCAAAGGCGGAATCATTGCCGGGTCGATGCTGGTGTTTATTCCGGCGGTCGGGGAGTTTGTGATCCCGGAACTGCTCGGCGGGCCGGACAGCATCATGATTGGCCGCGTGCTGTGGCAGGAGTTCTTCAATAACCGCGACTGGCCGGTGGCCTCGGCGGTGGCGATTATCATGCTCCTTCTGCTGATCGTCCCGATCATGTGGTTCCATAAGCATCAGCAGAAACAGATGGGAGATCGCGGATGAACAACTTACCGGTAGTACGCTCCCCGTGGCGCATTCTGATCCTCGTTATCGGCTTCACCTTCCTGTATGCGCCGATGCTGATGCTGGTGATCTACTCGTTCAACAGTTCCAAACTGGTGACGGTCTGGGCGGGCTGGTCGACGCGCTGGTACAGCGAGCTGTTCCACGACGACGCAATGATGAGCGCGGTGGGGCTGAGCCTGACCATTGCCGCGCTGGCGGCCACGATGGCCTGCGTTCTGGGCACCATCGCCGCGCTGGTGATGGTGCGCTTCGGGCGTTTTCGCGGCTCAAACGGTTTCGCCTTTATGATCACTGCCCCGCTGGTGATGCCGGACGTCATTACCGGCCTGTCGCTGCTGCTGCTGTTCGTGGCCCTGGCGCACGCCATCGGCTGGCCAGCGGATCGCGGCATGCTCACCATCTGGCTGGCGCACGTCACCTTCTGTACCGCGTATGTGGCGGTGGTGATCTCCTCGCGCCTGCGCGAGCTGGACCGCTCCATTGAAGAGGCGGCGATGGATCTCGGCGCCACGCCACTAAAGGTCTTTTTCATCATTACCCTGCCAATGATTATGCCGGCGGTGATCTCCGGCTGGCTGCTGGCGTTCACGCTCTCCCTCGACGATCTGGTTATTGCCAGCTTTGTCTCAGGGCCGGGCGCGACGACGCTGCCGATGCTGGTCTTCTCCAGCGTGCGCATGGGGGTGAACCCGGAGATCAATGCTCTGGCCTCTATCATCCTCGGCGTGGTCGGAATTGTCGGATTTATCGCCTGGTATTTGATGGCGCGCGCGGAAAAACAGCGCGTGCGCGATATCCAGCGTGCAAGACGCGGCTGAAGGATTTAATATTTCCGGTGATGTGCCGCGCATGACGCGGCACTGTTTTTCAGGGAAGTAAAACATTGGGATTAGTAAAAAAATCACGTATTACGCACGCTCGTCCTAACGTTCCTGCGCTGGTTCAGGTGGCGGCGCTCGCCATTATTATGATCCGCTGCCTGGACGTGCTGATGATTTTGAATACGCTGGGCGTGCGCGGCATCGGGGAATTCATTCACCGCAGCGTGCAGACGTGGAATCTGACGCTGGTCTTTTTAAGCAGCCTGGTGCTGGTGTTTATCGAGATCTACTGCGCGTTTTCGCTGGTCAAAGGGCGAAACTGGGCGCGCTGGGTCTATCTGCTCACCCAGGTGACCGCCGCAAGCTATCTGTGGGCCGCCTCGCTGGGCTATGGCTATCCTGAGCTGTTCAGCATTCCGGGTGAGTCGCGACGTGAGATTTTCCATGCGCTGGTCATGCAAAAACTGCCGGATATGCTGGTGCTCTGCCTGCTTTTCGTTCCGGCGTCCAGTCGACGGTTCTTCCGACTGCAATAATGTGTATAATCGCAGCCCTCGTTTTCCTTAAGGTTTTCATATGCAGTGCGCACTCTATGACGCCGGACGCTGCCGCTCCTGTCAGTGGATAGAACAACCGGTTTCTCAACAACTCACCGCCAAAATGGCCGACCTGCAACAGCTGCTGGCAGCGCACGCGGTGGGCGAGTGGTGCGCACCCGTCAGCGGCCCGGAGCAGGGCTTTCGCAACAAAGCCAAAATGGTGGTCAGCGGCAGCGTTGAAAAACCGCTGCTGGGGATGCTGCACCGCGACGGCACGCCGGAAGACTTAACCGACTGCCCGCTGTATCCCGACTCCTTTGCACCGGTCTTTGCCGCACTGAAACCGTTTATCGCTCGCGCGGGGTTAACGCCTTACAACGTTGCCCGCAGGCGTGGCGAGCTGAAGTACCTTCTCCTGACGGAAAGCCAGATCGACGGCGGCATGATGCTGCGCTTCGTGCTGCGTTCGGAAGCCAAGCTGGAGCAGCTGCGCGCGGCGCTGCCGTGGCTGCAGGAACAGCTTCCTCAGTTAAAGGTGATTACCGCAAACATTCAGCCGGTGCATATGGCGATCATGGAAGGGGAGAAAGAGGTTTTCTTCACCGACCAGCACGCGCTGGCGGAGAGCTTCAACGACGTGCCGCTGTGGATCCGCCCGCAAAGCTTCTTCCAGACCAACCCGACCGTGGCAAGCAGCCTGTACGCCACCGCCCGCGACTGGGTGCGCGCGTTAAACATCCATCATATGTGGGACCTGTTCTGCGGCGTGGGCGGTTTTGGCCTGCACTGCGCCACGCCTGAGATGCAGCTCACCGGGATTGAGATCTCTGCCGAAGCGATTGCCTGCGCAAAGCAGTCCGCCGCCGAGTTGGGGTTAACCAATCTGCACTTCCAGGCGCTGGACTCCACGCAGTTCGCGACCGGTCAGGGCAACGTGCCGGAGCTGGTGCTGGTTAATCCGCCGCGTCGTGGGATTGGCAAATCCCTGTGCGACTACCTGAGCCAGATGGCGCCGGAATACATCGTCTATTCAAGCTGTAACGCACAGACCATGGCGAAAGACATCGCTCAACTGCCGGGCTATCGCATTGCACGCGTGCAGCTTTTCGATATGTTCCCGCATACCGCGCATTATGAAGTCCTGACGTTGCTCGTGAAATCTTAAACAAAATGTGAACTCTGCCCGCCCATAAAATCAGGTAAGCTTACGTCATAAGAGATGAATAAAGGCTTACTCATGAAGCAAATCCTGCTGGTGGAAGACGACCACGATATCGCGGCGCTTCTGCGGCTCAACTTAGAAGACGAAGGCTACGCCATCACCCACGAGCCCGACGGGGGCAACGCCCTGCAGCGCCTTGAAAAACAGCCGTGGGATGCGGTGATCCTCGACCTGATGCTGCCCAACGTTGACGGCCTGGAGATCTGCCGCCGCATCCGCCAGATGACCCGCTACCTGCCGGTGATCATCATCAGCGCCCGCAGCAGCGAAACCGATCGGATCACCGGGCTGGAAACCGGCGCCGATGACTATCTGGCAAAACCGTTCTCCGTGCAGGAGTTGATTGCGCGCATCAAAGCGCTGTTCCGCCGCCAGCAGGCAATGGGGCAGGCGCAGGCTGACGGGCAAATTCAGGCCCACGGCCTGACGATCGATCCTCTGGCGCGCAGCGTGCTGCTTCACGGCCAGGTGGTGGATCTCACCCCGCGCGAATTCGAACTGCTGTACTTCTTCGCCCGCCATCCCGGCGAGGTGTTTTCCCGTCTGGCGCTGCTGGAGCAGGTGTGGGGCTATCAGCACGAAGGCTACGAGCACACCGTCAACACCCATATCAACCGCCTGCGCATCAAGATTGAGAAGGACGCCGCCGAGCCGGAGATAATTCGCACCGTCTGGGGCAAGGGTTACAAATTTGCGGAGCCAAACCATGATGCGCCGCTTTAGCCTGAGCCAGCGCCTGACGCTGCTGTTTGTCCTGCTGATGATGCTCTGCGCGACCGTCGCCTGCGCGGTACAGCTCTACAGCAGTATGCAGTACGGCAACGCGATGGTGCAGCGGTTGTCGGGCGGCCTGGCGCAGCAGATCGTCCAGCGGGAACCGATTCTGGACGCGCAGGGCAGGGTTGACCGCACCGCGCTGAAGCCGCTGTTCGACCGGCTGATGACCTTCAACCCGAGCGTTGAACTGTACGTTATCTCGCCGGACGGCGAAATCCTGGCCGATGCCGCACCGCCGGGCCATATTCAGCGGCAAAAAATCGACCTGGCACCGGTTCAGACCTTCCTGAGCGGTACCGCCATACCGGTACTGGGCGACGACCCGCGCAGTCAAAATAAAAAAGTGTTCAGCGCCACGCCGCTGCGGCAGGACGGCGAGCTTAAGGGCTACCTGTACATCATTTTGCAGGGCGAGGAGTCGAACGCGCTGGCGGAAATGGCCTGGCATAAGGCGCTCTGGAGCACGGTGCTCTGGTCATTGCTGTGGGTCGCGCTGTTTGGGCTGCTGGCAGGGCTGCTGGTCTGGTACTGGGTCACGCGCCCGGTCAAACAGCTGACGGTGGAGGTCGCCGGGCTGGAGCAGGACAGCATAAGCGCCATCAGGCTGCTGGCGGCACAGACGCCGGACGCGGCGGCAAAAGATGAAGTGGCGATCCTGCGCAACAGCTTTATCGAGCTGGCGCGCAAAATCACCCAACAGTGGGATCGGCTGGCCGACAGCGATCGCCAGCGCCGGGAGTTTATTGCCAATATTTCGCACGATCTCCGCACGCCGCTCACCTCGTTGCTGGGCTATCTCGAAACCCTGTCGCTCAAATCCGCCACCCTGACGCCGCAGGAGCACCAGCAGTATCTCGCCACCGCGCTGCGTCAGGGACAAAAGGTACGACATCTTTCCCAGCAGCTTTTCGAACTGGCGCGCCTCGAGCACGGCGGCATCAAACCCCAGCGCGAACGGTTCGCGATGGGAGAGCTGATTTCCGACGTGGCGCAGAAGTTTGAGCTTACCGCCCGCACGCGCGAGGTGAATCTGCATATTGACGTGCCGGGGCCGCTGCCCCTGATAAACGCCGATGTGTCGATGATCGAGCGCGTGGTGACCAACCTGCTCGATAACGCGATGCGTCATACGCCCACTGGCGGGGAAATTCGTCTGGCGGTCTGGCAGGAGAATGAACAGCTTCAGGTCGAAGTGGCAGACTCCGGAACGGGCGTGGATGCCTCGCTGCGCGACGATCTGTTCCAGCGGCCTTCGGCGCTGAATACCCAGGCATCGCGGGAGAACCGCGGCGGGTTAGGGCTGTTAATCGTTAAGCGAATGCTGGAGCTGCACGGCGGCGGGATCAGGCTGATGGAGTCCGTGAGCGGGGCGAGGTTCAGGTTCTTTGTGCCGCTGTGAGAAATTGCCGGGTGGCGCTGCGCTTACCCGGCCTACAGACCACCCCCGTAGGCCAGACCACCCGGCAAAAAGAGATTACTGCGGGAACCACTGCTCGCTGATTTTCTGGTACGTGCCGTCTGCTTTAATCGCCTTCAGCGCGCCGTTCAGTTTTTCCAGCAGGGCTTTGTTATCCGGGCGTACCGCGATGCCGAGGCCCGTGCCGAAGTACTGCGGATCGGTCACTTTCTCGGTCGCCGTACCCAGTTGCGGGTTGGTTTTCAGCCATTCGTTCACTACCGCGGTGTCGCCGAATACGCCATCGATACGGCCATTTTTCAGGTCGATAATCGCGTTCTGGTAGCTGTCATAGGCCACGGTTTTCACTTCAGGATGTTTGTCCTGCAGGTATTTCTGGTGCGTGGTGCCATTTTCCATCCCGATGCGTTTGCCTTTCAGCTCGTCAAAGGACTTGTAAGCCCCTTTCTTCGCAATCACCACCGCCGAGTTGGCGTAGTACGGGTCGGTGAATGCAACCTGCTTGCTGCGCTCCGGCGTGATGTCCATCCCGGAGATCACCGCATCGTATTTCTTGAATTTCAGCGACGGGATCAGGCTGTCGAAGGCATGGTTGGTAAAGGTGCAGTCGGCCTGCATCTGCTTGCACAGGGCTTTCGCCAGGTCGATATCGAAACCGACGATCTGATTGCTGGCGTCCAGCGATTCAAACGGCGGATAGGTGGCCGAAACGCCAAAATTGATTTTATCAGCAGCGGATGCGCCAGCGGCGAAGGTGGCGAGTAGTGCGGCCAGAACTAACTTTTTCATTGTAATGCTCCCGTCTGTCTATCTTGTCATTATGCGCCGTGTCTGCGGCATGGATGTACAATGCCAGTTAATGAATTTATATGCAATAAATATGATTAAATATTGTGTGTGGTATAAAAAAAAGCGGATAAGCCATCGGGTTATCCGCTCTGGTAATTACGTTTTATGCACTCGCGTGATTAATTTCTGCGCTCAAACGCTAACGCTTTACGCTCAATCAGTCGCATCATCAGCGTCAGCAGACCGTTCACCACCAGATAGACCACGCCGGCCGCGCCGAACACCATCACGTCATAGGTGCGCCCGTACAGCAGCTGCCCGTGACCCATCACTTCCATCAGGGTGATGGTGTAGGCCAGTGAGGTACTTTTGAACACCAGCACCACTTCGTTGGAGTAAGAGGAGAGCGCGCGCTTGAAGGCGTACGGCAGCAGGATCGCCAGCGTGTCTTTTTTGCTCATGCCCAGCGCCCCGCAGGACTGCCATTGTCCTTCCGGGATGGCACGGATCGCCCCGTAAAACAGCTGGGTGGTATAGGCCGCGCTGTTCAGCGAAAGGGCAATCAGAGCGCAGAGCCACGGCTCAGAGAGCAGGTGCCAGATAACCGGATACGCCTGCAGTGACGGGAACTGGCCCGGACCGTAGTATATCAGGAAGATCTGCACCAGCAGCGGCGTACCGGTAAACAGGGTGATGTAGCCGCGCACGATCCACACCAGCACCGGCGTTTTCAGCGTCAGGATGATGGTGAAGATGAGCGCCAGGATCAGCGCCACAATGATGGACGCCACGGTCAGCGTCAGGCTGGTGTGCAGCCCTTTCATCAACTCCGGGAAATATTCAAGCATCAGCCTGGTCTCCGTTCAAAGCGCGTCGCACGCAGGTCAATACGCTTGAGGATGTACTGACTGAGCAGCGTGATTACCAGGTAGATAGCCGCCGCCACGATGTACCAGGTAAATGGCTCCTGAGTACGGGTGGCGATGCTTTTGGTTTGCAGCATCAAATCGTTCACGCTGATCAGGCTCACCAGCGCGGTATCTTTCAGCAATACCAGCCACTGGTTACCCAGGCCCGGCAGGGCGTGGCGCCACATCTGCGGCATCACCAGACGGAAGAAGATCGCTGCTTTCGACATGCCCAGCGCCTGACCGGATTCCCACTGCCCCTGAGGTACCGCTTTCAGCGCACCGCGCAGGGTTTGCGACGCGTACGCGGAGTAGAGCAGGGAGAGGGCAATCACGCCGCACAGGAACGGACTGACGTCGAAGTTTTCAATCTGCATCTGCACCGGGATCTGCGCAAAGCCAAGATTGATCGTGAAGCCGTCAGACAGCGTGAGCAGCAGCTGTGAGGAACCGAAATAGATAAACAGGACCACCAGAATTTCCGGTAGCCCACGCAGCACGGTGACCAGCGCGGAGCCTGTCCAGGCGACGGGGAACCATTTGGCGGATTCCCACACCGCAAAGAACATCGCCAGCACGAGGCCGATAATCAGTGCGCAAACGGCAAGGCCGACGGTCATCCCGGCGGCGCTTGCTAAAGGAAAAATTTCATTCATCAGGAATTACTTCTGGAACCATTTTTTGTAGATGGTTTCGTAGGTGCCGTCTTTCTTCACTTTTTCCAGCGCAGCGTTGAATTTCTGCTGCAGCTCGGTGTTGCCCTGACGAACGGCAATCCCCAGACCGGTACCGAAGTAATCTTTATCGGTCACTTTGTCGCCCACTGGCGCCAGTTTGTCGTTGGCTTTCAGCCACTCGGTCACGACAGCGGTATCACCAAATACGCCGTCGATACGGCCATTCTGCAGATCCAGCTTCGCGTTCTGGTAGCTGTCGTACGGAACGGTGGTGATTTCCGGATGTTTATCCATGATGAATTTCTGGTGCGTGGTGCCGTTCTGCACGCCCACTTTTTTGCCTTTCAGCTGATCGACAGAGGTGAATTTACCTTTCTGACCAATGAACAGGGCGGAGTTGTCGTAGTAAGGGGTGGTGAACAGCACCTGCTTTTCGCGCTCGGGGGTGATGTCCATACCGGCCATCACGGCGTCAATACGGCGGAACTTCAGGCTTGGGATCAGGCTGTCGAACGCCTGATTGCTGAAGGTACAGGTTGCGTCGATCTCTTTACACAGGGCGTTTGCCAGGTCTACGTCGAAGCCAACAATTTTGTTGTTCGCATCGATGGACTCAAACGGAGGGTAGGAGGCTTCCGTGGCAAAACGAATGGTCTGGGCTGCGGTAGCGGAAAGGGTAACGCCAGCAAGCAGCACGGCAAGTAATACTTTTTTCATTATATTTCCCCTGACACAATCAATGAGATAAATAGTTTTTGAAGGCATCGGTTTGCGGGTTCGCGAAGCAGCTCGCGTCACCTTGCTCAACGATATACCCGTTTTCCATGTAGACCACACGGCTGGCGGTTTTACGCGCCACTTCCACTTCGTGGGTAACAATGACCTGCGTAATATTGGTTTCCGCCAGCTCGCGAATGATGCTGACGATCTGGGCGGTGATTTCCGGGTCCAGCGCCGCGGTCGGCTCATCAAACAGCAGTACCGCGGGCTCCATCATCAGCGCGCGGGCAATCGCCACACGCTGCTGCTGACCCCCAGAGAGGTGCAGCGGATAGCGGTCGCTGTAGGGCTTAAGGCGCAGACGCTCCAGCAGCTTTTCAGCACGCGCGATGGCCTGATCTTTGCTTAACCCCAGCACGCGGCACGGGGCTTCAATCAGGTTTTGCAGCACGGTCAGGTGCGGCCAGAGATTGTATTGCTGGAAGACCATGCCGACGTTTTGACGCAGTTCGCGTATAGCTTTATCTGACGGGGTTTTCGCGAAATCAAAATGGTTACCGGCGATAGCCAGCGTACCGGAACGGGGCATTTCAAGCAGATTAAGGACGCGCAGAAGGGAGCTTTTGCCTGCACCGCTTGGGCCAAGTAAAACCAGCGTTTCGCCTTCCGGGCAGTTCAGCGTGATGTCAAACAGCGCCTGGTGTGCGCCGTAGAAGCAGTTAATGCCGTTTAGTTTAATACTCATCGGGGCAGTCTTTACTCATCCAGGCAATCTATAGCAATTGAGGCCGCAGATAGTACCGTTGACAGAATAGTTATGCAATATTTCTGCGTTAAAAGTTAAATATAACCCGCATTTCCTCTTAAACATAGCACAAAATAGCGAACGGCAAGGTCGGCGAGTATAAATGTCGGCATTCCGCGTGAAATGCCGGACATTTTACGGGGGTAACATTTTTATCACTAATGATCTAGCGGTTCTCAATTGACTGGCGCAGCGTGCCGGCCGGGGCATGAACGCTGCCGCCGATATAGCGCACATCGTCCACCGCCCAGCACTGGCCTTCACGGATCATCAGCACTTCGTCCTGCCAGGTTTGGGTTCCCTGGGTCAGCTTCACGCGCAGCGGAATGTTCCGCGCATCGGTGTTCGGGATGGTTGACGCGCTGGCCACCTCGGCGCTGTCCGGCAGCGTGGTGCGGCTGGAGAACGGATCGGATTTCAGCAGGGCGTTATGCTGTGGATCGCGGGTGGCGTCGTTAAGCAGTTTTGCAAGATTATCGCTCAGGTACGGGCGCAGGGCGGTGAGATCATTTCCGCGATGCTGAATGCGGTAATCATAGAACTGTTGCGCCACGGTATCCGGGCCGCCGTCTATGCAGGGGCCGCTGCGGGTACCTATATCCTTAAAGGCTGGCGTGACCGTGGTAGTACAGGCGCTGAGCACCAGCGCACAGGGCACTAAAAGTGTTAAAGCAGAGTAGCGCATGTTGATTTCCTTATTTATTAACTATCCTTTCAATCATAGCGTAACGAACCGATAATGCTGTTGCTAACGCATTGAACGCTAAAGAAGGAGAGAAAGTATGCAGTTTTCAACAACGCCGACCCTGGAAGGACAGACCATTACCGAGTATTGCGGCGTGGTCACCGGCGAAGCGATTCTGGGCGCGAACATTTTCCGGGATTTCTTTGCCGGGATTCGTGACATCGTCGGTGGACGCTCCGGCGCGTACGAAAAAGAGCTGCGTAAAGCGCGCGAAATTGCGTTTAAGGAGCTGGGCGAGCAGGCCAAAGCGCTGGGCGCAGATGCCGTTGTAGGGATCGATATTGATTATGAAACCGTCGGCAAAGATTCGAGCATGCTGATGGTGAGCGTAAGCGGCACGGCGGTGAAAACCCGTCGATGAAGCGCTCGCTTTCAACGCTCCTGCTGGCGATGTTGCTGGCAGGATGCGCCCAGGAAAAAGGCATTGTTGATAAAGGTGCCTACGAACTGGATACCCGCCATCAGGCGCAGGCGGCCTACCCGCGCATAAAGGTGCTGGTGATCCACTACACCGCCGACGACTTCGACACCTCGCTTGCGACCTTAACCGACAAAAACGTCAGCTCGCATTATCTCATCCCTGCGAAGCCGCCGACGCCGGACGGGAAGCCGCGCATCTGGCAGCTGGTGCCGGAGAGCGAGCTGGCCTGGCATGCGGGCATCAGCTTCTGGCGCGGCACCAACCGCATCAACGACACGTCTGTCGGCATTGAGCTGGAGAACCGCGGCTGGCAGAAGCGCGACGGTGTGAAAGTTTTCGCGCCGTTTGAGCCCGCGCAAATCGCGGCGCTTATCCCGCTTGCGAAAGACATTATCGCCCGGTACGACATTAAACCGCAGAACGTGGTGGCGCATGCTGATATCGCGCCCCAGCGTAAGGACGATCCCGGCCCGCTGTTTCCCTGGCAGGCGCTGGCGAAGCAGGGGATTGGGGCCTGGCCCGATGCCGGGCGCGTGAACTTCTATATCAATGGTCGTCCGCGCTATCAGGAGGTAGATCGTGCAGCCCTGCTCGATCTGCTGATGCGCTATGGCTATGAGGTGCCGGACAACGCCACGGATCAGCAGCAGCAACGCGTTATCACCGCCTTCCAGATGCACTATCGCCCGCAGGTATGGAACGGCGTCGCGGATGTGGAAACGATGGCCATTGCAGAAGCCCTTTTAGAGAAATACGGGCAGGGGTAAACCTTCGGTTTTCGCCCGAATGCGCGTTTTCCCCTTATTTGTGCTTGAGATTAATCTTAAGTACAAACTCAATTCATTTTTAGTAAATTGACTTAAAATTATCCGGATTTAAGATAGACACATAGCTTGCTAAGTAAATCAAAAAAATATTGCTGGCGGCAGGCGTTCTTATTTTCTCCTTGAGCCTTTCATCAGGAAAAGATTGTTGGTTTTCGGTTTTAATGCCGCGGCCATGCTATGTCTAATAAATCTAATCTTAAATGGGTATAACAATGTTAAGCATTTACGGTAAAAAATTACGTCCACAACCTGAAATGGAAGCCATTATTTCTGCCACGGAAGGTTTTGAAGAGAAAACCTTAAAGAAATGGCAGAAAATTTCCACGGCTGACTCTCAGTATATTCATATTATCGTCAGCGGCGAAGTCGAATTCCGTCGTGAATCAGACGAACTCTGCATGTTTACCGTCACCGGACAGTGCGTGTTTGGCCTCTCCGCTATTTTCTATCAGTCAGCCCATATGTACGGCCTGGTCCGCGCAAACACCGTGGTACGCAGCATCAAAAAAGAGGCCTTCGCGCAGCTTATGACCGAGAAAAATCTGTGGCCTGAATTGACCAAAGTGCTCTCCTGGTACATCTGCCTGCTGAGCAAACGCGATGATGTTCTGGTCGCCCGTAGCGCCTATTCTGTGGTCCGCGAATTCCTCTACGAAATTAATGAGCTGATTGTTCACCAACAGCGCGATATTAATATCTATGACTATATTCAGGAATATACCAACCTGGCCCGCAGTACCATTATTAAAATCCTCTCCGACCTGAAAAAAGGTCAATATATTGTGGTGGAGAAAGGTCGTCTGCTTAACCTCACCACGCTGCCTGAAAAATATTAACTACTCCAGACGGTCTCCTTTTTTACTCAAAGGAGACTGGACGTGATCGTTATGCAACAAACTGCTTTGCGATTGATCCTGCGTTTCGTCAACCGGCGGCGCGGGAATTTTGCCTTGAGAATAATCCTGCTCTTGTTCTTTTAACGCCTGCTTAAACAATTCGGCTAACGAAGCATCTTCACTTCCCGACGACGCGGTGGTGTTTTCGTGCGCCTCGGTTCCCGGCAGGGTATCGCGCGAGGTATCGTGCCCGGCATCCTGCGGCACGGTGCTGTCAGGGGCCTGCTGCCAGTCAGCATCATCTGTGCTTATCGGCAGATCCTGCATGGGCGGCATCTCTTCCCGTACCGGCGCCGGTTTAGGATGCGGATGCGGGAACGGTTTACTCACGTACACATAATGCATATCGGAAAGCTGCGTTTCCGGTTTAGCGACGCTCGCTTTTACCGGTTCAGGGGCCGGGTGGCGCAAATTCCAGTAAATATGCGCGTACAGCCCTGCCATGACCAGGGCGCACAAACCCAATACCCATAAAAAGGTATGACCGCAAATTTTTCTCAGGCTGGGGAGGCGGTACGAAAACCAGACCGCCTCTCCGGTGGTGTAGCTGCGCTGAGCCGCAAGACAGATGGTAGACATTAGGAATGCTTCTCCTGCGTGTTGGCGTCCGGTGTGGCATGCGTGGCCTGAAGCAACACGCTCGGCGTGGTATGGGTTTCACGCATTAACTGCATCAGCGTATCTTCCCCTGGAATGCCATCCACATGCAGATGCATTTTTTGCTGGAACTCGCGGGTGCGTTTCATCATCTCAGCCGTCCAGGTCTGAGCATGGGTTTCAGGCTGGCCAAGAGCCAGACTCAGCGCCTGATCCAGCCAGCCCATGTCTTTCGCATCGCTGGCGGCGCTGATGGCATCTTTGCCTTCCGGCGTCAGGCGATGCAGCTGGGTAAAGTTACCGGTGGCATGCTGGTTAAACCAGCTGCGGCTCACCTGCCAGGTGCGGTTATTCATCAGCAGATCCATCGAGTCATCGCCTACGCGGGCGACAACAGCGTAGTTAAGGTGGTTACCGGTTTTGAGTTCACTGACCCACGGATAACCCTCCTGTGCCAGCGCATCCGGTGACGCGTTGCCCTGTTTACACATCAGATTGACCTTCCCGGCGTTCTGACACAGCGCATCATCCGCGGAGGCGTCATACCCCCACATCAGGTACAGCTGGTGCATCGCATCCGGCTGATTAACCACTTCATTGTCGATAACCGGCACGACAGGCGCGTCGGCTTTTGACTTCTGCTGTTTCCAGCTCGCTGGTACGGGAAGCTGAATCGGCAGTTTTGCATTGATTGAGGCGGTTAAATACCATCCGCAGGCGGCGAACAGAACCGAGGCGAACAATCCCACGGTCGCCAGGCGCTTACCGTGTTTTTTCGCCGGGAGGATCTCGCCTGCCGCCAGGCGTAAATGACGCGGGCTGACCTGCGCTGCACGTTCGGTCCAGGCCGCGAGCATTGACAGGTGCGCCAGTTCATTCAGTTTGCTGATGTTGCCTTTGGTCAGCGCGTGCATCTTGCGCACGCGCGCCGGGGTTAGCGGCGAATTCTCGCACCCGTGTTCTTCACACTGCGCCTGCACATAGCTGAGAAATTCCCGGCAGGTCAGGGGACGCAATGTATGACGGGTATGGGCATATTCGCAAAGTTCAGATGGGTGTAAGAGGGCGGCTTCCTGCTCCGCGCTGCCCATCAGCACGATGGACAGACGGAACTCCAGCTCCTGAGCACGCGTAAGCAACATCCCCAGCACTTCACGGCAGGTCTCCTTCATCGCTTCCGCGTGACGGATGACGAGGGTTTTGCTGCGGTTTTTTCCGCCCTGCCACTGATGCAGCACGGCATCCACCGCCTGAATGCGGCTCTTGCTCTCTTTCGTTCCCGGGTTGAGCTTGTACAGCAGGCTACTGGCACTCAGCTTAGGAAACGCGTTGATGGCAATGGCGCCAGGAAGGCTGGCCTTCAGCGCATCGCTGAAGTGGCCCAGCAGCGATGCGTCGTTGCAAAAGAGCCCGATAATTCCCGCCACCTGGCTTTTCTCTTTCAGCAGGTTGAATACGTCCTGATGATAAGGCACCAGAAAATCGCCGGAGAAACCCGTGATTGTTCTGAATGGCGGTTGTTTAAATTTAAAGTGGCTCTGATACATAACGACTTACCGTCTCTGATTAGGAATAGCAACAGGACGAGAAAGTAAAGCAACGCCACAGGGTGGTCAATTTGCGCACAGGGTAAAAATATCCAGTTGCAATGACCTAACATCCCGATTTTATTTGGTCAATAGTTTTTTTTATTAAAGTTAATGGCGAAGTCGATGGTCGTATTTACGGCAGTTAATTACTATTTTTCACACATATTGGCGCAGCCCGACGCTGCTTATTTCCGCTTTGCTAAAGGCCAGATGAAAAATGAGGTTCTCATTTCTGTCACGGTGGATAACGCCTTGTATTATGTTTGTGCTGTTAATTTTTTGCGGCCAGCAAGGCTATCTGACGTTTAAAGATTATAAAAAAGTTACGAATAAGTTGGCTAAGTCTGATGAACAGCCGCTGAAAAATCGTCGTGAAGAAAAGACATTTACTCTGTTCACGGCTGCGGTGCGTCAGGATAACTTACCGGCTGCCGCGAAAGCCCCGCTGGCAGCGGAAATTGAAGGAATTGTCAGCAGTGACGATGCCTGGCTCTCCTTTGCGGTGATTAAAACCCCGGCAGGCCAGCGCAGCTATCGTGAAGGCGAGCCGCTGACCGGTTTTAACGATGCTTTTATTCAGGAAATTAACAAAGACAATGTGGTGGTTAATTACGAAGGTGCTACGCAGGTACTGGCGTTAAATAAGCCTGACTATTTTAAGGGCGGCGTTGATAGCGGCCCGGTAACCAAATCGACGAAAGATGCAGGCGCGGAAAGCGTGCATCTGGATGATTATCTGGTGTTAAAACCGGTAATCGAAAAAGGCCAACTGGAAGGCTACAACATCAATCCAAGGAATGCCTCAGCGTTCTTCAGCCATTCCGGGCTGGAAAAAGGCGACGTGGCTGTGAAAGTCAACTCTGTCGATATGACCGATGAAGCAAAGGCAAAAAGTATTATTGCCAACTGGTCGAAAATGAAAGAAGCGGAGGTCGTCGTCAGACGTCACGCTCACCTTGAAAATATTCGGGTTAATGTTCTAAACAACTAACAAGTGTACAGACATGAAGAAATTTCCTTGGGCGTGCGTGGCGCTGACCGCATTGTCGTTATATTCCAGTTCGCTGCTTGCAGCCAACTTTAGCGCGAGCTTTAAAAATACCGATATCCGCGAGTTTATCGATACGGTAGGCCGCAATCTTAACAAAACCATTCTCGTCGACCCGTCCGTTCAGGGTACGGTGTCGGTCAGAACCTATAACGTGCTGACGGAAGATGAGTATTACCAGTTCTTCCTGAGCGTGCTGGACCTGTACGGTCTGTCGGTGATCCCGATGGACAACGGCATGGTCAAAGTGGTGCGCTCAAGCGTAGCCCGCACCGCCGGGGCCCCGCTGGCAGACAGCAAAAATCCGGGCAAAGGCGATGAGATCATCACCCGCGTCGTGCGCATGGAAAACGTGCCGGTGCGTGAGCTGGCGCCGCTGCTGCGCCAGCTGAACGATGCCACCGGTATCGGTAACGTGGTGCATTTTGAGCCGTCGAACGTCCTGCTGTTAACCGGGAAAGCCTCGGTGGTGAATCGCCTGGTGGATCTGGTGCAGCGCGTCGACAGAGACGGCATTCAGCGTCGCGAAATCGTGCCGCTGCGCTTTGCGTCCGCCAAAGAGCTCTCCGACATGTTGAACAACCTCAACAACGAAGAGCAGAAGGGGCAGAACGCGCCGCAGCTCGCCACCAAGGTGGTAGCGGATGACGAGACCAACAGCCTGGTGATCAGCGGTTCGGAAGATGCGCGCATGCGTACCCGCTCTCTGATCCATCAGCTGGATCGCGAGCAGAACAACGAGGGGAATACCCGCGTCTTCTACCTCAAATATGCCAGCGCCACGAAGGTGGTGCCGGTGCTGACCGGGATTGGCGAACAGCTGAAGGACAAGCCGGGTGTCGCAAAAGCGAAAACCGCGAGCGCCTCGACGGATCTGAATATTACCGCCGACGAATCAACCAACTCGCTGGTGATCACCGCGCAGCCTAACGTGATGAACTCGCTTGAGAAAGTGATCGACAAGCTCGACATCCGCCGTCCGCAGGTGCTGGTGGAAGCGATCATTGCTGAAGTGCAGGACGGTAACGGCCTGGATCTCGGCGTGCAGTGGACCAGCAAGCACGGCGGCGTGCAGTTCGGCTCAACCGGCCTGCCTATCAGCCAGATTAAAAACGGCACCATGAAGGGGGCAAGCTTTACCGGCCTGGCGACCGGTTTCTTCAACGGCGACTTCGGCGCCCTGATGACCGCGCTCTCCACCGACGGTAAAAACGACATTCTCTCCACGCCGAGCGTAGTCACGCTGGATAACAAAGAAGCGTCGTTTAACGTGGGCCAGGACGTGCCGGTCCTTGCCGGTTCGCAGACCACCAGCGGCGACAACGTCTTCAATTCCGTTGAGCGTAAGACCGTCGGTACCAAGCTGAAAATTGTGCCGCAGATTAACGACGGTGACATGATCCACCTGAAGATTGAGCAGGAAGTCTCCAGCGTAGACAACAGCGCGACGGAAGACGCCAGCCTCGGCCCGACCTTCAACACTCGCACCATTAATAACGAAGTGATGGTCCACAGTGGCCAGACGGTGGTGCTCGGCGGCCTGATGGAAAACGTCACCAAGCAGTCGGTTTCCAAAGTGCCGCTGCTCGGCGATATCCCGCTGGTGGGCCAGCTGTTCCGCTACACCTCGCAGGACACGTCGAAACGCAACCTGATGGTGTTTATCCATACCACCGTCCTGCGTGACGACGACAACTACAGTGCCGCGTCGAAAGAGAAATATGACCAGATCCGCGTTCGCCAGATGCAGCGCGTGGAGGAGAAAAAGCTCGGCATTATTGAGCCAGCGGATAACGCCATTCTGCCCGCGTTTCCGTCTGCCGACACTAAGACGGCCACCCATGCCGCACCGGTGAAAACCAGCGCGACACGCAATCCGTTTAAAGAGTAAGGCGGAGGGGCAACGTGGACGAACTGAGTAAAACACTGTGTAGCAGCAGCTACGCAAAAGATAACGGCGTTTTATTTTATAACAATGACGTCTATATCCGTGATGACACCCCGGCATTTGCACTGCTGGAAGTGCGCCGGGTGCTGGGACGCGCGTTCGTCCCGGTCACCCTCACGCCGGAAGCGTTTGACGAGATGCTGGCCAAAATCTGGCAGCAGAGCAGCGGCGTCTCGCAGCAGCTGGTGGACGATATGGACGCCGATATCGACCTGATGGCGTTAACCGAGGAGATCCCGGATAACGAAGATCTGCTCGATAACGACGAAAACTCGCCGGTAATCCGCCTGATCAACGCCATTCTCGGCGAGGCGGTGAAGGACGGCGCGTCGGATATTCATATCGAAACCTTCGAGCGCACGCTGAGCATTCGCTTCCGCGTTGACGGCGTGCTGCGCCCGGTGCTGCAGCCTGCGCGCAAGCTCGCGCCGCTGCTGGTATCGCGCATCAAGGTCATGTCAAAACTCGACATCGCCGAGAAGCGCCTGCCGCAGGATGGCCGTATCTCCCTGCGCATTGGTCGCAAGGCGATCGACGTGCGCGTCTCGACCATTCCGTCCCAGTACGGCGAGCGCGTGGTGATGCGTCTGCTCGATAAAAGCAATCTTAAGCCTGACATCAACAAGCTGGGCCTGATTGATGAAGAGCTGGAGAAGCTGAAAGGGCTGATTGACCGTCCGCACGGCATTATCCTGGTCACCGGGCCGACAGGCTCCGGTAAAAGTACCACCCTGTACGCCATTCTTTCGGCGCTGAACGGTCACGAACGCAACATTCTGACCGTTGAAGACCCGATTGAATACGAGCTGGAAGGGGTGGGGCAGACGCAGGTTAACCCGCGCGTGGACATGACCTTTGCCCGCGGGCTGCGCGCCATTCTGCGTCAGGACCCGGACGTGGTGATGATCGGGGAAATTCGTGACGGTGAGACCGCGCAAATTGCGGTGCAGGCGTCGCTTACCGGTCACCTGGTCATGTCTACGCTGCACACCAACAGCGCCGCAGGGGCGATAACTCGCCTGCGGGATATGGGGCTGGAATCCTTTTTAATCGGTTCATCGTTGCTCGGTGTCATTGCCCAGCGTCTGGTGCGTCGGCTGTGTACGCACTGCCGGACCACCAGTCCGCTGGATGCCAATGAAAAAGCGCTGTTCAGCTTTATGGACGCGCCGCCAAAAGCAATCTACCGCGCGGTGGGCTGTGAACACTGCCGCCAGAGCGGCTATCAGGGCCGGGCCGGTATTCATGAGTTCCTGGTGGTGGACAGCACCATGCGCCGCGCCATTCATGAAGATAAGGACGAAATGTCTATCGAGACGCAGCTCTTTAAGCAGGCTTACAGCCTGCGTGAAAACGGGCTGCTGAAGGTGATTAGCGGCGTGACCTCGCTGGAAGAGGTGATGCGCGTCACCGCCGAGCGTGGGGGGGATGCGTAATGGCCTTCTACGCCTGGACCGCAACGGACGGCGCGGGGAAAACCCAGCGCGGCACGCTGCAGGCCGAGGGGAAAAAGCAGGTTCGCCAGTGGCTTCGCGAGCAAAAGCTGATGCCCGTCAGCATCAACGAAACCCGTGAGGCGGCGGCGTCCGGTAAAGCGAAAACCGGCGCAAAGCTCTCCACGCCGGTGCTGTCGATGTTTACCCGCCAGCTTTCGACGCTGGTCAACGCCGCGCTGCCGCTGGAAAGCGCCCTGAAGGCTATCTCGAAGCAGACGGAGGACAAAAAGCTGGCGGCGATGGTGGTGGAGATCCGCGAGAAAGTAGTGGAAGGCCACACGCTGTTCGACGCGTTTAGCCAGTTCCCGCGCACCTTCGACAAGCTCTACTGCACCCTGGTGATGGCCGGCGAAAAAACCGGCCACCTGGGCGACGTGCTGGAGAAGCTGGCGGAGTACAACGAGCAGCGCCAGAAGATGAAAAGCAAGCTGACGCAGGCGATGGTCTACCCGATTACCCTGACCGTGGTCGCCATCGCGGTCATCAGCATTCTGCTGGTGGCGGTGGTGCCGCAGGTGATCGAGCAGTTCACCCACATGAAGCAGCAGCTGCCGATCACCACCAGCACGCTGATTGCGGTGAGTGATTTTCTGCAGGCGTACGGGATCTACATCGTAGGGATCCTCGGCGGCGGGTTTGTCGGCTTTAAGACCTGGCTGAGAAACGCCAAAAACCGTTTTCGCTGGCACAGCTGGCTGGTGAACGGCTCGCCGATTAAAAAGCTGGTGTGCGCTATCAACAGCGCCCGCTACATCCGTACCCTGAGCATTTTGCAGGCCAGCAGCGTGCCGCTGCTGGAGGGGATGTATATCGCGATGGACGGTATCGAAAACCTCTATGCCCGGCAGGTGCTGGAGCAGGCGGCGGATACCGTGCGCCAGGGGGCATCGCTCTATGCCGCGCTGGAACAGGCGAAATTATTCCCGCCAACCATGCTGTATATGATTGCCTCCGGCGAAGAGAGCGGAGAATTAGGCAATTTAATGGACCGCGCGGCGGAAAACCAGGAATCGGCATTGCAGCATCGAATTACATTAACGCTGTCGGTATTTGAACCGGCGCTGGTGGTATCCATGGCGACGATTGTTTTATTCATCGTGCTGTCAATATTACAACCGCTTCTGCAACTTAATAATATGGTAGGTTAAATCATGGCTTTAAAACGTAAAAACCTGGCGCGTCAGGCGGGTTTCACCTTGCTCGAATTAATGGTGGTCATTGTTATTCTCGGCGTACTGGCGAGCATGGTGGTGCCAAACTTAATGGGCAATAAAGAAAAAGCAGATACGCAAAAAGCAACCAGCGATATTGTCGCGCTCGAAGGTTCGCTGGATATGTATAAGCTGGATAACCACCGCTACCCGACAACCGAGCAGGGTTTACAGGCGCTGGTAACCAAGCCTGAAATCGCGCCAATCCCGAACGGCTACCGTGCTGATGGCTATATCCGTCGCCTGCCGCAGGACCCGTGGGGCGGAGATTATATTCTGGTTAGCCCGGGCGAACACGGCGCGGTCGACGTCTTCTCCGCCGGTCCGGACGGTGAAGCCAATACCGCCGATGATATTACGAACTGGTCTCTGGATAAGAAAGAGAAATAATGAATAAACAACGCGGCTTTACGTTGCTGGAAATTATTCTGGCGCTGGTGATATTTGCCAGCTGCGCCATGATGGTGGTGTCAACAATACCTTCACGCAGCGGTGCGGATATATTTGGCCAGCAATTAAAAGCCCTCGTTGATTATGGTTCAGACCGTGCGGTGATGGACGGAAATATCGTCGGGCTGGTCATCACGACGGATAATTATCAGCTGGTGACGCTCGAGGATAAAAACGGCGAACGTCACTGGGTGCCGTTATCCGCCGGGCGTATTACCACCAAAGGCGATTTCCCGGAAGAGATGCACGTTTCGCTTTCGCCCCAGCGCCTTGCCGCCACGGTAAGCGCCGATCCGCAGGTGCTCTTTTTACCGGACGGCGAAATCAGCCGCTTCACGCTGACGCTGCAAAGCTATGACAAACAGCACCATTTCCGCGTGGTGTCGCAAGGCGCTGCGCCTGTATCGGTAGAGAACGATGGCTAACGGCAAAAAGCAAAAGGGGATGACGCTGCTGGAGGTGATGGTCGCGCTGGTGATCTTCTCCACCGCCGCGCTGGCGCTGATGAATTCGGTCTCCCTGAACGTGCGTTTCACTCACGGCCTGGCCGACACGCTGCAGGCCAGCTGGGTGGCGGAAAATCAGCTGGCGGAAGCGCAGCTCACGAAAACCGACTTCCCGGACGCCGAGACGCAGGGGACGGAAATCATGGGCGGGCGCAGCTGGAACTGGCGCAAGCAGCGGGTGAAAACCGCCGACAACGGCTGGGCGAACGCCATTCGCGTCTACGCGGAAGGGGACGACAGCCAGCCGGTTATCGCTTTGCAAATCGTTCCGCCGGGAGAGAGCAAGTGAAAAAAACGCGACGCCAGCGCGGGTTTACCCTGCTGGAGATCATGATTGCCCTGACCATTTTCGCGGTGATCAGCACCCTGGCCTGGCAAATTCTGGACGGCGCAATGCGCACCAGTTCGGCAACCGACGCCAGCGCCGCGAAGCTCAATCAGCTGCAGCGGGCCTGGAATCTGATGGAGCGCGATTTCTACCAGCTGCAGGCGCGCGCCCCGCGTAACGAGCCGGATCTGTTTCGTCAGGTGGATGATGCGCTTGAGCTGACCATGCTGAATGGCGTGAGCGGAACGATCCAGCTGGAGCGTGTGCGCTGGCGCCTGGAAGAGGGGCGTCTGTATCGCGACGTCTGGCCGGTGATTGATGGCCCGGTGGACGCGAAGCCCGATGAAGTGCCGATTGTCAGTGAGGTGAAATCGCTGCAGTGGCGTTTTTACCGTCAGGGCTGGCAGAAAAGCTGGAGCGACCCGGCGCATCTGCCGGACGGCGTGGAGCTGACGCTGACCATGGAAAACGGCGATACCTGGCGCTGGGTCTTTACGACCCCGGGCGATATGCCTGAAGCGGCGGCGCAAGCGCCCGCCGCTGCGCCAGAGACCGCGCCTGCGCCGTTGCCGGCACCGGAAGCAAAATCATGAGTGCATTACGTAAACAGAAAGGGGTAGCGCTGCTGGTGGTGCTGATCCTGCTGGTCATGATGTCGGCGCTGGCCGCCAAAATTAGCCAGCAGTTCTGTCGCAATCTGCAGAAAACCCATTATCAGGTCAGCCAGCAGCAGTTGCGCTGGGCGATGCAGGCGCAGGAGAAGGTGGTGAAGGACCGCCTGCAGACCGACGCCACCGGTGAAAACAAGGCTCTGAACCTGGACGGCGACTGGCACCAGCCGCTGGAGACGCGGGGCGAAGATTACACGGTGGTCAGCCAGGTGGAAGACGCGCAGGACTGCTTTAACGTCAATAACCTGCTGGCCGCAGAGAAAATACCACAGGGGCAAAACGCGCCCGCCGTGCCGGAAAAACCGCGCAACGAGCAGATTGTCGAACAGATCCTGACGGAAAGCGGCATCAGCCACACTACGGCAGAAGAGGTGTATCAACAGCTGGTGGACTATCTCGATGGCGACGCGACGACGGCCAAAGACGGTGCAGAGAGCGATGCCTGGGCGGGCGTCTTGCCCGCCCGACAGCCCGCGAACCAGATGATGCGCACCATTGCGGAGATCAAACAGCTGCCCGCGTTCCCGGTAGCGGCATACCCGAAGGTGAGCAAGCTGCTCTGCGCGCTGCCGGACTCTGCCAGCAAGGTGGATGTGAACACCCTGAAACCGGAACAGGCCGCCTTACTGGCCGCGCTGTTCCCCGGAAAATTAACGGAAGATGATGCCGTTCGCCTGATTGATTCGCGTCCAGAAACCGGCTGGGAAAATATGGAAACCTTCAGCAAAGCGCTGGAGCAGACCTTCCCGCAGTTGAAAGACGATCTCCCACAGGTGGCTGAGCTTCTCTCCATCAGCAGCCGGTATTTCCGCGTGAACTATACCGGCAATACCGATGAATTAACGCTTCGCGTGGTTAGCCAGCTTCAGGTCAATAACGAGGCCGGTGAGATCGTGACGTGGCAACGTCGTTACCGAATGATTGAATAAGAAAAGTAGATCGCTATGAAACAGGTACTTTTTGTTCGTCCCGATAACCGCGAGGGCGGGAAAATAATGGGGTGTGTCTCCGGCAGCCAGCAGGTTGAGACGCTGGAGAGCCTGGACGCGCTGGCGGACCATCCACTGGCGGCCCGTGTTTGTCTGCTGCTGCCCGCCAGCAGCATGATCTTCCGCCATTTTACGCTGCCGAAGAAAGTCGCCTCTCAGGCGACGGCATTCTCGTGGATGGCCGAGGAGACGCTGATTGGCGAGGTGGATAATCTTCACTGGACGGTGCTTCACAAAAAGGGTGCCGAAGTCGATGCGGTGGCGATTGATGCCGAACTGCTGCGCGTGTGGTTAAACCGCTGTCAGGAGGCGGGGTTAAAAGTGATCCAGGTGCTGCCGGATGCCTGGCTGCTGCCGGTGACGGCTGGCGGAAGTACTCTTGTCGCTCAGGACGACGGCTACTGGCTACGTTTATCACCGCATGTTGCCAGCGAAATGGAAGCGAGCCTGCTGCCGCTTCTGATGCAGAAGGCCGGAGAGGGGGAGGTGTGCTGTTACGGCGAAGCGCCTGCTGGTGTGGACGTCGACATTGCCCAGCCCTGGCAGCATCCGCTGGTGCTGATCCAGACGCAGTGGCAGGCCTGTCGCGTGAATCTGCTTCACGGTGAATTCAGCCTTAAGGCCGGTAACGGGCGCGTCGCGAAAAGCATGAAAGCCGCAGTAGCGATTGCGGGCCTGCTGTCCGTTGGCCTGCTGCTGGGGCCGCGCATTGCAATGGCCTGGATGCTGGTGCAGCAGGAAAACCAGATACAGGAGGAGATCCTCCAGGTGTATAAGCACCATTTCCCCAGCATGCGTCACCAGACCAATATCAAATATCACTTTGGTCAGAACGTCAAAAAACAGAGTAAGGGGATCTTCCTTCAGCTGGACGAGCTGGCGGCCGCCCGGCAGTCAGTGCCTGCGATGGAAATCGATCTGCTGGAATACGATGCGCAGCAAAACACGCTGACGCTGAGCGTCAGCGCGCAAAACCAGCCCGCGTTGCAGGCGTTTGTTAATCAGACCCGTGAGAATTTCGATTTTACCTTACAGCCTGTTTCAACCACCGAACCCTATACCGCCATGATCGCAGGGAAACATAAATGAAAGAGCGAATCGCGCAGCTGAAAACACGCTACCAGAACTACAGCGCCCGGGAGAAAGTTATTTTAAAACTCTGCATCGTTGCCCTGCTTGGGGCCGCGGTGTATTACGCAGGAGTCATCCCTTTGGATAATATGATTCAAAATAGTAAATCGACGCTTAAAAGACAAAAAGAGACGCTTAACTGGATGCGTAATGAAATTGATAAAAATCATCTTCAGGTTCAGTTAGTCAAAACGGATAATCCACGCACGGTGGTCGAGAAAAGCGCCCATGAAATTAACCTGTCGCTGGCGGACGTGCGCCAGGAGGGACAAACTTTATCGTTTGTGGTTAATCGGGTAAATGTTTATGAATTAAAAAACTGGCTGCGCGAAATTAATCAAACCTCCGGCGTCAGATTGCAAAAAATAAACCTCACGCCGGTTGACCATCTCAGCGATGTAAAAGCGCAGGTGCAGCTCACCTGGGCAAAAAACGCATGAATACCTTCTCGCTGATCCGGGAGGCCTGCCCGGTTAGTTTTCCGATAATGAGTGCGATCCTGGGCGGGATTATGGGCAGTTTTCTTGGCGTTGTTGCCGAGCGCCTGCCGGGGATCGTGATGGATGAAGAGGGAAGCGGCAATCTGCTCTTTCCTGCCTCGCACTGTCCGGTGTGCCAGCACACGCTTGCTGCATGGGAAAATATCCCCCTGGTCAGCTGGCTGTTATTACGGGGACGCTGCCACCAGTGCGGCACGACCATCCCGCTGCGGTTATTTTTGATCGAATTTTTCTCGGCGCTGTTTTTTGGCGTTACGGCCTGGTGCATGCCGGACGTTCAGGGGTTGTTTTCGCTGTGGTTATTCGCGCTGTTTTTACTGCCTCTGGCGATGATCGACTGGCAGCATCAGCTTCTCCCGGACTGCCTGACCCAACCGCTGTTGTGGGCAGGTCTCTTACTCCATGCATTTGACCACAGATTGCCGTTGCAGGACGCGCTGTTCGGTGCGGTAGCGGGCTATCTGTCGCTCTGGCTGCTCTACTGGGCCTTTCGCCTGCTGACCGGGCGGGAAGGGCTGGGCTACGGCGATTTTAAGCTGCTGGCGGCCTTAGGCGCCTGGTGCGGCTGGCAGGCGCTGCCTTCAATTGAACTTGCCGCAGCGTTGAGCGGTATCGCGGGCTATTTCGCGTTAAATAATTTAAATAAAAATAACCTCACTATTTCTTTCGGACCCTATCTGTCATTTGCTGGAATAGTCGTGTTTATTGGACAGCAGTTTGCTTTCATATTTTAAATATACAGGTCAAGTTTTTTTATAAGTTTTTTTGACGGTGGAAGAGAAGGATGTCTCTTTGCGCTCAGTGTATCGTAAAAGATATAAGCTACACGGAATTTGGGCTTGTATCTTTTTATGGAGGAATACAACGCAGCAAAACTTTTTTTCACGGTTGTCAGGTTGGTTTAATACGCATTATGCAAAACAAATCCATGTTCTCAAGGAAGGCATGGTTTATTAACGTTACGAATAAATTTATCAGGAAATAAAAATGAAATTTATGAAGCCTAAATATCTGGCGCTCTTTATTGCAGCGGCTACCAGCTCTGCATTTGCAGCGGCGCCAGGCACTCCGTCTATTAGCAGCGGCAATGATAAATTTGCGCTTGTAGAAGTCGATCAGGCGGCACAGGACTATAACAGCCTCGTTAAAGTTCACCCTGACGGTGTGGATGTGAAGGTTGAGTGGAACGTCTGGAGCGGCGACGCGCCAACCTCTGCCAAAGTCTTGCTGGACGGCCAGACCGTCTGGTCCGGCGCGGGCAGCGCATCTGGCTCTGCGACCTTCAAAGTGAAAAAAGGCGGACGCTACCAGGAGCAAGTGGAACTCTGTAATGCCAGCGGCTGCACCAAAAGCGCCAGCAAGCTGATTATCGTTGCGGACACCGACGGTAGCCACCTGCTGCCGCTGAACGCGCCGATGCAGGAAAACAACAAAACCTTCGCGCAGCATACCGATAAAGTGGTCGGCGCCTACTTCCCTGAGTGGGGCGTGTATGGCCGCAACTTCCCGGTGGATAAAATCCCTGCGGCTAACCTGAACCACATTCTGTACGGCTTCATTCCCATCTGCGGCGGCGACGGTATCAACGACAGCCTGAAATCCATTGAGGGCGGCAACAGCTTTGAAGCCCTGAAACGCGCCTGTAACGGCCGTCAGGACTACACTGTGGCTATCCACGACCCCTGGGCTGCTCTGCAAAAACCGCAGGCCGGTGTCTCCGGATGGGATGACCCGTACAAAGGTAACTTTGGTCAACTGATGGCGCTGAAAAAAGCCCACCCGGGCCTGAAGGTACTGCCGTCTATCGGCGGCTGGACCCTGTCAGACCCGTTCTATCAGATGAACGATCCGGCCATTCGCGCACGCTTCGTCTCCTCCGTGAAAGAGTTCCTGCAGACCTGGAAGTTCTTTGACGGCGTGGATATCGACTGGGAATTCCCGGGCGGCGGCGGTGAGAACGCAGCATTGGGTAACCCGCAGCAGGATAAGGCAACCTACACTGCGCTGATGCACGACCTGCGCGCAATGATGGATGAGCTTTCTGCACAAACCGGCCGTACCTACGAACTGACCACGGCGATTGGTTCCGGTAAAGATAAGATTGAAGATGTGGACTACACCACGGCACAGCAGTATCTCGATCATATCTTCCTGATGAGCTACGACTTCTACGGCGCGTGGAGCAACACGGTTCTGGGCCATCAGGCGGCGCTGCACGCGCCGGCATGGCGTCCTGACACGGACTACACCACCGAAAACGGCGTGAACGCGCTGCTGCAGCAGGGCGTACAGCCTGGCAAAATTGTGGTGGGTGCGGGCATGTACGGTCGCGGCTGGACCGGCGTACACGGCCAGACGGGCAACAATCCGTTCACCGGTACCGCAACGGGTCCGGTGAAAGGTACCTGGGAACCGGGCGTGGTGGATTACCGTCAAATTGTGAACGAGTACAAAGGCAAGCCAGGCTGGGAATACGGTTATGACGCTGACGCAGAAGCGCCTTACGTCTTCAACAAGTCAACCGGCGACCTGATCTCTTACGAGGATGCGCGCTCCGCTGCGGCAAAAGGCAAATACGTTCTGGCCAACCACCTGGGCGGTCTGTTCTCCTGGTCTATTGACTCTGACAACGGCGACATTCTGAATGCGATGAACGAAAGCCTGCTGGGCGGCTCGACTCCGGTTGAACCGGTGGTCACTAACCACGCGCCAATCGCGTCATCTGCCGATCAGAACGTCTCTGGCCCGGCAACCGTCACGCTTGATGGCTCTGCTTCCAGCGATCCAGACGGCGATGCGATCACCTACAAATGGACCCAGATCTCTGGTCCATCGGTGGCCCTCACCAACAGCACCAAAGCGAAAGCAACCTTCAACGTTGCGGCAGCGACCAGCGACCAGACCATGGCGTTCCGCCTGACGGTAACGGATGCAAAAGGGCTTAGCAACGCGATTGACGTGCAGGTTGTGAACAAAGCGCCGAAAGCGAACCAGGCACCCGTGGTGAACGCCATGGAAGCGGTGACGCTGCAGGCCGGTGAAACCTACGCTCTGCACGCGCAGGCTGCCGATCCAGACGGTGATGCTCTGACTTACGCCTGGAGCGTTCCGGCGGATATGCACGCGACCGGTACTGATACCGCGAACGTGACCATCACTGCGCCAGAAGTGACCGCAACCTCTACCTACACCCTGAGCGTAGTGGTAGGCGACGGTAAAACCAGCGTGCAGTCTAACGTACAGGTGACAGTGAATCCGAAACCGGCTGACGTTACGCCACCGGCTGATGAGGTTACCCCACCTTCTGACGAGGTTACCCCTCCGGCTGATGACGTGACTCCGCCATCCGAGGAAGGCACTGCAACCGGTAGCTGCGACGCGCCTGTCGATGCTAACGCCAGCAAATATGCCGCGTGGGATGCCAGCAAAATCTACAACAATGGCGATACCGTAAGCTTCGATCATCTGGTGTGGAAAGCGAAGTACTGGACCCAGGGCAACCAGCCTGGCTTCGGTGTGGATGCGTGGGAGCTGGTCAGCAACGTGAAGATGAACTGGCGTTCTGACCTCGTTTATAACGGCGGCGAAACCACCACCTACCAGGGCAACGTATACCGTGCCAAATGGTGGACACGTGGTGATAACCCGGCTAACAGCGATGTCTGGGTGAAAGAAGGTCCATCAACCGACTGCAAATAATCTGGTCCGGTAAACACTCACCATCCCCGACGGGGTGGTGAGTGATTCAAAATTCATTTTACAGGATGTTGCTAAGGAGAAATAACCGACGCTTACAGCAGGTGAAAATGAAAAAGTTAATGTTGTTGTTATTGATAATAAGCCAAAGCGCACTGGCAAACTGTTGGGACAGAGCCGCACATTATTATCATGTCGATCCTTATTTATTGTATGCCATAGCCAACGTTGAATCCGGTATGAATCCGTATGCGGTTGGGCAAAATCATGACGGCACGCGTGATGTCGGGCTAATGCAAATTAATAGCACTCACTTTACTGCGCTGGAAAGGCAAGGAATTGACGAATACCGGCTGATGACCGAGCCCTGCACCTCCATTATGGTCGGCGCTTCCATCTTGTCCGGGATGATTAAGGTGTACGGATATAACTGGGAAGCGGTAGGTGCCTATAACGCCGGATTGAAAAAAGAGAACTATCCGCAGCGGATGAAATATGCCCATAAAGTTTGGGCGAAATATCAGCAGTTGAAATTAGCTGCACGCTATTAAAGTTTTTTATTTTTGAAGAGTTCCTCAGGGTGTTCTTCGAAAAGTGAAAACAGCTGTCTATGGTTTATTTATTAATGGATTAATACATAAGCCGGGATTTAACTTTAACTTTAATTAACAGGAATACTGAAATGAATAAAAGGACGTTACTGAGTGTACTCGTTGCCGGCGCATGCGTAGCACCTTTTATGGCGCAGGCTGCCTCTTTGCAGGCGACCACCGGCGAGCCGTACACCATGAAAGCCAGCGATCTGGCGAAGAAAGAGCAGGAGCTCACTAACTTCCCGCTGATGACCTCCGTTAAAGAGACGATTCAGACCCTTGATAACGCGCAGGTCGAAATGATTGAGCCAGGCCGTGCGGCGAACCCGGACAACGTTAAGCGCGTGGAAGGGATCGTGAAGGCCAGCGACTGGGATTATCTCTTCCCGCTGCGCGCTCAGGCCTATACCTACAGCAACTTCCTGAAAGCCGTAGGTAAATTCCCGGCGCTGTGTAAGACCTATAACGACGGTCGCGACAGCGATGCGATCTGCCGCAAAGAGCTGGCCACCATGTTTGCCCACTTTGCCCAGGAAACCGGCGGTCACGAAAGCTGGCGTCCGGAAGCCGAGTGGCGTCAGGCGCTGGTCCACGTGCGTGAAATGGGCTGGAGCGAAGGGCAGAAGGGCGGCTATAACGGCGAATGTGACCCGAAAGTATGGCAGGGCCAGACCTGGCCGTGCGGTAAGGATAAAGACGGCGACTTCCTGAGCTACTTCGGTCGCGGCGCGAAGCAGCTGTCCTACAACTACAACTACGGTCCGTTCTCCGAAGCAATGTACGGCGACGTGCGTACCCTGCTGGATAAACCTGAGCTGGTGGCGGATACCTGGCTGAACCTGGCGAGCGCGATCTTCTTCTTCGCCTACCCGCAGCCGCCAAAACCAAGCATGCTGCAGGTTATCGACGGCACGTGGCAGCCGAACGATCATGATAAAGCCAACGGTCTGGTACCGGGCTTCGGCGTGACCACCCAGATCATCAACGGCGGCGTAGAGTGCGGCGGCCCGACTGAAATTGCTCAGTCTCAGAACCGTATCAAGTACTACAAAGAGTTCGCGAACTACCTGAAAGTGCCTGTTCCGGCCAATGAAGTGCTGGGCTGCGCCAACATGAAGCAGTTCGACGAATACGGTGCCGGCGCCCTGAAGATCTACTGGGAGCAGGACTGGGGATGGAGCGCGGATACGCCAGACGGTAAGACCTACTCGTGCCAGCTGGTGGGCTACCAGACGCCGTTCAGCGCGTTCAAAGACGGCGACTATACCAAGTGCGTGCAGAAGTTCTATAACGTCAATATCGTGAACGATGACGGCTCTGCCGTAACGCCGGACGAAACCCCGGTAACGCCAGCGCCAACGCCAACGCCTTCAGAAGATGAAACGCCGGCACCAGCTCCAGCGCCAACGCCGGATGAAACCCCGGCTGAACCTGTTGCGGTGAACCACGCGCCGGTTGCGCAGATTGCGGGTCCAATCGGTGCCGTTGAAGCGGGCGCGCAGGTGTCCCTGAGCGCGGAAGGCTCTACCGACGCGGACGGCAACAAGCTGACCTACACCTGGCGTTCTCAGGATGGTCAGACCGTGACCGGTGAAGACAAAGCGGTGGTGACCTTCAAGGCGCCTGAGTCCGCAACGGCGCAGCAGATTGAAATCAGCCTGACCGTCAGCGATGGCGAGCTGACCAATACCACCACTTACCTGCTGAACGTGAAAGCGAAAGCGGCAACGCCATCAGGTGACGAAGGTGCTTACCAGGCGTGGAGCGCGAACAGCAAGTACAACGCAGGTGATATCGTGAACAACCACGGTAAACTGTTCCAGTGCAAACCGTTCCCGTACAGCGGCTGGTGTAACAACTCCCCGGCATACTATGAACCAGGCGCAGGTCTGGCATGGGCTGATGCCTGGACGGCATTATAAACAGCAAACGGCAACCCTCGGGTTGCCGTTTTAGTGTCTGCACCCTCTCCCCGTGGGAGAGGGTCGGGGTGAGGGCATCAGGCCGCACACTCTGTCTTTTGCCGGGTGGCGCTGCGCTTACCCGGCCTACATGAGGCTGGAGGCTTACCGGTGCAACTTCCCGTGATCCCGTAACCACGCCGCCGTGCGCACAATGCCTTCATCCAGCGTCACAATCGGCTTATACCCCAGCTCAGTCTCCGCGCGCGTGATATCCAGCGTAAAATCAAAGTTAAGCTTCGATACGCCGTAGTGCGTCAGCGCGGGCTCTTTGGCGGATTTACTGCCAAAACGCTCCATGCTGCGGGCGATCATGTCCAGCATCGGGTAGGGCACGGAACGGATACGGCAGTCGATCTGCAGTTCATCAATCAGCCGCTGCACAACGCTGCGCAACGTGCACGGTTCACCGTTGGTGATGTTATAGGCGCGACCGGAGATAAGCTTATCGCAGTCCGGCTGGCTTGCCAGCCACATGGCGTGGACGGCATTTTCGTAATAGGTCATGTCCACCAGCGCATCGCCGCCGCGCGGCAGCAGCACGCTGCCGTAGTGGTGCATCATCTGCGCCAGACGCGGAATAAACACTTTGTCGTGCGGTCCGAAGAGGCTCTGCGGGCGCAGGACGGTAAAACGGGTATGCGGGTTTGACTGCGCCAGCAGGTCGATGACCTCTTCGCTGGCCGCCTTGCTGCGGGCAAACTCGCAGGCAAAGCGAGCAGGGCGGAAATCTTCCTGCACGTCACGATGGTGGTGGTAGTCGAAATAGAGTGACGGTGACGAGATATGGATAAAGTTACGCACGCCCCAGGCTACGGCCCATTCGCCCAGACGACGCGTGGCGCGCACGTTGGCGAGATCGAAGGCTTCCTGGGTTCCCCACGGGGAGGTAAAACTGGAGCAGTGCCACAGCGTGTCGATACCGGCGAGCATCACCTTCGCCTGCGAGGAGACCAGCTCCGTCAGGTCGGCATGGACGAACTCCGCGCCCATTTTTTGCAGCAGTTTCCCCATCGCTTCGTTGCGACCGGTGGCCCTGACGCTGATGCCCTTGTTGCGCAGAAATTCGACCGCATTTCGGCCTAAGCCGCTGGTCGCCCCGGTAACCAGTACCTTCATATCAATCCACTGTGTTGAAAAGAATTTCGTGCGCATTCTTTCGTGAATTACGATGTGTTGCAATGGGAAAGGTGAAAGAAAGAGGGTTTTATTAACTTATTTTCGTCTTTTGTTCTGCCAGTTGCGCAATGCGTTTTGCCATTCCCCGGAAGATAAACAGATGGGCGGGGATCATAAACAGCCAGTAGAACAGACCCGGCATCCCGTGTGGGTGCCACCAGGCGCGAACGTCCAGTTCCCGATGATCGCCTTTGTCCTTGAGCGTAAAGCAGAGCCGCCCCAGCCCCGGCGCCTTCATGCCGAACAGTAGCGCCAGCTGTTTTTCCGGCTCGACGACGATCACCTTCCAGCTGTCGACCGCATCGCCTGGCGCAAGATACGGATGCGCCGGGCGGCCTTTCGCCAGCCGGTGGCCCACCAGCAGATCCATCGCACCGCGCGTCTGCCAGAGGATATTGCCGAAGAAATAGCGCTCTTTGCCGCCGATCTGGTTCACCACCTCCCACAGCGCGTGAAGGCTGGCAGAGGTTTTTACCGTGCAGCCCGCCTGCTTCGGGTAATAGCCGTACTCGGGGCGCCAGCGGGCAAAGGCCTGCGCGTCGTAGCCCCAGTCGCTGGAGTTCACCAGCTTCTCTTCTTCTTTCAGCGTATGGCGCACCGCGTCGTCAAAGCGGATCAACGCCTGGGGGATCAATGCGCGCAGCGCGCGATCGTCCGCCAGCAAATCGTGTTTTAGCCCCTGGATCAGTGCTTTGGCAGTCGTCGGGGGAACCGAGGTGATCACATTCAAAAACCACACTGAAATCCAGCGGGTCGGGAAGGGGATGGGGATCAGCCAGCGGCGGCGTCCGCTGACGCGCATGAAATGTTCGAACTGCTCCTGATAGCTCAGCACTTCAGGGCCTGCCGCCTCCAGCACGCGGTGTTGCTCTGCCGGGTGATCCAGCAGGGCCACCAGATAGTGGAGCAAATTCTCCAGCGCAATCGGCGTGGTGCGCGAGCGCACCCAGCGCGGCGGGGTCAGCACCGGCAGGTTGTAGACCATATCGCGCATTACTTCGAAGGCGGCGGAACCCGCGCCGACGATGATCCCGGCGCGCAGTTCGGTGACGGGAATATTCGCCCCGCGCAGCGTGTCTGCCGTCAGCTGGCGGGCGCGCAGATGGTCGGACTGCTCGTGTTCGGGTGCCTGGAGCGAGCTTAAAAAAATCACCTGCTTCACCGGCGTTTGCAGCAGGGCATCGCGGACGTTCATCGCCACCTGACGCTCGTGGGCGATAAAATCCCCGCCTTCGCCCATGCTGTGGACCAGGTAGTAAAGCGTGTCGACCCCTTCCAGCAGCGCGGGGAATTCCTTCGGCCAGTTGAGATCGACGTTGTGACAGGTCACGCCAGGCAAACCAAGCTTTTGCAGGCGCTCGGTATTGCGTGCCGCTGCCTGCACCTGATGCCCCTGCTGGCTTAATGCAGTCGTGAGGTGCTGACCGATATATCCGCTGGCGCCAAGCACCAGAATACGTTGCGGCACGTGATGCTCCTTAACGCTGTAAAAACGCCTGCCAGTGTTTTACCACGTCGGCCAGCTGTTCGCGGCTCACGTCGAGATGCATCACCAGGCGCACGACCGGGGAGGCGTTGATCAGCACGCCACGCGCTTTCATAAATTCACCCAGCGCAGGGGCGTGCTCGTCGCCCACGCGCACAAAAAGCATGTTGGTGTCGTGACGCATCACGTCCGCGCCGATCTCGCGCAGCTGCGTTGCCATCCACGCGGCGTTGTCATGATCGTCCTTGAGGCGCGCCACGTTATTTTTTAATGCGTACAGTCCGGCAGCCGCCAGAATGCCCGCCTGACGCATGCCGCCGCCGGTCATTTTACGCCAGCGGTTGGCGCGCTTGATGTAGTCTGTGCTGCCGACCAGCAGCGAACCCACCGGCGTGCCCAGCCCTTTCGAGAGGCAAATGGTGAACGAGTCGCAATATTGGGTGATGTCCTTCAGCTCGCAGCCGTACTCCACCACGGCGTTAAAGATACGCGCGCCATCGACGTGCAGGCCGAGCCTGCGCTCGCGAGTGAATTCCCACGCTGCTTTCAGGTATTCGCGCGGCAGCACTTTACCGTTGTGGGTGTTTTCGAGGCTGAGCAGCCGGGTGCGGGCGAAGTGAATATCGTCAGCTTTGATTTTTGCCGCGACTTTATCCAGCGGCAGGGAGCCGTCCGGCGCGGCGTCAATCGGCTGCGGCTGGATGCTGCCAAGCACCGCCGCACCGCCAGCTTCGTACAGGTAGTTATGCGCACCCTGGCCGACGATATACTCTTCGCCGCGCTCGCAGTGGCTGAGCAGCGCCACCAGGTTAGCCTGCGTGCCGGTCGGCAGGAACAGCGCGGCCTCCTTGCCGCTCAGCTCTGCCGCATAGCGCTGCAGTTCGTTGACCGTCGGGTCATCGCCGTAGACGTCGTCCCCGACCGGGGCGGCCATCATCTCTTCGAGCATGGCGCGGCTCGGGCGGGTAACGGTATCACTACGCAAATCAATCATTTCACATCCCTTTATTTTAAGAGGTCATGCGAAACGTTTTACCTGAGCCAGTTGGTTTTTGCCAGTTCGATCACTTCGTCACCGCGCCCGCTGATGATGGCGCGCAGCATGTAGAGGCTAAAACCTTTGGCCTGTTCCAGCTTGATCTGCGGCGGGATCGCCAGCTCTTCTTTGGCGACGACGACGTCAACCAGTACCGGACCGTCGATGGAGAAGGCGCGCTGCAGGGCTTCATCCACCTCTGAGGCTTTCTCCACGCGAATACCGGTGATGCCGCACGCTTCGGCGATGCGGGCAAAGTTGGTGTCGTGCAGTTCGGTGCCATCCGTGAGATAGCCTCCTGCCTTCATCTCCATCGCCACGAAGCCCAGCACGCTATTGTTAAAGACCACGATTTTCAGCGGAAGCTTCATCTGCACCACCGACAGGAAATCCCCCATCAGCATGCTGAACCCGCCGTCGCCGCACATCGCCACGACCTGACGCTCCGGTGCCGTCGCTTTTGCCCCCAGCGCCTGCGGCATGGCGTTGGCCATTGAGCCGTGGTTGAACGAGCCGAGCAGGCGACGTTTGCCGTTCATCTTCAGGTAGCGCGCCGCCCAGACGGTGGGCGTGCCGACGTCGCAGGTAAAAATGGCGTCGTCGTCCGCAAAATGGCTGATCTGCTGCGCCAGATACTGCGGATGAATGGCTTTGTCGCTCGGTTTGGCGAGGTCGTCCAGCCCCTTGCGCGCGTCGCGGTAGTCGCTCAACGCTTTATCGAGGAATTTGCGGTCGGTTTTCTCTTCCAGCAGCGGCAGCAGGGCGGCAAGGGTGGATTTGATGTCGCCCACCAGCGCCATATCGACCTTGCTGTGCGCGCCGATGCTGGCCGGGTTGATATCAATCTGAATGATTTTGGCATCCGTCGGATAGAACGCGCGGTACGGGAACTGGGTGCCGAGCAGGATCAGCGTGTCGGCGTTCATCATGGTGTGGAAGCCGGAAGAAAAACCGATCAGCCCGGTCATGCCCACATCGTACGGGTTATCGTATTCGACGTGCTCTTTGCCGCGCAGGGCGTGGACGATGGGCGCTTTGAGCTTACCGGCAAATTCCAGCAGCTCTTTATGTGCGCCCGCACAGCCGCTGCCGCACATCAGGGCGATATTGCTGGAGTAGCGCAGCAGCTGCGCCAGCTTTTTCAGCTCCTCTTCGGCTGGCGTTACCACCGGCTGCGGGGCGTGATACCAGTGGGTGCTGGCCCCTTCAGGTGCAGCCTTAAGCGCCACGTCTCCCGGGATAACGACCACGGAAACGCCACGGTTTAGTACGGCTTTGCGCATGGCGATCGCCAGCACCTGCGGGATCTGCTCCGGGGATGAAACCAGCTCACAGTAGTGGCTGCATTCACGGAACAGCTCCTGCGGATGCGTCTCCTGAAAATAGCCGCTGCCGATTTCGGAAGAGGGGATATGGGCGGCAATCGCCAGCACCGGCACGTGGTTACGATGGCAGTCGAACAGGCCGTTGATCAGATGCAGGTTGCCAGGCCCGCACGAGCCTGCACACACGGCCAGTTCTCCTGTGAGCTGCGCTTCGGCACCGGCGGCGAAGGCAGCGACCTCCTCATGACGGGTCGGCATCCATTCGATGGTTTTCATCTTGTTCAGGCTGTCGCTGAGCCCGTTCAGGGAATCGCCGGTCACGCCCCAGATACGTTTTACGCCAGCCTGTTCGAGCGTTTTCGCTATATATGCAGCCACGGTTTGTTTCATGGTTGTCCGTCTCCTTTTTGTGATATCGCTTACAAGCTTAGAAGAAAGTCACTGTATTGCCCGTCAAATCCCCCCATTTAAAAGGTGCTTTTCACGCGCCACGCTTCGGCATAATCTGGTGATGTCTCAGTGAAAACAGGAATAATTTCAAATGGTTAAATCATTGTTAATTGCTGTTAATGAAAAGCTATCGTACGACGATCTCGGCAAACTCTTGTTACGACTTGCCGTCGGTGGGCTGATGCTTTTTCACGGTTTGCATAAGCTGTTTGGTGGCGTGGGATTTATCAGCGGCATGCTGGTAGAGAAAGGGCTGCCGGGATTTATTGCCTACGGCGTGTTGATTGGCGAAGTGGTGGCACCGATCCTGATTATTGTCGGGCTCTTTACGCGCCCGGCCGCGCTGGTGCTGGCGTTTACGATGATCGTGGCATGGCTGATGGTGGGAACGAGTGAAACGTTCGCTCTCGATAAGGTTGGGGCATGGGCGATTGAAAGCCTGGTGTACTTCTTTATTGGCTCGCTGGCAGTCGCGTTTTTAGGGGCAGGGCGGTTTGCGGTAGGGAAAGCTCCAGCGTGGCGGTGAGGATAACAAAAGCCCGGTGGCGCTAGCGCTTACCGGGCCTGTGAAGAGCAAACCTGTACAAAGTAGGCTGGGTAAACGCAGTGCCACCCGGCAAAGAAGGGGGCACCGCAGCGGATTACGCCAGCACCAGATCCCCCTGCGGATGACAGGAACATGCCAGCACATAGCCCTCGGCAATTTCCGCGTCGGTCAGCGTCATGGTACTGGTGACGCTGTACTCCCCGGAAACCACCTTCGTCTTACAGCAGCCGCACACGCCCGCACGGCAGGCCGCGACTACCGGCACCTTGTTGCTTTCCAGCGCTTCCAGCAGCGTGGTGCCCACGCGGCCAAAGAAGGTCTGTGCGGGCTGCAGTTTGGTGAACTGAATCCCGCTGGTTGCCGCTTCCGCCACCGGCGTGAAGAACTGCTCTTTGAAGAAGCGGGTCACGCCAAGCGCTCTAACTTCTTTCTCCACGATATCCATGTACGGCGCCGGGCCGCAGGTCATCACGGTACGGTTCGCAATGTCCGGCACGCTTTGCAGCAGCTCGCGGCTCAGGCGACCGGGCACAAAACCGTGGGTCGCGTTGTGTTCCGCCACCAGCGTCACCGGATAGTTACGCCACTCCTCGGCAAAAATCACATCTTCCGGAGAGCGCACGCTGAAGATTGTCTGCACGTCGGCCTGCGGGCGGTTCTTCGCCAGCCAGCGGCGCATCGACATGATCGGCGTTACGCCACAGCCCGCCGCCAGCAGCAGGAATTTATCGTCTGCCTTGTCGTCACAGGTGAAATCCCCCTGCGCGTCAGACAGCCAGATGTAATCTCCGCGCTTCACGTCACGGGTCAGCCACTGAGAGCCTGCACCGTCATCAATGCGGCGGATAGTGAGCGTAATGTACTCGCTCACGCCCGGCGTGGAGGAGATCGTATAGGCGCGAAGCGTGTCCGCCGAGTTGCGAACGCTGACCAGCGCATACTGGCCCGCACGGTACGGATAGTAGTCGTGGCAGAGCAGCGACAGCGTCCACACATCCGGCGTCTCCTGATGGATGTGATGAACCTGCATCCGCCACGGACATTGTGAGGTTGGCATGGTCATGAATCGCTCCTTACGCGCTCAGCAGTTGCTTCATATCATCTTCAACGTTGGTCACGGAACGCAGACCGAATTTCTCGTTCAGCACCGCCAGCAGGTCCGGCGTCAGGAAGCCTGGCGCCGTCGGGCCGGTTACGATGTTGGTCACGCCGAGAGAGAGCAGGGTGAGCAGGATGACAATCGCTTTCTGCTCAAACCAGGAGAGCACCAGGGACAGGGGCAGGTCGTTGACGCCGCAGCCGAGTTTTTCTGCCAGCGTGACCGCCAGAATGATGGCCGAGTAAGCATCGTTGCACTGGCCTGCATCAATCAGGCGCGGCAGGCCTTCGATGTTGCCGAAGTCCAGCTTGTTGAAACGGTATTTACCGCACGCCAGGGTCAGGATCAGGCAATCATCCGGCACGCTGGTGGCGAAATCGGTGAAGTAGTTACGCTCGCCGCGCGCGCCGTCGCATCCCCCAACGAGGAAGATGTGGCGCAGCTTTTCACGGCTGACGAGGTCAATCAGAGAATCTGCCGCACCCAGCAGCGTTTCGCGACCGAAGCCGACGGTGATCAGATGTTCGATTTCGCTGTACGGGAAGCCCGCCATCTGCTGCGCTTGCTCGATAACCGGACCGAAATCGTCGCCTTCAAGGTGGCTCACGCCCGGCCAGCCGACGATGCTGCGGGTCCAGATGCGGTCGTCATACGCGCCCACGGTAGGGTCGATGATGCAGTTGGAGGTCATCACGATAGGGCCAGGGAAGCGGGCGAACTCTACCTGCTGATTCTGCCAGCCGCTGCCGTAGTTACCCACCAGATGCTTGAACTTGCGCAGTTCCGGGTAGCCGTGGGCGGGCAGCATTTCGCCGTGGGTATAGACGTTAACGCCGGTGCCTTCGGTCTGCTTCAGCAGGTTGTAGAGATCTTTCAGGTCGTGCCCGGAGATCAGGATGCATTTGCCTTCGGTCGCTTTGACGTTGACCTGCGTCGGGGTCGGATGACCGTAGGTGCTGGTTTCACCGGCATCCAGAATGCTCATGACCCTGAAGTTCATCTGGCCGATTTCCATTGCGCACTCGAGCAGGGCATTCATGTCGGAAGGCCAGGTGCCGAGCCACGCCATAATTTTGTGGTACTGGGCGTAAATGTCGTTATCTGACTTCCCGAGAACGTGCGCGTGTTCCATATAGGCCGCTGCACCTTTCAGGCCGTACAGGCACAGCAGACGCAGGCCGAGGATGTTCTCGCCAATCGCCGCTTTGTCCTTATTAGGGGTAAATTCTGCGGCCTGGCGCTGTAGCTCGCCCAGGTCGTCGCTCACCAGCTGAAGCTCCGCCATTGGGTTGTCCACGCGGGCACTGGTATCGGCATTCAGGCACTGCGCTTTCAAAGCTTCGCGCAGGGCAATCGCTTCGCGGGCATAGCCGACGATGCGCGGAGAATCGAAGTTGACGTTAGTCAGGGTGGAGAAAAACGCGCGCGGCGCGAAGCTGTCGACGTAATGGTCGACGATGCCGTATTCACGGGCTTTGAAGGCCCAGGCGGAAAGACCATGCAGGGCGGCTATCAGCAGATCCTGCAGGTCTGATGTTTCTGCGGTTTTACCGCACATACCCTGCGCGTAAGAGCAGCCGTTGCCTGCCGGGGTACGGATGGTTTGTTCACATTGCACACAAAACATAATCACACCTGTAAAAGTTATATTTAATATACATGTTTAAGGGTATGCCTGTGCCAGAACGGTGAAAAGAGCTTTCTGCGACAAAATAGAGGGAGATTGATTTAGCGCAATTTTGGCGGCAGGAGCCCTACCGCCACAGAGGTATCAGGCAGAGAAAAACGCCATCAGGACGGGAACCAGCAGGCTCAAAATAAAGCCGTGAACGATGGCTGCGGGCACCATCTCCAGCCCGCCCGAACGCTGGAGGACCGGCAGGGTAAAGTCCATCGACGTGGCGCCGCACAGGCCCAGTGCCGTCGAGCGGCTGCGGCGAACCAGACCCGGGATCAGCATGATGGCAATCAGCTCTCGCGCCAGATCGTTAAAGAAGGCGGCGCTGCCGATCACCGGGCCGAAGGATTCGGTCAGCAGAATACCGGAGAGGGAGTACCAGCCAAACCCGGAGGCCATCGCCAGGCCGGTTTTTAGCGGCAGATCGAGAATAAAGGCATTAATCACGCCCGCGACCATTGAGCTGACGACAACCATAACGGCAACGATCATTCCCCGACGGTTCAGGACAATCTGTTTCAGCGTCATGCCGTTATTTCGCAGCTGAATACCAATCAGGAACAGCAGGAAGATCAGGGTATATTCGCTGGCGTCCGTCGCGTGCTGCAAAAATGTCCATCCGGCAAGGCCCAGAAGAAATCCAAGCACCACGACGCCGCAGAGCTTTAATGATTCCAGCGCCATTGCAATTCGGGAGGGAAGCTTTTCCTGGTGGTGATTATTTTTCCACGGAATAGTGCGTTCCAGCCACAGCAGGGCGGCAATATTGCACAGCAAAATAACCACCACGGTGACCGCAGAATAATGCAGGATGGAAAGTAAATTTGTCGCCAGATTATCCAGGAAGGCCAGGCTGATCCCCATAAAGAACAGAATGACGTAAACAATCCAGCTGAGAAAACGGTTAATAAGCTTTAAGGCCGATTCATGACGCAGCGGAATAAGATAGCCCACAATCAGGGGCAGCAGAATAATGAGGAGTCCTGAAAACATGAACAGCCGGTCCTTTTGAGTTTCTGTTAAGCGCCAGAGACACTACCCAATAAAGGCTGCTCAGTAAAGCGGCAAAGAAAGCCGGGCGGCGGCTACGCCTTACCCGGCCGACAAAGTGCACACTCACGTAGGTCGGGTAAGCGTTAGCGCCACCCGACATTACAGGCCGCAATTAATTAATCGCGTTTTTCCAGCAGAGAGCGGTACAGCACGCCGCCCAGAATACCGCCGACGATCGGCATCACCCAGAACAGCCACAGCTGCTCAAGCGCCCAGCCGCCCTGGAAAATGGCGACGGCGGTGCTGCGCGCCGGGTTAACGGAGGTGTTGGTCACCGGAATGGAGATCAGGTGGATCAGCGTCAGCGCCAGACCAATGGCGATAGGCGCGAAGCCTGCAGGCGCGTGTTTGTCGGTTGCACCGTGGATCACCAGCAGGAAGCCTGCGGTCAGTACAATTTCAATTACAATGGCAGAAAGCATGGAATAACCGCCCGGAGAGTGTTCGCCAAAGCCGTTAGAGGCGAAGCCGCTGGCCGCCGCGTCAAAGCCTGCTTTACCGCTGGCAATGACGTACAGCACGCCCGCCGCAATAATACCGCCAACCACCTGCGCCACGATGTAGCCAATAACCTCTTTCGCCGGGAAACGCCCGCCCGCCCATAAGCCTAATGTCACCGCCGGGTTAAAATGACCGCCGGAAATATGCCCCACGGCGAAAGCCATGGTTAATACGGTTAAGCCAAATGCCAGCGCGACGCCGACAAAACCAATACCTAATTCCGGGAATGCTGCTGCCAGAACGGCGCTACCGCAGCCACCAAATACCAGCCAGAATGTACCAAAGCATTCTGCTGCCAATTTTCTAAACATAACCACCTCAAAATAATTTTCCACGCGTTTTCCCGCGCGCGGGATATATCGCCATAAAGGGATGACGACTCAAAGAGCCCGTATTTTAAAAACCAACAACATCCCTTCGCCACTTAAATAAATTCGGTTAATTTGATTTAAGGCAATGTGATGTTAATCCTTGTTCAAATCAGCGGTAAATAGAGCATAGTTCAAATCCCGCAAGGGTGAATGTTCTGCTGTCGTGCCAGGGTTCCTGCCGCTATACTGCTGATAACTTAAAGGAAAAAGTGATCATTTCGCGGGGGATTTATGCTTCTCGAACGTGTGGAAATTGTCGGGTTTCGCGGTATTAACCGCCTGTCGCTGCAGCTGGAGCAGAACAACGTCCTGATCGGCGAGAACGCGTGGGGTAAGTCCAGCCTGCTGGATGCGCTGACGCTGCTGCTTTCACCCGAAGACAAGCTGTATCACTTCGTCCACGATGATTTCTGGTTCCCGCCCGGCGATATCGCGGGCCGCGAGAAGCACCTGCATATCATCCTGACGTTCCGTGAATCTGAACCCGGCCGTCACCGCGTGCGTCGCTTCCGCCCGCTGTCGCCCTGCTGGGTGCCCTGCGACGACGGTTTCCACCGGATTTTCTATCGGCTGGAAGGTGAAATGGCGGAAAACGAGGGGGTACTGACCCTGCGTGAATTCCTCGATGAGAAAGCCAACCCGATTCCGCTGGAGAATATCGACGATCTGGCGCGTCACCTTATCCGCCTGACGCCGGTGTTACGCCTGCGCGATGCGCGCTTTATGCGCCGTATTCGTAACGGCACCGTACCGAATATGCCGGAGGTGGAAGTCACCGCCCGCGAGCTGGATTTCCTGGCGCGAGAGCTAGTGTCGCGTCCGCAAAACCTCACCGATGGTCAAATTCGTCAGGGGCTGTCGGCGATGGTGCAACTGCTGGAGCACTATTTTTCCGAGCAGGGCACCTCGGAGTCGCGCCATCGTTTGATGCGCCGCCGTTCTCATGATGAACAGCGCAGCTGGCGCTATCTCGACATCATCAACCGGATGATCGACCGGCCCGGCGGGCGTACCCATCGGGTGATTTTGCTGGGGCTGTTTTCAACGCTTCTGCAGGCGAAGGGCACCGTGCGTCTTGACCGGGATGCCCGCCCGCTGCTGCTGGTGGAAGATCCGGAAACGCGCCTGCACCCCATCATGCTCTCCGTGGCGTGGCACCTGTTGAATCTGCTGCCGCTCCAGCGGATTACCACCACCAACTCCGGTGAGCTGCTATCGCTGACGCCGGTGGAGCACATTTGCCGTCTGGTGCGCGAGTCCTCCCGCGTATCCGCGTACCGCCTCGGGCCCGGCGGGATGAACGCCGAAGACGGGCGGCGAATCGCGTTTCATATACGCTTTAATCGCGCCTCGTCGCTCTTCGCCCGCTGCTGGCTGCTGGTGGAAGGGGAAACGGAGACCTGGGTCATCAACGAACTGGCGCGCCAGTGCGGCCACCATTTTGATGCGGAAGGCATCAAGGTGATTGAATTCGCCCAGTCGGGATTAAAACCGCTGATAAAATTTGCCCGCCGAATGGGAATTGAATGGCATGTGCTGGTGGACGGCGACGAAGCGGGGAAAAAATATGCCTCAACCGTGCGCAGCCTGCTGAACAACGAGCGGGAAGAAGAACGGGACCATTTAACGATGCTGCCCGCGATGGACATGGAGCATTTTATGTACCGTCAGGGCTTTGACGACGTATTCCACCGCATTGCGATGGTGCCGGTCGACGTCCCGATGAACATGCGCCGCGTGATCGCCAAAGCTATTCACCGTTCGTCGAAACCGGACTTAGCCATTGAAGTGGCGACGGAAGCGGGAAGGCGGGGCGTAGAGGCGGTTCCGACCCTGCTGCGGAAAATGTTCTCCCGCGTGCTGTGGCTGGCACGCGGAAGGGCGGATTAACGTTCGGTCGCCTGTTTCACCTGCTGAATCAGGCTATCCAGCAGCGCGTAGCGGCGACGGTATTCGGCGCGTTTTTTGCTCGCGATCTCTTCTACGGGTTTACGCGGCATGGCAAGCGGCAGCATAAAGTGGCCGCTCTCCTGTTTTTCCCCACCGAGGGAACTCCAGAAGCCGTCGTAATCGGCCAGCAGTTTTCCCTCTTTTTTCTTGCGGTAGCGCCAGCTGCGATAAATATGGGTGGCATTACTGACGGCAACAATCTGCGCGACCGGGAATGCGGCACCGAACGTCATGGCGGCTTCAACCAGCAGGCGTTTCGGGAACAGACCGTGGCAGGCCTTCGTCGCTTTCTGGATCAGCTCATGGGGAACATGCGCTTTCGCGCCCTGCAAACCGCCGATGAACAGCGTAGATTTTCCTTCAAACTGGCAGAGCGTAAAGGTTAGCTCCGCCAGCACCGTATTCTGAACGTCGCAGAAGGTGAGGGTGGCCTCTCCCTCTTTATCCAGAAACGCATCGGCACACAGGCGGACGGTAAATTGCTGTTCATCTTTCCCGGTTAAGGTCAGCAGCGTAGTCCCCTGCGTCGAAAGATAGCCCTTCAGGAGCGTGGCCGGGAGCTGGCGGCTCATGGCCTGATAGTGCCAGTTCAGGGATTCCAGCGCGTGCTGGCGATCCATCTTCACCGTCAGCCAGGGACGATGCAGCCGACACGGCAGACCGGGCTGCACCTGCAGCATCTGCATCAGACGCGGCTGCTTAGCGAGGTTTGTTAACAGGCGAGACGTGCTCACGGGCGTCGCCAGAGAACGCAGCATGAACTTACGGCGATAGGCGGGGTTCTGCCATGCAAGGCCGGGCGCGATCTTGCCGAACGCCAGATTTTTGAAGAGCTGCCAGCCGGATGTCGGCTGCGTCAGGTTTGCAAGAGGTGTATCGACGATAGAAGACATGATAAATCCTGAGTCTTTTGGAATACCGCTATTTCAGCAGGGGAAATATCAACGTCTTGTAAACAAATTAAGGTGATTTCGGAGAACAGGGGTTTCGTTAAGGAGTCGTTTAGATAGAATCAACGTTTATTATTGCCAGAACATTTATTTGGAATATTTATGAACCTCAAGGGAAAACGCAGAACGCTGTTTCTGCTGCTGGCGCTGGTGATTGTAGCCGGTGGATTCTGGTTATGGCAGGTGCTTAACGCGCCTGTGCCGCAGTACCAGACGCTGATCGTCCGTCCGGGTGAACTGCAGCAAAATGTCCTTGCGACGGGCAAACTTGATGCGCTGCGCAAAGTTGACGTCGGCGCTCAGGTCAGCGGCCAGCTGAAAACGCTGTCGGTAGAGATTGGCGACAAGGTGAAAAAAGGCCAGCTGCTTGGCGTTATCGATCCCGAGCAGGCTGAGAACCAGATCCGCGAAGTGGAAGCGACGCTGATGGAGCTGCGCGCGCAGCGCGCGCAGGCGCAGGCAGAGCGTAACCTGGCGCAGGTGACGCTGACCCGCCAGCAGGCGCTGGCGAAAACCCAGGCTATCTCGAAACAGGATTTAGACACCGCCGCGACTGAACTGGCGGTGAAACAGGCGCAGATTGGCACGATCGACGCGCAAATCAAGCGTAATCAGGCCTCGCTGGATACGGCGAAAACCAATCTTGATTACACAAAGATCGTCGCGCCGATGGCCGGGGAAGTGACGCAAATTACCACGCTGCAGGGCCAGACGGTGATTGCCGCCCAGCAGGCGCCAAACATTCTGACGCTGGCGGACATGAGCACCATGCTGGTGAAGGCCCAGGTCTCCGAGGCGGACGTGATCCATCTTAAGCCGGGGCAGAATGCCTGGTTTACCGTACTCGGCGATCCGCAGACCCGCTACGAGGGCGTGCTGAAAGACATTCTGCCGACGCCGGAAAAGGTTAACGACGCCATTTTCTACTATGCGCGTTTTGAAGTGCCAAACCCGAAGGGCGTGCTGCGCCTGGACATGACCGCGCAGGTGCACATCCAGCTGACCGGCGTGAAGAACGTGCTGACCGTTCCGCTCTCCGCGCTGGGTGAATCCGCCGGGGACAATCGCTACAAGGTGAAAGTGCTGCGCAACGGTGAAACGCGCGAGCGCGAGGTGGTGATTGGCGCGCGCAACGACACCGACGTGGTGGTGGAGAAAGGGCTGGAAGAGGGCGAGGAGGTTGTTGTCAGCGAAAGCCTGCCCGGAGCCGCTAAATGACCGCGCTGCTTGAGCTGAAGGACATTCGTCGCAGCTATCCGTCCGGCGACGGCCCGGTGGAGGTGCTGAAAGGCATCTCCCTGAGCGTGGAGGCGGGCGAGATGGTGGCGATTGTAGGCGCGTCGGGTTCCGGTAAATCGACGCTGATGAACATTCTCGGCTGTCTGGATAAACCCACCAGCGGTACGTACCGCGTGGCCGGGACGGACGTCTCGACGCTCGACGGCGACGCGCTGGCGAAGCTGCGCCGGGAACACTTTGGCTTTATCTTCCAGCGTTACCACTTGCTCTCTCACCTGAGCGCGGCGCAGAACGTGGAGGTTCCCGCGGTGTATGCGGGCGTTGAGCGGAAGAAACGCCTCGAGCGCGCGAAGGCGCTGTTAACGCGTCTGGGGCTGGCGGAGCGGGTGGAGTACCAGCCGTCGCAGCTGTCCGGCGGCCAGCAGCAGCGCGTGAGTATTGCCCGCGCGCTGATGAACGGCGGGCAGGTGATCCTCGCGGATGAACCGACCGGGGCGCTCGACAGCCACTCCGGCGAAGAGGTGATGGCGATCCTGCACCAGCTGCGCGATCAGGGCCACACGGTGATTATCGTTACCCACGATCCGCAGGTAGCGGCGCAGGCCGAACGGATTATAGAGATCCACGACGGCGAGCTGGTGAGCAACCCGCCGCCGCGTGAGTCCCGCGCGGCGGCACCGAAGGAAGCGCTGCCTGCGTCTACCGGCTGGGCGCAGTTCTCCAGCGGCTTTCGTGAAGCGCTGACCATGGCCTGGCTGGCGATGGCGGCCAACAAAATGCGCACCCTGCTGACCATGCTCGGCATCATTATCGGTATTGCCTCGGTGGTGTCGATTGTGGTGGTGGGCGACGCGGCCAAGCAGCTGGTGCTGGCGGATATCCGCGCCATCGGGACCAACACCATTGACGTTTATCCCGGCAAAGACTTCGGCGACGACGAGCCGCAGTATCAGCAGGCGCTGAAGTATGACGATCTGGCGGCGATTCAGAAGCAGCCGTGGGTGAATTCCGCCACGCCTGCGGTCTCGCAAAACCTGCGTCTGCGCTACGGCAACATCGACGTAGCGGCCAGCGCCAACGGCGTGAGCGGCGACTACTTCAACGTCTACGGCATGACCTTCAGCGAAGGCGCCACCTTCAACGCCGAGCAGCTGGCGGGGAGGGCGCAGGTGGTGGTGCTGGACGCCAACTCGCGCAGGCAGCTTTTCCCCAATAAAGCGAACGTGGTGGGCGAAGTGATCCTCGTCGGCAACATGCCTGCCACGGTCATTGGCGTGGCGGAAGAGAAGCAGTCGATGTTCGGCAGCAGCAAGATCCTGCGCGTCTGGCTACCGTATACCACCATCTCCGGGCGGATTATGGGCCAGTCGTGGCTTAACTCCATCACCGTGCGCGTGAAGGAGGGCTACGACAGCGCGCTGGCGGAACAGCAGCTGGAACGGCTGTTAACGTTGCGCCACGGGAAGAAGGATTTCTTCACCTGGAATATGGACGGCCTCTTGAAAACGGCGGAAAAGACCACACGTACTCTTCAGCTGTTCCTGACGCTGGTGGCGGTGATCTCGCTGGTTGTTGGCGGTATCGGGGTGATGAATATCATGCTGGTGTCGGTAACTGAACGCACCCGGGAGATTGGCATCCGCATGGCGGTTGGGGCCAGGGCCAGCGACGTGCTTCAGCAGTTTTTAATTGAAGCGGTGCTGGTATGCCTGGTGGGCGGCGCGATGGGCATTGCGCTCTCGATGATGATTGCCTTTGCGCTCCAGCTCTTTTTACCCGGCTGGGAGATTGGCTTCTCGCCGATGGCGATACTCACCGCGTTTTTGTGTTCCACCTTTACCGGGATTTTGTTTGGCTGGCTGCCTGCGCGCAACGCGGCGCGGCTGGATCCGGTGGACGCGCTGGCTCGGGAATAACCCGAAAATAAAAATGCCAGCCGATCGGGCTGGCATTTTGACTGCGTGATGTACACAATAAAACAGAGAGCTATGCAACCGTTTCTGCTTCAACGGGTACGATTAGGCTTGCATGATTGCCTTTTGGTCCCTGGTGTACATCGAACCGGACGGACTGCCCGGCTTTGAGCGTCCTGTAACCATCCATCTGAATGGTGGAATAGTGAGCGAAGATATCTTCGCCGCCGCCTTCGGGGCAGATGAAGCCAAACCCCTTGGCGTTGTTGAACCACTTAACAGTACCCATTTCCATGCTTCGACATCCTTCGTAAATCTTATAAATTAAGATGGAATGAACCGGTGGTGGAGTGGGGGCTGTTCAAAACCTCGCCATCTCACGCTTGTACAATTTAGATAAACGAAAGACGTCGTCAAGCGTTTGGCGCTGGAGTTGGGACAATAATCAACCAAAGTTTGAAGCAGTTAACGCTATTGCAACAGTTTGTGACAGACATCGCGGATGACAGTAATAGATGATTGTTATCTAACATCTGAGGTAGATTCAAAGTGGTTATGCAAAATGGGTAAGACCAACGACTGGCTGGATTTTGACCAGCTGGCGGAAGATAAAGTGCGCGACGCGCTAAAACCGCCATCTATGTATAAAGTTATGTTAATGAACGATGATTACACGCCGATGGAATTTGTTATTGACGTGCTACAAAAGTTCTTTTCTTATGATGTAGAACGTGCAACGCAACTGATGCTTACCGTTCATTATCGTGGCAAAGCTATCTGCGGCATTTTTACCGCCGAAGTGGCGGAAACCAAAGTGGCGATGGTGAACGACTATGCGAGGGAGAACGAGCATCCGTTGCTGTGTACGCTGGAAAAGGCCTGATAAGGCATAAAATTGGGGGAGGTGCCTATGCTCAATCAAGAACTGGAACTCAGTTTAAACATGGCTTTCGCCAGAGCGCGTGAGCACCGACATGAGTTTATGACCGTCGAGCATTTACTGCTCGCACTGCTTAGCAACCCATCTGCCCGCGAAGCGCTGGAAGCCTGCTCCGTGGATCTGGTGGCGCTACGTCAGGAACTCGAAGCCTTCATCGAACAAACCACACCGGTGCTGCCAGCCAGTGAAGAGGAGCGCGACACGCAGCCGACGCTCAGCTTCCAGCGCGTGCTGCAGCGAGCGGTATTCCACGTCCAGTCTTCCGGACGTAGCGAAGTGACTGGCGCAAACGTCTTAGTCGCCATCTTCAGCGAGCAGGAGTCACAGGCTGCCTATCTGCTGCGCAAACACGAAGTCAGCCGCCTCGACGTGGTTAACTTTATTTCTCACGGAACGCGCAAAGACGAGCCTAACCAGGCATCGGATCCCAGCAATCAGGTCAATAACAATGAAGAGCAAGCAGGCGGGGAGGATCGTATGGAAAACTTCACCACCAACCTTAATCAGCTTGCTCGCGTTGGCGGCATCGACCCGCTGATTGGCCGCGATAAAGAGCTGGAGCGCGCGATTCAGGTGCTGTGCCGTCGCCGCAAGAACAACCCGCTGCTGGTGGGCGAGTCAGGCGTGGGTAAAACGGCGATTGCCGAAGGTCTTGCCTGGCGCATTGTGCAGGGCGACGTGCCGGAAGTGATTGCCGACTGCACCATCTACTCGCTGGATATTGGCTCGCTGCTGGCGGGCACTAAATACCGCGGTGATTTTGAAAAACGCTTCAAGGCGCTGTTAAAACAGCTGGAGCAGGACACCAACAGCATCCTGTTCATTGATGAGATCCACACCATTATCGGCGCGGGTGCGGCCTCCGGTGGCCAGGTGGATGCGGCTAACCTGATCAAACCACTGCTCTCCAGCGGCAAGATCCGCGTGATGGGCTCCACGACCTACCAGGAGTTCAGCAACATCTTTGAGAAAGACCGTGCGCTGGCGCGTCGCTTCCAGAAAATCGACGTTACCGAGCCGTCTGTTGACGAAACGGTGCAGATCATCAACGGCCTGAAAACCAAGTACGAAGCGCACCACGACGTGCGTTACACCGCGAAAGCGGTACGTGCGGCGGTGGAGCTGGCGGTGAAATACATCAACGACCGTCATCTGCCGGATAAGGCGATTGACGTGATTGATGAAGCAGGGGCGCGTGCGCGCCTGATGCCAGCCAGCAAGCGTAAGAAAACCGTTAACGTGGCGGATATTGAGTCCGTGGTGGCCCGCATCGCGCGTATCCCTGAGAAGAGCGTTTCTCAGAGCGACCGCGACACTCTGCGCACCCTCGGCAATCGCCTGAAAATGCTGGTCTTTGGTCAGGATAAAGCCATTGAGGCCTTAACCGAAGCGATCAAGATGGCCCGTGCCGGACTGGGGCATGACCACAAGCCTGTCGGTTCCTTCCTGTTCGCTGGCCCGACCGGCGTGGGGAAAACCGAGGTGACGGTTCAGCTCTCCAAAGCGCTGGGCATTGAGTTGCTGCGCTTTGATATGTCCGAATATATGGAGCGTCACACCGTCAGCCGTTTGATTGGTGCGCCTCCGGGCTACGTGGGCTTTGACCAGGGCGGCCTGCTCACCGACGCGGTGATCAAGCATCCGCACGCGGTTCTGCTGCTTGATGAAATCGAGAAAGCGCACCCGGACGTGTTCAACATCCTGCTGCAGGTGATGGATAACGGGACGCTGACCGACAACAACGGGCGCAAGGCGGACTTCCGCAACGTGGTGCTGGTGATGACCACCAACGCCGGGGTGCGTGAAACCGAGCGCAAATCCATCGGCCTGATCCACCAGGACAACAGCACCGATGCGATGGAGGAGATCAAGAAGATCTTCACACCGGAGTTCCGTAACCGTCTGGACAACATTATCTGGTTCGATCACCTGTCTACCGAGGTGATCCATCAGGTGGTGGACAAGTTCATCGTCGAGCTGCAGGTTCAGTTGGATCAGAAAGGCGTGTCGCTGGAAGTGAGCCAGGAGGCCCGCAACTGGCTGGCCGAGAAAGGTTACGACCGTGCGATGGGTGCCCGTCCGATGGCGCGCGTGATTCAGGACAACCTGAAGAAACCGCTGGCGAACGAGCTGCTGTTTGGCTCGCTGGTGGACGGCGGCCAGGTGACCGTGGCGCTGGATCAGGCGAAGAACGAGCTGACGTACGATTTCCAGAGTGCGGCGAAGCACAAGCCGGAAGCGGCTCACTGAGTTAAACGTTAAACGTAAAAACCGGGCGAATGCCCGGTTTTTTTATGCCTGCCAGGGTAAAAGCAAAACGACAACAGTGTTGTCGTTTTTAGTGTTTTCTCCCTCTCCCTGTGGGCTGAGGAATCCCCAGTAATTTTTTCCTGAAGCGATGAACATTGCTTCAGAGAAATGAATAACTTACAGCGATGTCCTGGTCCGGCTGTAAATCGCTGAGGCGTTTCCTGTAGGCCGGGGCGAGGCGCATGGATGCGCCGAGAGGGCGGGCTTTACAGGGACGTTACCTCCGCCCGTCCCCGACAAGCCGGAAGGAATAAGCCGAAGGCACCGCGAAGCGGCGATTTACCGCCGGGAGCCCGGGTCGCCAGGGCGGCGGCGATTGAGCCGCCCTGGCACGTTCACAGGTCATGTCCTTACAGAGTAGCAAGGAACATAAAGTGAACGGAATGACCACTTCAGCCGTATGTTCCCCCTCACCCCAGCCCTCTCCCTCTGTACAGTCCGGGGACATGGTAGACAGGTGTTCGGGGACATGGTGAACACTTTTTAACATCCTTTACCCATGGTGATCGACTTTTTCTTCAGGTCGATCACCCCCACTTTCGTGCTGTACCACCACACTTCATAGCAGCCGTCATCCTGTGTCTCCCTCAGCCCGACCCGTTCTCCCCTGAACGCCTTGCCTGCGCTCAGACTGACACCCTGTATGCTCAGCTTTCCGCTGACATCCACTTTCCTGACCTTCACCCCTTCATCGTATTCAGGTGGCGTTACGCTGCCGCTGTACTGCCGGGCAGACGGCTGATAACGCGAGGCCGGTACCGCCATATCCAGCGCCTCGTGCGGGCGTTCAAGGTTGTACACCGTGCGCCAGTGATCGAAAGCGCGCTGCAGCTCTCCGCTGTCCGCGAACCATTTTCCCTGCAGCACTTCCGCCTTCAGGCTGCGGTGAAAACGCTCCAGCTTGCCCTGCGTCTGCGGATGATAAGGCCGGGAGTGCCCCACCCGGATACCGTGGCGCATCAGCCACAGCTCCAGCACTGTCCAGGTGCCGGTGGTGTCTCCCCACGGTGAGCCGTTGTCCATCGTCATCCTGTCCGGCAGGCCGTAGCGTTCAAACGCGCTGACCAGCTGCTGCACGGTCTCGCGCCGTTCATCGGTACAGTGCGCCAGGCACAGGGAAAAACGGGAGTGGTCGTCCAGCAGGGTGAGCGGATGGCAGCGGCCACCGCCAAAGGGAAAGTGGCCCTTAAAATCCATCTGCCAGAGCCGGTTCGGCGCGTCATGTTCGAAGCGTCCCGTAGCCGGAACGCCCGGTGATGCGCCCGGCAGCAGACCGTGACGGGCCATCAGGCTATGGACGGTGCTGAAGGCGGGCATACGGTGCCCCTGGTCTTCGAGCCAGCGTTTAATCTTGCGTGCGCCCCAGCGTTCATGGCGCTCATGGGCCATGCGCAGCAGGGCGGTGATGTCGTCAGATGAGCGGTTCGGGGAATGGTGCGGTATGCGCGGGCGGTCCTGAAGGCCGGCGGCACCTTCCTGAGCCCAGCGGCGAAGCCACTTGTAGGCGGTGGCAGGAGAAATGCCGAACTGACGGCAGAGGGAACGGATGTTCGCCCCGTCCTGCGAGGCGAACAAAACAAACTCGGTACGTAATGACATGGTATCTCTCGCATCCCAGGGCATAAGCGACTCCATAGACGGGTTCTTATGCCTTAGTTGTAAGTGTCTACCATGTCCCCGAACAAGTGTTCACTATGTCCCCGGACTGTACACCCTCAAGGGAGAGGGGGTCGTCCGTGCTGGTATTATTTTGTGGGGATCCCTCAGCCCACAGGGAGAGGGTTGGAGTGAGGGCAACAGGCCGCAGAGGAATTTTGCGAGGCGCTTTCCAGTTTCTTTCGAAGTTAGTTGCTGGATAAATCCACAGTAATAAAATGGCGGCGCACCTGCAAAATCAGGTGCCAGGATTGGCGTCCTGAAAGTGTGTGAGCAGCAGTAATGCTGCAGGCTTCGTTCGCTCTAAGGAAAAGGGTATAATTCTGCATCTGGCGGGCGAATCGGAAGCTTCTTTTGAAGCGCCAGTAGCACACACACTGGTACGCCAATTCCTTTTCGTCCGCCGCCAGCAAATTGGCGTTTCCTGCGGTGGTAAATTCAAAGTGTGTGAAGGAATTACCCAATGAATACAGAAAACAATTTCGCCCATTTATACAGCGAACTCTCCCTCAACCCCGATCTCCCCACCCTGGCCGAGCGCTGCAAACTGCTCACCGAAATCCTCCTCGACTGCAAATCACTCCCGCAAACGCAGCCCGTTTGCCGCTGTCTCGGAGCCTGGCTGGAAGAGGTAAAAACCGGCCTCACAGAATCAATGCGTGATTTTCAGATAGTGGAATTTGAGAAAGAAGCGGAACAACCGCGACAAAAGGAGTGGCTGCTGGAAGATACAGATACAAAGTGTGATTACTGCCGGGCGTTGAATCATGTGCTGCTGGTGTCGCATTTTGACCGCGATATGCTGCCGCACCTGACGGGATTACTCCATGACATGGCTCATTCTATGGCGGGGGATTTAATCGCTCCTGTACAACCATGGATGACAATACATCTTCCGATGCAACAACACTAACGCCATAAATAAAAAAGGCCGGGATTAACCCGACCTTTTATATATTCATCTGCCATTACAGGCGAAAAAATTAGCGACTACGGAAGACAATGCGGCCTTTGCTCAGGTCGTACGGGGTCAGTTCAACAGTCACTTTGTCGCCCGTCAAAATGCGGATGTAGTTTTTGCGCATTTTACCGGAGATGTGCGCAGTTACCACGTGACCGTTTTCCAGCTCTACGCGAAACATGGTATTAGGCAACGTATCAAGTACGGTACCCTGCATTTCAATATTGTCTTCTTTGGCCATCTAATCCTCTGGGGTATCACTACCAAGTTTTGAACCGGCAAGATAATGCCGAAATTCATCAATTAAGTAAAGAATTGCGCGATTAAAACGCAGCAAAACAGTTTCGGCGCATTGCCCAAGCGTCACGGTACAACCGAACAGGAAGCGCATTCGTAAAGGGGAGACGACAGGATAAACGTCAGGACGTTATCTGAAGCGAGGGTCCCAAACGGCGGCGGGGCAACAGGCAGAAGCTACTCTGCGGCATAATTATAACACCCTCACAAAAAATATGCGGAAAACATTTAAGCATTGGGCATAAAGAGCGTTCTGGGGATCCAGAAGTCGCGCGGTAGCTTCTCCTGACGGCAGGCGTCCAGATGCTCGATATACTGTCGTCGCGGGATGTCAACTGCACCGAGAGAGGCCGTGTGCTCGTTGAGCACCTGACAATCGATCAGGCGTCCGCCGCGCTGGGCAAAGGCCTCGCAGAAGACCAGTAGCGCGGTTTTCGAGGCGTTAACCGCACGGGAGAACATCGATTCGCCGCAAAACAGCGTCCCTTGCGCCACACCGTACATGCCGCCAACCAGTTCCCCCTTTTCCCAAACCTCAATGGAGTGGGCGTAGCCAAGCTCATGGAGCTGGTGGTAGGCGTTGACGATATCGCGGGTGATCCACGTCCCTTCATGGCGATCTTCGGCACAGCCTTCGATCACCTGCCCAAAGGCGTGATTCAGCGTGACGCGATATGGGGATTTAGCATGGAAACGCTTCATGCTGCGGCTCAGATGGAACTGCGCTGGCCACAGCACGGCGCGCGGGTCGGGAGACCACCATAAAATCGGGTCGCCGGGAGAAAACCACGGGAAGATGCCGCGCTGGTAGGCCATTAATAGCCGCGCAGGGCTAAGGTCACCGCCAAGGGCCAGCAGCCCGTTGGGCTCACGCAGCGCTCCCTCCGGCGAAGGAAACGCGATGTTATGACGAGAAAGCTGGACCAGGCGCATGACAGCAAAACTCCAGTACGCGAGTGAGGACGCTACAAATATAGTCTACAGACGCTGTTTGAACTGGTAGTAGCGACCCTGTTTCGCCAACAGCTCTGCGTGACTACCTTGCTCAATAATGTGTCCGTTGTCCATCACAATTATCCGATCAAAACTTGCCAGCCCGCGCAGGCGGTGCGTCACCATCAGGACGGTTTTTCCTGCCATAACGTTTGCCAGTAAATCAAGGATTTGACTCTCGGTTGTCGCATCAAGCCCTTCTGTAGGTTCGTCGAGCAGCATCAGAGGTGCATCATGCAGCAGCGCGCGCGCAATGGCCAGACGGCGCAGCTCTCCGCCGGAAAGCTGACGACCACCTTCTCCCAGCCAGCTATTCAGTCCTTCGTCCTCAAGCAGCTTTTGCAGCCCGACCTGCTCCAGTACGGCGCGAAGATCATCGTCTGAAGCCTCTGGCGCGGCCAGCAGCAGGTTATCGCGCAGGGTGGCGCTAAACAGATGCACGCGCTGTGGAACAACGCTCACGGTCTTGCGCAGGGCCTGCTCGCTGAAATCAGTCAGCAACGTGTTATTAAAACGAATCTGACCGTGCTGTGGATCCCAGGCGCGCGTCAGCAGCTGCAGCAGCGTCGACTTACCGCAGCCGGTACGGCCGAGAATCGCAATCCGCTGCCCTGCATTAACGGAAAGGTTGATACCCTCCAGCGCGTTCTGCGCCTGTTTGTCATAGGCGAAGGTCACGTTATCAAGCGTCAGCGCCACCTGCTCAGGCACGGTGGTTTGCCCGGCACTGAACGTGACTTCAGGCTGCTGTTCGGCAATCTGAGTGATGCGCAGGGCAGAGGCGATCACCTGTCCAAGATGCTGGAAAGCGCCCGTCACCGGGGCCAGTGCCTCAAATGCGGCCAGCGCGCAGAAAACAAAGAGGGCAATAAGAGGGCCTGGCTGGGTATTACCGCCAATGCCGCCGGAAGCCAGCCACAGCATGGCGATCACCGCCACGCCGCCGATTAACACCATCAGCGCCTGCGAGAAGGCCGTCAGTTCCGACTGGCGGCGCTGGGCTTCATGCCAGTTCAGCTCCGTACTTTCCATTCGGGCACGGTAGCGCTTGCTGGCACCAAAAATGGTCAGCTCCGCCTGGCCCTGAAGCCAGGAGGTCAGCTGCTGGCGGTAATCCCCGCGCAGCCGCGTCAGGTTTTCCCCGGTGGATTTCCCGGCGCGATAAAACAGCGGCGGCAGAATAATGAGCGTCAGCAGCATAATTCCACCCAGCGTCAGCGCAACGGGAACATCCAGAACGGACAGCCCCAGCGTAACTACCACAATCACCACAAACGCGCCCACTATCGGGGAGATCACCCGCAGGTAAAGGTGGTCCAGCGTGTCGACATCCGCAACGACACGGTTCAGTAATTCGCCCTGGCGAAAACGCGCCAGCCCGGCAGGGGAGAGGGGAAGCAGTTTGCTGAAGGTGTAAATGCGCAGGTGCTGCAGGACGCGGAACGTCGCGTCGTGGCTGACCAGCCGCTCGAAATAGCGTCCGGCAGTACGGGTAATGGCGGTACCCCGCACGCCTGCCGCCGGCAGCATATAGTTGAAGCTGTATAATCCGGCGAACCCGGCTACGGCGGAGGCCGACAGGAACCAGCCGGAAAGCGTGAGCAGGCCGATGCTGGCAAGCAGCGTGACAATCGCCAGCACGATCCCCAGCGTCAGCATCCACTTGTGGCGTTTATAGAGCGCAAGATAAGGCAGCAGATCACGCATCAGATGTCCTCCTGACGGTTCGCCAGCAGGGCGGCGAACGGCCCCTGAGCGGCAACAAGAGCGGCGTAATCGCCTTGCTCAACAATATGACCGTTTTCCATCACCCAGATCTCATCCCAGTCAGCAATGCCTTCCAGCTGATGGGTAACCATCAGGGTGGTTTGCTGCAGGGAAGCGGCGCTCAGGGCCGCCATGACGCGCTGCTCGCTGTGTGAATCCAGGCTGGCAGCAGGCTCATCCAGCAGCATCAGCTGGCACGGGTTCAGCAGCGCACGGGCGACGGCCACGCGCTGTGCCTGGCCGACAGACAGCCCGGCAGACTGATCGCCTACCACGGTATCGACACCCTGCGGGAGCAGCGGCAGAAATTCACTGACCCACGCGCGGTCGAGAACGGACTGGAGTTCATCTTCACGAGCATCCGGGCGTGCCAGGAGCACGTTTTCGCGCAGCGTGGAAGCAGGTAGCTGAGGGTTTTGTCCGACCCAACTGAGCTGCTTACGCCAGGCGTCGGGATCGAGGTTACGCAGTTCAGTTTTGTTTATCCGCAGCGAACCGGTGTAGGCCATAAAACCGGATAACGCATTCAGCAGAGAACTCTTCCCTGAACCGCTGGTGCCGACCAGCACCACGCGTTTTCCGGCGGGCAGGCTAAAGTCCAGCGGGCCAGCCAGCACTTTTCCTTCCGGCGAGAGAATGCAGAAGTCGCTCGCGTCGATGGTTACCGGCTCTTTAGCGTTCAGCGCCACGTCACCGCGCTCCGGGTGCGCCAGCGGCGTCTCCAGGAAGGTTTTCAGGCTGTCGGCCGCGCCAACGGCCTGCGCTTTGGCATGATAGAAGGTCCCCAGGTCGCGAAGCGGCTGGAAAAACTCCGGAGCCAGGATGAGCGCGAGGAAACCGGCAGAGAGGGTCACCGCCGTGCCGTAGTGGCCGAAATCCAGCGCGCCGAGATAGGAGAAACCGAAATAAACCGCCACGAGGGCAATCGACAGCGAGGTAAAGAATTCCAGCACGCCGGACGAGAGGAACGCCAGGCGTAACACTTCCATCGTGCGCTGGCGGAAGTCCTGTGATGCCAGGCGAATGTTCTCGGTTTCCGCTTCACCGCGACCAAAAATACGCAGGGTTTCCATCCCGCGCAGACGATCGAGGAAATGTCCGCTCAGCCGGCCCAGCGCCAGGAAGTTGCGGCGGTTGGCATCAGCCGCCCCCATGCCGACCATCGCCATAAACAGCGGGATTAGCGGGGCGGTCCCCAGCAGGATCAGCGCCGCCACCCAGTTAACCGGGAAGATGGCAATAACAATCAACAGCGGCACAAAAACCGCCAGCGCCATCTGCGGAAGATAGCGCGCGTAGTAATCGTGCATATCGTCGATCTGCTCAAGGATCAGCGTCGCCCAGCTTCCGGCCGGTTTACCCTGGATCCACGCGGGCCCGGCTTCCTGCAGGCGGTCGAGCACCTGACGACGGATCTCGTAGCGGATATGCTGTCCGGCGTGGAAGCCGACACGTTCACGCAGCCACACCACCCAGGCGCGCAGGACAAAAACCAGGATCAGAACAATAAAGGGCAGCAGGAGCGCTTCGCGGGGAATGTTCTCCATGATCATGTGATTAAGAATGCGGGCCAGCAGCCATGCCTGGGCAACAATCAACAGACCGCTAACGAACCCCAGAAGACGGGAGATCGTAAGCCAGCGGCGGGAAATAACGCTTTGCTGTTTCAGCCAGCGTGTTAACTCTTGTTGACGGGTTTTTTCCATTGCGTATTTTGCAGGTGACGTTATAAGAAATTAGACATCTGCATGTTACACGCGAGCAAAAATAAAGGCGACCTGTGGCCGCCTTTATTTACGTTTGTTACTGACTTGTAAAGATTATTTACCTTGTTCAGCCAGTCCATCGAGGTAGCGTTCAGCGTCCAGCGCGGCCATACAGCCGGTGCCCGCAGAGGTGATCGCCTGACGATAAATATGGTCCATCACGTCACCGGCAGCGAACACGCCCGGGATGCTGGTCTGGGTCGCGTTACCGTGAATGCCGGACTGCACTTTGATATAGCCGTTTTCCAGCTCCAGCTGGCCTTCGAAGATCCCGGTGTTCGGGCTGTGGCCGATTGCCACAAACAGGCCCGCCACTTCCAGCGTTTCGACGTTATCGGTGTTCTGGGTATCACGAATGCGCAGACCCGCAACGCCCATCTGATCGCCGGTGACTTCTTCCAGGGTACGGTTGGTGTGCAGCACGATGTTGCCGCTCGCCACTTTATCCATCAGGCGCTTAATAAGGATCTTCTCGGCGCGGAAGGTGTCACGACGGTGGATCAGATGCACCTCAGAGGCAATGTTCGCCAGGTACAGCGCTTCTTCCACCGCGGTGTTACCGCCGCCGATAACCGCGACTTTCTGGTTACGGTAGAAGAAACCGTCGCAGGTCGCACAGGCAGAGACGCCGCGGCCTTTGAACGCTTCTTCAGACGGCAGGCCGAGATAACGGGCAGAGGCGCCGGTGGCAATGATTAGCGCATCGCAGGTGTATTCACCGCTGTCACCCGTCAGGCGGAACGGACGGTTCTGCAAATCCACTTTATTAATGTGGTCGAACAGGATTTCGGTTTCGAATTTGGCGGCATGCTCGTGCATGCGTTCCATCAGCAGCGGCCCGGTCAGATCGTTCGGGTCGCCCGGCCAGTTTTCCACTTCCGTGGTGGTGGTCAACTGACCGCCTTTTTCCATGCCGGTGATCAGAACCGGCTGCAGGTTTGCGCGTGCAGCATAGACCGCCGCGGTATATCCCGCAGGTCCAGAACCAAGGATTAACAACTTACTGTGTTTGGTCGTGCCCATGAGATCCCCATTGTTGTTGGCAGGCAATGGGCTGGATTGTAGGGAATTTGTTGCCGTAAAAAAAGAGCACTGGGATTTTGCTTTCGATATATGTAATAGCTGCGCCCGATGAATACAGTGCCGTTACGTCACGTTTTCTACTGAAAACCGCTCGTTTATAAAGCAGTAAAATGAGGATTAATACCCCCCCGTAATGAATATCCGGCATCTTGTACTAAAAAACGATGTTTTGCTTTGACAATCCCCTGCGCATTTGCGAAAACATTCAAGGAAGAAAAAAAACCGCGTTAACCGTATGCCGCATAGGCATGCACGTAAATGCCATTTTTACCGTGTCAGTGAAATCTACGCATGGCGTGGACAGACGCCATACGTGATGTCGGTGACAGCCTTCGGGCAGCGGTCTTCTTACCAACAGAACCCGAATCCGCATCGCGTCTAATACATAACCAGGCGATGTGATGACTAACGGGTACAGGCTCTGAACAGTGATGTGCACAGGGTCCAGGCAGGAGTAGGGAAGGAATACAGAGAGACAATAATAATGGTAGATAGCAAGAAGCGCCCTGGCAAAGATCTCGACCGTATCGATCGTAACATTCTTAATGAATTGCAAAAGGATGGGCGTATTTCCAACGTCGAGCTTTCAAAACGTGTGGGACTTTCCCCGACGCCGTGCCTTGAGCGTGTGCGCCGACTGGAAAGACAGGGTTTTATTCAGGGCTATACGGCTCTGCTGAACCCGCATTATCTGGATGCCTCACTTCTGGTATTTGTTGAGATTACTCTGAATCGTGGTGCGCCGGATGTGTTTGAGCAATTTAACGCCGCTGTACAAAAACTTGAAGAAATTCAAGAGTGTCATCTGGTGTCCGGTGATTTCGACTACCTGTTGAAAACCCGTGTGCCTGATATGTCCGCCTACCGTAAGCTGCTGGGGGAAACCCTGCTGCGTCTGCCAGGCGTGAACGACACCCGTACCTATGTGGTGATGGAAGAGGTCAAACAGAGCAATCGTCTGGTTATTAAGACGCGCTAACACGGAACAGGTGCAAAATCAGCGTAGTTTGATTACACTCCTGTTAATCCATACAGCAACAGTGCCGGGGAGCCCCGGCGCTGTTGTCCGTTTTAGCAAACAGGCAGGATATGCCTGATACCTGGAGAGCCTTTCTTGAGCCAGGAATACACTGAAGACAAAGAAGTCACACTATCGAAGCTAAGCAGCGGACGTCGTCTCCTCGAGGCTTTGCTGATCGTTATTGCCCTTTTTGCCGTCTGGCTGATGGCAGCCTTACTCAGTTTCAACCCCTCCGATCCCAGCTGGTCGCAAACCGCGTGGCATGAGCCTATCCATAATTTAGGCGGCGTACCCGGAGCCTGGCTTGCGGACACGCTCTTTTTCATTTTCGGTGTGATGGCCTACACCATTCCCGTCATAATCATTGGCGGATGCTGGTTTGCATGGCGTCATCGTCAGAACGATGATTACATCGACTATTTTGCGGTTTCCCTGCGCCTGATTGGCGCCCTGGCGCTGATCCTCACCTCCTGCGGGCTGGCGGCGATTAATGCCGATGATATCTGGTACTTCGCCTCCGGTGGGGTGATTGGCAGCCTGCTGAGCTCTGCGCTACAGCCGATGCTTCACAGCAGCGGCGGTACGCTGGCGCTGCTCTGCATCTGGGCGGCCGGGCTGACGCTGTTTACCGGCTGGTCATGGGTGAGCATTGCCGAAAAGATCGGCAGCTTTATTCTTACGATCCTGACCTTCGCGAGCAACCGTACCCGCCGCGACGACACCTGGGTCGATGAAGAAGAATATGAAGATGAGTACGAAGAGGAAGACGATGCGCCGGTGCAACGTCGTGAATCTCGTCGTGCCCGTATTCTGCGCGGTGCCCTGGCGCGTCGCCAGCGCGTTGCTGAAAAATTTTCCAACCCGCTTGGACGTAAAACCGACGCGGCGCTCTTCTCCGGTAAGCGTATGGATGAAGACGAGCAGGTGGAGTACCGCGCAGCGGGTAGTACAGTCGATCCTGATGATGTGCTTTTCTCCGGCAACCGGGCGATGCCGGGTGATTTCGATGAATACGATCCGCTGCTTAACGGCCATACCGTTACCGCGCCGGTTGCCGCGGCCGCAGCCGCAACGACAGCATCACAGGCGTATGCCGCGCCTGTCGAAGCCGTGATGCCATCCGCGCCGGTTCCGCCTCCGGAATCCGCTATTCAGCAGCCTCAGGTTGCCTGGCAGACCGCGCCGGGTGTCCACACGCCGGAGCCTGTTATCGCGCCGGAACCAGAGAGCTATATCCCCGTGCAGCAGGAGCACTGGCAGCAGCCTTATCAGCCGCCGCAACCTGAGTATGAACAGCCGCACTATGAGCAGCCTGTGGCCCAGCCTTATCAGGAGTACGTGCCTGAACCGGTTGAACCTGTGCAGCCTTATGTTGAGCCTCAGCCTGAACCTGAGGTGGTGGAAGAGGTGAAACCGTCTCGTCCGCCAATGTACTATTTTGAAGAAGTTGAAGAACGCCGTGCTCGTGAGCGCGAACAGCTGGCGGCATGGTATCAGCCTGTGCCTGAACCGGTGCAGGAACCTGCGCCAAAAGCCCCGTTGGTTTCGGTTCCACCGGTCGACCCGACGCCTGCTGTTGCCCCCGTAGCGGAAAGCGTGAAGCAGGCTACCGCAGCCGCAGCGGCACCAGTCTTTAGCCTGGCAACGGGCGGTGCGCCGCGTCCGCAGGTGAAAGAGGGAATTGGTCCGCAACTGCCTCGCCCTAACCGCGTCCGCGTTCCAACCCGTCGTGAGCTTGCCTCCTATGGGATCAAGCTGCCTTCCCAGCGGATGGCCGAAGAGAAAGCGCGTGGGACGGACTACGAAGATGATGCTGATGAAATGCAGCAGGACGAGCTGGCGCGCCAGTTCGCCGCGCAGCAGAATCAGCGCTACGGTGAAGACTATCAGCATGATGAACCGATGCTGGAAGACGACGATGACGCGGCAGAAGCCGAATTAGCGCGTCAGTTTGCGGCAACCCAGCAGCAGCGTTACTCAGGTGAACAGCCAGCGGGTGCGAACCCGTTCTCATTATCGGATTTCGAGTTCTCGCCGATGAAAGATCTGGTGGATGATGGCCCGAGCGAGCCACTGTTCACCCCGAGCGTGATGCCTGAAGCAGAGCCTGTGCGCCAGCAGCCAGCGCCGCAGGCACAGACTTACGCGCAGCCGCAGCAACCTGTTCAGCAGCCGTATTCGCAACCGCAGCAGCCACAACAGCAGCCGCCGCAGTACCAGCAGCCAGCACCGCAGCCGCAGGAGAGCCTGATTCACCCGCTGCTGATGCGTAACGGTGATAGCCGTCCGCTGCAGCGTCCGAGCACGCCGCTGCCGTCGCTGGATTTGTTGACGCCGCCACCGGCTGAAGTCGAGCCGGTTGATACGTTTGCCCTGGAGCAGATGGCCCGTCTGGTGGAAGCCCGTCTGGCAGACTTTCGCATTAAGGCGGATGTGGTGAACTACTCGCCGGGTCCGGTGATCACCCGTTTCGAACTGAACCTGGCGCCGGGCGTCAAAGCCGCGCGTATTTCTAACCTCTCCCGCGACCTGGCGCGTTCTCTGTCGACCGTGGCGGTACGTGTGGTGGAAGTGATTCCGGGTAAACCGTACGTTGGCCTTGAGCTGCCAAACAAGAAACGTCAGACCGTTTACCTGCGTGAAGTGCTGGATAACACCAAGTTTCGCGATAACCCATCTCCGCTGACCGTGGTGTTGGGTAAAGATATCGCCGGCGACCCGGTAGTGGCAGACCTCGCGAAAATGCCTCACCTGCTGGTAGCGGGTACCACCGGTTCCGGTAAATCGGTCGGCGTGAACGCCATGATCCTGAGCATGCTCTACAAAGCGCAACCTGAAGACGTGCGTTTCATCATGATCGACCCGAAAATGCTCGAACTGTCGGTCTATGAAGGCATTCCGCACCTGCTGACGGAAGTGGTCACCGACATGAAGGACGCCGCCAACGCCCTGCGCTGGAGCGTCAATGAAATGGAGCGTCGCTACAAGCTGATGTCGGCGCTGGGCGTGCGTAACCTGGCCGGTTATAACGAGAAGATCGCCGAGGCGGCGCGCATGGGTCGTCCGATTCCGGACCCATACTGGAAGCCGGGTGACAGCATGGATGCCCAGCATCCTGTGCTGGAGAAACTGCCTTATATCGTCGTGCTGGTGGATGAATTCGCCGACCTGATGATGACCGTCGGGAAGAAAGTGGAAGAGCTGATCGCGCGTCTGGCACAGAAAGCGCGTGCGGCAGGTATTCACCTGGTGCTGGCGACCCAGCGTCCGTCCGTGGACGTTATCACCGGTCTGATTAAGGCGAATATTCCGACCCGTATTGCGTTTACCGTTTCGAGCAAAATCGACTCCCGTACCATTCTTGACCAGGGCGGCGCTGAGTCGCTGCTGGGAATGGGTGACATGCTGTACTCCGGCCCGAACTCCACCTCTCCGGTGCGCGTACACGGCGCGTTTGTTCGCGACCAGGAAGTACACGCCGTGGTGCAGGACTGGAAGGCGCGCGGACGTCCGCAGTACGTTGACGGCATTACCTCCGACAGCGAAAGCGAAGGCGGCGGTGGTGGCTTTGACGGCGGCGAAGAGCTGGATCCGTTATTCGACCAGGCGGTTAATTTCGTTACTGAAAAACGCAAAGCGTCCATCTCTGGCGTGCAGCGTCAGTTCCGCATCGGCTATAACCGCGCGGCGCGCATCATCGAGCAGATGGAAGCGCAGGGCATTGTGAGCGAGCAGGGGCACAACGGTAACCGTGAGGTGCTGGCTCCGCCGCCGTTTGATTAACCTTCAGCGATTGCAAAGAAGGGTAAATCAGCAAAAATTAAGCATATTCTTCTGTCGCCTGCCTTCGGGCAGGTCCAGAATAGAAACGGAAACCCCATTTTCGGGAAGACGTATTTTAAGGAATAACAATGAAAAAAATCGCCATCGCCTGTGCATTACTCACCAGTTTTGTAGCCAGCAGCGTCTGGGCTGATGCAGCCAGCGACCTTAAAAGCCGACTGGATAAAGTAAGCAGCTTCCACGCCAGCTTCACGCAAAAAGTGACGGACGGCAGCGGCAACGCGGTGCAGGAAGGACAGGGTGATTTGTGGGTGAAACGCCCCAATCTGTTTAACTGGCATATGACCCAGCCGGATGAGAGCATCCTGGTTTCTGACGGTAAAACCCTGTGGTTCTTCAACCCGTTTGTTGAGCAGGCCACTGCGACCTGGCTGAAAGACGCGACCAGCAATACGCCGTTTATGCTGATCGCCCGCAACCAGACCAGCGACTGGCAGCAGTACAACATTAAACAGAACGGTGATGAGTTTGTCCTGACGCCGAAAGGCAGCAACGGCAATCTGAAGCAGTTCACCATCAACGTAAGCACCAACGGTACCATTAATCAGTTCGGCGCGGTTGAGCAGGACGATCAGCGCAGCAGCTACCAGCTTAAGTCTCAGCAAAACGGCGCCGTTGACGCATCGAAATTCACCTTTACCCCGCCGCAGGGCGTAACGGTGGACGACCAACGCAATAAGTAAGAGGCGTGAGTGAGCAACCTGTCGCTCGATTTTTCAGATAATGCGTTTCAACCTCTGGCCGCCCGTATGCGGCCAGAAAATTTAGCGCAGTACATCGGTCAGCAGCATCTGCTGGCTGCGGGGAAACCCTTGCCGCGCGCTATTGAGGCGGGGCATCTGCACTCCATGATCCTCTGGGGGCCGCCCGGCACCGGAAAAACCACGCTCGCTGAAGTGATCGCCCGCTATGCCAACGCGGACGTTGAGCGTATCTCGGCGGTAACGTCTGGCGTGAAGGAGATCCGCGAGGCGATCGAGCGCGCGCGTCAGAACCGTAATGCCGGACGCCGCACCATTCTCTTTGTCGATGAAGTCCACCGCTTCAACAAGAGCCAGCAGGATGCTTTCCTGCCGCACATTGAGGACGGGACGATCTTCTTCATCGGCGCCACCACCGAAAACCCGTCGTTTGAACTCAACTCGGCGCTGCTGTCCCGAGCCCGCGTCTACCTGCTTAAATCCCTGACCACGGAAGATATCGAAAAGGTTCTGACCCAGGCAATGGACGACAAAGCGCGGGGTTACGGCGGGCAGGATATCGTTCTGCCTGACGACACGCGACGTGCGATTGCGGAGCTGGTCAACGGCGATGCGCGCCGCGCGCTGAACACGCTCGAAATGATGGCCGATATGGCAGAAATGGACGATGCGGGCAAGCGCGTATTGAAGCCTGAACTGCTCACCGAAATTGCCGGCGAGCGCAGCGCGCGTTTCGATAATAAAGGCGACCGTTTCTACGACCTGATCTCGGCGCTGCATAAGTCGGTGCGCGGCAGTGCGCCGGATGCGGCGCTCTACTGGTACGCACGTATCATTACCGCAGGTGGCGATCCGCTATACGTTGCGCGCCGCTGTCTGGCGATTGCGTCAGAAGATGTTGGCAATGCCGACCCGCGCGCCATGCAGGTTGCGCTTTCAGCCTGGGACTGCTTCACCCGCGTAGGCCCGGCGGAAGGCGAACGCGCCATTGCGCAGGCAATTGTCTATCTGGCCTGCGCGCCGAAAAGCAATGCGGTCTATACCGCGTTCAAAGCGGCGATGTCGGATGCGCGCGAGCGCCCGGACTATGATGTGCCGGTTCATCTGCGCAATGCGCCAACCAAACTGATGAAAGAGATGGGTTACGGGCAGGAGTATCGCTACGCCCATGATGAGCCTAACGCCTACGCCGCTGGAGAGGAATATTTCCCACAGGAGATGGCACAAACGCGCTATTATCATCCCACAAACAGAGGTCTTGAAGGCAAGATTGGTGAAAAGCTCACCTGGCTCGCCGGACAGGATCAAAATAGCCCTATAAAACGCTACCGTTAGTTCAATCGTTGCGGTAATGTTGGCAATTGTATCCTTGTGACCGCAGGCTGTGGTCACATTTCCTATTTTAATTCGATAAGCACAGGATAAGCATGCTCGATCCCAATCTGCTGCGTAATGAGCCAGACGCAGTCGCTGAAAAACTGGCACGCCGGGGCTTTAAGCTGGATGTAGATAAGCTGCGCGCTCTTGAAGAGCGTCGTAAAGTACTGCAGGTACAAACTGAAAATCTGCAGGCAGAGCGTAACTCTCGATCGAAATCCATTGGCCAGGCGAAAGCGCGCGGGGAAGATATTGAGCCATTACGCCTGGAAGTGAACAAGCTGGGTGAAGAGCTGGATCAGGCGAAAGCGGAGCTGGACGTTCTTCAGGCCGAAATTCGTGACATCGCTCTGGCTATCCCGAACATTCCTGACGACAGCGTGCCTGTCGGCAAAGACGAGAACGACAACGTTGAAGTGAAGCGCTGGGGTACGCCTCGCGAGTTTGACTTCGAAGTGCGCGATCACGTGACGCTGGGCGAAATGCACGCGGGCCTGGACTTTGCCGCTGCGGTTAAGCTGACCGGCTCTCGCTTCGTAGTAATGAAAGGTCAGATTGCCCATCTGCACCGCGCCCTGGCGCAGTTCATGCTGGATCTGCACACCGAGCAGCACGGCTACAGCGAAACCTATGTTCCGTATCTGGTTAACCACGATACGCTGTACGGTACGGGCCAGCTGCCGAAATTTGCCGGCGATCTGTTCCATACTCGTCCGCTGGATGAAGAAGCAGACAGCAGCAACTATGCGCTGATCCCAACCGCGGAAGTGCCGCTGACCAACCTCGTGCGTGATGAGATCATTGACGAAGACGATCTGCCAATCAAGCTGACGGCACACTCTCCGTGCTTCCGTTCAGAAGCCGGTTCTTACGGTCGCGACACCCGTGGTCTGATCCGTATGCACCAGTTCGACAAAGTCGAGATGGTGCAGATTGTCCGTCCGGAAGAATCCATGGACGCGCTGGAAGAGATGACTGGCCATGCGGAAAAAGTGCTGGAGCTGCTGGGCCTGCCGTATCGCCGCATGGCGCTGTGCACCGGTGACATGGGCTTTGGTGCCTGCAAAACCTTCGACCTGGAAGTCTGGGTGCCCGCACAGAACACCTACCGTGAAATCTCCTCCTGCTCTAACGTCTGGGATTTCCAGGCGCGCCGCATGCAGGCACGCTGCCGCAGCAAATCTGACAAGAAAACCCGTCTGGTGCATACCCTGAACGGTTCTGGTCTGGCTGTTGGCCGTACGCTGGTTGCTGTGCTGGAAAACTACCAGCAGGCAGATGGCCGCATCGAGATCCCTGAAGTGCTGCGTCCATACATGAAAGGCCAGCAGTACATCGGCTAATTCTTTGCCTCACAACAAAAAAGCGCCTTCGGGCGCTTTTTTTATGCCTCTGAATTGACACGACGCAATACCCCCTCCCTCTAAAGTAGTAATACTCCTCCGAATGAAAGTCAGCATAAGACGCTGATAACGAAGAAATTCGTTATTTACAAAACTATATAGCGGTTCGTGCCGCCTCTTTTTTCTTTGTGAGCAACCAAAGTGAGTCTCTATGAAAATCAAAGCGCCTGAAGCGTTAATGGCTGCCGAGGTCACTCGCCGTGGGTTGATGAAAACCACGGCAATAGGCGGCCTGGCTGTAGCCAGCAGCGCCTTCACGCTCCCTTTTACCCGGCTGGCGTCGGCGGCGGACGCACTATCCGCAGCCGCAGCTCCGGAAAAAGTGGTGTGGAGTGCGTGTACCGTAAACTGCGGTAGCCGTTGTCCGCTGCGTATGCACGTGGTGGATGGCGAAATTAAGTATGTCGAAACCGACAACACCGGGGACGATAACTACGAAGGGTTACACCAGGTTCGCGCCTGCCTGCGGGGTCGCTCCATGCGTCGCCGCGTCTACAACCCGGATCGTCTGAAATACCCAATGAAGCGTGTCGGTAAGCGTGGGGAAGGGAAGTTTGAGCGCATTAGCTGGGACGAAGCCTACGACATTATCGCCACCAACATGCAGCGCCTGATCAAAGAGTACGGCAACGAGTCCATCTACCTGAACTATGGCACCGGGACGCTGGGTGGCACGATGACCCGCTCCTGGCCACCGGGTAAAACGCTGGTCGCGCGTCTGATGAACTGCTGCGGCGGTTATCTCAACCACTACGGCGACTACTCTTCTGCACAGATTGCCGCAGGTCTGAACTATACCTACGGCGGCTGGGCCGACGGCAACAGCCCGTCCGATATCGAAAACAGTAAGCTGGTCGTCCTGTTCGGTAACAACCCGGGCGAAACCCGCATGAGCGGCGGCGGGGTGACGTACTACCTCGAACAGGCCCGCGCCAAATCTAATGCCCGCATGATCATTATCGATCCGCGCTATACCGACACCGGTGCCGGGCGTGAAGATGAGTGGATCCCCATTCGTCCTGGTACCGATGCGGCACTGGTTTCCGCGCTGGCGTGGGTGATGATTACTGAAAACCTCGTCGATCAGCCGTTCCTTGATAAATACTGCGTCGGTTATGACGAGAAAACGCTGCCAGCCAGTGCCCCTGCCAATGGTCACTACAAGGCATATATTCTCGGCCAGGGCAGCGACGGCGTAGCGAAAACGCCGGAGTGGGCCTCCACCATCACCGGTATTCCGGTCGAGCGCATTGTTCAGCTGGCGCGTGAGATTGGTTCAGCTAAACCGGCCTACATCAGCCAGGGCTGGGGACCGCAGCGTCATGCGAACGGTGAAATCGCCACCCGCGCTATCTCCATGCTTTCAATTCTGACCGGCAACGTCGGCGTTCATGGCGGTAACACCGGCGCGCGCGAAGGTTCTTATGAAGTGCCGTTTGAGCGGATGCCGACGCTGGATAACCCGATTCAGACCAGCATCTCCATGTTTATGTGGACTGACGCGATCGAGCGCGGCCCGGAAATGACCGCGCTGCGCGACGGCGTTCGGGGCAAAGACAAGCTGGATGTGCCGATCAAGATGATCTGGAACTACGCCGGCAACTGCCTTATCAACCAGCACTCGGAAATCAACCGCACCCATGAAATTCTGCAGGACGACAAGAAGTGCGAGATGATTGTGGTGATCGACTGCCACATGACCTCCTCGGCAAAATATGCCGATATTCTGCTGCCGGACTGCACCGCGTCTGAGCAGATGGATTTCGCGCTGGACGCTTCCTGCGGCAACATGTCCTACGTGATCTTTACCGACCAGGCCATCAAGCCGCGCTTCGAGTGCAAAACCATCTATGAGATGACCTCCGAACTGGCGAAGCGATTGGGCGTCGAACAGCAGTTTACCGAAGGGCGTACTCAGGAAGGATGGATGCGCCATCTGCATGAGCTCTCCCGCAAAGCCATTCCAGACCTGCCGGACTTCGACACCTTCCGCAAGCAGGGCATGTACAAGCAGCGTGACCCGGAAGGGCATCACGTGGCGTATAAAGCGTTCCGTGAAGATCCGCAGGCGAATCCGCTGACCACGCCGTCGGGCAAAATCGAAATCTACTCCGAAGCGCTGGCAAAAATCGCCTCTACCTGGGAGCTGCCGGAAGGAGATGTTATCGATCCGCTGCCGATCTACACGCCGGGGTTCGAAAACTATAACGATCCGCTGACGGCGAAATTCCCTCTGCAGCTGACCGGTTTCCACTACAAGGCGCGCGTGCACTCCACCTACGGTAACGTTGACGTACTGAAGGCCGCCTGCCGCCAGGAGATGTGGATCAACCCGATGGATGCCAAAGCACGTGGTATCCGTAACGGGGATCGCGTGCGTATCTTTAACGGTCGCGGCGAGGTACACATTGAAGCCAAAGTGACACCGCGCATGATGCCTGGCGTAGTGGCACTGGGGGAAGGGGCCTGGTACAGCCCGGATGCCAACCGCATCGACCAGGCAGGCAGTATTAACGTCCTGACCACGCAGCGTCCGTCGCCGCTGGCGAAAGGCAACCCCTCTCACACAAACCTTGTCCAGGTTGAAAAGGTTTAAGGAGTAACCGATGACAACCCAGTATGGATTTTTCATTGATTCCAGCCGTTGCACCGGGTGCAAAACCTGCGAGCTGGCCTGTAAAGATTATAAAGATCTCACCCCGGACGTGAGCTTCCGCCGCATTTACGAATACGCCGGGGGCGACTGGCAGGAAGATAACGGCGTCTGGCATCAGAACGTCTTTGCCTATTACCTGTCGATTGCCTGTAACCACTGTGAAGATCCGGCCTGCACCAAGGTGTGCCCAAGCGGGGCGATGCACAAGCGGGAGGACGGTTTTGTGGTGGTGGATGAAGATGTCTGCATTGGCTGTCGCTACTGCCATATGGCGTGCCCGTACGGCGCGCCGCAGTACAACGCCGCCAAAGGACATATGACCAAGTGCGACGGCTGCCACAGCCGCGTAGCGGACGGCAAAAAGCCAATCTGCGTCGAGTCCTGCCCGCTGCGCGCGCTGGATTTTGGTCCGATAGAAGAGCTGCGTCAGAAACACGGTCAGCTTGCCGCAGTGGCACCGCTGCCGTCCGCGCACTTCACCAAGCCGAGTATTGTCATTAAACCTAACGCCAACAGCCGTCCGACGGGTGACACCACCGGCTACCTGGCAAATCCGAAGGAGGTGTGAGATGGGAAGTGGATGGCATGAATGGCCGCTGATGATCTTCACGGTCTTTGGGCAGTGCGTAGTGGGCGGCTTTATTGTTCTGGCGCTGGCGCTGTTAAAAGGGAACCTCAATGCCGAACAGCAGCAGCGTTTGGTGTTGAGCATGTTTGGCCTGTGGGTGCTGATGGGGATTGGATTTATCGCCTCTACGCTGCACCTGGGCTCACCGATGCGCGCGTTCAACTCCCTGAACCGCGTGGGGGCGTCGTCGCTCAGTAACGAAATTGCCAGCGGGGCAATCTTCTTTGCCGTCGGCGGGCTGGGGTGGCTGCTGGCTGCGTTGAAGAAATTGCCTGCGGGCCTGCGCAGCCTGTGGCTGATCGTCACCATGGTACTGGGCGTGGTGTTCGTGTGGATGATGGTGCGCGTCTATAACACCATCGATACCGTTCCTACCTGGTACAGCGTCTGGACGCCGATGAGCTTCTTCCTGACGATGTTTATCGGCGGGCCGCTGCTGGGCTACCTGCTGCTGCGTGTGGCGGGGGTAAACGGTTGGGCAATGCGTCTGCTGCCAGCCGTTTCGCTGCTGGCGCTGGTGGTGAGCGCGATGGTCGCCCTGATGCAGGGGGCCGAGCTGGCAACCATTCACAGCTCTATCCAGCAGGCTTCTGCGCTGGTGCCGGACTACGGTTCGCTGATGGCCTGGCGTGTGGTGTTGCTGGCAGCTGCGCTGGTGTGCTGGATCGGCCCTCAGCTTAAAGGTTATCAGCCTGCACTGCCACTCCTGTCACTGGCTTTTGTGCTGGTGCTGGCAGGGGAGTTAATTGGTCGCGGTGTGTTTTACGGCCTGCATATGACGGTCGGTATGGCTATCGCCAGCTAATTTCATTTTTCGTTATAAAAAGCCGGGACATAGCGCCCGGCTTTTCTTTTTTTCATTCATGAAATTTTTCGACTGTCGTTTTGTTTTAATTTCGGTCATTAATAAATAAAAACAGATACATAATTAATATCTATAGCAGGCGCTGCATTAGCAGGATAAGTTTTTTAAATCGACAGGGAACATATTGTGCGAGCCGGTTAAATCTGTGGATTGACTTTGTTTTTGCCAGTGGCATGATGCGCACGAAATCTGAACTTCCTCACGGTTTTTAATCCATGACCACCTATACCCGGCCAGTGCTCCTGTTGCTCTGTGGCCTGCTTCTGTTGACCCTGGCGATCGCCGTGTTAAACACGCTCGTCCCGCTGTGGCTCGCCCATGAAAACTTACCGACCTGGCAGGTGGGTATGGTCAGCTCGTCCTTTTTCACCGGGAACCTGTTGGGCACATTATTAACCGGTAGCCTGATTAAGCGTTTTGGCTTTAATCGCAGCTATTATCTGGCTTCGCTGATTTTTGCCGCCGGCTGTGCCGGACTGGGCCTGATGGTTGGTTTCTGGAGCTGGATGGCATGGCGCTTTATCGCTGGCGTTGGCTGCGCAATGATTTGGGTGGTGGTTGAAAGTGCGCTGATGTGCAGCGGTACCTCCCGCAACCGCGGACGCCTGCTGGCAGCCTATATGATGGTTTACTACATTGGTACCGTGCTGGGTCAACTGATGGTCAGCAAGCTGCCAACCGATCTGATGAGCGTTCTGCCGTGGGTAACGGGCATGGTGCTGGCCGCGATCCTGCCGCTGCTCTTTACGCGCATTGTGAACCAGAACAGTGAACATCAGGAAGCAACGCACGTCTGGCCGATGCTGAGACTGCGTCAGGCGCGTCTGGGGGTTAACGGCTGTATTATCTCAGGGATTGTACTCGGCTCGCTCTATGGCCTGATGCCGCTCTATTTGAACCATCAGGGCGTGAGCGATTCCGGGATTGGTTTCTGGATGGCGGTAATGGTCAGCGCCGGTATTGTCGGGCAGTGGCCAATTGGTCGCCTGGCGGATCGTTTTGGACGCCTGCTGGTGCTGCGCGTTCAGGTCTTCGTGGTGATCATGGGATGCCTTGCGATGCTCAGCAACGCCGCGATGGCGCCTGCACTGTTTATTCTCGGGGCCGCAGGATTCACGCTTTACCCGGTCGCAATGGCGTGGGCCTGTGAGAAAGTAGAACATCACCAGCTTGTGGCAATGAACCAGGCGCTATTATTAAGCTATACCATCGGTAGCCTGCTGGGACCGACATTTACCGCGATGCTGATGCAGAATTATTCCGACAATTTGCTGTTTATTATGATTGCCAGCGTGTCGTTTATTTATCTCCTGATGCTGCTGCGCAAAGCGGGCGAGCATCCAACCCCTGTGGCGCACGCCTGATTAAATAAAAGCCTGTCGATGACAGGCTTTTTTGTCCCTGTCACATATAAGACTTTTACGCATTGTTTGTTTTCTCCGCCTGGCGATAATTCAAATGAGTTCTACCACAAAAGGCAACAATCATGTCTATACGTCGTTTTTCCACTACCGCACTTGCCGTAGTGTTGTCTTTAACGTTTGCAACGGCTCCGGTCATGGCTAATCCTGGAAACGGGAATGGCGGTGGTCATGGAAACAGTGGCGGACAAGGTAATGGCGGCAATCATGGTAACGGGAATTCTGGTAATTCCGGTAACCATGGTAATAAGCAAAATAGCGGAAAGGAAAACCCTGGAAAATCGGATAAGAGCTTCAAAAACAGCAAAGATGTCGGTAATGACGTCGACGCTCGCGTGAGCTTCGATCATGCCCGCCACCTGGCCCTGAATTATGGCTTAACGGGCTATGAGTCTCTGCCTCCGGGGATTGCGAAAAACCTCGCACGCGGTAAACCGCTTCCTCCGGGCATTGCGAAGAAGACCGTACCAGCCTCTATGCTCGGCCAGCTTCCTTCCTACCCGGGCTATGAATGGCGTGTGGTCGGGGACGACCTGGTCTTAATTGCGCTGAGTACGGCGATTGTGACCTCCGTAATTAACGGCGTCTTTAAATAGAATATAAAAAGGCCCGGTTCTTACCGGGCCTTCTCTTTAATACATGACCTTGTGGCCGTACTGCTCAAGAATACCTTTCACGCGTTCCATCGTCTCTTTTTTCGGCGGCTTCACGCCATCAAGCTTGTACTCTTCGCCCATCGCCACCCATTTATGTTTACCCAGTTCGTGATAGGGCAGAAGCTCAATTTTCTCGACGTTGCCCATGTCGCGGGTAAATTCACCCAGGCGATGCGCGGAGTCATCGTCATCTGACCAGCCGGGAACAACAACGTAGCGGATCCAGGTTTTGATGCCTTTATCGGCGATGTATTTGGCAAACTCCAGCGTACGGTGGTTAGAAACGCCAACCAGATTCTGGTGGATCTCATCGTTCATCTGTTTGAGATCGAGCATCACCAGATCGGTCACGTCGAGCAGTTCATCAATGACCGGATCGTAGCGGCGCACAAAGCCGTTGGTGTCGAGACAGGTATGAATGCCTTCTTTATGGCAGGCGCGGAACCAGTCGCGGACAAACTCAGCCTGAAGAATAGCTTCACCGCCGGACGCGGTCACGCCACCGCCGGATGCGTTCATAAAGTGGCGGTAGGTCACCACCTCTTTCATCAGATCTTCCACGGTGACTTCTTTACCGCCGTGCGTGTCCCAGGTGTCGCGGTTATGGCAGTACAGGCAGCGCATCAGGCAGCCCTGGAAAAAGGTAATAAAGCGGATCCCCGGGCCATCGACGGTGCCACAGGATTCAAAGGAGTGAATGCGACCAATAGTTGACATTGCGGTGATATCTCCGAATTTGGCCCATCCGGGGGCCTGTGTAGTTGCACAGCTCAAAGGCTATGTCGAGTCTGTTTTGGCTGTTATCCATAAAGTATAGATAGCGGACAAAAGAGACTGGTGAAGCGAGGGTGTTAAAAAGGCCCCACTTGCGTGGAGCCTTTATTGTACGCTTTTTAACGCGTGATTTCAGTCAATTCCACTTACATGGACTGAGTGAAAGTACGGGTGATAACGTCCTGCTGCTGTTCTTTCGTCAGGGAGTTAAAACGTACTGCGTAGCCAGATACGCGGATGGTCAGCTGAGGATATTTCTCAGGATGTTCCATCGCGTCGAGCAGCATTTCACGGTTCATTACGTTCACGTTCAGGTGCTGACCACCTTCGATGGACGCTTCGTGGTGGAAGTAACCATCCATCAGACCCGCGAGGTTAGTTTTACGCACTTCGTCGTCTTTACCCAGGGCGTTTGGCACGATAGAGAAGGTGTAAGAGATACCATCTTTCGCGTAAGCAAACGGCAGTTTAGCAACGGAGGTCAGAGAAGCTACAGCACCTTTCTGGTCACGACCGTGCATTGGGTTAGCACCTGGGCCAAATGGCGCGCCAGCACGACGACCGTCTGGAGTGTTACCGGTTTTCTTACCATACACAACGTTAGAGGTGATGGTCAGAACAGACTGAGTCGGGATAGCGTTACGGTAGGTAGTGAGTTTCTGAATTTTCTTCATGAAACGTTCTACCAGGTCAACCGCCATGTCATCAACGCGAGCGTCGTTGTTACCAAACTGCGGGTATTCGCCTTCGATTTCGAAGTCTACGGCCAGGCCGTCTTCGTCACGAATTGGTTTAACTTTCGCGTATTTGATTGCAGACAGGGAGTCAGCCGCAACGGACAGACCTGCGATACCACACGCCATGGTGCGGATAACGTCACGGTCGTGCAGCGCCATCAGAGAGGCTTCGTAGCTGTACTTGTCGTGCATGTAGTGGATAACGTTCAGCGCGGTCACGTACTGCTTAGCCAGCCAGTCCATGAAGTGGTCCATGCGCTCCATGACTTCGTCATAGTTCAGCACGTCGCCTTTGATTGGCTCAGACTTAGGACCAACCTGCATTTTCAGTTTTTCATCAACGCCGCCGTTGATAGCGTATAGCATGGTTTTCGCCAGGTTTGCACGCGCACCGAAGAACTGCATTTGTTTACCAACAACCATTGGGCTCACGCAGCAAGCGATAGCGTAGTCGTCGTTGTTGAAGTCCGGACGCATCAGGTCATCGTTCTCGTACTGCAGAGAAGAGGTGTCGATGGACACTTTAGCGGCGAATTTCTTGAAGTTCAGAGGCAGTTTTTCAGACCACAGAACGGTGATGTTCGGCTCCGGAGAAGGACCCATGGTGTACAGGGTATTCAGGAAGCGGAAGCTGTTTTTGGTAACCAGCGTACGGCCGTCAACGCCCATACCGCCGATTGATTCGGTTGCCCAGATTGGGTCACCAGAGAACAGTTCATCATATTCTGGGGTACGCAGGAAGCGAACCATACGCAGTTTCATGACCAGGTGGTCAATCATTTCCTGAGCGTCTTGCTCGGTGATTTTACCTGCTTTCAGGTCACGTTCGATGTACGCATCCAGGAAGGTGGATACACGGCCGAAGGACATTGCTGCACCGTTCTGAGACTTAACAGCGGCCAGGTAGCCGAAGTAGGTCCACTGAATAGCTTCCTGAGCGTTGGTCGCAGGACCAGAGATATCGCAGCCGTATTTAGCCGCCATCTCTTTGATCTGACCCAGCGCGCGGTGCTGTTCAGCAATTTCTTCACGCAGACGGATAGTCGCTTCCAGGTTTACGCCGTTTTCCAGGTCAGACTGCAGGGAAACGAACTGCGCGTATTTGTCTTTCATCAGGAAGTCGATACCGTACAGCGCAACGCGACGGTAGTCACCGATGATACGGCCACGGCCATAGGCATCTGGCAGACCAGTCAGAACGCCAGATTTACGGCAGTTCAGAATGTCTTTGGTATAGACATCGAATACGCCCTGGTTATGGGTTTTGCGGTATTCGGTGAAGATTTTTTTCAGCATTGGGTCCAGCTCGCGGTTATACGCTTTGCAGGAACCTTCAACCATTTTGATACCACCGAACGGGATGATGGCGCGTTTCAGTGGTGCTTCAGTCTGCAGACCAACAATTTTCTCAAGGGCTTTGTTGATGTAGCCAGCATCGTGAGAAGTGATGGTGGATGCAACGGAGGTGTCAAAATCAACTGGCGCGTGAGTGCGGTTTTCCAGTTTAACGCCTTCCATTACGCTGTCCCACAGCTTGGTGGTCGCGTCAGTTGCGCCAGCCAGGAAGGATTCGTCACCTTCATACGGGGTATAGTTTTTCTGAATGAAGTCACGGACGTTGACTTCATTCTGCCAGTCACCTTTCGCAAAACCTTCCCAGGCTGTGGCTAACTTTTCATTAAGCTCGGACATGTAACACCTACCTTCTTAAGTGGATTTTTTATTTACTGCCTGAGACAACCATTAATGATGGTCGCCGCCACGCAGGTAAATGACCCAGTATGTCAACCCAACTAACAGACCCCCACCGATAATGTTCCCGATAGTGACGGGGATCAGGTTATCAGTAATGAAATTCATAATAGTCAGGTGAGAGAAACTTTCCGGGGATGAACCAACTGCGGTCCAGAACTCCGGGCTTGCAAAGTTGCGGATAACAATCCCCATCGGGATCATGAACATATTCGCAATACTGTGCTCGAAGCCGCTGGCAACAAACATCGCAACCGGCAGAACCATAATCATGGCTTTATCCATCAGGCTACGGCCAGAGTAGCTCATCCAGACCGCCAGGCAGACCATCAGGTTTGCGAGGATGCCGAGAGCAACGGCTTCGATAAATGTGTGATGCATTTTGTGGTCAGCGGTTTGCAGGACATTAAGCCCCCAGCCACCGTTGGCGGTCATATACTCGCCAGAGAGCCACATCAACAGAACAAAGAGCAGACAGCCAATCAGGTTACCAACGTAGACGTTAAGCCAGTTGCGCGCCAGTTGACCCCAGGTAATTCTTCCGCTGGCTTTCGCCACAACAATCAGCACCGTTGAGGTGAAGAGGTCGGCGCCGCAAATGACGCAGAGAATCAGACCCAGTGAGAAGCAAATGCCGCCAATCAGTTTGGCCATGCCGAAAGGCATTCCGGCAGTACCGGTGGTGGCGGTGATGTAGAAGACGAAAGCGATAGAGATGAACACACCTGCAGTGATCGCCAGATAGAACGTCTTCATCGGGTGTTTCGTTGCTTTATAGACACCCGCTTCTTCGGCAACTTTTGCCATCGCGGCGGGGAGTAAAAGATCAAAAGGGTTGTCAGCTTTCACACTAACTCTCTCTTTATTAAGTCGGCGACGAGATACTAACAAAGCATTATAGAAGAGAAATTGATATAGATCATATCTCGCCTGGCTTATAGGCCCGCAGTATGTATGGTTTCACAGCAAATGCGGAGTAAGTATTTGATTATCCGTATAAAAATAAATTTTAAAAGTTATGAAAAGAGTTGAATTTTTTCGTTCGGCCCCCTTCGAAACAGTTAATTAATATGGAGTAATTACCATAAAAAGTAACAATAAAGCCCAGGCAAATATTATTATATTTACCCGTGTTTAACTTTATTATTACAATCAACAATCATTGCCGAAGAGAATAAAAAACGGGGCAATGAAATTGCCCCGTAATATAGCCCAGACGATTGAATACGCCTACTGCCGTTAATGTTATATGCGCTTATTTTGACCAGTAAGCGGCTTTTGCTTTCTGCAGTTTTTCATAGGCCTTCAGCAGAGACTGATGCGCCGGGAAGGCTTTCAGATCGCTGTCAACCGCCTGCAGACCGTAGAACGGCTCTTCACCGCTCAGCGCCGCGCTGGCGGCTTCAACCGCTTCAGCACCGTACATACGTACGAAAGCGTTCAGGTACTGCAGTGGCTCGCGATCGTCTTCCTGCGCAAGCAGCAGCAGGGTTTGCAGGCAGCGGTAATAGTTGGTGCGCTCGGCGGAGAAGACCGACTGGTTAAACTCCATGGTCCATTCTGTCCAGGCCAGAGCCTGATCCAGATCGCCGCCCGCGAGGGCCAGCATCGCTTTCAGTTCACCGATGCGCAGCGTGTACCAGCCGTTGTCTTTCCCGGTCGCCAGACCCAGCAGCTCGCGCACGCGGGTAAAGTCATCGTGGCCTTCATCGTCCAGCTGGGCTATCAGGTTGAGATAATCTTCTTTTTCCCACTCGCTGCCCGGCAGGGAGAGTAGGGTTTCACGCAGGTGCGCGCCCATGCTGTTGTTTGCGAGCCACAGATCTTCCGCCGGATAGATATCAGACATGCCAGGCACGATGATGCGGCACGCGTAAACGCCCAGGTGCTCGTAATCGGCAATGTACACTTCCTGGTCTTCCGCGTTAAAGATCGCCATCAGCGTCGCGAACTCTTCTTCCGTGGTACCGGCAAAGCTCCAGTCCACGAACGGATAGTCCGCGTCCTGCTTGAACATATCCCAGGAGATCAAACCGCTGGAGTCGATGAAGTGGGTTTCGAGGTTGGTGTGCTCGGCCACTTCTTCATCGTCAAACGTTGGCGGGGTGAATACGTCGAGATCTTTCAGGCTACGGCCCTGCAGCAGCTCGGTCACGGTACGCTCCAGCGCCACGCCGAAGTCAGGATGCGCGCCGAAGGAGGCGAAGCAGGTTCCGTTAGTCGGGTTAAACAGCACGACGCAGATAACCGGATATTTACCACCCAGCGAGCCGTCATACGCAAAGATTGGGAAACCTTCGGCTTCCAGTTTGGCGATGGATTCCACCACCCCCGGGTATCGCGCCAGCACGTCTGCCGGAATTTCAGGCAGGCTGATGGATTCGGCGATAATGCGGTTTTTGATATGACGCTCGAAGACTTCAGAGAGACCCTGCACGCGCGCTTCATTGCGGGTGTTACCGGCGGACATACCGTTAGACACATACAGGTTGCCGACGATGTTCATCGGGATATAGACGGTCTGCTCGTCAGACTGACGGGTGAACGGCAGGGCGCAGATCCCACGCTCTTCATTACCAGACTGCAGATCGATCAGCATGCTGGCGGTCAGTTCGTTTTCCGGATCGTAGAAGGCACGCAGACGGGCATCCAGAATGCCTTCCGGCAGTTCATCGTCTTCGGTCAGCGGGAACCATTTTTCGTTCGGATAGTGAACGAACGGGCCGTTGGCGATGGTTTCACCCAGCCAGAAGTCAGCGAAGAAGTAGTTGGTGGACAGACGCTCAAAATACTCACCCAGCGCAGAGGCCAGTGCCGCTTTTTTCGTCGCACCTTTACCGTTGGTAAAGCAGAGCGCGCAGTCTTTGTCGCGAATGTGCACGGACCAGACGTGAGGCACCGGGTTCAGCCAGGAGGCTTCTTCGATGTTAAAGCCCAGGTCGGTCAGTTTCTGCTGGAAGCGAGCGATGGAATCTTCCAGAGCGGCGTCTTTGCCGGGGATAAACGTTTGAGTCATGGCGTTCACTTTTATCATACGTAAAGCGCGCAATGATACGGGTTTTGCGTGACGGGTGCTATCTCCGGCGAAAATAAATGGCTGAGCTATGCTTAGTAGCAGTAACTGACTGTAAAGGCATAGAAAAATGAAAGCATTTGATCTCCAGCGGATGGCGTTTGATAAAGTTCCACCTGAATTTCTGGGCGAAGTGGCGCTGCGCAGCCTGTATACCTTCGTACTCGTCTTCCTGTTTCTCAAAATTACCGGCCGTCGTGGCGTTCGTCAGATGTCGCTGTTTGAAGTGCTGATCATCCTGACGCTGGGCTCGGCGGCGGGGGACGTCGCGTTTTATGACGACGTGCCGATGGTGCCGGTGTTTATCGTTTTTGTTTCCCTCGCCTTGCTTTACCGGCTGGTGATGTGGCTGATGTCAAAAAGTGAAAAGCTGGAAGATCTGCTTGAAGGGAAACCGGTCGTTATTGTCGAGGACGGTCAGCTGGCCTGGGAAAATGTGCAAAGCGCCAATATGACCGAGTTTGAGTTCTTTATGGAGCTGCGCCTGAATAGCGTTGAACAGCTCGGACAGGTGCGGCTGGCGATCATGGAAACCAATGGGCAAATCAGCGTCTATTACTATGCTGATGACGACGTTAAGCCCGGCCTGTGTATCCTGCCGGATATGTTAGTAGAACGGTTCAGGGTGATACCTGAAACCGGGGAGTATGCATGTATAAAATGTAGTCATGTTGTGGGGATGCATGCGGGCGATCATCAATTATGCCCTCGTTGTGCAAATCCGGAATGGACAAAGGTTAGCCGGGCTAAACGCCTCGTCTGACAGCGATTTTGTCGGTTTTGTGACGACGAGGCGGCAGATTGTTTTGTGTGACGAAGGGCACATTTCCCCGGCCAAAAGTTTTAGACATTGCGGCGCGTGTCACTGAATGATAAAACCGATATCCACAGTTATAACTTATGGCTTTTAGCGTGGTGAGGGGAAATGGCTCAAGTCTTTAATTTCAGTTCAGGTCCGGCAATGTTACCGGCAGACGTGCTCAAACAGGCTCAACAGGAGCTGTGTGACTGGAACGGTCTGGGTACGTCGGTGATGGAAATCAGCCACCGTGGTAAAGCGTTTATTCAGGTGGCGGAAGAGGCAGAAAAGGATTTTCGCGATCTGCTGAACATTCCCTCGAACTACAAAGTATTGTTCTGTCACGGCGGTGGACGCGGCCAGTTTGCGGGCATCCCGCTCAATCTGCTGGGCGACAAAACCACCGCTGATTACGTCGATGCCGGCTACTGGGCAGCCAGTGCGGTAAAAGAAGCGCACAAATACTGCACGCCGAACGTTATCGACGCCAAAGTGACCGTTGACGGTCTGCGCGCCGTGAAGCCGATGAGCGAGTGGCAGCTGTCTGACAACGCCGCGTATCTCCACTACTGCCCGAACGAAACCATCGACGGCATCGCCATTCACGAAGAGCCAGACTTTGGCGACAATGTCATTGTGACGGCGGACTTCTCTTCAACCATTCTGTCCACTCCGCTGGACGTCAGTCGCTACGGCGTCATTTACGCAGGTGCTCAGAAAAACATCGGTCCTGCTGGGCTGACTATTGTCATCGTCCGTGAAGACCTGCTGGGGAAAGCCCATAAGTCCTGCCCGTCAATCCTGGATTACACCGTCCTGAATGACAACGACTCCATGTTCAACACCCCACCTACGTTTGCCTGGTATCTCTCCGGCCTGGTCTTCAAATGGCTGAAGCAAAACGGCGGCGTGGCGCAGATGGACAAGATCAATCAGCAGAAAGCCGAACTGCTGTATGGCGTGATCGACAAGAGTGATTTCTACCGCAACGATGTGGCGAAAGCTAACCGTTCCCGCATGAACGTGCCGTTCCAGCTGGCGGACAGCAACCTGGACAAAGTGTTCCTGGAAGAGTCCTTCGCCGCAGGTCTGCATGCGCTCAAAGGTCACCGTGTCGTGGGCGGCATGCGTGCCTCCATTTATAACGCCATGCCGCTGGAAGGCGTTAAAGCCCTGACCGATTTCATGATCGACTTCGAACGTCGTCACGGTTAATTTGCTGTTTTTCACCCCCGCAGCGTCCCTGCGGGGTTTTTATTATGTTGAGTTGAGAGTTTAGTTTTCATGGAATCCCTGACGTTACAACCTATCGCGCGGGTAGATGGCACCATCAATCTGCCTGGTTCAAAAAGTGTCTCGAACCGCGCTCTGCTGCTGGCAGCTCTGGCAAACGGCACCACCGTCCTCACCAACCTGCTGGACAGCGATGACGTGCGCCATATGCTCAATGCGCTGAAAGCGTTGGGCGTTCATTACACACTCTCTGACGATCGCACCCGCTGCGAAGTGACCGGCAACGGCGGCGCGCTGCGGGCGAGTGAAGAGCTTGAGCTGTTTCTGGGTAACGCGGGTACCGCGATGCGTCCGCTGGCGGCGGCCCTGTGCCTCGGGAGCAATAACATCGTGCTGACCGGCGAGCCGCGCATGAAGGAGCGTCCGATCGGCCATCTGGTAGATGCCCTGCGTCAGGGCGGCGCGCAGATTGAGTATCTGGAGCAGGAAAATTACCCGCCACTGCGTCTGCGCGGGGGCTTTACCGGCGGTACCGTCGAGGTTGACGGCAGCGTCTCCAGCCAGTTCCTGACGGCGCTACTGATGACCGCGCCGCTGGCCCCGCAGGATACGGTTATCACGATTAAAGGTGAGCTGGTCTCCAAACCGTATATTGATATTACGCTGCATCTGATGAAAACCTTCGGCGTTGAGGTTGAAAACCAGTCTTATCAGCGCTTTGTCGTGCGTGGGGCGCAGCAGTACCAGTCGCCGGGCAACTACCTGGTTGAAGGCGATGCTTCATCCGCGTCCTATTTCCTTGCCGCTGGCGCGATTAAAGGCGGTACGGTAAAAGTGACCGGCATTGGCCGCAACAGCGTGCAGGGCGATATTCGTTTTGCTGACGTGCTGGAAAAAATGGGCGCGGTTGTCACCTGGGGGGATGATTTCATCTCCTGTACCCACGGTGAGCTGAACGCCATCGACATGGACATGAACCATATCCCGGATGCGGCGATGACCATTGCCACGGCGGCGCTGTTTGCCAAAGGCACCACCACGCTGCGCAACATCTATAACTGGCGCGTAAAAGAGACGGACCGCCTGTTCGCGATGGCAACCGAGTTGCGTAAAGTCGGCGCTGAGGTAGAAGAGGGCGAAGATTACATTCGCGTCACGCCGCCGGCAAAACTGAACTTTGCTGAAATCGGGACCTATAACGATCACCGTATGGCGATGTGTTTTTCGCTGGTGGCGCTGTCCGATACCCCTGTGACCATTCTCGATCCGAAATGTACGGCGAAAACCTTCCCGGACTATTTCGAACAGCTGGCGCGCATTAGCACCCTGGCATGATGAAGTCTTGCCGCATCACCTGATGCGGCATTTCCTTACGCTTCCTGACGATCTTTCCCGCTCATTTCTTCTACACTCTGCTTCTATCATTCCGTAATTTGCACGCAAAGGTAACAGTTGCGCACGTTGGCGCGTATAATGCGCGGCGTTCATGTTAACGGTATGCCTTATTTAAGGAGAAAAAGATGACGGCAGTTGCCCCGGTAATCACCATTGATGGGCCGAGTGGCGCAGGGAAAGGTACTCTGTGCAAAGCGATGGCGGAAGCATTGCAATGGCATCTTTTAGATTCGGGAGCAATCTATCGCGTGCTGGCGCTGGCTGCGCTGCATCATCACGTGGATGTCGCCTCTGAAGAAGCGCTGGTACCGCTGGCTGCGCATCTGGATGTGCGTTTTGTTTCTACCAATGGCAACCTGGAAGTGATCCTGGAAGGGGAAGACGTGAGCGGCGAAATCCGTACGCAGGAAGTTGCTAATGCGGCCTCCCAGGTGGCGGCTTTCCCACGCGTTCGCGAGGCGCTGCTGCGTCGCCAGCGAGCGTTTCGTGAAGCCCCGGGTCTGATCGCTGATGGACGCGACATGGGAACCGTGGTCTTCCCTGATGCGCCAGTAAAAATCTTCCTTGACGCCTCTTCGGAAGAACGTGCTCAACGCCGTATGCTTCAGTTGCAGGAAAAGGGGTTTAGTGTTAACTTTGATCGCCTTTTATCCGAGATAAAAGAGCGCGATGACCGCGATCGTAACCGCGCCGTCGCACCGCTTGTTCCTGCAGAAGATGCATTAGTTCTGGATTCAACCAGTTTAACTATTGAGCAAGTGATTGAAAAAGCGCTACAATATGCGCGCCAAAAACTGGCACTCGCGTAATCGCGACCGATTTAGCAGTACCCCCGCTGCAATGGATTGACGGCGGGTATGTGAAACAACCCCATCCGGCACGGAGCCAGGTGGACGTTAATATTAACCTGAAGATTAAACATGACTGAATCTTTTGCTCAACTGTTTGAAGAATCCTTAAAAGAAATCGAAACCCGTCCGGGTTCCATCGTTCGCGGTGTTGTTGTTGCTATCGACAAAGACGTAGTACTGGTTGACGCCGGTCTGAAATCTGAGTCCGCCATTCCGGCTGAGCAGTTCAAAAACGCCCAGGGCGAGCTGGAAATCCAGGTTGGTGACGAAGTTGACGTTGCTCTGGACGCAGTAGAAGACGGCTTCGGCGAAACCCTGCTGTCTCGTGAGAAAGCTAAACGTCACGAAGCATGGATCACGCTGGAGAAAGCTTACGAAGAAGCTGAAACTGTGGTCGGTGTTATCAACGGCAAAGTTAAAGGTGGCTTCACTGTTGAGCTGAATGGTATTCGTGCGTTCCTGCCAGGTTCACTGGTAGACGTTCGTCCAGTCCGTGACACCCTGCACCTCGAAGGCAAAGAGCTTGAGTTCAAAGTAATCAAGCTGGACCAGAAGCGTAACAACGTTGTTGTTTCCCGTCGTGCCGTTATCGAATCCGAAAACAGCGCAGAACGCGATCAGCTGCTGGAAAACCTGCAGGAAGGCATGGAAGTCAAAGGTATCGTTAAGAACCTCACTGACTACGGCGCATTCGTTGACCTGGGCGGCGTTGATGGCCTGCTGCACATCACCGACATGGCGTGGAAACGCGTTAAGCACCCAAGCGAAATCGTGAACGTGGGCGACGAAATCACTGTTAAAGTGCTGAAGTTCGACCGCGAGCGTACTCGTGTATCCCTCGGCCTGAAACAGCTGGGCGAAGATCCATGGGTAGCTATCGCTAAGCGTTACCCAGAAGGTACTAAACTGACTGGTCGCGTAACCAACCTGACCGACTACGGCTGCTTCGTTGAAATCGAAGAAGGCGTTGAAGGCCTGGTGCACGTTTCCGAAATGGACTGGACCAACAAAAACATCCACCCATCCAAAGTTGTTAACGTTGGTGATGTAGTGGAAGTGATGGTTCTGGATATCGACGAAGAACGTCGTCGTATCTCCCTGGGCCTGAAGCAGTGCAAAAACAACCCATGGCAGCAGTTCGCGGAAACCCACAACAAGGGCGACCGTGTTGAAGGTAAAATCAAGTCTATCACTGACTTCGGTATCTTCATCGGCCTGGACGGCGGCATCGATGGCCTGGTTCACCTGTCTGACATCTCCTGGAACGTTGCAGGCGAAGAAGCAGTTCGTGAATACAAAAAAGGCGACGAAATCGCTGCAGTTGTTCTGCAGGTTGACGCAGAGCGTGAGCGTATCTCCCTGGGCGTTAAACAGCTCGCAGAAGATCCGTTCAACAACTGGGTTGCACTGAACAAGAAAGGCGCAATCGTAAACGGTAAAGTGACTGCAGTTGACGCTAAAGGCGCAACCGTAGAACTGGCTGACGGCGTTGAAGGTTACCTGCGCGCTTCTGAAGCTTCACGTGACCGCGTTGAAGATGCCACTCTGGTTCTGAACGTAGGCGACGACGTTGAAGCTAAGTTCACCGGTGTTGACCGTAAGAACCGTGCAATCAGCCTGTCTGTTCGTGCTAAAGACGAAGCTGATGAGAAAGATGCAATCGCAACTGTTAACAAACAGGAAGATGCAAACTTCTCTAACAACGCAATGGCTGAAGCTTTCAAAGCAGCTAAAGGCGAGTAATATCAGGTTCTCAGCATCATTTGAGCTGTAACGCATTTACAGCGCGAAGGATGAGGAGCAGACTTGACAGATTGCAGGATTCGTCCTGTAATCAATAACAAAGGGCGGCTACGGCCGCCCTTGTTTAATGAGCTGTTCAGCTAATTGGTTTGAAAGGAACCGGAGGAATCATGACCAAGTCAGAATTGATTGAAAGACTTGCCAGTCAGCAACCGCATATCCCTGCCAAGGCAGTGGAAGATGCCGTAAAAGAGATGCTGGAGCATATGGCCTCCACTCTTGCCCAGGGCGAGCGCATTGAAATCCGCGGTTTCGGTAGTTTTTCTCTGCACTATCGTGCTCCACGTACCGGGCGTAACCCGAAAACTGGTGATAAAGTCGAGCTGGAAGGGAAGTACGTTCCACACTTTAAGCCGGGTAAAGAACTGCGCGATCGCGCCAATATTTACGGCAACTGAGTTTAGCCAGCCGGTTAAACTGGGTTCGAAAGAAAGCACCTGCGGGTGCTTTTTTTGTCTCCGTCACTTTCATTCTGAAGGTGTCTCGCATTTTAAGTTGCGTTTTCTGCAACGCGCTAAAAACCTTGCAGCGCTTGCTGTAGATTGCATTTTTCACGCCTGACACCCCGCTCGATCTGCCCGCATACTGCCACCCAGAAACAGGGAGGTAGCAATGGGAATTCCCGCTTTAGGTATCTGCGCCATTCTGGCGATAGCCCCGTTACTCTGGTTACCTGAACTGCCATCGCGTTATACCATCTGGATAATGATGGCTGGCGCAGTTGCACTGGCCGCACGCCAAAACGTACGGCTGAAGTATGTGGGGTTGACGCTGTTATTTTGCGTGTGGGGCATTCTGGCCGCGCAAGAGAGCGTCTGGCCGATGCAGCATTTAACCGCAGGTGCCGTACAGGCCGAGGTGGAGATCGCCGCGACTGATGGTGCCACTGTGCATCAGGGAAAAATACTCACCGTTGATGGCCATCGCTGGTGGGCGTCAACAGGCGTAACGCTTTATGGTCATTATCTGCCGCAGAAAGCGTGTGCCGGTCAGCGCTGGGCGATGACGCTCCGGCTCAGGCCTGTACACGGCGAACTGAACGACGGAGGGTATGACCCCCAGCGCAGCGCTATTGCCCGCCATCAAACGCTAAGTGGGCGTTTTACCCATGCAGAACTCATCGATGGACGCTGCAGCCTGCGAGCGCAATACCTGACATCGCTGCAAAACCGACTTTCAGTTTATCGCTGGGGCGCGGTTATCCTCGGGCTGGGCATGGGAGAACGTCTGGATGTCCCCAGGGAAATAAAAGACCTGATGCGTGAAACCGGCACGCTGCATCTGATGGCGATTTCGGGTCTGCATATCGCGCTGGCGGCCTCCATCGTCTGGTTTCTTGTGCGCGGGCTTCAGTTTTTATTACCTTGCCATCGGGTCAACTGGCAAATGCCTCTGCTGGCAGGGTTATTCTTTGCTGCTTTCTACGCCTGGCTGACCGGTCTGCAACCGCCCGCGCTACGCACGGTCATCGCACTTGCTGTACTGGCGGCGCTGCGGATCGGGTCCCGGCAATGGTCTCCATGGCAGGTGTGGATCTGCTGTGTCGCGGCGATCCTGATAAGCGATCCCTTAGCCATACTTTCGCAGAGTCTGCTTTTGTCTGCATTTGCCGTCGCCGCGCTGATTTTCTGGTTTCAGTGGTTGCCGCTTCCTCACTGGCAGTGGGCTCGCCGGATACGTCCGCTGCTGAACCTTGTCTATCTGCAGGTCGGCATGCTGTTACTTCTCATGCCGCTACAGGTTCTGATTTTCCATGGCTTTAGCATTTCATCGTTGATCGCCAACTTCTTTGCCGTGCCGTTGGTGACGTTTGTCTGCGTACCGCTGATTTTACTTGGCATGCTGCTCCATCTGCTGCCGCTGGCGGGGCTGGAAAGCGGCATCTGGTATGCAGCCGATAAGACGCTTGCCGGGTTGTTCTGGTTGCTGATGCGCCTGCCAGACGGCTGGCAGAGTGTGGACCAGCGCTGGCAGTACATGACGTTACTGCCGTGGCTTATCCTCATCGGCTGGCGTTTCCGCGCCTGGAAAACCGTTCCTGCCGTTTGTCTGGCGGGAAGTGTCTTGCTGGCTTCTCCCCTCTGGCGAACGGCGAAAAGCGACGCCTGGACGCTCCATATGCTGGACGTGGGGCAGGGGCTGGCAATGGTTATTGAACGACAGGGAAAAGCCATTCTTTACGATACCGGGCTTGCCTGGCCGGGCGGGGATAGTGCACAGCGGTTAATTATTCCATGGCTGCGCTGGCATCATCTGCAGCCGGAAGGCGTTATTCTCAGCCATGAGCATCTCGACCATGCGGGAGGTCTTGTATCGCTGCAAAAAACATGGCCCGAAATGTGGGTAAGAAGTCCGTTGCACCAGACTGGGCATCGTCCCTGCTTTCGCGGGCAAAGATGGCAATGGCAGGGGTTAACGTTCACCGTCCACTGGCCCACTGAAAATTATCCGGCTCAGGGTAACAATCACTCCTGCGTGGTAAAAATTGACGACGGCGAGCAGAGCGTTCTGCTGACGGGAGACATTGAAGCACAGGCAGAACAGGCTATGCTTAGCCATTACTGGCAGCATCTGACGTCCACCCTCATACAGGTACCTCATCACGGCAGCAATACCTCGTCTTCATTGCCGCTGGTACAGCGCCTGGAAGGGGAGATTGCGCTGGATTCAGCGGCCCGCTATAACGCATGGCGATTCCCGTCGGCTAAAGTAGTCCGGCGCTATCGAAAAGAGGGATATATCTGGCACGATACCCCCCATTCCGGGCAAATATCGGTGACATTTTCGCACCATCGCTGGCAAATCCGGCGCGTGCGGGATCAATTTTTACCCCCCTGGTATCATCAGTGGTTTGGCGCGCCCGTAGATAACGGGTAGAATATGCGGCTATTTCAACAAATGCTGGTTTTTTGAATGCATAACGACAAAGATCTCTCCACGTGGCAAACCTTCCGCCGACTCTGGCCGATGATTGCTCCCTTTAAAGCAGGCCTGATCGTGGCGGGTGTAGCGTTAATCCTCAACGCAGCCAGCGATACTTTTATGTTATCGCTCCTCAAACCGTTACTGGACGACGGTTTTGGTAAAACGGATCGCTCAGTGTTGCTATGGATGCCTCTGGTGGTTATCGGGCTGATGATCTTACGTGGTATCACCAGCTATATCTCCAGCTACTGTATCTCCTGGGTTTCCGGGAAAGTGGTTATGACCATGCGCCGTCGTCTGTTCAGCCACATGATGGGCATGCCGGTCTCATTCTTTGACAAGCAATCCACCGGGACGCTGCTGTCTCGTATTACCTACGATTCAGAGCAGGTTGCCTCCTCCTCTTCAAGCGCGCTGATTACCGTCGTGCGCGAAGGAGCGTCGATCATCGGTCTGTTTGCAATGATGTTCTATTACAGCTGGCAGCTGTCGCTGATCCTTATCGTGCTGGCACCGGTCGTGTCCATTGCTATCCGCGTCGTCTCAAAGCGCTTCCGCAATATCAGTAAGAATATGCAGAACACCATGGGGCAGGTGACGACCAGCGCAGAACAGATGCTGAAAGGGCACAAAGAAGTGTTGATCTTCGGCGGTCAGGAAGTTGAAACCAAACGCTTTGACAAAGTCAGCAACAAAATGCGTCTGCAGGGGATGAAGATGGTCTCGGCCTCTTCCATCTCTGACCCGATCATTCAGCTGATTGCCTCACTGGCGTTGGCGTTCGTTCTTTATGCGGCAAGCTTCCCGAGCGTAATGGAGACGCTGACGGCGGGTACTATCACCGTAGTCTTCTCCTCGATGATTGCCCTGATGCGCCCGCTGAAATCCCTGACCAACGTGAACGCCCAGTTCCAGCGCGGGATGGCCGCCTGCCAGACGCTGTTCAGCATTCTGGATTCTGAACAGGAAAAAGACGAAGGTACACGCGAGGTAGAGCGCGCGCGTGGCGACGTGGAGTTCCGCAACGTGACCTTCACCTATCCAGGCCGCGAAACGCCGGCTCTGCGCAATATCAACCTGACGATTCCGGCAGGTAAAACCGTTGCGCTGGTAGGCCGCTCCGGCTCCGGTAAATCCACCATTGCGAGCCTCATCACTCGTTTCTACGATATTAACGAAGGTGAGATCCTGCTGGATGGTCACGACCTGCGGGAGTACACCCTGCAGTCGCTGCGTAACCAGGTTGCGCTGGTTTCTCAGAACGTGCATCTCTTCAACGATACGGTTGCCAACAACATTGCTTATGCGCGCACTGACGAGTACAGCCGCGAGCAGATTGAGAACGCCGCGCGTATGGCGTATGCAATGGACTTTATCAACAAGATGGATAACGGTCTGGATACGATCATCGGTGAAAACGGGGTACTGCTCTCCGGCGGTCAGCGCCAGCGTATTGCCATTGCGCGCGCGCTGCTGCGCGATAGCCCGATACTGATCCTGGACGAAGCAACATCTGCACTGGATACGGAATCTGAACGCGCGATTCAGTCGGCGCTGGATGAACTGCAAAAGAACCGTACGTCGCTGGTGATTGCGCACCGTCTGTCCACTATTGAGCAGGCAGATGAGATCGTCGTGGTTGAGGACGGCATCATTGTTGAACGCGGAAGCCATGCCGATCTGCTGGAACATCGTGGCGTTTACGCCCAGCTTCATAAGATGCAGTTCGGCGAATGATTGCACGCATCTGGTCCGGTGAATCCCCGCTGTGGCTGCTGCTTTTGCCGCTCTCCTGGCTGTACGGCCTGGTGAGCGGCATTATTCGCCTGTTTTACCGTCTGGGTATCAAGCGTGCCTGGCGCGCGCCGGTTCCGGTAGTCGTGGTGGGTAACCTCACGGCGGGCGGCAACGGCAAAACGCCAGTGGTGATCTGGCTGGTGGAGCAGTTGCAAAAACGCGGCATCCGCCCCGGCGTGGTATCGCGTGGGTATGGTGGTAAAGCGGCGCGCTACCCATTGCTGCTGTCGGCGGAAACCACGACCGCAGAAGCAGGTGATGAGCCAGTATTGATTTTCCAGCGTACCGGTGCGCCGGTTGCGGTCTCCCCGGTGCGCAGCGACGCCGTGCAGGCCCTGCTTGCTGAACACGCGGCACAAATCATCATCACTGACGACGGCCTGCAGCATTACGCTCTGGCGCGTGATAAAGAGATTGTAGTTATCGACGGCGTTCGTCGTTTCGGCAACGGCTGGTGGCTGCCCGCTGGCCCCATGCGTGAACGGGCTTCGCGTCTGAAGTCCGTTGATGCGGTGATTGTTAACGGCGGTGAAGCCGAGGCGGGTGAAATTCCTATGCGTCTGTTACCGGGAATGGCGGTCAACCTGGTGACGGGTGAACGCCGGGCGGTTGCAGAACTGCCTTCGCTGGTGGCAATGGCGGGTATTGGTCATCCGCCGCGCTTCTTCGCGACGCTGGAACAGTGTGGCGCCCGGCTGGAAAAACGCGTTCCGCTGGCTGACCATCAGGCGATGGTGGCAGAGCAGGTTGAGGCGTTTACCGCGCCTGGCCAGACGCTCATTATGACCGAAAAAGATGCGGTGAAATGCCGTGCCTTTGCGAAAGAAAACTGGTGGTATCTGCCCGTTGACGCTGAACTCAGCGGCGAACAGCCGGAACAATTGCTTAAGGAACTGATTGCGTTGGTGCAGTAGAGGCTTACGCGGTTCTGGTGGCGCTTTGACTGACAGGAAAACGCATGTCTTTACCGCAACTCTCGCTTTCAGCCGCACGTCATTTACACCTTGCCGCGCAGGGGCTGCTCAAAAAGCCCCGTCGCCGCGCGCAGCCTGCCGATATCCTCTCTACCGTCCAGCGCATGTCGCTGCTCCAAATCGACACCATTAACATTGTCGCCCGTAGCCCTTACCTGGTGCTGTTTAGCCGCCTGGGGAGTTATCCTCCGCAGTGGCTGGATGAGGCGCTCTCCAAAGGGGAGCTGATGGAGTACTGGGCTCACGAAGCCTGCTTCCTGCCCCGTAGTGATTTCGCCCTGGTACGTCACCGTATGCTTGCTCCGGAAAAGATGGGATGGAAATACCGGCAGGCGTGGATGGAGGAACATGAGGCCGAAATAGAGCAGCTTATCAGCCATATTCAGGAAAACGGCCCCGTTCGATCCGCCGATTTTGAACATCCGCGCAAAGGTGCAGGCGGATGGTGGGAGTGGAAGCCGCACAAGCGTCATCTTGAAGGGTTGTTCACGTCAGGCAAAGTCATGGTCATTGAACGGCGTAATTTTCAGCGCGTTTATGATCTGACGCATCGCGTAATGCCTCACTGGGACGACGAGCGGGATCTGCTTACTCAGGAGGCGGCCGAGGCCATCATGCTGGAGAACAGCGCCCGCAGCCTGGGCATTTTCCGTCCGCAATGGCTGGCAGACTATTACCGTCTCCGTCAGCCTGCGCTGAAGCCTCTGCTGGGGATGTGGCAGCGTGAACAGCGAGTTATTCCCGTTATGGTGGAAACGCTGGGAGAAATGTGGCTGCATGCGGATCTTGTCCCTCTGCTGCCCGAGGCTCTGGAGGGGAAACTCCGGGCGACCCACAGCGCGGTATTGTCGCCGTTCGACCCGGTTGTCTGGGACAGAAAACGCGCCGAGCAGCTGTTTGACTTCAGCTACCGGCTGGAATGCTATACCCCGGCGCCAAAGCGGCAATACGGCTACTTTGTTTTACCGCTGCTGCACAAGGGACAACTGGTCGGACGCATGGATGCCAAAATGCACCGCAAGACCGGCACGCTTGAAGTCATTGCCCTTTATCTGCAAGAGGGCATCAGGGTCACGGCGAGCCTGGAAAAAGGGTTAACGTCCGCCATTAGCGAGTTCGCGCGCTGGCAGGAGGCTCGCGACGTAACGCTTGGCCGGGTACCTGACGGGTTATTCACATCCTGTCGAAGTGGCTGGGAAACAGGCACGCCCTGAAAAGGGAATGTGTTAAGCTTTAGCGATTACCCATACGGAGGAACTATGGATCACCGTTTACTTGAAATTATTGCCTGCCCGGTATGCAACGGCAAACTTTACTACAGCCAGGACAAACAGGAGCTGATCTGCAAGCTGGACAGTCTGGCCTTCCCGCTGCGTGACGGCATTCCGGTACTGCTGGAAAATGAAGCCCGTTCCCTGGTGGCAGAAGAGAGCAAACCATGAGTTTTGTTGTCATTATTCCTGCACGTTATGCCTCAACGCGTCTGCCGGGTAAACCGCTGGTAGATATCAACGGCAAGCCGATGATTGTGCATGTCCTTGAGCGGGCGCGTGAGTCCGGTGCCGACCGCATTATCGTTGCAACCGATCATCCTGATGTCGCCCGTGCGGTTGAGGCCGCAGGCGGTGAGGTGTGCATGACCCGCGCCGATCACCAGTCCGGCACCGAGCGTCTGGCTGAAGTGGTTGAGAAATGTGGTTTCAGTGACGATACGGTCATCGTAAACGTGCAGGGCGACGAGCCGATGATCCCGGCCGTTATTATCCGTCAGGTGGCGGAAAACCTGGCGCAGCGTCAGGTCGGTATGGCGACGCTCGCGGTGCCTATTCACCACGCTGAAGAGGCATTCAATCCGAATGCGGTGAAGGTGGTGATGGATGCCGAAGGCTATGCGCTCTATTTCTCCCGCGCTACGATTCCGTGGGATCGCGATCGCTTTGCGCTCTCTAAAGAGACCATCGGTGATTCTTTCCTGCGTCATATTGGGATCTACGGCTATCGCGCCGGCTTTATTCGCCGCTATGTAGCCTGGGCACCGAGCCCGCTGGAGCATATCGAAATGCTGGAGCAGCTTCGCGTGCTCTGGTATGGCGAAAAAATCCACGTTGCCGTTGCCCGCGAAGTACCGGGAACGGGCGTTGATACGCCGGAAGATCTTGAGCGCGTCCGCGCCGAGTTGCGCTAATCCCGCCTGCATCCCTCCTTTCGGAGGGATGTCCTCTCCCCGCAAATTCCCCTTTCTTTACCCTAATTGATCTCTTCCGGGTGACATCTTCACGCTGTGCGCTCATTATAAAAGCAGTAGTCTTAATGGGGGTAATCTCATATGGAACAGCTGCGTGCCGAACTTAGCCATCTGCTGGGTGAGAAGTTAAGCCGGGTCGAATGCGTGAGTGAAAAGGTCGATACCGCGCTCTGGTCGTTGTATGACGGCCAGGGCAACCCGATGCCGCTGATGGCACGAAGCTTCTCGTCGCCGGGCGTGGCCAGGCAGCTTGCCTGGAAAATGTCGATGCTGGCACGGGAGGGAACCGTCCGTATGCCGACCGTGTACGGCGTGATGACCCACGAGGAACATCCCGGCCCGGACGTACTGCTGATTGAGCGTTTACGCGGTGTGCCGGTAGAAGCGCCCGCGCGTACGCCGGAACGCTGGGAACAGCTGAAAGATCAGATTGTTGAGGCGCTGCTGGCCTGGCACCGACAGGATAGCCGAGGGCTTGTTGGTCCGGTTGACAGCACCCAGGAAAACCTGTGGCCGCTGTGGTATCGCCAGCGGGTGGAAGTGCTGTGGGGGACGCTTAACCAGTTCAACAATACCGGCTTGACCATGCAGGACAAACGTATTCTGTTTCGCACCCGCGAGTGCTTACCGGCGCTGTTCGACGGCTTTAACGACAACTGCGTGCTGATCCACGGCAATTTTACTCTGCGCAGTATGCTCAAAGACTCCCGCAGCGATCAGCTCCTGGCGATGCTAGGGCCGGGGATCATGCTCTGGGCACCGCGGGAATATGAGCTGTTCAGGCTCAGCGACAGCGGGGCGGCGGAAGGTTTACTGTGGCACTACCTTCAACGCGCGCCCGTTGCAGAGGCGTTTCTCTGGCGTCGCTGGCTTTATCTGCTCTGGGACGAAGTGGCGCAACTGGTCAACACCGGACGTTTCAATCGCGCCAACTTCGATCTGGCGGCTAAATCACTCTTGCCCTGGCTCGCCTGACGAGCCTTTCAGCCACTGCCAGAGGCGTCCGAGCGTCTCGTAGCCAACGCGATCGCTATGCATCAACCACATCGGAGAGGGGATCACCCGTTCCCATGGGTTGAGCGGCGCGCTGATGGCCATCTGGTTTGCCGGTGCGGGAAGCGGGTGCAAACCTTGCTTCTCGAAGAAAATCATCGCTCTTGGCAGGTGCGAGGCGGAGGTCACCAGTAAGAACGGAACATCGCCAATCGCCTGCTTCACCGCGGCAGCCTCTTCCTCGGTATCCTTTGGGCTGTCCAGCGTGATGATAGAGGAACGCGGTACGCCGAGCGATTCCGCGATTCTGGCCCCCGCTTCAGCCGTACTCACCGGGTTGGTTTTGGCCGCTGCGCCGGTGAAGATCATTTTTGATCCCGGATTCGCCAGCCACAGGCGAATACCTTCGTTTAGCCGCGGCAGGCTGTTGTTGATCAGGTTCGAACTGGGGGCCCAGTCAGGGTCCCAGGTATACCCGCCGCCCAGCACAACGATGTAATCAACTTTCTGGTTTCCCTGCCACGTAGGGTACCTGTTTTCGATGGGGCGCAGCAGTCCATCCGCCACCGGCTGCAGGCTCAGCAGCAGCAGGACCAGCCAGCCGAACGTAATAAGCGTTTTGCCACTCTTCTGAAAGCGACTAAACCACACCAGCGCCAGCCCCAGCGCGATGATGATAAGCAGCAGCGGAAGGGGAAGCATCATCCCTCCAACGTATTTCTTAAGGGTAAAAAGCATCCTTTTTGGTTCCTTTTTTGACCATACAGCAGATGATTACCGGTGATATTACACCAGAGAGGTTCATTCTCCGCGCGGGTGTGACAAAATAGCGGTTTTGCAGTTAGCGAGTGGAACTCTCCCAATGCGGGATCGCAATTTTGATGACATCGCGGAAAAGTTTTCGCGCAACATTTATGGCACCACGAAAGGGCAGCTCCGTCAGACGATCCTCTGGCAGGATCTGGACACTATTCTGGCGACGTTCGGTGGTCAAACGTTGCGCGTGCTGGACGCCGGTGGTGGTGAAGGGCAGACGGCGATAAAAATGGCTGAACGCGGTCATCACGTCACGCTTTGCGATCTTTCTGCTGAAATGGTCGCCCGCGCGACGCGTGCGGCAGAAGAGAAAGGTGTGAGCGACAACATGCATTTTATACAATGCGCCGCTCAGGACATCGCGCAGCATTTGGAAACCCAGGTTGATCTGATATTGTTTCATGCGGTGCTGGAGTGGGTTGCCGATCCGCAAAGCGTGTTACAAACCCTGTGGTCAATGTTACGTCCGGGCGGTACGCTGTCGCTGATGTTCTACAATGCTAACGGCTTCCTGATGCACAACATGGTGGCAGGGAACTTCGACTATGTTCAGGTCGGGATGCCGAAAAAGAAAAAACGCACGCTTTCCCCGGACTATCCGCGCGATCCGCAGCAGGTTTACGGCTGGCTGGAAGAGATTGGCTGGCAGATCGTCGGGAAGACGGGCGTCAGGGTGTTTCATGATTATCTGCGTGAAAAACACAAACAGCGTGACTGTTTTGACACCTTAACAGAATTAGAAACGCGGTATTGCCGCCAGGAGCCGTTCGTCAGCCTTGGCCGCTATATTCACGTCACCGCGCACAAGCCGCAGATGCAAGGATAACCTATGAGTGAATTTTCCCAGACAGTCCCCGAACTGGTTGCCTGGGCCAGGAAAAACGATTTCTCCATCTCGCTGCCGGTAGACAGACTCTCTTTCCTGCTGGCGGTTGCCACGCTGAACGGCGAACGGCTGGATGGTGAAATGAGCGAGGGTGAATTGGTGGATGCGTTCCGCCACGTCAGTGATGCGTTTGAGCAAACCAGCGAAACCATTAGCGTGCGTGCCAATAACGCAATCAACGATATGGTGCGTCAACGTCTGCTGAACCGCTTTACCAGCGAGCAGGCGGAAGGAAACGCCATCTATCGCCTGACGCCGCTGGGCATCGGCATCACCGACTACTACATTCGCCAGCGCGAATTTTCCACGCTGCGTCTCTCCATGCAGCTCTCGATCGTGGCGGGTGAGCTTAAACGTGCCGCTGACGCGGCCGATGAAAACGGTGACGAATTCCACTGGCACCGCAACGTTTACGCGCCGCTGAAATACTCGGTGGCCGAGATTTTCGACAGTATCGATCTCACTCAGCGTCTGATGGACGAGCAGCAGCAGCAGGTGAAAGATGATATCGCGCAGCTGCTGAACAAAGACTGGCGTGCGGCCATTTCCAGCTGTGAACTTTTATTGTCAGAAACCTCCGGTACGCTGCGTGAGCTGCAGGATACGCTGGAGGCCGCAGGGGACAAGCTGCAGGCCAACCTGCTGCGCATCCAGGATGCGACCCTGGCGCACGACGATCTGCATTTTATCGACCGTCTGGTGTTTGATCTGCAGAGCAAACTTGACCGCATTATCAGCTGGGGCCAGCAGTCGATCGATCTGTGGATCGGCTATGACCGCCACGTGCATAAATTTATCCGTACCGCGATTGATATGGATAAAAACCGCGTCTTTGCTCAGCGTCTTCGTCAGTCGGTACAGACCTACTTTGATGCACCGTGGGCGCTGACCTATGCCAATGCCGATCGTCTGTTGGATATGCGCGACGAAGAGATGGCGCTGCGCGATGAAGAGGTCACCGGTGAACTGCCGCCGGATCTGGAGTACGAAGAATTCAACGAAATTCGTGAGCAACTTGCGGCGATGATCGAAGAACAGCTCGCCGTCTACAAAACCAGACAAGCGCCGCTGGATCTTGGGCTCGTGGTGCGCGACTATCTGGCGCAATATCCGCGCGCGCGCCACTTCGACGTTGCCCGCATTGTGGTAGACCAGGCGGTGCGCCTGGGTATCGCGCAAGCAGACTTCACCGGACTGCCGCCGAAGTGGCAGCCAATTAACGATTACGGAGCCAAGGTACAGGCGCATGTCATTGACAAATATTGAACAAGTGATGCCAGTTAAGCTGGCACAGGCGCTGGCGAATCCGTTATTTCCGGCGCTGGACAGCCAGCTGCGTGCCGGTCGTCACATTGGCCTGGACGAGCTGGATAATCACGCCTTTTTGATGGACTTCCAGGAGTACCTGGAAGAGTTTTACGCCCGCTATAACGTGGAGCTTATCCGCGCGCCGGAAGGCTTTTTCTATCTGCGCCCGCGTTCCACGACCCTGATCCCGCGCTCCGTGCTCTCCGAGCTGGACATGATGGTTGGCAAAATTCTTTGCTATCTCTACCTCAGCCCGGAACGCCTGGCAAATGAAGGCATCTTCACCCAGCAGGAGCTGTACGATGAACTGCTGACGCTGGCGGATGAGAGCAAGCTGCTTAAGCTGGTGAATAACCGTTCGACGGGGTCGGATCTTGACCGTCAAAAATTACAGGAAAAGGTTCGCTCTTCCCTGAACCGTCTGCGCCGTCTGGGGATGGTCTGGTTTATGGGCCACGACAGCAGCAAATTCCGCATCACGGAATCGGTCTTCCGCTTCGGCGCCGACGTGCGTGCGGGCGATGATGCGCGTGAAGCGCAGCTTCGCATGATCCGCGACGGTGAAGCGATGCCGGTGGAAAACCATTTGCAGCTCAATGATGAGCATGAAGAGAATCTGCCGGATAGCGGGGAGGAAGAGTAATGATTGAACGCGGTAAATTTCGCTCACTGACGCTGATTAACTGGAACGGCTTCTTTGCCCGAACCTTCGATCTGGATGAGCTGGTCACGACGCTCTCAGGTGGTAACGGGGCGGGTAAATCCACCACCATGGCGGCGTTTGTAACGGCGCTAATCCCCGACCTGACGCTGCTTCACTTCCGTAACACCACCGAAGCGGGCGCGACAAGCGGCTCCCGCGATAAAGGCCTGCACGGTAAGCTGAAAGCGGGCGTCTGTTATTCCGTGCTGGACGTCATCAACTCCCGTCACCAGCGCGTGGTGGTGGGCGTACGTCTGCAACAGGTTGCCGGCCGCGACCGTAAAGTGGATATCAAACCGTTCGCCATTCAGGGGCTGCCAACCTCCGTACAGCCGACCGCGCTGCTGACGGAAACGCTGAATGAACGCCAGGCGCGCGTCCTGACGCTGCAGGAGCTGAAGGACAAGCTTGAAGCCATCGAAGGGGTGCAGTTTAAGCAGTTCAACTCGATTACTGACTATCACTCACTGATGTTCGATCTGGGCGTGGTGGCGCGCCGTCTGCGCACCGCTTCAGACCGTAGTAAATACTACCGTCTGATCGAAGCGTCCCTGTACGGCGGTATCTCCAGCGCCATTACCCGTTCCCTGCGTGACTATCTGCTGCCGGAAAACAGCGGCGTGCGTAAGGCCTTCCAGGACATGGAGGCGGCACTGCGTGAAAACCGCATGACGCTGGAAGCGATTCGCGTTACCCAGTCTGACCGCGACCTGTTTAAACACCTGATCAGTGAAGCGACCAACTACGTTGCGGCGGACTACATGCGCCACGCCAACGAGCGCCGCGTCCATCTCGATCAGGCATTAGAATATCGCCGCGAGCTGTTTACCTCCCGTAAACAGCTGGTGGCCGAGCAGTACAAGCACGTCGAAATGGCGCGCGAGCTGGGTGAGCACAACGGTGCCGAGGGCGACCTGGAAGCCGACTATCAGGCCGCCAGCGATCACCTGAACCTGGTGCAGACCGCGCTGCGTCAGCAGGAAAAGATCGAACGCTACGAAGCGGACCTCGATGAGCTGCAAATTCGTCTCGAAGAGCAAAATGAAGTAGTGGCCGAAGCCGCCGAGATGCAGGAAGAGAATGAAGCCCGCGCCGAAGCCGCCGAGCTGGAAGTGGACGAGCTGAAAAGCCAGCTTGCGGACTACCAGCAGGCGCTGGACGTGCAGCAGACGCGTGCGATTCAATACAACCAGGCGCTGCAGGCGCTACAGCGTGCGAAAGAGCTGTGTCATCTGCCGGATCTGACGCCGGAAAGTGCCGACGAGTGGCTGGACACCTTCCAGGCCAAAGAGCAGGAAGCCACCGAGAAACTGCTCTCGCTTGAACAGAAAATGAGCGTCGCGCAAACGGCGCACAGCCAGTTTGAACAGGCTTATCAGCTGGTAGTTGCCATTAACGGCCCGCTGGCGCGTAGCGAAGCCTGGGACGTTGCCCGTGAACTGCTGCGCGACGGCGTCAACCAGCGCCATCTGGCCGAGCAGGTGCAGCCGCTGCGTATGCGCCTGAACGAGCTGGAACAGCGCCTGCGCGAGCAGCAGGAAGCCGAACGTCTGCTGGCCGAGTTCTGCAAGCGTCAGGGTAAACATTACGATTTCGACGAGCTCGAGGTGCTGCATCAGGAACTGGAAGCGCGTATTGCGGCCCTGTCCGATACCGTATCAAATGCCAGCGAACAGCGTATGACGCTGCGTCAGGAGCTGGAGCAGCTTCAGTCCCGTTCGAAGGCGCTCCTGCAACGTGCGCCGGTCTGGCTGGCAGCGCAAAGCAGCCTGAACCAGCTCAGCGAACAGTGCGGCGAGCAGTTCGAGTCCAGCCAGGAAGTGACCGAATACCTGCAACAGCTGCTAGAGCGCGAGCGCGAAGCCATTGTTGAACGTGACGAAGTGGGTGCCCGCAAGCGTGACGTCGATGAAGAAATCGAGCGCTTAAGCCAGCCGGGCGGGTCAGAAGATCCGCGTCTGAACACGTTAGCCGAGCGTTTTGGCGGCGTACTGCTGTCTGAGATTTACGATGACGTTGGCCTGGACGATGCGCCGTACTTCTCCGCGCTGTACGGTCCATCCCGCAACGCAATTGTGGTGCCGGATCTGTCGCTGATTTCTGAGCAGCTCGCAGGGCTGGAAGATTGCCCGGAAGATCTCTACCTGATCGAAGGGGATCCGCAGTCGTTCGATGACAGCGTTTTCAGCGTTGACGAGCTGGAAAAAGCGGTGGTGGTGAAAATCGCCGATCGCCAGTGGCGTTACTCCCGCTTCCCGGAGCTGCCGCTGTTTGGCCGCGCCGCGCGCGAAAGCCGCATCGAGAGTCTCCACGCCGAGCGTGAAACGCTGTCTGAACGCTTTGCCACTCTGTCGTTTGACGTACAGAAAACCCAGCGTCTGCACCAGGCGTTCAGCCGCTTTATCGGCAGCCATCTGGGCGTGGCGTTTGAAGCCGACCCGGAAGCGGAAATCCGCAAGCTCAACACCCGCCGTGGCGAGCTGGAGCGCGCGATTGCCAGTCATGAAAGTGACAACCAGCAGAGCCGCGTCCAGTTCGAACAGGCGAAAGAGGGCGTCGCTGCCCTTAACCGCATTCTGCCGCGCCTGAACCTGCTGGCGGATGACACGCTGGCCGACCGCGTGGATGAGATCCAGGAACGTCTGGATGAAGCCCAGGAAGCCGCGCGCTTCGTGCAGCAGCACGGCAACCAGCTGGCGAAGCTGGAGCCCGTCGTGTCTGTACTGCAGAGCGACCCGGAACAGTTCGAGCAGTTAAAAGAAGATTACGCCTGGTCGCAGCAGGTGCAGCGTGAAGCGCGTCAGCAGGCGTTTGCCCTGACGGAAGTGGTGCAGCGTCGTGCGCACTTCGGCTACTCCGATTCGGCTGAAATGCTGAGCGGTAACAGCGACCTGAATGAAAAACTGCGCCAGCGCCTTGAGCAGGCGGAAGCGGAACGTACCCGCGCTCGCGAAGCGATGCGCAGCCACTCCGCTCAGCTGAACCAGTACAACCAGGTGCTGGCTTCGCTGAAAAGCTCCTTCGACACCAAGAAAGAGCTGTTAAACGACCTGCAGAAAGAGCTGCAGGACATTGGCGTTCGTGCCGACAGCGGGGCGGAAGAGCGCGCGCGCATTCGTCGTGATGAGCTGCATAGCCAGCTCAGCAATAACCGCGCGCGTCGTAATCAGCTGGAAAAAGCGCTGACCTTCTGCGAAGCGGAAATGGATAACCTGACCCGCCGCCTGCGCAAGCTGGAGCGCGACTATCATGAGATGCGCGAGCAGGTCGTGACGGCGAAAGCGGGCTGGTGCGCCGTGATGCGGATGGTGAAAGACAACAACGTTGAACGTCGCCTGCACCGTCGCGAGCTGGCATACCTTTCTGCCGATGAGCTGCGTTCGATGTCGGATAAGGCGCTGGGTGCGCTGCGTCTGGCGGTGGCGGATAACGAACACCTGCGCGATGTGCTGCGTATGTCGGAAGATCCAAAACGTCCGGAACGTAAAATCCAGTTCTTCGTGGCGGTTTACCAGCACCTGCGCGAACGTATTCGTCAGGACATCATTCGTACCGACGATCCGGTCGAAGCCATCGAACAGATGGAAATCGAGCTGGGCCGCCTGACGGAAGAGCTGACCTCCCGCGAGCAGAAGCTGGCGATCAGCTCCCGCAGCGTGGCGAATATCATTCGCAAAACCATTCAGCGCGAGCAGAACCGTATCCGCCAGCTGAACCAGGGGCTGCAGAGCGTCTCGTTTGGTCAGGTCAACAGCGTGCGTCTTAACGTCAACGTGCGCGAAGCCCACGCGACGCTGCTGGAAGTGCTCTCTGAGCAGCACGAGCAGCATCAGGATCTGTTCAACAGCAACCGTCTGACCTTCTCCGAAGCGCTGGCGAAGCTGTATCAGCGCCTGAATCCGCAGATTGATATGGGCCAGCGTACTCCGCAAACCATCGGTGAAGAGCTGCTGGACTATCGTAACTACCTGGAAATGGAAGTTGAGGTAAACCGTGGTTCAGACGGCTGGCTGCGTGCGGAATCCGGAGCGCTGTCGACCGGTGAAGCCATTGGTACCGGGATGTCGATTCTGGTGATGGTGGTACAGAGCTGGGAAGATGAAGCGCGCCGCCTGCGCGGGAAAGACATCTCCCCATGCCGACTGCTGTTCCTCGATGAAGCGGCGCGTCTTGATGCCCGCTCGATTGCCACGCTGTTTGAGCTTTGCGAACGTCTCGATATGCAGCTCATCATTGCGGCACCGGAAAACATCAGCCCTGAAAAAGGCACCACCTATAAGCTGGTGCGTAAAGTGTTCCAGAACAGCGAACACGTGCATGTTGTCGGGCTGCGTGGCTTTGCGCCGCAGCCGCCGGAATCATTGCCGGAAACCACGGCAGACGCTTCCTGAGGCGTTTTGTTACAAAGAGCGGCGCAGAAGCGCCGCTTTTTTTATTCTCTTAACTTGTGTTCAGGGCTGCGTTATCTTTAAACTTCTTTACATAAGGTAAGGCAACAGAGTTGTCGTCTACCTATAATAAAAGAAAGCCCCACCGTGATGGGCATGTCGTGAAAACAGGGGGCAAGGGATGTTGCTAAAGAAAGAATGTGGTCGTCAACTGTCAGCGCTGAGTTTATGTCTGGCAGTGATGTTTGCTCCACTGTTAACCGCCCAGGCCGACGAGCCTGAAATTGTGCCGACTGACAGCACCGCAACGACAGGCGCGCAGCCGACGTCATTGTCTCAGCCGCTGGAACAGTCTACGGCAACGGCCATCATGGCCGGGATTAAGCCGCTGCCGGAAGGCATCGACGTTGAATCGCTCAGCCAGCAGCTCCAGACAGGCCTGCCTTCAGGCTACACGCCTGCCTATATCAATCAGCTCACGCTGCTATATGCTGCCCGCGATATGAAACCCATGTGGGAAAATCGTGAAGCCGTGCGCGCCTTCCAGCAACAGCTGGCGGAAGTGGCGATTGCGGGATTCCAGCCGCAGTTTACGAAGTGGGTTGAGCTGCTAACCGATCCTGCCGTCACCGGTCAGGCGCGGGACGTGGTCCTTTCCGATGCCATGATGGGTTACCTGCAGTTTGTGGCGGGTATTCCGGTCAATGGCAACCGCTGGCTGTACAGCGATAGGCCCTATAAGCTGGCGACGCCAGCCCTGTCGGTGATTAACCAGTGGCAATTAGCGCTGGATAACGGCGACCTGCCGCACTTCATTACCAGCCTCGCGCCGGCGCATCCACAGTATGCCACGATGCACCAGTCGCTCCTCGCGCTGGTGGGGGACTCGCGTCCATGGCCGCAAATGCGGGGGACCGCAACGCTGCGTCCGGGTCAGTGGAGCAGCGATGTGCCAGCCCTGCGCGAGATCCTTAAACGCTCCGGTATTCTTGATGGCGGGCCGAAGATTGCCCTGCCGGGCGACGATCCGCAAAGCGCGGTGGTCAGCCCGTCAGCGCCCATAAAAGAGAACAAGGCCACTACCCTGAGCAATAAGCCCGAGGCTTACGATCGCGAGCTGGTCGCCGCGGTTAAACAGTTCCAGGCCGCTCAGGGGCTGGGAGCCGATGGCGTCATTGGACCCTCAACGCGTGACTGGCTTAACGTATCGCCTGCGCAGCGGGCCGGGGTGCTGGCGCTTAATATTCAGCGTTTGCGTTTGCTGCCGGGCACGCTGTCTACCGGCATTATGGTCAATATCCCGGCCTATTCACTGGTTTATTATCAGGACGGTAGCGAGAAGCTGGCCTCGCGCGTGATTGTCGGGCGTCCGGATCGCAAAACGCCGATGATGAGCAGCGCGTTAAATAACGTGGTGGTTAACCCGCCGTGGAACGTGCCGCCGACGCTGGCGCGTAAGGACATTCTGCCTAAGGTCTGGAACGATCCGGGTTATCTGGAACGTCACGGCTATACGGTCATGCGTGGCTGGAACAGTAAAGAGGCGATCGATCCTTACATGGTCGACTGGTCGACGATCACGGCCTCCAACCTGCCGTTCCGCTTCCAGCAGGCTCCCGGAGCCCATAACTCGCTGGGGCGCTACAAATTCAACATGCCAAGTTCAGATGCTATCTATCTGCACGATACGCCGAACCACAATCTGTTCCAGAAAGATACCCGGGCACTGAGTTCAGGCTGCGTGCGGGTGAATAAAGCCTCGGAGTTGGCCAACATGCTGCTGCAGGATGCGGGCTGGAACGATACGCGTATTTCTGACGCCCTGAAGCAGGGTGATACGCGCTACGTGAATATTCGCCACAACATTCCGGTTAATCTTTATTATCTGACAGCGTTTGTGGGTGAAGACGGTCGCACGCAGTACCGTACAGATATTTACAATTATGATCTCACCGCGCGATCCGGCGCACAAATTTTGCCAAAAGCGGAACAATTAATCAGGTAAATGAAGTAGTTCGGGAAAAATGATTGTCGTAAGTTATGGTGAATCGGGGCCAATATCGCTGTAAGCCGCGTATTCACTGGGGTTGGGCGCCTTGACGTACCCTGTTTTGCCAGTTAAGGTGCCCTTCGTGCGCTAAGCATATTACGATTTCATTGACCTGTAGACCTGATTATCATGGACAAATTTGACGCTAATCGCCGCAAGCTGCTGGCGTTAGGTGGTGTTGCGCTTGGTGCAGCGGCCATCTTACCGACGCCAGCATTTGCCACCCTCTCGACACCTCGTCCGCGCGTTTTAACGCTCAGCAATCTTCACACCGGTGAGTCGCTAAAAGCGGAGTTTTTCGATGGCAGAGGCTATATTCAGGATGAATTAGCAAGACTCAACCATTTTTTCCGTGATTTCCGCGCGAATAAAGTAAAAGCCATCGACCCAGGACTGTTTGATCAGCTTTTCCGCCTTCAGGGCCTGCTGGGCACCAGCAAGCCGGTGCAGCTTATTTCTGGTTATCGCTCAATTGATACCAACAATGAACTGCGCGCCCATAGCCGTGGGGTAGCGAAAAAAAGCTACCACACGAAGGGACAGGCAATGGATTTCCACATTGAAGGCGTTTCTTTAGCCAATATTCGCAAAGCCGCGTTATCTATGCGCGCTGGTGGTGTAGGATATTACCCACGTAGCAACTTTGTGCATATTGATACCGGGCCGGTTCGGCACTGGTAATAACGAAACACAGGAGCAGTATGAACTATCGTATTATTCCGGTTACCGCGTTCTCCCAGAACTGTTCATTAATCTGGTGCGAGCAAACCAAACTGGCCGCGCTTGTCGATCCCGGCGGTGACGCTGAGAAAATCAAGCAGGACGTTGCCGACAGCGGCGTGACGCTGATGCAGATTTTACTGACGCATGGTCACCTCGACCATGTAGGCGCAGCGGCTGAACTGGCTAAACACTACGGTGTGCCGATTATTGGCCCGGAAAAAGAAGATGAGTTCTGGCTGCAGGGGTTACCCGCCCAAAGCCGCATGTTTGGCCTTGATGAGTGTCTGACATTGACGCCCGATCGCTGGTTGAACGAAGGAGAGCGCGTTAACGTAGGGAATGTGACTTTACAGGTGTTGCATTGTCCTGGGCATACGCCAGGCCATATCGTCTTCTTTGACGACCAGTCCCGTCTGCTGATTTCCGGCGATGTGATTTTCAAAGGTGGCGTAGGACGCAGCGATTTTCCGCGCGGCGATCACGGGCAGCTGATTCAGTCGATTAAACAGAAGTTATTGCCGCTGGGTGATGACGTAACGTTTATCCCTGGACACGGTCCGATGTCGACGCTGGGCTATGAACGGCTCCATAACCCGTTCCTTCAGGATGAAATGCCTGTCTGGTAACCAGCACAAAAAAGCCTGCTTAACGCAGGCTTTTTTGTGGGCGCAAATTACAGGACGGCGACAATCGCTTCGCACAGTGGTGCCATGTTGTCAGGGGTCATGCCTGCAACGTTTACGCGGCCAGAGGCTACGGCGTAAACGCCAAACTCTTCACGCAGACGCAGAACCTGCTCTTTGGTCAGGCCGCTGAACGAGAACATACCGTTCTGTTTGATGATGAAGCTGAAGTCGCGGTCAGCGCCTTTCTCCGCCAGGGTGTTCACAAACAGCAGGCGCATGCGCTGGATACGCTGACGCATATCGTTCAGCTCTTGTTCCCAAATCGCGCGCAGCGCATCGTTGCTCAGAATGGTCGCAACAACAGACGCACCGTGTGCCGGCGGGTTAGAGTAGTTTGCGCGGATAACGGATTTCATCTGGCTAAACGCGCGATCGACAGTCTCATCGTTAGCCGCAACCAGCGTACAGGCGCCTACACGCTCATTGTACAGACCAAAGTTCTTGGAGTAGGAACTGGCAACGATCAGTTCCTGATGCATGGCTGCGAACGCGCGCAGGCCTTCAGCATCTTCTTCCAGACCGCGGGCGAAGCCCTGGTAAGCAAAGTCAAACAGCGGCAGCCAGCCTTTCTCAACGGAGAGCTTTGCCAGGTGTTCCCACTGCTCAAGCGTTGGATCGATACCGGTTGGGTTGTGGCAGCAGCCGTGGAACAGCACCACGTCACCCGCCTGCGCTTCGCTCAGGCTTGCCAGCAGGCCGTCAAAGTCCAGAGAGTGATTGGCCGCGTCGTAGTAAGCATATTCACGCACTTCCAGGCCGGCAGAGTTAAAGACGCTCTTATGGTTCGGCCAGCTTGGATTGCTCACCCATACGCGCTTCACAGAGGTGTTTTTCGCAAGGAAATCCGCCGCCACGCGCAGCGCGCCGGTACCGCCAGGGGTCTGCGCCGTGCGCGCACGTTTGTCACTCACAATTGCGCTGCCTTTACCGAACAGCAGCTCCTGGGTGCAGCGACCAAATTCAGGGATACCATCAATACCGAGGTAGTTTTTGGTGGTTTCATTTTCCAGCAGATACTGCTCAGCTTTCTTAACGCTGGTCAGTACCGGAGTTTTGCCGGTTTCATCTTTATATACACCAATACCCAGGTTGATTTTGCCAGGGCGGTCGTCGGCACGAAACAGATCGGCCAGGCCCAGAATAGGGTCGGCAGGAGCGGCGGTAATGTTCTCAAACATGACGAAGTTCCATTGTGATTACAGAAGTGAAATCCGCTATCAGGTTAACGGTAGATTTACAAAATGCCAACCGTTTGCGACGAAAAGCGTGCGGCTTTTCAAAAGTCGCCATTATTTTCTGTCAGGCATAAAAAAACAGGGCCGAAGCCCTGTTCATTATGCATATAACAAAGTGGTGTTCTGATTAGAACTGGTAGGTTACACCCACAGCAGCCATATCGTCGTTGCCGTTCAGACCGCCAACAGCTTTCGCGTAGTCGGTGTCTTTATCCAGCAGGTTGATGTAGTAGTCAGCCCACACGTTGAAGTTTTTGTTGAAGTAGTAAGTGGTACCAACCTGGATGAATTTAGCCAGGTCTGCATCGCCACCGCTGAAGCCGCCGACGGCAGCCAGGTCTTTACCTTTGGTCTGCACGTAGGAGATTGCTGGACGCAGGCCGAAGTCGAACTGGTACTGAGCAACCACTTCGAAGTTCTGAGTTTTGTTAGCAAAACCTGCATCACCGCTAGAACCGGTACGGGTGGTGTTACGGGTTTCTGCATAGGTAGTTGCCAGGTAGAGGTTGTTAGCGTCGTATTTCAGACCCACGCCCCATGCTTCAGCTTTATCACCCTGGCCATCAGCTTTCTGGTTCAGAGTACGGTTAGCGTTGCTGTAAGATGCGATTGCACCGAAGCCTTCGCCGAAGTCGTAACCCAGTGAGTAACCTACGCCGTCACCGTTAGAGGTTTTAACGTCAGCACGGTCGTTTTTACCCTGGTACTGTACGCCCAGGCTCAGACCGTCAACCAGACCGAAGAAATCGCTGTTACGGTAGGTCAGCAGGCCGGTGCTGCGGCTGGTCATAAAGTTATCAACGTAGTTACCGCCCCAGGTCATACCGGAGAAGGACGGCGCCATATCGGTGTATGACTCAACGTCGTATACGATACCGTAGTTACGACCGTAGTCGATGCTGCCAGCGTCGCCCGCTTTCAGACCAGCAAAGGCCAGACGGTTTTTGTTAGACTGAGCGGTGTTCTCAGCCTGGTTAGCCATGAAGCGGTATTCCCACTGGCCGTAACCGGTCAGCTGGTCGTTGATCTGAGTTTCGCCTTTGAAACCGATCTGCGCGTAGGTAGCGTCGTTATTGTTAGTGTCATCGCCGGAGGTCACGAAATCGTGCTCGGCGTTAACTTTACCGTAGAAGTCCAGTTTGTTGCCGTTCTTGTTATAGATTTCTGCAGCGTTAGCTGCACCGGCTACCAGCAGGGCAGGGATTACCACTGCCAGAATATTGCGCTTCATCATTATTTATTACCCTCATTGGTTTTTTTATGACACTCGCCACTGCCGTCAATAAATTCTGTCAATAAATATTTCCGGAACTATTGATGAGAGTTTGGTGTCTTTATGTATCTGACAGGCATCTTTCCATTCACCGAAGCGTTTCGCTAGCCTGAAAGTGCTACAATTCTCAAGATTGAGTTACAGAAAGAAAATATGTGTAACTAAATGTGTATTTTTGGGAACTTTGTGAACCATCTCAAATTTCAGAACCCCCCTGGCGAATTAAGCATCGGTTTGTTTCCTATATATATGAATTCCTTATGTTTAATTTGGATAAAGGCAATTCCTATAAACGAATGTTAAACGACTCGTTTTTTCTTATGACCCAATAAAGACTTCTGGATGGCTGAAAGATTGGTTGAAATTTGTGCTATTGCTTCAGAATGTAATAATCGCAATAAGAATGAGGTTAATTTTTTGTGGCTAGATATTTCGCGGAAACAAAACGTAACAGGTAGCGGTTGTGACGGTGTAGTGGTTTAAAAACGCTGACTTTACGCTGACAAAAACTGACAGGGCAGAATAAAATAATGGCCAGCAAATGCTGGCCATTGTCTGTTGCGTTGCTTAGAAGCTGGCGTTGCGTGGTGTACGCGGGAACGGAATTACGTCACGCACGTTCTGAACGCCGGTAACGTAGGCGATCAGACGCTCGAAGCCCAGACCGAACCCAGCGTGCGGAACGGTGCCATAACGGCGCAGGTCGCGATACCAGCTGTAGTCCGCAGGGTTGAGCCCCATCTCTGCCATGCGCGCGTCAAGCACGTCCAGACGCTCTTCACGCTGAGAACCACCAATGATCTCACCGATGCCCGGCGCCAGTACGTCCATCGCTGCCACGGTTTTCCCGTCTTCGTTAAGGCGCATATAGAAGGCCTTAATGTCTTTCGGGTAGTTTTTAACGACAACCGGCGCTTTGAAATGTTTCTCGGCGAGATAGCGTTCGTGCTCAGACGCCAGATCGACGCCCCAGTAAACCGGGTTCTCGAACTTCTCACCGCATTTCTCGAGGATCGCCACCGCATCGGTGTAGTCCACCTGCGCAAAGTCGGCAGAGACGAAACGCTCCAGACGCGCTACAGCATCGCTGTCTACGCGTTCGGCGAAGAACTTCATGTCGTCAGGACGCTCTTCCAGCACCGCTTTGAAGACGTACTTCAGCATCGCTTCTGCGAGACCTGCAACATCATTCAGATCGGCAAACGCCACTTCCGGCTCCAGCATCCAGAACTCCGCCAGGTGGCGGCTGGTGTTGGAGTTTTCGGCGCGGAAGGTTGGGCCGAAGGTATAGATCTTAGACAGCGCACAGGCGTAGGTTTCGCCGTTGAGCTGGCCGGATACCGTCAGGAAGGCTTCTTTGCCAAAGAAGTCTTTGTCGTAGTCGACTTTACCTTCCGGCGTGCGCGGCAGGTTTTCCATGTCCAGCGTCGAGACGCGGAACATTTCGCCTGCGCCTTCTGTATCGGACGCGGTGATCAGCGGGGTAGACACCCAGAAATACCCCTGCTCATCGAAGAAGCGATGCAGCGCCTGGGCCAGCGTATGACGCACGCGAGCCACCGCACCAATCAGGTTGGTACGCGGACGCAGGTGTGCGACTTCACGCAGGTATTCAATGCTGTGACGTTTTGCCGCCATCGGGTAGGTGTCCGGATCTTCAACCCAGCCGGTCACTTCAATGGCAGAAGCCTGGATCTCGAAACTCTGGCCCTGGCCCGGGGATGCCACAACCACACCGGTGACGATAACGGAACAACCCGTCGTCAGGCGCAGAACGTCATCATTGTAATTGGGCAGAGAATTATTAATGACGGCCTGTACAGGATCAAAGCAGGAACCGTCATAGACGGCAAGGAAGGAGATGCCAGCTTTAGAATCTCGGCGAGTACGCACCCATCCGCGCACGGTGACCTCCTGGTCAACGGCGACACGGCCCTGGAGTACGTCGGCTACAGGCACAACGCTCATAATATTCTCTCTGTTAATAGTCGGAAAAAATAAACACTTGTCCACCCCAAGACGGGGGGATATCTATGTTACCTGCCAACCGCTATCAGACAAGTAAATTTCGCAGTCAAAAGAGAAGAATTGAGAAATAAATAAGGGAAGGGAGCCCTGAAGGCTCCCGTAAGCGCTTAACTGGCTTTTTTGATCTGGGGGAGATCGAACGCTTTGCGCAATGCGCGAACAAACGCTTTGTCATGGCAGATGGTTTTACCCGGGCTGTCAGAGAGCTTAGCCACCGGCTTGCCGTTACATTCCACCAGCTTTATCACAATATTCAGAGGTTTTACCTGAGGAATGTCGCAGGTCAACCGGGTACCGATCCCGAAGCCCAGATTAATTCTGGCATTGAAATGACGATACAGTTCGACGGCTTTTGCCAGGTCGAGATTATCGGAGAAGACCAGCACCTTGCTCATCGGGTCAATGCCGAGTTTTTGGTAATGAGCAATCGCCTTTTCGCCCCATTCAACCGGATCCCCTGAGTCGTGGCGTAACCCCTGGTAACGCTCAGCGAACTCGGGACCAAAGTCGCGCAGGAAGGCATCCATCGTAATACAGTCGGTCAGGGCGATCCCGAGTTGATTCGGGTACTCTTCAAGCCACGCAGCCAGCGCCGCACGCTGGCTGTTAGCCAGGTCCGGGCTAATTTGCTGATGCGCCTGGAACCACTCGTGCGCCTGGGTGCCCATTGGCGTCAGGTTGAGGCGACGCGCCAAATCGTAGTTGCTGGTACCCACGAACCACGGCTCCTGCTGCAAACGTTCAACGATAGCTTGCTGAACCTCGCGAGAGAAGCGGCGACGGGTGCCGAAATCCATCAGGCGGAAGCGGGACATATCCAGCCCTTCGGTCAGCGTTGAGAATGCCTCAAGTTTGTTCTCCAGCGAGGCGACCGCCTGTTCGACGCCCGTTTCAGGCGAACGGTAGCGGTGAGCCAGCTCGCTGATGACGGCCAGAAGCGGCACTTCCCACATGATCACTTCCCGCCACGGACCTTCAAGACGAATATCCAGCTTGCCGTTCTCGTTGGTCACGGTGACCTGTTCAGGCTTATAGCGGAAGTCGCGCAGCCAGTTCAGATAGTCCGCTTTAAAGAAAGGCAGGCCAGAAAGCCACTGATATTCGTCATCGGTGAGCGCCAGATGCTGCATCGCATCGACCTGTTCACGAATGGAGTCTGCGTAGATACCGAGCAAGTCGTCACCACGGCAGCGGAATTCCGCCGCGACGTGAACGTCATAGTAATGGTGGAAAACGGCTTGCTGCATATGCAGTTTATACGCGTCGGTATCCAGCAACGTATGCAGAACCGGAGAAGCGAATTGAGTCATAGGTGCGCTGTAGCATCCTCTCACGGGAGCGTTTAGTACAATAAACAACTCCGGAGTATACCTTGTTTAGTGATTTATTGAACCCCGATCACAACATAAGCACACTTTATGGTCGAGAGCATTTCGTGCCCCGTGTTATACAAATGTAGCGAAAAAGGTGTTTAAGTCTGAAAAGATGAACATTCTGCATAGCGCGTTTTACGCAACAGGAATATATTGAAACGTTACTCGACAAACGATGCATAAGGTTTTCTATGACACAACAGCCACAAGCCAAATACCGCCACGACTACCGTGCGCCGGAATACCTGATTAGCGATATCGACCTGACTTTTGACCTGGATGCCACAAAAACCGTTGTGACGGCGGTAAGCCAGGTGACGCGCCACAGCGCGACTGCCGTACCGCTGCGTCTGGATGGCGAAGACCTGACGCTGGTCTCCCTGCACATTAACGATGAAGCCTGGTCAGATTATAAAGAAGAAGGCAACCAGCTGGTCATCGACAACCTGCCGGAACGCTTTACGCTGCGCATCGTGAATGAAATCAGCCCTGCCGCCAACACGGCGCTGGAAGGGCTCTACCAGTCAGGCGTGGCCCTGTGTACCCAGTGTGAAGCCGAAGGTTTCCGCCACATTACCTGGTACCTGGACCGCCCGGACGTGCTGGCGCGCTTTACCACCAAAATCATTGCCGATAAAACCCTCTATCCGTTCCTGCTCTCCAACGGTAACCGCGTGGGTGAGGGCGAGCTGGAAAATGGCCGTCACTGGGTGCAGTGGCAGGATCCGTTCCCGAAACCGTGCTACCTGTTTGCGCTGGTGGCGGGTGATTTCGACGTGCTGCGCGATACCTTCAAAACCCGCTCTGGCCGCGAAGTGGCGCTGGAGCTGTTCGTTGACCGCGGCAACCTTGATCGCGCGCCGTGGGCGATGACTTCACTCATTAACTCCATGAAGTGGGATGAAGAGCGTTTCGGCCTCGAATACGATCTCGACATCTATATGATCGTCGCCGTCGACTTCTTCAACATGGGCGCGATGGAGAATAAAGGCCTTAACATCTTTAACTCCAAGTACGTGCTGGCGCGTACCGATACCGCCACCGATAAAGACTACCTCGATATCGAACGCGTTATCGGCCACGAGTATTTCCATAACTGGACCGGTAACCGCGTCACCTGCCGCGACTGGTTCCAGCTGAGCCTGAAAGAGGGGCTGACCGTCTTCCGCGATCAGGAGTTCAGCTCCGATCTGGGCTCGCGGGCGGTCAACCGCATCAACAACGTGCGCACCATGCGCGGCCTGCAGTTTGCGGAAGATGCCAGCCCAATGGCGCACCCGATCCGTCCGGATAAAGTCATTGAGATGAATAACTTTTACACCCTGACGGTGTACGAGAAGGGCGCTGAAATTATCCGCATGATCCACACCCTGCTGGGTGAAGAGAATTTCCAGAAAGGGATGCAGCTTTACTTCGAACGTCACGACGGCAGCGCGGCTACCTGCGACGACTTCGTGCAGGCGATGGAAGACGCGTCCAACGTTGATCTTTCTCACTTCCGCCGCTGGTACAGCCAGGCCGGGACCCCGATTGTCACCGTTAAGGACGACTACAACCCGGAAACCGAGCAGTACACTCTGACCATCAGCCAGCGCACGCCGCCAACCGCCGAGCAGGAAGAAAAATATCCGCTGCACATTCCGTTCAGCATTGAGCTGTACGACAACGAAGGCAACGTCATCCCGCTGCAGAAGGGCGGCCACCCGGTGCACCACGTGCTGAACGTGACCCAGGCAGAGCAGACCTTTATCTTCGATAACGTCTACTTCCAGCCGGTGCCTGCGCTGCTGTGCGAGTTCTCCGCGCCGGTGAAGCTGGAGTACAAGTGGAGCGACCAGCAGCTGACGTTCCTGATGCGTCACGCCCGCAACGATTTCTCCCGCTGGGACGCGGCGCAGAGCCTGCTGGCAACCTACATCAAGCTTAACGTGAACCGCTACCAGCAGGGCCAGCCGCTGACGCTGCCGGTGCATGTGGCAGACGCGTTCCGCGCCATCCTGCTGGACGAGAAGATTGACCCGGCGCTGGCGGCTGAAATTCTGACCCTGCCGTCCGCGACTGAAATTGCGGAGCTGTTCGACATTATCGACCCGATTGCCATCGTGGCGGTGCGCGAAGCGCTGACCCGCACGCTGGCGACCGAACTGGCGGATGAATTCCTGGCGCTCTACAACGCTAACAAGCTTGACGCGTATCGCGTGGAGCATGCGGATATCGGCAAGCGTAGCCTGCGCAATACCTGCCTGCGCTATCTTGCGTTTGGTGAGGCCGAACTGGCGAACACGCTGGTGAGCAAGCAGTATCACGAAGCGGATAACATGACTGATGCGCTCGCGGCCCTGGCGGCAAGCGTTGCCGCTGAACTGCCGTGCCGCGATGCGCTGATGCAGGAATATGACGACAAGTGGCACCAGGATGGCCTGGTGATGGACAAGTGGTTTATTCTGCAGGCGACCAGCCCGGCGGCTGATGCGCTTAGTAAGGTTCGCAGCCTGCTGAAGCACCGTTCGTTCACCATGAGCAACCCGAACCGCGTTCGCTCGCTGATTGGCGCATTTGCCAGCAGTAACCCGGCCGCGTTCCACGCCGAAGACGGCAGCGGATACCAGTTTATGGTGGAAATGCTGACCGAGCTGAACAGCCGTAACCCGCAGGTTGCATCACGTCTGATTGAGCCGCTGATCCGCCTGAAACGCTATGATGCGCAGCGCCAGGCGAAGATGCGCGCCGCGCTTGAGCAGCTGAAAGGGCTGGAAAATCTGTCTGGCGATCTGTACGAGAAGATTGCTAAGGCGCTGGCCTGATGTAAAAAAGCCCGGTGGCGCTACGCTTACCGGGCCTACGTGGGGGCGCGGGGCATCGGTTTTCTCCCTCTCCCTGTGGGAGAGGGCATCAGGCATTGGCCTTTATCCGCTGAATCTCCGCTTCCCCACGTTTCATCACCCGATCCAGCACTTCGGCTTCCAGCTCCGCCAGTCTCGCCGAGCCCACGCGACGAGGGCGCGGGATGTCCACCGTCAGATCCAAACCGATTTTCCCGTTTTCTATAAGCAATACCCGGTCCGCCATCGCCACGGCTTCGCTCACGTCATGCGTCACCAGCAGTACCGTAAAGCCGTGCGCCTGCCAGAGGGATTCAATCAGATCCTGCATTTCTATCCGCGTCAGGGCATCAAGAGCGCCGAGCGGCTCATCAAGCAGCAGCAGGCCGGGACGGTGAATCAACGCTCGCGCCAGCGCCACGCGCTGCTTCTGGCCGCCCGACAGCGCCGCAGGCCATTCACCTGCACGGTTTTCCAGCCCGACGGCGGCCAGCGCCTGACGGGCTTCATCCCGCCAGTTGCCTTTGAGCCCCAGCCCGACGTTATCAATCACCGTTTTCCACGGCAGCAGGCGCGCGTCCTGAAACATCATGCGCGTATCGTCCTGAATATTGGCCAGCGGCGTGGTTCCTGCCAGAATCTGTCCACCGTTGGGGGCTTCCAGCCCGGCTAAAAGACGCAGGAGTGTGCTTTTTCCGCCGCCGCTGCGCCCGACTACAGCCACAAACTGGCCGGCGGGAATGTGCAGATCCAGCCCGTTAAGAATGGTGTTTTCGCCGTAGCGTTTGGTTACGCCGTTCAGCAGCAGCGGCGTGCCCTGATTTAGTCGTGCGGTATTCATGCTTTCGCCTCCTGAAGGGTATAGGCCGGGTTCCAGCGCAGCCAGCTGCGCTCCAGCCACTGTGCGCTGACGTCGGCGAGTTTGCCGAGCAGTGCATACAGAATGATGGCGACCACCACCACGTCCGTTTGCAGGAATTCGCGGGCGTTCATCGCCAGGTAGCCAATACCGGAATTGGCTGAGATGGTTTCCGCCACAATCAGCGTCAGCCACATCAAGCCGAGCGCAAAGCGCACCCCGACCATAATGGAGGGCAGGGCGCCCGGCAGAATCACGTGAGCAAAGAGGGAAAAACCGGATAAGCCGTAGCTGCGCGCCATCTCCACCAGACCGCGATCGATATTGCGGATGCCGTGCCAGGTGTTGATGTATATCGGGAACAGCGTGCCCAGCGCCACGAGGAAGATTTTGGCGCTCTCATCGATCCCAAACCACAAAATGACCAGCGGGATCAGCGCCAGATGCGGCACGTTGCGCAGCATCTGGATGGAGGTATCCAGCAGCCTTTCCCCCCAGCGTGAAAGGCCGCTGATCAGACCCAGCACCAGACCGATGCTGCCGCCGATGGAAAACCCAATTACCGCGCGCCAGGAGCTGATCGCCAGATGTTGCCACAGCTCTCCGCTGACGCTCAGCGACCAGAACGCTTCGATAACGCCCTCCGGAGAGGGCAAAATGCGGCTCGACAGCCAGCCGGTGGTCGACGCGAGCTGCCAGAGCGCCACGATGCCGACGGGCAAAAACCACGGGGCGGCGCGCAGCAGCCATTTTTGTGAGGTGGCAGACATGGTCACTCCTTAGCTCTGTGCGGCTTTGCGCGGAATAAACTCGTTTGCCACGGCTTCGCCCTGCAGCTGGAGCCGCTGCGGCTGCGGAATTTCCGGAACGGCGACATCCAGATGCGGGAATAACAGCTCGCCTACCCTGTAGGCCTCTTCCAGGTGCGGATAGCCGGAGAGAATAAAGCTGTCGATGCCCAGGTCAGCGTATTCATTAATACGTGCAGCCACGGTTGGCCCGTCGCCGACCAGCGCCGTGCCCGCGCCGCCGCGTACCAGACCCACGCCCGCCCACAGGTTCGGGCTGATTTCCAGATTCTCGCGCTTGCCGTTGTGCAGAGAGGCCATGCGGTGCTGCCCGACGGAGTCGGTTTTGGCAAACGCAGCCTGCGCCTTCGCAATGGTCTCATCGTCCAGATGGGAGATCAGACGGTCTGCCGCCTGCCAGGCTTCTTCATTGGTTTCGCGCACAATCACGTGCAGGCGAATTCCGAAGCGCACCTTGCGGCCATGGGCGGCGGCTTTGGCGCGGACCTGGGCAATTTTCTCTTTCACCAGCTCGGGCGGCTCGCCCCAGGTCAGATAGAGATCGACCTGCTCGGCGGCCAGATCCTGGGCCACATCCGACGAACCGCCAAAATAGAGCGGAGGGCGCGGCTGCTGCACCGGCGGGAAGTAGAGCTTCGCGTCGCGAACGTGAATATGCTTACCTTCAAAGGTGACGGTTTCGCCTTCAAGCAGGCGTCGCCAGACGCGGGTAAATTCGGCGGAGGCTTCATAGCGCTCGGTATGGTCGAGGAACACGCCGTCACCCGCCAGCTCCTGCGGATCGCTGCCCGTCACCAGGTTAAACAGAGCGCGGCCGTTGGAGAGCCTGTCCAGCGTTGCTGCCTGACGCGCCGCCACGGTGGGTGAAACGACGCTCGGGCGCAATGCAACCAGGAATTTAAGGCGCTGGGTGACCGGGATCATCGACGCGGCCACCAGCCAGGCATCCTCGCACGAGCGTCCGGTCGGGATCAGCACGCCGGTAAAACCGATTCGGTCCGCCGCCTGGGCAATCTGCTGAAGATAGCCATGGTCAACCGGGCGCGAGCCCTCTTCTGTACCAAGATAGTGTCCATCACCGTGGGTGGGTAAAAACCAGAAAAGATTCAGACTCATGATTTAGCTCCTTCTTTGCCAGCGGGCTGCCAGATGCGTTCGCGAATATCGACCTGTTTTGGTACCAGGCGGTTTTGATAGAAGAGGTCAGCGGTCTGTTGCTGAAGCGCGGCGACGTGCGCGTCGACAGGCGCAATGGTGGTGGGCGGACGGTGACTGAGGTAGCTCGCGATCACCGGCTCAGGTAAGCCCATGGTTTTTGCCAGCAGGGTGATGCTCGCCTGACGCTGGCTCTGGGTCAGGGCATCTGCCTGCGTAAAGGTATCCAGTACGCCCTGAATAAACGCGCCGTTTTTTTCGGCGTAAGGGCGTGAGGCGAGGTAGAACGAACCGGTTTGCTTCAGCGTAGTACCGTCTTTCAGCACCCGTACGCCACCCTGCAGTAATGCCGCGGAGTAGTACGGATCCCAGATAGCCCAGGCATCAACGTTCTTCTGCTGGAACGCGGCGCGCGCGTCGGCGGGCGTCAGGTAAACGGGCTGAATGTCGGTGAACTTGAGGCCGGCTTCCTGTAAGGCGCGCAGCAGCAGGTTGTGCGAACTGGAACCTTTCTGGAAAGCGACCTTACGCCCTTTAAGGTCGGAGACGCTTTTAATGTCACTGTTTTCAGGTACCAGGATGACTTCGGCTTTCGGCTTAGCGGGTTCTACACCGACGTATACCAGGTCTGCCCCGGCAGCCTGAGCGAAAATAGGCGGGATGTCGCCCGTACTGCCCAGATCGATACTGCCGACGTTCAGGGCTTCAAGCATCTGCGGCCCTGCCGGGAACTCCACCCATGAGAATTTGGTGTCCGGGAAGCGTTTTTCCAGCAGCTGGTGGCTTTTTGCCAGCACCATACTGACGCTGCCTTTTTGGTAGCCAATCCGTAAACTGTCCGGTGCGGTTTCTGCGGCATGTGCCAGCGCGCTAAACGCCATCAGGCCAGCCAGTCCGAGGCGGGTTAAGGTTTTAAACATGTGCGACTCCCTGCGGCGGATTAAAAGAAGGAACCTGGATATCCCGGCGATGCAGCGCGTGCCAGAAAGTTTCCAGCGAGGCATCAAGGCGCGTTTGCAGATTCGGCGTGAAGTGCGGCTTATGCTGGTAGTCAATGACCTGCGAATCATCCGCGAAAACGCCGTGAAGGATCTCCTGCGCCTTCAGGGCGTTTAGCACCGGCTTCAGGGCGTAATCCACCGCCAGTAAATGGGCCACCGTGCCGCCCGTTGCCAGCGGCAGAACCACTTTGCCGTCCAGTGCGCGCTCGGGGAGAAGATCGAGCAGCGTTTTCAGCGCGCCCGAAAAAGAGGCTTTATAAATCGGGGTCGCAACGATGAGGCCGTCCGCTTCCTTGAGCTGCTCAGTGAGGGTTTTCAGCGCGGGGCTGTCGAAGCGGGCATACAGCAAATCTTCAGGTTCGAAGTTATGCAGATTCCAGTGGCACACTTCCACGTCCAGGGCATTGAGCTTGTCGCGGGCATATTCCAGCAGGGCGCTGGAACGCGAAGGGAATCGTGGACTTCCGGCCAGGGTAATGACGCGCATACTTCCTCCTTATAACTAATTGTTTGCTTTTGTCTAACATTCATAACAATTTTCAGGAGTGTGACACCGCGCGGTTATTCCACTAAATGATTTATCCGCAATTAAACTGCGAAAAACTGCATAAGAAAGAGAGTGGTAGGTAAACGATTGCGTTTTACGCCGATTTTTTGCCGCAGGTCAATTCCCTTTCGTGACGGGATCGCCCATAATCCCCTCCCGGTTTGCACACCGGGAATCCAGGAGAGTTCATGTACTACCCCTTCGTTCGTAAAGCCCTTTTCCAGCTCGACCCCGAGCGCGCTCATGAATTTACATTCCAGCAATTACGTCGCATTACAGGAACGCCTCTGGCGGCCCTGGTGCGTCAAAACGTGCCGGAAAAGCCTGTGCAGTGCATGGGGCTGACCTTTAAAAATCCGCTGGGTCTGGCGGCCGGTCTGGACAAAAATGGCGAGTGCATTGATGCCCTGGGCGCGATGGGCTTTGGCTCCATCGAAATTGGTACCGTCACGCCGCGCCCGCAGCCGGGAAATGACAAGCCGCGCCTGTTCCGCCTGGTCGAAGCCGAAGGGTTAATCAACCGCATGGGCTTTAATAACCTCGGCGTTGATCATCTGGTAGAGAACGTGAAGAAAGCCCATTTTGATGGGGTGTTAGGCATCAATATTGGCAAAAATAAAGATACGCCGGTTGAGCAGGGTAAAGATGACTACCTGATTTGTATGGAAAAAGTCTACGCCTATGCCGGGTATATCGCGGTGAATATTTCCTCACCCAATACCCCGGGGCTGCGCTCCTTACAATATGGCGAAGCGCTGGACGATCTTCTGAGTGCCATTAAAAATAAACAAAATGAACTCCAGGCGATCCACCATAAATATGTTCCGGTCGCGGTGAAGATCGCGCCGGATCTTTCTGTCGAAGAATTGATCCAGGTTGCCGACAGTTTGGTTCGCCATAATATTGACGGGGTGATTGCAACGAATACCACGCTCGATCGTTCGCTCGTTCAGGGAATGAAAAACTGTGACGAAGCGGGTGGGTTAAGTGGCCGTCCGGTACAATTAAAAAGCACCGAAATTATTCGCGCGCTGTCTGCGGAATTAAAAGGCCGTTTACCGATTATTGGCGTCGGCGGTATCGACTCGGTGATTGCTGCGCGCGAGAAGATGGCGGCCGGTGCGTCACTGGTGCAAATCTATTCCGGCTTTATTTTTAAAGGCCCGCCTTTGATTAAAGAAATCGTTACGCATATCTAATCTTTTTTCTTAATCAGACAACCAGGGCTTTATTTCCAGCCCTGGTTGTTTTATATTCCGTCACTGTTGCTTATTTAGACATTATCGTCTTTTATTACTAGTGTTATAAACGAAGCGGCGAACAGGACATTTTTAGTACAGGACGTTTGGGGACGGGAGAGACACATGCGAATTAAACCTGACGATAACTGGCGCTGGTATTTTTGCGACGAGCATGACCGTATGATGCTCGATTTAGCCAATGGCATGTTGTTTCGTTCTCGTTTTGCCCGCCGAATGTTAACCCCGGACGCGTTTTCTCCATCGGGCTTTTGCGTTGACGATGCGGCGCTTTATTTCTCCTTTGAAGAAAAATGCCGCGACCTGATGCTCTCTAAAGAGCAGCGTGCCGAACTGGTATTAAATGCGCTGGTGGCTATCCGTTTCCTGAAACCGCAAATGCCGAAAAGCTGGCATTTCCTGCCTCACGGCATGGACTGGACGCCAGCAACGGGCGATGCGGCCAGCGTTAACCTGAGCGATACCGCCGAAGAGGTGAGTTTGTTAGTGGTTGAGCCGGGCGAAAACGCCGCACTCTGTCTGCTGGCGCAGCCCGGCGTGACGATTGCCGGGCGCGTAATGCAGTTAGGTGATGCGATCAAAGTCATGAATGACAGGTTGAAACCACAGCTGCGCGTCGATGCCTTCAGCCTCGAACAAGCGGTTTAAGCTTCCAGTTGTACCGACGTTTTCGGTACGCAGCTACAGCACAGGATTGTGCCGTCATTTCCAATTGCAGATTTTTTCAGCGCACTCACTTCTCCCTCCAGCAGCTTGATGCGGCAGCATCCGCAAATTCCCGCGCGGCAGGAATACGGTACGCGAATACCGGCTTGCTCCAGCTGCTCCAGTAAAACCTGCTGATTGTTGCCACGAATAACCTTGCCCTGCCAGTGAATATCCACCCCAGTGGCGACATTCGTCTCAACCTCGACCATTTCTTCTTCCTGGCCTGAGCCGTACACTCGCGCCGGCCCGCGGGCGAGAATTTCAACCTCATCGCCTACGCGGATTGCGCCGCTGGATCGCGGGATCAGGTTCTGGCCGAAATCGACATCGCCGATGTCCTTCGCGGTACGGAACGATTGCAGCGTTTTCAGCGGCTCGCCGGAAGGATGCTTTTGGCCTTTCTCAGGACTTACCGTGGTGAAAATGCAGCGGCTGCAGGGTTTGACGACATCAAAGATGACGCTGCCAATGCGGATGACTTTCCAGGTGTCTTCATCCCAGGCGTCCGCTCCGGTCACGACCAGATTCGGGCGGAACTGTTCCATCTGTACGCTGGCTTTACAGCGATTCTGTAAATCACGCAGAGACGCTTCGTTGGTGAGCAGGAACGGGAAGCCATCCGCGAAGGAGAGGGGAACGGCGTCGTGGCGCTTTACGCGACGCGTCAGTTCCGGCCCAACCCACCGCAGCTGCACGTCGCGGGAGAAGAAGCCGCTCAGCCAGCGGTTAATTTCATCCGGGGCGATGCGCGCGGTGAAATGGTTGCCCCATACTTCCGTTGGCGCGTCGACAGCCGCAAAATCCGCAAAGCGAATCACCGCGCTGGAACCGTCCGGCGCGGTCAGATGCAAACCGTCATGAAGCGGAGAAGGGGTAAAACGAACCATCTGAGGGAACTGGCGTGCGGTGATAAACGTACCGTCAGGCTCGGTGACCATAAAAATACGATCGAAGGCGAACCCGCTCATGTCTGCCAGCGCGTGAGTGACGCCGATGCCGCGCATGGATTTCACCGGATGAATAAAAAGCCTGGATAACGTCGCCACTGCACACTCCCTCGAATGAAAATAAGCCTTCAACTTTATGACATACACGCCATATTAGCTATAATGCGCGACAATTTTCTAAGAGTAAAAGTGACGATATGAATTCTCTGTTTGCCAGTACGGCCCGTGGGCTGGAAGAGCTGTTAAAAACTGAACTGGAAAGCCTGGGCGCGCAAGAGTGTCAGGTGGTTCAGGGTGGTGTCCATTTTGAGGGCGACACGCGGCTTATTTACCAGAGCCTGATGTGGAGCCGTCTGGCGTCGCGCATCATGCTGCCGATGAAGGAATGCAAGGTCTATAGCGACCTGGATCTCTACACCGGCGTACAGATGATCGACTGGACAGAGATCTTCACGCCTAACGCCACCTTCGCGGTGCATTTCAACGGCGTGAACGACGAGATCCGCAACAGCCAGTACGGCGCCCTGCGCGTAAAAGACGCCATTGTGGACTGCTTCACGCGTAAAAATAAGGAACGTCCGAACGTTGATCGCGAAAACCCGGACCTGCGTATCAACGTCTGGCTGAACGGCGACACGGCGAGCATCTCCCTCGATCTGAGCGGCGCGGGTCTGCACCTGCGCGGCTACCGCGATCGCACCGGTATGGCGCCGATCAAAGAAACCCTGGCCGCCGCCATCGTGATGCGCTCCGGCTGGCAGCCGGGCACGCCGCTGCTTGACCCAATGTGTGGCTCCGGTACGCTGCTGATTGAGGCCGCAATGCTGGCAACCGACCGTGCGCCGGGGCTGCACCGCGGCCACTGGGGCTTCAAAGGCTGGGCGCAGCACGACGAAGCGCTCTGGAAAGAGGTTAAAGACGACGCGCAGACCCGCGCGCGTAAGGGGCTGGCGGAGTATACCTCTCACTTTTACGGTTCGGATAGCGACCCGCGCGTAATAGAACGCGCGCGCAGCAACGCCCGTCGCGCCGGTATCGGCGAGCTGGTCACCTTCGAGGTGAAAGACGTGGCGAACCTGACCAACCCGCTGCCGAAGGGCCCGTACGGGACCGTAATCAGCAACCCGCCATACGGCGAGCGTCTGGACAGCGAGCCTGCGCTGATTGCCCTGCACAGCCTGCTGGGCCGCAATATGAAGGACCACTTCGGCGGCTGGAATCTGTCTCTGTTCAGCGCCTCGCCGGAGCTGCTGAGTTGCCTGCAGCTGCGTGCCGATCGCCAGTTTAAAGCGAAAAACGGCCCGCTGGACTGCCTGCAGAAAAACTACCATCTGGCAGAGAAAGCGGCGGACAGCAAGCCAACCGGCGTGGCAGAGGATTACGCCAACCGCCTGCGCAAGAACCTGAAGAAATTTGAAAAATGGGCGAAGCAGGAAGGGATCGAGTGTTATCGCCTGTACGATGCCGACCTGCCGGAGTACAACGTAGCGGTTGACCGCTATGCGGACTGGGTGGTGATTCAGGAATATGCTCCGCCGAAAACCATCGATGCGCAAAAAGCGCGCCAGCGCATGCTGGACGTCATTGCGGCCACCATTGCCGTGCTGGGGATTGCGCCGAACAAGCTGGTGCTGAAAACCCGCGAGCGTCAGAAGGGTAAAAACCAGTACCAGAAGATGGGCGAAAAGGGCGACTTTATCGAAGTGGGCGAATACAACGCTCGCCTGTGGGTGAACCTGACCGACTATCTTGATACCGGCCTATTCCTCGACCACCGCATCGCCCGCCGTATGCTCGGCCAGATGAGCAAGGGCAAAGATTTCCTCAACCTGTTTTCCTACACCGGCAGCGCCAGCGTGCATGCCGGTCTCGGCGGCGCGCGCAGCACTACCACGGTGGATATGTCCCGCACCTATCTCGAGTGGGCCGAGCGTAACCTGCGTCTGAACGGCTTAACCGGACGTCAGCATCGCCTGATGCAGGCCGACGTGCTGGGCTGGCTGCGCGATACCGACGAGCAGTTCGACCTGATCTTTATCGATCCGCCGACCTTTTCTAACTCCAAGCGCATGGAGGATAGCTTTGACGTTCAACGCGATCACCTGCGCCTGATGACCGACCTGAAGCGCCTGCTGCGCAAAGGCGGCACCATTATGTTCTCGAATAACAAACGCGGCTTCCGTATGGATCATGACGGCCTGGCAGCCCTGGGACTGAAAGCACAAGAAATCAGTCAAAAAACGCTGTCTCAGGACTTCGCCCGTAACCGTCAAATTCATAACTGCTGGTTGATTACCGCGGTCTGAAAGGAAAAATAAATGTCATTAATTAGTATGCACGGCGCGTGGCTCTCTTTCAGCGACTCACCGCTTCTCGATAATGCAGAGCTGCATATCGAAGATAACGAGCGCGTCTGTCTGGTGGGCCGTAACGGCGCGGGTAAATCCACGCTGATGAAAATCCTCAACCGCGAGCAGGGGCTGGATGATGGCCGCATCGTATACGAGCAGGATCTGATCGTCTCCCGCCTCCAGCAGGATCCGCCGCGTCATGTGACCGGCAGCGTGTACGATTTCGTGGCAGAAGGCATCTCCGAGCAGGCGGAGTACCTGAAGCGCTATCACGAGATTTCGCATCTGGTGATGACCGACCCGAGCGACAAGAATCTCAACGAACTGGCGAAAGTGCAGGAGATGCTCGATCACCACGGTTTGTGGCAGCTGGAAAACCGCATTAACGAGGTGCTGGCGCAGCTCGGGCTGGAACCCGACATGGAGCTGTCGGCGCTCTCCGGCGGCTGGCTGCGTAAAGCGGCGCTGGGGCGCGCGCTGGTCAGCGGCCCTAAGGTACTGCTGCTGGACGAACCAACCAACCACCTGGATATCGAAGCAATTGACTGGCTGGAAGGTTTCCTGAAAACCTTCAGCGGCACCATCATCTTCATCTCGCACGACCGTTCGTTTATTCGCAATATGGCGACGCGCATTGTTGACCTCGACCGCGGCAAGCTGGTCACCTATCCTGGCGATTACGACACCTATCTGCTGGAGAAAGAAGAAAACCTGCGCGTGGAAGAGCTGCAGAATGCGGAGTTCGACCGCAAGCTGGCGCAGGAGGAGGTCTGGATCCGCCAGGGCATCAAAGCCCGCCGTACCCGTAACGAAGGCCGCGTGCGTGCCCTGAAGGCGATGCGTCGCGAGCGCAGCGAGCGCCGCGAAGTCATGGGCAGCGCCAAAATGCAGGTGGAAGAGGCGTCCCGCTCCGGCAAGATAGTCTTCGAAATGGAAAACGTTAACTACCAGGTTGACGGCAAGGTGCTGGTGAAAGATTTCTCTGCGCAGGTTCAGCGCGGGGACAAAATTGCGCTCATCGGCCCGAACGGCTGCGGCAAAACCACGCTGCTGAAGCTGATGCTGGGCCAGCTGCAGGCCGACAGCGGTCGCATTCACTGTGGCACCAAGCTGGAAGTGGCCTACTTCGATCAGCACCGCGCGGAGCTGGATCCGGACCGCACGGTGATGGACAACCTCGCCGAAGGTAAACAGGAAGTGATGGTAAACGGCAAGCCGCGTCACGTTCTGGGCTACCTGCAGGACTTCCTGTTCCACCCGAAACGCGCCATGACACCGGTGCGCGCGCTGTCCGGCGGGGAGCGTAACCGTCTTCTGCTGGCCCGTCTGTTCCTGAAGCCAAGTAATCTGTTGATCCTCGATGAACCGACGAACGATTTGGATGTCGAAACGCTGGAATTACTCGAAGAGCTGATCGATGGGTATCAGGGAACCGTGATGCTGGTTAGCCACGATCGTCAGTTCGTGGATAACACCGTGACCGAGTGCTGGATCTTCGAAGGTGAAGGGCGAATTGGCCAGTACGTGGGCGGTTATCACGACGCAAAAGGGCAGCAGTCGCAGTCTCTGGCGCAGAAACAGTCGAAGTCCAGAACAAGTTCTGAACCTGCTGTAACAAAAGCAGAAACTGTCAAGAAAACCTCGGCTAAACTAAGCTATAACCTGCAGCGCGAACTGGAGGGGCTACCTCAGCGTCTTGAAGAGCTGGAGGCCGCGCTTGAGGAGCTGCAAGCGCAGGTTGCTGATGCCTCATTCTTTACCCAATCGCATGACTATACTCAGAAAGTACTGGCTGAAATGTCCGCGGCTGAAAAAGCCCTGGAAGAAGCATTTGAGCGCTGGGAGTACCTTGAGTCTCTGAAAAACGGCGCATAACAGGGATTAAATATGTGTGACCAGCACCATGCCGACAGGCATATATTATGCTCGCAATGCGATATGCTCGTGGCGTTGCCAGAGCTTGGTCACGGACATAAAGCCCAGTGTCCACGCTGTGGCGCGACGTTGACAACCGAGTGGGACGCGCCGCGGCAGCGTCCCACCGCTTACGCGCTGGCAGCACTGTTCATGCTGCTGCTCTCCAATCTCTTCCCCTTCGTCTATATGAAGGTAGGCGGGATGACAAGCCAGGTGGATCTGCTTGAAATCCCGGGCGTGATGTTCTCGGAAGATTACGCCAGCCTCGGCACCTTTTTTCTGCTATTCGTCCAGATAGTCCCGGCGTGCTGCCTGGTCATCATCCTGCTGCTGGTTAACCGCGTCAGGATGCCGTCACCGCTGAAAATCCGGCTCGCGCGCATCCTTTTTCAGCTCAAAAGCTGGGGGATGGCCGAGATCTTTCTCGCAGGGATACTGGTCAGTTTCGTGAAGCTGATGGCGTACGGCGACGTGGGGATAGGCAGCAGTTTTATTCCCTGGTGTCTGTACTGTGTCCTGCAGTTGCGTGCTTTCCAGTGCGTGGACAGGCGCTGGGCCTGGGACGATATCGCCCCGGCACCGACGCTCGCGCAGACGGTGAAGGTCGGCGTGCCGGGTATCCGCCAGGGGCTCCGTTCTTGTCCGTGCTGTACCGCCGTGCTGCCCGCCGATCTTGAGGTTTGTCCGCGCTGCGAAACGAAGGGCCATGTTCGCCGTAAAAATAGCCTGCAGTGGACGATGGCACTGCTGGTCACGTCCGTCATGCTGTATCTGCCCGCTAATATTCTGCCGATTATGATCACCGATTTGCTCGGCGATAAAATGCCCTCGACGATCCTCGCCGGGGTCATACTGCTGTGGAGCGAAGGATCCTATCCTGTCGCCGGCGTGATTTTCATCGCCAGTATCATGGTGCCCACTTTAAAAATGATCGCCATTGCCTGGCTCTGTTGGGATGCAAAAGGCCACGGAAAACGCGACAGTGAACGCATGCATCTGATTTACGAAGTGGTCGAATTTGTCGGTCGTTGGTCAATGATCGACGTGTTTGTGATTGCCGTTCTCTCTGCGCTGGTGCGGATGGGCGGTTTGATGAGTATTTATCCCGCGATGGGGGCTTTAATGTTTGCACTGGTGGTAATTATGACCATGTTTGCGGCCATGACCTTCGACCCTCGTTTATCGTGGGATCGTGAGCCTGAATCAAGCCATGAGGAAGAGTAAGAGCATGGAAAATAAGAGTGGAGAGGCGAAAGTGCAGAAGGTCAAAAACTGGTCGCCGGTGTGGATTTTCCCCATCGTGACCGCGCTGATCGGTGCATGGATCCTGTTTTATCACTACAGCCATCAGGGACCGGAAGTGACGCTGATTACCACCAATGCCGAAGGAATTGAGGGCGGTAAAACGACCATCAAAAGCCGTAGCGTGGATGTGGGCGTGGTGGAAAGCGCAACCCTGACCGACGATTTAACCCATGTGGAGATTAAGGCGCGTCTTAATGCCGGCATGGAAAAACTCCTGCACGGCGATTCTGTTTTCTGGGTGGTTAAACCGCAGGTGGGACGTGAAGGGATCAGCGGCTTAGGAACGCTGCTCTCAGGTGCCTACATCGAACTGCAGCCGGGTGCAAAAGGCAGCCAGCCGGCGCAGTACCAGCTTCTGGATTCACCGCCGCTAGCACCGCCTGATGCAAAAGGTATCCGCGTGATCCTCGACAGTAAAAAAGCGGGCCAGCTCACGGCGGGCGACCCGGTACTTTTCCGCGGCTATCGCGTGGGTTCGGTGGAGAAGAGCACCTTCGATCCTCAGAAAAGAGCCATTAGCTATCAGCTGTTCATCAATGCGCCTAACGATCGTCTGGTTACCAGCAACGTCCGTTTCTGGAAAGACAGCGGCATCGCGGTGGATCTGACCTCGGCAGGCATGCGTGTAGAAATGGGCTCGCTGACAACACTGTTTGGCGGCGGCGTGAGTTTTGACGTACCCGAAGGTCTGGACCTGGGACAGCCGGTTGCGGAGAACACCGCTTTTCGCCTGTTCGACGATCAAAAAAGCATTCAGGATGCACTCTATACCGATCACATCGACTACCTGATGTTCTTTAAGGATTCTGTTCGCGGCCTGCAGCCTGGGGCGCCCGTTGAGTTCCGCGGTATTCGTCTGGGGACGGTGGGACAAGTGCCTTACTTTGTTCCAGGCCTTAAGCAGATGCTTGATGATGATTACCGTATTCCGGTGCTGATCCGCATTGAGCCTGAGCGCCTGATCAACCAGATTGGTGAGAATCAGGATATCGGCGAGCACATCACCGACCTGATGAATCGCGGTCTGCGCGGCTCGCTGAAAACCGGTAACCTGGTGACCGGCGCACTGTATGTCGATATGGACTTCTATCCAAAAGCGCCGCCGATTACCGGTATGCGTGAGTTTGGTGGTTACAAGATCATCCCAACGGTAAGCAGCGGTCTGGCCCAGATCCAGCAGCGTCTCATGGAAACGCTGGATAAAATTAACAATCTGCCTCTGAACCCAATGATTGAGGCGGCGACAGGTTCGTTACATCAAAGCCAGGCGACAATGCAGCGCCTGCAGACCACGCTGGATAACATCAACAAGATAACTGCAAATCAGAGTATGCAGCAGCTGCCGCAGGATATGCAGAAAACGCTGCGCGAGCTGAACCGCAGTATGCAGGGCTTCCAGCCTGGCTCGGCGGCGTACAACAAGATGGTGGCAGATATGCAGCGTCTCGATCAGGTCTTGCGTGAACTGCAGCCGGTTCTGAAAACGCTCAACGAGAAGAGCAACGCGCTGGTGTTCGAAGCGAAAGATAAAAAGGATCCTGAGCCGAAGAGGGCGAAACAATGAAAAAATGGCTAGCGATTGCAGGAGCGATGGTACTCACGGCCTGTAGCTCCGGGAGCGAAACGAAAAGCTACTACCAGCTGCCTCTGGTGACGCAGGCGGTTACGCAAAGTTCCGCCTCGCAGGGCAACCGTCTGCTGTGGGTTGAGCAGGTCGCCGTGCCGGATTATCTGGCCGGCAACGGGGTGGTCTATCAGACCAGCGATGTACAGTACGTTATCGCCAACAACAACCTGTGGGCCAGCCCGCTGGACCAGCAGTTACGCAATACGCTGGTGGCGAATCTGGGCAGCCAGCTTCCGGGCTGGGTTGTTGCCTCCCAGCCTTTGGGAAGCGATCAGGACACGCTGAACGTCACGGTAACGGGCTTCCACGGCCGTTATGACGGTGCCGTTGTCATCAGCGGCGAGTGGCTGTTGAATCATCAGGGACAGCTGATTAAGCGTCCTTTCCATCTGGAGCTGAAGCAGCAGAAGGATGGCTATGATGAAATGGTGAAAGTGCTGGCTCAGGGTTGGGCGCAGGAGTCAGCCAGTATCGCCAGGGAAATTTCCCGGCTGCCATAAGTAAAATTCATCGTCAAAAACCGCAATCGGCCTGGTGCTGATTGCGGTTTTTTTTTCGTTTTTGCGTCAGGTTGTTACTTGTGCCGGGTCACAATTTTTGTACAAATGATCTTCTGGCTAGCTCACAAATATGACACCCGTATGAATTTTGAACATTGACGCTGGGACTAATTCAGGGTATTCGTTATCTGTGCCTGCGCATCTGGCGCGGACACTGTTTTCTTTCCACCAGACAAAAGAATGAGGGAAACGAGGCATGAAGAGACAGAAACGAGATCGCCTGGAACGGGCTCATCAACGTGGTTATCAGGCCGGCATCGCTGGACGTTCGAAAGAAATGTGTCCTTATCAGACGATAAATCAAAGGTCACAATGGCTTGGAGGCTGGCGAGAAGCCATCGGCGACAGGGCACTTATAGCCTGATAACGTCTCTTTAAAAAAAGAAACCTCCGCACTGCGGAGGTTTCGCCTTTCCGGGGTCGCTTAAAGCGATATCAGAACGCGGAAGTGTCCTGGAACAGACCCACTTTCAGGTCGTTCGCGGTATAGATCAGACGACCGTCTACCAGCACTTCGCCATCCGCCAGGCCCATAATCAGGCGACGGTTAACGATGCGCTTGAAGTGAATACGATAGGTGACTTTCTTCGCCGTAGGCAGAACCTGACCAGTGAATTTCACTTCGCCCACGCCCAGCGCGCGGCCTTTACCTTCACCACCCAGCCAGCCCAGATAGAAGCCAACCAGCTGCCACATGGCATCCAGGCCCAGGCAGCCAGGCATTACCGGATCGCCAATAAAGTGGCAACCGAAGAACCACAGGTCCGGGTTGATATCAAGTTCTGCTTCTACGTAACCCTTATCGAAGTTGCCGCCGGTTTCGGTCATTTTCACGACACGGTCCATCATCAGCATGTTCGGGGCCGGTAACTGTGGGCCTTTCGCGCCAAACAGTTCTCCGCGACCAGAGGCAAGAAGATCTTCTTTTGTATAGGATTCGCGTTTATCTACCATGTTCTCAGTAAGCCTTATTTTAGTGAAGGACGCAGGATAGCTAACACGTGTACGCTGAACAAGTCCGATCAGTTCGAACTGAACCAGCCCAGCCAGCGTAACGGCCATGGATAACGATGGCGAGCATCCTGCTGCGTCGCCTGAGCAATGCGCTCCTGGATAGTCTGCATCAAAGTTGTCTGACCTTCGCCATCCCAAACCAGGTTTGTCAGTAAGGGTAGTGCATCCTCAATCCCTTCGATGGCCCAGATGGCGAATTGTTCCTGTTCAACCGCGTCCAGAATATCCTGGCACAGGCTGAGATGGCGTACGTTAGGCGCCGGAATAATCACACCCTGTTTGCCGTTTAAACCGCGCTGCTGACAGACAGAGAAGAAGCCTTCAATTTTTTCGTTCAGACCGCCAACGGGCTGAGCACGACCAAATTGATCGACCGAACCGGTAATAGCAATGTTCTGGTTGATCGGCACGTCCGCCAGGGCGCTGATTAAGGCGCACAGCTCCGCCATTGAGGCACTATCGCCATCCACTTCGCTGTAGGACTGCTCAAACGTCAGCGAGGCGGAGAAGGGGATTTGCTGCTCAAGCTGCAGCTCAGACATCAAAAATGCCTGCATGATCATCATGCCTTTGGCGTGAATGTTGCCGCCCAGTTCGGCCTTGCGTTCAATATCGGTAAACTCGCCGTCGCCAATATGCACAACGCAGCTGATTCGCGAGGGTTCACCGAACGCGCGCGGATGGCCAGGAAACTCGATCACCGAGAGGGCGTTGATCTGCCCAACGCGTTCGCCTTCTGTCTCGACCAGAATTTGTTCCAGCAGAATTTCATCCTGCATGCGGTCAGCAAGATAGCCTTCGCGCCACTCTCGCTGCGCCAGCATCTGCGTGAGCTGTTCGCCAGTAAACGCACCGTTACCGCTGATCGTACCGACTTCACGCAGCTGCTTGCCGATCCAGAGCGGGCAGAGCGGCAAGGTTTCCTGGTCACCGGTATAGCGAACGGCTTCGCGGATTAAACCCGGCCACGCGTCGGCGGCAGGCGCTGGCAATGCGAAACGTTCCGCCACGGCCATCACCCACTGACACCACTGCGCCATGTCGTCCGCATCGGCAATCTGAATGTTGTCTTCGTATTCGCTGTAAACTGCCTGTTCGGCCAGTTCCGGCTCCATCTCCTGGAAGTCCGCCAGCGATTCGCGGTCACCCATCAGCACGACGGTCAGCGACAGCGGCATTGACGGCACGGAGACAGGAAGAGGACGAGACTCGTCGTAACCGACCCAGTCAAAGCGCTGTTGGGTCACAACGGTTTTCAGACGCATCCACAGCAGCGGCTGCGCGAGCAAAGTGCGCAGAGAGATGATGAGCACGCCTCCGTTTGCACGATGCACCAGCCCCGGCTGCAGGGAAAGCTCGCCGTTAAACTGGCGCAGACAGCCAAACAGCTGTTCAGCCTCGACCCAATTAGCGGTAATTACCTCGCCGTTAGTAGCAAAACGACCGTCGGCCTGGTCCGCCGGTCCGAAGGTAATATTATGCCCCGCGATACGATACTGGCCGCCAAATACCGCGGTGGTGTCTGGCCGCAGCTGGCGCGTGGCATCCCCAAGCAGCGACAGATATTCCGCTTCTTCCGGGGCTTTCAGCAGCATGAAGGGCGATGTCGCCCACGGGCTTAACGTCTGCTCCAGCGCATAATGTAAGCGTGGTTGCGTATCGCTAAGGATGAATTCGTGTTCTTTTGCGAGATCGGGCTGTGCAAACAGTTCCTGATAGCTCTCGGCATCCGGAACAAGGTCACGCCATGCTAGTTTCGTAATGGTCAAAGTTGATGTTTTTTAGTCAGATGTAAAAGCGTGGAGTATACCGTAAGCGGGGGGCTCTACCCAAGCAGGATTGGTGTTTCAGCAGGCGGATTGGCTGCAGTCACTCACAGGATATGATTTCTTTTCAGCAGATTGCTAAAAAACTGATATTCTGAACAGAGTTACGTGGTAACACTGAGATCGCAATGAAATATCAACAACTGGAAAATCTCGAAAGCGGCTGGAAATGGAAGTACCTGGTCAAAAAGCACCGTGAAGGGGAGCTGATCACCTGCTACATCGAAGCCAGCGCTGCGCAAGAAGCCGTGGATATTTTGCTGACCCTCGAAAATGAACCGGTACAGGTCAATGGCTGGATTGAGAAGCACATTAATCCTGCATTGTTAAACCGGATGAAGCAAACTATCCGCGCGCGACGTAAACGGCATTTTAATGCTGAGCATCAGCATACCCGGAAAAAATCCATCGATCTGGAGTTCGTGGTCTGGCAGCGTCTGGCCGGGCTGGCACAACGGCGTGGTAAGACCCTGTCGGAAACCATCGTGCAGTTGATTGAGGATGCCGAACATAAAGAGAAGTACGCCAACCAGATGTCGTCGCTGAAAAACGACCTTCAGGCGTTGTTGGGCAAAAAATAGATTTTTGTTTTCTTCAGACAATAAAAAACCCCGCATGGCGGGGTTTTTTTATAAGACGATAACTTATGCCGCTGGCTGAGTTACAACGTCTTTAACGCCTTTAACTTCGATCTCTACGCGACGATCTGGTGCCAGGCAGTCGATCAGTGCAGCGCGAGCTTTAACGTTGTCACAGGTGTTGCCAGTAACTGGGTTAGATTCGCCCATACCACGTGGGGAGATCTTGTTAGCTGGGATACCTTTAGAGATCAGGTAATCAACAACAGACTGAGCACGTTTCTCAGACAGTTTCTGGTTGTAAGCGTCAGAACCGATGCGGTCGGTGAAGCCCAGAACCACTACAGAACCGTCTTTAGGATCCAGGTTGCTCAGCTGGGTGTACAGCTGATCCAGTGCCTGCTGACCTTCTGGTTTCAGGGTCGCTTTGTTGAAGTTGAACAGAACGTCAGACTTCAGAGTGAAGTGCTTGGTCTGTACTTCTGGAGCTGGAGCCGGCGCTGGAGCAACAACTGGTGCTGCATCTTCCTGCTGGCCGAAACGGTAGGAAACACCTACGCTCAGCATGCCGTTGTCTGGACGAACGCCAACGGTAGCACCGTCACCGATGTTGTTAACCCACTGGTATTCCAGACGGGTAGCGATGTCACGGGTCATAGCCCACTCAACGCCACCAGCGAATACTGGGGAAACGCCAGTGTCATGGTCGTCGCCAGCGATGTTGTTGCTGGAGTCTGCACGCCATACCATGCCGCCCAGACGGGTGTACACGTCCAGATCGTCAGTTACTGGGTAACCCAGTTTAGCGGTCAGCTGAACGCCCTGAGCTTTGAAAGCGCCATTGATGGTGTCGCCTTTGTATGGCATACGACCTAACCAGTCGTAACCCATTTCAAAGCCAACATACGGGTTAACCTGATAGCCACCGAACGCACCTGCACCAAGCTGGCTCTCGTGAGTAGGGCCATCGTTGTTCAGGCTGCTGTTGTACCAGCCAGTGTCATGGAACTGAGACCAGCCCAGTTTACCACCTGCATACCAGGTATTATCTTTCGGAGCGGCCTGCGCTACGGTAGCGAAGCCAGCCAGTGCCACTGCAATCGCGATAGCTGTCTTTTTCATTTTTTGCGCCTCGTTATCATCCAAAATTCGCCATGAAGGTCTCAAGAGAGAATCACGGTTAAATCCTTCACCGGGGGGCGTGGTCAAATATAAATCTACCGATATCTTCGGCTTAGGCCGAGCACCCCTGGCGATGTAAAGTCTACAACGTAGCTGAAAACTTACAAGTGTGAAGTCTGTCAGGCATATGAAAAAAAAAGTTCCGTATACCTATTATTTAACATTTTTAGAACGAATTTTGTGCAATAAAATTAAGGAGAACCGCACCAGACAAGCCTTGCCGCAATTTTGAGGCCGGGAACTAAAACCGCATCCTGCGGTCAAAAAAAATTCCAGGAAAAATCTTAATTTCACTCAATGATACAAATTTGAGTGAATTTTTAGCCCAGAAAGTTGTCCTCTGCGATAAGAATCTGGACGAACCGGGCGCATGATAAACCCGATCGCATTCCCTTCTTCAGCCGCTTCGGTCAGACGAAAATGTTCCTCTTCCGTCAATTCTTCCGGTAACCACCCGATCACCACGCTGTAATTTCCGGTGCGTAGCGCGCGAATCATCGATTCGACGGTATCGCAGGGAGAAAGCTGGTTGATCTGCATAACCTTTGCCAGCGGCAGGCCCGCAGACTGCACCCATTGGCGGCTCAGTTTTTGCTGCGGCGTCAGCCAGAGCTGCCAGCGTGATTGCTGACCAAGCTGCTGTAATAACGGAAGCAGCAGGAGTTGGGTCAACAGAGGCTGGTCTTCACGGTAAACCACTTCACTAATAAGCCCCGTCGAAGCACCCCCAACGGTGTTCTGCGCGACAGTGCCCGCGGTAGAGGAGAGAGAAGTTGAGCGATTTGCATAGCCTGAAGTGTACATATTCATTCCAGCCCTGTAGTTACTGTATGGATATACAGTAACCCCTGTATGCATAAAGATCAACCTCATTTTCGGAAAGCGACTCGCAAAATTCATTCAATGTTGATGTCCTTCGAAAAATCATCTTGCTCAACGACGCTAAGTTGCCTATTTTCCTGCTAACGGATCCGCTAGTAAGAAATTTCGTTGTTACTTTATGATTTTGAAGGGAAATATCATGAAAAAGATATCTTATGAACGGATTTATAAATCCCAGGAATACCTGTCACCACTGGGTGAAATTCATCATCGCGCGCTGTTCGGCGGCTATACCCTGGCAGTGGATGATGCGGTTTTTGCCATGGTGTCAGAAGGTGAGCTCTACCTCCGCGCCTGTGAAGAAAGTGCGAAATACTGTGTGAAAAATGCCGCGTCTTTTTTGACCCTTATGAAGCGGGGCCGTCCGGTGCTTCTCAACTATTACCGGGTGGATGACGGGCTATGGCAGGACAGGGAGCGTCTGCTTCAGCTCTCCACTTTCGCACTTAATGCGGCAAGAAAAGAGCGTTACCAGCGGCATCAGCGCAATCGACTTAAGGACCTGCCAAACCTGACCTTTCAGCTGGAAGTGTTGCTCTTTGAAGCGGGCATCACCAACGAAGAAACACTGCGGGCGCTTGGCGCTAGGGAGAGCTGGCTGAAGATGCGGGAGAAAAATAAAGCGCTGAGTATCAAAGTGCTATTCGCGCTGGAAGGGGCGATCGAGGGGCTGCATGAGGCGGCACTCCCGGCCGGCATTCGCCGGGAGTTGACGGAGTGGTTTAATGCGCTGCCTGAGCCACTGGAGAATCACTCCTCCAGGTAGCGATTTGTTGTTGCAGCCGGCAAATTTCTGGCAGCAGGGCGATGAGCAGGCCAATCTGCTGTAACACCAGAGGCGCTTTGCTGTCGTTTCCGGGCTCAAGATGCGCAATACGTTGGGTAAGTTCATCCAGCGCCTGTCTCACGCGCGGTTCATCGGCTGGCCGGTGATGCAGTGCATCATCGACATAACAGACCGCGTCATCCAGCAGATTGAGGATGCCCGGGTTGGTGAGTTTTTCGCGATGGGCGCCCAGCGTGGAAATATAGCTGGTGAAGGTATGGTTCAGGCAGAGCAGCCGGAAAGCCGTCTCACGAATCTCGGCCGTGGCGCGAGGCTCCGTTGACATGTTAGATACCACCGAGGCCAGTTCCGCATCGCTGTTGTGCGCATCGCGGCGCGCTATCCGGTAAGCCAGGCGGTTATCGCGGCCCTGATGATACTGCTCAAGGATGGCGTCCAGGTATCGGCAGTTGGCGTTCATAGCCCTGTCTAACACGCGCGGTAGATTACGGAAACGCCAGTCCGGCCAGATAAAGCTGACGGCGGCCCAGGCGATAGCGCAGCCAATCAGGGTATCGAGTACGCGGGGCAGGGCGACCTCGAACCCTTCACCCAGCAGGTTAAAGCAGAGCAGAACCAGCAGCGTGATGAACATTGTGGCATGGGCGTACTGCACGTTGCGAAACGCGAAGAACAGCACGCCGGTGATCACGATCAGGATCAGCTGTCCTTCAATGGACGGCACGAAATAGAGCACCGGAAGGCCGATCGCGACGCCGACCAGGGTGCCGATAATACGCAATGCCAGGCGGTGTCGGGTGGCGTTATAGTTCGGCTGACAGACAAACAGGCTGGTCAGCAGGATCCAGTAGCCGTGGTGCAAACCGGTTATCTGGATAAAAGCATACCCCACGCATAAGACCAGGGACATTCGCACCGCGTGACGAAACAGCGCCGACTCCGGCGTGAAGTTGCGGCTCAGCCTTAGCCACATATCGCTCACGCTGTGCACGCTGTCATCTGCAAGCTGGTTATCCACCTCGCTGCCCGGCAGTGCCATCGCCTGCTCGGACTCAATCGTCGCCAACTGAGCATCAATCGCCCGCAGGTTGTTGAGCAGAAAACCCAGCGCTTTGATCTGTTCCGGTGACGTTCCGCTGGCCTGCACGCGGTCGAGCGCCGCATCAAGATGGCTAAACACGCGTTCGAAGCGGGAGTCGTGCTGATAGGGCGTGCGCAAAAGAATGGAGCGCGCGAGCTGCTGGCATGCCTGTGACTGCATGGACAGCAGGCGCTGAAAGCGGAACATGACGTCGCTGTAGCGGAACTTCTCGCGCAGGGCGGCATACTGAACGTGTGAGGAGCTGGCGCGCTCATGAATGTCCTGAGCGGCAAAATAGTAGTGCAAGGTTCTGCGCGTGCCGCGCTGGCCGCGATCCCCGCGCAGACGGGTAAGCAGCGAGGCTTTCGTCTGGTTAAGGGTGGCGACCAGCTGGCCGTTTGCCAGCGCCAGATCGTAAAGCGGCGCCTGGCTTTCTTCCTCAATATCCGGGTCGAACAGCCGGGATTTCAGTTCCAGATAATGGGCTAGCTGCTCATAGCTGCGCGCAAGGTTATCCTGCAGAGGACGAACCGGGAAGATTAGGTGGCCGGTTAACGTCAGCAGGTTATACCAGATGGCGCCCAACAGCAGCAGCACAGGCTGCTGATACCACTGGTCGTACAGGGAAACGCCCAGCATGGTGTAGATGGCGATCAGCAGGGCCCCAAAGGCGATAGTGGCATAGCGCTGCCCCAGACCGCCCAGCAAAATAAACCCGCTGGTGGAAAGCGTCAGGCCAAGGGCAAACAGCCACGGCCAGGGGAAAAGTAACTCAACGGACGCGGAGGCGATAAAAAAACAGACGAGCGTAATGACCAGATTCCGCAAACGCCCGGCCAGGCGATCGTCCAGATCCGCCAGCGCTCCGGCCACCACCCCCAGCGTGAGGGGGATGGTGAGCTTGACATCATTCAGCCACCATGGCAGGGCAGCCGTGCCGCAAAGCGCGATAAATATCCTGACGTTGTAGAGCCAGGCGCTGTTCCAGGTATAACGGCGAAGCAGTGGACTTAGCATAAACGCGGCCAGTCCTTATTTACTGAAAACGACGACGTGCGTTCGCTTCACGCGCCGCCTGGGCCACTTCGACCGGAACCACCCTGCGCCCGACGGGCCAAAGGGCGATGGCGGCGATTTTAAAGTTCGCGAGCCCGACCGGAATACCAATTATTGAGATGCACTGCGCAATACCGGCAAAAATATGCATGATGCACAGCCACCAGCCGAAGAAAATCAGCCACAGAATGTTCAGCAAAGTTCCCCCCGTATTCATCAGGGCGCTTTTGCTCTCCGGGTTCAGCTCGTTAATGTGGATAGCTTCGTTACCGTAGGGGATGAACGAGAGTTTCGTGATTTCCCAGCAGGAACGGGTCAGGGGAAGGGTGAAGATCAGGACGATGCTCACCAGCGTGGCAAAAAGCCAGGAAAGGGTGGTGGCAAAACCGCCCAGCACAAAATTCAACACATTCAGAACGGTACGCATAAACCCTCACTTCCTTTCGATAAAATTAACGCCCAATGATTGTAACGTTTTTTTAGGCTGGAGCACCTTAAAACTGGCAGTTAAACTGTCAGGTAAATTATCTCTTCGTGGATTTGGCGGGACATGGAACTGAAAGCAACTTCTTTAGGCAAACGCTTGGCGCAACACCCCTATGACAGAGTTGTTCTGCTCAACGCCGGGGTTAAAGTCTCCGGAGAACGCCACGAATACCTTATTCCGTTTAATCAGCTTCTGGCTATTCACTGCAAGCGCGGGCTGGTGTGGGGCGAGCTCGAGTTCGTTCTGCCTGACGACAAAGTCGTGCGCCTTCACGGTACCGAGTGGGCGGAAACCCAGCGTTTCCACCATCACCTGAACGCGCTCTGGCAGCAGTGGAGCCACGACATGAGCGTGATTGCCGCTCAGGTGCTGCAGCAGGTGCTGGACGATATCGCGCAAAGCAACGCGCAGCAAACGTGGCTGACGCGCCAGCAGACCGCCGGTCTGCAGCAAAAGATTCGACAGGCACTTTCGGCGCTGCCGCTCTCCGTGACGCGTCTTGATGAGTTCGACAATTGTCGCGATGCCTGGCGTCAGTGCCAGGCCTGGCTGAACGATATGGATAAAAGCCGGCTGGCGCATAACCAGGCCTGGACGGACGCCATGCTCACCCAATACGCCGACTTTTTCAGTACGGTGGAGTCTTCACCGCTCAACCCTGCTCAGGCGCGCGCGGTGGTGAACGGCGAGCAGTCGCTGCTGGTGCTGGCGGGGGCCGGAAGCGGTAAAACGTCGGTGCTGGTGGCGCGTGCGGGCTGGCTTCTCACCACCGGGGAGGCCGTTGCCGATCAGATCCTGCTTCTGGCTTTTGGCCGTAAGGCGGCACAGGAGATGGACGAACGCATCCAGGAACGGCTGCACACCCGGGATATTACCGCCAGAACCTTCCATGCCCTCGCGCTGCATATCATTCAGCAGGGCAGTAAAAAAGTGCCTGCCATCAGTAAACTGGAAAACGACGCGCAGGCGCGACAGGCGTTGTTTATTAAAACGTGGCGTCAGCAGTGCAGTGAGAAAAAGGCGCAGGCGAAAGGGTGGCGTCAATGGCTGGAAGAGGAACTCAACTGGGAGGTGCCGGAGGGCAGCTTCTGGCAGGATGAAAAACTGGCGCGTCGGCTCGGCTCGCGTCTTGACCGCTGGGTCAGCCTGATGCGGATGCACGGCGGCTCGCAGGCAGAGATGATTGAAAGCGCGCCGGAGGCGATCCGCGATCTGTTTTCAAAACGGGTCAAGCTGATGGCTCCGCTATTGAAAGCCTGGAAAACCGCGCTGAAAGAGGAAAATGCCGTTGATTTCTCCGGTCTTATCCATCAGGCGATCGTCATTCTGGAGAAGGGGCGCTTTGTCAGCCCGTGGAAGCATATTCTGGTGGATGAGTTCCAGGATATCTCACCCCAGCGTGCGGCACTGCTCTCGGCGCTGCGGGCGCAAAATAAACATACCTCGCTGTTCGCAGTGGGGGACGACTGGCAGGCCATCTACCGCTTCAGCGGGGCGCAGCTTTCACTGACGACCGCCTTCCACCATTATTTTGGCGAAGGCGACCGCAGCGATCTGGACACGACATACCGCTTCAATTCACGGATTGGTGAGATCGCCAACCGCTTTATCCAGCAGAACCCGCATCAGCTGGCCAAGCCGCTAAACAGCCTGCGGGCAGGGGATAAAAAAGCGGTCACCCTGCTGGCGGATGACCAGCTGGAGCCGCTGCTGGACAAGCTCAGCGGCTATGCGAAACCCGATGAACGTATCCTGGTGCTGGCGCGTTATCATCACCTTAAGCCTGCTGCGCTGGAAAAAGCCGCTACCCGCTGGCCGAAACTGCAGCTTGAATTTATGACCATTCACGCCAGCAAAGGGCAGCAGGCCGATTATGTGATTGTGGTGGGGCTGAAGGAGGGCAGCGACGGATTCCCGGCTCCGGCCCGCGAGTCGGTCATGGAAGAGGCCCTGCTGCCGGTGCCGGAAGACTTCCCGGATGCCGAAGAACGGCGTTTGCTGTACGTGGCCATCACCCGCGCGCGTCATCGCGTGTGGCTGCTGTTCAATAAAGAGGAGCCATCCGTGTTTGTCGATATATTGAAGAGTATTGATGTGCCGGTGGCGCGGAAGCCATAACGGCGTCAGGCAAGATTTCCAGGCCGGGTAGACGTAGCCGCTACCCGGCAAAAAAGCTACTTCAGTCTCTCGGAAAGATAGCGCTGATAGTCCGGAATAAGGATCTCAACCGGCGAGTTAAACTGCGGTGATTCAATGATGAAATCCGCCGTTGACAGGTTCGTCGCCACCGGAATATTCCACACCGTTGCCAGACGCAGCAGCGCTTTGACATCCGGATCGTGCGGAACCGCATTCAGCGGATCCCAGAAGAAGATCAGCACATCAATTTTCCCTTCGGAAATCTGCGCCCCGACCTGCTGATCGCCGCCCATCGGGCCGCTCAGCATCGCATTCACCTCCAGACCCGTTTCGCGCTGGATCAGGTTACCGGTAGTGCCGGTCGCCGACAGGGCGTGCTTTTCCAGCAGCGGCTGATGGCGGCGAACCCAGTTAAGCAGCATTTGTTTACAGTGATCGTGCGCCACCAGCGCAATATGTTTGCGTTCAGGCAGCGTGCGTGTTGTCAGTTCCATAATCATATCCATCAGGTTAACTGACTACACGATGACGGGAACCGTCTGACGCTGCAAGAGAAAGGCGTAAAAAATGTGGCTTAAGATGAAGGTTGTTGCTTTGCCCACTGTAAAAACCGGGCCCGCGTGTCGGGATCGGCCTGCTGGAACCAGAATTTAAGGCGCTGTTCCGTCAGGCTCTGGGACTGCGGCGGAATGACGTCCAGTTCCGAGACGCCGGATAGCAGCGTACTGTCGTCCGCCATCATGGTGGCAAACTGCGGAAGGGAGGCGCGTTTGCCGGCTTTGTTATAGACCTGCGTTGCGGCCTCGTAGTCCGGGCTTTTTGTGGCGCTGGTCAACGCCAGAATATCCAGCTTGACCGGGATCGGCATTGCATTCCCGTCCAGCAGCTCAACGCGCGGCGAGGCGTCGAAGGCCGCTGATTCCTTCTCCGTTTCAAGGCGAGGCAGGGTAATGTTCACCTGGCTGATTTGCCGGGTATTAAAGCTGACAATCAGCGGCGGAGAGATGTACATCCGCTGCTCATGGTTAGTCAGGCCGATCGCTTTTTCGACCCGGAACACCAGCTGATGCGGCCCGTTATCTAACTCAATGCTGTCAGCCCCGCGCAATAACGAGCTGGAAACCTTTTTCCCGTCCAAAACCAGAAGATCAATGTCGCCAGAGAGCCGAAGCGTGGTGGCAAAAACGCAAACCGGCATCGCTAACGCAATCAGAGCAGTGGCAAAACCGGTTTTCATAGAAGGCTCCCGTCAGAGATACTGTCGCCGCATTAATGTATCTAAATCTTTCGATAATCACGTTTACTAACATATAGACATATTTTGCCGTTTTGCCCTCATACATCTGTATGGGATGGATGGTTGAGATGTGCGCTTTGGCGTACACTTTTAAAAAAGCCAGGAGAAAAACCATGAAAGAGAACGATATTGCCGAGATTCTGACATCCACGCGTACCATTGCGCTGGTGGGCGCGAGCGATAAACCCGACCGTCCCAGCTATCGGGTGATGAAATACCTTCTCGATCAGGGCTATCACGTCATCCCGGTGTCGCCAAAAGTGGCGGGGAAAACCTTACTGGGCCAGCAGGGTTATGCCACGCTCGCTGACGTGCCGGAAAAAATTGATATGGTCGATGTCTTCCGTAATTCCGAGGCGGCGTGGGAAGTGGCGCAGGACGCGATTGCCGTCGGGGCGAAAACGCTGTGGATGCAGCTGGGCGTGATTAACGAGCAGGCTGCCGTGCTGGCGCGGGATGCGGGATTGAAGGTGGTTATGGATCGCTGTCCGGCAATCGATATCCCCCGTCTGGGGCTGGCGAAGTAATAAAAAAAAGCCCGTTCATCGGGCTTTTTTTACACGCTTAGTTCCGCAGGCGCGGAGCCTGTAACTGTTTGCGGATAGTCTGAGCAAGTTCATCCATCGTGGGTTGTTCCGGATGCTCTTCCTGCAGCTCGCTACTCAGCTGCGCTTCGGCAAGGTAGGTATGTACGGGTTGTCCGTCGTCACCTTCCATCACCACATGGTACCAGGGTGCAGCGCGAAGCTCTGCGTTCACCGCCAGTTCGTCCGCTGACGGTTCATCAAGGGAATACTCCGGGTCGATATCCACGACCACACCCAAATACCCAAGCAAAGTGTGGCGGACCTGCTGGCCGATACCGAATTTGCTGGCAATCATAGTCACCTCCCGGGAAATACGACTTACACATTAAGTGCGGGCAATATTTCTCTTTTCAAGTTACATGACGCGACAGGCAAACCCTTTCAGATACAGCCCTTCCGGGTAGGTAGCAATCACGGGGTGATCGGCTGCCTGACGGAACTGCTCTATAAATTGTACATCACGACCAGCATCTATTGCGGCATCGGCGATGATTTTTTGGAATAAATCGGTGGTCATCAGCCCGGAGCAGGAGAAGGTGAGCAGCACCCCGCCCGGGTTCAGCAGCTGGATGGCCAGCATGTTGATATCCTTATACCCACGGCAGGCGCCCATCAGCTGGCTTTTGTTTTCCACAAACTTTGGCGGATCCATCACGATGACGTCGAACTTCTCGCCCTGATCGCGATATTTACGCAGCAACTTGAAGACGTCGTCGCGTATAAATTCGGCTTTGCTCAAGTCCAGTTTGTTCAGCTCGACGTTCTGTTTTGCCACGTCCAGCGCTTCCTGCGAGGTATCCACGCTGACCACCTGGGCACAACCGCCCATCAGCGCCGAAACGGCAAAACCGCCGGTGTAGGAGAAGCAGTTCAGCACGCGTTTGTCGGCAACGTACTGACGCGTAGCCAGGCGGCTGTCGCGCTGGTCAAGGTAGTAACCCGTTTTATGCCCGCCCTGAATATCCACCAGCAGCTTCATACCGTGCTCTTCAATTGGCAGCAGGGCAGGCGGCAGCTCACCCGTGACCGGGCCCTGCGTCAGCTCCATGCCCTCTTTTTTGCGCACCGCCACGTCGCTGCGGTCGTAAATGGCGCATTCCGGGAACAGGGTTTGCAGGGCGCTAATCAGCGCGGCACGCTGGTATTCCGCCCCGGCGCTCAGCAGCTGCAGCACCAGGAAGTTGCCGAAGCGATCGATGGTCACGCCCGGCAGACCGTCGGATTCACCGGCAATCAGGCGATAGCTGTCCAGCCCGTCGCGCTTTGCCAGCCAGTCACGCCACTGCTGCGCCTGCTGCAGGCGGCGGACGAAGAAGTCGATGTCGATAGTTTCGTCTTTATCGAAGGTCCAGACGCGCGCGCGGATCTGGGAGGCTGGCGAGTAAGCGCCTCGCGCTAACCATTTCCCCTGATGGTCAACAATATCAATGGTTTCACCGAGGCTGGCTTTGCCTTCCATACGGGCAACCGCGCCGGAAAAGACCCAGGGATGACGGCGCAGTAATGACTTCTCGCGCCCTTTGGCTAACACTAAACGTACACTCATAATTTGCTGTTCTGTCGATTCAAGAAAATGGCCGCCATTTTCCCGAGTTCGCTGGGGAAATGCAACGCGCCAGACGGATAAGGAGAAGGAAGATGTCAAAAGTCTGCACCATTGCCTGGGTCCACGGCCTTGTTCAGGGCGTCGGGTTCCGCTACAGCACCCAGCGCGAAGCGATGACGCTTGGGCTAACGGGATACGCGCGAAATATGGACGACGGCAGCGTTGAGGTGGTCGCCTGCGGCGACGCGGAGCAGGTTGAAAAACTGATGGCGTGGCTGAAAGCAGGCGGGCCGCGCAGCGCCCGGGTTGATAAGGTCTTAACGGAACCGCATCAACCCGGCAGGGAATATGTGAACTTCGGTATTCGGTATTAAATACACTTCACCGGTTTAGGCAGGCCGGCAATTTTGGTGGCCTGTTTTGCCGGGCCCTTCGGGAACAGGCGATACAGATAGCGGCTGTTGCCTTTTTCTTCGCCAAATTTGTTGGCCATTGCTTTAACCAGCATGCGGATCGCCGGAGAGGTGTTGAACTCGAGATAAAACTCGCGCACAAAACGGACCACCTCCCAGTGTTCGGGGGAGAGGGCGATACCTTCGTTTTCGGCGATTTTCTCCGCCAGCGGCTCGCTCCATAGCGTGGTGTCTTTCAGATAGCCTTCGCTATCGGTCTCAATTTCCTGGCCTGCAAAAATGAACATAGTGCTCTGTCGATAAAGTAAAAACCGCCCCTAGTCTAGCAAATAAGGGGCGGCGTGAGAAACCTCGACCTACAGAAGAAGCTGGAGCAGATTGTTGGCATTAAGCTTTTTCAGCGCGTTGCATTTATACGTCGACACCTGTTTTTCACTCATCTGCGTCATATGCGCGACATGCCGTACCGATTGTCCGTTCACCAGCCTGTGCAAAGCCATTCGCTACAAAAGCGGAGCAGAAAAATGAAAATGAGACTTCTGTTCGCCGCAGGCGGTGCGCTGGCCTGCAGTACGGAATTTAACTTTACGCGCAACGAGGGAAAAGCGAATGAGGTCCAGGTCAATACCGTGGCTCAGTTCTATTTTCATCGGGACGGGACCGGCTCTATCCCACCTATATTTGCCGCGGTGACCAGGGCATAAAAAAAGGAGAATGCCTGAGGCATTCTCCTTTTTGTTTCAGCAGATCTGCTTAATCGCGGCTGGCGAAGCCCAGGATGCTCAGCAGGCTGACGAAGATGTTGTACAGCGACACATACAGGCTCACGGTCGCGCGGATGTAGTTGGTCTCACCGCCGTGAATAATGTTGCTGGTTTCATACAGAATCGCGCCGGATGACAGCAGGATAAACACCGCGCTAATCGCCAGGTGCAGAGCAGGCAACTGCAGGAAGATGTTTGCCACCATACCAATCAGCACCACCACGATACCCGCCATCAGCATACCGCCGAGGAAGGACATATCCTTGCGCGTGGTCAGCACGTAGGCCGAGCAGCAGAAAAACACCAGCGCGGTACCGCCCAGCGCCATGCCAATCACGTCACCCATACCGGCAGACAGGTACGCATTCAGGATCGGCCCCAGGATATACCCCAGGAAGCCGGTGAAGGCGAACGCGGAAAGAATACCGACCGGTTTATCAGCAGTTTTGTAGGTCAGGAACATCAGACCGTACATCCCCACCAGCGTCAGGATCAGGCCCGGAGACGGCAGCATCAGCACGGTGCTGGCGGTAGCGGTGATCGCCGAAAACGCCAGCGTCAGGCTGAGCATGAAATAGGTATTGCGCAGCACCTTGTGGGTGCTGAGTAGCGATGTGCGGTCGCGTGAGGAAGTAATTATACGATCCATGAGTCACTCTCTTATGACAGATGTAATTAACGGAAAGAATAGGAAACGGCGCGCCAGTCTCAAAGTGGTTTTACCCATCTTTACTCAGCACGTTAGCGCTGAAGGTGGTCGTTTCTTCTGCAAAAGCATGTGTAACCAGTATGAACGGCGGTTTAAAAGTATTTACCAGATCAACCTCTTATAGGTTACTGAAAAATATTGCGTTATTGCCTTTCGGGCGCTAAGAGTTATCTCCGGATCGTCATAAAACAGACAATAAGGCGAAGGAAATGAAACCACAAACACGCACGCGCTTTACGCTCTCTTTACTCACCGCCGGGATCCTGTGCGCCAGCACGGCGACCTGGGCGGCTAACGTGCCGGCAGGAACAGCGCTGGCCGAAAAACAGGAACTGGTCAGAAACAATGGCAGCGAACCGGCTTCGCTCGACCCGCACAAAGTCGAAAGCGATGTCGAATTCAATATTATCAGCGATTTATTCGAAGGGCTGGTGAGCGTCTCCCCGTCAGGGGAAATCCAACCCCGGCTGGCTGAAAAATGGGAGAACAAGGACAACACCGTCTGGACGTTCCACTTACGTCCGGGCATCACCTGGAGCGACGGGACGGCCATTACCGCAGAGGATGTGGTCTGGAGCTGGCAGCGCCTGGTTGATCCAAAAACCGTTTCACCGTACGCCAGCTATCCCGGCAACATGCATATCGTCAACGCGGCCGATATCGCTCAGGGGAAAAAATCCCCCGACACGCTGGGCGTAAAAGCAATTAACGACACCACGCTGGAAGTGACGCTCACCCAGCCCAACGCGGCGTTCCTGGCGATGCTGGCGCACCCGTCGCTGGTGCCGGTGGATAAAGTGCTGATTGGCCGCTTCGGTGAAAAGTGGACCAAACCGGAGCATTTCGTCAGCAGCGGAGCGTATAAGCTGTCCCAGTGGGTGGTCAACGAACGCATTGTGGCGGAGCGTAACCCGCGCTACTGGGATAACGCGCATACCGTTATTAACAAAGTCACCTATCTGCCGATCACCTCCGAGGCCTCGGATGTGAACCGCTATAAAGCGGGCGAAATTGATATTGTGTATACGGTACCCATTAACCAGTTTGCTCAGTTGAAGAAAACGCTGGGCAGCCAGCTGGACGTCTCCCCGCAGCTGGCGACCTATTACTACGAATTCAACACCACCCGTCCGCCGTTCAACGATGCCCGCGTGCGCAAGGCGCTGAACATGGCGCTGGATAAAGACATCATCGCTGAGAAGGTGATGGGGCAGGGGCAGCGTCCCGCGTGGCTGATTAGCCAGCCGGACATTGGCGGGGTCAAGCTGCAGAATCCGGATTACGCCAGCTGGCCGCTGGACAAGCGTATTGCTGAGGCGAAAAAACTGCTCAACGAGGCCGGGTATAACGAAAGCCATCCTCTGAGCTTCAACCTGCTCTATAACACCTCTGAATCGCACCAGCGCATCGCGATTGCGGCCAGCTCTATGTGGAAGAAAAACCTCGGCGTAGACGCGAAGCTGCAAAATCAGGAGTGGAAAACCATGCTGGATACCATGCACACCCACAACTTTGACGCGGTGCGCTACGCCTGGATTGCCGACTACGACGACGCGGCGACCTTCCTGAACAACTTCCGTACCGGCGACAGTGAAAACACCAGCCAGTACAGCAACCCGGACTACGATCAAGCCTTGATCAACGCCGCAAAGGCCAAAACGCCGGCAGAGCGGGGTAAGTTCTACCAGCAGGCAGAGGATCTGCTTGGGCGTGATGTGCCTGCCATTCCGGTTTATCACTACGTCCGTACGCACCTGGTGAAACCATGGGTGGGTGGCTTTACGCCGGATAAGCTGGGGTACTATTTCACAAAAGATATGTACATCAAAAAGCACTAAGCGAGAGGGCTGGATTTTATGCTGAGAAAATCGCCGATGTGTTGTCAGTTCAACCGATTAAGCACATTTTGGCTAATTTTAAAGCGAACGATTGCAGCCACTCTTTACAGCATGCGGTGAGGTGTTTATAGTTCGCCTCACTCAGGAAGTGTGGCCGAGCGGTTGAAGGCACCGGTCTTGAAAACCGGCGACCCGAAAGGGTTCCAGAGTTCGAATCTCTGCGCTTCCGCCAGATATAAACCCCAGCTTACTCGTTAAGCTGGGGTTTTTCTTTTTGCGCGTATCAGAAACCTGACGTCTATGAGCGGATAAAGGCCAGAATATCCGCGTTAATGGTATCGGCGTGGGTGGTATGCATCCCGTGCGGGAAGCCCGGATAGATTTTCAGCACGCTATTCGCCAGCAGTTGGTCCTGCAGAAGGGCGGCATTCTTATAAGGCACGACCTGATCGTCATCCCCCTGCATCACCAGAACGGGAACCGTAATGGTTTTCAAATCCTCTGTCTGATCGGTTTCTGAAAACGCCTTAATTCCCTCATAGTGGGCCCTGGCGCTACCGATCATGCCCTGACGCCACCAGTTCTGAATGGTGCCCTGTGAAACCTCGGCCCCCGCCCGGTTAAACCCATAAAAAGGACCGCTGGCGACGTCGAGGTAAAACTGGGCGCGATTCGCGGCCAGCGCTTTACGGAAGCCGTCGAAAACCTCTACAGGTGTCCCGCCAGGGTTGTTTTCTGTTTTCACCATCAACGGTGGAACGGCGCTCACGAGCACCGCTTTGGCAACGCGCCCCTGCGGCTGGCCGTACTTCGCAACATAGCGGGCCACCTGGCCACCGCCGGTAGAGTGGCCGACGTGCACCGCATTGTGCAGATCCAGGCTTTCAACCACGGCCGACGCGTCAGCCGCATAATGATCCATATCGTGCCCTTCGCTGACCTGGTCCGAACGCCCGTGACCACGACGATCGATAGCGATAACGCGATAGCCTTCCGCAAGGAAGAAGAGCATCTGGTTATCCCAGTCATCGGCACTCAATGGCCAGCCGTGATGGAAAACAATGGGCTGAGCCTCTTTCGGACCCCAGTCTTTGTAGTAAATATTGACGCCGTCTTTCGTTGTTACGAATGCCATACCGCAGACTCCTCTGTTAAAGACGCAACGATCGCTGGCTGAGCGCAGAGCGAACCATTATTGTCTTCATGATGTTGGCTTGTTTTGTTTCCCGTACCGACAGTACCCCTAAAGTGTAGGAGAAATAGTAAAACCGGTGGGTTTCATTCTTGTGAATGGTATCCAGAAGGGGAAAGCGAATGATGGGCTCTGGAGTGAGTTCCAGAGCCATCAGAGGAGGGGGCGTTAACGGTTCTCTTCAATATAACGGGCGAGATCGGCCGGGGTTTTCAGCACCGTCGCCACGTCGGTAGGCGGGATCATACAGCCGTAAACGTCCTGCACCTCCAGCACCATGTCGACTGCCAGAATGGAGTCGAGAATGTCGGATTCAATCAGCTCATCGTGAAAGCCAACCTTGCGGGATAACACTTTTTCAAACAGGGCGAGAATATCGTGTTCCATCATTTTTCCTGGGATAATTAATGTGTGCGGGCGTAAGCGTCCAGCAGCTTGCGGTCAATTTTGCCGTTAGGATTCAGCGGCAAAGCGTCTTTTACGATAATTTGTGAAGGCACCATGTAGTGGGGCACCACGTTTGCCAGCGAGGTTTTGATCGCCTCCGGTGCCAGCTCCGTCACGCAGAACGCGGCGATGCGCAGCACGCTGCCGCAGGGTTTCATCAGCGGCATCACCACCGCTTCGCTGATGCCGGACATGGCCAGCAGGCGGTTTTCAATCTCGCCGATCTCGATGCGGTAGCCATTCAGCTTGACCTGGCTGTCGTTGCGGCCCTGGCAGTAGATGAGCCCGTCTTCATAACCCAGATCGCCGGTCCGGTAGCCGCGGAACGCATCATTTTCCCGACGCAGCAGTTTTGCCGCGTTCTCCTGCGGCAGGCCTAAATAGCCGCGCATGACGTTTTTGCCCCAGATAATCAGCTCGCCCTCGGCGGAAATTTCCATTCTGCTGTCCGGCATCATCACGCCCACCGGCAGCACCGCGCTGTCGCTGTTAAGGATCTCATCCGTGATCTCAACCACGGTTGTCGCAATGGTCGCTTCCGTTGGGCCATAGGAGTTGATGATTTTGGCCTGCGGGAAGCGGCGGCGGAGCTGTTTCACAAGCGCTTTATTGAGCACTTCGCCAATGAAGATAAAGACGCTGAGTGCAGGCAAATACTCGCTGTTAAAGTGCGGAGAAAGCAGCTGCTGGTAGGCAAAAGAGGGGGTGGAAACCCAGGCGGAGACCGCGTTGCTTTGCAGTCGCTCGAGCCAGTTCTCTTTCTGGATATCCTCTTTGGCATTCAGCACGATGTGGCCTCCCATCGCCAGGTTCGCCAGCAGAGGGATCAGGGAGAGGTCAAAGCTAAACACCGCGTGGTTCATCAGCACCGGTTTTTCCGGCAGTGAAAAGTCCTGGCTGACCCACTTCATGAAGTGCCATACGCTTTCACGTCCAATCTGCACGCCTTTCGGTTTTCCGGTGCTGCCTGAGGTAAACATGATATAGGCCAGATCCTGCTCCTCCAGCACCTTGCCCGCCTCGCCGGTGGCGATGAACTGCCGCGTCGCCACGTCGTAGTAGTAAGGGGCGCCGGTCAGGTTGCAGATCTCGCGAAGCCGCTCCTGCGGGTAGATGCAGTCCACCGGGATGTACGGAATGTTGTGCAGCAGGCAGCTATAGATTGCCACGGCGAACTCGGCCTGCTGATGGCCGTACAGCACGATCGGCGTACCGTCTGCGGGCTGGCAGCGTCGATAACGCTCTGCCCAGTTCGTCACGGCAGAGGAAAGCTGGAGCCAGCTTAAGGTTTCGTCGCTGCCGCTGATGGCCAGCTGCTGCGGGGAGGCGGGATCGCACAGTGCCGCACGCAAGAAATCCTGCAGTTCCTGAAGATCGGAGTAATTTTTCATAGAGGTGACATTCCACTGAAGATGTAAAGGGATCCTGCGGCGCTTCCCAGCGTCAGAATTCGTCCCAAAAACGCAACGGCCGGATACTGCAATCCGCGGTGTAACGTTGGGCTGCGTTTGGCTGACCACAGCAGCATATTGTGCGCGACGGAAATCGCGCCAAACAGCGCGCCGCTGATGACGTAATGGCGTTCCAGGCCATTCCACGCCCCCATGCAGAACAGGGTGCAAAAAATACCGATATTTTGCGCCAGCGTTTTGTTCTGGCGGAAAAAGTTAAACTTCATGAGGTTCATATAGACGGGCATAAAGACCACGTCGCGCAGCCATTCGGACAGGCTGATGTGGAAGCGGCGCCAGAAATCCTGCGGGTTCTTCGCAAGGAGCGGCATGTTGAAGTTTGCCGGAATATTCAGCCCAAACAGCCGACCCGCGCCGATGGCCATATTGCTGTAGCCCGCAAAATCGAAGTACAGATAGGCGCTGTAGGCAATCGACATCACCACGCCCACGGTCAGGGTAAACGGCTTATGGCTCCAGGGCTGCACGACGAGCGAATCGATCAGCATGGCAAACAGGAACTTCTGAATGATGCCGGTAATAATTTGCTCCAGCGCCGTTAAAAACTGTTCGCGGTTAAGGACAAATGCCGGCTTATTCACATCGCTCATCCATGTCCGCCAGCGATACATCGGGCCGGCCAGAATAATAAAGGGCATAAAGAGATAGCAGAAATAGTGCAGGAAATTCTGGCCCTCTTTTTTACTGCGATACAGCAGTACATCCACAGCACGGAAGGTCATAAAAGAGAGACCGATTGTGCCGAGGTGATAATTAAAATGTAATTTCACCAGAACCAGGGGCAGCAGCGTTAAAACGACCGCCTGCCAGGTTTTTAATCTGCCTTTTTCTTTTAACGTGGCGACAAGATAAAACCAGCAAAATACGGCCACGGGAACACTGTAATTGCCCTGAAAAATATAACCCCAGCCTAATGCTGTCACCACGGTTAAGGAAACTAGCCAGGTCAGACGGTGGCGTAAAACACGATTAACCATCGCAAACGCCAGCGCGGATGAAAATAAACAGACAAAAAACATTCCTGAGCTGTACATCATTTCGCCTCAGAATTTTTGATATTCAAAATGCAGCTGCATACTCATGCTGTCATCGACAGCGGTCCATGCAACGACGGTGATCGCCAGCAGTAAATAAAGGCAAAAAAGACGGATCGCGATTTTCATTATTTAAAACTCTGTGCAATAAAGCGAAGCATTGGCACCCAGGCCAGTTCGGTAGGGTGCAGACGATCCCAGTTCCAGCCGTTCTGATACGGCATGGCGTACATATCCAAATACGGGATCTGGTTCTCTTTCAGAATGGTTTGAATCTGCTTATCGAACGGGCGGAAGGTGTCGGTATTGTAAAGCGCCCAGGGGTTAACCGGGTCGACGATAGCAATCACCTGCACGTGATGCGCTTTCAAAAGCTGAACGGTTTTCCTGAACGCGGCGAACTGCCCCGGCACCACCGGCGTGTCATCCCACTGCTGCGGCTTACCGTCCTCGTCGTAAATCGTTTTGTCCATCCACAGCGTTGCCGCGCTCTGATGGCGCTTTTTATTCAACTCGCGGGCATTCGCCAGCGCTTTATCCCAGTCAGGGGAAAGACGGGCGGTTGGCTGCTGAGGCCAGTGCTGCGCCGTCTGTGGTCTGATGTTGAGCAGCGACAGCCAGTCGTTTTTAATCAGGGTGCAGAAGTTTGCAAACTGAAAACTCAGCTCGTCCCACATCAGCGCCGGATGCCAGCCATACACACGCATTTGCCCGAAGGTTAAATGGCTTATCTCTTTCGCATCAATATGCTTCAGGTAATTAACCAGGAACGGGCGCGCCTGCGGATCCTTCATCAGAGGATTAAAAATCGAGCCCGGAAAATTATCCGCATAGATAGCGGGCGGCAGGCCTTTTGAATAAAAGCCGTCAGGCGCCAGAAGCAGCACCACTTTGCTGTTTGCATTAAGGCTATCTTTAAAACGCGAGAGAAGTAAAAATTGCGTTTCGTCATCGACAAACGCATCGCCATAGGCCACGACGGGCTGGTGCAATTGCTTATTAAAATAATTAAATACGGCGTAATGTTCCTCTTCTGAGGTGGCGACCTCAGACGCACCAAGGAAGAAAATAGCATTCCCTTCTAAAGCATGGGAAATAGTGGCTATTTTTTCCGCCTGTTCTTTTGTCGTCCCTGCCATGGACTTGATCAGCGGCTGGAATTTAAGCGGCGGATCAAAGCTTGTCACCAGCGGGTGAAAACTCAGGACTAAAATGGCCAAAACGGCCATCAGGATATGTAAGCAAAACGTATTTTTGATTTTCATCATCAACCAGTAAGGCGCTATGACAGTAATGCGTTAAAACCCGCATTACCCGGATTTATTACCATTACAAAACACATGGCCGTCTATTTTTTTTGGCATTCTATACCACGGTGATTTAAAAGGATGAGCGTTGCTGTGTAACGGTATGTACAAGGGGTGAAGGGGGGAGGGCAGGAAAGCGTCCGGGTGACTTTTTGCGCAGTCAAACGCCTGCAGGCAAAAATAGAAAAATTCCTGCTTTACAAGGCGCTAATAGATGTTTATAGTGCGCCTCACTTTGGAAGCGTGGCCGAGCGGTTGAAGGCACCGGTCTTGAAAACCGGCGACCCGAAAGGGTTCTAGAGTTCGAATCTCTACGCTTCCGCCAAATTCGAAAACCCTGCGATAGCAATATCGCAGGGTTTTTTCGTTTTACAGCGCAATCACCAGCTCCCCGGAGTGACTCCGCGAACAGCAGAGCGCCACCTGCTGGTCAGCCGCGCTTTTTTCTGCCTCCGACTGCACGCTATCTCTGTGGTCCACCACGCCGTCAATCACCGGCGTCAGGCAGGCGCCGCAGATCCCCATTTCGCAGGACAGCGGCACGTCCACCCCGTTTTCCTGTAATACCTGAGCGATGGTCTTATCCGCAGGCACCGGCCAGCGCTCGCCGGTAGAAGCAAGTTTGACCGTAAAGATCTCGCCTGCGACGCCGCTTGTGACAGGGGGTGCGGGCTGAAACGCCTCGCTGTGGATATGGGCGTCATTCCATCCCTTCGCCGCCGCCACATCGCGCGCTTTCTCCATAAACCCCGCAGGTCCGCACACCCACGCGTGCAGCCCCGCTTCAGGCGCGGGGAAATACTCCGCCAGCGTGGTTCGTGGGGTGGTGGTATGAATAATGCAGTCACCGCACTGCGAGAGCTCGCGCGCAAACGCCGCGTTTTCCCGGTTTCTGACGTAATAGTGCAGCGTAAACGGCGTTCCGGTCGCTTTCAGCTGCAATGCCATCGCATACAGCGGCGTAATGCCAATCCCTGCCGCCAGCAGCAATACCCGCTCAGCCTGATGCAGCGGAAACAGATTGCGCGGGGTCGAGATCGAAAGCCTTTGGCCCGGACGCAGCGTTTCGTGAACGTAGCGCGACCCGCCGCGCGAGGCGGCTTCTCGCCCCACGCAGATAAGATAGCTCTCGTCGCCACATGCCCCGGTCAGAGAGTACTGGCGGACCACGCCGCAGGGCAGGTGGACATCAATGTGCGCGCCGGGTTGCCACGCAGGTAGCGCGTCGCCGTTTTCGGCCACCAGCCTGACGGCGAGGCTTTTATCCCCTTCGCGCCACAGCCCGTCAACGATCACGTTCAGCATATTGGCCTCCGTCATACCAGGAAAAATTCGCCAAAGCCCATCTTCTTCAGTCCCCGACGGTAGGCAATCGAACTCTTATCTGCCGGAATATGGGCTTCCAGAGTGAGATCCAGCGGCAGACTTTCCGGGCGCTGGGTTTCGACCATCAGGCGATCCTCTTCAAAAATGCGCAGGTTAAAGGCATGCACGTCCTCCACCGGAATATGCAGATCAAAGTTGCGCGCGATGGGCGCGAACATGCGGGTCACCCGTGACGAGACGGGCGAGGCGGCGTTCATAATCACCAGCCGCGATTCACCCGGAAAATGAATCGTCAGGGTGGCGGTAAACGGCAGATGCATTTCAAAATGGCGCAGCCACTGGAATCCTTCTGGCGCCTGCACGGGTGAACTGGCGGGATAGTTGCTCACGGAACTCCAGTAATCGGCCACGAAACCGAAGGGCGTCTCCTGCGGCTGATAGATAGGGACAAGCTGATTATTGGGATCGGCAAAGGTATCGGTATGGATCCACGCAAAGTGGGCAACATCCAGAAACCCTTCCACCTGGCGCCCGGCGAAGCCGTTCACCTCAAACGCCGGGCAGTTGATCTGCTGAAATCCGTCGTCGCTCCAGTGCGGCATGGTAGGCAGCGGCACGGGATTGTCCGGGTCAAACGCCAGGCAGGTCCAGATCAGGCCGAAGCGCTCTTCCACCGCGTAGTTAATCAGGTTCAGCTTCGCCGGAACGGGCTGGTCGGGGCTGGACGGAATGCGGTTGCAGCGGCCATCTTCACCAAAGCGTAAGCCGTGGTAGGGGCAGATAATCCCGTGATCGTCGTGAAAGCCGAGCGTCAGCGGCACGCCGCGGTGCGGACACACGTCACGGGCAACCACGACCTGGTCGTTAATTCGGTAAATCACCAGCTGTTCATCCAGCAGGGTGGCCTTGACGGGGGCCGGGCCGACGTCGCAGGCGCGCGCAACCGGATGCCAGCATTTCGCCAGGCGCAGCCAGTCCTCTGGCTCAAACGTGCAGTGGGCGGGTGGTGTCGGTTCTCTTTTCATCGTTGTCCCTCTTGTTCAGCCTAACGGGCCGCCCTGAATGGTCTCGCACAGACCGTTGATAATGCGTTCCCCGGTCTCCTCTTTGAGTTCCTGATACCAGGCCTGCGTCAACGCCATATCTTTCCCGTGGGTGACGTCGCAGCGTTTACGCGCTTTCAGCACCAGGTCACGCACCCGGTCACAGCGCAGGGCTTCGTACTGCCGCAGCGCCAGCGTAATGTTGTGGTTTTCACGCAGGCATTCGCCCAGCACCACGGCGTCCTCCATGGCCGCGCAGCCGCCCTGGCCGATATCCGGCGTGGTGCTGTGCCCGGCATCGCCGAGCAGCGCGACGTTACCGCGCACCAGGCTGTCGAACGGCTCGATGTCATGGATTTCAATGCGGTTGGTGGTATCGGGATCCAGAGCGGCGATAAGCTTCTGCACCGGCGGCGCCCAGCCGCGGAAGTAGCCCGTGAGATCGGCGCGCAGGGTGGTGCGATCCTCCGCCAGGCCCGCGGGCAGCGGCACGTCAAAAAAGAAATAGAAGCGTCCGTTGGAGACGGGCATCAGCGACACGCGTTTACCCTCGCCAACGAAGGTGGTCCACTGGTGCGCCGGAGCAATCTCTTCATCAATCTTCACCAGCCCGTTCCAGTTCACGTACCCGGCGTAGCGGCGCTCGGGGGTATAGCCCAGCACGTACGGACGAACCACCGAGTGGCTGCCGTCGGCGGCAATCAGAAAATCGCCTGTTGCCGTGGTGCCATCGGTAAAGGTCACGCTTACGCCCGCGTCGTCTTCATGAACGTGTTCCACACGCTTGCCGAACTGCACCTTGTCGCGCCCCCAGAAGTCCAGCATTTCGCGCTGGAGTTCAGCGCGCGAGACGGGGCAGGGGCGCCCGCCGGTACGCTCAACCAGCGGAGCGAGGCTGAAGCGGGTCAGGGTCTCGCCGCGCCGGTAATCCTTGTAGGCCATAAAACGCATTGGACCGCCGTAGGTTTCGATAATGTCGCCCATGCCGAGGTGCTGCATACACTTCACGCCGTTAGGCCAGATGGAGATGGCCGCCCCGACGGGCCGGATCTCTTTTACGGCTTCGAACACGGTACAGTCGATTCCCGCTTTCTTTAGCGCGACGGCAGCGCTCAGGCCGCCAATGCCCGCGCCAATGACGATTGCTTTCATGCTTCTCTCCTTTTGCAGGGTGTAAAAACCTTCAGCAATTTGCGTACCAGGCTGCAGAGTGGCGAAAACGGCGTTGTGGGAGGTGAGTTTGCACTGCTAAGGTGCGCAAACACGGTGAATATGCCTTTTTATGAATCAATAATTTCCTGTCCAGCCATACAGAATCGACTGTTTCACATCGGCGACAAGAGTGGCGTGGTTTGTGCAACAACCCGGAGGAGGACAATAAAGGAGACACTATGATCGCACTGCACGACTTCAATCATCTTCCTGAGAAAGAGGCTCTCGCGCTGCTCACCCCATGCGTGGCGCTCCCCGGCTGGGCTGAGGCGCTGGTTTGTGGACGGCCTTACCCGAGCCGGAGTGAACTGACGATCGCGGCGCAGGCGCTGATGCAGCGCTGGGACGAAGCGGCGTTAGCGCAAGCCCTGAGCGCGCACCCGCGCATCGGCGAAAAGCCCGCGGGTGAAGAGGTGGAGGCGGCGCTGTCGCGTCAGGAGCAGGGCGCGGTGAATGACCGTGACGCGGCGCTTGCGCAGGCGCTGCGCGAGGGTAACGCCCGCTACGAGGCCCGCTTTGGGCGCGTCTTTCTGATCCGCGCGAAGGGCCGCAGCGGCGAGGACATTTTACAGGCGTTGCATGCGCGGCTTGAGAACAGCGATGCGCAGGAAATCCGTGCCGCGCTGGAACAGCTGCGGGAAATTACGTTACTCCGTCTGGAAGGAGTCATTAGCGAATGAGCACACTCAGCACCCATATTCTGGATATCTCGACGGGCAAACCCGCAGCGGGCGTGACGGTTCATCTCGAACGGGAGGGCGAAATCATGGCGACGGACGTGACCAACGCTAATGGTCGCATCACCGAATTTGTCCCTTTCCTGCCAAAAGGCCGCTATCGGCTGGTGGCGGAGATCGGCGGGTGGTTTCGCGCAACCGGCCGGGAGACGATCTACCCCTGCGCGCAAATTGAGTTCGTGACGGGAGAAGCGGCAGACGAGCACTTCCATCTGCCGTTTGTGATTGCGCCAGGCGGGTGGTCAACCTACCGGGGCAGTTGACCACACCCGCTCGCCGTTGACCCAGGTCTCACTGATGTTGCGCTCGTCGCCCAGGGTCATCAGCACAAATAGCTGCTCGTAGATATCCTGACAGCGGCGATTGCGCAGGCGCTGCAGCGGCGTCACGTCAGGATCGATAACCACGAAATCAGCCTCTTTGCCGGGGGCGAAGTTGCCAATCTTATCGTCCAGCCTGAGGGCGTGCGCGCCGCCCAGCGTGGCGTGATAAAACGCCTCGCTGGCGCGCAGGCGGTAGCTCTGAAGCTGGCCGACCTTGTAGGCTTCTCCCAGGGTGCGCAGCATACTGAAGGTGGTGCCCGCGCCGACGTCGGTGCCGATGCCCATCCGCACCTTGTGCTGCCAGCAGGCGGGCAGGCGAAACAGCCCGCTGCCGAGAAACAGGTTCGAGGTGGGGCAAAACGCCACCGCCGAACCAGTGTCGTGCAGGCACTGCCACTCGCTGTGGTGCAGATGAATCGCGTGGGCAAACACGCTGCGCTCGCCGGTCAGGCCGTAGTGGTGATACACGTCCAGATAGCGCTCGTGCTCCGGCCAGAGATCGTTCACCCAGGCCACTTCGTTTGGGTTTTCGCTGAGATGGGTCTGCAGCCAGGTATCCGGAAACTCCTCTCTGAGCAGGCTGACCGCGGCGAGCAGCTCGGGTGAGGACGTTGGGGCAAAGCGCGGCGTAATGGCATACCCCAGCCGACCCCGTTGATGCCAGCGCTGGATCAGCTCCCGCGTCTGCCGGTAGCTCTGCTTTGCATCTTCGCTCAGGTAGTCCGGTGCGTGCCGGTCCATCATCACCTTTCCGGCGATAAGGCGCATGTTGAGGCGCAGGGCTTCGGTAAACAGCGCTTCGACCGATTGCGGATGCAGCGTGCAAAACACCAGCGCGGTGGTGGTGCCGTTGCTCACCAGTTGGTTAATGAAAAATTCGGCGATCTCTTTCGCGTAGGCTTCATCGGCAAACTGGCTCTCCACCGGGAAGGTGTAGGTGGTTAGCCACTCCAGCAGCTGTTCGCCAAAGGCGCCGATCATCTCCGTTTGTGGATAATGAACGTGGGTGTCGACAAAACCGGGCAGCAGCAGCCTGCCGCGCAGGTCCGTGTAGCCTTTGTGGGGGTCGAGATACTGCTCGCCCTCCTGCCACGCCATGTGCGCCAGAATTTTTCCGTTCTGGATAAACAGCAGCCCGTCCTCAAGGTAGCGGGCGTGTTGGGCAATCGCGTCTGCGCTGTCGCAGACCTGCGCGATATCGAAAAATGCACCGCGTATCGCAGTCTGGTATTCCATCGTGGGTCCTGCCTTCGTGTTTGCGTAGCGGGGTGAAAAAAGCTCAGCAAGAACGGTGCCAGAATGAACGGGCCGCAGATAAACTGCGGCCGGAGGGAGGGGGTTACTCTTTTTGCGTCGCCACGCGGGAGCTGAACGAGGCCGCGCCTGCCGTCTCGCGCTCTTCCCGCGCCAGCCAGCGGTAGGTCACGCCGCCGAGGAAGACGCCGATAAACCAGCTGAAGTTTGCCACTTCATGCAGGGCCGGGATAAAGCCAATCACCAGACCTACGGCAACGGATGGGATCAGCGCGCCAATGGCCTTCGGGTTAAAGCCGTTGCGGTACCAGTATTTGCCCTTTGGCGTGTCGTCGAACAGATCGTCTACCGACACCTTGCCGCGCTTAATCAGGTAGAAATCGGCAATCAGAATGCCGAACAGCGGGCCGATAAACGCCCCGAGCACGTCCAGGGTGTAATGGATGAGCTCCGGCGAGTTGAACAGGTTCCACGGGGTGAGCAGGATCGAGCCGACGGCGGCAATCATGCCCCCGGTGCGGAAGCTGATCTTCTGCGGCGAGCAGTTAGAGAAATCAAACGCCGGTGAGACAAAGTTCGCGACGATGTTGATCCCGATGGTGGCAGTGATCATCGTCAGCAGGCCAATTGCCACGGCCAGATCGTTACCTACGCGGCTGACGGTTTCGATCGGGTCGGTGATCATGCGGCCAAACAGCGACTGGGTGCCGGAGACAATCACCACGGTGACGATGGAGAACAGCAGGAAGTTAAACGGCAGCCCCCAGCGGTTGCCGCGGCGGATCTCCCCCATGCTTTTGCCGTAGCGGGAGAAATCGCCAAAATTGAGCAGCGGACCGGAGAAGTAGGAGACCACCAGCGCGGTCGCGGTGATCATCTGCCAGGTCTGCTCGCCCGCGCTCAGGGATTTGCTAGCGAGAGTGAAAGAGATCCCGTCAAAACCGGTCTTGTATACAATCCAGCCCGCGAGGGCCAGCATCACCACATAGACCGCCGGACCGGCGATATCAATAAAGCGCTTAATGGCGTTCATGCCGTGCCAGAAGACCATCGCCTGGAGAACCCACATGATGGCAAAGCAGATCCAGCCCAGCGGCGACAGGCCCAGGAAGGCACCGGTGGTAAGGCTCGCCAGAGAAGGCCAGAACTTCAGCACCACCAGCATCAGCGCGTTGGCGGCAAGCCAGGTCTGGATGCCGTACCACGCAAAGGCGATAAGCCCGCGGATCACCGCCGGAATATTGGCCCCGAAGACGCCAAACGCCTGACGGCTGATCACCGCATAGGGCACGCCCGCCATCTGGCTCGGTTTGGCCACCAGGTTGGCGCACAGCTGCACAATGCAGATCCCCACCAGCAGGCAGAGCAGCACCTGCCAGCTTGCCAGCCCGAGCGTAAAGAAGCTCGCGGCAACAACGTAACCCCCCATGCTGTGAACGTCGGACATCCAGAAAGAAAAGATGTTGTACCAGCTCCAGTACTGGTCACGCGTCGGTGCCAGATCCTCATTGCAAAGACGTGGGCTGTAAACCGTACCGGAATCAGCGGCCGTACTCTGCTGTGCGTTTTGACTGTTTGGCATGAAACCTGCTCCTGTGAATGAAAACCCGTTGAGTGGGAGTGCAAACGGTGTTGCAGGATCCAGGCCAAAATAATAAATCTTGTATGCAATATTTTATTTTTATGTATACGATTCGATAACGGAAAGTAAAATTCGGAGTGGTGAATGAACAACATAAACGCCCTGCAGACCGCGCCAGACCTGCATGACAAAGACGAAACCATCTTCCAGGCGCTGATGACCGCGATTGTGGAACATCAGCTGCTGCCGGGGAGCAAATTGCCGGAAGAGGCGCTGGCCGAGGTGTTTGGCGTGAGCCGCACGGGCATCCGCAAGGTGCTTCAACGACTCGCCGCTGTGCAAATGGTCACCCTGACGCCCAAGCGTGGTGCACACGTCGCCAGCCCCACGGTGGAAGAGGCGCGGTGCATCTTCCGCACCCGCGCGCTGCTGGAGGTCGCCAACCTGCCGGATGTGCTGGCGCACTGTCAGCCGCCGCACCTTGCCGCGCTGGAGGCCATTATTCGTCAGGAGCAGCAGGCGCACGAGGCGTACGACGGCCCGGCGGCAATCCGACATTCCGCCAGTTTCCACATACAACTGCAGGCCATCTCCGGCAACCAGGTGCTGACGGAGATGGTGACAAGCCTGAGCCAGCGCTCCTCGCTGGTGATTGCCACCTGGGGCGCGCCGTGGCGTCAGGGCTGTCGCTGCAACGACCACGAACAGCTTGTAGATCTGCTGCGCCAGAAGGCGCTGCAGCCGCTAAGCGATGCCCTCATGCACCATTTTGAACATATCGTCGCCAGCCTCTGCTTCGAGCGGGCGGGCGAGTGCCTGCCTGATTTTGCCCGGCTGTTTGCCGGCCACAAGGAGTCGTAATGTCTGTCTGTATACAAGTGATCAACCCCAACACCAGCCTCGCCATGACGGAAACCATCGGCGCGGCGGCCCGCGCGGTGGCGGCACCGGGGACGGAGATCCTCGCGGTTTGCCCGGGCGCGGGCGTGCCGTCCATAGAAGGCCACTTTGATGAGGCCATCGCCGCCGTCGGTGTCCTGGAGCAGATCAAAAAAGGCAGGGAGCAGGGCGTGGACGGTCACGTGATCGCCTGCTTTGGCGATCCGGGACTGCTGGCGGCGCGCGAACTGGCGCAGGGGCCGGTAGTCGGCATTGCTGAAGCCGCCATGCATATGGCGACGCTGGTCGCTACGCGCTTTTCGGTGGTCACCACGCTGCCGCGCACCCTGATTATTGCCCGCCATCTGTTGCACCAGTATGGCTTTCAGGACCACTGCGCAGCGCTGCACGCCATCGACCTTCCGGTGCTGGCGCTGGAAGACGGCAGCGGTCTGGCGCAGGAGAAGGTGCGCGCGCGCTGTATACAGGCGCTGAAAAAGGATGGCTGCGGCGCCATCGTGCTCGGCTGCGGCGGCATGGCGACCCTTGCGCAGGAGCTGACCCGCGAGCTGCGCGTGCCGGTGATCGACGGCGTCAGCGCGGCGGTGAAGATGGTGGAATCGCTGGTGGCGCTGGGGCTCACGACCAGCAAGCATGGGGATCTGGCCTTCCCGGAGAACAAACCGTTAAGCGGGCATTTTCAGGTATTGAATCCATTTTAACTTTTGGGGGTGGTATGGGGCTTTTCGAACAGGATTATCCGCGGGATCTGCGCGGCTACGCGGGCAACCCGCCGCACGCGCGGTGGCCGAATCAGGCGCGTATCGCGGTGCAGTTTGTGCTCAATTATGAAGAAGGGGCGGAAAACCACGTTCTGCACGGCGATGCCGGGTCCGAGCAGTTCCTGTCGGACATCATCGGCGCGGCCAGCTACCCGGACAAACATATGTCGATGGACTCCCTTTACGAATACGGCAGTCGCGCCGGGTTCTGGCGGATCCACAATGAATTTCAAAAACGCGGCCTGCCGCTGACGGTCTTTGGCGTGGCGATGGCGCTGGCGCGTCACCCGGAGATTGTTGAGGCGATCAAAGCCGCGGATTACGACGTGGTCAGCCACGGCTGGCGCTGGATCCACTATCAGAACATGGACATCAGCCAGGAGCGCGAACATCTGCATAAGGCGGTGCAGGTTCTTACCGACCTGTTCGGCAAGCCGCCAACCGGCTGGTACACCGGGCGCGACAGCCCCAACACCCGCCAGCTGGTGGTTGAGCACGGCGGCTTCGACTACGACAGTGACTACTACGGCGACGACCTGCCCTTCTGGACGGAAGTGGCCTGCGGCGACGGCACCCGCAAACCGCACCTGATCGTGCCCTATACGCTGGATGCGAACGACATGCGCTTCGCGACCGCGCAGGGGTTTAACACCGCCGAGCAGTTTTATACGTACCTGAAGGATAGCTTTGACGTGCTGTACGAGGAGGGGGAGAGCGCGCCAAAGATGATGTCCATCGGCATGCACTGCCGCCTGCTGGGAAGGCCGGGACGTTTTCGCGCGCTGCAACGGTTTCTGGATTACGTGCAGCAGCACGATCGGGTGTGGGTCTGTACCCGCCAGCAGATTGCTGACCACTGGCGGGAAGTGCATCCGTTTCAGAAGTAATTGCGCGATGTTTTGCCGGGTGGCGGTTGCGCCTTACCCGGCCTACGGCTACGACATCAAACTCACCTGCGCCGCAACAATGCGCCACCCGTAGGCAAACCGCACCCACGTCTGCTGCTGGCGGCCAATCCGCTCCGTACCTTCACGGGTAAACTCGGTGCTGCACACGGCATAATCCTCCCCGAAGGTGGTAATCACGGTGTGGCGCAGCGTCCGCTGAAGCCCGGCAGACGGGCGCGCTGCCCTAAAGCCGCGGATTTCATCGATACCGTACAGGTTTTCACCCGCCCCCAGACGCACCGTGTTTTTGTCGTGCCAGAACAGCTCGTCCAGCACGGCAATGTTGTTACTCACCAGCGCGTCTTCATAGCGATAAAACGCGGCGGTCACCTCGGCAACCACCCACGGCAGGTTAATGTCATCGTGATTGATCATGCTGCAACCTCCGCCGGGCGGGCATCGGTGATGCCGCTCTCTTCCAGCACGCGCGCGACGCGCAGGCAGGCCTGCTCGTTAAACGGCGCGGCAATCAGCTGCAGGCCAATCGGCGCGCCATGTGCGGTGCGCAGCGGAACGGTGGTCACGGGCAGGCCCAAAAATGAAATTGGCTGGGTCAGCATCCCCATGCTGGCGCGGATGGGGAGCGACTGACCGTTAATCTCCATGGTTTGCTCGCCGATCCGCGTGGCGCTGCGCGGCGTCGCGGGGGCGATCAGCACGTCGGCCTGGGCAAACAGTGCGTGAAACGCCTGCCGCGCCTGCGCGCGGAACCGCTGGGCCTGAATATACCAGGCGGAGGGGATCATCGCGCCTGCCAGCAGTCGCTCCCGGGAGTGCGGCTCAAAGCGCTCGGGCTCGCGGCGAAGCGCGGGCAGGTACTGATTTCCCCCTTCGGAGGCGCTGATGATAAACGCCGCGGAGCGCGCCAGCTCGGCGTCCGGAAATTGCAGCTCATCCTGCACGTCGAGCGCCTTCGCCACCCGCGCCACGGCGTCTCTGGCCTGTGCGTCGCACCAGGTGATGAAGTAGCCGCCGAGCACCGCGCAGCGCAGGCCGTCAAGCCCGCGGTCTAGCAGGGGGCGCGTCTGCTCGCGCGAGCTCTCTGCCTGAAAACGGTCGCTGCTGTCCCGGCCCTGCAGCGCGTCGTACACGGACGCCAGGTCGCACATGCGGCGGGCGAAGGGGCCGATATGATCCAGGCTCGCGACAAACGGATGGCTGCCGGATCGTGACAGGCGGCCAAAGGTGGGCTTGAGGCCATAGATGCCGCACAGGGAGGCTGGAACGCGAATCGACCCGTTGGTGTCGGTGCCGAGCGAAAAGTGCACCAGCCCGGCGGCCACGGCGGCGGCTGAACCGCCAGAGGACCCGCCCGCAATGCGCGTCAGGTCGTGCGGGTTACGCGTCGCGCCGTAGTGGCTGTTCTCGGTGGTAAAGCCGTAGGCGTAGGCGTCCATATTCACCATCCCGGACAGCAGCCCGCCCGCGCTGCGCAGCTGGCGCACGGCGAAGCTGTCAGCGGCCGCAGCGGGACGCTGGCTGAACAGCTCGGCGCCCGCGAGGGTGGTGTGTCCGGCAACGTCGAACAGGTTTTTCACCGCGTAGGGCACGCCCGCCAGCGGCGGCAGGGGGCGCTTCTCGCGGCGCAGGGTGTCGATGTTCTCGGCCTCGGCGAGCATGCGTGCTTCCGTCACGGTGGTCCAGGCATTGATCTGCGGATTAACGCACCCAATCGCCTCCAGCGTCTGGCGGGCAATCTCATGGGCGCTCAGCTCGCCCGCGCTCAGCGCCTGTTGAATGTCGCTGATACTCATCTCGTGTAGCGTCATGCTTTATACACTCCTGCGATCTCCAGACGGTCGTCTAGCGGCAGCGCCATCAGCGGGGCGGCCATGCTGGCAATGCGGCTGAACTGCAACTGCAGCTCGGCGCGGCGGGCATCGTCCAGCGTCACGCCGAGTACGGACTCCATTTGCGCAAGATACGCCTGCCAGTCGGGTTGTTGTGTCGTCATTGTTTTCTCCTCAGTATCCGGCGGCCGCGCCGTTGCTGCGCGGGTCAAACGCCCCTTCAAACAGCCCGTTGGGGTGCCGGACAATCGCGCCCGCGTGGCCCATCGCTTCACTGAAGTCAGGGAATATTTCTACCTCATGTCCGAGTACCTGAAGCCGTGAGACCGTCTCAGCGCTAAAGCGTCCTTCCAGCTTTAACGTGTCTGAGGTTTGTCCCCAGGTGCGCCCCAGCAGCCAGCGCGGGCGGGAAATGCTTTCCTGCAAGGGCACGCCCTGAACCACGTAGCGGGTAAAGAGCGCGGCCTGGGTTTGCGGCTGTCCGTCACCGCCCATCGATCCGTAGACCATTACGCGCCCGTCCTTAAGACGCGCCGCCGCCGGGTTCAGGGTATGGAAAGGCTGTTTGCCCGGTGCGAGGGCCAGAAGATGAGCGGGGTCGAGGCTGAACGACGCCCCCCGGTTCTGCCAGACGATGCCGGTATCGGGCAGCACCACGCCGCTGCCGAACTCGTGATAAATACTCTGGATAAACGACACGGCAAGCCCGCTGTTATCCATCACCCCCATCCACACGGTATCGCCAGGCCCTTTTCCTGTTCCCCACGGCGCGGCGTGGCCGTCGTCAACCCTGTCGGCAAGCGCCTGCAGGGCGGCGGGATCCAGCAGTTCCTGAATCTCGGTTTTCAGCTCACGCGGGTCGGTAATGTGGGCATCGCGCAGGCCAAAGGCCAGCTTGGTGGCTTCAACGATGCGGTGAATGGTGTCCGCGTCGTCGGCCTCCGCCATATTCAGGCGGTCGGTGATGCCGAGTATCGCCAGCGAGACCAGCCCCTGCGTCGGCGGGGCGTGGTTAAAGATCTCCCCCTGCTGATGCTGCAGCTTCAGCGGCGCGGTGCGCCGGGCAACGTGCGCGTTAAGATCGGCCAGCGTCACGGGCATGCCCAGCGTCTCCATACCGTGCGCCAGCACGTCCGCCAGCGGGCCGCGATAGAAGCTGTCCAGACCGTCCTCTACGAGGCGCGTCAGGGTTGAGGCCATGGCGGGCTGGTAAAAACGGCTCCCGACCTGCGGCGGCTTACCGTTCACCAGCCACGTTTCCGCGAAGCCGGGGATGGCCTTAAGCTCGTCGAATTTACTGGCCGTGGCATGGGCCTGTGAGGCCGTGACCGGGGTGCCGTTTTGCGCATAGTCAATGGCGTCGGCCAGCAGGCGGGCCAGCGGCAGCGACTTGCCGGTCATCTCGCGGGAGACCTCCAGCGCCTCGTCCCAGCCGCTCACTGTGCCGGCGACGGTCAGCGCCGCCTGCGGTCCGCGATGGGGAATGTGCGTGTACCCGTCGTAGGCGGCAAACGTCGCGCGCGATCCCGCCGCGCCGCTGGCATCAATGGCGATGGGGTCGCCTTCTGGCGGCATGATAAGCCAGAAGCCATCGCCGCCCAGCCCGTTCATGTGGGGGTAAACCACGGCGATGGTGGCCGCCGCCGCGACCATCGCTTCAATCGCGCTGCCGCCTTCGCGCAGCACCGCCAGCGCGCTCTGGCTGGCAAGATGGTGGGGCGCAACGGCCATGCCGTGCGTGGAGACGTTGCTTTGCATGAGAAGTCCTCGTAACACTGAAAGTCACAAGGCGCTGCAAAAGCTGTTCCAGTTCTGAAAGAAAAGTTTCAGTAAGCTGGCACGTATAATGAATACGTATAAAGAAAGGTATAATGTGATGAAACAAAAGTTACAGAGGCGCTATGGAACAACTGGATGAACGTCTGAAAGCACAATACCCGTCGCTGTCGCCGCAGGAGCAACGGGTGGCAGACTTTATATTCGACCATTTTGACGACCTGATCAGCTACAACAGCGCCGAGCTGGCGCAGCTGAGCGGGGTGTCGAAAGCCACGGTCAGCCGCCTGTTTAAGCGTCTGGGCTATGAGAAATATAAGGATATGCGCGACGAGCTGCGCACCCTGCGCCAGAGCGGGATGCCGCTCACCGATAATCGCGATGCGGTGCAGGGCAACACGCTGCTGGCGCGCCACTACAAGCAGGAGATGGCGAACCTGACCCAGTGGGTCAATGCCCTTGACGCGCAGCAGTTTGCCGACGCCATGGCCTGCATGGTCAAGGCGCGGCGCATTGTGATTATCGGCATGCGTAACGCCTATCCGGCGGCGCTCCACCTGCGCCAGCAGCTGCTGCAGGCGCGCGGTCAGGTGCTGGTCCTGCCGCAGCCGGGGCAGAGCCTGAGCGAGGAGCTGGTGGACTTAACGCCGGACGATCTGGTGGTGATGATGGCCTTCCGCCGCCGCCCGCGCATCATTCGTCCGCTGATGCAGCAGCTTCAGGGTAGCGGTGTTCCGGTGCTGCTGATGTGCGAGCCGCAGGCCCACAGCCTGTTTCCGCTGGCGAGCTGGCAGCTCTGCGCCCCGCTGGACAGCGTCTCCGCCTATGACAGTTATTCCTCGGTCAACAGCCTGATCAACCTGCTGGCAAACGCCTTCCTGCATGACATTCTCGATAAAGGCCGTCCGCGCATTCACGAGATTGCCTCCCTCTACCAGCAGCTGGACGAACTCGAACAACGATAATGGGGCATCAGACTGGTGCTTTGCATTGGAATGGTGCAATTGAACGGGGCGAAAATAGAGAGTATTTTCGCCCCGTCCGCGTTTTATCAGGCTTTAAGAGAAAATTCCCCGCTTCGCCTTATCTGGCACATTAGTTGCAAAATCACATTCAAAGAATCTTTTGTTTCATGTTAACGTTACGGGGAAGCACCATGAAAAAACTGTTAATTGCACTGGCCGGGGCCGCCTGTCTCTTCACTCAGCTGCCCGCAAAGGCTGACCAGCTTCAGGATATCGAGAAGCGCGGCACCATTCGCATTGCCGTTCCGCAGGACTTCCCGCCGTTTGGCTCGGTGGGGACCGATCTGCAGCCGCAGGGCTACGACATCGATATGGCGCGCTATCTGGCGAAACAGATGAAGCTCAAGCTGCAGCTGGTGCCGGTGACCAGCGCCAACCGCGTGCCGTACCTGCAAACCGATAAGGTGGACCTGGTCATTTCCAGCCTCGGTAAAAACCCGGAGCGCGAGAAGGTGATCGACTTCAGCCGCGCCTACGCGCCGTTCTTCCTCGGCGTGTTTGGCCCGAAAGGGGCCGAGCTGAAGGACGCCGCCGCGCTGAGCGGAAAAACCATCGGCGTGACGCGCGGGGCGGTGGAGGACATGGTGCTGACCGGCCTGGCACCGAAAGACGCCAACGTGAAACGCTACGAAGACAACAACACCACGCTTTCGGCCTACCTCTCCGGCCAGGTGCAGTACGTGGCGACCGGCAACCTCGTGGTGGCGGCCATTTCGCGCCAGAACGCGGATAAAGCCCCGGTGCCGAGCTTTATGCTGAAAGACTCACCGTGCTTTATCGGCCTGAAGAAGAACGAACCGGCCCTGAAGGCAAAAGTGGATGCGCTGATTGAGCAGGGCATCAAGGACGGCACGCTGAACGGCCTGTCCGAGCAATGGCTGAAGGCCCCGCTGCCGGCAAACCTTGGCGCCTGAGCCGATGACGGAGCAACTTGATTTTTCAGCCCTCTGGCCGCACTGGCCGGAGCTGCTGGCCGGGCTGTGGGTCACCATTCAACTGACGGTAATGGCAACCGTCGGCGGGCTGGCAATCGGGATTTTCGGTGCGGCGATCCGCAGCGGACGCACCACCTGGTACAGCCGGATCTGGGGCGGCTACGTGGAGATCATCCGCAACACGCCGTTTGTGGTGCAGCTGTTTTTCATCGTCTTCGGCCTGCCGAATCTTGGCCTGAAGATGACGGCGGGGGAGGCGGCGCTATTGGCAATGGTGGTGAACCTGGGCGCGTACAGCACCGAAATTATCCGCGCGGGCATTCAGGTCACGCCGAAAGGACAGTGGGAGGCCGGGCGCGTGCTGGGGCTAACCCGTCTGCAGACGTTTATTCGCGTGGTGCTGCCGCCCGCGCTGCAGCGCATTTATCCGGCGCTGGTGAGCCAGTGCATCATCGTGATGCTCGGCTCGTCGGTGGTGTCGCAGGTCTCGTATGAAGAGCTGACCTTCGCCGCTAACCTGATCCAGTCCAGAACGTTTTTGAGCTTTGAGGTCTATCTGGTGACAACCGGGATTTACTTAGCGCTGTCGATTACCCTGCGCCAGCTGATGATGGCGGCAGGACGCAAATGGCTGGGGGTGCAGGCATGATGACCACCTTTACCGACTGGGACATTATTCGCAACCTGCTGCTGGCCGGACGCTGGACGGTACTGCTGTCGCTGGTGGCGTTTGTCGGCGGGGCGGTGGTAACGCTGCCGCTCCTGCTGCTGCGCCTGACGGGCGGACGCACGGTGAAGCGCATTATCCGCGGCTATATCGAGCTGTTTCAGGGCACGCCGCTGCTGATGCAGCTGTTCCTGGCCTTCTTCGGCGTGGCGCTGTTCGGTATCGACGTTTCGCCGTGGACCGCCGCCTCGCTGGCGTTAACCTTCTACACCAGCGCATTTCTGCTCGATATCTGGTACGGCAGCATTCGCGCCCTGCCGAAGGGGCAGTGGGAAGCCTCGCGCTGCCTGGGCCTGACCTTCGGCCAGACCCTGTTTCGCGTGGTCGCTCCGCAGGCGCTGCGCATCGGCATCGCCCCGACGGTGGGCTTTGCGGTGCAGGTGATCAAAGGCACCGCGCTGGCGTCGATTATCGGCTTCATCGAGCTGACCAAGGCTGGCACCATGCTGACCAACGTGACCTATCAGCCGTTTAAGGTCTTTGCGCTGGTGGCGCTGGGCTACTTTATTCTGTGTTATCCGCTGTCGCGCTACAGCCGCTATCTGGAGACCAAATTCAATGCCTCTCATCACCATTAATCAGGTGCAGAAGTACTACGGCGATAACCACGTGCTCAAGGGCGTCGATCTGGATATCGATATGGGCCAGGTGATCTCCATTATCGGGCGCAGCGGATCGGGCAAAAGCACGCTGCTGCGCTGCATCAACGGCCTGGAAGGGTATCAGGACGGGAGCATCAAGCTGGGCGGCATGACCATTACCGACCGGGATTCTCAGGCGCGTGAAATCAGCCGCTCGGTCGGGATGGTGTTTCAGAGCTTCAACCTGTTCCCGCACATGACGGCGCTGGAGAACGTGATGCTCGCCCCGCGTCGGGTGCTGAAGAAAAGCGCCGCCGAATGCCGCGAACTGGCCCAGCGCATGCTGGAGAAAGTGGGGCTTGGCGATCGTCTGGATTACTACCCGTCGAGCCTCTCCGGCGGCCAGCAGCAGCGCGTGGCGATTGCCCGCGCGCTGGCGATGTCGCCGAAAGTTTTACTCTGCGACGAGATCACCTCCGCGCTCGACCCGGAGCTGGTGGGCGAAGTGCTCAAGGTGCTGGAGCAGCTGGCGGCCGAGGGGATGACCCTGATTCTCGTGACCCATGAAATGAATTTTGCCCGCGAAGTGGGCGACCGCGTGGTGTTTATGCACCAGGGGAAAGTCTGGGAGCAGGGCGACAGCAAAACGCTGTTCGCCAACCCGCAGACCACGGAACTGAAGCAGTTCATCTCCTCCGTGCGCGGCCTCAACTGATAAGGACTTAACAATGGATATCGCACACTTTCCGCAAATCAACCCGCCCCAGCGCCTGCTGATGGGGCCGGGGCCGATCAACGCCGACCCGCGCGTGCTGCGCGCCATGTCGAGCCAGCTGATCGGCCAGTACGATCCGGCCATGACCCACTACATGAACGAGGTGATGGCGCTCTATCGCGGCGTGTTTCGCACCGAGAACCGCTGGACGATGCTGGTGGACGGCACCTCCCGCGCGGGGATTGAAGCCATTCTGGTCTCCGCCATCCGCCCCGGAGATAAAGTGCTGGTGCCGGTCTTTGGCCGCTTTGGCCACCTGCTGTGCGAAATTGCCCGCCGCTGCCGCGCGGAGGTGCATACCATCGAGGTGCCGTGGGGCGAGGTGTTCACCCCGGACCAGGTGGAGGATGCGATTAAGCGTATTCGTCCGCGCCTGCTGCTGACCGTGCAGGGCGACACCTCCACCACCATGCTGCAGCCGCTCGCGGAGCTCGGCGCCATCTGCCGCCGCTACGACGTGCTGTTTTACACCGATGCCACCGCATCCCTCGGAGGTAACGTGCTGGAGACCGATGCCTGGGGGCTGGATGCCGTTTCGGCCGGGATGCAGAAGTGCCTCGGGGGCCCGTCGGGGACGTCGCCGATCACCCTGAGCGCGCGGATGGAAGAGGCAATACGCCGCCGCAAGTGCGTCGAGGAAGGCATTCGCACCGACGCCCACCGAGACGGCGATGAGGAGATGATCTACTCCAACTACTTCGATCTCGGCATGGTGATGGACTACTGGGGGCCGGAGCGCCTCAACCACCACACCGAAGCGACCACCGCGCTGTTTGGCGCCCGCGAGTGCGCGCGTCTGATCCTGCAGGAAGGGCTGGATAACGGCATCGCCCGCCACAGGCTGCACGGCGATGCGCTGCTGAAGGGCATTCAGGCGATGGGGCTGGAGACCTTTGGCGATCTGAAGCACAAGATGAACAACGTGCTGGGCGTGGTCATTCCGCAGGGCGTCAACGGCGACCAGGTGCGTAAGCTGATGCTGGAGGATTTCGGGATTGAAATCGGCACCTCGTTTGGCCCGCTCCACGGCAAGGTGTGGCGCATTGGCACCATGGGCTATAACGCGCGCAAGGACTGCGTGATGACCACCCTGAGCGCGCTGGAGTCGGTGCTGAACTACCTGAAATTCACCACCACCCAGGGTGCGGCCATGCAGGCCGCGTGGGACCACTATCGCCGCGAGACGCCGCAATGAGCCCGGCGGCAGAACGGGTGATGGCCCGCGCCGACGCGCTGGCCGCCATCAGCGAAACCCCGGATGCGCTGACCCGGGTCTATCTCTCGGTGCAGCATCAGCAGGCCAACCAGCTGGTGGGGCAGTGGATGAGCCAGGCGGGCATGACCGTCTGGCAGGACAGCGTGGGCAACATCTGTGGACGCTATGAGGGGGCGCAGGAAGGGGCACAGGCGGTGCTTCTCGGCTCGCATCTTGATACCGTACGCAATGCGGGGCGCTACGACGGCATGCTTGGGGTGCTCACCGCCATCGAAGTGGTGGACAGCCTGCACCAGCAGGGGCTGCATCTGGCGCAGGCCATTGAGATTGTCGGCTTTGGTGACGAAGAGGGAACCCGTTTTGGGATCACCCTGTTAGGCAGCCGGGGCATAACGGGCACCTGGCCGCAGGGCTGGCTGGAGACGTGTGATGCCAGCGGCATCAGCGTGGCGCAGGCGATGGTGCAGGCGGGGCTCGATCCCGCCCGCGTGGCGCTTGCGGCACGCCGTCAGGCTGATTTCAGCGCCTGTCTGGAACTGCATATCGAACAGGGCCCGTGTCTGGAGCAGGAAGGCCTGGCGCTGGGCGTGGTGGAAGCCATCAACGGCGCGCGCCGCCTAAACTGCCGCTTCACCGGCGAGGCCGGGCACGCGGGTACCGTACCGATGGCTCACCGTAAGGATGCCCTGGCCGCCGCCGCCGAATGGATGGTGCTGATCGAAAACACCACGCGACAGCAGGGCGGTCATCGGGTGGCGACGGTCGGGGAACTGCGCTGCCTGCCCGGTGCGGTCAACGTTATTCCGGGCGACGTTGCGCTCTCTCTGGATATTCGCGGCCCGCAGGATGCCCCGCTGGACGCGCTGCTCGCGGAACTGCTGGCGCAGGCGGAAACCATTGCCGCTCGTCGCGGGCTGAGTTTCAGCGCCGAGGAGTTTTACCGTATCGCCGCCACGCCGTGCGATGCGCGTTTGCAGGCGCTGCTGGGACAGGCCGTTGAATCGGTGCAGGGGCGCTCATTATCGCTGCCGAGCGGTGCCGGGCACGACACCATCGCACTGGCAGAACGCTGGCCGGTGGGCATGTTGTTTGTGCGCTGCAAAGGGGGCATCAGCCACCATCCGGCGGAATCGGTGATGGCTGAAGATGTCGCGCTGGCGATTGAGGCATTTAAGGGAGCGGTTGAGAGGCTGGCGAGCTAGGCCACCGAACGCACCGCATCTTCGATATCTGCACTGACGCGGACATCCTGTTCGTCAAAGACCATGCAGTGGCGATCGTCGAAGGCCACATCAATCTTCTGCCACGGGGCGAACTGCACGTCTCCTGGCAGCAAGATTTTAACGTTGTCGTGACCGTAGCACTGACCAAACAGGTAGGTGTTGTTCCCGAGGCGTTCCACCACTTCACAGTTAAATTCCAGTCCCGTACCCTGGCGAGTGTCGGTGGTCAAATGTTCCGGACGAATGCCCAGCGTCACCTGGCTTCCCGGCGTCAGCGGCGTGGTGGTCAGGGCAAGCGTCAGCGACTTCTGCTGCGACAGCCGCACCGTCAGCGCGCCAGGCTGCCATGCTTCAACCGTGGCGGGCAGGAAGTTCATCTTCGGCGAGCCGATAAACCCGGCAACGAACTTGTTCACAGGCTTATAGTAGAGCTCCATCGGCGCGCCTATCTGCTCGACCTTGCCGTAGTTCATCACCACAATTTTATCCGCCAGCGTCATGGCCTCAATCTGATCGTGGGTGACATACACCATGGTGGTTTTCAGCTCCTGGTGCAGACGGGCGAGGTGCAGGCGCATCTCCACGCGCAGTTCGGCATCCAGGTTGGACAGCGGTTCATCGAACATAAAGACGCGCGGGTTACGGACGATAGCGCGGCCAATCGCGACGCGCTGGCGCTGGCCGCCGGAGAGCTGTTTGGGTTTGCGGTCCAGCAGGTGGGAAAGCTGCAGCGTTTTGGCGACCATCTCGACCTGATGTCTAATCTGATCTTTCGGTACTTTATTCACCTTCAGCCCGTAGCCCATGTTTTCGGCCACCGTCATATGCGGATAGAGCGCGTAGGACTGAAAGACCATCGCCACACCCCGATGGGAAGGGGCGACGTCGTTCATCACCTCGTTACCGATCAGCACTTCACCGTCGCTTATCTCCTCCAGCCCGGCAATCATGCGCAGCATAGTGGATTTGCCACAGCCGGAAGGCCCGACGAATACGGCAAACTCACCGTCCTCAATATCAAGATTAACGTTGTGGAGCGTGACGGTGTCGCCAAAGCGCTTGGTGACATTCCTCAATTGTATGTTCGACATCAGTGTTCCCCAGGTAAACCGCCGAGTATGTTTTACGTATAACAATTGTGTTCAACGTGGCCGGACGGTGCAATTTGTCTGCCTTGACTATAACTTCCAGCATTCATGCGCCCTATAAAGATATTCCATTAATGTTATGACGATCACACAACTTACAGTTTTATGTAGAGTTATCATGATGTGAAGGGTAGCGTATAACCAACCAAAGGCATTTGGTGTCAGACGTACAGCGCCAGTTTTATCGGGATATATAGCGGGGTTTGTAGGGCGTCAGATGCCATAACAACCATAAAATTGTTATACCTTCACATGAGGTTGATAATGAAAAAGAACATACTCGCTGCTCTGATCCTCTCTACGCTCGCGGTACAGGCTCACGCCACCGCGCAGCTTAACGTCTGGGAAGACATCAAGAAGTCGTCCGGTATTAAAGATGCGGTCGCGGACTTTGAAAAACAGTACGACGTGAAGGTCAACGTGCAGGAAACCCCTTACGCACAGCAGCTCGAAAAACTGCGTCTGGACGGCCCGGCAGGGATTGGCCCGGATGTGCTGGTCATCCCTAACGATCAGCTGGGCGGCGCCGTCGTGCAAGGGTTATTGACCCCCCTGAATCTGGAGGCTAAGCAGACCGAACAGTACACCCCGGCCTCGATTAACGCCTTCAAAATGGATAACGCCCTCTACGGTGTGCCGAAAGCGGTTGAGACGCTGGTGCTGATCTACAACAAAGATCTCATCGACAAGCCGCTCAACTCGCTGCAGGACTGGTATGACTTTTCTAAACAGCAGCGCGCAAAAAACCAGTACGGTCTGCTCGCCAAGTTCGATCAGATTTACTACAGCTGGGGCGCAATCTCCCCGATGGGAGGCTACATCTTCGGTCAAAACGGCAAAGGCGGCTATAACGCCAGCGACGTCGGCCTGAACAAGCCGGGCGCGGTAGAAGCCGTGACGTACCTGAAAAAATTCTACGCTGACGATATTTTCCCGGCCGGGATAGTCGGTGACAACGGCCTGAACGCTATCGACTCCCTGTTTACCGAGAAGAAAGCGGCAGCCGTCATCAATGGCCCGTGGGCGTTCCAGCCGTATGAAGCGGCAGGCATCAACTACGGCGTGGCGCCGCTACCCACGCTGCCGGACGGCAAGCCCATGAGCTCCTTCCTCGGCGTGAAAGGCTACGTCGTTTCCACCTGGAGCAAGGACAAAGCGCTGGCGCAGAAATTTATCGAATTCATCAACCAGCCGCAGTACGTGAAAACCCGCTACGTGGCCACGCGGGAGATCCCGCCGCTGACCGCAATGATTGACGACCCGGTTATCAAGAACGACGAGAAGGCGAGTGCCGTTGCGGTACAGGCCGCGCGAGCCACCGCCATGCCGGGCATCCCTGAAATGGGCGAAGTCTGGGGGCCGGCCAACGCCGCGCTGGAGCTGAGCCTGACCGGCAAACAGGATCCCAAAGCCGCGCTGGACAGCGCAGAGAAACAGGTCCAGATGCAAATCGAAGCCATGCAGGCCAGCAACCAGTAATTTTCTGACGTCGCAGAACGGGAGGCCACTCTCCCGTTTTATTGAAAGGAGTTGTCTGTGAGTATCATCCCGGAAAATTTTGCCAGACCGCACGGGGCCGGGCGTCACGCCTGGACCGGCCTGCTGCTGGCGGTCATCCCCGGCTTCGGCCAGTTCTATCATCGCCAGTGGCTGAAGGGCGTTATCTTCCTGGTGCTGCTGGCCAGTTTTATCGGCGTTTTTGCCGATTTCCTGCGCGAAGGGCTTTGGGGGCTGGTGACGCTGGGGGAGGAAGTGCCGCGGGATAACTCCATATTCCTGCTGGCAGAAGGGATCATCAGCGTACTGATCGCCGCATTTGGCGTGATGGTGTATTACCTGTCGATGCGCGATGCGTGGGTGAATGGCAGAAAACGCGATGAAGGGCTGGCGCTAAACAGCGTGCGTAAACAGTATCAGATGCTGCTGAGCGACGGCTTTCCGTATCTGATGATCACGCCGGGCTTTATTCTGCTGGTGTTTGTGGTGGTCTTCCCGATCCTCTTCGGTTTTGCCATCGCCTTTACTAACTATAATCTTTACCACACGCCGCCGGCTAAGCTGGTGGACTGGGTTGGGTTTAAGAATTTCATCAATATCTTCACGCTCTCCATCTGGCGCTCAACCTTCTTTGACGTCCTGCAGTGGACGGTGGTATGGACGCTGCTCGCCACCACGCTGCAATGTACCGTGGGCGTGCTGCTGGCTATCCTGGTGAACCAGAAAGACCTGCGCTTTAAGCCGCTTATCCGTACCATCTTCATTCTGCCGTGGGCGGTGCCGGGTTTTGTCACCATTCTGGTGTTTGCCGGAATGTTCAACGACTCCTTCGGTGTGATAAACAACGCCATTCTGGCCTTCTTCGGCATTGCGCCAAAAGCCTGGATGACGGATCCGTTCTGGACCAAAACGGCGCTGATCCTGATGCAGACCTGGCTCGGCTTCCCGTTTGTTTTTGCCATGACTACCGGCGTGCTGCAGGCGATCCCTGACGATCTGTACGAAGCCGCCACGATGGACGGGGCCAGCAGTGCGACCAAGCTGCGCACCATCACGCTGCCGCTGGTGCTTTACGCCATTGCGCCAATACTGATTACCCAATACACCTTCAACTTCAATAACTTCAACATCATCTACCTGTTCAACAACGGCGGGCCAGCGGTGGTGGGGTCTAATGCGGGTGGGACAGATATCCTGGTGTCGTGGATCTACAAGCTCACCATGTCGTCGTCGCAGTACGCGATTGCGGCGACCATCACTATCCTGCTGTCGATCTTTGTCGTCGGCCTGGCGCTGTGGCAGTTCCGCGCCACCAAATCTTTCAAAAACGACGACATGGCGTAAGGGAGGTAACAATGGCTCAATCACAAAGTATTAAACGTGAGAAGTGGGTACGCCTCTCGCTCTCCTGGCTGGTTATCGTGCTGGTGTCGACGATTATTATTTACCCGCTGGTGTGGACGGTCGGCGCGTCGTTCAACGCGGGTAATAGCCTCCTCAGCTCCTCAATTATTCCTGAGAACTTTTCGGTGCAGCACTACGCCGACCTGTTTAACGGCCAGGTAAACTACATGACCTGGTACTGGAACTCGATGAAGATCAGCTTCCTGACCATGGTGCTGACCTTAATCAGCGTCAGCTTTACCGCCTATGCCTTTTCGCGATTTCGCTTTAAGGGACGCCAGAACGGGCTGATGCTGTTCCTGCTCCTGCAGATGATCCCCCAGTTCTCGGCGCTGATTGCCATCTTCGTGCTGTCGCAGCTTTTGGGCCTCATCAACAGCCATCTGGCGCTGGTGCTGATCTACGTGGGCGGCATGATCCCGATGAATACCTACCTGATGAAAGGCTACCTCGACGCCATCCCGAAAGACCTGGATGAATCCGCGCGCATGGACGGGGCCAGTAATTTCCGGATTTTCATCGAAATTATCATGCCGCTTTCGAAGCCGATTGTGGCGGTGGTGGCGCTGTTCTCCTTCACCGGGCCGCTGGGGGATTTCATCCTCTCCAGCACTATTTTGCGCACCCCGGACAAATACACCTTACCCATCGGGCTCTATAACCTGGTGGCGCAAAAAATGGGTGCCAGCTACACCACCTACGCGGCAGGTGCGGTATTGATTGCGGTGCCGGTCGCGATCCTCTACCTGGCCCTGCAAAAATACTTCGTCTCCGGCCTGACCTCCGGGAGTACCAAAGGATAATCATGAAAAGACTCAAACCTGTTTTACTTGCCGTTTGCCTCTCATGTGGCCTTGCCGCGAGCGCGTTTGCTGCGGACGGGGTGAAAACCCGTCCATTTAACGCTATGCCGGCGGATTTTATTAAGGGCGCGGATATTTCGACCCTGCTGGAAGCAGAACAACACGGCGCGAAATTCTATAACCAGAGCGGCCAGCAGCAGGACGCGATTGCGATCCTGAAAGCTAACGGGGTGAACACCGTGCGCCTGCGCCTGTGGGTTGACCCTAAGGATGCCGACGGCAACACCTACGGCGGCGGCAGTAATAATCTCGAAAACACGATTGCGCTGGCGAAGCGCGTGAAAGCGCAGGGCATGAAGCTGCTGCTCGATTTCCACTACAGCGATTTCTGGACCGACCCGGGCAAACAGTTCAAGCCAAAAGCCTGGGAGAAGATGGACTACCCGCAGCTCAAAACGGCGAACCATGACTACACTCGCGACACCATTGCCCGCTTTAAGAAAGAGGGCGTGCTGCCCGACATGGTGCAGATAGGTAACGAAATCAACGGCGGAATGTTGTGGCCAGAGGGAAAAAGTTGGGGGCAGGGTGGCGGCGAATTTGATCGCTTAGCCGGTCTACTTAACGCCGCCATTGGCGGGATGAAAGAGAACCTGACCGGCGGCGAGCAGGTGAAAATCATGCTGCATCTGGCCGAAGGCACCAAAAATGACACATTCCGCTGGTGGTTTGATGAAATTACGAAGCGGAACGTGCCGTTCGATATCATCGGCCTGTCGATGTATACCTACTGGAACGGCCCGATTAGCGCGCTGAAGTCCAATATGGATGACATCAGCAGGCGCTACAACAAAGACGTGATTGTGGTGGAAGCGGCCTACGGCTACACGCTGGAGAACTGCGATAATGCCGAGAACAGCTTCCAGGCCAAAGAAGAAAAGGACGGCGGCTATCCCGGCACCGTTCAGGGTCAGTACGATTATATTCACGATTTAATGCAGTCCGTTATTGATGTGCCTGACCGTCGCGGCAAGGGCATCTTTTATTGGGAACCGACCTGGATAGCCGTTCCGGGCACCACGTGGGCCACCAAAACCGGCATGAAATATATCCATGACGAGTGGAAAGAGGGTAACGCCCGCGAGAATCAGGCGTTATTTGATTGTCAGGGGAAAGTGCTGCCGTCAATAACGGTATTTAACTAGTTTTTATCTCCATTCAGGACGTTTTAAATATGAATAAATTTGCGCCTTTAAGTCCAAAGGTCGCGGCGTTATTGCATGGCGCCGACTACAACCCGGAGCAATGGGAGAATTACCCCGGTATTATTGAAAAAGATATCGCCATGATGCAGCAGGCGAAATGTAATGTCATGTCGGTGGGGATATTTAGCTGGGCGAAACTCGAGCCGCAGGAAGGAGAATATGATTTTGCCTGGCTGGACAGCATTATTGAAAAACTCTATGCGGCGGGCATTCATATATTTCTCGCTACGCCGAGCGGCGCGCGTCCGGCATGGATGTCGCAAAAATATCCGGAAGTGCTGCGCGTCGGGCGCAACCGCGTCCCCGCGCTGCACGGCGGGCGTCATAACCACTGCATGTCGTCTCCGGTCTACCGCGAAAAGACGATGAACATTAACAGCCTGCTGGCGGCGCGCTATTCGCATCATCCGGCGGTGCTGGGCTGGCATATCTCCAACGAGTACGGCGGCGAATGCCACTGTAGCCTGTGTCAGGAACGCTTCCGCGACTGGCTAAAGGCGCGCTACAAAAGCCTCGACGCGCTGAACCATGCGTGGTGGAGCACCTTCTGGAGCCATACCTATACCGACTGGTCGCAGATTGAGTCCCCCGCGCCGCAGGGGGAAGTGTCGATTCACGGCCTGAATCTCGACTGGCGCCGCTTCAATACCGCGCAGGTCACCGATTTTTGCCAGCATGAGGTGGCGCCGCTGAAGGCCGCCAATGCCGAGCTGCCGGTGACGACCAACTTCATGGAGTATTTCTACGATTACGACTACTGGCAGCTGGCGAAAGCGATCGACTTTATCTCCTGGGACAGCTACCCGATGTGGCACAAGGAGAAAGACGAAACGCAGCTGGCCTGCTATACCGCCATGTACCACGACATGATGCGCAGCCTGAAGGGCGGTAAACCCTTTGTGCTGATGGAGTCCACGCCGAGCACCACTAACTGGCAGCCGACCAGCAAGCTGAAAAAACCGGGGATGCACATTCTCTCGTCGATTCAGGCGGTGGCGCACGGGGCGGATTCGGTGCAGTACTTCCAGTGGCGTAAGAGCCGCGGGTCGGTGGAGAAATTCCACGGGGCGGTTATCGATCACGTGGGGCATCTTGATACCCGCGTCGGGCGCGAAGTGACGCGTCTGGGGGAGATGCTGGCGCGTCTGCCTGATGTGGTGGGGTGCCGCACCGACGCGCGCGTGGCCATTATCTTTGACCAGCAAAACCGCTGGGCGCTGGACGATGCCGAAGGCCCGCGCAACATGGGGATGGAGTACGAAAAAACCGTCAACGAACACTATCGTCCGTTCTGGGAAAAGGGCATCGCGGTTGACGTCATCGACGCTGACGGCGATCTGAGCCGCTACGCGCTGGTGATTGCCCCCATGCTCTACATGGTGCGCGAAGGTTTCGCCGAGCGGGCAGAAGCCTTTGTGGCCGCGGGCGGGCATCTGGTGACGACCTACTGGAGCGGGGTAGTGGATGAGACCGACCTCTGCCACCTCGGCGGTTTCCCGGGCCCGCTGCGCAAGCTCCTCGGCATCTGGGCGGAAGAGATTGACTGCCTGGGTGACGGAGAGCGCAACCTGGTTCAGGGGCTTGCGGGCAATGCGGCGGGCCTGCAGGGGCCGTATCAGGTCAGGCATCTGTGCGAGCTGATCCATACCGAATCCGCACAGGCGCTGGCAACCTACCGGGATGATTTCTACGCCGGTCGCCCTGCGGTGACGGTCAACCGCTTCGGCAAAGGCAAGGCGTGGCACGTGGCCTCGCGCAACGACCTGCCGTTCCAGCGCGATTTCTTCGCCGGGCTTATCGACGAGCTGGCGCTGCCGCGCGCGGTCGAGGGGGATTTCCCACCGGGCGTGGTCGCGACGGCGCGTACGGATGGCGAAACCACCTGGGTGTTTGTGCAGAACTACACGGCCCAGCAGCAGCTCATCACGCTGCCGCAGGGGTACACCGACTGCATGAACGATGCCGCCGCTGCGGGCGATACCGTGCTGCTCCCCTGGGACTGCCGGGTGCTCAGGCGTAAAGCGTAGTTGATTTTCTCCCTCTCCCTGTGGGAGAGGGTTGGGGTGAGAGCATCAGACCGCACCGTCCCGGCAACAAGGCACAAAACGCCTGCTCCCCGAGCAGGCATTTTTTTATCTGCATAACAGAGAGGCGTATTATGGACAGTCAAATTACCCAGCGTTTAATTCCGGCATTTGGCGGCGACGATAATATCGAGCACGTCGAAGCCTGTATTACCCGCCTGCGCGTGACGGTAAAAGATTTAAATAAGGTCGATTCACAGGCGTTACAGAATGAGGGGGCGCTGGGGGTGATTATTATCGGCCAGCAGGTGCACGCTATATTCGGCAGGCAGTCTGATACATTACGGAAATTATTAGACGAACATTTTAATCAGTAAATATAAAAAAGGGATAGCCAACGTAATGGCTATCCCTGAGCAGAGATATAGGCTGCAAATAGCTGGAGATAAAATAATGATTAACGCTTTTTAAAAATGAAAACTTACCACCAGGCTTCGACCTGTACCCCAAAGTTCCAGGTATTATTCGCGGTGCCATCTTCGAAGGATTGCCCTTTTTCGGAATCATTCAGGTAAGAGGCAAAGACGCGCAGTTCAGGACGCGACATAAAATCAGGTCCATCTGCCAGCCCCAGCGCGATGGTGTACTTCTCGCCGCTCTGCTTGTACTTAGAGCCGTCGGTGTAGGTATCTTGCTGGTAGAATCCGCCCACTTCGCCAATCAAACGCACGTATTCGGTGAACTGATACTGCGCGCGCCCCACCAGCGATACCAGGCGGGATTTGTCCGTGTACTGCGTGGTGTCGTCCGCCGAGCCCCAGGTCAACACGTGGTTGAAGGAGAATTTGTCGGTAATCGGAATTAAGCCGGTGTTAATCACGCGGTAGCCGGTGGCGTCGTTGACGTAGTTCCACATGTCGTACCAGCCCCCACCCTGTGAAACCATGTTCTGGGCCAGACCTTTATTGGCGTACTGCAGCACCAGCTTGTTATAGCCGCCAAACATATCCTGGCTGATCTCACCGGTGACCATCACACCGTTATCGGCTTCGTACAGCCCGCCGTACTCTTTCTGCTTGTTGGTCGGGTTTGGCATGGCGTAATCAATGCCCACTTCCGTCCACGCGCCCGCCCACGGCTTCCAGCCCGCATAGCGAAGGTCGATGTAGTTGATGTTAACGTCGCTGTCGCCATCCACACGGTAGTCCACGTCGTTGGCATCGCCGCGGATCCACGCAACTGAGACTGCGCCCGGGCCAAGCGTGTAGTTCTCGATACCCGCACCGGAGCCGGAAATATTCCAGTATTTGGTATCAATGATGTGCAGGTCATGGCGCTGGTAGTAGCGCTTACCGCCCCAAATTACCGCATTGGGATCCCCGGGGATCAGCCCCTGGATCTGCAGGTTAAGCTGGCGCAGGCCGAACTGGGCATCGTCATCTAAGGTGGTTTCATTGTCGTTGGAGCCGTCTGAGACCATGCTCACCATGCTGTCGAGATAGAAACTGACGTCGTTCTTTTTGTACACCTCGGAGCCCAGCTCCAGCTCGCCGTAGGTGTCGGCCTCGTTACCCAGACGGCCAATTTTGTTCTTTTGCCACTCCTCCATCCCACCATCCCGTGAGACGCCCACGCCGGAGCGAAGATATCCATGAAAATCAATCGGTACTGAAGACGCTGCAAACAGCGAAGGAGATGCCAGTGCGGCAGCCAACGCAACAGATACAGAGCGGATCGTCGTGTTCATTGTAACCCTCTTATTGTTTTGTAATACGTTCACAAATCCGCTGTCATAAAATGCCTAAACCCGTTAACTGGCAATTACGCGATCCTAAATGTGTGATTAACTGCAAATAAAATAGACAATTTTGTGACGAGTAATGAGATTGGATACAAATTATGGCATTGTGAGCGTCGTACTTATTGATGGCGTTATGCCCACGGCGAGAGGGTGGTGAGCGTTTTTTTTCAGCACCCCTGTTACAATCAGCGCATAACAACATAAGGAACCGGACCATGAAGTCGAAAAGCGCAACGTTAGAGGACGTGGCACGCCATGCGGGCGTCTCCTATCAGACCGTGTCCAGGGTACTGAATAAATCTGCCAATGTATCCGACGCCACGCGCAGCAAGGTGGAGAAATCCATAGAGTTATTGCGGTATGTACCCAACCGACTGGCTCAGCAGCTGGTGGGCAAGCAGAGCCAGACCGTTGGGCTGGTGACGATTTCGCTGGCGCTGCACGCGCCTTCGCAGGTTGCGGCGGCGGTGAAACGCTATGCCAATGTGGAAGGCTACCAGGTTCTGATCTCCATGATTGATGAGAACGTCAACCACAGTATTCAGGATTCTATCAACGAGCTGAAATCCCAGCTGGTGAGCAAGGTGATCATCAACGTGCCGCTGGAGGCTGAAGCGGCGCAGAAAATCGCCACCGACAACGACGATATCGTCTGCCTGTTTCTTGATGTAGACCCGTACAGTTCCGTGTTTAACGTTTCGTTTAACCCGGCGGATGGCACCCGCGCCAGCGTCAAATATCTTTACGAACTGGGGCATCGGGATATTGCCCTGCTGGCGGGTCCGGCATCCTCCGTATCGGCACAGCTGAGGCTAAAAAGCTGGCTCGAAACCCTCAAGGGTTACGGCCTGGAGCCTGCGGCGGTGATCCGCGGAAACTGGGACGCTCAGAGCGGTTACGCCGGTGCCTTGCAGATGCTGCGTGAAGCGGGGCAATTTACCGCCGTGCTGGTGGCTAACGACCAGATGGCGCTCGGCGTGCTGAGCGCGTTCCATCAGCAGCAGATTTCAATTCCAGGCGAAAAGTCGGTGATTGGCTACGATGACACCTATGAAAGCGCGTTCTTCTACCCGGCGCTGACGACGGTATCGCTGGATTTAGATCTGCAGGGTAAAGAGGCGGTACGCCGCATACTGGACAGCGGTGAAGATAATGCCCAGCGTATGTCCTCGATTTTACCTGCCCGTCTGGTGGTGCGGCAGTCCACCGGGCCAAAAGGGGAGAAGGGGAAAAACCTGCAGGCGCTGGCCCAGCAGCTACGCGAGATCGCGCATCAGCTCGGCGATGGTTAGCTGAGTGAGCACCTCATTCGAATGAATGAGGTGCTCACATGATCACTCCAGCCCCAACGTGTACTGGGCGATTTTGAAGTAGATAATCAGCCCCGTTCCGTCGATGAGCGTCGCGATAAACGGCGCGGAGACGACCGCCGGGTCAATGCCACAGCGCTTGAGCACCATCGGGATCACCGACGACACAATCGCACTCCAGAGCGTAATGCACACCAGCGTCAGGCTGACGATAAGCGTGATTTCCAGCCCAATCCCCATCATCCAGGCGCGGATACATCCGGCGATACCGAGCGTGGCGGCAATCATCAGCGAGGTGGTCATCTCTTTACGCAGCACGCGGCCAACGTCGCGCAGACGCACTTCCCCCAGCGCCATGGCGCGCACCAGCGTGGAGGTGATCTGCGTCCCGCTGTTGCCGCCTGTGCCGATCAGTAGTGGAATAAAGAACGCCAGTGCGATGGCGGACTCCAGCGCCTCTTCAAAATGCTGGATCACCGAGCTGGTGTAGGCTTCCGCGACAAACAGCAGCAGCAGCCAGACGGAGCGTTTTTTCCAAAGGCTGAAAGCGCTGGTTTCCAGATACGGCTTCTCCAGCGGCAGCGTCGCCCCCTGAAGCTGAGCATCTTCGGTGACGTCATCTTCCAGCAGATGGGCGATTTCGCGCTCGGTCAGGCAGCCGACGAGCTTGCCGTGGGTAACTACGGGCACCACATCCGCGTCGCCGTGCGCCAGCAGTCCGGCAACGTCGGCTCGTTCATCCTCCGGTTTGACCTGCAAAAACTGCGAAATCATCAGCGATTTCACCGGCTGTACCGTATCGGGAGTCTGCAGCAATTTACGCACGGCAATCATGCCCGCCAGGCGGCCATTGTCTTCAATAAAAATATGAGACGGAATATCGTCGTCTTTCAATTTTTCGAAGAATTGCTCGCGCGCCAGCGCCACGCATAATGAAATATCGAGGACAATAAAATCGGTATTCATATATTGCGCGATCGCGCTGTCATTGAATGCCAGGTTTTGGTTGTGAATAGCGTAAGACATAGTGAATTCCCTTTGAATAATAACATCTCTCAGGGGCGAGCAAGACAGGGCATGTCGAAGAGGAGATCCCCACGTCCTGGGTTCAGCACTGTACACCGTATCCCGTGAGGGAAGTTATACTGACAAAGCCTTGATTCGACAGTGCCTGTTTTACCCTGTGCCGGTTCTCTCGAACCCACCAGAGCGATAACGTGTATTTGTACAGGAGCCTCGCCATAACGAGATCGTTGTAAAACGTGAGGGATAATACGCCACTTTTTAAACTCTGCTCTGGAATTTAATTAGCGTTTATGAAATGTTTAGAAGAATAATTATTTCCACAGCGTTGACGGGCCGTTTAATAACGCCTCCACAGAGGCGTCTATTATTTATTCCCAGTTATCCAGCACGCGCTGGCGAATCTCTTCAGGATATCCCTGGTCAAATGAGGCATGCAGATGGCGTTTGGTTTGCAGGGTATCAAAGACCACTTTCGGCCCTTTACCCGCCACGTATTCCTCTTCGTCGTAGCACTGCGGCAGACGGATTACGCGCTGGTCATTAAACACAGCCCGGCGGCCAACCGGGTGGACGCGGGTTGACAGCACCCACACCACTTCGCGCAGGTTGGTCGGGTCGAAATCGTCATCCACCACGTACACTTTTGGAATAAAGACCATCGAGTCGGTGTTGAAAAGAACTTCGCCGATGCGCTGAGTCAGCGCCTCACTGGTGACTCCTGGCATTCGTTCGCGCCAGTTCTGCGGGATGACAACCAGCAGCCAATGCACGGTGGAATCCTCCGGGATCCATGCGGTTTTAACCGGTAGATTAGCTTCACGCAGGTGCGTTAACGCATCGGCCGCCAGCCCCATCGCCCATAGCGTATGGGACTCGTCCGTCGGGCGTCCGGTGATTGACATTGGCCAGATAGGATCGTCGCGATGGGTGATGGTCTCTACGTGGAAGGTGGGCTGGGCCGAAGAGCCCTCGCCCAGATATCCGCCGTATTCACCATACGGGCCTTCCTGACAGTCGCGGGTAATGGACACGTGCCCCTCGATGACTATTTCTGCCGTTGCGGGCACTTCAAGGTCGATACTCACAGCCTTGACGACCGGTACCGGCGCGCCTGCGAGCGTGCCGATGTAATCCGCTTCATCCGCATGTGCCGGGATCGGGATGCCGGAGACGCAGGAGATGGCGGGAGCCGGCCCCTGCACCAGGGCGTAAGGCATGGGCTGACCGATATTGACCCACTCGGTCCAGATCTGTCCGATGTGCTGGCTTGGCACAATCAGCCCCACCATTCGTTTGCCGTCAACTTTCATGACGCGGGCAATCGACCAGTTCACCCACTTGCCGTCGGGCGTTTTGACAATCAGCGTGCCCCAGGTGTTGGCGTAGCGCCCACCGTCTTTATCGTGAGCAAACGGGATGGGAAAACGGTCCAGGCTGGCGTCATCTCCGCGCAAAATGTTCTGCTGGCAGGCGGCATCGGCAGCGTTAACCCGAACGGGAGGAATACCGGGTTTACTGCGCGCCGCAGAGAGCGCTTCAATGATCTCAGGCCCGGTAGATTCGGGGGCCAGTCCCAGTGACATCGCCACGCGGGCGTAAGGCATATCGGCCCGTGAGGAGAGGCTGGCTGGCGCGCCAAACAATCTAAAGCCTGGCGCAACGCCTGCAACCTTATGGAACAGCGGCGCAGGCGACGGGAGCTCATAGCTGCGGCGGGTTATGGCGCTGGGTTCAAAATCGCCGTCGACTTCCCGGGTCACATGCATGATGTCGCCCATCTCATCCAGCGCATCGATAAAACTTCTCAAATCATCGTAATATTTCATGCGGCACTCCTCAGGCCTGCCATGGAAACATCCTGTAGAATGCGATAAAGTCCTTTTATGGCTATAGTTTGTTATCAAACAGTTTGAGTTCGAACTATATGTTTCTCGTTTTCAGGAGTCAACACAACTGATGTCAGAAAATCTCGATCTCATTCATGCCGCGCCGCTCTGGCCCCACGGAGACAGTTCGTTAATGCATCTGGTGCGTCGGGCAGGGCAGCACTCAACGATGTGCTGGACGCAGTGCGTGGATACCGGGCTTTCGGCGGTACAGTACGCCATACTGGTGGTATTAGCCGAAGAAACCACCTGCGATCAGCAAACGTTGGGCAACCGCGCCGGATTTGATAAAGCGACGGGGACTTATGTGATCGACCGCATGACCAAAAGTGGCTTGTTGAATGTTGAGACCGACCCGAAAAACCGCCGCCGCAAACGGGTGACGATGACCGCAGACGGCGAAGCGATGCTCACACAGATGATTGAGCAGGCGAAAAGCGCCGAAAAGATGATCGCGGCGGGGTTGGATGCGCAGGATATAACCGATCTAAAACGCCTGCTGAGCAAGCTGGGTGGATTGCAGGAGCCAGAGTCATGCCCTTAGCCGACGATGAGCCGAAACCCGATTTGACCATCGGTTTTTTGCTGATGCGCCAGTTCACCCTGGCCTCGGTTGCCGGGCTGGTGGAGTCGTTGCGTTTTGCGGCGGATGAATCCTTCTCCAGCCGGCAGATCTTTTGCCGCTGGGAGTGGATGACCTGTGACGACCAGCCGGTCACGGCCAGCTGTGGGCTGCCGGTTTCGCCTACGGCAAAGCTGGATTTCAGCAAGGCGTGGGATTACTTCGTGGTGGCGGGCGGGTTGCTCGAAGAGACGCGCAATCCGCCAGAGTGGCTGCTGCAGGCGCTACGCGAGCTGCATGCGCGCAATATCCCGATCATCACGCTGTGCAGCGGTGCATTTGTCGCGGGTAACGCCGGGCTGCTGGACGGGCGCCACTGCGCGATCCATTTCACCACCCGTGACGAATTCCGGCAGCGCTTTCCGAAAGCGATTCCGGTGATCGACAAAACCTATATCAAAGACGGCGGCATTATCTCGTGCCCGGGCGGCACGGCGATTGATCTCGCGGCGGATCTGATCCGTCGCCATTGCGGTCTGGTACGCTCCCAAAAAGTGCTGAAGTATCTGTTGGTGGATGACACCCCTCAGCCTGCCAGCAAAGGGAGGCAGAAGGCCTCGCTCACTGCGCCGGAGGTGTATGAAAACGAACTGGTCAGCAAGGTGATTGGGTTTATGAAGCATCATCTTGATTCGCCGATCCCGCTGGCGGACGTGGCGGATTTTGCCGGCGTCACCTTCCGTCAGTTAAACCTGATTTTTACCAAATGCACCGGCCACTCGGCGGCCGTTTACTGGCGCAGCATGCGTCTTGAGCAGGCGCGTAAGCTGATGGCGGATTCAAGCAACAGCATTAATGCGATAGCCGCTGCGACCGGGTTTTCGGACGCGTCGCACCTGATTTCGTGGTTTCGCAAACAGTACGGTGAAACGCCGAGTTCTTTCCGCAAACGTCGCAGGGAAGTGGAAAAGTTGGTCAAAGAGTAGAGTATCGGTAGGCCGGGCAAGCGCAGCGCCACCCGGCAACAGGTTTTACAAGCTTTGACGCTTCGGCATCACCGCCTGCATCAGGGACTTTTCACGCGAGGGCGTTTCCTCAAGCGAGGAGGCATCCTCCAGGCTGCGTGCATTCGTTTCCGGTGCGAGGAACCACGACACCGCCAGACCGAAGAAGGTGATTGCCGCGGCGATATACATCGTCGGGCCAATGCCGAGGCTCTGCAGCGACACCGGTACCAGCCAGGTGCCGACTGCCGCGCCGATACGCGACAGCGATGTGCCAACGCCCACGGCCCCCGCGCGGATTTCCGTCGGGAAGATCTCGTTCGGGTAGACCAACTGCAGAACCTGCGCCCCGCCAATAAACAGCGCGTACAGGCCAAACATCAGCAGGATCACCGCAGACGGCCCGTCACGCAGAAAACCTAACAGCAGCAGCGCCAGCCCGGACCACAGGAAGCTGTGTAGCAGCAGCTTGCGACGCCCCAGGATATTGACCAGGCGGGTGGCGATAACGCAGCCGACCACGAACAGCAGGGTGATCGCCACCGAGCCGTAAGAGGCCCAGTTGCCGCTTAGATGTAGCGCGTCCAGCACCTTCGGCGCAAAGGCATAGACGGCAAACACCGGGATCACCGAGCAGGTCCAGAAGACCGTCACAAACGCCATGCGCTTGCCGTAGCCAGAATGAAGCAGGTTGGCAAACGAGAGGTTTTTACTTTCAGCCTGCACCGGTAAGTTATCCAGACCAAACTCAGGGCCGTAAACGCGGCGGATAATCGCTTCGGCCTCGACATGGCGGCCTTTGCTCATTAACCAGCGCGGCGATTCCGGGGTGCCCAGACGCACAATGAACAGCAGAGCGCCAATGACGGCGGTACTGGCCAGCGTCAGGCGCCAGGCGTCGGGGCCACCAAAATTAAGAATGGCTTCGCCGGTCAGGTACGCCACGGCTGCGCCCGCAAACCAGAGGATGGTCAGCGTCGCGAGGCACGGGCCACGATTTTTCTTCGGCAGAAACTCCACCAGGAAAGCGGTCGCGACCGGGTATTCAATCCCGACGGCAACGCCATTCATAAAGCGCAGCGCAAACAGCATTTCGCCGCTTTGCACCCAGTATTGTGCGACAGAGCAGACGACGAACAGGGTTGGGCCCACGAAATAGAGAACGCGTCGGCCAAGACGGTCCGTTAGCGCACCGCCGATAAAGCCGCCGAAGAAGATACCGATCAGCGCCGAGGCGGCAATCAATCCTTCCCAGAATGCGCTCAGGCCGAGGGCGGGGGAGACTTTCATCATGGCGATGCCGATAATACTGAGCACGTAGCCATCGACAAAGGAGCCGCCGCCTGAACGCACGGTCAGCAACCGGTGGAAGCGGTTAAGAGGGACGTCTTCTACAGAAATGGTATTTGACATGGTAACTCCAGTCTTTCCCCGATGTCGTCGGATTAACGGCCTGCAACGGGTACACGAAGCCATTGCCGCTCATCCGTCGATCGCGGTTTAAATGTAGTTCAGGTAATAGTGTTAAAGCGAACGTAATAAATATTTTTTCTGTTAAATCTGGCAGTTCATTATAAATACTCCTCTGGTGCAGGATGGTCGGGTAAGATGTTTTATTGTTATTAGGGTCTTACTTGCTTTCTCTTATAACAGGTACGGCTTTCGGTGCAGTGCTGCGAGTAGACCACCAGCAGATCAGCGAGCCCAGACTCACCATGGCAGTGCCTTGCCAGAACGCGATCGTCAGGTGTGAATTCAACATAACCGCGGCCAGTACCGCTGAGATAACAGGGATAAAATACGAGGCGGCCGCCAGCATCGTCACGTTGCCGTGCAGAATGCCGACGTTCCAGGCGGCATAACCAAAGCCCATGGCGATGGCGGCCAGCAATAAACTTATCCATGCATGCCAGGAAAGAATAAATTCTGGCTGAGGGGAGATAAGGTATTTAACCCATAATGTCATCGCGGTCAAAATAAAGAACAACGTGATCCCGTTATTGCCTTTAGCGATAATTTTGGTGACCACACAATATATTGCCCAAATAATGGCACCGCTAAAGGCCAGGCCATAACTGAGAGGATTTTCCATGACGTTATGGCTCATCCCGGTGAAAGAGAACCCCTTATCGCCGCCTAATACCCGGCAAATTCCGGCGACGGCTAAAATGATGCCGGGAATAATCAGCGGGCTGGTCTTTTGTCGGTTCACGATAACCGACAGTAGTATGGTCATACTCGGCCAGAGATAGTTCACCATCCCGACTTCAATGGCCTGGCGGCCGGAATGGGTGAAGCCCAGGGACAGAGACAGGCAGAGTTCGTAGCAGACAAACAGAATACTGCCGAAGATGAGGTAGCTGCGGGGAAATCGACTTAGTTTCGGAAAGCCCACGGTGAACAGCAGAAGAATGGCACTGCAGGTGTAGATCAGCGCCGCGCCGCCAACCGGGCCGAAGCCTTCGCTCACGCTTTTGATCAACCCAACGATGGCGCTCCACAGCAGGATGGCAATCAGTCCGATGAGTGTCGCTTTCTTCTGGGGCATACCCTGTACCTCTGTTTACATTCTCATTACAACCAAAGCGGCTGGCTGTTAAATTCTGGTTAAATATTGCTGTAAAGCTATGCCGCCGTGTTGACGCTGTAAATACGTCTCCAGGAGCAATAATTCCAGAATGTGATCGTTATCTGAAAACATGTAGAAAATTACTACGCCTGAATAATGTTTTTAATTTATTGAATATTAATGAGTAATTTTTTGTCACGGGTAGAAATTTACTATCTGTGTGTATTTATGTTGTATTTATCATGTATACAAAAAATATTCACGCATTGACCTCTTTCGCTCCTCTGTGCAAATTTTTAACAAACGCAGCCTGTTTGGCTGTTGCACATGCAGTCCCATAAAGATTTTCCCTGGAGGTTATCGTGTTCACATTTGAAGGTATCTACACCCCGGCAATTACCCCCTATGCCGCCGATGGCAGCATTGATTTTGCGCGGTTTGCGGATGTGCTGGAGTCGCTGATCGAGGGGCGCGTGCACGGCATTATCATTGGTGGTTCAACGGGGGAATACTATGCCCAGAGCGCAGAGGAGCGTAAGGCGCTGGCCGGGCATGCGCGTCAGGTGATAGGCAACCGACTGCCGCTGATTGTCGGTACCGGCGCTATCCGTACGGAAGATGCCGTGGACTATGCGAAGCACGCCCGCGAAATAAAGGCTGACGCCATTCTGGTCACGTCGCCGCCGTACGCGCTGCCTACCGAGCTGGAAAATGCGCACCACGCGCTGACGGTGGATAAAGCCGCACAGCTGCCGATCATGCTCTACAACTACCCGGGCCGAATGGGGATCACCATGGGTGAAACCTACTTCCGCGAGGTGAGCCGCTCGTCCAACGTGGTCGCCATTAAAGAAAGCTCCGGTGATTTTAATAACCTGCACCTGCTGGCCTGCAAATTCCCGAATATCGCACTCTCCTGCGGCTGGGACGATCAGGCGCTGGAGTTCTTCGCCTGGGGGGCACGCAGCTGGGTATGTGCCGGGTCTAACTTCATTCCGCGTGAACACGTTGCGCTGTATGAGGCTTGCGTGGTCGAAAAAGACTTTGAGAAAGGCCGCAAGATCATGGCGGCGATGATGCCACTCATGAACTTCCTCGACGGCGGAAAGTTTGTGCAGTCTATCCGCTACGGCTGCGAGCTGAACGGTCTGACCTCGGGTCAGGTGCGTGCGCCGCTGCAAAGCCTCAACGAAGAAGAGAAAGCACAGCTGAAAGCGGTGATTACCGGGGTGAAACGCAACGTGGCAGCGGTTACGGCGGCGTAAGGGGGCAGGATGAAACAGCTTCAGACACTCAACGATGTCACGCGCCTGGCGCATGAACTTACGCTTCCGGACAAGGCGTTTATCGATGGCCGTTTCGCCCCGGCGCGTTCCGGTAAAACCCTGACGACGCACAATCCGGCGACCGGTGAAGCCATCGGAACGCTTGCTGCCTGCGATGAGTCTGACGTTAACGCGGCGGTGAGTGCGGCGCGCGCCGCCTTTGAAGCCGGAAGCTGGCGCAAGCGGGCACCAGGCGAGCGCAAGGCGATCCTGCTCAAACTGGCGGCGCTGATGGAGCAGGAGACAGAATCCCTCGCCGTGCTGGAAAGCCTCGACAGCGGCAAGCCGGTCAGCGAGTGCCTGACGGTAGACGTGCCGGAAACCATCCATGTGCTGAAGTGGCATGCGGAAGCCATCGACAAACTTTACGACCACACGGCACCGGCGGGCAACGCGCTGGCGCTGGTGGTTCGGGAGCCGATTGGCGTGGTGGGCTGCGTTCTGCCGTGGAACTTCCCGCTGCTGATGCTGGCCTGGAAAATTGGCCCGGCGCTGGCGGCCGGCTGTTCGGTTATTGTGAAACCGGCTGAGCAGACCTCACTCACGGCGCTGCGTATTGCGGAACTGGCGTTTGAAGCCGGCGTACCGGCAGGGGTGCTCAACATCGTTACCGGCACCGGGAAAGAAGTGGGTGAGCCGATAGGCCTGCATCCGGATATCGATATGGTGAGCTTTACCGGTTCCACTGCGACCGGACGTCGCTTCCTGCACTATGCCGCAGAGTCAAACCTGAAAAAGGTGGTACTGGAGTGCGGCGGGAAAAACCCGGCGCTGGTGTTTAACGATGCCGACGATATTGCTGCGGTGGCAGGACACGTGCTTAACGGCGCGTTCTGGAACATGGGCGAGAACTGCTCGGCCACCTCGCGCCTGCTGGTGCAGGAAGAGGTGAAAGAGGCGCTGCTGGCAGAGATGGCGAAGCAGATCGGTAGCTGGAAAATGGGCAACCCGCTCGACCCCAACAACCGTCTGGGTTCGATGGTCTCTCCCGAGCATTTCAGCAAGGTGAGCAGCTACCTCGATACGGCGCGTCAGGAAGGTCTGCGCGTGCTGCATGGCGGTCATACCGAGCTGGGGGCTTACGTCCAGCCGACGGTGATTGACGGCGTCACGCCGGAAAGCGCGCTGTTCCGCGAAGAGATCTTCGGCCCGGTGCTGTGCGTCACTACCTTTAAAACCGAAGACGAGGCCATCGCGCTGGCGAACGACACCCCGTATGGACTGGCGGCGTCGGTCTATACCGGCACGCTTAATCGCGCCATCCGCGTATCGCGTGCCGTTCGCGCCGGGACGGTGACCGTGAACTGCTTCGGGGAAGGTGACGCCACCACGCCGTTTGGGGGATATAAGCAGTCCGGTTTCGGTGGGCGTGATAAATCCGTGTTCGCGCTCGATCAGTACACCGAACTGAAGACCATCTGGATTGATGTTGCAGAAGACCACGCCTGAAGCCGTGTTTAACGGCCTGGAAGAGAGAATTCATTTCTATTTCTGTCTTCTGGTGGCGGTAGGGCTGTCGAGGAAGCAGGGACGCATCGCCTCTAACCGGCAGAAAAATGCCTTTATTATGAAGTGGCTAAAAAATGCCGGGCAGGTCGCCTCGTTTCGCCAGCGCGCCAGCAGCGAAATTGTCTGGCTGCGTGGGGAGATCCTGCGCCATCCGCCTGACCGGGATCCGGAGCCGATTCTGATGTTGATCTACCAGACGGCCAGCGAGATGCGCAGAACGTGATCGCGGCTATGGATAATTTTTGCCGTCGCGCGCCTTTATCTGTAGGTTAAGCAGCATCACAGGTCGATTTTAAGGAGGCGGTAATGAGAACGGGGAAGGCTGCGCTGTATGAGGATCTCAAGCGCCTGATCTTAACCATGGAACTGGACCCGGACGCGCTGCTGGATGAAGCGAGCCTGACTGCGCAATACGGCCTGTCACGCACGCCGGTGCGCGAAGTTTTCCAGCGTCTGGCCGGGGAAGGGTATCTGGAGATTGTTGAAAAGCGGGGCGTGCGGGTGATCCCCATGAGCCATGCCACGCTGCGTAACTTCTTTCTGGTGGCACCGATGATCTATGCGGCCATTGGACGTCTTGCGGTCCAGCATTACAAGCCCGCGCAGCTAAAGGCGCTGAAGGAGACGCAGAAACGCTTTCGTAAAGCGGTCCAGAGCCATGATGCCGAAGCGTTGGCCCTGGAGAACAATCGCTTTCACGAGATCATGGGTGAGATGGCGGCAAATCCCTATCTGCAACCGAGCCTCGGTCGTTTGCTGATAGATCATTGCCGCATCGGCCACACCTTTTTCCGCCCGCAAAATGATGACATGGAGCGGCGTTTGCAACTGTCCGCCGATCACCACGATGCGTTTATCGCCGCGCTGGAAGCACGGGATGAGCAGACCGTGGTGGATCTGGTGTTCGAACACTGGGAGCTATCCCGGGAAAACATGGAGATCTTTATCGCGCCGCAGGGGCTAAAAGCCGACGAGCGCGTCCAGTCTACGGAATAAACCTGCCTGACACGACGCCTGCCGGACGTGCTGGCGGGCAAATATCATCGAATCCATCCCCTCTGTCGCCGAATCGTCGGGGGCATTGTTACGCCTGAATTAACATTAAATTAACTATTTTTATACTTGTTGTATACATGAGATATACATCACGTATTCATTTTGTTTGCCTGGCTACCATGACGTCAGCAGCGCTTACTGATGCCTGTAAGCGAAAGAAAAAAAGACAGCGTACCGGAGTAATCAACGTGCAAAAGATCACCTCTCTTCCTGCTGATGACGCCCTGCCAGGGTGGTATCACACCAGTCCATCGCGCACCCCGCGTCCTGCCCACGTGGGGCAAAAACATGCCCGCTGGGCCATTGTGGGGGCCGGGTTAACGGGGCTTGCCGCTGCCCGCCAGATGGCACTCAATTTTCCAGACGACGAAATCGTACTGATTGAGGCGCAGGAGGTAGGATACGGCCCGGCCGGACGCAATGCGGGCTTTGCCATTGACGTGCCGCACGACATCGGCGCCAGGGACTATATTGGCGATGTCACCACCGCCAGACTGATCCTCAAGCTGAACACCCTGGGACAGAACGTCCTGCGCGGCATCGTGGAGGAGCACGGCATTGCGTGCCAGATGTCCGAATCCGGTAAATATCAGGCGGCGGTAGGTGAGCAGGGCGTGGCGATCCTCGAAGCCTACCGCCGCGGTCTGGAGAAGATTGGCCGTGAAACGCAGATGATTGCGGGCAACGATCTGCCCGATCATATCGGCACCTCCTACTACAAACAGGCGCTCTATATTCCGGGGACGATCCTTCTTCAGCCGTCGGCGCTGGTGAAGGGACTGGCTGACAGCCTGCCGTCGAATGTGACGCTTTATGAATACACGCCGATCACCGCCATTAACTACGGCGACAGGGTGACGCTGGTGCATGACAAAGGCAGCATCACGGCGGATAAGCTGATTCTGGCGAATAATGCCTTTGCCTCGCACTTTGGCTTTCTGCGCGGACGTCTGCTGCCGACCTTCCTGTACGGCAGCCTGACACGCCCGCTGACGGCGGATGAGCAGGCTCTTCTCGGCGGCAAACCGGTCTGGGGGGTGATCCCGGCGCATCCGTTTGGCAGCACCGTACGCCGGACGGTAGATAACCGTATTCTGGTGCGCAACAGCTTTAGCTTCCACCCGGACGGTCGCCCACGCGAGCAGCATCTTAAAAGTTTCATTGCTAACCACCGTAAGTCGTTTGAGCGCCGCTTCCCGATGCTCGATAAGGTCGATTTCGAATATTCGTGGAGCGGGGCGATTTGTCTGTCTGAGAACCATGAGGGTTTCTTCGGCCAGCTGGCACCGAACGTCTACGGTGCGCTGTGCTGTAACGGGCTGGGGATAACCCGGGGCACCGCAACCGGCAAACTGCTGGCGGATATGATCGCGGGCGAACGCAACGAGCTGATCGACTTCCTGACTGCCTCGCCGGGCCCGAACAAAACCCCACCGGAGCCGTTCCTCTCTATTGGCGTCAACTCGGTGCTGAAATGGGGCCAATACCGGGCGGGGCTGGAAGTCTGACCGGTTGATACGCCATTTAGGGATCCGCGTTTCTAATAGCGTTTATGAAGAAACAACGTTCCGGAGTGGGGTATGGCGTGGTTTGATAATCTGCTGAATCATTTTGCGCTTTATCCGGCACATCTGTTCGCGCTGTTATTCGTAATGGCGCTGAGCAAGTCCACGGTGCTGATCTCCTCCGTGCTGCCGCCCGCCTCGGTGATGCTGCTGGCGGGCATCGGCGTCAGCCAGGGGAGCATGCACTTGGCGCTGGCGTGGCTCGCCGTGGTGCTGGGGGCAACGGCGGGATCGGTGCTGAACTACCATATCGGCCAGCTGATGGGGCACACCCGGCTTGTCGCGCGCTTTACGGCGAAGCATGCCGCTACGTTTTTACGGGTTCAGCATCAGCTGCAAAAAAACGGTGTCATCGTACTGTTTACGTCGCGCTTTCTGGCGGTGTTGCGTTATGTCGTGCCGCTGGCGGCGGGGATGCTCAGGCTGAACGCCGTCAAAGTTTACGCCGTCAGCCTGCTTTCCGCCTGTGCATGGGCGGCGCTGTATGTCGGCGCGGTCACCGGCATCAGCGCCTTTTGAGTTACAGACTCCCCATTCCGCCGTCCACCAGTAGCTCCGTTCCTACCGTGTAGCTCGACTCGTCGGACGCCAGATAGAGCGCGGCTTTTGCCAGCTCCGTCGTCGAGCCCATTCTGCCGAGCGGCACCAGCTTGATGATCTCCGCCATCATCGCGTTAAGCGTCTCTTCGCTTAAGCCCGTCTTCGTAAATGCCGGCGTTTCCACCGGACCGGGGCTCAACCCGTTGACGCGGATCCCGCGCGGCAGCAGCTCCGCCGACAGCGTACGCGCCAGCGACAGGAGGGCGGCCTTGCTCGCGGCATACACGCTGCTGGTGGGCAGGCCGATGCGTGCGCTCACGGAGCCGCAGAGGATCACCGACGACGGGTTATTCAGCAGCGGCAGCAGCGCCTGAATTAAAAAGAACGGTCCCTTCAGGTTGATGCCCATCAGGCGGTCCCACGCATCCTCCTGCCACGCTTCCAGCGGCGCGTGCGTCACGTCGCCGGCGTTGAGAAACAACGCGTCCAGGCGTGGCCAGCGGGCGGCGAGGGTTTCCGCCAGCGCTTTTTGCGACGCGATATCGCCTGCGTCGGTTGGGATCACCCAGGCCTTATCGCCCAGAATGCGCTCTGCTTCGGCGAGGGTGTCCGGGTTGCGTCCGGTCACGGCGACGCGCGCCCCTTCGGCGATAAACGCCTGCGCGGTGGCGAGACCTATACCGCTGGTGCCGCCGGTAATCAGCGTATATTTATCGGTTAAACGACCCATGTTCTTCTCCTGAAATGTCACTGGAGAAAGCACTATAGAAACGTTAGTATCGAAAGGAAACCAGGTACCAAATGGATACTAACGAGGCAAGAGGTGTGCTATGGCAGAAATGCTGGAGGTGTGCTGCGAAAAAAAATCTGAGGCGTATACCTGCCCGATGACGCAGTTTGTCAACCTGATATCCGGTAAGTGGGCGATCCCCATTCTCTATCGCCTGATTGTGTTCAACACGCCCGTACGCTTTGGCGATCTGCTGCGTGCCGCTGCCCCCATCACGCAGAAAGAGCTGACGAAGCAGCTCCGCCTGTTTGAGCAGCGCGGGCTGGTGACGCGGACGGTCTACCCGGAAATCCCCCCGCGCGTGGAGTATCAAATTAACGAGCTGGGGTTAACCCTCCAGGATGCGCTCTCGCCGCTGGCCGCCTGGATGAGCGAGTACGGCGACCAGCTTGAGCGTTAGGCTACTGTTTCACGTAGCGCGGTGCCGGAACCCCGGTGCGCGCGCTGTTAAACAGCTCAAGGCGCGCCGCTTCGTAGCGATCCCACAGGGCGGCGTCATGCATCGGCGGAATAGTGATCTGTTCGCCCTGATCCAGACCCGCCAGTGAAGCATCGACCATATCATCGGTGGTCATCACCGACCCTTCCGGCAGATCGTTCACCGTAACCCCTGAATGGCTCCAGATCTCCGTCGCCGTCGCGGCGGGCAGCACGGCCTGAATGCGCACGCTGCTATCGGCAAATTCTTCCTGCAGTCCGCGGGTAAAGCTCAGTACCCAGGCTTTGGTGGCGCTGTACAACGCGCTGCCCGCACGGACATGGAGAGATAACACCGAGGCGATATTGATCAGCGTCCCGCGATTGTTCTGCGCCAGGCGGGGCAGGATGGCGTAGGTCAGACGCATCAGCGCCGTGGTGTTGAGGGTGTTGATGGCCTGATGCTGCGCCACATCGCCCGCGAGGAACGGGGCCATCTGCGCGGTGCCCGCGTTGTTTACCAGCGTATCGATGGCGGTATTGTGGCGCAGTTCATTTTCCACGGCGCGGATCCCGGCTTCATCGCTGAGATCGGCCACCAGTATAGCGACGGCCACGCCATAGCGCGCGCGCAGGTCGGCGGCGAGGGTTTTCAGGCGATCCTCGCGGCGGGCGACCAGGACCAGGTTAGCGCCGCGCGCGGCAAGGCGATCGGCATAGACGGCCCCGATCCCGGAAGAGGCGCCGGTAATTAAGGCGGTGGTGATTTGCGTAGTCATTGTGTGTTACCTCAAAGCAAAGTGGGTTATTTGGTTTCAATATGAAACTTAATTAACTCTCTGCTATTTGGTTTTATAATGCAACTATTTTGCAGGGCATTTTGTGCTTTTGCCGTTGGGAACGATCAGGAGGGGAGTTTAGCCACGATCTCTTCAGGCGTCAGCTCGCGCCCATCGTCGGCGATAAGCGCGAGTTTACGCAGGGGTTTGCGCTGTTCGCTATCGACGAGAACGGTGCCGCATTCGTTTTCCGCGAACAAAAATTCATTGCCCCACTGGGAGAGAGCAACCAGCACCGTCTGGAGTGCGCGTCCCTTGTCGGTCAGAACGTATTCCTGCCAGGCGCTGCCGTCGGAGGCGGGCTGAAGCCGGAGGATGCCTTCATCGACCAGCAGCTTCAGCCGCGAGGTGAGCATGTTTTTTGCGATACCGAGGCTTTTCTGAAACTCACCGAAGCGTTTAATTCCGCGCAGCGCGTCGCGAACGATCAGCAGCGACCACCAGTCGCCAATGATATCCAGCGAACGAGCGACGGGGCAGGTGCTCTCTTCAAGGCGGGTGCGTTTCACGGTCAGGTCTCCGGTGGGGTATGGTTTTATTATAAAACTAATTAGCGCCCACCGTAAGCACGTTAATCATCAGTTTGAGAAATGCTTCCCGAAAAAACTGTCACGAATCTGTCACACTCACTGGAATATTAAAAAAACGTGAGGAACGAGGGATGAGAAAAGCACTACTCGCAGTGGCCGTGGCAGGTACCCTTTCAATGACCTTTGGCGCACAGGCGCAGGAGACGCCGAAAGGCTATCAGCTGGAGCAGGTGTTAATCATGAGCCGTCACAACCTGCGCGCGCCGCTCGCTAACAACGGCAGCGTGCTGGAGCAGTCCACGCCGAAGCAGTGGCCGGAGTGGGACGTGCCGGGCGGTCAGCTCACCACCAAAGGCGGCGTGCTGGAAGTCTATATGGGCCATTACATGCGCGAGTGGCTGGCAGAGCAGGGGATGGTGAAGACGGGAGAGTGTCCGCCAGCGGATAGCGTTTATGCTTACGCCAACAGCCTGCAGCGTACTGTCGCCACCGCGCAGTTCTTCATTACCGGCGCGTTCCCGGGCTGCGATGTTCCCGTGCATCATCAGGAAAAAATGGGCACCATGGACCCGACCTTCAATCCGGTGATTACCGACAACTCGCCGGAGTTCCGCGAAAAAGCGCTCAAGGCGATGGAGTCCGAGCGGCAGAAAATGCAGCTTGGTGAAAGCTATAAGCTGCTGGAGCAGTTGACGAACTACGCCGATTCCCCGTCCTGCAAAGAGAAAAAAGTCTGCTCGCTGGCAGACGCGAAAGATACCTTCAGCGCCGACTATGAAAAAGAGCCTGGCGTATCCGGGCCGCTGAAGGTGGGTAACTCGCTGGTGGACGCGTTCACGCTGCAGTATTACGAAGGGTTCCCGGCCGACCAGGTGGCCTGGGGTGAAATCAAGACCGACCAGCAGTGGCGCGTGCTGTCGAAGCTGAAGAACGGCTATCAGGACTCGCTGTTTACCTCCACCGAGGTGGCGCAAAACGTGGCGAAGCCGCTGGTGAAATATATCGATAAAACGCTGGTCACCGAACAGGCGAAAGCGCCTAAGATTACTCTGCTGGTAGGGCACGATTCGAACATCGCTTCACTGCTCACCGCGCTGGATTTCAAGCCGTATCAGCTGCATGACCAGCAGGAACGGACCCCGATCGGCGGCAAGATTGTCTTCCAGCGTTGGCACGACAAAAACAGCAATCAGGAGCTGATGAAAATTGAGTATGTCTACCAGAGCGCGGAGCAGCTACGCAACGCCAGCGTGCTGTCATTGCAGTCGCCCGCGCAGCGCGTGACGCTGGAGCTGAAGGGCTGTCCGGTGGACGCGAACGGCTTCTGTCCGGTTGATAAATTCAATGCGGTGATGAATAACGCGGCGAAGTAAGAGAGAACCCCCCGCATGGCGGGGGGAAACGCTTAGACGTTTTTACGTTCGATGGTTTGCTCGCCCCAGAAGAGCGAGTCTTTGTCCGTTTTTTTGAAGGCGCGAATCAGCACTTCATCATTGCCTTCTTCCCAAATCTGCTCGGCCAGCTTTTCGTCGTAGTTCGCGACTTCAAAGATGGCTTCGGCAATCTCCGGAGAGGTGTTGCGTAAACTTGCCCATTCGCCCACGTGGTGAGCTTTGGATTCCTGTGTTGGCATACTTTTCCTCCTGTTGGGTTAGCCGTTCAGTTTTTTAGCGAGACCCGCGACGTATTCACCCTGATAGCGGGCGATGGAGAGTTCTTCATTGCTTGGCTGACGTGAGCCATCCCCACCGGCAATGGTGGTTGCGCCGTACGGCGTCCCGCCGCGCACCTGGGAAACGTCAAACAGCTCCTGCGCGCCGTAGCCAATTGGCACAATCACCATCCCATGATGAGCAAGGGTAGTCCAGGTTGAGGTAATCGTCTGCTCCTGGCCGCCGCCGGTACCGGTAGAGCTGAATACGCTGGCGAGTTTGCCGTACAGCGCCCCGGATGCCCAGAGCCCGCCGGTTTGATCGAGGAAGGTACGCATCTGGCCTGACATATTGCCGAAACGGGTCGGGGTGCCGAAGATAATGGCATCATACTCCGCCAGCTCCTGCGGGGTCGCGACCGGGGCATTTTGTGTTTTTCCCCCGGCTTTGGCGAACGCTTCCGCCTGCATGGTTTCCGGTACGCGTTTTACCACAACCTCAACGCCGTCCACTCTGTTTGCACCTTCTGCTACCGCGTGAGCCATGGTTTCAATGTGTCCATACATGGAATAATAGAGCACCAGAACTTTTGCCATTTTGCATCACTCCTCGTTGGTTTTTCTGACAGCGGATCGCTGCGTTCATTTAAAGATATGACATCATGGCCAGACTGCAAAAATGAACGGCATTTCTTTGATTTATAACAACATGGTTACTATAAGGTGCTGTAGCAAAATGAAACAACTTTCTGGGCGTCGAATTTTAAAATGATAAGAAAGGCTTATAGATTTCCGTCGCGTTATCTGACCCGAAAGGCGGATATCATGTTGCAGAATATTACCCGTGGCTTGCCGGATAGCCTCAGTCCACTAAGCTTAATTTCACGCGGCACAGATAAAGGCCCTGTCCTTTAGCCGCGAGGTGAAAGAATCCTCTTTTACTGAATGCAATATGATGTCTAATGTTTCACACTCTGGAGGTTAGAGATGGCAAACCATCGTGGTGGTTCAGGTAATTTCGCTGAAGACCGTGAAAGAGCATCAGAAGCAGGTCGTAAAGGTGGCCAGTCTAGCGGGGGTAACTTCAAGAACGACCCTCAGCGCGCATCAGAGGCTGGTAAAAAAGGGGGTAAAAATAGCCACGGCAGCAATAAGTAGTACGCCGGGTTGACTCCCTGCCGCCGGGTTTCCCGGCGGTTTTTTTATGTCTGCAACATTGAACTGTAACCAAAGGCAACGCACACTACAGAATTGATCTCACTTGTTGGTGTCGCATGTCCGTCTCACGCTTTAAATTCTCCATAAAACCGCAGGAAGCCATCCTTATTCTCATCACCATGTTCTGGGGCGGGACCTTTCTTGCCGTCCAGTACGCGGTGACCCTCAGCGATCCGTTCTTTTTTGTCGGCCTGCGCTTTGCGACAGCGGCGATAGCCGTGGGGCTGATCTCCCTTAAAACGCTGCGGGGTCTGACGCTGAAGGAACTCAAGGCCGGCGTGGCGATTGGGATTGCGATAGCGATGGGCTACAGCCTGCAGACGTGGGGATTGCAGACCATCTCCAGCAGCAAATCCGCTTTTATTACCGCCATGTACGTGCCGCTGGTGCCGCTGCTGCAATGGTTATGCCTCGGGCGGCTACCGGGAGTGATGTCCTGCATTGGCATCGTGCTGGCGTTTATCGGCCTGATTTTATTAGCCGGGCCGGAAAATAACCTGCTGGCGCTGGGGCCGGGCGAGATCATTACCCTCGTCGGGGCCATTGCCATCGCGGCGGAAATTATTCTCATCAGCGCGTGGGCGGGCAAAGTCGACGTCAAGCGCGTGACGGTGGTGCAGCTCGCGACGGCGTCGCTGGTGGCGTTTGCGACGATGGTGCCGGCAGGGGAGTCCGTGCCGCCGATGTCCACGGGGCTGGTGGTGGTCGCGCTGGGGCTTGGCATCTTCAGCGCCATTATCCAGGTGACCATGAACTGGGCACAGCGCAGCGTATCGCCAACGCGGGCGACGGTGATCTACACCGGTGAACCGGTCTGGGCGGGGATTTTCGGACGACTGGCCGGCGAGCGTTTACCGCTGCTGGCGCTGGTGGGCGCGGCGTTTATTGTCGCCGGGGTGCTGGTGAGCGAGTTGAAGTTAAAAAAACGACGTAAGGCGATTGCCGGGGTAGGTGCTGAACAAGGTGCAGATAGCTAACAACGCGCACGCTACCGTTTTGCCCGGCGGCGCTACGCTTGCGCGGGCCTACATCCCAACTGTAGGCCGGGTAAGCATAGCGTCACCCGGCAAGAAAGTGACACACATATCAGGTGGACGGGGTGATGGCTTCCCCCTGCGCCACATCCCCTTTCCGGCGGCTCAGCAGGGCGTTAAGCAGGATCGCGCCGAAGGTCGCCGTACCAATCCCGCCAATCGTAAACCCGCCCAGCGTCAGGGCAAAATCGCCCGCGCCCAGCACCAGCGTGACGGCCACCATGATCAGGTTGCTGTTCTGGCTGAGGTCAACCCGATGCTGCACCCAAATGCGCGCCCCGGCCACGGCGATCAGCCCGAACACCACAATCGACGCGCCGCCGATGACCGGTGACGGAATGGTGTGGATCAGTGCGCCGAACTTCGGTGAGAAACCAAGAAGGATCGCCATTACCGCCGCCGCCACGAAGACCAGCGTTGAGTAGACCTTGGTCACCGCCATCATGCCGATGTTTTCCGCATAGGTGGTCACGCCGCTGCCGCCCACGGAGCCTGAGAGCATGGTCGCCAGCCCGTCGCCGACGAACGCGCGGCCCATGTACGGATCCATGCTGCGCCCGGTCATTCCCGCGACCGCTTTCAGGTGCCCTAAGTTTTCCGCCACCAGGATCACCGCCACCGGGGCGATAAGCATCATCGCCTGCGTGTTAAAGGTGGGCGAGGTCACCTGCGGCAGACCGAACCAGGTTGCCTGATGAAGCAGGGTAAAATCGACCGGCTTGCCCATGCCGAACACGTTCGCCAGCAGGGCGTAGATCAGACAGGCGACAATCAGCCCGACCAGGATCAGCAGACGCTGGATCATCCCGCGCGTAAAGACTGCCACCAGGCCGATGCATAGCACCGTGATCACCGCCATCCAGCTTTCAAACGGCGAGCCTGAGACGCTTTTCACCGCAATCGGCGCGAGGTTCAGGCCTATCGCCATCACCACCGCGCCGGTGACGACGGGGGGCATCATCCGTTCGATCCAGCGCGTGCCGATCTTCATCACAACGAGACCAATCAGGGTATAGACCAGCCCGCAGGCGATGATGCCGCCGAGGGCCACGCTCAGGTTGGGGTTGATCCCCTGGCCGTTAAAACCGGTAGTGGCGATCACCACGCCGACAAAGGCGGCGCTGGAGCCCAGGTAGCTGGGCACGCGCCCGCCGGTAACAAAAAAGAACAGCAGGGTGCCGATTCCCGACATCAGAATAGACAGGTTGGGATCGAGCCCCATCAGCATCGGCATCAATACCGTCGCGCCAAACATCGCGACCGCATGCTGGACGCCCATCACCATGGTTTGCCCGAGCGGGAGGCGTTCATCCGGCGCGACCACGCCTGCTTCAGTGGAGGTCGATTTCAACTGCCAGTGGGGAAATCCGAACATGGTCTGTCTCCTTAAAGCGCCTTAGCAGGCGGGTCGCATAAGCGCGTGGTAGCTGCGGTCAAACCACACCAGACCTTGCGGGGCGGGGTGGCGAATAATCGATACGATGTCGCAAAACAGAATGTCGTGAGTACCGACGCTGACCACCTGGCTGATGCGGCAGTCAAACGAGGCCAGCGCATCCTCCAGACGCGGGCAGCCCGTGTCGCCCGTCTGCCAGCGGGCGGCGGTAAAGCGTTCCGCCATCGGCGTTTTGCCGCCAAACAGATTGGATAAAGGCTCCTGTCCGGCGCTCAGGGTATTCACACACAGGGTGCGGTTTTCGCTGAACGTGGGCCAGACCGACGCGCCGCGGTTCAGGCACACCAGCAGGGTGGGAGGGGAATCCGTGACGCTGCATACCGCGCTGGCGGTGAAGCCCGCCATCCCCGCCGGGCCGTCGGTAGTGATGATGTTGACCGCCGCGCCGACGCAGGCCATGGCGTCGCGAAAGGTTTGTTTATCGGGTGTCATCACGATCGCTCCTTACGCCAGTCCGCAGGCATCGTCGAAGGTCAGGCGCGGCAGGCGCCCGTAAAGTTTGCGCGTATCGCCATAGCCAATGTTGATCAGCAGGTTGCTTTTAAGCGTTGTGCCGGTGAAAAAGGCCTCGTCGACCTTTTGTCGGTCAAAGCCCGACATCGGGCCGGTGTCCAGGCCCAGGGCGCGACATGCGAAAATCAGATACGCGGCCTGCATTGAGCTGTTGCGAAAGGCCGTCTCTTCCGCCAGCGCGGGGCTTGCGGTAAACCAGCTTCTGGCATCGCCGTGCGGGAACAGCTCGGGCAGGCGCTCGTAGAATTCCCCGTCCCAGGCGACAATCGCTGTCACCGGGGCGGTAAGCGTTTTCTCGAGGTTGCCGCTGGAGAGCGCCGGGCGCAGCTTCTCTTTTCCCTCTGCGCTTCGCACAAAGACAATGCGCGCCGGTGAGCAGTTGGCAGACGTCGGGCCCCATTTCATCAGGTCATACATCTCGCGCAGCGTCTCGTCGCTGACCGGCATATCCAGCCAGCCGTTGTGGGTGCGAGCACCGGTGAACAGCGTTTCCAGCGCGGCGGGGGTAATGGCTTCGCTCATCAAAGCTCCTTATAAAGCGGGTTCAGGGCTGTGCAGCAGGCTGGCAAGCCCGTTCAGCAGCAGGGTGTTAAAGGTGTCCGGTTCGGTGACGTTGCAGGCATGTCCGCCCTGGCGCATGACCGTTTTGTGGGCGTGCGGGAGGGCGGCGTGCAGTTCAGCGGAACAGACGGACGGCACCAGCACGTCGTCGGCGGAACAGATAATGTGAACCGGGCAGCGAATGCGTGCGGACTGGCGGCGGAAGTCGGCTTTTTTCAGGGCGCTGAGCCTGCGCAGCAGGTTGGTTTTACCCTGGAAATGGGCCAGCGCCAGCGCTTCTTCGGCCTCCAGACGCGGCGCGCGGGCGGCCATCCAGTCTGCCGGGTAGAGAAACAGCGGCTGCGCCTCGACCCACGCCTGCGCGCCGCCGGAATGCAGCAGCCGCTCGCGAACGTCAAAACAGCGGCGGGTGTGGGCATTGAGGGTCAGCCAGCCGTTGACGCACACCAGCGCGGTGAGGGCGTCGGGCCTGTCGAGGGCCAGCTGCAGGCCGACCAGCGCGCCGAGCGCGTGCCCGACGACGCTGTAGCGCGCAATGCCTGCGTCAGCCAGCGCCTGGGCGAGCTCGTCTGCCATCTGCGCAAGGCTGTAACCCTCCGGCAGGGTGTCGGGGTTATTGCCCGTTCCCCGCTGGTCATAGCACACCACCTGATACTCCGGCTCCAGCGCGGCCTGCTGGGGCAGCCAGTAGCTGCCGCTGCCGCCGAGACCGGAAATAAAGACCACCACGGGCGCACCCTCGTATGGCGGCGGCGAGACGGAAAGTTTCATGCCTGCCTCACTTCGCGATGTGCGCAACGGTGGCGATCTCAACCAGCGCGTCCTGTTTTACCAGCCCGCACTGAATGCAGAACCGCGCCGGTTTATCGCCGGGGAAGAACTCGGCGTAGATTTCGTTAATCGCGGCGTAGTTTTTCCAGTCGGTGATAAAGATGCTGTTGAAGGTCACGTCCTCCATGGTGCCACCCGCCGTTTCGATCACGGTTTTGATCGTCTCCAGCACGTGGCGGGTTTGCGCCTTTGGGTCGTTGATAAATACCACGTTGTTGTCTTTATCAAACGGCAGCGTGCCGGAGACATACACCACGCCGTCGGCGAGGGTGCCGGGGACGAACGGGGCGATGGGCGTGCTGGTGCCCGGCGGGATGATTACGGATTTCGGCATCGTGTGTCTCCTCAGGCGATACGGGCGAGCGGAGGATTCAGGGCGTCGCAGAAATCCGCAACGTTACTGACCCAGCCAAAAAAGGTTTCGATATTGAACAAAGCTGCCTTTTGGGCGAATTCCGGCCCGGCCTGATGGGTCGCGTCTTCCAGCACCACGCCGAAATACTCGAGGAAAAAGCCGTCGCGCAGGGTCGATTCCACGCAGACGTTGGTGGCAATGCCGGTGAACACCAGGTGGCGAATGCCCCGGCTGCGCAGCAGGCTGTCGAGCGGGGTGTTGAAAAAGCCGCTGTAGCGCGGTTTCGGCAGGACGATATCGCCCGCCTGCGGGACCAGCTCATCCACCAGCTGATAATCCCAGCCGCCTTTGGCCAGCAGCTTGCCCTGCAGTTCGGGCCGTTTACGCATGGTTTTCAGGGCGTTGGATTTGTGGAAGTTGGGTGAGCCGGGGCCACCGGCTTCGACGTACTGGTCGTCCCAGCCGTTCTGGAACCAGATGATGAGCATTCCCGCCGCGCGCGCGGCGGCGACGGCGGTTTTGATGTTCTCGATCACCGGCCGCGTGGCGGAGACGTCGAACCCCGCCAGATCCAGATAACCGCCCTGGCTGGCATAGGCGTTTTGCATGTCTACCACAATCAGCGCGCTCTGCTGCGGCGCAAAGGTGATGGCTTCCGGGCGAGCGTTTAAGGTCGTCATTACGCCACCTCCTTCGTGACGGCAGGAATGTGGGCGCGGCACTGCATCAGCGGCTGGATGCGCTCGCCGAAGGTTTCCACGCCGGTGAGGAAATCATCGAAGGTCAGCAGGACACCCTCCGCGCCGGGTACGGCCGCCACTTCGTCGAGCATCCTGGCGACGCTGGCATACGAGCCCACCAGCGTGCCCATGTTGATATTGACGGCGGAGGTCGGGTCGGCCATCTGACGCACGTTGGTGTCTGCGCCGGAACGGGTGTCTTTCTGGCTCTGCTCGGTAAGCCAGCTCAGGGCTTCGTCGTCAGCGCCGTCCTTATACCGTTCCCATTTGGCGCGTGCGGCGTCGTCGGTTTCGTCGGCAATCACCATAAACAGCACGTACGAGCCCACATCGCGCCCGGTTTTGTCGGCGGCCTCCTTCATGCGCGCGGCAGTCGGGGCGAAGGCGGCAGGGGTGTTAACGCCTTTGCCGAAGCAGAAGTTAAAGTCGGCGTATTTCGCCGAGAATTCCATCCCGGCGTCGCTCTGCCCGGCGCAAATCACCTTCATCGGCACCGACGGCTGCGGGCTGACGCGGCAGTCGTTCATGGTAAAGAAGTCGCCTTTGAAGTCGCTTTTGCCGGTGCCCCACAGGTCGCGCAGCACCTGCACGTATTCGGTCAGGTAGTCGTAGCGACGGGAGAAGTAATCGTCGCCCGGCCAGAGTCCCATCTGCTCGTACTCCGGTTTTTGCCAGCCGGTGACCAGGTTAACGCCAAAGCGCCCGCCGGAGATGGAGTCGATGGTGGAGGCCATGCGTGCCACGATCGCGGGCGGAAGGGTGAGGGTGGCCGCGGTGGCGTAGATCTGGATCCGCGAGGTAACCGCTGCCAGCCCGGCCATCAGTGTGAAGGACTCCAGGTTGTGATCCCAGAATTCCGTTTTGCCGCCAAAGCCGCGCAGCTTGATCATCGAAAGCGCAAAGTCGAAATGGTAGTGCTCCGCTTTCTGCACGATGGCTTTGTTCAGCTCAAAGGTCGGCATGTACTGCGGTGCAGTGGTCGAGATAAGCCAGCCGTTGTTGCCGATGGGTACAAATACGCCAATTTTCATCACGAACCTCTCTTCATTACGTCGCAGGTGTAACGGTGGTTTTGCAAAGGCAATGCCAGTTTTGAAAACGCTTGTGTTATTAATGTGTTAATAAGAGGTTGGAGGATTGATGCCGCTAAATGTGGACTAAATGGTCAAAAACATTGCACAGAAAACAGGCACTCATGCGCGATGGGAGTGCAGAAGGTCGTGGCGAGGCGGGGGTTTTGCTATGCTGAGCGCAGGAAAGAAAATGGAGAGCGGAAATGACACAAGGCGCAGTGAAAACACCCGGAAAACGTTCGCAGGCGGTGAGCGCCAAAAAGCAGGCGATCCTCAGCGCCGCGCTGGAGACCTTTTCACAGTTTGGCATTCACGGCACGCGCCTGGAGCAGGTGGCGGAGCAGTCCGGGGTGTCTAAAACCAATCTGCTCTACTATTACCCGTCGAAAGAGGCGCTGTATGTGGCGGTGATGCAGCAGATCCTCGATATCTGGCTGGCGCCGCTCAAGGCATTTCGCGAAGAGCTGGCCCCGCTGGTGGCTATCGAGGAGTACATTCGCCTGAAGCTCGAGGTGTCGCGCGATTACCCGCAGGCGTCAAGGCTGTTTTGTCTTGAGATGCTGCAGGGCGCGCCGCTGCTACAGGCGGAGCTGACGGGGGATTTAAAGCAGCTGGTGGACGATAAGTCGGCGATTATCGCCGGATGGGTTGCCAGCGGAAAACTGGCCCCGGTCGACCCGCAGCACCTGATCTTTATGATCTGGGCCGCAACCCAGCACTACGCTGACTTTGCGGCCCAGGTTGAGGCGGTGACCGGTAAAACGCTCCAGGACGAGGCGTTTTTCCAGAGCACCCTCGAAAATGTGCAGCGGATGATTATCGAAGGGATCCGCGTGCGTTAATTGCCCGGCGGGAGAGGGCAGCTTAAGTCGCCTTCTTCACACTGCATCAGCGAGGCCAGAAACGCCTCGCGCTCCACGGTTTTTTCCGCCAGGCACTGGTTAACGATCATTGGCTGGACGCTCCCTCCTTCCGTCCCCGAACCGATAAACGCGCAGTCCGCGTCGCGCAGGGTAATCCACGCCTGTTGCGCTTTTTTCAGCAGGTCGCGCTGGGGGGCCGCCGCGCGTTTGATGGCGGCCTGGTAGGTCTGGTTGAGTTTTTTATCGGCTGCCTGGTACTGCTGCGCGCTACAGGTATTCAGTTCAAGCTGCGTAGTGGCGTTGTCGCACTCGTTGGCCAGCGCGCTGGTGCTGAGCAGCAGTGCCGCACCGGCGATAAGATATCGTTTCATATACTCCCCAATAAAATAAGGCTCCGTCTCCGGAGCCTTATTAGCACAGCGTTAGCCGATTGTCATCAGGCTGGCGTTACCGCCCGCCGCCGCGGTGTTGACGCTGAGCGAGCGCTCCACGTACAGACGCTCCAGCAGCAGGTTGGTTTCCCCGCGGGCGAAGCCCTGCACGGAAACAATCGCCCCGCTGCGGGCCGCCACCTGCTCGCACAGCTCGCGCAGCTGGTCGGAATCACCGTGGTAGATCACCGCGTCAAACGGCTGGGTCAGCAGGGCATCGGCCTTCGCAAAGCGAATGCGGGCCGAGACCGCTTTCGGCAGCTGTTTGGCGAGATCGCGATGCAGCGCATCGTCCGGCCACAGCACTTCACACCCGGTGGCCATCGCGGCGGCCAGCTGTACCAGCGCGTCCTGCTCGTTATCCGCCACGCACAGTACGCGTTCGCGCGGCATCAGCGTCCAGGTGTTGCGCTCGCCGGTTGGCCCCGGCAGCAGACGCTGGGTACCGGCCTGCGCCAGCTCGCCGTACTGCTGCGCAATCGCACGCAGTTCAGGACGTTTTTCCGCCCAGGCGATCAGCGCCTCCAGCGGCTGGGTCAGCACGGTTTTCAGCTGCGCATCCACCGGATACTCCGCATCCTGACGCGCCAGGGTGACTCCCAGTGCGTTCTCAGGACGGTTCGCCAGCAGACGGTACAGGTAGAGCGGACCGCCCGCTTTCGGACCGGTACCGGAGAGGCCTTCGCCGCCGAACGGCTGCACGCCCACGACCGCGCCAACCATGTTGCGGTTGACGTACAGGTTGCCGACTTTGGCCGTGCCGGTGACCTGCGCAATGGTCTCGTCGATACGGGTATGCACGCCGAGCGTCAGGCCGTAGCCGGAGGCGTTGATCTGGTCGATAAGCGCGTTGAGGTTGTTACGGTTGTAACGCACCACGTGAAGCACCGGGCCGAAGACCTCTTTTTTCAGCTCGTCGAAGCTCGCCAGCTCGATCAGCGTTGGCGGCACAAAGGTGCCCGTACGCCACTCGCGGGCATCTTCGCTGTTCTCGCGCACCGCCTGGAACACCGGACGGCCTTTGGCGCGCATGGCCTGAATGTGGTTTTCAATGTTGGCTTTGGCTTCCGCGTCGATCACCGGCCCGATGTCGGTGGTGAGACGGCCCGGGTTGCCCATGCGGCATTCCGCCATCGCGCCGCGCAGCATCTTCAGCGTGTGGTCAGCCACGTCATCCTGTAAGCACAGCACGCGCAGGGCGGAGCAGCGCTGACCGGCGCTGTCGAAGGCGGAGGCCAGCACGTCAACCACCACCTGCTCGGTGAGGGCGGAGGAGTCAACAATCATGGCGTTCATGCCGCCGGTTTCGGCGATAAGCGGGGTAGGACGACCCTGCGCATCCAGACGGGTGGCGATGTTGCGTTGCAGCAGGGAGGCCACTTCGGTCGAACCGGTAAACATCACGCCGCGCACGCGGTTATCGGAGGTGAGTTTGGCGCCCACCGTTTCACCGCGCCCTGGCAGCAGTTGCACCACGCCCGCCGGAACGCCTGCTTCCAGAAGAATGTTGATGCCCTGGGCGGCAATCAGCGGGGTTTGCTCTGCCGGTTTCGCCAGCACGCTGTTGCCTGCGGCAAGGGCGGCGGCAATCTGGCCGGTGAAGATCGCCAGCGGGAAGTTCCACGGGCTGATACAGACCACCGGACCGAGCGGACGGTGCGTTTCGTTGTCGAAATCATCGCGCACCTGACCGGCGTAGTAGTGCAGGAAGTCGACCGCCTCACGCACTTCGGCGATGGCGTTGCTGAAGGTTTTACCCGCTTCGCGCACCAGAATGCCGATGAGCTGCTGCATCTGATCTTCCATCAGCACCGCGGCACGTTCCAGAATGGCGGCACGCTCCTGCGGCGGGGTGGCAAACCAGATTGGCGCGTTATTCACCGCGCTCTCCAGCGCCTGTTCCACTTCCGCTTCGGTTGCTTCACGCGCGTAGCCGACGATGTCCTTCGGCTCTGCCGGGTTGATCACCGGCTGCATTTCACCGTCCTCAACGGACTGCTCAAGGATCGGTTTGGCCTGCCATTTCTGCAATGCGCTGTTGAGCAGGGCAGAGGAGAGCGACGCCAGACGGTGTTCGTTCGCCAGATCCAGGCCCGCCGAGTTGACGCGGCCCGCGCCGTACAGCTCGCGCGGCAGGGCAATTTTCGGATGCGGCAGACCAATCTGGCCTTCCTGCGCCGCCAGCTTCTCTACGGCCTGCACCGGATCGGCCACCAGTTCGTCGAGCGGCAGCGTGGTGTCGGCGATGCGGTTAACGAAGGAGGTGTTCGCCCCGTTCTCCAGCAGACGACGCACCAGGTACGCCAGCAGGGTTTCATGGGTGCCCACCGGGGCATAGATGCGGCACGGGCGGTTCAGCTTGCCGTCCGCCACTTTCCCGGTGACCTGCTCGTACAGCGGTTCGCCCATGCCGTGCAGGCACTGGAACTCGTACTGGCCCGGATAGTAGTTCTGCCCGGCCAGGCTGTAGATCGCCGCCAGGGTATGGGCGTTGTGGGTCGCGAACTGCGGGTAAATCAGGTTCGGCACGCCGAGCAGTTTTTTCGCGCACGCGAGGTAAGAGACGTCGGTGTAGACCTTGCGGGTATAGACCGGATAGCCTTCCAGACCTTCCATCTGGGCGCGTTTGATTTCGCTGTCCCAGTAGGCGCCTTTCACCAGGCGGATCATCAGGCGGCGACGGCTGCGGCTGGCCAGGTCAATCAGGTAATCAATGACGAACGGACAGCGTTTCTGGTAGGCCTGAATAACGAAACCAATCCCGTTCCAGCCTGCCAGTTCCGGCTCGAAGCACAATTTTTCCAGCAGATCGAGGGAGATCTCCAGACGGTCAGCCTCTTCGGCGTCGATATTAATGCCGATGTCATACTGGCGCGCCAGCAGGGTCAGGGACTTCAGGCGCGGATAGAGCTCTTCCATCACCCGGTCGTACTGCGCGCGGCTATAGCGCGGGTGCAGGGCGGAAAGCTTAATAGAGATGCCCGGACCTTCATAAATACCGCGACCGTTGGACGCTTTACCGATGGCGTGGATCGCCTGCTGGTAAGAGACCATGTAGGCCTGCGCATCGGCGGCGGTGAGCGCCGCTTCGCCCAGCATGTCATAGGAGTAGCGGAAACCTTTGTCCTCCAGCTTGCGGGCGTTCGCCAGCGCTTCGGCAATGGTTTCCCCGGTGACGAACTGCTCGCCCATCAGGCGCATCGCCATGTCCACGCCTTTGCGGATCAGCGGCTCGCCGCTCTTGCCGATAATGCGGTTCAGAGAGCGTGACAGGTTAGCTTCGTTATGGGTGGAGACCAGCTTGCCGGTAAACAGCAGACCCCAGGTGGCGGCGTTGACGAACAGCGACGGGCTGCGGCCAATGTGGGAGTGCCAGTTGCCGTTGCTGATCTTGTCGCGGATGAGCGCGTCGCGGGTAGCTTTATCCGGAATACGCAGCAGCGCTTCCGCCAGGCACATCAGCGCCACGCCTTCCTGTGAGGAGAGGGAGAACTCCTGCAACAGGCCCTGCACCATCCCGGCGCGGCCGGTGGCGGTTTTCTGGTTGCGCAGCTTGTCGGCTAACTGATACGCCAGGCTGTGCGCCTGGGCGGCAATGGCTTCCGGCAGGCGGGCCTGCTCCAGCAGCATCGGCACGGCGTCGGTTTCGGCGCGGCGGTAAGCCCCGGTAATGGCGGCGCGGCTGACGGACTGCGGCAGGATCTGCTCGGCAAATTCGAGGAACGGCTGGTGGTTCTCTTCCACCGCCGTCGCGGCGTCTTCGCTTTCGTTCGCTGCGCCCGCCAGCAGGGCAGGCAGCTCAGGCAGGCCATCTTCACTCTCCAGCCTTTCCAGATAGTTAAAAATCGCCTGCTTGATTAACCAGTGCGGTGTGCGGTCAATGCGGGTTGCTGCGGTCTTAATCCGTTCGCGGGTCGCGTCATCCAGCTTAACCCCCATGGTGGTCATCCCCATGCCAAAACTCCTGTTGTTCTGTAATAGCGTTCTGTTGATAGCGTGAAATATCCACCATGTTGCAACTTTGTGCAACCGTGTTAAATGTGACCTGGTTTGCAAGCTGGAAAATGAATGGATTGTTAACGAATGGTTAGCTGGAAAAAAGCGCTGGCTTCTGCATGCGAAGCCTGTTTTTATGCGGTGCTTAACACTTTTCAAAGGTGCAACCCGTATAAATGTGAGCGAGTGCAACCTATAGGAAAGACGTATAAAACCAGGGATGAAATTCATGTAAATGCAGTGTTAAATCGTTTGTCAGTGGGGAGCGTATACGGCAGGATAGCGCGCCCAACGGAAACACATACACACATCACTACGTTCCGGTGATGACATAACAAGGCAACCCGGACGGTTGTCGCTCGACATTTTGGAGAATTTGAATGGCTATTAGCACACCGATGCTGGTGACATTTCTCGTTTATATTTTTGGCATGATCCTGATAGGGTTTTTGGCATGGCGTTCCACTAAAAACTTTGACGACTACATCCTTGGCGGGCGCAGCTTAGGCCCAATGGTCACCGCGCTCTCTGCGGGCGCATCCGACATGAGCGGCTGGCTGCTGATGGGGCTGCCGGGCGCGATTTTCATCTCTGGTATTTCCGAAAGCTGGATCGCCATCGGCCTGACCGTCGGCGCGTGGATCAACTGGAAGCTGGTGGCAGGCCGTCTGCGCGTGCATACCGAAGCCAACAACAACGCCCTGACGCTGCCGGACTACTTCACCGGACGCTTTGAAGATAACAGCCGCATTCTGCGCATTATCTCCGCGGTGGTGATCCTGCTGTTCTTCACCATCTACTGCGCCTCCGGCATCGTGGCGGGTGCGCGCCTGTTCGAAAGCACCTTCGGCATGAGCTATGAAACCGCCCTGTGGGCCGGTGCCGCGGCAACCATCCTCTATACCTTCGTGGGCGGCTTCCTGGCCGTCAGCTGGACCGACACCGTGCAGGCGAGCCTGATGATTTTCGCCCTGATCCTGACCCCGGTGATTGTGATTTTCACCGTCGGCGGCTTTGGCGAATCGCTGGAAGTGATCAAGCAGAAGAGCATTGAAAACGTCGACATGCTGAAAGGGCTGAACTTCGTTGCCATCGTTTCCCTGATGGGCTGGGGCCTGGGCTACTTCGGTCAGCCGCACATTCTGGCGCGCTTTATGGCGGCGGATTCTCACCACACCATCGTTCACGCGCGTCGCATCAGCATGACGTGGATGATCCTGTGTCTGGCGGGCGCGTGTGCGGTCGGCTTCTTCGGTATCGCCTACTTCAGCAATAACCCGGCGCAGGCGGGCGCGGTGAACCAGAACGCCGAGCGCGTGTTCATCGAGCTGGCGCAGATTCTGTTTAACCCGTGGATTGCCGGTATTTTGCTCTCCGCGATCCTGGCGGCGGTGATGTCCACCCTGAGCTGTCAGCTGCTGGTTTGCTCCAGTGCAATCACCGAAGATCTCTACAAGGCCTTCCTGCGTAAAAATGCGAGCCAGAAAGAGCTGGTGTGGGTAGGGCGCTTTATGGTGCTGGTGGTGGCGCTGGTAGCCATTGCGCTGGCAGCCAACCCGGAAAACCGCGTGCTGGGTCTCGTGAGCTACGCGTGGGCGGGCTTCGGTGCCGCGTTTGGGCCGGTGGTGCTGTTCTCCGTCATGTGGTCACGCATGACCCGCAACGGCGCGCTGGCGGGGATGATCATCGGTGCGGTGACCGTCATCGTCTGGAAGCAGTTCGCGTGGCTGGGCCTGTACGAAATCATTCCGGGCTTCATCTTCGGCAGCATCGGTATTGTGGTGTTCAGCCTGCTGGGTAAAGCCCCGTCTGCCTCTATGCAGAAGCGCTTTGCGGAAGCGGATGCGCACTACCACACTGCGCCGCCGACTAAGCTTCAGGCAGAATAATTTTCCCACGTAACACCGTAGGCCGGGTAAGCGCAAGCGCACCCGGCTTTTTTCTTGCCAAAATTCGTATTTTCCTGTGATATCCATGTGCTTATAACAATGAGGATAGCGATACATGACCATCAAAACAGGGGTAATGGCAGCGGCATTATTGATGCTGGCGGGCTGCAACGCGCCATCGCAACATGCGGCGGTAGAGACCTGCAAAGCGGATAACCAGATGCAGCAGACCACGCTCTATTTTGGCTTGAATCGCCCGGCAGGGGCGCAGATTACCAGCAGCGAGTGGCAGCAGTTTGTTGACCAGGACGTGACGCCGCGTTTTCGCGATGGCTTAACGGTGTTTGATGCGCGCGGGCAGTGGCTGGGCAACGACGGAAAAGTGGCGCGTGAACCGAGCAAGGCGCTAATGCTCATCCACGGTAAAGACGCGCAGAGCGAGAAGAACATCGAAGCGTTGCGCGGGATCTATAAGTCTCGTTTCGCGCAGGAATCGGTGATGCGAGTCGACCAGCCGGTGTGCGTACAGTTTTAATAAAAAACGGCGGGATAACCCGCCGTTGTTGTTTTGTAGCAAAGCTATTTACAGCACTAATCCCGCAAAGCTCGCCGACAGCAGGCTCACCAGCGTCGCACCGTATACCAGGCGCAGACCAAACCGCGACACCACGTTGCCCTGCTGCTCGTTCAGCCCCTTAATCGCCCCGGCGACGATGCCGATGGAGGCGAAGTTAGCGAACGACACCAGGAAGACGGACAAAATACCCAGCCCGCGCGGTGACATTTCATGAGCAATTTTTTGCAGTTCAATCATCGCCACAAATTCATTCGCCACCAGCTTGGTTGCCATAATGCTGCCCGCGTTTAACGCATCGCTGAGTGGAATCCCGATAAGCCACGCCAGCGGATAAAACACATAGCCCAGGATCTGCTGGAAGCTCATGCCGAATACGCTGGAGAAGAGGGCGTTAACGGCGCTGATGAGGGCGATAAAGCCAATCAGCATCGCCAGAATAATCATCGCCACCTTAAAACCGGCCAGAATATACTCGCCCAGCATTTCAAAGAAGCTCTGGGATTCATGCAGTTTTTCCAGCTTGATATCCGGCTCGGCTTCCGGACGTATCGGGTTAATGACCGAGAGAATAATAAAGGTGCTGAACATGTTCAGGATCAGCGCGGCAACGACAAATTTGGCGTCGAGCATGGTCATATAGGCACCGACAATCGACAGGGAGACCGTCGACATGGCCGTGGCCGCCATGGTGAACAGACGACGCGAGGAGAGATCCCCCAGCACGCCTTTATAGGCAATGAAGTTTTCCGACTGGCCAAGGATCAGCGAGCTCACCGCGTTGAACGATTCCAGCTTGCCCATGCCGTTCAGCTTTGACAGCAGCGTCCCGATGATTCGAATAAAAATCGGCAGGATCCGCCAGTGCTGGAGAATACCAATCAGTGCGGAAATAAAAATAATCGGACACAGCACGCCGAGGAAAATAAACGCCAGCCCTTTTTCTCCCATTCCTCCAAAGACGAAATTCGTCCCTTCCGAGGCAAATTTCAGCAGTGACTCAAAGAAGCCGGAAACGTATTTAATCAGGAATAGCCCGCTTTCGGCGTGCAGGAAAAAGAACGCCAGGGCAATTTCAATAACAATCAGCTGTAAAACATAACGAATGCGAATTTTTCGGCGGTCGAAACTCACCAGCCAGGCAAGCGCAAGAATAATCACCAGCGCCAGCAGGAAATGGACAATCTTAAACATGGGATATTTTCGGTTGGTTTTTGAGGCGGATATTTAGCCACAGCACTGGTTAACCGTAAATGGGCATTTTTATTATAACTTTTAAACTTATCGGTAACGGCGGCAACTATTAACAGGCTTTGCGTTTACAACTCGTCATCAAATCACCACACATTTCGCTTGTGTTTCCTTTCGCCGTAATGATAATCACTATCACAAGAATTTACCTTTCTTTGCATCAGTTGACCGCGATAAACATTTAAGGTGTCGGCATGTTTGTTCCATTTCTCATTATGTTACGTGAAGGCCTTGAAGCGGCCCTGATTGTCAGCCTTATCGCCAGCTATCTGAAGCGCACCCAGCGTGGGCGCTGGATTGGCGTGATGTGGGTTGGCGTCTTCCTTGCCGCGGCGCTCTGCCTGGGCTTAGGTATCCTCATCAATGAAACCACCGGCGAATTCCCGCAGAAAGAGCAGGAGCTGTTTGAAGGTATCGTCGCCGTGATTGCGGTGTTCATCCTGACGTGGATGGTCTTCTGGATGCGCAAAGTTTCCCGCAACGTGAAGGTGCAACTGGAGCAGGCGGTGGATAATGCCCTGCAGAAGGGGAATCACCACGGCTGGGCGCTGATCATGATGGTCTTTTTCGCCGTGGCGCGCGAGGGTCTGGAATCGGTTTTCTTCCTGCTGGCGGCATTCCAGCAGGACGTGGGCATCTGGCCGCCGCTGGGCGCTATGCTCGGTCTGGCAACGGCGGTGGTGCTGGGCTTTCTGCTCTACTGGGGCGGCATTCGCCTCAACCTGGGCGCCTTCTTTAAGTGGACCAGCCTGTTCATTCTGCTGGTGGCCGCGGGGCTGGCGGCAGGAGCGATCCGCGCCTTCCACGAGGCGGGCCTGTGGAACCACTTCCAGGACGTGGCGTTCGATCTTAGCAACGTTCTCTCCACCCATTCACTGACCGGCACCCTGCTCGAAGGCATCTTCGGCTACCAGGAAACGCCGAGCGTCAGCGAAGTGGCGATGTACTTTATCTATCTGGTTCCGGCGCTGGTGCTGTTCGCGATGCCGCCGCGTACCGGCTCGCAGGCGTCGCGCGTTGCGCCATAATTATTGTTTTAGTTACAACATACTTTTTAAGGGAAGAGTCATGGCAATTCAGTTTCGTCGTAGTGCATTGTGCGCAGGCATTGCCGCGCTGTTCGCTTCTGCATTCGCTGCGCAGGCTGCGGATATTCCGCAGGTAAAAGTCACCGTTAACGATAAGCAGTGTGAGCCGATGACCATCACGGTTAACAGCGGTAAAACCCAGTTTATCATTCAGAACCACAGCCAGAAGGCGCTGGAGTGGGAGATCCTCAAAGGCGTGATGGTGGTGGAAGAGCGCGAGAACATCGCGCCGGGCTTCAGCCAGAAGATGACCGCCAACCTGCAGCCGGGTGAATACGACATGACCTGCGGCCTGCTGACCAACCCTAAAGGCAAGCTGATCGTCAAAGGTGCAGCGACGGCGGACGCGGCCAAAGGCACGGCCCTGCTGAGCCTGGGCGACGCTATCACCGCCTATAAAGCCTACGTCACCAAAGAGACGGCGGACCTGGTCACGGGCACCAAAGCCTTCACCGACGCCGTGAAAGCGGGCGATATCGAAAAAGCGAAATCCCTGTACGCGCCAACCCGTCAGCACTACGAGCGCATCGAGCCGATTGCCGAGCTGTTCTCTGACCTCGACGGCAGCATTGATGCCCGCGAAGATGACTACGAGCAGAAGGCCGCCGATCCGAAATTCACCGGCTTCCACCGTCTGGAAAAAGCCCTGTTTGGCGATAACTCCACCAAAGGAATGGAGAAATACGCCGGGCAGCTGAACACCGACGTGCTGGAGCTGCAAAAGCGCATCAGCGAGCTTGCCTTCCCGCCGTCGAAGGTGGTGGGCGGCGCGGCCGGTCTGATTGAAGAAGTGGCCGCGAGCAAAATCAGCGGTGAAGAAGATCGCTACAGCCATACCGACCTGTGGGACTTCCAGGCCAACGTCGACGGTGCGCAGAAGATTGTCGAGCTGCTGCGTCCTCAGCTGCAGAAAGAGAACGGCGAACTGCTGGCGAAAGTAGATGCCAACTTCAAAAAGGTCGATACCATCCTGGCGAAGTACCGTACCAAAGACGGGTTCGAAACCTACGACAAGCTGACCGACGCCGACCGTAACGCGCTGAAAGGCCCGATTACGACGCTGGCGGAAGATCTCTCCTTGCTGCGCGGCGTACTGGGTCTGGACTAAGCACGATGAACAAGCACGAAGAATTCGACGTGGCGGAACCTTCCCGACGTCGTTTGTTAAAAGGGGTAGGGGCGCTGGGCGGCGCGTTTGCCCTAGCGGGAGGTTGCCCGGTGGCGCATGCGGCGAAACCGCAGAGCGCGCCCGGTACGCTCTCGCCGGATGCCCGGATGGAGACCCAGCCGTTTTATGGCGCGCACCAGGCGGGTATTCTCACGCCGCAGCAGGCTTCCATGATGCTGGTGGCCTTTGATTCGCTGGCCAGCGATAAGGCGGATCTGGAGCGTCTGTTCCGCCTGCTGACGGCGCGCATCGCGTTTCTTACCGCGGGCGGGCCGGCACCGGATACGCCGAACCCGCGCCTGCCGCCGATGGATTCCGGTATCCTCGGGGCGTTTATCGCGCCGGATAACCTGACCATTACCGTGTCGGTAGGGGAGTCGCTGTTTGACGGCCGCTACGGCCTGGCAAAACAGAAGCCGAACGCGCTGCAGAAGATGACGCGCTTCCCGAATGACTCCCTCGACGCTGCGCTGTGCCACGGCGATCTGCTCCTGCAGATTTGTGCCAATACTCAGGACACGGTGATCCACGCCCTGCGCGATATCATCAAGCACACGCCGGATCTGCTGAGCGTGCGCTGGAAGCGGGAAGGGTTTATCTCTGACCACGCCGCCCTCAGCAAAGGCAAAGAGACGCCGGTTAACCTGCTGGGCTTTAAGGACGGCACGGCCAACCCGGACAGCAGCGATGCGGCGCTGATGAAAGACGTGGTGTGGGTGACGGCAGATCAGCGGGAACCCGCATGGGCGGTGGGCGGCAGCTACCAGGCTGTGCGCATTATTCAGTTCCACGTGGAGTTCTGGGACCGCACGCCGTTGAAAGAGCAGCAGACGATTTTTGGCCGCGACAAGCAGAGCGGGGCGCCGCTGGGCATGAAGCACGAGCATGATGTGCCGGACTACGCGAACGACCCGGATGGCGACGTTATCGCGCTCGACAGCCATATTCGCCTTGCCAACCCGCGCACCAAAGAGACGCAGTCCAGCCTGATGATGCGCCGTGGCTACAGCTATTCGCTGGGCGTGACCAATTCCGGCCAGCTTGATATGGGGCTGCTGTTCGTCTGCTATCAGCACGATCTGGAGAAAGGCTTCCTGACCGTGCAGAAGCGGTTAAACGGCGAAGCGCTGGAAGAGTACATTAAGCCCATCGGCGGCGGCTATTTCTTTGCCCTGCCCGGCGCGCGCGATGCTGGCGCGTATCTCGCACAAGGTCTGATGGAAGCCTGATAATCGTCCCTGCGATAGTTCGCGGGGACATTATTTTTTCATATGACTATCTTATTGTTATATTTCTGTAATATTCATATATAAGACTGATTCCGCTGCAGGAACAGTCTTAAAAGTTGCATTCAGGTAAAATAAATGTTGCATTTATGATAACTCCTGATGTACTTAAGATAAGACAGCGGTAGTTCCCGGCAGTGATGCTGAATCACTATGGAGATCGCGAATGGTTGCGTCCTGTACTGGACAAGGTAAACATAACAACCGCAGCACCCGGCGCGGAGGCTCAGACTCCGGCAGCGATTTCCTCACCACTAAATTCTCCCCCACACCTCAAGAATCTGATTCGACCGACGTGCAGACCGGTGCGCGTAGCCGTTCTGTATCGTCATCTGATAAAGCAAGCAATGGCTTACAAGGAAGCCAACCCTCTGATGTTCGTGCGCATAATCGTGCCGAAGCTGGCGCGTGTGATGAATACCAACAACTCAAGGTGCTATCCATGGGAAGACAAAAAGCAGTGATCAAAGCTCGTCGCGAAGCAAAACGTGTGCTGAGACGGGACTCACGTAGCCATAAACAGCGTGAAGAAGAATCGGTCACCTCGCTTGTGCAGATGAGTGGCGTAGAAGCAATTGGCATGGCCAGAGACAGCCGTGATAATTCTCCAATTGTGGCGCGCAATGAGGCTCAGGCGCACTACCTGAATGCTATCGAGAGTAAACAGCTCATCTTTGCAACCGGTGAAGCCGGATGCGGGAAAACCTGGATCAGTGCAGCCAAAGCAGCGGAAGCGCTGATCCATAAGGACGTGGAGCGCATTATTGTTACCCGTCCTGTACTGCAAGCTGATGAAGATCTCGGCTTCCTGCCCGGCGATATTTCGGAGAAGTTTGCTCCGTACTTCAGACCCGTCTATGACGTGCTGGTGAAGCGACTGGGTGCATCCTTTATGCAGTACTGCCTGCGACCAGAGATTGGCAAGGTGGAAATCGCGCCGTTCGCCTATATGCGCGGACGTACATTTGAAAATGCGGTCGTTATTCTTGACGAGGCTCAGAACGTGACCGCTGCGCAAATGAAGATGTTTTTAACGCGCCTCGGGGAGAACGTGACGGTTATCGTCAACGGCGATATTACCCAGTGTGACCTGCCGTCGGGCGTGAAGTCCGGACTGAGCGACGCCATGTCACGTTTTGAGGAAGATGAGATGATTGGGGTGGTTCGTTTCACCAAAGAGGACTGCGTGCGTTCGGCGCTCTGTCAGCGCACGCTGCAAGCGTATTACTGAGTTTGCTGTTGTGTTCAAGGCCCGGGAAACCGGGCTTTGTTTTATGTGCATTTTATTCCCTCTCGCCTGGGGGTGAGAGATCCCCAGTAATTTTTAAGCAGAAGCATTAACGTTGTTTCAGAACGATTTAAGGCTTTCAGCGATGCTCTGGTCCGGCTGTAAATCGCTGAGGCGTTTGCCTTCCGGCCGGGGCGAGGCGCAGGGATGCGCCGAGAGGGCGGGCTTTACAGGGACGTTACCTCCGCCCGTACCCGATAAGCCGGAAGGAATAAGCCGAGGGCACCGCGAAGCGGCGATTTACCGCCGGGAGCCCGGGTCGCCAGGGTGGTGGCGACTGAGCCACCCTGGCACGTTCACCGGTCATGTCGTTACAGAGTAGCAGGGAACATAAAGTGAACGGAATGACCACCACAGCCGTATGTTTCCCTCACCCTAACCCTCTCCCCAAAGGGGCGAGGGGATTGTTCAGTGCTAGCATTAATTTGTGGGGAACCCTCAGCTCCTGGGGAGAAGGTTAGGGTCTCAGGCCGCACCGAGTTGCATATGGCTACGGGGGGGATTGACTCGCTTCGCTCGCCCTGCGGGCAGCCTGTTCGCTTTGCTCACAGTCTGTCCAACTGGCTGCGCCAGTTGTCGAACCCCAGTCGGGGGTTCTCATCCCCCCACAGGCGTGCAATATGCGAAAAAAAAGCCCGCATTTTCATGCGAGCTCTTCTTCAAATATGGCGGTGAGGGGGGGATTCGAACCCCCGATACGTTGCCGTATACACACTTTCCAGGCGTGCTCCTTCAGCCACTCGGACACCTCACCATATTGTTTTGCTGCCTGACCGCTTGGGGGGCAACGGGGCGCTACTATAGGGAGTTGCGCGAAAGCGGTCAAGCAGATTTTCTGCATTCGTGCTTGTTCGGTTAAGCCTTAATCAGCTTATGTCGTACAGCGCAGGATTAACGCTGCGAATCGAGAACTTCGCTGTTTTTCACCACCTCCTGCGCTTTGCCGTAGCTTTCGATCAGCAGCTGGTAGGCCGGGAAGATGTGGGTGTATACCTCAGCCCATTCAGCCGCATCTTCACGGTTCCAGGTTCGCTGGATCTCAGAGGCCACAGCGGCGGTATCCATCGGCACCACGCCTGCCTGGACCACGCGGGCCAGGGTGATCTCCTGCGCCATTTTGCTGTAGGTGCCGGAGGCATCAATCACCGCAAACACTTTATATCCGTCCGCCACCGCACTGATGGACGGGAAGGCCATGCAGACGCTGGTGATCGTGCCTGCAATAATTAACGTCTTGCGACCGGTAGCTTTTACCGCCGCCACGAATTCCGGGTTATCCCAGGCGTTGATCTCACCTTTGCGGGCCACATACTGCGCATGCGGCGCGTTGGCGTGGATCTCCGGGATAAGCGGGCCGTTCGGTCCCTGTGGAACGGAGGCGGTGGTGATCACCGGGATCTTCGCCAGCGTGGCGATCTTTGCCAGCGCCGCCGCACGGGCGCGCAGCTCCGGCATGGGCATGTCGCCGACGGTCTGGAACAGCCCGCTCTGGTGGTCGATAAGCAGCATGACGGCATCATTTACGTCAATGACGGGACGTGCACCGTTGAAGTTTGCAGGGGTAGACATATTGCGCTCCTTAATTACGTTCAGATCTGGCCAAAGCGGCCGGAGTTGAAATCACGAATGGCTTCCGCGATCTCGGTTTTACTGTTCATCACAAACGGGCCGTAGCCCACTATCGGTTCATTCAGCGGCTCACCGGCCATCAGCAGCAATTTCGCGTCGCTGTTCGCTTCCAGATGCAGCTTTTCACCGCTCTGACTTAGCACAACCAGCTGCGCTTCACCCGCTGGCGTGGTGCCGTTCACCGTTACGCTGCCCTCAAGTACCACCAGCGCCGTGCTCCAGCCTTCGGGCTGGTTGAGCGTCAGATGGCTGCCCTGGTTAAGCGCGATGTCCCAGACGTTCAGCGGTGAGAAGGTATGGGCCGGGCCCGTCACGTCCTCATGGCGACCGGCGATGACCCGCAGCGTGCCGCTGTTATCCGGCAGCGTGACCACCGGGATATCCGCTTTGGTGATGCTCTGGTAGCCGGGCGTCGCCATTTTGTCTTTGGCGGGCAGGTTGACCCACAGCTGCATCATTTTTAGTTCACCGCCTTTCTGCGCGAAGGCGCTGGAGTGGAACTCCTCGTGCAGGATGCCTGCGCCCGCCGTCATCCACTGCACGTCGCCGGGGCCAATAACGCCGCCTCTGCCGGTGGAGTCGCGATGCTCTACTTCGCCGGCGTAAACGATGGTCACCGTTTCAAAGCCGCGATGAGGATGCTCGCCCACGCCGCGTTTCGCGCCGTCCGCCGGGAAGGTGTACGGTCCGGCATAGTCCAGCAGCAGAAACGGGCTCAGCGGCTCGCCGTGCGTCTGGTAAGAAAACATTGAACGAACCGGGAAACCGTCACCGACCCAGTGCGGACGAGGTGCGGTATAAACGCCTGTTACGTTTTTCATGATGAACTCCTGATGTTCTGTTGATGTAATTAGCTTATATTCAGGGTTAATATCCCGGTAGATAGTGAAAATGACATTCACTGTTCTGAATATGGAACGATGAGGGCGTATGCAGGATCTCAATGATTTCGCGTGGTTTGTGAAGGTGGTGGACCATGGTGGATTTGCGGCGGCGGGTCGGGCGCTCGATCAGCCCAAGTCAAAACTGAGCCGCCGGATTGCCCAACTGGAAGAGCGCCTTGGCGTGCGTTTGATCCAGCGTACCACCCGGCAGTTTACCGTGACAGAAGTGGGGCAGACGTTCTATCAGCACTGTAAAGCCATGCTGGTAGAGGCCGAAGCTGCGGAAGAGGCGGTGGCGGCGTTGCAGGCCGAGCCACGCGGCGTGGTCAGGATCACTTGTCCGGTCACCTTGCTGCACGTGCACGTGGGGCCCATGCTGGCGCGGTTTATGGCGCGCTATCCGGGGATCAATCTTCAGCTTGAGGCCACAAACCGAAGGGTTGATCTGGTAGGTGAGGGCATCGACGTGGCGATCCGCGTTCGTCCACGTCCGTTTGATGACAGCGACCTGGTGTTAAGAGTGCTGGCAGACAGGGGACACTGCCTGGTGGCGAGCCCTGCGCTGATTGAGCGGATGGGTCACCCTGCCGTGCCCTCTGAGCTTAGCGAGTGGCCGGGTTTGAGCATGGGGGTGGGAAAACAGCTGCACAGATGGGAGCTGAGCGGGCCGGAGGGAGCGAAAGCCGCGATTCATTACACGCCGCGCTTTATTACCACCGACATGCTGGCGCTGCGTGAAGCGGCGATGGCGGGGGTGGGCGTGGTGCAGCTGCCGATTTTGATGGTCAAGGATCAGCTGGCATCCGGGGAACTGGTAAGGGTGCTTGACGCATGGGAACCCCGACGGGAAGTGATTCACGCTGTTTATCCTTCCAGGCGAGGTTTGCTGCCGTCCGTCAGAACGCTGGTGGATTTTCTTACCGAAGAGTATGCGCGGATGGTGGAGGAGTAACGATCCCCTCGCCCCTTTGGGGAGAGGGTTAGGGTGAGGGTCTCAGGCCGCACCGAGCTGAATATAGCACCGGGGGGGATTGACTCGCTTCGCTCGCCCTGCGGGCAGCCTGTTCGCTTTGCTCACAGTCTGTCCAACTGGCTGCGCCAGTTGTCGAACCCCGGTCGGGGGTTCTCATCCCCCCGCAGGCGTGCAACATGCGAAAAAAAAGCCCGCATTTTCATGCGAGCTCTTCTTAAAATATGGCGGTGAGGGGGGGATTCGAACCCCCGATACGTTGCCGTATACACACTTTCCAGGCGTGCTCCTTCAGCCACTCGGACACCTCACCATATTGTCATCCCGTTGTTGCTGGGACGGGCGCTAATGTAAGGAAAAGCCGAACTGCCGTCAACCCACTTTTTCAGTAATTTAGCGCGTTTAGACAAACTTCAGGCAACATGATTCTTAAATGTGCTGAAAGCGTCTTTTTTATCAACAACACGGTCGCGCAAGAAATTTGCTATGCTGACCGTCCAGTTAAAAAGCAAAATAAATCAGCGCAATAAAAGGCAGGATTGACTATGGATATACTCTTCTATCACCCCACTTTTGATACGGCTTACTGGATTAAGGCACTTTCTGCGGCACTGCCGGGCGCTCGCGTTCGTGAGTGGAAGCGGGGCGATAACGAACATGCTGACTACGCGCTGGTCTGGCATCCGCCGGTAGAAATGCTCCAGGGCCGTAAGCTGAAGGCCGTGTTCGCGCTCGGGGCCGGGGTGGATTCCATTCTGAGCAAGCTGAAAGCACACCCTGAAATGCTGCCGGAAGATATTCCTCTGTTCCGCCTGGAAGATACCGGTATGGGCCAGCAAATGCAGGAATATGCAGTCAGCCAGGTGCTGCACTGGTTCCGCCGTTTTGATGACTATCAGGCGCTTAAGCAGCAATCCCGCTGGGAGCCGCTGCCTGAATATCCGCGCGAAGCGTTTACCGTTGGTATCCTCGGCGCAGGCGTGCTGGGTTCGAAAGTGGCTGAAGCGCTCGCGCCGTGGGGCTTCCCGCTGCGCTGCTGGAGCCGCAGCCGTAAAGACTATCCGGGCGTTGAGAGCTTTGCCGGAACGGATGAGCTTCCGGTCTTCCTGAACGGCACGCGTGTGCTGATTAACCTGCTGCCCAATACGGCGGAAACGGTGGGGATTATCAATGAAGGCCTGCTCAACCAGCTGAACGACCAGAGCTACCTGATGAACCTGGCGCGCGGCGTGCATCTGGTCGAGCCGGATCTGCTGAAGGCGCTGGATAGCGGGAAGCTTAAAGGCGCCATGCTGGATGTCTACAGCCGTGAGCCGCTGCCGGAGGAAAGCCCGCTGTGGCGACACCCGCGCGTGGCAATGACTCCGCACGTTGCCGCCGTGACGCGACCTGCCGAGGCGGTGGCCTATATCTCGCACACGATCGGTGAAATAGAGAAGGGTAACCCGGTCACCGGACAGGTCGACCGACAGCGCGGCTACTGAGAGAAACCCGGCGTTCGCCGGGTTTTTGCTAATATTCGCCGCTGATAACTGCTATCCTTTGGAAAAAACGCAGAGGAGAGAAAGATGTATCCCGTTGACCTGCATATGCACACCGTCGCCAGCACCCACGCGTATAGCAACCTCCATGATTATATTGCCCAGGCGAAGCTTAAGGGCATCAAGCTGTTCGCGATAACCGATCACGGCCCGGATATGGCGGATGCGCCGCACTACTGGCATTTTGTGAATATGCGTATCTGGCCACGTCTGGTGGACGGCATTGGGATACTGCGCGGCATTGAGGCGAACATCAAAAACACCGACGGTGAAATTGACTGTACCGGCCCGATGCTGACCTCCTTAGATCTGATTCTTGCCGGTTTCCATGAGCCGGTTTTCCCGCCGCAGGATAAAGAGACCAATACCGCGGCGATGATTGCCACTATTGCCAGCGGCAATGTGCACATCATCAGCCATCCGGGCAATCCGAAATACCCGATTGATATTCAGGCCGTGGCGCAGGCCGCGGCGAAACACCGCGTGGCGCTGGAGATTAATAACTCCTCGTTCGTGCACTCGCGTAAAGGCAGTGAAGCCAACTGTCGCGAAGTGGCTGCCGCCGTGCGTGATGCGGGTGGCATGGTGGCGCTGGGCTCTGATTCGCACACGGCCTTCACGCTGGGGGATTTTAGCGAGTGCCTGAAAATATTGCAGGATGTGGATTTCCCGGAAGAACGCATCCTGAACGTCACGCCGCGTCGTATGCTTGATTTCCTCGAGTCGCGCGGCATGGCGCCGATTGATGAATTTGCCGATCTTTAATTGAATAACGGAATAAAACAATGAATGAATTTTCCATCCTTTGCCGCGTGCTGGGCTCCCTGTATTACCGCCAGCCGCAGGACCCGCTGCTGGTGCCGCTGTTTACGCTGATTCGCGAAGGTAAACTGGCGCAGAACTGGCCGCTGGAACAGGATGAGTTACTGGAGCGCCTGCAGAAAAGCTGCGATATGCAGCAGATCTCGACGGACTACAATGCTCTGTTCGTGGGCGAAGAGTGCCGCGTGTCGCCGTATCGTTCCGCCTGGCAGGAAGGCGCGACCGAAGCGGAAGTGCGGGCATTCCTTTCAGAACGCGGGATGCCGCTGAGCGATACCCCAGCCGATCATATCGGTACGCTGCTGCTGGCCGCGTCCTGGATCGAAGACAACGCTGGCGACGATGAAAATGAGGCCATCGGGATCCTCTTCGAAACATATCTGCTGCCGTGGGTGGGGACCTTCCTGGGTAAAGTGGAAGCTCATGCCACCTCTCCGTTCTGGCGAACGCTGGCCCCGCTGACGCGTGACGCCATCGCAGCAATGTGGGACGAGCTGGAAGAAGAGAGCGAGGAGTGATGTAAATCACAAAAATCCTGCAACGATACATTTCAACTTGCACGTAATGTGCTTCTGATCTCATTTCTATGGCGCGCTTCTGCTAAGATGCGCGCCATGAACATATTACTTTGTATTGCAATCACGACGGGCATCCTCTCCGGTATTTGGGGATGGCTAGCGGTGTCTCTCGGTCTGTTAAGCTGGGCTGGCTTCCTGGGTTGCACGGCCTATTTCGCCTGTCCTCAGGGCGGGCTGAAAGGGCTCTTTATCTCAGGCTGCACGCTTATGAGCGGCGTTATCTGGGCTCTGGTCATCATGAAAGGCAGCGCGCTGGCGCCGCATCTGGAGATGCTGGGGTACGTCATGACGGGTGTCGTCGCCTTCCTGATGTGCATCCAGGCGAAGCATCTGCTGCTGTCGTTTGTGCCGGGAACCTTTATGGGGGCCTGCGCAACCTTTGCCGGGCAGGGGGACTGGAAGCTGGTGGTTCCTTCCCTGGCGCTGGGGCTGCTGTTTGGCTACGCCATGAAGAACAGCGGTCTTTGGCTGGCGGCGCGACGGGAAAAAACGCAAAACATCACCGCGGTGAGTGAATAAAAAAAAGGCGAGATAATCATCTCGCCTTTTTTTATGCGCTGCCCGTCAGGATTCCGGAGGCACCGACATATCACGGTATTTCACCAGGATCGGGTTCTGCACGTCCGCTTTGTTTTGCAGATCCCACAGCCCGCGATCGATACCATCGTTGATTAAGAAGATCACGCCGGTTTCAATGGCTGACATCAGACACATCATGACCGGTTCGTTAGAGGTGTAGCCAATTTCTCCTTCCAGCAGGCGCTGGTAATCGATGAAGCGGAATACCCCAGCCTGAACTTCATAAGACAAAATCGTTTTGCTGGTGTTGACCGAAGAGAGCACTTCACCGGTACTGACGTTTACGACGCGCAGGTTAACCGCAATTTGGTCGAGCTGGTACTGGGTATCTGCGCCGATACCGAAGTAGCGCGCGCCCACGCCACCCGATTTCACGTTGCTCTCGTAACCGATAATCGACCCTTCAATCATCACGTTTGCGGCGGCCAGAGACTGCAGAGGCATCCGGTTATTGTCCGCAACGGTGCCATTCTCCTGCGCGGCACGAATGATTTTTCGTTCATTTAACAGGTTCTGAAGCCCTTGGCGTTCCAGCGGAATAAACCAGTGCGAATCTTTAAGTGCAGTTACCAGCATGGCGGTGGCGCTTTGCGGCACCGCGGTGGAGAAGTTACTTGCCGGATAAGGTTTAAATTGTCCGGTTTCATCCTGAATGTTGTATACCGAGACAAATATCTTGCCCGTAGGTGAAGGCAAATGGGTTAAATCACGGTAACTTTGAGCCCGCGGCATTAATGTGGGTTTTGCAGCTTCTTTAGGCGGAGCAGTTAAACAACCGCTCAATAAGCACACTGCAACAAATATCAGGAAGCGCTGCATGGTCGTTGTCCTTATTTAGCTATTGTTTAAAAGTCAGTTGAATTATTTTGCAGGCCGGAAACCTCTATGGTGGAAGTTTTTCCGGTTTTACGATCGGTCACATTCAACTGGAGCTGTCCGTCCCTGTTGGCGATGTCGACGATAAAGTCGTTGGTCATCATTCGGCCGGGTTTGCCGGTATTAATGTTGGTCAGCAATCCCCCTAAAATCTGCGACTGGATAGCCTGGGTGAAGTTATCCAGTGCGGAAGGGGTATCAACGGTAAAATCCTGAAAACTCGGATCTTTATAGGAGTTTTGTGCCTGAGCTTGATTCAGCAGAAAGGCACCGTTATTGGGGTTACCGCCAAAGTTAGGGTTACGGAACTGGAAGGTCATATTTCCGGCCCAGCTCAGGGGAGCAATAAGCATGATCGAAACAACTGCATATGCAATACGCATGACAGCCTCCGCATATCGGTTCGCTAGAACTCATCTTTTGCTAAATCGCTGGTGCTTAATAGGGCTTTATCTATTTGCAGGCGATTAATAGCGTCTTCAGTTTGAGCCAGTGCTAAGGCTACGTTTTTTTCGAAGTCTGTTTTCGAGGGGAATAAAAACGTTTGATAAATAACGTCCTGATTGGCCGTTATGGTTATCCAGCTTCCCCATCGTGCACTGGGCCGCTCGTTGATTGTTAAATTACCCGTGTAGGGACTGTCCCATTTATCGCTGAAGGCCCGGTAAAAACTGTGCCCGATCGATGAGACAGTGTGGTCAGTTAACAATCCGGGAACTTCGACCTCAACGGCCTGCAGGTTCCCTGCAGCGAGCAGGAGACTCGCTGCGGCGATCCAACTCAACGTGCGCTTCATGTGATTAACGCCTGAGGTTATCGTTTGCCCATGAAACCGCCTGAGTTCGGTTTTTAACAGCTATCTTCTTGAAAAGATTATAAAGGTGCGTCTTTACCGTATTTTCGCTGATAAATAACGAACGGGCGATTTCAATATTTGAAGCACCAATGCGTAATTTGTTCAGGATCTCTTTCTCACGGTGGGTGAGCAGCGCTGATTCCGAACTGTTATAGCGGTAATTTCCGGAGTGCGTGATGAGGTAGCTGGCCAGCTTTTGCGAGAAATAGCATTCGCCGCGCAATATGCCTTGCAGACCATCTACCACCCGAACCTCTTCTTCAGTGACGTAGAACACGCCATTGATATGCGGCCAGCTTTCAATATCTCTGAAAGGATATTCATCAGGCGTATTCAATAATAACACGCGGATATTATTGTTTTTCCTGCTTAAGTTATCTTGCCAGTAATGGATAAGCTTTTTATCGGCTTCCATCATATCAAACAGAATGATGCTGCCAGGCACAATATCATCAAAAGAACGTTGAATATTATGCAATTTCCCGTTCATTGATAGAGATTGCTTTAAATGTTGTAATAAAGCTGTCGCTTGCAGAGAAGGTTTTGTGATCAACAGTAATGTATGACCATGTAAACTATGGACTTCATTATACATGATGAAACCCCACTTATTTTTGGCACCTGACAGCCGCCCTCTCTGTAAAGAAGAGGGCACCAGAAGTACTGACAGATGTTGCACTGCTGTGTGTAGAATCAGAACATAACCTCCACAGGGAGGTAAATATAAAACCAATTTCGTACATCTAATTTCAATCTAGCTTTTACGAATTTTAAAGCAAGTGTTAATCATGTAACAAGATGTAAAAATCAATATTAATTTGTGAAAATTGCAGATTTTGAATGTTGCTATTTGATATGAAAGTTGTACATGGAAATAGTAGTGCATAGATTTTAAAAATCATACAAATATAATTAACCAGTTAATATTTATAAGTATTTATTATTTTTTTTAGTTTGTACCCAGGTATGAGTAACTGATACTTTCTAAGTCATGCCGTTCTGGTTTTTCTGGCTTAAGAAAACTCGCCTTGTGTCACGCCCTGAAGAAAATCTCATCCTGGCGTTACGCTTAAACAACGCGGGAAGGGACATGGACGGCTGTCTCGCCGTTGTACAACATGTCGCGCATAAATATTTCATAAAAAATAAAAGCGCCCTGTGTCATGCCTTTTATGGTGCAAATTACAACTTTGTGGTGACCTGAAAAATAAAAATAAGCCGCGCGGGTGAGATATTTAAAATGTTTCAGCGGACATACTCTTCACCGTAACGACGCGTTAACAAAAACGAGTCGTTTAATACGAAATACGATCAGGGTGTTTTCAGGTAGCCGGGTCCAGGGTGACAACATGAAAAACACATCGTTATTTTTGATGTTTACATTACTGGGTGCGCCTGGATTTGTAACCGCCGCGAATTCAGATTTAGCAAACGCTGAATATAATTTTGCGGTTAATGAATTAAGTTATTCATCATTAAATCAGGCAGCCATTATTGGTCAACAGGGTGTATTTAATGACGCTCAGCTTCGCCAGGAAGGTTCGAAACTCTTGTCCGTCATTTCTCAGGATGGGGCAGGCAACAGAGCGAGAGTTGATCAATCAGGGACTTACAATATTGCCTGGATCGATCAGAGCGGTAACGGGAACGATGCAGGTATTACGCAGGATGGATATGGTAATAGTGCGAAAATTATCCAGAAAGGGTCGGGTAATAGAGCAAATATTACGCAGTACGGTACGCAGAAAACCGCAGTTGTAGTGCAGAAACAGTCGCAGATGGCAATTCGCGTTATTCAGCGCTAGCTATTTCGCGACGACGTTAATCAATCCGATGGGGGTTTACCATGAAATTTATCAAAGTGGCAGCACTTGCAGCAATCGTCGTTTCTGGTAGTGCTATGGCTGGTATCATTAATCAGGGCGGATGGGGTCATGGACACGGTCATGGCCAGGGCGGAAACAGTGGTCCAAATTCAACCCTGAATATTTATCAGAACGGTGGCGGTAACTCCGCGCTGGCGTTGCAGACAGATGCCAGAAATTCCGTTCTTAATATTAGCCAGACCGGTGGCGGTAACGGGGCTGATGTCGGTCAGGGTTCTGACGACAGCAAAATCAACCTGACCCAGAACGGCTTTGGCAACAGTGCGACACTCGATCAGTGGAACAGCAAAAAATCCGTTATGAATGTTAGCCAGTACGGCGGCCTTAACGGTGCGCTCGTAGACCAGACGGCGTCTAACTCCACCGTCAACGTTACCCAGATCGGCTTTGGTAACCACGCGACAGCGCATCAGTACTGATACTGAAATCTGTACTACAAAAAAACAGGGCCGATGCCCTGTTTTTTTTCGGGAGTTCCTCATGAATACCTTCATTCTCCTTGCCGCGCTTTCCGGCCAGATAACCTTTCAAACGTCACAGCAGGGAAATATGACGACCATTATTCCGCAGGTCATTTTGACGGAACCGTGTGATTGTCAGGTCCAGATCCTCTCTTTGAAGGAAGGGCAGAGTGGGCAAAGTGCTTCGCGACAGCAAAATACCCTTTTTATTCCCGCTAATCAGCCGATTGATTTAACGCGGTTGAGTTTAACTATTTCTGCGGAAGACACGATCAACATCGTTGTCACCGTCACGGATGGAAAAGCGCTTCATTTATCACAGCAGTGGTCGCCAGCCGGGGGTGCGCTGTAAATATTCATGAAATCAATGCATTGTGAATATTTGCCGTTGAACTAAGCTGTTATCAGGAACTGCGTTGTTAGGTTCCGTAACGTCAGCCTTCGTTTGCATAATGAAGCGCGTTTGCCCCTCATGGACGATTTTCATTGAGGAGTACATATCGTGACCCACTCTTTTGCACATCTTATTTCAGGTCTGGGCCTGCTTGTTTCGGCATTTATCGCTCCAGCTTATTCGGCCACGCTCGCGCAGGGCGGCGTTATTCACTTTCGCGGCGCAATCGTTGCTGACCCTTGCGAAGTTACCCAGCAGCAGCGGCAGCTGGCGGTGTCGTGTCCGGAAAAAAATCGTATGCAAACGCGTATGGTGAGTTACGGCGACGCGCTGGACGGCAAGGCGACGGCTTCCGGCCTGGCGACAGTGAATATGACGTACCTGAATCCTGAAAAAACGCTCGCGGTTGTTCAGATCCAGTACCGTTAATACCCGTGAGCGCCCGCCGGTGGGCGCGGTTTTATGCCTATCGTTTTTCTCAATAACCCCTCTGCGATACACTTATAAAAAAGGCGGGCAGCAGAGGGGCTTTATGAAACCGCAAATTGAAGTTATTCATGGCGATATTACGACAGTTCATGTCGATGTCACCGTCAATGCGGCCAATCCTTCCCTGATGGGGGGAGGAGGCGTAGACGGCGCTATTCACCGGGCTGCCGGACCGCAGTTACTGGAAGCCTGTAAAATGGTGCGTCAGCAACAGGGTGAATGCCCACCGGGCCATGCGGTGATTACGCTGGCGGGCAACCTTCCTGCCAAAGCGGTGATTCATGCTGTCGGGCCCGTGTGGCACGGCGGAGACCAGCATGAAGCGAGCCTTCTGGAGGAGGCATACCGAAACTGTCTGCGGCTTGCCGCCGACAACGGCTATAAAACGATGGCGTTCCCGGCCATCAGCACCGGCGTGTATGGATATCCTAAGGCGGCAGCGGCGACCATCGCCGTCGAAACGGTTTACCGCTATTTGTCGCTTAAACCGCTGCCAGAGAAGGTGATTTTTGTCTGCTTCGATGAAGACACCACGCATCTTTATCAGCGGCTTTTGACTCAGCGCAGACAAGAGCTGGAGAGCTGAAGCGAAGGCGGCGCACCGTGAGTGCGCCGCGCTGCTCAGGCGGCTTTCGGCTGAGGTTTTCCTGAAAACAGGAAGCGCAGAAGAGGGATCCGCAGATGGATCTCGTAGAGTACCACGGCAATCCCCACCACAAACACCAGCCCGGTAAAAAAGCCCAGCGTGTTGGATGCGATATGCGGCGTGATGTATGCCCCGAAGAACAGCGTCAACGGGTGGTGCACCAGATAGATAAACAGTGAGGCATTGACGAAGTAGGTCACGCGGCTGGACTTAAAGTTCAGCAAACGGTGGCCGAGCGCGAACACCACGTTCACCATCCATAAGCCCAACAGCATGGTGATCACGCTTTCCGTTTCATACATCCAGGCGTCGCCACTCCCGTAGCGCTGGTTCAGCAGGTAGGCCGCAAACGCGATGGCCGCACCCACCGCGCACCACGGTGACGGGGTGGTAAACAGCGCTTTAAGCCTCGGATGAATAAAGGCCAGCGCGCCAATTAAAAAGAACGGAATGTAGAACAGCGACTGCATCACCACAAAATTGAACAGGCCGTCGCTCAGTATTGGTGGATAGACGATAAACAACGTGCGTCTCACCGCGGCATAAGCGATCCCCAGCAGTAAGAAGAGCACCGACAGTTTGCCCAGCGTGACGTTAGCGAAGAAAGAGTCTGCTGTCGTGCTGAGATGACGGCGCAGGCGGCTGAAAATCACCAGACTGACCGTGGTCAGCACCACCAGAACCAGCAGGAACCAGAGGTGAGACACCAGCTCCCAGACCAGCGTGTTGTACTTTTCATACAGCGACAGATTCGGCCAGTTCTCCGCCTTGCCTTTAACGTATTGCAGCATAATGAACTGCGGCAGCGTCAGGAGCGGTATGGCGGTTAACATGGGAATACCTACGCGCTCCACGCGCACTTTCCACCAGCGCTTAAGCGGATAGCGTAAAAAAAGCATGTACGAGAAATAGCCGGAGATGACAAAAAAAACCTGCATGCGGAAGGCGTGAATAAAGTCATTAAACAGCGTCAGCCACCAGGAGGGCATCTGGCTATTAACATGCCACGTGTGGCTGGAGTAAATCAGTGAAATATGAAAGGGGATCCCCAATAGCATCAGCCATGCCCGGATCGAGTCGAGGAAATATTCCCGTTGTATCGGTGTTGTGCTCATATAACGTTGCGCATTCTCAGACTTTTCGCCTTATCCCTAAGGCTCATAATGGTTACATTCGACGCCAACCCTACACCAAGACCGACACACTGTCTCCAGGATAAGCACGCAAAGTGAATAACGGGTTCTTTCATTTGCTTAATCCATGAGCCAGCAGCTGAACAAAGCAGTGATTATGTTGTCGGATTGCCTGAGTTTCCATTAAAATGGATCGGATCGATATAAGCACACAAAGGGGGAAGTGCTTACTTATTATGAAACATAAACCACAGATGATGAAAATGCGTTGGTTGGGTGTTGCGGTGGTGTTATCACTGTATACCTCATCGGCACTGGCCTTTAACATCGACGATGTCGCAAAACAGGCAAAATCGATGGCAGGCAAGAGCTACGAAGCGCCGAAAAGTAACCTGCCCTCCGTTTTCCGCGACATGAAGTATGCGGACTATCAGCAGATCCAGTTCAACCACGATAAAGCGTACTGGAACAACGTTAAAACCCCGTTCAAGCTTGAATTTTATCATCAGGGTATGTACTTCGACACGCCTGTTGCCATCAATGAAGTGACGGCGACCGCGGTACGTAAGATCAAGTACAGCCCGGATTACTTCAATTTTGGCAATGTGCAGCACGACAAAGATACGGTGAAAGACCTGGGCTTCGCAGGCTTCAAGGTGCTTTACCCGATCAACAGCAAAGATAAAAACGACGAAATCGTTAGCATGCTTGGCGCCAGCTACTTCCGCGTGATTGGCGCGGGGCAGGTGTACGGGCTTTCTGCGCGCGGTCTGGCTATTGATACCGCGCTGCCATCAGGTGAAGAGTTCCCGCGTTTCCGCGAGTTCTGGATTGAGCGTCCAAAACCAACGGACAAACGTCTGACTATTTATGCGCTGCTGGATTCCCCACGCGCAACCGGTGCCTATCGCTTTGTGATTATGCCTGGTCGTGACACGGTTGTTGACGTGCAGTCTAAGGTTTACCTGCGTGACAAAGTGGGCAAACTGGGCGTCGCTCCGCTGACCAGTATGTTCCTGTTTGGGCCGAACCAGCCGTCACCGGCAACCAACTTCCGCCCGGAACTGCATGACTCCAACGGTCTGTCTATTCATGCCGGTAACGGTGAGTGGATCTGGCGTCCGCTGAATAACCCGAAACATCTGGCAGTCAGCAGCTTTGCGATGGAAAACCCGCAGGGCTTTGGCCTGCTGCAACGTGGCCGTCAGTTCTCTCGCTTTGAAGATCTCGACGACCGCTATGACCTGCGTCCAAGCGCCTGGGTTACGCCGAAAGGCGACTGGGGTAAAGGCAAGGTAGAGCTGGTTGAAATTCCAACCAACGACGAAACCAACGACAACATCGTCGCATACTGGACGCCGGATCAGCTGCCGGAAGCCGGTAAAGAGATGAACTTCAAGTACACCATTACCTTCAGCCGCGATGAAGATAAGCTGCATGCGCCGGATAACGCGTATGTGACGCAGACTCGCCGCTCTACGGGTGACGTGAAGCAGTCTAACCTGATCCGTCAGCCTGACGGTACGGTAGCGTTTGTCGTGGACTTCACCGGCCAGGATATGAAGAAACTGTCTCCTGATACTGCGGTGTCGGCCCAGGCCAGCATCGGTGACAACGGTGAAATCGTAGAGAACACCGTGCGTTACAACCCGGTAACCAAAGGCTGGCGTCTGACCCTGCGCGTGAAAGTGAAAGATCCGAAACAGACCACTGAAATGCGTGCTGCGCTGGTCAGTGAAGATCAGCCGCTGAGTGAAACCTGGAGCTACCAGCTACCTGCCAATGAATAATACATCTGAATATATTGATGCCATGCCGCTGACGGATATCGAAAAAGCGGCGCTGCCTAAGAGCGACATCCGCGCGGTTCATACCGCGCTGGATGGCGAACATCGTCAGTTTTCCCGTGATGATGATACGCCGCTGGGGTCAGTCAAGGCGCGTCTGGAGCAGGCCTGGCCGGACTCGCTGGCAGAAGGGCAGTTGATTAAAGACGACGAAGGACGCGATCAGCTTCAGGCGATGCCGAAAGCGACGCGTTCCTCAATGTTCCCCGATCCGTGGCGCACCAACCCGGTTGGCCGCTTCTGGGATCGCCTGCGCGGGCGTGACGTCACGCCGCGCTATCTGTCGCGCCTGACGAAAGAAGAGCAGGCCTCCGAACAGAAATGGCGTACCGTGGGGACAATTCGCCGTTATATCCTGTTGCTTCTGACGCTGGCGCAGACGGTTGTCGCGACCTGGTATATGAAAACCATTCTGCCTTACCAGGGCTGGGCGTTTATCAACCCGACGGACATGATGGGCCAGGATCTCTGGGTCTCCTTCATGCAGCTGCTGCCGTATATCCTGCAGAGCGGCATTCTCCTGCTGTTCGCGGTCCTCTTCTGCTGGGTCTCGGCCGGTTTCTGGACCGCGCTGATGGGCTTCCTGCAGCTGCTGATGGGACGGGACAAGTACAGCATTTCGGCGTCAACGGTCGGGGATGAACCCCTCAATCCCGAGCACCGTACCGCACTGATTATGCCTATTTGTAACGAAGACGTTGACCGCGTATTTGCGGGGCTGCGTGCAACCTGGGAGTCCGTAAAGGCAACCGGTAATGCGGCGCATTTCGACGTTTACATCCTGAGCGACAGTTACAACCCGGATATCTGCGTGGCAGAGCAAAAAGCCTGGATGGAGCTGATTGCAGAAGTGCAGGGCGAAGGACAGATCTTCTACCGCCGCCGCCGCCGTCGCGTGAAGCGTAAAAGCGGCAACATCGATGACTTCTGCCGCCGCTGGGGTAACCAGTACAGCTACATGGTCGTGCTGGATGCTGACTCCGTCATGAGCGGTGACTGCCTGAGCGGTCTGGTGCGTCTGATGGAAGCCAACCCGAACGCGGGGATCATTCAGTCTTCGCCAAAAGCATCCGGCATGGACACCCTGTACGCGCGCTGCCAGCAGTTCGCCACCCGTGTTTACGGCCCGCTGTTTACCGCCGGTCTGCACTTCTGGCAGTTGGGTGAGTCACACTACTGGGGCCACAACGCCATTATCCGCGTGAAGCCGTTCATCGAACACTGTGCGCTGGCGCCGCTGCCGGGCGAGGGTTCGTTTGCCGGTTCGATTCTGTCGCATGACTTCGTGGAAGCGGCGCTGATGCGTCGTGCGGGCTGGGGCGTCTGGATTGCTTACGACCTGCCGGGATCGTACGAAGAGCTGCCGCCGAACCTGCTGGACGAGCTCAAGCGCGACCGCCGCTGGTGTCACGGTAACCTGATGAACTTCCGCCTGTTCCTCGTAAAAGGGATGCACCCGGTTCACCGTGCGGTGTTCCTGACGGGCGTAATGTCTTATCTCTCCGCACCGCTGTGGTTTATGTTCCTCGCGCTCTCCACTGCGCTGCAGGTCGTCCATGCCCTGACGGAGCCGCAATACTTCCTGCAACCGCGCCAGCTGTTCCCGGTGTGGCCGCAGTGGCGTCCGGAGCTGGCGATTGCGCTGTTTGCTTCCACCATGGTGCTGCTGTTCCTGCCTAAGCTGCTCAGTATCATCCTGATCTGGTGCAAAGGCTCGAAAGAGTACGGCGGATTCTTCCGCGTCACCCTTTCGCTGCTGCTGGAAGTGCTGTTCTCCGTGCTGCTGGCGCCGGTGCGTATGCTGTTCCACACCGTGTTTGTGGTCAGCGCGTTCCTGGGCTGGGAAGTGGTCTGGAACTCACCGCAGCGTGATGACGACTCCACGCCGTGGAGTGAAGCCTTCATGCGCCACGGCTCTCAGCTGCTGCTGGGCCTGGTGTGGGCGGCCGGAATGGCCTGGCTGGATCTGCGCTTCCTGTTCTGGCTGGCGCCGATTGTCTTCTCGCTTATCCTGTCGCCGTTTGTGTCCGTGATCTCCAGCCGTTCAACGGTAGGGCTGCGTACCAAACGCTGGAAACTGTTCCTGATCCCGGAAGAGTATTCTCCGCCGCAGGTGCTGGTGGATACCGATACCTATCTGGAGCAGAACCGTAACCGCACGCTGGACGATGGCTTTATGCACGCCGTGTTTAATCCGTCATTCAACGCTCTGGCGACGGCAATGGCCACCGCGCGCCACCGCGCAAGCCAGGTGCTGGAGATTGCCCGCGATCGTCACGTTGAGCAGGCGCTTAACGAGACCCCGGAAAAACTCAATCGCGACCGTCGTCTGGTGCTGCTGAGCGATCCGGTCACGATGGCAAGACTTCACTATCGCGTATGGTCCGCTCCGGAGAAGTACTCTTCGTGGGTGAACTACTACAAAGAGCTGAAGCTGAACCCGCTGGCGCTGAAGGCGAAGTAAGCGGTTAAGCAAGGCGGGTAAGCAAAGCGCCACCCGCCAGATAAAATACCGGCTGTGAGGCCGGTATTTTTTTAGAGGTTACTGATGAAAATAATCATCGTCGTCATGATGGCATGCCTGCTGAGCGGCTGCGGCAGCATCATCAGCCGCACTATTCCAGGTCAGGGCCATGGCAACCAGTACTACCCGGGCGTAAAATGGGATGTCCGTGATTCCGCATGGCGCTACCTGACGGTGCTCGATCTGCCGTTCTCGCTGATTTTCGACACGCTGTTGCTGCCCATCGATGCCAGCCACGGCCCGTACGAGTAGCGTAAATTAACGCTCGTCCCATTCATCGGCTGCGGTTTGACCTTCTTCCGTATCCAGCGGTGGCTCGAGCTGAAATTCGCCCTCATCCCACTCGTGCAGCGTATTCTCCTCCAGCCATTCCTGGCGTAACTCGATTTCGTCATAGTCGCCATCAAACACGGCCTGCGCACCTGCACCGCTCAGGACCGGCAAACATTCTCCTTCTTCACCTTCGTCGGCAAAGAATTCGGCCTGCCACATAATATCCCCATCCTGCAGAACATATTTTTGGATATTAAGTTGTTGCACGTCAGCATCTTCTTCCTCAACGCCGGGATTATCGGCAAGGAACTCTTCACGAGCGGCATCAATAGCTTCTTCCAGCGTGGCGTACATGGTCATTGGTGTCTCCCTGTTTTCCAGAAGGTTTCAGGGAAAGAATAGCTGAATATGAGATTCTGCAAGTATGAATGCGAAAATAAGCCGTCAGGCGTTCTTCTTATTCCGTCACTGGCCGTAACGCGCGGGATAAACTGAACCACGAGTAAATCGCGTTGAACAGCACCACGCCTGCCGTCACGATAAAGACGGCGCGAAAACCGAAGCTGGCGGAAATACCCGCCCCGAGAAGCGGCCCGGTGACGTTACCGATATCGCGAAACGACTGGTTATAGCTAAAGATACGCCCGGCAATCTGGTTCGTGGAGTTGTAGACCAGCAGGGTCTGTACGGCGGGCAGCAACGCTCCGTCGGCGGCGCCCAGCAAAAAGCGAAGCACGCCCAGCTGCCATGGAGAGTGCACCATCGACATGGGGATAAGCAGCAGGACGGAAATGATCAGTGCGCAGATCAGGATCTTTTCCGGGCCGACCCGGTCACCCAATTTCCCCAGTCTCGGTGCGCTAACCAGCGCCGCCACGCCGGGCACAGAGGCAATCAGTCCGCTGATAAACGCAATATTGCTGACGTTACCCGCCAGGTCGCGAACGTATAGGGTGAGAATAGGAGCGATCGATCCGGTTGCCACCTGAATGATCAATGTCGTTACGAACAGGCTCAGCACCAGTCTGGGATTTTTAAGCGAGGTCAGCACGTCTCTGGCGTGAAGCATCTCTTTTTTGGCGACGGGCGTAAATTTTTCACGGATGCAGACCAGGGTGACGATGAAGCACAGGAACAACACGCTGGCGGTGATGAAAAAGACCGGGCGCAGGCCGTAGTTATCCGCCAGTAATCCCCCCGCCAGCGGCCCAAGCAGGGCGCCGCTCACGCCACCGGTTGAGAGCGTGCCAAGCGCCCAGCCGCTCTTATGGCGAGGAATTTGCGTGGCGATCAGGGCGTTCGCGTTGGGAATAAATCCGCCCAATAAGCCCAGCAAAGCGCGCAATATCAGGAACTGCCAGACGTTCTGCGCCACGCCCATCAGCGCCATGATTATCGCCATCCCCAGCGCCGAACGCAGCAGCATGATTTTACGTCCCTTGCGGTCGGCAAGGCCGCCCCAGAAGGGCGAGGCAATGGCGGAAAAGAGAAACGTGATGCTGAATACCAGGCCAGACCACATGTTGAGCGCGCTATGGCCCGTCACGCCCAGTTGTTCGACGTAGAGCGGCAGGAAAGGCATGACCAGGCTAAACGCCGCGCCGGTAAGAAAACAGCCAAGCCACGCAACCGTGAGGTTACGCTTCCAGTTTATGGGGGCATCTGAGAGTGTCATAACAATCCGCATAGTGAGGTGCAGAGAACCTGAGGCATGAAGTAATAAGCCTGCTAATTATGCGCCTGGGTTATGATTGCCGCAATGAGGGGGAGCTTTTAGAGCTAAAATAGCATGCGGCCCTGAGGGCCGCATGAGGATCAATAGCGGGAAGGCGTGCCTTCTGGCCGCGTTTTAAAGCGTCGATGCAGCCACATGTACTGCTCGGGTGCCAGCATGATGCACTTCTCCACAACGCCGTTCATCCAGCGTGCGGTGGTTTCCGCATCTTCCAGCGGCGGCGCGAGTTCCGGCTCAAGCATCATCAGCTCGTAGCCTGAGCCATCCGGCATACGGCGGGGAACAAAGGGAACGATGGCGGCTTTGGACATCCGCGCCAGCATCCAGGTGCCGGTCGTGGTGGCGGCCTCATCAACGGCGAAGAAGGGGACAAAGACGCTGGCCTGGGGGCCATAGTCGTGATCGGGGGCATACCAGACCACTTCACCGGACTTCAGCGCGCGGATCATGCCCTTCAGATCCTTACGGTCGATCATGCTTTTGTTGGAGCGCATGCGGCCGTTGGTCTGGATGAGATCGATAACCGGGTTGTCGTTAGGACGGTAAACCCCGATGCCGGGCGCTTGCATGCCAAACATACGCGCCCCGATTTCGAGCGTCAGGAAATGGACGCCGATCAGCAACACGCCGGTCTGATTGGCCTGAAGCGTATGCACCGGCTCCATGCCGGTGCCTGTAACCTTGCTCCAGCGGGCCATACGTTTGTCCGACCAGAACCACGCCATGCCGGTCTCCATGAGACCCATGCCGACGGATTCGAAATTCTTCGAGACCATATCATGGCGCTCCGCCTCGCTCATCTGCGGAAAGCACAGCTCAAGGTTACGATACGCGATGCGGGCGCGGCGCTTCATAAGCGTTTGCGCGAGTCGGCCTAATGATGTACCTAACCGGAAGATAACAGGGTAGGGAAGCTGTACCAGTAGCCATAAAAAGCCAATGCCAAGCCAGGTCATCCAATAGCGGGGATGCAAAAGGGCGACGGTAAATTTTGGTAACTGGGTCATGTCTTTCCTGTGTTCAAACGTCCTGTTTCGCTATTGTCGCATTTTTTGAGACGTAGCCAAAATATCTGCCGTCGAAACCTGCACGACGACGGCAATTGTTAAGCCTGATTCATCAGGGTGTGTGAAATGTAGCGTAAATTGTGTGGATGTAAATTGGTTTTGTTTGCTATATGATGCCGACCGATTTTGATTCTCTCTGACGATTGCAGGACTTGTACACCATGCCAGTGTTACACAACCGCGTTTCGAATGAGATGTTAAAGGCGCGCATGTTGGCTGAAACCGAACCGCGCACGACCATCTCCTTCTACAAATACTTCACCATCGACGATCCGCAGGCGACCCGCGATGCGCTTTATCAGGCCTTCACGGCGCTGAACGTATTCGGCCGCGTCTACCTTGCCCGCGAAGGCATTAACGCGCAGATTAGCGTGCCGGAAAGCAAAGTGAATGCGTTCCGCGACGCGCTTTATAGCTTCGATCCGGCCCTCAACGGCTTACGCCTGAACATTGCCCTGGATGACGATGGAAAATCGTTCTGGGTGCTGCGCATGAAGGTGCGTGAACGCATCGTGGCGGACGGTATTGACGATCCTGAGTTTAACCCGGCGGACGTCGGCGAATATCTGAAGGCCGCGGAAGTGAATGCGATGCTGGACGATCCGGATGCCGTGTTCATTGATATGCGTAACCACTACGAGTACGAAGTGGGGCATTTCGAAAACGCGATGGAGATTCCGGCCGATACCTTCCGCGAGCAGCTGCCTAAAGCGGTGGAGATGATGCAGGAGCATAAGGATAAAAAAATCGTTATGTACTGCACCGGCGGTATCCGCTGCGAGAAGGCCAGCGCGTGGATGAAGCACAATGGGTTCAACAAGGTCTGGCACATTGAAGGCGGTATTATTGAGTACGCCCGCCGCGCCCGTGAGCAGGGCTTACCGGTACGCTTTATCGGTAAAAACTTCGTCTTTGACGAGCGCATGGGCGAGCGCATTTCAGAAGATGTGATTGCCCAGTGCCACCAGTGCGGCGCGCCGTGCGATACCCACACCAACTGCAAAAACGACGGTTGCCACCTGCTGTTTATTCAGTGCCCGGCCTGTGCCGAGAAGTTTAACGGCTGCTGTAGCGAGCTGTGCAGCGAAGAGAGCGTCCTGCCGGAAGAAGAGCAGCGTCGTCGTCGCGCGGGGCGTGAAAACGGTAATAAGATTTTTAATAAATCACGCGGCCGTCTGAATACCAAACTGGGTATTCCTGACCCGGAATGATAATAACGCCCGGCACGGCGAAAGCCTGCCGGGCGAATCTATTACGACTTCTGCTGCACACCTTCAACGGAAATAACCAGCTCAACGTCCTGCGACGCCGGGCCTAAATCCGTTGTGATATTAAAATCTTTCAGGTGAATTTTACCCGCCGCTTCAAAACCTGCGCGTTTTCCGCCCCACGGATCGTCGCCCTGACCGATCAATTTCGCATCCAGAGTAACGGGTTTGGTTACGCCATTCAGCGTCAGATTCCCGGTAATAGCCAATTTATCACCGTCTTTCTTAACTTCCGTGGAGGTGAAGGTGGCCTGTGGGAATTTTGTGACGTTGAGGAACTCTGCGCTGCGCAGGTGTTTATCGCGCTCAGCATGGTTCGTGTCGACGCTGTTCGTATTAATGGTCACATTGACTTTATCTGCCGCAGGATTTTTCTCGTCAAAAGTAAATGTGCCGTCGAAATCTTTAAAGGTGCCGTACAGCCAGCTGTATCCCAGGTGCTGAATGCGGAAATTGACGAAAGCGTGCTGGCCCTCTTTATCAATTTTATAGTCAGCCGCTACGGCAGAACCGGTGGTGAATAACAGAGAACCGAGGGCAATACCCAGCAGGTGTTTTTTCATTTTATGCTCCAGAGTCAACTGACGAGCGGCCAAGCATGCGCTTAAGCGTATCGTCTTTATCAATAAAATGGTGTTTAAGGGCGGCGAGCCCGTGCAGTACGGACAGGATCACCACGCTCCAGGCAAGCCAGAGGTGAGCGACGCCTGCCGTATCGGCCTGAGCCCCGGCATCGCTGAGCGTTGCCGGAACCTCGAACAGGCCAAAAACGCTAATCGGTTTGCCGTCTGCCGTTGAAATGAGATAGCCGCTGATCAGAATGGCGAAGAGCAGCGCGTAGAGCGCAATATGCGCGGCAACGGCGCTGACGCGGGTTATTTTTCCATATGTCTTTAGTGGCGCGGGCGGTGGGGAAATATGTCGCCAGATGACGCGAAATACCAGCCCCAGCATCAGCAGAACCCCGATGCTTTTATGCAGCTCGGGTGCCTGATGATACCAGCCATCGTAATAGCTGAGCGTGACCATCCAGAGTCCAAGTCCGAACATACCGTAGACGGCAATGGCAAATATCCAGTGCAAACTTATGGATATTATTCCGTAGCGCCGGGAGGAGTTACGCAATTGCATCAGAATGTCCATTTTCAAATTAACCGAAAGGTAAAAATGAACGGGAAGACGCGATATTGCAACTGAAATAATTGACTATTGATTTTTATTTTATTTATTTCAGCGATTTTGAAAAGAAACAGCAAGATTAATTCAATGGCTTCGTGCAAGACGTATTTAGCAGAAGAAAAAACCTTAAATAAACATAAAGTAACGTCAGTTAACGTCAATTTTCACTTTCAATAAAACACAATGTATATAACATCAACGATAGCGAGCAGCGCCCACAATAAGATATAGAGCATAAAGTGTTCGCGAATGTTATTGATGAGGAAATCCACTATCCTGCGCATAACGCCCCACAATTGAGTACGAAGAAAACGGGCCCCGATGCCGCCGGAGCCCGTGGCCGATTATCCGTTAAAACGCGAGAGTGAGAACGGCGTCAGATCAAACTGCGGCGTGATACCCTGGGCAAACTGCGCGGCGATTTCACCCAACACCGAAGCGAACTTAAAGCCGTGGCCACTCAGCCCGGTAATCAGCAGGGTGTTGTCATGTCCCGGCAGCGTATCAATGATAAAGTCTTCATCCGGCGTGTTGTCATAGGTGCAGGCCGCGCCATAAAGCAGGCCGCCGACGCCCGGGAGAATATTGCGCAGGAACGAGAAGGCTTCTGAGCCGTCCTGCGGGCAGGCGCCAAACGGCTTGCGCTCCTCAGGTGATGAGATGACCTGCCCGCCGTTGTGTTTTCCAATCTTGAGAGCGTCCTTCTCGGAAGGGAAACCGTAGAACTGATCGCCGTTGGGTAACTCGCCGGTAAACGCCGGGAATTTATTTTGCGCGCTGTAACGCCCGTCCGACTGGAACCAGGAGAAGACCTTGCGTACCGGCTGGATCGGCAGGTCCGGAAGCAGGCGGGTAACCCAGGTTCCTGCGCTAATAAGCAGGCGGGAAGCCGAATATTCCCCGTCTACGGTTTTCACCGTAACGCCGTTTGCATCATGCGTGATGGCCTCTACGGGGCAATTGAACAGCTGCGCACAGCCCGCTTTGGCGGCAAGATCGACCCAGGTTTTGATCGCCGTTTCACAGTGCAGCACACCGGAGTTGGCTTCAAAGAGGCCGATATAATCCTCCGGGACGGTAATTTCAGGCCAGCGCGAGGTAATGGCCGCCGCGTCCAGCTTCTCAACGTCAAGATTAAAGGCTTTCGCGCTGCGTTCGACGCCGGCGAGAAATCCAGAGTGGGCCGGGCCCAGATTGATAACGCCGGTACGTTCGAAAATGCGATCTTCAGTCTGTTTCGCCAGTTCATCCCACAGCGTCTGGGCGCGAAGCACCAGCGGGACATAGCGCTCGCCTTCGCCATACGCATGGCGGATAAGGCGGGTATCGCCATGATGGCTGCCCTCCGCATGAGGCGGAAGATGGCTATCGATCATCAGGACCTTCAGGCCTGCCTGCGTTGCGTAATAACCGGCGGCCGATCCAACGGAGCCGCTACCAATAATGATTAAGTCGTATCTCATATGCATCTCGTAAACTTACGGTTTGTTAGCAGAGTAATTAACAACGCGGGCGTAAACAAGCGGGAAATAAATAAGGCACCGCGAGGGTGCCTGTTGAGTGAAAAGTGGGCATAAGGTTAGTGCCGTTTATACTCATTTTCCTGATAGTCGCCAGATTCTATTTTTGCAATGCCTGCCTCTAAAATAGAAATAAACTGACGGGCGACGTCTGTTGTTAGCCACAGCGTCTGTCCCACTTCCGCTTCGTCACGGTTGAGTTGATTTGGGGTCTGGTAGTGCAAACGCAGCATCAGTGCATCGTAGCTATCTACGGTACTGATATCCCAGCCTACAAGCGGATGGGTCTGGATGACTTCGTTATTCTTTTCCATTATAACCCCCTTAATGCGTGTTAGAAGACAACGGCTCTGAGGTTCAATGCATGTTTTTCTGAAAGCTTCTTCAGTATACCAAGTAATAAGGGTTCCAAAGGGAAAAATAAACAGGTAGCAACACATTTTTCTGCTTTTTAGGATTGTTCGAACAATAAAACACCATCTCGTTCACGATTTTTTAAGAACACGCTGAATTAATTTGAACTTTCGAAATTACAGGCAAAAAAAAGCCGGGGCGACCCGGCAAAAAACACAATGAGGGAGCAGTGTTAATCGGTAATGAACCAGTCATCTGCGCTTTCCCACGTTTCCTGCAGGATTTCGCTGATGCGATCTTTATCTTCTTTTGCGGCACCCATGACGGAGAGGTTGTTCGCTGCGGCGTAACGCACCGTTACGGCGCCCGCGTTGTCGGGAAAGGTGTTGTTAATACGACGGGATAATTCGCCTGCCAGAGCGTCAAGCGCGCCGGCAGGCAGAACGGTAGTTTTGGCTATGGTGACTTCAATACGCATAAATGCCCCCTGTGTAATATACTGTTTATTTATACAGGCATATTATCGGTTTGACAACAAGGGGCGTTGATTTTTTAGCGTTTTACCGTCCAGCTTACGGTTTCACCTGCCAGGAAGGGGATCAGCGTGTCATCCGTCAGCGCGATAGACTCCTCAACCTGGCTCGCTTTGCGCTCCAGCTCAATGAAGGTGTCATTGACCGGCAGGCCGTAGAAGCGCGGGCCGTTGAGGGAGCAGAACGCTTCGAAATGTTCCAGCGCGTTCATCTCTTCAAATACGGTTGCGTAGCTGGCAAGCGCCGTTGGGGCGTTGAAACAGCCCGCGCAGCCGCAGCTTGCCTCTTTGCGATGGCGGGCGTGAGGCGCGGAGTCTGTGCCCAGGAACGCACGCGTGAATCCGCTGGCGACCAGTTCGCGCAGCGCCTGCTGGTGAACGTTGCGCTTGAGGATCGGCAGGCAGTACAGGTGAGGGCGCACCCCGCCCACCAGCATATGGTTACGGTTAAACATCAGATGCTGGGGGGTAATGGTCGCAGCGATCAGCTCGTTACCGTCGCGAACATACTCTGCCGCGTCTTTGGTGGTGATATGCTCAAAGACCACCTTAAGCGCCGGCAGGCGCTGGCGCAGGGGCTCCATCACGGTTTCGATAAAACGGGCTTCACGGTCGAAGATGTCAATCTCCGCATGCGTTACTTCACCGTGTACCAGCAGCGGCATGCCCAGTTTCTGCATGCGCTCCAGCACCGGCATGATGGCATCAATACTGGTGACGCCGTGGCTGGAGTTGGTGGTGGCGTTCGCCGGGTAGAGTTTCGCCGCCGTAAATACGCCTTCGTTAAACCCGCGTTCCACTTCGTTCGGATCCAGTGAATCGGTCAGGTAGCAGGTCATCAACGGGGTGAAATCATGTCCCGCCGGAACGGCATCCAGAATGCGCTGACGGTAGGCAATGGCGGCATCGACGGTGGTGACTGGCGGAACCAGGTTTGGCATGACAATCGCGCGGCCATAAATTTCACTGGTATAGGGCACGACGGTTTTCAGCATATCGCCATCGCGCAGATGGATATGCCAGTCGTCTGGGCGGCGGATTTTAAGAACCTGGGGTTGTGCAGTCATGGAAGCTCCGGCTTGTCAGGAATCAGTCATAAGGATGGCTGTTTTTGCCGGACACAAATCATAAGCGGAAACGTTTTCGTTTGCACACTTTTCCGTAAAAAAAAGGGCGCCGCAGCGCCCTTCAGGTTAATCGGTGAAAGGAATAACGATCTCTCCCGGTTTCACCTCTATCCCTTTTGCGTATTTCTTCGCGAGGGCTTCACCCTTGCTGTTGTCTTCGCTTAAGACGTACGCCGGCTGCTGGTTAAAGTAGTTTCGCAGCGACTGGTTCAGATAGGGCATCAGGGTTTGCAGTACCGGCGCCATTTTGTCCGGCGAAACCTGCGCATCGACCACTTCCATCTCCTGCAGGAATATCGCCCCTTTCTCTTTGTTGAAAACGGGGAGCGCCTTCAGCTTGAGCTTGATGTTGGCTTTCTGATTGCCAAAAAGGGACGTCATATCAAGCGCGGCATCGCCTGCGAGAGTGACTTTATTCGGCTCTTCGCGACCAATCTGGCTGGTGAGATTGGTGAGCACGATGTGGGCATCGGCCAGCCCCGGCACGCCAATGTCTTTAGAGAAATTGTTATGTTTTTCCAGCGCCTGATTAATTTCCTGCTCACTGACGGTATATTGCGTAAGCTGGTTACAGCCGACCAGCAGACCGCTGACAACGAATGCCGCGGCTAAGACAATTTTCTTCATAGTGCTCCTCAACGAAAAATCGGCGCTTCTGTCCTGTTACGCCAGTATGTCAGCGTGAATGGGCAGAAACCAGCAGAAAAAACTGAGAAGTGGGGCGGGAGAGGCTCCCGCCCGAGGGAAAGGCTACGCGCCAGGCTCGAGCATGCCGCTCGCGCTGCGCTTCTGGCTGAACTGCCACCACAGGGCGAGAAGCGTCATGATGCCTACCACGCCGAGCATCATCCAGGGGAGTTCCGGCTGGTTCAGCGCTTTGCCGGCATCGAACAGCCAGCCGCCGCCGGCGTAACCCAGCGCACCGCCAAAGGCCAGACCCAGGCGGCTGAAGCCCATATAGCTGCCGCGCGCACGCGCATCCGCAAGCGAGGCGCTCAGCGTTTCGCGGGCGGGCTCGGCGATGATGGAGCCGATATAGAAGGTGCAGATCAGCGTAAAAAGCTGCTGAAGCGTGTTTACCAGACCGATCGGCATCATGCTCAGCGTCATCAGAAACAGGCCTGCCATCAGGCGATGCTCCAGGCGAAAACGCCGTTCACTCCAGCGGGCAATCGGATAAAGCAGCGTTAATGACAGGCAGGCTTCGATGGCGTACATCCATTTTACGGCAGCAGGCGTGCCCGCAATATCGTTCACCATGATTGGCAGCATCAGCATCACCTGTACGGCGAGCATGTAATAGCCGGTCAGGGTCAACACGTAGGTGACAAAACGCCTGTCGCGCAGGACGCGTCCTAGCCCCTCGCGCACCGGGGCTTTTACCGTCGACAGCTTCCAGGCCGGAAGGTAGAGGCCGTTAAACAGGGCGCACAGAATAAACAGCACCGCCCCGGCCGCGCAAACCAGACGGAAATCGTACTGCAGCAGCCAACTGCCCAGCAGGGCGCCAACAACCGCCCCGGCGCTGTCCTGCATCATCAGAATGGAGAAGAAACGTCCGCGGTGCTGAGGACGAATCAGCTTTACCACCAGCGCGGTGCGCGGCGGGTCAAACAGGGTGCCCCCGATACCGGAGAGAAAGCAGGAGAACCACAGCAGCCACGGCTCCTGGGCGACCGCCATCGTGGCAAAGCCTGCCGCGCGGAGCAGCATCCCGGTAACGATCATCGGTTTAGCGCCAAAGCGGTCAGCGATCGCGCCGCCAAAGACGCCCAGCCCCTGCTGGACAAACTGACGTAGCCCCAGGGCAATCCCAACCATTAATGCCGCCCAGCCCATTTGATCGACAAAGCGGATAGAGATGAGGGGGAACACGACAAAAAAGCCGAGCACGACCAGCATGTTATCGACGAGCAGGAAATATTTACCCAGGCTCCTGGCCTGTGATACGCGGGACATTTTCCCTCCAGGGAAAATAAGAAGGTGAGCACGCTAACATTCTGCGGTGTCGCCGCGTTTTTTCCCACCCCCGGGCGCGACAATATTTTTTTATCAAAACGGTGCTTTGATAGAGAGTTCTCATCGAAAAATGTGAAAAGAGGTCAAAATGGTATGTCACTGTTTTCACAGACGGCACGGGCGCAGGTATAGTAAAGCTAATGGGTAAGCTGAAGTGACGGGAAGGAGTGGTATTGATGTTTGGCTATCGCAGTAATGTGCCAAAAGTGCGTCTGACAACGGACAGGCTGGTCGTTCGTCTTGTGCATGAGCGTGATGCCTGGCGTCTGGCGGATTATTACGCCGAGAATCGCCAGTTTTTAAAACCCTGGGAACCCGTTCGGGATGAGAGCCATTGTTACCCCTCCGGCTGGCAGGCACGCCTCAGCATGATCGCTGAATTTCATAAGCAGGGCAGCGCGTTTTATTTCGCGCTGCTGGATCCAGAAGAGAAAGAGATTATCGGGATCGCCAATTTTTCAAACGTGGTGCGGGGATCGTTTCACGCCTGCTACCTTGGCTATTCCATCGGCCAGAAATGGCAGGGGCAGGGACTGATGTACGAGGCGTTAACGGTAGCCATCCGCTATATGCAACGCACGCAGCATATCCATCGCATTATGGCGAACTACATGCCGCATAATCAGCGCAGCGGGAATTTGCTGGCGCGTTTAGGGTTTGAGAAAGAGGGTTATGCCAAAGACTATCTGCTGATAGACGGAGAGTGGCGCGACCACGTTCTGACGGCATTAACCACCCGTGACTGGACCGCAGGTCGTTAAGGAGAAAAGATGAAGTATCAGCTAAACGGTACGGAAGCGCGCGTGATTGGGTGCTTACTCGAAAAACAGGTCACCACGCCGGAGCAGTATCCGCTCTCTGTTAACGCCGTGACCATGGCCTGCAACCAGAAGACCAACCGCGAGCCGGTGATGAATCTCAGCGAGCATGAGGTTCAGGACGTGCTGGATGCGCTGGTGAAGCGCCACTATCTGCGCACCGTCAGCGGCTTCGGCAACCGCGTGACCAAATACGAGCAGCGCTTCTGTAACTCCGAATTTGGCGATCTGAAACTGAGCAGCGCGGAAGTGGCGGTTATTACCACACTGCTGCTGCGCGGGGCGCAAACGCCGGGGGAACTGCGAACGCGCGCTTCCCGAATGCATGAGTTCAGCGACATGCAGGAAGTCGAGCAGACCCTGGAAGGGCTGGCCGCGCGTGAGGATGGCCCTTACGTGGTGCGCCTGGCGCGCGAGCCGGGTAAACGTGAGAGCCGCTACATGCATCTCTTCAGCGGCGACGTTGACGCCGCAAGCGCGGCGACGGAATCGAGCCCTGCAACCCGTGACGACCTTGCCGCGCGCGTAGAGGCGCTGGAAGACGAGGTGGCCGGGCTGAAACAGCGTCTGGATGCACTGCTGGCACATTTGGGAGACTAACGGTGAAAAAATTACGCATTGGCGTGGTGGGGCTGGGCGGTATTGCGCAGAAAGCCTGGCTGCCCGTATTGGGCGCTGCGTCAGACTGGACGCTGCAAGGGGCATGGTCACCCACCCGAGAAAAGGCAGAACGTATCTGTGAAACCTGGCGTATCCCGTATGCGGCATCGCTCCAGGATCTGGCCCGCGAGTGCGATGCGGTCTTTGTGCATACCTCAACGGCAACCCACTATCAGGTGGTGAGCGAGTTGCTCAATGCGGGGGTTCACGTCTGCGTGGATAAACCGCTGGCGGAAAATGTTCAGGACGCTGAACGGCTGATTGAGCTGGCGGCACGTAAAAAACTGACGCTGATGGTCGGTTTCAACCGCCGCTTCGCGCCGCTTTACCAGCAGCTGAAGGCGCAGTCCGGCAATATGGCCTCGCTGCGCATGGATAAGCACCGCACCGACAGCGTGGGGCCGAACGATCTGCGCTTTACCCTTCTCGATGACTACCTCCACGTGGTGGACACCGCGCTGTGGCTGACTAACGGCGAGGCGCTGCTGAAAAGCGGCACTCTTGTCACCAACGAACAGGGGCAGATGGTCTATGCGGAACACCATTTTGCCGTTGAGCATCTTCAGGTCACCACCAGCATGCACCGCCGCGCGGGCAGCCAGCGGGAATCCGTGCAGGCGGTAGCCGACGGCGCGCTGTACGACGTTACCGACATGCGTGAATGGCGTGAAGAGAAGGGCAGCGGCGTGGTGATGCAGCCGGTCCCCGGCTGGCAAAGCACTCTGGAGCAACGAGGTTTCGCAGGATGTGCCCGCCACTTTATCACCTGCGTGCAAAATCAGACGGTTCCTGAAACGTCCGGCGAGCAGGCCATTCTGGCTCAGCGCATTGTGGAACGGCTCTGGCGCGAGGCCATGAGTGAATAACTCGCTGTAACATCTGCGGATAGTAATTCGTTGAAATCGGGTTAGACTAAGCGCCGCTTGTTGGCTTTGCCGGGTGGCGCTTGTGCGTTCCCGGTCTATAAATCCGTATGGTTCTGGAAATTCACGTTAATGAACTTATTAAAATCGCTGGCGGCCGTCAGCTCGATGACCATGTTCTCTCGCGTTCTCGGTTTTGCGCGCGATGCCATTGTGGCAAGGGTCTTTGGTGCAGGGATGGCAACGGACGCCTTTTTCGTGGCGTTCAAACTGCCGAACCTGCTGCGTCGCATTTTTGCTGAAGGAGCGTTCTCCCAGGCGTTTGTGCCCATTCTGGCGGAATATAAAAGCAAGCAGGGTGAAGACGCGACGCGCGTGTTTGTCTCTTATGTCTCCGGGTTGCTGACGCTGGCGCTGGCCGTGGTGACGGTAGTCGGTATGCTGGCCGCGCCCTGGGTCATTATGGTGACCGCGCCCGGCTTTGCCGACACGGCGGATAAATTTGCCCTGACCTCGCAGCTTCTGCGCATTACCTTCCCCTATATTCTGCTGATCTCGCTGGCCTCGCTGGTGGGGGCGATCCTGAACACCTGGAACCGTTTCTCCGTTCCGGCGTTTGCGCCGACGTTTCTCAACGTCAGCATGATCGGTTTTGCGCTGTTCGCCGCGCCGCACTTCAACCCGCCGGTGCTGGCCCTGGCCTGGGCGGTCACCGTGGGCGGCGTGCTGCAGCTGGCTTATCAACTGCCGCATCTGAAGAAAATCGGCATGCTGGTGCTGCCGCGCATCAACCTGAAAGATGCCGGGGCGATGCGCGTTATCAAGCAGATGGGGCCCGCCATTCTTGGCGTCTCCGTCAGCCAGATCTCGCTTATCATCAACACCATCTTTGCCTCTTTCCTGGTGTCGGGTTCCGTCTCGTGGATGTACTACGCTGACCGCCTGATGGAGTTCCCGTCCGGCGTGCTGGGCGTGGCGCTGGGGACCATCCTGCTGCCGTCGCTGTCGAAAAGCTTTGCCAGCGGCAACCATGACGAATACTGCCGCCTGATGGACTGGGGCCTGCGTCTTTGCTTCCTGCTGGCCCTGCCAAGCGCGGTAGCGCTGGGGATCCTCGCCAAGCCGCTGACGGTGTCGCTGTTCCAGTACGGGAAATTCACTGCGTTTGACGCCGCGATGACCCAGCGCGCGCTGGTCGCTTACTCGGTGGGATTGATGGGGCTGATTGTCGTCAAAGTGCTGGCGCCGGGCTTTTACTCGCGTCAGGACATCAAAACGCCGGTGAAAATTGCCATTGTAACGCTGATTATGACGCAGCTGATGAACCTGGCATTTATCGGCCCGCTGAAGCATGCCGGCCTGTCGCTGTCTATTGGTCTGGCGGCCTGTCTGAATGCCGGGCTGCTTTACTGGCAGCTGCGCAAGCAGGATATCTTTACGCCGCAGCCGGGGTGGGCAAGTTTCCTCGTGCGTTTGGTCGTGGCGGTGCTGGTGATGTCTGCGGCACTCATCGGGATGATGTACGTCATGCCGGAGTGGTCTCTGGGCACGATGCCTTATCGTCTGATGCGGCTGATGGCCGTGGTGGGCGTTGGGGTGGTAGCGTATTTTGCCACGCTCGCCGTGCTGGGCTTCAAAGTGAAAGAGTTTACCCGCCGGACGGCATAAACGCCAAAAGGGGAGTTCACCTCAGGGTGCTCCCCACTGCAAGATTTGTCGCTTACGCGTCAAATCGAAATCTTTTTTACACCCGCAATACGTGCCGTCGCCGTCTGACCATCCGCGCCGTACAGTCCGGTTTCTTTATGCGGCTTCAGCACCTCAAGCGCCTGCTGATTACGCTCTATCTGGCCTTCAAGCAGCCAGCCGTTATGCTGGTTGAGATCGCGCAGATGCTGGGTTTTTTCGGTAATGGTCTGCCAGCGCTCGGCAATATCGTCATTGGCGCTGCGCTTCGAGTCCTGCTCGGCGCGGCGCTGCTGCTCCAGATAATCCAGCGTGGCCAGCAGCGAACTCTTATCTTCAGTAATACGCTGCAGCGCGCTGCCGTTAATGTGACCGGAAGAGAGATGTTGTTGTTCAGCATCCATTACCGTTTTCAGGTCGTTCAGGACAACCGTCATTTGATCCAGTATTTCTGACAGTCGACTCATACGGTTAGTTACTCTGTAAGAAACTCTGTGCTTCCTGAATCAGGGCATCAGCAATTTTGCTGGTGTCCATTTTCAGCTCACCGTTGCGAATAGCCGTTTTCAGCGCTTCAACACGTTCCATATTGATATCGTTGCTGCCTGGCTGCATCAGTTTTGCCTGGGCATCGCTCAGGGTCACGCTGGTGCTGTTAGACGTTGACGGTTTTTCCAGACGCGTTTTCTGAGGGGTAGCGTCGTTCGTTTCGCGAGGCTGTACAGCGCTTACCGGCTTCAGGGCTGATGTACGATCAATGCTCATAGTGTTGTCCTCATCGAGGGTTCGCGGCGTTTGCGCCTGACATCATCATTAGTGGAATATTTATCGGCACGCGCCGCGAAATCTTTAAAAAGATTATAGGTTAATCAGAATATTCCCATCAGAATCGACGGTTCCGCTCACCACCTGGCCTGAGGACATTCTGACGCGGGCGTTTTGCGCTACCGCGGCATTGTTTAACGCTTTCCCTTCACTGTTGATGCTAAAGCCGTCTCCGTTGGCAACGACCATCACCTGCTGTCCCGCTTTGACACGCCACGCCTGGCGCAGCATGGAGAGCTGAATCGGTTGGCCCGGCGCGACATCGCGCAGGCTGACGGCGTTCTGTGCCTGGTTAATGTCCAGCATTGTCCGCGGCGGGAGCTGATCCAGACGCCCGCGCTTTAACGTCACGCTGTTTGCCTGCAGCGCGCTGCCACGCACAATGGGGACGGCGGCGACAACATAATTGCCCGTCGCCTGAACTGCAACCTGTAAATAGCGTTTTTCGTTGGCGCAGCGTGCCAGGACGTTCACATTGCCCCACAGCTTCGTGGTCCCCGTCACGCTGAATGACGGTTGCTCGCAGGTCGGATACAGATTCGGCGGCGTGCGGATGGTCACGTTAACGTCATCGCTAAAGCCCGCCAGCTTCTGGGCAAAAAAATTCGTCAGCGCATCCTGTAAATCCCCGGCATTCACCAGAGGGCTAAACAGCAAGAAAGTTGCCATCAGGCCACGTTTTAACGTTTGCATCGCAAGTTCCACCGTTTCCAGAGTTGGATGAATTCTACCTGCAGTGGTTTTGCATCAACGGAATAAATAGCGACGCATTTTGTGCTTATTCCGTCGATAGGGGAGACCGGGTGAGATTTAAGCTGTGAACTGAAATTTTGCCATCAGCGGAGGAGACATGCTCGATAAACTCGACGCCGCGTTACGTTTTCAGCAGGAAGCGCTCAATTTACGCGCCCAGCGGCAGGAGATTTTAGCCGCCAACATCGCTAACGCCGATACGCCCGGTTATCAGGCGCGCGATATTGATTTTTCCAGTGAGCTCAAAAAGGTGATGGAGCGTGGACGTGCCGAAGGGACCGGTGTTGCACTCGCCATGACATCCTCTCGCCATATTCCCGCTCAGGCGATGACCGCGCCAGTGACCGATTTACTTTATCGCATCCCTGACCAGCCTTCACTCGACGGTAACACCGTGGATATGGACCGGGAGCGTACGCAGTTTGCCGATAACAGCCTGAAATACCAGACGGGCCTGACCGTACTCGGCGGACAAATCAAAGGCATGATGAACGTCCTGCAGGGGGGCAACTGATAAATGGCCTTGCTGAATATTTTTGATATCGCCGGCTCGGCGTTAACCGCCCAGTCCAAACGTCTGAACGTGGCCGCCAGTAACCTGGCGAACGCCGACAGCGTGACCGGACCTGACGGACAGCCTTATCGTGCCAAACAGGTTGTGTTTCAGGTCGACGCTGCGCCAGGCGCGGCAACGGGCGGCGTGAAGGTGTCTGACGTGGTTGAGAGCCAGGCGCCGGACAAGCTGGTGTATGAGCCAGGTAACCCGCTCGCGGACGCTAACGGATACGTGAAGATGCCAAACGTGGATGTGGTAGGCGAGATGGTGAACTCCATGTCGGCGTCCCGTAGCTACCAGGCGAACGTCGAAGTGCTTAATACCGTGAAGAGCATGATGCTCAAAACACTCACTCTCGGCCAGTAAAGGAGACATGCATGTCCATCGCCGTAAATGTGAATGATCCGACGAACACGGGTGTTAACAACACCAAAAGTTCGACAAGCTCCAGCTCCCTGACGGGAAGCAATGCCTCCGATTTGCAGAGCAGTTTTCTGACGCTGCTGGTGGCGCAGCTTAAGAACCAGGATCCGACTAACCCAATGCAGAACAACGAACTGACCACGCAGCTTGCGCAGATCAGTACCGTGAGCGGCATTGAGAAACTGAACACCACCCTCGGTTCCGTCTCCGGTCAGATTAACAGCGCTCAGTCCCTGCAGGCGGCAAGCCTGATTGGTCACGGCGTGATGATCCCGGGGACCACGATCCTGGCGGGCACCAGCACCACCGACGGTACATCGACCACCACCACGACGCCGTTCGGCGTTGAATTGCAGCAGGCGGCTGACAAAGTGACGGCGACGATCACCGACTCAACCGGCGCCGTGGTTCGCACCATCGACATCGGCGAGCTGAAAGCGGGCGTTCACACCTTTACCTGGGATGGCAGCCTGACCGACGGCACGAAAGCACCAAATGGCTCCTACAAAGTCGCGATTAGCGCCAGCAACGGGACGACCCAACTGGTGGCGCAGCCGCTGCAGTTCGCGCTGGTTCAGGGCGTGATTAAAGGGGGCGACGGCAACAAACTGGATTTGGGTACTTCCGGTACCACCACACTCGACGAAGTTCGGCAGATTATCTAAGCCTTAACACTTATCAGGAGTAAGTCATGGCCTTTTCTCAAGCGGTCAGCGGCCTGAATGCTGCGGCCACCAACCTGGACGTCATTGGCAACAACATCGCCAACTCCGCGACCTATGGTTTCAAATCCGGTTCTGCGTCTTTTGCAGATATGTTTGCCGGTTCCAAAGTGGGTCTGGGCGTAAAAGTTGCGGGCATCACTCAGGACTTTACTGACGGTACCACCACCAACACCGGTCGTGGCCTGGACGTTGCCATCAGCCAGAACGGTTTCTTCCGTATGGTCGATGCAAACGGCTCGGTGTTCTACAGCCGTAACGGCCAGTTCAAGCTGGACGAAAACCGTAACCTGGTGAACATGCAGGGGATGCAATTAACGGGGTATCCGGTTGCCGGAACGCCATCAACGGTTCAGACCGGTGCGAATCCACAGGCGATTAATATCCCGACCACGCTGATGGCCGCGAAGTCCACCACCACGGCTTCCCAGCAGATTAACCTCAACTCCACCGATGCTGCACCAACCGCCGCCTTCGATCCGGCCAACCCGGATACCTACAACAAAAAAGGTACCGTAACCGTCTTTGATAGCCAGGGTAATGCGCACAACATGAACCTGTTTTACGTCAAAGATGCAACCCCTGCTAACTCCTGGAAAGTGTATGCCCAGGACGGCAGCGTGGCAGGCAGCGCGGCGGCAGTGGCCACGACCTTGACCTTCGATAATAACGGTACGTTGATCGGGGGTGGAAACATCAACATCACTACCGCGACTATCCCAGGTGCGGACCCGGCGACCTTCGCGATGAGTTTTGCTAACTCCATGCAGCAGAACACCGGTGCGAACAATATCGTGGCGACCAACCAGAACGGCTTCAAGCCGGGCGATCTGGTCAGCTATCAGATTAATGATGACGGCACCGTCGTCGGGAACTACTCCAACGAGCAGACTCAGGTGCTGGGCCAGATCGTGCTGGCAAACTTCGCCAACAACGAAGGCCTGAAGTCCGAAGGGGATAACGTCTGGTCTGCCACGCAGTCTTCCGGTGTTGCCCTGCTGGGCACCGCGGGCTCCGGTAACTTCGGCACGCTGACCAACGGCGCGCTGGAAGCCTCTAACGTGGACCTGAGTAAAGAACTGGTGAACATGATTGTCGCGCAGCGTAACTATCAGTCGAACGCGCAGACCATCAAGACCCAGGATCAGATCCTCAACACGCTGGTTAACCTGCGTTAAGCGGCTAACAGGAAAGCGCAATGGATCACGCAATATATACCGCGATGGGCGCGGCAAGTCAGACGCTCAGCCAGCAGGCCGTTACCGCCAGCAACCTGGCAAACGCCTCTACGCCGGGCTTCCGCGCGCAGCTGAATGCGCTGCGCGCGGTGCCGGTGGAGGGGCTCTCCCTGCCGACCCGTACGCTGGTGGCGGCATCCACCCCGGGCGCAGACATGACGCCAGGGCAGATGGATTACACCTCACGCCCGCTGGACGTTGCTCTGCAGCAGGACGGCTGGCTGGCGGTGCAAACGGCGGACGGTGGTGAAGGCTATACCCGTAACGGGAATATCCAGGTCAGCGCGACCGGCCAGCTGACGATTCAGGGGCATCCGGTGATGGGTGAAGCGGGCCCGCTGACCGTGCCGGAAGGCTCTGAGCTGACCATCGCCGCGGACGGCACCATCTCGGCGCTGAACCCGGGCGATCCGGCCAACACCGTTGCCCCCGTCGGGCGTCTGAAGCTGGTCAAAGCGGAAGGCAAAGAGGTGCAGCGCGGCGACGACGGCATGTTCCGTCTGACCCAGGCAGCTCAGGCTACCCGTGGTGCCACATTACAGGCCGATCCGAGCATCCGCGTGATGTCCGGCGTTCTGGAAGGCAGCAACGTTAAGCCGGTAGCCGCCATGAGCGACATGATCGCCAGCGCCCGTCGTTTTGAAATGCAGATGAAAATTATCAGCAGCGTGGACGAAAACGCGGGCAAGGCTAACCAACTTCTGTCGATGAGTTAACAGGACTCTTTATGATCAGTTCTTTATGGATCGCGAAAACTGGCCTGGACGCGCAGCAAACCAACATGGATGTGATTGCCAACAACCTGGCAAACGTGAGCACCAATGGTTTCAAGCGTCAGCGCGCCGTTTTCGAAGATTTGCTTTATCAAACCATCCGCCAGCCGGGCGCGCAGTCTTCTGAACAGACGACGCTGCCGTCAGGCCTGCAGATCGGTACCGGCGTTCGCCCGGTGGCGACCGAGCGTCTGCACAGCCAGGGCAACCTGTCTCAGACCAACAACAGCAAAGACGTGGCGATCAAAGGCCAGGGCTTCTTCCAGGTGCAGCTGCCTGACGGGACCTCTGCCTACACCCGTGACGGTTCCTTCCAGGTCGATCAGAACGGTCAGCTGGTGACGGCGGGCGGTTTCCAGGTTCAGCCTGCGATCACCATTCCGGCGAACGCCCTGAGCATTACCATCGGCCGCGACGGCATCGTGAGCGTGACCCAGCAGGGGCAGGCCGCGCCGGTCCAGGTCGGCCAGCTCAACCTGACCACCTTCATGAACGATACCGGTCTGGAAAGCATTGGTGAGAACCTCTACACCGAAACGCAATCCTCCGGTACGCCAAATGAAAGTACGCCAGGCCTGAACGGTGCCGGTCTGCTGTATCAGGGGTATGTTGAAACCTCCAACGTGAACGTGGCGGAAGAGCTGGTGAATATGATCCAGGTCCAGCGCGCGTATGAAATTAACAGTAAAGCAGTCTCGACGACCGATCAGATGCTGCAGAAACTGACGCAACTCTAAGGTGTAGCCCGGTGCGGTAAACCCCGCACCGGCTCCCTGTTTTCGAAGATGAAGGCAATGCAAAAAAACGCGGCGTTTCGTTATCCGATACTGACTGTTCTGGCCGTCACCCTCAGCGGGTGCGCTTTGATCCCGTCTAAACCATTGGTCCAGGGTGCGACGACTGCCCAACCCGTTCCTGGCCCTGCGCCAGTTGTAAACGGCTCCATTTTCCAGACCGCGCAGCCGATTAACTACGGCTACCAGCCGCTGTTTGAAGATCGCCGCCCGCGTAATGTCGGCGATACATTGACCATTGTGCTGCAGGAAAACGTCAGCGCGAGCAAGAGCTCGTCGGCGAACGCCAGCCGCGATGGCAAAACCAATTTTGGCTTTGACACCGTTCCACGCTATCTGCAGGGCCTGTTCGGCAATGCCCGTGCGGATGTTGAGGCCTCCGGCGGCAATACCTTTAACGGTAAAGGTGGCGCGAACGCCAGCAACACCTTCAGCGGTACGCTGACGGTCACGGTTGACCAGGTGCTGGTTAACGGCAATTTACACGTCGTGGGTGAAAAACAGATCGCCATTAACCAGGGCACTGAATTCATTCGCTTCTCGGGCGTGGTGAATCCACGCACCATCAGCGGCACTAACACCGTTCCGTCCACCCAGGTGGCGGATGCGCGCATTGAGTACGTCGGCAACGGCTACATTAATGAAGCGCAGAATATGGGTTGGCTGCAGCGCTTCTTCCTTAATTTATCGCCGATGTAAGCGAGGTGACCCATGTTTAAATCGATCTTCGCCGCGGCGCTGGTTCTTGTCGCAACGTTTGCCCAGGCCGACCGCATTCGCGATCTCACCAGCGTTCAGGGCGTCCGCGGGAACTCGCTGATTGGCTATGGCCTGGTGGTGGGGCTGGACGGTACCGGTGACCAGACCACCCAGACGCCGTTTACCACCCAAAGCTTAAACAACATGCTTTCCCAGCTCGGCATTACCGTGCCGGCGGGAACCAACATGCAGCTAAAAAACGTGGCCGCGGTTATGGTCACTGCCTCCTACCCGGCGTTTGCGCGCCAGGGGCAGACCATTGACGTGGTGGTCTCCTCAATGGGTAACGCCAAAAGCCTGCGCGGCGGTACGCTGCTGATGACCCCGCTGAAAGGCGTCGACAGCCAGGTCTACGCGCTGGCGCAGGGGAACATCCTGGTCGGCGGGGCAGGCGCATCCGCTGGTGGAAGCAGCGTACAGGTGAACCAGCTGAACGGCGGGCGCATCACCAACGGTGCGATCATCGAGCGTGAACTGCCGACCCAGTTTGGCGCGGGCAACACCATCAACCTGCAGCTGAATAATGAAGACTTCACGATGGCGCAGCAGATTGCCGACACCATCAACCGCAGCTATGGCAATGCCACGGCACTGGATGCGCGTACCGTGCAGATCCGCACCTCCACCGGCAGCAGCAACCAGGTGCGCATGCTGGCGGATATCCAGAATCTGGAAGTGAACGTGCCGGTGCAGGATGCCAAAGTGATCATCAACTCCCGTACGGGCTCCGTGGTGATGAATCGGGAAGTGTCGCTGGATAGCTGTGCCGTGGCGCAGGGTAACCTGTCGGTGACGGTTAACCGTTCCGCCAACGTCAGCCAGCCGGATACACCATTTGGTGGCGGCCAGACGGTAGTGACGCCGCAAACGCAGATTGATTTACGCCAGAGCGGCGGTTCCCTGCAGAGCGTGCGCTCCAGCGCCAACCTGAACAGCGTGGTGCGTGCCCTGAACGCCCTGGGCGCGACGCCGATGGATCTTATGTCCATTCTGCAATCCATGCAAAGCGCGGGCTGCCTGCGCGCCAAACTGGAAATCATCTGATGCTGACCGATAGCAAACTGTTGACCAGTGCCGCCTGGGACGCCCAGTCGCTCAACGAACTGAAAGCCAAAGCAGGTAAAGACCCGGCGGCGAATATCCGCCCGGTTGCCCGCCAGGTGGAAGGGATGTTTGTACAGATGATGCTGAAAAGCATGCGCGAAACCCTGCCGAAAGACGGGATGTTCAGCAGCGATTCAACGCGTCTCTACACCAGCATGTATGACCAGCAGATTGCGCAGCAGATGACCGCCGGTAAAGGCCTCGGTCTGGCTGACATGATTGTCAAACAGACCGCCGCCGCACAGGGTGTTCAGCCAGAAGAGCAGCCGCCGCAGGTGCCGATGAAGTTCGACCTCGAAACGGTGACCAGTTATCAGAACCAGGCGCTGACGCAGATGGTGCGTAAAGCGATACCGAAGGCAACGGGCAGCGGCGACGAGGCGCTCTCCGGTGACAGCAAAGACTTCCTGGCGCAGCTTTCTCTGCCAGCACGGCTTGCCAGTGAACAGAGCGGCGTGCCTCACCACCTGATTCTGGCCCAGGCCGCGCTGGAGTCGGGCTGGGGCCAGCGCCAGATCCGCAAGGAAAACGGCGACCCGAGCTTCAACATCTTCGGCGTGAAGGCCACCTCCAGCTGGAAGGGGCCGACCACCGAGATCACGACTACGGAATACGAGAACGGCGCGGCGGTGAAGGTGAAAGCCAAATTCCGCGTTTACAGCTCGTATCTGGAAGCCTTATCCGATTATGTAGGCCTGCTGAGCCGAAATCCGCGTTATACCGCCGTTACGCAGGCGGCAACGGCGGAGCAGGGCGCTCAGGCCCTGCAAAACGCGGGATACGCGACCGACCCGAACTACGCGCGCAAGCTTACCAGCATGATCCAGCAGCTGAAATCCATGGGCGAGAAGGTCAGCAAAGCCTATAGCACAGATATCGAAAATCTGTTCTGAAAGTTCTCAAGTCCCGGTGGAGGTTGCCGATAACCTTCATCAGGACTCGTGTCTGAACGTATAAAAGGAACCCCCATGTCCAGTTTGATTAACAGCGCCATGAGTGGCCTCAGTGCCGCGCAGTCGGCACTCAATACCGTCAGTAATAATATTTCAAGCTATAACGTGGCAGGTTACACCCGCCAGACGACGGTGCTGGGTGCATCTAACAGCACGCTGACCGGCGGTGGCTGGGTGGGTAACGGGGTGTATGTCTCCGGTGTCCAGCGTGAATATGACGCTTTCATCACCAACCAGCTGCGCGCCGCGCAGACCCAAAGCAGCGGCCTGACCACGCGCTATCAGCAGATGTCAAAAATTGACGATGTGCTCTCCGATACCACCAACTCGCTTTCCACCACTCTGCAGGATTTCTTTAAGAGCCTGCAAACGCTGGTGAGCAACGCGGAAGACCCGGCTGCGCGTCAGACGGTGCTGGGAAAAGCGAGCGGCCTGGTCAATCAGTTCAAAACCAACGATCAGTATCTCCGCGATCAGGATTCGCAGGTGAATACCGCGATTTCAACCAGCGTGTCGCAGATCAACAACTACGCCAAACAGATTGCCAACCTGAACGATCAGATCTCCCGTCTGACCGGCGTTGGCGCGGGCGCATCCCCGAATGATTTGCTCGACCAGCGCGATCAGCTCGTCACTGAGCTGAACAAAATCGTGGGCGTGGAAGTCTCTGTGCAGGATAGCGGCACGTATAACATCTCTTTCGGCAATGGTTACAGCCTGGTGCAGGGCAGCAAAGCTAACCAGCTGGCGGCCGTGAAGTCCAGCGCCGATCCGTCCCGTACCACTATCGCCTACGTTGATGACGTGGTGGGTAATGTCGAGATCCCGGAAAAGACGATCACGACCGGTTCGTTAGGCGGTTTGCTGACGTTCCGTGCTGAAGATCTGGATAAAGCTCGTAACACCCTGAACCAGATGGCGCTGGCCTTTGCTGATGCGATGAACAAACAGCATGAGGCCGGTTTTGATGCCAATGGCGATGCGGGCGGTAAGCTGTTCGACTTTGGTTCTCCGGCCGTGCTTTCCAACAGCAAGAATAGCGGCACGGCGGCGATCACTGCCACCGTTGCGGACAGCACCAAAGTTCAGGCAACGGACTATACGCTGCAGTTTAACGGCACCGACTGGACCATCACCCGTGCCTCGGACAAGACCAGCTTTACAATGAGCCCGGATGCCAGCGGTAATCTGTCGTTTGATGGCCTCAACGTGAACGTCAGCGGTTCGGCAAATACCAAAGACAGCTTTACCGTGAAGCCCGTGGCCGATGTCATCATGAATATGGAATTGTCCATCAGCGACGAGTCCAAACTGGCCATGGCTGCGGTGCAGAACGGCGGTGAGAGTGACAACCGCAACGGGCAGAAAATGCTCGATCTGCAAAACAGCAAAGTGGTTGGCGGAAACAAAACCTTCAACGATGCGTACGCTTCGCTCGTCAGCACCGTCGGGAGCACCACTGCCTCACTGAAGGTGAGCAGCCAGACAAAAGCCAACGTGGAAACGCAGTTAACCAAGCAGCAGCAGAGCATCTCTGGGGTCAACCTCGACGAAGAGTATGGCAACCTGCAGCGTTATCAGCAGTATTACCTCGCCAACGCGCAGGTGCTTCAGACTGCCAGTACGCTCTTCGATGCAATTATCAACATTCGTTAAGGTTGAGGTGAAAAATGCGTATTAGCACCCAGATGATGTACGAACAGAACATGCGTGGGATCACCGATTCCCAGAGCAGATGGCTGAGCTACGGTGAACAAATGTCCACCGGTAAGCGCGTTAACCGTCCGTCGGACGATCCTATCGCGGCTTCACAGTCTATTGTGCTGTCACAGTCTCAGTCTCAAAACAGCCAGTTCGCGTTAGCGCGCACCTTTGCCACGCAAAAAGTGTCGCTGGAAGATAACGTGCTGACCCAGGTGAACACCGCGTTATCAAGCGTGCGTGAGAAGCTGGTCTACGCGTCAAACGGCACCTTAAGCGATGACGACCGTCTCTCTCTGGCGACCGATATCCAGGGGATCCGTGACCAGCTGATGAACCTGGCTAACACGACGGATGGCAATGGTCGCTTTATCTTTGCGGGATACAAAACCGAGAGTGCACCGTTTGATGCCGCAACCGGCACCTACAATGGTGGTACTGAGGCGATCACTCAGCAGGTCGATACGGCGCGCAACATGGCGATCAGCCATACCGGCCAGCAGATCTTTGAGAGCATTACCAGCAATGCACAAGAGCTGCCGGGCGGTGGGTATGGCGATACCAACATGTTTAAAATCCTTGATTCCGCCATTGCTTCGCTGAAGACGCCGATTGAGAACGATCCGGCCGCGGCCGCCGCGCAAGGCCAGGTGATTTCCAACGCGCAGATCGGTATTAAAAACGCTCAGAACAACGTCCTGACGGTCGTTGCGGATGTGGGTACTAAGCTGAACGAACTGGAAAAACTCGATACCCTGGGTGACGACCGCGCGCTGGGTCAGACTAAGCAGATGAGCGACCTGGTGGACGTGGACTGGAACGAAGCGATTTCCTCTTACACCATGCAGCAGGCGGCCCTGCAGGCCTCTTATAAAGCGTTTAGCGATATGCAGGGCATGTCTCTGTTCCAACTGAACAAATAACATCTTGACCTCTTGGAACATGTCTTGAAACTGGGCATGTTTTACTGCCCAATCCGTCTGGATTGGGCATTTTTTTTATGCCATTTCTGCTGGTGCCGAGGCGACCCGCGCGCTTTCAATCATACGGATTGCCAGCGCAATGATGCCGCAAACCGTTGCCAGCGCAACCACGCCCGTCCAGCCAGCCAGCGTGTAAATATTGCTGCCTAACGCGGAACCCAACGCCATGCCGATAAAGATCACGGTAAAGAGCAGGGCGTTCAGACGACCCCGCGCCTGTGGCTCAAGGCTGTAAACCAGATTCTGGTGCGCGACCAGGCTGGACTGCAGGCCCAGATCGAACCCGATAGCAGAGACGGCAATCAGAATCAGCTGTCCGTGAACTCCCAGGGCGGGCATCAGGAACATCAGGGCAAACGAGACGGTCACAAGGACGGCACCAAGTTGCGTGACTTTCCCGGCACCCAGTTTATCCGCCAGGCCGCCCGCCAGCGGGGCTGCCAACGCACCGGCTGCCCCTGCGATACCAAAACCACCGGCGACGGCACTCCCGAGGTGATAGCGTTCCAGCAGCATGACCGCAAGCGTAGACCAGAAGGCGCTAAAGGCTATCGACAGAAAACCCTGGGCCAGCGCGGCACGGCGCAGAGCGGGATAGCGACGCCACAGATGTTCCATCGAGCGCAGCAGAGCGGGATAGCTCAGCGTGGAGTGAACGGCGAAACGAGGGAGTACGGCCCACATCACCACGCCGATAAACGCAATACTTCCCGCAGCCAGTTGATACATCACGCGCCAGCCAAACGCTTCGCCCACCACGCCGCTGACGATTCGGGAGAGCAAAATGCCCAGCAGCAGACCGGTCATCACCGTACCCACGGTTTTCCCCTGTTTGCCTTCCGGGGCAAGGATTGCCGCAGCCGGGACAATATCCTGCGCCATGGTGGCGGCCATGCCGATGAGCAGGCTTGCCAGCAGCAGGGAGTGGATCTGTCCGGTCAGGCTACAGCCCAGCAGGAACAGCGCCAGGGCTGCGCTCTTTATCAGGATTAACGTTCTGCGGTCGTGGCGATCGCCGAGCGGCAGCAGGAACAGGATCCCTAAGGCATATCCCGCCTGGGTGAGGGTCGGGACCAGGCCCATTCCTTCGATACTCAGGTGAAGGTCGGCGCCCATCAGAGGCAGCAGAGGCTGGGCATAATAGATGGATGCCACGCTGAAGCCTGCACCGAGCGCCAGCATTAAGATTACCCAGCGGCTTACGGCATGGGCGGCGGTTGTTGTGTTCATAAGACGTTCCTCATTCATCGTGTGAGGCTATTTTTCATCAGTAGGCCTTGCGGCGGTAGCGGGCGCGGTGGTAAAACGCTTATACGTTGAACGTATAGATGAAAAGTAAATGAAAAGAGCTGAGCGTATAGACAGGGTAGAGCTAATGCGGACGTTTGTCCGCATTGTGGAGGCGGGTTCCCTTTCTGCGGCGGCACGGCAGCTGGACACCACCCAGGCCACGGTGAGCCGGCGGCTGCAGTCGCTTGAGACAATGCTGGGCGTGCGTCTGATGTTGCGCACCACCCACACGACGCGGCTGACGGATGACGGGGAGCGCTGCTATCAGCATGCCCGTCGGGTAATTGACAGCTGGCTGGCGCTGGAAGATGAGGTGGGGCAGACGGAAGATGAACCTGTAGGCGTGCTGCGGGTGCGGGCACCGCATGCGTTTGGTCAGGATCAGCTCCTGAAACCACTAACCGAATTTCTACAGCGTTATCCGCAGCTTTCTATTGAGTGGATGCTCAACGATCGGTCGGCTGATTTTCTGGGCGACAACCTTGACTGCGCTATTCGGGTGGGAATGGAAGTCGACCCGGCGACCGTGTCCGTGCTGCTGGCCGAAGTGCCGCGCTCGGTGGTGGCTTCTCCGGCATTGCTGGACCGCTTTCCGACGGTTAACACCCCGGAGGATCTGCAGCAGCTGCCCTGGATTGCCATCAGCTCTTTCTACCAGCGCCATGTGGAGCTTTTTCACGAGGCATCATCCGCCACCGCGCGCGTGATAATTACCCCACGCCTGAGCACCGACAGTCTGTATGTCGCACGCAATACGGCACTCACCGGTCTTGGCGTGGCGGTAGTATCCAGCTGGACGGTACAGGATGATATCCGGGAAGGTCGGCTGGTACATTTGCTGCCAGAGTGGCAGCCGGCGGCGTTACCGGTGCATCTGGTTTACCCCTGGTCCCGCTATTATCCGGCGCGCTTGCGGCGATTTCTGGAGCTAATGCGGCAGATCATGCCGGAGGTCACCGGGATGAGAAAGCCCGTGCAGCAGCCATAAAAAAAGCCGACCCGAAGGTCGGCTTTTTACTTTCTGCGTCGTTATTCGACAGACTGCGGACGCGTCGCTGGTGCAGTCGCGTGATGTGTTGCACTGTGGCCGCCTGCAGCGCCTTTACCGTCAAAGCTGAACGCCGGGCGAACCCAGTCGCTGTGACGCGGTGCTTCAGGCACATACTCTGGTGCCGGAGCGCGCGTCATCGGCGCTGTCGCAACGTGAGCAGGCGCAGGAGCGGCAACAACCTTAACCGGCTCTGGCTCCACTTCAGGCGCTTTCGCTTCTTCAACAACCGGTTCAACCTGAATCTCAACGTCCTGAACGATTTCTTCAGTGGTGGTTTCGACGAGGGTTTCAGCGGCTTCTTCCACTGCGGCTACAGGTTCAGCCTCTTCAGCGACTTCCTCAGCCACCACGACATCTTCTTCGGCGATAATCTGCGGTGCGGCATCAACCGGCGCGGCAATCACTTCAGGATGGGTGGTTTCGACGTCCACTGCGTGTGGTTCTGCTGCTTCAACAACCTGAGGTTCAACCACGGTTGCTGCTTCGGTCACCGCATCTTCAACCGCTGCTACAGAAGCAATCACCTCTTCGGTCACTGCCTGCTCTTCAACAGCCTGCTCCAGGCGAGCGACCGGATAACGGATCCAGACTTTGCCGGATGCCATTTCTGGTGACGCGCACGCCACGGTCAACGGCATTGGAGACTGAGTCGGATAACGCTCGTCACGGTAGCGACGACGACGCTGGCCACTCACGCGCAGATGACGCGGAGAACGGCGGGAGCGACGCGGCATACCTGCGTTGTCACGGTTTTCACCGTTTTCATCCTGCTCAACGTTATTGTCCACGACGGCTGGCAGGTCAACTTTTGCAACCTGCGTTCCTGTTGCGGTTTCTGCCGCTTCAGCCGCAACAACGGTGGTTTCTTCTACCGGAGCCGCACCAACGCGCACTTTCTGTGACAGCTGGCGCTGCTTACGACGAGGCATCACCTGAGTACGTTCTTCCTGCTCGCCGTCCTGCTGCTCAGCGGGCTCTTCGCGGTTCAGGTTTTTAACTTCCTGCTGCGCCTGACGCTTCTCGTCGTTACGACGACGGTTGCGTTCGCGGCGTGGCTGCTGCTCGTCGCGCTGTTTGCTCTTCTCAGACTCATCGCCCGCCTGCTGGCGAATTTCACGATCTTCAACATTCTGCTGCTGTTTCTCGCGACGGTTGCGACGGTTGTCTTCGCGCTGCTCACGGCCTTCGTTACTGTCTGAACGGCTGTCACGACGCTCGTTACGGTCGCTGCGGTCGTTACGATCGCGGCGGTTGTTCTGACGCTTGCGACGGTCCTGCTGACGTTCAGGTTTGGCTGCTTTAGGTTCTTCTTTCGGCTGCTCTGGCTGAACTTCTTCACCCGCAAACATCTTCTTCAGCGCGCCGAAGAAGCGGCTCAGCAGACCCGGTTGCGCCGGCTGGACTTTCGCGGCCGTTGCTTCTGGTTTCTGCGCCGCCGGTTTGGCTGCAGGTTTTTCCAGCGCCGCTTCCGGTGGTGCTTCAGGCATAATGAAGGTCGCTAACGCAGGCTGCTCTGGCAGTTTGCGCTCGGCAGGTTCTTCATCGGAAGGCAGCGCCATCTCTTCTTCATGCAGCTTCGGCAACAGGTAGCTGAGGGTGCTGGTCTCTTCGCCCTTACGGACACGCAGCACGTGATAGTGCGGGGTTTCCATCTGGTCGTTTGGCACGATGATGCAGCGAACGCCGCCCTGACGCGCTTCGATTGCGCTGACCGCTGCACGTTTTTCGTTCAGCAGGTAGGAGGCAATCGGTACAGGCACAATGGCGTGAACCTCTTTGGTGTTCTCTTTCAGCGCTTCTTCTTCAATCAGACGCAGGATAGAGAGAGACAGAGATTCGTTATCACGCACGGTACCGGTGCCGGAGCAGCGCGGGCAGACGTGATGGCTGGACTCACCCAGCGACGGGCTCAGACGCTGGCGGGACATCTCCAGCAGGCCGAAGCGCGAGATGTGGCTAATCTGGATACGCGCGCGATCCTGACGCACCGCTTCACGCAGGCGGTTTTCAACCGCGCGCTGGTGGCGAACAGGGGTCATGTCGATGAAGTCGATAACAATCAGACCGCCCAGGTCGCGCAGGCGGAGCTGGCGGGCGATTTCATCAGCGGCTTCAAGGTTGGTGTTGAAGGCCGTCTCTTCGATGTCCCCGCCACGGGTTGCACGCGCGGAGTTAATGTCGATAGCGGTCAGCGCTTCGGTGGTATCGATAACGATAGAACCGCCGGACGGCAGGCGCACTTCACGCTGGAAGGCGGACTCGATCTGGGATTCGATCTGATAATGGCTGAACAGCGGGATTTCACCGGTGTACAGTTTAATTTTGCTGGTGAAATCCGGACGACCCAGCGCGGCGATGTGCTGGCGAGCCAGCTCAAGCACTTTCGGGTTATCGATCAGAATCTCACCGATGTCCTGACGCAGGTAATCACGGAAGGCACGCACGATAACGTTGCTTTCCTGATGGATCAGGAACGGAGCAGGGCGGCTTTCTGCGGCTTTCTGGATAGCTTCCCAGTGCTTCAGACGGAAGCTCAGGTCCCACTGCAGCGCTTCGGCAGATTTGCCCACGCCCGCGGTACGCACGATAAGCCCCATGCCATCCGGCAGCTCAAGGCTGGCCAGCGCTTCTTTCAGCTCGGTACGGTCATCACCTTCGATACGGCGAGAGATGCCCCCCGCGCGCGGGTTGTTTGGCATCAGCACCAGATAGCTCCCCGCCAGGCTGATAAAGGTGGTCAGTGCGGCACCCTTGTTGCCGCGCTCTTCTTTATCAATCTGAACGATAACTTCCTGACCTTCACGCAGAACATCTTTGATGTTTGGGCGGCCATGGGCGTTGTAGTTTGCAGGGAAATATTCGCGGGCGATTTCTTTCAGAGGGAGGAAACCATGACGCTCAGCACCGTAATCGACAAATGCAGCTTCAAGACTTGGTTCAATGCGGGTGATTTTACCTTTGTAAATGTTCGCTTTTTTCTGTTCGTGTCCAGGACTTTCGATATCCAGATCGTACAGGCGCTGCCCATCCACAAGGGCGACACGCAACTCTTCTTGCTGAGTTGCGTTGATTAACATTCTTTTCATCGTAACTTACTCGTTATTCTTACATTGACGACAAAGCTGCGGGCAAGGTGACGCTTTCCGGGGTATGAACCGATGGCCTCGTGTCTGTTCACGTCGCCAACCTCACGGTTGTCGCTCGCTTAAGAGGCGCAGAGTGTCGGTTGCCTGTATTTCATACGGAAACACAGCGCAATTATCAGGGGAATTGCCTGGGTAGAACTCTCCAGAGAACAATCCTTATACCGGGAAGTACTGCAACCCGCAGCCCGCTAACTGCCTGAAAGATCAATACGTCTTACGCCATTGCTGCGTGGATGATCGGTCAGACAAAATTGGTCATTCCGTCGACATCCTTACAAAACCCGGATTTAACGCGGAAAACAGCCCCATTATTCCACTGCTCGCCGGGTTATAGCAAGATGACTTTTACCAATTATCACCCGGTTACTCACAGTTTCTTCACCTCAAGGTGGTGATTGGTTTAATAACCACCAAATCGATTGCGTGAAACGGGGCGCAGGCCGGATAAAAGTAAATATAAGCATAGAAAAATGAGTGGCGCTAATGGCTGACGATATTTAGAATCGCCAACCATGAAAACAGAGACTCCAGCCGTAAAAATGGTTGCTATCGCGGATGACTACGCGGGGCAACGCATCGATAACTTCTTGCGCACCCAACTGAAGGGCGTGCCAAAGAGTATGATTTACCGCATCCTGCGTAAGGGCGAGGTGCGGGTGAATAAAAAACGCGTGAAGCCTGAGTATAAGCTCGAAGCCGGTGATGAAGTGCGTATTCCACCGGTTCGCGTGGCTGAACGTGAAGAAGAGGTGGTTTCGCCGAAGCTGCAAAAAGTCGCGGCCCTGAGCGATGTCATCCTTTATGAGGACGATCATATTCTGGTGCTGAATAAGCCATCGGGTACCGCGGTCCACGGTGGTAGCGGTCTGAGCTTCGGCGTGATTGAAGGGTTACGTGCGCTGCGTCCGGAAGCCCGTTTCCTCGAACTGGTTCACCGCCTGGACCGTGATACCTCAGGCGTGCTGCTGGTAGCGAAAAAGCGTTCAGCGCTGCGTTCCCTGCACGAGCAGCTGCGTGAGAAGGGCATGCAGAAAGATTATCTGGCGCTGGTGCGCGGTCAGTGGCAGTCCCACGTGAAGGTGGTGCAGGCCCCGCTGCTGAAGAACATTCTGCAAAGCGGCGAGCGCATTGTGCGCGTGAGCCAGGAAGGGAAACCGTCGGAGACGCGCTTTAAGGTTGAAGAGCGCTACGAGTTTGCCACGCTGGTGCGCTGCAGCCCGGTGACGGGGCGTACCCACCAGATTCGCGTGCATACCCAGTTTGCGGGACATCCGATTGCGTTTGATGACCGCTACGGCGACCGGGAATTTGATAAACAGCTGGCGGGCACGGGCCTGTCGCGTCTGTTCCTGCATGCGGCAGCGCTGAAGTTTACCCATCCTAATACCGGGGAAGTTATCCGTATTGAAGCGCCGCTGGACGAGCAGTTGAAACGCTGCCTGAAGGTTCTGCGCGGCTGATTAGGTGCCGGGTGGCGCTGCGCTTACCCGGCCTACGAAACCCGTAGGCCCATGCAAGCGAAGCGCCGCTGGGCATAACTTACACGATCAGCGGATTACACTCTTCTCGCCGTAACATCTGGCACAAGGCAATCAGCGGCAATCCCACCAGTGTGTTCGGATCCCGACCGTCCAGCTTGTCGAACAGCGCAATTCCCAGCCCCTCACTTTTGAAGCTTCCTGCGCAGTTCAGCGGACGTTCCCGGCGCACGTAGTCCATAATCTCCTGCTCGCTAAGATGGCGGAAGTGCACGTCGAACGGCTCGCATTCGGTTTGCAGATGGCCGGAGGCGGAGTTATAGAGTGCCAGGCCCGTGTAAAAGGTCACGATAGTGCCCCGCGCACGCAGAAGCTGCTGGCAGGCATTCTCCTCCGTATGGGGCTTGCCGGTGATTTCGCCGTCCAGCACGCAAACCTGATCGGAGCCTATAATCAAATGTGCAGGATAACGTGCGGCCAGCGATTGCGCTTTCTCCTTAGCGAGACGCGTTACCAGATGACGCGGTGATTCACCCGGCTGCGGCGTCTCATCAACGTCCGGCGCGGCGCATTCAAACGGGATCCCGAGCTTTTCCAGCAGCGTTCGACGGTAGGGAGAAGTGGAAGCAAGGACGAGATTTGGCATATTTTTATCACCAGATATAGCGTATCGATGCCAGCCATTTTAAACTACAGGCCGCAATGTGTGCGAATAATTGGCAAAAGGCAGCTCTGGTTGCCTTTTTCTTTGACTCTATGACGTTACAAAGTTAATATGCGCGCCCTATGCAAAAGGTAAAATTACCCCTGACTCTTGATCCGGTTCGTACGGCTCAAAAACGCCTCGATTACGAAGGTATCTATACTTCCGATCAGGCCGAGCGTATTGCCGAATCTGTAGTCAGTGTGGACAGTGATGTAGAATGCTCCATGTCGTTCGCTATCGACAACCAGCGTCTCGCCGTTTTAACCGGTGATGCAAAGGTAACGGTAACGCTCGAGTGTCAGCGTTGCGGGAAACCGTTTGTACAGCATGTTCACACAACGTATTGTTTCAGTCCGGTTCGTTCTGACGAACAGGCTGAAGCACTCCCGGAAGCGTATGAGCCGATTGAGGTTAACGAATTCGGTGAAATCGATCTTCTGGCTCTGGTTGAAGATGAAATCATCCTCTCCTTGCCAGTCGTTCCGGTGCATGATTCTGAACACTGTGAAGTGTCCGAGGCGGACATGGTCTTTGGGGAACTGCCTGATGAAGCGCAAAAACCAAACCCATTTGCCGTATTAGCCAGCTTAAAGCGTAAGTAATTGAGGAGTAAGGTCCATGGCCGTACAACAGAATAAACCAACCCGTTCCAAACGTGGCATGCGTCGTTCCCATGACGCGCTGACTGCAGTTACCAGCCTGTCTGTAGACAAGACTTCTGGTGAGAAACACCTGCGTCACCACATCACCGCTGACGGTTTCTACCGCGGCCGCAAGGTTATCACTAAGTAATCGCGCGAAAGCGTGATTAGGCTTAGTGAGGATTTCCCCGTGCAAACGGGGAAGTTACCGAACCAGGCTGCGACGATACCTTGACACGTCTAACCCTGGCGTTAGATGTCATGGGGGGAGATTTTGGCCCTTCCGTGACAGTGCCTGCAGCATTGCAGGCACTGAATTCTAATTCGCAACTCACACTTCTTTTAGTCGGCAATCCCGACACAATCACGCCATTACTTGCAAAAGCTGACTTTGAACAACGTTCGCGTCTGCAGATTATTCCTGCGCAGTCAGTTATTGCCAGTGATGCACGCCCCTCACAGGCGATTCGTAATAGCCGTGGCAGCTCTATGCGCATGGCGCTGGAGCTGGTAAAAGAAGGGCGAGCGCAGGCTTGCGTCAGCGCCGGCAATACCGGCGCGCTGATGGGGCTGTCGAAATTACTGCTCAAGCCGATTGAGGGCATTGAGCGCCCGGCGCTGGTGACGGTGTTACCGCATCAGCAGAAGGGGAAAACGGTGGTGCTCGATTTGGGCGCTAACGTGGATTGTGATAGTACCATGCTGGCTCAGTTCGCCGTGATGGGGTCGGTGCTGGCAGAAGACGTGGTCGGGATCAACAATCCCCGCGTTGCGTTATTGAATATTGGTGAAGAAGAGACCAAAGGCCTGGACAGCATTCGCGACGCTGCTGAAATGCTCAAACAGGTTCCCTCCATCAACTATATTGGTTATCTCGAAGCCAATGAGTTGCTGACGGGAAAAACGGATGTTCTGGTGTGCGATGGCTTCACCGGAAACGTAACGTTGAAGACCATGGAAGGGGTCGTGCGCATGTTCCTTTCTCTGCTGAAATCTCAGGGAGAAGGCAAAAAAAGCGCCTGGTGGTTGATTTTATTGAAGCGTTGGTTACAAAAGAGCCTGACGCGGCGATTCAGTCACCTCAACCCCGACCAGTATAATGGCGCCTGTCTGTTAGGATTGCGCGGCATCGTGATTAAGAGTCATGGCGCCGCCAATCAGCGAGCATTTTCTGTCGCCATTGAACAGGCAGTGCAGGCGGTGCAGCGACAAGTCCCTCAGCGGATTGCCGCTCGCCTGGAATCTGTATTAGCTAAAAGTGACTGAGCGTACATGTATACGAAGATTTTAGGTACCGGCAGCTACCTGCCAAAACAAGTGCGTACCAACGCCGATCTGGAAAAAATGGTAGATACGTCTGACGAGTGGATTGTCACGCGCACAGGTATCCGTGAACGTCGTATCGCCGCGCCAGACGAAACCGTGTCCACCATGGGTTACGAAGCCGCACAGCGCGCTATCGAAATGGCGGGTATCGATAAAGAAGAGATTGGCTTGATCGTGGTTGCCACGACGTCTGCCACGCATGCTTTCCCAAGCGCGGCGTGTCAGGTGCAGAACATGCTCGGTATTAAAGGCTGCCCGGCGTTTGATGTTGCCGCCGCGTGCGCAGGTTTCACCTACGCGCTGAGCATTGCCGATCAGTATGTTAAATCTGGCTCCGTCAAATATGCGCTGGTTATCGGTGCTGACGTTTTGGCGCGTACCTGCGATCCAACCGATCGCGGAACGATCATTATTTTCGGTGATGGTGCCGGTGCGGTGCTGCTGGGGCAGTCCGAAGAGCCGGGTATCATCTCCACGCATCTGCATGCCGATGGCCGCTACGGCGAGCTGTTAACGCTGCCTAACGCCGATCGCGTTAATCCGGACAGCTCCATCTACCTGACCATGGCGGGTAACGAGGTGTTCAAAGTGGCGGTGACCGAGCTTGCGCACATTGTCGATGAGACGCTGGAAGCAAATAACCTTGAACGCACCGCGCTCGACTGGCTGGTGCCGCATCAGGCGAACCTGCGTATCATCAGCGCCACCGCTAAAAAGCTGGGTATGTCGATGGATAACGTTGTGGTGACGCTGGATCGTCACGGCAACACCTCTGCGGCGTCGGTACCGTGCGCATTTGATGAAGCGGTACGCGACGGACGAATCAAACGGGGCCAGCTGGTCTTGCTTGAAGCCTTCGGTGGCGGGTTCACCTGGGGTTCCGCGCTGGTTCGTTTCTAGTATAAGGAATAAAAAATGACGCAATTTGCTTTTGTGTTCCCGGGCCAGGGTTCTCAAACCGTTGGGATGTTGTCTGAAATGGCAGCAAACTACCCGGTCATTGAAGAGACTTTTCGTGAAGCTTCTGATGCGCTGGGTTATGATCTGTGGGCGCTGACCCAACAGGGTCCGGCCGAAGAGCTGAACAAAACCTGGCAAACTCAGCCAGCGTTGCTGACTGCGTCCGTTGCGCTGTGGCGCGTATGGCAGCAGCAGGGCGGTAAAGCGCCAGCGCTGCTCGCGGGCCATAGCCTGGGTGAATACTCTGCGCTGGTGTGCGCCGGTGTGATTGCGTTTGCTGACGCGGTGCGCCTGGTAGAACTGCGCGGTAAATTCATGCAGGAAGCGGTGCCAGAAGGAACGGGTGGCATGTCTGCCATTATTGGTCTGGATGATGCCGCGATTGCAAAAGCGTGTGAAGAATCTGCTGAAGGGCAGGTGGTTTCTCCGGTTAACTTCAACTCGCCGGGCCAGGTTGTTATTGCTGGTCATAAAGAGGCCGTTGAACGTGCCGGTGCTGCCTGTAAAGCCGCAGGCGCCAAACGCGCACTGCCGCTGCCGGTCAGCGTACCATCTCACTGCGCACTGATGAAGCCCGCAGCCGAGAAACTGGCGGCTGAACTGGAAAAAATTACCTTTAACGCACCGACGATTTCCGTTGTGAACAACGTTGATGTGAAATGCGAAACCGCGCCGGAGGCTATCCGTGACGCACTGGTTCGCCAGCTCTATAGCCCGGTACAGTGGACCAAAACCGTTGAGTTTATGGCCTCTCAGGGCGTTGAGCACCTTTATGAAGTCGGTCCTGGTAAAGTCCTCACCGGTCTGACGAAACGTATTGTTGACACCCTGACTGCCTCGGCGATTAACGAGCCGGAAGCAATGTCAGCGGCACTCTCGCAATAAAAGAGGAATACCATGAGTTTTGAAGGAAAAATTGCCCTGGTGACTGGCGCAAGCCGCGGTATCGGGCGTGCAATTGCTGAAACACTGGTCGCGCGCGGCGCGAAGGTGATTGGTACAGCAACCAGCGAGAATGGCGCTCAGGCCATCAGCGAGTATCTGGGTGCGAACGGTAAAGGTCTGGTACTGAATGTGACCGAACCTGCATCTATCGAATATGTTCTGGAAAATATTCGCGCAGAGTTTGGTGAAGTGGATATTCTGGTCAATAATGCCGGGATCACTCGCGACAACCTGCTGATGCGAATGAAAGATGATGAGTGGAACGATATTATCGAAACCAACCTGTCATCTGTATTCCGTCTGTCAAAAGCGGTAATGCGCGCTATGATGAAAAAGCGTCATGGTCGTATTATCACTGTTGGTTCTGTGGTTGGTACCATGGGAAATGCTGGTCAGGCTAACTACGCTGCGGCGAAAGCAGGTCTGATCGGTTTCAGTAAGTCGCTGGCGCGTGAAGTCGCGTCCCGCGGGATTACTGTAAACGTTGTTGCTCCGGGCTTTATTGAAACGGACATGACGCGTGCGCTGACTGATGATCAGCGTGCGGGTACGCTGGCGGCAGTTCCGGCGGGTCGTCTTGGCGACCCTAAAGAAATCGCCAGTGCGGTTGCATTTTTAGCCTCTGACGAAGCGGGTTACATCACTGGTGAGACCCTCCACGTCAACGGCGGGATGTACATGGTTTAATCACGATCGAAAATATTTGCGTTATTAGGGCAAATGGCCTCAAAATAACGTAAAATCGTGGTAAGACCTGCCGGGATTTAGTTGCAAATTTTTCAACATTTTATACACTACGAAAACCATCGCGAAAGCGAGTTTTGATAGGAAATTTAAGAGTATGAGCACTATCGAAGAACGCGTTAAGAAAATTATCGGCGAACAGCTGGGCGTTAAGCAGGAAGAAGTTGTGAACTCCGCTTCCTTCGTTGAAGACCTGGGCGCAGATTCTCTTGACACCGTTGAGCTGGTAATGGCTCTGGAAGAAGAGTTTGATACTGAGATTCCGGACGAAGAAGCTGAGAAAATCACCACCGTTCAGGCTGCCATTGATTACATCAACGGCCACCAGGCGTAAGTGAACATCTCCAGGCGGTCATTCGACCGCCTGAGTTTTATCTTTTTTAGTCCCACGTATCTCTTTTTTTATCCCTCCCTGGAGGACAAACGTGTCTAAGCGTCGTGTAGTTGTGACCGGACTTGGCATGTTGTCTCCTGTCGGCAATACCGTAGAGTCCACCTGGAAAGCTCTCCTTGCCGGTCAGAGCGGCATCAGCCTAATCGACCATTTCGATACTAGCGCCTATGCAACGAAATTTGCTGGCTTAGTAAAGGATTTTAACTGTGAAGAGATCATCTCGCGCAAAGAACAGCGCAAGATGGATGCCTTCATTCAATATGGAATTGTCGCTGGCGTTCAGGCCATGCAGGATTCTGGCCTTGTGATTACGGAAGAGAACGCAACCCGTATCGGCGCTGCTATCGGCTCCGGGATTGGCGGTCTTGGCCTGATCGAGGAAAACCATACATCGCTGATGAATGGCGGACCGCGTAAGATCAGCCCGTTCTTCGTTCCGTCCACGATTGTTAACATGGTGGCAGGTCACCTGACCATTATGTTCGGCCTGCGTGGTCCAAGCATTTCTATCGCTACCGCGTGTACGTCTGGCGTGCATAACATCGGCCAGGCCGCGCGTATCATTGCGTACGGCGATGCAGATGCTATGGTTGCGGGCGGTGCTGAAAAAGCCAGTACCCCATTGGGTGTCGGTGGCTTTGGTGCAGCGCGTGCGCTCTCTACCCGTAACGATAATCCTCAGGCGGCGAGCCGTCCGTGGGATAAAGACCGCGATGGTTTCGTGTTGGGTGACGGCGCAGGTATGCTCGTGCTGGAAGAGTACGAACATGCGAAAAAACGCGGTGCGAAAATTTATGCTGAAGTCGTTGGCTTTGGTATGAGCAGCGATGCTTATCACATGACCTCTCCTCCGGAGAACGGTGCAGGTGCTGCGCTGGCGATGGAAAACGCGATCCGTGATGCGGGTATTACCCCAGCGCAGATTGGCTACGTTAACGCTCACGGTACCTCTACGCCAGCAGGCGACAAAGCTGAAGCGCAGGCTGTGAAGTCTATCTTCGGCGAGTCTGCCAGCCGCGTACTGGTTAGCTCCACGAAATCCATGACCGGTCACCTGCTGGGCGCGGCGGGTGCAGTAGAGTCCATCTACTCTATCCTTGCGCTGCGCGATCAGGCTGTGCCGCCAACCATCAACCTGGATAACCCGGATGAAGGTTGCGATCTGGACTTCGTTCCGCACGAAGCGCGTCAGGTTAGCGGTATGGAGTACACCCTGTGTAACTCCTTCGGCTTTGGCGGTACGAATGGTTCTCTGATCTTCAAAAAGGTCTGAGCCTGACTGCCTGAAAGCTATAAAAAAAGGTCCGCTTGGCGGGCCTTTTTTATTAGGGAAAATCCCCTTGTCCGGCTTTTAACATCCTGCCAGACTGAGCCTCCACGCATAAGGAGCCACCATGTTTTTAATTAATGGCCTTGAGCAAGAAACGCTGCCGGCAAGCGACAGGGCAATCCAGTTTGGCGATGGTTGTTTCACCACTGCGCGTATTCTTGACGGTGAGGTGAGCCTGCTTAACGCCCATATCCGTCGTTTACAAAAAGCCTGCGAGAAATTGCTGATTCCCTTCATGCAGTGGGACATTCTAGAGCGCGAGATGCGCCGGCTGGCGTCAGGTAATACAAACGGCGTTTTAAAAGTTATTCTTAGCCGCGGCAGCGGCGGGCGAGGGTACAGCGGTTCCGCCTGTCAGCATCCCACGCGTATTCTTTCCGTATCAGCGTATCCTGCTCACTATGCGCGCTGGCGTGAGGAGGGGGTAACGCTGACGCTGAGCCCGGTACGGCTGGGGCGAAACCCTATGCTCGCCGGAATAAAACATCTTAACCGCCTTGAACAGGTGCTTATTCGTACTCATCTTGAACAGACGGACGCCGATGAGGCGCTAGTCCTTGACAGCGAAGGGTTCATTACGGAATGCTGTGCGGCTAATTTACTCTGGCGGAAGGGCCGTGAGGTCTTCACCCCTTCGCTGGAGCAGGCTGGGGTTAACGGCATCATGCGCCAGTTTTGTTTGCAACAGCTGGCACATGCAGGCTTTCGCGTTGTCGAAGTAAACGCGAAGGAAGAGGCGCTGCTGTCCGCCGATGAAGTTGTGATCTGCAATGCGCTGATGCCTGTTATACCCGTTCGGGCGTATGGTCAACAGCGCTGGTCTTCGCGAGAGCTCTTTACGTTTTTAGCCCCGATATGTGAGCAAATCAAAAAGTCATGAAGAAAATGTTGCGCTTTGTCCTTCTCCTGATCGTTGCGCTGGGTATTGCCGGCGGAGCGGGAGTATGGAAGGTTCGCCAGCTGGCGGACAGTAAAATCCTGATTAAAGACGAGACGATTTTTACCCTGAAAGCCGGTACCGGGCGGATGGCGCTGGGCGAGCAGCTTTACGGGGATAAAATCATCAACCGTCCACGCGTGTTCCAGTGGTTATTGCGTATCGAGCCTGAACTGTCTCACTTCAAGGCTGGTACCTATCGCTTTACGCCCGGCATGACCGTCAGAGAGATGCTGCAGCTGCTGGAAAGCGGTAAAGAGGCACAGTTCCCGCTGCGCTTTGTTGAAGGGATGCGCTTAAGCGATTACCTCAAGCAGCTGCGTGATGCGCCTTACATCAAGCACACGCTAAAAGATGATCGCTATGAGACGGTCGCCGAGGTGCTGAAATTTGAACATCCTGAGTGGGTGGAAGGCTGGTTCTGGCCAGACACCTGGATGTATACGGCGGGCACGACCGATGTGGCGATTCTTAAACGGGCACACAAAAAGATGGTCGAGGCAGTTGATTCCGCCTGGGAAGGGCGCATGGACGGGCTGCCTTATCAAGATCAAAACCAGTTTGTGACAATGGCCTCGATCATTGAGAAAGAGACGGCCGTGGCGGCTGAGCGCGACCGGGTCGCGTCGGTATTTATCAACCGCCTGCGCATCGGCATGCGTCTGCAAACTGACCCGACTGTTATCTACGGCATGGGCGAGAGCTATGCCGGTAAGATCTCCAGAAAAGATCTGGAGACGCCAACGGCGTATAATACCTACGTGATTAACGGCTTGCCGCCGGGCCCGATAGCCACGCCGAGCGAGGCTTCGCTCAAAGCCGCCGCGCACCCGGCCAAAACACCGTACCTCTATTTTGTGGCTGATGGGAAAGGGGGGCATACCTTTAACACCAACCTTGCCAGCCATAATCGCTCTGTTCAGGACTATCTGAAGGCACTTAAGGAAAAAAATGCGCAGTAAATACATTGTCATTGAGGGACTAGAAGGGGCGGGTAAAACCACCGCCCGTAACGTGGTAGTGGATACGCTGAAATCGCTTGGCGTCGCTGACATGGTCTTTACCCGCGAGCCGGGCGGTACTCAGCTGGCGGAGAAACTGCGCAGCCTGGTGCTGGATATTAAATCCGTTGGCGACGAGGTTATTACTGACAAAGCCGAAGTGCTGATGTTCTATGCGGCGCGCGTCCAGCTGGTTGAGACCGTGATTAAACCTGCGCTGGCCGACGGCAAGTGGGTGATCGGTGACCGTCACGATCTGTCGACTCAGGCCTATCAGGGCGGCGGACGCGGTATTGACCAGGCGATGCTGGCAACCCTTCGCGATGCCGTACTGGGGGATTTTCGCCCGGACCTGACCCTCTACCTGGATGTGACCCCGGAAGTGGGCCTCAGGCGCGCCCGCGCGCGCGGCGAACTGGACCGCATTGAGCAAGAGTCTTTCGATTTCTTTAACCGCACGCGCGCACGCTATCTTGAGCTGGCCGCACGGGACAGCGCAATTCGTACCATTGACGCCACGCAATCTCTGGACGACGTCACGCGCGATATTCAACAGACCGTTACGCAGTGGCTACAGGAGCAGCAGGCATGAAATGGTATCCATGGTTGCGCCCGCACTTTGAACAGCTGATCGCCAGCTATCAGGCCGGTCGGGGGCATCATGCGTTACTGATTCAGGCGTTGCCGGGAATGGGCGATGATGCGTTGATCTACGCCATCACTCGTTTTCTGATGTGCCAGCAGCCGGAAGGGCATAAAAGCTGCGGTAAATGCCGCGGCTGCCAGCTGATGCAGGCCGGCTCGCATCCTGACTACTACACGCTTGAGCCTGAGAAGGGCAAAAGCGCGCTCGGCATTGATGCCGTGCGTGAAGTCAGCGAGAAACTGTACGAACATGCGCGTCTGGGCGGGGCAAAAGTGGTCTGGCTCAACGACGCTGCGTTGCTTACCGAGGCGGCGGCGAACGCGCTGCTTAAAACCCTGGAAGAGCCGCCGGAAAAGACGTGGTTTTTCCTTTCCTGCCGGGACCCGGGACGTTTACTGGCGACGCTGCGCAGCCGTTGTCGTCTCCATCATCTGGCGGTGCCTCAGGAATCGTGGGCGTTAAGCTGGCTTGAGCGAGAGGTGACAACGTCACAGGAGAGTGCGTTGTCTGCGCTGCGCCTCAGCAGCGGCGCCCCCGCGGCGGCGCTGGCATTACTACAGCCTGACGTCTGGTCGCAGCGAGAAGGGCTCTGCAGGGCCGTTGAGGCTTCACTTAACAACCAGGACTGGCTGAGTTTACTGCCTGCGCTGAATAGCGATCGGGCCGTTGAGCGTCTGCACTGGCTGGCCTCCTTATTGCTCGATGCGCTAAAAATCCAGCAAGGAGCTACGCTGCTGACTAACCCGGACGCGTGGCCCCTGGTGAACATGCTGGCGAGCCGCCTTACAGGCGCGTCTCTGCACGCTATCCTTCATGATGTTTGCGAGAGCCGCGAACAGCTTTTAACCGTGACGGGTCTTAATCGCGAGCTTTTGCTGACCGACCAGTTACTGCGTATTGAACACTACCTGCAACCGGGCGTTACGCCGCCTGTTTCCCATCTCTGAGAGAGACATTATGTTTTTAGTCGACTCACACTGCCATCTTGATGGCCTGGATTATCAATCCCTGCACAACGACGTGGATGACGTGCTGGCGAAAGCCGCTGCCCGCGATGTGAAATTTTGTCTTGCGGTGGCGACGACGCTGCCAGGGTATCGCTCAATGCGTGAGCTGGTGGGCGATCGCGATAACGTGGTGTTCTCCTGCGGCGTTCATCCGCTGAACCAGGATGAAGAGTATGACGTAGAAGAGCTGCGCCGACTGGCAGCAGAAGCGGGCGTCGTGGCGATGGGTGAAACCGGGCTGGACTATTTTTACACGCCGGAAACGAAAGCGCGCCAGCAGGCGTCTTTCCGCAACCATATTCGCATCGGCCGCGAACTGAATAAACCGGTCATCGTACATACACGCGATGCGCGCGCCGATACGCTGGCGATCCTCCGGGAAGAAAACGTGACGGATTGCGGTGGCGTACTACACTGTTTCACAGAAGACAGAGAAACGGCGGGTAAACTGCTTGATTTGGGGTTTTATATTTCGTTTTCCGGGATCGTGACGTTCCGTAACGCTGAGCAGCTCCGTGATGCTGCGCGCTATGTCCCGCTCGATCGCATTCTGGTGGAAACAGACTCTCCGTATCTGGCGCCGGTACCGCATCGCGGTAAAGAGAACCAGCCGGCCATGACGCGAGACGTCGCAGAGTACATGGCCGTGCTTAAAGGCGTCAGTATCGAAGAGCTGGCCCGCGTCACGACGCAAAACTTCTCTGCGCTGTTCCATATCGACCCCGCCCGCCTGCAATCCGTCTGATAAGCCTGTTTTTTTTAGGCTCGTAATTAATAAATAAAACGAGTAAAGTTCACCGCCTCATTTGGGGCGGTGATGGCGTTCTTAGAAACATCCAGACATGCTTTTTGTAAATTACTGAAAGTTTTTCGACCGTCTTAAGCTGAAACGTGATAGCCGTCAAACAAACTCAGAGGGAATTATTTTACTCTGTGTAATAAATAAAGGGCGCTTAGATGTCCTGTCCACGGCACGGTACTCCCCCCGGGCCAATGCGTGAAAGCGTAAAAAAAGCACAAATACTCAGGAGCACTCTCAATTATGTTTAAGAATGCATTTGCTAACCTGCAAAAGGTCGGTAAATCGCTGATGCTGCCAGTATCCGTACTGCCTATCGCAGGTATCCTGCTGGGTGTCGGTTCTGCTAACTTCAGCTGGCTGCCAGCCGTAGTTTCCCATGTGATGGCTGAAGCAGGCGGTTCCGTCTTTGCTAACATGCCTCTGATCTTCGCTATCGGTGTGGCGCTGGGCTTCACCAATAACGACGGCGTTTCTGCGCTGGCTGCAGTGGTTGCTTACGGCATCATGGTGAAAACCATGGCTGTGGTTGCGCCGCTGGTTCTGCATTTACCTGCAGAAGAGATTGCCGCGAAACACCTGGCGGATACCGGTGTTCTGGGCGGTATCATCTCCGGTGCGATTGCAGCGTATATGTTCAACCGCTTCTATCGCATCAAGCTGCCTGAGTATCTGGGCTTCTTCGCGGGCAAGCGTTTTGTTCCGATCATCTCTGGTCTGGCAGCGATTTTCACTGGCGTGATCCTGTCCTTCATCTGGCCACCAATCGGTTCCGCTATCCAGACCTTCTCTCAGTGGGCTGCTTACCAGAACCCGGTTGTCGCGTTCGGTATCTACGGCTTCATCGAGCGTTGCCTGGTGCCATTCGGTCTGCACCACATCTGGAACGTTCCATTCCAGATGCAGATTGGTGAATTCACCAACGCAGCAGGTCAGGTGTTCCACGGCGATATCCCACGTTACATGGCGGGTGACCCAACTGCAGGTAAACTGTCTGGTGGCTTCCTGTTCAAAATGTACGGCCTGCCGGCTGCTGCGATTGCAATCTGGCACTCTGCTAAGCCAGAAAACCGTGCAAAAGTGGGCGGTATCATGATCTCCGCAGCGCTGACCTCGTTCCTGACCGGTATTACCGAGCCGATCGAGTTCTCCTTCATGTTCGTTGCGCCAATCCTGTACATCATCCACGCTGTACTGGCTGGCCTGGCGTTCCCAATCTGTATCCTGCTGGGTATGCGTGACGGTACGTCCTTCTCTCACGGCCTGATCGACTTTATCGTTCTGTCCGGTAACAGCAGCAAGCTGTGGCTGTTCCCAATTGTGGGTGCGTGCTACGCCGTTGTTTACTACACCATCTTCCGCGTGCTGATCAAAGCACTGGACCTGAAAACTCCGGGTCGTGAAGATGCAACTGAAGACAGCAAAGCAGGCGCGACCAGCGAAATGGCTCCGGCACTGGTAGCTGCGTTCGGCGGTAAAGAGAACATCACTAACCTGGACGCGTGCATCACTCGTCTGCGTGTGAGCGTTGCCGACGTTGCGAAAGTGGACCAGCCGGGTCTGAAAAAACTGGGTGCAGCGGGCGTGGTTGTTGCAGGTTCGGGCGTTCAGGCTATCTTCGGTACTAAATCCGATAACCTGAAAACCGAAATGGATGAGTACATCCGCAACAGCTAAGCTGTGACCTGGGGAGACTAAGGCAGCCGAATGGCTGCCTTTTTTATTGCTGTGGTTTGTTGTGCCAACACTCAGAAGTCGTAGCTTGCGCTCACCGAGACGTTCAGCGGTGCGCCATAAACCACGTAAGAGCCGACGTAATCGTAATACTCTTTGTCGAACAGGTTGTTGACGTTCGCCTGAATAGCAAAATCTTTGGTGACCTGATAGCGGCTGAACAGATTAACCAGTCCGTAGCTGCCTTGCTCTGCGCGGAATTGTCCCGCCGGGCCACCGTCCACATCCGTCCACACTTTGTTCTGCCAGTTTACGCCACCGCCCACCGTCAGCGCCGGCAGCATTGGCAGTTGATAACGGGTAAACAGCTTCATTGTCGTGCGCGGCTGATCGGAACTGACAGCGCTGCCGTTCTTATCTTCCGCAATGTAGCGGATCGCGCCGAACGTCAGTTGCCAGTTATCGGTCAGGGCGCCGTTCAGCTCGAACTCAATCCCTTTGCTGACCACGCCGTCCAGCGATTCATAAATCGACTCACCGCTCGGCATGTAGGTATAGGTGTTGCTCGCCACGTTATCCTGCTCGATGCGGAAAATCGCCAGCGAGGTGGTCAGACGGGTATTAAACCAGTCTGCTTTAACACCGGCTTCGTAGCTTTTGCCCGTGGTTGGATCGAGATAACGTCCGCTGGCGTCGCGCTTGTCCTGCGGCTGGAAGATGGAGGTATAGCTGACGTAGGTCGACCAGTCTTCGTTGATATCGTAGACCAGGCCCGCGTAAGGCGTTACGTCATCATCAGTGCTTTCCAGACGGGTGTCAGGAGAGCCCGCCGGGTTATAGCGAATGTTGTAGTTGGTGTAGCGCGCCCCGAGGATCAGGTGCAGCGGGTCGGCCAGCGAGAAGCGGGCGGAGGTGTACGCTGAGGACTGGCGAATGTCATCCTGGCTGTAGAGCTTCCACGGCGTCCACTGCGGATCGGCGATATTTCCGTTCCAGTTTTTGAAATTCCCCACGTCCACCATGCCGTACAGCGCATCCGGCATTCTGTTGTCATAGTGGTTGCGCTGTCGGCTGAAGCTGCCGCCAAACATCATCTCATGCTGGCGGCCGAAAAGATCGAAGCCGCCGCGCAGGAAGGCATCAACCGCATCCTGTTTGCGTTCACCTCTGTTCCAGCCGCCGTAGCCAACCATGCCCGCCCCGGTCTCTTTTTCCGGATAGCCGGACATATACATCAGCTTGCTGTCGAAGTTGGTCTCCGCGTGCATGCCGTTGACGTGCGCTTCCCAGCCGTTGTCGAAACGCTGGGTCAGGTTAGCGAAAATGCGGGTGCTATCCTTGTCCGAGTAGGCCCAGTCAGGCGCGACGGTCTGGCTGCGATTGTAGTCGGTTTTACTCCCGTCGCTGTACCAGGTCGGCAATCCGCCCCAGGTCGGATCGGCGGTGTGGCTTTCCTGATATTCATACCCTACAGAGAGGGTGGTGCTGTCGGTGACCTCCGCATCCACCACGCCGTAGAGGAACTTCTTCCGGTAGTGGTAGTTATCCACGAAGCTGTCGTTGTCCTGATAGCCCGTAATCAGGCGTCCCCGTACCTTCCCGGACTCTACCAGCGGTGCCTGGAGATCCAGCACGTAGCGCTGTTTGTCCCAGCTGCCGTAGCTGACGGAGACATTGCCTTTGAACTCATTGCTGTCCGCATGCTTACGCACCATATTGACGTACGCCGCCGGGTTACCGGTGCCGGACATCAGCCCGGTCGCGCCGCGAACCACTTCGATACGGTCGTAAATCGCGGTATCGGCGGCGGTGTCGCCGAAGTTCCACACTTCGCTGATGGAGGTTGGCAGGTCGTCAAAGGCGTAGTTACTGACGAAAAATCCGCGCGAGTAAAATACGGTACGATCGCTGTCCTGCACCTGCGCTGTTACGCCCGTGGTGTTAGTCAACACCTGGCCGATAGACTGAAGGTTCTGATCCGCCATGCGCTGTTGGCTAATGACGCTAACGGACTGTGGGATATCACGGGGAACCAGCAACAGCTTTGTGCCGGTGGTGGTGGTTTTTACGCTGTAATCCTGGTCCTGACTTGCGGAAGGATCCTGCGTATTGTCAAAACCTCCATCCACGACGACGGTGTCTTCGGTTGCTGATGCAGCGAAAGCGGCGGCTGGCGTCAATGCCATAGCAATACAGGCTGTCAGCAACGAAGGCGTTGCGACAGGCTGACGTTGCCCATCCCTGGTGTGATCAATGAAAGACATTCTCAAACCCTTATGAACGGTGAAGAGTGTTTGCGTCAGTCCCACAAATACGGTCTGACGTCGTTTTCTATGTTAAAAATGCGCATGAAAATGCAAATGCGAAATATACGCATTGCCATTAATGCTGTAAACAGATGTGTCGTGCGAAACTGAAATAATGTTTCAGCCCGTTAAGGCACGCGAGCGGTCACTCTTCAGTCAGCTGATGAATATTCAGCAAAGAATTCGGGGGAGAAGGTTGAAAGGACAGGAGAAACTCGCTCATACTCTTGAATTGTGTCACACAGTCCTCCAGAGAGTGTGTTAACAGCGGACGCACCTAACAAAAAAGGAAAAGGTCATGGCTGAAGAAACGATTTTCAGTAAAATTATTCGCCGCGAAATCCCGTCGGACATCGTCTATCAGGATGAACTGGTAACGGCTTTCCGGGACATTTCCCCTCAGGCACCGACACACATCCTTATCATTCCTAATATTCTGATTCCGACCGTAAACGACGTAAAAACCGAGCACGAAGTGGCGTTAGGTCGTATGCTGACGGTGGCGGCGAAAATTGCCGAGCAGGAAGGCATAGCGGAAGACGGTTATCGTCTGATCATGAACTGTAATCGTCATGGCGGCCAGGAAGTTTATCATATTCACATGCATCTGCTGGGTGGACGTCCGCTGGGACCGATGCTGGCTCACAAAGGTCTGTAACATGTTTAAAGGGCGTATTGCAGCGCTGGTAATGACGATGATGGTTGTGGGGTGCAGCACGCGTCCGGCGATCCCCGTCAGCGATGAACAGACGCTGGTGATGGAATCCTCCGTGCTGGCTGCGGGCATCACGGCGCAACAGCCCGCACTGACCATCAGTGAAATTAAATCTTCTGCCTCCTCTACGCTCTATAACGAAAGAAATGAACCGGTGACGGTCCACTACCGTTTTTTCTGGTATGACGTAAGAGGTCTTGAGATGCACCCGCTGGAGGCGCCGCGCAGCGTCACTCTTCCGGCAAGGTCGTCGGTAACGCTCTATGACAGCGCCAGCTATCTGGGTGCGCATAAGGTGAGACTTTATCTTTATCTCTAAGGGGTGAACCTTGATTAAAAATATGAGCCGTTATGCGCTCGTGACCGCATTCGCGCTGTTCCTCGCAGGGTGTGTGACCCGTACAGAACAGCCAGCACCTGTGGAAGAGGCAAAGCCGGGTACCGAGCAGCCGACACCGCCAACGCAGACCCAGCCAACCGTGCCGTCTGTACCGTCTATTCCGTCACAGCCTGGCCCGATTGAACATCAGGACCAGACGTCACAACCTGCGCCGCGCGTGCGCCATTACGACTGGAACGGTGCGATGCAGCCGATGGTCGGTAAAATGCTGCAGGCTCAGGGCGTGACGGCAGGCAGCGTGCTGCTGGTCGATAGCGTGAACAACCGTACCAACGGTTCGCTGAACGCGGGCGAAGCGACAGAAACGCTGCGCAATGCGCTGGCAAACAACGGTAAGTTTACGCTGGTCTCTGCTCAGCAGCTCGCGTTAGCCAAACAGCAGCTGGGCCTGTCGCCGCAGGATAGCCTCGGTACCCGCAGCAAGGCGATTGGCATTGCCCGCAACGTTGGCGCCCAGTATGTGCTGTACTCTAATGCGACCGGTAACGTGAATACCCCAGCCCTGCAGATGCAGCTGATGCTGGTTCAGACAGGCGAAATTATCTGGTCAGGTAAAGGTGCGGTTACGCAACAATGACACCACGCGTGAAGAGATTCTGACGCGTTATTTTCCACAGTACCGCCTTATCGCGCCGCAGGCCCACTCCGGGCTTAGCGGCGCGAGTTGCATTATAGCGCGGGGCGCGCACCGTCTGGTCTTGCGGCAGAACCACGATCCCTTCGCCCCGGCTTTCCAGTTTCGCCGTCAGTTTCGCGCCCTCAAACGCCTTCCGTCGGATCTCGTGCCTGAACCCCGATTTTTTAGCAAGGGCTGGATGGCCGTCGACTATCTGGAGGGGGAGGTGAAAAGCGCGCTGCCGGACACCCCAGCGCTTGCGGCGATGCTGTATCATCTGCACCAGCAACAGCGTCTGGGGTGGCGAATCGCCTTACTTCCACTGCTGGAAAACTACTGGCAACAAGCCTCTCCAGCAAGACGTACCCCAGTGTGGCTTGCGCATCTCAAACGGCTGCGTAAAGCGGGCGAGCCGCAACCGATTCGGCTCTCGCCGTTACATATGGATGTGCACGCCGGGAACATCGTGCATACGCCACAGGGCGCCAGGCTTATCGACTGGGAATATGCCGGAGACGGCGATGTGGCGCTGGAGCTGGCCGCGGTCTGGACGGAAAGTGAAGCCGCGCGGCAGAAACTCATCAGAGAGTATGCCAGCGTTGCGCACTTTAACGCCGATGCGCTGGCACACCAGGTGAGACGCTGGCGGCCCTGGGTCATCATGCTGATGGCGGGCTGGTTTGAGATGCGTTTGCAGCAGTCCAGAGATAAACAATTTATTGCGCTGGCAGACGATGCCTGGCGCCAGTTACAAACGAAAGGATAAGAGAGGTGAGTGTGGGTCCAGTCATGTTGGATGTAGAAGGGTTTGAGCTGGATGCGGAGGAGCGTGAAATTCTGGCGCATCCGCTGGTGGGCGGCCTGATCCTGTTTACCCGCAACTATCACGATCCGGCGCAACTGCGTGAACTGGTGCGCCAGATCCGCGCCGCGTCGCGCAATCATCTGGTGGTGGCCGTCGATCAGGAAGGCGGCCGCGTACAGCGCTTTCGCGACGGTTTTACCCGCCTGCCGGCAGCCCAGTCTTTCGCCGCGCTGCTCGGCACGGAAGAGGGTGGGAAACTGGCGCAGGAAGCCGGCTGGCTGATGGCCAGCGAAATGATTGCCATGGATATCGACATCAGCTTTGCCCCGGTGCTGGATGTGGGCCATATCAGCGCCGCGATTGGCGAGCGCTCCTACCATGAAGATCCGCGTATTGCGCTGGCAATGGCGACCCGGTTTATCGACGGGATGCACGATGCGGGAATGAAAACCACCGGGAAACACTTCCCGGGCCACGGGGCGGTGACGGCAGATTCCCACAAAGAGACCCCGCGCGACCCGCGTCCGGAAGCAGAAATTCGCGCCAAAGATATGTCGGTGTTCCGCTCGCTTATCACCGATAACAAGCTGGACGCCATTATGCCCGCGCACGTGATTTACAGCGACGTTGATCCGCGTCCTGCCAGCGGCTCCCCGCACTGGCTGAAAACCGTTCTGCGCCAGGAGCTGGGTTTCAACGGCGTCATTTTCTCCGACGATCTGTCGATGGAAGGGGCGGCAATCATGGGCAGCTATGCTGAGCGCGGCCAGGCCTCGCTGGATGCAGGTTGCGATATGATCCTTGTCTGCAATAATCGTAAAGGTGCCGTTAGCGTGTTGGATAACCTGTCACCGATCAATGCAGAGCGTGTTACGCATTTGTATCATAAAGGTTCATTTAGCCGTCAGGAGCTGATGGATTCGGCGCGCTGGAAGTCGGTCAACGCCCGGCTTGAAGACCTGAATGAGCGCTGGCAGGCACATAAAGCCAGCCTGTAAACCCTCCCGGAAGGCGTAGAGTGGTGAGAAGACAATGATCATCTATTTACACGGTTTTGACTCAAACAGTCCTGGTAATCATGAGAAGGTGCTACAGCTGCAGTTTATCGATCCCGATGTACGGCTGATTAGCTACAGTACGCGCCATCCGAAGCATGATATGCAGCATCTGCTCAAAGAGGTGGACAAGATGCTGCAGCTTAACGTCGACGATCGCCCGTTGATTTGCGGCGTGGGGCTGGGCGGCTATTGGGCGGAGCGGATTGGCTTCCTGTGCGACATCCGCCAGGTGGTCTTCAATCCTAACCTTTTCCCGAATGAGAACATGGAAGGCAAAATTGACCGCCCGGAAGAGTATGTCGATATTGCGACCAAGTGCGTGAGCAACTTCCGTGAGAAAAACCGCGATCGCTGTCTGGTGATCCTCTCGCGTAATGATGAAGCACTGAACAGCCATCGGGCCGCAGAGCTGCTGCATCACTATTACGAGATCGTCTGGGACGAAGAGCAGACCCACAAGTTCAAGAACATTTCCCCGCACCTCCAGCGCATCAAAGCCTTTAAAACGCTGGGCTAAACCACAGCCTGCCACTTCAGAAACCCGGTCGCGAACGCGCACCGGGTTTCTTTTTGTCCAGAATTGTCTACTTTTAAGCCATCAAAACTTGATGCATATCAATTTTGGTATGACCAATGCGCCTGACGTGTTATTCTCAATGCACTTGAATGGTTTCAGTGCTGTAACCTGTTGTTAATTAAGGGTTATTTTCATAACTTTTAATTAACAATTGGTTAATAATTTGAGGGGGTCACGTTGACTACGCCATTGAAAAAGATAGTGATTGTAGGCGGTGGTGCTGGCGGGCTGGAGCTGGCCACACAGTTGGGCAAGAAGCTGGGGCGCGGTAAAAAAGCCAAAATCACGCTGGTGGATCGTAACCACAGCCACCTGTGGAAACCGCTGCTGCACGAAGTGGCGACCGGCTCACTGGATGAGGGCGTGGACGCGCTGAGCTATCTGGCGCACGCGCGCAACCATCATTTCCAGTTCCAGCTGGGCTCGGTGGTTGACATCAACCGTGAGAACAAAACCATTACCCTGGCCGAGCTGCGTGATGAAAAAGGCGAGCTGCTGGTCCCCGAGCGCAAGCTGGCGTATGACACGCTGGTGATGGCGCTCGGCAGTACCTCCAACGACTTCAACACGCCGGGCGTTAAAGAGCACTGTATCTTCCTCGATAACCCGCACCAGGCGCGTCGTTTCCATCAGGAAATGCTGAACCTGTTCCTGAAGTACACCAGCAATCTGGGTGCGAATGGCAAGGTTAACATTGCCATTGTCGGCGGCGGCGCGACAGGCGTTGAGCTGTCCGCAGAGCTGCACAATGCGGTTAAACAGCTGCACAGCTACGGTTACAAAGGGTTAACTAACGAAGCGCTGAACGTGACGCTGGTTGAAGCGGGTGAGCGTATTCTGCCTGCGCTGCCTCCGCGCATTTCCGGCGCAGCGCACAATGAACTGACGAAACTGGGCGTGCGCGTCCTGACGCAGACCATGGTGACCAGCGCTGACGAAGGTGGACTGCACACCAAAGACGGCGAGTACATTAAAGCGGATCTGATGGTCTGGGCGGCAGGTATCAAAGCGCCTGACTTTATGAAAGATATCGGTGGTCTGGAGACGAACCGCATTAACCAACTGGTCACCGAGCCGACGCTGCAAACCACGCGCGACCCTGAAATCTTCGCTATTGGTGACTGTGCTTCCTGCGCGCGTCCTGAAGGGGGCTTCGTGCCGCCGCGCGCTCAGGCCGCTCACCAGATGGCAAGCCTGGTGCTGCACAACATCCTCGCGCAGTACAAAGGCAAGCCAATGAAGGCGTATGTCTATAAAGACCACGGTTCTCTGGTATCGCTGTCAAACTTCTCTACCGTCGGTAGCCTGATGGGTAACCTGATGCGTGGCTCGATGATGGTGGAAGGGCGCATTGCACGCTTCGTGTATATCTCCCTGTACCGTATGCACCAGATCGCGCTGCACGGCTACTTTAAAACGGGCCTGATGATGCTGGTGGGCAGAATCAACCGCGTCATTCGTCCACGTCTGAAGCTGCACTAATCTTTCACTCCCTCCGGGCCCTCCGGAGGGATTTTTTAGCATATCATGCTGCTCGTCGTGGATTAGGTGCCTAAGAGTTCTCCTAAACGCGATATATCTCTCCCCGATGTCCACTTTTTGATCCTTTGTCTTATTGGCGAAGCCGCGCCTCCATAGCAGAATTGTTACCAATAGCAACAAAGGAGGAAGTCCCGTGAATAAATCAATGTTGGCGGGTATAGGGATCGGCGTCGCAGCTGCGTTAGGTGTGGCTGCTGTTGCCAGTCTCAACGTTTTAGATCGCGGCCCGCAGTATGCGCAGGTGGTTTCTGCAACGCCTATTAAAGAAACCGTAAAAACCCCACGTCAGGAGTGCCGTAACGTCTCCGTAACCCACCGTCGTCCGGTACAGGATGAAAACCGTATTGCCGGCTCTGTTCTGGGTGCGGTAGCGGGTGGGGTGATTGGTCACCAGTTTGGCGGTGGTCGGGGTAAAGATGTCGCGACCGTGGTCGGCGCGCTGGGTGGCGGCTATGCCGGTAACCAGGTGCAGGGCGCAATGCAGGATAACGATACCTACACCACGACCCAGCAGCGCTGTAAAACCGTCTATGACAAGTCGGAAAAAATGCTGGGCTATGACGTGACCTACAAAATTGGCGATCAGCAGGGCAAAATCCGCATGGATAAAGACCCGGGCACCCAAATTCCACTGGATGGAAACGGCCAGCTGGTACTGAATAACAAAGCGTAAAAAAGATGTTCTCTGAACTTAGCTCCTCAAGCGCTCAGGCTGAGGAGCTTTTTTTTGCGTCAGATTTTGAGCAGTTCAGGCCACAGGCGCAGCGTGGTGTCGGAAATGTTCTGCAGTTTTTCCAGCGTCGCCCCTTCACGGGCGCTGATCGACATTCCCTGTAAAATACAGCTCAGGTATTGCGCCAGCATCTGAGGCTGGCAGTGCGCGGGAATTTCACCGCGCTGCTGGCGCTGAGCCAGAAATGCGCTGAGCGTCTCCTCCTGCATCGCATGACGCGATTTCACCGTATTGGCGATCTCTTTTGATGCTGCCGCCAGGGTGGCAGAGGTGTTAATCATAAAGCAGCCCGCGGGCGTCTCTTTACTGGTGAAGCAGGTGGCAACGGCGGTGAAGTAATCCCGTAGCGCCTGTTCAACGCTTTTCTCTTCACAAAATAGCTGGGCTTCGTGTTTCGCCGCAAAGCGCGAAATGTACCTGTCCAGCACCGCCCTGAACAGCCCCTCTTTATTGGTAAATTCAGCATAAAGCGTCGGCGCTTTAGCTCCGGTGGCTTCTACCAGATCGGAAAGCGAGGTCGCTTCATACCCATGTTGCCAGAAGAGAGTCATGGCCTTATCAAGCGCTGCATCCCTGTCAAACACTTTTGGTCGGCCACGGCTTTTCTTCACACAACTCGTGACGTCGGTTGTCATTTGCCGTTGGTCCTCTGTTGGTTTGTTGAATGACCATTATAAAAATAAACGCAACCCACCACCAGTGCAGAATGCTTAAAAATAAATTAATCATATATGTATGAAAAATAACAATTTTAAAATTTAATTAATGCTCGTTATAAAAATGTGTTGACGCGTGAGCTGGATCACATTTATGATTTACCTATCGATCGTTAACTAAATAGCTAACGACCAAAAAATTCATCTGCCAAAGGTAAACATTATGAAAAACGTAAAAACCCTCATCGCTGCTGCTGTACTGAGTTCACTCTCTTTCGCAAGCTTTGCTGCTGTACAGGTACAATCCACTCCAGCCGATCAGCATAAAGTCGGGACGATCTCTGCGTCTGCCGGGACTAACCTGGGCTCTCTGGAAGATCAGCTGGCACAAAAAGCGGAAGCAATGGGTGCAAAATCTTACCGCATCACCTCTGTGACCGGTCCTAACACCCTGCACGGCACCGCTGTCATCTACAAATAAGCCGGGCATAAACCCTCATTTATGCCACTGCAATAAAAAACGCCCTGCTTAGCAGGGCGTTTTACTTTCCGTCTTACATGGACTGCTGGATAACATCGTGATGCCGGGTGACGTCGGTCGGCATGCCTGACCGCGCTTCCATCGCGCGCTCCATCACCAGGCTATCGGTATTCGCATTCGTTTTGAAGCTCACCATCGTGGCATTCAGGTTAATGGGTAACGTCTGGGGATCGTCGCCGATATTTTTTGATAGCGGCTGGTGAATCTCAACCAGCCGCACGCCGCCTGGCTCTTCAGAGACCTTAATCGGCGTATTGATAATATTCACCTTCGTTCCCGGCGTAACGACGTTAAACAGCGTTTTGATATCGTCATCGCGCAGACGAATGCAGCCGGAACTGACGCGCATGCCGATGCCAAAATCCGCGTTCGTACCGTGCAGCAGGTAAACACCGCCGTATGCGGCAAGGCGGATCGCGTGATGACCCATCGGGTTATCCGGGCCTGCCGGAATCACGGCAGGAAGATCGATGCCCTGAGCCTTATAGCGGGCGCGAATGTTGGCCGTCGGCGTCCAGGTTGGGTTGGCGCGTTTATCCGAGACGGTGGTGACCATCGTCGGCGTCAGCGTATCGCCGCCCAGTTGACCAATACCGATAGGGTAGACGGTAACCTCATTTTTACCCGGCGGGTAATAGTACAAACGCAACTCCGCCAGGTTGATCACGATCCCCTCCCGCGGGGCATCCGGCAGGATAGTCTGTAACGGAATGGTCAGTACGCTGCCCGCGCGCGGGACGTACGGATCGACGCCGGGGTTCGCCTGCAGCAGGGCCAGAAAACCGACGTTATATTTTTTGGCTATCGCTTCAAGAGAGCCACCATTGTTTTCAACCACATGAAAACGGTTTTCGCCCACCACCTTGCTGCCGGGCGGGGGAAGGGGCCAGGTGTTTGCCCGCGCAGGAAGCGCAACCGCGACGGTGGCTGCCAGCGCAAACAGGGTTATCCAGCGGGTAAAACGCGAAGAGGTCATCATCACCATAATCCATGTAAATGATAAGCTTATTGTTTTATAAGGGGTTAAAGATAATTATGGCGAATGGGTGTGTCGGGAAGATCGGGTGAAGTGCAAAGAGTTTGTAAATTGTCCCCCCGCCAGCACTGCGCTAACGGGGGGAAGGGCGAGTTACGCGACAGCGTTCTCTTCCAGCTGACGCATAAAGTTACGCACCCAGTCCATGCGCGTTTTGCGCTCCGTCAGCTCCTGGGTAAATTTCAGTCGCGTCGGGCCATCAAGACGGAAGTGCTGCGGCTGTTTTTGCAGCAGGCCGATCAGCCACATCGGGTTGACGTGGTTCTTCTCGGCAAATTCAATGACGCCGCCTTTTTCGTTGCCCTCAAGCTTGCGAATGCCCAGCTTCTGCGCCTGCTGGCGCAGGCGCGCGATATCCAGCAGGTTACGCGCAGCATCTGGCAGCAGGCCGAAGCGGTCGATCAGCTCCACTTTAATCTCTTCCAGCTCGTTCTCATTCTTCGCGCTGGCGATGCGCTTGTAGAACGACAGGCGGGTATTCACGTCCGGAATGAAATCGTCCGGCAGCAAGGAAGGCATTCGCAGCTCGACCTCAGTTTGCTGGCTGGTCAAATCTTCCAGAGACGGCTCGCGCCCGGCCTTCAGGGCATCCACCGCGTTTTCCAGCAGCTCCATATAGAGCGAGAAGCCGATGGTCTCCATGGAGCCGCTCTGGTCCTCACCCAGTAGTTCACCCGCGCCGCGGATCTCCAGGTCGTGCGTGGCCAGCGCGAAGCCTGCGCCGAGGTCTTCCAGAGAGGCGATGGCTTCCAGACGCTTTTGCGCGTCGGTGGTCATCGCTTTCGGATGCGGTGTCAGCAGCCAGGCGTAAGCCTGATGGTGCGAACGTCCGACGCGGCCGCGCAGCTGGTGAAGCTGCGCCAGACCAAAGTGATCCGCACGTTCAATGATGATGGTGTTCGCCGTCGGAATGTCGATCCCGGTTTCGATGATGGTGGTGCACACCAGCACGTTAAAGCGCTGGTGGTGGAAGTCGTTCATCACCCGTTCCAGCTCGCGCTCGCGCATCTGTCCGTGACCGATAGCAACACGCGCCTCCGGCACCAGCTCCGCCAGCCTGTCGGCCGCTTTCTGGATGTTTTCCACGTCGTTATACAGATAATAGACCTGACCCCCGCGCAGTACTTCACGCAGAATGGCCTCACGCACCACCAGATTATCGTATTCGCGGACGAAGGTTTTCACCGCCAGACGGCGCGCCGGCGGCGTGGCGATAATCGACAGATCGCGCATGCCGCTCATCGCCATGTTCAGCGTGCGCGGGATCGGCGTGGCGGTCAGGGTCAGGATGTCGACGTCCGCGCGCATCGCTTTGATGCGCTCTTTATGGCGAACCCCGAAGCGGTGCTCTTCGTCGACGATCAGCAGCCCCAAATCTTTCCACTTCACGTCGCTTTGCAGCAGCTTATGGGTGCCGATCAGAATATCGATCTTGCCTTCGCTTGCCTGCTCCAGGATCTGCGTCTGCTCTTTGGTGCTGCGAAAACGCGACAGCATTTCGATGCGTACCGGCCAGTTGGCGAAGCGGTCGCGGAAGTTGTCGAAGTGCTGCTGAGCGAGCAGGGTGGTTGGCACCAGCACCGCCACCTGCTTGTTGTTTTCAACCGCAAGGAAGGCGGCGCGCATCGCCACTTCGGTTTTACCGAAGCCGACGTCGCCGCAGACTAAGCGGTCCATTGCCAGCGGCTGGCACATGTCGCTCAGCACGGCATTGATCGCCTGGGCCTGATCCGGCGTGGTTTCAAACGGGAAGCTGTCGCAGAACAGCTGGTACTGTTCTTTGTCGTGCTTAAAGGCGAAGCCCTCTTTGGCCGCGCGCTGGGCGTAGATATCCAGCAGCTCGGCCGCCACGTCGCGCACTTTTTCCGCCGCTTTCTGGCGTGCACGCGCCCAGGCGTCGCCGCCCAGCTTGTGCAGCGGCGCATTTTCCTCCGCGCCGCCCGCATAGCGGCTGATCAGGTGCAGCGACGAGACCGGTACATAGAGTTTGGCGTCGTTGGCGTAGGTCAGCATCAGGTATTCACCTTTGATACCGCCCGCTTCCAGCGTGGTCATCCCCTGATAGCGGCCAACGCCGTGCTCCAGGTGAACAATCGGCTGGCCTGGATGCAGCTCGGCCAGGTTGCGGATCAGCGTGTCCGGGTTGATGGTCCGACGGCTGTCCTGACGGCGGCGCGCGACGCGCTCGCCCAGCAGGTCGCTTTCGCAAATCAGCGCCAGGTTGTTGAGCGTGTCGATGAACCCGTGCTCGGCGGCGCCGATCATCAGATAACGACCGTTTCCGGTCGCTTCGCTCAGACGCAGGATGCGCTTCGGCGCCACCTTAATGCGTCCCAGCAGCTCACCCAAAGCTTCGCGTCGGCCTTCACTCTCAACGGAGAACACCACCGGGCCGGTAAAGGACTCCAGGAACTTGCGCAGATTATCCAGCGGCGATTTCTGCTGAGCCTGAACGGCCAGCTCCGGCAGCGTGCGGAAGGCGAGGTTGGTGTTGGCGGCCTTATCGGCAAGCGAATCGGTTTTCAGCTGCATGCGCGGCCAGCGCTTCAGCTCGGCGTTGAGTTCGTCGGTGCGCAGCCACAGCGCTTCCGGCGGCAGAAGCGGACGCATCGGGTCAACGCCCCGGTTTTCGAAGCGCGCGCGGGTTTCGCTTTCAAAGCGGCTGGCGCTGGCGTCGATATCGCCGGTGTTCACAATCAGCGTATTCGCCGGGAAGTAGCTGAACAGGGCGGGCAGCGGCTCGCTGAAGAACAGTGGCTGCCAGTATTCGATTCCGGCCGGGAGCGTACCTTTGCTGACCTGCTGATAGATATGTTCTGCATCACGCTTTACGTCGAACCTGTCGCGCCACTGGCTGCGGAACAGCTCGATGGCGGTTTTGTCCGTCGGGAACTCGTGGGCAGGCAGTAAATTGATGGATTCCACCTCTTCCAGCGTGCGCTGGGTGTCGGCATCGAACACGCGCAGGCTGTCGATTTCATCATCAAAGAAATCCAGACGATACGGCTGGTCGCTGCCCATCGGGTAAAGGTCGAGCAGCGCGCCGCGGGTGGCATATTCCCCGTGCTCCATGACCTGATCGACATGGCGATATCCGGCACCGTCAAGCTGGTCTCGCAGGGTGTCGCGAGACAGGCGCTGGCCTTTTTTCATCACCAGCGCGTGGCCGTGCAGATAGCTGTGCGGGCAGACGCGCTGCATCAGGGTATTCACCGGCACAATCAGCACGCCGCGCTGCATGGTCGGGAGTTGATATAGCGTCGACAGGCGCGAGGAGATGATCTCCTGATGCGGGGAGAAACTGTCATACGGCAGCGTTTCCCAGTCGGCCAGGCTGAACACCAGGCTATCGGTGAACTGGCGGATTTCATCGTGCAGGCGCAGGGCGTTTTGCATATCCGGGGCAACCAGCACCACCGGGCCAGGGTGCCGCTCAGCGATTTCTGCCACCAGCGTGGCGCAGGCCGCGCCCGTGAGTTCACCCAGCTGGCGCTGGTCGCCCGCTTTGACGGGCAAGGAATAACGATAGTGTTCAGGCATGGCTATGTCAGAGTCTCTTATGGATATACCAACAGTATTGGGGCATATCACTGATACGCAATGTCTTTATTATCCTCGATCGTTTTACATAAGCAAATTGTAACCGCACGGCAGGGCTAAACGCCCCCAAAACGGGGGCGGAGAGGGCATTAACGGGTGGCAGGTGACAGGCTCCGCGTAGACGGAGGAGAGAAGAAAAGGTCCCCGAACAGCGAGGTGGAAATTTTACGCACCCCAAGCCCGGCAAGGGTACAGATCAGCAGGCTGGCAAACGGGTAGATCAGAATTAAGCACAGCTCTGCCCAGACCGGCCAGTAAGCGGCATTCATCTCGCCAATCAGGATCAGGCTGAAGGCCTCAATTAAGATGCGGTGGGTGGTATAGATCGCAATGGTGTTTGAGCCAATCACGTTCAGCAGGTTGTTGGGATGTACGGCATAACGCTGCTCAAGGCTGTAGAACAGCTTCATGATCAACACGATCGATAGCAGAGAAAGCAGGAGAGGAACGTTAGCAAACCACAGCACCACGGAGACGGCCGCGAAAGCGCCAGTAGCCAGCCAGGTGCGGCGAAGGTTGAAGCTTTTCATCCACGCCATCAGCTCGGCGCCATACCACGCCCCCAGGCTGTAGTAGATCATGTTGCGTACCACGCTGTTCATTCCCCACCACGGCAGCGGCAGGAAGTTGATCGCGATGCTCGCCAGCGCAAGCAGTCCGAGTACCGGCAGCTTCCAGCGGCTCAGCAGTTTACACAGCGTGAAGTAGACCACCAGAGCATACAGATACCACAGGCTGGTGCTGGCGGTGAGCATGCCCCGCACAAATCCTGCCAGGGAATCGGCGTAGGCCGCGTTCGACGAGGTGGCAAGCTCGCGTTCGGGCGCCAGCCAGGCGTTCAGGTGGGTCAGCGCCTGCCATTGCAGGATCCCCCACAGCGCCAGAACCCAGACAATGCTCCAGATCCGCTTGTCGAGGCTGGTGCGCCAGTCTACCTCATCAATATAACGACGGATCAGATAGCCGGAGATAAAGAAGAAAACCGGCATCCGGAACGGGGCGAGATAGAGGTTAAAATAGACCCAGCATTTGGCGAGGAGACCGGAGAGCGGATGCTGTACCCCGCTGAGATGAGGATAAAAGGTGATGACCGAGTGGTAAATCACCACCAGACAGATGCACAGCCCTTTTATCTGATTAATCCATAATGCTTTTTGTTTCATTGGTAACCCATACCAGTTTTGCCATAAACGTAGGGGCAATTGTTCTAAAACGACAGAGAGATGTAACGGGTAACTGTCTGTATCGGGACGTTTTTCGGAAAAGGTGGAGACTATCCAGAGGGGAAATGGAAAGTACCACCCTGATTTATCTGAGTTTTTCGGAAAAATGATTACCAAAGCTTACGGTTTCAGTCATTTACGCTTAACGGATTCGCTTATATACTCGTGGGTCTGCTATCAGCAAACAGACGGATTTCATGTATCAACCTGTCGCACTCTTCATCGGCTTACGTTACATGCGTGGGCGCGCCGCGGACCGCTTCGGTCGCTTTGTCTCCTGGCTTTCGACTATTGGCATTACGCTCGGCGTGATGGCTCTGGTGACGGTGCTTTCCGTCATGAATGGCTTCGAGCGCGAGCTGCAAAACAACATCCTGGGGCTGATGCCGCAGGCCGTTCTCTCATCGAATAACGGTTCCGTTAACCCGCAACAGCTGCCGGAAAGCGCGGCGAAGTTACAGGGCGTCACGCGCGTTGCGCCCTTAACCACTGGCGATGTGGTGCTGCAAAGCGCCCGCAGCGTGGCGGTCGGCGTGATGCTGGGGATTGACCCGGCGCAAAAAGACCCGCTGACGCCGTTCCTGGTTAACGTGAAGCAAACCGATCTGGAAGCCGGAAAATACAACGTGATTCTGGGTGAGCAGCTTGCCGGGCAGCTTGGCGTCAACCGCGGCGATCAGCTGCGCGTGATGGTGCCGTCCGCCAGCCAGTTTACGCCAATGGGTCGCCTGCCGAGCCAGCGCCTGTTTAACGTGATTGGTACTTTTGCCGCCAACAGCGAAGTTGACGGCTATCAGATGCTGGTGAACATTCAGGATGCGTCACGCCTGATGCGTTACCCGGCGGGAAATATCACCGGCTGGCGCCTGTGGCTCGATCAGCCGCTGAAGGTCGATACCCTCAGCCAGCAAAAACTGCCGGACGGCACCAAATGGCAGGACTGGCGCGAGCGTAAAGGCGAGCTGTTCCAGGCCGTGCGCATGGAAAAAAACATGATGGGGCTGCTGCTGAGCCTGATCGTCGCCGTGGCTGCATTTAACATCATCACCTCGCTGGGCCTGATGGTGATGGAGAAGCAGGGCGAAGTCGCCATCCTGCAAACCCAGGGTTTGACGCCGCGCCAGATCATGGCGGTCTTTATGGTGCAGGGGGCCAGTGCAGGCATTATCGGCGCGCTGTTGGGCGCCGTGCTCGGCGCACTGCTTGCCAGCCAGCTTAATAATTTAATGCCGATCATCGGCGCGCTCCTTGACGGCGCGGCGCTGCCGGTGGCTATCGAGCCGCTGCAGGTGGTCGGAATTGCGCTGGCCGCGATGGCCATTGCGCTGCTTTCTACGCTTTATCCTTCCTGGCGCGCTGCCGCCACTCAACCCGCTGAGGCTTTACGTTATGAATAAGATCCTGTTGCAATGCGACAACCTGTCCAAACGCTATCAGGAAGGCACTGTGCAGACTGACGTGCTGCACAATGTGAGCTTCAGCGTGGGCGAGGGCGAGATGATGGCGATTGTCGGCAGCTCCGGCTCGGGCAAAAGTACGCTGCTGCACCTGCTGGGCGGGCTGGACACGCCAACCAACGGCGACGTGATCTTCTCCGGTCAGCCGATGAGCAAAATGTCCTCTGCGGCGAAGGCCGAGCTGCGTAACCGCGAGCTGGGCTTTATCTACCAGTTCCACCACCTGCTGCCGGACTTTACGGCGCTGGAAAACGTGGCGATGCCGCTGCTGATTGGCAAAAAGAAACCGTCAGAAATCAACGCCCGCGCCAGCGATATGCTGAAAGCGGTAGGGCTGGGCCACCGGGGAAATCACCGCCCGTCGGAGCTGTCCGGCGGCGAGCGCCAGCGCGTGGCGATTGCCCGCGCGCTGGTCAATAATCCGCGCCTGGTGCTGGCGGATGAACCGACCGGTAACCTGGACGCGCGCAATGCGGACAGTATCTTCCAGCTACTCGGCGAGCTGAACGCCTCGCAGGGAACCGCGTTTCTGGTGGTGACCCACGACCTGCAGCTGGCAAAACGCATGGGTCGCCAGCTTGAGATGCGCGACGGCCATCTGAATGCGGAACTGACCCTGATGGGGGCAGAGTAATGGCGTCACCGTTATCGTTACTCATCGGGTTACGCTTTAGCCGCGGCCGCCGTCGCGGCGGTATGGTGTCGCTGATCTCCGTTATCTCCACCATCGGTATTGCGCTGGGCGTGGCGGTCCTGATTGTCGGCTTAAGCGCCATGAACGGCTTTGAGCGCGAGCTGAATAACCGCATTCTGGCGGTGGTGCCGCACGGGGAGATTGAGCCGGTTAACCAGCCGTGGACGAACTGGAGCGATGCGCTCACCAAAGTTGAAAAAGTGCCGGGCATTGCCGCGGCCGCGCCCTACATTAACTTTACCGGGCTGGTGGAGAGCGGGGTAAACCTGCGCGCCATTCAGGTGAAAGGGGTCAACCCGGCCCAGGAAGCGCGACTCAGCGCGCTGCCGAAATATGTGCAGAACGGCGCGTGGGCGAACTTTAAGGCCGGCGAGCAGCAGATCATTATGGGTAAAGGCGTTGCCGATGCCCTGAAGGTGAAGCAGGGCGACTGGGTGTCAATCATGATCCCGAACGCCAGCGCCGATCACAAACTGCAGCAGCCAAAACGCGTGCGCCTGCACGTTACCGGTATTCTTCAGCTGAGCGGTCAGCTTGACCACAGCTTTGCGATGGTGCCGATGGAGGATGCACGCCAGTATCTCGACATGGGCGACAGCGTGACGGGCATTGCCATTAAGGTGAACGACGTCTTTAACGCCAACAAACTGGTGCGTGATGCCGGCAGCGTGACCAATAACTATGTCTACATCAAAAGCTGGATCGGCACTTACGGCTATATGTACCGTGATATCCAGATGATCCGTGCGATCATGTATCTGGCGATGGTGCTGGTGATTGGCGTGGCGTGCTTTAATATCGTCTCGACGCTGGTCATGGCGGTTAAGGACAAGAGCGGCGACATCGCCGTGTTGCGTACCCTCGGGGCAAAAGACGGTCTTATTCGCGCCATCTTCGTCTGGTACGGTTTGCTGGCAGGGCTGTTCGGCAGCCTTTGCGGCGTGGTGATTGGCGTGGTGGTTTCTCTGCAGCTGACGCCGATTATCAACGGCATTGAAAAGCTTATTGGTCACCAGTTCCTGTCCGGTGACATCTATTTTATTGACTTCCTGCCGTCTGAACTGCACTGGCTGGACGTTTTTTATGTGCTGGTTACAGCACTTTTACTGAGTCTGCTGGCAAGCTGGTATCCGGCGCGTCGCGCAAGCCGAATTGATCCGGCGAGGGTATTAAGTGGCCAGTAATTACGTCATGATCTAGCGGCTCTCGGGTCGCCAGATCGAAAGAGGAATGCGTTATGTATTATGGATTTGATATTGGCGGCACCAAGATTGCGCTCGGCGTGTTTGATAAAGACCTCAAACTGCAGTGGGAAACCCGCGTTCCCACGCCGCGTGAAAGCTACGATGAATTTTTAACCGCTATTACTGCGCTGGTGGCGCAGGCGGATGAACGCTTTGGCGTGAAAGGCAGCGTCGGCATTGGTATTCCGGGGATGCCGGAAACCGATGATGGCACGCTGTATGCCGCCAACGTGCCTGCCGCCAGCGGTAAACCGCTCCGCGCCGACCTCTCGGCCCTCCTTGAACGCGACGTGCGTTTAGATAACGATGCCAACTGCTTTGCCCTCTCTGAAGCCTGGGACGATGAATTCCGCCGCTATCCGCTGGTGATGGGGCTGATCCTCGGTACCGGCGTAGGCGGGGGGATTGTCATCAACGGCAAGCCGATTACCGGGCGCAGCTACATCACCGGGGAGTTTGGTCATATCCGTCTCCCGGTGGATGCGCTGGAGGTGGTGGGGCGTGATTTCCCGCTGACCCGCTGCGGCTGCGGCCAGCACGGCTGTATCGAGAACTATCTCTCAGGACGCGGGTTTGCATGGCTTTACGAACACTTCTATCATCAGAAACTTGAGGCCCCTCAAATCATTACCCTGTGGGAGCAGGGGGATGCGCAGGCGCGTGAGCACGTCGAGCGCTATCTGGATCTGCTGGCGGTGTGTCTGGGAAATATTCTCACCATCGTCGACCCGGATCTGCTGGTGATCGGGGGAGGGCTGTCAAACTTTACTGCGATTACGGAACGGTTGTCCGGGCGTCTGCCCCGACATTTATTGCCGGTCGCCCGCGTGCCGCGCATTGAACGCGCGCGACACGGGGACGCGGGAGGCATGCGCGGAGCCGCATTCCTTCATCTCACCGATTAGTTTACGAGGTCTTTATGCTGTCGCGTCGCCAGGGTCGACTCAGCCGTTTTCGCAAAAACAAACGCCGCTTACGAGAGCGCTTGCGCCAGCGGATCTTTTTCAGAGACAGAATCATGCCAGAAGCGATGGATAAACCCAGAGTGGTGGTACTGACCGGGGCGGGGATCTCCGCCGAGTCAGGAATTCAAACCTTCCGTGCGGCAGACGGGCTGTGGGAAGAGCACCGCGTCGAGGACGTGGCGACGCCGGAAGGCTTTGCCCGCGATCCGGATCTCGTGCAGGCGTTTTACAACGCTCGCCGTCGACAGCTTCAGCAGCCTGAGATTGCGCCGAACGCGGCGCATCTGGCGCTGGCGAAGCTGGAAGAGGCGCTCGGGGATCGTTTTCTGCTGGTGACGCAGAATATCGACAACCTGCACGAGCGGGCCGGTAACAAGAACATCATCCACATGCATGGCGAGCTGCTTAAAGTTCGCTGCGCCTGGAGCGGCCAGGTGCTGGACTGGAAAGAGGACGTGCTGCCAGAGGACAAGTGCCACTGCTGCCAGTTCCCGTCGCGCCTGCGTCCGCACGTGGTCTGGTTTGGCGAAATGCCGCTGGGGATGGATGAGATCTACAGCGCGCTGGCGATGGCGGACGTGTTTATCGCTATTGGCACATCAGGGCACGTTTACCCGGCGGCGGGGTTTGTTCACGAAGCGCGACTGCACGGGGCGCATACGGTGGAGCTCAATCTGGAGCCGAGCCAGGTGGGCAGCGAGTTTGAAGAGAAGCAATATGGTCTGGCGAGCGAGGTGGTGCCAGCGTTTGTAGATAAGCTTCTGAAGGGGCTGTAAGAGTAACGGGCGACGTTGCGTCGCCCGTTATGTATTGCATTAACGACCTGCTTTTAACTTCTGATAATACTCTTCGTAAAGGCGGCTCGCGTCGCCTACATCGTTCTGCCATTCTCCTTTGCTGATGGTTTCGGCATCCGGATAGAGTGACTTATCGTTAGCCACGTCAGGCTTCAGCAGCTTGCGGGCGGCCAGGTTTGGCGTCGGGTAGCCAATCGTCTCAGCAACCTGTTTCGCCACGTCCGGACGCAGCAGGAAATTAATCAGCTTCAGCGCACCGTCCACGTTCTTCGCGTTGGCTGGGATCGCGAGGCTATCCATCCAGAAGATCCCGCCTTCCTTCGGCCAGACCACCTCCAGCGGCGTCCCGGCCTGACGGGCAACATACGCAGAGCCGTTCCACACCATCCCCAGGTTTACTTCGCCTTCCATATACGGGTTTGCCGGGTTATCAGAGTTGAATGCCGCCACGTTAGGCATCAGCTTTTTCAGCTCGTTGTAAGCCGCGTCGATCTCTTTCGGATCGGTGGTGTTACCGGAATAGCCAAGTTTACGCAGCGCGATCTGGAACACTTCACGCGCGTCGTCGGTTAACAGCAGGCTGCCTTTGTATTCCGGTTTCCACAGATCGGCCCAGCCGGTGACCGTTTTCGGATCGATTGCCTCGCTGTTCACGCCAATCGCCGTCGCCCCCCAGATATACGGAATGGAGTAGTCGTTATTCGGGTCGAACGGCTTGTTGAGCATCTCAGGATCGAGGTTTGAAAAATTAGTTAGCTTCGTTTTGTCGATCTTCTGGATCATGCCCTCTTTGCGCATTTTGTCGACAAAGTAGGTGGAAGGAACCACCAGATCGTAGGCGCCGTCCTTGTAGGTTTTGAGCTTGGCATACATGGTTTCATTCGACTCATAGGTCGAATAGATAACCTTGATGCCCGTCTCTTTGGTGAACTGCTCCAGCAGGCCCGGCGGCACGTATTCCGTCCAGTTGTAGAAGTAGAGCGTTTTGCTGTCATCAGCGTGCGCGGCACCCATGCCAAGCACCAGCGCCGCAGCGGCGAGCATTTTTTTCATTTCATTGTCCCCTGAGATTTTGTTTTATCACGAGCAATAACCTGGCTGGCGATCACCAGAACCAGCGAAAACAGCAGCAGTATGGTTGCCAGCGCGTTCACCTCCGGTGAGACGCCAACTTTTACCATCGAATAGATCTTCAACGGCAGAATTTCGTAGCTCGGCCCGGTCACGAAGGAGGAAACCACGACGTCATCCATCGACAGGGTAAAGCTGAGCAGCCATCCGGCGGCGACGGCAGGCATCGCCAGCGGCAGGATGATTTTGCGCAGGATGATCATCTCGCTCGCACCCAGATCTTTCGCCGCTTCCAGCATGCGCACGTCGAACCCTTTCAGACGCGCGTAGACGGTGACCACCACAAACGGCAGGCAGAAGGTGATATGGGAAAACAGCAGTGACCAGAAACCAAGCTGTACGCCCAGCAGCATAAACAGCACCAGCAGCGAAATCGCCATCACGATGTCCGGCGACATCATCACTACAAACAGCATGCCGCTGACGAACGGCTTGCCGCGAAAACGGTAGCGATACAGCGCCACGGCGGTCAGCGAGCCAATCAGCGTGGCGAAGGTGGCGGAGACGATCGCCATCGTCAGCGAGTGCTGTGCGGCCTGCAGCAGGCTGTCATTGTTCATCAGCAGGCTGTACCAGTTGGTGGTAAACCCCTGCCAGCTGATCCCGAACCGCGAGCTGTTAAACGAGTTCACGATCAAAATGATAATCGGGATATAAAGGTAAGCGTAAATGGCGGTCATAAAACCGCCGCGAAGCAGTCGACCGATCATTCGAGTTCCACCTTCCTGTTGAGCAGGCGAGAAGCGCGCCAGTAGACCAGCAGCATCAGCCCCATCACCACCGTGAGCGTAATGCTGGTCGCGGAGCCGAACGGCCAGTCGCGGATGTTCAGGAACTGACTCTTGATCACGTTCCCAATCAGCAGGTTTTTCGCCCCGCCCATCAGGTCAGAAACGTAGAACAGGCCCATCGCCGGGAGCATCACCAGCAGACAGCCCGCAATAATACCGGGCATGGTCAGCGGAATGATAATGCGGATAAAGGTCTGCAGCTTGCTGGCCCCCAGATCTTTTGCCGCTTCCAGCAGCGGTTTATCGAGCTTCTCAATGCTGGAGTAGAGCGGCATCACCATAAACGGCAGCAGGATATAGACCAGGCCAATGATTACCGCACCTGGGGTAAACATGATGCGCACTGGCGTATCAATCACGCCCAGCCACAGCAGAAACGCGTTGAGGTAGCCTTTGGTGCTGAGGAAGATTTTCAGCCCGTAGATGCGAATCAGCGAGTTGGTCCAGAACGGCACAATCAGCAGAAACAGCAGCAGCGGGCGCACCTTTTGCGGCAGTCCCGCCAGGAACCATGCGAAAGGGTACCCCAGCAGCAGGCAGGCCACGGTGGCAATCAGCGCCATATTGAGCGAGTGCAGCAGCACGTCGAAATAGAGCGGATCGAGCAGGCGCGCGTAGTTGTCCAGCGTAAAGACCAGCGAAACGAAGTTTACATCGTCGCGGGTCAGGAAGCTGGTGGCGATGATCATCAGGTTGGGTAAAAAGACAAATAACACAAGCCAACCGACGATAGTGGCAATGACCACCTTCTGGAACTTACTTGTGTTCTTCATCAGCCAGCACAACCTCCCAGCTTTCTACCCAGTTGATAACCATTTTCTGGTCAAGAGAGTGGTCAAAGTCAGGATCGTCCTCGTTAAAGAATTCGCTGACCATCACCATTTTGCCGTTCTCCAGTTCCACAACGGACTCGAGGGTCATCCCTTTATAGTTACGTTCGCGAACGTAACCGATCAGACCTTCGACGTCGGCCGTGTCGTGGATCTCATCAACGCGGAGATCTTCCGGGCGCAGCAGGACGTTGAGTTTTTGTCCTTTCTCGACGGCAAAGTTCACGGTGATAATGCAGTCGCGTCCCTCGACGTTCGCGCGAACGCGCTGTGCATCCAGACGCTCAAGCACGGTGGCGTTGAAGATATTGATCTCGCCAATAAAGCTGGCGACAAACAGGTTTTTCGGCTCTTCGTAAATTTCACGCGGCGTACCGTCCTGTTCAATCTTACCGTCACGCATTACCACGATACGGTCTGACATGGTCAGCGCCTCTTCCTGATCGTGGGTGACGAAGACAAAGGTGATACCGAGCTTGCGCTGTAGCGCTTTCAACTCGTTCTGCATCTGCTTGCGCAGCTTGTAATCCAGCGCGGAGAGGGATTCATCCAGCAGAAGCAGGCGCGGTTTATTGACGACCGCGCGGGCAATGGCCACGCGCTGCTGCTGACCGCCGGAGAGCTGGTGGGGCTTTCGCTGGGCAAACGTCTCCAGCTGAACCATGCGCAGGGCTTCGGTGACGCGCGGTTCGATCTCATTAGCCGGGGTTTTTTGCATCCGCAGGCCAAACGCCACGTTCTCAAACACGGTCATGTGCGGGAACAGGGCGTAGCTCTGAAAAACGGTATTGACGTGGCGATCTTCGGCAGGAACCTGAGTTATGTCCTGGTTCTCAAGATGGATGCGGCCATTATCTACGCTTTCCAGCCCGGCGATAAGGCGCAGTACGGTGGTTTTGCCGCAGCCGGAAGGGCCAAGCAGCGTAAGAAACTCACCATCATTGATGGTCAGGTTGAGGTCGGAAATGACGTCTTTGCCATCAAAGCTTTTACGAATTCGTTCCAGTTGCACCAGCGGTGAACGAGAACGGGATTGTGTATTCAATTTTTGCGCTGTCCCATATAGACGCCTCAGGCAGCAGACTGAAGCGGGGTTTGTGTGTAACCACCTTGGTGACTCGTAATGAGGGCGGACATTCTACGGCAATCCCCCGTAATCGCCAATCCTTGTTACTGATTCATAAGCTACATTTATTAACGCATAAAGATATAAACGTAAAAAGTTCTCGTTTGCGGGATAAAAGTGACCTGACGCAATATTTGCGTTTTGATGCTTACTGATAATGTTGTCACAAAAAGTGAGGGTGACTGCATGGATAAATTACTTGAGCGTTTTTTACAGTATGTTTCGCTGGATACCCAATCTAAGCCGGGTGTCCGCCAGGTGCCAAGCACCGAAGGCCAGTGGAAGTTGTTAAACCTGCTTAAAGAGCAGCTTGAGGCCATGGGGCTGGTCAACGTCACGTTAAGCGAAAAAGGCACTGTGATGGGAACGCTGCCGGCGAATGTGCCGGGTGATATTCCGGCGATTGGCTTTATTTCTCATGTCGATACCTCACCTGATTTTAGCGGCAAACACGTGAACCCGCAGATCGTGGAAAACTACCGCGGCGGTGATATCGCGCTGGGGATTGGCGACGAAGTGCTCTCTCCGGTGATGTTCCCGGTGCTGCACCAGCTGCTCGGCCAGACGCTGATCACCACCGACGGCAAAACGCTGCTGGGGGCGGATGACAAGGCGGGCATCGCGGAAATCATGACGGCGCTGGCGGTGCTGAAATGTAAAAACATCCCGCACGGGGACATCCGCGTTGCTTTTACCCCAGATGAAGAGGTTGGTAAGGGCGCGAAGCACTTCGACGTGGACGCTTTTAACGCGCAGTGGGCGTATACCGTCGACGGCGGTGGCGTGGGCGAGCTGGAGTATGAAAACTTCAACGCGGCGTCGGTGACCATAAAAATTGTCGGAAACAACGTTCATCCCGGGTCTGCCAAAGGGGTGATGGTGAACGCGCTGTCGCTGGCGTCGCGTATTCATGCGGAAGTCCCGGCGGAAGAGAGCCCTGAACAGACAGAGGGGTACGAGGGCTTTTATCACCTCACCAGCATCAAAGGCACCGTGGACAGCGCGCAGATGCACTACATCATCCGCGATTTTGACCGTAAAGCTTTTGAGGCGCGCAAGCGCAAAATGATGGAGATCGCCAAGAAGGTTGGGAAGGGATTGCATCCTGACTGCTATATTGAGCTGATCATTGAAGACAGCTATTACAATATGCGCGACAAGGTGATGGCCCATCCGCACATTCTGGATATCGCCCAGCAGGCGATGCGAGACTGCGATATTGAACCGGTCTTAAAACCGATTCGCGGCGGTACTGACGGCTCGCAGCTGTCGTTTATGGGGCTACCGTGCCCAAACCTGTTTACCGGGGGCTATAACTACCACGGCAAGCATGAGTTTGTGACGCTGGAAGGGATGGAGAAGGCGGTGAAGGTGATAGTGCGCATAGCCGAGTTAACCGCTAAACGCTAAAAAAATGCCCGGTGGCGCTGCGCCACCGGGCATTGTCACAACTCAGTCCTCAAAGAACCAGTGCCCGCTGTTGACCAGCGCGGCCAGCATCGCGAGGAAGGATGGGTCTTCCAGCGCGTCGCCAAAGGTTTCTGCAGTCAGTACCATATGGCTGGCAATGGCTTCCAGCGCCGGGCGGTGCGGAGAGTCGAGCTTCTCACCGTTGACGAAGACCTCTTCACCAATGCGCAGCACGCGTAATCCTCCCAGACGAACCAGCTTGTCACCCTGCTGCAGCGCATCATAGATCTCATCTGCCTGATACGGCGGCTCCGGCGGTGCAACGTCCAGCTCGTGGCGTGACTGGCTGATAAATTCGCCAAACCACTGCCTGAAATGTTCCGGCTCGTTGATCAGATCCAGCATCATGCCGCGCAGCTTATCCAGCTCTTCTGGCACGATGTCTGCCGGATGCTCGCGCGCAGGCACATCCGGATCGCTGTAGCGATAGCTTCCCAGCTCGCGCTGCAGGACATAGTCGGCAAAGCCGCTGATCATCTCGCGGCCGCTCGGCGCGCGGAACCCGACAGAGTAGTTCAGCGAGTTCTCCAGGGAGTAACCTTCGTGAGGGAATCCTGGCGGAATGTAGAGAATATCGCCTGGCTCCAGCTCTTCGTCGATAATGCCTTCGAACGGATCCACCTGAAGCAGATCCGGGTGCGGGCAGTGCTGCTTCATCGGCACTTTTTCGCCCACGCGCCAGCGGCGGCGGCCCGTGCCCTGAATGATAAACACGTCGTACTGGTCCAGATGCGGACCCACGCCGCCGCCAGGTACGGAGAAGGAGATCATCAGATCGTCCATTCGCCAGTCGGGCAGGGCGCGGAACGGGCGCATTAGCGCGGCAGTCGGCTCGTGCCAGTGGTTAACCGCCTGCACCAGCAGCGACCAGTTGCTTTCGCCGAGATGATCGTAGCTTTCGAAAGGACCGTGGCTGACCTGCCATTTCCCGTCCTGGTGGCTGACCAGACGGCTGTCGACTTCGTTTTCCATGGCCAGACCGGCCAGCTCGTCAGGTGAGATAGGGTCGACAAAGTTGCTGAACCCGCGTTTCAGAACCACCGGGCGCTTTTGCCAGTAACGTTCAATAAACTTGGGCCAGTTAAGTGTTAAATGATAATCCATATTTTTTTATCCGCAGGCTCTTACTGACTCGGATTATAACGGAAGCTCAGCCCCCCGGCTGCGAGATCCTCGCATTTTTCACATAACGGGTTAACTATCGTCCGATGTGGGCTGCTGACGACCAAAAATCACTTCCATTCTGGCCCCGCCGAGCAAGCTTTCGCTGGTTTCGATTTTTCCGTCATACTGGTCGACAATCTCGCGGGCGACGGCTAAACCCACGCCCTGACCGGGGCGCAGCGTATCCGCTCGCTGACCGCGATCGAACACCACATCACGTTTATTAAGCGGGATCCCGGGGCCATCATCCTCAACGATAATGTGTAACTCGTTATCCGTCTGGCGCGCCGATACTTCAACAAACTCCAGGCAGTATTTACAGGCGTTATCCAGCAGGTTCCCCATCACTTCCATAAAGTCATTTTTTTCGCCTACAAAGCTAATCTCAGGCGAAATATCGAGACTGATGTTGACCCCTTTACGCTGATACACCTTGTTAAGGGCGGACGTGAGATTATCCAGCAGCGGGGCCACCGGGTGCAGCTCGCGGCTCAGGAGCGCGCTGCCGGAACGCATGCTGGCGCGGTGCAGATAGTAGCCAATTTGCTGCGAGATTCGGCTGATTTGTTCCAGCATCACCGGCTCGGCATCGTCGACGCTCAGCCTTGAGCTGCGCATGGAACGCAGGGTGCTTTGCATTACGGCCAGCGGCGTTTTCAGGCTGTGGGTGAGGTCGGTCAGGGTCGTACGGTACTTATCATAGCGTTCACGCTCGCTTTTCAGCAGGCGATTGAGGTTACGCACCAGACTGGTCAGCTCACGGGTGGTTTCCGGATTGAGCTTTTCACGATGATGTTCCTCAAGCTCGCGCACCTCTCGCGCCAGGGACTCAATAGGGCGCAAGCTCCACCACGCCGCCACCCAAAGCAGCGGGATCACCAGCAGCAGGTTTGCGGCCAGAACATAAACGAACCAGCCCCAGACCTTATAGGAACGTTTTAGCTCAACCGGAATGGTGTCGATCACCACAATGGTTAACTGCGGCATGTTCATGGTCGCCGGGTAGATATTGATCGCCACCGAGTGCGTCATTTCCGTCTCGGCATCGTCAGCCCGGATTTCATTGAGCTTTTGTTGCATCGAGCGATCTTCGCGAATCAGCGTGCTGGTGGTATTGAGATCGGCTTCTATCTCATGAAACCCGTTGGTTTTGAGCCACTCCGGACGAATGCTTTTCGCCAGCCACGGAATATCGCGTTGCGCCCAAAGCAACTTTCCCTTTTCATTGTAAATCAGGGCTAAAGTAGGACTCTGTTGATCCAGGTTCTCCGGCATTTCAACGGTGATGTGGTTGTCTTCCCATTTGGCCAGGGTATAAAAAAGATTACTTTCGCCGCGTAACAGTCGAAAGGTCGTTTTATCGAAGCTGACGCTGTAGCCCACCAGGGCGACCAGACCGTAGGAGAGCGACAGCACCAGCACCACCGCGGCCGTTGCCAGTAAAAAACGAACCCGCAGCGAGAGGGGCAGAATGTGGCGCAAAATCCGTCTCATTTAGCGTAATTCGAACAGGTAGCCCTGGCCGCGGACGGTCGTAATCACGTCCTGCGGATACTGCGCCTGAATTTTCTTACGCAAACGGCCCATCAGCACGTCTATGGTGTGACTCTCGCGCAGCTCAGCGTCAGGGTAGAGCTGGAGCATTAAGGAGTCTTTGCTCACTACTTTTCCGCTGTTACGGATCAGCGTTTCCATAATGGTGTATTCGAACGCGGTGAGCTTGATCACTTCATCGTTAATCGACAGCTCGCGACGGGAGAGATCCACCTGGAAAGGCGGAATGGAGATAACCTGTGAAGCCAGCCCGCTGTTGCGGCGTAACAGCGCCTGCATGCGCGCCGCCACTTCTTCAATGTGAAACGGTTTGGTGACGTAATCATCCGCACCGGCGCTGAGCACTTCAACTTTGTCCTGCCAGCCTTCGCGGGCGGTGAGAACCAGAACCGGCAGGGAAACGTCATGGCTGCGCCAGCGACGAATTAACGACAGGCCGTCTTCATCAGGCAGGCCTAAATCGACAATGGCGATGTCCGGCAGGTGTTCATTGAGATAATAATCGGCTTCTTTTGCATCTTCCGCATCATCCACCTGATGTCCCATCTCCTGAAGCTGAACCTTCAGGTGGTGGCGTAGCAATGCGTTATCCTCAACAACCAGTACGCGCATCATCTTTTCTCCCAGAATAAATAGTATGAATAGTTTAACGCTGATTATGGAGTTTGAAACCAGCGCTATGAAATTAAATGACTTTTTTCATGCTCCCTATGCCTTGGGGGCGTCCTGGGGGCAAAGCTGTCGGCATCTGATTGTTCAGCATGTTGACCTGATCCTGGTTCATATCGCCAATCCACTTCGAATAAACCTCATACACCATACGCGCATCCTCATGGCCCATCTGGCTGGCGATAAAGGATGGGTTCGCGCCGGCCATAAGCGTCCAGCAGGCGTAAGTGTGCCGGGACTGATAAGGGTTTCTCTCACGAATACCTGAAAGTTTAGTTCCCTGTCGGCAGCCATACGAAATCGAATTTTTAGAAAAGTAACTCTCATTCACTGAAGATTTCTTTTCCGGCGAAAAAACGAAACGCAGATTTTGTTGTTCGGTCTTGCCGATTTCGCGATGATGAAAAATAATCTGCTGGCGCGGGTTGTTGCCGGTGATTTCGTACTGCTCCAGCAGCGCATCATGCGCGGGCTTGAGCAACGTGATCGTTCTGATTCCCGCATCTGTTTTCGGCGGCACAAATACCCGTTTGTTTGTCAGACTCCTGGACATGTGAATCTCACCTTTTTTCAAATCAATGTCATCCCACGCCAGGGCGCAAATTTCGCCGGGCCTCATTCCCGTATGCACGGCAACGATGATGATCAAAGCCAGTTTGCGGGGAAGGGCTGCAATTAGCGCCTGGTACTCATGAAGTAGAAGCGGATCGGGGTCTGCCTTAGATAGCTTGAGCCTGGATACGCCCTCATAAGGAGCGTGTAATATAAACTGACTTCGATTCGCAAGCTTCAGCATTTCTGATAAAACAGCCATCTGTTTATTGACCGTTGAGGGCGCGCGCCCCTTTTTAACCAGGTTAGGCATAGAAGGGTTTAACACGCAGCCCGTCAGCGGCTCTTTGCGATAATGCAGTATGTCGGCGTGTTGAATATCAGCCAGGGGGGTATTTGCTCCCACTACACGCTTCAGGGTGTTAACTGCAGATGTGAGTGAATGCAGAGTAGCTCCTGACACCTCCAGTGCTTTTGTCTCGATGAAAAAATCGCTCAGCTCACTGAACGTCGCGATCCGCTTTGCTGATGAGAATTTTTTAAGGGCCTTTGACTCAGGGAAGCGCGCCGCATAGTCGAACTGGCCGAACTGGATCTCACTTACGATGACGGCGCGAAGGTTTCCCGCCTTCTTGATGCTGCTGTTGTTAACCACCCAGCCACGGAGAACTTCGCGGCAGCGAATGCCGCGATAGGTAAACGAGATCCTGATTTTTCCGTTATGAAGTTCAACGCCGGTTGGAAAGTTCATCATGCTTCCTGAATAAATCTATTAATCAGCGGAAAGTTGTACCAGACCAAAGAGCGTTTGCTTTCCCCACCGGGTACCGCGGGAAGCGTTGTCCCCGTAAGGATGCCGTTGCCGCATCGGGCTATGTGCGCTGGGATGGAATAAGCGGAACGCCGACGCTTCCCGCCGGTACGCAAATCCAGCGTGATGATCAGGTGACCTTTACCACCACGCAAACTGTGAAAGCAGCAGGTGGCGTGTTGCGCGTGCCGCTGGTGGCGGATAACCCCGGATCTGCAGGAAACACCGATGACGGCATTGCCTTACGCCTGGGCACGCCAGTTAGTGGCATCCCGTCAACGGGGTACGCCGACACGGTGGCAGGCGGCGATGACATTGAAGAGCTGGAGACCTGGCGCGCCCGCGTGATGGAACGCTATTACTGGATCCCCCAGGGCGGTGCTGATCCGGATTATGTCATCTGGGCAAAAGAGATTGCGGGTATCACCCGGGCGTGGACTCTCCGACACTATAAGGGGACCGGAACCGTAGGCGTCATGGTGGCAACCGGCGACCCGACGCACCCGGCACCGGGCGATGACCTGGTTCAGGCCGTCCGTAACCATATCCTGCCGTTGGCACCCATTGCAGGCGCAGGCCTTTTCGTTTTCGCGGCCACGGAAAAAGTAATTCCGATGACGATCGCGCTGGCGAAAGATACCGCAGAAATCCGCGCAGCCGTATCCGCGGAGCTGAATTCACTGATGCTGCGCGACGGTGTTCCTGACGGAAAAGTTTACCTGTCACGCATCAGCGAAGCGATAATCCTGGCAACAGGGGAGGTTGCTCACCAGCTGCGTGCGCCGGTTGCAGACGTTGCGCTGGGAACTACCGAATTGCCCGTTGTTGGAACCATCACCTGGGCAACCTATACGGAGGTGAGCAGCTGATGGCAATGCAGGATGAATATGAGCAGCTGCTCTACAGGTTGCTTCCGCCGGGTCCGGCATGGGAGGGGGAGATCCCGTTAATTGAAGGCCTGGCCCCGTCGCTTACGCGCGTGCACCAGCGTGCCGATGCGCTGATGAAGGAAATTGACCCGGCGCAGACAACAGAGTTGATTGACCGCTATGAAACCGTCTACGGCCTGCCGGACTCCTGTACCCCTGACGGGGTGCAATCGCTGGTCCAGCGTCAGCAACGTCTGGATGCAAAGGCCAACGTGGCGGGCGGTATCAACGAACAGTTCTACCGTAACCAGCTGGACGCGCTGGGTTATACCACCGCAACGATCGAACAGTTTCAGAACCTCGACAGCAGCCCTAACCCGGAATGGGGGGAATTCTGGCGCTATTACTGGCGTGTGAATATCCCGGCTGACGCCAACGTTAACTGGCAGACCTGCACCAGTGCGTGCAACTCCGCAATCAGAACCTGGGGCGACACGGTCGCTGAGTGCGTTATAGAAAAACTTGCGCCGTCACATACCGTCGTCGTTTTTGCTTACCCGGAAGGAACAGACAATGCATCGAATTGATACACCCACGGCTCAGGCCGATAAATTTGGTCAGGGCAAAAATGGTTTTACAAATGGTGAGCCGGCCACCGGCCGCCGTGCTACTGATCTGAACAGTGATATGTGGGATGCCGTTCAGGAAGAAATTTGTAACGCTATCGAGAAATCAGGCGCGGTGCTTAATAAAGGGCAACATGATCAGCTGTATCAGGCTATCGTTACGCTCATCACTGACCGTGTGCCGGATGCGCTTTTACGCAGCCAGAATCTTGCTGACGTGGTAGATAAAGCACTGGCACGCACTAATCTGGAGCTTGGAACGGCGGCAACACGTAACACAGCTGATAACAGCAACAATAATGCTCTGGTACCGGTTGGTTACAAGGGGAATTTTACAGCCGACTCGAATCACGGCGCGATTGATTTTGCGACTTACCCCTTTGTCGTCGGTGAATCACTGTTTATAGATACCCGTGGATGTACCAACACCCCGCCATTCCTGACGCAGGATTTTTACTATATCGATGTCGTATGTGCTACCGGCCCCGCTCAGGGGGGAAGGGTAAACCGGCCGTTAGTCCAGTTCGTGAGTTACACGAATTCGAAGTTGATCCTCGCCATTCGTGAGGATGATGGCAACAATATCGGCTGGCGGTATTTCAGGGCGGTGCAATACGATACTGATAATAATACTGTTACCATCCCTGGGGCGCTTAAGGCTGTCAATGGAGGTACAGAGCTTTCACAAAATGCGATAAATATTCGAGGTGCAGGTAATAAACACCTCTGGTTTTTTAATGCTTCCGGTGCAGAAATGGGGCTCGTTTATGCCTCAGATGATAAAGTGCTTCATCTTCGCGCAGCGCAGGGACCTTCAGTAGATGTTCAATCAAACGGAAACGTTGTTGCCCCAAATTATCTTGAGGCTAGGGATGATATTCACTCAGGGAGGAATATCAGCAGCGTAGGGCTGATTCAGGCGGGGGCGGGCCTGTACGACACACCGGGCGTTCGAGCATTCTCCCCAAACTATATGCCCACATTTCCTGTTACCAGCGTTAACGGGATGCAAGGGGCGGTCGTTATTGATACAAGTCCATATGCTCAATCGGCATGGGTTTCTGCAAATTTCTTGCAGGGTGGTGTCAGGTTAGCTTCACCTGGAACGGCAGATAACGGAAATAATGATGGTAACTTTGCATATGCTCCAGATGGGGCTGTAGTTACTGCTGTGATGCAAAAGACAAACTATACGGCAGTACAATTTCGATATATTCAATATAACATCAACGGCAACTGGTATACTGCACGGGTATCTTAATGGAAATGCAATCAGGCGTGTTTAAAAAATACAACCCATTAGAAATCTGGGGAAACTATACAGCGGAGCAGGTCGCTACGTTTTCACAATGTGAACTTGAATTATATTACATTGCAAAAGCTCCAGATATGAATGTCGTCTTTCTAAGGGATGAGTATGGAAATGATTGGTGTCAGTGGTTAAAGACGCTCTCCAAAAAGACTCTAAAAATATCATACAATCCTGAAACCAAGAAAATAATTCATTTTTCATATGATGCTAGTTCGATATTCCCTATTGATCAGATTGTAGTGGAAGTCTTACCTGAAAATGTACCAGATAGATTTGTTGATGCTGGAAATAATGCGTTTGGGGATTCTTTCATCTTTGATAAAGGGAAAATCATCACTGCACCAGTGGATTATGAGCTAAAAGCTCAACGCAAAAAACAGGAGTTATTAGCCTATGCAAATAATATAATTGAGCTTCTTAAAGATGCTATTGATTTAGGGATGGCAACAGAAGAAGAGAAAAATACTTTATTAGCGTGGAGGAAGTATCGAGTGTTTTTATTGCGCGTTGATACATCGCATATATCTAATATAATCTGGCCGATAACACCTTCATCATAGTTGCACGTATATATTAAGAAGCGCTGATTTTTAATCAGCGCTTGGAAAATCACTGCTTGATTATTTTCTGAAATGGACGATGAAAAAGAAGGGTGCAAGCTTTAGCTATTTTGATTTTAAAGGAACGGCTTGAATAAATATCCTTCCATGCTTCATTCTTTTTTTTCATGGTTATATCGTCATTCCGATTGCCGATGGTGGTTACACTCTCATAAACTGGATTGGTGTTGATGTATTCAGGTATAACTCCACGTAAATTAATAAAGCCGAATTCTTTAAATGTCTGCCACTGATCGGCTACGCACCAAACAGGGAATAATTTTTTGTAAAGAATGCGAGCGGCAGCTTTATTTATAATATAAGCATGAGAAAAGGCTGCATTATAAACATCATGAACAGAATGTCCGTTAGATAATTTTAAAATGCTTTTATTGTTGTAATGGTTAACTCTAGAAAGCAAATAAACATATGGAATGTTTTTTGGGATTGATAACTCAATTTCATCAAGGAAAAGAGAAATATCATTAGGTAAGAAAATGTCATCCTCAAGCACTAGCGCGCAATCATCTTTGGAAGCATCCAGCGCTTTATAAACTGTCAAATGGCTCAGGGAACATCCAATTTCCCCAGGAGTCACCGCGTAGCTATGTTCTCTTTTCAAAAGAGAAAACACATTTTCTGGAATACATTTTCCGTTTACAGCTGGAATTAACTCGTAATCAAGCATTAGACGCTTTGCTTGGGATTCCATTGATTCCCTTCGCTCAGTATCGCCTTCGAGATTAATAATATATATTTTCATTATTTAGAAGCTCCTTGCCAATAATTACTTGCCATACTTGCAAGAATAATTGTAGTGGAAAAAATAACTATCAATTCTATTGATGTCAACAATACATCTGTGGAACCATAGAATAAAACTGCTAAGGTAGGTATGCCAATTGGCCCAATTATAGCCGGATGGCTACTTTTAAAAATCAACATAAAGAAAAAAACAAACAACACAAGTATGCCGAAAATACCAAAAATTGATGCGTACTGAATAAATTCATTATGTAAATGCACTGTTAGATAACCTGCGGCTTCTGATTTTTCGTTAGCATTTTTCAAAAAATTAATTATTTCATTATTTCGATGAGTCTCACTTTGTCCAAAAGGGGATTTAGCAAAAGCCATGGTTCCAAGTTTCCACATGCTGAATCTGGCTCCCAGAGATGTATGGTCATTTCCAAGATTGTACTCCCTTATTTCAATCATTGTGGAATCGAGACGATTAATTATTATTTTGGAATTTAAGGAAGCAACAACTAATAATGACAAAACTGAAAGAATCAGCGTCTTGAAATTAAGTAACTTATCTCGCCACATCCATGACAGAAGCAACAGCAAGCCGAGCAAAGGATGGATAAGCATGGCCGCTCTTGTTTGAGTTAAGAAAATGATATAAGTGGAAATTATAAGAACGATTAATTGAAATAGATACTTCTTTTTAGTTGTAATAGTAGCTGCTATGATCGCTGAAAAAGCTAATGAAAATGCACTGAAAGCATATGCCGTAAGAGTTGCTCTATTAATGCCAAGAAGAATGCGCGTATCGCTGTTTATTCCTTGCAAGATCCCATAAGTGCTTGCAACAATGAAAGCTAAAGTCATCACTGATACTATGATCGTAGCGCTGGGGAATTTCTTTAGCTTATCCTTACCGTTTAAGATAAAGAGAGAAATTATTGCTGCTATAAGCCATCTTTTTCCTGGTGTATATAACAATTCAGAAGATTTTTCTCCTGATAAAAATCCAGATAACAATGACCATCCCAAGAAAAGAACAGATAGCATCAAAAAAGAAAAAGTAATCCTGTTGCAATTTATTTTCTCTTCTTTTTTGAATAAGTTGAGTAATAAACCTGCTAGCGATAAATACCCGCACCAATAAAATATTACGCGTGAAGTTTTTTCATGGATAAATGCACAAGGCAGTACCACCAATAAAAGCGTAAATGTTGTTATGTAAAGTGCTTTACTAATGAACTGCACTTGTTGTGAATTAATCATTTTTTGCATATCCTTTGATCATTAACTCTTCTTGATATGTTGTTGTTAACAGTAGTCTCAAATTCTAGAGAAGCCCCTTACTCATTTTATGCTAACTGAGCAGCCTGACTATATGCAATAGCGGGCTGCCCTGTGTAGTTAAGGTTGCATCCACCGATCACGTGCTCGCCGTGCTATGGTGATCATTTTGTGTATCTCTCCGAGAGTGAATTTTTCTACTTCATCGCACGGCATCACCACGTAGCCGGAGCGAATCACATGCTCTAGGCATGAATCGGGGTTCATAACTACTTCACCAGGCATAAGAGGGTGGCAGGCCACGGGCAAGCCGTTTTCGAAGTAGGTTATTACTGCGTAATTTTGTCGAGCAGATACCTCATTTACTTGCGGAGTTGCCTCCAAAACCTCTTTATCGAGGACGTCTAATACCCATCTGCGGAATTCTTTTGCGACTGGCGTTCTGGCGAACATGGCGATCAGATGGGCTCCGCGAAGGGAGAAGATGCGGACCTTTTTTCGATAATTTCCTGCGGTCACTGATTCAGTGACCTGAGTCATTTCAGGTGTGAACTCGTCTTCATTTTGGTTGTATAGGTTGGTTATTGATTTAGTGCTTGAGTATTCGAGAGCTTCTGCAATCTGGGAAGACGTTAACCAGAATTTGTTGTCGCAGATAGCTGGTGTGAAAGTATGACTACGGAAAGTTAACTCAGTATTCATGGGATAATCCTTTGCTGCTTAAGTTATCACCACTACTGACGCCAATCAGTGAGGTGGTGAGACGTACAGGGTTGGCGTAACCGGCAGCAAAGACCCGGCGCGGATTTCTCCGCCCCCGCACGCCCCACCATAATTCGAAAGTGGCCGTGCTCAACGCATAAAAAAACCGCTTAGCGCGGTTATGCGCTCTGCTGATTCCGGGACGCCAATCCCGACACCAGATTTTGCTGGTGTAAGGCGAGTATGGGAAAAAATCATTATTATGTCAACGGTGGTTAAAAAAGTTCTCAATATGCAGTGAAAAATTGCCGCGAAAAAGAGTCGATTCTGGGGGCAAATTTGGGGGCAAAATCGTGCTGGGGGCATGATCTGGGGCGATAAAATGCCCATTATTGTCCGATAAAGTCCGCATCATGATTAACGTAAGTTACTGAATGATAAGTAAGTTATTGTTTATGTGGTGTTTGTGATTTTTGCTGTGCAGTCTAACGCTGATTATGTTGCTGTGGGGATAAACATTCAGTAAACCGGGGAAAAGCAACCCCCTTTCCGGGCGGAAAGGGGGGAAGGAACATTACTTCAGCTCATCAACCATGGTGATGGCGCGGCCAATGTAATTCGCCGGAGTCATGGCCTTCAGGCGGATTTTCTCTTCTTCCGGCAGTGCCAGACCGTCGATAAACTGTTTCATGCCTTCGGCATCGACGCGTTTACCGCGTGTCAGCTCTTTCAGCTTCTCGTACGGTTTTTCGATACCGTAGCGGCGCATCACGGTCTGAATCGGCTCTGCCAATACTTCCCAGTTGTGATCCAGCTCGTCCAGAAGACGGTCACGGTTCACTTCGAGCTTGCTCACGCCCTTCAGGGTGGACTGATACGCGATCAGCGCGTAGCCAATGCCCACGCCCAGGTTACGCAGCACGGTGGAGTCGGTCAGGTCGCGCTGCCAGCGGGAAACCGGCAGCTTGCTCGCCATATGCTGCAGCACGGCATTCGCCAGGCCCAGGTTGCCTTCGGAGTTTTCAAAGTCGATTGGGTTCACTTTGTGCGGCATGGTGGAGGAGCCAATTTCCCCGGCGATGGTCTTCTGCTTGAAGTGGTTCAGCGCGATGTAGCCCCACACGTCGCGATCGAAGTCGATCAGGATGGTGTTGAAGCGCGCGATGCAGTCAAACAACTCTGCAATGTAGTCGTGCGGCTCAATCTGGGTGGTGTACGGGTTCCACTGGATCCCCAGAGAGGTCACGAACTCTTCGCTGAACTGATGCCAGTCCACTTCCGGGTACGCGGCAATGTGGGCATTGTAGTTACCGACCGCGCCGTTGATTTTACCCAGAATTTCAACCTGCTCCAGCTGACGGTATTGGCGCTCCATCCGGTACGCCACGTTCGCCATCTCTTTACCCATCGTGGATGGGGTGGCTGGCTGGCCGTGGGTACGGGAAAGCAGCGGAATGTCGCGGTATTCCACGGACAGCGCTTTCACCGCGTCGATGATTTTACGCCAGTAAGGCAGCACCACTTCTTTACGCGCGGTGGAGAGCATCAGCGCGTGAGACAGGTTGTTGATATCTTCGGACGTACAGGCGAAGTGAATGAACTCGGATACCGCATGCAGAGCCGGGACGCTTTCCACTTTCTCTTTCAGGAAATACTCAACCGCTTTCACGTCGTGGTTGGTGGTGCGTTCAATGGTCTTAATGCGCGCGGCATCTTCTTCGCTAAACTCAGCAACGATTTTATCAAGGTAATCGTTTGCCTTTTCGTCAAAAGCAGGAACTTCCTTGATTGCTGCCTGGGCGGCCAGCTTCTGCAGCCAGCGTACTTCAACCTGAACACGGAACTTCAGCAAACCATATTCGCTGAAGATCCCGCGCAGCGCGCTGACTTTATCGCCGTAGCGTCCATCGACAGGGGATACGGCGGTCAGTGAGGATAATTCCATAATTCGCAACTCCGGGAGGTTAACAATGAGCAAGAATTTGTTTTGCCTGAGTAGTCAGGCGATTACGAGAAAACATTAACTGCAGGCGGCCACCGCCAACCTGATGCCACAGCACGGCGGCGCGGATCCCAGCCAGCAGGGAAGCGCGGACCTTCGCCTGCACCTGCGGGCTTTGCAGTACGGCAGGGGAGCCGGTGACCTGAATGCGCGGGCCCAGCGGGCTGATGACGTCAACGTAAATGCCCGCCATGGCGCTCAGCAGCGTTTCAGATTGCAGGTCAAAATGGTCGAGCTGACGCTGTAGCCCGGCGATGCGATCGCCCAGGGTATTGAGCGCGCCTTTCGCCGCGCTCAGCTTACGCTCAAGCACCATCAGGCTTAAGGTGTAGCGGGTCAGTTCCGCGTTTAACCCCTGACGGCTACTGGCGTTAAGCACGCCAAGCAGGGTTTCAAGACCGAGACGAAGATTGGTTTCGCTGCCGCCGAACACGCCCAGGGTTGAACCGGGGTTGAGGTCGATAACGCTGTTGAGCGAAACGTGCAGGGCATCAGCGTCACAGTGACCCTGATGCGCCAGCTGTTGCACCAGACGAGCAGACTGGCAAATTCCTGCCAGCGCAAGGGTGATGTCATAATAATTCTTCGCCACACGGTCTCCTTTATGTGTGCAATCGGTTAAACAGCGGGCAGCGGCAGGCGCTGTTCAATGATCCCGCCGCCCAGGCAGATTTCGCCGCTGTAGAAGACAGCAGACTGCCCCGGGGTAACGGCGGCGACCGGCTCGTCGAAACGGACGTCAATACGGTCGTCATCAAGCGCGGTGATGGTGCAAGGAATATCGGTCTGGCGGTAGCGCGTTTTCACCGTGCAGCGCAGCGTGCCTTTCAGGGGCTCGCGATCGACCCAGTGCAACTGCTGTGCGATAAGGCCAACGGACATCAGACGCGGGTGGTCGTGACCCTGAGCCACCACCAGAATATTGTTTTCGACGTCTTTGTCGACCACGTACCACGGATCTTCGCTGCCTTCTTTCGTCCCACCAATACCCAGGCCTTTACGCTGGCCTAAGGTGTGGTACATCAGCCCCTGATGCTGACCAATCTCGTCGCCATCAACGGTGACAATTTTACCTGGCTGTGCAGGCAGGTAGCGGCCCAGAAAATCACGGAATTTGCGCTCACCGATAAAGCAGATACCGGTGGAGTCTTTTTTCTTCGCGGTAATCAGGTCCAGCTCTTCGGCAATTTTACGCACTTCCGGCTTTTCCAGTTCGCCGACCGGGAACAGGCTTTGCGCAATCTGTTCGTGGCTCAGCGTATAAAGGAAGTAGCTCTGGTCTTTATTGCCGTCGAGGCCGCGCAGCAGCTGGCTTTTGCCATTCACGTCCGCACGACGCACGTAGTGACCGGTCGCAATGTAGTCAGCGCCCAGATCTTCCGCGGCGAATTCCAGGAAGGCTTTAAATTTGATCTCTTTGTTGCACAGAATATCCGGGTTCGGGGTACGGCCCGCTTTGTACTCTTCCAGGAACAGTTCAAAGACGTTGTCCCAGTATTCTGCGGCAAAGTTAACGGTGTGCAGTTCAATGCCGAGCTTGTCGCATACGGCCTGCGCGTCGGCGAGATCCGCTGCGGCAGTGCAGTATTCCTCGCCATCGTCTTCCTCCCAGTTCTTCATGAACAGGCCCTCCACCTTATAGCCCTGTTGCTGCAACAGGTAGGCGGAAACGGAGGAATCGACACCGCCGGACATGCCGACGATCACTTTTTTCTGGCTGTTATCTGACATGGAATACTCACGACATTGAACTTCAAGGCGGCGTATTCTATCACGCCCCCCCACCGTTGACACCCTCTGTAAACGGCCAGTTAAATTCTCCGATGACACCCAGCGGCAGGCGTGCGCCTGACTGCCAGCAGCGGATGCTTTCCGCAACCAGCGGCGAGCGCAGGTTTGGCGCGTTCAGGATCTCCTCGGCGGTGACCCACAGGCAGCGATCGATATCGTCATCGTGCGGTTCAGTGGCGCACGTTTCGCTAAGCTCAACGGCGAATAAAAAGCGCAGGAATGGGGTGCTGTCGGGCGCAATCCACTGGTGCATGCGAATGAAGTGCTGGGGCTTAGCGCGAATGCCGGTCTCTTCCCAGAGCTCGCGCTTCGCGGCCTGCAGCAACGTTTCATTGGCTTCAAGATGCCCTGCAGGCTGATTCCACAGCGCCCTGCCGTTGATGCTCTCTTCCACAACGAGGAATTTTCCCTGCGCGTGCACCACGCAGGCGACCGTAACATGAGGTTTAAACATCGTTTCTCCTTAAGGGGCAGCGTCGCGCCATTCGCCGTTTGCCAGCGTATCCAGCGTGTACCTGCCCATGGCGTAGCGAATCAGACGTAGGGTAGGGAAGCCGACGTGCGCGGTCATTCGCCTCACCTGGCGGTTGCGGCCTTCATACAGGGTGATTTTGAGCCAGCTTGTCGGGATAGATTTGCGCTCGCGAATGGGCGGGTTACGCGGCCACAGCCACTCCGGCTCATTCACGCGTTCAATACCGGCGGGCAGGGTGGGACCGTCGTTCAGCGTCACCCCGCTGCGCAGTTTCGCCAGCGTCTCTTCGTCCGGCTCACCTTCAACCTGCACAAAGTAAATTTTGCCGCTGCGTTTGCCCGGTTGTGTAAGCTTTGCCTGTAGGGCGCCGTCGTTGGTCAGGACCAAAAGTCCTTCGCTGTCCCGGTCCAGGCGACCGGCGGCGTAGACGCCCTGAACAGGGATGTAATCCTTCAGCGTGCTGCGTCCGGCCTCATCGGTAAACTGCGGCAAAACATCGTAGGGTTTATTGAACAGAATAACCCGCTTTGGCTGGGTTTCTTGCGGTCGTCTGGCGGCTTGTCGCGAGCTGAATCGCTCAACCCGGTGTTTTGTAAAAGAAGTTTTCTTCATGGTATTTTCAGGCGTTATCAATTGCCGCATTATAGCCTAATAACGAAGACCTTTCATGGCGCAGGACAATCAGGTACTATCGAAGGGCTCATTACAATTTATTAACATAAGATCAGTAACAACCAGAAGCGCTCGAAGGAGAGGTTAATGGAAAGCAAAGTAGTTGTTCCGGCGGAAGGTAAAAAGATCACCCTGCAAAACGGCAAGATTAACGTTCCTCACAATCCGATTATTCCGTTCATCGAAGGCGACGGTATCGGTGTAGACGTTACCCCGGCAATGCTGAAAGTGGTTGATGCCGCTGTTGAGAAAGCCTACAAAGGCGAGCGTAAAATTTCCTGGATGGAAATTTACACCGGTGAGAAATCAACGCAAGTTTATGGCCAGGACGTATGGCTGCCAGCAGAAACGCTGGACCTGATCCGCGACTACCGCGTTGCTATTAAAGGCCCACTGACCACTCCGGTCGGCGGCGGCATCCGTTCCCTGAACGTGGCGCTGCGTCAGGAGCTGGACCTGTACGTGTGTCTGCGTCCGGTTCGTTACTATCAGGGCACCCCAAGCCCGGTTAAGCACCCTGAACTGACCGACATGGTTATCTTCCGCGAAAACTCAGAAGACATCTACGCGGGCATCGAGTGGAAAGCGGACTCTGCTGATGCAGAAAAAGTGATTAAATTCCTGCGCGAAGAGATGGGCGTGAAGAAAATTCGCTTCCCTGAGCACTGCGGTATCGGCATTAAGCCGTGCTCTGAAGAAGGCACCAAGCGCCTGGTGCGTGCGGCCATCGAATACGCGATCACCAACGACCGTGATTCTGTGACCCTGGTTCACAAGGGCAACATCATGAAGTTCACCGAAGGCGCGTTCAAAGACTGGGGCTACCAGCTGGCGACCGAAGAGTTCGGCGGTGAGCTGATCGACGGCGGCCCGTGGCAGAAGATCAAGAACCCGAACACCGGCAAAGAGATCATCATTAAAGATGTGATCGCCGATGCGTTCCTGCAGCAGATCCTGCTGCGTCCTGCTGAATACGACGTGATCGCCTGTATGAACCTGAACGGTGACTACATTTCTGACGCCCTGGCGGCACAGGTTGGCGGTATCGGTATCGCCCCTGGCGCGAACATCGGCGACGAGTGCGCCCTGTTCGAAGCAACCCACGGTACTGCACCAAAATACGCAGGCCAGGACAAAGTGAACCCAGGCTCTATCATCCTCTCCGCAGAGATGATGCTGCGTCATATGGAATGGTTCGAAGCCGCAGACCTGATAGTCAAAGGTATGGAAGGCGCGATCAACGCGAAAACCGTAACTTACGATTTCGAACGTCTGATGGAAGGCGCTAAGCTGCTGAAATGCTCAGAGTTTGGCGACGCGATTATCGCGAACATGTAATCCAGATTCTGGGTTAAACAAGAGCGGGGGCCTGAGGGTTCCCGTTTTTTTTGCCTCTGCCTGCGGGAAATAACACGATGCTCGCTACTGTTCTTATCGCTGTCGTTGCATTCATCCATATCTACATTCTTGTGCTGGAAATGTTCCTGTGGAACACCAGAACAGGGCACAAGGCCTTTAATCTGCGTCCCGATTTTGCGCGCGACACCCGCGTGCTGGCCGCGAATCAGGGGCTGTATAATGGTTTTCTGGCTGCGGGTCTGCTCTGGAGCCTCTGGCTTGGTGAAAAGGGTATATCTGTGGCCATCTTCTTCCTGACCTGCGTGTTGATTGCCGGACTCTTTGGCGCAGTGACCGCCAGCCGAAAGATACTGTACGTCCAGGCCATACCTGCTCTTGCAGCCCTGCTTGCCCTGCTTATCTGACGCAACGCGTTGGTTAACCGTACGTCGTCGGATATACTTGTGGCTTCACCCTCAGAGATTAACGCTGTTATGAATAACGAAATCCCACTGAAGTATTATGACATCGTCGAAGAGTACGCGACGGAAGCCACAAAGCCCGTGAGTGAGTCAGAGCAGGATTCGCTGGCGCATTATTTCCAGCTGCTTCTCACGCGTTTGTCGAATAATGAGGAGATCGATGAGGAAGCTCAGCAGGAGATGGCGCGTGAAGCCGGGGTTCGTGCCGAACGTATTGATGATATTGCGAACTTTCTCAATCAGTGGGGAAACGAGTAACCTACCGCGCGATCCCAGCGAGTCGCTTCGCAAGCTCGCTTCGGGTGACGGATTTTGAGAAATACCATCCCTGAATCAGCGCCTCGGGGTATCTTTCAGCAATAAAGCGATACTGTATTTCGCTCTCTACGCCTTCGAAAACAAGCGTTTTATTCAGTTTTGCGAGGGCGTCGCTAAAAATGACAAAAATGTTCTGCTTGTAATGTTCACTGATGCCATCGACCAGCGACTTGTCGATTTTGATCTCATCATATTCAAGCAGCGAAAGCCTTGCCAGGTTTGAGTTTTGCACCCCGAAGTCATCAATGGATATTCTCACGCCAAGGTTTTTTAAATCCTTGCAGAAATCTTCCAGAATATTCCCCGTTGAAATGGCTTTTTCAGAAAGCTCGATTTTGATCAGAGAGAGCGGAATGTTATTAGCTAAACAGCTACGGCGCAAAATGCTGATAAACTGTCCGTCTTCAATTTCCGTTCGGTCAACATTGAGCGAAACAACCAGATGATATTTAATAATAAGTGGCGCGATATCCGAAAGGGATTTTTGGAGAATATTAATATAGTAATTTTTATACAGGCCAATTTTTTTTATTAATGGAATAAACAGTTCCGGGGAGACGTCTCCGTAACTTGCGTCACGCCACCTCGACAAGACCTCCACGCCTACAATTTTTTTATCCTCAATCCGAACAATGGGCTGGTAATGAACGCCGATGGTATTAGTGATAACTGCTTTGACCAGCGTCCGCTCCAGGGAAAACCGGTCCTCGTTGAGTCGAAAGAAAAAGAGCGTTATCGCAATCCAGATAAAACATAAAATGACCGCGAGAACGATAAATAGAACGGGAGATAACGAGGCCAGTCCCGCATTGTGATGCTTCACAATGACGCACAAATCCCACGTGGTGCTGCACCGGGTGAGGGTCAGGGTAAACAAGGAGGAATTCAGTTCGCTCTGTTGGTTTAATTCAGGCGTAGCCGAAAAAAACGTTCTGCTTAAGTCCCTGGTGGTGGTGCTCAGAGAATAGCTCTCCGTAACCGGGGTGAATTTATCGTAAGCATAGCGGGAGGTGAAGATGATGTGATTATTATAGATGGCCGCATTGCCGGTAAAAAAATCCTTTCTCGAAAATTGCGCGAGGAGAAATCCTCTGGGCGTTTCATGGAGCTCTTCAGGAAGCGGGACAGGATTAACGAGTTTACCCCAAAAAGCGGTACAGACTATTTTTCCCTTTTCAATAAAACCGACGTCAGCGACATAGCGGCTTTCGAGCTTGACCTGCCGGTAGCGATCGAGGCTGTCTCTGTCGCATCCCTGTGTGGTCAGGTTTTTGAGCGTCTGCGCCATGCTCTGGGTCAGACTTTCTGAATGCTGTAAAAGGGTTCGGGAAATCTCAAGCTGTTTGCTTTTCTGCTGGCTCCCGATAACTGCATTAACCGCAAAAAGAGACAGGAAGACCAGAAACGCTGAAACGATAGTAACGGCAATGATCTTTTTCATTTTCCAGATACCCTGTCCGCTCCCTCATCTCTCAAATCTTATCACAGGCAGTGCAAGCTACAAGCCTGATAATAACGGCAGCCGTTATGCTTAAGTGCAATTTGTTTTCCTCTTAACCTGAGCTTTGTTACAGTGACAAGAGTTGTCAGCCAGGGATGCCAGGCGTGATAAGGTGGAAAAGCTCGTGCATGTGAAAAATACTTTTTACACAACAACCATTACCGTCATCATTGTCTCATTGATTGTTTCATTGTCGCTTGCCGTCCAGATTGCCACGTCACGACAGCAGTCAATCCAGCAAATCAATACCAGCGTTGCCAACCTGAGCCATACCCTTAACGTCTACACGGAAGGGATCATTCGCCAAAGTGAAATGTTAATTACCACCGTTTCCGACACAATCGAAATTTATGGTATGACCCCCCAACAGGCGATCAATATTCAGCGAATGATAAGCAATCAGGATAATCTTCTTACTCAGATTAATAATGTGGTTGTCTATGATGCGCATGGGGATATCTTCACTGCATTGCACAAAAATTTTGCGGGCCCCCATAATGGCGCGGACAGAGCATTTTTTGTCTATCACAAGGAAAATAAAAGTCAGCAGATTTATATTGGTGAGCCGGTGATAAGCAGAACCAATGGTAAATGGGTTATTACTCTTAGCCGACGCCTTGAAACCCACACCGGTGCATTTAACGGTGTTGTGGTGGTGACGCTGGGTATCGAAAATTTTCTGGCACTTTATGGACAAATTAATATTGGTCACGCGGGCGTTATTGGTTTAACGACGCAAGCAGGCGTTTTACTGATTCGTTATCCCTTTAAAAATAACTATATCGGTACGATTTTTTCTGACTCACCTCTCTTCAGAAAATACCTCAAGGTACAAAATACAGGGATAGCCAGCTCAGTCTCCAGGTTTGATAAAATCGAACGCATTTATGCCTATGAGAAAAACAGGCGCTACGGACTGGTTACGACGGTAGCGGTAAGCATTGATGAAGCCCTTTCACCGTGGCGCAAGCAGGCGATTCAGCTTGCCGCACTTATTTTGGTGTTTACCGCGACGCTCATCGTGGCGTCCTGTTTCCTCTATTCCGACTTATCCAGAAAAGCACGGGATAACAAAGCGCTAAAGATTATTGCCTCGGAGGATGCGCTGACAGGGCTTTATAACAGGCGCATCTTTGATGAAAAAATCCTCTCGGAAATTGCGGCGTGTGCGGCAAAGGACGAGCCGGTTTCGCTGCTCCTTGTGGATGTGGACTACTTCAAAAAGTACAACGATAACTACGGTCATCCGGAAGGGGACAGATGCCTGGCGTTGCTGGGAAACTGCCTCAGGGAAAGTCTCACCCGCGACAACCAGATTGTGGCGCGCTATGGCGGGGAGGAGTTTGCGCTGATTTTGCCTGAAACGGATATCCAGGAGGCGCTCCGCCTTGCGCAGACGATTATTCGCTATGTTTTCTCTCAGCAAATTGAACACGCGTTTAGCCCCTTCGGGCGGGTCACGGTAAGCGTAGGGGTCTCCAGTGCGCGTGCTGTCAACATCGCGGGTAGCCAGCAGAATATTATTAATGCTGCCGACCAGGCGCTCTATCAGGCAAAACGCGGCGGGCGCAACCGGCACGCTTTCGTTGGGGCTTGATCAAAAAAAAGCCCACTCATGAGTGGGCAAGAAATACTGGAAGCAATGTGAGCAATGTCGTACTGAATACCTGAGTGTTTTTCTCAACTATTCAGTGTTGAGAAAGATAATCTTTCTCAATAAAAGATGCAACCCCACAGTTCTTGTGGAAGGGCATGTTGATGAAGAAATGCGCAGACTCTCTCTGTGAGGCTTATCACAAATTTCCTTTCTCAGATCCTGTGCTATCCTTTTTGTGTCGTTGATTTAATGACAAAAACCATACAGAGAGGAAAGTTATGGGAATTTTATCCTGGATTATCTTTGGGCTTATTGCGGGTATTCTGGCGAAGTGGATCATGCCGGGCAAAGATGGCGGTGGGTTTATCGTCACCATAATACTGGGTATTGTCGGCGCGGTAGTCGGCGGTTGGATCAGTACGCTGTTCGGTTTTGGTAAAGTCGATGGCTTTAACTTCGGCAGTTTCGCGGTCGCGGTGATCGGCGCGCTGGTTGTGCTGTTTATCTACAGAAAGATCAAAAGCTAATACTGAAGCGTTAAAAAGGCTGCCATATGGCGTAATGCCAGTCAGTTAAGCAACTGACTGGCTTTTTTTCGGGGCTGTGGGGTATCTCCAGGGCCTTTCCTTTACCACCCTCGGGAAGGCCCTTTCCCTTCTTGTCGGCAACTTTACCAGTTGCGCCATGCTTTCAAGATCACGCATCAGCTCCGGGATACGCCCTGGTGAAGCGCCCTGCAGCGTCATCAGCATTCTCATGACCATGCCGCATGATTCTGAGAAGCTCAGCTGATTCGGCCAGTATCCTTTCAGATGGCCCGCCATTTTAATCATCTGATATCGCACCAGATTATACGCCAGTAACACGCCCCATAACTCCTGCTCCACAAGCTCCGGCTTTTTACTCCTCAGCGTCAGCCTGCTCAGTTGCATCGTTTGTTTTATCTCCCTGTACCCCAGCTCTATTTCCCAGCGATGGCTGTACAGGTCTGCCATTTCTCCTCCGGGATAGCGCATGGCGTCCGTCATCGACGTCAGCAGATGGCTGGTTTTCCCTTTGCGCGTTACGGTCAGCAGGCGGGCTGTCATCTCATCTCCCAGACCCGGCCATTTTTTTCGTGCCTGTGGGCTGGTTTTCAGCTTCACCAGATAGTCGCCTTTACCCAGCTTTCTGACCTCTTCATACTGTGCTCCCTTTCTGAGCGGGAGCATCCAGTGACGGTGTTCTCCCGCCTGGCTCCACGCATTCAGCAGCCCCAGCGAGTAATAGCCTTTATCCATTAACGTCAGGGTGTTATCGCCGGTCTGCTCTATCAGTTGCTCCGCGAGCTCATTTTCGCTGTTTTTCATCGTGCCGAAGGCCGCTGCCGTCAACAGATGGCTGGTCAGTTCCATCTGGCAGACCATTTTTACCTGCGGGTAGAGTGCCGGGTTTCCGCCATGCGTCTGGCGGGGAAAGGCGCTATCGTTTTCCGGCGTATCCGGTGTGCGCCAGAACACACCATCGATGGCCAGCAGTGTCAGGCCGCACCAGTGCGGATGCGGTGTGGCGTTATGCCAGAGCTGCGCTGTTTGCGTGAACACGCGGCGGATGGCTTCGCTTCCCAGCCGCTGACGGGCCTGGATCACGGCACTGGGGGCAACGAACGGACGGTTGCCGGGTAACATGATATCCAGCCGGTTAACTATCTGATGAACCGGCTCCTTACGCTCAAGGGCCATACCGATAATGCACCAGACCATCATTTCCAGAGGAAGGCGCCGTTTGCGTAACGTGACGGTGCCGGATTCTTCAAGGCAGCGGGAAATCAGTTCCGGGTCAAGATAGTCGCCCAGAGAAGTCAGAGGGTTACGCAGAGAATCGTAACGTGATACCAGATCAAGAGCCTGTCCAATGTGCATAAAAAAATCCGGAAACGGGTAAACATTTCCGGATTCTTACACAGCCACTGGATCGGTCAACCGATCCTTAACTGATCGGTATTATGCCATATGGCGGCCTTTTTACGTAACGGGTTTACCACCAGCCAAACTGCGTGCCGGCAAACGCCACGACGGCAACGATCAACATAATGAGGGTGGTTTTTCTCATTTATGCCCCCGGAGCAGCGTAACCACCGACAAAAAACCACGTCAGAAATACTACCGCCGTTATAAAAATAACGACCGGGAAGAGGATCCCTATTCTCATATCATCACCTGTTTCGGTTTTTATAACGCCGTAGAGTGTACGGGGTTAATCCATCGCGAGAAAGCCTGTTTTGCTTTTTCCTTTTTTATCCTGATACATCGCGATATCCGCGGCACGTAACGCACTGTCCGGATCGGTTACGCCGGGATCCACTTCGATAACGCCGAGGCTGGCGCCAGGATAAATGATGCTGATGCTACCCAGCCAGTATTCCCCCGCAATTCGGGCGCTGAGGCGCGTTCTGAGAAGGTGGATTTGCTCCTCATTCTCGACGTTGCTCAGAGTGGCCACCAGAAACTCATCGCCGCCCAGCCGGCCGATGATATCGTCCTGCTGTTTTACTGCAGTCAAACGCTTGCCCACTTCAATCAGGAACTGGTCGCCTGCTTCATGCCCGTATCGATCGTTAATCAGTTTAAAATCATCCAGATCGATAAAGGCAATGATGGCGTTACGTTTCAGATGCCGCGCCAGCGAAAACAGGGTGGTCAGATCCTCAAAAATGGCGCGACGGTTGGGTAACCCTGTAAGAGCATCTGTGTAGGAGTGGGCGATAAGCGCCGCGTTGGCTTCACGGAGCTGGGTCACCAGAGACTCTTTCTGAATGTACTGACTAATCAACCCGGCGAAGAGTTTTAGCATCTGCTCGCCGCGCGCGCTGAGCGGTTTTTTTGCCGTGCTGGTGGCGCAGAGCGTACCGTAAAGCGAGCCATCGGCAAGATGAACGGGGATGCTCATGTAAGTGGTAATGCCGAGTGCTTTCGCCGCTTCACACTCCGGCCAGCGCTCGGGGACATCGTTACTGAATAATGTGTCGCTATCCAGCGCGCGCTTACACAGCGTTTCATCCCATGGCACGCTTAACCCTTCCGGGATAGTCATCTGCTTGCTGTTTCGGGCATAGAGGATATGCTGCAGCCGGGCTGTTATATCCACCTTCGTCAGATACGTCGACTCCATGTCGGTGACGATTTCCAGCATCTCCAGCAGCTGACGAACGAGGCTTTCAAGGGATTGCTCGGTGGCAAGGGTTTCTGAAACGCGAGCGAGGATAAGATCCGACATGACGTAGAATGACTCCCAGGCAGAAGACGTCTGCATCTGCATGTTATGCTGAATTTTTAGGCTTCCGGCATAGTAAAACATGAATATAGAAAATTTAATATATGCAGAGGTAGGCAGCAGGCGGGAAAAAAAGCCCCGTTGTTGAGAACGGGGCAAAGACATCTTGATTACGGAATGATGTTCTCTGGTCAAAGTGAGAACATGCCAGACTGTAGCGTTGAAAAGTGCAGTTAGAATGGAGAAATCATGGAGAAAGCGGCGACAAGCCGTTACCCTTAGCCAATGATGATGTCAAAAGGATCAACAAGATGAGATTTCTGCTAATGGCGCTGGCGCTTCCCCTGGTTGCCTGCACCGCAAAAACAACCCCACCCGACGCCCCGAAACCGCCGCACGCCGTGGGCATGGCGAACCCGGCTTCCGTTTACTGCCTGGAAAAGGGCGGGGAACAGGTCCCAATTCAAAGCCCGCAGGGAGTCCGCACCGAGTGCAAGCTGCCCGGTGGCGAAGTGATCGACGAATGGACGCTCTATCGTCGCGATCATCCGCAACCTGCCAGGTGACAGAGGGACAGTAGCTGCGATACACTTCTCTTTAGGATTATTCTTAGCCAATTTCTGGCTACCGTTACCGCGAGAGAAGTATGTTTCAGCTTAAACCGGGCAGCGTGGCGATGATCGTCGGTGCCCGCACGGCGTCAGGCCGTCGCAATATTGGTAAATCTGTGGAGCTATTTGGTCTCTGCCAGCCCGGCCAGCGTTTCGTTAACCCGGTCAACGGCGTGATGACGCAGTTACCCGCAAGCGCGGACCGCGCGCTCTGGCTGGTGACGGGAGACGTCTACGCCTTTGATAATCAGCACGGCTTTGCGTTTGTTCGCGCCGAACACCTGATGCCGCTCACCCCGGACGAAGCTCCGCAAATTCAGGATGAGCTGACGGTCGGCTGATCACAGATGGCGCAGCCAGTCGGCTAAGACCAGAGCGTGATTCTGCTTGGTGTCCTTCGCGCCGTAGAGCAGGGTTACGGTCTGCTTTTTCGCCAGCGCCGCCAGACGCTCTCCTTCGTCCTTATGCTGCGCGAGCTCTTCCTTGTAGGCTTTAGTGAAGGCCGCGAAATCAATCGCTTCGCTATGAAAGTCCTTGCGTAACGCGCTGGACGGTGTGAGCGTTTTACACCATTCGTCATACGCGAGGTCCGTTTTTTTCACCCCGCGGGGCCAGAGCCTGTCCACCAGAACCCGATAGCCATCGCCCGGGCTCGCCTGTTCATAGACGCGTTTGCACTGAATCATAATTCCACCCTCCCAATTTAAGGTATTGTGATAATTGCAGAAGATCGGTAGTCTGAGGTTCCTTATGTTATCTGATAATACTCTGGCATAAGGAACCTTTCATGGAACACCTCCCGGTTAAAACGACGCTGCGCATTGCGCTGGTTGGCGATTACAATCCTGATGTTATTGCACACAAGGCGATCCCGCTGGCCATTGACGACGCCGCCGCGGTCCTTGACCTCACCGCCGATTACGACTGGCTTGCCACCACGGAATTAACCAGTTCTGAGGATCTGGTGGGCTACGATGCCATCTGGCTGGTTCCCGCAAGCCCCTATAAAAATACCGAGGCGGCCTTTATTGCCGCACGCTACGCGCGTGAAAACAGCATTCCGTTCCTGGGCACCTGCGGTGGGTTCCAGCATGCGTTAATTGAGTATGCCCGTAACGTGCTGGGCTGGAGCGACGCGGCACATGCTGAGACGGATACCGAAGGCACGATGGTGATTGCGCCGCTGACCTGCTCGCTGGTGGAGAAAACCGATGCCATTGAGCTGCGCAATAATACGTTGATCGCGAAGGCTTACGGAAAGCCGGAAATCGTAGAGGGTTATCACTGTAACTATGGCGTATCGGCGGCGTTTGCTCAGGAACTGGAGAGCGGTGATATGCGCGTGACGGGCTGGGACGAGCAGGGGGAAATCCGCGCTGCGGAGCTGGTGACCCATCCGTTCTTTGTGATCACCTTATTCCAGCACGAGCGTGCTGCGCTGGAAGGGCGTCCGGTGGTGCTGGTGCAGGCAATGCTGCGCGCGGCGCGCGGGTAAAAAAGGCAGACCCGATGGTCTGCCACCGTGTTTATCGGGGCGCGATTTCCCGGTCGCGCCCGGCAAGTACGCCGCAGATGGCCATGACGACAGCGGCCAGCGCGCAGGCGAGAAGCGGGATCCGCCAGTCTCCAGCCGAATCGTGAATTTTACCCATCAGCGGCGGACCGCAGGCGGCGAGCAGATAACCAATAGACTGTGCCATACCGGACAACGCTGCCGCCTGGTGTGCGGAGCTGGCGCGCAGGCCGATGAACGTCAGGCCGAGGATCATCGTTGCCCCTGTACCAAAGCCAAACACCAGCGTCCACATCACCGCCATCTCAGGCATAAACCACAAACCCGCCGCGCTTACCGCGCACATCAGCCCAACCGCTCCGGCAATGGTTCGCTGATCCTTCATACGCTGCAGGACGAGCGGAACGGCAAGCCCCGGCACGGCCGTGGCAAGCTGTAAAAGGCCGTGCACCGAGCCGGCCTGCGCTTCGCTAAAGCCGTGGCTGAGTAATATGGCCGGCAGCCAGCCGATGATGACGTAATAAATCAGCGAATTTATCCCCAGAAAGAGCGTCACCTGCCAGGCGAGTGCCGAGCGCCAGATCGCGCGGTTATGCAGCGCGCCTGCGCCCGTTACTGTTGCGACGTGTTTTTGACGCCACTGCGGCAGCCAGAGCAGCAGCGCGATCAGAGGAAACGCCATCAGCGTCAGCAGCGCGCCGTGCCAGCCCGCATTACCCTGCGCCAAAGGTACGATCAGCGCCGAGCCTAACGCGGCAGAGACACCCATCGTCAGGGAATAGGCGCCGGTGAGTCGGGCAACCTGGCCCGGGAAATCACGCTTAATTAAGCCGGGCAACAGCACATTCCCCAGCGCGATCCCGCAACCAATCACCGCCGTTCCGATGAAAAGCAGGGTAGCGGAAGGCAGGGAGCGAACCGCAATCCCGATGCAAATCAGCATCAGGGCGATAAACAGGCTGCGCTCCATGCCGATACGCCGGGCAACGCCCGCCGCGAGCGGGGAGACAAGAGCAAAGGCCAGCAGGGGCAGGGTGGTCAGCAGACCGGTTTGCGCCGTGCTTAAGCCATAATCAAGGCGAATGGTATCGAGCAGCGGCGCTGCGCCGGTAAAGGTGACGCGAAGCGTGGTGGCAATCATCAGGATGCCTGCGATCAACAGCGCGCCCTGTTTTCCTGAGGTGCGAAGAGCAGTAGTCATTGTGTTCTCATACGTTCAAGCGAGCGCACACAATACCGATTTTCTCAGCGGTTGAAATCAGGCTAAAATGACAGTTTATCGCTAATATCGGACAACCTGATGATTGGTCTTGGACTGGACGGCTACGATCCTGATAGCCAGCACGATGCGGCCGTCGCGTTTCGTATCCGCGTGGTGACGGAAGAACAATATATTCCGCAGCATCAACACCGTAAGGGGCAGCTGATTCTGGCCCTTGGCGGCGCGATCACCTGCGAAGTGGAAAATGCGATGCTGATGGTACCGCCCCAGTATGCCGTCTGGATCCCAGGCCAAATGCCGCACAGCAACAGGGCCACGCCGGGGGCGCAGCTCTGCTTTTTGTTTATTGAGCCTGGTGCCGCCAGCCTGCCCGACCGCTGCTGCACCCTGAAAATCTCTCCTCTGGTGCGGGAGCTGATTTTATCCCTGGCGGAGAAATCACGTGAACAGCTGCATCTTGCGGCCACATCGCGTCTGGTGGACGTCCTGTTTGACGAGCTGCCGCTCCAGCGCCAGGAGCATCTGCAGCTGCCCGTCTCTCCCCATCCTAAAATTCGGCTGATGAGCGAGAAGATGGCGGAAGAGCCCGCCGCCTGGCAGACGCTGGCGCAGTGGGCAAGCCATTTCGCGATGAGTGAACGCAACCTGGCGCGGCTGGTGGTCAAAGAGACCGGTTTAAGCTTTCGCCGCTGGCGTCACCAGCTTCAGCTGATCGTGGCGTTACAGCATTTGATTAGCGGGAAATCGGTGCAGCAGGTGGCACAGTCTCTGGGCTATGACTCTACCACCGCGTTTATCACCATGTTCAAAAAGGGGCTGGGCCAGACGCCGGCGCGTTACATGGCCAGCCTGACTATGACTTCCCGATAAACAGGGACACCAGCCCTGCCGCAATCAGCGGGCCTACCGGCACGCCGCGGAAGAGCGCCACGCCGAGTACCGTGCCCACCAGCAGGCCCGCCACCAGCGAGGGCTGGCTGCTCATCAGCGTCACGCCGCGTCCGCCCAGCCACGAAACAAAAATCCCCACCGCGATCGCCACCAGAGATTTCCAGTTCATAAACGAGTGCAGCAGCGTTGAGGCGGGAAGGGTGCCGCTGGCGATGGGAGCCATCACCCCGATGGTTAAAATGATGATCCCGAGGGTGAGGCCTTGTTTTTCTATCCACGGGAAAAAGGTATTTAACGGGGTCACGCGCACAATAATCAGCACCAGAATCGAGATGGCAACGGTGGTGTTATGGCTGATAAAGCCGAGCGCGGCGAGCGCCAGAAGAATGAGCAGAGTCGGGTCAAACATGGGGGATCCTTGCCAGAATAATTATCCTGCTTACTGTACGCGTAAACGCGGCGGAGGACAGCGTTAAAAAGATTTTATCGCTGTCATTACCCTGTCATTTACGCGGATTAAAACGAAGGCAGGTATCGCAAAGGGATCGCCATCATGAACGATCACATGTTTGTTGAAACGCTCATTATCTCCTCATCGTTTTTCGCTATTGCCGTGATTCTCGTCGCCTCCGTGCTGTTTCTGGAAAGAAGAGGCTAGCGCCGTCACGACGACGCCTTATGGAAGTTTACAAGCTCAGGACGGGCGATGCGCAGGTAATCCTGGGTGTCCATGATCACGGATTTCTCCAGTAAACCGGCGTTAAAGGCAATTTCGTCGAAACGCTCGAATAGCAGCGGGTCGGCCACTAGCGCCAAATCAGGATGGAAGCTGAAGGGCGGGATCGCGCCAAAAACGCAGGCGGTAAGGGTATCGACCTCGGCCGGGCTGGCGAGGGAGGCTTTAAGCCCGCCAAAATGGCTGGCAAGCTGGCTCAGATCGGCCTGCAGGTCGGCGGCCAGAATCGCCAGTACGTGTTTTTTAACGCCGTTGCCCTTCACCTTGCAGACCAGGGCTTTTGCCCCCTGGCGCAGATCGGTCCCGCGAATTTCACTCACCGCTTCGCATTTCCCCACCGCCTCGTGCTCCATGACGCGAAAACGCGCGCCCTGCTCGGTGAGTAAGGTAATCAGCTGATGGTGGGTACTTGTCCCCATAACGTCGTCAGTCATCATCATTTTCCCGGTGATAATCCAGTATGCAGCTTGCTACATTAGCACGGGATAAACGGGGTCGAAAGAAAACAGCCAGCGGATTCGCTGGCTGTTGGGTTATGCGTTGCTGGTAGCAGATTGCTTGTGGAACAGCTCCCTGAACACAGGATAAATATCATCCTGATCGCGGATATGCTGCATGGCAAAGTTATCGAACATGGACTGCAGATGTTCATATTCCCGCCACAGGGTCTGGTGGGCGCGACGGGTGATTTCGATATAACTGTAGTAACGCACCACCGGCAGAATTTTCTTCGCCAGGATCTCGTGACACAGCGGTGAGTCGTCGGCCCAGTTGTCGCCATCCGACGCCTGCGCGGCATAAATGTTCCACTGCGCCGGGTCGTAACGCTCTTTCACTACTTCATCCATTAGCTTCAGGGCGCTTGATACGATGGTCCCCCCCGTCTCCTGGGAGTAGAAGAACTCATGTTCATCCACCTCCTTCGCCTGGGTGTGATGGCGGATATAGACCACTTCCACGTTCTTATAGGTTCTGCTCAGGAACAGATAGAGCAGGATGTAAAAACGCTTCGCCATATCCTTGGTGGCCTGGTCCATCGAGCCGGAGACGTCCATCAGACAGAACATGACCGCCTGGCTGGAGGGTTCAGGACGTTTTTCGTAGTTCTTGTAGCGCAGGTCGAAGGTATCGATAAACGGCACGCGGTCGATCTTCGCTCTTAGTTCGGCAATCTCTTTACGCAGGCGCTCCTCTTCCAGCAGCTGCGCCGGCTCCGTGTTTTCCACGACCTTCAGGCTGCTCTCCAGCTCGCGCAGTTCGCGACGTTTGCCCGCCGTCATGGCCGTGCGGCGCGCCAGAGAATTCTGCAACGAACGCACAACGCTGATATTGGCGGGCACGCCATTAGCGGTATAGCCCGCGCGATGGGTTTTATACTCGTTAAGCTGACGATGCTGATTCTTTTTCAGGTTCGGCAGCGCAAGGTCCTCAAACAGCAGGTCGAGATATTCATCTTTCGAAATCTGGAAAACGAACTCATCCTGGCCTTCACCGTCCTGGCTGGCCTGCCCCTGACCGCTTCCTGAACCACCGCCGCCGCCCTGAGGGCGCTCAATTCTGTCGTTCTGAACGAAGTGGTCGTTACCTGGATGAACGCGATGGCGCAGGCCGCCGCGCCCCTGATGAAACATCGGTTCGCTGATGTCATCGGTAGGGATGGAGACAGACTCGCCGCTGTCGACGTCGGTCACCGAGCGTTTGTTGATGGCCTCGGAGATCGACTGTTTAATTTGCGCTTTATAACGGCGCAAGAAGCGCTGGCGGTTCACCGTGCTCTTGTTTTTGCCGTTAAGACGCCGGTCAATAAACCAGGTCATATACCCCCCGTACTGCATTTGCCAACTTGCGTTTTTGTTGGCCCGGCAGGCGCAGGCGCTACCGGGCACTTGTTTTAGGACGATTTACGCACGCGCAGATACCATTCGCAGAGCAGGCGAACCTGTTTGCGGGTGTAGCCTTTTTCCATCATACGGTCGACAAAATCGTCGTGTTTCTTCTGCTCGTCGGTTGAGGTTTTGGTGTTAAACGAGATCACCGGCAGCAGCTCTTCGGTATTGGAGAACATTTTCTTCTCAATAACCGTGCGCAGCTTCTCGTAGCTGGTCCAGTTCGGATTGCGCCCGTTATTATGCGCTCTGGCGCGCAGGACGAAGTTCACAATCTCATTCCGGAAGTCTTTCGGGTTGCTGATCCCGGCAGGCTTCTCGATTTTTTCCAGCTCCGCGTTCAGGGATTCACGATCAAACAGCTGGCCGGTATCCGGGTCGCGGTACTCCTGATCCTGGATCCAGAAGTCAGCATAGGTGACATAGCGGTCGAAAATGTTCTGCCCGTATTCTGAATAGGATTCCAGATAGGCCGTCTGGATCTCTTTGCCAATGAACTCGGCGTATTTCGGGATCAGGTAGCCTTTCAGGAACTCAAGGTAGCGTTCAGCCTGCTCCTGCGGGAACTGCTCGCGCTCGATTTGCTGCTCCAGGACGTAGAACAGATGAACCGGGTTGGCCGCCACTTCCGCGTGGTCGAAGTTAAAGACCCGGGAGAGGATCTTAAACGCGAAACGCGTGGAGAGGCCGTTCATCCCTTCATCAACCCCGGCGTAATCGCGGTATTCCTGGTACGATTTCGCTTTCGGGTCGGTATCTTTCAGGCTTTCACCGTCGTAGACGCGCATTTTCGAATAGATGCTGGAGTTTTCCGGCTCTTTCAGACGCGACAGGATGGAGAAGCGCGAGAGCGTTTCCAGCGTGCCCGGAGCGCATGGCGCATGCACCAGTTCACTGTGGTTAAGCAGTTTTTCGTAAATTTTGATCTCTTCGGAGATTCGCAGGCAATAAGGCACCTTGACGATGTACACGCGGTCAAGGAAGGCCTCATTGTTTTTGTTATTACGGAAGGTTACCCATTCCGATTCGTTCGAGTGGGCGAGAATAATCCCGTTAAACGGCAGGGCGGAGATACCTTCCGTCCCGTTGTAGTTCCCTTCCTGGGTCGCCGTCAGCAGAGGATGCAGCACTTTGATCGGTGCTTTAAACATCTCGACGAATTCCATAATCCCCTGGTTGGCGCGGCACAGCGCACCGGAATAGCCATAGGCATCCGGGTCGTTTTGTGCGAAGTTTTCCAGCTTACGGATATCGACTTTACCCACCAGCGCCGAGATATCCTGGTTGTTCTCATCACCCGGTTCGGTTTTGGCGATAGCGATCTGCTCCAGTATGGATGGCCACACTTTCACGACGCGGAATTTGGTGATATCACCGCCAAATTCGTGCAGGCGTTTTGCTGCCCACGGCGACATAATGGTGCCGAGGTAGCGACGCGGGATGCCAAACTCTTTATCCAGAATTTGCGCATCTTCCTGCGGGTTAAACAGGCACAGCGGATGGTCGTTCACCGGGCTGCGTTCGCCGTTGGCGCTTAGCACGTAAATCGGTACGCGCTGCATCAGCGACTTCAGGCGTTCAGCCAGCGAGGATTTACCGCCGCCGACGGGGCCGAGTAAATAGAGGATCTGTTTCTTCTCTTCCAGACCCTGGGCGGCATGCTTCAGATAGGAGACAATCTGTTCAATGGCATCTTCCATACCATAGAACTCTTCGAACGCCGGATATCGGGCGACCACCCGATTCGAAAATAGACGGGAAAGCCGTGGCTCCAGGGCAGTATCAACCATGTTTGGCTCACCGATAGCCATCAATAGCCGTTCTGCCGCATTGGCATAGGCACTGCGATCTTGCCGACAAATGGTAAGAAACTCCTGCAGTGTGAACTCTTCGTCCTTGGCAGCTTCGTAGCGCTGGCGATAGTGATCGAATATATTCATGGCATGCCGTCCTTTCGTTTTTTAGCACAGGATAAGAGCCGTTCGTATGAGTAGTGGAGGCTCCCGGAAGAGAATCTCTCGCACCCCACTGCCAGAGCAGCAACCTGTGTGCCAGGTCAGACGCTAAGAACCGCAGGTGTTCAGGAAAACTCTTCTTAAATTTAAGCGTAGATGGCATTTGCCAAACTTGCATGCTGAGAAAAACTAATTTCAATGACATATCAATAACTCATCCAAAAATTTCCACCCTGGTTATAAGGCTTAAGCACGTTTTTCATGCATCGGTCATATAAATGAAAGCGGGTTGTCATCTGAAAAGTTAAAAATAATGGGTTAATCAGACTGATTAGCAGGCAAAAAATTTTGGGATGTACGGGAATGGCGGTTACACTTCACCCGCTGATTATTTGACTACAGGAAAGAATGGATTGTGACCAAACTCAAACTTCTGGCATTGGGCATCCTTGCCGCGACCGCAGTTAGCACCGCTCAGGCGGAAAGTCAGTGGACGGTGGGTGCGGGCGTTGGCGTCATTAACAGCCCATACAAACAGTATGACCGCGATGTTTATCCTGTACCCGTTATCACCTATGAAGGCGATAACTTCTGGTTCCGCGGTCTCGGCGGCGGCTACTATCTGTGGAACGATACGGCCGATAAGCTCTCTATCATGGCCTACTACGATCCAACGCACTTCAAGCCAGGCGACAGCGACAGCCACGCGCTTCGCCAGCTCGACAAGCGCAAAAGCTCCATGATGGCCGGGCTTTCATACGTGCATAACACCCAGTATGGCTTCCTCCGTACGGCCCTGGCGGGTGATACGCTGGATAACAGCAACGGCTTTATCTGGGATCTGGCGTGGTTGTATCGCTATACCAACGGTGGGCTCACCCTGACGCCGGGTATCGGCGTGCAGTACAACAGTGAAAACTACAACGACTATTACTACGGCGTCTCTAAAAACGAGTCCCGTCGCAGTGGGCTGAAAAGCTACAGCGCCGATGATGGCTGGGATCCTTACCTGGAGCTGACCGCGAGCTATAACTTCCTTGGCGACTGGAACGTATACGGTACCGGCCGTTACGAGCGTCTGAGCGACGAAGTGAAGGATAGCCCGATGGTTGATAAGTCCTGGGCTGGCATCTTCTCGGTGGGTGTGACCTACAAGTTCTGATTGTGCATTATCGCGGTGCAATCATTGCATCAAAACGGGGCGCTTGCGCCCCGTTTGCTTTGGTGTGGTGCAGCGACCTTATCGCTTAACGATGCGAATTGTCTGCCCTAAACGAGACGGCTTTTCCTCGCTCGCTTTCTGCGGGGTGGTTACGCAGGCCGTTTCCACGCAGACGAACGTTTTGTAACCGTCATCAGGGATGTCGGCCATGCTGATGGAGAGTGCAGGCCCCGGGTTCCAGCCCACCACGTTGCTGTGATGGTGATGAACCACCTCAATGCCGCGGTTCAGAGCACCGTCGTGGATCACGCTGCACGCTTCCGGATGCAGATAGACGCGGTCAGTACGGTCAGGGAACGCCTGAACGCCGTCGCTCAGCTTACCTTCCTTCGCGTTATCAACTTTGTCGATAAAGGTATCGCCCAGGCCGCTCACCTTCACTGCATTGATGTCACCCACGTTGAAGTAGGTATGCAGGGCAGAGGTGGTCTCGAACTCGCCGTGGGCTTCCAGCTCAATCTCGCAGCTCTGACCCAGTTTGAAGCGGGCATACAGGGTGAAATCATGCGGCCACAGGGCGCGGGTTTCATCATTAGCCTGCAGCTCAAAGGTCAGTACTGCGCCGTTGTCATCTTCGTTATGCGCTTTCAGCGTCCACTGCTGGTTACGGGCGAAACCGTGAGAAGGCAAACCCGGCTGTGCGGACGGGCCAAACCACGGCCAGCAGATCGGTACGCCGCCGCGAATCGCATCCCCTTTTTTGAACGAGGTGGCGTCACTCAGCCACAGCGCTTCCGCTTCGCCTTCCGGTTTCCAGGAGAGCAGGTGCGCGCCGTTCAGCGCCACGGAGGCTTTAACGCGCGGGTGGTCAACGACGATAACGTCGGCACCGTCAATCTGACGGCGGGAGAGCACAGGGGTAAGTTGTTCGACTACCGGAAGTGCAAAAATTTTATTTATCATTAAGCAATCCTCTGTCTAAAAAACAATAAAAAAGGCGACCGAAGTCGCCTTTTTGGATCAATCACTCATCTCAACTTATTTGGAGATGTGAGCGATCAGGTCCAGTACTTTGTTAGAGTAGCCGGTTTCGTTGTCGTACCAGGAAACCAGTTTCACGAAGTTGTCGTTCAGTGCGATACCTGCTTTAGCATCGAACACGGAAGTGCACACTTCGCCGTTGAAATCGGTAGATACAACGTCGTCTTCGGTGTAACCCAGAACGCCTTTCATTGGGCCTTCGGAAGCAGCTTTGATTGCTTTCTTAATTTCTTCATAAGAAGCAGCTTTTTCCAGACGAACGGTCAGGTCAACAACGGATACGTTAGGAGTTGGAACGCGGAACGCCATACCAGTCAGTTTGCCATTCAGTTCTGGCAGTACTTTACCTACAGCTTTAGCAGCACCGGTAGAGGATGGGATGATGTTCTGAGCCGCGCCACGGCCGCCGCGCCAATCTTTGTGAGACGGGCCGTCAACGGTTTTCTGAGTAGCGGTGGTCGCGTGAACGGTAGTCATCAGACCTTCGATGATGCCGAAGTTGTCGTTGATCACTTTAGCCAGCGGTGCCAGGCAGTTGGTGGTGCAGGATGCGTTAGAAACGATGTCCTGGCCAGCGTAAGTTTCGAAGTTTGCACCGCGAACGAACATTGGGGTGTTGTCTTTGGAAGGACCAGTCAGAACAACTTTTTTCGCACCCGCAGTGATGTGTTTACGTGCAGTTTCGTCGGTCAGGAAGATACCGGTTGCTTCAGCAACAACGTCAACACCGATTTCGTTCCATTTCAGGTTAGCTGGGTCTTTCTCAGCAGTAACGCGGATGGTTTTGCCGTTAACAACCAGGTGGCCGTCTTTCACTTCAACGGTGCCGTCGAAACGACCGTGAGTTGAGTCGTACTTCAGCATGTACGCCATGTATTCAGCGTCCAGGAGATCGTTGATACCAACGATTTCGATGTCAGAACGTTTCTGAGCAGCACGGAAAACAATACGGCCGATACGGCCAAAACCGTTGATACCTACTTTGATAGTCATATATTCCACCAGCTATTTGTTAGTGAATAAAAGGTTGCCTGTAAAATTACAAAAACCTTACGCAGCGTCAAGCGGAATCGTGTCAATCATTGCGACAAATCAATCCTGTGACTAACGTTTGTGCGACTGACTCGCCTCACTTTCCCTTTGAGCTTGCAACCACATGGGGGCTGCGCCCGGAATTTTAAAGTCCTCGCAGGATAAAAATGTGAACGTGATCACAATTGCCTGACCGCCTTTTCGCGACACATAAGTTTAGAACAAAAGTGCACGCAAGGGTGTTAATGTTTTGTTAGAATCCGGGTTAAAAGATGTCTGTTTCTACAGCGAGATGTAAGCATATGTCGAACCAACATAACCCTGACGATCTGAAAAAAAACCTCACCGAAATGCAGTTTTACGTGACCCAGAATCACGGCACGGAGCCGCCATTTACCGGGCGATTACTGCACAACAAGCGAGACGGTGTCTATCACTGTCTGGTCTGCGATGCCCCGCTGTTCAATTCACAAACGAAATACGACTCCGGCTGCGGCTGGCCGAGCTTTTACGAGCCGGTGAGCGATGACGCAATCCGCTATCTGACCGACTCGTCGCACGGTATGGTGCGCACGGAAATTCGCTGCGGTAACTGCGACGCGCACCTGGGGCACGTCTTCCCGGATGGTCCTCAGCCAACGGGTGAGCGTTTCTGCGTGAATTCAGCCTCAATGAGCTTCACCGATGATGAAAACGGCGACCAGATTAAGGGTTGAAAAAACGATTCAGCAAATTATTCCTTTGAAAGGGAGAGATCGTGAATATTGAGGACATGATTAACGGGATGACCCCGGAAGTTTATCAGCGTCTGGTAACCGCCGTTGAGCTGGGAAAATGGCCGGACGGTGTAGCGCTCACGCCTGAGCAAAAAGAGAACAGTTTGCAGTTGGTGATGCTGTGGCAGGCGCGCAATAACACTGATGCGCAACACATGACTATCGACACTAACGGTCAGATGGTGATGAAGAGCAAGCGCGAGCTGAAGGAAGATTTTGGCATCACGCCGAAGCCGATTGCGACGATCAAAATGCAATAACGGTGCGGGTTGATGCCCTCACCAGGCCCTCTCTCTGTGGGAGAGGGCCTGGTGTCTTACTACTTATGCGGGATCCCGAGCGACTCCGCCAGCTGTTTCGCTAACTGATTATTGTCGTCCGCTCCGTACTCCCAGAACATCGCCCCGGCGAGGCCTTTCTCTTTGATGTAGTCCGCCTTGATCTCGACAGAACGCGGATTCTCATACGAAATCGCAAACAGCGCGTTGCCATCGGCACCCTTTACCGAGAGCCACGGTACCTTCGCCCGGTCGTCCCAGTGCTCGGTAAAACGTTTCTGCGGATCGTTCAGCAGCTTCTTCACGATATCGTTGTACTTCACGTAGGTATCTTTAGTCAGGTCATAGCCGAGCGACTTAAACAGGGCGATCTCCTGCGGTCCAAAGTAGGGCTGGGTGACCGGATTTTTTTGCGCGTCCGGCTTGCTCCAGTCAATGCCCGGTTCAACCGCACGTTTCGGTACGCGGCCGTAAAAACCGATCCCGAGGTTCATCTGCTTCGGCTTAAGTCCGGCGGCCAGATAGTTGTTCACCACAAAATCGACGCTGTATTTGTCGGCGGCAGCCACCGTTGGCCAGGCGCTGGAGTCATACAGGTTCGCGTTGAAGTACTGTGTCCCGTACGCCATGTCGTAGGTCATCAGGTTGATGTAGTCGAGGAGCGGGGCGATGGCTTTGACATCCACCCAGCTTTTCGGACTTTCCGCATTCGCGCCCACCGCAATGGTCACCAGCTTTTTCTGCCCGAACGCGTCGCGCATCTCTTTCAGCAGGGCGGTGAAGTTATCCCTGTCGGCGGGCTGGCTTGCAACCAGCCCCCACGCGCCGTTGACCGGATATTCCCAGTCGAGATCGATCCCGTCCAGACCGTATTTCTCAACAATTTCCTTCGCGGAGCGGATAAACACCGCGCGACTCTCCTGGGTTGCCGCTGCGCCAGAGAAACCGCGTGCCCCCCAGCCGCCAACGGAGAGCAGGACTTTCAGGTTAGGGTTTTGCTTACGCAGAGTGGGGATAAGGGCCAGATCGGACGCCACTTTTGGCGACAGCCAGATTTGATGCAGCTTCGCCGGATCTTTCAGCGCGGGGTTGGTCTCGTCTTTCTCGTTGTTATAAACAAGCCCAAACGAGTAGTTCAGGTGGGTGATCTGACGAACGTCCAGTTTATTGATATCGCCACCCGGTCCGGCGGTGACATCGCCACCCCCGTTAAAGTAGCCCACGGACATCAGAGGCGCGGCGGAAGCAAGCGACGCGCAAAGCAAGGGTAATGCTGCCAGCAGGGGCAAACGTTTCATACAAGTTCCTCTTTGACTTAATAAAAATAACCACGCCACAGAAAAGGCGTGGCGAAAAAACAGCCTGAAGAGAATAGCATTGCCGCTTCGCTGAGGATGCGAGGGAGTTCACTTTATGGGGATCGGAGGGGGTGTTTTGCCGGGTGGCGGCTGCGCCTTACCCGGCCTACGGGGAAAGGTAGGCCGGGTAAGCATCAGCGCCACCCGGCTTAAAAGGCTACGCCTGCGTTTCCTGCCAGTCTGCCAGCGTATACAGCGTGGCACCTTCGGCGGCCATATCCATAAATGCCTGAGCGCTGTCCTGTGGTTGAATGTTCACCCCGCGACAGCCGTCGGTGATGACGCTAACGGTATAACCCAGCTGGAGCGCGTCCAGCACGGTAAACTTCACGCAGTAATCCGTCGCCAGACCCAGCACGATCAGCTCCGTGATTTCATGGTGACGTAACCACGCGTCCAGCGCCGTCTTCTGGCGATGCCCGTTATCGAAAAACGCGCTGTAGCTGTCGATAACCGGGTTTTCACCTTTATGGAACACCGCGTCGATGGCCTTCTGATTCAGAAGCGGGTGCAGCTCCGCTCCTTCGGTCTGCTGCACGCAGTGATCCGGCCAGAAGGTTTGCGCCAGACCGTCGAGTTCACCCTGGGTGAAAGGCTCAACGTTGTGCTGGCTGGCAAAGCTGCCGTGGTTCGCCGGGTGCCAGTCCTGGCTGGCCACAACCGCTTCACCGCGGGCTTTGCACCAGTCAACCAGGGTATTTGCCACGTCAACGGTGCTGTCACCTTCGGCGACGGCCAGCGCGCCGCCCGCGCAGAAATCATTTTGCAAATCGACCAGTAGCAGGGCGCGTTGCTTCATGAGAGCTCCTTATTCGTCCGGGGTCAGCTCGCCGCGAAGGTTTTGCATCATTGCGCGGCGAATGGACTGAATGTCCAGATCCTGACTCAGTAAATAATGAAGTTTAGTCAGCGTCGCCTCAACGGTCATATCGAAGCCGCTGATCACCCCCGCGTGCGCCAGCGCGTTGCCGGTGGCATAACCGCCCATATTCACTTTGCCAGACATGCACTGGGTCAGGTTTACCACCACAATTCCGCGCTCGCTGGCTTCCTGAAGCTCCTTCAGAAATTCGCCGTTCTGCGGAGCGTTGCCGACGCCATAGGAACGGAGGATCAGCGCTTTCACCGGCTGGCGCAGGAAGTTGCGCACCACGTCCGCGGAGATGCCCGGATAAATGGTGACCACGCCAATCGGCTGCGGGGTAATCGGATGCACAATCAGCTCGCCGGCGGTGTTCGGTGCCGGAGGCGTTCCCAGACGACGGATATGAATACCCGCTTCCAGCAGCGGCTGCAGGTTAGGGGAGGCAAAGGCATCAAAACCGTCGGCATGGGCTTTGGTGGTGCGGTTGCCGCGATACAGGCGATTGTTAAAGAACAGCGACACTTCGTTGATCGGGTAATTCGCCGCCACGTACAGGGAATTCAGCAGGTTGATCTGCCCGTCCGAGCGCAGCTCCGCCAGCGGTATTTGCGACCCGGTGACGATCACCGGCTTGCTCAGGTTCTCCAGCATGAAGGAGAGCGCCGAAGCGGTGAACGCCATGGTGTCGGTGCCGTGCAGGATCACGAAGCCGTCGTACTGGTCGTAATGGGCTTTAATGTCATCCGCGATGTGCTGCCAGTCTTCCGGCGTCATGTCGGAGGAATCCATCAGCGGCTCGTATTCGTGGATGGTGAAGTCAGGCATTTCCGGACGGTGGAATTCAGGCATCAGCGCAAGCTGACGCTGCAGATGGCCGGAGACGGGGATATAGCCATTTTCAGAGCGCTGCATACCGATGGTACCGCCAGTGTAGGCTACATAAATCGATTTCTTCTGCATGGTAGTGAGTTCTTGTTCTTCAAAAGAAAAAAATCCCCTCTTCACGGGAAGAGGGGACGGTTTTTAACGGACGTTCGCGCAGGTCAGGCAAAACGCGTAACGACTTTGTGGATCGTTAAAGGCCGCGAGCTTATCGCTTTCCGCCTTCATCGCTTTCGCAGCCGTGGTCACCGGGGCCGGCAGGTACGCCTGCAGCGCCTCCGGCAGCATGGCGCGTACGGAGACGGACATGCTGTCCATCACCATATCGAAGAACGACGGTTCGTCCTGATAATACTCAACGTGCCACTGCTTGAGCTTCGCCAGTTCGGCGGCTTTCTTCACCGCGTCGTCGAAGTCGCCCAGGCTGTCGACCAGACCGTTACTCTTCGCATCCTGTCCGGTCCAGACGTGGCCCTGTGCAATCTGGTCGATCTGTTCCGGCGTCTTCTTACGCGAGTCGGCAACCAGCGTGATAAAGCGTTTATAGCCGTTCTCAATGCTCAGCTGCATCATCTCTGAAACTTCCGGCGGCAGAGATTTGGTCATCGACACATCCGCCAGCGGCGACGTGGAAACACCATCGGTATGCACACCCAGATAATCCAGGCTGTTTTCCACGGTGTTAATCACCCCGAAGATGCCAATCGAGCCGGTCAGCGTGCTTGGGTTCGCCACAATATAGTTGGCAGGCGTGGAGATCCAGTACCCACCAGACGCGGCCATGCCGCCCATGGATACGACGATCGGCTTGCCAGCGGCACGCGCTGCGGCCAGCTCGGCGCGGATCACTTCGGAAGCGCTAACGCTGCCGCCAGGGCTGTTCACCCGCAGGACAATCGCTTTCACTTTCGGATCAAGGCGTGCATCGCGGATTTGCGACGCGGTAGTATCACCGCCGACGTTCCCCGGGGTTTCCTGACCGTCCATGATAGCGCCGTTAGCAAACACCACGGCTACGCTGTCGCCGCTGTCGTCCGGCTTTTTCGCAGCATAGTCATACATGCTGATGGCGCTGTAGTTTTTGTCCTCTTTGCTCCAGCCAAACTGTTTGGTCAGGGCTTTTTCGATATCTGCACTGGTGCCCAGCGCGTCAACCAGCTTGTTGTCGAGCGCATATTTCGCGGTATCACCGTCGACCTTGCGCAGTCCATCCAGCACGCCGCGAGCGCCAGGGAACACCTGCTCAGCGGTAATTTGACGGTTAGCGGCAACGGTACCCAGATAGTTCTGCCACAGCTCGCCAATCCAGCGGCTGTCCGCTTCACGGGCGGCAGGGGACATATCGTCGCGGATAAACGGCTCCACGGCAGATTTATAGGTGCCGACGCGGAAGACGTGGGTGGTGACCTTCAGCTTGTCGAGCAGCGATTTGTAGTACAGGCCGTTGGTGGCAAAACCGTGCAGATCGACCGTTCCCTGTGGCGAAAGCCAGATCTTATTGGCGAAGCTTGCCAGATAATATTGCCCCTGGCTGTAGCTGTCGCCCACGGCAATCACCGGCTTGCCGCTGTCGCGGAACTCGCGCAGCGCTTTACCGATGTACTGCATAGAAGGCTGGTCGCCGCCGGCAAAATCTTTCAGATCCAGCACGATCCCGGTGATGTTTCGGTCGTCTTTGGCCTGACGGATAGTATCGACGATATCGAACAGGGAGTTCTCCTGCAGGCGGTCTGACGTCGCGCCAAACAGCTGGCGGCCGATCACCCCCAGACGATTGCTGGTGGACGGTTTATCAACGATCACGCCGGTGATATCGAGTAACAGGGCCCCACGAGTCGAATGCTGCGCCTGATTCGCGTTGCTGATATGCATCCAGATGCCCGCGCAAACCAGAACCAGAAGGATGAAGAAGATGTTCATCACCAGGTTGCGGACGAAGTTGAGCAGTCGCCACGTCCATTTAAAGAAACCGGCAAAGATTCGCCAAAGGGTTCGCATGTATTCTCCCTAACCAGAAAATGACTGTTTCCGTCGCCACTGGACGGTAATGTTGGGTTATCGTAATGACCCAACCGCCACTTGTCAGCAGGAATCGCCTGCCAGGCTGTAACAAAATCTGCCGTCGTGTTAATTTTGTGAGTAAATTTCAAGAAAGGAGTTAACCAATGGATGCACTCGAACTGCTTGTTAACCGTCGTAGCGCGTCACGTCTGGCTGAACCCGCCCCTGCGGGCGAGCAGCTGGAACACATTCTGCGTGCCGGTATGCGTGCGCCGGATCATGGCACGCTGCAGCCGTGGCACTTCTTTGTGATTGAAGGCGAAGGCCGCGATCGCTTCAGTCAGCTGCTGGAGCAGGGGGCAGTTGCCGCCGGGCAGGATGAGAAAGGTATCGACAAGGCGCGTAACGCGCCGTTCCGCGCCCCGATGATTATCGCTGTCGTGGCGAAATGCCAGGCCGACCATAAGGTGCCGGTCTGGGAGCAGGAAATGTCTGCCGGCTGTGCGGTGATGGCGATGCAGATGGCCGCCGTTGCGCAGGGCTTTAACGGTATCTGGCGCACCGGGCCGCTGACCGAGAGCGCCGCAGTGCGGGCAGGATTCTCCTGCGGTGAGCACGACAAAATTGTCGGTTTCCTTTACCTCGGCACCCCGCAGCTTAAAGCCTCCAGCACCATTAGCGTGCCGGACACCACGCCTTTCGTCAGCCGTTTTTAATTACACGCGCTAAACTGTCTGGATTCTGAGCATCCGCCGCAGAATTCAGACAGTCATACTTACCTCTTTATGGAATGAGCGCTACCATAGCGCGATTGAGATGACAGGAGACGTCCATGAGCGAGCAAACCATTCGTTTAACGCAGTACAGCCACGGAGCCGGTTGCGGTTGTAAAATTTCCCCGAAAGTGCTGGAGACCATTCTGCACAGTGAACAGGCGAAGTTTGTCGACCCGAACCTGCTTGTCGGCAACGAAACGCGTGACGATGCGGCGGTTTATGACTTAGGTAACGGCACCAGCATTATCAGCACCACTGACTTCTTCATGCCGATTGTTGATAACCCGTTCGACTTCGGGCGCATCGCGGCCACCAACGCCATCAGCGATATCTTCGCCATGGGCGGTAAGCCGATCATGGCCATCGCCATTCTGGGCTGGCCGATCAACACCATTCCACCGGAAATCGCCCGCGAGGTGATTGATGGCGGGCGTTTCGCCTGCCAGCAGGCGGGGATTGCGCTGGCCGGCGGCCACTCGATTGATGCGCCGGAGCCGATCTTCGGCCTGGCCGTTACCGGCGTGGTGCCGACCGAGCGCGTGAAGCGCAACAGCACCGCGCAGGCGGGCTGCAAGCTGTTCCTCACCAAGCCGCTGGGCATTGGTGTGCTCACCACCGCAGAGAAAAAATCCCTGCTCAAACCGGAGCACAAAGGTCTGGCGACGGAAGTCATGTGCCAGATGAACCTCGCCGGCGCGGCGTTCGCCAATATCGACGGCGTAAAGGCGATGACCGACGTCACCGGTTTTGGCCTGCTGGGGCACCTCTCTGAAGTCTGTCAGGGCGCGGGCGTGCAGGCGCAGGTCTGGTATCAGGACGTGCCGAAGCTGCCTGGCGTGGAAGAGTACATTGCCCAGGGCGCGGTTCCGGGCGGTACCCAGCGCAACTTCGCCAGCTACGGTCACCTGATGGGCGAAATGCCTGAGGCGTGGCGCAACCTGCTGTGCGATCCACAAACCTCCGGCGGCCTGCTGCTGGCCGTCACGCCGGAATCCGAAGCCGAGGTTCAGGCAACCGCCGCCGAGTTTGGCATCACCCTGACGGCGATCGGCGAACTGGTGACCGCCCGCGGCGGCCGACCGATGATTGAGATCCGTTAATTCGATGCGGTTGTTTATTGCCGAAAAGCCGAGCCTGGCCCGTGCCATCGCCGACGTGCTGCCTAAACCGCATCGCAAAGGCGACGGCTTTATCGAATGCGGTAACGGGCAGGTGGTCACCTGGTGTATTGGCCACCTGCTTGAACAGGCGCAGCCGGACGTCTACGACAGCCGCTACGCCCGCTGGAACCTCAACGATCTGCCCATCGTGCCGGAAAAGTGGCGTTTTCAGCCTCGTCCGTCCGTCACCAAACAGCTCAACGTCATTAAGCGCTTCCTGCATGAGGCGACGGAAGTGGTCCACGCAGGTGACCCGGACAGAGAAGGGCAGCTGCTGGTGGACGAAGTGCTGGACTATCTTGAGCTGGCGCCGGAAAAGCGCCAGCAGGTGCAGCGTTGCCTGATCAACGACCTCAACCCGCAGGCCGTTGAGCGGGCGATCTCGCGCCTGCGTTCCAACAGCGAGTTTATTCCGCTGTGCGTCTCTGCTTTAGCGCGCGCCCGCGCCGACTGGCTGTACGGCATCAACATGACCCGCGCCTACACCATCCTCGGGCGTAACGCGGGCTATCAGGGCGTACTCTCCGTGGGCCGCGTGCAGACGCCGGTGCTGGGGCTGGTGGTGCGTCGCGACGAAGAGATCGAGAACTTCGTCGCCAAAGATTTCTTTGAAGTGAAAGCGCATATCGTCACCCCGAAAGACGAGCGCTTTACCGCCGTCTGGCAGCCGAGCGACGCTTGCGAGTCGTACCAGGATGAAGAGGGGCGTTTGCTGCACCGTCCGCTGGCGGAGCATGTGGTTAACCGTATTACCGGCCAGCCGGCCATCGTTACCAGCTATAACGATAAACGGGAATCAGAACCCGCGCCGCTGCCGTTCTCCCTTTCTGCTCTGCAGATTGAGGCCGCGAAGCGCTTTGGCCTCAGCGCGCAGAACGTGCTGGATATCTGCCAGAAACTCTACGAAACCCATAAGCTCATCACCTATCCACGTTCGGACAGCCGCTATCTGCCGGAAGAGCACTTTGCCGGACGCCATTCTGTGATGAATGCCATCGGCGTCCACGCGCCGGATCTGCTCCCGCAGTCCGTCGTTAACCCGGACACCCATAACCGCTGCTGGGACGACAAAAAGGTCGATGCCCACCACGCGATTATCCCGACGGCGCGCGCCAGTAAGGTCAATCTTACCGATAACGAAGCGAAGGTCTATAACCTGATCGCCCGTCAGTACCTGATGCAGTTCTGCCCGGACGCGGTGTTCCGCAAGTGCGTCATCGAACTGGAAATTGCCAAAGGCAAGTTTATCGCTAAAGCGCGTTTCCTGGCGGAAGCGGGCTGGCGCACGCTCCTCGGCAACAAAGAGCGCGATGAGGAGAACGACGGCACGCCGCTGCCGGTGGTCGCTAAAGACGACGAACTGCTGTGCGAGAAGGGTGAAGTGGTTGAACGTCAGACCCAGCCGCCGCGCCACTTCACCGATGCAACGCTGCTGTCAGCCATGACCGGGATCGCCCGCTTTGTGCAGGATAAAGATCTCAAGAAGATCCTGCGCGCCACCGATGGACTGGGTACGGAAGCAACCCGCGCGGGGATCATCGAGCTGCTCTTTAAGCGAGGTTTTCTTGAGAAAAAGGGGCGCTACATCCACTCAACGGAACCGGGCCGGGCGCTCATACACTCCCTGCCGGAGCTGGCCGCACGGCCGGACATGACCGCGCACTGGGAATCCGTGCTGACGCAAATCAGCGAAAAGCAGTGCCGCTATCAGGACTTTATGCAGCCGCTGGTGGGGACGCTTTACCAGCTGATCGATCAGGCGCGCAGCACGCCGGTGAAGCGGTTCAGAGGGATGGTTGCACCCGGTGGTGGGGCGAAGAAACCGTTCAAAAAGAAAAAGAGCGCAGCCTGATACGCCCGGTTTTCTCCCTCTCCCTGTGGGAGAGGGCACCCGGCCGCACGATATAAACCTTAAATCACACCCTGCCCAATCATCGCATCCGCCACCTTCACGAACCCGGCGATATTTGCCCCGCGCACGTAGTTGGTTTGCGATGCCTCGCCGCCGTACTCGACGCAGGCATGGTGAATATCCAGCATGATGTGGTGCAAACGGGCATCCACTTTCTCCGCCTTCCAGCCGAGCCGCGCCGCGTTTTGCGCCATCTCCAGGCCGGAGGTTGCCACGCCGCCCGCGTTCGCCGCCTTGCCTGGCGCAAACAGCACGCCCGCCTCCAGGAACAGATCCGTTGCCTCGATAGTGGTCGGCATATTCGCCCCTTCCGCTACCGCCTTCACGCCGTTGCTAATTAGCGTGCGCGCGGCGTCCGCGTCCAGTTCGTTTTGCGTGGCGCACGGCAGGGCGATATCCACCGGCACGCCCCACGGCTGTTTGCCTTCCAGATACGTCAGGCCAAACTCCGCGGCATAATCGGCAAGTCGGCCATCGCGGCTGGCTTTGATTTCGCACAGGCGCGCCAGCTTCTCCGCCGTAAAGCCCGCTTCGTCCACTACCGTGCCTTTAGAGTCGGAGGCCGTTACCACGCGGGCACCAAACTGCATCGCTTTTTCGATAGCGTACTGCGCCACGTTACCGGAGCCGGAGACCGCCACGCGCATCCCCTCGAAACCTAAACCGTGACGCTTGAGCATTGCCTCGGTGAAGTAAACCAGGCCGTAGCCGGTCGCCTCCGGGCGGATCAGGCTGCCGCCAAACGATAATCCTTTGCCGGTAAAGACGCAGGCGCTGTTGTTGGAGAGCTTTTTCATCATCCCGGCCATAAAGCCCACTTCGCGGGCCCCCACGCCGATATCCCCCGCCGGTACGTCGGTGTCCGGGCCGAGGTGGCGGTAGAGCTCGGTCATTAGCGCCTGACAGAAACGCATCACTTCGCCTTCGCTTTTGCCTTTCGGGTCGAAATCGCTCCCGCCTTTACCGCCGCCCATTGGCAGGGTGGTGAGCGCGTTTTTAAACGTCTGTTCAAAGCCAAGGAATTTCAGAATCGACAGGTTCACGGAAGGGTGGAAGCGCATGCCGCCCTTAAACGGACCGATGGCGGAGTTAAACTGCACGCGCCAGGCGCGGTTGACCTGTACCTGGTTGCGGTCATCCACCCAGGTCACGCGGAACTGGATCACACGCTCAGGTTCAACCAGACGTTCCAGCAGCGACAGTTGACGATAGCGCGGGTTTTCTTCAAGGAACGGCCAGAGGGTAGTCATTACTTCACGAACGGCCTGAGCAAATTCGCTTTGGTGCGGGTCGCGCTGCTGAACATAGGCAAGGAAACTTTCCAGAGAGCGTGTCTGATCCATAGATATAAGAACCTCTTATAGTCATTAATGTATGTTGCTTATGCGATTTGTGTTGTTTTTTTGACTATACCACCCGTACCGCTTTGTGAAGCAAGCAGAAATGTGGACCGAAAGGGAAATTAATGACCCGGGCCGCGTCATAACAAAAAGCGATGGCGCGCTAAATTAAAGATTCTGCCCGATTTACCGTTATAGTCATTATCAGGACACAACAGGAAGAGAAGTCTATGAACCGTTACGTGATGGCCGCGTTATCATTGATGTTGACCGCAGGCGCGCAGGCTGACCGCATTCGCCCGGATGTAGAAGTGAATGTGCCGCCGGAGGTGTTTAGCTCCAGCGGCCAGCGCGCGCAGCCGTGTAACCAGTGCTGCATCTACCAGGATCAAAACTATTCTGAAGGGGCCGTCGTGAAGGCGGATGGCGTGCTGCTGCAGTGCCAGCGCGATGAACGTACCATCAGCACGAATCCGCTGGTCTGGCGTCGCGTAAAAGAATAAACGCCTCCAGCAGCGGAATATCCGCCGGAGCTAACTCATAACTAAAAGCCTCTTCCGGCGTACACCACGCCAGCGCGCTGTGGTAGTGCGCCGTTAACTCTCCGCTGAAGCGGGGTACGTGCCAGGCGTGCAGGTTGATTAACCGCTGTGATACCTCGCGCTGTTGGCTCGCCACGTACTGCTCAGGCTGAGCCTCGATACCCAGCTCTTCACGCAGCTCGCGGATAAGCGCCTCAGGCTGGGTTTCTCCGGCCTCCACTTTGCCGCCAGCGAACTCCCACATTCCCGGCTGGTCGGCGTGAGCAGGGCGCTGTGCCAGTAAAATTTTGTCGTCTTTTTCGATGATGGCCGCAACGACATCGACTGTTTTTAGCATGGTCGTCAATACTTGATAGCGAAAAACGCCATATTATCGTGCCCTTTCAAAGAGTCCAGCCATCAGGAGAATCAGGTGAAAGAGACGTCCACCTGGGTAGAGCCCATCCCAACCCTTCCGGCGAGCGTAAAACCCATTGCCGCCATGCAGCAAAAACACTTCGGCGCCGTGCTGAACCCCACGCGCTGGTGGGGACGCATGCCGCGTCTGTTCTGGCTGGTCGCTTTGTTTGTGGGGTTTCTGGAGCGCAGAAAAGCGCGCCTGACGCCAGTGCTGCGCTCGCTGCTTATGACGCGCGTATCGCAGCTGTGCCACTGTGCGTTCTGTATTGACGCCAACAGCCTGCGCCTGGCCGAGCGCTGCGGCGCGCTGGATAAAGTCCAGGCCGTAAGCGGCTGGGCTGATTCTGACGTGTTCAGTGAACAGGAACGCGCGGCGCTGGCCTATGCGGAGGCGGTGACCGCCACGCCGCCCCGGGTGGATGAAGCAATCAAAACGGCGATGAAACGCCACTTTACGGATGATGCCATCACTGAAATGACGGCGCTCATTGCCTTTCAGAATCTCTCGGCCCGGTTTAATGCCGCGCTGGATATACCGGCACAGGGGCTGTGCGCCACGTTTAAAGGGAGGCCTGATGCTTGACCGTCACCTGCACCCGCGGGTAAAACCCGCTCTGGACCGTCTGGTATCCGTGCTGGATAAGCCGGGCGTTACGCCCGACGGATTAACGCTTGCCGGGTTTGCCATCGGCCTGCTGGCGTTGCCGTTTCTGGCACTCGGCTGGTATCCGGCGGCGCTGGCCGCCATCGTCCTGAACCGCCTGCTGGATGGTCTGGACGGCGCGCTGGCGCGTCGGAGAGGGCTGACGGATGCGGGAGGGTTTCTCGATATCGCCCTCGATTTTCTGTTCTATGCGCTGGTGCCGTTTGGCTTTGCGCTGGCTGCACCCGTAGAGAATGCGCTGGCGGCGGCCTGGCTGTTGTTTGCGTTTATCGGCACCGGCAGCAGTTTTCTCGCCTTTGCCGCGTTGGCGGCGAAGCACGATATCGACAACCCCGGCTATGCGCATAAGTCGTTTTACTATATCGGCGGGTTAACGGAAGGGACGGAGACCATCGCGCTGTTCGTGCTGTGCTGCCTGTTTCCGGCACAGTTTACGCTGTTCGCGTGGATATTCGGCGCGCTGTGCTGGTTGACCACCACAACGCGCATCTGGAGCGGCTACGTGACGCTGAAGTCACTCACCCGTTAGAGAGCACTCTCTGGTCCGCGCTCTCCGGCGGTGACCGGGTTCTGCGGGTGGCTGCTCCATTCGTACCAGCCGCCGTCATAGACGGCGATATTTTTCCAGCCCATCGCCCGGGCGTACATAAAGGTTTCGGACGCCCGCCAGCCGGTGCCGCAGTAAAACGCGACCTGCTGTTCCGGCAGAATATTCCAGCGCTTCCACTGGGCGGCGATGTCGTCAGCGCTGCGCATGGTGCCATCCGGGTTATGGAAATCCTCCATATGGGTGGCATCGCTGCCCGCGTGACCCCAGCGGGCACCGGCAATTTCACCTTTTGGCTTGATGTAGCTGTAGCCGCTGGTTTCGCCGATAAACTCCGGCCATGAACGAATGCTGACCAGGGAGGCATCCTGACGGTGCAGCATGCCGCGCGCCTGTTCCATATCCACCATCAGCTGCGGCTGGCCGGGGATCGGCGCGCCAAAATCAGGGGCAGGAGCCACTTTGCCGGGCGTACCGCGCTCAACCGGCAGACCGGCATCTGACCACGCCTTCCAGCCGCCATCGAGAAGGCGCACATCCTTCACGCCCGCGTAGAGCATGATCTGCGCCACGCGCGCGGCGGCGTAAACGTCGCGCCCGTACAGAATGACGGTGGTATCGTGACGGATCCCGTGCTTTGCCAGCATTGCTTTCAGCCTGTCGTCGGAGACTTTGTTCCACAGCGGCTCGCTTTCCACCTCGTTGGTGTCAATGTAGCCCGCGCCGGGAATGTGGTTAAGCAGGTAAAACTTCGGCGCGCCCCAGGCCGCTTCTATGACTTTCCATTCGCCCGCCGGCGCGGCGGTCACCGGTTTGCCCTGCTGAAGCCGGTGGATCCACTGCGGGTAGACCAGCTGTTCAAAGTGGGGCAGGCGCTGAAGGCGGTCGGGCGTCCGCAGAGCATCGCTGAGCAGCGAAACGTGGCGGTAACCAGCTTTCTCCAGACGGGCTTTCACCGCCTGGTTATCGTTCTCCTCGCCATACAGCGCGATGGACGTCGCAGGGGTAAGCTGATGCTGTTTTGCCCAAAGTGCAATCTGCTCGTCGCTCATGGCGCTAAGCCAGGCGGCTGCCAGGTTGAGCGCAGCGGGTTCGTGCCCGGAAGGACCGCTGAGGGTCTGCGGCCAGCCGTTATAGAAGGCGCTGGGGCGGGTGTCGATTGCCGCGCCGTGCTGCGCCTGAAGCTGAGACAGCGTCATCGCGTTGGCCATATCAGCAGCCTGAGAGGAAAAAGAGGCGAGGCCGCAGATCAGGGCCAGCGCGGTCAGTTGAGAAACACGTTTCATCGAATAACCTGACGTCAGTAAAAGAGGGGGGCATTGTCGTCTCTCCCGAAACGGAAAACATTGCGTTAGCACATTATTGCCAGCGAGAAATCTCCATCACCTCGCCGCCGGGCGGAATATCGTCCTCGTCATGGGTGACCAGCACCACCGGAATATTGCGCGCGCGGACGGCGTCAAATACCCATGTCCGGAACGTCGTGCGTAACGCTTTATCAAGGCGGCTGAACGGTTCGTCCAGCAGCAGCGCCTGCGGCTCTGCGAGCAGGGCGCGCAGCAGGCTCACCCGGGCGCGCTCTCCGCCGGAAAGGGTGGCCGGATCGCTGTCGTAATGACCGCCAAGCCCGGCGGAATCCAGCGCCTGCTCGACCGCTTCTCGCCGTGCGCGTCCCGCGATCCGCTCAGGCAAGGCCAGCAGCAAATTTTGCCCAACGCTGAAAGGGTCAAACAGCAGCGCGTCCTGAAAAAGAATCCCCAGACCGCGGGATTTGACGGGCAAACCGTCGCAGCGGCGTTCGCCGATCCACAGTTCGCCCTGCGCCTGAAAATCCTCTGACAGCGCGCCGACCATCCAGGCAAAGAGGGTCGATTTGCCGCTGCCGGATGGCCCCATCAGGGTGACAATCTTCCCGCGGGGTACGCAAAAATTGACCTCGCGGAAAAGCGGTTCGATGGTGAGATCGTTGACCTTGAGCATTAGCGTAATCCTTGACGGTAGCGGCCCGCGAGCCGGGATAACAGCGCAGCAAGACCGAATACGACGCCCGTGACCAGCAGTAATCCCAGGGCACGGTTAGCGAGAAGCGGGATGCTGCCTCCGCTGCTGAGCGCGACGGTCTCGGTGGTCAGCGTGGCGAAACGTCCCGCGCCCAGCCACAGGGTCGGCATATATTGGGCCATGCTGACGGAAAAGCCGGTGGCAAAGGCCAGCAGCGCAGGACGCACCAGCAGGGGACATTTCAGCAGGCAGAAAATTTTTGCCCGCCGCCAGCCGAGCGTTCTGGCGGTAAGGATAAGCCGGGGATCGATCCGCCGCCAGGCGGGCTGCAGCACCAGCAGCATCCACGGTAGCACCCACAGCAGATGGCTCCAGAGGACGGCGATAAAGTCTCCGTCGAGACCCAGATGCAAAGCAATCGCGTATTGCCCGGTGACGAGCGGCAGTGCCGGAAGGGCGAGCGGTAGCCACACCCACGCCGCGCCGCGCTGCGGCCCCCATTCCAGCCAGAGAAAAATGACGATCAGGGCGATAAGGCTCGAAAGCAGTCCGAAGGAGAGGCTGGTCCCCACGGGACCTACGTCGTCCCGCTGCGCCAGCATCAACAGCACGGCGGCGCAAAGGAGGCCGCATGCGGGCAAAAAGCCGCTGAATGCGCGTTCAGGCAGGACGAGATGCAACCTGCGGCGCGTCCCGCTCAAGTCCGGAATCGCGCGACGCCAGACTTTCCACAGGCCGTACCCCAGCGCGGCAAGCGCGGCCAGCAAAAGAAGGAGCACCAGGCACAGCAGTGTCCCTTTCACCTGCTGCTGCGCGTCGCCCTGGCTCAGCCACTGCCAGGCCAGCACGGCCAGCGTGGGCGGGTTGCCGGGCCCGAGAACGATCGCTACGTCCACAACCGACAGCGACCACGCCAGCACCGCCAGCATCACCGCCCCGAGGACGGGCGCGATCGCCGGAAGGATCAGCCAGCTGAGCGTCTGAAAACGCCCGTAGCCAAAGGTTTGCAGGACGATCTTCTGCTGCGCGAGCCCTTTTTCCGGCAGCACGGCGTAAATGGCCCACAGCACGAATGCGCTCTCTTTGACCGCGAGCGTCAGGCCCAGCCCTACGCCGTAGCGGTCAAACGGCGGCGAACAGACGGTACAAACCTGATAAAACAGTCCGCCCTCGGCAAACAGCAGTAGCGCGCTGGTGGCGAAGGCCACGTGGGGGATCGCCAGCAGCCACGGCAGGCGCGTGCTGAGGCGCCGCCAGCGGGTGCCGGGCCAGAAAAGAGCCAGGAGGGAAAGGGCGATAAACAAGGCCCCCAGCGTAGCGATAAGCGTTGAGACCAGCGTGGCAACGGCTGCCTGCGGCAGCTGAGGATCGTTTAGCAGCCGCTGCCAGTTCGTCACGGAAAAGGCCGGCGCGAACAGCACGGTGCCAGCGGGCAGGATCGGCAGATAAATCACCGTCATCGCCAGCCAGACAAGCCAGCCTAACGGGTGCCGTAACGACGCAGCCATTCCTGCTCCAGCGCGTTCACCCACGCGGACTGCGGCTCCGGGAGCACCTTCGGCTGCCCCTGAGGCGTATGGGCCTGCAGCTGTTTCGCTTCACCTTCGGGCAGCGTTTTCGCATCCAGCACGCTCGGATCCCCCCAAATGGCCGGGTCGGCCTTGCGGATCTGCGCCTGCGGCGACAGCAGGAAATTGGCGACCATTTTCGCCCCCGCGCTCGCGCTGGCATTAGCCGGAATAGCCACAAAATGCACGTTGCCGAGCATCCCGTCGCGAAAACCAAAGCTGTAGCTGTCGGCAGGCAGTTCGCCGCTCGCCACTTTTTGCTGCGCATGCGCCGGGTTAAAGGTCAGCGACAGGTTCAGACTTCCGCTGGCGAGCAGGGCATCCATCCGGGCGGGTGAGGGAGGGAAGTCTTTTCCTTCACGCCACAGTAGCGGGTGCAGTTTATCGAGGTAGGCCCAGAGCGGCGCCGTAACCTGGGCAAACGTATCATCAGGCGCTTTTTGTAACGCCTCGGGATGCGCCGTAAGCGTCAGCAGCAACTGCTCAAGAAAGGCCGTGCCGGTAAAATCGGGTGGGCGAGGATAGCTCACCTTGCCCGGGTGCTGCTGCGCGTACGCCAGCAACGCCTGCGGATCCTCCGGCGGCATTGGCATGCTGGCTTTTCGGGCGATAAAAATCAGCTGCGCGCCGCCCCACGGCGATTCCGCCCCGTCGGTTGGAATCGCAAAATCTTCCGTAACGGGTTTACGGGTATCGACATAGCGCCAGTTGGGCAGACTCTGCGCCCACCCGGTTTGCAGCAGGTTCGCCTCTTTTAGCGTGCGGAAGTTCTCGCCGTTCACCCACAGGAGGTCGACCGAGCCGTTGGTCTTACGCCCTGCGGCGGCTTCCGTCTGAATACGTTTGACCGCATCGGCGGCATCCGCCAGCGGGACGATTTTTAGGGTGATGGCATAGTGCGTTTGCATCTCACCGCTGACCCACTCAAGGTAGCGGTTAACCGCCGGATCGCCGCCCCAGGCGTTAAACCAGACGGTCTGGCCTTTGGCCTGCTGTTGGATAGCTTGCCAGCCGTCGGCGGCATAGAGGGGGGCTGCCAGCAGCAGACCGGTCAGAAACGTGCAAAAACGCACACGGCGCATAATGCCTCACTTTTTATCAGCAGGGAGATAGCGGGAAAACAGCCGGCGCGTAACCAGCGGTAATAACCCCAGTAGTGTAAAGGCGAATACCGCGCCCGGCGACAAAATATCGCGCAGCGATGCCACTTTTCCCAGCTCCCGCCCGGCGTTGAGAAAGATAACCGTCGCCGGCAGCATGGCGAGCTGGCTGACCCACCAGTAGCGCCGGACCGTGATGCGGGTCAGCCCCATCAGTAAATTCACCAGGAAAAACGGGAACAGCGGCATCAGGCGCAGGGCAAAAAGATAGCCCGCGCCGTCGCGCGCCATGCCCGCATTTACCGTTGCCATCTGTCGGGCAAACCGCCGCTGCACCCAGTCGCGCAGCAGGTAACGGCTGGCGAGCATCGCCAGCGTGGCCCCGAGCGTGGAGGCAAACGAAACCAGCACGGTGCCTTCCCACAGCGTAAATAACGCCCCGCCCAGCAGGGTCAGAACCGCCGCGCCGGGTATCGAGAGAGCGGAAACCGCCACGTAAAGCGCAAAGAAGATCAGCGCGCTACGCAGCGGCGCGTGGTCGACATGGGAGAGTAGCGTCTGCTGGTGGGTTTTAATTCCTGCCAGAGAAAGCGTGTCAGGCGGCAGAATGACAAATGTCATAAGAAATGCGCCCAGAAGGGCGCACAGGAAGAGTGTTTTTCGTATGTTCACGCGCGATTACAGCTTGAATTTAGCCCATACTGGTGCGTGGTCCGACGGTTTTTCCATGCTGCGGATGTCGTAGTCGATCCCGGTTTCAATGCAGCGCTCCGCCAGCGGCGTACTCGCCAGCAGCAGATCGATACGCAGGCCGCGGTTGTCGTCAAAGCCCTTCGAGCGGTAGTCAAACCACGAGAAGCGGTCCTGCGTTTCCGGGTTGGCATTGCGGAAGGTATCCACCAGGCCCCAGCCCAGCAGGCGCTCCATCCACTCACGCTCTTCCGGCAGGAAAGAACATTTGCCGGTGCGCAGCCAGCGCTTGCGGTTCTCTTCGCCGATGCCGATATCCAGATCCGTTGGGCTGATGTTCATGTCGCCCATGATCAGCACCGGATTCTCTTTTTTCAGTTCGGTCGTCAGATAGTTCTGCAGATCCTGATAAAACTTCGCTTTGGCCGGGAATTTTGTCTCGTGATCGCGGCTCTCACCCTGCGGGAAATAGCCGTTAATGACCGTAATATTCCCGAGCGCGGAAGGCACTTCCGCCATGATGATGCGGCGCTGGGCTTCTTCACCGTCGCCGGGGAAGCCGCGGCGCACGGAAACCGGCGTGTCTTTGGTGAGCAGCGCGACGCCATAGTGACCTTTCTGACCGTGGTAAAAGACGTTGTAGCCGAGTTTCGCCACCTCTTCGAGGGGGAACATGTCGTCGTGAACCTTGGTCTCCTGCAGGCCGATCACATCTGGCTGATGTTGCTCAACAATGGCTTCTAGCTGATGAGGGCGGGCGCGCAGGCCGTTGATATTAAAAGAGACAAATTTCATAGTCGCTGCCAGTGCAAGGTGAATAGTGCATGGATGGTAGCAGAATTTGCGTCAACTGTTACCGGGTTCGACCAATAACTGCGACAGATAATGCCGGTGGTGCAATATTTGCACCATTCTGACGCGCTTCGCCCTCAAACAGGGCGTAAAGGGCCGATAAATTTCGCGAGCGATCACAATTCCAGAATTATATTTGGCCTGTGCATACTCTTTCTGATTTTCATGCGGCAAAGCGCCGCTTGTCGTAAAAATATTCACTTTTTATGCACTAACAGTGAATAACTCCATATTGTAACCTATTGATATTCTGTTACCTCACCCCGTTTATGCATTTTTATCGCTGGCTGGCACGAAGGCTGCAATCTACATTCACAGTGCAAACACTCAATTATTTAACATTCAAATAACTTTTTATTTACCGGATGAGGTCGCTATGTCTCTGTCAATTACGCGTGAAAATTTCGATGAATGGATGATGCCGGTTTACGCTCCGGCGGCTTTTATTCCGGTTCGCGGGGAAGGCTCACGCCTGTGGGATCAGCAGGGTAAAGAGTATATCGACTTTGCCGGGGGGATTGCGGTGAATGCGTTGGGTCATGCCCATCCGGCGCTGCGTCAGGCGCTGAATGACCAGGCGGCGAAGTTCTGGCATACCGGCAACGGCTTTACCAACGAGCCCGCACTGCGCCTGGCGAAAAAGCTGATTGACGCGACCTTCGCTGAAAAAGTCTTTTTCTGTAACTCCGGCGCGGAAGCCAACGAAGCGGCGCTGAAGCTGGCGCGCAAATATGCCCACGACAAATTTGGGACGCACAAGAGCGGGATTGTGGCGTTTAAAAATGCGTTCCACGGGCGCACGCTCTTTACCGTGAGCGCGGGTGGCCAGCCTTCTTATTCGCAGGATTTCGCTCCGCTGCCGCCGGATATCCGCCACGGCATTTATAACGATCTTCAGTCCGCCAGCGAGCTGATTAACGACACCACCTGCGCGGTGATTGTCGAACCGATGCAGGGGGAGGGCGGCGTGCTTCCGGCGCAAAAGGCATTCCTGCAGGGGCTGCGCGAGCTGTGCGATCGTCATGACGCGGTCCTGATTTTCGACGAAGTGCAGACCGGCGTGGGCCGCACCGGCGAGCTGTATGCCTATATGCACTACGGCGTGACGCCGGACGTTCTCTCTACCGCCAAAGCGCTGGGCGGCGGCTTCCCGATTGGCGCGACGCTGACCACCGATAAATTCGCCAGCGTAATGACCGTGGGCACCCACGGCACCACCTACGGCGGTAACCCGCTGGCGACCGCCGTCGCCGGACAGGTTCTCGACATCATTAACACCCCTGAGGTGCTGAAGGGCGTTAAGCAGCGTCACGAGTGGTTCGTTGAGCGCCTGAACGCCATCAACGGCAAGCTTGGCCTGTTTAAAGAAATTCGCGGCCTGGGGCTGTTGATCGGCTGCGAGCTCACGGCTGAGTTTGCCGGAAAAGCGAAGCTTATTTCACAGGAAGCGGCAAAAGCGGGCGTGATGGTGCTGATTGCCGGTGCCAACGTGGTGCGTTTTGCCCCTGCGCTGATTGTCAGCGAGGAAGAGGTGCAAACCGGTCTGGATCGTTTTGCGCTGGCGTGTGAGAAGGTGAAATCCGGGGTGTCATCATGATGGTCATCCGTCCCGTTGAGCGCGGCGATATTGCCGGGCTCATGCAGCTTGCCGGTAAGACGGGAGGTGGGCTGACCTCGCTTCCTGCCGATGAAAAAACGCTGTCGGCGCGCATTGAGCGCGCCCTGCAAACCTGGCAGGGGACGTTGCCAAAAAGCGAACAGGGTTACGTGTTCGTGCTGGAAGACACCGAAACGGGGAGCGTGGCCGGGATCTGCGCCATTGAAGTGGCCGTCGGGCTTAACGACCCGTGGTATAACTACCGCGTCGGCACGATGGTTCACGCCTCGAAAGAGCTGAACGTCTATAACGCGCTGCCCACGCTGTTTCTCTGCAATGACCACACGGGCGCCAGCGAGCTCTGTACGCTGTTCCTCGACCCGGCGTGGCGCAAAGAGGGCAACGGCTATCTGCTCTCCAAATCGCGCTTTATGTTTATGGCCGCTTTCCGCGATCGCTTTAACGAAAAAGTGGTGGCAGAGATGCGCGGCGTGATCGACGACAAAGGCTACTCGCCCTTCTGGGAGAGCCTGGGCGAGCGCTTCTTCTCGATGGAGTTCAGCCGGGCGGACTATCTCTGCGGCACCGGCCAGAAGGCGTTTATCGCGGAGCTGATGCCTAAACATCCTATCTATACCCATTTCTTAACGCCTGAAGCGCAGGCGGTAATTGGCGAAGTGCATCCGCAAACCGCGCCTGCCCGCGCGGTGCTGGAGAAAGAGGGCTTCCGCTACCGTAACTATGTCGACATCTTTGACGGCGGGCCAACGCTTGAGTGCGATATCGACCGCGTGCGCGCCATCCGCAAAAGCCGACTGGTTGAGGTATCCGAAGGCCAGCCCGCGCCGGGTGACTGGCCGGCATGCCTGGTGGCGAACGAAAATTACGCCAACTTCCGCGCCATGCTGGTGCGGACCAACCCGAAATGTGAACGTCTGGTGCTGACAGCTGCAGAGCTGGATGCCCTGAAATGTAACGCCGGCGATACGGTTCGCCTGGTGCGTCTCTGCCCTGAGGAGAAAACAGCATGACATTATGGATTAACGGTGACTGGGTAACGGGCGAAGGCGAACAGCGCGTAAAAACCAATCCAGTTGAAAAAGAGGTGCTGTGGAAGGGAAATGACGCCAGCGTCGCGCAGGTCGAGCAGGCCTGCCGTTCCGCACGACACGCGTTTCCCGCGTGGGCAAAACGGCCATTCGCCGAGCGCCAGGCGCTTATTGAAAAATTTGCCGGACTGCTGGAGGCCAACAAGGCCGAGCTGACGCGCATCATCGCGTCCGAAACCAGCAAACCGCGCTGGGAAGCGGCGACCGAAGTGACGGCGATGATCAATAAAATCGCTATTTCGGTTAAGGCGTACCACACCCGCACCGGCGAGCAGCATACTGAGATGCCGGACGGCGCGGCCACGCTGCGCCACCGTCCGCACGGCGTGCTGGCGGTGTTTGGCCCGTATAACTTCCCGGGGCATCTGCCGAATGGTCACATTGTGCCCGCGCTGCTGGCGGGCAATACCGTCATCTTCAAACCGAGCGAGCTTACGCCGTTAACCGGCGAGGCGGTGGTGAAGCTTTGGGAGCAGGCCGGGCTGCCGCCGGGCGTGCTGAACCTCGTGCAGGGCGGGAGGGAAACCGGCCAGGCGCTGAGCGCGCTGAGCGATATCGACGGCCTGCTGTTTACCGGCAGCGCCGGAACGGGCTATCAGCTGCACCGCCAGCTGGCGGGGCAGCCGGAGAAAATTCTGGCGCTGGAGATGGGCGGCAACAACCCGCTGATTGTCGAAGATCCTGACGATATCGATGCCGCGGTGCACCTGACGATCCAGTCCGCCTTTATTACCGCCGGACAGCGCTGCACCTGCGCCCGCCGCCTGCTGGTCAAGCGCGGCGCGCAGGGGGATACCTTCCTGAAGCGTCTGGTAGAGGTGAGCGCGCGGCTGGTGCCTGCCGCGTGGGATGCCGATCCGCAGCCGTTTATCGGCGGGCTGATCTCCGAACAGGCCGCGCTGAACGTGCTCAACGCCTGGCAGGACCACGTAGCGCGCGGGGCGAAAACCCTGCTGGAGCCGAAGCAGGTTCAGCCGGGTACCTCGCTGCTGACGCCGGGCATCGTAGAGATGAGCGGTGCGAGCAGCGTGCCGGATGAAGAGGTGTTTGGCCCGCTGCTGTGCGTCTGGCGTTACGACGATTTTGATGCGGCCATTGCGATGGCGAATAACACCCGCTACGGCCTGTCGAGCGGGCTGATATCGCCGCATCGCGAGAAGTTTGAACAACTGCTGCTGGAAGCGCGTGCCGGGATCGTGAACTGGAATAAACCGCTGACCGGGGCGGCGAGCACCGCGCCGTTCGGCGGCGTGGGCGCCTCGGGCAACCATCGCGCCAGCGCCTGGTATGCCGCCGATTACTGCGCGTGGCCGATGGCGAGTCTGGAAACCCCGGCGCTGACGCTGCCGGAGACGCTTAACCCGGGGCTCGATTTTACGAAGGGAGAAGGCCATGAAAGCGCGTGAAGTCAACTTTGACGGGCTGGTGGGGCTGACGCACCACTATGCCGGTCTCTCCTTTGGTAATGAAGCCTCGACGAAGCACCGCTTTCAGGTCTCCAACCCGAAGCTGGCGGCGAAGCAGGGGCTGCTAAAAATGAAGGCGCTGGCGGATGCCGGCTTCCCGCAGGCGGTGATCCCGCCGCAGGAACGTCCTAACGTGGCGGTGCTGCGCCAGCTAGGATTTAGCGGTACGGACGAGCAGGTCGTCGAAAAAGCGGGTACGCAGACGCCGCATTTGCTCTCTGCGGCAAGCTCTGCCTCTTCAATGTGGGTGGCAAACGCGGCCACCGTCGCGCCGTCAGCCGATACGCTGGATGGTAAAGTCCATCTGACGGTGGCGAACCTGAATAATAAGTTTCATCGCGCCACCGAAGCGGACACCACCGAGCGCGTGCTGCGCGCTATTTTCAAGCATGACGCCCATTTTGAGATCCATCAGGCCCTGCCGCAGGTGGCGATGTTTGGCGACGAAGGCGCGGCCAACCATAACCGGCTGGGTGGCGATTACGGCGATCCCGCCGTGCAGCTGTTTATCTACGGGCGGGAAGAGGGCGGCCACGCCGCGCCGACCCGTTATCCAGCGCGTCAGACGCTCGCGGCCAGCCAGGCGGTTGCGCGCCTGAACCAGGTCAATCCTTCCCAGGTGATTTTTGCCCAGCAGAACCCGCACGTGATCGACCAAGGCGTGTTCCATAACGACGTGATTGCCGTGTCCAACCGCCAGGTGCTGTTCTGCCATGAGCAGGCCTTTGCCCATCAGGATAAGCTGCTCGCCACGCTGCGCGAACGCGTGCCGGGCTTTATGCCGATCCAGGTGCCAACGCAGGCGGTCAGCGTGCAGGACGCGGTCGAAACCTATCTGTTCAACAGCCAGCTGCTGAGCCACGATGACGGCAGCATGATGCTGGTGCTGCCGCAGGAGTCCCGGGATCATCGGGGCGTGTGGCGCTACCTCACCGAACTGGTGAAGGCTGATAACCCGATTGACGAGCTGCGCGTGTTTGACCTGCGCGAAAGCATGGCTAACGGCGGTGGCCCCGCCTGTCTGCGCCTGCGGGTCGTGTTAACGCCAAATGAAATACAGGCCGTTAACCCGGCAGTCATGATGAATGAGACGCTCTTTAACACCCTGAACGACTGGGTGGACCGCTACTATCGTGACCGGTTAACGCAGGCCGATCTGGTTGACCCGCAACTGCTGCGCGAAGGGCGCGAGGCGCTGGACGCGTTATCGTCAATCCTGCAGCTGGGCTCGGTTTACCCGTTCCAGCGCTAAAGGAGTGGATATGGAAAATTTACTGGCGCTGACCCTGGCCGATGAAACGCCGGACCAGAGTGAGGGGGAAGGCCCCTCATTCCGCTGGCGGTGGCTGGGGCGCGGGGTGCTTGAGCTGACACCGAAGGCCAGCAGCGCGTTATCGCTGCTGCTTTCCACGGGGATCCACGGGAATGAAACCGCACCCGTTGAGATCGTTGATGGGCTGCTGCGCGCGCTGTATCGCGGCGAGATCGCCCTTGCGTGCCGCGTGCTGGTGGTGCTTGGCAATCCGCCTGCGCTGGCGCAAAACAAACGGTACCTGGTTAGCGACATTAACCGCATGTTCGGCGGTCGCTGGTCGCAGTTTCCGCAGAGTGACGAAACGGCGCGCGCGCTGTGGCTGGAGAACGTCGTGACAACGTTTTTTGCCGCGGCGGGACCGGCGCGCTGGCATCTGGATCTGCATACGGCGATCCGCGCCTCTTACCATGTCAGATTCGGCGTTCTGCCGCAGCGCAATCAGCCGTGGGATGAAGCGTTTCTGAGCTGGCTGGGGGATGCCGGGCTGGAGGCGCTGGTGTTTCATCAGTCGCCGGGCGGGACCTTTACTCACTTCACTTGCGAACGGTTTGGCGCGCTGTCCTGTACGCTGGAGCTGGGAAAAGCGCTACCGTTCGGACAGAACGATCTCACGCGCTTTGCGCCTACGGAGCTCGCGCTTCGGGCGCTGCTCGGTGGGACGGCTACCGAGCACGCACATCAGCCCGTTGAGCGGTACCGGGTCGTACAGCAGATCACCCGCCGCAGCGAGGCTTTCCAGCTTCACATGGCCGCGCACACTCTGAACTTCACGCCGTTTCGCAAAGGGGCTCTGCTGGCGGAAGATGGCGAAGAGCGTTACGAGGTGCAGAAAACCACCGAATATGTGCTGTTCCCCAACCCCTCCGTAGCGTTTGGCCTGCGGGCCGGTCTGATGCTGGAAAAACTCACCTGAACCTTTTCCCTCTCACCATCCGGGAGGGAAAGTAAAAATGTTTTCTTAGCGATTAAAGCGCTCTGATTTCTTTTACGGAATATTCCTGGCGAATTGCTTTATTATTCACCGTCACTTCGTTATACTTCTGCTAAATAACTTTAAAATCATCATATTGAATATTTCTTGTTGCAACTCTCCACGCTTTATCCTTATTTCCTCCACATTTGGCGAAAAAATGTTTTTTACACTTTCATTGTTTTACCGTTGCTCTGATTAATTGACGATAAACCCCGTAAAGTTAATCTCGTCAACACGGCATAGCGCCGAAGAATAACTGAAAGAAAGGAAATAAATTATGCGTAAGTTTACTGCACTGTTTGTTGCTTCTACCCTGGCTCTGGGCGCTACCAGCATGGCGTTCGCCGCAGATACCGCAACCACCACCGCCGCGCCAGCTGAAGGCAAAATGATGATGCATCATAAAGGCAAGCCGGGTATGCACCACGAGATGATGATGTTCAAAGATTTGAACCTGACGGACGCGCAGAAGCAGCAGATCCGCGACATCATGAAAAGCCAGCGTGACCAGATGAAGCGTCCTCCGCTGGAAGAGCGCCGCGCAATGCATGACATTATTGCCAGTGACAGCTTCGATAAGGCGAAAGCCGAAGCGCAGATCGACAAAATGGCCGAGCAGCACAAAGCCCGCATGCTGGCCCACATGGAAACCCAGAACAAGATCTACAACATTCTGACCCCGGAACAGAAAAAACAGTTTAATGCCAATTTTGAGAAGCGTCTGACAGAACGTCCGGCGATGGAAGGTAAAATGCCAGCACCAACCGAATAATCGGTTCACTCTCTTAAGACCGCCGGGATCCTGTCCACAAAAGCGAAATCGCTGTGGACAGGACCGGCGGTTTTTCTATTCTGCCCTCTTGCCTGCCGCCGCCAGCGCGGTATTCTCCTGTAGTCGCTTCAGAGAATGTCTGTAGAGTCATGGCGTTAGCATTTTTATTAACGTTCCGCTAAGGCCTGCCCGCTCTGCTGCCGATACTGTGTCTGTGAATACCTAACGATAACAAACAAGACTGCAGGGGTAGCGATATCCTTGCCCTGGCACGGGTTGTGCCATTCAGGAGTGGTGATGGAGTTCTTTGATATTCGTAAGATGCCGGTCAGCCTCTGGCGCAATGGTGCTGGCGAAACGCGAGAAATTTGCTGTATCCCTCCCGCGACGCGCGATTTTTACTGGCGTGCCAGTATCGCGACCATCGCCAGCAACGGCGAATTCTCCTCGTTTCCCGGTGTCGACCGGGTCATTACCCTGCTGGAAGGCGGGGAGGTGACGCTGGATGCCGGTCAGGCGTTCTGCCATACCCTTAAACAGCATCAGCCTTACAGTTTTGCCGGCGATTTGCCGGTGAAGGCGCTGCTTTCCGATGGCAGGATGGCGATGGATTTCAACATCATGACCCGGCGCGACTGCTGTCAGGCGAAGGTGCGGGTTGCCGATCGTACTTTTACCACCTTTGGTTCGCGCGGGGGCGTGGTGTTTGTATTAAGCGGGGCGTGGCAGCTGGGTGATAAATTGCTCACGGCCGATCAGGGCGCCAGCTGGCAGGAGGGGACCCATACTCTGCGTCTGCTGGAGTCTCAGGGCACCCTGCTGTTCAGTGAAATTAACTGGCTGCCGGGTCACTGAGCGCGATGATCTCGAACTTGCCCGCTAATACAGGCTTGCAGAGGATTTTGTAGCCGTCGTGGTCGAATCCCGCGGGGGTGCGCAGCAGGGTTGCCGCGTCGCTTAAATCATCGACAGCCCCCAGCCAGAGCCAGTTATTGACGATGTGATACTGCGTCATGGTTTCACCCACTTCTTTTAGCGCAACGGCGCCGTCCCACGGCCAGCAGTTGACGCTGATCCCGGCCAGTCCCGCGAGGAGCCGGGCGTGATGCGCCTCAACGCTCTCTTTTCCGCAGCAGGCGCCTGCGCAGCGCTTCAGAGCGGAGCGGAAACAGGCACGGCCCCGCGTGGTGCCCTCTAGCCCTAAAAGGCTATAGCAAAGCTGCAGCTCGTCCGCGAGCGCCTGCAGAGACTGTAGGGCGGCACGCTTGTTTGCGAACAGCCCGAAGAGATTCGGGGCGTGGGAGAAATCGACCTCGCGGGCGTAGACGACCTGCGGCTTGCCGTCGGCGATCTGCAGGGAGCAGAGCTGGCGATTGCGGCGCAGGCGCTTATTGAAGAGCGGCTGCTGCTCTTTTATCAGCCGGGCTTCCAGCAACAGCGCGCCCATTTCTCCCGCCGTCTGGAACCAGGTAATGCGTCGCGACTGGCGCAGCATGGCGGCCTCGTCCGGGGTGCGCAGGTGGGATAACACCCGGCTGCGAATGTTAACGCTTTTGCCGATGTAGAGCGGCAGGGTCTCGCTTTCACCGTGAAAGATGTACACACCCGGCTGTTTGGGCAGCGCCTCAAGCCAGGGGCGAAGATGTTCGGGATATTCATAGATAGCCGCCGCTTCAAACTCAAGACGCGGGGCTGATTGACGCCTGCTCACATACTGCTCCATATACTGTTCAGGTATACAGTGTAGCAGGTGTGCTGTGGTTAAAAAAGAGCCGGGTGGCGGCTACGCCTCACCCGGCCATGACGTGCGGCCTGATGCCCTCACCCCAACCCTCTCCCACGGGAGAGGGCGCAAACACAAAAAACGGTAACCTGGGTTACCGTTTTGCGTTTATTTCCAGAAATCGTCAAACACCGTTATTGGCGTGTGGCGCTTGTGCTCGGTTTTCAGGTACCAGCCCTCGATAATTTTCGCGGTACCTTCATCCAGCGTTTTGCCTTCCAGATAATCATCAATGTTGTCATAAGTAACGCCAAGGGCCGCTTCATCCGGCAGGGAAGGGCGATCGTCTTCCAGATCCGCTGTTGGCGCTTTCTTGTACAGGTGCTCAGGGCAGCCCAGCGCGGCGAGCAGCTGCTTGCCCTGACGCTTGTTGAGACGGAAAATCGGGTTGATGTCGGTGCCGCCATCGCCGTATTTGGTGAAGAAACCGGTGATCGCTTCTGCCGCATGGTCGGTGCCTACCACAACGCCTTTGGTCATCCCGGCGATGCTGTACTGCGCTTTCATGCGCTCGCGCGCTTTCTCGTTGCCGCGCACAAAATCACTCAATTCAATGCCCGCTTCGCGCAGCGCCTGCTCGCTTGCCAGCACCGAGGCTTTGATATTGACGGTAAGCACGCGATCGGGCTGGATGAACGCGATGGCGTCCTGGCAATCCTGTTCGTCCGCCTGAACCCCGTAAGGCAGACGCACGGCGATAAACTGCAGCGCTTCGTCGCCCGTCTCTTCACGAAGCTCTGAAATCGCCATCTGGCAGAGTTTACCCGTCAGGGTAGAGTCCTGCCCGCCGCTGATGCCCAGCACCAGGGATTTCAGGAAAGCGTTCTTTTTTAAGTACGACTTTAAAAAATCCACGCTGCGGCGGATCTCTTCCTGTGCATCTATCGCAGGCTTAGCGCCCAGCGCCTGAATAATCTCTTGTTGCAGAGCCATCATGCCCTCCGTATGCAGAACATAAACAGAATGTGTTAACTGTTAAAACTAACCCTTTGGGCGGAAAACGACAAGGATCACAGTTTCGAGTGCGTTAATTTGCGGCGATTTAGCAGCTTATCGTTGTTTTATTAGAATTTTCCGAAATTCGTCTGGCGTAAATCACAAAGTTGAACAATAGTACTTTTTATCCCATGCTTAGATAACACGCTGATAAACAAGAGGACGGAATATGAACAAGAACGTAGCAGGAATTCTTAGCGCAGCGGCGGTACTGACGATGCTGGCAGGGTGTACGGCTTACGATCGCACCAAGGATCAGTTTACCCAGCCCGTGGTTAAAGACGTTAAAAAAGGGATGACACGTTCGCAGGTGGCTGCGATCGCCGGCAAGCCTTCTTCTGAAGTGACCATGATTCACGCGCGCGGTACGTGTCAGACTTATATCCTGGGTCAACGTGATGGTAAGGCAGAAACCTACTTCGTCGCGCTGGATGATACCGGACATGTGATTAACTCCGGCTATCAGACCTGTGCTGAATACGACACCGATCCGCAGGCACCTAAGGCGCAGTAACCCTGCTTGCCTGAAGATGTTAACAAACCGGCCTCTGGGCCGGTTTTTTTATTCATACGTTAATCTTATTTCTTTGCGCGAATTATTTGCCTGAAATGTGAAGGTAGTCAACAAGCCAGGTCAATGAGAGACAATTTAGGCCTATCCAGAATTATCTCCCCTCTGTACCATTGCGTATACTCACTTCAACGATAAACAACAGTACGCAAGCTACCTGTCTGCCGGGACAGCGAGTCGAGTGATAGCGCGACGGCAGGTAGTCATACAAGAGGGAAATTATTATGGAAAAGAAACATATCTACCTGTTCTGCTCAGCGGGCATGTCAACCTCGCTTCTGGTGTCAAAGATGCGCGCGCAGGCTGAAAAGTATGAAGTTCCTGTGGTGATTGAAGCGTTTCCGGAAACGCTGGCGGGCGAAAAAGGCCAGAAAGCCGATGTTGTGTTACTGGGGCCGCAAATTGCCTATATGTTGCCCGAAATTCAACGACTGCTACCGAATAAACCGGTCGAAGTGATCGACTCGGGGCTGTACGGCAAGATCGATGGTTTAGGTGTACTTAAAGCTGCTGTGGCAGCCATTAAAAAAGCTGCTAATTAATTTTTATTTTTCCCGTCAAAGAGTTATTTCACACACAATTACGCCGTAACATGCGTTACGGCATTTAAGGGTATTTTCCTATGAGTAAAGTCATCGCTTCACTTGAAAAGGTACTCCTTCCTTTTGCTGTTAAAATAGGAAAGCAGCCTCACGTTAATGCCATCAAAAACGGTTTTATTAAATTAATGCCGTTGACGCTGGCCGGGGCCATGTTCGTTTTAATTAACAACGTTTTTCTGAGCTTTGGTGAAGGTTCCTTCTTTTATTCATTAGGAATTCGGTTAGACGCTTCCACTATTGAAACCCTTAACGGTTTTAAAGCCATCGGCGGCAACGTATATAACGGTACGTTGGGTATTATGTCGCTGATGGCGCCTTTCTTTATTGGGATGGCGCTGGCTGAAGAGCGGAAAGTGGATCCGCTGGCCGCCGGATTATTATCCGTTGCCGCGTTTATGACCGTCACGCCTTACAGCGTGGGTGAAGCCTACGCCGTTGGCGCAAACTGGCTGGGCGGAGCCAACATCATCTCCGGTATTGTTATCGGCCTGGTGGTGGCAGAAATGTTCACCTTTATTATCCGTCGCAACTGGGTTATCCGCCTGCCGGATAGCGTGCCAGCCTCCGTTTCTCGTTCATTTTCCGCGTTGATCCCAGGCTTCATTATCCTCTCCATCATGGGGATTATCGCCTGGGCGCTCTCTCACTGGGGCACGAACTTCCACCAGATCATCATGGACTCTATCTCTACGCCGCTGGCGTCGATGGGTGGCGTGGTCGGTTGGGCGTATGTGATTTTCACCTCTCTGCTGTGGTTCTTCGGCGTGCATGGTTCACTGGCACTGGCCGCGCTGGACAGCGGAATTATGACCCCATGGGCACTGGAAAACGTTGCGCTTTACCAGCAGTACGGCTCCGTTGACGCGGCGCTGGCGGCAGGTAAAACCTTCCATGTGTGGGCGAAGCCGATGCTTGACTCCTATATCTTCCTGGGTGGTACCGGGGCGACCCTGGGTCTGATCATCGCGGTCTTTATTGTCTCTCGTCGCGCTGACTATCGTCAGGTGGCGAAACTGGCCCTGCCATCAGGCATCTTCCAGATTAACGAGCCGATTCTGTTCGGTCTGCCAATCATCATGAACCCGGTAATGTTTATCCCGTTCATCCTGGTGCAGCCGCTGCTGGCAGCGATCACCCTGACGGCCTACTACATGGGTATTATTCCACCGATCACCAACATTGCTCCGTGGACCATGCCGGCAGGTCTGGGTGCCTTCTTTAACACCAACGGTAGCGTCGCGGCCTTCCTGCTGGCGATATTCAACCTCGGGATTGCCACCCTGCTGTACATGCCGTTCGTGGCGATTGCGAACAAAGCTGCCACCATCATTGATGAAGAAGAGAGCGAAGAGGAAATTGCCCTCTCACTGAAATTCTAATATTGACCGGCGCAGGGAAGCCCGCGCCAGCCACAAGGAGCTAAAACATGTTAGATTTGGATAGTATCGTCGCAGACGAAGCCGCAGAGAACGATCTCGAAGAAGTGGTGATGGGCCTCATCATCAACTCCGGGCAGGCGCGCAGCCTGGCGTATGCCGCACTGAAGCAGGCCAAGCAGGGCGATTTCGCCGCCGCGAAAACCATGATGGAGCAGTCCCGCACGGCGCTGAACGAAGCGCACCTGGTGCAGACAAAGCTGATTGAAAGCGACCAGGGCGAAGGGAAGATGAAGGTCAGCCTGGTGCTGGTACACGCTCAGGATCACCTGATGACGTCCATGCTGGCGCGTGAGCTGGTGGCGGAGTTGATTGAGCTTCACGAGAAAATGCACTAGGTCGGATTGAGCAGCAGGAGGTCAGCACGATGGAAATCAAAACCGCATTTGAACAGCAACTGTTTAATGGCAAAAATTTTCACGTGGTTATCTACAACAAGACGGAGAGCGCCAGCGGTCTGCACCAGCATGACTACTATGAGTTCACGATTGTTCTGACCGGCCGCTACTACCAGGAGATCAACGGTAAGCGCGTCCTGCTGGAGCGAGGGGATTTTGTCTTCCTGCCGATGGGTTCCTATCATCAGAGCTTTTACGAATTTGGCGCGACCCGCATTCTGAACGTGGGCGTCAGCAGACGCTTCTTTGAGAAGCACTATCTGCCGCTGGTGCCGTTCTGCTTTGTGGCGTCCCAGGTATATCGTGTGAAAAACGAGTTCATGACCTGGATTGAAACGGTCATCGCCTCGCTTAACTTCCGCGACAATGAGTTTGATGAATTTATTGAAACGGTGACCTTCTACGTGATGAACCGGTTGCGGCATCACCGTGAAGAGCAGCAGGTGACGGATGACGTTCCACAGTGGCTGCGCAGCACCGTGGAACTGATGCACGATAAAGGCCAGTTCAGCGAAAATGCGCTGGAAAATATGGTATCCCTCTCGGGGAAATCCCAGGAATATCTGACCCGCGCGACGCAGCGTTATTATCGTAAAACGCCGGTGCAAATAATTAATGAAATCCGCATTAATTTTGCCAAAAAACAGCTGGAGATTACCAACTATTCTGTCACCGATATTGCCTATGAGTCAGGATATAGCAGTCCCAGCCTGTTTATTAAAACTTTTAAGAAGTTGACCTCATTCACACCGAACAGCTACCGGAAGAATTTAACGGTAATTAATTAACTTTCGGCGGATTACCCGCCATAAATATTGCTTTAATGGCTTGCCCAAATAGCGGGAAGAGTACGCTATACCTTGCAGGCGATTAACCTGATACGCTAAGGGAGATATTATGCAAAAGAAATTAAAAGTCGTAACCATTGGTGGCGGCAGCAGCTATACCCCGGAATTACTCGAAGGTTTTCTGAAACGTTATCATGAATTACCGGTCAGCGAATTATGGCTGGTGGACGTTGAGGAAGGTCAGGAGAAGCTGGATATTATTTTCGACCTGTGCAAGCGCATGGTTGAGAAAGCGGGCGTGCCTATGACCGTGCATAAATCCCTCGATCGTCGCCTGGCGCTGAAAGATGCGGATTTCGTTACCACTCAGCTGCGCGTCGGCCAGCTAAAAGCGCGCGAGCTGGACGAGCGTATTCCGCTGAGCCACGGCTACCTGGGGCAGGAGACCAACGGCGCGGGCGGCCTGTTCAAAGGCCTGCGTACCATTCCGGTGATTTTCGACATCGTCAAAGATGTGCAAGAGATCTGCCCGAACGCGTGGGTGATTAACTTCACTAACCCGGCCGGAATGGTGACCGAGGCGGTATATCGTCATACCAATTTCAAACGCTTTATCGGCGTCTGTAATATCCCGATCGGCATGAAGATGTTTATCCGCGACGTGCTGGAGCTGACCGACAGTGACGATCTCTCAATCGATCTGTTCGGCCTGAACCACATGGTGTTCATTAAAGACGTCATCGTGAACGGAAAATCGCGCTTTGCCGAACTGCTCGACGGCGTGGCTTCCGGTCGCCTGACCGCGGCCTCCGTGAAGAACATCTTTGACCTGCCGTTCAGCGAAGGGCTGATCCGCTCGCTGAATCTGCTGCCGTGCTCATACCTGCTTTACTACTTCAAGCAGAAAGAGATGCTGGCTATCGAAATGGGCGAGTACTATAAGGGCGGCGCGCGTGCGCAAATCGTTCAGAAAGTTGAGAAGCAGCTGTTCGATTTATATAAAGATCCGAACCTGAACGTCAAACCGAAAGCGCTTGAGCAGCGCGGTGGGGCCTATTACTCCGATGCAGCGTGTGAAGTGATCAACGCCATCTACAACGACAAGCAGGCGGAGCACTATGTTAACGTGCCGCATCACGGCCATATCGACAATATCCCGGCGGACTGGGCCGTCGAGATGACCTGCATTCTCGGGCGCGAGGGGGCTAAACCGCATCCACGTATCACCCACTTCGACGACAAAGTTATGGGCCTGATCCACACCATCAAAGGCTTTGAAGTGGCGGCGAGCAACGCGGCGCTAAGCGGTGAACTCAATGACGTGCTTCTGGCGCTGAACCTCAGCCCGCTGGTGCATTCCGACCGCGATGCGGAGCAGCTGGCCAGCGAGATGATCCTGGCGCATGAAAAATGGTTGCCGAACTTTGCCGCCACGATTGAGAAGCTGAAGTTCAAACAACACTGAGAGGACGCACAATGGAAAACCTGCTGATCGTTAATGCTGATGACTTTGGCCTTTCGAAAGGCCAGAACTACGGCATTATTGAAGCCTGTCGCCGCGGGGTAGTGACCTCTACAACGGCACTGGTGAACGGTGAAGCGGTTGAACACGCGGCGCAGTTGAGCCGCGAGGTGCCAGAGCTGGGTGTCGGCATGCATTTTGTGCTGACGCTCGGGATGCCGCTTTCACCCATGCCGGGCCTGACGCGTGACGGTCTGCTGGGCAAATGGATTTGGGAACTGGCGGAGCAGGACGCTCTGCCGCTCGAAGAGATTGCCCGTGAGCTGGACTGCCAGTACAACCGCTTTGTTGATCTTTTTGGCAAGGCGCCGACGCACATCGACAGCCACCATCATGTGCACATGATCCCGGCAATTTTCCCGATTGTTGCGGCGTTTGCCCAACGCAAAGGCGTGGCGATGCGCGTGGATCGTGAGGTGCAGGGCGTGCCGGACTGTGCCGTGACAACAACTGAGGGGTTCAGCAGCGCCTTTTACGGCGACGAGATCGACGAAGCGCTGTTCCTGAAGGTGCTGGATGATTCCGCCGCGCGGGGGGATCGGTCGCTGGAGGTCATGGCGCATCCTGCCTTTGTCGATAACACCGTGCGTAAGAGCGCCTACTGCTGGCCGCGCCTGGCGGAGCTGGATGTCCTGACGTCGCCGTCGCTGAAATACACCATTGCCGAGCGTGGGTATCGGTTGGGGACGTTTGGGGATCTGTAAGAAGTGCCGGGTGGCGAGGTAAAAGCAAAACGGTAACCTGGGTTACCGTTTTTATTGTTTTCTCCCTCACCCGTGGGAGAGGGGCGGGTGAGGGCATCAGGCCGCACAACCGGGAATGGCTTTTACGCAGGAATCTGATCGATCTTACTGCTGCGCGACCAGACGCGGTGCGCGGCGAGCAAATCAAACAGCTTCGTCATAAACGCATCGTCAACGCTATCGCCCTCGACAATGCCGTCCTCACCCTGATCGGCCACCTTCAGCTGTGCTTTAAACTGTCGTGCGTCGCCGGACAGCGCAATGGGCTTCAGGTGCTTATAGGCTTCCAGCAGATAATAGACGGCGTCGCCGTTGGTCAGCAGGCTGGCAATATCCCCGCACGGCACAATCACCGCATCGACGGTCAGCGACGGCGCGCCGGCAAAGGTCGCCGCGACCGGCAGCACGGAACCATCGTCGGCGGTCACTTCACCCATGCGGGAATAGAGCAGTTTGGCGTGTACGCCCTGGGTTTTTAGCGCCTGCATAATCCCCAGCACGTCGCTGGCGCGGGTTTTGTCGTTCAGCAGGATGGCGACCACGCGGCCCTTAATTGAACCACCCGGCACCGCATACAGGCTCAGCGATGGATCTTTCTTCACGCCGTTAACCTCTTTCGGTGGCGCAAGGTTGCGCTGTTCGTCCGTTAGTGTGATACCAAGGTTATCCGCCACGCTCTGGGCAAGCTGAATATCAATGTGCGCCAGCTGATCGACCACGCGCTCGCGGATGTAGGTGCGCACCACTTTGCTCAGTTCGAAGCTAAAGCCGCCGATGATGTGCTGTTGCTCAATCGGCGTCTGGCTGTTCCAGAACAGGCGAGGGTGGGCGTAATACTCACCGAACGAGGGGCTGCGCTCGCGAATTTTGTTGCCGTCGATACGCTCCTGGTACGATTCGAATCCGCCGCGTTTCGGCCCCGGCGGGGTTTCTCGCGGCCAGTTGTCGTTGATGGAGTTCGGCTCATAGTTTGCCGGGTTGGTATCAATATCCTGACGGTGCATCCCGTCGCGCTGGAAGTTATGGTACGGGCAGGTTGGGCGGTTAATCGGGATCTCGTGGAAGTTCGGCCCGCCAAGACGGCTAATCTGCGTATCGGTATACGAGAACAGACGTCCCTGTAAGAGCGGATCGTTGGTGAAATCCAGTCCGGGGACGATATGGCCCGGGTGGAACGCGGCCTGCTCGTTTTCGGCAAAGAAATTATCCGGGTTGCGGTTAAGCACCATTTTCCCCACCAGCTGAACGGGCACCAGCTCCTCAGGAATGAGTTTTGTCGGGTCAAGCAGGTCAAAATCGAACTTAAACTCGTCTTCTTCCGGGATCAGCTGTAAGCCCAGTTCATATTCCGGGAAGTCACCCGCTTCAATGGATTCCCACAGTTCGCGGCGATGGAAGTCCGGATCGCGCCCGGTGAGCTTCTGCGCCTCATCCCATACCAGCGAGGCTTTGCCCGCTACCGGCTTCCAGTGGAAGCGCACAAACGTGGCTTTTCCTTCCGCGTTGATCATGCGGAAGGTATGAATACCGAACCCTTCCATCGTGCGATAGCTGCGCGGGATCCCACGGTCGGACATCGCCCACATCACGTTGTGTAAGGTTTCAGGCTGCAGGGAGACATAGTCCCAGAAGGTATCGTGCGCACTTTGTCCCTGGGGTATGGCCCAGTGGGGCTCCGGTTTTACCGCATGGACAAAGTCAGGAAACTTATGCGCATCCTGAATGAAAAACACCGGGGTGTTATTACCCACCAGATCGAAAATACCCTCTTCGGTATAAAACTTGGTGGCAAAGCCGCGGATATCACGCACCGTGTCTGCCGAACCTGCGCCACCCTGCACGGTGGAGAAACGCACAAAGACCGGCGTGATTTTATCCGGGTCGGAGAGGAAATCCGCTTTGGTGATCGCTTTCAGGCTTTTATAGGGCTGGAAGTAGCCGTGCGCCGCAGAACCGCGCGCGTGAACGATGCGTTCCGGAATTCGCTCGTGGTCAAAATGGGTAATTTTTTCCCGCAGGATGAAATCTTCCAGCAGGGTCGGCCCGCGCGCGCCTGCGCGAAGGGAGTTTTGATCGTCAGCAATGCGCACGCCCTGATTGGTGGTGAGTGCAAAACCTTCGCCGCCTTTACGGTGTGGCTCAAGCGATTTCAGCTTCTCGTTTCCGGTGTCCGGTGATTTCATGCTTCCCGGCGCGGTTGGTTGTTCGCCAGGGGCTGATGGGCCCGGCGAGGGGCGGTGAGAGCCGTCAGCAGGGGCGAGAGAGTCCATACCCGGTTGAGATTCTTCAGTGCCATGAATCGGTGATTGATGTGATTTATCTTTGTTCGACATTGCACGCTTCTCCTTTATCCATTGCTAAAAACCCTATTAAGGATAGAACAATGTCGTGAGATAGCTCGCTAACTAAGAGTTTTCACATGACGTTATTAACGAAAGGAGCCATCTCACCCACTCGGAGCGCGACGTAAGGCAGCAGGATCGGCTATCATAGAATTTTCCTGCTTCAAGAATTTGCTTTAGTGAATCCGTCGCTTATGAAACCTCTTCGTCAACAAAATCGCCAGGTTATTAGCTATGTGCCCCGCGTTGAGCCCGCGCCGCCTGACCATGCCCTGAAAGTGGATGGTTTTCGTGATGTCTGGCTGCTTCGCGGTAAATATGTGGCTTTTGTCCTGATGGGGGAACATTTCCGCCGGTCGCCGGCGTTTTCCGTGCCGGAGTCAGCCCAGCGATGGGCGACGCAAATCCGCCAGGATGAAGAGGTTGAAGAATAACAGCCATAAAAAAACCGCCATCAGGCGGTTTTTTTATTTCTATCGAGATTAACGGTGCGCCAGCTCGGCGTCGTCTTCACTTTCCAGAATGGCTTTGTCGGTCTGCTTCAGCCACTGGCTGGTCAGCGTACCGGCAGTCATGGAGCCGCTCACGTTCAGCGCGGTACGGCCCATGTCGATCAGCGGTTCAACGGAGATCAGCAGGGCGACCAGCGTGACGGGCAGGCCCAGCGCGGGCAGCACAATCAGCGCGGCGAAGGTTGCACCGCCGCCGACACCTGCAACGCCGGCGGAGCTGATGGTAACAATCCCGACCAGCGTGGCGATCCAGACCGGATCCAGCGGGTTGATACCCACGGTTGGGGCAACCATCACCGCCAGCATCGCCGGGTAGAGCCCAGCACAGCCGTTCTGACCGATGGTAGCACCAAAGGAGGCAGAGAAGCTGGCGATAGATTCCGGCACGCCCAGACGACGAGTCTGTGCTTCAACGTTCAGCGGAATAGATGCTGCGCTGGAACGGCTGGTGAAGGCAAAGGTCAGTACCGGCCATACTTTGCGGAAGTATTTCAGCGGGCTGACGCCGTTCACGCCCAGCAGGATACCGTGCACCACGAACATAATGCCCAGGCCCAGATAAGAGGCGACAACGAAGCTGCCCAGCTTAATGATGTCCTGCAGGTTAGAGCCGGCTACCACTTTGGTCATCAGTGCCAGAACGCCGTATGGCGTCAGCTGCATGACCAGACGGACCAGCTTCATCACCCAGCTTTGCAGGGTATCAATCGCCGTCAGCACGCGTTCGCCTTTCGGCGCGTCGTCTTTCAGCAGCTTAAGCGCAGCCACGCCCAGGAATGCCGCGAAGATCACCACGCTGATGATAGAGGTTGGGCTTGCACCGGTCAGGTCAGCAAACGGGTTCTTCGGAATGAAGGAGAGGACCATCTGCGGAACCGTCAGATCAGCCACTTTACCCACGTAGTTGGTTTGAATTGCGGTCAGACGCGCCGTTTCAGCGGTACCCTGAACCAGACCTTCGGCCGTCAGGCCAAACAGGTTGGTAACCAGCACCCCCACCAGCGCGGCAATCAGCGTGGTAAAGAGCAGCGTACCAATGGTCAGAAAGCTGATTTTACCCAGCTGAGTTGCGTTGTGCAGACGGGCTACGGCGCTCAGAATAGAGGCAAACACCAGCGGCATAACGATCATCTGCAGCAGTTGGACGTAGCCGTTACCGACAATGTTGAACCACTGAATGGACTCTTTCAGTACCGGACTATCGGAGCCGTAGACGGCGTGTAAGGCCAGACCAAACGCCACACCCATGACCAGACCGACCAGTACTTTTTTCGCCAGGCTCCACTGTTTGTGGCGCGCCTGCGCGAGAAGCAATAGTAATACGACGAACACGACTATGTTCGCGATGAGTGGAAAATTCATCCCCGTTCTCCTGATTTATTATGTGGGATCGGTTTTTCCCGATCCTGTTGGCGGAAGGTTAGCAGAAGTGTGATGTGGCGCTTATATCCAAATGGAATGGTTTATGACAAATGGAATGATTTTGTTGGTTTACTGTTCAATCTGGTGATGAATAAAGCGATTGAACTGAAATTGCAGCGAATTGATCATCTGGGAAGACCAGCGCACTGCACTGTTTTCGGGCAAGGTTTGCGGCATCCAGACGGCGTAGGCGAACAGCGCCATGCACAGCACGCGTTCAAGCTGATTCCCTTTCTGCGGCGCAAGGATCGGAAAACGGAAACGCCAGCGGCAGGGCCACAACAGCGGCACGCCCGCGGGCGTCAGCATATCGGCGAGGATATGGCTTAAATAACCCAGCACCATGCCCTGAATGGCATCGCCCGGCACTATCCAGCTTTCAGGGACTTTTAAATAGAAAAGCGTGAGCAGGCCAAAAACGGCCAGGAGGCTGTGGGTAAACCCGCGGTGGCCGAACGCGCGGGCGATGGGCTTCGACACCCACTTCAGGCGCTGTCCGAGGAAGGATTTTGGGTGGTCAATATCGGGCAGCAGACAGGTTAAAACGGCGGAAGGGACAATATGCCACCAGTCTCCCTGTGCAAGCACGGGAGTAAGTTCTGCGTTTTTGGCAAATACTGCGCACGCAATTGAAAAAAGCAGGTGGCCTTCCGCCGTCATGATAAAACCCACGAAACTGTCAATTTATACAGTATAGGGTTTTTATACAGTGGGCGAAAGAGGTGACGGTGTAACTGTTTGTCACAAACGCGCCTCAGCGCGCCAGCCAGCCGCCGTCGACGGCTAAGGTGTGACCATTCACGTAATCTGATGCGGGGGAGGCTAAAAAGACGACCGGCCCCTGAAGGTCATCCGGTACTCCCCATCGACCCGCCGGGATGCGGTCAAGGATCTCCGCGTTACGCTGTTCGTTATCGCGAAGCTGCTGCGTGTTGTTCGTCGCCATGTAGCCCGGCGCGATGGCATTCACGTTGATGCCATGTAGCGCCCACTCATTTGCCAGCAGGCGCGTGATCCCCAGCACGCCGCTTTTCGAGGCGGTATACGACGGCACGCGAATGCCGCCCTGAAAGGAGAGCATAGAGGCAATATTGATAATTTTGCCGCCCTGGCCCTGGGTGATAAATCGCTTAGCGACCGCCTGAGAGAGGAAAAAGAGCGACTTGAGATTCAGGTTCATAACGTCATCCCAGTCTTTTTCGCTGAAAGTCAGAGCCTCCTCCCGGCGAATCGTCCCGGCATTGTTCACCAGAATATCAATTCGTCCCATCTCCGCCACGGCGGTGTCCACGACGTACTGAAGATTTTCCTGCTGGCTCAGATCGGCCCGAATAGCCACAAAACGTCTTCCCAGGGCGGTGACGGCGCTGGCCGTTTTCTCTGGAGCTTTGCGATTTACCCCAACGATATCGCAACCTGCCTGCGCCAGCGCAATAGCCATGCCTTGCCCCAGCCCGGTATCGCACCCGGTGATGAGGGCTACTTTGCCTGAAAGAGTAAAGGTGTCCAGTATCATACGCGCCTCAGAAGCTGGTTATCGTCGTGTTGACGTTAAAGATAGGAGGCAGGGATGAGAAAAGCAAACAAAATGAAACTGTGTTTTGTTTTTATCAGGCAGCATGACGCTGCCTGTAGGAGGGGCTATTCGCCGCGCAGGTGTTGTACCGTCAGTTCAGCCAGCGAATTCAGCTTAACGTCGGCAAGAGCATACCTCGGATCGTGGCGGTTTTCTTCATCGGGAACCACAATGGAGCGCATACGCGCGGCTTTGGAGGCCACCATGCCGTTTACTGAGTCTTCCAGCGCGACGCAGGTAAGCGGATCAAGACCCAGCTTCGCGGCGCAGTCCATATAGACCTGCGGATGCGGCTTGCTGTAGGGCAGTTTTTCCGCAGACGCCAGGGCGTCAAAACTGTCGCGCAGCTCAAACATGATCAGCACTTTTTCCAGCATATGCAGCGGTGAAGCGGAAGCCAGGCCAACCTTCAGCCCCTGAGATTTGCACAGCGCGACAGCCTCATGTACGCCCGGCAAGAGCGGCTTGTTCTCCTCCACCAGCGCGATGGCGCGGCTGATAATACGCGAGGTGACTTCGTCGCGATCGGGCCCAACCCACGGCTGTTGGGCGTACCACAGGTCAACGACCATATCAATACGCAGGCCCAGCGTGTCGGGAAGTTCATTACGGCGACTGATATCAACGCCCAGGCTGGCCATCACGTCCAGCTCGGCGCGATCCCACAACGGCTCGGAATCAATCAGTAATCCATCCATGTCAAAAATAGCGGCAAGTATCTGGCGCGGTGTCGACATCACAACGTCTCCTTATCCAGGTGTTCGACAGACGATAAGTGCTAAGCACAGTCTGCAATTTAGCATATTGCTTTTAAAGAGCGGGCGAAATTGATGTCCAGCAGGTAGACTTAGGCTCAAATAACGCGTCTTTATGAAGAGGAACTGATGACGTATCAACAAGCTGGACGCATTGCTGTCTTAAAACGTATTGCAGGCTGGGTGATTTTTATTCCCGCCGTCATTTCTACGCTGATATCCGTGCTGAAGTTTATGTACGATCACAGCGAAAAACAGCCGGGCATTAATGCGGTAATGCTTGATTTTGCGCATGTCATGATTGAGATGGTGCGGTTTAACACCCCGTTCCTGAACGTCTTCTGGTTCAACTCGCCAACGCCGGACTTTCACCAGCAGCTGAATGTCGGGTTCTGGATTATCTATGCGCTGATTTTTATTGCGATGGCGCTGCAGGCATCGGGCGCACGAATGAGTCGCCAGACCCGTTTTTTACGCGAAGGGGTGGAAGATCAGCTTATCCTTGAGAAGGCGAAAGGTCCTGAAGGAATGAGCCGGGAGCAGATTGAATCCCGCATTGTGGTGCCTCGTCACACCATTTTCCTGCAAATTTTCCCGCTCTATATCCTGCCGGTTATCATCATCGTGGCGGGATATTTCTTCTTCTCACTGCTCGGTTTTCTGTAACGAATTAGGGTGGCGGCAAGGCCACCCGTTTTGTCTTTAAGCCGCAAGCACGCGTTCAAGCGCGCGCTGGGCGTTGACCAGATGTTGCCCGCCAAAAAGAATGGCTCGGTTCATCAGCGTATAGAGCTGATACACGGGCTGGCGCTCAAGGAAGTCCGGCGGCAGGGGGGAGACAGACTGATAGCCATCGTATATTTGCGGCGGTTGTTCAGGATGCAGGGGCAACATGGCCAAATCGCACTCTCTGTCGCCCCAGTAGCAGGCCGGGTCGAAGATATACGGGCCGTTGGGGCCCAGCGCGCAGTTATCGGACCATAAATCACCGTGCAGCAAAGACGCCTGAGGCTGGTGGGAGGCCAGGCGCTGTTGCACATGCTCGACGATGGCATCAATGTTGCCAAATTCCAGCCCTTTCTCTGCGGCCAGTTCAAGCTGCCATCCGATGCGCTGCTCGGCAAAGAACGTCGACCAGCGGCGCTGCCAGGCATTGGGCTGCGGCGTGGTGGAAAGGTCGTTGTCGAAGTCGAGACCAAACTGGGGCTGGTCGCTCCACTGGTGCAGGCGCGCTAACTGTTGCCCGAGAATAAAGGCATTATGGGCGTCCAACGGGCGGGCAGAGAGATAGTCCATCACCAGAAAGCTGTAGTCCCGGTCACTGCCCACGGCCAGCACCTCTGGTACCGTCACCGTTTTACTACGGGACAACAGTTCAAGCTGATCGGCTTCAGCGGTAAAAATCGGGAGCAGCTCTCGCTCGTCGCATTTAACGAACAAATCGCGTCCTGCGTAGCGTAAATGCCACGCGGCGTGAATTTCCCCGCCCGGCAGCTCGTTACGCAGTTCAATTTCACCTTCACCCAATTGCTCATGTAAAAGATGACTAATTGCCTGCCACATGTTGACTCTCCCATGTTGTCTGCCAGATCATAAAGTTAGCGCATAACTGCGGTAAAAAAATACGAACTAACGCACACCTGAGCGGATTAATTTCATGCAGGGCACTTATTGTTCTTTTTTCTGCCAGCGTTCCCACGTCTCCACGGTGATGTCGGCAGGCTTGTCGGTCACGCTTTCCACCAGGCTGGCGGCCAGCGCATGCACCTCTTCTTCACTCAGGGCTGCGATCAGGCCAAACGCCAGGGTGCCTAAATCATGAATATGACCTTCGTCATCCGTTAGCGTGAGCAGGAAATTCGCCCGTGTAAAGGCATTGTTGAGCTCGTTAAGCTCGGTCAGCGATGCTTCATGAAGGCTGATGGTCACGACGTAGCGGGTGATATCACCACTGCTCATAATTCACCTCGTTGTTATCCTGAAAGTTTTTTTAGCATAGTCGATACGCCATATTTGGCGACTTCCACAGATATTCCCCCTCCGTCAGGAGGGGGATATATCGGTTAGCTTCGTGACAGGTAATCGACGATTTTCTGCGTATCGGCAAGCGAACACAGGCGCGTTCCCTGATTGATGGTGGCGGCACTCCCCGCCGCGACGCCATAGCGCGTCATCTCCAGAAGTGATGCGCCCTGCGCCAGCTTCAGCGCCATCGCGCCGACCATACTGTCGCCTGCGCCGACGGTGCTCTGGCTCTTCATTGGGGGCGGAACAACCTGCACAAAGCCCGTCTTGTCGACGGCCAGCGCACCCTGAGGACCGAGAGAGACGACAACGCGGTGCGCTTTGCCGCTGCGAACCAGTTCTTCTGCGGCAGTACGCACGTCATCCGGCTGGCTAAGTTCGCGATTAACAAGCGCACTCAGCTCTTTCTGGTTAGGCTTAACCAGCTCAAGCTGTCCGGGTTCTAATGCCGCCTGCAGGGCTTCGCCTGAACTGTCGACAATGCAGCGAATTCCGCGCTGAAGTACGGCATCAACCAGTGCTGTCAGCTTTTCTGTTTTGACACCTGGCGGCAGGCTACCGCTGATGACCAGCAGCGAGCCGCTTTCAATGGTTAGCACCTTTTCTTCCAGCTGACGAAACTCATCATCGCTCAGCCTGGCGCCTGGCATAACGAAACGATACTGTTCCCCGCTGGACTCAACGTGGACATGCAGGTTCTGCCGGGTCCAGTCTTTGGCGTCAACGGTATCCACGGCAACCTGTTCATCGGCCAGCAAGGCAACAAGATGCTCCCCCGTGGCACCACCGGCCGGAAAGATGGCAGTCGCTTTACCACCGAGGTGGGTAATCGCGCGCGCAACGTTAATCCCGCCGCCGCCCGGCTCAAATACGGGTGCGCTACAGCGTAGTTTACCTTCCGGATAAATCTGCGGCGTTATGGTCGCGGAGTCGAGGGAAGGGGAGAGCGTCAGCGTATAAATAGAAGCCATCATAACCTCCTTTTAGCATGGGTTCTTTTAAGCCTGGCACCGATCGACAGGAAGGCAATGTAAATAACAGTATGATTTTAAAAATGAATGCTGACATAAATGCGATGAGGGATATATAAAATAAAACGCGTTTTGAGATCGTTCTTATTCAAAAAATGAAATAAGAAAATATTGCTATGTTATTTGCGCCTTTTTATAATTTGTTACCTTTCTCTGGACGCCTTGTCATTGATCCTCAAGAAAGTTTCCGAGACCGTGGTGGTCTCTTTTTTTGTTGTACGGACTCCTTAAATAAAATGAAGCTTTTGAAGACAGTACCCGCAGCACTGATGCTGGCGGGTGGCGTTTTTGCATCACTGAATGCAGCCGCCGATGACACCGTTTTTACTGTCATGGACGATCCCTCCACTGCCAAAAAACCGTTTGAAGGTAACCTGAACGCAGGGTATCTCGCGCAATCGGGTAACACGAAAAGCTCTTCTCTGACGGCGGACAGCACCCTGACCTGGTACGGCAATACCACTGCATGGTCGCTGTGGGGAAATGCCAGCAACACGTCCGCTAACGATGAACGCTCATCCGAGAAATACGCGGTCGGTGGACGTAGCCGTTACAACATGACCGACTATGACTACATCTTTGGTCAGGCAAGTTGGTTAACCGACCGCTTCAACGGCTATCGCCAGCGCGATGTGTTCACCGCCGGTTATGGTCGTCAGTTCCTGAATGGTCCGGTACACAGCCTCCGTTTCGAATTCGGTCCTGGTGTCCGCTATGACGAGTACACCAATGGCGAAAATGAAACCCAGCCGCTGGGCTATGCTTCCGGCACGTATGCCTGGCAGATGACCGACAACACCAAATTTACGCAGGGTGTTTCTGTGTTTGGTGCCGAGGATACGACGCTGAACTCCGAAAGCGCTTTGAACGTGGCTATCAATGAACACTTCGGTTTGAAATTGGCCTACAACGTGACCTGGAACTCTTCACCGCCAGAAACGGCACCGGATCATACCGATCGCAGAACCACGATTTCGCTGGGCTATAAAATGTAATCATAGCGGGCCGATGAAAGTGTCGGCCCGTTTTCATTATTATGGTTAACCCGCGCCAATAAATTCTCATCACGCGCAACGGCATTTATTTTTATTTGTACTTAGCCCCAAATCATTGCCGCCCACCGAAATAACAGCATTGCACCGCAGATGGCAACCAGCACCAGCACCATTTTCCAGTGTTTTACGGCAAATCGTTTTGTTGGCATAACCTAATCCTTGTTCGTTGATACGCATAGTCTATCAAACGGGGCCAAAAGATGCGCCTTCCCGGGAGCGATCGAGTTATGCCAACAAGGGGTCGGCTCAGAACCAGTGGAATCGTTCGGCGAGGATCAACACTAGACCTGTTGCGGAAAGAATGTTCAAAATCACAACCGTTCTACTGGATACATTCATGGTATGCACCTGTTGATATAAAAGGCATGTTCAAGAGTAGCCCAGCATGTCTGAAATGCGAGCGCCGGAGAGATGCAATCTGCAAATTTACGCTACGTGCCAGCCCATCATTCTGGCTGCAGAGGGTGCAATCTCCTTGCTGATAGTGTTAACATTACGCCGCTTGCCGTAAATCCGCATTAATCTGAATTCGGCAGGTGCATGATGACGAACCAATTTGACGATTGTTGGTCAGATGGTGTCGTAATCTATTGTCAAATCACGATTATTTTCTTTGTATATGCTCTTATGTGTGGGGCATCACTGCAAATAAGGATATAAAATGCCTGTAATTACTCTTCCTGATGGCAGCCAACGCCATTTCGACCACGCTGTTAGCCCTATGGATGTCGCCCTGGACATCGGTCCTGGCCTCGCGAAAGCGACCATCGCCGGCCGTGTGAACGGTGAGCTGGTTGATGCGTCCGATCTGATTGAAAACGATGCGACGCTTGCAATCATCACCGCGAAAGACGAAGAAGGTCTGGAGATCATTCGTCACTCCTGCGCACACCTGTTGGGTCATGCTATCAAGCAGCTGTGGCCAAACACCAAAATGGCGATCGGTCCGGTTATCGACAACGGTTTCTACTACGACGTTGATCTTGACCACACCCTGACCCAGGAAGATATCGACGCGCTCGAAAAACGTATGCACGAGCTCGCCGAGACCAACTATGACGTCATCAAGAAGAAAGTCAGCTGGCACGAAGCGCGTGAAACCTTCGTCAAGCGTGGCGAGAGCTATAAAGTCTCTATTCTCGATGAAAACATTGCTCATGATGACAAGCCTGGCTTGTACCATCACGAAGAATACGTCGACATGTGCCGTGGACCGCACGTGCCGAACATGCGCTTCTGTCATCATTTCAAACTGATGAAGATCGCTGGCGCCTACTGGCGTGGCGACAGCAACAACAAGATGTTGCAGCGTATCTATGGTACCGCGTGGGCGGATAAGAAAGCCCTGAACGCGTACCTGCAGCGCCTGGAAGAGGCCGCGAAGCGTGACCACCGTAAAATCGGTAAGCAGCTTGACCTGTACCACATGCAGGAAGAAGCGCCGGGTATGGTGTTCTGGCATAACGATGGCTGGACTATCTTCCGTGAACTGGAAACGTTCGTACGTTCCAAGCTGAAAGAGTACCAGTATCAGGAAGTGAAAGGCCCGTTCATGATGGACCGTGTGCTGTGGGAAAAAACCGGCCACTGGGACAACTACAAAGATGCGATGTTCACCACCTCGTCCGAGAACCGTGAATACTGCATCAAGCCAATGAACTGCCCGGGGCACGTTCAGATCTTCAACCAGGGTCTGAAATCCTATCGCGACCTGCCGCTGCGTATGGCGGAGTTCGGTAGCTGCCATCGCAACGAGCCATCGGGTGCGCTGCACGGTCTGATGCGCGTGCGTGGCTTTACGCAGGATGATGCGCATATCTTCTGTACTGAAGATCAGGTTCGTGATGAAGTTAACGCCTGTATTCGTATGGTCTACGATATGTACAGCACCTTTGGCTTCGAGAAGATCGTGGTCAAACTCTCAACGCGTCCGGAAAAACGTATCGGTAGCGATGAGACCTGGGATCGCGCAGAAGCGGATCTCGCCGTAGCGCTGGAAGAGAACGGTATTCCGTTCGAATACCAGCTGGGCGAGGGCGCATTCTACGGTCCGAAAATTGAATTTACCCTGTATGACTGCCTCGATCGCGCATGGCAGTGCGGTACTGTACAGCTGGACTTCTCCCTGCCGCAGCGTTTAAGCGCCTCTTATGTTGGCGAAGACAACGAGCGTCAGGTACCGGTCATGATTCACCGTGCTATTCTCGGTTCTCTGGAGCGCTTCATCGGCATCCTGACCGAAGAGTTCGCGGGCTTCTTCCCAACCTGGCTTGCGCCAGTGCAGGTCGTGGTGATGAACATTACCGATTCTCAGGCAGATTACGTTAAAGAATTGACGCAGAAACTACAAAATGCGGGCATTCGCGTAAAAGCAGACTTGAGAAATGAGAAGATTGGCTTTAAAATCCGCGAGCACACTTTACGTCGTGTCCCGTATATGTTGGTCTGTGGTGATAAAGAGGTGGAAGCAGGCAAAGTTGCCGTTCGCACCCGCCGTGGTAAAGACCTGGGCAGCCTGGACGTAAGTGAAGTGATTGAGAAGCTGCAACAAGAGATTCGCAGCCGCAGTCTTCAACAACTGGAGGAATAAGGTATTAAAGGCGGAAAACGAGTTCAAACGGCACGTCCGAATCGTATCAATGGCGAGATTCGCGCCCAGGAAGTTCGCTTAACAGGTCTGGAAGGCGAGCAGCTGGGGATTGTGAGTCTGAGAGAAGCGATCGAAAAGGCTGAAGAAGCTGGAGTAGATTTAGTTGAAATCAGCCCTAACGCCGAACCGCCAGTTTGTCGTATCATGGACTACGGCAAGTTCCTTTATGAAAAGAGTAAGTCTTCTAAGGAACAGAAGAAGAAGCAAAAAGTTATCCAGGTTAAGGAAATCAAATTCCGTCCTGGTACCGACGATGGCGATTATCAGGTAAAACTCCGCAGCCTGATTCGCTTTCTGGAAGATGGCGATAAGGCCAAGATCACGCTGCGTTTCCGCGGTCGTGAGATGGCCCACCAACAGATTGGTATGGAAGTGCTTAACCGCGTCCGTGACGATCTGAGTGAACTGGCAGTAGTCGAATCCTTCCCTACGAAGATCGAAGGCCGCCAGATGATCATGGTGCTCGCTCCTAAGAAGAAACAGTAAGGCCTTCAAGCAGCAAAATCTGTGGAGCCTTCGGGTTTCATAGGTTTTGTTCGCCTATGTTTCGTTTATTTAACAATGCGAAGTGGAAGTTATTAAGATGCCAAAAATTAAGACCGTACGCGGTGCTGCTAAGCGCTTCAAAAAAACCGGTGGTGGTGGATTTAAGCGTAAGCACGCAAACCTGCGTCATATTCTGACCAAAAAATCTACTAAGCGTAAACGTCACCTGCGTCCAAAAGGCCTTGTTTCTAAAGGCGATCTGGGTCTGGTTATCGCGTGCCTGCCGTACGCATAAGCCGTTAACGTTTAATTTTTTACTAAGAATATAGATACAGGAGAGCACATATGGCTCGCGTAAAACGTGGTGTAATTGCACGTGCACGTCACAAGAAAATTTTGAAACAAGCTAAAGGCTACTACGGTGCGCGTTCACGCGTATACCGCGTTGCCTTCCAGGCTGTTATCAAAGCAGGTCAGTACGCTTACCGTGACCGTCGTCAGCGTAAGCGTCAGTTCCGTCAACTGTGGATTGCGCGTATCAACGCAGCAGCACGTCAGAACGGTATTTCTTACAGCAAATTCATCAACGGCCTGAAAAAAGCCTCTGTTGAAATCGACCGTAAGATCCTGGCTGACATCGCAGTATTCGATAAAGTAGCGTTCACCGCTCTGGTCGAAAAAGCGAAAGCAGCACTGGCATAAGCCAGTTGAGAGAGGGGGCCTGGCTCCCTCTTTTCATTTAACACCATCAGAAGATTGACATTTATCCGTGCAGGCTTTTCAATAAGGTCTTACCGGTTTTTACCCAACAAGGTAACGCAAGCATGAATGCTGCTATTTTCCGCTTCTTCTTTTACTTTAGCACCTGACTCCAGGAGGCTAGCGCGTGAAAGATGAAACGAAAAACAGCGCCAGATAAGCCTCCCGATGGAGGCTTTTTTTGTGCCTGAATTTGAGAGAATAACTCCACCAAATCGGTGTCTGCACCGACATAATGAGGAAAATCATGTCACATCTCGCAGAGCTGGTTGCCAGTGCAACAGCCGCCATTAATCAGGCCTCAGATGTTGCCGCGTTAGACAATGTCCGCGTCGAATATCTTGGGAAGAAAGGGCACCTGACCCTTCAAATGACAACCCTGCGTGAACTGCCGCCAGAAGAACGCCCGGCAGCGGGTGCGGTGATTAACGAAGCCAAAGAGCAGGTTCAGCAGGCGCTGAACGCGCGTAAGGCCGAGCTGGAGAGCGCGGTACTAAACGCGCGTCTTGCGGCAGAAACCATCGACGTTTCTCTGCCGGGTCGCCGTATTGAAAACGGTGGTCTGCATCCGGTTACTCGTACTATCGATCGTATTGAAAGTTTCTTCGGTGAGCTCGGCTTTACCGTGGCGACTGGCCCGGAAATCGAAGATGATTACCACAACTTCGACGCCCTGAACATTCCTGGCCATCATCCGGCACGCGCTGACCACGACACTTTCTGGTTTGACGCGACGCGTCTGCTGCGTACCCAGACCTCTGGCGTTCAGATCCGTACCATGAAGGATCAGGAACCACCAATCCGCATCATCGCGCCGGGCCGCGTGTATCGTAACGACTACGATCAGACCCACACCCCAATGTTCCACCAGATGGAAGGTCTGATTGTTGATAAAAACATCAGCTTCACCAACCTGAAGGGCACGCTGCACGATTTCCTGAACAACTTCTTTGAGGAAGATTTGCAGGTTCGTTTCCGTCCGTCCTACTTCCCGTTCACCGAACCGTCTGCGGAAGTTGACGTGATGGGTAAAAACGGCAAATGGCTGGAAGTGCTGGGCTGCGGCATGGTGCATCCAAACGTGCTGCGCAACGTGGGCATTGATCCGGAAGTTTATTCCGGCTTTGCCTTCGGCATGGGCATGGAGCGTTTGACCATGCTGCGCTACGGCGTGACCGACTTACGTGCATTCTTCGAAAACGATCTGCGTTTCCTCAAACAGTTTAAATAAGGGCAGGACAGAACAATGAAATTCAGTGAACTGTGGTTACGCGAATGGGTTAACACCACGCTGGACAGCGAAGCGCTTTCCAACCAGATCACCATGGCGGGCCTGGAAGTTGACGGCGTTGAGCCGGTTTCCGGTGCCTTCAACGGCGTCGTGGTGGGTGAAGTGGTCGAGTGCGGCCAGCACCCTAACGCTGACAAACTGCGCGTGACAAAAGTGAACGTAGGCGGCGACCGTCTGCTGGACATCGTCTGCGGTGCGCCAAACTGCCGCCAGGGCCTGAAGGTGGCCGTGGCGACCGTCGGTGCCGTGCTGCCGGGTGATTTCAAAATCAAAGCGGCCAAGCTGCGCGGTGAGCCGTCTGAAGGCATGCTGTGCTCCTTCTCTGAGCTGGGTATTTCCGACGACCACAACGGCATCATTGAGCTGCCGCTGGATGCGCCAGTTGGCACCGATATCCGTGAATACCTGAAGCTTGATGACAATACTATCGAAATCAGCGTCACGCCAAACCGTGCCGACTGCTTAGGTATTATCGGCGTGGCGCGCGACGTGGCCGTACTGAACCAGACCGAACTCAACGCGCCGGAGATTGTGCCGGTTGAAGCGACCATCAGTGACGTGCTGCCGATTCAGGTTGACGCTGCTGATGCCTGCCCGCGCTACCTCGGTCGCGTGGTAAAAGGCATTAACGTTAAAGTGCCAACCCCGCTTTGGATGAAAGAGAAGCTGCGCCGCTGCGGTATCCGCTCAATCGACGCCGTGGTTGACGTGACTAACTACGTTCTGCTGGAGCTGGGCCAGCCGATGCACGCGTTCGATAAAGATCGTATCGACGGCGGCATCGTTGTGCGCATGGCGAAAGAGGGGGAAACCCTGGTGCTGCTGGACGGCACAGAAGCCAAACTGAACGCCGACACCCTGGTGATTGCTGACCACAGCAAAGCGCTGGCGATGGGCGGTATTTTTGGTGGCGAACAATCTGGCGTCAACGACGAAACGCAAAACGTCCTGCTGGAATGTGCATTCTTCAGCCCGCTCTCCATCACCGGCCGCGCGCGCCGTCACGGCCTGCACACCGATGCCTCTCACCGCTACGAGCGCGGCGTTGACCCGGCGCTGCAGTACAAAGCGATGGAGCGTGCAACCCGCCTGCTAATCGACATCTGCGGCGGCGAAGCGGGCCCGGTTATTGACGTCACCAACGAAGCGACCCTGCCGAAGCGTGCGACCATTACCCTGCGCCGCAGCAAGCTGGATCGCCTGATTGGTCACCACGTTGCCGACGCGCAGGTGACCGACATCCTGACGCGCCTGGGCTGCGAAGTGACCGAAGGTCAGGACGAGTGGAAGGCCGTTGCGCCATCCTGGCGTTTCGACATGGAAATTGAAGAAGATCTGGTGGAAGAAGTGGCCCGTGTTTACGGCTACAACAACATCCCTGACGAGCCTGTGCAGGCGGGTCTGGTGATGGGCGCCCACCGTGAAGCCGACCTGTCCCTGAAGCGTGTGAAAACCATGCTGAACGACAAAGGCTACCAGGAAGTGATCACTTACAGCTTCGTTGATCCTAAGCTGCAGCAGCTGATCCATCCGGGTCAGGAAGCGCTGATCCTGCCAAGCCCAATCTCCAGCGAAATGTCCGCGATGCGTCTGTCCCTGTGGACGGGCCTGCTGGGGACTATCGTTTACAACCAGAACCGCCAGCAAAACCGCGTGCGCATTTTCGAAAGCGGTTTACGCTTTGTGCCGGATAATCAGGCAAATTTAGGCATCCGTCAGGATCTCATGCTGGCTGGGGCCATCAGCGGTAACCGCTACGAAGAGCACTGGGACCTGGCAAAAGGCACGGTTGATTTCTACGATATGAAGGGCGATCTGGAAGCGATTCTGGATCTGACCGGTAAATTATCTGAAATTGAATTCCGCGCGGAAGCGATTCCTGCGCTCCATCCGGGCCAGAGCGCGGCGATTTATTTAGACGGCAAACGCGTTGGTTTCATTGGCGTTGTCCACCCGGAGCTGGAGCGTAAGCTGGACCTGAACGGCCGTACCATCGTGTTCGAGCTGGAGTGGAGCCCGGTTGCAGACCGCGTCATTCCTCAGGCGCAGGACGTCTCCCGCTTCCCGGCGAACCGCCGTGATATCGCGGTTGTGGTCGCTGAAAACGTGCCTGCAGCAGATATTTTGGCCGAATGTAAGAAAGTTGGCGTAAATCAGGTAGTTGGCGTAAACTTATTTGACGTGTACCGCGGCAAGGGCGTAGCAGAAGGTTTCAAGAGCCTCGCTATCAGCCTTATCCTTCAGGATACCAGCCGTACACTCGAAGAAGAGGAGATTGCCGCTACCGTCGCCAAATGTGTAGAGGCATTAAAAGAGCGATTCCAGGCATCATTGAGGGATTGAACCTATGGCGCTTACAAAAGCTGAAATGTCAGAATATCTGTTTGATAAGCTTGGGCTTAGCAAACGGGATGCCAAAGAGCTGGTAGAGCTGTTTTTCGAAGAGATCCGTCGTGCTCTGGAAAATGGTGAGCAGGTAAAACTCTCCGGTTTTGGCAATTTTGATTTGCGAGACAAAAACCAACGTCCGGGCCGTAACCCGAAGACGGGGGAAGATATTCCCATTACAGCCCGCCGCGTGGTGACCTTCAGACCCGGCCAGAAGTTAAAGAGCCGCGTCGAAAACGCAACGCCTAAAGCAGAGTAATATGAACTAACCAAAAAGGCCGCTCACGCGGCCTTTTTTCTTTGCGCTCACCGGCAAACACGCCGTAAAATCAATTACATCACTCGCTAACAAACCGTACACATGCTTGATTATGCTCATCGCCAGCACCGTTCCGATCGGCGTCGCCTGCTTCTGCTGGCGCTGCTGCTTATTCTTGCCGCGGGTATTAGCCTCTGCGCAGGCGACAGCTGGATCGGGCCTGAAAGCTGGCTGGGGCCTGACGGGCAGCTCTTCGTCTGGCAAATTCGCCTGCCGCGCACCGTCGCGGTGATCCTGGTCGGCGCCGCGCTGGCGCTGTCTGGCACCATTATGCAGGCGCTGTTCGAAAACCCACTGGCGGAGCCCGGCCTGCTGGGGGTGTCGAACGGTGCAGGCGTCGGGCTGATTGCGGCGGTGATGCTGGGCGGGGGAGAACTCTCCGGCTGGAGCATTAGCCTGAGCGCCATTCTCGGCGCACTGCTAATCACAGTCATTCTTCTTCGCTTTGCCAGACGGCACCTGTCGACCAGCCGGCTGCTGCTTGCCGGCGTGGCGCTGGGGATCATCTGTAGCGCGCTGATGACCTGGGCGGTCTACTTCTCGACCTCCTTTGACCTGCGGCAGCTCATGTACTGGATGATGGGCGGCTTTGGCGGCGTCGACTGGCACCAGGGCTGGCTAATGGCGCTGCTGGTGCCGGTCATCGCGTGGGCTGCGCTGCAGGCCCAGCCGCTGAATATGCTCGCGCTGGGTGAAACCTCAGCCCGCCAGCTCGGCATGCCGATTGGTTTCTGGCGTAACGTACTGGTCATTGCCATTGGCTGGCTGGTAGGCGTGAGCGTGGCCCTGGCGGGGGCGATTGGCTTTATTGGGCTGGTCATTCCGCACATGCTGCGTCTTTGCGGCTTCACGGATCATCGAACCTTGCTTCCGGCCTCGGCGGTTGCCGGGGCAGCCACGCTGCTGGTGGCCGACATCATCGCCCGTCTCGCCCTGACGGCCGCAGAATTGCCTGTTGGCGTGGTGACCGCAACGCTGGGCGCGCCAGTCTTTATCTGGCTACTATTAAAAGCTGGACGTTAAATCGACAACCTGAGGAAATGCTATGCAGTCAGATATCCTGAATACCGAAGTGACCACCATTGATGGGGATAACACCACGCTGGAAAGCTACAAAGGCAAGGTGTTGCTCATCGTCAACGTGGCATCGAAATGCGGCCTGACGCCGCAGTACGAGCAGCTGGAGAATATTCAGAAGGCCTGGGAGAAAGACGGTTTTACCGTGCTGGGCTTCCCGTGCAACCAGTTCCTGGGCCAGGAGCCGGGCAGCGAAGAAGAGATCAAAACCTTCTGCAGCACCACTTATGGCGTGACGTTCCCGATGTTCAGCAAAATTGACGTCAACGGTGAAGAGCGCCATCCGCTGTATGCGAAGCTGATTGCCGCCGCGCCGAAAGCCGTTGCGCCGGAAGAGAGCGGTTTTTACGAGCGCATGGCCAGCAAAGGCCGCGCGCCGCTCTATCCGGACGATATTCTGTGGAACTTCGAAAAATTCCTGATTGGCCGTGACGGCCAGGTCGTTCAGCGTTTTTCGCCGGATATGACGCCTGAGGACCCGATCGTCATGGAATCTATTAAGCTGGCGCTGGCGAAATAATGTCGCTGCTGATGCAGCTCACGGACGTCGCCGAGAAGGGGCGTCTGGAGTCGGTAACCTGCGACATCAATTCGGGTGAAATCCTGCATCTCGTCGGGCCAAACGGCGCGGGTAAAAGCACGCTGCTGGCGCGGATGGCGGGGCTGACCACCGGGCCAGGGCAGATTACGCTGCTGGAACATGCTTTGGTCGACTGGTCACCCGCCTCGCTGGCCCACCGGCGCAGCTACCTGGTGCAGCAGCAGGTACCGCCTTTTGCGATGCCGGTCTGGCATTATCTGATGCTGCATCTGCACGACAAACAGCATACGGCACTGCTGGAGGAAGTGGCTGCGTCGTTAGGGCTGGAAGATAAACTGTCCCGGCATGCCAGCCAGCTTTCCGGGGGGGAGTGGCAGCGGGTGCGTCTGGCGGCGGTCATTCTGCAGATCCATCCCGCGGGCAATCCTCACGGGAGGATGCTGCTGCTGGATGAACCGATGAGCGGTCTGGATGTTGCCCAGCAGGCGGCGCTGGATAGCCTGCTAAGCGCTCTGAGCAGAAAAGGTATCGCCGTAGTGATGAGCAGCCACGATCTTAACCATACGTTACGTCACGCCCATCGCGTGTGGCTCCTGTCGCGCGGCAGGATGATCGCCAGCGGTACGCGGGATCGGGTCCTTACGCCGCCAAATCTTGCCCGCGCCTACAACATGTCGTTCCGCAGGCTGGATATAGAGGGACATAAGATGCTGATTTCTACCGGGCAGGAGTAACCGTTTCTTGCCTGTGAACACAATTGCACGCTAAATTACCAAAAGAACAATAAAAGCAGAGGATTCGTCTGAAAATGCGATTCTGGTTTCTCTTCGTGGCGGCACTCTTTCTTGCGGGATGCAGCAGCCATCGTGCACCGCCGCCTAATCCGCGGCTATCGGATTCTATCACCGTTATTGCCAGCCTTAACGATCAGCTGAGCAACTGGCGCGGCACGCCTTACCGCTACGGCGGCATGAGCCGCGGCGGGGTGGACTGCTCTGGCTTTGTCCTGATGACGTTTCGTGACAAGTTTGATTTACAGCTTCCGCGAGACACGCGCAAGCAGGCGGAAATAGGCACTGAAATTGATAAAGACGATCTCCTTCCCGGTGACCTGGTCTTTTTCAAAACCGGCTCGGGAGAAAGCGGACTGCATGTTGGGATATATGATACAGACAACCAGTTTATTCATGCTTCTACCAGCCGCGGCGTGATGCGCTCTTCTCTCGATAACGTGTACTGGCGTAAAAATTTCTGGCAGGCGCGACGTATTTAGACTGCCCGAACACGTTTCTTATGTCGGCATGGTAACTATTAAACCATGCCGTTTTTCTCAAATAAGCTGATTAAAGTTAAATTTACCTAAATTAGCAACATCCTTATGTGTCTGTTTTATCTAAAACTGGCTATTATTCAGTAACCAGGATAAGATTATTTTAGATTCAGGGATAAATCTGAAAATTAATACGGAACTAATGAAATTAAACTTATTAAAATCAAGACAGTGGAATTGTGTCAGCAATTGCTCCAGGATGTCCTCTCTCATCTTTAATGCGGGGCGAGTGCAATGATTATTACGCTAGATAATGCTTACCAGTCTGAACTGATGCTTCTGCCTGCCCGTAATAGCGCAGGTGAGCTAAAAGGTTTAGAAATACTGGTTAACTTTACTGGCGTCGGCACCGATGTGAGGATCCCCACTGAGCTCGTTATCCCTCGGCTTTCAGCGGCAGAGGAGTTAGTGCTGTTTAACGAAAAACTGCAATTGCTTGATACCTGTAAACTGTTTTTTATTCAGCATCAGTTAATTGCATGGATCAATATTACACCAGCAATTGTTGAGTTTTTATTAAGTAATGGGAATGCTGTTTCAATTCTCGAGCGTTATCCGTTTCTTGAGTTTACTGTTAATGAGAACTATCCAGGTTTAAATAACGGAAAGGACGATCTGCAGCTGGCAAGAATGGCGATCCATTTTCCGCTGGTGCTGGCAAACTTTGGAGCCGGTGCTGCATCGCTCAAGGCCGTCTATGATGGATTATTTAAACGGGTTATTCTTGATAAAGGATTCATCCAGCAGCGTGCTTCTGAGCTTTCTTTCGAGCCTTTTATGCGCGCGATCCTCTGGCAAATAACGCCGCACTGCCAGTCGGTGATCGTCTCCGGCATTGACGACCACGGTTTGCTGCAGCGCGTTCTGTCCTTCAATTTTGGTGCCATGCAGGGTGCGCTCTGGCCAGCCGTCTCGGCGGAGCATGTCACGACGCTCGTTCAGCAGCGATAACCCTGCCTTTCGCCCGTGTTTAAGTCCGGGTAAACCCTCTACACTAAAGGCAGGAGGACTTATGACCCTGTCTTTTACTGCTCACTGGCATGACGAGTTGCCTGGCTTTTACACCGCACTCAAACCAACACCGTTACATAATTCACGTCTTATCTGGCATAACGATCGGCTGGCCGATGAGCTGGCCATTCCGCCCGATCTGTTTCAGCGTTCAGACAGTGCTGGCGTCTGGGGAGGCGAGACGCTTCTCCCCGGTATGCAGCCTCTGGCTCAGGTCTATAGCGGACACCAGTTTGGCGTCTGGGCGGGGCAGCTGGGTGACGGCAGGGGGATCCTGCTCGGCGAACAACGGCTTCCCAACGGGGAGACGGTTGACTGGCATCTGAAAGGCGCAGGTCTTACCCCTTACTCACGAATGGGCGACGGGCGCGCGGTATTGCGGTCAACGATACGCGAAAGTCTGGCATCCGAAGCGATGCATGCGCTGGGGATTCCCACCACCCGCGCGCTGTCGATCGTCACCAGCGACACGCCGGTGACGCGCGAAACGGTGGAAAAGGGGGCGATGCTGATGCGCATAGCGCAAAGCCATCTCCGCTTTGGTCATTTTGAGCACTTTTACTATCGCCGCGAGCCGGACAAGATTCGCCAGCTCGCGGACTTCGCCATTTGCCGCCACTGGGCGCATCTGCAGGATGAGGCGGATAAATACGTTCTCTGGTTCCGGGACGTGGTTGCCCGTACCGCCACGATGATTGCGCGCTGGCAAACGGTGGGCTTTGCTCACGGGGTCATGAACACGGACAATATGTCGATTCTCGGCCTGACCTTTGATTACGGTCCGTTTGGTTTCCTGGACGATTATCAGCCGGGGTATATCTGCAACCATTCCGACTATCAGGGGCGTTACAGCTTTGATAATCAGCCGGCGGTTGGGCTGTGGAACCTCCAGCGGCTTGCACAAACCTTATCGCCGTTTATCGACGTTGATGCCCTGAACGATGCGCTCGACAGCTATCAGGACCTTTTGCTGCGGGAATACGGCACGCTGATGCGTAACAAGCTGGGGCTGATGACCCAGGAGAAGGGCGACAACGACATCCTCAACGGCCTGTTTGCCCTGATGGCGCGTGAAGGGAGCGATTACACCCGCACCTTCCGAATGCTGAGCCAGACGGAGCAGCACAGCGCCGCCTCGCCGCTGCGCGACGAGTTTATTGACCGTCAGGCGTTTGACGACTGGTTTGCACAGTACCGCACGCGGCTGCAGCAGGAGCAGGTAGACGACGCTACCCGTCAGGCGCAGATGAACGCAGCGAATCCCGCGATGGTATTACGCAACTGGCTGGCGCAGCGGGCGATTGAGCAGGCAGAGCAGGGTGAGTACGACGAGTTACACCGGCTACATCTGGCGTTGCGCACGCCGTTTGCCGACCGGGATGATGACTACGTCAGCCGCCCGCCCGACTGGGGCAAGCGGCTGGAGGTCAGCTGCTCAAGCTAGCGATTTTAGCCGGGCGGCGACGTTGCCTTACCCGGCCTGTTCATCACTGAGCAACCCAGCCGCCATCCATATTCCACGCAGCGCCGCGAACGTTCACGGCGCCGTCGCTGCACAAAAATAGCGCCAGTTCGCCCAGCTGTTCCGGGGTAACAAACTCCCCTGAAGGCTGTTTCTCCGCCAGAAGCTGTTCGCGAGCCTGCTCCGGCGGTACGCCGTCCGCGATACGTTTGTCGATTTGCTGCTGCACCAGCGGGGTCAGTACCCAGCCGGGGCAAATAGTATTGGCGGTAATACCCGTGCGGGCGGTTTCCAGCGCCAGGGATTTGGTAAAGCCCACCACGCCGTGCTTGGCCGCAACGTAGGCCGATTTCTCTTTCGACGCGACCAGCCCGTGAACGGAGGCGATATTGATGACGCGCCCCCAGTTTTTATCCCGCATGGCCGGCAGCGCCAGCCGGCTGGTGTGAAACACCGCGGAAAGATTAATGGCGATAATGTCGTTCCATTTCTCTACCGGGAAGGCGTCAACCGGAGCCACGTGCTGGATCCCGGCGTTGTTCACAAGAATGTCCACGCCGCCAAACTGCGATTCGGCGTAGCGCATCATGGCCTCAATCTGCAATACGTCCCGCAGATCCGCATCGTGATAGCCCGGCTTTTTGCCCAGTTGCGCAATCTCTTCCCGTGCCGATGCGCTGTCGCCGAAGCCGTTGAGGATCAGCTGCGCGCCTGCCTTCGTCAGCACGCGGGCGATCCCCAGACCAATGCCGCTGGTTGAGCCGGTGACCAGGGCGGTTTTACCGTTCAGATTCATTTTTCTCTCCTTACACAATGCCGGTCAGATAGAACACGGCAATGACAAAAAGTACTGCCAGACTTTTAATGATGGTGATAGCGAAAATGCCGCCGTAGGCCTGGCGATGGCTCAGGCCGGTGATTGCCAGCAGGGTAATCACCGCGCCGTTATGGGGAAGGGTATCCATCCCGCCGCTCGCCATCGAGGCCACGCGGTGCAGCACCTCAAGCGGGATATTGGCCGCATGGGCGGCGGCGACAAACGAGTCGGACATGGCGGCAAGGGCGATGCTCATCCCGCCGGACGCCGAACCGGTGATCCCCGCGAGCACGGTCACGCTGATGGCCTCATTTAGCAGCGGATTCGGAATGGCCGCCAGCGCTTTGGATAACACCAGGAACCCAGGCAGCGCCGCGATAACCGCGCCGAAACCGTATTCCGAGGCGGTATTCATCGCCGCCAGAATGGCTCCGCTCACCGCCGTTCGGCTGCCTTCAGCCAGACGCCCCCGGATATTGCGAAAGCCAAAAATCAGCACCAGCACGATACCGGCGATCAGCGCCGCCTCCACGGCCCAGATGGCGGTGATCTTGCCCACCTCGGTCACAATCGGTTTCGCCAGGCCGGGCAGGGTAAGCTCGTGACTCACGCCGTACCAGCCGGGGATCCAGCGGGTAAACAGCAGGTTCAGTATGCCCACCACCAGCAGCGGGGAGATAGCAATCAGCGGATGCGGGAGATTAATGTTATCCGGCGTCTCGGGTTCATTTTTCAGATCCGTGCCGTAACCCTCGTTGTTGCTGAGCGCCTTACGCCGCTGGCGCTCCAGCCAGAGCAGGCCAAAGACGATAATAAACAGAGAGCCGATAAGCCCCAGCCACGGGGCCGCCCAGGCGTTCGTGCCGAAGAAGCTGGTGGGGATGATATTCTGGATCTGCGGCGTGCCGGGCAGGGCGTCCATGGTAAACGAGAATGCCCCCAGCGCCACGGTGGCCGGGATCAGCCGTTTAGGGATACCGCTCTGGCGAAACAGCTCGGCAGCAAACGGGTACACCGCAAACGCCACCACGAACAGCGAAACGCCGCCGTAGGTTAACAGCGCGCACACCAGGACAATCACCGGGATGGCGTGTCGACGCCCGAGGATCTGGATTGCGGCGGCGACGATGGAGCGTGAGAAGCCGGAAAGCTCAATCAGCTTGCCAAACACCGCACCCAGCAGGAACACCGGGAAGTAGAGCTTGACGAAGCCCACCATCTTTTCCATAAACAGGCCGGTAAACGTCGGGCCGACGGCACCCGGATCGGTCAGCAGCACGGCACCGAGCGCCGCGATCGGCGCAAACAAAATAACGCTGTATCCGCGGTAGGCCGCCAGCATCAGCAGTGCCAGCGCCGCCAGGGCTATTAACACACTCATTATGACTCCTCACTTTACTTATTATTCGGGTACCAACGAGAGGTTTAACGCTCGACGGTCAGGGCAATGCCTTGTCCGCCGCCTACGCACAGGGTGACGAGCCCTTTTTTAACGTCACGGCGCTGCATTTCGTACAGCAGGGTCACGAGGATTCGGCAGCCGGAAGCACCAATCGGATGGCCCAGGGCGATGGCACCGCCGTTAACGTTGACCTTGTGCTCATCCCAGCCGAGCTGCTGGCCCACCGCCAGCGCCTGGGCGGCAAAGGCTTCATTGGCTTCAATGAGGTCCACCTCGTCGAGCGTCCAGCCCGCCCGCGCCAGCGCCGTCCGGCAGGCGCTGACCGGGCCCATGCCCATTACTGACGGGTCAACGCCCGTCACGGCGTAACTCACGATGCGGCCAAGGACAGGCAATCCGCTCTCCCGCGCCTTTTCCTCGCTCATCAGCAGCACCGCGGCGGCACCGTCGTTGAGCGTGGAGGCATTCCCCGCCGTGACGGTGCCTTCCTCGTGCAAAAAGGCGGGACGCAACTGCGCAAGCTGCTCTGCGGTAGTGCCTGGTCGGGGCTGTTCGTCACGATCAATAACCAGCGGCGGCTTTTTACCCTGTTTCACCGTCACCGGGGCTATCTCGGCGTCAAGCCGGCCGGACTCAATGGCGGACGCCGCTTTTTGCTGCGAGCGGGCGGCGAAGGCGTCCTGCTGCTCGCGGGAAATGTCATACTCGCGGGCGACGTTTTCAGCGGTGATCCCCATGTGGTAATCGTTGAATGCGTCCCACAGGCCGTCGGTAATCATGCTGTCCTTGAGGCCCGCATGCCCGAAACGCAGCCCGGCACGTGCGCCGTCCAGCAGATATGGGGCGTTGCTCATGCTCTCCTGACCGCCGGCGATAACCACCTCCGCGTCGCCGCAGCGGATCGCCTGGGCGGCGAGCTGGACCGCTTTTAAGCCCGCGCCGCACACCTGGTTGACGGTGGTCGCCGGCGTGCTGACGGGCAACCCGGCGCCGATGGCCGTCTGGCGGGCGGGGTTTTGCCCGCATCCGGCCGTCAGCACCTGGCCGAAAATCATTTCATCTACCTGTTCGGCGCTGAGACCACTGTTCTCCAGCAGGTGCCGTACCGTGACGGCCCCAAGCTCAACCGTAGAAAGGGACGAGAGCGATCCGCGAAAACTGCCAATGGGGGTTCGCGTTGCCCCGACAATCATGACCTTTTTCATGCTGACCCCTCAGGTGAAGCGCATCTCGCGCACGTCGTCCGCCACAATGATTTTCCCTGCCGTTTTACGCACGATCTCGTCAATACTGACGCCCGGGGCGTATTCCCGCAGGATGAACGCGCCGTCCTGAATTTCCAGCAGCGCGAGATCGGTCAGGACCCGACGGATACAGCCCGCGCCCGTGAGCGGCAGCGTGCAGCGCGGCAGCAGCTTCGACTCACCGCTCTTTGAGGCGTGGGTCATCACCACAATGATGTTCTGCGCCCCGGCAACGAGATCCATCGCGCCGCCCATGCCCTTCACCATCTTCCCGGGGATCATCCACGAGGCGATGTTGCCCTCCACGTCCACTTCAAATGCGCCCAGCACGGTCAGGTCCACGTGGCCGCCGCGGATCATGGCAAACGACTGGGCCGAGTCGAAAATGGCCGCGCCGGTCCGCGCGGTCACGGTCTGTTTACCGGCGTTGATCATGTCAGGATCAAGGGTCTGCTCGTCGGGAAAAGCCCCCATCCCCAGCAGGCCGTTTTCCGACTGCAGCATCACGTCCATCCCGTCCGGAATGTAGTTCGCCACCAGGGTAGGGATGCCGATCCCCAGGTTGACGTAATAACCGTCACGCAGCTCGCGGGCGACGCGCATGGCCATCTGTTCACGGGTTAACATCGTCACACTCCTTGCGCGCGCAGAGTGCGCTGCTCAATGCGTTTTTCAAACTGGCCGACAATCAGCCTGTCGACGTAAATTCCCGGGGTGTGAATGGCCGACGGGGGCAGTTCACCCGGCGGAACAATCTCTTCCACCTCCACCACCGTGATCCGGCCCGCCGTTGCCATCAGCGGATTAAAGTTTTGCGCGGTATGGCGATAGATGACGTTGCCGTACCAGTCCGCTTTCCAGCCCTTGATCAGCGCGAAGTCGCCGACGATCGCCTCCTCGAGGATGTAGTGCTTCCCCGCGAACTGGCGCACGTCCTTGCCGGTCGCCACGGGCGTGCCGTAGCCGGTGGCCGTATAAAACGCCGGAATACCGGCCCCGCCCGCGCGCACCTTTTCCGCCAGCGTGCCCTGCGGCGTAAGCTCAATTTCCAGCTCGCCGCTCAGCACCTGCTGCTCAAACAGCGCGTTCTCGCCGACGTAAGAGGCCACCACTTTACGAACCTGCCGCGTTTCGAGCAGTATCCCCAGGCCGAATCCATCCACGCCGCAGTTGTTTGACACCACGGTCAAATCTCTCACCTGACGGCGTCGGACCTCCGCAATCAGGTTCTCCGGAATGCCGCACAGGCCGAAGCCGCCCGCCAGCAAGGTCATTCCGTCCGTCAGCCCGTCCAGCGCCTGCGCATAGCTGCCGACGCGCTTATCCAGTCCTGCCATACTCATCCCTCCCGTTAACCGTGCCGGTATCATTAGGGGCGGCGACTCATTTGTTAATTTTGAATTTGTGACCCACTCATTTGGTTTTCTTATTAATTTCCTGTTAACTAATTCTTTTCAATTAGTTAACAGGATGAAAAATGAGAATGAGTGTCAAACAGTTACGCGCGTTTTTAGCGGTAGCTCACACTCTCAATTTCGTGCACGCCAGCGAACGCTTAAATCTCTCCCAGCCGGCCCTGAGCCTGACGATTAAAAGTCTGGAAGACGCGCTCGGCGGCCCGCTCTTGCAGCGGAGCACGCGCAAGGTTGCCCTTACGCAGGAAGGGGAGACGTTTCTGCCGATGGCGCGGCAGCTGCTTGCCGACTGGGATAATGTGGAGGAGGCGATGCACCAGTGCTTTACCCTGCAGCGCGGCAAAATCTCGGTCGCGGCGATGCCGTCATTTGCCGCCAACGTTTTACCGGAGGTGCTCAAGGCGTTTCGCGATCGCCACGCCGGGATCAACGTCACCGTGCATGACGTCATTAACGAGCAGGTGATTGAGATGGTGCGGGAAGGGCGGGTTGAGATGGGGATCGCCTTTGAGCCGGCCCCCACGCACAACCTGCTGTTTACGCCGCTGGGGCTCGACAGGTTTGTCGCCATTGTGCCGAAGGACTCCGCGCTGGCGGGCAAAAAGCGGCTGGCCTGGGAAGAGCTACTGACGCTGGATTTTATTACCCTGCAGCGCCCGTCGGCGGTACGTCTGATGATGGAGGAGGAGCTGGCCCGAAGCGGCAGAAAGCTGGACGTGGCGCTGGAGAGTCATCAGCTGGTGACGGTAGGTCGCATGGTCGCCAGCGGGCTGGGCGGCAGTGCCGTACCGGCGCTCTGCGAAGCGCAGATGACGGCGCTGGGCGCGGTCTGTATACCGCTGGATAATCCGCCCATTGAAAAGTGCATCGGAGCAATCCATCCGGGGCACACGCAGCTCTCTAAAGCGGCGCATGCCCTGCTTGAAACGCTGAAGGATTTTTACCAGCCCGCTCACGGGGCGAGAAATACCTGCGGTACGGGGTGATCCGGATGGCTGCCGACGCGCACCTGCGCGCCGTACCAGCGCGCCAGCGTCCCGGCCTGCAGCACGTCCTCCGGTGTGCCACTGGAGACCAGCCTGCCGTTGTGCAACAGCAGAATGCGATCCGCCCACAGCGCCGCCAGATTGAGATCGTGCAGCACCACGCACACGTGGAGATGACCCCGACGGGTCAGGGATCTCATCAGGCGCAGCAGATGCTGCTGGTGGTAGAGATCCAGCGCGGAGGTGGGCTCATCAAGAAACAGCCAGCCGCGCGGGGCTCCGTCGCACCAGAGCTGGGCCAGCGCGCGGGCGAGCTGGATCCGCTGCTGCTCGCCGCCGGAGAGCGTCGAATAGCGTCTGCCCGCCAGCGGTAGACAGCCCGTTATCGCCATCACTTCCTCAACTACCGACGCTTCAGGGGAGCGAGTCCAGGGCGCGCGTCCCATACCGACCACCGCGTCCACCGGCCAGTCGAATCCGGGCTGAGTATTCTGGCGCATCACCGCCCGGTAGCGCGCGAGGGTATCCGGCGGCCAGTCCGCAAGCGGCGTTCCGGCCAGAGTGCAGCGTCCGCTTGCGGGTTTGAGATAGCCGGTAAGCAGCCGCAATAACGTCGATTTCCCGGCACCGTTGGGGCCAATCAGGGCGACCAGCTCACCCTGAGAGAGGGTAAGCGACACATCGTCGATCAGCGTCCGCTGCCCGGCGTGAAAGAAAATCTTCTCTGCACAATAGCGTTCAGCCATGCGTACCTCCGCGACGAAAGATAAGCCACAGGAACCACGGCGCGCCGAGAAGGCTGGTCAATAACCCGACGGGCATCTCCGCCGGAGAGACCAGGGTGCGCGCCAGCGTGTCGGCAACCAGCAGCAGCAGCGCACCGGCCAGCACCGAGCCGGGTACGACGGCCCGGTGGTCGGCCCCCAGCCACATGCGCATCAGGTGCGGCACCACAAGGCCAATAAAGCCGATCACGCCGCTGACGGCTACCGCCGCGGCAACCAGCAGGGCGCTGCACAGCAGCAGGATCCGCTGTACCATCGCGACATCCACCCCGAGATAGTGCGCCTCTTCATCGCCCAGCTGCAGCAGGTTGAGCGGGGCGGCCAGCCGCCAGATAATCATCACCGCGGGCACCATCAGCGACGTTACCGCCAGCAGGGTGGACCACTGCGCCTGCCCGAGGCTGCCCATTCCCCAGAGGGAAAGCTGGCGAAGCTGGGCATCGTTGCTGAGCCATGAGAGCACCCCGACGGCCGCGCCGCACAGGGCGTTGATGGCGATCCCCACCAGCAGCAGGCGGGACAGGGAGCCGTGACGCTGCTGGCTAAGCAGGAAGATAATGACGGTTGCGGCCAGCGCACCGAGGAACGCCGCGAGCATCGGGGCATACAGCATCAGCAGGGCAGGTAACGCGGCGGGAATGACCACCCACAGCGCCACCGCCAGCGCCGCGCCGCTGCTGATCCCCAGCAGACCCGGGTCTGCCAGCGGGTTGCGGAACAGCCCCTGCATCACACAGCCGGCCAGCGCCAGCGCTCCGCCAATCACCAGCGCCAGCAGTACGCGGGGCAGGCGAATGGTAAGCCAGATCTGACGCATGGCCTCATCGCTGCCGCTCCACAGCAGGCTGACCGGCAGGTGCAGTGCCCCAAACCCGGTCGCGGTGAGCGTCATGATGCTCAGGATCGCGGCCAGCATCCACAACGACAAGGCGATCCGCCGGGACATCAGGGCAGTTGCTCCGCTTTGGCGCGCAGCTGCTGGATGGCATCCGGCGTTCTCACGCTGAAGCCCAGCAGCGCCATATCATCAATCGCCAGCACCTGCCTGTTCCGTCCCGCCGGGGTTTGCGCCAGACCGGGCAGCTTCCACAGGTTTTCTTCGCCGCCCAGCGCGTTCACGCCGTCCTGCGAAATCACCACCAGGTCGGGCTGGCTGGCAATAACCCCTTCCTGAGACAGCGGCTGATAGCGGGTGAATCCCTGCATCGCGTTCTGCAGCCCGGCGGCACGGATGGCGGCGTCTGCACCGGTCTGCTGCCCGGCGGCCATTGCGGTCATTCCCCCGTGGTTGAGGATAAACAGCACCCGCTTGTTGAGGGGCGCGGAGGGCAGGGCCGCCAGCGCCTGACGCAGCGTGTGGCGCAGGGCTTCCCCCTCGGCTTCATGGTGCGTAGCGTTGGCAATCACCCGAACCTTTTCGTCAATGACGCTCAGGTCGTTGCGGCCGGGAACGGTTACTACCCTGACGTGACTTTGTTCGACCTGCTTCAACGCCAGAGACGGCTGCGCCTGGTCGCTGGCCAGCACCAGCGTGGGGCGCATGGACAAAATGCCTTCGGCGTTAAGCTGGCGTAAATATCCCACGTCAGGCAGATCGTTTGCTGCCTGCGGCCACTGGCTGGTACTGTCGCGCGCGACCAGCGAAGACTGCGCGCCAAGCGCGTAGACAATCTCCGTCACGTCGCCGCCAAGGGCGACAATTTTCTCCTGCGCGGCGGCAAACGCCACCAGAGGCAGGGCGCTCAGCAGGGCTAACCACGTTTTCATGCGGCCAGCCCTTTTGGCGTCAGGGCGTCAATCTGGCTGCGCCACTGGCTCTGCTCCGGCTCACCTTCGGTACGCTGGCCGTAAAGCTGGGCGATTTGCGTGCCGTCGGCGGCAAACAGCTCCAGGCTGGTGACGTGGCCGTCAGCCGTGGGCTTGCGCGTCACCCAGCTCTCTGCGATCGTCTCCTCCAGCAGATGCAGGGTAAAGGCAGGGTTAAAGACGTTCAGCCAGCCTTTCATCGGCACGACTTTTTCCACCGCGCCGGTGAAGATCTGCACGCAGCCGCGGTTGCCGACGAAGACCATGATTTCGTTGCCGTCCCGGCGTGCCGCTTCCAGCAGCTGTGCCAGCGCGCTGTTCTCCACCTTACAGGCCAGGTCGTCGCCCACCAGGCGAAACGCCTGCTGACGGCTGAGATTGTGGCGCTTGAGCAGCCTGAAGAACTGATGCACGTCGGTCATGGCGCGCCACTCCTTGTCCACCAGAGCGGCATCCGCGTTTTCGGCGTGAGCCGGGACATCCCCAGCGCTCAGCTCAAGCGGCGGGTTATCGGCAAAGATAAAGCGGGTCAGCACGTCGCCCCAGGCGGCGAGGTCGGTGTTGTCCGTGGTGTAGACCTTCAGCACCGCATCGCCCTGACGATCGAAGAACTGAATGCTCTGTCGCTCGCCGCGGGCGGTGGTTTCGCTGAGGTGAAACGCGCTCGCCCATTGGTTGAGGAACAGGCGCAGATCCAGCGCGCGAGGGTTCAGCACCAGCCCGGCGTGGCCGTTCAGGTGTTGGTTGGTGAAGCTGCCCACCTGCTCGTGAACGGCATACTCGTTGCGGCAGATGCACTTGGTTTCACCCACGGCTTCCAGCGCGCCCAGAATATCGCGGATTTCGCCGCGCAGTCGCCAGGCGTCATGGCCCACTCGGGAAAAGGTCAGCTCCGCTTCGCTGATGTTCATTAACCCTGCGATGTCTCGCGCATACTTACCCGGATTTTCTTCTTTTAGCTCAAGCCAGCGTGCGTAGTGATGCATTGTCTTATCCTTCTGAAGAGTGGCCCCGAAGGGAATTACCACTGATAGCTTACGAAAATCTTGCCGTTACGACCGTCCTGCGGAATACCCTGTGGAGACCAGTACTCCTTATCAAAGGCGTTGCCGAGCACCAGCGTGGTGGTGACGCCCTTGAGCTGCTCCTGGCCCTTATAGCTGACGTAGAAATCGTTAACCGCATAGCCCGGTTGCTTGCTGTAGCTGCTGCTGACGTGGGTTGAGCGATCGGCAAAGGTGCCGATCCAGCCCACGGAGAAACCGCTTTGCGCCACCGGAACGTCCAGCTTGCTGGTAACGGTATCCGGGTTAATGCTGGAGATGTACTCGCCCGTATCGGTATCTTTCCCGCGGGTGCGGTTATAGGCCACGTCGAGGCTAAACAGATCGGCCGAGTATTTTGCCATCACGTCCCAGCCCCAGATTTTGGCGTTCGGAACGTTGTACGACATGGTGGTCGCGGCGGCAAAATCGACGGTTGTGGAGATATAGTCTTTGGCTTTGGTATCGAAATAGCTGGCCTTAAACTCCAGCGCGTCGTTGGCGAGCATCAGATCGTCAAAGCGCAGGCCAAAACCAAACTCCTGCGTTTCGTTGGTTTCCGGGCGCAGGTTCGGGTTCGGCACCCAGTAGTTGGTGTAGAAGCGGCCAATGGAGAAATGTTTGGCGTCGTTATACATTTCTCCCATGGTCGGCGCGCGGAAGGCCTGCGCGTAAGATCCGAACAGCATCAGCCAGTCGGTGGGGCTGACGGTTAACCCGGCGCGGGAGGACCATTTATCGGCATCGACATCGTCGTAGCCATTGCTGCTGCCGCGGTAGTTGTCATAGCGCGTGCCACCCAGAAGGGTGACGGGCAGATCGCGCAGGGTGATTTCATCCTGCAGCCAGCCGGAGCTGAAGTCGATTTTCGCCTCCGGGAAGCCGGTCGTGGCACCGCCCGGACGCTGCTCCTGACGATAATATTCTCCGCCGTAGGTCAGCAGGTGAGAGGCAAAAGAGTCGCTGAACAGGCGGGTACGGTTTTCCACCTTGCCGCCTTTGGTGGTTTGCTTGCGGAACTCGCCGGTGTTGTCGATGTTCTGGGCATTAATGCGCGCTTCGGACCAGTAAACCTTCGCATCGGCGTTCAGCCAGTCGTATCCTTCCGGCGCAATGTGGTAGCCAACCTGCGCATCGCGCTGGATGGTGGAGCGGTCGGTCATCGGGTTGCTGCTATTGGCATCAGAGGTTTGCGGGTTTTTCGGCTCCTGCGCGGCGTTGTTGTAGTAGCGCAGAGCGCCGCTGAGCGTCTGGGCCTGGTCGATTTTCCAGCTGCCTTTCGCCAGCATGTTATTGATGGATTCGTCGTTCGGCGCCGTCGCACCGTCGCTCTGGCGGATATCGCCGCGGTCGCGGCTGGACCACGATACCAGGCCGTCCAGGGTATCGGTACGGCCATAGGCGCTGGCCCCCAGGCCGAGGCTGTGGTCCCCCGTTGCGCCGGTACCAAACACGCGATAACCGCTGTTTTTGCCCGGTTCCAGCAGCTCTTTGGCGTCGACGGTGTCATAGGAGATGACGCCACCCAGCGCGCCGCTGCCGTAGAGCAGCGCAGACGGACCACGCACCACTTCAATACGTTTAATCAGCGCCGGATCGAGGAACGTGCTGTTGAGGTGCCCGGTGTCGGTACCCTGGCGCACGCCGTCGACCAGCACCAGAACGCCGCGGCGGTCGTAGCCGCGCAGGTTAACGTCCTGACCGTTAGTGCGGCCGGTGCCGTCCAGCGTCAGACCGGGCACGTTGCGCAGCAGGTCGGCGGCAGAGCTGGCGGTCTGTTTTTCCGGGGCGGTGGCGTCAACCACGCTCACCATCATCGGGGCTTCGAAGGCGCTACGGGCGTTGCCTGTGGCGGTGACGGTTATTTCATCTGCGGCAGCAAACGCGGCGCCAGGCAGGGTGCTGACAATCGCCAGCGCCAGAAGGGACGGGCGTAAACGTGCGTTATGCAGGTGTAGCATAGCAACTCTCCATAAAGTATCGAAAGCGCTGGCTGCCTGGGGATCACCTGGGTGGCTGGCGAAAGTTTTGGTTTATTTTGTGAGGATCAGTTTTCCGGCATTCGTCTGGCGCAGCAGATACTGCTGGCCGTCATGCTCGATAATCACCCGGCCTTCCTCACCCAACAGGCTTTTGCTGTCGATGCGGCGATCGGTGGAAGCAGGGGATGGCGCTGTGAGTGTTTTTACTGGCGTTGCCGCGCTGTTATCGGTCGGTGACATAATGTTTATAAATAACAATCAATGTAACAATGATAATCATTATCAATAAACTGCAAATTCACGGCAAGCGTTTTTGTGAAAATTGTGTGACGGGATCAAATTCAGGGGGAGGCGATGCGGCCTGATGCCCTCACCCCAACCCTCTCCCACGGGGAGAGGAAGAAGGGCGCGAACCGTAGGTCGGGTAAGCGCAGCGCCACCCGACAATAACATCAGAAGCGAGAATCAACCGCCGCTGCCAGCTTCTCCAGCAGCAGCTCGCTGTCTTCCCAGCTCAGGCACGGGTCGGTGATCGACTGACCGTATACCATCTGCTGTCCGGCAACGATTTTCTGCGTGCCTTCTTTGATAAAGCTTTCGGCCATGATCCCGGCAACGGCGGTCGAGCCGCTGCGGATCTGCTGACAGACCTCATCGCAGACGTCAAGCTGGCGGCGATGCTGCTTCTGGCAGTTGCCGTGGCTGAAATCTACCACCAGATGTTCCGGCAGGTCGAATTCGGCCAGCGTTTCACAGGCGGCAGCGATGTCTTGTGCATGGTAATTAGGCTTCTTCCCGCCGCGCATAATGATATGCCCATACGGGTTACCGCTGGTCTGGTAGATGGTCATATGGCCGTTCTTGTCCGGCGACAGGAACATATGGCTGGCACGCGAGGCGCGGATCGCATCGACCGCAATCCGGGTGTTGCCGTCGGTCCCGTTTTTGAAGCCGACCGGACAGGAGAGGGCTGAGGCCATCTCGCGGTGGATTTGGCTTTCGGTAGTGCGCGCGCCAATCGCGCCCCAGCTGATCAGATCGGCGATAAACTGCCCGGTCACCATGTCGAGAAACTCGGTGGCCGTCGGCACGCCCAGCTCGTTGACCTGCAACAGCAGCTTGCGCGCCAGCTCGATGCCGTGGTTCACGCGATAGCTGCCGTTAAGGTCAGGGTCGGAAATCAGCCCCTTCCAGCCCACCACGGTACGCGGTTTTTCAAAGTAGGTGCGCATCACAATCTCAAGGCGATGCTGGTATTTTTCCCGCAGCACCTGAAGTCGTTTTGCATAATCCATCGCGGCATCCAGATCGTGGATGGAGCAGGGCCCAATCACCACCAGAAGACGCTTGTCTTCACCATTGAGGATTTTTTCAATGCGGCGGCGGGAGGCCGTCACATGTTCCGCGACCGCGGCGGAAACGGGGTGCCGCTCGGCCAGTTCAGCCGGGGTGACCAGGCTGTCTATGCGCGCCGTGCGGAGTTCATCGGTTTTATTCATGACTTGTCTCAGAAAATTTTTGCTTCATCGGCAGACTACCGGGAAGTGATGGGCATCACATTAAACCAATCCCTGCTGATTTCAAGTTCGGGGCGACACCGCCCCGCTGTTGAAAAGGATGATACATGAATCTGAGCTAATGTACTAGCTTATTAGTACATGCGGCGGTTAAGCCCCATGATGTCGAGAATTTTGGTGGCGATCTCTTCTACCGAATAGTTCGTGCTGTTCAGCCACGGGATCTGGTTTTTGCGGTACAGGGCTTCCACTTCGGAGACCTCCATCCGGCACTGGCGCATCGAGGCGTAGCGGCTGTTCTCGCGGCGCTCTTCGCGGATCGCCGCGAGACGTTCCGGGTTAATCGTCAGGCCGAACAGCTTGTGCTGCAGCGGCTTAAGGGCGGCGGGCAGCACCAGGTTATCCATATCGTCAGCAATAAACGGGTAGTTGGCGGCGCGAATGCCGAACTGCATCGCCAGGTAGAGGCTGGTTGGCGTTTTGCCGCAGCGCGACACGCCGAGCAAAATCACCTGCGCCTGGTCGAGGTTGCGCAGCGAGATCCCGTCGTCGTGCGCCAGGGTGTAGTCGATGGCGGCAATACGCGCGTCATATTTGGTCAGGTTGCCGGGGTTCAGCCCGTGAGTGCGGTGGGCGATAGGCGTCGGGTCAAGCTTCAGTTCGCTCTGGAGCGGGGCCACCAGCGCCTGCACGATATCCTGGCAAAAGCCTTCACTTTGCAAAATGATGTGGCGAATCTCAGGAATAACGATGGAGTAGAACACCAGCGGGCGCACGCCGGTCTGCTGGAAGATGGCGTCAATCTGGTCCTTCACCGCTTTGGCACGGCTCTCATTTTCCACAAACGGCAGCGTGATGCTGTTAATCGAAACGGGGAATTGCGACATCACCGCGTGGCCCAGCACCTCGGCGGTGATCGCCGTACCATCAGAAATATAAAAAACGTGACGATCGACAGCATTATCCATTTTACCCACCCTGAATATCGGACCTAATTGTCTGAAAGCATAAATTAAAAAAGTTAATTGCACAGCAAAGAAGTTATCTGAATTTAAAATGAAATGATGTTTTTGATTTTCCTGAAAAGCGGATTTCATTTTTCAAATAGCGACTTTATTTTTGTGGTTTCTGGCTGAATATAGAGGAATCATCAGCTTATTGGCTGGTGGGAAACTATCCGAAAAGTTAAAATTTAAATTGCTTACACGATTCACCGTTTTTTTAGCGCAAATAATTATGCCAGTATAAATACGTAGTCAGGTGTTACTTACTCCGATCAAATATCACAAAAGGATTGTTTCGATGTCCAACAATGGCTCGTCACCGCTGGTGCTTTGGTATAACCAACTCGGCATGAATGATGTAGACAGAGTTGGGGGCAAAAATGCCTCCCTGGGTGAAATGATTACAAATCTGTCCGGTATGGGTGTCTCCGTACCAAACGGGTTTGCCACGACCGCCGACGCGTTTAACCTGTTTTTAGACCAGAGCGGTGTAAACCAGCGCATTTACGACCTGCTGGATAAAACGGATATTGATGACGTCACCGAGCTTGCCAAAGCCGGGGCACAGATCCGCCAGTGGATCATCGACACACCTTTCCAGCCGGAACTGGAAAAAGCTATCCATGACGCGTACAACCAGCTCTCCGCTGACGACGCGCAGGCCTCCTTTGCCGTACGTTCTTCTGCGACCGCAGAAGACATGCCGGACGCGTCGTTTGCCGGACAGCAGGAAACCTTCCTGAACGTTCAGGGCTACGATGCGGTGCTGGTGGCGGTGAAGCACGTATTTGCTTCCCTGTTCAACGACCGCGCCATCTCCTATCGCGTGCACCAGGGCTATGACCATCGCGGCGTGGCGCTCTCCGCGGGCGTGCAGCGCATGGTGCGCTCGGACGTGGGTTCCTCCGGCGTGATGTTCTCCATTGATACCGAATCCGGCTTCGACCAGGTGGTGTTCATCACCTCCGCGTGGGGCCTGGGTGAGATGGTCGTGCAGGGCGCGGTGAACCCTGACGAATTCTACGTACACAAGCCTACGCTTGCCGCGGGCCGTCCGGCGGTGGTGCGCCGCACCATGGGCTCGAAAAAAATCCGCATGATTTATGCCCCAACCCAGGAGCATGGCAAGCAGGTTAAGATTGAAGATGTGCCGCAGGAGCAGCGCGACCGCTTCTCCCTGACCGACGCCGAAGTGCAGGAGCTGGCGAAGCAGGCGGTGCAGATTGAGAAACACTATGGCCGTCCGATGGATATCGAATGGGCGAAAGACGGGAACACCGGCAAGCTGTTTATCGTTCAGGCGCGCCCGGAAACCGTCCGCTCACGCGGTCAGGTAATGGAGCGTTATACGCTGCACGCGCAGGGTAAAATCGTGGCGGAAGGCCGCGCCATCGGTCACCGCATCGGTGCCGGTCCGGTCAAAGTGATCCACGACATCAGCGAGATGAACCGTATTGAGCCAGGCGACGTGCTGGTGACCGACATGACCGACCCGGACTGGGAACCGATCATGAAGAAAGCGTCGGCTATCGTCACCAACCGCGGCGGCCGTACCTGTCACGCGGCGATCATTGCCCGCGAACTGGGTATTCCTGCGGTTGTCGGTTGCGGTGATGCTACCGAGCGCATGAAGGACGGACAGAACGTGACCGTCTCCTGTGCCGAAGGCGACACCGGCTACGTCTACGCAGATATCCTCGACTTCAGCGTGAAGAGCTCCAGCGTGGATACCATGCCGGATCTGCCGCTGAAGATCATGATGAACGTCGGTAACCCGGACCGCGCGTTTGACTTCGCCTGCCTGCCGAACGAAGGCGTTGGTCTGGCACGTCTGGAATTCATCATTAACCGCATGATCGGCGTTCACCCGCGCGCGCTGCTGGAGTTTGACGACCAGGACACGAAGCTGCAGAACGAAATCCGCGAGATGATGAAAGGCTACGACTCGCCGAAAGAGTTCTACGTCGGTCGTCTGACCGAAGGGATCGCCACGCTGGGTGCCGCCTTCTATCCGAAACGGGTGATAGTGCGTCTGTCTGACTTTAAGTCTAACGAATACGCCAACCTGGTCGGCGGCGAGCGCTACGAGCCGGAAGAAGAGAACCCGATGCTGGGCTTCCGCGGGGCCGGACGCTACGTGTCCGACAGCTTCCGCGACTGCTTCGCGCTGGAGTGCGAGGCGGTGAAACGCGTGCGCAACGACATGGGGCTGACCAACGTCGAAATTATGATCCCGTTCGTGCGTACCGTGGATCAGGCGAAAGCGGTGGTGGACGAGCTGGCGCGTCAGGGCCTGAAGCGCGGCGAAAATGGGCTGAAGATCATCATGATGTGTGAGATCCCGTCCAACGCCCTGCTGGCCGAGCAGTTCCTGGAGCACTTCGACGGCTTCTCTATCGGCTCGAACGACATGACTCAGCTGACGCTGGGCCTGGACCGCGACTCCGGCGTGGTTTCTGAGCTCTTCGACGAGCGTAACGAGGCGGTGAAAGCGCTGCTTTCCATGTCCATCCGCGCGGCGAAGAAGCAGGGTAAATACGTCGGGATTTGCGGTCAGGGTCCATCCGACCATGAAGACTTTGCCGCCTGGCTGATGGAAGAGGGGATTGACAGCCTCTCCCTGAACCCGGACACGGTAGTGCAAACCTGGCTGAGCCTGGCGGAACTGAACAAGTAACGGCAACACGATCGCAAAAAGGCGAGGATTTTATTCCTCGCCTTTTTTATTTCACCTCAAATTTGCTCACCATCACAAATAATCTAAAAAACCAAATATCATAATTTGTCTGTTAATTAAGACAATTGTTAGTGCGCAACGCGTTGCTAATACTTGAGCCTTACTGCGCATTTCCCTTCAGATGATGCGCAACTGGTTGAAATACGTTTTAACCTGATAAAAAGGCAAATAACAATGACACTCTCCTCTGTATTGCGTACCAAAGATAAAATAGGTTATGGCTTAGGTGATATGGCCAGCGCGCTGGTCTGGCAAACGGCCACATTATTTCTTGCTTATTTCTATACCGACGTTTTTGGTTTGCCTGCCGCGATCATGGGTACCATGTTTTTAGTGGTGCGTGTGGTCGATGCGTTTGTCGACCCGTGTATTGGCGCGCTGGTTGACCGCACGCAGACGCGTCACGGCCGTTTCCGTCCCTGGCTGCTGTGGTTTGCTATTCCCTTTGGCGTAAGCTGCCTTATTACCTTCTACGTACCGGACGTCGGGCCGACGGCAAAAATCGTTTATGCCTGCGTGACCTACGCGATTTTAAGTCTGATTTACTCCGCCATTAACGTGCCTTACTGCGCCATGCCGGGCGCGCTGACGCTGGATCCGCGCGAGCGTCACTCCCTGCAGTCCTGGCGTTTTGGCCTGTCATTTATTGGCGGGTTGATCGTAACGGTTATCGCTCTGCCGCTGGTCTCATTGTTGGGCCAGGGCAACGTGCAGAAAGGCTATTTCTTTGCTATGAGCCTGATGGGGCTGCTGGGAATTGTGCTGTTCTTTTGCTGTTTCCTGATGACCCGCGAACGTTATTCCCCGCGCAATGATACCTCCGGTTCCATGCTCACCGATTTAAAACTGCTGGCCGGTAACAGCCAGTGGCGCATTGTGTTTGTGTTTAATATTTTGCTGTTAACGGCGGTGGTGACGCGCGGCTCTGCCACCATGTATTACGTCAACTATGTACTGTTGCGCCCGGAGCTGGTTTTTGCCTTTATTGTTTCTGGCATGGTGGCCTCGCTAAGCGGCGCGTTATTATCTGAACGCCTGCTGGGGAAATTTGACCGCGTACGCGCTTATCAGTGGACGATAATGTCCTTCGTCATTTTCGGCGCGCTGATTTTCTTCCTGCCGCCTTCGCAGGTGTGGCTAATCTTTGGCCTTAACATTATCTTTAGCTTTATTCAAAACCTCACCACGCCGCTCCAGTGGACCATGTTCTCTGATGTGGTCGACTACGAAGAGCATCGCAGCGGCCGCCGTCTGGACGGGCTGGTCTTCTCTACCGCACTGTTCGCCATCAAGTTTGGCCTGGCGCTGGGCGGGGCGGTGGTCGGCTGGGTGCTCGGCATGGTGGATTACGCCCCGGGCCAGGCAGCCCAGGCGCCACACGTGCTCTCCACCATCAACGCGCTGTTCACCCTTATTCCGTGCGCGCTGTTCCTCTGCATGGTAGCACTGCTTTCCATCTACAAGCTCAACAGCCGGCTGGTGGATTCCATCGCCCGGGAGCTGGCCAGCAAGCGTGAGGTAAGACCCGACGCGGAGCAGCTCAGCCCGGCAACCCCTTCCGCACTACAGGAGTAAAATATGACTGCTATCTATAAGGACGCGGGACGTCCCGTGCACGAGCGCGTCGCTGATTTACTGGCATGCATGACCCCGGAAGAGAAGTTCGCCCAGATGCACGCCTACTGGCTGATCCTCGATGAAAACGGTAACCACCGGGAGCGCAGCGATTTGAGCGACGAATTCGCCGGCGTCAGCGAGCAGGCGGCGCTGAGCGAACGGCTAAAACTGGGCGTCGGGCAGATCACCCGTCCGCTCGGCACCCACATCGTTGACGCGAAAACCGGGGTGCGCGCGGCTAACCGCCTGCAGCGCATGATGATGGAAGAGACGCGTCTCGGCATTCCGGCGCTGTTCCACGAGGAGTGCCTGGTGGGGCTGCTGTGCAAAGACGCCACGCTGTTCCCGTCCTCGCTCAACTACGGCTCGACCTGGGACCCGGAGCTGGTGCAGCGCGCGGCAGAGCAGATCGGTAAAGAGGCGCGTTCCGTCGGCTGTCAGCAGGGGCTGGCCCCGGTGCTGGACGTTTCCCGCGACGTCCGGTGGGGGCGAACCGAAGAGACCTTCGGGGAAGATCCCTGGCTGGTGGGGGTGATGGCGACCGCCTACGTCAGAGGATTACAGGGTGATAAACGCGATCTGCTGGCGACCCTGAAACATTACGTTGGCCACTCGTTTAGCGAAGGGGCACGCAACCATGCGCCGGTGCACCTCGGGTTTAGCGAGCTGAACGATACCTTCCTGCTGCCGTTTGAAATGGCGGTGAAACTGGCCAATGCCGGGTCGGTGATGCCCGCCTACCACGATATCGACAATCAGCCGGGGCACAGCGACAGCTTCCTGCTGACCACCGTCCTGCGCGAACAGTGGGGCTTCGACGGAATTATTGTCGCGGATTACGGCGGCGTCAGCCTGCTGCACCAGCATCACGGTGTGTCCCACGATGCGGCCGAATCCGCCGCGCTGGCCTTTAACGCCGGGCTGGACGTCGAGCTGCCGAAAGATGACTGCGCACGCCATCTGGCGGACGCCGTTGAGCGCGGGCTGATCTCTATGGCCAAAGTGGATGAGATCGTGGCGCGCGTGCTGACGGAGAAATTCCGTCTGGGCCTGTTTGAAAACCCGTACGCAGATGAAAACGGTATCGATCTGCAAAATGATTTGACCCGACAGATCGCGCGAGAGGTGGCGACAAAATCGGTCACGCTGCTGGAAAACAACGGCATTTTACCGCTCGGCGGTAAGCCCCGCGTGGCGCTTGTGGGGCCGACGGCAGACGATCCGCTGGCGTTACTGAGCGGCTACAGCTTCCCGGTACATCTGATCATCAGCGATATGGTGGAAGAGACCTCGCAGGTCACCACCCCGCGCGCGGCGCTAGAGCAGTATCTCGGGGCATCGAACGTCCGCTATGCCAAAGGGTGTCACATCATCGAGAAACGGATGGCGGGTGCGCCGGTCTTCCCGGGCGATAGCGGCGGTAAGCCGATGCAGCAATCGCCGGTCTCGCACAGTACTGCATTGATCCCCGAGGCCGTGAACGCGGCGCAGGAGAGTGACGTGGTGGTGGCCTGCGTGGGCGATCTTGCCGGGCTGTTCCAGAGCGGAACCGTGGGGGAAGGTTCCGACACCGACTCCCTGAATCTGCCGGGCGTGCAGCAACAGCTGCTGGACGCGCTGGTGGCGACGGGCAAACCGGTGATTGTCGTGATGACCGGCGGCCGTCCGTACAACCTACAGGGGCTGGAGGATAAGATTGCAGCGCTGATCGTGGCGTGGGCGCCCGGGCAGGAAGGGGGCTGGGCGATCGCGGACGTGCTAACGGGACGCGCTGAGCCGCAGGGGCGTCTGGTGGTGAGCGTGCCGAAAAGCGCCGGGGCCATGCCGTATTACTACAATCACAAGCTCAAAAGCGGCGGCACGCCGTTTGCGTTCCACTTCGGTTCACGTTATCCGTTTGGCTTCGGCCTCGGCTGGACGACGTTTAGCTGGGGGGCTGCCCGCGTAGCTGAAACCAGCGCGCCGGTTGACGGCGAGGTGACGCTAAGCGTGGCTATCACCAATACCGGCGAGCGCAGCGGCAGCGAGGTGGTGCAGGTCTACGTGCGGGACAAGGTCGCCACCCAGGTGCGCCCGCTTCAGGAGCTTAAGGCCTTCCAGCGCGTCATGCTCTCGCCGGGCGAAACCGCCACGCTCACCTTCACGCTGCCGGTTGAGATGTTCAACTTCACCCGCCGTGACGGCAAGCGCATCGTTGAGCCGGGCGAGTTTGAACTGCAGATTGGCGCATCGTCGGCGGATATCCGCCAGGCGGTGACGGTCAATGTGACGGGGGAAACGCGGGTGCTGCCTGCTGAGTGGCGGATGCTTAGTACCTGTGAGGTTAAGCGCGCGTAGTCAGGATAAAAAAAAGCCCATCGTGGGAGATGGGCAAAGACTACACACAGCAATTCGTTGTTTCACTCAGGGGATTTCCATGCTTATAAATCAAGGTGTTGATTTATAACCGTGAGCTAATAGTAGGCATTGTAATTTTTAGCGTCGATCAGATTCGTCTCAATAGTTAAAGAGACGTAAAGATTTCTTGAGAATAATAGCGGACTTAATGCTGAAATGGCGGGTCTGACCAGTGTGCAACGAATAAATACTTTAGCAGTGTTAAAGTATTGTGCGGGATAATGTAGGCCGGGTAAGCGTAAGCGTCACCCGGCAACAAGGCTTAATGGGTATTCTTTTCTTCCAGCTCTTCCAGCTCGCTCAGAATCACGTCCGGGTCGGTTCCAGGCGGCGGCACTTCATGAACCCAGGCGGAGAACAGACGCCAGGTAACGGCAAGCAGCACCGGGCCAATGAACAGACCGATCATCCCGAAAGCAATTAACCCGCCGATAACCCCGGAGAGGATTAGGATCAGCGGCAGGTCCGCACCCATGCGGATGAGAATGGGGCGAATCACGTTATCCATGGTGCCAACCACGCAGCTCCAGACCAGCAGAACCGTTCCCCACGTGGTATCACCCGTCCAGTAAAGCCAGATAATGCTCGGAACCAGTACCAGCAGCGGCCCCAGTTGTGCAAGGCAGGTCATCAGCATGACTACGGTAAAGACGGTGGCGTACGGTACGCCGGAAATCGCCAGGCCGATACCGCCCAGCACCGCCTGCACCAGCGCCGTCACCACGACGCCCAGGGCGACCGCGCGCACGGCCTGCGCGGCCAGCAGCACCGCGGCGTCACCGCGTTTTCCCGCCAGGCGGGTGGCAAAGTGACGAACGCCTAAAGCCACCTGCTCACCGCGCCAGTAAAGCAGGGCGCTGAAGACCAGCATCAGGGTACAGTGCATCATAAAGCGGCCGATATGTGCGGCCTGACCGACAAACCAGGTGGTGGTGGTGCCAATATACGGACGCACTTTCGCCATCAGCGCGCTGCCGCCCATCTCCAGCAGGCTATGCCAGCCGCTGTAAAGTTTAGCGCCCACGACCGGAATGCTGTTCAGCCAGCCGAGGTCCGGCAGCGTCAGGTCGCCGCTTGTCACGGCGCGGATCACCGGGCCGCTGGAGTCGACAAGGCTGTTTACCAGCAACGCAATCGGAATAATAAACAGCAGGAACAGCAGGAGCGTCATGACCAGCACCGCTAACCCGCGGCGGCCGAACAGCAGCTTCTGCAAACGCAGCAGCAGAGGCCACGTGGCAACGACAACGGTCGCGGCCCATGCGAAGCCAAGAATAAAGGGTTGAACAATCCACAGACACGCAATAATCATGAGGGCCAGGAACAGCACCGACAGCAAAATTTGCGCAACATCCCTGGGCTGGCGAAGATTGACCATAAATGAAACTTTCCTTAAAAGAACGCCAGTACCACTGGCGGGAACGGAAAACCGCGTCTCTCTAATCATTAGCGATCGCAGCGGTTTTTGACAGGCGAATTCTGCCTGTAATTCAGCAGAGATTATAAGAAAAAAATGTGATAAAACTTTTAAGATACACGCAAACGATTCCCACAACTCTAATTAGGGTCGACAGTAATGATCCCACAGATTTCTCAGGCACCTGGCGTCGTTCAGCTGGTGCTTAATTTTTTGCAGGCACTGGAGCAACAGGGTTTTACAGGTGATACCGCCACGAACTATGCCGACAGGCTGACGATGGCAACCGATAACAGTATCTACCAGCTTCTTCCCGATGCGGTCGTTTTCCCTCGTTCCACGGCCGACGTGGCGCTTATCGCCCGGCTGGCAACGCAGGAGCGGTTTGCCTCTCTGGTCTTCACACCGCGCGGCGGTGGCACCGGAACCAACGGTCAGGCGCTGAACCAGGGCATCATTATTGATATGTCGCGCTATATGAACCGCATCATTGAGATCAACCCCGAAGAGGGATGGGTGCGGGTTGAGGCGGGCGTTATCAAAGATCAGCTTAACCAGTACCTCAAGCCTTACGGTTACTTTTTTGCCCCTGAACTCTCCACCAGCAACCGAGCAACCATCGGGGGGATGATCAACACCGATGCCTCCGGGCAGGGGTCGCTGGTCTACGGTAAAACCTCCGATCACGTGCTGGGCGTGCGGGCAGTATTGTTAGGCGGCGATATCCTTGATACCCAGCCGATGCCGGTCGAACTGGCGGAAACGCTGGGTAAAGATAACACCACCAGCGGGCGCATCTACCGCACCGTGCTGGAGCGCTGCCGTGACAACCGCCAGCTTATTCTCGACAAATTCCCCAAACTGAACCGCTTCTTAACGGGCTACGACCTGCGCCACGTGTTTAACGACGACCTGACGCAGTTTGATTTAACCCGCGTGCTAACCGGCTCCGAAGGAACGCTGGCGTTTATTACCGAGGCGCGGCTGGATATCACCCGCCTGCCGAAGGTGCGTCGCCTGGTGAACGTCAAATATGACTCCTTCGACTCCGCGCTGCGCAATGCGCCGTTTATGGTGGAAGCGCAGGCGCTGTCGGTGGAAACCGTCGACTCTAAGGTGCTGAATCTGGCGCGGGAAGATATCGTCTGGCACTCCGTGCGCGAGCTGATTACCGACGTGCCGGACAAAGAGATGCTTGGCCTCAACATCGTGGAATTTGCCGGTGATGACGCGGAGCTGATTGAAAGCCAGGTGACGACGCTCTGCCAGCGCCTGGATGAGCTGATTGCTCATGGCGAAGGCGGCGTGATTGGCTGGCAGCTTTGTCACGATCTGGCCGGTATCGAGCGTATTTACGCCATGCGTAAAAAAGCCGTGGGCCTGCTTGGCAATGCGAAAGGAGCGGCGAAGCCGATTCCCTTTGCCGAAGATACCTGCGTGCCGCCTGAGCATCTGGCGGATTATATCGTCGAGTTTCGCGCCCTGCTGGACAGCCACGGTCTGAGCTACGGCATGTTCGGCCACGTCGATGCCGGGGTGCTTCACGTGCGTCCGGCGCTGGACATGTGCGACCCGCAGCAGGAGATCCTGATGAAGCAGATCTCCGACGACGTCGTTGCCTTGACCGCCAAATACGGCGGTCTGCTGTGGGGGGAGCACGGGAAAGGGTTCCGCGCGGAATACAGCCCGGCGTTCTTCGGGGAGCAGCTTTACGCGGAGCTGCGCAAGGTTAAAGCGGCGTTCGACCCGGATAACCGCCTCAATCCGGGGAAAATCTGCCCGCCTGAAGGGGTGGACGCGCCGATGCTCCAGGTGGATGCCGTTAAGCGCGGTACGTATGACAGACAGATCCCGATTGCGGTGCGCTCGTCCTGGCGCGGCGCGATGGAGTGTAACGGCAACGGCCTGTGCTTTAACTTTGACGTGAAAAGCCCGATGTGCCCGTCAATGAAAATCACCAGCAACCGCATTCACTCGCCGAAAGGGCGTGCGACGCTGGTGCGAGAGTGGCTGCGTCTGCTGGCGGACCGCGGCGTCGATCCCCTGAAGCTGGAGCAGGAGCTGCCGGAAAAACGGGCCAGCCTGCGCTCGCTGATTGAGCGCACCCGCAACAGCTGGCATGCCAATAAGGGCGAGTATGATTTCTCCCATGAGGTGAAAGAGGCGATGTCCGGCTGTCTGGCCTGTAAAGCCTGCTCTACCCAGTGCCCGATTAAAATCGACGTGCCGGAATTCCGCTCGCGCTTCCTGCAGCTCTACCACACCCGCTATCTGCGCCCGGTGCGCGATCATCTGGTGGCGACGGTGGAAAGCTACGCGCCGCTGATGGCGCGCGCGCCGAAGACCTTTAACTTCTTTATCAATCAGCCGCTGGTGCGCAAGCTTTCCGAAAAGCATATCGGCATGGTCGATCTGCCGTTGCTGTCGGTGCCGTCGCTGCAGCGCCAGCTCGTCGGCCACCGCTCGGCGAACATGACCCTGGAACAGCTCGAAGCGCTTACTCCTGAGCAAAAAGCGAAGGTGGTTTTGGTGGTCCAGGATCCGTTCACCAGCTACTACGACGCGCAGGTGGTCGCTGACTTCATCCGCCTGGTTGAAAAACTGGGCTACCAGCCGGTAGTGCTGCCGTTCTCGCCAAACGGCAAGGCGCAGCACATTAAAGGCTTCCTGAACCGCTTTGCGAAAACGGCGCAAAAAACCGCTGATTTTCTCAACCGGATCGCCGAACTTGGGATGCCGATGGTCGGCGTCGATCCGGCGCTGGTGCTTTGCTATCGCGATGAATACAAGCAGACGCTGGGTGATAAGCGCGGCGATTTCCACGTCATGCTGGTGCACGAGTGGCTGCCGGCAGCCCTGGAAGAGAAGGCCATTCAGGAGGCTGGCGGTGAACCGTGGTATCTGTTCGGACACTGTACGGAAGTGACGGCGCTGCCCGGCGCCCCGGCGCAATGGGCGTCTATTTTTGCGCGTTTCGGCGCGAAGCTGGAGAGCGTCAGTGTGGGCTGTTGCGGCATGGCGGGCACCTACGGCCACGAGGTGAAAAACCACGCCAACTCGCTCGGCATCTATGAGCTGTCGTGGCATCAGGCGATGCAGCGATTGCCAAGAAACCGCTGCCTGGCGACGGGCTACTCCTGCCGCAGCCAGGTGAAACGGGTTGAGGGTAACGGCGTACGCCACCCATTACAGGCTTTACTGGAGATAATTGGATGATCTGGAAACGTGCCGTCACGCTGCAGGCGCTAAACGCCATGGGCGAGGGGAATATGGTGGGGCTGCTGGATATCCAGTTCACCCGCATTGGGGAAGACGATCTGGAGGCGACGATGCCTGTCGATAGTCGCACCCATCAACCGTTTGGCCTGTTGCACGGCGGGGCTTCCGTCGTGCTGGCGGAAACTCTGGGCTCCGTCGCGGGATATCTCTGCACCGAAGGCGAACAGAAGGTGGTCGGGCTTGAGGTGAATGCCAACCACATTCGCTCGGTGCGCAGCGGGCGCGTGCGCGGTATCTGCCGCGCGCTGCACGCTGGTAGCCGCCACCAGGTGTGGCAGATTGATATTCTCGACGAGCAGGATCGCCTGTGCTGCTCGTCGCGTCTGACGACGGCGGTCGTGTAAAGTTTTCAGATGAATTGCCTTTGGTCAAAAACTAGCCAGCGCGTTGTGATATACTGGCCAGGATTTGTACATAAGCGAGGACATCATGGATACTGAAATAACCCCAACACAGCTGGCAATTGAATATTTACGTCGCGATAAGAGCAACCTGTCTCCGGCGCAGTACCTGAAAAAGCTGAAACAGCTTGAGCTGGAGTTCACGGATCTGCTGGCGCTCTCTTCGAATGAACTGAAAGAAGAGATCTACTTTGCCTGGCGGTTGGGCGTTCACGTCCATTGAGTGAGTGTTGTTGAACAGGCCGCGAGTGCGGCCTTTTTTGTGCCTGGAATTCAGTATCGGGCGGGAAGCTTGTTGATCCTGATGAGTCGGCCTTCTTCTATTTCAATAAAGCCGCCGGTTTTTAAATCCGCCAGAATACGCATTACGCCGCTGCGGGAGAGCTGGGTTTTCTCCCGAATATACCTTTCCGCCGTTACGCTGCTGCGATAACTTTCATCTTCCTCCATCAGCTTTATGAGCTGCTGGCGAATCATCTCATACGCCGTCGGTGCGCCCTGCGGCATCACGTTGTTATAAAGCCGGCTATAGACAAACATCAGTTGTTTCGAGAGCAGCCCCCATAGCGCCTTTTCCTTGATAATCTCATTCACCCGTTCGGTGGTGAGTGTTCCTATCAGGCACGGGCTAACGGTCTTCAAGTAATCATTGAAATAGATATCTGTCAGATTAGCGAGACCGAAAAGGGCGGGGCTGCGGGCCGTGGAGAGCATCATGTCGTCGCTTCTTCTGTAGATAGCGACCGTCCCCTCAAGAATTAAATAGCACATTCCCTGACCGTTGATCTGAAGATCGAGCCGCTCACCGCGAGCGGTGCGTCGCGTTGTGCAATCAGGCAGTAAGTGAGAAATAAGCTCTTGTGCGTAGGGCGAGCCACGGTGAGACTTTTCTGGAAGGGACATGGTAGCCGGTAACCTTAAAAATAACCTGGCTAATTATAGCGTTTCTCGCCGGGACAGGCACGGTGGCAATCAATATTTGCGTGGCAGATGGTGAATTTCAAGCAGCACGCCGCGCTCCATGGTGATGTACTTGCCGGTCCGCAGTTCCGACAGAATACGCATAATTCCGCTACGTGAAAGATACGTCCGGCTTTTGATGTAGGCTGCCGCCGTTGTATTTTGCCGTACGGCGTCCGGCTCCTGCATCAGTTCAACAAGCTGAAAGCGGATGATATCGTAAGCGGACATTTGCGATATTTGTGCGCAATGTTCGTACACACGCGAGGCGGTATAAATAAGCAGCCTGGAGAAGTGTTCCCATAAATCGTGCTGCGACACAATTTGATTGAAACTCTCCAGCGACACGCGTGCGATCTCGGCGGTCTCCAGCGCCCGGACGTACAGGTGCTCAGAGGAAAACTGGCTGCTGACGCCCAGAATAAACGGCGCAGATTCAGAATTTAACACAATGCCGTCGCCGCGACGATGAAGCGCTACGCTGCCCTGAATAAGCAAAAAGCACTGTCGGACATCATCTTTATAATAATGCACCGTCTCCCCCCGGCTGATGATCATTCTGCTGGCCGCGGGCAACACGTGCTTAATCAGCGCGTCTATGTGGGCGAAAGGCTTTAAATCCAGAACGGAGAGCTGGTAATTATTCAGTGGGGTGGACAAGCGTGTATTCATTAAGATACCTCACATCGACTTCGTATGTGATCAAATTTTGATCTGCGCAAAGAATTATCTTAAAAATGAAGAGCTCAGGGAATATTCTGACGAGGTCTAAAAGTAGACCCTCTTATCCTTGAGGACTAACCTGCTGAATAAAAACAAAAAGCCGGCCGAGTCTAATAATAGACCTTCATTATAAAAGATGAGATTTTCCTGTAGTAGATGTTGATTTTTCGTTAAATCAGAGTCTACAGCTAGACCATCTAAAAGTTGTATTCATTAAAATGATTATATAAATTTTAACCAGTCAGTCAGGAAGGCCTTAAGCCATTCAGCGAAAAATAAAAGAACCCTTAGCGATTCTTTTATCGGTCTTCTGCTGCTTGAATTTCAATAATAAATAAAGTTATCCCGTGAACAGGAAAATGAACATTATGAAAAAGAGTATTATTTTAGCGATGGTTGCGACGGGTTCAGCCTTAATGATGGGCAATGTTCTCGCCGCCGCAGGAACCGTTAATTTTAATGGTAACATCCTGGATTCAGCCTGCGACGTGGCTGTTGCTTCTCAAAACCAGGTGGTCGTATTAGGCGATTATTATAAAACAGAATTCCCGACAACGGGTTCCAGAACGGCGGCAACGAAATTCGATATTATTCTGAAGAACTGCCCGGTTACGGTCACCAGTGCCAAAGTTCGTTTTGACGGTACGCCTGACCTGACCAACGCCGATCTGCTGGCGATTGATACCTCTGTCGCCGGGGCGGCAACGGGTGTCGCCATTAATTTGATGACCGCTGATAAAGCCGATCTGCCATTGCACGGCAGCAACGGCTACAACTATGTACTGAGCAGCACCGCAGACAATACGCTGAATTTCTATGCACAGTATATTTCAACGGCGGCATCGGTAACGGCGGGTCCTGCCAACTCCGTCGCTAACTTCTCCGTTGTTTACAACTAGTCATTAAGCAGAACAAGAGTCAGCTCCGCGAGGCGCTGCGCGGGGGCATAAACTGCCCCCTTGTTTTAAGAGGTCCAAAATGAATTTTATTAGCAAAACCCTGCTGAGTGCGGCGGTTATTACTGTATCTGTTTCGCATGCTTATGCCGGGGTTATTATTGGTGGTACCCGCGTAATTTTTGATGGCGGGAAAAAAGAGGCATCCATAAGTGTAAACAATGCGGATGACGCCCCTTATTTAATCCAGTCCTGGGTCGACATGCCAGAGGGTAATGCTAATAAAGCACCTTTTATCGTCACGCCACCTTTGTACAGACTGAACGGCAGCCAGCAAAATATTGAACGAATTTTACTCTCCGGCTCACTGCCGCAGGATAAAGAAAGCCTCTTCTGGTTAAATATTAAAGCGATACCTTCAGCGAGCAGACAGGAAAACTCGTTACAAATTGCCGTTAAAACACGTATTAAGCTTATTTATCGCCCGACAAGCCTGAAGGCGTCAACACCGGAAGAACAGGCGAATAAATTAACCTGGTCCCGGAGCGGAAACAACCTTCAGGTCACAAATCCTACACCGTATGTGATCAACTTTAATGAAATAAGCGTCGGCGGTAAAAGGCTGGAGGATGTTTCCTGGGTTGCACCTGGCGCAGTGGCAGCATTTCGCTTACCGCCAGGCGTTAATGGCAATCAGATCGTATTTAAAGTGATTAACGATTATGGCAGCCCGGGAATAATACATCAGGCCAGCTTTTAGTTCCTGAGAAAAGTGGCATCCGCAATATCGAGTCAGATTTATGATGATGGCAACAAGCAATATAAAAATGCAGCCCGCGCGTCTGGCAATGTGTATTGCCTTTGCGCTGGCGAATGCAGTCCCCGTGGTTAATGCCCGTGATTCCTTTAACGCCGAACTGGTGGAGCTGGATAATCCAGGAATGGCTAAAGCCGATTTATCTGCATTTGAATCAGGTTCGCAGGCACCTGGGAAATATCATGTTGACATCATCCTCGACGACCAGCTTATTGAGACCAGCGATATTGATTTTGTTGCCGGGAAAGATTGGCAGGAAAACGATAGCCTGCAGCCCTGCCTGAGCATGGATCAGCTAAAAAAATGGGGCGTTAAAACGGCGCTGTTCCCCAACCTGGTGGTTGAAAGCACCTCCTGCGTCAACCTCCAGGCAATTCCTCAAGCCACTGCGGATTTTCAGTTTGGCGCACAGCGGCTTGTTATCAGCATTCCCCAGGCCGCGATCGACCTGCCTGCGAGAGGGTATGTCCCGCCAGAACAGTGGGACGAGGGGATCGCCGCTGCGATGCTCAACTACAGCCTGAGCGGAGCCAACAGCTGGGCGAAACAGAGCGAGAGTAAAAACAGCAGCAGTCAGTATGCCAACTTACGTCCAGGCCTCAACGTTGGGCCATGGCGACTGCGCAACTACACCACCTGGTCGCGTGATGAGAACGGTCAGGACAAATGGGATACCGTCTACACCTATGCACAGCGGGCCATTATTCCGCTTAAGGCGGAGCTCACGCTGGGCGATAGCTCCGCGCCCGCCGACGTGTTCGACAGTATGCCGTTTCGCGGCGGACAGCTGGCTTCCGATGACGACATGCTCCCGGATTCGCTCAAAGGTTACGCACCCGTCGTGCGTGGGATTGCGCGTACGAATGCTCAGGTCATTGTTCGCCAGAATGGCTATCAGATTTACCAGACCTATGTCGCGCCCGGCGCCTTTGAAATTACCGATATGTATCCCACCGGCGGGGCAGGCGATCTGGACGTCACCATTAAGGAAGCTGACGGCAGCGAGCAGCATTTCACCCAGCCTTATGCCTCATTACCGGTTTTGCAGCGCGAAGGGCGCCTGAAGTATGCGGTGACCGGAGGGCAGTATCGTTCTTACAGCAGCAGCGTGGATAAGACCCCGTTTGGCCAAATCACGGGGATTTATGGTCTGCCATATGGCCTCACGCTCTATGGCGGGCTGCAGGAGTCGAGCAAATATCAGTCGATAGCCACCGGGATCGGGAAAAACATGGGGGATTTCGGCGCGATATCGGCGGACATGACCCAGGCCTGGTCAACCCCGCAGGGGGACGAAAAATCCAACGGGCAGTCCTGGCGTGCGCGTTACAGCAAGAACTTTGTCGGGACAGGTACCCAATTTTCGATTGCGGGCTACCGCTATTCGACCAGCGGTTACTACGGCATGCAGGAGATCCTTGATTCCTGGGGCGACAGCTCTGCGCTCCAGGACCGTCGTCGTAACCGTGCCGAGCTCACGATGAGCCAGACGTTGGGCAGCAATCTTGGCTCGCTGACGCTGAGCGCGGTCCGTGAAGATTACTGGAATTCGGGCAAAAGGATGGCGTCTTACAGCCTGGGTTACAACAACTACTGGCACAACATTAGCTACGGACTCACCTGGACTTACAGTAAAAACGGCAGCGCGGGTACATATGACGGCAATAAACGCGACGACAACGATCAGCTGCTGGCCTTTAACGTCAGCATTCCGCTTGAAAAATTCCTGCCGCAGACCTGGGCTAACTATAGCGTGAGCGCCAGCAAGAATAACGGCACCACGCAGAACATTGGTCTGAACGGCGTGGCGCTGGAAAACCATGGGCTGAACTGGAACGTGCAGCAAGGGTATGGGTCGGACGGCGTTGGCTATACGGGCAACATGAACGGGGATTACAGGGGCACGTACGGCGAAGTGACGGCGGGCTATAGCTACGACAAAAACAGCGAGCGTCTTAACTATGGTTTGCAGGGGGGCATTCTTGCTCACAGAGAAGGGATTACGCTTTCTCAGCCTCTGGGGGAGACCAATGTTCTGATTAGCGCACCGGGCGCGCATGACGTAGATATCCGTAATCAGCCGGGGGCAAAAACAGATTTCCGGGGATATACGGTGGTCAGTAACCTTTCCGCGTACCGTAAAAATGACATCACGCTTGCCCCGGAAAGTATGCCGGATGACGTTGAGCTGGATATTAATACCCGCACGGTAACGCCGACGCGCGGTGCGATCGTCCTGGCCGACTATAAGGCGAAAGTGGGAAGGCGGGCATTATTCACGTTAATGCATAACGGCCATTTTGTTCCTTTTGGTGCAATCGTGAGCCTGAAAGGCAGCGACAACAGCAGCTTTATTGTTGGCGACAAAGGGCAAGTCTATCTCACTGGCCTGGATTCGCAGGGGACAGTATTCGTTACGTGGGGAGTGGAAAGCGATCGGCAGTGCCGCGCGCCGTTCCGGCTTTCGCCGCAATCTTCGGCAGGCGGAATTACTGAAATTAACGTCACTTGTATTTAGGGTTTTTAAAATGCGCATACTTAACATCCTGTTCCTGCTGTGTATCACCGCAGCCTGGAATAGTGCTCATGCAGGAACCTGCACAACGATTACGCCACAGGAATCCACTTTGTCCATCGGCACAATTACGGTGCAGCGTGATGTCGCGGTTGGCACGGTATTATTTTCAAAAAATGCGTCGGTCACCGGGTCCTATTTAAGCGGCTGTACCAATCCGTTAATGCTCGGGTTTAGCATGCGGTACCTTAATGCAACGCCGAGTAGTTACGGTAATCACGTTTATAACACCAATGTAAGCGGTATTGGCGTGCGCTTTTCATCAGGTAATTATTTTGAAAACCCGACCTATACCTTTTCTTATAACGCGCAGACAAGTTATGTCGAATGGTGGGGCGGTAAAATAGAACTTGTCGTTACCGGACCCGTTGCCTCTGGCTCGCTGACGCCCGGCGTACTGGGTGTCGTTATGCTGCAGGGGAGCGATGGTGTGTATCGCGATGGCCTTACGACGACGCTTCTGGACGGGACCATCAACGTGCTGGCCTGCAGCATAACGACGCCGCAGCTGACGTTTCCCATCGGCGATATTTCTGCCGCGACGTTTGGCTCAACGGTCGGCACCACACCGACGGGCGCTCAGAATACGCAAAACCTGGGTCTGAACTGCGACCCGGGGGCAAACGTCAACGTTTCGCTCAGCGGCATTCAGAACCCGGACGTAGCAACAACGAGCGTGCTCGCGCTGACGGGGCAGGGTAATACCGGCACGGCGAAAGGGGTTGGCGTTCAGCTCCTCTATAACGGTACGCCTCTCTCGTTAAATACCCGTTTGCCGTTAAATGCCGCCGCGGGTGGGCAGCAGGCATTTCCATTAACAGCGCGTTATTACCAGACCCAAACGACGGTTGAACCCGGTACTGCCAATGCGTCTGCAACCTTAAATTTGACGTATCAGTAAAGGATAAATGATGAATATTCTGCGCACGGCAGCGCTTGCCGCCATATTAGTAAGCTGCAATACCTTTGCGACGGACAGCGTTAGCGTCAGCGTTACCGGAAATATTGTGGCCTCTCCCTGTATCTTTAATGGGGGAAATAACAGTCTGGATATCAACCTTGGCAATATTCAGGCATCCAATATGGCTACGCCGGGGTCATCGTCCGATCCTGTGCCGTTTAACCTGCTGTTTACCCAGTGTCCGACAGGGACGCGCAGCGTGACGGTCTCCTTTACCGGAAACCCCGATCCGGTCGCCGGGGCGGATTACTACATGAACAGCGGTTCGGCCACGAACGTCGCGATTGCGATGAGTGAGGCCGCAACGGGTGCAATGAAGGGAACCGGAACAAGTATTACACAAACTATTGCAGCAGACAGAACCGCAACGATGGCCATGCTGGCATCGGTCAGGTCTTCCACGGGCGGCGCAACGCCGGGGAGCATTAGTGCCGTCGTGGTCATGACGATGCAGTACAACTGATATGCTGAATATTGTGATTAAAGAGACCGACGCATTTTTCAGAGCGGGATTGCAGTGTTTTCTTGAGGATTTCTTCTTTCATAATTTCAAACATCTGCTTCACTTTGACTGCGAACTTTCTCATGAAAATGTCAGTGCCGCTGATATTATTTTTCTCTCTTTATGTCAGGGGGAAACCCTGACCTGTTATCCCGAATTACAGGCGCGGAAAAAAGGAATTGTGGTTGGGCTGGTGGATGATGAACACCGTTTCTCGACATATCCGTCCTGTTTTCAGGATATGATTTTTATCTCCCGCCGCGCTTCGCTGGACAGGATCACCGAGGCGCTGTTTATCGCATGGTACCGCACACAGCTCTCAAGCTTTCACTGGAGGAAGAGAACCTGCAGCGAATGCCAGCATAAAATATTATCGCCACAGCAAATTCGCGTTATGGTGAGTTTTTACAAAGGATTATCGGTAGGGCAGATCGCGAATGAGCTTAAAACAAGTGATAAAACTATTTTTACCCATAAATATTTGCTGATGCAAAAATTCAACCTGCGCAGTGATTTTGAGCTGGTGGCCTTGATTCACAGGATGGTGGAGAAGAATACCCCTGCAAACCGCTTGCGAGACTATCTGACTCATCATCATGGTTAACAAGTATTAGCCAATAACCTAACAGGGGCGCAATATTCTCATTCGTTATCGCGCCCCTGATTCTGTGAATTACAAAACATAGTGTGCGGTTATGCCTCTATAGAATAGCGTGTGCGGCATGGTATTTTTTATGCTTTATAAAATGACGCCTTAGCTATGCAAATTCATAAAACCATCAAACCGATTTTCGTCAGTAAGTTTCAGTGCGTGGGGTCAGCATGTTTAATCTCATGTTGTCGTGGCTGGACGATCGCTATTGATAAGAAAACCCACCAAAAGTACGTCCAGTCCACGCACGCAGAAATTGCCGCCATTGCAAAAGAGAATCTGATCCTTCAGCGCAAGGGCAAGAACAACTACTCCAGAGTGAAGCTAAACGAAAAAGGGGAGTGTCCTTTTATCGATGAAAACAAACTCTGCATGGTGCACCGTGATTTAGGGGAAGAGGCGCTCTCACATACTTGCAGTACGTATCCCAGAAGCGCAAGCCGTTATCAGGATGAAACACGGCATACGATGACGCTCTCCTGCCCTGAAGTGGTCAGACGCGTCCTGTTTGACCCGGAGGCCATGCTGTTTCAGGAGCAGGATGAGTTAGTGGCAACCTACAAAACTAACCTGATTGGGCAACGTCAATCCGCCTCACAGACGCAGCAGGTGATCCATCTTTTTGCCTGGAACCTTATTCAGTCGCCTTCCCGCAATGTTGAAGAAAATTTGATGGCGCTGGCGCAGTTTATTCTCTGTCTTCAGCACGTTAATTTTGATTTACATAATAAATTTGCCGAAGTAGAACAATTTTACGATGCGTTACGCAATGACCTGCAAAACGGGAAATCGCTGATCGATGCCTGTCACCTCACGCATTCAAATGCGATGAAATATCTGGCACTGTCCGTGATGGGAACGAACGTGGCGAAAGATTCGGTGCGGGACGGTTTTATTCTTCAGGGGCACCAGCAAATTGCCTCGTATCTGGACATGGCCGGCCTGAACGACGCTTCTGAACTGGAAGCTAAATTCGACGGGATTAATCAGCAGTGGCACAAGCTGTGCGAGTCATCCTGCTTGTCAGAACCCTACGTGTTACGCAATTACCTGCTGTATAAACTCTATAGCAGCTATTTCCCTGGTAAAAATACGGCAAACATCATGCGCCAGTTTTACCGTATTGTACTGGATTTTTTCTATATCAAATTCATTCTCAGCGTGCGGTCGATGCAGGAAGACATTGACCAGCAGGTCGTGATGAAAACCATCGCCAGCCTCTCTGAAAAGACCATGCACAATCAGACCATAGATGCGCGCATGGACTTTGCTATTGATAAAATCAACGGTGGGGATGATTTATCCTGCCTGCTGTTGATTGGATAAACGCGCAGACTCAGAGGCTCACGCGGTGAGCCTCCTCTCCTTATACGTTATACGTTATACGTTCACGGCATTGATCAACCGCGTTTTCATCGTCTGGTAAGACGACGCCGCAAAATCCTCCGCCCAGCGCTGGTCCTCAATGGCTTCCAGCTTTACCGCGCAGTACTTGGTTTCCGGCGTTTTGGAGACAGGGTCAAGGTTATCCTGCGTTAACTCGTTGCAGGCGCCAATCCACCACTGGTAGGTCATATAGACCGCACCGGCGTTGATACGCTCACTGATGCTGGCGCGGGTGATGACCTTGCCCCTGCGTGAACGAACCCACACCAGCTGGCCGTCACTGATTCCCAACTTATCCGCATCGGCAGGATTCATCTGCACCCGTCCCGGCTCATCGGCCAGGCTTTGCAGCGCGGCGCAGTTCCCGGTCATTGATCGGCACGAATAATGTCCCACTTCACGCACCGTGCAGAGCACAAGAGGGTAGTCATCATCAGGGGTTTCTGCCGGTGCGCGCCACGGTGCAGCAAAGAGCTGCCCCTTGCCGGTTGGGGTGTCGAACTGATTGTCTTTGTACAGGTATGGCGTTCCCGGATGATCCAGCGTCGGGCACGGCCACTGCACGTGGCCCATCTCGCCCATTTTTTCATACGTCACGCCGTAGAAGAGCGGGCACAGCTCGCGCATTTCATCCCAGATCTGCTGATTATCGTCGTAATGCATCGGATAGCCCATCTCGGTGGCGAGCAGGCTGACGATCTCCCAGTCGCGCTTCACGTTGCCTTTGGCCTCAACAGCCTGGCCAAAACGCTGGAAACCCCGGTCTGCGCAGGTAAAGACGCCGCCGTGTTCGCCCCATGAGGTGGCAGGGAGCAGAACGTCCGCCACTTCCGCCGTTTTGGTCATAAAGATGTCCTGAACCACCACGAAGTCAAGCGCCTCGAAACCGCTGCGGACCAGGCCGAGATCGGCTTCCGTCTGCAGCGGATCTTCCCCCATGATGTAATAGGCTTTGACCTTGCCTTCCAGCGCAAGGTGAGGCACCTCGGTAATGCGCGTCCCGACGCGATCGTCCATGTTATTCACGTCGATCCCCCAGGCATCGGCGAACTTCTGCCGGACAGCCGGATCGGTCACATCCTGATAGCCGGGGAACATATTCGGCAGAACGCCCATATCGCAGGCGCCCTGAACATTGTTTTGTCCGCGCACGGGACCGACACCGACGGCAGGGCGGCCGAGGTTGCCGGTCAGCAGTGCCAGGCTGGAAAGTCCTTTGACAACATCGACGGCCTGGCCAAACTGGGTCACGCCCATTCCCCACATTACGGTGGCGGAAGGGGCCGCCGCGAAGGTGCGCATTGCCTGACGAACATCGCGGGCGGGGATGCCGGTGAGGTATTCTACGCGCTCAGGGGCATACTCTTTCACCGTCTGCCGATAGGCCTCAAGTCCTTCGGTAAACCGCGCGACGTAGTTCTTGTCGTACAGCTCCTCTTCCAGAAGTACATAGCCAAAGGCGTTTACCAGCGCCATGTTGCTACCGTTCTTCAATTGCAGATGCTGATCGGCAATGCGCGCCGTTTCGATGCGGCGCGGGTCGCAGACGATGATTTTCGCGCCGTTTTCACGGGCCTTCAGCACGCGCCGGGCGACGATAGGGTGGGAGTCTGCGCAGTTATAGCCAAATACCAGCAGGCATTTGGAGTGTTCAATATCGTTGATAGAGTTGCTCATTGCACCGTTGCCGAGGGTCTCCTGAAGTCCGGCGACGGAAGGACCGTGACAAACGCGCGCGCAGCAGTCGACGTTATTGGTGTGCAGCACCGCGCGGGCAAATTTTTGCATCACGTAATTGGTTTCATTGCCGGTTCCGCGCGATGAACCGGTGGTCATGATCGCCCGCGGGCCGAACTGCTGTTTAATGCTGCTGAGCCTGTGGGCGGTGTAGCGGATCGCCTCTTCCCAGGTCACGGGGGTGAATGCTTCGCCTTTGCGGTAGCGGATCATCGGCTGGGTGAGGCGGGGAGTGAGGAGGCGGGTATCATTGAGGAAGTCCCAACCGTAAAATCCTTTCAGACATAAGGTGCCCTGGTTTGTGACTCCCTCTGCCGCTTCGGCACGGATGATACGGTTATTTTCAACGACAAGGTTCAATTTACAGCCTGCACCGCAGTAAGGGCAGACGCTGGCGATCTTTTTCATCAATAACAGACCTGTTAAGAAATGAAGCGAAATGACTGGTAAGCCCAGTCCCGTAACAGGGAGTAAGCAGAAACCATGCCATCTTTATAACGCTTCTTTACAGGGGGTTATGAAGAGAGGGAGGTGTCATCGTCAGCCTGTTCGACAATTCTGACGATGACACGATCGCTGAATGCAGGGCGTTTAAACGTCATCCATGGTGTAGCCCACAACGATCTCAAGCGTCTTGCGAATCACATCCGCCTGAACCACGTCGTGAGTGGCTTCCAGCGTCTGAATGAGCCACAGGATGATCGCTTTATTGGAAATATGACCTTCAGAGGCCAGAACACAGCGTACTGCAGTAGAAAAAATAGCGGACTCTTCAGCAAAACGATCGCCTGCGTGACGGAAATATTCCGCCAGCGCACTGTCTAAAAAAGCAGAGTGGTATTCGGGTTGAAGCTGAATATTTTGTCTCATTTGTTCTCACCGTAGCTGTTAAAATGCAGTCAATGTATTTTTTTGGGATCGGACGGCTTTCCCTTTCCAAACAACGACACTACATTGCCTCTGTTATCATTGAGAGGTCCCTCTCTGCTCATTCGTCCTTGCGCGGTTCTGCGACGTTTTAATCCGAGGCTTTTTGATCCGATATCGGCAATCGCCTTCGCCAGTGTCTCCCGCCGCCGGGGATTCTTTTCATGTGTTTTCATCTGCCGCAGACGCTGAACCAGAGCTTCAGTTGTAACGGGGCCACGCTCTCTCAAAAGAGAAAGAACGGCTTCGCCAATCAGCTGATCGGTCAGTTTGTCTGCGTCACTGCGGTTCATCACGTTATCGTTCGAAGAGCAAGCCAAGCAGCATATGGTAATGCTGTTCCTCTTCGGGGCCCTCGGCCCTTTCAAGGCGACTTAACAGTTTGGTACAGAGCGATTTGCGATTGAGATTTCGCCCGTCGCTAAGGATCTCAACAACGACCTGACCCAGCGTTTCCTGTTGGGTTGGAAGTGTGGCTTTTTCGAAGTACTGTGCGATCGCTGCTGCGGAATCTGCGACGTAACCTTTCTGCTGCATGTTTCGCTCCTGTAAAATTTTGTAATCAGTAACGTTACATTTAAGGTATACACTTTTTCTAAATCTGTACATTAAAAATGTACAGATTTTTAATAAAATCAGGATATATTTAATAAATGCTATATTTCTCAATCGCTTGCTTGTTTATCATGAAACGGTAATGCTACAGAATATATTGTACAAATCGCACGGCCGCTGTTAAGTTGTACAACACTTGTGAGAGTGCCATTAACGGGCGTAAATGATTGAGATGTAAATTATTTGTGAGGCAATTAATGTGCTATAAGAGAAGTCTCTCCACATGTTTTTGTGGTCAAAACCCTTAACCCCCAGGAATCGCATGCTTACAACCATCATTTACCGCAGTCATATCTGCGAGGACGTTCCAGTGAAAGCACTGGAAGCTATGGTCGCTGCTGCAAATAATAAAAACCGGCAAGCCAACGTCACGGGGATATTGCTGTTTAACGGCACACATTTTTTTCAGTTGCTTGAGGGGCCAGTGGAGCATGTTTCTGCTATTTATGAGGAGATCTGCAACGACCCGCGACACCATAACGTAGTCGAGCTGATGCGCGATCACGGCCCCGTCCGGCGTTTTGGCAATGTGGGGATGGAGCTTTTTGATTTGCGCCAGTTCGACAGGAACGAGGTGCTGCAACAGGTGCTGAACAAGGGAACAACACGCTATCAGCTGACTTACAATGACCGTCCGCTGCAGTTTTTCCGTACCTTTGTCGAGGCCACGGAAAAAGCTAACTATTTTGAACTGCCGCCTGCGGATTCCTGGGAGTTCGTTCGCGAAGAAACACGCTTGTCAGCGCAACCCGAGGTGGTCGCGAAAGGAGCGGATTGCAGCTTTGCTTTCCAGCCGATAGTCGATCCGTTTATGCAGCAGGTCGTCTCCTGGGAGGCACTTCTCCGCACGCCTGACGGCGGCGCACCGGGGATCTACTTTGCCAATCTGCCGCGTGACGACGTGTATACCTCTGATTTGCACAGCAAGCAGGTGGCCCTCTCAATGGCCAGCGCACTCGGGTTGCAGAACCAGACGTTATCCCTCAACCTGCTGCCTATGACGCTGGTTAACATTCCTAACGCCGTTGATTTCCTGCTCACCGCGATTGGAGCAAACGGTTTTGTTCCTGAGCAAATTGTGGTGGAGTTTACCGAAAGTGAAGCCATTTCCCGTTTTGACGAGTTCACGGATTCAGTCAGACAGCTAAAAAGTGCAGGCATCAGCGTGACGATCGATCACTTTGGTGCCGGCTTTGCGGGACTACAGCTACTGGCCCAATTCCAGCCCGACAGAATTAAGATTAATCGCGATCTCGTCGCGAACGTGCATAAAAGTGGCCCTCGACAGGCCATCATTCAGGCGATTATCAAATGCTGTTCCTCGCTTGAAATTCAGTTCTGCGCGGTCGGCGTGGAGAAGGCAGAAGAGTGGATGTGGCTGGAATCTGCGGGGATTTCCCAGTTCCAGGGGCATCTTTTTGCCAGCCCCCGGCATGGCGGAATTCCGGCGATTGCATGGCCGGAGAAGAAATTCGATTTTTGATAAAGCTGTACAAAATTCGGCAGACTTAGCTGTACGAGAAGCAAATTTTAGACAACAATGTATTAACAGGTGAAGGGAGAACGACCCCTTTCACCTGTGCAAAATGCGGTCTTAGTTATACAAATGGTTTGTACAATCTGATAAGGTTGGTGTAGTTAGGTATGGAAGTTCTGAGCGTGAGGGAGTTAATGGCCTATTACAGTATCGGCGAAGTGGCCGAACGATGCGGTATCAACCCCGTTACGCTGCGTGCCTGGCAGCGACGTTATGGATTGTTGAAGCCGCAGCGCAGCGAAGGGGGTCATCGTCAGTTTGACGATGAAGATATCCTGCGTATTGAAGAGATCAAACGCCTGATGAAAAGCGGCGTTTCGGTCGGAAAAGTAAAAGCCTTGCTGGAAAATAAAGAAGTCCTGACTCAGGGTAATTGGGTCTCGTTCCAGGAAGAGATGATGACCGTTTTGCGTTATGCCAGCCCGGCAAAGCTGCGTGCCAAAATCGGCGAATTCCGCCGCAATCACGCCATGGATGCGATGATTGATAACATCATTTCCCCCGTCCGCCAGCGAATGAATCAGGATCAAAATACTGTACGCCACATGGCGAGCATGCTTGACGGCGTCCTGATTGAATTCGCGGTTCTAAGCCTGGCGGAGTCGCGCAAGAAAGCGGGTAAAGATGCGTTGCTTATCGGCTGGGAATGCGATGACCGCACCCATCTTTGGCTTGAAGCCGCGCGGCTGGCGCAGCAAGGCTGGCACATTGACGTGCTGGCGGACCCGATTGATTCTCCGCGTCCTGAACTTTTCCCGGGGCAAAAAATCTTCGTCTGGACGGGAAAAACGCCAACACCGCGTCAGCAGGAACAGCTGGATCACTGGCGTGAGCAGGGTTTTAGCGTTTCATTTCACCAATAATAATCAGAGGCCTTGAGGGCCTTTTATTGTTTTAGACACTTCCAGAACAAAAGCTATCTCAAAAATAGGCATTTCCGATACATATTTTACTTTTCCTCTCTTCACTGTTTTCTCCAACAGATAATCCATTAATTTTCAAAGTACTGAACAATTAAATCCATCCCGCCCGCATCTTCTGACAGGGTCTATGCTTAATAAAAGTAGACAAAAAGGGCGGTTTAGCCGAATGCCCCTGCTGACAGAGGGTTGAAGTGATAATCGTTATCACTAACATGGTGTTATGCCCTGATGGCTAATCAGATGAGGTGGACCTATGGAACTGCATTCAGAAACCTTCAATCCTGCCGATTTCGCCTGGCGAGGATTAACGCTCACGCCTGCGGCGGCGGCGCATATCCACGAGCTGGTGGCAAAAAATCCCGACATTCTCGGCGTGCGCTTAGGCGTTAAGCAGACCGGCTGCGCGGGCTTTGGCTACGTGCTGGATACCGTCACCGCACCGGAAAAGGATGACCTGGTGTTTGAAACCGATGGCGCAAAGCTGTACGTCGCGCTGCAGGCTATGCCGTTTATCGATGGAACCGAAGTGGATTACGTGCGGGAAGGTTTAAACCAGTTATTCAAATTTCATAACCCGAAAGCCCAGAACGAATGCGGCTGCGGCGAAAGCTTTGGGGTATAGGCGGTACTATGTCTCGTAATACTGAAGCAACGAGTGATGTAAACACCTGGAGCGGCGGACACCTCAACTATAAAGAGGGTTTTTTCACGCAACTGCAGACCGACGAGCTGGCGAAAGGCATTAATGAAGATGTGGTGCGCGCCATTTCGGCCAAACGTAACGAGCCCGAGTGGATGCTCGAATTTCGCCTGAGCGCATTCCGCGCCTGGCTGGAGATGGAAGAGCCGCACTGGCTGAAAGCCCACTACGACAAGCTGAACTACCAGGATTACAGCTACTACTCCGCCCCCTCCTGCGGCAGCTGTGACGATACCTGCGCCTCGCAGCCCGGCGCGGTCCAGCAAACCGGTGCCGAGAACAGCTTCCTGAGCAAAGAGGTTGAAGAGGCGTTTAATCAGCTGGGCGTGCCCGTGCGCGAGGGGAGAGAGGTGGCGGTAGACGCCATTTTCGACTCCGTCTCGGTGGCGACCACCTACCGTGAAAAGCTGGCCGAGCAGGGGATCATTTTCTGCTCCTTTGGCGAAGCCATTCATGACCATCCCGATCTGGTGAAAAAGTACATCGGCACCGTGGTACCGAGCAACGATAACTTCTTCGCCGCGCTGAATGCCGCGGTAGCCTCTGACGGCACCTTTATCTACGTGCCGAAAGGCGTGCGCTGCCCGATGGAGCTCTCCACCTATTTCCGCATCAACGCCGAAAAAACCGGACAGTTTGAACGCACCATTCTGGTAGCGGACGAAGGCAGCTACGTCAGCTATATCGAAGGGTGCTCCGCCCCGGTGCGCGACAGCTACCAGCTGCACGCGGCGGTGGTAGAGGTCATCATTCACAAAGACGCCGAGGTGAAGTACTCCACGGTGCAGAACTGGTTCCCCGGCGACGGCAATACCGGCGGTATCCTGAACTTCGTCACCAAGCGTGCGCTGTGCGAAGGCGAAAACAGCAAAATGTCCTGGACGCAGTCGGAAACCGGCTCCGCTATTACCTGGAAATACCCGAGCTGTATTCTGCGCGGGGATAACTCCATCGGTGAGTTTTACTCGGTGGCGCTGACCAGCGGGCATCAGCAGGCCGATACCGGCACCAAGATGATCCACATTGGGAAAAACACCAAATCGACGATTATCTCGAAGGGGATCTCCGCCGGGCATAGCCAGAACAGCTATCGCGGGCTGGTGAAAATCATGCCGACGGCCACCAACGCGCGTAACTTCACCCAGTGTGATTCAATGCTGATCGGTGCCGACTGCGGGGCGCATACCTTCCCGTACGTCGAGTGTCGCAACAACACGGCTCAGCTAGAGCACGAGGCGACCACGTCGCGCATTGGGGAAGATCAGCTCTTCTACTGCCTGCAACGCGGCATCAGCGAAGAAGATGCCATTTCGATGATTGTGAACGGCTTCTGTAAGGACGTGTTCTCTGAACTGCCGCTGGAATTCGCCGTTGAAGCACAAAAACTCCTCGCCATTAGTCTTGAACACAGCGTCGGTTAAGGAAAGCACATGTTAAGCATTAAAGATTTACAGGTTAGCGTGGAAGAGAAAGCGATCCTGCGCGGTCTCAATTTTGACGTCAAGCCGGGTGAAGTTCACGCCATCATGGGGCCGAACGGCTCCGGAAAAAGTACGCTTTCAGCGACGCTGGCGGGACGTGAAGATTACGAAGTAACAGGCGGCTCGGTCGAATTTAACGGCAAAGATCTGCTGGAGATGTCGCCGGAAGACCGTGCGGGTGAGGGCATCTTTATGGCCTTCCAGTACCCGGTGGAAATTCCGGGCGTCAGCAACCAGTTTTTCCTCCAGACGGCGCTGAATGCGGTGCGCAAGTATCGCGGCCAGGAGGCGCTGGATCGCTTCGACTTCCAGGATCTAATGGAAGAGAAGATCAAACTGCTGAAAATGCCAGAAGACCTGCTGACCCGCTCGGTCAACGTCGGCTTTTCCGGCGGCGAGAAAAAGCGTAACGATATCCTGCAGATGGCGGTGCTGGAGCCCGAGCTGTGCATTCTGGATGAGACCGACTCCGGTCTGGATATCGACGCCCTGAAGATTGTCGCCGACGGGGTGAATTCCCTGCGCGACGGCAAGCGCTCGTTCATTATTGTCACCCACTACCAGCGCATTCTGGACTACATCAAGCCGGACTACGTCCACGTGCTTTACCAGGGACGTATTGTGAAATCCGGTGATTTTACGCTGGTTAAACAACTGGAGGAGCAGGGTTATGGCTGGCTTACCGAACAGCAGTAATGCGCTCCAGCAGTGGCACCGGCTGTTTGAGGAGCAGGGTAATACGCGCTCCGAGCAGGCGCAGCAGCACCTGCAGCAGATGCTGCGCCTCGGCCTGCCGACGCGTAAGCATGAGAACTGGAAATACACCCCACTCGACGGCCTGCTGAACGGCGAGTTTGTGACGCGTCTGGCGGAGATTGACCCGGCCCGGCGCGACGCTCTGGCGCTGACGGTGGATGCGGTGCGTCTGGTCTTTGTCGACGGCGTCTGGCGTCCAGAACTGAGTGATGACGCCCGGGATAGCGGGTTCGATATCGTCATTAACGACGACCGCCAGAGCCTGAGCGCCCCGGTTCAGCCGGAAGTCTTCCTCCACCTGACCGAGAGCCTGGCCCGCAGCGTGACGCATATTCAGGTCAAGCGTAACCAGCGTCCGGCAAAACCGCTGCTGCTGATGCACATCACACAGGGCGTAGAGGGCGATGAGATCAACACCGCGCACTATCGCCATCACCTTGAGCTGGCGGAGGGGGCGGAGGCCACGGTAATCGAACATTACGTCAGCCTCAACGAGACCCGCCATTTTACCGGGTCGCGGCTGACGATGAACGTTGCCGCCAATGCGCAGCTTCACCATATTAAGCTGGCGTTTGAGAATCCGCAGAGCCACCATTTTGCCCATAACGATCTCCTGCTGGGCCAGGATGCCGCGGCGTACAGCCACAGCTTCCTGCTCGGCGGCGCGGTGCTGCGCCACAACACCAGCACGCAGCTTAACGGTGAAAACACTACGCTGCGCATCAATAGCCTGGCGATGCCGGTGAAGGCAGAAGTGTGCGACACGCGTACCTGGCTTGAGCATAACAAAGGCTACTGCAACAGCCGCCAGCTGCACAAAACCATCGTCAGCGATAAAGGGCGGGCGGTGTTTAACGGCCTGATTAACGTGGCCCAGCACGCCATCAAAACCGACGGGCAGATGACCAACAACAATCTGCTGCTGGGGCGCCTGGCGGAAGTGGACACCAAGCCGCAGCTGGAGATCTACGCCGACGACGTAAAATGCAGTCACGGCGCGACGGTCGGTCGGATCGACGACGAGCAGATGTTCTACCTGCGCTCGCGCGGCATCGACCAGCAGGCGGCGCAGAAAATGATCATCTACGCCTTTGCGGCGGAGCTTACGGAAGCGCTGCACGATGGCGTATTGAAGCAGCAGGTGCTGGCCCGCATTGGTCAGCGTCTGCCCGGAGGCGAAGCATGAGTTTTCCCGTAGAGAAAGTGCGGGCCGATTTCCCGGTTCTGACCCGTGAAGTGAACGGCCTGCCGCTGGCCTATCTCGACAGCGCGGCCAGCGCGCAGAAGCCGAATCAGGTGGTGGATGCGGAAGCCGAGTTCTACCGCCACGGCTACGCCGCCGTGCATCGCGGTATTCATACCCTGAGCGCCGAGGCGACCCAGCGCATGGAAAACGTGCGCACGCAAATTGCATCCTTCCTCAATGCACGCCTGCCGGAAGAGCTGGTATTTGTGCGCGGCACAACCGAGGGGATTAACCTTGTCGCCAACAGCTGGGGCAACGCCCAGGTGCGCGCGGGGGATAACATCATCATCACCCAGATGGAGCACCACGCCAATATTGTGCCGTGGCAGATGCTCTGCGAGCGTGTCGGCGCGCAGCTGCGGGTCGTTCCGTTGAACGACGATGGCACGCTGCAGCTGGAGCAGCTTGACGCCCTGCTGGACGCTAAAACGCGGCTGGTGGCGGTCACCCAGGTCTCTAACGTGCTGGGCACCGAAAATCCGGTGACAGAGATTATCGCAAAAGCCCATCAGGCCGGCGCGAAGGTGCTGATTGACGGCGCGCAGGCGGTGATGCACCACGCGGTGGACGTGCAGGCGCTGGACTGCGATTTCTACGTATTCTCCGGGCATAAGCTCTATGGCCCGACCGGGATTGGCGTGCTGTATGTGAAAGAGGACATCCTGCAGGCGATGCCGCCGTGGGAAGGGGGCGGATCGATGATCGCCACCGTCAGCCTGACGGAAGGGACGACCTACGCCCGCGCGCCCTGGCGTTTCGAGGCGGGCACCCCCAACACTGGCGGGATTATCGGCCTGGGGGCAGCGGTGTCTTATGTCTCCGCAATCGGCCTCGACGCCATTCAGGAGTACGAGCAGCTGCTGATGCACTACGCGCTGCAGGAGCTTGCCAGCGTGCCGGACCTTACCCTGTATGGCCCGGCTGACAGACAGGGCGTGATTGCCTTTAACCTGGGGAAACACCACGCCTATGACGTGGGCAGCTTCCTCGATAATTACGGCGTGGCCGTCCGTACCGGCCACCACTGCGCCATGCCGCTGATGGCTTTTTACCAGGTGCCGGCAATGTGCCGCGCATCGCTGGTGATGTATAACACAATGGAAGAGGTCGACAGGCTGGTGGCGGGGCTTAAGCGCATTCACCAGCTGCTGGGCTAAGAAGAGGCAAAAGATGGCAGAACTGCCGGACAGAGACAAATTGCTGCGCAACTTTGGACGCTGTGCTAACTGGGAAGAGAAGTACCTTTATATCATCGAGCTGGGGCAGCGTCTGCCGCCGCTCGGAGAAGACGCGCATAACCCGGAAAACATTATTCAGGGCTGCCAGAGCCAGGTGTGGATTGTGATGGAGCAGTCTGACGACGGCACTATCGCCCTGCACGGCGACAGCGATGCGGCCATTGTAAAAGGGCTGATTGCGGTCGTCTTTATTCTTTACCACCGGATGTCGGCGCAGGATATCGTCGCGTTCGATGTCCGCCCGTGGTTTGAAAAAATGGCCCTGACCCAACACCTCACCCCGTCCCGCTCCCAGGGGCTGGAAGCGATGATTCGCGCCATTCGCGCCAAAGCTGCAATCCTTAGCTAGACTTACAGAACAGCATTCATTCTGTTTCGCGAGGTGGTTCCCGCCTCGCTGGTTTTTCAGCTTTCTGGCATCCTGCCAGTGAATAAGGAATCTCAGCATGAAGCGCGCGTCTCTAATAACTCTATTACTCCTCAGTTCGCTCGGTACGTTTAATTCGGCCCGCGCGATGGACTATCCGTTGCCGCCCGCAGGCAGCCGTCTGATTGGGCAAAATCAAACCTACACGATACAGGAAGGGGATAATAAGCTTCAGACTATCGCCCGTCGGTTTAATACGGCGGCGCAGGTGATCCTTGAAACGAACAATACCATTGCGCCAGTAAACCCGGCGCCGGGTACCGTTATCACGATCCCGTCGCAGATGTTGCTGCCGGATACCCCGCGCGAAGGCATTGTGGTTAACCTGGCCGAGCTTCGGCTCTACTACTTCCCGCCGGGAGAAAATATTGTCCAGGTATTCCCGCTCGGCATCGGACAGCTGGGGCTGGAAACGCCGGTGAGCACCACCCGCGTCAGCCAAAAAATCCCTAATCCAACCTGGACGCCAACGGCGGGCATCAGAGCGCGTTCCCTGGCCCAGGGAATTAAATTGCCACCCGTTGTCCCGGCGGGGCCAAATAACCCGCTGGGGCGCTATGCGCTGCGTCTGGGAATTGGTAATGGGGAATATCTTATTCACGGCACCAGCGCGCCGGACAGCGTAGGTCTGCGCGTCAGTTCCGGCTGCATGCGAATGAACGCCCCGGATATTAAAGCCCTGTTTGAACAGGTGCGGGTCGGCACGCGGGTACAGATCATCAACGAGCCGGTGAAATTCTCGGTTGAGCCGGACGGTAAGCGCTATATTGAGGTCCACCGTCCGCTGGCGCAGGTGGAGGGCGAGAACCCGCAGATTTCGCCCATTACCCACTCGGCAGACTTTGCCACCTTTGTTTCTCAGGCCGGAAGCGATAAGGCGTTAATTGATAAAGCCCTGGCCCGCCGTGCCGGGATCCCGGTTGTCGTATCCGCAGGTAGCGGCCCGTCGGCCAGCAATAGCGTGTTGTCAGTGCAGAACAGCCGGGTGTCTGCTGCGGTAGCAGAAGAGGAAGGGGAAAAGGTAACGCAGTAGCAGTTTGACGCAGGCAAAAAAAATGGCGCACAATGTGCGCCATTTTATTAACAGGTACTATTACTTACGGTATTTAGTAGCCTGGTTGTCCAGACGCTGGTTAGCGCGAGCTGCGTCGTCTTTAGCAGCCTGAACGTCGGAACGCATTGCGTTCACGTCGTTGCTCAGCTGGTCAACTTTAGCGTTCAGAGTCTGAACGTCAGAAGACAGCTGATCGATTTTAGCGTTGCTGGAGCAACCAGCCAGCAGAGTAGAACCCAGGATTACCGCGCCCAGTACCAGTTTAGTACGATTCATTATTAATACCCTCTAGATTGAGTTAATCTCCATGTAGCGTTACAAGTATTACACAAACTTTTTTGGGTTGAGAATATTTTTTTGATGGGAATACGCCTATTTTTGATCGTTCGCTCAAAGAAGCATCGAATCAGTGCGTTTTGAGTAAAAAGCTATGTAAAAAAAGGCATTTTTCATCGGATTCATCTTAGATAAATCGCATTTAAATAGAAAAACCCGATTTGCTTTTTGAATGAATTTGGCTAATGCCGGGAATAAAAAAAGCGCCCATTGGGCGCTTTTTATCAAATTTAATTCGTTCGTGAATTATTACAGCACGTGAACGGAGGCAGTATTGGTTGTTCCGCTTGGTACCAGTGCACCAGAAACCATTACAACCACGTCGCCCTTCTGCGCCAGACCGCTTTCCAGAGCCATTGCTTTACCCTGAATGTAGAAATCGTCAGTAGAGGCGATCTCTTTGACCAGGTGCGCAACCACGCCTTTGCTCAGCACCAGCTGACGTGCGGTGGTTTCGTTGGTGGTCAGGGCCAGGATGGTGGCATCCGGGAAGTATTTACGCACTGCGCGCGCAGATTTACCGCCCTGGGTCGCAACAACAATCAGTGGCGCTTCCAGTTTCTCAGCGGTTTCTACCGCACCGCGGCACACTGCTTCAGTGATGCGCAGCTTACGGCTGTCGTTGTTGAAGTCCAGACGGCTGGTCATCACGCGGTCAGTACGTTCGCAGATGGTCGCCATGATGCCAACCGCTTCCAGAGGGTATTTCCCTTTCGCGGATTCACCGGACAGCATGACTGCATCGGTACCGTCGAGGATGGCGTTCGCCACGTCGCCTGCTTCAGCGCGGGTAGGGCGTGGGTTTTTGATCATGGAATCCAGCATCTGCGTGGCGGTGATAACCACTTTACGCGCGCGAACACATTTCTCGATCATCATCTTCTGCGCGAAGATCACTTCTTCAACCGGGATTTCAACGCCCAGGTCGCCACGAGCAACCATGATGCCGTCAGACGCTTCGAGGATTTCGTCGAAGTTGTTCAGGCCTTCCTGGTTTTCGATTTTGGAGATGATCTGGATCTTCTCGCCGCCGTGGGCTTTCAGGTGCTCACGAATTTCAACCACGTCGGAACGCTTACGGATGAAAGATGCCGCAACGAAATCAACGCCTTGTTCGCAGCCGAAGATCAGGTCCTGTTTGTCTTTCTCCGCCAGTGCTGGCAGCGCGATAGAAACGCCCGGCAGGTTAACGCCTTTGTTTTCGCCCAGGTCGCCGTTGTTCAGCACTTTACAGATAACTTTGTTGCCTTCGATAGCGGTGACTTCCATACCGATCAGACCATCGTCGACCAGCACGGTGTTACCCACGGACAGATCGCTGGTGAAGCCTTCATAGGTGACCGCAACGATTTCGCTGTTACCAACAACGGATTTGTCGGTAGTGAAGGTGAAGGTCTGGCCCGCTTTCAGAGAGACGTCGTTACCGCCTTCCAGTTTGATGGTACGGATTTCCGGACCTTTGGTGTCGAGCAGGATCGCCGCTTTTTTACCGGTCTTGCTCATCACGTTGCGCAAGTTCTGGATACGCTGACCGTGTTCTGCGTAGTCACCGTGGGAAAAGTTCAGACGCATCACATTCATGCCGGCGTCCAGCATTTTGCTCAGCATCTCTTCGGATTCGGTTTTCGGGCCGATAGTACAAACAATTTTCGTCTTTTTCATGACAGTCTTAGTCTTTAAGTTGGGAAGGATATGGAAATCTCGCTCCGGGGGCGCACCGCCGCGGAGTCAAACCTGTGTTGCAAAAGAGTATATGACACGCACTAAGGATAGGAGACATCAAATGAGCGTGCAGAAGAAAGTGTGCCTGAGTGACAGCCCAACGAAGGAGAGGAGAAGTTGTACGTTGTTTTTTGTATTCCAAGCGCTGAAACCATTCACCAGGGATTTGGCGCGCATTATACGCTAATTTTAAGATAAAAGGAAAATGGAAACGGTGTTTCAGAATTAATCAATGCCGTTTCACATAATATTGTTATCAAGGCGTTAAGCCATGATGACAACTTTTGGCGGCAGGTGAGCGACCTGCCGCCGTTTGCTTATTTTTGCAGCGCCTGGCTGAGGTCGGCAATCAGGTCTTTTGGATCTTCAATGCCTACCGAGAGGCGGATCAGCTGCGGCACAATGCCGTTTGCCAGCCGTTGCTCCAGCGGAATCGAGGCGTGCGTCATGCTGTAAGGCTGACTCACGAGACTCTCCACCCCGCCCAGGCTTTCCGCAAGAGTGAACAGCTTCAGGTTGCGAATCACCTCGGTGGCGCGTTGCGCATCGCCTTTTACCACGACGGAAATCATCCCGCCCGGCAGGGCCATCTGGGTGCGGGCAAGCTGGTACTGCGGATGCGATTCCAGGCCGGGATAGAACACTTTTTCGACAAGAGGATGCTGCGCCAGCCATTGCGCAATCTCCAGCGCGTTGGTGCTGTGCTTTTCGACCCTCAGCGCAAGCGTGCGGATACCGCGCAGGGTCAGGAAGCTGCTAAACGGATCCAGGACGCCACCGACCGCATTTTGCAGATAGCCAAGCTGGTCCGCCAGCGCCGGATTATCTCCCACCACTGCCAGCCCGGCCACCACGTCAGAGTGCCCGTTAAGGTATTTGGTGGCGGAGTGCACCACGATATCGAAACCGGACGCCAGCGGGCGGTGGATCACCGGCGATGCGAACGTGTTATCCGCCACGCTGATGACGTTATGACGACGGGCGATCGCCGCAATGGCCGTCAGATCCGCCAGCTTCAGCAGCGGGTTGGTCGGCGTTTCGACCCACACCATGCGGGTCTCCGGGCGAATGGCGGCCTCAAGCCCGGCTAAGTCGTCCGGCTTAACCCAGCTGACCTGCAGGCCCGTACTGCGTTTGCGCACGTTTTCAATCAGGCGATACGTCCCGCCGTAAACGTCATCAATGGCGACGATATGGCTGTCTTTATCCAGCAGTTCGAGCACCGTGGAGATGGCCGCCAGACCGGAAGCAAAGGCGTAGCCGCGCGTGCCGCCCTCCAGTTCGGCGATGGCGGTTTCCAGCGCATGGCGCGTTGGGTTGCCGCTGCGGGAATACTCATAGCCGGTATGCTCGCCGGGTGACGGTTGCGCAAACGTCGACGTGGCGTAAATCGGCGGCATGACGGCGCCGTGCGGGTCGTTGAATGCGCCGCTGTGGACGCTCAGGGTTGCCAGGTTTTTCATCGTTTCATCCTTTATTGCTGTAGACGATTGCGCCACGCGGTCAGGACGTCGCTGCGCGTAATCAGACCGAGAAAACGGTCATTGTCGTTAATGACGGCTACCAGACCGCGGTCGAAGATGGCGTGCAGGGCGCTCTCCGGGGCACGTTTATCGAGAAATTCCACCTGACGGGTCATGGCCGCCGTGACCGGCAGGGCAAAGCGGTCGCCGTCGCCGCCGATATGCCGCAGCAGATCCCACTCGTCGATAATGCCCACCACCTTGCCGTTCTCCAGGACCGGCAGCTGAGAGATGTCATACAGGCGCATGCGTGCCAGCACGGTGGAAAGCGTATCGTCCGGCGCGGCGGTGACGGTAGCGCCTTCATCATGGCGCAGGGCAATGTAGTCGGAGAGATCGCCCGCCTGAGGGCGCGTGATAAGCCCCTGCTGGCGCATCCAGTCGTCGTTAAACATCTTCGAGAGATACTTATTGCCACTGTCGCAGGCGAAGGTCACCACGCGCTTCGGCGTGGTTTGCGCCTGGCAATACTTCAGCGCCGCCGCCAACAGCGTGCCGCTGGAGGAGCCAGCCAGAATGCCTTCCGTCTTCAGCAGCTCGCGCGCGGTGGCGAAGGCTTCGCGGTCGGAGATGCGCCAGGCACGATTCACCCCTTCGATGTGAGCCAGCGGGGGAATAAAGTCTTCGCCAATGCCCTCTACCAGCCAGGAGCCCGCGTCGTGGTAGCGTCCGGTTTCCACCTGGTCGGCCAGCACCGACCCGGCGGGGTCAGCCAGGACAAACTCCGTGTGCGGAGAGTGCTCGGCGAACCACGCCTGCAGGCCACCGAGCGTACCACCTGAGCCGACGCCGACCACGATGGCGTCAATTCTGCCGTCAAGCTGCTCGTACAGCTCCGGTGCCGTGGTGGTGCGGTGCGCCAGCGGGTTGGCCACGTTATTAAACTGGTCGATGTAAAACGCGCCGGGCAGCTCGTTAGCCAGACGCCGGGCGTAATCCTGGTAATAGGCGGGGTGGCCCTTATTCACGTCCGAGCGGGTCAGCACCACCTGAGCACCCAGCGCGCGCAGGTGGAAAATCTTTTCGCGGCTCATTTTGTCGGGCACTACGAGGATCAGCGAGTAGCCTTTCTGGGCGGCGATCAGCGCCAGGCCGAGGCCGGTATTGCCCGCCGTGGCCTCAATAATCGTGCCGCCCGGCTGCAGCTGGCCGGTGCGCTCCGCTTCGTTAATCATCGACAGCGCAACGCGGTCTTTAATCGAGCCGCCAGGGTTCTGGTTCTCCAGCTTCAGAAACAGCGAGCAGGGACCGGTATCAAGCTTATGCAGCTGGATCAGCGGCGTGCGGCCAATCAGTTCGGTGACGGAGTGGTAAATCGTCATGATGTTTTCCTTTCGGTATGTCATGACGGGATGATAGGGCTGTGAAATTTTCTCAATAAAGAACCATTCACTGCCGTTTAGAACGGAAAGGAATATAAATGCCATTTTTGGATGGCAGGACAGCAAGACGTAAAGTTGTCTGGATGTGGGGATGGCTATATCGGGATAAAGTGCTGCAAAAATGACCGTTTTTTGCGCGCGTCCGCCAGCAGATATGCATCCGGCAGATAATCATTGCTGAAATTGGTCTAAATGCTTCCCACCCGGTAAATCCGCTGTTTATTTCCGAAAGTTATACCACATTCTTTTTTATTCATTTAAAAGCTGATAACGCCTGATTACTATCTTTTGGACATCCATACTGCTAAACCGCTATATGCGAACGGATAACGTATAAGAATGATCGTACTCAGGAATATTTCGAAGATTTTTGACAACGGAAAGGTCGCGCTGACCGCCGTTGATAACGTCAATTTGACGATAGAGCAGGGACAGATTTACGGCATTATCGGTTACAGCGGCGCCGGGAAAAGCACGCTGATTCGCCTGCTGAACGGTCTGGAGAAACCCAGCGCCGGGAGCGTCACCATCAACGGGCAGGATATCTCCGCCGCAAAAGGTGAAGCACTGCGCCAGGCGCGTCTGAAGATCAGCATGGTGTTTCAGCACTTCAACCTGCTGTGGTCGCGCACGGTGAGTGAGAACATTGCTTTCTCTATGCAAATTGCCGGTGTGCCAAAAGCGAAGATTAAGGCGCGCGTCGCCGAACTGGTGGAGCTGGTTGGCCTGAAGGGACGCGAAAATGCGTACCCGTCGCAGCTGAGCGGCGGGCAAAAGCAGCGCGTGGGGATTGCGCGCGCGCTGGCCAACAACCCCGACGTGCTGCTCTGCGATGAGGCTACGTCCGCGCTTGACCCGCAGACCACCGATCAGATCCTCGATCTGCTGCTGGATATTAACCGCCGCTTCAGGCTGACCATCGTGCTGATCACGCACGAGATGCACGTGGTGCGCAAAATCTGCGACCGCGTGGCGGTGATGGAGAACGGCAAAGTGGTGGAAGAGGGCGACGTGCTGAGCGTCTTTACCCATCCACAGCAGCCGATTACGCAGCAGTTTGTCCGCCAGGTGAGCCAGTACGCCGAGGAAGAGACCTTCAATACCGAACTGGCAAACGATCTGGAAGGCACGGTGATCAGGCTGACCTTTACCGGACACAGCACGCACAAGCCGATTGTCGGGGAACTCACCCTGCGCTACGGCCTGCCGTTTAACATCCTGCACGGAAAAATGACGCAGACCGCCCACGGTGTTTTCGGGCAGCTCTGGGTCCACGTGGCGGCATCCGATGAACAACTGAACAATATCCTCGCCGACCTGCAGCACAGCGATATTGAAGGCGAGGTAATTAAACATGTCTGAGAATCTCTTTCCGCATCTCAAGTGGGATCAGCTCTGGGCGGCAACGCTGGAGACGCTGTACATGACCGCGCTGTCCGGCGTGGCGACCTTTGTTCTGGGCATCGTGCTGGGCCTGGCGCTGTTTTTAACCGCGCGCGGTGGCTTGTTCCACAACCGCACGGTCTACAGCGTCATTTCGATAGTGGTGAACGTGTTCCGCTCTATTCCGTTCATCATTCTCATCGTTCTGCTGATCCCGTTCACCAAGACCGTCGTCGGCACCATCCTTGGCGCTAACGCGGCGCTGCCGGCCCTGATTGTCGGCGCCGCGCCGTTTTATGCGCGTCTGGTGGAGATCGCCCTGCGCGAAGTGGACAAAGGGGTCATTGAAGCAACGCGCTCGATGGGCGCACGACTGAGCACGCTCGTGTTTCGGGTTTTACTGCCGGAATCATCACCTGCACTGGTATCAGGTATTACGGTGACGCTGATTGCGCTGGTGAGCTACAGCGCCATGGCGGGGGTGATTGGCGCCGGTGGTTTGGGAAATCTGGCTTATCTGGAAGGATTCCAGCGCAACCATGGTGACGTCACGCTGGTGGCAACGGTGACCATTTTAATCATCGTTTTCATTATCCAGTTCTGCGGCGATGTCATTACTTCACTGTTAGATAAACGCTAATAAATACACACAGGAACCACATCATGAAAAAGACACTGACACTGATCGCCGCCGCAACCCTGAGCGCCCTGAGCTTCGCCTCATGGGCCGACACCCTGACCGTGGGCGCATCCAACACGCCGCACGCCGAAATTCTGGAGCAGGCCAAGCCGATTCTGGCGAAGCAGGGTATCGACCTGGAGATTAAACCGTTCCAGGACTACATTCTGCCGAACACTGCGCTCGCGGGTCATGACATCGACGCGAACTATTTCCAGCACATTCCTTACCTGAACAGCGTGCTGAAAGATCATGCGGGCGATAAAGACTACGATTTTGTCAGTGCGGGCGCGATCCACATTGAGCCAATCGGCATCTACTCAAAAAAATATAAATCCCTGAAGGACCTGCCGGAAGGCGGCAAGATCATCATGCGTGATGCGGTTTCCGAGGAAGGCCGTATTCTCTCCATCTTCGAAAAAGAGGGCGTGATCAAGCTGAAGCCGGGCATCGACAAAGTGACGGCGCGCATCAGCGATATCGTTGAGAACCCGAAAAAACTGAAGTTCACGCCAAACGTGGAAGCGTCCCTGCTGCCGCAGATGTACAACAACGACGAAGGCGACGCGGTGGTGATTAACGCCAACTATGCGATAGACGCCGGTCTGGATCCGGTTCACGACCCGATTGCTGTCGAGAGCGGTGAAAACAACCCGTACGCTAACATCATTACCGTGCATCGCGGCGATGAGAAAAAGAAAGACATCGTCGCGCTGGTGAACGTGCTGCACTCCAAAGAGATTCAGGACTGGATCCGCACCAAATACAAAGGCGCGGTCATTCCCGTGAACAACTAATTATTTGATTTTCCAGATGAAGCCCGGCGAGATCCTCGCCGGGCTTCTTTTTTGTATCCGGCGGGAGAATCATTTAAGCTCAACGTTTAACAGGCAATGGAGTGATGACGATGGGTAACGTGACCAAAGATGAAGCGCTGTACCAGGAGATGTGCCGGGTGGTCGGAAAGGTGGTGCTGGAGATGCGTGATTTAGGGCAGGAGCCGAAGCATATTGTCATTGCGGGCGTGCTGCGCACGGCGCTGGCGAACCAGCGCATCAAGCGCAGCGCACTGACAACCGAAGCGATGGAAACGGTGGTTAAGGCGCTGGCCGGCTAACGCGCCAGCGTTTCGCGACCTGTTCAAGCGAGCAGCAGAGCAGGTAATAGACCGCACCCGTAAAGATAAAGATGGCCGCCGGGTAGATTTGCACCCGGTTGTTGACCTGTCCCGCCACCGTGGTTAGCTCCGGGACGTTGACGATGAATGCCAGCGACGTATCCTTCAGCAGGCTGATAAAAATTCCCACCAGCGACGGCAAAATATTTCTCAGCGTCTGCGGCAGCAGCACGCGCCACAGGGTTTGCTGCGTGCTGAACCCCTGAGACAGCGCGGCCTCGTGTTGACCCACAGGGAGCGCCCTGAGCCCGGCAAAAACCGAATGCATCACCGATGCCGCCGTAAACCAGGCCAGCGCCAGCGTCACGGTCAGCGCCCCCGGCAGATCCCCGCCGGTGATCAGCGGCAGCAGGTACCACATCCAGAAAATCACAAAAATCAGGGGAATACCGCGAATCAACTCCGCCCACAGAAAAAGCCCCCTGCGCACCAGCCCAGGATAGCGCCAGGCGAGGCACGCCAGCGCCACGCCGCCGGGAAGCGCAAGCAGGGCGGCCCCTGCGGCCATCAGCAGCGAAAGCAGTACGCCGCCGGGTTCACCCGCTGCCGTTCGTCCCCACAGCAGATAATCCAGGTTTTCGACAATAACGTTAAATCCTGCCATCATCTTTTTTCCTCCCTGAATGCGGACCGACGCGCACCAGCACCATCCCCATGACAATGCCGGTAAGCAAATAGAGCACCGTACCGACGATAAACGCCTCCATGGCGTGAGCGTTGTAACTTTCAATCTGCCGGACCTGGTAGGTTAGCTCAGCGAAGCCAATCCCGCTGGCGAGCGAGGAGAGCTTCATCAAGTTGAGGTACTGGCCGACAACGGGCTGCCAGGCGTTGGCGAGCCCCTGCGGCAGAAGGATGTAGCGAAATAAACGCCACGAGGAGAACCCTTGCGCCAGCGCCGCTTCATGCTGTCCGGCAGGAACAGAACGCAGTCCCGATGCCGCTTCCTCAATTAAAAACGCCGAGGTAAAAACGCCCAACCCCCAGGCAGAACATAAAAACTCAGGGGTAAACCACCAGACGTCGCCGGGCAGAATTGACCAGCTGTGATCCGCATTCACCGCGTCTCGAAAGCCCTGCGGTAACCCGTTCCAGGCGGCGAAATACCAGAACAGCAGCTGCACCAACAGCGGCGTATTGCGAAACAGCGATACCCAGCCGTTGACGATCGCATTCCCGATGCGTCCACCGGAAAGACGCAGGAGCAAAAAGGTCGGTGCAAGCAGGCTGGCGATCAGGCCCCCCGCCAGCGTCACCCACAGGGTGGTGAGAAATCCGGAGAGTATCCATTGCAGAGGCTGTCCGGCCAGCACGCCCTGCCAGTCGAGGGCGGGCATCAGAGGTGCTCCTGGTGCAGCGGGTTCAGCACTTTTTGCAGGAAACGCTGCGCCCGGGGATGCGACGGTTGACTGAAAAATTGCACCGGCGGCGCGGTTTCAAGAATCTGCCCGCCGTCGATAAAGACAATCCGGTCGGCAATTTCCCGGGCGAACTGCATCTCATGAGTCACGACAATCATGGTGATCCCGCTATGGGCAAGGGCTTTCATGACGAATAATACTTCGCCAATCATCTCCGGATCGAGCGCCGACGTCGGCTCGTCGAAGAGGATGATCTGCGGCGACGAGGCCAGGGCGCGGGCAATCGCCACGCGCTGCTGCTGGCCGCCGGAAAGCTCAGCGGGGAGGTGGTGAGCCTTTTCCTGCATTCCGACCTTCTCCAGCAGCGCCAGCGCGCGCTCCTGAGCTGGCTGTGGCTTCCAGCCGTGCACATGCTCCAGCGCCAGGGTGATGTTCTGGCTGGCGGTGAGGTGGGCATACAGATTGAACTGCTGAAACACAAATCCAACGCGGCTGCGCAGCTGACGCAGCCTGCTGCCGGAAAGCTGCCCGGTCGGCTTGCTGTCGACCAGGATTTCCCCGCCGCTCAGGGTTTCAAGCTGATTGATAAGACGGATCAGCGTTGATTTACCCGAACCGGAAGGGCCGAGAATAGCAACCACTTCACCGGGCGTGATGGTGAGGTTAATGTCGCGTAAAACCTGATGGTCGCCGTAGCGTTTGTCCACGTGACGAAACTCAACGCTGGCCTGTTCCAGATGTGAAAAATCCGCGGCACCGTCCGCGGAATGGGAAAATAAACCTGAGAGCATAATTACCTGGCTTCTATTTTAAAGGCGCGAGGCTGTGGAGCGGGCGTGTTTGGGCCAAACCAGACGTCATAGATTTTTGCCGCCTGACCGTTCTTCTCGAGATTAACCAGCTCATCGTTGACGGCTTTCAGCAGCGCCGTTTCACCTTTCTTCACCCCGACGCCAATTTCTTCTTTACTGAGCAGATCGGGCAGGATTTTGAAGTTCGCTTTATCCGGAGCCTGTGCCAGCAGGCCTGCAAGAATTGTGCTGTCCTGGGTAATGGCCTGTACGTTGCCGTTGCGCAGCGCCGTCAGCGCCAGAGGAATGTCGTCATAAGCCAGCACGCGGGACTGCGGGAAACGCTGGTGGAGCGCCTGTTCACCCGTGGTGCCTTTGACCGCGCCAATGCGCGCCCGGCTGTATTCATCCAGCTTATCGGGCGATTTGGCGGGAACCAGGAACTGTTGTCCGGTCACGAAATAGGGGGTGGAGAAATCAATCACCTGCGCGCGTTCCGGGGTGATGGTGATATCCGCTACGATCAGATCTGCTTTACCGGACTGAAGCAGCGGAATTCGGTTGGCCGGATTGGTGGCAACCAGTTCAAGCTTCACGCCGAGTGATTTTGCCAGTGCTTTGGCAAAGTCCACGTCGTAACCCACGATCTCGTGCGTTTTTGCATCAATTGAGCCAAACGGTGGGTTGGCGTCAAACGTGGCGACTTTCACCACCCCTGCGGCCTTAATATCTTCCAGCCGATCGGCCAGCGCCTGCGCTGAAAACAGGCTCCCGGCGGCCAGTAATCCCAGAACTGCCGTCCCTTTTTTAAACCTTTTCATCTTTGCTGCCATAGTCATCGTTCGTCCCGTTGTTTTTGTTTTGCACCGTTACGCTCCCATAAGCAAAAGCTATCGCCAAATAAGAAAATGTTCTTTGCTCTATACAAAAAAGCATTAGTGAACAGTGTGTTACCGGCAGGTAAATGTAAGGAGCTATTTGCACGTCCTGCACATCGACTGCCGGAATTGATATTTCCGCGGCCAGGAAACGCGTGCTTAACTCAAGGCTGGTGAAGCGAGAGGGGTAAAGGCAATGAAAAAATGGATCGGCACGCTACGGCGGTTTTTTGCGACCCGGCCAGCGAATGCGGAGAACAGCGCGCAGCGTGTTCTGGAGTCAATACTGCCTGTTGCCAGCCTGTATGGCGTGGACGTCGCTAACATCGACCCGGAGTGGTTCCATGATAAAACGTCACGCTGAACTTCGCCGCACGCGCGAAACGTACTGGAATGAGCTGTGCGTGATGCCTGTAAAGCAGGGATGAACGGAAAAATACGCGGGCAAATCCTCGGTAAACCCTGGCCGTTTTGATACCAATATCTCCTTTCTCAGAAGGAGATGATAATGAAACGGACAGTATTAACCCCGGCACTTTCTGCCACCGCACTACTGATTGCCATGCAGACGGCGCACGCTGCGCCACAGGCGCACGTCGTCTGCGGTTACTCCCACACGCTCGGCGACGATGCCATTATGATGCACGGCATGCCCAACGAGGCCATGCTGCACGATTTTTTTGGCAACGTGCAAACGGATGCCTTCTCCAGCCGTGAATCGCTGCGTAAAGATGAAAAGACCACCTGCGATAACAAAGCAGACAGCTCGGCCTACTGGGCACCCTCTCTGAAATTGCCTGACGGAACGGTGGTCAAACCCGCCTATCAAAAAACCTATTATCAGGCATCGAACGTCGACGCCTGGCCGCTGCACCCGTTCCCGGCGGGGCTGTCGCTGCTGGCGGGCGATCATCACGGCACCGCGCCGAATCCACATATCACCTTCCTGTGCGCTAACGGCAAGGGCTACACCACCAAAACGGGTGAGGTCTGCGGCTTACGCAAGGCGAACGATGCCGTGCAGTTTAATATTGGCATTCAGTTTCCGAACTGCTGGGACGGGGTAAATCTTAAGCCCGCTCACGGTCTTGCCAATGCCACCTACGACACCAAAGGGCAGTGCCCGTCCGACTTCCCGGTGAAAATTCCCACCGTGAACATGAACATTGCGTACGTGCTCCCGACGATTAGCTCGCTCGATACCAGTAAAGCGCAGCTTTCTCTCGATCCCATCATGCACGGCAACAAGCGTGAAGAGCGGTGGGGGAGCCTGTATACGGCGCATGCTGATTTTATGAACGGCTGGACGGAAGACGCCGCGCGCTTTATGACCGACCTGTGCATGAACCGCGGTCTGGACTGCGGCACCACCGTTCCGTATGGTTATTCAAAAGCGAAGGCCAACGTCTGGCTCAGCAGCCTGGAGCCCGCGCTTACCCAGCCAGAGCCCCAGGTCCTGCTGGTGCAGGATAACTGGCAGAACGGCGGGCGCACCAAAAACAGCGAAACGCTGTCGCTGGTGAAGTTTCACATTCCCCCGCTGCCTGCCGGACAGGATCCTTCGCAGTTTAAATACCGCGTGCGGATTTATGGCGGGAAAGTGGAAACCAACGGCGCGGATCAAATTTTCTTCTATCCGGCAAGCAACGACTGGGATCCGGCCAGCGTGAGCTGGCAGTCGCGGCCAGCCTGTAACTACCGCTCGGATGCGGTGCTTTACCTTAACCACTCCCGCGAATACCGGATGGTGGACGTGGATAAGGCGGTGCGCAAGGCGCTGGCAGAAGGGAAAACCGAGATTTCGTGGTACATCGGCGGCGATCGTCAGGGAAATCACTACCAGTTTGAGACGGCGTCTTCCCCGCAAAGCCTGATCCTGATGCTGACCGGCTTTAGCAAAACGCCTGAGATCTGATTACGCCCGCGTTTTTTTGTTCTCATCAACGTTAACTGGTAATGTCGACAGCCTGAAAAATGAGAAGGGCATTCTGGTTACCCTGGGGTACTGCTGGAAGGGTGCAGTAATAAAGAGGTGGCTGCACGCCTGAATCTTTCCCCGAGAACCGTGGAAGCGCACCGTGCGGCGGCCATTGACTGGCTGAAAAAGTAAAATAAAAAAGCACCGGTTTACCGGTGCTTTTTTTATCAAATCTTGCAGGCATCACCGCAGTCGTCGTCGGCAACAATCGCCTGCGCTTTTTTATCCGCGTCGTCCAGACGTTCCGCGTTACGCTCTTCCGCTTCATCCAGACCGTTAAAAACTAAGTTATCGAGATCAATTTCCATGTTGCACCTGCTCTGTTCGGTTTTTGATACTGGCACAGTATAGGGTAAAAAACGTCGGCAATGTACCTCGCAGCACATAAGGATAATCCCTGCCATACTCAGTGCTTTATCACCGAGGAGCGCTCATGATTACACTCTGTAAAACCTGCGGTACCTCCTATGATGGAAAGCCGGAGAGATGTCCGATTTGCGAGGATGAACGCCAGTATGTCCCGGTCAGCGGTCAGGCGTGGATTGATTACGCGACGGTGACGGCCACGCACGTGAATAAATGGCAGCAGCTGGAGCCCGCGCTGTTCAGTATCAAAACGGTTCCCGCTTTTGCGATTAACCAGAGGGCGCTGCTTCTGCGCACCCCGCACGGCAATATTCTTTGGGACTGCATTGCCAACCTTGATCCGGCAACCCAAACGCTCATCACCGCGCTCGGTGGCCTTCACGCCATTGCGATTTCGCATCCGCACTATTACACCACGATGCAGGAGTGGGCCGCGGCTTTCGATGCGCCAGTGTACCTGCACGCCAGCGACCGCGAATGGGTGATGCGCAACAGCCCGGCGATTCATTTCTGGGAGGGGGAGGCGCTGGAGATTTGGCCGTCCGTCACGTTGCTACGTCTCGGCGGCCATTTTGCGGGCGGAACGGTGCTGCACTGGCAGGAGGGAGAGGGCGTTTTGCTGGCGGGGGATATTTTGCAGGTCACCCCGGGGAAAGATGCGGTGTCGTTTATGTGGAGCTACCCGAATATGCTCCCGCTGCCTGCCCGTACGGTTGAGGTCGTTACCCGGCGCCTGGCGGGAAAATCGTTCGCTCGTCTTTACGGCGCGTTCGAAGGGCAAAACATCCCGGCGAACGCCGACTACATCGTGCAGCGGTCGGGCCAGAAATATATTGCTTGTCTCAGGTAAAGTACGGTGGGTAAACTTTACGAGTGTGATCGCGATCATACCTAAACGAAAACAGATAAAAGAGAAATTGCTATGCAACATATCATTGAAGGTTTTCTCAGCTTTCAAAAAGAGATTTTCCCGCAACGTAAAGAGCTCTTTCGCAGTTTAGCGTCCAGCCAGAATCCCAAAGCGCTGTTCATCTCCTGCTCCGACAGCCGTCTGGTTCCTGAACTGGTCACCCAGCAAGAGCCGGGACAGCTTTTTGTCATTCGTAATGCTGGCAACATTGTCCCGCCTTTCGGGCCGGAGCCGGGCGGCGTATCTGCAACTATCGAGTACGCGGTGGTGGCGCTGGGCGTGACGGATATCGTGATCTGCGGCCACTCCAACTGCGGCGCGATGAAGGCGATTGCCGATAACGCCAACCTGGAGCCAATGCCAGCCGTATCGCACTGGCTGCGCTATTCCGACGCGGCGAAAGCCGTGGTAGAGAAGAAAAGCTGGGACAAGCCGATCGATAAAGTGAATGCGATGGTGCAGGAGAACGTGTTTGCGCAACTGAGCAACATCAAGACCCATCCGTCCGTCGCGGTGGGCCTGCGTAATAATTCGCTTCGTCTGCACGGTTGGGTGTATGACATTGAAAGCGGCAAAATCCTTGCCCTGGATAAGAACACCAAAACGTTCGTATCGCTGTCGGAAAACCCAGAGGTCTTCTTCGAGTAATTACCGATAGCAGGGCATGGAAGCCCTGTCAGTTCTCCACGTACGGTAACCGACGCCGTCTCCCCGAGGCAGGTTTTTCAGCCGCCTTCGCCATCGCCTCTGCAATTTCCGCACACTCCGCCAGCCCCTGAACGAAGGGACTATCGTGCATCAGCCACGGTATCGCACCGAAAGCAATGCGCCCGCGAACCGTTTCAGGCGCTTTAAGCGTGTAATCCTCGCCAATATCGGGTATCTCGTCGCCCGTCTCTGCCAGCTGTTTACGCAGCGTCGGGAAAGGCAAGTCCTTTGTTTTGAGCGGCTTTTGTCCGCGCGCGTCAATAAACACGTCGAAACGATAAACGCTCTCTTTGGTGGTAATTACCGTCCGATCGCTGCCAGCGTCGAGCGTGTAATCATCGCCAAGCGCCGCCACGCTAATGATGCCGGCCTCGCGAAGCGCAAGCAGCCTGCGGATAGACTGCGGCGGGATGGCGGCATAGTTGTCGATAAACACGCGGGCGAGGCCCTGCTTAAAGCGCTCTCTGTCGTCGTCGTTGAGGTGGGGCACAATCTCCTGAACCACCTCATGCAGTCGAAGGACGGTATAGCGCCAGGCCACGGTGCGCCGTTCGCGTTTGTTGCGTTCTACCTCGCTGAGGTTCTCTTCCGCCCAGGTAAAGGGGCCGTGCCGTTTACGGTCCTCAAACCATGCCTCACGAAGGCTGTCGGCATCCTGGTTACGCAGAGAAATTTTCTCGCACCACGCCGGGTCAGCGAGCTCGAGCTCTTTCACCATCAGGGAAAATATGCGGTCAAGCAGGCCGTCCGATCCTTTGGCTATCTCGCGTTCAACCACGAATTCGGTCAATACCGACAGCGGTTCGTAAGGGATTGGACAGTAAAAATCGGCTTCCGGCAGAATGCCCGTGCGGGACATCAGCGTAATGTTTAACCCTTCGCTGCCCTTGTCGAGGAGGAATTTACCGTCACGAAACTCACCGTGCTGCATTACCACCGCCATAGCCGCGTCCAGACCGCTCAACGACGTTCCCATAATGCCCACGCGGCAAGGGGGAATGCTGGCGTCCATCAATCCCGACCACGGGCTGGGGAAGAACGTGCGCGTGGCTTCCTCCTCATCTGGCCAGACGTGGCCGGTGGCGATAACCGCCAGGTCGAACCGATCGGGCAAAGTGGTGTCGTTGACGGAAAGCGTTACGCCGGTTGTCGAGGGGATGATGTCCGTTACCTTCGCGGATTCATGGACCGCAACCTGGAACCCCAGCTTTTTTGCCTCTTTCACGATTGAACGCAAGCTGTCGCGAAAATACTCTCCCAACAGGAGTCTGGGCAGGAACTGCCGGTCATGCAGGCTGGCTTTATCAACCATAAAGCGCGCCAGATGGGCGTCGCTCTGTTCCTTGAGCCAGTCGAGGTAGGTCATAAAAATGGGCGGGATTTCTATGCTCGCAATGTTCGCCAGCATCAGCCGGGAATTATTGTCGTCGTTATAGGGCATGCCCACGCCGGCTTGCTCGGCCTGTTCGAAGACGGATACGGAGAGCGGGGTGCTGTTATTAAGCAGATGATAAAAGGTGTAAATCCCTGTAGGGCCGGAGCCGATAATCGCGATATTCTTCATTGACGCGCTTCCTGTATTTATTCCATAAGAAAAGCGTAGCAGGAGAATAATGATGAAAATAAGCGATTAAGAAAATTCAGGGTAAAAGGAGAGAATTTGCACCATTTCAGGACTGAAATGGTGCGTCCGAGTGGACTCGAACCACCGACCCCCACCATGTCAAGGTGGTGCTCTAACCAACTGAGCTACGGACGCAGAATGGTGCGTTCAATTGGACTCGAACCAACGACCCCCACCATGTCAAGGTGGTGCTCTAACCAACTGAGCTATGAACGCAACGTGTTGTCGGTGACAACGGGGACGAATATTAGCGGCACAGCATCAAGGAGGCAAGAGGGAAAACGCATTTTTCTCTCTGATTTCACGCGATTGCTTCATTACCGCGCAAAGTGAAGAGAAAGTAGCCGCCAGCTGGCGGCTACTGCGTAGTTAACGCGCAGCGCGCTGCAAAATTACCGTTGACGGCTGGCGCTGCAGGAAGCGCATGCGCATCATCATCATGATCGCCGCCGACGTCAGTCCGATGATAAAGCCCATCCAGAATCCGGCTGGTCCCATGCGATCAACGACCAGATCGGTCAGCGCCAACACGTAGCCAGTAGGCAGACCCAGCATCCAGTAGGCGATAAAGGTAATAAAGAAGATAGAACGCGTGTCTTTATATCCGCGCAATACGCCGCTGCCAATCACCTGAATGGAGTCAGAAATCTGGTAAATCGCGGCCAGCAGCATCAGGTGCGATGCCAGCGTGACGACCTCCGGATTATCGTTATAGAGCAGGGCAATTTGCTCGCGCAGCGCCACCGTAAAAAGCGCCGTGCAAATGGCCATGCAGACGCCAACGCCTAATCCGGTGCGCGCGGCGGTTTGCGCATCAAGCGTCGAGCCTTGCCCCAGGCGGAAGCCCACGCGGATCGTCACTGCCGCGGCCAGCGACATGGGCAGAACAAACATCAGAGAGCTGAAGTTCAGCGCGATCTGGTGCCCGGCGACGTCCACAATGCCCAGCGGGGAGACCAGCAGGGCGACCACGGCAAACAGGGTCACCTCAAAGAACAGCGCAAGGGCAATCGGCAGCCCCAGCTGCACCAGGCGCGTCATGATGTTCCAGTCCGGCGTGCTGAATCTGTTCTCGTTACGAATATCGCGCATTGAACGGGCGCGTTTCACATAAGCGATCATACTGAAGAACATTACCCAGTAAACCGCAGCCGTCGCCACGCCACAGCCGACGCCGCCCAGCTCCGGCATGCCGAAATGGCCGTAAATAAAGATATAGTTCACCGGAATATTCACCAGCAGGCCGATAAAGCCCATCACCATGCCGGGCTTGGTTTTCGCCAGCCCTTCACACTGGTTACGGGCGACCTGGAAAAAGAGGTAGCCGGGCGCACCCCAGAGCAGGGCGCGCAGATAGCCCACCGCTTTGTCTGCCAGCGCCGGGTCAATATTGTGCATGGCGCGGATGATATGACCCGCGTTCCAGAGCACGACCATAATCAGCACGGAGACAAACCCTGCCAGCCAGAAACCCTGGCGGACCTGATGGGCAATACGCTCGCGACGACCCGAGCCATTAAGCTGAGCGATAACAGGGGTGAGGGCGAGCAGCAGACCGTGGCCGAACAGGATGGCCGGCAGCCAGATTGACGTGCCGATGGCAACGGCCGCCATATCGGTGGCGCTGTAGCCACCCGCCATTACCGTATCCACAAAACCCATTGCGGTCTGGGCCACCTGCGCGACGATCACTGGTATAGCCAGTGCCAATAGCTGGCGCGCTTCATTCATGTACTTCTGCACGTGAACACCTTTATTTTGTAGTTATATGAGAGACTAAAAAAGCCGCCGAAACGGGCAGCAAGAAGAAAATGCAGGGGGGTGCCAGCTATTGTAGCGGGCTTTAGCTATTTATCTAGTGAAAAAATCGCCAGAAAATGCGCTCCGCTGGCAACCTGTTTTTCCAACTGTTATTGTGGTGGGATTAAACGGTGTCACCACCGTCCGGAAAAAACAGGAGTTGTAAGCATGTTTACTGGTATTGTGCAGGGCACCGCCAAAGTGGTGTCCATTGATGAAAAACCTAATTTTCGTACTCATGTTGTAGAGCTGCCGGAATATATGCTCGACGGCATAGAGACCGGCGCCTCGATTGCCCATAACGGCTGCTGCCTGACGGTGACCGAAATTAACGGTAACCAGATTAGCTTTGATTTAATGAAAGAGACGCTGCGTATTACCAACCTGGGTGAACTGGTGGTGGGGGATACCGTCAACGTTGAGCGCGCGGCGAAGTTCAGCGACGAGATTGGCGGCCATCTGATGTCCGGGCATATCATGACCACCGCCGAAGTGGCGAAAATCGTCACATCAGAAAATAACCGTCAAATCTGGTTTAAAGTGCAGGACCCGTCATTAATGAAATACATCCTCTATAAAGGGTTTATTGGCATTGATGGGATTAGTCTGACGGTGGGAGAAGTGACTCCGACGCGTTTTTGCGTGCATTTAATTCCCGAGACGCTGCAGCGCACCACGCTGGGTTCGAAAAAACTGGGGCATCGCGTGAATATCGAAATCGATCCGCAAACCCAGGCGGTTGTAGATACCGTTGAGCGCGTGCTGGCCGCAAAAGAAGCCGCAATAATTAAAGCTGTAGAAGACGAATAAAAAATAACCCCGGCTGACCGGGGTTATTTTTCTAGCGTGCGACACGCAAGCCGTGTTCAATCCCACGGCTAAAAACAACCTGCCAGAGCTGAATATCTCGCGCGCGAAACGCCCCCGCGCAGGCATTCAGATAATAGCTAAACATCCGCTTGAATCGTTCAGAATAGTTGTCCGCAATTTCAGGCCAGGCTTCCTGAAAACGTGCATGCCACGCCATTAACGTGGTGTCGTAATCCGCGCCGAAGTTATGCCAGTCTTCCATTACGAAATGGGATTCGCTGGCGTTGGCAATCTGGCGTACGGACGGTAAACAGCCATTCGGAAAGATGTATTTGTTGATCCACGGGTCAACGTTATTGTCGGTCCGCTTAGAGCCGATGGTGTGCAGCAGGAAAATACCGTCCGGTTTCAGATTACGGTCCACCACCTCGAAATAGGTGTCGTAATTTTTCGGCCCGACGTGCTCGAACATGCCCACGGAAACGACCCGGTCAAACTGTTCGTTCAGGTCCCGGTAATCCTGCAGGCGGATATCCACATCAAGCCCCAGGCACCGCTCCTGCGCCATTTTTTGCTGTTCAGCGGAAATGGTGACGCCGACCACGCTGACGCCGTAGTGCTTCGCCATAAAATACGCCAGCCCGCCCCAGCCGCAGCCAATATCCAGCACGCGCATACCGGGCTGCAACTGCAATTTCTCGCTAATCAGGCGCAGCTTGGCCTGCTGAGCCTCTTCAAGCGTCGACGCCTCTTTCCAGTAGGCGCAGGAGTATTGCATGAAGGGGTCCAGCATGCGGCTGAACAGATCGTTGCCGAGATCGTAATGCTCTTTGCCGACGATCCAGGCACGCTTTTTACTTTGCAGGTTAAAGAGACGGGCAGAGGCGACACGCAGGGTGTCTTTAAGATTACGGGGGAGCTGTTTTTCCAGACCAGCACGCAGCACGCTGGCGAAAAAAGTATCCAGCCGTTCGCATTCCCACCAGCCGTCCATATAGCTTTCCCCCAGGCCTAGCGACCCCTCGCGCAACACGCGTTTAAAAAAATCGGGATGTTTAACCTGAGGATCCGATGGGGATGATCCGTTGATAGTGATGCCTGCACGACCTAACAGTTCACTGACGATCCGGGACCAGTTATCGTCCGGAACGCTGACTTCTTCTATACACGATGAACTCATAGCTTCTCCATCACCCTACTGTGATCAGAACCTTAAAACAGCGTAGACGCTTTTTTGGTTTGTGAGAAATCTCACGGTAAATACCGCGAGGCTAGTATCCGACGTAGAACAGAGGAAGGGAGATAACCCTTGCCGAAATGCCTTCCATGGTAAAACGGGAGCACTCCGGCTCCCGTTAACACATAATAATTATCGTATTTAATCGAACCAAATTTAGTATAGGCCTCAAAATTTGGTGATTCAATAGAAAATTCTTAGCAACCTAATCACTGAAAATTAACATAGTTTCTGGCGCGATTAGGCATGCGAGGTTTCTACCTGCGTGCTCTCATCCTGCGCGGAAGCCTGCATGCGATAGCCTATGACGGCCAGCGCAACGGTAGCCAGCATCACGCTGGTCGTCGTCAGCAGCGGCGTGGCAATCAGCGCGGAGACCACCAGGCTTGCCAGGAAGCACAGCCCCAGCTGCAGGGTGTTCTGCAGCGCAGCCGCGCGGCCTGTCGCCTGCGGGAACGGACGCAGCGCCTGCGCCACAACGATAGGGTAGATCGCTCCGTTCGCGATGGCCATCACACAGAATGGAATCAATATTTCGGCCAGACCCGCGCCCGGAATAAAGCCAACGGCCCAGGTGCCAATGACGCTCAGCGCATAGAGCACCAGCAGCCACGGCAGCATCTGCTCGCCTTCCCATTTTTGCAGCGCCGCGCGGCAGCCGTACCCGCCCACCAGGAACGCGATGGTCTGCGGAACGTAGCTCAGGCCAATGGCCGCCGGGCTATAGCCCATATCGTGCAGAATAAACGGCGAACCGGTCAGCCACGCGAAGAAGCTCGCCGAGCAGGCGGCATAGATCAGAACGTTGCCGCGATACGCTTTCGCGCTCAGCAGGGAGATGAAGGTAATCGGCTTCGCGTCTGCGTGCGCCTCTTTCTTATGCGCGGGCTTGAGGGTGAACGCCGGCAGCATCAGCACCAGCGTGATGGCAAACAGCGTGGCAAAGATGGCCTGCCAGTCAAAGTGCGCGAGGATCCAGCTTCCCAGCAGCGGGGCGAGGGCCGGTGAGAGCCCTACCAGCGGCATGATGGTGGCGAAAATACGGTTAGTGCGGTTCGCCGGATAGTAGTCGGTGACCAGCGCCTGCCAGGTCACGGCCGCGGCACAGACGCCGACCGCCTGAACAAACCGCAGCACCAGCAGCCAGGTGGCATCGCGCACCCATAGCATCCCCAGGCAGCCCACGGCAAAAATGGCCAGCCCCAGCAGCAGCACCGGTTTACGCCCAAAGCGATCCGAAAGCGGTCCCCAGAGCAGCTGCGCGAAGGCAAAACCGGCCAGGAACAGGCTCAGGCTAGCGCTGATGGCGGCAGCAGGGGTTTGCAAATCTTCCTGCATGGCGGCAAACGCCGGCAGGTACATATCGGTGGCCAAAAAGCCCAGCACGCTTAAGCCGCCGAGCCAGACTAAAAAACCTTTCCTGGGTTGCACTGTTTTATTCTCCTGAGGAGGCAGGTATACGTTGGCGCTGAGTGTAGGGAGTGCAAAGCCGCTTGTGAAACGCTAATATTTGGCGGGTGCATTCAAATTTTTTGCAGGCAGAAAATGTGGTCAGATTATTCTCTTGAAGTGGTCGATGCTGTCGCGCGTAACGGCAGCTTTAGCGGAGCGGCGCAGGAGTTGCACCGCGTCCCTTCAGCCATAAGCTATACGGTGCGACAGCTTGAGGAGTGGCTGGCGGTACCGCTGTTTGAACGGCGGCATCGTGATGTTGAATTAACGCCCGCAGGGGCGTGGTTTTTGAAGGAAGGGCGTTCTGTTATCAAAAAAATGCAGATCACCCGCGAGCAGTGCCAGCAGATCGCGAACGGCTGGCGGGGTCACCTTTCCATTGCGGTGGATAACATCGTTAAGCCCGAGCGCACCCGGCAGATGATTGTCGATTTTTATCGGCATTTCTCTGACGTAGAACTGCGGGTCTCGCAGGAGGTGTTCAACGGCGTCTGGGATGCGCTGGCGGACGGCAGGGTAGAGATGGCGATTGGCGCAACCCAGGCGATCCCGGTCGGGGGACGTTACGCCTTTCGCGATATGGGGATGCTGAGCTGGAAATGCGTGGTGGCAAGCGATCATCCCCTGGCGGCGACGGAAGGGCCGCTGAGCGACGATACGCTGCGCAGTTGGCCGTCGCTGGTGCTGGAAGATACCTCCCGCTCGCTGCCGAAGCGAATTACCTGGCTGCTGGACAACCAGCGGCGGGTTGTCGCCCCTGACTGGGGATCGTCGGCGACGTGCCTCAGTGCCGGGCTCTGCGTAGGCATGGTGCCCGCCCATTTTGCACGTCCGCGAATCTACACCGGTGAGTGGGTTGAGCTAACGCTGGAGAATCCGTTCCCGGATGCGGCCTGCTGCCTCACCTGGCAACAAAATGATGTCTCGCCGGCGATGGCCTGGCTGCTGGACTATCTGGGGGACAGCGAAACGCTTAACCGGGAGTGGCTGCGGGAGCCAGACTGACTGGCTCCGCAATGAGATTAACGACGGTAGTCGCGGAACGGGCCATCCGCAACGGAACGGCGTTCGATGAGGCGAGGGTGAACTTCAATGGACTGCGACTCTTCACGCTTGTTGACGATCCTGTCCAGCAGCATATTGAAGGCGGTTTCACCCAGTGAATCTTTCGGCTGGTGAATGGTGGTTAACGCTGGCGTGAAGAAGCGCGCGTTGCGCACGTTGTCATACCCGATCACGGAGATGTCCTGCGGTACGCGCAGACCCAGCTCGTCGGCCGCACAGAGGGCGCCCATCGCCATGATATCGCCCCCGCAGAAGACGGCGGTTGGACGGTGAGGCTGGGATACGATCTGCTGCATCGCGCGGTAGCCTGATTCCGGCTCAAAGTCGCCCTGCACGATCCAGTTTTCCGGCACGGTGATTAGCGCTTCTTCCATCGCTTTCATAAAACCGGCCAGGCGGCCCGCGCCGGTGTTGCGTTCCAGCGGACCCGGGATCACGCCAATCTCGCGGTGGCCGCGTTCGATCAGATAACGGCCCGCCATGTAACCGCCTTCAAAGGCGTTATCGATAACGGAGTCGGTGAAGTCGGCGCGCGCTTCGCCCCAGTCCATCACCACCATAGGGATATGGCGATACTCTTCCAGCATCGACAGCACGGATTCCGGGTACTCTGAACACATCACCAGCAGGCCGTCCACGCGCTTTTGCGCCATCATCGACAGGTAGGCGCGCTGTTTTTCAATGCTGTTCCAGGCGTTGCCGAGAATCAGGGTATAGCCTTTCTGGAAGCAGTTTTTTTCTACCGCTTCAATGATCTCGGCAAAATAGGCCGCTTCGCTGCTGGTCGCCAGCAGACCAATTGACTTGGTGTGATTAACCTTGAGGCTGCGCGCAACCGCGCTCGGTGAGTAGTGCAGCTCTTTGATCGCTGCCCAGACGGCGTTGCGCGTCTCTTCCGCCACAAAACGGGTTTTGTTAATTACATGTGATACGGTTGTAGTGGAAACGTTTGCGCGTTTTGCTACGTCTTTAATTGTTGCCATTAAATGTCACTCCAGACCATATCCTAAACTCCTGAAAAACTTGAAGGTAAACGTTTGCCTTCTCTCACCCTTATCACGCAATTTTGAATTGCGGCACGCCGGGAAAACGACACGGGACGTCAGGAGGGGGTCAATGGCCGGTACGCTAATAAATTTAGCGTGGAATTTTGGCCTATCTTGATGAAAAGGGGAAGAGGTAAAGTGTTTATCAGCTTAAATCCAGGAAGATTTTTGACGTAAACTGTGCAAAAATGAGCAAGCTCACTTTTCGTGGGGGGATTAAAAGGAGAAAAATTGATGAGTTCCGATCTGAAGTTTTCGCTGTTCACCACCGTTATTGTGCTGGCGCTGATTGTGGCGGCTGGCCTGACGGCTGCGCTGCATTGATTTACGCGGGGGGAGAGTCTTCTCCCTCCCGAACGCTCCGATTGTTACTTCTCTGGCAAAAATCTTTTGCCATTTTGTTAACTTCTCATTTTTTGTGATTGATGTCATGCTTTCCGCTTCTTTGTTCTGTGTCACCACATGACACGGCATCCGGAGTTGACGCATGAAAATCAATTTTCCCCTGCTGGCCCTGGCGATTGGCGCTTTTGGGATTGGCACCACTGAATTCTCCCCGATGGGGTTACTGCCCGTTATCGCCCGTGGCGTGGACGTCTCGATCCCGGCCGCCGGGATGTTAATCAGCGCCTACGCCATCGGCGTGATGGTGGGAGCGCCGCTGATGACGCTTCTGCTTTCGCACCGTGCGCGCCGCAATGCGCTGATTTTCCTGATGGCGATTTTCACCCTGGGCAACGTGCTTTCGGCCATTTCGCCGGATTACACCACTCTGATGCTGTCGCGCATTCTGACCAGCCTCAACCACGGTGCTTTCTTTGGTCTGGGCTCGGTCGTGGCCGCAAGCGTGGTGCCAAAACACAAGCAGGCCAGCGCCGTGGCCACCATGTTTATGGGGCTGACCATCGCTAACATCGGCGGTGTTCCCGCGGCAACCTGGCTGGGCGAGGTCATTGGCTGGCGGATGTCCTTCCTGGCGACGGCCGGACTGGGCGTGGTCGCGATGGCGGCGTTGTTCTTCTCCCTTCCAAAAGGCAGTGCGGGTGAACGCCCTGATGTACGCAGAGAGCTGTCGGTGCTGATGCGCCCGCAGGTACTTTCCGCGCTGCTGACCACCGTGCTGGGGGCAGGAGCGATGTTTACCCTCTACACCTACATTTCGCCGGTCTTACACGACATTACCCACGCAACGCCACTCTTTGTTACCGCGATGCTGGTGCTGATTGGCGTGGGCTTCTCGATTGGCAACTATCTCGGCGGGAAATTTGCTGACCGTTCCGTGAGCGGCACGCTGAAGGGCTTTTTAACCCTGCTGATTGTCATTATGGTCGCGATCCCGTGGCTGGCGCAGAATGAATTCGGTGCGGCGATTGCGATGGTTGTCTGGGGCGCTGCCACCTTTGCCGTGGTGCCGCCGCTGCAGATGCGCGTGATGCGTGTTGCCCATGAGGCGCCGGGTCTCTCGTCTTCCGTAAATATCGGGGCGTTCAACCTCGGCAATGCGCTGGGCGCCGCAGCCGGAGGCGCCGTGATTTCAGGCGGTCTGGGGTACAGTTTTGTGCCGGTGATGGGGGCGATTATTGCCGCGCTCGGCCTGCTGCTGGTGATGATGTCCGGCCGTAAACAGCCTGAAGCGGTTTGCACGGCTGAATAAGCAAAAACGCAGAAGGGTTACCCCTTCTGCGTGTCTCTTACGCGGCGAAGTTCTTCGCGACAAAGTCCCAGTTAACCAGAGCCCAGAAGTGCTCCAGGTAGTTCGGGCGCGCGTTGCGGTAATCAATGTAGTAAGCATGTTCCCACACGTCCACGGTCATCAGCGGCGTAGCGCTGGTGGTCAGCGGGGTGCCCGCGTTAGACGTGGACACGATAGCCAGTTTGCCATCCGCCTCTTTTACCAGCCACGTCCAGCCAGAACCGAAGTTCTTGATGGCGGCATCGGTAAACTTCGCTTTAAACTCAGCAAAGCTGCCAAAGGCGGCGTTGATGGCGGCTGCCAGTTCACCGGCAGGTTCGCCACCGGCATTCGGCGCCAGGCAGTGCCAGTAGAAAGTGTGGTTCCACACCTGAGCCGCGTTGTTAAAAACGCCACCCTCTGAGCTGCGAACGATCTCTTCCAGCGTTTTGCCTTCAAAATCGGTGCCCTTGATGAGGTTGTTCAGGTTAGTGACGTACGTCTGATGATGCTTGCCGTAGTGGTATTCCAGGGTTTCCGCAGAAATGTGCGGTGCCAGGGCGTCTTTTGCATACGGTAGTGCAGGTAATTCGAACGACATTGCTTCTCTCCTTATTGTATTTTGTGTTGCCAATAACCCTACAGACAACAAGGACAGGATAGCAAATTGAAAGGGTATGCAAAAGAGGAACTTACCCTGCCGCAGATGCGGCAGGGCAGGGATTAACGAATGGTTTTTGGCGTCATGACGCGACGCGCGCCGACGTAATGACGTACCCAGTAATCTTCGCTGAGCGAGGTGATCTGAATGTCCTGACCGCTGCGCGGAGACTGGATGAATTTCCCGTTGCCGACGTAGACGCCCACGTGGTCAGCCGTACCGCGACCCTGCGTGCGGAAGAAGACCAGGTCGCCGTTTTCCAGCTCACCCCGGTTAACCGGTGACGCATCGCGCAGGTGATACATCTCATTGGCGGTACGTGGAATACGGAATTTAACCAGATCTTTATAGGCGTAATAGACGAGGCCGCTGCAGTCGAAACCGGTACGCGGCGAACTGCCGCCCCAACGATAAGGTTTGCCAATCTGCCCCATCAGTTTATTCATCGCGGTTTTTTGCGCTTTTTGCACACGCACTTTATGCACATCCGCCAGCTTTGTTACCTTCGTGCATTTTGCTTTATGGCCTTTGCGGGTAATGCATTTTTCTGTAACGAGGTTAGCGGCGGTCTGCGAAGCTTTATTTTTGGCGGTGCGGGTAGTGCGGGAAGATTTTGTTTTCGTCTTGCTGGAAGCGGTTTGTTTAGTCTGAGCGGTGGTTTTTTTCTTGTCGTTCTTGCTGCTGGTTTTTTTCTTACGTTCTGTGGCTTTCACCAGATGGCTTTTTTGTACAGCAGATTGCCGCGCCTGCTGAGAGGCGTTTGCCGCTGGCGTTAACGTGAGTGATGTAAACAGTAAAGCACAGAGCGTGATCGAGATTTTAGTTATCCGCGCCACTGGGCAGTCCCCTGATATATGCAGGTCATCAATAATACCCGCGTGTGATTTACAAAGCCCGTCGATTCTAATCCATAAAAACCCGAGAAGTTAATAGCATTTTTCAATCTAAAAACGTGTTTCGTTAGCAAGTGCAAAAAAATTCATCGTTCTGACGCACAATTGTTCACTCCCTAAGCAAAACCCTGACGGGCGAAGGGGTAAACACCATTTGCAATGCAACTTTTGTGGAGTCGGGGTAAAATATATAAACGTGACGAAAATGTTATTTTCCGATGCCAGCCTGACCCGCTACAATGTCAGACTACTGCCGTAACAGAAGTTAAAGGAAGCAAGACATGAGCACCACTATTGAAAAAATCCAGCGCCAGATCGCTGAAAACCCGATTCTGCTGTATATGAAAGGTTCTCCGAAGCTGCCAAGCTGCGGCTTCTCCGCGCAAGCGGTTCAGGCGCTGTCAGCCTGTGGTGAGCGTTTTGCTTACGTTGATATCCTGCAGAACCCGGACATCCGCGCTGAGCTGCCAAAATACGCTAACTGGCCGACCTTCCCGCAGCTGTGGGTAGACGGCGAGCTGGTGGGCGGCTGCGATATCCTGATTGAGATGTATCAGCGCGGCGAACTGCAGCAGCTGATCAAAGAGACGGCGGCGAAGTACAAAACGGAAGAGCCGGACGCTGAATAATTTTCTGCGTTAATAAAAAAGCGACCTGAAGAGGTCGCTTTTTTTTATTCTTCACTGTCGCCCATCGGCAGCGGCCAGCCGCCCAGACGCTTCCAGCGGTTGACGATCTCACAGAACAGCTCTGCGGTGCGCTCCGTATCGTATAAGGCGGAGTGCGCCTGGGTACCGTCAAACGGTATACCCGCCGTAATGCAGGCTTTGGATAAAACCGTTTGACCCAGCGCCAGGCCGCTTAGCGCGGCGGTGTCGAAGGTCACGAACGGGTGGAAAGGGTTGCGTTTGAGCGATGCGCGTTCGGCAGCGGCCATGGTAAAGCTGTGATCGAAGGTGGCGTTATGGGCTACCATGATGGCGCGGCTGCAGTTGCTCTCTTTCATGCCTTTACGCACCATTTTAAAAATGGCGTGCAGCGCATCATATTCACTGACTGCACCACGCAGCGGGTTATGCGGATCGATACCGTTAAACGCCAGCGCCTCCGGCTGTAAGTTTGCCCCTTCGAAAGGTTCAATGTGGAAATGCAGCGTGGTGTCCGGTGTAAGCCAGCCCTGTTCATCCATCTTCAGCGTGATGGCGGCAATTTCGAGCAGCGCATCGGTTTTAGCGTTAAATCCGGCTGTTTCTACATCAATGACAACGGGATAAAAACCACGAAAACGGTCGCACAGACCGCTAAATTGAGCGTTATCGGACATCAGGGTCTCTTACAAGGGGAAAAAGCAGTGCGCATTATGGCAAATTTTGCAGGGTGATGCAGTAAAACTACGGGCGCATGTTGCGCCCTGAGGGATCAGTTGCCCAGACCGCGACCCGCGTCTTTGGCTTCAATCAGCTCGATCTTGTAACCGTCCGGATCTTCTACAAAGGCAATAACGGTGGTGCCGCCTTTTACCGGGCCGGCTTCGCGCGTGACGTTACCGCCGTTGCTGCGAATGCGTTCACACGCCTCGGCCGCGTTGTCCACTTCCAGCGCGATATGGCCGTAGGCGGTGCCCAGCTCATAGCTGTCCACGCCCCAGTTGTAGGTCAGTTCAATGACCGCTTCATCCGTTTCCGGGCCGTAACCCACGAACGCCAGTGAGTATTTGTATTCCGGGTTTTCGCTGGTGCGCAGCAGCTTCATGCCCAGGACGTTAGTGTAGAAATCGATAGAACGTTGCAGATCGCCAACGCGCAGCATGGTGTGAAGTAGGCGCATAATTTCCTCATTAACCAATGGAATAGACTATTTTTTTGAACAGAAACGATGTTTTATTATAGCGGCGAAGTATCGCCGCTATCAATGAACAATGGCGAGATTACAGTGAAGGGTAGTCGGTGTAGCCTTCCGCGCCGCCGCCGTAGAAGCTCTCAGGACGCTGCGGGTTCAGGGCCGCTTTCTGCTGCAGTCGAGCAACCAGATCCGGGTTGGCAATATAGTCGCGGCCAAACGCCACGGCGTCGATCAGCCCTTTATTAATCAGATCCTCGGCTTTCTCAGGGGTATAAGCGCCCGCACCGATGATCACCCCGTGGAAGCGCTCGCGCACTTTCTGACGGAAGGCTTCCGTATAAGGCTTACCGCCGGCCCAGTCCGGCTCGGACATGTGCAGATAGGCAATGCCGCGTTTCGCCAGCTCTTCAATCAGATACAGCGCGTCCGCTTCTTCATTCGGACCGTTGTCGACGTTCTGGAACGTACCGATTGGGGAGACGCGGATACCGATACGGTCCGGGCTCCACTCCTGACAAACGGCGTCAACCACTTCCAGCACCAGGCGGGCGCGGTTTTCGACGCTGCCGCCGTACTGGTCGGTACGATGGTTAGACGACGGTGACAGGAACTGGTGCAGCAGGTAACCGTGCGCGGAGTGCAGCTCAACCAGGTCAAAACCGGCTTCACGGGCGTTGGCAACGGCCTGACGGAAATCGTTCACGATACCCGGGATCTCATCCAGCTCCAGCGCGCGTGGCGTAGAGGTGTCGACGCGGATCGCGTTGCCGTTTTCATCGCGCAGGGAGGTGCGGGTGTTCGCGTTCAGGGCAGACGCTGAAACCGGCGCCTGACCGCCAGGCTGAATGCTGCTGTGGGAGATACGACCGGTATGCCACAGCTGGACCGCAATGCGACCGTCTTCAGCGTGAACGCCCGCGGTGATTTTCTGCCATGCGGCGATCTGCTCCGGGCTGTGCAGCCCCGGCGCACCCGCATATCCCTTGGCCTGAGCAGAAATCTGCGTGGCTTCAGTGATGATCAGGCCAGAGCTGGCGCGCTGACGATAGTATTCACCCATCAGTGGGGTTGGGATATCACCCGGCTCAATGCTGCGCAGACGGGTAAGCGGAGCCATAAACACGCGGTTTGGCGCGGTGACGGCACCCACTTTTAAGGGGGTAAATAATTTTTCAGCTGACATAACGACTCCTGAGTAGACCAGTCGACTAGTAATAACGTAAATAAAAACGCCTGCTAAGCGCCAGGCGCAGTAATCGTATTTTTCACATGTGCCAGCGCGCTTTCGAGCGGCACGGCACTGCGAGAAATTTTAGCCTGCAGGTTGGCGCCTAACCAGAGGGAGTAGAGCACCTGAGCCTGCGTTAAGGGATCCCCGGGGAAGGCGAGCGTATTTTCTTCGCGCCCCTTCGCCAGCGCCTGCGCCAGCAGGGCGATAACGCCGCTGGCGCCTTTATCCATTGCTGTGCGCATATCTTCTGAGAGATCGCACACTTCGGCAGAGAGTTTAACCGTCAGGCATCCGCTGATAATGCCCTGCTGACAGAACTGGTTCAGCGTTTCCTGGTAGTAGTTCAGAACACGATCCCGATAGTTACCTTCCCCCGTGGCGAAGTGGGTCGCGAGGCGCTGGTGGTAAGCAGCATAGTGCCGCTCCAGCATCGCCACGCCAAAGGCCTCTTTGGACCGAAAGTAGTGATAGAACGACCCTTTCGGTACCTCAGCGGTTTTTAATAGCTCGCTCAACCCCATACCGGTGAAGCCGCGGTGCATGCACAGCCGCTCGCCGGTCGCCAGGAGATGTTCGCGCGTGTCGTGTTCAGTATTTCTGCTCATGGATTCACTCTAATAGACCGTTCGGTCTAATGCAAGCGCTGTTACCGGCGACACGCATTCAGAATGTCCAACTGTTGCTGATAAATGCTTGATTTAACGTCCATCATGCCCAGCACCGTCGAGAATAAATTGTCCTGCGAAACCGCATTTTTTGCTGCGTGGTCGCGTAAACACTGCGCGTTGATGCCAAAGTTTTTCGCATAGTCCGGGGACAGCCAGAACATAAATGGAATGTGCGTCTGCTGCTCCGGCGCCAGCATGTACGGCGTGCCGTGCAGATAAATACCGCTTTCACCGAGCGATTCCCCGTGATCCGAGAGGTAAATCAGCGCGGTGTTCATGTTCGCCTGACGGGCTTTCAGCGCATCAATGGTTTTGCTGACCATGCTGTCGGTATACAGGATCGTATTGTCATAGGTGTTCATCAGCGCCTGATGGTCGCAATCCTGAATTTCGTTGGTGTCACAGGTGGGGGTGAATTTACGGAAATTATCCGGGTAACGGCGATAGTACGCCGGGCCGTGGCTGCCCATCAGGTGGATAACCAGCACCGTGTCCTGCTTCAGACCGTCCAGCACGTTGTCCAGGTGGTAGAAATTCACGTCATCAATACAGGACTGGTCTTTGCAGAACTGATCCAGCTTCCACTGCGTCATGTCGGTATGGGGAATACGATCGCAGGCACCTTTACAGCCACCGTCGTTGTCGCGCCACAGGAGGTTGATACCCGCATGGTTGAGTACGTCGAGCAGCCCTTCCTGATGGTGCGCCAGATCGGCATCGTATTTGCTGCGCGTCATACCGGAGAACATGCACGGAACGGATACGGCGGTTTCAGTGCCGCACGAGGAGGCCTGCGGGAAGTTAATCACATCCTGCTTTTTCAGCTCGGGGTTGGTTTCACGCCCGTAGCCATTGAGGGAGTAGTTCGCCGCGCGCGACGCTTCGCCGATGACCAGCACCAGAACGGTTTTCTTCTGCTGACCCGTAATCAGCGCGCCTTTGTGCGCATCTTCGCCAATCCGCACCAGCGTTTGATCGCCGGCAAACCAGCGCATCTTGCTGTATTTCACCACGGCGCTGACGTAGTTCGCCGGAGTGACCATTTTGACGATGCTTTTGTTATTGCGGAACAGCGACGCGTAATCTTTATAAAACACCGCGGCGATAAGAATAATCACCAGCAGGGCACCGAGCATCGCGGCAACACGCGTCAGCAGGGCGTACCACCATTTGCCGGTACGAATACGGGTCAGCGCCAGCACCAGGGATGGAACAAGACCGGCTATGACAATCCACAGAATCATCTGCGGGGTCACCAGCGCGGTGGCTTCCTGGGAGTTAGTTTCGAACACGTTCACAATCATGTTCTGATCGATGACCGCGCCGTAGGTAAACATAAAGTAAGTTGCCGCAGCGCACCCGACAGTTAAGACGATCATCAGCGGCTTACGGATATACGGGATATTGAGCAGGCTAAATACAATGACCCAGCCACAAAACAGCACCACCGGCACGGATGCGGCGAAGAGAATATCGTGCAGATGCGCAGGGGCAATAATGGCCCAGCTGCGCTGGATAAACAGCCCGTTAAGCAGAGTAAAAAAGAGTGCACAGCCCAGAGTAAATTTTATGTCGTTACATTGTAACTTTTTACTTAACCACATCGATCGTAAAACCTGTCATTGTCATGATGTGGCGAGTATAAAGAGGGAAGATTAGTGAAACCTTAATGCCACAAAACTGTGGTAAAGCCCTTGCACGCGGCGCTTTTAGCGTCTTCACTGTAGGTGAGAAAGGTTAACCGGAGGTGAGTGTGGCAGAGCAACTGGAGTTTTTCCCCATCCAGAGCCCGTGCCGGGGGATTTGTCAGTCAGATGAACGTGGTTATTGCCGCGGGTGCATGCGTACCCGTGACGAGCGTTTTAACTGGCAAAACTTCAGCGACACGCAAAAGCAGGATGTGCTGCGCCTCTGCAGACAGCGACTTCTGCGCAAAATCCGCGCAAGCAAAGCCTCTGAGACCGAAGAACCCCAGCAACCTTCACTGTTTTAATGCGGTAATTGCGTATACTCATGACATCACGTCCTTGAGGAAAATGTTATGGTTCAGCGTATTACCCTTGCCCCCCAGGGGCCAGAATTCTCCCGTTTTGTGATGGGCTACTGGCGCCTGATGGACTGGAATATGTCCCCCCTCCAGCTGGCAAGCTTTATTGAAGAGCATATCGATTTAGGGGTAACAACCGTCGATCATGCGGATATTTACGGTGGCTATCAGTGTGAAGCCGCCTTTGGCGAGGCGCTCAAGCTGGTTCCGGCACTCCGGGAACGCATGGAGATCGTTACCAAATGCGGTATTGCCACCACGGCCAAACCGGAGCATGCCCTCGGCCACTACATCACCGACAGCGCCCATATCATCAAGAGCGCCGAGCAGTCGCTGGTCAATCTGGCAACCGATCGTATCGACCTGCTGCTGATTCACCGTCCGGACCCGCTGATGGATGCCGACGAGGTGGCGGAAGCCTTCCTGAGTCTGCATCAGAGCGGGAAGGTGCGTCACTTCGGCGTCTCCAACTTTACCCCGGCCCAGTTTGCGCTGCTTCAGTCTCGTCTGCCGTTTACGCTCGCCACTAACCAGGTTGAGATCTCCCCGGTGCATCAGCCGCTGCTGCTGGATGGTACGCTCGACCAGCTGCAGCAACTGCGCATTCGCCCGATGGCCTGGTCGTGCCTCGGCGGTGGACGCCTGTTTAATGATGATGCGTTCCAGCCGCTGCGCAATGAGCTGGAAACCATCGCCCGCGAGCTGAACGCCCAGAGCATAGAGCAGGTGGTTTACGCCTGGATCCTGCGTCTGCCGTCAAAACCGCTGCCGATTATTGGCTCCGGGAAAATTGAACGCGTCCGTTCCGCGCTGGCCGCCGAAGAGCTGCAGATGACCCGCCAGCAGTGGTTCCGCATCCGCAAGGCCGCGCTGGGTTACGACGTGCCTTAAACCGCAAGAAGGTGACTTTCCGGTGAAATCTGTGCCCCTGGTATACACTTAAGGGGCAAAAAATAACCAGCGGAGGTCATATGAAGCGTTTTACTCTGGCATTGGTCACGCTGGTTGTTTGCGCAGGGGCGCAGGCAGCCAGCGACGAAGTAGAAATGAATCTCGTCACCTCACAGGGTGTGGGTCAGTCCATCGGGACGGTGAAAATCACCGAGACCGATAAAGGGCTGGAATTTGCACCCGATCTTAAAGCGCTCCCGCCGGGCGAACACGGCTTCCATGTTCATGCCAAAGGGAGCTGTCAGCCAGCCATGAAAGAGGGTAAACCGTCGGCAGCGGAAGCAGCAGGGGGCCACCTTGACCCGCAGAATTCAGGTAAACATGAAGGGCCTGAAGGTATGGGACACCTGGGCGACTTGCCGGTGCTGGTGGTAAACAATGACGGTAAAGCCACGGATCCGGTCGTGGCCCCGCGGCTGAAAAAGCTGGATGAGGTTAAAGGCAAAGCGCTGATGATCCATGTGGGCGGCGATAACATGTCCGATCAGCCTAAACCGCTTGGCGGCGGCGGGGCGCGCTATGCCTGCGGCGTAATCTGATCCCCAATCGTTCCCGGCGGGGGCGCCTGTTCCAGCTGCGACAGCGAGCAGTGCAGGCGCCAGATTATCGAGGCCAAATCGCGGGCTGCGGGAAGATGATGCCGGGCAAGGGTGTCGCAGATCCGCTGCAGTTCAGCCAGCGTGGCCTCCAGAGGCCGCTGCTGAACGCCGCGCTCGCTCATCACATCGCGTAGCAGAGAGATACACACATCACGTACCTGCGACAGCGGATCGGAGCGCGTTTCCCATGCGCGAAGCTGCCAGACCACGTGCGAGCAGTTCAACAGCACCACCCCCCAGCGCAACAGCCAGCGTCGGGACAGCGCGTCCTGGCTGTTATTTAACTGGCTGACGTGGTGATAAACCAGCGATTCATACTCGCTTTCTTGCAGATGCGGCTTGCGGCTGAGCTGGTCGACAAACCCTCTGCGCAATTCACGGATATGTCGACGGCTTTTGCGTGCGTCAGAGCCGGGACGCAACACCGCGAAGGCCAGCCACGCCAGCCCGACGCCAAGAATCTTTGCCAGGTTGTCATTCAGAAAAGCGGCGTAATCATAAACCGGCGGATTCGTCACGGAGATAAACGAGCCCATAAAGACAATCAGCTGCCCCCACAGACCCGCCAGTTTCGGCATTTGCAGCTTAAGGAGCTGCATCGTAGTTAACAGCGGAAACAGGAACAGCAGAAACTGCCAGAGATCGCTTATCTGTACCATCAGGCCAAACTTCACCACAAAACTGAACAGTGATAGCAAAACAAGCGTTCGCAGCAGCAGCGTAAGCGAGTTAAACGGCGAGGCCGCGACGGAGTAAAGCACGCAGCTGATAGCGGCAAGCGTTAACGCCGCCGAGCCTGACTCCCACTGCGTGGTAATGCTCCACGCCCCCACCAGCATCAGTGCGCTGAAGGTGCGAAAACCGCTCCACAGCGCTTCCAGATAATCGGTGTGACGTGCGAGAGCCGGGCTGCCGGGAACGGCGAACTCCGTGACCGGGGTAGCATTCTCTACCGCCTTAATCCAGCGGCTGCTGCGCAGGTATAGCCGACAAAAGTAATTCAGCCGCTGCCAGAAAGCGCGATGGCGATAATCAAACTCATCCACCGGGGCGAGCGGGGCGATGATCTTCGCGACGGTATAGATGTCCGCATCCGGTCGCGCGAGCGCCGCGAGCAGGGTTTCGATTACCGCGCGGGTGTTTTCTGGCGGTGTCGGCCAGTTGAGCAGCATTCGGCGCAGGCTGGAGATAGCGCTGGTCATGCGCAACTGCTGGTGCAATAAATAGTTAAGCAGCGTGTTCTGACGGCGAAAACGGTAATGGCTCCAGAACGCCTGAATTCGCAACAGATTCATGGTCAGGATCTGCCCGATAACCTTTTCATGCGCGAGGCGGATGTCATCGCTGGTATCCGGTTGCCACAGCAGGCTCGCATGTTCCAGCAGCCGGGTATGCATGGTTTTCAGCGCAGTGATAAGCGCAGTGCCGTCAGAGGTGCTGGGCAGGATCATCATCATAAATCCGCCGCAGAGGATCCCGACAATAACTTCGCAGACGCGCGCCTGTGCGATATCCCATAGCTCGGTGGTGTCGAGCACGTTGACGACCGGGAAGGCGATAATGGCGGCGGTATAGCCCGCCAGCTGGAAAGCATAGGCCACGTTATTGGTGAAATGGGCGCAGGCCCAGGTACAGCAACCCAGCCATGCCGCCATGCTCAGCAGGAACAGCCACGGATCGTTCAGCGTGTGGCCCGCGATAATTAACGCCGCGGTGGCGCCCAGCAGGCTACCTGCAATACGGCCAAGACTTTTGCTGATCACCCCGCCAACGGTGGGGAAGCTTACCACCGCCGCGGAGGTCATCGCCCAGTAGGGTTCATCCAGGTTCAGATAATAGGCAACAGTCAGCGCCAGGCACATGGCAATGCCGTTACGCAGCGCGTAGCGCCACTGGGGGCGCGTCGCTTTCATCCACGGCGTGTTTTGCCAGGAGAGCGCCTGCAGCTTCATTAACGGGTTCCGATAGAGACAGTGCAGGTGGTGCCGGAAACCAGCGTGATGTCCTCCGGTAAACGGTCAAACTCCACGCGCACAGGCACGCGTTGAGCAAGGCGCACCCACGGTACGTTCGGCTTGACGTCCGGCACCAGCCCGGAATCCGTTTCAACGCTTTGATCGTAAATGGCGCGGCCAATGCTGGAAACGTGACCCTGTAACTTTTGCGGGCCACTATACAGCGTTATGGCGGCGGGTGCGCCTTCATGTATATGCCGAAGCTTGGTCTCTTCGAAATAGCCCACGACGTAGAACGAGTGGCTGTCGACAAGAGCAAAAACTGGCTGACCGGCGGTGGCGTAGTTACCCACTCGGGCAGAAAGGTTAGTCACCCATCCATCTACAGGTGCGGTAATCACGGTTTGGGTTAATTCCCACTGTGCCTGCTTAAGCGTCGCCTGGGCTACGTTGACGCTTGCCTGCATGGCCTTGACGTTAAGGTTGGCGGTATCCAAATCTTCCGCTGAGATGTAGTTTTGCGATAAATGACGGCGGCGATTGGCTTCGTTATTGGCCTTCGCCAGGTCTGACTGGGCTTTTGCCAGCTGCGCCTGGGCATTCAGAACGGCAATATGGTAGGGGGTATCGTCGATACGAAACAGTTCCTCTCCCTTTTTAACATACTGGTTATCCTTCACCAGGAGCGTGGTAATGCTTCCCGACACCTGGGGGGTGATGCTGACCTGCTCGGCGCGAACTTTGCCGTCACGCGTCCAGGGGGACTGCATATAAAAATTCCAGAGCCACCAGCCGGCAATCAGCGCGAGGAAAAGGACAAACAGGGTGGAAAAGTACTTCAGCGTCTTCAGAGGCATATTCACCACACGGTCAAAACAGCAAGGCCCAGACTGACACAGAGGGCGAACAGGGAGAGATCCATCAACATGGGATGCCAGATTTCGCCGGAGTACATCCAGTCGCGAAGCAGGCGATGCGCGATGAGCCAGAGAACAAAGCCCACCAGCACGGCTTTAAACAGGGGAGGAAAGTAGACTGACGCACCGAAGATCAGGTCCTGAAGGGGTAAACCTTCTGAGCGATGAAAAAAGATCACAGGCAGAAATCCTTTGCAGTGAACAGAATGCCGCGTTGGCTTGTCTGAGTATGAAGAAGCATCATAATTCAGTGTAAGTCATACTTTTGAGTCCGATGAATGCAGTATTGCATTTGTTTTGCCAATACAAATGCTGCACACTATTCTAAAATCAGTATAATAACTTAGCAAGCTAATTATAAGGAGATGAAATTGGAATCGCCATTAGGTTCTGATCTGGCAAGGTTGGTACGCGTCTGGCGTGCTCTGATTGACCATCGCCTGAAACCTCTGGAACTGACGCAGACGCATTGGGTCACGTTGCACAACATTCATCAGCTGCCGCCCGACCAGTCGCAAATTCAACTGGCTAAAGCGATAGGCATTGAGCAACCGTCGCTGGTGCGCACGCTTGACCAACTGGAAGAGAAGGGACTGATCTCCCGGCAAACCTGCGCCAGCGATCGTCGCGCCAAGCGCATTAAGCTGACGGAGAAAGCGGCGCCTATCATCACTGAAATGGAAGCGGTGATCACCAAAACGCGCGGTGAAATCCTTTCAGGGGTTTCACCGACGGAGCTGGAAATGCTCATCAGCCTCATTGCGCGCCTTGAGCAAAACATCCACGAGCTACAGTCTCGCGACTGACCAGACAACACGGCCTTGCATCTGCAAGGCCTTGTTTTTACTTAAAGACAACAACGCGGTTACGGCCCGTCTCTTTCGCTTCATACATCGCCTTATCGGCACTTTCCACGCACGCTTCTGCGCTTACCGACGAAGAGGTTGCCGTAAACACCCCCATGCTGATGGTAATCGGCTCTGGTAACTGACCCTCGCTGCTAATTTTATCAAAACCGCTTAGCTTCAACCGAATGCGCTCCGCCACCAGATATGCGTCTTCTGCGGAGGTGTTTGCAAGCATCAGGACAAACTCTTCGCCGCCGATTCGCGCTGCGATATCCTGCGGACGTACGGAGTCCATCAGCAGATTGGCGACAAACTGCAGGACTTTATCTCCCTGCAGGTGACCGTAGTTGTCGTTGATACGCTTGAAACGATCGAGATCGCTGACGATAACCGAAACCGGGCGGCTGGGTTTGGCGATGCCCAGCGCCTGGTTTAACGATTCATAAAAATAGCTGCGGTTATAAAGGCGCGTGAGCGGATCGCGAATCGAATTTTGATACGACTGCTGATACTTCAAATGGGAGTCACGATACAACCTGAAGACATCATAGAGCAGCACAAAAATAATAATCAGCGTCGCGACGGTTTCAAATAATCGGGCGCGATACCAGGATATATCTTCTGCATGTCCGCCTACCAACAGCATAGAGAGCGTGACGACATAGCAGACACACAGAAAATTACCGCCTACCCAGAACATATTACGCACGCGCGTAATAAGCATCAGCGTGGCTAGTGTCACGACCCAGAGAACGATTAATGAAATATTAATGCTGTGGCTCCAGAGAACCATAAACTGCCGCGTTTCATTATCAACCAGATCGAGGGATAAAAACGGGGAATGGCTGGAATACATCCAGGCCAGAATCACCGTACATGCGGTAAAAAGAAATGAACTGCTAACGATGATAATATGCGCCAACCGTGAAAGGGACAGATTGCGCGTGGGATAAAGTAATGCCGAAACCATCATCAGCACCGCCATTAAGAGGTGGCGGAACATATAGTAGATCATCGCATCGTTGTAGTTCACAACGTTGAACTGATAGAGATCCAGCCACGCCGGAAAGCTGGTCAATGTTCCGACCATCAGCAAGGCCGAACCGGCAAAGGCAAATGAGATGGCAATCAGATAGAGCCGCCGCTTATCACACCAGTATTTCATTGCCATAAAGCAGGCAATAAACAGGTGAAACACGAGTAAAAAAATGGTGAGTGTGGGGAACAAAAGAGGCGAAAAGGATGGTACCCAGTCAACCAGTTTTGAAAATAAAACCTGTAATATTTCGATGACAACAAAGCAACCGAAACAGAACGAGATATAACGACCTTTTACAGAACGACTATTCGCAAGCATATAAAATTTTACAAATTAAAATAATTATGAAGAGATGATTGCGAAGAGTTTAATCAATTAGCACGCTAAATACTTTGCGCAGAAACAATATATGGTGCGTTTAATAATGTGTGGGGTGAATGTATTTTATAAATATATTTGTGAGGGTGATATATATTGTAAATGGATGTGGCCTGATGACCACATCCATTTTTAATTAACGCGGAGAAACGGTAACCTGGCTGCCGTTGCTCGCCAGCACGACGCGTTGACCCGCAGAGAAGCGGGTATTGCCCTGCTTCTGAACAACCATAATGGTGCTGCCGTCGTCTTTACGAATTTCCAGCTCTACGCCCTGGGTTTTGTTCATCGCGCCTTGAACGCCCTGACCCGCGACACCACCCGCAACAGCGCCCGCTGCGGTTGCCAGAGAACGGCCCGTGCCGCCTCCAACGGTATTACCCAGGAAACCACCCAGTACAGCACCGCCGATTGCGCCCATCACGTTGTTTTCATCACCACCCTGAATTTGTACAGGACGGGCGTTAACAACGGTACCGTAAGTCACGCTCTGAACCTGTTTTGCTTCAGAAGCGCTGTAAACGTCGCCAGACAGCGAGCTGTCGTTCACACAGCCGGCCAGGGTTAAACCAATCAGCGAAACGCCCAGTACACGTACAATCATTTGAATCTCCTGTTCACCAAAAACGCCCATCTGGAGGCATCCGTTATGGCTAAATTATATGGCATAAAGAGCCATAGTTCATATCTTTGCACTAACAATAAGAAAATTGTACTTGAATTTGACTTAACGAGACATAAACAGGAGCCACTCGTCATACCGGCAAGAGATTGTTAAAAAATATTATCGTCGGATGGCAAAGGAGCGCTGTTTATGGTTGAGTGGATATCCTTAGCCCACGCAACGTAAGGAAAGCGCATGAAATCGGGTCGCTACATTGGTGTGATGTCGGGCACCAGTCTGGATGGGGTAGATGTCGTTCTGGCCGCCATTGACGAACATATGGTGGCACAGCAGGCGAGCCTGACCTGGCCAATCCCCCTTTCGCTTAAAGAGGACATTCTGAGCATCTGTCAGGGGCAGCAGTTAACCCTCTCCCAGCTTGGTCAACTTGATGTTCGGCTGGGGGCGCTGTTTGCGGATGCGGTGCAGGCGTTAATGCAAAAAGAACACCTTCGTCCTCAGGATGTGGTCGCCATCGGGTGTCACGGACAAACCGTCTGGCATGAGCCCACTGGCGACGCGCCGCATACGTTGCAAATCGGCGATAACAACCAGATTGTGGCAAAAACGGGCGTTACGGTGGTCGGCGATTTCCGTCGTCGCGATATTGCGCTTGGCGGACAGGGCGCGCCGCTGGTGCCTGCCTTCCATCAGGCTTTGCTGGCGCACCCTACAGAACGCCGCATGGTGCTCAACATAGGCGGGATTGCTAACCTCTCGATGCTTATTCCAGGGCAGCCCGTTCGCGGCTACGATACCGGCCCGGGAAATATGTTAATGGATGCCTGGATCTGGCGACAGTGCGGTCAACCTTATGATAAAAACGCCGAGTGGGCGAGCGAGGGTAAAGTGGTTCTCCCGCTGCTGCAGTCCATGCTCAGCGACCCTTATTTTGCCTTACCGGCGCCGAAAAGCACGGGACGAGAATACTTCAACTTTGGCTGGCTCGAGCGCCAGCTTGCGCTGTTCCCGGCACTCGCCCCGCAGGATATCCAGGCGACGCTTGCCGAATTAACGGCCGTGTCGATCTCTGAGCAAGTGCTGCTCAGCGGCGGCTGCGAACGCCTGCTGGTGTGCGGCGGGGGAAGCCGAAACCCGCTGGTGATGGCGCGTCTTGCCGGGCTGCTGCCGGGCACTGAGGTGACCACGACGGACGAGGCCGGCATCAGCGGGGATGATATGGAAGCGCTGGCTTTCGCCTGGCTTGCCTGGCGCACCATCGCCGGGCTGCCAGGGAATTTGCCGTCGGTAACCGGCGCGCGTGAGGCCAGCGTCCTCGGGGCGATTTTCCCTGCAAATCCTCGTCATAATCAGAGTTAACTGAAATTCAGCGCGGCGCCTCGTCGTTAGAATGGAATAAAACAGGGGGGCAGCCATGCCCTCCAGGACCAGGAAAGTCTTCGGAATACGCCCATGAAAAAACTTCTTCTTATTGCCGCGCCTTTATTGCTGTCAGGATGCAGCGTCTATAACCAGTTCCTTGAGCGCATGCAGACCGATACGCTGGAGTATCGCTGCGATGAAAAACCGCTGACCGTGAAGCTGAATAACCCGCGTCAGGAAGCCAGCTTCGTTTACGATAACAAGCTGCTAACCCTTAAGCAGGGTATCTCGGCCTCCGGGGCGCGTTATTCGGACGGCATCTATGTCTTCTGGTCGAAAGGCGACAGCGCCACGGTCTACAAACGAGACCGCATTGTGCTGAACAACTGCCAGCTTGAAAATCCGAAGCGTTGAGATTTTTACAGGGGCGGCGCACAATAGCGCCACCCAATCTCAAGATCAGCTAACGCCATGTCAGATAACGACGAACTGCAGCAAATTGCGCATCTGCGCCGTGAATACACCAAAGGCGGCCTGCGTCGCCAGGATCTTCCCGCTGAACCCCTCGTGCTCTTTGAGCGCTGGCTGAAACAGGCCTGCGACGCGAAGCTGGCCGACCCAACGGCCATGGTCGTCGCGACGGTAGATGAAAACGGTCAACCGTATCAGCGCATCGTCTTGCTTAAGCATTACGACGAGAAAGGGCTGGTGTTCTATACCAATCTGGGCAGCCGCAAGGCGCACCACTTAGAAAACAACCCGCGCATCAGCCTGCTGTTCCCGTGGCATATGCTTGAACGTCAGGTGATGGTCACCGGGAAAGCGGAACGTCTCTCGACCCTTGAGGTGGTGAAGTATTTCCACAGCCGCCCGCGCGACAGCCAGATTGGTGCCTGGGTGTCAAAACAGTCCAGCCGGATCTCTGCCCGCGGCGTGCTGGAAAGTAAATTCCTGGAGCTGAAACAGAAGTTCCAGCAGGGGGAAATTCCGCTGCCGAGCTTCTGGGGCGGCTTCCGCATTCCGATTGAGCAGATGGAATTCTGGCAGGGCGGTGAGCATCGCCTGCATGACCGCTTTTTATACCAGCGCGAGAATGGCGGCTGGAAAATCGACAGACTGGCCCCGTAATCCCCGAAATTTGTTGATTTAAGCGCTAGCGCACACCGCGCTTGCGCTTTATTCTATGGTCCTTTCGCATCAGGCGAAAAGTCGTGTACCGGCAAAGGTGCAGTCGTTTATACATGGAGAATTTGATGGCAAGCAGTAACTTGATTAAACAATTGCAAGAGCGGGGCCTCGTGGCCCAGGTGACGGACGAGGAAGCGTTAGCAGAGCGACTGGCGCAAGGCCCGATCGCGCTCTATTGCGGCTTCGATCCCACCGCTGACAGCTTGCATTTGGGGCATCTTGTTCCATTGTTATGCCTGAAACGCTTCCAGATGGCGGGCCATAAGCCTGTTGCCCTGGTGGGCGGCGCGACCGGTCTGATTGGTGACCCGAGCTTTAAAGCCGCGGAGCGTAAGCTGAACACCGAAGATACCGTGCAGGAGTGGGTGGATAAGATCCGCAAACAGGTTGCACCGTTCCTCGACTTCAACTGTGGTGATAACTCTGCCATTGCTGCTAACAACTACGACTGGTTTGGCGGCATGAACGTGCTGACCTTCCTGCGTGACATCGGCAAGCACTTCTCTGTTAACCAGATGATTAACAAAGAAGCGGTTAAGCAGCGTCTGAACCGTGACGATCAGGGTATCTCCTTTACCGAGTTCTCCTACAACCTGCTGCAGGGCTATGACTTTGCCTGCCTGAACAAGCTGCACGGCGTCTCTCTGCAGATCGGCGGCTCTGACCAGTGGGGGAACATCACCTCCGGTATCGACCTGACCCGTCGTCTGCATCAGAACCAGGTCTTCGGCCTGACCGTTCCACTGATCACCAAAGCAGACGGTACCAAATTCGGTAAAACCGAAGGCGGCGCGGTGTGGCTCGATCCGAAGAAAACCAGCCCGTACAAATTCTATCAGTTCTGGATCAACACGGCGGACGCCGATGTTTACCGCTTCCTGAAGTTCTTCACCTTCATGGACATTGCAGAGATCAATGCGCTGGAAGAGGAAGATAAGAACAGCGGTAAAGCGCCGCGTGCCCAGTACGTGCTGGCGGACGAAGTGACCAAACTGGTTCATGGTGAAGAGGGCCTGGCCGCGGCAAAACGCATCACCGCAAGCCTGTTCAACGGTACGCTGAGCGATCTGAGCGAAGCGGACTTCGAACAGCTGGCGCAGGACGGCGTGCCGATGGTCGAGATGGAAAAAGGAGCTGACCTGATGCAGGCGCTGGTGGACTCTGAGCTCCAGCCTTCCCGTGGTCAGGCGCGTAAAACCATCGCCTCCAACGCTATCACCATCAACGGTGAAAAGCAGGCTGATCCGGAATACACCTTCGTTGACGGCGATCGTCTGTATGGCCGCTACACGCTGCTGCGCCGCGGTAAGAAAAACTACTGTCTGGTCTGCTGGAAGTAAGTAAAAGTCTCGAGGGGCGTGGGAAACCACGCCCTTTTTGTTTGTTCAGGGTTTGGTAAGAAAAAGATGAAGAACATCCTCGCCATTCAGTCCCACGTTGTGTTTGGACATGCTGGCAATAGCGCAGCGGAATTCCCGATGCGCCGCCTCGGCGCCAACGTCTGGCCTCTCAATACCGTGCAGTTCTCTAACCACACGCAATACGGCAAATGGACCGGCTGCGTGATGCCGCCTTCGCATCTCACAGAGGTTGTGCAGGGTATTGCGGATATCGACCAGCTCAAGCGCTGCGACGCCGTTCTGAGCGGCTACCTCGGCTCAGCGGAGCAGGGGGAACACATCCTCGGCATCGTCCGTCAGGTGAAAGCGGCAAACCCGGCGGCAAAATATTTCTGCGACCCCGTCATGGGACACCCGGAGAAAGGCTGCATTGTGGCGCCTGGCGTAGCGGAATTTCACGTTCGCCATGCGCTGCCCGCCAGCGATATCATTGCGCCCAACCTGATTGAGCTGGAGATCCTCTGCGAGCATCCGGTTAACAGCGTAGAAGAGGCTGTACGCGCGTCTCGCGAGCTGATAGCCCAGGGGCCGGAGATTGTGCTGGTAAAACATCTCGCCCGCGCAGGGCTGACTCAGGAGCGTTTTGAGATGCTGCTGGTGACGAAAGATGACGCATGGCATATCAGCCGTCCGCTGGTGGATTTCGGCACGCGTCAGCCGGTGGGCGTGGGTGATGTGACCAGCGGACTGCTGCTGGTGAAACTGTTGCAGGGTGCAACGGTGAGAGACGCGCTGGAGCACGTGACGGCAGCAGTGTACGAAATTATGATTGCGACGAAAGAGATGCAGGAATATGAACTGCAGGTGGTCGCGGCACAGGATCGTATCGCGAAGCCGGAGCACTATTTCAGCGCCACACGGCTATAATCGTCCAGAGTTCGTAGGCCGGGTGAGCGTCAGCGCCACCCGGCAACACAGACGCCTCGCTTAATTCAACCCTTCCGCTTTTAGCGCCGCGGCCACCGCTGGACGCTCCGCCACGCGCGCCATATACGATGCGATGTGGTCCAACCCTTCCAGGTTCAGCTTAACCGCACGCGCCCAGCGCAGTACGGTAAACAGGTACGCGTCGGCAATGGTGAAGCGTGAACCACAAATCCACTGATCGTCTTTCAGCGATTCGTTAACATACTGCAGCTTTTTCTCCAGCAGAGCTCGCACGGTCGGCTTGTACTCTTCCGGCGTATCCGGGCGGAAGAGGGGGGTAAAACCTTTGTGCAGCTCGGTGGCGATATAGTTCAACCACTCCAGCGTTTTATAACGTGCGACGCTGCCGGTAGGGGCAAGGAGCTGGCGATCCGGTACGTTGTCCGCCAGGAACTGCATAATCGCCACGCCTTCGGTCAGCAGAGTTCCGTCATCCAACAGCAGGGCTGGAACCTGCCCTTTTGGGTTAATCGCAAAAAAGTCATCCCCGTTTTCCAGGCGCTTTTTCATCAGATCAACGCCATCCAGCGTGAAATCTTTGCCGCTCTCGCGCAGGGTGATATGGGAAGCAAGAGAGCACGCGCCCGGTTTGTAGAACAGTTTCATCGGTAACTCCTTTTTGCTGAGGTTTCAGCTATGTTAGTGCGCGAAGGGACAAAAAAAAAGCCGCTAATCTCTTAGCGGCTTCTGTTCTGTCGTTTCTCTCAGATATCACGCGGTAGCGGTTTTATTCGCTTCCGCCGTCTTGTCGTCGTCCTGAGTCATTCGATTCAGTTTCGGCGCGGTCAGCAGCATCAGCGCCGCGATAACCGCCGTAGCGATACCAATCTGCATAAACACGGTACCGTAGACGTTCAGGGAGAGCAGCGGATCGGTCACGTTTTCTGGCACAGCCATCAGGTTCGCGATCTTACCGGCGATGATCGCCGCACCGGCAGTGGTCAGGAACCAGCTACCCATAATGAAGCCCATCAGACGCTGCGGAACCAGCTGTGCAACCATTGCCAGACCCAGACCAGAGATCATCAGTTCGCCGATAGACTGCAGCGCGTAGCTCAGGATCAGCCAGTTAACGGATACGATACCGGCGTCGGACGCAAACTTAGTCCCCAGCGGCAGCACCAGGAACGCACCAGAACAGAGCACCATACCCACCGCGAACTTGTGCGGCATTGGCAGACGATCGCCCATCTTGTTATAGATTGCGGCCAGAATCGGGGAACCGATCATGATCCAGAAGGGGTTCAGCGCCTGGAACTGCTCGGGTTCGAATGCGATACCCAGGATAGAGTGCTCAACGTTACGAATAGCGAAGAAGTTCAGAGAGGTTGGCATCTGGCTGTACAGCACGAAGAAGATAATCGCTTCCAGCATCAGAATGAACGCCACAATCATCTTACGACGGGCTGCACCCTTCATAGCGAACGCTTCTTTCGCGAAGATGACCACGATGCCCAGCGCAACGACGCCCAGAACGGCACGAGCGATACCCTGGTTGTGCAGCAGCCAGGTGGCGATCGCCGCCAGGACGACAACGCCCACGAGGGTAGCCAGCAGCTTGCCCATGTGGACAGGCTCGAAGTCAGGTTTTGAACCGTAGTCTTTCACCCAGTTGCGGCAGAAAAGGAAGTTTACCACGGTGATCAGCATACCCACGAAGCTCAGCGCAAACGCCACGCTCCAGCCGAATTTCGCGGCCAGCCATGGGGTTGCCAGCATGGAAAAGAAGGAACCGATGTTGATGGACATGTAGTACATGGTAAATGCACCGTCCAGACGTGGGTCATCTTTGCTGTAGCAGGTTGAGAGCAGGGAAGACGGGTTCGCTTTGAACAGACCGTTACCCACGGCGATGGTTGCCATGCCCATGTAGACCACAGCCGCATCATGTCCTGACCATGCAACCAGACCATAGCCAATAGCCAGTACAATGGCACCCAGCATAATGACGCGCTTAGTACCGAGAACTTTATCACCCAGCCAGCCGCCGATAGCAACCAGACCGTAAACGAGGGCACTAAAGGAGGAGAACAGCGTGATGGAATCGGCTTCGGACATACCCAGCTGTTTAACCAGGTAAACCGCCATGATCCCTTGCAGGCCGTAGTAACCAAAACGTTCCCATAACTCGATAGAGAAGATGAGATAAAACGCTTTCGGTTGTTTAAAAGCGTTCAGACTCACGCTTTCATCTGTTGGTTTATTGTTTGCAGTCGACACATATACCTCTTTTTTTACATCCCATATTAACGGGGGTGTTCATCGCGTGATGGCCGTAGCCCATCCGCCTTATAGTTATATTGGGAGGAGAAACGGCGGGTAATGTTCACTATCCTGCCCCGTCTGGCAATACGTTTGTAATAATCTGTTACATATATCTTGAACGGTATAATTGTCGGTTTCTACAAATGTTATTTAGCGTTAAATTTTTTACGATAACTAAAGGTAGTTTTTTCGACTGGTATACACCCAGTGCGATGGGGGTTTGGCGATATGTTCTGCTATTTGCCGCTTGTTGTAGTGATATAGCCCATATTCTGAAAAATAGCTGGTCTTATCTTCCGGGTAAACGCATTTAAATCTTGCCCGGCAAAGGGTTTGCGATGACTTTGACTACAAAAAATCAACATGACGTTATCAGAGTGATCGCGATCACAGATGTATAGAAATTTTTGGCTATGAAAAAAGTATTAACCTGTTTGAGCGTTATAGAGCCGAACAAGTGACAAGTCAGAAGAAAGTAAGAGCGGACAAATAACGGCCAAAAGAAGAACGAACGGTAGTCCTTCTTTTGGTAGGGGATTATGACGGGTCAGGGATAGACTTTTTCTTTATATTCGCAGAGATCTTCAATAACGCAGGAGCCGCAGCGCGGCTTTCGGGCTATGCAGGTATAACGACCGTGCAAAATCAGCCAGTGGTGGCAGTCAACCTTGAATTCGGCAGGAACCACTTTTAACAGCTTCTCTTCTACCTGCTCGACATTTTTCCCTGGGGCGAAGTTGGTCCGGTTTGAGACGCGGAATATATGCGTATCAACGGCGATGGTCGGCCAGCCAAACGCGGTATTGAGCACCACGTTCGCGGTTTTACGCCCCACGCCCGGCAAGGCTTCCAGCGCGGCGCGATCTTCCGGTACTTCGCCTCCGTGCTGTTCCAGCAGGATCCGACAGGTCTTAATTACGTTCTCGGCTTTGCTGTTAAACAGGCCGATGGTTTTGATATAGGACTTCACGCCTTCCACGCCCAGCTCCAGCATGGCCTTCGGCGTATTGGCGACCGGATAGAGCAGGGCAGTGGCTTTATTGACGCTCACGTCGGTCGCCTGCGCAGAGAGCAACACCGCGATCAGCAGCTCAAACGGGGAGGTAAAATTCAGCTCCGTCGTCGGGTGCGGGTTCTCGTCCCGCAGACGGGTCAGGATCGCAATGCGCTTTTCTTTATTCATGAGGCCTTCTCGGGTGTCCCTTCCAGAACGCTGCGCTCAGCCGCGCGGCGCTTACGTTTCTCATCAATCAGGTATTTTATCGCCAGCATCATGCCGAGGCCAATAAACGCGCCGGGCGGCAGCATCGCCAGCAGGAACGGCGTATCGGTGTGAAACACCTCAACGCGCAGCGCTTTAGCCCAGCCGCCCAGCAGCGCATCTGCGCCGTCGAACAGCGTACCGTTGCCGAGGATTTCACGCAGCGAGCCCAGCACGAACATGGCGCACGTGGCGCCCATGCCAATGGAAAAACCATCCAGCGCCGACATGGCCGGGCTGTTTTTTACCGCGAACGCTTCCGCACGCCCGACCACGATACAGTTGGTGACGATAAGAGGAATGAAGATCCCGAGCGACTGGTACAGACCAAACGCGTAGGCGTTAATCAGCATCTGGACAATACTGACCACCGACGCAATGATCATGACGTAAATCGGAATACGAATTTCCGACGGCGTCCAGCGTCGCAGGGCAGAGATGGAGAGGTTGGTCAGGGTCAATACCAGCGTGGTTGCCAGACCCAGACCGAGCGCGTTGGTGGCGGTGGATGTCACCGCCAGCAGGGGGCACATACCCAGAAGCTGTACCAGCGCGGAGTTGTTTTTCCACAATCCCTGGACAATAACCTCTTTAACCTGGCTCATGATTACTCCTCACAGGCCGGAAGATTGTTGATCTGCGCGGGCAGCGTTTCAGCGTACAGCCCGGCTCGTTTTACGGCGTTTACCACCGCCCGCGGGGTGATGGTCGCCCCAGTGAACTGGTCAAACTCGCCGCCGTCTTTCTTCACCGCAAACGCGGTGTCATCTTCACCATGGATCACTTTACCGGCAAAGTGCAAAATCCAGTCGCTCAGACGGGTTTCAATTTTGTCGCCAAGACCCGGCGTTTCATGATGTTCCGTCACGCGGGTGCCCAGGATGGTACCGGAGAAATCGCTGCCCACGAGCAGCTGAATGGCGCCGGAATAGCCGTCAGGCGCGGTTGCTTCCATCACCGCGCCGACCGGTTTATCCCCTTTGCGGGCGATAAAGAGGCGGTGCGGGCCTTTCCCAAGCTGCGGCGCGTCTACCACAAAGCAGCTTTTTTGCAGGTCATTATCGTAGAAATCGGACGGGATCACCTGATCGAACAGCGCCTTTTGCTGCTTCGAGGCCTGTTCTTCGATGGTCGTTTTGGTCAACGCATTAACCAGTGCCGTCAGCCCCGTCAGGACCGCGGCGAAGGCAGCCAGCGTGACGCCGTGTTTTTGCATCGTTTTTAACATGGCGAAACCCTTAGCGATGGCCGTACACGCGCGGACGCGTGTAATAGTCGATGAGCGGAACGGTAATGTTGGCGAGCAGGACGGCAAAGGCCACGCCGTCCGGGTAGCCGCCGAAGCTGCGGATGAGCCAAACCAGCAGGCCAGCCAGCGCGCCGAAGATCAGGCGTCCGCGGTTAGTCGTTGAGGCCGTCACCGGATCCGTCAGGATAAAGAAGGCACCCAGCATGGTCGCGCCGGAGAGCAGGTGCATCTGCGGGCTGGCCAGCGATTCAGGAGAGAATACCCAGCCCAGCGTGGCACAGACCGCCAGCGTCACGAGGAAGCTGACCGGAATATGCCAGCGGATGGCCTTCTGCTGCAACAGGAACAGGCCGCCCAGCAGATACGCCAGGTTGACCCACTGCCAGCCGGCTCCCGCCAGCACGCCGCTGTAGATCGCCGATTTCATAATTTGCTCAACGCTGTGTCCGGCATGCAGGGACGTTTTAAAGGTATCAAGCGGCGTCGCCTGGCTGATACCGTCCACGCCCATACGCAGCGCGTTCATATCAGCACCCAGCGCCGTATGGCCGGTAAAGATCACCTGCAGAGCATCCATAAAGCCGGGCACCGTGGCTGCAATCTCGTGCGGTGGCAGCCAGCTGGTCATCTGTACCGGGAAGGAGATCAGCAGCACCACGTAGCCAATCATTGCCGGATTAAACGGGTTATGACCGAGGCCGCCATAGAGCTGTTTGGCTATAATCACGGCAAACACGGTGCCGAGCACCACCATCCACCACGGGGCAAGCGGGGGAATGCTGATGGCCAGCAGCAGGCCGGTCAGCAGCGCGGAGTTATCGGCCAGGATGCGGGAAACCGCCATCTTGCGCAGCTTCAGCACGAGGGCTTCCGCCGCGACGGCGCTGGCGCATCCAAGAGCTATCTGGAACAGGGTTCCCCAGCCGAAAAACCAGCACTGAACGGCAATGCCCGGCAGCGCCGCCAGGCAGACCAGCATCATGATGCGCGAGGTCTGGCGCTGATTGTGGGTGTAAGGGGAACTTGCGATTCTGAAAACCATTTAATCCTCGTTTACGGCTTGCTGTGCGGCTTTCTTTGCCTGAACGCGCGCAATGGCGGCGGCGACGGCGGCCTTGCGCGGGTCATCGTTGGCGGCCTGCGGCTGCTCTTCCTGCTGTGCTGCTTTGCGCGCTTTGGCGCGGGCTATCGCCGCTTCAACGGCGGCTTTACGTGGGTCGACCGGTGCTTCAGGTTCTGCGGCTGGCGCCTGCTGCGCTGCTTTGCGCGCTTTGGCGCGGGCAATCGCCGCTTCAACGGCGGCTTTACGTGGGTCGACCGGTGCTTCAGGTTCTGCGGCTGGCGCCTGCTGCGCTGCTTTGCGCGCTTTGGCGCGGGCAATCGCCGCTTCAACGGCAGCTTTACGCGGATCGACCGGTTCCTGTTCAACCACCACTGGCTGCTCCCCGGCCTTGCGCGCTTTGGCACGGGCTATTGCCGCCTCAACGGCGGCTTTGCGTGGATCGATTTCAGCTTCCGGCTGCGCCGCTTGCGCTTTTTCCGCCTGACGGGCGCGGGCCGCAGCTTTACGCGCTTCGCGGGCGGCAATCGCTTCGCTGTTATCCGGTTTTTCACCGGGCTGGATCACCAGCGTCTGGGCGGCACTGGCTTTTTTCTCGCGAACGCGCGCCAGTGCGGCGTTGATTGCATCCTGATCTTTCCCGGCAGGCTGAACGGCGGCCTGCTTATGTCGCTCCTGACGAGCCATCTTCTCACGTTCGAGACGCGCCTGACGCGCTTCGAAACGTGCCTTGGCTTCCGCGGCGCGTTTTTCTTCCATGGAGATGGCATAAATCTCGGCCTTCTCCTGGCGGAAGTACTGCACCAGCGGAATGTTGCTTGGGCAGACCCAGGCGCAGGCGCCGCATTCGATGCAGTCGGCCAGGTTATGGGCTTTGGCTTTATCGTGCTGCTGGCCTTTGCTGTACCAGTACAGCTGCTGCGGGAGGAGATCCGCCGGGCAGGCATCGGCACAGGCGCTGCAGCGGATGCAGCCTTTCTCTTCCTGCTCCTCCCCCATTTCGGTTGGGGAAGGGGCGAGCAGGCAGTTGGTGATTTTCACTACCGGAACGTCGAGCCACGGCAGGGTAAAGCCCATCAGCGGACCGCCCATGATCACCATCTGGTCGCTGGCAGGGCAAAATTCAGCCTGTTCCAGCAGATGGCGCACCGGCGTGCCGAGGCGCGCCCAGACGTTACCCGGACGAGAGACAGACTCTCCGGTCAGCGTTACCACGCGCTCGGTCAACGGCTCGCCGTCAATCACCGCACGCTTGACGGCGTAAGCGGTGCCGACGTTTTGCATCAGCACGCCGATATCCGATGAGCGTCCGCCGTGCGGGACCTGCTTGCCGGTGAGGATTTGCGTCAGCTGCTTTGCGCCGCCAGAGGGGTACTTGGTCGGAATAACGCGCAGGGCGATATCATGGTTACCGGCCAGCACGGCGCGCAGCATTGAAATAGCCTGCGGTTTATTGTCTTCGATACCGATCAGCACTTCCCGCGGCTGCAGAATGTGCGCAAGGATGCGGATGCCTTCCACCACCTGGGCGGCGCAATCCTGCATCAGACGATCGTCGGCGGTGATGTACGGCTCGCATTCGGCGGCGTTGATAATCAGCGTCTGAATCTTATCGCCACCGCCGCGCAGCTTGACGCCGGTCGGGAAGCCCGCGCCGCCAAGCCCGGCGACGCCGAACTGATGAATACGCTCGATGAGCGCTTCGCGGCTCTGGCTGCGGTAGTCGCTCCAGCCGTCACGGTCAATCCAGCGATCTTCGCCGTCGGCTTCAATAATCACGCTCAGTTCCGACAGCGCGGACGGATGCGCCACCGTATGAGGGGCAATCGCCACCACTTTCCCGGAAGTAGGGGCGTGTACCGGCAGCATACGTCCGCGTCCGAAGGTCAGCGGCTGACCGCGCAGCACCGTATCGCCTTCTTTCACGCACAGCTCGCCCTCAGCGCCAATATGCTGCTTGAGCGGCATGACGTAACGCGTCGCCAGCGGAATTTGACGCAGCGGCGTGCCGTTGGACTGGGCTTTCATCTCTGGCGGATGGATACCGCCGTCAAAGTCCCAGATTTTCTCTTTTCTGAAAGCAGAAAATAACTTAAGCATGTTGTTCCACAGGAATATTGCGAACCGGAATGGTTTGAAGATCCCACTTCCAGCTTTCGGTAGTCGTTTCAACCGGGCGCAGCTCTATACATTGCGTCGGGCAGGGGGCCACGCAGAGGTTACAGCCGGTGCAGAGATCCGCCACAACGGTGTGCATGGCGCGGGTCGCGCCAACAATGGCGTCGACCGGACAGGCCTGAATACATTTGGTGCAGCCGATGCAGTTTGCTTCGTCGATCACCGCGAGGGCACGGACCGGCTCCTGGACTTCCGCATCGCCATCAACGGGCTGCGGATCGACGTTAAGCAGGGCGGCAATTTTCAGCATCACCGCTTCGCCGCCGGGCGCACAGCGGTTAATTTTTTCACCCTGAATGCCTACCGCTTCAGCGTAAGGGCGGCAGCCCGGGTAGCCGCACTGTCCACACTGACTTTGCGGCAAAAGCTCATCAATTTTTTCAACAACAGGATCGTCCTCTACCGCGAAACGGCGGGAGGCGTAGCCCAGGATAAGGCCAAACACCAACCCCAGGACGCTGATAGAGGCGATGGCAATCCAGATAGCACTCATTACAACTTCACCAGACCACTAAAGCCCATAAAGGCCAGAGACATTAAACCCGCGGTCACCAGCGCAATGGCATTACCGCGAAATGGCGCAGGGATATCCGCTGCTGCCAGACGTTCGCGAATCGACGCGAACAGCACCATAACGAATGAGAAACCGACAGCGGCGGAGAAACCGTACAGCGCCGACTGCATGAAGTTATGGCCAAGGTTGATGTTCAGCAGCGCCACGCCAAGCACCGCGCAGTTGGTGGTGATCAGCGGCAGGAAGATACCCAGCAGGCGATAGAGCGCCGGGCTGGTTTTACGCACGACCATTTCGGTAAATTGCACCACCACCGCAATGACCAGAATAAACGCCAGCGTGCGGAGATAGATTAACCCCAGTGGGATGAGGATCCAGGTGTCAATCAACCACGCGCAGATGGACGCCAGCGTCATGACGAAGGTCGTCGCCAGCCCCATGCCCATCGCCGTTTCCAGCTTTTTGGACACGCCCATAAACGGGCACAGGCCAAGGAACTTCACCAGAACGAAGTTGTTAACCAGCACGGTGCCGACAAAGAGCAGTAAGTAATCGGTCATTATTTAGCCTGAAATAAAAAAGCCGCCTATTATCGGACAAACCGGGGCAGGCGACAACAGGTTATCTGTAAGGTTATTACGGGTTCACGAAGGTGTTTTTCACACGCGTTGAACGTTTGAAATAGGGCACCAGCAGCGCCGCAGCCAGTAACGGGAAAAGCAGCTGGCGTACAGCAAGCGCGTCAGAGACGGGCGAGAAAGCAAACGCTTTAACCGCCAGCAGGACCGAGACCAGCAGCCAGATAATGTAGTGCTTAGGCACACTCTTGCGGCGCTTAAAGAAGGCGATAGTCAGCCACAGGGTGTAGTACCACATCCCAATCGCGAAAACGAACGACACAAACCACATCGCTATATTCAGCACGCTTTGCGACATCAGGGTCTGTATAGCGTGAGGGGTAATCAATGCGGTGGTATAAAGCAGCAGCGCAAGCGATGCGCTTAATAAGGCAACCAGCAGCCATGCCAGTGGGGCGATTAACCAGCCTCCGATGCGTTCTCCAGGCGTTGCGGTCATGAACTCTCCCATTATCTGCGCGAAATGTTGTACAGCCAGTTTGCAGGGCGGAGAGTATATAACATTTCGCGCGGATGGCTACTTTCTTATAAAACGTAACGCCATACGGACTTCGGCACCTCGCCGACGTTGAACAAGCGACCGCCGGAGACCAGCTCCGCACGGCGATGGTCAGCGGCGCGATACATATTGATGATGTCCTGATTATCCGACAGGGTGTAGTTCAGATGGTCAAACAGTTTTTCCAGGCTCTCAAGCGAATTGATCTTGCGAAATTTTAATAAATAGTCCTGAACTGTCATATTAATAATTTTCCATATAAAAGTGAGTAATACCAGTTAAGGTAATTCGGTCGAATAATAAACGGATTAATACAGACGTAAACAGCCCACTCAGATAACGCGACGAAATTAGGAGTTTTCTTTGCTGAAATTCAGGCACCGAAGGTGATGCCTGGAAGAGAAGGTTAACCGCGTTCACCAGGGCTGGCAATACGAAACTGACACATTATGTCACTCTTTAAAGCAGCAACCGGTTACTTAGGATGGGTGACGGCAGCAGGCTCCGGCGGCTGGTAGTTATCAATATGGCTGGCTACGCCGAGCAAAATGACCGAAACCCCAAGAACAATCCATCCCGCTAATTCAATGATTCGATTAATAATTGATGCCATGATTCACTGTTGTAATTTATCCATAAATACAGGTCGCAAATGTTACAGCGCTGTTTCTCTGACGGCAAGCGCTTTGGGAACGATTCCCTTAAACAAAATCAGAAGGTTAATACTATGTAACAAAAATAGCCGGTACAGCCTGCTATTTTAAGCGCCATGGCTCATTATTAATGAGGGCAATGCCAGAAAGGCCAGTATGAAATAAGAAACGCAAAAAGAGGACAACACGATGAGTGATAACATCCGCGTCGGGCTTATAGGCTACGGGTACGCGAGCAAAACGTTTCATGCGCCTCTGATAGCCGGAACGCCGGGAATGGCGCTGGCGGCGGTATCCAGCAGCGACGCCGCCAAAGTCCACGCTGACTGGCCCGCAGTGCCGGTTGTCTCCGAGCCTAAACACCTTTTCAACGATCCGAATATCGATTTAATTGTTATTCCCACCCCGAACGACACGCACTTCCCGCTGGCGAAAGCCGCGCTGGAAGCCGGGAAGCACGTCGTTGTTGACAAACCCTTCACCGTGACGTTGTCACAGGCGCGTGAGCTGGAGGCGCTGGCAAAAAGCCTGGGCAGAGTGCTGTCCGTTTTCCATAACCGCAGGTGGGACAGCGACTTCCTGACGGTTAAAACGCTTCTTGGGGAAGGCACGCTAGGAGAGATCGTTTTTTTTGAATCGCATTTTGACCGCTTCCGTCCGCAGGTGAGAAACCGCTGGCGCGAGCAGGCCGGTCCGGGCAGCGGCATCTGGTACGATTTAGCCCCGCATCTGCTGGACCAGGCCGTGAATCTGTTTGGGCTGCCGGTGAGCATGACGGTCGATCTGGCCCAGCTCAGGCCCGGGGCGCAGACAACCGATTACTTCCACGCGGTGTTGAGTTACCCGCAGCGGCGGATTGTGCTGCACGGCACGATGGTCGCGGCCGCGGAATCTGCCCGCTATATCATCCACGGCACGCGCGGGAGCTACGTGAAGTTTGGCCTCGATCCGCAGGAAGATCGCCTCAAAAACGGTGAACGTCTGCCGCAGGAAGACTGGGGCTATGATATGCGCGACGGCGTCGTGACACGGACGGAAGGTGAGGAGCTGGTTGAGGAAACCCTGTTAACGAGCCCGGGTAACTATCCGGCTTATTATGCTGCCATCCGCGATGCGCTTAATGGAACGGGGGAGAACCCGGTTCCGGCCAGCCAGGCGATTCAGATTATGGAGCTGATTGAGCTGGGGATTGAATCTGCCAAACATCGCGCCACGCTCTGCCTGGCATAAGTTTTAAATGCTTTTGTATGCCGGGTAAGGCGTAGCCGCGACCCGGCAAAGGGTTTACGCGGTTGCCACCTTATCCCGCAGCGCCTGCTTCTCCGCAGGCGTCAGGAAGGCGATCTCCAGCCCGTTGATCTGCGCCTGGCGAATCTGCTCGCGGCTCAGGCCCGCCTGCGGCGCGGCGATGTTGTACTCGTGGATGATATCCACGCCCTGAACCGCCGGGTCGTCCGTGTTCAGCGAGGCCAGCACGCCGTGCTCAAGGAACGTTTTCAGCGGGTGCTGCGCCAGCGTTGCTACAGTGCTGGTCTGAATGTTGGACGTCAGGCACGACTCAATGCCGATGCGCTGCTCCGCCAGGAAATCCATCAGCGCGCGGTCTTCTACCGCCTTCACGCCGTGGCCGATACGCTCGGCGCCCAGCTCGCGGATGGCCTGCCAGATACTTTCCGGGCCCGCTGCTTCACCCGCATGGACGGTAATGTGCCAGCCGGCATCGCGCGCGCGGTTGAAGTGGGAGAGGAACAGGCTGCCGGGGAAGCCCAGTTCGTCGCCGGCGAGGTCGACGGCGGTGATGGCATCGCGGTGCGCCAGCAGCGCTTCCAGCTCCTGCAGGCAGGCGGCTTCGCCGAACGTGCGGCTCATAATGCCGATCAGGCGGGCCTGAACGTCGAAGGTTTTACACCCTTCACGGACGCCTTCAATGACGGCTTCCACTACGCCTGCAACGGGCAGGCTGTGGGTCATCGCCATATAGCCCGGCGAGAAGCGCAGCTCGACGTAGTGCAGGCCGTTGCGGGCCGCGTCTTCAATGTTCTCAAACGCCACGCGGCGGCAGGCATCCAGCGACGCCAGCATCTTCACGCCCCAGTCGAGTTTGCTCAGGAAGCTGACCAGGTCCGGTTCATTAGAGGTCACCTGTACGTGAGGGATCAGGGACTCAAGGGTCTGAGCAGGAAGCGTTAAATTGAACTGGCGGCCAAGATCGAGGATGGTTTGGGCACGAATGTTACCGTCAAGGTGACGATGAATATCAGTTAAAGGCAGGCGTGTATCAATCATGGTCGCACTCTTTTCTGGTTAAAGTGCGCCATATTATAAAAACAAAACGGGGTAAAAAGCTATTTGCGCAAGGGAATATTCCGTTGCGCAAACAAATTACAGGAGCGTGTTGATCCCGGCGATGAGGCGCTGCACCCCTTGTTCCAGCTTGCTGCGCGGGCAGCCGGCGTTAAGGCGCACGAAGCCGTTACCCTCGTTTCCGTACGTGTATCCCGGCATGATGGCGACTTTTTGCTGCTCGATCAGTACTTTTTGCAGTGCCCTGTCGTCAATGTTCAGCGGGCGCAGGTCAATCCAGGCCAGATAGGTTGCTTCCGGCGGCTGCCAGTTCAGTTTCGGAAAAGCACTGTTTAATTCCTGTGCGATATACAACAGATTCTCTTCCAGATAACTACGCAAGGCATCCAGCCACGGCTCTCCCTGCTGATAGGCGGCGATATGGGCCGTCAGCGCCAGCACGGAAGGGGAAGAGAGCCCATCCCGTCCTTTTAGCGCGCTGAGATAGCCGTTACGGCTCTCTTCATCGCCGATCAGGCCGTATGCGCCCGTCAGTGCCGGAATATTAAAGCTTTTCGAGCCGGAGGTGAGAAGCGCCCATTTGCCGCGCGCTACCGCATTCCACGGGGTGTGGCGATGCGCCCCCCAGACCATGTCCATATGAATTTCATCGCTGATAACCGCCACATCATAGCGCTCACAGAGTTCCGCCATCTGCGTCAATTCATCCCGCGTCCAGACCTTGCCGGTCGGGTTCTGCGGGCTGCACAGCAGCAGAATTTTGTTTTCCGGTTTCGCCAGGGCCACTTCAAGCGCCGCCATATTGCCCTGCCAGCCAGCCGCCTGCTTTTCCATCTCAACGGCCACAACCTGACGCGCATTGCCTCCAATGGCGTTGTAAAACGCATCGTACGCCGGGGTGTGAACCACCACGCCGTCACCGGGCTTTGACCAGAGGCGAATCAGTTCTGACACCATGTAGATGACGGAAGGGCCATAAACGATGGTTTCTTTATCAATGCGGCTGTTAAAGCGCTGCCGAAACCAGTGCTCAACAGCGGCAAGAAACTCGTCGTTTTTCCAGCGGCTGTAGCCCAGCACGCCGTGGTTGATGCGCTGATGCAGCGCGTCGGTAATGCAGGGGGCGGTGGCGAAGTCCATATCCGAGATGGTGAAGGGCAGCAGATCCGCCGCGCCAAAGCGGTCGGCGACGTAGTCCCACTGCGTACACCAGGTGCCGTGACGATCCACGACGGTAGAAAAATCAAACATGACGTTAATCCTTAAAGTAAAACCCCCTCATGAGAGGGGGTTGAGGCATCAGGCTTCTACTGTTCGCATCAGGGTTGCCAGCTCATCTTTCACCGACTGAACCTGCGGGCCGATAACCACCTGCAAATTGTGCTGATTTAACTGTACCACGCCGATGGCCCGGTTGGCTTTCAGGGCGTTGGTATCCACTTTTGACATATCCGCCACCGACAGACGCAGGCGGGTGATGCAGTTATCCAGCGAGGTAATATTATCCGCACCGCCCAGCGCAGCCAGAATGGCAGGGGTGTTATACCCGGATTTGCCCACAGTACCGGCCACCGCCTGCTCAACGCTGGTGGCGGTATCGGTATCGCGGCCCGGCGTTTTCAGGTTAAAGCGGGTGATGGCGAAGCGGAAGATACCGTAGTACACCGCGAACCAAATAGCCGCCACGACCGGCACCAGATACCACTTGGTTGACAGGCCGTGCAGGATCCCGAACACCACGAAGTCAATCACGTTGCCGTCGGTGTTGCCGATGGTGACGCCCAGCACCGCCATCACGGTAAAGCCCAGGCCGGTCAGCAGCGCGTGGATGAGATACAGCACCGGCGCAACAAACAGGAACAGGAATTCGATAGGCTCGGTGGTGCCGCCCACGACGCAGGCAATCACGCCGGAGATCAGCAGCCCTTTAATTTTATGTCGGTTTACCGGGCGCGCGCAGTGGTACATCGCCAGCGCGGCACCCGGCAGGCCGCCGAGGAAGGCCGGCATTTTACCCTGAGACAGGAAGCTGGTGGCGCTTTCAGAGAAGCCGTGGGTAGTCGGACAGCTCAGCTGCGCCTGGAAGATGGTCAGCGCACCGCTCACGTCGTGACCGCACACCTCCATGGTACCGCCCGCTTCGGTGAAGCGAATCAGGGCCACCAGGATATGCTGCAGGCCGAACGGCAGCAGCAGACGCTCGCCGGTGCCGAAGATCATCGGACCAAAATCTCCCGCGCCGTTGATGATGCGGCCAATGCCGTTGATGCCCATCGCAAAGACCGGCCAGATCAGCGGAATGATCAGGCCGAACAGACCCATGACCACCAGGGTGACAATCGGCACGAAGCGGGTACCGCCGAAGAAGGCCAGGGCATCCGGCAGGCGGATATTGTGGAAGCGCTCGTGCAGCATCCAGATAATGACCCCGGCGATCACCGCACCGAGGATCCCGGTATCAATAGACTGAATACCAATCACGCTCTGAATGTTGTTGGCCTTCAGCACGGCAGCATCGGTCGTCGGCAGAATGCCTTTCGCGGTCAGCCAGAAGTTAACCGCCAGGTTCATCACGGCGTAACCCACAAACCCGGCAAAGGCCGCGACGCCTTTATTCTCGCGGGCCAGGCCCAGCGGGATGGCGATGCAGAACATCACGGGCAGGAAGCTAAACGCGAAGGAGCCGACCTTACTCATCCAGATAAAGATCGCCTGCAGCACGGGAGTACCGAGGAACGGGATCAGCGTGATGACGTCTTTACTGCTCAGCGAGCTGCCGATCCCGAGCATGATCCCGCAGAACGAGAGGAGCGCCACGGGCAGCATAAAGGTTTTACCCAGTTGCTGGAAAAACTCCCACAGCGATATTTTTTGTGCTGTTTTCGCCGTCATAAAACGACTCCTTTATTGTTAAAATCAGTTTGCCTGCTTCAATGCTGCGAGAAGATAAAACGTTTTATCAAAGTTTAGTGCGCGCTAAATCACATTCTCAGGCTTTGACTGGTAGTATAAAGATAACGTATTGATAAAACGTTTTACCGATCTCATTTCAGGGAGTCACGCTGACACATGGCTGTAGCGAAAAAAGTCACCATCAACGATGTCGCGCTGGCGGCGGGGGTTTCCGTCAGCACCGTTTCTCTCGTGCTCAGTGGTAAAGGGCGCATCTCGCCCGCAACCGGCCAGAGGGTGAACGAGGCGGTTGAACAGCTGGGCTTTGTGCGTAACCGTCAGGCGTCGGCGCTGCGCGGCGGGCAAAGCGGGGTGATTGGCCTGATTGTCCGCGACCTGACGTCACCTTTCTATGCGGAGCTGACCGCCGGGTTAACCGAAGCGCTGGAAGCGCAGGGGCGGATGGTCTTTCTGTTGCACGGCGGGCGCGAGGCCGGGCAGCTTCTCTCCCGTCTCGATATGCTGCTGACCCAGGGGGTTGACGGAGTGATCGTCGCCGGAGCGTCGGGCGTGGGTAGCGAACTGTGCGAGCGTGCCGCCGAAAAAGGCGTGCCGCTGGTGTTCGCCTCGCGCGCCAGCTATCTGGACGAGGCCGATACGCTGCGCCCGGATAACATGCAGGCCGCGCAAATGTTGACCGAACATCTTATTCGCCGCGGGCATCAGCGCATTGCCTGGCTGGGAGGGAAAAGCTCCTCCCTGACGCGCGCCGAGCGGGTCGGCGGCTACTGCGCGACGCTGATTAAATACGGCCTACCGTTCCACAGCGAATGGGTCGTGGAGTGTGAATCTAGCCAGAAGAAAGCGGCGGAAGCGATAGGCGCGCTGCTGCGAAGCAATCCGACGATCAGCGCCGTGATTTGCTACAACGATGTGATTGCCATGGGGGCCTGGTTTGGCCTGATCCGCGCCGGGCGTCAGAGCGGCGAGGGCGGGGTGGAAACCTTCTTCGGCCATCAGGTGGCGTTAGGGGCGTTCGCCGACGTTGGTGAAAACGCGCTGGACGATCTCCCCATCGTCTGGGCTACCACCCCTGCGCGGGAGATGGGCTACACGCTGGCAGACAGAATTATGCAGCGCATCGACAACACGGATGTCCAGTCCGGGCACCAGATTGTGGCGGCGCGGCTGGTGACGGTGAAATAATTCAGCTCTGCTGCGTAAGCGGGTTGAGCGTCAGATGTGTCTCCAGGGCTTCTACAAATTTTCGTACTTTTGCCGGGATCAGCCGGGAGGTCGGGTAAACCGCCCAAATGGCCAGCGATTCCGGCTGAGCATCTTCCAGGACGATCCGCACGAGTTTACCCTCAGCAATGGCAGGCTCTACGTACCAGCGAGATAAATTTGCGATGCCGAGTCCCCCCAGACAAGCCTCGAAAATCGCCTCAATAGAGTTAGCCGAGAATCGGCCTGACACCTTTTGTTTGTAGCGCTGTTCACCCTTCTCAAACGACCAGTGTGTCGTATCTGATGTGGCCAGGCAGCTATGTCCAGCCAGATCGTTAAGCAATTTCGGTGAACCGTACGCAGCGAGATACTCCGCGCTGGCGCAAAGCTCGCGGGGGTTATCACAGATGCGGTGTGCGACTAACCGGTTATCGCGCAGCGGTGCAATGCGTAACGCCACGTCTATGCCTTTCCCGACAATATCAATTTGCTCATCGGTTGCCAGCAGGTCGACCTGCAGGGCAGGATGTTGCTGCATAAACAGCGCCAACATCGGTGCAACGATCTTGCGTCCAAACGCCGCTGAGGCGGTAATGCGAAGGCGTCCGGACAGGTGCGTACCATCAGGAAACAGATCGGCCAGCGCGTTATTTTTATCTTCCAGCAACGCCTGCGCATGAGGCAAAAAAACGTCACCATCGCTGGTGGGTGAAAGGGATCGCGTGGTGCGATGCACCAGCCTGACCCCCAGCTCAGCCTCAAGATTGTTAAGAGAGCGTGACGCCGCCATGGCGCTCATTGAGAGCCGACGCGCGGCGCCCGCCAGGCTACCCGCCTTAATGGCTTCGACAAACACTTCTACGTCTTCCAGTTTCATTGTTTCGTTTTTCGTTATGCTGACTTATCAAAGGACATATCTACAGTATTTATCGTTACGTTGCCATAGTCTCTTCACAACCTGAAAAATATCAATCTGGAGTGAAGATGAAAAAGTTGAAAACGGTTCTGGCATTCAGCAGCCTGTTATTGGTAAGTGCCGCCTGGGCTGACGCACCTGCGCAGGTGAAGCAGCAAGTCCCCGGCTATTATCGTCTGGCGGTAGGGGAATATGAGGTCACGGCGCTGTTCGACGGCTATAACGACCTTTCGCCGTCATTACTCCACGGTCTTTCAGACGACAAGGTTCGTAAACTGCTGGCTCAGCATAAAATCGATGCCGACCGCATGCCGACCGCCTTTAACGCTTTCCTGGTTAATACCGGTAAACATCTGGTCATGATTGACAGCGGAGCGGGGCACTGCGTGTCGGAAACGGCCGGCCAGCTGGTTAACAATATGAAAGCATCAGGCTATCGTCCCGAGCAGGTTGATACCATTTTCCTGACGCATCTTCATCTTGATCATGTTTGTGGCCTGAGCGATGCGAACGGTAAAGCGTTGTTCCCCAATGCCACCGTCTACGTACCGCAGGGGGAGGCCGACTACTGGCTTGATCCTGCAAAAGAAGCGAGCGCGCCGGCTAATGCGAAAGAGTATTTTGCTATCGCCCGAAAAGCATTGTCTGATTATAAAGCCTCCGGACATCTTAAAACCTTCGTTCCGCCAGCTTCGCCGATCCCGGAAGTCCAGACGGCCTATGCCGTTGGCCATACGCCCGGCAGTACCGTTTATCGCTTTGCGTCGCAGGGGACGGCTATTAACTTCATTGGGGATCTGATTCATGCGCCAGCCGTCCAGTTCCCGCATCCTGAAGTGTCTATTCGCTTTGATGTCGATTCGAAAAAAGCCATCTCGTCCCGGGCGCAGGAATTTAACGCCCTGGCGAAAGACGGCGAGTGGATGGCCGCTGCGCATCTGCCTTTCCCCGGTATTGGGCATATCACCGCCTGGCAGCAGGGCTATAGCTGGAACCCTGTAAATTACGGTCCTTATCAACGTGCGGCCAACGTGCCTCTGCTGAAATAAAGTGAGGTTATGAATATGAAAAGTTACACCGTAACGGCAAACGGCATTCGCCAGTTTGTGGCTGAAGAGGGTGAAGGCGCGCCGGTTATTCTTCTGCACGGTTTTCCTGAAACAAACTATGCCTGGCGCTACCAGATACCTGTATTGTCCCGGCACTACCGCGTCATCGCGCCGGATTTGCGAGGATATGGCGAAACGGATAAACCGGCTTCTGGCTATGATAAACGGAACATGGCCCGGGATATCCGGGAGCTAATGCGTGCGCTGGGGTTACAGAAGGTGGTGCTGGTGGGGCACGATCGCGGGGCGCGCGTCGCGACGCGGTTCGCAAAAGATTACCCTGAGCTGGTGGATCGTTTGGTGGTCATGGATAACGTGCCAACGCGTATCGTGGCGCGCGATTTGAATGCGTCCATCGCCCGCGCATACTGGTTCTTCCTGTTCCATCTTGTGCCCGATCTGCCGGAAGCGCTGATTGCAGGACGTGAAAATATCTGGCTGCGCCACTTTTTCTCGGACTGGACCTACGATCCGTCAACCATCAGCGGCGAGGCGTTTGACACCTATGTTCGCGCGTATCAGGCGCCCGGAGCCGTGCGAGGCGCGATGGCTGACTATCGCGCCAACGCGGAAGACGTGGCGCAGGATCTTGCCGACGCTGACGTGAAAATCGCCTGTCCGGTAATGTCGCTGTGGGGCAATGATTTTCACGCGGTCGGCAAGCTCTTCGATATGCAAAGCGTCTGGGCTGAAATGGCGGATAACCTGCGGGCGCAGGGTATCGACGAGTGCGGCCATCTTCCTCAGGAGGAACAGCCTGAGAAAGTTAACGCCTTGCTGCTGGATTTCCTGCAGGGATGGAAAGGATAAGGGCAATAAAAAACCCCTCTTGCGAGGGGTTTTGACGTTTACTGCTGCGGTGCCGCCGGTACGGCTGACGCTGCGGGTTCAGCCGGTTCCGGCATTCCCAGCGTCGGCATACCAAACATGCCAACAAACTCTTCCAGCGGCATTTTGTCGCCGTTCAGCGTTACCTGGCCGTTGGCATATTGCAGGCTGGTGGAAATGGTGTTGTCTTCTACTTTGGTGATGCGGAACATCTGACCCATCGCCGCCAGACCTTTTACCTGCTGGTTCGCCAGCTTGCCGGCATCTTCATCGCCGTAGCCTTCCAGCTTCGCAATCTGGGTCATAAACTCGGTCGCCATATCCATCGGGATGGTCAGCTTGCTGTCGAGCGACTTCACGCTGCGATCCACTTCCTGCGCCAGAGTCTGCGGTTCACCCGTGGCGGCTGCAGGATCTTTCAGGAACAGCGACAGGTTAAAGCTGGTTTCGCCTTTGCTGTTTTTCCAGCTCAGCGGCGCAACGGTGACCACCGGCTGGCCTTTCAGCAGGATTGGCAGGTTATTGAACAGCACCGCCATCGCCTGCTGCTGGTACACTTCCGGGTTCTGCTGCAGCGCGGCGTCGGTCAGCAGCGCCTGGCTCTCTTTGCTGTATTTCTGGCTAAATTCGTGCCATGCCTGGCCGTCGATATTGCCGATCTTCAGCGACAGCTTGCCGGTGCCCAGATCCTGATTCTGCACTTTCAGGCTCTTCAGCGTGTAATCCAGCTGGGTATTGATACTCTTACCGTCTTTGGATACGTCGGATTGACCGTTAACGTCCATGCCTTCCAGCACGGCCATCTCTTTTCCTTCAATTGCGATAGCAATTTTATCCACGGAGAGCTTCTGATCGCCGATACGCTCTTTAAAGTCGGTCATACGGCTGTTGCCGTCGGCTTTCAGGTTGTTGAAGGTGAGCTGAACTTTTTGGTTATATTCGTTCACGGCGTTGACCAGGCCGCTTTCCGCTTCACCCGTCATGGAGAAGACGTTGCCGTCCCGATCCGCATCAAGTTTGAAATGGCCACCGCTGAAGGCGACTTTTTCGTTCTCTTTCTCGTAGTTCAGCGGTTTCAGCGCGATATCAGAACTGGTATCACCGGAGTAGCTAATACGGGTGTTAATGTCGAAAGGTGATTCATTCTTCGCCAGGTCAAACAGCGGTTTGGTGACGTCGTTATTCACCAGTACGGTATGAACGGACGCCATGGACGGGATCAGGTTAAACGACTTTAACTGCGCCAGCGGCAGCGGACCGTGGCTTACCACTTCATCCAGCACCACGCTCTGTCCCGGCTTCAGCCAGCCGTTTGCCGCACCGGCCACCGGCTTCACCACCAGCTGCATGCGGCTGGTGAACACGCCGCGCTGATAGTTCTGGTAGCTCAGTTCCAGACCCGCCTCCGGCGCGCTGCGCTTAATTTCTCCGTTAGCCTGCGCCACCATCTCAGCCAGACGGCCTTCCAGCTGTTTCCCGGTAAACCAGGAGGCACCCGTCCAGACCACGCCTAACGCTACAATCACTCCAACCGCTACGACCGATTTTTTCATTGCGACTATCCCTAAAATGAAACCAGGCGGTAAAAACCGCCCGGAGATATTAAGCCTTCAACTAGCTTAGCAAGAGTTGTTAAAAAATTCAGTAAGTGCTTAAAGCTTATTAAAAACGCGCGCCAGGCGACCGGTGCCGCTTACGCTGACCGGGGACTCATTGGCTGCAACGAATGCTGACTCGCCAGGCTGAAGAACCAGACGCTGCTCGCCTTTGCGCAGCGTTGCTTCGCCCTCGACGCAGAACAGGATCGCCGCGCTCTCCTGTGCGATTGTCGTTTCCGTCTGATTGAGGTCGTGCAGGGAGAACGCAAAATCCTCAACCGGAATCGGGAAGTCCAGCTCTGCACCGTTTTTCACCGGCTGAGTCAGCAGCTCCGCGGCAGGCTTCGCCACAAACTTCACGTTGGCAACCAGCTCAGGGATGTCGATATATTTCGGCGTCAGGCCCGCGCGCAGCACGTTGTCAGAGTTGGCCATCACCTCCAGCGCTACGCCCTGCAGGTAGGCGTGCGGGGTTTCCGCGAACAGGAACATCGCTTCGCCCGGGTTCAGCTTCACCACGTTCAGCAGCAGAGGGGAGAACAGGCCGCTGTCGTCAGGGTAAAACTCGGAAATCAGGCGGATGGTCTCCCACGGTTCCCCTTGCTGGCTGTTCAGGGCCGCTTTCAGCACCGCCAGCGCGTGAGATTTCTCTTCACCCTGCATATTCAGCAGGCTGGCAAACAGCTGGCTGAGCGCGTCCGCGTTTGGGTTTTCGAGGAAGTGGGCAATAGCCTTGTTGGCACCCGCGACCGGCTGCAGCAGGGAGATAATCTCTGAAAACTCGCGGAACGCGTTCATCGCCAGGAACGGGGTCAGAGCGAACACCAGCTCCGGCTTGTGGTTTGGATCTTTGTAGTTACGCTCGGCGGCATCCAGCGGGATGCCCGCCGCGTTCTCTTTGGCAAAGCCGATTTCAGACGCTTTCTTGTTCGGGTGAACCTGGATGGAGAGCGGCTGGTCGGCGCACAGCACCTTAAACAGGAACGGCAGTTCGCCAAAGCGCTGAGCCACCTTGTCGCCCAGCAGTGCGGCTTTATCGGCATCAATCACGTCACGCAGGCTGTGTATCTGGCCGCTGGCGTCTTCAATTTTTGAGCTGCTCTTCGGGTGCGCCCCCATCCACAGTTCCGCCATCGGCAGGTTGTTCGGGTTCGCGATACCGTAGAGATCCGTTAACGCAGTTTTACTTCCCCAGGCGTAGTTTTGCACTGAGTTAATGAGTTTTTGCATTATCAAGCCCTGATTCAAATGTGGAATTAACTCCGGGTATTAAAGCAATAAACTACGTGGAAGTAACCTGTGGATGTAAAAAGTCGTACTAGTCTCAGTTTTTGTTAAAAAATTGTGTAGGATAAGCTGACTCGCTTTTAAGCCGGGCAGCGGAACATCTGCCCTGAATAAACAGACCGAAGCAGTAAGTGAGAGAACAATGTCGAATAAACCCTTCCATTATCAGGATCCTTTCCCCCTCAGTAAGGATCAGACCGAGTATTACCTGTTAACCCGCGATCACGTCTCCGTCTCTGAGTTTGAAGGACAAGAGATCCTCAAGGTGGATCCGCAGGCGCTGACGCTGCTGGCGCAGCACGCTTTCCACGATGCCTCCTTTATGCTCCGCCCCGCGCATCAGCAGCAGGTTGCCGATATCCTGAGCGACCCGGAAGCCAGCGAAAACGACAAGTACGTTGCCCTGCAGTTCCTGCGTAACTCCGATATCGCGGCGAAAGGCATTCTGCCCACCTGCCAGGACACCGGCACGGCGATCATCGTCGGTAAAAAAGGCCAGCGCGTCTGGACCGGCGGCGGTGACGAAGCGGCGCTGGCTCACGGCGTCTACAACACCTACACCGAAGACAACCTGCGCTACTCGCAAAACGCGGCGCTGGATATGTACAAAGAGGTCAACACCGGCACTAACCTGCCTGCACAGATTGACCTCTACAGCGTTGACGGTGACGAGTACAAATTCCTCTGCATCGCCAAAGGCGGCGGTTCAGCCAACAAAACCTATCTCTACCAGGAAACCAAAGCGCTGCTCACTCCGGGCAAGCTGAAAAATTACCTGGTTGAGAAGATGCGTACCCTCGGCACCGCGGCGTGCCCGCCGTACCATATCGCCTTCGTGATTGGCGGAACCTCAGCTGAAAGCACGCTGAAGACCGTCAAGCTGGCCTCGACCAAATACTACGACGGCCTGCCTACTGAAGGTAACGAGCACGGTCAGGCGTTCCGCGACGTGCAGCTTGAGCAGGAGCTGCTGGAAGAGGCGCGTAATCTGGGGCTCGGGGCGCAGTTTGGCGGTAAGTACTTCGCCCACGACGTGCGCGTGATCCGTCTTCCGCGTCACGGTGCATCCTGTCCGGTCGGGATGGGCGTCTCCTGCTCTGCGGATCGCAACATCAAGGCCAAGATCAACCGCGAAGGCGTGTGGATCGAAAAGCTGGAAAACAACCCGGGTAAATATATTCCGGAAGCGCTGCGCAAAGCGGGTGAGGGGGAAGCGGTTCGCGTTGACCTGAACCGTCCGATGAAGGAGATTCTGGCGCAGCTGTCTCAGTATCCGGTTTCGACCCGCCTGTCGCTGAACGGCACGATCATCGTGGGCCGCGACATTGCGCACGCGAAGCTGAAGGAGCGTCTGGACAACGGCGAAGGGCTGCCGCAGTACATTAAAGATCACCCGATCTACTACGCGGGCCCGGCGAAAACGCCTGAAGGCTATGCCTCCGGCTCGTTAGGCCCAACCACGGCAGGGCGTATGGACTCGTACGTTGATCAGCTGCAGGCCAACGGCGGCAGCATGATCATGCTCGCTAAAGGCAACCGCAGCCAGCAGGTGACGGACGCGTGCCACAAGCACGGCGGCTTCTACCTCGGCAGCATCGGCGGCCCGGCGGCGGTTCTGGCGCAGGGCAGCATCAAGAGCCTGGAGTGCGTGGAATACCCGGAGCTGGGTATGGAAGCGATCTGGAAAATCGAAGTGGAAGACTTCCCGGCGTTTATCCTGGTGGATGACAAAGGCAACGACTTCTTCAAGCAGATCCAGTCGTCCCAGTGTTCTGCGTGCGTGAAGTAAATTGAAAAAAACGGGTGGCGCCGCCGCCACCCGACATCAAAAAGAGCGCACAAAGCGCCATACCGTTTCTCAGAAGTCATCAATACTTATCCCTTAAGCATGTGAGCAATCCCTCTTTTGTTATCAAGGAGAAAGTAATGACCACGGTACGCCATGAGAAAGACTCGATGGGCGCCATCGACGTCCCGGCCGACAAGCTATGGGGCGCGCAAACCCAGCGTTCGCTGGAGCACTTCCGTATTTCGACCGAAAAAATGCCCGTCTCGCTGATTCAGGCGCTGGCGCTGACCAAACGCGCCGCCGCGAAAGTGAACCAGGATTTGGGCCTGCTGGACGCCGATAAAGCCACCGCCATTATCAATGCCGCAGACGAAGTGCTGGCGGGCAAGCATCCTGACGAATTTCCCCTCGCTATCTGGCAGACCGGTTCCGGTACCCAGAGCAACATGAACATGAACGAAGTGCTGGCGAACCGGGCGAGCGAGCTGCTGGGCGGCGTGCGCGGCATGGAACGTAAGGTCCACCCGAACGATGACGTCAACAAAAGCCAGAGCTCTAACGACGTCTTCCCGACGGCGATGCACGTGGCGGCGGTAATCGCCATTCGCGAGCAGCTTATCCCGCAGCTCAACGTGCTCAAATCCACGCTTAACGAGAAAGCGCAGGCCTTCCGCGACATCGTCAAGATTGGCCGTACGCACCTGCAGGACGCCACGCCTTTGACGCTCGGCCAGGAGATTTCCGGCTGGGTGGCGATGCTGGAACACAACCTGAAGCATATCGAGAACAGCCTGCCGCACCTGGCGGAGCTGGCGCTCGGTGGGACGGCGGTCGGTACCGGGTTGAACACCCATCCAGAATACGCGGTGCGCGTGGCGGAGGAGCTTGCTGCCATCACCGGACAGCCGTTCGTCACGGCGCCCAATAAGTTCGAAGCGCTGGCGACCTGCGATGCACTGGTCCATACCCACGGCGCGCTGAAGGGGCTGGCGGCCTCGCTGATGAAAATTGCTAACGACGTGCGCTGGCTGGCCTCAGGTCCGCGCTGCGGCATCGGTGAAATCAGCATCCCGGAAAACGAGCCGGGCAGCTCCATCATGCCGGGTAAAGTGAACCCGACTCAGTGCGAAGCCATGACCATGCTCTGCTGCCAGGTTATGGGCAACGACGTGGCCGTCAACATGGGCGGTGCGTCCGGCAACTTCGAGCTGAACGTCTATCGCCCGATGGTGATCCACAACGTGCTGCAATCTGTTCGTCTGCTGGCGGACGGGATGGAGAGCTTTAACGAGCATTGCGCGGTAGGGATTGAACCCAATCGCGAACGCATCAGCCAGCTGCTCAATGAATCTCTGATGCTGGTCACCGCGCTCAATACCCATATTGGCTATGACAGGGCCGCCGAGATCGCCAAAAAAGCGCATAAAGAGGGGCTGACGCTGAAAGCCTCCGCCCTGGCGCTGGGCTATCTCACGGAGGCGGAGTTTGACGCCTGGGTTCGCCCGGAAGCGATGGTCGGTAGCCTGAAATAATCATCCCGCCACGTACAGGTGCAGCCGAGGAATAATCAGCTGTAGCGGCTGCGCCTGAGGTCTGTAACGGTGCTGAACATTGTCAGCATCGTAATTCAGCAGTTCCCCGATATCGGGTACTACCGCGCCCTGATCGGCATCGTAAAGCGCAATCAGCGGCGTCGGGCAGGCATACTGTACCTGCTTTTGCTGACCGGAATACCAGACGCGAGCGATAGGCTGCACCTTCACCGGGCGCTTTATCTTCAGGCGCGCATCCACCGGCAGCGAGGCGATGCTGTGGTACTCCTGCTCCAGGCGCTCAATCCACTGCTCCCGCGACCATGGCGCGACGGTGCGCGGCGTCTTCAGGCTTTTTTCCAGCTGGGCCAGAATCTCATCCCGGGTGAAGTTTTTAATGATGTGCTTATTCGCCCAGCCGAAGCGCAGCGTAGCGGGGTGACGCAGTACCGTCAGCGTCCGATAGGCATTCAGGGTAATCAGCCCCGGAAGCTGGCGGTGCACCCACTCAAACCGCGCGGCAGGGGCGAGGCCGGACTCTTCGGTGATGATCTTTTCAAAGGCCGCTTTCAGGGTGTTGATATGCGCAATCTGGCTTTCCAGCGCTTCGCGCGATGTCGCATCGGTTTGCAGGCAGATGACCCCCGGCAGGCGCACGGCGGCCTTGCTGCTGCGGTTTTCTGACTGCTGCTGGATAAACAGGCGACGATAGTGTTTTAGCGCCAGCTCAAGGGCCGCGCTGCCGATGTGCTGTTCGACCTCGATGGTGTCCAGCGGATCGTGCTCGGCTCCCTTAGCCACTTCCGGCAGGGTAAAGACGCGCGCGGCCAGCAGGCGACAGGCCTGCAAACGCTCGGTCAGGGTCAGGAGTTCGTGTTCTATTTCCCGAAACGTGCCGTTAAGCCGTTCGATGAGATCGTAGTTCGCCATAAACACTCTCATTAGTTACAACATACTTATCATATAGCATAGCACGCCGGGTCAGGCCAGCGTGCGGTTGAGGTCAGGCAGGAGCGGGAAGGGCGATGTTATGGTACACCGGCCAGCTAAAGCAGAAGCGCGCGCCGCCGAGCTCGCTCTCCTCGCAGTGTACCGTGCCGCCCATCGCCTGCGCGATAGAGTGGACAATCGCCAACCCCAGGCCGCATCCGCCGGTGGCGCGATCGCGGCTGGGATCGAGGCGGACAAACGGTTCAAACACGGTCTCTCGCGCTTCCGGGGCAATTCCCGGTCCGTCGTCCTCCACCGTCAGGCTGGCCCGGTTGCCCTGCAAATCCAGGCCAATCTGGAGCGTCCTTTCGCTGTAGCGCATGGCGTTGTTCATCAGGTTGTCCAGCACGCGCTCCATCAGGCGCATATCGAGCGCGCCGTAGTCACCCGGCGTGACGCGCGTCAACAGCGTGCGCTGCGGGTTTACGCTCTGAACGTCATCAATGTGGGTTTGCAGCCAGGCGGGCAGATCCGGCGTGGTGAGGTTCAGCTCGTTTTGCGGGCGGTCGAGACGCGCGTAGGTCAGCAGCTCCTCAATCAGCGCTTCAAGCTGGCCAATGTCGCGGTTAAGCGCCTGATTCTCTGCCTCGGTCAGATTCTCGCTCATCTCCAGACGGTAGCGCAGGCGAACCAGCGGCGTGCGCAGCTCGTGCGCAATTCCGTCGATCAGCTGCTTCTTACTGGCGATCAGGGCGTTGATGTTATCGGCCATCTGGTTAAAGGCCACGCCCAGACGCTCAAAGCTGGAACCGCTGTCGAAGTGAATGCGTTCGGTAAAATGCCCCTCGCCAAAACGCTGCGCGGCAGATTCCAGCTTCAGCATGTCCTGCCAGTGGGGCCGCATCCAGATAAAGACCGGAAATGCGAGCGAAATGGCGATAAAGGCCATCAGCGCCATGTCCAGCAGGCGCATCTGGTGCAGATAATAGAGATAGGGCACCGGCCCGACGGCCAGCACATAATGGCTGCGCGGAATGCGCTGGATAAACGTGTATTTCTCATCCAGCGCGACGATGTCACCGTCGCGCAGACGCTGCATGGCGGGCGGATCCAGCTCAAAATCTTTTAACGGCTCGATGCGTAAATCGAATGACAGATTGAGATCCAGCTCTTTCAGGGTTTTCGCCCAGTCGTGTGGCGGGATCTCTCTTAGCTCGCTGCGCATCAAATAGAGCGAGCTTTTCATCAGATCGTCCAGCGACTGCCGGCCCGCACGTTCGGCGGTGAATTTATAAACCAGGCCGACCAGCATGGTCATCACCAGGAAGCAGACAAACAGTAAAAGATAAAACTGCACAAACAGCTTTTTCATTGGATCTCACCGAAGAAACGCTTTGTGCAGAATATACATGAAATCCCATCGATATTTTCATGTCTGTGAAGCGCGTTACATGGCATTCGCGCTGTTTTTTACCCTGCCGATGAGTGTTTCCGTTATGGCCAGACCTTCCGCAATGTGCGGATCGATCACGGCAGTCCCAAATTCGTTAATCAAATCCAGGAGTATTTCGTAAAACTGGATGAGTTCAAGGAGGTCAATGAGCGCTTTTTGATCGGCACGTGAGGGTAAGGCATGGCTAGCTGCTGCCTGATTAACTATCCATTCAAGATTGGTTTTAATGGCTTCTACTTCAGAGTAGCTATACATATCTCATCGGCTTAAATCCTCATTTCAAGATTTCATGGGAGAGAATGTGCTGAAAAGGTGTGGGCTTATAGCCGGCCCGGCGCGACTTAAAGGAGAGAACGTGTGAATAATAATTATGGATTAGTTCGCGCGCTTATCAAGTTAACTGTTGCGCAAACGTGAAAATTAACGCGCGAAAGAAAGGGCTTAGACGCCTGATGCCTTCATTTCGCGCATGTTATCTTTTATCAGGTTTCCCAGGCGTGTGGGGCAAACAGATAACCCTTGTTACGCACGGTTTTAATGCGGTAGGGCTCGGTGGCGTTATCCTGCAGTTTTTTGCGTAATCGCGAAATCGCCACGTCAACGCTGCGATCCATACCGTCATAGCTCACGCCACGGAGGTTTTTCAGCAGCGCGTCGCGGTCCATGATTTGCCCGGCATGCGTGGCCAGCTCCCAGAGCAGGTCAAAGTCTGCGGTAGAAAGGGCGATAAGCTCGCCGGAAAGCAGGACCTGGCGATTAACCGGGTCAATAGACAGCGTACCGAAGCGCAACGCTTTGTGCGGCGTCAGGGACGGCGCGGGCGCTTCGCGTTCAATGCTGGCGTGCTGGCGCAAATGCAGGCGCAGGCGGGCCAGCAGGACGGCAGGCGGTGTGGTTTTCAGAATGTAATCATTGGCGCCCATCTCCAGCGACAGAATATGGTTCATATCGCTGTCCAGTGAAGTAAGCAGAACGATAGGACCGTCCCAGCGGGCGCGCAGGTCCCGGCAGAGCGTCATGCCGTCTTTGCCTGGCAGCATGATGTCCAGCAGCACTAAATCCGGGTTTTCACGGACGACCACCTCTTCGGCACGATCGCCGCGAGGCTCGACAATGACGTCCATATCATGTTTACCCAGATAGGCGGCGATCAATTGCCCGACTTCGGGTTCGTCTTCAACATATACAATCTTATTCATGCAGCGTCTGTTTTCGTGAAAAAAGCCAAAATACACCGCGGAACCTTAACCTTCCATTAATCTTTCAAAATTAACGCCGCTTCCGTTATTCTGACGTTTCTTGTTATTTGATTGTTATAGGAAAAAATATGGGGCTGGTGATCAAAGCCGCGCTGGGGGCGCTGGTGGTGTTACTGATTGGCATTCTGGCAAAAACCAAAAACTACTATATTGCCGGGCTGATCCCGCTATTCCCGACCTTTGCGCTGATTGCCCACTATATTGTGGCCTCTGAGCGGGGTACGGAAGCGCTACGCACGACCATCGTGTTTGGCATGTGGTCAATCATTCCGTACTTTCTCTACCTGCTTTCCCTGTGGTATTTCACCGGTTTTCTGCGGCTTCCCCTGGCGCTGGGCGGGGCAGTGGTCTGCTGGGGGCTCAGCGCCTGGGTGTTAATCTTCTTCTGGAGCCGCTTTCACTAGCGCAGCGGGCGACCGCCGTCCACGGCAAAGGTTCTGCCGGTGACGTAGCAGCTGGTGAGCAGATAATCTACAAGGTCGATCACCTCTTTCTCGCCTGGGGCAATTTTCATCAGCGACTTATTCAGCGCCTGCTGGCGGTATTCCGCATCATCGTGTTCGTTAAACAAAATCATCGCCGGGGCGATGGCGTTCACCTTTACCTCGGGCGCGAGCTTGCGGGCAAAGGAGCGCGTCATGTTATCCAGCGCGGCTTTGCTGGCCGCGTAGGCGATATGCTTGTCGCTGCCGCGCTCCACCACATAATCGGTAAAGTGAATAATGTCGCCCGCCGCATGCCCGTGGCCGCGCAGCAGATCCTGCAGCGCGTGGTTAAGCAGATAAGGGGCGTTAACGTGGATCTGCAGCATGGCGGAGAGCGTATCGCTGAGGGACGTGCCGGGCTTCTCGGCACACCATGCGCTGGCGTTATGGATCACGGCGCGCAACCCCGTCGCGGTGGATTTAACCTGTTCGGCAAAGGCCAGAATGCCTTCGTCGGTGGAAAAATCAGCCTGAATGCAGATCGCTCCGGCTTTGCGCAGCCCCTCAATCGACGGGTATTCCGTACGGTAGCTGACAATGACCGGATGGCGAAGGTTGAGAAAGTGATGGGCGAGGGCGAGGCCGATACGGCGGCCTCCACCGGTGATCAGTATTGGGCGAAGCGGTGCATTTCCCATCGTATTCTCCTTTACAGTTCAACAATGGGAAAGACAGTGCTATCCCATTAACATCCAGGTTGCCGGTACGGCAGCAACCAGTAACAGCCCGATTAAGGCCATTTCACGGCGTTTCAGCGCGTTCTCCAGCTGATGCGTGCGGCGGGCATAGATAAACACCAGCAGACCCGGCGCATACAGCACAACCGACAGCAGCAGATGCATCGGCCCGGAAGCATACAACAACCACAGGCCGTAAATACAGGCCCCTACGCCCACAACATAGTGCGCCGGACGCGTGGCGATTTTTAACAAATACGCACCCACTAAGAAATAGGGTACCAGAATCATCTCCGAGGCGATGGTCAGCAGGGTGTTATAGTCTGAACCTGTGAGCCAGATCAGCACCAGACAGACCTGAACGCTGATGTTGGTCAGCCAGAGTGAGGCTGATGGCGCATTATTTTGGTTTTGACGAGCAAACAGGCGGGGAAACGCCTTGTGCGTAGCGGCCAGAAACGGCACTTCAGCCGCCATGATGGTCCAGCTCAGATAAGCGCCGCAGACGGAGACGATCAGCCCTGCGGCAATCACCACGTCGCCCCACGGGCCGAGCATTTTCACCATCAGTCCTGCCATGGACGGGTTACGCATTTCGGCCAGTTCAGGACGCGCCACCACGCCCAGCGACAGCAGGGTCACCAGCAGATACACGCCCAGCGCTGCCAGGACGGCCAGCAGCGTGGCGCGTCCCACATCGCGCTTATTACGCGCGCGGGCAGAAACCACGACGGCACCCTCAACGCCGATAAATACCCACAGGGTAATCAGCATCGTGTTTTTCACCTGCTCCCAGACCGGAACGCCCAGCGCAATGCCGCTGAAATCAAGCGAAAACACGTCGAGACGAAACGCGATAAAGGCCAGCACGATAAACAGGCCAAGCGGCACCAGCTTCGCCAGCGTTGCCACCAGGTTGATGCTGGCGGCGGTCTGGACACCGCGCAAAATCAGCCAGTGAACAATCCACAGCAGCACCGAGGCGCCGACGATAGACTGCCAGGTATTACCGTCGCCAAACAGGCGCAGCTCAGGGGTATCGGTAAAGAAACTGAGCGCCGAGAAGACAATCACCAGATAAGAGACGTTGGCGATGACCGCGCACAGCCAGTAGCCCCAGGCGGAACAGAAGCCGATCAGCTCGCCGAAACCTTCACGTGCATAGGTGAAAATGCCGCCGTCCAGATCCGGGCGAATGCGCGTCAGCAACAGCATGGCAAACGCCAGCAGCAATATCCCGACACCGGTAATGCCCCAGCCAATGAGCAGGGCGGCAGGGCTTGCGACGGCCGCCATGTTCTGCGGTAAACTGAATACGCCCGCGCCCAGCATTGAGCTCAATACAAGTGCAGTTAAAGCACTCAGGCCAAGTTTCTTTTCCATTGGCTTCCTGTTATGAAAAGTCCCAATCCAGAATAATTATTTCGCTAAGGCGCATAAAAATGGTGGATCACACTAAGGCGCGGGATTTTACGGAGTGTAACGAAAGCATGCAATGATGTGTGGCAGATTTTCAAAAAAAGTAACAAAAAAGGCGGCATTGCGCCGCCTTTCTTCAACGGTTTTGTTACTTGTACAGATCGGCGCTGATGGTCACGTTGTTACCACGTTCCTGCCACTGGCGGGTGATGTGGTAATACTTCGCCCCTTTCTTCGCCGCACGCTTCGCGACCTGATAAGAGACTTCCGTCATATTGCCGTAGTTGCCGGTAAACTTGATGCTGTCGAACGGCACCATCTGCGCGGCAGTGGCTTTGTTCAGCTCTTCAATTTTGGTGCCGTCCGGCAGCGTCACGGAGTAACGGCCACCTTTCGTGGACTGCGTTTCAAAGAAACGGCCCACTTCAGCGCTTGGCGCCGCAGAGGTCGCTACGCCCGGAATTTCAACTTTCTTCGCTTCTTCGCCGCCTTTGGCTATCGCCGCGCGACCCGCTTCAGAATCCGCAGGGATGGCATCCGGGCTCTGCAGAACGCGTTTTTTCGCATCTTCTTTGTAGATGAATGCGGTAATGCGCTGGTTGCCGCCCTGGTTAGCATCCACCTGACGCACGATATAGAAAGAGTAGGCACCTTTCTCTTTCGCGGCTTTGGTGATGGCATCGTTCACTTCTGGCTGGCTGCGATAGAAGCCCTGAACGGTAACGGTGTCGTAAGGTTCCAGCTCAATGGCCTGATCTTTCGGCAGCTCAACGATACCGTTGATCACGCGATTTTTCGGCGCTTCAGCCTTTGGTGCATTATCTTTATACAGCGCAATGGTCACGCGCTGGTTACCGCTGTTGCCGTAATCGGACTGGTCAACTACGTAAAACGAGGCCGCCCCGTTTTTATCCGCGGCTTTTGATGCGGCGGCGACGGCATCGCCAATAGAATTATAACGACCCACAATGACCGTATGGTCAAAAGGTTTTAACGCTGCCGCTTGCTCTGGCGTTAACTCTGTTGCGGCATTCGCAGACAGGGCGGTCGCACAGAGAAGTGCGGACGCCAGGAGTGTGTTCTTAAGCTTCATAAAAATAATCCTTCGCCTTGCGCAAACCATGTACTGGTATTGTTGTTTATTTGAGACGGCCCCGATTATGGCATTTAAAACCCGTCGCTGTCTGCGCCATTTTTCACTGCCTGTGCTCACTCAATTACCGAATTCGATAACATTTAGTGATATGTTGAAAAAACAGGCGTTTGACAAGCAAAACTGATAAAGCATATGACTTTTACAAGTTAATTTAATGTTAATAACTTGTTCTCTTATGGCGCTATATCATGTTTTTACCGCTTCGCTTGCGCGATTTATCGGTTCTGGCGATGAATTTAAGGTAAATATCACTGTCAGTGACGCCGATCGCTTATTTTTCACAGATAAAGTAAGAAATAGTGTTTTCTGGCGGTAGATCACAAGCGCTATTTTCAGTAGGTTATAGACAGTTTGTTACTGTTTTATTTTGCGGGGTTACTCATTTCTCGTCGCTATCATGCTGGCGAAAATTGATACAAACCGCGGGCATTTATCGACAAACCATCATCAAAAACCGATGGAAGGGAAAACTATGCGTATTGGGGTACCAAAAGAACGGTTAGCCAATGAAACCCGCGTAGCGGCAACACCGAAAACGGTGGAGCAACTGCTTAAGCTGGGTTTTACCGTCGCGGTTGAAAGCGGCGCAGGCAAGCTGGCGAGTTTCGATGACGAAGCATTTATTCAGGCTGGCGCGGAAGTGGTGGACGGTGCTGAAGTCTGGCAGTCGCCCGTGATTCTGAAGGTCAACGCGCCGGAAGAGAGTGAGATTGCGCTGCTGAATCCAGGCACCACGCTGGTGAGCTTCGTCTGGCCTGCACAAAATCCTGAACTGATGGAGAAGCTGGCGGCCCGTGGCGTGACCGTGATGGCGATGGACTCTGTGCCGCGTATTTCGCGCGCGCAGTCGCTGGATGCACTGAGCTCCATGGCAAACATTGCCGGCTACCGCGCCATTGTTGAAGCCGCTCACGAATTTGGACGCTTCTTTACCGGCCAGATCACCGCGGCGGGGAAAGTCCCACCGGCGAAAGTGATGGTGATTGGCGCGGGCGTGGCGGGTCTTGCCGCAATCGGTGCGGCAAACAGCCTGGGCGCTATCGTGCGCGCGTTCGACACCCGTCCCGAAGTGAAGGAACAGGTTCAGAGCATGGGGGCCGAATTCCTTGAGCTGGACTTTAAGGAAGAAGCGGGCAGCGGTGATGGTTACGCGAAGGTGATGTCCGAAGCCTTTATCAAAGCCGAAATGGAACTCTTCGCCGCGCAGGCGAAAGACGTCGACATTATTGTTACCACTGCGCTTATTCCGGGTAAACCGGCGCCGAAGCTGATCACCCGCGAGATGGTCGACTCCATGAAGCCGGGCAGCGTGATTGTCGACCTGGCGGCGCAAAACGGCGGTAACTGCGAGTATACCGTTGCCAATCAGGTGACCACGACCGCTAACGGCGTGAAGGTGATCGGCTATACCGACCTGCCTGGCCGCCTGCCAACCCAGTCGTCTCAGCTGTACGGCACCAACCTCGTTAACCTGCTGAAGCTGCTCTGCAAAGAGAAAGACGGCAACATCACCGTCGATTTTGACGATGTGGTGGTGCGCGGCGTCACCGTCGTTCGCGAAGGTGAAATTACCTGGCCTGCGCCGCCTATTCAGGTTTCAGCCCAGCCCCAGGCTGCGCCAAAAGCGGCACCCGAGCCAAAAGAACCGGCAAAACCGGCTTCTCCGTGGCGCAAATACGCCATCATGGCGCTGGTCATTATTCTGTTCGGCTGGCTGGCTGACGTCGCGCCGAAAGAGTTCCTCGGCCACTTTACCGTCTTCGCACTCTCGTGCGTTGTGGGTTACTACGTGGTGTGGAACGTCTCCCATGCGCTGCATACGCCGCTGATGTCGGTGACCAACGCTATCTCCGGGATCATCGTGGTAGGGGCGTTGCTGCAGATTGGACACGGCGGCTGGATCAGCTTCCTGAGCTTTATCGCGGTGCTGATCGCCAGTATCAATATTTTCGGTGGTTTCACCGTGACTCAGCGCATGCTGAAAATGTTTCGTAAAGGCTAAGGGGTAGCATATGTCTGGAGGATTAGTGACAGCCGCATACATTGTTGCTGCAATCCTGTTTATTTTCAGTCTGGCGGGGCTTTCCAAACACGAAACGTCTCAGCAGGGAAATAACTTTGGTATCGCCGGGATGGCGATTGCGCTGATTGCCACCATCTTCGGGCCGGATACCGGCAACGTGGCGTGGATCCTGGTGGCGATGATCATCGGCGGCGCGATTGGTATTCGCCTGGCGAAGCGCGTGGAAATGACCGAGATGCCGGAGCTGGTGGCGATTCTGCACAGCTTCGTGGGCCTGGCAGCGGTGCTGGTGGGCTTCAACAGCTACCTGTATCACGAACCGGGCATGGAGCCGATTCTGGTCAACATTCATCTGACCGAAGTGTTCCTCGGTATCTTCATCGGTGCAGTAACCTTCACCGGTTCTATCGTGGCGTTCGGCAAGCTGCGCGGTAAGATCTCTTCTAAACCGCTGATGCTGCCTAACCGTCACAAGCTGAACCTGGCGGCGCTGGTGGTGTCGTTTGTGCTCCTGGTGGTCTTCGTGCGTACCGAAAGCGTGGGCCTGCAGGTACTGGCATTGTTGGTGATGACCATCATCGCGCTGGCGTTTGGCTGGCATCTGGTGGCGTCCATCGGCGGTGCGGATATGCCGGTGGTTGTCTCGATGCTGAACTCCTACTCCGGTTGGGCTGCGGCGGCTGCGGGCTTTATGCTGAGCAACGACCTGCTGATCGTCACCGGTGCGCTGGTCGGTTCTTCCGGTGCCATCCTGTCTTACATCATGTGTAAGGCGATGAACCGTTCATTCATCAGCGTTATCGCCGGTGGCTTCGGTTCTGACGGTTCTTCTACCGGCTCTGACGAAGAAGTGGGTGAACACCGTGAGATCAGCGCGGAAGACACCGCGGAAATGCTGAAAAACTCGCATTCTGTGATCATCACCCCAGGCTACGGTATGGCGGTGGCGCAGGCACAATATCCGGTGGCGGAAATCACCGAGAAGCTGCGCGCGCGCGGTATCAAAGTTCGCTTTGGTATTCACCCGGTGGCGGGACGTCTGCCGGGCCACATGAACGTACTGCTGGCGGAAGCGAAGGTGCCATACGACATCGTGCTGGAGATGGACGAGATCAATGATGATTTCGCCGACACCGACACCGTGCTGGTTATTGGTGCTAACGACACCGTTAACCCGGCGGCACAGGACGATCCGCGCAGCCCAATCGCCGGGATGCCGGTTCTGGAAGTGTGGAAGGCGCAGAACGTCATTGTCTTCAAACGCTCGATGAACACCGGCTATGCTGGCGTGCAGAACCCGCTGTTCTTCAAAGATAATACCCATATGCTGTTTGGCGACGCCAAAGCCAGCGTAGATGCGATTCTGAAAGCGCTGTAATTCGCTTCACCCTGACAAACCGCCTTTCGGGGCGGTTTTCCTATTTCTGCGGCCAGCGTTTCTCCTCTGTCTATACTTTACCCTTTGTGTAATACGAGGAGGTGTAATGCAATTTCTGTCCCGCTTCGACATCATCGCGTTGATGATGACGCCGACATTCTGGATAGGCGCCGCCACGGTTGTCTTTGTGACGCTGCTGGTGTACTGGCTGCTAACGCGCCTGATCGCGTTCGTTAAGAAAGGCATCACCACCTGGGGCGATAAGCACCCGACCACCAACCGGATGCGTTTTATCCTGACCGATATGCTTAACCGCACCAGCCGATTCCTGCTGTTTGTGGTGGCGCTGCTCTTCAGCCTGCGTTTCGTTGACTTGCCGGATCATCTCTTTGGCACCGTGAGCCACGCCTGGTTTCTGGTTTTCGCCATCCAGGTGGCGCTGTGGATGGATCAGGGGGTGGTGTCGTGGCTTCGTCACGTCATGCTGGCGCCCGGAAGCCATAAAAACCCGGTCACGCTGGTGATCACGGGGCTTATTCTCCGTGCCATCGTCTGGTCAGTGATGCTGCTGTCTATCCTTGCTAATGCGGGCGTCAACATCACTGCTCTGGTTGCCAGCCTTGGGGTAGGGGGTATTGCCATCGCCCTCGCCGTACAAACGATCCTCAGCGACGTGTTTGCCTCGCTCTCTATCGGCTTTGATAAGCCGTTTGAAATTGGCGATTTTGTGGTGTTCAACGACGTGGCGGGGACGGTAGAGCACATTGGCCTGAAAACGACCCGCATCCGCAGCCTGAGCGGGGAGCAGATCGTCTGCGGTAACGCCATTTTGCTTCAGCAGACGCTTCACAACTACAAACGCATGCAGACGCGTCGCATCGTCTTTACCTTTGGCGTTGCCAGCGACACGCCGCCCGATAAGTTGCGCTACGTGGGGGATATGGTCAGGCAGATCATTACCGATGTCGGCGAGACAAAATTCGATCGTGCCCATTTTCTGGGATTTGACCGCGACCGCCTGACGTTCGAAGTCGTCCATATCGTTAATACCGCGGATTACAACAAATACATGGACATCCAGCAGGAGATCAATATCCGTATTCTTGAAGGGCTGAACGCCCAGGGGATTAAGCTGGCGCTGCCCAGCATGGTACTGCACGCGCCGTGGATGCAGGATGAGTCAGGTGAACAGCCGAAGCCGGTAATGGAGAGCTGATGAGAAAAGCCCGCCGGAGCGGCGGGCTTTGATGTTTACGTTAATCGTCTTCCGGGTCGTCCAGCTCAATCGGCGTCTGATACTCATCCGGCTTGATGACCAGCAGGTCGCAGCGCAGATGGTCGATCACCTGTTCGGCGGTATTGCCGAGGAAGGCAGCAGAGATACCGGTCCGGCCAATGGTGCCCAGCACCACAATCCCGGCCTGCAGATGTTCGGCTAAATCCGGGATCACCTCTTCAGGCAGCCCTTTTTCCACGTGCGTCATGTTCTCGTCAATGCTGAACTTCTGGCGCAGCGCTTTCATCGCCAGCAGGTGCTGACCGCGGATCGCGTCGTTATAGACGCTAGGGTCAAATTCCGGCAGCTCAATGGCGATATTGATCGGGGTAACCGGATAGGCGCCCACCAGATGTACTTCGGTATGGTTAACCTGATCGGCAAGCTGGATGGTCTCCTTCACCAGCTTCTCGTTGAGCGAATTGTGATAATCCTCTTCGCTCGCGAGATTCACCGCCACAACGGCTTTCCCGCCTTCAGGCCACGGCTGGTCTTTCACCATCCAGACCGGGCAAGGGCATTTACGCAACAAATGCCAGTCGGTCGGAGTGAAGATGACGGACTCCAGCTTGTCGTGCTGGTGCGCCATCTTCAGCAGCAGGTCGTGCCCACCGGCAACCACTTCCTGGATAATGGCCTCAAAAGGTCGGTTATGCCAGACCACTTTAATATCAATAGGCACTCCCGCTTCCAGGTAATACTTCGCCTGTTCACGGATCCACGCGGTACGCTGGCTGATGACGCCCTGACGCATAGCGGTGCGCTCGTCAGGCGACAGAAGGGTGGTCATCTCATACGAGAAGTCATAGATCGGCAAAAACGCTTTGATTTTGCCACCAATCCGTTGATGTAAATACACAGCACGTCGTAATGCCGGCTGATCGTCCTGATTCGGATCGATAGCTACCAGCATGTTTTGATACTTGGCCATACAGGTCTCCTTACTACTGTCACCACAGTCTGTAATTAAAAGAGTAACCTATATATCCTGAATGAAACAGAGGGGAGCTTTTGCCAGATCAATAATTCATGAAAATTTATCAGAGGAAAAGCACGGTGGATGTCACCGCGATAAACGCAATGAACAGCAGCACCATCACCGCTATCGCAAAGGTCGTGGAATCCTGAACGTAGGTTTTTTCCTCCCCCTTCATCGGACCAATAAGCATGATCCAGATGAATATAAAGGTCACTGAGGCGATCACGACTGAAACGAAAAACAAACTTTCTCTCAATTCATAACCTCAACGACAACCTTTCAGGCGCTGTGTGGGGACGTGCTACGGTGAAAATGTCTTAAAGCGGAAGCGATGATACCAGACCAATAAATCACTTCAATTTATCAGTCTGGTTATCAACATGCGGAGAGTTACGCCACGTTGCGGGCGTGTCCGGCAAGAACGGCCAGCGCTTCGCCGTTTTCGATAGTGATGTATTTACCCTTAACGGCCAGCATTCCGCTCTTCTGGAAACGACCCAGCAGACGGCTGATGGTTTCAACGGTCAGGCCCAGGTAGTTACCGATATCGCCACGGGTCATGGTCAGACGGAACTCACGCGGCGAGAAACCGCGCTCGGCGAAGCGGCGGGAGAGGTTGTAGATAAACGCGGCCAGACGCTCTTCTGCGTTCTTTTTAGAAAGCAGCAGAATCATGTCCTGATCGCCTTTGATCTCACCGCTCATCAGACGCATCATCTGCTGACGCAGGTTAGGCATCTTACCGGACAGATCGTCCAGGGTTTCAAACGGAATTTCGCAAACCATTGAGGTTTCGAGTGCCTGAGCAAAGCTCGGGTGGTGACCAGTGCCGATGGCATCAAAGCCCACCAGATCGCCTGCCAGGTGGAAGCCGGTGATCTGCTCGTCACCCTGTTCGGTGATGGTGTAGCTCTTGATGGTGCCAGAGCGGATAGCATAGAGCGATTTCAGTTCGTCTCCCGCTTTAAACAGCGTCTGCCCTTTCTGAATCGGCTTTTTGCGCTCGATAATATTATCAAGCTGATCGAGTTCATGCTCATTCAGGGTAAACGGGATACAGAGCTGGCTGATGCTGCAATCCTGGCAATGGATAGCACAACCGCCAGACTGAATGCGTCGTATAATTCGCTTTTCCGGGATCATAGGTTTGCTCAAGCCTTAATTGATATTGGTCAATTTTAACATCTTTTTGGTAAGTACGTAAGCCTGACAAACCCTCAATAAGGACAAGAGACGGCAACGTGTTGCCATCTTCTTGAAATTCCACAGCTTGATTATGGATTTTTAGCCTAACCGATAGAAAATTAAGCACAAAAAGCCTGGGATCTACAGCAAGAGATACCCTTCGTGACGCAGTAACCACTCCTTGCGCTGCACGCCGCCGGCATAGCCGGTCATGGTGCCGTTACGGCCAATGACCCGATGGCAGGGCACCACAATGCTGACCGGATTAGAGCCATTGGCGGCACCCACCGCGCGTGCGGCGCCTGCGCGGCCTAGCTGCTCCGCGAGCTGGCCGTAATGCATGACCTGCCCGCACGGAATCGACCGCAGCGCCTGCCACACTTCGCGCTGAAAAGGGGTACCTGCCGTGGCGGTTGGCAGAGTGTCAATGATGCTGAGATCGCCTTCAAAATACGCCGCCAGCTTGTCGCTCAGCCCGCCCGGGTTGGTGGCGCTGATGCGTTCATAACCTTGTGCGCGGTAATGAATATCAAGCAGTTCCTCCATGCGGTCGCTGTGCTCTTCCCACTCAACGGCGCGCAGGCAGAACTGCTCGTCCGCGATCACCCACAGCGGCCCGAGCGGCGTCGCAATTTTATCTTCGAGTAATCTCAGCATTTTCAATCCTTTAATTTAGCCTCGGGTATATCCCCGGCCCAATCGGCAGGCCGACAAGATACCATGCCACCAGCATCACCAGCCATACCCCTAAAAAGATAAGCGGGTAGGGTAAAACCAGCGAATAGTAGGTACCCAGTCTGGCCTCGGGCTTATAGCGCTGCAGGAAGCCTAAAAACAGCGGAACGAAAGGTGAGACGGGCGCCAGCGGGATCACCGAGGAGTCCGCGATGCGGAACAGGATCTGGGCAAACGCCGGGTGGAACCCGAGCATCATAAACATCGGCACGAAGATCGGCGCCAGAATTGACCAGATGGCGGAGCCGCTGGCAATAAACATGCACAGCAGGGATGACAGCAGCGCCAGGCCGACAAACGCCGGTACGCCGCTTAATCCGGCAGCCTCCAGCGCGTCGGTCAGGCCCACGGCCATAAACTTGCCCATGTTGCTCCAGTTAAACATCGCCACGAACTGCGCCAGCGGGAATACCATCACGATAAAGCCCGCCATCTCTTTCATCGGCTCGATCATCAGCTGCGGCAGATCGCCCTGACGGCGGATTTTGCCGGTAGCGATACCGTAGGCGAGCGAAACGACAAAGAAGAAGAGAATAATCAGCGGCACGATGCCCTGAATAAACGGCGACGGCAGGACGGTATGCTTAACCGGATCGCGCAGTATGCCGTTTTCCGGCACCACCATCAGCGCCACCAGCGCGATAAACGCCAGCGAGACCAGCCCGGCCACGCGCAGGCCGAAGCGCTGCTCTTTGCTCAGCGTCTCCAGCTTTTCATCGCTACGGCCTTCCCATTTGCCCAGACGCGGCTCGACGATCTTATCGGTAATCAGCCCGCCGACAATCGTCAGGACAATCACCGAGCTGGCCATAAAGTACCAGTTGTCGATCACGCTGACGTGCATGGCCGCATCAATGGTTTTCGCTGCCTCCGTGCTGATGCCCGAGAGCAGCACGTCGGTGGTGACGATCAGCAGGTTGGCGGTAAAGCCGCAGCCCACGCCCGCAATGGCCGACAGCAGACCCGCCACGGGATGGCGCCCGACGGCGAGGAAGATCAGCGCCCCCATCGGCGGCATAATCACCAGCGCGGCATCGGATGAAATGTGGCTAAAGAAGGCGATAAACAGCACCATGTAGCTGGCGTAGCGCGCGCTGACGTGGGACGCCATTTTTACCATCAGTGCGGGTAACAAGCCCACGCGTTCAGCCAGCCCGGCGCCCAGCACCAGCGCCAGAATGGCCCCCAGCGGAGCGAAACCGCTGAAGTTTTTGATCACGTTCGGTAAAAACCAGTGCAGCCCGTCAACGCTGAGCAGGTTTTTCACCGCCACCAGGCTGCCGTCTGCCGGGCTGCGCACGCTGACGTCAAAGACCGAGAGCACGGCGGTGGCAACCATCAAAATCACAATCAGATAGATAAACAGCAGGAAAGGGTGCGGCACTTTATTGCCGATCCTTTCAACCCAGCCATAGAGCTTACCGGATGGGGAATGCGAAGGTATGGATGACATACTCATGGGCGTTCCTCGGGAGTGTTGTGTTGTTGTGTTTTTTTATTTTAAAGGTGACGGTGTCACGCCAGGTGGGATCGGACACGCGTACGGTTTTTCTTCTATTTGTTGTTCGAACTCTTCACGGCATGTTTTCAGCAGGTCTGCATCCTGCAGCAGATTGAGTGCGGTTGCGCCCATCACTTTCCCGGCCAGCAGCATGCCTTTATGGGCGATGGAGGTTCGTCCTTGCGCCACCAGTTGCCAGGTGTGCAGCGGCGTGCCGACGGTAAAGCAGGGGCTGAAGCACTGGGCGACCGGCATTTTCCAACTGACGTCACCCACGTCCGTTGAACCCGCCAGCACGTTATCGGTGATGGCATAGGGCGCGACTTCATCCACCAGCAGCGTCTCCTGATGGCGGCGGGCAAAGGCTTTGCCTGTTTCTCCCCCCGTGGCGGCAATGTTTTTCAGGCTGTTCTGCAAATCGTTGGGCGTCAGCGTGGCGCGGATTTCGCGGGCAAAGTCGCGCTCTTCATCGGTCCACTCTGGCGTGCCGTAGTGCTGCAACGCGCGGTACATCGCAGCCTCAAGCGTGCGGTTCGGCAGGTAGCTGGAGCAGGCCTTATCAAAGCGGCATTCCACGGTGGTTTCGGTCATCAGCGCCGCGCCCTGGGCGATTTTTTCGATGCGCTCATAGATCTGCTGCGCGTCGGCCATCTCCGGGGCGCGGATCAGGTACAGCACTTCAGCCTGCGCCTGCACCACGTTGGGCGAAATCCCGCCGGTGTCGGTGATGGCGTAATGGACGCGCGCTTTCTCTATGATGTGCTCGTTAAGGAAGTTGGTGCCGGTGGTCATCAGCGTCACGGCGTCCAGCGCGCTGCGCCCTAAATGGGGCGAGTTGGCCGCATGCGCCGCCACGCCGTGAAAACGCCAGGCCGCCTGAATGTTGGCGAGCGTGCTGACGTTAAACATCCCGGCAAAGGCCTCCGGGTGCCAGGTGACGGCGGCATCAACGTCATCAAACAGACCTTCACGTACCATAAAGGTTTTCCCGGAGCCGCCTTCCTCACCGGGACAGCCGTAAAAACGCACCGTTCCGCTGCCGCCGTGCTGCTCCAGCCAGCTTTTTACCGCCACCGCGCCCGCAAGCGCCGCGGTGCCCAGCAGGTTATGCCCGCAGCCGTGGCCGTTCGCCCCCGGCGTGGCGGATTGAGCCGTCGCGCAGTGCGCCTGCTGGCTTAGCCCGGCCAGTGCGTCGTACTCGCCCAGCAGAGCGATAACCGGTTTCCCGCTGCCGAAGCTGGCGATAAACGCGTTTGGGATACCGCCAGCCTCGCGGGTCAGCGTAAAGCCCTCGGCTTCCAGCTCGTCAGCGAGCCGTCTGGAGGACCAGAACTCTTCAAAGCGGGTTTCGGGATGATCCCAAATTGCGTCGGCAATATCGGTTAGCGTCTGACATCGCGTGTCGATGGCATCGGCAATAAAAGCGTAGTTCTCCTGCATTACACACCTCGCGTCCACGGGAAATTGAGCGCAGTTCGCGCCAGCGTTTCAATGGCGACAGCCATGACCTGCTCATCGAAGTCGAATTTTTCGTTGTGATGTCCGGCGCTCAAATCCGTGCCGAACACCATATACGACGCCATGCCGCCGTTCTGCTGCACGCGGGCCATCATCAGCGTGGCGTCTTCAGAGCCTGCTGGCGCTTTCACCTTATCGATTGCGTGCACAATTCCCGATACCTGGCTCGCCTGTTCACGCAGGTAATCAACCCAGGCCGGCGTCGGTGCGCTGGAGGTGGCGGCCCCCATCAGGCGCATCTCCGCGCTCACGCCATAGAGCGCGGCCGCGCCGGTAATGACAGCCTGCGCGCGTTCAAAGACATACTGGTTTATTGCTTCGCTTTCGCCGCGGGTTTCAACCTTAATCAGTGCATTTGCGGGCACCACGTTGCGGCCGCTACCCGCCTGCATCACGCCGACGTTGACGCGGGAAGCGCCTTCGCTGTGCGGGGCGATGCTGTGCAGGGCGAGGGCGGCCTGCGCGGCGGCAAGCAGGGCGTTACGTCCATCCTCCGGTTTGCCGCCCGCGTGTGCGGCAACGCCGGTAAAGTTCACGTCGAACTTGGTGGTTGCCATAAAGTTATCGCTGCCGCAGATCGCCGTTCCGGCGGGGACGCCGGTACCAATATGGATGGCGGTAAAATAGTCCACGCCGTCCAGCGCCCCGGCGGCGACCATGGCGCGCGCGCCGCGGGTGCCTTCCTCGGCAGGCTGGAAGATCAGCTTGACGGTACCGTTGAGCCGCGCTTCGTTCTGCTTAAGCACCTTTGCCAGCCCCAGGCCAATGGTGGTGTGGCCGTCGTGCGCGCAGGCGTGCATCATTCCCGCGTTGCAGGAGGCAAAACCGTCGCGGAACGGGCGATGACTGTCGTCGAACGCTTCGCTTAAATCAAGGGCATCCATGTCGACGCGAAACGCCAGCGTCGGGCCCGGTCGTCCGGTATTCAGGGTCGCCACAATGCCGGTAAATCCGCCTTCAAACGGTGCCAGCCATTTCTCAGGCGCGCCCTGTGACCGCGCACGGGCAAACTCTCGCGAAAGGGTAGCGTCATCGGGCAGCCCCATACGGCTTTCGGCATCGATCACGTCGCGACCCATCGCCAGTTCGTAGCCCAGGGAGTCAAGGATTTCCGCAACCTTTGCGGCGGTACGGAACTCTACCCAGCCGGATTCCGCAAAATGGTGAAAATCGCGACGCCATGCGATCAGCTGGGGGGCTAATGTCTGGATGTACTGCGCCAGTGTGTCCATATCTGTTCCTGTCATCATTAAAAAATGTGAACTGCTTCACGCTGTGATAGTTTTTACTTATCACTAACCGTTTTTTCACAGTTTTAACCGTTCAGGAATTACCCTCGCACATCCCTTTCCATTAAAGTAGATGACAGTTTCTTTACTCTGATAAACAACGGTTATCGGTTGGGCTATGTCATTTCAGATTAAATTCCATCAAATCCGGGCGTTTGTTGAAGTGGCGCGTCAGGGCAGCATTCGCGGTGCCAGCCGGACGCTGAATCTCTCGCAGCCGGCGCTGACCAAATCCATCAAAGAGCTGGAGGAGGGCATGGCGGCGCAGCTTTTTGTTCGCCGGAGTAAAGGCGTTGCGCTGACCGAGTGCGGGGAAGGGTTTTACCAGCGCGCCAGGCTGATTCTGGAAGAGCTGCGTGCGGCGCAGGATGACATTCGCCAGCGGCAGGGGGATCTGGCCGGGCAGATCAATATCGGGATGGGGGCCAGCGTGTCACGCAGCCTGATGCCCGCCGTCATCACCCGTTTTCACGCCCAGCACCCGCAGGTTAAAGTGCGAATTATGGAAGGGCAGCTGGTGTCGATGATCAATGAATTACGCCAGGGCGAACTGGACTTCACCATCAACACCTATTATCAGGGGCCTTACGACCATGAGTTTACGTTTGAAAAACTATTCGAAAAACCATTTGCGGTATTTTGCCGGGAAGGGCATCCGGCGACAGGGGCAACATCCATTAACGATCTGCTGCATTATAACTGGACAATGCCAACGCCGCGGGGAAGTTATTATAAGCAATTAGAAGATCTATTTAGCCACCGCTCGCAAATACCGCGGATTGGCGTAGTGTGCGAAACCTTTTCTTCCTGCATTAGCCTTGTTGCGCAAAGTGATTTTTTAAGTATCCTTCCGCAGGAGTTAGGCTGTGACCCGCTGCTGGCGCACCGTCTGGTCATTCTGCCGGTTGCCGAGTCGCTTCCAAAAGCCGCATATTATTTAATTCAGCGCCGGGATTCTCGTCAAACTCCGCTTGCCGAATCATTAATTACGCAATTCAGAAGGGAGGCGAGGAAAATAGTTTCAGGGTGAATGTCGCATAATAAAAAAACAGAGTCTGCCCGACATCAGACAGACCCTATAGTACACACAGCAGTGCGTCCTTTCGCAAGTCCTGGGTATTATATCCATGAGGCAGGTAAATTTAGTTATAACACCTTTCCCGAAAAATGAAAGGAAGGTGAATGACTGATTTTACAAAAATTTAACGCAAATCACCTATTTTACCGTTGCTGGGGTTTTAGTTAAGTCAGGTTTAAGTGCATTTTATAATGACTATATATATTCATCGGGTTAATATTTATCTCGTGCCTCATCTTCTAAGGGTTATTGAGACACCTGTCTGGCGCAGGTATAGTACAAGCCCAGATGTAGCCGGAGGATTTCCATGAACCCTGACGACAAATCCCTTTTTCTTGACGCCATGGAGGATGTCCAGCCCCTGAAACGCTGCACCGATATCCACTGGCAGCAAAGCCGTAATACCCGGGCTCGCCAGGACATCGATACCGAACAGCTCGACAACTTTCTGACCCTGGGTTTCCTTGAGCTATTGCCGCTTGACGAGCCGCTGGCGTTCCAGCGCGAAGGCGTCCAGCAGGGCGTTATTGATAAGCTGCGTTCGGGTAAATACTCCCGACAGGCCAGCTTAAATCTGTTGCGTCAGCCCGCTGAACGCTGCCGCCAGATGCTGTATTCCTTTATTCGCCAGGCCAGTCGTGACGGATTACGTAACCTCATCATCATCCACGGGAAAGGGCGCGAGCATAATTCGCATCCTAATGTGGTGCGTAGCTATCTGGCACGCTGGTTAACCGAGTTCGAGGAAGTGCAGGCGTTCTGCGTGGCGCTGCCGCATCACGGCGGCAGCGGTGCTTGCTATGTTTCCCTGCGAAAATCCGACGACGCGAAGCAGGAGAACTGGGAACGGCACGCCAAGCGCAGCCGTTAGCGGGCGATATCTTCGCCCGCCTGAGGCTTAGAAGGTTTCCCAGTTACTGTCGGGGGTGGCGTTAGCCGTTGCCGGACGCAGCAGCTGCGGTGTTTTAACGTTGGCCGGGCGCGGGGCGGTGGCGTTTGCTTTACCGTTCAGACGAAACGCGGCCACGGCCTGACGCAGCTGTTCGGACTGATCTTCCAGCGCCGCTGCCGCCGTGGCGGACTGCTGCACCAGCGCGGCGTTTTGCTGCGTCACGCTGTCCATCTGCGACACGGCCAGGCTCACCTGCTCAATTCCGCGGCTCTGCTCATCCGATGCGGACGAAATCTCGCCCATGATATCGGTGACGCGGGTGACGGCGGCGACAATCTCCTTCATGGTGGCGCCCGCTTCGCTGACCTGCTCAGAACCGGTATTCACCCGGCTGACGGAGTTCTCAATAAGCCCTTTGATCTCTTTCGCCGCCTGCGCGCTGCGGCTGGCCAGCGTACGAACTTCACCGGCGACAACCGCAAACCCGCGGCCTTGCTCACCTGCGCGTGCGGCTTCCACCGCGGCGTTAAGCGCCAGAATGTTGGTCTGGAACGCAATGCTGTCAATCACGCCGGTAATGTGGGCGATTTGCTGCGAACTGTCGGCAATTTCGTTCATGGTGCGCACCACGTTATCCACGACGTGGCCGCCGCGAGCCGCTGTTTCAGAGGCATTCTTCGCCAGCAGCGTCGCCTGACGGGCGTTATCGGAGTTCTGTTTAACCGTTGCGGTCAACTCTTCCATGCTGGCGGCAGTCTCTTCGAGCGAGGAGGCCTGCTCTTCGGTGCGGGCGGAGAGATCGTTGCTCCCTGCGGCAATTTCACCCGCGCCGGTGTAGATGGAGTCGGTGCTGCCGCGTACGGCGCTGACGGTCGTCACCAGCGACTGCTGCATCTCGTGCAGGCCAGCCGCCAGTTGGCCCATCTCATTGCGGCCAGAGAGGGTGATATCCTGCGTCAGATCGCCTCCCGCAATGGCGCGAATATGGTTCATGATGGCGTTGAGCGGTTTTAACAGCAGGTGCTGTAAACCCTGCCAGATCACCACCAGCACGGCGATAACGGCCAGGAAAATGGCTGCCAGCGTCCACTGCATCTGCGTGAAGCTGCTTTGGTTCTCTTCGGTTGCCGCCTTCAGCAGCGTGTTGTTCTCGGCGCGCCAGCGGTTATAGACCGCTTCCATGTCGTCCTGGGCCTGCTGAGCGTCCAGATCGCCATAGGCCTGGTAGTTGTCGGCACGCAGATACTCAATCGACAAACGCATCACCTCGTACATCTGATTCCATGACTTCTGCATCTCGTCGGTTAACGCCGCATTCTGGCCGTTAACCTGCGGCATTTTCTGCCATTCTTTGTTATAGGCTTCAGCTTTAGCCAGCGAGTCGCCTGCGGTGCCGAGCAGTTTGTTAATCGCGGCAAGGGATGCCGGGTCGCGCTGGTTCTTCAGGTAGCGGATTGCCACGCGAGTGACGGTAACGCGCGTTTTCACCAGCGTGTTCACGCTGTCGCTCAGGCTTTCCTGCTGGGCATTCAGCACGCCGGAGTTCTGGAAGTTATGGCGATCGTTGCTGACGGCAGAGTAGAACAACCCTCCCGTGACAACTTGCAGCAGACAGAATATGGTGAGGGCAAAGATAATTCCGGTAATCACGTGCAGATTTTTCAGCATAGCGGTCGTCCGTTAGAAAAGATGCAGAGGTACACCCATACTATCGTCGTATAGAATTTAAACTTTAATTTAACTCGCGCTTAACTTAGGGCTTCGGTCAGGAACCTGTTGTAAATCCGGATCATTTTATGAGGAAGGTTAACATGAGCAGCATTGATAAAAGCGGGACGTACGCGCTCGGAACGCGAACGGTGAAACGACTAGGCTACGGGGCAATGCAGCTTGCCGGGCCGGGCGTATTTGGCCCGCCGAAGGATAAACAGGCCGCGCTGGACGTGCTGCGCGAAGCCGTGGCGGCGGGTGTGAATCATATCGATACCAGCGATTTTTACGGCCCGCATGTGACGAACCAGCTGATCCGCGAGGCGCTTCATCCTTACCGGGACGATCTCACCCTCGTCACCAAGATCGGTGCCCGTCGCGATGACAAAGGGGCCTGGCTGCCGGCCTTTTCCGCGCAGGAGCTGACCCAGGCGGTGCATGACAACCTGCGCAACCTGCAGCTGGATGTGCTGGACGTGGTGAACCTGCGGATCATGTTTAGCGCACACGGCCCGGCAGAAGGATCGATTGCTGAACCGCTTTCCACCCTCGCAGAATTACAGCAGCAGGGGCTGGTACGCCACATTGGCCTGAGCAACGTCACGGCCACGCAGGTGGCGGAAGCGCGGAAGATGGTGCAGGTCGTCTGCGTGCAGAACATGTACAACATTGTGAACCGCGGCGACGATGCGCTGGTAGATTTACTGGCGCGGCAGGGGATTGCGTATGTGCCGTTCTTCCCGTTGGGAGGCTTCACGCCACTGCAGTCCACCGGCCTGCAGGCCGTCGCGGATTCCCTGGGCGCAACGGCGATGCAGGTTGCGCTGGCATGGCTACTGCAACGGTCGCCGAACATTCTGCTGATCCCCGGCACGTCATCCGTGGCGCATCTGCGGCAAAACCTCGCGGCGGGAGAGGTGCAATTGCCGCCTGAAGCACTTGAAAAACTGAATGCGCTGATGGGTTAATCACAGCATGGGCAAAGCCGGAAGGACACTTCCAGGCTTTGCCTGCTCAGACTCCGCATTGACTTTTCTGTCTGTGAAGCGCTAACGCTTCTGCCACAATTTCCTGCTTGCTTTTTCGCGTCTCAAAGGCGGTGATTCTGATGTATTCCATCAGGTCAGGCTCAATGCGGGCGCTCAACATCCTGAGATCGGCCTCCTTTGCTGAACCGCGGGCAACTCGCTTGTCGGGATAGTCACGGGCTGGCATAGAAAACGTTCTCCAAAAATCTTGATAATTCGTGCCCTAAAATATGCGTTATTCTGATGTTTAAGTCAATTAATAGTGTTTCTATAGTGATTTAATGATCTTTTTTCACATGAAGTGATTTTAAAGTGTTGGTTGGTGACTTTTTTATGACTTTTGGTTGGCCCGTCTGCGATCGCCAGCAGGAGAGGTTGCTAAATTAAATCCGCTCAAACTTCAACGCGTTTGCGGTCTTTGTCGGAAATGACCTTGATCCTGTGCCGTAATCCGTAATACTGTGTTTATATACAGTATCTGGCGGGAAAGGCATTTATGGACACTCTCTTTTCTTATCATCCAAAGCAACTTATTGAATTACCTTTATATCTTGAGCGTGTTGCCTGTGGCTTTCCAAGCCCTGCGCAGGATTATGTGGAGGATCGTCTCGATCTTAACCGGCTGGCGGTCAGGCACCCCAGTGCGACCTACTTTATCAAAGTGAGCGGGGACTCCATGATCGGCGCAGGGATTAGCGACGGCGATCTGCTGGTGGTAGACCGCTCGTTAAATGCCGAGCACGGGGACATTGTTGTGGCGTCGGTCGGCGGCGAATTTACGGTGAAAGAGCTACAGACCCGCCCGGTTCTGCGGTTGCTGCCACGTAATGCCCGCTATCAGCCGATCGCCTTTCAGTCCGAAGAGGAGCTGCAAATCTTCGGTGTCGTCACTCATACGCTCAAAACGCATAAACATGTTCGCGCTGGTTGATGTGAATAGCTTCTATGCCTCCTGCGAGAGGGTGTTTCGCCCCGATCTGGTGGGTAAGCCCATCGTGGTGGTGTCCAATAACGACGGCTGTATTATTTCGCTGTCGCGGGAGGCAAAGCAGTTCGGCATAAAAATGGGGGAGCCCTATTTTAAATTCAAAGAAAAGGGGTATCCGTCGCGGGTTTACGTCTTTAGCTCCAACTATGCGCTGTATGCCGATCTCAGCAGCCGGGTGATGCAGACGCTGACCGATCTCGCGCCGGCCATTGAGATCTACTCCATCGATGAAGCATTTGTGAACGTTTCGGGTGTCAGCAACTGCATCTCGCTGGAAGCATTCGGTCATCAGATGCGTACGCAGGTCTTTAAAAACACAGGCTTAAGTGTGGGCGTCGGGATTGCGCCGACTAAAACGCTGGCGAAGCTGGCCAACTATGCGGCGAAGCGGTGGTCAGCCACCGGTGGCGTGGTCGATCTCTCGGATCGTGGACGGCAGCGTAAGCTGCTGGCAAAGGTTCCGGTGGAGGAGGTGTGGGGCGTAGGACGACGCATCACGAAAAAGCTTAACGCGATGGGGATAACCACGGCGCTGGAGCTGGCGGAAGCGTCATCCTGGGTCATCCGCAAACATTTTAACGTGGTAATGGAGCGCACGGCGCGCGAGCTTCGAGGTGAGCCCTGCCTCGATCTGGAGGAGTTTACTCCCACGAAGCAGCAAATTATCTGTAGTCGTTCGTTTGGACACCGTATTACGCAGTACGAGGAGATGCATCAGGCCATTTGCGCCTATGCAGAACGTGCTGCGGAAAAACTGCGTGGCGAGCATCAGTATTGCCGCTTTATCAGCGTGTTTGTGCGCACCAGCCCACACGCGGACAACGAAATTTATTACGGCAACCAGGCTTCCGTCACCCTGATGACGCCCACCAATGATTCGCGCGATATCATTCGTGCCGCCACTGAGGCGCTGGGTCGTATCTGGCTTGACGGATATCGCTATATGAAAGCGGGGGTGATGCTGGCAGACTTTTTCAGCAGCGGCGTTGCCCAGCTGAATTTGTTTGACGATAACCGCCCGAGCGCCAACAGCGTGGCGCTGATGGAAACCATCGATAGCTTAAATTATTCCGGCAAAGGGAAAATATGGTTTGCCGGGCAGGGGATTGAGAAAGCCTGGGCGATGAAGCGCGAGATGCTGTCACCGGCCTATACGACGCGGTACGCGGATTTACCGGTGGCGAGGTAAAAGGCGGCTATGTGTGACAAAGAGCCGAAGACGGTTTACGGACGCCGCTCCTGTGCAGCGTCCATAGCATCAGGGTTAAGGGCTTACTCAACCGTTAACGCATCGACAACCTCAGCCACGCTTCTCACGCTGCGGATATTCCCAATCCCCGTGCCGAGCGCGATATAACCTTCATCGGTGTTATTTTCCAGCATGCCCAGGCGCAGGCCCCGCAATCCTCCCATCGCCTTGCCCAGCGCTTCATTGCTTGCGCCAGCTTTATCCATCGCCGCCAGTTTTTCCGCCAGCTTGCCGGGGAGAGAACGATAGTAGTGGGGGACAGTGCGAAAAAGCAGCAGGTCCAGGCCGTTGGCGGCAACAATTTTCTCTTTGACCCCCTGCGGCACGCGGCTTTCTTCGGTACTGATAAACACCGAACCGGCAAACACGCCTTCCGCACCCAATGCATGCGCCGCTCTGGCGGTGCGACGGTCGGTAATGCCGCCCGCGGCCATCACCGGGATGTGCTTCACGGCATCGGCAATCAGCGGCACGATGGAAAAGGTGCCAAGCACCGTGGCGGGTAACGTTCCGCCCTCGTCAAAACCGGTGGCGACGATAATGTCTGCGCCCAGGTCTTCTGCGAGGCGGGTGTTTTCCGGGGTGGGATTGATGTCGCGGTAGATAATGGCGATACCCGCCTCTTTTAGCTCGCTGAAGAGCGCCGGAATAATGCTGCCTTCCCCATAGCCCGTATACACCACGGCCCTGACGCCTTCCTCTTTCACCACCTGAAGAATAGGCCCAGTCCAGACGTCATTAACGGCTGTGGGGATCAGGTTCACGCCAAACGGTTTTTCGGTCAGCCGTTTGGTTTTACGAATTTCTTCCCGCATTTTTTTGGCGGTCTCTTCCGGCGTGGAGACCGCGGTATCGGCGGTTAAACCGGCGTTGGGGCCCAGCACGCCGAGTCCTCCGGCATTGCTGACCGCGGCCACTAAACGGGCATCAGTAAGCCAGGATAACGGTCCCTGAATAACAGGCTTTTCGATCCCCAGGATCTGACAGATACGGTTATTTTTCATAGCAGACTCTCCCTTACGTTTGAATGAGGGAGAGTGTAGAGAGTAAGATTGTTAGGAAAAATAGCCAGAAAAATTCATCACTGTTATAAAATCAATAACAATCATTTTCTCCCGCTCGCGGCAAGACATCCCATATGCAAATAAACCTTTTTGAATCTATTCGAATTTTTATTGAAATTGTCGAGTCAGGCAGCCTTACCCAGGCGGCGGAGAATCTGCAGATCCATCGCCCGGCAGTCACCAAAGCATTACAGTTTCTGGAGCAACACAGCGGCACGCGGCTACTGCAGCGCACAACGCGTCGGATTAGCCTGACGCCGGATGGGGAAGCGTTTTATCGCCGGAGTAAACCCCTGCTGGCGCAGGCGGACGAATTACTGGAGTCGTTTGGTACGGACCGGGCAATACACGGTCAGCTGCGTGTGGATATGCCTGTCTCTTTTGCCACGCTGCGAGTCATCCCCAATCTGCCCGATTTTTATCGTCAGCATCCTGAGATCGACATTATTCTGAGCAGCTCGGATCGCCGTCGGGATATGCTGCGCGATGGCCTGGACTGCGTGCTGCGGGTGGGGGAGCTGGAGGACGGCGAGTATATCGCGCGTAAAATTGGGAACATCAAAATCACGACCTGCGCCAGCCCGGCCTGGCTGGCAAAAAATGGTACGCCAGAAACGCTGGAGGATTTACGCCAGCATCAGGCCATCAACTGGATTAATAACAGCAGCAGACAAATTCATCCGTGGACGTTTACCACGCCGGAAGGCATCGCGGAGATTACCCTGCCCGGTAAGCTTGTCGTGGATAACTCCGAGGCCTACATCGCGGCAGGCCTTGCCGGGCTGGGGTTAATGCAGGGGATGAATCTTTTTCTCCAGCCTTACCTTGACCGCGGTCTTCTGGTTGAAGTCCTGCCGGACTATCGCTCGCCGGACCGAAAGCTGTCACTGCTCTACCCACACCGTCATCTCTCCCGCAAGGTGCGGGTATTTACCGAATGGCTGGAGAGTCTGGTGTGAAAGCGGCCGGTTCATGGCATGGCGCACCAACCGGGCGTGCGCCCCTGAGCCGCCAATCCCGCAGGTACAGTCGGTGAAAGATTACTTCTTCTTATCCATCATCGCTTTTAAATCGGCAAACGGGTTAAACGTGGCGACACCCACGTCTTTTTGCGCGTCTTCACCGGCGACCACGGTGGTGCCGTACTGATCCGCTTCGGTGTATTTCGAATGCTCGTGATCGTGACAAAACAGGCACAACAGCTCCCAGTTGCTGCCATCTTCCGGGTTGTTAGTATGGTCGTGATCGATATGGTGAACCGTCAATTCACGCAGGTTGGAATAGACGAACTCCCGCGAGCAGCGTCCGCAGACCCAGGGATAGATTTTTAATGCTTTCTCGCGATAGCCGCTTTCCAGTCGCGCGTAGTTTTTAGGGATCAGAGCCATTGCCGGTTTTACCTGCCATAAAAAAGTGGGGGATATTATATCCATTATGGAGCGGAATGACGAACCCCTCTATTCCGTCAATTTATTTGATGCTTTCCGTTAAATAAACGGCATTTATTCTTACCGGGTAATGCGTAAAGTGGACAGAACGCAACGCATTATCAGGACACAGGGTTATGAAAAAGATCGGGTTTTTATCGTTTGGTCACTGGACGCCTTCTCCGCAGTCCGGCACGCGCTCGGCGGCAGACACGCTGCTGCAGTCCATCGACCTGGCCGTGGCCGCTGAAGAGCTGGGCGCGGACGGCGCCTATTTCCGCGTGCACCACTTCGCCCGTCAGCTTAGCTCGCCGTTCCCTCTGCTGGCGGCAATAGGCGCCAAAACGAAAACCATCGAAATCGGTACGGGCGTGATTGATATGCGCTATGAAAACCCGATGTATATGGCCGAGGATGCGGGCGCGGCAGATCTGATCTCCGGCGGCCGTTTGCAGCTTGGCATCAGCCGCGGCTCTCCGGAGCAGGTCATTGATGGCTGGCGTCATTTCGGCTATGTCCCGCAGGAAGGGGAAAACGAATCGGACATGGCGCGCCGTCATACCGAGGTGCTGCTTGAGGTGCTGCGCGGCGAAGGGTTTGCAAAGCCGAATCCACAGCCGATGTTCCCCAATCCGCCTGGGCTGCTGCGCCTGGAACCGTATTCTGAAGGGCTGCGGGAGCGCATCTGGTGGGGCGCCGGTTCAAATGCGACGGCGGTATGGGCCGCTAAGCTCGGCATGAACCTGCAAAGCTCAACCCTGAAAGACGATGAAACCGGTGAGCCGTTCCATATTCAGCAGGCAAAACAGATCCGCGCCTATCGTCAGGCCTGGAAAGAGGCAGGGCATGCGCGCGAGCCGCGCGTCTCGGTCAGCCGCAGTATTTTTGCCCTGATGGACGACCGCGACCGGATGTACTTCGGTGCCAGCCGCAACGACAGTGATAGCGTGGGGTATCTTGATGAAAAAACGCGCGCGATCTTCGGGCGCAGCTATGCCGCGGAGCCTGACAGGCTGATTGAACAGCTGAAGAAGGACGAGGCGATTGCCGAGGCTGATACGTTATTACTGACCGTACCGAACCAGCTCGGTGTGGATTACAATGCGCACGTGATTGAGTCCATTCTCAAACATGTCGCACCGGCAATGGGCTGGCGCGATTAAGTATTCCGCCGTCAGCCGTGAGATCGTAATGGAAAATCTGGCCCTCTGGTATCGCCGTTTTGGCGAACCAGAATCTGTTCTGCAACCTGAAACTGCGCCACCGGGCGCGCTTGCGCCGGGACACCTCCGCGTGCAAATGCTGTATGCGCCGGTGAACGCGTCCGATCTCATTCCCATTACCGGCGCTTACCGCCACAGAACCCCGCTGCCCGCCGTCGCGGGGTATGAAGGCGTCGGCGTTGTCATTCAGGCGCCCGCGTCTTTTGCGCATCTGCCGGGTAAACGCGTTCTGCCGCTGCGCGGGCAGGGCACCTGGCAGCGCTATGCGGATTGCCCGGCAGAGTATGCGATCCCCGTGCCGGATGATGTCGATTCACGCCTGGCCGCGCGGGCCTATATCAACCCGCTGGCGGCGCAGATGATGTTGAGCCACTATCCACCGCGGGGAAAGCGGGTGCTGCTCACGGCCGCCGGTTCGGATTGCGCTATTCTGCTCGGGCAGTGGGCGCGTCTGGCGGGGGCAGAGGCGGTGTACGGTATTCATCGTTCGCCCGTTCACGCTGAACGGCTGGCGGCGATGGGGATCGTTCCTGTCGCACAGCATGACATGCAGCGGATCCTCTCCGTTGCCGCGCGTGCCGACGTCGTTTACGATGCAACCGGCGGGGCGCTGGCGGAAGCGATCCTGAGCGTGCTGCCGGAGCAGGGCATATTTGTCTGCTACGGGCTGCTCTCCGGGCAGACCTTCCGCCAGCAGCGGCCCCTGCCGCGCGTGGCGTGGTTCCATATTCGTAACTATCTGGATGGGCTCAGCGCAGAGGCGTGGCGCGCGGAGTTCGATCAAATCTGGCCCCGGATGCGCGCCAGTGCGTACAGCCCCGGAACGGTCTACCCTCTGACGGACTGGCAGAGGGCGCTCAGGGCTTACCGTGAAGGAGGAAGGGCAAGCAAGCCCCTCATGTCGATGGCGGAATGACGGCTATTGATGGCTCATATCGCTCAGCAGCACGGCGATGCTTTGCCCGCCCGCCGTCTGTTCCAGACCAATCTTCACGATGATGGTCAGCGGAACGGAGAGCAGCATGCCTACGGGACCGAGCAGCCAGCCCCAGAAAATCAGGGACAAAAAGACGACCAGCGTCGAAAGCCCCAGCCCACGCCCCATCATTCGTGGTTCAAGAATATTCCCGAATACCAGGTTAATCGCCAGATAGCCGGCCAGCAGAATCAGCGCATCATAAAATCCGCTGAACACCAGCACCTGAAGAATAGGGGGGATTGCCGCCAGCACGGAGCCGATGTTAGGAATGTAATTGAGCGCAAATGCCAGTAACCCCCAGACGAACGCAAAGCGGACGTCCAGCGCCACCAGCATTCCCCAGACCACCACCCCGGTGACCAGGCTGATGACGGTTTTCAGTACCAGATAGCGTGAAACGCTGTCCAGCGCGCGCTGAATAGCGCCCATTCCTTCAACCGGACGAACCATGATTTGCTGTAACTTTGCGGGCAGCTGTGGCACCTCCAGCAGCATGAACACCACCGTTAAAAACAGCAGGAAAATCGAGGTCATGGCATTGGAAAGCTGCGTCAGCAGGCCTGTGACGATGGTCATGGCCGCATTAGGGTCGATATATTTAAGAAGCTCCTCAACCGAAACTTCTATTCCCGCGCGCTGAAGCCAGGGCTCAAGCTGCAGCAGCGGTATCGCCAGCGAGGAACGGTATTTCGGCAGCGTTCGCGCCAGTTCGTTCAACGAGGTACCCAGATACGCAACCAGTAACACCATGGCGAAAATAATGACGCTAATTAGCAGGGTAATTGCCAGCACGCGCGGGATGCGCAGCCGCGTCATGCGCCGGACCAGTGGGTTAAGGATCACCGCAACAAACAGGGCCAGAATAAAGGGCACAATGATGTCGGCGGCAAAACGAACGCCCGTGAGTATGATCACCAGCATGCCCAGCATGATGACAATTTTTAACCCGTTGAGGGTAATAATGGGTTTAGCCATGGTGACTCCAAAAAACGCTTTTTATTTATAATAGAGGGTAAACGTCCTGCAATAAACTAACCAAAATCAAACGGGATGGGTAAAGAATTGAAAAGACTTTGAGTAAAATCTTCAGTTATGGTACAAATTTGGCGTGTTCAACTACCGAGGACAATTTTCATCCGCAAAGACGAGAAGCAACAACGCGGATAATTGTAATTTTATGGACAATTTGTTCAGGACCTATTCTTCAAATAACGCTGCTCTATTTTCTACCTCCTTCTGCCTGATTGCTGGTGAGCAACACTGGCGTACCGCACTATAGTCACCTCTTCTGCCTGAGCTGGCGCTACGCGCTTAGCTATCTGATTTAATTTCATATTTTTTTGGTTTGCTGCATGCGGCGGGCCACGATGGATTATATTCTCAAGCAGGAGAAAAACATGTTTTACTGGATCTTATTAGCCCTGGCTATCCTCGCTGAAATTACCGGCACGCTGTCAATGAAATGGGCAAGCGTCAGCGAGGGCAATACCGGTTTTATTTTAATGCTGGTGATGATATCCCTTTCCTATATTTTCCTCTCATTTGCGGTGAAGAAAATTGCGCTGGGTGTGGCCTATGCGCTGTGGGAAGGGATCGGTATTTTATTGATTACGCTGTTCAGCGTTCTGATATTCGACGAAACATTAACAACAATGAAGGTCGCCGGGTTAACGACGCTGGTCGCGGGTATCGTGCTGATTAAATCAGGTACCCGTAAACCGACAAAACAGCAGAAGGAGCAGAACCATGCAACAGTTTGAATGGGTTCATGCGGCCTGGCTGGGCTTCGCCATCGTGCTGGAAATTCTGGCGAACGTTCTGCTGAAATTCTCTGACGGTTTTCGCCGTAAGGTTTATGGCCTGATGTCGATTGCCGCAGTGCTGGGGGCATTTAGCGCCCTGTCTCAGGCGGTCAAAGGTATCGATCTGTCTGTGGCCTATGCGCTGTGGGGCGGTTTTGGTATCGCCGCCACCCTGGCCGCAGGGTGGGTGCTTTTCGGGCAGCGTTTAAATAATAAAGGCTGGATAGGGCTGATCTTGCTGCTCGCGGGCATGATCATGATAAAACTCGCCTGATCAATCGGTAACGCTGATTCACAGACAGCCGCGCTGGCTTACTCCTTAGCCAGCGCTTCCAGCTTATCGCGAAAACCGGTGACGGATAAGGCCCGGTTATCGGCTCGCCAGCGGTCTTTCGCCGCCGGGGCGGAGCTTTGAACCCCAATCAACTGCCAGCCGTTATCGGTTTTCAGCATCAGCGGTGAACCGCTGTCGCCAGGCAACGTATCGCACTGATGGGAAAGCACGCTGGTCTGCGCCCAGCCCGTCACGATACAGTCCGTGTGGGTGTAAAGCGCATCGAGATGATCGACCGGGTAGCCTGACTGCGTTACCTTGCGGTCGGCGGCTTTCAGCGCGGCGGTGAGCGCCGCTTTATCGCCGTCAAATAACGGCAGCGGCGTAATGCCCGAAGGCGGGTAGCGCAAAATAATCAGGCCAAAATCCCACGAGGCTGCCGCGGGCGGCACAATCCAGCCGTCGCCATCCGGTTTAAGACGCTTCCCAAGAGAAGCATCAACCCGGCCTTCAATGCCGTGGATTTCATAGCGCCAGATCCCTTTTTGCGACACAAATCGTAAGACAACCGCTTTGTCTGGCTTACCGTTGGGTGGCGTCAACAGGCAGTGGCCTGCCGTCAGCGCTAATTGCGGGGTGATTAACGTCGCGGTACACAGGTTGCCGCTGGCGGTTTCCAGTTGGCCTATAGCGTCCCAGGGAGCCTGGGTAGGATCGGTGACGCGAGTACGATCGTCATGACCGAAAAAAAGCGTCTTTAGCTCTTTCGCGCTAATGGCGTTATCACCGCCATCATCCGCCTGTGAAAATCCAGAAAAAAGGCCAAACGTTCCCAGCAACAACACAACAGATTTACGCATATCACACTCTGGTGGGGGTAATTATGATTATTAAAAGTGAACCCTATGAAAATACTATAGACGGGACGGCGCTAAAGTGGGAGTAAAATCAGCGTGCTACAGTCAGGAAAGATAAAAGCGGCTGGCGATGAGCGCGCATAAAATAAGCAGGATAAGAATCAGCTCAAACCGATAGCGTCGCAGCATACGCCCTCCGGATAAAAAAAACGGCGCAGAACCTTTTCCGGTTCAGCGCCGGTTTACCAACGTGCCCCGCAGGGCACGGTTAAGCTTGTACGCTTACGCAGCTGGCTGTGCAGCTGGTTTAGCAGCTTCGTGTTTTACTGCTTTTTTGTGATGCTTTTTCGCAGCCTGGGCTTTCTGCTCTACGGCTGGTTTAGCGGCTTTCTTGTGGTGCTTTTTCGCAGCCTGGGCCTTCTGCTCTACGGCTGGTTTAGCGGCTTTTTTGTGGTGCTTTTTAGCTGCCTGCGCTTTTTGCTCTGCAGCCGGTTTAGCGGCTTTGTGGTGTTTCTTGTGATGCACGGTTTTTGCTGGCGCCGCGGTGGTCGTTGCAGCAGGCGCCGCAGCAGCTGGTGCAGCAGTGGTTTCAGCAGCAAACGCAGCAGAAGACAGACCCATAGCAGCGGCAACAACCAGAGCTAATACTTTTTTCATGTTCATACCCTCGAATTTGGTTTTTCATTTAACCCCACTGCGGGGCCGTTGAAATAACTATATCCCTGTAAATTCGGGGTTTCCGTGAGTGATTGGTATCCGCGTGTAACCATATGTACAAGGCCGGGGAAGAACCCCGGCCTTATCATTACAGGTAGCGTGAGGTCAGGTGTTCGCGGAAGTAGCGGATATTCAGATCTTCCCCCGTCGCCTGGGTGATTAACTGCGACGTGCTAAAGCGGCTACCGTGCTGCCAGATGTTCTGACGCAGCCACTCAAAGAGGGCGGAAAAATCCCCTTCAGCGATAGAGGACGCCAGTCCCGGAAGCGCGGTCTTTGCAGCATGGAACAGCTGCGCGGCATACATCGCGCCCAGCGTGTACGACGGAAAGTAACCAAACCCGCCGTCGGTCCAGTGGATATCCTGCATGCAGCCGTTGCGGTAGTTGTCTTTGGTAGACAACCCGAGCCAGGCCTGCATTTTCTCATCCCACAGGGCGGGGATATCGTCCACCTCGATCTCGCCGTTGATCAGCGCGCGCTCAATCTCATAGCGCAGCACCACGTGTGCCGGGTAGCTCACTTCGTCGGCATCGACGCGGATATAGCCTGGCTTCACGCGCTGGTTCCAGGCGATAAAGTTCTCTTCGCTGAACGCCGCCTGGCTGCCAAAGCGGGCGTGAACGGCAGGGAGGAGGTGCTTAAGGAAGGCTTCGCTGCGTCCCAACTGCATCTCAAAGAACAGGCTCTGGGATTCATGGATCGCGGTTGAGCGGGCCAGGGCAATAGGCTGGCCTGCCCACGCGCGCGGCAGGTTTTGTTCGTAGCGCGCGTGTCCGGTTTCGTGGATCACGCCAAACAGCGCGCTGAGCAGCTCGTCTTCATCATAGCGCGTGGTAATGCGCACGTCTTCCGGTACGCCGCCGCAGAACGGGTGCGCACTTACGTCGAGGCGACCGCCGTTAAAATCGAAGCCGAGCATCTTCATGGCTTCCAGACCCAGTTCGCGCTGGGTTGCCGTCGGGAATGGGCCCTGCGGCGGAACGAACGACCGCTGAGCCTGTTTCTCCACCGCGCTTGCCAGCAGGTCCGGCAGCCAGGTTTTCATATCACCAAACAGCACGTCCAGGCGCGCGCTGGTCATGTCCGGTTCAAAAATATCCAGCAGCGCGTCGTACGGCGTACAGCCTTTGGCTTCTGCGCGCAGGCGGGCTTCTTCACGGCTGAGTTTCACCACTTCTTTCAGGTTGGCGGAAAAGCCCTGCCAGTCGTTGGCGGGGCGCTGCGTACGCCAGGCGTGCTCGCACCTGCTGCCCGCGAGAGATTTGGCTTCCACCAGCGATTCCGGCAGCAGGGTCGCCTGCTGATAGTGGCGCATCATTTCGCGCAGGTTGGCCTGTTCGACGTCATTCAGATCTTCCCCTGCTGCGGCCGCTAACAGGTCGCCGACTTTTTTATCGGTCAGGATCTGATGTTGCAGGACGCTCATCTCTGCCAGCGCTTCACCGCGCGCGGCGCTGCCGCCTGGCGGCATCATGGTGAACATGTCCCAGCTGGCGATGGAGGAGAGATGCGAGAAGCGAGAGAGGCGCTGGAAGGTTTTCACAAGTGACTGATAGGCGGATGTTTTTTGCAATTCTTATTTCCTCTTGCCAGGGATGTGTTTCAGGGAGCATACAATGAAACAGACCAAATTCCCCAACATTTCCCACACGGAGGAAATCTATGCCGATCTCCTCCGTTGAAACCGTCTCCGGAATGCCGGGAGACGGTTTTCGGTGGGCACTCAGGACTTATCGCGCATAACCTGTTGCAGGATCGCCAGCGCCTGGTTGAACTGAGCATCCGGAATGGTCAGCGGATAAAGGAAGCGGATCACGTTGCCGTACTGGCCGCAGATCAATAACAGCAGGCCCTGGGCGAGCGCCTTTTGCTGTATCGCCTGCGCGATGGCGGCCGAAGGCTCACGGCTCTCGGGATCAAAAAACTCCGCCGCAATCATCGATCCTCTCCCCCTTATCGCCACGAGCGCAGGGAAGGTGCCCTGAATCTCCTCCAGCGTGGCTTTCAGTCGATCCCCCAGATGGCAGGCGCGGGCGCACAGTGACTCGTTGTCGATAATCTTCAGCACCGCGTGCGCGGCGGCCACCGCAAGCGGGTTGCCTGCATAGGTCCCCCCCAGACCGCCGGGAGCCGGCGCGTCCATGATTTCGGCGCGACCCACCACGCCAGACAGCGGCATTCCGCCTGCCAGGCTTTTCGCCATCGTCATCAGGTCGGGCTTGTCCGCGTAGTGTTCCATGGCAAACAGTTTACCCGTACGGGCGAAGCCGCTCTGCACTTCGTCGGCAATCATCACGATCCCGTGCTCATCACAGATTCGGCGGATGGCGGCCACCAGCTCTGGCGGGGCGACGTTGAATCCGCCTTCACCCTGAATGGGTTCAAAAATAATCGCCGCCACCTGTTTCGCCTCAATATCCGCTTTGAACAGGCGTTCTATCGCCGTGATGGCATCCTGCGTCGTGATGCCGTGCAGCTCGGAGGGATACGGCACGTGATAAACCGACCCCGGGAAGGGGCCAAATCCCAGCTTATAAGGCGCGACCTTGCCGGTTAAGGCCATGGTCATATAGGTTCGGCCGTGGAAGCCTCCGCCGAAGGCAATCACGCCCGGTCTGCCGGTGTGGGCCCGGGCGATTTTAATGGCGTTTTCCACCGCTTCCGCGCCCGTGGTGAAGAACGCCGTTTTGGCCGGGCTCTGGACCGGGGCCAGCTCGTTAAGTTTCTCGGCTAATGAAACATAGCTTTCATACGGCACAATCTGGTAGGCCGTGTGGGTGAACTGGTGAAGCTGTTTTTCCACTGCGGCCACCAGTTCAGGATGACGATGGCCGGTATTCAGCACCGCGATCCCGGCGGCGAAATCAATATAGTCGTTGCCTTCCACGTCGGTGAGGGTGGCATTCTCCGCCGTGCGGGCAAAGAAATTACACATTACGCCTACGCCGCGCGGGGTGGCAGAAAGTCTGCGCTGATGAAATTCCTGGTTACTCATGTCAGTTACCCTTTTGTCGAAACGATCATACGCCAAGACGATCGCGCAGGCTGTAGTACGCCGCGCCCATCGCCGTGAATGGAATCCGCAGGCTGCGACCGCCCGGGAAGGGGTAGTGCGGGAGGTTGGCAAACGCATCAAAGCGCTCAGCGTCACCGCGCAACAGTTCCGAGATCAGCCGCCCGGCCAGGTGGGTGCAGGTCACGCCGTGGCCGCTGTAGCCCTGCATGTAATAGATGTTCTTGTCCAGACGGCCAAACTGCGGCATCCGCGACAGGGTCAGCAGGAAGTTGCCCGTCCAGCGGTAGTCGATTTTGACGCCTGCCAGCTGAGGGAAGGTTTTCAGCAGCTTTGGCATCACCAGGCGCTCGACATCGTCCGGATCGCGCGCGCCATAGACGACGCCACCGCCGTACAGCAGGCGGTTGTCTGCGGTGAGGCGGTAGTAATCCAGCAGATAATTGCAATCTTCCACGCAGTAGTTATTGGGGATCAGCGTGCGGGCGACCTCCTCCGGCAGCGGGGCGGTGGTCACCACCTGGGTGCCGCAGGGCATGCTGCGTTTTGCCAGCTCCGGTTCTATCTTATCGCCCAGATAGGCATTCCCGGCGACGATCACGTAGCGGGCCGTGACCTGGCCATGCTGCGTGCTTACTACTGCCGGGCTGGTGTGCTGAATGGCGGTCACCGGAGACTGTTCATATACACGCCCACCGTTCAGGCGAATGGCGTCCGCTTCGCCGATCGCCAGGTTCAGCGGATGAATGTGCCCCCCGCTGCGGTCCAGCAGCGCACCGGTATAGCGGTCGCTGTCGACTTCCCGGCGGATGGCGCTGGCGTCCAGCAGCTCCAGCTGCATGTTGCCGTAGCGTTCCCAGTTGGACTTTTGCTCCTCCAGCGTCTCCAGCTGCTTATGGTTTAGCGCCACAAACAGCCCGCCGGGACGATAGTCGCACTGGATCTGATAGCGCTGGATACGCTCCCGAATAATTTCCCCGCCTTCAAACATCATGCTCCCGAGCACTTTGGCGGCATCGGGCCCGTAGTTTTTCTCGATCACGTCGATATCGCGGCTGTAGGAGTTAACCAGCTGGCCGCCGTTGCGTCCGCTGGCGCCGAAGCCGATGCGCGCCCCTTCAAGGAGCACCACGTCGTAGCCCATTTCGGCGAGATGCAGCGCGGAGGAGAGGCCGGTATAGCCGCCGCCCACCACGCACACGTCACAGCTGATCGACTCGTTAAGCGTCGGGAAAGGTTCGTAAGCGTTCGCGCTGGCCGCGTAGTAGCTGGTGGTATGTTCGGTCATGATTGAGGCTCCAGGGCAATCCAGATGGTTTTCAGTTCGGTAAATTTTTCCAGCGCGTGCAGGGACTTATCGCGACCGTTGCCGCTCTGCTTATAGCCGCCAAAGGGTACGGTCATGTCACCGTCGTTATAGTTATTGACGAAGACCGAGCCGGCTTTCAGGCGGCGGCTCATGCGGTGCGCGCGAGAGAGATCGCGGGTCCATACCGCCGCGCCAAGCCCGTATTCACTGTCGTTGGCCAGCGTTAAGGCTTCCTCTTCGGTTTTAAAACGGGTGACGACCAGCACCGGCCCGAAAATCTCTTCCCGGCACAGCGGGGAGGCAGGGTCGATGTCGACAAAAATGGTGGGACCGACTGCGGAAGGCCATGATTGTTCCCGCCCGTCCAGCAGCAGCGTACCTTTCCGGGCTCCCTCGCGAATAAACGTGTGGACGGTATCGGCGTGCGCAGCGTCGATGAGCATGCCCATCGTGCTGTCCGGGTCGAGCGGATCGCCCGGCTGCCAGTGACGGGCCTGCGCTTTCAGCCTTGCCAGGAAGTCATCGGCGATGCTGTTTTCGAGCAGCAGGCGGGTACCGGCGATACAGACTTGCCCCTGGTTGTAAAAAATCCCGGCGGCGGTCGCGCTCACGGCCTTGTCCATGTCCGGACAGTCGGCAAAGATAATGTTGGCGCTCTTGCCGCCTGCCTCCAGCCAGACGCGCTTCATGTTGCTTTCTCCCGCGTCCTTCAACAGCTGCTTGCCGGTACGGGTAGAGCCGGTAAACGTCAGCACTTCGACCTCCGGATGCAGTGCCAGCGCCTGGCCCGCTTCGTGGCCGTAACCGCTTATCACATTCAGCACACCGTCCGGCAGGCCCGCCTCTTTCGCCAGCCCGGCCAGGCGCAGGGCGGTGAGCGGTGATTTCTCCGACGGTTTTAATACCACGCTATTGCCCGCGATCAGCGCCGGGCCCAGCTTCCAGCAGGCCAGCAGCAGCGGGAAGTTCCAGGGGACGATGGCCGCGACAACCCCGATCGGCTCGCGCACGATCATCGCCAGCTCGCCCGGACCCGTAGGCGCCACTTCGCCGTAGACTTTATCCGCCGCTTCGGCGTACCAGCGAATGGCGCGAGCCGCGCCGGGAATATCGTCGCGCAGGCTGTGGCGGATGGGTTTACCGGTGTCCAGCGTTTCCAGTAAGGCCAGCTCTTCGCCGTGGCGTTCCATTAAATCGGCGAGCTTATTGAGCACGGCCTTGCGCTGGGCCGGAGACGCCTGTGACCAGTCGCCGCGTTCAAATACCTCACGTGCGGCCTGAACCGCGCGGTTCACGTCCGCCTGCTTGCCCCGGGCCACGTTCGCCAGCGTCTGTTGGGTAGCGGGATTGACGGTTTCAAACGTGGCATTATCGGCGGCGTCACAATAGGCACCGTTAATAAATAACCGGGTCTCAATGGCGCTGTTTTTTGCTTTATCCTGCCAGTAAGTCAGGTGCTGAAAATGCATATTCACTCCTTTCTTTCGCAATCAGATAAATAAAGGCATGGCCGTTTCAGGCAATACGAAGCCGTGGGGCATCCCGGGAATTAACCCGTTGAATGCCGACATTGATCGTTTTTATTTGTCCCGGCGTAAGCGCGCTTACGCCGGGACTGAGTGGTAATTAGAACGTGGTGGGGGTGTGGGCACTGATAATGCGGCAGATGCCTGCCGAGGTATTGCTGAAGCTGTGCGGTATGCCGGTATTGATGGCATAGCTCTGCCCTGCAACCAGGTGATAAGGCTGGCCATTAATGGTCAGCACTATTTCACCTTCCAGTATCGTACCGATCTCCTCACCCTGATGTTTGATCCTCTCTCCGGTCGTGGTTCCAGGCTGGTAAGTTTCAAAAATCATCGCCAGCGTACGGTTCGGATTTCCGTTATGAACCAGCTTCATCGAAACTCCCTGACTGCCTATTTCGATAAGGTCTTCCTGATTAATAACCACCTGCGGTTCATCAGGTTTTTCCGGTTCCGAAAAGAATTCCGAGAGCGACAGCCCATAGACTTTCAGCAGCTTTTGCAGCGTACTGATGGCAGGACTCACTTTGTCCTGCTCAATGGTGCTGATGGCACTGTGTGTTAACCCAGACAGTTCGGCGGCACGCCGCTGCGAGAGACCCAATTGCTGGCGGATCTCAGACAGACGTTTCCCTGGCGCCAGTCCGTCATCGCTCATAGTTGCATTTCCTTTACGGTAGTGGTCAAAGCCGCTGCTTCTCGGCAATGTGGCTTTGACAGGCGGTGATAAAACCATCAAACAACATACGTGAGAGGGCGTACTCGCTGCTGTTCCATTCGGGGTGCCATTGCACGCCGAGGGCAAAAGGGTGGTCATGAACGCTGACCGCTTCGACCAGCCCGTCCGTCGAACGGGCCTCCACGCGAAGCCGTGGTCCTAACGATCGTGCACCTTGCCCGTGTAACGAGTTTACCCAAAATGTGTTACAGCCTGGTATTAATTGAGACAGCAGTCCTCCCTCCTGAACCTGAACCTCATGAGAAGGGGCGTATTGTAGCTCAACCGGCAGTTCAGGATCTTCCCGGTGTTCAAGCAGGTCGTTCTGCTCGAACAGGCGGCGATACAGCGTCCCTCCCGTCGCAACAACCAGTTCCTGCAGCCCCCGGCAGATGGCGAAAATGGGGATGCGCCTTTCGAGCGCGGCGGCAATCAGCGCCATACTCAGAAGATCTCGCCCGGGATCGGCGTCAGGCTCATCGCCGTTTTCACCATAAAGGTGCGGCTGCACGTTACTTGGGCTGCCCGGCAGGTAAATCCCGTCCAGGGTTGGCAGCAGAGCGGTAAGTAGCTCTGGCTCTGCCAGCGCATGGGGTAAGGCAATCGGTAAGCCCCCCGCGTTAATAATGGCATTCAGGTACTTTTCTTGCAGGGTCTGGGTCTCATGACCCTTAAGCCTGTTTCTGCACATCACTACGCCAATAACTGGCTTGTTCATTATATTTTCCATGATCGCCCTCACAAAGTGGACTAAATTTAGGCCATTCTCGCCTGTGAAACGGCCTTTTCGTTCAATATTTTCTCAATCTAGCAATGGGATCTGCCTTTTGCAAACTTAATTTAACATTTGACAAACAATTTGTTTGCATACAGATTCGATAGGGTGGACATTATATTTGACAGTCCAGAGCAGCGAACGCAAATCCCAAAAACGGTGGTAAATCATGGAAACCAATATCGTAGAAGTTGAGAACTTTGTGCAGCACACGGATGAGAGGCGGGGCAGCGCCTTTACGCAGGAAGTGAAGCGCTATTTAGAAAAGTATCCTGACACCCAGTTTATTGATGTCCTCCTGACCGACCTGAACGGCTGTTTTCGCGGCAAGCGCATCCCGGTTGCCGGACTGAGCAAGCTTGAAAAAGGCTGCTATTTCCCGGCATCGGTTTTCGCCATGGACATTTTAGGTAACGTCGTGGAAGAGGCGGGCCTGGGGCAGGAGCTCGGCGAGCCGGACTGTATCTGCGTGCCGGTACCGGGTACCCTGACGCCGTCCGCCGCCGACCCGGAATACATTGGTCAGGTGCAGCTCACCATGGTCGATGAAGATGGCGCTCCCTTTGACGTTGAGCCGCGGAACGTACTCAACCGACTCTGGCAGCAGCTGCGCCAGCGCGGTCTGTTCCCCGTGGTAGCGGTAGAGCTGGAGTTCTATTTACTTGACCGTAAGCGCGATGCCGACGGCTATCTGCAGCCACCCTGCGCGCCGGGCACCGACGTACGCAACACGCAGAGCCAGGTCTACTCGGTTGATAACCTGAACCACTTTGCTGACGTGCTGAACGACATTGACGAACTGGCGCAGCTGCAGCTGATCCCCGCCGACGGGGCCGTGGCTGAGGCCTCCCCGGGCCAGTTTGAGATAAACCTGCACCATACGGAAAACGTGCTCGACGCCTGCGATGATGCGCTGGCGCTAAAACGTCTCGTCAGGCAGATGGCGGAAAAACATAAGATGCACGCCACGTTTATGGCAAAGCCGTATGAAGAGCATGCGGGCAGCGGGATGCATATTCACATCAGCATGCAAAACAACCGAGGCGAAAACGTGCTCGCAGACGCCAGCGGCGAGGATTCCGCGCTGCTGAAACGCGCGCTGGCCGGGATGATCGATCTGATGCCAGCGTCCATGGCGCTGCTGGCGCCGAACGTCAACTCCTACCGCCGCTTCCAGCCGGGAATGTACGTACCGACGCAGGCGTCATGGGGACACAATAATCGCACCGTTGCCCTGCGTATCCCCTGCGGCGATCGCCATAACCATCGGGTCGAGTACCGCGTGGCGGGAGCAGACGCGAACCCGTATCTGGTGATGGCGGCGATTTTTGCCGGCATTCTGCACGGGCTGGATAACGATTTGCCCCTGCAGGAAGAAGTGGAAGGCAATGGTCTGGAGCAGGACGGACTGCCGTTCCCGATTCGTCAGAGCGATGCGCTGTGGGAATTTATGCAAAACGATCACCTCCGCGAGCGGCTGGGCGAACGTTTCTGCCACGTCTATCACGCCTGTAAAAACGATGAATTACTGCAGTTTGAACGCCTGATTACCGAAACGGAAATTGAGTGGATGCTGAAAAACGCCTGATGACGAGCCCCGGTAAGGGGCCGCTTTGTTTCATCGCATACGTATCACCAAACGGCCTGCGCGGAGCCTGGCCGAAACGTTCGCTGGCACGCCAGCTATCTCCCGGGAGTCGCGTTATGGAGCGCAGGCGGCACAGGGACTTTCTTAACGACACTGTGTGACGAGGTAGGAAATGATGCAGATGTTCAACTATCCGCAGGGCGAAGGGGGCCAGTCAGGCGCCTGCTGTGAGTGCGAGCGAGAGACGCTGCGCTGGTACGATCGCGTATGTTCTTTACAACTTCCCCCTTTGCTAAGCAGGTTTGCGTTACGGTCAACGCGATTGCAAACCACGGTAAGCATGGGGGGGATGGTTTATGGCGACTAACACCTCTCTTGACTCGCCGCGCATGGCCGGAAGAACCCGGCTGCGCAGTTCCCTCAAGCTCTGGCAGGTGGTCATGATGGGGCTGGCTTACCTCACTCCCATGACCGTGTTTGATACCTTCGGCATTGTGTCCGGTATCAGCAATGGCCACGTGCCCGCCTCGTATCTGCTGGCGCTGGCGGGCGTCATGTTTACCGCCATCAGCTACGGCAAACTGGTACGACAGTTCCCGGAAGCGGGCTCCGCGTATACCTACACGCAGAAATCGATCGGCCCCCACCTGGGGTTTATGGTCGGCTGGTCATCCCTGCTGGACTATCTCTTCCTGCCGATGATCAACGTGCTGCTGGCGAAGATCTACCTTTCCGCATTGTTCCCTGAAGTCCCGCCCTGGGTCTGGGTGGTGGGGTTTGTGACGATCCTGACGCTGGCGAACCTGAAAAGCGTTAACCTGGTCGCCAACTTTAACACTCTGTTTGTGCTGGTGCAGGTCGCCATCATGGTGGTCTTTGTCATACTGGTAGTGCATGGACTGCACAAGGGGGAGGGGGTTGGCACCGTCTGGTCGCTCCAGCCGTTTATCAGCGAGAACGCGCACCTGCTTCCTATCATTACCGGCGCGACTATCGTCTGCTTCTCTTTCCTCGGCTTTGACGCAGTCACCACGCTGTCGGAAGAGACGCCAAACGCGGCGCGGGTTATTCCCAAAGCCATTTTCCTGACCGCACTGTATGGCGGGCTGATATTTATTGTTGCCTCGTTTTTCATGCAGCTCTTTTTCCCGACGATCGCGCGTTTCAAGAACCCGGACGCCGCGCTGCCGGAAATTGCGCTGTACGTGGGCGGCAAGCTCTTCCAGTCGGTGTTTCTGTGTACCACGTTTGTGAATACGCTCGCTTCAGGCCTGGCCTCGCACGCCAGCGTCTCACGCTTGTTGTATGTGATGGGGCGTGACAACGTCTTTCCGGAGCGGGTGTTTGGCTACGTGCATCCGAAATGGCGCACTCCGGCCCTGAACGTCATTATGGTTGGGATAGTGGCGCTGTCGGCCCTGTACTTTGATCTGGTGACCGCGACGGCGCTGATCAACTTTGGCGCGCTGGTGGCGTTTACGTTTGTTAATCTCTCGGTTTACAACCATTTCTGGCGGCGTAAGGGGCTGAACAAAACGTGGAAAGATCGGCTCCACTATTTCCTGCTACCACTCATTGGTGCCGCAACGGTCGGCGTGCTGTGGGTAAACCTCGAAGCGACGTCCCTGACGCTTGGCCTCATCTGGGCGGCACTGGGTGTCCTTTACCTGACCTGGCTCACGCGCCGCTTCCGAAAACCGCCTCCGCAGTTTGAAGCCGGTAAGATAGAGCAGGCCTGGGATTCCTGAACGTGAAACGGCACCAGTAAGCTGGTGCCGTTTATCTGGATCGGGCATCAGCCCGCAGGATGATTATCTCAGGCATTTATGAAGGCTTGCGCCCACCAGCAGTGCGGCACAGAGCATCAGCGCGATAAATCCGCCCACGCCGTTCCAGCCGTAGTGATGCCAGAACACGCCGCCCAGCGTCCCGGCGATGCTTGAGCCCAGATAATAGCTAAACAGATACAGCGACGATGCCTGGCCTTTGGCGCGACGCGCGCGCGGGCCAATCCAGCTGCTGGCGACGGAGTGAGCGGCGAAGAAGCCTGCGGAGAAGAGCAGCATCCCGGCAAAGATAAGCCACAGGGAAGAGAAAAGCGTCAGCAGCAGGCCGAGCAGCATCACCGCGGTAAACACCAGCATCACCGGCCCGCGGCCAAAGCGTGCCGTCATCGCCCCGGCTTTCGGCGAGCTCCACGTACCGGTGAGATAGGCCACGGAAAGCAAACCCACAACGGCCTGATTCAGATGCCACGGCGAGAGCATCAGCCGGTAGCCAATATAGTTAAACAGCGTCACGAAGGAACCCATCAGCAGGAATCCCATCAGAAACAGTCGCGGTAAACCTTTGTCACGCCAGTGCAGGCGGAAGTTGATAAACAGCGTTTTCGGGCGCAGAGACGTCGGGCGAAAATGGCGCGATTCCGGCAGGATTTTCCAGAACATCAGGGCCGATGCCAGCGCAAAACACCCGATCACCGCCAGCGCAATGCGCCAGCTAAAGAAGTCCGTGAATACCCCGCTCAGCAGACGCCCGCTCATGCCGCCAATCGAGTTCCCGCTGATGTACAGCCCCATCGAAAAGGCGACGAAGCTCGGGTGGATCTCCTCGCTGAGATAGGTCATCCCGACTGCCGCCACGCCGCTGAGCGAGAGCCCGATCAGCGCGCGCATCATCAAAATGCCGTGCCAGCTGGTCATCATTGTCGAGAGTAACGTACAGACCGAGGCCAGCATCAGGGCGGTTACCATCACCTGTTTACGGCCAATGGCGTCGGAGAGCGGGCCGGTAAAAAGCAGGCCAATTGCCAGCATCCCGGTTGAAATGGAAAGCGAAACGCTGCTGCTGGCAGGCGATACGCCAAACTCGTGGGAGAGAACGGGCAGGATCGGCTGAACGCAGTAAAGCAGGGCAAACGTTGCCAGACCGGCGGAAAAGAGCGCCAGCGTGACGCGCATAAACTGGGGGGTACCACGTTTGATGAACTGAACCGGCTGCGATGCTACAGGCAAATCATTAATATCTCTGGCCGGCTCGATATCAATGGTAGATGTACGACTCACACAGTTTCCTTGCTTAAACATCCCCGTGATTTCTGGTGACGGGTATGACCACCTCTTCAGGGTAGGAAAATGTAAATATTCTGTCTAATATATTAATAATCTCAAATGATACTTTAGAAATATGAATATCGAGCTGCGTCATCTTCGCTACTTTGTCGCCGTCGCCGAAGAGCTGCATTTTGGCCGCGCGGCGGCACGGCTGAACATTTCTCAGCCGCCCTTAAGCCAGCAGATTCAAATCCTCGAACAGCAGGTCGGGGCGCGTCTTCTGGCCCGCACCAACCGCAGCGTGAGCCTGACGGCAGCGGGTAAGCAGTTTCTGATCGACAGCCGACAAATTCTGAGCATGGTCGACGACGCCGCTGCCCGGGCGGAACGGCTCTATCTTGGGGAGGCCGGAGAACTGCGGATCGGGTTTACCTCGTCCGCGCCGTTTATCAGCGCCGTCTCGCAGACGCTTTCGTCATTCCGCCGTCATTTTCCGGACGTGCATATTCAGACGCGCGAAATTAATACCCGCGAGCAGATTGCGCCGCTTAACGAAGGTGCGCTCGATCTGGGGCTGATGCGTAATACCCAGCTGCCGGACACGCTGGCGTGGGAGGTTATCCTGCGCGAACCGCTGATGGCCATGATCCCGAACGATCACCCGCTGGCGTCGCGTCCGGCGGTTTCGCTGGCGGAGCTGGCAAAAGAGCCGTTTGTCTTTTTTGACCCGCAGGTCGGGACGGGCCTGTATGACGATATTCTGGGGCTGATGCGCCGCTACGATCTGGCGCCGGTCATTACCCAGGAAGTGGGAGAGGCGATGACCATTATCGGCCTGGTCGCCGCCGGGCTGGGCGTGTCGATACTCCCGGCCTCCTTTAAGCGGGTACAGCTGCGTGAGATGCGCTGGGTTACTATCGCCGAGGAGGATGCCGTTTCGGAGATGTGGCTGGTGTGGTCAAAACATCGCGAACAGAGTCATGCTGCCCAGCGCTTCAAACAGCGGTTAATCCAGGCTTCCGCGGTCTGATATTTCCCTGGAAAACGGGTAAAAATGTGCAGTAAATCACAAGGCTAAGTAAATATTTGACGACACCCATGGAAGTGCTTCACCATAGCCAACAGTTTATTTCGAAGCTCGAAAATAAGGGAGTACGAGGTGGTTGCTGATAGTCAGCCAGGGCATATTGATCAGATTAAGCAGACCAACGCTGGCGCGGTGTATCGCCTGATTGATCAGCTTGGTCCGGTTTCGCGTATCGATCTGTCGCGCCTGGCACAGCTGGCACCTGCCAGTATCACCAAAATTGTCCGCGAAATGCTGGAAGCGCACCTGGTCCAGGAGACGGAAATTCAGGAGCCGGGCAGCCGTGGTCGTCCGGCGGTCGGCCTGGTGGTCGAGACGGAAGCCTGGCACTACCTCTCGCTGCGCATCAGCCGCGGAGAGATCTTCCTTGCACTACGCGATCTCAGCAGCAAGCTGGTGGTGGAAGACCGCCTTGAGCTGCCGCTCAACGCCGAGGAACCGCTTCTCGATGCGATTGTCTCCCATATCGATCGCTTCTTTATTCGCCATCAGCAGCGGCTTGAACGCTTAACGGCGATTGCCATCACCATGCCCGGCATTATTGATACCGAAAATGGTATTGTTCACCGCATGCCGTTTTACGACGATGTTAAAGAGATGCCGCTGGGCGAAGTGCTGGAAAACCATACCGGCGTGCCGGTCTATATTCAGCACGACATTAGCGCCTGGACGATGGCGGAAGCGCTGTTTGGCGCGTCGCGCGGTGCGCGGGATGTCATTCAGGTGGTCATCGACCATAACGTCGGGGCGGGGGTGATCACCGACGGACGGCTTCTCCACGCCGGGAGCAGCAGCCTGGTGGAAATTGGCCATACCCAGGTCGACCCGTACGGTAAACGCTGCTACTGCGGGAACCACGGCTGTCTGGAGACGATCGCCAGCGTGGAAAGCGTGCTCGAACTGGCGCAGGTGAGGCTCAGTCAGTCCATGAGCTCCTCGCTTCACGGCCAACCCTTAACGGTGGATTCCCTTTGCGCCGCCGCGCGTCAGGGGGATCTGCTGGCGAAGGACATTATTACCGGGGTGGGTAATAACGTAGGCCGCATTCTGGCGATTATGGTGAACCTCTTCAATCCGCAAAAAATCCTGATCGGCTCACCGCTCAGCCAGGCGGCGGAGATCCTTTTTCCGGCGATTACGGCCTGTATTCAGCAGCAGTCGCTTCCCGCCTACAGCAGAAATATTGCGGTAGAAAGTACCCAGTTTTCCAACCAGGGCACAATGGCCGGCGCGGCGCTGGTCAAAGATGCCATGTACAACGGCTCGCTGCTTATCCGCCTGTTACAGGGTTAACTCTTTTCCGCAGATGTAAGAAAAATTGCGCTATCTCAAGCCGGGTAGCGCACGCATCCCGTAGACTTCCTCCACTGAATTATTTACCTGGTTGATATTTTCGAAGCATACCCAAGAGGTGGAGTGAGTCATGCTTAAGCGTTTCTTTGTTACTGGTACAGATACCTCTGTCGGCAAGACCGTTGTATCCCGCGCATTGCTGCAGGCTCTGACAGCAAGCGGTAAACGCGTCGCTGGGTACAAACCGGTCGCAAAAGGGAGTAAAGAGACGCCAGAGGGATTGCGAAATAAAGACGCCCTGGTGCTGCAAAGCGTCTCGTCGCTGGAACTACCTTATCACGCGGTCAATCCTATTGCGTTAAGCGAAGATGAAAGCAGCGTGGCGCACAGCGGCCCGATCAATTATTCCCTGTTATCCGACGGGCTGGCGAACCTGAGTGAGCAGGTCGATCACGTAGTCGTCGAAGGAACGGGCGGCTGGCGCAGCCTGATGAATGATTTACGCCCGCTGTCTGAATGGGTCGTGCAGGAGCAGCTGCCGGTAGTGATGGTGGTGGGGATCCAGGAAGGGTGTATCAACCACGCGCTGCTGACGGCGCAGGCGATTGCCAATGACGGCCTGCCGCTGGCTGGCTGGGTGGCAAACCGTATTAATCCAGGCCTCGCGCACTACGCGGAGATCATCGACGTACTGAGCACCAAACTGCCTGGCCCGCTGGTGGGCGAGCTGCCTTATCTGCCTCGCGCCGAGCAGCGCGAGCTAGCGCAGTACATCGATCTCTCTGCCCTCGGTGGCGTGTTGACCGTAGATCGAGTCGTGGCGTAACGTCCGCGACAGTACGGACGCTATCACGCAGGCGACCAGTAAACCGGGCAGTAAAAAATACTGCCCGGTCATTTCACAGACCATCAGCGCCGACATAATGGGTGCATGCGTGGTCGCAGCGAGCAGCGTTGCCATCCCGGCCAGCCCCAGCAACATGGCCGTCTCAGAACCCGGCAGCCACAGCGCGAAAAGCTGCGCGAACAGCATCCCCGTAGCCATACCGACAAACAGCGTTGGCGTAAATACCCCGCCCGGCGCACCCGAACCGCTGCTTGCCAGCACCGCCAGCAATTTACAGATGAACACGCCGGCAATCACCGACAGCAGCGGCGGGGCGAGCAGAAAAGCCTGAACCACGCTGTAGCCGTTCCCCCAAACCTTCGGCGTCAAAAGTGAAAGCAGCCCGACAATCAAGCCGCCGAGCGCCAGCTGCAACGGCGGCGAAAGCCTGAGGCGCAGGAAAAGCCCGTGGCTGAACGCCATCAGCCACATCAGCAGCGGTCCGCAGAGACCTGCCAGCAGCCCTATCGCAACCAGCAGGGCATAATCGGCCGCGGTGAGTATGCCGCTTAAATGGACCGCGTAGAGCGTGCCGGCACCCGGTGCCAGGAGTTGCGTCGTAAGAAGCGCCACCACCGCCGCAATCACCACGGGGCCGAGCGAGGCCAGCATCAGCGTGCCAAACAGAATCTCTGCAATGAACAGGCTTCCCGCTAACGGAGCATGGTAGGCGCTGGCCATCCCGGCGGCGGCGCCACAGGCGATCCAAAGCTTCCATTCCGATTTGGGCGTAAAGCGCCGGGCAAAAAAGGAGGCGGCGAGGGCGGCAAGCAGGATCATGGCCCCTTCGCGGCCGATGGCGCTTCCGCTGGCAACGACCAGCAGCGAAGCAAGAGATTTAACGAGGCTCGCGCCGTAGTCAAACTGACCGTCGCCGGTCTCCAGCGCTTCCATATAATCGGTGGGGGCATGAGGCCGCTGGGCAGTCAGGCGCTGCCATCCCCAGAGCAACAGCCCGGCAGCCAGCCCGCCCAGCGCGGGCGTCAGCGCGCGCCTCCAGGGGGAGAGCGACGCGGCGGCATTCACCAGGCTGCCGCTGTCGTTGCTCAGAAGCAGCCACTCCAGCAGGTACATGCTGTGGCGGAACACCGCAACGGCCAGCGCGGCCAGCACGCCGGTGACGGTTGCAATCAGGAGTCGGCGAAACATTGCGCGGATGTCGGGGTACGTATGAAGACGTTGCATGGGTCGCGAGTAAACGGGGACGATACAATATTGTGGCGGGAAATCGTGGGGTTAGCAAAAGGTATGCGTGCGAAAAAGCCGGGCGATGCCCGGCCGGAAAAATTAACTCTCGCTATGAATATTCAGCGCCCGGCGCGTACGCCCTGAACTGAGATACTCGGCAATATAATCCTGCGAAATCTCGCCGTTGTAGCGCCCGTCCTCATCCACGATCGGCATCCAGCTGGTGTTGCTCTCATACAGGCGTGATAGCACCACGCGCAGGTTGTCTTCGGCTTTGCCGGTCATGCGGAACGGATGCAGGATGTCGGCGCAGGTCCCGCTGGCGTTACGCGCTTCGCGACGCTTCACAAAGCCCAGCGGCTTGCCGTGCTCGTCAACCACGGTAATCGCGCGAATATCGTTATCATCCATGGTTGCAAAGGCTTCCGGGAGCGGAGTCGAACCCCGTACCGTAATGGTCGGCTGCTGGTCGGTGACGTCGCCGGCGGAAACCAGCAGCAGACGCTTCAGCGTGCGGTCCTGACCGACAAACGAGCCGACAAACTCGTTCGCCGGTTTCGCCAGCAGCTCGTCCGGGCTGGCGCACTGGACGATTTTCCCCTGACGGAATACCGCAATGCGGTCGCCGAGCTTCAGGGCTTCGTCGATATCGTGGCTCACCAGCATGACGGTTTTTTTCAGCTTGCGCTGCATCTCGAGGAACTGGTTCTGGATCACCTCACGGTTGATCGGGTCCACCGCGCCGAACGGTTCATCCATCAGCAGTACCGGAGGATCCGCCGCCAGGGCGCGAATAACGCCAATACGCTGCTGCTGGCCGCCGGACATCTCGCGCGGATAACGGTTGAGGAACTTGTGCGGATCCATTGCCACCATATCCATCAGCTCTTCGGCGCGGGCTTTGCAGCGCGTTTTATCCCAGCCCAGCATGCGCGGCACGACGGTGATGTTCTCTTCGATGGTCATGTTCGGGAACAGGCCAATCTGCTGGATCACGTAGCCGATGTTGCGGCGCAGGGTGACGGTGTCCATCCCGTTGGTGTCCTCGCCGTTAATCAGGATGTTTCCGCTGCTTGGGGTGATGAGGCGGTTAATCATCTTCAGGGTGGTGGTCTTTCCGCAGCCAGACGGGCCAAGCAGGACGCACATTTCCCCTTCGGGCACGTTCAGGTTGACGTTATCGACGGCCTTAAAGGTCTGGCCGTGCTTCTGTGAAAATTGTTTGGTGAGGTTTTCCAGTTTTATCATTATCGAATCCCCTTTGGAGTCAGAACCACCTGCAGACGGTGCAGCAGCCAGTCGAGCACAATCGCTAAGAGACAGATCATCAGCGCGCCCGCAATCAACATACGAATATCGCTTCCGCCGATGCCGTTAAGCAGCAGCAGGCCAAGTCCGCCCGCGCCAATCACGGCGGCAATCGCCATCACGCCGATGTTCATCACCACGGCGGTGCGGATCCCGCCGAAAATCACCGGCAGCGCCATCGGAATTTCCACCCAGCGCAGACGCTGCCAGAACGTCATGCCGATGCCGCGTCCGGCTTCGCGCAGGCCCGGCGGCAGGCTGTCGAGCGCCGTGTGGGTGTTACGCACGATCGGCAGCAGCGAGTAGAGAAACACCGCCGTGATTGCGGGCAGGGCGCCAATCCCCTGACCGATCAGCGAAAACAGCGGGATCATCAGGCCAAACAGGGCAATGGACGGGATGGTCAACACGATGGTGGCAATCCCCAGCACCGGCGTCGCCAGCCACTTGTGGCGCACAATCAAAATGCCCAGCGGGACGCCGATGATAATCGCTAAGCCCACGGCCAGCGCCACCAGCCACAGATGCTGCAGCGTCAGGGTTAACAGATAGTCCCAGTTGTCCAGAATGTAGTGAACGGTATCCATAGCGCCTCCTACAGCAGCTGTTTGCTACGCAGGAAATCGCGGGCGACCTGCTGCGGTGACTGATGGTCAATATCCACCTTCTTGTTCAGCTCGGTGATAACGTCGTTGTTGAGCTGGGCCGAGAGGGTATTGAGCGCCTCTTCCAGACCGGGATTGGCCTCCAGGGTGTCCTTGCGCACCACCGGGGTGACCGCGTAGCTCGGGAAGAAGCCTTTATCATCTTCCAGCACTTTGAGATCAAAGCCCTTCACGCGCCCGTCGGTGGTATAAACCAGCCCGGCGTCGACGAAGCCGTCGCGCACGGCGTTATAGACCAGACCCGGGTCCATCTGGCGGATTTGCGGACGGTCCAGATCCATCTTATAGGCCTCCTGCAGTGGCTTCATGCCGTCACTGCGCCCGGCAAATTCAAGGTCTAAGCCCAGCAGCCAGTTTTTGTCTGGGTTGGTTTTGCGAACCTGTTCAATTTTCGCCACCATCTCCGACATGGTGTTGATATGCTCCGCCTCGGCGCGCTTGCGCTGCATGGCGAAGGCGTAGGTGTTGTTCATGTCGGCGGGTTTGAGCCACACCAGACCGTGCTTCGCATCCAGGCGCTTCACCGTCTCCCAGGACTCCTGCGGCGACATGCGCTTGTTGATGTGGTTGAAGATGATCAGCGACGTGCCGGTGTACTCCCAGGTCATATCAATCTGCTTGTTGATCATCGCGTTGCGGGAGATCACCGTGGCGATATTGGTTTTTGGCTGAACCTGAAAACCTTTCTTTTGCAGGTACTGTACGGTCATCGCCGAGAGAATGTGCTGCTCGGTAAAGCTCTTGGTCGCCAGAATCAGCGGGGCTGCCATCGCCTGGCCGGTGAACAGCGCCGCGGCACACAGCGCCGCCAGGCTGGATATCAGTCTCATAAAAGCTCCTTGTTATTGTTATCGAGCGAGATGGGGACTCATCACGCGACCCAGCGCCGCCAGCAGGGTGTCGAGGATCAGGGCGAACAGGGCGGTGGCCGCCGCGCCGAGGATCAGGGTCGGGAAATCGTTCAGGTAAATGCCCGGGAAAATCAGCTCGCCGTAGCTGCTGGCGCCAATCAGAAACGCCAGCGGCGCGGTACCGACGTTAATGGCGGTGGCGATGCGGATCCCCGAGAGCATAACCGGCCAGGCGTTGGGCAGCTCAACCTGGCGCAGGCGCTGCCATTTGGTCATCCCAATCCCGTTTGCCGCTTCCAGCAGCGACAACGGGACCGAGCACAGCCCGGCGTAGGTATTGCGCACAATCGGCAGCAGCGAGGCGAGGAACAGGGCGATGATGGCAGGCGTATCGCCGATACCAATCACCACCATCGCCAGCGCCAGCACGGCCAGCGGCGGCAGGGTGTTGCCGACATTAAAGATTTGCATCACGTATTCGGCGACGCCCCGCGCGGCCGGACGGCTCAGCAGAATACCGGCCGGAATGCCCACCAGCAGGGCAAAAAACATCGACGAGAAAACCAGAATCATGTGCTGTTGCCCGAGGTAGACCAGGTCAACCTGACGCGCCTTGATTGTCTCAAGCCCGATTCCCCAGACGAGGAGGGCGAGGACCACGAGAATGGCGCCGACAAACAGCAGCGAGCGTTTGAGTAATGGGTGCATTGCGGTGTGTCTCCCTGTGCGCATGCGTTATAGCAACCACCGGTTGCCTGTTGTTATGCCATGTTTCGGCAGGGGTAATTGACCTATAGCAAGCGTTTGGGAAGGGTTCCAGCGAAGGGGGGAAATCAGTAACCCTATGAAATTAGTGACAACCTTAATTAAAGCCTTATGGCGTAAGGGCTGGTTGCGTGCCGGGCAGAATAGTCCTAAAGCGAATTTTAAATAGTGACAGTGTCACATATCAGAAGGCGCCCTTACGCCGAGAGTCGTTCGTTATTTAGATAGAGGCACGAACCCGGCGAACGCGAACCGAGATGCTAATGATAGAAAAAATGGCAACAATCGCGAGCAGCAGCCCAAGCGCCAGCATGGCGTTAAACCCAATCCATCTGAACAGCAGCAGCCCAGCAATCCCTCCGCTCATAAACGAGAAAATAGTGGTTAAGTGAGTTTTCAGCTGACTTTTTTGTGCCGCGGTATCCTTCGAGTAATCCCTGCGAAGCATCGCCACCAGCACGGAGGCCAGTGATATGCCTGCATCCGTTAGCGTGCCGGTAATGTGCGTCGATCTCACCCGCCCTCCGGAGAGCTGCGTGGAGGTTGAATTATGAATGCCCATCAGGCCGCACAGAAAAATAATAATCTCGCGGTTGCTCGTGAGGGCGTGGAAATACATCTCGTAGAGAGAGATGCCGGTCAATAGTACCCCCTCGACAAAAAGGATTTGGCAAAAAACCAGCCTGATATTGTGGATAATGCCCCAGAGTACAATAAGACGAGCAAGGATGGCGCCGGTGACAAAAGAGAGAATAATCGAGCCAAAGAAAATCATATCGCTCAGATCGGTGGAGGAGACTTCGCTGGATAATTGTGAGGTATTGCCGGTCATGTGAGAGGGGAAAAAGCCAAATGCCCCAAGGGCGATGGCGTTAAGCAAACCTGCCGAGGTCGCCAGCCAGAGGGCAAGCCGACGATCCTCCTTATGCGTTCGTTCTTTCTTGAGTCTAATCAGCAAGAATACCTCCGGGTTGAGCTTTGCCTGAATAGTCAGGCTAGCAAAGCGGTGCAATGGGCTGTCCAGGATATGGCTTAATTATTATTCCCTCTGACGCCATTCAGGGTTTAGTAATTAAATAAAATATCCTTACTCAAGGTGTGGGCGTAAATAATTTATATCATGCCGTTATTGCCGTGACGCAAAAACGCCGGGCGCTGGTTGAGGCGCTCATACCAGGCCTCAATCGCCGGCACGTGGGGCTTGTCAAACGGCGTCATCTTCCAGCGATTCACCGACAGCCCAAGCACCACGTCCGCAAGGGTAAACGTCTCGCCCGCCGCAAAGGCCCCGGTGCGCTGCAGCTGGTTTTCCAGAATGGTGATGCAGTGGTTCCACTCTTTTATTCCCGCCGCAATGCGCGCAGGGTCGTTAAAGTCCGGGTTTTTTCGTCCCAGTGCCGGGAAGACATAGCGCCAGGCGTTATTGAATTCAGTTGCCTGCCAGTCCATCCAGCGCTCAACGTTGGCGCAGGCCTGCGGCTCTGCAGGCAGCAGATCGTGACGTCCGGCCTTGCGCACCAGATAGCGGCAGATGGCGTTGGACTCCCACAGCACGAAATCGTCATCCATCAGCACCGGCACCATGGCGTTGGGGTTCAGCGCGCGGAAGTCATCCGTCTCTGTTGAGGCAAAACCGCTGCCGTAGTCTTCCTGCAGGTAAGGGATGCCCGCTTCTTCACAGGTCCAGAGCACTTTACGAACGTTGATGGAGGTGGTTTTACCGAGGATGTTAATCATGACGCCGTTTCTCTTCAGGGGGATTAATCATTTAAAAACAATACACCCTTTGCGCGAAGAGGGAGGGATAATATTGAGTGAGTAGTGCGCTGTACGGGCAGGTCAGCGCGTTTTAAGCGGAAACGTTACGTCTTCAGGGTGCGTAATGGCGGTTATTCCGCGCCGTTTTCTCCAGAGGCGCCTGCTTGCTTAATGCCTGGAAAAAATTTAGGCTAACCTCAGAGATATGCTTGCTCATTAAAGGCTTAGAAATGGAAAAAATAACCCCTGAATATACGTCCGTTGACTTATCTCGTTGGGCAAGGAAGGAACATTTTGAGATTTTTCAGGGGTTCGCTCAGTCGACGTTTAACCAGACGGTTTTAATCGATATTACTGCGCTGTTAAAACATATCAAAGCGGTCGGCTGGAAATTTTACCCGACTATTATTTTTCTCATTTCGAAAATCGTCAACAGTCATCCGGAGTTCCGTATGGCCATGAAGGACAATGAGCTTATTATATGGAACGAAGTTCATCCAAACTATACCATTTTTCATAATGAAACAGAGACCTTTTCATCATTATGGAGCCATTATGATGGCAATATTCAGCACTTCCAGAAGACCTACGCTGAAGACATTGCGCGCTACGGTAATAATCTTGCTTATTGGCCTAAGGACGAATCCAGGGAAAATATCTTTTTCATATCGGGTATTCCCTGGGTGAGTTTTACCAGCTTTAACGTCAACGTTGCGCACATGAAGAACTTTTTTGCCCCTATGTTTACGCTTGGAAAATACCATGAACAAGATGGCAAAGTATTATTGCCCCTTGCCGTTCAGGTTCATCATTCCGTGTGCGATGGTTTCCATGTGGCAAGACTGTACAATGAACTACAAGAGATGATTGATGCCTTGCCGCAATCCGGCGCGTGACGTTAATAAAAAAGCCGCAAGCAGCATGCTGCTTGCGGCGCCAGGCTCGGTGACGATGTGGCAATCAGGCAGCTTTTACCGCTCTGATTTTTTTACTGTCAGCCGCAGGGGCATCGAGAGCAGGGAGCTTGCTGGTGCGCAGAATATGCTGCACGGTCTCTTTCTGCTCGGCGAGATACAGACCAAGATTTTCAGCCTGCGTTTCATCCATCTGCATTCCGCTTTGCAACAGCCAGTCGGTGAACGCGTCTGCCATATCGAGCAGCTTGTCGTGAGCGTCAGCCTCTTTCTTACTGGCAAATGTCATTTTCTCTTCACCTTTTCTTACGACAACATATTTTATTTCAACAGCCATCACGCACCTCTCATACTGTATTTATATACAGTATAACAGCTTCGGGATGATGTTGCAGTAAAAAGTGAGCTACTGGTGCATCGGCTGCGTTTCACGGCCGCCGATACTGCGTCGCCATGCGCCAGGTGCCTGACCGAATTGGCGCTTAAAGCTGCGGTTGAACGACTGCTGAGAGTCAAACCCGAGCGCGATTGCCACGTTCAGGATGGGCTCATCGCTGTGGGCTAAGCGCTCAACCGATTTTTGCAGCTTTTGCGCGCGAATATAGCCGGCGAGGGGATAGCCCGTGTGCTCTTTAAACAGGCGCTGGAGGTGCCATTTCGAGTAGCCGGAGCGCCTGGAGACGGTCTCAATGTCCAGGCGACTGTCGAGGTTGTTATCAATCCAGTCGAGTAAATCATGCATAAATGCGCCAGTGTTCATCAGGTTTCCCCCACGCAGCGATAGAAAGGTATCTTTGTCTGTTGCATTTTAAGGTGGCCTGGTTTCACGATAATTGCAAGTTTTATTGTTGCATTTAAATCCTTGCCCGAAACGGGCCTTTTATCGCCGCCTCAAATAGCACATAAAGTGCAACAATTATTCTTGCACTTAGTTAGGCGCATTCCTACAATCGCCGCGATAGTGTATTCGAAACTGTTACAGTTTTGTGGCGATGAACGACACAAATGGCCTTAAGCCAGCCCGGACAAAGGAAGTGGCGCGGCACCTCCCGCTGCGTCTTGCCCGGCGGCTACAATTACCGGAATAAAAATAATGAGCCTGCAAAAAACCTGGGGAAACTATCATCTGAATGCGCTGGGAGCGATGATGCTCTCCGTGCTGCTCGTCGGATGTGATGACAGCGTCGCGCAAAACGCCGCGCCGCCCGCGCCCGCCGTTAATGCTGCAGACGTGGTTGTGAAATCCATTAGCCAGTGGGATAGCTTTAACGGCCGGATTGAAGCCGTGGAAAGCGTGCAGCTTCGTCCCCGTGTCTCTGGCTACATCGACAAAGTGAATTTCACCGACGGCCAGGAGGTGAAAAAGGGCGAGGTGCTGTTCACGATTGATGACCGAACCTATCGCGCCGCGCTGGAGCAGGCGCAGGCGACGCTGGAGAGAGCCAAAACGCAGGCCAGCCTGGCGCGAAGCGAGGCTAACCGTACCGATAAACTCATCAATACCAACCTGGTATCCCGTGAAGAGTGGGAGCAGCGCCGTTCGGCCGCCATTCAGGCACAGGCCGATATTCGCGCGGCCCAGGCTGCGGTAGACGCCGCGCAGCTGAATCTCGACTTCACCAAAGTGACGGCTCCTATTGATGGCCGCGCCAGCCGGGCGTTAATCACCAGCGGTAATCTGGTCTCCGCGGGCGACAGCGCCAGCGTGCTCACCACCCTGGTCTCGCAGAAGACGGTTTACGTCTACTTTGACGTGGATGAGTCAACCTATCTTCACTATCAAAATCTCGCCCGCAACGGGCAGGGGGCGTCCAGCCACCATACGGCGCTACCGGTTGAGATCGGCCTTGCCGGCGAGGAGGGCTACCCCCATCAGGGTAAAGTGGATTTCCTTGATAATCAGCTCACGCCGAGTACCGGTACGATCCGCATGCGCGCGCTGCTGGATAACGCGCAGCGTCAGTTCACGCCGGGACTCTTTGCCCGCGTGCGCCTGCCGGGCAGCGCGGAATTCCAGGCCATGCTTATTGACGACAAAGCGGTACTGACTGACCAGGATCGCAAGTATGTCTATATCGTGGATAAAGAGGGCAAAGCGCAGCGTCGCGATATTACGCCGGGGCGTCTGGCCGACGGTTTACGCATCGTGCAGCAGGGGCTGAAACCTGGCGATAAGGTCATCGTTGACGGTCTACAGAAAGTGTTCATGCCGGGTATGCCGGTGAACGCGAAAACCGTCGCCATGACCGCCAGCACCGCCCTCAACTGATCACTTGACCTGAGAATCCTTCCCATGGACTTTTCCCGCTTTTTCATCGACAGGCCGATTTTCGCTGCCGTACTGTCGATTCTGATTTTTATCACAGGATTAATCGCCATCCCGCTTCTGCCGGTGAGTGAATATCCTGACGTCGTACCGCCAAGCGTACAGGTGCGTGCGGAGTATCCGGGCGCCAACCCGAAAGTGATTGCCGAGACCGTGGCGACGCCGCTGGAAGAGGCGATCAACGGCGTCGAGAACATGATGTACATGAAATCCGTTGCCGGCTCGGACGGCGTGCTGGTTACTACCGTCACGTTCCGTCCGGGTACCGATCCGGATCAGGCGCAGGTGCAGGTGCAAAACCGCGTAGCGCAGGCCGAGGCGCGTCTGCCGGAAGACGTGCGGCGCCTGGGCATCACGACGCAGAAGCAGTCGCCAACGCTGACGCTGGTGGTGCATCTGTTCTCGCCCAGCGGTAAGTACGATTCACTGTACATGCGCAACTACGCCACGCTGAAGGTGAAGGACGAGCTGGCGCGTCTGCCCGGCGTCGGCCAGATTCAGATTTTCGGCTCCGGTGAATACGCGATGCGCATCTGGCTGGATCCGAACAAGGTCGCGGCCCGCGGGCTGACCGCCTCGGACGTGGTCACGGCAATGCAGGAGCAGAACGTGCAGGTCTCCGCCGGGCAGCTTGGCGCCGAGCCGCTGCCGAAAGAGAGCGATTTCCTGATCTCCATTAACGCCCAGGGGCGTCTGCATACCGAAGAAGAGTTTGGCAACATTGTCCTGAAAACGTCGGAGGACGGTTCGGTCGTCCGCCTGCGTGACGTGGCGCGTATCGAGATGGGTTCCGGAAGCTATGCGCTGCGTTCCCAGCTTAACAATAAAGACGCGGTCGGGATTGGTATCTTCCAGTCACCGGGGGCAAACGCCATTGATTTGTCTAACGCGGTGCGCGCCAAAATGGACGAGCTGTCCACCCGTTTCCCGGAAGATATGAAGTGGGCGGCACCTTACGATCCGACAGTTTTCGTGCGCGACTCCATCCGTGCGGTGGTGCAAACCCTGCTGGAAGCGGTGGTGCTGGTTGTACTGGTGGTGATCCTGTTCCTGCAAACCTGGCGCGCGTCGATCATTCCGCTGATCGCGGTGCCGGTGTCGGTGGTGGGGACGTTCAGCATTCTCTATCTGCTGGGCTTTTCGCTTAACACCCTGAGTTTATTCGGGCTGGTGCTGGCGATTGGTATCGTGGTGGACGATGCCATCGTGGTGGTGGAAAACGTCGAGCGAAACATTGAAGAGGGGCTTGCGCCGCTTGCGGCGGCGCATCAGGCGATGCGTGAAGTTTCCGGGCCCATTATCGCAATTGCGCTGGTGCTGTGCGCGGTGTTCGTGCCGATGGCGTTCCTCTCCGGCGTAACCGGTCAGTTCTACAAGCAGTTTGCGGTGACGATAGCGATTTCCACGGTGATCTCCGCCATCAACTCGCTAACGCTCTCTCCGGCGCTGGCCGCGCTGCTGTTAAAACCGCACGGCGCGCCGAAAGACTTCCCGACCCGGCTTATCGATCGCCTGTTCGGCTGGATTTTCCGTCCGTTTAACCGCTTTTTCCATCGTAGCTCTAACGGCTATCAGGGGCTGGTGGGCAAAACGCTTGGCCGACGCGGCGCGGTGTTTGTGGTGTATCTGCTGCTGCTGTGTGCCGCGGGCGTCATGTTTAAAGCGGTACCCGGCGGGTTTATTCCGACACAGGATAAGCTCTACCTGATTGGCGGCGTGAAGATGCCGGAAGGTTCGTCGCTGGCGCGCACCGACGCGGTGATCCGCAAAATGAGCGAAATCGGCATGAATACCGAAGGCGTGGACTACGCGGTGGCTTTCCCGGGGCTGAACGCGCTGCAGTTTACCAACACGCCGAATACCGGGACGGTGTTTTTTGGCCTGAAGCCGTTTGACCAGCGCAAGCACTCTGCGGCGGAAATTAACGCGGAGATCAACGCGAAAATCGCGCAAATCCAGCAGGGCTTTGGTTTCTCCATACTGCCGCCGCCGATTCTGGGGCTGGGTCAGGGGTCAGGCTACTCGCTGTATATTCAGGATCGCGCAGGTCTGGGCTATGGCGCGCTGCAAAACGCGGTGAACACCATGTCCGGTGCGATTATGCAGACGCCGGGAATGCACTTCCCGATCTCAACCTATCAGGCTAACGTTCCGCAGCTGGACGTGCAGGTTGACCGCGATAAGGCGAAAGCGCAGGGCGTGTCGCTGACCGATCTGTTCGGTACGCTGCAAACCTATCTGGGCTCGTCGTACGTGAACGACTTCAACCAGTTCGGGCGCACCTGGCGCGTGATGGCGCAGGCAGACGGGCAGTTCCGCGACAGCGTGGAAGATATTGCGAATTTACGCACCCGGAATAGCCAGGGCGAAATGGTGCCAATTGGCAGTATGGTGAAAATCACGACCACCTACGGACCGGATCCGGTGATCCGCTACAATGGCTACCCGGCGGCGGATCTGATTGGCGATGCCGACCCGCGCGTACTCTCGTCCGCGCAGGCGATGACGCAGCTGGACGCGATGTCTAAGCAGATCCTGCCGAACGGAATGAACATTGAATGGACGGATCTGAGCTTCCAGCAGGCCACGCAGGGCAATACGGCGCTGATCGTCTTCCCGGTCGCGGTACTGCTGGCGTTCCTGGTGCTGGCGGCGCTGTATGAAAGCTGGACGCTGCCGCTGGCGGTGATCCTCATCGTTCCGATGACCATGCTTTCCGCGCTGTTTGGCGTCTGGCTGACCGGGGGCGATAACAACGTCTTCGTGCAGGTGGGGCTGGTGGTGCTGATGGGGCTGGCCTGTAAAAACGCGATTCTTATCGTGGAGTTTGCCCGCGAGCTGGAAATTCAGGGGAAAGGCATCATGGAAGCAGCGCTGGAAGCGTGCCGCCTGCGTTTACGTCCGATTGTGATGACATCCATCGCCTTTATCGCCGGGACCATTCCGCTGATCCTCGGCCACGGCGCGGGCGCAGAAGTGCGCGGCGTCACCGGGATTACGGTCTTCTCCGGGATGCTGGGCGTGACGCTGTTTGGTCTGTTCCTGACGCCGGTCTTTTACGTGACGCTGCGTAAGTTCGTGACGCGCGGCAAAGTGGAAAGAGAGGTTCTGCCTGCGTAGGGATATCGCAGATAACAAAAAACCGCACTCACTATGAGGGCGGTTTTTTTTTGCGTAAATTACTGGGCTTTTTTGTACTGGGCAATCAGTTCAGGTAAAGGATCGCACCCGCTGGTATCGGCTTTTTTGACCTCGTCCAGCGCGCTTGCCACGGTGTGGCGCGCTAATACCGCGAGCGAGGCCTGCTCTGCTTCTTCGGAAATAGATTTGAAGTACCAGCAGGCGTTCGCGCTGACCACGCAGCGGGCCGGCACGTCCGGGCGCGACGCCCAGAGTTTTTTATCTTCGGTGACTGAAAGGTAGATATCGCGCAGGGTAATCTCTTCCGGCGGACGTCCAAGATGAATTGAGCCGTTGCGGCCAAGCGTTGAGACGATAATGCCGTCACGCGTGAGTGGAACCATCAATTTGCGGATAAAGCTCGGGTTGGCTTCCAGGCCGTAGGCCAGAATCGCACTCGTCGAACGTTCACCTAGTTGCTCCGCCATCGCTACGCTGAGAACCATCTGCAAAGCTGTCGGGAAGCGGTAATCTAACATTTCTCTTTCCTGGGTTGCGGTGAATCTTGTTCTTTTTGGCACCGCAGAGGTGAATAAGCAATAAACAACAATATAACAAATACGGTAATTTTTTTGAAGCAATCTGCGGCATTTGCGATCAAACACCCTGTTCCGGTTTAGCTATACGTGCGGCTCGGGAAGTCAACCGTCACCAGGAGGCCACCTTCTGCGGAAGTACTCAGGTTTACGCTGCTGCCGTGCTGCTGTGCAACGGCTTTGACAATGGCAAGCCCCAGTCCGCTCCCGCTTTGCAGCTGATTGGGATCGCGGAAAAACCGGTCGAATACGCGCTCGCGCAATTCAACCGGGATACCCGGCCCCCGATCGGAGACGCGTAGCTGGGCTGATGTATCTGCTGAGCATACCTCCACCTGAATCCGCCCGCCCTCAGGACTGTACTTCACGGCGTTTTCAATGAGATTGTCTATAAGCGACATCAGACGCTCCCTGACGCCAGCGATCCAGATTTCATCCTCAGCGAAGAATTCCAGCTCAATCTTGCGCCCGGACGCTAGCGGCTCCAGCGCAGCCATCCGCTCTTGTATAAGCGAGGTTAGCGGCACGGGCTCCATCGCGGTGTCAATGCGCGCTTCACTGTGCATCATCAGCAGCAGCTGGTTGACGAGACGGGCCGCCCGGCTATTGCTGCGCACAATCCCTGCAAGCAGCTGCCGCTGGCTCTCGCTGCTCACCCAGGACTGCAGCGCCTCCACGTTGATGCGCATCGCGGCCAGCGGCGTGCGCAGCTCGTGCGCGGCGTCCGCAATGAAAACCCGTTCGCGTTCAGCGCTTTCCCGCACTCTGGCAAGAAAGTCATTTATCGCGTCCACCATCTGGCGAAGTTCCTTATGCCCGGGAACAGCCTTTAAAGGGGAGAGATCGTCAGGCGAACGTAATGAGATCTCATTAACCACCTTGCTCCAGGGGCGCATCGCAATGCGGATTGACAGCCACGCAGGAAACAGAAGAAAAGGAATACATACCAGCAGCGGCATAATGTAGTAGCCCCGCGAGTTCAGGTAAATAAAGAAGTTCCAGCTTCCGGCAGGGGTGAAAAGGGTTACCTCCACGTTGGAGTGGGGGGATTTAAGCGTGCGGCTCGTCCAGGCGTGACCTTCACTCTGAACGCGCTGCATTTCGCCCAGTCTGGTGTTTTTTACCCCCGTAGGTGCACCATCAGAAGAGAAAATAACCTCGTTGTTTTTGCGAACGATTAGGTTAATCGACAGCTCCGGATCTTCACCGCCGCCATAGCCTTCCCGCAACGCTTTGCTGAATGCTTCCAGGACATCATTACGAGCCTGCGGGCGCTCGTCACTGAGATCAACCAGAGTAAAAATGGTTTCGTAAGTCTTACTTCCCGTGAGTATCGGAGGGCTACGCAGGTCTTCCAATAAAATAAAGGTTAAAAAAAGACACCACAGCAGGGTAAGCAGCAGCATCTGGGCGATGATAATTCGCCGTACCAGCGTTGGGCGCCTCAGTTGGTGCCAGACATTTCGCATTAATCTGTCACCTTCTGGATAGCGACGGTATCAATGACATACCCGACGCCCCGCACCGTTCGTACATAGCCGTCACCAATTTTTCGCCGCAAATTCCCCATATGCACGTCGAGCGCATTGCTGAGATTTTCCTTCGCGCCAAATATCCTCTCTTCCAGGAACCGCCGCGTGATCACCCGGTCAGCGCGCAGCATCAACGTTTCAAGCAGCGCATATTCACTGGCCGTCAACTCAACGTGACGCGCGTTCACCGTTACGCGACGCGTCGGGATATGAAGCGATAAGCTCCTGATTTCTATCGCTTCATTTTCAAAACCGTAGCTGCGTCGCGCAAGGGCTCTGACTCGCGCCAGCAGTTCGGCGAGAACGAAGGGTTTGACAAGATAGTCGTCTGCGCCAGCATCCAGCCCGCACAGGCGATCCTGCAGGGTGCCTCGCGCCGTCAGGATAATGACGGGGATCCCCTTAAGCTGCTGGCGCAAACGCGTCATCAGGCTCATGCCGTCGCCGTCGGGCAGCCCCAGGTCGAGCAGAATAAGTTCCGGCACGCCGACCTCAAGCTGATGCAGCGCATCCTCTTTACGGCGAACCCATATGACATCAAATCCTTGATCTGAAAGGGCGATACGTACGCCATTGCCGAGATCCAGGTCGTCTTCGATTAGTAAGATTTTCACATTGGTAACTGTATCAACAGTGAATGAAGAACAACTTAAGAAAAAAACGGTAGCAGGAAATCCGTCCGGTTGACAGCGCCCGCACGCGCTTCAGCGTTTCTTCATTTTCGGCTCATAAGAACCTCAGGGTGAGTATTCAGAATGAGTGCTCTGGCGTGTAAACCGCTTGCATTGCAATCATTTGAATCCAAAGGACTTCTTCAATGAGTAACATCGAACTGCGTCATTCTTTCCCCTATTTACTTCCGAGCCGCAGACTTAAAAACATCGTGCCGGGCGTTATTCTGGCGTTACTGGCTACCCCGGTACTGGCGGCAGAGCAGAAACAGGGCAATGTCTTAACCCTGGGGGGAGGCGTGGACGTCGCGCCACGCTACTCGGGTTCGGATAAAAGCCGGGTCTCGGCATCTCAGGTAGTAGATTATTCCATGGCAAATGGTTTCTTTATCAGCACCACGCGGGGTATCGGTTACGGAAACAACATTGGCAACCTGGATTACAACGCCGCAGTGAGCTACCGAACAGGCCGTAAAGATAAAGACGTGAGCAGTGATTCGATCAGCTCCGGCAGCGACTACCTGCGGGGGATGGGCGATATCAAAGGTTCCGCTATCGTGGTGCCGGGGCTGGGGTATAAGGTGACCGACTGGCTCAATCTTCAGCTGCAGGCTGAGATCCCGGTTTCTGAGAGAGACAACGGTGAGGCGGTGCATTTCGGCATTTCCAGCCCGCTCTACACATCGTCGAAAAATGCGGTGACGCTGGGGCTGACGGGCAGCTGGGGTTCCGGCAAGTACATGCAAACGTACCATGGGGTTAATGCTGCCCAGTCCGCCGCATCGGGGTTTGCCCGACATGACGCCGGAGCGGGAATTTACGCCTGGTCGATGAACCTTGACTGGACCTACAGGCTCACCTCGCGCTGGAGCGTTCTCACCTCCGCGGGCGTAACGCAGCTGACGGGGGATGCGGGTGATAGCCCGATAGTGCAACGTAAAACGTCGCCAACGGGAAGCCTGAAGGTGACGTACAGTTTCTGATTGCGGGTTGCTTATAGATATGAGCGCGCAATAGCGACGAATTTGAGCCGCCCCGGAAAGATGATGGGGCGGTAGTTTTTAAATGATGTTTAACAGTAGTCAGAATAATGAGTTGACTGACGTTTTATTAAGAACTGAGAGGCATCGACCTGACTCCGGAGCATTTGGAAACCATAACCTCACTGAGAAGTGTGCCAATATTACGTGGCTATCATCCCTGTCCGGAGAATAAAGTGCTCGGAAAATTATTGTTAAAGTACATGCCAGGGTTACAAAATTTATTAGCCTACGATAAAAGCTGGCTAAAACATGATGTTAAAGCTGGATTATCCGTCGCGGCTGTAGCGCTACCCGTTGCTATTGCTTATGCTGAATTGGCGGGTGTTGGGGCAATAGTGGGGCTCTATTCCTGCGTTTTACCGATGATAGCTTATGCACTGTTTGGTTCTTCACGTCAGCTTATTGTTGGCCCTGATGCAACGACCTGCGCCGTGATTGCAGCCGTCGTGTTTCCTCTTTCTGCAGGCAATCCTGAACTGCACTGGCAACTGACGATCGTCATGACGTTGATGATGGGCGGGTGGTGCCTGCTTGCCAGTAAATTCCATCTGGGTGCACTTGCCGATCTCCTGTCTCATCCCATTCTTACAGGGTTGCTTAATGGCGTAGCCGTGACGATTATTGTCGGGCAATTAGGCAAGGTTTTGGGGATCAAGCTCGATGAAGCGCAGGTTATTGAGAAAATACTGGCCTTGCCAGGCCGACTTTTAGATAGCCATGTATTAACAATAGGGATATCACTTTTAACGTTAATTATTTTAATGGTTATCAAAACGTATCGCAGCAACTGGCCAGCACCTCTGATTGCCATTGTGATAACAACGATACTGGTATGGGGAACATCTGCGCAACAGTATGGTATTGCCACGATTGGGGGGGATGGCTTCCAGCCTGGTTTACCCGTCGTTAACTGGGGTGCGTTCCAGCCCGGTCCGATGCGAGAATTAGTGATCCCGGCGCTTAACCTGGCTTTAGTGAGTTTTGTCAGTCTGATGCTGACCGCTCGCAGTTTCGCCGCGAAAAATGGCTATGAAATTAATGCTGATGCAGAGTTCCGGGCACTGGGTATTGCGAACATTATGTCTGGGCTATCTCAGGGATGTGCCATCAGTGGAGCCGATTCCCGGACCGCGGTTAATGATTCCGTTGGGGGGAAAAGTCAGCTGGTTTCCATAGTCGCAGCCTTACTGATAGGTTTAGTGGTGGTATTTTTCACGCAGCCATTACAATTTATTCCGGTATCTGCATTAGGTATTGTTCTAATGTATGCATCGTGGTCATTAATTGATTTACGTGGGTTATGGAACCTGAGGCGAAGAAATAAACAGGCATTTCGCCTGGCCTTCTTTACGTTTGGCTGTGTTTTAATCATCGGTGTAATCCAGGGGATCGGCCTTGCGGTGTTGCTTGGCCTGTTACAGTTCCTGCGTACGGTATTTCGTCCCTCTGAGCACTTACTGGGGACTGACGAAAATGGAATGATCCACTCATTAGGGAATACAACCGATATTAAAATGGTCCCGGGCGTGCTGATGTATCGATTTAACTCACCGTTGACCTATTTTAATGTGGCTTATTTTAAGCGTCGGGTATTGAACCTGGTTGATGGTGCAGCATTACAACCTAAATGGGTGGTTATTGATGCCGTGGCTTGCTTCACCTATTCAGATATCAGTGTCCTGGCAACCATTAATGAGTTAAAGCGTGACCTGAAAGCCCGACAGATTATCTTAATCCTTGCGGGCAGGAAAACGGAATTAACACGTTGGTTTAAAGAAAGTCGGCCAACAATGAATGATGATGACATGATTCTGGCGCCAGATCTCTATTTGGCACTCCGGTTCATTCAAAGCAAAGAGAGTGTGAGTGAATCAGGTGGTGATGCACAACCAAACCCTGGTTAAAGGCTTGCTCGCCACCCGCGAGCAAGCCATATCCCTTAGCGGTACAGCGTCTTTTCCGCAACCGGAACAACCAACGCCGATCGCCAGTCCGCCAGCGTCAGCTGCGCAAGCCTGCCGAGCGCGATATAGAACGGATGCCCGGCGTTGTCGACAAACACCGACAGAAAGCGGGTGCTCCACGGCAGCAGATGCCACGCCAGAAGCCGATCGCACTCCGACTCGCGGCCATTCTCGGCCAGCCATGCCGCCAGCAGCAGCAGGGTGCCGAAATGATCTTCCGGTTCATTTTGCTGCATCTGAAACGCGATATTGTTTTCCCGCATCCACTGGCGCAGCGCGAGGGTCGAATCGCCAAACAGCACGGATTCACGGTCCAGCCAGACGGAACCCCACGGCGGAGCGGGCAGGGCATAAGGACCAATAAACAGCCGTTGCCAGGCATCCGTCAGCGGCTCAACGGAAGATGAGGCAAAGGTTTCGGCAACGGGCAGCAGCGTTTCCGGCGGCAGGGGCCAGTCCTCTATCCATTCGCCAGCGGTAAGTGCCTGCACCAGCGGGGCTGTCTGCTCGCTGTCAGGCGCGAAGTAAAACAGCGCGCCCAGTACGCGGGCGCTGAACGCGAACGAGTCACGGTGTGAGACGTCTTTCATTAAACCTTCCTTGCTCGCGCGGTTATGTCCGCGCGACGTGATTAACCATTAATACAGACCAAAGCATAAACCAGGGTCATAGAATTCACCCCTTACACCTTCTCAATCTGCACCAGATTGGTGTGCTGCGGGTTGCCTTTTGCCAGCGGTGACGGGCGGTGCGTGGTCAGGGTGTTGATACACGAGCCGTGGTCGATACGATCGTCATTCATATTGGCATCGTGCCAGGCTCCCTGGCCCATGGCGCTTACGCCTGGCATGATGCGCGGCGTGACTTTCGCTTCTATTCTCACCTCACCGCGATCGTTAAAGACGCGCACCGTATCGCCGTTTTTAATGCCACGTTTCGCGGCATCAACGGGATTCAGCCAGACCTCCTGGCGGCAGGCCGCTTGCAGCACGTCGACGTTACCGTAGCTCGAGTGGGTGCGGGCTTTAAAATGGAAGCCAAACAGCTGCAGCGGGAACTGCGCGCGCTCGGGCGCATCCCAGCCGTCAAAGGTGGATGCGTAGACGGGCAGCGGGCTGATGGTCTCATCTTTTGCCAGCTCCCAGGTCGCCGCAATATCCGCCAGCTTGCTGGAATAAATTTCAATCTTGCCTGAGGGCGTTTTCAGCGGGTTGGCTTCCGGGTTCTCGCGGAATTTTTTATAGGCCACAAAGTGTCCGTTCGGATCTTTGCGCTTATAGATGCCCATTTTTTTCAGCTCGTCATAGGACGGCAGCGTGGGATCTTTTGCGAGCATTTTGGCATACAGATACTGCAGCCACTCTTCCTGCGTTCGCCCTTCGGTAAATTTCTGATGGATATCCGGTCCGAGGCGTTTCGCCACTTCGCTCATGATCCAGTAGATAGGCTTGCGCTCAAACTTCGGCGCGGTCACGGGCTGGAGAAAAATCAGGTAACCCATGTTCCCGGCGTAATCGTTAGGGATAATGTCTTCCTGCTCGACGGTCATTAAATCTGGCAGCAGGATATCGGCGTATTTCGCCGATGAGGTCATAAAGTTGTCGATCACCACGATGGTTTCGCACTTACTTTCGTCCTGCAGAATATCGTGGGTTTTATTGATATCGGAGTGCTGGTTAATAATGGTGTTGCCCGCATAGTTCCAGATGAACTTAATCGGTACGTCCAGCTTATCTTTACCGCGTACCCCGTCGCGCAGAGCGGTCATTTCCGGGCCACGGGCGATGGCGTCCGTCCAGCTGAAGCAGGAAATTTGCGTTTTGACCGGGTTTTCCGGCAGCGGCATACGTTCGATAGTGATGGTGTAGGTCGATTCACGGGCGCCACTGTTGCCGCCGTTGATCCCCACGTTGCCGGTCAGAATCGGCAGCATCGCGATGGCGCGGGAGGTCAGTTCACCGTTCGCCTGACGCTGTGGTCCCCAGCCCTGGCAGATATAGGCCGGCTTCGCGGATCCAATCTCGCGGGCCAGTTTAATGATGCGGTCTGCAGGAATGCCGGTGATGCGCGAGGCCCACTCCGGCGTTTTCGCCGTGTTGTCCTCACCCTGGCCGAGAATGTACGCTTTATAGTGACCATTCGCGGGGGCACCTTCCGGCAGCGTTTTTTCGTCGTAGCCAACGCAGTATTTGTCCAGGAACGGCTGGTCAACCAGGTTTTCGTCGATCAATACCCAGGCAATCCCCGCCACCAGGGCGGCATCGGTACCCGGACGGATCGGGATCCACTCGTCTTCGCGTCCGGCTGCCGTATCGGTGTAGCGCGGGTCGATGACAATCATACGTGCGTTAGAACGCTCGCGGGCCTGCTCCAGATAGTAAGTAATCCCGCCGCCGCTCATGCGCGTTTCCGCCGGGTTATTGCCGAACATCACCACCAGTTTGGTATTTTCGATATCCGAGGTGCTGTTGCCGTCGTTGCTGCCGTAGGTATAAGGCATCGCGCAGGCGATTTGCGCCGTGCTGTAGGTGCCGTAGTGGCTCAGGAAACCGCCGTAGCAATTCATCAGGCGCGCCACCAGCGAAGCGTAAGGGGAGGAGCGGGTGATATTGCCGCCGACAATCCCGGAGGAGTAATTAATATACACCGCTTCGTTGCCGTACTTGCTGACCACGTCTTTCAGGCTGGTGGTGATGGCGTTCAGCGCTTCGTCCCAGCTGATGCGCTCGAACTTGCCTTCACCCCGCTTACCCACGCGTTTCATCGGGTAGTTCAGACGGTCAGGGTGGTTGATGCGGCGGCGAATGGAGCGCCCGCGCAGGCAGGCCCGCACCTGGTGATTGCCGTAGATATCCTCACCGGTGTTATCCGTTTCGACCCAGTGCACTTCGTCATCGCGGACGTGCAGACGCAGCGCACAGCGGCTGCCGCAGTTGACCGAACAGGCGCCCCAGACCACTTTATCTTCTGCCGGTTTCATTGCATTTTGTACCGCGGCTGCGGCGCTTTTCAGTCCAAAAGGCAACGAAATTCCGCCAGCGGCAAGCGCCAGAGAACCTATCGCCGTAGATTTCACGAGTGTTCGACGGCTAATCCCGCCGTGATGTTCGATATCGGACATGGCTCACCCCACCATTGTGATTACATATTATTTTTCCCGAAACGATAACCGGGCTAATGATGGGGTGAGTGTTACTTATTTGGAGGTATTAAATATTAATCCTTGTCAAATCAAAGGGGATTGACGGTGATTTACTGAGGTTCAGCCGGCGCATTATCCTGATTGCCGGACGCCGCCCCGCTGCCCGTACGGGTGTACAAAATTTTAAAGGTGTCGTTGGCACAGTGGCCCACCACCTGAGCGTCCGGCTGGTCAGCCTGATCGTTCGGCACAATGTTCAGCGTAAAACCTGACTCCGGCACGCCGTTGTTGATGATCTTCTGCTGAATGTCGCTTTTCACGCGCTCGCAGGAGTCCGGTGCCGCCAGCGCGGCCGTTGAGGCACTCATTAACAGCAGGGCGGTAATCCAGGGTAACCGTTTCATCTGTAGCTCCTTTTCTCTGTGTAGAGATTAATTTTAGCAGGCTTCGTGTAAACAACTGTATTTGCTAATATGATTGGGAATAATCTCTCTGTATTGGTAAAGAATGTGAAGAAATATGCAGCGATAACGCTCCTGGCAGCTACTCTCGCAGGGTGTGATAACAACTCCGCGCCGCTGTCGTTTACGCCCGAGATGGCGAGTTTTTCGAACGAATTTGATTTCGACCCTCTTCGCGGCCCGGTCAAGGATTTTACCCAGACGCTGTTCAACGAGAAGGGTGAAGTGTCCAAACGGGTCACCGGCACCGTGTCGGCGGAAGGGTGTTTCGATACGCTGGAGCTGCACGACCTGGAGGCTAACACGGGCGTAGCGCTGGTGCTGGATGCCAACTACTACATCGATGCAGAAACCCAGCAGCGTAAGGTGAAGCTGCAGGGCAAATGCCAGCTGGCCGAACTGCCGTCAGCCGGGGTGACGTGGGATACCGACGACAACGGCTTCGTGGTGGCCGCACATGGTAAAGAGATGGAGGTGAAGTACCGCTACGATGCGGATGGCTACCCGCTGGGCAAAACCACCGTCTCCGGGGATCAGCATTTATCGGTACAGTCGACGCCGTCTAAGGATCTGCGCAAAAGAATGGATTACTCGGCCGTGAGCCTGTTAAACGATAAGCCGCTGGGCAACGTGACGCAGAGCTGCGACTACGATCGCCACAATAATCCGGTGAGCTGCGATCTGACGATCACGGACGACAGCGTCAAACCCGCCGTTGAGCGTAAGTACACCATCAAAAACACGATTGAGTATTACTGAGAATGAAACCGCGCAGGCTACTGCGCGGTAGGTTTCAGCAGGCTGGCGCCTGACGGCTTGTGACCGGCCAGATGCTGATGCTGGAAAATGCACATGCGGATGGTATTGCGGTATTCACCGTTGATAAAGAACTCATGAATCAGCTCGCCTTCTACCATAAAGCCCAGCTTGCGGTAGATATGGATCGCTTTTTCGTTCTCTTTATCCACGATCAGATAAAGCTTGTAGAGATTCAGGACGTTGAATCCGTAATCCATCGCCAGCTTCGCCGCCCGGGAGGCCAGGCCTTTCCCCTGGTGCTCCGGCGAAATAATGATCTGGAACTCCGCCCGGCGGTGAACGTGGTTGATCTCAACCAGCTCCACCAGCCCGGCTTTGTCGCCTTCACACTCCACCACAAAACGACGTTCGCTCTGATCGTGAATGTGCTTGTCGTAAAGATCCGACAACTCGACAAAGGCCTCGTACGGCTCTTCGAACCAGTAGCGCATCACGCTGGCGTTATTGTCAAGCTGGTGGACAAAGCGCAGGTCTTCACGCTCCAGCGGCCGGAGTTTTACGTCACAGGGCGCCGACATTATGGGGCTACCGTACGACCAGTGCGGCGATCCAGGCAGCGCAGGGTGTTCGGCTCCCAGTAGGCATTGACGTTCGCACTTTGCTGACACTTATCGCGTGCGTCAAAGGCGACGTCTTCTTTGTCCCACTCTTTTTCAGCACGTTTGTTGACCTTCTGACGAAGGCTGCGGGTGTCATTCCATTGTTCTTTGTCCATCGCGGCGTTCTGGCGGCTTTGCGCGCTGTCACCAGACTCAATAATGAGCTTGCTGGTTTCCGCTGTCGCAGAGGCGGCAAAGACGAACGATGACAGCGCCAGCAGGGCTGTCAGACAAAGGCGTTTGCTTAATGTAGTCATAGCGTTTCCTTTTAAATGGGTGCAGATGAGCAAGTTTCCCCGTTCAGATTCTACACCAAAGAGCAATAACGGCATACCCGCGGAGCAAGTATGGAAAAGTAAAGGGCATCATCAGGTAAGATGGTTAAATAAATCCTCACCTGACGTGAAATATGCTCAAAACGACGCTGCTTTTTTTTGCCACCGCGCTATGCGAAATCATCGGTTGCTTCCTGCCCTGGCTCTGGCTGAAGAAGGGGGGAAGCGCACTGCTGCTGATCCCGGCGGGCGTCGCGCTGGCTCTGTTTGTCTGGCTGTTAACGCTGCATCCGGCGGCCAGTGGGCGCGTTTACGCGGCTTACGGCGGCGTCTATGTCTGCACGGCGCTGCTGTGGTTGCGCGTGGTGGACGGCGTCAAACTCAGCGCATATGACTGGGCCGGGGCGCTGATTGCCCTGTGCGGTATGCTGATTATTGTGGCGGGATGGGGCCGTGCTTGAGCCCCCCGGGTTTTGTGATCGTTAGCTGATTTTATGATCATTATACTTGTATGGTAGTAGGGTTGGTGGGTAAATTTCCAGCATCACAACGAACGATGTAAGGAAAGGAATTATGAAGATTGTCGCGGCTGACGTGTTTGTTACCTGCCCGGGGCGAAACTTTGTCACCCTTAAAATCACCACCGATGAGGGGATTGTCGGCCTCGGTGACGCCACGCTGAACGGGCGTGAGCTCTCCGTTGCTTCCTATCTGAAAGATCATCTCTGCCCGCAGCTGATTGGCCGCGACGCGCACCGTATCGAAGATATCTGGCAATTCTTCTATAAGGGCGCCTACTGGCGCCGCGGGCCGGTCACCATGTCGGCTATCTCCGCCGTGGATATGGCGCTCTGGGACATCAAAGCCAAAGCGGCCAATATGCCGCTCTACCAGCTGCTGGGCGGCGCATCCCGTGAGGGCGTAATGGTCTACTGCCACACCACCGGGCACACCATTGACGACGTGCTGGAAGATTACGCCCGCCATAAGGAGATGGGCTTTAAGGCGATCCGCGTCCAGTGCGGCGTGCCGGGTATGAAAACCACCTACGGCATGGCTAAAGGGAAGGGGTTGGCCTACGAGCCCGCCACCAAAGGCGACTGGCCGGAAGAGCAGTTCTGGTCCACCGAGAAATACCTCGATTTCACGCCAAAACTGTTTGACGCGGTGCGCAGTAAATTTGGCTTCAATGAGCATCTCCTGCACGACATGCACCACCGCCTGACGCCCATCGAAGCGGCGCGCTTCGGCAAGAGTATCGAAGCGTTCCGCATGTTCTGGATGGAAGACCCAACGCCTGCGGAAAACCAGGAGTGCTTCCGCCTGATCCGCCAGCATACCGTCACGCCAATTGCGGTGGGCGAGGTGTTCAACAGCATCTGGGACTGCAAGCAGCTTATAGAAGAGCAGCTTATCGACTATATCCGCACCACTATTACCCATGCGGGGGGGATCACCGGGATGCGCCGCATCGCGGACTTCGCGTCGCTCTATCAGGTGCGTACCGGCTCGCACGGCCCGTCCGATCTGTCGCCGATCTGCCACGCGGCCGCGCTGCATTTCGACCTGTGGGTGCCGAACTTCGGCGTGCAGGAATATATGGGATACTCCGAACAGATGCTGGAAGTCTTCCCGCACAGCTGGCGCTTTGATAACGGCTATATGCACCCGGGCGAGAAGCCGGGGCTGGGCATTGAGTTTGATGAAAAGCTGGCGGCGAAATACCCGTACGATCCGGCCTATCTGCCGGTGGCCCGTCTCGAAGACGGCACGCTGTGGAACTGGTAACCGAGGAGCAAACGATGAAAAGCGTAGTGATTCAACAGCCGAACCAGCTGGTGATTGAAGAGCGTCCGCGCCCGGAGCCAGGCGCAGGGGAAGTCCGCGTCAAAATCAAGCTGGCCGGGATCTGCGGGTCAGACAGCCACATCTACCGCGGGCATAATCCGTTTGCAAAATATCCGCGCGTGATTGGCCACGAGTTTTTTGGCACGATCGACGCCGTGGGCGAGGGCGTAGAACCGTCCCGGTTAGGGGAGCGCGTTTCGGTGGATCCGGTGATCAGCTGCGGGCACTGCTACCCGTGCTCCGTCGGCAAGCCTAACGTCTGCACCTCGCTGGTGGTGCTGGGCGTCCACCGCGACGGCGGATTCAGCGAATATGCCGCCGTGCCCGCTAAAAATGCCTGGCGCATCCCGGATGCGATCCCGGATAAACACGCCGTGATGGTTGAACCTTTCACCATTGCCGCCAACGTGACGGGGCAGGCTAGCCCTACCGAACAGGACGTTGCGCTGATCTACGGCGCAGGGCCGATGGGACTGGTCACCGTACAGGCGCTGAAGGGCGTCTACAACGTGAAGCAGGTTATCGTCGTCGACAGAATCAATGAGCGTCTGGCCATGGCCCAGCGCAGCGGCGCGGACTGGGTCTTTAATAACGACGAAACGTCGCTGCAGGCCGCGCTGGACGAAAAAGGCATCAAGCCGACGCTGATTATTGATGCCGCCTGTCATCCGTCGATTTTGCAGGAGGCGGTCACCCTGGCTTCCCCGGCGGCGCGCATCGTGCTGATGGGCTTCTCCAGCGAGCCGAGCCAGATAGTCCAGCAGGGGATTACCGGTAAAGAGCTGGCGATCTTCTCCTCGCGCCTCAATGCCAACAAATTCCCGGTCGTCATCGACTGGCTTGAAAAAGGGCTGATCGATCCGGAAAAACTGATCACCCATACCTTTGACTATCACCATGTAACAGACGCCATCGAACTGTTTGAAAAAGACCAGCGGCAGTGCTGCAAGGTTTTACTGACGTTCGGGCAATAACCCTACACGCGGTTAAGAGCCCGCGAAGACGGGCTCTCAGTGGTACGCATCTTACCTTTTAGAGATAGCCATTATGACGCAAGCACAACCTCAAAGAACCACCTCAGATCTGGTGAAAGCCGCCGTCTCCGGCTGGCTGGGCACCGCGCTGGAGTTTATGGATTTCCAGCTCTACTCGCTGGGGGCGGCGCTGGTATTTCATGAAATCTTCTTCCCGGAACAGTCGGCCGCGATGGCGCTGATTCTGGCGATGGGAACCTACGGCGCGGGCTATATCGCGCGTATCGTCGGGGCTTTCATCTTCGGCAGAATGGGTGACAGCATCGGTCGTAAAAAGGTGCTGTTTATCACCATCACCATGATGGGGATCTGCACCACGCTGATTGGCGTGCTGCCGACCTACGCGCAGATCGGCATTTTTGCGCCCGTACTGCTGGTGACGCTGCGCATTATTCAGGGGCTGGGCGCTGGCGCGGAGATATCTGGCGCTGGCACGATGCTCGCGGAGTACGCTCCGAAGGGGAAACGCGGCATTATCTCCTCGCTGGTGGCGATGGGGACTAACTGCGGGACGCTGAGCGCCACGGCGATCTGGGCCATTATGTTCTTCGCCCTCGATCGTGAACAGCTGCTCGCCTGGGGCTGGCGCGTGCCGTTTCTTGCCAGCGTCGTGGTGATGATCTTTGCCATCTGGCTGCGAATGAACCTCAAGGAGAGCCCGGTCTTTGAGAAAGTAAACGATGCAGAAACCGTGCAGCCCGACACCTCGCTGGGTTCAATGGTGAAAAGTAAATCCTTCTGGCTGGCGACCGGCCTGCGTTTCGGTCAGGCGGGCAACTCGGGGCTGATCCAGACCTTCCTCGCGGGTTATCTGGTCCAGACGCTGCTGTTCGATAAAGCGATTCCCACCGACGCGCTGATGATAAGTTCTATTCTCGGGTTTATCTCCATCCCGCTGCTGGGCTGGCTTTCCGACAAAGTGGGGCGCAGGCTGCCGTACATTATCCTCAATATCTCCGCCATTATTCTGGCGTACCCGATGCTGTCGATTATCGTCGATAAGAGCTATGCGCCGGGGACAATCATGCTCTCGATCATCGTTATCCATAATTTCGCCGTGCTGGGGCTGTTTGCGCTGGAAAATATCACCATGGCGGAGATGTTTGGCTCGCGAAATCGCTTTACCCGTATGGCTATCTCGAAAGAGGCGGGCGGTCTGGTGGCGGTGGGCTTTGGCCCGGTACTGGCGGGGATTTTCTGCAATATGACGGGTTCCTGGTGGCCGATTGTAGCCATGCTGGTGGCTTATTCCGTGATTGGGCTGGTTTCGGCGTTCCTGATGCCGGAAGTCCGCGACCGCGACCTCAGCGCGGCTGAAGATGCCGCGGAGGCCGCGCCGAAAGAGCGCGTGGGTTACGGCGCGTTCTCCACGCGACGCTAGTGGTTTATATCTTTCGTGACTTATCACACAACTTTTTGTTTATGTCACACCACCTGAGCAAAAGTTAATATAAATCAAAAACTCAAACGGCAGTATCAGTATGGTTGATGGCAGTAATTTTTTACCCCGACTGCCATTCTAGTCGGTGTAGTCAGCAGGCGCTGCCGCTCTGGACTGGGGGCGGCAGCGATCCACAGCTTTCTAATTAGCGAGTCTTAATCATGGAAAACACCTTATTACAGGCCAACGCGACGCTGCCTAAGTACGATCGCGACAGCCTTAAAGCACGCATTGTACATTTAGGCTTCGGCGCATTTCACCGCGCGCATCAGGCGGTGTATGCGGACATCCTCGCGGCTGAACACGGCAGCGACTGGGGGTACTGTGAGGTTAACCTGATTGGCGGCGAGCAGCAGATTGCCGACCTGAAGGCGCAGGATAACCTCTACACCGTAGCGGAAATGTCTGCCGATGGCTGGACGTCCCGCGTGGTTGGCATAGTCAAAAAGGCCCTGCACGCGCAGGTCGACGGGCTGGAAAGCGTGCTGGCGGCAATGTGTGAACCGCAGGTGGCGATTGTCTCGCTGACCATCACCGAAAAAGGCTACTGCCACTCTCCGGCAACCGGGCAACTGATGCTCGATCATCCTTTCATCGTTGCCGACCTGCAAAACCCGCATCAGCCGAAATCCGCGCCGGGCGTGGTGGTGGAAGCGCTGGCGCGCCGTAAAGCGGCGGGGCTGCCCGCGTTTAGCGTGATGTCCTGCGACAACATGCCGGAGAACGGTCACGTGATGCGCAATGTCACCTGCGCGTACGCCCGGGCGGTAGACGGCGAGCTGGCGGACTGGATCGAGGCTAACGTCACCTTCCCGTCAACCATGGTGGATCGCATCGTACCGGCGGTCACACCCGATACGCTGGATAAAATCGCGCAGCTGACCGGCGTACGCGATCCGGCGGCGGTGGCCTGCGAGCCGTTCCGCCAGTGGGTTATCGAGGATAACTTTGTGGCCGGGCGTCCGGAATGGGAAAAAGCCGGAGTCGAACTGGTTTCAGACGTGATCCCGTTTGAAGAGATGAAGCTGCGCATGCTCAACGGCAGCCACTCTTTCCTGGCCTACCTGGGCTATCTGGCCGGTTATCAGCACATCAATGAGTGTATGGAAGACGAACACTATCGCGTCGCCGCGCACGCGCTGATGCTCAACGAGCAGGCGCCGACCCTGAAAGTGAAGGGCGTCGATTTAGAACGCTACGCTGACCTGCTGATCGCCCGTTACAGTAACCCGGCCCTGCGCCACCGTACCTGGCAAATTGCGATGGACGGCAGCCAGAAGCTTCCGCAGCGGATGCTGGATCCCGCGCGCTGGCACCTGGTGCACCAGACGCCTTTCCCACTGCTGGCGCTGGGCGTGGCTGGGTGGATGCGCTATGTCGGCGGCGTGGACGAACAGGGTAACGCTATCGACGTGAGCGATCCGCAGCTGGCGGTGATTCAGGCGGCGGTGAAGGGAAGTGCCGAAGGGGAAAACCGGGTTAACGCGCTGCTCGGCATTGAGGCCATTTTTGGGAAAGAGTTGCCGCGAGAAAAAGCCTTCACAGATGCCGTGATGAGCGCGTATCAGACGCTGCTGCAGAAGGGGGCTAAGACCACGGTGGCGGAGTACGTGTCGCACCTGTAATTCAACACATGCCGCCGTTCGCGGCGGCATGTCGGCGCACAATTTAGTGCATACCCAGACGAATCAGTTCAATTGGTTCGAACTTACCTTCGCATCCTTCCACTTCCACCGTTTTGCCACGGCGCACCTGCGCGGCATCCAGCCCGTCGCTGTGGATCGCCTTAATCACGCCGGTTTTGCCGGTGCCGCTAATCATGACGCGGCTGCCGGTGGTGATTGCATTGCGGTTACGGTCGTATGTCATCATGGTATTTTCTCCTCTCTAAACTATCCGTTATGGCGCTATTTCAGGTTTTGCCGTTCACGGGGCACTATAAATACGCCTGTCTGCCAGTCATGTTTTTGTTTTTGATCAAACTCACACTTTTTTCTTTATTACATGGGGCGTTGACGCTTCACGACGGCAATTTACAAAGCAGACCGTTATTTTCACTTATTGATAGTTTCTACGGAGAAGCGTTGAGGATTGGTTTATATTCCCGATGCCATTCTGGTTGCAGGAAATAACCCTTCATCGGAATAAGGAGTCAGGCTTATGTATAAGAAGATTTTGATGCCTGTTGACGTGTTTGAAATGGATTTAAGCGACAAAGCGGTTCGCCACGCGGCTAACCTCGCGAAGGCCGAGGGCGCGTCGATTACCCTGGTCAATATTCTGCCTGCCAGCAGCCGGTCTCTGCTGCGCGGATTCAACGCCGATATTAAAAAGTTTGAAGAGTATATGAGCGCAGAATCCGGGAAGAAAATGAACGAGTTAAAACGACTGTTCGATATCTCCCCGGAGAATATTCACACTCTGGTTCGTTTTGGCAGCGTCCGCGATGAAATTATCAAGCTGAGCAAAGAAGGGGAATATGACGTGATTGTCATCGGGTCAAAAAATCCGGGCATCACCACCCATCTGCTGGGGTCAAATGCGGAATCTATTCTGCGCTACGCCACAATTCCGGTGTTAGTCGTTCGCTAATTACGGCGCCGCCCGCGAAAAGGGCGGCAAATATCACTCTTCGCTAAACCACTCGCTATTTTCCTGACGAATAAGCTGCACTGATTCGCCTATCTCCTGCAGATGCAGGGTCATCGCTTTTTCCACGCCGTCCGGGTCGCGTTTTTCCAGCGCGCTGAAAATATCGTGATGCTGGCGGAGCAGCATTTCCGGCGGGGAGACGTGATCGAGGCTCATGTAACGCACCCGGTCAATGGTGGCCTTGATGTTCTCAATGGTATCCCAGGCCAACTGGCAGTCTGCAATTTGCGCCAGCTTCTGGTGAAACTCATCATCAAGCTGGAAGAAATCGTTGAGCTGTTTACGGTCAATCGCAATGCGCTGCTGATGCAGGTTTTGCTCCAGCAGGTAACACTGGTTGTCATTAATGAGCGTCGCGGCACGGCGCACCACCGCGCATTCAATTGCCTGGCGTACGAAACAGCCGTTGCGCACCTGTGAGAGTGAAATTTTGTTCACGTAGCTGCCGCGCTGCGGGCGGATCTGAATCAGGCCGTTCTCCGCAAGCTTAATAAACGCTTCACGCACCGGCTGACGGGACACGTCAAATCGCACGGAGACCTCTTTTTCAGAAAGCGGCGTTCCCGGTGGGATCAGGCAATGGACAATATCACGTCGCAAAATGCGATAAATTTGCTGGTTTACGGGCTGGGTGGGATTGAGTTGCGATTCAGCGGCCATGAGTTGTCATTTCTCAGAGAGTTAGCCCGAACATACTACCATTCTTTTATGACCCGAAACAGACCCGGCCCGCGGGCCGGGAAGGGCTTATTTAGCCACGATGGACGCTAAGTCCGGCAAAACTCTGGCTGACCGGCATCATTTCCACGGTATTGATGTTGACGTGTTTTGGCAGCGTTGCGACCCACCAGACCGTTTCGGTGACGTCTTCCGGCGTCAGGGCGTTGGCGTTTTCGTAGGTTTTATCCGCTTTCGCGTCATCACCTTTGAAGCGCACGTTGGAGAATTCGGTGCCGCCTACCAGCCCCGGCTCGATATCGGTGACTCGAATGGCGGTGCCGTGCAGGTCGGTGCGCAGGTTCAGGCTGAACTGGCGCACAAACGCTTTGGTCGCGCCGTAGACATTACCGCCCGCGTAAGGCCAGCTCCCGGCGGTAGAACCGATGTTGATAATGTGGCCGCGGTTGCGCTCGACCATGCCCGGCAGCACCGCGCGGGTCATGTACACCAGCCCTTTGTTGTTGGTGTCAATCATGTTTTCCCAGTCTTCAACGCTGGCTTTGTGGGCAGGCTCCATGCCCAGCGCCAGACCGGCGTTGTTGACCAGCACGTCGATGGCGCGCCACTCTGCCGGCAGGCTGGCAATCATCTCTTCAATGGCCGCACGGTTACGCACGTCCAGCTGCGCGGTCAGGATGCTGTCACCTAAATCGTCCTTCAGCTCCTGCAGGCGCTCCTGACGACGGCCCGTTGCAATCACCTTATGCCCGTTGGCGACGAAGCGACGCGTGATGCTTTCACCAAAACCTGCCGTTGCCCCGGTAACTAAAATAATCATCTCACTGTTCCTCAACGCTTTTTGTGTTGTACTAACATAGCACGCCCGCAGAGGGTGCGTTAAGGCAACATTTGTATGACGGCGTTGCAGGCGATGGCAGCCTGGCCTACTCTGGGAAGATATTCGTTCGGAGGAGTGAAAGATGACGGCCACCAACCCCTTTTTTGACATTAGCCTGCTGCCTTACCAGGCCCCCCATTTTGATACCATCAAAGACGAGCATTATCGTCCGGCCTTCGATGAAGCGCTTCGCCAGAAGCGGGCGGACATAGAGGCGATAGTCTCTCACACCGCTGCGCCAGACTTTACTAACACCGTGCTGGCGCTGGAGAAAAGCGGCGTCATGCTCGCGCGCGTCAGCAGCGTTTTCTTCGCCATGACCTCCGCGCATACCAATGCGTACCTGCAGGAACTGGAGGAGCAGCTCTCCACCGAACTTGCCGCGCTGGCGAACGACATCTGGCTGAACGACACTCTTTTCGCCCGCGTCGAGAGCGTCTGGCAGGACCGCGCCGCGCTGGATGCTGAATCCCGTCGGCTGGTCGAGGAGACGTACCAGCGCTTTATTCTGGCCGGCGCGCGCCTGAATGAAGCGGAAAAAGCCGAGCTGAAGGCGCTGAATACCGAGGCCGCTTCCCTGACCAGCCAGTTTAACCAGCGCCTGCTGGCTGCTAACAACGCGGGCGGGCTGGTGGTGGATTACGCGCACCAGCTTGAAGGCCTGAGCGCCGAAGAGATTGCCGCCGCAGCGCAGGCCGCCGCGGAAAAAGGGCTTAACGACCGCTGGCTGATCCCGCTCCTGAATACGACACAGCAGCCTGCGCTAGCCGCGCTGCGCAATCGGCAGACGCGCGAAAACCTGTTCAACGCCGGCTGGACGCGCACCCAGAAAGGAGATGAAAACGACACCCGCACGCTGATCCTGCGCCTTACGGCGCTGCGGGCGCGCCAGGCCCGCCTGCTCGGCTTTGAGGATTACGCCAGCTGGAGCATCGCCGACCAGATGGCGAAAACCCCGGCCGCCGCGCTGGAATTTATGCGCGGCATTGTGCCTGCCGCCCGCGCCCGCGCGGAACGCGAGCAGGCCGATATTCAGAAGGTCATCGACGACGAGCAGGGTGGCTTCACCGTGCAGGCCTGGGACTGGGCCTTTTATGCCGAGCGCGTGCGCCAGGCGAAATATGCCCTCGATGAATCGCAGATTCGACCCTATTTTGTGCTCAATACCGTATTGCAGGACGGTGTATTCTGGGCGGCCAGCCAGCTGTTTGGCATTCGTTTTGTGGAGCGTTTCGACATTCCGGTTTATCACCCTGACGTCCGCGTATGGGAAATTTTTGACCATACCGGTGAGGGCATGGCGCTGTTTTACGGCGACTTCTTCGCCCGCGATTCCAAGCAGGGCGGGGCCTGGATGGGCAATTTCATCGAGCAGTCCTTTGAGTTTGCAGCCCGCCCGGTGATCTACAACGTCTGCAACTACCAAAAGCCGGGTAACGGCGGCGTCGCGCTTCTCTCCTGGGATGACGTGATAACCCTGTTCCACGAGTTTGGCCATACCCTGCACGGTCTGTTTGCCAGCCAGCGGTTCGCCACGCTGTCCGGTACCAATACGCCGCGTGATTTCGTTGAATTCCCGTCGCAAATCAATGAGCACTGGGCCAGCCATCCTCAGGTGTTTAGCCACTATGCCCGTCATTACGAAACCGGTGACCCCATGCCGGACGCGCTGCGGGAAAGCATGCTCAACGCGACCCATTTCAACAAGGGTTATGACATGACGGAGCTGCTGAGTGCGGCGCTGCTGGACATGAACTGGCACGGCATCAGCGAAGCCGTGTCGAACGTTGAAGAATTCGAAGCCGCGGCGTTGAAAAAAGAGGGGCTGGATCTGCCCGCTGTACCGCCGCGCTATCGCAGCAGCTACTTTGCCCATATCTTCGGCGGCGGCTACGCGGCGGGGTACTACGCCTACCTGTGGACACAAATGCTGGCGGACGATGGCTATCAGTGGTTTGTCGAACAGGGTGGATTGACGCGTGAAAACGGGCAGAAATTCCGTGAGGCGATTTTGTCTCGCGGCAACAGCGCTGATTTAGCCGAACTTTATCGAAACTGGCGCGGACACGATCCGAAGATTGAACCGATGCTGGAGAATCGCGGGTTGAGCGCATAAAGTCACTTTTAGCTAAGAAGATAACCGGGCCCCGCGCCCGGTTTTTTATAGGTCTGAAAGTCCGAAAATGGTCAAAAAAAGAACTGAAATTTACATTTATTAATAGTTTGAAATGTATTTATATTAAATGTGCTTAAATTTAGGCGCTTTTACCAATCTCAATTTTATAATGCTCGCAAGTTTATTTAATTATTTATGCTGACTGGTACATGGCCGTTTATTGCATATAAGAATCATCGCAAAAAGATGTTTATTATATTTTTATCTCAGCCTAAAGTATTAATTCTCTCTGCCGATTAGCATGGGTGTGGTCGTGGTGGAAACCCATTTCCATTAACCACAAAAAATAAGCCGTTATTAAAATTCATCTCCAGAAGATGAACCTATGCTAATTATTAAGGAAGAGTCATGTTTAAAAATCTCAACATCGGCACCCGGCTTACCATAGCATTTGGCGCAATTGTGGTTTTAATGTCCGTCGTCTGCGGGCTGCTCTATTTGAGCTTTGACAGAGTGACGGCCGTCAGCAAGCTCAACGTTCATAGCTATAAAGTGGTCGATAACCTTCGCTCCGTAACCGAAAACCTGATCAACATGGAAACCGGCATTCGCGGTTTTGCGCTCACCGGCAATCAGGACGTTCTTCAACCCTTCACGCAGGGGGATGAGAGGTTTAAAAGCAAAGTTGACGAAATTGCAGGGCTTACGCGTGATAACCCGTCGCAGCAGCAAAAATTAACCACCCTCTCCAGGCTTGAAGAAGATTGGAAAAGATCATTTGCACTGCCGTTAATCCAGCGAAGAGAGAGCGTATCCCGCGGGGGGGAAGATATGGATGCGTTCATCAGTAGCCTGGAGCGTAATACCGGAAAAGAGCAAATGGACGCCATGCGGGGTGTTATTCAGCAAGCGTTGAACGACGAGTACCGCATTATGGCTGAACGTCAAACCCGACTGGCTGAAGAACGCTTCCGTACGCGCATGATGATAATCCTGGGAATGATTGCGGCGGTTGTCACCGCGCTGCTGACGGGCATTTTGCTGTCGCGCAGTATTCTCCGACCGCTAAAGCAGGCCGTGAATACGGCGAACACCATTGCCGCTGGCGATCTCACCTCAACCATACGTATTACCCGGATGGATGAAACCGGCACGCTGCTTGCGGCTCTGGACAACATGCAGACCCAGTTGAAAACCCTTGTCACGGAAATCAAAGAGGCCGCGACGTCGGTGGATCTGGCTGCCGGTGAGATCGAGCAGGGCAATATGGAGTTATCGTCTCGTACCGAGGAGCAGGCGGCGGCGTTGCAGCAGACTGCCGCCAGCATGGAACAGTTGACGATGACCGTTCGGAACAATACCGAGGTCGCGGAGCATACGGCAACGTCAGCAAGAAAGACGGAAGCACTGGCACGTGAAGGTGAGTCTGCCGTGGGCGAAATGAGCGAAACGATGCAGAATATCTCGGCTAACGCCCTGAAGATAAAGGAAATCACCAGCGTTATAGAAGGGATTGCTTTCCAGACTAATATTCTGGCGCTGAATGCGGCGGTCGAGGCTGCACGTGCCGGCGAGCATGGTCGTGGCTTCGCCGTGGTGGCGACGGAAGTCAGAAATCTCGCTCAGCGCAGCGCAACGGCGTCCAAAGAAATTGGGGCGCTGATTGAGCATGCCGTTGAGGATGTCGATAACGGTGTGTCGGTGGCATCCAGAACGGCAGAGACGATTTTGCGGGCTGCGAGCAACGTGGCTACGCTTGCTGAAACTATGGACAGTCTTTCAATGGCCTCGGTTGAGCAAATGCAGGGCATCATGCAAATCAGCGCTGCTGTCACCCAGATGGATGGCGTGACGCAGGGTAATGCGGCGCTCGTTGAGCAGTCCGCAGCGGCATCGCAGGCGCTGACCGAGCAGTCCAGGGCACTGAAGCAGATGACGGAAAACTTTGCTATTTGAGCAGCAAAAGCATAATCAAAAGGTAAAGCTCCGGCGTTTTAAACGCGAATTTTAATCAAACCAGCAACGGGGGCGCTAATAAAAAGGGGCGTCCCCGTGAATAATGAAGAAAATAGCCGAGCGTCAGTGACAATTTAAAAATACTGACTACGATTTCGTAAAACGAAAAATTTAAAAGGAGTTTCTGATGGCGATTGCTGTGGTGACAGTTTTACTCTTCCTGTTGATGTTCCCGGCGGCTATTCACATTTTGCTACAGCTCGTTGGAGGCTGGTGTGACGCGTAGCCTCCCTGGTTAATCCGGTCTTTTGGGCCGTCATCTGATTTTCAATAAGCAGCGCTACGCTACATTTTTAATTTTATTGTACGATCGTCTGGACGCGGGTCATCGCGAAACGCGAGCCGGATAATTTACAGGCAGGAAGTATGTCTCTTCGTTCGCTGCGGGCGTTATGCCTGACAAGTTTTTTCATTGCGGATGTCCGTGATGGCCTTGGTCCTTTTCTCGGTATCTTTCTGACAGAACGCCACTGGAGCCCCGATGATATCGGCATCCTGATGACTGCCGGTGGGCTGGCGGGATTGCTGGCTACGCTCCCGGCGGGGGTAATTACTGACACTTCGCGGAACAAACGCTCCGCGCTGGCGCTGCTCTGCACTTTGATCACCCTGAGTACGCTGCTGCTCTGGTTTAGCCAGCAGACCAGCGTTGTTGCCGTCTCACAAATGGTCACCGGCATCTGCGCGGCGTTTGTCGGGCCGCTCATCGCCGGGATTACGCTGGGCCTGACCGGCCAGCGCGGGTTCAGCGCGCAGATGGGCAAAAATGAGGCGTTTAATCACGGCGGCAATTTTGTCACCGCAGTGATAGCAGGCGGCATTGCCTGGTACTGGGGCGTCGGGGGGATTTTCCTGCTGATGACCTGCACGACGCTGCTGACGCTCTGCGCGCTGCTTGCCATCCGCAACGGGGACATTGATAACGATGCGGCGCGAGGGCTTTCATCCTCAGGTAGCGTTCCTGTCCCCGGCTTCGCGGTGCTGATTAAAAACCGGGCGCTGTTTGTGACCGGACTGACGCTACTGCTGTTCCACCTGGCGAATGCCGCACTGCTGCCGATGCTGAGCATGAGGGTGGCCGCGGCACCCGCCTCGGTCAACCCTGGCCTGTACGCGGCAGGCACCGTCATCATCTCGCAGGCGGTGATGATCCCCGTTGCCATCTGGGTTGCAGGCCGAATAGAACGCTACGGCTACTGGCGCTTAATTATGCTGGCGCTGCTGGTTATGCCGGTGCGCGCGGCGCTGGCGGCATCGACCGACGCGCCGTTAATGATGATCCCGGTACAAATTCTCGACGGTCTCGCCGCCGGGATCCTGGGTGTCGTCGTACCGTCGTTTATTGTGGTGCTGCTGCGCGGAAGCGGGCACGTTAATGCCGGGCAGAGTGTGGTGATGCTGATGCAGGGAGTGGGGGCAGCCATGAGCCCGGCGTTAACCGGCACTATCGCCGGTCATTACTCGTTTGCGACGGCATTCAGTGTCCTGAGCGCGATTGCGCTGGCCGCCGTCCTGCTCTGGTGGCGCGTTGCTCACCGAAGCTGGGAAACAAACGCGCCGGATGAGGCTTAGCCCCACCCGGCGTCGCAGTTAAGCCAGTTCGTTAGGGCACGGTTCACCCTTTTCTAACTGCTGAAGATTCCCCAGCGTGGTTTCCGAAATGCTGATCAGCGCTTCGGCGGTCAGAAACGCCTGGTGTCCGGTAAACAGCACGTTATGGCAGGCTGAGAGGCGACGGAACACGTCGTCCTGGATGACGTCATTAGACTTGTCCTCAAAGAACAGATCGCGCTCGTTCTCATACACGTCCATCCCCAGCGCGCCAATCTTCTGGGTTTTCAGCGCTTCGATAGCGGCCTGAGAATCCACCAGACCGCCGCGGCTGGTGTTGATGATCATCACGCCGTCTTTCATCTGGTCAAACGCCGCCTGGTTAAGCAGGTGGTAGTTTTCCGGCGTCAGCGGGCAGTGCAGGGAGATCACGTCGGACTGCGAGAACAGTGTCGGCAGGTCGACGTAATCCACGCCCAGATCCAGCGCTGCGGCGCTCGGGTACGGATCGAATGCCAGCAGACGCATGCCGAAGCCTTTCAGAATGCGCAGGGCAGCCACGCCAATTTTACCGGTGCCGATCACGCCCGCGGTTTTGCCGTACATGGTAAAGCCAGTCAGCCCTTCGAGCGAGAAGTTGGCGTCACGCGTACGCTGATAAGCGCGGTGAATACGACGGTTGAGCGACATCATCATGCCAATCGCATGTTCTGCTACCGCTTCCGGGGAGTACGCCGGGACGCGAACCACCTTCAGACCCAGCTCTTTTGCCGCGTCGAGATCCACGTTGTTGAAGCCGGCGCAGCGCAGGGCGATATACTTCACTCCCTGCTTTTTCAACTCTTCCAGCACCGGACGACTGCCGTCATCGTTAACAAAAATGCAGACGCCTTCACAGCCGTGCGCCGTTTTGGCGGTTTTTTCGGACAGCAGAAAGTCGAAAAATTCAAGCTCAAACCCGTAAGCTTCGTTAACATGTTGCAGATACTTTTTGTCGTACTGCTTTGTGCTATATACCGCGAGTTTCATAAGACTTTCTCCAGTGATTTTGCATTCACGTTAGCATGATTAAAATTATCTTACAATTTCTAAAATATTATTGAATTCAATAAGTTCTATCAATTATTCTAGAGCATCTATCCTTAAAAATGGCATTCTCTACAACTGACTGGCCAAACATGCGACAATATTCGGCATTGCCGGCTTAATTCTTTTGAAAAATCAGGACATTAACTGCCCATGAAGGGTAAATACAAAGCCGCCATTGCGGTTTTACTGCTGTTGATTTTGGTGCCGCTGACGCTGCTGATGACGCTCGCCCAGTGGGTGCCGACGCTCGCCGGGATCTGGCTCCCCCTCGGGACGCGCATTGCTTTCGAAGAAAGCCCAAAACTGACTCGCCACGCGCTGGTGATCCCCGATCTTCGCTATCTGGTGGAAGACTGCGAAATTGCCCGCATCGAGAACGTGACGCTGTCACATCCGAGCCGCTGGAAACTGGATATCGGTGCGCTGGATCTTAACACCGTCTGCCTGAGCAAAATTCCCCAGTCTGCACCCTCAACGGTCGCCCCCAAAACGCTGGCCCAGTGGCAGGCTGTGTTGCCCAATACCTGGCTCACCATTCACCGTCTGACGCTCTCGCCCTGGCAGCAGTGGCAGGGCGAGCTTAATGCGTCACTGACGCCCTCCAGCCAGGAGATCGCTTACAGAGGCGAACAGGTCAGCATCAAAGGCACGCTTCGCGGCCAGACGCTCTCGGTCAGCCAGTTTGATGTTCAGCTCCCTGACCAGCCGCAGCCGATTAAGCTGGTGGGCGAGTTCACTTTGCCGCTGGTGCCGGACGGCGTGCCGGTGAAAGGCCACGCGGTCGCGACCTTTAACGTGCCACAGTTAACGTCTCTGGTCGATGCCGATCTCGACTGGGAAGACAATGAGGGACAGCTGGTGGTGATGGCGCGGGATAACCCCGATCCGCTTCTCGACCTGCCGTGGCAGATCACGGCGGAACAGCTGAACATCAGCGACGGGCGCTGGAACTGGGATCTTTCGGGTATGCCGTTGAGCGGGCGGGTGTCCCTTCGCGCCGACAACTGGCAGCAGGGGCTGGAGAAAGCCACCCTGACCGGACGACTGAACGTGTTGACGCAAGGCGATGCGGGTAAAGGTAACGCGGTACTGAACATTGGGCCCGGCAGGCTCAGCATGGAAAACAGCAACATGCCGCTGCATCTGAGCGGCGAGGCGAAGCAAAACGATCTCATTCTTTACGCCAAATTGCCCGCCACACTGACCGGCAGCCTGTATGAACCGCAGCTTGCTTTTGAGCCCGGCGCGCTGCTCCGCTCGCGCGGGCGCATTATTGACTCACTCGATATCGATGAAATCCGCTGGCCGCTGGCGGGCGTGAAGCTCACCCAGAAGGGCGTGGACGGGCGTCTGCAGGCTATTCTGCGTGCCCATGAAAACGAGATGGGCGGTTTTGAACTCCACCTGGACGGTCAGGCCAACGACTTTTTGCCTGATAACGGCCTGTGGCAGTGGCGCTACTGGGGAAAAGGCGGCTTTACGCCGATGCATGCCCGCTGGGATGTCGCCGGGAAAGGCGAGTGGCGAGACAACCTTATTGAGCTGACGGCGCTCTCCACCGGTTTTGACAAGCTCCAGTACGGCACCATGGAGGTCAGCAAGCCGCGGCTTGTGCTGGATCGGCCTGTACGCTGGCTGCGCGATGCCGAAAAACCCGCATTCAGCGGCGCGCTGTCGCTGAATGCCGGGCAAACCCGGTTCTCCGGCGGCAGCGTATTGCCGCCTTCGGTCCTGACCTTCAGCGTCGACGGTACCGACCCGACTGTTTTTCAGTTTAAGGGCGACCTCCATGCGGACAGCATCGGCCCGGTACAGGTGAACGGACGCTGGGATGGCGTGCGCCTTCGCGGGCAGGCCTGGTGGCCGAAACAGTCGCTCACCGTCTTCCAGCCGCTGGTCCCGCCGGACTGGAAAATGACGCTGCGTGACGGAGAACTCTATGCGCAGGTTGCCTTCTCGGCGGCCCCCGATCAGGGCTTTGAGGCGGGCGGACACGGCGTGCTGAAATCCGGCAGCGCCTGGATGCCGGACAACCAGATCAACGGCGTCGATTTTGTGCTGCCGTTCCGCTTCAGCGAGGGAACCTGGTCCCTGGGCACGCGCGGCCCGGTCACGTTGCGCATTGGCGAAGTGGAAAACCTGGTGACCGCGCGCAACATTACCGCGGACCTGCAGGGAAATTACCCCTGGACGGAGGACAACCCGCTGCTTCTCACCAACGTTAAGGTAGAAACGCTCGGCGGGAAGATCACCATGCAGCAACTGCGGATGCCGCAGCACGATCCGGCCCTGCTGCGCGTGGACAATATCTCCTCAAGCGAGCTGATCAGCGCCGTCAACCCGAAGCAGTTTACCCTGTCGGGCCCGGTGAGCGGGGCGCTGCCGTTCTGGCTGGACAATGAAAAATGGATCATTAAAGATGGCTGGCTGACCAACCCGGGGCCAATGACGCTGCGCATCGACAAAGATACGGCAGACGCCATCGTGAAGGATAATATGGTCGCGGGCGCAGCGATTAACTGGCTCCGCTACATGGAAATTTCGCAGTCGTGGACGAGAATCAATTTAGATAACCTGGGTGAATTAACCATGCAGGCGACCATCAAGGGGACCAGCCGCGTGGACGGCAAAAGCAGCTCCGTCAATCTGAACTACACCCATGACGAGAATGTCTTTACCCTGTGGCGCAGCCTGCGTTTTGGCGACAACCTGCAAACCTGGTTTGAGCAACACGCGGCGATTCCCGGTCTCCGCAGTTCGACTGGCAAGGAAAGTGAGGAACAACAATGAAAAAGATGGCTGGTGCGCTCACCGTTGCCGCGCTACTGACCGGCTGTACGCCGCGCATTGAAGTCGCTGCGCCAAAGGAGCCGATTACCATCAATATGAATGTCAAAATCGAACACGAGATCCACATCAAGGTCGATAAAGACGTTGAAGCCCTGCTGAAATCGCGCAGCGATCTGTTCTGAGGATGCCATGAAACGATTAGCGTTGATTTTACTGGCCCTGAGTATAAACGTGCAGGCGGCTGCGCTGACCTTAAACGATGCCCGCGCGCAGGGGCGCGTGGGGGAAACCCTGAGCGGCTATCTTGCTCCGATCCAACAGGATGCCGAAACGCTGGAGCTGGTGAATCGCATTAACGCGGCGCGCACGGAGAGCTATCAGAAGCTGGCCGACAGCAATAATTTGCCGGTTGATGAAGTGGCGAAAATGGCGGGGCAAAAGCTGGTGGCCCGCGCGCAGCCGGGCGAGTACGTGAAGGGCATTAACGGTAAGTGGCTGAAAAAATAGCTAGCGGTAGCGCTTGCGGTATTCACCCGGCGAGACGCCAAAACGCTGCTTAAAGGCCGTTGAAAAGTGGCTATGGTCGGTGAATCCCCAGCTGTAGCCAATGCCCGCCAGCTTTTCATCGTCGCCGGTTGACTGCAATTCCTGCGCGCAGAGATCCAGACGACGGTTTTTAATGTACTGCGCTACCACCAGCCCCTTCTCGGCAAACATGCGGTAGAGGCTGCGTACGGACATTCCGCTCTCGGCGGCAATCCATTCCGGACGCAGCGATTCAGACTGAATATGGTCATCAATCAGCGCCACAACGTGCTGGAACTGGCGCTCCTTGCGCGGCTGAATCACGTCGCGCTGCTGGAACGCGGGGCGCAGCAGGCAGACCATCGCCTCAAGCGCCGCTTCACTCTCCCGGTCACTCAGGTCGCGGTTGTTCATACTTTCCATCAGCAGGCGATGGCTCAGCTGTACCGTGGGTAAGGTGCGGGAAAAGGCGAGCGCGCAGCTTACCTCCTGAAAGCGGCACTGCTGTTCGATAATCTGACGGGGAACCAGCAGCGAAATCTGGCGGGACTTTTCCAGCCAGTTGATCGAGCAGGGACGAGAGGCGTCAATCAGCGTGATATCCCCGGTTCTGAGCACCGCGCGACGCTCATCCTGCTCAATTTGCGCGCTGCCTTCAAGCTGGAAGACGGTGTAGAACCAGGCATCATTACTCTGTGCGATCTCTCGTCGGGAGCGGAACAGGTTAACGCCGCCGGCGGTGACGGTACTGAGCTTCAGGCTGCGCGCGTAGCTGGTCTCCAGCTCGCCGTAGAACTTTCCCTCGGTGGGCTGCGCGTTAAAACGCCCGCAAACCTGGTTAATTTGCGCCAGCCACTGCTGATACTGTTCCTGCTCGCTTGCACACGCCATCGTTTCTCTCGCTGCACCGTCAACGTTTTCGCATTGTTGCATTTGTGTTGCATTTTGTCAGAGCTATGAGGCTGACTATAGGAAAGAACACTCACCGGTAACAGCGATATAAGCGGCGATTATCGCGATTTGCGGCACCTGTCACAGGTGGCAAAGCGAATGTCACAGAGACAAAAGCGAGAATGCAAAACCCCTCTTAGACTGGATGAACACCCTGCGAAGAATAACGAAGGAGTATCCTATGTCTGAATCACAGGTGGCTGTTCTGCCTGCCGTGCAGCAGTTTTTAGACCGACACCACGGCCTGTGGATTGAAGGGCGTCAGGCCGCGTCGGACAGCGAAAAACGGCTGAACGTCTACAACCCGGCCACGGGCGAGGTGATTGCCTCGACCGCCGATGCCAGCGTCGATGACGTTGACCGGGCCGTTATGTCCGGCTGGCGCGCGTTTGTCGCCCGCAGCTGGGCCGGAAAATTGCCGGCTGAGCGCGAGCGGATCCTGCTCCATTTCGCCGATCTGGTCGAACAGCACTGCGAGGAGCTGGCCCAGCTTGAAACGCTGGAGCAGGGCAAATCAATTAACATCTCCCGGGCTTTTGAAGTGGGCTGCACCCTTAACTGGATGCGCTATACCGCCGGGCTGACCACCAAAATTGCGGGCAAAACCCTCGATCTTTCCATCCCGCTGCCGCAGGGTGCGCGCTACCAGGCGTGGACGCGTAAGGAGCCGGTTGGTGTGGTGGCCGGGATTGTGCCCTGGAACTTCCCGCTGATGATCGGGATGTGGAAAGTGATGCCAGCGCTGGCCGCGGGCTGCTCTATCGTCATTAAGCCGTCTGAAACCACGCCGCTGACCCTGCTGCGCGTGGCGGAGCTGGCCAGCGAAGCGGGCATCCCGGACGGGGTGTTCAACGTAGTAACCGGCAGCGGCGCGGTGTGTGGCGCAGCGCTGACCTCGCACCCGCATATTGCGAAGGTGAGCTTTACCGGCTCAACGGCAACGGGTAAGCAAATTGCCCGCGCGGCGGCGGACACGCTAACCGGGGTGACCCTGGAGCTGGGCGGGAAAAACCCGGCCATCGTGCTGAAGGATGCGGACCCCGCGTGGGTGATAGAAGGATTAATGACCGGCAGCTTCCTGAACCAGGGGCAGGTGTGCGCGGCGAGCTCGCGCATCTACATTGAAGCGCCGCTGTTTGACACGCTGGTGAGCGGGTTCGAACAGGCGGTTAAATCCCTGAGCGTCGGGCCGGGCATGTCGCCGGAGGCGTTTATCAACCCGCTGGTGTCGCGCGCCCACTGCGATAAGGTGCAGACCTTCCTCGACGAGGCGACGTCCCGCAACGCGGAGCTGATCGTCGGTAACCGCGGCCCGGAGGGCAAAGGCTATTACGTGTCGCCTACGCTGGTGGTGAACCCGGATGCCGCGCTGCGGTTAACCCGAGAAGAGGTGTTTGGTCCGGTGGTCAACCTGGTACGCGTCGCCGACGGGGAAGAGGCGCTGCAGCTGGCGAACGACACCGAATATGGCCTGACGGCCAGCGTCTGGACGCAGAATATCAGCAAGGCGCTGGAGTACACCGACCGGCTGCAGGCGGGCACCGTGTGGGTGAACAGCCATACGCTGATTGACGCCAACCTGCCGTTCGGTGGGATGAAGCAGTCCGGCACCGGACGTGATTTTGGCCCGGACTGGCTGGACGGCTGGTGCGAAACCAAGTCGGTTTGCGTGCGGTATTAAAAAACAAGCCGGGTAAGGCGTAGCCGCCACCCGGCTTTATTTACAGCGACCACCGATCCCGCCCGGCCTCTTTCGCCCGGTACAGCGCCGCATCGGCGCGGGCAATAATCTCGGTACCCGCAAGCCCCTCGACCATGCCCGCAATCCCCATACTCACGGTGACACGATCGCTGACGGATGACGCGCTGTGCGGTATCGACTCCGCGCGCAGGCCGTCCTGAATGCGTACCGCAACTTTTTCCGCGATATTTTCCGGGCAGTTAAACAGGATCACCACAAACTCCTCGCCGCCGTAGCGTGACACCACATCGTCGGGCGTTCGCACTGACTGCTTCAATACCCGCGCCACGCGCGTCAGACAGTCGTCACCCGCCTGGTGACCGTAGGTGTCGTTGTAGCGTTTGAAATAGTCAATATCCAGCATAATCAGCGAGAACGGTTTCTTCTGCTCAACCGCGTTCTCCAGCACCACCTCCATCTTCCGGCGGTTGGCGGTTGTGGTTAACGGATCCTGATGCGCCAGCGCATCCAGTCGTGAGATCAGCAGCTGGTTTTGCTGGTTACGTCGCCAGGCCTCGTCAAACCAGCTTAAGAGGATGAAGCGCCCGCAGATCAGGATCAGCGAAAAGACGCTCCAGATGATAACGAAGTGAAGATTAAGGCCATCATTCAGTACCCAGCTTGCAATCGGCAGGGTTATCCAGAGCGGGAGCACGAAGGCGAGCAACCCCACAGGGTAAAAGTAGAGGGCCGTTAACCCAGCGAGTAATAAAATAACGCACAGCGGCCAGACGTGGGGCAGCAGTAAATCGGTGATGAACCAGAAGCATGATATCGACCAGATAGCGCTACAGATACACAGCACTACGCTGATACCGGCGATGCGCCGCCAGCCCATAAGGATCAGTGCAGACGAGAGGATAATAATGCCGAGCATCGAAGCGTCGACCATTTTCATCATATGCGGCAAGTGGGGATAAAGGGGATCGCTGGCGTTAAGCAGAACATGGCGCAGCAGAATCATCACGGCGAAGCTGATGTTGACGAAAGCCAGCCAGGGCAGGTTCATCGCCAGCCCGTGCATAACCATGGCGTGGCGCGTCGGCCAGGTTGCTCGCTCAAGTGTCGGTTTTTTTCTTTTTTCCATAAAGCCCTTTCCCGTCCGGGGGAAAAATCATGCTGGTGATATATCAGTAACTATAAGCAAGCCAGGACGATCCTCAAACGCCAGGGCAAAAAAAACCGGGCAATTGCCCGGCGGATGGTTATTTTTCGTCTTTTTTCTTCCCGAGCGTTGGCGTCTCGTCGAAGAAGTTCCACGGTTTAAGCAGGGTATGCACCCATTCCGTCGGCATAATCGGCCACTCCTCAGCGCGCGCCACGTGGGTGGTACCGGTGGTCATCCAGACCACGTCATCCTGATCGTTGAGCGACTCGTTATCCTTGCTGTACTGGCCCAGACCCGTATCGTGGATGGAGCGGTTAGGGAATTTCCCTTCCGGATACAGCTCGTCCGGGTGGTAACGCGTCACCCACAGCTGTTTATCCATAAAGCTCAGACGATGGTAGATCCACTCGTCCGGGGCAAATTTCGCGCCTGTCGCCACCGGATGGGTACCGCCCGCGTAAGGGATAATCTGGTACGAGACCGGGTTGCCCATGCGGTTCTCCTTGCTGGTGTTGCTCAGCAGTCGGATGGTGCCTGGGTCAAACTTCTGCGCCGCCTGCTGTTCGGTATCAATATCGTACTGATTGACCTGCATGGTGCTGGTGCGCGGGCCGCCGGCGGTATTCGGCTTCACCTCCGGATCCATCGCCACCAGCTTGTTGTTGATGCCGTCCACGTCCATATCAAGACGGAAGTTATAGATGTGCTGGTGCGTGGTGCCCACGATATTATGATCGATCAGCGTGCCGTACTTTGTGTCGTCTTTGGCGGTGGCGTCATGCATGGTTTTCGCCTGCACGCCTTTCACCGCCTCGATACCCGTTGCACCGGCGTCAATGCCGATGGTGCCGTTTTCGTGGAACACCCAGTCGAAGATGTAATCGTAGTTGCCCACGGTACTCACCCAGCGCACCACCAGCTCGCGGCGTTCGGCGCTGACGTTCGGCTTGCCCATCTCCTGATGTTTATATTCTGGCCCCGCGTAGCGTTCGAAAATGGCGATCGCGCGTGGGATCTCCATCGGCGTGCCGGTGTAGTCCGGGATGGTTTCGTTGAGCATCACGGCGTTGGACGGCACGTCTTTACCGCGCACCAGCGGCGAGGTCAGGGTGCCCATGCCGTAGTCGCCGGAGTCGAGATAGGCCTTGAAGTACCAGCCCACGTCCGGATCGCCGTACGGGACAATCATGCCGCCGAGCGATCCCTGATACATCACCTGACGCTTTTTCCCGTTGTCGTTGTAAGTGACGGTCGAAATCATCGGGCCGACGCGGGAATCCAGGCTCAGGTGGAAATCCCAGTTCTGCCAGTGCACCATGTCGCCGGTAATGGTGTAGTTTTTGCCTTCCGGCTCAATGATGTCGAGCGGCTTTTTCGGCGTCTCGACACGGTCGCGGCCGTCATAGGGGCGCGGAGTCATCGGAACCGGCACAACGGCACCTTCTTCAATCTTCTGAATTTTTTTCTGCTCAAGATCGACCACGGCCACGAGGTTCTCGATCGGGTGGGCCCAGTAGTTGCCGTCGCCGACGTCCAGATAGCTCACCACCTTAAGCAGGCGATCTTCCTGCTTCAGGCCGTCTTTACCGTCGAAGTAGCCGACGGTAAGCGGCGTGGTGATCACTTTTTTCGGGTCGGTGATGCCGTGTTTTTTAAGCACCTCGGCAAACTCCGAGCTCTCGTTAATGATCTGCTGAACCGCGGTGAAATCATCCAGCAGCACCATGCCGTGCGCGTCCTTCACCGGCTCCCAGCGCAGGATTTTTTTATCCTTCAGGTCCACTACGCTTTCGATAACGTGCTTGCCGTCGAGCATGACGATCTTTGCCTGGCGAGGGGCGTCCACTGCCGTACCGTTGAGCACAAAGTCCCACACTTTGGCTTTCTCTGGTTCCGCAAGGGCGATCTGGGTAAAGCGGGTATTGGGTTTAAAATCCGCAGAGGCTTTCACAACCCCGACAGCCTGCTTAATTTCGTCCGCCGTCAGCGCGTTTAGCGGGTGAGGGCGTTTTTCAACCTGGAAGGTCTGGTCAAGACCAGACTGGAAAACATCGTTGATGAAGGTCTCTGAGATAAAGGCTTTTTTGTCCTTCATCACTACCGGCACTTCAAGCTTGAGGGGGTGACCGTTGACGATGGCCGTCTTTGCGCCCGGTTTGACCTTCACGAAGGCGCCGTCTTTCGCAATGGTGAACATCTGTGCGTAATCATCCCACTGAACGTCCGCGCCAAAATCCTGCAGTGTTTTGTCCATCGGGACCATATGCGCCTCGCTGCCGTGGGCGAAAGCAGGGGATTGCCAGGCGCAACAGAGCGCAACGGCCATGGCCAGTGCCGTTCTACGGGCAGAAAAAGAAGAATTGCTTCCCATCGTAGACCTCATCTTGTTGTGTTTTTAGGGTTTATTGTGTTGTGACAGCCTTATCCTGACAGGCGCCTGAGAAAAGCGTTTGCCTGCATCTGCCAGGTTATTTGTTGGTCTTGCCAGGTTAAAAAAGGCGCTGAGATAAATCACAGGTCGTGCAGAGCAATCTCCTCTCCCCGTTGGGGAGAGGGTCAGGATGAGGGAGAACGTTAGCTGAAATCACCCCGCTGGCGCGCCACCAGCGTCAGAATGGAGTAGAGCGCCACGGCCTGCTGGTGCTGGTTGAAAATCTCTACCGCCCATTCCACCACGCCGGTCGGTTTTTCCTCGGCGGTACGCTGTTTCTTCAGCGTTTTGCGCTTGCAGGTCAGACGCACCTGGATCGTGTCGCCCGGCTTGACCGGCTCGATAAAGCGCAGGTTTTCCATGCCGTAGTTGGCAATCACCGGCCCGACGCCTGCATCAACGAACAGTCCCGCCGCGGCGGAAATCAGGAAGTAGCCGTGCACCACGCGCTCGCCAAAGATCGACTCTGCCGCGCCGATCTTGTCCATATGGGCGTAGAAGTGGTCGCCGCTCAGGCAGGCAAAATTGACGATGTCCGCCTCCGTCAGCGTGCGGCGAGGCGTCAGCAGGCTGTCGCCCGGCTGCAGTTCCTCAAAGTATTTACGGAACGGATGGACGCGATCTTCCTGCACCGCTGCGCCACGCACCCACTGTTTGCCGATGGCGGCCAGCATCGTCGGGCTACCCTGAATCGCGGTGCGCTGCAGGTAGTGCTTCACCGCGCGCAGGCCGCCCAGCTCTTCGCCGCCGCCCGCGCGGCCAGGGCCGCCGTGCATTAGCTGAGGAAGCGGGGAGCCGTGGCCGGTAGACTCTTTTGATGATTCTTCGTTAAGGATCTGAATTCGCCCGTGGGCGCGTGCCGCGCCGGCAATAAACTGGCGGGCAATGTTCAGGTCTGCGGTGACAAGCGTCCCCGCCAGGCTGCCGCCGCCCGCGCGGGCAAGCTGCATGGCGTGCTCTGCACTGCGATACGGCATCAGCGTGGCGACCGGGCCGAAGGCTTCGGTATCGTGCACCGCCGGGGTTTCATCCGGCTGCGGGCAGAACAGCAGGGTCGGCGGGAAGAACGCCCCCGCGGCCTGCAAATCCGCTTTGCCGCCCAGACGGATCTGGCAGCCTGCGGCGACCAGCCGATCCACTTTCTCCTGCACGTCTGCGCGCTGTTCAGCGTTGACCAGCGCCCCCATCTTCACCCCTTCCTGCGCCGGGTCGCCCATCACCACCTTTTCCAGACGGGCAATCAGCGCCTGGCTGACGGCATCAACCTGGCTTTGCGGGACGATAATCCGGCGAATGGCGGTACATTTCTGCCCGGCCTTGGCGGTCATCTCGCGGACCACCTCCCGAATGAACAGGGCAAACTCCGGCTGCTCCGGCGTGACGTCTTCACCCAACACGCAGCAGTTCAGGGAGTCGGCTTCCATGGTGAACGGAATCGAATTCGCCACAATATTCGGGTGCACGCGCAGGCTCTGTCCGGTGCTGGCGGAGCCGGTAAAGGTCACCACGTCCTGGCTGTCGAGTTGGTCGAGCAGATCGCCCGCGCCGCCGCAAATCAGGCTGATGGCGCCGTCCGGCACCAGTCCGCTGTCCACGATGGATTTGACCATCGCCTGCGTCACCTGCGCGGTAGCGGTGGCGGGCTTGATGATGGCGGGCATCCCGGCAAGCCAGGTCGGCGCGAGTTTTTCCAGCATTCCCCAGCAGGGGAAGTTGAAGGCGTTGATGTGTACCGCCACGCCGGATTTCGAGGTCAGAACGTGGCGCGCCGCAAAGCCGCCTTCTTTCGACAGCGGGATTAGCTCATCTTCCGGCCACAGCGTGTCGTCCGGCAGCTCGCGGCTGCCCAGGCTGGCGTATGTGAAGAGGGTGCCGATGCCGCCTTCAATATCGACCCAGCTGTCCGCCTTCGTCGCGCCCGTCTGGGCGGACAGGGCATAAAACGCCTCTTTTTCGCCGAGCAGGTGTTTCGCCACCGCTTTCAGCATGGCGGCACGTTCAATAAAGGTCATGGCGCGCAATGCCTCGCCCCCATGCTCAATGGCATAGCGACGGGCGGCCGCCATGTCCAGCCCTTCGCTGGTCACTTCCCAGAGTGCTTCGCCGCTGATGGCGTGATGAATCGCGCGTTCGCGGCCCCGGCCAGACTGCCAGGTACCGGACAAGAAGCTGGCTAACTGCTGCATCGCTTATCTCCAAATGTTTCGTGATTTCACCATTAATAGTTTGATCGTGAATCATAAAAATCAAGCTGTGTTTTTAATGAATTGTTAACGTTGTGATCTGACTTGCCGAATCGCGTCGCGTAAAGGCGCTTTGTAAAAGGCCTGGAGTGAAAGCCTTGCGAGCAACATCACAAAACCGGGAAACAATTCTTGGGGTTGTATTTAACCTTTGTGTAACTTTTAAAAAGCAAAGTGATTCAACATTTCGCTTTGATTTGCAAACTAACGAATCATAAAGGTGATGACGTGACGCAAGAACAACGGTTTGAGCAGCGCATAGCGCAGGAGACGGCGATTGAGCCTCAGGACTGGATGCCGGAAGCCTACCGTAAAACGCTGATCCGCCAGATTGGTCAGCACGCGCACTCCGAAATTGTCGGCATGCTCCCGGAAGGGAACTGGATAGCCCGCGCGCCGACGCTGCGCCGAAAAGCGATCCTGCTGGCGAAGGTGCAGGACGAAGCCGGACACGGGCTTTACCTCTACAGCGCGGCGGAAACGCTGGGCTGCGCGCGGGAAGACATCTACCAGAAGATGCTCGACGGCAAGATGAAATACTCCTCCATCTTCAACTATCCGACCCTGAGCTGGGCCGATATCGGCGTGATCGGCTGGCTGGTGGACGGCGCGGCCATCGTCAACCAGGTGGCGCTGTGCCGTACCTCCTACGGCCCGTATGCCCGGGCGATGGTGAAAATCTGTAAAGAAGAGAGCTTCCACCAGCGTCAGGGCTTTGAAGCCTGCATGGCGCTGGCGCAGGGCAGTGAGGATCAGCGTCAGATGCTGCAGGACGCCATCAACCGCTTCTGGTGGCCGGCGCTGATGATGTTCGGGCCGAACGACGACAACTCGCCGAACAGCGCCCGCAGCCTGGCCTGGAAAATCAAACGCTTTGGCAACGACGAGCTGCGCCAGCGCTTTGTCGACAACACGGTGCCGCAGGTGGAGATGCTCGGCATGACGGTGCCGGATCCGGACCTGCGTTTCGATGAAGAGAGCGGTCACTACCGCTTCGGCGAGATCGACTGGCAGGAGTTTGACGAGGTCATTAACGGGCGCGGCATCTGTAACCACGAACGTCTGGCCGCGAAACGCAAAGCCTGGGACGACGGGGCGTGGGTGCGGGAAGCCGCGCTGGCGCACGCCGAAAAACAACGTACCCGTCAGGCCGCATAAGAGGAAATAACCATGAGCAATGTCTACTGGCCGCTGTACGAAGTGTTTGTACGCAGCAAACAAGGGTTATCCCACCGTCATGTGGGCAGCCTGCATGCCGCCGACGATCGCATGGCGCTGGAAAATGCCCGTGATGCCTACACCCGCCGCAGCGAAGGCTGTTCTATCTGGGTAGTGAAGGCGAGTGAAATTGTGGCCTCCCAGCCGGAAGAGAGCGGCGAGTTCTTCGACCCGGCGGAAAGCAAGGTTTACCGCCATCCTACGTTCTACACCATCCCCGACGGCATCGAGCATATGTGAGGCAAAGAATGAACTCAGTGACTGCCTATGCCCTGCGTCTGGGCGATAACGGACTGGTACTTTCCCAGCGTCTCGGCGCCTGGTGCGGCCACGCGCCTGAACTGGAAATTGACCTCGCGCTCGCCAATATCGGCCTCGACCTGCTGGGGCAGGCGCGCAATTTCCTGACCTATGCCGCGCAATCAGAAGGCCAGGGCGATGAAGACACGCTGGCGTTTGGCCGCGACGAGCGCCAGTTCCGCAACGTCCTGCTGGTGGAGCAGCCGAACGGCAGCTTCGCCGACACGATTGCCCGCCAGTACCTGATGGATGCCTGGAACGTGGCGCTGTACGAACGTCTGACTCAGAGCCGCGACGGCCAGCTTGCCGCCATCGCCGCCAAAGCGATTAAAGAGGCGCGCTACCACCTGCGCTTCAGCCGCGGCTGGCTGGTGCGGCTGGGCGACGGGACCGAAACCTCCGCGCAAAAAATGCAGCAGGCCATCGACAGCCTGTGGCGGTTTACAGCGGAGCTGTTTGACGCCGATGAGGTCGAGCTTGAGCTGATTGACGCCGGCGTGGCGGTGGATCCGCGAACCCTGCGCCAGCCGTGGGAAAGCGAAGTGTTTGCTGGTCTGAAAGAAGCCTGTCTGCAGGTTCCCGCAGAGGTGGCGTACCGCACCGGGGGCAAGAAGGGGCTTCATACCGAACATCTGGGTCCGATGCTGGCGGAAATGCAGTATCTCCAGCGCGCGTATCCCGGTCAGCAGTGGTAAAGGAGAACGCTATGCAACGCCTCGTCGACATCGCGCCTGCGCAAATTCCGCAGATCTGGGCGCTGTTAAGCCAGATCCCCGATCCGGAAGTGCCGGTGTTAACCATCACCGATTTAGGCATGGTGCGCAGCGTGAAGGCGCAGGGGGAAGGCTGGGTGATTGGCTTCACGCCAACCTACTCGGGCTGCCCGGCAACGGAACACCTGCTGGGGGCAATCCGAGAGGCGATGACCGCGCACGGCTTCACTCCCGTGCACATCGTGCTCCAGCTTGAACCCGCCTGGACTACCGACTGGCTGACCGCCGACGCGCGCGAGCGCCTGCGGGCGTACGGCATCAGCCCACCCGTGGGGCATAGTTGCCATGCGCACGCCCCGGCAGAGGTGAGCTGCCCGCGCTGCGCCAGCACCGACACCTCCCTTATCAGTGAATTCGGTTCGACGGCCTGCAAAGCGCTCTACCGCTGCAATACCTGCCGCGAGCCCTTCGACTATTTCAAATGTATTTGAGGCTGCCATGACAACGTTTCATTCATTAACAGTGGCAAAAGTGGAACCCGAAACCCGCGACGCGGTAACCATCACCTTCGCGGTGCCGCAGGCGTTGCAGGAGGCCTACCGCTTCCGCCCCGGCCAGCACCTGACCCTGAAAACGACGCTGGGCGAAGACGAACTGCGCCGCTGCTACTCCATCTGCCGCAGCACCGCGCCGGGTGAGATCAGCGTGGCGGTCAAAGCCATCGACGGTGGGCGCTTCTCCCGCTATGCCCGGGATGAGATCAAAGCGGGCATGGCGCTGGAGGTGATGGTTCCTCAAGGGCAGTTTGGCTACCAGCCGCAGCCTGAACGTGAAGGCCACTACCTGGCAATTGCCGCAGGCTCCGGGATCACCCCGATGCTGGCGATTATCTCCGCCACGCTTTCGACCGAATCCAACAGCCATTTCACTCTGATCTACGGCAACCGCAGCAGCCAGAGCATGATGTTCCGCCAGGCGCTGGCGGACCTGAAGGACAAATACCCGCAGCGGCTGCAGCTGGTCTCCATCTTCAGCCAGGAGCGGCTGGACAGCGACCTGCTCTATGGCCGCATCGACGGGGAAAAGCTGCAGGCGCTGGCGAAAACCCTGATCAACTTCTGCCAGTACGACGAGGCATTTATCTGCGGCCCGTCGGCGATGATGGACGACGCCGAAGCGACGCTGAAAGCGCTGGGGATGCCGGAAAAATCCATTCACCTTGAGCGCTTCAACACCTCCGGAATCACCGTTAAGCGCGCGGTGCACGTGCAGGCGGAAGGTCAAAAAGTGACCGTGCGCCAGGACGGGCGCGACCGTGAAATCACCCTGACGGCGGACGACGAAAGCATTCTTGATGCTGCCCTGCGTCAGGGAGCGGATCTGCCGTATGCCTGCAAGGGGGGCGTGTGCGCCACCTGCAAATGCAAAGTGCTGCGCGGCAAGGTGGACATGGCAACCAACTACAGCCTGGAGCCGGACGAGCTGGCCGCCGGGTACGTACTGAGCTGTCAGTCGCTGCCGTTAACCGCCGACGTGATTGTCGACTTTGACGCGAAGGGGATGGCATGAGCGAACTGATTGTTACCCGTCATGGCCGCGTGCTGCAGCTGACGCTGAACCGTCCGGCGGCGCGCAACGCCCTTAACAATGCGCTGCTGGCGCAGCTTGCGGAACAGCTTGAGGCTGCCGCCGTGGATGCCGACATCGCCGTCTGCGTGATTTACGGCAGCGAGCGCTGCTTTGCCGCCGGGGCCGATCTCAACGAAATGGCGGAGAAAGACCTGCCCGCCACCCTGAACGATATCCGCCCGCAGCTGTGGGCGCGCATTAACGCGTTTAACAAACCGCTGATTGCCGCCGTGAACGGCTTCGCGCTGGGCGCAGGCTGCGAGCTGGCGCTGCTGTGCGACGTGATCATTGCTGGCGATAACGCCCGTTTCGGCCTGCCGGAAATCACGCTGGGCATCATGCCCGGCGCGGGCGGCACCCAGCGTCTTATCCGCAGCGTCGGTAAATCCCTGGCCAGCAAAATGGTGCTGACCGGCGAGAGTATTACCGCAGAGCAGGCGCTGAGCGCCGGGCTGGTGAGCGATCTCTTCCCGGCGTCTCTGACACTAGAGTACGCCCTGAAGCAGGCGGCGTTGATGGCGCGCCACTCTCCGCTGGCGCTGCAGGCGGCGAAGCAGGCGCTGCGGCAGTCGCAGGAGGTGCCGTTGCAGGCCGGGCTCGCGCAGGAGCGCCAGCTGTTTACGCTGCTTTCCGCCACCGAAGACCGCCGGGAAGGTATCGACGCCTTCTTACAAAAACGCACCCCCGACTTTAAAGGACGCTAATTGTGGAATTTATTCTCAGTCACGTAGAACAGGGCGTAATGACCATTACGCTGAACCGTCCGGAGCGTCTGAACAGCTTTAACGACGTGATGCACCAGCAGCTTGCCGAGTGCCTGAAGCAGGCCGAGCGCGATGACGCCATCCGCTGCCTGCTGATCACCGGGGCAGGACGCGGGTTCTGCGCCGGTCAGGATCTGAACGACCGTAACGTCGACCCCAACGGCCCGGCGCCGGATCTGGGGATGTCCGTGGAAACCTTCTACAACCCGCTGGTGCGCCGCCTGGCAAAGCTGCCGAAGCCGGTCATCTGCGCGGTTAACGGGGTGGCGGCTGGCGCGGGAGCTACGCTGGCGCTCGGCTGTGACATGGTGATTGCCGCCCGGTCGGCCAACTTCGTGATGGCCTTCAGCAAGCTCGGCCTGGTGCCGGACTGCGGCGGCACGTGGCTGCTGCCGCGCGTGGCCGGACGCGCCCGCGCCATGGGGCTGGCGCTGCTCGGGGACAAACTCAGCGCCGAGCAGGCGCAGGCGTGGGGGATGATCTGGCAGGTGGTGGACGACGACCAGCTCTCCGCCACGGCGCAGCAAATGGCGCTGCACTTTGCCTCGCAGCCGACCTTCGGCCTGGGCCTGATCAAGCAGGCGATCAATGCTGCGGAAACCAACACCCTCGACGCGCAGCTTGACCTGGAGCGCGACTATCAGCGTCTGGCCGGTCGCAGCGACGACTACCGCGAGGGCGTCAGCGCTTTCCTCGCGAAGCGCGCGCCTAACTTTACGGGGAAATAAGATGCTCAACATACGGACTGTCGCCGTGATTGGCAGCGGCACGATGGGCGCGGGGATTGCAGAAGTGGCGGCCAGCCACGGGCATCAGGTGCTGCTCTACGATATTTCCAGCGATGCGATATCCCGCGCTATCGAGGGGATCCGCCAGCGTCTGGCCTCCCGGGTGACGCGCGGAAAACTCTCCGCCGATGCCGGGAGCCAGATCCTCGCCCGGCTGCTTCCCGTCACGGATATCGACGCGCTCTCCGCGGCCGAACTGGTGATTGAAGCGGCCTCGGAACGGCTGGAGGTTAAAAAGGCGCTGTTTTCGCAGCTGGCGGAAATCTGCCCGCCGCAGACGGTGCTGACCAGCAATACCTCTTCGATCTCCGTCACGGCGATTGCTGCGGACATCCACCATCCTGAGCGCGTCGCCGGGATGCATTTCTTCAACCCGGCGCCGGTCATGAAGCTGGTGGAGGTGGTCAGCGGGCTGGCGACCTCCCCGGAAGTGGCCGACGCGCTGTGCGAGCTGGCGCTGAACTGGGGCAAGCAGCCCGTGCGCTGCCAGTCGACGCCGGGGTTCATCGTCAACCGCGTCGCGCGTCCGTTCTATTCCGAGGCCTGGCGCGCGCTGGAAGAGCAGGTGGCTGCGCCGGAGGTGATTGACGCCGCCCTGCGCGAAGGCGGCGGCTTCCCGATGGGTCCGCTGGAGCTGACCGACATGATTGGTCAGGACGTGAACTTCGCGGTGACCTGCTCGGTATTTAACGCCTTCTGGCAGGAGCGTCGTTTTCTGCCCTCGCTGGTGCAGCAGGAGCTGGTGCTGGCAGGCAGGCTGGGCAAAAAAAGCGGGAAGGGCGTTTATGACTGGCAGGGCGACAGGCCCGGGGTGCGCTGGGCTGATACAGTAAACGACAGCTACAGCCCGATGCGCGTGGAAAGAAGACGTGACAGTGTCACAGAAATTGATGATATGTACCTGATCGAAACGCAGGGCGAAACCGCGCAGGCCCTGGCGCTGCGGCTTAACGGCCCGGTGGTGGTGGTGGACCGCATCGAGCGCGACGTCGCGGTCATCGCCGCAGCCGCCAGCAACCCGCATACGGCGACGCAAAAGGCCATCCGCTACCTGCAGCAGCAGGGGCTTCGGGTGGTGCAGATTGCCGATTATCCCGGCCTGCTGGTCTGGCGCACGGTGGCGATGATTGCCAACGAAGCGCTGGATGCTTTGCAAAAAGGGGTCGCCAGCGAGAAGGACATCGATACCGCCATGCGCCTGGGCGTCAACTACCCGAGCGGGCCGATCGCCTGGGGCGAGCGTCTGGGCTGGCAGCGCCTGCTGACGCTGCTGGAGAACCTGCAGCGTCATTATGGCGAAGAACGCTATCGCCCCTGTTCCCTGCTGCGCCAGCGCGCGCTTCTGGAGAGTAGCTATGAGTCATAACGCCTGGCACAACGCCCGCGCCATGTACGAACGGGACGCCTGCGCGCAGGCGATGGGGATGGACATTGTCGATATGGACGACGGCTACGCGGTGGTGTCCATGACCATCACCCCGCAGATGCTCAACGGCCACCAAACCTGCCACGGCGGACAGCTGTTTTCGCTGGCAGACACCGCCTTTGCCTACGCCTGCAACAGTCAGGGGCTGGCGGCGGTGGCCTCCGGCTGTTCGATTGATTTTCTGCGTCCGGGCTTTGCCGGGGACACGCTCACCGCCACCGCGCGGGTGAAGCATCAGGGCAGGCTGACCGGCGTGTACGACATTGAAATTCAGAACCAGCAACAGAAAACTGTCGCCCTTTTTCGCGGAAAATCTCACCGCATCGGCGGCAATGTGACAGGAGAGGCCTGATGCGTGACGCATTTATTTGTGATGGCGTTCGAACCCCGGTTGGGCGCTACGGCGGGGCGCTTTCCGCCGTTCGGACTGACGATCTCGGCGCCGTGCCGCTCCGCGCGCTGCTGGCCCGCTATCCGCAGCTTGATCTGGAGCGGATTGACGACGTGATCTTCGGCTGCGCGAACCAGGCGGGTGAAGATAACCGCAACGTGGCGCGTATGTCGTCGCTGCTGGCCGGGCTGCCGCAGACGGTGTCCGGAACCACCATTAACCGCCTGTGCGGGTCGGGGCTGGACGCGATTGGTATTGCCGCACGCGCCATTAAGGCGGGCGACGGCGACCTGCTGATTGCGGGCGGCGTGGAGTCCATGTCCCGCGCGCCGTTTGTGATGGGCAAAGCCACCGCCGCGTTCCAGCGACAGGCGGAGATCTTTGATACCACCATCGGCTGGCGATTTGTGAATCCGCTCATGCATCAGCAATTCGGAACTGACAGCATGCCGGAAACGGCAGAGAATGTAGCTGAATTGTTAAATGTCAGCCGTGCCGATCAGGACGCGTTCGCGCTGCGCAGCCAGCAGCGTACCGCGCAGGCGCAGCAGAACGGCATTCTGGCGCAGGAGATTGTGTCGGTGCGGGTGCCGGGGAAAAAAGGGGCGGTCAACGAGTTCAGCGAGGATGAACATCCCCGCGCGGACACCACGCTTGAGCAGCTTGCCGGGCTAAAAACGCCGTTCCGCAGGAACGGGGTGGTTACGGCGGGGAATGCCTCCGGCGTCAACGACGGCGCTGCGGCGCTGATCGTCGCCAGCGAGAAGATGGCGCTGGCGCAGGGGCTGGTCCCGCGCACGCGGATCGTAGCGATGGCGACGGCAGGCGTGGAGCCCCGTCTGATGGGACTCGGCCCGGTACCGGCCACGCGCAAGGTGCTGGAGCGCGCCGGACTCAGCATTAACGAGATGGACGTGATCGAGCTCAACGAAGCTTTCGCCGCGCAGGCGCTGGGCGTGCTGCGTCAGCTGGGATTGCCGGATGATGCCGCGCACGTCAACCCGAACGGTGGCGCGATAGCGATTGGTCACCCGCTGGGGATGAGCGGCGCCAGGCTGGCGCTGGCCGCGAGTAACGAACTGCACCGACGCGGCGGGCGCTACGCGCTGTGTACGATGTGCATCGGTGTGGGTCAGGGCATTGCCATGATCCTTGAGCGTGTTTGAGCATAAAAACAATGTGAGTACCCTGCGATGACAAATACAACAAAGCTTGATCCGATTGAAACGGCCTCCCTTGACGAACTGCAGGCGCTGCAGACCGCGCGTCTGAAATGGACGCTGCACCACGCCTATAACAACGTGCCGATGTACAAACGCAAGTTTGACGCCGCGGGCGTTCACCCTGACGATTTCAACGAGCTGGCGGATATCCGTAAGTTCCCGTGCACCACCAAGCAGGACCTGCGGGATAACTACCCGTTTGATACCTTTGCCGTGCCGATGGAGCAGGTGGTGCGCATTCACGCGTCATCCGGCACCACCGGCAAACCGACCGTTGTCGGCTACACGCAGGGTGACATCGACAACTGGGCCAACCTGGTGGCCCGCTCCCTGCGCGCGGCGGGCGGCAGCGCGAAGGACAAAATTCACGTGGCCTATGGCTATGGCCTGTTTACCGGCGGGCTGGGCGCGCACTACGGTGCCGAGCGTTTGGGGGCGACGGTGATCCCGATGTCTGGCGGCCAGACAGAGAAACAGGCGCAGCTGATCCGTGATTTCCAGCCGGACATGATCATGGTGACGCCGTCCTACTGCCTCAACCTGATCGAGGAGCTGGAGCGCCAGATGGGCGGCGACGCCAGCACCTGCTCACTGCGCGTTGGCGTTTTCGGCGCGGAGCCGTGGACGCAGGCCATGCGTCGCGAAATCGAAAAACGCTTAGGCATTACGGCGCTGGATATTTATGGCCTCTCCGAAGTGATGGGGCCGGGCGTGGCGATGGAGTGTATCGAAACCGCCGACGGCCCAACCATCTGGGAAGATCATTTCTACCCGGAGATCGTCAACCCGAACGACGGCACGCCGCTGGATGACGGCCAGCAGGGCGAACTGCTGTTCACCACGCTGACCAAAGAGGCGCTGCCGGTGATCCGCTACCGCACCCGCGATCTGACGCGTCTGCTGCCGGCAACCGCTCGCAGCATGCGGCGCATGGACCGGATCGGCGGCCGCAGCGACGATATGCTGATCATCCGCGGCGTCAACGTTTTCCCGTCGCAGCTGGAAGAGGAGATCGTGAAGTTCGAACACCTTTCTCCGCACTATCAGCTGGAGGTGAATCGTCGTGGGCATCTTGATTCACTTTCCGTGAAGGTGGAGCTGAAAGAGAGCAGCTTAACGCTGACGCACGAGCAGCGTTGCCAGGTATGCCACCAGCTGCGCCACCGCATAAAGTCGATGGTCGGGATTTCCACCGACGTGATGATTGTGAACTGCGGCAGCATCCCGCGCTCGGAGGGGAAAGCCTGCCGGGTGTTTGATCTGCGTAAAGTTGCGGCCAACGGCTAAGTTTCCCCTCACTCCGGCCCTCTCCCTGTGGGAGAGGGTTAGGGTGAGGGGCTATCTCAGAATCCTATGCTATGATTCATCCAGGACAAAAATAACAACAGAATGAATCACATGAATAAACTCGACGCCTTTATCCAGCACGCGGTCAGCTCGGTTCCCGTCAGCGGAACGTCGCTTATCTCCTCGTTATACGGTGACGCGCTTTCCCACCGCGGCGGCGAGATTTGGCTCGGCAGCCTGGCTGCCTTACTGGAAGGCATGGGATTTGGCGAGCGCTTCGTGCGCACCGCGCTGTTTCGCCTCAACAAAGAGGGCTGGCTGGACGTCTCCCGCATCGGGCGGCGCAGCTTTTACCGCCTGAGCGATAAGGGGCTGCGGCTGACGCGTCGCGCGGAAAATAAGATCTATCGCGCAGAGCTGCCCGCCTGGGACGGCAAATGGCTGCTGCTGCTCTCCGAAGGGCTGGATAAAACTACGCTCGCGGATGTGAAAAAACAGCTCATCTGGCAAGGATTTGGCACGCTGGCACCGAGCCTGATGGCCTCGCCGTCCCAGCATCTGGCGGACGTGCAGTCCCTGCTTCACGATGCCGGCGTGGCGGAAAACGTGATCTTCTTTGAAGCCCACTCGCCGCTGGCGCTCTCCCGCGCCGCGCTGCGTTCGCGGGTGGAAGAGTGCTGGCAGTTAACCGAGCAAAACGCGATGTACGAGTCGTTTATCAACTCGTTCCGCCCGCTGCTGCCGCTGCTGAAGGAGGCCGCGCCGGAGGAGCTGACGCCGGAGCGCTGCTTCCAGATCCAGCTGCTGCTGATTCACTTTTATCGCCGCGTGGTGCTGAAAGACCCACTGTTGCCGGAGGAGTTACTGCCCGCGCACTGGGCGGGGCAAAGCGCCCGACAGCTCTGCATTAATATCTATCAGCGTGTCGCGCCGGGGGCGCTGGCGTTTGTCAGCGAGAAGGGCGAAACCTCCGTGGGCGAACTGCCCGTGCCCGGCACGCTCTACTATCAACGCTTTGGTGGTCTTACAAGCGCATAAGGAGTGAAGATGCCAGTTTATCAAATTGACGGTCTGACGCCGGTGGTACCTGACGAGAGCTATGTTCACCCAACGGCGGTGCTGATTGGCGACGTAATTCTGGGTAAAGGCGTTTATGTTGGTCCGAATGCCAGCCTGCGCGGTGATTTTGGCCGTATCGTGGTGAAAGATGGCGCGAACATTCAGGATAACTGCGTGATGCACGGTTTCCCGGAGCAGGACACGGTGGTGGAGGAGGACGGACATATCGGCCACAGCGCCATCCTGCACGGCTGCATCATCCGCCGCAACGCGCTGGTGGGTATGAACGCGGTGGTGATGGACGGGGCAGTGATTGGTGAAAACAGCATCGTCGGCGCGGCGGCGTTCGTGAAGGCGAAAGCGGAGATGCCTGCCAACCACTTGATTATCGGCAGCCCGGCCAAAGCGATTCGCGAGCTGAGCGAGCAGGAGATGGCGTGGAAGCGGCAGGGCACGCGGGAGTATCAGGTGCTGGTGGAGCGCTGCAAGCTAACTATGCACCAGGTTGAGCCGCTGCGCGAGGCTGAGCCTGACCGGAAACGGCTGGCGTTTGACGAGAATTTAAGGCCGAAGTCGGCGATGTAGCGGTAAGGCCGTCTTTTTTCGCCATATCCATCAGTAGCGCGATGCCAATATAGTTGCTCCAGTTAAAGATATTTTGCAGCACCACCACCGCATTGCCTTTCTCTTTGTCATAGCCGATGAAGCTGGAGTAGCCGCCGATATAGCCGACCTGATAGGTGATTTTTTCCAGACCGATAAAGTCGGTGGTCCAGGCAATGCCCTGCACCCCGTCGGGGCGTTGAATATTGGTATTTCTGACTTCGTCAAAGACGCTGTCCAGCAAGGGATTGTGGGTCGTAGAGACGTGATAGCGGGCATAGGCCGCCAGATCTTCGGCGTTACTGTACAGGCTTGCTGCCGCCACCATGTTGTTGGAAAAATGCCAGTCTGGCGTAAGCTGCCCGCGCGGGATGAATTTTGGCTGATCGCCCGCGTGGCCGAGCGCCCGCTGGGGGTATCCTTTGAGCTTCTGGGGCGTAAAGCTGCTGTTAGCCATATGCAGCGGACGGAAAATATAGCGCGAGGCTAAACTTTGTATATCTTCGCCGGTTTTGTGCTTCAGGATATAGCCAATCAGGGCGTAGCCGGTATTGGAGTATTGCGGCGTTTTATCTCTCGGCGCGCGCCAGTTCGCCAGATAACGCAGCACGTTATCGCTGTCCAATTCACCGTAGAAATTATCACCCGTGCCTAAGTAGCGGATGAATTTTCCGAGCATCGGAACGTCCATATTCTGGCGCGGAAGGCCGGAGGTGTGGGTTACCAGCTCCAGCAGGGTGATTTTTTGTGCATCCTTACTTAGCGGCGTTCCCGGCGGTAGCAATGTCGCCAGGCTGTCGTTCCAGTTCAGTTGCCCCTCACTCACCAGACAGGCCACCACTTCCGCCGTGATCCCTTTGCTGAGCGAGCCGAGCGCAAACAGGGTATCGGGCCTGACCGGGTAGCGGTTGACCGCATCGGTAACGCCCCAGGTGTAAAACTGAGGCGAGCCGTGATTATGGATCACCGCGACCGTCATTCCTGGAACGGACTTTTGCGCCATGTAGTGACGCACCACGCTGTCAACGTCGCCATCCAGCGATTCATGGGTGAGGAGTTCCTGGGTACCTTCCGGGGAGGACATTTGCGAGAGCGTGCCACAACCGCTGAGGAATGGGATAGCAAGCAGAAGCCAGCGGATTTTTTTTGTGATGTTCTGCATACCTGATAGCGAGTGTGGTGGTCATTGGCGCGGCGGGAATGTATCACACTTAGCCTGTTTGAATGTAAACTTTCTGTACGGAGGCCGCCGCGTGGGTGGTCATAGCAGCTTTTCGGCCTGCTTTGAGGATTTCAGCATGACACGCTTTCATCAGCTTACCGCCACCCGCCTGGATGGCAGTCTTATCTCAATGGCCGACTATGCGGGAAAGGTGGTTTTGGTCGTCAATACCGCCAGCCAGTGCGGCTTTACGCCCCAGTATGCGGGTCTCGAAGCGCTATACAAGAAATACGCCGAACAAGGGTTAGTGGTGCTGGGCTTCCCCTGCAACCAGTTCGGTAAACAGGAACCCGGCGACGCCGATGAAATCTCAAAGACCTGTTACATTAACTACGGCGTCAGTTTTCCCATGTTCGGGAAAGTTGAGGTCAATGGCGCTGAAGCACATCCGATGTTTCGTTATCTGAAAAGCGAATTGCCTGGCGTGCTGGGTGGGCGGATCAAGTGGAACTTTACTAAGTTTCTGATCGGACGCGACGGTAAGCCGCTCAAGCGTTTTGCACCGATGACGACGCCTGAGAAAATGGAGGGGGCAATTGTTGCGGCACTGGGAAGGTGAGTGTTTTTGTCGCCAGAGCCATCCATTTGCCGGGAATCACGTTGACCTGAAAGCTATTTCCGGAGAAATTAATCCCCGGGCCTTCAGAGGCAACGAGCGTCTTCAGAACAACGAGCAACACCACCAATAAGATGGATAGCTTCATTTCTTCGCTCCTTTGTGGGAGCTATGTGGCGCTGCTTAATTTGAGTTTTCCGCTTTGCCAACGACAAGTACTGTCAACTTACGAGTCGTCATAGCAGAGTTTACGGGATCGCCTGCAAGCTCAACCAGGGGGTCCTAATCCCTGACCATTTCGTTAACCAGAACGGCGCATCTTGCGTACTGATGTCGCTGGTGGATTACAAATCGCTGGAGGAAACCGCATATCTGATGCGCTCCCCGGCGAACGCCAAACGCCTTATGAGCTCTATAGAGAGCCTGAAAGCTGGTGGCTGAACTCGCCTCCGGCCCAGTTGAGTGCTCACATCGGGCTTTTTTCTGAATTTTTCGAAAGTGGTACATCCCCATTATCCTTAAAAATATTAAGGGCTTAACCTTGCGCTTATTTGACCAAGAGATTATGCAATGGGCGCATTAGGTGAACAGGGCGGGACATACAATTATCACGGTAACGAGAACTTAACCCAGCATGAGCTCTTCATGCTAATCTTCGCTGAATGTCTGGCAGACCATACGGGAATATCCGTGGAGACAGCTGCTACGATCCTCGCAGGACAGCCTATTATTCCCAAGCGTAAGGTGCTGGGGGCTACAGGCTCGCGTACAAGCATAGCCTCCAAAGTAGCTCGTCGTATTTTGAAGGGCGTGCGTTTCTCTTCAGGGGTGAGGGTCGAGACCATTATCGGTATGGGTAAAGTACGATACACAAACAGCGTAGGGGCGGTAGTAGGAAGAGCCGTTCCGTATATTGGTTATGCTCAGGCAGTGATTGTCTTTGCCATTGTTGCCAGAGAAACCCGGAACAAGTACAACCCCATAGCACGACCGGAACATCGGATCGCCTGGACATATTTCTAATGTTGTTGCCTGATGAGCAAGAGTTTTTAGACTACATCACTGAGAACTACAGTGAGCGTAAGCAACCCGCCAGGAAGGATTGGACCTTTCAGGAGCATTTCAACCTCGTCCCTGAAGATCTGGAGGACATGCTACTCGACCTTTTCACCCGGTATGGAATAGAGCACAGCAACTTTGTCATGGATAACTACTTTGAGCCTGAGCTCTTTTGGTTTCAGTTCAGGCTTAGAAAGAAATTTCGTGATCGGCAGTACAAGCCGCTAACGCTTGAAATGATTATTGAGTCGGCCAAAGCGGGGCGCTGGCTGTATGATTAAGGGGCTTAGCGCCCCTTACGTTCTCTACGCAGACTGGCGTTCGTTCCAGGCATCGCTGAAGATGATGTTCCCGTCGTTATGCTTCCAGGTGATCTTCTCGTAACGCAGCTCCACCGTCTCCATGTGGTTTTCGTTCGGGTTATCGCCTGGTGCCATTGCAGGGGAGATAGAAACAATCCGTACCCCCTCAAGTAGCATGTTGAAGTACTCTTCCTCCTGCCCGTGGTAGTTGATCCGGTACCACTTTATTTCAGCTGATACCAGACTTTGACCGGTTGCCACAGCCTTATAGAGGTATGGGCTTGAGCAGTCGAATTCTTTGATGATCAGCATAGGTGAGTGCATGCGGGTACCGGTTATTTTGCCGGTGGCGTTATCTGTTGGGATCATGAGGTTGTGGTGGAACCCTTTCACCTCGATACTGCCTTCTCTGTCCTGGACATCAACTCAGCCTTTGATTAATGCGCCGCCGTCGTCCTTAAGCCATAAGTAAGCTGGTATAGCCATTTCCCTATTTCCTTATCTCGTTGAGTAACGTCACTGTCAGGAGATATATAACCGTCGTAATGAGAAGAATGGTCATCATTCCGATGTAGGTATAGATCTCGTATAAACTGTCCTGGCCTATCTCGTCGGGCCCATACAACATCTCGCCAATACGTTTAGCCCAGACTTAGCTAAACCACCCGTCAGCGGGCCCCAGCGCGTGCCCTACAGGGAGGAATAACGCCATAAAGTAGACCGTCTTCACGGCTCTGCGGACAAGCACCGGCATTACCACAGTCAACCACCTCCATCCATACTCGGACCATGTTTACCGACCATTCATCTCACCATTGGACTGGATGTTCGGCATGGTCTGTATCTTCTCGACTGGATTCGAACATTCGTAAGAGCGTATTGGTCTCATCGGTTGGTCATCGGCATTGAGCCACTCTGAGGTAAGAACGGCGGGCTGGCCGTCATCGTACGTATAAAGGTTGTATACGCCATATGTCCCGCCCATTTCCGGAAAGGCGACGAATCGGGTCTGAAGAACAGGGAAGCCACCCATTTCGATTTGCTCGACCTTAACGTGATCCATCTTTGACGGACCGTCTTTAGTCGGGATGCTATCGATGAAGATGGCGCTTTTTTGTCGTACAGCGTCACCTTTATCTTCTCGCACTTCAGCTCAATCGAGTGATCTTTCGCTGCATTCCCTGCTACCGGCACCAGCAGCGCCAGTGCCATTACCAAGCTTGAAAACTTCATTCATATTGCTTGCATTCAATGAGGTTATTGAAGGCAAGCCTATGCCTGTAACAGGCATCAAAGCACTAACCAGAGCATGTTTATGACCAGAATTGTCATTTTCAGATAATAACCTGATATTTTTTAATCAAAATTAAGGAGGCTGATGGTAACAATGGCCTTTCGTCATTCCGCGCGGGAACGGCTCAAAGCAAAACCTCACTGTTAGCGCCAGTGAAGGGGAAGGCTGGGAGCACGTTTCGGTGCCGGGGAATGCTCAGGACGCTTTCTCATGCACTGTCATGATGAATACCAATGGGTCCTTCTCCCGGTTTTCATAGAAATGAGGAACGTCCGTTCTGGCGGTTGCCGAACAGCCAGTTTTTATCTGATACACGTGATCCTGTACGCCGAGTGTGAGCGTGCCCGACTGAACATAAAACAGTTCAAGCGTTCCTTCCGCGTGGCCGGGTGACGCAAACTTTTCCCCGGGCTGCATTTCCCACATCCAGAGCTCGGTCATATCAGGGCCACCCGACCCTGCGAGCAATCTTGCTCTCCCGCCTGTTTCACCTTTCCACAATTCTGGGATCTCATCTTCAGCAATGAGATGCACGGTCGGTTTGGCACTGACATCCACAAAATCAGCCACCGAAACCCCCATCGCGGCAGCCAGGCGACATAACAGGGCAATGCTGGGATTCGCCCGGCATCCCTCTATCTCAACCAACGCTCCCTTACTTACACCCGCCTGACGCGAGAGTTCATCAAGGGAGATTTTCTTTTGCTTACGATACAGTTTAATTCGCTGCGATACGGCTTCATTCACGGAGCTGGCGATCGAATTTGCATCGGTCATTAAATTGACTTTTTTGGTCATTGGTCATTATCATGGAATAAATTGGTCATTACAGGATTATCACGTGTTAACAGTATCTCCGTCAATTTCTCCTGAAATTTATCGTATTGCTCCCGGTTTTCGGGCGCTCAGTATCTGCGTAAAAGCTGCGCCAGTGCTTAATCCCGGCACTGGAGAAACGGCGCTGCGAGAAGCCTGTGAGGCGGTTCTGGCCGGTGAGCCTGCCTGGGCGGAATCTCATCTGGCGGCATGGGCCGACGTTTTTCAAAAATTTGGGGCTAAACCTAAACGCACCCCTTGCTCAGCGGATGCGTTACGCAAGCGCGTCTTACGTGACGGAACGATGCCAGCGCTCGATCCTGTCGTTGATCTTTATAATGCCGTCAGTCTCCGCTATGCCGTTCCGGTTGGTGGAGAGGATCTCTCTGCCTATCAGGGGGCGCCGCGTCTGACTGTGGCAAAAGGAACAGAACCTTTTGATACGGTCAAAGAGGGAGAGACCACCGTTGAGTATCCTTCACAAGGTGAGGTTATCTGGTGTGATGATATCGGCGTGACCTGCCGTCGCTGGAACTGGCGACAGGGGATCAGAACCCGCTTAGGCGTTGAAGCGCAGCAAATGTGGTTCATTCTGGAGAGTCTCCCGCAGATGCCGCTGGAGACGCTTCACGAAGCCGGAAAAATGCTGACCGACGGCCTGGAAAAAATGATGCCCGGTCTGTGGTTTGACGTTGCTCTCATCGAAGAACAACAGCAGTAATATCCTTCAGGAGAAACATGTATGTTTACCGGCTTGTCGGCATTTCCATTAACCCCAGTCACCGCCAGCGGCGTGGATGAAAAGGGTTTCAGCCATATCCTTTCCCGTCTTACAGACGCTCGGGTTGATTCTATGGGCATCCTGGGGTCAACCGGAAGCTACGCCTATCTGACCCGGGAGCAGCGCAAGCGCGTAGCAACGCTGGCCAAACAGCATGCAGGGAACATCCCCGTGATGGTGTGTGTGGGAGCGGTCAGTACCGATGCCATTCTGCATCTGGCAGAGGATGCACAGGCCGCTGGTGCAAATGCGCTGTTACTCCCGGCGGTCAGCTACCAGCCACTCCGTGACGAAGAAGTCTTCTCACTCTTTGAGACCGTTACCCGGCACGTGTCTGTACCGGTGTGTATCTATGATAATCCGGGCACGACGCATTTTACCTTTACGGATGAACTCCACGGTCGTCTCTCATCACTCGAGGGGGTTCGCTCGGTCAAGATCCCTGGCGTCCCGAATAGCCCCGCTGCAGCAACTGAGCGGGTGAAGGCGTTACGTCAACATCTGCGCCCTGGCGTAACAATCGGTATCAGTGGCGACGCTTATGCGGGACTGGGACTTAACGCCGGTTGTGAAGTGTGGTATTCCGTGTGTGGCGGTCTGTTCCCTGAGATGGCGAAACAAATCACTGAAGCCGCGGCGGCAAACGATCGTCAACGCGTTACAGCCCTGACAACCCGCCTAGAGCCATTGTGGTCGCTGTTCCGTAAACATGGCGGAAGTATTCGCGTTATTGCCGCTGCGGCTGGCGTGCTTGGTCTTACCGACATGGATTGCCTGCCTCGCCCTCTGCAACCGTTGTCAGCTGGCGACATCGCGGATATTGCCCATGTGATAAGCACGCTGGAGCTGAAGTGATCTCCGCAGGACTGGGTGTCTACCGGTCCTTACAGCAAAATTTTATTATTGAAGTGACTCTTCTTCGCCTGATAGCTTATCTGCATCAGGAGAATAACGCTGGCAAACGCACGCCAGTTTATGCCCGTCAGGATCGCGCAGATAGGCAACATAAAAGTCGGGGCCGTAGGCGGTTCGTGTACCGGGCACGCCTTCATTTTTCCCACCCGCACGGAGGCCCGCTGCATGGAAGCGTCTGACAATGTCCGCGTTATCTGCTCTGAAAGCGAACATTGTCCCGTTTCCCGACCTCGCGGGTTGCTGGTCAAAAGGAGGACAAATGCAGAAGCTAAATTCGTCATCCGGATGATTTTCGTTTCCCCACATTGCCCAACTATCAGTCCAGGCGGGCAGACGTGTATAGCCCAGCACGTTAAAAATAGCGTCATAAAAGTTCACGGCGCGCTGAAAGTCATTTGTCCCAATCGTGATATAAGCCAGCACTTTAAACATCCTCTTTTCCGTCAGTCTGAACAGAGATTATCGCAAAGTAGCTATCTTCATCACCACCCAGGCCAGGATCATCGGCATACCTCAGCTGGACGCCTCGGCGATAAAAAATGTTGGCTGACGTCATCGTGTGCCGATAATACAAAAACTGTATGATTACACCTTCCAAAAAGGGAATGTATGTCTTTACCGCCACTGTATGCGCTGCGCGCGTTCGAAGTTGCCGCACGGCTGAACTCGTTCAGCAAAGCAGCTGAAGTCCTGAATATTACGCCGGGGGCGGTCAGCAGGCATGTCCGCACGCTTGAGATGTGGTTCGACTGCGAGCTGTTTAAACGGCAGGGACCGAGAGTGGAAGTCAGCGACGCCGGGCGTATTCTGGCCGGGCAGCTTAGCGAAAGTTTCTCGAATATTGAGTGGGCCTGTCGCGCATTCAAAAGTGAAAACCACCTTCTGCGCCTCAAAGCCCCCAGCACACTGACGATGCGATGGCTTCTCAATGTGCTTAAATCCTTTCGGGAGAATCATGCGAAGCCGAAAATCGAAATCGCCAGCGTCTGGATGGACTTCGACACGGTTGACTTCAGCCGCGAGCCCTACGATTGTGCGATCCTCCTCGGTAACGGCTATTTCGGCGAATCAACGGAGAGCAGGCTGCTGTTCAGCGAGTGGCTTATTCCGGTTTGTACGCCGTCTTTGCTGGAGCCTGCCCGGCATCAGCTTCCTGAGTGCGATCTTATTCATCCGTCACCGGACCGACGGGACTGGAAGCGCTGGCTGAAAAGGACGGGCTTATTTCCCGGCCTCGACATGAGCGGTGGGATCGTGTTCGACACCCTGGAGCAGGGAAGCCTTGCGGCCATGCACGGACACGGCGTGGCGATGGCCGATCTCCGGCTCACGCTCGACGCGCTGAAAAGCGGCCTGCTCGCGCTGCCCTTCCGGGAGGCGATAGCAACAGGGGACGGTTACTATCTTGTCTGGCCGAAAAATTCGCTCAGAGGACAGAGTATTGAACGGTTGCTGGCCTGGCTTAACCTTAATGCGCCAGTGGTGCCTTCTTTGGATATTGTCTGTCTTGATTTCAATGAAAAGCGGATTTAATAAATAGCGGAATATTAACAGGGAGATATTCCGCATAGTGTACGTATTTATGCGTAGGGAATATTTGCCATCTTTTTATATCTTTCCGGCAGGGCGCTGTTCAGGTTGAGTAATTTATCCAGTATATAAAGCGTGGGCGTTCCCTTTGCGCGTTCAGCTTCGATTAGCGCAGAACGTAACAGATTGGTAGCCGATGTCATTTCACGGAAGTACTTCTCAGATTCAGGCGTCTGAACTTCGCCTGAAGCGGCGTAGCGCACCCTTGGCCAGTCCGCGAAGTCAAGAAGCGGAAGGAGCCCATCTTCTTTGGGCAAATGCGCAGAGAGCAACTCTTCGGCGTTACCCGGATTGCTTTGGGCGAAAGACAGAAGATGCAGTCGATGAATAAAGGGCGAAAGAACCTCAGCGCTATCGTTTTCTGATGAAAGAAAAGTTATTAGCGCATGAATATTTTCACCCGCGATGTTTTTTTCAGGTGAGATCATTTTCATTAGATGAAATAAAACATCGAGTGTCATACGTACTCCATATGCATGCAGGTGTATTTATTATTTGAGTTTTGCTCTCTGTTCCAGGTCAGGAATAGACCGGGAATGAAGGGATGGTATTTCAATGTGATTACGTTTGAAAAACGAGAAATAGTGGGAATCAATGTGAGTTTTACTCAACATAGGTTTTATTATTCAATGAGATTCTCCAGCTGTGATGATTATCTTACAATGAACAGCAGAATATCTATCCGACAAGCGTCTACAGAGGCGAGCAAACATGAGATTAGAGAGTGCGTCAGTTTTAGAAGAACTCCGGACCAGGCTAAGACCCGCATCGGTCGCGCAGGTCGGTGGGTTCCGGCCGCCTGAAGATCCCATTACGTCATGGTTTCTGAAGGGCGTTTCTCGTGCAGATGAAGGATTTCCCACCTGGAAGGGCAAACCAATGTTTCCACTTCTTCAGATCAGGGTCGACGAGCTTCCTGTTATTCCTGACCAGTTGAAGGGCATAGCCCTTCTGGTGTTATTTCACAATTTGGAACAACATCCCTTTGACGAACCGCACGGTGAAGGATGGTTAATTCGCGAGTATGCCAGCCTTGAAGGGCTTCAGCTATTGCCTGAACTGGACACGCCGTATCGGCCGTTTCCAGTTCAATGGCTGAGTGTCATTGACGATGCACCAGGATGGGAAGATGCCTGGGATATTATTGATCTCTCTTGCGTAAATGATGATGAGCAGGCCAGTGATAGTTTTTTTGAAGATTTCAACCGTTACAGGGGAACCAAGGTAGGGGGATTTCCGACTGAGATACAACACGGTGTGGGAATCGAAGAGTTTGTTTTTCAGGTTGGGTCAGAAGAAAAAGTAAGCTGGATGTGGGCGGATAACGGTATCGGTTACTTTCACCGGTCATCAGAAGGGGAATGGCGGTTTACATGTCAGTTCTACTGATGAGCTCCCTGCCGGGGGATTGACCACTCACCCGGTAGCGATTTGTTTCACAAATCCCATCGTTCCTCGACCGTTCAGGATGGTATAACGTCCTGCGGCAACCGGGTTGCCGCAGACAGCCCACATACCTGAAGGTGTATATGAAACAGATTACTTTCAGTGACCTGCAGCAGCAAAGCGAGCAGGCCGCACATTCTCCTCGCTTACGCGCGCACCGTAATTTACACCCTGACCTGAGCGACCCGGTGCAGCGCTTAGCCATTGCAATGGAACCCGGTACCTATGTCCGCCCCCATCGCCATCCGCACACCTTTGAACTGCTGACGGCGCTGAGTGGTCGCTTTCTGGTGCTGAATTTTGACGACAGCGGAAACGTGACCCGGCGCGTGGTGTTAGGCGAAGAGTGTAAAGTCCTGGAGATGGATGCCGGAACCTGGCATGCCGTGCTGTCGCTGGATAGAGGCGGCGTCATTTTTGAGGTTAAACACGGGGCGTATCAGCCCGTGCCCGAGCATGATACCGCCCCATGGTCACCGGCAGAAAACGAGCCCGGCACCGAGAAGCTGATGCAATGGTACGCTCAGGCACAGGTGGGTGACGGTGGTTTTACCCTGTAATTATTCTCTTATGTGCCCGGCGCGCGGAAAGGCGAGCCGGGTAAAAAGATAAGCGCTCACCTGAGGCAACTCACCGTACTAAAAAGCCAGTCACGAGCAGTCGACAGCGTCACAAACGGACCGGCCAGCGTGTTGTTGTGATGGGCAATAATGTCGCTGTCGGATAAATAGTCATTATCCATTGTGGTATGCGCATCTGAAATTAATACCGTCCTGAAACCCAGCTCCGGCGCGGCGCGGCCCGGCAGGTCGCATCGATGCAAAACATATTAATACCTTCGCTGATATGTCGAGTATCGAGGGTGGAAATTACCTTCTCTGAATTGCCACCGAGAGTTCTTTTCAATACCATCAATATGCATGTAAATATGACTAAAATCATACCAACATATTTGTTAGATGCGGGTTTGTCGGTTCGACCTTTAGCACAATCCAACTGTGCGAGAGACTGGATAAAAACCGTTGTGTTTCAATAAAAAAATCACAAAAAGGACGTGCGTATGTTGAAAAGCTTAGTCGCGGGGCAGTTGAGCTTACCGATGACTTTCTGGGGATGGGGAATTTGCGGTAATTTTTTACTGGGTCTCATTGGGCTTGTTGGAGTGCAGACCGGTCACCCGGCCATGGTGCCGCTTTCCTATATACTTAAAGCCATTCTGTTCAGTGCTGTACTTTCCGGCATAACTTTCATTCTGCGTCGAAAAATCATCGTATTGGGTGGGATCGCTTTTTTTATTATTTTGATTCAGGTGATTATGAGTGTAGTGATGACGATAGGCCTTTTCTCGTTATTTTTTGAATAATCACAAGAAAGAGAGTTCCGGTTTGCCAGCAGGATCCCTGACGGTTAGTAACATCGAGAACTCGTGCCTCCTTTTGGCGAAGGAGGCACGCCGTTGCTGGCTGGATAGCCGATATTATTTTAGGTCGCGGATCTCGTTCAGGAATTCCTCAACCTGCTCAGGCGTAGCCGTGTCTGCCTGGTAAAGGATTTCGAGCTTAACGTTCTTCAACCCGCAGAAGCCAAATACCCCTTCGATTATCTGCGTCTGGATCGCCGTCGAATAGCCGTGCTTGTCGAACCCGGTAAGATCGCTACCGCCGGTGGCAATCAGGCGGACGGGAACATCACGTAAGTTGCCCACAATCCGGCCGTCGTCGGCCACCTTATACGCCCAGTTCAGGGTTAACACGCGATCGAACCAGCCTTTCAACAGCGCGGGAACCGACCACCAGTACACCGGGAAGACGAATACCAGCATATCCGCGCGCTCGACGCGCTTTTGCTCGCGCAGAATATCGTCGGGGAGGGCGCTCGGATCGCCGTGATACAAATCGAGATCGGCGCGGGTCATCGCCGGATTAAACCCTTCAGCATGCAGATCGGCGATCTCAACCTGCGTACCTTCCTCGCGTAATTTCCCGGCAATACGGGCTGCCAGCGTATGGGATAACGAATTGTCGATCGGGTGTGCCGTCACGATCAGCGCGTTTTTAATAGCATGGGTTGCAGACATAGCGACCTCCAGATGGGGGAGAAGTGATGCCTATATTACTATTGGTAACTTAGGTGTCAATCCGCCCCCGGCGATCATTTTGTGCTATTCGCGTAGGTCTCCAGCACCCCAGTCATGACGCCGCAGAGCATATCTTCTGCCACATTCCGGGCGAGCACGCCGTTGCCCGCCGAGGTGCTGAGCGCCTCCGCCGCGCCAATGATGGCCGTCAGTACCGCTTCTCCCTGAACGCCTTTTAAGACGATAAAAGGAGAAAGTGCGGTGCGCAGGCAGTCGGCGCAATCGGCCACGCATGCTTCCCGAAACGTCTGCAGCGCGCGAGAACCGGACAGCGCCGCGGCGATTGGCCCGGTTTCAGGCCCGGCGGCAATGGCACAGTCGATATAGGCCGCGCTGAAAAAGCGGATCGTCTTCTCCAGCGTTTTGCTGTCTACCGCCAGCGTCTCCCTGAATTTCGCCAGCTGCCGATCGCTATAGTCCTGGTACAGTGCCATCAGCAGCCCCTCACGATCGCCAAAGTGGTCGTAGGGGATAGGCTTGGTCACGTTGGCCCGTTCTGCCAGATAGCCAAGGGTCAACGCCTCCGTGCCTTGCTGACGCACGATCCCTCGCGCAACCTCCAGCAGCTGCACGCGGCGGTCCTCTTTTCTTAAGCGCTTAACAACCATGCTTGCCTCAGGTCAGTTATCTACTGATGGTAGTTTACACGTTTTCCGTGGCATGCTGCACACGTTGTTCAGCCGGGCGGATCCGGAACCAGATCGCATACATCGCGGGCAGGAAGACGAGCGTAATGATCGTCCCGCCCAGCGTGCCGCCGATCAGCGTCCAGGCCAGCGTGCCCCAGAATACCGAATGCGTCAGGGGAATGAACGCCAGCACGGCCGCCATGGCGGTGAGTAAGACCGGCCGCGCTCGCTGGACCGTCGCCTCGACCACCGCCTGGAACGGATCGAGGCCGTCCTTCTGGTTATGATCGATTTGACCGATCAGGATCAGCGTATTGCGCATCAGAATGCCAGAAAGGGCGATCAGGCCGACCAGCGCGTTGATGCCAAACGGCTGATTAAATATCAGCAGGGTCGGCACAACGCCAATCAGCCCCAGCGGCGCGGTTAAGAACACCATGACCATCGCGGAGAGTGAGCGCACCTGCAAAATGATAATCAGCAGCGTCAGGGCAATCATGATCGGGAACAGCGGTAACATGGCCTGCGTGGCTTTACCCGACTCCTCAATCGACCCCGCCATGTCAATGCGGTAGCCGGCCGGCAGCGTATCAACGATCGGCTGGAGCTGCTTCATGATGGCGACCGACACGTCCGGCGGCTGAAGATTGTCGGCGATATCGCCCCGTACGGTAATCGTGGGGGTGCGATCGCGACGGCGAAGGACCGGGTCTTCCATGCCGACCTCTATCCTGCCAATTTGGGACAGCGGCACGCGCTGTCCCGCATTGCCGACTAGGGTAAAGCCTTCGATTTTTGCCGGGTCAAGGCGGATATCACCCGCCGCGCGGGCAACGACCTCTACCGATCGAATATCTTCCCGCACGGAGGTGACAGGCACGCCTGAGAGCAGGAACTGAAGCTGCCCGGCAACGGCGCTGGAAGTTAAGCCGGTCGCCTGCAGGCGGTTCTGATCGAGAGTGAAATGGAGCACGGGAACGCGCGAGCCCCAGTCGGTATTGACGGTTCTCATCATCGGGCTTGCCAGGAGCACGGCTTTCACCTTATCAGCGATGTCATGCACCTGTTCGACATCCGGCCCCGACACGCGCCAGGCAACCGGGAAAGGCGAGTAGGGGCCAAACACCAGTTGCGTCACCCGCACGCGGGCTTCGGGCGCAAGGCCGCTGGCGACGGCCTCCCTGAGCCTGAACTTGAGCGCCTCGCGTGACGTCTCGCTGTCCGTCAGGATCACGATTTTCGCAAAAGAGGGATCGGGCAGCTCGGGGGCCATTGCCAGATAGAAACGGGGCGAGCCCTGACCAATATAGGCCGTGACGATTTTGGCTTCTGGCTGCTTGCTCAGCCACGCTTCTATTTTTGCAGTAGCAGCGCTGGTTTGCGCAATCGAGGTACCATAAGGCATCTGTACTTCAACCAGCACTTCCGGGCGATCGGAGGTCGGGAAGAACTGTTTTTTTACCAGCCCCATGCCAAGCACGGCCAGAATGAAAATGGCGACTACGGACCCGGCCACGCGCCATTTTCTGGCGATAACGCGGCCAAGCAGCTGGCGAAAACGGTTATAGCGAGGCGTGTTATAGATGGCTGCATGGCCGCCTTCCACTTTGGGGATCGCCGGCAGGATCTTCACCCCCAGATACGGCGTGAACACCACCGCAACAAACCATGAGGCAATCAGAGCGAGGCCGACGATCCAGAACATATTGCTGGTGTATTCCCCGGCGGTCGACTGGGCAAACCCATTTGGCATAAAGCCAATCGCCGTCACCAGGGTACCGGCCAGCATCGGCGCGGCGGTGTGGCTCCAGGCGTAGGCTGAGGCTTTGATTCTGTCGTAACCTTCCTCCATCTTCACCACCATCATTTCGATGGCGATAATGGCATCGTCAACCAGCAGACCGAGGGCGAGGATCAGGGAGCCCAACGTGACACGGTCAAAGTTAATTCCCGCGGCCTCCATCACCACGAAGACGACCGCCAGCGTCAGCGGGACCGCCGCCGCGACCACCACCCCCACGCGCCAGCCCATGCTGATAAAACAGACCACCATAACCACGAGCAGGGCGACGAAGAATTTGATCATAAACTCATCGACCGACGAGCGGATATTCACGGACTGGTCGGTGACCTTGGTCAGGGTCATGCCAAGCGGCAGGCTATCATTGATTTTCGCCGTCTCCGCATCCAGCGCTTTACCCAGCGCCAGGCCGTTCCAGCCCTCACGCATGACAACACCCAGCAGCAGGGCGGGTTCATGCTGATTGCGTATCAGCATCGTCGGGGGATCTTCATAGCCTCGTTCAACCGTTGCCACATCCGACAGCGTGAGCGTTTTGCCCTGAGCGACTAAAGGCGTATCGCGGATTTTCTGCAGTTCATCGAACGCGCCGTCCAGGCGGATAAAAATCTGCGCGCCCCGGGTCTCAATGGCGCCCGCCGCGGCCAGGGCATTCTGGTCGTTGAGGGCATTGAAAATATCCTGCGGTGAGAGGCCCATCGTCGCCAGACGGTCATGGGAGAAGGCGATATAAATCCGCTCGGCCTGTTCACCGATGATATTCACTTTTTTGACCCCTGGAACGTGCAGAAGCTGCTGGCGCAGGCCTTCGGCATCGCGTACCAGTTGCCGCTGCGGTTCGCCTTTTGCTTTCAGAGCAAAGAGGGCAAAGGTGACATCCGAGAATTCGTCATTGATCATCGGGCCGATGACGCCCGCCGGGAGACGCTGGGATTCATCCCCAAGCTTTTTACGCGCCTGATAGAACTCCTCCTGCACCTCAGAAGGCGGGGTTTTGTCCTGCAGTGACAGGGTGATATACGCCATGCCGGGGCGGGTATAGGTTTCCGTACGGTCATACCATTTGAGTTCCTGCAGGCGCTTTTCCAGCGGTTCGGCCACCTGATCCTGGATCTCCTGCGCGGTTGCGCCCGGCCAGACGGCAATCGCCGTCATCTGCTTCACGGTGAAGGGCGGATCTTCCGCGCGTCCCAGTCCAAAAAAAGCGTAAATACCGGCAATGGTCACCAGAACGATCAGAAACAGCGTGACGGAACGCTCGCGGACGGCCAGCGCGGACAGGTTGAAGCGACTTTGGCTCATGGCGCGTTCTCCGCCGGAGCGGCATGGCGTTGTTCTGCCAGCCTGACAACTTCACCTTCGTGCAGAAGATGGGCGCCTAACGCAACAATCTTCTCCCCGGGCTTCACGCCGCCCGTGACCTGGACCGCATCTTCGCCCACGCTCAGCACCTTAACCGGCGTCCATGTGACCTTTGCCGGCTGGGCGGAAATGCGCCAGACGCCGGGCCCTTTACCCGCATCGTAGAGTGAGGCCAGCGGGACCTGCATGGCCTGACCTTCCGCTTTCGGGTCTTCAAGGCTGAGCGTGACGGTCGCCCCCAGCGGCGCGTTCGCCAGCTGGCCAGCCAGCACGTAGCGTGCTTCATACGTCCGGGTTGTGGCATCCGCGGAGTAAGACAGCAGGCGCAACGTGGCGGTGACCGGGTGTTGTTCACGGCCATAAAGCGTGGCTCGTGCTTCGCTGCCGACGGCAGGGCGCAGCGTCTCCGGAAGCTGCACGAGCGCTTCGCGCTGTCCCGCTCTGGCAAGGCGGATCGCCACCTGCCCGGCGCTGACCACCTGACCGGGTTCGGCAAGCGTCTCCATCACCACGCCGTCTGAATCCGCCAGCAGGACGGCATAGCCCGTGGCGTTTTGCGCCACGTTGGCCTGCGCCCGGGCGGCGCTGAGATCCGCCCTGGCCGTATCGGCCGCCGCTTTAATCTGATCGTACTCCGCGGCGGACACCGCGCCGGATGCCACCAGACCGCGATAACGCGCCTCATCGCTGGTGGCTTTTCTCGCCCGCGCCTGGGCAGCATCCACCGCGCGCTGCTGCGCCTGAGCCTGTAATTTCAGATCAACCGGATCCAGACGCAGTAAGGGCTGGCCCTGTTTGACAGTCTGACCGGTATCCACCAGACGTTCGAGGATTTTACCCTGAACCCTGAAGCCCAGGTCGCTTTGCGTTCTTGCCACCACCACGCCCGTAAAGGTGCGAGCGGCTGGATTCGCCATCTCGACGGAGGCGGATCTGACAAGCGGTGGCCTGGTGCGTGGATCGTCACTCGCGGAAATATCGCCGCATGCCGCGAGGGCAAACGGCAGAAGACATATGGCAAGGCGGGCTGAAGTGAGCCTGAGCATGGGAAACCCTTTTGAAGTAACAGGACAGTTTCCGCATTCTGTGATTAGTGACCAATAAAGTCAATGGTCACTAATCAGGGGGCCAGGCTTCTTAAAATCAGTGAGGAGAGGAGTACCGCTGCCGTTGGGGCAGTTTCAAGGTTGTACTGCAGCTGAACGGGGTTAATGTAAGGGCACATCACCATGTAAACGGCGCAGGTGACCTCATCCAGTGGCGTCTTCCTTTCGAACTCTCCAGCCTGTCTGCCTTCGATAATGATGCTCTCAATCAGCTTCAGGAGGCTTTCGGTATACCTTTCCGTCGAAGGCCACTTCTCCCGTGACGCGACGGCGGCGATGTCGTAGAGCTTGCGATCGTGGAAAAACAGCTCGCTTCCGGCCTCGGTAAGTGCTTTAAAGAGACGGCGGAGTTTTTCGCTGGCTGACGGCGCATCCGCAATGGCGGAAAGCACGGCCGTCATGATCAGCTCCAGGCGGTTAGCGCAGATCACCTCGCCGATAGCCTGCTTGGAATCGAAGAACTTATAAATATAGGATTTTGAAAAACCGATAGATTTCGCCAGCTCGGCGACGGTGGTTTTTTCATAGCCGTAGTGACCGAAGTGCTCAAAGGCCGCTTCGACGATTTGCTCTCTGACAGAATGGTCAAGTGGACCACGTATTGATGGGGCGTTCATAGTTTTAGTCATTATGTAAGCTTAGCGTGACGAGCTACGATTGACAACGAGTGACCATTTCGTATTTTGGTTACATCCGTTTTCGTCGTGAGCCGTTCAGACGGGACGATCAACCAGGTGGGGTAAGTGTATCACTGTTTTTCGCGCGCTATGGCATCTATCTGTCTGAGGGGGCGAGGAGGCCGCAATAGCGATGCGGCCTTGTCTGTCAGGCAGCCAGTTCAGGCATTTGCTCCTTTACGAAATTCAACACCTTTTTCGCGTCCAGAGACGCGCAGGGAAGACTCTCAATGATGGCGATTGAACGTGTATTGCCCACCGTTGCGTGTATCTCGTCGAGTTTGTACTGAATGTGCGGCGCGATAAGAAAACCGTCGAAAGCGGGTGCGACGCTGGCGAAGTTATCCAGCCCAACGGCGCTAATCATCAGTGGATAGCCTTCTTGTTCTGCCAGGGACTGCATTTTTTTGGCAAGAGCGTTTGCGGTATTACCGAACAAACAACATATCAGAAGCTTTTTTATATTTTGTTCCTCCTGAAAACCGCTCATAGGGTAGCCCTGAGGTGGTCACCGAAATGCGCGCTATCTCTGATTTTGGTGACAAAACTATAACCCCAGATCGCTCAATGAGGGATGATCGTCCGGGCGTCTACCCAACGGCCAGTGGAACAGTCGCTCGGATTCTTTTATCGGCATATCGTTAACGCAGGCAAAACGGCGCTTCAGCAGTCCGTCCGGTTCAAACTCCCAGTTTTCATTGCCGTACGAGCGGAACCAGTTGCCGGAATCATCATGCCATTCATAGGCATAGCGAACGGCGATGCGGTTATCCGTAAACGCCCAAAGCTCTTTAATCAAACGATAATCGAGCTCTTTTTTCCATTTCCGCTCCAGAAACGCCTGCGCCTCTTCACGGTTGGTGGCGAACTCCGCGCGGTTGCGCCATTGAGTATCCAGCGTATAGGCCAGCGCGACCTTCGCCGGGTCGCGGCTATTCCAGCCGTCTTCTGCCAGTCTGACTTTTTCGATGGCGCTTTCACGCGTGAAGGGCGGTAAAGGAGGACGTGCGTTCATTGCGATTACCTCTGTCTGTTATTATGTAGACAGATCTGTCTACTTGCGCTAATCTATGCTTGAAAAATAACGCTGTCAACACTCCTTTTAGAGGCTGCCGAAAAGTGAATACACCCGTCATGAGCAACGATAAAAAAATCAGCGTCAGGGATAAAATATTACATACGGCGCACCATCTGTTTTATTCCACGGGTTTCAAAGCCACGGGAGTAGATACGCTGATTAAAGAGGCGAAAGTGACGAAGGTGACGTTTTATCGCCATTTTCCGGGTAAAAGCTTACTTATTCTTGCCTACTTACAGTACCGGCATGAAATATGGATTAACTGGTTTGAAACCACGCTGCGTCGACATCTCGACGCAGGCCTGACAGCGTCTGATGCATTATCCGCAACGCTTCACGAATGGTTTGTTTCGCCCGAGTTCCACGGCTGCGCGTTTATTAATGCCAGCGCCGAAGCCAAATCCGAAGATATTGAAAGCGAAATAAAAGCGATATGCCGCGATCATAAAATCGAAACTAAGAATATTATTGCGTCGCTGACGAAGATCGCGGATGAGCACGTCGTCAATGAAATCATGTTGCTCATTGACGGTGCCATTATTCATGCGCAGATGGGCATGGAGACGGATAAGGTCATTGCTCCGTTGAAGAGGGCATTAGCCGGGTGTACTTAACGTCGTTCACCGCAATACTATATGCTGCAAGAATTTAACTTTTTTTGTCTTTCTCGTTTCGCACGACATCACACGTAAAGCGGCTAGTAAGGATACCTTCCATGACTCATCGAATTCGACAGGCCACCGGGGCCGATTCTGCGCTCTTAAGCGAACTTGGATACCGCATTTACCCCGCCCATTTTCAGCATCTGTGGGTATCAGACGCCGAGATGAAGGCCTTTCTGGACGGCGAGTACGCCGTTTCTGTACTTGAACAGAGCCTGAAAGAGCAGAATGTGACCTGGTATATTGCACAGACCGATCGGCCTGTGGGATTTATGAAAGTGACCTGGGACGCCATGCTTCCAGAAACGGACAAGAGGGGCGTTCTCCTCAATAAGCTCTACCTCGATCCTGCCGAGACCGGCAAGCACTATGGTCAGGACATGTTCAATAAAATTATCGACATGGCCCGGAGCAGGGGAAAGGACTATCTTTGGCTGGAAGTGCTTGAGCAGAACGCAGGAGCGTACCGGTTCTACCAGAAGCAGGGCATGCTCTGCATTAAGAACGTCCTTTTTGAAACAGCCTCACAGCAGAGCATACTCAGAATTATGGGGATGTCTCTTTAGGGCCAGGGCTATCGTCCCGCTGCGCCAGAGACAGCGCGCTGGCGCTGGCGGGGTCGAACAGCGAGATGCTCTCAATCTGATTAAGCAAAATCACCTTGCGGAATGACATGGCGCTGCGGGGTTCAGAGTCGAGCGTAATGTCATGCTCCGCATACCACCTGCTGTAATTATTCTCGATACGCAGATCCATCGTCTTCGCATCCCGGTACCCGCTCAACATTGGGATCAGCACAATATTGGCCGTTTTTTCATATTCCAGCGTCGCGGTGTGGATCATACCGACGTAAATCCGCCGCGACCGGAGTGTGACCTGCGCCAGCTCGCCTTGCTCCATACACTGATAGAGCAGTTGTTCAATCCCGCTCGCCTGTGCAAGCCGTTTGTAGAGCTTTTTCCGGCTCTCGCCGTCCAGCCTGGCGCTGCCTGCCCAGTTAGAGCGGTAGAGGCAAAACAGAATGGCAAACGCCAGCATTACGACCACCGGCGCCTGAATGCCTAAAAAACTCCAGTTCATAAAGTCGATTTGCCAGTCGGTGTATTTCGGTGAGGCAAAGTGAAAAGCGTTGTTGGCGGCGGAAAGGGCGAACAGCAGCAGCCAGAGCAATCCCGTGGCGATTACGCCCTGCAGAACGAAAATACAGCCGTAAAGCGCGACGAGAAAATAGACGTCCCAGCCAAAGGAACGCTTGATTTTAAAGCGGGTCGACAGGTCGCGGCTGGTGTACCAGTACCCGCAGACCATCAGCACCATAAATATCGCCGTTCCCATATCAGGCCCTCTTCAGCGTGTTGACGTGACGCAGAAAGTCCTGCCGCACCTCGTTGCTCTTGTAGTTCACCGAGGCGTTCCCGTCCTGGTCGATAATGATGCGATCGCCATCTTCCACGGCTTCAATAATTTCCTGCTGACTCATCACCTGCAGTAAGGATTCCGGGCTTGAGAAGAGGGAGAGAAAGAAACGTTTCATGTCAGGCATCCTTATGAATAAAAAGGATAAGCCTGGAAGATGATGGCTGAATTTGCCTTAAGGATAACCTGAAAGTGAAAGCCGGGTGGCGGCTACACCTTACCCGGCCTACAAAACCGTCAAATGATTGAGCTTTCAACTTATTGATATTTATGGGTAATAAAAAATAAATTTGCACAAACTTGGACAAATAACGTTAATTGTGTAAGTTTTAATTATGCGATTACGCCACGTTGTTTACAGCCAGGATGTGACCCATGAGCACTTTGCCCTCTGTCGTGAGTCGGTTTATTGAGTACTACGCCGCACTGGATAGCCAGCCGCCGACCGCGCTGGTCGGGCTTTACCATTCGAATGCCACCCTTATCGATCCGTTCGGCGAGCACAACGGTATTTTCGCGCTTCAGCGCTATTTCACCCATCTGCTGGCAAACGTCGAGAAGTGCCGTTTTGTCATCGATCCGCCGCTCTGCAGCGGGAACCGGTTTGTTGTCACCTGGGTAATGCACTGGTCGCATCCGCGCATTGCCGGAGGCGAGCCGCTTGAACTGCCCGGATGTTCGGTGGTGGACACCGAAAACAATCTCATCACGCGTCAGCGAGACTTCTACGATGCGGGAGAGATGATCTACGAACACCTCCCTCTGCTGGGCTGGGCGGTACGCGGCGTGAAGCGGAGGGTCAAATCATGAAGACGGTGCTGATTACCGGCGCAAGCTCGGGCATCGGCGCGGGGCTGGCGAAGTCCTTTGCCGCTGACGGCTACCACGTGATTGCCTGCGGGCGCGATCCGGCGCGGCTTGAAGCGCTACATCAGACCTGCCCCAATCTCACCGTTCGCCCGTTCGATATGACAGACAGGGACGCCTGTCGCCAGGCGCTCAGCAGCGTTTACGCCGATCTGGTTATTCTCTGCGCCGGTACCTGCGAATACCTCGACGGCGGCGTGGTGGATGCGGCGCTGGTGGAGCGGGTCATGAGCACCAATTTTCTCGGGCCGGTGAACTGCCTGGCCGCGCTGCAGCCGCAGCTGGTTGCCGGTAACCGCGTGGTGCTGGTGAGCTCGATGGCCCACTGGCTTCCCTTCCCGCGGGCAGAGGCCTACGGCGCGTCCAAAGCGGCGCTGAGCTGGTTTGCCGACAGCCTGCGTCTGGACTGGGAGCCAAAGGGGATTGCCGTGACGGTCGTCTCTCCGGGATTTGTCGATACCCCGCTGACGCGCAAAAACGATTTTGCCATGCCGGGCAGGGTGAGCGTTGACGAAGCGGTCAAGGCGATCCGTACCGGGCTGGCAAAGGGCAAAATGCATATCGCGTTTCCGGCCGGGTTTGGCCTTATTTTGCGGCTGCTCTCCGGGCTGCCCGCGTTTTTGCAGCGCGCGCTGCTGCGCAGGATGGTGCGCTCATGAACATTGCAATTATCGGCAGCGGCATCGCCGGGCTGACCTGCGCCTGGCGGCTGGCAGGGCATCATCAGGTAACCCTGTTTGAAGCGGGCACCACGCCCGGCGGCCATACCGCGACGGTTGACGTCTCAACGCCCCAGGGCACATACGCGATCGATACCGGGTTTATTGTCTACAACGACCGCACCTACCCGCGCTTTATGGGCCTGCTTAGCGAGCTCGGCATCAGCGGGCAAAAAACACAGATGAGCTTTTCAGTACACAACCCCGAGACGGGGCTTGAGTACAACGGACACACGCTGACGTCGCTGTTTGCCCAGCGCCGAAACCTGGTAAACCCGACATTCTGGCGGCTGCTCGGTGACATCGTCCGCTTTAACCGCCTGGCGAAACAGGCCCTTGAAGGGGAGGTCGATCCGAACGCAACGCTGCAGACGTTTCTGGACCAGCACGGCTTCACGCCGTTTTTTGCGCGCCACTACATTCTGCCGATGGGGGCCGCGATCTGGTCGTCGTCGCTGCAGGAGATGAAGCGTTTCCCGCTGCCGCTCTTCCTGCGCTTCTTTCATCACCACGGCCTGCTGGATATCACCCAGCGTCCGCAGTGGTACGTGGTGCCGGGCGGCTCGCGGGAGTATATCCGCGCCATGCTGGAAAAACTGGGCGACCGCCTGACGCTGCACCTGAACACGCCTGTTCTGCGGGTGAGCCGCCACGCGCACGGGGTCACGCTCCAGCTTGAAAACGGCAGCCACACCTTCGACCAGGTGATATTTGCCTGCCACTCCGCCCAGGCGCTGGCCATGCTTGACGACCCGACCGCCTCAGAGCGCGAAGTGCTGGGCGATATCGGCTGGCAGCGCAACGAGGTTGTTTTGCACAGCGATCCGCGCTGGCTGCCGGTGCGACAGCGCGCCTGGGCCAGCTGGAACTACCGCCTGAGCGCGCAGGAGCAGGCCAGCGCCTGCGTCACCTACAACATGAACATTCTGCAAGGTCTGCCTGCGGGCAGCCCACTGTTCTGCGTCACCCTGAACCCGGACGAGCCGGTGGATGAACGCTTCGTCCTGCAACGCTTTGTCTATGAGCATCCGCTGTTTAACCCGCAAAGCTGGCGTGCGCAGGCGCGCCGTGGGGAGATCAACGGTCATCACCGGAGCTGGTTCTGCGGCGCTTACTGGTACAACGGTTTTCATGAAGACGGCGTGCGCAGCGCGCTGGACGTGGTCAATGAAATAGCCGCCGGGGAGGGGAACTGACATGAACAGCTGCCTCTATCACGGCGTATTGCGCCACCGCCGCCTTCAGCCGAAAACGCATGAATTCAGCTACGGCGTTTTTATGGCCTGGCTGGATCTTGATGAACTGCCTCTGCTGGCGTCCGTCGGCGTGCGGCGCAACCGCTTTGCCGCCGCCGCGTTCCATGACTCGGACTATCCGCTCGGCACGCCGCTTAAAGAGAACGTGCTGAACAGGCTGGAGAGCCTGACCGGGGAACGTCCCGCAGGGCGGATCATGCTTCTGACGCAGCTGCGCTACTTCGGGTTTCATTTCAATCCGGTCAATTTTTACTACTGCTATGACCAGGAAAACACGCTTCGCTGGGTGCTGGCGGAGGTGCGCAATACGCCGTGGAACGAGCGCCATTATTACGCGGTCGACGGGCAAAATGCCCGGCCCACGGAAAAAGCGTTTCACGTTTCCCCCTTCAACCCAATGGACATGGTCTACCACTGGCGCTTCAACAACCCGGACAACACGTTGCATATGCACATTGAAAATCATCAGGAGGCGAAGGTCTTTGACGCCACGCTGGCCCTGCGCCGGGAGCCTCTGACCCGCCCGGCGCTGCGCGCGCTGCTGCTGCGCATCCCGTTGATGACTCTGAAAACCGTTTTCGCCATTTACTGGCAGGCGCTGAGGCTGTGGCTCAAGCGCGTGCCGCTTTATAATCATCCCGTCAGCAGGAGTGAACGCTCATGACCGATCCCGTCTTTGCGCTAGAACCCGATATCCCGCGCAACGTCCGCATCGCGCGATGGCTGCTGTTTCGTCTGTTAAGCGGCATTCGCGGCGGCTCACTCACCCTGCGTGAAGGGGCGCAGACCTTCCATTTTGGCGAGACATCCTCCGCGCTGCACGCCGACGTGCAGATCCTCACGCCCGGCGTCTACTGGCGCGTCTTAACGGGCGGGAGCCTTGCCGCCGCAGAAGCCTGGATGGACGGCGAATGGGAGACCGCGCAGCTTACGCCGCTTCTGCAAATTCTGGCCCTCAACGGCGAGGTGCTTGGTCGTCTGGAGAACGGGTTTCGGCTGCTTGGCCGACCGCTGGAGCGGCTGCGCCACTGGACGCGGCGCAACTCTCGCGCCCAGGCCCGCGAAAATATTGCCGCCCATTACGATCTGGGCAACGCTTTCTATGCCCATTTTCTGGATAAGGAACTGCTTTACTCCAGCGCACTGTTTACCGCGGACGAGCAGGATCTGACGGCGGCTCAGCAAGCCAAAATGGCGCGCCTGTGCGAGCAGCTGGCGCTAAACCCGGGTGATCACCTGCTGGAAATTGGCACCGGCTGGGGGGCGATGGCGGAATACGCCGCCCGTCACTACGGCTGTCGGGTGACCACTACCACGCTGTCGCAGGAGCAATATATCTGGGCGACCGAGCGCATTGCCCGCGCCGGGCTGCAGGACCGGGTTGAGGTACTGCTCTGCGACTATCGCGACCTCACCGGGCAGTACGACAAGCTGGTCTCGATAGAGATGATTGAAGCCGTCGGGCAACGCTATCTGCCCACGTTCTTCCGTACCTGTCAGGCGCGGCTGCGCCCCGGTGGACGGATGGCGATTCAGGCCATCACCATTCAGGACCAGCGCTACCGCGACTACAGCAAAAGCGTCGATTTTATCCAGCGCTACATTTTCCCCGGCGGCTTCCTGCCGAGCATTACGGCGATGAACGAGCTGATGACGCGCCACACCGATTTCGTGGTGCGCAATCTCTTCGACATGGGACCGGACTACGCCCGCACGCTGGCCCACTGGCGGCAGCGCTTTGTCCACGCCTGGCAGGAGATTGAAAAGCTTGGCTTTGATGAACGGTTCCGCCGCATGTGGCTGTACTACTTCGGCTACTGCGAAGCCGGGTTTAACGCCCGCACCATCAGCGTGGTGCAGCTGACCGCCGAGCGCGTATGAGACGCTACCTTCAGGTCTTTCTGCTGGCCGTCGCGTTCGATCTCTACTGGGCGCTGGTAGTGCTGTTTCGCGAACAGGGCCTGATTATCTGGCTCGGGCTGGCGATCCTGGCGTGCCTGCTCTTGCCGACAGCATACCGTCTTTACGCCATTGGGCTGGCCGCGGCGGGCAGCCTGCTGGATGCGCTCTGGGCGCTGACGGGGCTGATTGCCTTCACGGGCGACTCCCTGATGCCGCTATGGATGGTGGCATTGTGGCTGATGTTCGCCGTGGTCTGGACGCAGCTTGCGCGTACCACCACGTTACCCGGCTGGCTGCTGACCCTGCTGGCGGCCGTGGGAGGCCCGGTGGCCTACCTGATTGGCGAGCGGTTGGGCGCCATCACGTTTCTGGAGCCGACCTTTATCGTCGTCAGCTGGATGGCGCCGGGCTGGCTGGTGCTGATGCTGTTTTTCCACCTGCTGATGGGGAGACAAAAATGAGGGCTGCGGTTCTGCTGTTTTGCCTCATGCTGGTTGTTCCTGGTGCTCAGGCCGCCGACTGGCTGGCCTGGCGCAAGGTGGGCGACGCCACGCTGACCTGGGGGCCGTTCACGGTCTATACCTCTCAGCTCCGCACGCCGGATGGCCGTTACAGCCGGGACGATCAGGATCAGGCGCTGATTATTACCTACGCGCGCGACATCGATCGCGATGAACTGGTTAAGGCGACCCGTGACCAGTGGCAGGCGCAGGGGATCCTGACGCAGGAACCGCAAAGTGAAGCCTGGCTAAGGATGCTCCAGTCCCTGTGGCCGGATGTCCGACCGGGTTCACAGCTGGCGTTTGTTCTCAACGATAAGCAGGGGCAGTTCTGGTACCGCGCGTCGGCGGCGCAAAAATCCTTTATTCCGCTCGGGCCGCGACAGTCAGAAGCGTTCAGCACCCGTTTTCTGGCCATCTGGCTCGATCCCCGCACGCAATATCCTGAGCTGCGTCAGCAGTTAATCGGAGGCCAAAAATGAAACGAATCCTGACGCTGGCGCTGGCATTCACGATGCTGCTGGCCGGCTGTAGCACCGACGTGTCCGAGTATCGCCAGCAGCAGCCGCGGCTTGATATTTTTAACTACTTTCAGGGCAAAACCGAAGCGTGGGGCATGGTGCAGGATCGCAGCGGCAAGCAGATACGTCGCTTTCACGTTGAGATTGCCGGGGACGTGATTGGCGATACGCTGACGCTGAACGAGCACTTCGTTTACGACGATGGCGAGAAGCAGCAGCGGGTCTGGCATATTCGCCGCGTGGGGAACGACCGCTACGAGGGAACGGCAGGGGATATTGAAGGGGTTGCGACGGGGCAGGCCGCAGGCAACGCCTTTAACTGGCATTACAGCATGAACGTGAAGGCCAACGGCAAAACCTGGCTGCTGAACTTTGACGACTGGATGTACCTGCAGGATGAAACGCATCTGTTTAATAAAACCGAGATGAAGAAATTTGGCGTCACCGTCGCCACGGTGACGCTGTTCTTCACCCGGAAGGCGTAAGCTTAGTCGCGAACATTGCCGGCTTTGCTGCTGGAGTAAATGAAGTACAGGGCAATCCCCAGGCACACCACCGCACCCAGACGGCTCGGTGAAAACGGAATAGCGGGATTGTTCAACCAGCCAAAGTTATCTATCAGCATGCTCATGGCGAGCTGGCCGAATATCACCGCCACCGTGGCGACGGCGGTGCCGATGCGCTGCACGGCGAGCACCATGATCACAATGTAGGGCACGCCGAACATCGCCCCGAGAAGCTGCCATTTCGGCACGTCCAGCAGCGTGACCGTCTGCTTAGGCTCAAAGAAGAAAATGAGCAGGGCGGTCACCAGCGCGCCGACGGAAAACGTCAGAAACGCGCTCTTGAAAACGCCCACGCTGCTGCCGAGCTGTCCGTTAATTGCGGCCTGTATGCTCAGCGTCGCGCCGCCGCAGATGGCGAGAATTATCATCATCAGTGTCATGTGTTTACCCCTTTGCGACCAGTACCAGTGCGGCAATAATAAAAACCAGCGCCACGATGCGTCTTGCGTTTATCTTCCTGTGCGGCGTACCCAGCAGGCCAAAGTGGTCAATGATCAGGCTTTTAAAAACCTGACCTGCCAGAATGCCGATCATCGTCAGAGCGATGCCGATAGCGGGGGTGGCGATAGTCAGAATGACAACGTAAACAGGACCCAGCACGCCGCCGAGCAGCTGCCAGCCGGGCTGTGCGAAAAACGACGGACCGTTGCGCGGGCTAAAAAACAGCATCAGCAGAAAGGTCAGCGCGGCGCCGACCCCGAAAATGCTGAACGTGGCCCATAAATCGCCTACTTCTCCCCCTAACGGCCCCAGCAAACCCGCCTCGACGGAGAGGCCCATCCCGCCGGCAATCACCAGTAAAATCAATACAAACTGCATTATGCTTCCTCCATTATCAGGAGAAGAAGATTACGTCGGTAGACATGTGAGAAAAATGCCATAATGCAGGAAACACCTTTGCAGGAAATGCATTAATGTCAGATGCCGGAAGCATGAACCTTCGCTCACTGCTGCTGTTTATTGCCGTCTATGAAACGCAGAACTTTTCCGTCGTTGCGCGACGAGAGGGCATTTCTGCCTCGCAGGTGTCGCGGATTATTCATCAGCTTGAGGACGCGCTCGGCCAGCAGCTGTTCTATCGCAATACCCGGGCGGTGATCCCCACGGAAAACGGGCATCTTTTTATCCGCTATGCCCGGGCGATGGTCGATAACTTCGAAGAGGCGCGTCGGGAGCTGGATGAACGTTCGACCGAACCCTCCGGCACGGTACGCATTAACGGGCCGGTATTTTTTGGACAGAGGCACGTTGCACCCGGCCTGGCAGGACTGGCCGAGCGTTATCCACGGTTAACCATAGAGCTGACGCTGACCGATGACTTTATCGACCCGCACCGGGATGCCGCCGACCTCATTTTTCGCATCGGCACGCTGACGGACTCGACGTTCCACGCCCGCATCTTCGGGCAGCAGCGCTACCATCTTGCCGCGTCGCCCGCGTATCTGCGTCAACACGGCGTACCGGCCGACCCGGCCGAGCTGAGCCAGCATAAATGCCTGGTGTATCGCGGTTCGTCTGGCCCTAATCGCTGGCTTGTGCGACGCAAGGGGGAGAATTGGGTGCACTATCCCGTGGCGCCGCTGATGACGTCCAATAATGCGGAGTCGCTGCTCATTGCCGCGCTGGGTGGAATGGGGATCGTCCTGTTTCCGGACTGGCTGATTGGCGACAGGCTGCAGCGGGGGGAGCTGGTCGCTCTTATGCCGAAAATGGCGTGCGCTATCAATACGGAGCCGCTGAATATTGCGGCGATCTATCCTCACGCACGTCATCCGCCCCTGAACGTCAGGGCGGTGATTGATTATTACGTGGCGTTTTTCGGCTCGCCGCCGTACTGGCAAACGTAAGGCAATTACGCGCCGAGTTCCTTGCGGATAATTTCTGCGCCGGCGCTGAGCGCTTTCAGCTTACCGTTAGCCACCTGACGGGAGAGGGGAGCCATGCCGCAGTTGGTTGAGGGGTAAAGCTTGTCGGCGTCGACGAACTGCAGCGCTTTACGCAGGGTGTCGGCGACCTCTTCTGGCGTTTCGACGGTGTTGGTTGCCACGTCAATCGCCCCAACCATCACCTTTTTACCGCGAATCAGCTCCAGCAGATCCATCGGTACGCGGGAGTTGTGGCACTCCAGGGAGATGATGTCGATGTTAGAGGTTTGCAGCTTAGGGAAGGCCTCTTCATACTGGCGCCATTCTGAGCCGAGCGTCTTTTTCCAGTCGGTATTTGCCTTGATGCCGTAGCCGTAGCAGATGTGTACCGCGGTTTCGCATTTCAGACCCTCAATGGCGCGCTCGAGCGCGGCGATACCCCAGTCGTTGACCTCATCAAAAAAGACGTTAAACGCCGGCTCGTCGAACTGGATAATATCCACGCCCGCGGCTTCTAATTCACGCGCTTCCTGGTTGAGGATTTTGGCGAATTCCCAGGCCAGCTTTTCGCGGCTTTTATAATGCGCGTCGTAAAGGGTGTCGATCATGGTCATTGGCCCTGGCAGGGCCCATTTGATCGGCTTGTCCGTGAGCTGGCGCAGGTACTTTGCATCGTCCACGAATACCGGCTTCTGACGTGCAACGGCAGAAACCACGGTCGGCACGCTGGCGTCGTAGCGGTTACGAATGCGCACCGTCTGGCGATTTTCAAAATCGACGCCGCTCAGGTGTTCAATAAAGGTGGTGACGAAGTGCTGACGGGTCTGTTCCCCGTCGCTGACGATATCGATTCCCGCACGGATCTGCTCGTCAAGGGACAGGCGCAGTGCATCCTGTTTACCCGCCAGTAATTCCTGATCCTGCAATTTCCACGGAGACCAGAGCGTTTCAGGTTGCGCAAGCCAGGTCGGCTTAGGCAGGCTGCCAGCCGTAGACGTCGGGAGCAATGTTTTCATAATAAAAGACCTTTTTTGATGAATTAAAGCGTGTAGTTATCAGACCACTGCTCGAGAATATGTTTATAAGGCTTAATGAAATATTCTTCGGTAAATCGACCCTGTTCAATCGCCAGCCGGCTTCGCTCTTCGCGGTCATAAACAATTTTGGTTAATGAATGATCCTGCTGGTTCAGGTCCGGGCGATAAAACAGTCCCGCCGCCGAGTTCGCGTTATAAATTTCCGGGCGATAGATTTTCTGGAACGTCTCCATCGTGCTGATGGTGCCGATCAGTTCCAGATCGGTGTAATCGCTCAGCAAGTCTCCGGTAAAGAAGAACGCGAAAGGCGCCACGCTGTTCTCAGGCATGAAGTAGCGGACCTTCAGGCCCATTTTGGCGAAGTACAGTTCCGTTAACGATTCGCCATCCGGCGCGTACTCAATGCCCAGAACAGGGTGCTGGTTACCGGTGCGGCGATAGGTGTCTTTGCTCGAGACGCTCAGGCAGATCACCGGGCCCTTTCTGAAGTTCTCTTTGTATTCCGGCGAGTTCACAAAATGGCGGAAAATATTGCCGTGCAGTTCGCCAAACCTTTCCGGAATACTGAAGTGCTGCTGGTTCTTGTTGTGCTCCAGCAGCAGGACGCTGAAATCATAATCCCGCACGTAAGAGGAGAAGTTATTCCCGACAATGCCTGCGATACGCTGGTTATTTTTCTTGTCGACAATATACGTCTGCAAAATCTCGATGGCCGGGAACGGCTTTTCCGCGCCAATGTTCAAATCGATAGAGATGATTTCAAGCTCAACCGCGTAGCGATCGGCGGTCGGGTTATCCCAGCGCGCCAGGGCATTGAAGCGGTTGTTGATCATCACCAGCGTATTGCGCAGGTTTTCCTGACGTTTTTCCCCACGCGCCAGGTTGGCAAAGTTGGTGGTTGTACGCGTATTTTCTGACGGGTTGTAATTCTCATCGAAGCAACTGCGCTTAAGGGTATATGTGAAAGCTTTGCTCATTGTGGTTATGCATCCTAAGTTCATGTTGCTAAGAAGTTACTAATGCATAATTTATGCCTGAGCCTGTGGCGCAGGGGAAGTGACTTAATTTCAATGCAACATGAGGGAAGTTCATGAACAGGGAAACGCTGAGTGGAAACTTCAGATTGCTTCAGGCAGGGAAGTGAAAGAGTAAGGGGCATCGGGCCCCTTTGGGCTATGCTGTAGGACGTTCGTCCCAGGCGTCGCTGTGCATGATGTTCCCATCGACGATGCGCCAGCTAATTTTTTCATACTGCAGGCTTACGCTTTCAATCACACCTTATTCAGGGCGAACCAACCGTGTTTTGAGGGTGCCAGGAATGAAATAACTCTTTAGCTGAGCGGGTAGCAAAGCAGGCATTGCTATTGTTCTTCCTTCCTCGTCGCAAAATTCGACAAGATAGCCCAGTGTCGGAGTATCGAAAACCATAACAATCGTACCAACAGCCCCTTTTACCAGTCCTTCATCCGGTATATCCTCGTCTAAAACCACAACGTCTAATTCGGCTCTTTTCATTTTTGTTTTCTCATTTAACGAATAGGGTTGTCAGGCGAGGAACTAGCGCGTCAGTTTCATACATCCAGCCTGTACGCACGCTCGCTGTTTCACCGTTGACGCCTAAAATGGGCATATCGACAGCCATTGTTTGACCGTAATTGTTGGCCTGCAACACTTTTGCTGGGACCGATAATACGCCTTCCTGAATTTTTGCTGCTAAAACATCTGCATTAGTTGGGTTATATCCCAGCGCTGACTCAAACACCCTGGCTTTGTGCCCACCTGTAGGATGTGTTGAATCTAAAGCATAGGTTGCGAGCTTTTTCGGATCGATAATGGCGTGTTCAGCGTTCACTAACGTACCGCTTTCAGATGTGAAACCTTTTACATAAGGGCTTTCAAACGTTGGTATTTTACTGAGACCCGATATTTCATCTATCTCGCTTAGAGGATTCAACCTGCCCATTGTTAATCCTGCTGCAACAGAGGCTCCCGTAATAATTAACCCTTTGTTATTCATCACTTGATCGTAACCCGCTGGAGCATCCCCGCCAAGCTGCTGCGCGGTTTCATGAAACCCTTCAATGTTGCCGTTATATACACCGCCAGCGGCCAGCAGGTGGCCAACGGTTTTACTGTTCAGCGTTTTCCCCGATCGTGCTGTTGTTGGTCCGTAATAATCATAATGTATCCGTTGAGTGGGGGCAGGCTTCCTGCCTTGCCGATCGGCAATAACGTGCCGGTAGGCACTCATGATTGAGTCCTTATACCATGCATGCCAGGATGAGGCTGTAGGAGTAAACATCAGATCGCCGTTGTCGTCGATGTAAAATGGATTCCGGTCGCTGCTCCAGCGCCTGGAGGTATCTACACCAACAAGCCAGCCAATTTGCAGCTCGTGCTCAACCTCATCATAAATCGGATCTGCGTAGCCGCGACCTTTTCGCTCATACGGCCTTTTATATGGGAACACGCTGTATATTTTTTTGGGGAGACCAAAAGAGAGGCTTTGACCGTTAGCTTCATAAGACAGATCATAATGTATACATGCCTCTTTCAGCGAACCTGCCGGCGTGAGAATGTATTGAAAATCTCCAGGGCTTAATTGCCGTGTTAAATCATGTGACCGGTAGAGTCGGAACATGCCGAATCCTTATCGTTAAGCAACATTGTTTCTTTCAAGGGCATATTTTTTCATTCTTTAATAAGAAAAAGCAGCCTACGCCTGAAGCGAACACAGATATTCAACCCACATCATATTTATGAACTGCTCATTTTTTTTAAGAAAATAACCAGGCAATTTTTAACCATTTTTTTAGGCGTTAGCGTGAGTCTATGTTGAATCAATAATGAACCAGATTCAGGCAGCTAAACGGCATATCTGCTTCTCTGGTACACCATCCTCAATTCCCGCTATAATCCCCAAAATTTCCAACCGGTTTAGAAACGATCATGACAAAACTCACCTTACAAGAGCAGATGCTGAAAGCGGGCCTGGTCAGCAGCAAGAAAGCGGCGAAAGTGCAGCGCACGGCAAAGAAATCACGCGTTCAGGCACGTGAGGCTCGGGAAGCGGTAGAAGAGAACAAGAAGGCGCAGATCGAGCGTGACAAGCTGCTGAGCGAGCAGCAGAAGCAGGCCGTACTCGCGAAAGAGTTTAAAGCGCAGGTGAAGCAGCTGATCGAGATGAACCGCATTACCGTGGCGAAGGGCAATATCACCTTTAACTTCACCGACGGTAATCTGATCAAAAAAATTGAGGTCGACAAGCAGACGCAAACCCAGCTGATCAACGGCCGTCTGGCCATTGCGCGCCTGGTGCTCAATGCTAACGGTGACTGCGACTACGCGATCATTCCGGCAGTAGTGGCCGATAAAATTGCCCAGCGCGATGCCGACAGCATCGTCTTAAACAGCGCGCTCAGCCAGGAAGAGCAGGACGAAGACGATCCGTACGCGGACTTCAAAATCCCTGATGATTTGATGTGGTAAACCGCATTCAGAACGGGGCGGCGTGACGGGCGTTAACCGGCTCTCCGCTCACGGGATGAATAAAACTCAACTCGCTGGCATGCAGCATCAGCCGGGGCGCGTCTTCTACCCCCGGCGCGTCAAGACCGCCATACAGATCGCAGCCCAGAATCGGGTGTCCCAGCTGCTGGCAGTGAATACGCAGCTGATGGGTTCGCCCGGTCTCCGGGATCAGTTTCACGCGTGTTAGCGGCAGTCCCGCCCCCTGATAAAACCGTTCCACGACCTGATAACGAGAGCGGGCGGGTTTACCGGTGATGGCGCAGATCGACATCAGTGGAAACAGCGCCGGGTCTTTGGCAATCGGCGCATCAATAACCCCTTCATCATTTTCCACGTGGCCGCAAAGCAGGGCGCTGTAGCCTTTCTCCACGCTGCGCTGGCTGAACTGCTGGCACAGCGCCGCGTTGATGGCCTTATTGCGCGCAACCACCATCAGCCCGGACGTGCCAAAATCCAGACGGTGCACCAGCGTGCAGCCCGGGAACGTCTGAACCAGTCGATAGTGGACGGAATCAAGGTTTTGCGGATTTTTGCCCGAGAGGCTGAGCAGGCCGGAAGGCTTGTCGATCAGCAGCAGATGTTCATCCTGCCAGAGGATCTGAATGTCATCGTGACACGGTGGGGCAATAAAAGAATCAATGATCGCAGACATCAGGCCGCCCGGCTGGAGAGTGGGAGCGGATGATAACGAAATGCGGGGGAAAAGAAAAACCCTCCCACCGGGCGGTGAGAGGGAGAAGTCTTACGCTGCAACCAGGCTGTCGATGGCGGCTTTCGCGTCGGTCTGTGCTTTGGTCGCCACTTCCGGACCGTAAGCGATGCCTTCCGCGAACACGAAGTTCACGTCAGTGATGCCGATGAAGCCCAGGAACAGGCTCAGGTACGGCGCAACCAGGTCAGTTGGGGTATCCTTATGAATACCGCCACGGCTGGTCAGGACGATCGCACGCTTGCCTTTTACCAGACCTTCCGGGCCGTTCTCGGTGTAGCGGAAGGTTACGCCAGCGCGCGCCACCAGGTCGAAGTAGTTCTTCAGCTGGGTAGGAATGTTGAAGTTGTACATTGGGGCGTTGATGACGATAACGTCATGCGCCTGCAGCTCAGCAATCAGCTCGTCGGACAGGGCCAGGGCTTCCTGCTGACGCGGGGACAGTGGCGCATCGCTTGGGCGCAGCGCGCCAACCAGCTCGCCGTCCAGCACAGGAATAGGGTTTGCTGCCAGGTCACGCACGGTGATTTCGTCTGCAGAATGCTGTTCACGCCACTGTTCAACGAAGTAATCAGACAGCTGACCAGACTGAGAGTACCCTGCCAGAATACTGGATTTCAAAACTAATACTTTGCTCATGGGTGATTCCTGTTGTTGCATTTGATTGAAGGGGGGGGCCCCGTTGCTTGTTGACACTTTATTCACAATCTTGCCACAGAGATAGCGCAATATATCGAAGCCTATGTTCGAATTTTTTGAATAAGGCGCTAAAAGCGTCAATGTGGTACTCTATAGCAATCATTAAAAAGAGATTTTATCCGGCAGAGCACTGCCCGTTAACGCTATGACAGAACAACCCAAAATCACCTTCCCGATGCTCCTGCAACAGCTTGATTCCCTGATGCTGCGCGATAAACAGCGGTTTTCCCGCCGGCTGCACGGCGTGAAGAAGGTTAAAAATCCTGATGCACAACAGGCCATTTACCAGGAGATGGCCAAAGAGATTGAACAGGCGGCAGGGAAGGTTGTGCTGCGCGAAGCCGCGCGTCCGGCGATCACCTACCCGGAAAACCTGCCCGTCAGTCAGAAGAAACAGGACATCCTTGAGGCCGTCCGCGATCACCAGGTGGTGATTGTCGCGGGGGAAACCGGTTCGGGAAAAACCACCCAGCTGCCGAAAATCTGCATGGAGCTGGGCCGCGGGGTGAAGGGGCTGATTGGCCACACCCAGCCGCGTCGTCTGGCGGCGCGCACCGTGGCGAACCGTATTGCCGAAGAGCTGCAGACGGAGCCGGGCGGCTGCATCGGCTACAAGGTGCGATTCAGCGACCACGTCAGCGACAACACCATGGTCAAGCTGATGACGGACGGTATCCTGCTGGCGGAAATACAGCAGGACCGCCTGCTGATGCAGTACGACACCATCATCATCGATGAAGCGCACGAGCGCAGCCTGAACATCGACTTCCTGCTTGGCTATCTTAAAGAGCTGCTGCCGCGGCGCCCTGATCTGAAAATCATCATTACCTCCGCGACCATCGACCCGGAGCGCTTCTCAAAACACTTCAACAATGCGCCGATTATTGAAGTGTCGGGCCGCACCTATCCGGTGGAAGTGCGCTATCGCCCGATTGTGGAAGAGGCGGATGATACCGAGCGCGATCAGCTGCAGGCCATCTTCGACGCCGTTGACGAGCTGGGCAACGAGAGCGCGGGCGACATCCTGATCTTCATGAGCGGCGAGCGCGAAATTCGCGATACCGCCGATGCGCTCAGCAAGCGCGACCTGCGCCACACCGAGATCCTGCCGCTGTATGCCCGCCTGTCGAACAGCGAGCAAAACCGCGTCTTCCAGCCACACAGCGGACGCCGCATCGTGCTGGCGACCAACGTGGCGGAGACCTCGCTGACCGTACCGGGGATTAAATACGTTATCGACCCGGGCACGGCGCGCATCAGCCGCTACAGCTACCGCACCAAGGTTCAGCGCCTGCCGATTGAGCCGGTCTCCCAGGCTTCCGCTAACCAGCGTAAGGGCCGCTGCGGCCGCGTGTCGGAAGGGATCTGTATTCGTCTTTATTCCGAAGACGATTTCCTGTCGCGCCCGGAGTTTACCGACCCGGAAATTCTGCGCACCAACCTGGCGTCCGTTATCCTGCAGATGACAGCGCTGGGGCTGGGCGACATCGCGGCTTTCCCGTTCGTGGAAGCGCCGGACAAGCGCAACATTCAGGATGGCGTGCGTCTGCTGGAAGAGCTCGGGGCGATTACCACCGACGAGCAGGCGAGCATCTATAAGCTGACGCCGCTGGGCCGCCAACTCAGCCAGCTGCCGGTCGACCCGCGCCTGGCGCGCATGGTGCTGGAAGCGCAAAAGCACGGTTGCGTGCGCGAGGCGATGATCATCACCTCGGCGCTCTCCATTCAGGACCCGCGCGAGCGTCCGATGGACAAACAGCAGGCGTCGGACGAAAAGCACCGCCGCTTCCACGATAAAGAGTCTGATTTCCTCGCCTTTGTGAACCTGTGGAACTACCTCGGCGAGCAGCAGAAAGCGCTCTCCTCGAACCAGTTCCGCCGCCAGTGCCGCGTGGATTTCCTCAACTACCTGCGCGTGCGTGAATGGCAGGATATCTACACCCAGCTGCGCCAGGTGGTGAAAGAGCTGGGCATTCCGGTGAACAGCGAACCGGCGGAGTACCGCGAAATTCATATCGCGCTGCTGACCGGCCTGCTGTCCCATATCGGGATGAAGGATGCGGATAAGCAGGAATATACCGGCGCGCGTAACGCGCGTTTCTCCATCTTCCCGGGTTCCGGCTTGTTCAAGAAGCCGCCGAAGTGGACCATGGTCGCGGAGCTAGTGGAAACCAGCCGCCTGTGGGGGCGCATTGCCGCGCGCATCGACCCGGAATGGGTTGAGCCGGTGGCTCAGCACCTGCTGAAACGCTCGTACAGCGAGCCGCACTGGGAGCGCGCGCAGGGCGCGGTGATGGCGACCGAAAAAGTGACCGTTTACGGCCTGCCGGTGGTCGCCGCGCGTAAGGTCAACTACAGCCAGATCGATCCGGCGCTCAGCCGCGAGCTGTTTATCCGCCACGCGCTGGTGGAGGGGGACTGGCAGACGCGCCACGCGTTCTTCCGTGAAAACCTGAAGCTGCGCGCCGAGGTGGAAGAGCTTGAGCACAAGTCCCGACGCCGCGACATTCTGGTGGACGATGAGGCGCTGTTTGAGTTTTACGACCAGCGCATCAGCCATGATGTTATCTCCGCCCGCCACTTTGACAGCTGGTGGAAGAAGGCCAGCAAAGCGACGCCGGACCTGCTCAACTTCGAAAAGAGCATGCTGATTAAAGAGGGGGCGGAGTCGGTCAGCAAGCTCGACTACCCGAACTTCTGGCATCAGGGCAACCTCAAGCTGCGTCTGACCTACCAGTTTGAACCGGGCACCGACGCGGACGGCGTAACCGTCCACATTCCGCTGCCGCTGTTAAACCAGGTCGACGAGAGCGGGTTTGAGTGGCAGATCCCCGGCCTGCGCCGCGAGCTGGTGATTGCGCTGATCAAATCCCTGCCGAAACCGGTGCGGCGCAATTTTGTGCCAGCGCCAAACTATGCGGAAGCGTTTCTGGGCCGCGTCACGCCGCTGGAACTGCCGCTGCTGGACGCGCTGGAGCGTGAGTTCCGCCGCATGACCGGTACCACCATCGACCGCGAAGACTGGAACTGGGATCAGGTGCCCGATCACCTGAAAATCAGCTTCCGCGTGGTGGATGATAAAAACAAAAAGCTGCTGGAAGGGCGTTCCCTCAGCGAGCTGAAAGAGGCGCTGAAAGGCAAAGTTCAGGAGACGCTTTCTGCGGTGGCGGACGACGGCATCGAGCAGAGCGGGCTGCATATCTGGAGCTTTGGCCAGCTTCCGGAAAGCTACGAGCAGAAGCGCGGCAACTATAAGGTCAAAGCCTGGCCGGCGCTGGTGGACGAACGTGACAGCGTGGCGATTAAGCTCTTTGATAACCCGCAGGAACAGCAGCAGATGATGTGGCGCGGGCTGCGCCGCCTGCTGCTGCTCAACATCCCGTCGCCGATCAAGTATCTGCACGAGAAGCTGCCGAACAAAGCCAAGCTGGGGCTCTACTTTAACCCGTACGGCAAGGTGCTGGATCTGATTGACGACTGCATCTCCTGCGGCGTGGACAAGCTGATCCACGAGGCGGGCGGCCCGGTCTGGACGGAAGAAGGTTTTGCGAAGCTGCATGACAAGGTTCGCGCCGAGCTGAACGACACCGTGGTGGAGATAGCCAAACAGGTCGAGCAGATCCTCACCGCCGTGTTCAATATCAACAAGCGCCTGAAGGGGCGCGTGGATATGACCATGGCGCTGGGGCTGTCGGACGTGAAGGCGCAGATGGCGGGGCTGGTGTACCGCGGCTTTGTCACCGGCAACGGCTTTAAGCGTCTGGGCGATACGCTGCGCTATCTGCAGGCGATTGAAAAACGTCTGGAGAAAATGGCGATCGATCCGCACCGCGATCGCGCGCAGATGCTGAAGGTCGAAAGCGTGCAGCAGGCGTGGCAGCAGTGGTTAAACAAGCTGCCGCCGGCGCGCCGCGACGATGAAGATGTGCAGGAGATCCGCTGGATGATCGAGGAGCTGCGCGTCAGCTTCTTTGCCCAGCAGCTCGGTACGCCGTACCCGATTTCGGACAAACGTATATTGCAGGCGATGGAGCAGATTTCCGCTTAACGTCCTTGCCCGGTTTTCTCCCTCTCCCTGTGGGAGAGGGTCGGGGTGAGGGCATCAGCCCGCACATTTTTTCACCCATTCACAATCGCCAGCGTAAACCCATCCCATCCCTTAACCCCCACCGTTTGCAGCGCGGTGGCGGTTAAGCGCGGGTTAACCCCCGTCATCTCGATAAAACGCCGTACGCCCAGCACGCGCGCGTCGTCGCTTTGCCCGTTAATGACCTCGCCGTCGCGGACCACGTTATCGCCGATAATCACCGTGCCGGGACGGGAATAGTGAAGCGCCCACTCCAGATAGCCGGGATTGTTTGGCTTATCGGCATCAATAAAGATCAGGTCGAACGGCGGAACGTCACCGAAATTCTCCAGCGAGTTCAGCGCCGGGCCTTCTATTAATTCAATACGATCGTTCAGCCCCGCGAGGCGAATATTCTGGCGGGCAACATCGGCATGCGTTGGGTCCGCCTCGAGCGTAATCAGCTTTCCGTCCGGCGGCAGGGCGCGCGCCATCCAGATAGAGCTATAGGCACCCAGCGTACCGATCTCAAGAATGCGTCTTGCCTGCGTCATGCGCACGAACAGCGCCAGCAGCTGTCCCTGGTTGGCCGCAACATCGTGTTCGGGTAGCCCGGCGCATTTGTTGTTTTCAAGAACCTTCTGAAGAACCTCATCCTCAGGGATAAGCGAAGAAATCATGTAATTATCTACTGCAGACCATTGTTGTTGCATAGATTGACTCCTTAAGAGGGAGTGCCGGATGGCGGCTACGCCTTACCCGGCCTACGGGGGCGAAATGCAGATCCGGTAAGCAAAGCGCCACCGGGCAGGTTTTCAGGCACTGACCCATCCTCCGCCCAGCGCTTTATACAAATCAATCTGCGCCAGCAGCAGGTTATTTTTTACCTGCACCACGCTGGTCTGGACCGAGTACAGCGTGCGCTGCGCGTCCAGCACGTCAAGATAGGATGAATAACCGTTGCGATAGCGGTTCTGCGCAATGCGCAGCGTCTCCCGGGCCACATCCTGCTGGGCAAGCAGCTCCGTCAGCTGTTCCTGATAGCGCGTAATGGCATCAAGGCTGTTGTTCACTTCGGCAAACGCGTTACGCACGGTTTTTTCATACGCATACAGCGCCTGGTTACGCTGGGACTGGGAAATATCCACCTGCGCGTTCAGCGCCTGGCGGTTCAGCAGCGGGGCGAGAATGCTGCCGCCTGCGCTCCATAGCTGGAGCGGGTTATCCAGCAGGCCGGAAAGGGTGCGATCCTGGATCGATCCGGTTGCGGTCAGATTGATCGACGGCAGCAGGCTGGCGCGTGACGCGGCAAGCGAGGCATCAGCCGCGACCAGCTGTCGCTCAGCCTGCACGATATCCGGCCGACGATTCAGGAGCGTGGAGGGCAGCTGTGACGGCAGCGTGAGCGGCGTCAGCGCCGCAAAGCTTTCGCTACGCGCTACCGCACCGGGATTGCTTCCCAGCAGCAGGCTCAGGGCATTCTCCTCCTGCGCAATCTGATGCCGCAGCACGGGCACCTGCGCTCGCGTTGAGCGAAGCTCGGAATCCGACTGCATCAGCTCCAGGCGCGAACTGTAGCCCGTCTCAAGCTGGCGTTTGGCAAGCTTAAACGCCTCTTCGCGCGATTTCAGCGTGGATTCGGTCACGCGCAGCTGTTCATCAAGCGAGAGCAGGGTGACGTACCCGGAGGCAACGGACGAGGCGACGGTGAGATCCGCAGCCGCGGCGGCGGCTTTTTGCGCCTCCAGCGAGGCTTCGGCGGCATTGGCCGCGCTGCGGTTGACGCCCCAGATATCAACGTCATAGCTCGCCGTCAGGCTGCCTCTGTACAGCGTGCTGTAAACCGGAAGCCCAGTGGCGGCGGATTGAGAACGAGCGCGCGTCCCGGTTACGCCCGCGTCGAGCGAAGGAAACAGGCTGCCGTCGGCGGCAAAGACCCGCGCCTGATATTCGTTTATCCGCTCGCGGGCAATCAGCACATCGCTGTTGTTTTTTAGCGCCTGGTCCACATAGCGGTTGAGGTTGTTGTCATGAAAATTGCGCCACCAGAGCTGTTCCGTCGGGCTGGTTGGCCCTGAGACGGCACGCCATTGAGCCGGAATTTGCAGGGTCGGCTGCGCCGGCTTGACGTCGACGGACTGGCATCCGGCCAGCGTAACCGCCAGCACCAGCGCGGCTATCGGGCGAAGGATCATGGCTTCGACTCCCGCGTATCGATCGTCACCTGGACCGACATACCCGGACGCAGCAGCGCAGACTCTTCAGGCTTACCGAGCACCTCAATGCGCACCGGAATACGCTGGGCGATTTTGACAAAGTTACCGGTGGCGTTGTCCGGCGTGATAGCGCTGAATTCAACCCCGGTCGCCGGCGAGATGCTCTCTACGCGGCCCTGATACGCTTTGTTGTTTAAGGCATCGACGGTAAATTTCACCGGCTGACCGACGCGCAGCTCCGCCAGCTGGGTCTCTTTAATGTTGGCGATGACCCAGTGCTGCGGCGGCACCAGGGTGGTGAGGTGCGTCCCGGCGGTCACATATGCCCCGAGACGCACGGCGATCTGGCCGAGCTGGCCGTCACGCGGCGCCACAATGCGGGTGTTTTGCAGGTCAATCTGCGCCAGCTCCAGCGCCGCTTTAGCGTTTTCAACATCCGCTTCCAGCGCACCGCGGTTCACAATCACCGTCTGCAGATCCTGACGCGACATCTCAAGCGCGGCTTTCGCCTGGTCGATGTCGGCGCTACCCTGAGCTGCACTGGCCAGCGCGGCGTCGCGCTCGCGAATGGAAAGCGAGCCGTCCGCCGTCAGCTCTTTCACCCGTTTTAAATCCGCCTGGCTTTTCAGGCTCTGGGCGCGGGCATTTTTCAGCGCGGCTTCATTTTTGGCAATGGTCGCTTCGGCGCTTTTCCGCTGCTGCAGGTTGTTATTCAGCGCGGCAATTTTCATCGCCTGCTGCGCCTCGGCCTGATGGACGCGCTGGCGATAGATGCGGTCATCGATCTGCAACAGCAGATCGCCTTTTTTGACCTGCACAAAGTCCTGAACCTTCACCTCGGTAATATAGCCGTTAACCTGGGGGCTAATGAACGTCGTCTGGCCGCGCACGTAGGCGTTGTCGGTAAACTGCGCGTGGCGGGTAAACGGCGGCAGCTGCCAGGCGTAAAGAATGACCAGCACGCCAACAATACCGATGGCAGCGGCGGTGAAAACGGAAACAATGCGCACATTTTTGCGGGTGTTGGCCTGCTCTTTGGCGGCATCCTGCTGACTCATAAACTCTCCAGAAATATTACAATTATTTGTTGCCGGTGGCGTTCTTCAGCGCCATACGGGCAGTAATGCGCAGGCGCAGCAAGCGCCATAAAATCCAGACCAGCGTGGCGGCAGCGATGCTTGCCGTCAGCAGATAAGTATCGTTGTAGGCCAGAATATTTGCCTCAAGGCTGGTCACCGTCTGTAGCTGGGTAATGGCCTGCGTTCCCAGCAGCGTACTGTCGCCAATCAGGCTTTTATACATCTGGGTATAAAGCTGAATCCGCTCGTTGACCAGCGGGTTAAGCGTGGTGAGCTGATCCGCCAGCAGGCTGGAGTGGTACTTCTCGCGCCAGGTCTGGAAGGTGCCGAGAATCGCCGATCCCAGCAGGCCGCCGAGGTTCTGGCTCATGCCAAACATAACCGAAAAGCTGACCAGGTTACGCGGGTCGGCAATTACCCCGCCAATGGCGGCCAGCATGGCGGGCGCCAGGAAGAAGGCGCTGCCGAAGCCCAGCAGGAACTGGCTGACCATCAGCTGATCCGGGCGGGTCAGGTTATTGGACTGGCTGTCCAGCAGCGAGGCAACAATCATCAGCGCCAAAGAGGTGATAATCGGCCACGCCAGCTTTGTAGGCTTAATGGTGAGGCAGCTGGTGACGATCCCGCAGACGATCCCGGCGAAAATGGACCACGCCAGATGGGTCATCTGCTCATTCTGTAACCCCACGTACTGCAGCCAGCCGATGACGCCGGTATTTTGCTCCGCCAGCACGATGCGGATCAGCAGCATAATCAGCCCCAGGCGAACGATGCTGCCGCTCGACAGCCAGCGGGTGTTCAGCAGCGGGTTGGCGCGGTTATGTTCAAACACGATGGCGGAAACAATCAGCACCAGCGATAGCGCCAGCGACCAGCCGATCCACGGCGCCTCGAACCACCAGTCAAGACGGCCTAAAGAGAGCACGGCGCAGAGCAGGGCCATTCCGGGAGCCAGTAAAAAGAAGGTGACAAAGTCTTTCTTCTCGAAGACCTTGCGTCGGTCACCCGGCGGCAGTTTTAAGGCGATTACGCAGGCCAGGGAGATCAGCGCCAGCCCCAGTTCAAAGAAATAGAGCCCGCGCCACTCGTCTAGCTGGAGAAGCTCAGTGGAAAACAGACGCGCCAGCGGAATAGCGAGCGACGATCCAGTGATCCCGATGGTAAGCGCCTTCAGGCGATGCTTCGCAGGCCAGGCCTGGATTTGATAGTAAATCCCCAGCGAGCTGAGCGCGGCGGCCACCATCCCGTGCGCGGCGCGTACCATCAGCGCGGAACTGAGGTCGTTAACGAACAGGTGGAAAAAGGTGACCAGCACGTACAGCACCAGAAAACCTTCCGTAAAGGCGCGCAGGCCGTACTGTTGACGAAATTTGACCAGCAGCAGGTTAATGGAGATGTTGGTCATCACATAGACTGCAGGCAGCCAGGCGATTTCGGTCGACCAGGCCCCGAAGGTTCCCTGCAGGTTTTGCAGGTTGGCGGTGACCACCGCATTGCCCAGTGCCCCCGTCAGGCAAACCAGCAGCCCAACGACGCCATAGGCGACGCGTTTTGGCGTACTGTGCTCGGGGGTGGAAGGCGAACCCAGCAGGGCGGGTTTCTCATGGGGCTGCCACTCGCGAGGAGCATAAGGGTCGCGTTCGGGCAGGCGCATAACGTCATTACCTTAGAAATGATTGAATAATTAGCGGGCTAGCGATTCTACGTCTGCCGCAAATGATAATTCAAGTGAATATGATTTGCGCATGTTAATCAAATGTACGAGAGAAATTTAAGGAAAAAGAGCGGCCCGCAGGACGGGCCGGGAAAGGTCAGAGACGTTCGGGCTGCGCCTCGACGAGAGTGGCACGCTTAACGCGGCTGGCGCAGAAAATCGCGATTAAGGAGATGGCTACCGTGACGGCAAGATACCAGGCCACCGGAACCCAGTCGCCGTCATATTTTGCCAGCAGGCCGGTCGCAATCAGCGGGGCGGTACCGCCAGCCAGCGCGGCACCCAGTTGATAACCGAGCGTAATGCCGGTGTAACGCACGTTTGCGCTAAAAATTTCAGAGCACAGCGTGCCGAGTACCGCCGTGACCGGTGCCCACAGCACACCAAAGGCGATCACCGTCGCGAGCACAATCCCCCACGTGGTACCGGTATTCAGCAGCATAAACCATGGCACGATAAACAAACCCAGGATAAAGACGCTCGTGGCATACATACGCTGACGGCCAATTTTATCCGAGAGCAGCCCCATTAACGGAATCATTATCGTGGCCACCAGGGCCCCCAGCGTCACGGCCTCCAGCGCCTGCGATTTTTGATAGGTTAGCGTGCTGGTGGCATAGCTCACCACAAACGTAGAGAAAATATAAAACGGCGCGGTTTCCACGACTTTGAGGCCGGCGGCAATCAGCACTTCACGCCAGTGATGTTTCAGCGTATCGCGCAGGGGAGCCTTAGCCACCTGACCGGACGCTTTCACTTTCTGAAAATCAGGCGTTTCATCAATATCTTTTCGGATCCACAGGCCGAGCAACACCAGAACAGAGCTCAGCAGGAACGGGATACGCCAGCCCCAGGAGAGAAAATCCTCTTCGCTGAACATCGTCATCAGCGACACGATAAAGGTCGCCATCAGCATGCCGATGGTGACGCCCGCCTGCGGAATGCTGCCGAAGAACCCTTTGCGTTTTTCAGGCGCGTACTCATAGGCCAGCAACAGCGCACCGCCCCATTCACCGCCGATACCCATCCCCTGAATGATGCGCATCAGGATCAGCAGCGCCGGAGCCCACATACCAATCATTTCATACGTGGGCAACAGGCCAATCATAACGGTTGCACCTCCCATCAAAGAGAGGGTCAGCACGAGGGTTTTTTTACGGCCAATGCGGTCACCGATGTGTGCGAAAAGTACCCCGCCAATGGGACGTATAAAAAAGGTTAATGAGAAAGAGAGATACGAGAGAATGAGTCCGATCACCGGATCGACCATCGGAAAAAAGATCTTATTAAAGACCAGCGCGGCCGCCGTACCGTAGAGGAAATAGTCAAACCATTCAATGGCGCTCCCGGTAAGGCTGGCGATTAACACCTTCTTATTTTTTCGTAATACCGTCGTCGTACTTTCATGTTCTGTCATGAGCTGAAACCCCGCCACGTTGCTGATATATGAGGTGTCACCTGGCGCGCTTCAGGTGCAACCCGTGAAGATGAAAAAGGTTGTGAAATTGTTAAGCAACTTAGGGTTGGATGTTGCATTTAGCAAGCGCTGGCGGGCTGAAACTGGTCAGATCACGGTTAAATTAGCAGCGTTGGCTGCTTTTTCATGACGCCTGTACAATACAATGTTTTGTAGGGCTGGAAATTAAAAGCACAATAGGCAGGTGCAACCCGATGATTTTTGGATGTTTCTGGTTATTTCAGAAAAATGGTAAATTCGCTGCTTCAACAACGTGAGGAGTTCACCATGGTTCAGCCCCATTTTCCCCTTCTGGCGAATGCCACACTGGCGGCCATCAATACTGTCGGCGCATGGCTGGCGCAGGACGACCTGAGCATGACGCGTCAGGCCCCGGAGATTGATGCGGTGATTCTGGCTGGCAACGCGGTGATCCCAACCATTGACGCGGCCTGCAGTATTGCCTCTCAGAAAGACGTTCCGCTTCTGATCAGCGGCGGCATCGGCCATTCGACCCCGTTTTTATATGAAGCGATCCGCAATCACCCGCGTTATCACACTCTACCGGTCGCGGGACGGGCAGAAGCAAACATTCTTGCCGACGTTGCACGGGCGTTCTGGCAGATCCCCGAGGCGCGCCTGTGGGTTGAAGATCGCTCCACCAACTGCGGTGAAAACGCGCGTTTTAGCTGGAACATGCTGAAAGAGCGTCAGCGGACAAGCGGGCGCGTGCTGGTGGTGCAGGACCCAACGATGCAGCGCCGCACGATGGCGACGTTTGCCCGCGTGTGCCGCGATGAACCCGCATCACCGCAGTGGATCAGCCATCCCGGGTTTAAGCCAGCGCTGCAAAACGGCACTGAGGGCGTAGAGTTTAGTGGGGGCAACGCCGGGCTGTGGCCCGTTGACCGTTATCTTTCACTGGTTATGGGGGAACTGCCGCGCCTGTATGATGACGTCAACGGCTATGGCCCGGCCGGGCGGGATTTTATCGCCCACGTTGCCTTTCCGGAGGCGGTGACTGCCGCGTGGAAACAGCTACAGCAGGATCCTGTCTTGAAGGGCGCACGTAAAATAATTTAGGCACGGAACAATCCCCTCGCCCCTTTGGGGAGAGGGTTGGGTGGGGAGAATCACAGCGCCGCAAACTTATCCAGCGTCCGCACCAGCTGCGTCACAAACCCATACTCGTTGTCATACCAGGCAACGGCTTTCACCAGCTGCAGATCTCCCGCTTCTGACACCTCCGTCTGCGTGGCGTCAAACACCGAACCATAGTGCGAGCCAATCACATCTGAAGAAACAATCTCGTCATCGGTATACCCGAACGATTTATTCCCCTGGGTCGCCTTTTTCAACGCGGCGTTGATCTCCTCGACCGTCACCTTTTTACCCAGAATCGCTACCAGCTCGGTTACCGATCCGGTTTTCACTGGCACGCGCTGGGCATGACCCTTTAGTTTGCCGCTGAGCGCGGGGATCACCAGGCCGATGGCTTTCGCCGCACCGGTGGTATGCGGAATAATATTTTCTGCCGCCGCCCGCGAGGCGCGCAGATCTTTCCCGCGCGGGCCATCCACCAGCGCCTGGGTGCCGGTATAGGCATGAATGGTGGTCATGGTGCCCACTTTAATTTCAAACGCGTCGTTCAGGGCTTTTGCCAGCGGTGCGAGGCAGTTGGTGGTGCAGGACGCGACGGAAATAATGGTATCACTGGCGTCAATGGTATCGTCATTCACGCTATAGACGATGGTCTTCATCTCACCCGCGGGCGCCGAAATCAGCACTTTCTTCGCACCGGCGTCCAGGTGCGCCCGCGATTTTTCTTCTGAGGTATAAAAGCCGGTGCACTCCACGACGATATCCACGCCCGCGGCTTTCCACGGAATGTGCTTTGCCTCTTTTTCGGCGTACACCGCGATGGTTTTACCGTCGACAATCAGCGCATCCTCGGTGAAGTCCACGCTCCAGGGGAAGCCACCGTAGTTGGAATCATGCCTGAGCAGGTAGGCCAGGACTTTCGGGGAGGTGAGGTCGTTGATGGCGACGACGGTATTGCTGTCCTGGGTTTCAAGAAGGCGGCGCAGCACAAGGCGTCCAATGCGTCCAAATCCGTTAATGCCAATTTTACTCATGGTGTTCTCCTGTGAACGTGTCGATACGACAGTTTGAACTCATCCAGGCTTAGACCATCACGGGCAGGGCAGCAATTGAAGATGCTTCATGCGAGGGGAAGTATTTGAAAAACCATACAGAAAAGTTAATGAATTTTTAAGGAAAGGAGATTATGTTGGCGCGGTGACTGTTTATTTCAGGAAATCCCATGCGCACTAAATATACAAGCCTGCAAATCACGATTCACTGGCTGGTGTTTTTGTTAATCGTCGTCGCCTACTGCGCGATGGAATTCAGGGGCTTTTTCCCGCGTTCCGATCGACCGCTTATTAACATGATCCACGTCTCCTGCGGCATCTCGGTTCTGGTGCTGATGGTAGCGAGATTGCTGATCCGCCTGAAGTTTCCCGCACCGCCCATTCAGCCTAAACCCAAAGCGATGATTACCGGGATGTCCCACCTTGGGCATCTGATCGTCTATCTGCTGTTTATTGCGCTGCCGCTGATTGGCATTGTAATGATGTATAACCGTGGAAACGACTGGTTCGCCTTTGGTCTGGCGATGCCTCACGCGGCGGAGGGGAATTTTGAACTGGTGGATGTGCTGAAGGAGTGGCACGTTACGCTGGCAAACCTGGGCTATTTCGTGATTGGTCTGCACGCCTTTGCGGCGCTGATGCACCACTATTTCTGGAAAGATAATACTCTTTTGCGCATGATGCCGAATAAGCGTCAGTAGTCTTTAACTCGTGCCGGGCGGCGCAGCGCCACCCGGCTTGTTTTTTAACCCAGAAGAGCACGCTCTTCATCAGTTAACGCCAGCGTCTGCGTTGACCCCGTCTCTGACGATTTCACCGCCGCTTCCAGAACAGCCATGACCGCTAACGCCTCGACAGGATGAACGGGATTGGCGATCTTCCCGAGTATCGCATCCCGCACGTTGATGTAGTACTGCCGCTGATCGCCCTTTGGCGTGGCAATCGTTTGGGGTTCACCATCAGCTCCGAAGAACACCATGCTGTCGTCGTCTTCGCCCCAGGCGTCGCTGCCGGGGATTACGCCAGCCAGCAGCTGCGCTTCCTGGCGATCGATTCTGGCTTTCACCACGCTGCCTTTGTCCCCGTGAACGGTAAAGCGCGCCGTACCGCCAGCCACCAGCATGCTGGCATGCAGAACCACCTTATGATCCGGGTAATTGAGGACCACGTGCGCCCAGTCGTTAACCTCTGCGCCGTCGCGCAGCGTGGCGATATTTCCCTGAACAGACTCTGGCAGGCCAAACAGCTGAAGCGTCTGGTCGATCAGGTGAGGGCCCAGGTCAAACCACAGACCGCTGCCGGGGACGTTCTGCTCGCGCCAGCGCACGCGCACTTCCGGGCGGAAGCGGTCAATATGCGACTCCAGATGTTTAACCTTGCCAACCGTGCCTTGCTCAATAATCTGCTTAATGCCGAGGAAATCACTGTCCCAGCGGCGGTTGTGGAAAACGGAGAGCAGAAGCTGCTTTTCATCCGCCAGGGCTATCAGGTCCCGGGCTTCCTGCATGTCCAGGGTGAAAGGCTTATCCACGACCACGTGTTTTCCCGAGTTCAGGGCCAGCGTCGCCAGCGGCGCGTGGGTGGCGTTAGGGGAGGCAATGACCACCAGGTCAACATCAGGATGTTGAATGGCTTCTTCGGGCGTGGCTACCACCAGCACATCCGGAAGATCGCGCTTCACTTTCTCTTCATCACGGGAAGAGACCACCGCCAGCTTGAGCCCGTCCACGGACTGGATCAGCGGGGCATGGAAGGTTTTACCGACAAAACCATACCCGATCAGCGCAATGTTGATTGTTTGAACTTTACTCATGACCTTCTCCACGTTATTGCGCGCACACCGTGACCCGTAATGCGCCAGGGTCCCCAAGCTCAGGCCAGGGACGATCTAAAAAGAGTTGATGAATATCGGTGAGCCCGGAGACCAGATACGGCTCGCAGCGGTTAACTTTCAGGTGATCGGCAACAATCCAGTGTGCATGGCTTGCGGCGAGCATCGCGCGTTTCACCTCGGCGTCCGCTTCTTTACCGGCACTCAAACCGAGTTCGGCATGAAGAGCGCACGCACCGAGAATGGCGATATCGGCCCGATAGCGTGACAGCAGGGACAACGTGGCGCTGCCGGCAAACAGGCGCTGTTTCGGGTCCCATTTTCCACCGAGCAGAATAAGCTCAATGTCTTCCCGGTCGCTAAAATGCTGGGCGATATCCAGCGAGGTAGTGATCACGGTGTGAGGCCCCTGCAAAAAAGTGGCTACGGCCATCACCGTACTGCCGGCATCCAGAAACAGGGTGGAACCCGGCGGAACCGCCTGCGCAACCTGTTTCCCCAGACGCTGCTTGGTTTCCGGCAGCAGGGTATTGCGGCCCTGACGATTCATGGCCGAAAGATTCAGAGCAATAGCCCCGCCGTGATTCTTCTGGGCAAGCCCCTGATTTTCAAGATCGGTCAGATCCCGACGAACGGTATCCGCCGAAACCTGCAGCTTTTCTGCCAGTTCGGTGATGCTGGCCTGACCTTGTTCACTGAGAATATCAAGGACATAGCGTTGACGTGCGGTTTTGTGCATGGGCAGCAATCCTGCAAAATGTCGCAATAAATTGCATAATACAGCATTTTGACGCAGAAGGAAGGAGTATCGTAAACCAGGTTGATGTTTAATTATTGGAATTATATTAAGCGGATATCATTAAGCCGTTCTGAATGTTAACCACAGTGTTAATGTTATGTTTTAATCAACGATTTGGGTTATGTAACCAATGTATTGTGATTAACTGGTGGAATATGCTGATATTTAATTAAAATAAAGCATTTAATGTCTGATTTATGTTTTTTATTAGAATTATTTTTCAACAAATTGATGGCTCTTACTTAAGTTGACACTTCTTTGAAAATCTTTGTGTCTGACCCGCTCAGAAATTAACGCAAAAATGTGCGCAGAGGAGATTAAGAATTTTCCTTAAATTACAGTGTGTTTTGATGTTTCATCTGAAAGGCTACTTTCGGAGTTTTGTCCAGAAACCCCATGTTTTTTCTTATATGTAACACCGCATTAACATTGTGGGTGTAGTGGCCTATACCACATTTTGTTATGCTGCAAATCAACTTATGAAATAAGTAATTTCTTAAATTTAATAAGACAAAGGCGGATCTCATCTCCATCGGAAATGGGTATGGGGAGCTTTACCTGAAATTTAGCGAGGAAGTTAAATAAGATATTTGTCTAATTATCTGTACCTCTTTTTGGGTAATTGCTTGAGTATCACTCAGAGTCAGGGAGATAAAATGACGATATTACGCAAGCCTGTTTCACGCCAATTTATAGCTACGCTGGCGTTAATTTCATTAGCCCTAAATACGGCTTATGCCAATAGTGGCGCGGTAGGTATTGCCCCGATGGCAACGACGACCTTAAAGGAAAGTATTCTTTTCGCTATCGATCGCGATCCGTCAATTAGCCAGCAGGCCGCGCAGTTAGGTATTGGTCAGGCGCAAATAGACGAGGCGCGCAGCGGCTGGATGCCGCAAATAGCGTTGAACGGGAGTACGGGGCATAGCCAGACCACCGATTCCAGCGGTTCGCTGAAGAACTCTGCGGCCTGGGGAGTGAGCCTGACCCAGCTGATATACGATTTTGGCAAGACTAACAATAGCATCAGCCAGTCTTCCGCCCAGCGCGATAGCTACCGCTACCAGCTGATGAGCACGCTTTCTGACGTGGCGGAAAAAACGGCGCTCGGCTACGTGGAGGTCAAACGTTATTCCGACCTATTACAGGCGGCAAAAGAGAACGTTCAGGCACTGAAAAACGTGGAGCAGCTGGCCAAGCTGCGCGCCGATGCGGGCGTGAGTTCCACCTCCGATGAACTCCAGACCCGCACGCGTATTGCCGGCATGCAGGCGACGGTGGCGCAGTATAACGCCGCGTTGAACAGCGCCCGCGCAAGGCTCGCGGTATTAACCGGAATGCAGGCAGATCATTATTCGCCGGTACCCGCAAACCTCGCCGTTGAGCCGGATTCGCTTAACCGCATTGATTATTCGTTAATACCGGCGGTAATGGCCGCGCAGAATATGGAACGTTCGGCCCAGTATGGCGTTGAAACAGCGAAGTCCCAGCACTGGCCAACCCTGAGCCTGAAAGGGGGACGCACGCGTTACGAGTCGGACAACCGCTCATACTGGGACGACCAGATCCAGCTCAATATTGACGCACCGCTTTATCAGGGCGGCGCGGTATCTGCACGCGTGCGTCAGGCTGAGGGCGCCCGGGCGATGGCGTCCTCTCAGGTCGATCAGGCGCGTTTCGACGTGCTGCAAAAGGCCTCCGTCGCGCAAGCTGACTGGACCGGCGCACGGGGAAGAATGGAGGCCGGGAAACGGCAGCTGGAAAATGCGCTGCGGGCCCGCGAGGTTTATAAAAATGAATACACCCTGAGCAAGCGGAGCATTAATGATTTGCTCAGCGTTGAGCAGGATGTCTGGCAGGCCACGTCGGCGAAAATAATCGCCGAGTATGATGGCTGGAGTTCGGCAATTAATTATGCTTCCGCGGTTGATAATTTAATGCCGCTTATTGGAATAGAGAAAAACGCTGCCGCAAAATTACCCGATTTGAGTTAACAAAAGCCACGCATAGCTGCACGAAATAAGTCTGAAAATAATGGGTGTTTTTTCCCAGGGATAGCTGCATCCGTCTGGTGGATATATCCACAGGGATCCGTACACCTGCAAGGAGAGGAATATGAGTAACGTAAAGGTTGTTGATGTCATCATTCGCAAAACGGCGGAGAAAACGAAATTAACCGGCGAAGGGAATCTGTCGGTCTCTATTTCATCGCCGAGCGTGATTGAAATTCAGGGCTCTGCTCAGGACGTGGTGCGTTATGTCCGCCAGGGTAAAGACCTTCTCATTTATATGAAGGACGGCAGCGTTATTCGCTGCAATAACTATTTTGTTGAAGATCCTGAAACCCAACATCAGTCAGAGCTGGTGTTCAACGACGGGCAGGAACTGACTCATCTCTCTTTTGCCGATGCCGGGGAAGCGTCAGGCGTTGCCGCTACTGAATTAACCGCGCAGGCCACACCCATTAGCAGCATTGAACCCTTCCTGGAGCAGGGAAGCGCCCTGAGCGATGCCCCGTGGGGCTGGATTGCAGGGGCGGCGTTAGGCGGCGGTGCTATCGGCGCACTGCTGGCCCACGGCGGTGATGGCGAAACCAAAACGAAAGTCATTGATAACACCAAAGAAGTGGAAAGCGCCACGCCGACCTTCCTGCTGTCGGACAAGGTGGGCGACAAGCAGGGAGTGCTGAGCGCAAACGCCCTCACGGACGATAACGCGCCGACCTTCAGCGGTACCGGTCAGCCGGGCGCGACCATCCAGATTAAAGACGGCAGCGGCAGCACCATCGCCAGCGCGATGGTCGGTAAAGACGGCACCTGGACGGTAAAACTCCCGACCCAGGCCGACGGAGAGCACACCTGGTCGGTGGTGCAGATCGACGGCAGTAAAACCACGTCAGCGGGCAACATCACCGTGACCGTTTCTACGTCCGAGGCCACGCTTACGCTGGCGACAACGGCGGGTGACAACGTGATTAACGCCAGCGAACAGTCCGCAGGCTTTACGCTGTCCGGCAGCAGTCAGCATCTGGCGCAGGGAACCGACGTTTCCGTAACGCTGAACAGCAAAACCTACACCGCTCAGGTGGGAGCAGACGGCGCGTGGAGCGTTAACGTGCCTGCGGCAGACGCACAGGCGCTCAGCGACGGTACCTGGACCGTCAGCGTCAGCGGCAAAGACGCGGCGGGTAACACCGTGAGCGGAAGCCAGACGATTGGCGTGGATACCGCTGCGCCAACGCTCTCCGTCGATACGCTCGCGCAGGACAACATCATTAATGCCGCTGAGCACAACCAGCCGCTAACGCTGAGTGGTAAAACCAACGCGGAAGCCGGGCAGATTGTGACGGTGACGCTGAACGGCAAAAATTATAACGCCACGGTGGGCAGCGACGGCACCTGGTCCGTCACGCTGGCGGCCAGCGAGGTGCAGGCCCTTAATGAGGGTCACCACACCCTGACGGTGAACGTCAGCGACAAAGCAGGCAACGGCTCGTCCGTGACCGCGGATTTCACGGTAGATACCAACGCGCCGGTCGTCACCATCAACACCGTCGCGGGCGACGATATCCTCAACACCAGCGAGCAGGGCCAGGCGCAGATTATTTCCGGGCGGGCGAGCGGCGCGGCGGCAGGCGATGTCGTCACCGTGACCGTTGGCGGCCAGACCTTCACCGGCGTCGTACAGGCAGACGGCAGCTGGAGCGTGGGCGTTCCTGCCTCCGTCGTCGGCGCGCTGGGTGAGGGCAACCACACCCTTGCCGTCTCCGTCACCGACGCAGCGGGGAACACCGGTAGCGCCACGCACGGCATTGTGCTGAGCGGTAACGCACCGGAATTTACGATTGACGCCATCAGCCAGGACAACGTGCTGAATGCCCGGGAGGCGATGCAGCCGCTGAGCCTGAGCGGCACCAGCAACCTGCCGGACGGCAGCGCCGTTACCGTGACGCTGAACAACGTCAGCTATCAGGCGACCGTCGAAAACGGTATCTGGGCGGTTCAGGTGCCGGTATCCGACGTCCTGAATCTGGCGAACACCCTTTATAGCGTCAGCGTCAGCGGCACCGACAGCGTGGGTAACAGCGGCTCCGCAGAGGCGAATCTGCTGGTCGATACCGTGCTGCCGAAGGTGATCATTAACACCTTTGCGGGGGATAACCTGGTTAATAACGCCGAAGCGGGCGTGGACCAAACCCTCAGTGGCCGCGTTACCGGCGCGGCGGCGGGCGATACGGTGTCTGTTACCGTTGGCGGTAAGAGTTACAGCGCCACGGTGGGCAGCGATCTGACCTGGAACGTCACGATCCCTTCAGCGGATCTTCAGGCGTTCGGCGACGGGGATTTGACCTTTACCGCCTCCGTGACAAACGGGCACGGTAATACTGGCACCGGCGAGCGCGATATCAATATCAACGCGGAACTGCCGGGTCTGCGCGTAAACACCATTTCCGGCGATGATGTGATCAACGCCATCGAGCAGCAGCAGGATCTGACCGTCACCGGCGCCAGCACCCATCTGGCCGCAGGTACGCCGATTGTCGTCACCATCAACAATGTCGACTATCACGCCGTGGTGACCGCCAGCGGCGGCTGGAGCATTGGCGTTCCTGCTGCGGATCTGCAGGCCTGGACGGCCGGAGGTATGACGGTCAGCGTCAGCGCGGAAGATGCCTGGGGCAACACCGTTGCGGCTGAACACCCGATTGAACTCGATCTCAACGCCGTGGCGGTCACCATTGATACCGTCTCCGGCGATGACCTGCTGAACGCGGCAGAAAAAGGGAGCGACTTAACCCTTTCCGGCCAGACGCAGGGCGTGGAGGCGGGGCAAACCGTGGTGGTGAAATTTGCCGACCAGACTTTTACCGCGCAGGTGCAGCAGGATGGCTCCTGGAGCCTGACTGTCCCGGCGAACGCCATGGAAACGCTGATCGACGGGCGGGCGCAGGTAAGCGTCAGCGTGACTAACGTCAGCGGCAACAGCGCGGACGCCTCACGCGTGGTGACTGTCGATACGCAGCCGCCGACCATAACGCTCGATAATCTGACCGACGACAACATCATCAATGCGGCAGAAGCGCAGCAGGATCTGGTCCTCAGCGGCAGCACAACCGCTGAAGCGGGCCAGACGGTCACCGTGACGCTGAACGGCAAAAACTATCAAACTACCGTACAAGCTGACGGCACCTGGACGCTGAACGTGCCTGCCGCCGACGTTGGCGCGCTGGCAGACGGCACTGTCACCGTGACGGCCTCCGTCAGCGACGTGGCAGGTAACAGCAGCAGTGCGGACCGCGTTGGGCTGGTGGATGCCACCGTGCCGCAGGTGACCATTAATGACTTTGTCACCGACACCAACACCGTTAACCAGCTGGCCCATTCTCAGGCGCAGATCCTGAGCGGCTCCGTCACTGGTGCTGCGGCGGGCGATTTGGTCACCATCACTATTAATAACGTGGACTACACCACCGCGGTGGACGCGGCGGGCAACTGGAGCCTCGGCCTGCCTGCATCCGTCGTTCAGGGGCTGACGGACGGCACCTGGACCATTAACGTCTCCGTGACCGATCGCTCCGGCAACACCGGCAGCAGTTCTCTGGATGTGGTGGTGAATACCGTGACGCCTGTTATCGGTATTAACACGCTGGCCGTAGATGACGTGATCAATGCGGCAGAGAAGGGTGAAGATCTGCTGCTTTCCGGTACCAGCAACCAGCCGGAAGGGACCACAATCACCGTAAACCTGAACGGTATCAACTACACCGCCACCACTAACGCCAGCGGCAGCTGGAGCGTCACCGTGCCCGCCTCTGCGGTGAGCGCGCTGGGCGAAGCCAATTACACCGTGACGGCGAGCGTTACCGATAATGTGGGCAACAGCGCCTCAACCTCGCACGATGTGCTGGTGGACAGCGCGTTGCCGGTCGTCACTATCAACACCTTCGCGACCGACAATATCGTCAACGCGGCGGAAGTCACCGCAGGGCAAACCCTGACCGGGAAGGTCTCTAACGCGGCATCGGGCGATACCGTCACGATTATCCTCGGCGGGCAGACATACACCGCTACCGTGCAGGACGATCTCTCATGGAGCCTGCCGTTAACCGAGAGCCAGTTAACCGCGCTCGGCAACGGCGAACTGACCGTATCGGCCAGCGTCACCAACGCGCACGGCAACACCGGTTCGTCTTCGCTGGACTTTACCATCGACGCCCAACTGCCGGGCCTGCGTATTGATACCGTGGCGGGTGATGATGTCATTAACGTCATCGAGCACGCTCAGAACCTGATTGTTTCCGGTTCAAGCACCGATCTGGCAGCGGGCAGCACCGTCACGGTGACCATTAACGGCAAGATCTATTCCGCAACCGTACTGGCGGACGGTACCTGGCAGGCGGCGGTTCCGGCAGCGGACGTGTCCCAGTGGGCGGACGGTTCGCTGGATATCAAGGCAAGCGCGCAGGATCCTTCCGGCAACCCGGTGACTATCGGCACCGTCGTGGACGTCGATCTCGCGCCGGTCGCCGTCAGCATCAACAGCGTGACCGCGGACAACGTGCTCAACGCGGCAGAAAAAGGTCAGGATCTGGTGCTTTCCGGCTCCTCCGCGAACGTAGAAGCGGGCCAGACCGTCACCATCACCTTTGCGGGTAAAACCTACACCACGACGGTGAACGCCAACGGCGACTGGACGTACACCGTACCGGCAGCCGATTTGAGCGGACTGAAGGACGGCGACGCCAGCGTGCAGGTCAGCGTGAGCAACCTGAACGGTAACGCGGCGTCGTCTGCGCAGGAGTTCAGCGTCGATACCGCCGCGCCAACGGTGACCATCAATACCATCAGCGGCGACAACATGCTGAATGCGGCGGAGGCAGCGCAGGATCTGACCCTGAGCGGGAGGTCCACTGCCGAAGCAGGCCAGACGGTCAGCGTAACCTTCAACGGCAACCAGTACACCGCGCAGGTGCAGGCTGACGGTAGCTGGACGCTGGTCGTGCCGGCAGCCGATCTGGCGGGCATCACCGACGGTAACGCCACGGTCACGGCGACCGTGTCCGACAAAGCCGGCAACCCGGCCAGCGCGGATGCCTCCGTGCTCGTGGATACCACCGTGCCGCAGATTAGTTTTAACATCGTTGCGGGCGACGACATCGTGAATATTGCCGAGCACGGCCAGGCGCTGATCGTCTCCGGCAAGGTCACGGGCGCGCAGGCGGGTGACGTCATTACCGTCACCCTGAACGGCAAAGACTACACCGCGATGCTGGACGGTGCCGGAAGCTGGAGCGTGGGCGTTCCGGCGGCAGACGTGGGCGCGCTGGCTAACGGCGAGCAGACGATTACCGCGACCCTCACCGACAAAGCGGGTAACAGCACCACCGCCACGCATGAATTTGACGTCTCCCTGGCCGCGCCGGAGATTGCCATCAATACCCTGGCGCTTGACGACGTGATTAACGCGGTCGAGAAAGGCCAGGATCTGCAGATTTCGGGCACCAGCAACCAGCCGGAAGGTACAGCCATTACGGTGACCCTGAACGGCATCAGCTACGCCGCGACCACCAACGCCAGCGGCGGCTGGAGCGTGACCGTTCCGGCGGCGAACGTCTCTGCGCTGGGCGAAGCGAGCTATACCGTCACGGCAAGCGTGACCGATAGCGCAGGCAACGGCGCGAACGCCAGCCATAGCGTGCTGGTCGACAGCGCGCTGCCGCAGGTCACCATTAACGCAATCGCCATCGATGACGTGATTAACGCGGCGGAAGTCGCTTCCGGACAAACCCTGAGCGGGAAGGTGAGCGGCGCGGCGAACGGTGACACTGTCACCCTTTCAATCGGCGGCAATACGTATACCGCGACGGTTCAGGACGATCTGAGCTGGTCGGTCAACGTGCCGTCCGCGGTCTTAACCGCTATCGGTAACGGCGATCTGACGGTGTCAGCCAGCGTCACTAACGGCCATGGCAACACCGGCTTCGGCGAGCGCGAGATCACCATCGACGCCAATCTGCCGGGCCTGCGCGTCGATACCGTGGCGGGCGACGACGTGATTAACAGCATTGAGCATGCGCAGAACCTGATTATTACCGGCTCCAGCGACGGCCTGGCAGCGGGCGCGGCGCTGAGCGTGATCGTCAACGGCAAAACCTACGCGGCCACGGTGCTGGCAGACGGTACCTGGACGGCGGCCATTCCGGCGGCAGACGTCAGCGCGCTCGGCGCAGGCACGGTCACCGTGAAGGTCGAGGGAAATAGCGCGGCAGGCAACCCGGTCTCCATCAGCCACGACGTGAAGGTCGATCTGGCGACGGTTGCTATCAGCATTGACGCGATTGCTACCGACGACGTGATTAATGCGGCAGAAAAAGGCGCAGATCTGGTGCTTTCAGGTTCCACCAGCAACGTGGAAGAGAACCAGACGGTTTACATCACGTTCGGCGGCAAGTCCTACACGGCGAAAGTGGATGCCAGCGGCAACTGGACGGCGACCGTGCCGTCGGCAGATCTGGCTGGCCTGAAGGATGGCGATGCCAGCGTGCAGGTGAGCGTCACCAACGTGAACGGCAACAGCGCCTCTGCGGGACGCGAGTACGGCGTGGACGCCACCGCGCCGACGGTCTCCATCGAAATCGTCAGCGACAACAACATCATCAATGCCGCCGAAGCGCAGCAGGATCTGGTCGTCAACGGCGTCTCTAACGCCGAAGCGGGCCAGACCGTGACCGTCACGCTGAACGGCGTGGATTACACCACCACCGTGCAGGCAAACGGCAGCTGGAGCGTGACTGTGCCTTCTGCGGATCTGGGCGCGATTACCGACGGGAACTATACCGTCAGCGCCACCGTGTCGGACAAAGCGGGCAACCCGGCCTCCGCGGCTCGCGATGTGCTGGTCGATACCACCGTGCCACAGCTGACCATCAACACCGTTTCCGATGACGACGTGATCAACAGCGCCGAGCACGGGCAGGCTCTGATCGTTACCGGCTCAGTGACCGGCGCGGCGGCGGGCGACGTGGTGACCGTTACCCTCAACGGCAAATCATACACCGCCACCCTGGATGCCTCAGGCAACTGGAGCGTGGGCGTGCCTGCGGCGGACGTCACCGCGCTGGCCGCCGGGGATTACACTATTACCGCGGCGCTGAGCGATAAAGCGGGCAACAGCAACAGCGCCACGCACGGCGTGGAGGTGAACCTGACCGCGCCGGTGCTGACCATTGACACCATTTCCGGTGACGATGTGATCAACAACACCGAGAAAACCCAGGACCTGACGATCTCCGGTACGGCTTCCGGACTGGCGGCGGGCGCGGTGGTGACCGTGATGCTCAACGGCAAAGCCTACAGCGCCACGGTTGAGGCCAATGGCCAATGGTCCACGACGGTTCCGGCGAGCGAAGTGGGGCAGCTGGGTGAAGCGCTTTACACCGTCACTGCCTCGGCAACGGACAGCGTCGGCAACGGCACCAGCACCTCGCACACCGTGAACGTGGAGTCCGTTCTGCCGGGCGTCACGATCAACACCGTGGCAGGCGATGACGTCATCAACGCGGCAGAAGTGGCCGCAGGCCAGACTATTAGCGGCACCGTGGTGAATGCCGAGGCGGGCAACACCGTGACCGTGACGATTGGCGGCAACAGCTACACCGCAACGGTGCAGAGCGATCTGACCTGGTCCGTCGATGTACCGGAATCGGTCCTGACGGCGCTGGGCAACGGCGATCTGACTGTAACCGCCAGCGTGACGAACGGCGTGGGCAACAGCGGCAGCGGCGAGCGTGAGATCGCGATAGACGCCAGCCTGCCGGGTCTGCGCGTGGACACCATGGCGGGCGACGACGTGATCAACAGCATCGAACACGGACAGAACCTGATTATTACCGGTTCCAGCAATGGCCTGAGCGCAGGCACCGCGCTGACCGTTACCGTCAACGGCAAAACCTATCCCGCGACGGTACTGGCGGACGGTACATGGAGCGCGGCTCTCCCTTCTGCGGACGTAAGTGCCCTGGCAGCGGGCACGGTCACCGTGACCGTTGAAGGCCAGAGCAGCGCGGGCAATCCGGTTTCCATCAGCCACGATGTGACGGTGGATCTGGCGAACGTCGCTATCAGCATCGACGCCATTGCCACCGACGACGTGATTAACGCGGCGGAGAAAGGGGCGGATCTGGAGCTCTCCGGCACCACCTCAAACGTGGAGGAAAATCAAACCGTCACCATCACCTTCGGCGGCAAGAACTACACCGCCACGGTGGACGCGGCGGGTAAGTGGACCGCCACGGTGCCGGCTGCGGATCTGGCGGGCCTGAAGGACGGTGACGCCAGCGTGCAGGTAAGCGTCACCAACGTCAACGGCAACAGCGCCTCTGCGGGCCGCGAGTACAGCGTGGATGCCACCGCGCCATCCGTCACCATTAATACGATTGCGACTGACGACATCCTGAACGCGACGGAAGCGCAGTCTGACCTGGCGATTTCCGGCAGCAGCACCGCCGAAGCGGGCCAGACCGTGACCGTGTCGCTGAACGGCAAGGACTACACCACAACCGTCGGCGCGGACGGCAGCTGGACGCTGAACGTTCCGTCGGCGGATCTGGCCGCGCTTAATGACGGCAGCGTCACCGTTACCGCGAGCGTGAGCGACAAGGCGGGCAACCCGGCATCCGTAAACCATAACCTGACGGTGGACGTGACCGTACCAGCGGTCACCATCAACACCGTGGCGGGCGACGACGTGATTAACGTCGCCGAGCACGGTCAGGCGCAGATCGTCAGCGGCACCGCCACCGGCGCGGCAGCGGGCGATAAGGTCACCGTCACCCTCGGCGGCCAGACGTACACCACCGTGCTGGACGCGGCGGGGAACTGGAGCGTGGGCGTCCCGGCTAGCGTGATTTCCGGCCTCAGCGACGGCACCGTGACCGTCACTGCGTCTGTTACCGACGCGGCGAGCAACACCGGCAGCGGCACCCATAACGTGACCGTCGATACCGGTCTGCCATCGGTCAACTTCAACGTCATCAGCGGCGATAACGTTCTGAATGCGGTGGAAAAAGGTCAGGATCTGAGCGTCAGCGGCACCAGCGCCAACCTGGCGGAAGGCACCGTGGTGACCGTGACCCTGAACGGTAAAAACTACACCGCGACGACGGCGGCGGACGGCACCTGGAGCCTGACGGTTCCGGCTGCGGATCTGGCCGGTCTCGGTCAGGCCAGTTACACCCTCAATGCTACCGCCACCAACGGGGTGGGCAACAGCGTGAGCAGCGCTGCGAACCTGCTGGTCGACACCGCGCTGCCGACCGTCACCATCAACACCGTGGCGGGCGATAACGTTATCAACGCGGCGGAAGTGGCGGCAGGCCAGACCCTGAGCGGTACCGTGGCGAATGCCGAAGCGGGCAACACCGTAACCGTGACCATTGGCGGCAACAGCTATACCGCAACGGTGCAGAACGATCTGAGCTGGTCCGTGAACGTGCCGTCTGATGTGCTGACCGCACTCGGCAACGGCAGCCTGAGCGTGACGGCAACCGTCACCAACGGCCACGGCAACACCGGCAGCGGCGAGCGTGAGATTGCGATAGACGCTAACCTGCCGGGCCTGCGCGTGAACACCGTGGCGGGCGACGACGTGGTCAACAGCATTGAGCATGCGCAGAACCTGATCGTCACCGGCTCCAGCGACGGGCTGGCGGCGGGCACGGCGCTGACCGTTACCGTGAACGGCAAAGACTATGCGGCGACGGTGCTGGCGGACGGCACCTGGAGCGCGGCGGTTCCGTCTGCTGACGTGAGCGCGTGGCCGGAAGGCACCGTGAAAATCAGCGTCACCGGCGACAGCGCGGCGGGTAACCCGATTACCATCAGCCACGACGTTACCGTGGATCTGGCTACCGTTGCCATCAGCATCAACGCCATTGCCACCGACGACGTGATCAACGCGGCGGAGAAAGGGGCGGATCTGGTGCTGTCCGGCGCGACCACCAACGTGGAAGCCGGGCAGACCGTCACCCTGAGCCTGAACGGTAAAATCTACACCACTACCGTAGAAGCAGACGGCAACTGGACCTATACCGTGCCGGCTGCGGATCTGGCGAGCCTCAAGGACGGCGACGCCAGCGTGCAGGTGAGCGTCACCAACGTGAACGGCAACAGCGCTTCGGCGGGCCGCGAGTACAGCGTGGATGCCACCGCGCCGTCCGTCACCATCAATACGATGGCGACTGACGACATCCTGAACGCCACGGAAGCGCAGTCTGACCTGACGGTTGCCGGCACCAGCACCGCCGAAGCGGGCCAGACCGTGACCGTGTCGCTGAACGGCAAGGACTACACCACAACCGTCAGCGCGAACGGCAACTGGACGCTGGACGTTCCGGCAGCGGATCTGGCGTCGCTCAGCGACGGCAGCGTCACCGTGACCGCGAGCGTAAGCGACAAGGCGGGCAACCCGGCATCCGTAAACCATAACCTGACGGTGGACGTGACCGTGCCTGCGGTGACCATCAACACCGTGGCGGGCGATGACGTGATTAACCTCGCTGAGCACGCGCAGGCGCAAATCATCAGCGGCACCGCGACCGGCGCAGCAGCGGGCGATAAGGTCACCGTGACCATCGGCGGCCAGACTTACACCACCGTGCTGGACGCGGCGGGGAACTGGAGCGTGGGCGTTCCGGCCAGCGTGATTTCCGGCCTCAGCGACGGCACCGTGACCGTCACTGCGTCTGTTACCGACGCGGCGGGCAACACCGGCAGCGGCAGCCATAACGTCACCGTGGACACCGGGCTGCCGTCCGTGGGCTTTAACGCCATCAGCGGCGATAACGTCCTGAACGCGTTGGAAAAAGGTCAGGAATTAAGCGTCAGCGGCACCAGCGCCAACCTCGCGGAAGGCACCCTGGTGACCGTGACCCTCAACGGAAAAAACTACACTGCAACGACCGCCGCAGACGGCACCTGGAGCCTGACGGTTCCGGCGGCGGATCTGGCGGGTCTGGGCGAAGCGAATTACACCCTGAGCGCAGCCGCGACCAACGGCGTGGGCAATAGCGTCAGCAATACGGCGAACCTGCTGGTCGACACCGCGCTGCCGACCGTCACCATCAACACCGTGGCGGGTGATAACGTCATCAACGCGGCAGAAGTGGCGGCAGGCCAGACCATCACCGGTAAGGTGGCGAACGCGGAAGCCGGTAACACGGTGACGGTGAACATCGGCGGCAACAGCTACACCGCGACGGTGCAGAGCGATCTGACCTGGTCCGTGAGCGTGCCGGAATCCGTCCTGACGGCCTTGGGCAACGGCGATTTGACCGTGTCGGCGACCGTCACCAACGGCCACGGCAATACCGGCGCGGGCGAGCGCGAAATCGTTATCGACGCCAGCCTGCCGGGTCTGCGTATCAATACCGTGGCGGGCGATGATGTGATCAACAGCATTGAGCACGGACAGAACCTGATCGTCACCGGTTCCAGCGACGGGCTGGCGGCGGGCACCACGCTCACCGTGACCGTTAACGGCAAAACCTATGCGGCCTCCGTGCTGGCGAACGGTACCTGGAGCGCGGCGATCCCGGCGGCAGACGTCGCGGCCTTCGCAGCAGGTACGGTCACCGTGACCGTTGCAGGCCAGAGTGCGGCGGGCAACCCGGTGACCATCAGCCATGATGTGACCGTCGATCTGGCGGCGGTGGCGATCAGCATCGATGCGATTGCTACCGACGACGTGATTAACGCGGCGGAGAAAGGCGCGGATCTGGTGCTCTCGGGCAGCACCTCGAACGTGGAGGAAAACCAGACCGTCACAATCGCCTTCGGCGGCAAAACCTACACCGCGAAAGTGGATGCCGACGGCAACTGGACGGCCACCGTGCCTTCCGCGGATCTCGCGGGCCTGAAGGACGGCGACGCCAGCGTGCAGGTGAGCGTCACCAACGTGCACGGCAACAGCGCGACGGCAGGCCGCGAGTACAGCGTGGATGCGACCGCGCCGACCGTGACGATTGATACGGTGGCAGGTGATAACGTGATTAACGGCAGCGAAGCGGCTGCGGGCGTGCCCATCTCCGGCACCACCACGGCGGAAGCCGGGCAGACGGTCACCGTGACGCTGGGCGGCAAGAGCTATACCGCTCAGGTGCAGCAGGGCGGTATCTGGAGCGTCAACGTACCGGGCACCGACCTCTCCGCACTGGCCGATAACGGTTACACCGTGCAGGTCAGCGTGAGCGACGCCGCGGGTAACCCGGGCAGCGCGGGCAAAGCGATTACGCTTGATACCACGCCGCCGTCCGTCAGCTTTAAGGCTGTGGCGGGCGATGACGTCATCAACAGCGTGGAGCACGGGCAGGCGCAGATCGTGAGCGGCACGGCAACCGGCGCGAGCGTCGGCGATAAGCTGGTCATCACCATCGGTTCGAACCAGTACACCACCACCGTTGACGCCAGCGGCAACTGGAGCGTGGGCGTTCCGGCCAGCGTGATTTCTGCCCTGACCGACGGCACCGTGACCATTAGCGCGACCATTACCGACAGCGCGGGCAACAGCAGCACCCAGACTCACGATGTGGTAGTGAACACGGCTTCCGTGGCGCTGACGGTGAACACCCTCAGCGGTGACGACGTCATCAACGCAACAGAAGCGGGTAGTGCGCTGGTGATTAACGGCTCCAGCGCCCAGTTCGCCAGCGGGACGCAGGTCACCGTGACGCTGAACGGCAAGACCTATACGGCCACCATCCAGAACGACGGCAGCTGGACGACCACCGTTCCGGCCGCAGACGTGGGTGCCCTGGCCGATGGCGCGAGCTATCAGGTATCTGTGTCGGCGCAGGACAGCGCGGGCAATAGCGCCTCGGCGACGCACGGCATCAGCGTGGATACCACCGCGCCTGTCGTGAGCATTGCGACGCTGTCGGGTGACGACATGCTGAACGCGCTGGAAGCGCAGCAGCCGCTGACGGTACACGGGTCGACCAGCGCGGAGGCGGGCCAGACCGTCACCGTGACGCTGGGCGGCAAAACCTACACTGCGCTTGTGGGCAGCGACGGCACCTGGACGCTCGATGTGCCGGCGGCAGATCTGGCTATCCTGAGCCAGGGGGCGTTGACGGTCACCGCGTCGGTCAACGACAAAGCCGGTAACGGCGGCCAGACCACGCACACCTTAACGGTGGATACCGCTGCGCCGACCGTGACTATCACTACCGTGGCGGATGACGATATCGTCAACAACGCGGAGCAGCTGGCGGGTCAGACCATCCGCGGCACCACCACGGCAGAACAGGGCCAGACGGTGACCGTTTCCTTCAGCGGGCACAGCTATCAGGCGACCGTCGGGGCGGACGGAACGTGGTCGGTCTTCGTGCCGGGCCGTGATTTCCTCGGCCTGAGTGACGGGGAGTACACCATTACCGCGTCGGTAAGCGACAGGGCGGGCAACCCGGGTAGCGCAACGCACGACGTGACGCTGAACGGCGATGTCCCAACCATCACCATTAACACCTTTGCGCAGGACGATATCGTCAACGCGGCCGAACACGGCACGCCGCTGGTCGTCAGCGGCACCACCGACGCGCCTGCGGGCCAGACGGTGACCATCACCCTGAACGGCAAAACCTACGCGGCGACCGTGCAGAATGACGGCACCTGGAGCTACACGGTGGGCAGCGCAGACGTCACCGCGCTGGCAGACGGCGGTTCGTACGTGATTAAGGCGCAGGTCAGCAACGCCATCGGCAACAGCGCCAGCGATAACCACACCGTAACCGTCGATCTCACCGCGCCGTCGATGGGCATCAGCATTGATTCGCTGCAAAACGACACCGGCCTGAGCGCGACGGATTTCATCACCAACGATAAGCAGGTAGTGGTCAACGGCTCGCTGACCGCGCAGCTCGGCAATAACGAGAAGGCGCAGATCAGCCTCGACGGCGGCACCACCTGGATTGACCTGACGGTGACCGGCACCACGTGGCGCTACACCGATGGCCGCACCCTGACGGACGGTACGTATCAGTACCAGGTGCGGGTGATCGATAGCGCGGGCAACGTGGGGGCAACGGACAGCCAGGACGTGGTAATTGATCTGACGAAGCCTGCGGCAACGACCATTACCGTGGATTCCGTCACCCAGGATACCGGCCTGTCCGGCAGCGACTTTATCACCAGCGACAACCAGATCAGCCTGAAAGGGACGCTCGGCGCGGCGCTGGGCAGCGGCGACCACGCGCAGATCAGCCTCGACGGCGGCGTCACCTGGACCGACGTCAGCGTGAGCGGCCTGACCTGGACCTACGTGGACGGTCGTACGCTGGCCGACGGGGATTACAACTACCAGCTGCGCGTGATTGACGACGCGGGCAACATCAGCGCCACCGCCAGCCAGGTGGTGACCATTGATACGGTTGCGCCGGACGCCAGTAAAACGATCGCTATCGACAGCATCAGCGACGATACCGGCCTGAGCAGCAGCGACTTTATCACCAACGATACGTCCCTGACGCTGCACGGCTCGCTCGGCGCGACGCTGGCCGACGGCGAGTATGCCCAGATCAGCATCGACGGCGGCGTCACCTGGCAGAACGTGATTGTCACCGGCAACAGCTGGTACTACGTGGACGGACGTACGCTGGGTAACCAGACCTATGACTACTACGTGCGCGTGGTGGATGCGGCGGGCAACGTGGGCGCCAGCGCCTATCAGCAGGTGACCGTCGATACGGTCGCCCCGGATGCGGCGATTACGGTGACGGTGGATAACATCACCGTGGATACTGGCTTCGACAATAACGACTTCCTGACCAGTTCGACCTCGTACACGCTGCATGGCACGCTTGGTGCAGAGTTAGGGGCGGGTGAGTACGTGCAGGTGAGCATGGACGGCGGCAGCACCTGGGTGTATGCCACGGTAAGCGGTACCCAGTGGCGCTATAACGACACGCGCACCCTGGCCGACGGGGATTACAGCTATCAGGTGCGGGTAGTCGATCAGGCGGGCAACGTCGGTGCCACTACCACCCAGACCGTGACGGTGGATACCCAGGCGCCGCAGTACGGCATCACCATCGACAGCATCAGCGATGATACCGGGCAGTCCGGGAGTGATTTCATCACTATGGACACCACCCTGACCATCAACGGCTCGCTGGGCAGCGCGCTGGCGAGCGACGAACGGGTGCAGATCAGCCTCGACGGCGGAAACACCTGGGTTGACGCCACTGTCACCAACCAGCGCTGGAGCTACACCGATACCCGCGTTCTGCCTGACGGAGACTACACCTGGCAGGTGCGGATTATCGACCAGGCGGGCAACGTCGGCTCCACCGCCTCTCAGGTGGTGACGGTGGACACCACGCCGCCAGCTACGGTAGGCACGGTAGTGAGCTATACCGACGGTGAAGGCGAGCGTCAGGGCACCTTCGGCAGCACGGTGGCCACGGACGATAACGCACCGCTGATCAACGGTACGCTCAACCGCGCCCCTGAAGACGGCGAGATCGTCCAGCTATACCGCGACGGCGTTCTGCTCGGTCAGGTGACCATGAACGGCAGCGCAAGCTGGTCCTTCCAGGATAACGGCCTGAGCGATGGCAACCACACGTACATCGTGCGCGTGACCGACAAAGCCGGTAACTACACGGAATCGGACGGCTTCGTGCTGAACGTTGATACCAGTATCCCGACCACCACGGCGGCGATTACCGCGCAAACCACGTCGGATACCACGCCGATCGTCACCGGTACCGTCTCCGCTGACCTGGTGAACGGCGAATACCTGGTGGTGACGGTAAACGGCAAAACCTACACCTCCCAGACGGGTGGTGCCGTGGTAGTCGACCCGGATCACAATACCTGGTACCTGCAGATCCCGGACGGCGATGCCCTGAGCGTGGCGGGCTACAGCGTGACGGCGCAGGTGAAGAGCAGCGCGGGTAACGGCAATACCACCGGTACGGCGACCGGCAGCCTGGTGATTGATACCACCACGGTGAATACCGACTGGGCGACCACGGCGGGGAACAGCAACAACTCCACCATGACCCTCGGCATGAACAGCAGCGGTCTGTGGAATATCATTGCGAACACTCAGGCTTACTCCAGCAGCGATAGCTCGACCTATGCCGGCAATACGCTGACCAACACCCGCGGCTACTACGTGGTGAGCCAGACCGCCGCCGACTTTGACCGTAACGGCACGCAGGATATCTTCGCGACGGAAAATACCTACGCCGGGTCAACGCAGGTGATGTGGACCTACGATGGCAGCACCTATAACGCCAGCCAGCTGGCGATGGGGACCACCATCTGGTACGGCGGCGTGATTGCGTACGATAAAACCGGCGATGGCTACCTGGATCTGGCCTACGGCGATGCCGGTATGGACTCACTGACCTACCTGGTGAACAACAACGGCGTTCTGTCGCCGGACGGCACCGGCGGGGAGGGCGGTTTCTACGGCCAGTTCGACTCCGGGCGTGAAATCTCCGGCGTCGACCTGAACAACGACGGTACGGTGGATATCGTTCAGCACACCAACCGCAGCGGCGCGTACTCGCTCACCGTGATCAACAACAACGGCAACGGCACGCTCTCCATCGGCCAGAACCTGACCAACGTGTTTGTGGTAAACGCCGCGAATACCACCACGGCGGCGTCCATGACGTGGGCGGATTTCAACGGCGATGGTTACATGGATCTGTACCTGGGCAGCAGCTACAACAACAACGGCGGGGTGATCTACTACAACGACGGTACCGGGAAGCTCTCCACCACCAAGAGCGCGGTAGAGGCTTCTAACGCCACGGCGGGCTATCTGTCGGTGGCGGTGGACTGGAACGGGGACGGGCAGATGGACATCGTCAAGCTCAGCACCTACGGCGGTTCACAGACGGCGACCCTGTTCACCAACAACGGTTACGGCTCCACCTGGACCTCAAGCCAGCTGGCTTCAGGCATTGCTTACGCCACCGGCGTGGCGGCAGTGGACTACAACTGGGACGGTGCGCAGGATCTGCTGGTCTCCCAGCAGAACGGCAAGGTGGTACTGGTCCAGAACAGCAAAACCATTGCCGACGGCACCGCGATGCATCTGCACATTGTCGACAGCGAGGGCATCAACGCCTACTACGGCAATACGGTCAACCTGTACAACGCCGCGGGCGTGCTGGTGGCTTCGCAGATCATTAACGCCCAGTCCGGTATCGGGTCGAACGATACCTCTGCGCTGGTGAGCTTCTACGGGCTGGATCCGAATGAAACCTATTCGGCCGAGATCCTGAAGATCACCAACGGCGTGTCGGATAACGTCACCTGGAGCGGTCTGGAAGCGGGCAACGGCAAAGAGGGCTACGTCCTGACGGCCGAAGCGGCCACAGGCGGCCACAGCGGAACCATTACCGGAACCGGGTATAACGACACCTTTATCGCCGAAAATGGCACTTATACCTACAACGGCTCCGGCGGCTGGACTACCCATTCCGACCATGACACCTGGAGCAACACCGGTGGGATGGACGTGGTGGATTACCGCAATGCGACCTCCGGCGTGACCGTGGATCTGCGACTCTCAACCGCGCAGGACACCGGCTTCGGCACCACGCGTCTGCTGAACATTGAAGGGATTAACGGCTCGGATTACGACGACGTCATCACCGGCAACAGCGGTGATAACCGGTTCGAAGGCCGCGGCGGAAACGACACCTTCAACATCGGCAGCGGCGGTCACGATACGCTGCTCTACAAGCTGATTAACGCCTCGGATGCCACGGGCGGTAACGGTCATGACGTGGTGAACGGCTTCACCGTTGGCACCTGGGAAGGGACCGCGGACACGGATCGTATTGACCTGCGCGATCTGCTCTCTGGCAGCGGCTATACCGGCACGGGCTCGGCGAGCTTTGTGGACGGCGTGGCCACGCTGGACAGCAGCGCGGGCAACATCACCGATTTCGTCCGCGTGGTGCAGAACGGCAGCAATACCGAAATCCAGGTGGATCTGGACGGTACCGGCGGCCAGTTCTCGCCAACCACCCTGGTGACGCTGAACGGCGTGCAGACGGACCTGGCAACGCTGCTGGCGAATCATCAACTGTTAATTGCGTAAACCAACGCCGCGGGGAGCAATCCTCGCGGCCTTTTGGCGTTTCTTTACACAAATGGCGTTAACCCGGAGATTATGAAGACACATCCACAGTACGAACCCTGGCTGCAGGGCATGCTCATCATCGCGAAGCACTACCGGCTGGACTTTTCGGTGGAGCACGTTCGGGTCACGATTAACCATGAAAGTCAGTCTCCGCGCCAGCTGGTGCTGGAGGAGATGGCGCGCCAGCTAGGGCTGGGAATGCGCGTGGCGACGGATGCAACATCTCTCGATCCGTGGCGCCTGCCGCTGCTGGCGGAATTCACTGGCGGTCAAATCGCGGTCATTAACCGCATGGACAACGAAGGCAACGTCAGCCTGCAGTTCAGCGGCGACGGCGGGCTGGAGACGACGCTAACGCGGGACGCGCTCGGCTCACGGTTGAAAACGCTGCTGGTGCTGCGCCCGCTAGAGTCTACGCCTGATGCCCGCGTGGACGACTACATCAAACCGTATGAGAAAAACTGGTTCTGGCAGCTGGCGCTGAAGGACTGGCGCCGCTACAGCGACATCATGCTGGTGGCGCTGGTCGCTAACGTGCTGGCACTCTCCGGCATGGTCTTTTCCATGCAGGTGTATGACAGGGTGGTGCCGTCGCAGTCGGAGGCCACGCTGTGGGTGCTGTTTGGCGGCGTCATGCTCGCCATCGTGTTTGAATTCATCATGCGCATGCTGCGCGTGCATATTTCGGACGTGGTGGGGAAACGCGCCGACCTGCGCATTTCAGAACGCGTCTTTGCCCACGCGCTCCGGATTAAAAACGGGGCGCGCTCCAAATCAACCGGATCGTTTATCGCCCAGATCCGCGAGCTGGAGTCGGTGCGCGAGCTCATCACCTCGACCACCATTGCGGCGATCTCCGATCTGCCGTTCTTCCTGCTGTTCGTCTTTATTCTGTGGATGATTGGCGGTCCACTGGTGCTGGTGGTCCTGCTCGCCGTGCCGCTGCTGCTCATTCCGGGCCTGCTGGTGCAGCGCCCGCTGGGGAAACTCTCCAGCGAAGGGATGCGCGAATCCGCCATTCGTAACGCGACGCTGGTGGAGGCGGTGCAGGGTATTGAAGACATCAAGCTGATGCGCGCCGAGCAGCGTTTCCAGAACCAGTGGAACAACACCAACGACGTGGCCGCCAGCGTCGGCATGAAGCAGCGCTGGCTGACGGGGCTGCTGTTGACCTGGACCCAGGAGGTGCAGTCCATCGTCTATGCGGTAGTCCTGCTGGTGGGCTGTTACCTGGTCATCAGCGGCGACATGACCACCGGTGCGCTGGTGGGAACCTCGATTCTGGCGTCGCGGACCATAGCGCCGCTGTCGCAGATCTCTGGCGTGCTCTCGCGCTGGCAGTCGGCAAAAGTGGCCCGCAAGGGGCTGGACGACCTGATGCAGCGCCCGATTGACGATCCGCAGCACGGGAAGAAGGTGCATAAAGCCCACCTGCGCGGGGATTACCGGCTGGAAGACGTCGGCTTCTACTATGACGAAGAAGAGAAATTCACCGTGCTGAACATCGGCAAACTGCACATTCGCGCCGGTGAGCGCGTGGCGGTGCTCGGGCGTAACGGCTCCGGTAAAAGCACGCTGCTGCAGCTTCTGGCGGGCATGCAGGAGCCGCAGCAGGGGAGCATTCTGCTGGACGATATTGCTCTCAATCACCTTGACCCGGCTGACGTGCGCCGCGACATGCAACTGCTCAGCCAGCAGGCGCGGCTGTTCTTCGGCTCCTTGCGTGACAATATCCTGATGGGCAATCCGCTGGCGACAGACGAGGAAATCCATCAGGCGCTGGTCAACAGCGGCGCGCTGGAGTTTGTGCGCAAACAGAAAATGGGGCTGAACTATATCATCAACGAAGGGGGAGCTGGGCTTTCAGGCGGACAGCGTCAGGCGCTGCTGCTGGCCCGCGCGCTGATCACCTCGCCGAACATTCTGCTGCTGGATGAACCTACCGCCTGGCTGGACGAGATGAGCGAGAAGCAGTTTATTCAGCATCTTCACAAATGGCTGGGCAAGCGCCGGACGCTGGTGGTGGCAACCCATCGCCTGCCGATTCTGGATTTGGTCGACCGCATTATTGTGCTGGAAAACGGCAAGGTGGTGATGGACGGCCCGCGCGACGCGATCCTGCATCAGCACGGGCTGGCGCCGCAAAAGGCGGCACAGCGCACCGTGACCATGAAGCCGGCGGCTGTTGCAGAGGAGGGTGCGGCATGAACGATTTCTCCCGTTATAACAGCCGTCTGAAAGAGCCGCGCCTGCCGCGATCCTCGCTGGTGGCATGGTCGCTGTTCGCCCTGCTGGCGGTGTTTATCGCCTGGGCGAGCCTGTTCCAGCTGGACGAAGTCACGACCGGCAGCGGCAAGGTGATCCCGTCTTCCCATGAGCAGGTGATTCAGTCCCTGGAAGGGGGGATTATCCACAGCCTGCTGGTTCGCGAAGGCGATATCGTTGAGCGCGGTCAGCAGCTGGCACAGCTTGACCGGACTAAAACCGAGTCCAGCGTGCTGGAGAGCGAGTCTCGTCTGAACGCGGCGCTGGCAACGGCTGCGCGACTGAAGGCCGAAGTTAACGACACGGAACTCGCGTTTCCCGAGGAACTGGACGATGACGTTGAGCTGGTCAAACAGGAAACGGCGCTCTATCAGTCCCGTCGCGAGAGCCTTGAAAAAGGGCTGGCCGGCTTACGTCAGGGCGCCGAGCTGGTGCAGCGCGAGCTGTCGTTGACCCGTCCGCTGGTGACCCAGGGGGCGGCCAGCAAGGTTGAGGTGTTACGTCTTGAGCGTCAAAAAAATGAGCTTGAGAATAAAATCACCGAGATGAAAAATCAGTATTACGTCCGCGCTCGCGAAGAGCTGGCGAAAGCCAACGCGGAGATTGAAGCCCAGCGTTCGGTGATGAAAGGGCGTGAGGACTCCCTGACCCGGCTGACCTTCAACGCGCCGGTGCGTGGGATTGTGAAGGATATTGACGTGACGACCGTGGGCGGCGTTATTCCCCCGAACGGCAAGCTGATGAGCCTGGTCCCGCTGGACGACCAGATGGTGGTTGAGGCGAAAATCTCGCCGCGCGATGTCGCGTTTATCCACCCCGGCCAGAAAGCGCTGGTGAAAATTACGGCCTATGACTACTCCATCTATGGCGGGCTGGAGGGCGAGGTGACCATGATTTCGCCGGACACCCTGCAGGACGAGGTGAAAAGAGATGTCTACTACTACCGCGTCTATATCCGCACCGACAGTAACCATCTGACCAATAAGCAGGGCAAAGACTTTCCGGTCTTTCCAGGGATGATTGCAACGGTAGATATTAAAACCGGCAGCAAAACCATCCTGGATTATCTGTTGAAACCGCTGAACAAGGCAAAAGAGGCGCTGCGCGAAAGATAAAGATTGGCGTTCGGGATACCGAACGCCATTTGTATTATACCGTTGACGTTACGTTGTTTGGGTGGCGTCGCTCCTTCGGCACCACGTTAATGTAATGAGTAACATAGGCGAAATATAATCCGGCATAGTTTTCGACCAGTTCGAAAAACGCCGGATACACCGACAGGCGACCGTCACCACGATCTTTAAGATAACCTGCCTCATGCGCTGATTTGATAATCCGGTTGACGTGGATCCGGGAGACAAAGAATTCTTTAGCGAGCGTGCTGGCGGAATATTGAATAACCGCGCCGTGGGCGGATTTGTTTTTTATGGCCTGCAGGTAAAGATACAGCATAATCATGCGGCCTCCATCCTTATCAATAAATAATCCCACTTCCGGTAAAACTTTCCTGAACGTTAATCCCCGGAAAAGATATTCTGCCGCGCGGCGGAAGAAATTATTTCTCAATGTGTCATTATCCAGCAGATTTACATCAATATTAAACGTCGGGTAAAGAATGCTAACGGGTAAAAATGCACCGGACATATAGCGTTTGAGTTCATTCAATCCTTTTTCGGTTGGGGCAATTCTCGTTTTTCGCCGGTCTTCCGTACAGCGCCAGGTCCTGATGCGTCCCGTGGTTCTGAGTAACGTAATGATCGCAATAACGCTGTTGGGGCTGGCTATTTTATAGCGAGAACATAACTCTTTTATCTCTGAGACGGATTCGGCCTGATTGCCAAATATAAAACAACACATGGAAAGAATAATGTTAAACCGTGATTCCTGAAGCATTGTCTTGTAGAACAAGGGTTGTTTTTTGTAGATGGCGTCATTGATTGTGTAGTGCTCTAATATTGCCTCACTAAACCGCGGGTTGCTTTTTATAACATCCCTTCGATGTAGCAAGGCCCTGGATGAGATGTGATTATCCATAGCATTTTTCTCGTATTTGATGAGCCGATAGATGAAGTATCCAGCCTTCTTTTTCGGAATTTTCATTATACCTGAGAAAAAGTGGCTTGCGGTCGGTATTTTAAAAGAAATATAGAGTTATATTTATGCGTGGAAAAGGGTGATTAACGCAAAGATGTTACAGTGCATGGCGTTGATAACAGTATCTTAACCTGATGGTGTATTGTAAAATTATTATACACACCGCTGTTGGTTTACATACTCATAATAATAATGGCGCTTTCGTGCCCAGGAGCAGGTTATGACCCACCAAATTTCTCTCAGGAATGTTGCGTGCAACGAGCAAAGATTTGTCATTTCAACCTGCGGCTTTACGTTTCAGGGATATCACCTGCTGCTCAAAAAGTACGGCATAGAGACTGCGCATATTCACTTTGATGGAGATGAGTTATCTGATCCTGACAAGGAAAATATCCTTATTCATCAAAACGCTCACATCGTAGTGTTCCTGGGAAAAGGTACGGTAGCTCTCCTGGAGAGCCTGACGCGACTGGCATCCGTACTCAATGCACTTCCTGTTATTCGTCGTGTTACCCTGTATGGTAATATACCGGACAGCTGGCTGTATCGAACCCTGGGTAGTCTTCTAAATAACAGTCATCAATTATCATTGATTCGTATAGCCAGCGTATCTGATGTAATAACCTGTTTCCACACCCACAATAATGGCTTTAAAGACCGCTCGCGCTTATTACGTGATTACTATCTGGACTGTTCTTCGTCAGAAAAGCTCAAATGGCTGACAAGAAGAGAGGTTGATGTTTTATTGAACTTCTATCGCGGCATGTCTATAAAAGACCTGTGCGACAAACTGAGGCTTTCTAATAAAACGGTTTACACCCATCGTAAAGAAGGTCTGCAGAAATTACATTGTATCAAGCGATGGTTGAATGAACCGCGCAATGTAAAAGTGGAAAGGCGGATTAAAAGCCAAAATCAAAGAGTGGACTTCACGGATAAAGAAGCGGAAGTTTTTAATGCGCTGGTGAAAAGGGAGATATTTCCCGCCTACCAGATCATTACCGATCGTGACAAGAAAGGGGTGGGGTTTGAGATACTCATTCGCTGGAATAAGAACGGAAAAATAGTCAAGCCAGCCCGTTTTCTGAATGATATCGCTAATTATGAAGTATGGCTCAAGATTACGGCTATGGTGATCCACGCCGCCGTGTCCGGGATTAATAAATATAACGGTAAATTCTATTTTTCCGTTAATATTCCGCCTCGCCTGGCGTCCGGGAACGCGCTGCCAGAGATGGCCAGGAAAGCCATCGGCATGCTGCTTAACCCCCAGTGGGCAGAAAAGCTGGTCTTTGAATTCGCGGAAGATATTGATGTAACGAAAGATAAAAGCATCCCAGAAACCATGCGGCACCTGCGTAATACGGGGTGCAGACTGTTTCTTGACGACTGCTTCTCAAGCCATCATGCCATTTTCCCCGTGAGGCAGGTACATTTTGATGGGCTGAAACTGGATCGGGACATCGTCGATCATTTTGTGGCGAACGACAACGATTATAATCTGATTAAAGCGATACAGATTTACAGCGACATGACCGGAACAGCTTGCATTGCAGAGGGCGTAGACAGTGAGGAGAAGTTTGAAAAATTAGTCGAGCTGGGTGTGAAAAACTTTCAGGGATATTATCTCTCGCGCGCCGTGAAAGAGGAGGAATTAGACCGCATGGTGAGATTGTTCAGCTAAAAAATAAAGCCCCGAAGGGCCTTGTTTATTTGCGTCCCAGCAACAGGCCAAGCACAATACCAACCGCACCTGCGGCGATAAGACCGGTGAGCGGGTTATTTCTGACCGCTTCAGTCACGTCAGAGACAGCATCGCTGGCCTGTGCGGCATATTTTTTCGCAGCGCCTTTTACCTGATGCTTCGGTGAATCAACGAATTCACCGAACTGCTGCTGGGCTGAACCTGAAAGTTCATCAAATTTATTTTTTGCTTTGTCTTCAGCAAACTGGGTGTTTTTATCAGTACCGAAATCAGACATTTTTGCCTCCTTTTGTTGATAGTTAAAGGATAGCCTCTCTTTGAAAAGATGAGAGGCGGAACGCTAAATTTCGGAGGGAATTGGCCGGTTTTCAGATATATCTACACCAGAAGAGGGCGTTATTTTTCGTTCTCATCCTGGCCGTAATACAGTTTGCCAATGCGGATAAGCGGGCGGCCCTGAGACTTGCGGTGCAGGTTGCTGTCCCGAAGGGAATACACGCAGCCGCAATATTCCTGCTGGTAAAACTGTTCCCGCTTGCTGATCTCAATCATGCGTGATGAGCCGCCCTGTTTGCGCCAGTTGTAGTCCCAGTAGACCATCCCCGGATAGCGCGCTGCCGCACGCTGGCCGCAGTCATTGATCTGCTGCATATTCTTCCAGCGAGAGATCCCCAGCGAGCTGCTGATAACGCTGAAACCATTTTCCGCCGCGTAGAGCGCCGTACGCTCGAAGCGCATATCGAAGCACATGGTGCAGCGGACGCCGCGCTCGGGCTCCCACTCCATGCCTTTGGCACGCTCGAACCAGTTATCGGTATCGTAATCGGCATCAACAAACGGCACGCCGTGTTTTTCTGCAAAACGAATGTTTTCTTCCTTACGGATGAGGTATTCCTTTTGCGGATGGATGTTGGGGTTATAGAAGAAAATGGTGTAGTCAATGCCCGAGGCCTGAATAGCTTCCATGACTTCACCGGAGCAGGGGGCGCAGCAGGAGTGCAGCAGAAGTTTATCGGCGCCGTTTGGCAGGGTGAGCTGCGGGCGGATGAAGGGGGTTGTACTCATGTTGTTCTACAATATGTTAATGAAATTTATGGAATTGTAGCACAAGTTATTAATGTCTTCAGACGGTACTGGCGGGAACGGGGGTTAGCGCGCGGGCTTGACTTCGTACTGAGTGGCGCCGTTAATCAGTAAGTTGCTGTGCAGTAATAGCCCGATGGAACTGAGTGAATTCCACCGGGACGTTGCTGAGAAGCTAAGACTGTAAAACCTGTTTAATATCAGTATGCCGGTATATTCATTGCCACTTTAAACATCATTTTTCATCGCCTTCGAATAGTGCCATCGAATATACCCATGATGGCATCGCATTGATTTTTTCTTCATACGAATGACTTGTGTCAAAACATCGATTTTTAACGTTATATCTGAAGCTTGTTAGTCCGGAATTAATTAAATATTTATCAATAAGAGATGAAACGCAAAAATAGGGTTGATTATTCGCTTCCTGAGCAAGTTTTTCTAAGTTTTTATCATTGCCCGCAGCGACAAACACCGGGACATCGCCGTAATCTGTTGGTTTGATATCCCATTTAAATACAAAATCATTGTCATTTTCACCTGTTTTGCTGAAAAGATTGGATGGCAGAACATTCTTGTTCATGAAAAATTTATTCAGTGCAGGCTTATGATCGCCATAAACAACAACAATGGCATTCGGATCTATTTCTTTTACTTCCTTGTAGAAGTCAACAAAGCGGTCAACTGCTTGTTTCAATTCGAAGGTATAGATGTACTCGCCTGAGTCGTTCTCATGAGGGTACGGGCCATGTGTTGACATGGTAATTAAATTCATGAAAATGTTCTTTCCGTCAGCTTTTTTTAAATGTTCAATGGCTGACTTGTAAAGCAGGTAATCATCGGGTTGCCATTGCCATTTTTTTCTACCTGCCACAATTTGGTCAGGCAGGCTTATAGTCGACATTTCATAAAGGCCATCGAAGCGTTCAAAGCCAAATTTTTTATAAACAGTATCCCTGTGCCAAAACTCTTTCAAATAATTGTGTGCGGCATAGGTGATAAAGCCTTTATCGCCCAGAGCGCTGGCAATGGAATCGGTATGCGATTTGAACTGTGTCGCATATTCTTGATAAATTATGCCAGATAATACCCTTGAATTACTGGCGAAGCCGGTGAGCATTTCAAATTCAACATTCGCAGTACCTCCGCCATAAACGGGTGAAGTTGCTCGAAACGTAACAAAACCTTCATTTAATATTGGGGTGATAATTTCTTTGAAGTTGGCATTGTCATACCAGCATGATTCGCACAGGACGTAAATAACTGTTTTATGTTTTGGTAATTCCTTACTCCCTGCGCGCTTTTCAAGATTGTACGTATCTTTATTGTTTTTACTGGCTAAAGGTGCAGATTTTCGAGAACTGGTCATCACGACATGCATTGCCATTCCATTATCCTGCAGGTTTTCAGGCCAATTCCAGGATTTATAAGTGACATTCATTTCCTTAGCTAATAATATCATTTTACGGGAGAAAATGCTGTCTTCGCCAAAGAGAGAGCTGAAGTGAGTATAAAAGGAAAATGGTAATATGGTGATAAAACTGATGGCAAGTACAATGGTGTTTTTCTTTGTTGTGTAAAATGTCCTACTGATAAAACATAAAATAACACACAATGAAATTGCGAGGAAAAGCAAGAGTACTGGCCAGGCTGTCAGGTAATGTTTTGCAATGGTTATGTTGGATTGAGAAAACAAATCATTCCAGGACAACACTTCACCCGTGAGTGATAGCTTGATGCCACTGATGTATTCAAGCAGTTTTAAGAGTAAAAAAACAACATAGGCTGAAACGAATGATGGAAGTTTTACCAATCGGAGAAAGATATAGGCTAAAGGCAGTGGACTGGCAAGCCATAGATAATGTAATAAAGAATATAAATAATTTGGTAATGGTGCGGGGTTTTTAATTTCAGCGATAGCTAATGTGAAAAAAACAATAATGAAAAAGAAATCGAGTAATGATGACGTGAATTTTTTGCGATAGTTATTTGAGATGAGAGACGTAGTTTTAAAGAGCACGTTCATGCTGGGGCCTTAAAATGAATAATTCTGATTATATCATGCAATTCTTGGATGTGTCATTACCTGGCGGGGGGACCGTATGGGGAGTTAACGTCGCTTTATGTCCAACACAGCCTGTTGAACATGTTTATCACCCTTGTAAACATAATGTTTACAGATTAAGAATAAAAAAGTTACTATACCCCCCTACAGTATCAGGAGGGCGTATGCCGCATTCACCCGAAGATAAAAAACGTATTCTTACCCGCGTCCGCCGCATTCGGGGCCAGGTTGATGCCCTTGAACGCGCGCTGGAGTCGGGCGACCCCTGTCTGGCCATCCTGCAGCAAATTGCCGCCGTGCGCGGCGCTGCCAATGGCCTGATGGGCGAAATGGTTGAAATACATCTCAAAGACGAGCTGGTGACGGGAGACACAACGCCGGATCAGCGAGCCGTACGCATGGCGGAAGTCGGCCATTTGCTGCGCTCTTATCTAAAATAAATCCACACACCTGACAAAAAGGGAAGACATGATGAAATCTCGCGCAGCTGTTGCATTTGGCCCCGGCCAGCCGCTGAAAATCGTCGACATCGACGTCGCACCGCCGAAAAAAGGCGAAGTGCTGATCAAAATCACCCATACCGGCGTGTGCCATACCGATGCGTTTACCCTCTCCGGTGACGATCCGGAAGGCGTCTTCCCGGCTGTGCTGGGTCATGAAGGCGGCGGGATTGTGGTGGAAGTGGGCGAGGGCGTGACCAGCCTGAAGCCAGGCGATCACGTTATCCCGCTGTACACGGCGGAATGCGGCGAGTGTAAGTTCTGTAAATCCGGTAAAACTAACCTCTGCCAGGCCGTGCGCGCCACTCAGGGGAAAGGGCTGATGCCGGACGGCACCACCCGTTTCTCCTACAACGGTGAGCCAATTTATCACTACATGGGCACCAGCACCTTCAGCGAATACACCGTTTGCGCGGAGATCTCGCTGGCGAAGGTCAATCCGCAGGCGCCGCTGGATAAAGTCTGCCTGCTGGGCTGCGGCGTAACCACCGGCATTGGCGCGGTGCATAACACGGCAAAAGTCAAAGAGGGCGACACCGTGGCGGTGTTCGGTCTCGGCGGCATTGGTCTGGCAGTGATTCAGGGTGCGGTGCAGGCGAAGGCCGGGCGTATCATCGCGGTCGATACCAACCCGGAAAAATTCAAGCTGGCGGGTGAAATGGGCGCGACCGATTTCGTGAACCCGAAAGATCACGAGAAACCGATTCAGGACGTCATCGTTGAGATGACCGACGGCGGCGTGGACTTCAGCTTCGAGTGTATCGGCAACGTCAACGTAATGCGTTCTGCGCTGGAATGCTGCCACAAGGGCTGGGGTGAGAGCATCATCATCGGCGTGGCCGGGGCAGGCCAGGAGATCAAAACCCGTCCATTCCAGCTGGTGACCGGACGCGTCTGGCGCGGCTCCGCGTTTGGCGGCGTGAAGGGGCGTACCCAGCTTCCCGGCATGGTGGAAGACGCGATGGTCGGTAAAATACAGCTCGACCCGTTCATCACCCACCGTTTGCCGCTGGAGCAGATCAACGAGGCGTTCGATCTGATGCACGAAGGAAAATCCATCCGCACCGTCATTCATTTCGGCGACAAGTAACTCTTCTGCCAGCGGTTTTTAGCCGCTGGCAGTTCTTTAATAATCTTCTCTAAAGTGTGACCAGTGCGGCGTTTTTAGCCGTAATCTAAATCTCTGCCGTGCCGATGACTATCTAACAGGCGTGTTTTTGCGCATCTTACCTATAAGAGAGTCGACGGTCATGGACAACACTTCTTCGATGCAGGCGCAGCGCAAGCTGAGCTTCCTGCATCACATCAGGCTGGTTCCGCTGTTTTCCTCCATTCTCGGTGGCATTATTCTGCTGTTTGCCTTGAGTTCGGGTCTGGCGGGGTATTTCCTGCTACAGGCCGACAACGATCAGCAGGACGTTACGTCCGAAATTCAGGTGCGTATGGGGCTGTCGAACAGCTCAAACCATCTGCGCACCGCGCGTATCAATATGATCCACGCCGGCGCGGCAAGCCGTATCGCGGAGATGGAGGCCATGAAGCAGAACATCCGCGAGGCGGAAACGCGCATTAAGCAATCCCAGGATAGCTTTACCGCCTATATGCATCGTTCCGTCCGTAGCGCTGCGGACGAAGCGCTGGATGCAGACCTGAAGGCACGCTACGACGCCTATATTGCGGGCCTCCAGCCGATGGTCAAATTTGCCAAAAACGGCATGTTCGAGGCGATCATCAACCACGAAAATGAGACCGCGCGCCCGCTGGACGATGCTTACAACGCCGTTCTGCTGAAGGCGATTAAGATCCGCACCGACCGCGCCAATGCGCTGACGGCGCAGGCGCACAGCCGCACGCAGCTGGGCCTGATGTTTATGGTGGGCGCGTTTGCGCTGGCGCTGGTGCTGACAGCGATGACCTTCGTCGTGCTGCGCCGCACGGTCATTAATCCGCTCCAGCGTGCCGCCACCCGCATCGAGAATATCGCCAAAGGCGACCTGACGATGCCGGACGACGTGGCCGGACGCAGTGAAATTGGCCGCCTGACGCGCGATCTGCAAACCATGCAGCACTCCCTTGAAACAACGGTCGGCACCGTCCGTCAGGGAGCGGAGGAGATCTACCGGGGTACCAGCGAGATCTCTGCCGGTAACACCGATCTCTCATCACGCACCGAGCAGCAGGCCGCGGCGATTGAGCAGACTGCCGCCAGCATGGAGCAGCTGACCGCGACGGTGAAGCAGAACGCCGATAACGCCCATCATGCCAGCAAGCTGGCGGAAGATGCCTCCGGGAAAGCCAGCCGCGGCGGCCAGATGGTCTCCGGTGTGGTCAAAACTATGGGCAATATCTCAAGCAGTTCGAAGAAAATCTCTGAGATTACCGCGGTGATCAACAGCATCGCCTTCCAGACCAACATCCTGGCGCTTAACGCGGCGGTAGAAGCGGCGCGGGCGGGCGAGCAGGGACGCGGGTTCGCCGTGGTGGCCAGCGAAGTCCGTACCCTGGCAAGCCGCAGCGCCAACGCCGCAAAAGAGATCGAAAGCCTGATCAACGAATCGGTCTCGCTGATAGATCAGGGTTCCGGTGAGGTCGTTGCCGCAGGCAATACCATGAATGAGATCGTCGAGGCGGTGAAGCGCGTCACCGACATCATGCTGGAGATTGCCGCCGCGTCTGACGAGCAGAGCCGCGGTATCGTGCAGGTCAGTCAGGCTATTTCGGAGATGGATAAAGTGACCCAGCAGAACGCCTCGCTGGTGGAAGAGGCCTCCGCGGCGGCGGCGTCGCTGGAAGAACAGGGCGCGCGTCTGACCGAGGCGGTCGGGGCGTTTCGTCTGAGCGGCAAGGTTCAGGGGCGTACTCAACAGCAGAACTCTGCGGCAGTAAAACCTGCTGCATTACGTCCGGCGGTCGCGCATAACGGTGATAACTGGGAAACGTTCTGAGTCGCCGGCCGTGTCGGGTGGCGCTTCGCTTACCCGGCCGACAAAAAAGGGACCTTTCGGTCCCTTTTTTCATCCGTTACTGCTTATCGGGTAACGCGTACGCGATAACGTAATCACCGCGATCCGGCGACTGGCGAGCGCCACCGGCGTTAATGACGATGTACTGCTTACCGGTTTTCGGCGAGACGTAGGTCATCGGGCCGGACTGGCTGCCGACCGGCAGGCGGTCCTTCCAGATCTCTTTCCCGGTGGCGGTATCAAATGCGCGCAGGTAGAAATCCTGGGTGCCGGCGAAGAACAGCAGGCCGGACTGGGTTGACAGCGACGCGCCCAGCGTTGGCATCCCGATTGGGATTGGCATGTGCATGCGAATGCCCAGCGGGCCGGTATCTTCCACGGTACCAACCGGTACCTGCCACACCAGCTTGCCGGTTTTCAGGTCAACAGCCGACATGGTTCCGAACGGCGGCTTCTGGCACGGAATGCCCAGCGGCGACAGGAAGCGTTCGCGCATTGCGCCGAACGGCGTGCCGTCCATCGGGACAATCCCCATCTCAATGCCGCTGGCGTTTTTCGCCACGTTCGCGCGCGGCACCATGTAGTTTGCCAGCCCCAGACGCATATCGTTGACGAACATCAGGCTGTTGTTCGGGTCAACGGAGACGCTGCCCCAGTTCATCCCGCCGAGCGAGCCGGGGAACTGCAGGGAACGGTCGAGACCCGGCGGGGTGAAGACGCCCTGATGACGCATCTCTTTAAACTGAATGCGGCACAGAAGCAGGTCGACAGGCGTCGCCCCCCACATGTCGGACTCGGTTAACGTCTGGTTGCCAATCATCGGCATGCCCACGGAGTACGGCTGGGTCGGGGAGTAGCGTTCACCTTCAACGTTACCCGCCGGAACTGGACGTTCCTCCACCTTCGCCACCGGCTTGCCGGTTTCACGGTTGAGCATAAAGATCATGCCCTGCTTGCTGGTCTGCACCAGTACAGGCGTGGTGCCGCCTTTGCCGTCCGGCAGGTCGTACAGCAGCGGCTGGGAAGGCAGGTCGAAGTCCCACAGGTCGTGGTGGGTGGTCTGGAAATGCCAGCGCACCTGTCCGGTGGCAGCGTCAACGGCGACGATGGAGGAGCTGTATTTATCGTCCAGCGGGGTGCGCTCGCCCGCCCAGAAGTCGGGGGTGGCGTTGCCGGTTGGCAGGTAGATCAGGTTCAGCTTAGCGTCGTAAGACATCGCAGACCAGACGTTCGGCGTACCGCGAGTATAAGTCTGGCCTTCCGGCGGCAGGCCGGTCAGGTTCGGGTTACCCGGATCCCACGCCCAGGCCAGTTTACCGGTGTGAACGTCGTAGGCGCGCACCACGCCCGGCGGCTCGCCGGTAGAGTAGTTATCCGCGACGCGACCGCCGACGACGACAACGTTTCCGGCAACCAGCGGCGTGGAGGTCTGCTGATAATAGCCCGGCTTGATCTCACCCATGCCAACGCTCAGGTCAACGGTGCCATGGTCACCAAAGTCATCGCAAACCTTGCCGGTATCCGCGTTGATGGCAATCAGACGGGCGTCGGTGGTAGGCAGGAACAGGCGGCGAGGGCATGCCGCTGGCGATGTCCCGGTCTGTGACGCTGTCACGTTTGCATGATCTTCAAAGTAGCCCAGGCCACGACAACGCTGCCAGTTCGGGGCGGTGGCTTTCGAATCATAACGCCATTTTTCTTTACCTGAATCCACGTCCAGCGCCAGCACTTTACTGTACGGGGTACAGACATAGAGCGTGTCGCCAATCTGCAATGGCGTGTTCTGATCTTCCGCACCGGAGCCGTTGCTCTGCGGAATATCCCCGGTGTGCGCCACCCAGGCGACTTTCAGATCGCTGATGTTTTGCTTGTTAATCTGGTCCAGCGCGGCGAAGCGGTCGCCGTGGGTGGTGTTGCCCCAGTGTTCCCAGTTTTTCTGCTGTTCGCCGGGAGCAACGGGTTTCACCGGAACGGGCTCGTTCGCCGCCACGAGGGTTTGCGGCTTAAACATCCAGCCGAGGCTGACCAGCATCGCCAGTGCGAGAACCGCCGCAACGCCATAAGCCGGGGCTTTATTCGCTGCGTCGCGGTTGGCCGCGCGCAGGAAAGGCCAGACGATGGCGCAGAGGAAGGCCAGTACGGCAAAGGTGAACAGGCGCGAGAAGAGCGGCCAGAAATCCCAGCCCGCATCGCTTACCGCCCAGAACAGCGAGGCAATAAACGCGATGCCGTAAAGCACGATCCCGCTGCTGCGATTGAGGAAAATCAGGAGCGCGGCAATGACCATCACCACGCCCATTATCACGAAGTAAAAACTTCCGCCTACGGCGGCGAGCTTGAAGCCCAACCCGCCGACCGCCAGACCGATGAGCAACATCAGTCCGGCAAGGAGCCACTGCAAAATACGAGGTATCCCGCGCGGCGCGCTGCCAAATGCCATTTCTGTCTCCTTTGAATCTCTCCGCATTGCTGGGTGTGTACCATCTGGATAATAAATGCGGGGAGAGTAGTGATTAAAACGAGTGAATTCTTGTTTATATAACGATTCGCGAACCAAATGGTGAATCCGCCGTTATGATAAAACTGTTAATTTGTTTTACGCAATTGTTAATGAATCATTCCGCATTATTTGATTAACGCACAGCCCAGTTCCCTCTCCCTGTGGGAGAGGGAACTGGGTGAGGGGTGAAGGGAATCAGACAGGCATTGATTTACGGATAGCGCTCAGCAGCGTTTGTGCGCCCGTGGAAAGGGGAGTATCCACCCGGGTCAAAATACCGATGGGTTCACCCGCACCCGGGGAGGCGATCGGCAGGGCGGTCAGCGTGCCCTGACGCAAATCATCTTTTACCGCACCGGAGGGGACGAACCAGACGTAGTCATAATCCAGGGTAAGCTGGCGCGAAAGAGAAGCCGAAAGCGTTTCGATGCACCCTGAGGGGAGCGTACACCCCTGCATCTGCAGCAAGGTTTCGGCGGCCTGGCGCGGGACGGTCCCTTTCGGGCAAACCACCACTGGCCACTCCATCACCCGGCTTAACGTCACCGTGTCCTGCAGCAGGGGATGATCGGGTCGAACCACCAGCTTCAGAGATTCCAGGAACAGCAGTTCATAATTGAGACCGCCCATCAACTCGGGATCGGACATTCGACCAATACCGAGATCAAGCTCACCCGATTTCAGCCCCGCGAGCAGCATGGTGTTATTCATGGTGGCAACCTGAATAGTGGTATTGCGCTGCTGCTTGTGGAACTGACCAATAACGGGCGGCAGGATCCCCAGCGCCGCGGTTGGCAGGGCGCCGACGCGCACCACCTCGCTGGTGTGCTCTTCTTTTCGGTGCAGGGACTGGCCTGCGGTGTTGAGCGCATCAAGAACTTTCACGGCGTGCGTCAGGAACTGTTCGCCCACCAGAGTCAGCTGTGCCCCCAGCCGACCGCGGTCAAATAGACGGGCGCCGGTCAGCTGTTCCAGCTCGTTAAGGGTTTTTGAGAGCGCGGGCTGGCTCAGGTTAAGAGTTTCAGCCGCGCGCCCCAGCGTTCCCTGTTGAGCGACGGCCACAAATGTATGCAAATGGCGCAAGCGTATGCGCTGACTGAACAGACCATTTTTTTCCATAGGCGATGTTAAAAACAGAGCGATGCGGGTGACAAGTTAAGTTGTTTAATTTTGATAACTTGATAGCAAAATATTTTTAACATTTGATCTGTTTGAGTTACAACATGTTTTTCAGGCGAGGTTGGTGATGAACGTCCTTGTTCATTTATTGCTCACTGCGGAGGGATATGCTGCAAAGCGGTTTAGATCACGCCGTCGCCGCCGTCAGAGCACCATACCTGACCGGAGGTAAAGGAACACTCATCCGAGGCCAGCGTGACGTACAGCGGGGCAATCTCGACGGGCTGTCCCGGACGACCCAGCGGGGTATCACCCCCGAACTCCTTCACTTTCTCCATCGGCTGGCCGCCGCTGGACTGGAGTACCGTCCAGTACGGGCCGGGGGCGACCGCGTTGACGCGAATGCCTTTCGGACCCAGCTGTTTGGCTAAGGATTTAGTAAACACCGCCAGACAGGCCTTCGTCTGGGCGTAGTCCAGCAGTACGGGGCTGGGCTTCACCGCCTGAACGGAGGAAGTGTTAATGATCACGGACGACGCTTTCAGGTGGCGCAGGGCGGCCTTGGTGATCCAGAAGGGGGCGTAAACGTTGGTTTTAAACGTCGCGTCAAAATCTTCGGTGGTAAGCTCTTCAAGGGATTCCCGGAATTGCTGACGGCCTGCGTTGTTGACCAGAATATCCAGCCCGCCCAGCTTCGAAACGGCTTCTTCGACCAGATTCTGGCAAAAGGTTTCGTCCCGGACGTCTCCTGGCAGCGCGATGGCCTTGCGGCCTTCCGCTTTGATCAGGTCGATGACCTCGGCGGCATCTTTCTCTTCTTCAGGCAGATAGTTGATGGCGACGTCTGCCCCTTCGCGGGCGTAGGCGATAGCCACTGCGCGTCCAATCCCGGAGTCACCACCGGTGATCAGCGCTTTTTTGCCGGCAAGGCGGCCATGCCCTTTATAGCTTGTTTCACCGTGGTCGGGTACAGGCTGCATTTCAGACGCCAGTCCCGGCGGCGTTTGCGGCTGTTCCGGGAACGGAGGTTTCGGGTAAGCGTTCGTACGTTGTGTAGTATCACTCATAGCTGACTCCTTAAGCCAAGGGGTGAGATTTGATGGATAGTTGCAGCGTTAACGCTTCGCTGAATTATTTCTGCAAACGATCAACACGAACGACGGCAGGCGATGATTTTTTATCAAGCGAACCGTTGATACTGATCATCTGATCGGGTTTTACCGTTCTGCCGTCGAAGACTGCCTGGGGAATAATAACGTCGATTTTTCCGGTTTTATCCTGGAATACAAACTTATCGCCGCTACCGTCAATAAGATTACCGCGCAATGAAATTGTCGCGCCATCGTGCAATTGTTTTGCCTGATCGATGGTCATAATACGCGCGTCGTCGGTTCCACGATATCCGCTGTCCAGCGCGTGGGGCGGTGGCGGTGCTTCACCTTTTTGTAACCCGCCGTTATTATCTGCCCATGCAACTGGAACCAGAAATATCAAAAAAGCGGAAATAAGTGATAATTTCATCTGATATCCTTCATTTTTGAGTGTCTTGACTTATTAAGTATTGTTGCTATTCCTTTATGTGGCAAATGTGATAAGTCTTAAAAACATTCTCCTTGGAAATCAAACCTATCATGAAATAAGCGAAACGGTGACAACGACCATGAAGCATGAAAATGAAAAGTTACCCGGGATAGATGAGAGTTATCGCTTGTTGAGGTTTGAATATTCATTTCGCCAGGTGGGTTTTGTGGTCCTTCTGGCTATTATCATCGCAGCGGTTGCTGGTCTGTTTTCCAGCGGGATGGTGAGCGATACGGCCAAAACCAATTCCGCTAACTCATTGAGCATAAACTATGAACGCTTCGGCCGGCGGGAGACGGAGTCAAGAATGCAGGTCACCTTCCCGGTGAAGACGGAGGGCAGCTATACCCTCAGCCTGACCACCGACAGCAGCGACGTATACGAGCCCGGCAGCGTCTGGCCGCAGCCAGACAAAATGTATAGCCACGGCAAAACCCTCTATTTGGTCTACGATGACCTGCAAAAATCAGACAACTTCTCTGTTTTATACTTCACGACACCTTCCAGAGCCGGTAAATGGAACACCGTCATCCGCGTCAACAACGAGCCGGAGATTAACCTCTGGCAATTTATTTACCCCTAGGAGGCTGATATGGATATGGTCTTTCGCGCGCTGGCGATTTATCTGTTTCTCGTGGTGGTATTTAAAGTGGCAGGGCGACGGGCGCTGCTGCAGATGACCAGCTTTGATCTCATCCTCCTCTTAATTATTAGTGAGGCGACGCAACAGGCGCTTTTGGGGCAGGATTTCTCCGTTACCGGCGCAATGATTACCATTACCACGCTGGTGGTCGTTGACATTATATTTGGCCTGATGAAGAAATATTTTTCCCCGGTGGAGAATATTCTTGATGGGACCCCTGTGATTCTGGTTGAGAATGGCGTTCCATTAGCGGATAAGCTAAAAAAAGTCGACGTATCTTGTGATGATATTCTGGTGTCAGCGCGTCAAAATAATGGCATTACAGAACTTAGCGAAATTAAATATGCCATACTTGAGCGCAATGGACATATTTCAATCATTCCTGTTGAAAAATAAGAGGCGGCAAGATGAGCAATCTTTTACACGACAGTCATTATACCGTGAGTGAACTCACCAAAAAGCTGGCGAGTAAATTAACCGATGCCGGGCTGCGCTTAACCACCGCGGAATCCTGCACGGGAGGAAAGCTCTCGGTGGCGCTGTGTGCAGAGGAAAACACGGCCGATTTTTATGACGTCGGGCTGGTTGTGTTCAGCGATGAGGCCAAATCGCGGATCCTCGGCGTGCGTCGGGAGACGCTGGCGCGCTATACCGCCGTCAGTGAACAGACGGTGACCGAGATGGCCGCCAGCATCCGCGACATTGCCCAGGCGGATATCAGCATCGCCATCAGCGGCTACGCGGGTCCGGAAGGGGGCGATGACGGCACGGCGGCGGGAACGGTCTGCTTTGCCTGGAATATCTGCGGTGAGACGAAAACCCGCACCGTCCTTTTCTCCGGCGACTGCCAGGATGTGGTGGAAAAAGCGGTGCAATTTTCGCTCGCTGAACTGGTGACAACATTATCGGACGGCAATAACGGCTAAATTCACGCGGAGGTTCTATGGCGGTCATAGTGATTACCGGCGGGACGGCGGGCGTAGGAAAAGCCACGGCGCTGAAATTTGCAAAGGCAGGTTACGATGTGGGGCTTATCGCCCGCGATGAAGCCAGCCTGCACTCTACCCAGGAAGAGCTGCGCCGCTTCGGCGTTAATGCCCACGCGGTGCAGGCGGACGTCGCCGACAGCCAGGCGGTGGTGGATGCGGCTAACGAGATCGAGTATCGCCTCGGGGCGATTGATGTCTGGGTCAACAATGCGATGGGGGCCGTACTGGCGCCGTTTCGTACCCTGACGCCGGATGAGTTTCGTCGCGTGACTGATGTTACCTATCTCGGATTTGTTAACGGCACCCGCGCCGCGCTGGAGTTGATGGTGCCCCGCGACAGGGGTGTAATTATTCAGGTGGGGTCCGCGCTGGCCTACCGTTCCATCCCTTTGCAGTCGGCTTACTGCGGGGCCAAAGCGGCGATCCGCGGGTTCACCGATGCGGTGCGCACGGAGCTGATGCACGAGAATAGCCGGGTTCAGCTTTCCATGGTGCAGATGCCGGGGCTCAATACGCCGCAGTTCGAATGGGCAAGAAATAAGTTCGCCTGGGCGATGCGACCGGTGCCGCCGGTCTTTGAGCCTGAAGTGGCCGCCAGCGCCATCTTTAAGGTTGCGCAGAAACCGGTGCGCGAGCTGTGGGTGGGCAGCAGCACTATCCAGTCCATCGTCGGGCAATTCTTCTTTCCGGCCTACCTTGACCGTCTGATGGTAAAAAAAGCCTGGGAAGGCCAGATGACCGACGATCTAAACGCAGCGGATCGTCGGGACTATCTCGACCAGCCGATTGACGACCTGCACAAAATCCATGGTTGTTTTACCGACGAAGCGAAGAACCGCGCTACGTCCGTCACCTCCGGTATGCCTGGCAAGGTGGCGCTGGGGGCCCTCGCGGTGGCGGGGATTATGCTGACGCGTCTGATAACCCGCCGGAAACGCTAATCAGCGCAGCGCGCTGCGGTGCGTCCAGAACCAGCGGTAGCCGTAGGCGCCAATAGTGAGTTCGACGGTTTTGCCGCAAACCAGCGCGTCGTCGTAGCGTTTGTCCGCGAGGCAGGCGGTCCAGGTGGCGTTGCGGATCCCTCTGGCGGTGAACTGTACCGGCTGGTCGCTGAAGTTTACGAAGGTCAGAATGCTGCGCTCGTCGGTCTCGTAATAGATCCCCAGGACCGCGTCATGATCGAGGGTGATGAGGCGAAAGGGCGCCACGGCAATTTCGGGGAACTCCGAGCGGGTATTGGCAATATCAATAATCCGGTGCAGGAGCGAGTTGCGGTGGAGCAGCGAATCGGCGACGTTGATTTTTTGATAGCGGTAGGGCCCGTGGTCGATTATCGGCGCAATAAATTTTTCAGGATCGGCCGCCGAAAAACCACCGCCCTGTGAACCTGCCCACTGCATTGGGGTGCGAACGGCGTAGCGCTCCTCCAGTTCAAGGTCGTCACCCATGCCGATCTCATCCCCGTAGCGCATCACCGGGACGCCCGGCAGGGAAAAGAGCACCGCGTGGCAAAACGCCAGCCGCTTTGGATCGCCATTCAGCATCGGAGCCAGACGTCGGCGGATCCCACGCTGATAGACGTTCATCTCCTCGTCAGGGGCGAAGGTATCGAGCACGAACTGTTTATCTTTCTGGCTAATCCCTTCCAGATCCAGCTCGTCATGGTTGCGCAGCCAGTTGGCAAAACAGCATGAATCTGGCGGGACGATCATCTTCTTCACCGCGTTGCGCAGCGGGCGGGCGCTTTTTCTGGCCAGGCTGACGTAGAAATACTTGTTGAGCCAGAAGTTGAGCACCAGATGCAGGCGGTCGTTATTGCCGAAATAGTCTTTATAAACCTCAACGTCTACGTCCACTTCGCCGAGCAGGATCGCATCCGGATTACGCTGTTCGATAAGACGGCGCATGTGCTCCAGGATCCACAGGCCCTTTTTCTCGTCACCGCTGCCCGCCTGCTTCGTGAGGTGTGATGCGGCATCCAGCCGAAATCCCGACACCCCCAGCTTGAGCCAGAAGAGGATAATATTCTCAATCTCCTTAAGCACGGCGGGCGAGGTCAGGTTCAGGTCCGGCTCGTGGCGGTAGAACATGTGCCGGTAATACTGTCCCGCCTCGTCGTCCCAGCTCCAGACGCTCTTTTCCACGCCGGGGAACATGGGTGGCGTGTCGTCGTCGTCGTTATCCGACCAGATATAGTAATCACGATAGGGCGAGGCGGGGCTACGTCGGGCCTGCTGGAACCAGGGATGGGCGTCCGAGGTGTGCTGGATCAGCAGCTCAATAATAACCTGCATGCCCAGCTCCCGGGCCTGTTCGATAAAGGCGATGATATCGGCCAGTTTTCCGAAGCGGGGGTCCACCTGCAGATGGTCGCTGACGTCGTAGCCCTCATCGAGAAAGGGCGTGAGGTAAAACGGGGTGATCCAGATAACCGTCGCCCCCATGCGGCGAATATAGCGCAGCTTGGCCGCGATCCCGGCGATGTCCCCGCAGCCATCGCCGTTCATATCGTAAAAAAGCGCGGTATCAATCTGGTAGATAATGGCCCGTGTATGCCAGTCCGTCATAGAGTTCCTCAGTGATAGCCTTCAGTATCCGAAACTTTGCCCCGGAAGACGTAGTAGCTCCAGGCGGTGTACACCAGAATCACAGGAATTATCAGCAGGGTCCCGACCAGCATAAACAGCTGGCTGGCGGGGGGCGCCGCGGCTTCCCACAGGGTGATGCGCGGCGGAATAATGTTTGGCCACAGGCTGATACCCAGGCCGCTAAATCCGAGGAAGATCAGCCCCAGCGTCAGCAGGAAGGGGCGCGAGTGGCTGGCCGGGTTGCGGGTCAGCCGCCAGATCAGCACGCTAAACAGGCCTACCAGCAGGGGAACCGGCAGGAACCAGAAGAAGTTGGGCAGGGTAAACCAACGGTCGGCCACGTACTGCCAGCCGAGCGGCGTCCAGACGCTGACAACCGCGATCACCACCATCAGGGCCAGCAGCACGTGGCGGGTTAGCTCGCGCATGCGGCGTTGCAGGGCGCCTTCACTTTTCATGATAAGCCAGGTGGTGCCCAGCAGCGTGTAGGCGACCACCAGGCCGATACCGCAGAAAAGGTTAAAGGGCGTCAGCCAGTCAAGCGGCGAGCCCACAAAGCGTCTGCCCTCAACCTCAAAGCCGTTGATCACCGCCCCCACGACGATCCCCTGGCTGAAGGTGGCGAGCAGAGATCCACCGGCGAAGGAGTAGTCCCAGAACTTGCGGTGCGAAGGCGTCGCTTTAAAACGAAACTCAAAGGCGACGCCGCGAAAGATGAGGCCGATCAGCATCGCGGTGAGGGGGATAGTAAGCGCATCAATGATCACCGCGTAAGCCAGCGGGAACGCGCCGAACAGCCCCGCGCCGCCAAGCACCAGCCAGGTCTCGTTGCCGTCCCATACGGGCGCTACGCTGTTGACCATCACATCGCGCTCTTTCGCATCGCCCACGAAGTTAAACAGCAGGCCGATGCCCAAATCAAAGCCATCCATAATGATGTACATCAGCGTGGCAAAGACGATGATGGCAAACCAGATAACAGAGATATCGACGCCCATCAGTTTCTCTCCTGTTCCGGAACAGACTCCGCGGCAGACAGTGGACGGGCGGGGGTGCCCGACGTGTTTGACGTCAGCGTATCGACGGGCTGCGGGCCTTTCTTAATCAGCCGGATGAGGTACACATAGCCCACGCCAAACACCGACGAGTAGACAACGAAGAACGCCAGCAGGCTGATGCTCATCTGCAGGGTGCTGTGCAGGGAGACCGCGTCAATCGTGCGCAGATAACCATAAACCACCCACGGCTGGCGGCCCACTTCGGTGGTCACCCAGCCGGCGAGCAGCGCCACCAGACCCGCGGGCCCCATGCAAAGGGCAAACCACTGGAACGGACGCGAGTGGTAGAGCCGGTGGCGATAGCGTAGCCAGAGGCTGACCAGACCGAGGGTAATCATCAGCAGGCCCACTCCGACCATGATGCGAAACGACCAGAAGACGATGGTCGAGTTTGGGCGATCCTCTTTCGGGAAGTCCTTCAGCGCCGGAACCTGCTTATCGAGGCTGTGCGTCAGGATAAGGCTGCCGAGCGCGGGAATTTCAAGACCGTATTTGGTGCGCTCCTCGTCCATATCGGGCAGGCCAAACAGCAGTAGCGGCGTGGCCTCGCCGGGCGGATTTTCCCAGTGCCCCTCTATGGCGGCAATTTTGGCTGGCTGATGCTCAAGCGTGTTCAGGCCGTGCATATCGCCCACGACGGCCTGAATGGGGGCAACCAGCAGCGCCATCCACATCGCCATGGAGAACATGGTGCGTATGGCAGGGGTATCGTTACCGCGCAGCAGGTGCCATGCGCCCGACGCGCCGACAAACAGCGCGCTGCTCAGAAATGCGGCGATGGCCATATGAATCAGGCGGTAAGGGAAGGAGGGGTTAAAGATAATCGCCAGCCAGTCCTGCGGAATGACCTGCCCGTTCTCGATAGTAAAACCCTGCGGGGTGTGCATCCAGCTGTTTGAGGCGAGGATCCAGAAGGTCGACATCAGCGTGCCGAGCGCCACCATGCATGTTGAAAAGAAGTGCAGCCCAGGACCGACCTTGTTCCAGCCGAACATCATTACGCCAAGAAAGCCGGCTTCCAGGAAGAAGGCGGTTAACACCTCGTAGGTCAGCAGGGGACCGGTAATACTGCCTGCGAACTGGGAGAACCCGCTCCAGTTGGTGCCGAACTGATACGCCATGACCAGCCCGGAAACGACACCCATCCCGAAGTTAACGGCAAATATCTTGAGCCAGAAGTGGTACAGCGAGCGCCAGACGTCGTTTTTGGTGCGCAGCCACATGCCTTCAAGCACGACCAGATAGCTGGCAAGACCGATGGTGATCGCCGGGAAAAGAATGTGAAACGAGACGGTAAAAGCGAACTGAATTCTGGCGAGATGGAATGCATCAAGTTCGAACATGGTCCGTACCTCTGAAGCGATGGGGCACGAGAATTGCCGGGCAGGTCAGAATGCCCGGCAAAACCGATTACGGTTTACTCTTTCCGGCACCCAGCTCGGCACCGGTCAGCGGGTCGGAATGGGGATCGGACTTGGTGCGGGCAGACATCGCCTTAACCAGGGTTGCCTGTTCAGCTGTGAGCGTCACGCTGGCGCTACCGTCTCCGCCATCAACCGCAGGCTGGGGGGACTCAACGTAATCAAAGTGCTTATCGCTGTTCCAGCTTCCGCGAACCTCTCCACCTTCAGACATATTGTAGTACTTGTTGGTGAATTCCTCGATTGGCGGCAGTTTTCCCGGCGGGAAATTGTTACGAATGGACTGCAGCGCCTTCTCAAAGGAGAGCTGATGCGCCGCCTCACGCGTCATCAGAAACGCCAGCGCATCCTTCACTCCGGGATCGTCAGTGACGTTAATCAGCCGTTCATAAATGATTTTCGCCCTGGCCTCTGCCGCCACGTTCGAGCGCAGATCCGCCGTCGGCTCGCCGATGGTATCGACGTAGGCTGCAGTCCAGGGCACGCCCGCCGAGTTAGTGAGCGGGGTACCGCCGCCGTAGAGGAGGGAGGTGATGTGGCTGTCGTTACCGTTTTCGGTCATGGACCGATACAGTTCAGCCTCATTTTCCACCCCTTCCGCCAGCGCCCCTTTGGCACCTTTGTTCAGCATACCAACCAGCGTACCGATGATTTCGAGGTGGCTTAGCTCCTCGGTGGCGATATCCATCAGCATATCCTTGCGGCCCGGATCGTCATCGCTCAGGCCCTGAGTGAAGTAACGGCAGGCGGCAGCCAGTTCGCCCTGCGGCCCACCAAATTGTTCCAGTAAAAGGTTAGCGAGACCGGGGTTGGGTTCGGCGACGCGAACCGTATATTGCAGCTGTTTGACGTGTCGAAACATAGGCACTCTCCTGTGGATTATTTTTTCGCTTCGACACCGTCTGCGTCTGAACGCAGCAGGAACTGTTCCGTCGTTTGCGGGATATGGCGAATCAGCCAGTCGGCCATTTCGCGCTCTTCTGCGAGGATCGTCTCAATGGCAGGCACAGAGGCGGTATCGCCCGCTTTTTTCGCCGCAGCGAGCAGGGAGGTGTAGCAGGCGATTTCAAACTGTTCGAAGACATAGCCGCTGATCGAGCCCTTAACGATCTCATCGGACGGGAACATACCGCCGATGGATTGACCCAGGGCCGCCATTTTGCTCATCGAGTCTTTTAAGACCGAACGAGAAATATCATTACGGTCGAGGATTTCCTCCAGCAATGTAATTTGCCGTTTTGTCTCATTAATATGTTGCTCAATTCTGGCGCGAACATCAGGATAATTATCAATACGGCTGGCCATGGATTCCAGCATTGATTCGGCTTGCTTTTCCATCGCATGGGCATCGCGTAGCCAGTCATGGTAGTGTTCTACGTGATTCATCATTGTATCCTCATTAAGGGTTCGCTTATTTGGTCTCACTTTCAGCTGCCTGATCGGCACGTGCGGCACTATAGCCAGATAAGTGGCCGACAATATTGGCGTAAATGCTGATGATAATGACCCATAGTACGCTATTCTTCCACCATATTACGGAAGGGATAGCGAGAATGAACCATATTATTGCTGCCGCTAAATGGCACCGTTTAATTGTCCTGGGACTGATGCTCATTTTATTTAACCTGTCTTATCGCGTCATTTCTGCGCTTTTTGGTTAATATTGCCAACGGCCAGGTCGGTGAGTTTAAGGTCGGTCTCTTTCTCTTCTTCCAGCGTTTCGGCAAGAAGTTTAACGGCTTTTTTGTAGCCCAGTTGTTCTGCGAGGGTCGCAAGAGTACCGTAGCTGGCTATTTCGTAATGCTCCACTTTTTGCGCAGCGGCAATTAATGCAGCATCACGCACTTCATTTTTTTCCGTACTTTCGATAACTTCGTTGGCTTCTTCAATTAAGCCCTCCATTGCCACGCACTTCATGCGCTTGAGCTTAATACCGTCTTCCTGTTCGACGATCTGGTCAATACGTTCAATCTGGCCCTGCGTCTCCTCCAGGTGCGCGGTGAAGGCGGCGCTCAGCTTCTCGCTGGAGGCGGCGCGAGCGAGTTTGCTTAACGCTCGGGTAAGTTGTTTTTCAGCGCTGTAGGTATCGGACAGAAGATGAATAAATACATCCTCAACACTTTTCATATTCATATTAATTACGCTCCGGTAAAATAAGGAAAGGGTACTGCGAGCTTTTCAGCCCGCAGCATGCTCTCAGGTTTTATTAAAAGAGTACTAAATAAGATCAGGAGTTATCAGATTTACGGCCTCCGCCGTGACTGTTCTGTCCCCCTTTCTTACCCGCTTCAGATGCGCGTTGCGGATCGTTTTTGAAATTACCACCGCTGTGCTGGCCGCCTTTACGTCCAGCTTCTGATGCTTTTTCACGGTCTTCAGCGAAATTACCGGAACCACCACGATGCTCTGCCATATTAAACCTCATAGTCATATATTGGTTATGTCAGTACGATACGAAAATATTCCGTATCACTCGTCGTTCGAGTAATAACTCTAGTCGCTGTGAGGCATACGTCAAATTCGTTTCGCCATTAGCGGTTGCGTTATATTTAATTATTGCTGCGTTTGCGCTTCGCTTGGCTTGGAAATATGGAAGTGTGGGAAGGACTTGTAAACAAATGTTCAGATTAGTCCTAAGTTTCATTTAAAAATCGGAAGGTTGAGGCCAATAATAATGGCGTAGCAAAAACGAATAATTTGCAAGCGGCGATTTGGGGAAAATTACCCCTTTGGGGCTAGAAAAAATAGCCGCTACGAATCATAAGGAAAATCCTGGAAAAAGATGACGAGGCGCCTGACAGGGGGCGGTAGCACACGGTTTAACCACTGGCGTCTTAAGATCACAAATCGGAAATTCTTCTCCCCGGAAGGAACGGCCTTCTCTACACTCCAGGTAATATTCACTGGAGGCATGACATCATGGCGAACACCATCACGGCTGATGATATTCGGGAACATTTTTCGCAGGCTATGTCGGCGATGTACCAGCAGGAAGTTCCGCAGTACGGCACCTTGCTTGAGCTGGTCGCGGACGTAAACCTGGCGGTTCTGGAAAATAATCCACTATTACATGAACAACTGGCGAACGCCGACGAGCTGGCGCGCCTGAACGTGGAGCGTCACGGGGCGATCCGCGTCGGTACGGCACAAGAGCTTTCCACCCTGCGTCGTATGTTTGCCATCATGGGCATGTTCCCGGTCAGCTATTACGATCTTTCTCAGGCGGGGGTACCGGTCCACTCAACGGCGTTTCGTCCGGTTGACGATGCGGCGCTGTGCCGCAATCCGTTTCGTATCTTTACCTCACTGCTGCGCCTTGAGCTGATTGAAAACGTGGCGTTACGCGAGCGGGCGGCAGAAATTCTCTCTCAGCGGAACATCTTTACGCCGCGCTGTCTGGAACTTATTGACCTCCATGAGTCGGAAGGGCACTTTACCGAAGCGCAGGCGCACGAGTTTGTGCAGGAAGCGTTAGAAACCTTCCGCTGGCACCGTCATGCAACGGTCGACCAGGAGACCTACCTGGCGTTGAGTAACGAGCACCGCCTGATAGCTGACGTGGTCTGCTTCCCGGGGTGCCATATCAACCACCTCACGCCGCGCACGCTGGACATTGACCGGGTGCAGGAGCTAATGCCGAAGTACGGGATTGAGCCCAAAATTCTGATCGAAGGGCCGCCGCGTCGTGAAGTGCCGATCCTGCTGCGTCAGACCAGCTTTAAAGCCCTCGAAGAGCCGGTGCTTTTCGCCGGGGAACATAAAGGCACCCACACCGCGCGCTTCGGTGAAATTGAACAGCGCGGCGTGGCTCTGACCCCGAAAGGCCGTGAACTGTACGATAGCCTGCTGGCCCAGGCCGGAACCGGAAAAGATAACCTCACGCACCAGCTGCATTTGCGGGAGATTTTCAGCGCCTTCCCGGACAGCGAAATGTTCCTGCGCCGTCAGGAGCTGGCGTATTTTCGCTATCGCCTGACCCCGGCGGGAGAGGCCCATCGTCACGCGTTTCGTCCGGGGGATGACCCGCAGCCTCTGATTGAGCGCGGGTGGGTGGTGGCCCAGCCGATAATTTACGAAGATTTCCTTCCGGTCAGCGCGGCGGGGATTTTCCAGTCCAATCTCGGGAATGAAACCCAGGCGCGCAGCCACGGCAATGCCAGCCGCAATGCGTTTGAAGCCGCGCTCGGCTGCCCGGTGTATGACGAATTTACGCTCTACGAGGAGGCGGAAACGCGCAGCAAACAGCGTTGCGGTTTGCTCTGAAATCGTTACTCTTCAGGGGTGTGATGGAAAAAATAAGGTCGTTATGCAAAATCCTTCCGCCCCTGTGGTTGAAACGCGCCAGGGCGCACTGTCTGGTTTAACCGATGAAAACGTTCACCTCTGGCGCGGTATTCCCTATGCCGCACCGCCCGTTGGCGACTGGCGCTGGCGCTCACCCCGGCCGCCGGAACGCTGGGATGGCGTGCGTGCAGCTACCGACTTTTCGCCCTCAAGCTGGCAAAGCAGTGAATATTGTCAGGAGCTGGGCGGAGGCGATCCCGGCCAGTTTTCTGAAGACTGCCTCTATCTGAACGTCTGGTCCCCTATCGACCGTACCGGGCCGCTGCCGGTCATGGTCTGGCTGCACGGGGGCGGGTTTACGATCGGCGCCGGAAGCCTGCCGCCGTATAACGGCAAAGCCCTGGCATCCCGCGGGGTGGTTGTCGTCACGATTAACTACCGTCTCGGCCATCTCGGCTTCTTCGCCCATCCCGCTCTGGAAGGTGAAGAGGAGCGGGTGGTGCATAATTTTGCCCTGCTGGACCAGATCGCCGCGCTCGAATGGGTGCGGGATAATATCGCCGCGTTTGGTGGCGACCCGAATAACGTGACCCTGTTTGGTGAATCCGCCGGCGCGCGCAGCGTGCTGTCTCTGCTGGCCTCGCCGCTGGCGGAAGGACTATTCCATAAGGCGATAGTGCAAAGCGGGTACACTTTGCCGGATACGCCGCGCGCGCAGGCCCTGCAAAAAGGGGAAGCGCTGGCCACCCACTTCGGGCTGGAAAATGCGACGGCAGAGCAGCTGCGCGCGATCCCGCCCGAGGCGTTCTGGCCGCTGACCGCGCCGCTGAACGTCGCCCCGGCCCCTATCGTTGGGGATTGCGTTCTGCCGGAGGCGATGCTGGACGTCTTTTTCGCCGCCCGCCAGCATCCCGTGCCGGTGATGATTGGCTCCAACAGCGATGAAGCCAGCGTGATGGCGGTGTTTGGTGTCGATCTCGCCGGGCAGATCCAGAAGCTTCGCCGGGAGCGCCGCTTCGGGCTGGGGCTCATCAAGCTGCTTTATCCGGGCGTGAAGGGCGACGAGGAGCTCGGCAGGCAGGTGTGCCGCGACATGGCCTTCACCACCATGGGCTACGTGGTGATGCAGGCCCAGCAGCGCGTCGGCGGGCTTTGCTGGCGCTACTGGTTTGACTATGTGGCCGAAGCGGAACACGCCACCTATATCAACGGTGCCTGGCACGGCAATGAGGTGCCGTATGCGTTCGATACCCTCGGGCAGGTGGAGCCTTCGCGCCAGTACGTTAACGAACGGGATCTGGCGTTTGCCGCCCAGGTGGCTGATTACTGGGTGAGCTTTGCGCGCGATGCCGGAACGCATGACAGCCTTCACGGGCCGACGCGCTGGCCCGCCTGCCGCAAAGGGCGGGACGTGCTGTTACGTATTGGTGTGAATAAACATGCAGGTTTCAGGCTTGAAAACCGCTTTATGCGCGCCCGCATGAGCCTCTTCAAGCGCGTAATGAAGCACCACGTCAGCCTCGATTAAGCAAACAGGCGCGAAACGCCGCCAGACCATTCTCCTGACAAGGCGTTTCGCGCAGCACCAGCCGGTAGCTCGCGCCGGTTTTAATGCTGGTCTCATAGGGCCGCATTAGCCTTCCGGCGCGGACATCTTCTGCCACCAGCGTTTCGTCGGCAATGGCTACGCCCAGCCCCTGAATGGCGGCGGTAATGGCGAGATCCATCGTATCGAAGTGTTGATTTTTGTGCATAGCAAAGCCCGGACCTTCCTGATTCGCCAGCCACAGTGACCAGTCTGTTTTATCCCTTGTCGGATGAAGAAACGTCAGCGAACCCAGCGCGGCACCCGCTCGCACGGGGCTGAACACCGGCGTCAGCGCCTCTTCGAACAGCAGATCTCCTGCGCTCATGTGCGTGCCGAAGACGATGGCGGCATCGTAAGATTCGGTTTTGAAATTGACGTTATGATCGGTCGTGGTGGTGAGCGCGATCTGCAGATCCGGCTGCTCGCGCTCCACTTCCAGCAGGCGCGGCACCAGCCAGCGCATCGCGCAGGTGGGGGCCTTGAGGCGGATCACCGTATGCTGGCTGCGGGCCTGGTCGGCCACGCTCAGCAGCTGTTCGAAGGAGGACTGCAGTTCGGGAAGCAGGGCGCTGCCCTGCGGGGAGAGGCGCAACCCGCGCGCGTGGCGCTCAAACAGCGGAAAGCCAAACCAGGCTTCAAGGGAGGCAATCTTACGGCTCACGGCCCCCTGCGTCAGGCAGAGTTCCGCGGCGGCGTGGGTAAGATTCAGATGACGCGCGGTGACTAAAAATGCGTCGATAGCATTGAGCGGGAGCGAACGGCGTGACATTGAAACACCTCAGCTATGCATTTTTCTCATGGCTATTATGACAACAATTCGATTGTCCCGGCAACGAAGTTGTTGTTTGAATAGTTATGCAATATCCATGAGAAGGGAAAGAGGATGACTTTACGAACGCCGGTGCAAACGCGCTCCAAGCTGCCAGACGTGGGGACCACCATTTTTACCGTTATCGGCCAGCTTTCGGCCCAGCATAACGCCATCAACCTTTCTCAGGGGGCACCGAATTTTTCCTGCGACCCGAAGCTGATCGCCGGCGTTACCCGCGCGATGGAGGCAGGGCATAACCAGTATGCATCGATGACCGGCCTGCAGCCGCTCAAAGAACGCATCGCCGATAAGATTGCCGCGCTCTACGGCACGCAGTATCACCCTGCCAGCGAGGTGCTGGTCACCGCCAGCGCCAGCGAAGGGCTCTATTCGGCGATAAGCGGGCTTGTGCACCCTGGCGATGAGGTGATCTACTTTGAGCCGTCGTTTGACAGCTACGCGCCGATTGTTCGTCTGCAGGGGGCAACGCCTGTCGCCATCAAGCTCACGGTGCCGGATTTTGCCGTCAACTGGGATGAGGTCCGTGCGGCAATCACCCCGCGCACGCGCATGATCATCATCAATACGCCGCACAACCCGAGCGGCCAGGTCTTCTCTGCTAATGACCTGCAGCAGCTGGCGGCGCTAACGCGCAATACCGACATCATTATTTTTTCTGACGAAGTGTACGAACACGTCGTGTTTGATGGGGAACCGCACCACGGGATGGCCACGCACCCGCAGCTGGCGGAGCGTAGCGTGATTATTTCTTCTTTCGGAAAAACCTATCACGTCACCGGCTGGCGCGTGGGTTATTGTGTGGCACCCGCAGAGCTGATGGACGAGATATGTAAAGTCCATCAATTTTTGATGTTCTCTGCCGATACGCCAATGCAATACGCGTTTGCAGAACACATGACCGATCCGCAAACCTGGCTGTCGCTGTCGGCGTTTTACCAGCGTAAGCGCGATCTGCTGCACGGCCTGCTGGCCGATTCGCCGTTTACCCTGCTGCCGAGCGCCGGGTCGTTCTTTATGCTGGCGGACTACAGCCAGTTCAGCGACGAGCGCGACAGCGAGCTGGTGAAGCGGCTGATTGTTGAGTACGGTGTTGCCACCATTCCGCTGTCGGCGTTTTATGCCGACGGCACGGATAATAAATTGATTCGCCTCTCTTTTGCGAAAGATGAGGCGACGTTACGGGCAGGTGCTCAAGCCCTGTGTCAGGTTAAACCACGCTGAGCCTATCCCATTAGGCTATTTTATTCGCCATTTTGGCACCGGGCAGTGCTCGAAATCCTCACGTACTACATGTACGTTCCGGTTTCTGTGCGCTGTCCGGTACCAAACTGTCTTCAACAATTACGCCTACTGGGATAGGCTCTGAGGAGTATGAGATGAAATTACGCGCGTTAGTTGTCGGCATGGGATTGCTGTGTACCTTTTCCTCCTTCGCGGCCACCGAGCTGCGTTATGGTCTGGAAGCGGAATATCCGCCGTTTGAAAGCCGTAATGCGGCAGGCGAACTGGAAGGGTTTGACGTTGAGCTGGGAAATGCCATCTGCAAAGCGGCAGCGCTGAAGTGCAGCTGGGTCGAAACCTCGTTTGACGCGCTGATCCCGGGGCTGGTGGCGAAGAAGTTTGACGCCATCAATTCGGCGATGAATATCACCGAACAGCGCCGCAAGAGCATCGATTTTACCCAGCCGATCTACCGCATTCCGTCTCAGCTGGTGGGCAAGGCCGGTACGGCGGTCGAAGCAACGCCTGAAGGGCTGAAGGGGAAAACCATCGGCGTGCTGCAGGGGTCGATTCAGGAAACCTATGCCAAAGAGCACTGGGAAAAGCAGGGTGTCACCGTGGTGTCGTATAAAGATCAGAATATGGCCTGGGGCGACCTGCTGAATGGCCGCATTGATGCCTCGCTGGTCATGTCCGCGGCCGGGCAGGCGGGTTTCCTCAGCAAGCCGCAGGGAAAAGGGTTTGGCTTCATCGGCAAACCGGTGTCTGACGACACTATCCTCGGCAGTGGGATCGGCTTTGGGTTGCGCAAAGGTGACGAGGCCACCAAAAAGCAGCTTGATGCCGCCATTGATAAAGTACGTGCCGACGGCACGATCGCCAAACTCGCTGATAAGTACTTCCCGGGTATCGATGTCAGCGTAAAATAACCGCCTCATTGGCCCCGTCAGCTGATGTCCTGACGGGGCATTTTTCTACACATTTTCCAGGCTTTCTTTACACCACTTTCGGGCCGTTCTGGTCGACAGAAAATATTTCTCACTTTGTTCAGATAATCACCGGCAAACAATTGGATTCTTAACCATTTTTGTTTAGGCTGTGCGTTCTTTCTTGCCGTCATTTCGCCGAGCGCGAAACACATTCACACGACCATAAGGACGTTTTTCCAGGCATGAATCGCAGACGTTTTCTAAAAGGCTCGCTGGCTGTGGCAGCCCTGAGCGGCACCTCCGGCCTTGCTTCCCTGTTTTCCAAAGCGGCATATGCGGCTGACTCTGACATCGCTGACGGTCAGAGCCGTCGGTTTGACTTCTCCGTACTGCAATCCATGGCGCATGACCTGGCGAAAACCCCGTGGGGTGGCGCGCCGCGTCCGTTGCCGGAGACGCTGGCGACCATGACGCCGCAGGCGTATAACGCCATCCGCTACGATGAAAAACAGTCTCTGTGGAACAACATTGAAGGGCGTCAGCTGGACGTGCAGTTCTTCCATATGGGAATGGGGTTCCGCCGCCGCGTGCGGATGTTCTCGCTGGACCAGTCTACCTCTATGGCGCGCGAGATCCACTTCCGCCCTGAGCTGTTCAGCTACGGTGACACGGGCGTCGATACCAAACAGCTGGAAGGGCAAAGCGATCTCGGCTTTGCGGGCTTCCGCGCCTTTAAAGCGCCTGAGCTGGCGCGCCGCGATATCGTCTCTTTCCTCGGGGCGAGCTATTTCCGTGCGGTGGACGATACCTACCAGTACGGGCTTTCCGCGCGCGGTCTGGCGGTAGATACCTTTACCGACACCCCGGAAGAGTTCCCTGACTTCACCTCCTTCTGGTTTGAAACCGTCAAGCCGGGTGACACCACCTTTACCGTCTATACGCTGCTGGACAGCCCGAGCGTCACCGGTGCCTATAAATTCGTGATCCACTGCGAGAAGAGCCAGGTGATCATGGAGGTGGAAAACCATCTCTACGCGCGTAAGGACATTAAGCAGCTGGGCATCGCGCCGATGACCAGCATGTTCAGCTGCGGCAACAACGAACGCCGCATGTGCGACACCATTCACCCGCAAATCCACGACTCCGACCGCCTGGCAATGTGGCGCGGCAACGGGGAGTGGATCTGCCGTCCGCTCAATAACCCGCAGAAGCTGCAGTTTAATGCCTATCTGGACAAAAACCCGAAAGGGTTCGGCCTGCTGCAGCTCGATCGCGATTTTTCCCACTATCAGGACGTGATGGGCTGGTATAACAAGCGCCCGAGCCTGTGGGTTGAGCCGCGCAACGACTGGGGGAAAGGATCTATCGCGCTGATGGAGATCCCAACCACCGGTGAAACGCTGGATAACGTGGTCTGCTTCTGGCAGCCGGAAAAACCGGTGAAAGCGGGCGACGAGCTGGACTTTAAATATCGTCTCTACTGGAGCGCGCAGCCGCCGGTGCGTTCCCCGCTGGCCAACGTTTACGCGACCCGCACCGGCATGGGCGGATTCCCGGAGGGCTGGGCGCCGGGCGAACACTATCCGAAAGTGTGGGCCCGTCGCTTTGCGATTGATTTCGTCGGCGGTGACCTGAAGGCCGCCGCGCCGAAGGGCATCGAGCCGGTGATTACGCTCTCCAGCGGTGAAGCGAAGCAGGTTGAGATCCTTTACGTTGAGCCGTTTGACGGGTATCGCATTCTGTTTGACTGGTACCCAACGTCGGATTCGACGGAGCCGGTGGATATGCGCCTGTTCCTGCGCTGCCAGGGCGATGCCATCAGCGAAACCTGGCTGTATCAGTATTTCCCGCCAGCGCCGGATAAACGTCATTACGTTGATGACCGGGTAATGCGTTAACGATCGATTCCCTCTCCCACAGGGAGAGGGTTAGGGTGAGGGGCAATGACCGCAACACAATCCGAAACTATTCCCGTATCTGACGCGCTCGAGCTTCGCGCCGTCGAAGAGCGCTACACCGCCGAACTGCATAACCTCGTCGTCAAAAACAGAGCCTATCTGCAAACCGCCTTTGACTGGGCGCAGCACGTGGGAAATGAAGATGACACCCGACGCAACGTGCAGAGTAACCAGATGCTGCACCAGCGCGGCTACGCCAAAATGTTTTTGATCTTCAGGGAGGATGCGCTGGTCGGCGTACTGTCGTTTAATGCGATTGAGCCTGCCAACAAAGCCGCGTACATCGGCTACTGGCTGGATGAAGCACATCAGGGGCAGGGGGTCCTCTCGCAGTCGCTGCAGGCGTTCATGCGCTACTACGCTGAGCGCGGTGAGATCCGCCGATTTGTGATCAAGTGTCGGGTGGCGAATCAGCACAGCAACAGCGTGGCCCTGCGCAACGGTTTCACGCTGGAAGGGTGCCTGCGGGAAGCGGAATACCTCAATGGCGCCTATGACGATGTGAACATCTACGGCAAAATTTATACCCTATAGCGCCCCCAGCAGCGGCGTGCGGGTGATGCGCTGGTCGCCGTTGATCACCTTTTCACCGCGCAGGTGAATGCTCTCACCAGCAAAGGCCTCTATCACCGCATCGTCGGTGATTTCTACCCGATGCTCAATCAGCACGTCGCCGCTGATCCGCGCGCGTCCCTGAATCACCACTTTATCATCCAGCATGATCGGCCCGCCGCGCAGCCATGCCTGACCGCCGATCAGGACGTGGTGCTTGATGATGCAGTTTCCTTCCACCACGGCGTTCTCGGCAATCTGAGAGCTGTAGCGCACGGTAGGGATGGCGTCATCGTCGAAACCGGCTATTACGCGGGCGTTGCCGTACACTTTGGCGCAGTCGCACACCCAGACGTTGTTGAGTTCGTTACCTTCGAGGATCGCGCAGTCGAACACTTCGGCGCGGTGCTCAACAAACGCGTTATTCACCATCGCCTCGCCGTATATTTGTGCCTGATGCACAATGCGCGATCGGCTTACCGTCGCCTTGCCGTAGATTTGCAGGATCTGGTCGTGGTCCGGCGTGAGGCCTTTAGCGGCACTGATGACGCTGTTGTGCAGCACGCGCGCGTCGCCGTAGAGATGGCACTCACCCCGCACGCAGGAGTGCTGAATAGTGACGTTGTCACTTATTCGCGCCCCGTGGCTGACCTCTGCGGCGTCAAGCCAGCAGTTATCGCCGATATGCGCATCATGGCTGACGGTGCACGGCAGGGTCAGGCGCGCGTTGCCGGACACGGTTGCGCCAGCGAATACCACGCTGTTTTCATCGTAGATCCAGCAGTCTCCGTCCTGCGCAAGGGCGCGCTCATCGTCAATCCAGCCGCCTTTCGTGCCGGCCTTCACATCGTTAAAGTCCACCGTAGCGATAATCTGCCGCAGCGTCGTTGAGTGGGATGTTTCGCCATTTTTCCATTGCCAGAGCCGGGTTTCATCGCTGAGCCGATACTTATTCATCGTGGGGTCCCTGATATGCGTCTTCACTAAACGTAGCAAACTTTCGGCTTTCCGTTGTGCTGGCATCCGTTGCTGAAACCCCTTAAAATGGCATTTAAAATACATTTTAAAAATTCAAATTAATGGATAAATTAAACAAACCTGAACAGGCGCTTAACCTTCCCGCAGGCTATTTTGGCATGGTGCTGGGCATCATCGGCATGGGTTTCGCCTGGCGATACGCCAGCACCCTGTGGCCGGTGACGCGCTGGCCGGGTGAGATTCTGGTCGCTCTCGCAGTTGCCTGCTGGTTTTTACTGACGACGGCGTTTATTACCCGTGCGATCCGTTTCCCGCACAGCGTGCTGGCAGAGATGCGCCACCCGGTGATGAGCAGCTTCGTCAGCCTTTTTCCGGCCACCACCATGCTGGTCGCCATCGGTTTTGTGCCCTGGTTCCGCCCGGTATCGCTGGCGCTGTTCGGCGTGGGCGTGATGTTACAGCTTGCTTATTCCGCCTGGCAAAGCGCCGGGCTCTGGCGAGGCAGGCACCCGCAGGAGGCCACCACGCCCGGATTGTATCTGCCGACGGTGGCGAATAATTTCATCAGCGCGATGGCGTGCGGTGCTCTGGGGTTCAACGATGCAGGGCTCGTTTTTCTCGGCGCGGGCGTCTTTTCCTGGCTCAGCCTGGAGCCGGTGATCCTCCAGCGTCTTCGCAGCGCCGGGGAGCTTCCCACCGCGCAGCGCACCGCTTTAGGCATTCAGCTGGCGCCCGCGCTGGTGGCGTGCAGCGCCTGGTTTAGCGTCAACGGTGGGGAAGCCGACACCTTCGCCAAAATGCTGTTCGGCTACGGCCTGTTGCAGTTGCTCTTTATGCTGCGCCTGCTGCCGTGGTATGTGTCTCAGCCGTTTAACGCCTCCTTCTGGAGTTTCTCGTTTGGCGTGTCGGCTCTGGCTACCACCGGGCTGCATCTGGGTCACGGCAGTTCGTCTGGATTCTTCCACGCCATTGCCGTGCCGCTGTTTATCTTTACCAATCTCATCATTGGGATGCTGTTGGTCCGTACGTTTATTCTGCTGATTCAGGGCAAACTTCTGGTGCGCACTGATAAGGCACTGCTTATGCAATCTGAGGAAAAATAATGGCTGTCGATGAAAATTACTTCACAGAGAAATATGGCTTAACCCGTACGCATTCAGAGGTGCTGTACAGCGCGGGGATCGTAAAGCCCGGCAAGACATTGGATCTGGGCTGCGGAAATGGCCGCAACAGCCTTTACCTGGCGGCCAACGGCCACGAGGTGACCGCCTGGGATAAAAACCCGATGAGCGTTGATAACATTGAGCGCATCAAGGCGGCAGAAGGGATTGAGAATCTGCACACTGCCGTCAAAGATCTTAACAGCCTGAGCTTTGACGGCGAGTACGACTTTATTCTCTCCACCGTGGTGCTGATGTTCCTGGAGGCGAAAACCATTCCGGGCCTTATCGCCAACATGCAGCGCTGCACCAAACCCGGCGGCTACAACCTGATCGTTGCCGCGATGGACACGGCGGATTACCCGTGCACCGTCGGCTTCCCGTTTGCGTTCAAAAGCGGTGAGCTGAGCAGCTACTACGAAGGCTGGGAGCTGCTGAAATACAACGAAGAGGTTGGCGAACTGCACCGCACCGATGAAAACGGCAACCGCATCAAGCTGCGCTTTGCCACTATGCTGGCGCGCAAGCCCGCTTAACGGGCGGCCAGCAGGCAGATCTGCAGGGCAGTCTTGTAAGACGCCTCGAACGACGACAGCGGCAGGAACTCAAACTTCGAGTGGAAATTATGCGCGCCGGTGAAGAAGTTCGGGGTGAGTAGCCCTTTTGCCGACAGCGCCGCACCGTCCGTGCCGCCGCGCATAGGGATCGGCTTTGGGGTGATGCCGAGCGATTCCATCGCCTCAAACATCAGGTCGATGGCGCGCCGGTCTTCACCAATCGCATTGCTGATGTTGCTGTAGGTATCTTCAATGCGATAGTCGACCTTCGCCGTCGGGTGTTGGGCGGCAATCAGCGCGGCGACGTCCGCAATCTGCTGCTTGCGGGCGTCAAAGCTGGCTTTATCAAAATCGCGAATATTAGCCTTTAGCACGGCGTCGTTCTGTCCGGCCTGAATGCCGTTAAACCAGATATAGCCTTCGCGGCCCTCGGTGCACTCCGGGGTTTGCTGGCGGTCGAAATGGCTGATGAAGTCGGTTGCCATCAATAACGGGTTCACCAGTACCCCTTTGGCGGACATCGGGTGCGCCGTCACGCCGGTGAAGTGGATCTCTGCCGCTGCCGCGTTAAAATTCTCGTAAACAATTTCTCCCAGCTCGCAGCAGTCAATGGTCCAGGCAAAGTCCACGTCGAAGCGTTTCAGATCCAGCGCCTTGGCGCCGTTCAGGCCAATCTCTTCGTCGGGCACAAACGCGACCACAATGTCGCCATGCTGATGCTCAGCGGTGAGGTTTTCCAGTACGGTCATTACCACCGTCACCGCCGCTTTATTGTCTGCGCCCAATACGCTGGTACCGTCGCTGAAAATAATCTCCTCATTCGGATAAGCCAGAATTTCCGGGTGCTCGTTCACGCGCAGCCAGATGTCTTTTTCCTTATTCAGGCAGAGATCTTCACCATTAAACGTTAATATTTGCGGATGAATATTCGGTGATAAACCGACGTCAACGGTATCAATGTGGGTAATAAAGCCGATGCGCGGCGCGCCGGGCACGTTGCCTTTTTTCACTGCCGTCACGGTCGCGAATTCGTCAATCACGATGTCGTCTAACCCCAGCTGCGCCAGCTCCTGCGCCAGCTCTCGCGCCATGTCGTGCTGGCCCGGCGTCGAGGGCAGAGTTTTCACTTTCGGATCGCTCTGGCTGGTAATCGCAAGATAGCGGAAAAAACGGTGCGTTAATTGTCTGGAAAGCGGCGAGCCCATAGTGTTTTCTTCCTTATTTATTTTTCGGGTGTTTGCCACTTCACTTTAATGTTATTTATGAAATGGCAAAAGAATTAATTAGCCGTCGAATTAAAAAGACAGGAATAAATGATGACAAGCAAACGCACAACGTTAACGCTGGCACTCGCTGCGCTCACGGTCAGTTCCACCGTAGCCGCGAAAACGCTGGTGTATTGCTCCGAAGGGTCACCGGAAAACTTTAATCCCCAGTTATACACCTCGGGCACCAGCGTGGATGCCAGCGCAGTGCCGGTCTACAACCGGCTGGTCGATTTCAAACCCGGCACCACGGAGCTGGTGCCGAGCCTGGCAGAGCGCTGGGAGGTGAGCGACGACGGTAAGGTTTATACCTTCCATCTGCGTAAAGGGGTGAAGTTTCAGAGCAATAAATTCTTCACGCCGACCCGCGATTTTAACGCCGATGACGTGATCTTCTCGTTTATGCGCCAGAAGGACGTTAACCATCCCTATCACAACGTCTCAAACGGCAGCTATTCCAACTTCGAAAGCCTGGAGTTTGGCAGCCTGATTACCGCTATTGATAAAGTCGATGACCACACGGTGCGCTTTACCCTGGCGCACCCTGAAGCGCCGTTTGTTGCGGATCTGGCATGGTATTTTGCCTCGATCCTCTCCGCGGAGTATGCCGATGCAATGTTGAAAGCGGGCACGCCGGAGAAGGTGGATATGCAGCCCATTGGCACCGGGCCGTTTAAGCTGGCGCAGTATCAGAAGGATTCCCGCATTCTGTTTACGGCGTTTGCCGACTACTGGCAGGGGAAATCAAAGCTGGACAGGCTGGTCTTTACCATCACCCCGGATCCTTCCGTGCGTTTTGCCAAAATTGAGAAAAACGAATGCCAGGTGATGCCGTTCCCGAACCCGGCGGATCTGCCGCGCATGAAGGCCAATAAAGATATTACGCTGATGAGCAAGGCCGGGCTGAACACGGGTTTCCTGGCGTTTAATACCCAAAAGCCGCCGCTGGATAACGTGAAGGTTCGCCAGGCGCTGGCGATGGCGATCAATAAGCCGGCCATTATCGACGCGGTGTTCCACGGCACCGGCACCGCGGCGAAAAACCTGCTGCCGCCGGGCGTCTGGAGCGCTGACAGCGAGCTGAAGGATTACGATTACGATCCTGAAAAAGCCAAAGCGTTGCTGAAAGAGGCCGGTTTAGCCGGCGGCATGAGTATTGACCTGTGGGCGATGCCCGTCCAGCGGCCCTATAACCCGAACGCCAGACGGATGGCGGAGATGATTCAGGCTGACTGGGCGAAGGTGGGGGTGCAGACCAAAATTGTCACCTACGAATGGGGCGAATATCTCAAGCGCGTGAAGGACGGTGAACATCAGGCTGCCCTGATGGGCTGGACGACCGCAACGGGCGACCCGGATAACTTCTTTGGCCCGCTGTTTACCTGCACCTCGGCCAACGGCGGTTCGAATTCGGCGAAGTGGTGCTATAAGCCGTTTGATAAAATTATCGCGGAAGCAAAATCAACTACCGATCGCGACAAGCGCGTAGCGCTGTATAAAGAGGCGCAGCAGATCATGCATGACCAGATGCCGGCGGTCATGATTGCGCATTCAACGATCTTCGAACCGGTGCGCAAAGAGGTGACAGGTTACGAAATCGATCCGTTTGGCAAACATTTGTTCTGGCAGGTGGATATTAATCAGTAATTTTCTATGCCCGGTACGCTGCCGGGCACTCTTTTCGCAATTTGTGCTCCCCACGTCATTTTTTGTCACAACAAACCCGCCGAACTTTTGCTATAACTTCAAATGCATACTTGCAGATTACATGGAAAACTATCATGCGTACTCAAACTTTTTTTAAAGTTGCAGTGCTTACGGGTTTATTGGCAGTGGCGGGCTGTTCTTCAAAAGTCGCGGCTCCAGAACAATATTCAGGCTTTTTAAAAGATTATTCCGGCTTGCAGCAGACGACGTCTGCAACGGGTAAACCAACGCTGCGTTGGGTTGACCCTTCTTATAACGAAGCCAACTATGACAGCATTATCTGGACGCCGATTACCTATTATCCAGCGCCAAAACCAACCACTCAGATTGGTAAAAGAACGCTTGATGAGCTGCTGGATTACACCAATAACAAAATGAAAACGGCTATTGGTACCCGTAAGCCGATTGTGACCACACCGGGTAAACACAGCCTGATTTTCCGCGGTGCTATTACCGGGGTGAGTTCGCAGAAAGAAGGCCTGCAGTTCTATGAAGTGGTGCCGGTCGCGCTGGTGGTAGCAGGTACGCAGATGGCAACCGGCCATCGCACCATGGATACCCATCTCTACTTTGAAGGTGAGCTGATCGACGCGGCCACCAATAAACCGGTGATGAAGGTGGTTCGTAAAGGTGAAGGTAAAGAGCTGAATAACGAAAGCACGCCGATGACCTTTGCGACGCTGAAGCAGGTTGTTGACGACATGGCGACGGACGCCACCATGTTTGACGTGCATAAAACAGCGAAATAACGTTAAGCGGCCTGCATTGCGCAGGCCGTTTTTTTTTACGCCGTACGCAGGCGCCTGAACCAGGTCTCTGGTTTCGTGAACATCACCATATTCCCGCCCAGAATCAGCAGCAAACCGGCGATACCGTTAATGTGCCAGACGTAGCCTTCATACACCGTTGAGATAGAGAGCGCCACCAGCGGGAAGAGCAGCGTACTGTAGGCCGCTTTCCCGGGGCCTATGCGTCCCACCAGCGTGAAGTAGGCGCCAAAGGCAATCACCGAGCCGAAGAGTGCCAGATAGAGCAGCGCGCCCATGTAGGTGACCGTCCATTCCGGGGTAAAACTGTCGCCTCTGAAGAGCGCAATAACCCCCATCACCAGCGTGCCGTAAAGCATAGCCCAGGCGTTGGTGGTCATGGTTTCCAGACCTCTGCGCTGATGGCGCATGCTGATCATATTGCCCAGCGAGAAGCCGTACGTGCCGAGGGCGGAAAGGCCAATGCCCGTCAGGAGCGATACGCTCCAGCCGCTGGCCAGCAGGTCGTCCCAGAAAAGGGTCACGATCCCCACAAGACCCAGCGCCGCCGCCGTCCAGAAACGCGCGGGCGGGCGCTGTCCAAAGAAAATAAAACAGTTAATGGCGTTGTAGAGCACCGCCATGGAGAAGATAACCGATTCCAGCCCGGTGTTGATGTGTGCCGCCGCGGTATAAAAACACCAGAAGTTAAAGCAGAAGACGCAGCATCCCTGAAGCATGCAGAACAGATGATCCCGCAGCGCCAGCTTACGCAACCGGCGCAGGGCAAGTAACACCACCATCATCGTGGCGCTGGCCACCGCGAAACGCCAGAAAATAGAGACGGGGGCGGGTACGGGACCCTGCTGCAGGAAAATGGCAATCCAGGTGGTTCCCCAGATGATCACCACCAGTCCGTATAATAACGCGTTCATATTTTTTCTCTTCTCAAACCACGGAAGCCCGCAGTATGGCGCTGTCCTCGGTCTGGGGCTTTCACCGGCTTGCGCTAGACTTGCAAAATCTTGCGCTTTTTTTTTTTCCGGGGGCTGGCAACGGGGGACAACAGTTCTTAGACTGACAGTTCACTCAATAACGCGCTAACGGTTATGTCTCACGCTTACGATACCTTTGAAACGCTTCGCCAGCAGAATGCGGTCCTTCGGGAAACGGTCGCGCTCAATTCCGGCATTCAGCTGGCGGCGTGGTACAACAAGCACGATACGATAACGGTTAAAAGCAATCATCATACCCTTAGTCTGTACGTCGCCGACGGTTACGAAAGCTATCAAAAGACGCCGGGCGGCTGGAAGAACGGCGGGGGACCGGACCGTTTCTGTCTGATGCCGAAAGAGAGCGAATCGACGTGGGACATCCGCGATGACCTGTCGTTTGTCCATCTCTACTGCACCGATGAACACCTGCGCGATGTGGGCGAAAAAATCTGGGACAGGCGGCCCCTGTCGCTGACTCTGGACGAGCGCATTTTTGGCAGCGACCCGAAGATCACCGCGCTGTACCGCCAGTTTCTGCTCGGCTGCGACTGGCAGCAGCAGGCCAACCAGCTCACCCTGAGCACGGCCTCTACGCTGCTGTTGACCCACCTGCTGCAAAACTACGCCAACGTTCAGTGGAAGCTCCCGGTCGTTACCGGCGGGCTATCGCCGTTTGTTCTGCGCAACGTGCTGGCATTTATTGAAGAAAACCTCGGACAGCCCCTGACGCTGGCCGATCTGGCGGCGCAGGCCGCACTCAGCGAATACCATTTTGCCCGCATGTTCCGCCAGTCGACGGGGCTGGCGCCGCATCAGTACGTTATGCAACGGCGCATGGAAAAAGCGAAAAACCTGGTGCAGCATACCTCGACGCCGCTGACGGATATCGCGCTGGCCTGCGGGTTTAACTCCGCCAGCCACTTCAGTAACCGTTTTCGCAGCGTCATGGGCATCACGCCGTCACAGCTGCGCGCGGCGAGCGCGTGAAAACAGGGCATAGCTTAAGCCGCCCAGCACCAGCCCCCAGAATGCCGAGCCGATGCCCAGGAGCGTGACGCCGCTTGCGGTCATCAGAAACGTGACGATAGCCGCGTCGCGCTCCGCTTCATGATTCAGCGCCTGATATAAACTCCCGCTGATGGTACCCAGCAGCGCCAGACCGGCCAGCGTCTGGATCCAACTGAGCGGCAGCGCAGCCATTATCCCGGTGATGGATCCGCCGAACACTCCCGCCAGCAGATAAAACCCGCCGGCCGCGATGGCCGCCAGCCAGCGTTTACCGGCATCGGGGTGGGCATCCGGGCTTTGACAGATAGCGGCGGTAATGGCGGCTATGCAGATGGAAAAGACGCCGAAGGGGGAAAGCAGCAGCGCCAGCCCGCCCGTAAAAATAATGAGCGGTGAGACCGCCAGCGGATAGCCGGACGCTTTCATGGTCGCGAAACCGGGCGCATTTTGCGAGGCCATGGTCACCAGGAAGAAGGGCAAGCCGATGCTCACCAGGCTGGTGAAGGTGAACGTGGGCGCAATAAACTCAGGTGTCACGAAGGAAATGGTGATTTTATCCGTGACAACGTCACCTCCTGCCCACGCCACGATCCCGCCCACCAGCAGCGTGACGACGATCGCATAGCGCGGTGCCAGCGCTTTCGCCAGCAGCCACGCGGCAATCATGCTGCCGCACAGCAGAAAGTGCCCGTCCAGATGGGCAAACGCATGCAGCCCAAACTGCAGGAGTACGCCTGCCAGCATGGCCGCAGCCAGTGAGTGTGGGATCAGCTTCATCAGGCGGGCGAAAAGCCCGGTCATGCCGCAGAGTAAAATGAGCGCGTTGGCGAAGATAAACAGGCCGATTGTCTCGGCAAGCGTCACGCCGTGCAGGCTAGTGGCGAGCAGCGCCGCGCCGGGCGTAGACCAGGCGGTCAGCACCGGAGCTTTATACCACCAGGAGAGCGCCAGCGTGCTGACGCCCATCCCAACCCCCAGCGCGGTCATCCAGCCCGCAATCTGCTGCGCGCTGGCGCCTGCCGCCGCGGCGGCCTGCCAGATGATGGCTGCCGAACTGGCGTAACCGACCAGAACGGCGACAAATCCAGCCATTACGACTGGAACGAGATGAGAGGTAGGGCGCATAGATACTCCGCTGTGCGTTATAACGTCCGCGATAAGTTAACACTGTGCGCTATAGCGTACAAGTGGTATGCTCAGGGCCATCAGGAGGGAGCATGGACATTACACAACATCTTGCAGCAACGCTGAAAACGCTGCGCCAGGCGCGCGGCTGGAGTTTGTCGAAGCTGGCGGACGAAACGGGCGTGTCGAAAGCGATGCTCGGGCAAATCGAGCGCAATGAGTCCAGCCCGACGGTGTCGACGCTGTGGAAAATTGCCACCGGGCTGAACGTCCCGTTTTCCGCTTTCATTACGCCAGAGGCGGACAGGCCAGCTGTGTTTGATTCACAGCAGCAGGCGATGGTGGTCAAACCGCTCTTTCCCTGGGATGAGACGCTCCGGTTCGATCATTTCTCCATCACGCTGGCACCGGGTGCCCTGAGCGAGTCCACGCCGCATGAGGCAGGCGTGATTGAACATGTGGTGGTCATCAGCGGCGAGCTGGAGATGAACATCAACGACAAGTGGCAGACGGTGCATGCCGATTCTGGCGTCCGTTTTGCCGGCGATAAACCGCACGCCTACCGCAACAGCAGCGACAGGCCGGTGCATTTTCACTCTCTGATCCATTATCCCCGCTGAGGCTACGCAAAACTGTTTCGCTGGCGCATACTTCTGACTACAATAGCCGCCATTTTGACCATAACGGATAACGACGAAGTATGCGCCTGCAATCCCATCATCTTGAACTTTTAAGCCCGGCCCGCGACGCCGCCATTGCCCGTGAAGCGATCCTTCATGGCGCTGACGCCGTCTACATCGGCGGCCCTGGCTTCGGTGCCCGCCATAACGCCAGCAACAGCCTGCGCGATATTGCCGATCTGGTGCCGTTCGCCCACCGTTTCGGGGCGAAAGTGTTCGTGACCCTGAACACCATTCTTCATGATGATGAGCTGGAACCCGCGCAGCGTCTGATTACCGATCTCTACCAGACCGGCGTCGATGCCCTGATTGTTCAGGACATGGGCGTGCTTGAGCTGGATATTCCGCCTATCGAACTGCATGCCAGCACCCAGTGCGATATCCGCACGGTTGAGAAGGCGAAGTTTCTCTCCGACGTGGGCTTTTCGCAGATCGTTCTGGCCCGCGAGCTGAACCTCAATCAGATCCGCGATATTCACCAGGCAACCGACGCGACGATCGAATTCTTTATCCACGGCGCGCTGTGCGTGGCCTATTCCGGCCAGTGCAACATCTCCCACGCGCAGACGGGCCGCAGCGCCAACCGCGGCGACTGCTCGCAGGCCTGCCGTCTGCCGTATACCCTGAAAGACGACCAGGGTCGCGTGGTGGCGTTCGAAAAACACCTGCTTTCCATGAAGGATAACGATCAGACCGCCAACCTGGGCGCGCTGATCGACGCGGGCGTGCGTTCCTTTAAGATTGAAGGGCGCTACAAAGATATGAGCTACGTGAAGAACATCACCGCGCACTATCGCCAGATGCTGGACGCCATCATCGAAGATCGCGGTGACCTGGCGCGCGCCTCGGCCGGTCGTACCGAACATTTCTTTATTCCGTCAACGGACAAAACCTTCCACCGCGGCAGCACGGACTATTTCGTGAACGCCCGCAAAGGGGATATCGGCGCGTTTGACTCACCGAAGTTTATCGGTTTACCGGTCGGTGAAGTGCTGAAAGTGGCGAAAGATCACCTGGACGTTGAAGTGACCGAGCCGCTGGCGAACGGCGACGGCCTTAACGTAATGATTAAGCGTGAAGTGGTGGGCTTCCGCGCCAACACGGTCGAAAAAACCGGCGAGAACCGCTACCGCGTCTGGCCGAATGAAATGCCTGCCGATCTCTACAAGGCAAGGCCGAACGCGCCGCTCAACCGTAACCTGGATCATAACTGGCAGCAGGCGTTGCTGAAAACCTCCAGCGAGCGTCGCATCGCGGTGGACATTGAGCTGGGCGGCTGGGAAGAGCAGCTGATCCTGACCATGACCTGCGAAGACGGCATCAGCGTAACGCATACCCTTGATGGCCTGTTCGAGGTGGCAAACAACGCGGATAAAGCGCTTAACAGCCTGAAGGACGGCGTAGCGAAGCTGGGCCAGACGATTTACTACGCGCGCGCCATCGAGGTTAATCTGCCGGACGCGCTGTTCGTGCCGAACAGCCTGCTGAACCAGTTCCGCCGCGAAACGGCAGAGATGCTGGATGCCGCACGCCTGGCGCAGTATCCGCGCGGCAGCCGTAAGGCCGAATCCGTTCCTGCGCCTGTGTATCCGGACACCCATTTATCGTTCCTGGCCAACGTTTACAACCATAAAGCGCGTGAATTTTATCATCGCCACGGCGTGCAGCTTATCGACGCGGCCTATGAAGCGCACGAAGAGAAGGGCGATGTGCCGGTGATGATCACCAAGCACTGCCTGCGCTTTGCTTTTAACCTGTGCCCGAAACAGGCGAAAGGGAATATTAAAAGCTGGAAGGCCACCCCCATGCAGCTGGTCAACGGCGACGAAGTCCTGACCCTGAAGTTTGACTGCCGTCCTTGTGAAATGCATGTTATCGGCAAAATGAAAAACCACATTTTCAAAATGCCACCGCCGGGCAGCATCGTTGCGTCCGTGAGCCCGGACGATCTGATGAAAACCCTTCCGAAACGCAAGGGCAGTTAATTACCTTACGTGCGTGTCCGGTTTGCGCGATTTCTGCCACAGGTGGTGTTCGCGCAAACCCTCCGCTGACTCTTCCGCTGCACTGCGTAACTCGTCACTGTCGGCCTCATGCCGCAGCTGATGATCCACATTCTTTACCCAAACATATTCATGCCCTTTGTGCCCGGCCATCAGCTGGCCGGAAAACAGCGCACAAATAAGCATGACGAGAGATAACCCTTTTTTCACCATGGTTTCACCGCTGAATAACATTGCGGGAATAAGCATGCCGATTATTTCTTCTCGTTATTATTCAATAATTCAAAGTACGGCAAAGAAAGTGTCAAATACTGTAGGATCGGAATTCTTCTTAAGAAATATCCTAAAAACGAATTACGCGTTGTAAACTACCTGTTCTGGTACGGAAACAGACATTTACTTTAAGGATAATCCTATATAATAGAGGTTCTCTGGCTAAGGAATGAGTCTAAATAAATGAAAAAAATAATCGCACTTGCGCTCCTCGTGGCTGCCGTTGGGGCTACCGCAGGATTTCGCTATATCGGTAATGACGAACCAGAATATATTCAGTCCGCTGAAATTCGCGTTGGTTCCTATTTAACCAGCGACTATGGACGCGTAGCCTGCACTAGTAAAAGAGTAAATGAACAGCGCTGGGAATTAGACTGCACCCATCCGGCACGGGGAAAAACATTCCAGTTTGCGGTATATCCCTCTGAAAAGGCTCCCTATGGCGTATCGCGATCGTTTTATCTCGAGGCCCTTAACGATGATGCCAGGCAGAGCGCTGAGCAGGGCCTGATGCGCTATTTACAAATCAACACCAGCGCGAGTTAATCAGGCTGTTTAGCTTTCGTTGAGACAGCCAGTGTTAGTTTGTATGAGATCCGCTGCCCGACCATGGAGCGTCGGGGACGTAGAGACCAAAATACAAATCTATCCATGCAAGCATTTACCGCCAGATAATGGCGGTTTTTTTTGCGCTTTTGCCGCTAGCGGGCAGTATCAGAACGTGAAAATTGTTTGCGATACTGAGCCGGGGAAAGCGCGAACTGCTGACGAAAATGATGACGCAGCGTCGACGCCTGACCAAACCCGGTCTGTTCCGCGATGCTGTCGATGCTTAAACGGCTGCTCTCCAGATAATCTTTTGCTCTCAGCAGGCGCTCATTGAGCAGCCAGCGTGCGGGCGTCGTGCCCGTTGCCGCCTCGAAGCGACGAAGAAAGGTGCGCTGGCTCATGCCGACCCGACGCGCCAGCGAATCGACGCTGTGCGGCTCGATAAGGTGCGTGTGCAGAAAATCAAACAGCTGGCCCAGGCGCTGGCTCTCACGCAGCTGCGCCACCGGGCGGCTCAGCTGCTGCGGCTGTGAACCATCCCGGTGAGGGGGGATCACCAGCCGACGCGCCACGCTGTTGGCGGTTTCCATGCCATAGTCCCGCCGGACGACGTGCAGACAGAGATCGATCCCCGCCGCGCTGCCCGCGGAGGTCAGGATATCGCCCTCATCCTGGTAGAGCACATCCTCAACCACCTCGATGTCAGGGTAGCGGACCTTAAGCGCGTCAATGTAGCGCCAGTGCGTCGTGGCTTTACGTCCGTTCAGCAGCCCCGTAGCGGCCAGCACGAACACGCCCGAGCAGATGGACAGCAGCTGACATCCGCGCGCGCTGGCCTGGCGCAGCGCCTCGCAGAGCGCCGGAGGAACCGGTGGGTCCAGCCCCCGCCAGCCGGGAACCACGATCAGGTCCGCCGACGCAAGCAGGCTCAAGTCCCCATCGGTAACGATGCGGATCCCGCCGGTCGCCCGCAGTTCGCCGCTATCCACGCTCGCCACCGCAAAACGATACCAGTCGTCGCCCAGCTCCGGACGCGGCAGGCCAAAAATCTCAACCGCCACGCCAAACTCAAAGGTACATAGCCCGTCATATGCCAGCACCACCACCTGCGGGCGGGTAACCTGTCTTAAGTTTGTCATCTTTTTGCTGTTTTCTGGCATAAGCGAGCGCATTCACGGGCTGAATTTGTGGATAGAGTAGTGTTAACACAAACGCCAAAGATGAGGAAGGATCATGAGCTATGTTACTGAATTTCCGGCTGCCGAGCCGCAGGAAGCCGTTACCCATTTTCTGCGTCGCCTGAGCGTCGAAACCGACTGCGCCGACGTGCATCACGCCATCGCCAATAATGAGCAGGACTTCGTGCTGCTGCATGTGGTGGGGAGCCCGGAGCAGTTTGCCCGCCGCCATGTGCCGGGCGCTCTGCATATGCCGTGGAGCCAGATGACCGCTGAGCGCATGGCCCAATGGCCGGAAGGTACGCTGTTTGTCGTCTACTGTGCGGGGCCACACTGTAACGGCGCGGACAGGGCGGCGCTGAAGCTGGCGCGTCTCGGGCTGCCGGTCAAAATCATGCTCGGCGGCATCACCGGCTGGGAAGATGAACGCTACGCCTTTGCCAGCCAGGCCCACGCTGACGCGCTGTGAAGATGAATTTTTTTCAACACCCGTGAAATTTTCTCGTTTGCCGGAAACGGTAAGGTATGACATCTTTTTTGGACATTTAGACATCCAGAAGTCTAAAGATTCAAATGATGAATTATCACTGCGGGCAATTAATACCGGCAGACTGAGGAGATTTCCATGCAACGACAGCACGCCCCATACCGCGCCGACGTAGTCGGCAGCTTTTTACGCCCGGATGCCATCAAGCAGGCTCGCCTGAAGTTCGCCAGCGGCGAGATTGATGCCGGACAGCTTCGCGCGGTGGAGGACGAGGCTATTCGCCACGTCGTCGAGCAGCAGTGCGCGTGCGGCCTGCATGTGGTGACCGACGGTGAATTTCGCCGTGCCTGGTGGCACTTCGATTTCTTCGACGGTCTTCAGGGCGTTGAGCGTTACGATTCACAGCAGGGGATTCAGTTCAACGGAGTACAAACCAAAGCCCACGGCGTGCGCGTGACCGGCAAGCTGGGCTTTGGCGACCACCCGATGCTGGAAGACTTCCGCTATCTGAAAAGCATCAGCGGCAATGCCCAGCCGAAGATGACCATTCCCAGCCCAAGCGTGCTCCATTTCCGCGGCGGGCGCAAAGACATCGACGCGACGGTGTATCCGGATCTGAACGACTATTTCGACGATCTGGCAACCACCTGGCGCGACGCGATACGCGCATTCTACGACGCGGGCTGCCGTTATCTGCAGTTGGACGACACCGTCTGGGCCTACCTCTGCTCGGACGACCAGCGCCGTCAGATCCGCGAGCGCGGCGACGATGCCGATGAGCTGGCGCAAATCTATGCCCGCGTACTGAACAAGGCTCTGGAAGGCAAGCCGGAGGATCTGACCATCGGGCTGCACGTCTGCCGCGGTAACTTCCGTTCAACCTGGATTTCCGAAGGCGGCTACGAGCCGGTGGCGGAAGTGCTGTTCGGGACGGTCAACGTTGACGCATTCTTCCTGGAATACGATAACGACCGCAGCGGGGATTTCGCGCCGCTGCGCTTCGTTCGCCCGGGCAAGCAGCAGGTGGTGCTGGGCCTGATCACCACGAAAAACGGTGAGCTGGAGAACCCGGAAGGCGTGAAGGCCCGTCTGGAAGAGGCGGCGAAATACGTGGCGAAAGAGCAAATCTGCCTCAGCCCGCAGTGCGGTTTTGCCTCCACCGAAGAGGGCAACAGCCTGAGCGAGTCCCAGCAGTGGGATAAGGTCCGTCTGGTGACGCAGATCGCCAGCGAAGTCTGGTAAAACCGCTTCCTCAGCGCTGCATTATAAAAGTGCAGCGCTGTGCCATTCTGAGTCGTTCTCTTTACATCCTGCCGTCTGTCTCCTGCAATAGCGCATCCTCCATTCTGGCATCCTTTTTGCTCCTGCTTCGCTGACACCTTTATTTCCGCGTCCATGCCGTAACGGACGTTTTCGCACAGCGTTCTTTTTCAGGAGTGAAAATATGCAGCGTCGTACCTTATTAAAAGCCTTTGCGTTATCCGCGTCCGTCGTGGCGATGGGAATGAGTTTTGGCGTGCAGGCGGCCGACACCATCAAAGTGGGGATCATGCACTCTCTGTCCGGCACGATGGCCATCTCCGAAACCCCGCTAAAGGACGTCGCCCTGATGACCATCGACGAGATCAACGCCAAAGGCGGCGTGCTGGGTAAGAAACTGGAGCCTGTGGTGGTGGATCCAGCCTCAAACTGGCCGCTGTTTGCCGAGAAGGCGCGCCAGCTGCTGAGCCAGGATAAAGTGGCGGTGGTGTTCGGCTGCTGGACGTCGGTTTCGCGCAAATCCGTACTGCCGGTTTTCGAGGAGCTGAACGGCCTGCTGTTCTATCCGGTGCAGTATGAGGGCGAGGAAATGTCGCCAAACGTCTTCTATACCGGCGCGGCGCCGAACCAGCAGGCTATCCCGGCGGTGGAATACCTGATGAGCGAAGACGGCGGCGGGGCGAAGCGCTTCTTCCTGCTGGGGACCGACTACGTTTACCCGCGCACCACCAACAAAATCCTGCGCGCGTTCCTGCATTCGAAAGGGGTTGAGGATAAGGACATCGAAGAGGTTTACACCCCGTTTGGTCACAGCGACTACCAGACCATCGTCGCCAGCATCAAGAAATTCTCCGCCGGCGGCAAAACCGCCGTGGTGTCGACCATCAACGGCGACTCCAATGTGCCGTTCTACAAAGAGCTGGCTAACCAGGGGCTGAAGGCCACCGACGTGCCGGTGGTGGCGTTCTCTGTCGGCGAAGAAGAGCTACGCGGAATCGACACCAAACCGCTGGTGGGTAACCTGGCGGCGTGGAACTACTTTGAGTCCGTGGATAATCCAACCAACCAGGCGTTCGTCGCGGATTACAAAGCCTATGCGAAGGCGCACAAGCTGCCGAATGCCGATACCGTCGTGACAAACGACCCGATGGAAGCGACTTACGTGGGGATCCACATGTGGGCACAGGCGGTGGAAAAAGCGGGCACCACCGACGTGGATAAAGTGCGCGCGGCGATGGCCGGTCAGTCATTTAAGGCGCCGTCTGGCTTTACGCTCACCATGGATGCCACCAACCATCATCTGCATAAGCCGGTCATGATCGGTGAAATTGAAGGCAACGGCCAGTTCAACGTGGTCTGGCAGACGGAACAGCCAGTACGCGCCCAGCCGTGGAGTCCGTTCATCGCCGGAAATGACAAAAAGCCCGACCAGCCGATGAAAACCGCCAGCAACTAGGCCATTGCCTCAGGGAGAAACGTCATGAACGCCATGCGCATGTTCATCGCTCTTGTATGGCTTTCCGGACTGCTGCCAGGGATGGCGCAGGCATCGGATGCCGATCGTTTTGTTGCCGCCAGCCGCGGCCAGCAGGCGGAGCTCCTCACGCAGTGGGCCGCCGCGCCGGATGCCGCCAGGCTTCCGCTGCTTCAGTCCCTGCAAAAGGAAAACCTGTATACCGACAGCCAAAAGCACGCCTTTGCGAAGCGTAATGGCGAAATGGTTTCGCTCGGTGACGCCCGCGCGGCAGTAGGGCAAACCAAAGCCGTACGCCTGACAAACCGGCTGCGCGTGCTGGCTGCAACGGCCATTGCCACGCATCAGCTTGTTAGTGACAGTGTCACCGAAAGGCGGGCGGCAGCCCGTCAGCTCCAGCGTGATGCTCAGCCCGACATGCTCGCTTTTCTGGAAAAGCGCGCCGGGGATGAAGCGGACGCTGTGGCGCGTCAGGCGCTGCTGCTGGCGGTGGCAAACCTCCAGCTGGCGAGCCCGCAGCCGGAGGTGCGCCGCAGGGCCGTCGAACTGCTGGGCCAGTCAGACGATCCGGACGTACAGTCCAGACTCACTCCGTTTACCCAGGCGCAGACCGAGCCGGATGCCGGCGTGCGCGCGGCCGCAGAAGAGAGCCTTAGCCAGATTACGCATCGCCTGATGTGGGGCGATCTGCTGGGCCAGGCATTTATGGGGCTTTCTCTGGGGTCGGTGCTGCTGCTGGCCGCGCTGGGGCTCGCGATCACCTACGGCCTGCTGGGCGTCATTAACATGGCCCACGGCGAGATGCTGATGCTGGGGGCGTACGCTACGTGGATGGTGCAGCAGGCAATGGCCGGGATTGCCCCTCAGTGGCTGGCGCTCTATCCCGTTATCGCCTTGCCGGTAGCGTTCTGCCTGACGGCGGGCATTGGAATGGTGCTGGAGCGCACCGTGATCCGTCACCTGTACGGTCGTCCGCTGGAAACGCTGCTGGCGACATGGGGGATCAGCCTGATGCTCATCCAACTGGTGCGCATGACCTTTGGTGCCCAGAACCTCGAGGTGGCAAACCCGGCATGGCTTTCCGGCGGGGTGCAGGTTTTTGCCAACCTGACCCTGCCGTGGAACCGCATTGTGGTGCTGGGCTTCGTGCTGCTGGTGCTGTTCTTCACCTGGCTGATTCTGAATAAAACCCGTCTTGGTCTGAACGTGCGCGCGGTGACGCAAAACCGCAGCATGGCCGCCTGCTGCGGGGTACCGACCGGGCGCGTCGATATGCTGGCGTTTGGGTTGGGCTCAGGGATCGCCGGGTTAGGCGGCGTGGCGTTATCCCAGCTTGGTAACGTCGGGCCGGAGCTTGGTCAGGGGTACATCATCGACTCGTTCCTCGTAGTCGTTCTCGGTGGCGTAGGCCAGCTGGCAGGCAGCGTGGCCGCCGCGTTCGGGCTGGGCATATTCAATAAAATCCTTGAGCCGCAGATGGGTGCGGTGCTGGGCAAGATCGTGATTCTGGTGGCGATCGTCCTGTTTATCCAGAAGCGCCCTCAGGGGCTGTTTGCGCTGAAAGGGAGGGTGATTGACTGATGAGCCAGCCGCTGACCTTAACGCTGGCGCGTAAAGCGCCGCGCACGACACAGATTGCAGGCAGCCTGCTGGTGGCGTGTTTGCTGATATTACCATTTTTCGCCTTGCTGCCCGCCACGCATCCGCTGGCGCTGTCGACCTGGATGCTGACGCTCATCGGCAAGATCCTCTGCTATGCCATCGTTGCGGTGGCGCTGGATCTGGTGTGGGGCTACGCCGGCATGCTCTCTCTTGGACACGGCATCTTCTTCGCCCTGGGCGGCTATGCGATGGGCATGTACCTGATGCGCCAGGCGTCAGGCGACGGCCTGCCCGCGTTTATGTCGTTTCTCTCATGGAGCGAGCTGCCGTGGTTCTGGTGGGGCACCCAGCACTTTGCCTGGGCGCTGGTGCTGATCGTGATGGTGCCGGGTTTGCTGGCGCTGGTGTTTGGCTGGTTTGCCTTCCGCTCGAAGATCAAAGGGGTCTACTTCTCGATTATGACCCAGGCGTTGACCTACGCGGGCATGCTGCTGTTCTTTCGCAACGAAACCGGCTTTGGCGGCAATAACGGCTTTACCGGCTTCACCACGCTGCTCGGGTTTTCGGTGACGGAAACGACCACCCGCATCGCGCTGTTCCTGGCGACGGTGCTGTTGCTGCTTCTGGCGTTGGCCCTCGGATTTGCACTGGCGAAGAGCAAGTTTGGCCGCATCCTGACCGCCGTGCGCGACGCGGAAAACCGCCTGACGTTCTGCGGGTACGATCCGCGCGGGTTCAAGCTGCTGGTATGGACGCTCTCTGCCGTGCTGTGCGGCCTGGCGGGGGCGCTGTACGTTCCGCAGGTGGGCATTATTAACCCCGGTGAAATGTCGCCGACCAACTCGATAGAAGCCGCCATCTGGGTGGCGCTGGGCGGGCGCGGCACCCTGGTGGGGCCGGTGATTGGCGCGGCGCTGGTGAACGGGGCGAAAAGCTTCTTTACCGTTGCCATGCCGGAGTACTGGCAGCTGTTTCTGGGGCTGATTTTTATCGCTGTCACGCTGTTCCTGCCGCGCGGCGTCTACGGTCTGTTGCGTAAGGGAGAGAAATAATGCAGCCAACGGAAGAGTTATTTACCCGCCAGTTGCCCGGCGATCGCTACCGGGACCAGACTGACCCGGTGCTTCAACTTGAGGCCATTAACGTCAGTTTCGACGGCTTCCAGGCGCTGACCGATCTCTCCCTGAATATCGGCGTGGGCGAGTTGCGCTGCGTGATTGGCCCCAACGGGGCGGGTAAAACCACGCTGATGGACGTGATCACCGGCAAAACCCGACCCAAAAGCGGGAGAGCGATTTACGACCAGTCCATCGACCTGACCGGGCTGGAGCCTGCGGCCATTGCTCGCCAGGGGATTGGCCGAAAATTCCAGAAACCCACGGTCTTTGAAGCGCTGACGGTGTGGGAGAACCTTGAGATCGCCATGAAAACCGATAAATCCGTCTGGGCGAGCCTGCGGGCAAAACTCAACGGCGAGCAGCGGGACCGCATTGACGAGATGCTGGTTCTTCTGCGCCTTGGCAGCGAGCGGGACCGTCGCGCCGGGCTGCTTTCGCACGGGCAGAAACAGTTCCTGGAGATCGGCATGCTGCTGGTGCAGGACCCGCACCTGCTGCTGCTGGATGAACCCGCCGCCGGGATGACCGATGCGGAAACGGAATACACCGCCGAGCTGTTCAAAACCCTGGCGGGCAAGCATTCCCTGATGGTGGTGGAGCACGACATGGGCTTCGTTGAAACGATTGCCGACCACGTCACGGTGCTGCATCAGGGGCGCGTGCTGGCGGAAGGCTCGCTTCGCGAGGTGCAGGCCAACGAGCAGGTGATTGAGGTCTATCTGGGCCGCTAAGGAGCGATGATGTTACAGGTTAACGAACTGAATCAGTACTACGGCGGCAGCCATATCCTGCGCGGCGTGAGCTTCGAAGCCGCTCCCGGTGAAGTCACCTGTCTGCTGGGCCGCAACGGCGTCGGGAAAACCACGCTGCTGAAGTGCCTGATGGGGCTGATCCCGGCGAAAACCGGGGAGGTCATCTGGCAGGGTAAAACGATCACCCACAGCAGGCCGCACCAGCGGGTGCAGTCCGGCGTGGCGTATGTCCCGCAGGGCCGCGAGATTTTCCCGCGCCTGACCGTGGAAGAGAACCTTTTGCTTGGGCTTTCGCGTTTTTCCGCCCGCGAGGCAAAGCAGGTTCCTGACGAGATCTGGCAGCTGTTCCCGGTTCTCAAAGAGATGAAGCACCGCCGAGGGGGCGATCTCTCCGGCGGGCAGCAGCAACAGCTGGCGATTGGTCGCGCGCTGGCGAGCCGTCCGCAGCTGCTGATTCTGGACGAACCGACGGAAGGCATACAGCCTTCCGTCATCAAAGAGATTGGCCAGGTGATCCGCACCCTGGCAAACAGAGGCGACATGGCAATCCTGCTCGTCGAGCAGTTTTACGACTTTGCCGCCGAGCTGGCCGACAGCTATCTCCTGATGTCCCGCGGCACTATCATTCAGCGCGGGAGGGGCGAAAATATGGAGCAGGAGGGTGTTCGCGGGCTGGTTGCGATCTAAAATGTTATAATATAACATCCTCATTCTTATAAAACGGAATGAGGGTGTTACTTTGGCTGCACATATTGGAAAATTTGCCATGACTCTGGGGGCGCTGCTGGTCAGCGGCCAGCTGTTTGCTCACTCGCACGGCCATCAGATGACCGAAGCGGAACAGAAGGCGGCGAACGGCGTGTTTGAGGATAAAGACGTGAAGGACAGAACGCTGTCCGACTGGGACGGCACCTGGCAGTCGGTGTATCCGTTCCTGCTGGACGGTTCGCTGGATCCGGTCTTCAAACAGAAAGCGCAGAAGGATAAAAGCAAAACCTTTGACGAGGTGAAAGCGTACTACCGCAAGGGATATGCCACGGACGTGGATGCCATCGGCATTGAAAATAACGTAATGGAATTCCACAGAGGCAAGGCGGTCAGCAGCTGTCAGTATGACTACAGTGGCTACAAAATTCTGACCTACGCATCGGGCAAAAAAGGCGTTCGCTATCTGTTTGAGTGTAAGGATGCCGACAGCAAGGCGCCGAAGTTCGTGCAGTTCAGCGACCACATCATCGGGCCGAAAGCCTCATCGCACTTCCATATTTTTATGGGCAATACCTCCCACGAGGCGCTGCTGAAAGAGATGGACAACTGGCCGACCTATTATCCAAACGAGATGTACAAAGAGCAGGTGGTGGAGGAGATGCTGCACCACTGATGCGTTATTGCCGGGGGGCGGCTTCGCCTTACCCGGCCACTATTTTTTACGCCGCTTTGGGGGATTCGTTCCACGCCTTCACGCTCATTCCCCGCAAAATCATCAGCCAGGCAACGACGATGGCAACCATCATGATTGCAAACAGCGACCAGTGCGGCAGGTTGGTCAGGATAATGCCGGTGATCATCGGGTTTGCCGCCGCGCCGAGCCAGCCCAGCGCCTGCGCGGAAAAATAGCTCGCCTTCATCCCCGGCGGGGCGATGTTGTCGATCAGTATGTATTCACCCGGTGCGTAGATAATCTCACCCAGCGTAAAGATGGCGGCGGCGATGCCCCAGTAAATCAGGTTCTCCCCGGAGAGCATAAAGCCTCCCAGCCCCAGGATAAAAAACAGCGTTGCGACGGTCATTAAAGGCCGAATATTGCTGGCGGAGATCTTCCGTCCCAGCGCGTACTGCAGCGTCACCACCACGGCGGCGTTAACGGGCAGCACCACAGCGACCACCTTCTGGGCAAAATCGCTGTCGGCATTGGCGGCCAGTACGTATTGCGAAATGCAGCTGGCGAACGATCCGCCCACGTAAGACGCGAGCAGGCCGGAGAGGGTGAACCAGAAAAGGGCGCGATCTTTCAGCAGCACCGACGGCTGCCAGGGCATCTTCTCCTCGGCGGTATCCAGCGCGACGCTCTTTTGCACGAAGAAATGAATAAACCCGAGCGGCAGCGCGGCGCAGAAGGCCGCCAGCCAGAACGGCAGCTGCAGGCTGTACATCACCAGCAGGGTGCCAATCGGCGGCCCGACCGTCCAGCCAATGTTCAGAAAGCTGTAGTTGAGCGAGAAAACACGCGCTTTTTGGCTTGAGGTGAGCACGTCGGAGAACCAGGCTTTCAGCACCGTCGAAAAGACGGAATAGGCGCAGTTGATCAGGGAAAAGAACAGGACTACCAGGGTGACGTTATCCACCAGCGGAATCGCGACAAAACCGGCGATAAAAGCCACGATCGCGATCAGCATATAGCGTTTTTTATCAAACTTATCGGCCAGAATGCCAAATCCCAGGCTGAACACCACGCCAACGGTCAGCGCAATCGTCAGGGCATAACCAATATTCTCGACGCTCATATTAAACACGCGCGTGAGATAAATGGTCATGAACGGCAGCGTTGCCCCCCGACCGATGGTTAATAACAATGACGATGCCAGCAGCGCTGCGGTTGAGCGCCTGAGAGATGGTTTCATATTCCTTCCCGACGGTTGCTTATGCTTTTTTTAGACGAGTGTTAACAGGATTACCATGACATAAGGGGCTTGTATAGCACCCGATTTATCCCTAAGTGCTTCAGCTGCCTGCCAGAAATAATGATCTTCTCGCGGCACACTTTTTTCTGTTACCTTGAAGTGTTAACAAATTATTAATAATTCAGGGGCAGGGTATGACGCGTAAAGACGGACTGCTGGCGTTGCTGGTGGTCGTGGTATGGGGGCTCAATTTTGTGGTCATCAAGCTGGGATTGCACAACATGCCCCCGCTGATGCTGGCCGGTTTGCGTTTTATGCTGGTGGCGTTCCCGGCGCTCTTTTTCGTCGCCCGTCCGAAAATCCCGTTAAAACTGCTGCTGGGCTACGGTTTGACCATCAGTTTTGGCCAGTTCGCGTTTCTCTTCTGCGCCATCAAGTTCGGCATGCCGGCCGGTCTGGCCTCGCTGGTGTTACAGGCGCAGGCGTTCTTTACCATTATTCTCGGCGCATTTGTGTTTGGCGAACGCCTGCAGGGCAAGCAGCTGGCGGGGATAACGCTGGCGGTATTTGGCGTTCTGGTGCTGATTGAAGCCAGCCTGAACGGTCAGGATGTGGCGCTGCTAGGGTTTATGCTCACGCTGGCGGCGGGGCTGAGCTGGGCGTGCGGCAATATTTTCAACAAGCTGATTATGCAGCACGAGGCGAGGCCTCAGGTGATGTCCCTGGTGGTCTGGAGCGCATTGATTCCGATAATCCCGTTTCTGGTGGCGTCGTTTATTCTGGATGGCCCGGAGGTGATGCTGAACAGCCTGGTCGAGATCGATCTGACCACGATCCTTTCTCTTATCTATCTGGCGTTTGTCGCCACCATCGTGGGCTACGGGATCTGGGGTTCGCTGCTGGGACGCTATGAGACCTGGCGCGTCGCGCCGCTGTCTTTGCTGGTCCCGGTAGTGGGGCTTGCCAGTGCGGCGATACTGCTGGATGAAACGCTGAGCGCGCTGCAGCTGCTCGGTGCCGTGCTGATTATGGCCGGGCTGTACATCAACGTGTTTGGCCTGCGGGTTCGCCGGGCGGCGCGGGTAAGGGGATAGGGCATAAAAAAGCCCCGCTGCTGCGGGGCAAAAACGAATCAGAGGCCGTGCTGATTATAATAAGGCACGCCTAATTCGTCGGATTTGTCGCTACCAGCACCCATGTGGTTGAAATCATAAGGCGACTGGTCATGTGCTGACGGCAAAATCATCGTGTCATGATTATTTTGCTGCGTTGCACCTGGGGTTTGCTCCGCGAAGGTCTGGCTGGAAAACAGCACCAGCAAGGCGAGGGCGGCGGAGGCGGTAACTTTCATTTTTTCCTCGGTTACGTCTTTTACAGGCGATGATTAACTACAGTGTTTTAACGGATACAGGTAACGGGATTCACCCGGCACGCTGGTGATTCGGTACTTATGAGGCGGCACGTCAAAATAGTTCTTGAACGTACGCGTGAGGGTTTGCTGTGATTCAAATCCGTAACGCTCCGCCAGATAAAGGATCGGTTCATTGCTTTCTTTCAGTTTCTGGGCAATTTCCGTCAGCTTGCGGCTGCGAATATATTGACCTAATGAATGACCGGTCTCTTTTTTGAACATCCGTTGCAGGTGCCATTTGGAGTAACCTGAACGCTCAGACACTTTTTCAAGGGAGAGCGGCGATTCCAGGTTATCTTCGATCCAGTCCAAAATGCTATGAATAGTGATAGCGTCAGTATTGCGTCTGGACATCGTCATACCTCTTTTTCTGTTTACGGCAGTATTTTCTTCAGCAAAAGCTCAAGGGTAGCCACTTCATCTGCCGTTAAGTTTTTTGTTAGTTCCTGATGCAGTGTTTGTCCTACTAATTGATGACATTGCTCGCACATAGCCGCACCATCGCTGGTGAGCCTGACCAGTACGCCGCGTTTGTCATTCGGGTTAGGGCTTCGTTCTACCCATCCTTTGCAGACGAGACGATCGAGCATGCGGGTTAACGCACCCAGATCGACAGAGAGCACCTTTTTCAGCTCAACCGGCGTGATACACACTTCGCAGCGAATGGAACACAGCACTTTGAACTGTGTTGCGGTGATATCCAGCGGTGACAGGTAGTCATTGAGCAGGCGATCTTTTTTCTGGTTAACCATATGAATAAGACGACCCAGCGGAACAACGTCGTTAAAGATATCACTGGTGCTTTTCACAATGGTTGCCCTGGCAAGTAGTTTAATCACGGCAGATATTATTGCTCAGGCAAGTATAAGTCAACTGAATGAATCAGCCGATGCCACAAATTGCTAAAACGTTTCATGAACGATTTTTGCAACCTTTCAAATCAGGAAGATAACTAACGGGTATCGTTCCCAAAGGAAAACTATCGTTACGTTGCGCCGATGGCTGAACGTCACACTTTCACCCTATAATTGCGATGTTAAATGTGGATAAGGACAACAACGCACTATGTTGGATTTGATAAAAGCAATTGGTCTCGGGCTGGTGGTACTGCTGCCGTTAGCTAACCCGTTAACGACGGTGGCGCTGTTCCTGGGGCTGGCAGGGAATATGAACAGCGCCGAGCGCAACCATCAGTCGATGATGGCTTCGGTGTATGTGTTTGCCATTATGATGGTGGCCTACTACGCCGGGCAGTTGGTGATGAACACCTTCGGGATTTCAATTCCCGGGCTGCGTATAGCGGGCGGGCTGATTGTGGCCTTTATTGGCTTCCGCATGCTGTTCCCGGCGCAGAAAGCGCACGAGTCTCCGGAGGCAACCAGCAAATCAGAAGAGCTGGAGTCCGAACCGAGCGCGAATATTGCTTTTGTACCGCTGGCCATGCCGAGTACGGCCGGGCCGGGAACCATCGCGATGATCATCAGTTCTGCATCGACGGTGCGCGACAGCTCTACCTTCCCGGACTGGGTACTGACCGTTGCGCCACCGCTAATTTTTGCGCTTATTGGGGTTATCGTGTGGGCGTCTCTGCGCAGTTCCGGTGCGATCATGCGCTGGGTGGGCAAGGGCGGTATCGAGGCGATTTCCCGTCTGATGGGCTTCTTACTGGTCTGTATGGGCGTGCAGTTTATTATTAACGGCGTGCTGGAGATTATTAAGACCTACCACTGATGTCATTGCCGGGTGGCGGCTACGCCTTGCCCGGCACAAACGCACCTTACCCGTGCTGCCCCTGTTCCTCCAGCGCCACCGGCCACTTGCGGAAGATGAGTACCGACCAGACGAGCGCGACGAGCGCCGGAATCGCCCCCAGATAGCCAATCGCCGACATCGATACGTGCAGGCTAATCTGATTGCCCACCAGCGCCCCCGCGCCAATCCCCAGATTGAATATCCCCGAAAACAGCGACATCGCCACGTCCGTGGCATCCGGCGCCAGGGCCAGGACTTTCACCTGCATGCCGAGACCAATAATCATGATCGCCACGCCCCAGAACAGGCTCAGGATCGCCAGCTGGCTTTCGCTGCCTGACGCAGGCAGCAGCAGCACCAGGCACGCCAGCAGCAGGCCGATGGCGCTGCTCACCAGCAAGGAGGCATGCTGATTACCCAGTTTACCAAACAGCACGCTGCCAATAATGCCCGCGCCGCCGAGAATGAGCAGTAAGAGGGTGGCAAAGTTTGCGCTAAAGCCCGCGACCACCTGCACAAACGGTTCAATATAGCTGTACGCCGTGTAGTGCGCGGTGACCACGATAACGGTAAGCAGGTAGATACTCAGCAGCGCCGGGCGACGCATCAGCAGCGGCAGGCTTTTCAGCGAGCCGGAGTGTTCGCTTGGCAGCGCGGGCAGCAGCTTAATCAGACACACCAGCGTCACCAGCGCGCCCATGCCGATGGCAAAGAAGGTAGTACGCCAGCCGAAGTACTGTCCCACGATGCGGCCAATGGGCAGCCCCAGCACCATCGCCAGCGCGGTACCGGTGGCAATCAGGCTCAAGGCCTGGGCGCGTTTACCCGCCGGCGCGAGCCGAATAGCCAGCGATGCGGTGATGGACCAGAACACCGCGTGGGCAAAGGCAATGCCGATGCGGCTAATGACCAGCACCGTAAAATTCCACGCCATAAACGACAGGACATGGCTGGCAATGAACAGGGCAAACAGGCCGATCAACAGCCTGCGCCGCTCCATCTGGCTGGTCAGCAACATAAACGGCAAAGACATCAGCGCCACCACCCAGGCGTAGATAGTTAACATAATCCCCACCTGCGCCGTTTCCATCTGGAAGCTTTCTGCTATGTCAGACAACAGCCCAACCGGAACAAATTCTGTGGTGTTAAAAATAAATGCGGCAATGGCCAGCGTGACCACGCGTAGCCACGCGATCCTGCGGGAAACTGTGTTCGTTGTCATAGGGATGTCGGAGATTCGTTGCTGGAAAGATGAGAAGGCGATCTTAAAACGCCATACGGCGAAAACTCAACCATTATGTGACGCAGATCTCAATATTTACCTTATGAAAGCGGTAGCCGGGGGCGTTGTTTTCATTGAATATAAAAGTACAACACAGCACAGACAGGCGGTAAGACAATGCAGGAGATTGATTTTTATCTGGTAGATGCATTCAGCAATACCTCGTTCGGCGGCAATCCGGCAGCGGTTTGCCCGCTGAACGAATGGCTGCCGGATGAAACGTTACTGAAAATGGCGCAGCAGCATAATCAGTCGGAAACCGCATTTTTCGTCTGCACTAAGGGCGGCATTGAGCTACGCTGGTTTACCACGCTCACTGAAGTCAATCTCTGCGGTCACGCCACCCTGGCTGCCGCGTACGTTCTGTTTAATGAACTCGATTACCCCGACTCGCGGATCCACTTTGATACCGCCTCTGGCCGACTGACGGTCAGCCGGGAGGGAGAGTGGATGACGCTGGACTTCCCGGCGTGTCCGACCCGAGAAGAGACGCCGCCGCCGGAGATGCTCGCGGCGCTCGGTATCCGCCATTATGTTGAAGCCCGTAAAGGCCGCGCCTGGGTGATTGTGCTGGAAAATCCCCGGCAGGTTGAAGCGCTTGCGCCGCGCTTTTCGGCGATGACGCCGGGCGAGCATAAAGTGAGCGTGACGGCACCGGGTGAAGGGGAATATGACTTTGTCAGCCGCTTCTTCTCACCGGGCGTTGCCGTTCCGGAAGATCCTGTGACTGGATCCGCGCACACGATGCTGATCCCCTACTGGAGCAAAAAGCTGGGGAAAACGGCAATGTTTGCCCGTCAGGTTTCGGCGCGCGGCGGGGATGTGCGCTGCGAGCTGAAAGGGGAGCGCGTATTGATGAGCGGTCAAGCGTCGTGCTACCTGAAAGGCACTGTGTATCTGCGCTAAAACTGATAACAAAAGAGGAAGAGACAATGCGGGAAATTGATTTTTATCTGGTGGATGCCTTCAGCGACAAAACCTTTGGTGGCAACGCGGCAGCGGTATGTCCTCTGGAAGAGTGGCTGCCGGACGAGACGCTTCTCAAAATGGCACAGCAGCATAATCAGTCGGAAACCGCGTTTTTTGTGCGAACCGACGACGGATTTGAACTGCGCTGGTTCACCACGCTGCATGAAATTAACCTCTGCGGCCATGCGACCCTCGCGGCATCACACGTCATTTTTGAGTATCTGGACTATCCGCATACGGAAATCCACTTTTCCACGCGCTTCGTGGGGGAGCTGACGGTCAAACGTAGCGGCGACTGGCTGACGCTGAATTTCCCCGCATGGTCCACGGAGGTCGTCGATAACCCACCGCCTGCACTGTTTAGCGCGCTGGGCATCCCGGCGGCAAAAGAGGTGCGCGTCGGGCGAGACTACGTCGTGGTGCTGGAGAGCCAGCAGCAGGTGGAGGCATTAACGCCGGATATTGGCGCGATGGTTCCGCTGGGCAAAATGGTCTGCGTAACCGCGCCGGGCGAAGGGGAATATGACTTCGTCAGCCGCTTTTTCTGCCCGGGCGAAGGGGTGCCGGAAGATCCGGTTACCGGGTCCACGCACAGCATGCTGATCCCCTACTGGAGTGAAAGGCTGGGTAAGACGTCGCTCAATGCCCGCCAGGTGTCGTACCGCGGCGGGGATCTGCGCTGCGAGCTGAAGGGCGACCGCGTACTCATTGCCGGTCAGGCCACCCTGTACCTGAAAGGGCGGATTTTTTTACGCTAGCGGCTGCGCGATAAGTTAATACTATGAAGCAGCCTGGCAGGCCTGCGCTATGTTGACATTGAGTTTCACAAATAAAGCAAGGAGCCTGCCATGTATTCCATTACCTCTGAATCTGCACGTCACCCGGACATTCTTATGCTGATTGCGGCCCTCGACCGTTATCAGAGCGAACTCTATCCCGCCGAAAGCAACCATCTGCTCGATCTTTCAGAACTGCCCGCGACATCCCTTATCCTGATGATCGTCCGCGACACGCAGCTTCAGGCCGTTGGCTGTGGAGCTATCGTGCTCAACGGCGACGGAACGGGGGAGATGAAGCGGGTCTATATCGATCCGGCCCATCGCGGGCAACATCTGGCTGAGAAGCTGCTGGCCGCGTTGGAAGATGAGGCCCAGAGCCGTCACTGCCATACCGTACGGCTGGAAACGGGCATCAAACAGCATGCCGCGATTCGTCTTTATGAACGAAGCGGCTACGATCGGCGTCCGGCGTTTGCCCCGTATGTGGACGATCCGCTCAGCCTGTTTATGGAGAAGGCGCTGGTTGAAGACGTTCGTTTAGCAGCGCTATAAACGCTTCCAGCTGGCGGGTCATCGCTCCGCGTCGCCACACCAGCCAGGTAGTGAGCCAGCGCCAGTTTTCCGCCAGCGGCCAGGCTTCAACCTGATGGTGGCCTGGCATACTTTCCAGCATTGAGCGCGGCATCAGTGCGATGCCCGCGCCCGCGATGACGCAGGCGAGCATGCCGTGATAGGACTCCATCTCATGAATGCGTCCCGGCGCGGCTCTGTCTGCATGAAACCAGCTCTCCAGGTGTCGGCGATACGAGCAGTTTGCGCGAAAAGCATAAACATCGCTGCCGCTCACCTGCGCAGCGCGCGTTACCTCCGTCTGCCCGGCAGGGGTGACCAGCATCATCTCTTCCCGGTAGACAGGCATCCCCTCCAGCTCCGGGTGCGACAGCGGCCCGTCGACAAAGGCGGCGCTCAGGGTTCCCTCCAGTACGCCATCAATCATCGTCCCGGACGGCCCGGTAGAAAGGGCAAACTGGATGCGCGGATAGCGCTGGTTAAACTGCGCCAGCGTCTCAGGGATGCGCACGGCGGCGGTGCTCTCCAGCGCGCCAAGGGCAAACAGCCCCTGCGGCTCATCGCCCGCGACGACCATGCGCGCTTCATCCACCAGCGCCAGGATCTGTCTGCTGTAGCGCAGGAAGTTATGCCCGGCGGGAGATAAGCGCAAGCGCTGGTTCTCACGAATAAACAGCTCCACGCCAAGATCGGCCTCCAGCTGGCGGATGCGGGTCGTCAGATTAGAAGGAACGCGATGCACCTTCTGCGCCGCCTGGGTGATGCTGCCCGTCAGCGCGACGGCGTTAAACATTTCAAGCTGGGTTAAGTCCATAGCATTCTCGTTTCGTGAATAAGGTGGTCAGTATTATTCATTTTTAAGAAATAGCAGAGTGAGCCACACTTAATCAACCGAAATGCGTGGAGAACATCATGAAATATTCATCTGCTACACATGCTCTGTCCGTTAACCCTGCAACGGGTGAAACGCTCGCCTCATATCCGTGGGCGACGCAGGAAGAGGTTGAACGTGCCATCGCGCTGGCTGATGCGGGCTTTCGTCACTGGCGGTGCGAAAGCGTAGCCCACCGGGCGCAGAAGCTGCGCGATCTCGGCACCGCGCTGCGCGGTCGCGCGGAAGAGATGGCCCGGATGATGTCCCGCGAGATGGGAAAACCCATTCAGCAGGCGCGGGCGGAAGTGGCGAAATCAGCGGGCCTTTGCGACTGGTATGCCGAACATGGCCCGGCGATGCTGAATGCTGAACCCACGCAGGTCGAGAATGACAACGCTGTCATCGAGTATCGTCCGCTGGGGCCAATTCTGGCGGTGATGCCGTGGAACTTCCCGCTCTGGCAGGTGCTGCGCGGCGCGGTGCCGATCCTGCTGGCAGGTAACAGCTATCTGCTCAAACACGCGCCCAACGTGCTTGGCTCGGCGGAACTTATCGCGCAGATTTTTGCGGACGCCGGCTTCCCTGAAGGGGTATTCGGCTGGGTGAACGCCACCAATGACGGCGTAAGCCAGGCGATTAACGATCGTCGCATTGCGGCGGTAACCGTCACCGGCAGCGTGCGCGCCGGGGCAGCCATTGGCGCGCAGGCGGGGGCGGCGCTGAAAAAATGCGTTCTTGAGCTGGGGGGTTCTGACCCGTTCATCGTTCTCAACGATGCCGACCTGGATCTTGCCGTGAAGGCGGCGGTAGCAGGGCGCTACCAGAATACCGGGCAGGTGTGCGCGGCGGCCAAACGGTTCATTGTGGAAGAGGGTATTGCAGACACCTTTACCCGACGCTTCGTTGACGCCGTCGCCGCGTTAAAGATGGGCTCGCCGGATGAAGAAGAGAACTACCTTGGCCCGATGGCGCGCTATGATCTGCGCGATGAACTGCATCAGCAGGTGCAGGCGAGCCTGGCAGAAGGGGCAACGCTGCTGCTGGGGGGAGAGAAAATCAGCGGTGAGGGGAATTATTACGCGCCAACCGTGCTGGCGAACGTTACCCCGTCGATGACGGCCTTCCGCCAGGAGCTGTTTGGTCCGGTCGCGGCCATTACGGTTGCGAAAGAGGCGGCGCACGCCCTGACGCTTGCCAATGACAGCGACTTTGGCCTGTCTGCCACGGTCTTCACCGCCGACGCAGCGCTTGCGGAAAAATTCTCTCGCGAGCTGGAGTGCGGCGGGGTGTTTATCAACGGATACAGCGCCAGCGACGCGCGCGTGGCCTTTGGTGGCGTGAAGAAAAGTGGCTTTGGCCGCGAGCTTTCCCATTTTGGTTTGCACGAGTTCTGTAATGTGCAGACGGTGTGGAAGGATCGCGTGTAATTTATTCGGCCCTCATCACGAGGGCCGTTGTCATTTATCTGCAATGGTTCTGTCATTTTCGTTTCGTAGACTCGCACGCGTCTAACGTCTTGTTACTGAAGAAAATTATGAACCTAACGCAAATTTTTCGCCGTATTGCGCAGCGTCTTATCCCTCGCCAGTTTGGCCTGCTGACGGGTATCTTTTGTATTATTGGCCTTTTCTCCGCGCTGCAGCTCTCCTCATCCTTTCTGCTGAACGCCTCCCTGAAGGAAGCTCAGCGCAATGAACGACAAAACCTGCTGGCGTATCAGCAGCAGAGCAAGCTGGATCTGGCGCGCGTCTCCCTGCTGGCGGCGAGCGATCTGCTCAACCGTTCCGGCGTCTGGTTTATGCAGGATAAAGAAACCGGCTCGGAAGGAAGCTGGCACAGCCTGATGGACGACGCACAAAAGTCGCTGGCGGTTTCTCAGCAGGCATGGAAGGCCTGGCTGGCGCTCAGCCCGCCAAAAGATGAGGCGCTGATTAACAGTTACCAGCTTTTCTACGATGCCATTAAGGAGCAATCGGAAGCGCTTGTCAGAACCAACTCCATTGATGCCTTTTTTGCCGTGCCGGCACAGGCGTTTCAGACCGACTTTAACGACAACTACGCGCGCTATCAGCAGGCCAGCGAGAAGCAGGCCATGCAGGGGCGTCAGGCTTTAATGGCGCAGCTCTCCGGTCTGCAAACGTTGTTCCTGCTGGCGCCGGTTCTGCTGCTCGCCATCGCCGCAGCCGTCTGGTTCGGCATGTCCAGGTGGGTGATTACGCCGTTGCGTCGGCTTATTGCACATATTAACCGGCTGGCCGCTGGAGATCTCTCCGGCACGCCGCCAAACGTGATGCGCTTTAACCGGGAGACGGGGCAGCTTAGCGACAGCGTTGCCACCATGCAGCGCGGCCTACAGCAGCTGGTGACGCAGGTCAGCCACGCCACAGCCACGATGGTGGAGAACATTGGCTCCCTCGCGGAGGGAAACCAGAAGCTGTACCAGCAGTCGGCGCGTCAGGCAAAGGAGCTGGAGGAGGTCACAGCGCATATCGCGGCGCTGGAAACCCACGTGGAAGGGAATACCGGTTATGCCCGCCTCGCCAGCTCGCGCGCGGATGAAGCGCGTCAGGCTGCCGTAGGAGGCGACCAGATGATGTCGACCGTGAATGCCTCTATGCAGGCGATCGTCGAGCGATCGTCAGAGATGCGCGGGATCGTGGCGATGATCGACAGCGTGGCGTTTCAGACTAACATTCTGGCGCTCAACGCCGCCATTGAGGCCGCCCATGCCGGAAACCAGGGGCGCGGGTTTGCCGTCGTCGCCCGGGAAGTCGGGCTCCTGGCGCGAAAGAGCAGCCACTCGACGCAGACCATTCAGGAGTTGATCAACCGCTCCGTGCAGGGCATTGAAGACGGCTCCCGCGCCGTGAATCTGATGGAAGAGAACCTGCAGCAGGTCACCGGTCTGGTGGGCAATTTAAGCAGTTTGCTGAATGAAATCTCGACCGCCACGCTCAGTCAGGGAGAAAGTATTCACCAGATGACGCGCCAGCTTCAGGCGCTGAATCAGGTCTCGCGCCAGACGGATCTGCTGGTTTCTGACGCCTCTGAGGCCTCTGAACGCCTGCAAAAGCAGTCCGATCTTTTATTGCAGGCCGTTTCGCGTTTTCGTCTTAGCGCCTGACGCAATACATTAGCCTCTGTTATACTCGCAGCCCGTTTTAGCCTGAGGGCAAGGAGCAAAGAGTGGCTGCGGTCATCCATAATGAGATGCTGGACGAGATTCTGGCGCAGGTTCGTCCGTTATTGGGAAAGGGGAAGGTGGCCGACTACATTCCGGCCCTTGCCTCGGTGAGCGGGAATAAGCTGGGCATCGCTATCTGTACCATAGACGGACAGCGATACCAGGCAGGCGATGCCACTGAACGCTTTTCTATTCAGTCTATTTCTAAAGTGCTAAGTCTGGTCGCGGCGATGCGCCAGTATGAGGAAGAAGAGATCTGGCAGCGCGTGGGAAAAGATCCGTCCGGCCAGCCCTTTAACTCACTGCTTCAGCTCGAAATCGAGCAGGGTAAACCGCGTAACCCCTTTATCAACGCCGGGGCGCTGGTGGTCTGCGATATGCTGCAAAGCCGCCTCAGCGCACCGCGTCAGCGAATGCTTGAGATTGTTCGTCAGCTTTCTGGCGTGGACGATATTGCCTATGATTCGGTGGTGGCGCGCTCGGAGTTTGAACACTCCGCCCGCAACGCGGCTATCGCCTGGCTGATGAAATCCTTCGGTAACTTCCACAACGACGTGGCGACCGTGCTGCAAAACTACTTCCATTACTGCGCCCTGAAGATGAACTGCGTTGAGCTGGCCCAGACGTTTCTGTTCCTTGCGCACCAGGGGCACGCGCCGCATCTCGATCAGGAGGTGGTTTCCCCGCTCCAGGCGCGGCAGGTTAACGCCCTGATGGCTACCAGCGGCATGTATCAGAACGCCGGGGAGTTTGCCTGGCGGGTTGGCCTTCCGGCCAAATCGGGCGTTGGCGGCGGTGTGGTGGCGATTGTGCCGCATGAAATGGCGATTGCCGTCTGGAGCCCGGAGCTGGATGAAACGGGAAATTCACTTGCCGGCGTGGCGGTTCTGGAGAAGCTGACCCAACGCCTGGGACGTTCTGTATACTGATGTCTGACCTGGATCCCCTTTTTTCCCGCCTGGCGCGATCGAAGTTTCGCTCGCGCTTCCGCTTGGGCAATAAGGAACGACAGTACTGCTGGGACAAAGGCGCCGAAACCATTGACCAGCATGCCGCCGATTTTGTCGCTAAACGCCTTGCACCCGCGCAACCCGCAAACGACGGCAAGCAGACGCCCATGCGTGGCCACCCGGTGTTTATCGCCCAGCATGCCACCGCGACCTGCTGCCGGGGCTGTCTGGCAAAATGGCATAACATTCCCCAGGGCGTGCAGCTGAGCGCGCAGCAGCAACATTATATCGTCAGCGTGATCCACCGCTGGCTGGTGATACAGATGAACGCCCAAAAATGATATTTAATGCGTTCTGCGCTTACCGCCTGCAGCCTCGTACCCGGCTGGCGGACGAGCAAATCGTCATAACGCATTGACGTGAAATGGATAGCGGCTTAACAGGACGTCGAACGCTGACAATGTCTCGGTTTAAGCTACGCTTTGAGTAACGCTTTACGTCAGGAGACATTATGAAAGCACCTGCAACACCTGAAAATGAAATTGACAGACTTAACGCGCTGCGCGAATCGGGTCTGCTTGAGATTGACAGTTCCCCGGCGTTTGACCGCTTAACGCGTCTGGCAAAACGCTTTTTCCAGGTACCGCTGGCCATGGTCAACCTTATTGATGAGCATACGCTGATCGTTAAGTCGGCGGATGGGCAGGCACCCGATTCCGTTCCGCGCAACATCTCTTTTTGTGGCCATACCATCCTCACCGAAGCACCGCTGATCGTCGGGGATATGCTTCAGGACGATCGTTTTGCGGATAACCCGCTGGTGGCCGGCGAACCTCGCGTGCGGTTTTACGCAGGCTTTCCGCTGCGCTTACGCAACGGCGCAAGCGTTGGCTCGCTTTGCCTGATTGACTACGCACCGCGGGAGTTCTCAGCGACCGATCTCGCCGTGCTGGGGGATTTGGGGGCGCTGGCTGAAGATGAGTTTGCGGCAATCAGCGCGGCGACCACGGATGAATTGACCGGATTATTCAACCGACGGGGCTTTAACCAGCTCGTGCGGTTCACGCTCTCCATCGCCCGACGCCGGGCGGAGCCGTTAACGCTCGGCTGGCTGGATCTGGATCGTTTCAAGGAGATTAACGATCGCTACGGGCACGAAGAGGGGGATAAGGCGTTAAAGACCATGGCGCAGCTGATGCGCGCCTCTTTCCGCGAAGCGGATATGCTGGTTCGTTTTGGTGGCGATGAGTTTGCCGTGCTGTTTGCTGATACGGATGAGAAGGGCGCGTGGATTGCCATGCAGTATCTCGCCGAGCAGGTCGAAAACTACAATGCACGCAAGCTACATCCATGGTCGCTTCTGTTCTCCTGGGGGCTGAGCGAATTCGATCATAACGGCAACGACCTGCTGCAGTGGCTTAAAGATGCCGATGAAAAAATGTATGCCATGAAGCAGCAGCGGCAGCGGGCCAGATGACATAACAAAAGCGTATGACCGTTCCGTTTGCGTTAATGAAATGTTAAATGCAAAGTGAGGGTATTCAACGTAAGGACAAAAAAATGAATACCTCACTGCACATCAAAAACCTCACCCGCGACGACATTCTCACTCATCTTGATGCGCTGGCCGGGATCCTCGAAAACTGCGTAAACGGCGGCGCATCCGTCAGCTTTATGCTGCCCTTTAACCTGGAGAAGGCCCGTTCATTCTGGCTCGGCATAGCTGACAGCGTAGGGCGCAACGAGCGCGTGGTGCTGGCCAGTATTGATCCGCAGGAGGGCGTCATCGGCACGGTGCAACTGATTACCGACCAGCCGGAAAACCAGCCGCACCGTGCGGACGTGGCAAAGCTGCTGGTTCATGAAAAAGCGCGTCGAAAAGGGGCCGCAATGGCGCTGATGGAAGCGCTGGAAGCTGAGGCCCGGGCCAGAAACATTTCGGTTCTGGTGCTCGATACCTCCACCGGCAGCGGCGCCGAAACCTTCTACCAGCGTGCCGGCTGGCAAAAGGTCGGTGAGATCCCGCGCTACGCCCTGATGCCGGACGGCGCTATGACGGCCACGTCGGTGTTCTATAAATTCTTATAATTTTTTCACAACCACGCCGGGGATTGATCGAAACAGGGTTTCTGGTCGTAAAGTTTTGATAAGTTATCGTACCAATCTTATCAGGCTGTATGACTAATCATAAAAGGAACCCTCTTGTGAACACGCTCAACCGTCGTGATTTTCCCGGTGCGCAGTACCCCGAACGCATTATTCAGTTTGGCGAAGGCAATTTCCTGCGTGCGTTTGTCGACTGGCAAATTGACCTTTTGAATGAACATACCGATCTCAACGCCGGTGTGGTTATCGTTCGTCCTATTCAAAGCGACTTCCCGCCGTCGCTGAACACGCAGGATGGGTTGTACACCACCATCATTCGTGGCCTGAATGAGCAGGGCGAAGAGGTGAGCGAAGCCCGACTTATCCGCTCTGTTAACCGTGAAATCAGCGTCTACGACGATTACGACGCCTTTCTGAAACTGGCACACAGTCCGGATATGCGCTTTGTTTTCTCGAACACCACCGAAGCCGGAATCAGCTATCACGCGGGGGATAAGTTCGACGATGCGCCTGCCGTCAGCTACCCGGCGAAGCTAACGCGCCTGCTGTTGGAGCGCTTTAGCCACTTTAACGGCGCGCCTGACAAGGGGTGGGTAATCATTCCGTGTGAACTGATTGACTACAACGGTGACGCATTGCGTGAACTTGTGTTGCGCTATGCCCAGGAGTGGGCGCTGCCTGCCGCCTTTATCCAGTGGCTGAACGAGGCAAACCACTTCTGCTCAACGCTGGTTGACCGTATCGTGACCGGTTACCCGCGGGATGAAGTGGGCACGCTTGAGGCCGGGCTGGGTTATCAGGATGGGTTCCTGGACACGGCTGAACACTTTTACCTGTTTGTAATTCAGGGGCCAGCCTCGCTGGCTGGTGAACTGCGCCTGGATAAGTACCCGTTAAACGTGCTGATTGTCGACGACATCAAGCCCTATAAAGAGCGTAAAGTCGCCATTCTTAACGGTGCGCACACGGCGCTGGTACCGGTGGCCTATCAGGCCGGGCTGGATACGGTTGGCGAGGCGATGAATGATGAAGACGTGTGCGCTTTCGTCGAAAAAGCAATTTATGAGGAGATTATTCCGGTTCTCGATTTGCCCCGCAGCGAACTGGAGTCGTTCGCCAGCGCGGTAACAGGGCGTTTTCGAAATCCCTACATCAGACACCAGCTGCTTTCCATCGCGCTCAACGGCATGACCAAGTATCGCACGCGTATTCTTCCGCAGCTGCTGGCAGGGCAGAAGGCCTCAGGTCAACTGCCAGCGCGTCTGACGTTTGCGTTAGCGGCACTGATCGCATTTTATCGCGCGGAGCGTAACGGAGAGAACTATCCGGTGCAGGATGATGCGTTCTGGCTGGAACGTTATCAACAGCTATGGGCGCAGCATCGCGATAATCAGCTCGCTACCCGCGAACTGGTGCACGCCGTGCTGAGCGTAGAAGCGCACTGGGAGCAGGACCTGACGAAGGTGGACGGTCTGGTTGATCAGGTGACGCGGGATCTGGATGCCATTCTGCTGAAGGGCATGCGCGCAGCGGTGAAGCCGCTTTGCTAATTACGTGACCCGGCTTCGGCCGGGTTTAAACAGGCACTGTTTTAGTTACAACATACTATTTACCCTGTTTTTAAAATCAAATGCAGCACCGTGCGGTTTTCATTCTTCAGGTGAGAGAATGCAATGTTCCGTTAACATGCTTGCAACCGTGATGGGGATCACGTTTAATAGCCACGCTCTTTTCTTGCCTGAAACTCACTATGATTGTTCGTCCTAAACAGCACTGGCTACAACTGATTTTCGTCTGGCACGGTTCGGTACTCCCCAAAATCTATACCCGACTGCTGCTCAACTTCCTGCTTTCTATCGCCGTCATCCTGATGCTGCCGTGGTATACCTCGCTGGGCATCAGATTTACCGTGGCGCCATTTAGCATTCTCGGCGTGGCGATCGCAATCTTTCTTGGTTTCAGAAACAACGCCTGCTATTCACGCTACGTTGAGGCTCGCCAGCTGTGGGGGCAACTGATGATAGCGGCACGCTCGCTGTTTCGCGAGGTAAAAAACACCTTGCCGGACGATAAGTACCTGGGGGAATTTGTCCGCCTGCAGATCGCCTTTGCCAACTGCCTGCGTATGACCCTGCGCCGGGAAATGAACGCTGACCAGCTCTCTCGCTATCTTTCCCCGGACGTTCTAGCTCAGGTAATGGGCGCCAACTCGCCGGCGAACCGTATTTTGCTGGTCATGGGGGAGTGGCTGGCCGTGCGGCGGCGTAACGGCCAGCTTTCGGACATCCTGTTCCACAGCCTGAACAACCGCCTCAACGATATGTCCATCGTCCTTTCCGGTTGTGAACGGATTGCGACAACGCCAGTGCCGTTTGCCTATACGCTGATTTTGCACCGCACGGTGTATCTGTTCTGCATCATGCTGCCGTTCGCGCTGGTTGTGGATCTGCACTACATGACGCCGTTTGTCTCGGCGCTGATCTCATACACCTTTATCTCGCTGGACACCCTGGCGGAAGAGCTGGAAGACCCGTTTGGCACAGAAGATAACGACCTTCCGCTGGACGCCATCTGCAACATGATGGAACGCGATCTGCTGCAGATGAACGATGAAGAGAACATTCCGGAAAGGCTGATGCCGGATAAATACTATCAGCTGACCTGATGGGCGTTCCACTCGTCGCGGGTGATCTCCCACAGTTCGGAGTCCAATATCCCGCTGACGTAGGCTTTCTTTTCCGTTCTGATGAGCCGCATGCCGCTGCTGTCTGAAATACGACGGGAGCGGCTGTTCGCGGCGGCCTTCGGCGCCCGCAAAACGGGTTTGTTGAGCGTATTAAACCAGTAATCCGTCGCGGCAATGCTGGCCTCACGCATATATCCCTGTCCCTGAAACTCCGGCGCCAGCCAGAATCCGCGGTTATTATCGTCAACATCGTACAGACAGATAATCCCCATCAACGCATCCGGCACCTCACGACGGCGAATGCTCCAGATCCAGGCTATCCCTTTTGCCATATCCGGCAGCGCGACGTTATTCACATAGTTTTCCGCGCCATTATCCGGGTAGGGCCAGGGCACGGAAGAGACCAAATAGCGAACGATCTCCCAGCGCGGATACAGCTTTTGAATCTGAACCGCATCTTCGGCGACCAGCGGTTTCAGCAGGAGACGTTCTGTCGTGAGGGTCGCTATTGTCATCTGCGGATCTCCTTATTTAAGCGTTATGTTTTTGTTTGCATTCTGGTATTTTCATCTCTATCACATTCTGGTGAGGCGTGCTGTGGTTATTCACTACCAAAAATGGGCAACGTCTCTTTCATGGCGAAATATTGTTGTGACGCTGCGCGAAAACTATCATCACTCGCGTATGGCGGGGGCTGATTTACGCTGTTTTGAAATGGTAATCGACTTGTAATGTGAGGAACGCATGGCTGTCACGGTAAGACCTCTACGCGAAGACGACTATCCCCAGTGGCGACCGCTGTGGGATGGCTATACCCATTTTTATGATTGCTACCTCGAAGAGTCCGTTACCGCATCGACATGGGAAAGGGCGCTCTCAACGCATTCACCGATGTTCTGCCGCGTGGTAGAGAAAGACGCAAAGGTCATCGGTTTCGCAATGTGTGTTCTGCACGAAGGAACCTGGTCAACCGCGCCCATCTGCTACCTGGAAGATCTGTTTGTTGATGCAGCCGAGCGCGGCGCGGGAGCGGGTAAGGCGCTTATTGATGCCTTGATAGCGGAAGGCAAGCGCGAAGGGTGGTCAAAGCTCTACTGGGTTACCCGGGAGAACAATCCGGCACGTAAACTCTACGATCGATACGGTGACGCTGACGATTACGTCCGCTATCGTCTCTCCCTTTAAGGCAAAAATGCCTGTGTTTGTATCACACTGTATCCGTGTTCCAGATACATACACAGGCTTGCAATAAACGCGTTTCCGCACATATCCGCTATACATTGAACTGTTGTTATATCCCCGTGAATTGTACTCAACCGGAGATACCAACATGTTCAGCAAACTCGCTTATTCAACGCTTGCTCTCACCGTTTCCCTTGGCACCGTCATGTCATGTCAGGCCGAAGTCACCGGCACTAACTTCGCGGCGGCTTTCGATCGTCCACAGCAAATTAACGCCGGCGATCTTAACGTCGGGTATGTCGACATTGGTCCTAAAGACGGCCAACCGGTCATTCTGTTACACGGCTGGCCCTACGATATTCACAGCTACGCTGAAGTCGCGCCTGCGCTGGCGGCAAAAGGCTACCGCGTGATTGTGCCTTCTCTGCGCGGCTACGGCACTACGCGCTTCCTGTCGGCAAAAACGCCGCGCAACGGCCAGCCTTCCGCGATGGCGAAAGATATCGTAAATCTGATGGACACCCTGAATATCAAGCAGGCGGTGTTTGCAGGCTATGACTGGGGTGCCCGTACGGCCGATATCGTTGCGGCGCTGTGGCCAGAGCGCGTTAAGTCGCTCGTTTCGGTAAGCGGTTATCTCATCAGCAGCCAGCAGATTGGCAAACAGCCGTTGCCGCCAAAAGCGGAGCAGCAGTGGTGGTATCAGTTCTATTTCGCCACCGAGCGCGGCGCTGAAGGCTATGCCAAAAACACGCATGACTTCGCTCGTTTGATCTGGTCTCAGGCCTCACCTGACTGGAAATTTAGCGACGCTGTCTTTAACGCCAGCGCCAAATCCCTTGATAACCCGGATCACGTTGCGGTAACGCTCAGCAACTATCGCTGGCGCTTAGGGCTGGAAAAAGGCGAGCGCAAATACGACGCCTACGAGCAAAAACTGGCCACGCTGCCGAATATCACCGTTCCGACGATCACCATCGAAGGCGGAAACAACGGGGCGCCGCATCCGGCACCGCAGGCCTACGCGGGTAAATTCACCGGTAAGTATGAACACCGTACCTTCGGCGCAACCGTGGGGCACAATCCGCCTCAGGAAGATCCGCAGGATTTCGTCAAGGCAGTTGTTGACGCTGACAAACTCTGAAATGTGCTATTTTCAGTACGTTACCCTTCGGTCTGGAGATTTCGGTGGAGCATATTGATCATATCCTTGTCGTCGATGACGACAGGGATATTCGAGAACTGATTATCGACTATCTCGTTAAGTCCGGTTATCGCGCCTCTGGCGCGGCAAACGGCAAAGAGATGCGCGTCGTGCTGGACAAGCAGCATATCGACCTGGTGGTGCTGGACGTTATGATGCCCGGCGACGACGGGCTTACGCTGTGCCGGCAATTACGCGTCGGGAAATATAAAGATCTGCCCATCCTGATGCTGACGGCGCGCAACGAGGAGACGGACAGGATCCTGGGTCTGGAAATGGGAGCCGACGATTACGTCGTAAAGCCTTTCGTCGCGCGAGAATTGCTGGCGCGTATCAAAGCGATTTTACGCCGTTTTCGCACGATGCCGCCCAATTTACAGGTGACGGAAGCAGGGCGGCTGGTGACGTTCGGCGAATGGCAGCTCGATACCGTTGCCCGCCACCTGATCGACCCGGAAGGGGTGATTGTGGCGCTCAGCGGGGCGGAGTATCGCCTGCTGCGCGTTTTCCTTGACCACCCGCAGCGGGTGCTGACCCGCGATCAGCTGCTCAACCTGACGCAGGGGCGTGACGCCGAGCTGTTTGAACGCTCAATCGACCTCCTGGTTAGCCGGGTTCGCCAGCGTCTGAATGAAGATGCCCGCACGCCCGCGTATATCAAAACCGTGCGCAGCGAGGGCTATGTGTTTACCATGCCGGTCACCATCAAAGAGGCTAACGAATGACGCTCTGGCCTCGCTCGCTGCTGGCCCGCTTGCTGATCGTCGTGCTGCCCGGCCTGTTGCTCGCCAATGCCCTGAGCCTGACGCTGGTCATGATAGAGCGAATGCACAGCGCCCGAACGGTGATGCTCGGTAATCTGGAATACGATGTCGCGACCAGCGTGGCTATTTTAGACCGCTTACCCGCCAGCGAGCGCGCGGCCTGGTTGCCGCGCCTTGAACGGGGTAACTATCGCTATATTCTGGGGCCGGGAGAGCCCGGGAACGCGCCGACGGATAAGCGTTCCCGGGACGCCATCCAAACCTTAAAAGCGACGCTTGCGGAACAGTACCCGCTCAGCTTCACCGCCGTTCCCGGCGCCATTTCACATATCCAGGCGCATCTCACGCTACATGATGGCGCGCCGCTGACCATTGACCTGATCCCACGGATGCCGCCGGTCGCCAGCTGGCTGCCCGTTGTTCTTATTCTGCAGCTGCTCGTGCTGGCTGCCTGCTCCTGGATCGCCGTACGCCAGGTGATACGGCCTTTTTCACAGTTTACCCGCGCGGTAGACTCCCTGGACCCGGCCGCCAACATGCCAATGACGGAAAAGGGGCCAGTCGAGGTGCAGCGGGCAGCACATGCCTTCAACGCGATGCAGGCGCGCATTCAGTCCTATCTCAGGGAGCGGGCGCAGATCCTGGCATCCATATCGCACGATCTCCAGACCCCCATTACCCGCATGAAGCTTCGTGTTGAAATGGCGGATCAGCCTGACCTGCGCGACAAGCTCTTAAACGACCTTGATAACATGTCGCGTCTGGTGCGGGAGGGTATTGCGTATGCCCGGTCATCAGAATCACTGGAAGAGACCTCGCTGAAGCTGGAGCTTAACGCCTGGATAAACAGCATCGCCTGCGATTATCAGGACATCGGTAAAAACGTGCAGTTTCAGGCAGGCGAAAACCGTTTGCCCATCGTCACGCGTCCACAGGCGCTGCGCCGGGTGATGACCAACCTGCTGGATAACGCCCTGAAATTTGGCGACTATGCCACCATTAGCATTGATGACTCGGTTGCCGGAGAGGTGGTGATTCACATCATAGACGGCGGGCCGGGGATACCGGATGCCGAGCTGGAGGCGGTATTACAGCCGTTTTATCGGGTAGAAACATCACGCAACCGCGACACCGGCGGGACAGGGCTCGGCCTGGCGATCGCAGCGCAGCTCACCGCTCAGCTGGACGGAAAGCTAAAGCTGGCGAACCGCGCAGAGGGCGGGCTGGACGTTTCGATTACTCTCCCGCGCCTTTAATTGTACGGTTCTGTATCTCCCCGCGTGGCCGATACAGAGCCAGACAAAAACCCACGCTTTTACACATATCCTGAACACATCCGCACGATGAAATAGCCTCACTGCAGCGTCGCAGGACTTGTATTGTGAGGTATCTATGTTTCTGATAATTGCTTTCCTGGGCGGGATGATAAGCCTGCTCAGTCCATGTACGCTCCCGGTAATTCCTCTCCTGTTCGCCGGTTTTCAGGGGCAGCGGCGACATATTCTGGCGCTGCTCGCGGGGATGATCGTCATGTTCACCCTGGTGGCGATGGTCGTCACCGTCGCCAGCGAGTGGATAGCAGAGGCAACTATCGTCGGGCGCTGGATCGCGCTTATCGTCCTGGCCACGGCCGCGCTGGCCTTACTTTTTCCGGCCTTTGCCCAGCGTATCGCCGGGCCGGCAGTCAGCGCGGGAAATGTCCTCAACGCCCGAAGCGGGCAAACGCGTGGTATGGCATCGGCTTTTCTGGCCGGGCTTGCCGTCGGGCTGCTCTGGTCTCCCTGCGCGGGACCGATTCTGGGCGCCATTTTCAGCATCAATATTGCCGGACACTCGGCCATTGCCACAGGAGCCTTGCTGGCCGCCTATGGTAGCGGCTGCGCGCTGATGCTGGGCCTGCTCGTTTTCGGAGGCCGCACGCTGATGGCGCCGCTGAGAGCAAGATCGGCGCTGATGGAAAAAATACGTCAGGGGGCAGGCGTGGTGATGTTAGCGGCCGTTGTCTTTAACGCAACGGGGATGACGTCTTTTCTGCAAGGCGCAAACGGCGTCGCGGATCGTCTTGAAACCGCGCTGCTGAATCTGGCAAAGCCCGCCGCGCAACCAGCGAAGCTTCAACCGGTCGTCATGACCGAGCCCAGCAGCCAGCTGCCTTCATTAAGCGGTGGAACAGGGTGGGTAAATGGTGACCCTGTCACGTCTGAATCACTGCGCGGGAAGGTGGTTCTGATCGATTTCTGGACCTGGGACTGCATTAACTGCCAGCATACGCTTCCGTACGTGCGCGACTGGGCAACAAAATACCAGTCTCAGGGCCTGGTCGTCATAGGGGTACACACGCCTGAATACCCATGGGAGAAACCGATCGCCTCGGTGAAAAACGCGGTAAATAAATGGCAGCTGCCGTACCGGGTTGTGACGGACAACAACTATCAGATCTGGAACGCTTTCGGCAACCAGTACTGGCCCGCGCACTACTATTTCGATGCTAAAGGTCAGCTACGCTATACCTCGTTTGGCGAAGGGAATTATGAGCAGCAGGAAAAGGTTATCCAGCAGCTGCTCAAAGAGGCCCGTTCATAGCGCCGTTCAGGGCTGACGCTGGGCAACCATAAACAGTCGAGGAAAAGCCAGCAGTATCTGCCCGTTTTCCTGGAGCGGATACTGCTCTTCCAGCAGTTCATGGTAGCGTTTCAGGAAACGTTGCTGCTCGCTCTCGTTCAGTTCCTGGAGCCACGGGCGCAAACCGGTCGCGCTGACCCAGTCAATAATGGCCTGGTGCGAACTCATTTTATGGAAATAGGTTGTCCGCCAGATATCCACATCGCAGCCGGCCTCCGATAAAATATCGTAATAGGCATGCACGCCAGGCAGCGGCTCGCGGCCACGGTCCGGGTAGCCTTGCTCCAGCGCCACTTCACGCATCGCCACATGCGTGGGTTCAAGCCAGTTGTCCGGCATCTGGATCGCCAGCACGCCATTGAGCGTGAGCAGTGACGCCAGATGCGGCAGGAGATCGTAATGGTCAGGTATCCACTGTAGGGATGCGTTCGCATAGATGAGGTTCAACGGCTGGCCTGGCCTGAACTGGCGGATATCGGCCTCAACGAACTGACAGTCGGGCAGTGCGCTGCGCGCCTCTTCCAGCATAGCCGGTGAGTTATCGACGCCGACAATCTGCGCTTTTGGCCAGCGATGCTGCAACAGCGCGGTGCTGTTTCCCGGCCCGCAGCCCAAATCGGCGATGGTGGCAACGTCACTCAGGGGAATTCTGGCAAGCAGCTCGGCGGCAGGGCGCGTTCGTTCAGCGCCGTATTGCAGATAAAGCGAAGGGTTCCAGTCGGCCATCTTTAGATCTCCGTTTTGCGTGTTTCAGCAAGGATAGCACAGGCCGACACCTGCACCGGGACAGGCGTCGGGCGAGCGGCAGGTTACAGAATGCCTTTCAGTGCAATATGGTAGAGCAGCATGATGGTTTTTCCGTCGACGATTTTGCCCGTATCAATTCCCCGCAAGGCCTCTTCAAAGGGCATTTCCAGCACGTCGATATCTTCTCCCTCCGCTTTGATACCGCCGCCTGCGCTGGTTTTGTCCTTCGGCTGATACTCGGCAAGATAGAAATAGAGTTTCTCCGTGACGGAGCCTGGGCTCATGTAGGCTTCAAAGATTTTCTGCACGCTCGACACGTTAAACCCGGTCTCTTCTTCCGCCTCTGCTTTAATGCGGCTTTCCGGATCCATGTTATCAAGCAGGCCGGCCGCCGCCTCAATCAGATTGTCCTCATGGCCATTAATAAAGACCGGGAAGCGGAACTGGCGGGTCAGAATCACCGTTTTTTGGTCACGGTTGTAGAGCAGGATCGTGGCGCCGTTCCCCCGGTCATAAACTTCACGCGTTTGCCGCTGCCATTCGCCATCGCGTCTTTGCAGGTCAAAGGTATATTTTTTAAGTAAGTACCAGTTATCGGACAGGGTTTCACTGTCAATGATGCGCACATCTGCACGTTTTGATTGCACGTTTCGTCCTCCTTACGTAGAGTAACTATCAATATCAGCATTATCGTGCATTTTCAAGATTAAACATGCAACATCAGGAATACATCATGCTCACCAGTCAGCGAAAACAGTTGATCCTTGAAAAACTCGGCGCCGAAGGACAGGTCCAGTCAAAAGCACTTAGCGTTCTCTTCGACGTCTCTGAAGACACCATCCGACGCGATTTGCGCGAGCTGGCGGCAGAAGGGCGTTTACAGCGGGTTCACGGCGGCGCGCTGCCGTCGTCTTCCGCTACTGTGCCTTTCGCGGAACGACAGTCCGTTAAAATGGATGCCAAAAGAAAGGTGGCGCAGAAGGGGGCGCAGCTGATTTCTTCGGGCCAGGTGGTGATCGTTGACGGTGGAACGACCACTTCAGAATTGATCGCTTTTTTACCGCGTGACCTGCGTATTACCGTGGTGACGCACAGTCCGAGCATTGCCCTGGGGCTTGTTAATCATCCTTCCATCGAGGTGATTCTGATCGGCGGCCGTTTGTATAAACACTCGATTGTCGCCGTCGGCGCGGCGGCCATCGAAGGTATCGAAAACATTCATGCGGATCTATTCTTTATGGGCGTGACCGGTATCCATCCGGAAGCAGGGCTGACGACCGGAGATTTCGAAGAGGCGTGCATCAAACGTGCATTTTCCGGCAGAGCCGCCGAGACGGTTGTCCTGGCGTCGCCGGAAAAAATAAATACGGCGTCATCATTTGTTATTGGCGATGTGGCGCTGGCGAATACGATTGTCGTCGAAGGCGATACCGACCGCGGCTGGGTCAATGCGGTATCGGAAAAAGGGGTATCGGTCGTGTTGGCCTGAGCGTGAGCCAGCCAGAAAACTGGCTGGCGCGGGTACTCGCAAGCGAGTGAAATTAAGTTATCTTTCTTCGGGGGCATGGCATACCGCTTCGATATTATGACCATCAGGCGCAATGACAAATGCGGCATAGTAATTTTTACCGTAGGAGCGCAATCCCGGTGCGCCATTGTCGCGTCCGCCTGCGCGCAGCGCTGCATGGTAAAAGTCATCAACCTGCTGGCGTGTCGTGGCCACAAAGGCCAGATGAAGCGGAGCGGGTTTATCATTCGACTGAAAAAGGCAAAGAGAAACATCGCCGGAACTCATTTCGACGCCATAGTCAGGAGAACCTTCATCAACGAGTTCGACACCGAGCGGTTGAAGCGACATGAGGAAGAAGGTTTTACTTTTCTCATAATCGCTGACGCCGAATTTTACATGATCAAACATTATGGACTCCTCAAAAGTGATGGTGAAATGAGAAGTATAGAAAGAGAGTGGAGTCCAATACGATCAAGGGGTTGTGAATGTGACCGATATCAATACTCGCTACAAAGCAGACCGTTTACTCCCTACGAATGTCCAACGCAGATAATCATAGAGCCAGTTAAAAAGCATCGTGTATGGCAGGAAAAACAGTACAAGGCCAATCTCAACAAAAAATGCCTCCGCGATCGTCAAATTCAGCATGAACATGGCCACAGGGATTAAGGAGATGATAAGGCCCGTTTCAAACCCAACTGCATGGATGGCGCGAACGAGAAACGTTCGTTGGAACTGATGTTTTTTCTGCAGGGCGTCAAAGAGCTTATTGAAGACAAAATTCCAGACCGTTGCGGTAAGTGCAGATATCACCGACAACGAACCCGACTGGAGTACCGAAACGTTCATCAGCCACGCAAGAGACAGCGCGATGATAACGTTGGCCGTCACTTCAAAAATGACAGCGTGGAAAATCCTTTCTTTGAAGCTTTTATTGAGTTCGATTTCCATAAGTCTACAGCAGCGGTGGTCAAAGCCAGGAGTATATCAAACGTCTTTTAACATTGGATAAACGTAGAAGTTGGGATTTCACAAACTATCAATGCCCAGGGAATCACGACCGTAGGAAGGCAGATTTTGACTGGCATTACGTTGGTGCGCATAATGTATATTATGTTAAATAAGAATGTTGCCGTGTCTCAGGAGGTATCCCTCCTCAGTCTTGAGGATTCACCGTTGGCCACGCAGTTTGTATGTAAAACCCACTGACGATTACGCCCATCTGTGAAAAAAACTCATAACACCATTAAGAGATCACTGGAAAAGCACTGGAAGGTTTTTATATCTATTATTCAAGCCGCCGGCAACTGCCGACCGGGCTTCGCCTTCTGATTGAGTTCATACAGGAGGCCAGGCCGCTGGGGTTGTGAAATAGCGCTTCCATACGGGACAATAGGATGCGGTATCGACGCGCTTCATTCTCCCCTTGCCGAAAAAAGTGGCCTGAGCCTTCAGCGTACAGCGCGGCACACCTCCAACACCTTTTCTCTGAGCCAGCGATGCGCCGGGTCCTTTTCCATGCGCGGATGCCACATCTGTGACACCGTAATGCTCCGGGTTTTAAACGGCAGTTCAAAGACGTGCACGCGCTCGGTCATCGGCTGATTGAGCAGATAGAGCGCCGGCACCATGGCAACGAGATCGGAGACCAGCGCCACCGATAACGCCGTCGGAAACCCTGGCACCACGCTGGCAATTTTGCGCTTCATCCCGCGTTCCGCCAGCGCCTCATCGACAAATCCGTGCAGGGAGCCTTCGGGCGAGGCCACCACGTGCCCCCAGGCGACATAATCCTCCAGGCTGACTGACGACAGCGAGGCCAGCGGATGCCCCTGGCGCACCGCGCCAACAAACCGGTCCTGAAAGAGCCGTTGCAGACGAATTTCAGGCCCCATATTGCTCTGCACGCCGATCTCCAGGTCAACCAGCCCCTCTCGCAGATAGCGCGACGTTTTCTCAGGTTTCGGCGAAAAGCGAATGCAGACGTCGGGCGCCACCGCCGCCACTGCGGCAATGAGCAGTGGCCCAAACGCCACCACAAAGCCGTCGTTGGCACGTATGGTGAACAGGCGCTCCATACGCTCAACATTCAGCGTTTCCGTGGAGGGTTGCAGTACCGCCCTTGCCTCATGCACGGCGCTTCTGGCCCGGTCCCGGGTGGCTTCGGCCCAGGGCGTCAGCACCATCTGCCGACCGGCCCGCACCAGGATAGGATCGCCTGTCACCTCCCGCAGCCTGCTCAGGGTGCGGCTCATGGCGGAGGTGCTCAGGTTTAAGCGCCGCGCCGCGCCAGCCACGCTGGCTTCGGCCAGCAGAACGTCGAGCGCAACCAGAAGGTTAAAGTCAGGATCGGACACGATGGCTCCTCAGATAAGGCGTCTTATGCAACGATAAAGTGCAAGTACTGCGTCTTCCGCCCTGTATACCTCATGATTATAGTTTCGTCATCACTATTCTTATGCGGAGTAACGACGATGACGCTCTTTTCAAACCAGCCCGGCGATGAAGGCTTACCCGGTCATGAACGCGCCCGGGTGATGGCCGCCGTCATGACCACCACGCTGATGGGCGTCTTTGACGGCACCATGATCAACATCGCGCTGCCCTCCATGGCAAGGGCGATGCAGGTCCCCGCGAACGTTGCGGTGTGGTTTGCCAACGGTTATCTCCTATCGGCGGCAATGACGCTGGCCATCTTCGCGGCGCTGGCGGCGCGCGTGGGCTTTCGACCGGTTTTTCTTTCCGGGCTTGCCACCTTTACGCTCACCTCACTCGGCTGCGCGCTGGCGAAAACGCCCGACATGCTGATCGGGATGCGTATTCTGCAGGGCATCGGCGGCGCGGCTACCCTGAGTATCGCCCCGGCGATCCTGCGTTCCGTTTTTCCGGGTCGACTGCTTGGCCGCATTCTGGGGCTGCACGCCCTGCTTATCGCCGCCAGCACGGCAATTGCCCCTGTGCTGGGCGGGACGATACTGGACGCGCTGAGCTGGCAGTGGCTGTTCGCCATTAACCTTGTTCCGGGCAGTATTGCCCTGTTGCTGGCATGGCGGGCGTTGCCGCGCCAGTCGGACGTTGACCGCTCCCCCTTTGATGCGCCGGGCGCCGCGCTCTCCGCCGTGCTGTTAGGTTCTGCAATCATGCTGGCCGACAGCCTTCAGCACATAACGCCAGGCATTAACCCGGCAGCCGCTGGCTGGGGGCTTCTCACGCTGGTCAGCGCTATCGCCTTCGTCTGGCGTATTCGGCGCGCGCGCAGTCCCATACTGCCGCCCGTTATGTTCAGAAACGGACGCTTCACCTTCGCCGCCCTGACCTCGCTGGCCTCGTTTGTCAGCCAGGGCATCACCTTTGTCGCGCTGCCGTTCCTCTTTCAGAGCGTGTATGGCTTCAGCCCGGTGGTTTCGGCGCTGCTGTTCACCCCGTGGCCAATGGGCATCGTGCTGATCGCACCGCACGCGGGGCGCTGGGCAGATACCCTTTCCGCGCCGCTGATCTCGACTATCGGCCTGATGATTTTTGTCGGTGGGCTGGTCCTGCTGGCGACGTTGCCGGAAAATCCGTCCGTATGGAATATCTGCCTGCGCAGTCTGGTTTGCGGGATTGGGTTTGGCTGCTTCCAGAGCCCCAATAACCGGGAGATGCTCGCTAACGTGGCGCGGGAATATGCCAGCTATGCCTCAGGGGTGTTGTCTATCGTCAGGACGTTCGGACAATGTCTGGGGGCCGCCGCGGTGGGGGTGCTGCTTGCGACGACGGGATCAGACCACGATCGGGCCGTGCATCTGGCACTGTGGATCGCCGTCATCGCCTCGACGGGATCGGTTTTGTTTAGCCTGAGCAGGCTGCGCCCTGCGGTTCGGGCATCAGCCTGAATCGCCCGGCGGCGCTACGTTTGTACGGGACAACGGCCGGGTAAGGCAAAGCTGCCACCCGGCAAAAAAGACGACTCGTTCGTTTATTCAAGCGCCAGCAACGCAAAGCTCGCCAGCCAGTGCCCGCCGCTGTAGTGGCTGCCCACCACGTGCCCGACGCTTGCCGCCAGGTGTTTTGCCACGGCATCACGCAAGGCCTGCTGGGCCGGGTGGTTTACCGGAAGCGCCCTGGCAATATGCTTCATACACCAGGCGCGGCTGAGGTTTAACCCATCCAGATGGGCAATTTTCGGGTCGGTACGGTCGCTCACTTCCGCCGGCTTCATCAGCGCCGCAATGGAGCCGATATCCGGCAGAAACGCGTCAAACCAGGCCGGGAAATTCTCTGCGACCTTGCTCATCAGCAGCGCTTCCGTCAGCGCACCAGAGATGTACTCATCACCACCCGGCTCGTAGTGAGCCGGGTAGCGCGTGTCGGCGAAATAAAACCGCTCCGCCGCCGTCACAATCGCCTGCTCAAGCGCGGTATCTTCCACGGCTCGGGCGTAGTCCAGCCCCAGCGCGAGGGCAAACGCCGTGTTGTAGTGCGTTCCGACGCGGATCGGATAGGTTAGCTTGCTGAGGTAATCCACCAGCCGGTTGCGAATATCCTGGGTGAGCGGCTCCAGCGTCTGGTACCAGCCTGTGGCCTGCGGCAGCGACGATTGTTTCAGCTCCTGGGCCAACGCCAGCAGCCATCCGTAGCCATACGGCCGCTCAAACGAGGCGCGGAACGGCGCGGTGAAATAGGCCAGCTCCTTCGCCACGTTCTCGTCGGTCAGATGCTCGTCGAAAAGCGCGACGATGTCATTCCGACACGGTAGATCAGGATAGAGGCGCACGCAGCGCAGCAGCAGCCAGTAGCCGTGCACCGCCGAGTGCCAGTCGAAACAGCCGTAGAAAATCGGGTGCAGCTCGCGAGGCGGCAGAACGTCACCGTCATCATTCAGCAGATGCATGATGTGGTTCGGGTATTCCTGGCGCAAATAGGTTAAAGGCATGCGGGCAAACGCGTCAGCCTGATGTTGCGTCAATTCCATAACAGCTCCTTAGCGAAACACGAGGAAATACATGAGGAACACGTTCACCACCAGCAGGGTTAACGCGGTCGGGATCTGGATCTTGATCACCTGATATTTGTCTTTCAGCTCCAGCAGCGCGGCGGGAACGATATTGAAGTTCGCGGCCATCGGCGTCATCAGCGTGCCGCAGTAGCCCGCGTACATGCCGATCGCCAGCAGCGGCGCCGGGTTGCCGTGATGCACGTTGATCAGGAACGGCAAGGCGATCCCCGCGCTCAGCACCGGGAAGGCCGCAAAGGCGTTACCCATGATCATGGTAAACAGCGCCATCCCCACGCAGTAAATGACCACCAGCATGAAGCGGCTGTCCGGGTTCACGAACAGGCTCACCACCTTCTGTACCGAATCACCGGTATTGGCCGCCACGAACACGCCGCCGAGCATGGCCAGCATCTGCGGCAGGATCACCGCCCAGCCGATGGTATCGACAAGACGACGGGACTGACGAATGGCGTGCAGCGGCGTGCCTTTGGTCAGCCACCAGCCGGTGAGGATCGCCGCGACGCAGGCCACGCACAGCGCCGCCAGAGTGAGCTGTTTCTGGTCGAGAAGGTAAACACCGCCAATCGACACCCCCTTCAGGAACAGCGTCCCGATTACCGTCACCACCGGGATCATCAACGCGGGCAGGAACAGCCAGTTTTTAAGGCGGTTTGACGAGGCAATGCGCTCCTCGTCGGAGGCCATTTTATAGTGGCCTTTCCCGACCAGGCCAAAACCCGCCAACAGCGCGATAGCGATAACGCAACCGCCAACGATCCGGTACGCCAGCGATTTGCCCAACTCCTGAACCATCAGGTCACCGAACAGGAAGATCCCGCCGAATAAAAACCAGAACAGCGCGGTGGTAAAACGCTTCGGATTAGCGCGGTCGCGCAGGGTCATGACAACCAGCAGCATCACAACAAAGCCGATCAGGTAATACACGCGGTTAATGGTGATAAGCGTCATCATTGCGCGGCCCCCTGCGTACCCTGCTCTGCACGCCAGGCCATGACGTCGCGGCGGATGCTGGCATCCAGGCGCAGCAGGCGCGTCATATGAATAATCAATGCCGCAATGGCGGTGGGAATGGCCCACAGGCCGATGTGCAGCGGCTCGATCCCTTCGATCCCGTTTTCCTTCAGAAACGCGTCAATCAGCAGCACCGCACCGAAGGCGATAAAGATATCTTCCCCAAAGAAGACCGCGATGTTGTCGCACGCCGCGGCATGGGCCTTGATTTTGTCGCGAATGTGCTGCGGCAGTTCGCCGTATTCGTTCAGCGCTGCCCCTTCGGCCATCGGGGCCAGCAGCGGGCGTACCGTCTGGGCATGGCCGCCCAGCGACATCAGCCCCAGCGCGGCGGTGCCTTCACGCGCCACGAAGTAGAGCATCAGAATACGCGCCGAGGTGGCGCTGGCGATCTTCGCCACCCAGGCCTGGGCGCGCTCTTTAAGCCCGTAATATTCCAGCAGACCAATTACCGGCAGGATCAGGATGAAGGTCGCCAGCGATCGGCTATTGACGAACTTCTCGCCAAAGGTCTCCAGCAGCATCCCGAAATCCATCCCGACCAGCAGGCCCGTTGCCAGCCCCGCTACCACAACGACCAGCAGCGGGTTGAAGCGCAGTGCAAAACCAATGACCACGATCGGTATCCCGATCAGCGGCAACAGCGTAGTACCGTCCATAACGTTTACCCTATCGAAAGTGAGCGTTGCGCGCCGACGGCTATTTTTTTAATTTGCGGCGAGCGATGTTGTGTTTTTCGTCAGGCTTCACAAAACCTGCGCTAAAAAGCTATATCTGAACCTCAAAAACATGTAAACAAATTATCAATAAAATGTTCTTATTTTATCGACGAGTTTACATTTCTGGCTAAGGAACGTTATGACCTCGAAAAAGAGTGCTTCACCAGATTGCAACGATATCAACGATGGCCGGATCGTCTCCTCCCGCCATCTGGTGTCGGAGCGCTGCGCGGAACTGTCAGAGCTGGAGTACGCGCTGATCATGACCGGCAACGCGTTTAACAAGTGGATGGTGCGCTGCATGGCCGCAGCCGGAGAGCCGGATATGGGCGCTTTTGACGTCTCGCTGCTGCATCACGTGAACCACCGCGACCGCAAGAAAAAGCTGGCCGATATCTGCTTTGTTCTCAACGTGGAAGATACGCATGTAGTGACCTATGCCCTGAAAAAGCTGGTTAAAGCGGGCTACGTGACGAGCGAGAAAGCGGGTAAAGAGCTCTTTTTCTCCACCACGGAGGAAGGGAAAGCGTTGTGCATGAAGTACCGGGACGTGCGCGAAGCGTGTCTGATCGCCATTCATGCGGAGAGCGGCATTTCCGGGAAATCCATCGGCGAAACCGCGCAGCTGCTACGCGCGATCTCCTCCCTGTATGACACCGCCGCCCGCGCGGCGGCATCACTCTGAATTACGGACGTCTGAACAGGGTAATGCTGCGTCCGGCCAGTTCGTACTCTACGGTTTCGGTGAACGCTGTCCCGGCGGCAGCGTCATCCGCCGTAGACAGCTCCAGCACCCATCCCCCTTCGCCAAACTGCGGGATCTGGAACGGCACGGTGCCTTCAAACGGATTGAATAGCATCAGCACGTCGTGCCAGATGCCGTCCTCCTGCTGAAGATCCGGCCTGCTGATTGAGACCCCGAGCGTTGAGCCTTCATCCCACTGCTCGGCCTGCTGCGGACCGCCTCCGGCATTGAACCAGCGGATCTCCAGCCCGTCGCGCCAGCTCTCACGACGCAGCAACGGCTGCTGCGCGCGCAGGGCAATGAGCCGGCGGGTGAACTCGCGCAGCGCCGTGTCGTTTTCGGACAGCCCCTTCCAGTCGATCCATGAGATCTCGCTGTCCTGGCAGTAGCCGTTGTTGTTGCCCTTCTGCGTACGGCCAAACTCGTCCCCCGCCAGCAGCATCGGTGTGCCGTGGGAGAAAAGCAGCGTGGTCAGGAAATTACGCTTCTGCCGTTCGCGGGTGGCGATAATGTCCGGGTTCTCCGTCGGCCCTTCTTCGCCATAGTTGTACGACCGGTTATCGTTATGCCCGTCGTTATTGTCCTCGCCGTTGTCGGCATTGTGCTTCTCGTTGTACGACACCAGGTCATTCAGCGTAAAGCCGTCGTGGGCGGTGATAAAGTTGACGCTGGCCCACGGGCGACGCCCGCGCAGGTCGTACAGATCCCCGGAGCCCAGCAGACGCGCGGCAAAGTCCGTCGAGACGTTGTCCCCCTTCCAGTACTCGCGCACGGTATCGCGGTATTTGTCGTTCCACTCTCCCCAGCCTGGCGGGAATCCACCGACCTGATAGCCGCCGGGGCCAATATCCCAGGGCTCGCCAATCAGCTTGAGCTTAGAGAGCACCGGATCCTGGGTAACGGCGTCGAAAAAGCCCCCGCGCGGATCGAACCCCTCAGGTTCGCGGCCCAGAATCGTCCCCAGGTCGAAACGAAAACCGTCAATGTGCATGGATTCGGCCCAGTAGCGCAAGGAATCCATCACCATCTGCAGCACGCGCGGGTGCGAGGTATTCACCGTGTTCCCCGTCCCGGTATCGTTAATGTAATACCGGTGCTGGTCCGGCAGCGTGCGGTAGTAGCTGTAGTTATCAATGCCCTTGAATGAAAGCGTTGGCCCCAGCTCGTTACCTTCCGCCGTGTGGTTGTAGACCACGTCCAGAATCACCTCGATGCCCGCGTCATGATAGGCGCGCACCATGTCGCGAAAGCCCTGGATCCCCGCCGGGCCGTAGTAGCGCGACGCCGGAGCAAAAAAGCCGAGCGTGTTATAGCCCCAGAAGTTCTTCAGGCCACGGTCGAGCAGATGCTGGTCGTCCGGGAACCAGTGAACGGGCAGCAGCTCCACCGAGGTAATGCCGAGGCTTTTGATGTAGTCGACCGAGGCTTTGTGTCCCATCCCCTCGAACGTCCCGCGCAGCTCGGGCGGGATGGCCGGGTTCATCTGGGTAAAGCCCTTCACGTGGCTCTCATAGACGACGGTATGTGGCCAGGGCACGTTTGGCCGGTTGTTGTCCTGCCAGTCGAAAGCGTTCGGGTCGATAACCTTGCATTTCGGCGTGAACGGCGCGCTGTCCCGCGTATCGAAGCTAAGATCCAGTTCGTCATGCCCCAACTCATAGCCGAAATGGGCATCGTTCCAGTCGATATCGCCCACCAGTTCACGGGCATACGGGTCAATAAGCAGCTTATGCGGGTTAAAGCGGTGACCGTTTTCCGGATCGTAGGGGCCGTAGACGCGATAGCCGTACAGCGCACCGGGTTTCAGGTCAGGCACATAGCCGTGCCAGACCTCATGGGTATACTCCGGCAGCTCCAGCCGGGCGATTTCTGTTTTCCCGGACGGGTCAAACAGACAGAGCTCCACCCGCTCCGCGTGCGCGGAGAACAGCGCGAAGTTAACGCCCTTCCCGTCATAATTCGCACCCAACTGCTGGCCATGACCGGCCCGAATTTCAAACGTAGTTTCCTTTGCCATTTTCGTTCTCCACGATTATTCGCAGGTAAGCAGAACCAGTACACATCCCTTTTCTGACGTTAAATCCAGCGTCTCTTGCAGAATGCGGCTTTCACCGCTGAACAGATCCCGATAGCGCTTCCCGGCCAGTTCGTCGGGTATCGCTACCGTGGTATTGATCCACAGCTGATGATTATCGGTGATGCCAAAAACCAGACGCGGCACGGCAACGATCAGCGCCTCCTCGTCTTTAACGCGCGCATAGACAATCAGGTTCTCCTCGCGCTCGCCGGAAACCTTGAGCGGCAGCCAGTCGCCGTAGCGGAAAAGCGCGTCGTAATGCGGTCGAAGCCGCAGCAGCGTGGCGGTGACAAACTGCTTTACCCTGCCGTCCCGCCAGCACGCCGGGTGTTCAAACACTGAAGCATCCGCCGCACTGAGGTTTTGCACCAGCGCGTTGAAGTCCGGCTCCCGCCGGTTATCCGGGTCGACGAGGCTAAAGTTGAGCGCCTCGCTGCCCTGATAGATATCCGGCACGCCGGGCGCCGTCAGCTTGATGACCGTCTGGCTGAGGCTGTTCATCAGCCCGGCGCGGATAAAAGGCTGCATCGCCTCGCTGAAATCGTGCAGGAACGGGGCGTTATCCGGGGAAAGCAGATGTCGCGCATAGCTCAGCACTACGCTCTCATAGCTCTCGTTGCTGTCGATCCAGTCGGTGCGCTGCTTCGCCTCACGAAGCGCTTTCTCAAGGAAGCCGAGGAAACGCGTCTCCAGCGATGCAAGCCCTTCGGCATCGTCAGGCGACAGCGTGGCGGGCCAGACGCCCGCCAGCGCCTGATAGATCATCCAGGTATCGGCGGCGTTCGGCGCGGTGCCGTCGTTGAGAAAACGCACCTGGGTCTGGTTCATCTGCCGCCAGCGGGCGAGATTTTCTCCCCAGCGTTCCGGCGCCTCCGTCAGGGTGTAGAGCCGCGCCCGGGCGTCTTCTCCGCGCTTGGTATCGTGCGTGGAGGTGCCCAGCAGCGCGTCGGGCTGACGGGCGAGACGAATGCGCATCTCCTGGTGAAAGCGGGATAACGAGAACGCGCGCGGCGTCGGGTCAGCGCCCACTTCATTGAGCGCAAGCTCAAGGTTCAGACGGAAAAACAGCGTATCTTCCACCGACTTCGCCATCAGCGGCCCGGTCAGCTGCTGGAAGCGGGTTCTGAAAAGCGCGGCGCAGTCGCGGCAATCTTCCGGTAGATCGCCGGTAAGAATGCGGACAATCAGGCTCAGGGCCGCTTCGGAGGTATTTACGCCGGCGACCACGCGGCTAAGCAGCACCACATCAGGCGGGGTTAATCCCTCGCGAGTGCCGTAGGTACGGTACACCGGAAAGGCGATAAGCAACTCGCGCAGCGCGTGGCGGATCTCCTCGCGCGGCAGCGCAACGTCATTGCGGCGGGCCAGATCGTCCGCAAGGTTTAGCAGCGTGGTGAACTCGCCCTCAAAATTACGATCGGTCATCAGACCCTTGGCATCGCGCAGTTCGGCGTGGCGATCGACCGTGACGCCCAGCGTCTCGTCGTGGATTGTCTCCAGGCGCGAGAGGTTATCGTCGTCGACCAGCACCTCCGCCAGCGAGGCGATAAACTCGTAGCCGGTGGTGCCGGAAACCGGCCAGTCGGTGGGGAGCTGCTCTCCCTTCGCGAGAATTTTTTCGACCGTGATGTAACAGTCAGGTCCAGCTGCCTGCCGCAGCTTCTGCAAATAACCCAGCGGATCGGCCAGGCCGTCAATATGGTCAATGCGCAGGCCGTCAACCACGCCCGCGTGAACCAGCTCAAGAATAAGACGGTGCGTATCGTCGAAGACCATCTCGTCTTCAACCCGTACGCCCACCAGACCGGTGATCTCGAAGAAGCGCCGCCACGAGAGCTGCTTCGGCGCTTCCCGCCAGGACATCAGCCGCCAGCTCTGCGCCTCATGCAGTTCGGCGATACTTTTATCCTCGGTGTACGTGCCCGGATTAAGCGGGTACGCCGTGTCGTAATAGACCAGAGAGGCTTTATTCGTGACAGTGTCACGTTTTAACGTAATGGCACCCTTCTCCAGCTCCGCCTCAAAGGTGTCGCCGAGAAACGGCAGCGTAAGCGGGCGCGACGCGTCGATATCGAAATAGCGGAAATAGCGGCTCTGCTGGCCATATTCAATCACGTCCCGCCACCAGGCGTTTTCCAGCGAGGTGGACATATGGTTCGGGACAATATCCAGAATCAGCCCCATGCCGGCCTGCCTGAGCGCCGCGGCCATGCGGTCAAACCCTTCCCGACCGCCAATCGCGGGGTCAATTTCATTCGGGTTGGTCACGTCATAGCCGTGGGTGGAACCCGTTGTGGCGGTAAACACGGGCGAGGCGTAGAGGTGGCTGATGCCGAGGTCTTTCAGATACGGCACCAGCTCGACAGCGCGGTCAAACGTCATGCCGTTGCGGAACTGAATACGGTACGTGGCGGAAGGGATCATAACGATGCGTCTCCATCAGCAAAGCGAACGACAATACTGTTCGGCGGCAAAACGTCGTTTACCTCCGGCCAGGCGAAGCGCGTCTCCCCTGCGAGCGCGGGCACATCGACAGGCTTAGGGCCGATATTGAGCGCCAGAGAGAGCGTCCCGGACGGGAAGCGCCAGCTCACCGCCACCATGCCGGGCGCGGTCTCGATCGCCTTGCCTTCAACGATGCCGCCCTGATGCAGAAGCGGAACAATATAGCGATGGCGCAACGTCAGCAGGTGGCGGGTGAAGCGCAGCCACGTTTTCCCTTCGTCGGTAGCAATCTTATGCCAGTCGAGCTTTGAGCGAACGAAGGTGTTAACGTCGTTCGGGTCCGGGACGGCTTCATCGTGCCCGGCGTGGCCGGTAAACTCTTTCGCGCGCCCTTCCCGCACCGCTTTTGCCAGGTCGCCGTGAAAATCGGTGAAGAACAGGAACGGATGCGTTTCACCGAACTCCTCGCCCATAAACAGCAGCGGGATATGGGGAGAAAGCAGCAGCGCGGCAAGCAGCACCCGCGTCCTGTCGGCCCCCGCGAGGGTGATGAGCCGCTCCCCCTGGGCGCGATTGCCGGTCTGATCGTGGTTTTGAATGAAATCGACGAAGAACTGCGGCGGCTGGGTGCGGCACTCCACCCCGCGAGATTCCCCGGTTTGCAGCGAAATCTCGCCCTGGTAGACAAACCCTTCCGCCAGCGCACGGGCGAACTTTTTCTCCGGCTCACACGCAAAATCCTGGTAGTAGGCGTGCGTTTCGCCGGTGGCAAACACGTGGGCAGCATTGTGGAAGTCATCATTCCACTCGGCGGTGAACAGCGGCGTGTTGCCCTGTTCATCGCGCGGATGCAGGAAAATCACGTTGCGGCTGTCTTCCGTGGTCAGGTGAACGTGACGGTGCGGGATCGCCTCGCGGATCTTCGCGGCAATCTCCTCCAGAATGTGCGTCCCGGTGCTGTCTTTAATCTGGTCGATGGCATCAAAGCGCAGGCCGTCCAGACGGTACTCCGTCAGCCAGTAGAGCGGTGCGTCGGTGATGTACTGCCTCACCGGCTCGCGCTCGTAAGCGATGCCGTTGCCCCACGGCGTCATCCGCTCCGCATCAAAAAACGCGGGCGACAGCAGAGGGAGATAGTTCCCCTCCGGGCCGAAGTGGTTGAGCACGATATCCAGCACCACGGAAAGCCCCAGCCCGTGCGCGGCGTCGATAAACGCGTGAAAATCCTCCGGCGTGCCGTAGGCAACGTGCGGGGCATACAGCAGCACGCCGTCGTAGCCCCAGCCGCGGGTTCCGCCAAACTGGGAAACGGGCATCACTTCAAGCTGGGTGATACCGAGCTCCGCCAGATAGGGCAGCTTGTCGATGGCCGCCCGGAAGGTGCCCTCCGGGGTAAAGGTGCCGACGTGCAGCTCGTAAATGACCGTCTCTTCCCACGGCCGCCCTGCCCAGTCCCGGTTAACCGGCTGATAGCGTCGGGGATTGATAACAACCGATGGCCCGTTAACGTCGCCCTTTTGCGCGCGCGATGCCGGGTCGGGTACCGTCATGCCGTCCTGCAGGACAAACTGATACTCTGCACCGTGCGTGACGCCCGAAACTTCTGCCTGGAACCAGCCGTTGCCGGTTGGCGTCATCGGCACGTCGGTGGCGGCCAGACGTAGCGTAAGTTCTTTCTGTCCTTCTGCCCAGACGCGAAAACGTACCACGTCATCGGAAATAAACTCAGCACCCCACTGCTTTTGAAATGTCCTGAATTCCATTCATTGTCCTCGAATGACCCACATTTTACGCGGAACGAAGTACAAGCTTAGTCCAGGATCACAAGTGCGTGAGCTCAGCGGATTTAACCGCGTCGTCTATTCTTTATGAAATAACTCACTATCGGGAATACTATGCAGATTCGAAAAGGATTAAATACGGACCTCGTCCGTCTTGAATGTTGTGACTTTTCTTTCACCATTAGCCACATTGCGCGAGAGCCGTTTATCCATTGTGATTTGCATATTGAAGCCGTCGCCGAGCCCTGGATAAAAACCTACGAACTCGACATCCAAACGCTTGAAAACCATTGCGTTAATCCGGACGCCATATTTCTTGTTGCGGAAACCGATGACGGTGAATTAGCCGGATTTATTACCGCGTCAATCGGCTGGAATAAATTTATTTCAGTGGATTATATTGCCGTTGATCGCACCAGACGCCGAACCGGCGCCGCGCAAAAATTAATGGCTGCCGCGCACGTGTGGGCCCGCAGCGTAAACGCGCCGGGATTACGGCTTGAAACACAAAATGTGAACGTCTCCGCCTGTCTGTTTTACCGTAACTACGGGTTCACCCTGGGCGGGTACGATCGGTATCTCTACAACGCCTTACCGGAAAAAGACGAGGTCGCCCTGTTCTGGTATTACATGCTGGTGTAGCGACGCTGCCTTCATATTTCTGTCATTGAACTTCATTACGCTTTCGGGATTTTAACCACGGTGTTGAGGAAAGAAGTGTGAATTCAATGGCTAAGGCATTACTGCTGGCATTACCCGTTTTGAGTGCAGCGGCGACGGCCGCTGAGCGCGAGCTGTGTGAACCCAAAGCGTACGAAATGGCGCTGCGCTATCAGCAGAAATCGGCAGAGATTCTGGCCCTTCAGCTGCAGACGTATCGGTTTGCCACCGAGCGTTTCAACGAAAAATTAAAAGATCTGAAAACACCTGAAAATTACGCCGTGGTGATGGACCTGGATGAAACGGTGCTGGATAACACCCCTCTGCTGGTGCGCGACATGGCGCAGTGTCACGACTATACGAAATGGGATACCTGGAGCGACTGGGAAAAACAGGGAAAACCCGGCTTAATTCCGGGAGCAAAGGCCTTTCTTGACCATGTGAATCAAAGCAAGGTCCGCATCTATTATGTTTCGGACCGTATGCAGGAAAACAAAGCCGACACGCTGAAGACTTTAAACGCTCTCGGCCTGCCGCAGGTATCTGACGAGAGCGTGCTGCTGGATACGGTCAGCAAGGAAGAGCGCCGTCAGAGCATCCTCAAAAAGCAGCAGATCGTGATGCTGTTCGGCGACAGCCTGCCGGACTTCGCCGTACAGTTCAAAAACAAAAAACCGAGCGAGCAGCAGCGTGAGCTGGTTGAAGCCAGCGCCGAACACTTCGGCAACGACTGGATTGTGCTGCCTAATGCCGCTTATGGTTCCTGGTCCAGGGCCACACTGGATAGCTGGAACGCACCGCTGAAAAAATAACGCTTTACGGGCCGGGAAAGGCTTCACCACCACCCGGCTGTTGCGCTGTGCTATTTATCTCGTTTATAGGTCCTATCATTTCTGAGCAGGTTCTTATAATTTTACGGAGCAGTAAGATGAGCACTTTCAAAGGAGACTCGTATGCTTACCGTGAAAAAACTTGCTCTTTCCACGCTGATTTCCAGTTCATTGCTGTTCTACCCTGCGCTGCAGGCCTCGGCAGAAACGCCGCAGCACGTCGTTAAACAACCGGCGGGCGGTTACAGCGTGCAGGTCGGTGACGTTCTGGTAACGTCGTTTACGAACGGGACCGTTGCGCAGGATCTGCACAAGCTGCTGCGCCGGACAACGCCGCAAAACATTGATGCACTGCTCGCGAAAAACTTTCAGACCAACCCGGCGGAAGTGTCCATCAACGCGTTCCTGATTGCGATGCCCGGACACAAAATCCTGGTGGATACCGGTTCCGGCCAGCTCTTTGGCCCCGGCAACGGCGGACGTCTGATTGAGAGCCTCGCCACCCAGGGGATCAAACCCGAGGACATTACTGAGGTCTTGCTGACCCACGCCCATTCCGACCACGCGGGTGGCCTGGTGAAAGACGGCAAGCTGGTGTTCAGCAACGCGCGCGTTTTCGTTGGCAAACCGGACATCGACTTTTTCCTTAACGACGACAATCAGAAGAAAACCGGCTACGGCAAGAACTACTTCGATGTCGCACAGAAGACCTTAAAACCCTATCTTGACGCGGGTAAAGTGGTGCCGTTTAGCGGCACATCGGAGATTCTTCCGGGGCTGACCGGCACGGTTCATCCCGGACACACGCCGGGTTCAGCCTTCTACACGCTGACAAGTAAAGGCGAGAAAATCACCTTTGTCGGCGACATCATTCACGCAGCGGCGGTCCAGTTCCCGCAGCCTGCGGTGACCATCACCTACGATGAAGATGAGAACAAAGCGGCAAGCGTACGCGAGCATGCGTTCGCTGACTTTGTGAAAAATAAAGACCTTATTGCCGCGCCCCATCTGCCTTTTCCGGGCATCGGCTATGTGACGAAAGGTGAGAAAGGCGGCTATGCCTGGGTCCCTGTCACCTATACCAACCGGGACGCCAGCGGCGCGAAGTAGAGTGATGTCGCGTATATCTGACATGGACATCGACCTGCTCCTGGCGCTGGACGCCCTGCTTCAGGACAGGAACATCACTCATGCGGCCGCGCGGCTGGACATCAGCCAGCCCGCGCTGTCCGCCCGTCTCGCGCGTCTGCGCACGCTCTTTGGCGAGCCGCTGTTTATTCCCTCCCCACATGGACGTGGGGTATTACCCACACCGAGAGCGGAGGCGTTGAAGCCACAGGTTGAAAGCGTGCTACGCGGCATCCGCGCGCTGTTCGCTCCCACCACGTTTGAGGCGCACACCAGCAGCCGGACCTTTGTTATCGCGCTGCATGAAAACCCAGCGCTGATGCTCGGCACCGCGCTGCTTAACCAGGTGAGTACCGATGCCCCCGGCATCCGCCTGCGCTTCGCCCTGCCGGAGATGGTAGACCTGCCGCAGCAGCTGGAAAACGGTGATGTGGATATCTACATCGGCGTGAGCGCGGGCGCCCATGACGGATGGGTGAGGCGCAAACTTCTCGACGACGCGTTTGCCACCGCCCAGCGCAAAGCTCATCCGCGTGGAACAGGTTCGTTAGATTTGGAAAGCTACTGCGCGCTTTCCCATCTGGTGGTGTCGTCGGCGGGAGATCCCTTTACCGGATTTGTCGACCAAACCCTCGCCGGGCTGGGCTATCAGCGACACGTTGCCATGTCCACCCAGAGCTACGCTATGGCGCCTGCGCTGGTTGCCGGTACCGACCTGGTATGTACCCTGCCGGAACGGATGCTGAAGCAGTTTGCCAGCACGCTGGATATTTTCCCACCTCCGCTGCCGCTCCAGCCCATTACCATCAACATGTACTGGCACCCGAAAAACAGCCAGGATCCGGCGAACGCCTGGCTGCGCGGGCAGCTGCTGCGGGCCGCCGGACGTCAGGTGTGATCGAGCGTGACCAGAAACTTTTTAAGCACTTCTGAACGAATAATCCGGTGGCAAACCAGGGTGAGTTCGCTCTCCCGCAGCCGGTCGAGGATGTCCACGTAGACGACATTCTCAACGCTCACTGCCTTTGCCGACGCGGGCAGCAACGCCAGCCCAAATCCGGCCGCAACAAGGCTTATCACCGTGGGCACGTCGGTCGCATTTTGCACTACGTCCGGCTGAAAGCCCGCCCCGCTGCAGGCGTCATAGAAGTACTGCTCCAGCCCCATTCCCTCCGGATCGCGCAGCGAGATCCATTTTTCGTCTTTCACCGACGAAAGCGTCAGCGCGGACGATCCGGCGAGCGGATGCTGACGAGAGAGTGCCAGCACCGTTTTCTCCGACGTGAACGGCCGGCTTTGCAGATCGTCAGGCAGCGACGGCAGCGGCGCGCGGATGATGGCCACGTCCAGCTGGTTGCTCTGCACGGCGGCGTAGAGCGTCTGCACATTTCCCGTCATCAGGGACATGGTAATGGCCGGCCAGCGGCTGTGCATCTGGCGCAGCGCGGCGGGTAGCCTGCCGTCAAACATCGCACTCGACACGCACCCCAGGTTTAACTCCCCCTGCTCGCCCCGTGCCGTTTGTCTGGCATCCAGCACCGCCTGCTCGGTCAACGAGATGGCAAGCCGGGCTTTGACCAGAAACGCTTCGCCCGCGGGCGTCAGGGTTAAGCGGCGGTTCGCCCGGCTGAAAAGCGTGACGCCTAAACGTTCTTCCAGCGCCTTTATCTGCTGGCTCAGCGCCGGTTGGGCGATGTTCAGACGCTCGGCGGCCCGGTGCATGTGGAGCTCTTCGGCAACGACAATGAAGTGGCGCATCTGACGAAACTGCACGAGACGTCTCCCTGTATTGATATAAATTTACTTATCAATTTAACAGAAATGATGAAATTGATGCTATTGGTCTTTGCCATAAAAATGGAGGTATTCAACCGAGGGAGGAAAATATGGAAAACCAAGTCAACGATCTCCGCAGCGCCATCGCCTTACTGCAGCGCCACGAAGGGCAGTATATTGAAACCGATCATCCGGTCGATCCCAACGCGGAACTGGCGGGTGTCTATCGCCATGTCGGCGCAGGCGGCACGGTCAAACGTCCGACCCGCACGGGTCCGGCCATGATGTTCAACAGCGTTAAGGGCTATCCGGGCTCCCGCATTCTGGTGGGCATGCACGCCAGCCGCGAGCGCGCGGCGCTGCTGTTAGGTTGCGAACCGTCTGAACTGGCAAAACACGTTGGCCATGCGGTGAAAAAGCCGGTCGCACCGGTTGTCGTTCCGGCCTCGCAGGCCCCCTGCCAGGAACAGGTCTTCTACGCTGACGATCCTGACTTCGATCTTCGCAAATTGCTTCCGGCACCGACCAATACGCCAATTGATGCCGGTCCGTTTTTCTGCCTGGGGCTGGTGCTGGCAAGCGATCCGGAAGACAGCTCGCTGACGGATGTCACCATTCACCGCCTCTGCGTGCAGGAGCGCGACGAGCTTTCCATGTTCCTTGCCGCCGGGCGACATATCGAAGTCTTCCGTAAAAAAGCGGAGGATGCCGGAAAACCGCTGCCGGTGACGATCAACATGGGTCTCGACCCCGCCATCTATATCGGCGCATGCTTTGAGGCCCCTACCACGCCGTTTGGCTACAACGAGCTGGGCGTCGCCGGGGCGCTGCGCCAGCAGCCGGTCGAGCTGGTACAGGGCGTGGCGGTAAAAGAGAAAGCCATCGCACGGGCGGAGATTATCATCGAGGGTGAACTGCTCCCGGGCGTGCGCGTTAGAGAAGATCAGCACACCAACACCGGCCACGCGATGCCGGAGTTCCCGGGCTACTGCGGTGAGGCGAATCCCTCCCTGCCGGTGATCAAAGTGAAAGCCGTGACCATGCGCAACCACGCGATCCTGCAGACGCTGGTGGGACCGGGGGAAGAACATACCACGCTGGCCGGACTGCCGACCGAGGCCAGCATCCGTAATGCCGTTGAAGAGGCAATTCCGGGCTTCCTGCAAAACGTCTATGCCCATACCGCGGGCGGCGGTAAGTTCCTCGGCATATTGCAGGTGAAAAAACGCCAGCCGTCAGACGAAGGACGCCAGGGCCAGGCGGCGCTCATCGCCTTAGCCACCTACTCGGAGCTGAAAAACATTATTCTTGTCGACGAAGATGTGGATATTTTCGACAGCGACGACATCCTGTGGGCGATGACGACGCGCATGCAGGGCGATGTGAGCATCACTAATATTCCGGGGATCCGCGGCCACCAGCTGGATCCGTCCCAGTCGCCGGATTACAGCACCTCGATTCGCGGCAACGGCATTTCCTGCAAGACGATCTTTGACTGCACGGTGCCGTGGGCGCTTAAGGACCGCTTCGAGCGCGCGCCGTTTATGGAGGTGGATCCGCGTCCGTGGGCGCCGGAGCTGTTTGCCGATAAGAAATAAAATCACGTGCGTATGGCCCGCAAGTCATACGCGTATTTTCTTTTCAAGCGTGGCGATATTTTCACCCGCCACGCGTTCAACAGTGAAACGATCGACGCTCAGCAATATAAGCATCAGCCCCCTGCCGCTCTCCAGCAGCGGCGACATTTCGCAGAAACGGTCTCGCCGGGCGATCTCAAGACGCTCCTGCGGGAACGCGTCACCCGCGTCAGTAAAAACAAGGCAGACGTCATTGCCGCGGATGGCGAACTGTACGCTAAAGACGCACGAATTATCCTCATGAAGCGCGTAGCGGATGATATTCGTTGCCACTTCACAAACGGCGAGATCGAAGGCGAAACGCCACTCGTCATCGACGGGAAGCGCGCTCAGCCTGTCTCTCAGCCAGTCGGACAGCGGCGTCAGGGACGCGATCGCCGCCGGAAATTCAGCATGCTCTGGCCTCTGCATCTACTGCCCCAGCTGTGCAAGCGCGCTATGTTTATCCGGATAGATACGGAAGATGCGATCCATTCTGGTCAGGGTGAACATGTTCATGATCCCGGGGTTCAGAGAGCACAGCGCCATGTCGCCTTTCCCGTTCATCAGCTTAAACAACGACACCAGCATACCCAGCCCGCTGCTGTCGATGAAATCCACTTTGCTAAAGTCGACGATTAAGGCTTTACGATCGCTGCCGATTTCCTCCGTCACGGACGCTTTAAACGTCGCAGCAACGGAGGCGTCCAGCCGTCGGACCGCGGGCGTGAGAATGTTGGCATGCGGTAATCGTTCAGTGTTAATTATCATTCTGTTCTCCCTGACGCTCAATCACGAGCAGTGACACGTCATCAGTTAAGGCGATCGGTTCATCACGATTTGCATTGCGCCAGCCGGTCAGGTGGTCACCGAACCGCGGCAGGAGCTGGTCAACGGGGAGCCGGGCATGCTCATGAAGCCAGCGTTCGAGACGTTGCGTGCCAAACTGCTCGCCGCTGACGTTCTCACACTCGGTAATACCGTCACTGAATAAGCATAAGCGATCCCCCGGATGGAGGGTAAACGCGACGTCTTCCCAGCTCAGATCCGGGATTAGCCCGACCGGCGGTCCGCCATCGCCCACGGACGTGACGGCGCTGTCCGCGTTCACAATGACGGGAGTAGGATGCCCGGCCTGGCACAGCCACCCTTCACCAGTCTCTGGATCGATCACGCCGTAAATGAGCGTGAAATAACTGGTGATGTCGCTCTCTTCACTGCAAAAGCGGCTGTTCAACATCCTGACAACCTCCGCAGGTGACTGAATCCCCCCCTCTTCGGTAAACAGAAAGCGATCCACCACCCGGCCATGTAAAAACTGGCGAGCCACCGCGAGGGACATCATCGCGGCCCCCACGCCGTGACCCGAGACATCAACGCAATAGAATCCCAGATGTGAATCCAGAGGGAAAATATTGAACACATCGCCCGAAACCCAGGCTGACGGCAGGAAAAGCCAGTCGGAGAAGTAGTCATCATAGCGTAAGCGGCGTGAAGGCAGCACCGAGTGCTGAACGCGCGCAGCCAGTTCCAGATCTTTTTCAATCTGATGCAACGCTTCACTCAGGCGCTTGTTGTGCGCCGCGAGGGTCGCCTCCAGCGTCAGAATACGGACCCCGGCATGAAGCCGCGCCCGCAGTTCAGCCTGCTCAACGGGCTTACTCAAAAAATCATCCGCTCCGGCATCAAACCCCTGCGTCACGTCCCCGGCATTCTCGCGGGCCGTCAACAGGATGATATACACGTAGCGGCCAAACTGACGGTTGCGGATGGTCTGACACAGCGTCAGTCCGTCCATTTCCGGCATTTCCCAGTCGCTTATCACCATGCTGACCGGCTGGCTGGACAAGATTTCCAGCGCGTCGACACCATTTTCCGCCTCGCTCACGATATATCCCCACTGGGTGAGCATTCGGGAGAGTAACCGACGATAAATCAGCGAATCTTCAACGATTAACACGTGCAGCGCCGACATACATCCCTCCTAAAGCGGTAAGAACCAGATGAGGCTCACGGTCCCTTCCCTGAATTTTGCATTCCCGTTGCCGTGCCCCGGATAGCGCGTTCCCGCATAGTTCGCGTACTGGATGGAGAACGAACCCGGCGTATAGCCGGCATAACCGAAGCTGTAGCTGTAATCGCCGTTCCAGGGCTGCTGCTGGCTGCTGTCCGGGAACCAGAATGCCGTCGCGCGAACGAAGAAATGTTGTTTGAAGGTGTAGCCGCAGCCGCCGAGCATGACGTTTTTATTTTTGCGGATGTCATCGCTGCTGAGGTCGTAGTAGCGCGGTACCCAGCTGTACCCGACCTGGCAAATGATGGAATCCCCTTTATTAATCAGGAGCGTGTTTTCAACCGGTTTCGGTAACGAAAACTTATAGGCCAGCGTGAAGGCGCCCTGTTCGAAATAGGTGTGTCGTCGGCTGCCCGATGTCCAGAAATGGTTATCGCCGTAGTTGCTGTAAACCAGACTCACGGTGTTGGCGTGCCAGTCATCGTAGCCGAAGCTGTAGCGAAAATCGGCGGTGTAGCGGCTGGTGTCTCTGACCGGCAGTCGGGACGTAATGTTGGCAAACCAGAAGCTGTAGGGGGAATACTGTAGGCTGAGATTCAGCGTCTGGTTAATCTTTTTCTTTTCCGTGGCGGTGTCTGAACTGTTAGGAATGCTCATCCACTGCTCTTTCAGTCCCGAGCTAAAGCTCAGCGCACCTGAGAATTTCTTGTCGTTACCCGAGAACAGGCGCCCCCAACGGCTGGTAAAAACGCCTGCCTGAACGGGTTCACCGTTCTTATCGCGCAGGGTTTCTTTATCACTGCTTTGCGCCGCCTCCGCGGCGGGTATCGCGGCGAGCAGCACGCCCGCCAGAAGCCATTTTTCGCGCATAACCGCCATCCTTAGTTAGGTATCCAGCCTGCGCCGACGTCGTATTTTGCCATCAGCCACAAAATACCCAGTGCCGCCGCATGCACTAACGTGTTCTCTATCCAGGCGTGACGCCATAAATCGAAGGTGATGAACTGACTCACCAGCAGCACCACGTACACATGCAAAATAAAGGTATAGAGCGAGTGCTGCCCTAGCGGGATGAGGAACCATCCCAGCAGGCGGTTGAGCGGCGTCCAGCAATACGTCAGCACCAGGTAGACGGTGACCATCAGGGCGATATCGTTCAATACCCGCACCGGGCCCAGCCCATTCTTCGCCGCCCAGGTGTGATAAAACGAATTGAAGCTGTCAGGCGGGATGACGTGCATCAGCAGCGCGGGCGGCATAAACGGGTTGGTATGGTTCTGGGCAACAAATCCCAGCACCAGTGACACCATGACCAGCGCCACCACCACCCCTTTGCCCGGGGGCGTCCGGGCGAACGAGAGCAGTTCGGCTTTATACCAGCCGCTGGCCATGCCCAGCACAAAGATGAACTGCCAGGCGAGCAGCGGGAAGGCAAATTCGAATTCCGACGGCGTCAGCCGAAGCGGCCACCGCTGCCACAGGCTGTACACCAGCAGCGACAGCCCTAACAGCCACCAGACTTTTCCTTTCTGCAGCATCCCTAAAAATAGCGGGCTGAGTAGCAGCAAAAAGATATACAGTCCGAGAATTTGCGTCTGGTGGGGGCCGATCTGCAAATAGAGAATAATGTTGAACCAGGTCTCTTTAATTTGCGGCGTCACAGGATAAAGCGACCAGCTTTGACCTGAAAATCGGTCGGTAAAATGGGTGACCTCGAAAACGTTAATATATGGGATATAGGCCAGCAGAATAAACGACACTATGATAATGATATTTACGCGATATATTTTCCATGCCCTGAGATAAAGCCCCCAGGAAACCGTAAGCAAAACCACTTTTTGCAGACGCGCGCGATTCAGCATTCCCAGCATAAACCCGGAGAGAATGACAAAGCCTTCTGCACCTGTTGTTAACCCAAAACGCTCCCAGGAGAATATATTAAATATCGACATCACCTCCGTATGCGCCACGACCATCATGACGAGGGCAATGCCGCGCATAAAGTCAATTCTCAGGTCACGGGCACCTGCAACGAAATACCTCCATGTTATTGATTTAGCGTCATCTTCTTGCGCAATCGACGGCGCAACGTGGCTCATAGGGTGTCCTTTGCCTGAAAACGAAAATTAAGGTCTAAATAAAGTAGATAGTCTAAAGGAATAGTAACTGCAATTTATCACCGGCAGATGAAACATATTAAGCAGAATTAAATCCAAATTAACCACCACTTCATATTAATAAAAACGACGCTGGACACTTTTATTCGGCGTTCTACACTTATCTTAAATCTTGTTTACTCGCTATTTTCTTTCGCTTTTGGGCAACTGTCTGCGCAGCAGAATGGGTCTGCATTTTCACGGAATCAGGAACGCCGGAACTATGGATTTTTATTTTTCCCGTTTTGAACATCGTCGTCCTCCGGAACCGTTAACAACACCGCGTTGGGTCATGATGACCTGGCAGGTATTAGCGGTCGCGGCACTTATTCTTGGTGCAAATTATATTTACTGGCGCTGGACCGCCTCCCTGAATACTGACGCACTATGGTATGCCATACCCCTGGTCCTCGCCGAAACGCTGGCGTGGATAGGGACCGTGCTGTTTACCATCAACTTATGGAAAGAACAGGATCCCCCCCAGTGTCCGCCCCCCGGCGAAATCAACGAATGCCTGTTTCCGGAAGAGGCCGTAGAACCTCGTCCTGTTAAAGTGGATTTGTTCATTGCCACCTACTCGGAAGATACCGAGCTGGTCAGGCTGTCCATTCGCGACGCCCTGAAGATGGCCTACCCGTATCCGATTGACTACCGGATCCACGTGCTTGATGACGGTCGCCGCCCGGAGATGAAAGCCGTCTGCGATGAGGAAGGCGTTAACTATATCAGCCGCCAGACCAACATCGGCTTTAAGGCCGGCAACCTGCGCAACGGTCTTGAGCAAACCGACGGTGATTTCATTGTTATCTGCGACGCCGATACCCGCGTATTTCCCACCCTGCTCAGCCATACGCTGGGCTATTTTCGCGATCCGGACGTAGCCTGGGTGCAGACGCCGCAGTGGTTCTTCGATCTTCCGGAAGGAGAAAATCTTTCACGCTGGGGCCAGCGAAAAGCCGGAAAAGTGGGCTACGGTCTGGGCTGGCTGATTCAAAAGTGTGTTGGCCCGGTCACCGTAGGCCGCGACCCGTTTTTTAACGATCCGCGCATGTTCTATGACGTGATCCTGCGGCGGCGCAACTGGGCGAACGCGGCTTTCTGCTGCGGCGCGGCCTCCATCCACCGGCGCGAGGCGGTCATGCAGGCCGCGCTGAGGAGCTACGTCTGGTCCGTCGAAGAGGAGATCCATCGCCACACCCGTGACATCCGCGATGAAGAAACCCGCGAAGCGCTGCAGGAGGCGATGCGCCCGCACGTGGCGTTTGACACCGAGCTCACCCCCTACAAATTTCACGTCTCGGAAGATATTTACACCTCGGTGCTGCTGCACGGTGACGCCGCGCGACGCTGGCGCTCGGTCATGCATCCGCGGGTGGAGTCGAAGATGCTCTCTCCGCAGGATATGCTGACCTGGATGATCCAGCGCTTTAAATACGCCGCCGGCTCGCTGGATATTTTGTTCCATGACAATATCTTCAGCCGTCGCCGCTTCCGGCTTTCCCTCCCCCAGACGCTAATGTATGCCACCACCTTCTGGTCTTACATGGCCTGCGTGTGGAACACGGTATTTTTGATTTCGCCCATTATCTATCTGTTCACCGGTATTCCGCCGGTATCCGCATGGTCGACGCCGTTCTATCTCCACTTTCTCCCCTTTTTTATCTTTTCTGAACTGGCGTTTATGTTCGGGACATGGGGGATCTCGGCCTGGGACGGCAGGGCCTCTTACCTCTCCTTCTTTTCCATGAACCTGCGCGCGCTCAATACCGTGCTGCGGGGCGAGCAGATCAAATTTCACGTCACGCCAAAAGAGCGGCAGACGGGACGTTTTCTCTACCTGGTGAAGCCGCAGATTGCCATTGTGGTGCTGACCCTCGCAGGGCTTATCTGGGGCGGTATTCAGGTGGCGCGTGGACAGGTGGACGACCCCTCCGGCTACGTCATCAATATTTTCTGGGGAGGGGTGAACATCGCCGCCATGCTGCCGCTGATTTTCGCGGCCATGTGGACGCCCGCCGAAGAGGATGAGGTCACCCAATGAGGATACGTGATGCCCTGCTGCCCGCGCGCAGCTACCTCACCATTTTGCTCGGCTTCCTGATCGGCTTTGCCATTGTGGTCTGGGTGGAGAAACAGATGCCCACGCGCGTGGAAAGCAGCGGCGGCATCGCGCTCAGCAAAGACTTCCCGCCGCTGCCTGCGAAACGCGCCCTGACCTATGACGAAGCCATCTGGGCGCGAGTCGCCTGGCAATACTACGTGAATAATACCCAGCCAAACGGCCTGCCGAATGCCAGCGACGGAGAACCCTGGCTGAGCCTCTGGAGCGTGGGAAGCTACCTGTTGGCGACCGCTGCCGCAGAGCAGCTCAACATTATTTCCGCCGATGAGTTCGACGAGAGGATCGGTACGGCCCTGTTCGCGCTGGGGCAGCTGCCGCTCAACGAGCGAGGCCTGCCAGCCGCGTATTACCATGCGGATACCCTGAAAATCCTCGGCAAATCCGACGCCTCGGCAATTGGGCTGAGCCGCCTGCTGACGGCGCTTCAGACCCTCCTGTGGCGCTATCCTCAGCATGCGGCGGCTATCCACGATCTCTTCAGCCTCTGGAACACCGGCGCTCTGATTGAACATAACGTCCAAAGCCAGGCGGCCGTGCCGCTCCATCACTGGACGCTGACCGATGACGAACAGCGGGACAGCTTTGGCTACCGTCTCTATGCCAGCCATACGCTGCGCCTGATTGACAGCGCGGCAGGCCTCGCGGTAACCAACCCGCCTGAAGGGCAAAAGATGATCGATCTGGACGGCGTGATGGTGCCGGATGAAGGGCTACGCACGCCCTGGGGCAAGCAAACCTCCCTGATCAGTCTCCCCTACCTGTTAACCGGCCTTGAACTGGGCTTTGACGCGCAGAGCGCTGAGATTGCGTGGCGGATTATGCAGATCCAGCAGCGGCGCCATAGCCTGCGCAGCCCAAAACCCCCTGTCAGCACGGATTACGCCGAACCGGCGCCGGATTACGTCAACGATCTGCCGAACAGGCAGCCGGTACAGGCGCGCAACCTGCGCGACGAGGTGCCGGAGAAAGTGGCAATTACCTCCACCCGCACCGCGTTTGCCTGGTATGCCCTGTTCCGCAACAGCTGGAGCGAAGCGCTGCGCCAGCAGGTTCTGCCGCTTCAGGTACCGGGTAAAGGCTGGCAGCGCGGATTAAATCTCAACAACAGCGTTAATGCCGTCGTGGACGCCGATACCAATGCCATTGTGCTGGAAAGTCTGTCTTACATCGCGCATGGTCAGATGCTCTGTCTGGCCTGCCTCTACACTTCCCCCTCAGCAGGAGCAACGCCATGAAGCCACGATCCCCGATCCTTTTCCACCTGCTCACGGGAATAACGATCTGCTGGCTGGCGTTATCGACCGTGCGTGCGGACACCGAGCTTCCTGCATCAGGTTACTCCCCGCGCAGCGGCGAGCTGACGGCCCGAGAGATGACCATCGCGAAAAACGCCTGGCAGTATTTCGTCACCAACTATCAGCCCACGACGGGCCTGGTGAATGCGGTCAACAAATTTCCCTCCACCACCATGTGGGACAGCGCCTCCTATCTGGCCGCCCTGACGGCGGCGCGCGAGCTCGGGATCATTGATAAAGCGGAATTTGACCACCGGATGCTGAAATTTCTCGCCACGTTAAACACCCTGGTACTGTTCCGCAACGAGCTGCCCAACAAGGCCTATAACACCATCAGCGCCCAGAAGGTGGACTACACCAACAAGCCCGGCGAAATTGGCTTCTCGGCGCTGGATATCGGGCGAATGCTGGTCTGGCTGAAAATCGTCAAAGAGCGCTATCCGGAATACGGCAACAGCATTGATAACGTGGTGCTCGGCTGGGATTTCAGCCACGCGATCGACCCCTGCGGCACGCTGTACGGGGCCTATCTCGAGAACGGCCAGCCGAAGTACGTTCAGGAAGGTCGGCTGGGCTATGAAGAGTACGGCGCGGCCGGGTTCCAGCTTTGGGGGTTTAATACCTGTAAAGCCAGCCGTCCTCAGCCTTACGAGCTGGCCGAAATCTACTGCGTGCTGGTCCCGTACGATACGCGCGACCCGCGCAACACGTCGCAGCATAACTACGTGGTGACGGAATCCTACCTGCTCTACGGGCTGGAGTTCGGCTTTGATAAACCGACCGACCGGGATAACGCTCCGCGCGACTACTCCCTGACGTGGATGAAAAACTTTGCTGACCGCGTTTATCAGGCTCAGGAGAATCGCTATACCATTACCGGCGTCCTCACCGCGCGCTCCGAGCACCAGCTCGATAAGGCCCCTTATTTCGTCTATGACACCGTCTTCAGCGACGGATACAACTGGAACACCATTACCGATAAAGGCCAGTTCGTCCCCAACGCTGCCGCGATATCGCTGAAGGCGGCGCTGGGCATGTGGGTGTTGTGGAACTCCCCCTATACCGACCGCCTGCTGAATACGATTGAGAATGCCAACGAAGAGGGAAAAGGATACTACGAAGGGCTGTATGAAAACGGTGACGGCCCGATCAAAGAGTTCACCGCGAACAATAACGGCATCATGCTGGAAGCCCTGCTGTTCAAGAAAGAGGGAAAACTGCTGGCCTTCAACACCGACAACCCAAAGAGCAAGGATTTTGCCCCGTCGCTGTGGGATCGCAAGCTGCTCGATCAGTTTGAAGAGAACAACGCTCTGCGCAGCCGTCCGTTCCTTAGCAGCACACCGGCCATAAAAAGCTGGTGCGACCGGACCGGCGTCACGCAGCGTACCAAACCCGCCTGTCAGGCCTGTCAGTGCGCGTCATGCAGCGTGGACGAGCCCGTTAAACTGCCTCCGGTGACTGCGCAATGCTTAAAACCTTAGCCAGAGGGCTCGCGGGATTACTCCTTGCAGGCGGGGTCATTTTTGCCCTGTTTGGTCATCAGGGCGCAGGCTGGCGCTGGCTAATCCACGGCGGCTGGCACTCCAGCGCGCGTATCGCCGCCCTGACGCCGGAAGAGCAGACGTGGGCGACGATCGCCTGGCGCTATTTCGTCAATAATACCCAGCCGCAAACGGGACTGGTCAACGGGAGCGACAAACAGCCCCGCGTCACGCTCTGGCAAATGGGCGATACGCTTATCGCCCTGCTGGCGGCAAAAGAGCTGGGACTGATTGAGGACGCCGAGTATGACGCTCGCTTAACCCGTCTCATGGGCACCCTTAACCGCCTGATGCTGACCGATGCCCGAACGCCGGGTCGACTCTATTCCAGCCAGACGGCGACGCCAGTCGACTTTAGCGGCAAGCCCAGCAAAAACGGCTGGTCCGCGCGCGACATGTCGCGTCTGATGCTCGCCCTGCGCCTTACCGCAGAGCGGGAGCCGCAGTACAGCGAATACCTGGATAAAATTATCCTGCGCTGGAATTTCTGCCCGGTCATCGACAGCGAAGGCGAACTGTGGTCCTCTTCCCTGCAAAACGGTCAGCCGGTCGTGCGGGAGGAACTGCGGCTAGGCGAAAGTGAATATGCCGCGACGGCGTTTCAGCTGTGGGGATTTTCCCCGGATAAAGCATTTACGCCCCCGGCGCACCACGTCATCATCGCCCAGCGGCGTCTGGCCGTCGATGCCCGCGATCCGCGCACCACGTGGCAGCCCTCTCTGATTACCACCCTTCCCTATATGCTGCCGGGCCTGGAGTTTGGCTGGGAGCCAGAAGGCGTTGCGGCCGATCTGCAACAGCGTCTGCGCAAGCAGGCCGAAAACGTCTGGCTGAGCCAGAAGACCCGCTGGGAGACCGATAAAATCCTGACGGCCAGGGCAGATTTCACGCTCTCTCAGGCGCCCTGGCATATCCAGGATACCGTCTGGGGAAATGGCTATGCCTGGAACTCTGTCGGAGACGATGGCCGGGACTACACCCGTTTCGCACAGGTATCGACTAAAGCGGTTTTTGCCCTGTGGGCGCTGTGGGACACCCCGTACACCGACGTGCTGATGACGGTCACCAAACACCTTAACGATCCGCAGAAAGGCTGGTATGAAGGCCGTCAGGAAGCCACGGGCGATACCAACGCAGCCTTAACCCTCTCGACCAACGCCACGGTGCTGGAAGCCCTCTTCTTTAAACACAACGCCGGGCCGCTTTTTGACGTGCGTCGGTCGAAGAAAGAGAGCTACTTCTCACGCCGCCTGGCGGAGCAATACACGCCCATCGGACACTGTCTGCCGGGCGAAAGCACCCTAAGGAGGACGCCGTGAAGTTCTATCGCGATCTGTTTGAATCCAGCCTGAACCGCGTCTTTCCGAATAATGAAAAAACCGCGTTTTTTCAGACGTTCTATGACGCCTTCGTCCATATGTCACCCGAAACCGAGGCGCATTTTTCTCGTCTGCCGGATCGGGAGGGCCAGCAGACCCTGTTTAAAAGCTTCTTCGCCATGCTCGCGGTCGACGGCGCCCTGATCGTCCCTGATTTTCTCGAGCGCCTGGCGCGGGAGCAAAGCGACGACGGCCTCCACCTTCCCCCGCGGTTTTTTGCCCTGTGGCGCGAAGCGATGTTGAACGCGGTGAGCCTGCGCGATCCGCAGTGCGACGATGAGATCCTCACCGCCTGGGCCATGGCGATCGCGCCCGGGCTGGAATACCTTCGCCGACAGGCAGAACTGCACTACCGCGCGTAGGGGGAATCACGATGAGTTCATTCACGTACGATCTTAACGCGCTGCCGGCCGCCGTCATGATTTATGACCGTAATGAATGCCTGCAGGCCTGGAATCACAACGTGGCCCTGTTTTATCCGGTCATTACCCCGTGGCTGAAGGTGGGAACGACACTTGAGGCGCTGGCGGAACGCTTTATCGATGCCGTTTACAACGTCGACCCCGGCCTGCGTCAGACGCTGCGCGAGTCGATCGTGCGCAACTGTCGGCAGGATAAACACTGCGAGGTGCGCCAGGCGGGCCAGCGGCGGATCTTCGTCCAGCATCAGCGGCTTGCGGACGGCGGTATTGTCAGCCTGCACAGTGATGTTACGGAGCTGGATGAAGCGCAGCGCGCGCGCCACCAGCTGCATGACGACTTTCTGCTGACGGCGGAATCCATTCATATCGGGATCTGGGACTGGCAGGTTTCCGGCGACACGCTCCAGGTCAACGATACCCTGCTTGCCATGCTGGGCCAGTCGCGCACACAGTGGCGATATCCGGTGCGTTTTCTCCTCAATCAGGTCCACGAGGACGATCGCGCAGCGCTACGCAAGGCGCTGCACGCTTCGAAGCAGGATCATCGTCCGGTCTTTGAATGTGAAATTCGCGTGCATCACCCTACCGAAGGACTGCGCTGGATGCTGCTGTCCGGCCAGGTGGTTACGCTCTCCATTGAGGGAAACGCAGAGCGCGTGATTGGCACGCTGCAGGATATTACGCGCCGTAAGGAGGCTGAAATTCAGGCGTTCGCCTCGGCCATTGAGGCACAAAAAGCCAATGAGGCAAAAAGCGCGTTCCTGGCGAATATGAGCCATGAAATTCGTACCCCGATGAACGGCATTATCGGCATGACCCAGCTGTGCCTGGATACGTCTCTGAGTGCCGATCAGCGTGACTATCTGACCCTGGTGATGAGCTCTGCCCAGTCGCTTCTGCATATCATCAACGATATTCTCGACTTTTCCCGAATTGAAGCCGGCAAAGTGGAGTTGGAGACGGAACCCGTACCTGTCCGCCCCTTTATTCAGTCGCTCATTCGCCCGCACATGCCGGGTGCGAGCGAAAAAGGCATCGAGCTGCTGGTTGATATTGCGCCCGACGTTCCCGACGTGCTGCTGGTTGACGGCGCGCGGCTGCGGCAAATCCTGACCAATCTGCTGGGCAACGCGCTGAAATTTACCCATCAGGGAGAAGTTATCCTGGTTGTTGAGCCCGGCGATAGCGCGAATCGATGGCGTTTTCGCGTGCGCGACAGCGGCATTGGCATACCGGCAGATAAGCAGAAGGCTATTTTTGAAGCCTTCAGCCAGGCGGATAACTCAACCACCCGCCGCTATGGCGGTACGGGGCTCGGGCTAACCATCTCGGCAAGACTGGTTGCGGCCATGGGGGGCGAATTAACGGTCTCCAGCGAGCCGGGAAAAGGCAGCGAATTTTCGTTCTCGCTGCCCCTGGCGGCGCAGACCCTTGCGCCCGGAGAGCGCCCACATAGCCAGCGCTTTAACGGTGAACCCGTACTGGTGGTTGATGATAACGCGACCAACCTGCGGCTGCTGGCCGCGATGCTCAGCCAGATGGGACTGAAACCCACCTGCGTTAACAACGCCAGCGAGGCCATTGACCGGGTTAGAACGGGAACAGCGTGGCCCCTGATCCTGCTGGACGCGCAGATGCCGGATATGGACGGCGTGTCTCTGGCCCTTGAGCTTTCGGTTCTGCCGCAGGTTGCTGAAAGCCATATCATCATGCTGAGCTCCATGAGCCGACATTTTGATATCAATATGCTGAAGCGGATCGGAATCAAGAGCTATCTGCATAAGCCTATCGCCCAGGATGAATTACATCAGGCGATTGCCGCCGCGTTTGAACGTTCGCCAGCACCCGTGGGTGAAAGCACGCCCACGCCTGTCGCCTCGCCTGCAGCCACGGGCCTGCGGATCCTGCTGGCTGAAGATAATCTGGTCAACCAGAAGGTCGCCGCGCGCCTGCTCGAGCGGCTCGGCCATAGCTGTCAGATCGTCGACAATGGCGTCGCGCTGCTGGAACGCTGGCGCGCGGATACGTGGGACGTTTTACTGATCGACCTTCAGATGCCAGAGATGGACGGTGAGACCGCCATTCGCCTGCTTCGTGAAGAAGAGCAGTCCCGGCCCGGACCGCCTCAACCCACCGTCGCCATGACCGCACACGCCATGCAGGGGGATAAAGAGCGCTGCCTGAATATGGGGTTCGACGGCTACATTGCCAAACCCATCAGCCAGGAGCGTCTCGCTGAAGAGATTGCCCGCGTGCTCCAGCACCACGAAGACGCCTCCGGTTTTCCGGATGAAGCACGCCTGCTGAAGCAGTGCGCTGACGATCCCACCCTGGTACAGGAGCTGCTGGCCCTGTTTGGCGAAGGGCTAAATGAAGCAATCAAAACCATTATCCAGGCGATCGACAGCAACGACCGCGAGGCGCTGCGACGCGCGGCCCACAAGCTGCGCGGAGAAGCCGTCACCCTGGACTTCAGCACGCTCGCACAGCAGCTGCAGGTGCTGGAAAGCGACGTGCATACGCTGGATGGGCGCCAGCTTGCGGCCCTGAAAGAAAATCTTCGCCAGGAATCGCTGCGCCTGATGGCGTGGCTCAACGCGCGCGGGGTAAACAAATGAACGCTCGCAACTGCACGCTGCTCGTTGCCCTGTTGACCACCCACGCGGTGGCGAATTCTGCGCCGGTCAGTTGGTCTCTGGCCGGAGAATGGCAGGTTCAGGATGCCAATGACAGCGCTCATCCTGCCGCATCAGGCTGGCATCCGCTTCAGGTTCCTGCCAACTGGTACAGCGCCGGGTACGATCATCAGGGTGCGCTGTGGTACAAGCACGCGTTTACCCTGCCCGTGCAGCCCCCCGACGTGATGAGTACCCTGGTGTTTGACGGCGTCGATTACCTGGCAGAGGTGACCCTGAACGGCCAGCCGCTGGGCAAGCATGAGGGCTACTTTCAGCGCTTTTCGCTGGACGCCAGCCCGGCGTTACAACGTCACAACCGGCTCATCGTCAGGGTAGACAGCCCCTACGAAGATCCGCACAAGATCTGGCCTTTGCATAAAACGGTCATGAAGGGGGTTCTGAATCAGCATGACACGCGTCCCGGTGGCGCCTGGTCGCCGGAAGGACAGGACGCTAACTCGGGCGGCATTTGGGCACCGGTCCGGCTGCACCTTAGCCGGGGCGCCACTCTTGATGAGACCATCCTGCGGCCCGACTGGTCGCAGGGGCTGACTCTCCCGACGCTAAAAGCGGAGATTCGCTACCGCGCGCTCGTTCAGGGCCCGGCGACCGTGCGGCTCACCGCCACGCCCGCCAACTTCAGCGGCAGGCCCTATCAGGCTGACTTTCCGGTTACCCTCGAAAGCGGTGCCCATTCCGTGCAGGTGACGCTGCCCATGCCGAAGGCAAAGCTGTGGTGGCCGATCGGCACGGGGAAACCCCACCTGTATAACGTTCGCGTGGCGTTGCGGGATGCAAACGGCTTAATGGACACGGCGGTAACCCGCACCGGGCTGCGCAAAATCGTCGAGCAGTCCGACAATAAGGGCTGGCTCATAAACGACAGGCGCCTTTTTATTAAGGGCAGCAATTACATCGGTTCCCCCTGGCTCGGTACCATGACGCGGAAAAAATACCGACGCGACCTTCGTCTGGTGGAAGCCATGAACGCCAACGCCATACGCGTGCACGGACACGTTGCCGGGCGCGCGCTGTATGACGTGGCTGATGAGATGGGCATGATGATCTGGCAGGATGTTCCGCTGCAGTGGGGCTACAACAACAGTGCGGCTTTCACGGAAAATGCGGTTCGACAGACGCGGGAGATGATCGAACAGTTTGGCAATTCCCCCGCCATCATCGTCTGGGGCGGGCATAACGAACCGCCGTGGAACTCGCCGTGGATGGAAAAACGCTTCCCGGACTGGAATAAAGATCTGAATCGCGAGCTCACGCAAAAGGTGGCGGATACGCTTGCCGAAGATACCTCCCGCATCGTGCACCGCTTCTCCGCCGTTGAGGAGCATTACTGGGCGGGCTGGTACTTCGGCACCGTGCGCGACCTGCTTGCCCCAGCCAAAACGGGGATCATTACCGAGTTCGGCGCGCAGGCGCTTCCCCGCCTGTCAACGCTAAAAACCATCATTCCGGCGGCGTCGCTCTGGCCAAAAACGACTGCCGCCGACGATCCCGGCTGGACCGTCTGGAAATACCATAATTTTCAGCCCTTCCAGACCTTTAAGTTCGCCGGTATTTCGCGCGGGAAGAATATTCAGGCGATGATTCGCAATACCCAGGCGTACCAGTCTCAGCTGGTGGCCACGGCGGCCGAAAGCTATCGCCGACAGCGATACCAGCCGGTGACGGCCCTGTTCCACTTTATGTTTGTGGAAACCTGGCCCTCCATCAACTGGGGCGTAGTGGACTACCTTCGTAAACCTAAAGCCGGGTTTTACGCGCTCCAGCGCGCGTACCAGCCTGTTTTGCCTTCCATCGAACCGGTCACCGCGCAGTGGCAATCCGGCGCGGCGGCGACCGTGCGCCTCTGGGCCATCAACGACACCTGGAAACCGTGCAGCGAATGCCGCCTGACCTGGCGTATCACGCAGCGCGACAAGGTGCTGGCTAAAGGCACGACGACGATGACGATCGCAGCAGACTCGGGAACGATGGTCAAAACGCTGACGGCTACGCCCGTGGGCCAGGACGACGTGTCGATTCGGTTTACGATTGAAAACAGCGCGGGAAAAATTGTCGGTGAAAATCAGCGCACGGAGTCCGTCATAAAGTGAGCGAGGGGAAAAGGAAAATTGCCGCTTCCCCTGCTTTCTTGTACCCTTTCAGCGTTTACCCCAATCCCCTAAAAATCGAGACATCCGGACGCCTATGACTGCACACATTTCCAAAGATCCTTTACATGGCGTAACGCTGGAGATGATGGTCAACGCCCTGGTGGCGAAGTATGGCTGGAGCGAATTGGGCGACCGCATCAAAATTAACTGTTTCAGAAAAGATCCCAGCGTTAAATCGAGCCTGAAATTCCTGCGCCGCACCCCGTGGGCGCGCGCGGAAGTTGAAGCCCTGTATCTGGACTCGCTCAACGATGAGGAAAGCGCAGAACAGGCGGCGCCCGCCTTTAATCCCTGGGCTAACAGTCGGATTATCAAGAGCTAATACGCAAATGACGCGACACGTAAAACGGATCGGTGCGCTGGCTGCCTGCGCGCTTTTACTTGTAAGCTGCTCCTCAAAACCACCTAAATCACTGGTTACCCCTCTTCCCACCGCCAGCAAACCAACGCAGCAGGCAAACGAGCCGATGCGCGGGGTCTGGCTGGCGACCGTCTCTCGTCTCGACTGGCCGCCGGTGGCCTCGGTGAATGGCCGCAGCGCCGACCAGCGCATCACCATGCAAAAGCAGGCGCTGATCGGCAAGCTCGACAACCTTAAGCGCCTCGGGATTAACACCGTATTTTTCCAGGTGAAGCCGGACAGCACCGCGCTCTGGTCATCAAAAATTCTGCCGTGGTCAGATATGCTGACGGGCAACATCGGCGAATATCCGGGTTACGACCCGCTGCAGTTTATGCTGGATGAAGCGCACAAGCGCGGCATGAAGGTTCATGCCTGGTTCAACCCTTACCGCGTGTCGACCAATACTAAGCCGTCAACCATCGCCGCCCTGAACCGGACTTCATATCTGACCCCGTCCAGCGTCTATGTTCAGCACCCGGAATGGGTACGCGTCTCCGGCGATCGTTTTGTTCTCGATCCGGGCATTCCCGAAGTACGCGACTGGATAACCAAAGTGGTGACCGAAGTGGTGGCGAACTACCCGGTAGACGGCGTGCAGTTTGATGATTACTTTTACGCCGAATCGCCGGGATCCGCGCTCAACGACGCGCAAACCTGGCGGCAGTACGGCCAGGGGTTTGCCTCAAAAGCCGACTGGCGCAGACACAATACGCAGCAGTTGATCGTGCAGGTGTCACGCGCGATCAAGCAGACAAAGCCCAACGTGGAGTTTGGCGTCAGCCCGGCGGGCGTGTGGCGAAACCGCTCCTTTGACCCGGCGGGTTCGGACACGCGCGGCGCCGCGGCCTACGATGAATCCTACGCCGATACGCGTCAGTGGGTGCAGCAGGGCCTGCTGGACTACATTGCCCCGCAGATATACTGGCCCTTCGCCCGTGATGCGGCGCGCTATGACGTGCTGACCAAGTGGTGGGCCGACGTCGTCAAGCCGACCCACACCCGTCTGTATATCGGTATCGCGTTTTACAAGGTGGGCGAGCCGTCGAAAAATGAGCCGGACTGGACGGTACAGGGCGGCGTGCCGGAGCTAAAAAAACAGCTCGACCTTAACGATTCGCTACCCAACGTGAACGGCACCATCCTGTTCCGGGAAGATTACCTGAACCAGCCGCAGACCCAGCAGGCGGTGAACTACCTCAAAGGACGCTGGGGTAGCTAAGTGACTATCAGGCAGAAACACCCCGTTTCTGCCTGATTTTTTACGGCTTCGACCCGAACATTGCCTCAAGCTGCTGCGCGTCCGGCATACCGACCACCTGCTGCAGTTCGTTTTCCGCATTCAGATAGTAAATGGCCGGCGTGGCGTTTGCGCCCAGGCTGTCCATCAGCGCCTGGTGTTTCTGCAGGATCGCTACCGTTTCGCGGGAAGCCTCGCCTTCAGGCTTGGGTAATTTTTTACCGCCGGAGAGCTCATACTCGCGCCAGGCCGAAACCGGATCTTTCGCATTCAGGATCGCAGAGGCGTTGCGCCCGCTGTTGGGGTTAAGAAACGCCACCAGCAGCGTGTTGAGCTGAACCTTGCCCGCCTTCACCCACGGCTGCGCTTCAGCCCAGAACTGCTTGCAATACGGGCAGAACGGATCGGCGAAGACGAAGACCTTACGCGGGGCGTTATCCGCCCCTTCCTTCAGGGGATGCGCCGCGTTGAGGTTCTTCCACATCTCGCGCCCCATCGGAGCGTAGATCTCTTTCTGGAAATAGCCTTCACTGAGGTTTTTTCCTTTGTCATCGTACAGATAGCCCGAAATAACGTGCTTGCCGTCCGGCGTTAAAAACAGCGTCACGCCCATGTCCTGATATTGCCCCAGCCAGGCCGGTGCGCCGCCGGGGGCATCCAGTTTCTTAATGATTTTGATCTGCTGCTGCTCGCTGAACTGCTTCACCACATCCGGTATGGCATCAGCGGCCTGGGCCAGCCCTGAGGTCGCCAGCGCCGAAAGTAACAGTAATTTTTTCATTTCCCTCTCCGGTTTGTCGGGGGCATTCCGCCCCCTTCAGGTTAGCGGTTTTTCAGTGCGTCACTGACCATTTCGTCGAACTGTTCAAAAGGAACCCAGCCGGGCAGCAGCCCTTCGCCGATAAGCGTGGCGGGCGTGCCCTGAATTCCCATTTTTTCCGCGACGATCAGGCTGCGTTTGATCGACACCATGCTCTCGTCATCCGGCGCGCTGACGCTCACCCCCGCGCGCTTTTGCGCCTCCTGAATGCTGGCGTCATCGTGGTATCCCTTTTTGGCCATCAGGGTATGGTTAAATTTCATAAACTGCTCGGGATGCGCGCGCCAGACGGTTAACGCGTCGCGCGCGGCGGTCAGCGAACTTTCCGAGCGGAAAGGTAAAAACTTAAAGACCACCGCCACATCAGGGTGTTTTTCGACGATCTTCTCCAGGTAAGGATCGAATTTCTTACAGTACGGGCAGTTATAGTCGGTAAACACCACCAGGGTAAGCTTTGGATTTTTCGCGCCAATACGCGGCGAATCCGGATCGTTAAACAGGAAATCAGCGATCATCTTCTGCGCACGCTGTTCCTGGTCCGGCGTCAGCGGCTGGGCTGCCATCACCTGAGTCGAGGCCAGCAGGAGCATAAGCGTAATAAAGAATTTTTTCATAATGCATTAGCCTTTTGCGTTGTTCAGGGTGGTGACCAGGGTGCGCTTGTCCAGCAGCGGCGAGAGGATGTCCCCCTGAGGCGTGCCGGGGCCATAGACCTCATTAAACGGAATGGCGTAGCGGTTTCGCTTCGCGAGAAACTCCGCGATAAGCGCGGAGGGCTGGCTCCAGTCTCCGCGCAGGGCCACCACGTCCGGCTGGCTCAGCGCGGCAATAACGTCCGGCTGACGCAGTACCCGGTGCTCGTTAACTTTGCAGGTCACGCACCAGTCCGCCGAGATATCCACAAACACCCGTTTCCCCTGCGCCAGCGCCTGCTCAATGGCCTCCTCGCTGAGCGGCTGCCACGGGATGGTCTGCGCAACGCTTTGCGTGGTGGCGTCAGACGGAGAGTTGAGCAACCCGCGCAGCTGATACCCGCCGAACACCGACAGCGCGATGACCACGACCCAGAATAACGGCGAGGAGGTTTGCCCCTTCTTCGCGAACAGCGCCAGCGCGATAACGATCAGCACCAGCATCACGATCTGGCTGACCGCCTCGCCCAGATGCAGGCTCAGCAGCGTGACCAGCCAGAGGCTGGAGGCCAGCATCATCAGGCCCAGGATCGTTTTGAGCGTGTTCATCCAGCGGCCGGGTTTTGGCAGCAGCATGGCCGTTTTCGGCACAAGGGCCACAAACAGCCACGGCAGGCTCATGCCCACGCCCAGCATCAGGAAGATAAGCCACAGGGCGTGCAGCGGCGCGCCAAGGGCAAAGGCAACCGCCGTGCCGAGGAACGGCGCGGAGCACGGCGTGGCAAGCAGCGTGGCGAACATCCCTTCGCAGAAACTGCCGCCAAGTCCTGTGCCCCCTGCCGTTGCCAGCCGCCCGGCGGCGGCAGAAGGGAGCAGCATCTCAAACGCCCCAAACAGGTTCAGCGCAAACAGGAAGGTGACGGCGACCATCAGGCCGATAAACCACGGGTTCTGGAACTGAATGCCCCACCCCAGCGACGCTCCGGTCAGCTTAAGCGCAGTCACCATCGCGGCGAGCAGCCCAAAGGAGGTGAGGATCCCGGCGCTGGTGGCCAGGAAGCGCAGCCGGATGGCGCGCCTGTCCGATCCCGCCTGCAGGATGCTGTTAAGCTTCATGCCCATTACCGGCAGCACGCAGGGCATCAGGTTCAGGATCAATCCGCCCAGCAGGGCAAAAAGCACCATTTTACCCGTTCCTTCAGGCGCGGAAGGCTCTGCGGGCGTTGCCTCAACGGTCATGGTGGTTTGCTGCGCGTTACCGCCATTGGTCAGCACAAACGACAGCCTCTTGCCTTCCAGCGAGGCGGGTTTATCGCCCCATACATCAGTCACGGGTACCGTCACCCGAAGCGTGTTGCCGTCGTGCTTAATGGCCGGCTCGCCGGGGAGAATTTCACCCTCCAGCGGGTCAAAGTAGATCCCCGGATTGTCCCACTTCCCGTCCGTCGTACCGGTAATCACCAGCTTGTCGCCGGATAGCCATGCGGAAAGATCTGCGGATACGCCTGACGTACCGGGCACGGCGCGCATCGCTTGCTCGAACTCGCTACGGAAGCCCTCATCCACCGGCTGGGTAAAATCGAGATGCAGCGGGTAGTCCGTCAGCAGGCAGACGTTGCTGCAGGTGGAGAGCGTGAGCGTTCCATTGAGCGCGTCGTTCTTCACCCCGTCGAGAACGATCGGAATCGTGACCTTATCGTGATACCCCTGCGTCGTCATGCCGGAGATATCGAAGCGCGACGGAACCGGCCAGGACCAGCTGTCCGTTACGCCGTCCGGCCAGCTGATTTTTGGCGCGACGCCGCCCTCGCCCGGCGATCGCCAGTAGGTTTTCCAGCCGGGCTTTAGCTCAACGGTGAGCAGGCCTTTAACGTGCGTTTGTTCCCTCTCCGCCTGAAAGCGGATGCGGGCGTGATCGTTTTGTGGGGAGACCAGCCAGCCGGTGTCTGCCGCATGGGCAACGCCGATGCAGGACAGCCACAGGAGGACGAATCCCCTGAAGAGGTTAACCATGTATTACTCCGTGAACAGTGAAAAATTATCGTGTGGTGACGATGATTTTCATTCACGGAAAACGCAGTTTTTAAGGTGTATTCGGGGAGGCGGTGCCTGAACGGGCTGTTCCGCGGGAGCATAGGCCCGCCCTTGCGTCAGCAGCTGTAACAGCGCGAAGAAAATAATGATAGCCGGCAGCGCGCCGTCGAAGAACAGCGGCTGGGCACAAAGAAGCGACTGGGCGCCCAGCTGGCAGGGCGATGGCCCGGACTGCTCGGTGCTGCTTTGGGTTGGGGCATCTGCACTCAGTGAAATCTGCGGATCCAGTCCCTGTAAAAAATGGTTGAGCATCACCGCACGCTGCACGAGGCAAATCGCCATCGCGAGACAGGTGATGATCAGAAGCCATTTTCCGAGGAGCTGACGGTTGCGCATAATATTCCAGAGTAGCAAGACGCCCCGATCATAAACGATAGTGATGAATCTACAAGTGCCGGAAGTGTAAGGTTTTGTCTGTCGCCGCTATTCCCCCGTCAGCGCGTCGTAGATATCCCGCAGCCGCGTGCGCAGAAACAGCACCGCCTTGTGCTTGCGGGATAACAGCGCCTGCTCGCTGGCCCCCGTCTCCTCTGCCAGCATTTTAATGCTGTAGCCGTGCAGCTCGGTCTTTTCAAACACTTCGCGCTGCGGTGGCGGGAGTTCTGACAGCGCCTGCCCCAGCTCTTCCCACAGCAGCGTTTTGAGATACTCCTCCTCCGGCGTTTGCGGTACGCCGAACAGGGTTTCGGCCAGCTCGTCCTCAGGAAAACCCTCTTCGTCTTCGCCCGTAAAATAGCCGGAGAGCGGCACCTCGCGCTTTTTACGCGCCCGGTCTGTCATCTCGTTACGCGCCGCGCGGAACAGCCAGGCCGCGACGTTTTCGACCGGCTGCTCCACTTTCATCAGCTGATACGTGACTTCCTGCAAAATGTCGTCGGCATCATCGCGAACGGACGTCCGTCCGCGAATGAAGGCTTTCAGCCGGGCGCGGCAGGCGTTGAGCGCCGACATCAGCATGGATCCGCCCGCCTCCCCGGCTTTCATTTCGCTCACTCTGCTTCCGGGGTTTTGGGCGCGGCGTCATCGCGCTTATCGTCACGATGGCCGTGCCAGCCGCAGTGACCGCGACCGTGACGACCAAAGCCTTCGCGACGCTGCTGAATAAACGCCTCGCGCTGCTCGGGCGTCATGTTCATCCAGCGCTCGTGCATCCGCCGGTGCGCGCCAAACATCCCCGGGCGGAAACCTAATCCGCCAAACAGAATGCGGCTCAGCACCAGAATCCCCAGCGCCTGCCAGAAACCAATGGCCTTCACGCCGAGGATCGCCGGAAGCAAGGCGTTCCACAGGGACATCACCAGCAGGCCGAGCACGATCAAAATCACCGCGCCGATGACTAATCCCTTGCCCATACGGTGGCGACCAAATCCGCGCCCGTGACTTCTGCCGTGCAGTTCAAAATCTCTCATGGTGTTTACCTCGTTTGCAGTAACTGATTATGGCTTGTGATGAGGTAGACGGATGAGGGAGGGAAATATTGCTGTGTTTTTTTAATACAATACTACTATTTATATAGTGTATTTAATTAAAAATTCGCTCACTTAGAAGATTTTGTTACTTACATAACAAAAGTCGTTGAATTACAAGGTGAAATCTGATTTTATGGAAAATCATTTCATGAGTAACATATTATATTGCGTAATGATGCATAATTATTTTTCGCGAAGGAGAGAATCTTGCTTAGCAGTATCAAAATCGAACGATTTAAGAATATCGTTGACATTGAGATCCCTCTTGAGGGGATAAACCTTTTAATAGGTTCTAATAATGCAGGGAAAAGTAGTATTCAACAAGCGATACAGTTTTCAGTTTCAATTGCTCAATCAACAAATCAGCAAGGTGCTAGATGGTCTCAAAATCGATGCCCTTCATCACTTTCTAGTGATACCTTAATTTATTCTCCATTAAAAGATATTGGGGCGTTAGCTCCAAATGGTAAATTACAGACATCAAAAGATCAAGCTATTAAGGTTACATTTAATGGCGAAACAAGCACAACAGTAACAATAAGTAAGGGAAAGAATAGAAATATAGCAACTTCTTTAGAAGGGAAAGAATTAGGGGAGTTACTTCAAGATATCGAGAATCCATTTTCAATGATTGTGCCGGGGTTAGCTGGAATACCTTCTTTTGAAGAATACAAACCACCATCCGTTGTAAGAAAAGCTGCAGCAAAAGGTGATTCCAACAGTGTATTCAGGAATATTTTATTGCTTCTTGCAAAGGATTCACATTCATGGATTGCCTTTAAGAAAAAATTCAATGCTGTATTCCCTGATTACGAAATAAAGGTATCATTTGATCCTAATGTTGATGAACACATCAATGCAGAAGTTATTAGCAACTCAGTTTCATTGCCTATAGATTCATGCGGCACTGGAATTTTGCAAGCCATTCAAATATTGGCCTATTACTATTTATATAAGCCTCAGCTTTTAATATTAGATGAGCCAGACTCTCATCTACACCCAAACAACCAAAGAATACTTGCGCTTTTGTTAAAAGAACTGCACCAAGAAACAGAGTGCCAAATAATTATATCGACCCATTCCAGACATTTTTTTGAAGCTCTTAAGGACGATTCAGCAGTGTTATGGATAAACAATTGTGCATTAGTTCAAGGAACTGATGATGTCGAGCGAAATATATTGATGGAAATCGGCGCTCTTGATAAAGGGGATCAGCTAAGAAATGGAGAAATTTCAGCAATTCTATTAACAGAAGATACAGACAAAGGATATATAAAAGCTATTGCGGAATCTTCAGGTTTTTTGCCTGACCAATATGAAATATGGTCCTACAACGGATGTTCAAACATAAATATAGCACTGGCTTTAAATTCATTCATAGCACAACATGCACCTGGAACTGCAGTGGTTGTTCATAGAGATAGAGATTATATGAATGATAACGAAATACTTAGCTACAAACAAAATCTGGAAGCTGTAGGCCTAAAAGTTTTTATAACTAAAGGGAATGATGCTGAAAGTCATTTTATAAATGAAGGGCACATACATTTTCTTTATGAGAATATTTCAGAAGCTGAAGCCTCTGAAATCATCAACACATGCCTTGAAGAAAGATCAGATGCAGTCATTGAAAAATACATTAATACTATACATGCTAGGAAATTGCAAGAATCCTATAAGACTGGAGTAAAACCTAATACAGGAGCAATCGCACTAGATTGCAACCAAAAGTATCATAATAATATGCGCGAATTTATGCATGGAAAAACAATTGAAAGCACATTGCGTGGCAAGATTCAGGCAATCATTGGTCGAAATGTAGATCTATGCAAAACTTCACCGGCGATTCGTGACGATGTACTAGCATCTTTTGCTGATGCGATTTGGAATAATGCATAAATGGATACAAAGGCTCCATAAGGAGCCTCCTCTCACTAAATCAAGCCTGCACCGGCAACCTAAAACTCGAAATACTCCGCGAAAGCTGCTGCGCCTGCTCTTCCAGCGAGGCCGCTGCCGCCGCGGACTGCTGCACCAGCGCGGCGTTCTGCTGGGTCACGCCATCCATCTCGGTTACCGCCTGCCCGACCTGGCCGATCCCGCGGCTCTGCTCTTCGGAGGCGACGGAGATCTGCTCCATTAGCGTATTCACTTTATTCACCGACGAAATGATCGAATCAATCACCTCGCCCGAGCGGCTCACCAGCTCCGCACCGTTTTTGACGCTGGAGACCGACTGCGCAATCAGGCTCTCGATGTCTTTAGCCGCCACCGCGCTTTTCTGCGCCAGAGTGCGCACTTCGCTGGCCACCACTGCAAAACCGCGGCCCTGCGTTCCGGCGCGCGCCGCTTCAACCGCCGCGTTAAGTGCCAGAATGTTGGTCTGGAAGGCGATGCTGTTGATCACGCTGGTAATGTCTTCGATGCGCTTCGAGTTCGCCGCGATGGTGTTCATCGTGTCGATGACTTCACGGGTCACCGCTTCCCCGGTGTGGGCATTATTCACCGCGTCCTGCACCAGTTTTCCGGCCTGATAGACATTATCGGTATTGTTCGCCACCGTCGCGCTCAGCTCCTCCATGCTCGCCGCCGTCTGGGTCAACGCGGAAGCCTGCTGCTCGGTACGAGAAGCCAGATCGATATTTCCGGCGGCAATCTCCTGCGCCGCGTGCGTCACGGTATGGCTCGCATCGCGCACCTGGGCGATGGTCGCCAGCAGTGCCTGACGCATCTGCTCCATCGAACCCATCAGGTGGTCGATTTCGTTGCTTGAACTCCCCTTCACCGGCACCGGAACATCAAGCTTGCCCGCTGCAATCTGGCTGCAGTGCTCGCGCGCCAGGTTGACCGGGGCAAAGACAAAGCGCTTCATGAAGAAGCTGACTGCAACGATCACCACCACAAACAGGCTGGCAATAACGGCAATCATCACCAGGCCGGAGACGAAATTGCTGCTCGCATCCTCGTTCAGGCTTTTAGCGTATTTCTGGTGGACCGAAAGCACCTGGTCGAGAATGATTTCGTACTGGCGGTCGAGACGGGAAACTTCCGGGATCAGCGCGTCAAATTTGGCGACATCGTGCGCCGCAGCGGCATCGATCAGCGGCGCCAGCCCCTGGTTGCGGTAGTTTTGCCAGGCGTCCTGATAGGCACTCACCATCGGTGCTTCATCCGTCAGACGCGGCGAAGCCATAAACGCCGCAAAGGCATTGTCCGCTTTGGTCAGCGCCTCTTTCACTGCGGCAAGCTTTGCAGACTCGTCCGCCGCGTTGCCCGCTTCCACCATCTTCACGTACTCCATCACCCGCACGCGCAGCGTACGGCTGTGGTTGATGGGGTCAATAATGGACAGCACCACCTGGATCTCTTTGTTGACGTTATCCAGCGAGTTATTACTTTTAATGATGAGGCCAACGCTCGTCACGGTGCTGACGATAAAGAACAAAAGCAGCGAGAACAGGACAATCAGGGACGACTTTTTCAACGACATAAACCAATACCTCAAGGAGAATTATTCCTTATGGTTATCGGCGCTTCCAAAACTTAAATTAATTAAAGTTATTGATGTATCGCCTGGGGCTATACCGCTGACTTATAGCGCCGCTGCAGGGTGGCATCCAGCTTGCGCTGCAATGGCTGCGGCGTCTCCCCTTCGATCAATTTGCCAATCAGATCAAAGCAGTGCCACGCCAGCTGGCGGTTGTCCTGACGAATGGTATCGACCGGGATCGTCAGTGAATCGTAGAGATAGTGATCGTCAAAGCTGGCTAATCTGATATCGCTTTGCAACAGGTTATGCTGGCCCATATAGCGCAGCACCCCTTCCAGCAGCCCGCAGGCGGCGGTGAAAAGCGCTTTTGGCGGACGCCCCAGGCGGGCGCAGAGTTCAGCAAACATCTCGTACCCGGAGCTCGGGTGATAGTTACCGTGAATGATCCACTCGGGGCGCAGCTCCACGCCGGCCTCTCGCAGACCTTGCTTAAAACCGTCCAGACGGTCGCGCGTCGGAGACAGGCGCGGCTGGCCGCCGATGAAGTAGAATTCATTTGGATGCTGGCGCGCAATGTCCGCTACCAGCGCCGCTGTCGGGGAAATGGAGTCGGTGATCACCAGCGGCAGTGCGCTGTCGTTCATGTGCCGGTCAAAAAGCACCACGGGCAGCTGCTCGCTGAGCTTCAGGTAGTCCGCATCGTTCAGCATGCTGGAAGCCACAATCAGCCCGTCCACCTGACGCGCCACCATATTGTTCACCACCACCGTCTCCTGCCCTGGGTTTTCATCGCTGCAGGAGATAAGCAGCTGAACGCCGGCCTCGCGGCACAGCGTCTCCAGCTCGTGAGAAAAGACGGCGAAACCGTAGTTGGTAATCTCGGGAACGACAAGACCAATGGTGTGGCTGCGGTTATCGCGCAGCGAGCGAGCGTGAATGCTGGGCTGATAGTGGTGCTCTTTTGCAATCGCCAGCACGCGCTCGCGCGTCTCTTCCGCCACGCGAAGCTCTTTGCTGCGCCCGTTCAGGACCAGGCTGGCGGTGGCTTTTGACACACCCGCCAGCTCCGCGATGTCTTTTATGGTGACGCGTTTTGTTTTTCTCACAACGACTTAGATCCGGCTGCCAAAACCCTCATTCTATCATGCAGGCGCGCAGCGACCAGTAGCGTAATGTGATGTCGGACGCACCTTCGAATCGCACCCGGGCTGGATGGTCAGGAAAATAGCGGCTGCTCATCACCCCTTCGCCGTGATTGATGAAAATTTCAACGCTGGAGCAGTCGCACAGAACGCGTAAATGACGAACCTCACCCTGCCAGTAGCGGGTCAATGTTTCACCGGTTTTCAGGCTCGCGCGTTCAAGGCGTAAACCCTGCTCATCGGCCGTGAGGCGCAGCGCGCCTGCGAAATCGACATTCACCTGCGATGCACCCAGCTCAAACTCCAGGCGCGTCGCGTCCAGTTCCGGCGCCTCGCTGGCGCGCCCCTGCCAGCGCTGCTCATCTTCACGCAGCGCCGCCAGCTCGCGCGCCGGGGTCTGCCAGAGCCTGCCGTCGCGATAGCTGAGTTCGCGCGGGCAGGTCATCTGGTGCATCCAGCCGTGCGCCCGCGTCGGCTGAAGCATCTCTTCCCCGTCCGGTACGCCCATCCAGCCGATCAGAATGCGGCGTCCATCCTCCGCCAGCGTGGTTTGCGGCGCGTAAAACTCAAAGCCCGCGTCCAGCTCGTGAAGCTCGCCGTGATCGAATGCGGCGCTGGCATAGTCAAATGCCCCGCTCATCCAGGTGGCCGGATAGGTATTGAGGTAGCGATGCGGCTCGCGCGCCAGCCCCTGCGGGCAGCAGATCAGGACGTGCGTTCCGTCGAGGGCGAACAGGTCCGGGCACTCCCACATATACCCCGCTTCCGTCAGGCCGTTTACGCCGTGGCCAGCGATCACCCCGCAGGACGTCCAGGCATGCAAATCGGCTGATTTAAACAGCAGCACCTTGCCGCGCTTTTGCAGATCCTGCGCGCCCAGCACCATGTACCACTCCCCGTCGTGCTGCCATACCTTCGGGTCACGCACGTGGCCGGTGTAGCCTTCCGGCAGCGCCAGCACCGGCCCCAGTTTCGTAAAGGTTCCGTCCGGCTGCTCCACGGCGAGGCACTGCCAGGCGGTGCGGCTGCCGTCATCAAACTTAACGTTGCCGGTGTAGCACAGTGTGAGGACACCGTGGTTGTCCACGGCGCTACCGGAGTAGCAGCCGTTGCGGTCATACTCTTCGTCGGGCATAAGCGCCAGCGGCTCATGCTGCCAGTGCACCAGGTCTGCAGAGCTCCAGTGCCCCCAGCATTTAAAGCGATGCTCGCAGGCCAGCGGGTTCCACTGATAAAACAGGTGGTAGCGTCCGGCAAACCAGATAAACCCGTTCGGGTCGTTCATCAGCCCCGTCACCGGCGCGGGGTGCCACTGCGGGTAATGGCTATCCGCCAGCGCCCGCGGCTGCCCTTTCATAACGGCCTGCAGGATCGCAGGCCAGCGGGAAAGTTGCGTCATTATTCAGAGTCCGTTTTATATTTCAGCAGCAGCGAGACGGTAAACGCCACGCCGAAGGCAATCACCATGCCGATAATATAGTTAAGGAGCGAGCTGGCCTGAACGATAGCCATGCCCGGAATAGCGGTCAGCCCGACGGCGGTCATGTAGACATGCACTGACACCACCCAGGCTCCGCCCGCTGCGCCGCCGATCAGCGCCGCGATAAACGGCTTCACGAAGCGCAGGTTGATACCAAAAATGGCCGCTTCGGTAATGCCCAGCATCGCAGAAAACGCCGACGGTAAGGTAATGGCTTTGATTTTGGCGTCTTTGGTTTTAAACCACACCGCCAGACAAGCGCCGCCCTGCGCCACGTTCGCCATGGCCCAGATCGGCAGCAGGAAGTTTACGCCAATCGACGGGTTACCCAGCAGCCCGGCTTCAATCGCGTGGAAGCTGTGGTGAATACCGGTGATCACAATCACCGAGTACAGCCCACCGAACAGCAGCCCGGCCAGCCAGCCCGCGTGTTCAATCAGCGTGCTCAGAATAAAGGAGATGCCGTCGCCCAGCGCGCGCCCTGCCGGGCCGATAATCAGCAAGGCGATGAAGCCAGAGATAACGACGGTGAGGAACGGCGTCAAAATCAGATCCAGCGCGTCCGGGATCGCGCGGCGCAGGTTTTTCTCGACGATGCTCATAAACCAGACGGCCAGCAGCACCGGGAATACCGTGCCCTGGTAGCCAATCATCGCGATCTCAAGGCCGAAGAAGTTCATGGTGTGGAAGCCGGAGGCCACGCCCCAGGCGTTGGTCAGCGCCGGGTGGGTCAGAATGCCGCCCAGCGTCGCGCCCAGATACGGGTTCCCGCCAAATTCCCGCGCCGCGGTAAAGCCGATCAGGATTGGCAGAATGATAAACGCCGCCGAGCTGCACATGTCCAGCATGATGTAGAGGGCGTTATCCGCATTGACCCAGCCGTAGGTTTTCACCATGCCGAGCAGGCCCATCAGCAGGCCGGACGCCACAATGGCGGGAATGATCGGGACAAAGATATTGGAAAGCAAACGCGCAATGCGCTGGAACGGGTTCAGCTTGCGCGCCGCGATATCCGCCGCTTCAGACTTGCTGGACTCGCTAATCCCCGCCGCCTGAATAAACGCGGCGTAGACCTTATTCACCACGCCCGTGCCGAAAATGACCTGCATCTGCCCGGCGTTATGAAAACAGCCCTTCACGCCCTCAACCTTGCCAATCGCTTGCCGATCGGCAAGCGCGTCGTCGACCAGCACCAGACGAAGACGCGTAGCGCAGTGCGCGGCGCTGGCGATATTTTCCTTGCCGCCCAGCAGCGGAATAAGCTCGCGGGCGATTTGATTAACATCCATAGATACCTCTGCCTGACTTCTTTTTATGATGTGCGAAACGCCCCCGCCGGGCGGGAGCGTGATGGGTTAAAACCAGGTTTCCATCTGGACCCCAAAGTTCCATTCCCCGCCGGCGTTGAAGCCGCTGCTGCCAAAGGCATCATCGCTGGCGTAATTATCCAGTTTGCTGCTCCAGTCCATCCAGGTGGCAAACAGGCGCAGCTCCGGGCGGCTGAAGAAATCGCCGATTTTGCTCGCTTTTAACGTTGGCGCAAAGGTCAGCTTGTAGAAACTGCCGTTAACGGCGTTCCGGTCCTTATAGCCTTCCGGATGTAAATCCATGTACTGATAGCTTCCCTCAAACGCCAGCGCGAAGTTCTGGGTCACCTCTTTAATCAGGCGGGTGTTGAGCGTCACCCACTCATAGCTGTCACCCTTGACGTAGCGATCTTTGCTGCTCTGCGCCAGCACGGCAGGCGCGATACTCCAGCCACCGCCAACAGGCGTGACACCGTAACTTGCGAAGCGCCAGGTATCGGCATCAGACAGCAGCGCCCCGTCGGAACCGATGCTCTTAACTTCTGCGCCCAGGCCGTGACCGTACAGCAGCGCCGTTTTGGCACTCCCTTCCCGCAGGCCGTAGAAACTCTCGTTGTGCAGTCCCACCAGGGCATGAACGCCGTTATTGGCCGCGTCGGTTTTGATGAGATCGCCGTTAGCGTCTTTACGGTCGTCGTTATCCTTCGCCCGCAGGCCGCTCACCATCACCTGCAGCGGCCCGGCGAAATGGTTCATGCTGAGGATGTAGTTCTGAACGTTATTGTCGGTCTGCTCCACGCTGCCAAAGTTGCGGCCGTAGATCGAGAAGTTGCTGCGCAGCGAGTCGTTCCACTTCACGTCGTAGACGCCGCCGCCGGTACCGGCCAGGAATACCACGTCGGAATCCAGCCAGTGAATATCAAAGTTGTCGCGGTCGAAGCGTTTACCCGCCCAGAATGTGCTGCCCTTGAGCGCGCCGGTAAAATCAGGCAGGTTACCCAACTCCGCAAAGGCCTGGCGAATATTGAGATCGCTGGTATCGGCTGACCAGTCGTTATAGGTTCGCTGACCGTCGGCCAGCATCGCCTTGAAGCGCGTGGTCGCCCCGTTATCCAGGGTTTGCTTGTGCTCCAGGTTCAACTCGACGTAGGTGTCGGCTTCGTTACCCAGACGCCCTACCGCACCGCCGGTTTCCCCGGCTGGCGTCAGGTACGGGCCGCTTTTGCTGCTTGAGGCCGCGTCGTTCATCAGCAGGCCAGAGCGGGCATAGCCGTGGAACTCAAACCCGCCGGTCTGATCCGCCTTCTTCTCCAGCGCGGTGGTGCGCTGCGCCACCGCCTGGGTTGTGGTTTGCGTCTGCTGCTGGGCGGCAACCAGCTGCTGCGTTTTTTGTTCGGCTTCGGTGGCGCGTTTTTCGGCGACCTGCGCACGCGCTTCAGCAGCCTGAAGGCGCTGCTCCATCGCGGCAAGGCGCGCTTCGATACTTGTCATATCCGTCTGGGCAAAAACAGAGGTACTGCCGGCCAGCATGCCTATCATCACGGCAAGTCTGCGTTTTTTATACATTTTGTCGCATCCCTAAAAGTATTAATCGAACGTGCTAAATTGCTAAACCGGTTTAGGCTGCTGATACTAAACCCGGGAATTTTGGATCGGCAATCTTTTTTGCTAAACCGATTTAGTAAGTGTGATCGAGGCGACAATTCAGGCCGCCGGACGGCGGCCAGTGAAGGAAGGATTACAGGTCGTGCTGCCAGGGCAACGCGGTCATCGCCCCCTTTGCCGTGGTGGCTAACGCGCCACAGCGCTGGGCTAAGGCGATTGCCGGGACCAGCTCCTGACCGGCGGCCAGCCCGTAGAGCAGCCCGGCTACGAAGGCATCGCCCGCGCCAGTGGTATCGACACATTGCACAGGGGTAGCCGGATAGTGTTTCACCGCGCCCTGATGCCAGGCGATAACGCCCTCTTTTCCCTGGGTGACCAGCACCAGGCGCGCCGGGCAGCGCTGCATCAGCGTGTTCAGACCTTCTTGTGCATCCGTATCGCCGGTTAAAAATGCCAGTTCCTCAACGGAGAGCTTGACCACGTCGGCGCTCTGCAGGGCCTGTTGCAGGCAGCGACGCAGCGCGTTCTCATCCGGCCAGAGATCCGGGCGAATATTGGGGTCGAAGCTCACGTAGCCGCCCGCCTTCCGGATGGCGTCCATCGCCTGAAAAGTCGCCGAGCGGCTCGGCTCTGCGCTTAGCGCGATGGAACAGACGTGCAGCCACTCGCCCGCGCTGAAGGTCGGCAGGTCAGCGGGTTCCAGAAACAGATCGGCGCTCGGGCGCACCATGAAGGTAAACGAGCGTTCGCCGTGGTCGTCCAGATCCACCACCACCGTAGAGGTGCGGTGCGCCGGGTCAAGGCGCATATGCTTCACGTCGACCCGCTCGTCAGCGAGCGTTTTCGCCATAAAGCGCCCGAAAGGATCGTCGCCAACCCTGCCGATAAACGCGCTTTTGCCCCCCAGCCGGGCAATGCCCACCGCGACGTTTGCCGGTGCGCCACCGGGGCACTGCAGTAATTTCCCTTCGCCATCGGGCAATAAATCCACCACCGCATCGCCAAGTACCCAGATTTTTTCCATGTGATCCTCTTAGCTAAACTATGTTAAACCGTTTTAGCTATTTAAGCACAGGCAGGGGAAAGGGGAAATAACGCGGGAGGAAAATTGCCTAACGCTTCAGATGCGGCCAGCGAATATCGCCAACGCCGTTAAGCTGCGGACGGGCAAACAGGAAGCCCTGGAAGCGGCGGATCCCGGCAGATTCTAACCAGCACCACTCCTCTATTTTCTCGATCCCTTCGGCCACCAGGGTAATTTCAAGATCGGAGCAGCAGCTGATGATGGAGCGCACAATCGCCTGCTTCGGGCCGCTGAGATGGATATCGCTGATGATTTCGCGATCGATTTTGATTTTATCCGGCTGGAAGCGGGTCAACAGCGAAAGCCCGGCATAGCCGGAACCGAAATCATCAATCGCCAGGCCAACCCCCTCACCGCGAAGCCGTTTTATGGCGCTGTTAAACTGGTTAAACCCGGAGATCATCTCGTTTTCAGTGACTTCAATGACCACCTGCTCCGGCTGAAGGCCATGTTTTTTAATCTCATCGACCAGAAATTCCACCGCGCCAGGGACATTCACCAGCGACATGGGCAGCAGGTTTACCGCGATTTTATGGCTACCAATGCCCAGCTTTTCCGCCAGCGCGAAGGCATACGCTTTCGTCTGGAGATCGACTTCATAGATTTTCGCCGGGTCCAGGGAGCTGAAGAAATGTTCCGGGCTGCCGCCGTCATTGCTACGGATAAGCGCCTCAAGGGAGCTTATTTTCCCTTCCGAGGGCTCGACAATTGGCTGCAGCGCAAACTGGCAGGTTTGCCCGGCAATCAGGCCAAGATGTTCGCCAAAGGGTAGCGCTTCGGTCGAGAGCGTCCATTTGTCCGAGGTGTAACGCGTCCCCGACGGGGCCGGACGTTTACCGGTTATAAAGGTCTGAATAAATTTGAACACCCGATCGTCGGAGGTCAGATAGCTGTCCAGCTTGCTGTAGCGCAGCACCGACTGCAGCACCTCTTTCGGCGACTGCGTTTGCAGGTCGAACAGCAGCATCCCGACGTTTTCGAAGCGTCTGCGCGGACCATAGTCCCGCAGCAGTTCTACCACCCCGCTGTGCCGCTTGTCCTCACGGATGGTATGGAACAGTTTGACCACACTCTCTTCCGACCCTTCGAGGATCTGCAGAACCTCATTCCCATTAGCCAGGAGGACGCCGGTAATATCCAGTTTTGTGTTGCGGCCCCTGGCGCGCTCCACCAGCTCCCGCAGCTCGGTGGACGGGCGGGATAAATTCAACTGGCTTCGGTAGATCAGTGTCGTCAGCACAAAAAGGGGTTCCAATGAGAAAGAGAGGTGCCTTGAAGCTACTATGTAACATACTTAATCAATGCGACCTAACATATTCACGCAACAAGGGAACGTTACTTTTCCGCGTCCCCGATCCGGCTGTTAATTTTCTCCTGCATATAGTCGTAAAACGGGTTCGAGGTGACCCGCATAAGCGCCTCTTTACCAACGCTCAACACGGACGTTTCTCCCCACAGCGCAATTGTCCCCAGGCTTATCCCGTAGCGGTTTTTCACCCCAGGCTCACGGCCATAGAGATCGTCATCCGGCGGTAACGGCACGGCAACGTGCGACAGCGAATAGACATCCTGCGGCCAGGTCTGCACAAGCGGCACAACCGTCTCCCGCGTGCTGCCTGCTGGCGTTGTTTTCGCCACCGTCGAGAAACTGTGTGCGTCCGCATTGGTAATAATCGTGACACCGTAACGCCTCTGCGAAACCGGCAGCAGCGCCGAGGTTGCCGTCCACGACGACGGTTTGAACAGCGGACGGAAGCTCGCCGCCTGGTTGATGTCAAACATCACCAGCTCGCTACCGTTTGCCGGAAGCTGGTCAAACAGGCCGGTCACCACCGCGCGGGTGCTGACCGTAGAATCCATGACCGACTGGAACGCCAGCACAGGCGGCAAATTCACCAGCCTGTTCTCCCGCGCCTTGCGGCCAATCTGCTCCTGCAGGGCCTTCGTCAGCAGCCACGACTGGCGGGCGGCGTTCACCGGGAAGGAGTTGTATTTATACGGGTTATATTCCGGAGAGATATTCAGCCACGCCGCTTTGGCAAACGGCGGCAGCAGCGCCGGTAGCCCCGCAAAACCGGCAAAGCGCGCAAAGGCCGTCACGCCGATCATTGGTGAGAGCAGGATTACCTGCTGCGGTCGACGAAGCGCAGAGGAATCCAGCGCATCGAGAGCATATTTCATCGCCAGCGCCCCGCCGTTGGAGTACCCCACCAGATGCAGCGGCACGTTATCCCCCGTCAGGCGCGTGGCTTCCCGCACGGCAAGACGCGTCGCCGCGAGCCACATCTCCCAGTCAACGTCGGTCAGCGCGCCGGGCGCGGTGCCGTGTCCGGGCAGGCGCGGAACCACGGCCACGAAGCCGTGCTGCTGATAATTTTCGGCAAGGTGCCTGACGCTATAAGGCGAGTCCGTCAGTCCGTGCAGCAATACCACCGCGCCACGGGGTTTTCCTGCTGGCATCAGCACAAACGAACGGTTGGCATCGGGCGTGAACTGTCCCGGCCAAACCAGGCTCTGGCGATAATAGCGGTTTAGCGGCGTTTGTTCCTCGCCCGCTGTTTTCGCCGTCACCGCCCTATCAAGCTCGGCGAAAATGGCGTTTTCCCGGGCAACATACCCGGCAAAGTTGGTGTTATCGAGTTCACGCACGGACATCTCGTCCGCCCGCCAGGTGTGCCAGAGGTGCAGGTCCGGCCCCTGCTGCGAGAGATAGACCCGCACCGCCAACAGGACGACCAGGACGATCCCCACGACCATCCCTGTTTTCTTTGCAAGCGCCGCCAGGCGCACGCTGATTCGCCAGGGCAAATTCGCCATGCCGGGATCCCTTTTGTGTTCACTGTCCTTTTATCTTATCAAAAATGTGAACGGACTGACGTATTCACCAAATTCATACCTGCCCGATCTGCCGGTGCACCAAAAGTGAACTACGCTGCACAAATGTTGATCTTTGGTTAACTAAATATTGCGTGAAATTAACAGCACGGCGGGTTTTTTACCTCACCGTGAACATGGCACGCGTCGTGCATTGTTAACCCGGTAACACAAATCCAGCTTTTGACAGCCAGTTAACAGCGAGGCGGTATGACGACGAAACCCGAGATGTTGAGCCGTATCGAAGCGACGTTCAGCCAGCTCACTCCCAGCGAAAAGCGGGTCGGGAGCTGGCTGCTGGCGCACGCCGCGCAAATCCCGTTTGAAACCGCGGAAAGCGTCGGTCTGGCGAGCGGGACCAGCGGGATCACCGTCGGACGCTTCCTACGCAAGCTGGGGTATCGCAACCTGGAAGATGTCAAAAAGAGCCTGCGCGATCCGTATCAGCCCTGGGGCATGAACGAGCGGCTGGACTCCTGGCAGCAGCAGCGTCCCCTGCCCAACCGCCTTCAGCATGCCCTCTCGCTGGAGGTGGACGCCATTACGCAGGTGTATCAGCTGGCGCAAACGGACGCCTTCCGTCAGGTGGTGCACAACCTGGCCCACGCCGACGCGGTGTTTGTGCTGGGGATCCAATCCACGCGCGGGATCGCCAACGCCTTCTTCAGCCATCTCGAGTACCTTCGCCCGCGCGTGAGCTATTCCGAAGGCGCGTCCGGCAGCTGGGTGGAATCCCTCAACTCCGGGTTTTCGCACCCTTACGTTGTGCTGACCGATACGCGAACCTACTCCGCGATGGCCCGCCAGTACTGCCGCGTGGCGAGCGAAAAAGGGATCCCGCTGGCCTTAATCACCGACATCTGGTGCCCGTGGGCGCGGGATTACCCGATGGATTTACTGCAGGTGAAAACCGATACCGGTCATTTCTGGGATTCGCTTGCCCCCGTGAGCTGTCTGTTCAACCTGCTGCTGTCGGGCGTGGTGGAAGCGCTGGGTGATGCGCTCCCGGCGCGTCTGGCGGTAAACCGACAATTACAACAAGAGTTTGGTCAATTCGAACGCTAAAGGAGCGGAGCTATGCCCGATGAGAATGAACTGATTGACGTGGCGAAGACGTTTCCCACGCTGCATATCGATCTGAAGTACGCCACCGCCGACAACATCACCGGCAGGCCGATCTATCAGGAGGCGCTGTGCCTGCTGCATACCGACGCCGCCACCGCGCTGGCAAAAGCCATCAGCATTGCCGCCCTGGCCGGGCTGAAGCTGGTGGTGTACGACGCCTACCGGCCGCAGCAGGCGCAGGCCCAGCTGTGGGACGCCTGCCCGAACCCGGAGTATGTGGTCGACGTGGCAATTGGCTCCAATCACAGCCGCGGTACGGCCATCGACGTCACGCTGATGGACGAGCATAACAGCGTGCTGGATATGGGCGCCGGTTTTGACGAAATGCATGACCGTTCGCATCCCTATCACCCTTCCGTACCCCCGCACGCCCAGCGCAACCGTCTGCTGCTGAACGCCATCATGTTCGGCGGCGGTTTTGTGGGGATTAGCAGCGAATGGTGGCACTTCGAACTGCCGAACGCCGCCAGCTACCCGCTGCTTGATGACCGTTTTGCCTGTTTTCCCCTGACACACACCTCTCTTTAACCTGGAGCACTGCCATGAAAACATCGCTTCTCACGACTCTGATTGCCGCCACGCTGGCGTTGAGCGCCCCGCTGGCGCTGGCCGCCGTCCCGAAAGACATGCTGGCGATCGGTAAAGCCGCCGACCCGCAAACGCTCGACCCTGCCATCACCATCGATAACAACGACTGGACCGTCACCTATCCGTCCTACCAGCGTCTGGTCAAGTACAAGCCCGGCTCAACCGAGGTGGAGGGCGATCTGTCGACGGGCTGGAAGGCGTCCGACGACCAGAAAGAGTGGACCTTTACCCTGGCGGATAACGCCAAATTCTCCGACGGCACGCCGGTCACCGCCGAAGCGGTCAAGCTCTCCTTTGAGCGCCTGCTGAAGCTCGGCCAGGGGCCGTCTGAAGCCTTCCCGAAAGATCTGAAAATTGATGCCGTCGATGACCACACGGTGAAATTCACCCTCAGCCAGCCGTTCGCGCCGTTCCTCTACACGCTGGCAAACGACGGGGCGTCCATCATTAACCCGGCGGTGCTGAAGGCCAATGCCGCGGACGACGCGCGCGGTTTTCTGGCGCAAAACACCGCCGGTTCCGGGCCGTTTATGCTGAAGAGCTGGCAGAAAGGCCAGCAGCTGATCCTGGTGCCGAACCCTCACTGGCCGGGCGACAAGCCGCACTTTAAGCGCGTTTCGGTGAAAATTATCGGCGAGAGCGCTTCGCGCCGACTGCAGCTTTCCCGCGGCGATCTGGACATTGCCGACTCTCTGCCGGTCGATCAGCTGGCGGCCCTGAAGCAGGAAGGCAAAGTCGCCGTCGCGGAATACCCCTCCCTGCGCGTGACCTATCTCTATCTCAACAACAGCAAAGCGCCGCTCAATCAGGTGGATTTACGCCGGGCCATCTCCTGGGCGACGGACTATCAGGGAATGGTAAAAGGCATTCTGAGCGGCAACGGCAAGCAGATGCGCGGCCCGATCCCGGAAGGCATGTGGGGCTTTGACGCCGCGGCAATGCAGTACAGCTTCGACGAGGCCAAAGCCAAAGCGGCGCTGGAGAAGGTCAAAGACAAACCCGCCAGCCTGACCTTCCTTTACTCGGACAACGATCCGAACTGGGAGCCTATCGCCCTCTCCACTCAGGCGAGCCTCGGCAAGATCGGCATTAACGTCAAGCTGGAAAAACTGGCCAATGCCACCATGCGCGACCGCGTCGGCAAAGGCGATTACGACATTGCCATCGGCAACTGGAGCCCGGACTTTGCCGACCCGTACATGTTCATGAACTACTGGTTCGAATCGGACAAAAAAGGGCTGCCGGGCAACCGCTCGTTCTATGAGAACAAAGAGGTGGATTCGCTGCTGCAGGCCGCGCTGAAAACCACTGACCAGGCGGAACGCACCAAAGATTACCAGCAGGCGCAAAAGGTGGTGATTGACGAAGCGGCCTACGTCTATCTGTTCCAGAAGAACTACCAGCTGGCGATGAACAAAGAGGTCAAAGGCTTCACCTTTAATCCGATGCTCGAGCAGGTGTTCAACATCGCCACCATGAGTAAATAACGGTTCTCGTCGGGGGAAAGCGTATGACGTTCTGGAGCATCGTGCGCCAGCGCTGCTGGGGGTTACTCCTGGTGGTGGCCGGTGTCTGTATTATTACCTTTATTATTTCACACATGATCCCCGGCGACCCGGCGCGTTTGCTGGCGGGCGATCGCGCCAGCGACGAAATCGTGCAGAACATTCGCCAGCAGCTGGGGCTGGATCGGCCGCTGTATGTGCAGTTTGGCCGCTACGTGGACGCCCTGGCCCACGGTGATTTAGGCACCTCCATCCGTACCGGACGCCCGGTTGCGGAAGACCTGAAGGCCTTTTTCCCCGCCACGCTGGAGCTGGCCTTTTGTTCTTTGCTGCTGGCGCTGGTTATCGGCGTGCCGCTGGGGATCTTGTCGGCGGTGTACCGCAACCGCTGGCTGGATCACCTGGTGCGTTTAATGGCGATGACCGGGATTTCCACGCCTGCATTCTGGCTTGGGCTGGGCGTGATTGTCCTGTTCTACGGGCATCTGCAGATTCTGCCGGGCGGCGGCAGGCTGGACGACTGGCTCGATCCGCCGACGCACGTCACCGGGTTTTATCTGCTGGACGCCCTGCTGGAAGGCAACGGTGAAGTCTTTTTCAACGCGCTGCAGCACCTGATTTTACCCTCGCTGACGCTGGCGTTTGTTCACCTGGGCATCGTGGCGCGCCAGGTGCGCTCGGCGATGCTGGAGCAGCTTAGCGAGGACTACATCCGCACCGCACGCGCCAGCGGGCTGCCCGGCTGGTACATCGTCCTGCGCTACGCCCTGCCGAATGCGATGATCCCGTCCATTACCGTGCTCGGGCTGGCGCTGGGCGACCTGCTTTACGGCGCCGTCCTGACCGAAACCGTCTTTGCCTGGCCGGGTATGGGCGCCTGGGTGGTGACGTCCATTCAGGCGCTGGACTTCCCGGCGGTGATGGGCTTTGCCGTCGTCGTTTCGCTGGCCTACGTGCTGGTTAATCTGGTGGTCGATCTGCTTTACCTGTGGATTGACCCGCGAATCGGGCGCGGAGGTGCCGAATGATGTTAACGCAGGAAACACCCGTCCCGGTGAAAACCGCCAGACAACGCATCAACTGGGCAAAGCTGTTCTGGATGCTGCGCCAAAGCCCGCTCACGATTGTCGGCGGCGTCATTATGATCGCGATGCTTTTGCTGATGGTGACCTCGCCGTGGATAGTGCCGCATGACCCGAACGCGCTGGATCTCACCGCCCGCCTGCAGGCACCTTCTGCGCAACACTGGTTTGGCACCGATGAGGTGGGACGCGACCTGTTCAGCCGCGTGCTGACGGGCAGCCAGCAGTCGATTACCGCCGGGCTGGCGGTGGTGGTGATTGCGGGCGGCATTGGCTCGCTCCTGGGCTGTTTGTCCGGCGTACTGGGCGGGCGCGGCGACGCCGTCATCATGCGGGTGATGGACATTATGCTCTCGATACCTTCCCTGGTACTGACCATGGCGCTGGCCGCCGCACTCGGGCCGAGCCTGTTTAACGCCATGCTGGCGATTGCGATTGTCCGCATTCCGTTTTACGTCCGCCTGGCACGCGGGCAAACCCTGGTGGTGCGTCAGTTTACCTACGTGCAGGCCGCCCGCACCTTTGGCGCCTCCCGCTGGCATTTGATCCGCTGGCACATCCTGCGCAACGCCCTGCCGCCGCTGATTGTGCAGGCGTCGCTGGACATCGGCAGCGCCATACTGATGGCCGCGACGCTGGGGTTTATTGGCCTGGGGGCGCAGCAGCCGACCGCCGAATGGGGCGCGATGGTGGCCGTCGGCCGTAACTACGTTCTGGACCAGTGGTGGTACTGCGCGTTTCCCGGAGCGGCGATTTTGATTACCGCCGTGGGCTTTAACCTGTTTGGGGATGGCATCCGCGATCTGCTGGATCCGAAGTCAGGAGGTAAACAGTGATGACCGAACCGGTACTCAATATTGAAGACCTGCATCTGAGCTTCCCGGTTTTTCGCGGGGAGGTTCATGCGCTGAACCACGTTTCGCTTGAGATCGGCAGGGGCGAAATTGTCGGCGTGGTGGGCGAATCAGGTTCGGGCAAATCCGTTACCGCCATGCTCGCCATGCGGCTGCTGCCGGAAGGCAGCTACCGTATTCATCACGGTCAGGTGAGATTACTCGGTGAAAACGTCCTGACGGCGTCCGAGAAACAGCTTCGCCAGTGGCGCGGCGCTAAAGTGGCGATGATTTTTCAGGAGCCCATGACCGCCCTAAACCCGACACGGCGGATTGGCAAACAGATGGTGGAGGTGATTCGCCAGCATCAGCCGCTTTCCCGGCGCGAGGCGCAGCAGAAGGCGATCGCCCTGCTGGAAGAGATGCAAATTCCGGACGCGAAGGAGGTCATGGCACGTTATCCGTTTGAACTCTCCGGCGGCATGCGCCAGCGGGTGATGATCGCCCTTGCCTTCTCCTGCGAGCCGGAGCTGATCATCGCCGACGAGCCGACCACCGCGCTGGACGTGACCGTCCAGCTCCAGGTGCTGCGTCTACTGAAGCATAAGGCGAAGGCCAGCGGCACCTCGGTGCTGTTTATCAGCCATGATATGGCCGTAGTGTCCCAGCTCTGCGACAGAATGTACGTAATGTATGCGGGGAGCGTGATAGAGAGCGGTGCCACGCAAACGCTGATCCACCGCCCTGTGCATCCCTATTCTATCGGCCTGCTGCGGTGCGCGCCGGAAAACGGCCAGCCGCGCGATCTGCTGCCCGCCATTCCCGGAACGGTGCCCAACCTCAGCCAGCTTCCGCAGGGGTGCGCTTTCCGCGAGCGCTGCTTTGCCGCGGGGGCAAAATGCAGCGAAACGCCGCGCCTGCAGCCGCATGGCGCAGAGGGCCAACTGGCTGCCTGCTGGTATCCACAACGGGAGAAACACCATGTCTGATGTACTGCTGGAACTGGATAGCGTGCACGTGAACTTTGCGGCGCGCAAAAACTGGCTGGGCCGCGTGACGGAACGGGTCCATGCGCTCAACGGGCTGGATCTCCAGATCCGTCGGGGCGAAACGCTGGGCGTTGTCGGGGAATCCGGCTGTGGGAAAAGCACGCTGGCGCAGCTGCTGATGGGGATGCTTAAACCCAGCGCCGGCGCATGCCAGCGTGCCCACCATGCCGGTGGCATGCAGATGGTGTTTCAGGATCCGCTCTCCTCGCTCGACCCTCGATTGCCGGTCTGGCGCATCATTACCGAGCCGGTGTGGGTGCAAAAACGCAGCAGCGAGCGCGAGCGCCGTCAGCTGGCGGCGGATCTGGCGCTGCAGGTGGGCATTCGCCCGGAATATCTCGACCGCCTTCCACACGCCTTCTCCGGCGGGCAGCGCCAGCGCATTGCCATCGCCCGGGCGCTTTCGTCCGACCCGGATATCATCGTGCTCGATGAACCCACCAGCGCGCTGGATATCTCCGTGCAGGCGCAAATCCTCAACCTGCTGGTGACGCTACAGCAGCAGCGTAATCTGACCTACGTACTGATCTCGCATAACGTCTCGGTGGTCAGACACATGAGCGACCGCGTGGCGGTGATGTATCTCGGACAGATTGTGGAGCTGGGCAGCGCCGCGCAGGTACTTGGCGAGCCGCGCCACCCCTATACCCGCCTGCTGCTCGATTCGGTTCCCCGCACCGGAGAGCCGTTGGATGAAACGCTGGCGTTACGCAAAACGGAGCTTCCCGGCAACCGTCACCTGCCCGAAGGCTGTTTTTTCCGCGACCGCTGCCCGATGGCCGCGCAGGGGTGCGAACGTCCTCAGCCGCTACAGCCCTCTCGCGAGGGCCGTCACGTTCGCTGCTGGCGCAGCCTGGGTTAAATTTGCGCCATCCCGCCGTCCACAAACAGCTCGGTGGCGTTGATAAAGCTGGCCGCGTCGGAGGCCAGAAACGCCACCGCTTTACCCACCTCGCCCGGCGCACCTAAACGTCCGAGCGGCACCTGCGCGGCCAGCGCGTCGTACAGCCCCTGGCGGTGTTCTTGCGGCACCAGATCCCCTAAACCAGGCGTTTTGATCGGGCCCGGGCTTACGACATTGACGCGGATCCCACGGCCCTGCAAATCCAGCGCCCAGGAGCGGGCAAAGTTACGCACCGCGGCCTTACTGGCGCTGTAGACGCTGAAGTTAGCCGTCCCCTTAACCGACACCGTCGAGCCGGTCAGAATGATCGATGAGCCTGTTGATAACAGCGGCAGCGCCTTCTGCACCGTGAACAGCACCCCGCGAACGTTGGTGCCAAAAATCCGGTCAAACTGTTCTTCGGTGATCGCGCCCAGCGGCAGCATATCGCCGCCACCCGCATTGGCGAACAGAATATCGAGACGGCCTTCTTCTTTGGCTATCCGGGCATAGACCTCGTCCAGGTCCGCCAGTTTTGACACGTCAGCGCGAATGCCCACTGCCGTTGAAGCGATTTCAGCCACCGCCGCGTCCAGCTCGGCCTGACGTCGTCCGGTGATGTACACCTTCGCGCCCTGTGCCGCCAGCTCCTGCGCCGTGGCAAGACCGATGCCGGTGCTGCCGCCGGTGACCAGTGCGATTTTGCCTGAGAGAGTCGTGTTCATCTCATTTACCTTTTGTTGGGTTTGCGTTGGACAAACTTTAGCCCTTGCGGGATTAGTGAAAAACCGGCAAAAATGAAAATGACTATTCACACACAGAAATAATCAGGGGGTCCTAATGGACCAGCTCATGGCGATGCGCGCTTTTACCCGGGTGGTGGAAACCGGCAGCTTTACCCGCGCGGCGGACTCGCTGAATATGCCGATCGCCACCCTGAGCAAACTGGTTAAATCCCTTGAGGCGCACCTGGCGATACGTCTCCTTCACCGGACGACTCGTCGGGTGGTCACAACGCCTGAAGGGCTGGAATACTATGAAAAAGCGCGCCGGGTGCTGATTGATATCGAAGATATCGACACCTCGTTTCGCGTTTCCCGCGCGACGCCCAAGGGACATTTGCGGGTTGACGTGGGCGGTTCCACCGCACGGGACGTGCTCATCCCCCTGCTGCCGGATTTTATGCAGCGCTACCCGGATATCCGTATCGATCTTGGCGTGGCCGATCGTCCGGTCGATCTTATCAGCGGTAACGTAGACTGCGTGATCCGGGGCGGCCCGCTGAACGATTCAACGCTTATCGCACGTCATCTCGGTGACGCTCAGATGGTCACCTGCGCGACGCCGGGTTACCTTAAAAACCACGGCGTTCCGGCCTATCCGCAGGAGCTGCGCAACGGCCACAAGCTTGTTAGTTATCTCTCACCCGTCACCGGGCGGCCGTTTCCGTTTCGCTTCCGGCAAAACGGCGAGGCGCTGGAAATCACTCTTCCGCACTATCTCGGCGTCAATGAAAGTAACGCTCATCTGGCGGCTGCCGCGGCGGGTCTGGGGATCGTTCAAACCTTTGAGTATTCAGCAAAGACCTATTTGCAGGCGGGAGCGCTGGTGGCGATTCTGGGTGACTGGCAGCCTGCCGCGTACCCGTTTCACGTGGTCTACCCGCAGAACCGGCATTTGACGCACAGACTGAAGGTGTTTATCGCCTGGCTGGCGGAGGTGTTCCCCGCCGCGCTGAAGGGATAGCCGGGCACAAACCCGGCTGTGATTTAGTTAAGCTTATAGTCCAGGGTAATTTCGGCCTTGAGCAACTGCGACACCGGACAGCCCGCTTTGGCTTTCTGAATAATGCCGTCAAACTGCTGTGGCGCAATGCCCGGTACGGTGACCTTACTTTGCAGCGCAACCTTAGTGATGGCAAATCCGCCATCGGTTTTATCCAGAGAGACATCCGCGGTCGTATCAATCGAATCAGCGGTATAGCCCGCTTCACCCAGCATCAGCGACAGCGCCATGGAAAAACAAGCCGCATGTGCCGCGCCGATCAGCTCTTCCGGGTTGGTCCCCTTTTCACCCTCAAAGCGGGTGTTAAAGCCGTAAGGCTGTTGGTTGAGAACGCCGCTCTCGGTGGAAACCGTTCCTTTCCCGCGCTTAATGTCGCCAGACCAGTGTGCCGAACCGTGCTTATGAATCGTCATTCTTGCTCTCCTTTTGGCTTACAAAGGGTTAAGTATAGACTACACATCTGACACGCCCTGGAACACAGACGATTCCGTGTCTTTCACCTGCTGTACCGACAACAAGGATAATGATATGACGCTAAAAATCAGGATGGCCGTCGCGGTAGCCACGCTGGCTCTCTCTCTTTCTTCACTGGCCAAAACGCCGGAAAACTTTATCTATACCAGCTCAGGCGACCTCGACGCGGCGCTCCCGCTGGTTGCGCGTGGCGACATCGGCGGCGTGCAGATCGTGTACAACTGGCGCCAGCTTGAACCCGAGAAGGACAGCTATGACTTCTCGCGGATTGAGCAGGATCTGGCGCGTCTTAAGGCCGCCCGGAAAAAACTCTTTATTCAGATCCAGGATCGTTTCTTTGAGCCGGACGCCCGCTACGTCCCGGACTATCTGATGCACGATAAGCAATACAGCGGCGGGATTGCGCCGCAGTTTGATAACCCCGGCGAGGGCAAGCCTGTCGGCGCGGGATGGGTAGCGCGTCAGTGGGACCCCACGGTGCGCCAGCGCTACCAGGCACTGCTGGCAGCGCTCGCAAAACGCTTTGATGGCGAGGTGTATGGCGTAAACCTGCCTGAAACCGCGATTGATATTGACGAGAAAAATCCGCCAGCGGGCTTCACCTGCGATAGCTATTTCGCGGGTGAGATGGAAAATTTGGCCTTTGCGCGCAAGGTTTTTCAGAAATCACATGTGGTGCAGTACGTGAACTTCTGGCCGTGCGAGTGGGATAACGACCACAACTATATGGGACGTCTTTTTGCGTATGCCATCGCCAACAATATCGGCCTGGGCGGGCCGGACATTGTGCCCAACCGCAAGGCGCACATGAAGAATGCCTATCCCTTCTTCCATAAAAATAAACAGGCGCTGCCGCTCATCGCCATGGCGGTTCAGGAGCCGACTCTGACCTATAAGGATCCTCAGACCGGAAAACCGTTCACCAAAGCCGAGTTTGTCCGCTTCGGCGAAAATTATCTCGGGGCCAATATTATTTTCTGGAGCACGGCCTCTCCCTGGCTAAAGGCAAAATAATCGCCCCTCAGGCAAGGTGGCGGGACAGTTCGTCAAGAAACACGCGCAGCGCGGCAGGCTGGTATTCCCGTGACTGATAAATGCCGTGGATGGCAAGCGGTTTCGGCTCCAGCGACGCCAGTACCGGCACCAGTAATCCCTGCTCAAGCGCGGCGCGCGCTTCGCGCTCCGGCAGCATGGCGATGCCGCAGTGCTCGATCGCCGCGTTCATGAGCAGTGAAGAAATACTGGCGCTCAGGTTGCCGCTGACGGCCACGCTCAGGCTTTCGCCTTCCGGCGTCAGGAAGTGCCAGGACTGCCCGGCGAAAAAGCTGTAGTGCAGGCAGTTATGCTGCGCCAGTTCTTCGGGGCTGACGGGCGTGCCGTGCTGTGCCAGATACGCCGGCGAGGCGCAGAGCACCGATCGACACTCCCCCAGCCGGCGGGCGATCATGCCGGGCTCCGGGTTGTCGGTAATGCGCACCGCGATATCAATGCGCTCTCCCACCAGGCTGACCGGATGGTTGTTCACGTCCAGCTCGATGCGCAGCTGCGGATAGCGCGAGAGCAGGCCGGGCAGGACCGGCGCAATCAGGTGCATGGCGGTAAAGTGCGCGCAGGCTACCCGCAGCGTGCCGGACGGCAGATCTTTTTCCGACTGACCTTCGATTTCCTGCGAGATCTGCGAGAGCGTCCGCGTTTTTTGCAGCACCTTTTCCCCTGCCGCCGTCAGCGTCAGCTTGCGCGTGGAGCGGTTTACCAGCCGCGTCCCCGCCCACTTCTCCATTTGTTCAAGGTAACGGCTCACCATCGGCCGGGAAATGCCCAGCGCGCGGGCGGCCGCGCTCAGGCTTCCCAGCTCGCATATCCGGTTATAGACCTGAGCGGCAATAACGCGATCCATATAAGCTCCATCTGCTCGATTTATGAAACTAAGCATGTCTTGTTTCAGGAATTCTGGCAAATGAGAATATCCGTACAATAGAAACATTCCTGAACAACAGAGACAACAGCATGAAACTCACTCATATTGCCCTGCTTTCCACCCTTTTCGCTCCGGCCGTTTTTGCCGCGCCGTTGACGATTGATACCTATAACCCGCAGGAAAAAGGCATTTTCGCGGTCTCCTCCACGCTCGTTTCCGGCCCGAAAGAGGCGGTGCTGTTTGACGCGCAGTTCAGCGTGAAGGATGGCGAAGCGCTGGTAGAGAAAATTCGCCGCAGCGGTAAAACGCTGAATAAGATTGTGATCACCTCCGGCGATCCGGATTTCTATTTTGGCCTGCAGCCGCTGGTGAAAGCCTTCCCGAATGCCAAAGTGGTGGCCACGCAGCAGGTGGTTGACCATATTAAGGCCACCAAAGACGCCAAGCTCGCCTTCTGGGGCCCGCAGATGAAAGACGGCGCGCCAACGGAACTGGTGGTGCCGCAGGTGCTCGCCTCCACCACCTTTATGATTGACGGGGAAAAGGTCGATATCGAGCAGCCGGACAGCTATGCGGCCTACGTGTGGATCCCGTCCGTGAAAACCATCCTCGGCGGCACCGGGGTCTCCTGGGGGATTCACGTCTGGACGGCTGATACCCAGACGCCGGCTCGCCGTCAGCAGTGGCAGCAGACCCTGGACAACATGGCCGCGCACAGGCCGGAACGCGTGATACCGGGCCACTACCTGGGCACGCCACCGTCCGGAACCGGGGCTATTGATTTTACCCGTGGCTATCTGCAGCATTTTGAACAGGCGTTGTCGGCACATAAAAACTCTGCGGGCGTCATCGGTGCACTGAAAAAACAGTATCCGGATCTGGCAGAAGAGAGTTCTCTTGAATTAAGCGCCAAAGTGAATACCGGCGAAATGAAGTGGTAATTTAAAAACGGCTCCTGCTATATTCCCGCGATAGCAGGAGCACCTGCCATAATATCCGCACTGCCTCACGCCAATATATCCCTCCGTTTTAAAAGCACATAAAAGCATGCACTTATGTCATTTTTATTTCTAAGATGAATCTGAGACACAACCGGGGAAATATTTGCCATTCTGTTTATGAATTAAATTTTTTGCGAGCCGTACCATTAAACAGACAACGACACGGAGGCAGCATGTTTACTTATTACCCGGCTAATACCACAGCAGCACAACCTGAGCTCGTTAACGCGATTGCGCAGGGTCTTCACGCCGAGCACGGTGCTGTGACTGAAGATGACATTTTAATGGAACTGACCAAGTGGGTGGAATCCACGGATAATGACATCCTCAGTGACATCTACCAGCAGACCATTAACTACGTCGTCAGCGGGCAAAGCGCACCTTTGTAAAAACCTGCTAAGCTGGATCTGCAACCTAAGGGGTTACATTTCGTTTGCGAAAGCAAACTGGTCCTTAAAACTATCAACAGGATTGAGGAGTTAACATGAAATCGAACCGTCAGGCACGCCACATTCTGGGACTGAACTACAAGCTTTCAAATCAGCGCAAAGTGGTGATTGAAGGTGACCACGAAACGCAAGTCACTCACGCCACCGGCAGAAAACGCCACGCGGGCAAGTAAGTTCCAGACTGAGATCCAGAACACCATCGGCAAAACCGATGGTGTTTTTGTTTATGTGTTGCGGTAATTAATATTTAGCTCCTTTATAATACCGCCTGACCGCACCCCGTAGCACAGGCCAGAAAGATGACAAACAGCAGTGTCAGGGACGGATCTTCAAAAAAAGAGTGAGTGACATGGACAACAAACTGAAAAAACATCGTTCCTTATATATCCCTTATGCCGGCCCGGTTTTACTCGAATTCCCCCTGCTCAACAAAGGCAGCGCCTTCAGCATGGAAGAGCGCAGCAGCTTTAACCTGCTTGGCCTGCTGCCGGAAGTGGTTGAAACCATTGAAGAGCAGGCAGAGCGCGCGTGGATCCAGTATCAGGGCTTCAAAACCGAGATCGACAAACACATCTACCTGCGCAACATCCAGGACACCAACGAAACCCTCTTCTATCGCCTGGTGCAAAACCATCTCGAAGAGATGATGCCGGTGATCTACACCCCAACGGTGGGTGCGGCGTGCGAACGCTTCTCTGAGATCTACCGTCGCTCACGCGGCGTCTTTATCTCTTATCAGAACCGTCACAACATGGACGACATTCTGCAGAACGTGCCGAACCACAATATTAAAGTGATTGTGGTGACGGACGGGGAACGTATTCTCGGCCTCGGCGACCAGGGCATTGGCGGGATGGGGATCCCAATCGGTAAACTCTCTCTCTACACCGCCTGCGGCGGCATCAGCCCGGCGTACACCCTGCCGGTGGTGCTGGATGTCGGCACCAACAACCAGCAACTGTTGAACGATCCGCTGTACATGGGCTGGCGTCATCCGCGTATTACCGACGACGAGTACTATCAGTTTGTCGACGATTTCATTCAGGCCGTGAAGCACCGCTGGCCGGACGTTCTGCTGCAGTTTGAAGACTTTGCGCAGAAAAACGCGATGCCGCTGCTGAACCGCTATCGCGATGAGATCTGCTCCTTTAACGACGACATCCAGGGCACCGCAGCGGTGACCGTGGGCACGCTTATCGCCGCCAGCCGCGCAGCCGGCAGCCAGCTGAGCTACCAGAAAATCGTCTTCCTGGGCGCAGGCTCTGCGGGCTGCGGCATCGCCGAGCAGATTATCGCCCAGACGCAGCGCGAAGGCTTAAGCGAAGAGCTGGCCCGCTCCCGCGTCTTTATGGTGGACCGTTTCGGCCTGCTGACCGACGGCATGCCGAACCTGCTGCCGTTCCAGACCAAGCTGGTGCAGAAGCGCGAGAACCTGAAGAACTGGGACACCGACAACGAAGTGCTCTCCCTGCTGGACGTGGTGCGCAACGTGAAGCCGGATATTCTGATCGGCGTTTCCGGGCAAACCGGTCTCTTCACCGAAGAGATTATTCGCGAGATGCACAAGCACTGCGAGCGCCCTATCGTGATGCCGCTTTCTAACCCGACCTCCCGCGTGGAAGCGACGCCGCAGGACATCATCGCCTGGACCGAAGGTAACGCGCTGGTTGCCACCGGCAGCCCGTTCGATCCGGTGGTATGGAAGGATAAAACCTATCCGATCGCCCAGTGCAACAACTCCTATATCTTCCCGGGCATTGGTCTGGGCGTGATCGCCTCCGGCGCGTCCCGCATTACCGATGAGATGCTGATGTCAGCGAGCGAAACCCTTGCGGGCTATTCGCCGCTGGTCAACAACGGCGAAGGGCTGGTGCTGCCGGAACTGAAGGACATTCACAAGGTGTCGCGCGCTATCGCGTTTGCGGTGGGTAAAATGGCGCAGCAGCAGGGCGTGGCGGTGAAAACCTCTGCCGACGCGCTGCAGCAGGCTATTGATGATAACTTCTGGATGCCTGAATACCGCAGCTATCGCCGTACCTCGATTTAATTGGCTCCGACCCTTCCCTCTCCTCAAAAGGGAGAGGGAACGTGAACACCCTCCTCCCTTTATTTTCTTTGCCGCTTCTACAGTATTCCCCTGACCATTATTTAAAAAATCAATATTTCGACAACAATTCATATCTCATTGAAATATAAATATTTTGCATAACATTTTTTGCCTATTAAACAGTTTCTTTTAAAGGTTTAGTAACGTTCCGTATCACTAAATTCATTAATTGAAAAAGGAGTTTTGAAATGGCAATTCCGGCTTACCTTTGGCTTAAAGATGACGGCGGCGCAGATATCAAAGGCGCTGTTGATGTACAAGATCGCGAGGGAAGTATCGAGATATTAGGGTTCGGTCATGGACTGTATCTGCCAACAGATAACATGACAGGAAAAATAACGGGTACGCGCGTTCATAGTGCGCTGGTATTTGAAAAGGAGTTTGACAGTTCTAGCCCTTACTTATACAAGGCCGTGGCAAAAGGCCAAACGCTGAAAAGTGCCGAGTTTAAGTGGTACAAGATCGACGACGCGGGTCAGGAAGTCGAATACTTCAACATGTACCTGGAGAACGTAAAAGTTGTCTCAATATGCCCCTTGATGCATGACGTAAAAAACTCGGCAATGGAAAAACATAATCATCTAGAAAATGTTTCCCTGCGTTATGAGAAAATCACGTGGCAACATTGCGACGGTAATATCATCTTTGCAGACTCATGGAATGACCGTTCATGAATCTCCTGCAATGCTATTTCCACCTCAACGGCGGTAAGTACGCAACACTGTCTGTGCCCGGAGTGGGCTTTTTCCCAGCATTTTCGGGGAATGGCAATGCAACAAATCGTCCCGAAAGCGCGTCTCTACCCGACATAGGCCCTCTCCCTCCGGGCCGATATTACATACTATTACGTGGATTAGGTGGTTGGTATACTCAAACAAAGGACAGTGTAAATGCATTTTTCACGGGTTCCAATCGGAGCGAGTGGTTTGCTTTATATCGCGATGACGGATTGATAAATGATGAGACTTTTGTGAACGGTATAAGGCGAGGAGAATTCAGATTGCACCCTATCGGACCATCTGGATTAAGTAAGGGATGTATCACGCTTTACAGTCAGAGCGATTTTAAGGTTCTGGCATCAGCCTTGCTACGAACGGGAGGGCTGCAACTGGGAAACTATATGATTGCTCATGGCGTTGTGCAGGTTTATTAATGAAGGTGATACTACTGGCACTGCTATGGTGTACGGCAGTGTTTCTTTCGTTACTCACACTATATAAAGTTATTCCACCGGAAGCGCAGTACTCTATTGCGGAGCATTTTAAAATATATGGCGACGAATTGATCATGGATTTCGTTCTGTACCTTTTTTTAGGTGTTTCCGCATTCAGTGCGTCAGTTCTCACACTAGCCCTGTATGTTCTTATACGGAAAAAATAATTCTGGGCAGCACTGCTGCCCCTCTGTTTGGTATATGCAGGAAAACGTTGTATAGTGATAGTCACCTACAAACTCATAACATATAAGGAGGCCAATTATGCTGTATCGTGAAATTTTCAATGTTTCACATACATTTGGTGATCGCACCAGCTCAAGCGTTATCGGTATCGTGCTGCGATAACTTCTGCTTGAGCGAAGACACCAACCCCTGAAATCCCTTCTCTCGGGCTTACTGAGTTATCGTCAGCGATGTTTGACGAGGCATAAACATGCCTGTAACTCTTGGGTAAGCAACAATGAGCACTTTACTCACTGCACAATCTTTACGCGTTGATACGGCGTTTGGCACGCTCTTCGACTCACTCTCCTTTACGCTGAAAAAAGGCGACCGCATCGGCCTGCTGGGCGACAACGGCTGCGGCAAAAGTACGCTTTTAAAGGTGCTGGACGGAACAGATATCCCAGCCGCCGGAGCGGTAGCGCTGGCCGGGCACTGCCTGATGGCGCGCGTGGAGCAACATCTCCCGGACGCCATTTTCCCGCTGACCATGCTGGATGCCGTACTCGCGCAACTGCCTTTAGCTGAGCACGACAGCCTGCGCTGGAAAGCTGAAACGCTGCTGGCGAGCATGGGCTTCACGCCGCAGGATATGACGCTGCAATCCGCCACCCTGAGCGGCGGACAGCACACCCGCCTGCTGCTGGCGCGGGCGTTGATTCACGAGCCGGATCTGCTCCTGCTGGATGAACCCAGCAACCACCTGGATCTGCCGACCATGCTCTGGCTGGAACACTTTTTACAGAACTGGTCAGGCAGCTTCGTGCTGGTTTCGCACGACAGACAGCTGCTGGATGCCGTCACAAACGGCAGCTGGATCCTGCGTGATAAGACGCTGCACTACTTTGCCCTTCCCTGTACGGCCGCCCGTAAAGCGCTTGCAGCAAAAGACGAAAGCGATGCGCAGCGCCACAAGGCGGAGCAAAAGGAGATCGACCGCGTGACCGCCAGCGCCAAACGTCTGGCGACATGGGGTAAGGTTTATGACAACGAAGACCTGGCCCGCAAAGCCAAGCAGATGGAAAAACAGGTCGAACGACTCAAAGAAAGCCAGACCGCGCTCACGGCGGGCAGTCCATGGACGCTAACCCTGCGCGGCGACGCGCTGCGGGCGGACCGTCTGCTGGAGATGGAAAACCTCAGCGTCCCGCCTGCGCCCGGGCTACCGCCGCTGTTTAACATCGAAACGGCGCGGCTGAAAAGCGGCGATCGCGTGGCAATTGTCGGTCGTAACGGCTGCGGTAAATCGTCGCTGATGAAGCTTATCTGGCGACATTTTGTGGATGAACCGACGGACAGCGGGCTGAAAATCCATCCGCGCGTCTCGCCGGGCTACTACGACCAGACGCTGCATCAGCTGCCTGATGACGCCACGCTGATCGACGCGCTGGAACCTTTCGCTCCCGACCCGCAAAACAGGAAGATGGCGCTCATCAGCGCCGGGTTCCCGTGGGCGAGACACGGGCAAAAAGTCAGCACGCTCAGCGGCGGCGAGCGCTCTCGCCTGCTGTTCGTCGGGCTGACGCTTGCCCGATATAGCCTGCTGATGCTGGATGAGCCCACCAACCATCTCGACATGGAAGGCAAAGAGGCACTGGCGGAAACGCTGCAACAGTTCGAAGGCGGCGTGCTGCTGGTCAGCCACGATCGCCAGTTAATTAGCCAAAGCTGTAACCGTTTCTGGCTGATTGAGGACGGCTGGCTGAGCGAGTGGCACGATGCTGAAGCAGTGTTTGACCGGCTGCGTGAAAGCGCGGGGCTGGGGACATCAGCCGCGCCCGTCGTCACCGCTGGGGAGGTTCAACCCTCGCCGTACGACGATCTGCTGGAGCGGCTGATCGCGCTGGAAACGCTGCTGGAAGACGATCTGGCGCGTAAGCCGAAACATCAGAAGCCGCAGCTGCAGGCGCAATGGCGTAGAGAAATTGAGGAGATTGAAGCCCAGCTGTAAATCTGCGCCCGGCGAGCGCCTCGCCGGGCCAGCATTTTCCCCCTAAATTATTAGAGGATCGCCGTATTCTTAATCTGAAATCGAATCAAATGATGACATTATGTTGCCGCAGCCTTGCATTACCAGGCTAATGTATTAATCCTTAAGGGGTACTACACCTGCTATGCAGATTCTTATCATGAACAAGGAGATACACATGAAGGCTGCTGTTGTTACTCAGGATCATCAGGTCAATGTCACTGAAAAAACCTTACGCCCGCTTAAGCACGGAGAAGCCCTGCTGAAAATGGAGTGCTGTGGTGTATGCCATACCGACCTCCACGTGAAAAACGGTGATTTTGGCGATAAAACCGGGGTAATCCTGGGCCATGAAGGTATTGGTATCGTGAAAGAAGTCGGCCCTGGCGTGACGTCGCTGAAAGTCGGCGACCGTGCAAGCGTGGCCTGGTTCTTTGAAGGATGCGGTCACTGCGAATACTGTAATACCGGTAACGAAACCCTGTGCCGTGACGTGAAAAACGCCGGTTACTCCGTTGACGGCGGCATGGCGGAAGAGTGCATCGTCACCGCGGATTACGCGGTAAAAGTGCCGGATGGTCTGGATTCGGCGGCGGCCAGCAGCATCACCTGCGCCGGTGTCACCACCTACAAAGCGGTGAAAATCTCCGGTATAAAACCGGGCCAGTGGATCGCGATTTACGGTCTGGGCGGGCTGGGCAACCTCGCGCTGCAGTACGCCAAAAACGTGTTTAATGCCAAAGTCATTGCTCTGGACGTTAACGATGAACAGCTGAAGCTGGCCGCGAGCATGGGTGCGGATTTAACCATCAACTCACGCAGCGAAGATGCCGCTAAGATTGTGCAGGAAAAAACCGGCGGCGCGCATGCCGCAGTCGTCACCGCCGTCGCAAAAGCGGCCTTCAACTCGGCGGTGGATGCCGTGCGTGCCGGTGGCCGCGTGGTCGCCGTTGGCTTGCCGCCTGAAGCGATGAGCCTGGACATTCCGCGCCTGGTGCTGGACGGTATTCAGGTGGTAGGTTCGCTGGTTGGCACCCGTCAGGATCTGCAGGAGGCCTTCCAGTTTGCGGCCGAGGGCAAAGTAGTGCCGAAAGTGACGATGCGTCCTATCGAGGACATCAACGCCATCTTTAAAGAGATGGAACAGGGCCAGATCCGTGGCCGTATGGTGATCGACTTACGCTCGTAAACACCTTTTGCCGGGTAGTGGCTACGCCTTACCCGGCTCATTGCTACGACGAACGACGAACTGAAATCCACTCCTGAACCTCAATCTGGAAGGTGTCCGGCGCTTTTCGGTACATTTTACGCGCCAGGTCGAGAATAGTATGACGCGCGAGCTCCTCTTCCATCCGCTGCTGCGCGCTATCCATGACTGAACGTACTCCGCACGGGCCGTCGCAGGCCCAGGCAGGCGGTGCTTCATCAAACACGGCCAGCCGCTGGCGCACTTCACGACATTCGAACATGTTTTTCTCGCCGTCAATGGCATGCGCCACATCCAGCACGCTGATCAGCTCCGCCGGACGCGCCAGCTTAAAGCCCCCGCCCTTGCCTTCCGTACTGATGACCAGCCCGGCACGTGACAGGCGTGTGAAGATTTTGCCGAGGTAGTCATACGGCACGCCCTGCAAGGCAGCCATCTCCCGGACGCTCATCTCACGCTCGTTGCCCTTCGCATCCACCATACACATCAGGCTGTGAATGCCGTATTCCACACCGGAACTGTAAAACGCCATGGTTAACTCCGAATTAGTGTTCGGAGCATTATAACGATTTTTAACTCAGAAAGAAGTTGTCGGAGTTAACTCCGACAAGTATAGTGGCAGTTATGTCAGGCATGAAGCCTGGCGGGAGAAAGGATCGAATATGAAAAAGCAGATTTTAATCGTAGGCAGTGGTTTTGCGGGTATGTGGGCAGCCGTGAGCGCGGCACGCCTCTCTGAGCAGCAGGGTAATAACAGTCTGGAAATTGCGGTTCTGGCCCCCTTACCCGAACTCCGCGTTCGGCCACGCTTCTATGAGGAGAAGGTGTCAACGCTGGTCGCCCCGTTGACTGACCTGTTTGCCGAGCTTGATATCACATTCATTGCCGGATACGCGGAACAAATTGATACCACGGCAAAAACCGTTTTATACCGGATGTCCAATGGCGCGCATGCTACGGCTTCCTACGATAGGCTGATCCTCGCTACGGGCAGCCAGACCAAACGCCCACCGATTGCCGGCCTGGCTGACTATGCCTTTGACATCGACCAGCTGGAATCCGCACAGGTATTTGAGCGCCACCTTGATTCACTGGCGTTACGTCCCTCCACGCCCGAGCGCAACACCGTGGTAGTCTGCGGAGGCGGCTTTACCGGCATCGAGCTGGCAACGGAGCTACCTGCCCGACTGCGTGCCCGTTTTGGCGACAATACAGAGATTAAAATAGTCGTAGTTGAGAGAGGGCCAGTCATTGGCGGCCGTTATAGCGACGCATTGCGTAAAACAATTGCAGAGGCGAGTGAGGCGCTCGGCGTCGAATGGCGGCTGAAGAGTGAAGTTGAAGCCATTGATGCTCACGGCGTAACGCTGAAAAATGGTGAACGTATTGCTGCTGCGACCGTCGTCTGGACCGCAGGCGTCGAGGCAAATCCTCTCAGCCTGCAGATAGACGGTGAACGCGATAGCCAGGGCCGCCTGGTTGTGACAGAGACGTTGCATGTCCCCGCACTTCCTGACGTCTATGCCACCGGCGATATGGCTCACGCCAAAACAGACGATGCGGGCAACACGGCGCTGATGACCTGCCAGCACGCGATCCAGCTAGGGAAATTTGCCGGTCATAACGCTGCCGCCAGCCTGCTGAACGTTACTCCTTACCCTTATCGTCAGGTGAACTATGTTACCTGCCTGGATTTAGGCGCGTGGGGTGCGGTTTATACCGAGGGCTGGGATCAGGCCGTCAAATCCGTCCGCGACGAGGCGAAGAAGATCAAAATCGCCATCACTAATGAGCTGATCTATCCGCCATTAGCAGACAAAACGGTCGCGTTTGCCGCCGCGGACCCGCTGGCGAAATTCGTTTAGGCCCCCGCCATCGCCCCGCTGACGGGGCGTTTTTATTTTCAGTTTCCGGCAATCCTTATCTTAATTCCTTTGTTCCCTTGTTTTCCCCCGCGCCCGATGATGAATCCGACGCTAACAAGAAGATAACAAAGGAATTCACCATGCAAACCCCATTTCGTCTGCCTCTGCTGACGGCGCTGATTCTGACGACCACCGCCGCCTGGTCCGCCGATGCGCCGGTCAAAGGCGGCACGCTGATTTATCTGGAACAACAGGCGCACACCAACCTCTATCCGCCTGCCGGCGGCTTCTACCCGAACGGCGGCATTCTGAACCAGATCACCGACAAGCTGACGTGGCAAAACCCAAAGACGCTGCAGGTCGAACCGTGGGTGGCCGAAAGCTGGACCACCAACGCTGATAAAACCGAATACACCTTCAAAATTCGCCCGGGGATCACTTTCTCCGACGGCACGCCGCTGGATGCCAACGCCGTAGCAAAAAACTTTGACACCTACGGTTTGGGCAACAAGGCGCAGCGCCTGCCGGTGTCAGAAGTGATCAATAACTACGATCGCAGCGAAGTGGTCGACCCGCTGACCGTGAAGTTTTACTTCAAAAAACCGTCGCCGGGGTTCCTGCAGGGCACCGCCACGATTGGGTCGGGTCTGGTCTCGCTCAGCACGCTGAAGCGCAACTTTGAAGAGCTGGGGGATGCCCGGCATATCATTGGCTCCGGCCCGTTTGTGGTGAAGGACGAGAAGCTCGGCCGCGAAGTGACGCTCGAAGCCCGCAAAGATTACCAGTGGGGACCCAAAAATCTGGCGCAACAGGGTCCAGCCAATCTGGACGGCATCAAGTTTATCGTCACCCAGGAGGACAGCGTGCGCGTCGGTGCCCTGCTGGCAGGCCAGGCCGACTTTATTCGCCAGGTGCAGGCGTATGACGAAAAGCAGGCGACAGACCAGGGCTATAAAATCTACGCTGCCCCAACGCGCGGGGTGAACGACAGTATCAGCTTCCGCCCGGATAACCCGCTGGTCTCCGATATTCGCGTGCGCCAGGCGCTGCTGCATGCCACGAATGCAAAGCAGGTGGTCGAGACCCTCTTCTCGGCCAACTATCCGCAGGCGAAGTCGGTGATTGCCGATTCCGCCGCAGGCTTTGTCGATCTCAGCGACAAATTGACCTTTGACCCGGCAAAAGCCAACCAGCTGCTGGACGAGGCGGGCTGGAAAGCGGGCAGCGACGGGATCCGCGCCAAAGACGGCCAGCGGCTGGCGCTGACGGTATATGAATCTCTGCCGCAGCCGCAAAACAAAGAGGTGCTGCAGCTGGTTGCTCAGCAGTGGCGTCAGGTGGGCGTAGTGCTGAACGTAAAAGCCGGTGACGCAGGCAGCCGCACGCTGGATAACCTTGATCCACAGAAAACCCCGTTAACCGTCTCCGAAGTGGGCCGCGCCGATCCGGACGTAGTGAAAAGCATGTTCTACCCCGCTAACCGCGACGCGCTGCTGCAAAAAGGCGGCTCCAGCGACAAGGTCAAAAACTTCCGTGACGACAAGCTGAATGCGCTGCTGGTAAATATCTCCTCAGAAGTCGATCCGCAAAAACGCCTGCAGCTGACCGGCGATGCCCAGCGCTACCTGCTGGATAACGCCTATGTCATTCCGATTTTCGAGGAGCCACAGGTCTTTGCCGGTGCGCCGTGGCTAAAAGGCGTCAATTTTGAAGCGGTCGGCCGCCCGTCGTTCTACGGCGCTTGGATTGAGAAACACTGAGGAGCTGACGATGCGCCACGCACTTCTTCAACGTCTTGGGCACGGGCTGCTGGTGCTGTGGGCCGCCTTTACCCTCTCGTTCGTGTTGCTCCAGGTACTGCCTGGCGACGCGGTGCTGATTAAATTTCAGAACCCGGACCTGGGCCTAAGCCCGGCGCAAATTGAGGAGATGCGCGTGGCCTACGGCGCGGACAGCCCGCTGTGGCAGCAATACGGCCACACGCTGCTGGCGATGCTGCGCGGAGATTTCGGCTATTCATTACAGGCAGGGGTGCCGGTCAGCGAGCTGATTGCCAGCAATCTGCCGGATACCCTGAGCCTCGCCCTGCCCGCCTTTTTACTCGCGGTCCTGTTGGCGTTTGCGCTGGCCTTTGCGTCGCGTCTGCCGGGTCTGCGCTGGCTGAGTAATACCCTCCAGTCTCTGCCGGTTCTGTTTATCTCCTTACCCACGTTCTGGCTGGGGATTGCCCTCATTCAGCTTTTTTCTTTTCAGTTGCGGCTGATCCCGGTGATTAATCCGACGCCGCTGCAGGGGCTGATCCTGCCGATCGTGACCGTCGCGATCCCGATCTCCGCCCCGCTGGCGCAAATTCTGATGCGCAGCCTGGACCAGGTGGCGACGCAGCCGTTTGTCGCCGTCGCCCGCGCCAAAGGGCTGAGTGAAACCGCCGTCCTGTGGCGCCACGTCACCGGCAACGCGCTGCTGCCGGTACTCAATATTGCCGGGCTGCTGCTGGGCGAACTGATTGCCGGAGCGCTGATCACCGAAACCGTATTTGGCCGCATCGGGCTCGGGCAGCTGACCCAGCAGGCGGTGAACAACCAGGACATCGCCGTGCTTCAGGCGGTGGTCATGATTTCCGCTCTCGGCTTTGTCCTGATCAATCTGCTGGTGGACCTGCTGATGCCGCTGCTGGATCCCCGTCTGCAAACCGTTACCGGAGGTGCATCATGAGCCTGGTCGAATACGCTGCCGCCGCGCGAAAACGCGTTCCCGGCTGGCAGGGCGTCGCGTGGCAGCCGGGACTGTGGCTGGCGTGGGCGGTGATTATTCTCGCGATTTTTGCTGCCGTAGCCCCCGGCCTGTTAACCCACTACAGCCCGATTGAGGGCATCGCAGGAGCGCAACGTCTGGCACCGCAGGCGGGCCACTGGCTCGGCACCGATCAGCTTGGCCGCGATGTTTACACCCGCATTGTGTATGGTGCGTCCCACTCCCTGAGCGCAGCGCTCGCTGCCGTCACGATGGGGCTGGTGGTGGGCACCGGTCTGGGGGTGATCGCCGGCGCGTTCGCTGGACGCGTCGAATCTTTCCTGATGCGTTTTGTCGATGTGCTGTTGTCCATTCCGTCTCTGCTGCTCTCGCTGACGGTCATTATTCTGCTCGGGTTTGGCACCGTTAACGCCGCCATTGCCGTCGGCGTGGCCTCCATCGCCAGCTTCGCCCGCCTCGCGCGCGGTGAAGTGGTGCGCATCCGCCATACGGATTATGTCGAGGCGGCGTTTGGCAGCGGCGGGACGTTCCTGGCGGTCCTGTGGCGACACATACTGCCCAACGCCTTAACCGCCGTCCTCGCCTTTGCCACGCTGCAGTTTGGTCAGACCATTCTGGCCCTCTCCACGCTGAGCTTTCTCGGCTACGGCACCCCGCCGCCCGTGCCGGAATGGGGCTTATTGATTGCCGAAGGTCGTAACTATCTCTCTACCGCCTGGTGGTTAACTACCTTCCCCGGCGTGGTCGTCATCGCCGTCGTGCTTGCCACCAACCGTATCAGCCAGCAGTTCAGCGGAGGCCTGAAATGACCGTACTCTCGGTAGAAAACCTGACCATCAGCTACCGTACCGCGCGCCAGTGGCGCGAGGTGGTGCATAACGTCAGCTTCACCCTCCGGCGGGGGGAAATGCTGGCCTTTGTCGGCGAATCCGGCTCAGGTAAAACCACCACGGCACAGGCGATTATCGGTCTGCTGGCGGATAACGCCCGACGCGATGCCGGGAAAATCGTGCTCAACGGCGAGGAGATTAGCCGGTGGTCAGCGAAGCGTCTCGATACCCTTCGCGGCGCGCGAATCAGCCTGGTTCCGCAGGATCCAGGTAATTCACTCAACCCGGTGAAGACGATCGGCGTACAGGTCGGGGAAATTATTCAGCAGCACCAAAAGGTAACGGCACTCCAGCGCGACGAGCAGGTGCTCGCCCTGCTGACAAAGGTCGGCCTGAGCCATCCCGAACAGCGCATGAAGCAGTATCCGCATCAGCTCTCCGGCGGGATGAAACAGCGCGTGCTGATTGCCATCGCCATCGCCCTGCGCCCGGACGTGATCGTTGCCGATGAGCCCACCAGCGCGCTGGACGTGACGGTGCAAAAACGCATTCTCGATCTGCTGGATATCCTGCGTCGGGAATCGGGTACTGCGGTTCTGTTTGTCACCCACGATCTGGCGCTGGCTGCCCAGCGCGCGGACAGGCTGCTGGTGTTTCGCAACGGTGAGGTTCAGGAGCACGGCGACACCGCCGACATTGTCCGCACGCCGCAGCATGCCTATACCCGTCAGCTACTGAGCGATCTCCAGGGCCAGCGCCTGACCATCGCCCCGGTAGCTGGCCTTCCGCTGGCGTCACCGGCCATTCGCGCCCGCGCCATCAGCAAACGGTTCTCGCTGGGCAAAGGTCATCACCTTCAGGCGCTGGATCGGGTGACGTTTGACGTCAGGCGCGGCAGCACGCATGCGCTGGTCGGTGAATCCGGCTCCGGGAAAACCACCCTCGCCCGTATTTTGCTGGGTTTTGAACAGGCGGACAGCGGACAGGTCATTATTGATGATATTGATGCCACCACGCTCAGTCGCGAGGCTCGTCGTCAGCTGCGCCAGAAGATCCAGTTTGTCTACCAGAACCCGTTCGCCTCTCTCGACCCGCGTCAAACCCTGTTTGACATCATCGAAGAGCCGCTGAAGAACTTTGCTCGCCTCAGCAAGGCGGAGCGCAAGCTCCGGGTGGAGACCGTGGCGCAGCGGGTTGCCCTGCCCGTCGAACTCCTGAGCCGCACCGCCCGGGAGCTTTCAGGCGGGCAACGCCAGCGCGTAGCCATCGCCCGGGCGCTGATTCTGGAGCCGACTATTCTGGTGCTGGACGAGGCCACCTCCGCGCTGGACGTCACCGTACAGGCGCAGATTCTGGCACTGCTTCAGCAGCTGCAGCAGCAACTGGGATTGACCTACCTGTTCATCACGCACGATCTCTCTACCGTCCGCCGGATCGCCCACAGCGTCACGGTGCTGCGCAGCGGTCAGGTGGTCGAACACGGTGACGTCGAGACCTTATTCACGTCGCCACAGAACGACTATACCCGCGAGCTGATTGCCGCCATTCCCCATTTTTCACCCGCTACGGAGGAGTTCGCATGACGCGAAAACGCCTGGGATTTTTCACCCGCCTGCTTGACGACGCCACGCCGAAGGAACGCTATCGTCTGGCAACCGAACAGATCCGCCACGCCGAACGCCACGGTTTTGACAGCGCCTGGATCGCGCAGCACCACTTCCACGAAAGTGAAGGCGGCCTGCCGTCGCCGCTGCTGTTTCTGGCCCACGTTGCGGCGCATACCGAAACCATCCGCCTGGGCACGGCCATCATTACCCTGCCGATGGAAAACCCGCTGCGCGTGGCGGAAGATGCGGCGGTGCTGGATTTACTCGCCGATGGGCGTCTCGAAGTCGGTTTTGGTTCGGGCGGCACGCCGACCTCATTCCTGCCGTTCGGACTGACGTTTGAACAGCGCGGCGCGGCCTTTGCTGACTATTTGCATGTGATCCAGAGCGCCTGGCGCGGGGATTCGCTCACCCATCCGGATAATCACCTTTACCCGCCAGCGCCACAACTGGCTGAACGGATCTGGATTGCCACCTTTTCCGTCGACGGTGCCGTTCGCGCCGCGCGGGCCGGACACGGTTTGATGCTCTCCCGCACGCAGCCGCGCCCGGCAGACCAGTTGGATTTAACGCTCGACGCGATCCAGAACCCGATTGTGGATGCCTACCTTGAGGCACTGCCTGCGGGCATTGCGCCGCGTATTCTGGCCTCCCGCACGTCGTTCGTCGCCGACAGCGATGACTACGCGCTGAAGGTCGCCACGCCGGGTCTTACCAGGCAGGCCCAGCAGCATCGCGCTGCCGGACACGCGGTTAAAGGTGACACCGTCACAGATTTTCGTCGCCAGTTCGACGCCCATATCGGTTCGCCAGAGACGGTGCTGCATTCGCTGCAGGCTGATTCCGTTCTCCGGCGCGCCACGGACATCTCATTCCAGGTCCATTCGGTTGAGCCTACCCATCGCGACACGCTGCGCTCCATCGAACTGATCGCCGAACGGATTGCCCCCCACATCCTTTGAGGAGACACCTATGTCATTAAGTCACGACATTCTCGCCGAGCTGGCGGAAATTAAACCCGGTTCCCCTCTGGCAGAGGCGCGCGCCACGCGGGACGCCGCCACGCGCCACGCACAGGGCAGCTACGAAATCTTATTTACCCAGCAGGATAGCGATTTTGCGCTGGACGAGCGGTTCGCCGTCGCGGCAAAAGTCGCCAGGTGGCACAACGCGGAGGCGCTGGCCGCGCACTATGCGGGGTTTGGCCTGGCCGACCCTACATCCGAACGCCTGACCCCGGCGCTGCACTTCGCGCGCCTGCTGACGTTCTCTCCCGTCGAAGCCACGCCGTCCGCGTTGACGGCGCTGACCCGGGCGGGCTGGAGCAAGGAAGGCATTGTTACCCTGGCGCAGCTTATCGCGTTTGTCAGCTTTCAGAGCCGACTCGTCGCCGGGCTGCGGCTGCTAAATGACAAGCCGGTGGTGGCAAGCGATGCGCCGGTGGCGGCAGGCATCTGGCATACAACCGCAACCACGGTCTCCGGGAAGACGGCTCCCGTCGCGTTCACCCAGCAGGAGCTGGGCTGGGAGCCGTGGATCGACGCCAAACCGCTGGCGGACTTCCGTGATGACGAGGTTGCCGTTCTGGCGAAATTTGGCCATACCGATTCCGACTACTTCCGCCTGCTGGGGCGCAACCTGCCGGTGCTTGAACAGCGCACGCTAACGGATAAAGGAATTTTTTATACGCCGGGGGGATTGCCGCGCGCCGAGCGCGAGCTGGCCGCAACGGTAGCCAGTAAAATTAACGGCTGCATCTACTGCGCCTCTGTCCATGCGCGCAAAGCCAGCCAGCTGTCAAAGGATGACGCGGCGGTAGAGGCCCTGCTGGCCGTACGTCCGGGACGCTCCCTGAGCGAGGGGCAATCTGCGCGCTGGCAGGCGGAAATTAATTTTGCGGCAGCGCTGTCGGTTACCCCGCCTGCCGCCACGCCGCTGCACCTTGCCGCACTGGAAAAAGAGGGGCTTGATACCCTGGCGCAGCTTGACCTGGTGCAGTCCGCTGCGTTCTTCGCCTGGGCCAACCGCCTGATGCTGACGCTGGGTGAGCCCTGGCTTGCCTGAATGCAATCAGGCTAGCGCGCGAGCGTTAGCCTGAGCCTGTCTGGCCCGCAGGTAACCGTAGATCAACAGCGCGCTCATGGCCGAGAACGAGAGGAACGCCGCAGGCAGCGTGACGTAGCGCCAGCTAAAGCCGAGGGTAATCATCATCCCACCAAAGTACGCCCCGATCGCGCTGCCGAGATTAAACGCCATCTGCCCTCCGGCTGCCCCCAGCATCTCACCGCCCTTCGCATTTTGCAGAAGCAAAATTTGCAGCGGTGCAGAGAGCGCAAACAGCCCGGCACAGCAGATAAAGCCCATCACCAGCGAGGCCGTTTTCAGTTCGCCCAGGGCGAAAAGCAGCAGCAGCGAGGCGACAATCACCATATCGGTGATGGCCGCAATGCGCAGCGGGCTAAAGCGCCCCGAGAGTTTGCCACTCAGCAGATTGCCCAACACCATGCCAAGGCCCATCAGCATCATAATGGCCGTCATCATCCCTTCGGAAAAGCCAGAAACGTTGACCATAAACGGCTTAACGAAGCTGAACCACGCGAACACGCCAGCATTGCCAAACATGGTGGCGGCAAAAATCAGCCAGGGTTCCGGTTTCTTCAGGAACTGAAACTGCTCGGACAATTTGATTTCTGATTTGTCATGGATGTCCGGCACCCAGAGCAGCACCGAGAGGATCACCAGCGCATCGAACAGGGCTATCAGGAAAAAGGTATAACGCCAACTGAACTGGTGCCCCAGCCAGGTGCCGAGCGGGACGCCCACCAGGTTGGCCACGGTCATCCCGGCGATCATCCCGGCCACCGCGACCGTCACCCTACCGGGTGGCGCAATTTTAGAGAGGATAATCGCCCCGACGCCAAAAATGGCCCCGTGCGGAAAACCGGAGATCAAGCGCCCCAACGCCAGCCAGAAATATGACGTTGAAAACGTAAACAGGGCATTTCCGACTGCGCACATGGCAACCAGAAACAGCAGCGTCGTTTTTAACGAGAACTTGCCGGAGAACAGCGCCACAATCGGCGCGCCAATCACCACGCCGAAGGCATAAAACGAGATCATATTCCCGGCGGAGGGAATCGAAATACCGGTGTCGTGCGCCAGCTCGGTTAACACCCCCATAATGCCAAATTCAGCCATACCCAGGCCAAATGTGCCAAGCGCCAACGAAAATATTGTCTTTTTCATGCCTCAACCACCGGTTAATCATTCGCGAGGGCATTATTAAATAATCTTGTATGGTGAGCCAGTTCAAATCAGCTGGCTGACACGTTAATCCATTAATTCAGGTGGATTACACTTCATAGTGCGGCCTCGCTTTTTCCACGCCGGACAACCTGAGGATGACAATCATGGGAAGCAAAAAGAAAACCCCTGTCGCTGTTGATGTCGTATCGAATGCCCCCCTTAAGACCAAAGAGTATGAAAAAGAGCTCCGCCGCCTGCACGTCGAACTGGTTAAGCTCCAGCAGTGGGTCGTCGCCAAAGGATTGAAGGTGTGTATTGTTTTTGAAGGACGCGATGGCGCCGGCAAAGGCGGCACCATTAAAGCGATCACCGAGCGCGTCAGCCCACGCGTGTTTCGCGTTGTTGCGCTTCCTGCCCCAACGGATAAAGAGAAAAGCCAGCTCTACTTTCAACGCTATGTGCCCCACCTGCCCTCGGCGGGTGAAATCGTGATCTTCGATCGCAGCTGGTATAACCGCGCGGGCGTGGAGCGGGTGATGGGGTTCTGCACGGAGGAACAGGCGGAGAAATTTTTGGACGGCGCGCCGGTCATGGAAAAAGCGATGGTCGATGCCGGAATTATCCTGCTGAAGTACTGGCTGGAGGTAACGCCGAAAGAGCAGGAGCGGCGCCTGCGCGACCGCATTAACGATGGGCGTAAGATCTGGAAGCTGTCGCCGATGGATATTAAATCCTTTAACCTCTGGGACGAGTACACCCGCGCGCGCGACGCCATGTTTGAAGCCACTGACACCGCCTGGGCACCGTGGTTTGTCGCGCGTTCTGAAGATAAAAAACGCGTGCGTCTGAATATTATTTCGCATCTGCTTTCGCAGATCCCGCATAAAGAAATTCACGTCGACAAGGTGGATTTACCGAAGCGCAAAATCGGCAAAGTTAAACCCACGAAATACCCGTTCCGGTATGTTGAGGAGCGGTTCTGATATAACTGGAAGGCGGCTCGCAGAATATAGATTACCAGGGGATACAGTATTGTTTTTTGTTGGCGGCGGTTGATAATGACCGCACCAACAAAGGAGATAGTGATGAAACCAAATCGAAGCAAAGACTATGGCAGAAGGGAGAGCGTGCCGAGTGGCGCCTCCCGAAATGCCCAGACACCAGCGGCGCAAAGACGACAGCATCAGCAAGATAAAGAGTTCATAAGAGCCATGAATGATTTTACGGCTAAAGCGGGACTATTATCAGACGATCCTTTCTTTGGAGGGATTTAATGTGCTTTCAGTTTGACGTTTACCGTAACCCTTCAGGGAGAACACGGGACTACCAGCCTTATTTTATGATAATTCAACATGACTATTATGATGATTTATCAACAAGACTGATTATTCCATTAAGTTACCACAACTATTTACGTGGCCATGTCAACGCCGCGGCACCGTTAATAAATATTGATTTTCAGCGATATTTTCTTAATACCGCTGGCATAACACACGTGGAGAAAAAGAAACTACATAATAAAAATTTTGTATGCAACCTTCGCTGCGCGAGAAGTACTGTTATCGCGGCGATAGATGCGCTAGTGACAAATACATAACGTAGGCTCGCGCAAGCGCAGCGCCGCCGGGCAAAGCCGACGGCGCAGGTCTTACTTCATCCCTTCCGTGCTTTCCTGTTTTGCTTCCAGTCGCTCCACATCACGGTACCAGCGCGGGTGGTGTTTCTGCGCCCAGCGGCGGCTCACCTTCCCTTCAATCATCCCTTTAATCGACCCTTTCACCCAGAACGCCATATACATATGGATCAGGATGGCGTGGATCAGAATGATGGCTGACGTGGCGTGGATGAGCAGCGCATAGCGAATCACCTGAATCGGGAAGTAGTGTGCAAAATACGGACGCCAGATCATCACGCCGGTCACCAGCAGCACAAAAATCATGCTCATGATGGTCCAGAACATCATCTTCTGTCCGGCATTGTATTTCCCCACCTTCGCGACTTTATGCTCGTTACCCTTGAGGACTTCGACAATCCCTTTCACCCACGGGATGTCCTGCTTGTCCGGAATATTGTGATGGACAAAGCGCACGAACATAAACATCAGCACCACGAAAATCAGCACGCCGAAGAACGGATGCAGAATGCGCCCCATCTGCGGCGTCCCGAAGGTTTCCGTAAGCCACTGTAGCGTCGGGAAAAAGAACGAAATGCCGGATACCGCCACCAGGAAGAAGCAAATGACCACCGTCCAGTGACAGGCGCGATCGACAAATTTGGTGCGCACTATCATTTTCGACTTACTCATGATGCTCCTCCTCGTCGTCATCCACCTCTTTATTCGGCCCGATACCGATGTAGTGATAAATCAGCCCCGCAAAGGTGGCGATAAAGCCCGCCGCTGAGAGCGGTTTAAGCGCCCCTTTCCACAGGTTGATGGAGGTATCGATCGCCGGCTCTTTCGGCAGGTTGTGATACAGCTCCGGCTGGTCATTGTGATGCAGCACATACATCACGTGCGTGCCGCCCACGCCCTGCGGGTTGTAAATGCCCGCCTTGTCGTAGCCGCGCGCTTTCAGCTTGTCCACGCGCTCTTGCGCCACGTCGAGCATCTCTTTTTTGGTGCCGAAGTGGATCGCACCGGTCGGACAGGTCTTCACGCAGGCAGGCTCCTGCCCGACGCTGACGCGGTCCACGCACAGGGTGCATTTGTATACCCGGTTATCCTCTTTATTGAGGCGTGGGATATTAAATGGACAGCCCGCGATGCAGTAGCCGCAGCCGATGCAGTTATCCTGCTGGAAGTCGACGATCCCGTTGGCGTACTGAATTATCGCACCGGCAGACGGACACGCCTTCAGGCAGCCCGGATCTTCACAGTGCATACAGCCGTCCTTGCGGATCAGCCACTCCAGCCTGCCGTTCTGGTCGGTTTCGCTAAAGCGCATCACCGTCCAGGATTTGGCGCTCAGATCCGCCGGGTTATCGTAGAACCCGACGCAGTGCCCCACCTCGTCGCGGATATCGTTCCACTCCGAACAGGCCACCTGGCAGGCCTTACAGCCCACGCAGGAGGAGACGTCGATAAGCTTGGCGACTTCTGCCTTGTAGTCCCGCGCGCGAGGCGCGGGGGTAATCGGGTTAGTCGCGGAGCGTTTAATAATGTCTTGTGTTTCCATCGCCATTTAATCGCTCCTTACGCTTTCTCGATGTTGACCAGAAACGCTTTGTACTCCGGCGTTTGCGAGTTGGAATCGCCGACGTTTGGCGTCAGGGTGTTGGCGATATAGCCTTTCTGCGCCACCCCTTCAAAGCCCCAGTGCAGCGGAATACCGATGGTTTCCACCTGTTGACCGTGCACGTTCAGACGTTGCAAACGACGGGTCACCACCGCCACGGCGCGAATAAAGCCGCGCTTGCTGCTAACCTTCACGCGATCGCCGTTGGCAATGCCTTTCGCCTTAGCCAGCGTTTCGCTTATCTCCACAAACTGTTCCGGCTGCGCGATGGCATTAAGCCGCGCGTGCTTGGTCCAGGTGTGGAAATGCTCGGTCAGGCGGTAGGTCGTCCCCACGTACGGGAATTTGTCCTTTTTGCCTAAGCGCAGCACGTCCTCTTCGTAGATGCGCACCACCGGGCTTGAGACCACATTCGGGTGCAGCGGGTTGGTCCCCAGCGGCGTTTCCATCGGCTCGTAGTGTTCCGGGAATGGCCCTTCTGCCAGCTTGTTGAGGGCGAACAGGCGCCCCAGCCCTTCCGGCTGCATGATGAATGGCCCGGTGTTGCTGCCCGGCGCGGCGGTGTTGTAATCCGGAATGTCGTTCCCCGTCCACTTCGCCCCGTTCCACTGGATCAGCATCCTTTTCGGATCCCACGGCTTGCCGTTCACGTCGGCGGACGCGCGGTTGTACAGCACGCGACGGTTCAGCGGCCACGCCCATGCCCAGCCCAGCGTGTTGCCCAGGCCTGACGGGTCAGCGTTATCGCGGTTCGCCATCTGGTTACCCTGCTCCGTCCAGCTGCCGGTGTAGATCCAGCAGGACGATGCCGTGGTACCGTCGTCACGCAGCAGCGCAAAGCTGTTCAGCAGCTGGCCTTTCTTCGCCACCAGGCTGCCGTTGGCGTCATAGAGATCCGCCAGCGCCACGCCGTTGTTCTCTTTCGCGACTTCCTCAGACTCAGGACGATCCGGCTGCTTGTAGTGCCAGCTCATCTTCAGCAGCGGCTCCGCGCCTTTGCCGCCTTCGGTGCGGTACATTTCGCGCAGACGATGATAAATGCCGGCCAGAATTTCGCCGTCGTTACGCGCTTCGCCCGGTGCATCCTGCCCTTTCCAGTGCCATTGCAGCCAGCGGCCGGAGTTGGCAATAGAGCCGTCCTCTTCCGCAAAGCAGGTGGACGGCAGGCGGAACACTTCGGTCTGAATCGACGCCGGATCGACATCGTTGGATTCCCCGTGGTTCTGCCAGAAGGTGGAGGTCTCGGTCACCAGCGGATCGATAACCACCATGTACTTCAGCTTGCTCAGGCTGCGCACGACTTTGTTTTTATCCGGGAATGACGCCACCGGGTTAAAGCCCTGGCAGATATAACCGGTGACGTCGCCCTTATCCATCATGTTGAAATACTTGATGACGTCGTAAGCCTGATCCCACTTGGGCAGCCACTCAAAGCCCCAGTCATTCTCCTTCTGCGCCGCGTCGCCGTAGAAGGATTTCATCAGGCTGACGTAGAACTTCGGATAGTTGCTCCAGTAGTTCACCTGGTCCGGCAGCGTTGCTTTTGGCGTATTAGCTTCAAGATACGCTTGCAGACTGGCCTGCTTTTCCGACGGCAGCGTCAGGTAGCCCGGCAGGCTGGTGGAGAGCAGACCGAGATCGGTTAAGCCCTGAATGTTAGAGTGGCCTCGAAGAGCGTTCACGCCGCCACCGGCCATCCCCATGTTGCCGAGCAGCAGCTGGATCATCGCCATGGTACGGATGTTCTGCGCGCCCACGGTGTGCTGCGTCCAGCCCAGCGCATACAGGAACGTGGTGGTTCTGTCAGCGGCGCTGGTGGAGGCCAGCACCTCGCACACCTTCAGGAAGTCCGTTTTCGGCGTGCCGCAGATGTTCTCCACCACGTCCGGCGTATAGCGGGAAACGTGCTGCTTCAGCAGGTTCCACACGCAGCGCGGATGCGTGAGCGTTTCATCCCGCATCGCATAGCCGTTTTCATCGAACTGATAGTTCCAGGACGTTTTGTCGTACTGGCGTTTTTCAGCGTCATAGCCGCTGAACAGCCCGTCATCGAAGGCAAAATCATCCCGCACCAGCAGGTTCGCGTTGGTGTAATGCTTAACGTAGTCCGCGTTAATTTTGTTGTTTTCGATCAGGTACAGCAGCACGCCGGAGAGGAACGTAATGTCCGTACCGGAGCGGATCGGCGCATAGATATCCGCCACCGATGCCGTACGCGTAAAGCGCGGATCGACGACGATGAGCGTCGCATCGTTGTTGTTTTTCGCTTCCATCGCCCAGCGGAATCCCACCGGATGGGCTTCAGCGGCGTTACCGCCCATCACCACCACGACGTTTGCGTTTTTAATATCAACCCAGTGGTTGGTCATCGCACCGCGACCAAATGTTGGAGCAAGACTTGCTACCGTTGGTCCGTGTCAGACGCGCGCCTGGTTGTCTACCGCCAGCATGCCGAGAGAGCGCACAAATTTTTGCGTCAGCATGCCGGTTTCATTGCTTGCCGCAGATGCACACAGCATCCCGGTAGAGAGCCAGCGGTTGACCGTCACGCCCTGCTCGTTCTTTTCAATAAAGTTGGCGTCACGGTCGGCTTTCATCAGTTTTGCAATACGGGAGAACGCCTCATCCCAGGAGATACGCTGCCATTTGTCGGAGCCCGGCGCGCGGTATTCCGGGTAGCGGAGGCGGTTTTCGCTGTGGACATAGTCCAGCAGTCCCGCCCCTTTCGGGCACAGCGCCCCACGGCTCACCGGATGATCCGGATCCCCTTCAATATGGTAAATCGCTTCTCTGGCGTTCTTCGCGCCATCGCCCAGGCTATACATCAATAGCCCACAACCCACGGAGCAGTATGTGCAGGTGTTACGGATCTCTTTCGCACGCAGCAGCTTATAGTTGCGTGCCTGAGCCAGCGCCATTTTGGGAGCAAATCCCAGCATTGCGGCTGTGGTTCCGGCCATACCGCCCGCGCAGATTTTGAAAAATTGTCTGCGGCTGACGTCCATTGTTGTCCTCGTTATCTGATAAGACTTCGCGCCGCAAACTAACATTAAAGCCCCTGTTTTTTTTGCGTCAAATCAAGGTCGCCTGACGTCGCCCCCTTAATAGTCACCGCTGCCGCGTTTGAATACCCCTTAAGGGTTAAACACGTAAGAGAATAATTCGCGACAGGGTCAGAATTAATGCTATACATTTTCCCTTTGATTTTATTAGCGATGAAAACGTAATGGACAGAAAGAGAGCAACGCTCACGGGGCTGGCGGCGATACTGCTATGGAGCACAATGGTGGGCCTGATTCGCAGCGTAAGCGAGGGGCTGGGGCCCGTCGGCGGCGCGGCGATGATTTACACCCTCAGTGGGTTATTGTGCCTGGTAACGGTAGGATTTCCTGATATTAAACGTTTTTCACCCGGGTATCTTATTGCAGGCAGCGTACTGTTTGTCAGTTACGAAATTTGTCTGGCGCTGTCGTTAGGCTATGCCGCCACGCGAGCGCAGGCCATAGAAGTCGGTATGGTTAATTATCTCTGGCCGAGCCTGACGATCGTCTTTGCTATTTTATTCAACGGACAGAAATCAACGCTGTGGGTCGTCCCCGGTTTAGCTATCGCTCTGCTCGGCGTGTGTTGGGTATTAGGAGGTGAGCAAGGATTACACATTGATGAAATAATCCGCAATATCGTCTCTAATCCCCTTAGCTATACGCTTGCCTTTGCCGGAGCATTTATCTGGGCCGCCTACTGCACCGTAACCGCCAAATTTGCCAAAGGGCAAAACGGTATTACCCTCTTTGTTTTGCTCACTGCGCTGAGCCTGTGGGTGAAATATACCATTAGCGATCAGCCAGAAATGGTGTTCAGCTTTCCGGTTATCGTGAAGCTCGTTATGTGCGGCATTGCGCTTGGGTTTGGCTATGCGGCATGGAATATTGGCATTCTGCACGGTAACGTCACGGTGCTGGCTGCCGTATCCTATTTTACTCCCGTGCTCTCCGCCGCGCTTGCAGCCGTGCTGCTAAGCTCACCCCTCTCTTTTTCGTTCTGGCAGGGCGCACTGATGGTCTGCGCCGGGTCATTGCTCTGCTGGTACGCTACACGAAAATAGGGTTCAGATTTATGCCGGGTTCGATTAAATCCGGCATAAAAATTAACATAAATTTAATATGTGATCACATCGTAATATATTAATCAGAACATTAGTGCATTTGTTGATGTTCTGTTTATATTAGCTTCCTTCGTCAATTCCCCCGGCATCAAATTGACATAACCTGACACCGCTGCGTAACTACTTCCCTGCGAATATTACCGCTCTTAATAACACGAAATGCAATAATATTCGCCATCATGGTTGCCAAAAAAATAAACTCATACTGATTAAATAATCGCCACAACATTTTATTCAGGCGTCATTAACCCGATCTCGATCACACTAAATGAAATTATTACTCATATTTTGAAACTTATTATTGAAAGACAACTACAAGATTTTTAAAAATAGCACGCCGTTGACGAACAGCCTCGTTTAGAAATCGTTCGCGATGGTTCAGGAAATACTGAAAAAAATTATAAGGAATATTTAAGATGAAACTTAAATTAGTTGCAGTGGCAGTCACTTCCATGTTGGCAGCAGGCGTTGTAAACGCAGCTGAGATTTATAACAAAGACGGTAACAAGCTGGATCTGTACGGTAAAGTGACAGGTCTGCACTATTTCTCTGATGACGCAGGCGCAGACGGTGATAAAACCTACATGCGTATCGGCTTCAAGGGTGAAACCCAGGTTAACGACCAGCTGTCCGGTTACGGCCAGTGGGAATACCAGATTCAGGGTAACAAGGACGAAGGCGACAACCAGTCCTGGACCCGTGTGGCCTTCGCAGGTCTGAAGTTCGCTGAAGCCGGTTCATTCGATTACGGCCGTAACTACGGCGTGATTTACGACGTGACCTCCTGGACCGACGTTCTGCCAGAATTCGGCGGTGACACCTACGGTGCCGACAACTTCCTGCAGTCTCGTGCAAACGGCGTGGCAACTTACCGTAACCAGGACTTCTTCGGTCTGGTTGACGGCCTGAACTTTGCCCTGCAGTACCAGGGTAAAAATGGCAGCGTAAGCGGTGAAAACACTAACGGCCGCAGCCTGCTGAACCAGAACGGCGACGGCTACGGCGCGTCTCTGACTTACGATCTGGGTGAAGGCTTCAGCGTCGGTGGTGCAATGTCCTCTTCCCGTCGTACCGCTGACCAGAATGCAGCTGGCGTATACGGTGAAGGCGACCGCGCTGAAGTGTACAGCGGCGGCGTGAAGTACGACGCGAACAACGTTTACCTCGCGGCGCAGTACTCTCAGACCTATAACGCAACCCGTTTCGGCACCTCTAACGGTAACCGCAGCGACATCTACGGCTTTGCAAACAAGGCGCAAAACTTCGAAGTTGTGGCTCAGTATCAGTTCGACTTTGGCCTGCGTCCATCCATCGCTTACCTGCAGTCTAAAGGCAAAGACATCGAGAACTTCGGCGACCAGGATCTGGTTAAATACATCGATGTTGGCACGACCTATTATTTTAACAAAAACATGTCCACCTACGTGGATTACAAAATCAACCTGCTCGACGACAACCAGTTCACTCGCCAGGCAGGTATCGGTACCGACAACATCGTGGCGCTGGGTCTGACCTACCAGTTCTAAGATTTGTCAGTACAAAAGCCAGCGTAACACGCTGGCTTTTTTTATCTTCCGCTTTTACCCGACAGACAACTCCCCGCCTGCCGCCCGACGCAGCCAGGTTTGCAGCAGCTTGCCGTCTTCGGTCATCTCTGAATCTGAACGCACGCAGAGGTAATAATCGCGCCCGTCATCAATCGGTAAGTCAAATATCTTGACCAGCTCGCCGCTCTCAAGATATGGCGCAATCAGCGGCTCACGCATGAGCGCACATCCCAGCCCTGCCTGAACGCCCGCCAGCGTCAATAGCCCGTCTTCAAACAGCGGGCCGCTGCGCCGGAGTGGACGTTTTACCCCCTGCAACAAAAACCACTGCGTCCAGCTCGTACGCTCTTCATCGTGCAGCAGCGGCATTTGCAGCAGCTGTTCAGGCGTGTCGATATGGCCATGAACGCGCAAAAACGCGCGGCTGCACACCGGCACCATCTGGCCGGAAATCAGCTTTTCACTCTGATACCCCGCCCACTGCCCGTTACCAAAACGAATCGACATATCCGACGCGTCGCTCAGATAGTTACGGTGATTGGCATACACCACGTTGATCTCGGTTTGCGGATTGGCGCGCATGAACGCAGGCAAGCGCGGGATAAACCAACCCATACCAAAAAGCGGAATCAGGCTGATGGTGACCTGACGCGTTTGCGCCTGCTCCGCCAGGTGCTCCGTCGCCTGGCGCAACACGTTAAAGGCCGCACGGATCGAGCGGTAATATTCCCGCCCGTGCTGGCTCAGCACCAGCCTGCGTCCCTGACGTTCCGTGAGCGGCATTTGCAGGTATCCTTCGAGCACCTTGAGCTGATGACTGACGGCCGACGGAGAGATATCCAGCTCCTGCGCGGCCAGCGTGACGCTCCCCAGCCTGGCGATGGCCTCGAATGCACGAACGGCCCGAAGCGGCGGATCGTTTGCCAGGCGGCTCTCTGCAAACGCCGTCAGGCTCGCCAATTGTTCTGTTTTATTCATATGTTGATTTCTTTAGGCTTTTCACCCAAAAGCAGGCTTTAACTATTTTCATTTAAATCATAAACATAAAACAATATTTATTTATCATAAGAAATAATAGATGTGTATTTTACAATTTAATTCATTTATTGGATGGTAGCCGCAGAACGAGCACTTTGCGGGTACAAACGTTGGATACACTCATACAACAACTGATCAACGGTGTGATGCTGGGAAGCATCTACGCGCTGATCGCGCTGGGCTATACCATGGTGTATGGCATTTTGCGCATTATTAACTTTGCCCACGGGGATATTCTGATGGTTGGCGCGCTCACCACGCTCTCCGCCATTAACGCCCTGAATAGCACCTTCCCGCATATGCCGCTGCTGTTGCAGCTCGGCGTTGCCCTGATGATTGCCATGGTCGTGTGCGCCCTGCTGGCCATGGCCGTGGAGCGATTTGCCTACCGTCGACTGCGCAACGCTCCGCGCCTGGCGCCGCTGATCTCGGGTATCGGCGTATCCGTCCTGCTGCAAACCGTGGCGATGATTATCTGGACGCGCAACCCGCTGATGTTCCCGCAGATCCTGCCCATGGATCCGATTACCGTGACGTCAGGCAGTGAAATGCACCCGCCCGCCATCGTGACCGTTACCGGTATTGTCACCGTGGCGCTGGCGCTGGCGGTGATGACCGGGCTCTGGCTGCTGGTGGAATACACCCGCCTGGGGCGCGGCATGCGCGCCGTGGCGGAAAATCCGCGCGTGGCCACGCTGATGGGGGTTAACCCAAACGCCATTATTACCCTGACGTTTGCGATTGGCGGGGCGTTTGCCGCGCTGGCAGGCGTAATGATGGCCAGCAACTACGGTAACGCCAGCTTCTCGATGGGCTTTTTACCCGGGATCAAGGCCTTTACCGCCGCAGTGCTGGGGGGCATTGGTAACATTCGGGGTGCCATGATTGGCGGCATCCTGCTCGGCATTATCGAAGCGCTGGGCGCAGGCTACCTGGGTGAACTGACCCACGGTGTATTTGGCAGCAACTATCAGGATGTCTTTGCCTTTATGGTGCTGATCCTGGTGCTGGTCTTCCGTCCGGCTGGCCTGCTGGGCGAGCGCGTAGCGCACAGGGCGTAAGGAATACCATGACAACACTTCAAATTCAGGCCCCGGCGGCGACGCGCAAATTCTGGTCAGGCATGAGCCTGTTCTGCCTCGCGCTGCTGATAGCGCCCGTGGTGGCCACGCAGCTCGGCGGCAACTACTGGGTGCGCGTTATCGACTTCGCCCTGCTCTACATCATGCTGGCGCTCGGGCTCAATATTGTGGTCGGCTATACCGGCCTGCTGGACATGGGCTTTATCGCCTTTTACGCCGTCGGCGCCTACCTCGCCGCACTGATGGCTTCTCCACACCTGCTGGAGGTGTTTCCGATCCTCGCAGTATGGTTCCCGGACGGGCTGCACACCTCGTATCTGCTCATTATTCCGCTGGCGGCCCTCGTGGCGGCAGTCTGCGGGATTTTACTCGGTGCGCCCACGCTGAAGCTGCGCGGGGACTACCTGGCGATAGTGACCCTCGGCTTTGGCGAAATTATCCGCATCCTGATGCGCAACCTCGACCGTCCGGTAAACATCACCAACGGCGCAAAGGGCATTACCGGGGTAGATACGCTGAACCTGTTCGGCCTGAAGTTTAGCGGCGTCTACCACTGGTTTGGTTTCAAAGTGCCCGCCCTGTGGCTGTGGTACTACCTGCTGATGCTGGTGATTGTAGCGATTATTTTTGTCTGCCTGCGCCTGCAGCATTCCCGTATTGGCCGCGCCTGGCACGCCATCCGTGAGGATGAAGATGTGGCCCGCGCGATGGGCATCAACGTGCGTAACTATAAGCTGCTCGCCTTTGCGATGGGCGCTTCCTTTGGCGGCATAGCAGGTGCGCTTTTCGGCGCGTTTCAGGGCTTTGTCTCCCCGGAATCCTTCACGCTTCAGGAGTCCATTGCCGTACTGGCGATGGTGGTGCTGGGCGGTATGGGGCACATACCGGGCGTGATCCTGGGCGCGGTACTGCTTACCGCCCTGCCGGAACTGCTGCGCAGCCAGGCAGCGCCGGTTCAGCAGGCGCTGTTCGGTACGGTTCTGATTGACCCGGAAGTGCTGCGCCAGCTGTTTTACGGTCTGGCACTGGTACTGGTCATGCTGGTGCGCCCGTCAGGCCTCTGGCCGGTACGCCACAAGGAGGTGAAGGCATGAGCCTGTTAACCGTACGCAACATGTCAAAACGCTTCGGCGGGCTGACTGCCGTGGATGACGTTTCGATTACCGTGAACAGAGGGGAAATCTACGGGCTGATTGGCCCCAACGGCGCGGGAAAAACCACCTGCTTTAACCTGATCACCGGGCTTTATCCGGCGGACAGCGGTGAGTTTTCGATTGCCGATAAGCCCTACTTCCCAAAACACATAGAGAAAGTCACCGCCGCCGGGATTGCCCGCACCTTCCAGAACGTGCGCCTCTTCAACGAGATGTCGGTGCTGGAAAACGTTATGGTGGGCCGCCACGTGCGCACCCGTAACGGCCTGTGGGCCGCGCTGAGCCGCCATAAACGCGCCCGCGAGGAAGAGAAGCAGACCCGCGAGCTGGCCTGGCACTGGCTGGACTATACCGGCATTGCGCAGTTCGCCCACTATCGCGCCTGCGATCTGGCCTATGGTCATCAGCGTCGCCTTGAAATCGCCCGCGCGCTGGCGACGGATCCGATGCTGCTGGCGCTGGACGAGCCCGCCGCAGGGATGAACGCGGCGGAAAAAGTGGCGCTCGGCGAGCTGCTCATCCGCATCCGCGATGACGGCAAAACTCTGCTGATGATTGAACATGACGTCAAGCTGGTGATGGGCATCTGCGATCGCCTGACGGTGCTTGATTACGGTAAAACGCTCGCCAGCGGTACGCCGGAAAGCGTGCGGCGCGACCCGGCAGTGATCGCCGCCTGGCTTGGAGGTAACGCCCATGTCTGAATTACTGAAGGTAGAACGTCTGGACGTGCATTACGGCGGCATTCAGGCCGTACGCGATGTCTCCTTTACCCTGCACGAGGGCGAACAGGCTACGCTGATCGGCGCTAACGGCGCGGGGAAAAGCTCCACCGTGCGCGCCATTACCGGGTTGGAAAGCTTTAGCGGCAGTATTGAATTCAACGGTAGGCCGGTCCGTAAACAGAGCCCGGAGACCCTGCTTCGCGACGGGCTGGTCATGGTTCCGGAGGGCCGCGGGATCTTCTCCCGCATGACGGTACTGGAAAACCTGCAGATGGGCGCCTGGCTAAGGCGTGACGCTGTCACCGTTAAGCGCGAGATGAACGAGATTTTCGAACGTTTCCCGCGTCTGGGCGAGCGCCAGCATCAGCTTGCCGGACTGCTGTCCGGCGGCGAGCAACAGCTGCTGGCCCTTAACCGCGCCCTTCTCAGCCGCCCGCGCCTGCTGATCCTCGACGAGCCGTCGATGGGCCTTGCCCCGAAGATGGTCGAGAACATATTTGCCGTTATTGCCGGGCTGCGCGAGCGCGGCGTCGCCCTGCTGCTGATCGAACAAAACGCCCGGCTCGCGCTGGAAGTGACCGACAGCGCGTGGGTGATGGACAGCGGCAGCATTGTTCATCATGGCGAATCGACAGCACTGCTTAACGACGACCAGATTGCACACATTTATTTGGGCGAAATGCCCGTTTAACCACACCAGCCAACATCAGGGAAATACAATGAAAACAGTAAAAATCAGTGCGCTCAGCGCCGCTATTCTGCTCGGCGGTCTTGCCTCAACGTCCTCGTGGGCCGCCGACGGCGAAACCGTGGTTATCGGTCTGGCAGGCCCGCTCACCGGCCCGTCAGCACGTATCGGGAAAGATCTGGAGAACGGCGCGCAGCTGGCCATTGACGACATTAACAAGCAGCATCCGACCATCGGCGGCAAAGCGGTCACCTTCAAACTGCAGTCCGAAGACGATCAGTCTGACCCGCGCACTGCCGTAGCCGTCGCGCAGCGTCTGGTGGACAGCGATGTGGCGGGCGTGGTCGGCCACTGGAACACCGGCACCAGCATTCCAGCGGCCCGCGTCTATCACGATGCGGGCATCGCCCAGGTGGCACCGGTCGCGACCGGTCACGCCTATACGCAACAAGGTTTTGATACCAGCTTCCGCGTGATGGGACACGACGATGACGGCGGCCAGCTCGCCGGTCAGTATGCGGTTAACACCCTGAAAGCCAAACGCATTGCGGTAATCGACGACCGTACCGCCTTCGGTCAGGGGCTTGCAGACCAGTTTATTAAATCGCTGGAAGCCCAGGGCGTGAAAATTGTCGACCGTCAGTATGTGGATGACAAAACGGTCGATTTCAGCGCCGTGCTGACCGCCATCCGCAGTAAAAACGCCGATCTGATCTTCTTCGGCGGCGTCGACAGCCAGGCCGCACCGCTGGCTCGCCGCATTAAACAGCTGGGCATGAATGCCACGCTGATGGGCGCAGGCGGATTCGTCAGCCAGACGTTCCTGAAGCTGGCGCAGAAAGAAGGCGAAGGCGTTGTGGCGCTGGAGCCGGGCCTGCCCGTTGACCAGATGCCGGGTGGAAAGGCATTCGAACAGGCCTACCAGGCCCGCTACCACACCCATATCGAACTGCACGCCCCGTTCGCCTATGACGCCACCCGCGTGCTGGTTGCGGCGATGGAAAAAGCAGACTCCGTTGAGCCATCAGACTATCTGCCTGCCCTGCGCGCCATCAGCTATTCCGGCGTTACCGGACAGATCGCGTTTGATAAAGAGGGCAACCTGAAATCGCCGTCGTTCACGGTCTATAAGGTTGTCGACGGCAAATGGCAGCCGCAGACCGTGCTGGGCGGCGCAAAAGCGAAGTAACGCAGCGAGGCAATGTGATGAGTGATAATAATGAGCTGGGCATTCTCGCCCGCCGCAAAATTGAAGCTGAAATTATTAAGCCAATTTATGAAATCCTGGTGCGCGAGATAGGGAAAGCCCGCGCCCAGGCGGTGATTGGCGAGGCCATTGAGCAGGCCGCGATTGATGCTGGTAAAGGGTTTGCCAGCAAAGAACCCAACGGCGCGAACATCAAGAGCTTTATCGCCCTGCAGTATCTGTGGGAGAAAGATAACGCCCTGGACGTGAAGGTGATCGACGCTGACGACCAGCAGTACAACTACAACGTAACCCGCTGTCGCTACGCGGAGATGTACCACGAGATGGGGCTGGGCGAGATTGGTCATCTGCTCTCCTGCGCGCGCGATGAGAAATTCATCGTTGGCTATGCGCCGGACGTAGAGCTAACCCGCACCACGACCATTATGCAGGGCGGTGCGTGCTGTGATTTCCGCTACCGCAGCGGTAAGGACAAGCCATGATCCGCGTCAATGCCGAACGGCTGTGGTCAACGCTTGAGATGATGGCGCAGATCGGCGGCACGCCCGCCGGTGGCGTCACCCGTCTGGCACTGAGCGAGGAAGATCGTATTGCGCGTAACCTGCTGCGCGACTGGGCGCTGGACGCCGGTTTTACCTGTGACGTCGACAGCATGGGCAATATGTTTATCCGCCGCGCGGGGAAAAACCCGCAACTCGCGCCGGTCATGACCGGTTCGCACGTGGATACCCAGCCGCTGGGAGGGAACTACGACGGCGTTTACGGCGTGCTGGCCGGGCTGGAGCTGCTGCGCACCCTCAATGACCATCACCTTGAGACGGAGCGTGACATCGTGCTGGTCAACTGGACCAACGAAGAAGGCGCGCGCTTTGCGCCAGCCATGCTCGCTTCAGGGGTCTGGACGGGGCAATTTAGCGAAGCGTACGCCCATTCCCGCGCGGATAGCGACGGTATCAGCGTGGGTGAAGCGCTGGAAAGCATCGGCTACCGGGGTGAAGCCCCTGCCCGCGCGTTTCCGGTTCACGCCTGCTACGAGCTGCACATCGAACAGGGCCCGATTCTGGAAGATGAAGCCCTGGATATCGGGTTAGTCCGCGCGGCAATGGGCCAGCGCTGGTTTACCCTGACGCTGGACGGGTTTGCCGCCCACGCGGGCACCACGCCGATGCACAGCCGACGCGACGCGCTGACCGCGTTCTCGGAGCTGGCGCTGAAGGTGGAGGAGATTGGCTATCGGCACGCGCCGGACGGACGTGCGACCATCGGTATGGCGCAGGTTACGCCAAACTCGCGCAACGTCGTGCCGTCTCGGGTGGTCTGCAGCGTGGAGTTTCGCCATCCGGCGCTGACGGCACTGGAAGCCATGGAGGCGGCGCTGCATAAGGTGGCTGAAAGCCTGAGCCTGCGCGGCGTGGCGGCTGTCGTTGAGCGCATTTTTGACTACGCGCCCATCGCGTTTGATGCCGAATGTCTGGCCCGCACGGAGAAGGCCGTGGCGGAACTGGGCTATTCGTCGAAGCCGATGGTCTCCGGCGCGGGACACGACACCTGCTATGTCAGCAAGATTGCCCCTGCCAGCATGATTTTTATCCCCTGCGTGAAGGGCATCAGCCATAACGAAGCGGAAAGGATCCTGCCGGAGTGGTCGGAGAAAGGGGCGAACGTGCTGTTGCACAGCGTCCTGTCCGCGGCCCAGGAAAAATAAACCGGGTGGCGCGGCTCGGACAACCGCGCCCGTAGGCCCGGTAAGCGCAGCGCCACCGGGCGTGTTTTACGGCTTCGGCACCTTCGCCAGGCTAAACCAGATCCCCACTGCCAGTAACAGCAGCATTCCGCCCGCACTCCCCAGCGCCACGCTGTGGGAGGTAATAAACGCACTTTTCGCCGCCTCAATCACCGGCTCCGCGAGGGACGGCGTCAGATCCTGCGCCACCTTCATCGCTTCACCAATCGATGACGAGGCTTTATCGACGAGCGAGGCATTCAGCCCCTGCGGCAGGTCAATGGACGCCGAGAAGCTGCGGGTCAACAGCAGACCAAAAATAGCGATCCCCAGCCCGGCGCCCAGTTCATAGGACATGGTTTCAATCGCCCCTGCGGCAGCGGCTTTCTCCTTCGGCGCGGCAGCCATAATGGCGGAGGTCGAGGCCAGCAGCGCGCTGGCGGCGCTGAAGCCCAACAGCACCATCAGGCTCCACGCCTGCCACTGCTGCGTGCTGAAATCGAGCATCGAGAGGCCGATGAAACTGACCGCGCTGAGCCCCATGCCACCCGCAGCGACAATGCGCAGCCCAAGACGCCCCACCAGTACCCCGGCGATCGGCCCGCTAAACCCGCTCGCTACCATGACCGGAAGCATAAACATGCCCGCTTCAAATGGCGTAAAGCCGTGAACGAATTGCAATTCCTGCGCCATCAGCAGCTCAAACCCGACCAGGGCAATCATGGCGGTCATCGCCATTACCACGCCGCTCAGAATGATGCGATGGCAGAACAGGCGCATATCGATCATCGGCACGCGGGCGCGCAGCTGAATACGCACGAAGATAAACAGCAGCACCGAGCCGGTCACCAGCGCGGAGGCAACCAGCCACGGCGACAGGACGCCTTTGAGCGCGGTTTTGGCACTGTAGACCAGCAGCAAAATCGCCACAATCAGCATGATGGCATGACTGATATTCAGCGGCTGCTCCGGTCGGCCCTGCTGACGGGGCACAAAACGCGCGGCCAGCGACACCACTACCAGCACAATCGGCACGTTGATTAAAAACACCGATCCCCAGTAAAAATGCTCGAGTAACATACCGCCAATCAGCGGACCAAATGCCGCGCCACCTGAGCCAACGGCCGCCCAGACGCCAAGTGCGATATTACGATCTTTCGCGTCGGTAAACAGCGTGCGGATCCCGGCCAGCGTGGCCGGAATGATCATCGCCGCACCGATCGCCAGCGAGGCGCGCGCCGCTATCAGCCACCCTGCCGACGGTGCAACCGCGGCCGCCAGGGACGACACCCCAAACAGCGTGCTGCCGATCATCAGCAAGCGTTTAAAGCCAATGCGGTCACCCAGGGCACCCATCGGCAGCACCATCCCCGCCATCACCAGCGAGTAAATATCAATGATCCACAACAATTCGTTACCGCTGGCACCCAGCGTCATGCTCAATGTCGGCGCCGCCACGTGCAGCACCGTCGCGTCGATCGCGACCGGGATATAGACCAGCACGATAATCACTAACGCTAACCACTGACGAAACATAAATTTCCTTTTCATTTTAAACATGGACACATGTCCAGGATGCGATCCTACGTAAAGTTGAACGAGTGTCCAGCTTTTTGTTACACTCGTTTCATTCCCATTGAGAGTGAGTAAACATGCGATATCTGAGCAAGGATGAACGGCGGGAAGCAATCTTACAGGCCGCCATGCGCGTGGCGCTCGCCGAGGGGCTGGCGGCGATGACGGTGCGGCGCATTGCAACTGAAGCGGGCGTCGCGACCGGGCAGGTTCATCACCACTTTGCCTCCGGCGGTGAGTTAAAATCGCTGGCATTCGTTCGCCTGATCCGCGAGCTATTAGATGCCGACGTGGCGGATGAACGTGCCACCTGGCGAGAGCGGTTGCACAGCATGCTCGGCAGCGACGATGGTAAGTTTGAGCCTTATATCCGACTGTGGCGGGAAGCCCAAATTCTCGCCAGCCGTGATCCCGAGATCAAAGCGGCTTATGTCCTCACCATGGAGATGTGGCATCAGGAAACCGTGGCGATTATCCGCGCCGGGGCTGATGCCAGCGCGTTCACGCTTACCGATCGGGCGGAAAATATCGCGTGGCGTTTAATAGGGCTGGTTTGTGGCCTGGATGGGATCACCGTATTAAATATGCCTGAAATGGACGATGCGGCATTTAATAAACATCTCGACAAACTTATCACGCTGGAATTGTTTTAATACTCCTTCCGGAGTATAAATTCCGCAAAATGTTACAATTAGTAACACATTAAGCGAGCCCTTATTTTCATTCTAATCTCGGGGGTTCGCTTTTTTATCTATCCTTTCAGATGTATCCCAAAGCATCCCAAAAACCAATAACACTTCTTTAATCATCTTTTTGTTTTTACTTCATTTTTCTCTCAAACATGGTAAGCAAGAGGGCGATATGTCGCAACAAAGTGATAAAAGTAATCCCCATCTGTTGAGTAACTGGAAACCTGAAAACGCGCAATTTTGGGAGAATAAAGGAAAACATATCGCACGAAGAAACCTATGGATTTCTGTAGCTTGCCTGCTATTAGCGTTTTGCGTGTGGATGTTATTTAGCGCCGTTGCGGTCAATCTGAATAAAGTTGGATTTAATTTCACCACCGATCAGCTTTTTATGCTAACGGCATTACCTTCACTCTCTGGCGCGATATTGCGCGTCCCCTACTCGTTTATGGTGCCAATATTTGGCGGACGCTACTGGACGGTATTGAGCACCGTTATCCTGATTATCCCCTGCGTCTGGCTGGGGATAGCCATTCAGGACACCGCGACACCTTACTGGGTCTTTATCGTGATTGCCCTGCTCTGCGGTTTTGCCGGGGCCAACTTTGCCTCCAGCATGGGTAACATCAGCTTCTTCTTCCCGAAGGCCAGACAGGGCAGCGCACTGGGCATCAACGGCGGGTTGGGAAATCTGGGCGTCAGCGTGATGCAGCTGTTTGCTCCGCTGGTAATTTTCCTGCCAATGTTTACCTTCCTCGGCGTGCACGGCGTACCGCAGGAGGATGGCTCAACGATGTGGCTGGCCAATGCGGCCTGGGTATGGGCGCCGCTGCTGCTGCTGGCAACCCTTGCGGCGTTTTTTGGCATGAACGATATCGCCAGCTCTAAGGCCTCTATCGCCAGCCAGTTGCCGGTACTGAAGCGCTTTCACCTCTGGCTGCTGAGCCTGCTTTATCTTGCTACCTTCGGCTCGTTTATCGGCTTCTCAGCGGGCTTTGCCATGCTGTCGAAAACCCAGTTCCCGGACGTGAACATTCTGCACCTCGCCTTCTTCGGCCCACTTATCGGTGCGCTGGCGCGTTCGGCGGGCGGGATGATCTCTGACAGGCTGGGCGGCGTGCGCGTCACGCTGATTAACTTCGTCTTTATGGCTATCTTCAGCGCCCTGATCTTCCTGACGCTCCCCGGCTCTGGCTCCGGCAGCTTTATCGCCTTCTACCTGGTCTTTATGGGCCTGTTCCTCACCGCCGGGCTGGGCAGCGGTTCGACCTTCCAGATGATCGCGATTATCTTTCGCCAAATCACCCTCGACCGCGTCAAAAAGCAGGGCGGCACGGACGAACAGGCGCAGCATGAAGCGGTGACGGAGACCGCCGCCGCGCTGGGCTTTATCTCCGCCATCGGTGCCGTTGGCGGGTTCTTTATCCCTAAGGCGTTCGGCACATCGCTGGCAATGACCGGTTCGCCGGTTGGGGCCATGAAGGTGTTCCTCGTGTTTTACATCGTCTGCGTGTTCGTCACCTGGCTGGTGTATGGCCGTAAATCCTCAAAAAAATAAAAACTACATCTTCGCCGGAGCGTGATGCATCGCACTCCGGCCATGCTATCGAAGCAGGAGAAATGTCATGAGCAAACTGCTGGACCGCTTCCGTTACTTCAAAACAAAAGGCGACAGTTTCGCCGATGGGCACGGGCAGGTGTATCACACCAACCGCGACTGGGAGGACAGCTACCGCCAGCGCTGGCAGTTCGACAAGATTGTGCGATCCACCCACGGGGTAAACTGTACCGGCTCCTGTAGCTGGAAGATTTATGTCAAAAACGGCCTGGTGACCTGGGAAACCCAGCAGACCGACTACCCCCGCACCCGCCCTGACCTACCCAATCACGAGCCGCGCGGCTGCCCGCGAGGCGCAAGCTACTCCTGGTACCTCTACAGCGCCAACCGCCTTAAGTACCCGCTGGTGCGCCGCAGGCTGATTGAACTCTGGCGCGAGGCGCTGGCGCAGCATACCGATCCGGTGCTGGCCTGGGATGCCATCCAGAACGATCCGCAAAAGGCGCAAAGCTACAGGAAGGCGCGGGGTAAAGGCGGGTTTATCCGCTCAAACTGGAAAGAGCTGAACCAGCTGATCGCCGCCGCTAACGTCTGGACTATCAAAAACTACGGCCCGGACCGCGTGGCCGGTTTTTCGCCTATTCCGGCGATGTCGATGGTCTCCTACGCCGCCGGAACGCGCTATCTCTCCCTGCTGGGTGGCACCTGCCTGAGCTTCTACGACTGGTACTGCGACCTGCCGCCTGCGTCGCCGATGACCTGGGGCGAGCAGACCGACGTGCCGGAGTCCGCCGACTGGTACAACTCCAGCTATATCATTGCCTGGGGCTCGAACGTGCCGCAGACGCGTACTCCGGACGCCCACTTCTTTACCGAGGTGCGCTACAAAGGCACCAAGACCGTTGCGATTACGCCGGACTTCTCGGAGGTCGCCAAGCTCAGCGACCAGTGGCTGGCCCCCAAACAGGGCACCGACAGCGCCCTCGCCATGGCGATGGGCCACGTCATCCTCAAAGAGTTCCACCTCGATAACCCGAGCGATTACTTCCTCAACTACTGCCGCCGCTACACCGACATGCCGATGCTCGTGCTGCTGGACGAGCAGGCTGACGGTCGCGTGGTGCCGGGCCGGATGCTGCGCGCCTCCGATCTCGTCGACGGACTGGGGGAGGCCAATAACCCAGAGTGGAAGACCGTCGCCTTCGATATTGCCGGTAACCTGGTGGTGCCAAACGGCTCGATCGGCTTCCGCTGGGGGGAAAAAGGCAAATGGAACCTGGAGCCTCAGGCTGCGGGCCATGAAACAGAACTCACCCTCTCCCTACTGATTACCCACGACAGCGTGGCGGACGTCGCGTTCCCCTACTTTGGCGGCAACGAAAACCCGCATTTTCGTAGCGTGAAGCAGGAGCCAGTGCTGACGCGCCGCGTGCCGAGCAAAACCCTGACGCTCGCCGACGGCAGCCAGAAACGCGTGGTCAGCGTTTACGATCTGGTGCTGGCTAACTACGGTCTCGATCGCGGCCTGGAAGACAGTAACGCCGCAGACAGCTATGACCAGATCAAAGCCTACACGCCCGCCTGGGGCGAGCAGATCACCGGCGTGCCCGCGTACCTGATCGAAAAAATTGCCCGCGAGTTCGCCGACACGGCGCACAAAACGCACGGTCGCTCGATGATCATTCTGGGTGCCGGGGTAAACCACTGGTACCACATGGACATGAACTACCGTGGGATGATCAATATGCTGGTCTTCTGCGGCTGCGTCGGGCAGAGCGGCGGCGGCTGGTCCCACTATGTCGGCCAGGAGAAGCTGCGCCCGCAAACCGGCTGGCTGCCGCTGGCCTTCGCGCTGGACTGGAACCGCCCGCCGCGCCAGATGAACAGCACCTCGTTCTTCTACAACCACGCCAGCCAGTGGCGCTACGAGAAGCTCACTGCGCAGGAGCTGCTCTCCCCGCTGGCGGACGCGTCGAAGTTCACCGGACATCTGATCGACTTTAACGTTCGCGCCGAGCGCATGGGCTGGCTGCCGTCGGCCCCGCAGCTCAACCTCAACCCGCTGCACGTCAAGGCGCGTGCGGACGCGGCGGGCATGACGCCGCAGGAGTACACCGTTCAGGCGTTGAAATCGGGCGATATCCGCTTCGCCTGCGAACAGCCGGACAACGGCAAGAACCACCCGCGCAACCTGTTCGTCTGGCGCTCTAACCTGCTCGGCTCGTCCGGGAAAGGCCACGAGTACATGCTGAAATACCTGCTCGGCACCGAGAGCGGCATTCAGGGTGAAGATTTAGGCTCAACGGATGACGTGAAGCCTGAAGAGGTTGAGTGGCAAACCGCCGCCATCGAGGGCAAGCTCGACCTGCTGGTGACGCTCGATTTCCGCATGTCCAGCACCTGCCTGTTCTCCGATATCGTCCTGCCGACCGCCACCTGGTATGAAAAGGACGACATGAATACCTCGGACATGCACCCGTTTATTCATCCGCTTTCCGCCGCCGTTGACCCGGCGTGGGAATCGCGCAGCGACTGGGAGATCTACAAAGGCATCGCCAAAGTCTTCTCCGAGGTGTGCGTTGGCCATCTGGGCACAGAAACCGACGTGGTGCTCCAGCCGCTGCAGCATGACTCCCCGGCGGAGCTGTCGCAGCCGTTTGATATTCAGGACTGGCGCAAAGGGGAATGTGACCTGATCCCCGGCAAAACGGCGCCCAACATCGCGGTGGTGGAGCGTAACTACCCGGAAACTTACGAACGCTTCACCGCCCTCGGCCCGCTGATGGACAAGCTCGGCAACGGCGGGAAAGGCATTTCGTGGAACACGCAGAACGAGGTCGATTTCCTCGGCAAGCTGAACTACGTCAAGCTCGACGGCCCGGCGAAAGGCCGCCCGCGCATTGAAACCGCCATTGACGCCTCGGAGGTGATCCTCGCCCTCGCCCCGGAAACCAACGGACAGGTGGCGGTGAAGGCCTGGGAAGCGCTCGGGGAACTGACCGGGCGCGACCACACCCATCTGGCGCTGAACAAGGAAGACGAGAAAATCCGCTTCCGCGACATTCAGGCGCAGCCGCGCAAAATCATCTCCAGCCCGACGTGGTCCGGCCTTGAGAGCGAGCACGTCTCCTATAACGCGGGCTATACCAACGTCCACGAGCTGATCCCGTGGCGCACCCTTTCGGGCCGCCAGCAGCTGTATCAGGATCATCCGTGGATGCGCGCCTTCGGGGAGAGCCTGGTGGCCTATCGCCCACCGATTGATACCCGCAGCGTGACCCACATGCGCGAGATCCCGCCGAACGGCTTCCCGGAAAAAGCGCTGAACTTCCTGACGCCGCACCAGAAATGGGGCATCCACTCCACCTACAGCGAAAACCTGCTGATGCAGACCCTGTCGCGCGGGGGCCCCATCGTCTGGATCAGCGAAACCGACGCGCGCGAGCTAGGCATAGAGGACAACGACTGGATCGAAGCCTTCAACGCCAACGGCGCCCTCACCGCCCGCGCGGTGGTCAGCCAGCGCGTGCCGCCGGGCATGACCATGATGTACCACGCCCAGGAGCGCATCCTGAACATTCCGGGGTCAGAAGTGACTGGACGGCGCGGCGGGATCCACAACTCGGTCACCCGCGTCTGCCCAAAACCGACGCACATGATCGGCGGCTATGCCCAGCTGGCGTACAGCTTCAACTATTACGGCACCGTCGGCTCGAACCGCGACGAGTTCATCATGATCCGCAAAATGAAAAACATTAACTGGCTGGACGGCGAAGGTCGGGATCAGGTACAGGAGGCGAAAAAATGAAAATACGCTCACAGGTTGGCATGGTTCTGAATCTCGATAAATGCATCGGCTGCCACACCTGCTCGGTCACCTGCAAGAACGTCTGGACCGGGCGCGAAGGGATGGAGTATGCGTGGTTTAACAATGTGGAGACCAAACCGGGAATTGGCTATCCGAAAAACTGGGAAGATCAGGAGGAGTGGCAAGGCGGATGGATCCGCGGCATTCACGGCAAGCTGACCCCGCGCCTCGGTGGCAAAATGGGCGTGCTGTCGAAGATTTTCGCTAACCCCGTCCTGCCGCAGATTGACGATTATTACGAACCCTTCACCTTTGACTATCAGGATCTGCACCGCGCGCCGGAGGGGGAGCATCTCCCTACCGCCCGCCCCCGCTCGCTGATCGACGGCAAGCGGATGGACAAAATCGTCTGGGGACCAAACTGGGAGGAACTGCTGGGCGGCGAGTTCGAAAAGCGCGCCCGCGACCGCAACTTCCAGAAGATCCAGAAGGAGATGTACGGCCAGTTTGAAAACACCTTCATGATGTATCTGCCGCGCCTGTGCGAGCACTGCCTGAACCCGAGCTGCGTGGCCACCTGCCCGAGCGGCGCGATTTACAAGCGCGAAGAGGACGGCATTGTGCTGATCGATCAGGATAAATGCCGCGGCTGGCGCCTGTGCATCAGCGGCTGCCCGTACAAGAAAATTTACTTCAACTGGAAAAGCGGCAAGTCAGAAAAATGCATCTTCTGCTACCCGCGCATTGAGTCCGGCCAGCCGACCGTTTGTTCGGAGACCTGCGTCGGGCGAATCCGTTATCTCGGCGTGCTGCTGTACGACGCGGACCGTATTGAAGAGGCCGCCAGCACCGAGCATGAAACCGATCTGTACGAGCGCCAGTGCGACGTGTTCCTCAACCCTAACGATCCGGCGGTGATTGAGGAAGCGCTGAAACAGGGCATTCCACAGAACGTGATTGATGCCGCCCAGCGTTCGCCGGTCTACAAGATGGCGATGGACTGGAAGCTGGCCCTGCCGCTGCATCCTGAATACCGCACCCTGCCGATGGTCTGGTACGTGCCGCCACTGTCGCCGATTCAGTCCTACGCGGATGCGGGCGGCCTGCCGCAGAGTGACGGCGTCCTGCCAGCCGTGGAAAGCCTGCGCATTCCAGTGCAGTACCTGGCAAACATGCTCAGCGCGGGCGATACCGGCCCGGTGCTGCGCGCCCTGAAGCGCATGATGGCGATGCGTCACTATAAACGCTCCCAGACCGTGGAAGGCGTGACCGATACCCGCGCCATTGAGGAAGTGGGCCTGACCGAAGCGCAGGTTGAGGAGATGTACCGCTATCTCGCCATCGCTAACTACGAAGATCGCTTCGTGATCCCGACCAGCCACCGCGAAATGGCGCGCGACGCCTTCCCGGAGAAAAACGGCTGCGGCTTCACCTTCGGCGACGGCTGCCACGGCTCCGACACCAAATTCAACCTCTTCAACAGCAGCCGCATCGACGCGATTAACATCACCGAGGTGCGCGAACACGGGGAGGGAGAATAATGCAGATCCTTAAAATCATCGCGCTGCTGATTGAGTATCCCGATGAGCTGCTGTGGGAAAACCGCGATGAGGCGCTTTCCCTGGTTGAGCAGGACGCGCCCATGCTGCTGCCGTTTGCCCGGCAGCACCTTAGCGCCCCTCTGCTGGATAAGCAGGCCGAATGGTGCGAGGTGTTTGAACGCGGGCGCGCAACGTCCCTGCTGCTGTTCGAACACGTTCACGCCGAGTCCCGCGATCGCGGTCAGGCGATGGTCGATCTAATGAGCCAGTATGAGAAAGCCGGGCTGGAGCTGGACTGCCGCGAGCTGCCCGACTATCTGCCGCTCTACCTGGAATACCTCAGCCTCGTCACCGACGACGAGGCGCGTGAAGGATTGCAAAATGTCGCGCCGATCCTGGCGCTGATTGGTGGTCGCCTCAAGCAGCGCGGCGTGGCGCATTACCAGCTGTTTGACGCCCTGCTGACGATGGCCGGTACGCGGCTTTCCAGCGACAGCGTGGCGAAGCAGGTGTCCGGTGAAAAACGGGATGATACCCGTCAGGCGCTGGACGCCGTGTGGGAAGAGGAACAGGTGAAGTTTATCGAAGACAACGCCTCATCGTGCGACAGTTCGCCGATGCAGCAATATCAACGACGCTTTAGCCAGGACGTCGCGCCGCAGTACGTGGACGTCAGCGCCGGAGGCCCAAAATGACGCACTACCTGAACGTGTTTTTCTATGATATTTACCCGTATATCTGTGCTACCGTTTTTTTCCTCGGCAGCTGGCTGCGCTACGACTACGGGCAATACACCTGGCGGGCCTCATCGAGCCAGATGCTCAGCAAGCGCGGGATGAACTGGGCCTCTAACCTGTTTCATATCGGGATTCTGGGGATCTTCTTCGGGCACCTGTTCGGCATGTTAACCCCGCACTGGATGTACGCCTGGTTTTTACCCGTCGCGGTTAAACAGCAGCTGGCCATGATTGCGGGAGGCATTTGCGGCGTACTGACGCTGATTGGTGGGTCAATGCTGCTGATCCGCCGCCTCTTCAACCAGCGGGTACGCGCCACGTCCACCACGCCGGATATTATCATCATGAGTATCCTGCTGCTTCAGTGCATCCTGGGGCTGTCGACCATTCCTTTCTCCGCGCAATATCCTGACGGAAGCGAGATGATGAAGCTGGTCGGCTGGGCGCAGGGGATAGTGACGTTTAAGGGGGGCTCGTCGGAGATGTTGAGCGGCGTCGCGCCGATCTTCCGCGTGCATCTGGTGCTGGGGATGACGATCTTCCTCATCTTCCCGTTCACCCGTCTGGTGCACGTGTGGAGTGCGCCGTTTGAGTATTTTACCCGTCGGTATCAGGTGGTGAGATCGCGCCGTTGATTTTGTCGGGTGGCGGCTTCGCCTTACCCGACCTACGTTCACACTCCCGTAGGCCCGGTAAGGCGTAGCCGCCACCGGGCTATTTCCCTGCCTGCGGATGCGTATCAAACCCCGCCATCACTGCCGTCAGCTCGGCCAGTGTAAAGCCGTGCTTCGGATCAGCAACGCCAAGGCCAAACCGCTCCTGCATCAGCTTATACAGCGCCTCCGCATCCGGCAAATGGATCTGCTCCTCCACGTGACCGTTCTGCCAGTGGGTAAAGTTGAAGTTAGTCAGCGTCAGCTTGCCGCCGTCCGGCAGGTGGCGACACATCAGTAGATGATGACGAAAATGGGACTGCGGCCAGTGCGCCGACCAGAAGTTCCCCATCACGTAATCGCTGAAATACTGCGTCGTCAGGTCAAAGTGGTACATCGACTGCCAGTGCTCGTGGTGACGGAACTGTAATACCCAGTCGTTACCCTCGCTCAGAAGACGGTAAATGCCGTGCGGGGTTTCCTGTTCCTCGTTGGCGAGCAGGCGAATCGGCGCCGTCAGCGTCTGTCCACCAAACCCCACGTCGGCAATCCAGCGCTCGCCGTTCAGCTCAACCAGCAGCAGGCGGTGCGTGCGCGGCGGCATCTGCGACGGATTTGCCAGTACGACCCGCCCCAGCACGCTGCGCACGTTAAACCCGACTTCACGCAACACGCGCTCGAAAAGGCCGTTTTGCTCAAAGCAATATCCTCCGCGTCGCGCCGTCACCAGCTTGTCGACCAGACATTGATCGTCAAGATGGATTTCGCGCGGCAGGACGACATCAATATTTTCGAACGGGATCGCACAGTTGTGGTGTAAATGCAGCGCGTGCAGGGTTTCGATATCAACCCGTGTCGGTTGCGCCCACCCAATGCGGGCAAAATAGTCAGTCAGAAAGGGGGACATACATCATTTTCCTTTGATTGTGATGTTCTGTTTATAAACTAATTTTACGCACTCACTTTGATTTACGTGCTTTTTCGTCATACTCATCGTTACAGATGAGGAGATCCTATGAGCCACTTTCGCCCTGTTGAATTACGTCATGCCAGCCGTCTGCTGAACCACGGCCCTACCGTGCTGATCACCAGCCGCGATGAAACCCTGGACAGACGCAACGTGATGGCCGCCGCATGGTCAATGCCCGTTGAGTTTGAACCGCCGCGCATCGCGATTGTGGTGGACAAAAGTACCTGGTCACGTGAGCTGATTGAGCACAGCGGGAAGTTTGGCATCGTCATCCCCGGCGTGGCGGCAGCTAACTGGACATACGCTGTCGGCAGCGTCAGCGGGCGCGACGAGGACAAATTCAACTGCTACGGGATCCCGGTCGTGAACGGCCCTGAGCTCGGGCTGCCGGTGATTGAAGAAAAATGTCTGGCGTGGATGGAGTGCCGATTACTTCCCGTCACCTCTGCGGCAGAGAAATACGACACGCTGTTTGGAGAAGTGGTTTCAGCGGCAGCCGATGAGCGCGCGTTTGTCGCCGGGCGCTGGCAGTTTGACGGGGATAAGTTGAATACGCTGCATCATCTAGGGGCTGGGACATTTGTGGCGAGCGGGAAAATGGTGAAGGCGCTGGATTGATTTCCTAAATTATATCCTACTGAATTATAGTAAATTTCTATGGCATTTTATGTTTACTATTGCGTTGTAAAACGGAGGATATTTCCAGAGTTGCTGCATTAGCACTCTCGCGTTAAGGAAATATCAATGACATGGAATAAAGATGGCGCAATCGCGTATGCCAAATCACACGCCCAACCGAAGAGCACGGGGTATTGTGCTCACTACGTCACCGAAGCGATCAGAACGGGTGGAAGATTAAAAATCCCCAATACGCGTCTGGCAAAAGACATGGGGCGGACATTGGTTAACGCTGGATTCCGCCTTGTATACGATCAACCCCATGCAGGCGACGTCGCAGTTATTCAAAATATTGTTGGTCATGATAGCGGGCACGTTTGCATATACGATGGTCAGCAGTGGATCAGCGATTTTGTTCAACGCACCATGTACCCAGGGCAGGCTTACCGCAACATACAACCATATTACGAACTGTTCAGGCATGACTAATGAAAACACTCTGCTTTTTTCTTTTTGCCCTTTCTCCGCTCGCGGCCGCAGAAAATGTTTATGCACCGGGCCACGCGGCGCTTAAATTCAATCAATGGTATATCGCGCAGTTAGATCAGCACAAACCGCCCGTACTTAACCCAGATATTATGGATGATTACGTTGCCTCGGGGACAATTGCAGCAATAAAAGAGTTGTATTCAGGTGACAGTAACGAAAAAGACATGCCCGATGCGGATATGTTCATCAAATCACAGGATTGGGATGAGGACTGGAATCAGATAACCATCCTGCACTCTGATTTTGACGCCGTTTGCACAAACGTTTATATCGCGTTTGGTAAGAAGCAAGATCACGTTGTTGCAGATTGTCTTATTGAAGAACAAGGGAAATGGAAAGTCCGCTCGGCAACGCTAATTAAGTAACATGGATAATCTCCGTGTCGTAAAAAAAGCACATGGTAGCCCACCGACTACCATGTGCAATTAATTAACTACTTCGCACGCCGCGCAATAATCTCATCCGCCACATTTCGCGGGGCTTCCGCAAAATGATGGAACTCCATCGTGTACGTCGCGCGTCCCTGGGACATCGAACGCAGCGTGGTGGCGTAACCAAACATCTCGGCCAGCGGCACATCGGCGCGGATAATCTGGCTTCCGTACTGCTCCGCCATTCCCTGCACCATGCCGCGTCGGGAAGAGAGATCGCCCATGATGTTCCCGGCGTACTCTTCCGGCGTTTCCACCTCCACGTGCATGATCGGCTCAAGAATTACCGGATCCGCCCTGCGAGCGCCCTCCTTGAAGCCGAGGATCGCCGCCATGCGGAACGCCATCTCCGAGGAGTCGACGTCGTGGTACGAACCAAAGGTCAGGGTCGCTTTGACATCCACCACCGGATAGCCCGCCAGCACGCCGCTGTTCATCGCTTCCCGCAGCCCTTTCTCCACGGACGGGATATACTCACGCGGCACCACGCCGCCCTTGGTGGCATCTTCAAATACAAAACCACTTCCGGGCTCCAGCGGCTCCAGGCTCAGGACCACATGACCGTACTGCCCTTTCCCACCGGACTGTCGGACAAATTTCCCTTCAATATCCTTCACCGCCTTGCGCAGGGTTTCCCGGTAGGTTACCTGCGGACGACCAATGTTCGCCTCGACGCCAAACTCACGCTTCATGCGGTCGACGATAATCTCGAGGTGTAGCTCACCCATCCCGGAGATAATCGTCTGACCGGACTCCTCGTCAGTATGCAGGCGGAAAGACGGGTCTTCCGCCGCCAGACGCTGCAGCGCAATGCCCATTTTCTCCTGGTCTCCCTTGGTTTTCGGCTCAATTGCCAGCGAAATAACCGGGTCCGGGAACTCCATGCGCTCAAGCGTGATCACGGCGTTCGGATCGGTGAGCGTGTCACCGGTGGTCACGTCTTTTAACCCGACACAGGCCGCGATATCGCCCGCGCGCAGTTCATCCACCTCATGGCGATCGTTGGCATGCATCAGCACGATGCGCCCGATGCGCTCTTTCTTCTCTTTCACCGGGTTATAGACCGCGTCGCCTTTGCGCAGCACGCCAGAGTAGACCCGGATAAAGGTCAACTGCCCGACGTACGGGTCGCTCATCAGCTTGAACGCCAGCGCCGAGAACGGCTCATCATCACTCGGATGACGCTCCGCGTGCTGCCCTTTTTCATCCACGCCGTCAATGGCCGGCACGTCCAGCGGGGACGGCATCAGCTCAATCACCGCATCCAGCATGCGCTGCACGCCTTTATTTTTAAAGGCGCTGCCGCAGAGCATCGGCTGGATTTCGCCCGAGATGGTGCGAATGCGCAGCCCTTTGATGATTTCCGCTTCCGTCAGATCGCCCGTTTCCAGGTATTTGTCCATCAGTTCATCGCTGGCTTCCGCCGCCGCGGAGACCATTTTTTCCCGCCACTCCTGGGCGGTACTGACTAAATCGTCCGGCACGGGGGCATAGGTAAACACCATACCCTGCGTCGCATCGTCCCACAGAATGGTTCGCATCTTGATGAGATCGACCACGCCGGTGAAATGATCTTCGGCACCCACCGGGATGACAATCGGCACCGGATTGGCCTTCAGGCGCTCCTGCATCATCCGCACGACGCGGAAGAAATCGGCACCCGGACGGTCCATTTTGTTGACGAAGGCCAGACGCGGTACGTGATATTTATTGGCCTGACGCCAGACGGTTTCCGACTGCGGCTGCACGCCACCCACGGAGTCATACACCATCACCGCGCCGTCGAGCACGCGCATGGAACGCTCCACCTCAATGGTGAAGTCCACGTGCCCCGGGGTGTCGATGATGTTAATCCGGTGCGGCTCAAAGCCTCTGTCCATGCCTGGCCAGAAGCAGCTGACCGCCGCGGACGTAATGGTGATCCCGCGCTCTTGCTCCTGCGCCATCCAGTCGGTGGTTGCCGCGCCATCGTGTACTTCACCCAGCTTGTGGCTCATCCCGGTATAAAACAGGATGCGCTCAGTGGTGGTGGTTTTACCGGCATCGATATGCGCGGAGATACCGATGTTGCGATAACGTTCGAGAGGAATGGGTCGGGGCATGATATTTCCTTAGTCACTATGACGTGTTTGTGACGACCGGGATGGTCGTGCATTGGTTCGTTTGCTATAATAGTCCTATTGTACGAGTATTATCGAACTATTTTTTAAGGGTTGACCTATTGTTGATATAGCTCAATCTGACATCACGCGCAGGAAAACGATGATCCCTAACCACCCTGAAACTGAACAAATACTGCTGGAAAATGTGCTGTTTGCCCTCGGCAACCCGCTCCGGCTATCGATTATTCGCCGGCTCGCCGATGGCAGCGAACTCAGCTGTAACGCACTGCGCCCGGAAGATGTGGTGAAGTCCACGATGACCCACCACTGGCGCGTGTTGCGCGACAGTGGGGTCATCTGGCAGCGTCCGCAGGGACGAGAAAATATGATTTCACTTCGTCGGGAGGATCTGGATGCCCGTTTTCCCGGGCTGATGGAAATACTGCTAAAGGCCAAAAGCGCTGCCGGAAACTAGCTCCAGCAGCCTTTTGCGTGGCGTTTTAGTGCTGCATGCCCGACTGCTGCGAGAATTCATCGTCGGTTAAGCCAGCCCGAGGGGGCGCGGAGATTTTTTTAGGGGCATATCTGTCCGGCACGCCCTCAGGACGCGTCTTGAAGCGACGGTGCAGCCACATATACTGCTCCGGCGCCATCAGCACCGCGCGCTCGATCGCCCGGTTCATCTGGGTTGCGACAGACTCTTTATCCGCACCCTGCAATGACGCGCTGATATCTTCAAGAATAATCAGCTCGTACCCTGTACCGCCCTCTCTGCGGCGCGGCACAAACGGAATAACGGCAGGCTTAGCGCTTTTGACCAGCATATAGCTGCCCGCCGTCGTGGCGGCATCCGGGACGGCGAAGAATGGCGCAAACACGCTGTTGGCTTTGCCATAGTCATGATCCGGCGCGTACCAGAGAATTTCATTCTGCTTCAGGGCACGGATCATGCCTTTTAAATCATGACGATCCAGCATGGTTTTATTAGAACGCAGACGACCGCGCGTTTGTAGCCAGTCCAGGAGCGCATTATTGTTGGGACGATAAACCCCAATACCGGGGTTAAGCATGCCAAATATCCGCGCGCCCAGCTCAAGCGTCAGAAAATGCATGCCAACCAGCACCACGCCCTTCCCCTGCGCCCTGGCCTGCTCCATATGTTCGTAACCGCGCACGGTAAAGCATTTACGCACCCGCCATTCAGGCCAGAACCACGCCATGCCGGTTTCGATTACCCCCATTCCCACGGATTCAAAATTTCGCTGCAGCAAAGATTCACGCGCTTCTGCTTCCATCTGCGGAAAGCAAAGCTCCAGGTTGCGGCGGGCAATCTCGACACGGCGCGGTAAAAGGCGCATGGCTAACCGGCCCAGAGCGTGTCCGAGTTTGAACAACAGCGGGTAAGGCAGCAGCATGATAAGCCACAGGGCGGCGATGCCTGTCCAGCTTAGCCAGTATCGCGGGTGGAAAAAAGCAGGTGAAAACCGGGGTAATTTTGTCATGAGAAAATTATCCTTTAATGTGACTGTCCTTAATTGATTCTGTTGTCGATCTTTCCTAAGGATTGATGAAATGTCGGTCGTGAACGTTAAGTATAACGGATCAGATAAAACTTATTTTTATCGTTTTTTGCGAAAAGAAGGCGTAAGCGGCAGGAGAAACCGGGTAAGACGATGACCTCACCCGGCGAATGATTACATTGAATACCCGGGCTTTTTAATCAACTCGTCCAGCTTCGGTCCGATTTCGGTATCCCAGACCTGTGCCTTCCAGTCTTCCGGGTTTACCTGGTTCAATGCCACCGATACTGAACCGTCTTTGCTGTTGAAATGGCGAATTATCACCTCGGCGATATCTGCCGCCAGCGCGGTTTTTTGCTCGTCGTTAAGATCGCGGGGAAAACATTTGATGTCTACGTGTGGCATATGCAGGCTTCCTGTTATGTGTGAGCATTCCACGTTATCAGATAATGTTGTTTGCCTTTAACACCTTGTGCAGTTCCGGCAGCTGACACACGGTATCCGCAATCGCCGTAAGCTTCGGCGTATTTGTCGCAAACCACTCATGGCGAGGCCCCCAGGTGCGCGCCACCGCAATATACACATCCAGCAGCGTCAGCCGTTCACCCAGCGCAAACGGCGCGGCCTTAAGCTGATTTTCAAACCACAGATAGAGGGATTTCCGGTACTCAATGCAGTTTTTCTGCAGCTGTTCCGGCGCATCAGGCACCCAGCGTTCGGGATAATCGGCATAGGTAAAGGTGGGATAGACGTTCGCCACGAACCAGATAAGCAGACGCTGAAACTGCTGACGCTCGGCCTGCCCCACGGGCGGGGCGAGATCGGGACAACGGTCGAGCACCATGAGGGCAATCGCCGCCGTTTCGGTCATGATGGCGCCATTTTCCAGCTCCAGCGTGGGCACCTGGCACAGCGGGTTGAGTTTTTGCAGCAGTTCACGCTGCGGGCCGGGCTGGTCAAACCCGTCAACGTTCACAAATTGATAAGGGATATCAGCCAGGGTCAGCATCACTTCACTGATTGCCGGGCCCCAGCCGGGTACGCCATAGAGTTTCATCATGTTGCCCCCTCAGGAGTGAAAATCCTAAGTGTAGAGCACCATTAGTAGGTTATCCCAGGCGGGTTGACCTCCGATTGCGCCACCGTTTCGCCCTGCTCCCCCCAGCGCGCCAGCACTTTCTGGTACTCTCCGCGCTCAATCGCCCCGTTCAGCGCGGCCTGCAGCGCGTACACCAGCCCATTGCCTTTTTTGGTCGTGGTGGCGACATAAGCTTTTTTCGGACCTAAACCGACCACGCGGGTTTTGCCGGTGAGCGCCGCTTTGTAAGCTGAAACCGACTGAGGGCCAAAGAACACGTCCGCCCTGCCGGACTGGATATAGAGATTGCCCGAGGCATCGTCGTGGAGATAGACCGGCAGCGCAGGCGCTCGCCCCGCCTTTTTATTCTCTTCGTTCCAGCCCAGCAGGATGCGCTCCTGATTGGTGCCCGAGCCGACAATCACCTTTTTTCCGGCCAGATCTTCCGCGCTTTTGATTGATTGAATCTCGCTGGTGGACTTCACCGAAAACGCCAACGAATCGACGCGGTAGGTCGCAAAATCAAACTTCTCTTTACGCTGTTCGGTCACCGCAATGTTCACCAGCGCCACGTCGTAGCGCCCGGAAGCGATGCCCAGCGGCCAGTCTTCCCACGCCGTTGGCACCAGCTTTAGCTTCAGCCCCAGGCTGCCCGCCAGCAGGCGGGAGATATCCGGGTCGCTGCCAATCCGCGTGCGGTTATCGCTGGCCAGCAGCGCCAGCGGCGGGGAGTTCAGCATCGAGACGGCGACCGTCAGCGTACCCGGTTCAACGAATTTATAACCGGCGGGGATCTTCGCTACGGCCTGTCGATCCACCGTCACCGGCAGCGGCTGCTCGTTGGCTTTCAGATCGATGCTGGCGTGGCTTGCCGTTGTGAAGACCAGCCCCGCCAGAAGTCCGTATTTCATCTGCGCTCCTTACAGCACTTTTGACAGGAACTGGCGCGTTCGCGCGTGCGACGGACGGTTCAATACCGCGTCGCTGCTGCCCTGCTCCACGATTTTCCCGTCGACCATAAACACCACCTGATCCGCCACCTCGCGGGCAAAGCCGATCTCGTGGGTGACCACCACCAGCGTAGTGCCGGACCGGGCCAGTTTTTTGATCACGTCCAGCACCTCTCCCACCAGCTCCGGATCCAGCGCCGAGGTAGGTTCATCAAACAGCATCACGCGGGGACGTAACGCCAGCGCGCGGGCAATCGCAATGCGCTGCTGCTGCCCGCCGGAGAGATGGCGAGACCAGGCGTCGGCCTTATCCCGCAGCCCAACCACGTCCAGCAGGCTGTATGCCCTTTCCACCGCCTCTTTTTTGCTGAGCTTCTTATGCGCGATGGGCGCCTCAATCAGGTTTTCCAGCACCGTGAGGTGAGGAAAGAGATTGAAGTTCTGAAACACATAGCCCACGTTGACGCGCTGCTTGAGGATCTCTTTCTCCTTCAGCTCGTAGAGCTTGTCGCCCTGACGACGGTAGCCAATGTAGTCCCCGTCGATCTGAATAAAGCCTTCGTCGACGCGCTCCAGGTGGTTAATGGTGCGCAGCAGCGTCGATTTGCCCGAGCCTGAGGGCCCGAGAATGACCGTCACGGAACCGGGCGGGATCTCAAGCGAAACGTTGTCGAGCGCCTTATGGCGACCAAAATACTTGCTGACGCCGGTAATCGAGATATGTCCTTCAGGAGAGGCTTGCATGGATAGGCTCCTGTGCTGGCGTGGTGGTGACGGAACGGGTTCGACGGGCGGCACGGTTCTGATTAACCGCAGAGCGGCGTTCGCTGCGGGCGAGTGCGCGTTCAACACCGTACTGAATAGCGGACAAGACGGTGGTAATCACCAGGTACCAGGCGGCGCCGACCATCAGCAGCGGGATCACCTCCTGGGTACGGTTGTAGATCATCTGAATAGTATAGAACAGCTCCGGCATCGCCAGGACGTACACCATCGCCGTGCCCTTGGCGAGGCTGATAATTTCATTGAACCCCGACGGCAGAATGGTGCGCAACGCCTGAGGCAAAATGATGCGCACCGTGCGGCGCCAGGCCGGCAGGCCGAGCGCGGCGGCGGCCTCATACTGTCCGTGATCGACGCCGAGGAATCCACCGCGAATGATCTCGGCGGTATAGGCGCTCTGCACCAGCGTTAGCCCCACCACGGCGGTAGAGAACTGCCCCAGCACGTTGATGGTTTCAAAGCTGCCCCAGGTGATGCCGGTGAACGGCACGCCGAGGGAGAGCGTGTCGTAGAGATAGGAAAAGTTGTAGAGAATGATCAGCACCACGATCAGCGGCAGCGAGCGAAACAGCCAGATATAGCCCCACGCCAGGCTGCTCAGCAGCCATGACGAGGAGAGTCTCGCCAGCGCCAGCATGCCGCCCAACACCACGCTCAGCGCGGTACCGATCAGCGTCAGCAGCAGGGTCTGCCCGACGCCTTCGAGGATCACCGGGTCGAAGAACCAGCGGGCAAACACCGCCCACTCCCAGCGCGGGTTGAAAGCGACGGACTGGATCACGACCGCCAGCACAAACAGCGCCACCGCGGCGCCGACGGTCCGCAGCGGATAACGCGCCGGGACCACCTTAATGGTTTGAACGTTGCTCATCGTCGTTCCTCATGCGGTTTTACTGAACGCTTCGCGTACCAGCGTTTTAGTGAAGCGCAGCCGACCGTCAAACGGCGGCTGGCTGTACTCTTCCGGATCCCGGTTCAGATCAAACTGTGGCTGGTAGCCCTGGCTGAGATAGAGCCTGACCGCTTCCGGCTGGCGAAAACCGGTTGTCAGGTAGATCTGGCTGTAACCTGCCAGCACCGCCCTGCGCTCCAGCTCCTGCACTACGCGTCCGGCAAGCCCCTGCTGACGCAGGGTTTTGTCCGTCCAGATGCGCTTGATTTCCGCGGTGCGTTCGTCGAAGGGTTTGTACGCACCGGTGGCGATGATTTTTCCGTCACGCTCCAGAACGATAAACAGCCCCTGCGGCGCTAAATACCACTCGGTGAGTTCCACTTCCGCGTCTTTAGAGAAGTAGTCACCGTAGCGGGCGGCATATTCACCGAACAGCCCCTCGATAATGGGCTGAAGTTCGGCATCTTCCGGTGAAACGTCACGAAATTGTTCACGCATAGCGCCTCCTTAATCACCCAGGCCATCAGGATTCACTTCTGACTGCGGAATACGCTCAACGCCTTCCCCCCAGCGGTTCAGCACTTTGTCGTAATCGCCGTTTTTGATGACGCCGTTCAGCGCGGTTTGCACCGGCTCAACCAGCCCGCTGCCTTTCTTCAGCGTCACCGCAATGTGCGCCGCCTTCGGCCAGCCGCCGTCGACGCTACCCACCAGTTTGGTTTTCCCGTTCAGCGCCGCCTTCCATGCGCCAATCACGTTCGGGCCAAAGTAGGCATCCGCGCGCCCGGACTGGAGCGCCAGCGTTTGCGCCGCATCGTCTTTGGTATAGATCGGGGTAAACGGTTTCAGCCCCTTCTTCAGGTTTTCAGCATTCCATGCCAGCAGGATGGCCTCCTGATTGGTCCCGGAACCAACGATAATCCGCAGCCCGGCGATGTCCTCAGCCTTCTGAAGCGATTCGATCGGGCTGGTCGATTTCACGTAGAAACCGAGGGAGTCCTTACGGTAGGTGGCGAAATCAAACTTCTCTTTGCGCGCTTTGGTAACGGTAATGTTGCTGATGGCGGCATCGTATTTCCCGGACGCCACGCCCAGCGGCCAGTCTTCCCACGACGTTGGCACCACGTTCAACTCAAGTCCGAGGCTGTCGGCCACCAGACGAGCGACGTCAACTTCACTCCCGAGCAGCGTTTTGTTGTCGTCGGAAAATACCGTCAGCGGCGGTTGATTGAGGCCCGCTACCGCCACGGTAAATTTCCCCGGCACGGCGAAGCGATAATCTTTCGGCAACTGCGCCACTGCATCGCTGTTTTTGGCGGTATTGATCGGCGTTTTATTGGCCTCGATGCTCACGCCGGTGCCGTTAATGTTCACATTCTCTGCCCAGACGGCAGGGGTAAAGGCCAGCGCGAGCGCCAGAATAAGCGATGTTTTTTGCATAGCGGAGTTCTCTTTTATTGTTGTGTGAACTGGTTTTTCGGTTGGTCTAAGCCAAGGCTTTCGCGCAGCGTTGTTCCCGGGTAGTCGGTGCGGAACAGGCCGCGGGCCTGTAAAACGGGCACCACCTGGTCAACGAAGCGCGGAAAGGTATCCGGCGTACCGCCCTGGATGATGAAGCCGTCTGCGGCATAGCCTTCAAACCAGGCCTGCAGACCGTCGGCGACCTCCTCCGGCGTGCCGGAAAAGCGCGGGCGCGGCGATGCGGCCTCAAGCGCCACCTGGCGCAGGGTTAAGTTGCGCTCGCGGGCATTTCGCTTAATTTCATCGGTGGTGCTGCGGAAGCTGTTTTTGCCTAAGTCACCGATATCCGGGAACGGCTCGTCGAGCGGATACTGGCTGAAATCGTGATGTTCAAAATAACGCCCGAGGTAATTGAGGGCATCGGTAACCGACACCAGCGCCGCCGTGGTTTGATACTGGTTTTCCACGTCATCGGCGTCTTTACCGACAATCACGCTGATGCCCTGGAAGATATGTAAATCTGACGCGCGGCGGCCGTTTGTTTCCAGCTGCTGCTTCACGTCGCGGTAAAACGCTTTTGCCTCGTCGAGCGTTTCGTGATGAGTGAAAATGGCGTCGGCATGTTTTGCCGCCAGCTTTTTCCCGTCGTCCGACGCGCCCGCCTGAAAAACAATCGGACGCCCTTGCGGGGTGCGACCAATATTCAGCGGACCGGCGACCTGGAAGAAGTCACCGTGGTGATCGAGCGTATGCAGCCTGGCCGGGTCAAAAAACTGACCGCTCTCTTTGTTGCGGATAAACGCGTCGCCTTCCCAGGAGTCCCACAGCCCTTTCACCACGTCGAGATACTCATCCGCAATACGATAGCGCAGCGCATGCTCGGGGTGTTTTTCGCGAGAGAAGTTCTTTGCCGACCCTTCCAGCGGCGAAGTCACCACGTTCCAGCCCGCACGTCCGTTGCTCAGATGATCGAGGCTGGCGAACTGGCGCGCCGTGGTAAAGGGTTCGCTGTAGGAGGTGGATAACGTTCCCACCAGCCCCAGACGCGTGGTGATGCTTGCCAGCGCGGATAATACCGTTAACGGCTCAAAGCGGTTTAAAAAATGCGGAATGGATTTCTCATTTATATAAAGACCGTCGGCAACGAATAAAAAATCGAGTTTGCCCTCCTCCGCTTTTAACGCCGTCTCTTTTACAAATTCAAAATTAATGCTGGCATCCGCGATCGCCGCCGGATGACGCCAGGCGGACATATTGCCCGATGCACCATGCAAAATAGTCCCAAGCCGCAGTTGACGATGTGCAGACATATTTACCTCTCCAAAATTAAACGTGTTGCAGGGCTTTTTCCGCCAGCTGTGCAAAATAGCGGGCTGCGGGCTCGATCAGGGCTTCGTCAGGATTAAACGCCGGGTGGTGTAAACCATACGGGCTGTTGCTGCCGATGCTGACAAACGCGCCGGGAACAGACTGCAGGTAGACCGCAAAATCTTCCCCGCCCATATGCAGTTCCGCGTGCCGGGTTTCATAACCGGCCTCTCTGGCAACGGAGGTGGCGAAGTCGGCCCAGCGCTCGTCGTTCACCAGCGCAGTGGGCCCGGCATACCAGGTGATGTCGATCTGCGCGCTGAAGGCGCTGGCAAACCCGGCGGCAATTTCACCCACGCGGGCCTTCACGTTCTGCTGCACTTCCGTGCGATGGGTACGCAGCGTGCCTTCCAGCTCGACGCTTTCCGGCAGCACGTTCCAGGTGTTGCCGCCTGCGATGCGGGTGACGCTCAGCACCACCGAATCCAGCGTGTTGACGTTGCGGCTGGCGACGCTTTGCAGCGCCGTCACCAGCTGGCTCGCCAGCACAATGGCGTCGTTGCCTTCGTGAGGACGTGCGGCGTGCGCGCCCTTACCGGTAATGCGGATCACGAAGCGGTCGACGTTGGCGTAAAACGGCCCGCCGCGGGTGGCGAACTCACCGACCGGCAGGCCGGGCTCGTTGTGCATGCCGAAAATGGCGCTGACGTCACGCAGGGCACCGGCACGCACCATACTCTTCGCACCGCCAAAGTTCTCTTCGGCAGGTTGAAACAGGATACGCACCCGGCCGTTAAGCGAGGCTTCCCGCTCTTTGAGCTTTAACGCGGCGCCGAGGATCACGCTGGTGTGGATATCGTGTCCGCAGGCGTGCATCACCCCTGCATGCTGCGAGCTAAACGGCACGCCGCTGCGCTCCTCAATTGGCAGGGCATCAATGTCTGCCCGCAGCGCAATCAGCTTGCTACCGGTTCCGATTTCCGCCACCAGCCCGGTCGGCAGATCGTAAGGCTGTGGGGGAATACCGGCATTCGTCAGCCACTGGCGCAGGCGCGCGGTGGTCTCCACTTCCTGGCCGGACAGCTCCGGGTTCCGGTGCAGCTCACGACGCCAGGCAATCAGTTGTTCGCCGAAGCTCATACGGTGACCTCCCTGTTAAGACGCGCCTCGGCCAGCAGACGCAGAGACGCGACGCGCGTTGCCCCCTCCGCGACCGGCGTGTCGATGATAAATTCGTCAATGCCCCACTGCTGGTGCAGCGCGTTGAGCTGATCCACTACCGACTCAGCGGTGCCCGCCAGCAGCGACTGCGCCCGACGTGCAATGCGCACCGGCTCACTGCCCGCCTGGCGTGCAAACGCGTACGCCTGTTCTTCGCTGGCCACGGTGACACGCTGCCCGTTTGCCAGCTCAACGCCCCACACTTCGACCTTCTGCGCCAGCGCGTCTGCTTCGGCCTGGGTCGGCGCGACAACCGCCTGCACCGCCACAATCACCTCCCGCGCGCTGTTCTTCCGCCAGATCGATACCACCTCGCGCAGCAGCTCCGGATCGCCGTTCAGGTGTGCGGCAAAGACGAAGTGCCAGTCGAGCGATGCGGCGAGCAGCGCGCTTTCGGGGCTGGCCCCCAGCAGGAAACCTTGTGCAGGGACCGGCGGCAACGGCGTGGCACGAACGGCCTCTTCCGCCGACTGGTTTTCAGGACGGATCCAGCGATCGAGCTGCGTCAGCTGTTCGGCAAAGCTGCCCTTTTCCTGCTGATTCAGGCCCTGCTGAAGCGCGCGGGTTGAGAGCGGTAAACCGCCGGGGGCTTTCCCGACGCCCAGATCCACGCGACCCGGCGCCAGCGCGGCCAGAACGTTAAAGTTTTCAGCGACTTTATAGGGGCTGTAGTGTTGAAGCATGACGCCGCCAGAGCCCACACGGATGCGTTTCGTTTGCCCGAGGATCCAGGCAATCAGCAGTTCCGGCGAGGGGCTGGCGAGCTGTGGTGTGTTGTGGTGTTCGGCAATCCAGAAGCGGTGATAGCCCAGATTTTCCGCCTGTTGCGCCAGCGCTAACGTCCGCGCCAGCGCATCGGCAGCCGTTTCATTTTCAGCGATGGGGCTTTTATCCAGAATGCTGATTCGCCATGACATGTTGCGTTCTCGTTTGACTTAACATGTCGACATTATTAAAGGCGTATTTCACCACTGAGAAACAATTAATTTACATTTGGTTTGCCGGAAATCAGAAAAGCATAGCCCTGCTAACGGTGTGATTTTAGCGTTGAAATCAGCGCGTCGGCCTGCGGCCGGGAGGTAATGCGGACAAACTGAATATGGGCATACTGCGGATTTTGCATATCTGCTTCATAGCGCTCGCGGTTACTGCGCCAGGTTTTGATTGTCCAGATAATGATTGACTCCCGGCTGAAAAATGAGCGGCGGAAGCTTTCACGGTTTCCTGTGCCGGGCCACAGCTCCTGCCGGTGCCATGCGCGTTTGAATGCACGCGTGACCGCCTGCCGGAGCGTGCGGGTGAACCCGCAATCGACCCACACGACCATATCCACATCACGCCACTTCACCGGGCGCGTGCGGTTGTAGTTACCGTCGAGCACCCAGCCAGGCGTGGCGTCAAGGGTGTTCGCCAGCGTTGCAAGTAATTCCTCATCGGGCGTTCCCTGCCAGTCGGGCCGCCAGTAAAGCCTGTCCATCTCAATGTAGGGAAGCGCCAGTTCCGCCGCGATGCGTCGGGCAAGCGTACTTTTTCCGCTCCCGCTGGTACCAACAATATTGATTTTCACCGTTCCGCCTGGACATGCTGAAGAAAACGGATTGCATCATAGCGTTTTAGTTTTGTTAATGAAACGCCAGTGAAGCGCAGCAGCCTGACGCCCTCCCCCTCTGCAATTATTAAGATATTCTGATGATTAAAGCAGCACTTCAATAATTGTTTTGACTAAAAAAGCACCACGATTCAGCGCGTTGTAAACCTTGTCTGCTCTGACCACACGATTTCCTTCGACCTGCATCACTTTCGGCACGGTTATATTTTGCGTCGCTTATCAATTGCAGGTAGGATGCCTCGCCATGTTTCGCCTTATCCATACGCAGAATGACTGGGAAGGCGGCATGTGTTTGCGCAGAAGCAATCGTTTGTATTGCGCTCTGCCAGGCAGGACTATCACGATAATGGTTCAGACAGGCAAACAGGTAACTCAATGAAAACAAGCAATAAAAGCGCAGCCGATCATCACGCTGCGAAACGTCGCTGGTTGAACTCCCACGAAGAGGGCTACCACAAAGCGATGGGCAACCGTCAGGTTCAAATGATCGCCATCGGCGGCGCTATCGGAACGGGTCTGTTTTTAGGTGCTGGCGCGCGTCTGCAGATGGCGGGCCCGGCTCTCGCCCTGGTCTATCTGGTGTGCGGGATCTTCTCTTTCTTCATTCTTCGCGCGCTGGGTGAACTGGTACTGCATCGCCCTTCCAGCGGAAGCTTCGTCTCTTACGCCCGAGAATTCCTCGGTGAAAAAGCCGCCTACGTGGCAGGCTGGATGTACTTCGTCAACTGGGCGATGACCGGTATCGTCGATATCACCGCTGTTGCGCTGTATATGCACTACTGGGGCGCGTTCGGTGATGTGCCGCAGTGGGTCTTTGCCCTTGGCGCGCTGGCGATCGTCGGCACCATGAACATGATCGGCGTGAAGTGGTTCGCCGAGATGGAGTTCTGGTTTGCGCTGGTCAAAGTGCTCGCTATTGTGATTTTCCTGGTGGTCGGTACCGTATTCCTCGGCAGCGGCAAGCCGCTCGATGGCAATGCTACCGGCTTCCACCTGATAACCGATAACGGCGGTTTCTTCCCGCACGGTCTGCTACCTGCGCTGGTGCTGGTGCAGGGCGTGGTGTTTGCCTTTGCCTCTATTGAGCTGGTCGGTACCGCTGCGGGCGAATGTAAAGACCCGCAAACGATGGTGCCAAAAGCGATTAACAGCGTGATCTGGCGTATCGGTCTGTTCTACGTCGGCTCCGTGGTGCTGCTGGTTCTGTTGCTGCCGTGGAACGCCTATCAGGCCGGCCAGAGCCCGTTCGTCACCTTCTTCTCGAAGCTCGGCGTGCCTTACGTGGGCAGCATCATGAACATCGTGGTGCTGACGGCGGCGCTCTCCAGCCTGAACTCCGGTCTTTACTCTACCGGGCGTATCCTGCGCTCCATGTCGATGGGCGGTTCAGCGCCGAAGTTCATGTCGAAGATGAGCAAGCAGCACGTGCCTTACGCGGGCATTCTGGCCACGCTGGTGGTGTATGTCTTCGGCGTATTCCTGAACTATCTGGTGCCGTCTCAGGTCTTTGAGATCGTTCTGAACGTGGCCGCACTCGGCATTATCGCTTCCTGGGCCTTTATCGTGGTCTGCCAGATGCGTCTGCGTAAAGCCATTAAAGAAGGCAAAGCCGCAGATATCAGCTTCAAGCTGCCGGGCGCGCCGGTGACCTCCTGGCTCACCCTGCTCTTCCTGTTCAGCGTGCTGGTGCTGATGGCGTTCGACTACCCGAACGGCACCTATACCATCGCCACCATCCCGCTGCTGGCCGTGCTGCTGATCGCTGGCTGGTTCGGCGTGCGTAAGCGCGTTCACGAAATTCACAGCACCGCGCCGGTTCATCCAGACGATGAAAAACACGACGCACCGCTGGTGGAAGAGACCTCGCGTTAAGCATCACACAGGCATTTAAAAGGGAAGGCATATGCCTTCCCTTTTTTTATATTACAGCGCGATACGAATCACATCGTCAGGCTGGGTCGCTTCCTGCTGGCGGGTAGATTTCTGTTTCACCGTCACGTAAAGCGTTTTGCCATCCGCGGAGAGCGCCAGGCTGTTCGGGTAGACCGGCGTATCGAACGTTTTCGTCACTTTGTAGGTCTTCGCGTCAATCACGCTCACTTTGCCGGCATCACGGTGCGTCACGTAGGCTTCATTACGAGCCGGGTTAAACAGAACGGCCAGGGATTCAGGCGCGGCGATTTTCTCGATCACGCTGCCGTCTTTCAGGCTCACCGCCAGCACTTCCGGCTGTTTTGAATCGGTCAGGAACGCGCGCTGACCGGCGGTGTCCAGGCTCAGGTTCAGATAGAAGTGCTCTTTTCCGTCGTCCTGCACTTTTTTGCGGCTCAGGATTTTGTTGGTGGCGGTATCAATGGTGACCAGCTCACCGTCTGCATTGGTGGTGTACAGGCGTTTTGCCTTTGCATCCAGCGCCAGACCGGTGCTGTATGTGCCGGTGTTGGCAATGGTCTCTTTCAGCTTCAGCGTTGCGCCATCCACGACCCAAATCACGCTCTCTTTGCCGACACCGGTGACGTAAATCGTGTTGCTCGCATCATCCGCCACCAGCTGGCGCGGCTGCAGCGGCTTGACGGTTTCACTGCGCTGGCGGCTATCAAGCACCAGTCGCCCTTTCACGTCGCCCGTTTTTGCATCAATGGCCGTCACTGCGCCGTTGATCGTATTACCCAGCCACAGGGTTTGCGTCGCGCCGTCGAGGGTGGCGCCAAACGGTTTGAGATCGCTATGAATGGTCTGCGTCACCTCCAGCGTAGCAGGATCGAGGCGATAGATAACGCCACCCTTGTCGAGTTTACGGCTTTGCGACGTCGCAACCCACAGCGCGTTCTCCTGCTGGCTGACCGCCATTTCATAGGCACCTTTACCCACCGCTTTACGCAGCATCTCTTCGGCGGCATGCGCCTGGAAGGTTCCGGCAAACAGTAAAGCGGCAGACAGCAGAGACGTACTCAGGCGTGGCGAGCACAGATGGCGTAAAGACATAACAATTCCTTTTTTGAAAATTGGGGGTACTGCTGACATCGCTTCCGGCTGGCAACGTCATGGCATTGCCGTTTTGATGATGAGAATAGTAATCATTAATAAGTTAAAAGTGGAGTTTTTCTTTTCCCTGGTGCCTTTCATTAACGCAATGTGCGGTTATAGTTTTCAAAACATTTACAAAACCTTTAACATGTATGGACATGTTCCATTTGGTTCGTTTATACATCACAACCGGTTTTACTCATGAAAATCATATCTGCCCGTAAGGCATCTCTCCCGCTGCTGCTGGTTCCCGTTGTTTTTGCGCCTCTAAGCGCGATGAGCGCAGAGGAACAGACCATGATCGTCAGCGCCACGCCGCAAACCGTATCAGAGCTTGATACTCCGGCGGCGGTCAGCGTCGTGAATGGCGAGGATATGCGCCACGCCGCGCCGCGCATTAATCTCTCCGAATCGCTTGGCAGCGTTCCGGGACTACAGATTCAGAACCGTCAGAACTATGCTCAGGATCTCCAGCTTTCGATGCGCGGGTTTGGTGCCCGCTCAACGTTTGGCGTGCGCGGCATTCGCATGTACGTCGATGGTATTCCAGCCACCATGCCGGACGGACAGGGCCAGACCTCCAACATCGATCTCTCCAGCATTGACAGCGTTGAGGTTCTGCGCGGTCCCTTCTCCGCCCTGTATGGCAATGCCTCTGGCGGCGTGATTAACATCAATACGCAAACCGGGCAGCAGCCGCCGACCATCGAGGCAAGCAGCTATTACGGCAGTTACGGGACATGGCGCTACGGCATGAAAGCCACCGGCGCAATGGGCGATGGCACCCATGCCGGGGACGTGGATTACACCGTATCCACCACCCGCTTCACCACTAAAGGCTACCGCGACCACAGCGGCGCGCGGAAGAATCTCGCTAATGCCAAACTGGGCGTACGCATTGACGATGCCAGCAAGCTGACGCTGATTTTTAACAGCGTGGACATGAAAGCAAACGATCCGGGCGGGCTGAGCTATCAGGAGTGGCAGGATAACCCGCGTCAGTCCCCGCGTGGCGATCAGTACAACACGCGCAAGACCATCAAGCAGACTCAGGCGGGGCTGCGCTACGACCGCCAGCTCAGCGCTCAGGACGATCTCAGCGTGATGATGTACGCCGGCGAGCGTGAAATGACCCAGTACCAGTCGATTCCCTACCAGCCGCAGTTGAGGCCTTCTCACTCCGGCGGCGTGATCGATATGCAGCGTCATTATCAGGGGGTTGATACCCGCTGGACGCACCGCGGCGAGCTGCTGGTGCCGGTCACCTTCACCACCGGTCTGAACTATGAAAACATGAGTGAAGATCGTCGCGGGTACGAGAACTTTGTGATGAACAACGGCGTGCCGGACTACGGCGTGAAGGGTGATAAACGCCGGAACGAACGTAACCTGATGTGGAACGTTGACCCTTACCTGCAGACCAGCTGGCAGCTGACGCAGAAACTGTCCGTGGATGCGGGCGTGCGTTATAGCTCGGTCTGGTTTGATTCTAACGACCATTACGTTACTCCGGGCAACGGCGACGACAGCGGTGACGCGAGCTATCACAAGTGGCTCCCGGCGGGCTCCGTGAAGTATGCGGTGACGGACGCGTGGAACCTCTACGCTGCCGCAGGGCGTGGGTTCGAAACGCCAACCATCAACGAGCTTTCGTATCGCGCCGATAACCAGGGCGGCCTGAATATCGGCCTGCAGCCTTCCACGAACAACACGTATGAGGTGGGCAGCAAAACCCGCATTGGCAATGGCCTGCTGACGGCAGCGCTGTTCCGCACCGATACGGATGACGAGATCGTGGTGGATGCCAGCTCTGGTGGCCGCACAAGCTATAAAAATGCCGGAAAGACCCGCCGTCAGGGAGTCGAAGTGTCTCTCGATCAGCAGTTTGCTGAGAACTGGAAGCTGAAAATGGCGTGGACCTACCTTGATGCCACCTACCGGACCAACGTCTGCGGCGACGCGGACTGTAACGGCAACCGTATGCCGGGCATTGCCCGCAATATGGGCTATGCGTCATTTGGCTGGCAGCCTGAAGAAGGCTGGTACGCGGGCTCGGACGTGCGGTACATGAGCGATATCATGGCCGACGACGAGAACACGGCGAAAGCGCCATCGTACACGGTGGTCGGGCTGAATACCGGGTATAAATTCAACTACGGCAACTGGGGGATGGACGTCTTTGGCCGCGTAGATAACCTGTTCGACAAAGAGTACGTTGGCTCGGTTATTGTCAACGAATCCAACGGGCGTTATTACGAGCCAGCGCCTGGCCGTAACTACGGCGTAGGGCTGTCTGTCTCTTATCGATTCGAGTAAGAAATAAGTAAAGTTTATTTTATACCGAAAATAACGATCCTGATGGCAAAATGCCATCAGGAGTTATTCACCAGATAAATAATTAAACGCGGTATATAGTCGCTCTGTTAAATTATCTCTCAGTTAAAATATTGTCGCTGTAAAAGCGTATTCGCTTCATCAATCGATTTTTCTATCGCCTTCTGGCTGGCGTCAACATCCCGGCGTTCCAGGGCTGAAAGCAGTTCGTCATAGTGATACGTCGCTTCCTTAATGTCATTAAGCTCCTGGTGTAGATAGTTAATGCAAGGCCCGATGCGCACCCAAAGCTGTTCAATTAATGCATTCAGCGTGGGCATTTCCGCGTACTGATAAAGCGTAAAGCGGAAGATGCGATTTGCGTGCAATGCCTGCTGAACGTTCCCGTTACGCATGGCCTCATGAAACGCTTCCGACAATTTGCGCAACGTCTCGATCTTTTGGTCAGACATATTCTGACAGGCTGCGGCAACCGCCATGGGTTCAAGTTGCTTGCGAATAGCGTTGATTTCGTTATAACGCTCCAGCGTCACCTCCGGCACCAGAAATGCCTGTGCCGGCGTGGCATGTAATGCACCCGCTGACACCAGACGCAGTAGCGCCTCGCGCACTGGGGTAATGCTGGTTCCTAATTTATCGGCGATCTCTTTCGTAATCAGTCGTGCACCCGGTTTAAGGGAGCCTGTAATTAACGCTCCTTTCAAACTGAGTTCAACTTGCATGGTAAGACTGATCCTTTGGGCTTTTTCTAAGTGATCCAAATCAAGCATGTTCAATTCCTGTAGCTAAAACTTAATGCTATTTTTAAACGCCAGTTTTAATAAAACGACGCTGGTCCGATATATCCTGTATCGTCATGCCTGGTGGTGGGAAGTACGTAAAACAGCAAAAAATGCAAAATGTGTTTTTTTTATCGGTTTCGGGCTCATCCGGGATGATGGCGCGAAAAGCCATGTCCGTTAATTAAAGACAATATATCGTATCTTCACAAATAAATATGGCGGGAAACCCCGCCATAGTGCCTTTTATTTATTGTCACCCGCGACGCGAATCACGACTTTACCGAAGTTTTTTCCTTCCAGCAGGCCAATCAGCGCTTCAGGCGCGTTTTCCAGCCCGTCCGTCACCTGTTCACGATAGTGAATTTTACCCTCCTGCACCCAGCGCCCCATCTCTTCCTGAAACTCATGAATGCGGTGGCCGTAGTCATGGGCAATGATAAAGCCCTGCATCCGGATGCGTTTCTTCAGAATAGTGCCCATCAGAAGCGGCAAACGGTCTGGCCCCTCAGGCAAGCCCGTTGCATTGTAGCCGCTCACCAGGCCACACACCGGCACGCGCGCGGAGGTATTCAGCAGCGGCAGCACGGCGTTAAACACTTTCCCGCCGACGTTTTCAAAGTAGACATCAATGCCTTTCGGGCAGGCGCGTTTCAGCTGCTCAGCGAAATCCGCCGCGTGGTGATCGAGACACACGTCAAATCCAAGAACCTCAACGGCGTGGCGGCATTTTTCTGCCCCACCGGCTACCCCGACCACGCGGCAGCCTTTAATTTTACCGATCTGCCCGACGGTCGCCCCAACCGGGCCCGTCGCGGCGGCGACCACCAGCGTTTCACCCGCTTTCGGTTGTCCGATATCCAGCAACCCCATATAGGCGGTAAAGCCCGGCATCCCAAGAATGCCCAGCGCCCAGGAGGGATGGGTGGGATTATCGCCCAGCTTGACCAGGCCGCTGCCGTCCGAAAGCGCGTACTCCTGCCAGCCGCTGTAGCTCAGCACCCATTCACCCGCTTTAAAGTCGGGGTGGTTTGACTGCTCAACGCGGCTAACCGTTCCCCCTACCATCACCGCACCAATCTCAACCGGCGGAGAATAGGATGGCGCATCGCTCATGCGGCCCCGCATGTAAGGGTCCAGCGACAGCCAGACGGTGCGAAGCAGCAGCTGCCCCGCCTGAGGAGCAGGAACGGGCTGCTCTTCCAGACGAAAATTCTCCGCCACCGGCGCGCCCTGTGGGCGAGAGGCCAGCACCCAGCGGCGGTTTTGCGAAACAGATTGATTCATCGGATTCTCCTTCTGGTACAAATGTCATTACAGCTGGCTCACGATCGGCATTATCGCCTTAACATTACGAGGCAGACTGGTTAAGCCGGACCACAAGATAGATGCAGGTTTCGTTCGTTTCGTTGATAAAACGGCAGTCGTTTGGCGGCCCCAGCTCCAGACAGTCTCCGGCCTTCATCTCGTGGCGAGTATCGCCCTCCTGAAATACCAGCTCGCCGGACTGCAGCCAGATCAGCTGACGCGCGAGCGCGTAGGAGGACGCCGGCATCGGGACGTCGCTCCCCGCGGGTAGCTCAATCTGAACGAGGTCAATAGGCAGATCGGTACGGGGAGAAACGTGGCGACGAAGGTAGTGGGTTTGCGGATCGCGCCAGACGGGCTGGTTCGCCAGGCGCAGGAGTTTTCCCTCCTGCATCTCGGCTCTGGCAATCAGGGTCGACATGCTGATCCCAAACGCGCCTGACAGGCGGGCAAGCAAGGTTGCCGTCGGGCTGCTGTCGCCGCGCTCTATCTTGTGGATCATGGCGCGAGATACGCCAGCCCGCTCGGCCAACTCGCTAAGAGACCAGCCGCGTGATTCACGTTCGAGGCGAATTCTGGCGCTAATACGCTGATTCATTGTGTCTGTTATTGTGTTCATAACGTCATACTAAAGCGTATGAACGCCGTTTCGATGGGGCTCATAATCATTCTCACGTAGCGCTCTGACGATACAGTTGTGTAATATCATATCTATAGCGTAATACTATAGTAAACAACATACAGAGGTTTAATCATGATCGTTCGTCACGCCTGTAAAGAAGACTGCGCTGCGATAGGAGAGATCTATAACCACGCGGTGCTGCACACTGCCGCGATCTGGAACGATAAAACCGTCGATACCGATAACCGAATCGCCTGGTTTGAGGCGCGCACGCTTGCGGGCTACCCGGTTCTGGTCAGTGAGGAGGACGGCGTAATCACCGGCTACGCCTCTTTCGGCGACTGGCGCGCCTTTGACGGCTTCCGTCATACGGTTGAGCACTCGGTCTACGTCCACCCGGATCATCAGGGCAAGGGGATTGGCCGCACGCTGATGAAGGCGCTGATTAACGAGGCCCGCGCCATCGGTAAACACGTGATGGTGGCCGGGATTGAAGCGCAAAACCATGCCTCGATTCACCTCCACGAAACGCTCGGCTTTGTGACGACCGGACAAATGCCGCAGGTGGGAACCAAGTTTGGCCGCTGGCTGGACTTAACCTTTATGCAGCTGCAGCTGGACGAGCGCAGCGACCCGGACGCAATCCCATGAATCAGTCGCTGACGCTGGCGTTCCTGGTGGCGGCGGGGATCGGTCTGGTGGTGCAAAACACCTTAATGGTGCGTATCACCCAGTCCTCCTCCACCATTCTTATCGCAATGCTGCTGAACTCCCTGGTCGGCATTGTGCTGTTTGTCAGCATTCTGCTGCTGAAGCAGGGCTTCGCCGGGTTCAGTGAGCTGGCCGCAACGGTGCGCTGGTGGACGCTGATCCCGGGGCTGCTGGGGTCGTTTTTTGTGTTTGCCAGCATCAGCGGCTACCAGAACGTTGGCGCGGCAACGACCATCGCGGTGCTGGTCGCAAGCCAGCTGATTGGCGGGCTGGTCCTTGACATGCTGAGAAGCCATAGCATTCCCCTGCGCGCGCTGATCGGCCCGGTATGCGGCGCGGTGATGCTGGTCGTCGGGGCCTGGCTGGTAGCGCGACGCCAGTTTTGATTACAGTATGGTGCCGCCCTTGGTCAGCTGTTCCTGGCGCGCGTCCATCTCCTCTTTGTGCTGCTTACCGTGGTGCGAAATCGCGGTACGCAGACGCTGCTGTTGGGCGTAACGGTCTTCACGGCTGAGATCGGCATCATCGCTCAATGCAATCAGCAGTTCGTTCATGTGGGCGATGACGCTCTCTTCGATGGCGGCATCCACGCGGGCGATAACTTCGTTTAAATGTGACATTGTCGCTCCTTGTTTTTGCCGGGTGGTGGCTTACGCCTCACCCGGCAATAAATGCTTAGTTCAGCTTCGCTTTAGAGAAATCGCTGCCCATCAGGCTCACGCTGTATCCGGTCACGTTGCTGCGGGTTGCAAAGAACGTTTTGCCGTTTGCCAGCGCGATCCACGGTGCCTGCTGGTAGAAAATCTCCTGCGCCTGGCCGTACAGTTTCGCACGCTCGGCCGGATCGCTGGTCAGCTTCGCTTTTTGCACCAGTGCATCATAACCCTTATCGCACCAGCGCGCGGCGTTTGACCCGGTTTTAATGCTGTTGCAGCCCAGCAGCACATCGGCGAAGTTGTCCGGGTCACCGTTATCGGACATCCAGCCGAACAGCGCGGAGTCGTGCTCGCCTTTGCGCATCCCGGAGAGGTATTCGCCCCACTCGTAAGAGACGATTTTGGCCTTCACGCCGACTTTCGCCCAGTCGCTCTGGATCATCTCCGCGATACGACGCGAGTTAGGGTTATACGGACGCTGAACCGGCATTGACCACAGCGTGACCTCTGCGCCCTTCTCCAGTCCGGCCTGCTTCAGCAGCGCTTTTGCTTTATCAGGATCGTAGCTGTAGTCCTGCAGATCTTTATTAAAGCCCAGCATATTTGGCGGGATCGGCGATTTTGCCACCGTACCGGAGCCCATAAAGACCGCATTAACGATAGCCTTCTTGTCGGTCGCGTAGTTCAGCGCCTGACGCACCAGCACGTTATCGAACGGCTTTTTCTCGGTGTTAAACGCCAGATAGCCGACGTTCAGCGCATCGACAGAGTGCAGCGTCAGGTCTTTGTTCTTTTTAATCACGTCAAACTGAACCGGAGACGGCGCAGGAATAATCTGACACTCGTTGGTCTGTAATTTCGCCAGGCGGGTTTCCACGTTTGGCGTAATGGAGAAGATAAGATGTTTGGTCGGCACCTCGCCATCCCAGTAGTTCGGATTAGCGACGTAGCGGATCAGCGAGTCCACCTTGTACTGCTGGAGCACATAGGGCCCGGTACCGATCGGCCAGGTATCTACGTTCTCAGGCGTGCCTTTTTTCAGCATCACATCGGCGTATTCGGCGGAGAGAATCGACGCGAAATCCATTCCCCAGTCGGCCAGGAACGCGGCGTTGGGTTCACTCAGGGTGAACTGAACGTGATAATCATCGACCTTCTTTACGTCCTGAATCAGCTTATCGAACCCGACATCGTTGAAGTATTCGTAGTTGCCCTGGGACACATTATGGTACGGGTGTTTAGGGTCTTTCTGACGCATCACCGAGAAAATAACGTCATCGGCGTTAAAGTCGCGCGTCGGTTTGAAGTATTTGTTGCTGTTGAACTTCACCCCTTTGCGCAGGGTAAAGGTATAGGTCTTGCCGTCCGGTGAAATCGTCCAGGATTCCGCCAGCGACGGGACCGGGGTATTTTTCACCGGGTCGAAATTGATCAGGCGGTTGTACAGAACCTGAGAGCTGGCCACGAACGACGGGCCGGAGCTGGCGATTTGCGGGTTGAACGACTCTGGCGATGCCTCGGAGCAGTAAATAAGGGTGTCGTTGTTTGCCGCCCATGCAGCACCGGCTGGTAAAAGAGCGCTCAGCGCAAGGGCGAGCAGCGTTTTCCCTGTAGACATAGTTATAACCCTGACAGTTTTATTATATAGGTCAGTAATAACAGCACAGCCCTTATCACCTGGCAAATAACGAAACACTATCAGGTTATTCTAAAGCCGCGTTTTTTGCCGGTTTTGCCGCCAGTGCAAAAAAAGGTGATTTGCCTTAAGTGACGTTATTCGTCAAGCACAACCGTCACGATCTATGCCGCAAGAAATCGGCGCTTTTAGCGTCTCTTCCTCCGTTTGTTTGCTTCCTCGTTTCGTTAAAGTAACGGTGTGAAGAAGTATATGGGATCAAATCGTGGCAAAAACTCTTTTACGCAGCGGTAATCTGGATGATTTTCAGGCCGTTGGCGGCGGCGGACAGGCCGTTTTTGAATCAGCGTTACAAATCCGGGAAGCGCTTCGATTGCGCAAACAGCAGGCCATAGTGGACTGTCTGGCTATTCCTCAGGTCAACGACAGCGGCGACCGTGTGGACTGGTATTCCCCCGTTGAGGGAAGCGTCACCAGCTGGAAGGCGGCCAGTGAAGACGACCGCTATCGCGCCCTGCGCTATCTGGAAAACACGCTTGCCAGCGTTGAGTCGTTAAGCAAGAAATGCCTCCAGTCGCCCAAAACCGCGCAGCAGCTTTTCGGCTCGCTGCTGTCGAAAGCGTTTCAGTTTCCCGGCGAGAATTTTGTTTTCCTGGTCGCAGGAAAGCCGATTATTTGCTTCTGGGGTTTTGTAAACCTGAACGAAAATGCGCGCGACGATGTCCTCGACTGCCTGCGTGAAGCGTTGATCCCCGAGCCTGCCCCCGTTGTGATTGAAGAGCCCGAGCCAGAACCCGCGCCCGAACCGGCCATCACCTTTGAAAAAGCAGACGAGCCGCTGATTGCGCCCATCACCGCCGTGCGTATTACGCCGGAAGAACTGTATGAGCCGGAGCCCGCGCCGGTTGTTGCGCAACCCGCTCAGGAACCTGCGCCTGTTGCCGTCACGAAAAAACGTCGCATTCCCCTGTGGACCCTGCCGGTTGCCGCCGTGATTGTGGCAGCCGTTGCCGCGCCGCTGCTGTGGCCAAAACAGGCCCCTTCGGCAGAGCCCGCTCCGGCACCGGCTCCTGAGCCCGTGGCTATTGCACCGCAGCCGATCAAAGCGGTAGAGCCGCTGGCTATGAATCTCCCCCTGCAACAGGCTGAGGTCGTCGCCAGTAAAGAAAAAGAACCCGCGCCTGCGCCTGAAGCCGCACCGGTGGTAATTGTTCCGATCCCGAAAGATGCCATGGTGATGGAAGCTGGTCAGGTGAAAGCCGGGTCGACGCGCTTCCTGAACGGTACCTGGCGAGCGGTTCTCGACGTGAAAGATCCGGTCACCGGCAAGCCGCCATCAATGCGCTATCAAATCCAAAACAATAAAGGTTTTGCCCGCGTCGTGCACGGCGACAACATTGTCTGCCGCGCGGAGATTTTCTCCGGGCTACACAGCAATGGCGAGCTGATGATTAAAAGTCGCGGCAATGCTCGCTGCACCGACGGTTCCCGCTATCCGATGCCGGAAGTCGCCTGTAAAGCCGGGGCCAGCGATATCGCAGAATGTCGCGCTCGCTACGATGCCAACACCGTCGTCCCACTGACGTTCAAGAAAGCAGGTGCCTGATCCTATGCTGGTAAATCTTTGCGACTATAAACAAAGCGTCACGCTTATTGCCAACAGCGGCGTGCAGTTCCTGGATTTCGGCCTGACGCCGCAGGACACCGCCAGCAACGGGCGCTTCGTACGTAAAACCGCGAACGGCCCCCTTTTGCGACTCGATTTCGACCTGGTGAACGGGCGCTATACCCTGCCGGGGACGAACGGCGGTCAGCCTGAAGTGGTTAAACCGGAAACCACCATTCCGCTGCATCAGTCCCTTGCCGTGCTGGACGGCGTCTGGCTTCCCGTGCCCTTCCTGCGCTTCAACCCGCCGCGGACCTTTGTGGAAGGACCGGATAACTGGGCGCGCGTTCAGGTGCGCAAGCTCGAGAAGCCCGACACGGCAGGCAACTCGCACCGCGTCACCCTCGCGCTCGACAGCCAGATCGCGGAGCATGCCACTTCCGCCCTGTCGCCGGTTGAAAACGATATTCTGAATGGAACCCGCTTTGCGCTGGCGTGGCACGATAGTGAGGTAGAAAGCTTCCTCGACCAGACCTGGATTGACGGCTGGCTGCGTGAGGCATTTACCCAGTATGCCGACGGCGTGGAAAACCGCTCTGAACGCGACCTGCATCAGGCGATGCGCAGTTTTGAATATCAGGCCCACTGGCTCAATGTACTGACCATGCTCGGTGAACAGCTCACCGTGCCGGAAGTGAAATTTGTCACCCATACGCTCAGCACGCCTGCCATTCCTGTCGACCTGATCCTCGACGTGGGCAACACCCACACCTGCGGCGTCATTATCGAAGACCACGGTGATGCAAACGACGGGCTCCGGCAGACCGCCGAGCTGCAGGTTCGTTCGTTAAGCGAGCCGCAGTTCCTGAACGAGCCTCTCTTTACCAGCCGTCTTGAATTCTCCGAAGCGCGTTTTGGCAAACAGCACTTCTCGGTGGAAAGCGGTCGCGAAGATGCGTTTGTCTGGCCGTCGATTGTTCGCGTGGGCGATGAAGCCCGCAAGCTGGCGATGCAGCGCCTGGGAACCGAAGGTAACAGCGGCATCTCCAGCCCGCGCCGCTACCTGTGGGATGAAACGCCTGTCGTGCAGGACTGGCGCTTTAGCCAGATGAACGGCAAAACCCAGCGTGAACCGCTCGCCACGGCGTTTCCGCTGATGAACCTGATGAACGATGACGGTGAGCCGCTGTTTACGCTGCCGCAGGACGAGCGGCTGCCGGTCTTTTCGCCGCAGTACAGCCGCAGCACGCTGATGACGCACATGCTGTGCGAGCTGCTGGCGCAGGCGCTGGGCCAGATCAACAGCGTCGCCACCCGCCTGCGCCTGGGCTTCCCGGCCTCGCCGCGCCAGCTGCGCACCCTGATCCTGACCCTGCCCTCGGCCATGCCGAAGCAGGAGCGCGAGATTTTCCGTCGCCGCATGTTTGAAGCCATTGCCATCGTCTGGAAAGCGATGGGCTGGCACCCGCAGGATGAAGATTTTGCCACCCGCAAGCAGCAGGAAAAAAGCGTGGTGCCGGTCCCTGAGATCCAGATGGAGTGGGATGAAGCCAGCTGCGGTCAGTTGGTCTGGCTGTATAACGAAGCGATTTCCCATTTTGGCGGCCAGACGGAAGCCTTTTTCGCCTCCCTCGCCCGCACGGATCGTGAACCTGAGCCAGGCGTGCAGCCGGGGCGCGCATTACGCGTCGCGTCTATCGACATCGGCGGTGGCACCACGGATATGGCAATAACCCACTACCAGCTTGATGACGGCTCCGGTAATAACGTCAAAATCACCCCGCAGCTGCTGTTCCGCGAAGGGTTCAAGGTGGCGGGCGACGATACCCTGCTGGACGTGATTCAGCGCTATGTCCTGCCCGCCCTGCAAACGCAGCTGCAGAAATCCGGCATTGCGGACGCCTCGCTGCTGATGGCGTCGCTGTTCGGCGACTCCGGGCGTATTGATACCCAGGCGGTACTGCGCCAGCAAACGGCGCTTCAGCTCTTTATGCCGCTTGGCCACGCCATTCTTTCCGCGTGGGAAGCCAGCGACATTGACGATCCGCTGGCGGGCCTGCATGCCACCTTTGGCGAACTCCTTGCGCAGAAACCAACCCGCAACGTGATGAACTATCTTCAGCAGGCAATCGATCATGCCCTGCCGGCGGGCTCAGAAGCCTTCGACCTGTTCGCCGTGCCGCTGCACGTGAACTTCCGCGAAATGCAGGATGCAATGCTGGCCGGTCAGTTTACGCTGACCTCGCCGCTCCACGCTGTGTGTGAAGCGATTTCCCATTACAGCTGCGATATTCTGCTCATCACCGGGCGCCCGGGCTGCCTGCCGGGCGTTCAGGCGCTGATTCGGCATCTGCAGCCGGTGCCGGTCAACCGCATCGTCTGGCTGGATAAATATCAGGTTCACGAGTGGTATCCCTTCAGCCAGCAGGGGCGCATAGGCAATCCGAAATCGACCGCCGCGGTGGGGGCCATGCTCTGCAGCCTGGCGCTCGATCTGCGTCTGCCGCGCTTTAACTTTAAGGCCGCGGACATTGGCGCGTATTCAACGGTGCGTTATCTCGGCGTGCTGGATAACACCGTCAACACCCTGCGCGAGGAGAACGTCTGGTATCAGGATATCGATCTCGATAAACCCGGCGCGAAGCTCGACGCGCGGCTGCACTTCCCGCTGCGCGGTAACGTCACCCTCGGTTTCCGCCAGCTGGCGAACGCGCGCTGGCCCGCCACGCCGCTTTATACGCTCAGCATCAACTCGGCTGAACTGGCAAAAGCGATTGCCGGCGACGGCGTGCTTAACGTGCGGCTTAAGCTCTGCGGCGGCAGCAAGCAGGAGGGCCCGGAGGCCTTCGAGCTCAGCGATGCCTGGCTGCAGGACGGCACGCCGGTTGCGCCTGACGCGTTAACCTTCAAACTGAATACCCTGGCCGATCGCCGACACAGCGGTAGCCACTACTGGATCGACAGCGGGAGCGTATACCTGAAATGACAGCGACCACGACCACCACTCAGGCCTTGATCGGGTGGATTAATGAGACGCGCCTGAACGCCCCTGTGCTGGATAACGATGCTGATGCCCTGCTTGCTCGCATCAACGCGGCGCAGGCGCGGGAGCAGGCCATTGAACGCGCCCTGACCCGCCGGAGCAGCATTGGGCTTTACGGCTATTCTCAGAGCGCCAAAGCGCACCTGCTGCTGTCGCTGTGCGGCAGCGGTAACGGGCGCATGAACGTGATGCCGGGCCAGCGCACCTTTGACTATTTTTCGCATATTAACCCAGGGCATGCCCTGACCAACATGGCCGTGCGCTTCACCCGAGACACCCCGGAGGTAGCGGATGAGGCGTTTCCGCTGCGTCTGAGCCTGGTCACCGAGGCCGAACTGGTACAACTGTTTATTGCCCGCACGACGCTGCACCCGCAGATGCGTGCGGTGGATAAGGCGGTCATTGAGACGCGTCTGGAGAAATGGCGCGGCCTTCGCCAGCCGCAGAGCGTGCCCGGCATCACGGCGCAGGATGTGGGTGCGATTTCGCGTTTCTGGCAAAGCACGGTACCCGCCGCGAGACAGCAAATTGATGACGCCCTGTGGCATGAGTTTGCCCAGCTGGTGCCATCGCTCGATCTCAGCACCCGCGCCAGCGTCTGGTCGCTGCTGTGGGGCGAGCAGCAGGAGTTAACCCAGCAGTGGCTGAAGCTTGCCCACGTGCTGCATCAGACCAGCCATGCGAGCGAGCTGGCTGCGCCGCTGAGCCTGCTGGTGGACAGCTTTGGTCTGCCTGGTGAAGGGTTCCTGACGCACGGCACCTTAACCCAGCAGGAAACTCAGGAGACGCTGCTTCATCCGCTGAACAACGGTGAAATGCTCAACGCCATCAGCATCCCGGTCGACGTGCTTGCTTTCCTTACCCGCGAGCTGGTCTTGCCGATTGAGAATGGCGCGCTGGATAACGTTGATATCATTGATATTCCGGTCTTTGAAGACGGCAGTGCCGATCCTTTAGTACAGGCTAAATGCCAGTGGCTGCTTGAACATTACCGCCAGCAGCTCCAGCCGGATGTGCTGGTTATCTGCAACGCGACAGCGCGGCACGAGCAGACGGCCCAAAAAGCAAAAGTGTTAATTAACTGGATTAAAGAGACCCAGCCTGCCGAGGAGTCTGCCCTGCCGGGGCTGGTGTGGGCGATCACACCGCATGACGCTCGTTTCACTACCCGACAGAATCTCGATGAAGCCGTACAGCATCTGCTGGGCAAGCCAGGCCTGCGCTGGGGAACTCTGCAGGCGCTGGACAGCCACAGCATGCAGCGCGTCATTGAGTGGTTGTCTCAGGCGACGCTCCCGGCACAGCGGCAGAAGCGCCTTGGCACGCTGAAAAACCTGCTGCGGCAGGAGATCGCGTCGCTGATGCAAAGCTATCTGGCGCCGCTGGTTGAGGAACCGGGTACACGACGTGCTCAGGCCGAAAATATGGTGCGCACGCTGCAAAGCAGTGCCGCCCGTCACGGGGAGCTGCTTGAGGGCCTGCTGCCGCCGCTGAAAGCCTTTGAAACGCTGCTCGCCGTTCAGCAGCCGCGCGAGGAGCAGGTGAACGGGCTGTTCACGGACACCATCGATCTGTTCGCCGATAACGCCCAGGAAAGCGCAGGACGATTCCAGACAAAAGACAAAGCGCGCCTGGCGCACAGAGTATGGATAAATCATCTGCGCCAGTGGAGCCGCAATGAAGCTACCGCCGCCCGTCTTGGTCTGGAGCCCGCGGTGCTGCAGCAAATTGCGGATGTGCTGGTGGTAACCAGCTACCGGCTTAATCTGCCGCAACAGCTTCAGCAAATTGTCGACGCGGATAAAAGCAGCGCGGCGCAGCTGCATGCGGTGATAGGGAATTTCGTTGGTTGGCTGGGTTACGACCAGACCCCGTCAGCAGAACGCCCCGCAAGCCGCATTCGCAAAGGTCAGGCAATCTTTGTTACGCCCGTCGTCAGCAGTGCCGCACCGCGCCTGACGCGTCTGGGGGAGCAGCCTGTTCATGCGGCCACCGCGTACGTTTATGACTGGCTGGTTGCCCTCTATAACCGGGCAATCGAAAACATTGATTATCAGCACCCGCATGATGTTCAGCCTGACGCACGTCGGGCACTGCGGGCTTTAATCCTGTAGAGGCCTATCTTGCCGGGTAGCGCTGCGCTTACCCGGCCTATATTCAGCAACGATAATCACGCCGCCATACACTCCGCTAACGCCTGCGCCAGTGCCGACGGGTTTTCCCACGACATGGAGTGCCCCGCCGCAGGGATGATTTTGACCTCAACGCCCTTCAGCTTCAGATTATCCACATCGTCATCCGGCAGTGAGAGCTCACCAAAAATCAACGTCACCGGGCAAGGTAGCGACAGAAATTGCGCTTCCCAGTCCGGCTCAACACCGGCGACCAGGCTTGATGCGCCGCGCCAGACGGCATAGGGTGCATTGCTTTGCAGGCACCCGGCCCAGGCGGTGGTCTCTTTGCGGAGCATGGCATTATAGCCCTGCGCCACAAACTGGTGTTCAGTTTGCGCCGCAATAGAGCGGCTAAACATCCCCCCACCTGCGTGAAAATTGGGCTCCGACACCATCAGTCCCTTCACGCGCGGTGCCAGCAGCCCCGCCGTTTCTATAGCAATGCTGCCGCCCATGCTGTGACCGTATAACCAGAAGGCATCCAGCTGAAGATGGTCAATCAACTCCGCCACGACGCGCGCCTGTTCAGTCGTTTTATAGCTGTAATGTTCAGGCTTATCGCTGTAACCGCTGCCGGGTAAATCGATGAGAATAGCTCTGCGCCCGTCAAACTGAGGGTCTCGGACGACGCGAGGATATTCATAGGAAGAGGCGCAGCCCAATCCGTGGATAAAGACTACGGGATCGCCAGAACCGGGCAAATCATGCCAGCGCACGGTGCAACCCGCATGATGCGAGTAAAAACTGTTCATAAGCACTCCTTTTACGATGCACTGTGTATTTATACAGCCATCGTAACTGGAATGCTATGTTCATCTTTCGAAATTGGAAGGATGCTTCAGAAAAGAGAAATCAGCAGCGCAACGGGGAAACTCATCGGCCAGGTCGACCCGACCAGAAACGCGCTAAGCAGGCGGATGCGCTTGCGGTCTTTAGAAAGGAACCAGGTAATCAATGCACAGATGGAAGCCATCACTGCGTAAAAAACCAACATCTTTTGATACAACGTCATTCTGTATACCAGAGCCGAAAAAATAACCGCACGCAATATGCGTCATATGTTGATACAGATCAAGTTTTTTCATTACATAATAACCACTTGAATATTACGGCTAATAACAACTGAGTATTTTGTATTACAAACAGGGGGAGCCACCCATTATCTTCATTGATAACATGCAAGTGAAATGCACTTTTTGATAAATCTTCTCTTCCGCAAAGGCGTCTAATAAAGGCAGACATACATGGGAGGCAATATGCTACGCATTCCGCAAAGCTGTATTCATACCCGCTCTACCCCTTTCTGGAATAAAGAAACCGCCCCCGCCGGGATCTTTCAGCGTCATCTCGACACGGGTACCCGTCCGGGCGTTTATCCCCGCCTGTCCGTTATGCAGGGTGCCGTCCGTTACCTGGGTTATGCTGATGAACATGCCCCTGAGCCTGACAGCACACTGATTATCAGGGCCGGCCACTTCGGTGTTTTTCCCCCTGAGAAATGGCATCACATCGAGGTGATGAGCGACGACACGCTGTTCAATATTGAATTTTTCGTCGAACCAGAGGTGTTGAAGTCGCTTTAAGCGGCTTTTATTTACGAGGAAACCCTTATGCTACGTATCCCTGAGAATTTTGTTCATACCCGCTCCACGCCATTCTGGAACAAAGACACTGCGCCAAAAGCCCTTTTCACCCACCATAATACGAAAGCCAGCGTATATGGCCGTTTGTCGGTGATGCAGGGTGCGGTGCGCTATTTCGGTTTCCCGAACGCTGACGCGACCGAACCGGATCTGGAGCTGGTGATTGAAGCCGGATCGTTTGGCATCTCGCCGCCGGAGAAATGGCACCGCATCGAGCTATTGACCGGCGATACCTATTTCAATATCGACTTTTTTGCCGATCCTGACGTTACGCTTCAGGGCGCGGGCATCGGCAAAGTGGTCAATACACATAAGGAGTAACCGCGTGGGTAAAGCAACGTACACAGTGACCGTGACCAACAACAGCAACGGCGTCTCGGTGGATTATGAAACAGAGGCCCCCATGGAGTTGCTCATCCCCGACGTCGCCGCAGACGTGGTCAAAGATCTGGTGAATACCGTCCGCGCTTACGACACGGAAAATGAGCACGAGGTGTGTGGCTGGTAAAGCAAACGCCCGGCGATGCAGACCGCCGGGCATGATTTCCTAATGTTTTATCATCACATGCCGGACAACCGTATAATCCTCAAGCCCGTACACCGACATATCCTTTCCATAGCCAGACAATTTCATGCCGCCGTGCGGCATTTCGCTCACCAGCATAAAGTGGGTATTGACCCAGGTGCAGCCGTACTGCAGACGAGCGCTCAGGCGATGGGCGCGTCCCACGTCTTTCGTCCAGACCGACGACGCCAGGCCGTACTGCGAATCGTTCGCCCAGGCCAGGACCTGCGCTTCATCGTCGAATTCGGTGACGCTCACCACCGGTCCAAACACTTCTCGCTGAACGATGGCATCGTCCTGTTTCGCCCCGGCCAGCAACGTTGGCTGGAAGTAGTAGCCCGCCCCCTCTTTTTTGCTCCCGCCCGTCACCACGCGGATATGGCCAAGGGCTTTCGCCTCGTCAACCGCCTGACAGACGCGTGAAAGATGGGCAGCCGAGCTGAGCGGACCGAGTTCAGTAGACTCATCCTCCGGGGCACCCATTTTGAGGCTGGCGACCGCGGCACCGAGCTTTTCCACCAGCCGGGCATAGATCCCCTTCTGGGCATAGATACGGCAGGCCGCCGTACAGTCCTGCCCGGCATTGTAGAAACCAAACGTCCGCACGCCTTCTACAACCGCATCCAGGTCGGCGTCATCGAACACGATAACCGGCGCTTTACCGCCCAGCTCCATGTGGGTGCGCTTAATGGAGGACGCCGTGTGGCCGATGATATGCTCCCCGGTGGCAATCGAACCGGTCAGCGACACCATGCGCACTTTTTCATGTCCGGTGAGCGGGTCGCCCACCGTTTTTCCACGGCCAAACAGCACGTTGAGAACGCCAGCCGGGAAGACATCTTTCGCCAGCTCCGCCAGCTTCAACGCCGTTAGCGGCGTGATTTCAGACGGCTTGATGACCACACAGTTACCGGCCGCCAGCGCAGGCGCCAGCTTCCATGCCGCCATCATCAGCGGGTAGTTCCACGGCGCGATAGAGGCAACCACGCCCACCGGGTCGCGGCGGATCATCGACGTGTGGCCGTCAAGATACTCACCCGCGGCCAGCCCATTCAGGCAGCGGGCCGCCCCGGCGAAGAAACGGAAAACGTCGACCACTGCGGGAATTTCATCGCCCAGCGCACAGTGCAGCGGCTTGCCGCAGTTGAGGGATTCGAGCCGGGCAAACTCTTCGCCATGCGCTTCAATCGCATCCGCGAGTTTCAGCAGGCACTCGGCGCGCGTTTTCGGTGTCGTTTGTCCCCACTCAGTAAAAGCCCGGTCGGCGGCCTGAACCGCCGCGTCGACCTGTGCCGCTGACGCTTCAGCAATCTCCAGCAGCACCTCTCCGGTGGCCGGGTTATAGACAGGCTGTTTCTCTCCCTCTCCGGCAACCAGTTCACCCTTTATCAGCAGATGTGTTTGCATAGCATTGTCCTGTTCAAATCAATGTTATTTCCCGCCGCCGGCGATGTTCTCGCCGTCGCGGGTTAGCCACCAGGCTCCCAGAATGGGGATGGTTGTTACCAGCATCACCAGCAGTGCAACGACGTTGGTGACCGGCACGTCGCGCGGACGGCCTAGCTGATTGAGCAACCACAGCGGTAACGTGCGTTCGTGTCCCGCCGTAAAGGTTGTGACGATAATTTCGTCAAACGACAGGGCAAACGCCAGCATTCCCCCGGCCAGCAGCGCGGAGCCCAGGTTGGGCAGCACCACATAGCGGAAGGTTTGCCATCCGTCGGCCCCGAGATCCATCGACGCTTCCACCAGACTCCAGGAGGTGCGTCTGAACCGCGCAATCACGTTATTGAAGACCACCACCACGCAAAACGTGGCGTGCCCAACCACGATGGTGAAAAACCCCGGCTCAAGGTTGATTGTTTTGAACGCTGTCAGCAACGCCAGGCCGGTGATGATCCCCGGCAACGCAATCGGCAGCAGCAGCAATAGCGAGATCGCGTTCTTGCCAAAAAACTCGCTTCGCCAGAGCGCCGCTGCAGCAAGCGTGCCAAGCACCAGGGCTATCGCGGTGGATAGCGCGGCAACCTGAAGTGACAACGTCACCGATTCGATGATATCGCCGCGCCCCGCCGCCGCAGTAAACCACTTCAGCGTCAGCCCCTGAGGCGGAAAGCTGTAGGCAGCATCTTCGGTATTAAAGGCATAGACTGCGATAATCAGCAGCGGGAAGTGCAGGAAGATGACGCCTCCCCACGCTGCCACTTTCAGGAACAGCGGTGCGCGTTCAGAGTGCATCGAATGCTCCCAGACGCTTCACGAACGCCAGATAGAGTGAAATCAGCACGATGGGAACCAGCGTGAACGCGGCGGCCATGGGCATATTGCCGATCGCCCCCTGCTGGGAGTAGACCATGTTACCGATGAAAAACCCCGGCGGCCCGACCAGCTGCGGTACGATGAAATCCCCCAGCGTCAGGGAAAAGGTGAAGATTGAACCCGCGGCAATACCCGGTATAGCCAGCGGCAGAACGACATAGCGGAAGGTCTGGCGCGGGCGCGCGCCGAGATCGGCTGAGGCCTGCAGCAGCGAAGCCGGCAGACGTTCCAGCGCCGCCTGAACGGGCAGGATCATAAACGGCAGCCAGATATAGACGAAGACCAGAAACCGCCCCAGCCCGGAGGTGGATAAGGTGTTGCCGCCTACCGCAGGTAGCGTAAGGATCGAGGTCAGGAGCGGCTCCAGCCCCAGGTGATTGAGGAACCACTGTGCCACGCCGTCCTTCGCCAGCAGCAGCGTCCAGGCGTAGGCTTTGACGATGTAGCTCGCCCACATTGGCAGCATCACGGCGATATAGAAAAACGCTTTCCACTTGCCGCGGGTGTATCGCGCCATGTACCAGGCCATCGGGAACGCCAGAATAGCGCTGGCAATCGTCACCGCAATCGCCATCGTTAACGTGCGCAGGATGATGTCGTAGTTTGCCGGGTTGAAGAGCGCCAGAATGTTCGCCAGGGTCAGATCCGGCGTGACCGCCATGGTGAAATCGTCAAAGGTGTAAAAAACCTGCCACAAAAGGGTCAGCAGCGATCCTAAATAGACAATGCCAAACCACATCAGCGGTGCAAGCAGAAGCAGGAACAGTCCGAGCGACGGTTTACGCCAGAACAGTGACGTAATGCGGCTTATGCGGCCGCGCGGGGTGGGAGGGTGCGCGACACTCATAGCCATTTCACCTCTCCTCCTGCAGGCGAATCATCGCCTCGCGCGACCACGACGCCGTGACGGCCTGCCCCGGCGCAATGCCGCTTAGCGGCGAGAAATCGCTGAGATTGGCCTGGCTCACCAGCAGTTTGGCACCGTCGGCGAGCCTGAGCTCAAGGCGCGTGGCAGCCCCCTGATATTGAACGGCTTGGACGATGCCCTGCACCTGAACCTCACCCCCCTCATTCAGGCGGATATGTTCCGGACGCAGGGAGTAGCTGCCCTCCATGCCGCAGACTTTATGCGCCAGGCCTGCATCGAAGACGTTCGAGGTGCCGACAAAACCGGCGACAAACGGCGTGCGTGGGCGCATGTAGAGATCGCGCGGGGTATCGACCTGCTCGATGCGCCCATTATTGAACACCGCCACCCGGTCCGACATGGAAAGGGCTTCCCCCTGATCGTGGGTGACGAAAATAAAGGTGATGCCGAGTTCCTGCTGAAGTTTCTTCAGCTCGAACTGCATCTGCTCCCGCAGCTTGAGATCGAGCGCGCCTAACGGCTCGTCGAGCAGCAGGACGCGCGGTTCATTCACCAGCGCCCGCGCGATGGCCACACGCTGGCGCTGGCCTCCGGAAAGCTGCGAAGGCTTGCGGGCGACGGCAAAGCTTAAGCCCACTTTTTCCAGCGCGTCGCGAGCCTGCGCGTGGCGTTTTTTCTTGTCGACGCCTTTCACCATCAGCCCGTAGGCGACGTTATCGAGGATCGACATATGCGGGAACAGCGCGTAATCCTGGAATACGGTGTTCACGTCCCGCTCCCACGGCGGCAGCGCGCTCGCCTCTTTGCCAAAGATAGATATCGTGCCGCCAGACAGCTGCTCAAAGCCGGCAATCAGACGCAGGCAGGTGGTTTTGCCGGAGCCCGAAGGCCCCAGCATGGAGAAGAATTCTCCGTCACGAACGGCAATGGTGACCCCATCCACCGCCCGCACGTCGCCGTACAGACGGGAAACGTCATTAAACTCTACCGCGTACGTCATGTTCTGCTCCCGGATGATTAACGGCCACCCATGATGGCGATGTAATCCTGCGTCCAGCGGCTGTAAGGCACATATTTTCCGCCTTCTGCGATGGGGGTTTTCCAGAACATGATTTTGTCAAAATAGTTATAGCCGTTGGTTTCACAGCCCTTGTCACCCAGCAGCGTGCTGGCCTTACACCCTTCAGGCACGACGGGCAGCGAGCCAAACCATGCCGCCAGATCGCCCTGCACTTTCGGCGTGAGCGACCAGTTCATCCACTTGTAGGCGCACATCGGGTGTTTTGCCTGCGCATGCAGCATGGTGGTATCCGCCCAGCCGGTCACCCCCTCTTTCGGGAAGACGGTGGCAACGGGCTGGTTCTCGCCCTTCAGGGCATTCGCCTGATACGGCCAGGCGCTGGAGGCCACGACGCCTTCATTTTTGAAGTCACTCATCTGGACGGTGGTGTCATGCCAGTAGCGGTGGATCAGGGCATGCTGGTCGCGAAGTACCTTGAGCACGGCGGCATACTGTTCTTCAGTGAGCTGATACGGGTCGCTAATACCCAGCTGCGGCTGAGTGGCTTTGACGAACAGCGCCGCATCGGCGATATAAATCGGACCGTCGTATGCCTGCACGCGTCCCTGATTGGTTTTGCCGTCCGGCAGATCCTGCTTCGTAAAGACCACGCTCCAGCTGTCCGGCGGCGTCGGGAAGGTTTTGGTGTTGTACATCAAAAGATTGGGCCCCCACTGATACGGCGTGCCGTAGACCTTGCCGCCCACGTTAAACCACTCGCCCTTCACGATGCGCGGGTCAAGGGTTTTCCAGTTGGGGATCAGTTCCGGGTTAATCGGCTGAACGCGTTTTCCCATAATCAGGCGGAGCGAGGCATCACCTGACGCGGTGACAAGGTCGTAACCTCCCTTCGCCATCAGGCTGACCATTTCATCGGACGTGGCCGCCGTTTTAACGTTGACCGCACAGCCGGTCTCTTTTTCAAACTGGGTAACCCAGTCATAATTTTTATCCGTCTGTCCGCGTTCGATGTACCCCGGCCAGGCGATAATATCCAGTCGGCCTTCCCCGCCGCCAATGGCCTTTGGTGGTTCTGCGGCTTGCGCGGTCATGATAGTCATGCCGAGCGCGCACAGGCTGCTGCGGGCAAATTTTTTGCTCATAAGATTTACTCCTGTCGCAATGAAATTTAGCGGCAGCCGTGCCGTAAAAATATCTCCCTTATTAAACGTAGACCGCGCAAATGCGCCGCACCGTTCGGCTTAAGGAAATTTCATCAAGGTGTGACCGAGGACGCATTCCCCGTTAACTGGATTATAGACAAGGAGTTAGCCTCGAAAGCCGGTATGCAGATTTCATATGATACGGCACCGCAAAATATTTGCCGTGCCGTCGTCAGGATAAGAAATGATTATTTAAATAAAGGGGAAAAGTTATTCCATCATTGTGCTAATTAATTTACCTAACTGAATGACCGCCTGCTCTTCCCGCTCACCCCATGCCCAGGACGTATTAAACCGGAAGAACGGCGTCCACGCGTCAGAGGTGGAAAACATCTTTCCCGGCGCAATGCTGATATGGTGCGTTAAGGCCTTTTCGCTCAGCAGCCCCGCGTCCAGCTGCGCAGGTAGCTCCAGCCATAAAAAGTAGCCGCTGTCGTTGTGGTGGATTTTGACGCCGGCGGGCATATGGCGCAGAAGCGACTGCCAGGCCTGTTGTTTTCGCTCGGCGAGCGTGCGTCGCAGGCGGCGCAGATGGGCGTCGTAGCGCTTGGTCGCCAGGTAGTCCACCAGCGCCAGCTGCATGGGAGAACTGGTTGATAAGGTGCTCATCAGCTGCAGCTGCTGAATGCGGCGCGCGTGTTTTCCTGCCGCCACCCAGCCGATGCGAAACCCCGCCACCAGGCATTTTGAAAAGGAAGAGCAGTGAAGCGTCATATCTACCCGATCCCAGGCTTTGGCCGGAAGCGGTTTTTCGCGACCAAAATAGAGCTCGCTGTAGACATCGTCCTCGATCAAGGTGACGTTGTGCTCCGTCAGGAGCGCGACCAGACGCGCTTTTTTTTCCGCACTCAGCGTGAAGCCAAGCGGGTTTTGGCCGTTGGTCATGAGCCAGCAGGCTTTTACGGGGTAGTCGTTCAGCGCCTGCTCCAGCGCATTCAGATCGATCCCCTCCCGGACGTCTGTGGCGACCGACAGCGCTTTTAGCTTCAGACGCTCCAGCGCCTGCAGCGCGCCGTAAAAACACGGGTTTTCAACAATCACCCAGTCTCCTGGCTCCGACACCGCCTGCAAACTCAGGTTGAGGGCCTCAAGAGCGCCTGCGGTAATGACGATCTCGTCCGGCGAGATGTTCATCCCCTGCTGCGCATAACGGCGCGCAATGGCGTGACGAAGTTCAGCGTTACCGGGCGGCAGGTTCTCAATCACACTCATTGCGGTAGCGGTTTTACTGACGTTTGCCAGCGAGCGGTTGAGCTGCTGAAGCGGGAAAAGCCGGGGGTCGGGAAACGCGGAGGCGAAAGGAACAACGGACGGATCGCGGCTGGCCTGTAAGACCTCGAAAATGTAGGTGTTGATATCTACCGCTTCGTCACGCATTACCTGGGCAGGCGGCGCAGGCTGTTGTGCGGTCGGGCGCGAGGCAACGTAATAGCCCGACTGCGGCCTGGCGACAATGCGCCCCTGACTTTCCAGCATCTGATACGCGTGGCCAACGGTCATAAAGCTCATGCCGCTGCTTGCCACCTGCTCTCGCAGGGAAGGCAGCTTATCGCCCGGCAGCCAAACGCCAAGCTCAATCTGCGAGATAATTTGTTGCGCCAGACGCTGGTATTTTTTCATCAGATTCTCCTTATTGCCGACAGTGTATATCAGCAGGAGAAAAAGAGAAGATTTTGCTAACTGTTATAGTTTAAGTAAAAATTACTTACGGTACTCGGTAACGTGGCTATGCGCCTGACGCGCAGCGGCCAGGTGATCGAGCGTGATCATTGACGATTTGCAAAAGATGCATTTCGCACCGAGCGGGTTTTTCTCAGATACATCAAAGACTGAGGTACGGTACTGCGAGCCATGACAGCATGGGCAGCGGAAATGGATATAAGAAGTCATAGGATTCTCCTGAAACGTTAAAACGTAAATTACTAATGGGCCGATTGGGCATAATGGTTTTAAACAAAACGAATCGGAATGTAGATAAAGACCCAAGAGAGGCTGCGGAGAGGCACAACGTGATGAGAACTGCTTTAAAAACTACGTCAGATATTTATTTGGACTCAAAACCAGAAAACCATTAACGCACGGCGCTGACGACAAAGCAAGCGGTTTAATGCGGAAAATTCATAAAAAGGATGTTTTTTATTCCCTCATGCTCGTCCATGTTATTAACTATTGATGTTTATACTCCCCGGCCACAAACACATAACCACATGAAATATAAATATAATATATAACATTTTTTGCCTACTCATCTCTTCAACCACAGAGTATTAACAACAGGCTGATGAACACTCTGCTACTTGTCTTGCTCAAGCAGGAATTTCGCTCTTACCTTACAGAAAGGAACTATCAATGAGTTGGAATAAAGACGCGGCTGTTTCTTACCTCCGCTCGCATGCGCTTGGACACTCTCATAACGAATGCGCGAAGTTTACACGTCGTGCCATAATCGCTGGCGGCATTACGCTTGAACGTACACATGATGCAAAGGATTATGGACCAAAACTTTTGCGTGCAGGATTTAAAGAGGTTCCTCCTGGTTCAACGTTGCTTAGCGGAGATGTGGCTGTAATTCAGCCCTATCCCGGGGGAAACTCAAGCGGCCATATGACAATGTTCGACGGCACTCGGTGGATCTCAGATTTTACCCAGCTCAGTATGTACCCCGGGCCGGGTTACCGCCACGCACAACCAGCCTATAAGATTTACAGGATGAGTCGATGATGAGGGGGATTATAATTACTCTGGCGTTATTATTATCAGCTTGTACGTGCGTACCTCAGCAGAGTGCTGCCGAACGGGCGGAAGAATTTTACTCCAACTATCTGACATTTTTGGCGGAAAGTGATGGTGAATACCCTCAGCTTAGAGAGTACGTTGCGGCAGATACGCTATCACGACTTAACGAGATAGAGTCTATTCCTGAACAGGAAATCCTGGGGTCAGATTATTTCGCTTATGTTCAGGATTATGATCCCTCTTGGGTGAAGCGGCTTGAGGTTGGTGCGGCGCATCAATTCATCAATGGCGAAGTTCTTCCTGTCCGGATTGGTATTGAGAACGGCGGGTTTCTTAATCTTGAAGTCTATATGCGTCGTGAAGACGGAAAGTGGAAAATTTACCGCGTGAGTGACGTAACCGATCGCTACGAGCACCCCATATTTAATGCCGGAGCAATTACTCGGGCAAAGTTATTAGCGAAAAGCGGACTTTAAGCACATCTATAAATAATACACTGGGCAAACTGTTATAGGTAAATATGCCGGGTCTGTTTCTGCAACCCAGAGCTGGCGCGGCTTAGAATGGCATCGACATAATTACATCGCGGAGTTTTGCATGTTTGGTTTGGATGCTTTTCACCTTGCGCGGATGGAGATAAAAACATTTCTTACTTTTTCAATAAGATCAGAAGCATAATCTACAATCACCCCCATAATTATCTTGCAAAACAGCCAAAGATAAATCGTTTTAAATCAGGCATATAATAATAGTTTTGGGGAAGCCCCCTGTTCACTTCCTTGTGTATTTAATGACCTATATCACCGGGTTATCATCAAACTCCATTGTTCGCATGTCGTTACCAGCGTCTTCCAGTCGCCTCCCCATTCAACAGGGGTGTTTAACCCTGAGCGGCCTGCTTGAAAGCTTCAGCGATTTTCCTGTAAAGCGGGAAATCCCACGAAACAGTCCCACCAACATAGGCCACAACGTCAACGGCCTCTCCGGTAAGGTGTCGGCTGTTCATGGTCTGACTTTTACCCTCAGCATAAAGCTGTTTCTGGCGTTCCTGTGTGCGGACACCTTCATTAATACCGAAATCCACCGCGGACAATTCAAGCGCACGGCGTACAACGGCCACCAGTTGCGGCTTTACTCCTTTGAGATTGTTTTCACTGCGCTGAGAAAACTTAAAGTTGTTTGTCATCGTTAATACCCTTCTTACTTGCAAATAACGTTACAGCCGCATTAATCAGAGAACGGCACCTGTCGGCTCCAGCACCACCAACAGCAACCCCCACAACAAAAGACCAGTCGATATCTGAAACCCCTAACTGCTCCAAAAAAGCTGAAACGGCCAGAGCTACAAAGAAACAGATAAAGCCAGCATTTATTGCGCGTCGCCACGCCAGCCCATCCCATAGGGAAAAAGCTATTGCAATGCAGAAAGCCGTAAGTGCTGACTGAATTGACAGGCGGTGCTCATGTAAAAAATGAAGTACCGGACCCCAGCCCCCTGGCGGGGTGTAGTTCTGCATGATTCCTCCCCAATTGCAGACATAAAAAAACCGCCCTCAGGCGGTTTAAATGAAAGATTTAATATCCTTCCGTTTATCCATTAAGAAATTGACTCAAACCTCAACATTTCTCTATCAATGATGCTCTTAATATTATCAGTCAGATTACGATAAATAGGCGTAATTTCGTTAGTATATCGCTCGTCGTTATAAAACTTATTTTTGTTAACCAATTTAACGACATCATCTAATATGCCCGAAATCACACTACTTTCAAGGTGTTCTGGTTTCAAAAGTAGCTTGATTTTCCATGACTGAGAGCACATTTCTTGAAGATGGTTAGTCCTCATCTCCATAAAGGAAGTGATCTTTTCAGAGTTAATTTTTTCTCGGGCGCGCTCTTGATGTAGGAAATTAGATGCGTTCATAACTCCCTGAAAACTAGCCAAATATAGTGAGGTAGTTTCACGCAAATCATTGACCCAATCTTTTCTGTTCGCGGTGACAATTTGTGCTTTAAGTGTTTTATTTGCCAACTCACTTTGCTGCGCCAATTGTTTTTCTAAAGACTTGGAATTATGTTTTAAAGCAAAATAAGCAACCAACGCTGGAATAGCACCACCAATAAATGCAGCAGCTATAGTGTCCGAAATTACCGACTTATCTGCATTTTCAATAATAACTTTTGGGATTTTATCCAATGCCAACCTAGCATTATAGAAAACTTCCGCACTGCTCAATTGAAATGGTACGCCCAGCCAAGCCATAAACTCCTCCTTTGTTAGGAAGTTATGATACCAATAGCTCAGCTCAACTAGCCAGACTCACTTTGAGTAAAACAAAAAAAAGCCTGCTCGGACGAACAGGCCTCCATCAGGAGTAAAGGGAAGTAACGAGTATGATGTCGGGTGCCTCCCGATGGGGATCTGGTCAGCCACCAGCCCCCCGCGTCTCTCTATCGCTTTCAGAATTTGCTGTTTTCGCCCCTCCGCTAGGGGGATTCATCATTGCTCAAAAGGCATTCCATCCAGAGGATGCCGTATAAAGTTAGCAGACAAATTATCAAGCGCAACGAATGAGTTAAAAATAATTTAATGGGAGCACACCACCCAACAAACCACCCCACCTTAATGGGATGAGATGATGCGCTCTGTTCGTTTATAGACCGACGATATGACAGGGGTACTGGTGCAATACACCTTCGCGAATACCCGGTTGCGGGGCCAAATACTCTGGCTCGCCACCAGACGCGACAGTAGCCCCAGGAACAGGATCGGTCAGCCCCATAAATGCTGTGAATCCTCTCAAAAGGAGGGGAAGTAAGTACGCCAAACTAATCAATTTCAAAAGTGAAACTAAGATATGGAGATCTCAATTGTCTGACGATAAAATAAACGGTCCAATATCGAATGGAGCGATTCATGATTTTTCTCAAAACAGAAAATGGCAGCGTAAAAGTTGACGACTGGGAGTTAATCACTTCAAGACCAAATTTTGTTGCCAAAATAGCAAAAGGCGATCATCAGTTTGAGGAGATTATTGGTTACTATAAATTTAAGGAAGAAATCCACTGTGGTTTAACTGGATGCAACCAGCCACACCAAATGGGTTACATAGTCAAAACCTCAAAAGGCATAGAAACCAACATTGGCAACAAATGTGGAAAAAACGAATTCGGAGTTGAGTTTGGTGAAAACGTTCTCAGTTTCAATAAGTTCATGCAACTTGAAACGAACCGGGAAATTATTTGTACCGCAAAAGATAAATGTGATACCTGGCATAAAAATTTAGAGGAGCTACGAAGCGTCAAACCCACTATTGATTACCTTTCTTTTGCTATCGAAAAGAGTAAAAATTCCAATTTTTCTGGCAGGCTTGGAGCTGCAGAAATCCGCCTTTTAGAAAAAACGCAGACTAGCGTTGTGACTCTTTCAGAAGTTGAAACAGACAAGAAGACCAGAACTATTCTTTTTGCGATGAATAAACATATGCGGGAATCCGGTGAGGCAACGAGCGAATACGACATGGGGAAAGTATCATTCAGCCACGTCCTGTTACCAGAGAATAATCTGCGCAACTTATTTGTATCAATGAATGAAGATCTAAAAAAAATCCGCGCCATTGATGTATCAACAGCGCCAAGCCCTGAGATTGCTGAAGTTGCAAGAATCGCCGACACAATTGAAGAGCGAATCAAACAATTAAAAAATCTAAAACATCAAGCCAGCAAGTTCTTAACAAAAAATAACCTAATGCCTATCGCTAGTAAAATTAAATACTCTACGACAGCAGAAGAAATTGAGTTTCATAACTTTATGACCTTTTTAAATTGGCTTAAGTAATGAAAAAGCCCCGATAGGGGCTTCTTGTTGAAATCTTTAAGGGCGTTACTCCGCATGATTAGAACTATGCACGACAACTTCGGACAAAATCAAGCTTTGCGTTGCTAAAAACCTAAACTTTGCTCTTTTCTTCCGTTGTACTGGTTGCTCTATGAAATTCATTAGCTGCTTTCTCCTCCTCGTGCTGGCAGATGCTTACCAACACCTTAAGAAATGGCTTCCAGTTACGAGTCCATGTTCTGACGTGTAGATCCGGAACGCGATTCAGTATCGCTTTATAGGCCGCAGTAGACGGTACCGCAGAGAATCCGTTCCCACTGCAGCGCTCGCAGGTTTTAAACACTGGCGCACCGCATTCGCTTGTGGCCTTGCGGTCGAGTACCTCTCCTTTACCACCACACCGACAGCGGGAGCTAATCGTTCCTCTGCCTTCACAAGCATCACAGACAGCAGGCACAACCTCTGTTACCTCTGTCCACTGCTCCCAATCAGACGGACGAACGGCACGAGAACGACTGGCCCAGTATGGCGCTTTACCCCATGGGTACGAAACCTTACGGGTGACCTGCTCGCGGGTTGTTCGTCCGGTACCACTGCAGCTGTGACACGTCACGCTGGTCGCCGCCGAGCGGGAATAATCAGCAAAGGCAAATTGTGCCAATATCTGCATACACCAACCTAACTGCCCACCAGCTGCTTTGCGAACATTCTTCGGTGCAGTGTCCATCGCATATCGTGCCAGCGCCTGAACTGCGAGCTGTTCATCCGTTTTGCTGATCCCGGCCTTTCCGAAGAAAGCAGTCAGGCCGAAACGTGCGCGGCTGCTGGTGGTACCAATGGCTGCCATAACATCAGTGCCGGTCAGCCGATCCTGAGAGGTTCCTTTTACGTCATCGCTGATGTGCATGCCCTGAGGGCTAAAATGTTTCAACGCCGATTCAAGTTTCATTTAGCGTAACCCCTCATCTCGCCAGATTTTTTGTGTGCGAAGAATACCTTCAGCGTGCATAAGCCGAAGTTCTTCATAGGTGTATTCTTTGGTTTTAACGCGACCGTCGATCACGTCATGACAGGCGTTGCAGGAAATAGCGCCCTGTTCATCGTCGGGTTTGCATCCGGTACCACACGTACCCGCGAGCCGGTAATGTGCGAGGCACGAAGTCTCGGGATTGTGGTTACAGATACCAGGAATGCGAATTGTACATTCACGCCCACGGGCCGTTTTGCGAAGGTCTGGTTTCTTCTTCACGCCGCGAACTCCAGCAGCTGCATGGCTACGTTGTCGGCTTCCTGATAGTTACGGAATTTTTTAAACAGAATGGTGTTCCACAGGACGTTAAAAACTGCCTTGTAGACCTGGAAGAATTCAGCCTCTTTCATGTTGGCGAAAGAGATTGATTTTGCTTCGCGGCGGCGGGTGCCATCAGGAAGGATAAACTCGTCGTAGAAACCCGCCTCGATGATGGCCCACTTTCTGAAGGCCTCGAAGGATTTGGTAATTGCCGCCTCTTTTGTTCGCCACTGCCCGTGGGTTTCGTTGTAGACCTTTTCAGTTTCTAAAAGCAGATCGTCATTGCCGGCCATCGAGATCAGGTAACGAACGTACCCATGTAGATACTCTTTTTCAGCGGGGGTTATCGCCCCTCCGGTGGGTGTCCAGTATTCGAACCCAAGATTGAGCAGCGCGAAGAAGCGTTTGTGAAAGAGATAGTTTCGGACAAGCTTAACGTCGCAGTTAAGCCACACGCCGATTTTAATACGTCGCAAAAAATCGCTGGCCTCGGGCGTTGCCGTGGTCAGGGTGGTGGGTGAAGATTTAAAGAGTTGTATAACCTGTGCCATCGTTCTCTCCGGTGGCACAGTGTTTCAGCAGGGTTGTTCAGACCCGACTACTATTATAAATCATTAGTGTATCAGTCGTCATCTCCTTGACGCTCTTCGGGGGCAACAAGTTTTCGTGCCTCATCGATCAGCGCCAGGCTGGCAACAAATTCGTCAGGACGCATTACAAACCCATCTTTGAAGGAACCATCTCGATTTCTGCGAATGACCAGCGACCTGTCGCTGTCGTGTATACCCAATATAAGATGATCTGGAATGTACACCCGCTTCTCCTGTTCTCTCAGAGGTAGTCTCTTTGTCTTCCTCGCGCGTCCTGACTTGTCATTTTCTGTAAGCACTGACTAATAAGCCGGTTCTCTGTACGGCTCTTAACTCACGAGATAAAAAATACTGTATACGCATACAGTAGTCATTTACACCCATTTACACAGACTTTTGACCGGTGATAACTAATTCATTTAAATGATTAATTTACGACCACCATAATTGGAAAGTAACAAACCTCTTTCAGAAACCTATATTATTCATTGAGTTACCATAACTTTGGGAGCCCCTACTTTTTTGGGTAGGTGATAAATAATCCAAACAAAATTAATAGCCTGCTACGTATGTCAAGCGCGTGCAGTATGATTGAGGCTCAGAGAGGCAAATCAAGCTTCAACGGCATGATGGCAGGGTCTTAAGGTCATTAGTTGCTAAGGTGTATATTTATATACATTTGGTGGAAGTGCCCACAAAGCTTATCGCGCTCTAATGAGGACGGCCTAGCGGGCGCTGATTTGTCACATCAACTGGACATTACTGGTATCAACGAAAATTCATTTGGGTTGATTTTTGGGTTCCCAATATTCGTCTTGAACATTAGCCCAGCAATCACCTCCGCTATCTCTGTCTCGATAGGCATATGCTTTTGCTACACGGTTAGCTGAAGACGCAACGTAGGTCTTATTGCTCTTAGTAGCTAATTTAATTCTTGCTTCCGCTTTGCTTACAAGTTCTGGGCTAGGAGCTTCTTCATCGAAGTAGCCACATAATAACCCAGCATAGCCGTTTTCAAGTTTAGGTAATGGTTTTGAACTGGCGGGTTCCTTTGCAATCGCTGGCACTGAACAGATTGCTGCTAAAAAAATAGCTAATGCTTTAATTCTCACTTTGATCTCCATTCAAATCGAAATTTTTTACGAGTCCAACAATATAAATACATACTAAAATGTAACTTCAAGCTCATGAACATACTCAAGGTTCTAAGACAGTTTATACTCTTACTACCCTTTTATTAAAGAATATATTGATTAAAATCTTGTTTTTGCCGAGGGGTAATAAATTACATCATAACGTTCGTTATATGATTTTACTTTGGGAAAAATTATCAGCGACAGCCACGATAGCTTGGCCAATCGAAATTCACCCACATCCCCCCCCATTCGAAGACGATCAAGCGCCCTCTCCCCTATAGTCTGCGTTAATTCTACTTCCTTAAGATTGGTCAGCACCCCAACGGGTTTAAGCATTGCCGTTCGTCGATCAATGACCTGATGCAAAATGACCTTTTCGTATTGTGAGTACATCTGTACGCCAACTTCATCTAGAACCAGCAAATCGACGCGCGACATCTTCTCCATCAGCTCGGCCTCTGATTTTCCACTACTGAACCCCGCTTTGAACTCGGTCATGAGGTCAGCAACGGTAATAATCAGAACGCTTTTGTGCTGAGCTAGGAGAGCATTTCCTATCGCTGCAGCAAGATGATTTTTACCCGTCCCAGGGGTGCCACTGAAAACGAAACATGCACAGCCGGATCCGAAATTAGTCAGCCAGGATTTAGCCAAAGACAACGCTTTGCGCTGGCCATCATTCACTACCGAATAATTTTTGAACGTGCAGTTTTGATAACGTTCACGAATGCCCGAGCGCCCGAATGTCTTTTCTAACCTGGTACGGCTATTCTCCTGGTTCAGTTTTTCTGAGTGCTTGCGCGCCTCCTCCTGTTGCCATGCCATAAGCTCCTCAGCACTGGAGAACTTGGGCTGTACTCCGGCAGGGACAATTTTCTGAAGCCGTTTTAACACGTCAGCCATATCGCGCATGTTCACCCCGTAAAGCCGTCAGGAATTGAGCTATCTGGTTTTGAAACGCTGGTAATGTCAGGTCGGCTTGTCTGAGCCATGTTGAAATTGTTAGGCGGGTATATCCTAAAGATGAAATTTAAGGATATTAAGGACGGGTATTTATACGTCGAGCAGGGTAAAACAGGTGCGAAGCTCGCCCTTCCCCTTTCTCTTCGTTGCGAGGCAATTGGCCTCTCACTTGTAGAAGTCGTTGATAGATGTCGAGATAATGCACTGAGTGCCTACCTTGTCCATCATGTCAGAACGACGAAGAAATACAGGTCAGGCGATCCAATCAACAAAGCCACAGCGAGCACCATGTTCGCACGTTGCCGTGACCATGTCGGTATTGTTCCACCCGTAGGAAAAACCCCGACGTCGTTCCATGAACAACGCTCTTTGTCGGAACGTTTGTACGAAAAACAGGGGATCGATACTCAACAGTTGCTGGGGCATAAATCAGCGGCGATGACTGAGATGTATCACGATGAACGCGAGGATGGATGGACGTTTATTGCTGCTCAGTAAGTGTGCAGTTTTGGGGAAGAGTTTTGGGGGGATTTTGGGGAAGAGGTTGTTTGGCGAGAAAACTGTTATAGGTAAATAGGTCAGGTCTGTTTCTGCAACCCAGAGCTGGCGCGGCTTAAAATGGCATCGACATAATTACATCGCGGAGTTTTGCATGTTTGGTTTGGATGCTTTTCACCTTGCGCGGATACAGTTTGCCTTTACCGTATCCTTTCACATTATTTTCCCGGCCATCACTATCGGCCTGGCCAGCTATCTGGCCGTGCTCGAAGGGCTGTGGCTGAAAACAAAAAATCCGGTCTGGCGCTCGCTGTACCATTTCTGGTCGAAGATTTTTGCCGTCAACTTTGGCATGGGCGTGGTCTCCGGGCTGGTGATGGCCTACCAGTTTGGCACCAACTGGAGCGGCTTTTCGCAATTTGCGGGCAGCATTACCGGCCCGCTGCTGACCTATGAAGTGCTTACCGCCTTCTTCCTCGAAGCCGGGTTCCTCGGCGTGATGCTGTTCGGCTGGAATAAAGTGGGGCCAGGGCTGCACTTCTTCTCCACCTGCATGGTGGCGCTGGGCACCATTATCTCAACCTTCTGGATCCTCTCCTCGAACAGCTGGATGCAGACCCCGCAAGGCTACGAAATCGTCAACGGACAGGTGGTACCGGTGGACTGGTTCGCCGTGGTATTTAACCCCTCCTTCCCCTACCGCCTGCTGCATATGTCGATTGCGGCATTCCTGAGTAGCGCCCTGTTTGTCGGTGCATCCGCGGCATGGCATCTGCTGCGCGGGAATAATACCCCTGCCATTCGGGCGATGTTTTCGATGGCGCTGTGGATGACGCTGATTGTTACCCCCATCCAGGCCCTGGTTGGCGATATGCACGGGTTGAACACCTTAAAGCATCAGCCCGCCAAGATTGCCGCTATTGAAGGCCATTGGGAAAATCCGCCAGGCGAGCCTACTCCACTGCTGCTGTTTGGCTGGCCTGACATGGAGCAGGAGCGCACCCGCTTTGGAGTGGCGATCCCGGCGCTGGGTAGCCTCATCCTGACGCACAGCCTGGATAAACAGGTCCCTGCGCTAAAAGAGTTTCCAAAGGAAGACCGTCCTAATTCCACCATCGTCTTCTGGTCGTTCCGCATTATGGCTGGTTTAGGGATGCTGATGCTGCTGCTTGGGGTAGTGGCGCTTTGGCTGCGTTATAAAAAGCGGGTTTATTCTTCGCGTCCGTTCCTGTGGTTTGCGCTGCTGATGGGGCCATCCGGGCTGATTGCCATTCTGGCCGGATGGGTCACCACCGAAGTCGGCCGCCAGCCGTGGGTGGTCTACGGACTCCAGCGAACGAAGGATGCGGTTTCAGCCCATGGTGACCTGCATATGAGCGTGAGCCTGCTGGCCTTCTTCGTCGTCTATACCTCGGTATTCGGCGTGGGCTACAGCTATATGGTGCGCCTCATCCGAAAAGGCCCGCAGCCGCATGAATCGTTCGCCACCGAGTCCGATGGACGCCCGGCGCGCCCGCTTTCTGCCGTCACAGCTGAACATAAGGAGCAGCCATAATGGGTATCGATCTTTCCATTATCTGGTTTGTCATCATCGTCTTTGCCACGCTGATGTATATCGTCATGGACGGGTTTGATCTGGGAATCGGTATTCTGTTCCCGGCAACACAAAACGCCGACGATCGCGACGTGATGGTCAACAGCGTCGCACCGGTCTGGGACGGCAATGAGACCTGGTTGGTGCTCGGCGGTGCCGCCCTGTTCGGTGCATTCCCACTGGCCTATGCGGTGATTGTTGATGCTCTGACCATTCCGCTGACGTTAATGCTGATCGGACTTATATTCCGCGGCGTGGCGTTTGAATTTCGCTTTAAAGCCACGCCAGCCCACCGTCCTTTCTGGGATAAGGCGTTTATTGGCGGTTCCGTTCTGGCGACCTTTACCCAGGGCGTGACGGTAGGTGCCGTCATTAACGGCTTTAGCGTCACTGGCAGAACGTATACCGGCGGACCGTTTGACTGGTTTACCGCGTTTAACCTGTTCTGCGGCGCGGGTCTGGTGGTGGCCTACGCGCTGTTAGGCTCAACCTGGCTGGTGATGAAAAGCGAAAATGCGCTGCAGCAGCGAATGCGTGAAGTGTCGAAAACGCTGTTAATCGTGCTGCTGGCGTTTATCGCAGCGATCAGCCTCTGGACGCCGCTGGCGCACACGGCCATCGCGGCGCGCTGGTTTACGCTGCCGAATCTGTTTTATCTGCTGCCAGTCCCTGCCCTGGTCGTCATGTTTAGCTTCTATCAGTGGCGCTGCCTGAGTAATCCTGACAGCCATGCTCGGCCGTTTATTCTGACGCTGGGGCTAATATTTCTCGGCTTTAGCGGGCTTGGGATCAGCATTTGGCCGCATATCATACCGCCGTCGATCACCCTGTGGCAGGCCGCCGCGCCGACGCAAAGCCAGGGCTTTATGTTGGTGGGCGCGCTGTTGATCATTCCCGTTATTCTGGTCTACACCTTCTGGAGCTACTACGTATTTCGCGGCAAAGTTCAGCCTGGGGAGGGTTATCACTGATGCAACAACCTGTCTGGAAAAGATTGCTGTGGCTGGCCATTATTTGGGGCGGCAGCGTACTTGCGCTGGCAGCAGTCAGCATGCTCTTTCGCATGCTGATGACGGCTGCCGGGTTTAAATCGCATTAAACTTCATTCCGGGCAGCCCTGTGCTGCCCGGCACCACCCCGCACTTTCAGATAAACCCCATTAACGCACCGCAGAGTATCGTTACACTGGTAAAAGATTCACAGAATTTATTATTTGAGAAGAAAAATGAAAAAGCTCATCGCGTTAAGTGTTATCAGCCTTGTCCTCAGCGGCTGCGTTAATCCGGGCAAAGCATCCGTTCAGCCGGATCAGCTGAAGAGCCACCGTTTTGTTCTGGAAAACGTGGACGGCAAATCCGTGAAGGGCATGACAACGCAGCCTGAGATCGTTTTTAACGCGCTTCCCGACATTAGTCTCATTGATAACATTAGCGTTTCGGGCCAGATGTGTAACCGCTTCAACGGGCAGGGAAAGCTGTCCGAAGGTGAGCTAAAAGTGAAAACGCTGGCGATGACCCGCAAACTTTGTACCGAACCACAGCTTAACGAGCTGGATCAGGCCATTGGCGACATGCTGCGCAAAGGGGCGCAGGTCGACCTGACTGAAGACCAGCTGACGCTGGCGACGGCCGATAAGACGCTGATGTTTAAGCGAGCAGAATAATCAGTAGCTACCGCAGCTTCCAACGGCAAGCGACTGTTCACTACAGCGTTTGCCGTTTGGCAAGGCGCACATCCCAATAGCCGAACCATCAAGCTGGCGGGCAACAGACAGTGAGCCGCCAATCATGGCGCAGTTGGCCTGGCCTGAACTGGACATTGCCGCTTTCATTCCCGGCGCCACGTGGGCCGCCGTGGCCTGCTGCACAGGTTCACTGCTACATGCCGACAACAACAACGCGGCACACCCTACCCAAAATGCTGAACGCATGCTCTCTTCCCCGTAATTAGTGCGAAACCTAAGCATAATAGGCATCACATCCCGTGTCGTCGAGAGCGGAAGTGCGTATTTATGCGCCGCTGAAACAATTTCTCGCAATTTTTTCGCCCTAAGTTTGATCTAACCATTGATGGTGGGAATACCGAGGACACAAAAGCGAAAATCGTAAAACCCCCTGTTTGCTAGACTACACAGATAATATTCAGGGTTTGTCGCCTTATGACAGCCCCCTATTTTTTGCGCAATGTAAGGGTGTCGTCCTATGCAAACTATTGACGGTAATGGTGCAGTTGCCTCAGTCGCGTTTCGCACCAGTGAAGTTATCGCCATCTATCCGATCACGCCGAGTTCCACCATGGCCGAACAAGCGGATGCCTGGGCCGGGAACGGGTTAAAAAACGTCTGGGGCGATGTCCCGAGAGTGGTTGAAATGCAGTCTGAAGCGGGTGCGATTGCTACGGTCCACGGAGCGCTGCAGACTGGCGCGCTTTCCACCTCGTTCACCTCCTCTCAGGGATTGTTGTTAATGATCCCAACGCTGTACAAACTCGCGGGTCAACTGACCCCCTTCGTCCTGCACGTCGCGGCGCGTACGGTGGCCACCCACGCACTCTCAATTTTTGGCGATCACTCGGACGTGATGGCCGTGCGCCAGACCGGGTGCGCGATGCTGTGCGCCAGCAGCGTTCAGGAAGCGCAGGACTTTGCCTTAATTTCGCATATCGCCACGCTTAAAAGTCGCGTTCCGTTTATTCACTTCTTTGATGGTTTCCGTACCTCTCACGAAATCAACAAAATCGTCCCGCTGGCGGACGAGACTATCCTGGATCTGCTGCCACAGGCGGAAATTGACGCGCATCGCGCCCGCGCCCTTAACCCGGAACATCCGGTAATTCGCGGGACATCAGCAAACCCGGATACTTATTTCCAGTCACGCGAGGCCACAAACCCGTGGTACAACGCGGTTTATGACCACGTCGAGCAGGCAATGAATGACTTTGCCGCCGCAACCGGACGCGAGTACAAGCCGTTCGAATACTACGGCCATCCGCAGGCTGAGCGCGTGATTGTGCTGATGGGATCTGCTATCGGCACCTGTGAAGAAGTCGTTGACGAGCTGCTGACCCGCGGCGAAAAGGTCGGCGTGCTTAAAGTGCGTCTTTACCGCCCGTTCTCGGCTAAACATCTGCTCTCTGCCCTGCCGGAAAGCGCGCGTACCGTGGCGGTGCTCGATCGAACCAAAGAGCCTGGCGCACACGCGGAACCGCTGTATCTTGACGTGATGACCGCCCTCGCTGAAGCCTTTAATAACGGCGAACGTGAAACGCTACCGCGCGTTATCGGCGGTCGCTATGGCCTGTCTTCCAAAGAGTTTGGCCCGGACTGCGTGCTGGCCGTGTTTAACGAGCTAAGGGAAGCGAAACCTAAGCCGCGTTTCACGGTCGGCATTTATGATGACGTAACGAATCTTTCCCTGCCTTTACCTGAAAATACCCTGCCTGCGACAGCCAAACTTGAAGCGCTGTTCTACGGCCTGGGCAGCGACGGCAGCGTCTCGGCCACCAAAAACAACATCAAGATCATCGGCAATTCAACCCCGTGGTACGCGCAGGGTTACTTCGTCTACGACTCCAAGAAAGCCGGCGGTCTGACCGTTTCTCACCTGCGCGTCAGCGAGCAGCCCATCCGCTCGGCCTACCTTATTTCTCAGGCCGACTTTGTTGGCTGCCATCAACTGCAGTTTATCGACAAGTACCAGATGGCTGAGCGCCTGAAGCCCGGCGGTATTTTCCTCCTCAATACGCCATACAATGCGGATGAGGTCTGGGCGCGCCTGCCGCAGGAAGTACAGACGGTGCTGAATCAGAAAAAAGCCCGATTCTATGTGGTTAACGCGGCGAAAATCGCCCGCGAATGTGGCCTGGCCGCGCGTATTAATACCGTCATGCAAATGGCCTTCTTCCATCTGACCAATATCCTGCCGGGCGACAGCGCGCTGGTGGAACTTCAGGGCGCCATCGCCAAAAGCTACAGCAGCAAGGGGCAGGAGCTGGTAGAGCGAAACTGGCAGGCGCTGGCGCTGGCGCGCGAGTCGCTGTTCGAGGTGCCGCTGCAGCCGGTCAATGACGCCAGCCCGAATCGCCCTCCGGTGGTATCGGATGCCGCACCTGATTTCGTGAAGACCGTCACGGCCGCCATGCTGGCCGGGCTGGGTGACGCCCTGCCCGTCTCTGCGCTGCCGCCGGACGGAACCTGGCCGATGGGCACCACCCGCTGGGAAAAACGCAACATCGCCGAAGCGATCCCCATCTGGAAAGAAGAACTCTGTACCCAGTGTAACCACTGCGTCGCGGCCTGCCCGCACTCGGCCATTCGCGCCAAAGTGGTGTCACCGGAAGCAATGGAAGATGCCCCGGCCAGCCTGCACTCTCTGGATGTAAAATCCCGCGACATGCGCGGCCAGAAATACGTTCTGCAGGTCGCACCGGAAGACTGCACCGGGTGTAACCTGTGCGTTGAGGTCTGCCCGGCGAAGGACAGGCAGAACCCGGACATCAAAGCCATCAATATGATGTCGCGCCTTGAACACGTTGAAGAAGAAAAAGTGAATTATGACTTCTTCCTGAACCTGCCGGAAATCGATCGCAGCAAGCTGGAACGCATTGATATTCGTACCTCGCAGCTGATCACGCCGCTGTTCGAGTACTCCGGCGCATGCTCCGGCTGCGGTGAAACGCCGTACATTAAGCTGCTTACCCAGCTGTACGGTGACAGGATGCTGATTGCCAACGCCACCGGCTGCTCGTCTATCTATGGCGGTAACCTGCCCTCCACGCCGTACACCACCGATGCGAATGGGCGCGGTCCGGCATGGGCAAACTCGTTATTCGAGGATAACGCCGAATTTGGCCTGGGCTTCCGACTCACCGTTGACCAGCACCGCGCACGTGTGATGCGCCTGCTTGAACAATTTGCCGATAAGATCCCGGCTGAACTTAACGCGGCGCTACACGCAGAAGCCACGCCAGAGGTTCGTCGCGAGCAGGTAGCTGCACTTCGCAGCGCACTCAAGGGAATTGACGGCGCTGAACAGCTTCTGACCGACGCTGACGCCCTGGTCGAAAAATCGATCTGGCTGATTGGCGGTGACGGCTGGGCTTACGACATCGGCTTTGGCGGGCTGGATCATGTGTTAAGCCTGACCGAAAACGTCAACATTCTGGTTCTGGATACGCAGTGTTATTCCAATACCGGTGGGCAGGCATCGAAAGCCACGCCGCTGGGCGCCGTCACGAAATTTGGTGAACACGGTAAACGCAAGGCACGTAAGGATCTCGGCGTGAGCATGATGATGTACGGCCACGTTTACGTCGCGCAAATCTCGCTGGGGGCGCAGCTTAACCAGACGGTGAAAGCCATTCAGGAGGCTGAAGCGTATCCGGGGCCGTCGCTGATCATTGCCTACAGCCCGTGCGAAGAGCATGGCTACGACCTGGCCCTCAGCCACGATCAGATGCGTCAACTGACGGCCACCGGCTTCTGGCCGCTCTACCGGTTCGATCCACGCCGTGCGGACGAGGGCAAATTACCGCTGGCGCTGGATTCACGTCCGCCGTCAGATGCCCTGTCAGAGACGCTGATGCAGGAACAGCGCTTCCGCCGTCTGAATGCGCAACAGCCTGAGGTGGCAGAACAGCTCTGGAAAGACGCCGCAGAAGATCTGCAAAAACGGTATGACTTCCTGGCACAAATGGCGGGTAAAGCCGAAAAATCAACCAGCGACTAACTCCACTGCCCGGCTTGTCCGGGCATTTTTTTGGCATAAAAAAAGCCCGATGTCTTCACACCGGGCTAATCCAGATAATTAATGAATCTCTCTTTAGTTTCCCAAATGACATTCACGATAATTATGGATAAATAATCTTAAAGGCATATAACGCCGCAGAGATTACCTGATTTAATCACCAATTAATAATTTTTATTTAATATGAATCATTTTTAATCATTCACCACAACAATGATCATTTCCGCGGATTTATTCCTTTGAGATTTTACTCAATTAGTAACAATTATATTTTATTACTCTTTCACAGGAGTGATTTAGCATGGGACAACTTTCGGTTTCAGAAAGTTCAACAGGCAATCAAATAAAAACAACTGCAAAGGAATATCACGATGCAAAGAAAAGTACTGGCTCTGATGATTCCAGCTCTGTTAATGGCTGGCGCCGCGCATGCGGCAGAAATTTATAATAAAGACGGCAACAAATTAGATCTGTACGGAAAAGTAGATGGTCTGCACTATTTCTCCGATGATGCCTCAAAAGACGGCGATCAAACCTACATGCGTCTGGGTTTCAAAGGTGAAACGCAGATTAACGACATGATGACCGGCTACGCGCAGTGGGAATATAACATTCAGGCGAATAACACCGAAGGGTCTGATAATCAGTCCTGGACGCGTCTGGCCTTCGCGGGTGTTAAAGTGGGTGACTACGGTTCCTTCGATTATGGTCGTAACTATGGCGTGCTGTACGACGTGGAAGGCTGGACCGATATGCTGCCTGAGTTCGGTGGCGACTCTTACACCTATGCGGATAACTTTATGACCGGCCGCGCCAACGGCGTGGCAACCTACCGCAACACTGACTTCTATGGTCTGGTGCAGGGTCTGAACTTCGCGCTGCAGTATCAGGGCAACAATGAAGATGCCAGCAACAATCAGGAAGGCACCAACAACGGCCGCGACATGCGTTATGAGAATGGCGACGGCTTCGGTATTTCAACCACCTATGATTTCGGCATGGGGTTCAGTGCCGGTGCCGCTTACGCTTCATCTGACCGTACAAATGACCAGGTAAGCGCAGGTACTGGCGCTGCGTCTCAATATGCGGGGGGTGATAAAGCGGATGCCTGGACTGCAGGCCTCAAATATGACGCAAATAATATCTACCTGGCGGCGATGTATTCTGAAACCCGTAATATGACGCCGTACGGTTCAGGTGATAGCAAATCAGGCGGCGGTATTGCCAACAAAACTCAGAACTTCGAAGTGACCGCACAGTACCAGTTCGATTTCGGTCTGCGTCCGGCCATTTCTTACCTGCAGTCTAAAGGGAAAGACCTGGGCAACGGTCAGGGCGATCAGGACCTGGTTAAATATGCGGACGTAGGCGCGACCTACTATTTCAACAAGAACATGTCCACCTACGTTGATTATAAAATCAACCTGCTGGATGAAGATGACAGCTTCTACAAAAACAACGGTATCAGCACCGACGATGTCGTTGCATTAGGCCTGGTTTACCAGTTCTGATGGTCAGAGCCCGCAGCGTCATGCGGGCTCTCCTTTTTTTGATGTTTGTCTCACAACAGCGCTTTATCGCGATATTGTTGAGGATAAGTTGAAAGAAAGCGGGTTAGACTGCGCCGATATCCCCCTCTTCATTAAGGATAACTGCGTTGTTTGGTCGTATATCCGTTACCATTCTGACACTTTTAGCATGCTTGTGGATGGCGTTAATCTTTGATTTTCGAGATATTGTCGGGCATCTCGGCACGCTGCTAAACCATCTGGATCACCATTAACAGTGAATCCCAGAAAAAAGCCACCAGCAGTGCCGGTGGCGGTCATACGCATTTCGAGCGTTATTTTTTCACGGGTTGAGGTTTTTTATCCCCTGATTCCGGGGCCTCACGCGGATCGTCTTTTTCTACACAGAGCATAATTTCTCCTGTTTTAAGAACCCACTTCCCACTATAGCCAGGCTGATAAAAAAAAGGCCAGGCGGTAATTAATCTTGATTGGTCTCTTTTTTGCGAAACGAGAGATAGCCAAAAACGCCGCTTTCGCCGTCGCTCGGATGGTTTACGCCATCCATCACCGTCACTTCTGGGAAATCAAACGGCGACACATTTTTAAAACAGGCCACATTGACGCCGTATTCATTTGGGTTAGAGCGACGCTGATGGAACGTGTAAATCCCGCAGACCGAGCAGAAGAAATGCCGCGCCGTCCCCGTGTTGAACCGGTACTCCGTCAGCTTATCCTCACCTCTGGTCACGGTGATACCCGACAGCGGTGCAGAGACCACAACCGCGCCCCGCATACGGCAAAAAGAGCAGCTGCAGCGCCGCGCGGTATTCAAGCCGTCAGTCAGTTCGACGGTAAAAGCCACCGCACCACAGTGGCACTGTGCATGACGAATGTCAGCCATTGGCTATACCCCTTTTCTTACCAGTTCGGCAGCTTTGAGAAAAACCTCATCTTCTACACCATCGCCTTTCTGCCTGCCCAGCCTGACAAGTTCGTTGACAATGCTGTCACGATCGATCGTTTTTTGCGATGAAACCAGCCCTATAACGGCAGCCCCAATCGCCAGCCCCACTAATCCTGTTTGTTCGTCTTTGTTCTTCATACTCATGCTCCTGATACAACAAACAAGCGTAGCAGGATTTTTCAGACCGTTTTCAGGCGTTTTACTATTTCGCCTGGATCGCTGTTATTCCGACACGCTGGCCGTATGAGAGCTCTAAGGTATTACCGTCAGGGTCGGCAAAAAATACATAATAGCCGACGGGGTCACCCAGATCTTCCGGCGCTTTCCTCAACACCCCTTCTTTAGCGGCCATCGCGGTTTTTCTGTCAATTTCTTCGCGCGTGGCGCAGGCAATCCCAAGGTGGCCAAAATGCCCCAGCGGCGTATCGGTCACGGTGTCCGCCTGCACCAGAACCAGCGCAAAAGGACGCGTATGGTCAGTTAGCCACGCCACTTTACGGGCAGTTGGAAGATCGGGCTCACGCGAATGGATGACGTCCATCCCGGCATATCGGCGATAGAAAACAAGGCTCTTCTCCAGATCCCTGACCATAAACGCAACATGAGTGAATCCTACATCAATGTCTTTCATTTTAAGATGTTACTCCTGTATCAACATGTCGTAGCCATCTTAAAAGTTCAAGTTAACTTGAGGCCAACGGTGAATTTGTGCGGTCCTGATGATGTTCAAAAAAGAATAAAGGGACAGAAATGATAAAGCGCCGCCGTGGCTAAAATATTCACGACGATGCTCAGCAAAAACCAGGTTTTGAAGGGTTGCTTCTGCGTTTTATGGCGAAAGAGCTGTTGGCCCAATATGGCGCCTGGCCACCCTCCCACAGTACCAAACGTCAGTAAAGTGACTTCCGGTATCCTGCGCATCGCTTTTCGTGCCGCCGTTTTGTCGACACCATAAATCGCTATCGTCAGCATATTAATCAGCAGAAACCACATGGCAAAAGGATACGAGGAAAAAAAGCTGCCAATCGCAGCGAAGATCAGCAGAACAAAACAAAAGCGATTCAATGTCATAGGGTCAGTCACGGAATATGTAAGCGTATGTCGCGAAAGCATTATACGCTATCTTACGCATGTATCCGGTCAGGTGCTATCAGCCCGCTTTTGCATGCGGGCCTCAAAATGAATGACCTCTTCGACGCACCGAATTGCATTTTGTGAAGCTTCGCATACGCGCCGTCATGAGCAAGCAGTACCTTATGGCTTCCGCGTTCAACGATAACGCCGGTTTGTTTTGGTCCCACCTCTCCCGGATAGCGAACAGAAAGCCGACTACGCTTTATTAGCTGTTGCGCAGAGTGTAAAACGTGCTGGCATTCGCCGCCGGAATCCGTACCATACGCGGCATACTTTTGCCTGCTGGCTATTATCTGCCGGCGCTAACCCGTCTTTCGCCGCTACTGGCTCCGAAGGTAGTAATAAATGCAAGAAAATCAACCAAATACAATTAAAGAGCAATACAACCTGAATAAGCTACGCTGATTTTGCCAGCTCATTGATATCATTTTTTTATCAATACATTCAATTAGTTATAGCATAGCATCTTCCCCCTAAAGCTACCCATAACTACATTTTTAGTGCCCTTTTTTTGCCCCTATTCCGCAGTTTTGCCCCCAAATTTGCCCCTAACTTTACCCAGTGCGCACATCTTTTTCTCCCTGCCCTATACTTTTAGTCTGACATCTGGCTGGAGGTTTCTGTGTGTGGGCGTTTTGCACAAGCTCAAACGCGTGAAGAATACCTGGCTTACCTGGCCGATGAAGCCGATCGCGACATCGCATACGACCCTGAGCCTATTGGACGTTACAACGTGGCGCCAGGTACCAAAGTTCTGTTGCTGAGCGAACGTGACGAGCAGCTGCATCTCGATCCGGTCCTGTGGTCTTACGCGCCCGGGTGGTGGGATAAAGCACCATTGATAAACGCGCGTGTCGAGACAGCGGCCACCAGCAGGATGTTCAAACCTCTCTGGCAGCATGGCCGGGCAATCTGCTTTGCTGATGGATGGTTCGAGTGGAAGAAGGAAGGCGACAAGAAGCAGCCATATTTTATTCACCGGGCAGACGGTCAGCCGATATTTATGGCCGCGATCGGCAGCATACCGTTTGAGCGAGGCGATGAAGCAGAAGGTTTTCTGATAGTAACATCTGCCGCTGACAAAGGCCTAGTGGATATTCACGACCGCCGGCCCCTGGTCCTATCGCCAGAAGCGGCCCGGGAATGGATGCGCCAGGATGCTGGAGGAAAAGAAGCGGAAGAGATTGTATCTGACGGCTCTGTACCAGCTGAGATGTTTGTCTGGCATGCTGTGACCCGTGAAGTAGGAAATGTAAAAAATCAGGGGAGAAAATTGATAGAACAAATAGATATATAATCTGATGTACTTTTGATGTGTACTTTATATTTGGTTTAATATTATCTCCCTTTAAGAAAGAAATATATTTGCAGCCATCGGACCACTAAGCCCATTTATACGATAAAATTCAACACGAACGCCAAGTTTTAACGTTTGGCTTTCATTATTACTAAATGCGGAAATATGTAAAAAAACATCTTTCCTGCCATCTGATGGGATAATCAATCCCTTTCCGCTCTTGAAGTCAAAACTTTTGACAATTCCTGTCATTTTACGAGACAAATATTTTCCTAATGGCAATCCAGATTTGACTATACAGGATTGGTTAATAATAGCCAAACCTATTTTATTGGACTTCCGGAAGGCTAAAATAAAATTTGCTTAATCTTTCAGCACGTGCCTTAATGGTTTGGCTGATTCATTGCGATGATGAATCTAACTTTTCCAAAAGCCGTTCTCATAACTAGGTGTTATCTCTGATATCCCTCCTTTTGAGTCCATACATATACCAGCATACGTTTCTTATCATGAGCTTGCTTGTCAGTTTGAAATGTTCAAACGGAGTTTGTATGTCATCTAAAATCATAGGTCTTGTTAAGTGGTTTAACGAAGATAAGGGGTTTGGCTTTATCTCCCCACTTGATGGAAGTAAAGATGTTCTTGTTCACACTTCTTCCCTGCGGGGAGAAACATTTAATACCCTTTTTGAAGGACAAAAAGTCAAATTCGCTATCATAGCTGGAACTAAAGGTCCAATCGCTGCCAATGTAACACTTTGCGATAGATAATTTTAGATGGTTTACTTAAGCCAGCATGACTTTATCAGTGAAAGGTGATGTTCGGTTACTCACATCATTACAACAGGCCAGCATATTTACTTACCATCAAGTTTGCTGACCGATGTGATGAAATGCAGGACTGCTGCATGAACAGTCTCAAAGCAGAAGCTAACTGCTTATAAAACATTAAAGTGCGTAAGAGGTTAGGCAGCCTCCAAAAGCATCACTTCTTATTTATTCTATTATTGTTTTTTAGAAGCGCTGGGAAGATTTGAACAAAGCGCTACAGTATGGGCACACCAGCTGAGCCCCCTTTTGTACACGATTGTAACTATGTTCAGAATCTTTTGAGCAGATTGGACAAGGGCATTTTACTAAATAATTTCGGCGGAATTGAGAGTTTTTACGTGCAGACATAGACTTCTCCAGTTCAAATGGACCGCTACAGTACACGTAAAGGCAGCATAATGCTTGTTTTAATTTCGAGAGAGGTGACATAACGTGAATAAGCCAAACCCTTTCGAACAACCACGAATCTCAAAAAGCCATCAAATACAGTGGGATATATGAAAAAAGTAATCATTTTCTTTAATGGTAAACCAAGTAAAGTTATCACTGTACTTAAAGGCGTGACGTCAATACGCGAAGAATATCCTAATGGAGAAGAGGTAAACCTTCAGATCATGTCAGCCGGTTTTCCCTCTTTAACAGGTGACCATGAAGTTGTTTATGTTGCATCAGATCGAGAACTTACTTCTCAGGAAATACTAGATGCAGCCCAGAAGTATCTTTAAGATACCCAGACACACAGGCAAGACCAGTGTAAAAAATCACAATTATAATAGTAATTATTTATTATTAACGCCTGCTAATCGCAGGCTTTTTTTTCATAATACACACAACCATTTATTTTCTTGCAAATCAAACAGAGGAGTTAAACTTCCATTACACTCATTCCTCGATTTACAAGGTCAAGCAGTTTCTTAATCGGAGTCCGAAAAAGATGGAGCAAAGAAATTAAAAAAATGACTCTATCAAATGCTTCATAGGATTATATGTTTAGAATCATCCCCAACGACGACTTTACTAATGATCAGCCCGGAAGACAAAACATCAACTATTGCTTCAAGACTCAAAAGTAAAAGATGATTACCACTTTTAAAATTATCATCACTTAAAATAATTTGAACGTGGACGCGGCAAAAAGTATGTAAAACCTCAATAAATACCGTATCATTTATTGAATGTAGCTGTTACATTGGATTTGATGATGAATCCTCCTCAGCGGCAGGGCTAATTAACCTGATGAATTATGTATCAAGCGGCTCATCATGTATTTCTGAAGCAGCGAGTCAAGAGTGGTTAGTTCAATGACTCACCGGGAGGCACCCGGCATCATATCCGTAAACCCCTGTGTACTTGCAGGGGCTTATTTACATCATAAATCTCTGAACGGGCCGATTAGAGAATCACCTTATTTTTAAGAGATCTGAATATCTTGTAGTATAACGCGGAGATAACATTTCCCGTTTCATCTGCCAGTGCTGCTGTATACCCTGCCCGGCAAAGTAAAGCGTTCCTTTACCGTCTTTCGCGTTCAGATGATCCAGCACCTCCATCAACCTTTCGCTACCTGCCCTCGGGGCGTTCTCGTCAAACAAGTTGAGCTGTGCTACCCCTTGGCTGAAAAAATCCCCAAGCATGATTCCTGCCTTCTGATACCGGTGACCTTCCTTCCAGATTTTGTCCAGGCACTTTACCGCGGCGTTGATGATGTCGCGGGAATCCTGTGTAGGTGTAAGAAGCTTCATTGACGCACTATTACCGTAATATGGCTCGTTAAGCGCAAAAGGTGAGGTTTTCACGAAGGCCGAGATAAACCGGCAATACTGATGCTCACCGCGTAGCTTTTCAGCGCCTCTGGCGGCATAGGAGCAAATGGCCTGCCTCATTTGTTCGTATTCAGTGACGCGTTCACCGAAAGACCGGCTGCAGACGATTTCCTGCTTTGTAGGCGCAAATTCCTCCAGATCGAGACAGGGCTCGCCGCGCAGCTCCCGGACAGTTCGCTCAAGGACGACATTAAAGTGCTTTCGAATAATCCACGTACTCTGCTCAGAGAGGTCCAGAGCCGTTTTAATGCCCATAGCGTTCAGCTTCTTGCTGATGCGCCTGCCGACTCCCCAGACGTCCTCCACCGGAACCAGAGCAAGCAGTCGGCGCTGGCGATCGATATTGGATAGGTCCACTACCCCGCCCGTTTGCCGCTGCCATTTTTTGGCGGCATGGTTTGCCAGCTTCGCCAGTGTCTTTGTCTGGGCAATGCCAATACCCACCGTCAGGTGCGTACGCTTCAGAACTGTAGCGCGGATCTCTTTCCCGAAGTCTGTCAGGTCACGACAATTTCGAACACCAGTCAGGTCACAAAAAGCTTCATCGATACTGTAAATTTCGACGCGGGGACTCATTTCCTCCAGCGTCGTCATTACCCGGTTCGACATATCAGCATACAGCTCATAGTTGCTGCTGAAGCAGACAACGCCAGCGCGCCGGAATAGCTCCTTTTGCTTAAAGAACGGCTCTCCCATAGTAATTCCAGCGGCTTTGGCCTCGGCGCTGCGCGCGATTACGCAGCCATCATTATTTGAGAGAACGACAACCGGCCGCCCTCTCAGGTCCGGCCTGAATACAGTCTCGCATGATGCGTAGAACGAATTCACATCACAGAGCGCAAACATGTTCAGCTCGCCGATTTAACGATAAAAGTCACGACGCCGAAGACGTTCAGGGTGTCCTCGCTGCCAACAACTATAGGACTGTAGGCGCTATTCATAGGGTTGAGCTGAACGGTCGGGCGTAACTGCAAACGCTTAACAGTGAATTCCCCTTCAACCGCGGCGATGACAATGTCACCGTGCTCAGCCGTGCGCGAACTATCCACCACCAGCAGATCACCGTCGCTTATCCCGGCTTCGATCATTGAATCCCCCGCGGCTTTGACGAAATATGTAGAGCTCGGGTGAGCGACAAGTAACTCATTGAGATCGATACGCTGTTCAACGTAATCAGCTGCGGGGCTTGGGAAACCACACTGTACTAAGTCACTGAAAAGCGGAAGAGCGATAATTTCTCGCAGTTCTGTTGGCCTGATGAATTCCATTGCACACACCTCAAATACTGTTTTTATATACAGTAGTTTTATTTGTAAGTGTCCGCAAGATACAGGCCCTATCGTCACTGCTTAAAGCTTCGCCGTTTCGTTTCTAAGTTTATCTCTCGTTTCGAATTATCTCTTTTGTAAATTTTTCAATAATGGCGCAGATGTAAGCAGATCTGAGGGAGACAAAACCCGTTAAATGCCAGAACGGGCTGCGGCTGAAAGCTAAGTCTTCATGATTCCGCTATTTTTGCTTAAGCTCCTGGAGCTCTTTCTGTGTTGCCTCCAGCTGTTTAATGACGTAGTTCAGTGCCAACACGGTATCAAGCATGATGACGTTGCTATCCAGCGCTAACGTATCGTCAGCATCAACCCTGTTGCCTTCACCATCAAATTTCGGTGCTGCAGGGACCAACGTTACGTACTCTCTGTCGATCTTCATGACATCCTGAGCGATAACACCTCGGCGAACTCTCTCCAAAGGGTCATCGTTGTATACGTAAGTTGCTGGCAGGAATTTCTTGATATTCTCGTATGACTGATAACCATCATCGTATTTCACACTATGTTTCAGTTCGATATCACAGTTTGGTTGTTTAGAGAAAATATAATTGCCCCCAAAACCACCACTGCCTGAAACTGAAATATCCGCGGTAACGGTATTAAACGAGAAAATACGCGTTCCTGCAGATCCGCTATCACCAATGGTTACAAGTTCAATAGATGGCCAGTTGCTTTTCCCCTGGGAAATAGATCCAAGAGCGGTAACGGCGTGATACCCCCCTGAGCAATAGGTATGCCACCTGCCAAATGGTACAAATCCACTATCGTTTGGAGTTGATAGGTTTGGGCGTGCAAACGATGTGTTCGTGCTGTAGCCGTTAACAATATCTTGGTAACCGCCACCGTATCCTTCCCCAGGGCCAATATGGATTTTTGACTGAAACGCTCCGTATGGGTACCAGCGGAAATCAGCATTGGTACTTACACCATCATAGATGTTCATTTGTACACGGGCTAAATCGGGTCCTGACCCACGTACAGCGCCAAGCCTCCATGTGCCAGAATAGTAGTTACCAGAAAGCCAGTTAACATAATTTTCAGCCGGACCGTCTTCATGGGGAGCTTGCAGCTCTTGCCTGGGAAGATATCGACTGGGAAAAAGGTACGGCTAATATACAGCGCAATCTTAATGCGTTGGGCATGTTCGGCCCACCAAAAACCGAAGCAGGTGACCGAGTTATCACGCTATTAGAGCCAGCACTAGAGGCCTTGAAGGCACAGCGTACACTGACTTCGTTACAGCCCAAAACCGAGATTGTGTTTCATCACCGTGAGTATGGTGCGATGGAATATCAAAATCTGCGATTTGTTTTCATGCCCAGGATGCGCAAGGGCATACAGAAGGCCTACTACTCTTTATCGAGTATCGGCTCCAGATTTAACGCAGCTGTAAAACGTGCTGGTATTCGCCGCCGGAATCCGTACCATACGCGGCATACTTTTGCCTGCTGGCTTTTATCTGCCGGCGCTAACCCGTCTTTCATAGCCAGCCAGATGGGGCATGAAAACGCGCAAATGGTTTATGAAGTCTACGGTGCGTGGATTGAAGAAATGAATGGCGAACAGGTGCTGATGCTTAACGATAAGCTGGCACGCTGAATAATTTTTGCCCCTATTATGCCCCTACTGGCTCCGAAGGTAGTAATAAATGCAAGAAAATCAATCAAATACAAAGAAAGAGCAATACAACCTGAATAAACTGCAAAAGCGCCTGCGCCGTAACGTGGGCGAAGCCATTGCAGACTTCAACATGATTGAAGAAGGCGACCGCATCATGGTTTGCCTGTCAGGGGGTAAAGACAGCTACACCATGCTGGAGATCCTGCGTAATCTTCAGCAAAGCGCGCCGGTGAATTTTTCTCTGGTGGCGGTCAACCTTGACCAGAAACAGCCGGGTTTCCCGGAGCACATTCTGCCGGAATATCTGGAGCAGTTGGGCGTTGAGTATAAAATCGTCGAAGAAAACACCTACGGCATCGTGAAAGAGAAGATTCCGGAAGGGAAAACCACCTGCTCGCTTTGCTCTCGTCTGCGCCGCGGCATTCTCTATCGTACCGCAACGGAACTGGGCGCGACCAAAATTGCGCTGGGCCATCACCGCGACGATATCCTGCAAACGCTGTTCCTGAACATGTTCTACGGCGGCAAGATGAAAGGCATGCCGCCTAAGCTGATGAGCGATGACGGCAAGCATATTGTGATCCGCCCGCTTGCCTACTGCCGGGAAAAAGACATTGAACGTTTTTCTCAGGCGAAAGGGTTCCCGATCATTCCATGCAATCTGTGCGGCTCACAGCCGAACCTGCAGCGTCAGGTGATTGGCGACATGCTGCGCGACTGGGACAAACGTTATCCGGGCCGTATTGAGACCATGTTCAGCGCGATGCAGAACGTGGTTCCTTCCCACCTCGCTGACGTAGAGCTGTTCGACTTCAAAGGTATCAACCACGGCTCGGAGGTGGTGAATGGTGGCGATCTGGCGTTTGACCGGGAAGAGATCCCAATGCAGCCTGCGGGCTGGCAGCCGGAAGACGAGGACAATCAGTTCGAAGAGTTGCGTCTGAACGTGCTTGAAGTGAAATAAGCGATGGGCGTCTCAGAAAGACCTTCTGAGACGCTTTATGCCTTATTTCAGCAGATGTACGCGGCAGGTTTTGCCTTTAATCTTGCCGTTTTGCAGCTGCTTCCACGCCTTGTGGGCAACCGCCTGGCGAACGGCCACATAAACATGTGCCGGATGCACCACAATCTTCCCGATATCCGCCCCTTCCAGACCCACATCGCCGGTCAGCGCGCCTAATACATCACCCGGACGCATCTTGGCCTTTTTGCCGCCATCAATGCACAACGTCGCCATTTCCGCCTCCAGCGGCACGAGTTTGATGCTGCCCGGCGCGTTCACCCAGTTCAGCTTGATCAGCAACATTTCAGCAAGAATATTGGCACGCTGCGCCTCTTCCGGTGCGCAGAAGCTGATGGCCAGGCCGCTGTTTCCGGCGCGAGCAGTGCGACCAATACGATGGACGTGCACTTCCGGGTCCCAGGCCAGTTCATAGTTCACCACCAGTTCAAGGGATTTGATGTCCAGACCGCGGGCGGCGACGTCGGTCGCGACCAGCACGCGGGCGCTGCCGTTGGCGAAACGCACCAGCGTTTGATCGCGATCGCGCTGTTCCAGATCGCCATGCAGAGACAGTGCGCTCTGCCCCGCCGCATTCAGGGCATCACAAACCGCCTGGCAGTCTTTTTTGGTATTACAGAACACCACGCATGATGCAGGCTGGTGCTGGCTCAGCAGTTTCTGCAGGAGCGGGATTTTTCCCTGCTGCGAGGTTTCAAAGAACTGCTGTTCGATGGCCGGCAGAGCATCGACGCTGTCGATCTCAATGGTGAGCGGATTATTCTGCACGCGACCGCTGATCGCGGCGATGGCTTCAGGCCAGGTCGCAGAGAACAGCAGCGTCTGACGATCGGCCGGCGCGAAGCGGATCACTTCATCAATGGCATCGCTGAAGCCCATATCCAGCATCCTGTCCGCCTCGTCCATCACCAGCGTGCTTAAGGCATCGAGCGAAACGGTGCCTTTTTGCAGGTGATCAAGCAGGCGGCCGGGCGTCGCGACAATAATGTGCGGCGCGTGCTGGAGCGAATCGCGCTGTGCGCCAAACGGCTGCCCACCGCAGAGGGTTAAGATCTTGGTATTGGGCAGGAAACGCGCCAGGCGACGCAGTTCACCCGCGACCTGGTCTGCCAGCTCGCGGGTCGGGCACAGCACCAGTGACTGGGTCTGAAACAGCGACGCGTCAATATGCTGCAGCAGACCAAGACCGAAAGCGGCCGTTTTCCCACTGCCCGTTTTCGCCCGCACACGCACATCCCGGCCTTCAAGGATAGCGGGCAGCGCGGCCGCCTGAACAGGCGTCATCGTGAGGTATCCCAACTCGTTGAGGTTGTCGAGTTGGGCGGCAGGCAGAACATTCAGGGTAGAAAAAGCGGTCACAATAATCTCTCGTGGTCATCTTTACGGTCAGATGGCGCGTATCCTCGCAGATCTCGGGGTTCGATGCGACAATTTAATCGGTTCTTCGTCCGGCGGCGGGTCTGGCATCGGCTGCGGACGCGGAATGGGATCGGGCATCGGCACGGGATCGGTGGGGACAGGATCGGACTGACGCGCGTGTTGCAGTAGCAGAGCGAGTAAAATGCTCATTTTTCCCTCCAGGATTTGCTGTCGTCCCTTTTAGGGTAGACGCTGAGAAACAGGAGGCAAAAAAAAGCCGACTATAAAGTCGGCGTCGTACGAATCAATTGTGCTATGCAGTAATTCAAAAAAGGAAGTAAGACAATATGGAGCGCAACGCCCATCGCTTGACGTTGCATTCACCTGCGGGAGTAATATTGCACCTTACGGGGGTGATGTTTATTGACTTCGCTCAATTAAAAGAGCGTTTTAATCCTCGAAAAAGGTGAAAAAATCGTAAATTTACAGCCATTTACTACGATGCAACCACCATGCAACACCACCAATCAAAACAACTAACATGACGCAAAACGCGGTGAAGCCGTACCGATATTCGCCGCCGGGTATACCGCCCAGATTGACGCCAAAAAGCCCTGTCAGAAATGTGCTGGGTAAAAAGACCATCGCCATCAGGGACATCGTGTAGGTTCTTCTCGCCAGCGACTCCTGCATCACCTGCGCGATTTCATCCGCCATCACCGCCGTTCGGGCGATACAGGAATCGATCTCATCCAGCCCGCGGCCCAGCCTGTCAGCAATGTCCTGCATCCGGCGGCGCTGATCGTCATTCATCCAGTTGAGTCTTTCACTGGCCAGACGGGCATACACATCCCGTTGTGGCGTCATATACCGACGCATCACGATCAGCTGCTTGCGCAATAGCGCCAGAAAGCCGCGCGGCGGGATCTGCTGATCGAGCAGATTATCTTCCAGGTCAATGATTTTATCGTGCAGCTCTTCAATAAATTCGCTCGCATGATCGGTCAGGGCGTCACAGACGTCCACCAGCCAGCTGCCGCAGTCAACCGGTCCGGTCCCCTCTTTGAGGTCGTTCACAATGTCATCCAGCGCCAGAACCTTACGCTGACGTGTGGAAACAATCAGCCCATCGTCCATATAGACGCGCATCGCAACCAGCTGATCGGGACGTTCATCCGTGCTGCCGTTTATACAGCGCAGGGTGATAAGCGTCCCGTCACCCATCCTGCTTACGCGAGGCCGCAGGCTTTCCCCCGCCAGCGCATCACGTACGTTGTTAGGCAGCAGCGGAGTCGAGGCCAGCCAGTCAGCACTGTCCGGGTGGGTATAGTTCAGATGTAGCCAGCAGGGATGCTCTTTATCAATGACATCATCATCTTCCAGCGGTCGGGCGCCGCCGCGACCGTCCAGCACCCACGCAAAAACTGCGTCAGGAACGTTAAGTTCGGATCCTTTAATGCTCTCCACAGCGCCTCCCCTGTTTGGCTCTTTCGATGTCAGTCTAGCTTCCATCAGGGGTTAAGCAACAACTATGTTTCGCATCGCGCTGAAATCGCTCAGGAATTGTACACGCTATATTTTGGGAATAAAAAAGCCTGGCATGCCAGGCTTCGGGAAGCTGTCAATGAGAGTGCTCGGGGAGCTGATGGTACGAAACAGGGCTGGCTACTGGTGACGAGGGGTGCCCCTGGTCCAGCCTGAAATTTCGGGTCCGCGTCTGCAGTTCGATCACCTGATTACGCAGCACTTCAGAGGAACCGTTGAGCTCCTCCGCCATCGCCACGTTGCTTTGCGTGACCCGCTCCAGTTCGGACAGCGCCAGCGTGATCTGGGAAATGCCCTTCTCCTGCTCTGCGGTTGAGGTAGAAATTTCGTCCATTAACCGGCTGACGTTGCCGGAGCCGGTCACGATGTCACGCATATTCTTCTCCGCTTCCGACACTACGCTGGCACCCTGGGTGACATTACTGCTGGTAACGTCAATCAGCGTTTTGATGTTTTTCGCCGCCTCGGCGCTGCGGTGAGCCAGGTTTCGGACTTCCTCTGCGACCACGGAGAACCCTTTCCCGTGATCGCCCGCCCGCGCGGCCTCGACGGCCGCGTTAAGCGCCAGAATATTCGTCTGGAATGCAATCCCGTCGATCAGGGAGATAATTTCCGTCATCTGCTGCGCGCACTCGGTAATGGATTGCATATTGCTGGCAACCTGTTCCATCAGATCTCCGCCCTTGCGCGCCTGCAACGTCGCGGCATTCGCCTGCTCGCTCGCCAGCCGGGTATTATCGGCATTGTTTCGGGTACTTGCCGCCATCTGCTCCATGCTTGCCGCAGTTTGCACCAGAGACGCAGACTGTTGCTCTGTTTTCACCGAGAGCTGAGCACTGCGGGAAGAGAGCTGATCCGACAAGGCCATGGCGTTTTGTGATGATGCCCTGATCTCACGCACCAGCGTAGCGATGTTGCTGGAAAGAGTATTAATCCCGGGAATTAATCGCCCCGCGCAGTTATTGCCAAACTCGGGGATAGAGACGCCTAAGTTGCCTGCGGTCACTTCTTCAATACTTTTTTTCACAGTATTGATCGGCGTCACAAGAAACTTCGTCATATAACTCCAGAGCAAAAATAATCCAACGAAATTGACCAGATTAATCGAAACGAAAAGAGGAAGATTGCTGGAAAATAGAACAACGATACCTGCATTCACTAAAAACAGGCACAGCAGGAACCAGGCAATGAAGGTCCTGACACTAATATTTCTTAGCATGATTTTACCCACAACTTATATTTTGGTCGGCATTTAGATTTATAGCATTCACTTTTGCGTTTGTCCTCACATAATACGCTGACTTCTCGTTTCGCCGTTACCCACCCTGTATTTAACTTAAGTCAGATAAAAAATGGGTTTTAGTAGAAATGTCATACCCCATATGCTGTATTGCTGGTCCAAAGCCCCCTGAAGCGATACCATTATTTGCGGTGCATGCACACATATTTAAGACGCTTTGCTACAATCTATCGACTATGTTTAGCAGTACTTAATGCATTAACATAAAGAATATATTTTATATTTCGGGTAAGTTTGACCTTTTATATAAGTGGCTATTTTCCACGATAAATAACTAATATGGTTTGAATGCGCATGTTCGTTGCCAGATAAAGACGTGCCGGCCGGCAAAATCGGTAACCCTCTCAGGCGTGGGATTGCATAATGCTCAATATATCGTGGGACCCTGTGTTGATCGCTGTCTCTTATCTGGTGGCGTTTATCGCCTCCTTTGTGGCCCTGGACAGCGCCGGGAAAATTCCCCTTTCCAGCCGTAAAGCGGCTCTGTTCTGGCGCATTGCCGGCGGGATCACGCTGGGCATCGGGATCTGGTCAATGCACTTCATCGGTATGCTGTCGATGCAAATGCCGATGATGATGAGCTATGACCTATGGCTAACCCTTGCGTCTCTCGGCGTGGCGATCGTTGCCTCCACGATAGCAATAAATATTGCCGTTACGGGCAAACACCTCTCTCCCTTTCGGCTGTTCTTCGCCACGGTTATCCTCAGCGCTGGCGTGGTCGCTATGCACTATATCGGCATGGCCGCGTTGATGCTGGAAGGAAACATCCTCTGGGATCGGCGCATTGTGGGTGTGTCCGTGATGATTGCCGTGGTCGCCTCCGGCGTGGCGCTGTGGCTGGCTTTTCGCCTTAGAGATAAGCACAAAGGGGTCTTTGTGACTCGCATTCTCGCCGCGTTAGTCATGGGCGCCGCCATTTGCGCGATGCACTATACGGGCATGAGCGCCGCGCATTTCCATGAGATGGCGCATACGCTCCCCGGCGGGGTCAGCGAGCTGGGGTTATCCATCTGGGTTTCCGTCACCACGCTCGCCCTGCTCGGCATGATGTTAATTATTTCGCTTATCGATTCGCACTGGCGGACCAGCCGTCTGACGGACAATCTGCGCCAACTCAACCGTCAGCTTGAGCTACAGGTTCGCTTTGACGCTCTCACCGGCCTTGCAAACCGCCAGCAGATGGATATCCGAATGCAGGATTGTCTGCACAGCGCCTTGTTGAGTAACAAACAATTTGCCGTGGTTTTTCTGAATGTCGATCGCTTCAGACGCGTGAATGATACCTGGGGTCACAGCGTCGGTGATGAGTTATTAATTACCATTGCCCAGCGCATCACCTCCCTACTTACCCGTGAGATGACGCTGGCCAGGCTGGGTGGGGATGCCTTTATCATGCTGGTTCCCGAATACGACGAAGAAAAGCTCACTACTCTGCTCACGACGCTGCTCGCGGATATGCGCCGTCCGCTATCCCTTTGCGGACATACGCTGAGTACCACCCTCAGCGCGGGTGTAAGCCTTTATCCTCAGGATGGCGAAACGCTGCATGAACTGAAGTTTAAGGCGGATGCCGCCTTACACCACGTTAAGCAAGAAGGTCGTAACGGCTGGGCGTTTTACCGCCCTGAGATGTCAACGGCGGTTCCGGCGCAGCCGGGTTTTCTGCAGGAACTTTATCAGGCGCTGGAAAGCGATCGGTTTGAACTGTGGTATCAGCCAACATGGCATGCTAAAGATAAGACAATCCACGGTTTTGAGGCTCTTCTGCGCTGGCGGCATCCGGAGCAAGGCGTTTTGCTGCCAGGTCTGTTTTTACCCACTCTGGAACAAACGGGTTTGATTATTCCGGTTGGCAACTGGGCTATTGAAGCCGCGTGTCGGCAGCTTCATTTCTGGACTGAACAAGGTTTCAGCCAGTGGACGTTATCGCTCAATTTATCCCCTATTCAGTTCGAACAGCCGGATATCTTTCACATCGTGTCGTCCATGCTGGATAAATATAATCTGTCGCCCTCAAGGCTGATCCTGGAGGTCACGGAGAGTACCGCGCTAAAAAATCTCGACCGCAGCATCGAGCTGCTCAACACCTTTAACCATGCGGGGATCACCGTCTCTATTGATGATTTTGGCACGGGTTATTCCAACCTGCTGATGCTGAGCGTTCTTCCGGTAAAAGAGCTTAAAATCGACAAGAGCTTTGTGTCCTCTATGCTGGGAAATGAAAAAAGCCGCAAGCTGGTGGAAACCATTATTAATATTGCCCGCACCATGGAGATGACTGTCGTTGCCGAGGGGATTGAAACGGACGAACAGCAGGCAATACTGACCAGCCTCGGCTGTGACTATCTCCAGGGCTACCTTTTCTCCCGCCCCTTGCCCGCTGAACAGGTTCCGTGGCTGCTGCTACAAAAAAACTCAGACAAACAAATTATACCCATAAGTAAAATTCAAACGGACCCCGAATTTATTTCACAAAAAAATCATGCCTGACGGGATTGAGTAGAGTATGTTTCAAGGGAGTACATGCGGGTCAGTTCTGCCATGATTGCCAGGCGTATCGTGCCGATGAACAGGAAAATACTATGTCGCAAAATAGTTTTGATGCGCTTAATGCAATTAAAACGCCCGTGTGGCTCATTTCTCCTGTTTCGGAACAGATTATTTTTGCAAATGTGGCCGCAATACAGCTAACGGGTAATAAAACGCTGAATGACCTGCGTAAAGGGTCCTGTTCTGCAAGTGCGCAAACCGTACTGTCAATGTATGTTCCTGAACTGAAGAACGATCACGATATTGTCGAGATCTGGACAGTTAGCCGGGGCGGGCAGGACGTACCGATAAGCTGTCGCCTCTCCCTCACCCACGTCACGCCGGATGGTGATGTTATCGTTTTCGAAGGAATCTCTTCGCACGCCCCCTCAGGCCTGAAAGCCAGCCGTTCCGCAACCTATCAACGCAAAAAACAGGGGTTTTACGCCCGCTTTTTCCTGACCAACAGCGCACCAATGTTGCTAATCGATCCTGCCCGTGACGGGCAAATTGTCGATGCAAACCTGGCCGCGCTCAGCTTTTACGGTTATTCACATGATGAGATGTGCCGGAAGCACACCTGGGAAATTAACACGCTTGGCAGAGGCGTCATGCCCATCATGACGGAGATTGCTGCGCTGCCCGGCGGACATAAGCCGCTTAATTTTATTCACCGCCTTGCCGATGGCACCACCCGCCACGTCCAGACCTACGCGGGGCCCATTGAAATCTACGGTGACAAACTGATGCTGTGCATAATCCATGATATCACTGAGCAAAAGAGGCTTGAGCAGGAGCTGGAAAATGCTGCATTACGTGACTCGATGACGGGGTTACTCAACCGACGTCAGTTTTATAACGTTATCGACCAAACCAACCTGAGCCACCTCTCCGCCCAGCAGCAATTTAGCCTGCTGCTGGTGGATACCGATCATTTTAAAAATATCAATGACCTCTTTGGTCACCTGAAGGGTGATGAGGTGCTCATCGCCCTCTCCCGAACGCTGGAAGCCTGCAGCAGACAAGATGACCTGGTGTTCCGCTGGGGAGGTGAAGAGTTTGTCATCCTGTTGCCGCGTACGTCTCTCGAAACGGCGCTGAAGATTGCCGAATCCGTCCGTGCGGCGGTCACCCATATTACCCTCCCAGGCTTACCACGCTTTACCGTCAGTATTGGCGTGGCTCGGCATGACCCGGAAGAGAGTATTGACGCGCTGTTTAAACGTGTCGACGATGCGCTCTATCGCGCCAAAAACGACGGGCGTAATAAAGTCCTTGCGGCATGAAACTGGAGTATCGTGAAAAGCCCCGCTACAATGCCCAGCTTAAGTAAATTAACGACGGGTGGGTTGTGGCAACAATGGGAAAGACAGAAATAATACTCACCTTAATTATTTTATTGCTTATTATATTTGGCTTATGGTTTATTTTCAGCGGTGAGATTTGGTTTTTCGTTGAATATCTGGAAAACAGTCTCTACCCCACTTTTGACGCACTGTAGTGCACGTTTAATTTATTGTTTCACCTACCGAATCTGTCAGGTATCTGCATTGCCCTCAGCCACGTAAGATACGCGGCGTTATCCTCCAATAATGTTGATAACGAATCACTAAATCATTTGCTTATTTCGCCCGTTCTCTGACGGGCTTTTTTTATTTCCGGCTATTAAGCAAAATCAGGGTTTTCGCCCGTCAGTCACCATGTTGGTGTAGCACCGCTCTGCTCCAGTCATAAAAGGCGCGTACCGAAGGCGGGAGATAGCGGTTTTGTGGATAGACAAGCGAAAGCGGTAAATCGAAAGAGACGTCCTCCATACAGCGAACCAACGCCCCGCTCTTCAGATACGGCTCAGCCAGATAGCTGGCCACGCGAATTAATCCGAGCCCTTGAATTCCGGCCTGGATATAGGCGTCGGTGTCATCAACGATCAGCGTCTCTTTCATGCGGATTGCACAATCGCCGTCATCACGCGTAAAAAACCAGTCAATGGTACGCCCGGTGCGGTGGTTCAGGTAGCCGACTGCGTAATGCTTTTCCAGTTGGTCGAGATTTTCCGGCTTACCACAGGCGGCTATATAGCCCGGAGAAGCCAGAACAACCCATCTGAAGTTCGCCAGAGGGCGCGCGACCAGCGTCGTTGAATCTTCTATCCTCCCGGTGCGGATCACGCAGTCATACCCTTCCTGAATAATGTCCTCCACGTTATCGCTGGAACAGAGTATCAGCTCCAGCTCGGGATACTGGCGGAGAAATTCAGGGAGACTGGGAAGAATGCAATGTCGGGCGAGAGACTGCGGCATCCCGACTTTAAAACGGCCTCTTGGCTGCGCGGATCTGCCGGGAAAGGAAGACTCCATTGTCGCAATATCCGTCAGCAGCCGTTTGCTCTCGTCATAGTAGCGTCGGCCTTCTGCGGTCACGCTGAGTTTCCGGGTGGTGCGCTGTAAAAGCTGAATGCCCAGGTATGTCTCCAGCTCCTTAACGACCCGCGATACGGTTGAGCGCGGTAGCCCCAGCACTTCTGCCGCCCTGGCGAAGCTGTGGGTCTCGACCACACAAACGTATACCCGCATTGATTCCAGTTTATCCATATTCCCACCGCGCCTGAAAAGATCGATTATCCCATTTTTACGAACAGTCTAACTTATGCTTGTCGTCTTATCGAATGCAGCCATCTGACATAACCTTGCTCAAGTTGAAGTAATCAAGCGATTTAACAAAGAGAGGCTCAGTATGAAAGAACGTGATATCACGACAGGCGAAAAAGTATTAGTGCTTGGTGCAGGACAATTGGGCGCTGCCGTGCTGGAGTATCTGGTTCCGGCAGTCACGCAGCGCGACGGCGCTGTCTCCGTTATCGTATCGCCCGGCGCCAGGGACAGCCGGGGTAAGCTTCAGTCCGAAACGCATCAAAAACTGGCTGATGCAGGGGCCAAATTTATCTCTGTAGATGTCGCTGCCAGCACGATTGACGCGTTAAAAAACCACTTCGCGGATTTTGATACTGTTATCAACTGCATGGGGTTTGTCGCTGGCGCGGGAACACAGATAAAGATTACTCGCGCGGTACTGGAGGCTCGCGTTAAACGCTATTTTCCCTGGCAGTTTGGCGTGAATTACGATGTGGTAGGCAAAGGGAGCGGTCAGCCCGTCTGGGACGAGCAGTATGATGTCAGGACGCTACTGCGGGAACAGAACGCGACGGAATGGGTGATTGTTTCAACCGGCATGTTTACCAGTTTTCTCTTCGAACCGGCATTTGATGTGGTGAATTTATCCGAAAAAACCATTAATGCGCTCGGAGGATGGGACACACAGGTCACCGTGACATCACCTGCGGATATTGGCCGACTCACCACCGAAATTTATTTGCATCAGCCGCGGATCGTAAATGAAGTGATATTTGTCGCAGGTGAAACAACCTCATACGGAAAACTGGCAGAAACCGTTGAACGTGTGACCGGCCAAACGTTCACTAAAGACGTATTACCCCTCTCTGCGTTACTGGATGAGCTGCGTTTGAAACCGGATGATACGATGACAGGCTATCGCACGGCCTTCGCCAGGGGAGACGGTGTATGGTGGCCGATGAAAGATACCTGGAATGTACAGAATAATCTGCCGACCCAGGATATATCGTCATGGCTAAAAACCGTCATTTGAGGACATCACCTTTCAGAACGCTAATGAAAACTGGCGCTGTCAGCCGCGCCAGCTTTTGGTTTAGCCGTGGTTACCTTGCGTTAACAGGCAACCGGTACTGATTAGTGCTTTTCAATATATATCGTCCGGCTATATGCCACGTCTTCCGGGTTATTGATGGGGTAGCCCTTCACCCAGGGCTTAATCAGACGACCGTTAGTGTACTGATAAATTGGCGCGATGGGCGCCTTCTCCATAAGGATTTTCTCCGCCATGTTGTAGTCCGCATTGCGCGCCTTCGCGGTGGTTTCCAGCGTCGCCTGCTGGACGATCTTATCGTAGGCAGGGTCATTAAAGCGGGAGATATTGCCGCTGTGAGTGGAGGTCAACAATGACAGGAACGTTGATGGCTCGTTGTAATCGCCCACCCATGAAGCGCGGATCACATCAAAGTTACCGGTATTACGGCTATCGATATAGGTTTTCCACTCCTGGTTTTGCAGTTTGACATCCACACCGAGATTTTTCTTCCACATGGAGGCCACCGCAATAGCGATTTTCTGGTGGTTTTCCGAAGTGTTATACAGCAGGTTCAGCTTTAGCGGGCGCTGAGGACCGTATCCTGCAGCCTGCAGCAAGGTTTTGGCCTGGGCGTTCAGCTCCTGCTGCGACATCTGCTCAAACGGCGAGGCGTCCGGAGTGAACCCTGCCGTCACGTCTGGGGTGAAGTGCCAGGCGGGTTTCTCTCCCGTGCCTAACACCTTTTCCGCCATAATGCGACGGTCGATAGTCATGCTCAGCGCAAGACGGACGCGGGCATCGGCAGTTGGGCCCTTTTGCGTGTTAAACGCATAGTAATACGTTCCCAACTGAGGCGGCGTATAAACCTGCCCCGGAATGTCCTTCATGAGCTTCTGATACATGTTTTTTGGGAACGATTCGGTAATATCCATATCCCCTGCCAGGTAGCGTTTGGTCGCCGACGATTCCTGATTAATCGGCACGAAGGTCACCTTCTGCAGTACCGTTTTGGCATTGTCCCAGTAGTGCGTATTGGGCACCACAACCAGTTTTTCATTCACCACGCGGTCCTTCAGAACGTAAGCCCCGTTCCCCACCAGCGCGCCCGGCCGTGTCCACTCTTTACCGCTTTCGACGTTAGCTTTTTGTACTGGATAGAAGGCAAAGTTCGCCGTCAGGTTGCTGAACCACGGCAGCGGTTTGTCCAGCTGAACGCGTAACGTTCTGGCGTCCACCGCCGTCACACCCAGCGTATCGGGCGCGGCTTTGCCGTCAATAATGGCCTGCGCGTTATTAATTCCCGCCAGCGCGGCAAACCAGGCAAACGGAGAGGTGGTTTTCGGGTCAACCAGACGCTGCCAGCTGTAGACAAAATCCTGGGCGGTGACAGGGGAGCCGTCGGACCATTTCGCGTCATCGCGTAAGGTAAACATCCAGACACGGTTATCGTTGCTCTGCCAGCGTGTCGCCACGCCCGGCGTCAGCTCCCCTTTCTCATTCTGATTAACCAGGCCTTCAAAGAGATCGCGAATCACCTGAATCTCTGGCAACCCCACGGCTTTCGCCGGGTCCAGCGAAGCCGGCTCGTCTTTAATATGCCTGACCAGCTCTTGTTTTTGCGCCAGCGCAGTGCCCTGCGGCACGTCAGCTGCGAAAGAAAGTGAAGAGAGCCCGCACAGGCACAGTGCGGCAAAAAGACGCGAAACAGGATGCTTCATAAGATCCCCTTTAATGAATTCAGGTATTAAGCAGATGCGTAATTATTTGTTTCGACAAAGAGAAATGCAAATAACTTACGCCTGAATAGTGATTTAAGGCAATTCTTTGCCATTACGGAAACTATTTGATTAACAGCGGGTTTTGCACAACACTGCCAGTAGTGACTTCTTTATCAGGATTTCGTATGGCAACCACCCGACCGAGAGCGGAACGCGGCGCCTTTCCGCCGGGCGCTGAGCAATATGGCCGCTCCTTTTTAGGCGCATCGCTGATCTGGTTCCCCGCCCCCGACGCAGACCGCGAAAGCGGCTTGATTCTTGCCGGCACGCACGGGGATGAAAACTCCTCCATCGTGACGCTTTCATGTGCACTGCGGACGCTGACGCCTTCATTGCGACGTCATCACGTGATTCTGGCGGTTAACCCGGACGGCTGCCAGCTGGGTCTTCGCGCCAATGCGCGAGGCGTTGACTTAAACCGTAATTTTCCATCAGCAAACTGGCGCGCCGGGGAAACGGTGTATCGCTGGAACAGCTCCGCCGAGGAGCGTGATGTGGTTCTGCTAACGGGAGATAAGCCGGGCTCAGAGCCGGAAACCCAGGCGCTGTGCCAGCTAATCCATAAGATCCATCCCGCGTGGGTGGTCTCCTTCCACGATCCGCTGGCCTGTATTGAAGATCCGCGTCACTCCGAGCTTGGCGCGTGGCTGGCAGACGCTTTCGCCCTGCCGCTCGTGACCAGCGTGGGCTATGAAACGCCAGGCTCCTTCGGTAGCTGGTGCGCCGATTTGAGCCTGCCCTGCATAACCGCTGAATTCCCGCCGATCTCCTCCGACGAGGCCAGCGAAAAATACTTAAAAGCCATGGTGGATCTTTTACGCTGGCAGCCTCAGAGATGAAGCACGCCGCTGGTAAAATGGAGCGCGGGAGAGACGTCAACCGCCAGCCACGTCGGGCCGTCCAGATCGGCGAAACGGACCTGATTGACCAGCGGTAGCGCCGCGCCGATTGCCCGGGACGTACAGAGCATACAGCCCAGCATCAGTGAAAAACCTTGCGCCCGGGCTTCTGCCGCCAGGGCTAGCGCCTCTGTCAACCCGCCGGTCTTGTCGAGCTTAATATTAATCATCTCGTAGCGGCCCTGCAGCTCGCTCAAGCTCGCGCGGGTGTGACAGCTTTCATCCGCACAAACGGGCAACGGATGGATAAAGTTCTTCAGCGCCGCGTCATCTTTTGCTGGCAGAGGCTGCTCCAGCATAGCCACCCCCAGGTCGGCCAGCAGCTGACAGCGGGCGGCCAGCCCTTCTGGATGCCATGATTCATTGGCATCAACAATCAGCGTGGCTGAGGGTACCGCCGCGCGAATGGCGACCATCCGCTCGCTAATCAGACGATCGTCGAGCTTCACCTTCAGCAGCCGGGCCCCGGCGTCAAAAAGCGCTTTGGCGCTGGCGGCCATCTGTTCCGGCTCGCCAATCACTACCGTTTGCGCGGTAGCCACCGATTCCGGCAGCGCCACGCCCAGCAATGCTGTCAGGGGTTGCTGCTGTTTCGCCGCCTCCAGACTCCAGAGCGCACTATCAATGGCGTTACGTGCGGCCCCGGCGGGCAAACGATGCTGTAATGCCTCGCGCGTGAGCCCGGTTTGCAGGTCTGGCACCAGCGTCATGATATGCGCCATCACTGACGCGAGGCTTTCACCATAGCGCGGGTAAGGCGTACACTCCCCTACGCCTTTAAAACCGTCCTCTTCAATTTCAACGACCACCACGCTGGCTTCGCTTCGGCTGCCGCGGGAGATCACAAACGGGGTGTGCAATGGCCAGGCTTCTTCATAGACCTTAACGCTTCTCATCACTGACTCCTTGCAGCCCGGAAAGGCGAAAAAATTTGGTTTGCCGTGTTATCCGCGGATGGCATACACTAGCCCCGACGTTAACTATATGTAAACAGGAAGATATCTATGTCACAACTCGTTCATTTCCAGGGCAACCCGGTTGCTGTTGCAGGTTCCATTCCGCAGGCTGGCAGCAAAGCGCAGGCTTTTACTCTGGTGGCTAAAGATCTGTCTGACGTCACACTGGCTCAGTTTGCGGGCAAACGCAAAGTGCTGAACATTTTCCCGAGCATTGATACCGGTGTTTGCGCCGCATCCGTGCGTAAGTTCAACCAACTGGCAACTGAAATGGACAACACCGTTGTGCTGTGCATTTCTGCTGACCTGCCGTTCGCCCAGTCGCGCTTCTGCGGTGCTGAAGGCCTGAGCAACGTTATCACCCTCTCCACCCTGCGCAGCCCGGATTTCCTCGAAAACTACGGCGTCAGCATCGCCGAAGGCCCTCTGAAAGGCCTGGCAGCACGCGCGGTACTGGTTCTTGATGAAAACGACACTGTCGTCTTCAGCGAACTGGTTAATGAAATCACTACCGAGCCGGATTACACCGCCGCGCTGGAAAAGCTGAAAGCATAACCATTACTTAGCATTCTATACCGCTTTTTCAAAACCTCGCTATGGCGGGGTTTTTTATTAATTCCTCGCTGAATCGTTAAAGCAATAATGAGCTTGCGTCACAAAATTAACGCAATTCAGTTTCAATATTTCAGCAAAATAGCGATCAGACCCGCATATTGATCGTTAAACAACTCTGAATTTACCCTCAGTGAGGCGTATCACATTTCCCTTATCGCCAAAACATTAGATTTGCTTACGAAGTTAAATAATCGTTTCAGCAAAAAGGGATAAATATGAAAATAAAACTGGCTTTAACGCTCCTTTCGGTACTGGTTTCGGGCCATGCCGCAGCAAAAACCTGGGTGCTGACAAGCGCTGAAAGCAGCGTGGAAAAAGGAAACTGGAAGATTTCCAGCGATGAGCTGAAAATTAACGATCGAACGTTCAGCATTGAGCAAAAAGTGTTGCACGGCGGCAAACAGGAAGGCAGTAAAGTGATCGTTATTAGCAGTAAAAACGGCCTGACCATCACCTTAAGCCCGACGCGCGGGATGAACCTTCTGCATGTGGAGGGCTTTGGCACCAGGCTGGGCTGGAACTCCCCCGTTAAAGAGGTCGTTAACCCGGCGTATATTAATCTGGAAAGCCGAAACGGACTTGGCTGGCTGGAAGGTTTCAACGAGATGATGGTCCGCTGTGGCTACGAATGGACGGGGCACCCGGTCACCGCTGACGGCCAGATTTACACCCTGCATGGCAAGGCGGGGAATACACCGGCATCCCAGGTGGAAGTAGAAATTGCGGATGCTGCCCCGCATGAAATTCGTATTCGCGGTCTCATCAAAGAAAGCACCTTTAAAAAAACGGATCTGCAAACCATGACCGAACTGCGTTACGTTCCAGGAACCAACCAGTTCAGCCTGCATGACGTTCTGACGAACCATGCCGATTACCCTCATGACTATCAGATCATCTACCACAGCAACTTCGGGGCGCCTGTCCTCGAAGAAGGCGCGCGCTTCCTTGCCCCGGCGGCAAGCGTGAGCCCGTTCAATGATTACGCGAAAGCGGGCGTTAACGACTGGCAAACCTACGCCGGGCCGACAAAAGGCTTTGATGAGATGGTCTTTAACATCAAACCGCTTGCGGACAGCAACCATGAAACCCTCGCGGCGGTGGTGAATAAAGCCGGTGACAAAGGCGCGTCAATTCAGTTTGATACCCGCCAGCTGCCCGTGCTGACCCTGTGGAAAAATACCGATACGCCAAAACAGGGCTATGTCACGGGGATTGAGCCAGGCACCAGCTACGCCTACCCCGTCACCATTGAACGCAAGCAGAAGCGGGTTAAGCAGCTGCAACCAGGCGCCAGCGCTCAATTTGACCTGACCTATACCCTGCTACACAGCGCGCAGCAGGTGAAGGACGTCGAAAGCAGGATTGCGTCGATTCAGGGCGAGACAAAAACAGAGATCGTGACCACGCCGCTGGCGAAGGAATAAGCATTAAAAAAGCCTCTTTACAGAGGCTTTTTGTTATTCGTCACCTTTCTTATGATTCAATCCATACTCACGTAGCTTATTCGCAATCGCGGTATGCGAGACGCCAAGCCGTTTTGCCAGTTTGCGGGTGCTGGGGTAGCTGCGGTACAGCTGCGTCAGCACGGAGCGCTCGAAGCGGCTGGTGATATCATCCAGCGACCCTTCCATCGCCTCTTCGCCTACCGATACCGTCCCGGCGTCGTAATCCGGCAACAGAATGTCCTGAGGGCGCAGTTCATACCCTTCCAGCTGGGTCAGCGCGCGATAAACGGCGTTTTTAAGCTGACGAATGTTGCCCGGCCAGCCGTAGCGCATTAACACCGTGCCGAGATCTGCCGACAGTTTCGGACGTGGAACGCCCTGCTCGTCGGCAAAGCGGGCCACAAACAGCTCCGTGAGCGGCATGATGTCCTGCGGACAATCGCGCAGCGGTGGAATGTTCAGCGTCAGGACGTTGAGGCGGTAATAGAGATCTTCGCGGAAAATCCCCTTTTGCACCAGCTCCACCAGGTTCTTCTGGGTGGCGCAAATGACGCGCACGTCCACATGCACTTCGTGATCCTCACCGACGCGGCGGAAGGTACCGTCGTTCAGGAAACGCAGCAGTTTAGCCTGCATACGCGGCGACATTTCGCCGATCTCGTCCAGCAGCACGGAGCCGCCGTTGGCCTGCTCGAAGAACCCTTTCTTGCCTTCCGGCGCGTGTCCAAACAGCTCGCTTTCGACGGCATCTTCTGGAATAGAGGCACAGTTAAGCGCCAGATACGGTTTTGCCGCACGCGGGCTTGCCAGGTGCACGGCGTGCGCCAGCAGATCTTTCCCGGTACCGGTATCGCCGGTGATCAGCAGCGGCGCGGTAAGGCTGGCAAGCTTGCGCGCCTGGTCAACCACGTGGCGCATTTTCGGGCTGACGGCAATAATCTGGCTGAATGCGCCAACGTCCTGGCTGGAGAGGTTTTGCAGCTGGCGCCCCATGCGTAGCGTCGAGCGCAGCATGATCACCGCCCCGGTCAATACGCGACTATTTCCTTCTCCTTTCAGATAGACCGGTGTGATCTCCATCAGGAAATTCTGCCCGTTAATCACCACATGCTCGCTGTGTGTATTCTGCGGGTTGCTGTCCAGCCAGCGCTGGAAGTTAAAACCGGGGATCAGCTGCGCGGCGTGGTGGCTGCTGAGCTTCTCCTGGCTCTGCACGAAAAGCTGGCAGCTCGCGTGGTTAACGCGCTCGACTTTACTTTTCAGATCCAAAGAGAGGAACGGCTCGGGCATCGCTTCAAGCAGCGCGCTCAGGGCGAGGTGCTCACGTTCGGAGGGCATCCAGGGGATGGTGCGTACATCCGTAACGCCAGCGATACGGCGGATTTCCGCCATCAGGCTGCTGAAGGTGTTAAATTCAATTTCGGCAAAATTGAGGTAAATTCGCCCGACAGGATCGATCTCAATGCCACGTAAATCAATGCTACGTAAAACAAGAAGATCGAGTAATTCGCGGGTAAGACCGAGACGGTCTTCACAGAAGACTTCAAGACGCATGGGAAATTCACCGTTTTAAGCCAATAACGTTAAAATGATATGTCAGAACTCGGTGAACCGGAAGATGGCTGTCAACAAATATTGACAGCCAGCACGATTAGTGAACAAAGCCTTAAGGAGACGGTTTTTTATTGAGCGTTTCCTTCAGCTGACCGATCAGTTCACGCCTGAAATCCCCCAGCCGCGGCTTATCGCCATCAATCCACGGCAGCGGACGGCACACCTCCATCGCTTTGATACCCAAACGCGCCGTCAGCAAGCCCGCGCCAATGCCCTGGGCTGCACGGGCTGAAAGACGCGCCGCCAGATCCTGCGACATCCAGTCCATTCCCACTTCGCGCACCAGCTCGCTCGCGCCCGCAAAGGCGATATTGAGCAGGACCAGTTTGAACAGCCTGAGCCGGCTGTAGTAACCCAGCTCTATGCCGTAAAGGTTCGCGATACGGTTGATGAGGCGCAGGTTACGCCAGGCGATAAAGGCCATATCCACCAGCGCCAGCGGGCTGACGGCAATCATCAGCGTGGATTCCGCCGCCGAGCGGCTAATCTCACGCCGCGCCTGGGCATCCAGCACCGGCTGAACCATATGGGAATAGAGCGTGACCACCTCCCGGTCGTTCTGGGTTTCATGGATGGCGGCGTACCAGCGCTGGAGCGCCGGATGCGACTGATCGATACCGGCCTGGCTGGCCAGTTTTTCACAGAAGGCGCGGCCTTTGCCAGTGCCGTGGCTGTGGAGGATATCCCGCGCTTCATCGCGCTCGTGCGCACGCTGTCGCAAACGCCAGAGGCGGCGCCACTCGGTGGCAACCGACCCGACGCCCGCCCCCACGATGAGCGCGCCCGCGGCACATCCTCCCAGCGCAACCCAGTCCTGGGTTTGCCAGGCGTTCATCGCCCACTGCACGCCCTGCCCGACCACGCTGACGCCAAACAGCGCCAGACCGGCGGTGACCATCTTGCGCCACAGGCTGCGTTTAGGACGCAGAGCGGCTTCCACGACCGCCTCCGCCGGACCTTCCTCGACGACGGGATCGTCCGGCAGCGCCGGGGCAAAGTTCTCCGCCTGCGCGCCGCTGAACGTCTGCGCCGTTTTAAAGGCGTCCTGACGCTCGGGCTCAAGCGTTCCGGTAAAGTCTATGCGCGGTTTTAACGGTTCCGTCATCGCAGTTTATCTCCAATCAAAAACTCCAGCGCCGCATCCAGACGGATGTGCGGTAACGGCCGATCGACGCTCATGGTCTGAGGGCGGAAGGCTTCAAACTGAAAGCCCTGGCTCTGCCAGAAGGCCTGGCCCGGCAGCCGCGCGGGCACTTCGCCGGGATAGACGGTAAGCGGCTCGCCGTCACTGAGTCGATTCCCGCGTAATGCTGGTATTTTCTCGCCGTTAAGGTCAATCAGGCCGCTTTGGGTCGCCTGCACCGATGCGAGCCCAAGACAATCCATACTGATGCCTTCAAACGCGGCGTTTTGCCAGGCGTCCTGCACCAGCTGCTGCAGCAGAGAAACCATGTTGGCGTGCTGATCGACCGTAACGTGATCGGCTTTTGTGGCCGCAAACAGTAGCTTGTCGATCACCGGTGAGAACAGACGACGAAACAGCGTCCGCTGCCCGTAGTGGAAACTCTGCATCAGCTGCGTCAGCGCGAGGCGCATATCGTTAAATGCCTGCGGCCCGCTGTTGAGCGGCTGCAGGCAATCCACCAGCACAATCTGGCGGTCGAAACGTAAAAAGTGGTTTTTATAAAAACCTTTGACCACCTTTTCGCAGTAATAATTGTAACGCTCGCGCAGCATGCCGGCATTCGTGTGTTTGTCGGCCTGTGCCAGCTTCGACTCGCCTGCGCCGTCCACATCCGGCCACGGGAAGAACTGCAGCGCGGGCGCGCCTGCTAAATCACCCGGCAAGACAAAACGGCCCGGCTGGATGAAGTGCAGCCCTTTCTGTTTGCACTGATGCAGATAGTCCGTCCAGGCTTCAGCAATGGTCGCCAGACGGTTTTCATCCGCAGGTGCCAGCGGATCAAGGCCCTCGCACAGCTGTCGCCATTTCGTTGACCACTCTGCGCGTTGCCCTTGCAACAAGCCCGTCATCTGGCGGGACCAGCTGAGGTAGTCCTGCGCCAGCATCGGCAGGTCGAGCAGCCATTCGCCGGGATAATCGACGATTTCCAGATACAGGGTTGAGGTATCCTTAAAGTGACGTATCAGCGATTCATTAGAACGAAAGCGCAGCGCAAGGCGAATTTCACTGACGCCTCGCGTTGGCGTCGGCCACGCGGGCGGATCGCCGTAAAGCTGCGTCAGCCCTTCGTCGTAGGTAAAACGCGGTATGCCAAAATCACGCTGAGGGACGCGCTTAACGCCCAGCAGACGCTCTTCGCGCACGGCGCTGAGCAACGGCAGTCGCGCGCCGGCGTGCAGGTTCAGCAACTGGTTTACCATCGCGGTGATGAACGCCGTCTTACCACTGCGGCTCAGGCCGGTAACGGCCAGACGCAGATGTCGATCAACGCCGCGGTTCACCAGTGAATTGAGTTCGTTCTTAAATCGCTTCATCGCCATCCTTCATTGCCCGGAAGCCAGGAATGTATGGCTTCAGAATACAATAAATGGGGGCAGATCGTTGATTATCAATTCTTATTTATTGCTATTGCCGTTTTCTCTCCAGTAAGATGAACGACATTGCTGTCAGTCCGGAGTGAGTAAGGTGTATGTCACCCACCATCTATGATATCGCACGGGTTGCGGGCGTATCGAAATCAACCGTTTCCCGCGTTCTGAATAAACAAACGAATATTTCCCCTGAAGCGCGAGACAAAGTGCTTAAGGCGATAGACGAATTAAATTATCAGCCCAACAAACTGGCCCGCGCCCTGACCTCTTCTGGCTTTGATGCCATTATGGTTATTTCGACCCGCTCGACCAAAACTACTGCCGGTAACCCTTTTTTCTCCGATGTTCTTCACGCCATTACGGCAAAAGCGGAAGAGGAAGGGTTTGACGTTATTTTACAAACCTCGAAAAGCAGTGAGGACGATCTGCAGAAGTGCGTGGGAAAAATAAAGCAGAAGATGATCAAAGGGATCATCATGCTCAGTTCACCCGCAAACGAATCTTTTTTCACCACGCTGGACGAATACGGTGTGCCCGTGGTGGTTATTGGAAAAGTAGAAGGAAAGTTCCAGAATATTTATTCTGTTGATACGGACAATTTTCACGACAGCGCTATTCTGGTCGATTCGTTTATTAAACATGGGCGAACAAAAATTGCCTGTCTGCATGCCCCGCTCGATTATCACGTTTCTATCGATCGCCTTGCGGGTTATAAATCCAGCCTTGAGAAGCAGGGTATCGCCATTAACCCGGACTGGGTTATTGATGGCGGATATACCCATGAAAGCGCGCTCCAGGCAGCCTGCAAATTACTCTCGTCTGACAACCCGCCCAATGCCGTTTTTGCTACTGACAGTATGAAATTGTTGGGTCTATATCGTGCAGCGGATGAGTTAAATCTGATGGTTCCCGAGCAGGTTGTTATGGCAGGCTACAGCGATCCGATGCTGTCTCTCGTTTTAACCCCTGCGCCAGGCGGGTTTGATATTCCGACAAGAAAGCTCGGCGAAGAGAGCTGCAACGTGTTGTTCAAGCGTATTGCGGGTAAACCTGCGCCGCATAAGATTTTGGTTGATACGCATTTTTCGGATGCGGCGTCCTTGCGCTAAAAACCAGGGGCAATCGCCCCTGGTAAATCATGATCAGAACGCGTAGTTCACGCCGACACCCGCGTAGTGGAAGCGATCGCTCTCACCTTCGTCATGGTTTTCCCATTCGTAGGCATATTCCAGCGTCATGGATAAACCGTTGTTAAAATCATAGGCGTACAGCATACCCAGACGGTTGAAATCATGTCCTTCACGCTCAGGATCGTCCTGCCAGTCCCAGTTTGACCAGCGATCGAGTCCCAGACGGGTATAAGGCGTTAACGTCGTCTGGCCTAACGAAATCGGCAGGTAGGCACGAATTTCCTGGGTAGAAAACTCGCCGTTATTACGTGAGCTGTCCATATTGAAGCCGCGCTCTAAATAATAATTTACTTTCGCAGAGAACGTTTCGTTGATGGTCCAGGTAAAACCGGTTTCGGTCTCGACGCGGCTGTCAGAATAACCGGTTTTATCCAGATCGTTGGCAAACTGATACATGGCAAACCAGCCGCCAAAGCGCCAGTCGTCAGTTAATTTAATATCCCAGTCAGGCTGAACTTTGTAGCGCTGCATATTAGCGCTGCCGTCTTTGGCACCGTGTTCATCTTTAAAGTGATAACCATAATTGCGGAAGCCACCGGTCAGACCGAACGTAAAATCATCGGTGCCGATAAAGCGATAGCGCAATTCAAATTCCGGGCGATCGAAATAGGTGCCACGCGTCATGCTGCTATAATCAACCGGCCCTTCCTGATACATTGCCAGAGAGATTGTCCAGGCATCCCATGTTGCATTAAACCATACGGAGGGTTCATATAATCCATCTTTATCGTCGCCCTGACCTTCGACGTTTTCAATTTCATACATTGCCCCGATATTAAACGCCCACTGCTTTGCGGGTTCTGTTGCTTGCGCGCAGCTAACCCCTGCGCACAGAACGAGCGCAGCACTTCTTAGTAGAGTACTCATTAAATATTCCCTTTATAATTAACAAACAAAAAAACCGGAAATTTGCATTTCCGGCAAACACCTTTCTTATCTAATAGCCGCTTCGGTATCGGCGTCGAAGAAATGGCACTTATTCATATCGAACTGAATGCCGATAGTATCTCCGGCTACGTAGTCATTGGCCGCGCCTGCGCGGACAACCAGTTCATGTCCGCCCACGGTGGCATAAAGCATAAATTCGGCACCGGTAAGCTCAGCGACGCTGACTTTCGCCGCGATATCTTCTCCGCTGCTCTGCAGGGTAAGAATGTCTTCCGGACGGATCCCGAAGACGACCGCTTTACGCTGGTAACCTTGCGCATTCAACTCAGCCAGCTTGTCCTCAGGGATCTCCAGACGCAGCGTTTCCGTTACGAAATAGCGATCGTCGATAGCGCCACGAATGAAGTTCATTGCCGGAGAGCCAATGAACCCTGCAACAAACATATTGGCCGGCTCGTTGTATACCTGCTTCGGCGCACCCACCTGCTGAATGATGCCGTCTTTCAGGATCACGATGCGGGTCGCCATCGTCATGGCTTCCGTCTGGTCGTGCGTAACATAGATCATGGTGGTGTTAAGCTTCTGGTGAAGCTTGCTGATTTCGGCACGCATCTGCACGCGAAGCTTGGCATCGAGGTTGGATAACGGCTCATCCATCAGGAAGACGCCCGCTTCGCGCACGATCGCCCTGCCCAGCGCCACGCGCTGGCGCTGACCACCCGATAAAGCGCCAGGTTTACGCTTCAGGTATTCGCGTAACCCTAAAATCTGCGCCGCCCAGTTCACGCGTTCTTCAATCACCGCGGGCGCTATTTTTTGCATTTTCAGGCCAAACGCCATGTTGTCGTAGACCGTCATATGCGGATAAAGCGCATAGTTCTGGAATACCATTGCGATATCACGCGATTTGGCAGGCACGTCATTCATGCACACGCCGTCGATAATCAGTTCACCCGCGCTGATCTCCTCAAGACCGGCAATCATTCGCAGCGTCGTGGATTTACCGCAGCCCGACGGACCGACGAAAACAATAAACTCTTTGTCTTCAATTTCGAGGTTGAAATCCTTAACCACGTGGACCTGGTTATCATAGATTTTCTGAATATGTTTCAGAGAAAGTTGAGCCATAATTTATTCCTTATCAATACGCCCGGGACGCCCAGAATTCTGTCAGGCATTTCCAGGTCAGTTCCCGCGTTGAATGAAGTTGTAATCCCGCATGGTTAAGGCCAGGCCCAATCCCGACCGACAGCATTCCTGCGGCGTTGATTGCTTCAATACCCGCAGCGGCATCTTCAATGCCAATCGCCTCTTCAGGACGCACGTTCAGCCCCGCACAGGCCGCAAGGAAGATCTCCGGGTCAGGCTTTGAACGGCAAATGCGGGAAGCATCAGCGCAAAAATCGAAGGCCTGATGAATGCCCAGCGCGTGCAAAATCCCTGGGGCATTGAGCGATACGGATGCCAGCCCAATCTTGACCTTCGCGGCACGGATCTCCGCCAGCACGTTGCGGATCCCCGGCAGCAGAGAATCCTGCGTCAGTGATGCCAGCGACTGGACGTAAAGCGCATTTTTTTTCGTCGCAAGCGCCAGGCATTGCTCCTCGCTAAACATCCCCTCTTTTCCGCCGTGCTTCAGAATGCGCTGGAGGGAATCCATGCGGCTTATCCCCTTAAGCTGTTCGTTAAACACTTCGTCGAAGGTAATGCCAATTTCCTCCGCCACGGCACGCCAGGCCAGAAAGTGAAGATGCGCGGTATCGGTGATCACACCGTCCAAATCGAATACAACAGCCTTAAGCGTCATGGCGCCCCTCCGTGGTAGCGGTCCCAGATGCGGATACAGAAAAGTCCTTCCAGGCGCAAACTTTTCGCTCCGATACATGCAGCGTTTTGCCCCACAGCGTCAGCGTGGCAGGCGCCGTGGTTTCAATGGTTAACACCTCGTTCTCATACGTGAAGTGCATTGCTGCGTTCCGCCACCGCAGCGGGAAAGCGAGTTTCTGCCAATGAGCAGGCAGTTTTGGCGCGAGATGCAGTTCCCCTTCAATGATTTGCAGGCCAGCAAATCCCTGAATTGCGCCAGACCAGATCGCACCGGTTGCCGCGGCATGAATGCCCTCATCGCTGCTGTGCGGATCGTCGCCCAAATCAATGGCGATGCCATCGCGCCAGAAGGCATAGGCCCCCTGCGTGTCACCGCAGCGCGCGAGCACAATCCCGTGAATGGCCTTGCTCAGGGACGAATCATGGATCGTGCGTGGCTCATAGAACGCCAGATTGGCGGCGCATTGCCGTGGCGTAAACCGTTCTGGCAGCAGGTAGTTAAGCATCACCACATCGGCCTGCTTCAGGATCTGCATCTCGTTCACTTCCGCGCGGGAATAATCGAGCAGAATCGTCTGCTTACCCGCTTTGGCTTTGTAGCGGCTCAGATCGATGGCCGGTTTTGCCATGAAGGTATCATCCTGCGGGATCACACCGTCTGCATCGGCCTCCGGTAGCCATAAGCGCGCCAGGAACTGCGCGGCATTCTCCGTAAAACGCTCATCCTCACGCCCAAACATCGCCATAAACTGGCGCGCGCAGGCAACGTTGTGCCAGGCCAGATAGTTGGTGTAAGCGTTGTTGTTCACGTGCTCGGTGTATTCGTCCGGTCCGATCACATCATGGATTTCCAGACGACCATTGACGTCCGTTGCGCGTCCCATCCAGAACAAAGCCGTTTCCATCAGCAGCGTCAGGCCTTCGTTACGCATAAAGGCGTCATCATGCGTCGCCTGCCAGTACGCAACGACGGCCCAGGCAATATCAGCCACGATGTGATGCTCAGCAAGTGCGGAAGCCACCTTCTGGCGTACCCCGGTGCGGATGTTGATTGCCGCGAACTCCGGCGTCTCTTCCTCTCCGCTTGCGGCGCTTTCCCATGGGAACAACGCGCCCGGCCAGCCGTTACGACGGGCTTTTTCCCGTGCGCCAGCCAGATTGAGCCAGCGATAGCGCAGCAGGCTGCGGGCAACCTGCGGGCGGGTAAACAGATGGAAAGGCAGCAGGAAAATTTCGGTATCCCAGAAGACGTGGCCTTTATACCCCTCTCCCGTCAGCCCCTTCGCAGCGATACTGCTTCGCTCATCATGGGCAGGCGTCATCGTGGTCAGGTGCCAGACCGCATAATCCAGCGCCATCTGATCCTGTTGCTCTGCGGAAGTCACTTCCACCCGGGCATCACGCCAGACCTCTTTCCAGGCATACGCTGAGCTTTCAAGCAATGCGTCGTAACCTCTTGCGGCAGAAACTTTGAGATCGGCCAGCGCGTTGCGCGCAAAAGACTCCTGTGACAGCGCTTTATCGCTGCGATGCGTCACCCAGACGATCTTTTCAAGCGTGACAGTGTCACCCTGAGCAATGGTCAGTGAATGATGTACGCTGAGACGCCGATTTTTGGCGGTGAAACAGCTGTCGCTCTTAGCGGAGAGCTGACAAAACGCCGAAATAACAACCTCCGACGCCCGATCCTGCGTTTCATACACCCCCTGCATATAGTGCTGATCAAAGACCCTGACCGAGATTTCATCCAGATGCTGTCTGCCGCTGTTCGTTTGCGTTGCGTCGATGCCGGTTTTCAGCACCGCCTGCGTGGCGCCATCAAGGGGCGTGATCGAGAGCTGCATAGCCACTAATGGCAACTGGTCCAGCGACACAAATCGACGACTCTCAAGCCGATAGCGTTTGCCGTTGGGTGAACGCCAGACAACGTTGCGATGCAGTTCGCCGTTTGCGAAGGCCAGCTCGCGCTGCCACTCAAGGATTTCCCCTGAAAGGAGCGTGAAATTGACGCCGTCCAGCTCTACATCAATACCGGTGATATCCGGCAGATTGACCAGCTCTGTGGTCTCGTTGCGCCCCGCGCGATGATACAGCCCAGCGAGATACATGCCTCTGGTCTGCTGGGTGTAGTCTTCTTCATGCGCGGCGCGAATGCCCATGTAGCCATTGCCGCATGCCATGATGGAGGCGTATTTATTCAGGCTGTGTGGACAAAAGCCCGGATCGGTTAATACAGACACGTTCAGCATAGTGTTACGCTTTCCCCTGTTTCTGCGGATTCATAAAGCGCGCCAACAAGCTGCTGAATTACCAGTCCCTGTTCTGCATCGGCAATCATCACGGGCTCTCCCAGCACGTGACGTACAAAGGCATCCATGCTGCGCAGATGGCGCTGATCGTCCGCCTCTTCGCGCTGGGTAAGGGTTTCTAAAACACCGGCTTCGTCGTTGTAGATGTGCGCCGGGAACAGCGTTGCACCCGCCTTTTCACCGCAGAAAGAGACGTTCATGATCGACTGCTCGCGAATGTTAAGCACAAAGGAGGTGTCCAGACGCAAAATGCCGCCGTTGCAGAATTCAATCGTGCCAAACAGCGCATCTTCCACGGTAAATTGCGCAGGATCCCACTCGCCAAACTGACCGGTGCTTTTACGGTTTCCCAGCCTCTGGAAGCTGTGCGCAGTCACCCGTTTTACCGCCGGGAAACCCAGGACATACATTGCGGCGTCGAGCATATGAATGCCGATATCAATCAGCGGTCCACCGCCCTGTAGCGATTTGTTGGTAAAAACGCCCCACCCCGGTACACCGCAGCGACGCAGCGCCTGCGCTGAGGTAAAGTAAACTTCACCGAGCGTTCCGTTCATTACCGCATCGCGCAGCAGTTGGGTATCCATGGCAAAGCGATGGTGAAAATCATAGGCCAGAACTTTTCCTGCCTTGCGCGCCGCGATGCGCATCTCATCAGCCTGCTGCGGGGTCATCGCCGGGGGCTTTTCACACATCACATGGCAACCCGCCTCGAGCGACGCCATCACGTGTTCAAAATGGAATCGGTTGGGCGAACAGACGCTCACCACATCCGGTTTTACTGCCTGCAACATCTCGTGAGCGTCCTGCCATGCCGATGGAATAGCATAACGTTCCGCGAACGCCTGTGCCTGCTCAAGGCGGCTGTCCATGACAGCCACCATTTGAACATCACTGCGCGTGGCGTAATACGAGGCATGCACTTTGTCCGCGACCTGCCCGGCGCCAATAATGGCGACGCGCAGAGGCGAAGGTGTAGAAGCACTCATCACGCTCGTCATCCTTAGCATTCACGCAAATAAGTGAGAGAGTCCTGATAAGCCTTAGCCGGATCCTCGGCGCGAACACGGCATTCATACACTACGTATCCCTGATAGTTATCGGCACGCAGCTGATCGAACAGGCTGGCGAAATCGAGGCTGCCGCTGCCCGGCTGATAGCGGTGGTTATCTGCAATGTGAACATGACCCAGCAGATCGCGGTTCTGATGCAGCGCGTCCGTCAGCGAGTCTTCTTCAATGTTCATGTGATAGAAATCACCGATGATCTGCACGTGTTTCAGGCCGTTCTCTTCGATATAACGACGCGCGTCTGCCAGGGTGTTGATCATATGATCCTGGTAGCGGTTCAGCGGCTCCAGGTAGACGGTGGTGCCGGTGCGCGCGGCCACCTCATCAAGCCAGCGCAGCGAGGCGCTTACGGCTTTGCGGTCACCGTCCAGGCTGCGTGGAGAGGTCATTGGCGGCAGACGGAAGGTAAACATGCCCCAGGCCGCAGGCACGATAATGCCCTTTCCGCCGACTTCCGCCAGCGCTTCCAGAATGCGTTCGATCTGCTGTAATCCGTTCAGACGGCGTTCTTCGATGAAATCACCGATCCAGCCATCGTACCCGCCACATGCTGTCGTCACCGGCAGGCCCGTGGCTTTGATAGCGGCTTTCACGTCGTCGAGATTTTCCACCAGCAGACGTCCGTCAATTTCGTAGCCATCAAAACCCATCGCTTTGATGTACTCGAATTTTTCCATGATGTTGGTCGGGAAAAAGGCCTGGTTTTGTGTTGCGATCTTCATGATTTGCTGTCCTTAGCTTAAAAAGTGACGCCCATTTTGATACTGAGTTCCGGATGCTGATCGACATACTTCATATAGCTTTCCGGGCTGGTGGTGAAGGTCACGACCGGGTCGATCAGATCTTCACAGTTCAGATAACCGTTCATCAGCAATTCCCAGCAGGTCTCTTCGATACGCTTGCGGCTCCAGCGGGGATAGTCCGGGTTCGGTTCACTGCAGGCGCGGGAGAAGACAATCTTCGCGTTGTTGAAGTGCGCTTCGCGGCCCAGGTTGAAGCCTGCCGCAAACGGTTTGGCGAAGGCCACGTAGGAGATGGTGCCGCCGTAGGCGAGCCCGCGCAGCGCGGACTGCAGCGCATCCGCAAAGCCGCTGGTTTCGATGATCACGTCCGCGCCCTGCTTCCCGGTCAGCTTTTTGATTTCCAGACCGACATCGGTACCGATTGGATTCAGGCAGTGGTCCGCGCCGTGACGGCGAGCGATCTCACAGCGGTGTTCAATCGGATCAACTCCGATAACCACTGACGCACCGGCTTTTTTCGCCAGCTGAATCGCAATCTGTCCGATGGCTCCCAGACCGACTACGACAACAAAGTCACCCACACGGACGTTGGCATCACGCACGCCGCTCATGGCGAACTGCGCCGGATCGTAGCAAACGGCATTCTTCCAGGACGCGCCCTGCGGCATTTTACGCAGCTTATAGTTGTTCACCGCGTTTACGATGACCGTCTCCTGCAGCGGGCCGTAGCAGCAGACGCTGTCGCCGATCTGGTATTCCGTTACGTCTGCACCGCATTCAATAATGTCGCCAACGATCATGTTGCCCAGCTGGAACTTACCGAATTCGATACCGCGCGCAGCGCCCTCTTCACGCGGCGTGAACATCTGCCACTCTGCGTTGAACTCTTCATCAATAAACGGGCTTGCCGCGCGGAAATCCACGACTTCCGTTCCGTGCTTCGGGGCGCCAAAGCGGGCGCGAATTTTCACTTCATGTGCTTCCACAGCACGGTCTTCATACTCCACCAGCGCCGCTACGCGTGGCGCTGTCGCAACTAACTTCTTCATAACTTGCTCCTGATAAAAAATTGGCCGCCTTAGCCCTTGACGCCACCGGCGGTCAAACCACTTTTAATAAAACGTTCAGAGAGTGCGTACATGATGACCACCGGAAGCGCCGTCACCAGCGATGCCGCCATCATGCGACCCCAGATATAATCTGGCGTACTAAAGAGCGTGTTCAGCCCGACCGGCAGGGTAAAGTTGCTGGCGCTGGACAGGAAAATGGAGGCAAACAGGTAGTCGTTCCATGCCACCATGAAGCAGTAAACAAACACCGACACGAGACCGGAAATGGCCAGCGGCACGGTAATGCGGAAGATGATTTGCAGGCGGTTCAGACCATCCATCATCGCGGCCTCTTCTATTTCGTCCGGAATGGTGTCGAAATAGCTGCGCAGCATGAATACCGCCGTAGGCAACGTCTGGGTCACCATGGTGATGATGAGCGCCAGTTCAGTGTCGTAAATGCCGAGCGCGGTGATGATTTTGAACAGCGGCACCACCAGCAAAATCCCGGAGAACATATAGACGGTGTAGAAGCTCGCGTTGATCGTCGCGCGTCCTTTAAAACGCAGCTTGGACAAGGCGTAAGCGCCCAGCGTGCCGAGAAACACCGCAATTACCGATGACGTCAGCGACACCACCATGCTGTTGCGGAAATAATCCACGAACGGGAAAATTAGCGGGTTAAAGATGTCAACGTAATGCTGAAGCGTCCACGCCTGCGGCAGAATAGTCGGATTCAGCGATATGGCCTCTTTCGCGCTCTTGAATGACGTCATCAGCATCACGAAGAACGGGAACAGCGTGATAATCAGAAATACCGCCAGCCCCAGATAGAAACCAATACGGCCCAGTATGCGTTTATTTGTTGCCATTGAGGTTTACCCTTTTTCTGGTCAGCAGAATGACGGCGAAGATGATCACAAACAGCACAACAGAAATGGCGGCTGCTTTGCCCAGATCGTTGAATGCAAAGGCAGTTTTATAGAGATACACGCCCAGAATATCGACCTTCGTGGTCAGCAGATAAACATCCGCAAACATGTAGAACATCCAGATGGTTCGTAGCGTCACCACCGTTGCCAGTACAGGCATGATGGCGGGCAACGTGACGATACGGAAACGCTGCCAGGCGTTGGCTCCGTCCATCTCTGCCGCTTCATACAGCGATTTATCAATGGTCTGCAAAATCGCCAGGAATGAGATAAAGGCATACGGGAAGTAGCGCCAGATGGCGAACAGCACCACCAGCACGAAGCTGCTGCCAGGGTTATCGAACCAGAGCGGCGCCTGGTCATACAGATGCAGCAGATCGACGCCCAGATAGTTCACAATGCCGTAGCCGTTGTTGAACATGTATTTCCAGGCAAATACCAGGGAAATAGATGGCGTCACGTAGGATAAAATCACCAGCGAACGCGCCGTCTTCCGGAGACGAAACTCACGGTTAAAGAAGATGGCGACGGCAAGCCCCAGCCCGGTGCTGCCGAGCACGACCAGCGCCGTATACCAGAACGTCATCCACAGCGAGTGCCAGAACGCAGCATCCCCCAGAATGCGGATGTAGTTATCCAGGCCAACAAACACCGCATCAATACGCGGGTTAAGCGGCAGGCGTAAGAAACTGATTTCAATATTGGAAATCATTGGCCAGGCCACCAGGCCCCCCAGCAAAATCAGGCTGGGGGCCAACAGCAGCATGGCGAAAGGCATATCTGAACGACCAGAAAACAACGTCTTCATAATTTCCTTCCGCAGAGCGCTCCTATCGTTGTGAAATCAGGTCAGTCAGTCGCGTCTGGCTCTTGCTAAGCGTTGCGCTGAGATCTTGTTTACCCACGGTGACGTTATGCACCATGGAGCTGATAATGCCGGACCCTGTCACATCGCCCATGCGCGTGAAGTTTTTGTCGCCGACAGCACCAAACACCTGTACGTTCGGGAATTGGGCGATCAGTTCATAAGGCAGTTGCCCAAACGCTTTAATCACCTCGTTGTTTTTCCAGGTATCCGTTCCTACGACCAGCGTGTTCACCGGCAGCGCCGCGCCCGGCGACATCATGACCCAGTCGGTTGCGTTTTGAGCCTGCTCCATCCACGTCACAAACTTTTCAGCCGCTTGCGTTTCTTCTTCGGTTTGTCCGCTGGTGATCGTCAACGATGTGACCATGCCATAAACGGCAGAGGACTTTTCTGTCGGGACAACGAAGCCAAGGTTGGCAGGGTTACCATCCTGGAATACCGCCGGCAGGATGTAGGTGGAATAGACGGCCATCGGTGCAGAACCGTTCATGAAGGCATCTTTGATCTCCATGACGTCGTTCGAGCCCGGCATGGTGGTCGCGGCCAGCGCTTTATAGAACGCCAGCGCTTTCGCCATTTCAGGGGTGTCAATTTCAACGTTTCCGTTGGCATCAAAAACGTTCGCGCCGCCGGAAAGCGCAAACTGGGAGAACGCCTGCTCGGTCATGACGCTTTCCGCGGTGGGCAGCGCAATACCGTAATGTTTGTTGGCCGGGTCGTTAAGCTTCTGGCTGGCTTTCAGCAGCTGTTCCCAGTTATGCGGTTCCTGAATACCCGCAGCGGCAAGCACATCTTTGTGATACCAGATGCCGGACAGCCAGGCGCTCATCGGCACCCCCGTCCAGGCTGTGCCGTCTTCAGTACGCACAACGCGCAGGATCCCGTCATAGAAGGTCTTTTCGCCTACCGCTTCAATGGCTTCACCGATAGCCTTGCGATCCAGCAATTGTTCCTTATCCATGACTTTCGCGTAATCATGGCTGACTTCAATCACTTCAGGCAGCGCGCCCGTTCTGGCGAGCGTAATCACTTTGGTGTTGTAGGCATCTTCTTCCACCGGCACCTGCTTCACCGTAATGCCGGGGTTTTCTTTCTCGAATTTTTCGATCAGTTTCGTAATAACCGCCTGGCGCTCCTGCTCTACTGACGAGTGCATGAACTCAATAGTCACAGCAGACGCTTTATCATCTTTACAGCCTGATAACAGGGCGCACGAAACCAGTGCTGATAACAGCACAATTTTGGGCATTTTCATTTTAGGGTCCTTTTTAGTTTTCTTTAATCCACATAACCTGCCATGGATTGAGGGTCAGCTCTTTACCGCTAACAGCTTGTCCTGATAGTAATTCCATACCAGTAAGCGTGTCCCCATAAACGGTATGAACGTTATTACTAAAATTAAACAGGGCTGTAATTCTTTCACCGTTTTCAGCCACGCGAACAATTTTAAGAATTTGTTCATCCAGTGATTCAAAAAATGCCGTGGCATCAGGGTGAAACGCACTTTCGCCACGACGAATTGTAATAAACTCGCTTAAACGGGAATAAATTTTATGACGAATGCTATTTTTATTATTAAGTTCGAGATCAACCTGACCGGCGGTATATTTCTTGCGGTTTATCGCGCGGTTATAGCCAAGGCGCTCGACCCCTTCATAATCGTTACGGGAGCCAAGAATACTTTGAATATACACGGCAGGTACACCTGGGAAACTTAACAGCACCGCATGCGCCAGAATAAAGCGCGCAATGCGTTCATCATCTGAACTGTTTTGCGCGCTTAACGCGTCAAGATAGGTCACATTAATTTCGTAAGGACTGCGCGTACCGTCAGGATTATTTTTCCAGTTGACCAGCGCCCCTTCCTGCTGAAGTTTCTCAACCAGTGCGAGGATTTCTGATTCCGGCAGAATGCCGCGCAGTGGGTTCAGACCGATACCGTCATGAGACGCCAGGAAATTGAACCAGGTCGTTTTTGTTGAAGGCAGCGCCAGCGATCCCGCCCACTGACAGAGAGCGTTAACATCCTGACGGTGCACAGCATGCAGCACCAGCGGCGGCAAGGAGAACTGGTAGACCATCTGCGCTTCATTTTCACCGTCACCGAAATAAGAGATATTGTCCTTATGCGGAACGTTCGTCTCAGTAATGATCACGGTACCCGGCGCCACGGCCTCGGTAATAGCACGGAAAAGCTGGATAAGGCAGTGAGTCTGTTCCAGATGGATACAGCTTGTTCCAGGGATCTTCCACATAAATCCGACGGCGTCCAGACGGATATAACGCGCCCCTTCCGCCAGGTAATGGAGCAGCACGTCAACCATCGCAATCAGCACCTGAGACGAGGCGAAGTTGAGATCGATCTGGTCATCGCTGAAGGTGGTCCAAAGATGACGCACGCTGCCATCATGCAGCGTAAATGGCGTCAGCAACGGTAATGCGCGAGGACGCGTCACCGCAGATAAATCAGTTTCAGGATCGACAGCAATAAAGAAATCTTCGTAGCCAGGTTTCTGCGCAAGATAATTAGCAAACCATTCACTTTTTGCTGACATATGGTTGCAGACGAAATCAAACATTAAGCTGGCAGACTGTTTTAAATCAGCAACGTCTTGCCAGGTCCCGGTTTCAGGCGCAACGTTGTGGTAATCAATAACGGAAAATCCGTCATCAGAGGACCACGGATAAAAAGGTAAAAGGTGGACATGGGAAAACGTGCGAGCAAGCCACTCATTATAAAAGCGGGTAAATACCGGCAACGCTTTCTCCCCTTTCGCGGAGAACTGATCGGCGTAGGTGATCAGAACAACGTCTTTTTCATCCCAGCCTGATTTACGCTTTTCTGTAATATCAACAGCAGCTTGTTCAAGCTTTGTTAATAACACTTTAAAATGTGCTTCAGAAAATGATTCACCGTAAATATGATTGATAAGTTTTTTAATTTTTGCGTTCACATTATTTTCCATGGTAGCGGTCCCACGAAGGGCAATCTACTCCCCTGAAAAATATCTGTCAACGAACCGGGAGGCTGAAAAACGCAATTACAAAGCAGCTCTGTGCAGTAATGTGAGCTGCCGCAAAGAAAGTGAGGGAAAGGGATGAAATGTCGTTAGCCCTTCCGGGGAGAGAAAGGGCTAACGCGAGCGTCAATTATCGGGATAAGTAGCGGCGTGACAGCCGCTTTGCCGCTTTTTGCAACAGAGGTTCAAGCGCCACGGCCAGCAACATTCTAACCGGCTTGCGGGCAACAGATTTGATCGCCCAGCCCGCCACACCTGCCGGGCCGTAACGTAACGCCGTCATCAGAACCAGTTTACCTGCGATTTTCAGGCCGGGTTTTACCTTCTGACCGGCCTGTTGCCAGTTTTTCTTCATGTATATTCTCTCTTAAATCTGACGAAAACGACTTCTCAGCGTAAAGGTATCGGATGTGACATAGCGTTCCATTTCACGTAACCGCTTCTCCCCTTCAGCCAGCCGATCGTCAACCGCATTGAGAAGATCGTTACTGGTAGGCGCGCCTTCCGCAGCCAGTTCGCCTTCCGGCATCGGGTCAAGTACAAACGACAGCACGATGTAGGCCACGAAAGTGATAAACGCCAGGCCGAAAAATATCGACAGCACCGTGACCACACGAACCAGCTTTACAGGAACGTCGAGATAATGGGCCAGCCCGGCGCAAACGCCGCGCACCATGCCCTGCTGTGGAATTCGCCACAATTTTTTGTTCAGATTCAGTCCTGACATTAACGGTCCCTCCAGTTAGGATGTTCTGCATCCAGGATTGCTTCCAGCGCCTGAATGCGATCGCGCATCTTGTTAGCCTGGTCGGTAAGCTGCGCAAGACGTTGTTGTTCGCTCTGGGATAAATCGTTCCCTGAAGAACGGTTGCTGTAGTGCAGCCATAGCCAAATCGGCAAAACAAACAGCACGAAAATCGTCAGGGGAATGGCCAGGAAAAGCGCGCTCATGTGTACTCCTTGTCGTCGGATGCTTAGCGGCACGCTCAGGTGCCGCAACATTATTATTGGTTATCTTGCTTCATTTTGGCTTTCAATGCCGCCAGCTGCTCGCTGATTTCATCGTCCGCTTTCAGATCGGCAAACTGTTGATCCAGCGACTTTTGCTTACCGATGCCGTGGCTCTCTGCTTCCGCTTCCATCTGGTCGATACGACGCTCGAATGACTCAAAACGCGCCATGGCCTCATCCAGCTTGCCACTGTCCAGCTGACGACGCACGTCGCGGGAAGAGCTTGCCGCCTGATGACGCAGGGTCAGCGCCTGCTGACGCGCACGGGTTTCGCTCAGTTTATTTTCGAGCTCACCAATCTCTTTTTTCATGCGGGTGAGCGTGTCTTCAACCAGGGTGACTTCATGCTCCAGCGTAGCGATCATGTCCGCCAGCTTCTGCTTTTCAATTAACGCTGCGCGAGCAAGATCTTCTTTATCTTTGCGCAGGGCGAGTTCCGCCTTTTCCTGCCATTCATTGAGCTGAGCGGTGGCCTGCTCAATACGGCGCGTTAACTGCTTTTTCTCAGCCAGCGCACGGGCGGAGGTAGAACGCACTTCAACCAGCGTGTCTTCCATCTCCTGAATCATCAGGCGCACCAGCTTCTGCGGATCTTCTGCTTTCTCCAGCAGTGAGTTGATGTTGGCGTTCACGATGTCGGCAAAACGAGAAAAAATACCCATAATCAAATCCTCATAGTTCTGTTATCGGGCTATGCCCTGCTGTACTGATAATACAATTCCCGTGCCAGTTTTTTATCTTATTGATTTTACACGGTGTGATTGATTTTTATTCACCACAGAACTATGCTGACCTGGTGAATATCGCTAAGGAGTGGTTAATTTCATCATGGCTCAATACAAAGATAACTTACTCGGCGAAGCCAACAGCTTTCTTGAGGTGCTGGAACAGGTCTCTCGCCTTGCGCCGCTCAACAAACCGGTGCTCATTATCGGCGAGCGCGGCACGGGTAAGGAACTGATTGCTAACCGTCTGCACTATTTATCCGGACGCTGGGACGGCCCCTTCATTTCTCTAAACTGTGCGGCGCTGAATGAAAACCTGCTCGACACCGAGCTGTTCGGCCACGAGGCGGGCGCGTTTACCGGCGCTCAGAAGCGCCATCCGGGACGTTTTGAGCGCGCCGACGGCGGCACCCTGTTCCTTGATGAACTCGCCACCGCGCCGATGCTGGTGCAGGAAAAGCTGCTGCGCGTGATTGAGTATGGTGAACTGGAGCGCGTCGGCGGCAGCCAGCCGCTGCAGGTTAACGTGCGCCTGGTCTGCGCCACCAACGCCAATCTGCCGGAGATGGTCGCGGAGGAGAAATTCCGTGCCGATCTGCTTGACCGCCTGGCCTTTGACGTCGTTCAGCTTCCGCCCCTGCGCGACAGGAGAAGCGACATCATGCTTCTTGCTCAACAATTTGCGATTCAGATGTGCCGCGAGCTCGGTCTCCCTCTTTTCCCCGGCTTCAGCGATCATGCGCGGGAGACGCTTCTGGCCTACCGCTGGCCGGGAAATATCCGCGAACTGAAGAACGTTGTGGAACGTTCTGTTTACCGCCACGGCAGCAGCGAGACGGAGCTGGACAATATCATTATCGATCCTTTTCAGCGCAATGCGCCGCCGGTTTCCTCCCCGTCATCGTCAGACGATACTCCCGCGCTGCCCCTTGATTTGCGCCAGTTCCAGCACGAGCAGGAGCAACAGCTGCTGGAGCAAAGCCTGAAGGCGGCGAAATATAACCAGAAACGCGCGGCTGAATTCCTGGGCCTGACCTACCATCAGTTACGGGCATTGCTTAAAAAGCATCAAATGCGCTGACAATATCGGCACTTACCCGCAGACATTTTTACGAAGCAGGCGTAAGTGCGATACACTTTGCAGATCGAACCTAAAAACCTTAAAAATTATGCGTCTGGTTTTATCGTCCTTTTTTGCACTCGGTCTGTTCAGCGGCCTGGCGTTTGCTGCGCCCGGGCAGTTAACGCAGCCTGACATTCGTGACAGCGGCTTCGTCTATTGTGTAAGTGGCCAGGTGGACACCTTCAACCCGCAAAAAGCGGGCAGCGGCCTGATTGTGGATACGCTCGCCGCGCAGCTTTACGACCGTCTGCTTGATGTCGACCCGTACACCTATCGCCTGGTGCCTGAACTTGCGGAAAGCTGGGAAGTCCTGGATAACGGTGCAACCTACCGTTTTCACCTGCGCGATGATGTCGCGTTTCAGCGTACGCCGTGGTTTACCCCTACGCGCAAGCTGAACGCGGATGACGTGGTCTTCACCTTCCAGCGTATCTTTAACCGTAACCACCCGTGGCATAACGTTAATGGGGATAATTTCCCCTATTTCGACAGCCTGCAGTTTGCCGACACCGTTAAAAGCGTGCGCAAGCTGGACAGCCGGACGGTTGAATTTACGCTGACGCGCCCGGATGCCTCCTTCCTCTGGCACCTGGCGACCCACTATGCGTCCGTTATGTCCGCCGAATACGCGGCGAAGCTGACGAAAAAAGATCGTCAGGAGCTGCTCGACCGCCAGCCGGTCGGTACCGGTCCATTCCAGTTGGCCGAATACCGCGCGGGGCAATATATTCGCCTGCAGCGCCACGAACATTTCTGGCGCGGTACGCCGCTGATGCCGCAGGTGGTGGTCGATCTCGGGTCTGGCGGAACGGGACGGCTCTCGAAACTGCTCACCGGGGAATGCGACGTGCTCGCCTGGCCCGCTGCCAGCCAGCTCACCATTTTGCGCGACGATCCGCGTCTGCGTCTGACGTTACGCCCGGGGATGAACATCGCTTATCTGGCCTTTAACACCGATAAGCCGCCGCTGAACAACCCTGCCGTACGTCACGCTCTGGCGCTGGCGATCAACAACCAGCGTCTGATGCAGTCGATCTACTACGGCACGGCGGAAACCGCCGCCTCAATTTTACCGCGCGCCTCGTGGGCCTACGACGGTGAGGCTAAAATTACGGAATACAATCCGGCAAAAGCGCGTGAACAACTGAAAGCGCTGGGCGCGGAAAACCTGACGCTCCAGCTTTGGGTGCCCACAAGCTCCCAGGCGTGGAACCCGAGCCCGCTGAAAACTGCTGAACTGCTGCAGGCGGATATGGCGCAGGTGGGCGTCAAGGTGATCATCGTACCGGTTGAGGGCCGTTTCCAGGAGGCGCGCCTGATGGATATGAATCACGACCTCACCCTGACAGGCTGGGCTACCGACAGTAACGATCCGGACAGCTTCTTCCGGCCGCTGCTGAGCTGTGCTGCGATAAATTCGCAGACCAACTACGCCCACTGGTGTAACCGGGAATTCGACGCCGTGCTGCAAAAAGCGCTCTCTTCCCAACAGCTGGCCTCGCGCATTGACGCTTACGATGAAGCGCAAAAGATACTCGCTCAGGAACTGCCGGTGCTTCCGCTGGCCTCTTCCCTGCGCCTTCAGGCCTACCGCTATGATATTAAAGGCCTTGTGCTGAGTCCGTTCGGCAACGCCTCGTTCGCCGGCGTATCGCGTGAAAAAGAACAAGAGGTGAAAAAACCATGATTATTTTTACCTTGCGTCGGCTCCTTTTACTGCTGGTGACGCTCTTTTTCCTGAACTTTGTCGGCTTCAGCCTGAGCTATTTCACGCCGCATGCCCCGCTACAGGGCTCATCGTTGTGGGATGCCTGGCTGTTCTGGTTTAACGGTCTGCTGCACTGGGATTTCGGCGTGTCGAGCATCAACGGGCAGCTTATCTCCGAGCAGCTGAAGGAGGTGTTCCCGGCCACGATGGAGCTGTGCATTCTGGCCTTCGGCTTTGCCCTGATGGTAGGTATTCCCGTGGGCATGCTGGCCGGGATCTACCGCAACAAATGGCAGGATAAGTTTATCAGCGCCCTTGCCCTGCTCGGCTTCTCTATCCCGGTATTCTGGCTGGCGCTGCTGCTGACGCTGTTCTTCTCGCTGACGATGGGCTGGCTACCGGTCTCTGGCCGTTTTGACCTGCTCTATACGGTTAAAACGGTAACGGGTTTTGCCATCATTGACGCCTGGCTGTCCGATTCCGTCTGGCGCCATGAGATGATCGTCAGCGCCCTGCGTCATATGGTACTGCCGGTGCTGACGCTGGCGGTTGCGCCGACAACCGAGGTGATCCGCCTGATGCGCCTGAGCACCATCGAGGTGTTTGAGCAGAACTATGTCAAAGCTGCCGCCACGCGCGGATTGTCGCGCCTGACCATACTGCGCCGCAACGTCCTGCACAACGCTCTGCCGCCGGTAATTCCGCGCCTGGGGCTGCAGTTTTCCACCATGCTTACGCTGGCCATGATCACCGAGATGGTCTTTAGCTGGCCCGGGCTGGGACGCTGGCTGATTAACGCCATCCGTCAGCAGGATTATGCTGCTATCTCAGCGGGTGTGATGGTGATTGGTTCGCTGGTCATTATTGTTAACGTGTTGTCCGATATTTTGGGTGCGATGGCTAACCCATTGAAGCATAAGGAATGGTATGCCTTACGATAACGTTTACAGTGAAAAGCGCACGCCCGGTGCGCTGCGTACCGTGTGGCGTAAGTTCTATGGTGACACCACGGCAATGATCGGCCTTTATGGCTGCGCCGGTCTGGTATTGCTTTGCCTCTTTGGTTCGTGGTTTGCGCCTTATGGCATTGATCAGCAGTTCCTTGGCTATCAGCTGCTACCGCCTTCCTGGTCACGCTACGGCGAAGTCTCATTCTTCCTCGGCACTGACGATCTCGGACGCGACGTATTGAGCCGTCTGTTAAGCGGGGCTGCCCCGACGGTGGGCGGCGCGTTTGTCGTGACGCTCGCGGCGACGCTCTGTGGACTGGCGCTCGGTATTTTCGCGGGCTCCACGCATGGCCTGCGCTCGGCGGTGCTGAACCACATTCTGGACACGCTGCTGTCGATTCCGTCCCTGCTGCTGGCAATCATTGTGGTTGCCTTTGCCGGTCCGCATCTGTCGCATGCCATGTTCGCCGTCTGGCTGGCTATCCTCCCCCGCATCGTGCGCTCGGTTTACAGCATGGTGCATGACGAGCTGGAAAAAGAGTATGTCGTTGCGGCCCGTCTGGACGGCGCGACGACCTTCAATATTCTGTGGTTTGCCGTTCTGCCAAACATCGCCGCCGGGCTGGTCACCGAGATCACCCGTGCGCTGTCGATGGCGATTCTGGACATCGCTGCGCTCGGGTTCCTCGACCTCGGTGCGCAGCTGCCGTCCCCTGAATGGGGTGCGATGCTCGGTGACGCGCTGGAATTGATCTACGTGGCGCCGTGGACGGTTATGCTGCCGGGGGCGGCGATTATGGTAAGCGTGTTGCTGATCAACCTGCTGGGCGATGGTATTCGCCGTGCAATTAACGCGGGGGTGCAATAATGCCGCTTCTTGATATTCGCAACCTCACCATTGAATTCAAAACCGGTGAAGGCTGGGTTAAAGCCGTCGATCGCATCAGCATTACTCTCGCCGAGGGCGAGATTCGCGGGCTGGTGGGTGAATCTGGTTCGGGAAAAAGCCTGATCGCCAAAGCGATCTGCGGCGTGGCGAAAGACAACTGGCGCGTGACCGCCGACCGCATGCGGTTCGACGATATAGACCTGCTGCGCCTCTCTCCGCGCGAGCGTCGCAAGCTGGTCGGCCATAACGTCTCGATGATTTTCCAGGAACCACAGTCCTGCCTCGATCCGTCCGAACGCGTAGGCAAACAGCTGATGCAGAACATTCCCGGCTGGACCTATAAAGGCCGCTGGTGGCAGCGTTTCGGCTGGCGCAAGCGCCGCGCCATTGAGCTATTACACCGCGTCGGGATCAAAGACCATAAAGACGCGATGCGCAGCTTCCCGTATGAGCTGACCGACGGTGAATGCCAGAAGGTGATGATTGCCATCGCCCTGGCTAATCAGCCGCGTTTGCTGATTGCGGATGAACCCACCAACGCGATGGAGCCGACCACCCAGGCACAAATTTTCCGCCTGCTGTCGCGCCTGAACCAGAACAATAACACCACCATTTTGCTGATCAGCCATGACCTGCAAATGCTCAGCAAATGGGCGGATAAAATTGACGTGATGTACTGCGGGCAAACGGTCGAAACTGCCCCGAGTCAGGAGCTGATCGCCGCGCCGCACCATCCATATACGCAGGCGCTTATCCGCGCCATTCCTGATTTTGGCAGCGCCATGCCGCACAAGAGCCGTCTGAATACCCTGCCCGGAGCGATTCCGCTGCTGGAATCGTTGCCGATAGGCTGTCGTCTGGGGCCGCGTTGTCCGTATGCTCAGCGTAAATGTATCGAAACGCCGCGCCTGACCGGCGCCAAAAATCATCTTTACGCCTGTCATTTCCCGCTGAACATGGAGAGAGAGTGAAATGGTCGAAACCTTGCTGGAAGTCCGCAATCTGACTAAGACCTTTCGCTATCGCACGGGGCTGTTTCATCGTCAGACTGTCGAAGCGGTTAAACCGCTGAGTTTTACCCTGCGTGAAAAACAGACGCTGGCGATCATCGGCGAAAACGGCTCCGGTAAATCCACGCTGGCGAAAATGCTTGCCGGCATGGTCGAGCCCACTGCTGGAGAAGTGTTGATTGACGATCATCCTCTGCAGTTTGGCGATTACTCTTTCCGCAGCCAGCGCATCCGCATGATCTTCCAGGATCCGTCTACCTCGCTTAATCCACGCCAGCGCATTTCGCAGATCCTTGATTTCCCTCTGCGTCTGAATACCGAACTGGAGCCAGAGGCGCGCCGCAAGCGTATCTTCGAAACGCTGCGTATGGTTGGGCTGTTACCGGATCACGAAAGCTACTACCCGCATATGCTGGCCCCCGGTCAGAAACAGCGTCTGGGTCTGGCCCGCGCGTTGATTCTGCGCCCGAAAGTGATCGTTGCAGACGAAGCGCTTGCCTCGCTGGATATGTCTATGCGCTCGCAGCTGATTAACCTGATGCTCGAATTACAGGAAAAGCAGGGTATCTCCTACATCTACGTTACCCAGCACCTGGGGATGATGAAGCACATCAGCGATCAGGTAATGGTCATGCACCAGGGGGAAGTCGTCGAGCGCGGCAGCACGGCGGATGTGATGGCCTCCCCGCTTCATGAGCTGACGAAAAGGCTGATTGCCGGGCATTTCGGTGAAGCATTGACCGCCGATGCGTGGAGAAAAGACCGTTAAGCGCGGCGGTAAACACGGATTGCTCCGCTCAAATAAGGATTAAATAGCCTGCGTGCGCTATTTAATCCTTTTATTTTTTGTCTCCATCCCTGCTCCATATTTTAAGCAATATCCATCAATAGTTCTTCTCCAGAATACCGGGACATTACGGAGGAGAAGAAATGAACACCACCACATATGTTCTAAAATATACGGAGTATCTCATCAGAAAATGCCGTTCATATTTCATGACGGACCTCAATTTTCATACTGCAAAACTCAAAAAGACATCAGGCATAACCCCTGACATTAAATCACCCACTACGTTGAGTGAAAAAATATGTCATCGCCTGGTCTATGACCATAATAATCTCTACACAATGCTTGCCGATAAACTCGCCGTCCGCGAATACGTTGCGTCCAGAACAACGCGAGTAAAAGCGGTGCCTTTGATTGGGGTATACCGCAGGTTTTCGCATATCGATTTTTCAACACTGCCCGATCAATTCGTCCTTAAGTGCAATCATGACAGTGGAAGCACAATAATCTGTACAAATAAAGACCAGTTCAATTACCGACAGGCCCGTAAAAAGCTCACTCTCGCATTAAAGAAGAATTTGTATTACACCACGCGCGAGTGGCAGTACAAAAATATTACACCCGTTATACTGTGTGAGCCCTATGTCGATCTTTTCAATAATGCGGACAGGAACAGCACGCCGGAAATGCTGAGAATTCACTGTTTTCACGGGGTCGCACACTATGTTGAGGCCGATTTTACGGATGACCTCGGCAGAGAGTTTATCAACGTTTACGACCGACACTGGAATTTACAGCCCTTCCAGATGGAATATCCTAATACGCCGGTTGCGCCCGGCGAGCCGAAATTGTTCCGTGAGGCTCTGCTGGCCGCTCAGGAGCTGGCGAAGGGTCTTGACTACTGCCGCGTTGACCTCATGTTGAAAAGCGATGAAATTTACTTCAGTGAAATAACCTTAAGCCCAAAACGGGGCAAACTGCGAATTACCCCTCTGGAATGGGATACAAAGTTAGGCGATATATGGCAGTTGCCGCTATCGGCGGGCAGGCCAGGCTGACCTGCCGCCAGGACTCAGGCATCGGGCCAGGTCAGTTTGAACAGGGAGTGGTTTTGCTTCGATAAGGTATACGTTACATCGCCACCATGAGCCAGCATGATGGCTTTTACCACCGATAACCCTAAACCACATCCTTCGGGATTAACATCTCTGGCACCTTTATCCCGCTGGAAAGGTTGAAATAAGAAATCATGAAATTCCCTGGGGATGCCCGGCCCGCCATCCTCAATAAGGATATAATTGCCTTTATCAGAGACGCCATTTTTTACGATGAGTTTCCGCGAAGTTGAATAATGTAATGCGTTGTCAAACAGAACGGCCAGACACTGATTGATGCGCAACGGATCGAACACGCATCGCTGTTCCCTCAACGCTGTTTTAATCACAAACTGATTGTGCTTGAACTCGGGCATGAAAATATCAAGCGCATCCTGGATTGTGCCTTTGAGGTCCGTTCTGGATTTATACAGCGTATAACCCGCCCCGCCGTCAGAGCTGATCACCCGAAGATCTTCAATCAAACGGGTTAACCCCTCAGTCTGCTTGAGAAGATTATTAAAAAGCAGCGGATCCGGCTCAAAAACGCCGTCAACCAGCCCCTGAAGCCGCCCGCGTAAAATCGTGACCGGGGTTCTCAGCTCATGGGCAATGGCGGCGTTCCAGGATTTCCTCTGAATATCCAGCGTCTGGAGTTTTTCCGCCATTTCATTGAAATCCGTGACCAGATGATTGACCTCTCCCAGACGGGAGCTGGCGCAATAAGCACGGGCATCCAGCTGGCCCTGAGAAATTTTTCTCAGGCTGGACGCTACCGCGTTTAACGGGGTGAGTATTCGTGAAGAAAGTTTTATCGTTAAAAATATCGCGATTATCAGACTGATTGTTGTCGCGGTCCCGATCCACACCCAGTCCCACATCGTCATTTGCTCGTCATCGCCCTCAACGGCACCGCCGGGGAGGTGATCGAGAATAAAAGAGTAAAAAAACCAGGAGCCCAGTACCGCAATGGCAATGATCATAAACGTCAGCAGCAGCATATACGTTAAGATCTGCCGACTCAGGACAGAATCTCTGTTCATTTTTTCTCCCCGAGTCGATAGCCCATCCCCCTGATGCTCTCAGGAACGCCATAAAGGCCTGCAAGCTCCAGCTTTTTACGCAGCTTGCTCATATGGCTGTCTACCGTTCTGTCGAGCGTATCGCCTTCCGGCAGACACGCGTTAAGTAACTCTTCCCGGGAACAGACCTTTCGCGGGTATCTCACCAGGTAAGTAAGAAGTTTAAATTCCGTCGTCGTTAATACTGGGGAGACTACCTCTTCGCCCACGGTGACCTCAACGTAGAAATCGTCCGGGTAGACCGTAATAAAAGGCGTCCTGAGAGGCACGGCACCCGCCTGCTGGAGAGCGGGTCTGGTTCTGCGCAGCACGGCTTCAACTCGCGCGACCACTTCAGAAGGATTGAATGGTTTGATGACGTAATCGTCCGCGCCAAGCCTGAGCCCCATCAGCTTATCCACGTCCTGATCGAGTGCGGACACCATAATGACGGGCACAGAACTTTCCTGACGGAGCGTCGTGAGTACGCTCCAGCCATCGCATACGGGCAGATGGATATCCAGCAAGATAAGATCGGGTTTATGGAGCCGATTAAGCGCTATCGCCTGCTCGCCCTGCCGGGCTCTCAGCGTTTTCATCCCAGAACGCTCTAAGTATCTCATCAGTATATCGGCAATTTCGTTTTCATCTTCAACAACAAGGATTAGAGTATTTTTGTTCATTTTATCTCCGCGGGTGAAATCCCTTTGAGCACGCTATCAGATATCTTTAGCACAATAAGACACAGACTCCGGGAAAAAGTGCCGTGGCCGCGAAAATTTCCTGGATTAATTTAAGTGCCCGGCAATTTCTCCATACAGCCTACACATTCAGTCAATAAAGACTCGACAATGTCAGCCCACAATAGTTATTCGGAGTTAAACCGTCTTTCGTTTAACGTGGTAAATACCCCTGTCGCTTAATGGCTTTCTGAATTTGGCTGAGATAATGAACATGGAACTTTCGAAATACTTCTCTCCTAAAAAAATCGGCATATTTTCTCTCTTCCTGCTGCTATCGTGGGGATTACTTTATACCTGGCTGGTATTGATGCATAAAATGGATGAGAAAGTCGCCGCAACGCTACTCTCTTCCCCCATGATCTATGGCTGCATTGCCTTGTCGGTTGTCTCTCTGATAATACAAAACAAAGCAGGCGCGTTCACTGAATTACTTCTCATCGCCTTCTGGCTAATGGTGATTTTTGTTTATCTCATTATTACGTTCACTGTGCTGCTGAACGCTATGCCAGATTTTAACGATTTGGTGTTTTACTATGAGTGTTATTTAATTCTCTTTTTTGGCGGTTCACCGTTGTACCTCATCGTGAGAATGATTTAAACAACCGTGTTGTTTCGCTCCACACTCTCTCCATAAACCGCCCATGTCCGCTAAACAGGCGAGTTGTAGACTCTCCATCACACCATCTTGAACAAAATAACTCACTGAAAGAGTCACGTATCTGGAAGTTAAATTAATGCCTCATTTCTTTATTGAACGTCCCATTTTCGCCTGGGTCGTGGCGCTTTTTATCGTCCTGGCGGGCGCATTGTCTATCCCCCGGCTGCCGGTTGCGCAGTATCCGGCGGTGGCACCGCCTGGGATTATTATTTCTGTCACCTACCCGGGTGCCAGCCCCGATATTATGAATACGTCGGTGGTGTCGTTACTTGAGCGCGAAATATCTGGCGTCGATAATTTGCTTTACTTCGAATCATCCAGTGACACAACCGGTTCTGCGTCTATTACCGTGACGTTTAAGCCCGGCACGGACATCAAGCTGGCGCAGATGGACCTTCAGAACCAGATTAAAATTGTGGAGCCGCGTTTGCCACAGGCGGTCAGGCAAAATGGCATCAACGTCGAGGCGGCCAATTCCGGTTTTTTAATGATGGTGGGGCTGAAGTCCACAACCGGTAAATTTGAGGAAGCCGATTTAAGCGATTACTTTGCCCGGCATGTCAGCGACGAGCTTCGCCGCGTACCTGGAGTAGGGAAAATTCAGCTGTTTGGTGGCGAAAAAGCGCTGCGCATCTGGCTGGACCCGATGAAGCTTCATAGCTACGGACTTTCGGTGAGCGATGTGCTTACCGCCGTTGGCCAGCAAAATGCCCTGGTTTCGCCCGGCAAAACGGGAGATGAACCCGCATCTGAAGGGCAAGGCGTAACCTATCCGATCACCGTGAAGGGGCAACTCACTTCCGTAGAGGCTTTCAGGAATATTACTCTGAAATCAGAGGCATCCGGCGCAAGGCTGAAGCTGTCCGACGTCGCGCGCATTGAGTCCGGCCTGCAAAGCTACGCTTTCGGTATCCGCGAAAATGGCGTTCCCGCAACGGCTGCGGCAGTCCAGCTATCCCCTGGCGCCAATGCGATGAGCACGGCTGCAGGCGTACGCGCACGCATCGACGAACTTTCTCAGGTGTTGCCGGAAGGAATGACGTTTACGGTTCCCTTCGATACCGCGCCTTTTGTGAAGCTCTCCATCATGAAGGTGGTGCAGACATTTGTGGAAGCGATGGTTCTGGTCTTCCTCGTAATGCTGCTGTTTCTGCATAAGATACGCTGTACGCTTATCCCGGCGATTGTTGCCCCCGTCGCACTGCTTGGCACCTTCACGGTGATGCTATTGAGTGGATACTCCATCAATATTCTGACCATGTTCGGCATGGTTCTGGCGATAGGGATTATCGTAGATGACGCTATTGTGGTCGTGGAGAACGTCGAGCGCCTGATGGAAGAAAAACAACTCTCTCCGCGCGACGCGACCCGGGAGGCCATGAATGAAATCACGCCGGCAATTATCGGGATCACGCTGGTGCTTACCGCCGTCTTTATTCCCATGGGTTTCGCCGAAGGATCCGTCGGGATTATTTATCGACAATTTTGTATTTCCATGGCGGTCTCCATACTGTTGTCGGCATTTCTTGCCCTCACGCTTACCCCCGCGCTATGCGCTACGCTACTTAAGCCTCACAGCGCAGCAAAGCACATTGGTGGCAGGTTCGCGGCAGGGTTTAACGCCCGCTTTCATACCCTCACGACGTGGTACGAATCCGGGCTGGGCGCCGTGCTGAGACGCACCGGGCGTATGCTACTGTTGTACGTCGCGCTATGTGCTGCGCTATGTTTGGGGCTTTCTTCGCTGCCCTCGTCCTTTCTTCCGGATGAAGATCAGGGCTATTTTATGTCCTCAATTCAGCTGCCTTCCGATGCCACAATGCAGCGCACCCTGAGAGTGGTTAAAAAATTTGAAGAGGAAATTGCGGCCCGGCCGGATATTGAAAGCAACATTATGATTCTGGGATTTGGGTTTTCAGGCTCGGGACCGAATTCGGCCATGGCCTTCACCACGCTGAAGGACTGGAAAGATCGGCAGGGTACGACCGCACAGAATGAAGCCGACCATATACAGGCCAGCATGGCTAACGTCTCTGATGCCGTCACGATGAGCCTTCTCCCGCCGGCCATTTCGGATATGGGCACCTCCTCGGGCTTCACCTGGTACGTGCAGGACAGGGCGGGACTGGGCTACGAGGCGTTAAAGAGAGCGGCCGATGCGCTGGTTATGAAAGCTAATCAACGTCCTGAACTGAGTGACGTGTATATAGACGGTCTGCCGGAAGGAACAAGCCTGGCCCTTCAGATTGACCGGGAAAAAGCGGAAGCGCTGGGCGTCTCATTTGATGAAATCAACCAGACGCTCTCGGTCACCATGGGGTCGAACTACGTTAATGACTACACGAACAAGGGCCGTGTTCAGCAGGTCATTATTCAGGCCGACGCCCCTTACCGCATGCAGCCTGAGCAGATCCTGAAATTATCGGTAAAAAACCGTATGGGGCAGATGGTGCCAGTATCTACGTTTGCGACGCTTTCCTGGAACGTTGCGCCGCAGCAGTTGACGCGTTATCAGGGATATTCTGCTATCCGCATTACCGGCAGTGCGGCCCCGGGCAAATCCAGCGGCACTGCAATGAAGGCCATGGAGACGTTGTCACGGGATTTACCGCAGGGGATGGCCGGCGAGTGGTCCGGGAGCTCATTGCAGGAGAGAAAATCCGAATCTCAGCTCCCGGGTCTGATCGTTCTGTCGATACTGGTCGTGTTCATGGTGCTCGCCGCCCTGTATGAGAGCTGGTCAATTCCCTTTGCGGTCATGCTGGTCGTTCCCCTGGGGCTTATCGGTGCGGTGGTTGCCGTCTCCGTTGCGGGAATGACGAATGATGTTTTCTTTAAGGTCGGTCTTATCACCCTGATAGGCCTGTCCGCCAAGAACGCCATTCTGATTGTCGAGTTTGCAAGGCAGCTCCACCGGGAAGGACAACCCCTGCTGGCGGCCACAATACAGGCCGCAATCCAGCGTCTGCGTCCTATTCTGATGACATCGTTAGCCTTTACGTTAGGCGTGGTGCCATTAATGCTGGCGCGTGGCGCGAGTGACAGCACGCAGCACGCTATCGGCACCGGGGTGTTTGGCGGCATGATCAGCGGCACGCTTCTCGCGATCTTTTTCGTCCCGGTATTCTTTATTGTCGTTGCGCGTTTCGTTGAAAACGCCAGGAAAGTGTGAATACCGCTGATGGATCGCGGAACCTTGCTGGTTGGATGAGGCGAAGCTGCTGCCGGGTGATATACTGGACGAATGCTGAAATTTTGAGCCCCCGCCAGCCCGCGCCTCACCTTTTGGGGCATTCCTCTTCGGAGATCGACGAGAAATATCGTGACACAAGGGGCCGTGAGTGGGCTATAATTTCGAGCTAATTTCGAATGATTTTGAAATACTGCCTGTAACGCTATGAATTACAAGGCAAAATAAGCAATGAATATAAGGATTAAAGCTATGGGTTTTCTTTCCGGTAAGCGCATTCTGGTGACTGGCGTTGCCAGCAAACTGTCCATCGCATACGGCATCGCACAGGCAATGCATCGCGAAGGCGCTGAGCTGGCGTTCACCTACCAGAACGACAAGCTGAAAGGCCGTGTTGAAGAGTTTGCCGCGCAGCTGGGTTCCAGCATTGTTCTGGAATGTGACGTTGCACAAGACGAAAGCATCGACGGCATGTTTGCTGAACTGGCAAAAGCATGGCCGAAATTCGACGGTTTCGTTCACTCCATCGGCTTCGCTCCTGGCGACCAGCTGGACGGCGACTACGTGAACGCGGTAACCCGTGATGGCTTTAAAATCGCGCACGACATCAGCTCCTACAGCTTCGTTGCAATGGCGAAATCTTGCCGCGCAATGCTGAACCCGGGCGCAGCGCTGCTGACCCTGTCCTACCTGGGCGCAGAGCGTGCTATCCCTAACTACAACGTTATGGGCCTGGCGAAAGCATCTCTGGAAGCCAACGTCCGCTACATGGCGAACGCAATGGGTCCAGAAGGCGTGCGCGTTAACGCCATCTCTGCTGGCCCTATCCGCACCCTGGCGGCGTCCGGCATCAAAGATTTCCGTAAAATGCTGGCACACTGCGAAGCGGTTACCCCGATTCGTCGTACCGTTACCATTGAAGATGTGGGTAACTCTGCTGCATTCCTGTGCTCTGACCTTTCCGCAGGTATCTCCGGCGAAGTGGTTCACGTTGACGGCGGCTTCAACATCGCTGCAATGAACGAGCTGGAAATTAAATAAGCTGTGGCTCTCTTCCCGCACGGGAAGAGAGCTTTCCCCCTCCGCACTCCTCTTCGTTATTCCGTTCTGCTATTTGTTATCACCTAACAATATTTTTCCCTTTATCTGCCTTACGCCAGGATATTGATCGCCATTTTGAGATCAAGGAACGCCCATGGAACAACGCCGTTTTTCCGGCAAAGGCCACTGGTATCACGAAACCCAGTCTAACCACGCGCAGCCGGATGTGCTGCCCCTGGTGCCCGAAGCCGCTAACGTCGACGATCGTTTTTTGCTCGATTTAGCCCTGCCAGATGAGATTGTCGCCGCCTGTACCGGCTGGCTTGCTCCTGCCAGATCCTTATGTCACCAGCTGTTCCCGCTCTCACTTCCCGTAAACCGCCTGCGAACGCTTAGCGCCTACGATCGGTTAAGTACCGCGCTGACGGTGGCGCAGGCCTGCGGCGTTCAGCGGCTGTGCAACCACTACGCCGCCCTCCTCGCCCCGCTGCCGGGCCCTGACTCCTCCCGCGAAAGTAACCGACGGCTGGCGGAAATCACGCAGTACGCCCGCCAGCTCGCCAGCTCACCTGACGTCATTGATGATAAGGCGCGAAACCAGCTTGATGAGGTAGGTCTGTCTATCTATGACGTTGTGGTGATTAACCAGATAATCGGCTTTATCGGTTTTCAGGCGCGCGTGGTCGCCGTCTTTCAGGCGCTGCTCGGCCATCCCGTCCGCTGGCTGCCGGGCCATCATATCCAGCCGCACACCCTGCCAACGTCCTCCGACGCGTGGATCTCGCTTCTGCCAGTGGTCGAGCTTCGCTATGCCAGTGCGCATCAGCTTGAGTCCCTCTCCCGCTGGCAGGCAGAGCCCACGCTTGAGGCGCTGACGCCGGTCCTGTGCCATGAACCGACCTTGCTCGACCTGATGGGGGAGATCCTGATAAACAGCCGGGAAACGATTTCGCTGCCTCCTCCGGCGCTTTCGGCAGCAGCCGAATTGCTGACACGCTCGCCGGACCGCTTCAGCGCCGCACAATTTACCCCGCTCACGGAAGAAGGACTTACTGCCGTTCAGGCGATCAACCTGCTCAGCCAATGCGCGCTGGAGGGCTGGATCAATCGACTAAAAGTCGCGTCCGGCAAAGCGGAATAACCACACTCTTTCCCCAAAGAGCGCTTGCTGTAGCAGTGAGAATCGCGTAAAACTGTCAGCCGCTCAATGGCTACGAAAATAGAACATTATGTTTCAGGACAACCCGCTGCTAGCGCAGCTTAAACAGCAACTGCATTCCCAGACGCCGCGTGCAGAAGGGGTCGTGAAAGCCACGGAAAAGGGCTTTGGCTTCCTTGAAGTTGACGCGCAGAAAAGCTACTTCATTCCGCCACCGCAGATGAAGAAAGTGATGCATGGCGATCGCGTCATGGCCGTCATCCATACCGAGAAGGAACGTGAATCCGCCGAGCCGGAAGAACTGATCGAGCCGTTCCTGACTCGCTTTGTGGGCAAAGTGCAGAGAAAGGACGATCGTCTTTCTGTCGTGCCGGATCACCCCCTGCTGAAAGATGCCATTCCCTGCCGCGCCGCCCGCGGCGTTGAGCATGATTTTAAAGAAGGTGACTGGGCCGTGGCAGAAATGCGCCGTCATCCTCTGAAAGGCGACCGCGGTTTCTATGCTGAACTGACCCAGTTCATCACCTTTGGCGACGACCATTTCGTCCCGTGGTGGGTCACGCTGGCGCGCCATAATCTTGAAAAAGAAGCGCCGAACGGCGTGGCAACTGAGATGCAGGACGAAGGCCTGGCGCGCCGCGATCTTACCGCGCTGGAGTTTGTCACCATCGACAGCGCCAGCACAGAAGATATGGACGATGCGCTCTACGCTGAAGAGAGCGCCGATGGCAAACTTCATTTGACCGTCGCCATTGCCGATCCAACCGCCTGGATTGTGGAAGGCAGCAAGCTGGACGAAACGGCGAAAATCCGCGCGTTCACCAACTACCTGCCGGGCTTTAACATCCCGATGCTGCCGCGCGAACTGTCTGACGACCTCTGCTCGCTGCGCCCAAATGAGGTGCGCCCGGTTCTCGCCTGCCGCATGACCATTGCCGCAGATGGCACGATTGAAGACGATATCGAATTCTTTGCCGCCACCATCGAATCCAAAGCCAAGCTGGCCTATGACAATGTCTCCGACTGGCTGGAAAACACCGGCAGCTGGAAACCTGAATCAGATGCTATCGCAGCACAGATTCGTCTGCTGCACCGCATCTGCCTGAACCGCAGCGAGTGGCGTAAGACTCACGCCCTGGTCTTCAAGGATCGTCCGGATTATCGTTTTGTTCTCGGTGAAAAAGGCGAAGTGCTGGATATCGTGGCCGAGCCGCGACGCATTGCTAACCGCATCGTCGAAGAAGCGATGATTTCCGCCAACATCTGTGCCGCGCGCGTACTGCGCGACAGGCTGGGCTTCGGTATTTACAACGTTCATACCGGATTCGATCCGGCCAATACCGAAGCGCTCGCGGCCCTGCTGAAGAATCACGATGTGCATGTTGATCCGGAAGAAGTGCTGACACTGCCGGGCTTCTGCAAGCTTCGCCGCGAGCTGGACGCTCAGCCGTCTGGTTTCCTGGATAGCCGTATTCGCCGCTTCCAGTCCTTCGCGGAAATCAGCACCGAGCCAGGCCCGCACTTTGGCCTCGGTCTGGAAGCCTACGCCACCTGGACCTCCCCGATCCGTAAGTATGGCGATATGGTTAACCACCGCCTGCTGAAAGCGATTATTAAGGGCGAAACCATTGCCCGTCCTCAGGACGACACGACCCTACAGATGGCCGAGCGTCGCCGTCTGAACCGCATGGCGGAACGTGACGTTGGAGACTGGCTATACGCGCGCTTCCTGCAGGATAAAGCCGGTACCGATACCCGCTTCGCGGCAGAAATTATTGATATCAGCCGCGGGGGAATGCGCGTACGTCTGGTGGATAACGGTGCGGTCGCCTTTATCCCTGCCCCGTTCCTGCACGCCGTTCGTGACGAACTGGTCTGCAGTCAGGAAAGCGGCACCGTGCAAATTAAAGGCGAGACGGTTTACAAAGTCACTGACGTGATTGATGTAACTATCGCTGAAGTTCGCATGGAAACCCGCAGTATTATTGCGCGCCCTGTCGCCTGATAACCTGCTCAATTGTCGGTCATTTCCGTTCAGAAAGGCCGACAATTTTCTCCCTGTCTTTCCCCCCGCAAAAGCATCATTTTTCTTACTTTTTCCGCCCCAGCCCGCCCAAAATAGCCATAATTATCTACAGTTAAAGAGTGCTGCACTGTTCGGGCATGTGGGTTTTATACGCTCAGCATTTTTATCTGCCTGATGCGTTTTATTATAAAAAAGCTGCGAAAAACAATGCCTTCACTGCGGCTTTGCCGCTATTTTCAACGGAAAAGTCGACGACTAATGAATAATTTGTTCGCTAATGCGTCGCGGCGGGAGAAATCATGATCGACGAACTTGAGCAAAATTTGCTGTTTCGTTACATGGGTACTCACAGCCCGTGGTGGCGATTGTCGGCTGACAGCAACGCTCTGCACCTTGCCACCAGCGAAAATGCTGACGTGACTCAGGAGATCGTACTGGATGATGAACAGGCCGCACAGATCCGTCAGCTAACGGTGATGACCACCAGCATTTCCCTGAACCTCTCTCTTTACGGCGAGCAAGTTCCCGTCCATCTTGTCGGACGCAAAATCACCCGAAACGAGTGGGCCGGAACGGCTTCCGCCTGGAACGATACGCCCTCCGTGGCACGCGATCTGGCTCAGGGACTCTCCTTTGCGGAACAGGTTGTTTCTGAAGCGAATTCCGTCATTGTCATTCTCGATCAAAACGGCAATATTCAGCGCTTTAACCGCCTGAGCGAAGAGTATACCGGTCTGAAAGAACATGAAGTCATTGGTCAAAACGTGTTTGAACTGTTCATGAGCCGCAGCGAAGCGGCAGCCTCGAAGCGCAACATTGCGGGTTTCTTTCGCAACGGCAGCTCCTACGAAGTCGAACGCTGGATTAAAACGCGAAAAGGGCAACGCTTGTTTCTGTTCAGAAATAAATTCGTTCACAGCGGCAGCGGTAAAAATGAAATTTTCCTTATCTGCTCCGGGACCGACATTACCGAAGAACGGCGGGCACAGGAGCGCCTGCGCGTGCTGGCCAATACCGATACCATCACCGGCCTGCCCAACCGCAATGCGATCCATGAGCTGATTTCAGACGCCATCAATAGCCGCGGCGACACGCAGGTTGGCGTGGTGTACCTCGACCTCGATAACTTCAAAAAGGTTAACGATGCCTACGGGCATATGTTCGGCGATCAGCTCCTGCAGGCGGTTGCACTTGCCCTTCTGAGTTGTCTGGATGAGGGGCAGGTTTTAGCGCGGCTCGGCGGCGATGAGTTTATCGTTATGGCCACCAATACCTCTCAGGGCTCGCTGGAAGCGATGGCGTCGCGTATTCTGACCCGCCTGCGCCAGCCGTTCAGAATCGGTCTCATTGAGGTTTACACCGGTTGCTCCCTGGGGATCGCCCTCGCGCCGCAGCATGGGAACGATCGGGAAAGCGTGATTCGCAATGCCGACATCGCCATGTACACCGCCAAGGAGAATGGCCGTGGCAAATTCTGCGTCTTCTCCCCCGAGATGAACCAGCGCGTGTTTGAGTACCTGTGGCTGGACACCAACCTGCGTAAAGCGCTGGATAACGATCAGCTCCTGATCCACTACCAGCCGAAAATGACCTGGCGCGGCGAAGTCAGAAGCCTTGAAGCGCTGGTCCGCTGGCAGTCGCCCGAGCGCGGGCTGATCCCCCCTCTGGAATTTATCTCTTATGCCGAGGAGTCCGGTTTGATTGTGCCGCTGGGTCGCTGGGTGATGCTTGATGTGGTTCGCCAGGTGGCAAAATGGCGTGACAAGGGAATTAACCTGCGCGTGGCCGTGAACGTCTCTGCACGTCAGTTGGCCGACCAGACGATTTTCAGCGAGCTAAAGCAGGCGCTTAAGGATCTGCATTTTGAGTACTGCCCTATCGACGTTGAGTTAACCGAAAGCTGTCTTATCGAAAACGAAGAGCTGGCGCTCTCGGTGATCCAGCAATTCAGTCGGCTCGGGGCACAAATTCATCTGGACGATTTCGGTACCGGCTACTCCTCCCTTTCCCAGCTGGCGCGTTTTCCTATTGATGCCATTAAACTCGATCAGGCTTTTGTCAGAGATATTCACAAGCACTCTGTCTCCCAGTCTCTGGTACGCGCCATTGTCGCAGTGGCGCAGGCGTTAAACCTGCAGGTGATTGCCGAAGGGGTGGAGAACGCAAAAGAAGATGCCTTTCTGACCAAAAACGGCGTCAACGAACGGCAGGGTTTTCTTTTCGCTAAGCCGATGCCCGCTGCCGCATTCGAGCGCTGGCTAAAACGATATCAAGCGCGACAACAACGTTAACGTCATACAGAGGTTCACTTTCGTATAGGTAATTTCGTTATGGCGTTTTTTCCCTTCTCTTTTGAACCTATTTTCTGCATCATTGAAATTATTAACTTTTCGCTCCTGGGGAGAGATGATGTCTACTATTGATCCACAAGCTGTAGCACAACGTATTGATACCGTGCTGGATATCCTGGTGGCGGGTGATTATCACTCTGCGATCCGTAATCTCGAGATCCTGAAGTCTGAACTTCTCGCTCAGGATGGCGCTGACAATGCCCCCGAAAACCGACAGCCTAAAGCGCCGTGGGAAGTCTAATCCCACTGTCTCAGACCTCGTTTCGCTTTATTAATTGGATGCTATGAATTCCCGACAACAACTCATTTTGCAGATGGTCATCGATCAGGGGCGCGTAAGCGTCGTTGAGCTGGCTAAAACCACCGGCGTTTCAGAAGTGACCATCCGTCAGGATCTTAATCTGCTGGAAAAACAGAGCTACCTGCGCCGTGCGCATGGCTATGCCGTGCCGCTGGACAGCGACGACGTTGAGACGCGCATGATGAATAACTACGCGCTTAAACGAGAACTGGCAGAATTTGCCGCATCGCTGGTAAACCCTGGCGAGACGGTCTTTATTGAAAACGGCAGCAGCAACGCTCTTCTGGCACGTACGCTTGCCGAACAAAAAGACGTTACCATCATCACCGTCAGCAGCTATATCGCCCATTTGCTCAAAGAGACGCGCTGTGAGGTGATTTTGCTGGGCGGCATTTACCAGAAAAAAAGTGAGAGCATGGTAGGCCCGCTAACCCGGCAGTATGTCCAGCAGGTTCATTTCAGTAAGGCGTTTATCGGTATTGACGGCTGGCAGCCGGAGACAGGCTTCACCGGCCGGGATATGATGCGATCTGACGTTGTGAATGCCGTTCTGGAAAAAGAGTGTGAAGCCATTGTGCTCACCGACAGCTCTAAATTTGGTGCCGTCCATCCTTACACCATGGGTCCAGCCTCACGCTTTAGCCGCGTAATTACCGACGAAAGGTTAAGCGACGAACATCGTAATAAACTGGAAGATGACGGTCTCATTGTCGATATTATTAAAACGCCCGCCTGAGTCCATTTGCGCCCGTATTCCGGGCGCATAGGCCCCCTTCGTCTGAGAGGATTCCTATCCATCCTTTAAGAGTTTTTACCTGTTTAACCTGCCGTAAAGTCGTAAAATTAATGTTAGCGATATAACAGGAAGTGACTATCACCTGCGTGATTACGTAACGCCTGCGCGACCAGCTTTCACGGAAAAAAGAATTGAGTATTCATTTTGACTATACTTAATGTGTACATCTTTCCGTGAATCGATAATTCAGGAGAAAGTATTATGACCTTAACCAGCAAAAAATTAGCCGCCGCTGTTCTGGCAATCACTGTAGCAATGTCCCTGAGCGCGTGCTCTAACTGGTCTAAACGTGACCGTAACACCGCAATTGGCGCCGGTGCTGGTGCGCTCGGTGGTGCAGTATTAACGGATGGTAGTACGCTGGGTACATTAGGCGGCGCTGCTGTCGGTGGTATTATCGGTCACCAGGTTGGCAAATAATTATTCTATCAGCCTTCCCGTTAAGGCGATTTAGCATCGCATTTCAGGTCTGACTAACGCACGTATATAACACGAGCCACGGCATTTGCCGTGGCTTATTTATTTTAGCCGCCTGCCAGTTTAACTTTCATGCCTTTGGCTTCAAGGAGCGATTTAATTAAATCGCGTTTATCACCCTGAATTTCGATAATGCCGTCCTTCACGGAGCCGCCGCAGCCACATTTTTTCTTCAACTCTGCTGCCAGCTTGTTCAGCTCCGCATCATCCAGATCAATCCCGGAGATCAGGCAGACCCCCTTTCCTTTTCGCCCGCTGGTCTGACGCTGGATACGAACAATACCGTCACCTTTCGGACGTTCTGCTTTCGTTTTCGGTTCGTCTATGCGCCCGCTTTCCGTCGAGTAGACCAGCCGACTGTTGGAATCAGTCATTGCGCCCCCTTTTTCAGTGATGCGTTGATAGCCTTAAGCGTCTCTGCCGGGTTCGCAGACTGCGTCACCGGCCGGCCGATAACCATGTAGTCAACGCCTGCTGCCAACGCTTGCTCAGGCGTCATAATGCGTCGCTGATCGCCCACGTCGCTGCCAGCAGGACGAATGCCTGGCGTGACCAGTTTAAAATCTTTGCCCAACTCTGACTTAAAGCGTACCGCTTCCTGCGCGGAGCAAACGACGCCATCGAGACCACAGCTCTGCGTCAGACGCGCGAGACGTTCGGCGTGCCCGGCAGGTGACAACGTCACGCCAAGTTCGCGCAAGTCGCTGTCATCCATGCTGGTCAGCACGGTAACCGCAATCAGTAATGGCGCATCGTTGCCGAACGGTAGGAGTGCTTCGCGAGCGGCTGTCATCATTCTCGCCCCGCCCGACGCGTGGACGTTGACCATCCATACACCCAGTTCCGCAGCGGCGGCAACCGCGTGCGCCGTGGTGTTCGGGATATCATGGAATTTGAGATCGAGGAAAACGTCAAAGCCGCGCTGTTGCAGATCGCGAACGATTTGCGGTCCAAACAGCGTGAACATCTCTTTGCCGACCTTCAGGCGGCAATCGCGAGGGTCAATGCCGTCGACAAAGGCCAGCGCTGCGTCACGCTTATTGTAATCAAGCGCAACAACAACAGGAGAATCCGTAATAACGCGGGAAGTGGAGGAAGTAACAGACGTCATGACCAGCCCTTTTCGTCTATGGGCGCGCAGCGGCGCGGAACAGATAAACGGCCTGCATTCTACCTGCCGTCGCCGCAAATTGACAGAATCCATTTATGCCCCTGCCAGGCCAGCAAGCCGCACGGTGTTGAGAAAGCGGTAAAAGCCATCAGTATGTTGTAACTAAAATGAAGGCTTTTAAAAAATTACTGCCCATCCAGGCCGCGAATTGGCTTGATAGTGGACCAGGCCCGGCAGGATGGGCAGTGCCAGTAGAGCGTATACGCGGTAAAACCACACTTCTGACAACGGTAGCGCGGTTTGCTGCGCACCTGCTCGCCAACCATGTCGCGCAGCACCATCAGACTCTCTTTCGCGCGCCCTTCTTCCGCATCGTTCAGATGGTAGTCCATCAGCTTGTGGAATACGCGCATCGTGGGATGACGCTGCAGCTGACGGGTAATATAAACTTGTGCGGTGTCGCTCCCCTCATACTGCTCAACCACGTCAGAGAGCATCAGCTCAGCGGTCGCGCCGGTATTCTCTTCCACGCAACGGCGCAGAAATGCCACCCACTCTTCCTGCTTGTCCAGCTGCTGATAGCAGGTTTGCAGCATTTCAAGCGTTTCGCTGACCAGCTCTTTGTCCTGGTCAATCACCCGCATCAGGCTTTCAACGGCTTTAGCGTAGTCGCCGCAGGCCATAAAAACGCGCCCCATCATGATAGAGATACGCGCGCTATTGCGGTCTGCGGCGGCGCCTTTCTTGAGCAACGCCATGGCTTTATCCATGTCGTCGTTGCCCATCTGCTGAAGGGCAAGCTCGCAGTAGAAATGCGCAATTTCAACGCGCTGCTTGTCTTTGCCCAGCTTCACCAGACGCTCGGCCGTATCAATGGCTTTCTGCCAGTCGCTGGTGGCCTGGTAAATCTGCAGTAACTGCTGCAACGCGCCGATACGGAAATCCGTTTCATCCACCAGCTGTGTGAACATATCTTCAGCGCGATCGTACAACCCCGCGGCCATATAGTCTCGGCCCAGTTGTTGTACCGCCAGGAGACGTTGTTCGTAGGTCAGGGAGGCGCTTTCCATCAAGGTCTGGTGGATACGGATAGCGCGGTCAACCTCGCCGCGCGAGCGGAACAGGTTACCGAGAGTGAGGTGGGCTTCGACGGTCCCCGTATCCTCTTTCAGCATATCGAGGAACAGGTCTACCGCTTTGTCCTGCTGATTGCTCAGGAGGAAGTTCACCCCCGCAACGTAGTCGCGGGAGAGTCGGTTAGCCTCATCCTGTTTCGTTTGTTGCGCACTTCTGCGGCCCATATACCAGCCATAGGCTGCGGCTACAGGCAAAAGCAGAAACAACAACTCCAGCATAGTCGATTATTCCTTCACGACCGGCACACCTGAACTTTCCGGCATGTCGGACGCAGGCGCAATGTGCTGTTCAAGTCGTTTAATTTTACGTTCAGCGCGCGCAAGAGAAACACGAACTTTCAACCAGAAAAGACCGCAAACCAGCCAGCCGATGGCAAAGCCTGCAGCAAATAAGACCGCCAGCAGGCTGGAGACCCGATACTCACCCTGCGCCAGCAGATAGTTAAACGTCACCTGTTGATCGTTTTGTGCACCCAATGTGACTGAAATGACAAAAATCGCCAATACCAGTAAGAAAATGAGTAAATATTTCACATTACTTCCCGTTATGTGGTTCAAGCGAATAAAGTGTGTTCAACTCACCGCAATCAGCCTTATAAACTACCATTTTAGCGACGGGCGCGAAACGGAAAAAGTAACGCGCACGTCATGGATTTATGGGCAAAATGCACAATATCAACCGTCAGGCGTCGCTTTGCTCCCTTTCGGCGATCTCTTCTTTCTCTTCAGGTGGCGGCGTGAGCGGGCCGCAGAACCGTTCTGCAAGCCAGGTTGCCAGCGTCACCAGCATCCAGGAGATCAGCGTAGCGACCACCAGATCCCGCGGCCAGTGCATTCCCAGCAGCAAGCGGCTGCCCATCACCCCTGTCGCCCAAACCAGTAAAATCGCGATGGTCATAGTGCGACGTCGAGGCCAAAGCAGCCCAACGCCCAGCAACGCCCAGCTGGCTGCAAACATCGTATGGCCGGAAGGAAACGCGAATCCCGTCTCTTTTTGCCAGTGCTTACGCAGGAACTTTGGAATATCTTCCTGTTCTGAAAGCTGTTCTTTCACCAGCGCGCCGCGATCTTTACGCTTTAAATTGTAGAACTCTTCCACCGGAACATGGTGCGCTTTTTCCAGCCAGACGACAAAAGGTCTTGGCTCCTGAACGTGATCCTTCACCCAGGACTTCACGCCCTGTCCAATAACGATCGCGCCACCGAGGATAGCAAAGAGCATCAACGCCGCGCGCAGTCGAAAGCGCAGGCACCACAAGAACCAGCCGCAGAGGAAAACGTGGGTAATAATTCCCCACGGCTGCGTGACCGTCTCCGTTACCCAGTATAACGTTTTCAGCCACGTGGCATTCTGCCCCGGCTGCCACATCCAGCCGGAGACCCACACGGCCAAAGGCATAATCAGTAAAATGGCCGCGCCTGCTGCCGTACGTCTGGCGATTGAAAGCATGTCTTCTCCTTTTTCGCTAAGCCTCACAATCATAACTGAAATTCATTCGATGGGTGGATATGTCGGATCGTGCGTTTAACGTTCATATAGCATGGCGCCCATTAGGCGAACGTGCTGAGCTTGTGGCAAAATGGACAAATACAGAAAGCAAAACAGGCGCAAGGCACGAAACGTGTCAGCCTACTCTGGAGAATCACATGCAGCTTAAACGTGTGGCAGAAGCCAAACTGCCAACCCCATGGGGCGATTTCCTGATGGTGGGGTTTGAAGAACTGGCAACCGGACAGGATCATGTCGCGCTGGTCTACGGCGACATTTCAGGGCAGACGCCGGTGCTGTCCCGCGTCCATTCGGAGTGTCTGACCGGCGACGCGTTGTTCAGCCTGCGCTGTGATTGCGGTTTCCAGCTCGAAGCTGCCCTTACCCATATTGCCGAAGAAGGCCGCGGCGTGCTGCTCTATCACCGTCAGGAAGGTCGTAACATTGGTCTGCTGAATAAAATCCGCGCTTACGCGCTGCAGGACCAGGGCTACGATACGGTGGAAGCCAACCATCAGCTCGGTTTTGCCGCCGATGAACGTGATTTCACCCTCTGCGCCGATATGTTCAAGCTGCTGGGCGTGGACGAGGTTCGCCTGCTGACCAATAATCCCAAAAAGGTGGAAATCCTCACCGAAGCCGGGATCAACATCGTCGAGCGCGTACCGCTGATTGTCGGCCGCAACCCGAAAAATGCCTACTATCTTGATACAAAGGCGGCAAAAATGGGCCATCTTCTGAAAGAGTGAAAGTAAAAAGCCCGGCACAGATGCCGGGCTTTTTTTTATCAATCCAGCATTTTACGAATCACATAATGTAAAATGCCGTCGTTCTGGTAGTAGGTCAGTTCGGTTGCCGTATCAATACGACACCGGCATTCCAGTACCTCGCTTTTCCCGTCTGCTCGCGTAAGCTTCACCGGCACCGTTTTGCCCGGCTGCAGGTTTTTCAGGCCGCTAATATCAATCTGCTCTTCACCCGTCAGGCCCAGCGTTTTGCGCGTGACGCCCTGCGGGAACTCAAGCGGGAGGATCCCCATGCCAATCAGGTTCGAGCGGTGAATACGTTCAAACGACTCGGCGATGACCACGCGAACGCCAAGCAGTCGCGGACCTTTCGCCGCCCAGTCACGACTGGAGCCGGAACCGTACTCTTTCCCGGCGATCACCGCCAGCGGCGTACCTTCCTGCTGATATTTGACGGCTGCGTCATAAATCGACACGACTTCCGTCCCCGGAAGATGGCGCGTCATCCCCCCTTCCACGCCCGGAACCATTTCGTTACGAATGCGGATGTTGGCAAACGTCCCGCGCATCATCACTTCATGGTTACCGCGGCGCGATCCGTAGGAGTTAAAATCGCGGCGCTCCACGCCCCTGCTCTGCAGATAACGGCCCGCCGGGCTGTCGGCTTTGATGCTCCCCGCCGGAGAGATATGGTCAGTGGTGACGGAATCCCCCAGCATCGCCAGTATGCGCGCCCCGTGAATATCCTGAAGCGGTGCAGGCTCGGCCAGCATTTCATCAAAGAACGGCGACAGGCGGATATAGGTGGAATCGTCCTGCCAGTCATAGGTGTCCGAGCCCACAACGTTGATGGCTTTCCATTCCGGCGTGCCTTCAAACACTTCCGCATACTCTTTGCGGAACATCTCGGTGGAGACCTTTTCAACGGCCATCGCAATTTCACGTGAGGACGGCCAGATATCTTTCAGATAGACCGGCTCATTCTTGCGGTCGTGACCAATAGGATCGGTAGCCAGGTTGATATTCATGTTCCCGGCGAGCGCGTAGGCCACCACCAGCGGCGGCGAAGCGAGCCAGTTGGTTTTCACCAGCGGATGAATACGTCCTTCAAAGTTACGGTTACCGGAAAGGACTGCGCCAACCGTCAGATCGCCCTGCTTGATCGCCGTTTCAATAGGTTCAGGCAGCGGGCCGGAGTTACCGATGCAGGTGGTACAGCCATAGCCCACGAGGTTAAAGCCCAGCTCATCAAGATACGGCGTTAGCCTGGCCTGCGCCAGGTAATCCGAGACCACTTTGGAGCCCGGTGCCAGAGAGGCTTTGACCCAGGGCTGTGGTTTCAGCCCCAGCTCAACCGCTTTTTTAGCAAGCAGGCCGGCAGCCATTAATACGCTGGGGTTTGAGGTGTTGGTGCAGGAGGTAATGGCTGCTATAACAACCGCGCCGTCCGGGAGCTGATACTGATGTCCGTTCAGAACATAGTCGATTGGGCGATGGTCCTTCTTCGCCACGTTAACTTCCAGCTCATTGCTTGCGGCAAACGCTTTTGGCACGTCGCTTAACGCTACGCGATCCTGCGGACGCTTCGGACCGGCGAGGCTCGCCTCAACGCTTCCCATGTCAAGCGCAAGCGTGCTGGTAAATACCGGCTCATCCCCCGGATTGCGCCACATGCCCTGCGCTTTGGTATACGCCTCCACCAGCGCCACCTGCTCTTCGCTGCGTCCGCTCAGGCGCATGTACTCCAGGGTGACGTCATCAATGGGGAAAAATCCGCAGGTTGCACCATATTCTGGCGCCATGTTGGCGATGGTCGCGCGGTCAGCCAGCGGCAGCGAATCCAGCCCGTCACCGTAAAATTCAACAAATTTTCCCACCACACCATGCTTACGCAGCATCTGGGTTACGGTGAGCACCAGATCGGTGGCGGTAATGCCTTCAGACAGCTTCCCGGTGAGCTTAAAGCCCACAACATCAGGGATAAGCATGGAGACCGGCTGACCGAGCATGGCGGCTTCCGCTTCGATACCGCCGACACCCCAGCCCAGCACGCCGAGGCCGTTAATCATGGTGGTGTGGGAATCTGTACCCACCAGCGTGTCCGGATAAGCCACCCACTCTTTGTCCTGCAATTCACTCCAGACGGCTTTACCGAGATATTCAAGGTTAACCTGGTGACAAATACCGGTGCCGGGTGGAACCACGCTAAAGCGGCTGAACGCCTGCTGACCCCACTTCAGGAAGACGTAACGCTCGTGATTTCGCTCCATCTCGAGACGCACGTTCTCGCCAAAGGCATCGTCATCACCGAAGTGGTCAACGGTTACGGAGTGGTCAATTACGAGGTCGACGGGTGAAAGCGGGTTCACTTTAGCCGTATCGCCGCCGAGGCGTTTAACCGCCTCACGCATGGCGGCGAGATCCACCACGGCAGGAACGCCGGTGAAGTCCTGCATCAGGACCCTTGCCGGGCGGTAGGCAATTTCTCTGTCGGCATGGGCATTCTTAAGCCACCCTGCCAGCGCCTGAATATCGTCGAGGGTAACGGAGTCACCGTCCTGCCAGCGCAATAGATTTTCCAGCAAAACTTTCAAGGACTTGGGTAAACGCGAAATGTCCCCAAGCGTTCTGGCAGCCAGCGGCAGGCTATAGTAGTGCCAGGTTTTATTTTCTGCCTGTAACGTGTCCTTACTGGCTTCGCGTAGGGTTAACGACATAAGCTCCTCCTTAATTACAGAGATGTCCTGACAATCATCAGGGCCGTAATTAAAGATAACACAAAGATGTCGTAACGTTTTGATAACAACCCAAATTGATAAATTTAGGAATGGTCCAGAGGAGGATAAAACAAAAACCCCGCCGCAGCGAGGTTTTGTGATTTAGTGGACGGCCAGCCAGATGAGCTGACTCCAGAACAGAATCGACAGGGTAAAAACGCCGATCCATGACCAGTATTTTTGAGACATCATGTTATTCATCATAGGGACACCAGGCATTATTTATTAAACATTCCGAGGCAGGTCCTCGTGCTATATTGCTGATGTGTATTTATTAAAGAGTACAAAGGCGCATAGTCATTATTCAGACTAACTGCATCATTACGCAATAAACTAAATTATTGTTTTTTGGGTTCGTCTTCCGCGAACACATCAATAAAAGCCTGCTGCTGCGGCGTCAGTTTCCAGGATGCTGGCACTGCTGTTGCAGGCGCTTTGCGTCCCTTGTGAACAGTGTCATGATGCTGACACATCCGCTTTGCCGTTTCTGTACGTACCGTCACTGCCATATTCAACCCCAATATTTCCAGGCCAGGAGAGCAACCATCACCCAGAACAGGGCGGAAACGAGAAAGACCGCCAGCCAGGCTTTACGCTTGAGCGCAGGATCCCTTTGCGGTTCTTCACTTCCTGAAGGCATTGCTAACCTCATACAATCGATATCGCTTATCATTTAGGACCAAACAATTGGTACAATTAATCATCTGTTGAGATAAATCCTAAAGAAACTTTAGCCGAAAAGCCAGTGAATTTACGCATCAAGAGGCATGAAATATTCAATCTTTTGACCAGAAATAAATATTTGAAAAGAAAAATTTGCGTAGCCGTTAATTAGTTTCTATTTTTGTCGCCAATTCACGACATTAAAACCACACAAATTAAAAGGATAATGACAATATATGGCAGGGGAAGTGCAGATGATGATAATTCTAATTTAGCTTTAAGCCGATATTTCGGTATCTTTCCCTCAGGGAAAGATACCGGGTGTGATTATTTTTCGGGGAGTTTGATATCTTTAAACATCTCTTCGATATCTTCATTTGATCGTAATGCCACGGCGGTATCCACCACGTCACGCGTTAAATGCGGTGCAAAGCGCTGAATAAAATCATACATATAGCTTCGCAGGAAGGTACTGCGGCGGAAGCCAATTTTTGTCGTGCTGTGGCTGAAAATATCATGCGCATCAAGACGCACCAGGTCAGGGTCTGACACCGGGTCGACCGCCATGCTGGCGATCACCCCTACCCCCAGGCCAAGCCGTACATAGGTCTTTATAACGTCGGCGTCGGTGGCGGTAAAGACAATCCGCGGCGTTAACCCGGCCCGGTTGAAGGCGGTATCAAGCTCAGATCGTCCGGTGAAGCCAAACGTGTAAGTGACCAGAGGATATTGCGCCAGCTCTTCGATTGACACCGACCCTTTGCCCGCCAGCGGATGATCCGGGGTCACCACAATGGAGCGGTTCCAGTGATAGCACGGCAGCATGACCAGATCGTCATAGAGATGGAGCGCTTCCGTCGCGATGGCAAAATCTGCATTGCCCTTCGACACCGCCTCCGCAATTTGCGTCGGCGACCCCTGGTGCATATGCAGGGAGACGCGCGGATAACGCTCGATAAAGCCCTTGATAACGCCCGGTAGCGCATAGCGCGCCTGGGTGTGCGTCGTGGCAATATACAGCGAGCCTTTATCCGGCCAGGTATGTTCCCCCGCCACAGACTTAATCGCATCGACTTTGGAAAGGACTTCCCGCGCAATACGGATAATTTCCTGCCCCGCTGGCGTTACCTGGGTAAGGTGCTTACCACTGCGGGCGAAAATCTGAATACCTAATTCATCCTCGAGCATGCGAACCTGCTTGCTGATGCCCGGTTGCGAGGTATATAGCCCCTCGGCGGTGGAAGAGACATTAAGGTTGTGATTCACCACCTCAACGATATAACGAAGCTGCTGTAATTTCATGCCAGACCATCCGATTTAGCGCACACGGTCAATCGCTTAAGACGATTTGATAATAAAAAAAGGGTTAACTATAACCACTATATCACTTATAGCCTGACTGTATAGTACGGAACAAAAAATAATAATAAGGTAATAAAAAAGGGCCGGAAGTCCGGCCCTTTCACGGGTAAGCTACGGTTAAGAAATATTATTTCTTGCCTTCAACCCATTTGCCATCGACAAAGAAGGCGGACCATCCGGTCGCTTTACCCTCTTTCTCTGCCGCAACGTACTGCTGCTTCGTTTTACGGCTAAAACGGACCACCGTCTTATTGCCTTCAGGATCCTGCTGTGGCGCATCGGCCAGATAACGCAGCTTCTCAGGCAGACGATCGCGGAAGCGATGCAGCTCTTCCACCAGCGGGGCGCGCGTTTCACGCGATTTCGGGAAGGTGTTGGCGGCCAGGAAGACACCTGCGGCACCATCACGCAGCACGAAGTACGCGTCGGATTTTTCACACGGCAATTCTGGCAGCGGAACCGGATCTTCCTTCGGCGGAGCAACCTCACCATTGCGCAGAATCTTGCGCGTGTTCTTACACTCGTCGTTGGTGCAGGCCATGTACTTACCGAAACGCCCCATTTTCAGGTGCATCTCAGAACCACACTTCTCGCACTCCACAATCGGACCGTCATAGCCTTTAATGCGGAACTCACCCTCTTCGATCTCATACCCGTCGCACGTTGGGTTGTTACCACACACGTGCAGCTTACGTTTAGGATCGATCAGATAGCTGTCCATCGCCGTGCCGCATTTTTTGCAGCGGCGTTTCGCGCGCAGGGCGTTAGTTTCCGCATCATCACCTTCCAGTACGTTGAGAACTTCGTTCTCCGGCACCAGGTTGATGGTTGTTTTGCAGCGCTCTTTTGGTGGCAGCGCATAGCCTGAACAGCCAAGGAACACGCCCGTTGTCGCAGTACGGATCCCCATCTTACGGCCGCAGGTCGGGCAGTCGATGCTGGTCAGAACCATCTGGTTAGGCAGCATGCCGCCCTCTTCAGGATCTTTCTCCGCTTTCTCAAGCTGGTTGGTAAAGTCGCTGAAGAAGCTATCGAGAACCTTCTTCCACTCCGCCTTGTGACTGGCCACTTCGTCGAGGCTGTCTTCCATCTGCGCGGTGAAGTCGTAGTTCATCAATTCGCGGAAGTTAGCTTCCAGACGGTCAGTGACAATCTCACCCATTTTTTCGGCATAGAAACGGCGGTTCTCTACGCGAACGTAACCGCGGTCCTGAATGGTCGAGATGATTGACGCGTAGGTTGACGGACGACCAATCCCGCGTTTTTCCAGCTCTTTAACCAACGACGCTTCACTAAAGCGAGCAGGCGGCTTGGTGAAGTGCTGGGCCGGAACCAGGTCGACAAGCGACAACTCGTCACCTTTGTTTACCGCAGGCAGCGTACGGTCTTCATCACCTTTACGCAGCGCAGGCATCACTTTCGTCCAGCCGTCGAAACGCAGAATACGACCGCGTGCCTTGAGGCGGAAGTCGCCCGCGCCAACGGTCAGCGTAGTGGAATCATATTTCGCTGGCGTCATCTGACACGCGACAAACTGACGCCAGATCAGCTGATACAGCTTCTGGGCGTCGGCTTCCATATCCTTCAGCGACTCGGCTAAAACAGAGACATCAGAGGGACGAATCGCTTCGTGCGCTTCCTGAGAATTCTCTTTGCTGGCGAACTGGTTGGCGCTTTCCGGCAGGTATTTTTTACCGAAGTTGTCGCTGATGTAGCCGCGCACCATGTTCACCGCGTCCTGGCTCAGGTTGGTGGAGTCAGTACGCATGTAGGTGATGTAACCCGCTTCATACAAGCGCTGGGCCATCATCATGGTTTTCTTCACGCCGTAACCCAGACGGGTGCTCGCCGCCTGTTGCAGTGTGGACGTGATAAACGGCGCGCCAGGCTTGCTGCTGGTCGGCTTATCTTCGCGTTCCAGTACCTGATAGCGCGCTTTTTCCAGCAGCGCCACGGCGGCCATGGTCTGATCGCGGTTTTCAGGACGGAAAGGCTTATCGTTGTGATGGCTTACCTGCAGCGGCAGCGCATCACCGCCCGGGGTGGTGACATTGGCGTCAACTTCCCAGAACTCTTCCGGCACGAAGGCTTTAATTTCGCGTTCACGCTCAACGACAAGACGCACGGCTACAGACTGCACGCGTCCTGCAGACAGGCCGCGGGCAATCTTTTTCCACAGCAGGGGAGAAACCATGTAGCCCACAACGCGGTCCATAAAGCGACGCGCCTGCTGGGCGTTCACACGGTCGATATTCAGCTCGCCCGGCTTCTCAAACGCCTGACGAATCGCATTCTTTGTAATTTCGTTAAACACTACGCGGCTGTAGCGTTTGTCATCCCCGCCGATCACTTCCCGCAGGTGCCACGCAATGGCTTCCCCTTCGCGGTCAAGGTCGGTTGCGAGATAGATGTGGTCTGCTTTTTCAGCAAGCTGCTTCAGCTCGTTAACGACTTTTTCTTTCCCGGGCAGCACTTCATATTGTGCATCCCAGTTGTGCCATGGGTTAACACCCATGCGGTTGACAAGCGCGCTACGTTCATCCTTTTTAGGCTTTTTAGCCCCTTTGGTGGAGGTAGAGTCTGCGCTCTTTTTGCTGGCTGAGCCACTGGTCGGCAAATCGCGGATGTGACCAACGCTGGACTTAACCACGTAGTCATTACCCAGATACTTATTGATCGTTTTGGCTTTTGCCGGGGACTCAACGATGACGAGAGCTTTACCCATATTCACCTTTACCTAATTTAATTCTTCCAGGAATACGCCGCACGTTGATTTCCCTTCCGCTGACGACGAGCCAATGATATTGCGACTGCGTCAGGGGATATCAACCCCTATGTCTTACCGAACGTCAGAATGGCGACATCCAGGTCATTGAGTTTTCGGGTATTTTTCTCACATCTCGTATAATTCGTGACGAATTCCCGGTCGAATGTCAAGCAATTCTGTTGCCAGAATGACGAAAGCGCACACTCTACCTGATAAAATTCGTTACGCAACTTTATTAGCATGCAAAAGCAAATCCCGCCAACCTGCCCTCTGCATCTTATCCCCTCACATTACAGGGAAAATTTGCCCCCAAAGCGCCCCCGGCGTAGACTATTGTCACTGTTTAAGGAGTGGATTATGCAGAATACGACCCAACCCATTGACCGAGCCTCTCTGCTTATCGAAGCAAACAAGCTTATTCGTGACCATGAAGATACGCTGGCAGGCATTGAAGCCACCGGCGTTGAGCAACGTAATGGCGTGCTGGTTTTCAGCGGCGAATACTTCCTTGACGAGCAGGGGTTACCGACCCCGAAAAGCACTGCCGTGTTTAATATGTTTAAATACCTGGCGCATACGCTTTCAGAGAAATATCACCTGGTCGACTAATGCAAAACGCGAGGCATATGCCTCGCGTTTTTGTTTACAGCAGCGGTTTTTGTCCGCGCTGTAGCCAGCGAAGCAGCAGGCGGTCCGCGCTTTCCGCCGCACTGTTGGTAAAGCGGTCCATCAGCCGTTTGCGCTGTGTAAAGCGCACGCCTACCAGTTCCCGACCTTCCATCAGGTTGAGCAGCAGGTCATCACTGGTACCCACTTCATCCACCAGCCCTTTTTCCTGCGCCTGGATGCCGTACCAGTGCTCACCGGTCGCCACCTGTTCAATATCCAGCGTTGGGCGCATGCGATGTACGAAGTCTTTAAAGAGATGGTGAGTTTCATTCAGATCTTCACGGAATTTTTGGCGCCCCTCTTCCGTGTTTTCCCCCAGCAGCGTCAGGGTGCGTTTGTACTGACCCGCCGTGTGAAGTTCGATATCAATCTCTTTATTTTTCAGGAAGCGGTTAAAGTTAGGGATCTGTGCGACCACGCCAATGGAACCTATGATGGAAAACGGCGCCGCAACGATTTTGTCCGCCACGCAGGCCATCATATAGCCGCCGCTCGCCGCGACTTTATCTACCGCCACGGTAAGTGGGATCTGCTTCTCGCGCAGACGCTGCAGCTGTGAAGCGGCCAGCCCGTAACCGTGTACCACCCCGCCCGGGCTCTCAAGACGCACCACCACCTGATCCTGCGGCGTTGCCACGGCCAGAACCGCAGTCACCTCTTCGCGCAGCGAAGCGACTTCATGCGCATCCATGCTGCCTTTAAAATCGAGCACATAGACGCGGGGTTTTGCGTCGCCCTGCGGCGTCGCGAGCTTTGCCTTCGCCTTCGCGGCTTTGGCTTCCTGCTTGTGTTTTTTCTTCTGGGCTTTCAGCCACAGCTTCTGCTGATGGCTATCGAGCAGCGAGAGGGACATCTCTTCCTGCATCTCTTTATACTGCTCGCTCAGGCGGGTGATGCGTAACTCCCCACGCTGACGCTTGCGCTGCGTCAGGTTGACAATCAGAACGGCAACCACGGCAATGGCAATCACCACCGTCGCGATTTTGGCCAAAAACAACCCATATTGAGAAAGTAATTCCACGCGTTCCACCTTGATTTAACCACGAATCTTTCACGGCAGTGTACAACAGCCCTGCCCCTGCGTCTCGCCCGTGACATTACCTCTGCGAGCCGTCTTCAGGAATCCCCGCGCTGCGGTTTAAATATTTGCAAATTGTTAATTTTGCAGCAATGCGTCCTGTAGACTGATTGAATTCTCACGCTAATTCGGGCATAAAGCCGAAAAGTCATTATGAAGGCGTGATTGAGACACCGTGCGCCTGAGGAGTCACCGTGCATTATCAACCGCAAAAAAACCTGCTGCAGAACCGAATCATTCTTGTCACCGGCGCCAGCGATGGTATTGGTCGCGAAGCGGCCCTGACGTACGCTGAATATGGCGCAAGCGTAATTCTGATTGGGCGTAACGAAGAAAAGCTCAAAGGGGTCGCTCAGGAAATTGAGGCCGCAGGCGGGACACCTGCCCCCTGGTACACGCTCGATTTGCTGACCTGCACCCCAGCGCTCTGCCAGGAGCTTGCTCACCGTATCAGTACCCACTACCCACGTCTTGACGGCGTACTGCACAACGCCGGTTTGTTAGGCGAAGTGCGTCCAATGGATGAACAGGATCCTGAAATCTGGCAGCAGGTGATGCAGGTTAACGTTAACGGTACTTTTTTCCTCACGCAGGCCTTGCTTCCTTTATTACTCAAATCCGAGTCTGGATCTCTGGTCTTCACCTCTTCCAGCGTAGGCCGCGAGGGACGTGCAAACTGGGGGGCTTATGCTGTCTCAAAATTCGCGACCGAGGGCATGATGCAGGTGCTGGCGGATGAGTATCAGAGCCGCCATCTGCGCGTAAACTGCATTAATCCGGGGGGTACGCGCACCAGCATGCGCGCCAGCGCGTTCCCGACGGAAGATCCGCTGAAGCTGAAAACCCCGGCAGACATTATGCCGCTCTATCTCTGGCTGATGGGCGACGACAGCCGCCGCAAAACCGGAATGACCTTTGATGCCCAGCCGGGCCGCAAACCGGGAATTTCGCAATGAGTGAAGAACGTCATCAGCAGCGACAGCAGCGTCTGAAGGAACAGGTTGACGCGCGCGTCGCGGCAGCTCAGGAGGAGCGTGGGATCGTCATCGTTTTTACCGGCAATGGTAAAGGCAAAACTACTGCCGCGTTTGGCACCGCTACGCGCGCCGTCGGCCACGGGCAAAAAGTGGGGGTCATCCAGTTTATCAAAGGGGAATGGCCCAACGGTGAGCGTAATTTGCTTGAACCTCACGGCGTTGAGTTTCAGGTGATGGCGACCGGGTTTACGTGGGATACGCAGAACCGGGAAACCGATACCGCAGCCTGTCTGGCCGTCTGGGAGCACGCTAAAAGAATGCTGGCCGATCCCTCGCTGAATATGGTGCTACTGGATGAGATCACCTATATGGTCGCCTACGACTACCTGCCGCTGGAGGAGGTGCTGGATGCACTGAAGAGCCGCCCTGCGCACCAGACGGTTATCGTTACAGGTCGTGGGTGTCATCGTGAGATTATGGAGCTGGCAGATACCGTCAGCGAGCTGCGTCCGGTCAAGCATGCGTTTGATGCAGGCATCAAAGCACAAATTGGCATTGATTACTAAAGAAAAAGCCCGGTGAGTTCACCGGGCTTTTTCAATTAACCGTTGTTATTCCGGCTGCCAGAGCGACGATTGCTGTTCACCTGGCTGTGGCGTTTCACCGCACGACGGATCTGATTCGCCTTCATACGACGACGATCTTTCTCCACCGCCACTTTAGAGGTGGTTTCCGGCGTCAGGCCAACCAGCTCGCGCAGGTAGTTAGTCTGGGTAAGATCCAGCTCGGTATAACCACCGCGCGGCAGACCTTTCGGCAGCAGAATGTCGCCGTAGCGAACGCGGATCAGGCGGCTAACCTGCACGCCTACCGCTTCCCACAGACGACGCACCTCGCGGTTACGGCCTTCGGTCAGGGTCACGTTGTACCACTGGTTAATCCCTTCACCACCGGTAAATTTGATGGTTTTGAACGCCGCAGGGCCGTCTTCCAGCTGCACGCCACGCGACAGATCGCGCAGTTTATTTTCATCGACCTGGCCGAAGACGCGAACGGCGTATTCACGCTCAACTTCACGGCTTGGGTGCATGAGACGGTTTGCCAGTTCACCATCGGTGGTGAACAGCAGCAGACCGCAGGTGTTCACGTCCAGACGCCCCACCGCAATCCAGCGGGCGCCGCGCAGTTTTGGCAGACGGTCAAACACCGTTGGACGACCTTCCGGGTCGTTGCGCGTACACAGCTCGCCTTCCGGCTTGTAATACGCCAGCACGCGGCAGATCTGTTCCGCGGACTCTTTCACGGAGATAAGATGACCGTCAATGCGGATCTTGAGCCCCGGTACGATTTCTACGCGGTCACCCAGCGTGGCGATTTTACCGTCCACACTCACGCGGCCCGCTTCTATAATGGCTTCGATTTCACGGCGTGAGCCGTGGCCGGCACGCGCCAGCACTTTCTGTAACTTCTCGCTCATTGAGCTTCCTCAGGTGTCGCCTTCACAGGCGTCGAATCAGGTCAAAAGCAGAGCCGAGCCCTGCTTTGATGGCCGCGTAGTATATCTGCTTACACCTTTACAAGAAAGGCTTAACATCACCCACGCCTTCACGAATCACTTCAGGCGCGTCTTCGGTCAGATCCACAACGGTAGTCGGCTGCTGGCCGAGATAACCTCCGTGAATAATCAGCTCCACCACCTTCTCCAGACGATCTTTTATCTCCTCCGGATCGGACTCGGTAAACTCGCTTCCCGGCAGCATCAGCGAGGTGGAGAGCATCGGCTCGCCGAGGGTTTCCAGCAGCGCCTGGGCAATCGGGTTCGACGGCACGCGCATGCCGATAGTCTTACGCTTTTCCTGCAGCAGGCGACGCGGCACCTCCTTCGTCCCTTTCAGAATGAAGGTGTAGTTACCCGGCGTGTTGTTCTTGATCAGGCGAAACGCCACGTTGTCGACATACGCATAGGTCGACAGCTCAGAGAGATCGCGGCACATCAGGGTAAAGTTATGGCCGTCCGGCAGCTGACGAATACGGCAAATGCGTTCCATCGCTCCTTTATCTTCAATTTTACAGCCCAGCGCGTAGCCGGAATCGGTCGGGTAGACTATCACGCCGCCTTTGCGGACGATCTCCACGGCTTGGTTAATCAGACGTGGCTGCGGGTTGTCCGGATGGATATAGAAAAACTGACTCATACTTCCCTCTCTTCAATTTGCTGCGGCTGCTCCCAGAGCTGCCAGACCGGCTCAACGCCAGCGGGTAGCCAGAGCTTGCGTCCCAGCTCGATCCACGCGCAGGGCTGGTGGAAATCAGAGCCCTGTGACCCTAGCAGGCCAAACTGGCGGGCGTAAGTCGCGAGCTGCGCGCGCTCGTTGGGCGCCTGCTGACACTGGGCGACTTCCATCGCCTCGCCACCGCATTCGGCAAAGTGCGCCAGCAGCCGTTTCAGCCATTTAGCAGAAAGATTATACCGTCCCGGATGGGCCAGCACGGCCTTACCGCCAGAATGATGAATGACATCAATAGCTTGTTTTATTGTACACCACTGTGGCGGAACGTATCCGGTTTTCCCGCGCGCCAGATACTTTTTAAAGACATCCGCCATGGTCGTCGCTTTGCCCGCTTCAACCAGAAAGCGGGCGAAATGACCGCGGGTGACCGCCCCGCCGTTCGCCAGCTTTTGCGCACCTTCCAGCGCGCCCGGAATATGCGCCTTCTCCAGGCGCTCGCCGATCATCTCCGCGCGCTGGTTGCGGCGCGTTTTTTGTTCTTGCAAAAAGGCAAGAAGTGCCGGATGTTCTATATCAATGTTCAGGCCAACGATATGAATCTCATGGTTTTCCCAGACGGTCGAGATCTCGACGCCGGGCACCAGATTCAGCGCCAGCCCGCTGCGGGCAATCTCGGCGCGCGCTGCCGGAATGGCGTCGGTGGTATCGTGATCGGTTATCGCCAGCGTGCCGACACGCATTTCAACCGCGCGATGAACCAGGGCTTCGGGTGTCAGCAGGCCATCAGAGGCCTGAGTATGGCTATGTAAATCATAAATAATCGCGTAGGTAGTATCGCTCAAAGCACTTCCCATAACAGGTTGGAGACATCCGAAAACGCCATGATACCGACTTAACGTGAAATTCTGAAATCAAGGGTTGACAATACGCCATCGAACCAGTTAACTAGTACGCAAGTTCACACGAGAAAGGTATCTGAAAATGACAGCACATTTCACTCTGCACGGTTGGTGGCGCACTTCCTGATCTTCGGGCAGTGTCACGCGTCTGCGAAATGCAAACAGATACCCGCCCGCTACCCAGCGGGCTTTTTTTTGAACTGAATAAATGAGAATCACAACATGCAAACAGCCAAACCTCATCTCGAACTCTTGACCTGCGAGGCGGTCTATCGCCACAACCCGACCGCGCTGTTTCATCAGGTGTGCGGTGCGCGTCCGGCGACGCTGCTGCTGGAGTCTGCGGATATCGACAGCAAGGACGATCTGAAAAGCCTGCTGCTGGTCGACAGCGCGCTGCGCATTACCGCGTTAGGTGACACCGTCACCATTAAGGCGCTCTCTGATAATGGCGCATCGCTGCTGCCGCTGCTGGATGCGGCTCTGCCCGCGGGCATCGACAATGAACGTCACCCGGACCTGCGAATTCTTCATTTCCCGCCAGTAAGCCAGCTGCTGGACGAAGACGCGCGCCTCTGCTCGCTGTCCGTGTTCGATGCCTTCCGCCTGCTGCAAAATCTTATCACCGTGCCGGAAGATGAGCGCGAAGCAATGTTCTTCGGCGGGCTGTTTGCTTACGACCTGGTCGCCGGTTTTGAAGATTTGCCGGAAACCGAGCAGGGCAACCGCTGTCCGGACTACTGTTTCTACCTGGCCGAAACCCTGCTGGTGATCGACCATCAGAAAAAATATACCCGCATCCAGGCAAGCCTGTTCACGCCGTCTGCGTCTGAGAAAAACCGCCTTGAGCATCGCATCGCTCAGCTCCAGCAGCAGATGACGGAAGCGCCGCCTGCACTGCCGGTACAGCACGTGGAAAAAATGACATGCGACGTTAACCAGACCGACGATCAATACGGGGCCGTGGTTCGCCAGATGCAAAAGGCTATTCGCGCCGGGGAGATTTTCCAGGTTGTGCCGTCCCGCCGTTTCTCGCTGCCCTGCCCGTCACCGCTGGCGGCTTACGACGTGCTGAAGAAGAGCAACCCGAGCCCATATATGTTTTTTATGCAGGACAATGATTTCACGCTGTTCGGCGCCTCGCCGGAAAGCTCGCTGAAGTACGACGCCACCAGCCGCCAGATTGAGATCTACCCGATTGCGGGCACCCGTCCGCGTGGCCGTCGTGCCGATGGCTCGCTGGATCGCGATCTGGACAGCCGCATCGAACTGGAAATGCGAACCGACCACAAGGAGCTCTCCGAACACCTGATGCTGGTTGACCTGGCGCGTAACGACCTGGCGCGCATTTGCACCCCGGGCAGCCGCTACGTGGCAGACCTGACCAAAGTTGACCGTTACTCCTTCGTGATGCACCTGGTCTCCCGCGTGGTGGGTGAACTGCGCAGCGACCTCGACGTGCTGCACGCCTACCGCGCCTGCATGAATATGGGCACCCTGAGCGGCGCGCCGAAGGTGCGCGCCATGCAGCTTATCGCCGAAGCGGAAGGACGTCGGCGCGGGAGCTACGGCGGCGCGGTAGGTTACTTCACCGCACACGGCGACCTTGATACCTGCATCGTGATCCGCTCCGCCTACGTCGAAGACGGTATTGCCACCGTTCAGGCCGGCGCCGGGATTGTTCTTGACTCTGTTCCGCAGTCTGAAGCTGACGAAACCCGCAGTAAAGCACGCGCGGTATTGCGCGCCATCGCTACCGCACACCACGCACAGGAGATTTTCTGATGGCTGACATTCTGCTGCTCGATAATATCGACTCCTTTACCTATAACCTGGCAGATCAGCTGCGTGCGAATGGTCACAACGTCGTTATCTACCGCAACCACGTTCCGGCTCAGACCCTGATTGACCGTCTGGCGACCATGCAAAACCCGGTGCTGATGCTCTCCCCGGGGCCGGGCGCGCCGAGCGAAGCGGGCTGTATGCCCGAACTGCTGACCCGCATGCGCGGCAAGCTGCCGATTATCGGTATCTGCCTTGGTCACCAGGCAATCGTGGAAGCCTACGGCGGTTACGTCGGCCAGGCGGGCGAGATCCTGCACGGTAAAGCCTCCAGCATTGAACATGACGGCCAGGCAATGTTTGCCGGGCTGCCGAATCCGCTCCCGGTCGCGCGCTATCATTCGCTGGTCGGCAGCAACATTCCGGCCGGGCTGACCATTAACGCCTCGTTTGAAGGGATGGTGATGGCGGTACGCCACGATGCGGATCGCGTCTGCGGGATGCAGTTCCACCCGGAATCTATTTTGACCTCCAATGGCGCCCGCCTGCTGGAGCAGACCCTTGACTGGGCGTTGCAGAAGCTGGAGCAGACCAACACCCTGCAGCCGATTCTGGAAAAACTGTATCAGGCCCAGACCCTGAGCCAACAGGAGAGCCACCAGCTTTTTTCCGCCGTGGTGCGCGGCGAGCTGAAGCCTGAGCAGTTGGCGGCGGCGCTGGTGAGCATGAAAGTGCGCGGCGAAAGCCCGCAGGAGATCGCCGGTGCGGCCACCGCGCTGCTGGAAAATGCCGCTCCGTTCCCGCGCCCGGACTATCAGTTTGCGGATATCGTCGGGACCGGTGGCGACGGCAGCAACAGCATCAATATTTCGACCGCCAGTGCCTTTGTCGCCGCAGCGTGTGGACTGAAAGTGGCAAAACACGGTAACCGCAGCGTCTCCAGCCGTTCAGGCTCGTCCGATCTGCTGGCCGCGTTTGGCATCAATCTGGAGATGAATGCCGAGCGTTCGCGTGAAGCGCTGGACGATTTGGGCGTTTGCTTCCTGTTTGCGCCGAAATATCACACCGGTTTCCGCCACGCGATGCCGGTTCGCCAGCAGCTTAAAACCCGCACGCTGTTTAACGTGCTCGGCCCGCTGATCAACCCGGCCCATCCGCCGCTGGCATTAATTGGTGTTTACAGCCCTGAGCTGGTCCTGCCGATTGCCGAGACGCTGCGCGTGCTGGGTTACAAACGCGCCGCCGTGGTGCACAGCGGTGGAATGGATGAAGTTTCGCTGCATGCGCCGACGCTGGTGGCCGAGCTTAACGATGGTGAAGTACTCAGCTATCAGCTTGAGGCGTCTGATTTCGGCTTAACGCCGTACCATCAGGAAGCGCTGGCAGGCGGTACGCCGGAAGAAAACCGTGACATTCTGACGCGCTTACTACAAGGTAAAGGTGAGGCCGCTCATGAGGCCGCCGTGGCTGCCAACGTCGCCATGCTGATGCGTTTGCACGGTGAGGAAGACCTGAAGGCCAATGCTCAAAAAGTTCTGGATGTACTGCGCTCCGGTGCAGCTTACGATCGCGTTACCGCACTTGCGGCAAGAGGGTAAAGAATGCAGACCGTTTTAGCGAAAATCGTTGCCGATAAGGCCATCTGGGTGGAAGCACGCAAAGCAGAGCAGCCGCTTGCCAGTTTCCAGAATGACGTCGTCCCAAGCAGCCGTCGTTTCTATGACGCCCTGCAGGGTGCACGTACCGCCTTTATTCTGGAGTGCAAAAAGGCCTCTCCCTCAAAAGGCGTTATTCGTGACGATTTCGACCCGGCGCGTATCGCCGGTATTTATAAGCATCATGCGTCGGCAATCTCCGTGCTGACGGATGAGAAATATTTCCAGGGCAGCTTCGATTTTCTGCCGATCGTCAGCGGCATCGCACCGCAGCCGATCCTGTGCAAAGACTTTATTATCGACCCGTATCAGATCTGGCTGGCGCGTTTCTACCAGGCCGATGCCTGCCTGCTCATGCTCTCGGTACTTGATGACGAACAGTATCGCCAGCTTGCTGCCGTGGCGCACAGCCTGAAAATGGGCGTGCTGACCGAAGTGAGTAACGAAGAAGAGCTTGAGCGCGCCATCGCGCTGGAAGCCAAAGTGGTCGGCATCAACAACCGCGATCTTCGCGACTTGTCGATTGACCTGAACCGCACCCGCCAGCTGGCGCCGCGTCTGGGTGCGGGCGTCACGGTGATCAGCGAGTCCGGCATTAACAGCTACGCCCAGGTGCGCGAGCTGAGCCACTTCGCCAACGGTTTCCTGATTGGCTCCGCCATGATGGAACATGACGACCTCAATGCGGCGGTGCGTCGCGTGCTGCTGGGTGAAAACAAAGTCTGCGGCCTGACCCGCGAACAGGATGCGCTGGCCGCGTATGAGGCAGGAGCAATATATGGCGGTTTAATCTTCGTCGACACCTCTCCTCGAGCAGTCAATGAGGAACAGGCCCGTAAGGTAATCGCGGCGGCCCCGCTGAGCTATGTTGGCGTGTTCCGCAATGCGGATGTCGCAGACGTTGTGGCAAAAGCCGACGCGTTATCCCTGAGTGCCGTTCAGCTCCATGGCGATGAAGATCAGGCGTATATCAATGCCCTGCGAGACGCGCTTGCACCGCAGGTTCAAATCTGGAAAGCACAAAGCGTGGGCACCACCCTGCCCGCACGTAATCTTCACCACGTTGACAAATACGTGCTCGACAACGGCCAGGGCGGCACCGGACAACGTTTTGACTGGTCGCTGCTGAACGGCGAAAAGCTGGACAACGTCCTGCTGGCGGGCGGACTAAGCCCGGATAACTGTGTGGAAGCCGCGAAAACCGGCTGCGCAGGCCTCGATTTCAATTCAGGCGTAGAGTCGCAACCGGGTATCAAAGATGCCAGCAAGCTGGCCTCGGTGTTTAAAACTCTGCGTGCATATTAAGGAAGAGAAGATGACGACATTACTTAACCCGTATTTTGGTGAATTCGGCGGGATGTACGTTCCGCAAATCCTGATGCCCGCGCTGCGCCAGCTGGAAGAAGCGTTCGTGAGCGCGCAGAAAGATCCGGCGTTTCAGGCGGAGTTTACCGACCTGCTGAAAAACTACGCCGGGCGTCCAACCGCGCTGACCAAATGCCGCAACCTGACCGAAGGCACCAAAACCACGCTGTATCTTAAGCGTGAAGATCTACTGCACGGCGGCGCGCATAAAACTAACCAGGTGCTGGGCCAGGCGCTGCTCGCGAAGCGTATGGGTAAAACCGAAATCATCGCCGAAACCGGCGCGGGCCAGCACGGCGTGGCTTCTGCGCTCGCCAGCGCCCTGCTCGGCCTGAAGTGCCGCATCTATATGGGTGCTAAAGACGTTGAGCGTCAGTCGCCGAACGTGTTCCGTATGCGCCTGATGGGTGCGGAAGTGATCCCGGTGCACAGCGGTTCTGCGACGCTGAAAGATGCCTGTAACGAAGCGCTGCGCGACTGGTCCGGCAGCTACGAAACCGCGCACTATATGCTCGGCACCGCGGCAGGTCCTCACCCGTTCCCGACCATCGTGCGCGAATTCCAGCGCATGATCGGTGAAGAGACCAAAGCGCAGATCCTTGAAAAAGAGGGTCGCCTGCCGGATGCAGTCATTGCCTGCGTCGGCGGCGGGTCTAACGCCATCGGCATGTTTGCCGATTTTATCGACGAAACCCGCGTAGGGCTGATTGGCGTCGAGCCTGCCGGTCATGGGATTGAAACTGGCGAGCACGGCGCGCCGCTGAAGCATGGCCGCGTGGGGATCTACTTCGGCATGAAAGCCCCGATGATGCAGACCGATGAAGGGCAGATTGAAGAGTCTTACTCAATTTCTGCCGGACTGGACTTCCCGTCCGTTGGGCCACAGCACGCGTTCCTGAACAGCACGGGGCGCGCGGACTATGTCTCCATTACCGATGACGAAGCGCTGGAAGCCTTCAAAACGCTGTGCCGCAGCGAAGGGATCATCCCGGCGCTGGAGTCTTCTCACGCGCTGGCGCACGCGCTGAAAATGATGAAAGAGAACCCGGAAAAAGAGCAACTGCTGGTGGTGAACCTTTCCGGTCGCGGTGACAAAGATATCTTCACCGTTCACGATATTTTGAAAGCACGAGGGGAAATCTGATGGAACGCTACGATAACGTATTTGCAGAACTGAAATCCCGCCAGGAAGGCGCGTTCGTCCCCTTCGTTACCCTTGGCGACCCGGGCCCTGAGCAGTCTCTGAAGATTATCGACGCCCTGATTGAAGCCGGCGCCGACGCGCTGGAGCTGGGTATTCCGTTCTCCGATCCGCTGGCGGATGGCCCGACCATCCAGAACGCCACCCTGCGCGCCTTTGCGGCAGGCGTGACCCCAACCCAGTGCTTTGAAATGCTGGCGGCGATCCGCCAGAAGCACCCAACCATTCCAATTGGCCTGCTGATGTACGCCAACCTGGTGTTCAACCGTGGTGTTGATGAGTTCTATGCCGAATGCGCGCGCGTGGGTGTCGACTCGGTCCTGGTAGCAGACGTGCCCGTGGAAGAGTCCGCGCCGTTCCGCCAGGCTGCGATGCGTCACAATGTCGCCCCTATTTTCATCTGCCCGCCTAACGCCGATGATGAACTGCTGCGCCAGATAGCCTCTTACGGGCGCGGGTATACCTATCTGCTTTCGCGCGCGGGCGTGACTGGCGCCGAGAATAAAGCTGCACTGCCGCTGCATCATCTGGTGGAAAAGCTGGCCGAGTACCATGCCGCGCCTCCGCTGCAGGGCTTTGGGATTTCATCTCCCGACCAGGTCACGGCGGCGATTGACGCGAAGGCGGCGGGCGCCATCTCCGGCTCCGCGATTGTGAAGATCATCGAGAAGAACGTGGACAAGCCCGAGCAGATGCTGGCCGAGCTGAAGGCGTTTGTGACTGCCATGAAGGCGGCGACGCGTAAAGCCTGACCCCTCCACCGTCTGGCATCCCTGCCAGACGGTTGCCCTCTTTTTTACACTTCCTTTTGTTTTACAGCGTTCCACTCCAATGAAATAAACGGAACATAAATACTGAATTGCACTTATCAACAGATTAGCGAGAAAAAAGCTGACGACATAGCGTCATGCGGTGCCGCGGGGTATAGAAATCAACCAATTTTCAAGGGATTAAATGTGATACATCATCTCGACGATAATAAGAAGCAATGCTAGAATGGCATCGAGGTCAGGTAAAGCCTTCCAATTATATCTATACAAATATCCGTAAGGTTTGAAGATGGATTTATACTTTTCGATTTACTTAGTTTTCACATGCTTAGCCTTGGCAATTGTGATTTTTAGCCTACCGCTATTCAAATTTATAGATGAAGATACTGAACCGACAAGGTCAAACAGTATAGATGGTATGAGATACGTCCTTGCCTCATTTGTCATATTTCATCATATGGATTGTGCTTATACATTTATTAAAAAAGGCAATTGGGCTCCGACATCAGACTTGTTGCTCTATTTTGGGCGATACGGGGTTGCTTTATTTTTTATGATTACAGCTTTTTTGTTTTGGGGGAAAATCAGAAAAGCAAATGAAGTGGATTGGATTGAATTATATAAAAAACGCCTTTACAGAATTGCACCGCTATCCGTATTTTGCTCCATAGCAGCTCTATCTTTACTTTTCTTATTAACCGAACGAAATGAATTTTCTCTTAGTGTAATAAACAACGCGCTTTCCTGGTTTGATTTGGGACTCTGGAATGACAAACCGCCGGTCACTACTTTCCAGTATCCTTTTATGGCTCTGGCTGGGGTGACGTGGACACTGCGCTGGGAATGGATTTTCTATTTCTCTCTTCCGTTGTTATATATGTTCAAAAAATGGTCCTTTGAATTAACCATTTTTCTTTTTGCCTTCTCCGTATATTTTCTTCCAGGCTTTACGAACGATTCATCTTTGTGGTCTTATTTTTTCATCGGAATGTTATGCCGGGAAATCAAAGACAGAATAGTCATAACAAAAAAACTGGCCAATGCTGCTTTGATTTGCACGATTCTTATAACCCTGTTAGCGCAACCAACACTTTACGGTCCTTCTGAGAAACTATTCCTCTGCGCGATATTCTTTTCAGTAGTTTCAGGCGCGAATCTTTTTGGTTTTTTAATTACCAAAGCAGCCATTCGTCTCGGTGCAATAAGCTACAGTTTATATTTGACGCAAGGGTTGATTTTATTCCCTTTAATCCTTCACTTCAAAACAAACAATGAACCAGAGTTAAATGTTCATACTTTTGTGATCTTAGTCTTATGCTACGCGGCAATATGCTTTCTATCTTCCATTACTTACCACTTTATTGAAAGACCTTTCATAAAGAAAATGAGCATTAGTAGCATAAAGAAAGTATACGAGAAATAATCATCTCCGGCGCGCAGGCGCCGGAGATTAAAGTCATTATTATATGATTCATTGGTTTTATTTTTATGATATACCATAGCAGGTGTTTCTAACCCCTGAGATTTAAGCCCCCCTCTCAGGCGTTAGACTCACTTTGTTACACCACGCCATCCAACGGTTATCTTCTGGAGCAAGCTTGAAAGTAAATGTTGAGAATATACGGTTTACAGTGAGTTGCAAGTTTCGATGACGGAGGTCATAAAAGGTGTAAGTAATTGGAAAATCTCTGTTGAGAACTTTTAGATATTTAGAAAAAGATATATATTCCAGTCCGCTTAATTCACTTACACCTTCTGAGTTCAGAGGCTTATTCATGTCATGGCAATCCTTCAAACAGACTTACCTGGTTAAGTTCTGGTCACCTGTTCCGGCCGTCATCGCGGCAGGCATTCTCTCTACTTATTATTTCGGCATTACCGGCACCTTCTGGGCCGTCACCGGTGAATTCACCCGCTGGGGTGGGCAACTGCTGCAGCTCGCAGGCGTACACACCGAAGAGTGGGGATACTTCAAACTCATTCACCTGGACGGTACCCCGCTTACCCGTATCGACGGGATGATGATCGTCGGCATGTTCGGCGGCTGCTTCGCTGCGGCGCTGTGGGCAAACAACGTTAAGCTGCGCATGCCCAAAAGCCGCGTTCGCATCATGCAGGCGGTAGTCGGGGGTATGATTGCCGGGTTTGGCGCCCGCCTGGCGATGGGCTGTAATCTGGCCGCGTTCTTTACGGGGATTCCGCAGTTCTCCCTTCATGCCTGGTTTTTTGCCGTGGCCACGGCGATTGGCTCTTACTTCGGAGCAAAATTCACCCTTCTGCCGCTGTTCCGCATTCCGGTGAAAATGACAAAAGTCAGCGCGGCGTCCCCGCTAACCCAAAAACCGGAGCAGGCAAAGCGCCGTTTCCGCCTCGGAATGCTGGTCTTTTTCGCCATGGTGGCATGGGCGCTCTGCACCGCCCTGAACCAGCCTAAGCTCGGTCTGGCGATGCTGTTTGGCGTGGGTTTTGGTCTGCTCATTGAACGCGCGCAGATCTGCTTCACCTCCGCGTTTCGCGATATGTGGATCACCGGACGCACGATGATGGCGAAGGCGATTATCGCCGGGATGGCGGTCAGCGCCATCGGCATCTTCAGCTATGTTCAACTGGGCGTCGAACCGAAAATCATGTGGGCCGGTCCTAACGCGGTCATTGGCGGCCTGCTGTTCGGCTTCGGGATCGTGCTGGCTGGCGGATGTGAAACCGGCTGGATGTATCGCGCCGTCGAAGGCCAGGTGCACTACTGGTGGGTGGGGCTGGGTAATGTGATTGGCTCGACGATCCTGGCGTACTACTGGGATGACGTGTCACCCGTCCTGGCCACCCGCTGGGATAAGGTTAATCTGCTGAATACCTTCGGACCTCTCGGCGGCCTGCTCGTCACCTACGCCCTGCTGTTGGTCGCTTTTTTACTGGTCGTCGCACAGGAGAGACGTTTCTTCCGCCGTGCGAGCGTTAAAACAGATACGCAGGAGAATGCAGCATGAAAGAGATCGTGCCTGATTATCGTCTGGATATGGTTGGCGAGCCCTGTCCCTATCCGGCGGTGGCTACGCTTGAAGCGCTGCCGCAGCTTAAGAAAGGTGAAATTCTGGAGGTGGTCAGCGACTGCCCGCAGTCCATCAACAACATACCGCTGGATGCGAAAAACCACGGTTATACGGTGCTGGATATCCAGCAGGATGGTCCAACCATTCGCTATCTGATTCAAAAATGATCGCTAAGGGCCTCGTCAGGGGCCTTTATCGTATTGAATTATAAGACATCTTGATCCACGACAAAAACGTTATTTATGACTTAAGTAAAATCTCATTTCCCTTTTGAAGGAGGTTTTCGCGGTTTGATGTATTTACGAGCTTTACTGGTCTTCGCCTTATTGATTCCCTTCCACGCGCTGTCCCTGAATTTCTCTTCTACTTTCCTGCGTCTTAATTGTCCGCAAAGAGGACTTGTCGAGGTTATTCTGCACGTTTATGACCACACTCAGGAACGGTGGCGCGGCCATTTTGAAACCGGTGCGGGGCATAAACGTGCGGGTGATACCGAAATGATCCCGTTTGCCAACGGCGATATTCTCTTCCATTCCGTATCCAGCGACGCTTTCAGCTATTTATATGATGGGGAAACGATCCTGAGGCACTGCGTAAAGCTCGATGAGCGGCCGGTTTATCCGTCGTTTTGACGTGAGCAAAGCAAACTGGCCACCCTGTGGCCAGTTTGACGGGGGATCAGAAACGATAACCCGCAGAGAACATAAACACCCACGGATCCAGGCGAGTGCTGATACTTTGCTGCTGACCGCCCGCCTTGAAGCGTACGTCCGTATCAATATCCATATACCAGACCGAGGCGTTGATCAGCCAGTCGCGGTTAATCAGATAGTCCAGACCAACCTGCCCAGCCATACCCCACGAGTCTTTCAGGCTGAGATCGGAGAGTCCTGCTTCTTTGCCGGTATCGTTGAATTTCTCATCGAAGAAGGTGGTGTAGTTCACACCCGCGCCAATATATGGACGCACCTTGCTGCTGGCATCGCCAAAGTACCATTGCGCCATCAGCGTTGGCGGTAAATGGTGAACCGTGGCGATATCACCGGTCGTACCAAGACCGACACGGTGACGGAACGGTGTTGCCGCCAGAAGCTCAACCCCAACGTTATCCGTCGCCATCCAGGTGAATGTTAAACCTAACTGGGTGTTGTTACTGACGTTAAAACCGCCCATACCCAGCACGTTATCCGATCCTTCAGTTGGGCGAACCGTAGCCGAACCGGCACGAATAAAGAATTCGCCTGCTTCATGCGCATACGCGCCGCCAGAGAGACTGCTTAATACAAGGGCTGCCACCGCTAATTTTTTCATATCCGCTCCATCGTTGTGGTTTTAATCGCGGATGAGAATATACTCACAAAAGAGTAATAAGTGATCTGCCACAGATCACATTAAAACCAGTAAGTTAACATTCATTGATCTGGGTTAATTTTTTGTGGTGCTTTGAAAAGCAATAAGTTGTTTCTATGTCAATTTTTGGCATTTCACAGTTACAAAATTTTCTCTTTTCCCCCTCTTGCTCTTCCTCTGTCGGCTGGATAATTTATCGCTCTCACAAGTTGATTTGATGCGTTCTTTTTTGCAGGTGTGCCATGAGTGAAGTTAACCCGTGCATGACGTGCGGAGCCTGTTGTGCGTATTTTCGAGTCTCTTTCTACTGGGCTGAAGCCAGCGATGGCGGCGGTACCGTTCCGGTTCATCTTACTGAGCCGTTAACCCCCTTTCTACGCTGCATGAGCGGCACCAATCAAAAGCAGGCCCGCTGTGTCGCGCTGCAGGGTGAGCCCGGGGTTTCGACCCGGTGCGCAATCTATGAGGATCGCCCCAGCCCGTGCCGGGAATTTGCCATGTCGGGGGAAGATGGGCAGGTCAACGAAGCCTGTAATCGCGCCCGCGCGCGCTTTGGATTACCGCCGCTTTACAAAGATATGCTTTTCCATACAAGCCTTGATGCTGCCACAGCAGGTTCATCCGGTGTACAATTGCCGGCTAATTAACACCTGCAATACGCAAGGAGAGTGCATGTCTATCACGGCGAAGTCTGTCTACCGTGACACGGGAAATTTTTTCCGCAATCAGTTCATTACCTTTTTACTGATCGCGTTGCTTTGTGCCTTTATCACTGTGGTGCTGGGTCATGCGTTCTCACCGAGTGAAGAACAGATTGCCAGCCTGAGCCAGGGCGACCATCTTGCAGGAAGCGTTGGGCTATTTGAACTGGTGCAAAACATGACGCCTGAGCAGCAACAAATTCTGCTCCGGGCGTCTGCCGCATCCACGTTTTCTGGCCTGATTGGTAACGCCATTCTGGCGGGCGGCGTTTTGCTGATGATCCAACTGGTGTCGGCGGGCCACCGGGTCAGCGCCTTGCGGGCGATTGGTGCCAGCGCGCCGGTCTTACCTAAGCTGTTTATTCTGATCTTTTTAACCACCATGCTGGTGCAGATGGGAATTATGCTGGTTGTGGTGCCGGGCGTGTTACTGGCTATTGTGCTCGCTTTTGCCCCAGTAATGGTCGTTCAGGATAAAATGGGAATTTTTACCGCGATGCGCAGCAGCATCCGACTCGCATGGGCTAATATGCGTCTGGTGGCTCCCGCAGTCATTGCCTGGCTGCTGGCAAAAACGCTCCTGCTCCTGTTTGCTCCGAATTTTGCGGTATTAACCCCGAACGTTGGCGCGGTGGTCGCGAATACACTGAGCAACCTGATTTCAGCGGTGCTGCTTGTCTATCTGTTCCGCCTGTATATGTTAATTCGTCAGTAACCCTGATGCCGGGTGCATTACAGGGTCCGGCTCAACAAAGAAGATGGAATCACAGAATGAAGCAGTTTCTTGATTTTTTACCGCTGGTGGTCTTTTTCGCGTTTTACAAACTGTATGACATTTATGCTGCCACCACGGCGCTGATTATTGCGACAGCGGTTGTGCTGATCTACAGCTGGGTGCGCTACCGTAAAGTTGAAAAAATGGCGCTGGTAACGTTCGTCCTTGTCGCCGTATTCGGTGGGCTAACCCTCTTCTTCCACAATGATGAATTTATCAAGTGGAAAGTGACGGTGATCTACGCGCTGTTTGCGGGTGCGCTGCTCATCAGCCAGTGGGTGATGAAAAAGCCGCTGATCCAGCGCATGCTCGGCAAAGAGCTGACGCTGCCTCAGGAGGTCTGGTCGCGCCTGAATATCGCCTGGGCGGTGTTCTTTATCCTTTGCGGTCTTGCCAATATCTATATCGCTTTCTGGCTGCCACAGAATATCTGGGTCAACTTTAAGGTCTTCGGCCTGACGGCCCTGACGCTGATATTCACCCTGCTAAGCGGCATTTATATCTATCGCCACATGCCGCAGGACGACAAGCACTGATTGCTGACTGACCAGAACGTGTTCGACAGGCGTTCTGGTCTATTCTCTCCGCTGTGAAATCATAGTAGCATCCCGCCTGAAGTCTTCCGTTATGAGTTAAAACAATGACAACAAATAACGCCCCTCAGGGCGAACTGGTTTTACGCACACTGGCAATGCCCGCTGACACCAATGCCAATGGCGATATTTTTGGCGGCTGGCTGATGTCGCAGATGGATATGGGCGGCGCAATTCTGGCAAAAGAGATTGCTCACGGACGCGTGGTGACCGTGCGGGTGGATGGAATGACCTTCCTGCGTCCGGTTGCGGTAGGTGATGTGGTTTGCTGTTACGCCCGCTGCGTAAAGCGCGGCAATACATCCATCTCCATCAATATTGAAGTCTGGGTGAAGAAAGTCTCTTCTGAACCGATTGGACAGCGCTATAAAGCAACTGAAGCGCTGTTTATTTATGTCGCTGTCGATAGCGACGGTAAACCTCGTCAGCTTCCGCCAGCCTGAGTGGCAGGCAAAGAAAAGCCTCCTTTCGGAGGCTTTTCTTATTCCATCTGCGCCCCGCCATTCAGGCGGAAAACAATGTTCACGATCAGTCCGCTTCCCGGTTTACCGGGTTCGTAGCGCCATCTGCGCATCGCCGACTTCACTTCACGCTCAAACATATTTGAAGGTTGCGCAGACAAGATTTCCACGTTATCCACGCGGCCATCCGCAGTGACGTCAAATTTCACCCGTACGCGACCTTCAATACGCAAGGCCTGAGCTCGCGCCGGATACTGAGGCTGATTACGGCTCAACGCACGTGGGCCCGCTGGTGCGGCAACCGTCGGCTTCGCCGCCGGTGCGCTGTTATTCATGACCGGACGCGAAGGCGCTGCATTCTCGACCGTCTGGGTCGCGCGCGGTTCAACCGGGCGTTCTTCACGTTTCGGACGCTCCTCGACCTTCTTCACCGGTTTTGGCTTCGGCTTAGGTTTTGGCTTCGGTTCAGGTTTGTGGATCACCACCGGTGCCTCCTTCGGTGGCTCCGGTACAGGCTCGGGTTCCGGTTCAGGCTCAGCAACCGGCTGTGGCGGTGGTGGCGCAACCTGCGGCGGTTCGAGATCCGCTGGCGAGACCATGGTTACCGAGATCGGCTGGGCGGGTGCGGGCATTTCAATAACCTGATGAACCGAGGTGTAGAGCAAACCCGCCACGACGGCACCGTGAATCACGACGGACAACAGCGTCGGCCAGGGAAAGCGGCGAGGTAAATCAAGGGTCATCGAAGTCATAATCATCAACGTTAAAAAACCGGACCCTGATTTTAAATGCAAATAGCAATCATATTCAATAAGACACTTTGTTCTGGCGCAATTTAAGCGCAGGAGTGGTCAAAAAAAGGACATCCAGGTCGGGGTATTAACGTTGTTTTTATCTTTACATTGCAGTCAATTGCCCTTTCACATAACGTAACTGACACTTTACAACGCTTAAGGAGCTTCACCGTGCTTTACGTGATTTACTCTGAAGATGTCGCTGATTCCCTCGAAAAACGTCTCTCTGTTCGCCCTGCCCATCTGGCTCGCCTGCAGCTGCTCCAGGACGAAGCCCGTTTGCTGACCGCGGGTCCAATGCCTGCTGTTGACAGCAATGACCCGGGAGCCGCCGGTTTTTCTGGCTCCACGGTTATTGCTGAGTTTGAGTCTCTTGAAGCGGCGCAGGCCTGGGCTGACGCAGACCCATACGTTGCGGCGGGTGTGTATGCAAAAGTGACGGTGCGACCGTATAAGAAAGTCTTCTGATGTAAAAAGGCTCCCGCAGGAGCCTTTCTTCACATCAATGTAGTGACGCTAACCGCGCCGCAAACCCGACAAACAGCAGCCCTATCAGCCCGTTCCCCAGCTTTGCCAGTTTCTTTTTGGTTTTCAGATAACGCGTAACAAACGCCCCAGAGAAGATCAGGAAGCTCATGTACATAAAGCTAATCAGCTCAAGCGTGGTAGCGAGGATCAGGAAAGAAGTCCCGGTATTTTGCGCATTCACGTCGATAAACTGCACAAAGAACGAAACGTAGAACAGAATCGCTTTTGGATTGGTCAGGCTCAGGACGAGGGAGCGTTTCATGATCGTGCTGGCAGGCTCGGTTCCACTCTCTTGAGCGTTATTCTGACGTGTGATCACCGACCAGAGCATTTTTCCGCCCAACCACAGCAGATAGAAAGCCCCGAGATAGCGCACGATATTAAAGAGTACGGGGGTCGTCTGGATCAATGCCGCAACACCCGCCCAGGCCAGGAACATCAATACCGCATCACCAATAAACACACCGGTCGCGGCAAGATACCCTTTTTTCACACCGTGACCGATCCCCGTTTTCAGCACAAACAGGGTGTTTGGCCCGGGAACCAGCACGATAAAAAATGCGCCAACAACATACGTCCAGAAATTCAGTACACCAAACTCCGCAAACACCTCTCCCTCCTTTTGCTAAAAATAACCGGAATATCGCCGCAATAACGATATTCGCAAAATAAGACACAATATAATCAGCGGGCACCTTGCGGTGCCCTCATGGGTTTCAGATATCCTGGACTGCGAACAGCAACGCATTGCGGTGCCGGGTCAATCCACATTTTCTGATGGCGTGGATACGCATATTGCGGCGGGATTGTGCTTCCAGCCAACGAGCCTTGCGACGACTCACCTGTCGCAACATACGCCAGCGCCCTACTTCTGTTCTACTGCGCTTCATGTCTACAACTCTTTCTCAAACAGAGCCGCCATTATAAACCCAACCCGACAGCAAACCAGCGCTTTTACCTGGCGTTTTTATTTGCCAGATGAATCCTGATGCGTACACTCATAACAATACGCTTTCAAAAGGATTTTTTTATCTATGACAACCTTCTACACCGTGGTGAGTTGGCTGGTCATTCTGGGATACTGGCTGTTAATCGCGGGTGTGACGTTACGCATCCTGATGAAGCGCAGAGCCGTACCCTCTGCCATGGCCTGGCTTCTGATCATTTATATCCTCCCACTGGTGGGAATTATTGCCTATCTCTCTTTCGGTGAGCTTCATCTGGGTAAACGCCGTGCCGAGCGGGCGCGCGCAATGTGGCCTTCCACCGCGAAGTGGCTTAACGATCTCAAAGCCTGTAAGCATATCTTTGCCGAGGAGAACAGCAGCGTCGCCTCCTCGCTGTTTAAGCTCTGCGAGCGCCGCCAGGGGATTGGCGGCGTTAAGGGCAATCAGCTCCAGCTTCTGACGTCGTCTGATGATGTCATGCAGGCGTTAATCCGCGATATTCAGCTGGCTCGCCATAATATTGAGATGGTGTTTTATATCTGGCAGCCCGGCGGCATGGCTGACCAGGTCGCTGAATCCCTGATGGCGGCCGCACGCAGGGGGATCCACTGCCGTCTGATGCTGGACTCCGCGGGCAGCGTGGCATTTTTCCGTAGCCCCTGGGCGGGCATGATGCGTAACGCCGGTATCGAGGTGGTTGAGGCGCTGAAGGTGAATCTCCTGCGCGTGTTTCTGCGCCGGATGGACCTTCGCCAGCACCGTAAAATGGTCATGATCGATAACTATATTGCCTACACCGGCAGTATGAACATGGTTGACCCGCGCTTCTTTAAACAGGACTCCGGCGTCGGGCAATGGGTGGATCTGATGGCGCGAATGGAGGGACCGATTGCCACCTCGATGGGGATCGTTTACTCCTGCGACTGGGAGATAGAGACCGGCAAGCGTATCCTGCCGCCACCGCCGGATGGCAATATTATGCCGTTTGAAGAGGCCAGCGGTCATACAATTCATACTATCGCCTCCGGACCAGGCTTCCCGGAGGACTTGATTCACCAGGCGCTGCTGACGGCAACCTACTCCGCGCGTGAATATCTGATCATGACGACGCCCTACTTTGTCCCCAGCGATGATCTGCTGCACGCGATTTGTACCGCAGCGCAGCGCGGCGTCGATGTCAGTATCATTCTGCCACGCAAAAATGACTCTCTTCTGGTGGGCTGGGCCAGCCGTGCCTTCTTTAGCGAACTGCTTGCCGCCGGGGTGAAAATTTACCAGTTTGAAGGCGGTCTCCTGCACACCAAGAGCGTGCTGGTCGACGGCGAATTAAGCCTGGTGGGCACGGTTAACCTTGATATGCGCAGCCTGTGGCTAAACTTTGAAATCACCCTGGTGATTGATGACGCCGGCTTTGGCGGTGACCTGGCGGCGGTTCAGGATGACTATATCTCCCGCTCGCGGCTGCTGGATGCCAGGCTGTGGGTAAAACGTCCGTTATGGCAGCGAATAGCTGAACGACTGTTTTACTTCTTTAGTCCGTTGCTGTAAAACGTGCCCAACGATGTTAAACAGGTAGTCATCATGGAAATGGATCTGAACAATCGCCTGACCGAAGACGAAACGCTCGAGCAGGCCTATGACATTTTTCTCGAACTGGCGGTTGATAACCTCGATCCCGCAGACGTGATCCTCTTTAATCTGCAGTTCGAAGAGCGCGGCGGTGCCGAATTGTTCGACCCTTCAGAGGACTGGGCCGAACATGTAGATTTCGACCTGAACCCTGACTTCTTTGCCGAAGTGGTTATTGGGCTGGCTGATGAAGACGGCGGTGAAATTAACGACATTTTTGCGCGCGTCCTGCTGTGTCGTGAGAAAGACCACAAGCTGTGCCACATACTCTGGCGCGAATAATAAAAAAGGCTGCGATAGCAGCCTTTTTTATTTAATCCGGTAACGCGCTTCCGCAGCGGTTGCAAAACCGCGCGCTGTGTTCATGATCGACCTGGAGGCAGTTCGGACATTTGCGCCGCTGTTTATGGTTCTGAAACGCGCTGCTCATGTGCGTGGTAATAAGCCCCGTCGGAATGGCAATTACCGAATACCCAATCAGAATCAGCACGGATGCCACAATACGTCCCAGCGGCGTATGGGGCGTGATATCGCCATACCCCACGGTCGTAACGGTCACTATCGCCCAGTAGACGGAAGCGTTGAGCGTCGTGAAGCCATATTTCGGCCCTTCGATCAAATACATCAGCGCGCCAAAAACAATCATCACGATGGCAATAAAGGAATAGAACAGAATAAGCTGATGGCGTGCGCTGACGATCGCGCTCCAGAATACGCGCAGCGACGGCATAAAGCGCAGTAACTTCAGAATACGCAAGACCCGAATAACGCGCATCGCTCGCCAGGCGAAAACATAGTTGAGGCTGATCTCCGGCCACAGCCACATCACATAGAGCGGCAGGATCGTCGCTAAATCAATAAAGCCCCAGAAGCTAAAGACGTACTTTGCCGGGTTGGGCCAGCAAACAACACGCAGAATATACTCAGCGGTAAAGACCAGGGTAATAATAAGTTCCAGCCAGACAAACGCATGCCATTCCTCAAATGTCAGGTGATATTGCGTACCCACACCCGATTCAATAAAGATGACCACTACGCTCAATAGCGCAAACAGCGCACACAGACCTTCAAAACGGCGTCCCGATACCGTTTCAGGATCGAATAAAAGATGATAGAGCCGCCGACGGGCTGAAGTGAATAAACGCGACACGGTAACCTCGCAAGAAAATAAGGGCTGACATCATGTCAGCCCTTGCGATTATAGCGGGTCTACTTTCAGGCAGGAAACCGCATGTCGGAAACTGCCCTCCAGCACCGGTCGCGTTTTCGCGCATTCCGGCCCGGCCATCGGGCATCGCGTGCGGAAAACGCAGCCCGACGGCGGATTGATCGGCGAAGGCAATTCCCCTTCCAGAAGCTGAATCGTTTTATTCTTTTCCAGATCCGGATCGGGGATCGGCACCGCCGACATCAGCGCTTTGGTATAAGGGTGCAGCGGGTTATGGTACACCTCGTCATAGGTTCCCAGTTCCACGGCATGGCCCAGGTACATCACCAGCACGCGGTCGGAGATGTGTTTTACCACCGCCAGGTCGTGCGCAATGAAGATCAGCGACAGCCCCATTTCGCGCTGCAATTTCTGAAGCAGGTTAACCACCTGCGCTTGAATCGACACGTCCAGCGCGGAGACCGGCTCATCACAGATAATCAGTTTCGGCTCAAGGATAAGCGCACGCGCAATGCCAATACGCTGACACTGGCCGCCTGAAAATTCATGCGGGTAACGGTTAATGAGGTTAGGCAACAGCCCGACTTTGAGCATCATCGCCTTCACGCGATCGCGGACTTCCTGACGCGGCATCTTTGGATGATAGGTGCGCAGCGGTTCGGCGATAATCTCACCGATGGTCATACGCGGGTTTAATGACGCCAGCGGATCCTGGAAAATCATCTGGATATCGCTGCGCACGTCGCGCCACTCGTCAGGCTTCATGCCCAGCAGATCTTTACCCAGCCAGGCCACTTTGCCGCCGGTGGCTTTCACCAGACCGATAATTGCACGCGCAAAGGTGGATTTACCGCAGCCGGATTCGCCCACCACGCCCAGGGTTTCCCCCTCATACAGACGCAAGGTGACGCCATCTACCGCTTTCAGGGTCTTCGGCGGCTGCCAGAACCACTGCTTGCCGTCTTTGATGTCGAAATGCACCTTGAGGTCGGCGATTTCGAGCAGCACGTTGCGTTTTTCATCTACTGCGTTCATACCAGCTCCTCCTGCGGCTTAAAGCAGGCGCGCAGACGGCCTGGGGCAAATTCTTCCAGCGGCGGCGCGCTGTTACAGATTTCCATCGCGTGCGGGCAGCGCGGCTGGAACGGACAGCCTTTCGGCAGTCGCAGCAGGTTTGGCGGGTTGCCCGGAATGGTGAGCAGGGATTCCCCCTCCGCATCAAGACGCGGTACCGCGTTCAGCAGGCCAATCGAGTACGGATGGGCTGGCTGATAGAACACGTCGCGCGCTTTGCCGTATTCCATGGTGCGCCCGGCGTACATCACCAGCACTTTGTCACAGATACCGGCAACCACGCCCAGATCGTGGGTGATCATGATAATCGCCGTGTTGAACTCACGCTTAAGCTCGTTCAGCAGGGTCATGATTTGCGCCTGCACGGTGACGTCCAGCGCGGTAGTCGGTTCATCGGCAATCAGCAGTTTTGGCCGGCACAGCAGCGCCATGGCAATCATCACGCGCTGACGCATACCGCCAGAGAACTCGTGCGGGAACATGCGCATGCGCTTGCGCGCTTCCGGCATTTTTACCGCATCCAGCATTTTAACGGATTCCTCAAAAGCTTCCGCTTTGCCCAAACCTTTGTGCAGCATCAGGACTTCCATCAGCTGCTCACCGACGCGCATATACGGGTTCAGGGAGGTCATCGGATCCTGGAAAATCATTGAGATCTGTTCGGCGCGAAGCTTGTTCAGCTCGAGCTCCGGCAGGTTAAGAATTTCGCGACCGTTGAATTTCGCCGAACCGCCAATCACGCCGTTAGCGGCCAGCAGGCCCATTAACGCAAATGCCGTCTGGGATTTCCCGGAGCCGGATTCACCCACGATCCCCAGCGTTTCCCCTTTGCTCAGGTTAAAGTTGAGATCGTTGACCGCAGTAACATCGCCGTCCGGGGTTTTAAAGGTCACGCGGAGGTCTTTAACATCCAGCAGAAGATTGCTCTGCTGCTGCGCCTGTGGCGCGGTGGCCGTTTCAATAATTGTCATGACGGCGCTCCTTAACGGTCTTTCGGGTCGAGGGCATCACGCAGGCCATCGCCGATAAAGTTAAAACAAAACAGGGTAACGACCAGGAAACCCGCCGGATAAAGCAGCAGCCACGGTGAAACTTCCATCGAGTTTGCGCCGTCGCTCAGCAGCGCACCCCAGCTGCTCAGTGGCTCCTGCGTGCCCAGCCCCAGGAAGCTGAGGAAGGATTCAAACAGAATCATGCTTGGCACCAGCAGTGAGGCATAGACCACCACCACGCCCAGCACGTTAGGCACGATATGACGAACCACGATATTACTGGTTGATACCCCCCCTACCTGCGCCGCTTCGATAAACTCTTTGCGTTTGAGGCTCAGCGTCTGGCCGCGCACGATACGCGCCATATCCAGCCAGGAAACCATCCCGATGGCCACGAAGATCAACAGGATGTTCTGGCCGAAGAAGGTCACCAGCAAAATCACGAAGAACATAAACGGGAAGGAGTTCAGGATTTCCAGGAGACGCATCATCACCGAGTCTACTTTGCCGCCAAGGTAGCCGAAAAGCGCGCCGTAAAGCGTCCCCACGATCACCGCCACCAGCGCGGCGGCGATACCGACCATCAGAGAAATACGGCCACCAATCGCCACGCGCACCAGCAAATCACGGCCGGATGAATCGGTACCGAAATAGTGGCCGGACTCCATATCAGGCGAACTGGACATCATGCCCCAGTCCGTATCGAAATAGGTAAATTGCGACAGCATCGGCGCCAGGGTGACAAACAGCGCGATGATCACCAGCACAACCAGGCTGGCGACCGCCGCACGGTTATGCATAAAGCGACGGCGCGCGTCCTGCCAGAGGCTACGACCTTCTACTTCCAGTTTTTCACTGAAGTTTTCCAGCGCCTCGCTGTTTTTCTTACTCAACATCATGGCGTGCTCCAGCGTTAGTAACGAATTTTCGGGTCGATAACGGCATACAGCACATCGACAACGGCGTTAAAGAGAATGGTCAGTGCGCCCACGAGGATCGTGAGGCTCAGAACGAGCGAGTAGTCACGGTTAAGCGCCCCGTTTACGAACAGTTGACCAATACCCGGCAGGCCGTAAATTGTTTCGATAACCATTGAACCCGTAATGATGCCGACGAATGCCGGTCCCATATAGGAAAGCACAGGCAGCAGCGCCGGCTTAAGCGCGTGGCGGAAGATGATCCGGCGCATCGGCAGCCCTTTCGCGCGCGCGGTGCGGATGAAGTTTGAGTGCAGCACTTCGATCATTGAACCACGGGTAATACGCGCGATACTGGCGATGTAGGCCAGCGATAATGCCACCATCGGCAAAATCATGAACTTCAATGCCCCGCCGTTCCAGCCGCCCCCGGGCAGCCATTTCAGCGTGATGGCAAATATCATCACCAGCAATGGCGCGACAACGAAGCTGGGTATGACTACCCCGGTCATTGCCACCCCCATTACGGCATAATCCCATTTGGTATTTTGTCTGAGCGCGGCGATAACGCCTGCGGTGACTCCGAGAACGACGGCCAGAATGAATGCTGCAGCACCCAGTTTTGCCGAGACCGGGAAGCTGGAGGCCACCAGATCGTTAACGGAATAGTCTTTATATTTAAATGACGGTCCAAAATCACCGTGCGCCAGCTGCTTCAGATAGTTGAAGTATTGGGTGGTGATGGGATCGTTTAAGTGATACTTCGCTTCGATGTTGGCCATGACTTCTGGCGGCAACGTACGTTCACCGGTAAATGGACTTCCCGGCGCGAGACGCATCATAAAAAAGGAAATCGTAATTAGAATAAATAACGTTGGTATCGCTTCTAAACAGCGACGCAGGATAAATTTCAACATTGCCCGTACCTTCTGGCGTGTGCCTGATGAATGTTACAAAGTAGACACAGTGGGGCAAGCCAGGCTCGCCCCACGTATTGCCATTAATGCTTGATAATATAAAGATTCTTAACGGAAATATTATCCAACGGGTCTTTACCGGTATAACCCCCTACCCATGGTTTCACCAGACGGGCGTTAACGTAGTAGTAAACCGGTACAATTGCAGAGTCTTTATCGAGCTGTTCTTCTGATTTCGCGTACAGCTCTGCACGCTGCGCATCGTCAGACACTTTCAGGGTTTCAGCGATGATCTTGTCAAACGCCGGGCTCTTATAGTGCGCCGTGTTGTTTGAACTGTCGCTGAGCATAGTGTTCAGGAATGATGTCGGTTCGTTATAGTCCGCACACCAGCCCGCACGCGCCACGTCGAAGGTCCCCTGATGACGCGTATCGAGGAAGGTTTTCCACTCCTGGTTTTCCAGCTTAACGTTCACGCCCAGGTTTTTCTTCCAGATAGACGCGACGGCAATCGCCAGTTTTTTATGCAGATCTGAGGTGTTATACAGCAGGTTGAACGTCAGCGGCTTGTCTGCGGTGTATCCTGCTTCAGCCAGCAGTTTTTTCGCTTCTTCGTTACGTTTTTCTTGCGACCATTTGAACCACTCAGGCTCAACCAGTTTCATCCCATCGGTATACGGAGGCGTGTAGCTGTACGCCGGCAGATCGCCCTGGTTTTTCACTTTGTTCACGATGATATCGCGATCCAGTGCCAGCTTCAGCGCAGTACGAACGCGCACGTCGGTGAACGGTGCTTTCTGGTTGTTGATTTCGTAATAATAGGTGCACAGATATGGATCGACGTGAACTTCTTTCGGGATCTCTTTCTTCAGCTTCTGGAACAGTTCAATCGGCATGTTGTTATAGGTCATGTCGATTTCACCGCTGCGGTAGCGGTTAACGTCGGTCACTTCGGAAGAGATTGGCAGGTAGGTGACCTGATTAATCACGGTCTTCGCGTTATCCCAGTACTGCGGGTTACGCTCCAGCACCATACGTTCGTTGACCACCCAGTCTTTCAGCTTATAGGCGCCGTTGGTCACGATATTGGCAGGCTGCGTCCATTTTTCACCAAATTTTTCCACGGCGGATTTTGGTACCGGCGAGACGGATGGGTGAACCAGCAGCTTATAGAAGTACGGAACAGGTTCGCTCAACGTCACTTCAAAGGTATTAGCATCGATCGCCTTCACGCCCAGGTCGGTGACCGGCTTTTTACCGGCGATAATGTCATCGATATTGGCGATGTGGCCATACTGCAGATAGCTCGCATACGGAGAGGCGGTATTTGGATTCGCCAGGCGCTGCCAGCTATATACGAAATCTTCGGCGGTAACCGGTGTACCGTCGGACCATTTGGCATCTTTACGCAGATGGAAGGTCCAGACTTTGAAATCTTTATTTTCCCACTTTTCTGCCACACCCGGTGCCGGGTGGCCGTCTACGTCAGTCACCAGCAGACCTTCGAACAGGTCGCGGTTAACGTTTGACTCAGGAACGCCTTCAATTTTATGCGGATCGAGAGACTGAACTTCCGCACCGTTGTTACGCACCAGCGTCTGTTTTTCCGCCAGTTGAACACCTGCAGGAACGTCCGCAGCCATTGCAGCGTTTCCCGCGATTAGCGCAGTTAAAATCCCCGCCGCTACCAGATTTTTTTTTGTGATGATGGACATTGTGTTGGTACTCCACTCATTATAATTACTGGCTTTCGCCAGCTGTCTAATCCCCTGTTGGGGCCTGTACAGCGCAGGAGTTTTTTTTTGCTGCTGTCAGGTTCTTTTTTTACTGCTTGCTATCACCGACTTTTTTATTACTGACCGCTCGTATGGCCGTCTTGCGTCGATTCTTGCCAGGCCTCCCCTGTTTGAGACCTGTGCTGGATATCTGAGAAGAGGATTATATGAAAATAATTCTCATCTACTTGTTTTAGGCTGCAAAATAGTAGGCCGGAAAGTATCAAATGGCGTAAACACGCGCCAATACATTTTGCAAATTTGTTAAGCAATTCTCTTTTACGGCCCAGGCCGTATCGTCCTGCCCAGCCCTTCCATACGTTGAGCACCCTAAAAAATACTTAAAATTCAAACCAATATGGAAGATTTTCCCTTCTGGCGCGTCGCTGCATTATCATCGCGTAGTTTTGTACGAAAATTTAACAATTGATTATTATTTAGCACATTCATCTAACGAAATGTTGAAATTACTAATATCATTTCGGTTATCCCGCAGCAAGCCCAAGACTATCGTGTGAGTAAAATAACAGTGTGTTCGAAGATTTTCTGTGCAGGCAGGCTTGAGATGAATTCATAACCCTATGAAATATATGAGATGAACATTATTAGTAGAATTTATTATGACAGGTAAGCTTTTCAACTTTATTTATATGATTTGCTGATATTGATACAAAAAAACGGCGCCGAAGCGCCGTTCTTTCGTATGAAATATCAATGTAACAAGCCGGGGAAAATGCTTTTAATACCCGTGACAATGAATTCGATCCCGAGTGCCATTAACAGCAGCCCCATGATACGCGTAATAACGTTGATGCCGGTCTGCCCCAGCAGGCGTACCAGCAACGGCGCCATGCGGAAGACGCCCCAGCAACAGAGCGCGAAAACGGCAATCGCGACAGAAAAACCAATTAAATGCATGAGGCTATGGTAACGCGTGCCCCAAACAATGGTTGAACTGATGGCACCCGGCCCGGCCATGAGGGGCAATGCCAGCGGAACCACGCCGATACTTTCGCGGATGGCGGTTTCTGACTTTTCCTGCTTGTTCTGCTTATCCTCACCCAGCTTACCGCTGATCATAGACATGGCAATGGTCACCACCAGGATCCCACCCGCAATGCGGAAGGAGTCAATCGAGATGCCAAAGAGCTGGAGAATGGCATCACCCAGGAAAAGCGAGGTGAGCAAAATGATTGCCACAGACAGGTTAGCGGTAAGATTGGTTTTGTTCCGGGCCGCCGCCGTCTGGTAACTGGTCATACTAATGAAGACAGGAATGATCCCCACCGGGTTGACCAGGGCAAACAGACCAATAAAAAATTTGAAATACGTTGGAAAATCAAAGAGCGTTTGGATCACGTTTTGCTCCGCTTTTGCGCATGCCCGGGACAGTTACATTGTTAGGAAAAATCGCGCTGAAGATACGCTTTTTATTAGCATACTTCACCAGAAATCTGTGCCAAAACGTTAGCATTTCAGAATGTTAAACATATGTTGAGACAATGATATCGTCACTTCCAATAGTTACTTAATTAATTAACAGTGGAAATATATCCATTAAATAACCCTGCTGAAAGGTATCAGCTTGGTGGAAAATTGACGCAGATCATGATTTCCGTACTCAGAAGTGAGTAATCTTGATTACGCCCCCAGGGAGGTCACCTGACAAAAAGGGATGATGCTAAGGTAAGGCTCTTTTAGTAAATTAGTGTACTGGAGCATAAAGTAACCCTTTGTTTTACTTTATGTAACGCAAGTCGTATTGGCACTGTCTATACTGTCTGACGTATCGAGCGCTGGTTTACTAAAAGAGTTTAAACATTATCAGGAGAGCATTATGGCTGTTACTAATATCGCTGAACTGAACGCCCTCGTCGAGCGCGTAAAAAAAGCCCAGCGTGAATATGCCAATTTCACCCAAGAACAGGTTGATAAAATCTTCCGCGCGGCCGCTCTGGCTGCTGCAGATGCTCGAATCCCTCTCGCTAAAATGGCCGTTGCCGAATCTGGCATGGGTATCGTTGAAGATAAAGTGATCAAAAACCACTTTGCTTCTGAGTATATCTACAACGCCTATAAAGATGAGAAAACCTGTGGCGTTCTGTCTGAAGACGACACCTTCGGGACGATCACCATCGCCGAACCTATCGGCATCATTTGCGGTATTGTTCCAACGACTAACCCTACTTCAACAGCTATCTTCAAATCGCTGATCAGCCTGAAGACCCGTAACGCAATCATCTTCTCTCCACATCCACGTGCGAAAGACGCAACAAATAAAGCAGCAGACATTGTTCTGCAGGCAGCAATTGCTGCGGGCGCACCAAAAGATCTGATTGGCTGGATCGACCAACCTTCTGTTGAACTGTCTAACGCGCTGATGCATCACCCGGACATTAACCTGATTCTGGCGACCGGTGGTCCTGGTATGGTTAAAGCAGCATACAGCTCCGGTAAACCAGCAATCGGTGTAGGCGCAGGTAACACCCCCGTTGTTATCGATGAAACCGCTGACATCAAACGTGCTGTTGCGTCTGTGCTGATGTCTAAAACCTTCGATAACGGCGTTATCTGTGCATCTGAACAGTCTGTAGTTGTTGTTGATTCCGTGTACGACGCAGTACGCGAGCGTTTCGCCAGCCACGGCGGCTACCTGCTGCAGGGCAAAGAGCTGAAAGCGGTTCAGGACATTATCCTGAAAAATGGCGCGCTGAACGCTGCTATCGTAGGTCAGCCAGCCTATAAAATCGCTGAACTCGCAGGCTTTACCGTTCCGGCGACCACCAAGATCCTGATCGGTGAAGTTAAAGTTGTCGACGAAAGCGAGCCGTTTGCTCACGAAAAACTGTCTCCTACGCTTGCTATGTACCGTGCGAAAGATTTCGAAGACGCGGTAGAAAAAGCCGAGAAGCTGGTTGCTATGGGCGGTATCGGTCATACCTCATGTCTGTACACCGACCAGGATAACCAGCCAGAGCGTGTCGCCCACTTCGGTCAGATGATGAAAACTGCCCGTATCCTGATTAACACCCCTGCTTCTCAGGGTGGTATCGGTGACCTGTATAACTTCAAACTCGCACCTTCCCTGACTCTGGGTTGTGGTTCCTGGGGTGGTAACTCCATCTCTGAAAACGTTGGTCCAAAACACCTGATCAACAAGAAAACCGTTGCTAAGCGAGCTGAAAACATGTTGTGGCACAAACTTCCGAAATCTATCTACTTCCGCCGTGGCTCTCTGCCAATCGCGCTGGATGAAGTGATTACTGATGGCCACAAACGTGCGCTCATCGTGACTGACCGTTTCCTGTTCAACAACGGCTACGCTGACCAGATCACCTCTGTGCTGAAAGCGGCTGGCGTCGAAACTGAAGTGTTCTTCGAAGTTGAAGCTGACCCAACCCTGAGCGTTGTACGCAAGGGTGCTGAACTGGCGAACTCCTTCAAACCAGATGTGATTATCGCACTGGGTGGTGGCTCCCCAATGGACGCCGCGAAAATCATGTGGGTTATGTACGAACATCCGGAAACCCACTTCGAAGAGCTGGCGCTGCGCTTTATGGACATCCGTAAACGTATCTACAAGTTCCCGAAAATGGGCGTGAAAGCGAAAATGATCGCCGTCACCACTACTTCCGGTACCGGCTCAGAAGTGACGCCATTCGCGGTAGTAACAGATGACGCAACAGGTCAGAAATACCCGCTGGCTGACTACGCGCTGACGCCAGATATGGCTATCGTTGATGCCAACCTGGTAATGGAAATGCCGAAGTCTCTGTGTGCGTTCGGTGGTCTGGATGCCGTGACTCACGCGCTGGAAGCCTACGTTTCTGTACTGGCGTCTGAGTTCTCTGACGGTCAGGCTCTGCAGGCTCTGAAACTGCTGAAAGAAAACCTGCCAGCGTCCTACAACGAAGGTTCTAAAAACCCTGTAGCACGTGAACGTGTCCACAGTGCAGCAACCATCGCCGGTATCGCGTTTGCGAACGCCTTCCTGGGTGTTTGCCACTCTATGGCGCACAAGCTGGGTTCACAGTTCCACATTCCTCACGGTCTGGCGAACGCCCTGTTGATCAGCAACGTTATCCGCTATAACGCCAACGACAACCCAACCAAGCAGACTGCGTTCAGCCAGTATGACCGTCCGCAAGCGCGCCGTCGTTATGCTGAAATCGCTGACCACCTTGGTCTGAGCGCACCGGGCGACCGTACTGCTGCGAAGATTGAGAAACTGCTGGCATGGCTGGAAAGCCTGAAAGCTGAACTGGGTATTCCTAAATCTATCCGTGAAGCAGGCGTTCAGGAAGCTGACTTCCTCGCTCACGTAGACAAGCTGTCTGAAGATGCCTTCGATGACCAGTGTACTGGTGCTAACCCGCGCTACCCACTGATCTCCGAGCTGAAACAGATTCTGCTGGATACCTACTACGGTCGTGAGTTCAAAGAAGGTGACGTTGCTGCTGTGAAAACAGAAGCTCCGGTCATTAAAGCTGACAAGAAAGCGAAGAAAAGCGCTTAACTGACAGCCTCAGGAAAAAACCCGCCTGTATGGCGGGTTTTTTTATGTCTGAATAACGGCGGATATTATTTTCTGTTGTCGTGCTGGATCGCCGTCAGCGAGCCTACGGACAACGCTTCCTTATAATGCTTACGACAGACCGACACATAGCGTTCATTGCCACCAATCACCACCTGCTCACCGTCCGCATAAGGTTTTCCAGCCTGGTCGAGACGAAGCACCATGCTGGCCTTGCGTCCGCAGAAACAGATAGTTTTTAGTTCAACCAGCTTATCTGACCAGGCAAGCAAATACTGGCTTCCGGCAAACAACTCCCCGCGGAAGTCCGTACGCAGCCCGTAGCACAGAACGGGGATATCGAGCTCATCAACCACTTCAGAGAGCGCGTGCACCTGTTCACGTGTCAGGAACTGGCTCTCATCAACCAGCACGCAGTGAATGGGCTCTGACGCATGCGCAGCGCGGATATCCTCCAGCAGGTCAGTTTGCGGGTTAAACAGCCTGGCTGGCGAAGAGAGGCCGATTCTGGAACTCACCTTCCCTGCACCGAAGCGATCGTCGATTTCAGCGGTATAAACAACGGTACGCATTCCTCGTTCCTGGTAATTGTATGAGGATTGCAGCAGTGCGGTGGATTTCCCGGCATTCATTGCCGAATAGTAGAAATAAAGTTGTGCCATTGGCCGTAAAACCCTAATCAATGTGTAATATTCCCGATGATTCATTGTACCATATTTTGTCTGGTCATCAGCGACACGCCGCACAAACGATGCCGTGCTGAAAGGTGTAAAACGCCGTCTTTTCGCAAAAATAATCCGCTAAAACAGAGAGTAATGACGGTCATGCTGGTGAATTGGTTATATGGTTAACCAAACATAACACTTCTTTTTATAGTGGAATCTGCGTTCATTAAAATTCACTATTTATTAACTATTCCTGCCTTAACACCGTCGCCTGGAACTAATACAAAAGGCTGATATTTATCCGCCGAAACTATAATTCCTGCGGCAAATGTCACAAAAAAAAGATGCAAGCGGCGGGGTTAAGCAGGTTATCGTGATAACAAGCGAGACTGCCAAAGAGGAAATTTAAGTTAGCGTAATTAATAATAGCGGCTTTATTTAGTATTTTTTGAATTCCTTACATTCCTGGCTATTGCACATCTGAATTTATGGCTCTATTATTAGGTCAACAAACCACCCCCCATTATAAGTTTGAGATTACTACAATGAGCGAAGCACTTAAAATTCTGAACAACATCCGTACTCTTCGTGCGCAGGCAAGAGAATGTACCCTTGAAACGCTCGAAGAAATGCTGGAAAAATTAGAAGTTGTAGTTAATGAACGTCGCGAAGAAGAAAGCGCTGCTGCAGCTGAAATCGAAGAGCGTACGCGTAAACTGCAACAATATCGTGAAATGCTGATTGCTGATGGTATCGATCCAAATGAATTGCTGAACAGCATTGCTGCTGCAAAAACCGGTACCAAAGCAAAACGCGCTGCCCGTCCTGCTAAATATAGCTATGTTGATGAGAACGGCGAAACTAAAACCTGGACCGGCCAGGGCCGTACTCCTGCTGTAATCAAGAAAGCTATGGATGAGCAAGGTAAACAGCTGGATGACTTCCTGATCAAGGATTAATCAAGCCGAATTCAGAAAAATCCCGCCTCTGGTGGGATTTTTTTTGCCCGCAATTTATCACTAACATCCACTTACACTCCGTCATAAAGCGTTATTTGGCTATTTAGTTTCGCTTACAAACAGGCTGGTCATGGCGTTTTATGGGCATAAAAAAACCGGTGGGCAGCGCCACACCGGTTTCATAGATTTACGCCTGGATTATTTCTTAATACCCATACTCTCTTTGAGCCAGCCTTTAAATTCTTCACCCAGCGTATTATGGCGAATGCCGTATTCAACGAACGCCTGCATATAACCGAGCTTATTACCGCAGTCATGGCTCTTACCTTTCATGTGGTAAGCCTCAACGGTCTCTTTCTCGATCAGCATATCAATGGCATCCGTCAGCTGGATTTCATCCCCTGCTCCTGGAGGCGTTTTCGCCAGCAGTGGCCAGATTTCAGCACTCAGGACATAGCGACCCACCACTGCCAGATTAGACGGCGCTACGTCGGCTTTAGGCTTCTCTACGACACCAACCATTGGCACGCTTTCGCCTGGCTCAAGGTTCACGCCCTTGCAGTCAACCACACCGTAAGCGGTCACGTCTTCAACTGGCTCAACCATGATCTGGCTGCAGCCCGTTTCGTCGAAGCGGTGGATCATCTCAGCCAGGTTGTCCTGGGAGAGATCGGATTCGTATTCATCCAGAATCACGTCAGGCAGAATAACCGCGACGGGCTCATCACCCACAACCGGGTGTGCACACATAACCGCGTGGCCCAGACCTTTAGCCAGCCCCTGACGAACCTGCATAATGGTGACGTGCGGAGGGCAAATAGACTGAACTTCTTCTAACAGCTGACGCTTAACGCGTTTTTCCAGCATGGCTTCGAGTTCAAAACTTGTATCGAAGTGGTTTTCGATAGAGTTTTTAGATGAATGCGTAACCAGCACAATTTCAGTAATGCCGGCCGCGATACACTCATTAACGACATACTGGATTAATGGCTTATCAACCAGAGGCAGCATCTCTTTAGGGATCGCCTTAGTTGCTGGTAACATCCTGGTCCCCAATCCCGCTACCGGGATGACGGCCTTTCTGACTTTCGAATTTAGGGCAGCCATTCAAATTCTCCTGAGCTGTTCAAGTTTTGAACTTTTATGCAATAAATAACGCGTTGAGTATATCAGCCTCGCCCCGCAGTCCGGGTCTGAAAAGAACGCGTTGCCGATGAATTAGGACAAATACGCATGAATCTGGGCAGCGATAGTAGCACTCCCGAGAAAACACAGGTAAAGCAATCTTAAAATTAAGATCCAATTGCTTATTCCGTGGACAACATTAAGCGAAGCCTTCCCCCGGCACCCCAAATTTGGCACTGCCAGGAAGAACAGCGATGGCTAATTTGATTTAGATACGCCGTTCCCAGTGTTCCAAGCGGCACCCCGTTACTCACCTGAATATGGTGTTCCCCGGTATTCAGTGACGCGTTGAGACCTGCAGAAACGAGGATAAGATTCTTTAAACCGCTATGGTAATAACCAACCAGCAGCGGGAACTGTCCGGGTAAATTGGCCTGACGAAAAAGCTGGTTTACCTGTTTGAGTAAACTGCCTAACTCAGGGAGCCGTTGTCCCTGATGTGATAACTGTTCCTGCAATAATCCATTAAAGAGTGCGCGAAGTAACAATGCAGCTAATACGCCATTATCCCCTGCACGGGTTACGTCCAGAGAATAAAATGCGAGGTCGGAATCAGACAGAGGTGCAATATCCAGCACCAGCCCAGGCTGATCGGCCGCCACCAGCTGGCGATAGTTTACGCGGCAGTGGGAAATAGTTTGCTGAACGGGAGGCTGAAGTTCTTGCAACAATTTCGCCGCCGCTGGCGGATTACTCACCAGCGCGTCCCAGTCCTGAAAAAGGCGTTCCTCTTCCTCAACGCGGGAATTAAACATATTTGGATAAAGGCACGCTAATACCGTCTCACGTAACCGGTTCAGATCTTTGACGGGTTTCAGCAAAATATCCTGAACGCCAAGACGTAATGCTTTGGCAATATCCGCCATATTTTCTGTCGCGGAGATCACCAGAATGGGCATCTGGTCACCCTCGTTGCGCAGATGTTCAACCAGTTTCAGCCCATTCATTCGCGGCATCGCGATGTCGCAAATCATCAGATCGGGCGTAATACCGGTCATTTTTTCCAGCGCGTCGACACCATCTTCAGCCAGTAAAGTGTTTGCTCCCAGCGAGGATAACCACGAATCCAGTAGCGATCGGAAAACGGGCTCGTCTTCAACAATCAAAATGTGTTTTCCGGCCAATGGCTGCGTCATGGTTCCTCCCCTGGCTGACAGTTACTAAATAGTGGCATGCTATCGGCACTATCGCCTGTCAGATTTTGCTGAAGTAGTCAAAAAAGGTGCTTAACGTGCTGTTCGCACAAACGGCAGCAACTCGTCTATTTTCTTTTCGACGGCTAGCGAGCCCGCTGCGATGGCGGCCTCAGCCCGATGGAAATCAAGGGTAGAGATTTGCGGACAGTAAGGCTGAATAAGAATATCCGGAGGATCGCCAGCCATACGGTTACGTTTAAGGCGATTCTCAAGAACCTGAATTGAGGTGGTCATGATCTCCATGGCCGTCGGTGCGGCAACCGAGCGTCGTGCGGCCAGGCGACCAATTCTTCCGCGCAGGCGTTCATGCCAGGCAAGCTTTTCAACGTCGGCATCTTCGCTCTGCAGATTGACCGGCATAAGGTCTTGCTGCATCAGATGAGCGTCGTGCTGCAAATCAACGGCGATGACGATGTCCGCCCCCATGGCGCGCGTCAGAGAGATGGGAACCGGGTTCACGACGCCACCATCGACAAGCCAGTAACCGTTATGGGGCACGGGCGCCATAAGCCCAGGAATACTGCATGAAGCACGCACCGCAAGGTGAATATCCCCTTCGGTCAGCCAGAGTTCACGGCCTGTGCTGAGATTGGTTGCGACGGCGCCGAAAGGCATCCGGCAGTCAGTAAAGTCTTCGAGAGGCATCACCCGGCGGAACTGGTTAAAGACGCGTTCGCCGCGCAACAGCCCACCGCGCTGCCAGGAGAGATCCATCAGACGCAGCACGTCCCAATAGCTGAAGGAGCGCACCCAGGTTTCGAGATCCGGAAGCTTGCCGCACGCGTAGGCGGAGCCGACAAGCGATCCGATTGAACATCCTGCTACGATATCAACGTCAACGCCCATCTTGTTTAAGGCATTAATCACGCCGATATGAGACCATCCCCGGGCTGCACCTGATCCCAGCGCCAGTCCAATTTTAACCTTTCTCATTAGCCCTGTTTGACTTCCCCTGGATTCCTGACATAGCGTCAACGCAACTGCTCAGTTAACATAGTGCTACCCGAGGCGTTTTACGCCCTTATTTTTTGTTCCAGGAAGAGAATCGTGTCTCAACTCTGCCCCTGTGGTAGCGCTCTGGAGTATAGCCTATGTTGCCAGCGATATCTTTCTGGCAATCAGGTTGCACCGGATCCGTCACACCTCATGCGTTCACGGTATACTGCTTTTGTGATCAAAGACGCAGACTACCTGATAAAAACCTGGCACCCGTCCTGCCACGCCGCCGATTTCCGACAGGAGATCGAAGCCGGGTTCGCCAACACCCACTGGCTTGGGCTTACCGTGTTTGAATCTTCACCCGGTAGCCACCACGACGAAGGCTTTGTCAGCTTTGTTGCCCGTTTTACCGAGAACGCCAGGCCTGGCGCCATTATCGAGCGTTCCCGGTTCTTAAAGGAAAGCGGGCAGTGGTATTATATTGACGGTACGCGTCCACAGTTTGGTCGTAACGATACCTGCCCTTGTGGTTCAGGAAAAAAATTCAAAAAGTGTTGCGGGCAGTAACGCCTGACAACCCAGACTTCGCAAATACAAACAGGATTTCCCGGCGATGCAATCATTACAACGTAAAGTTCTGCGCACTATCTGTCCCGATCAAAAAGGGCTGATCGCACGAATTACCAATATTTGCTACAAGCATGAACTGAATATCGTGCAGAACAACGAGTTCGTTGACCACCGTACCGGCCGCTTCTTCATGCGTACCGAACTGGAAGGCATTTTCAACGACACCACCCTGCTGGCCGATCTGGACAGCGCGCTGCCGGACGGTTCCGTGCGTGAGCTGAATCCTGCGGGCCGTCGTCGCATTGTGATTCTGGTGACGAAAGAAGCTCACTGCCTGGGCGATCTGTTGATGAAGGCCAATTACGGTGGCCTGGACGTAGAAATTGCCGCTGTTATTGGCAACCACGAAACTCTGCGCACGCTGGTTGAGCGTTTTGATATTCCGTTTGAGCTGGTGAGCCATGAAGGCCATACCCGTGAAGAGCACGACAACCTAATGGCTGCTGCCATTGAAGTGCATAACCCGGACTACGTGGTGCTGGCGAAATATATGCGCGTGCTGACGCCTTCCTTCGTCGCCCGCTTCCCGAACAAGATTATCAACATTCACCACTCGTTCCTGCCGGCCTTTATTGGCGCGCGGCCTTATCACCAGGCGTACGAGCGCGGCGTGAAGATCATCGGCGCAACCGCGCACTACGTGAATGACAATCTGGACGAAGGTCCAATCATCATGCAGGACGTGATTCACGTGGATCACACCTACACCGCAGAAGATATGATGCGCGCCGGACGTGACGTTGAGAAGAACGTGTTGAGTCGTGCCCTGTATCAGGTGCTGGCGCAGCGTGTCTTTGTCTACGGTAACAGAACCATCATTCTTTAATCTTTCGGAAAATGAATTGATTAGCTTTGCGCCTTTACGGATAAAAAGCAGGCAAACAGCTTCTTTTCCCTAAAGGAATGCTTTACAGGGGCGTCTCATTTGATATGATGCGCCCCGCTTCCAGCAGGAAGCAGGCCAGTAAAAAAGCATTACCCCGTGGTGGGGTTCCCGAGCGGCCAAAGGGAGCAGACTGTAAATCTGCCGTCATCGACTTCGAAGGTTCGAATCCTTCCCCCACCACCATCTCTCAGCACGACCTCAAAATTTGAATTACCCCTGGTGGGGTTCCCGAGCGGCCAAAGGGAGCAGACTGTAAATCTGCCGTCATCGACTTCGAAGGTTCGAATCCTTCCCCCACCACCATCACTTTCAAATGACACTTAACATTCTGCTCGCACCGTGCATCATGTATTTCCGCAAGGGGAAGGATGAGAAGCTTCGACTAAGGTTCGATTCGAGCGCAGCGAGAAAGCGTTGCCGCAGGCAACGACCCGAAGGGCGAGGCGCAACGCGCCGAGTAATCCTTCCCCCACCACCATCACTTTCAAATGACACTTAACATTCTGCTCGCACCGTGCATCATGTATTTCCGCAAGGGGAAGGATGAGAAGCTTCGACTAAGGTTCGATTCGAGCGCAGCGAGAAAGCGTTGCCGCAGGCAACGACCCGAAGGGCGAGGCGCAACGCGCCGAGTAATCCTTCCCCCACCACCATCACTTTCAAATGACACTTAACATTCTGCTCGCACCGTGCATCATGTATTTCCGCAAGGGGAAGGATGAGAAGCTTCGACTAAGGTTCGATTCGAGCGCAGCGAGAAAGCGTTGCCGCAGGCAACGACCCGAAGGGCGAGGCGCAACGCGCCGAGTAATCCTTCCCCCACCACCATCACTTCAAAAAACCCGAACAAAATCGAACCGAGTCCGCCTTCGTAGGCCGGGTAAGGCGCAGCCGCCACCCGACGACAGACGACTACATTGGCGGCAAACGACGCTTCACCGGCGAACTTTTCACAATCGACGTATTACATTGGGCATGCTCCGCCAGCCCGTCCAGCAGCGCATCCAGTTGTTCTATCGATCGCACCACCAGCCTAATCACAAAGCAGTCTTCCCCGGTCACCTTGTCGCTCTCAATACACTCCGGCATCGCCTGTATGTATTTATCCACCTTATGCAACAGCCCCGGCAAAGGCCGCACCCGTACCAGCGCCTGCAGCGTATACCCCAGCGCCGCGAGATTCACACGTGCGCCATACCCCTGAATCACACCGCGCTCTTCCAGCCGCTTCAGACGCTCTGCCGTGCTGGGTGAGGTCAGGCCAATGCGGCCGCTGAGCACCTTCAACGACATGCGCGCATCCTCAACCAGGCAGGCTAAAATTTGCCGATCGATATCATCAATAAGGTATTCCACTCGTTTCACCTAATTTAAAAATGCAGTTAACACCTTCAACCTTATCTCATCCCTGTAAAACCCAACAGCGATTTCCGACAATAGCGTTATTAATCAGGAGGTGAATAATGCGTGATTTACATAAAGGCGTCTGGCAGATGAGTCTGGCGATGTTAATTTCCGGCTCTATCGGCGCGTTTGTTTTGCTCAGCGGTCTGCCGGTGACGGAAGTGGTGTTCTGGCGCTGCCTTATTGGGGCAATAGCGCTTTTCATTTTTATCCGGGTAAGTCAAAAGCCCTTTAGCCCCCTCACCCGCACCACGCTGCTGCTGGCGATTCTCGGCGGTGTGGCATTAGTGGTGAACTGGCTGCTGCTCTTCGCAGCCTATGAGCGGATCTCTATTGGTCTTTCGACCGTGGTCTATAACACCCAGCCGTTTATGCTGGTCCTGATGGGGATGTTTTTAGGCGAGCGCGTCAGCGTGGTGAAATGGGGCTGGCTGTTCCTCGCCTTCGGCGGCGTGGTGATACTGCTCTCCAGCGAGCTGACCGGCACCCACGACACTAAATGGCTGGCGGGTATTGGTCTGGCAATGGCCGCGGCCTTCTTCTACGCGCTGACGGCAATCATTGCGCGCAAACTGAAAACAATCGCACCGCAGCATATTGCCTTTATTCAGGTGCTGACGGGCGTCGTGATGCTTCTGCCGTTTGCCAGCCGGCCGTCATTTTCCGGTGATTTTCCCTGGCCGATCCTGCTGACGCTCGGCATCGTCCATACCGGCATTATGTATCAGCTGCTCTACAGCGCGATTCAGAAGCTACCTACCCCCATTACCGGCTCCCTGTCGTTTATCTATCCGGTGGTGGCGATCGTTGTCGATAACCTGGTGTTCGGACACTCGCTGAACCTGACGCAGCTGGCGGGCGGCGCGTTGATCCTGTTTGCTGCAGCGGGCAACAACCTGGGCTGGGGCGAAAAAAAACCCCGCGAATGCGGGGTTGGTGTCAAGACGCTGAATTAGCGACGGGCACGCACAATCTGGTATTTGCGCGTCAGGTACTCCACCGGCGCGCTCCAGATGTGCACCAGACGGGAGAACGGGAACAGCACAAACAGCGTCATCCCCAGCACAAGGTGAACGCGGAAGATAAACGCCACGCCGTCCAGGTGCTCAGACGCTCCGCCGTGGAAGGTCACGACGGACTGCGCCCACCCCACCAGCTTCATCATTTCACTGCCGTCCATATGCTGCGCAGAGAATGGAATAGTCAGCAGACCCAGCGCACACTGCACCATCAGCAGGGAGAGGATCAGGATGTCCGCTGCAGTGGTGGTTGCACGCACGCGCGGGCTGAACAGACGACGTTTCAGCAGCAGCAGGCCACCCACCAGGGTCATCACACCGCAGGCACCACCGGCGATCATCGCCATCTTCTGCTTCACTTCAATCGGCAGCCACGCTTCGTACATCCAGTGCGGCGTCAGCATCCCAAGGAAGTGACCGGCAAAAATCCCCAAAATACCGATGTGGAACAGGTTAGACGCGACGTGCATCCCTTTGCGGTCCAGCATCTGGCTGGAGGCAGCACGCCAGGTGTACTGGCCGTAGTCATAGCGCAGCCAGCTTCCCACCAGGAACACGGTGCCCGCGATATACGGGTAAATGTCAAAGAAGAACATATTCAGGAAGTGCATTAGTGCCGTCCTCCGTTAGAGATATTCAAATATTGCGGGGCAACCGCGCCGGCAAAACGACGCTGGTGAGCGGAGATTTCAGACTCGCCGCAGTTCTGGTCAGCAAAGAATTTCACCTGCTCTTCTTCCCAGACCGCATCCAGCGCTTGCGGGGTATCGTCCCGGGCTTCATCCGCGATTTTCTCCGCCACTTTTTCACTGTCTACAGAGGCGTTCGCCAGCTTCACCAGCAGATCGAACAGTACGGCATAGCGGCTCTCACGCTGCTGTAGACGCGCGCCGAGCAGCGCAAGAATCGGGGCGATATCCTGCAGACCGCCCAGCGCCTCTTCTTTCGGCAGCTGCGCCAGATACTCCAGGTACAGCGGCAGGTGGTCCGGCAGCTCGCGGCTGTCGAGCTGCAGGCCGTGCTGCTCGTACTGAGCCATCAGGTCCACCATCGCCTGACCGCGGTCGCGGGATTCCCCGTGAACGTGTTCAAACAGCAGTAGCGACGTCGCGCGCCCGCGGTCAAACAGCTGGCTGTAGTCCGCCTGCGCGTCGAGCAGATCGCGTGCCAGCAGATCGCGGAGGAAAACGCCAAGCCGCTGGGCATCCTCTTTATCCAGGTTTTCAGATGACGCGAGTGCATCAAAGAGTTCCTGTTGATGCTGCGCAAGCGCAGCATCCGGGTACTCGAGCAGACGCGAAACAATGATGAGTTCAATCATTGGTGCGGCTCCGTTTTGCTGGTCACATCCATGGCGTCGATGCGGCGGCTGTTGAACAGGTTGAATTTACTGTCTGACCCGTGGCAACCGTCGCCAAAGGTAAAGCCACACCCGCTTTTCTCCGGGAAGGCCTCGCGGGCCAGCTCGCGGTGGCTGCTTGGCACCACGAAACGATCTTCGTAGTTAGCGATTGCCAGATAGCGGTACATCTCCTGCGCCTGCGCTTCGGTCAGGCCGACCTCTTCCAGCGCGCGGGTATCGTTCACGCCGTCAACGGTTTCCGCACGTTTGAAGTGGCGCATCGCCAGCATACGTTTCAGCGCCAGCAGTACCGGCTGGGTATCACCGGCGGTCAGCAGGTTGGCCAGGTACTGAACCGGGATACGCAGGCTTTCCACGTCAGGCAGAATGCCGTTGCTGCCCAGCTCGCCCGCGTCAGCCGCAGACTGAATCGGAGACAGCGGCGGCACGTACCAGACCATCGGCAGGGTGCGGTATTCCGGGTGCAGCGGCAGGGCCAGCTTCCAGTCCATCGCCATTTTGTACACCGGAGACTGCTGCGCGGCGTCGATGACGCTCTGCGGAATGCCGTCTTTCAGCGCCTGCTCAATCACCTTCGGATCGTTCGGATCGAGGAATACGTCCAGTTGACGCTGATAGAGATCTTTCTCATTCTCGGTGCTTGCGGCATTCTCAATCGCGTCCGCGTCGTACAGCAGCACGCCGAGGTAACGAATACGACCTACGCAGCTCTCGGAGCAGACGGTCGGCATACCGGCTTCAATACGCGGGTAGCAGAAGATGCACTTCTCTGACTTACCGCTCTTCCAGTTGAAGTAGATTTTTTTGTACGGGCAGCCGGTGATGCACATGCGCCAGCCGCGGCACTTGTCCTGGTCGATCAGCACGATGCCGTCTTCTTCACGCTTGTAGATGGCACCGCTCGGGCAGGTCGCGACGCACGCCGGGTTCAGGCAGTGTTCGCACAGGCGCGGCAGATACATCATGAAGGTGTTTTCGAACTGGCCGTACATCGCCTTCTGCATGTTCTCGAAGTTCTGGTCTTTGGCGCGCTTTTCGAACTCGCCGCCCAGAATTTCTTCCCAGTTTGGACCGCTGGTAATTTTGTCCATGCGCTGACCAGTGATCAGCGAGCGAGGGCGGGCGATCGGCTGGTGTTTGCTTTCCGGCGCGTTGTGCAGGTTCTGGTAGTCGTAATCAAACGGCTCGTAATAGTCCTCAATGCCCGGCAGGTGCGGGTTAGCGAAGATTTTACCCAGCAACATTGCGCGGTTACCCATGCGCGGCTGCAGCTTGCCGTTGATTTTGCGGATCCAGCCGCCCTTCCACTTCTCCTGGTTTTCCCAGTCGGTCGGGAAGCCGGTGCCCGGCTTACTTTCCACGTTGTTGAACCAGGCGTACTCCATACCTTCGCGGCTGGTCCAGACGTTTTTACAGGTCACTGAACAGGTGTGGCAGCCGATGCACTTATCCAGATTCAGCACCATGCCGACTTGTGAACGAATTTTCATTTTACGCTCTCCTGTACCTGGTCATTACCTTCGCCGTCTAACCAGTTAATATTCTTCATCTTACGTACCACCACGAACTCATCGCGGTTCGATCCTACGGTGCCGTAGTAGTTAAAGCCGTAGGCCAGCTGCGCATAGCCACCGATCATGTGGGTCGGCTTCGGCGTAATACGGGTCACGGAGTTGTGAATACCGCCGCGCTGCTCGGTGATCTCTGAACCCGGCAGGTTCACGATACGTTCCTGCGCGTGGTACATCATGGTCATCCCGGCCGGTACGCGCTGGCTCACCACCGCACGCGCCGTCAGGGCGCCGTTGCTGTTGAACACTTCAATCCAGTCGTTATCTTCGATACCTAAGTCTTTGGCGTCCGCTTCGCTCATCCAGACAATCGGACCACCGCGCGACAGGGTCAGCATCAGCAGGTTGTCGCTGTAGGTGGAGTGGATACCCCACTTCTGGTGCGGCGTCAGGAAGTTCAGCGCCTTCTCAGGGTTACCGTTCGATTTCGCGCCCATAACTGCGGTTACGGAGCGGGTGTCGATTGGCGGACGGTACACCAGCAGGCTTTCACCGAAGTCGCGCATCCACTGGTGGTCCTGATACAGTGACTGACGACCGGAAAGCGTGCGCCATGGGATCAGCTCGTGAACGTTGGTATAACCAGCGTTATAGGACACATGCTCATCTTCCAGACCAGACCAGGTCGGGCTGGAGATAATCTTGCGCGGCTGGGCCTGGATATCGCGGAAGCGGATTTTCTCTTCCTCTTTATTCTTCGCCAGATGCGTGTGGTCGCGACCGGTAAATTCACTCAGGGCCGCCCACGCTTTCACCGCCACGTGGCCGTTGGTTTCCGGTGCCAGGGTCAGGATCATCTCCGCCGCATCAATTGCCGTGTTGAGCATTGGCTGGCCTTTGGCCGGGCCGTCTGCTTTGGTGTAATTGAGCTTGCGCAGCAGGTCCATTTCGCTCTGGGTGTTCCAGGCGATGCCTTTGCCGCCGTTACCGATTTTCTCCATCAGCGGGCCGATGGAGGTAAAGCGCTCGTAGGTTGCCGGGTAATCACGTTCAACCGGAATGATGTGCGGCGCGGTCACGCCCGGGATCAGGTCGCATTCGCCTTTTTTCCAGTCCTTCACGTCAAGCGGCTGCGCCAGTTCGGCAGCGGAGTCGTGCTGGATTGGCAGCGTCACCACGTCGGTCTCTTTGCCCAGGTGACCTACGCAGACTTCGGAGAATTTCTTCGCGATGTCTTTGTAGATATCCCAGTCGCTTTTCGATTCCCACGCCGGGTCAACGGCGGCAGACAGCGGATGAATAAACGGATGCATGTCCGAGGTATTCATGTCGTCTTTTTCGTACCAGGTGGCGGTTGGCAGCACGATATCGGAGTACAGGCAGGTGCTGGACAGACGGAAGTCCAGCGTCACCACCAGATCCAGCTTGCCGTCCAGACCGTTGTCTTTCCACTCCACTTCTTCTGGCTTCACGCCGCCCTGCTTGCCGAGGTCTTTACCCTGAATACCGTTCTCGGTGCCCAGCAGGTATTTCAGCATGTACTCGTGACCTTTACCGGACGAGCCCAGCAGGTTGGAACGCCAGATGAACAGGTTGCGCGGATGGTTTTTGCCGTTCTCAGGCTGTTCTGCCGCGAAGCGGATGGAGCCTTCCTTCAGGGATTTGACGGTGTAATCCACCGGTGACATGCCCGCTTGCTTCGCCTCTTGTGCAATGCGCAGCGGGTTAGTGCCCAGCTGCGGCGCAGACGGCAGCCAGCCCATGCGTTCAGCGCGCACGTTGAAATCAATCAGGTGGCCGCTGTAGCGGGATTTATCCGCCATCGGCGACAGCAGTTCCTGCGCAGTAACCGTCTCGTAGCGCCACTGGCTGGAGTGGTTATAGAAGTAGGAGGTGCTGTTCATGTGACGTGCCGGACGCTGCCAGTCAAGGGCAAACGCCAGCGGCTGCCAGCCGGTCTGCGGACGCAGTTTTTCCTGGCCCACGTAGTGCGCCCAGCCGCCGCCGCTCTGACCGACGCAGCCGCAGAAGATCAGCATGTTGATCAGGCCGCGATAGTTCATATCGAGGTGATACCAGTGGTTCAGACCGGCACCCACGATGATCATCGAGCGACCGTGGGTCTTGTCGGCGTTTTCAGCAAACTCGCGGGCGATACGAACGATCTGCGCGCGCGGTACGCCGGTGATCTGCTCCGCCCAGGCCGGGGTGTAGGCCTTCACGTCGTCATAGCTGGTTGCGCAGTTTTCGTCGTTCAGACCGCGCTCCAGGCCGTAGTTCGCCATGGTCAGGTCATAGACGGTGGTGACCAGCGCGGTAGAACCGTCGGCCAGCTGCAGGCGTTTAACCGGCAGCTTGTGCATCAGCACGTTTTTCAGTTCAACCTTGTTGAAGTGCTCGGAACCTTCACCGCCAAAGTACGGGAAGCCAACCTCGGCGATCTCGTCCTGGCTGCCCAACATGCTGAGGCGCAGCTCCGTCTCTTCACCGGTGGTGCTGTTGCGCTGCTCAAGGTTCCACTTGCCCTTCTCGCCCCAGCGGAAGCCGATAGAGCCGTTTGGCGCCACCAGCTCGCCGTTGCTGTTATAGGCAACGGTTTTCCACTCAGGGTTGTTTTCCTGGCCCAGCGCGTCCACCAGATCGGCGGCGCGCAGCGTGCGGCCCGCGGCATAGTAGCCCTCACGCTCTTCCAGCATCACCAGCATCGGCATGTCGGTGTAGCGACGCACGTAGTCGGTGAAATACTGGCTCGGTTTGTCGAGGTGGAATTCGCGCAGCATGACGTGGCCCATCGCCATCGCCATCGCGGCATCGGTACCCTGTTTCGGTGCCAGCCACAGGTCGCACAGCTTGGCGATTTCCGCGTAGTCCGGGGTGACCGCAACGGTTTTGGTCCCTTTGTAGCGGACTTCGGTAAAGAAGTGCGCGTCCGGGGTACGGGTCTGCGGCACGTTAGAGCCCCAGGCGATAATGTAACTGGAGTTGTACCAGTCGGCGGATTCCGGCACGTCGGTCTGCTCACCCCAGGTCTGCGGAGAGGCAGGCGGCAGGTCACAATACCAGTCGTAGAAGCTCAGGCAGGTCCCGCCGATAAGCGACAGGTAGCGCGCGCCGGAAGCGTAAGAGACCATCGACATCGCCGGGATTGGCGAGAAGCCCGCCACGCGGTCAGGACCGTAGGTTTTTACGGTATAGACGTTGGAGGCGGCAATCAGCTCGTTCACCTCTTTCCAGGAAGAACGAACGAAACCGCCGCGACCGCGCGCCTGCTTGAAGCTTTTCGCTTTGTCGGCATCTTCAATGATAGAGGCCCACGCATCTACCGGGTCGCTGTGCTGCACTTTCGCTTCACGCCACATTTTCATCAGGCGTTTGCGCATCAGCGGATATTTCAGACGGTTGGCGCTGTAGAGATACCAGGAGTAGCTGGCCCCGCGCGGGCAGCCGCGCGGTTCATGGTTCGGCATATCCGGACGGGTGCGCGGATAGTCGGTCTGCTGCATTTCCCATGTCACCAGACCGTTTTTAACGAAAATCTTCCAGCTACATGAGCCAGTGCAGTTTACGCCGTGGGTAGAACGGACGACTTTGTCATGCTGCCAGCGCTGGCGGTAACCGTCTTCCCAGTCCCGGTTGGTATCCAGAACCTGGCCGTGCCCATCGGCAAAAGTTTCACCCTTCTGTTTGAAGTAGCGAAACCGGTCCAAAAATTTGCTCATCGGGTATCTCCTGTATGGAGCCTGTGGCTCTCTAAATCGACATTGCTGATTTGCAGCGAAGGTAACGCCCTGAAAGAGGGGGAGAATTGATAACGATCAAGACGAAGAGGGACTGTAAAAGGAGGGGTTAGACCAAATACCACCAAAGCGGTATACTTTTAAAACGAATAAATAAATGATTTATAAAGATATTTATTATTCGTCGTACAATAACCCCGGCAAAATTTAACATCTCAGGTATTAAGGGGTAGACATACCTGCAAAGCGATGGCGATCACAGTGTTACCTGCAGATGACTGCGGTAAAAGCTTTCAGTATGTTGTAACTATTATTCGGTCGAAAAAAAACGCGGCCCGAAGGCCGCGTTAACGGATAATCACACTTACTTATTTTTCTTGGTATTACGGCCATATACCAGCCAGGTAATCACGACGCAGGCGATATAGAAGACGAGGAAGACTTTCATGGCGCCAGCCGGAGATCCGGTCAGGTCAAGCGAGATGCCGAACGCTTTCGGAATAAAGAAGCCGCCAATTGCGCCAATAGCCGAGATAAAGCCCAGGGCCGCAGCCGTATCCGTCGCCGCTTCACGCATGGCCTGCTCTTCGCTTCCGCCCTGCGCTTTCACGCGATCCATCGTCAGCTTGCGGAAGATAACGGAGATCATCTGGAAGGTAGAAGCACTCCCCAACCCGGCCGTCAGGAACAGCACCATAAACACGCCGAAGAAGGCAAAGAAGTTACCGCCCTGCCCGTCAGAAGGCAGCGTCAGGAACAGCAGCGCGCAGAAGACTGCCATCACAATAAAGTTCACCAGCGTAACGCGAGTCCCGCCCAGACGGTCGGAGATCATGCCGCCCAGCGAACGCGCCAGTGCGCCAATGAACGGACCGAAGAAGGCGAATTGCAGGATCTGCACGTCCGGGAACTGGGTTTTCGACAGCATAGCAAAGCCCGCTGAGAAGCCGATAAACGAACCGAAGGTAGCCAGATACAGCAGCGCCATCACCCAGAGGTGTCCACGCTTCAGCACCGGAAGCTGCTCGCTCAGGGATGCTTTCGACGCGCTCAGATCGTTCATAAAGAACCACGCAGCCAGGGTGAAGACCACCAGGAACGGAACCCAAATCCAGGCCGCGTTCTGCAGGTAGAGGGAAGAACCATCCGCCTGCTCAACGCCGCCGCCACCGAAGGCGGCAAAAATAGAAACAGAGATCGCCAGCGGCGCAATCAGCTGCATCACGCTTACGCCCATGTTGCCCAGACCGCCGTTAATACCCAGCGCGCCGCCCTGCTTCGCTTTCGGGAAGAAGAAGCTGATGTTCGCCATGCTGGAGGCGAAGTTAGCGCCGGCGAAACCGCACAGCAGGGAGATAATCACGAACACGCTGAACGGCGTGGAGGTATCCTGCACCGCGAAGCCTAGCCACACGCAAGGGACGATCATGATGCCAGTACTGAACGCCGTCCAGCGACGGCCACCGAATACCGGGACCATAAACGCGTAAGGGACACGCAGCAGCGCGCCAGACAGCGACGGCAATGCGGTAAGCATAAACAGCTGATCGGTCGTGAACGTAAACCCTACTTTCGGCAGGTTTACCGCGACCGCGCTAAACAACATCCATACGCAAAACGCTAAAAGCAGACACGGAACGGAAATCCACAGATTCCGGCTTGCTACACGATGGCCGCGCTGTTGCCAGAACGCCGGATCCTCTGGACGCCAGTCTGTAATAACGGCACCATTTTCCCTTTCGGGAGCGGATGAGTGACTCATAGACACCTCTGATTCTCGAATGATGCTGCAAACATTAGGGTTTTAGGGCGGCGGTAAGTTGATATAAATCAAAGGAAAAGTGCGGGGATTTGCGGCGCAAAAAAAGGGGTTATCCTTAGTGAGTAGGATAATTCGGTAAAAAAGACGTGGTTTTTCACTGCACTGAAGGTTCCTTGCTACCACCGCTTCTTCACCTATACTCCGTTGGCAATTTAGGGGTAATCCTTTATTGGTATGGGTATACTCCAGGGTATGCACCAGAATAGCGCCATTCCTGCAAGCAGGCCACGTCAGGAGCCCGGCAACTCTATGTTAAAAAGATGTTTATCACCGCTGACTCTCGTCAATCAGCTAGCCCTGATTGTTTTGCTGTCTACCGCCCTTGGCGTGGCCGGCATGGCGATTTCCGGCTGGCTGGTACAAGGGGTACAGGGTAATGCACATGCCATCAACGAGGCAGGTTCTCTACGCATGCAGAGTTATCGTCTGCTGGCGTCGGTCCCCCTGACGCAGGACGATCGGCGCTTAATTGATGAAATGGAGCGCACGGCCTTCAGCCCCGAACTGGAAAACGCCGCCATCCGCGCCGGCCAGCAGTCCCAGCTTAAAGCCCTGCAGGGCTACTGGCACACCCAGCTGGAACCCGGTCTGAAACAGGCGCGCAGCACCGAAACCGTTGCGCAGGACGTAGCGGGTTTCGTCTCCCGCATTGACGCGCTGGTCTCCTCTTTCGACCAAACCACCGAATTACGCATCGACCGGGTGGTAATGGTACACCGTGCCATGGCGCTGTTTATGGGCCTGCTGCTGATCTTCACCATTATCTGGCTCCGGGCGCGGCTGCTGAATCCCTGGAAACAGCTGCTGGCGATGGCGCGCGCCGTAACGAACAGAGATTTTACCCAGCGCACGCACATCAGCGGCCGCAACGAGATGGCCATGCTCGGCCAGGCGCTGAACACCATGTCGGCGGAGCTCTCCGAAAGCTACGCGGTGCTGGAGCAGCGCGTACAGGAAAAAACCGCCGGGCTGGAGCAGAAAAATGAGATCCTCTCCTTCCTGTGGCAAGCCAACCGTCGGCTGCACATGCAAGTGCCGCTATGTGAACGCCTTTCGCCGGTGCTGAACGGCCTGCAAAATCTGACCCTGCTGCATGACCTGGAGCTGCGGGTTTACGATGTGGAAGATGAAGATAATCATCAGGAGTTTACCTGTCAGTCCGACATGTCCTGCGATGATAAAGGCTGCCACCTGTGCCCACGCGGCCTGCCGCTGCAGGCTTCTGGCGGCACTACCCTTAAGTGGCGGCTGACGGACAGCCACACCCAGTACGGTATTCTGCTGGCCACCCTGCCAGCCGGACGCCATCTGAGCCACGACCAGCAGCAGCTGGTGGACACCCTGGTTGAACAGCTAACGGCCACGCTGGCGCTCGACAGGCACCAGGAAAAACAGCAGCAGCTGATCGTCATGGAAGAGCGCGCGACCATCGCGCGCGAGCTCCACGACTCTATCGCCCAGTCGCTCTCCTGTATGAAAATGCAGGTGAGCTGCCTGCAGATGCAGGACGCGGAAATGCCGGAAAGCAACAAACAGCTGCTGAGCCAGATCCGCAACGAGCTGAACACCTCCTGGGTACAGCTGCGCGAGCTGCTGACCACCTTCCGCCTGCAGCTGACCGAGCCGGGGCTGCGCCCGGCGCTGGAATCCAGCTGCCAGGAATTTAGCGCCCGGCTTGGCTTCCCGGTGAAGCTGGATTACCAGCTGCCGCCGCGGTTTGTCCCTTCCCATCAGGCGATTCATCTGCTGCAGATCGCCCGCGAAGCGCTGAGCAACGTGCTCAAACACGCTGAAGCGACAGCGGTTACGGTTACCGTCAGCCAGCACGCTAATCAGGTCAGGCTGACGGTTCATGACAACGGTCGCGGCGTGCCGGAAAATGCCGAACGCACTAACCACTATGGTTTAATTATTATGCGAGACCGCGCCCAAAGCCTGCGCGGTGATTGCCAGGTTCGACGGAGAGAGACGGGTGGCACGGAAGTTGTGGTCACCTTTATTCCCGAAAAACCGCTTACAACTGCTCAAGGAGAAACCCATGACTAATCAGGAACCGGCATCCATCCTGTTGATCGACGACCATCCGATGCTGCGTACTGGCGTAAAACAGCTGGTCAGCATGGCACCCGACATTACCGTGGTGGGCGAAGCCAGCAACGGTGAACAGGGGATTGAGCTGGCCGAATCCCTCGATCCGGATCTGATCCTGCTCGATCTCAACATGCCCGGCATGAACGGTCTGGAAACCCTCGACAAGTTGCGCGAGAAATCCCTTTCCGGTCGCGTGGTGGTCTTTAGCGTCTCCAACCACGAAGAGGATGTGGTCACGGCGCTGAAGCGCGGCGCGGATGGCTATCTGCTGAAGGATATGGAGCCGGAAGACCTGCTCAAGGCGCTGCAGCAGGCCGCCGCAGGCGAGATGGTGCTGAGCGAGGCCCTGACGCCGGTGCTGGCCGCCAGCCTGCGGGCGAACCGCGCCACCTCTGACCGCGACGTCAGCCAGTTAACGCCGCGCGAACGCGATATTCTGAAGCTGATTGCCCAGGGCCTGCCGAACAAAATGATTGCCCGCCGCCTGGATATCACCGAAAGCACGGTTAAAGTGCACGTGAAGCATATGCTCAAGAAAATGAAGCTAAAATCCCGCGTTGAAGCCGCGGTGTGGGTCCATCAGGAACGTATTTTTTAAGCATTACTCATCCGGCAGCAGCTTCCAGCGCGGGTCGTCGTCAGGTAATGCGACCAGCGGCTGCACCACAGCGAGCGTGATCTCATTGGATGAGACGCGCTGGCCCTTCGCATCTTCCACCACCGCCGAGAGATGCCAGCGGTTTGTCGCCCCTTCAGCGTCATTCCAGGCAGGCATGATCACGCTCCAGCCGTCGGTGCTGTCACTTTTCCCCGGGGACGTCAGGCTCAATGCCTGGGTATCACCCTGCCAGTGGATCTGACGAATTCCGTGAGTGCTGCGAACCTGCAGCTTCAGCATGACGGTTTCGCCCCCTTTGAGATCCCACGGCGGGGTTGCCAGCCAGACGGAGAGCGTTTTACGCTGGCGGAACTCCATCACCGGCAGGCTGTTACGCTCCGGCGAGTCATACCGGCTTCCGCGCAGGGATCGCGTGGCCGCGACCTCTCCGGCGGAGAGCTGCTTAACCAGCGGCACGCCGAAGCGATAGTTGAGCTTCAGCCCGAGGTTATTCTGGCTCTCTCCGCTTTCGCCCTGCTTATGCCCGGCGGTCAGCGTCACCAGCGGCACGGGGGTATAGTTAAGCCCGAGATTGACCGCCACCGGGTTGTGATACCCGGTTCCGCTGTTGAAGAGGTCAACGTTGTCGCCAAAATATTGCTCAAAGCTGACGCTGGTGTTCAGGTGATGAAACCACGGCAGCCAGGCTTTGGCGGTCACGTCATATCCCCGCGCCATGCGCTGCTCCTGGACGTCAGAGCTGTCGCGCCAGCCGGCAAAAGGCTGATAATAGTTAGCCGACAGGCGCAGATTTTCTCCCCATACCTCCGCACCCAGCCCGGCACGCTGCAGGTTCTCATCCAGCAGGTTGTCGTAAAAGGTGTTGTAGCCCAGCAGCCATTTTCCTGCCACCCAGCGCTGGCCGATTCCGGCGTTACTGACCAGGCCATCCGTCTGCTGCGTCAGGCCGAGCTGGCTCCAGCTCAGGTAACGGTTGTTATCGTTCCAGGGGATAAACCAGCTCCCGCTGCTGCCGTTGAATTTCCCGTCGTTATCCACCAGCAAATTGACGCTGGCATTCCCCCAGGGCGACAGCCAGGATTCAATCTGCTGGTTCACCTCGCCGCTCACCGCGTCGCGCACCTGACCAAAGGCAAACTGCCGCGCCTGCTCGCCCGTAGTCAGGCCGTTGTCGGTCATACTGGCTTCACCAAAGGCTTTCGCCATTTCGGCGAGATGCTTTTCCCCCTCCCCGGTGGGGGCTGCCATACCGAGATCGGGGAGATTATCCCCGTTATTATCAAAGGGATTTTGTGCCTGCTGGATAAAGGAATTCGACGCACCGTGAACGGCTCCGGCAGTAACAAGGGAGAGTAAAACCAGCGTTCGGAAAGGGGGAGAAACAGTCATCAATGTCGTAAGAATTACCCGGTGCTTACGTAAGAACACCAAGTACCTTAACGTGATTTCTCCCTCTTTGCAGCTTTACGGGGAATTTTCCGGAATTTCCTGAAACATTGTTTTGAGCTCAGGCACGCACGAACCGCAGTTCGTGCCGCACCGTAGCGTCGCCCCCAGCGCGGTAACGGAACCGCAGCCTCCGGCAATCGCCTCCCGTATCGCGTTTTCTCCAACGCTGAAACAGCTGCAGATGATGCGCCCCGGATCTGTAACCTTCCCCACGCCCTGCCCGTTCAGCAGCGCATGGCGCTCAGCGGGTGTCGAGGGCGGTGACTGAAAAGCGGCTTCTATCACCGGGTGCGCCAGATCGGGCAAGGCGGTGCCTTCCCAGAAACCCAGCATCAGATGGCCGTTATGCCAGGCCAGCACGCTGCTGCGTTCCCCGGTTTGCGCAACCTGCAGCTGCCAGCCCCGGCCGCTGGCATAGTCCATGACCCACGACAGCAGCGGCTTATCACCCGCTATCGTCATTCGCGAGGCTTTACGCCACCAGTGAACCGAAGAGGGGATTTCCGGCCATTCCCGGGCATAGAGCTCCCCCTGCCAGGCGGGCTGCCAGGGCATGATTCTGACGGCGGTTTGCTTACTCTCCGGCTGCCCGGAAGCCGGATCGATGCGCCCTTCCACCAGCGCGTTAACCTTTCCCTGGCGGGCAAACTCAGCGTTCCAGTGCATCGGGGCAAACGCTTCGCCTTCCCGTATTCCGTCGCTGATTCGTACTCTGGCCACCATCACGCCGCGCGGCGAGCCGATCCGCGCCAGCTGGCCGTCGCACAGTGAAAACCGAATGGCGTCTGCGGCGCAGACCTCAACAAACGGCTCCGCGATATGCTGCATCAGCCGGGGCACGTATCCCGTACGGGTCATGGTGTGCCACTGGTCGCGGATACGGCCAGTGTTGAGGATCGCCGGGTATAGCGCGGTAGCCGTCGCGCCGTGCGGCAGCGGATCGACAGGCACTACGTTTCGGCGCGATAAATTCCCCTTCGGCCACTGGTACGGCTCAAGCGTCTCCCACGCTTCACGGGTTAACCCCGCCAGTTCCTGAAGGTTCAACGCCCGCGCGCCGTCATTTTCAAACGCCGTCAGCGCCGCATGTTCGCAAAAAATCTCCTGCGGATGTTGCCAGGCAAAGGCCTCGCCGTAGCCCAGCCGTTTTGCAATCTGAGCCACGATCCACCAGTCCGGCTTCGCCTCACCCGGCGCGGGCAGAAACGCGCGCTGGCGCGAAATGCGCCGCTCGGAATTGGTCACCGTGCCGTCCTTCTCCCCCCAGCCCAGCGCCGGAAAACGGATATGGGCGAACCGGCTGGTGTCGGTATCTTTCATCACCTCAGAGACAATCACCAGCGGACAGGCCGCCAGCGCCTGACACACCGCGTGGCTGTCCGGCAGCGATACGGCAGGATTGGTGCCCATGATCCACACCGCCTTCACCTCGCCGCGGGCGATGGCGTCAAACAGTTCCACCGCCATCAGCCCCGGCGTCTGCGCCAGCCGTTCCGTTCCCCAGAAACGCGCCACCCGCGAAAGATCGTCCGGCTCGAAGCTCATATGCGCCGCCAGCTGGTTCGCCAGCCCGCCCACTTCCCGGCCGCCCATGGCGTTTGGCTGTCCGGTCAGCGAAAACGGGCCGCAGCCCGGACGGTTGAACTTCCCGCTGGCAAGATGCACGTTAATGATGGCGCTGCACTTGTCGCTGCCGCTGGAGGACTGGTTGATCCCCATGGTGTAGAGCGTTATCGCGCGAGGCGCGGTAACAAACCAGTCGTAAAAGGTACCAATATCCTCTGCCGGAAGGTCGCAAAACGCCGCCACGCGGGCAATCGGCCACTCATCGGTGCCCTGGATCAGATTGAGCAATCCCACAAACAGCCCGGCGTCGCTGCCGGGTTTAAGCGCCAGATGCAGGTCGGCAATATCGCAGGTAGCGGTTTTACGCGGGTCAATCACCACCACCTTCATCTGCGGGTTGTTGTGCTTTGCCTGCACCAGACGCTGATAGAGCACCGGATGCGTCCAGGCCGCGTTCGAGCCGGCCAGCACCACCAGATCGCTGTTTTCCACATCCTCGTAGCTGCACGGCACCACGTCTTCGCCGAAGGCGCGCCTGTAGCCCACCACCGCCGAGGACATGCAGAGCCGGGAGTTGGTATCGATGTTCGCCGCGCCGATAAACCCTTTCATCAGCTTGTTGGCGGCATAGTAGTCCTCGGTTAACAGCTGGCCGGAGGCGTAAAACGCCACCGCCCGTGGCCCCCATGTGTCGATGATCTCCCGCAGTCGCTCGCCCGCGGCGTTCAGCGCCTGCGACCAGTCCACCTCAAGTCCATCGACAACGGGGTACAGCAATCGCCCCTGCAAGCCCGTCGTCTCCCCCAGGGCCGATCCTTTCACGCACAGGCGGCCAAAGTTTGCAGGGTGGGTGTCGTCCCCCCGAACGCTGACCGCTCCATCCTCCACGCTGGCGATCACGCCGCAGCCGACCCCGCAGTAGGGGCACGTTGTCCTGGTTTCCGTCATGAGGCCTCCGCGCGCATCACCAGCTCTTCGTTGCCGACCCACACCACGCCATTTTCAATTTTGACCGGCCAGGCGCGCACTGCGGGTTCGCCGTTCTCCACCTGACAGCCGTCGCGCAGGCGAATGCGCTGCTTGTAGAGCGGAGAAATAACGACCGGTTCGCCCGCCGCATCGCCGAGGATGCCGCGTGACAGCACATTCGCACTGCTGCCCGGCTCCAGGTCGTCCAGGGCATAAACAGTTTGACCAAAGCGGAACAGCGCGATCGGTTTACGGCCAAGACGCGCGCCAATGCCCGCCTGCTCCGGGATATCGTCAATGCCGCAGATTTCCTGCCAGCGCTTGCGTTCGTCCGATGGCGCGACGTTCACCGCGGTGCGGAACAGCGCCAGGCGGTCAGGATCGTTGAGCGTGGTTTGCCATTCGCACTGGTACGTCTCGACTACCCGGGCCATCTCCTGCTCCAGCTCGTGGGCGATGCCGAGACTGTCGTTGAGGATCACCTCACGCAGATAGTCGAGGCCGCCCTCCAGGTTGTCCATCCAGGTGCTGGTGCGCTGCAGACGATCCGCCGTGCGGATGTAGAACATCAGGAAACGGTCGACGGTGCGGATCAGCGTTTCGTCATCCAGATCGCTCGCGAAGAGATCCGCATGGCGAGGCTTCATCCCGCCGTTGCCGCACAGATAGAGGTTCCAGCCTTTGTCCGTGGCAATCACCCCCACGTCCTTGCTCTGCGCCTCCGCGCACTCGCGGGTGCAGCCGGAAACGGCCATTTTGATTTTGTGCGGGGCGCGCAGGCCCTTGTAGCGGTGCTCCAGCCTGACCGCGAGACCAGTGGAATCCTGCACGCCGTAGCGGCACCAGGTCGACCCGACGCAGGATTTCACCGTGCGCAGGGATTTCCCGTAAGCGTGCCCGGTTTCAAACCCGGCCTCCACCAGCGCCTGCCAGATCTCAGGCAGCTGTTCCAGGGTGGCGCCAAACAGGTCGATACGCTGCCCGCCGGTGATTTTGCTGTACAGACCGTAGCGTTTCGCAATCTGGCCGATGGCGATCAGCCCGTCGGCGGTCACTTCTCCTGCGGGCATGCGCGGCACGATGGAATACGTCCCGTCCTTCTGAATATTGGCGAAGTAGCGGTCGTTGGTGTCCTGCAATGGCAGATGCGCCGGCTTCAGCAGGTATTCGTTCCAGCAGGAGGCCAGCACTGACCCCACCAGCGGCTTACATATTTCGCACCCGTGCCCCTGACCGTAGCGGCTGATGAGCTGGTCAAAGGTGCGGATATGGTTGACGCGCACCAGATGGTAAATCTCCTGGCGCGAGTACGGGAAGTGTTCGCAGATGTCCTTTTTCACCTCCACGCCCTGCTCGGCAAGCTGGAACTCCATCACCTGCTTCACCAGCGCGCTGCAGCCCCCGCAGCCGGTCGCCGCTTTGGTGCACTGCTTAACGGCGCCGATATCCGCTGCGCCCGCGCTCACCGCCCGGCAGATATCGCCTTTGCTGACGTTATGACACGAACAGATCTGCGCGCTTTCCGGCAGCGCCGCCACGCCCAGCGCTTTTGGCGCGCTGCCTGACAATGCGGGTAGTATCAGCGTTTCCGGCTCTTTCGGCAGGCTTATGCCGTTAAGCATCATCTGCACCAGCGTGGCGTATTCGCTGGCATCGCCCACCAGCACGCCGCCGAGCAGCGTTTTTCCGTCGTGGCTGACCACGATTTTCTTGTAGATTTGCTGCGGGCCGTGCGTCCACTGGTAGCTTAGCGCCCCCGGCGTGCGCCCGTGAGCATCGCCAAACGACGCCACGTCCACGCCGAGCAGCTTGAGCTTAGTGCTCATATCTGCCCCGGTGAAGGTTTTATCTTCGCCCGCGAGCGCGGCAGCGGCCACGCGCGCCATCTGGTAGCCCGGCGCCACCAGGCCAAAGATTTTCCCCTCCCACAGGGCGCATTCACCGATGGCAAACACGTTCGAATCGGAGGTCCGGCAGGCGTCATCAATGCAGATCCCGCCGCGCTCGCCGACAGCCAGCCCGCTGCTGCGCGCCAGCGCGTCCTGAGGACGAATACCGGCAGAGAAGACTACCATGTCCGTTTCCAGCTGTTCACCGTCGGCGAAGCGCAGCACCAGCCCGTCGTCCGTCGCAGCAATTTCCGTGGTGGCTTTACTGGTGTGAACGCCAACGCCCAGCGCCTCGATTTTCCTGCGCAGCATCGCCGCACCGTCATTATCAAGCTGCACCGCCATCAGATTGGGCGCAAACTCCACCACGTGCGTTTCCAGCCCGAGTTGCTTGAGGGCATTCGCCGCCTCCAGCCCGAGCAGGCCGCCGCCAATCACCACGCCACGACGCGAGCCCGCCGCGCGGGCCGCTATGTTGTCCAGGTCGTCAAGGGTGCGGTAGACAAAGCAGCCCGGCAGATCGTTGCCCGGTACCGGCGGTACGAACGGGTATGAGCCGGTCGCCAGCACCAGCTTGTCCCAGTGGGTCTCATGCCCGCTGGCGGTACGCACCACGCGCGCGTCGCGATCGATAGCGACGATCTGCTGCGAGAGGCGCAGCTCAATGCCGTTATCGGCAAAGAACTCCCCCTCCACCAGCGAGAGCGACGCCGCGCTTCGGCCGCCAAAGTATTCCGACAGATGCACGCGGTCATAGGCGGCATAGCGCTCCTCACCAAAGACAACGATCTGATACTGCTGATGCAGATTGCGGTTAACGCAGTCTTCGAGAAAATGATGGCCGACCATACCGTGCCCAACCACCACCAGAGTAGGTTTTGTCATAGCGTTCTGTCCTGCAACCTGCGGTTGCGTAGTGAAACGATCGAACAGCCAGTCCGCGCGTGCGGGCGCAGCCGTTGCCAGTAAATCGGTAAATGTTGCCGCGCTGCGGCAGTCGCCCATCAGCAGCACGCCAGCCAGCGCACCCTGATGGATCAGTAACCGACGATAGTGACGGGTTAGCGGATCCCAGGAACTCCAGACCACATCATCCTCTTGCACCGCCGTGCGCCCGAGACTGAACAGCTCCACGCCGGTCACCTTGAGGCGCACGCCGTTGTCGGTGAGGGCAAACGGCGCGGCTGTGTCACCCGCCAGCCGCGCGGCGAGAATATCCGCCTGCGTCATACAGGGGGCGACCAGGCCAAAGGTCTGGCCGTCAATTTCGCAGCACTCGCCAATGGCGTAGATACTTGGTACGGAGGTCCGCATCTGGCTATCCACCACGATGCCGCGCGCGCAGCGAACACCGCTGGCCTGCGCCAGTGCGACGTTGGGCTGCACGCCTGTCGCCAGCACCACGCGCGCGGCGGCGACGCGGCGTCCGTTGAGCAGCGTCACGCTATTCCCTTTAATCCCCGCGATGCCGGAGGCGAGTTCAGAGCGCACGCCCCGCGCCGCCAGCGCCTCTTCAAGCAGTACGCCCGCCTGCTGGTCCAGCTGCTGCTCCATCAGCCACGGGCCGCGATGAACGAGCGTGACGTTGTCACCTGAACGAGCCAGCGCTGCCGCCGTCTCTACGCCGAGCACGCCGCCCCCCAGCACCACCGCCGGACCGGCGATCGCCTGAATGGCGCGGGTATTCTCCAGGGTACGGAACGTGAAAACGTGCGGCGCATCGCCCCCAGGAATCGGCGGCACAAACGGCGTTGACCCGGTGGCAAATACCAGCGCATCCCAGCCCAGCGTGCGGGCGGTGGTTTGCACTTCCCGCGCGTCCACGTTCACGGCGAGTGCCTTTTCGCCCCGCAGCACCGTCACGCCGCGCTCCTGGTACCAGTGGTCATCCTGAAGGCAGATGCCCGCAGCCGTTTTTTCACCCCCCAGCACCGGCGAAAGCTGGATGCGGTTATAGGCATGCTCCGGCTCGTCACCGATGACGGTGATAGCGAACCGACCGGAAGCTCGCCCGGTGAGCGAAGCAATCAGCCGGGTTGCCGCCATGCCATTCCCGATAATGACCAGTCGCATCAACGCCCCCTCGTTACGCCGCTTTCGGCTGTTTTTCGTAGAGGAAATGGAGGATCTGCTGGCGCATGTGGTGATAGCGGCTGTCGTCCGCCAGCTGCACCCGGTTGCGCGGGCGCGGCAGGTCAACGCGCAGGATCTCCCCGACGTTGGCCGCCGGGCCGTTGGTCATCATCAGCACGCGATCGGAGAGCAGTACCGCCTCGTCCACGTCGTGGGTAATGAGCACGATGGTGGTGTTCAGCGCCTGCTGGATCTGCATCACCGAGTCCTGCAGATGGGCGCGCGTCAGCGCATCCAGCGCGCCGAACGGCTCATCCATCAGCAATACTTTCGGCTTCATCGCCAGCGCGCGGGCAATCCCGACGCGCTGCTTCATGCCGCCGGAGATCTCCCCCGGACGCTTGTGCAGCGCGTGTCCCATCTGCACGCGGTCGAGGTTGTGCTCGATCCACTCTTTGCGCTCGGCCTTGCTCATGGTGTGACGGAACACCTGATCCACCGCCAGCGCCACGTTGTCGAAGCAGGTCAGCCACGGCAGCAGCGAATGGTTCTGGAACACCACCGCGCGCTCGGGCCCCGGCCCGGCGATTTCGCGGTTGTCGCAAATCAGCCCGCCTTCCGTCGGCAGCGCGATCCCGGCGATAAGGTTAAGCAGCGTCGACTTGCCGCAGCCGGAGTGGCCTATAAGGCTCACGGTTTCGCCCTCGTGGATATCAAAAGAGACGTTCTGCAGCGCCAGAAACTCGCCGCTGGCGGTGGAAAAACGCTGGCTCACGGCCTGGACCTGAATTAATGGTTTCATGTTCGCTCCTTATTTTTCCTGCCAGCTAAAGCGACGGGCGATAAGCATCAGCCCCTGCTCCAGCAGCAACCCGACCACGCCGATGATGACGATGGCGATCAGAATGTTTTCGACGTTGAGGTTGTTCCACTCGTTCCAGATCCAGAAGCCGATACCCAGCCCCCCGGTGAGCATCTCGGCGGCGACAATCACCAGCCAGGCGATGCCGATGGAGAGGCGCACCCCGGTCAGTACAGCGGGTAGCACAGCCGGGAAGAGTATGCGGCGCATGATCGTCCACTCGGAAAGCTGCAATACGCGGGCGACGTTGAGGTAGTCCTGCGGAATACGGCGCACGCCTTCGGCGGTGTTGATCACCATCGGCCAGATAGAGCAGATGAAAATGGTCCAGCTCGACGCGGGCTCCGCTTTCTGGAACAGCAGCAGGCCGATGGGCAGCCAGGCCAGCGGGCTGACCGGGCGCAGAAGCGCAATCAGCGGATTGAACATGCGCGAGAAAAAGGTGAAGCGGCCAATCAAAAAGCCCAGCGGAATACCCGCCAGCGCTGCCAGGCCAAAGCCGATGGCGACGCGCTGCAGTGAAGCAAGCACGTTCCAGCCAATGCCCATATCGTTAGGCCCGTCGCGATAAAACGGGTCGGCAAACAGGGTAATGGCGGAATCAAGCGTGCTGAGCGGCGTCGGGAAGCCTTTGCTGTTTATCGCCGCCAGTTGCCAGAGCACCACCAGCAGCCCGAGGCCGAGCAGCGCCGGGATAACGCGCTGGAAAAAGTCGTTCATCCGGCGTGCTAACGCGGGCGGGCGGCGGCGAACCTGTACCGGAGGCAGGACAATCACTTCCCCGCTCTCTGGCGTCTCTTGTGGTTTCGTGTTTTGCAGATGCGGCATAATCAGGCCCCTTTACGGTGAATAGCGAAACGGCTGGCGTACCCTTCCGGATCGGTGCCGTTCCAGACGGTGCCGTCCATCAGCGTGCTGCTGCGGTACGGTGATGACGGCGTGGACATACCGCCGACGGCGGTGGCGGCATCCTGCCAGACCGCGGTCTGGTTGATGCGCTGCGCGATGCCCGCGTAGTCCGGCGCGGCTTTGAGCAAGCCCCAGCGGTAGAACTGGGTTAAGAACCACATGCCGTCGGAGAGATACGGGTAGCTCACAGCCCCCTCGTTGAAGAAGCGGATCGGGTGCGCGTCCTGCCAGCGCTGGCCCAGGCCGTTGTCGTACTCGCCGAGCATGCGCCCGGTGAGATACTGTTCTTTGCAGTTGAGCCACGCCCGGCGGGAGAGGATTTGCGCGGTTTCGCGTTTGTTTTCCGGGAACGCCTCGATCCAGCGCGCGGCCTCCAGCACCGCACTCACCAGCGCCCGGGCGGTGTGCGGGTTTTTCTCCACCCAGTCGCGGCGCGTACCGAGGATCTTTTCCGGATGATCGGCCCAGATGGACTGCGACGTGGCGGCGGTAAAGCCGATACGGTCGTTAATCGCCCGCGCGTTCCACGGCTCGCCGACGCAGAAGCCCACCATGTTGCCGATGCGCATGTTCATCACCATCTGCGGCGGCGGCACCACCACCGTGCGCACGTCGTCAAAGGGGTTAATGCCCGCGCTGGCCAGCCAGTAGTAAAGCCACATGGCATGCGTCCCGGTCGGGAAGGTGTGCGCGAAGGTGTAGGTTCCCGGCGCCTGCTGCCCGATCAGCGTTTTCAGCCCGTCGAGATCGCGAACGCCCTTCTCCGCCAGATCGCTTGAAAGCGTGATGGCCTGGCCGTTCTGATTGAGCGTCATCAGGTTCGCCATCTGCTGCGGCTTGCCGGCGATGCCGAGCTCCAGCCCGTACAGCAGACCGTAAAGAATGTGTGCAGCGTCCAGTTCTCCCGCCACCAGCTTGTCGCGCACCGCCGCCCAGCTCGCCTCTTTGGTGGGAACGATGGTGATACCGTATTTTTTATCAAAGCCTTTTAACGCTGCGATAACCACCGGCGCGCAGTCGGTCAGCGGGATAAACCCGACGCGCACCGTCTCCTGTTCCGGTTTATCTGAGCCAGCCGCCCAGGCAGCCTGCATAACACCCGGTAACAGCGCTGCGCCACTTGCCAGCATGCTGGCCTGCAAAAATCGCCGTCTCGACAAATCCCCCATAACCGCTCCCGAAAAAAAGCCAAAAAAAAGCGCCCGCCGTGCCGAAGCACCGCTGGACGCCTTTATCCCGATGACTGATGCACCGCCGTTGGCGCACCGTCAAAAATGGTTAATTAAATAATGCAAAGCCAGTGCCAGGTTTAAAGACCCTCTTTCAGGGCCGAAAACCGGGTTTTGCCCGCGTTCGCGCACCTCAATCAGGCATAAAATGCCCGCTGATTGTGCAGCTACTCCTTTGGTGTTACCTGCCAGACGCTCTTCACCGTAAGCAGCGCGCGGGCGATATCGACCATGCGCTGGTTCTTGTCCATCGCCATTTTGCGCAGCGTCGTCCACGCCTGTTCTTCACTCATGTTCTGGTGGGTCATCAGCACGCTTTTGGCTTTATCAATGGTTTTGCGCTCCTCAAGCGTATCGCGCAGCGACGCGAGCTGGCGGGAAAGCTGCTCTATCTCTCGTGCCTGCTGGCGAACCAGGGTCAGCAGCGGTTTATCCGGGTAGTGCGCCAGCGGATCGTCCTGTTCATCCCCGGGAAGCGGGTATGCCTCGTCGCGCTGAATACGCTCATCCACCGCGACCATCAGATCGGCGATGATCGTCTCCTCCAGCGCGCGCAGATGCTCCAGCCGCGCCGTTTGCAGCGCAAACCAGGCGAGTGCGGTATGGCCATTGTCTGCGGCAGGCTGTCGGGTACAGGCCACGCGCCGGAGCTGCTCCGTCTCACGATCGGGCTGACAATTAAGGGAGAACGAAGTCTGCACGTCGGCCTGGCTGTGGGAGAGAAAGATCTCAAAGCAGGCCTGCTGCCCGTCAATGCGGTCAACCAGCCGCTGGCGGGTCACATCATCGAAAAAGCCCTGCGTGAAGCCAATCGCCCCCAGGGCCCGCTCTTGTCCCGCCAGCTCTTTCCCCTGCATCAGGCTATATAGCGCGACGAAACGGCCCGCGATTTGCGGGTCGTCAATGCTGTCATTAAGCTGCGGTACGATACTAAGCAGGTGGCGCAGCATGCGGGAGTAGTGCTCCATTGCCTGCGGAGCCGTCAGCGTTTGCCGATTTACACCGTCGCGCAGCGCGGGAAGCGTCTCCAGCGTGAGCAGCGCATTGCCGATACGTTCGCAAACGGCGCTTCCCGGAAAGGCGGACTGTTTTCCAAGAATCTCGTTCACTGCAGCAAGGTTTTCGTCCACCAGCGCCCGGCTGGCTTTGCATTCAGGCGCATAGAGCTTACCCTGTGAGCAGAGCCAGACGTTAGATGCGCCGCGCTCGCACTGGAGCATATGCACCAGCTGGCTAATGCCGCGCACCAGCACGTTCAGCTGCGCCAGCCTGCTGAGCTGCTCCCGGCGCATCCGCCTTGCGCGCTGGAGCCATTCGGTTGCACCTGGCGAAATGCCGGCCATTAATGTCATGCTTACTCTCCCGGACAGCGAAACTCCGGGGAAATTAAGCAATATTCGTGCCTTTATAAGAACAGGAGTCAACATGCAGAAGATTGTGATCGTCGCCAACGGTGCGGCCTACGGCAGCGAATCCCTTTTCAACAGCCTGCGCCTGGCGATCGCGCTACGCGAAAAAGAGAGCGACCTGGTATTGCGGATATTTTTAATGTCCGACGCCGTCACCGCCGGGCTGAAGGGTCAAAAACCAGCGGAAGGCTACAACATTCAGCAGATGCTGGAGATCCTGACCGCGCAGGACGTGCCGGTAAAACTCTGTAAGACCTGCACCGACGGGCGCGGCATTACCGGGCTGCCGCTGATCGAGGGCGTAGAAATCGGTACGCTGGTTGAACTGGCCGAATGGACGCTGACCGCGGATAAAGTATTAACTTTTTAATAATAAACCCGTAAAAATATTATTTTCTTATGGACGCGGTTTCAGCATCAAGTTTACCTGCGGGGTTGCCGATAGGCATGGAAACAACACAGCAGGTATTTCACTTATGTTCAGATCCATTCGCGCACGCATTATCGCCGCGACGACAGGCTGCCTCGTCGTCGCCCTTCTTCTCAATACCGTAATTAACTTCCAGGTCACGCGCCAGGATAACCAGCAGTCCCAGCGCGATATTCTGACCAGCACCAGCGCCAGCCACAACATGGCGATTGCCGACTGGGTCAAAAGCAAAATGACGGTGATTACCTCCGCGCAGAGCATCGCGCTGGCTGACGATCCGGTTCCGGCGTTTAAGCAGCTTGCCCAGGCGGGGGGGTTCACCAACGTTTACGTGGGCTACGCCAGCAAGACGGCGAAATTCTCCGACCCGACAGGCGTCCCGGCGGATTATGACCCCACCGTTCGTCCCTGGTATCAACAGGTGGTGAGCACGGACGGCCCGGTGGTAACGGCCCCCTACGTTGATGCCGGGACCGGGAAGCTGGTGGTCACGTTTGCCGTGCCGGTGAAGGAGAATGGCGCTCTGAAAGCGGTGGTGGCGGGCGATGTCGCCATGGATAGCGTGGTGGCGAACGTGCGCGGGATCCACCCCACGCCGGCCAGCAGCGGGTTGCTTCTGAACAGCGACGGCACGGTGATTGCCGCCAACGAGCCGGCCCTGACGCTGAAGCCGTTTGCCGAGACGATCAAAGGCATCGACCTTGCGGCGCTGAAGAGCGGTAACCCGGTCGACGGAACGCTGAATGACGAGGAAAAAACCTTTATCGCCTCAGCCGTGCCGGGCACGAACTGGCTCCTGGTCGTCGCCCTCGACAGCAGCGATGCCACCTCCGGCATGCATTCCCTGCTGAAAGCGTCGGCGATTTCGCTGGTGATCCTCGCACTCCTGAGCGGCGCCATTGTTCACGTCCTGATTGCCCGCCTGCTGAAGCGCCTGTCCGACATTCGCGACGCGATGCACAACATTGCCAACGGCACTAACGATCTGTCCCAGCGCCTGCCGGACAGCGGCGATGACGAAGTGGCGCAAATTGCGCAGGCGTTTAACGCCTTCAGCGATAAGCTCTCGGTGGTAATGGTTCAGCTCCGCGACGCCAGCGCCTCGGTGAAAAACGCCGCGCAGGAGATTGCGGCAGGTAACCAGGATCTCTCCGGACGTACCGAGCAGGCGGCATCCAGCCTTCGCGAAACCGCCAGCGCCGTGGAAGAGATCACCGCCTCCGTCACCCAGTCGAATGAATCGGCAGCAGAAGCCAACGATCAGGCCAGCAAGGCCTCTGCGGCCGCAGCGCGCGGCGGTGAAGTGGTTTCGCAGGCCATCAGCACCATGCAGTCCATCGAAGTGGCGTCCGCTAAGATTGGCGATATCACCAGCGTAATCGACGGCATCGCCTTTCAGACCAACATTCTGGCGCTGAACGCCTCCGTCGAGGCGGCGCGTGCCGGTGAGCAGGGCCGCGGGTTCGCCGTGGTTGCCGGTGAAGTGCGGAACCTCGCCAGCCGCAGCGCCCAGGCGGCGAAAGAGATCAAATCGCTTATCGACTCCACCACCGACAGCGTGGCCACCGGCTCGCGCTACGTGCATCTGGCCGGGGAAAGCATGGATGAGATCCGCTCCAGCATCGGCAGCGTCTCCGGCATCATGCGCGAGATCTCGATTGCCACCAGCGAGCAGATGAAAGGCATTCATGAGATTAACCACGCGGTGACCCATCTCGACAGAATGGTGCAGCAGAATGCCGAGCTGGTGGTGCAGTCCGCCGCGGCCGCCAGCGCATTGCAAAGCCAGGCGGGCGACCTTGCTGAAACCGCCGGCCATTTCCGCATTTAATTTTCTTCAGGCGCGCGTTAAACAGGGTAAACGCGCGTCAGCTGAAAGGTTTCAGGGATTTTGTCATTTTTGTTTAATCGTTATGCCATTTTTTGATCAAAATCAGCATCCCTTGCTCCCCGCTTTGGTGTTATGCAATGAGTATTTTGTGAACAACATCACGCTCGGGATGGGCAAAATCGACGGGGTAGAAAATGGCACTGGTGAAAACAAGTTTGAAACTGTTTGGCGGGGATACGGTGGTGGTGCGTTGCTCAGAGCGCTGTCGTATTCATCTGATGAGTGCGAAAGCACAGAAACAATCCCAGGCGGATATTCTGACCGTGCAGGATGACAAGGCGTGGCTTACCGTGCCGTATACCGGCACGTGGGATGTGCTGATCGACAGCCACAGCCAGTCGCTGGAGCATTCGGTCAGCTACGTGGCAGCGTAATTTAAACGCCCGGCTCGCCGGGCGTATTCTCAGGCAAAACCCGGTCGCAGCGTGCTGTTGAGCGGGTTCCCTTCCAGCAGCGCCTTCACTTTCACCACCAGCTCATTCAGACAATCGTCCTGCATGCCGAGGCGGGTCAGCTCCTGATCGAGGGAGAAGAGATATTGCGCGTTGGTGCCAAGCGGCCCGCTGGCGGCGGCGATTAACGGGGCAATTACCTGCGTGCGGGTGTCCGCTTCATACAGCGGGTGGCGCGGATCCATAATAAACACCAGCGCGTTAACGGTGCGCCCGTCGTCGAGCTCCAGCTTGCACCAGCTCGGCATATAGCAGCCGGTGATCATCTCGCGCTTCCAGAGCAGCGTCAGCTCCTCTTCGAGCGTGGCATCCGGAAGGCGATACGCGACGCCCGTGGTGCGTCCGCCCTCTTTTAGTGCAAGCATGCGCCCTGGCTGACAGGCGCTGCCGCGTCCGGCCGTCAGGCGCAGGCAAAATGCGCGATGCCAGCCGGGCAGCGTGCCGGTTGCAGATTCAACAAATTCGAGAGCCGGGTTCCACATCAGTGAACCGTAGCCAAAAATCCATACCGGGCCATCATCCGGGCGGCAGGCAAGCGTAGCAGCGAGCGATGCCGCACGTTGTTCAGCTGACCAGAGAAGCGATTCCTCAATAGCACCAAATGCCGTCTTACAATCTGCCTTCATTAAGAAATCACGCGTTAACACTTTACACCTCCGCCACTGCATGCTTCCTTGCGACATCTGTAATTCGCCTTCCCGGCATTCTGTGCTGGTCATTTTGCCAGCAGTCAAATTACGATAAGCAATTAGCGGACCAGTTGCAATACAACGGAAGTTCAACCGCCTGAAAAGTCAAAATGAAGGCAGCGAATAATTTCACGGCTATTTCTTTTTATGCCATTTATCATCGTCTCCTTTCTCATAGTCATGTTTTACTGCGGCCCAGGCGACCTTGTGTGCCGTCTCTTCCCGGCTGGCATCATCCCGCCGATCGTCTTTATCTTTGTACTGATCCCAGGCGCTGTTAAACGCTTCTTTGTAGATATCCTGCGCGTGTTCGGGCAGGACGTTTTTCACGTTATCGGGTAATTCGCGTTTCGTTTTATATGGCATCACTAACCTCTCTTTTGCCTAAAGAGTTAAGTGTGGACGACGATACGCCGGTGTGCCAGCCGGTCATAAACAATGAGCGAATGAATTCCATAATTCATTGTTATTAAATATATATTTAAAAGAAATATCTTATTATAGGCATTAAACAAGAAAACCATAACAAAGGGTAAAATTAAGTAAAAAATAAAGGTTATTTAACAGATTTCTGTTAATTTATTGCCCTTAAAATCTATCTATAATTACAAGCACCTGCATTGATGGAGAAGCACATGACAGCAACACACGAGGCGGTAAAGACCCGCCACAAGGAGACGTCTCTCATTTTCCCGGTTCTGGCACTGGCTGTGCTGCTCTTCTGGGGAAGCAGTCAGTCACTGCCAGTGGTGGTTGGTATCAATATTCTTGCCCTGGTGGGCATTTTAACCAGCGCGTTTAGCGTCGTTCGCCATGCGGACGTATTAGCCCACCGCCTGGGCGAGCCTTACGGCTCTTTAATTCTCAGCCTTTCCGTCGTTATTCTCGAAGTCAGCCTGATTTCCGCGTTGATGGCAACCGGCGATGCCGCCCCGACCCTGATGCGCGATACGCTTTACTCCATCATTATGATTGTGACGGGCGGCCTGGTAGGCTTCTCTCTGTTACTGGGCGGACGCAAATTTGCGACCCAGTACATGAATCTTTTCGGCATTAAACAGTACCTGATCGCCCTATTCCCGCTGGCCATCATCGTACTGGTCTTCCCGATGGCGCTGCCGGGTGCAAATTTCTCCACCGGCCAGTCGCTGCTGGTCGCGCTGATTTCCGCCGCCATGTACGGCGTATTCCTGCTCATTCAGACCAAAACGCACCAGAGCCTGTTTGTGTATGAGCATGAAGACGACAGCGACGACGATGACCCGCACCACGGCAAGCCGTCGGCCCACAGCAGCGCGTGGCACACGGTTTGGCTGATCGTGCATCTGATTGCGGTGATTGCCGTCACCAAGATGAACGCCAACCCGCTGGAGACGCTGTTAACCGAGCTGAACGCGCCGGTGGCCTTTACCGGTTTCCTGGTGGCGCTGCTGATCCTGTCCCCTGAGGGTTTAGGTGCGCTGAAGGCGGTGCTGAACAATCAGGTGCAGCGTGCGATGAATCTGTTCTTCGGCTCCGTGCTGGCGACCATTTCACTCACCGTGCCGGTGGTGACGCTGATTGCCTTTATGACCGGTAATGAGCTGCAGTTTGCGCTGGGCGCGCCGGAGATGATTGTGATGGTGGCCTCGCTGCTGCTGTGCCAGATTTCATTCTCCACTGGCCGCACCAATGTCCTGAACGGCGCGGCGCATATGGCGCTGTTTGTAGCGTATTTGATGACGATCTTTGCGTAGTCTTTTTGCCCAGCGGCGCTTCGCTTACCCGGCAATATGTCCCATAAAAAAACCCGCCGAAGCGGGTTTTTTTATTAGTTGCTGGTATCCAGCTCGTCGAAGCTTTTCACCAGATCGTCAATCGCTTTGATCTGCTTCAGGAACGGCTCCAGCTTATCCAGAGGCAGCGCGGATGGGCCATCGCATTTCGCGTTAGCCGGATCCGGGTGCGCTTCAATGAACAGACCTGCCAGGCCGGTCGCCATACCGGCGCGCGCCAGCTCGGTCACCTGAGCACGACGGCCGCCAGAGGCTGCACCAAACGGGTCGCGGCACTGCAGCGCGTGGGTCACGTCAAAGATCACCGGCGACTGGTTAGAAACGTTCTTCATCACGCTGAAGCCCAGCATGTCCACAACCAGGTTGTCGTAACCGAAGTTAGCGCCACGGTCGCACAGAATAATCTTGTCGTTACCGCCTTCGATAAACTTATCGACGATGTTACCCATCTGGCCAGGACTCACGAACTGCGGTTTTTTCACGTTGATCACGGCACCGGTTTTCGCCATCGCGGCAACCAGGTCGGTCTGACGCGCCAGGAACGCCGGAAGCTGGATTACGTCTACCACGTCTGCCACAGGCTGCGCCTGCCAGGACTCATGCACGTCGGTGATCACTTTCACGCCAAACGTCTGCTTCAGCTCCTGGAAAATTTTCATCCCCTCTTCCAGGCCAGGGCCACGGTAAGAGTTGATGGAGGAGCGGTTGGCTTTGTCAAAAGAGGCTTTAAACACGTACGGAATGCCCAGCTTCTGGGTCACGGTCACGTAGTGCTCGCAGATACGCATGGCGAGATCGCGGGATTCCAGCACGTTCATACCGCCAAACAGCACGAACGGCAGGTCGTTTGCTACCTTGATATCACCAATGCTAACCACTTTTTGTTTCATAGGATCGCCTTATTCAGGTGTGAATCGGAATTAAGATTAATGCAGTGTAATTTGTTTGTGCGAGATCGCGTTGATCTGCGCGCGAATCATTTCGCTAATCGGATCTTCCGGGCACTGCTCGACGAAATAGCTCAGATCGTTCAGCGCCACGTGCTCGCAGTCGAGCTGGGCATAGATAAGCCCGCGGTCGCGAATTTCGTAAGGATCTTCCGGATTAAACTGCAACAGCACTTCACTGGCACGCAAGGCCAGCTCCATCTGACGCTCTTCCATCAGCGCTGACTTCAGCGTATCCAGCAGCTTGCGAATGACTTCGGCGTTGTCGGCTTCGTCGAGATCTTCGTTAAAGAGCTCGGCCACCGGGCTGATGTTGCCTTTCAGCCAGACGTCCAGCGTATGCTCGTCCAGCGTGTCGCCGTTAAACGGATTAATGAGCCACATCTCACCGTCCAGCCACTCCGCACGCAGGATCATCTGCGTCGGGAAAATGACCGGCACCAGCGGAATATCCAGGCGGTGCGCAACCCACAGCAAAATAGAGCCCAGCGCAACGGCGCTGCCCTGACGATTTTTTAAGACCTGGTCCAGCCATAATGCGTCAGACAGGCGATACACGCCACGCGTGTCGCAGAAACCCCATTCGCCGTAGAAAAGCTCCAGAAGCTTCTCTAATTGCCAGTCCTGCGGGCGCGCCTGATTGATCTCTTCACGCGCCAGGCTGACCAGATTCTCCAGCTCATCGTAAACGTACTGCGACGTAAAATCGTCGCGTATCATCTCCGAAATCAGGATCATACCATCGCAAAGCGGCACTTTATTAAATTCGAAATCGGCTAAGGACCTCATGACTTACCCCAGTAACGACTGAGCGAACAATGACGCTCAGGCGCGATAAAACTCAAAACGATGTAGATGATAACGCCAAACTGCCTTTCAGTCAGCCTTACGCCTTTATCAGTAAATGGCAGATACCCGGCACTCAAGACCACTGCCCCAGCGTCAGGCGTTCGTTGCCGCCGTAGTCGCGGCAGGTTTCGACAGCGGCGTAGCCTGCCTGGGTAAACAGTGCCCGCACGGATTCTCCCTGCGTCCAGCCATGCTCCACAAGCAGCCAGCCGCCGGGAAGCAAATGCTCCCGTGACGTTGTCACAATGTGATCAAGATCGGCTAATCCCGCGTTGGCGGCCACAAGCGCCGTCAGCGGTTCGAAGCGAACATCTCCCTGCGCAAGGTGCGGATCATGTTCGTCAATGTAAGGAGGATTGCTGACAATCATCGCAAATGAGCGGTTCTCCAGCGCGGCAAACCAGCTGCTTTGCAGCACCGTTACGTTGCTGAGCCTGAGACGTTCCACATTACGCAGCGCCAGCGCCACCGCGTCGGACATCACATCCACTGCCGTTACATCGCAGTCAGGCCGCTCGCTGGCCAGCGCCAGCGCGATAGCACCGGTGCCAGTACCGAGATCGAGAATGCGGCAGGCCGCTGCGGGTAAACGTGCCAGCGCCTGCTCAACCAGACACTCGGTATCCGGACGCGGGATCAGCGTCGCCGCCGATACGTAAAGCGGTAGCGACCAGAATTCGCGCTCACCGACAAGGTGGGCCACCGGCTCGCCGTTTTTACGGCGGGCAAGCAGCGCGGCGAGCCGTGCTTCCTGCTCTGCGGTCAGCTCAGTTTCGCCGAATGCCAGCAGGTACGTGCGGGCTTTACCCGTCACATGCTCAAGCAGAATTTCGGCATCGCGCTTCGGGCTTTCGCTTTTGCAAAGCTCAGCGGCCGCCTCGCGTAACCAGCGCTGAAAATCCATTATTCCTGCTCGGACAGCGCCGCCAACTGGTCGGCCTGGTATTCCTGCACGATAGGCTCAATCAGCATATCCAGCTTGCCTTCCATCACTTCATCCAGACGATACAGCGTCAGGTTAATGCGGTGGTCGGTCACGCGCCCCTGAGGAAAGTTGTAGGTGCGGTTACGGTCACTGCGATCGCCGCTGCCCAGCAGGTTACGACGCGTAGAGGCTTCCGCCTGCTGACGCTTCGCCATTTCCGCCGCGTGGATGCGCGCGCCCAGCACGGACAACGCTTTGGCTTTGTTTTTGTGCTGCGAACGTTCGTCCTGACACTCCACCACGATGCCGGTCGGCAGGTGGGTAATACGGATGGCGGAGTCGGTGGTGTTAACGTGCTGACCGCCCGCCCCGGAGGAGCGGAAGGTGTCGATGCGCAGGTCCGCCGGGTTGATGTCCGGCAGTTCCGCTTCCGGCAGCTCCGGCATCACCGCCACCGTACAGGCGGAGGTATGAATACGGCCCTGAGATTCGGTGGCCGGAACGCGCTGCACGCGGTGACCGCCGGATTCAAACTTCAGACGTCCGTACACGCCGTCGCCGCTGATCTTGGCGATAACCTCTTTGTAGCCGCCATGTTCGCCTTCGTTGGCGCTCATGATCTCCACGCGCCAGCGGCGCGATTCGGCGTAGCGGCTGTACATGCGGAACAGATCCCCGGCAAAGAGCGCCGCTTCGTCACCGCCGGTACCGGCGCGCACTTCGACAAACGCGTTACGTTCATCGTCCGGATCTTTCGGCAGGAGCAGCACCTGAAGCTGCTGCTCCATCTCTTCGGAACGCGCTTTTGCATCCTGCAGCTCTTCCTGCGCCATCTCGCGCATCTCAGGATCGTCGAGCATCATCTGCGCGGTTTCAATATCTTCCTGAACCTGTCGCCAGTCGGTAAAGCATTTTGATACATCACTCAACTGCGCATATTCACGCGAAAGCGCGCGAAAACGTTCCTGGTCTGCGATAGTCCCGGCATCGCCGAGCAGCGCCTGTACTTCTTCATGGCGCTCGTGCAGAGCTTCCAGTTTAGCGACGATAGAAGGCTTCATAGGCGTAAGTGCACCTTGTCTTAGAAAATGGGTATAGGGCGCTATTCCAGCCCGAGGCTGTTGCGCAGAATAGTCAGGCGTTCATCATCCCCGTCACGGGCAGCCTGTTGAAGAGATTTGGTTGGCGCATGGATCAGGCGGTTGGTCAGCTTCCACGCCAGATCCTGCATAATCGCCTGCGCGTCGCCGCCCTGTTCCAGGGCCGCTAACGCTTTGGCAGTCAGGTCATCACGCACCTGCTCCGCCTGTCCGCGATACTCGCGGATGGTCTCGCTGACGCTTTGCGCGCGCAGCCAGGCCATAAATTCGCTGGTTTCCTGCTCAACAATGGTTTCCGCCTGCACCGCCGCCGCTTTACGCTGGGCAAGGTTGTGCGAAATAATGCTTTGCAGGTCATCCACGCTGTAAAGATAGGCGTTAGCCAGCTTGCCAACCTCTGGCTCAACATCGCGCGGAACGGCGATATCCACCAGCAGCATTGGCTGATTACGGCGGGATTTCAGCGCACGTTCCACCATCCCTTTACCGATGATCGGCAGCGGGCTGGCGGTAGAGCTGATAATAATGTCCGCCTCTTTCAGACGTTCATCAATATCGCTCAGCGCAACCACCTCGGCACCCACTTCGTCCGCCAGCACCTGCGCGCGTTCGCGGGTGCGGTTCGCGATAATCATCTTTTTCACTTTATGCTCGCGCAGATGGCGCGCCACAAGCTCGATGGTTTCGCCCGCGCCTACCAGCATCACGGTGACGGTCGACAGGGATTCAAAGATTTGCCGTGCAAGGGTACAGGCCGCGAAAGCAACAGAAACCGCACTGGCACCAATGTCGGTTTCGGTTCGCACACGCTTCGCCACCGAGAAGGATTTCTGGAACATACGCTCCAGCTCGCTGGCCTTGAGATGCCCTTTCTGGGAATCTGCGAAGGCTTTTTTTACCTGGCCGAGGATCTGCGGCTCGCCCAGCACCAGCGAATCCAGACCGCTGGCGACGCGCATCAGATGGCTGACCGCATCGTTATCCTGATGCCAGTACAGGCTGTTGCGCAGCTCGTCTTCATTGAGATTGTGGTAGTCACATAGCCAGCGGATCAGCGCGTCGTGCAGGTTATCCTGCTCTTCCACGCTCAAATACAACTCGGTACGGTTGCACGTCGAAAGCACCACGCCACCCTGCACCATCGGCTGTGCAAGCAGGCTGTCCAGCGCCAGGTCAAGCGTATCCGGCGAAAACGTAACGCGTTCTCGCAGCGAAACCGGGGCCGTTTTGTGGTTGATGCCGAGTGCTAATAGGGTCATGTTGAGCGGGAGTAGTACCAGCGTTAATAAGGTTAGCAGGACGCATCATACAGGATGCGCGAGATCAATAAAAGAGACCGCCTCCTTTCGGAGTAATAGGTTACTCAACGCTTTGAGATAATTTGAACGTAGACGGTAGCACTGCGGGGCGCTAGCATTAACAGTTATAACTGCAACGTATCTCAAGGATTTGTCCTCATTATGACCCGACTGATTCGCCTGCTGCCGCTGGCAGCACTGGTTCTGACCGCCTGTACTGTCACCCAACCAAAAGGCCCGGGCAAAAGCCCTGATTCACCGCAGTGGCGTCAGCACGAGCAGGACGTCCTTAATTTGAAGCAGTACCAGACGCGCGGCGCCTTCGCGTATCTCTCTGACGAACAAAAGGTTTATGCCCGCTTCTTCTGGCAGCAAACGGGGCAGGACAACTATCGCCTGCTGCTGCTGAACCCGCTTGGCAGCACCGAGCTGGAGCTTATCGCCAAACCGGGCGAAGCGCAGATCACCGATAACAAAGGCCAGCACTATACGGCGACCGATGCCGAAGAGATGATTGGCAAGCTGACCGGGATGCCAATTCCACTGAACAGCCTGCGCCAGTGGATCCTCGGCCTGCCGGGCGAAGCGACCGACTATACGCTTGACGATCAATACCGTCTTAGCCAGGTCAACTACACCCAGAACGGCAAAACCTGGAAAGTGGTGTACAGCGCCTATGACAGCAAGAGTAAACCTTCGCTGCCATCAAACATGGAGCTGACCCAGGGCAGCCAGCGCATCAAGCTGAAAATGGACAACTGGATCGTTAAATGATGACCCACTGGCCTTCTCCGGCAAAACTGAACCTGTTTTTATACATCACCGGCCAGCGTGCTGACGGCTATCACACTCTGCAGACGCTGTTTCAGTTTATTGACTATGGCGACACGATTGCCATCGAGCCGCGTCAGGATGGACAGATTTGCCTGCTGACGCCGGTCGACGGCGTGGCGCATGAGGACAACCTGATCGTCCGCGCCGCGCGCCTGCTGATGAAAGCCGCCGCGGAATCGGGCCGTCTGCCGGCGGGAAGCGGTGCAGATATCCGCATTGAGAAGCGTCTGCCGATGGGTGGCGGTCTCGGCGGGGGCTCATCCAACGCCGCCACCGTGCTGGTTGCGCTGAACCACCTCTGGGGCTGCGGGCTGTCGCAGGACGAACTGGCAGGCCTGGGCTTAACGCTGGGCGCAGATGTCCCTGTGTTTGTTCGCGGCCACGCGGCCTTTGCCGAGGGCGTGGGTGAGATCCTCTCCCCGGTCAACCCGCCGGAGAAATGGTATCTGGTTGCCCACCCCGGCGTGAGCATTCCGACCCCGGTCATCTTTAAAGATCCTGACCTGAAAAGAAATACCCCGGTACGGTCAATAGAAACGTTATTAAATTGTGAATTCAGCAACGATTGCGAGGATATCGCAAGAAAACGTTTTCGCGAGGTTGATGCGGTGCTTTCCTGGCTGTTAGAATACGCGCCGTCGCGCCTGACCGGTACAGGGGCCTGTGTCTTTGCTGAATTTGACACCGAATCCGCCGCCCGTCAGGTGCTTGAGCAAGCGCCGGATTGGCTGCATGGTTTTGTAGCGCGCGGGATGAACACCTCCCCCCTACAGCAGGCCATTCTGGCGCAGACTGAGTTTCGGTGACAACGTCACCCTGTTCCAGACGTTGCATCGCGCTCTTTAATACACCGCCTGGATAGCCTTCGCTTAGGCCCCGCAGTTTGCGGCGAACGCTATCCACCACTGGACGCATGCCTGAGGTTCTTCTCGTGCCTGATATGAAGCTTTTTGCTGGTAACGCCACCCCGGAACTAGCACAACGTATTGCCAACCGCCTGTACACTTCCCTCGGCGACGCCGCCGTAGGTCGCTTTAGCGACGGCGAAGTCAGCGTACAAATCAACGAAAATGTACGCGGTGGTGATATTTTCATCATCCAGTCCACCTGTGCTCCAACAAACGACAACCTGATGGAACTGGTTGTTATGGTCGACGCCCTGCGTCGCGCTTCCGCAGGCCGTATCACTGCTGTTATCCCTTACTTTGGTTATGCCCGCCAGGACCGTCGCGTCCGTTCCGCGCGTGTGCCCATCACCGCAAAAGTTGTCGCTGACTTCCTGTCCAGCGTCGGCGTTGACCGCGTACTGACCGTTGACCTGCACGCAGAGCAGATCCAGGGCTTCTTCGACGTCCCGGTTGATAACGTATTCGGCAGCCCAATCCTGCTGGAAGACATGCTGCAGCTGAACCTGGACAACCCAATTGTGGTTTCTCCGGACATCGGCGGCGTGGTACGTGCCCGTGCTATCGCTAAGCTGCTGAACGATACCGACATGGCGATCATCGACAAGCGTCGTCCGCGCGCTAACGTTTCTCAGGTGATGCACATCATCGGTGACGTGGCTGGCCGCGACTGCGTGCTGGTTGACGACATGATCGATACCGGCGGTACGCTGTGTAAAGCCGCTGAAGCGCTGAAAGAGCGCGGTGCCAAGCGCGTGTTCGCTTACGCGACCCACCCGATCTTCTCCGGTAATGCCGTGAACAACCTGCGCAACTCCGTCATTGACGAAGTTGTGGTATGCGATACCATCCCACTGAGCGACGAGATCAAGGCACTGCCAAACGTGCGTACCCTGACCCTGTCCGGGATGCTGGCCGAAGCGATTCGTCGTATCAGCAACGAAGAATCCATTTCTGCAATGTTCGAACACTAATCGAACACGGCCAAAAAACCCGCTGCGGCGGGTTTTTTTGTCTCTGGGTTTTATTTGTATGATTAATGCCTCCTTCACCTGCCATTCACATGACAGATGATGCGCACACGGATGATAGATAATTGTGAAAAACGTAGCCTCCTCACATGTTCTGCCCTTTCGCGCCCTCATCGACGCCTGCTGGAAAGAGAAGTACACCTCGTCACGCTTTATCCGTGACCTGATTGCCGGGATCACCGTCGGGATTATTGCCATCCCGCTGGCGATGGCGCTGGCGATTGGCAGCGGCGTTGCGCCACAGTACGGTCTGTATACCTCGGCCGTTGCCGGGATTGTTATTGCCCTGACGGGCGGCTCGCGCTTCAGCGTCTCCGGCCCGACCGCCGCCTTTGTGGTGATCCTCTACCCGGTTTCACAACAGTTTGGTCTGGCAGGCCTGCTGGTTGCCACCCTGATGTCCGGCGTCTTTTTGATTCTGTTCGGTCTGGCCCGTTTTGGTCGCCTGATTGAATACATTCCCCTTTCCGTGACGCTGGGGTTCACCTCGGGGATTGGGATCACCATCGGAACCATGCAGATTAAGGATTTCCTCGGTCTGCAAATGACCCACGTCCCGGAGCACTATTTACAGAAAGTGGGCGCGCTGTTTATGGCGCTGCCGACTGCGAACCTCGGCGACGCCGCCATCGGAATAGTCACCCTGGGGACGCTGATCGTCTGGCCTCGCCTCGGTATTCGCCTGCCGGGCCATCTGCCCGCCCTGCTGCTGGGCTGCGCGGTGATGGCTATCGTCAATATGTTCGGCGGTCATGTCGCGACTATCGGCTCGCAGTTCCACTATGTTCTGGCGGACGGTTCGCAGGGTAACGGCATTCCGCAGCTGCTGCCGCAGCTGGTGCTACCGTGGGATATGCCTGGTTCGAGCTTCACCCTGAGCTGGGATTCCCTTCGCGCCCTGCTGCCCGCCGCGTTCTCTATGGCGATGCTGGGAGCGATTGAATCCCTGCTGTGCGCCGTGGTGCTCGACGGCATGACCGGCACCAAGCACAAAGCCAACAGCGAACTGGTCGGTCAGGGCTTAGGCAACCTCATCGCACCATTCTTTGGCGGTATTACCGCCACGGCAGCCATCGCCCGTTCTGCGGCAAACGTGCGCGCAGGTGCGACCTCCCCCGTTTCAGCGGTTATCCACTCCCTGCTGGTGATTCTGGCGCTGCTGATCCTTGCCCCGCTGCTCTCCTGGCTGCCGCTTTCCGCCATGGCCGCCCTGCTGCTGATGGTGGCCTGGAACATGAGCGAGGCGCATAAGGTGGTGAACCTGCTGCGTCGCGCGCCGAAAGACGACATCATCGTGATGCTGATCTGCATGTCGCTGACCGTGCTGTTCGATATGGTTATCGCCATCAGCGTCGGGATCGTGCTTGCGTCCCTGCTATTTATGCGCCGCATCGCGCAGATGACGCGCCTCACGCCGGTTAACGTGGAGGTGCCTGAAGATGTGCTGGTGCTGCGCGTGATTGGCCCGCTATTCTTTGCCGCGGCGGAAGGATTGTTCAGCGATCTGGAGTCCCGCATCGCGGGGAAACGGGTTGTGGTGCTGAAGTGGGATGCCGTCCCGGTTCTGGATGCCGGTGGTCTGGATGCCTTCCAGCGCTTTGTTGCACGTCTGCCGGAAGGCTGCGAGCTGCGGGTCAGCAACCTGGAATTCCAGCCCCTGCGCACCATGGCGCGTGCGGGCGTGCAGCCGATCCCTGGCCGCCTTGCCTTTTATCCTAACCGTGAAGCCGCGTTAGCGGATCTATGAGTTACCTGATGCAGAGAAACGTCTCTGCATCATCACCCCGATCGCCTGCTGGAGCCATGCAAGCACGGCAGGCGTCATCCAGGTTCCTTTCATCAGATGCGGCTCCTGCTGCATAGCCGTACGAAACTTTTGCTGGGTCTCGGGGTTGGTGCCTGCGTAGGACTGGAACAATGCCAGCCAGTTTTCAGCCAGCTTTTGCGCCTCCTTCGAGTCAGGAGCGATATTGTCCCGCTGCGCCTGATGCAGTTTCGCCACCAGCGGCGGCCACTCCATCATGCGGTCAAAATAATGTGCCCGGGTAAAGGCCATCTCTTCGGCAGTGAGATACTTCTCCCATATCCTGAGCTTAGATTCCGCAAACGCCCGCGTGATGTAATCTGTCATCTCCGGGGTGATGCCGGTCTGCGCCTGCATCTGTGGCTCTACGCTGTGCATCTCGTTCAGCCGGGTGAGAAACTCCGGCTTGCCCGCCGTGTCCTGTTCAAGACGTTCCATCCAGCGGGTCGCCAGATCCATCGCCCGCGTGTCAGTAACGGGTATATCCTGTTCCAGCAGCGCGTTAGCCTCTGCCACCAGCCCTGACCAGATAGCCGCCAGCGCATCCTTCTGTACCGCAAACGGCAACTGCTGTAACTCTTCTTTGCTAAACCAGCGATCGTACATATTCATTAACTCCAGAGTCTGTAGCCAGGACTCCAGATCCGGCGTCGCATCGTCGGTAAGCCCGGTACGCAGCTCCACCAGCCGGTCGCGCAGCGTGTGTATGCTGCGCAGCTGTTTATCCAGCAGCGTGATTTGCGCATCGAGTAGCTCGGTCAACGACAGCGACTCCTTTTCCAGAAAATCCCTGATTTCAGCAAGTTCCAGCCCCGCTTTTGCCAGCGCCTGGATCATGTGCAGACGCTGGACGTCCGCCAGGTTGTAAAGCCGGTAACCTGCCGCGCTTCTGGCAGAAGGCAGCAACAGCCCTGTTTGCTCGTAGTGATGCAATGTCCGCACGGTGATACCGGCTCGTTTCGCCAGCTCACCCACCTGAATCAACATAACTGCTCCTTTTTACTTTGCCAGTGCCACCACTCTGGAGCCTTACGTTACGTGAGGGTCAATATGCTATGCAAAAAAAACGACTCCGGATGGAGTCGTTTCGATGTTCTTAATCAGGCACTAGCTGTGCTTATGCTGGTCACGACGACAGCGTTTGTCGTAGTGGCGCACCCACCAGTATTTATCGCAGACTTCCTCATGTCCGCTTACGCGCGCCCCGGCGAGCCACAATACTGCACCGAGGAAGATGCTCAATACCGCGCCATGCGCGAAGTATTGTGGGAGATCAAGCTGCGGCAGTTGGTTTAAAATGGAATAACCTACGCCGACTACCATCACGAACAGTCCCAACCCCATTAGCACGTTACCGAGCATCGAAGCGTTTTTGCGTTTCATATGTCACCTCCGGAACTTTGGGTTGTCAGGGGAAAAGCCCCTAATCCTTGTGTGTAAAGTATAGACAACGCCCCTTTTATGAGTTGCGTGAATGATCACAATTACGGATAACGCACAAACAAAAGTTTACAAATAAGGCGTTGAACAGCTTGAAATTCTAATTGTTCAGATGAGTAATTATTCGAATTTCGCCGGGATAACCGCAGAATTTTGTCAAGCGGCGCGCCAGACAGTAAACTACGCGCCAGATCTGGAACCCATTAGGAATTGAATCGTGACGATTAAACTGATTGTCGGCCTCGCCAACCCGGGCGCGGAGTATGCGGCCACCCGCCACAACGCCGGAGCCTGGTACGTCGATCTGCTGGCCGAACGGTTACGTGCTCCCCTGCGTGAAGAACCTAAATTCTTCGGCTACACCTCACGTATCAACCTTGCAGGCGCGGATGTTCGCCTGCTGGTGCCGACCACCTTTATGAACCTGAGCGGTAAAGCGGTGGCGGCGATGGCAACGTTTTATCGCATCAACCCGGATGAAATTCTGGTGGCTCACGATGAGCTGGATCTCCCGCCTGGCGTAGCAAAATTCAAGCTGGGCGGCGGACACGGCGGTCACAACGGTCTTAAAGACATCATCAGCAAGTTGGGCAATAACCCGAATTTCCACCGTTTGCGCGTGGGAATCGGCCATCCGGGCGATAAAAACAAAGTTATCGGTTTCGTGCTCGGTAAACCCCCGGTTTCCGAACAAAAACTGATTGACGAGGCGGTAGACGAAGCGGCACGCTGCACTGAAATCTGGCTGCAAGACGGCTTAACCAAAGCGACAAATCGCTTACACGCTTTCAAAGCGCAATAATCCGCCCGATACGGCTTTTTTACCGCGCGTCATGCGGGTTACGTGTATAATAGGCGTAGTTATTTACTTTTCATCAATCGGTTATCGTTAACGGATTGATTATCAAGATATTAAGGTGATTTAGAAATGGGATTCAAATGCGGTATCGTCGGTCTGCCAAACGTGGGCAAATCCACCCTGTTTAACGCGCTTACCAAAGCGGGTATCGAAGCGGCGAACTTCCCGTTCTGTACCATCGAACCGAACACCGGCGTGGTGCCAATGCCGGACCCGCGTCTGGACCAGCTTGCGGAAATCGTGAAGCCGCAGCGCATTCTGCCAACCACCATGGAGTTCGTGGACATCGCGGGCCTGGTGAAGGGTGCCTCCAAAGGCGAAGGTTTGGGTAACCAGTTCCTGACCAACATCCGTGAAACTGAAGCGATCGGCCACGTTGTGCGCTGCTTCGAGAACGACAACATCATCCACGTTAATAACAAAGTGGATCCGGCTGACGATATCGACGTCATCAACACCGAGCTGGCGCTCTCTGACCTCGACACCTGCGAACGCGCCATTCACCGCGTGCAGAAGAAAGCGAAAGGCGGCGATAAGGATGCGAAAGCGGAACTGGCTGCGCTGGAAAAATGCCTGCCACAGCTGGAAAATGCCGGCATGCTGCGCGCGCTGAAAAACCTGACTGACGAAGACAAAGCGGCGATCAAATACCTGAGCTTCCTGACCCTGAAGCCAACCATGTACATCGCCAACGTTAACGAAGACGGTTTTGAGAACAACCCGTACCTGGACAAAGTCCGTGAAATCGCCGCGGCGGAAGGTTCTGTGGTTGTGGCGGTTTGCGCAGCCGTTGAGTCCGATATCGCCGAGCTGGACGACGCCGACCGTGAAGAGTTCATGGCCGAACTGGGTCTGGAAGAGCCGGGCCTGAACCGCGTGATCCGCGCAGGCTATGAGCTGCTGAACCTGCAGACCTACTTCACCGCTGGCGTTAAAGAAGTGCGTGCGTGGACGATTCCTGTGGGTGCGACTGCGCCTCAGGCGGCCGGTAAGATCCACACCGACTTCGAGAAGGGCTTTATTCGTGCGCAGACTATCGCGTTTGAAGACTTCATTACCTATAAGGGTGAGCAAGGAGCGAAAGAAGCAGGCAAGATGCGTGCGGAAGGGAAAGATTACATCGTTAAAGATGGCGACGTGATGAACTTCTTGTTTAACGTTTGATTTGTTTTGAATGAAAAAAATCCACGCCAAAGCGTGGATTTTTTTCGAGATAAATTTCCCTGATAGTATTAATTTAAAAAATACCTTCTTTGAGAGGATGATCTTTTATTCCTCCCCAAGGGTCATCTAGCAAAAACTTAGCAGCAATAGCTTCTTTTGCCGGTACAAGAGTGAAATTATAGTAAATTTCATCTCCTTCACAAATCTCATAAAAGAGTGAATAAACTTTTTCGTTCACATCTATATTTAAATCGAATTTCTCAGTTGCAGAAGCGATTTGCAGCTTATCTTTATCCGTAATGAAAAATGGCACAACAATACAGCGCTGAGCATTTTCATCCATTTTGAAAGCATTATCTTTCTTGATATTGACGTTTGCTCCAAACGCGTCCTCTGGTAATGGATCGAATATAACATAATCCTTGTGGAGAACAGCACCTTGAGAAACATTGCCTTTTCCGCACTGACTCAGTTTTTCGTCATAATCTCGGGATCGTATCACTATTTGACTATGCGAAATCAGCAGATCAACTATTTGTAGTTTTTTATCATTCATTACACTACCTCGACTTTTATTATCGTTCTAACTGGAAGTTCTGATAAAAGTTTACCAATACTTGAACCTGTACTACAGTTACTGCCCTTCGCTATCCGTCATTCGCTCCGACGTGCCGTTGGGCAAACAGTGGAATCAGAAGATCTCCGTCGCTTCAAGGCTGACAATACGGGGCAGCAAACTTTATTATTTGGATAGCTATGGCTAAGAATATGATGAGCCTCATATTTAGTGTTATGATTGTATTAAGCCACAAAAGCCTTACTTTAAAATGGCTTTATCAGATTCTAATAAGATGGCGCCATTCTTGTTATCACTTTTTTATCCAAGTCTAAAGAATAATGCCAATCATACCAACCATTTATTTTTTCCGAAAAGGAGCAGACAATCAAAACCTCTTTTTTATCGTTTAATGTCAAATAAGAAAAAGACGCACCTTCTGGAGGCGTAAATGTTGAAAGCAAAGTCCCATCAATATTTAAAACAGTTAATAACATCGGTAAGGGTAATGGTTTACTCAATACAAAAATGATTTTTCTCTTTTCATCTATCATTGCCAGATCTAAATCATCTATACCGATAGTGACTTTGTGTGTATTATATATCCAATGCAATTCATTTTTTTCTTTATTACAGATAAAATTATTAATCATGTTAATCTCATTTCATAAATTAGGGCTTGAGCAACGACTCGTCAATAACTTCCAAATAATTCATGCGTTCTGCAGGTGGCACAGCCATTTCGACTTGTGAACCGCCACCAGGCAGATATACATTCGCACCTTTATCAACTTGAGGTCCAACCGCACCAATTTTAACTGGTAATGGTTTCTTAACTTCATAAGTTATTACTCTATCAATATCCGGTTTCCATTCCATCTTCACAGCGAGCTCATTTCTAACATATGAAGCATTAGGAATATCGTCAAATGTAGCAAACCCTCCAGGTCTCGTCGCTGGCTGGCCTGGAGATACGGCCATTTTTACTCGAGTCCCTGGGACTAATGTTGCATCTAAAGGAGGCTCATTTAATGGCCAAGGCGATTGTTCATTAACTAATTTTTTATAAGCAGAAGCCGCTTCAGTTGATGATTTGAAACGACCTTTATGCTGCCGCTGAAAATCATTCCAAGTATTAGTTCGCCCACATCGTAAGCCTAATGGATCTGCCCACCCCAGCGCATTCGGCGCATACTGGTAAAGGTTTATCCCCCCCGCCAGCCCTATCGGGTCCTGCTGCGTAAACCTTCCGCAATCCGGGTCATAATACCGGAACAGATTGTAGTGCAGCCCTGTCTCACGGTCCAGGTATTGCCCCTGCATACGCAGGTTCTGAGAATATCCTGATACTTGCGTCTCGCTTTCCCGCAGCAGCTTGCCCCAGGCGCTGTTGACCCCTTCCCAGCGCACCTGCCCTTCGCTATCCGTCATCCGCTCCGGCGTGCCGTTGGGCTGGCAGTGGAACCAGAAGATCTCCAGGTCATCAGCGCCGTCAATACGCGCCAGCGGATCGTAGCTGTCCTGATCGCTGTAGACGTAGGTCAGCGGTACATCCCCGTGAACTTCCTGCAGCAGGCGGAACCCTTCCCAGACAAACCGCGTGGTGACCGGTTTACCGGTTGGCTGGCCGCCCAGCATCTGGCGGCGCGTTTTGCTGATGCGTCGCCCGAGCGGATCGTAGCGGAAGCTGACCTGCGTCTGCGGCCTGTTGCGGTCCCGCGGCTGGCTGATGACTTCCGTCAGGCGGTGTTCGCCATCGTAACGGTAGTACCAGCGGGTCTGGCCGTTATCTTTCTCCACGGTGCGTCCGTGGACGTCATAGCGCCAGCGAATGCCGTTCAGTTGCGTCAGGCGGTTATGCGTGACCTTCTCAGCAGAGTCTTCGAGGGGGTTACCCGCCGCATCCCAGCGCCACTGCTCCTGGCCGGGCAGCGTGCCGTCCTGAACGAGCAGACGCCCGGCGCTGTCGTACTGCCAGCGGTACCAGCTGAACGGGTTATCGTCCCGCTCTTCCCTCACCAGGTTATTGCGATAGTCGTAATCCCAGCGGCGGGACCAGCGGCGCGGCGACGGGCGCTGGGCATTGCCGGTAAAGACGTCCCTGCGATGCAGTCGGCCAAGACGATCGTATTCGCTGCGGGTGGTCAGCAGCCCCTGGGTGCGGCTTGTTTCGCGGTGGAGTTCGTCACGGGTAAAGTCGGAGACCGACAACTTGTCAAGGGCGATGCTGAGCAGATGTCCGCTGCCGTAGTAGAACTGTTTCAGCTCGCGGCCATCGGGCAGCGTGACGGAAGTGCGGTTGCCCAGCGCATCATATCCCCACGCCAGCTCACCATGCTCGCTCGCTTCGCGCGTAACGCGCCCGAGCGCGTCATACTCAAACACAAGCTCCTGCTCTGCCTCGGTGGTCCACGCGTCGGCTGAAAGCGCCGGATGCAGCCCAATGCGGCTTAACAGCCCGGACGGCGTGTAGTGGTAGCGGGTCTGCCCTTCTGGCGTGGTGCGGGCGACCAGCTGGCCGCTCGCGCTCCAGGCGAAGGCGTGGGTGATGGCCTCCGGATGGCCGGCGGCATACGTGCGCGCTATCGTGCGTCCGCAGGCGTCATAGCGATACTGCGAGGCCACGCCATCAAGCCCTACCTCTTCCAGCAGCAGCGAGTCAGCGCCCCAGCGGAACTGGTACGCTTCGCCGTTTTCGTTTTCCAGGGCAATCAGACGCCCGCGGCTGTCCCAGCGGCGACGGACCTCTTCACCCTGCGTATTACGGGTGGCGGTTAAGCGCCCCGCCTCATCGTATCTGAACTCACTTTCTTTCCCGTCGGCGCCCGCGTGCCTCACCGGCAGGCCACGTTCGTTCCATTTAAGCGACTCAGTCCAGCCTTCCGGGCGATCGAGCTGCACCGGGCGCCCTGCGGCGTCGTAGCGGTAGCGCGTCTCTTCACCGTCGGCGCTAATCTCTGCCACCAGCCAGCCCAGCGGGTGATAGCGATAGCGGGTAATACGCCCGGAACAGTCCGTCGAACGCACAACCTGCCCGGCCTCGTTGTACTCCTGGTAGCGGCTGTTTCCGGCGGCATCGACCTCTTCAACGACCTGGCCGAACTCGTCCCGGCGCAGCTGCGTCGTCTGCCCCAGCGGATCCAGCACGCGCTTCAGCCCGTGGTGTTCGTCGTACCAGAAGCGGGTGGCGCTGCCGTCGGCTTCGATAATGGCCGAGGGAAGCGCGCGGTGCTCCAGCCAGGTGGTGGTGCGGGTATTGCCGTCGGCGTCGGTCTCCTGAACCCGGTTGCCCATTTCGTCGTAGACGAAGGTGACGGCATTGCCGAGCGGATCGATACGGCGCGTCAGAAGCTCGTTATCGTCCCACTCGTAGCGCCAGTTTTCACCGCGCTCGTCGACGTAGCGCACAATCAGATTCTGTGCGTTCCAGTAGTGGCGTCGCGTCTGGCCGTCGTAGTGCTCGACGGTCGTCAGCCCCGCGTCTAAATCGTAGCTAAAGCGGCAGCCATCGCCGGTGCTGGTGCGGTTTTCCACCACGCGCCAGTGGTCGAATTTTTGCCAGCGGTATTCGCTCTCCAGCCCCCCCGGCAAGCGGTGCCAGACCATCAGGCCGTGGTCGTTGTAACGGTATTCACGCGTCACCACGCCGGAGGCATCCGTCGCGCTCGCCAGCTGGCCGCGCGCATCGTAGCCCCACTGCATCAGCGGCCAGGTTTGGTTGCCGTCGAAATGGCTGGCTGCGGTAACCCGCTGCGGGAAACGTTCATCCTCATAGCGCAGGGTGACGTCGATAGCCCGCGGCTCGTCGTGAAGACCAACCAGCCTGCCGTGCTCGTCCCACGCCGTCAGCAGCGCGTTGCCGTATTCGTCGCTGAGGGAGGCCAGACGCAGGATAGAAGGATTCGCGCGGGTCGGTTTGTACAGACGCCACACCGCGCCGTCATCGTCGGCAATCGCCACGTCGCCGCTCTCATTGCGGCGGATAATGATGCCTTCGCTGATGCTGTAAAACGCCTGGTCGACAGGCGGCAGTTCAAAGCTCAGCTCGCGCCCGGTTTCATCGAACCAGGTCGCATTGTTATCTTCCAGCGTCAGATAGCTGTCAAAGGTTGTAGCCCAGCCCAGACCGAACAGCCCTTCGCGGGTGGTCAGGCTGTTATAGCTGCGCTGCCAGCGCAACGGAAAGCGCCCCGGCAGCGAGAAATCGAGCTCGTCGTCGTCATTCAGCACCTTCACGCCGGTGGCGGCGTGAACCGGGTGCGAGGAGCCAAACACGGCATTCACCGCCATATCCGCCAGCATCCCACCGCCTGCCGCCGCCAGCGCGCAGGGCATGTTTTTCAGGATCTTGCCCGGACGCCCGCGCAGCAGGGAGAGCGCAATCATCCCCAGCGCCAGACCCGGCGTTTTACCGCTTTTGATATCGCGGACCGTGAGCGTGTCCCCGCCGATGATCACGTTAGGAGAGACATCGTCGGAAACGGTGCCTTCGCAGGTGGTGCGATCTTTCGCTCGCACCGCAGGCTGGCCGTTGATGAAGACGCTTTTGGAGCCTTCCGCCAGATACTGCGGCCCGGAGTGTTTTTCACACGCCACCTTGTCTTCTTCCAGCGGCGAGGTTCCCGCAGCGGCAGAGGCCACGCTCGGCTGCCACATTTCGCTGCCAAACTGTCCGGCGGCGGAAAGCAGCATGCCCGCGTAATCGGCAAAGCTGCCCGGCGACTGCGGCTCAGGGGGCGGGGTATCGGCGGGCGTGAGCGTGCCTGCCGCGCGCGCGGCAGGGATTGCGTTGGTCAGAACGTTGTTCGAACCGGTGGTGATTTTGCCCGCAGGCGACGGCGGGAAAAGCGCATTACCTAACCCTTCCGCGGCGTTACTGATATCGTCTGTGATCCCCGCCACGTTCGCCAGCACGCCGCCAATGATGCCGCTTAACAGACAACTGGATCCAATTGCTGCCACGCCCGCGGCGGCGGCTCCGGCACCGAGGAGTGGCGCGGCCGCCGTAGCCGCCAGCCCTACCGCCGCGCCAATCACCGCATAGGCGGCACCTTCCGCCACAATGCTGGTGATGTCAGCAAAAATGCTGGAGTGAATAATCTCGTCGCCCTTACGGGCCGCGTTGTTATCGCTCATGCCTTACACATTCCGGTTGTCGTTTAGCGTCAGACTCTGCTTAAGCGCGCTCCAGCGCACCTCGTCCTCTTCGGTAAAGGCTCTGAGTGCCGAGAGGGTAAAAATCATCAATACCGGTTTGCCCGGCGTCTGCACAGCCAGCTGTTTTTGCCACAGACGCTGCCCGTTGCGGTCAAAAGTGGTCTCGACTTCCAGTCCGCTAATGTTTCCGTCTGGCCCGGCTTTTACGCTCCGGAACTCGCTCTGGGCAATCTCACCCATCTGAGGACGCAGCACATCCCACTGGCGGTGAAACTCTTGTTCGTAGTCGCTGCCATCGGGAATCACGCCGCGGCTGACCACCACGGACAGCCCGCTTTCGTCATCGCGAATGATGTTCATGCTGTTATCCTGCCAGGCAGCAGGAAATAGGGAAAACGAACCTTCCTGGAGGGTGTATTTCATAAGTGAACTCGGGATGATTAATATCAAGAAAAGTGAAGGCAAAAATAAAGGCCAGAGAACACTGACCCTTTAGTAATAAATTCTACTTATTAATCCATTGACCTGACTGATCAACTAAAATATCACCACCCTTACTGACTACCAATTTCAATGGGTTATAGGTAACCGCATAGGTAATTTCGCCATTTTTAAATAAGGAGCCAATTACTTTTCCTGTCGCATCGTTTAAAGTCTTCCCATTTAAAGAAATTGTACTATTGTCACCTTTTCTAATTCCAAGATAAAACATATCATTGCAGTCGCTTTCAAACGAACCACATTTATTTACTAGAGTAATGTTGAATTTATCGGTTTCAAAAATTCTTTTTTCGGACACCGGCGACTTTAACACTTTTGTTAGTTTATAATTCTGCGGAGCATAATATTCACCTTTCTGTGGCGGTGTAATTAAAGTCCAGATCATTTTATCACCAACAACTTCCAGTTTCGCATGTCCCTTTTCACCACCAAATGAAGAGTTAAATTCCACATTTGCTCGATTTTCAGCAATAACACCCTTTAGATTATTCTCATCATCTGGGGGACAGTCAATGCGGTTACCGTTTTGCGTAACATAACAATAACTACCATTCACATTTTGACCAACTTGAGTTAATCGTAAAGTCAGTGTTGACTCATTTTTTTGTTCTCCGCTCCACTGACCAGAAAACAAATCTTTAGCTATTACATGACCACTATTAAAACCTGCAACCATCAATAGCATTACTAATTTTATATTCATTACAAAGCCACCTGTGCACACCGATCAACTCGATTTAACCAACCTGTCAAAAACTTAGCATTTTTTGAGTTATTTACCACAAGATTTTCATAATATTCTTTACGAATGTCCGCTATTCTGGAGGTAAGCTTCGCTGAGTCGCTTACGCTGTTCATTGCGTCTATAGTCTTAGGCCCTATTTTCCCATCTGCAATCAACTGCTGGCCAAACTCATTGTTCAGCAATTTTTGGATTTGTTTACCGGCTCCGCCGGAGGTTATGGTCCAATCATAAGACATTAGTGCGAGTTTAGGATCATTAAGATTGTTAAACCCAGACGGCTCCCAGTAACGTTTACGGTAAATTGTCTCAGCTTGTTCATTGGTTAAATTTTTTAGGTTATCCAATGTGGGTTCAACACCAAGATCTTCCTTGGCATATTTCTGCCATGTTTTCCACGCAATTCCTTTATTGGTAGCACCCCCTGCGTCGTTAGGGTCATTAACGTATCCTCCTTCATTTTGGAAGATAATAGGTGAGATCTTTGAAAACTTGTCCTCACTTTGAGTCGGTGTTGCTGAAGTGGCATTACTTACTGTGGCTTGAGGTGCTGGTTTCGTTGCAGACTGTGATGGCACAGGAGACGCTCCTGCCCCTTTCTTGCTTTGTTCCGGCGAAAACTTCGCCTGCACCGCCGCATCAATATCCCCTTTATGCCCTGCCCCCGGCGCCGTTGTGCCCGGCTTAGTGCCAGAGGTATTCAGATGCAGCTTACCGCCCGTGGTGATATAACCATCCCCTTCCACGAAGAAGTTAAACTCTTTGCCGATCAGGTTAATCTTGCCGTTAGCGTTAAGCTCTATGGCGCTTTCACCTGAGACCAGCCGCAGCTTCGTCCCGGATGCAATAACATACTGCTCGACCGCCGCATCCAGCTTGCCTTTCCCCGTCAGGATCTCGGTGCCACCTTTCACGGCCTGCGTCTGGTTCGCTTCTACGCGATGCAGCTCATTTTTCTTCACGTAATGGCTGCGCGCCCCGCCGACGCTGTGCGTTTCATCATTTTTAACGCTGGTGTCCATGTTGCGCTCGGCCTGGATCCACACCTGCTCTGCACCCGCTTTATCCTCAAAGCGCAGGGCGTTAGCGTTGTCCACGGAACCGTCTTTCGTGCGGCTCATAAAGCCCATCTGCGTTGCCGCTGCCGGCAGCGCCCACGGCGGCATGCTCGCGTCGTTGTACACACGACCGGTAATGATCGGACGGTCCGGGTCGCCGTTGATAAAGTCCACCACCACCTCGTCGCCGACGCGCGGGATCTGCACCCCGCCGTAGCCCTGGCCTGCCCACGCGCTCGACACGCGAACCCAGCAGGAGCTGGTGTCATCGCCCTTCGCCAGCCGGTCCCAGTGGAACTTCACCTTCACCCGGCCATATTTATCCGTCCAGATACTCTCCCCCTTCGGCCCCACCACCTTCGCCGTCTGCGGGCCGTAGGTGCGCGGCCACGCCGTGGACTGCGCCGGGCGGTAAACCACCGCCGACGGAATGACCGTGAAATCGGTACGGTGTATGGTCTCCCCCTCGCCGCTGGCGTAGCGGTTCTCCTCGAAGTGGTAGCCCGCTGCCGTCACCAGATATTCCCCGTTGTCGCTGAAGAACGGCGCGTTGGTTAACGTGAAGGTGTGCCCCGGCGCTATCCCCGCCGCCGTGGCGGTGGCCTGAATCTGCTGGTGCTCCACCTGCCAGCGCTCCTGACGGATACGGGCATAGAACTCCCCGTGACCTTTGTCCACAAAGCGCCCCGGCCAGTCGTACACGTCGATGCTGCCCGGCTTCGGCGACGCCGGGTTCTGCTGGGCCTGGAACAGCCACGCGTTCGGCTTGCGGAAGTCATAGTCGTCGAGGCTGTAAATCCCCGGCGTCACGCTGTCCTCCAGCGCCCACTGGCTGATGCCCTCTTCATCCGTACTGCCGCCGGACGGCGTCTGGTGGTAAGGAATGACCTCATAGCCGCTGAACGGCTGATGCTGCGTGGCGGCGTCAGTCAACACCAGGGTGTGCTTGTCCGCATCGTGTCTGAAGTGATAGGCAATCCCCTCCAGCTCCATCAGGCGGCTGATAAAGTCCAGGCTCGACTCCTGATACTGCACGCAGTAGTCCCACACCCGGTAGCTGCCGGTGAGCTTATCCTCGACGTTGACCTGATGCTCGCCCAGCAGGGTTTTCACAATCTGCGGCACCGTCTGCCCCTGGAAAATACGCAGGTTACGGTCGCGCTTCATCGGCCACAGGTCCGGTTCCACCGTCAGCTGGTACACCGCATAGCGGGTGCCCGTCAGCTCAACGGCGCTCACCGCCACGCGGGTAATCTTGCCGTTAATATAGCGGGAGGTCAGCAGGCTCTGCGTCGGGATGGTCACCGTGACCGGCTGGCCCAGCAGCTTACTGCGGTCAATGCGCGCGTCCGTGCCGAGCACTGTCAGCGTCAGCGCAAACGACTCGGACATCGCCTCGCGGCCCGTCAGTTTCCAGAACAGAAGCCCCTCCATCGGGAGCTGAACGGTAATTCGGTTGAGCATAATCTTTATTCCATATTGCTTATGCGATTCAGAAAAGAGGTTCGCATCTATGCATGAGCGTCATTTATATATCAAAGTGAATGAGTTTTTTCTCTTTTGCCCATTACGTAAATGAGAGAATATATCTTCAGAAACTCCGAGATAACAAACAACCCTAAATTCACCCACACATTTGAAATACCAAACACACTTATCAGAAGTGGGAAAAGAGAAACCGAACATCTGAATGAAATGAGACGAAAGACTTCCTGAATAAGGGCAAACTTAATCGCAACATTTTTTCTCTTAAAAAACAGCCAGGCCGAAGCAAAAAGAGAAAGCAACAAAAGCAAATCAAATATAAAAAAGAGGGTTACGATAAAGCTGTAACCGCCTCCTGAAATGACATCTGAGTTCCCTGTGAACGCGATTATATCTGAAATGAAGGGGATCCTGTTCTGGCGAAGTGAATTTATAGAGTAAAGCAAAAGAGCCAGTACATCCATGCATCCCCAGAAATACCATAATTTATTTTTTAAATTCATAATCCTCTTCTCTGACTCCAGGTATCCATTGCCATGATTTACCACTTACTGCCCAGGCATCATCGCTCTCCAGGTATTTCTGATAAATGGATCGTTGTTCTCCGAATCGTCTAATTACAGATTTTTCAGATATCAACGCGCGTGATACTCCGTCCAGGTCTGCGGGTAGTGCTGTCCAGCGCTGGATTTTGTCGCGCGACGTATTCATGTAATCTTTACCGTCCGATCCAAATACTCTTCCCTCATCCCCCATGCTCGTCAGACGATTAATCGCCATGATCACAACATTTTTTGTGCCATGATAATCATCTTCCACAGTTTTCCAGTAACCTGGCCCATAGTGAGCAGTCAAGGGAATAAAAGCATCACGCGTTGGGGCTGGTTTTCCAAATAGAGCGACATTGTTTCGGTAACGTTCGAGGATGTAACTCACGAAAGCTGAGCTGTACATCTTCTCATCTACACAAAACAACTCTCCTGACTCAGAGATGAAAAAGGGATATATGGCTTTTGTCCGTTGACGGTGGTCTGTTAAAACGACTTCTCCTGAGTCAATTAACCGTTCAATTTTACTAAGATTTTGTGCGTAGAGAGGATCAAACACGGCATTAGGATTAAATTCGAAGCGACGTCGCAACGTTAAACCATCAATGCTGTGAAATGGATTTAAAGCACCGCGCACCACAACAAATTCACGCCCTACGTCGCTCCGTGCATAAACAGGAGAGACAATCTTTTCGAATTCCTTTGGATGAAGCCTTTGGCTTCGAAGATCGTACACTTCCATAGTTTCTCCTGTTTATATTTCTACGGATTCACCAGCCAGGTGCCCGGCTTGGCAATCTCCAGCGTCTGGCCACGCGTTCTTCCGTTGCCCTGCAGCTCAATCTTCGCCTCACCGGCCGGCAGCTTGAGCGATGCATAGCCGTTAGCTCCCGGGCGCAGCGCTTTTGGCTCACCGTTAACTTTCAGCGTTTCGCCGTCGAGGATCCGGATATAGACCAGCGCAATCGGGCTCGCGGCAGGCGGTGGCGTCTGCTGTGCCGTCGCCGGTTCGCTCACCGTCGCCGTTTCTGGCTTCACCTCTGGCGCGTTCGCGGCAGTTTCTGTCGGACGCGTCTCTGACGGAGCCTGGGCAGCCTGCTCAGGCGCATCATTCCCACCGCTGAACAGCATCGCCCCGGCGACAACGCCCACCAGCACGCCCGCGGCAACCATGCCCGGGATCTTATAGCGACGCCAGTCGAGCACCGAAGCTGGCTTCTCTTCCTCAACAGGAACCAGCATGGTGCCGGTCTTTTTGGCGGTGAGCACGTCGTTGATCCCGGCGACCGGCATCTCAATCAGCGCCGCGAATTCGTCGATAGACTGCGGACGATCCTCCATGTGCAGCGCCAGCGCGCGGTCGATGGCCTGCAGCAGCGGGATGGAGTAGCCCTGCGGCATGATTTCCACCAGCGGCTTACAGGTATCCTGGATGGAGCGCACCACGCTGACCGGCGGCGGAGAACCCACAATCAGGGTACGCAGCACCGCGCCGAGGGCGTAAATATCCGTCCACGGCCCCTGCTCGCTCTCGTTGTCGTCGGTGTACTGCTCAATCGGCGCAAAGCCGGGGCGCAGCATGGTTTCCGTTTCGTCGGAAAGGTTGCCGATGGTGCGGCGCGCGGAGCCGAAATCGAGCAGCACCGGCAGGCCGTTATCCTGGATCTGAATATTATCCAGAGAGATATCACGGTGCAGATAGCCTTCGTCGTGGATGGTCTTGATCGCCCCGAACAGCATCGGCAGCGTGCGGCGGATCCAGGCCTCGTTGATCAGCTCCGGTTTTTCTTCGCGCAGGCGTGAAAGCGTGGTGCCGCTATAAAACAGCGTCCCCATGTAAGCCGTGTCGTTTTGCACCCAGAAACGCAGGACGTGCAGCAGGTTCGGGTGGTTAAAACGCGCCAGCAGACGCGCTTCCTGAATAAAGCTGTTCAGGCCCGCGGAAAATGCTTTGCCAAAGCGCTCGCTGCGCAGCACCAGGGTCATGTCGTCGCCGCGCACGGCGAGCGAGGAAGGCATAAATTCTTTGATAGCGATAGTGCGTTCGAGCTGGTGATCCCACGCGCGATAGACAATGCCAAAACCGCCGCCGCCGATCACCTCTTTGATTTCAAACTCGTTGAAGCGGTACCCGACCGGGAGCGCGTTTGGGACAGTCCGATTGTTATCATTATCCGTCATCTTTTACAGTTCTCTTGATGATTATTACGCGGCAAACTGACAGTGAAACTCGCCCTGCTCGCAGGTGACATGCAGGCGTCGGAACTGCTCGTCGCTGCGGCTGGCGGTAAGTAAGATCTGGCTCATCTGAGGCAGCAGGGTGTTAGTCAGGATAGCATCCACCATGCGGCCACCGGACTCCACCTCGGTGCAGCGCTGAACAATCTGTTCCACCACGCTGTCGTCAAACTCAGAAATAATGCTGTGATTCTCTTCCAGACGACGCTGAATGCGCTTGAGCTGCAGGCGCACAATCTGCCCGAGCATCTCGTCGCTGAGCGGGTAGTACGGCACCACCAGCAGGCGGCCCAGCAGCGCCGGCGGGAATACTTCCAGCAGCGGCTGGCGCAGCGCGCCGCTTAACGCGTCAGGCTCCGGCATCAGCTCCGGATCGGCGCACATGGCGCTTATCAGCTCGGTACCCACGTTGGACGTCAGAATGATAATGGTGTTACGGAAATCAATGTGGCGCCCCTCGCCGTCCTCCATCCAGCCTTTGTCGAAGACCTGGAAGAAGATCTCATGGACGTCCGGGTGCGCTTTTTCAATTTCGTCCAGCAGCACCACGCTGTAAGGGCGACGGCGCACGGCCTCGGTTAACACGCCGCCTTCACCATACCCTACGTATCCCGGAGGCGCACCTTTTAAGGTGGAAACGGTGTGCGCTTCCTGGAACTCGCTCATGTTGATGGTGATGACGTTCTGCTCGCCGCCGTACAGGGATTCCGCCAGCGCCAGCGCGGTTTCAGTTTTCCCGACGCCGGACGGGCCGCACAGCATAAAGACGCCCACCGGTTTGTTCGGATCGTCGAGCTTCGCCCGCGAGGTTTTCACGCGGCGGGCAATGAGATCCAGCCCGTGACGCTGGCCGATAACGCGCTGGTTCAGCGTATCGGCAAGGTTCAGCACCGCGTCGATCTCGTTTTTCACCATCCGGCCCAGCGGGATCCCGGTCCAGTCAGAGACGACTGCGGCGACCACGTTTTCATCTACCGCCGCAAACAGCAGCGGCTCGTCACCCTGTAAGGCGTTCAGCGCCTGCTGCTGCTCCGCCAGCTGGCTGCGCAGCTCGGCGGTCTCTTCCTCGCCCGCCGCAAACAGCGCGGCGCGCAGGCGGATAATCTCCTGCACCAGGCCGCGCTCGTCTTCCCAGCGCCGGGCCAGGGCTTCGCGTTTTGTTTCATACGCGTCGCGCTCTGTGATTAATGCCGTTACGCGCTCTGCGTCACCGGCGCCGACGCGCGCTTCGCGTTCAGCAATTTCAATTTCCACGTCCAGCGCGGCAAGATGGCGCAGGCAGTCTTCCAGCTGCGCCGGCGGCGCGCTCTGGCTGACCGCCACGCGGGCGCAGGCGGTATCGAGCAGGGCTACGGCTTTGTCCGGCAGCTGACGCGCCGGAATGTAGCGATGGGACAGCTTCACCGCCGCGCTGACCGCTTCGTCGAGCAGCAGGACCTGGTGGTGCGTCTCAAGCGGCGACACGGTGCTGCGCAGCATCAGAATCGCTTTCGCTTCGTCCGGCTCGTGAACCTGTACGGTCTGGAAACGACGGGTCAGCGCCGGGTCTTTTTCAATGTACTTTTTGTATTCCGCCCAGGTGGTGGCACCGATGGTGCGTAGCTGACCGCGCGCCAGGGCCGGTTTCAGCAGGTTCGCCGCATCGCCGGTTCCCTGCTGGCCGCCTGCACCAATCAGAGTGTGGATCTCATCGATAAACAGAATAATCGGCGTGGCGCTGGACTGGACTTCATTAATGAGCGCCTGCAGACGGGCTTCAAATTCGCCTTTCATGCCCGCGCCTGCCTGCAGCATGCCGATATCCAGCAGCCACAGCTGAATATTTTGCAGCGGCTCCGGCACGTCGCCGTCGGCGATACGCAGCGCCAGCCCTTCAACGACTGCGGTTTTGCCGACCCCGGCCTCCCCGGTCAGCAGCGGGTTGTTCTGGCGGCGGCGCATCAGGATATCGACCATCTGGCGGATCTCCTCGTCGCGCCCGACAACCGGGTCAATCTTCCCGTCGCGGGCACGAGCGGTCAGGTCCTGGCCGTACTGGGCCAGCGTACCCTGAGCCGCCGGGACCGCACCCGCCGGTGCATCGACGGCGGCAGCGGCCTGCTGCGTCTCTTTACTGTTGCCACAGATGGCGTCGAACTGCTCAATCAGCACTTCGACGTTAAGGCGGGTGAACTGCGACGAGATGCTTTTCAGCACGTTGGCCAGATTCCAGGTCTTTAGGATGCCGATCAGCAAATGGCCGCCGCGAATGCGGCTGACGCCAAACTTCAGCGAGCCGAATACCCAGGCGCGCTCCACGGCGCTGTCGATATGTTCGGAGAGATCGGAAACGGAACTTGCGCCGCGCGGCAGAGCGTCCAGCGCCGCCACGATATCGCGCGTTAGCTGCTGTTCGTCGAGGGCAAAGTGGCGGATGACCTGCTGCAGATCGCCATCCTGCTGCTGCATCAGCTGATGCAGCCAGTGCACCAGCTCAACGTAGGGGTTGCCGCGCAGCTTGCAGAAGGCAGTCGCGCTTTCCAGAGAGGTAAATAACAGCGTATCCAGTTTGCCGAAAAGCACGGCACGGCTAATTTCTGACATGTTCGGTTCCGTTGATAACAATGCGTTAGAAAAATTTATCGCTCTGCGCGATACACCAGATCGCCACGCGGGACAGGCTGCGGCTGATGCCCCAGCCAGGTGTTAAAGCCTAATCGCCCATCGCTGCCGAGCGTGGTACCCTGCACCGCGTCTTCACGCAGGATCACCCGTGTTTCCCATTCAAACTCAATTCCCGCGTACTGGCGCACCCAGTCGCGCAGCTCGGTGACCCACGCTTCGCCCGGCAGAAAGCGGTTGTACTCCTCCGCGCTCAGCGGGCCAATCTCGATACGAAACTTATGCTGCACGTCGCGGACGGCGACGCCGAGAAAAGCGGATTCCCCCATGCGCGGCATGCAGCGTCCTGCTCCCAGCTGCGCCTGCTCGCGGGTGGAGAGCGGCATCCACTGCGGCACGTTGCTCACCAGCTTAACCGGCGCTTTAAAATAGCTGCGCAGGATCTTCTCCAGCCCTTCCGGATCCCGCCCGTGGCGGGTCAGGTGCCCGGCGTGGGTAAAGCGGGCATGGGCGCTCAGGCTGCCCTTGTTCATCTGACCCGGCTGTCCCATTCCGATCAGCGACGCCAGGTAGCCCTCAAAGCGCTTATTGTCGGCGCGATCGAGGGAAACGGCAGGCTGCGCATCCGCCCAGGCGCGGTAAAACAGCAGCGCAAGACGATGATGGAACAGATCGGCAAACGCGCTGAGGCTGGTGTCCTGATGATGATGAATCCGCTCGCGGGCGTACTCGGTCATATGCACCGGCAGCGGGCCGTTCGGGCCAAACAGGCCAAAGCTGAGGATCGACACCTCATGCAGCCCGCTTTCCTCACGCTTTCGCACCTGGGCCAGCGTCGACGGCGCAAAGCTCATTGAGGGCTGCTGGCCAATGCGCAGCGGCTCAAATTTCGGCAGCGGCGCGCGTCCCAGCGGGTAGCGCTCGCCGCCCTGGGCATCAATGCGCCTTAACAGCTGAAACAGATCGTAGCGCCAGGGCGTCTCGCGGACCCCGTGCCAGAACGTATCCGGCAGCTTCGTCAGGCGATGCACGCGCAGCGGTGCGGTGGCAGCGTCACTCATACCAGCGCCCTTTTACCCATGCGCGGCGCCCAGTAGCCTATCTCGCCGCGCTGCTGACTCTTCAGGGTGAACTCGGTGAAGCTGTTGATGGAGACCAGACGGGCAAAAAGGCGCTCCATCACGCTGCCGAAAAGCCACGGGCTGGCGCCGGAAAACGCCCGCTCGTCCACCGTCAGGGTGATGCCAATTCCGCGGGCGAAAACGACCGGGCCGGGTTCAGGCACGCGGCGGTGTACCGGCTCCAGTACGCAGTGGCGAACCCCCTCCACCTGACGCGCAACCGGCGTTTCGGCCAGGTTGGCGTACAGACCTAACAGCTGGCGCAGCGCCGCTGCCCCCTCTTCATTTTCGCTGTCCATCAGGCTGAGGTAGTTCATCTGCAGCTGGCTGATGAGCCGCCAGGTGCTGAACCCTTCCGCCAGCGCCGGACGCGGCGGCGTCGGGCCTTTGCGCAGGGTTAACCCCTTCACCGGCATGGAGTCGGCCATAATGAACTGCCCGAGCTCCTGCTGGAGCATCAGCGGCAGGTCGCGGCTGGTACAGAGCACCTCGGCAGAGATGTAGCGCAGGTTTTCCTGCCACGGGGCATGCTGTTCATCCACCAGCGAGACAAAGACCTCCGAGCCGATATAGCCGGTACGGGTGCCGTAGCGCAGGGCGTGCTCGGAGAGCACGCGCTGTTCCCGGCGCAGGGAAAAATAGGCCCCGTAGTTACCCGCGTCGCCGCTCCAGGTGCTCCAGAACGGACGAAACGTCTGGTCGTCGCGCTGGCCGTCGGCGCTGCCAAAAATTTTATTTACCGCATAAATTTCGTAGTCCAGCGGGCGGATGTTATCGACCACCAGATGGTATTCATGCTGGCCTTCATTCAGCTTCTGCCGGGCCGCCACTTTCGGGAACAGGTTGATGACCGGCGTGCAGTGCAGCGCCAGATGGCTGGCGTCGACCACGCGCTCCAGCTGTTCATCCGACTTATCCAGCAGAATGAAGATATCGAAGGCTTTTTCGTTTTCGCAGCGCTGGATAAGCGTGCTCAGACCGCTCAGGCTGATAAAGCGGAAGCGGGCCGGAAACGCAAAATACTCCTGCAGCAGACGGTAGCCGTCAAAGTTGCGCAGATCGTCCGGGAGGAGCGCCTGGTCCGGCGCAAAGCCCTCCTGACGCAGCGCATCCGTTGCCAGCAGCTGTCGCTGCGGCTGCGGGCTGACCGTCTGGCAGACGATCCCGGCGTGGTGCTCCATCACCAGCTCCAGCAGCTTCAGCGCCTCAATGTCCGGGCCGCTGAGGAAAAACTCCAGCCGGTCAAAATTCAGGTGCCCGAGGTTTTGCGGGCCGTCGCAGGCAATGCGGATCCGCAAGGCGCTGTTGATCCCCCGCTGGCTTAAGCCGAGCTGCGCCAGCGGCAGGTCAGCGGGCACGCCGCCGAACTCCACTTTGTCGATTTTCAGCGGCAGCAGATTAACCTCGTGCGCGGTGGTATAGCTGCAGGTTACGCCGGTTTTTTTCAGCGCCAGGCTGTCCATCATGGTGCCGCGCGGCACAATAAAGCCGTTGCTCAGATCGCCGCGGCTGCTGTCGGGCTCAATTTCCGCAATCGCCATTGAAGGGGTGGGCGCGAGGTAGTTCGGCGCGATCATCTCCAGCAGACGCTGGGAGAAGCGCGGAAACTCCGCGTCCATTTTCATCTGCACGCGGGAGGTCAGAAACGCGAAACCTTCCATCAGGCGTTCGGTGTACGGGTCCGCCACTTCGATGCCGCGCATGCCCAGCCGCCCGGCGACCTTCGGATAGCGTTCGGCAAACTCGGCCCCCATTTCGCGCAGGTAGGCCAGCTCACGGTTGTAATATTCGAGCAGTTTACTTTCCATGATTACCCCGCATCTTTCAGTTCAAAATGGCCGTTTTCCAGATCGACATCGGTGCGAAACAGAAACTCCAGCGGGTACGGCACACACCATAAGCGCCCTTTAATCTCGATGGAGAGCACGTTGTGCAGATCCAGCGAGGAGGTATCCGACACGCAGCGGACCTGCAGCCCCTGCGGCAAAATTCGCGGTTCAAAATTGATGATGGCCTCGGTGAGCTTGCGCTGAATATCGTGCCATTCGATGTCCGACATTCTCTTCCCGGCGAGCGGCGCGACGCCGAAGTTAACCACCGAGCGGCTCACGTGCGGTAGCGCGCTTAAATCGCCGGAGGCATCGTGGTTGATGGTGTTAAACAGCCACTGCAGATCCCGCAGCACGTTACGACGCAGCGCGGCGTGGGTGATCAGGTTGCTGTTAGCCGGCTCGCGTTTTTTTTCCGGGTCGTTATCGGTGAGGCGATCGAGCAGCGAAGGCTGCATTTTGTCGCGCGCCCCCACCTTCTCCTGCCTGCTGCGGGCTTGCCAGCCGCTGCGCAGCAGATCGCCTTCGCCAGCGGGATTACTCATCGGCTCCATCCGTCGCAAACGACACGAGGCTTAACGACAGCAACGGGCTTTCGCTTTGCTCACTGAGCCAGGCTTTCTGGCCCATCCCTTCGTAGAGGGTGCCGTCCTCGTCGAGCGGCTGCCACTCGGTAGTGCGGCCCAGTTTGATCGCATCCGACGCATCGGCAGCAAACGGATAACGCGCCGGGATCTGACATACCTGCTCCGTACCGTCAGTCAGGCGCACCAGCGCGTGACGCCAGACCAGATCGGTCACGCTGGCAGGCGCCTGGAAACGGATCTCGGCGATAGCGTTAAACGGCAGCCAGAAATAGCGGCCGTTCACGATGGTTTCGCACACCGGGCCGAGACGGGCATCGCCGTCCATCAGCCAGTCAAACGCCTGAGCCTCATCGTTTTCGAGGGTGATGTGACCGGGAGTGGCCTGCGCCTGGTCAAGCGCTTCAAGGCGCAGCGACCGGGCACGCTCGCCCTCCTCGCGGAGCGCCGCGGCCAGGGTGGTCAGCCACGGCCACTGCGTTTCAGGCATGGCCGGACGCGCCTGCCCCGCCATCACCTGCGCGCGCTGCAGCTCGCCCTGAATGGACTGCTCCAGCAGCGTGACGGTGGGTTTCGCCTGCGGCTTCAGCGCCAGCCAGCTTTTCAGCTGGGTCAGCGCACGCGTCCCGTTGCCGCTGAGGATTAAAAACTGCACGAACGCGGCGCGGAGGTCTGCATCTGCCGGACGGGCTTTGATCTCCGCTTCAAGACGCGCCAGCGCGTCGTTGAGCGTTTCACCCGCCAGGTGTTGATAGAGCGTATTCATAGCCATTCCTTAATTCGCCGCGCGCCAGGCGCCCACTGCCGGATCGCGCAGCTGAGGACGCAGGGTATCAATCAGAACGATATTCAGCGGGGTGCCTGGGGCAACCCAGGCGCTCCAGGTTTTCTTCACCGCCGCAATACGCGCCTGCAGTTTTGCATCGTCGCTGGCGGTCTCGCGGGAAATTTCTACCGCAACCGTGCCGTTGCTCTTCCAGCTGTTCAGGGTGCTGTCGTAAGGCAGGATCATCCAGCTCTGATCGCTGTCTGGCGTGCTGAATACCATGCGCTCTTTGTTTACGGAGGTGATCAGCGCGTTTTCCGGATCGGCGCTCTGATTCAGCCCCATCACCGGGAAGCCGTGAATGTACGTCACCGCCATCTCTTTCTGCCCGCCGTTGCGGGACTGAGAGATAACGGTGTGACCGCTCAGCCAGCTGCCGTTACCGCAGCGGGTGGTGTCAGAATCCGGAATAAAGAGCGCCGGAGCGGACGCGCCGCCCTCCCAGAAGGTGCGCAGGTGGCAGCCATCCTGCAGGGTAAACTCCTGCCACGGCGTGCGGTCCGCGGCAACGGTGCGGGAAGCCACGTTCTGATCGGGTGGCAGTAACGCGCCGCTGGCTGGGGTTGCGGTGACGGTCTCGGCAGGCGCGGCCTGCTGCTGTTTCACCACCAGCGCCCAGTCCTGCGCTTTAGCTGCCGTGCCCTGCGCCAGCGTCGTCCCCTCGGGATCGTTGAGCGTCCAGCTGAGTTTATTCACTTTGCTGCACTGGTGTTCCAGCAGCGAGCCAAGGCGCGGCACAAAGTTTTCCAGCACGGAGACCTCTTTCTTGCCGTTCGCCACAATGCGCAGCGCCACGTCTGGCTTACACCAGCTCTGTGGGGTGTTGTCTTTGATGTTGTCGATCCAGATATCCAGCTTCTGCGCAGGAGACTGCACGATGCGGAAATTTTCAGCCTGCGCGGTGGAGGTCGCCGCCAGAAGTGCCAAACCCGATAGCCAAAGTTTCATATCGTTCCTTGTGTGTCTAATCAGTTCCGCAGGGAAGAAATTGTGCTGCATCAGAGAGGGTGTGCAGCAAAGTGGTGTCCTGAGGGTTGCCCATCCATACCGCCAGGGCGGTATAGTTATCCTGCGCATTCCCCTCCTGCTCGCCATTCTTTTGAATGATTTGGTTCATTAAGGTCAGCCACTCCTGCGGCGTATTGACCATGTGCAGCGACTGCTTCATTTGCTCTTCGCTGACGCCGTGCCAGAACCCGTCGGTGCAGAGTAAAAAGGCATCGCCGTCTTCTACCTGCACCACGTCGCTGTAGCTCGCTTCCGGTCCGCCGTTTTCAATTCCCAGCGCCAGATAAAGCAGGTTGCTGTTGAGATCGTCCGTCTGATGCCCGGCATCCTTCATCTGCTGCACCAGACTGTGGTCCGTAGTGACGTGCCACAGCCACCCCCGGCGAAACAGGTACAGGCGGCTGTCGCCGGCATGCGCCCAGTACGCCAGCCCGTAGTCCCGGTCAATGAACAGGCTGACCAGCGTCGTACCCATCCGGCGATAGTCCTGAACGGCCTGCTGTTCGCTCAGAATGGTGCGATTCGCCGTCTGCACGTAGTCGCGGATATGCTGCGCGTTGAGGTGCTTGTCGCCATCGAAGCGGGAGATAATGCTGTTACGGGCCAGTTCCGCGGCGACTTCACCACCGGGCAGACCCGCGATGCCGTCGCAGACGACAAAGCAGGCCGAGCGTTCCCCTATGGTTTCTCCCGTCTGATCCTGGTTGCTGGCGCGCGTCCCCTGGCGGGAGAGAGAAGCGGTTGCGATATTCATTTGTCTTCCGATCCGCTCTGTGAGTCTTTGTACTGATTCACCTCCATGTCATACGCATGAAGGAAGGCTTCGCCGAACAGGGTGTGGAAGTCATCCTCAATCTCGCCCGCCGTCTCGCCATAGCTGCGAACAAAATAGTCCCACAGGGCGGCTTTGCGGCTGCCCGGCAGCGCCAGACGCGAGGTCATGCCGTTCTGCTTCGCCTGCTCCTCCAGCTGTTCCGGGTTAAAGGACTGCAGCATCGCGGCGATGATGGCGCGGATACCGGAGATCATCCCCAGCTGGTGCGCCTGCAGGTCGATCAGCGCGTCGCGCACCGATTTGGTCGGCGGCATAAAGCCCGGCATCGGGGTGCCGAACATCTGAATTAAGACGGTTTTCCCGGTCGGCAACAGCTTGAACGGGTTGTTGGCATCGTCCAGCACCATGGTCATATCGGCTTTTACGCCGCGTTTCAGGATGGAGCGCGACGAGAGCAGCGCCACGGTGCCCTGCGAGAACATGCCGAGAATCTGCCCCAACTGACGCATATTTTCCCGGTCAAACTGCGGAACAGGCTGCATTTCGCTCAGGCCCATACCTTCAAGCAGCGCCTGCAGCAGCTCGCCCTGCAGCACTTCACCCTTCTCGCCATTATTCGGGCTGGCGGTTGGGGATGCCGCGTTATTGACCGGGTCGATGCGCAGGCGCCCCTTCGGTGCCTGAGCGCTGCTGCGCGCAACGGCCTGCGGCGTAGGCATGGTGAAGCCTGCGTAATCCGGCCGTGCAGGCTCTTCTTCACGCGGCGTATCCTGCGGCTCTGGGGCGAACAACGGAGAATCGGCAAGCACGTCCTCTTCCTGCTCCGGTTCAGGCGTTGGTGCTGGCTTTTCGTCTGCAATATCATCCGGGTGGGTTAACGGTGCTCCGCCCATCAGCCCGAGCGGGTCATCATTGCGCGCGGCTGGCGCGCTGGCCTTTCCACCGAACAGCGCCAGCGGGTCAAGCTCGTCCGCCGCGTCTTCTTTAGGGGCGGGTTGCCCCTCAACCGGCGGCACCAGCGTGGAAGGCGTCACGTCGTCAAAAATGCTCTCTTTTTTGAACAGCGCTTCGTCGCTGAACAGCGTGTCCGGGTCGACGTTTTTGCGCTCAAGCGTTGGATCGCTGTCGTTGAACATCGCCAACGGATCTTCGGCATTACGCTCCGGCGTGGCGGGCTGGGAGAAGGGATCCTGTGAGGCCGCAGGCTGCGGTTTAGCGCGGTTGCTGGAGATGCTGTCGGAGATGGAGAACTCCTGCATCAGGCTGTCCCAGATTTCGGAAGGCACGGCGGTCGGTTCCGCCTTCCCGCGTGGCGCGGGGTTAGCAGGCTTCGCTTGCGCTGCGGGCGCAGCGGGTGCGGCTGTCGGACGCGCCTGCTGCTGCATGCTGGCCGCCATGCGGCTCACCGGCTGTGTGTCGTGGATCAGTTCGGTCACTTCGATACGGTAGTCATCAATACCGAGAATGTCGCCATCCTGCAGTTCAACCTGACGCCCACGCTCCAGCGGAATATCATTCAATACCACGCGGGTGACGCTGCCACGGTTGGTGACACGGCATTCGCCCTGAGCGTCAACGTGGACAATGGCCTGCAGACGCGAGATGGTGCGGTCATTGTCCGGTAATACCAGATTGTTATCCGTACCGCGCCCAATGGTGCCGCCCGGGGCGTAAAAATCACAGCTGCTTTGCGGCGGCTGATGACCGGGTTTCGTAGAAATAATCGTGAATCGCATGGCGTATTCCTGCTGGTATGATTAGCGCTCAAACGCTGCCGCTCTCGGGGCGAGAACGGCGGCGTTTGAGAAATTGAATATCAAAAACTATTTAATGAAGATGATAAAATATAATCCAACAATGAGCCATAGAGTGAATATTAACGCCTGTAACTTATAACGGCGATGTAACTTTAGTATCCAGCCAATTTTTTCTTCAGGTAACGACTGTACATATTTATAAGCATCTTCCTGAACAAGCCGCTCACGCGTAAATTTCATTTTAACGCCTTTATAAAGGCGAACAAACCAGATTATTTTTTGATAATTTGCCAACGAACCAAAAAAAGAAGCGTAGTCGGTAACAAGATCCAGGTCATATCCTTTTCGCCGGTACTCAGAAAGTAACTGATTATAATCAGCCTCGTGTTTTTTGAAGTAACGAGAACTGAATAGATCCATAACTATCACAATCAGCAATAAAGCCACGATAAGGAATAATAGTAAATTTTCAATATTCACCATATTTTATCCATCATATACTCAGTCGCTCCGCCCGCTATCTCGCCACCAACGTATCCACCTGCAGCCGCCCCGACAATGGAACAGGCGAGCAAACCTACACCACCCGTCGCGACACCAAGCGCAACGCATACACCGGCACCTGCCATGGCCCCGTATTTGCCACCGTAAATCCCTCCTGCAAGACTTGCACCAAAGCTGCTGTATTTTTTTACAGCGACTTTAGTACAACTTTGCTCTCGTCCCGTGGTGCATGCATTGTAAACTTCATTGGTTGTATTTGCACCGGCAAAACCTATTGCAAGCCATCCCCCGGCTTTAAGAAAACGAGCGGCTTTAGAGGCATTATCGACATAAGTTGAATAACCACGAATAGAAGCGACACCCGCTGTGCTCCATTCATGTACAATTGATCTGCTTGACAACCCTAATGCATGCTTCAGTTCGTTATAGGGTTTCATCTTTAACGTCAGCCTGGACAATTTATTTAATAAACCATCCAACTCAGAAAAGAGGCGCTGACGCTCAACAAAAAACTGCTGGCTTATCAATGTCCCTTGTGCCCTGAACTGATTCTGGTATGCCAACTCAATGGATTTAAGTTTTTTTTCTATTTCACTGAAATATTTTTCACCTGCGTCAGCAACAACTCCAAGGGACTTATCCATAAAATTAGTGACTGCGGCTATGGTACTAAAATGGTGATTAAAAAAATTCGCTTCTCCAGAGTTAAGTTCGGCCAGAGCACCGTTGACTTTATTTTTTGCAAGCTGTAATTGCTTAAGTTGCACAGCATTATTACTTCCCGGCGCATCAAGAATCAACATCTGCCCAGGTTTTGACCACTGCATATCACTATTAACCCGCATGAAATAACGTGCAGCATCACTATTTGGATTGTTGAATAAGAGCCTTGCCTGGAAATCCAGAGTTCCGGGTTGCTGAACAATGCAATATCCCGGATTAACTAATGATTGACCAGTCATATTAATTCCTTCTGATTTTCACCGAAACGCTTACAAATAAGCACAAACATTTAAATAAAAATGAAGTTAAGCAGCACCCAAATGTTGACGTTTTTCTAAAAAAGCCAACATTTGGAAACTCTTCTATTCTATTTTAGTCAGCGATAGTTCACCTTTAGCATTCGCACTGAGCACAAAGCGAGTCGCGTACCGAAGAGCGGCATTATGATTTCTCAACTTTAATACCACATCATACTTTCCTGGCTGCCAGTCAACTTTATCCCAGCGAAGACAATCCTCAGACTTTAGAATGCGGCCGGAATGAAAAATTTGTGGGGAATATATAGCTTCCCATTCATTACCTACCTGTCGAGATATTGAAGGTTCGTAAACTAAAACAGTTTCACCTGGCCTCGTGTCTTCCAAAAATCCAAAACAGGGGACATTTTTTTCCAGCTTAACAGTTAAACTTTTAAACTTTTAAACTGAGCAGGATGGGATATGCACGCGCTACATGATAATACAATGGATATAACAGTTATCGCTCTTTCCATCGCTATTATACACCGAGTAGTGAACCAATCGTAATGACCGGGGAAAACTCCCCGGTCACCTGCGCAATTACGCTTCTTTGTTCTCTTTGATGTTCCAGCCAGCGCTGCTTTCAGCACCTTTGCCACCAGAGGTGGTCTGCTCCCAGTACTGCTGCTTCACTTTCGCAGCCTGGAATGCGTAGGTCACACCAACGGTATCGCCATTGTCTGCACCAGTGTACTGAACGGAAGTCACCAGCACATCTTCCAGCGTAATGCGGGAATATTCCACCTGCTGGCCACCCGCTTTACATACGGACAGCTCAACTTTGGTAAGGTGTTTACCGCTGGCGCAGTGTTTCAGGATAGCGGTGGTGGATTTGTCGATCAGCGCGTTAACGTGCAGGTCGTTAAAGTTGACTTTACCGGCACCGCCGCCACCGCCAACGCTCATATTACCTGGCTGGGAAGCGCCCCAGGAGAAGGAGGTAATATCAGTCCAGCCGGTGTGGTTAGAATCTTTAGATTCGCCCGTAACACCCTCGACCTTCAGAAACATATCAATAGCCATAATATCTACTCTTCGTGGATGAACAATATTGCTTTCGAAAAAGCACTTATATGGCAAACAGGAAAGCATGGGGCTGAATAAAACCGTCCATATTTTACCTCTGCCTCATATCAAACGACCCATGTCATTTGACAGTCTTACATTCCCCCTGAATGAAAGGAAAGAATGTGAAGTCTTTTACTCTTGTGGATTATCCTGTAACCAGGTGCGGTCAGGATTTCCGATGATTAACTGAGGTGCAAGTTCGTTAAGTTCGTCGCTGTGATAAAGTCGTAAACAGTTTAAGGTTACGCCTTTGACATCGGGTTTTCGCTCTGAATGAAACCCGTTAATTTGATTTATATATTTCCCAATGATGACATTCACTTTATCCGTGCCATTTTCGGCATCAAAAGGAATCCATTCAATGAATGCACTCGCACTGCGAGCCGCATCAGCAGAAAACTTACTGCCTTTATCTGCCACCTGCGCAAGGCAGCGCGCCAGAACTAAATTTTTTAAAACCTGCCGGTATGTTTGCTGATGATAAAAATCAGGATAGCTATTTCCGGCATTTACATAAGAAGTCAAAAACACGAGGAGATAACCCAAATATTTCATCTGATATCCTTTTCTATATACTCAGTAACACACTGACCAGCATGAGGAACTAACATTTCTCTTTCCGCTTCTCTGCAACAACGTATATACCTATCGCTAATGCATTAAGTCCAGTACATAAGGAACCATGCATTACGATTTGCCGGACATCGTCCGTCCAGTTAAATATAAACAAATAGTAGCCAGATACTGTCACAAATAGCATGAATGAAATAATGAGCAATGTATAACTGATTAAATAGCTGATGAATTTTCTTGTTATCGTTTTTAAAGGTAAATTCATTAGCTATCTCGAATTAACAGTAAAGCTGCCGGCCCCTGCGGGCCGGCAATCGTCATCACGCGTCTTTCGTCTTCAGAGACGGCAGTTTAGAAACCAGACGCAGAGAAACGGTCAGACCTTCCAGCTGGTAGTGCGGACGCAGGAAGAACTTCGCGGCATAGTAGCCCGGGTTGTCCTCAATCTCCTGCACCTGCACTTCCGCAGCCGCCAGCGGTTTGCGGGACTTGGTCTCCTGAGAGGAGTTCGCCGGGTCACCGTCGACGTAGTTCATCACCCAGTCGTTCAGCCAGCGCTCCATCTCTTCGCGCTCGCGGAAGGAGCCGATTTTGTCGCGCACGATGCACTTCAGGTAGTGGGCAAAGCGGCAGCAGGCAAACAGATACGGCAGACGGGAGGCCAGGCGCGCGTTGGCGGTGGCATCCGGGTCGTGGTACTCGGCCGGTTTTTGCAGAGACTGTGCGCCGATGAAGGCAGCAAAGTCGGAGTTTTTACGGTGAACCAGCGGCATAAACCCGTTTTTCGCCAGCTCGGCTTCGCGACGGTCGCTGATGGCGATCTCGGTCGGGCACTTCATGTCCACGCCGCCGTCATCACTCGGGAAAGTGTGGCACGGCAGGTTTTCCACCGCCCCGCCGGACTCCACGCCGCGAATAGAGGTGCACCAGCCGTACTCTTTAAAGGAGCGGTTGATGTTGGCGGCCATCGCATAGGCCGCGTTCGCCCACGAGTAGCTGTTGTGGTTTGCGCCGTCGGTCTGCTCTTCAAAATCGAAGCTGTCCACCGGGTTGGTGCGAATGCCGTACGGCAGGCGCGACAGGAAGCGCGGCATCACCAGCCCCAGATAGCGGGCGTCTTCGGATTCACGCAGGGAACGCCAGGCGGCGTATTCGGTGTTCTGGAAGATCTTGGTCAGATCGCGCGGGTTGGCCAGCTCCTGCCAGGACTCCATCTGCATCACGCCCGGCGCGGTGCCGGTGATGAACGGACAGTGCGCCGCAGAGCCAATGCGCGCCATTTCCCCCAGCAGCTCAACGTCCTGCGGGCTGTGGTCGAAGTAATAGTCGCCGACGATGCAGCCAAACGGCTCGCCGCCGAACTGACCGTACTCCTGCTCGTAGATTTTCTTGAAGATCGGGCTCTGGTCCCAGCCCACGCCCTTGTAGCGCTTCAGGGTGCGGCCCAGCTCCTGCTTGGAGATACTCATAAAGCGGATCTTCAGCATCTCGTCAGTTTCGGTATTGTTGACCAGGTAGCTCAGGCCGCGCCAGGCGCTCTCCAGCTTCTGAAACTCTTCGTGGTGAATGATCTGGTTCACCTGCTGCGAGAGCTGCTCGTCGATACCGGCAATCAGGTTCTGAATGGTGCGGTAGGTGTCGTTCGAGAAGGTAACGGTATTTTCCAGCGCCTGCTGCGCCAGAGTCTTGACCGCACTCTCCACGGCGGAACGCGCCTGATCGGTTTTCGGGCGGAACTCTTTGTTCAGCAGCGCGCTGAACTCATCCTGGCTGAACGCCTGACCCGCCTGCTGATCGTGTTGTTGAGTCTGGTTGCTCATCGATTATTCCTCGCTACCTTTCGCGCTTTCGTCATTTTTTGGCATCTGGCTCAGGGATTTGAGCAGCGTCGGATCCTGAAGGATTTTTGCGATCAGCTCTTCCGCACCGTTTTTGCCGTCCATGTAGGTCAGCAGGTTAGAGAGCTGCGTGCGCGCCTCCAGCAGCTTGTTCAGCGGCTCAACCTTGCGGGCCACCGCGTCCGGCAGGAAGTCGTCCATGCTGTCGAAGGTCAGATCGACGTTGAGCTTACCTTCGCCGGTCAGGGTGTTATCTACCTGGAACGCCACGCGCGGCTTCAGCGCCTTCATGCGTTCATCGAAGTTATCGATGTCGATTTCCAGGAATTTACGCTCGTCGACGGCTGGCAGGTTTTCCACCGGCTTGCCAACCAGATCGGCCATAACGCCCATCACAAACGGCAGCTGAATTTTGCGTTCTGCACCGTAGATCTCTACGTCGTATTCGATCTGCACGCGGGGAGCACGGTTGCGTGCGATGAATTTCTGTCCACTGTTACTCATTGCCATGATGTTCTCCATCAAAGATGCGCGGTGAAGGTGAAACGGCAGACTCCATGCCTGTCGTCATAATGCCAGGACGCGTCATTCGCGGCGTCCAAAGATGTTTTCCAGTTGGTTAACGCCGTCTGGCGCCAGGTCGCGAATAATGTCCATAAAGTTAAGTTCTGACAGCCGCTGCACCCGTTCAATCATCAGCGGCGCGGGGTGGCTCGGTTCGTACTGCGCGAAATACTGCTTCGCTTTTTCCAGCATTAGCTGCGCGTCGGCGCGGCTGGTAACCTGCACGCTGCGCCAGTCGGTGACCGGCTGAACGGGCTGCGCTGCCGCAGGCTGCGGCTCAGCGTGCTGTTCAGCCTGCGCTTCACGGTTCGGCAGCAGCTTACTGATGTCGGTCACCTGACACGCGCTGGCGACCAGCCCCACGGTTTTCAGCAGCTGTTCCATTTCCGGTACGCCGCTTTCACCGAGATGCCCGGTGAGCAGCTCGCGGATGGCCAGCAGCCGTTCGTTAATCACAATGACCGCTGCGGTCCCCGGCTGGTCGCCGCGGGCCAGTTCGTCAATCAGCCTCGGGCGACCGCCGGGATAGTCCGGACACTCGGTTTTACTGCCGTCCAGCAGCGCCTGGGCGTCACGCAGCGAAATTTCATCGCCGTTTGAACGCAGCAGCGAGGCGTTACGTACCGCGACGGTGAGCTCGGATTTATCGCTCAGCCCTGCCAGAGCGTTAATGCGATAGAACGGGTCGGTTTCGCCATACTCTTCCAGCAGCGGATAGAGCGGCTCCCAGTAGCGCGCGATCGCCTCCTGCACCAGCAACAGCCCGTCCGCGTAGCCTGCAAGACCGCGACGGCGGGTCCAGGCGTGGGTTAACGCCAGCATCACGCGAAGATCTTTGGTGCGGCTCAGCAGGCTGGTAGCGAATTTTTCTACCGTGTTCCAGTCCGCAGGCTCTGCCGGGATGATGGTGTCGCCAAACTGCTGTTCCGCTTTGCCCTGACTGGCCTGGTTCATCGCCTGAAAGTCAGCGTCATATTCCAGATTGTCGCCGCAGGGCTTGTCGGCGCTTATCGGCGCGAGAAATTCTTCGATATTCATGTGATCCCTGCTTATTCAAACATAGGCGGATAGAGACCGTGACGCCCCGGGCGGGCGCCCCCTGCCGGGTCGAACAGCAGGGTAAAAAGCTGCCCGGTGAAGTTGCCGCTGTGAACGTGGGTGTACAGCGGGTACCCGTCGCAGCGGTTGGTCCACCAGTAGCTGGTCTGACGCAGCGGGTCAAAACACTCTGCCGCCTGCGGCCAGCCCAGCGTGCTTTGGCCGTCCTCGTCGTAGCCAATGACGTCGAGGATGTCAGAGCGCTTCTGCGGCTCGACGGGCTGCGGCGCCGGAATGGACATCAGCATCTCATCCAGCTGCGAGGCGGAAAAGCTGTTACGCACCGCGTGCAGCCCCAGACGACCAATTTGCTGATACCAGCTCTCCGCCTGGCTGAGCAGGCTGGTCGACCACTCTGACGGGGCGAAGCTCAGCTGAATGCAGACCGGGTACTGTCGGCCAACGCTGTCGCGGCCGGGCAGCAGGCAGCCCATCTGGATCATCTGGCTGCCCAGCATGGGCGGCACCACAAAATTCCAGACTGGCGCTTTCTGAAACGGGCGCTCGCCGCTGCGCTGCTCTTCCTGCTGCCAGGCCAGCAGACCGACCTGGAACCAGTGCGACCACTGGCGCTGTAAGGTGTCAGGAAAGCGACGCTGCAAAAAATCTCCGGCGCTGGGTAATTTGCCATACCAGCTGTAGCGGTTCATCGCAGGGGTATTCGTCATACGGCTGTCCTTGCGGTTATGGGCATGAAAAACGGGGAAGCTGGAACGGGTTGCGGATGCTGTTCGGCGCAAACTCCAGCGTGACCTGATGTCCGTCGACGCTGAAGGTGGCCTGACGGCTCAGGCTTCCCGCGCCCGGGCTGCTGCTCGCTTTGTCAAAAAAGCGGTTGAGCGCCCAGGAGCCGTTGGTCACAAGCGTCGCGGTGCTGCCGTTAGCCAGACCCAGCTGCATACGGACCTGGTTGGTGCCGCCCGGCCCCGGCCAGTTCATGATTTGTACCGCCTGCGGACCGTGGCTATAGCGCAGCAGCTGACCGTCGACATCCAGCGTCAGGTTCAGAATGGTGTTATCCATTCGCACGGTGCGAACCGTCACCTTGAAAGATGGCGTGGTTGCGCCGTTCGCAAAGAAGGCGTCGCGAATCGACTGGGCCTGCTGGAACGGCCTCAGCAGCCCTTCGCTGCCCGGCAGGGTTTTACCGTCGATGCCCGGCATAAAGCGCCAGTTTGCCTGCGTCGTATCCACTTTGCTGGTCAGGTTGTCGCGAAAGAAGGTATCCATCAGCCCGGTGCCCGGCGCAAACATGCGGGCGAGATCGTCCGGAGTGACCTCAGTGCTGGCGCTGCGCACCAGCGGGTAGCGACCGGCGATCGCCTGACGGCAGAAACCGCCGACTTCAACGTTGATCCGCTTACGCACGTTTTCCAGATCGCGGCGCTGGGTATCGCTGCTGGCCCCCACCGCCATGTTGCTGAACATGGTTTGCAATCCGCCCGGCAGTCGACCGGCGCTGGCCTGCAGACGGCTGATCGCCTCGCCGCCCGGTGCCGGCATACCGCTGTTGGCGGCATCCTGCACGGCGGTCAGGTAACGATAAAGCTCGTCCACCTGCTTAAGAAAATCATCAAAGACGATGGTCTTGCCACCCTTTTCCAGCGGCTGGGCCAGCTCAATCATCGGCGCGTAGTGGTCCGTCACCAGCTGCTCCGGCGCCTGAGTAATCGCGGCGGCCTGCGTCGGGGCATTGTCATTATTGCTGAACAGCGCTTCCAGCGTGCGGGTGGCGCGGTTGCTCTGCGCCTGCGCTTTATCGGCATCTTCCGGTGCCGGGGTATCCCGGGAGAGCGTCAGCACCTGGCTCAGGTTCTGCACCAGACGGCGCAGGGGCGAGTTTGCGCCAGAGAGCAGGCGCGCAGTGTTGATGCGCTGGGAGAGATCGGCGCTGTTGTTAAGCTGGATGTCGGCGAGAAAGCGATCCCAGTTCGCGATAAAGTCGCGCATGTAGAACTGGCGTACGGCGTTATCGATCTGCTGTCTATCTTCCTGCGCGGTCGCGGCGCCCAGCACCCAGGCGTCGTCTTCATGCAGAGCGGTCGTTACGCTGTCAATCTGGCTGTTAAAGCTTTTCCAGTAACCGTCCGGCGTATAAAGACCCGGCACCCCTTCGCTCACCGGCTTACCGCTTTTGCGGGAAAACACCAGCTCGCTCTGTGGCCCGCCCAGGTCGGAAAGGGAGACCGGTTTGAGGTTGTCGTCATGTTCCAGCAGGCGCTTCAGGCGACCGTAGACGCGGGTTGAAAGCGGCTGCTGGTTGATCAGCGCTCTTTCACGCGCCACCAGGGATTCGTCCTGCGCGTACGGCGAGGCCTGAATTTTCGGCTCCAGCAGCTGGGTGAGATGCCATTCGAGCTGCTGCAGCTGCGCCTTCGTGACGTTTTGCGGCAGGTTGCGCTGCAGGTTGAGCATCACCCAGGAGTGCAAGAATTTGCCGTCGTAGTGCTTCGGCTGATAGAGCATCTGATAGGCTTTCAGCGCCTCATAGCTGTACTCCACGTCGCTGCCGTTGTCGTTGCGCAGCCAGGTGGTGATGTGCATAGCAACGGCGGGCAACAGCAGTTGATCCAGCGCCTTCTGGTACAGGGACTGCGAAGCATCGCTGACGTCATCCCCACGGTAAAGCCCCATGCGGCGGGAGACTGGCGGATCGTTGACATCAAACGCGTCGCTTTTCGGCAGGTCCACCAGGCCATTCAGCAATGGCAGCAGATCGAACAGGTCACGCTGCGGCTGGTTCTGCAACGCTTTGCTCTGCTGGTCCAGCAGCGGTACCTTCGCATCCACCTCTTCCAGATAGGCCTTGTTTTTAGCATAGCTGGTCAGCCACAGCCCGCCGAGGATCGCCAGCAGGGCCAGCAGCGCCGCGTAGCCGGACCAGATCACCGCCCGGTTGCGCAGTTCCCACCAGCGGTTTTCCCCGGCGATCCCGGCTTCCTGGAAAATAACGTTTTGCAGCAGGTTCTTGATGAAGAAGCTCTGGCCCTTCGCGCCCGGGATTGGGGCTTCTTTACTGACCGAATCCCAGTTATCGCGCTCTGCCCCTTCCGGCAGCGACAGCGCGCGGTTCAGTTCGCCCATGACGCGGTCAAACGGCATGCCTTCCTGCGTCCCGCTGGCGAAATAGATCCCGCGCGGGGAGAACTCAGTTTCGAAGTTGGAGCGCGCGAAGACCGTGCTCAGGTAGTCCGCCAGCAGCGGACGCAGCGCGGCGAACTCCTGCGGGAAGAGATACGCTTCGGCGCGGGTTTTCGCGTCATGCTCTTTGAGCATGGTTTCCGGCAGCCCGGCATCAAGACGCTGCTGTAACAGAGAAAATTCCTGCTGGAAGTTGCCCATCAGGTCGTAATCGGCGTGTTTGGTCTGCTCCCACGGCAGCGTGAAGCCCCAGATCTGGTCGCGCTGCGCTTTATCGTAGTCGGCAAACCAGGCGCGGAAGCCTTTAAGAAGGTCGGCCTTGGTCACCATCACGTACACCGGGAAGCGGATACCCAGCTGTTCATGCAGCTCGGACAGGCGCTGGCGCAGGTTCACCGCCTGCTGGCGGGACGCCTCGGCAGACTGGGTCAGCAGGTCCGAAATGCTGATCGTGACGATGACGCCGTTGATCGGCTGGCGGCGACGGTACTTGCGCAGTAGCCCCATGAACTGCAGCCACTCACCGGCATCCTGCGCCTGCTCGCTCTCCTGGGTGGTATAGCGACCCGCGGTGTCCAGCAGCACGGCCTCGTTGGTGAACCACCAGTCGCAGTTGCGCGTGCCGCCAATACCGCGCAGCGCGGTCTTACCAAAACGGTCGGCCAGCGGGAACTGCAGCCCGGAGTTCACCAGTGCCGTGGTTTTACCGGAGCCCGGCGCGCCGATAATGACGTACCACGGCAGCTGATAGAGATATTGCGTGCTGAAGCGCTGGGTCCACTGGGTGCCCTGGCCCGCTTTGCTGAAGTGCGCTTTTTTAAGCATCTGCGCGGCTTCATCAAAACGGCTGGCGAGGATCTGCTCCTCGTTGTTCAGGCGCTGCTGCGGATCCGCCGCCTCCGGGCTGGTGGTGTTCTCGTTGAGCTTGTCCATCAGCTTGCGGTTCAGCCAGGCGTTATAAAGGCGCGGCAGAATATGTCCCTGCGCCCACAGCAGGTAGACCACGGCGATACTGATGATGCGGTTCTGTTCGGATTCGAGCGGTCGGGTGTCCACGATGGACAACAGCGGGCCAATCATCCAGATTACCGCCGCCAGCGCCGTTACGCCGAGGAAGCTCCACAGAATGCGGTTGGTCAGAATGGAAAGAAGTGTAGTCAGCATCCTTAGTTTCCTTGCGGCAATCCGTTCAGCTCGGCCTGGGTGTTTTCAGGGGACACCAGCAGAGTAATTTCCACACGGCGGTTACGGGCGCGGTTTTCCGGCGTCGTGTTCGGCGCCACCGGGTTAATCTCGCCCCGCCCTTCCGCCTTCACGCGGCCAGGCTGAGAGAGGCTTCCCTGCAGCATTTTCTGTACGGAGCGCGCGCGTTCCAGTGAGAGCTCGTAGTTAGAGGCAAAGCGCGCGCTGCGGATCGGCACGTTATCGCTGTAGCCCACCACCAGAATTTTGCCGCTGACGTTGTTCATCGCCTGCGCAATGCGGTTGATGACCGGTTCATAGCGGTCGCGCACGACGGTCGAGGCGGAGGCAAACAGCCCGTCGCCCTTCAGGATCACGACGCTGCGATCTGCCTGGTCTTTTACCGCCACCAGGCCCGCCTCAATTTCAGGCTTCAGGAAGCCGCGCAGGTTAAGCACTGCGGGCAGCTGACGCGCTGGCTGCTGGATGGTGGTTTCCGGCAGTTGGGACTGATAAATCTTCGCCAGCACCGGGTTGGTGTTGTCGCCAAGGCGCCAGTTAAGCACGATGTAAAACAGGCAGGCGATAAACCCGGCCAGCGCCACGCAGGCCCACAGGGGAACCATCGGCCGCCAGAGCTTGCGCAGCACCGGACGATCTTCCGGATGGGGAGAAAGCGGCGGCGGATAGCTGCCGCGCACGCCGCGGATCATCTGCCACAGCCGCTGCTTGATGGTTTCAAGCTGGGTGCGGCCATTGTCCAGCACCCGATAGCGCCCCTCGAAGCCGAGCAGCAGGCAGTAGTTGATCATCTCCAGCAGCAGGATATGCTCGCGCGGGTTCTGCGACAGGCGCGCCAGCAGCTGGAAGAACTTTTCGCCGCCCCAGGTTTCGTTATGGAACGTCACCAGCAGGCCATTGCTGGACCAGACGCCGCTGCTGCCCCAGGGAGTCAGCGCGGCGGCCTCGTCCAGCGCCGTACACAGGCAGTAGCGCGCCCCGACGATCACTTCGTAGGGCAGCCCCGCCTGCTGACAGCGGACTTCAAAACGGCGAATCTCATCGATCAGGCGCTGGCGTAACGCCACCTGATCGTCATGTGATACCGAATGACGGATCTGCGGAATCGCGTTGAGCAGCGGATTGGCGGCCGCCACCAGCTGATTGTTGCTACTGGCTCCGGTAAACGCGGCATCACTGCCGCTATCCTGTCGTTCCTGCATATTAAGCGCTCGCTTTATTATTCTGTCGGGCTACGGATGGCCCAAAACTCCATATCCAGCCCCGGGAACTCTCCTGCAAGGTGCAGGGCGAATGCGCCGGACTTATCCATCTCGTGCCACAGCTCGCTGCCCTTCTCCAGCTCGAAGTAGCTGTAGCCGGCATGCCACGGGATCTGCGGCGGCGCGACCGGCATGGCGCGCAGCATAATGCCCGGCAGCTGCAGCTGAACCAGATCGCGAATTTTCGAGACCGGGGCAATTTTCATCTGCGCCGGGAAATGGGTTTGCAGGTGTTCGCCCGGCACGTTGGCTTTCACCGCCAGCACGAAGCCAAATTCGCGCACCATGCTGGTTTCAGGAACGGTGGCGATGTTCAGGCCATGCGAGCGCTCGTTAAGCGGCAGTTGAATGGCGTGGTCTTCCATCACCAGCGACAGCCCCTGGCGCAGCATTAGCATAAGCTTGCTGAAGCAGTTCGCCAGATCGTCGTGATCGTAGATCGGCAGCACGCTCTCGGTGGTGCGCTGCGACGTCCAGGTCGTGAGCTCGGTGGCAAACGGCAGCCAGCTGCGCCAGAGCGTTTCCGGGTGCAGCAGCGGCAGCGTTTTTAAATGTGAAACCTCGCCCAGATGACGGTTCACGAGCGAAAGCAGCGTAAATTCAATCAGTTCAGAGGTGTTAAAGCGGCCAGGCTGACGCAGGCGGCCGCCAATCTGCTGGCTGCGCTGCACCAGCAAACCGTGCAGATCGTTGATCATGCTGTAGATCTGCGGGCTGTTATTGGCGTTCAGCATCGGCGGGATGTAGCTGTTATCCAGCCGCACGTGGTTGTCGTTGCGTTTTTCAGTCACAAACGCCACGCCGATGGATGTCCATTCTGCCGTGAGGTCTTTTTCCAGCATCAGCGTCAGGCGCAGGCGGCCAAACTGGACGGTGGCATCCCCCACCGACATGGCGTTATCGTCCTCCACCTCCTGCTCAAACGCGACGAAGCGGGCCAGCGAGGCAGGCTCTTCGCTGAAAATCACCTCTTCCCGCTCGCCACGACGAACCGGCAACGCAAGCACCACCTTTTCGTTGGTGAGATTGTCAGGAATTTTTAGCGGCGCGGGACCATTGCGTCCGTTGCGGACCTGGAAAAAGGTGCCGTCCGGCAGTAACCCGCTGCAGTAGCTCAGGGCAATGCAGCCCTGGCGAAGCATCGCTTCGTCCAGTTCTACGTCGAGAAAGCCCCAGAGATAGGAACGCTGCAGCGCACCCCACTCACGAACATGGTTGAGCAGATAACTTTCAGTCCGCTGAAAATGGTGTGGACGCAGGAACATGCCTTCGGTCCAGACGACCTTTTCTGCTTTGGTCATGATGATGTGTTTCCTGTTGTGAAGCGCGTTACTGGCTGATGACCCGAATGCCGTTTACGTCGAGAAAAACGTTGGCCTGGAGTTCATCCGCGGACCATTTCCAGAACTGGTAGATATGATTTTCGCCTGGCACAGGCAGCGGGAGTGAAACGCGCCATTTTTTACCGTCCAGCTTCTGATATTCCGCCATCACGCCGATATAACGCGCCTCAGGATCGCTCTGACCGCTGAGGGTTTTGGACAGCTGTCCCGGCATCAGGAAGAAAACGTCGCTGTTCAGCAGATTCGCGCCAAGCGTTGCTGACGCGTTGTTCTGCAGGGAATAGAAGTCGCTGGACATGAAATCCGCATCGGATTTCAACAACAGCACCCGGACTTTAAGTGGCGCAGAATCATTGATTTGTGGATGAGCCTGAAACTGCAGATTGTAGCGGGAAGGGTCGCTGTGTGAAGACGACGTACAACCACTGACAAGGGCGAAAATCGCCGCGTAAAAGACTAACCACAGCCGATGAAACTTTTTATTATTCATAAAAATACGCCCACGAAAGCCGTTTAGTTCAGGATCCAGGTACCGTTAGCGCTGTCTTTGCAGGCTTTGCTGTTGCCATCCACATCGACGCAGGTCGCTTTTTTACGCACCTTAGGACGAATGGCCTGTTTGCGGACGGTGGCTTCGTACTGGTCGGCTTTGATAACGGCACGCATCGGGACGTAGCCAATCAGCTGGTCGTTCCCCTCATCGGCGAGCGCCATCCAGTAGTGTTCAACCTGCCCCAGCACTACATAGGTTTTTCCGGTTTCCAGCGTACGGATAACCTTTCCGCCAAAATCAGGACGGCTCATCAGGGAGGCCGGGTACATGGCACGATAAGGCTCGTTGAGCTGGGTGAATTCCGTTGGCGGCACCACGGCGTGACGGTGGGTCAGGGTGACACCGTTGACCTGGCTGGTCACGATCGTGTCGTCGGTGATTGCCGGTTTCTGTGGCGCTTTACAGCCCGCCACCGCCATTACAAACAGAAGTGAAAACAGTACGCGCATTTTCATATGCTTTTCCGTAGCGATATTTTGATGATGGAGATAAGGGGATGAAATTTGACTTAGGTGCTATTGTTAAAATAGTCAGGATAATTTCGGGGTGTTACTAATTTAAAGGCATAGCTACCGCACGAGCCCTTCAGAATAAGGCCCAGCGTCTTCCTGACATATTTTGACAAACGGTAAACAAGTTTACATGAGCTTTGCTTCAATTCAATATTTACCGCATCGTAACTGTTGGTAAATGAAGCAGTCGGAAAATTATAGGATTAATCCTATGATAAAAAACGATATGGCCCACGCTTTCTTATTCCCCCACCATAATATGACATAACCTTATGTTTTATCTATTAAAAAACACAAAGGATAACTACTTTATTAACGCAGTCACGCTATTACCGCCACTACCATAATTAGTAGAATTCGCGGTTTTTTGATGTCAAAGGAATATATCTCTGATGAATTATTTGTTGCACTAACAGGGTATGTTTAATATTGAAGACGCTTCATCGTCTGGGTGAGAGTATTTCACTTATGCAGCAAGATGTTAATTTCATGCCGCAAAAAAAGCGTATATTTTAGGCCGTAATAATTCCACTGTCAGGTATACCTTATATCTATTATTCATTAAGCGTGAGTAAACCTTTCTGCCATTCTCTCAATTGAAAAATGCCTCCAGTAGTCCATCAGACGCGAACCGCGGCGATATCTCCAGCGCATCAGCTTCATTCGAAGTTTAACTGGCGCTACATACTTTCCTGCTCACCGCCATCTATCTCGCCTACCGATTGATAGATAAAATTTATTATTAAAATGATAAAATTTCGTTATAATTTCTTTAAATATTTAAACACAAGATCATATAAATCACTGTAATAAAAAGAGTTTTAGTTAAGTCGCTTTTCCGTTCCGTATGTGCTTTGCCATTCGGTCGTCATTGCTTTCACCTATTGCTCTCGTCAGTGATTTTTTGAGCTCAGGCGTTGTGTGATCGAACAAATCAGGAGTGGGTATGAACAAGAAAAGACGCTCGGTGCCAGGCATCAGACACTATGACGGCCCTGCCGGCGGCTGGGGCGCGTTGAAGGCGACGGCCATTGCAGTACGTACCCAAATGGATACCCTGGACGCTCCCGCGACGCTGCTGCGTACCAACCAGCCGGACGGTTTTGACTGCCCCGGCTGCGCGTGGCCCGATAAAGAGCACAAGTCGACATTCCAGTTCTGCGAGAACGGCGCGAAAGCGGTGACCTGGGAAGCGACCAGTAAGCGCGTGACGCCCGATTTTCTGGCGGAAAACAGCGTCTCCTCGCTGCTGGCTAAATCAGACTTTGAGCTGGAAGGTTACGGTCGTCTGACGCATCCCCTGCGCTATGATCGGGCCAGCGATACCTTCCGGCCCGTCGACTGGGACGAGGCGTTTCAACGCATCGGGGAAATATTGCGCGGGCTCGAACCGGACCAGGTCGAGTTCTATACTTCCGGGCGCGCCTCCAACGAAGCGGCGTATCTGTTCCAGCTGTTCGCTCGCGAGTACGGCACCAATAATTTCCCGGACTGCTCGAATATGTGTCACGAGGCCACCAGCGTCGGCTTGCCGCGCTCCATCGGAATTGGGAAAGGCACCGTCTCGCTGGACGATTTCGACAAGACTGAGCTGGTGATCTCCATCGGTCACAACCCCGGCACCAACCATCCGCGAATGATGGGTACCCTGCACGAGCTGGCGCGTCGCAATGTGCCGATTATCGTTTTCAACCCGCTGCGCGAACGCGCCCTCGAACGTTTTGCCGACCCGCAAAGCGTGATTGAAATGGCAACCTATAGCTCTACGGACATCGCCTCGACCTACTTCCAGGTGAAGGCCGGGGGCGATGCCGCCGCGCTGAAAGGCATTGCTAAACACCTTCTGGAGATGGAGGCCGAACGCGGTGACGTGCTTGACCGCGCGTTTATTGCAGAACACACCCGGGGTATTGAAGATTTTGCCGCCGATATCGCGCAGACCCGCTGGGAAGACATTGAGCGCGAGTCGGGGCTCAGCCAGGCGGCGCTCAAAAAGGTGGCCGAGGCCTATGCCAAATCAAACGCCACCATCATTACTTACGGAATGGGGATTACCCAGCACAATAAAGGCACGGCGAACGTCCGCCTGATTGCTGACCTGCTGCTTCTGCGCGGGAATATCGGTAAGCCCGGCGCGGGGATCTGCCCCCTGCGCGGCCACTCTAACGTTCAGGGGAACCGGACCGTCGGGATTAGCGAGAAGCCTGCCCCAGCCTTCCTGAACCGCCTGAAAGAGGTGTTTGGCTTTGAGCCCCCTTCCCGTCACGGACACGATGCGGTGCAGGCGACGCAGGCCATGATCGACGGTCGCGCAAAAGCGCTCATTTGCCTCGGCGGTAACTTTGCCGTCGCGATGCCCGACCACGAGAACGGTTTCCCGGCGATGGGTAACCTGGATCTGAGCGTGCACGTCGGGACCAAGCTGAACCGTACCCATCTGCTGGTGGGCAAAGAGACCTTTATTTTCCCGTGTCTCGGCCGCACGGAGCTGGATATGCAGGCCACCGGCCGTCAGTCGATCACCGTCGAAGACTCTATGTCGATGGTGCATGCTTCCTCCGGCAAGCTGAAACCCGCCTCGCCGTTGCTCCGTTCGGAGCCTGCCATCGTCGCTGGCCTCGCAAAGGCTACCCTGCCGGAAACACGCGTGGACTGGCTGACGCTGGTCGAGGATTACGACCGCATCCGCGATTTGATCGAGCAGACCATTCCGGGCTTTGAGAACTACAATGCGCGGATCCGTGTTCCCGGCGGCTTCCGCATGCCGCTGCCTCCAACACAGCGTATCTGGCCGACCGCAACGGGCAAAGCGATGTTTTCGGTATTCGACGGCGTACAGGAAAACGCCAGCGGTGAAGGCGAGCATGTGCTGCGCCTGATCACGCTGCGCAGCCACGATCAGTACAACACCACCATTTACGCCCTGGACGATCGCTACCGTGGCGTATTTGGCCGCCGCGACGTGCTGTTTATGAACGAAGAAGATATGGCGCAGTCAGGGCTGGAACACGGCGATCGCGTGGATATCGAAACCGCCCTCCCCGGCAGCGCGCAGCGGCTGGAAGATATTACGGTGGTGGCGTACAACATCGCCCCGGGCTCCGTCGGCGCGTATTACCCGGAGGCCAACGTGCTGGTGCCGCTCGATTATCTCGATAAGGACAGCGGTACGCCGTCGTATAAATCGGTTCCGGTTCGCATTACCCTGCGCTCGAAAGAGATCCGCATGCTGTAAGGCTTTACGCGCAGAGAAGAGTGATGGACATAAAACAGTTAAAATATTTACTCGCGCTCGACGAGACCCGCCACTTTGGTAAAGCGGCATTGCGGTGCAACATCACCCAGCCGACCCTCTCCATGCGCATCCGCAGCCTGGAAGAGGAGCTGGGGCTGGTGTTGATCGTGCGCGGGCAGCGCTTTGAAGGGTTTACGCCGGAGGGAGAGCGCATCCTCGCATGGGCGCGCGCGCTTCTTGCCGCGCACGACGGATTGCAGGCGGAAGCCGCGCTGTGCAAAGGCCAGGTGGTGGGGGAATTACGTCTGGGGATGGTGCCGCTGGCGAGCGTGGATCCGATGATCTTTATCCGCCTGCTGACGCAAAAATACCCGGAGCTTACCTACAGCCTCTATTCTATGTCTTCGGCGCAGATTGCCGACGGCGTCAGCCGCAATAAGCTTGAGCTGGGGATTTGCTACCTGAACAGCATCGACACCAGCCTGTTTGACATTATTCAGCTTCCTAAAACGAAGATGGGGCTGCTCCACGACACCCGTCATTTCCAGCTTACCCCGGAGACGCTGACCTGGCACGACCTGACGGATTTTCCGCTGGGGTTCCTGACCAAAGGGATGCACTACCGGGCGCATATGGAGGCCAGCTTTAAAGCTGCTGGCATCGAACCGACGGCCGTTTTTGAGAGCGACTCCACGTTCCAGATCATTCAGGCGGTTCAGAGCGGCATATGCTGCGCCGTGATGCCGCTGAATAACGGGCTGGAAGCCCTGAACGGCACTTTCAGGATTGTCCCCATCGCCGACGCGAACATTGAGGCTCCCATCGGCCTGATTATGCGCAGGCAGAAACCCGTCTCTTCGCTGGCGCTGCGCTGCTTTACCGACGCGCAGGCGATTTATCACGCGGACAAGGAGGCGTAAGCCTGCCGCGACACCACGCTAAAACCGCCGATCAGCACTGCGGCGCAAACCTTCCGGTATTCCGGCGCACTCACCAGCTCGCGCAGCGCATCGCGAATGGCGCTGAGCGTTTCGGGGGACGTGCGTCGCGACGTGATTAATGGCAGCCCTGGCGTCAGCGGCGTTTGATCGAACGCCGCCAGCCCCGCAAGCCGTTCCGGCTCATGACGCTCCAGCAGCGCCCAGGTCACGCAGTCGATGGCGGCGATATCGCTCTTCCCGCGCTGCACGTCAATCAGCGACTGACGGTGGCTGCCGCTGAAGGACGTTTGTGAAAAAAATGGCCCGTCGACAATCAGGGGTGCCACCTTTTTTCGCAGCGCGTTATAGCCGGACTGCGAGTCTTCCGAATTACAAACCGCCCTACGTCCGCGAAAATCCGCCAACGTGAGATGCCTTTCCTCCTCGCGCGCTACCAGAAAACTGCGGTACTGGCTCCCTTCGCAGCCCGCGGCGGTGTAGTGAAAACAGCCCACCACCTGTACCTCCGGGAGCTGCGTCACCAGCGGGTAGCCGCATGTCTGGCTGAGGATAAGCTCAGGCTGCTGCCAGTGGGCCAGCAGGTTAGACTCCGGCCAGCCGGGAATACGATCGACGGGCACGCCACGCGCGGCCAGCAGATGCTGCACCGCCAGCCAGAGCGCGCGGGTATCGCCGCGATCCACGGCGTACATGGGAAACGCCAGCAGGTTACTCATACCTCTCCTCCTGTTGTTTTCCGGGATGGACGGTGACCTCCACTGGCCGGGTCCAGAACTGGCGTAGCCATTCACCGTAGCCCCGGACCACAAAGCCGTGGTTACGCTGCCGGTACGCCTCCCGGTTTTGCCGGTAGATCGTCGGCAACCCGTACCAGGGAACGCCCGGTAAATCGTGGTGAATAGAATGGTAGTTGAGATTCAAAAACAGCACCCGCCAGACTAGCCCGGCCTCGTTAATGACCGAGCGCGCGAGCGGATCGTCCGCCGCCCGATGTTCGTAGAACGAGCGGACCTTGGTCAGCGCCAGCGCCGGATAGCTTACCGCCAGCACAAACCAGACGGGTGAAAAGCCGTGATGCACCATCCACGCGAAAAGTGCCGCCAGCAGCAGAGCGTGAACCAGCCACATCGCCATCGCCCGCAGGTGAAAATCACGAAACGCCGCCCCGGCGCCGCCCAGCGCCTGAAGGATATCCAGCAGCGGCGCCAGCAGAAGCCGCCCGGCAAAGGTATTCCGGGCCCGGATCAGGCGCTTCTGCCACGGGGAAAAGCGCGCCCAGCTCGCCTCGGTAAAATAATACGACTCCGGGTCATCCGCCGGAAAGGTCAGGCTATCGTGACGGTGATGGGCCAGATGGGAATCCCGGTACAGGCCATACGGATACCAGACCGCCAGCGGGAGCGTGCCAAACAGCTGGTTAAGCCGGGCAAAACGGGTGGGATGCCCGTGGATCAGCTCGTGCTGCAGGGACATGTACCAGGCGGTAAACCAGATAAGCAGCAGCGTGGCGGGAAGCAGGCCGAGCGTTTGCCAGAATGTTAGGGTGGAAAACCAGCCGGTATAGATAATGACGATCAGCAGCCACGTAGGGAGTTCACTTCGCCACAGAACCCCAGATGCAAGTCGGTGGATGTGATTGCGCTGCTGCGGATGTAAATAGAGGGAGCTTCGTTTACTCATTCCTTCAGACGCCGTTTCGCCAGAGACAATGCTCTGACGATCGGGGATAACGCCTGAAATGACAAAGAACTTAAATCGCTTTGCTTTGCCGGAAACGCAGGGTCACGCCCGGCTTGACTTATTCTGTGGTAAAGGTACTTTTCAGGACATGAAGAAAATATTAATTATCGTACCTGACGGCGGCATGCTGTTTGAGGCCGCCGGTATCGCCGACATTCTGATGCAGGCCAACCGGCTGCATCCGGAAGGGCTTACCCAGCCCCGCTACCGTATCATCATTGCCACCACGCAGCCCCACCAGGTGATCCACGGCCAGTCTGGCCTGAACCTGCTGGCGGACTATCGTCTGCCGGAGCTGGATCCGCGCGAACCGCTGGACACCATTATCATCACCGGACGCGGGATCAACGAGCAGGAGAGCACGGCGGTGGTGGACTGGCTGCACCTCGCTGCCCCGCACGCCCGGCGGGTCGCCTCCATTTGTGGGGGCGCGATGCTGCTTGCCCAGACCGGCTTGCTGGACGGCCGCCGCGCAACCACCCACTGGCGGCTGCTGGAGACGATGCAAGCCCAGTACCCGGCTATCCACGTCGAAGGCGGCCCGCTGTATATTCAGGATGGCCCCATCTGGACCTCCGGCGGCGTGAGTTCCGGATTCGATCTGACCCTGGCGCTGGTGGAAGACGACTACGGATTTACCCTCGCCCGCGACGTGGCGCAGGATATGGTGATGTATCTGCGTCGCCCCGGCGGACAGCTGCAGTTCAGCCGCTATAGCCTGCAGCAGCCTGGCGCATCGGGGCCTATCAGCGAACTGCAAACCTGGATCCTGCAGAACCTCACCGCCGACCTGTGCGTGGAAAATTTGGCCGAAAAGGTGGCGATGAGCCCGCGCAATTTCACCCGGGTTTTTACCCGTGACGCGGGCGTCTCGCCTGCCCGTTACGTGACGGAAGCGCGCCTGGCCGCCGCCCGACAGCTGCTTGAGCAGACCCATGATCCCCTTGAGCGGGTTGCCGAGCAAAGCGGGTTTGGCACCAGCATTAACCTGCGCCGCGTGTTTGAGAAACAGCTCCACCTCACGCCAGGCGAGTATCGCCAGCGCTTCCACTGCCGCAAGATGGCGTAATCTGATCCTTTTTTGTCGTTTACGCCAACCGGCCCCGCGCCTACAGTGACTCCAGACAACAGAGATAAGGAGTGCACCATGGTTAAGGTCGGTATTAACGGTTTCGGCCGTATCGGACGTAATTTCCTGCGCGCGGCGCTGGGTAACCCGGATCTTCAGATTGTGGCCATTAACGATCTGACGGACAGTAAAACCCTCGCCCACCTGCTGAAACATGATTCCCTTCTGGGCAAACTGCCCGCGCCCGTTGAAGCGGCTGACGGCGCGCTGCAGGTGGACGGTCAGCGGATTGTGGTGTTTAGCGAACGCGACCCGGCAAATATTCCGTGGCGCGATGTTGGTGTTGACGTGGTAATTGAGGCCACCGGCTTCTTTACCGATCGGGAAAAAGCGGCGGTGCACGTCACGCAGGGTGGCGCAAAGCGCGTCATCATCTCCGCGCCCGGCAAGAATGATGATCTGACGGTTGTGATGGGAGTGAACCACGATCGCTACGACCCGGCTCAGCACGTGGTCGTCAGTAACGGGAGCTGTACCACTAACGGTCTGGCGCCGGCGGCTCAGGTGCTGCATCAGCAGTTCGGGATCGAGAATGGTCTGATGAACACGACGCACGCCTACACCAACAGCCAGGCGCTGCACGACCAGCCGGAAAAAGATCTGCGCGGTGCGCGCGCGGCGGCGCTGTCGATTGTGCCTTACTCCAGCGGCGCGGCGAAAGCGCTGGGCAAAGTGATCCCCTCCCTGGACGGCAAGCTGACCGGGTACTCCCTGCGCGTGCCGGTGCCGGTGGTGTCGATTGTGGATTTAACGGTAACGCTCAGCCGTAGCGTAACCGCCGAAGAGGTGAATGAGGCGTTCCGCAACGCGGCCGCCAGCGGGCCTCTGAAAGGGATCCTGGGCTATAGCGATGAACCGCTGGTCTCCAGCGACTACCAGGGCGACCCGCGCTCCTCCATTATCGACGGGCTTTCCACGCTGGTGATTGGCGGGAACATGGTGAAGATCCTGGCGTGGTATGACAACGAGTGGGGCTTCTCTAACCGCCTGGTGGATCTGGCGGTGCTCATGGATAAGAAAGGGCTGTAAGCCTGGAGCCGGGTGGCGCGAACGCTCACCCGGCAAAAAATCATTCCGCTTTCACTTTCACGCCCATCAACACAATCACCATCGCCGTCACCAGCAGGAACCCGCTTCCGGCGAATACGCCGCTGGCACCGTTAAGGTCAAATACCGCCCCGCCCCCGGCCGCACCGGCGCTTATCGCCAGCTGGATTGAGGCTACCAGCAGCCCCCCTGCACTTTCGGCTTCATCCGGAACGGTGGTGGCAAGCCAGGTTGACCAGCCCACCGGAACCAGACCAAACGCAAAGCCCCACAGCGCCACCAGGAAACCGTCCAGCATTGCCAGATGGCCAAACACCACCATCGTCAGCGCCAGTATGCCCATGGCGAACGGCACCAGCGCCAGCGTCAGGCGCAGATTACGTGCCAGCAGATGTCCGGCAACGGAAGTACCGACAAAGTTCGCCAGCCCAAAGCCCAGCAGGATCAGTGAAATGGTCTCAACGTTCGCCTGCCCCACCGTTTCCAGGAACGGGCGCAGGTAGGTAAAGAAGGCGAAATGGCCACTGAAGATCAGAATAGTGGCCAGCATGCCGCCGATCATGCCCGGTCGACGCAGCACGCGGAACAGCGTACTGAGGCTACCGCTGCTCTCGGGCTTCATGGACGGCAGCACCCAGATCTGCCACAGCAGCGCCAGTACGCTCGGCAGTATGCAGAGCACAAAGACGTTGCGCCAGCCGATCAGGCTACCCAGATAGCTCCCCAGCGGGGCAGCAACCACGGTGGCAATCGACACGCTGGAGAAAATCACCGCCAGCGCCTTCGGTACTTTATCCGTCGGAACCAGGCGCATCGTGGTGGCCGTCGACATCGCCCAGAAGCCACCGATGGCGACCCCTAACAGCAGGCGCCCCATCAGCAGGACGTGCAGCGTAGGCGCAAAGGCCACCAGCAGGCTGGAGATGATTTGCAGCACGGAGAAAAACATCAGTACCCAGCGACGGTCGATACTTTTGGTCGCCGGCGTAATCAGAAGCCCGGTGATCAGCGCCACCAGCGCGGTGGCGGTGACGGCCTGCCCGGCCATGCCCTCGCTGACGCCCAGGCTCGCGGCCATCGGCGTCAGCAAACTGGCTGGCAGGAACTCAGCCGTTATCAACCCAAACACGCCCAGCCCCAGTGAATAGACGGCCCGCCAGGCGGGTCTGGCAGGCGCCACGGCCTCTCTCGCCACGACACATGAATTCATCTGTTGTTCTCCCGTTATAAAAATGTGACAACTGTCGCAAAAGCATAGAGGGTTCACCGTGGACGATCTATGACATATAATCTCCACTTATTGATTATTCGTCCGGAGTTGCGCCATGACCGTTCAGTCCCCCGATTTGATCAGCGAACTCTTACGCGGCATGCGCCTGTCGGGCGTGAAATACCGACGGATTGAAGCCAGCGCGCCGTTTGGCGTGGCGTTCCACCAGGCGCCCGGTAAGGCGCAGTTCCATTTTGTGAGCCACGGTAGCGCCCTGCTGCGTATGGAGAGCGGTGCGACCTTCGAACTGAGCGGCGGCGACGCGCTGTTTATTCCCGGCGGGAACGCCCACGCCCTGCTCTCTGACGCGCAGGCAGCCATTACTCCGGTGAACGCCTTTCCGAGCGAGCCTATCTGCAGCTCGGTGTGCGCCATAACCTGCGAGCCCTGTCCGGAGAGCGAGAACACCATCATCTTTAGCGGGTGTATGGATTTTGAGCTCGGCGGGATGCAGCCGCTGATTAAAGCAATGCCTGAAGTGATGATGGTCAGCCGGCTGATGTCCACCTGGCCGGAAATTCATCCGCTACTGGTGGCGATGGAGCGAGAATCCATGACCCGTCAGGCCGGGTTCGCCGGGATCCTTGCCCGGCTGGCTGATGTGGTGGCGGCGTTAATTGTGCGCGGCTGGGTTGAGGGCGGCTGCGGTAAAGCCACCGGCTGGGTGCAGGTTTTACGCGACCCGCGCCTGAGCCGGGCCATTTACGCCATGCACCAGCAGCCTGGCCTGAACTGGAGCGTGGCGGATCTGGCGAAAGAAGCGGGCACCTCACGCTCCGTGTTTGCCGAACGGTTTCTGGCCGCGACGGGGACGACCCCGGCAAAGTATCTCAGCGAACTGAGAATGCGGCTGGCGATTCAGTACATTCGTCACGAAAATCAGCCGATTGAAACGGTCGCACTTAGGCTGGGTTACGGATCGCTGGCGGCGTTTAGCCGGGCCTTTAAGCGCATCATTGGCCATGCGCCGGGCACGCTGCGGGAAGCCGGTCAGACGCCGGAAGAGGTCTGATAGCGCGGCAATATTTAACGCGAAGCGGGCAATATTCGTCTAAGGTTTTCAGGTGATTGACAACAGCGGTCACGCTGTTTAGTGAAGACAGGAGACGAACTCATGATAAGACCTCGTACACTACGCCCCGCCTTTTTGCCCCTTGCGTTAGGTGGCGCGCTGCTCGGCGTAACGACATTGGGATATGCCGACGATAGCCCCACCGCCCAGACAACTTCACCCGATATTTTACTGGGCCCTCTGTTTAACGACGTGCAGAGTGCCAAACTGTTTCCCGATCAGAAAACCTTTGCCGATGCCGTTCCCAAAAGCGACCCGCTGATGATTCTGGCGGATTACCGGATGCAGCACACCCAGACAAGCTTTGACCTGCGCCACTTTGTGGAGATGAACTTCATGCTGCCTGCGGAAGGTGAAAAATATGTGCCGCCTGCGGGACAAAGCTTACGTGAGCACATTGACGACCTCTGGCCTGTGCTGACGCGCACCACGGATAAAGCCAGTAACAAATGGGATTCCCTGCTGCCTTTACCGAAACCTTACGTTGTGCCCGGCGGGCGCTTCCGCGAGGTCTACTACTGGGATAGCTATTTCACCATGCTGGGCCTGGCGGAGAGCGATCACTGGGACAAAATCAGCGATATGGTGGATAACTTTGCGTATGAGATTGATACCTTCGGCCATATCCCCAACGGTAACCGCAGCTACTACCTGAGCCGCTCCCAGCCGCCGTTCTTCTCACTGATGGTTGAGTTGCTGGCGACGCATGACAAAGACGCGCTGAAAAAATACCGTCCACAAATGGAGAAAGAGTACACCTACTGGATGGAGGGTGTAGAAAGCCTTCAGCCTGGGCAAGCTAACCAGCGCGTGGTGAAGCTCGATGACGGTTCCGTACTCAACCGCTACTGGGACGATCGCGATACCCCGCGCCCGGAGTCCTGGCTTGACGATATCACCACGGCGAAGAGCAACCCTAACCGGCCTGCGACGCAGATCTACCGCGATTTGCGCTCCGCAGCGGCCTCGGGCTGGGACTTTAGCTCCCGCTGGATGGACGACCCGCAAAAGCTCGGCACCATCCGCACCACCAGCATTGTGCCCGTCGATCTGAACGCCCTGATGTTTAAAATGGAAAAACTGCTCGCGCGAGCAGGCCAGGAGGCGGGCGACAGCGCGGCGGCGAGTAAATACGAGGCATTAGCAACCGCGCGTCAAAAAGCCATTGAGCGCCACCTGTGGAACGATAAAGAGGGCTGGTACGCCGATTACGATCTCAAGAGTAAGAAGGTGCGTAACCAGCTCACGGCGGCAGCCCTCTTCCCGCTCTACGTGAAGGCGGCGGCACAGGATCGCGCCGATAAAGTGGCCGCGGCCACTTCCGCGCGCCTGTTGAAGCCGGGTGGTATTACCACCACCACCATCAACAGCGGTCAGCAGTGGGATGCGCCAAACGGCTGGGCACCGCTGCAGTGGGTGGCAACGGAAGGGTTGCAGAACTATGGGCAGGATAAGGTTGCAATGGACGTGACCTGGCGCTTCCTGAAGAACGTTCAGCACACTTACGACCGCGAGAAGAAGCTGGTGGAGAAGTATGATGTCTCTTCTACCGGAACCGGCGGTGGCGGCGGTGAATATCCGCTCCAGGATGGGTTCGGCTGGAGTAACGGCGTGACGCTGAAAATGCTGGATCTGGTTTGTCCGAAAGAGAAACCGTGCGACAGTGTGCCGGAAAATCAGCCTGCGGCGAATGATGTGGCTGCGCCGGTGAAAGCTTCGGCGCAGTAAGGGAGTATTGCCGGGTGATGGCTACGCCTTACCCGGCCTTCATTTTGAACTCACAGGGATTTAGAAGCTGTAACTCGCCCCTAGCTGATACGTCCTGTCACGCCCAATCCAGCAGTTAGTCGCATCGTAGCAGGTCAGCGTCTCTTTATTGGTGATGTTCTGCATACTCGCTTTAAGCGTCAGCCCCGCCAGCGAAGGCAGAATTTCGCCCATCCGGTACGACGCCGCCAGATCGTACTGCGTAGTGCCCCCCAGCTTACCCGCATCGTTAGACGGTGAAATCTCCATCGGCCCGGTATAGCGCGCCCCGGCGCCCAGCATCAGCCCCTTCAGCGGCGTGCTCTCGAAGGTGTAGTCCCCCCACAGGTTGAATGCATTTTCCGGCACCTGAGTGGGACGCTTGCCATGGTATTTATCATCTTCGGTATTAATTACGTGGGTATAGGCATAGTTGGCAATCAGCGTCAGGTTGTCCGTCGGGCGGCTGATGGCGGAGAGCTCCGCGCCTTTGGATTCCACTTCACCAGTCTGATGGTAGTTCAGGAAGCCCGGGTCGGAGGTGACGACGTTTTTCTGCCGGATGTTAAACACCGAGGCGGTAAACGTCGTGGCGTACTCTGCCAGCAGATATTTTACCCCGCCTTCCACCTGCTTGCTGGTGGTTGGCTTGACGTCTTTCGCCGTGAGCGTCCCCTGCGGCGAGACCGGTGCAAAACCCTCTGAATAGCTGATAAACGGCGAAATACCGTTATCGAAGGCGTAAATCGCCCCCAGGCGTTTGGTAACGCGATCCTGCGATACCCAGGCCTTATCGCCATTTTGCAGGTAATCGGTGGTGACGGAGCGGTAATCGTCGTAGCGCAGGCTGCCCAACAGATTTAAGCCGCCAAATTCCACCTGATCCTGCAGGTAATACCCGTTCTGCTGATAGCTGAGGCGGTTTTTCTGGGCGGTGTAGAGCCCCAGCGCGCTTTCGTGGATTTGCGAATAATCCGGATTACGCATATCCATGCCCGGCGTAGTCGACGCGTAGCGGTAGTGGAAATGGGAGTTCAGCCTCTGATAGTCAAACCCGGCCAGCAGATGGTGTTTCCATTCGCCCAGCGCAACGGTTTTAGTCACCTGGTTGTCGATGTTGAAGCTCTTAAGATCTTCATCGGTGGTATAGGCAAAGCGGTTAAGCTGATAGACCTCACTTCCCGTTCCCGTCGCGTAGACGCTGTTTTGGTGGGTATCGACGTCGAAATAGCGCGCTTTCTGATTAAAGCCCCAGCCGCTGTCAAACTCGTGTTCGAAGCTGTAGCCCAGCATCCACTGCCGCTGCTTAAACCCGCTCCACTCATCTCCGGCGTAATCCCGGCGATCGGCATATTTGGACCGCAGATAAGCGAGCGGCAGCGGGTTAGACGGCGTCAGGCTCGGGGAGTTTTGCGCCAGCGCATCCAGGGTGAGGCGGGTTTTACTGTCGGGTTGCCATGTAACGGACGGGGCGACCAGATAATTTTCATAGCGGCTGGTGTGCGGCTGATCGTCATTCTCCGTCGCCTTACCCAGCAGGCGGTAATTCCAGTCGCTGTCGGCAATTTGTCCGGTCGAATCGAGGTAGCCTTCTTTCAGATTACGGTTCCCGGTGTTAAAACCGACCTCGGTTCGGGCTTCCCGCTGCGGCTTTTTGCTTTGAATATTTACCAGCCCGCCCGGCGAACCGCCGCCGTAAAGCACCGATGAAGGCCCTTTCAGGATATCGACGCTCTCTATTAACAACGGATCGATGCGCGCCTTGGTGTTGCCGGTGACGTTATAGGGTAGCTGCAGCCCGTTGTAAAACTCCTGATCGACGGTAAAGCCACGAATTTTGTATTCGCTCATATAGGAGGTATTCCCCCGCACCTCGGTTGAGACGCCTGGGGCATAGCGCAGGATTTCATTCACGGAGTTCGCGTGATGCTTTTCGATCTCCGGCGCAGAGAGCGTGTTGATAACCTGCGGCGTTTTACTTTCGGCAACGGCCGATTTGGTGGCGCTGTTGGTCCAGGCCGGCAGCGCGCTGCCCTGCTCTGAGCCCGTGACGACAATGGTTGATTCTTCGGCGAAAGCCTGGACCTGCAATGCCAGCGTGACGGCACCCGCCAGGGTGCATAACGTAAAACGTGAGGAGTTCATAATGTCGTCTTGTGATTACATGCAATACGGAACGACAATTATTATCATTTAGATTAGCAAATCAATATAGCGGCAAAAAAAACGGCCCTCCGCAGAGAGCCGTTCTGTCATTTTATGCTCGTCGCAGTAATCTGAATATGCCCAGCACGACAATGGCTCCCACGACAGCGACCAGGAAACTGTGCATGTCGAAACCACTGATGTCACCACCAAAACCAAACATCGTCGCCAGCCAGCCGCCTACAACCGCACCAACGACCCCGAGTACGCAGGTCAGAATAAAGCCGCCGCCATCGTTTCCCGGCATGATCAGTTTTGCGATAGCGCCGGCAATAAGGCCAAAGATAATCCAGGCGATGATACCCATAGCAATGCCCTCTTGCAGATTAAACGCATGTGCAGAAAACCTTCTGCACAGCTAACTTAAGTATAGGTCATCACCGGAAAACCAGTTTCGTCTCACCGACTTATCCGGCGGACAACAGTAAAAAAAATCTCACCGGTTTGTATTAAGTTTGAAGGTGGATTGCCGATAACGCTAAGACAGTCTGTCATCAATCAAGGAGCCATCCGGCGTGAGTCATTACAGTGAGCAGTTCCTCAAGCAAAATCCGCTGGCTGTATTAGGGGTATTACGCGACCTGCAAAAAGGCGAAGTGCCGCTGCGCATCAGCTGGTCGAATAATCAGTTCATCAGCAAGATCCTTGACGTCTCGCAGGAGCGACTGGTTATCGATCTGGGTAGCCAGGAGTATGAAAACCGCGCGGCGCTGAAAGCAGAGAATATCGTGGTCATGGCCGAAACCCATGGGGCCAAAGTGGAATTTGTCCTGCCGCGACTGGAATTGAGCGAGTACCAGGGCCTTCCTGCTTTTGTTACCCCCCTTCCTGGCAACCTCTGGTTTGTCCAGCGTCGTGAATATTTTCGCATCAGCGCCCCGCTTCATCCTGCCTATTTTTGTAAGGCTAAAATGCCGGACAAAAAAGAGATCCGCTTCCGTCTCTTTGACCTGTCGCTGGGTGGAATGGGCGCGCTGATGGATACCCCGAAGCCGGAGGGTCTGGTAGAAGGCATGCGGTTCACGCAAATTGAACTGGATATGGCGGGCTGGGGCCGCTTTTATTTCGATGCACAGCTGATTGCCATCAGCGAGCGCACGGTGGTGGACAGCAAAAATGAAACGATTACCACGCCGCGTCTGAGCTTCCGTTTTCTGAACGTCGGGCCCGGCGCGGAGCGCGAGCTGCAGCGCATTATCTATTCGCTGGAACGGGAAGCACGGGAACGTGCGAATAAGGTTCTGTAGGAAAAGTCGGGCAGCGAGCGCCGCCCGTTTGCGGCATTACATGGCATCCATCGCTTTCTGTACTTTCCAGATATAGCGAGGCGCCTGCGGTGCCGGATGATTTTTCGCCACATGCTCGACGAACTCATCTTTGTCCATGTCGTTGATCTCCTCAATCGCCTCTTTGCGGTCAGAGGAGAAGGTTCTGAGCAACGCCCCGGCGCCATTCACGTACGAGACCACCAGCGCGTATTGCATCACTTCCGGATCCTCAATGCCCTTCAGCACGCCGTGTTCCAGAATGCTCAGGTAAGCGGTCCCCATAGAAATGTTGCGTTCCGGGTTCTTCAGCTCGCTGGTCGACGGCTGGCCGCTCCAGCCCATATAGCGGTAGACCTCTCTCCCCGCCGTAGAGGCTTTCAGCTGCATCAGCCCCACCGCGTTGGATTTGCTGACAAGCGTAGGATTGCCACCGGACTCCACCGCAATAATGGCGGTGATCAACCGCGGACTGACGCCCCATGCCTTCCCGGCTTGTTCACTGATCGGCATCCACTGCATGGCCCGTTTCACCGGCACTTCCGGATTCCAGGGCGGGTTTTGATAATCATGTTTTGAACTACAGCCAGCCAGCAAAACAATCAAAAAAGCAAACCATCTCAATTTCACGTCATCTATCCTTATAGCCGGTCATCGCGGTGCGCCGCCCTTGAAGCAGGCGGCGTATACGCGGCATGATATAGACAATTAGTTTCTCATTCAGCAAGGAATTGCCATGTCTCAGTTTCATCTCATCGCGCCATCGGGCTACTGTATTAACCAGGACGCGGCGCAGCGGGGCGTTCAGCGCTTACTGGAATCCGGCCATCAGGTAGAAAATCAGACAATTATCCCCCGCCGCCAGCAGCGTTTTGCCGGAACAGAAGCGCAGAGGCTAAATGATATCAATAGCCTGGTGAACCTGAAGGGCGAAAACCGAATAGTCCTTGCGGTGCGCGGCGGCTATGGTGCGAGCAGGCTGCTTGAGAGCATTGACTGGCAGGGCCTGGCGCAGCGCCAGCAGCAGGATCCGCTGCTGATATGCGGCCACAGCGATTTTACCGCCATCCAGCTTGGTCTTCTGGCGCTGCATAACGTCATCACGTTTAGCGGCCCGATGCTGGCCGGTAACTTCGGCGCGCCGGAACTGGACGCGTTCACCATGGAGCATTTCTGGCGCGCGCTGCGCAATCCCACCTACAGCGTGGAATGGCAAGGCAATGGACCGCACTGGGAATGTGAGGGCCAGCTCTGGGGCGGTAACCTGGCGATGCTGGTCTCGCTCATCGGCACGCCGTGGATGCCGCAAATCAAGGACGGCATTCTGGTGCTGGAGGATATTAACGAACATCCGTTCCGCGTCGAGCGTATGTTATTGCAGCTTTATCATGCCGGTATTCTCGATCGCCAGTCCGCGATCGTGCTGGGCAGCTTCAGCGGCTCTGCCCCGAATGACTATGATGCAGGCTACTCCCTGGAAACGATGGTCGATTTCATCCGCTCGCGGCTGGATATTCCGGTTATCACCGGGCTGGATTTCGGCCATGAGCAGCAGACCGTTACCCTTGCGCTGGGCGCGCAGGCGACGCTTACACATGATGTTTCGGGCAGTCGGTTAACGATCGGTGGTCATCCGGTCATAAAAGCATAAAAAACCCCCTTAATAAAACGCTGTTGCCGTTGTTAATATGTTAGGGTTTTAGTAACAGCGTTAACATTGAGGTGGGAGTAAGAGAACATTGGATGCCGCAGCGATAATCAGCCTTTTCATTTTGGGTTCTGTACTTGTAACCAGCAGTATTTTATTAAGTTCATTTTCATCGCGTCTTGGCATACCCATTCTTGTTATTTTCCTGGCCATCGGCATGCTGGCCGGCGTTGACGGCATCGGCGGTATCCCCTTCGATAACTATCCCTTCGCCTACATGGTGAGTAACCTCGCGCTGGCGGTGATCCTGCTCGACGGCGGGATGCGCACTCAGGCGAGCTCCTTCCGCGTGGCCTTAGGGCCTGCGCTGTCGCTGGCGACCGTCGGCGTGTTGATCACCTCCGGCCTCACCGGGATGATGGCCGCATGGCTTTTCAATCTCAATCTGATGGAAGGCTTGCTGATTGGCGCAATCGTTGGCTCTACCGATGCGGCGGCGGTCTTTTCCCTGCTTGGGGGTAAAGGGCTTAACGAACGCGTTGGCTCAACGCTTGAGATTGAATCCGGCAGTAACGATCCGATGGCTGTGTTCCTGACCATCACGCTGATAGAGATGATCCAGCAGCACGAGACGGGCCTGAGCTGGATGTTTGCCCTGCATATTCTGCAGCAGTTCGGGCTGGGGATTGTCATCGGCCTGGCGGGGGGATACCTGTTACAGCAGACGATCAACCGCATTTCTCTGCCCTCGGGGCTTTACCCTCTGCTGGCGCTGAGCGGCGGCATTCTCATTTTTGCCGTTACCACCGCGCTGGACGGCAGCGGTATTCTCGCCGTCTACCTCTGCGGGTTCCTGATGGGCAACCGCCCTATTCGCAACCGTCATGCTATTTTGCAGAACTTTGACGGCCTGGCGTGGCTGGCGCAAATCGGCATGTTCCTGGTGCTGGGCCTGCTGGTGACCCCGTCGGACCTGCTGCCGATCGCCGTTCCGGCGCTGCTGCTGTCGGCGTGGATGATCTTCTTCGCCCGTCCGCTCTCCGTATTTGCAGGCCTGCTGCCGTTTCGCGGCTTTAACCTGCGCGAGCGCGTCTTTATCAGCTGGGTCGGCCTGCGCGGCGCGGTGCCGATTATCCTTGCGGTGTTCCCGATGATGGCCGGCCTCGACAACGCGCGGCTGTTCTTCAACGTGGCGTTCTTCGTAGTGCTGATTTCCCTGCTGTTCCAGGGCACGTCGCTCGGGTGGGCGGCGAAAAAGGCCAAAGTGGTGGTGCCGCCCGTAGGCTGGCCGGTCTCCCGCGTTGGGCTGGATATTCACCCGGAAAACCCGTGGGAGCAGTTCGTCTATCAGCTGAGCGCCGATAAATGGTGCGTGGGGGCCTCGCTGCGCGATTTGCACATGCCGACTGAAACGCGCATTGCCGCCCTGTTCCGCGATAATGTCCTGCTGCACCCGACCGGCAGCACCCGCCTGCGCGAAGGGGATATTCTGTGCGTCATTGGCCGCGAGCGCGACCTGCCCGCGCTGGGCAAGCTGTTCAGCCAGTCGCCTCCCGTGGCGCTGGACCAGCGTTTCTTCGGCGATTTTATTCTGGAAGCCAGCGCCAAGTTTGCGGATGTGGCGCTCATTTATGGCCTGGATGAAGGTGCAGAAGACGGTGATAACCCGCAAACGCTGGGCGAAATCATTCAGCAGCGGCTAGGCGCTGCGCCGGTTGTGGGTGACCAGGTGGAGTTTGCCGGGATGATCTGGACGGTGGCAGAAAAAGAAGATAACGCGGTGCGGAAGGTCGGTTTGAGGCCGATGGAAGAGGACGCGGAGTAGTTTTTTTGCCGGGTGGCGGCTTCGCGTCACCCGGCAAAGATACAAGTTACACCGTCACAACCGGCACTCTTGGTGCCAGGGCACACATCAGTTCATACCCTACCGTTCCCGCCGCGGCCGCCACGTCATCAATTTTGATTTCGTTGCCCCACAGCTCGACCGGTGAACCGATGCCCGCCTGCGGGCATGGCGTCAGGTCAACGGCCAGCATATCCATTGAGACGGTCCCCACCGTGCCCGTGCGCACCCCATCCACCCAAACCGGCGTGCCGGTCGGCGCGATACGCGGATAGCCGTCGGCATAACCGCCCGCGACGATGCCAATCCGCTGCTCGCCCTTCGCCCGGAAGCGGCTGCCGTAGCCTACCGTGTCGCCCGCCTTCAGCGTCTGCACGCCAATGATCTCGCTGCGCAGGGTCATGACCGGCCTCAGGCCGCTGTTGGCGATATCCTGCCACTGGCCTGAGGGTGATGCACCGTACAGAACGATCCCCGGACGCACCCAGTTATAGTGGGCTTCAGGATGCCAAAGCGTCGCCGCCGAGTTCGACAGGGAGCGCGGACAATCGAGCCCTTCAGCCGCCTGCTCAATGCGGACCATCGCATCAGCAATGCCGTCCGGTTTTTCCGCATCGGCAAAGTGCGCCATCAGCGTCATTTCGCCGACGTTTTTCAGGCCACGCAGCTGCTGCCAGACCGTATGCACCCGCTCAGGCTGGAAGCCCAGGCGGTTCATGCCGCTGTTCACCTTGAGATAAATATCCAGCGGAGCGTGGAGCTTCGCATCCTGAATGGCTTTAATCTGCCAGTTGCTGTGAACGCTGGTGGTCAGGCGATACTTATCCAGCAGCGGCAGATCGTCCGCGTGGAAGAACCCCTCCAGCAGCAGAATAGGTCCTTTCCAGCCGCGCTCGCGCAGCAGGATGGCCTCTTCGAGATTCAGTAACGCAAAACCGTCGGTCGCGCCGAGCGCGCTCCATATACGGTCAATACCGTGGCCGTAGGCGTTTGCCTTGACGACTGACCAGACGCGCGAACCAGGTGCTGCCCGGCGAACAATTTGCAGGTTTTCCTTCAGGGCCTGCAGATCCAGCTGAGCCAGAACAGGACGGGACATGACAACTCCTTAATTATGCGCGCCGTGCAGGTGCTGAGGACGCGATGGCGTAAATCCTGATTGATAGCGCGCCGCACTTAAATCGTCAAACGGAATTGCCGGCGTGCGCCCGGAAATCAGGTCGCTCAGCAGCTGGCCCGAGCCGCAGGCCATCGTCCAGCCGAGCGTGCCGTGTCCGGTATTGGTCCACAGGTTTTTGTATGGCGTGCGGCCCACGATTGGCGTGCCGTCCGGGGTCATCGGACGCAGGCCGGTCCAGAACGTCGCCTGTTCCACAAACCCGCCGCGCGGGAAGAGATCGCCCACCACCATCTCCAGCGTTTCACGACGCGGCTGCAGCAGCTCGGTGTTGAAGCCGACAATCTCCGCCATGCCGCCGACGCGAATACGGTTATCGAAGCGGGTAATGGCGATTTTGTAGGTTTCATCCAGGATGGTTGACACAGGCGCCCCGCTCTCCTCTTTCACCGGGATAGTCAATGAATAGCCCTTGAGCGGGTAGACCGGAATATCGAGGATGCCTTTCAGCATGGCGGTGGAGTAGGAACCAAACGCCATCACGTAGGCATCCGCCTTTATCACCTCGTCGCCGCACTTCACGCCATAAATTTTTTCGCCTTCCGACAGCAGCTTGTCGACGGAGGTATTAAAGCGGAATTTCACCCCAGCCTGCTCGCACATCTGTGCCAGACGCTGGGTAAAGAGCTGACAGTCGCCGGTTTCGTCATTCGGCAGACGCAGACCGCCGGTCAGTTTGTGGGCCACTTCGGCCAGCGCGGGTTCCACCTGCCCCAGCTGGCTGGCTTCCAGCAGCTGATACGGTACACCGGCATCTTCCAGCACGGCGATATCGCGGGTGGCGTTTTCATACTGTTGCTCGGTGCGGAACAGCTGCAGCGTGCCGCCCTGACGGCCTTCGTACTCAATCCCCGTCGACGCGCGCAGGGCTTTGAGGCAGTCACGGCTGTATTCCGCCAGACGCACCATGCGCCCTTTGTTTTCCATGTAGTGCCGGGTATCGCAATTGCGCAGCATCTGCCACATCCACTTCAGCTGGAACTGCGTGCCGTCAAGGCTGATGGCCAGCGGCGCGTGGCGCTGGAACATCCATTTGATTGCCTTCAGCGGCACGCCGGGCGCCGCCCACGGGGCCGCATAGCCAGGAGAGATTTGACCGGCATTTGCCGCACTGGTTTCAAGCGCCGGGCCGGATTCACGATCGATAACGGTAACCTCATGTCCCGCCTGACTTAAATACCAGGCGCTGGTTACGCCAACGACACCACTTCCCAGTATGACAACACGCATAGCCACTCCATTATGAGCAAAAGAACAATCATCTAATTACAGATTGATAACCTAGTTGAAAATATTATTCAACATACGACTTTTTTATGGTGACTTACCTCACACATCCCCCAGCATCAGGGGACAGGGATAATTTGGGATCTCCTGCTGAGCTTTATTTTTAACCAGCATAAAATTCTGATGAGTGCGCTTTTTTTGCCGTATCAAAAACGGGAAATCGCAAAGAAAAAATTTCTGCGCCAGCACGCTTTTTAACACGTTGATCTATGCTTGAAAGGAGGCTCTCCAGACAGAGAGAGCACCCACAACGAGGGCGCGCTAATGGCTACTATTGATTCCCTGAACAAGGACAACACACGTCTGAGCGATGGACCCGACTGGACCTTCGAGCTGCTGGATGTCTACCTAGCCGAAATCGACCGGGTGGCAAAACTGTATCGCCTGGATACCTATCCCCATCAGATTGAGGTGATTACCTCCGAACAGATGATGGACGCTTACTCCAGCGTCGGGATGCCGATCAACTATCCGCACTGGTCGTTTGGTAAAAAATTCATTGAAACGGAGCGGCTGTACAAGCACGGCCAGCAGGGGCTGGCGTATGAGATCGTCATTAACTCCAACCCGTGTATCGCCTATCTGATGGAAGAGAACACCATTACCATGCAGGCGCTGGTGATGGCGCACGCCTGCTACGGCCATAACTCCTTCTTTAAAAATAACTATCTGTTCCGCAGCTGGACGGACGCCAGCTCCATCGTCGATTACCTGATCTTCGCCCGTAAATACATTACCGACTGCGAAGAGCGCTACGGCGTGGACGAGGTAGAGAAGCTGCTCGACTCCTGCCACGCGCTGATGAACTACGGCGTGGACCGCTATAAACGCCCGCAGAAAATCTCACTGCAGGAGGAGAAAGCCCGGCAGAAAAGCCGCGAGGAGTATCTGCAGAGCCAGGTGAACATGCTGTGGCGCACCCTGCCGAAGCGTGAGGAGGAAAAAACGATTGCCGAAGCGCGTCGTTATCCGTCCGAGCCGCAGGAAAACTTGCTCTATTTTATGGAGAAGAACGCCCCGCTGCTGGAGCCGTGGCAGCGCGAGATTTTGCGTATCGTGCGTAAGGTGAGCCAGTATTTCTATCCGCAGAAACAGACCCAGGTGATGAACGAAGGCTGGGCAACATTCTGGCACTACACCATCCTCAACCATCTGTATGACGAGGGGAAAGTCACCGAGCGGTTCATGATGGAATTCCTCCACAGCCATACTAACGTGGTGTTCCAGCCGCCCTACAACAGCCCGTGGTACAGTGGGATTAACCCGTATGCGCTGGGCTTTGCGATGTTCCAGGATATTAAGCGCATCTGCCAGTCGCCAACGGAAGAGGACAAGTACTGGTTCCCGGATATCGCCGGTTCTGACTGGCTGGAAACGCTGCATTTTGCGATGCGCGACTTTAAGGATGAGAGCTTTATCAGCCAGTTCATGTCGCCGAAGATCATGCGCGATTTCCGCTTCTTCACCGTACTGGACGATGACCGCAACAACTATCTGGAGATCTCCGCGATCCACAACGAGGAAGGATACCGGGAGATCCGCTCCCGCCTCTCCTCCCAGTACAACCTGAGCAACCTTGAACCCAATATTCAGGTGTGGAACGTGGATCTGCGCGGCGACCGCTCCCTGACGCTGCGCTATATCCCGCACAACCGCGCGCCGCTGGATAAAGGACGTAAAGAGGTGCTGAAGCACGTGCACCGCCTGTGGGGCTTTGACGTGCAGCTGGAGCAGCAGAATGAGGACGGCAGCGTGGAGCTGCTGGAACGCTGCCCGGCGCGGTTGAATACGCTGTAGCGCCACCGGGCGAAAAAAAACCTCTCGATTGAGAGGTTTTTTATTTCAGCGGCTCTGAATCGCCAAATCGCCCGGCAGCGTTTTCTGCATACGGTGCCAGATTTCACCGGAGTCGTGGCCGTAGCGGCGTACGGTTTCATATACCTGATCGTGCAGGCCTTCGGTGCAGAGCTTGCTCAGCTTATGGTAGAAGCCCAGCGCCAGACTGCGGGCTTCAGGGTTAGCGAAGTAGTGACGACCAATGCGGGTATAGAGCCCTTTCATACCGTTGAGGATCAGGCCGTAAACCGGGTTGCCGGAGGCAAACGCCAGGCCGCGAAACACGTTGTAATCGAGGGTGGCAAAGGCGTCGGCGTGATCTTCAACTTCATTCGCGCTGGCCAGCACCGCAAGCGCATCTTCAGGATGCTGACGGAAAGCGGTACGAATAAAAATAGTCGCGATGTTGGTGCGCACGGAGAGCAGATTATCAATCAGCTGCGGCACGCTTTCGTGGTCGAGGCGCGCCAGCGTTTCAAGAATGTTCAGCCCCGAGGTTTCCCAGAAGTTGTTTACCTTTGTTGGCTTGCCGTGCTGGATCGTCAACCATCCATCACGCGCCAGTCGCTGAAGCACTTCACGCAGCGTGGTGCGAGTGACGCCAATCAGTTCAGAGAGTTCGCGTTCAGCCGGAAGAATGGACCCCGCAGGGAAACGATTATTCCAGATGCTTTCAATGATGTACTCTTCCGCGAAACCCGCCGGGCTCTGCGCCTTAATGACCATAGTGAGATTTCCATTACACAGCTTTTTGCAAATTGGACTCATCATACCAGAGGCGTGCAACGGCAGGTAGCGCGGCAAAGTGAGAAAAGAGGGATCGCCGTTTCATTTTTGTGAAATTTACAATGCGGTCTTATCCGCCTCCGGGCCGCGATTTTTGCGTATACTGATGTTTTGTATTACTTAACGGGAAGGACGTCTGTTGTGGAAATTTCTTTTGGGCGCGCGCTGTGGCGCAATTTTTTAGGCTATTCTCCTGACTGGTACAAACTGATACTGCTGGTTTTCCTGGTCGTTAATCCCCTCATTTTTAGCGTGGATCCGTTTATCGCCGGGTGGCTGCTGGTGGCAGAATTTATCTTCACCCTGGCCATGGCGCTGAAGTGTTATCCCCTGCTGCCCGGCGGTTTGCTGGCATTTGAAGCCGTTGTCATCGGCATGACGTCCGCAGAGCATGTAAAAGCAGAGCTGGCCTCCAATCTGGAAGTGCTACTGCTGCTCATTTTTATGGTGGCCGGTATCTACTTTATGAAACAGCTGCTGCTGTTTATCTTTACCCGCCTGCTGCTGAGCATTACGTCAAAAACGATCCTCTCGCTGGCGTTTTGCCTTGCCGCCGCCTTTCTGTCGGCCTTCCTGGATGCACTCACCGTTGTCGCGGTGGTGATCAGCGTCGCCGTCGGATTTTACGGCATTTATCACCGCGTGGCCTCCTCTCGCCCAAGTGAGGATTTACAGGACGATAGCCACGTCGAGGCGCATAACCGCGACGTGCTGGAACAGTTCCGCGCGTTTCTGCGCAGCCTGATGATGCACGCAGGGGTCGGTACGGCGCTGGGCGGCGTGATGACCATGGTGGGCGAGCCGCAAAACCTGATCATCGCGCAAGCGGCTGAATGGCATTTTGGCGAGTTTTTCCTGCGCATGGCCCCCGTCAGCGTGCCTGTGCTGGTCTGCGGGTTAGCGACCTGCATTCTGGTCGAAAAATTCAGGCTGTTCGGCTACGGCGCACAGCTGCCTGAACCGGTTCGCAATGAACTGCATAAATTTGACGAGCAGAGCCGCAAACAGCGTACGCGCCAGGAGACGCTGCGTCTGATTGCGCAGGGGATCATCGGCATCTGGCTTATCGCCGCGCTGGCGTTGCATCTTGCCGAAGTCGGGTTGATTGGCCTCTCCGTCATTATTCTTGCCACCACCTTTAGCGGGGTAACGGACGAACATGCTATTGGTAAAGCCTTTACCGAAGCCCTGCCGTTTACCGCGCTGCTGGCGGTCTTTTTTGCGGTCGTGGCGGTGATTATTGACCAACGCCTTTTCGCACCAATTATCGCGTTTGTGCTTCAGGCCTCGCCGGACTCGCAGCTTACGCTGTTCTATCTCTTTAACGGTCTGTTGTCCTCTATTTCCGATAACGTCTTTGTCGGGACGGTGTATATCAATGAGGCCAAAGCGGCGATGGAGCAAGGGATCGTCAGCACCGGGCAGTTCGACCTGCTGGCGGTGGCCATCAACACCGGAACAAACCTGCCCTCCGTTGCAACACCGAACGGCCAGGCGGCATTTCTCTTCCTGCTGACCTCGGCGCTGGCGCCGCTCATACGGCTTTCTTATGGAAGAATGGTCTGGATGGCGCTGCCGTACACGCTGGTGCTCACCGTTGTTGGTTTGCTGTGCATCAAAATTACTCTCGTTCCCTGTACGCAATGGCTGCTACAAGCGGGTATACTTGCGGCGCATTAAAATTCGTTTACACTGCGCTTTCTAAGCATGTTCCAGGGAAATGATTATGTTGAGATTTTTAAACCAGTGCTCCCGCGGTCGCGGAGCGTGGTTGTCGATGGCCCTGACCGCCTTTGCGCTGGAAATGGTTGCGCTGTGGTTCCAGCACGTGATGGGACTCAAGCCCTGCGTGCTGTGCATCTACGAGCGCTGCGCGCTGTTCGGCATTATGGGTGCAGGCCTGGTGGGCGCAATTGCCCCAAAAACGCCGTTGCGCTATGTGGGTATTGCCATCTGGCTGTACAGCGCCTGGAAAGGGATTGAGCTTTCCTGGCAGCACACCATGATGCAGCTGCATCCGTCACCGTTTATGACCTGTGATTTCGCCGCCCGCTTCCCGAGCTGGCTGCCGCTGGATAAGTGGCTTCCGCAGGTGTTTGTCGCATCCGGTGACTGCTCCGTACGTCAGTGGGAATTCCTGACGCTGGAGATGCCGCAGTGGCTGGTGGGCATTTTTGTGGCCTACTTCGTCGTGGCGCTGCTGGTGCTGATTGCTCAGCCGTTCAAACCGAAGAAACGCGATTTGTTTGGAAGGTAAAAGCAAAAACCCGCCACGGCGGGTTTTTTATTATCACCGATTAGGGTGATTCATGATGTGATCTTCCCAGTCCCGTACCTCGGACTCCTTCACCGCAATGTGGCGCACCGAAATCCGCTCGCCGTGCATCGCCGCCTTTGAACCGGTCAGCAGCGGATGCCAGTTCGGCAGTTCTTTCCCTTCCGCCAGCAGGCGATACGCGCAGGTGTGCGGCAGCCACTCAAAAGTCGGCAGATTTTCACGGGTGAGCTTGATGCAGTCCGGCTCGAACTCGAAGCGGCGTTCGTAGTTGCGGCACTGGCAGGTTTTAATGTTCAGTTGCCTGCAGGCGACGTTGGTGAAATAGATCTCATCGGAGTCTTCATCCATCAGCTTGTGCAGGCAGCACTGCCCGCAGCCGTCGCACAACGATTCCCACTCCGCGTCGGTCATTTGGTCAAGAGTTTTGCTTTGCCAGAAAGGAATGTCGTTCATCAGGATGTCCACACGTCAAAAGAAAGCGCACCTTATAACGAGTCTGGCACGTGGTTGCAAGTTTTGCCGCCCTTTGCAGGCGGCAAGATGCGGTTACAGCATGCGGGTTTTTAGCGACAGGCCGTTAAAACCGACCTCAAGCTCATCGCCGCTGGCGAGCGGGCCCACGCCTTCTGGCGTGCCGGTGAGGATCACATCGCCCGGCTTCAGGGTGAAGAAACGGCTCATGTAGGCGATCAGCGGCACAATCTTGTGGATCATATCTGCCGTGGTGCCCTGCTGGCGGATCTCGCCGTTAACCTTCAGGCTGAGCGGAGTGTCCTGCGGATCGTTGGTAAATTCATTCACCGGAACAAACCCTGAAATCGGACATGCGTTATCAAATCCTTTGGCTTTTTCCCACGGCTGCCCTGCCTTCTTCATTTTGCCCTGCACGTCGCGCAGGGTCAGATCCAGCGCCACGCCGTAGCCGGCAATCGCTTTCTCGACATGCTCTTCGGAAGCCTGGCGCAGCGTGGCGCCGATCAGCACGGCAAGCTCTACTTCGTGATGTACGGACCCCAGCCCCTGCGGCAGCGCCAGCGGCTGGCGGATGTCGCATAGCGCCGTCTCGGGCTTAATAAACAGGACCGGCTCTTCTGGGGTTGCGCTGCCCATCTCCTGAATATGCTTCGCATAGTTGCTGCCCACGCAGACCACTTTGCTGACGGGATAATCCAGTAATGCACCTTGCCAGTTATGATGTTGATACATGCTCGACCCCTAATCGGTTGATGTGTTATGCCCGAAAACAGCTGAGGCTATTTTTTCCCGGACGCCTCGAGGTGCTGTTTTAATAAATTCTCAGGCGGCGGTGGAAGCTGTAAATAATAGCCCTGCTCGGCTAATGCCGTTTTCACTTTTTCCAGATCGGCATTCACCAGTTTCTTACGGCCGTCCAGCGGCAGCAGCATCGCCAGCTGTGGTCGGCCAAAGTTCTTCATTAATTCTTCCGGCACGCGTGAAAAATCGTCTTTCTTTTCGACATAAAGATAGGTCTGGTCACGGCTTGTACTTCTGTAGATCACACAAAACATGTTTTTACTCTGAATTAATGGGTGGTTGCTTGCCTCAATATACTCCTGACTATAACATGCCTGATACTCTTCGGAATATCGCAGCGAATGGTTGCGGTTAATAGCAAATTGAGTAAGGCCAGGATGTCAAACACGCCCATCGAGCTTAAAGGCAGTAGCTTCACCTTATCAGTGGTTCATTTGCATGATGCAAAACCCGAGGTTATTCGTCAGGCGTTAGAAGACAAAATCGCCCAGGCTCCCGCCTTTCTGAAGCACGCCCCCGTCGTCATCAACGTCAGCGGTCTTGAGGCGCCAGTTAACTGGACACGTCTCCAGCAGGCGGTCTCCTCTACCGGGCTGCGTATTGTCGGCATCAGCGGCTGCAAAGATCCCGAGCTGAAAGCGGAAATCGACCGTGCGGGGCTGCCTCTTCTTAATGAAGGCAAAGAAAAAACCCCACGTGCAGCACCCGCTGCCGTACAAACGCCCCCTCCTGCGGCGCAAAACGTTACCGCTCTCACAAAAACGCGAATGATTGATGTGCCGGTTCGTTCCGGTCAGCGCATTTATGCGCCAAACTGTGATCTAATTGTTACAAGCCACGTCAGTGCTGGCGCAGAGCTTATTGCAGATGGCAATATTCACGTTTACGGTATGATGCGTGGACGTGCGCTCGCGGGCGCAAGTGGCGATCGGGACGCGCAAATATTTTGTACTCACCTGACGGCGGAACTGGTGTCCATCGCAGGTGAATATTGGCTGAGCGACAAGATCCCAGCCGAATTTTATGGCAAAGCGGCTCGCCTGCTTCTGGCAGACGACGCGTTGACCGTTCAACCGTTGAATTAATCCCTTTTTAACAAGGAATTTCTATGGCACGCATTATTGTTGTTACTTCGGGTAAAGGAGGCGTTGGCAAGACCACCTCCAGCGCGGCCATCGCTACTGGTTTGGCCCAGAAGGGAAAGAAAACCGTCGTTATCGACTTCGATATCGGTCTGCGTAACCTCGACCTCATCATGGGATGTGAGCGTCGCGTCGTATATGACTTCGTGAACGTCATTCAGGGCGATGCCACGCTGAACCAGGCGCTGATTAAAGACAAGCGCACCGAGAACCTCTTCATTCTTCCGGCTTCTCAGACGCGTGATAAAGATGCCCTGACCCGTGAAGGCGTGGAAAAGGTGCTCGACGAGCTGAAAAAAATGGAGTTCGACTTCATCGTCTGTGACTCCCCTGCCGGCATTGAAACCGGTGCCCTGATGGCGCTCTACTTTGCTGATGAAGCGATCATCACCACCAACCCGGAAGTCTCCTCCGTGCGTGACTCCGACCGTATTCTCGGTATTCTGGCCTCCAAATCCCGCCGTGCGGAAAATGGCCAGGATCCGATCAAAGAGCACCTGCTGCTGACCCGCTATAACCCGGGTCGCGTAAACAAAGGTGACATGCTGAGCATGGAAGACGTGCTGGAGATCCTGCGCATTAAACTGGTTGGCGTTATCCCGGAAGACCAGTCCGTGTTACGCGCCTCTAACCAGGGCGAGCCCGTGATCCTTGATACAACGGCAGATGCAGGTAAAGCTTACGCCGATACCGTTGACCGTCTGCTGGGAGAAGAACGTCCTTTCCGCTTCATTGAAGAAGAGAAGAAAGGTTTCCTCAAACGCCTGTTCGGAGGATAAGTTATGGCATTACTGGACTTTTTTCTCTCGCGGAAAAAAAGCACCGCCAACATCGCAAAAGAACGCCTGCAAATTATCGTTGCGGAGCGTCGTCGTAGCGACGCCGAGCCTCACTACCTGCCGCAGCTGCGCAAGGACATCCTGGAAGTGATCTGTAAGTATGTGCAGATTGACCCGGAGATGGTCACCGTACAGCTGGAGCAAAAAGACGGGGATATTTCGATTCTGGAGCTGAACGTAACGCTTCCGGAAGCGGAAGAGTCGCGTCCGTAGGTTCCTGGTGTCGTAGCCCCGGTAAGCGCAGCGCCACCGGGGGGAATATGCCGGGTATATCGCCCGGCATATTTTTATCGCGGATAACCTTCCAGCAAGGTATTCAGGCGATCGGCCATCAATACCCCGCGCCAGCCAGCCATCAGTTCCGGCACGCCATTCTGCGGTTTCAGCTTCCAGTGCCAGTTCAGCAGCTGGTTAATTTGTCTGCGTGACGCCAGCAGTTCAGCGCTCAGCTTGCTTTCCGTTGCGACATCCTGCACCAGCGCTTTGATATCCTTGAATGCTTTACGATAGCCCGGCATATCCATGAGATTCAGCAGCGTCTCAGGCAGTGCATCCTCCGGCAGCGCCTGCGCTTTGGCGACCAGCGCCAGCAGGGTTTTACCATGGAAACGGATCTCGCTGCCGGAAAGGCCAATGCTGTCCAGCTCGCCCAGGCTGCCCGGCATATAGCGCGCGACCGCCCAGAGATGCTCTTCACGCACCACAAAATTCACGGCCAGATCGCGCTCGCGCGCTTTACGCAAACGCCAGTCCGCTAACAGCTGCAGGCAGGCCAGCTGACGCGTGCGAAGCTGCCAGGCGTTGGTGATATCACGCCAGGCCTCTTTCGGGTCAACCACTTCCTGGCGACGCTGCTGCGTCATACGGCACTCGTCCAGCGCGGCAGAGAGCCAGCCGGAGGCTTCCGCCTCTTTCATCAGCTGTCCGGCAATCGGCAGCAGGTAAAACACGTCTGCCGCCGCATATTCCAGCTGACGCTCGGTAAGCGGACGCGCCAGCCAGTCGGTACGGGATTCACTTTTATCCAGCGTCAGGCCCGTGTACTCCTCCACCATCGCGGCAAAGCCCCACGACAGCGGACGACCGCTGAACGCCGCGAGGATCTGCGTATCAATCAGCGGCTGAGGCATGATGCCAAAGGTGTTAAGAAAAACTTCCAGATCTTCACTGCCCGCATGCAGATATTTCGTTACCGCAGTATCCAGCAGCAGGTCACGCATCGGCGCCCAGTCGGTAATGCCGAGCGGGTCGATCAGCGAGACGTGCTTACCGTCGTACATCTGTATCAAACCCAGCTGTGGATAATAGGTGCGAGTACGGACAAACTCGGTATCCAGAGCGATGGCAGGAAAGTCGCGCGTCACTTCGCACAGCGAAGCCAGCTCGTCGTTGGTCGTGATCATCTGGTAATTCAAATCGGATTCTCTTTTGTTTGCGCCCATAAAAAACGCCGGCTTAACCGGCGTCTGGGCGATTAACGTGAAGCTCAGGCCTTATTGTCTACTTTGGCACGGGCTTCGTCACGTAATTCTCGTCGTAATATCTTCCCAACGTTGGATTTCGGCAGCTCATCGCGGAATTCCACCAGCTTCGGCACTTTATAGCCCGTCAGCTGACGGCGACAAAACGTTATCAGCGCTTCCTCGGTAAGAGAAGGATCTTTCTTGACCACAAATATCTTCACCGCTTCACCGCTGCTGCCGGAAGGAACGCCCACCGCCGCCACTTCCAGCACGCCGCTGTGCTGCATCACCACGTCTTCGATTTCGTTCGGATAGACGTTGAAGCCGGAGACCAGGATCATATCTTTTTTGCGATCGACGATGCGCAGGAAGCCTTCGTCATCCATCACCGCAATATCGCCGGTGTGAAGCCAGCCGTCTTTAATGATTTCGTCGGTCGCATCAGGACGCTGCCAGTAACCCAGCATCACCTGCGGCCCTCTGACGCACAGCTCGCCCGGCTCGCCGTGAGGCACTTCGTTATCCTCATCATCCACCAGCTTTGCTTCCGTCGACGGGACCGGCAGGCCGATGCTGCCGCTGTGGTAGTCGATATCGTGCGGGTTGACGCTCACCAGTGGGGCACATTCCGTCAGGCCATAGCCTTCCAGCAGATATTGCCCGGTTAGCTTCACCCAGCGCTCGGCCACCGCCTGCTGAACCGGCATGCCGCCGCCCGCGGATAGATGCAGCGTGGAGAAATCAAGCTGCTGGAACTCTTTGTTGTTGAGCAGCGCGTTAAACAGGGTGTTCACCCCGGTCATGGCGGTAAACGGGTATTTTGCCAGCTCTTTCACCAGACCCGGGATATCGCGCGGGTTGGTGATCAATACGTTTTGCCCGCCCAGCTCGATAAACAGCAGGCAGTTCATGGTCAGCGCGAAGATGTGATACAGCGGCAGCGCGGTGATTACCAGCTCTTTACCCGGATGCAGCAGCGGCCCGTAGGTGGCATTGACCTGCTCAAGGTTCGCCAGCATGTTGCGGTGGGTCAGCATCGCCCCTTTGGCCACGCCGGTAGTGCCGCCCGTGTATTGCAGGAAGGCCAGGTCTTCGGAGACGACTTCAGGCTTGACGTACTGCATGCGATAGCCCGCATGCAGCGCGCGGCGGAAGGAGATAGCATCCGGCAGGTGGTATTTTGGTACCAGACGTTTGACGTATTTAACGACAAAGTTAACCAGCGTCCCTTTGGCGGTGGAAAGCTGATCGCCCATGCGCGTCAGGATGACGTGCTTCACCTGGGTTTTGTCGACCACTTTTTCCAGGGTATGGGCAAAGTTAGAAACAATGACAATCGCCACCGCCCCGCTGTCGTTCAGCTGATGTTCCAGCTCGCGCGGCGTGTAAAGCGGGTTAACGTTGACGACAATCATCCCGGCACGCAGGATGCCGAACAGCGCCACCGGGTATTGCAGCAGGTTCGGCATCATCAGCGCGACGCGATCCCCTTTTTGCAGCCCAAGTCCTTCCTGCAGATAAGCCGCAAACGCCCGGCTACGCTCCTCAAGCTTACGGAACGTCATCACCTCGCCCATATTCACAAACGCGGGCTGGTCTGCGTAACGTCTTACCGAGTGCTCAAATAATTCCACCAGGGATTGATAACGGTCAGGATTGATCTCCGCAGGCACATCTGCGGGATAACGGTTAAGCCAAACCTTTTGCAATGCATCACCTCTGAAATGAGTGTTCGTCGTCATCACAGCCCCGATAATAAACAGTTTGTTAACATTATATTAACTCAGCGTACCAGTTTATTAATTGTTCAGATTGCAGGTTGCGAAGCGCGTCACTCTTTTTTTTCGTTTTATCCGTAAAAAAACAGAGACAGCGGCTGAGCCGCTGTCTCTTTCTTAACAATAACAGTAAGTTACTCAGTTACGATCGTTTGCACCTGTGCGGGGCCCGGGTTATACCAGCCCCATCCCGGATAACCGTAACGATAAGGATGTGGACCCCACATCCACGGGTCGATTGGCTGAGGCGGCATCACCACCTGCTGGGCGATACGCCAGCGCTTATAGCCGTTCACCTGCATGGTCATAAATTTATACGGCGTGTTGCCGATTTTGCCCTGCACCGAACCGGTAATCGGCCCGACAACGGTTACCAGCTGTCCACGAAAATCGACCGGGTCGAGGAAACCACTAACGTCGGCATAGATACGCCCGCGAGAGGCTTCACCGAGTACGGGACGCGCGCCGCTGTCGAGCGGTACCGTGGCAATTTCCAGACGGGTTTTCCCCTGCTGGTTCTGCACGTCGATCACTTTCCCACCGAAGCGGGCTTCCTGGCCGACGTAAAGCTCGGGCGCATTCATTACCCGAACCAGATCCTGCTGTGGCGTCGGGCTGCTGCCCTTGATCGCATCAGGTACGGTTACGCAACCGCTCAGTGCTATGGCAACCGCGCCTGCCATAAAAAGGCGTACTACTTTAGTCTGAACCGCCATGATGCGACTCCTTTTTCTCAGTTCATGTTACTGAGATTCACTCGCGGCCCGGAAGTTTCTTCCACGCGACGGTGTTTCGCAAATAAACCGGTTCCGCGTGTTCAACGGCCACGGTTTTTCCTGCTGCAAGCAGTTGACGGGCAATCGGGAGCATATCTTCTGCCGCAGGCAGGAGCATGTTGCCGTCCACCAGCGTCAACCCGGTGCCGCTCGCCATCTCTGGCCACGCCGGCCAGCCCGTGCCGACGGTCGCCCATTCGCCGGACAGCTGCTTCAGGCGCTCAGTAACGGCTTCAGGCTTAAGCACTGCTTCCGTCTCTTCGCCGTGCCAGACGCCGTTTTCATCGCGGGTATATTCCGCCCAGTAAACTTCACCCATGCGAGCGTCAATAGCGGCGAGCACGCGGGTCGCGCCCGTCATGCGCCAGGCACCCTCCGCCATCGTCGCAAGCGTAGAGACGCCGATCATCGGCAGGTCAGCGCCCAGCGCCAGCCCCTGCGCGATGCCAATCCCAATGCGCACGCCCGTAAAGCTGCCGGGACCGCGGCCAAAGGCCAGCGCGTCGAGGTCGGTTAAGGAGGTGTTGCCCTGGGTTAAAATGGCTTTAACCAGGGGGAGAATGCGTTGGGTATGTTCCCGTGGGCACTCTTCGAAATGGGCAGAAACAGCACCGTCGTTCAACAGTGCGACAGAGCAAGCCTCTGTCGCGGTATCAATAGCCAGAATTCGCATCAGTCGTCGCGCTCTCGCAAGGGTCAGTCACAAAATGGCGCGCATCTTAGCACACTCCGGAGCGAATTACTCCGCCGTTGGGTTTGCCAGGAAACGCACCGCGCGTTTAATGTCCCGCGTACGCGGGGCGGGCGGCAGGCTGGCGAGAAAGGTTGCGCCGTAAGGACGCATCACCAGCCGGTTATCGCAGATGACCAGCACGCCGCGATCGGTGACGTCACGGATTAAGCGCCCTACCCCCTGCTTAAGCGTAATGACCGCATCCGGCAGCTGAACCTCGTCAAACGGATCGCCGCCGCGCAGACGGCAGTCTTCCATCCGCGCCTTGAGCAGAGGATCGTCCGGCGACGTGAACGGCAGCTTATCGATGATCACCAGCGAGAGCGTGTCGCCGCGCACGTCCACCCCTTCCCAGAAGCTGCTGGTTGCCACCAGCAGGGCATTACCGGCGCTGACGAACTGCTGCAGCAGCTGGCCTTTGCTGGTTTCGCCCTGCAGCAGCACAGGGAGGGTCATGGTGGCGCGAAACTGCTCGGCGAGATCGCGCATCATGGCGTGTGAGGTGCAGAGCATAAAGCAGCGCCCGTTGTTGGCCTCAATCATCGGCTTGAGCATCGCTGCGAGATGCCGCGCCGCCCCCGGCTGGTTCGGCAGCGGGAGATTGCGTGGCACGCAAAGCAGCGCCTGCTTTTCGTAATCAAACGGGCTGGGCAGCAGCAGTGATTCCGCCTGCTCAATACCGAGGCGTTCGGTGAAGTGGTGCAGATCGTCATTTACAGACAGGGTTGCGGAAGTGAAGATCCAGCTTCCCGGCTTCTGCGCCATCACCTCTTTGAATTTATCGGCCACCGTCAGCGGCGTGAGCGCCAGGGTAAAGTGCCGTGAGGTGCATTCATACCAGTAGCTGAACCCCGGCTGGTTGATCTCTTTTAGCCGTTTGAGCCGCCCGCGATAGAGCGTGGCGCGTTCAAAGGCGGCGTCAAGCAGCGCGGAGCGTCCGAGGGACAGCTTCGCCACGTCGTAGCAGAGCTCAAGTGCATCATCGAGCAGCAGCAGCGCGCGCTGGATATTTTTGTCCGCCAGCAATTCGCGCAGGTTGCCGCGATAGCCCGGCTCGCCAAGCTGTAAGCGGAAATCCTGTGCGCTTTGCGCCAGACGGTCGGCACACTTCTGCAGCTGCTGGGTATCTTTGAGTTCGGTACGGTAGGCAATGGTAAAATCTTTCGCCAGATCCTGTAGCTGGCGGCTGGAGAGCGACTGGCCGAAATACTGGCTGGCGATATCCGGCAACTGATGGGCTTCATCGAAGATCATCACGTCCGCCTCCGGGATCAGCTCGCCGAAACCGCTGTCCTTAACCACCATGTCCGCGAGGAACAGGTGGTGGTTCACCACCACCACGTCTGCGTCCATCGCTGTTTTGCGCGCTTTCACCACAAAACAGTCTTTATACAGCGGGCAGTCGCTGCCGAGGCAATTGTCGTTGGTGCTGGTCACCAGCGGCCAGGCCGGGGAGTCTTCCGGCACGCTCGCGCAGGTGCTGATATCGCCCTCTTCGGTCTGGTTCGCCCAGGCGCGCAGGATGATGACGTCGCTCAGGGTTTGTACCGGCAGATCGCCGCCGGCCAGCGCCTGTTGTTCGAGTCGCTCCAGGCAGAGATAGTTGGAGCGCCCCTTCAGCAGTGCCAGGCGTCCTTTGTATTTCAGCGCTTTTGCTACGGTAGGCAGATCGCGGCTGTAGAGCTGATCCTGCAGCGCTTTCGATCCGGTGGAAATTATCACTTTCTTTTTCGCCCGCAGCGCCGGCGCAAGGTAAGCATAGGTCTTACCCGTGCCGGTTCCGGCTTCAACCACCAGCGGCTGGGCCTGATCAATGGCGCGGGCAACGGCGTGCGCCATCTGTCGCTGAGGCTCACGGGGCTTGAAGCCGGGGATCGCCTGCGCTAATTGACCTTCAGGGGAAAAATCGTCTGCCACGTTGCTCTCTCACTGTATTTTTGCACAGGGATTATGTCAGCCCATCTTCTCCTGTGCCACCCCAAATAGTGACGACGGCAGAACAATATGGCAGTCTTGCCGCCTGACGACGAAAAATAACGAGGAAACGTTTATGACAATTGTGCGCATTGATGCCGAAGCCCGCTGGTCTGATGTGGTGATCCATAACCAGACGCTGTATTACACCGGTGTACCGTCAAATCTGGACGCGGATGCGTTCGAACAGACGGCGAATACCCTGGCGCAGATTGACGCGGTGCTGAAAAAACAGGGCAGCGATAAATCCCGCATTCTGGATGCGACCATTTTCCTGGCAAATAAAGACGATTTCGCGGCGATGAATAAAGCCTGGGATGCGTGGGTGGTGGCGGGTCACGCGCCTGTACGCTGCACCGTACAGGCCACGCTGATGAAACCGGAATACAAGGTTGAGATCAAGATTATCGCGGCGGTTTAAGCCCGATTACTCTTCATCTTCATCCTCAAAACGCGCCACGATCCGCTCGCCGGTATGGGTGGCGCGCAGCTCCTCCGCCACCTGGGAAATCGCCTGTCCGCTGCTCATCCCCTGGGACATCAGTTCCTGAATTCGCTCAACCGCTTTCTGCTGCTGTTCATGGCTCAGAGAAGGTAAACCTGCAAACATCGTCAACTCCTGCTAAATTATTCGCGCTAATTATTTCACGCTGCCCGGTAGTATGCCATACATGAACATGCGCTTCCCCATTGTTGTTACCTTACCCTGGCGCGCTGACGCCGCTGAGTTCTGGTTTGCCCGTCTGAGCCATCTTCCTTTTGCCATGCTGCTGCACTCCGGCCATGCGGATCACCCGTACAGCCGCTTCGATATTCTGGTGGCCGATCCCCTGAAAACGCTGACGACCGACGATCTGTCGACGACGGACGATCCGCTGATGCAGCTTCAGCAGGAAATCAACGCGCTGGGCTTATCCGCTACCCCTAACCTGGACCTGCCCTTCCAGGGCGGCGCGCTGGGCCTGTTTGGCTACGATTTGGGTCGCCGCTTCGAGATGCTGCCCGAGCATGCGCAGGCGGATATTGCCCTGCCGGACATGGCCGTGGGGCTGTATGACTGGGCGTTGATTGTGGACCACCAGAAAAAAAGGGTCTCCCTGCTGAGCCATGATGACGTGCAGGCGCGTCTGGCCTGGCTTGAGGCACAACAGCCTGCTCCAGCTGAGGCGTTCACCCTGACCTCCGGCTGGCGCTCAAACATGACCGCGCCGGAATACGCGGAAAAATTCTCCCGCGTGCAGGCCTATCTGCAAAGCGGCGACTGCTATCAGGTTAACCTTGCCCAGCGTTTCCAGGCAGCATACCAGGGGGACGAGTGGCAGGCGTTTACCCGTCTCAATGCCAACAACAGGGCTCCGTTCAGCGCGTTTGTACGTCTGAAACAGGGGGCCATCCTCAGCCTGTCGCCGGAGCGTTTTATCCATCTGGCGGAAGGGACGATTCAGACCCGCCCGATTAAAGGCACGCTGCCGCGCCTTGCCGATCCGGACGCCGATCGCCAGCAGGCGGAGAAACTCGCCGGGTCACCGAAGGATCGCGCCGAAAACCTGATGATTGTCGACCTGATGCGTAACGATATTGGCCGGGTCGCCGAACCAGGCAGCGTGCGCGTGCCGGAGCTGTTCGTCGTCGAGCCTTTCCCGGCAGTGCATCATCTGGTCAGCACCATCACCGCGCGTCTGCCCGCCTCTCGCACCGCCTGCGATCTGCTCCGGGCCGCGTTCCCGGGCGGCTCCATCACCGGTGCGCCAAAAATTCGCGCCATGGAAATCATCGACGAACTGGAACCGCACCGCCGCAACGCCTGGTGCGGCAGCATCGGCTATATCAGCCTGTGCGGCACCATGGATACCAGCATTACCATTCGCACGCTGACGGCCTGCGGCGGCAATCTGTACTGTTCTGCGGGCGGCGGCATTGTGGCGGACAGCCAGGTCGAGGCGGAATATCAGGAAACCTTTGATAAGGTGAACCGCATCCTGAAGCAACTGGAGAACTAACGGTGGACAAAGAGAACCTGACGCTGGATGATTTTCTGTCGCGCTTTCAGCTGCTACGGCCGCAGGTCAACCGCGCCACGCTGAATCAGCGTCAGGCGGCGGTGCTGATCCCGGTGGTGCGCCGGGAACAGCCGGGCCTGCTGCTTACGCAGCGTTCGCCGCATATGCGCAAACACGCCGGTCAGGTGGCCTTCCCGGGAGGCGCGGTGGACAGCACCGATGCGTCGCTGATTGCCGCCGCGCTGCGGGAAGCGCAGGAGGAGGTGGCGATCCCGCCTGACGCGGTGGAAGTCATTGGCGTGCTGCCGCCCGTCGACAGCGTGACCGGCTTTCAGGTCACGCCGGTAGTCGGCATTATCCCCCCCAATCTTCAGTATCACGCCAGCGTCGACGAAGTCTCTGCGGTGTTTGAGATGCCGCTTGAAGAGGCGCTCCGGCTAAGCCGCTATCATCCGCTGGATATCCATCGCCGGGGGCACGACCATCGGGTCTGGTTGTCCTGGTATCAGCATTATTTTGTCTGGGGCATGACGGCGGGCATCATTCGTGAACTGGCGCTACAAATCGGCCTGAAGCCTTGACTATACTTTACATTCCAGCCTTTTTTGCAGGTTTGCGATCCGCGTCGCGCTATTAGCAAAACCCATCGTTAACCATTAGTTTAATTCATGTGAATAGTTAAGCCGAGGTTGGTGTTCCCTCTTACACTATGCGCAGTTATAACATCGTTACTGGAACCCCGGTAACCCTGTCAGGAGTGTGAAAGTGATTAGTATATTCGACATGTTCAAAGTGGGGATTGGTCCTTCTTCTTCCCACACTGTAGGGCCGATGAAGGCCGGTAAACAGTTCGTCGATGATCTGGTCGAAAAAGGATTACTGGAAAGCGTTACCCGTGTCGCCGTAGACGTTTACGGTTCACTGTCATTAACGGGTAAAGGCCACCACACCGATATCGCCATTATTATGGGTCTGGCGGGCAATATGCCGGACACTGTTGATATTGATGCCATCCCGTCATTCATCCGCGACGTGGAAGCGCGCGGTCGCCTGCTGCTGGCTAACGGTCAGCACGAAGTGGATTTTCCGCAGGATGACGGCATGCGTTTTCGCAGCGACAACCTGCCGCTGCATGAAAACGGCATGACTATCCACGCCTGGAGCGGCGAAAAAGAGCTCTACAGCAAAACCTACTACTCCATCGGCGGTGGCTTCATCGTTGACGAAGAGCATTTCGGTAAAGAGAGCGCGGGCGACGTGAACGTGCCCTATCCGTTCAAATCGGCCACCGAGATGCTGGGCTACTGCAAAGAGACCGGCTTATCGCTGTCCGGCATGGTGATGCAGAACGAGCTGGCGCTGCACAGCAAAAAAGAGATCGAAGACTATTTTGCCAACGTGTGGCAAACCATGCGCGCCTGTATCGATCGCGGGATGAACACCGAAGGCGTACTGCCAGGGCCACTGCGCGTGCCGCGTCGTGCCTCTGCCCTGCGCCGTATGCTGGTGACCACGGACAAATTCTCTAACGACCCGATGAACGTAGTTGACTGGGTGAACATGTTTGCTCTGGCGGTGAACGAAGAGAACGCCGCAGGGGGGCGCGTCGTGACTGCGCCAACCAACGGTGCGTGCGGGATCGTTCCGGCGGTGCTGGCCTACTACGATCACTTTATCGAGCCTGTGACGCCGGATATTTATATCCGTTATTTCCTCGCGGCAGGCGCTATCGGCGCGCTGTACAAGATGAACGCGTCCATTTCAGGCGCTGAAGTGGGCTGTCAGGGTGAAGTAGGCGTGGCCTGCTCCATGGCGGCGGCCGGTTTGGCCGAGCTGCTGGGCGCAAGCCCTGAACAGGTTTGCGTGGCGGCGGAAATTGGCATGGAGCATAACCTCGGTCTGACCTGTGATCCGGTCGCAGGCCAGGTGCAGGTGCCGTGCATTGAGCGTAACGCGATTGCCTCCGTCAAAGCGATTAACGCCTCGCGCATGGCGATGCGCCGTACCAGCGAACCACGCGTGTCGCTGGATAAGGTTATCGAAACCATGTACGAAACCGGCAAAGACATGAACGCGAAGTACCGTGAAACGTCGCGCGGCGGTCTGGCCATTAAGGTGCAGTGCGACTGATCCTCTCTTTCGCCCATCCGCAACGGATGGGCGAATTTCTCCCTTCATTCTCGTCTCCTTCTTCTTTCCCCACTACACTTTTACGGTCGCGGCTGCTCGCGCTCGGCCTGACATCAGGCAGCGGCTAAATAGCGAACGGGTTGAGAGAGAAGCAGGCGCGGTAGTAACGCCACAATGGCTGGCGGGAATATCTTCCCCGCCAGAAGATCGTAGCGGGCACATCGTACCCGTTAAGCAGACTTATTCGTCTTCGTCGTGTGCAGACTGTTCTTTAACAATGCGGACCAGATCGACGCGGTAGTCGTTAGCTTCAACGATAGTAATGTGCAATGGAGGAAGCTCGATCACATCCCCGACGCGCGGGATCTGACCGTTTACGGCGATAACCAGCCCCGCCACGGTTGCGATGTCTTCTTCATCGTTAACCACGTTTTCCAGCCCCAGCGTATGCGAGAGCGCGTGCAGGTCGGTCGCACCTTTGACCAGCCAGCCTTCGCCGTCGGCCACAATCTCAGGCGTTTCGTCTTCATCCGGGAATTCACCGGCAATCGCTTCAAGCACGTCCAGCGGCGTCACCAGCCCCTGTACCACACCAAACTCGTTGGTGACGATAACAAAGCTACCGCGCGCGCGACGCAATACGCCCAGCAGGTTGATCGGATCCAGCGTTTCCGGTACGACAATCGCCGGCGACGAAGCTGCAATGGCCTCCACGTTGACGCCCTCTTCCAGCGCCACCAGCATCTCTTTCGCCCGAACCACGCCGATGATCTCATCCAGTTCACCGCGGCATACCGGGAACAGGCTGTGCGGAGATGAGAGCAATTGCTGACGAATTTCATCAACGCTCAGGTTCGCATCGACCCAGCTAATTTCCCCGCGCGGCGTCATGATGCCGCGCAGCGAGCGGGAGGCCAGGGAGAGCACGCCGTTAATCATGTAGCGTTCTTCTTCCACAAATGCCCCTTCCGGAACCGGCACCGGGTTACGGTTTTCAGGGTCAGACTGGACGTTCACCTGACGGCGTCCGCCCATCAGGCGCAGAATGGCGTCCGCCGTTCGGGCACGCAGCGGCTGATTTGACTGCTGCTTAATAAAGTTACGACGCGCAATCTGGTTGAACAGTTCGATCAGGATCGAGAAGCCAATCGCGGCGTACAGGTAGCCTTTCGGAATATGGAAGCCGAAACCTTCCGCCACCAGGCTCAAACCAATCATCAGCAGGAAGCTCAGACAGAGCACGACCACCGTCGGATGCTGGTTGACGAAGCGCGTCAGCGGTTTCGAGGCCAGCAGCATCACCGCCATCGCAATCACGACAGCCGCCATCATCACCGGCAGGTGGTTCACCATACCGACCGCGGTAATCACCGCATCCAGCGAGAAGACTGCATCCAGCACCACAATTTGCAGCACCACGACCCAGAAGCTGGCGTAGCCCTTACCGTGACCATCATCATGCTGCCGGTTCTCCAGCCGTTCATGCAACTCTGTTGTCGCTTTGAAGAGCAGGAATATCCCCCCGATTAGCATGATCAAATCACGGCCGGAGAAGGTGTAATCCATGACGGAGAACAGCGGTTTGGTCAGCGTGACCATCCACGAGATCACGGAGAGCAGCCCCAGTCGCATGACCAGCGCCAGCGAGAGTCCAATCAGACGCGCTTTATCACGCTGTTTTGGCGGCAGCTTATCCGCAAGGATGGCGATAAACACCAGGTTATCGATGCCGAGAACGATCTCCAGTACGACCAGCGTGAGCAGTCCCACCCAGATTGACGGGTCCATTAAGAATTCCATGACAAGCTCCTGCTAAAGGAATGACAAAACGGTGCCCCACTCAACGTGGGCAAATAAGAGGCAGACAGAGTTGATACGTGGCGTGGTTCGCCGGTGAAAAAGGCGCGGAATGGCCTGGTAGATGACTGACGTCGGTGACGGTCCATATAGTGGGCTGTAGCCCTATACTCCTGAACAAGTAAACGGAGGCTAAACATATCAGAGAGACTGTGTTTTTAGCAAAGATTTACGTTCCTTTGCAAAGTTCTGTAACACAGCGGCTATACGCTACAGATAATTCTGTAACGCGTGGCTAAATTACGGATCTTCATCACATAAATTATTTTTTCACTATCTAAAATAATTCGCGGAAGTCTTAGTTTTTTGAACTCTAACCCTTATCTGAATCGATTCGGTTCGCCAATACGATTCTCAGTACTCCTGCCCGGCAGGCGTATTAATGATAATAAAAGGAGGTAGCAAGTGACCATTGCTATTGTCATAGGCACACATGGTTGGGCTGCTGAGCAGCTACTCAAAACGGCAGAGATGCTGTTGGGCGAGCAGGAAAACGTCGGCTGGATCGATTTCGTTCCCGGTGAAAATGCCGAGACGCTGATTGAGAAGTACAACGCTCAACTCGCGAAGCTGGATACCAGCAAAGGCGTGCTGTTTCTCGTCGATACATGGGGCGGCAGTCCGTTTAATGCTGCCAGCCGCATTGTCGTCGATAAAGAGCATTATGAAGTCGTCGCCGGGGTAAACATTCCCATGCTGGTGGAAACCTTTATGGCGCGCGACGACAACCCAGGCTTCGATGAGCTGGTCGCGCTGGCCGTTGAAACCGGCCGCGAAGGGGTGAAAGCCCTGAAGGCTCAGCCGGTTGAAAAACCCGCCCCTGCCCCGGCTGCGGCGGCACCGAAAGCAGCGGCACCGGCAAAACCGATGGGACCGAACGATTACATGGTTATCGGCCTGGCGCGTATTGATGACCGTCTGATTCACGGACAGGTTGCGACTCGCTGGACCAAAGAGACCAACGTACAGCGTATCATCGTGGTCAGTGACGAAGTGGCCGCCGACACTGTCCGTAAAACCCTTCTGACTCAGGTTGCACCACCGGGCGTTACCGCGCACGTGGTGGATGTCGCCAAGATGATCCGCGTTTACAACAACCCGAAATATGCGGGTGAACGCGTGATGCTTCTGTTTACTAACCCGACAGACGTCGAGCGCATTGTTGAAGGCGGCGTGAAAATCACCTCCGTGAACATCGGCGGTATGGCTTTCCGTCAGGGCAAAACGCAGGTCAACAACGCGATTTCAGTTGATGCGAAAGATATCGAGGCGTTCAACAAGCTGAATGCCCGCGGTATTGAGCTGGAAGCCCGTAAGGTTTCCACTGACCAGAAACTGAAAATGATGGATTTGATCGGTAAAGTTGGGAAATAAGCCCGCGCCGGTTTTTCACATAAAGCTTATGTTATAGGAGAAGTACAATGGAGATTACCACTCTTCAGATTGTGCTGGTGTTCATCGTCGCGTGTATTGCGGGTATGGAATCCGTACTTGATGAATTTCAGTTCCACCGCCCTCTGGTGGCCTGTACGCTGATCGGTGCCGTTCTGGGTGATATGAAAACCGGTATCATCATCGGTGGTACGCTGGAAATGATCGCCCTGGGCTGGATGAACATCGGTGCCGCCGTTGCGCCTGATGCCGCACTGGCCTCTATCATCTCAACCGTTCTGGTTATTGCCGGTCATCAGAGTATTGGTGCAGGTATTGCCCTTGCCATTCCTCTGGCCGCAGCAGGCCAGGTGCTGACCATCATCGTTCGTACCATCACCGTGGCCTTCCAGCACGCGGCGGATAAGGCGGCCGAGAACGGCAACCTCACGGCACTCTCCTGGATCCACGTGTCTTCCCTGTTCCTGCAGGCGATGCGTATCGCAATCCCGGCGGTTATCGTTGCGATCTCTGTTGGCACCAGTGAAGTTCAGGGCATGCTGAACGCGATTCCTGAAGTGGTCACCAGCGGTCTGAACATCGCGGGCGGTATGATCGTCGTGGTAGGTTACGCGATGGTCATCAACATGATGCGCGCGGGCTACCTGATGCCGTTCTTCTACCTCGGCTTCGTCACCGCAGCATTCACCAACTTCAACCTCGTTGCGCTGGGCGTGATTGGTGCCGTGATGGCGATTCTCTACATCCAGCTCAGCCCGAAATACAACCGTGTTGCGGGTGCCCCAGCGCAGGCTGCTGGTAACAACGATCTCGATAACGAACTGGACTAACAGGTGAGCGAAATGGTTGATATGACAAAAACTACCACCGAGAAAAAACTCACTCCGGGTGATATTCGTGGCGTGTTCATCCGTTCTAACCTGTTTCAGGGTTCATGGAACTTCGAACGTATGCAGGCGCTGGGCTTCTGCTTCTCAATGGTGCCGGCGATAAAACGCCTCTACCCTGAGAACAACGAAGCACGCCGTCAGGCGATTAAGCGTCACCTGGAATTCTTCAACACCCATCCTTACGTCGCGGCTCCGGTTCTGGGCGTGACGCTGGCGATGGAAGAGCAGCGTGCGAACGGCGCGGAGATTGACGATGGTGCCATCAACGGTATCAAAGTCGGTCTGATGGGTCCGCTGGCTGGCGTGGGCGACCCTATCTTCTGGGGTACTGTTCGTCCGGTCTTCGCGGCGCTGGGTGCCGGGATCGCGATGAGCGGCAGCCTGCTCGGTCCTCTGCTGTTCTTTATCCTGTTCAACGCGGTACGTCTGCTGACCCGTTACTACGGCGTGGCCTACGGCTACCGTAAGGGCGTGGACATCGTTAAGGATATGGGCGGCGGCTTCCTGCAGAAACTGACCGAGGGGGCGTCTATTCTCGGCCTGTTTGTGATGGGGGCGCTGGTTAACAAGTGGACGCACGTGAACATCCCGCTGGTGGTTTCAACCATCACCGGTCAGGATGGTCAAACCCGCGTCACCACCGTGCAGACGATTCTGGACCAGCTGATGCCTGGCCTGGTGCCGCTGCTGTTGACCTTCGCCTGTATGTGGCTGCTGCGTAAGAAAGTGAACCCGCTGTGGATCATCGTTGGCTTCTTCGTCATCGGTATCGCGGGCTACGCTGTCGGCCTGCTGGGCCTGTAAAACATTGCGTTATCGACCGGGGGCTTGCCCCCGGTCTTTTTATCTGGAGGATGAATGACTGTTACGGACATCGTACTGGTGTTGTTTATTGTTGCCCTTCTGGCTTACGCGATCTATGACGAATTCATTATGCCTCGCCGTAACGGCGAGACGCTGCTGACCCTTCCCCTCTTACGTCGTGGACGCATTGATGCATTTATCTTCGCCGGCCTGGTGGTCATTCTGATTTACAATAACGTGACCAGCCACGGTGCAATATTAACCACATGGTTATTATGTGCGCTGGCATTAATGGCGATTTACCTGTTCTGGATCCGCTCGCCAAAACTCATTTTTAAAAAACACGGATTCTTCTTCGCCAATGTCTGGATAGAATATAACCGTATTAAAGAGATGAATTTATCCGAGGACGGCGTGTTAGTGATGCAATTAGAACAGCGCCGCCTGCTCATTCGGGTCAAAAATATTGATGACCTTGAGAAAATCTACACATTACTCGTTAAAACTCAATAAGTTAACATTATAACCTCGGCTATATATTGTGATATTCTTTCGCAAAGAATATAGCCGTTGCTATATCTTCTCGCCTCTTTGACTTATATTTATTAACGATATTTTCACGCATAAACCTAAATGAAAATCGTTATCAAAGACGCAGGTAAATTAAGCCTTGCTCGTTGTTGTTTTATATTCTCAAAATATGTTAAGGTTGCGCCCGTCGTTGGGGAGTAGCCGATTTCCTGCACGCAGGAAATGTACGCGTCAACATACTCGTTGAAAAACGTGGCGCGTACGGATCGCTTTCAGCACGCTTACCGTGCAAAAGAGATCAGGCGAGACCATAGATACATCAACTGCTGTTTACTGGGGGCAGTGATGTGTCATATGGATATCCCCGGTCTGGACGCTCTTATGAACATCTCCGCTACGATCCTTCTCGCTTTTGGCATGTCCATGGATGCATTTGCCGCCTCCATCGGCAAAGGCGCCACGCTTCACAAACCTAAATTCACAGAAGCTCTGCGCACCGGTCTGATCTTTGGTGCCATCGAAACGCTGACGCCGCTCATCGGCTGGGGTTTGGGCATGCTCGCCAGCCAGTTCGTGCTGGAGTGGAACCACTGGATTGCGTTCGTCCTGCTGGTGTTTCTCGGAGGCCGAATGATGATTGAAGGTTTTCGCGGGAATGATGATGAAGATGAAGCACCGCTGCACCGCCACGGTTTCTGGCTGCTGGTCACCACGGCAATTGCCACCAGCCTGGACGCCATGGCCGTCGGGGTGGGTCTGGCATTCCTGCAGGTCAATATTATCGCCACCGCGCTGGCCATTGGCTGTGCAACGCTGATTATGTCCACGCTGGGCATGATGGTCGGGCGGTTTATTGGCCCGCTGCTGGGTAAACGCGCCGAGATCTTAGGCGGTATTGTTCTGATCGGCATTGGTGCCCAGATCCTCTGGGCACACTTCGCGCCTTAAGCGTCGCGCTGCCAGACGTGGATACTGAAATCCGTCTGGCAGCCAAACGTCGTCCGAGCCGCTAACGCATCCCATACTTCCGGCTTTGCCCGCCACGCGAACGGCGTCATCTGCAGCAGGGCTACCGCTTCTTCCCCGTTCAAACTCATTTCATACGCCACTGAATGCTCCTGCTTCAGCGTAAAGCCTGTCAGCTGTTCAGAGTGGGGGGCATGCAGACGCACCTCATCGTAAATGAGTCCCTTCAGCTCCATCAGGTGACGCGGGCCCGGCGTGACGGTTATCACCCAGCCTCCGGGCTTCACCACGCGCGCCAGCTCGTCTGCTTTACACGGCGCGTAGATGCGGATAACGGCATCCATACTGGCATTATCAAATGGCAGCCGGTGGCTGGATGCCACGCAAAACGTCACGCCAGCGTAACGTTTAGCCGCCGCGCGGATCGCCACTTTCGACACGTCGAGACCGAATGTCACGGCCCCCTTCTCCCGCACCACATCCGCAAACCGTGCGGTGTAGTACCCTTCCCCGCAGCCGATATCAAGCATGGCGGACGCCGAATCAGGCAGTAAGTCACCCAGCATCTGCGCTACCGTCTCCCGTAGCGGCAGATAGTGCCCGGCATCGAGAAACGCCCTGCGCGCCTGCATCATCTCTGCGCTATCGCCCGGATCGCGGGAGCGCTTGTGCTGCACCGGAAGAAGATTCACATACCCTTCTTTCGCCATATCAAACTGATGTCCCTGCGGACAGGCATAACTTTTATCTGAGCGCGTCAGTGACGCGTGGCAAAGGGGACAGCTGAAGGACATGGAAACTCCGGGAGATAAACCAAAGGGCGAAGTGTACCGCTATTCGCCCTGCTATAAAATGGCTGGATTACCGCATGACGATAAGGTGGTCTGAACCGGCCGGCAGGCCATCGGGTTTGATATTCTCCAGGCGCAGCACGTTGCCCATGATTTCGCTGAAGACCGGCGCGGAAACCGCCCCGCCATAGTAGGCCCCGTTTTGTGGATCGTTAATCACCACCACCAGGGCGAAACGCGGGTCGCTGGCAGGCGCAACGCCTGCGGTATAGGCGACGTATTTATCGACATATTTGCCGCTATCATCAATTTTCTTCGCCGTCCCGGTCTTAACCGCCACGCGATAATCGCGAACGGCGGCCTTAACGCCCCCGCCGCCGGGCAGCGCGACGCTTTCCATCATGTGCTCCACTTCATGCGCGATCTCCTCCGGCATGACGCGGTGGCCGATAACCGGGGGATCGATGCGGGTGATGGAGAGTGGACGCTCAAGCCCGAAGCCGCCAATCGTCGCGTAGACGTGGGCAAGCTGGAGCGGTGTGACCATCAGGCCGTAGCCAAAGGCAAAAGTCGCACGGTCTAGCTGACTCCAGTATTTACGCTGTGGCAACAGCCCGGCGCTTTCGCCCGTTAAGCCAAGCCCCGTGTTGGTGCCAAATCCAAAGTTTCGATAGGTATCAATAAGATGCTGGACAGGCATCGCCAGCGAGAGCCGGGATACGCCGGTGTCGCTCGATTTTTGCAGGATCCCGGTCATAGTCAGCTCAGGATAATAACCCACGTCGCGGATACGATGCCCGTCAAGGGTATACGGGTGGGTATCAATGACGCTGTCCGGCTGGACCAGCCCCTGCTGCAGAGCCGTCATCAACACCAGCGGCTTAACGGTCGAACCGGGCTCGAACGTATCGCTGATTGCCCGGTTGCGAAAATCGTTTATCGTTGCGCCTTCCCGGTTATTGGGATTGAAATCCGGATAGCTCGCCATGGCGAGTATTTCCCCGGTGGGGATATTAATGAGCACCGATGCCCCTGACTCGGCCTTATTCCAGGCGACGGCATTGTCCAGCGCGTCTTCGGTAATGGTTTGCAGCCGCTCGTCAATACTCAACTGGATGTTATGTGCCGGCGTGGGCGCCACTTCCGTCAGGTTTTCAACCACGCGCCCGTAGCGATCCTCCCGGACCTGTCGGACACCCGCTTTACCGGTCAGCTGAGTGTTGAAGCTTTTCTCCACCCCTTCAATGCCCTGCCCGTCAATATTGGTGAAGCCAATCAGGTTCGCCGCCACGTGGCCTGCCGGGTAAAAGCGGCGGGATTCATCGCGCAAATTAATGCCGGGTAAATTGAGCTTATCAATCCACTTCGCCTGAGCAGGATCGACCTGACGCGCCAGGTAGATGAAGCGGCCCTGGGGGTTGGCGTTAATTCGTGATGAAAGGGTGCTCAACGAAAGATGCAGCGCGCTCGCCAGCGCCTGCCAGCGTTCATCAAACCCAACGCCCCCTTTTGCCAGCACCGTTTTTGGATCGGCCCATACGGCCCGGACGGGCACGCTGACCGCCAGCGGTCGCCCTTCACGATCCATAATCATCCCACGCGGCGCATCAATCGCCAGCTGACGGAGGGATCGCATATCTTCTTGCTTCACCAGATTGTCAGGTTTGATGATTTGTAGCCAGGCAACGCGGCCAAGTAAAAAGGCCAGACTGCAGAAAATAGCGAAACAGAGCAGCGCAAAACGCGCCGGCGTGAAATTGCCAGCGGTTAATATCAATTTTTTCTTCACCTGAACCCCAGAGCTGTTAAACAACGCTCTGATTTAACGAGAAAAGATGCGCTTAGGGAGGCGAAACTGTGATACTAACCTCGCAGCTTTGCAACAAGTTGCTAACAAGACCGTAGATAGTAATATTTTGAAAGATAGGGAATAAAAAAGCCCCGCATGATGCGAGGCTTTATGTCTGAGAGTGAAGCGCTATGCGCCCCAGTCAGCAGCGGTTCGATCAGATAGCAGTTACGTTAACTGCAGCTGGGCCTTTCTGGCCGTCCTGAATTTCGAACTCAACGTTCTGGCCTTCGGCCAGAGTTTTGAAGCCGTTACCCTGGATTGCAGAGAAGTGTACGAACACGTCTTTGCTGCCATCAGCAGGAGTAATGAAACCAAAACCTTTAGACTCGTTGAACCACTTAACTTGACCTTTAATCTTTGCCATTTTGCAAAATTCCTTAGAGTGTTTTCTTAGCCCGCAGGCATTAACTGAGATAAAACTGAGACATTACTGCATGAGGCACTAATATAAGGTTCGGCAGAGAAGCGGTATTCAACGACAACGTGTTTACTCAGGACTTCTTTACTGAAAATGCCACACATAAACAGAACTGTACCTCGTTTGACCCAAAACGTGTTATCACACACTATGTTTAATATGGCAAGCCATTTTTAAACATGTCTCGATCCGCCGCACAAATTCGAACACTGTCTGTAAGGAATTGCACAATTATGCGCTTCTCAAACAGACGGCTATACTCCCTTACACAGACTCAACGCTGCTTGCACAACCGCTGTAATCTAAGACTTTTTTAACATAGCTCAATCATTACAATGCGTCCAGCAGTCGGGAAAAGAAATCTTTGGTGTTGATTGAGTTAGAACAAATTGTGAAAACTTATGCTTAAATCATTGTAACGTGACCGTATTGTTTCAGCCAAAAACGATGTTAATAATCCGCACCCTTCTGTATTAAAATCCATCAGGTAATTAGCATTGTTATGCACCAAAATAATGAAATTTTTATGACTCTGCATCAAAACAAGGCAAGCAAAACGTTTCGATAAAATTAAAATTTTCCTGACGACGAATACATACATAATATACGCAACAATTCATCGCTTCGTTTATAAGGGTAAATACTCACCAACTTTCAGTATCCTGAAAGTATTATTAACTGGTGCTACATTATCCAGCGCATCAGTTAATTCTTTTATGGGGTCATCCAGCGCTTCATCCGCCAGCTCAAACACGCCCCAGTGAACAGGGAACGCCAGCGGGCAACCTAACTGTTGCCACAGCGCAACGGCAGACTGGGGATCCATATGGTGTACGGCCATAAACCATCGTGGAGCATAGGCGCCAACGGGCAATGCTGCAGCATCAATTTTCCCCAAACGTTCCGGTATCATCAGCAGCTCAGGCGAATAGCCGGTATCGCCACTAAACCAGAACTGGTGATGCCGCCCTTCAAAGACCCAGCCGCACCACAATGAGCGATTGCGGTTCCAGAGCGTGCGCATACTCCAGTGCTGCGCCGGTACGGCGGATAATGTTATCCCCTGCCAGGTAAAACTCTGCCACCAGTCGAGCTCAACCACCTGTTTTGCGCCCCGGCGGCGAAACCAGCCGCCCAGGCCTAAAGGAACAAACACACTGACGTCGGGAAAGCGTTTGAGAATGTGGCGAACAGTGAGTTCATCAAGATGATCGTAATGGTTATGCGAGATAACGACCGCGTCAAGCTGGTGCAGTTGATCGACAGAGAGTGCCGGAGGCGTTCTACGCTGCGGCCCTAAGAAAGGAAGTGGAGAAGCGCGCCTTGAAAAAACGGGATCGGTAAGAAGGATATTGCCGTCCAGCTGCAGCAGTATGCTCGCATGTCCGAGCCACCACGCCCCATCCTGCTGCGGCTGCTGAAGATCGGCCGGTTGCCACCACCGCCGGATAAAGTCATTGTAGCCGAGCGCGGGCGGCTTCGGTAAGCCAGCTGCTTTGCGTTCTTTGCGCCAGCGTTCAAGGTCGCCAGGCTGGTGTCCTGCAGAAGTGGTATTACGAAAACCGTTTGGGGTGTGATGTTTCAGGGAGGGGTCATACCAGGGATTTTTCCAGACCACTGCCACCTCCCGGAATAATACGATTAACGCTCAGCCACCAGGCGGATAAAATCGTCTTGATCGTTGTTGTCGTCAGCGACCGCTTCTTTTTGTGCTTCTTTCTCTTCCGGCTCGTTAGCCTCGCACAGACGACGCAACAGTGCATTCTGCCGTTTTTGCTGCTCAAGCAGCGCTTCCAGCAGTTCGATCTGCTCATTGGTACGTGAACTGGCACGGTTTACGAAAAACCAAATGACCAGCCCCACCAGCAGAACAACCAAAGAGATCGTCAGGGATGCCATATTTAGCAGCCCTGAATTCAGTAACTCACCCATTTCACCACCTCAATAAAAACGTCTATTTTACCACTGGCGCGAAGGAAGGAAATCACCTGAAGAAAAAATGCGTGCTACCACGGAATAAACTTATTGATTGCGCAAACGCCGCTAAAAAACTGTACATCCTGATCGCACATCACGTTGATAGTCTGCGTCCACAACACCACGCATGCTATCAGCACGATAATCAGAATCATCCAGCGTATTTTTTTCACTCCACACTCCGTTTAAAGACCTGATATGACCAGGTTATCACGGTTATCTTAAACAAGGACTAACTGTAGCGCCATCAGGCTCTTTTCAGAATCCTGCACTTGTTTCATTACGTAAACCGGTTAGGCTAGCGTCATGATAACAATGATAAAGAGGTAATAATGCGCTTAATTATTCGTACAATTGTTGCACTGGCGATACTCTGGATTGGCCTTCTTTTAACGGGTTATGGCGTGCTGGTGGGAAGCACCGAAAACGCCGCAGGGTTAGGCATTCAATGTAAGTATTTAACAGCACAGGGAGTTAGCACGGCGCAGTATCTCCATTCGGATAGCGGGATCATTGGGTTAACCAACTGCCCGGTACTGCGTAAGACCTCCGTCGTGATTGATAATGGCTGAGTCACAGCGTTAACGACGAATAAAAAACGCCGCAAAGATGCGGCGTTTTTTTATGCTAACCGGGGTTAGAACGGATAGTCGTGGTAACCCATCTGTTCAGAAATCTTACGCGCGGCGGTATGCAGAATAGCCACGTACTCGTGCAGGCGCTCTTCCGAGAAGCGAAGCGTTGGGAAAGAGATGCTCAACCCTGCGATCACGACGCCAAAACGGTCAAACACCGGAACGCCAATACAGCGCAGCCCTTCTTCCTGCTCTTCGTTATCTTCGCCGTACCCTTGCTCACGCACCTTGTCGAGCACCGTTAATAACTCATCGGTGTTAGTAATGGTGCGTTCAGTGCTGCGTTTGTACTCCACGCCATCGAGGATCTGTTTAACTTCTTCACGATCGCGCCACGCCAGCAGAACCTTACCGATTGCCGTGCTGTAAAGCGGGTTGCGACGACCAATGCGCGAATACATACGCAGGTTATACATGGAGTCAATTTTATGGATGTAAACAATACTGTCTTCATCCAGCGCGCCCAGGTGGATAGTCTCTTTGGTCAGGCGGGAGATCTCGCGCATCTGAATATCCGCGCTACGGATCAGATCCACGTTTTGCAATGCCCGGGCACCCAGTTCAAACAGTTTCAGCGTCAGAGAATATTTTTCAGATTCGCCTTCCTGTGCAACGTAACCCAGTGATTTCATGGTTTGCAAAAAGCGGTAAACGGTGCTTTTCGACATCATCACGCGCTGTGACAACTCTGTGATACCAATTTCACGCTCTTCCCCGAGCGCCTGTAAGATGCCAAACACCTTCAGCACGGAAGAAACTGAATCTGGCTGTTTATCCAAATCCGCAATTGCCATTTACCACCTCATAGAGAGTGTTTTATAAAAATCAGAACCGGTTTTTATTATAAATTCCCGTCATGTTACCTGCAATCAATCCGCGTTTACTTCGTTACAAATCTGCGACATAAAACGGTGTTAACGATGCTAAAATAGTTACCCTGAGAATAATTTCACTCTGAGCTATTTATCCCCGATGGAAAAGAACCTTTCCGATGGCCTGCCTTTGCCCCAGCGGTATGGCGCTATCGCTACGATTATTATTGGTATCTCAATGGCCGTTCTTGACGGCGCGATTGCGAACGTTGCCCTTCCCACCATTGCCACCGATCTGCATGCTTCCCCGGCCAGTTCGATATGGATTGTTAACGCCTATCAGATTGCGATTGTGGTTTCCCTGCTCTCCTTTTCTTTTCTGGGCGATATGTTCGGCTACCGTCGGGTATATCAGTGCGGGCTGGTGGTATTTACCTTTACATCACTGCTGTGCGCCCTTTCGGACTCTCTGCATACGCTGACGCTGGCGCGCATCGCGCAAGGTTTTGGCGGCGCGGCGCTGATGAGCGTCAATACGGCGCTAATCCGCCTAATTTATCCGCACCGCCATCTGGGCCGCGGCATGGGGATAAATTCGTTTATTGTCGCGGTCTCTTCTGCCGCCGGGCCAACGATTGCAGCGGCCATTCTTTCTGTCGCCTCGTGGCAGTGGCTGTTCGCCATAAACGTGCCGCTGGGTATCGTGGCCATCTTCTTTGCCCTGCGATTTCTCCCCGCTAACGGCCCGAAAAGCACCATGCCGCGCTTTGACGTAGCAAGCGCGGTGATGAATGCGCTCACCTTTGGTCTGCTGATTACCGCCCTGAGCGGTTTTGCGCAGGGTCAATCCCTGATGCTAACCGCCGTGGAGCTTGTTGCCCTGCTGGTGACGGGCTTCTTCTTTGTTCGCCGCCAGCTTTCCCTGCCGGTGCCCTTACTGCCGGTCGATCTGCTGCGTATTCCCCTCTTTTCGCTTTCCATCTGCACCTCCGTCTGCTCATTCTGCGCCCAGATGCTGGCTCTGGTTTCTCTGCCCTTCTTCCTGCAAAGCGTGATAGGACGTTCCGAAGTGGAGACCGGGCTGCTGTTAACCCCCTGGCCGCTGGCGACGATGGTGATGGCCCCCCTGGCAGGTTATTTAATAGAACGTGTACATGCCGGTTTGTTGGGCGCGGTGGGGCTGGCCGTGATGGCAACAGGTCTTTTCGCGCTGGCGCTGCTGCCATCATCGCCAGGGGATCTGGACATCATCTGGCGCATGATCCTGTGCGGAGCCGGGTTTGGCCTGTTTCAGTCCCCCAACAACCACACCATTATTACCTCTGCACCGCGCCACCGCAGCGGAGGTGCCAGCGGCATGCTGGGGACCGCGCGTCTGCTGGGGCAAAGCACCGGTGCGGCGCTGGTTGCCCTGATGTTTAACCTTGCCGGGCAAAACGGCAACCACGTTGCGCTTCTCACCGCAGGCGCCCTTGCCACCCTTGCAGCCATCGTCAGCGGGTTGCGCGTGACCCAACCCGGCGTTCAGGCATAAAAAAAGCCGGGCGGAGTGTTCTCCTGCCCGGCTTATTTAAGCGCTTAGCGTTACTTCAGGTATTCTCCACTGCGCAGCGCTTCAATACGTTTATCCAGCGGTGGGTGAGACATAAACAGCTCGCTCAGCGACTTTGATTTGCCGTTGATGCAGAAGGCCATCATGCTGTTCGCTTCCTGCGGCTCGTAGCTGGTTTTCAGACGCTGCAGGGCGGCAATCATCTTTTCACGCCCTACCAGCTTCGCTGAACCGGCATCCGCATGGAACTCACGGTGACGGGAGAACCACATGGTGATAATGCTGGCCAGAATACCGAACACCAGTTCCAGCACCATCGATACGGCGAAGTAGATCAGCGGATTACCGTTGCTCTCTTCACCTTCATCACGGTTGCCACCCATGAAGCCAGCCGCAATCTGCGCCAGGATACGAGAGATGAAGATAACGAAGGTGTTCACCACACCCTGAATCAGGGTCATGGTCACCATGTCACCGTTGGCGATATGGCTGATTTCGTGCGCGATAACCGCTTCGGCTTCGTCACGGCTCATGTTCTGCAACAACCCGGTGCTCACGGCAACCAGCGACGCATCACGACGGGCACCCGTAGCAAACGCGTTAATATCCGGGGCATGGTAAATAGCAACCTGCGGCATCGCAATGCCTGCCTGCTTAGACTGCTGTGCCACCGTATTCATCAGCCACTGTTCCATGTCGTTACGCGGCTGTTCAATCACCTCACCGCCTACGGATTTCAGCGCCATCCACTTTGACATCAGCAGGGAAATGAAAGAGCCACCAAAACCAAACAGCAGCGCCATAATCAACAGACCCTGAACGCTGCTCGACTGAATTCCCGTCAGGCTTAGCACTAGCCCGAAAACCACCATCACCGCCAGGTTGGTGAGCAGGAAGAGCGCGATTCGCATCATAATTTTCTTTTAACCTCAGTTTAACAAAACGCACTATGCGATTACCCACATCGTATGGGTATTACGGCTATTTTCAAGCATCCGGTGGGCGTAAGTCACCAGAAAGACACAACTTTACACAATTGGAAATCAGCCTGACGGAAGGATGCAGAACAAAAAGAAACAGGCACAATTTCTTGTGCCTGTTGAGAGATTATTTTGCCGGAGCGGGCTGTACGGCAGGCTTCTCTTTTTCCAGATTCGCCAGGTCGAGCGCGATATGCACCGTCTCGTCCAGGTACGGATCCGGCTCCTGGTAATCTTTTGGCAGATCGTCCAGTTTCTTGAGCAGAGGCTTACCTTCTCGCTTGAAGCGATCGTTGATACGCGCCAGACGCGTTGCGTCGTCCTCGTTGTTCTCTTTTTCACGCTGAGCGTAGTTCAGAGAAACAATATTCCGCTTATCTTTCAGAGCATTGAAACGCGCAATGTCCTTCATGATGTACTGGAATTCCGGGTCTTTCGCGATGCGTTCATTATGCGCTTTCAGCAGCTCAGGGCCAAACTGCGTCATATCACCTGCCTTCACGAATGTCGCAGCATTGATGCTGTCCCACGGCAACGCGTTATCCTCAAACTTCTCGCCGGTTTCAGTCTCTTCAGTGCCGGTCGGCATCATGATATCCGGCGTTACGCCTTTACGCTGCGTACTGCCGCCGTTAACGCGGTAGAACTTCTGAATGGTGTACTGAACGGAGCCCAGCGCAGGCCATTCCGGACGCAGCATCTGATCGTAAATACGGTTCAGCGAGCGATACTGCTGAACAGTACCTTTGCCGAAGGTGGGCTCACCCACGATTAGCGCGCGGCCATAGTCCTGCATTGCAGCGGCAAAGATTTCAGATGCGGACGCGCTGAAGCGGTCAACCAGGACCACCAGCGGGCCTTTGTAATAGACCACACCGTCGTTATCAGCATCTTCACGAACTTTACCGTTGTTATCACGCACCTGTACAACCGGGCCAGACGGGATAAACAGCCCTGAGAGCGACACCGCTTCGGTCAGCGCACCGCCACCGTTCGTGCGCAGGTCGATGATGACGCTGCTCACGTTCTGCTTCTCAAGTTTCTGCAGCTGAACTTTTACATCGTCGGTCAGCCCCACGTAGAAGCCAGGGATATCCAGGACACCCACCTTCTCTTTACCCACGGTTTTCACCGACATTTTCACCGCGCGGTCTTCCAGACGAATACGCTCGCGGGTCAGGGTCACGATACGGGTTTTGGTGCCTTTACCGGCAGGCAGAATTTCCAGACGAACTTTGCTGCCTTTCGGACCTTTGATCAGCGCAACCACATCGTCCAGACGCCAGCCAATGACATCAACCATGCTCTGACCGGTTTGTCCTACCCCCACAATGCGATCGCCTACGCTTATCGCTTTGCTTTTGGATGCCGGGCCGCCCGCGACCATGGAGTTGATCACCGTGTAGTCATCATCCATTTGCAGTACCGCGCCAATACCTTCCAGAGACAGGCTCATCTCAGTATTGAACTGTTCGGTATTGCGTGGAGAGAGATAGTTGGTGTGCGGATCGATTTCGTGCGCAAAGGCGGTCATCGCCAGTGAGAAAACATCTTCACTGTTGGTCTGCGCCAGACGGCGAATGGCAAATTTGTAACGACGCGTCAGCGTGTCGCGGATCTCTTTTTCATCTTTGCCGGTCAGCTTGAGGCTTAGCTCATCGTATTTGACCTTTCCATCCCACAGCGCGTTCAGCTCGGCTTCGTCTTTCGGCCAGGGCGCTTTGCTGCGATCGAGATTAAAGGTGTCGTTGCCGGTGAAGTCCATTGGACGTTCCAGCACTTTCAGCGCGTACTGATAGCGTTCAAAGCGGCGCTTCTGCGACAGGTTGTAGAGATCGTAGAACAGATCCAGCTTGCCTGACCGCAGCTCATCACCCACCTCGGATTTGCGCTTAGCGAACTGCTCGACATCGCTGGCGAGCAAAACGTTATGGCTGTAATCCAGCAAGTTCAGATAGCGGTCAAAGATTTTGGCCGAAAAGGCCTGATCGAGATCGAACTGACGATAGTGCGAGCGGGTAAAGCGAGAGGTTACACGCTCGCTTACCGTCGCGTGCTGCGTCTCTTCCTTGAGTACCGGAATTTGATCAACACGCGTGATATCGTCCACTGCGAAAGCGTGACCTGTTATGGCAAACAGGCCCGCCAGCGCGGTGAGCTTAAAAAAAGTGTTCATGCCAGGCTTGGCCTCCGTTTCAGAACAACAAGTGTTCTGCGCGTACAATCATTGACATACCAGAAGTCAGCTGTACACGAACGCCATCTTTGGTGATTTCCAGTACGGTGGCGTCCATTGCGTTGTTGCCCGCTTTTACCTTCAGAGCCTGACCCACGCTCAGGGCGTTAATGTCAGAAACCGGAGTATGGCGCTGCTCTTCACGAGGCGCACGAGGGGCTTTCGCTGCTGGTTTGTCTGCACGCGGTTTGCGATCGTTATTGTCGTGACGACGAGGCGCAGGACGTGGTTTACGCTCACGACGAGGCGCTTCTTCCTGGCCGTTTGCCGCTGCGGCTTCGCGTTTTTTCGCCTGCTGTTCTGCACGTTGTGCCTGAACGCGTGCTTTGGCTTCTTCCAGCTGCTTGCGCGCGTGTTCTACGTGCTGCTCGTCCAGCTCGCCGCAAGGGTTGCCGTCGAGATCCACGCGGGTCGCGCCCGGTTTGATACCGTACAGGTAACGCCAGCTCGAAGTATAAAGACGTAAGGCAGAACGCAGCTGAGTTTTGCTGAGGTTCATTTCCCCTTCAACACGCGCTACCAGATCCTGAAAAATACCGACTTTCAGGGGACGTGCTTCACCTTCCGCGCTGAAGCACTGCGGGAAACGCTCGGCCAGAAATGCGATAACTTCTTTACTGCTATTCAACTTAGGTTGATTTTCCATGAAATTTCCTGATTACAACGGACGTTGCCAACAAGCGCAGGCATGAACAGGCGTCATTATAATGACGCTATCAGTAAATGCTACGTTATCCGTTGATTATCCTGCGACGCTCGCAAAGAATTTTTGATAATCGGTTGCAGCGAGGACGTTTTCCAGATTCGCCACCAGCTCGCGCAGCCCCTGTTCGTCCTCGGTTGTAAAGCGACTGAAGACCGTACTGTCGATATCCAGAACGCCAATAATCTGATTTTTTACCACCAGCGGCAGAACGATCTCTGAATTGCTGGCAGCATCACAGGCGATATGCCCGTCAAACGCATGAACATCTTCCACGCGCTGAACCTGATTCTCGGCCACCGCGGTACCGCATACGCCGCGCCCTACCGGAATACGCACGCAGGCCAGTTTGCCCTGAAACGGACCCAGCACCAGCGTTTCACCTTCCAGGAGATAAAAGCCAGCCCAGTTCACATCGGATAGCCGTTCGAACAGCAATGCGCTAGTATTTGCCAGAGTGGCTAAGAAGCTGGTTTCACCTGCCATCAATGCCTTAAAATCGCGGTTCAGATCCGCGTAGAATTCTGTTTTGTTCATTATTCAATCACTTAGTTGTCTTACAAAATTACCGCATAGCCTATTAAAATAAGCAATAAATGCGCTCATGCTCAAGATGAATCCGTTCATGAGTTAATATAACGTTCAACAATACTTATTTGCGCGCAGCTGATGGCCTTAAAAACAACCAAAATTACGCCGACAAAAAAGATAACTGTCCATACGGTAAGCGACGCTTTGCCTCGTGCACATTATCAGCGTTGCCCCCAGTGCGATACGCTTTTTATGTTGCCGAAGATGAAATCGCACCAAAGCGCCTTTTGTCCCCGCTGTGACGCTAAAATTCGTGACGGCCGCGACTGGTCGTTAACCCGCCTTGCCGCTATGGCCGTTACCATGCTGCTGCTGATGCCTTTCGCCTGGACCGAGCCGCTTCTGAAGCTTTACCTGCTTGGTGTGCGCATTGACGCTAACGTGCTGCAGGGTATCTGGCAGATGACGAGCCAGGGCGATCCTCTCACCGCCGCCATGGTACTGTTTTGCGTTGTCGGCGCGCCGCTGGTGCTGGTTGCAGCCATTGCCTACCTGTGGTTTGGTAACATTTTGGGAATGAACCTGCGTCCGGTATTGCTGATGCTGGAAAAGCTTAAAGAGTGGGTCATGCTGGATATCTATCTGGTGGGCGTGGGCGTGGCATCAATTAAGGTGCAGGACTATGCCTTTCTGCAGCCGGGCGTCGGGCTTTTTGCCTTTATCTGCCTGGTATTGCTCAGCATCCTGACACTGATCCACCTGAACGTTGAGCAGCTTTGGGAGCGTTTTTACCCGCAGCGCCCTGCCACCCGCCCGGATGAAAACCTCCGCGTCTGTCTGGGATGCCATTACACCGGGTTGCCCGACAAGCGTGGACGCTGCCCGCGCTGCCACATACCGTTGAGGTTACGACGCAACAACAGCCTGCAAAAATGCTGGGCGGCGCTGATTGCCTCCCTGGTGTTTCTGTTCCCGGCCAATATGCTGCCGATATCCATTATTTACGTGAACGGTGGCCGTCAGGAAGATACTATCCTCTCCGGTATTATCTCTCTTGCACACAGTAACGTTGGGGTGGCGGCCATCGTCTTTATTGCCAGTATCCTGGTTCCCTTTACCAAAGTGGTGGTGATGTTTACCCTGCTCGTCAGCATTCACTTTAAGTGTGAACAAGGTTTACGTACCCGTATTCTGCTTCTGCGATTCGTCACCTGGATTGGCCGCTGGTCAATGCTGGATCTGTTTGTGATTTCGCTGATGATGTCGCTGATCAATCGCGACCAGCTTCTTGCTTTTACTATGGGACCCGCGGCTTTTTATTTCGGCTCTGCGGTGATATTGACTATTCTTGCTGTGGAATGGCTGGATAGCCGCTTACTTTGGGATGCACATGAGTCAGGAAACCCCCGCTTCGCCGACTGAAGCGAGAATTAAAACTAAACGCCGCATTTCGCCATTCTGGTTGCTGCCCGTCATCGCCCTGATGATTGCAGGCTGGCTTATCTGGACGAGCTATGAAGATCGCGGCAGTACCGTCACCATTGATTTTCAGACCGCCGACGGCATCGTCGCCGGACGAACCCCCGTTCGTTTTCAGGGGGTCGAAGTCGGTACGGTTCAGGACATCTCCCTTGGAAAAGGGCTTAACAAGATTCAGGTGCGGGTCAGTATAAAATCTGACATGCAGGATGCCCTGCGCAGCGAAACGCAGTTCTGGCTGGTGACGCCGAAAGCCTCACTGGCCGGCGTGTCCGGGCTGGATGCGCTGGTTGGCGGCAACTACATCGGCATGATGCCGGGCAAAGGTGAACCGCAGGATCACTTTGTCGCGCTGGATACACAGCCGAAGTACCGCCTCAATAACGGCGATTTGATGATCCATCTCCAGGCACCGGATTTGGGCTCGCTGAACAGCGGCTCGCTGGTCTACTTCCGCAAGATTCCGGTTGGCCGTGTGTATGATTACAGCATCAACCCGAATAAACAGGGCGTCACCATTGATGTGCTGATCGAGCGTCGCTTCACCAATCTGGTGAAAAAAGGCAGCCGCTTCTGGAATGTCTCCGGCGTCGATGCCGACCTCAGTCTGAGCGGTGCAAAAGTGAAGCTGGAGAGTCTGGCCGCCCTGGTTAACGGTGCCATTGCCTTTGACTCCCCGGAAAACTCAAGCCCTGCCACGGCCGATGACACGTTCGGTTTATACCCGGATCTGGCGCACAGCCAGCGTGGCGTGATCGTTAAGCTCGTTCTGCCTGATGCCAAAGGGCTGAAAGCGGGGTCAACGCCGCTGATGTACCAGGGACTGCAGGTCGGCCAGCTCACCAAAATGACGCTCAATCCGGGCGGCTCGGTCACGGGCGAAATGACGGTCGATCCGAGCGTGGTCGATCTCCTGCGCGAGAAAACGCGCATCGAGATGCGCAGCCCTAAACTCTCTCTGAACGATGCCAGCCTCAGCACGCTGCTGACCGGAAATACCTTTGAACTGATCCCCGGTGAAGGTCAGCCCAGCAATAGCTTCGTCATTGCCCCGGCGGATAAAGCGCTGCTGCAAAAACCGGGCGTCGTGACGGTTACGCTCAATGCGCCTGAAAGTTACGGCATTGAGGCCGGTCAGCCGCTGATTCTGCATGGCGTACAGGTGGGTCAGGTGCTGGAGCGAACGCTCTCCGAAAATGGCGTGAGCTTCTCGGTAGCTATCGATCCGCAATACAGCAACCTCGTCCATGGCGACAGTAAGTTCGTGGTGAACAGCCGCGTCGACGTGAAGGTGGGTCTGGATGGCGTGGAGTTTCTCGGCGCCAGCGCCAGCGAATGGGTTAACGGCGGTATTCGCATTTTGCCGGGCAATAAAGGCCCCGTTCGCGACAGCTACCCGCTGTACGCCAACCTGGACAAAGCGATTGAAAACAGCCTGAGCGATATGCCAACCACGACCCTGACCTTAAGCGCCGAGACGCTGCCTGACGTTCAGGCGGGCTCCGTGGTGCTCTACCGCAAATTTGAGGTTGGGGAGGTGATCGCCGTTCGCCCGCGTGCGGACGCGTTTGATATCGAACTGCATATCAAGCCCGAGTACCGCAAGCTGCTGACCCCAAACAGCGTCTTCTGGGCCGAGGGCGGCGCGAAGGTGCAGCTTAACGGCAACGGCCTGACCGTGCAGGCCTCCCCGCTCTCGCGCGCGCTGCGCGGGGCGATCAGCTTTGATAACCTCAGCGGCGCGGGCGCGAACCTGCGTAAAGGCGATAAGCGAATTCTCTTCCCATCCGAAACTGCCGCGCGTGCCGTGGGTGGGCAGATTACCCTGCATGCGTTCGATGCCGGCAAGCTGGCGGAAGGCATGCCAATTCGCTACCTGGGCATTGATATCGGGCAGATCCAGAAGCTGACGCTCATCACCTCGCGCAACGAGGTGCAGGCCACCGCCGTGCTTTATCCGGAATATGTGCAGACCTTCGCCCGCTCGGGTTCCCGCTTCTCGGTGGTGACCCCACAGATTTCGGCCGCGGGCGTTGAGCATCTCGACACCATTCTGCAGCCTTACATCAATGTCGAGCCCGGTCAGGGCAAAGCCCGTCGTGATTTCGAGCTGCAGGAAGCTACCATTACCGACTCGCGCTACCTTGGCGGCCTGAGCATTGTAGTGGAAGTGCCGGAAGCGGGCTCGCTTGGCATCGGTACGCCGGTGCTGTTCCGCGGCATTGAGGTGGGTACGGTAACGGGCCTCACGCTCGGCACGCTCTCCGACCGCGTGATGGTGGCGCTACGCATCAGCGAGCGTTACCAGCATCTGGTGCGTAATAACTCGGTGTTCTGGCTGGCATCCGGCTATTCGCTGGACTTCGGCCTGACGGGTGGCGTGGTGAAAACCGGTACCTTCAACCAGTTCATCCGCGGCGGTATTGCCTTTGCCACCCCGCCGGGAACGCCGCTGGCGCCGAAAGCGCAGCCGGGTAAACACTTCCTGCTGCTGGAAAGCGAACCGAAAGAGTGGCGCGAATGGGGAACGGCCCTGCCGCGTTAATCTGACAGGCTCCGGTGTCAACGCACCGGAGCCTTTATGTTACACTGCGCACCTGAACTTTTCCCTGTGGTGTGCTCGTGGCTCAAAACTCCGTATTTCTTCCCGATCAATTCCTGGCGCAGATGCGCGAGGCGCTTCCCTCTCATCTGTCGTTGGACGATTTTATCGCCGCCTGCCAGCGTCCGTTACGCCGGAGCATCCGCGTTAATACGCTGAAAATCAGCGTCGAGGATTTTCTGGCGCTGGTCTCTCCGTACGGCTGGCAGCTTACGCCGGTTCCGTGGTGTGAAGAGGGATTCTGGATCGACCGCGATGACGAAGACGCGGTGCCGCTGGGAAGTACCGCAGAACATCTGAGCGGTCTGTTTTATATTCAGGAAGCGAGCTCAATGCTACCGGTTGCCGCCCTGTTCGCCGACGGCAACGCGCCTGAACGCGTGATGGATGTCGCCGCCGCGCCCGGCTCGAAAACCACGCAGATTGCCGCGCGCATGGGCAATCGCGGAGCAATCCTCGCCAACGAATTTTCCGCCAGCCGCGTGAAGGTGTTGCATGCCAATATCAGCCGCTGCGGTATTCATAATGTCGCTCTTACGCACTTCGACGGTCGCGTCTTTGGCGCCGCCCTGCCGGAAATGTTTGATGCCATCCTGCTGGACGCCCCCTGCTCCGGTGAAGGGGTAGTGCGTAAAGATCCCGATGCGTTAAAGAACTGGTCCGTGGAGAGCAATCTTGAGATCGCCGCCACGCAGCGCGAGCTGATCGACAGCGCGTTCCACGCCCTGCGCCCCGGCGGCACGCTGGTCTATTCAACGTGTACCTTAAACCGCGATGAAAACGAAGACGTCTGCCTGTGGCTGAAAGCGCAATATCCGGATGCGGTCGAGTTCCTGCCGCTTAACGATCTGTTTTCCTCGGCACAGGAGGCGGTCACGCCGGAAGGTTTCCTCCACGTGTTCCCGCAGATTTACGACTGCGAAGGGTTCTTTGTGGCGCGTCTGCGTAAAACGCAGGCGGTTGCTCCCCTGCCCGCCCCCAAATTCAAGGTCGGCAACTTCCCGTTTGCGCCGCTTAAAGGCCGCGACGTCGCGCAGCTTGAAGCCGCAGCCAGCAAGGTCGGGTTGCAGTGGGATGAGAGCATGCATCTCTGGCAGCGGGACAAAGAGGTTTGGCTTTTCCCGGCGAATATCGAGCCACTGATTGGCAAAGTGCGTTTTTCCCGAATCGGGATCCGCCTGGCGGAAGTGCATAATAAAGGCTATCGCTGGCAGCATGAGGCCGTCATCGCGCTTGCCGGACACGAGAATACCTTTGCCCTGACGCATCAGGAAGCCGAAGAGTGGTACCGTGGCCGCGATGTTTATCCTGACAGCTCGCCTTCCGCAGATGAAGTGGTGGTGACCTATCAGGGATTCCCGCTGGGGCTGGCCAAAAAGGTCGGTTCAAGACTCAAAAACAGCTATCCACGCGAACTGGTCCGGGATGGCCGACTGTTTACCGGTAACGATCGCACCGCCTGAAAAAAGCGCATTTTTTTACTGGCGATTTTGCTCTCCTTGTCTACGATCAAAAATGGATCCCCATACTGGTCATACCAGATTTTGACAACCGACCCGGAGAGCACTATGACGAAAACCAGCGTGCGTATTGGCGCTTTTGAGATCGACGACGCAGAGCTGCGCGGCGAAGCACAAGGCGATCGAACGTTAAGTATTCCCTGCAAATCCGACCCGGATTTGTGCATGCAGCTCGATGCATGGGATGCAGACACCAGCGTCCCGGCAATACTTGATGGCGAACATTCTGTCCTTTACCGTGAGCATTACGATAGTAAAGCCGATGCCTGGGTCATGCGTCTTGCCTGACCTAAAGAGAACCCGCCCGAAGGCGGGTTATTTATTACTGCAGCTGCGCCAGCGTAAAGTAACCGTCAAATACGGCCCCCGTATCAATGTAGTGCAGATTGTCAAAATCATACCTTCTGTCGACGGGCGTATGTCCGAACCAGAAATGATCCGCCCCGCTAATTCCCTGCCCTTTGCCCACCATAAACCCCATCAGGCGGTCGCGATCCCATAACACGCGCTGGGCGCTTACCGGTTTTTCCCAGCGGTATTCCTCCGCCGGGTAATCAGCATGAGCAATAACGTTCAATCCGTTCGCGCAGGTAATTTCGATAATATGCGGTAACGCACGACATGCGTTAAGTAACGAGCGCGCCCGCTGCTGCTCCTCATGCTCAAGCCGCGAAAACCACATTCCGCCATTCATTGTCCAGAGCGCAAAATCATTATTATCCAGGCTATCTATTGCCATTTGCTCATGATTGCCCCGCACTGCTCGAAACCATTTCTCATTGATGAGCTGCAATGATTTCACGCTGTCCGGACCACGATCGATCAGATCGCCAACGGAAATAAGTAAATCCTCATAAGGATTGAAATGACGGCGTTTCAGTTCCTCCATGAGCCTCTGGTAACAGCCGTGTATGTCGCTGACAACCCATACGTGACGCCACTCTCCACCTTCTATTCGCTGATACATAAGGCCTCCCTTTAACAGTATAGCCGCCGTCAAAAGCGCAAGAAGATCAGCGCAGCCCTTACAAAGTAAAACAAACGGTAAACCAAAGAGAAATAAAGATCCGCGCGCTCTTAATCCCTTTTTACTGGCTCCTTAGAATAAGGGGAGATAAAAACGAGAGGTCTTCACGTGTCTAATACACAGCTACATAACGATGTTTTCTATCCGCATCGCACGAATATTATTTCCGAGCTGGTGAACGGCAAACGCGTCCCGGGGCCAATCTGGCGGAAACGCGACTACCGACTGAAGTTCCTTTTACGTTCCCTGCTCTTTTGGTCTTCCACCCACCGTATGCTGGAAGCCCTCTCTGGCCGTGACGATTTCGACAAACTGCTGACATCGCAAATTACGTTGCCCAGCAAGACCCATCGGCAATACCTGATGCGTGGTCTGACGGCAAACGATCGCGCCGACGCTATCGTTAACCATTACTACTGGATCGATCGCCTGAAGGAGAGCCGTCTTGCCCAGGCTATGACCGGCGCGCAGGAACAACCTATCGCGCAGTTCCATGTCAAAGACGGCATGACCTACACGATTAATGCGTCCTCAGCTGGCAAAGCCGAGCGTGAAGGTGAGAGTACGCTCTGGCTGCGCGACAACGAGGATACGCTTCTGGCCAGCCTGACCTTTAGCGTCGCCCGCAGCAATGGCCAGCCCGTTATGGTCATTGGCGGACTTCAGGGCCCCCGTCGCTGCGTGTCACGAGATGCCATTAAACTGGCAACTCGCGCCTGCCATGGCCTGTTTCCCAAGCGCGTGCTGATGGAGGTACTTTTCCAGCTGGCAGCGCAGTCCTCTGTTCGGGCCATTTTTGCCGTCAGCGATGAGGGACACGTTTTCCGCGCGCTGCGCTATCGCCTCAGCAAAGGCCGTCATTTCCACGCCAGCTATGACGAATTCTGGGATTCTTTGGGTGGGAAAAAACTTTCCGCCTTCTGCTGGCAGCTGCCGCTGCAGATGGAGCGCAAATCCCTCGACGAGATAGCCAGTAAAAAACGCGCTGAATACCGTCGTCGCTTTGAACTGCTTGATGAAATTGAGGCGTCCGTTAAGTCCCATTTCTAATCGCGACAAGCGTTTTCGCTCTCAGCACAGAGAATGCACTCGGTTTGAGAAAGGAATGATAAAGCAGAGCACTCTTGCATATGCCAGGGGTGCTCAGTTAGCATTGCGCGAAATGAAAATAGCGAATGCGTTGGAAAAGCGCAGTGTAGACGCAAATTTAAGGACTTTAATGATGATTTACGACTGCTTCTTGTATTACGATGAAGATATGCTTCTTGATATCAGGCTGAATACGCTAGCGGACGTTATTGATCGGTTCGTTATCGTTGAGTCAACGCATACCTTTACCGGCAAAAAGCGGCAGCTTAACTTTGACATAAATACGGTCCTTTTAAAGATAAAATTATTTATGTTGTGCATGATGAAACACCTCTCATGAAAGCCTCTGACGGCGGCGATCAGCATCAGGACGGTCTGGTGGTGGATGCATGGGCGAATGAAGCCGCGCAGAGAAATGCCATCATGCAGGGCCTCAAAAGTGCTAAATATGATGATTTGATTTTAATTTCCGATGTGGACGAGATTTTTTCACCACAGGTTATCGGCTCTATCAACGCGAATAAACTCTGCACAACGCTTTATCAAAACTTTTATAATTATCAGTTTAATCTGCAGGTTTTTAATACAGATAACACCCCAAGAAAATGTAAACTGCCGAGAGCCACAAAATATAAAAACCTCGTTCATTTTTTTGGCGGCGAGCCTGAGTCGTTCAGAAATCTTAAACGCACCAGAAGCGTCAAAAACTGGTCCTGGCTCAAATGGAACTGGTTCAAACTTAACAATCGCATCATTGAAAATAGTGTCTGGCATTTCTCATGGGTTATGACCCCTGAACGCATATCAGAAAAAATGTCCACCATCTCCCACACGGAATACGATCTGCCTGAGTTCAATAACCCGGAACATATCATGAAGGTGATAAAAAACGCCGAAGATATCTGGGGACGAGACAGGAAGTTAATCAGGCAAGAGCTGTCGGCAGACAGTTTCCCCGAGTATATCGTTAACAACAAAGATAAATTCAGGGAATTCATTATTTAACTATCAGGCCGGGCCTTTACTTCACCGACGAAGATTCCACAGCGATCGCCAGGACACAATTTTTTAACAAAGATGCCAAAAAACCCTGGACGTACGCGGTCCTGAGTATGTTATGGTTTAGTCAGGATAGGGAACTGTCCAGCCATTCTCGGGGTTTTCGGTCCATAACCGAAGAAACCTTTTGAGAAACATAGAGATAAAAAGAGACCGAATACGATTCCTGTATTCGGTCCAGGGAAATGGCTCTTGGGAGAGAGCCGTGCGCTAAAAGTTGGCATTAATGCAGGCTAAGTCGCCTTGCCTTTTAAGAATAGATGACGACGCCAGGTTTTCCAGTCCACAGCAAAAGTGGCCTGAAAAAAAGCGTCAGAGCATCATTAAAAGTGAAAAACCGCAGTGCTTTGGCGAGCATCTGCGGTTTTTTTATTGGAAACCTGAACGTCAGCAGAGCTTGTCAGCGCGCTCGATAAACGGTGCCAGGCTCATCTTCTGCCCCGGGTTGGCCGGGTCATCAATCTGAATCACGCTGACTGGCTGACCGCTGCTCTTGCCGCTGGCGACCTGCTGCTCAGCGGTATCGTTGAGCGGGTACTGGACCAGCGTGCTCGGGTTGATCGCATACAGCGCATGGCCCGGACGGCAGGTCAGCATCACCTCTTCGCGATTAAAGGCCCATTTGTCTTTGCCCACTTCAAAGCGGCTTACGGTGATTACCTGCGGTGCCGCCAGAGCGCTTCCCGCGCAGGCCAGCAATAAGAGAGAAAGTACTGTCTTTTTCATTTAATAGTTAACCTTGTCAGAAGGGTTCCCAGGTAGCAAACAGACTGACCGTTGCCAGAACCAGCGCGCCCAGCACCACCTCTGCCTGTGTCATCCTGATAAACATCTGTTGTGCGCGCCCGGAATCCGGACGGAACCGTGGCACCAGAAAATACCGATTTGCCAGCGCAATTGCCACCATCAACGCCACGAGAGCACATTTGAACAACAAAAACTGCACGTAGCCAGCCTGCCAGGGAATATGGATGCCCAGAATCAACAGCGCATTCACTACGCCGGTAAGCAGCACGCCTGCGACGGCATAATGCCCCACGCGCGAGAAACGCATCATGGTATAGATGGCCGCGTTCTGCCAGCGTCCTTTCGCCAGACGCATGCAAAACAGCAGCGGCAGCAATCCACCCACCCAGGTTGCGGCACACAGCAGGTGAACAGCATGATTGATTCGCTGTATCGCCCCCATCGGGCCGTCGCTCATCGCCGCGTGCCCTACACCTGCCAGCAGGATAAGCTGGCCCATGGCGAGCAGCAGCAGGCGCGAGCCTTTCAGCGGCGCGAGCCACGCGACGACAACGGTGATGGCAGCGAGGATAATTTGCCACAACCAGACGCCACCAAACCGCGTTCCCAGCACGCTGTTCCAGATTTGCGGGTTAAACACATCGCCCCAGCCGTTGCCCATTAAGCCGCCCTGAAGCATAAACATCAGGATCGCAGCGGTCAGGCTGACGATGGATGCCACTCTCTGCTGGAGCTGGAAACGCCGGGCCATCAGGCGGTGCAGCCCGGAAGGCGCAAACCAGACGCTGTAAAGCGCGTTGCCAAAAACGAGCATTAGCGCCGCAAAATGGATAAAGCGCAATCCTACGTATAACAGTCCCAGCATGCTATTTCACGCTGAAGCGATAGCTGCCTTTGGTTTTATGGCCGTCGACGGAAACCACGTGCCAGTCCACCCGGTAAGCCCCCGGCGCCAGCGTCTGTTCCAGCGGAACGGTCAGCTGTGCTTTGTTCTTTTCGTCTCGCGTGGCGGTACCGGTTTTGATCACCTGATTTTGCGCATCCGTCACCACGACGCCGCTAAATCCGGGCTCGATACCTTCGGAGAAATTCAGCGTCAGCACCTGCGGTGACGCCACCTGGCTGTCCGCTGCCGGGCTCTGCTGCTCAAGATGCGCATGCGCCAGCACGGAGGGTGAGATTACCGTTGAGGCCAAAAAAACCAGTGCGCATACCGCGCGGGAAGCGGATAAACCCATCACAATCATTCCTTTTTGTTATGTCTGTATGCTAAAGAATAACGCTGTATAATAAACGAGTCGAGGATCATCCCGCTCTGCTTGTTATCGTCGCGCAATCGCGGTAACGTTGCCGCCGCAAAATAAGGAGAAGGTAATGAAGATTAATCTGGCCGCCCTTCCTCAGGACGAGATGGATAAAGTGAATGTCGATCTCGCTGCCGCTGGCGTCGCCTTTAAAGAGCGTTACAACATGCCCGTCGTGGCTGAAGTGGTGGAGCGAGAACAGCCCGCCCATCTGCGTGACTGGTTTCGCGAAAGGTTAATTGCCCACCGTCTCGCCTCGGTCAACCTCTCCCGCTTGCCGTACGAGCCGAAAGTTAAATAAGCTTAACGACTCGTTACACTTCCTTACGCGGAATCTGGCAGGATAAGAAAACCCTGATTAAATTAGGTGTACTCTTTAATCCCTGCGACTCTGTGTATAAGGAAGTCACGATGTCACATTGGAATATTGCGGCAGCCCAGTATGGCGGGCAGCATCACAGCGTAGATGACCATATTGCGCACCATCTCCACTTTATTGCCGAAGCAGCACAGCATCAGTGCGATTTGCTGGTTTTTCCGGAACTCTCATTAACCGGCCCGGGCGCGACGGCATTACCGCTCCCGCCCGAAGACGATCGACTACAGCCGTTGCTTGACGCCGCGCATTTTTACCGCATTACCCTCATTGCAGGGCTTCCCGTTGAACGAAACGGTCAGCGCCAGAAAGGCCTTGCGCTGTTTATCCCCTCTCGCGATCGTATTCTGCGTTACCCTCAGGGGAGCGGCGCCAGCCTGGTGCCGGGTGATAAACAACTCACGATTATCGATGGGCAAAGCGATTCCCCGAATCTTGATCCGCAGGCAACACTCTTCACCAGCTGCCAGTCGGTGAGGGATTACCGCTGGCGACAGTCCATCAATACCCTGCAGCGCTTTGCGCACAGGTATGCCATCGCGGTGTTAATGGCAAATGCCGGCACGGGCAGCGCGTTATGGGATGAAAAAGGCCAGCTGATCGTTCGGGCAGATAAGGGTGAGCTCCTGTTGACCGGCACGCGCAACGGACAGGGTTGGCAAGGCGATATCATTCCTTTAGGCTAAGCGTTTTAAGCTCAGGAGATTTTCATGCTGCGCGTCATTGATACCGAAACTTGCGATCTTCAGGGCGGAATTGTGGAAGTGGCCTCGGTCGACGTGGTTGATGGAAAAATCGTCAACCCGATGAGCCATCTGGTGCGTCCCGATCGTCCTATTAGCCCACAGGCCATGGCTATCCATCGCATTACAGAATCAATGGTGGCGGATAAACCCTGGATAGAAGATGTTATCCCGCACTACTACGGCAGCCCATGGTACGTTGCCCACAACGCCAGCTTTGACCGTCGGGTACTCCCCGAAATGCCCGGGGAGTGGATTTGTACCATGAAGCTGGCGCGTCGCCTCTGGCCAGGGATCAAGTACAGCAATATGGCGCTGTATAAATCCCGCAAGCTCAGCGTCAGAACCCCTGAAGGGCTGCACCATCACCGCGCCCTGTATGACTGCTATATCACCGCTGCGCTACTCATAGATATTATGAACACATCGGGCTGGACGCCGGATGATATGGCAACGATCACCGGACGCCCTGCGCTGCTGACGACGTTCACCTTCGGCAAATACCGCGGGAGAGCGGTATCGGATATTGCGGATAAAGATCCGGGCTATCTGCGCTGGCTGTATAACAACCTCGACAAAATGAGCCCGGAGCTGCGCTTAACCCTGAAACACTATCTGGGTGAAGCTTAACGCTGTACACGGCCTGGCAACGTATCCTGCGCCAGGCCTATCAAAAAGGCATACTCAAGGGCCACCCCTTCGTAGGATTTGAATCGACCCGATTTCCCCCCGTGCCCGGAGTCCATATCGGTACAGAGCAGCAGCAGGTTGTCATCGGTTTTCAGCTCCCGCAGCTTTGCTACCCATTTTGCCGGTTCCCAGTATTGCACCTGTGAATCGTGCAAACCGGTCGTCACCAGCATGTGCGGGTACGCTTTCGCTTCCACGTTGTCATACGGGCTGTACTCTTTCATATAGCGATAATAGGTTTCATCCTGCGGGTTGCCCCACTCCTCAAACTCTCCGGTTGTCAAAGGGATGGACTCATCGAGCATAGTGGTAACCACATCGACAAACGGGACCTGCGCAACAATACCCTTAAAGCGTTCGGGCCGCTGATTGATGACCGCCCCCATCAGCATCCCCCCCGCGCTACCGCCCATGCCGAAGCAAAGCTGAGGATCGCCATAGCCTTGCTCAATCAGCGCATCGCAGACGTCGAGATAGTCGTTGAAGGTGTTTTTCTTTTTCAGGAATTTCCCGTCTTCATACCAGTGCTGCCCCAGCTCGCCGCCGCCGCGAATATGGGCAATGGCGAAAACAAAGCCGCGGTCGAGCAGGCTTAATCTGCTGCTGCTGAAGTCGGCATCCATGCTGGAGCCATAGGAGCCGTAGCCATAGACCAGGATCGGATTTTTACCCTTCTGGAAGTGCGCCTTGTGATAAACGAGCGAAACAGGCACCTCCACGCCATCGCGCGCGGTGACCCACAGGTGTTCGCTGCGGTAATTGTCGGAATCAAAGCCCTTCACTTCGGTTTGCTTAAGCACCTGGCGCTGTCCGGTATCCATATCCAGCTCGAAGAGCGTATCCGGCGTGGTCATGGACGAGTAACCGTAGCGCAGCCGGGACGATTCAGGTTCCGGGTTAAAGCCGATCCACGTGACGTAGGCCGGATCGTCGAACGCAATCCCTATCACCTCACGCGTTTTACGGTTGATCTGCCGGATACTGGTCAGCCCCCGCTGGCGCTCCTCCACCACCAGCCAGTCGGTAAACAGCGTGAACCCTTCCAGCATCACCTGATCCCGCGCGGGAATCAGCACCTCCCACTTGCGCTCGTCGCGCACCTTGGTTTTGTACAGACCAAAGTTCTTGCCTTCACGATTCGAACGCAGATAAAAGCTGTGCTGGAAGTGATCCAGGCTGTACTCGTGGTCCTTGCGGCGCGGCAGGAAACAGAGCGGCTGGGCGTCAGGCAGTTCGGCATCCAGGAGCAGCACTTCCGAGGTGGTGGCGCTGGCGAGGAAGATAATCACATAGTGGCGCGAGGAGGTTTTATGCAGGCTGACATAAAACGTTTCGTCTTTCTCTTCATAGACCAGCTCGTCATCGGCTGAGTCCGTGCCTACGGTATGGCGCCACACCTGATAAGGCAGCAGCGTGGAGGCGTGCTTTTTAACGTAGTAGACCGTCTCGGAATCGTTCGCCCAGACAAAATCCGGGGAGACGTTTTCCAGCATTTCCGGATACCAGTTGCCGGTTTCCAGATTGCGAAAACGCAGGCCGTACTGGCGCCGGGAGAGATAATCCTCCGCCAGCGCCATGATGGTGTTGTCCGGGGAGATGGACATACCGCCCAGGGTATAAAACTCGCTGTGGGCGGCACGCTGGTTCGCATCCAGCAAAATGTCCCATTCATCCCACTCGGCGCTTAATACCGACTGTCGTTGATAGATGGGATACTCGTTGCCCGGCTCATAGATATGGCGATAGCGATAGCCGTTTTTGGTCCAGGGCGCGGAGATGTCGCGCTGGGGAATACGCTGCACCATTTCATTCAGCAGCTGGTCCTGAAGCGCCTGCTGGCTGGCCATGACCCTGCGGCCATAGTCGTTTTCCTCGTGCAGGTAGTCGAGCACCTCTGGCCGGGAACGCGAATCGTCCCGCAGCCAGTAATAGTTGTCTATGCGCGTATCGCCATGCGTGACGATCGCATAAGGAGTACGTCGGGCTTTCGGTGGCATGTCATCATTCTTTTAAGTTTTACACCCTATAAGGTTGGCAAAACCCGCGCATGATGCAAGCGAAACATGACCACGGGGGCGCGAGTTAGCCCTGTAGCGCCAGTTTTTGTTCCCCGATATCTTTTTCAATCCCCTCGCGCACGTCCTGAGGGATCTTCAGCGCGTCGCCGAGGGCATTAAGGTAGCTACGCTCCATAAAGTGATCGATATCTATGGCGGCACAGCTGAGAAAATAGAGTTCCAGCGCCTCTTCCTCATTTTTCACGCTCAGTGCCAGACGCTGCGGATCGAGCGGCTGTTCAATGGCCTGCGCCACCAGCGTTCTGCCCTGTTCTTCAACACCCGCCTCGCGCAGCTGCTGTTCGATAGCCGCTCTTTCATTATCATCAATATGCCCGTCGCTTTTGGCGGCAAACACCAGCGCCAGGATGAGCCGCTCCGTGCGCAGATCCAGCGGAGAAGTATGCTCCCCATAGTGAGGTTCATCGCGGTGCGCCGCTCGCACCCTGTCCTTATATTTGTTCCACAGCACGGTGCCGGCGATAACGCCGCCCCCGGCCAGCAGCGCGCCGGTACCGTACTTCGCCAGCAGCTTGCGTGAGGATTTATTGGCAACCAGCAGCCCTGCCAGCCCACCGAGCGCCCCCGGTACCAGCAGTTTGCTCAGCCCCTGTTCGCCGGAACCAGACGTTTTCTGCCCTAACATGGATTGCAGTTGATTTAACCAGCCTGACATGGTTTCCCTCGCTTAACGGTTAACATGTTCTCCAGCGTAAGCGAGCAGGCGTCAGGAAATGTCCATCAAGCCTAAAGAAGCGCAAATTTCTGGTCTGCCCTTTTGCCGTGCGCAAGACAGACGCAAACGTTTTCGTTTATACTGCGCGCATCTTTTTCAGGGGGAATGTTATGACTCGTTTAGGAACCGCGCTGCGACCTGCGGCGACGCGCGTAATGCTGTTGGGATCGGGCGAACTGGGTAAAGAAGTCGCCATTGAGTGTCAGCGTTTAGGGGTGGAGGTGATTGCCGTAGACCGCTACGCCGACGCGCCCGCCATGCACGTCGCCCATCGTTCTTATGTGATTAACATGCTGGACGGTGATGCCCTGCGTACGCTTATTGCACGGGAGAAACCGGATTTTGTCGTGCCGGAAATTGAAGCTATCGCAACCGATACGCTGATCGCCCTTGAGCAGGCAGGCCAGCGCGTGGTGCCCTGCGCGAAAGCCGCAAAGCTGACCATGAACCGTGAAGGCATTCGCCGCCTGGCGGCGGAGGAGCTGGGGCTGCCTACTTCAAGCTACCGTTTTGCGGGTGACAAAGCCGCATTCCTGCAGGCCGTTGAAGAGATTGGCTACCCGTGCATCATTAAGCCGGTGATGAGCTCTTCGGGGAAAGGTCAGAGCTTTATTCGCGACAGCAGCGCGCTGGACAGCGCGTGGGATTATGCGCAACAGGGTGGCCGTGCCGGTGCCGGTCGCGTGATCGTCGAAGGCGTGGTGAAGTTTGATTTCGAAATCACTCTGCTCACCGTCAGTGCCGTGGACGGCGTCCATTTCTGCGACCCGATTGGCCACCGCCAGGAAGATGGCGATTATCGTGAATCCTGGCAGCCGCAGCAGATGAGCGACCTGGCGCTGGAGCGTGCCCGGGAGATTGCCCGTAAGACCGTTCTGGCCCTGGGCGGTTATGGCCTGTTCGGCGTGGAGCTGTTCGTCTGCGGTGACGAAGTGATCTTCAGCGAAGTCTCCCCTCGCCCGCACGACACCGGTATGGTCACGCTCATTTCGCAGGATCTCTCGGAGTTCGCCCTGCACGTGCGCGCCTTCCTCGGCCTGCCGGTTGGCGGCATCCGCCAGTACGGCCCGGCGGCGTCGGCGGTGATCCTTCCGCAGCTGACCAGCCAGAATGTGACGTTTGATAACGTCGAAGGCGCGGTGGGCGCAGGCCTGCAGGTCCGTCTGTTCGGCAAGCCGGAGATCGACGGTACGCGTCGTCTGGGCGTGGCGTTAGCCACCGGGGATAACGTTGACGAGGCCGTAGTAAGAGCAAAAGCGGCGGCTGCGAACGTTCAGGTAGCAGGATAAAAAAACGGGCCGAAAGGCCCGTTTTTCATGCTGCATATGGCTTACTGCTTCGCGCCTTCAACCGCTTCACGAGCCAGTTTCGTGATGCGATCCCAGTCGCCCGCTTCCAGCGCATCCGCCGGAACCAGCCATGAGCCGCCGATGCACAGCACGCTTTTCAGCGCCAGGTAGTCGCGGTAGTTAGCCGGGGAGATACCGCCCGTCGGGCAGAAGCGTACCTGAGAGAAGGGACCCGCAATTGCCTGCAGCGCTTTGGTGCCGCCGTTCGCTTCTGCCGGGAAGAATTTGAACTCTTTCAGACCGTAGTCCATGCCCAGCATCAGTTCAGAAACGGTGCTGATGCCCGGGATCAAGGGAATGGTGCCTTCGGTCGCGGCCTTCAGCAGCGGCTCGGTCAGGCCCGGGCTGATGGCAAACTGTGCGCCAGCTTCGGTCACTTCCGCCAGCTGCTGCGCGTTGAGAACTGTACCCGCACCGATGATGGCGTCCGGCACTTCTTTAGCGATGGCGCGGATGGCATCCATCGCGCAGGCGGTACGCAGGGTCACTTCCAGAACGCGAACGCCGCCCGCAACCAGCGCTTTCGCCATTGGCACAGCGTGCTCCAGCTTGTTTACCACGATAACCGGCACGACAGGGCCAGTGGTCAGGATTGCTTCTGCACTTGTTTTCCAGTTTTTCATCAGAGTTCTCTCTCGCCAGATCGTTAAAATCAAGTCGTCTTAAAACGTAATACAGGTTGCGCCCTGCTCCGCACCGGAGAGCTTCTCACGCAGCGCGCTGAACATTTCGCGTCCGGTTCCCACGCGCGATGCGCTCAGGTCAGGAATATGAGGCTGACGTGCCGCCAGCTCCGCGTCATCCACCAGCAGGGTTAACTCGCCAGTCTGGCCGTTCACGCGGATCATGTCGCCGTCGCGCACTTTCGCCAGCAAGCCGCCGTCGTAGGCTTCAGGCGTGACGTGGATGGCGGAAGGCACTTTGCCGGATGCGCCTGACAGGCGGCCATCGGTCACTAACGCAATTTTGAAACGGCGGTCCAATAATACACCAAGTGGTGGCATAAGTTTATGTAATTCTGGCATGCCGTTCGCTTTTGGCCCCTGATGACGCACGACCACCACGCAGTCTTTATCCAGCAGACCGGCGTCGAAGGCAGGCAACACGTCGTGCTGGCTTTCAAACACTACCGCCGGGGCCTCGATAACCTGGTTCTCTTCCGGCACGGCAGAGGTTTTCATCACCGCGCGGCCAAGGTTGCCGCTCAGCACTTTGGTACCGCCGTGGTGGGAGAACGGTTTGTCGATAGTGGCAATCACCTGCGGATCAAGAGACGCGGTTGCCCCGTCGCGCCAGTCCAGCTCGCCGTTGTTCAGCCACGGCTCCTGGGTGTAGCGCTGCAGACCAAATCCGGCTACGGTGTTCACGTCTTCATGCAGCAGACCGCCTTTCAGCAGCTCGCGCATCAGCAGCGGCACACCGCCCGCAGCCTGGAAGTGGTTGATGTCCGCCGGACCGTTCGGGTACAGACGCGCCATCAGCGGTACCACGGAGGAGATGTCGGAGAAGTCATCCCAGTTAATCAGGATACCCGCCGCGCGCGCCATGGCCACCAGGTGCATGGTGTGGTTAGTTGAACCGCCGGTCGCCAGCAGGGCGACGATACCGTTGACGATCACTTTTTCGTCGACCATTTTGCCCATCGGCATCCATTCATTGCCGTTTCCTGTCAGGCGCGTCACCTGACGGGCCGCGGCCTCGGTCAGCGCCTGGCGCAGCGGCGCGTCCGGCTGGATGAAGGACGAGCCCGGAAGCTGCATCCCCATAAACTCCACCACCATCTGGTTGGTGTTGGCCGTGCCGTAGAATGTACAGGTGCCCGGCGCATGGTAGGACGCGGCTTCGGCTTCCAGCAGCGCCTGACGATCGGCTTTGCCTTCCGCATACAGCTGGCGGATACGCACTTTTTCTTTATTCGGCAGACCGCTGGCCATCGGGCCGGACGGCACGAAAATCGCTGGCAGATGACCAAACGACAGCGCTGCCATCACCAGGCCCGGGACGATTTTGTCGCACACGCCGAGATACAGCGCACCATCAAACATGTTGTGTGACAGGCCCACAGCCGCAGACATCGCAATCACTTCGCGGCTCAGCAGCGACAGCTCCATACCATCCTGCCCCTGCGTCACGCCGTCGCACATGGCCGGGACGCCCCCCGCCACCTGCCCCACCGCGTTCACGCTGTGCAGCGCTTTACGAATGATGTTGGGATAGACCTCATACGGCTGGTGCGCGGAGAGCATATCGTTATAAGACGTGATGATAGCGATATTGTTACGCAACATGCTTTTCAGGGAGGCTTTGTCATCGGGCTGGCAGGCGGCGAAGCCGTGGGCCAGGTTACCGCAGGCCAGCTGGGAGCGGTGAACGGTGTTGCTTTTCGCCTGTTCAATGCGGGCGAGGTAGGCCGAACGGGTCTCTTTCGAGCGCTCGATAATGCGTTGTGTTACGCGTAACAATACAGGATTCATAAAAGCTCCTTTAATTTATCTGTCCGGGCTCGGGAGTTTACAAAGTCGCTGGCGGTTGTTAACAACGCTGAAACGCTTGCTGTCCGGAGCTCAGGGGCAAAATCACTTCCGGCAGTGTAATAAAAAAAGCCCCGCGGGTGAATCCACGCGGAGCTTAAAAGTATAAAAATTGTGCCACTAGCTGTGTTAGATCATGTTACCGGTAAAATAACACTTTCGGGCTAGTGGATTATCCTACTCAAACTCGTTCCAGGAGCGGCCATCGCGGGTGATCATCGCCACCGACGCCACAGGCCCCCAGGTACCCGCCTGATACGGTTTTGGCGCATCCTGATCGGCAGCCCAGGCTTCGGTGATGGAATCGACCCATTTCCACGCCTCTTCCACTTCGTCGCGACGCACGAACAGCGCCTGGATACCGCGCATGGTTTCCAGCAGCAGACGCTCGTAAGCATCCGCAAGGTGCGTCTGGTTGAAGGTTTCGGAGTAGCTCAGATCCAGCTTGGTGGTCTGCAGGTTGTGCTTATGATCCAGGCCCGGCACTTTGTTGAGGATCTGGATATCCACCCCTTCGTCCGGCTGCAGACGGATGGTCAGCTTGTTCTGCGGCAACTCCTGCCAGGACTCTTTGAACAGGTTCAGTTCCGGGTTCTTAAAGTAGACAACCACTTCGGAACACTTCGTCGGCAGACGCTTACCGGTGCGCAGGTAGAACGGCACGCCCGCCCAGCGCCAGTCGTCGATATCCACGCGGATCGCCACAAACGTCTCGGTATTGCTGGACTTGTTCGCGCCCTCTTCTTCCAGGTAGCCTGGCACCTTTTTGCCTTGCGCAAACCCGGCAGTGTACTGGCCGCGAACGGTTTTCTCGCGCACGTTGGAGCGGTCGATGCGGCGCAGCGACTTCAGCACTTTCACTTTGGCATCGCGGATGCTGTCAGCCGTCAGGTCAGACGGTGGAGACATGGCAATCATGCACAGAATTTGCAGCAGGTGGTTCTGGATCATGTCGCGCATCTGGCCGGCCTGGTCAAAGTAACCCCAGCGACCTTCAATCCCCACCTCTTCCGCCACGGTAATTTCCACGTGGTCAATGGTACGGTTGTCCCAGTTATTCACAAACAGGGAGTTAGCGAAACGCAGCGCCAGCAGGTTCAGTACCGTCTCTTTACCGAGATAGTGGTCGATACGGTAGACCTGGCACTCTTCAAAGAACTCGCCCACCTGGTCGTTGATTTCACGGGAGGTAGCCAGCGACGTCCCCAGCGGCTTTTCCATCACCACGCGCGCCGGCTTGGCGTTCAGTTTGGCTTCGCCCAAACCTTTGCAGATGGCGCCAAAGGTGCTTGGCGGCATGGCGAAATAGTTAATGGTGACACGGTTTTTCTGATCCAGCATGGCACCCAGGCGGGAAAACGCGCTGACGTCATTAACGTCCAGGTTGCAGAAATCGAGACGACCGCTGAGGGTATCCCACAAACTTTCATCAATTTTTTCCTTCATGAAAGTTTCGAGCGCCTCGCGGACGACTTTGGTATAAGCGTCCTTGTCCCAGTCGGCGCGCCCAACCCCCAGGATACGCGTATCCGGATGAATTTGGCCCGCTTTCTCCAGTTGATACAGGGAAGGCAGCAATTTTCGGCGTGCAAGATCGCCTTTCGCGCCGAAAATGACCAGGTCACATGCCTGGGCTGTTTGTGTTACCGCCATGTCATTCTCCTCAGTTGGATCACCTGGTGCTTCTGCCAGGTATCGTTGTAATTTTATTACAATGCACTGTACTGCTTTTACGTCATTCCCGAAACCATTAGCGCTTATCGTCTCGTGCGATACGGTGATTTTTCGCCATTCAGCCGATTATGGCGACGTAATGACGCAACAGCCGTCGATAATTTGCGCAACAGGGTCATAGCAAAACCCGACATCGATCAAGTAATGAAAAAAAACAACAACATTATCTTGTCGACTGTTACCCTTTAGGGAAGCCACAGGGGTAATATCGGCTAATCGAATCAAGATTTCATCAATGAGTGAAATCGTTTCCACCCCCATGAGCGCCTTGTTAACAATGAACATGCTTGAAAAAATCCAGTATCAACTGGAACACCTTAGCAAATCCGAGCGAAAAGTGGCTGAAGTCATTCTGGCCGCGCCCGGTCAGGCGATTCATTCAAGCATCGCCGCTCTGGCTCAGGAAGCGGGCGTCAGTGAACCGACGGTCAACCGCTTCTGCCGCAGCCTGGAAACGCGCGGCTTTCCTGATTTTAAACTGCATCTGGCACAAAGTCTGGCAAACGGCACCCCCTATGTTAATCGTAATGTGGATGAAGACGACAGCGTAGATGCCTATACGGCAAAAATATTTGAGTCGGCCATGGCCACGCTCGATCACGTTCGTCAAAGTCTGGATATGAGTTCAGTAAACCGCGCGGTGGATTTACTCACCCAGGCCAAACGCATTGCGTTCTTCGGTCTTGGCTCGTCAGCCGCCGTGGCGCACGACGCCATGAATAAATTCTTCCGCTTTAACGTGCCGGTTATTTATTCCGATGACATTGTGCTGCAACGCATGAGCTGTATGAATTGCAGTGAGGATGACGTCGTGGTACTGATTTCGCACACTGGCCGCACCAAAAGCCAGGTTGAGCTGGCGCAGCTGGCCCGTGAAAACGATGCCATGGTAATCGCCCTCACCACCGCCGGCACGCCGCTGGCGCGGGAGGCGACTCTCGCCATTACCCTGGACGTGCCTGAGGATACCGACATGTATATGCCAATGGTGTCTCGTCTGGCGCAGCTCACGGTAATCGACGTGCTGGCGACCGGATTTACCTTACGCCGGGGCGCAAAATTCCGAGATAACTTGAAGCGAGTCAAGGAAGCGCTGAAGGAATCGCGTTTTGATAAAGAATTGCTTATAAAGAGCGATGTTCCCTGAAAGTAGATAACGAAGACGTAACCCATAATTAGATGTAACGATTTTCGGCATTCGGCCCCCTCTTTGCTGCCTTGCGGTAGATGAAGGCCGATTCAATGTTCACGCAACACCAAAGTTGTTTCAGTCAACGGAGTATTACATGTCCAGAAGGCTTCGCAGAACCAAGATCGTCACCACCTTAGGCCCGGCCACCGATCGCGATAATAACCTCGAAAAGATTATCGCCGCTGGCGCCAACGTGGTACGTATGAACTTCTCTCACGGTACGCCAGAAGACCATAAATTGCGTGCCGATAAAGTGCGTGAGATCGCCGCTAAGCTGGGCCGCCACGTCGCTATCCTCGGCGACCTGCAGGGTCCAAAAATTCGTGTATCAACCTTTAAAGAAGGTAAAGTTTTCCTCAATATCGGCGACAAATTCCTGCTGGATGCCAACCTCGGCAAAGGCGAAGGCGATAAAGAGAAAGTCGGGATCGACTATAAAGGCCTGCCGGCTGATGTGGTCCCTGGCGATATCCTGCTGCTCGACGACGGTCGCGTCCAGCTGAAGGTGCTGGAAGTTCAGGGGATGAAAGTGTTCACTGAAGTCACCGTCGGCGGCCCGCTCTCCAACAATAAAGGCATCAACAAACTGGGCGGCGGCCTCTCTGCGGAAGCCCTGACCGACAAAGACAAAGCGGATATCGTAACGGCGGCCCAGATCGGCGTTGACTATCTGGCGGTCTCCTTCCCACGCTGTGGCGAAGATCTGAACTATGCGCGCCGCCTGGCCCGTGACGCAGGCTGTGATGCCAAAATCGTCGCTAAGGTTGAACGCGCGGAAGCCGTGTGCGATCAGGATGCGATGGACGATGTGATCCTCGCCTCTGACGTGGTGATGGTTGCCCGTGGCGATCTGGGCGTGGAAATCGGCGACCCTGAACTGGTCGGTATCCAGAAAGCGCTGATTCGTCGCGCACGTCAGCTGAACCGCGCGGTGATCACCGCCACCCAGATGATGGAATCCATGATCACTAACCCAATGCCAACCCGTGCGGAAGTCATGGACGTCGCTAACGCCGTGCTGGACGGTACCGATGCGGTGATGCTGTCAGCGGAAACTGCGGCGGGCCAGTATCCGGCAGAAACCGTGGCCGCAATGGCGCGCGTCTGCCTGGGCGCGGAGAAGATCCCAAGCATTAACGTCTCCAAGCACCGCCTGGATATCCAGTTCGACAATGTGGAAGAAGCGATTGCGATGTCCGCCATGTATGCGGCCAACCATCTGAAAGGCGTTACGGCGATCATCACCATGACCGAATCTGGCCGCACCGCGCTGATGACCTCTCGCATCAGCTCCGGCCTGCCGATTTTCGCCATGTCACGCCACGAGCGTACGCTGAACCTGACGGCGCTGTACCGCGGTGTTACCCCGGTACACTTCGACAGCACCAATGACGGCGTAGCCGCGGCGCACGATGCCGTAAACCTGCTGCGCGATAAAGGTTACCTGGTGTCTGGTGATATCGTCATCGTGACGCAGGGTGACGTGATGAGCACCATCGGCTCAACCAATACCACGCGCGTACTGACTGTAGAGTAAGATCCGATCCCCTCTCCCCTAAGGGGTGTACGGTCCGGGGACATAGTGAACACTTGTTCGGGGACATGGTAGACACTTACAACTGAGGCATAAGAACCCGTTTATGGAGTCGCTTATGCCCTGGGATGCGAGAGATACCATGTCATTACGTACCGAGTTTGTGCTGTTCGCCTCGCAGGACGGGGCGAACATCCGTTTCCTCTGCCGTCAGTTCGGCATTTCTCCTGCCACCGGCTACAAGTGGCTTCAGCGCTGGGCTGAGGAAGGTGCCTCCGGTCTTCGGGACCGCTCCCGCGCACCTCATCATTCCCCGAACCGCTCATCTGACGACATCACCGCCCTGCTGCGCATGGCCCATGAGCGCCATGAACGCTGGGGCGCACGCAAGATTAAGCGCTGGCTCGAAGACCAGGGGCACCGTATGCCCGCCTTCAGCACCGTCCATAGCCTGATGGCCCGTCACGGTCTGCTGCCGGGCGCATCACCGGGCGTTCCGGCTACGGGACGGTTCGAACACGACGCGCCGAATCGCCTCTGGCAGATGGATTTTAAGGGCCACTTTCCCTTTGGCGGTGGCCGCTGCCATCCGCTCACCCTGCTGGATGACCACTCCCGTTTTTCCCTGTGCCTGGCGCACTGTACCGATGAACGGCGCGAGACCGTGCAGCAGCAGCTGGTCAGCGTGTTTGAACGCTACGGCCTGCCGGACCGGATGACGATGGACAACGGCTCACCGTGGGGCGACACCACCGGCACCTGGACAGTGCTGGAGCTGTGGCTGATGCGCCACGGTATCCGGGTGGGGCACTCCCGGCCTTATCATCCGCAGACGCAGGGCAAGCTGGAGCGTTTTCACCGCAGCCTGAAGGCGGAAGTGCTGCAGGGAAAATGGTTCGCGGACAGCGGTGAGCTGCAGCGCGCCTTCGACCACTGGCGCACGGTGTACAACCTTGAACGCCCGCACGAGGCGCTGGATATGGCGGTACCGGCCTCGCGTTATCAGCCGTCTGCCCGGCAGTACAGCGGCAGCGTAACGCCACCTGAATACGATGAAGGGGTGAAGGTCAGGAAAGTGGATGTCAGCGGAAAGCTGAGCATACAGGGTGTCAGTCTGAGCGCAGGCAAGGCGTTCAGGGGAGAACGGGTCGGGCTGAGGGAGACACAGGATGACGGCTGCTATGAAGTGTGGTGGTACAGCACGAAAGTGGGGGTGATCGACCTGAAGAAAAAGTCGATCACCATGGGTAAAGGATGTTAAAAAGTGTTCACCATGTCCCCGAACACCTGTCTACCATGTCCCCGGACTGTACAAGGGGAGAGGGACAAGGTGAAGGTTTTCTATTTCCTCGGGTAAAGCTCTTTACGCTTATAGGGCTCCGTCTCTCCCGGCTTCCGCGTTTTCAGCAGCTTCAGTATCCACGTGTACTGTTCGGTATGCGGCCCCACCAGCAGCTCCACCTCTTCGTTCATGCGGCGCGCGATGGTGCGATCGTCCGCAGTCAGCAGGTCGTCCATCGGCGGACGGACTTCAATGCTCAGACGATGCGTTTTACCGTCGTAAACCGGAAAGAGCGGGATCACGCGGGCACGGCAGACCTTCATCAGACGCCCAATCGCGGGGAGCGTGGCTTTATAGGTCGCAAAGAAGTCGACAAACTCGCTGTGCTCGGGTCCGTGGTCCTGGTCCGGCAGATAGTAGCCCCAGTACCCCTGACGTACCGACTGAATAAACGGCTTGATGCCGTCGTTACGCGCATGCAAACGTCCGCCAAAACGACGACGTACCGTATTCCAGACAAAATCGTAGATTTTATTGCCCTGGTTATGGAACATCGCCGCCATTTTCTGCCCCTGGGAAGCCATCAGCATTGCCGGGATATCCACGCCCCAGCCGTGCGGCACGAGGAAAATGACCTTCTCATCATTGCGACGCATTTCGTCGATGATTTCCAGCCCTTTCCAGTCAACGCGGTCGATGATTTTTTCCGGTCCTTTCAGCGCCAGCTCCGCCATCATCGCCATGGCCTGCGGTGCGGTGGTATACATCGCGTCGATGATGGCCTCGCGCTCGGCATCGCTTTTTTCAGGAAAACAGTAATAGAGGTTGATCTGCGCACGACGACGCGCGCTTTTACCTAAGCGTCCGGCCAGACGGCCAATTTTTCCCAGTACGGGATCGCGCAGCGCGGCAGGCAGCATAGCGATGCCCGCAAAGGTGTAAACCCCCAGCCAGGCGCCCCAGTTGCGCGGATGTCGAAAGGATTTTTCAAACTCAGGAATGTATTCAATATTATTTTTTTTTGTTTCCATGCTGGTTCCAGGGTCTGGTGACGCAAAAAATTATTCAGATAGTGTAGCGAGGCAGTCGCCCACGCACAAAAGAAAAAGCCGGCGCATGCTGACACCGGCTTTTTTCACAAAACAGAGAGCTTAGTTTAAGCTCAGCTGCGGTATCACCTCTCTCGCCTGCGCCAGGTAATCGGAACGATCTTTACCTGTCAGGCCTTCGGTGCGCGGCAGTTTGGCCGTCAGCGGGTTCACGGCCTGCTGGTTGATCCACACTTCATAGTGCAGATGCGGGCCAGTAGAGCGTCCGGTGTTGCCGGAGAGCGCGATACGGTCGCCGCGTTTCACTTTCTGCCCCGGTTTGACCAGCAGCTTGCGCAGGTGCATATAGCGGGTGGTATAGGTACGACCGTGACGGATAGCCACGTAATAGCCCGCAGCACCGCTGCGTTTTGCCATCACTACTTCGCCATCGCCAACGGACAGCACCGGCGTGCCCTGCGGCATCGCGAAGTCTACCCCGCGGTGAGGCGCAACGCGCCCGGTAACCGGGTTCAGACGACGCGGGTTAAAGTTAGAGGAGACGCGGAACTGTTTCGCCGTCGGGAAACGCAGGAAGCCTTTCGCAAGGCCCGTACCGCTGCGGTCATAGAACTTGCCATCTTCAGCGCGAATGGCGTAGTAATCTTTTCCCTCGGAGCGCAGACGCACCCCCAGCAGCTGGCTCTGCTCGCGCTTGCCGTCCAGCATTTCGCGGGACATCAGGACGGAAAACTCATCGCCTTTCTTCAGCTTACGGAAATCCATCTGCCACTGCATGGCTTTGATCACCGCGCTGATTTCACCGCTGGTCAGGCCCGCATCACGGGCGCTGGAAACAAAGCTTCCGCCCACGGTACCTTTCATCACGCTGTTAACCCAGTCGCCTTTCTGCATTTCACTGGTCATTTTGAAACCGTTTGCAGTGCGGTCATAGGTACGGGTTTCGCGGCGGGACATTTCCCAGGTCAAACGCTGAAGATCGCCATCCGCCGTTAATGTCCAGGAGAGCTGTTGCCCGATTTTCAGGTTACGCAGGTCTTTATCCGCAGCGGCCAGCTGGCTGATATTGCCCATGTCGATACCGTACTGGTTGAGCACGCTGCTCAGCGTGTCACCGGTAGAGACAACGTATTCGTGGATCCCCGCTTCGTTCTCGGTTTTATCGTCCAGTTCATCCTGAGGGATAGCTTCATCTTCCTGAGCGGCCTGGTCGATAGGCTCGCTGGCTTCAGGCAGCAAAGAGCGGATCTCGCTCTTTTCAAGCTCGATGGTTTTAATGATAGGGGCAGAACTCGGGTGGTAAACATAGGGCCGCCAGACGGCGACCGCTAGGGTGAGAACTGTAAGCGACCCCAGCATAACGCGGTGGGGTCGAGGCAGATTGTTAAATGCCAGGGCGACAGAGCGGGCTATCTGTTGCACGTATTCACTTCCTCGTTAATCTCCTTTCAGGCAGCTCGCATACTGGTTCGCCAGTTGGCTGAGGAACTGCGAATAGCTCGCTTTGCTCAACTGGATATTCGTACCTAGCGGGTCAAGGGTTCCCATGCGCACGGATGTTCCCCTGGCCACGGCTTCTACGACCGCTGGCCTGAACTGTGGCTCAGCAAAAACGCATGTCGCTTTCTGCTCAACCAACTGTGTTCTGATTTCATGTAAACGCTGCGCACCAGGTTGAATTTCAGGGTTGACGGTAAAGTGCCCAAGCGGGGTCAGGCCGTAGTGTTTTTCGTAGTAGCCGTAGGCGTCATGAAAAACGAAATACCCTTTTCCTTTCAACGGTGCGAGCTCATTACCTACCTGCTTATCGGTTGCGGCTAATTGTGCCTCAAAATCCTTCAGGTTGGCGTCTAGTTTGGCTCGACTTTGCGGCATAAGTTCCACTAATTTGTCATGGATTGCAACCGCTGAAAGCCGCGCTATCTCTGGGGATAGCCAGAGATGCATGTTGTACTCGCCGTGATGGTGATCTCCATCACCTTTTTCACCCTCTGCAGCGTGATGGTCATGTTCGTCACCGTCATCATCCGCCCCTTTCATGAGCAACGGTTTCACGCCGGAAAGCCCGGAAATCGCGACCTGTTTTTCATCAGCAACCTGTTTGGCGGATTTCTGCATGAATGCTTCCATCTCCGGACCAATCCAGACAACTAAGTCTGCGTTTTGTAAGCGTTTTACATCAGACGGACGCAGAGAATAGTCATGCTCTGAGGCCCCGTCAGGGAGCAGAACCTGGGTTTCCGTTACCCCATCGGCAATGGCCGACGCGATGAATCCAAGCGGTTTAAGCGAAGCAACAACGGCAGCGTTAACATCTTGTGCGGTTGTTCCCCAAAGGGCAGCGGATAATGCTGCGAAAAGAAGCGTATTTTTATGTAACATAATGCGACTAATCATCGTAGTGAATGCGTGGAATGTGATATTATAACATTCGTTGACTTCTTCAAGCTTAAATTGACATGACGACTCTGGTTTCTCTCGACAATATTTCGGTCTCCTTTGGCCAGCGCCGCGTCCTCTCTGACGTATCGCTGGATCTCAAGCCCGGAAAAATTCTGACGCTGCTCGGCCCCAATGGCGCAGGTAAATCCACTCTGGTGCGCGTGGTGCTGGGTCTGGTTACACCGGATGAAGGTGTAATCACGCGTGAGGAAAAATTGCGGATCGGCTATGTGCCGCAAAAATTACATCTGGACGCCACCCTGCCGCTGACGGTAAATCGTTTTCTGCGTCTGCGTCCCGGCACGCGAAAAGCCGATATTCTCCCGGCGCTGAAGCGCGTGCAGGCGGGCCACCTTATCGATGCGCCGTTGCAGAAGCTGTCCGGCGGTGAGACGCAGCGCGTTTTGCTGGCCCGTGCGCTGCTGAGCAGCCCGCAGCTGCTGGTGCTGGATGAGCCAACCCAGGGCGTGGACGTCAATGGTCAGGTCGCGCTTTATGATTTGATCGACCAGCTGCGCCGCGAACTGAACTGCGCCGTGCTGATGGTCTCCCATGACCTGCATCTGGTGATGGCGAAAACCGACGAAGTGCTGTGTCTCAACCATCACATTTGCTGTTCCGGCACGCCTGAAGTGGTCTCAATGCACCCGGAATTTATCTCCATGTTCGGCCCTCGCGGCGCTGAACAGCTTGGCATTTATCGCCATCATCATAATCACCGCCATGATTTGCAGGGACGAATCGTTCTGCGTCGGGGAAATGGACACTCATGATTGAACTGTTACTGCCCGGCTGGCTGGCCGGGGTTATGCTTGCCTGCGCCGCAGGCCCACTCGGCTCGTTTGTGGTGTGGCGCAGAATGTCTTACTTCGGTGATACCCTGGCGCATGCGTCGCTGCTGGGCGTTGCCTTTGGTTTGCTGCTGGATGTGAATCCCTTTTACGCGGTGATTGTGGTCACGCTGCTGCTGGCGGCCGGTCTGGTCTGGCTGGAGAAGCGTCCTCACCTCGCGATTGATACGCTGCTTGGCATCATGGCGCACAGCGCGCTGTCGCTGGGTCTGGTCGTTGTTAGCCTGATGTCAAATATCCGCGTTGACCTGATGGCCTACCTGTTCGGCGATCTGCTGGCCGTAACGCCTGACGATCTCATCGCGATCGCCATTGGCGTGGTGGTGGTACTGGGTATTCTGCTGTGGCAGTGGCGGAATTTACTGGCAATGACCGTCAGCCCGGATTTAGCCTTCGTCGACGGCGTGAAGCTGCAGCGCGTGAAGCTGCTACTGATGCTGGTTACGGCGTTAACGATTGGCGTGGCGATGAAGTTTGTCGGGGCACTGATCATCACGTCGCTGCTGATTATCCCTGCCGCCACGGCGCGCCGTTTTGCACGTACGCCAGAGCAAATGGCCGGTATCGCGGTGGTTATCGGGATGATCGCCGTCACGGGCGGGTTAACCTTTTCGGCGTTTTATGACACGCCAGCCGGACCGTCGGTGGTCTTGAGCGCGGCGGTGTTGTTTGTTTTCAGTATGATGAAAAAGACCGCGCAGTAGTGAGCATGTCCCCGGTGGCGCTTCGCTTACCGGGGCTACAATTTATTGCTACTTACGGCATCGCGGGCGGCGTAATACCGAAATGATTCCACGCCCGCACCGTCGCCATACGACCACGTGGGGTACGCTGTAAGAAGCCCTGCTGGATCAGATACGGCTCCAGCACATCTTCGATAGTCTCACGCTCTTCGCCAATTGCCGCCGCCAGGTTATCCAGCCCGACCGGCCCGCCAAAGAACTTGTCCAGCACCGCCAGCAGCAGTTTGCGGTCCATATAGTCAAAGCCTTCAGCATCGACGTTCAGCATATCCAGCGCCTGGGCGGCGATCTCGGCGGAAATCGAACCATCGTGCTTCACTTCAGCAAAGTCACGCACGCGGCGCAGCAGGCGGTTGGCAATACGCGGCGTACCGCGGGAACGCTTCGCCACTTCATATGCCCCCTCTTCGCTCATATCCAGCCCCATGTAGCGCGCGCTGCGCCCCACGATATGCTGAAGATCGGGTACCTGATAAAACTCCAGACGCTGAACGATGCCAAAGCGGTCGCGCAGCGGAGAGGTCAACGACCCGGCGCGGGTCGTGGCGCCAATCAGGGTAAACGGCGGCAGATCGATTTTGATGGAGCGCGCGGCCGGGCCTTCGCCGATCATGATATCCAGCTGGTAATCTTCCATCGCCGGATAGAGCACTTCCTCCACCACCGGTGACAGGCGGTGGATCTCATCGATAAACAGCACATCATGCGGTTCAAGGTTGGTCAGCATCGCCGCCAAATCGCCCGCTTTCTCCAGCACCGGGCCGGAGGTGGTACGCAGGTTGACGCCCATTTCATTGGCGACGATATTCGCCAGGGTAGTTTTCCCTAACCCCGGCGGGCCAAAAATCAGCAGGTGATCGAGCGCATCGCCGCGCAGCTTTGCCGCCTGGATGAAAATCTCCATCTGGGAACGTACCTGCGGCTGGCCGATGTACTCATCAAGCAGCTTCGGGCGGATCGCACGATCCACCACGTCTTCTGCCTGAAGGGTGCCTGCCGATACCAGGCGGTCTGCTTCAATCATCCTTTACCTCACAATGCAGCGCGCAGCGCTTCACGAATCAGAGTTTCACTGCTGGCGTCCGGTTTGGCAATTTTGCTCACCATCCGGCTGGCCTCCTGAGGTTTATAGCCCAGCGCCACCAGCGCGGCAACCGCTTCCTGCTCGGCGTCATCATCAGAGGCAGGCGCACCCGGAGCAGTCAGAACCAAATCGGCAGCCGGAGTGAACAGATCGCCGTGCAGACCTTTAAAGCGGTCTTTCATCTCAACAATCAGACGCTCTGCGGTTTTCTTACCAATGCCCGGAAGCTTAACCAGCGCCGCGGGATCTTCACGCTCAACGGCATTCACAAACTGCGGAGCGGACATGCCGGACAAAATCGCCAGCGCCAGCTTAGGCCCCACACCGTTGGTTTTAATCAGCTCGCGAAACAGGGTGCGTTCCTGCTTGTTGTTAAAGCCGTATAGCAGCTGAGCGTCTTCACGCACCACAAACTGGGTAAAGACAATCGCCTCTTTGCCCGCGTCCGGCAGCTCGTAGAAGCAGGTCATCGGCATATGGACTTCATAGCCCACGCCACCCACTTCCAGCAGCACTAACGGGGGTTGTTTTTCAATGATGATGCCTCTGAGTCTGCCTATCACGTGACGCTCCTGCGTTCTGGGAGAAATTAACTGCCGACATAATAAAAAAAGGCTGGATGTTTATCCAGCCTGATTTCTGATTATCGTAACCTGCCTCGCGCCAGATTGAGCCGCGACTCGCTCATTTGCATCGCGTTCTGGCTGACGTGGCAGTGGGTAATCGCAATCGCCAGCGCATCGGCGGCGTCGGCCTGCGGGTTCGCGGGAAGCTTCAGCAGGGTGCGCACCATGTGCTGCACCTGGCTCTTCTCCGCGCTACCGATGCCCACCACCGTCTGCTTAACCTGACGCGCGGCGTATTCGAACACCGGCAGATCCTGGTTCACCGCAGCCACGATGGCCACCCCACGCGCCTGACCGAGCTTAAGCGCCGAATCCGCGTTCTTCGCCATAAAGACCTGCTCAATGGCGAAATAGTCTGGCTGAAACTGGGTGATGATCTCCGATACGCCCGCATAAATAAGCTTGAGGCGCGACGGCAGATCGTCCACTTTGGTGCGAATGCATCCACTGCCGAGGTAGGTTAGCTGGCGTCCCACCTGACGGATAACGCCATACCCGGTGACGCGCGAGCCGGGGTCAATCCCGAGGATAATCGACATCACGCGTCTCCCGTAAATGGTTTACAGGCTCTCATCAGAGAGTCGCTGCAACCTCATCAGAGATTTCACCGTTGTGGTACACTTCCTGCACGTCGTCGCAGTCTTCGAGCATGTCGATCAGACGCAGCAGTTTCGGTGCGGTTTCTGCATCCATATCCGCTTTGGTGGACGGGATCATGGAGACTTCAGCGTTGTCCGCTTTCAGGCCCGCCGCTTCCAGCGCATCGCGCACGGCACCCATCTCTTCCCACGCGGTGTAGACGTCAATGGCACCATCATCGTAGGTCACCACGTCTTCCGCACCCGCTTCCAGCGCCGCTTCCATGATCGCATCTTCGTCGCCTTTCTCGAAAGAGATGACGCCTTTTTTGCTGAACAGGTAAGCTACGGAGCCGTCAGTGCCCAGGTTACCACCGGTTTTGGTGAACGCGTGGCGCACTTCCGCAACGGTACGGTTACGGTTGTCGGACAGGCATTCAACCATCACCGCAGTACCGCCAGGGCCGTAACCTTCATAAATGATGGTTTCCATGTTCGCGTCTTCATCACCGCCCACGCCGCGTGCGATAGCACGGTTCAGGGTGTCACGCGTCATGTTGTTAGACAGCGCTTTATCTACCGCCGCGCGCAGGCGTGGGTTAGAAGCCGGGTCGCCGCCGCCCAGACGCGCTGCTGTCACCAGCTCGCGAATGATTTTGGTAAAGATCTTACCGCGCTTGGCATCCTGTGCCGCTTTACGGTGTTTGGTGTTGGCCCACTTACTATGACCTGCCATAAAAAGTTCTCCAAAAATCGCGCCTTCTCAGGCCGCGTTAATTACAAATTCTTCAATCGCCTGCCGGTTGCTCCACGACTTGGTCAGTGCGGCGGCATCCGCCGCGTTCACCCAGCGGTAGTTCAGGTGTTCGGTAAACACGATCTCCCGCTCATGGGGGAGCGCGAGACAGAACCACGACTCCGTGTTGCGCTCAATGCCCGGCGCATAGCGATGACGTAAATGGCTAAAAATTTCAAACTCCACCGTGCGCTGACAGTCCTTCAGGGTCAGTTGCTCATGAGCAACGTCAATGGTGACCTCTTCCTTTACTTCACGCGCGGCGGCCTGCGGCGCGGTCTCCCCCTCTTCCAGGCTGCCGGTAACCGACTGCCAGAATTCAGGGTCATCGCGCCGCTGCAACATCAGCACCCGCTTCGTGTCTTCTGCATAAATGACCACCAGGACAGAAACGGGAAGCTTATATGCCATATCAGTTTTTCTCTTCCTTCTTCACCACTTCAATGCCCAGCTCGGCCAGCGCTGCCGGGTTGGCAAAGCTTGGCGCTTCGGTCATCAGACACGCTGCGGCAGTGGTTTTCGGGAAGGCGATAACGTCACGAATGTTATCGGTGCCGGTCAGCAGCATGGTCAGACGGTCGAGACCGAAGGCCAGACCCGCATGCGGCGGCGTGCCGTACTTCAGGGCGTCCAGCAGGAAGCCAAACTTCTCGCGCTGCTCCTGCTCGTTAATACCCAGAATGCCGAACACGGTCTGCTGCATTTCACCGCTGTGAATACGCACGGAGCCGCCGCCCACTTCATAGCCGTTGATAACCATGTCATAAGCGTTTGCCACTGCCTCTTCCGGCGCCGCTTTCAGCTCTGCCGCCGTCATCTCTTTTGGCGAGGTGAACGGGTGGTGCATCGCGGTCAGGCCGCCTTCACCGTCGTCTTCAAACATCGGGAAGTCGATAACCCACAGTGGCGCCCATTTGCTTTCATCGGTCAGGTTCAGGTCTTTGCCGAGCTTCAGACGCAGCGCGCCCATCGCATCCGCAACGACTTTCTTGTTGTCTGCGCCGAAGAAGATCATGTCGCCGTCCTGCGCACCGGTGCGCTCAAGGATCGCACCCACGATGTCCGCGTTCAGGAATTTCGCCACCGGGCTGGTGATCCCTTCCAGACCTTTCGCACGCTCGGTCACTTTAATATAGGCCAGACCTTTCGCGCCGTAGATCTTAATAAAGTTGCCGTAGTCATCAATCTGCTTACGGCTCAGCGCCGCGCCGCCCGGTACGCGCAGGGCAGCCACGCGGCCTTTCGGATCGTTAGCCGGTCCCGCGAATACCGCGAACTCAACGGATTTCACCAGGTCAGCCACGTCCACCAGCTCCATCGGGTTACGCAGGTCTGGTTTGTCGGAGCCGTAGCGACGTTCCGCTTCGGCGAAGGTCATGATCGGGAAATCGCCCAGCTCAACGCCCTTCACGTCGTTCCACAGGCTACGCACCAGGGCTTCCATCACTTCACGCACCTGTTCGGCGGTCATGAAGGAAGTTTCCACATCGATCTGGGTAAATTCTGGCTGACGGTCAGCGCGCAGGTCTTCGTCGCGGAAGCACTTAACGATTTGATAATAGCGGTCGAAGCCGGACATCATCAGCAGCTGTTTGAACAGCTGCGGTGACTGCGGCAGCGCGTAGAATTTGCCTTTGTGGACGCGGGATGGCACCAGGTAATCGCGCGCGCCTTCCGGCGTCGCTTTGGTCAGCATCGGGGTTTCAATATCGAGGAAACCGTGGTCATCCATAAAGCGACGCACCAGGCTGGTGATTTTCGCACGGGTTTTCAGGCGCTGTGCCATTTCCGGACGACGCAGATCCAGGTAGCGGTATTTCAGACGCGCTTCTTCAGTGTTGACGTGGTTGGAGTCCAGCGGCAGCGCTTCGGCACGGTTGATGATAACCAGATCGGACGCCAGCACTTCGATAGCGCCCGTCGCCATGTCTGCGTTAACGTTTTTCTCGTCACGCGCACGCACGGTGCCGGTGACCTGAATGCAGAACTCATTACGCAGCTCAGAGGCCAGCTTCAGCGCATCTGCGCGATCCGGGTCGAAGAACACCTGAACGATACCTTCACGGTCGCGCATATCGATGAAGATAAGGCTACCAAGATCACGACGACGGTTGACCCAACCACACAGGGTGACCTGCTGTCCGACGTGGGACTGACGCAGCTGCCCGCAATATTCTGTACGCATGAGATATCCCTTAATTAGCCGCAGGCTAAATGTCGCCTGGTATGCAGGCTACTATGTCGCAGCTTTCTGTATGTCACAACTGGATGAAAAAAGGCGGCTATTATACTGGAAATTCCGCCGGACGATAAGAGCGAACCACCGCCAGACGGTCGTTTGCTGCACTCTTATTGCGCATTCTCACAAAAATTAACAAAATTATCCGACCGATAACAGGTCATCACGTCGTAAGGTGTTACGGAAGTGATTAATTTACCTGGAGTGACGATGTTAACACTTGATGCCCGCAAAACCGCGCTTGTTGTGATTGATTTACAGGAAGGGATCCTGCCCTTCGCCGGTGGCCCACACGCAGCGGATGAAGTCGTCAGCCGCACCGCTCGCCTGGCCGAGAAGTGCCGCGCCAGCGGTGCCCCTGTGGTCATGGTACGCGTCGGCTGGTCCGCTGATTTCGCCGAGGCGTTAAAACAGCCCGTTGATGCCCAGGCGCCCGCACATGCCCTGCCGGAAAACTGGTGGACGTACCCGGTGTCGCTGGGCAAACGCGACAGCGATATCGAAGTAACTAAACGCCAGTGGGGCGCGTTCTACGGGACCGACCTTGAGCTGCAGCTTCGCCGCCGCGGTATCGACACCATTATTCTGTGCGGCATATCCACCAACATCGGCGTGGAATCGACAGCCCGTAACGCCTGGGAGCTGGGCTTTAATCTGGTAATTGCTGAAGATGCCTGCAGCGCGGCTTCCGCGGAACAGCATCAGGGCAGCATGACCCATATCTTCCCGCGCATCGGACGCGTGCGCAGCACGGATGAGATTTTAAGCGCGCTATGATGTACGTGGGCCTGCCCCAGTGGTCGCACCCGAAATGGGTGCGCCTGGGCATTACCAGCCTTGAAGAGTATGCCCGACACTTTAACTGCGTCGAGGGTAACACCACGCTGTATGCGCTGCCCAAAGCCGAGATAGTCGAACGCTGGCGGGAGCAAACAACGGACGATTTCCGTTTCTGCTTTAAGTTTCCGGCGACCATTTCCCACCAGGCCGCGCTGCGCAACTGCGGGGACTTAACGGAAGAATTTTTCACGCGCATGTCGCCGCTGGCGAACCGAATTGGACAATACTGGCTCCAGCTTCCCGCCACGTTTGGCCCGCGCGATTTGCCCGCCCTGTGGCAGTTCCTGGATGCCCTGCCCCGCGAATTCACCTACGGCGTGGAAGTCCGACACCAGGACTTCTTTGCGAAAGGCGAAGCCGAAAAAGCGCTCAACCGGGGCCTGCTGGATCGTTCCGTTAACCGGGTGATCCTCGACAGTCGTCCGGTGCACAGCGCGGTACCGCATAACGAGGCCATCGTTGATGCTCAGCGTAAAAAACCGAAAGTGCCGGTCCACGCCATCGTGACCGCACAGAACCCGATGGTCAGGTTCATCGGCAGCGACAATATGCAGCAAAATCAGGCGATGTTCGCCGTCTGGCTGCAAAAACTCGCGAGCTGGGAGCAAGCCACCACGCCGTACCTCTTTTTGCACACGCCGGATATTGCTCAGGCGCCCGAACTGGTCGATGCTCTGTGGCAGGCCTTGCAGGCCGCGGTGCCGTCCGTGGGCAGCGTCCCTTCCATCCCACAACAATCTTCTCTTTTCTGATATCACCCCCTATCATAGTGAAGTGCCATCTGCCAAAAAACAGGGAGTTAGTATGGTCAGCGCGCTGTATGCGGTGTTAGGTGCGTTACTGCTGATTAAATTTTCATTTGATGTTGTGCGCCTCAGGATGCAGTACCGCGTCTCTTACGGCGACGGCGGTTTCTCCGAACTGCAAAGCGCTATTCGCATTCACGGTAATGCGGTGGAATACATTCCCGTTGCTCTCATCCTGCTGCTGTTTATGGAGATGAATGGCGCGGAAACCTGGATGGTGCATATTTGTGGCCTGATGCTTATTGCTGGCCGGTTAATGCATTATTACGGCTTTCACCACCGTTTATTCCGCTGGCGTCGTTCCGGCATGAGCGCGACCTGGTGTTCGCTTTTGCTGATGGTGCTGGCTAACCTGTGGTATATGCCGTGGGAGTTGGTTTTCTCCCTTCATTAGCGCACAATACGCCACTTTATTTTTCCCGGATTTTTACGTTATGTCAGATCGCGACACGCTTTTTTCCGCGCCTATCGCCAGCCTGGGCGACTGGACCTTCGATGAACGGGTAGCCGAAGTCTTCCCGGATATGATCCAGCGCTCTGTTCCCGGTTATTCCAATATTATCTCTATGATCGGTATGCTGGCTGAGCGCTTCGTTCAACCCGGTACGCAGGTCTATGACCTGGGCTGCTCGCTCGGCGCGGCAACGCTGTCGGTACGTCGTAACATTCATCACGATGGCTGCCGAATCGTTGCCGTCGATAACTCCCCGGCCATGGTGGAACGCTGCCGTCGCCATATTGACGCGTACAAAGCCCCCGTTCCGGTGGACGTGGTGGAAGGCGATATCCGCGAGATCGAGATTAACAACGCCTCGATGGTAGTGCTGAATTTTACCCTGCAGTTCCTGGTGCCTGAAGACCGCCAGCTGCTGCTGGACAAAATTTACCAGGGGCTGAATCCCGGCGGCGCGCTGGTGCTTTCTGAGAAATTCAGCTTTGAGGATGCCAAAGTAGGCGAGCTGCTGTTCAACATGCACCACGATTTCAAACGGGCGAACGGCTACAGCGAGCTGGAGATCAGCCAGAAGCGCAGCATGCTGGAAAACGTGATGCTGACGGACTCCGTGGAAACCCATAAAGCGCGCCTGCACAAAGCCGGTTTTGAGCACAGCGAACTGTGGTTCCAGTGCTTTAACTTTGGCTCTCTGGTGGCGCTTAAAGCCGGGGATGCCGCATGATTGAATTCAGCAACTTTTATCAGCTGATTGCTAAAAACCATCTTTCCCACTGGCTGGAGACCCTGCCGGCGCAGATTGCCGCCTGGCAGCGCGATCAGCAGCACGGCCTGTTAAAGCAGTGGTCAAATGCCGTGGAGTATCTGCCGGAGCTGACGCCGCATCGTCTGGATTTACTGCACAGCGTGACGGCGGAAAGCGCAGAGCCGCTCCCTGCCGGGCAGATCAACCGCATCGAAACGCTGATGCGTAATTTAATGCCGTGGCGCAAAGGGCCGTTCTCGCTGTACGGCGTGAACATCAATACCGAGTGGCGCTCAGACTGGAAGTGGGATCGCGTACTGCCGCACCTTTCCGACCTGACCGGGCGCACCATTCTGGACGTAGGCTGCGGCAGCGGTTACCACATGTGGCGCATGATTGGCGCGGGAGCCCATTTGGCGGTCGGCATCGACCCGATGCAGCTCTTCCTGTGCCAGTTTGAGGCGGTGCGAAAACTGCTCGGCAACGACCAGCGCGCGCATCTGCTGCCGCTGGGCATAGAGCAGCTCCCTGCCCTGAAAGCGTTCGATACCGTCTTCTCGATGGGCGTGCTGTATCATCGTCGTTCCCCGCTTGAACACCTGTGGCAGCTCAAAGACCAGCTGGTCAGCGGCGGCGAGCTGGTGCTGGAAACGCTGGTGATTGAAGGCGATGAGCATGCGGTTCTGGTGCCGGGCGATCGCTACGCGCAGATGCGCAACGTTTACTTCATCCCGTCCGCGCTGGCGCTGAAAAACTGGCTGGAGAAATGCGGATTTGTGGATGTGCGCATTGCCGATGTTTGCGTAACGTCTATCGAAGAGCAGCGCCGCACCGACTGGATGATCACCGAATCGCTGGAGCAGTTCCTCGACCCGGCCGACCACAGCAAAACCGTTGAAGGCTATCCTGCACCGATGCGTGCGGTGTTGATTGCGACCAAGCCGTAGTTTTTCCCTCTCCTCTGTCGGGTGAGGGGATAAAAAAAGGCCCCTGTTGAAATTGCAGGGGCCTGGTACAAGCAAGCATCATATTGGGCGACATGATGCGCGGTAAAAATCGGTACGTTGCTACACGTGATGACGCTCAATCAGCGACTTCATTTCCGCAACCGACTCTCCCTCTACGCCGTAGCGAGAATATTCATCCGCTTCAGCATCCGTCGACATTGACAGCCCTGTATTGCGATAACGCATGGGTGAAGGTATCCATTTCCCCGCAGAGCTGTGAAGCTCTTCCACCCCGGCGTTTAAAAACCGTTCCAGATTGCTGGCACGGACTCCCGCACCCGCCATTATTATTGGAACACCGGAATGTGCTTTTAGTTCCGTAATTAATTGCAGACCTTTTTCCGCCGAAGACTGCTGTCCCGATGTCAGGACGCGCGCCACGCCAAGTTCGGCAAGCGTATCAAATGCTTGCAGGGGATCTTTGCACATATCAAACGCACGATGAAATGTGACGGCCATTCCTTTCGCGGCATCCATTACCAGGCGCATGCGCGGCAAGTCGACGTGACCATCCTCATCAAGCAGGCCGGTAACCAGCCCCGGGAAGCCCAGGTCACGAACCAGCGCGATATCTTCAAGCATGGCACTGAACTCGCCCGCCGTGTAACAAAAATCGCCGCCGCGAGGGCGAATAATCGGGTGGACCGGGATGGTGACGGCCTGGCGGGCAGACTTCAACACGCCGTATGAAGGCGTTAAGCCCCCTTCTTTCGGGGCGGCGCATAGCTCAATACGGTCAGCTCCCATCTGTTGCGCCGTTACGGCACATTCCACGCTGTAACAACAAATCTCCAGCAGCGCCATCTGCTTCTCCTTAAAATCAGCTTAACGCGCCATCATTGCACGCCTCTCGTTTCGTGTCTCAGCGACGAATCACAACTCTCAGGCTTCGCTGGCAACGATCTGCTCAATGGTCCAGGGATGAAATTTCACGGTCACCTGCCCGTCCGTCACGGCCAGCGTCGGGTTAGGCAGACGCTCGCGCTCGCCTTTGGGTGAACTCGTCTTCACAACAATCCCCGGCTTGCTTAACCCGTCGTCTGACAGCAGGGCCAGGGCGCGCGCGTTCAACGTTTCCGGCTCACCCGGCAGGACGATTTCGATATGCTCCCAGCCTTCGTGCGGATAGCGTTTCTCGCCCGGCCACGGCAGTTCAACCACGGTGAACTGCCAGTGCGCCACGTTCAACGGCTCATGCAGTTTGAACAGACAAATGGGGCGTCCATTGATGATGTTCTCAGAAAGCAACTCGCCACACTGTTCAAACCCGCGACGCCAGCGCTCGGCGGTGGCATTCTGGTGGCAGCGCAAGGAAATGTGATCCGCCGCAAGCGGAACGATATCGAGACCAAGACGGGTGGCAAGTTCTGTGAACGCCTTTGTGAAGCGCGGTAAATCTGCGGAAATATCATGCAGTTCGTCAATGGATTGCCAGTTCGCCATAAGTCAGTCTCTTTTCGTGTCGCAAAGCCGCTAATTTACTCCGTTGCCCCGTTTTGACCAACCGCTGAATCCGGCTTTTTATGACTGCATGGTTATGCACGCTTTCTTAGCCTGGATTCTGAGCAATCTTCGGGCCCCGCAATGCTGACGCCAGAAGGCATTTGCAGTATACTCCCGCCCTAAATTCTTTAACTGGCGCGGGCGGTTGTAAGCCCGCATCAAAAACGTAAGGTATCCAGGTGAATATTCAGGCTCTTCTCTCCGAAAAAGTCAGTCAGGCACTGATTGCCGCAGGCGCACCTGCGGATTGCGAACCGCAGGTTCGTCAGTCAGCAAAAGTACAGTTTGGCGACTATCAGGCTAATGGCGTGATGGCAGTGGCTAAAAAACTGGGCATGCCGCCGCGACAGCTCGCTGAGCAGGTACTGACGCATCTGGATCTCTCCGGCATTGCCAGCAAAACCGAAATTGCTGGTCCGGGCTTTATCAATATTTTCCTTGAGCCTGCGTTCCTGGCGAGCCACGTTGACGCGGCGCTGAAGTCTGACCGTCTGGGCGTTTCCCAGCCGGAAGCGCAGACCGTGGTGGTCGACTACTCTGCCCCGAACGTGGCGAAGGAGATGCACGTAGGCCACCTGCGCTCCACCATCATCGGTGACGCCGCGGTACGTACGCTTGAGTTCCTCGGTCACAAGGTGATCCGCGCGAACCACGTGGGCGACTGGGGCACCCAGTTCGGCATGCTGATTGCTTACCTGGAAAAACAGCAGCAGGAAAACGCGGGTGAAATGGCGCTGGCGGACCTGGAAGGGTTCTACCGCGAAGCCAAAAAGCACTATGACGAAGACGAAGCCTTTGCCGAGCGCGCCCGCAGCTACGTGGTGAAGCTGCAGGGCGGGGATCAATACTTCCTCGAGATGTGGCGCAAGCTGGTTGACATCACCATGTCCCAGAACCAGCTTACCTATAACCGTCTGAACGTGACCCTGACCCGCGACGACGTGATGGGTGAAAGCCTGTATAACCCGATGCTGCCAGGCATTGTGGCGGACCTGAAGGCCAAAAACCTGGCGGTGGAGAGCGAAGGCGCAACGGTAGTGTTCCTTGATGAGTACAAAAACAAGGAAGGCGAACCGATGGGCGTGATTATCCAGAAAAAGGATGGCGGCTATCTCTACACCACCACGGACATCGCGTGTGCGAAATACCGTTACGAAACCCTGCACGCCGACCGCGTGCTGTACTACATCGACTCCCGTCAGCACCAGCACCTGATGCAGGCGTGGACTATCGTGCGTAAAGCCGGTTACGTGCCGGACTGCGTGCCGCTGGAACACCACATGTTCGGCATGATGCTGGGTAAAGACGGCAAGCCGTTCAAAACCCGCGCGGGCGGTACCGTGAAGCTTTCCGATCTGCTGGACGAAGCGCTGGAGCGCGCCCGTCGCCTGGTGGCGGAGAAGAACCCGGACATGCCTGCTGACGAACTGGAAAAACTGGCCAACGCCGTCGGTATCGGCGCGGTGAAATACGCGGATCTTTCCAAGAACCGCACCACCGACTACATCTTCGACTGGGACAACATGCTGGCGTTTGAAGGCAACACGGCGCCGTACATGCAGTACGCCTATACCCGCGTGCTCTCCGTGTTCCGCAAGGCGAACATTGATGAAAGCGTGCTGGCGAATGCTACAGTGACCATCACGGAGGATCGTGAAGCACAGCTGGCGGCGCGTCTGCTGCAGTTCGAAGAGACGCTGACGGTTGTCGCGCGTGACGGCACGCCGCACGTGATGTGTGCTTACCTGTACGATCTGGCGGGTCTGTTCTCCGGCTTCTACGAGCACTGCCCTATTCTGTCTGCAGAAAATGAATCGGTGCGTAACAGCCGCCTGAAGCTGGCTCAGCTGACTGCGAAGACTCTGAAGCTGGGTCTGGATACCCTGGGTATCGAAACCGTAGAACGTATGTAAAAAAGAAACCCGGCAAACGCCGGGTTTTTTATTATCAGAAGTATTTCCGCAAATACTCTGTCAGACAGAGAATCGCCATCGCCTGGCCATACGGCATCGACGTCAGCGGGATCTGGCGATAAAACTCAAGATCGCTGCCCATTCCCGTCCCGAACGACGTTTGCAGCAGCTCCCCTTCCGGCGAGATATTTTTCACGATGCCGCGAATCGCTTTTTCAGCAACGTCAGCATATTCAGGCTCAACATAGCGCTTCCGCACCGCTTTCAGGATCCCGTAGGCAAACCCTGCCGTGGCGGATGCTTCCAGGTACGAGTTCGGATCGTCCAGCAGCGTATGCCACAACCCGCTTTCGTCCTGACATTTTGCCAGCGCGGCAACCTGCGCCTTCAGCACCTGCACCAGATAACGGCGCACGGCGTTGTTTTCCGGCAGATCCACCAGCTCAAGGAAGTCCGGGATCACGATGGTCAGCCAGCTGTTGCCGCGCGCCCAGCGGGCCCGGGCAAAGTTATGATTGCCGTCGTAGCTCCAGCCGTGGAACCACAGCCCCGTCTCCCGGTCCATCAGGTTCTGCACGTGGAGCAGGAACTGATAGATCGCCTCCTCTACGTACTCCGGCTTATTCAGCAGCCTGCCGATTTTCGCCAGCGGCAGCACCGTCATCATCAGCGTGTCGTCCCACATCTGCTGATGATTCTCTTCCGCCAGCGTGATGTGCTGCATACCGCCGTGTTCGGTGCGTGGCATCTCATTCATCGCCCACTCCGCCCAGCTTTCCAGCCACGGCAGCCAGGCCGGGTTTTTGCTCTCTTCGTAGCGATAGGCCAGCGTCAGAAACGGCGACATCGTATTGACGTTTTTGGTGGTGGCGCCTTCCGCAAAGCGGTCGGCAAACCAGCTGTCGATAATGTTGCGCATCCCTTCGTCACCGGTCTGGCAGTAGTACTGCCAGATGCCATACAGGCCGACGCCGTGCGTCCACTCCCATCCGGCCCAGCCTTTGGTGTCGATCACGCGCCCGTCGTCCAGCCGCAGCAAAAATTCACCCGTTTTATCGTGGATATTGACCAGGTTGTGCGTCACTTTTTGAATCAGCGATTTCAGCTCGTCCCGGGCGATAAAGCGCTCTGGCTGACGCAATAGCGGGCTATGTTTGACAGGCCAAACTTTCATCATCTTAACCTCTGTTGTATGTCGAATTGAGTACCGCGCGATCCTTCAGCGAAGATGCAGCTGGCTTATTGCGATTCAGATAACCGATGTTGTTATTGCCCCACAGTGACTCATAAGGCATACCGGCCAGCATCTCGACGGTGGCGCGGGCGTGTGGCGTCGCTGACTCCGGCATCGCATGACCACACTCACGCATTTTCGCGGTCTCCTCGCGCAGCGTGCGGTGGGTCTGCAAATTAAGCCTGAAGCGCAGGGAAACGAGGAAACCGCAGAACAGCACCAGGATGGTGCCCACGCTCAGGATCAGCAGAATGGTGTGGCTCACTTCAGCAGGCTGTACCTTCTGACCGCTGACAAAGCCGGACATTTGCATCACGATGCCCACCAGCATCACCGCACCGGCCTGTGACGCCTTACGGGTCAGGGTCATGATGCCGGCGAAAATCCCTTCCCGGCGCTGGCCGGTGATCGCTTCATCCACGTCAGCAATGTAGGTATAGGTATTCCATGGCACGTAGTTAATACCGCCGCGACCCAGCCCAGCCACCGCAGAGATCAGTAACAGCAGAGCGTAGACGTCGCTCAGATCGGCGTAATAGAGCATGGCGTAAGAGAGAGACGCCAGGCCAAACAGCACCACCACCATGCGGTAGGACGGCGCAGGTCCGAAGCGAATACACAGCGGGATCATCCCGATCACGGCGAGGAACTGGAAGATAGCCATCGTGCCCAGCAGGTTGGACGCCATTGACGCTTCCTGCATCAGCACAAACACCACGTAGTAGGTGAAGACTGCGTTAAATACGTCCTGTGCGATGTAGCCGCCGAGGTACATGCCGAGATGCTGGCGGAAAATCTTGATGCGCAGCGTAGAGCTTAATTCGACAAACAGACGATTGATGCTTTGCCCCAGCGTCAGTTTCTTCTTCTCTTCTTCGGCACGCAGCGCCGCTTCAGACCACTCCTCACGCGGGCGCTCCCAGGTAAAGAACCAGACAAAGGTAAGCATCAGGGCGCACAGCACGGAGAAAACCAGGCTTGCGTAAAAGAATGAGATGGCGTTGTCTTTACCGAAGTGGGTGAGCAGGATCCCCGGCAGGAAGGAGGCCAGAATCGCTGACATCTGCGCCATAGAAATACGCGCCCCGGAGAACTTGGTTTTCTGTTTGAAGTCGTCGGTCATTTCCGGCACCAGCGTCTCGTAAGGCACCAGAATCATGGTGTAGACAATATCAAACACCAGATAGGTCAGCAGGTAGTACCAGAAATTCATGTCCCCTACCCACATCAACGAGTAGCTGAACACGCACGGAATGCCTAGCAGGATAAAGAACTTACGGCGACCAAAGCGCTTTCCAGGCCAGGTCGTACCGAAGTTATCCGTCAAAAAGCCCATTAACGGGCTGACAACAGCATCCAGCACCCTCGCAGCGGCAAAGATGAAGGTTGCTTCAATCGGTGTGAGTCCACAGAAGGTGGTATAAAAATACAAAAGCCAGGCCGCCGTCAGGGCGGTCGTACCGGCCCCGAGAAAATCGCCTGCCCCGTAAGCAAGATAATTTGCGAGACCAATTTTACGTGTTTTCATTGCCGTCAACCCTAAGCAAATTTGGGAGACTCCCTGCAAGTAAGGCTCATCGGGGAGTTTTTACACGGCTACAGTAAATGCAACGACGTCCTGATACCTTTCTGTTTCTGCCATCACGGGCAGGGTAAATGGCAAAAATGCAAAGAGTCGCGTCACGCGTGTCACTAATTTATAAAACAGCGTTTCTGTTGCATCAAAAGGTGAGGTCAATTTTGCGAGACAGCCATCAGAATTGACTGATGGCTGGTGACAAAGGCAGGCAGCTAGCGGTAGTTGACGATGACAGAATTGCTCTGCACCTTCAGCGCCGGGATCAAACGTCCTCCGCCTGGCACTTCCCAGATAAAACGTAAAGGTTCAATGGCCGGCACGCCGTTGAACGCCTGCGTTGTGCCATTTTCGCCGTCGATTTCCGTGCAGCGGGTCTGTGAGCAGAGGCGCACCCGCAGTCCGGCTGGCGTTGGGCCAATGAGCCTGTAGTTCCACACCACCATCCCCATCTGACCAGAAACCGTTTCAGAGGGCGACAGCGGATTAGAAGACATGGCGACACCCCGGTTGCTGAGGGTCACGCCCATGCTGCTTGCCTGCCAGGTCCCTTCCCCGGCAGCCTGAGCCGCCAGCGGGAAGAGCAAAATCCATAGCCATTTCATTATTTTCCTCCAATCGTTGCCGTCATACGGATATGGCGGTTATCCGACAGCTCCAGATTCGACAGCACAACAAGCTGATTCAGGCTGCGGCGCAGGAAGCGCGACAGCAGCGGACGCAGCGCGTGGTTGACCAGCAGCACCGGCGGCGCGCCCAGCATCTCCTGACGCGCCAGCGCCTCCTGAGTTTGCTCCAGCAGGCGATCCGCCAGGCCAGGCTCGAGGCCGCCGCCGCCCTGCAGGGCCTGCAGCAGCAGGCGTTCAAGCGGCGTATCGAGTCCAATCACCTGGACTTCGCCGGTCCCCGGGAACCACTGCTGGGTGATCGCACGCCCCAGCGCCACGCGCACCACCGCCGTCAGCTCGTGCGGATCGCTCTGCAGCGGCGCATGCTCGGCAAGGGTTTCCAGGATGGTACGCATATCGCGGATCGGCACTTTTTCCTCAAGCAGGTTTTGCAGCACCTTGTGCAGCGTAGTTAACGTCAGCACGCCCGGCACCAGGTCTTCTGTCAGCTTCGGCATCTCCTGCGTCACGCGATCGAGAAGCTGCTGCGCTTCCTGACGGCCAAACAGCTCTGCCGAGAATTGCCCAATCAGGTGATTAAGGTGGGTTGCCACCACGGTACTGGCTTCGACAACCGTATAACCCTGAATTTGCGCCTGCTCTTTCAGCGCGCTTTCAATCCAGATTGCCGCCAGGCCAAAGGCCGGATCGACGGTCTGCTCGCCCGGCAGCGTGCCTGCTGCAGTGCCAGGGTTAATCGCCAGCCAGCGTCCCGGATAAGCATCGCCGCTGCCAATTTCAACACCCTTCATCAGAATACGATAGCGCGCAGGCGGCAGGTCCATATTGTCCTTGATATGCACCACCGGCGGCAGGAAGCCCATGTCCTGAGCGAATTTTTTACGGATGCTGCGGATGCGGCCGAGCAGCTCGCCATCCTGCTGGAAATCCACCATCGGGATCAGGCGATACCCCACTTCCATTCCCAGGGAATCTTCCAGCTGAACGTCGTTCCAGGTCGCTTCAACGGCCTGGGTGTTCTCCGGCATTTTCACCGGAACCGGATCCGCAGCCGGCCTGGTCTCACGGCCACGCATCCACCAGGCTAGCCCCAGCAGCCCCGCCGTAAACAGCAGGAACACGAGGTTTGGCATCCCCGGCACCAGGCCGAGCAGCCCGAGCACCGCAGCCGCCAGCAGCATCACGCGCGGGTTACTGAAGAGCTGGCCCACCATCTGCTCGCCAACGTCCTGATCGGTACTGACGCGGGTCACGATAACGCCCGCCGCCGTGGAGATAACCAGCGCCGGGATCTGTGCGACCAGACCGTCACCAATGGTCAGCAGCGTATAGCTTTCCGCCGCGTGGCCCATGTCCATCCCGTGCTGCAGTACCCCCACCAGCAGGCCGCCGACCACGTTAATCACCATGATCAGGATGCCCGCGATGGCATCCCCGCGCACAAACTTACTCGCACCGTCCATGGAGCCGTAGAAGTCCGCTTCCTGGGTCACTTCCGCGCGGCGCTTTTTCGCTTCATCTTCGGCGATAAGCCCGGCGTTCAGATCGGCGTCGATCGCCATCTGCTTGCCCGGCATCCCGTCCAGCACAAAACGCGCGCCCACTTCCGCAATACGCCCTGCACCTTTGGTGATAACCATAAAGTTGATGATCACGAGGATAACGAACACCACGATACCGATAGCGAAGTTCCCGCCCACCAGGAAGTGGCCGAAGGCCTCGACCACCTTACCCGCCGCTGCCGCGCCGGTGTGGCCCTCCATCAGGATGATACGCGTGGAGGCCACGTTCAGCGCCAGCCGCAGCAAGGTGGTAAACAGCAGAATGGTCGGGAACGCGGCGAACTCCAGCGTGCGCTGGGTGAACATCGCCACCAGCAGCACCATAATGGACAGCGCAATATTGAAGGTGAAAAGCAGATCGAGGATGAACGCCGGGAGCGGCAGTACCATCATCGACAGAATTAACAGGATGAGGATCGGCCCGGCGAGGATCTGCCATTGGGTCGATTTCAGGTTGCCGGGCAGGCGCAACATTGCCACCAGATTAGCCATCAGTGTCCTTCTCGTTCATAAAATCCAGCGCGGCAGGCACCGGAAGGTTCTCAGGTTTGACAGGCCGTTGACCGCCGGCCAGACGCCAGCGCTTCAACTGCCATACCCAGGCCAGCACTTCCGCCACCGCGGCGTAGAGCTGTCCAGGGATCTGTTGTCCGATATCCGCGTGGCGGTAAAGGGCTCTCGCCAGCGGAGGCGCTTCCAGGATCGGCACGCGATTTTCGGTACCAATTTCCCTGATGCGCAATGCAATCAGCCCCGCCCCTTTTGCCACCACTTTCGGCGCGCTCATTTTGTTTTCGTCATAGCGCAGCGCCACGGAATAGTGCGTCGGGTTGGTAACGATGACGTCCGCCTTCGGCACATCTTCCATCATGCGGCGACGGGCAGCGGCACGCTGCATCTGCCGGATGCGCCCCTTCACGTGCGGGTCACCTTCCATCTGCTTATATTCGTCGCGGATGTCCTGACGTGACATTCGCAGTTTCTTGAAGTGGGAATAGAGCTGGAAGATAACGTCAAAACCCACCATCGGAATAATGCTGAGCACCACCAGCAGCGCGCAAAGCCCAACCAGGTTCAGCGCATTGCTCATCGCGGTAAGGGGCGACTCGCTGATAAGGCGCATCATTTCGGGCCAGTGGTACCAGAGGAAAAATCCTGCGGAACTGCCCATCAGCACCGATTTGAGAATAGCCTTGAGCAGCTCGGCCCCGGTCTGCGCCGAGAACATTTTCGCAATGCCCGGCAGCGGGTTCAGTTTTGAAAATTTAGGTTGCAGCGATTTTCCGCTAAAGACCAGCCCGCCCAGCATCACCGGGGAGACCAGCGCCACCAGCACCACGCCGGTAATCAGGGGCAGCAGCGCAACCATGGCCCCTTTTATCAGCTGAATAATCTGGCTGAGGATCAGATTCGGGTCGTTGACCATGCTGTGGTCAAAACGTAAGCCGGTGGAGAGCATCCCCGCCAGCTTGCGGGCGAGCGACTCCCCACCCCACCAGATAATGCACACGCCTACGATAAGGATCAGCAGGGAGGTCAATTCTCGGGATCGGGGGATCTGCCCTTCCTCACGCGCCTTTTCTAGTCGGTGGGGTGTGGGGGCTTCCGTTTTGTCGTCGTTCTCTTCTGCCACAGTGCATGCTCAGCCCATTACGTCACGGGTATCATGCCAGCGCAGCGGAAATCCAATGGCGGGAAAAGCCCGTTTATTCGGGCTCTTTTCGGTGATTTTGTCGTAAACCGCCTCAGGCGGCGTAACCCCCCTGAGGCGGAATGGACAATCAGAAGCCGAGGCTGTCCAGCAGGTCGTCCACCTGATCCTGGCTTGCCACGACGCCCGCCTTGCTGGCGTCGAGCTGTGGGCCATTGAGCAGGCTTTCGTTCTCGCGTTTTGGACGGGCAGCCGGTTCCGGGATGTTCTCCAGCAGCACCATCAGCAGCTGGCGCTCAATCTCCTGAATCACATCCATCATGCGCTTGATGACCTGACCGGTCAGATCCTGGAAATCCTGCGCCATCATAATGTCCAGCAGCTGGGCGTTGGTGAAGCTGGTGTGGCCCGGCACATCCCCCAGGAACTGACGGGTGTCAGTCACCAGTTCGCGGGCATCCGCCAGCTCGATGGGGTTCTCAAACCACTCATCCCAGCGTTGGGTCAGGGCTTTCGCGCCCTTTTCCATCGCATCCTGATGCGGCTGTGAGGCTTCAACGCTGTTCAGCGCACGCTCAGCTGCCTGAGCGGTCATCTGCACAACGTAGTCCAGACGGTCGCGGGCGTCCGGGATCGCTTCCGCCGCTTCGGCAATGGCCTGATCCAGCCCCAGTTCACGCAGGCTGTCACGCAGCATGCGCGTCAGGCTGCCGATGCGGACGATGATGTCGCTCGGCGAGTGTTCTTCAACGGGTTTCATTGCAGGTTGCATCATCACCAACACCTCACATGCCGAGTTTCTCGAAGATCTTACCGAGCTTCTCTTCCAGGGTCGCTGCGGTGAATGGCTTCACCACGTAGCCGCTTGCGCCCGCCTGTGCAGCGGCAATGATGTTCTCTTTTTTCGCTTCTGCAGTGACCATCAGCACCGGCAAAGACGCCATGCCCGCGTCCGCACGAATAGTTTTCAGTAGCTCCAGACCGTCCATATTCGGCATGTTCCAGTCGGAGATGACAAAACCAAACCCGCCAGCCTGCAGTTTGTTCAGCGCATCCACGCCGTCTTCTGCTTCTTCAACGTTGTTGAAGCCCAACTCTTTCAGCAGGTTGCGCACAATGCGACGCATGGTGGAAAAGTCATCCACAACCAAAAACTTAAGCTCTTTATCCGCCATAAAATAATACTCCTGAGTCAAATACGTATTGCCTGTCCGGCACTGATTTTCGCCAGCATCTGCTGGCTTACCTGGCTAAGATCGACCACTTCGCTCACGCCACCCATATTGATGGCCTCGCGCGGCATGCCGAACACCACACAACTTGCTTCATTCTGCGCAATCGTCCAGGCGCCAGCCTGGTGCATTGCAAGCATTCCGGCGGCACCGTCGTTGCCCATCCCCGTCAGGATCACCCCAACGGCGTTGCGCCCCGCATGTTTCGCCACCGAATGAAACAGCACATCCACCGACGGACGGTGCCGGTTAACCGGCGGTCCGTCATGAATTTTGATTTGATAGTTAGCGCCGCTGCGCGCCAGCTCCATATGCTTGTCCCCCGGCGCGATATACGCATGTCCCGGCAGCACGCGCTCGCCGTCTTCCGCCTCTTTCACGCTGATCTGGCACAGCTTGTTCAGACGTTCGGCGAAGGAGCGGGTAAAGCCAGGCGGCATATGCTGCGTGATCAGAATACCCGGACTTGAAAGCGGCAATGGCTGGAGTACATGGCGAATTGCCTCTGTTCCTCCGGTTGACGCCCCAATAACCAGCAGTTTTTCCGAGCTGAGTAACGGTCCGGCCTTCAGGGTTGCCGGCGCGGCCATCGGCTTGTGGGCCGCGAGCTTCGCGCGCGAGGCGGTGCGAATTTTCTCGGCGATCATCTCGCTGTACGCCAGCATCCCCTCGCGAATGCCGAGCTGCGGTTTGGTGACAAAATCCACCGCCCCCAGCTCCAGCGCGCGCAGAGTGATTTCCGAACCTTTCCCGGTCAGGGAGGAGACCATCACCACCGGCATGGGACGCAGGCGCATCAATTTCTCAAGGAAATCTATGCCATCCATGCGCGGCATCTCGACATCCAGCGTTAGCACGTCGGGGTTATATTTTTTAATTAAATCCCGCGCTACCAGCGGATCCGGCGCAGTGGCCACCATCTCCATGTCGCTGTGGCTATTGATGATTTCAGTCATGATCTGACGCATCAGCGCTGAATCATCGACAGACAATACCCTGATTTTACTCATGCTTTTTCCTTACTCAGCGCATATACCGTTTGCCCACGCAGGCTAAACTCACGCGCGAGGTTGCTGAAGTTTTCCGAATGCCCGGCAAACAGTAAACCGTCAGGCTTGAGCAACGGAACAAACCGACGCAGAATGTCCTGTTGCGTCGTTTTATCAAAATAGATCATGACGTTACGGCAAAAAATGGCGTCGAAAGGCCCCGGCACGTTGTACTGCTTATCGAGCAGGTTAACGGGCGCGAATTCGACGCAGTTCGCCAGCTCCTGGCGTACGCGAACCAGGCCTTCATGCGGCCCCGTACCGCGCATGAAGTAACGCTGCAGCTGCTGCGGCGACAGCGTTTTCAGCTCGTCCTGGCGATACACGCCGTTACGCGCCTTCTCCAGCACCTCGGTGTCGATATCGCTGGCGTAGACTTTCCAGCGTCCCGGTGCCATACCCAGCGTATCGGCAAGGGTGATCGCCAGCGAGTACGGCTCTTCGCCCGTTGAGGCGGCCGCACTCCATACGCGATACTCCCCGGTGCGACGGCGCGCGTGCTCGGCCAGAACCGGAAAGTGGTGGGCTTCACGGAAAAAGGCCGTCAGGTTGGTCGTGAGTGAGTTAATAAAAGCCTGCCACTCCGCGCTGTTCTGGTTCGCTTCGAGCATGCTCAGATAGCGGCCAAAATCATCCAGCCCCAGCGTACGCAAGCGCCGCACCAGTCGGTTGTAGACCATGTCCCGCTTATGATCCGCAAGCACGATCCCCGCACGCTGGTAGATTAACTGACATATCCGACGAAAATGCGCGTCGGACAGCGCGAGGCGCTGTGTCATCTGCAACAATAATGACGTTTGCCCAGGGGGCATTGGTGATGTCATAGCGCCTTCTTAATTACATTCAGGATACAACTGGCACGGCCTGCGACCGCCCGACTTCTGTTACTGCTTCAACGTGCTCTTTCACATTAAATACCGCGACCAGCCCGGTGAGACGATCCGCCTGGCTGGCCAGCTGATCGGTTGCCGCTGCCGCTTCCTCAACTAACGAGGCATTCTGTTGCGTCACCTGATCCATCTGGCTAACGGCCTGAGCCACCTGCTCTATCCCGCGACGCTGTTCGTCCGACGCCGAGGCAATCTCGCCCATGATGTCGTTAACCCGCGTCACGGAGGTGACGATCTCGTGCATGGTATGCGCCGCCGTATCCACCAGGGCAGACCCCTGCTGGACGCGAGAGACCGACTCTTCAATGAGGGACTTAATCTCTTTCGCCGCGTTGGCGCTGCGGCTCGCCAGGTTTCGCACTTCACCTGCCACCACCGCAAACCCACGTCCCTGCTCGCCGGCGCGCGCCGCTTCCACGGCGGCGTTCAGCGCCAGGATGTTGGTCTGAAACGCAATACCGTCAATCACGCTGATGATGTCGCCGATCTTCTGCGAGCTGGCGGCAATCTCCTGCATGGTGCTGGCCACGTGAGAGGCCTGATCGCCCCCTCTCTTCGCCGTCAGCGCCGCCTGTTTTGACAGGTCAGACGCCTGACGCGCGTTATCGGCGTTCTGGCTTACCGTCGCGGTCAGCTGTTCCATACTGGCCGCCGTCTGCGCCAACGACGCCGCCTGCTGCTCGGTGCGGGACGAGAGATCGTTATTCCCCGCCGCAATCTCTGAGATCCCCGTATGCATGGCGTAACTGCCCTGACGCACGTCGGATACCGTTTCCCGCAGCGACCCCTGCATGGCCTTCAGGCTGGCAAAGATCGCCGAAATTTCGTTTTTGCCAAACACCGCCACCGGACGCGCCAGATCCCCCTTCGCAATACTGTCGAAGTGGCTGCTGATAATCGCCAGCGGCTGCACAATCATTCTGCGCGCCCAGAGCAGCGCCCCGCCGGTCAGCAGCCCCGCCAGAATCACAACGACGGCAAAGATAACGCCCGACATGTGATAGCTGGTGCGGCTTGCTTCACCGGCGCGCAGAACAGACTGATTGATATCCTGCTGCCATGCGTCAAAGCTGCCGTCAAACGCCGCCTGAGATGCCTGGACCGGAGCGGTCATGAAGTCCGAAAGCTGGTTGTTCTCAAGCCAGGTCGCCTGGTGGTCCAGATCGCTGTACCACTGCTCAAAGTTCTTTTTCATGGCCGCCTTCAGCGCTTTCTCTTTCTCGCCGTCGGCCGCCTGCGCCGTGAAGGCCTTAAACTGTGCGTCTGCCTGCTTCAGGCTGTCGCGCGCCGTTGCCATCAGCGCCTTAATGTCATCCGGCGGATAGCTGAGCGCGGTTAAGGTTCCTGCCTTGTTCAGCGCAGTGCTTGCCTGCAACAGCACGGCACGCGTTTGTGCCAGTGCGGAGCGCTGCTGATTACTCGCCTCAACGTCCTGCAAATTCTGATAGCCATCGCGAAACGCCCAAAAAGACAACCCGTTACTGCCAACCTGCAACACACCGCAAAGGATCAGAATTAAAAACAGTGTGGTCGAGATACGAATACGATTTAACATCCACGCTCCCATCAAGCGGCAAGCAGCCGCGGTTTAATTGTCAGTCAAAATGTTTCCCAGTTTTCATCTTGTCCGGTCGTTGCAGCACGCGTGCGGGTGACCGCCGTGTCGGCGGCTGGCGCGCGGTACGTAGCTTGCGCAGTGACCGTATTTCCAGCGAGTGAAGCGAGACGAAACGCCGAGACGGCCATCTTCAGACGGCTCGCCTGGTCTTCCAGCGCAGCGGCCGCCGCAGCGGACTCCTGCACCAGGGCGGCGTTTTGCTGTGTCACGCGGTCCATTTCCGATACCGCCAGGGCAACCTGGTCGATACCACGACTCTGCTCATCGGACGCAGAGGCGATTTCACCCATGATGTCCGTCACGCGGGTAACGGCATTCACGATGTCATTCATGGTCTCCCCGGCACTATCCACCAGCACGGAGCCGGTATCCACGCGGGAGACGGAGTCTTCAATCAGGGATTTAATCTCTTTTGCCGCGTTGGCGCTGCGGCTGGCAAGGTTGCGCACTTCCCCGGCCACCACCGCAAACCCGCGCCCCTGCTCGCCCGCGCGCGCTGCTTCCACGGCGGCGTTGAGCGCGAGGATGTTGGTCTGGAAGGCAATGCCGTCGATGACGCTGATGATGTCGGCGATTTTCTTCGAGCTGTCGGCGATTTCGTGCATGGTTTTCACCACGCCATCCACCACGCGACCGCCGCGCTGCGCGGTTTCGGAGGCGCTTTCCGCCAGCTGAGACGCCTGGCGGGCGTTATCGGCGTTCTGCTTCACGGTTGCGGTGAGCTGCTCCATGCTGGCGGCCGTCTCTTCCAGCGCCGACGCCTGCTGCTCGGTACGAGATGAGAGATCGTTATTCCCCATCGCGATTTCGCTGGTGCCGGTATAGATCGCCTCGGATCCGTTACGCACGTTGGCGACGGTCTCGATCAATGAACGCTGCATGTGGTCGACGCTGTTGGCCAGCTCGGTGATCTCGTTACGTCCGGAAACGGTCAGCGTTTTGGTCAGATCGCCAGAGGCAATCTCGCGAATATGGGCAATCACGCGGCCGAGAGGGTTTAGCAGGATGTGGCGAATGCCGTACCACACAGCGAACAGCACAATGACCAGCGCCAGGGCCAACACCGCCATCTGCCATTTCGCAAAGCGGTAGTCATTCTGGCTTTCAGTAAAGGCCGAGTGATACAGATCGCCGCTGGCCTTCGCGTATTCCCCCAGCGCCGCGCCGAGTGCGTTTTGCATCCCCTGCGTCGGCTGTGCGAAGTAGGCGTCCATGTTGCCGCTCTCCAGGAACTGGATCAGCTCCGTCAGCCCGGCATAGTAGGCGCTGTATTTTTCATCAATGTTCTGGCTCACCTGCGCCATAGCAGGCTGCGGTGCGATTTGCCTGAAGGCGGCGTAGTGTTTAGCCGCGTCGGCCAGCGTGGCCCGGGCATTTTTTAGCAGATCGTTTTTCGCGCTGCTCTGCTGATTGTTCGGATCCATCATCATGCGCGCGGACGAGCGGCTCAGGTTGATGCGCGTTTGCAGCATCAGATCCCACGTCGACGTGAGCTCACTCTGCTGCAGGCGGAGATCGTTTGAGGCGGCGAAACTGTCCTGGTTCTGTTTTAAAGACGAGAAAAAAAGCCCGCCGGAGATAAGCTGAAGTAGTGCGAAAATGACCAGCACCATCATTAGCATTGTGACAACGCGGATACGGTTCAACATACAACACCTTCTCATAGATTTATTAACGGTGTTATCGGCACAGGCCACAGGAACTTTACATTTGCGAAAGGGAAAAGCGCGGGGTTAAAACGCGACGTCAACAATCAGCGTATCGGTGTAGGTGCCGGCGGGCGGCGTGGCCTGACTGGTCAGAACTTTGGCGGAGTAGTTATAGGTACGCAGCAGGCCGTCGGCGCTGACCAGCGAGGAGGTCGCGCTGGTCCAGCGTTCGCTGCCGCTGCCGCCCCAGCGGTTAGTGGTGGCTTCTTTATAGATGTCATAACTCAGGTAGTTACTGCCGCTCACCATCCGGCGGACATTATTCAGCGCGTTGGCACCATTGTTAATCCCGATGGTATAGGTACTGCCTTTGGTACAGGTGACGGCAATCGCCTGCGAGACCGTGGGGAAATTTTGCACCAGCGGCGCACTGTTAAAGTTGACGTCCGGCGTGGTCATGGCGCTGCAGTCGTTGGTGACGGTCATGTTAAGCAGAATGCTGGTCGTTGCGGTCCCCGTTTGTGGGGTGGTACACAGACCCAGCACGCCAATCGAGCAGACGTTATAGTTGATGCTGAAGGTCAACAGCACCTGATACGGACCGGCCGTGACGTTTTGTCCGGGCACCGTTCGGAAATAAAGAGGAATGTTGTACCGTTTTGACCCCAGCAGGCCAAGGAGCGTGTTACCACTCCATGTATATGCCTTACTGATTTGCACTTCACTGCTGCTTGCACATCCCGACAAACCGCATAAGCGCGTGGGGATCACATCCGTAATGGCCGCGTTGTCGGTGCGCTTCATCGTGGCACGACTGTTCCCCGATACGGACGCCGCTGTGTAGTTAAGCGTCACCGAGTCATTGGTCAGGAGATTGAGCACGGCATCACACGCCACCACCAGCGTACCGGTCGTTTCAACCTCGCCCGTGCCGCTGAGGGCGAACGAGGTGACGCTACCAAACGACGCATTGACCGTACTGACGGTGCACGCCGCCCAGCCGCCGCCGGAAAACAGCAGCAACATCCACAGCAGCAGGCGCCTCATAGCCCCTCCCGGCACACCAGTGGACCGTAGGTTTGCAGCTTGTGCTCCGGATTGGCGCCCACGGTCAGCGTGGCTTTGCAGCGTTTTCCGTCAGGTGATATCACCTCAAGCGGATTCACGTCGCTGAGATTTTCCAGCCAGGCGATGCCGTCATACCCCACCACCGCGTTTTTGCGCGAGACGCGTCGGACCTGGCTTCCCACCGGCAACGCTTGCCCGTGCACATCATGCAGAATAACGCTGGCCACCCGCTCCTGCTCCATCGGGAAATCGACCAGATAGCCGCTGTGACGGCGAATGGCGATCCGGCGCTCCGTCTCTTTCAGGCGGGTATCCGCCGGCAGGTTCAGGGTATCAATGCGGTAGCTGGCCGGATAATACGCCGACACCCCGCTGACCAGCAGGTAACCGTTATTGTTCGTTTTACCAACGGGCTGGTTCTCATAGCTGACGGGCACGTCCGGATGACCGTCGGTACTGATGACCACAAACGCATCGTTGATCTTATTCGCGGCAAACAGCTCGCCGTCCATCAGAACAATCGCGCCCATCGCCTCCCCCCACCAGGTCATAGTGTCCCTTTCGCCATAGCCGCCGCCCTGCAGTTCAATATTGTTATTGCGCCAGCCCAGCGTACCCTGCTGATAATCGCTGGATTTTGACTGGTTGGCCCAGGCCATGTTCCAGCTAAACCCGCCGTCAGAAGGCATAGAGTGGTTATAGTTAAGGCGCTGCGAACTGCCTGCATCCGGGGTGTTTTCGAAGGTGACGGCAGCGCTGTCGCGTTCCCCCAGCGGCACCTGCAGCGACAGCGCGACCGTCCAGTCCCCACGCTGCTGGTCCCGGCTGCCGGCCAGGTAAATACTGCTTGCCCCCCAGAGATTGCGGCTCCAGGAGAGATTCAGCAGTTCCGTTTTCTGGCTGTCAAAGCTCTCCACGCCGATCCAGGCCGCGCCGATATTGCCGTACTGCCCCAGATTGAAGGTCAGAGAATACTGGTCCGTATTGCGGCTAAAGCTGGCGATGGGCCGGTCATTTTCGTCATACACCGTCGGCTGATCGTAAAGAGCGAGATTGCCAAAGCCGCGATCGCGACGGGTGTGCTGGGTCGCGACGCTAAATTCGCTGGTGCTGTACTGATAGCCCCAGCTGATTTGCCCGCCGTTGTCTCCGCGCATGCGGCTTTGTGAGTAGGCCGTATTCACCACGCCAAACCGCCCCAGCTTTATCACCGTCCCCGCCCCGCCCAGCGCCAGCTCTTCTGCCCCTTCCGCGTGACCCTCCAGCGTCAGCCAGTCGGTCACCCCATAGCGATACGAGCCGCTGCCTGCCGCAGGGCCGTAGTCAAAATTCCTGATGCCGTAATTGCGGCGCAGGCTGCCGAGCGTTACGGCCCCGTCGCTCAGCCCTGTTTTAAGCAAATCGCTGGTGACGTAAAACGGCAACGTGGTGCTCACCTGGCGTCCCAGCGCATCGGTGGTGACCAGCACCGCATCCCCCGCCCCGTTGATATAGGGCAGATTAGTCAGGGTGAAGGGCCCCGGCTGAAGCTGAGTTGAGCCGGATCGATAGCCGTTGATAAAGAGATCCACCGAGGTGGGGACCGCGGCCTCCCCCGAAAATTCGGGCAGCGGCCATGTCACCAGGTCCGGGCGCAGGGAGAAATCGCGTCCGTAGCTGATACCGCCCATCCGCACGCTGGAGGTCCAGCTCAGGGCATCGCTGATCACGTCTCCGGCGCTCCAGGTGGTCGCGTCATCCTCATTCGTTATCAGCAGCGTGGTGTCATAGCGAACATACCCTTCCTGCTGACCGTCGTTTCCGGTGAAGTTTTTCCGGGCGTATCCGGTGGAGGAAAATGAGCCGTTCTCGTCGAAGTAGCGGAGTTCATGCCAGAGCGACGCCTGGCCGCCAATGTGCTCCGTGTGGTTGGTGTAGAGATCGTAATTCAGCAGTGCCCCGCGTCCGTAGTGCGGTTTGGACTGCGCCGTTTGCGCGCTAAAGGGGGTCACCCGGGCGGTGATCCAGTCCCGGGGAAGAGTCAGCAGCAGGCGCTGCGCGGCGCTGTCGTACTCCACACGAACCTGGCTCAGCGAGGCAAGATTCACCTCTCCGGCGGGCACATGCTCCGGGGGAAGCCCCGCGCGCAGCAAATCGGCGCTGGAGATAAAGAAAGCGCCGTTGCGTTGCGTCACGGGAACCACCAGACCGGTGTCGTAGTGGTTGAGCACGAGGGCAAGCTGAAAGACCGCTTCATCATTTACCGCCTGTGCCTGGGGCGGCGGCGGAAGGCTGTCGTCGCCGGGCTCAGCCCAGGTCGCGGAACTGACGCAAAGCAGTATCATCATTGCCGGCTTCAGTTGACGGGAGGCGACTGCCATTGTTCGTCCCTGGCATTAATCTGCGCGCTCATCCGGTCTGGCTGACGAATGCCAGCGGGTATTGGCCAGCTGCGGGTGCTGCCCGGCAGAACGTATCCCAGTAACCCCTCCGCTACGGTGCGTTTTTGTCCCCCCTGCGTCAGCGACACCTGGCTAAGCCTGACGTGCACATCCCCCCGATTCCGAACCTCAAGTGCCGGCTGCCCCTCCGTTCGCGTCACCCGCCAGCTCAGGTTCCGGGTCTCGGCCAGCGCGTGATGCGCCCCCTCTTTTATTGTCGGGATCCCCTGGCCATACACAAACAGCGGAATGGAGTAACGCATCTGCAACTTGAGGCCGATGGCAGGTTCGGCTTTGGTATCAGGCTGAGGAATTTCATCCACGATAATGCGGTAGGCTTGTTCGACGCCTGCGGGAACGGGGGCCTGCTTAATAAGACGGATAAGCTGCTTGCTGCCTGTGCCAATCGTGACGATGGGCGGGCTGGCGACCACATCCTGCTGTGCGGTGTAGCGCTCGTGTCCGTCCTCCTGCTTCCAGCGCACAATGCGCACCTGCATCGTGGTGGCGCTGTTTCCCTGGTTCTGGATCCACAGCTCCGTGGCGTTGGCGTCTGCCGCAAGCCACGGGTCAATCGGCCAGAGCAGAATAGTGGCTGCCGCCTGCGCCTGACCGGTTGCCACAGCCATTCCCAACGCGCCCGCCAGACAAACAGGTCTGAAAACTGGCTTCATCAACACTCTCCCTTTATTACCATGACAAGGTCACGGTGAGCTGATCGGAATACGTTCCTGCCGGGCTAAATCCGGTCAGTAGCGCCACGCCAAAAAGCGGCAGCGCGATGTTATTGCTGTTGCTATAGGTCACCGGTATCGCCTGGTTGACGCCAATTTCGCTGTTCGCGGCCAGCGAGCTGCTGCTGTAAAGCCGGTATCCCACCACGTCGGCGCCGTTCGAGCGCTTCATGCGGCGAACGGTTGAATAATTCTGTCCGCCATTAATGCTCATGCTCAGCGCCACGCCCGGCGTGCAGGCGATAGACAACGCCCCGTTTGGCACAAAGCTGGTGCTTACCGGTGCGCTCTCGACGCCGTTATGGGTGCCAAAATCCAGCGTGCCGAGAACCCCTCCGCTGCCGGTAGCCACCGCGCATCCCGGAACAATCGTCGCGCTGACCTTAAAGGACTGTGATGTCACCCCCTCCGCCGCGGGCGTCATCAGCAATCCGACGATCAGCGCGAAAAAAGGCTGCACGTGTCCCTCTGCGCATATGCGCAGACCAGTAAGAGTTGCCTTCATGGCGGTGCAGGACTAATAGGTGACGCTGACGTTAATCGTGTCGGTGTAGGTGCCCGGGACGACCGTCACGCTGTTACCGCCGCCGGTAATACGTCCGTAGAGGGTGTAACTGTCCACCCCTCCGGCCGTAGAGGCGGCCTGCAACGCGGTGTTATTGGCAATCACGCTGTTAAACCCGCTGTCGCTGTACAGGCTGTACGCCACACCCTGTGACGCATTGGCGGTGTTAACCAGATAGCGCGCAGGTGTTCCCGGAGTGCCGACAACGGTACCGGGGGCTGTGGAGTTGGTGTTGCCGGTGATCGCCACCGTATAGCTGGCGGTCGTACACTGAATGGTGAAGGTGTTTCCGCCGCTGGCACCGGTGAGCTGCGTGGTCAGGGTGGAAAACGTTGCGGGATGGGTACCAAAATCGAGTATCCCGAAGTTAATGCCGCTTTGCGCGGGCGATCCGTTAATCAGACAACCGTTTGTCAGCGTCAGCGTGGCGCCAATGGTGCCGCTGCTTGTGACGGCCAGTGCATGATGGGCTGTTGTCGCAGTCAGCAACGTGCCTGCGCAGATCAAAAGGAGTTTTCTTTTCATTTACCACCCTCCAGAAGACGTCTCCGTTCCCTTGCGACATTTTATTTTTAACGTTCAAGATGTTAGCCCCGCTAAACGTTCCTCAGAGGGGGTTATTGAGAATTTAGTTTACGGATATCGCTTCGACCACCCGCGACGCGCTGAGACAAACCAATGACCTATTGACTCATTTCTTTCTTTAAAAACAGAGATTTAAAACGAAACAGAGGAAAAATTCGCTACATAATCTGAGGATATATCCGCTAAAGTGTGATAAGCATCACAATATATCGTTCGGGCATTAACAACAAAATTAATAAAAATTAAAAAGGAGTTGTATCCCCCTACGCTTTGCGTCAATTTATGTGCCGAATATTTTCCCGCGTAGTAATAAAAAATTTATATGTATCGGCGCGGGCGACATCTGATAGTGCATAGAGGGTCTTTTTTCGTGGCAAGTGCAAACAAACTTACACTCTTCATCGTGATATTCATGCTGGCGGGTATTCTTTCAGGGGCGGCAATTCACGAGTACGCATCTGCGGATGCCATCAAAGCCTGGTCGGATAATATTACCCTTCTGACCGATATTTTCCTCCGTCTGATCAAAATGGTTATTGCGCCGCTGGTCTTCAGCACGCTGACCGTGGGCATTATGAAGCTCGGAGAAACCTCCACCATAGGCCGGGTGGGCGGCAAAGCGATGGTATGGTTTATCAGCTCATCCGTGCTTTCTATTCTGGTCGGTCTGTTTATCGTCACGCTGGAGCGTCCGGGAAGCGGCCTGAACCTGACTATTCCAACCGAGGCGGTGGATACCGGTCTGGCCGTGGGCGGGATGACGCTGAAAGCGTTCCTGTCTCACACCATTCCCACCAGCATCGCGGGGGCGATGTCGAACAATGAGATCCTGCAGATTGTGGTGTTCTCGATGTTCTTCGGCATCGGCGGCGCGTCGCTGGGGCAGAAATTCAACGCGCCGCTGGTGGCCGCACTGGATGTGGTTTCCCATATCATGCTGAAGGTAACGGGGTACGTGATGTACGTTGCGCCGCTGGCCATCTTCGCGGCGATCTCCTCCGTCATTGCCACGCAGGGTCTGGGCATCCTGTTGAACTACGCCTCCTTTATTGGCGGCTACTACGTTGCCATTCTTCTTACCTGCATGGTGCTGCTGGCCGTGGGTTACATGGTGCTGAAAAAAGAGGTGTTTCGCCTGGTCAGCATGCTGAAAGATCCGGTGCTGGTCGCATTCACCACCAGCAGTTCTGAAGCGGCCTACCCTAAAACGCTGGAACAGCTGGAGCGCTTTGGCTGCTCGCGCAATATCGCCTCTTTCGTTCTGCCGATTGGCTACTCCTTCAACCTCGTGGGGTCAATGGTGTACTGCTCGTTTGCCTCGATGTTTATTGCGCAGGCGTACAACATTCACCTGAGCTTCTCTGAGGTGACGGTGCTGATGTTAACCCTGATGCTGGCGTCAAAAGGCATTGCGGGCGTGCCGCGTTCTTCGCTGGTGGTGCTGGCCGCAACGATCCCAAGCTTTAACATTCCGGTGGCGGGGATCCTGCTGCTGATGGGTATCGACCACTTCCTGGATATGGGGCGTTCCGCGATTAACGTGCTGGGGAACGGCATTGCGACCGCGATGCTGTCGCAGAATGAAGGTGCGCGGGAAGCGGACGCTGAGCTGGTAAAGCAGGAAGCGTAAGGGTATGAAAAAGCCGGGTGGCGGCTTCGCCTTACCCGGCCTACAAATGGCTCGACACGTAGGCCGGGTAAGCGTCAGCGCCACCCGGCTTTGTTTTAGGCTACGTGACTCGCGGCGATATCCAGCAGCGCCATCTCTTCGCTGTTCAGCAGCTTTTCGATGTTCACCAGAATCAGCATACGCTCGCCGAGCGCCCCCAGGCCGGTCAGGTATTCGGTCGACAGCGTGACCGCAAACTCCGGCGCAGGACGAATCTGGTCAGAGGTCAGGGAAAGCACGTCAGATACGCCATCCACCACGATACCCACCACGCGCTGTCCCAGGTTGAGGACGATCACGACGGTATTGTCGTTGTAGTCAACGTCACCCTGGCTGAACTTCACGCGCAGATCCACGATTGGCACAATCACGCCGCGCAGGTTGGTGACGCCTTTAATAAACGCTGGCGTGTTAGCGATGCGGGTAACCTGGTCGTAACCACGAATTTCCTGCACTTTCAGGATATCGATGCCGTACTCCTCATCGCCCAAAGTGAATACCAGGAACTCCTGCCCTGATGGCTCGCCCGCCAGTTTCGTTACATTACTCATACCGGTCATGTTATTACCTTCTACTTAATCAGGCGGCTGTGTACGCCACACGTTGTTCACGATTTAATCCCTGAAGCGCCGACACGTCGACGATCAGCGCCACGCTACCATCCCCCAGAATGGTGGCAGCAGAAATACCCGGCACCTTGCGGTAGTTGCTTTCGAGGTTCTTCACCACCACCTGGTGCTGACCAATCAGCTGATCGACCAGCAGCGCGTAGCGACGGCCCGCGCTTTGCAGGATCACCACGATACCCTGCGTGGCCTCGGTCTTCGCCCCGTCCACTTCGAACACTTTCCACAGTTCGACCAGCGGCAGGTACTCACCGCGCACTTCGAGAACGCGCTCGCCGCCCGCCAGCGGATGCAGATCTTCTTCACGCGGCTGGAGGGATTCCATCACCGCGTTCAGCGGCAGAATGAAGACTTCGTCCGCGACTTTGACCGACATGCCGTCGAGGATCGCCAGCGTCAGCGGGAGCAGGATGCGGATGGTGGTGCCTGAGCCCTGTTTAGACTGGATCTCAACGTGGCCGCCCATCTCCTGTATGTTACGTTTCACCACGTCCATGCCGACGCCGCGTCCGGAAACGTCCGTCACCTGCTCGGCGGTCGAGAAGCCCGGCGCGAAGATCAGCATGCCCACTTCTTCATCGGTCATGTTTTCATTCACCGCCATCCCCTGTGAAATAGCTTTCGCCAGGATGCGCTCGCGGTTAAGGCCCGCGCCGTCGTCGGTCACTTCGATGCAGATGTTCCCGCCCTGATGTTCCGCAGAGAGGATCAGATTCCCGACCGGGGATTTCCCGGCGGCAATGCGGTTTTCCGGCAGTTCAATACCGTGGTCGAGGCTGTTACGCACCAGGTGCGTTAACGGGTCGATGATGCGCTCGATCAGGCTCTTATCCAGCTCCGTTGAGCTGCCCATCAGGGTCAGTTCAATCTGCTTATTCAGCTTGCTGGCAAGGTCGCGCACCAGGCGCGGGAAGCGGCTAAAGACATATTCCATCGGCATCATGCGGATGGACATGACCGATTCCTGCAGGTCGCGGGCATTACGCTGCAGCTGACCCATGCTGGTGATCAGATCGCCGTGCGTGACCGGGTCCAGTTCGTTAGAACGCTGCGCCAGCATGGACTGGGTGATCACCAGTTCGCCAACCAGGTTAATCAGCTGGTCAACCTTCTCAACGGCAACGCGAATGCTGGTGGACTCACTGGAGCGCGCGGCCGGTTTTTCACCACGGCCAGGCGCCGCGGCCTCTTTTGGCACCGCCTTCAGCACCGGGGCCGCTGGGGCCACAGCTGGTGCGGAGGCCTGGGCAACGACAGCAAGCTCTTCTTCTGCAGCCGGAGCTGCTACCGCGGCGGCTTCCGTTTCGAAGGCGATCTGGTCGGCTTCAATGACAAAGCACAGCACCGCCACGATATCGTCCTGACTGATACCGTCATCGAGGGTCGCTGCGAGGCTGTCTTTGCCTTTCACTACGTTACTTAATTTCGCCAGGTTACCCAGCTCTTCTTCCAGCAGGTTAACTTCGCTCTCTTTCAGGCGTGACAGCACAACGCGCAGCTTGCCCGCTTGCGCGGCGGCTGGCGCGGCCTCTTCAGCAGCAACCGCATCGACAACGCTCAGCTTTGCCGCAGGGACAACGGCTGCAGCGACCTCACCTTTGGCTTCCAGGGCGAGCTGGCGCAGCGCATTGCAGATGTATTCAAAGCTGGCGGCATCAGGCTCTGCCGAACTTTTATAGGCGTCGAGCTGTTCCTGCATAATATCTTTGGTTTCCAAAAACAGGTTGATAATGTCGGTATTGAGCTGCATCTCACCGCGTCGTGCTTCATCAAGCAGGTTTTCCATTAAATGGGTCGTTTCCTGCAGGATGGTAAATCCAAACGTTCCGGCTCCGCCTTTAATAGAATGCGCCGCGCGGAAGATGGCATTGAGCTGCTCGGAGTCCGGTGCTTCGGGCACCAGATCGAGCAAATGTTGCTCCATATCCGCCAACAGTTCGTCGGCTTCATCAAAGAATGTCTGGTAAAAATCGCTAATATCCATGCTCACGCTATCACCTCGGATTGGCTGGTGGCGATGTTGGAACGGCAGCCGCAGGGACGGCCCCAGGCTGTTTTAAATCGTCCAGTGACTCATTCTGACTTTCGGCGTTTTCGTGCAGGATGGCCTGCTCCGCCTGCTGGTTCAGCACTAAAAGACTGATACGACGGTTGATGGCGTCATCCGGCCCGCGGTCGGAGACCCGCATGGTTGCTGCCATGCCGACCACGCGCAGTACCTTGCCATCATCAAGCCCACCTGCCACCAGCTCGCGACGCGAGGCGTTGGCACGATCGGCAGAAAGCTCCCAGTTGCTGTATCCCTTCTCCCCACTGGCGTACGGGAAGTCATCCGTGTGGCCCGAAAGGCTGATTCGGTTAGGAATGCCGTTCAGCACCGGCGCAATGGCGCGTAAAATATCGCGCATGTACGGCTCAACTTCCGCACTCCCGGTTTTAAACATCGGGCGGTTCTGGCTGTCGATAATCTGAATACGCAGCCCTTCCTGGACCAGATCGATTTTCAGGTGCGGCCGCAGCGCGCGCAGTTTAGGATCCGCTTCAATCAGCTGGTCGAGATCGCCACGCAGTTTTTTCAGACGCGCCTGCTCCATCTTGCGTTTCAGCTCGTCGATGTTCGGCTCTTTTTTCACCTCACCCTTCTGCTGAGTGTAATCATCGCCGCCACCGGGGATCGGGCTTTCGCTGTTAGAGATACGCGGCCCACCGGTCACCGCCGTCGCCAGCGGGGTACGGAAATATTCGGCAATCTGGATAAGCTCCTTCGGGCTGGAGATAGAGATCAGCCACATCACCAGAAAGAACGCCATCATTGCGGTCATAAAGTCGGCGTACGCGATTTTCCAGGAGCCGTGGGAACCGTGCCCACCGCCCTTGTGCTTGCGTTTTTTGACAATGACGATCGGATGGGACTGGTTTTTCATGCGTCCTCAGTTGTCGTCTGTTGGTTTGGGTTTTTCACCGCGCGCACGTGTTCTTCAAGCTCGATAAACGACGGACGCTCGCTGGAGTAAAGCGTTTTACGGCCAAATTCAACCGCGATCGGTGGCGCGTAACCGTTGAGGTTAGAGAGCAGCGTGATCTTCACGCACTGCATCATTTTGGTGGTTTCCGCGCTTTTCTGGCGCAGCACGCTTGCCAGCGGAGAGATAAAACCATAAGCCAGCAAAATACCGAGGAAGGTACCCACCATCGCATGGGCAATCAGCGCGCCCAGTTCAGCCGCCGGACGGTCCGCCGAGGCCAGGGCGTGTACCACCCCCATGACCGCCGCCACGATACCAAACGCCGGAAGGGAGTCGCCAACCAGCGCCAGGCTGTTGGCCGGCACTTCAGATTCGCTTTCGTGGGTTTCGATCTCTTCGTCCATCAGCGCTTCAATTTCGAAGGTATTCATATTGCCGCTGATGATGAGACGCAGGTAATCGACGATGAAATCCAGCATCATGGCGTCCGCCAGAATGCGCGGATAGCTGGCAAAAATTTCGCTCTCTTTCGGGTTTTCAATATCCCGTTCAAGCGAGAACATCCCCTGCTGACGCGACTTCGCCATCAGGCGATAGAGCAGCGCCAGCAGATCCATATACATGCTTTTGGTGTATTTCGAGCGACGGAACAGCAATGGAATTGCCTTCAACGTGCCCTTGATCGATTTACCGTTGTTGCCAACGATAAAAGCCCCTACCCCTGCGCCGCCGATGATAATAAGTTCAGCCGGTTGATAGAGTGCTCCAAGGTGCCCGCCGGTCATCATGTAACCGCCGAAAACTGTACCGAGAACTACCAGGTAACCTAATAAGATAAGCACGACATCATCCTTCCGCTAGTGACTATGGCAAGGACGTCCAGCTCGCAGCGTTTACCGTTTGCGGGGTAAAAAAAAGCAGCGGTAATGACTTACCGCTGCTGGAATCTTGCCCACACGTTCGGGTTAAACAGCTTGTTCGATCTGTTCATCCAGCAGTTGTGGAATAATATCGGCAGCATCCCGGGAAAGTTTACGTCTTTTTACTGCGCGGGACGGCGGCTGACATAAACTACAGGCGAAGCTGCCTGCAGGCTGATGAGCATGGGTAATAAAATTGCCGTCGCAGCAATTGCAGCGCGACAGTTCAAGCATTCCGCTCTCAACAAAACGCACCAGCGTCCATGCGCGGGTCAGCGCCAGCAGAGGGCCTTCTTCCTGCTGTGGGCATTGTTCAAGGTAAAGTTTGTACGCTTTGATCACGGCGTCTACGCCGCTACACAAACCGGTTTTGAGAAGATACTGCCAGGCATTACAGAACATGGAAGCGTGGATGTTCTGCTCCCAGGTCATAAACCAGTCCGTAGAAAACGGCAGCATGCCTTTCGGCGGGGGACTACCGCGTAACTCTTTATACAGTTTGATGAGGCGACCACGGCTCAGCTGAGTCTCGCTTTCCAGCATTTGTAAACGAGCACCCAGCGTAATCAGCTCCATGGCCAGCTGTATGTCACGCGCTTCCTGAACAATGCTTTTTTCGCTCATTGCTAGGCCCTTTTCTTACGGGCTGCGTCATCAGGCTGACTGATGTCGCTAAGCAAGCGAGTGGAGAGCAGGATACCGGTATGGATCTGTTGCAGATCGTCCACGCGGGATTCCTGCGTCAGACGCGTTATCGTCTGCGGATTATCAAAACGGAACTGGCACACCAGTTGATTCGTTTCCGCCAGTTTTACCATCTGCGGGAGGGTTAATCCACCCAGCATGGTTGCCATTTCTTCGTTAATACCCAGACGAAACATCGCGGACGCTTTGTCCTGACTAATTAAACGCTGCGCGAGCAGTAAATATGACAAATTGATGTCATAGATATGTTTTAGCAACTCGGATGTATGCATTGTTCCCATCCCGAATAACCAACTATTATTTTTATGCGGAAAGACCGCACCCCGTGATGTCGCCGGGAAATCACCCGGTATAAAAAAGAAAAGGCTAAATGCATAGTTGAATCTAGGTTTGTATTCATCCAAACGCGTAAGGGATGCAACGCGGTTACATCTCTTACAGGTTTTATCATTTCTTACAAATAACTAAGATTTTTCCTAATTCGACGCAAACTCTACTCGCCAGATTTGACACATACAATGCAGCCACCCTCAAATTTAAAAAAAATGTGATCCACGTCACACAATTTAAGTGAATGTTACCCATAAATCCATCAGTATGACTTCTAATTTGCTCATTTTTTAAGCAATCGGCACTGTTTTGTATTCTTAATCGACGAATACTCATGCATAAGCGTGAGAATAAGTGGCACGCAATGTGCTTTTACCCGTGCGTGCAGTATCGGCAATCGTTTACATCGCGTATGCGTCAGGGACACATTTTGATTACTTCGATAAAACATAGAGTTATGCATTTCTGGCAGAAAAATTGTTTCATTGCGTGATCATTCGAAATGCGTTTATAACTTGTTAGAATGATTTAATAGCGAAAGCGAAGATTTGTGTGACTTACGTTAAGTTGTTAATTTTTTTCATTTAGGCGCATTTATCAGTTATTCTTCTTATAAGAATAATTAATGAATAATTATGATAAGCTTCACATTAATGTCGTATTCAAGTCTTGCGAAACCAGGAAATTCGCGGTAATGGTGATGAAACGCTGTCTGTCAGACATCTAAGGAGTGCGCCATGAGTTACTCCCATCTTCTTGTTTCTGTTGCCGTTTCCCCCGAAAGCCACCAGCTTGTCGCCCGGGCCGTTTCCATCGCCCGGCCGCATAATGCGCGCATCAGCCTCATTACCCTCGCGGCCGAGCCCGAGATGTACAATCAACTGGCGGCCCCGATGCTGGAAGATATTCGTGAGGTTTTGCAGGAGGAAACGCAGCAGTTTCTGCGAGAGCTTGTCGAAAAAGCAGAGTACCCCATTGATGAAACCGTTATTGCGACGGGGGAACTGAATGCCCATATTCTTGATATGTGCCGCAAGCAGAAAATTGATTTAGTGATTTGCGGGAACCATAACCACAGCTTTATATCGAGGGCTACCTGCGCGGCAAAATCTATTATTGCCTCAAGCCAGGTAGACGTGCTGTTAGTGCCGCTTGGGGGGGCTTAACCCCCCCAGAGGAATATCAGGCGAGTTTAGGGAAGGTCGCGATCTTTTTTTGCAGATCGCCTTCGTGACTTTGCGGGGCTATTTCGCGTAGATCCTGAATAAAACGTGCCTGCCAGTGATTTATATCGTTATTCCGGATCGTCTCCATCATTTCGGCATGGCGGGAAATTCGCTCCGTCAGCGGCATGGTCAGCGCGCGGTTGAGGGCATTTGCCACATCATCCCGATCGTAAGGGTTAACGAGCAGCGCTGAGGTCAGTTCGTTCGCTGCCCCTGCAAACTGGGAAAGCACCAGCACGCCCGGATCCGCCGGGTCCTGAGCCGCCACGTACTCTTTTGCCACCAGGTTCATCCCGTCACGCAGCGGCGTAACCAGGCCAACGTCGGCGTAGCGGAAGACCTTCATCAGGATCTTACGGTCAAAATGCTGATTCAGATAAAAGAGCGGCGTCCAGCCCAGCTGGCCGTAACGCCCGTTGATGCGCCCTGCTTCTGTCTCCAGCTGATGACGAATGTCCTGATAGGCCTGCACTTCCCCGCGCGACGTTGGCGCGATCTGGGTATAGCGGATTTTACCGTGGTGCTGAGGGTATTTATCCAGCAGCGTTTCATACGCCAGGAAGCGTTCCGGCAACCCTTTGGAATAATCCAGACGCTCTACCGAGAAGATATTCTTCACGTGCTTGAGTTCATTCTTAAGCTGGGCCAGCTTCGGCGGCAGCGGGCCCGAGGCCTGTTCCGCAATTTCGTCGGGTTCAATACCAATCGGATAGACCTCGGTGTGGAAGGTTTTTCCCCACGCCGTATGGGTTTTGCCGCCGTTGGTTACCAGGCGCGTTTTGCCTGACACGGAGTCCAGGAACGCGAGACGGTCATTTTCGGTCTGGAAGCCCAGCAGGTCATAATCACACAGCGCCTCCAGCAGTTCTTCATGCGGCGGCAGCGCGGTGAAAATTTCCGGCGTCGGGAACGGAATATGCAGGAAGAAGCCAATCCGGTTATTGACTCCCCTTTTACGCAGCTCTCTGGCGAAGGGGAGCAGATGATAATCGTGGATCCATAAAATATCGTCTTCCTCAATTAAAGGCAGCAGTTTATCCGCCAGCAGCGCATTCACCCGCGAGTAGCCCTCGAAGGATTCACGCTGGAATTTCACCAGGTCAAGACGATAGTGAAACGCAGGCCACAGGACCGCATTGGAGAACTGCGAGTAATACTCGTCATAGTCTTTCTCTTTGAGCGCAAATGATGCCCACGTAATGTTCCCGCGCGTCACCTTTTTAAGCGGTTTCTCTTGTTCATTGATTTCACCGCTCCAGCCAAACCACAGCCCGCCAGCAGCTTTTAAGGCACCTAATACCCCTACCGCCAAGCCACCTGCACTGGCTTTTTTATCATCAGGCGGTGCAATTCGGTTAGAGACGACGACTAAGCGACCCATAATGGTTTCCCCCTTTGTTTTGCGCTATTTGTTGTTGTTGCTGGTTAGCGATATCAGAAATCCACTGCCAGACGGCCTCGACATTCGCCAGACGCCACTCTGCGACAGTGTCACCAGGCCCTACCTTGACGGCGATCCCTCCGGCCTGTTTCACCACGCGAAAACCGGCCTCATCGGTCAGGTCATCGCCAAAAAATACCGGTGTACGTCCCTTAAATGGCGGTTCCGCCATAAACGCCGCAATAGCGGCTCCCTTATTGATGCCCTCAGGTTTTATCTCAACGACGCACTTCCCCGGCTGCAGCGCGAGCTGCGGATGTGCATCGGCCACGCTTCGGGCAATCGCAAAGATCGCCGCTTCGTGATGCGGAGCCTGCCGATAGTGCAAGGCGAACGCCATGCCTTTCGCTTCCAGTTCCGTGCCCGGGAGCGACGCCAGCGCCGAGGAGAGTTCAGTATGTAACGCCTGAATTAAGGTATCGGGGAGTGATACAACATGCAGTTGATCATGGATATCGCGGCGCTCCGCTCCGTGTACACCGGCCAGCGGAAAGTGGTAAGGACTGGCGAGCACATCCAGCTCGGCCATTGAGCGCCCTGAAATCAATGCCAATGCGCCCTCGTTCAGTCGAGAGAGCTGCTGCAAATTCTCTAGCACCGTATCCGGTACGACCACGTCGTCAGGATGCGGCTGGATCCCGGCGAGCGTCCCGTCGAGGTCAAAAAAGAAAGCATATTTTCCGGGCAGTACAGGCGGTGCGGTTAACAAGTCAGCCACCCTAATCCTCCTTACGGTTTACGAGAGGTAAACGCCTTTACCTCTTTCATAGCCATGTAAGTATAGACAGTGTGATGGGCCTCGCCATTTGACAACCGCCCCGCCAGCAAAACTGGCGAGGCGGTTCAGGGGTCAACTATGGTTATTAGTTGAGCAATAGAAAGTCAGCGCTGGGGTTACACGGTACGCTTCGCTTTTTGCTTGTAACGGTCGAAAATCACGGCTGCCAGCAGGATCAGGCCGCGCACGACGTACTGAGAGAACGGCGAAATATTCAACAGGTTCATGGCGTTTTCCACCGTGCCCAAAATCAGGATACCGGCCACCACATATGAGATTTTTCCGATGCCTCCCTTGAGGGAAACGCCCCCTAAAACGCACGCCGAGATGACGATCAGCTCATAACCGATAGACGTCATTGGCTGGCCGCTGGTCATACGCGACGCCAGAATAATCCCCGCCGCGGCGGAGACCAGCCCGGAGAGCACAAAGATAATAATCTTGGTGCGTACAACCGGCACCCCTGCCAGACGGGCCGCTTCTTCATTACCGCCGATCGCCAGCGTATTACGGCCAAAGGTGGTGCGGTTCAGCAGGAAGCCGAACAGGATCAGGCAGGCCACGGTGAGCCAGATAGGCGCAGGCAGGCCCAGCCAGTTGGCGTAGCCCAGCGTAAAGAAGCGCTCGTCTTCAATCCCTACCGCTTTACCGTCGGAGATGATATAGGCCAGACCGCGGACTATCTGCATCGTTGCAAGCGTGGTAATCAGGGCATTAATCTTCAGGCGTGCGATAACAAAACCGTTCACCAGACCGCTGATCACGCCGAGCAACAGACCGGCAAAAACGCCAATCCACAGGCTTTCCGTCATGTTGATCACCACCGCCGTGGTGACGCCCGCGCAGGCGATAACCGAGGCCACCGACAGGTCGAAATCACCGGAGGCCAGACAGAAGAGCATGCCGCAGGCCACCATGCCGGACATGGAAATCGCCAGTCCCAGCCCTTTCATATTAATGAAGGTGGCAAAATTAGGGACGAAGATTGCACAGGCGATGAAGAGTGCGGCAAAGACCACCAGCATGCCGTACTGATCCCAGATGCGTCCAAAACTAAAAGCCGACTTCGGCGCTCCGGATGTAGTAACAGAGGACATCTTTAACTCCTTACTCAGGCGACAGCCTGGCTGACTTTAGGCATGGCGAGGTTCAACGCCTGTTGTTCATTCGCCTGTTCATGAAGTAATTCACCGGCGATTTCGCCTTCGCGCATCACTACAATGCGGTCAGCAACGCCAAGCACCTCAGGCAGATCGCTGGAGGCGAACAGCACCGCCACGCCGCGTTTTGCCAGTTCATATATCACGTTGTAAATCTCGTGTTTTGCGCCCACATCGATACCGCGCGTCGGCTCGTCCAACAGAATGACCTTCATATCCTCCGACAGCCAGCGGCCTAAAATGGCCTTCTGCTGGTTTCCTCCTGACAGATTCATAATCAGCTGTTCCGGTCCCGGCGTTTTGATATTCAGCGAGCGAATATGATGGTCGGCGTTGCTCGACTCCCAGCCGTCGTTAATCAGGCAACCCGCGCGGATAAATTTACGCCGGGCGGAAATGTTGATGTTGTCGCGCACCGAATGCACCGGAATGATCCCCTCCGCCTTGCGGTCTTCCGGGCAGAGCATCATCCCGGCCCTGATTGCGTGGGCGGGTTTCTGGATATCCACCTGCTCGCCGTCAATGGAGACCTGCCCTGCGGTAATGCGTGTACCGCCGAACAACCCTTTCATCAGCTCGCTGCGCCCCGCCCCAACAAGGCCAAACAGACCGACGATCTCACCGCTGCGTACGGATAACGAAACCGGCGTTCGCACGCCCGGCGCTTTGACGTTGTCCAGACGCAGGCGCTCGGGGCCGTACTCGCGCGGTTTCCAGTGATAGATATCGCCCAGATCGCGCCCGACCATCGCCTGAACAAGCTGATCATGGTTAACCTGCTGCATATCGGTAAAGGTGCGCACATAGCGCCCATCCTTAAATACGGTGATGGCATCGCTCAGGGCAAATATCTCCTCCATGCGGTGCGACACGTACAAAATGGTGCGGCCTTCCTGCCGCAGCTCGCGGATCACGCGGAACAGGTTTTCGATTTCACGCGCGGAAAGCGAACTGGTGGGTTCATCAAAGGCAATAACCCTGGCGTTACGCGCCAGCGCCTTGGCAATTTCAACCATCTGCCACTGGCCGATGGAGAGGTATTTCAGCGGGGTCTGGGGATCGACGTCCAGACCAAGATGCTTAAGCTGCAGCCCCGCTTCATAATTAAGTAGCGAACGATTCACCACGCCGCTTTTGTGCGGAAGCTGGCCTAAATAGATATTTTCGGCCACGGTCATCTCAGGGATGAGGTGCAGTTCCTGATAGATAATGGCGACACCGGCGTTGAGCGCCGCCGTGGTATCGGCAAAGGCCACCTCTTCACCGCGAATGGCCAGCGTGCCGGTTGTTGGCGCGTAGTTGCCGCTGAGGATTTTTAGCAGCGTGGATTTCCCCGCTCCGTTTTCCCCCATCAGGGCATGAACCTGGCCGGCATAGCAGTCGAAGCTGATATCGGTCAGCGCGTTAACACCGGGAAACGTTTTCCCGATGCCGCGAAAAGAGAGATACGGATTAGACTGTTGCATAACGACTCCGTGATTCCTGTAGTGTGTACGTCTGGCCCCTTACGGCGAGTAAGGGGCACAATCACAGCGTATTACTTACCGCCCAATCCCTTTTTCGCCAGTTCCTCTTTGAAGTTGTCGCGGGTAATCAGCACCACGTCGGTCACTTCGGTAAATTTCGGCGGTTCAGCCCCTTTGGTTACCCAGTTGTAGAGCATTTCGCTGGATTTGTAGCCGTGAACGTCCGGGCTTGGCAGCAGAGAGCCGTAGAAGCCGGTGGCCTGCGCTTTGGACAGCTCGCTCACCGCATCCACGCCGTTGATGCCGATCCCGATAACGTCAGGCGCCTTGAAGCCCTGACCTTCCGTCGCGCGCACGCCGCCCAGCACGGTGTTGTCGTTCATGCCGACCACCAGCCAGTGCTTCACTTCCGGGTGCTGGACCAGCATAGAGTTCGCCGCGTCAAAGGCGCCCGGGATGTCGTTAGATTTGGTTGGCACTTTATAGATCTGTTTTTCAGGGAAGCCGGCCGCTTTCAGCGCGTCCATTGATCCGGTCGTACGACGACGCGCCGTGTCCAGCTCGTCTGCGGTGATGGCCATGACGGCGGTCTCTTTCACATCCCAGCCGCGTTTCTGCATCTCTTTATAAAGCTCCTGCCCCTGACGTTCACCAATTTTGGTCGCCGCCATCATGACCAGCGGAACGCTGTCCATCGGTTTGCCTTTGGCGTTAACGAACTGATCGTCAACCGCAATAACCTTCATGTCGTAACCGCGGGCTTTCGCCGCAATTGCCGATCCGAGTTTTGGATCCGGAGTGCAGATAACAAAGCCTTTCGCGCCGCTGGCCGCCAGGCTGTCGATGGCGTTCAGGGTTTTTTCACCGTCCGGCACGGCGATTTTAATCACTTCAAAACCTAAATCTTTTCCGGCTTTATCAGCGAATTTCCATTCGGTCTGGAACCAGGGTTCTTCCGGCTGTTTTACCAAAAAACCGAGTTTTAAATTCTCAGCGATAGCGGATTGTGACATAACGGCAGCCAGACCGATGGCCGCCAGCGCTTTAGTAAATTTGTGCATGGTAAACTCCAGCTTTAGCATTCTTTTCTGTAGGGAAGATTTGCGTGCTTCTTATTTAATCGGACTTAAAACAAGGCATTAGCGCTTACCTCGTCATAAGCGTTATTGCTGGTGATAGTTTTAGCGGGAAATTAATCATCCATAAGAGAGCCCCATCACACCGCAGAATTACAGTAATTGCGTACATAAATTCAGCGAAAAATGACATAAAAAAGGTAGGAATTGTCTGACAAATGAAAGCAGGGTAAGCAGAATTATCCATAAGATTAGCTAAGAAATCCCTGATGCCTTACGGCGGATGTCGCTGCGGCTCTCCCCTGACGGGGATCCATGCTTTTCATCAAAAAAACGAACGCATCATGAAAAGGCGTTATTCCGTTAAAATTGACTTAGCGCAAATTCAGCAACGCATCATATATTTGAAATGAATCATCTGTATTTATTTTTCTTATAGAGCATTATTCCGGCTAAATGTTCACGAAAGTAAATCAGTATCCCTCGAAAGATACTTAACCTTTAATATCAACAGGTTAATAAAATTTCATTTGGTGGCTATATATTTGTATTTTTGTACTATATTAAACTTTGTAATGTATGGTAAACACAGCCTAATTAAGAGTTTTCTTAATCATAAGACAAAGGTATGCTTATTTATATCGAACACAGGAAGTGAATTTTCGATCGATTTTAGTCACTGCAAAAATTGCAATTCTGTTTTTCTTCGTATTTGCCTGGCTGTCAGGTTAAGCAGCGGACATCACGTCCCACAGTCTATAAGGATATGAGTATGGCTACCCAAACGATGATGCAAAAACTTAACGCGCAGATGAACCTTGAGTTCTACGCCTCGAACCTGCACCTTCACCTAAGTGCATGGTGTTCTGAAAAAAGTCTCACGGGCTCTGCCACGTTCTTTCGTTCACAGGCACAAAGCAACGTCACCCATATGATGCGCGTCTTTAACTTCCTGAAGGCCGCGGGGGCTAACCCGGTTGTTAAAGCCCTTGATGGGATCAACGAAAATTACTCTTCTCTGGAAGAACTGTTCCAGAAAACGCTGGAAGAGCATGAGCAGCGCTGTACGACGCTCAACAAGCTGGCCGATGAAGCCAGAGCACAGCATGACATCATCACTCTTAAATTTTTACGCGATATGGATAAAGAACAGCAGCAGGACGGTATGCTGCTGAAAACGCTGGCGGATGAGATCCACAATGCGCGCCAGGCCGGTTTACGCCCGGAGCAAGCCGACCGCCACCTGCTCGATCTTGTGACGGTGCAGCACCACTAAGCGTTTAACCTGCCTTTGCCCTGGTTCAGGGAGGCAGGTTTCTTCTTATCTCCCCAACCCTCTGCTTTTGCTGAAATTTAACAAATCAGATCTCGCTCTCAATGATTAACCATACAAAATGTAATGATTTATTTAATTACATAATCATTGACGAGGGAAAAGCATGATCACCATTGAGTTTGTTGTCATTCTCCTCTGCCTGCTGACGGGAACACGTTTCGGCGGCATGGGGCTTGGGTTAATCAGCGGTATTGGCCTTTTTATTTTGTGTTTTGTCTTTGGGCTCCAGCCCGGCAAGCCTCCGGTTGACGTCATGTTAACCATTCTCGCGGTGATAGGCTGTGCCGCTACCCTGCAGACCGCGGGTGGCCTCAACGTCATGATGCAGTTTGCTGAACGCCTGCTGCGCAAACACCCGCAGCACATCACGCTTCTCGCCCCTTTTACCACCTGGATGCTGACCTTTCTGTGCGGCACCGGGCACGTGGTCTACACCATGTTCCCCATCATTGCGGATATCGCCCTGAAAAAAGGGATCCGCCCGGAACGCCCAATGGCGGTGGCATCGGTGGCATCCCAGATGGCGATCACCGCGTCTCCGGTTTCCGTCGCCGTTGTGTCGCTGGTCTCCATCCTGGCCGCACAGCATGGGATTGGGCACGCGTGGGGGATGCTGGAAATCCTCGCCGTATCGGTTCCCGCTTCGCTTTTCGGCGTCGCGATCGCGGCCCTGTGGAGTTTACGTCGGGGGAAAGATTTGGCTGACGACGGGGAGTTTCAGGAGAAACTGAAAGATCCCAAACAGCGCGAGTTTATCTATGGCGGCACGGAGACGTTAATGAACCAGCGTTTTCCGAAGCAGGCCTACTGGTCGACATGGATTTTCTTTGCCGGTATTGCGGTGGTAGTCCTGCTCGGGGCTTTCCCCGAACTGCGCCCGGCCTTCGAACTGAAAGGTAAAATGACGGCCCTGTCGATGAACCTCGTCATTCAGATGATGATGCTCATTGCCGGTGCCGTGATGCTGATGGCCTGCAAGGTCAATGCCTCAGCCATCTCAAACGGTGCGGTATTCAAGGCCGGTATGGTGGCGATCTTCTCGGTATTCGGGGTGGCGTGGATGAGCGATACCTTTTTCCAGGCGCATCTCGATGAGTTAAAGCTGGCGCTGGAAGGGGTGGTGAAAAGCCATCCGTGGACGTATGCCATCGTGCTTTTCCTGGTGTCGAAGCTGGTAAACAGCCAGGCGGCGGCCCTGACGGCCGTGGCGCCGATGGGATTGATGTTGGGCATCGATCCAAAAATGCTGATCGCCTTCTTCCCGGCGTCCTACGGCTATTTTGTTCTGCCGACCTACCCGAGTGATTTAGCCTGCATCGGCTTTGACCGCTCGGGAACAACCCGCATAGGCAAATTCATCATTAACCACAGCTTTATTCTGCCGGGGCTAATTGGCGTGAGCTGCGCCTGCGCGGCGAGCTACCTGCTGGTCCAGACCTTCTTTTAACGTTTTCAACGGGCGACACGCGTGGTCGCCCGTTCGCGTTTTAATGAGACTCGCCCTGCGGCGTAAAACGCAGTTCAATCAGCGCGATGGCTTTCTGGATCGCGCGAAGCGTCACCGGGTCGGCAGCCGCGGGATGGCTGGCAAAATCGATGTTTTTCAGCTGCGTGGACATCTTCTCGCGCACTTCAACCGGTGCAATAACGTCCAGAACATCAAGTATTTGCTTGATAACCAGCTGACAGGCGACAACGTCAGAGACCAGTTCCTGATCGGCGTTCAGGTTTTGTGACATGGGGGTTTCTCCTTATTCAAAGGCCGCCATAGTATCAAAACGTGGCCCGTGACATCTGCCCTTCATTGCCGCAGGACACAAAAAAACCCGCCGAAGCAGGTTTTTTTTTATCAGAACATGGCGCCAGGCGGCACGTCTTTAAAAGTGCGGCAGTAATTGGCCCACATACTTTTCAGGATTTTGCGCAGTTTCATTGTGATGCTCCATTAACTTGTTATACAACTTTATTGTCAATGTGCCTATAATATGACCATCGTCACAAAAATCAATATTTTTGTGACGCATATCACAATTTAAACTGCGCAGTGCGCATTAACCCACGATACTGCGAACAAAATCCTCGATCGCCTTATCCTGGCAATTTTCAAAGAAGCACTGCTGGAAACGCGGGCCGGAAACAGCGGTCTTCACCAGCTCAGGATCGATGGCGCGCAGCGAGTCAAGATAGTTATCTTTTACCACGGCCGCTTTTACCTGGTTCAGAATACCGGCGTTACGCACCTGCGGCTCTTTACGCTCTGGAGGATAACCCTCCCCTTTTCGGCCGGTAAACGCCTTTTCAAAGATAAAGCGAACGTTTAGCTCCGCTCCCCAGCCAAACCCTTTGGCAAAAGGCAGCGAGAGCGCATTGCCGTTATTGATTTGCGCGAAGAGAAACGCGTCTGCGGGATCGATGCAGTAGCCGCATATCACGCCAGGGTGGATGTTTAACGACATCAGCGCCCCCTGCCCGGTGCCGCAGCCGGTGACCACAAAATCCACCGCTTTCGCATTCAGCAAAATGCTCGCCATAATGCCCAGGTGGATGTAGGTCAGGTGATGATCGTTTTCGTCGCTCATACCCACGTTGTAAACCGGAAACCCTTTTTCATCGGCTACCGTTTTCAGCTCTTTTAATATGACTGGGTTTTTAGCCGCCTGGCTGTTTTCCATCATCAGTGCAATTTTCATCGTTTCTCTCCAGAATGCGCTGCGGGCGCTCCCCGCCATGGATACCTGTTCCCGTTCATTCTGGCATCAAATAAACAGACTTTCAAAGTAAATGAAATGCAGTTTTAAAAACTAAATGCACGCTCACAATTTTGTGAAGGGGAGGATCTACGCCGTCCGTTGCAAAGAGTGAGGGTAGATCGTCCGGCTATTCCTGGCATTGCAGCGGGCATCTGCGGGTACGATAACGTATTTCCATCCACTCAGAGCGAACCATGAAAAGAGCCATCGTAGCCGCTACAGTCCTGCTGCTCGCGGGATGCAGCGTTAAACGCCAGGCGGAAATCAGCAGCCTCGACGCGCCGAACGGCATTGTCCGCCTCGACTATGGCCAGGCCGTGCTGCAAAACGCCTGGTCCGATGAATATGTTAATAACGGTACCGCGGTAAAAGCCTGTCAGAACATGGGCTATGCCACCGCCTCTGCCTACGGGCAGCCGGTCAAAACCTGTACCCTGACAAGCGGCTCTTTGTGCCTGAACGAGAGCGTTACTATCCAGTATAAGTGCATGGGGTATGCCGTTAACCCTAAGGCAAATAATCCCTGGTATTAATCAAAGCTGCCAGCGTTTGCTGGCGCTTTATTTAACTAAGAACAAAAATAATTCGCATTAATAAAAATAAATATCGCCAATGCGTTTTATTCCCATTCGTATTTTAAACGAACAAATATTTAACTTTACTTTTTGCAAATAATTAAATAACAAATTATAGTGTCGCTCATTATGAACCCGTAATAATAATCCGGAGCGCCACCATGCTGAAAACTGAAATGATCGACAAGCTCAATGCACAAATGAACCTTGAGCTCTATTCATCCCTTCTCTACCAGCAGATGAGCGCCTGGTGCAGCTATCACAGCTTTGAAGGTGCGGCCGCGTTTCTGCGTCGTCACGCCCAGGAAGAGATGACCCACATGCAGCGCCTGTTTGATTATCTGACCGATACGGGCAGCCTGCCGCGCATTGAGAACGTGGCATCGCCTTTTGCTGAATATAATTCTCTCGACGAACTGTTCCGCGCCACCTACGAGCACGAACAGCTGATCACCCAGAAAATTAACGAACTGGTTCATGCGGCAATGATCGGCCAGGATTATCCAACCTTTAATTTCCTGCAGTGGTACGTTGCGGAACAACACGAAGAAGAGAAGCTGTTTAAATCCGTGCTGGATAAATTATCCCTGGTGGGTAAATCCGGCGAAGGACTTTACTTTATTGATAAAGAACTATCGACTCTCGATACGCAGAATTAATATCAGCGCGGTGCCGGTTTCCGGCGCCGCGTTAATTTACCTTTCCCCTGCATTAAAACACGCATTTTATTCCCCGTACGCCTTATTTACGTCACGCCTGACCGTCGCCCCACTCAGGATGAGCAGTAGCGCAATACGTAAACCTTTCATTACACGCCTTGTAACGGTGGTTTGACGAATTACCGCTTTTGCCTTACTCTGCGCCGCAGATTTTGTTGCGGTTAAGCGTCGTTGTAGAGGAAAGCGTGAAGAACAGAACCCTGGGAAGTATTTTTATCGTCGCCGGAACGACGATTGGCGCAGGAATGCTGGCAATGCCTCTGGCTGCCGCGGGAGTGGGATTTGGGATGACCCTGCTGCTGCTTGGCACGCTCTGGGCATTAATGTGCTATACCGCACTGCTGCTGCTTGAGGTTTACCAGCATGTGCCCGCCGATACCGGGCTGGGTTCGCTGGCGGCGCGCTATCTGGGACGCTACGGCCAGTGGATCACCGGCTTTAGCATGATGTTCCTGATGTACGCCCTCACGGCCGCGTATATCAGCGGTGCCGGGGAGTTAATCGCCTCCAGCGTCAACGACTGGTTTGGCTCTGACATTACCCCTGCAACGGGGGCTATCTTCTTTGCGCTTATTGGCGGCGGCGTGGTCTGCGTGGGCACATCGCTGGTCGATCTCTTTAACCGTTTTCTCTTCAGCGCCAAAATTCTGTTTCTGGTTGTCATGCTGGCACTGCTGGCACCGCACGTGCACAAGGTGAACCTGCTGACGCTGCCGCTGGAGCAAGGGCTGGCGCTTTCCGCCATCCCGGTCATTTTCACCTCGTTTGGCTTCCACGGCAGCGTGCCGAGCATCGTCAGCTATATGAACGGTGATGTCCGCAAGCTGCGTCGTGTGTTTGTTATCGGCAGCGCCATTCCGCTGATCGCCTACATTTTCTGGCAGCTGGTGACGCTGGGTAGCATTGACTCTTCAACCTTCGTCGGGCTGATGGCGCAGCACGCTGGCCTGAACGGTTTTCTGTTGTCTCTGCGCGAAGTGGTCACCTCGCCGCACGTGGAGCTGGCGGTTCACCTGTTCGCCGACCTGGCGCTCGCGACCTCGTTCCTGGGCGTAGCGCTCGGCCTGTTCGATTACCTGGCCGACCTGTTCCAGCGTCGCAATACTGCCGCCGGGCGGTTACAGACCGGAGCCATTACCTTCCTGCCGCCGCTGGCGTTTGCGCTGTTTTACCCTCGCGGGTTTGTGATGGCGCTGGGCTACGCGGGGGTGGCGCTCTCTGTCCTGGCCCTGCTGCTCCCTTCCCTGCTGGCGTGGAAAAGCCGTCAGCAGCATCCTCAGCAAGGATATCGCGTCGCGGGAGGAAAACCGCTGCTGTGCGTTGTGTTTGGCTGCGGGGTAATGATTATTCTGGTGCAGGTGTTGATTGCCGCCGGGATGCTGCCGGAAGTGGGTTAAAGATAAAAGGGGCTATCATCAGCCCCTTTTTTTATCAGTGCAGGCAGCAGCTCTTAAACTTCTTCCCGCTGCCGCAAGGACACGGATCGTTACGCCCCACTTTCGTGCCGTTCACGACAGGCTTCTTCGCTTCCGGCTGCTGCGGGTTCTCCACCCAGTAGTTGTATAAGCGCATGGCCGCAGGCTGGATGCTCTCGATGCTGGCGATATACTCCTCTTCGGACAGTTCATCCAGCTTCTCGCTGTTCTCTTCCGTTCCGTGCAGGGCAATCACGTCGAGATCGGCCTTCAGGGCTTCCGGCAGGGCTGACCAGTCCGTCAGCGCCACGCCGCGCATATAGCCATAGCACCACTCTTCGACCACGGTGTAACTCTCACCGTCAACGTCGTTATAGCCGAACAGCGGCTCAAACTGATCCGGGTATTCACTCAGGCGCTCGGCAATGTCGTTCATGTGCTTAAAGCAGAGATCGATAAAACGGTTCATTTCACGATCGTTTTTCCAGCGCGGGATGTACTTCTCCCCGCCCCACACCGCCACCAGCCAGGCATCTGGCTCAACGACAACAGGGCCGGAAAGCACTGCAGTAAGCATGCCGTCCAGTTCGGACACGTCAATCACGGACGCATCGTCATGACCGTAAGACATTAATGTCTCTTCCAGCCACGCCATTTCGCTTTCATTTAATGGACCTTCCGTCATCGCGGACACTCCTGATAAAAAAGGAAAGGATCCTACCACAGATCGCACGCCTGCCCTGGCTGAAGTTTAGGTCTTTATTGCTGCAAAAGTGTGCAAATCGTGACCGTTGCACAACTTATGGGCTTTATTGTTAACGATGTGTGATCTCCGCTGTAAATTCTTCTCCTGGCGCAGGGCGGGATAACGCGGCGCTCTATACTCAAACATGTCATAACCCCGTCAAGGGGTTAACCATTCTGGCAACGTTTTTGCTTGCTGTTCTTCGCGCGACGCTGCGCATGGAAACCTCGCCGTATCACGCAGGATGCCGTTCGTTTAGTGCATTTTGTTCTTGCTCGTGTTTTTGGATTGGCTGCGCCCTGGGCGTTCAGGCTTACGCCGTGGTGCAAAAACCTCTTTGCTAAGGAACATAATAATGTCGCTGAAATTTATCAAAACGCCTGTTTCTCTTGTGCTGGCCGGTTGTCTGGTAACGGCATTTTCCGCCCGGGCAGATATCGTGATCGGTGTCGCCGGACCGTTCACGGGCCCTAATGCCACCTACGGCGATCAGTACTGGCACGGCGCAACGCAGGCCGCCGAAGACATTAACGCCGCAGGCGGTATTAACGGTGAGAAGATCAAACTGGTTCAGGGGGATGACGCCTGCGAGCCTAAGCAGGCGGTGGCCGTCGCCAACCGCTTGGTCGACCAGGATAAGGTCAACGCCGTGGTCGGCCATTTCTGCTCCTCTTCCACCATGCCCGCCTCCGAGGTGTATAGCGACGCGGGCATCATCGCGATTACTCCTGGCTCAACTAACCCGCAGATCACCGAACGCGGCATGAGCGACATGTTCCGCATGTGCGGCCGCGACGACCAGCAGGGTCAGGTCGCCAGCGACTTCATCATCGACAAGCTGAAAGCCAAACGCGTGGTCATCATTCACGATAAAGACACCTATGGACAGGGACTGGCTGATGCCACCAAAGCGGCGCTGGCGAAGCGCGGGGTCAAGGATGTGATGTATGAAGGTTTATCCCGCGGTGAAAAAGACTTTAACGCGCTGGTGACGAAGATCGGCGCGCAAAAACCGGACGTGGTGTTCTTCGGCGGCTGTCACCCGGAAGCTGGCCCGCTGGTTCGCCAGATGCGTGAACAGGGGGTGCAGGCGAAATTCTTCTCCGGCGACTGCATTGTCAACGAAGAGATGGTGACGGCAGCGGGCGGCCCGCAATATACCAACGGCATTTACATGACCTTTGGTAAAGATCCGCGCCTGATCCCGGACGGTAAAGCGGTTATCGACAAATTCCGCGCCGGTAAATTCGAGCCGGAAGGTTATACCCTCTACTCCTATGCCTCCGTACAGGCCATTGCCGCAGCCTTCAAGGCCACCGGCGGCAAGGATTCCGCGAAAGCCAGCGAGTGGCTGAAAGCCAATTCCGTCGACACGGTGATGGGCAAAAAAGCCTGGGACAGCAAAGGCGACCTGAAAGTGTCTGACTACGTGGTTTACCAGTGGGACGACAAGGGAAAATATAAGGAAGTGCAGTAACGGGACGGAATCACGCTCAACGTCGGCGGGCTTGCCCGTCGGCGCGTAATAAACATCAGGCTGCGCGCCTCGCGCAGCCTATAAAACGAGCGCGCTAAGATGAGTACATTCTTCCTGCAGCAGTTAGTCAATGGCTTAACGCTGGGCTCCGTCTACGGCCTGATCGCCATCGGCTACACCATGGTGTACGGCATTATCGGGATGATCAATTTCGCCCACGGCGAAGTGTATATGATTTCCGCCTATCTCTGCGCCATTGGTCTGGCGCTGCTCTCTTTCTTCGGGCTTGAGTCCTTCCCCTTGCTGATTCTGGGTACGCTGGTGTTCACCATCGCGGTAACTGGCGTGTACGGCTGGACTATCGAGCGTATCGCCTACAGGCCGCTGCGCAACTCCACGCGCCTGGCGCCGCTTATCTCCGCCATCGGGATGTCGCTTATCCTGCAAAACTACGCCCAGCTTAGCCAGGGCCCGCGCCAGCAAGGGGTGCCGACCATGCTCGACGGCGTGATTCGACTGCATCTTGGCGACGGGTTCGTGCAGATAACCTACACCAAAGTGTTTATTCTGCTCGCCTCGTTTGCCGGCATGCTGTTGCTTACGTGGATAATCAACCATACCCGGCTGGGGCGGATGTGCCGCGCGGTACAGCAGGATCGCAAAATGGCCTCTATTCTGGGGATCAACACCGACCGGATTATCTCCCTGGTCTTTGTTATCGGCGCGGCGATGGCCGGCCTGGCGGGCGTGCTCATCACCATGAATTACGGCACCTTTGATTTCTACGTCGGGTTTGTGATTGGCATTAAGGCCTTTACGGCGGCGGTGCTCGGCGGTATCGGTTCCCTGCCCGGCGCCATGCTCGGTGGCCTTATCCTGGGCGTCGCAGAAGCCCAGTTCTCGGGCATGGTGAACTCGGACTATAAAGATGTCTTCTCGTTTGGCCTGCTGGTCCTGATCCTGATTTTCCGGCCCCAGGGTCTGCTCGGGCGTCCGGTTGTGGCCAAAGTGTGAGGAAGAGAATGATGACATCGCACGGTTTTTCTCTAAAGCGCTGCGTTCTGGACGCGATTTTTTCCGGGCTGATTGCGCTGATTATCTTCGGCCCGATTGCTGGCGTGGTGCTGGACGGGTACAGCTTTAACTTTGCCGGACAACGGCTGGCCTGGATGGTCGGCATTGTAATGCTGGGGCGTTTTCTCTTGAGCGCTTTTTTGGGTACCGCCGCGGGCGCTCGTTTCCAGGCGCGCTTCGAAGCTGATAACGCGGGCGTCTATGTTAGGCCACCGGACTACAAAAGCCGCATGCGCTGGATTATTCCTCTGTTGATTGCGCTTGCGGTTTGCTTCCCGTTTGTCGCCACCAAGTATGTACTGACCGTCGCCATTCTCGGGCTGATCTACGTGCTTCTCGGTCTGGGGCTGAACATCGTCGTGGGGCTGGCCGGCCTGCTGGACCTGGGGTACGTCGCCTTCTACGCGATTGGCGCGTACGGTCTGGCGCTGGGGTATCAGTATCTGGGGTTAGGCTTCTGGAGCATGCTGCCGCTGGCGGCAATCATGGCCGCCGCCGCCGGTGCCCTGCTCGGTTTCCCGGTACTGCGCATGCACGGCGACTATCTGGCGATCGTCACCCTCGGGTTCGGGGAGATCATTCGCCTGATCCTGAACAACTGGCTGACCTTCACCGGCGGCCCCAACGGCGTGTCAGCCCCTCCCCCCACCTTTTTCGGCCTGGAATTTGGACGACGCGCGAAAGAAGGCGGCGTGCCTTTTCACGAGTTTTTCCACCTGACCTACAACCCGAACATGAAGTTTATTTTTATCTACGCGGTGCTGTTCCTGGTGGTGATGCTGGTGCTCTACGTCAAACACCGCCTGACGCGGATGCCGATTGGCCGGGCGTGGGAAGCCCTGCGAGAAGACGAAATTGCCTGCCGCTCGATGGGGTTGAATCACGTCCTGGTGAAGCTCTCCGCCTTTACGCTGGGCGCGTCGACCGCGGGGATTGCCGGGGTGTTCTTCGCAACCTATCAGGGGTTTGTGAATCCGACCTCCTTTACCTTCTTTGAATCCGCGCTGATCCTCGCCATCGTGGTGCTGGGCGGCATGGGCTCGACCCTTGGCGTGGTGCTGGCCGCCTTCGTGCTGACGGTAACGCCGGAGCTGCTGCGCAGTTTTGCTGAGTATCGTGTCCTGCTGTTTGGCATGCTGATGGTGGTGATGATGATCTGGCGTCCACGCGGCCTGATCCGCATTAACCGCAGCGGGTTTGCCGTGCGTAAGGGCGTGGCGCCATGAACGGGACGATATTGCGCGTGGAACATCTGATGATGCACTTCGGTGGGATTAAGGCGCTTAACGATGTAAATCTGGACGTGCAGCGCGGCTCCATTACCGCCCTTATCGGGCCAAACGGAGCGGGAAAAACAACCGTGTTTAACTGCCTGACGGGTTTCTATAAGGCCTCCGGCGGCAATATTTTATTTTCTACCCGCACTAAAACGACCAACGTTATTCAGGTCCTCGGACAAAAATTCCAGCCGGGCGACTGGATTAACCCCGCGCAGTTCGGGCAGCGCCTGTTCTACAAAATGTTTGGTGGAACGCACCTGGTGAACCGCGCCGGGCTGGCGCGCACCTTTCAGAACATCCGCCTTTTTCGCGAGATGTCTGTCGTGGAAAACCTGCTGGTTGCGCAGCATATGCGCGTTAACCGCAATCTGCTCGCCGGGATCTTAAACACGCCGGCATATCGGCGGGCGGAAAGCGATGCCCTGGACAGGGCCTTCTACTGGCTGGAGGTGGTGGACCTGGTGGAGTGCGCCAATCGCCTGGCGGGAGAGATGTCGTACGGGCAGCAGCGGCGTCTGGAGATCGCGCGGGCAATGTGTACCGGGCCCGAGATGATCTGTCTCGATGAGCCTGCCGCCGGGCTTAACCCGGTCGAAACGCATAAGCTGAGCAGCATTATTCGTTTCCTGCGCGATCGTCATGACATCACGGTCTTACTGATTGAACATGATATGGGGATGGTGATGGAGATTTCGGACGACATTATCGTGCTCGACCACGGCGATGTCATTGCCAGAGGGAAACCCGAACAGATCCAGCATGATGAAAAGGTGATTGCTGCCTACCTGGGTACGGACGAAAGCGAGGTGACCCTATGACCGAACCGCTGCTGGCATTTCGCGAGGTGGATGTGTTCTACGGCGCCATTCAGGCGCTGAAGCAGGTCTCCCTGGAGGTCAATAAAGGTGAGACCGTGGCGCTGATTGGCGCTAACGGCGCGGGTAAATCCACATTGCTGATGTCTATCTTTGGCCAGCCGCGCATCCGGAGCGGGCAGATTCTGTTCAGTGGTGACGACATTAGCCATCAATCCACCCACTACGTCGCCTCCGGCGGCATTGCGCAGGCGCCTGAAGGCCGGCGTGTCTTCCCGGATATGACCGTCGAAGAGAACCTGCTGATGGGAACCATCCCCATCGGCAATCGGTTTGCGGCTGAAGATATGCAAACCATGTTCGACCTGTTCCCTCGCCTCAAGGAGAGGCGCAAGCAGCGCGCGATGACCATGTCCGGCGGGGAACAGCAGATGCTGGCGATCGCCCGGGCGCTGATGAGCCGTCCCAGGCTGCTGTTGCTGGATGAACCGAGCCTGGGCTTAGCGCCGATAGTGGTGAAACAGATCTTCCAGACGCTGCGCGAGCTGGCCCGCAACGGCATGACCATTTTTCTGGTGGAGCAGAATGCGCACCATGCGTTGAAGCTTTCCGACCGCGGATATGTGATGGTTAACGGGCAGATCCGGTTGAGCGGCAGCGGCGAGGAGCTGCTGGGAAATCAGGAGGTGAGGAAGGCGTATTTGGGTGGGGTGTGATTTGATACCTAAGGAACCATTAGAAATATTTTCATATAAATAACAATGAGATATTCACGAAAAGTATAGCACGCAATGCCTTGAAAGGGCCTGAATTTGTTGATTTATTAGTCTCTGACAATAACGTCAAACTCACTGAAAAGGAGCGTTCAGAATGGCTATACCCGCATATTTATGGCTCAAAGATGACGGAGGGGCGAATATTACAGGTTCTGTAGATGTTCAGCACCGTGAAGGTAGCATTGAGGTTTTATCGTTTGGCCATGGTTTACACATTCCAACCGATGGCAATACGGGGAAACTAACCGGTACCCGCGTCCACTCCCCACTAACAATCGAAAAAGAGTTTGATTCATCCTCTCCTTACCTTTACCGGGCTGTAGCAACTGGCCAGACCCTAAAGTCAGCTGAAATCAAATGGTACCGTATCAACGATGCAGGGCAGGAAGTTGAGTATTTCAATATGCTTTTAGAAAATGTGAAAATCGTAGGGATAACGCCTGTAATGCATAACGTAAAAAATCCCTCAATGGAAAAACACAATCACCTAGAGGCGATAGAACTGCGTTATGAGAGAATCACATGGAAGCACTGTGACGGGAATATCCAGTTTACTGACGGCTGGAATATTCGGGTTACAGCATGATTATTGCGCGCTATGCATTGAATGGCTTACCGTCATCTATTCTTACCGTTCCGGGGGTAGGAAACTTTCCGGCATTCTCAGGCCAACTCTATGGCAGAAACAATCCGACTATGGCAAGCAAATCAGAAATCGGGCCGATCCCGCCTGGACGTTACTTCATCGTGAACCGACAGAGCGGAGGCAGGCTCGGAGGACTAAGTGATTTTGCCCTGAAAAATATTTATGGCACCGATCGCTCAAAATGGTTTGCCTTATACAAAGATGACTGGCAGATAGATGATCAAGTATTTGTTGAAGGTGTCCGGCGTGGCCATTTCCGCCTCCATCCGATAGGACCAAGAGGGTTAAGCGAAGGCTGTATAACCCTTCTTCATCTGAGTGACTTTGATTACTTGTACGAAGCTATTATGAAAACAACTATGATGCCAGTACCTTGCACGAGCTTTAAAGCTTACGGGACAATAACAGTAACATGAGGACTTTTATAGAAATCACCTTCAGCCTTGCAATCGGTCTTATCAGTTTTCTTCTATACACGCGCTGGCTTTTTATTTTGATACCTGCCGAATGGGCTTATGCCATGATGGATCATTTCGGCACATACGGGATAGAAGAACTGGAGGATACGTTAGTCGATATCGCCTCTTTGTTTGGATTGCTTCCGGCAATTCTTACAGGTTTGTTAGTAAGAAAAATAGTAAAAAGAATGTGATTTATGAGCCTTCAGGCTTAGCCTCAAGGTATTTTTTGATTCAGAAACGCAAAACCCCTAATCGTTGGATACCCAACTTTCGGGGTTCACTTCATTTCGGTAGTTTCACGATAACGTCGTTAAATAAAACTATCGTCGTCATTGCTGTAGTCGTCATCTACATCGTCGTTCTGCCAGACGTCGTTATTACTGCCGAACGGATCGTTCTGGTTGAGGAAACGGGTGTCAGAGACGTTATTAACATCGCCGTATTGATTACCGACAAACGGTTCACCACCGACGGGCATTGTCGGTTCTTCGATGATGTTCACGATCTCTTCCGGCCGCGACTGATGGAACATGCTGGTAAGCATCTCAGCAAGCGCGATGCCACCGGCCACACCAGCGGCTGTCTGGAGCGCGCCAGCCATAAAACCGCCGCCGCGAGTAGCCGGCGCTGGCGCCCGAGAGTAATCCTGCGCCGACGGCTGTTGCGGCTGGGCATTCCAGCTGTTGTCAGGCTGCGGGTTACTATTCCCGCCACCAAACAGGCCGCCGAGGAAACTGCCGCCCGTCGAGGGTTTGCTTTTTTGCGCGGCTAATTCGCTTTCAAGCTCCTGAACCCGGGCCTGCAGGCGTTTCAGCGCCGCTTCCTGAATCAAAATCGACTGCGCCATATAGTAGGGGGCCGCAGGCTGCTGTCTGACAAATTCAGCGATATGACGCTCTGCATCTGCATCCCGTTGGCTGTTTTGTTGTCCGGCCTGTTTAAGACGCTCGAAAAGGCCGTTGATAAGCTGCTGTTCTTCATATTGCATGACAATAACCTTCCGCTCTCCAGGGTGGATACCAACCAGTTTATCAGCGGCGGCAACCTGTGTCTGGCGAGTGAAATGTTTGTTTAAAATTGGTTGCAGGTTAGCTGAAAATCGCCCTGCTTTCCGGGCTTGATATTAGAGAGTTAGGCTTAACGTTCTGGTATGGCAGCAAATTCCCGGGCACAGCACGATCGTGATGATGAGATACGATCACTTCGCGCTAAGCTAGAGCGCACAAAAAAACCACCTTTCGGTGGTTTCACGACACTGCTTATTGCTTTGATTATTCTTTGTTTCCCATGGTACCCGGAGTGGGACTTGAACCCACACAGCGCGAACGCCGAGGGATTTTAAATCCCTTGTGTCTACCGATTCCACCATCCGGGCTCGGGAAGAAAGTGGAGGCGCGTTCCGGAGTCGAACCGGACTAGACGGATTTGCAATCCGCTACATAACCGCTTTGCTAACGCGCCGTAAAACTTTTCTAACTGACACCCGCAATTGCGCATGTCTTTAATCTGGAGCGGGAAACGAGACTCGAACTCGCGACCCCGACCTTGGCAAGGTCGTGCTCTACCAACTGAGCTATTCCCGCATGTTATCAAGTTAACTGCTAACCACTTGATTTCATTATCGTCCGGCTTGCTGTGCCGCCGTTCGATGCGTTGCATTCTACTGATATGACGTGATGAGTCAACGTTATTTTTTGCTTGTCTGGATTGTTTGCTGAAAATTACGGCGAAACGATCACTGATCAAGCAAATCCCCGCGCGCAGCGTTCAAATATTGCAGCATTGACCACAGCGTCAGCACCGCCGCGACCCACAGGAGGCCAATCCCCGCCCACTCAACCCAGGCGTTCGGACGCCAGAGCATCCACACCAGCGAGGCCATCTGCGCGGTGGTTTTCACTTTACCAATCCAGGATACCGCCACGCTGCTGCGTTTCCCCAGCTCCGCCATCCACTCACGCAGCGCAGAGATGATGATCTCACGGCCAATCATAGTTGCGGCGGGCAGCGTCACCCACCAGGTATGATAGTGCTCAGCCACCAGCACCATCGCGATCGCGACCATCACTTTATCCGCTACCGGATCGAGAAAGGCGCCGAAACGGGTGCTCTGGTTCCAGCGGCGCGCCAGATAGCCATCAAACCAGTCAGTTACCGCTGCAATAAGGAAGATCAATGCGCAGGCGAACGGTGCCCAGACGACCGGCAGGTAAAACGCCAGCACAAAGAACGGAATGAGTACAACACGAAAGAGAGTGAGCAACGTAGGGATATTATATTGCATAGTGACGGTAACTATTTGTTGTCAGTAAAATTTAGCTCTATGTTGCTACAGAGCCCTCAATGTTTCAACGAGTAGTAGATCTTTTCTGCCAGCCCTTGCGAAATACCCGGCACTTTTGCAATTTCCTCCATACTGGCGTTGAGTAATCCTTGCAATCCGCCCATATACTTCAGCAGCATCTGGCGGCGTTTTGGCCCAACGCCCTCAATAGTCTCAAGCGTGCTCGTGTTTTTGACCTTCGCCCGTTTTTTGCGGTGGCCGCTGATGGCATGGTCGTGCGACTCATCGCGAATATGCTGGATGACGTGCAGCGCCGGGGAGTCCGGCGGCAGGCTGAAGCCCTCACCTTCCGGCTCAAAAAACAGCGTTTCCAGACCGGCCTTACGATCGGCCCCTTTTGCCACGCCTAACAGCAGCGGATGGTTTTTGTCCCACTCAACGTCGAGCGACTCGAATACCGCTTTCGCCTGACCTAGCTGCCCTTTCCCACCGTCGATAAGAATCACGTCCGGGATCTTGCTCTCTTCAATCGCTTTACCGTAGCGACGGCGCAGCACCTGATTCATGGCAGCATAGTCATCACCCGGCGTGATGCCGGTGATGTTATAGCGGCGATACTCGGCGCGCAGCGGGCCGTTGGCGTCAAATACCACGCAGGACGCCACCGTCTGCTCACCCATCGTATGGCTGATATCGAAACATTCCATTCGCTTCACTTCCGGCAACTTCAGGAGCGTCGCCAGCGCGGTTAAACGCTGGCTAACCGTCGATTGCTGGGACAGTTTAGTGGTGAGCGCCGTCGCCGCGTTGGTCCGCGCCAGCTTCAGATAGCGTGCACGGTCGCCGCGCGGTTTGGTTTGAACATTGACCCGACGCCCGGCCAGTTCGGAAAGCGAATCGGCCAGCAGGGTTTTATCATCGAGGCTAAAATCGAGCAGGATCTCCGAGGGCAGCGTACGCATCTGGCTGCCCTGAAGATAAAACTGGCCAACAAAGGTTTCCACCACTTCACCCAACTCAGTGCCGCCAGGCACCTTCGGGAAATAGCTGCGGCTGCCGAGCACTTTGCCCTGGCGAATAAACAGCACATGCACGCAGGCCATGCCGGCGTCGAAGGCCACGCCAATAACGTCGAGATCGTCGCCGGTATTTGAGACAAACTGTTTCTCAGTGACTCTGCGCACCGCCTGGATCTGGTCGCGGATCCGCGCAGCCTCTTCAAACTCAAGCGCGGCGCTGGCTTTTTCCATTCTGGCGATCAGCTGGGTTAAAACCTGATCGTCTTTGCCAGCTAAGAACAGGCGTACGTATTCTACCTGCTGCGCATACTCGTCTTCACTGACCAGCCCGGCAACACAAGGGCCAAGGCAACGCCCAATCTGGTACTGTAAACACGGGCGCGAGCGGTTGCGGTAGACGCTGTTTTCACACTGGCGGATCGGGAAGATTTTTTGCAGCAGCGCCAGCGTCTCCCGCACGGCATAGCCATTCGGGAAGGGGCCGAAATATTCCCCTTTCGCGTGTTTTGCGCCGCGGTGCATCGCCAGGCGCGGATGGGTGTCACCACTCAGAAAGATAAACGGATAGGATTTGTCGTCCCGCAGCAGCACGTTATAGCGCGGCTGGTAGAGCTTAATATAGTTGTGCTCAAGCAGCAGCGCTTCCGTCTCGGTATGCGTCACGGTGACATCAATATTCTGAATGAGTGAGACCAGCGCTTCGGTCTTACGGGAGGCAAGGTTACTGCGGAAATAGCTGGAAAGACGCTTTTTAAGATCTTTGGCCTTCCCCACATAGATAACCGTACCGCCAGCGTCATACATCCGATAGACGCCTGGCTGGCTGGTTACGGTTTTCAGAAATGCTTTTGAATCGAATACATCACTCACTGACTTAACAACGTCTCCGCGTTACATAAACCGTGCCGGATGGCCAGATGAGTCAGTTCAACATCACCATGAATGTTCAGTTTACTGAACATACGATAACGATAGCTGTTGACCGTTTTCGGGCTGAGATTCAGCTGCTCTGAGATCTCATTCACTTTCTGACCCTTGGTGATCATCAGCATAATCTGCAATTCACGCTCAGACAAACTGGCAAACGGTGATTCCGTTTTCTCGGGTTCGATCTGGCTCAGCGCCATCTGCTGCGCAATGTCGGAGGCAATGTAACGCTGCCCGGCAAATACAGAACGGATAGCATTGACGACTTCCTGCGGTGCGGCGCCTTTGCTCAGGTAACCGGCTGCCCCCGCCTGCATCACCTTCGCGGGAAGCGGATTTTCAGTATGCACGGTCAGCATGATGACTTTTGTATCAACAAAGGTACGCGCGATTTTGCGTGTTGCCTCAAGGCCACCGATACCGGGCATATTCATATCCATCAGCACCACATCGGCCGAGTTTGTGCGGCACCATTTTACGGCATCTTCCCCACAGCACGCCTCACCGGCAACTTTAATACCTTTAATATCTTCAAGAATGCGTCGTATCCCTGCGCGCACCAGTACGTGGTCATCAACAAGAAGGACGTTGATCAAAGGAAATGTCTCCAGAATAGGGATAACGCTACTGAGTGATAATTTGGCTTATATTAACGGTTTTCATCACAAGATTAAAACGTTAAAAAATCGGCTATTCGATTTTGCTCTCGTTTTTGGAAATTAGCCTGTACAGTCCATGGAAAGAGAGCCCTTGCCATCAGAGCTTTTGCGGGAATTTTTAAGCATCTGTATTCAAAAAGTTACAAAAAGCTTGCACGCTTTCCTCGCCGAAAAACTGTTCTCAATTTTTGTAACAATAATTAACGGCAAGTAAACCAGGCGCAAACAATTAATAGCCGTACCAGAGCATCAGTTTACCGGCTGGCTCTGTTTACGCAAATAAACACTGGCGTAAAAGTACGAAAAACAACCGCTGCATTTTTTGCTGCAGCTTGTGGTATACTCCGCCGCCTTGACTTTCGTCGTCGCGCTTTAGCGCCGTTTAATAATGAGGAAAATAAATGAGCACACCTGAATTTGCCACTGCGGAGAATAACCAGGAACTGGCACAGGAAGTAAACTGCCTGAAAGCGCTGCTAACGCTGATGCTGCAGGCGATGGGCCAGGCTGATGCTGGTCGTGTGATCATTAAAATGGAAAAACAAATCGCGCAGATGGAAGACCAGGCGGAATCGGCCGTATTTGCTAACACCGTTAAGCAAATCAAACAAGCGTACCGCCAGTAACAAAAAACGGCTGGATGCAGTGCATTCAGCCGTCCACTCGTCTGTCACGCAGAACGTACTCTCTAATCAGATCAGTCCCGTAGCCGCCGCATAACAGGCAATCTGCGTCTTGTTTGGCGCATTAAATTTTTTCTGCATATTCTTCTGATGGAAGTTAACCGTATTCTCTGAAATAGAGAGAATGATCGCTATTTCCGCCGACGTCTTCCCTTCCGCGGTCCATTTCAGAATTTCTCGTTCGCGTTTACTGAATTTCATCTCAGGCGGCATAACCATCTTATCTTCAAAACGCAGCAGCGCGGTTAATGCCATTTGCACCAGCATCTGCAGCCGCAGCTCTATTTCCTCGCCGGAAAACGGTCCTTCCTGCGCGCGAGTACGGGAAACAGAGAGGAAGCCGAGCGCATGATTAGGCAGCATCAGACACTGCGTTATTCCCGAACGTAGACCGAAGTCCTGCGCCCTATGCCATAATTCCTGAGCATCCGCAAATAATTCGTCCGTCCAGGGTAAATGCCCCTGAATGAAATTCTCCGGCTTTAGCACCGGATCGATGGTGAAATAGTTCTCTGATTGATATTGCGCCAGCCACTGTTGCGGATAAGTGGCATGCACAGCAATTTTAGGCCGCGTAAACGGCACCGGATGGCGCACACAGAGTGAGTAATAATCGAATTCCAGCGCCTGAGTTTGTCGCTGAAGTTCATGATATACCTCGGCGGCACAGGTCAATTCCTGAAACCGCAGGGAGCAATCCCGTCGCCAGGTGAAAAAGTCTGAATCCTTCATACTTACTAAAAGAAGCCTCTGAAAAGATAATCATTATTATGGTGAATATAACCTAACACATAAAACTTATTTCTAACCACAAAATATCTGCACTAGCACAATTAACTGTGCTATGGATAAGGATTATTCTGTTCGGGTAGAATAAAAGAACACCGTTTAAGGCGAAGAGCGAGAATAATTTGCTCCAGAAGAACTTTCTGGAGCAAATGAGTACATAAATGCTACTGCATAAGGAATTTTTCCAGGAACTGACGGGTTCGCGGCTGCTGGGGGTTAGCAAATAAGCTTTTCGCCGGTCCCTGCTCCACAATCCGCCCCTGGTCCATAAAGATGGCTCTGTCAGCGACATCGCGCGCGAAGCTCATTTCATGGGTCACGATCACCATCGTACGTTTCTCCTGTGCCAGCTGGCGAATGGTGTTCAGCACCTCGCCCACCAGTTCCGGATCGAGCGCAGAGGTCGGTTCATCAAACAGGATCACATCCGGGCGCATCGCCAGCGCGCGCGCAATCGCCACGCGCTGCTGCTGCCCGCCCGACAGGCGGCGCGGATAGCTGGTCTCTTTCCCTGCCAGCCCGACTTTGGCGAGCAACTCGCGGGCGCGTGCCGTCGCTTCCTCTTTGGGCTCACCTTTTACAATGACCGGTCCTTCAATAATATTTTCCAGCACCGTGCGGTGCGGGAATAGATTGAAGCTCTGGAACACAAAGCCGACATGCTGACGCAGGCGGCGAATCAACCCTTTCTGCTGGCTGATGGATTTACCGGTATCAATCGTTATCTCCCCAACCCGAATGGTGCCCCCTTCCGGCTGCTCAAGCAGGTTGATACTACGCAGCAGCGTGGTTTTCCCCGACCCGCTCGGGCCAATAATCGCCACGACTTCGCCCTGCTCAACTTCCAGGTCGATGCCGTGGAGCACCGTTTGCCCGTGGAATTTTTTCACCAGGTTTTTGACGTCAATTGCACTCATTTTGGATCACGCTCCTGGCGGTTAAGCTGGTTTTCAAAGTAGTTTTGCAGAGCAGACAACACCGTCGCCATCACCCAGTAGATCAGCGAGGCGGCCAGATACATGGTGAAAACTTCAAGGGTGCGCGAGGTAATCAGCTGCGCCTGACGGAACAGCTCCGGCACCTGAATGGTTGCAGCCAGAGAGGTATCTTTCACCAGGCTGATGAAGCTGTTGCTCAGCGGCGGAAGCGCTACCCGCGCCGCCTGCGGCAGAATGGCGCGACGCAGCGTCTGCCACGGCGTCATCCCGATACTGGCCGCCGCTTCCCACTGGCCTTTATCAATCGACGAGATCGCCGCGCGCAGGGTTTCGGAGGTATAGGCCGCCGTGTTAAGCGACAGGCCAATCATCGCCGCCGGGATGGGATCCAGCTCGATACCGAACTGCGGTAAACCGTAGTAGATCATAAAGAGCTGAGCGATAAGCGGCGTACCGCGAAACACGGAAATATAAAAGCGCGCCAGCCAGCGTACCGGCAGGATGGGCGACATGCGCATTAAGGCCAGTACAAAGCCCAGCACAAGACCGAAGAACATCCCGCCGATACTGAGCTGTAGCGTGAATACCGCACCTTTCAGCAGGAATGGCAGGGAATCAATAACCAGTTGAATACTTTCTTGCATTATTATTTTTCGACCTGATTTTTAGACATGAGGATGATAAGCAAACAGCGCGGGCGCCCCGCCGGTGTGCACAAATAAAATCGGCCCTTCATCCTTAAAGCGTTTCTGCGCAATGCCATCGATAAGCCCGGCCATCGCTTTACCCGTATAGACCGGATCGAGCAGTATACCTTCAAGGCGCGCCAGCAGCTTAACGGCTTCCATCCCCTCTTCATTAGGCGTGCCGTAGCCCGGCGCAAAATAGTCATCCCAGAGCAGGATCTCGGCCCTGGCCTTCAGATCCAGCTGCTCTGCCACCGCCTGTTGCAGAGCCACTACTTTTGGCTTCTGGCCCGCGACGCTGCGAGAAACCGTCACGCCAATCAGCTCGACATCCGGCAGAAGCTGTTCCAGCCCCACCGCCAGCCCGGCATGCGTGCCCGCGCTTCCGGAGGCGACAACGACCGACGAGAGGCTAACGGCGCCCTCGCACTGCTGGGCGATTTCCAGCGCACTTTCCACATAGCCCAGCGCGCCCAGCGCGTTCGAACCGCCGACGGGAATAACGTAGGGACGGAAACCCTGCGCTTCCAGACGCGTGGCCAGATCGTCGAGCTGCGCGGTCGGGTCGGTCAACGCATCCACCATCTCCACCTGCACGTTAAACAGATCCAGCAGCAGACGATTACCGTTGGTGAGATAGTTTTCCGCCCGCGTGCCAATCGGGTTTTCCAGCAACGCCACGCAGTGAAGCCCGAGCTTTGCCGCCACGGCGGCCGTCTGACGAACATGGTTGGACTGAATGGCCCCGGCAGTAATAAGCGTATCCGCGCCTTCGCGCAGCGCGTCGGCCGCCAGAAACTCCAGCTTGCGCAGCTTATTGCCCCCCATCGCCATCGGCGTCACGTCATCACGCTTAATAAAAATATCGCGTCCCAGATAATCAGAAAATCGCGGCAGGTACTCCAGCGGCGTCGGCGCGCCGATAAACTCCAGCCGGGGAAAGCGCGTTAAATTCTGTAGTGACATGGACTCTCCGGTAACTCAGACAAAATGTGATATTTTTCATTATGCACGCAGACGCGTAAGAAATAAAAAAGGCGCTTTTAAAAGCGCCTTTTTTCCAGGTCACAGACTTATTTGGTGACGTCGGCCCCGAACCACTTCTCAGACAGCGCCTTCAGGCTGCCGTCTTTCTGCATGTCAGCAATCGCGGAATCAATGGCTTTCACCAGATCCTCGTTGCCTTTACGGACGGCCACGCCGGATTCCTGACGAGAGAACGCATCACCCGCTACTGCCAGGGTATTATTGGTTTTCTTCACCAGATCCAAAGCGGCCAGACGGTCAACCAGAATGGCGTCGATACGGCCTACGCGCAGGTCCTGATATTTCGTCGGGTCATCATCATAGGTGCGGATGTCCACGCCCTGAACGTTCTGGCGCAGCCACTCTTCGTAGTTGGTTCCCAGACCGACGCCGACTTTTTTGCCTTTCAGATCGGCAGCGGATTTAATGGAGCCTTCGTTGCCTTTCTTCACCAGCGCCTGAATACCGGACACGGTGTACGGCGTGGAGAAGTCATACTTCTTCTTACGCTCGTCAGAAATGGTCACCTGGTTAATCACCACGTCAATGCGTTTTGAATCCAGCGAGGCCAGCATACCGTCCCATTTGGTCGGTTTCAGGGAGGCTTTAACGCCGAGGTGCTTCGCCAGTTCTTCTGCAAATTCCACTTCAAAACCGGTCAGCTTGCCGTCATCGCCCTGGAAGCTGAAGGGAGGATAGGTTCCTTCCAGCCCGACCAGCAGCGTACCGCGCTCTTTTACTTTATTCAGCAGGTTTTCTGCAGCGAACGTTTTCACGCTCATGCCCGCAACCAGCGCGACGGCCATAACACCCATCAGCGCCTGACGACCCAGAAGTGCAAATTTCATAAATACCCCGATATAGTGGAATTTTTACGTAGTGTAGAGAAATCGCCTGCAACGTCAAAGGCGACTGCGCTACATCTTATTCTTTTTTAATATATATCAGAAGTTGTTCCGGCGAGCGCTTTCTGCTTCACGGAACCCGGCATTTGCACCTTATATTGCGCATACTTGCGCAGCGCAATACGGTAGTTGTTGGTGCTGGTTGCAGGCAGCCACGGCTCCAGATTTTCATCCAGGTAACCGGTCTTCAGCAAATCGCGAGAGATATTGTTAACGCTCAGATGCTGCCCAAGACGGCGCAGGCGAACCACATATTCGCGCACGGTGCCGTGGCTCATCTCCGTTTGTTCAAACAGGAATTGCTTGAAGCCGATGATATCAAAGAAGTCGCTTTGCTCTTTGCAGTGGAGATCGCCACAGAAACGGCAAAGCGCCACCCACTCTTTTTGCTCTTCGAGCCACGCGGCTTCATCCATTAACGTGTCGAGGCGAGAGATAGCGATTTTATTCACGATCTCGCCGCGGCGAACCAGCGTGATACGATCGAGTAATTTGTTACAGTGGGCGCAATGCGTCTGGCTGTGTTTAAAGTCTTTCAGGTAGCGGCTTAAAGGCCGTCTTTTAGATTGCTGCACCGTCATGATAACTCCTGGTTGTCAATACGTTGTGCGGCATTTTTCGGGTGATTGGATCACCTATAACTTACCCAGTTTGGTTCGTAAGCGTTTAATGGCCTGGCTGTGCAGCTGGCTAACCCGCGACTCCCCCACCTCCAGAACCGCGCCAATCTCTTTGAGATTAAGCTCTTCCTGGTAATAAAGGGTCAACACCAGCTGTTCGCGCTCGGGCAGAGCTTCAATCGCTTCCATTACGCGCTGGCGTAAATTCCCTTCCATTAAATGGTGTAACGGGTTTTCCTGCTGGTGCTCGTCCGTCACCAGCTCGATGCTATCGCCATGCTCTTCGCGCCACTCGTCATAGGAGAAGAGTTGGCTATTATTGGTATCGAGCAACATCTGACGATACTCTTCAACAGCAATACCAAGACGTTCCGCCACTTCGGTTTCCGTTGCGTTGCGTCCCAGTTCCTGTTCCAGCTGCCCCATCGCATGCGCCACTTCGCGCGCGTTGCGGCGAACGCTGCGCGGCACCCAGTCGCGGCTGCGCAGCTCGTCCAGCATCGCACCACGAATACGCTGAACTGCGTAAGTCGTAAATGCCGTTCCTTGCAGAGCGTCGTATCGGTCAACTGCATTCAATAACCCGATACCGCCCGCCTGTAGCAGATCGTCAAGTTCCACGCTCGCCGGCAAACGCACCTGGAGGCGCAATGCTTCGTGACGCACCAGCGGGACATAACGCTGCCACAGCGAGTGTTTATCCATTACACCTTCAGCGGTATAGAGTGAATTCACGATAAACAGCCCTGCGTTAGTTGAGTTATCGGCATGATTATCCGATTCTGCAGGGCGTTCAATTGGATGAATAATGGGTGAAATGAGGGGTTATTTTGAGATTAGAACAGGAAATTCTGCAGCCAGTCGTTTTTCTACTACTGGCGTGCTGAATGTTTTATTGTGCCCTTAAGTCTTTAACTGCATATTTGCTATGGATTTTTTCCAGTATCCGGGTAACTTTCTTTGTGTTCTCAATAGTAATATCTGCAGGCACGAAACCACGCTTTTGTTTAAACCGTTGCAAAGCAACTGTAACTATTGCTCTAAAAGTGAGCTCGCCTGAAATTGTAGATTGCTGAGTGCTCCATCCCTCATCGCCAATATAGTCTTGTGAATCTGCTATATCTGCAAAATAACCGAACGGAGGATGCATGCCGGCATCTATGACTGCAATGGTATGGTCAACATGTTCAAGCGCATTATAGAAACGTTCGTCCATGAGCCCCACCGTATCAAGCGCCAGCGAGGTATAGTAGCTAAATGCCCCGACACAGGAAGGGAACATAAATAGTTTTTCACCGGCATAATCGCAGCGCATCCGTACGAGTGGCTGCCCCTGCTGATTAACATTCAGTAACCCATGCTGACTAAAATTGAAGTGTTGTACCCCTGTGAGGCGGGACATTTCAATGTAGCGATGAAAAACATCATTCCGTTTGACAAACAAGTCATCCTCAATGAGGAAATAGTGATCAACGCCCTTTTCTCGCAGGTAAGATAGCGCCCTATTTTTGCTGCACCCTACCCCAAGATTCTCTTCATTCAAAACATAGTGGCAATCCAGACCTGAATACTCAGGGAAATGTTGTCCATCATTAATAATGACCAGTTCATCAATATATTGGCGCGGAAGAGAGTTTAATAATTTAAGCAAACCGTCTTTACGGTTATAAGTGACGATCCCCACACCAATTTTTTCACCCTGATACATACATCATTTACCTATTCTTCGTTTCAGACACCGCCAGTTTCTGGCGCTCCTCCGCCCGGGTACAAGCATTAGCCTATCCAGGCGCGCTGCCAATCATCCAAACCGCCCTCTCTTAACATCCAGTCGCGATGCACAGCTTTGCGCAGTTCTTCACCAGCCTTCTCGAGCGCATTCCAGTCGTGAATGTATTCACGAACAGCAGCAATCCACGCATTAGGCGTATTTTTTACCCGATGAACGGGGAGGCCACAGCGATAAGGCTCGATATCCGTGCAGATAATAGGGAATCCGCAACTTCCCAGTTCTAAGAGACGAAGATTACTTTTACATTCGTTAAATCGATTCTGTTCGAGCGGGACCAATGCAAGATCAAGATCAAGTTCACTCAACTTTTGTGGATAATGCTCAAAAGGCACAGGTAAATGGAATTCGCACACGACGCCCTCTGGCTTCATCCCCATAAACACCCATTCCACTTCATCTTTTAATTCAGAAATGATCGGTAATAATATTTCGAGATCGCCCGTATGACTCGCCCCCCCCGCCCAACCTACCCGCGGCTTTTTACCGCGGCGTTTTGCGGACTTGAGGTTCCCCCACAGTTCTATATCCAGGCGATTTTTTGCCACGCGGATATCCGAATGAAAACGAGAATAGGCTTCAGCCAGCGGCTCAGTTGACACGACAACCCAGTCAGCCAGGGCCAGAGCCGAGGTCAGTCGATTCTGGATGTCTTTTGGTACATTCTCCCTGAAGATATTTTTCTCAGGGACGTCTAAATAGTAATCATCAAATTCCATAATAATTTTGGCATTACAGACCTGACGATAGCGTTGTACTGTCCGGGGAATATCATCGGCGATAGGCACTTCAAGAATCAGGCGATCGGGCTGAAACTGCGCTACTTCCATCACCGTGGGCAGGCCGAGGATCAATCCGCCATCAGCCTTCAACTCTTGCTGAAGCGCATGAAGAGGTTTAATGACGCGATAATTACCGCATCCTGTCCAGTTAATGTGGGTCCCCATGATTACAGGTAACGGCTTTCCTGGCAGCGCATGCGGTAAGCGCGACATACGGGTATTCAGGCTGAATGTCGACCCGAGACGATTCATATTTGGATTGTAATAAGGATCACGCGCCAGTTCTGCTCCCCATTTCTCCAACAGCGCATCACTGCATGCTTCATCCGCATGAGTAGCGACTGCAAATTTTTCTGGGAACAAACGCGAAGCTCCGCCAAGGTGCTTAACTCGGCTAAACGGTGTCCACAGGGTAATATACCCTTGCGCTTTCGCTTTTAATGCCAAATCAACGTCAGCGTAGTAGATCGGGAAATTCTCTTCATCGAATCCGCCAAGCTCATCAAATACATCTTTACGCACCATCATGCATGCTGCACTTACTGCATGAGCGCCCCGAGGGATCTTCAGTCGGCTAAGGAAGCCACTGTCATCCGGAGAGCTCCCTTTCCCGCAGACAACCACGCCGTCATTGATGCCTGTAATATACCCACCATGCTCCAGCGTACCATCCGGATATTCAAGTTTACTCCCGACAATACCGACTTCCGGGCGTTGAGTGAGTTCGAGTAAAGCCCCCATCCAGTTGGCATCATGAATTTCAACATCATTGTTCATGAACAACAGGTACTCACCTGTTGCATAACGGCTAGCGTAGTTGTTGATAGCAGCAAAGTTGAACGCAGTATCCCAGCGCAGAACTCTAATTTGCGTCAGTTGCATCGACTCTAGTTGATCCAGGTACCTTCTCGCATCCTCATCAGTTGAACCATTATCAACAATGATGATTTCATACTGATGGTACGCGGTTTTTTCCATCAAAGAATCAATACAGCGCTGGAGCAACATCAGACGGTCCCTGGTCGGAATAATCACCGACACCTTCGCAATAGCGGGAAGTTGATACGTCACGAACTGGACGCCAGGTTCTTCGCCGGACGCGATCGTTGCATGTATGCCGCAGCGTGAGAGATGTGCGGCAGTGATGATTTTCATTTCATCAGTGATAGCGGGGTTTTTACACCATTCGCTCATACTGATGGCTCTGGCGATCAGCGCCTCAGGAATATGACCGACCGCGAACGGTCCTTTTTCTTCAATTAATTTCCAGCAAAGATCGATATGACTGAGATACAAAAAGTCTGGATTAAATCCATTGTGGCGACGTAATGCATCTGTCGAAATAAAGACACTGGAGCCGATATAAGGATGCGCACGCAACATATCTATATCGCATTCCGGCTTAAGAATTAAGCCATCTTCCTTATCATTACGGATAACGAGTTCATCAAAATACCAAAACGCCTTCTGCGGATCCCGCATGGTAAATTCGGCACAGGTAAGTAGTGCATGCTCTTCCAGGGTATCGCCCGCCTCCATAATGAGCAAATTAGCGGATGCGATCCCGTCCACCGCCAGATTCAGATCGCCCACGAAGCGTATTGTCGAATCGCCAGTAATAGAATGCGATGGATGCTTTCCTACGACGATGAGTGAATCGGCACTTAATGTCTGGCTATTAACAGAGCTTAAACTCGCACGCAGCTTATCACGGTCGCCTTCACGATCGATGATTATGACCGAAATACTGGCGCAGGCAGGGAAAGACTGAAGCAACGTGCCTATAATTGCGGAACGCAATGGCGTCGGTTTTCTTTCATTCATCCAGCTACTGACTGATCGCGTTGTTTCTTCGCCGAAACTGTCCATAACCTTGCGGTGAAACTCGAGATTGCGGTGCTGTTCTTGCGAAATTTTTAATACTTTTGGCGCAGGCAGACGATCGAATATACGTTCAACGCAGGCGTCTAAAGAAAGCTGCGCGTTTGCTTCAGCCCGGTATTCCCAAGCCCAGTGGGCTGCTTGCGGGTAACCGTCAAGGATCTCTTTTATCCAGCGGTTACGGTTAACGATTTTGGGAGCACCTGTCAGTGCAAAGTGATAATCACTGCGTTCCAGCAGATTTGCTTCTGTCAGATAACCGTGTGAGGAAATACCATCTGATATCACAACTGGTAGCCCCATGCCCATGGCAAGTACAACTCGGGCTTCATCACCAATGATAAGCTGATATTGTGACAGCAACTCTGGCGTTACAGGACCAGGCGCAGAGTCGAGATTATAGTAATCCAGTTCAATATTTCTGGACTGGAATGACTCGATGAGCTCAGCTAAATTTTTATTATACCCAGTGGAGATCAGTAGTGCTTTTTCGAACTTATCAGTGAAGACACCTGTGGCAGACGCAAATTGATTATTAATTGTGAGCGGGAAAATCTTGATCCGCGGTTGTTTAATTCCCTTTTCAACTAAGCGGACATAACTGGCGGTAGAGCAGGCAAAACTGGTGCTGGAAAGCACATTTTCCACATCAGCGCCGTAGGGTAAATCATAATCAGCATAACTGTAAAAGTGATGGAAGAAGATTCTGGAAACCCAGTCTCCTTGCATAAAAATGGTGTTCAGCTCGGCGGGAATATAGCCGTTAAATATCCACATCAGATCGTAGAAAGCGTGCAACTTACCATCGGGTTGTTCCAACAAGCGAATGGTTTTATTTGCATTTATAACATTCAAATTGTTGAGCCAATACCGACCCGTGGTTTTGGCAAAAACATCGACCTGCCAGTTGTGACGATGAAAATATTCTATCAGATCAAAAAAGATACTCTCGTGTTGACCGTAATGTTCAAACCTGTCAATGGTAAGTAAAATTTTGCGCATAATATTTTCAAGTCTATCAACATTTAAGTGGAGTTGGGCAATATAACAAAAACCCGGCAACGCCGGGTTTTTGAATATCAAGGGCGTAAGAATTAACGCAGCAGAGACAGCATAGACTGTGGAACCTGGTTTGCCTGAGACAGAACAGAAGTACCAGCCTGTTGCAGGATCTGTGCACGTGACATGTTAGACACTTCGGTTGCGTAGTCAGCATCCTGGATACGAGACTGTGCTGCAGACAAGTTAGTTACTGAGTTGTTCAGGTTGTTAACGGTAGATTCGAAACGGTTCTGCATTGCACCCAGGTTGCTACGCGCACCGTCGATACCTTTAAGTGCAGTATCAACTGCGTCAATAACAGCTTTTGCAGTGGCGTTGTCGCTGATAGATGCCGTGCCGCCGGACAGGGCAGTACCGGATGCCAGAGAGCTGAGCTTAGCATTGATCAGAGAGTCAGAACCGATGCTGATGGTATCGCCAGCTTTGGTGTTTGCACCAACCTGAATGGTTACGCCGCCGCTCTGAGAACCATCCAGCAGGTTTTTACCGTTGAAGTTTGCAGCACCTGCGATACGGTCGATTTCAGACAGACGCTGGTTGATCTCGGTGTTGATGGAGGTCATGTCAGTGTCTTGGTTGGTGCCGTTTGCTGCCTGTACAGACAGTTCACGGATACGCTGCAAGTTGGTGTTAATTTCGTTCAGGTTGCCTTCAGCAGTCTGAATCATAGAGATGCCATCGTTGGCGTTACGAGCAGCCTGAGTCATGCCCTTGATCTGAGAATTCATGCGGTTAGCAATCGCCTGACCAGCAGCATCGTCTTTAGCGCTATTGATACGCAGGCCAGAAGACAGACGCTCAATCGCGGTACCCAGAGCAGACTGAGATTTGTTCAGGTTGTTCTGAGTAGACAGGGATAACAGGTTAGTATTGATTACTGACATAATTTAATTCCTTCAAATTGGATTCTAGGGTCGGTGCTTAACACTCACGGCGTCTCTCACCGTCAAAAAGGTTATCGACGAACGTTTTGAAGACTTTAGAATTTTCATTGATTTTTTTTTAACTATTTAATTTTAAAGAAATAATTTTACGTCATCATACCAAAAACAGAATTATTTATGGCATTCATCCTTGTAGGGCCATACGCAATATCCCAGGGCTGCATCCTTCATACCGTTAACGAAGAGGGTATATGGTAAGGAGAATACCGCTTATTCAACCGATAATTTTCTTAGCTAATGGTTAAACTATTTTCTCATGCCGCCGATAACTAGCTGAAACTACCATTGACTAAAGGAAACAATCTAATGGCAAGTGCAACAATCAGTAGTCTTGGCGTAGGCTCAGGTTTGGATCTACAGACGCTCTACACGAATCTTGAAAACGCTGAAAAAACAAAATTAACGACAATAACGAATCAGCAAACCTCTTATAACGCGCAGCTCAGTGCGTTCAGTAAGCTGCAAAGTGCGATGCAAACACTCAATACCGCCACTGCAGCGCTTTCTAAAACTGATACATGGAACGCAACAGCCGTAGGATCGACCAATAACTCCTTCATGGCAACCACAGCCACGGGCGCAACCGTCGGCAGCTATACCGTTCAGGTCAAAGCGTTGGCAAAAGCGCAGGTACTGACCACTGCCAGCCAGACTAGCGCGACTTCACCGTTGGGCGCGACAACGGGTGCAACCCGTACAATAACCATTGCACAAGCCGGCTCAACAACGCCGCTGACCGTTACACTCGGTGATTCCGATACCTCATTAAATGGAATTGCCAGCGCGATTAACAAAGCGAACGGTAACGTTACGGCTACCGTCGTTAAAGCGAAAGACGGTGACTACACTTTAATGCTGACATCAAAAACATCTGGTACAGCAAATGATATGACGGTGAGCGTCTCGGGTGACAGCACATTACAAAACGTCATTGGCTATGATTCGTCAACTCACACAGGGGTAATGAATCAACAGACGGCATCCCAAAATTCGCAAGTCATTATCAACGACATCACGATTGAGCGTTCAACTAACACGATTAATGATGCCCTACCAGGTATTACCCTGAGCCTTAAAAATGAAAGCACGAGCAGCGAAAACCTAAATATTACCCGTGCTGCTGACACCACACAGAAAGCCATTACTGACTGGGTAACGGCCTATAACGCTTTACAGTCCACCATTACGTCCGTCACTAAATATGTAAAGGTTGATGCCGGTGAGAGTCAGTCCGCAAATAATGGCGCGTTAATTGGTGATAGTACGGTACGTTCGGTGCAGTCGCAGTTACGTGGATTATTAACTGAGGTGCAGTCAGGCTCTTATGCAATCCTGGCTCAGCTTGGCGTGACGCAGGACACCGCAACGGGGGCAGACGGTTCATTAGGCAACCTTAAGGTTGATTCCAACAAATTGAGCAAGGCGTTAACGGATAATCCAGAAGCGGTACAGGAATATTTTGCCGGCGATGGCAAGACAACCGGACTCGCGACACAAATGGGTACGATGCTCACGAATATGTTGAGCACAACGGCGGGCAAAGAAGGGATTATCAAGAATGCTACTGATGGTATTAACACGACGCTGAAAACGCTTGACCAACGCTATGATACGATGGAAGCCAGTATAGAAGCCACAATGGCGCGATATAAAGCGCAATTCACCAATCTGGATACGTTGATGAGCAAAATGAACAATACATCTACCTATCTGAAACAGCAATTCAGTTCTTCCAGCAGTTAAGGAATATCTATGTACTCACAAATTGGTGCGCGTGCATATCAACAAATTGGTCTTGAAAGTGCGGTAATGAGTGCAAATCCGCATCAACTTGTGACCATGCTATTTGACGGGGCACTTAGTGCCCTTGTCCGTGCCCGCCTTTTCCTCAACGAGGGTCGTATTGCCGAAAAAGGTGAAGCACTGTCGAAAGCAATAAATATCATCGACAACGGTTTAAAGGCTGGTTTGAATATGGAGATCGAAGGTCCGCTTTCCGCGAACCTTGCTGCACTGTATGACTATATGATTCGTCGTCTTTTACATGCTAATTTACGTAATGACGAAGGGGCTATCGTCGAAGTTGAGGAATTATTGAATAACATTGCTGACGCGTGGAAACAAATTGGCTCTAATGTCTCCTCTGACCAGGATAATCTTTAATGAACACCCCCAACTCTGTCCTTAGCGCCTGGCAGGCGCTACATAATCTCAGCCTTTCCATGCTTAAGCTGGCTAAAGCCGGTCAGTGGGACGATCTAATCACACATGAAATTACTTATGTTCAACTTATTGAACATATATCGCAGAATCCAATAACATCAGCACCGCGGCCTCACATCGAACAGGCCAGATTATTGCTCGAAAATGTGCTTAAAAATGAAAGTGAACTCAAAGAGTTACTGGCTGTGCGCATGGAAGAGCTCCGCAATCTTATTGATCAAACAGGTAAACAGCAATCCATAACATCTACCTATGGAAAGCTGTCAGGAAATATTCTTTATCCAGAAAGTTTGACCCGCGACACACAATTATGATTTCTTCATCCATACTCCAGAAGTCTGCCATATGGCTTCTGGAGCACGGACGATGAAAAACCCCACCCTGTTACAATGCTTTCACTGGTATTACCCCGCTGGCGGTGAATTGTGGCGAGAAGTCACGGCGTTAGCCCCCAATCTTAATGAAATCGGCATCAACATGATCTGGCTGCCGCCCGCGTATAAAGGGGCTTCCGGCGGGTATTCGGTTGGCTATGACTCTTACGATCTGTTTGACCTCGGCGAGTTTGACCAGAAAGGCAGTATCGCCACGAAATACGGTGACAAAGCGCAGCTGCTGGAAGCCATCGACGCCCTCAAAAGCAACGACATTGCCGTCCTGCTGGACGTGGTGGTGAACCACAAAATGGGGGCTGATGAGAAAGAGCCTGTCCGCGTGCAGCGCGTGAACGAACAGGACCGTACACAAATTGATGATGAAATCATCGAGTGTGAGGCCTGGACTCGCTACACCTTCCCCGCCCGCGCCGGGCAATATTCGCAGTTTATCTGGGATTACAAATGCTTTAGCGGCGTCGACCATATTGAAAACCCGGATGAAGACGGGATCTTTAAAATCGTCAACGACTACACCGGCGAAGGCTGGAATGACCAGGTCGATGATGAGATGGGTAACTTCGATTACCTGATGGGCGAAAACATCGACTTTCGCAATCACGCCGTCACCGAGGAGATCAAATACTGGGCCCGCTGGGTCATGGAACAGACGCGCTGCGACGGTTTTCGTCTGGACGCCGTCAAGCATATTCCCGCCTGGTTTTACAAAGAGTGGATTGAGCACGTTCAGGAAGTCGCCGAACAGCCGCTGTTTATCGTGGCGGAATACTGGTCTCACGAGGTAGACAAACTGCAGGCCTATATTGACCAGGTCGACGGTAAAACCATGCTGTTTGATGCCCCCCTGCAGATGAAATTCCACGAGGCGTCACGCCAGGGTCGGGATTACGACATGAGCCAGATCTTCACCGGCACGCTGGTGGAGGCCGACCCGTTCCATGCGGTGACCCTCGTCGCGAACCACGACACTCAACCCTTGCAGGCGCTGGAGGCCCCGGTCGAAGCCTGGTTTAAACCGCTGGCGTACGCGCTGATCCTGCTGCGGGAAAACGGCGTGCCGAGCGTCTTCTATCCGGATCTGTTCGGCGCAAGCTATGACGATACGGGAGGCGACGGTGAGACCTATCACATCGACATGCCGGTGATTGAGCAGCTTCACGAGCTTATCCTCGCCCGCCAGCGCTTTGCCCATGGCGTGCAGACGCTCTTTTTTGACCATCCTAACTGCATCGCCTTCAGCCGCAGCGGCACCGAGGACGATCCCGGCTGCGTGGTGGTGATGTCGAACGGCGACGACGGCGAAAAGGTGATTTGCCTGGGGGAAAACTACGGCAACAAAACGTGGCGTGATTTTCTCGGCAATCGGGAAGAAACTATCACCACGGCAGCGGATGGCGAAGGCATCTTTACCTGTAAAGGGGGAAGCGTGAGCGTGTGGGTGATTGAGGATGCGTTGTAGAACGGGAAACGTGCGGCCTGATGCCCTCACCCCGTCCCTCTCCCACAGGGAGAGGGCGCAAACACCAAAAACGGCAACGAGGTTGCCGTTTTGCTTTTACCCTTAGGGCAGTTTACTCTCCAGCGGATTCTTGCTCAGGTAATCCGCACATTCCACCGTTGGGCGGTCAACCTTCTGCAACTCCATGCCATCATACTCAAGCGTAGCGCCGTCGCGATCCAGCGGATAGATATCCAGCTTGCGGGTAACGTTGTAATAATTGTCTGAACGCAGCATGATCTTACCCGGCACGGCAATCACACGTTGCCACTGGCGGCAGTCCAGCGTATCGCCCTCTTCCGTCACCACCAGCGTGGCAATGGCTTCAGGACTGACCAGGCTGCTCTGCGGCCCTTTCGACTGCCAGTATCCTGCCAAGTTTGCCGGGACGGGATGATTGATCACATCTTGATAGTTATCCACCTGGACACACCCGGCAAGGATTATCAGAGCGCCTGTTAATGCTAACTTTTTCATGAAAAATCCAGGTTAGTGAAAAAATTCATTTTGGCATTAAAACGCGCGCAACTCTAGTCAGAACCCTTTATGACATAAGAATTACCTATTGCAGATGACTCTCAGACCTTATGCCACACGTACGACGCGAGTCAGTTGATCATTTTGATCGCGAAGGAAATCAACTTTCGCCTCATTTTTAGGATGGTGAGCCAGATAATCATCAAACTGAATATGTTCTACTGTATATCCCAACTCAAGAATAAAGGTCAGCAATGCCTCACGCTGCTCTTTAAACCACGGTAAGTCCCATGCTTCGAAAGAAAAGGGAGGGAAATTATTATGCTCAAGGAATCCGACGGCACCTTTTAAAACATTCAGTTCCAGGCCTTCGACATCAATCTTCAAAAACCGCGTTTTCTGTTCAAACAGAACATCATCAAGTTTGATAATCTGAACGACATCTTTTTCACCGCTCATCGCCGCCTCTACTCCCGTGTTTGAACGATATTGTTCAATCATGGAAAAACCACCAACGTTATACATTTTATGGTAGTCAGGCACTGGTAACTCAAGTATCCCATTTGCCGCACCAACTCCTTTGTTCAGGGCTGTTACGTTATTGAGACGATTGAGGAAAATATTTCCGCAGAGCTGATAATACACAACCTTTTGTGGTTCAAAAGAATAAATATGGCCATTTTGCTCATTCAGCATGAGTGCTGTAGGTATGGTATACGCCCCCAGATTTGCCCCGAGATCGAACACTATAGGCTTATCAAACCCTCTGGTGAATTCACCTGTAATAGCAAAAAGCCAGTTTTCCCAGTTGTCCTGAGTAAAGAGGTGATTGGAAATGACATCATTGCCAAAGGTCAGAAAGCTACCTTGTGATGAGTTAACGACGTGAACTCTTGGTAACATAAGTAATCCTGTAAACTTTCTTTATAAAAAGAAACTACGTCTGAAATCTCGGTAAGACATTTCTCTGCCTAAACCTGCATGCCCATCACTTCCTGATACGCCGACACCAGTTTGTTACGCACCTGGATCCCCATCTGCAGGGAAACCGAGGCTTTTTGCAAATCGGTCATCACATCATTGAGCGCCACGCCCGGCTCGCCGAGGGTGAACTTCTCCGCCTGCGTACGCGCAGCGGTCTGGGTATCGCTGATACGGTCAAGAGCGGCATGCAGTTGCCCCGCAAAGCTGATGGTCGGCTGCTGTTCTGCCACATTCTGATTACGGGCCGTCATCGCCGTTGCCTGCAACTGACTGATGACCCCTTCAATGCCCTGTATAGCCATGACTCTCCCCTGGATGGTTTTTTACGCGGTCAAGACTAACAGCTTGTCAATAAGATAATGGCGGTAAATAGCGTGAAAAAACCAGGTTATTTGACGCATAGAAAATCCGGAATCGTCAAATAATGGCAGGGCCATCAATATGGAACTTTTGTCGTGTTTGCCGACCCGGGAGTCAGTTTTGTTTCTCTACACGAATAACGTAAACCACCAGGATTTAAGAGGTGCGCAATGAGTGCAACAGCATCGACAGCGCCGCAGAATAAATCACTCGAGTGGATGAACCGCCTTCGCGCGAATCCTAAAATCCCGTTGATCGTGGCAGGCGCTGCCGCAATTGCGATCCTTGTAGCGATGGTCCTGTGGGCGAAAAGCCCTGATTACCGCACGCTCTACAGCAACCTTTCCGATCAGGATGGCGGCGCCATCGTCACCCAGCTTACCCAGATGAACATCCCGTATCGCTTTGCCGATAATGGCGGTGCGCTTGAGGTACCGGCGGATAAAGTGCACGAGCTGCGTCTGCGCCTGGCACAGCAGGGCCTGCCAAAGGGCGGTGCGGTCGGCTTTGAGCTGCTGGACCAGGAAAAATTCGGCATCAGCCAGTTCAGCGAGCAGGTGAACTACCAGCGTGCGCTGGAAGGCGAGCTGGCCCGCACCATTGAAACGTTAGGCCCGGTAAAGAGTGCCCGCGTGCACCTGGCAATGCCTAAACCCTCTTTATTTGTTCGGGAACAGAAATCCCCTTCAGCTTCCGTTACCGTGAACCTCGAGCCCGGCCGCGCGCTGGACGAAGGGCAAATCAGCGCGGTAACACATCTCGTCTCCAGCGCCGTCGCCGGCCTGCCGCCGGGTAACGTGACGCTGGTGGATCAAAGCGGACACCTGCTGACGCAATCCAATACCGCCGGGCGTGACCTGAACGACGCGCAGCTGAAATACGCCGCCGACGTTGAAAGCCGTCTCCAGCGCCGTATCGAAGCGATCCTCGGCCCGGTGGTGGGCAACAGCAACGTGCACGCCCAGGTGACCGCGCAGATTGACTTCTCTAATAAAGAACAAACCGAAGAGCAATACAGCCCGAACGGCGATGCGGCTCAGGCGGTAATGCGTTCACGCCAGATCAACTCCAGCGAACAGATCGGCGGGGCCTACCCTGGCGGCGTGCCGGGCGCGCTCTCTAACCAGCCAGCGCCGGCCAACGCGGCGCCGATTTCCACGCCGCCGGCCAACCAGCAGAACGGTCAGCAAAATAATCAGCAGACCACCTCAACGACCAATAACGCCGGTCCGCGCTCCAGCAGCCGTAACGAAACCACGAACTATGAAGTGGACCGGACGATCCGCCACACTAAGCTGAACGTGGGCGATATTCAGCGTCTTTCCGTTGCGGTGGTGGTGAACTACAAAACCCTGCCGGACGGCAAACCGTTGCCGTTAACCGCCGAGCAGATGAAGCAGATTGAGAACCTGACCCGCGAAGCGATGGGCTACTCCGAGAAGCGCGGCGATACCCTCAACGTGGTGAACTCTCCGTTTAACTCGGTTGAAGAGACCGGCGGTGAACTGCCGTTCTGGCAACAGCAGGCGTTTATCGACCAGCTGATGTCCGCAGGCCGCTGGCTGCTGGTGCTGATTGTCGCGTGGCTGCTGTGGCGTAAGGGCGTTCGTCCTCAGCTCCAGCGCCGTGCGGAAGCCGAAAAAGCGGCTCGCGAGCAGATGAATACGCGTCAGGAAACGGAAGAAGCGGTTGAAGTTCGCCTCAGCAAAGATGAACAGATGCAGCAGCGTCGTGCTAACCAGCGCATGGGCGCTGAGGTGATGAGCCAGCGCATTCGCGAAATGTCAGATAACGATCCGCGCGTCGTGGCGCTGGTCATCCGCCAGTGGATGGGTAACGAACATGAGTAATACGCTTACGGGCACCGATAAAAGCGTCATCCTGCTGATGACCATTGGCGAAGATCGCGCGGCAGAGGTGTTTAAACACCTCTCCCAGCGAGAAGTGCAAATTCTCAGTGCGGCGATGGCCAACGTGCGTCAAATCTCCAACAAACAGCTGACCGAAGTGCTGTCAGAGTTTGAACAGGAAGCCGAACAGTTTGCCGCGCTGAACGTCAACGCCAACGACTACCTGCGCTCCGTGCTGGTCAAGGCGCTGGGCGAAGAGCGTGCCGCCAGCCTGCTGGAAGACATTCTGGAAACCCGCGATACCGCCAGCGGTATCGAAACGCTCAACTTTATGGAGCCGCAGAGTGCCGCCGACCTGATTCGCGACGAGCACCCGCAGATTATCGCCACCATCCTGGTTCACCTCAAGCGTGGTCAGGCGGCCGATATTCTGGCCCTGTTCGAAGAGCGCCTGCGTCACGACGTGATGCTGCGTATCGCCACCTTCGGCGGCGTTCAGCCGGCCGCGCTGGCGGAGCTGACCGAAGTGCTGAACAACCTGCTCGACGGTCAGAACCTCAAGCGCAGCAAAATGGGCGGCGTGAGAACGGCGGCGGAAATCATCAACCTGATGAAAACGCAGCAGGAAGAAGCCGTCATTTCGGCGGTTCGCGAATTCGACGGCGAGCTGGCGCAGAAAATCATCGACGAGATGTTCCTGTTCGAAAACCTCGTCGAAGTGGACGACCGCAGCATCCAGCGCCTGCTCCAGGAAGTGGATTCCGAGTCGCTGCTTATCGCCCTCAAAGGCGCCGAACAGCCGCTGCGCGAGAAGTTCCTGCGCAACATGTCCCAGCGTGCGGCCGATATCCTGCGCGACGACCTTGCCAACCGTGGCCCGGTTCGTCTGTCTCAGGTGGAAAACGAACAGAAAGCCATCCTGCTTATCGTTCGTCGTCTGGCGGAAACCGGCGAGATGGTGATTGGCAGCGGAGACGATACCTATGTCTAATGAGCTGTCGTGGAAGCGCTGGACGCCGGACGATCTGGCCCCTCCCCTTGCCGAATTCACGCCCGCAGTGCTCTCGCCCGCAGAGCCCGACACGGACGTTGAACAGCCCGAGCTGAGCGAAGAGGAGCAGCAAGCGCAGATGCTGGCGCAGCTGCAAATGCAGGCGCACGAGCAGGGCTATAACGCCGGTCTGAACGAAGGCCGCCAGAAGGGGCACGATCTGGGGTACCAGGAAGGCCTGGCGAAAGGGTTAGAGCACGGCATCGATCAGGCACGCCAGCAGCAGGCGCCGATCCATGCCCGCATGCAGCAGCTGGTCAGCGAGTTCCAGCACACGCTGGACGCGCTGGACAGCGTGATTGCCTCGCGTCTGATGCAGATGGCGCTGGAGGCGGCGCGTCAGGTTATCGGCCAGACGCCCGTGGTAGATAACACCGCGCTGATTAAACAAATTCAGGGTCTGCTTCAGCAGGAGCCGCTGTTCAGCGGCAAACCGCAGCTGCGCGTCCACCCGGACGATCTGCAGCGCGTTGAAGAGAGCCTGGGCGCAACGCTTAGCCTGCACGGCTGGCGTCTGCGCGGTGACCCATCCTTACACCACGGCGGATGCAAAGTCTCTGCCGATGAAGGCGACCTGGATGCCAGCGTCGCCACCCGCTGGCAGGAACTGTGTCGCCTGGCGGCACCGGGAGTCGTCTGATGACCGCACGCCTTACCCGCTGGCTCACCACGCTCGACAACTTTGAGACGAAGATGGCGCAACTGCCATCTGTTCGTCGTTATGGGCGACTGACACGCGCCACCGGTCTGGTACTGGAGGCCACCGGCCTGCAGCTTCCTCTGGGTGCGACCTGCGTCATTGAGCGTCAGGATGGGCAGGAAACGCGTGAAGTGGAAAGCGAAGTGGTCGGGTTTAACGGCCAGCGCCTGTTCCTGATGCCGCTTGAAGAGGTGGAAGGCATTCTGCCCGGTGCGCGCGTTTACGCGAAAAACATCAGCGGTGACGGGCTGCAAAGCGGGAAACAGCTGCCGCTTGGCCCTGCCCTGCTCGGCCGCGTGCTGGACGGCAGCGGGAAGCCGCTGGATAGCCTGCCCGCGCCGGACACCACCGAAACCGGCGCGCTGATTACCCAGCCGTTCAACCCCCTGCAGCGTACCCCTATTGAGCACGTGCTGGATACCGGCGTGCGTCCGATTAACGCCCTGCTCACCGTAGGGCGCGGACAGCGCATGGGCCTGTTCGCCGGTTCCGGCGTCGGGAAATCCGTCCTGCTCGGCATGATGGCGCGCTATACCCAGGCCGACGTGATCGTCGTGGGGCTGATCGGCGAGCGTGGTCGCGAAGTAAAAGACTTTATTGAAAACATTCTGGGTGCGGAAGGCCGCGCCCGCTCGGTGGTGATCGCCGCGCCGGCGGACGTGTCGCCGCTGCTGCGTATGCAGGGTGCCGCCTACGCCACCCGTATCGCCGAAGATTTTCGTGACCGCGGCAAGCACGTGCTGCTGATCATGGACTCCCTCACCCGCTATGCGATGGCGCAGCGTGAAATTGCGCTGGCCATCGGCGAGCCGCCGGCCACCAAAGGCTATCCGCCTTCGGTCTTCGCCAAACTTCCGGCGCTGGTAGAGCGTGCGGGGAACGGCATCAGCGGCGGCGGCTCCATCACCGCGTTCTATACGGTGCTGACCGAGGGCGACGACCAGCAGGACCCGATTGCCGACTCCGCGCGCGCGATCCTGGACGGCCATATCGTGCTGTCGCGCCGCCTGGCCGAAGCCGGGCACTACCCGGCAATTGATATTGAAGCGTCCATCAGCCGTGCGATGACGGCATTGATTACCGAGAAGCACTACGCCCGCGTGCGTAACTTCAAACAACTGCTTTCCAGCTTCCAGCGCAACCGCGATCTGGTCAGCGTGGGGGCGTATGCCAAAGGCAGCGACCCGATGCTCGACAAGGCGATTAGCCTGTGGCCGCAGCTGGAGGCGTTTTTACAACAGGGCATTTTTGAGCGTGCCGACTGGGAAGATTCAATCCAGGCGCTGGAGCTGATTTTCCCGCAGGTGTAACACAGGTGGAGGGCGAAGGTCATGGCGCAAAACAGCGCGTTATCAACGCTGAAAGATCTGGCTGAAAAAGAAGTTGATGATGCCGCATTGCAGCTTGGCGCAATGCGACGCGGGTGCCAGCAGGCTGAAGAACAGTTGAAGATGTTAATCGACTATCAGCATGAATATCGCACCAACCTCAATACCGATATGACGCAGGGCATTGGCAGCCAGCGCTGGATTAACTATCAGCAGTTTATCCAGACGCTCGAGAAGGCGATAGAGCAGCACCGCCAGCAGCTAAACCAGTGGACCCAAAAAGTCGATACCGCGCTGAATTTCTGGCGCGAGAAAAAACAGCGGCTGCAGGCCTGGCAGACCTTACAGGACCGGCAGATTGCAGCCTCAACCCTGGCGGAAAACCGCCTGGACCAGAAGAAAATGGATGAGTTTGCCCAGCGCGCATCAATGAGGAAACCGGAATGATCACACTGCAACAACTGCTGATGAGCGACAGCGACCCGTCAGGCGGGATGCAAACAGGGAAAGGCACCGAGGGTGCACAGGACTTTCTCTCCCTGCTGGCGGGCGCCCTGACGGACGCAACGGGCAAGGGCAACGATGCGCCGCTCACCCTGGCGGACCTGAAAGCCGCCGGCAGCAAGCTGTCGAAAGTCGCGCAGGATGCCAAAGGCGATACCGCTCTGCAGGCCAAAATTGCCGACCTGCTCTCGCGTCAGCCTGCGCTGAATGGCGTTGAAACGTCGGAGTCTGCGCCGCTTGAAACGTTGGTCTCCGGGCTGGTGCCGCTGTCAAAGGGCGACGCGCTGAAGACGCTCACTGCGGCCAACGGTAAAGATGACGCTAAAACCGAGCTGAGCGAAGAAGAGCTGGCGGGGCTAAGCGCGCTGATGGCGATGCTGCCGCACCAGCAGACGACCGCCTCACGTGCGGCAGGCAGCGACGGCGTTCACGCCACCTCGGCGCTGAGTTCAGCCACGCTTTCGCAAAACGGTGCGGGACAGCCGCCGTCCCTGAACGCGCCTGCGGGAAGCCATGATAAAGCGCAGCTTTCTGCGTCCTATCAGAGCCAGGCGAAGAACATCGGTCCGGATCTCGCCGCAAACGCGCCAGCCACACCGGTCGTGGCCGCAGCCGCTGAGAAGCAGGACTTCGCCAGCGCCTCCTCGTCATCTTCGCCGACCGCTACCCTGGCGCCGATTATCTCCAGCCATGCGGCCAGCCAGCCTGCCGCAACTGTTGCCACCGCCCCGGTGCTAAGCCAGCCTCTGGGCACACATGAATGGCAGCAGTCCCTGAGCCAGCACATCACCCTGTTCACTAAGCAGGGCCAGCAGACGGCGGAGCTGCGCCTGCACCCGGAAGATCTGGGCCAGGTGCAAATCTCGCTGAAGCTGGACGATAACCAGGCACAGCTGCAGATGGTCTCTGCGCACAGTCACGTGCGCGCGGCGCTGGAAGCCGCGCTGCCGGTCCTGCGGACCTCGCTGGCGGAGAACGGCATTCAGCTTTCTCAAAGCAGCGTCAGCAGCGAGAGCTTTGCCGGGCAACAACAGTCTTCATCCCAGCAGCACCATGCTTCACGCCCGGGCCAGCACGGCGGTTTTAATGAAGAGAGCGATGAGCTCCTGCCGACCCCTGCCGCCCTGCAATCCGCGGCGCGCGGTAACGGTGCCGTAGACATCTTCGCCTAAACGCCAGAGGTAGCGTGATTATCCCCGTCTTTTCCACGCTTTGACGACGGCAGGACACGGGATAATCACCTTATTAAGCTGTACCGAAACAGGAAGCTCGTATCAGATGACAGACTCCGCTATCACCAAAAAAAGCAAGCGTTCCATCTGGATCCCGCTGCTGGTGTTGATCACGCTCGCCGCCTGCGCTACCGCGGGCTATAGTTACTGGCGTATGCAGCAGGAACCTTCAACCGCTGCGGCCAAAGCCGAACCAGCCCCACCGCCGGCGCCGGTCTTTTTCCCTCTGGACACCTTCACCGTTAACCTCGGTGATGCGGATCGCGTGCTGTATGTCGGTATTACGCTGCGCCTGAAGGACGAAGCAACCCGCGCGCGCCTGAACGATTATCTGCCGGAAGTGCGTAGCCGCCTTCTCCTGCTGTTTTCTCGTCAGGACGCCTCCGCGCTGGCTACCGACGTGGGTAAGCAAAAGCTGGTCGACGCCATCAAGCAGACGCTGGCCACCCCGCTGGTAAACGGTCAACCTAAGCAGGAAGTCACTGACGTTCTGTACACAGCCTTTATTCTGCGGTAACGACATGGGCGACAGTATTCTTTCTCAGGCAGAAATCGACGCGCTGCTTAACGGCGACAGCGATAAGAGTGACGACCCGCAACCGGGTCTCACCGGCGACGATAATATTCGTCCTTACGATCCCAATACCCAGCGTCGCGTGGTACGTGAACGTCTGCAGGCGCTGGAGATCATTAACGAACGTTTTGCACGTCAGTTCCGTATGGGGCTGTTTAACCTGCTGCGTCGTAGCCCGGATATCACGGTCGGTGCGATCCGCATCCAGCCGTATCATGAGTTTGCCCGCAACCTGCCGGTGCCAACCAACCTTAACCTGATTCATCTGAAGCCGCTGCGCGGCACCGGTCTGGTGGTGTTTTCCCCAAGCCTGGTGTTCATCGCGGTGGATAACCTGTTCGGCGGCGACGGGCGTTTTCCGACCAAAGTGGAAGGTCGTGAATTTACCCACACCGAGCAGCGCGTCATTAACCGCATGCTGAAGCTGGCGCTGGAATCCTACAGCGACGCGTGGAAAGCGATTAACCCGCTGGAAGTGGAGTACGTCCGTTCTGAGATGCAGGTGAAATTTACCAATATCACCACCTCCCCGAACGATATCGTCGTCAACACGCCGTTCCACGTGGAGATCGGTAACCTGACCGGTGAGTTCAACATCTGCCTGCCGTTCAGCATGATTGAACCGCTGCGCGAGCTGCTGGTTAACCCGCCGCTGGAGAACTCACGCAACGAAGATCAGAACTGGCGTGAAAACCTGGTGCGCCAGGTGCAGCACTCGCAGCTGGAGCTGGTGGCGAACTTCGCCGACATTTCGATGCGGTTATCCCAGATCCTGAAATTACAACCCGGCGACGTTTTGCCGATAGATAAACCCGACCGCATTATTGCCCACGTAGATGGTGTCCCCGTACTTACAAGCCAGTACGGCACGATTAACGGTCAGTATGCGTTACGCGTTGAGCACTTGATCAACCCGATTTTGAATTCGCTGAATGAGGAACAGCCCAAATGAGTGACATGAACAATCCGTCCGATGAAAACAGCGGAGCACTGGACGATCTGTGGGCTGACGCGTTAAACGAGCAAAAAACGACTCCGACAAAAAGCGCGGCGGACGCGGTATTCCAGCAGTTAGGCGGCGGCGACGTCAGCGGCACGCTGCAGGACATCGACCTGATTATGGACATCCCGGTTAAGCTGACCGTTGAACTGGGACGCACCCGGATGACCATTAAAGAGCTGCTGCGCCTCACGCAGGGTTCAGTTGTGGCCCTTGACGGCCTGGCCGGCGAGCCGCTGGATATTCTGATCAACGGTTATCTGATTGCCCAGGGTGAAGTGGTGGTGGTTGCCGATAAATACGGCGTGCGCATCACCGACATCATCACCCCGTCTGAACGCATGCGTCGTCTGAGCCGTTAAGCATGAAAACCCAGGCAACAATATCACAGACTTCCGCCGTTCCCGGCTCCCCGCTGCTCCAGGTGAGCGGGGCGCTGTTCGGTATTATTGCCTTTATTCTGATCGCCGCCTGGCTGGCAAAGCGTTTTGGCCTGGCGGGTAAAACTGCCGGCACCCGCGGCCTGAAGGTCAGCGCCAGCACGACGCTTGGGCCGCGCGAACGCGTGGTTATCGTCGATGTGGAAGATGCGCGTCTGGTTCTGGGCGTAACCGGCTCAAACATCAACGTATTACATAAACTGCCGCCCGCCCCGGTCACGGTGGACGAGCGCGCACAAGCCCCTGCGGATTTTCAGTCCGTCATGAAGAGTTTGCTTAAGCGTTCCGGGAGATCCTGATGCGCCGTTTGTTATCCCTGACGCTTGCGGGCGTTGCCCTGTTTGCTCCCGCGGTTTATGCGCAGCTGCCCGGTCTGGTTTCCACGCCGATTGCGGGTGGCGGCCAGAGCTGGTCGCTCCCGGTTCAGACGCTGGTCTTCATCACCTCGCTGACCTTTATTCCGGCCATTCTGCTGATGATGACCAGCTTTACCCGCATCATCATCGTTTTTGGTCTGCTGCGAAACGCGCTGGGCACCCCTTCGGCGCCGCCAAACCAGGTTCTGCTCGGGCTGGCGCTGTTTTTGACCTTTTTCATCATGTCGCCGGTGATCGATAAGATTTATACCGACGCCTACCAGCCGTTCAGCGAAGACAAAATTTCGATGCAGGAGGCGCTGGAAAAAGGCGCGCAGCCGCTGCGAGAATTTATGCTGCGCCAGACGCGCGAGGCGGACCTGGCCCTCTTCGCCCGCCTGTCCAACACCGGCGAACTTCAGGGGCCGGAAGCGGTACCGATGCGCATTCTGCTGCCGGCCTATGTCACCAGCGAGCTGAAAACCGCATTCCAGATTGGCTTTACCATCTTTATCCCGTTCCTGATTATCGACCTGGTGATCGCCAGCGTCCTGATGGCGCTCGGGATGATGATGGTGCCGCCCGCCACCATTGCCCTGCCCTTTAAGATCATGCTTTTTGTGCTGGTCGACGGCTGGCAGCTGCTGGTCAGCTCGCTGGCGCAAAGTTTTTACAGTTAAGGAACGGCAATGACACCCGAATCGGTCATGATGATGGGCACGGAAGCGATGAAAGTCGCGATTGCCGTTGCCGCGCCGCTACTGCTAGTCGCGCTGGTTACCGGCCTGATTATCAGTATTCTTCAGGCCGCCACGCAGATTAACGAAATGACGCTGTCGTTCATCCCGAAAATCATCGCCGTGTTCGTGGCGATTATCGTGGCCGGACCGTGGATGCTGAACCTGCTGCTGGACTATATGCGCAACCTGTTTACCAATCTGCCGTACATCATCGGCTGACCTGACGATGTTGCACTTCACCAGCGACCAGTGGGTTCAGTGGCTCGGCGTCTATTTCTGGCCGATGCTGCGCATTCTGGCGCTGATCTCCACCGCCCCCATTCTCAGCGAGAAATCGATCCCCAAGCGCGTTAAGGTGGGGCTGGGCATTATCATCACCATTATCGTCGCCCCTTCCCTGCCACCCGTGGATATTCCCATCTTCTCGGCTAACGCGGTATGGGTCGCTTTACAGCAGGTGATGATTGGCGTCGCCGTGGGCTTTACCATGCAGCTCGCCTTCGCCGCCGTGCGCACGGCCGGCGAGTTGATTGGCCTGCAAATGGGGTTATCGTTCGCCACGTTTGTCGATCCCGGCAGCCATCTCAACATGCCGGTGCTGGCGCGCATCATCGATCTGCTCGCCATGCTGCTGTTTCTGTCGCTCAACGGTCATCTGTGGCTCATCTCCATGCTGGTGGATACTTTCCATACGCTGCCGATCGGTGATAACCCGGTCAACAGCAATGCCTTCCTCGCGCTGACCCGCGCGGCGGGGCTGATCTTCCTCAACGGTCTGATGTTGGCTCTGCCGATCATCACGCTGCTGCTCACCGTCAACCTGGCATTAGGCTTACTGAACAGAATGGCACCGCAGCTCTCGGTGTTTGTGATTGGTTTTCCGCTAACGTTGACGGTCGGAATTTTATTAATGTCACTACTGATGCCCCTTATCGCCCCCTTCTGTGAACATTTATTCGGCGAGATATTCAATCTGTTAGCGGATATTGTCAGCGAATTGCCACGTAAATAATAGTCCTCACGATCGCTATTGTCTTTCTGAGGATATTCCTAAAATAAAACGCGAAAAACATCTTCCAGGATATATCTGACGCGGTTTAAATGTTTCTAACCACCTCACAATACTTAATATTTACTTTACTTTAAGAAGATTCCTGGCAAATTATACGTAACTTTACGGGATAGTGAGTCCGCCTGAAAGTCTTTGTCATGCTCACAGGTTTATTATTTTTTTCCATCCCGTATGGCTGTTTTGAGCTCTCAGGCAGATGGTGAATTATCGTTACGCATTGAGTGAGGGTATGCCATGTCAACGATCATTATGGATTTATGCAGCTACACCCGGCTAGGGTTAACCGGGTACCTGGCAAGCAGAGGGGTAAGAAAGAGAGACATCAACGATGCACACACCGTTGAAGAACTCGCAGCCGCTTGTGACGAACTCAAACCAGGCGTGGTGTTTATTAATGAGGACTGTTTCATTCACGATCCAGCCAACAGTCAGCACATTAAGCAAATCATTAATCAGCATCCAAAAACCCTGTTTATTGTTTTTATGGCGATCGCGAATATCCATTTCGATGAGTATTTGTTGGTCCGTAAAAATTTATTGATCAGTTCTAAGTCGATTAAACCCGAGTCGCTGGATGACATTCTGGGTGATTATTTGAATAAAGAAGTTAAAAATGTAGGAGCGGTTAACTTACCCACCCTTTCATTAAGCAGGACTGAATCAAGTATGCTGCGAATGTGGATGGCTGGACAAGGAACTATTCAGATCTCTGACCAGATGAATATTAAAGCGAAAACCGTTTCGTCACACAAAGGAAATATTAAAAGGAAAATTAAAACGCATAATAAGCAAGTGATCTATCACGTGGTACGTCTGACCGATAATGTGACGAACGGGATTTTCGTCAACATGCGTTAGTGGCTTAAACCCCTTTGCACCCTACCTTTGATCTCTGGCCTGGCCAGAGATTTTTGCTTTTGCGGACGTGGTCGGGCACGCGCAATGCTACCCGACGCCGTACTAGTCCGCTTTCTCAACAAAAATGCCGTCCGGATGCCCCAGTTCGTTAAAAAACCAGATACCGAGCGGGTAGTCTTCCAGTGAGACCAGGTACATTGTGCCTTCACTAAACTCTTCAATTGCCAGCACCACCCCCGGGCGGCGCGGCCCACCGTCCGTTTTAACGGTTACCCGATCGTTGACCTTCATACATTCCTCCTCTGGTTTTGAGCCAGTGTAGAACAAAACGCAAAAACACACATCGCCGCACGGCGTGAATGGCGTTTTTATACACAGTCTATACTTACCGTGGACACGGTTTAATGAGGAGCCCCGTAATGAAGACCGATAAAGAGTACAGCGACACCATCAAACGCGAGGTCGAGGTGGATGTCGATGCCCTGCTGGCCGCCATCAATGAGATCAGTGAGTCAGAAGTCCGCCGCACAAACGATGGTTCGGACCACGTCATAGTTAACGGGAGGGATTATCACACCTACCGCGAGCTGGCGGAGGCCTTCGAGCTGGATATTCATGACTTTAGCGTGTCTGAAGCAAATCGTTAACACGAAAAAAATCCCGGTCATGGGGATGGCCGGGATCAAAACTTGCTTATGCAAGAAGCACTTGAAAATTCGTTACACCAGGAAATCTGATGTACAAACAACACTATCCCCAACGATTTTGCATGACAAGCATATATTCTTACGGCGAATATAATATTTTTAACATAATCGTTTTGGTTATGAGCAACAACATCCGCCGAATGCGGGTTTGGCTGGATCGGTTCTCCTCAATCCGGTTTAAGCCCAAATATTTTTTTAGGAATATTCTTAGATTAAGGTTCATTCGTTTTCGGGAGTTACTATGCTTTCACTCCGGGGTCCCCTGCTGATTTTTTCCGATCTGGATGGATCGCTGCTGGATATTCATACCTATGAGTGGCAGCCCGCGATGCCATGGCTGGATAAACTGCAGGATAACCAGGTACCGGTGATTCTTTGCAGCAGCAAGAGCGCGGCAGAGATGCTGGATATTCAGCAGGATCTGGGTCTGGAAGGGTTACCGTTTATCGCTGAGAACGGCGCGGTGATTCAGCCTGACGTGCGCTGGGAAATGGGTCAGCGCCACATCAACGGCATGACGCACCGGGAGATTCGTCCGCTTATTGAGCAAATCCGCCAGCAGGCGGGCTTCAAATTCACCACCTTTGACGACGTGGACGAACGCGTCATTAGCGAATGGACGGGGGTGACCCGCTACCGGGCGGCGCTTGCCCGCAAGCATGACGCCTCCGTCACGCTCATCTGGCGTGATTCCGACGAAGCCATGGCCCGGTTTGAACCGGCGCTGGCGCAACACGGGCTGAAATGCCTGCAGGGTGCCCGTTTCTGGCATATTCTCGATGCCGGCTGCGGTAAGGACGTTGCGGCTAACTGGCTAATCGCGCAGTACCGTGAACGGGAAAATATTGAACCCACGACCCTGGGGCTCGGCGATGGGCCGAACGACGCGCCGCTGCTGGACAGCGTGGACTTCGCGGTGGTGATTAAGGGGATAAACCGCCAGGGTATTACGTTACGGGACGATAACCCCCGCCGGGTTTATCACACCCGGCAGGCGGGACCGCTCGGCTGGCAGGAGGGGCTGGATCACTTTTTGTCATGATCGTGCCAGACAACCCGGTTACGTCCGTCCTGTTTAGCTTTATATAACCGAGCATCCGCCACGGACTGCAGCTGTTCGAAATCGTAATTCCCGTTTTCCCGGGCGCTGCTGACGCCGAGTGACGCGCTGATACGCAGGGTCGTACTCTTCTTCACCAGAATCTCCTTGCTGTTGATTCGGCAGCGAATACGCTCCGCGACGCCTCTCGCCTCCTCAAGACCGAGCCCCGGCAGGACGATACAAAACTCTTCCCCGCCCACGCGTCCTGCCACGTCGTTTTTACGCAAGGCGCTGGAAATCAGCCCTGCAGAGTGGGAAAGCACCTTATCACCGGCCTGGTGACCGAAACGATCGTTGACGCTTTTAAAATGGTCGAGGTCTAACTGAATGACCGAGAACGGCAGCGACTGTTGATGACACTTCTTCGCCAGCAGTTTCGCGCGTTCGAACAGCGCGCCGCGATTATTCAGGCGGGTTAGCGGGTCGTGCCAGGCCTGCCACTTGAGCGAGTGCTGCAGCGTATACATATTGCTGACCATCCGGCGGATCACCAGCCACGAAATCAGCAGCATCGCGGTAAAGAGTGCCCACAGTAATGCCAGTACGATACTGATGCTGCCGAAGTCGCCCTGTACCCCTTCCTGCAGAGTATGGACACGCAAAACCAGGCCATCAAAATGATCGAGCCGCTGCCAACTGATGAAACGGCTGCCGAGGCGGATGCCACCACCAGTATCGTGCTCGATCGCCTGCGCTATCTGCGCGAGTTCGCGTTCATCGAAATGGTTCACCTGTTTATCTGTCTTTTCAGAGGAGGCAATCATATTGAGCCGGGAGTCGTACAGCTGATACTCCCCCTCCGTACGGTCGTCCGTCGCCTCTGCCAGCAGGCGTTGCATCGTATTCAGCGAAAAATCCATCGCCACCACGCCATACCAGTAGTGATTGAAATAAATGGGGACGCTGGCAGTGATCGTTCGCTTGTCACCGGTCCAGGATGACGGCGTGGAGATAAACCAGCGCACCGCGCGGGAGCGATTGTTACGTTCCGACTGCTGGGTAAACCAGGACTGTGTGACCAGGTGATAATAGCGGGGGATAATATCGCTCGCCTCTGTTAGCGTATCCGTCGAAAGATAAAACCCGGCGCGTGAAACGTAGATCACCCGCGATTCACTATGCCTGCTCGACGTCGCCAGCCTGAGCAGATAACCCACCTCAAGCGCGGCTGAAATTTCATTGCTGATGCGTTCAGCGTCCCGGTTCAGAATCGACGTTTTTTCAACAAACGCATCCGAGACGCCGTTAATCGGAAGTGTGCGATTTCTATCAACGAGGAGCTGCCAGGTGGGACGCATGCGTAATGCGTTAAAGTGCGATACTGCATCGTGCAAAACATTGAAGGCCAGCGGCGTCTGTAGCGCATCGCGCATGCTCTGGCGAAATAACAGCATTTTATCCACGCTGTACTGCAGCTGCCTGTCCAGCGAGCTGGCCACGGTTTCCAGGTGGTTGCGCTGGCTGGAGATATACGCCTCTTCGAGGACCACCACTTCACGCCAGGTCAGGAGGGTTGAAAATACCAGAACAGTGATAAAACAGAGGTTAACAATCAAACCCGGATTGCTACGCTTATGCAGCCATTGCAGAAAGGATCGTCTTACAACAAAGGTATCGCGCTGCACACACACTCCCTGATTACTACCTTACACCCGGTACTTCAGTTAAAAACGCCCGGCAAAGCCGGGCGTTATGTGATTAAGCCTGATCGTGCTTGCGCTTGCCGTCACCCGGCTGAAGCTCATCTTCACGAAAGGCTTCCTGCTTAATGCTGTAGCCATCATGCCACCGACATTCCACCATTCCGCTGGAATACCCGGTGACAATCATGCGCGGGCCGCCCTTCTTAGGCTTAACTTCATCACTGACCAAAAAGACCATACCTGCCTCCTGTATCAGGGTGAAACTGTTTCAATTTAGACGAGGAATGGTCTTTTTGCACCCTGCGACGGGTAACAATTAGTGCGCCGTACCGCGCATTTTTTCGATCAGTTTCACCGCCGCCACCACGATAGCGCCAACGATAAAGCCCAGCACCAGATTAAGCAGCGTGGGCAGAATCGCTGCCACCACGCTCCCCTGCGCCGAGGCGAAATGTTCGATGGCATGGTGCAGCGGCGCAATGCCGTGGACCACAATGCCGCCGCCCACGAGGAACATCGCCAGGGTACCCACCACGGACAAGCTCTTCATCAGCCACGGCGCCAGCGTCAGTAAGCCTTTGCCGATGCCTTTAGCCACCGCGCTGGATTTCTCCTCCAGCCAGTAACCGATATCATCCAGCTTCACGATCAGCCCGACCAGGCCGTAAACGCCCACCGTGACCAGAATGGCGATCCCGGAGAGGATCAACACCTGATTCAGCAGCGGCGCATCGGAGACAATGCCCAGCGTAATGGCGACAATTTCAGCCGACAGAATAAAGTCGGTGCGAATGGCGCCTTTGATTTTATCGCGCTCGAAAACTTTCGGATCCTGCGCGGCAAGCGCTTCAAGGCGCTGCTGGCGCGCCTCCGGGGTATCCTTCTGCTTGCGAGAGCTCAAAGAGTGCAGGACCTTCTCCACGCCTTCGAAGCACAAGAATGCCCCGCCAATCATCAGCAGCGGCGTGATGGCCCAGGGAATGAATGCGCTGATCAGCAGCGCCAGCGGCACCAGGATCAATTTGTTCAGAAACGAGCCTTTTGCCACGCCCCACACCACCGGCAACTCACGGTTAGCCCGTACCCCGCTTACCTGTTGGGCGTTAAGCGAGAGATCATCCCCCAGCACCCCTGCGGTTTTCTTCGCCGCCAGTTTCCCCATCACGGAAATATCATCCAGTAAGGTGGCAATATCATCCAGCAATGTTAATAAGCTACTTCCTGCCAAAATGGTGATCCTTCTTTTTTGGTAATTAAGTGAATAGTATGGAGCAAAAGCGCAATCGCGGAAACAGGCAGCTTTCGTCAACAAAAAATTCACATCAACTACACAATTAAAGGACTCGCCAGCGCGATAGTTTTCGCGTTTACTATCAGCGACCTTTTTATTTCGTCGTGAGGGATTATGCGTTTCCGGCAACTGCTTCCGCTTATCGGGGCACTTTTTTCGCTGTATATCATCTGGGGTTCAACCTATTTTGTCATTCGCATCGGCGTGGAAAGCTGGCCGCCGCTGATGATGGCGGGCATTCGCTTCCTCTCGGCGGGTGTGCTGCTGCTGGCCTTCCTGCTGCTGCGCGGGCATAAGCTTCCACCGCTCCGCCCAATGCTGAACGCCGCCTTGATAGGCCTGCTGCTGCTGGCGGTGGGGAATGGCTTTGTGACCATTGCCGAGCACCAGAACGTACCGTCTGGGATCGCCGCCGTAGTCGTTGCCACCGTACCGCTGTTTACCCTCTGCTTCAGCCGCCTTTTCGGCATCCGCACCCGCAAGCTGGAGTGGCTGGGGATTGGCATCGGCCTTGCCGGCATTATTCTGCTTAACAGCGGCGGTAACCTGAGCGGGAATCCGTGGGGCGCGGTGATTATCCTTATCGGCTCGATGAGCTGGGCGTTTGGCTCCGTATACGGTTCGCGTATCGAACTGCCGACCGGCATGATGGCGGGGGCAATAGAGATGCTTGCGGCTGGGATTGTGCTGCTGCTGGCCTCAGCCCTGACGGGAGAGGAGCTGACGACCCTGCCGCCGTTGTCGGGCTTCCTGGCGGTAGGCTATCTGGCGCTGTTTGGCTCCATCATCGCCATCAACGCCTACATGTTCCTGATCCGTAACGTCTCACCGGCGGTCGCCACCAGCTATGCCTACGTCAACCCGGTCGTGGCCGTGCTGCTCGGCACCGGGCTTGGCGGTGAAACGCTCTCTCCGGTTGAGTGGTTAGCTTTAGGGGTGATTGTTTTTGCCGTCGTGCTGGTGACTTTAGGCAAATATTTGCTGCCGGCAAAGCCCGTGGTTACGCCTTGCGAGGTGGAGAAACCGTAAGCGCGTGGATCCCCTGGGTGTCGATCTGCGCGGCCTGGCCGCCGCCGCAGATCCACTCTTCCAGCCGTTCGCTCAGATCGGCATCGTTCAGCTTTAACCGTCCTCTCAGCGCACATTCCCAGACGATCAGCACTCTCCAGCCCTGCGCGACAAGCGTGGCGAGATCCCGCGCGTCGCGCTCAACGTTCTTGCCAATCTTCTCCAGCCAGAAATCGGTGCGCGTCGCCGGAACTTTAAACAGGTAGCAGTCGTGATGATGCCAGAAACAGCCGTGGGTGAAGATAATGCACCGATACGCGTCGATAACGAAATCCGGACGACCCGCAAGTGCGGGATCCTGCACGCGAAAGTCGAAGCCCGCCTGCGTCAGAAGCCCGGCCAGACGCTTTTCTATCGCGGTGTCACGCGTGCCGATGGCACGCATGTTTTTGCTCCGCGTGGCCTTATCGTGAACGTCCGTCATTAACGGCCTCACCCTGGCGGAGCGCCACCGCCTGTCTGATGCGCGGGGCCAGCAGTTTTGCCACCGCCGCGAACGCGGGCACCACCACCGAGTTGCCAAACTGACGGTAAGCCTGGGTGTCCGAAACCGGAATACGAAAGCGGTAGCCCTGCGGCGTTTCAAAGCCCATCAACCGGGCGCACTCCCGCGGCGTGAGGCGCCGCGGACGGTGACGCTGGTTTTGCGGATCGTCGAAATCTTTCTCGCCCAGCGCTTTATCCCAGCCTCTGTCGATCAGGATTTCCGCGCCGTCTTTGTAGTAGCGAGCGGACAGCGTGCGGGTCACGCTGTGCGGATCGTTTGGGTTCACCATGCCAAACCCAAATCCGTTGCCTTTGGCCTGATGCTTTTTGGCATAGCGGTAGAGGTATTTCCACAGGATCGGGGTAAGGATAAATTTCGCGTCGACCACCGGCTCCAGCAGGTCGGCAATGGTTGGACGACGCTCGGGGTATAAGGAGGGAATATCCCGCAGGGTGAAATCCCCCTTCAGATTGAGATCGCGGCGGAAACCGACGAGCACAATGCGTTCGCGATGCTGGGGCAGGAAGTGTTTCCCGTCGATAATTTTCGGGTCATCCGCGCCCATGTCCTCGGAATCCGCCACGTCATAGCCCAGCTCGTCTAGCGTTTGCATGATAATGCGGAAGGTCTTTCCACCGTCATGGCTCTTTAAGTTCTTGACGTTTTCCAGCACGAATATGGCCGGGCGACGGGCGTCAATGATTCGAGCCACATCGAAAAACAGCGTTCCCTGCGTATCGCAGGCAAAACCGTGGGCACGCCCGAGGGCATTCTTTTTGGAGACGCCGGCCAGCGAGAAAGGCTGGCACGGGAAGCCCGCCAGCAGCACGTCATGCGCCGGAATCGTCTGGCGAATGTGCTCGGCGGCTTGTTCATCCGTGACGCCGCTTTTATGGCTCAGGGTAACGTCGCGGATATCGGCGTTGAAATGATGTTCATGCGGATCGCAGTACCAGTTCGCTTTATAGGTGCGTACCGCATGTTTGTTCCACTCGCTGGTAAACACGCACTGACCGCCGATAGCTTCAAAGCCGTGCCGGATGCCACCGATGCCGGCAAACAGATCGATAAAGCGGAAGGCATAGTTCGGGTGCGCGGCAGACGGCCGCGGAAGCAGATCTTGCAGATAACGAAACTCGCTTTCGCTCAGGCGGCGCCCTGCCCGATCGCTGGTCAGCAGTCGCTTAAGGATGGCCGGGCTCCAGTGGCTCTCGCCGTGCGCCACCAGCTGGTTTGCCAGCGTTTTAGCGTCATAAATATCCAGCAGCTGGCGCAGTAATGCCTGCACCGTTGCCGTTGACTTCTCAGCCTGCTCTGGCGCGGGCTCTGTCACTGATCGATTTTCCTGCATTCTTTTAACCGGGCAATAAAGACTGGAAACAGATTACCACAGTTCACTTTCGCAAACTGCGACGGAAGCGGTGTTGAAGCTGGCTATCCAGCCCGATGCAGTCGCCCTGTAATTCGGCACTGAGTTTCGCCATAAACTGAATCAGAAAATCGGCGTTGTGCTGCGCGAGCTCGCGCCCGACGTCGGTTTGCATTGTATCAGGCAAGCGCAGCAGCTTGGTCTGAAAATGATCAAGCGCAAACGCCCGGTCATCAAGCGGGCGCGCGTCGGCAAACGGATCGTCCGCGTCAAAAAGCGGTACGCCCAGCGCGCCTGACACGGCAAACACGCGCGCCAGGCCAATCGCCCCCAGCGCCTCCAGACGATCTGCATCCTGGACAATTTTAGCCTCAATCGTGTACGGCGTCAGGCCGGCGCTGAAACTGTGCGCCTCGATGGCGTGCTCCACGGCGGCATAGCGATCGGATGGGAAGTCAGGGAAATCGCGGTGCAGAATGTCCCGCGTTCTGCGCGCAGCCAGACGCGACGACTGGCTGCGTTCAGGATGATTTTTCGGCAGGCTAACGATGTCGTGAAAATAGCAGGCGGTCAGGATCGTCAGCGGGTCGACGTGGTGATGAACCATGATTTTCTGCGCCGTCAGCCAGACGCGACGGAAGTGTGAAATATCGTGCGCGGTGTCGTCGGTCGCGTGATGTTCATCAAGCCAGGATTCAAAGCGCTGCTGCCACTGTATGAGTTCCATCATCCTTTCCTGTTACGAAAATGGGCACTGAATTATAACATAGCTAAATAAAATAAATTAAAAAATAGAACCCCGAAATACTTAATAATAATTACCCGCAATACTTTCAAGCGATTAATTCATTTGAAAAATAAAGAGATCTTTGGAAATATTTTGTAATATTTTCACTGGTTTAATTACATTTATTTTTGAACCAAATTTACTAGCCATAGAATAGTATCAGACACGTAATTACGGAGGGTGATTACATATATTCATATAAATTATCTTTAAAGGGAATATATAATGAAAAGAAAAGTTCTGGCAATTCTTGTACCCGCATTATTAATGGCTGGCGCGGCAAACGCGGCTGAAATGTATAACAAAGACGGCAATAAAGTTGACCTGTACGGCAAGGTCGACGCGCGTCATACCTTCTCCGACAACCCTGGCGACGACGGCGACGAAACCTACGTGCAGATTGGTTTCAAAGGCGAAACGCAGATCACTAACGACCTGACCGGTTACGGCCAGTGGGAATATAAAACCTACGCTAACGATACCGAAGGCGCGGGTGATCAATCCTTTAACCGTCTGGCATACGCTGGCCTGAAATTTGGCGAATACGGTTCATTTGATTATGGTCGTAATTACGGAGTCGTATACGACGTTGAAGCGTGGACCGATATGCTGCCTGTATTTGGCGGTGATTCCTACACCTGGACTGATAACTTTATGGTTGGCCGTACCAACGGTGTTGCAACCTATCGTAATACTGATTTCTTTGGTCTGGTTGATGGCCTGAATTTCGCGCTGCAGTATCAGGGTGCAAATGAAGATCAATTTGCTCAAGAAGACCAGGAAGGCACGAAAAACGGTCATAAAGATGTACGCTTCCAGAACGGTGACGGCTTCGGTATGTCTACCTCCTATGACTTCTCTGGCGATCTCTCCGGCTTGAGCCTGGGTGCGGCGTACTCTTCTTCTGACCGTACTAACAAACAGGAAGCGGCAGGCCAATACAGCGCACGTTATGCCAGTGGTAAAACAGCTGAAGCGTGGACACTTGGCGCGAAATATGATGCCAATAACGTCTATCTGGCAATGATGTATGCTGAAACCCGCAATATGACGCCATATGGTGATGATGGTATCGCGGATAAGACTCAGAACTTCGAAGCGGTTGCACAGTACCAGTTCGACTTCGGCCTGCGTCCATCCCTGGCATGGGTTTACTCCAAGGGCAAGGACATGACCTATCCAGGCAGCGCCAGCAACCCTCAGGGTCAGCATGGAGACATGGACCTGGTTAACTACATCGACCTGGGCATGACCTACAACTTCAACAAGAACTTCTCCACCTACGTTGATTATAAAATCAACCTGCTGGACGAAGATGACGCCTTCTACAATGACAACGGTATTGCAACCGATGACATTGTTGGCATCGGCATGATCTACCAGTTCTGATCCCTGAAAATACTAAAGCCCGCATTTGCGGGCTTTTTTGTTTCAAGGGACACTATTTTACGGCGCTTCCTGCAGCGCCACGCGGATAAACCCGTTATTGTGCGCCAGCAGCTCATGGGCTTTCCACGCATCCAGACCGGTCAGCACCATCAACACCGCCGTTTTACAGTGGTGGTTACAGCTCTCCAGCGCGGCCTTTGCCTGCGCCCGGGTGCATCCCCCCGCCTCCATCACGATGGCGATCTGCCGTTCGGCCCATTTGGTACTGCTTGCCTCAAGATCCACGCGCAGGTTGCTGTAAACGCGCCCGGTGCGAACGGCCAGCGCGGTGGTAATCATCGAGAGGATCATTTTTTGCGCGATCCCCGCCCTGGTATTGCGATACCCGGCAACCACATCAGCCCCAAGCTCTGGGGCAATTACCATGCTTGCCAGCTGTGCTGCTTCACTTTGTGCATCACCGGTGATGACCGCAACCGGCGCTCCCAACGACCACGCATGCCGCATTGCCCCCCAGACCCACGGCGTTTTTCCGCTGACGGTCACGGCAAGCATCATATCGTGCTCACCAAATTTAATGGCCTGCAGGTCAGCCACCCCACGCTCGTAGCTCCCATCCCCCTCTTCTGCCGTCACGGCAATTACCGGCGTTTTACCCGGCGCATACTCATCTGCAGCCTGTTGTGCGATGCAGCCTGACGGGCCCGCGCCGACAATCACCAGACGGCCGCCGTGGTTGAGCGCCGAGGCGGCATTATCCACCGCGCGGGCGATTGTCGTTAAGCAGGGGGTTATAGCAGCAGAAATGCGTGCATCTTCCTCGTGGATAACCTTCAGCATGTCCAGCGTGGACAATCTATCTATATTCATCGTGCTGGCGTGCCGTCTTTCCTTGACTGAACCGGTAAGCGTAATGCTCATAAACAGCCTCCTTATTATGAGTACCCACACACTATAAAGTGTTTTATATAGATGACCTGCGAGTGGGGTCACGAAAAGAAGAGTAAATCGACGCTTTTACATGGCTTTAAGAAAAGCCCATCATCAGCGATAATCACTCCCTTTCTTAATCATCGCGGAGTGTTGATGAGCGATTTGCAGCCTTTCCCTCTGACGCGCAAGCGCCCCATGAAACTGTACACGCTGGTCACGTTGATGGTGTCCGCGATTATCGCCTCGGTGTTGCTGGTAGTTTTTGCGCTCTATTCCGTGCAGATCACCCGGGCGACCCGCGATGATGTAAAAGATACCGCTCTGGGCATCGCCCGCACGCTGGCCGACAGCCCGGAAATCCAGCGCGGCCTGATGCAGTCGCCGCAGGCCGACATCATTCAGCCCATCGCCAAAGCCGTCACCCAACGCAACGATCTGCTGCTTACCGTGGTGACCGACATGCGGGGGATTCGCTACTCGCACCCGAACGAGGCGCTCATCGGCCTGCATTTTATCGGCAACGATCTGGAACCCGCGCTGGAAGGCAAAGAGAATGTCTCGGTTAACCGCGGCGCCCTCGCCGAGGCGCTTCGCGTTTTCACGCCGGTCTATGACAGCCAGCACGATCAGATCGGGGTCGTCGTGGTCGGGATCTCCCTCAAAAAGGTGGAAGACCAGATAGCCCGCGGGCGGCTCAACGCGCTCTGGACGATTCTGTTCAGCATCTTTATGAGTTCGATGGCGATATGGGGTCTGGTACGGGTCCTGAAACACATCCTGTTCGGGCTAGAACCCTATGAAATCTCCGCCCTGTTCGAACAGCGCCAGGCGATGCTGCAGTCGCTTCGCGAAGGGGTGCTGGCCGTCGATATTCACGGCCGCGTGACGATGATTAACCACGCTGCCAGAGAGATATTACTTCTTCCCTCCGGCAAGCAGACCGAAAACACCAGCGAGCCGCTGCTGGCAAGCCTGCGTGAGGTATCGAAAACCGGGATTGCGCGTCAGGATCAGGAGATTAGCTGCAACGGACGACTGCTGCTCTGCAACATGGTGCCGGTCAAAAGCCAGAATCGGGTGATCGGGGCTATCAGCACCTTCCGCGATAAAACGGAAATCAGCCAGCTGATGCAGCGTATTGATGGCATGGTCAACTACGTCGACGCCCTGCGCAGCCACACGCACGAGTTTATGAATAAACTGCATGTGATCCTCGGCCTGCTGCACATGAAGCGTTACGACAAGCTGGAGGAGTACATCATCCAGACGGCGCATAATTACCAGACGGATATCGGTACGATACAGAGCAAGGTAAAGTCCCCGGTCGTTGCCGGGTTCCTGCTGGGCAAAATCAACCGGGCGAAAGAGGCCGGCATCACCCTGACCCTGGCGGATGAAAGCCTGATACCGGATACCGGCAGTGAAGAACAGGTTGCGGTGCTGATCACCGCGCTGGGTAACTTAATCGAAAACGCGCTCGACGCGATGGCAGGACAGCAGGAAGGCGAGATTGGCCTGCTGCTGCATTATCAGAATGGCTGGCTCAGCTGCGAAGTCAGCGACGACGGCCCCGGCATTGATCCCACTCAGCTGGAGGCTATTTTTACTAAGGGGTTCTCAACAAAAGGTGAAAACCGCGGCGTTGGGCTGTTCCTTGCTCGCCAGCAGATCCAGAACCTGGGCGGCGATATCACCGTCGAGTCTGAGCCTGGCGTATTTACCCAATTTTTTGTTCACATCCCCTGGGATAGCGAGAGGAATATCGCGTGATAAATGTATTAATTGTCGATGATGACGCCATGGTAGCCGATCTCAACCGTCTGTACGTCAACCGTGTTGAAGGCTTCAGCTGCTGCGGCGTCGCCTCCACGCTCAATCAGGCCAGGGCCTTTATCAATAACCCCAGCCAGCCTGTCGATCTGGTGCTGCTGGACGTCTACATGCAGCAGGATAACGGGCTGGATCTGCTGCTCGATATTCGCGCGTCAGGCCGCCCGATTGATGTGATTATGATCTCCTCGGCCGCCGATGCCGCCACGATCCAGACCTCCATCCACTACGGCGTGGCGGATTATCTGATAAAGCCGTTCCAGTTCCCGCGCTTTGAAGAAGCGCTGAACGGCTGGAAGGCAAAACACAGCCTGATGGGCTCGCACCAGTATTACGAGCAGGCGGACGTCGACAGGCTGATCCACGGCGGCGCGCCGGAGCTGGCGGACACTAAAAAATTGCCGAAGGGGTTAACGCCGCAAACGCTGCGCACGATTTGCCAGTGGATTGATGGCCACCCGGAGACGGAATTTTCCACCGACGATCTGGCTAACGCAGTCAATATCTCCCGCGTCTCCTGCCGTAAATACCTGATTTGGCTTGCGCAGATCAACATTCTGTTCACCAGCATTCACTACGGCGCCACCGGGCGTCCGGTGTACCGCTACCGCTTACAGCCGGAACAGATCGGGCTGCTCAAACAGTACTGCCAATAACGCGGTAGCTCTCGTCCAGAAGGGTAAAACGGAAGTGGTGCATCGAGGAGATCACCACTTCTTTTGTTTTGGTCACAAAGATAGCTTCAATATCGGGGCGCGCACGCAGGGCGGCACAGCCCTTTTCTACCCCCATGCCGTATATCAGCGTGGTCCAGATGTCGCCGTCAATGGAGTCTTTTGAAATGATAGTGACGCTCTCCAGCTCGTTGTCGAGCGGATACCCGGTGCGCGGATCGAGAATATGGTGATAGCGCTTGCCGTTCTGCTCGAAGTAGCGCTCGTACGTTCCCGAGGTCACTACGGAGAGGTTCTCCACCGTCATCGCACCGATCAGCGCGTCACCGGCGAACGGTTTTTTTAGCCCCACGCTCCAGCCCCCTTCCGGCGAGCCTAACGTCTGGATGTTTCCGCCGAGGTTGATCAGCCCCAGCTCAGCGCCCTCTTTGCGCAGGTAGTCCCGCACCCGGTCGGCGATATAGCCTTTGGCGATGGCCCCCAGATCAATCTCCATCCCCGATCTGGTCAGAAACACGCTGGTCTGCGCCTCATCAAGGATGACCTCCTCGGGCCGGGTTATCGCCAGCAGGGACGCAATGTCATCGGCAGGCGGAACGCTGTCTCCCTGAAAGCCAATCTTCCAGCGCTTCACCAGCGGGCCGATCGCCAGGTTAAACGCGCTGTCTTTTAGCAGGCTTGCCGCTTTGGCACAGCGGATCAGTTCAAACACCGGACGACTGACGGCAACCGGATGCTGGCCCGCCGCATGGTTGATGTCCATCACCTGGGAATGCGCCCGGTTAACGGTGAGGAGATCTTCGTACTGTTTGATCAGGCGGAAAACGCGGGACGCGAGGGCTTCGTCATGGGAGAAGAGCTTCAGGAGAATGGGCGAGCCCATCAGAACGGCGGAGTAGCTGTAAACGCGATGGCTATCAGGCATTGCATGTGTCCTCAGATGTAGCCCCGGCAGGCACCGCGCCGCCGGGGAGACAGGAGCCTTACGTTCTTTTTGAGCGCATCGCCGCCTGATGTCCTGCAAGGGTACCAAAAATAATGATATCCGCCACCGCGTTACCGCCGATACGGTTGCCGCCGTGGATCCCCCCGACCACTTCACCCGCCGCAAACGCCCCCGGCAGTACGTTGTGGTTGCTGTCCAGCACGCAGGTTTCGGTGTTGATGGTCACGCCGCCCATGGTGTGGTGCACGCCTGGCGCAATCTGAATAGCGTAGAAAGGCCCTTCGTTGATGGGCGCACGCAGCGCGGTGGTACGACCAAAATCGTCATCGTGCTGTTTTTCAACGAAACCGTTGTAACGTTCCAGGGTCGCGAGGAAAGCGTGGTGATCCATACCGAGCGCTTCCGCCAGCGCTTTTGGCGAGCTGGCGCTGGTCACGAAGCCTTTCGCAATATACTCATCCGCGGCTTTGTTTTTAGCACGTACGTGCTCGTCAAAGACGATGTACGCGTATTTCTCCGGCAGCGCGATGATTGACGCCGAGACTTTATCGCGGGTCGACATTTCGTTGTAGAAGCGCTCCCCTTTCTGGTTGACCAGAATCGCCCCGCCCCCGCGGATGGATTCGGAAATCAGGTACGAGGTGTTCTGCTCAACCGTTGGGTGAATTTGGATTTCGCCCATATCCACGGTGCCCGCCCCGATGCGCTCCAGCAGCGCGATGCCGCCGCCGGTTGCCCCTTTGTGGTTGGTGGTGACGAACCCTTCCAGATCCGGACGGTATTTGACGACCATCTGGCTGTTGGCGCTGAAGCCGCCCGTCGCCACGATCACGCTTTTCGCTGCCACGGTGACGGTTTCGTTCTCTTCGGTGGTCAGGCGAACCCCGGTCACTTCACCGTTCTCGAAGATAATGTCGCTGACGGAGGTATCCAGCATCACCTCGATGTTACGTTTGTTGACGTTACGCACCAGGCCGCTGATCAGGTAGCCCCCCACCGCAGAGCCGTCTTTTGGACGGTGAGTACGGTCGATGCTCATCCCACCGGTGGTGGTGATGTCGTTCAGCATGATGCCGCGCGTTGCCAGCCACTCGATCGCCTGCGGCGCGTTCTCGACAAAGCGGCGCAGCAGTTCAGGGTTGTTCTTGTTGCCGCCGCCTTTCAGGCTTTCCTGGTAGAACAGCTCTTTGCTGTCCTGAATGCCCTTCACGCGCTGGAAGCGGGTTTCGGCGGCATTCATACCGGCAGAGGCTTTAATGGTGTTCCCGCCGATGGTCGGCATCTTCTCAACAATCAGCACGCTCGCGCCTTCGTCGTGAGCCTGAATCGCCGCCGCCAGACCGGCGCCGCCGCTACCGACAACAACCACGTCCACGCTGCGGGTTTCGTTCGGGTCCACGCCCTCTTCCGCTGCCAGCGCTTTGCTGGATTTCAGCATCGCTTTAGAGACCGCTTTCTTCACCGCTTCACTCTGGCTGGTTGCACCGGTGATGGCATCCACGTGCGGGGTATTGGCGTCCAGAATGCGGGTACGGATCTCTTCAAAGCTGGTGACGAACTCAATATCTTCGCTCGGGCCAGAGGCCAGCTCGATGTCCGCAATGCGGTCGGTTTCCAGACTGACGTTAATCACCAGCTCGTTCGCGTCGTCCTGCACCTTCTCGGTGAACATGCCCGGTTTGAATTTCGATTCGCCCATGCTCATGTCGCGGATCATCGCTTCCACCAGCGAGAAGCGCCACAGCGGTTCAGGAATGCTCAGTTCCTCGCGTTTGGTGCTGTCCATAAACAGCTCAAGGCTTTCACCCGCCGCGATGCGGTCGGTCCAGTCCGGGTAGGCAATAGTGGCGCGGCCAACGGCAATCAGGTCGTAACCGTGGTCCAGCGCTTCATTCACGTCTGACGCATTCACCACGCCGCCCACGCCCATCACCGGAACCTGCGCCAGGGTTTCAGAGCGCATCGCGCAGTATTTTTCGATCAGCGGCGTCGGGTCCTGGGTGTCGACAATGGACGGACGCAGAGTCGCGCCGACGGAGAAGTGCAGGTAGTCCACGCCGCGCGCCGCCAGTTTCTCCAGCAGGTACATGGTGTCTTCAAAGCGGATGCCCGGCACTTCCAGCTCTTCAGGGGAGAAACGGTAGCCAATAATAAACGCGTCGTCCGCGTACTGGCGCACCATTTTGTGGGTGATGTCCAGCACCGCCAGCGGGAACTTCGCGCGGTTGTCGCGGCTGCCGCCCCACTCGTCGTCGCGCTGGTTAGAGTTTGGAGAGTAGAACTGCTGAATCAGGTAGGTGTTCGCCCCGTGGATTTCCACGCCGTCAAAACCGGCCTGGATGGCGCGGCGCACGGCTTCACCAAACTTGCCGATCATGCCTTCCACTTCTTCGGCGGTCAGGGCAACCGGCGTTGCGGCACCGTCACGCGGCGCGGCTACGGCGCTTGGGCCAACCGGGGTACGGCCACCGATCAGTTTCGGATCAACCATGCGGCCGCCGTGGTAGATCTGCAGCAGGGCCTTAGATCCTTTGGATTTAATGGCCTCGGCGATTTTCGCCAGCCCGGCGATTTTCTCGTCGTTATCAATACCAATTGCGCCCGGGAAGGCGAGGCCGAGATCGTCGACGAAGCAGCACTCCACGATGATGGTGCCAATGCTGCCGGAACGGGCCCGATAGTACTCCACCAGCTCGCTGGTGACGGTGCCGTCATAATAGCCGGTACAGGTGGTCATAGGGGCCATTAACAAACGGTTTTTCAGTTCAGTGCCATTCGGTAATGTGAAGGGGCTAAGAATGCGTTCGTTAGTGCTCATAATAGAAACTCCAAACTTTTAAAAATTGAGAATTCGTTATCGGATTGATTTTTTATTTCGTCGTTTTTTGCCGATGTCATGATATTAATATAATGGTTTTTTTAGTTTCCAAAGTTATTACGTTAGTTAAAAAACTATTTAATCCATGTGATAACACTAATAATACATTGGTGTTAGCGATTGTCATTGAGGCATTCACAATATTTTAAAATACGTTAAATAAAAAATGGTAAAACCATTTCGCCAAAAACCAAAAACACCCTTTAAAATCAACTGAATAGGCGTTATTAAAATTTCGAATTGTTACAGAAATGATAAAATAAACCCGCAAAAAAGATAATAACCACATACGCCAGAGTGGTTATTAATAAAAGCATAAAAATAACGCTGCAATTCTGTTTTTTTGATCTCCATCAATAGTCATGGCATTTAAAAGCGCAATATAAAAACATCATCATTTTTTAATTTAACGCACACAAAAAAGCGTTAAATCGCTATTACTGAAAATACCAAAACGCACCTTTAATAACTAAAAAAAGCAAAGAAACTTAAGAAAGCAATTTTGACTTTTCAGTGCGACCGAATTTTTGACAACTTAAGACGTGAAACTATGAATACAAAAACTGCTGTAACGCCCCCTGTGGCGAACCAGGCATCAAATGGAAACGCAAAACGTCTGCTGATGATGGCACTGCCCGTCATCGTCGCCGTACTGCTGCTGTTTGTTCCGGTACCGGAAGGGCTGCCGCCTTACGCGTGGCACTACTTCGCCATCTTCGTCGGCGTGATCGTCGGTCTTATCTTCGAACCCCTGCCGGGCGCGGTGATCGGTCTGACCGGCGTGGTCGCCATTGCCCTGTGCAGCCAGTGGGTGCTGTTCAGCCCTGAACAGCTGGCTGACCCGAAATTCAAGCTGGCGGGCGCCTCCTTTAAGTGGGCAGTGAGCGGGTTTGGTAACTCCACCGTCTGGCTGATTTTCGGTGCCTTTATGTTTGCCGCGGGCTATGACAAAACCCGCTTCGGCCGCCGTCTGGCGCTGATTCTGGTGAAGTATCTTGGCCGTCGCAGCCTGACGCTCGGTTACGCGATTACGTTTGCGGACCTGCTGCTGGCACCGTTCACTCCGTCCAATACCGCGCGCAGCGGTGGGACCATCTACCCGATCATCGCTAACCTGCCGCCGCTGTACGGTTCAAAACCCAACGACCCAAGCGCGCGTAAGATTGGTTCTTACCTGATGTGGGTGGCGATCACCGCGGCCTGTATCACCAGCTCAATGTTCCTCTCCGCCCTCGCGCCGAACCTGCTGGCCCTGGCGCTGGTGAAAAGTACGGTTGGGATCGACATCTCCTGGGGGACCTGGTTCCTCGCCTTCCTGCCGCTGGGCATCCTGCTGATCCTGACCATGCCGCTGCTGGCCTACTGGTTCTACCCGCCAGAAGTGAAGGTGAACAATGAAGTGCCGCTGTGGGCGACCCGTGAGCTGGAAAAACTCGGCAAGCTGTCCCGCAATGAGATCCTTCTGCTGGTGTTCGTATGCTGCGCGCTGCTGATGTGGATCTTCGCCGCCGCGTGGATTGAACCCGCGATGGCAGCCCTGCTTATCGTTGGCCTGATGCTGTGGACCGGCGTGCTGGAGTGGAACGATATCACCGGCAACAAAGCGGCGTGGAACACCTTCGTCTGGTTCGCCACCCTGGTGGCGCTGGCGGATGGCCTCTCCTCTACCGGCTTTATCAGCTGGTTAGGTAAAGAAGGCGGCCTGCTGATGAGCGGTATCTCTCCGGGCGTGGCGACCATCGTCCTGCTGCTGGCGTTCTACCTGCTGCACTACCTGTTTGCCAGCACCACAGCGCACACCACGGCGCTGCTGCCAGCGATGCTGACCATCGCCTCCACCATTCCGGGCATGAATATGGAAGTGTTCGTTCTGCTGATGGTGACCTCGCTGGGCGTGATGGGGATTATCACCCCGTACGGTACTGGCCCAAGCCCGATTTACTACGGTAGCGGCTACCTGCCAACCAAAGACTACTGGCGCCTCGGCACCATCTTCGGTGCCATCTTCCTGGCGGCCCTGCTGCTGATTGGCTACCCGTGGATGTCCATGATGTTCTGATTCCTGACCGCCGGACTTCTCCTCCGGCGGTTTTATTTTTGTGGAGCAATACTATGTCGAATAAACCGTTTTTTTATCAGAACCCCTTCCCTCTTTCGCATGACGACACCGAATACTACCTGCTGACCAACGAGCATGTCTCCATTGCCGAATTCGACGGCCAGGAAGTGCTGAAGGTGGAGCCCGAAGCCCTGACCCTGCTGGCGCAGCAGGCCTTCCACGACGCCGCATTTATGCTGCGTCCTTCCCACCAGAAGCAGGTTGCCGCCATTCTTAACGACCCGGAAGCCAGCGAGAACGATAAGTACGTGGCCCTGCAGTTCCTGCGCAACTCGGAAATTGCGGCGAAAGGCGTGCTGCCAACCTGCCAGGATACCGGCACGGCAATCATTATGGGTAAGAAAGGCCAGCGCGTCTGGACCGGCGGCGGTGACGAAGCGGCCCTGAGCCAGGGCGTGTATAACACCTATATTGAAGACAACCTGCGCTACTCGCAGAATGCGGCGCTGGATATGTATAAAGAGGTGAATACCGGCACCAACCTGCCCGCACAGATTGACCTCTACAGCGTTGACGGTGACGAGTATAAATTCCTGTGCATGGCGAAGGGCGGCGGCTCTGCCAACAAAACCTATCTCTACCAGGAAACCAAAGCGCTGATTACCCCGGCGAAGCTGAAAAACTACCTGGTTGAGAAGATGCGTACCCTGGGGACCGCAGCCTGCCCGCCGTACCATATCGCGTTTGTTATCGGCGGCACCTCAGCGGAAGCCACGCTGAAAACCGTGAAGCTCGCCTCCACCCGCTACTACGACGCGCTGCCAACCGAAGGCAACGAGCACGGCCAGGCGTTCCGCGACGTTCAGCTCGAACAGGAACTGCTCCAGGAAGCACAGAACCTCGGCCTCGGCGCGCAGTTCGGCGGGAAATACTTCGCCCACGATATCCGCGTGATCCGCCTGCCACGCCACGGTGCCTCCTGCCCAATCGGCATGGGGGTCTCCTGCTCCGCTGACCGCAACATCAAGGCGAAGATCAACCGCGACGGGATCTGGATTGAGAAGCTTGAGCACAACCCAGGTCAGTATATTCCGGAGTCACTGCGCCAGCAGGGCGAAGGCGACGTGGTCAGCATCAACCTGAACAAGCCGATGAATGAGATCCTGGCGCAGCTTTCCGCGCACCCGGTCTCTACCCGCCTGTCGCTGAACGGCACCATTATCGTGGCGCGCGACATTGCCCACGCGAAGCTGAAAGAGCTGATCGACAACGGTGAAGAACTGCCGCAGTACGTCAAAGATCATCCGATTTACTACGCGGGCCCGGCCAAAACGCCTGAAGGCTACGCGTCTGGCTCACTCGGTCCAACTACCGCAGGGCGCATGGATTCGTATGTGGACTTACTGCAGTCGCACGGCGCGAGCATGATCATGCTGGCGAAAGGCAACCGCAGCCAGCAGGTGACCGACGCCTGCCATAAGCACGGCGGCTTCTACCTGGGCAGCATCGGCGGCCCGGCGGCGGTGCTGGCGCAAAACAGCATCAAGAGCCTGGAGTGCGTGGCCTATCCTGAGCTGGGTATGGAAGCGATCTGGAAAATTGAGGTGGAGAACTTCCCGGCGTTTATTCTGGTGGATGACAAAGGCAACGACTTCTTCCAGCAGATCCAGAATAAACAGTGCAAAGGGTGTTCACAGCGCTGAGCGTTTCCATAACGCCGGAAGCAGCGACAGCGTATCGTTGATTAACCCGCGCTTGTCGCTGCCCGGCTTCCAGATGGTGACCATCGTCTGGCTTATCCCCTGGCTGCCCACTTCGGTGGGCAGCCTTTTTACGTTTTTCCACTGCGTTGCGTGAAGATGGGTCGGCAAAAACCCCCAGCCGCAGCCCTGCTCCAGCAGGCCGCGCAGCATCTCCAGTTCGTTAGTGAAAAGCGTGTGCCCTGAAATTTGCAGGCGACGGGCAACCGGCTCGTCTGATGCGGCATGCATAATCACCTGTGGGACCAGAGAGAGATCGAGCAGCGACACCGGCGACGCAACCTCCGCAAAAAGCGGCGTTGCGGCGTAAAAATCCATTTCGATCGCCCCCAGCGCCCGCCACTCCATCTCATTGCCCACGCTGCGGTTGCGCGCCTGGCAGATCCCCAGATCGGCCTGACCGTTTGCCAGCATCGCTTCCGCTTCATCGCGCGATGCGCTGGTCAGGCTCAGGCGGATCTTTTTCGTCGCCAGTGTGGCAATCAGCGCCTGTAAAAAGGCTCTGGGGGTGAACGGATCGTAAACGAGAGCAATGTCCTGCGTCGCGCTGTCCGGTACCGATCTGGCAAACGCCTCAAACGCTTTGACCTGCCGCATCAGCAGGTGCGCCTGCCGCTGAAGCTGCTCCCCCTCCGGCGTCAGGCGCAGGCTGCGCCCCTCCCGCAGGAACAGAGCGTAGCCCAGCCCATCCTCAAGAAAATCGATCAGATCCCTGAGGGTAGTGCGATCTTTGCCGAGTTTACTGGCCGCCTTCATCAGGCTGCCGTGCTCAGCAACGGCGGTGAACGCCTCAAGCTGGGCAAAGGAATAGATCGGTGATGCCACGTCATTCTCCACGCGATTTTTCCGGGGGATTTTCCCCCATAACGCGTTTTTTATTATAGGCCGCAGGTTCTTAAACTGAAGTCCTTCCTGAGCCAAACGAGATAAATATGAAAATCAAAACAAACCGCACGCTGCTCGCGGCGCTGGTTGTCAGCAGCCTGCTCTCGCCCGCCGTTATGGCGGCCTGCAACGGTACCGACCTCACCACCTGTCCGGCGCCTTTCGATGCCAGACTCCCGGACGCGCATACCATGCTCACCTGGAGCCAGTCCGACCGCGTGGTGGGCTTCCGCAATGACTACCGCAACTATGCGGGCGATGTGTTCCGCCACGGCAACGCTACGCCGCTGCTGCCCGCAGAAAAACCGCTCACCGGTGCCCGCTATCAGGTTAACGGCAAGACCTGGAACCTTCAGGATTACCTGAAACGCCAGAACGTCAGCGGTATGCTGGTGCTGAAGAACGGCAAAGTGGCCTATAAATATCTGGGTGAAGGCAATACCGACTCCACGCTCTGGACCTCACGTTCCGTGGGCAAATCCGTGGTCTCGGCGCTGGTTGGGGTCGCGATCAAAGAGGGCAAAATTCGCTCCCTTGATGACCTCATCACCCAATACGAACCGGATTTGAAAGCCACCGCATGGGACGGCGTGACGCTGAAACAGCTCATCACCCACACCTCCGGCGTGGCGTGGAATGAAGACTATACCGACCCGAAATCAGACTTCGCTCAGCTGACCCAATGTGAAGCGAAACCGGGTACCTATGACTGCGTGCGCACGCTGGTGAAAGGGTTACAACGCGAACACCCGGCGGGCGAAAACTGGTCATACTCCTCAGGTGGCGCATGGCTACTGGGGGACGTGCTTGAACGCGCCACCGGCATGACGCTTGCGGCGTATCTGGAGAAAAGCATCTGGCAACCGTACGGGATGGCGAGCGACGGCGTATGGCATGCCTACCGCAAGGGCCAGCACGACGTCGGCGCCCACGGCTTTAACGCCACGCTGGAAGACTGGGGGCGTTTCGGCGAATTTATCCTGCATAACGGTACGCTCCCCTCAGGCAAACAGATCCTGCCTGACGGCTGGGTGAAGCAGTCCGCAGACTGGACGCAGGCAACGGGATCGGTGTCAAAGGCGCACCCGAAAGGGTTGTACGGCTATCAGTGGTGGAATAACGAGGTGCCCGCTACGGCCACGGGGGTTAAGCCAGCGGTGCAGGACTCCCTGAAAGATTCACTCTGGGCGCTGGGGATTTTTGGCCAGATGATTATGGTGAATCAAAAGGAAAACCTGGTGATCGTCCAGTGGTCCACCTGGCCGCAGGCGGAACCGTCATTCAGCGCCCAGCCGCTGGAAGCGTCGATGATGTTTAGCGCGATAGCGAACGCGCTACGCTGAATAGAATAAGCCAGGCCCTGCCTGGCTTATCTTCTGCGCAATGTCACAAAACAGGGATATCAGCCACTTAGCAGAATGCGGTGAATGAAAAATAAATGAATTGTTAAGTTATTGTTAGAACCATAAATCCTGGTCAACGTCCTGTCATTGATGCACACCACGCATCAGTTCATGCGCGATTTGCGCTTATTAATTTCCGTTTAATGAGCCAGTTTTCAGAAACAGACGGACAACACGTCAATAATAAAACTGGAGACTACGATGATTTCCTCAACCCCACCTGCAACCGTTCGCGCAAGAGCGGGCGCGATACTTCGCGTCACCTCCGGCAACTTCCTTGAGCAATTCGATTTCTTCCTGTTCGGGTTTTATGCCACCTACATTGCGCATACCTTCTTCCCGGCGAGCAGTGAATTTGCCTCGCTGATGATGACCTTCGCCGTCTTCGGCGCGGGCTTTTTGATGCGCCCCATCGGGGCAATCGTGCTCGGCGCGTATATTGATAAGGTTGGCCGCCGCAAAGGGCTGATCGTCACGCTGTCGATTATGGCGGCGGGAACCTTCCTGATCGTGCTGATCCCTTCCTATGAAAGCATCGGCCTGTGGGCGCCGCTGCTGGTGCTGATGGGGCGCTTGCTGCAGGGCTTTTCCGCCGGGGCGGAGCTTGGCGGGGTGTCGGTCTATCTGGCAGAAATCGCCACGCCGGGCCGCAAGGGCTTTTATACCAGCTGGCAGTCCGGCAGCCAGCAGGTGGCGATTATGGTGGCGGCGGCAATGGGCTTTGCCCTGAACGCACTGATGGAAGAGAGTGCTATCCGCGAATGGGGCTGGCGCATTCCGTTCCTGTTTGGCTGCTTAATCGTGCCGTTTATCTTTATCCTGCGCCGCAGGCTTGAAGAGACGGAAGCGTTTCGCGCGCGCCGCCACACGCTGGCGATGCGTCAGGTCTTTACCACCCTGCTGGCGAACTGGCCGGTTGTGGTTGCAGGCATGCTGATGGTGGCGATGACCACCACGGCGTTCTATCTGATCACCGTCTACGCGCCGACCTTCGGCAAAAAAGTGCTGATGCTGAGCGCCTCTGACAGCCTGCTGGTCACGCTGCTGGTGGCGATCTCTAACTTTATCTGGCTGCCGGTGGGCGGCGCGCTGTCGGACCGCTTCGGACGCAAACCGGTACTGATTGCCATGACGCTTCTGGCGCTGGCGACCAGCTACCCGGCGCTGACGCTGCTGGCGCAGTCCCCAAGCTTCACCATGATGCTGAGCGTGCTGCTGTGGCTCTCTTTCCTGTACGGCCTGTATAACGGCGCGATGATCCCGGCGCTGACGGAGATCATGCCCGTTGAAGTGCGCGTGGCCGGTTTCTCGCTGGCGTACAGCCTGGCAACGGCGGTCTTTGGCGGTTTCACACCGGTGATTTCTACCGCCTTAATTGAGTACACCGGTGACAAAGCCTCCCCGGGGTACTGGATGAGCTTCGCCGCGGTCTGTGCCATGCTGGCAACGCTCTATCTCTACCGTCGCAGCGCGCTGCATCTGCAAACAGCCCGTTAATCCGGAGAGGATGATATGCACACATTTATACGTTCAGGACTGACCGGGCTGGTATTGCTGGCAACCAGCGCAGCGGCGCTGGCCCAGGAGGTGACCGTTATGATCTCGGGCGGTTTTAAAGCCGCCCTGGAAAAGCTCGCGCCAGAGTATGAAGCCAAAAGCGGTGACCGCATTGTGCTGATCCCGGGGCCGTCCATGGGACAAACGCCCCAGGCCATCCCCAACCGCCTGTCGCGCGGTGAAAAAGCGGACGTGGTGATTATGGTCGGGGATGCGCTGGCGCATCTGGCGAAGGACAGAATGGTCAAAGACGGCTCGCGCGTTGAGCTGGCGGATTCGCCCGTCGGCGTGGTGGTCAAAGCAGGCTCGCCGGTGCCGGATATCGCTACGGAGGCTACCCTGCGCCAGACCCTGCTGAAGGCGAACGCTATTGCCTACTCCGACAGCGCCAGCGGGCGATATGTGCAAACTCAGCTGTTTAAAAAACTGGGGATTGAAGAGCAGGTTGCGGGAAAAGCGCACAAGGTTGAGCGGATCCCGGTCGCGTCGGAAGTGGCAAAAGGGAAGTACAGCATCGGGCTCCAGCAGGTGAGCGAGCTGCTGCCTGTTCCGGGGGTAACCTTTGTCGGCAAGCTCCCGAATAATCTGCAATACATTACTCGTTTTGCCGGTGCAGTGACGGCCCACGCGGATCATCCCTCAGAGGCGCAAGCGCTGCTGGATTACCTCGCGTCAGCCAGCTCGCGAGAGACCATTACCGCTACCGGGATGATCCCCGTCGCTACGCCGCGCGATAGCGCGCGGTAATCAGCGTTTCCAGCTCGGCGGCAATCCATGACTGAATACGCCCGCTGCGCCGAATCAGCCCGACAGTGCGTTTGACTTCGGGTTCGGTCAGCGGGATCTGCGTCAGAATCGAATGTTCAGCGTTCGGCATTGACATCGCGGGGACGGCCGCAATGCCAATCCCCGCCTCCACCATCCCCAGCATCGTGGTGACGTGGCGCGTTTCACAGATCCCCGGACGCTCGGGCTTCATATGGCCGAGCATCTGGTCGAGCAGGTTGCGGTTTCCGGAGGTGATATCCAGGCTGATGTAATCCTGCTGAAAAAACACCTTCCAGGTCAGACACTTACGCCCCGCCAATGGATGATCGCGACGGCATGCGGCAACGTACACATCCTCCACCAGCGGAATAAACGTGATATCCGGCTGCAGGCTTCTCGCAAAACAGATCCCAAAATCCGCCTGACCGCTGGCCACCGCCTCTATGACATTCCCCGCGCTGCTGTCGATAAGCTTAATGCGCACGCGCGGAAAGCGGCTGTGGAACTGGCGGATGACCTCGGGCATAAAATGACAGGCAGCCGAAGGCACAGTGGCGACGGTGATCAGCCCGGTGCGCTCCTCGCTCACCTTGTCGATATCGGCCAGCATCGACTCCACGTTTTCCAGAAGCACCCCACAGCGCTCGGCAAAGGTTTGCCCGAAGAGCGTCAGCGTCACGCGTCGGGTGGTTCTGTCGAACAGTTTGGCCCCCACTGCCGCCTCCAGCTTTTCGATGCGGCGGCTTAAGGCAGACTGAGAAATGCAGATAGATTCTGCCGCAATACGGAAATTACCGTATTCCACCAGGGCTCTGAAGGCGTAAAGATCGTTGAGGTCGAAATTGACGGGCATACTTTCTGGCAATCCTTAGCGCTTCTGGAAACTCGAACATTCATAATAGCGAGTTATGAATCAGCGGCAACCTTCGCCGCTGATATGCGCCCGGAAAGTGCTATGCGCAACAGTGTTCGTCAATGTATGACTCGGCCGCCGACTCTACCAGCGCCATCTCCTCGCGGCTCAACAGCCTCTCAATATTCACCAGAATAATCATTCGGCTGTCGAGCACTCCCAGCCCAAGCAGGTAACGGCCGGAGAGTACCGAGGCCACATCCGGGGTCGGCTTGATGTTATCCACGTCAATCGACAGCACGTCCGCCACGCCGTCAACCACAATGCCCACCACGCGGTCATTCAGATTGAGCACAATGACCACCGTTTTGTCGTCCTGCGACGGGTCAGGCAGTTCAAAGCGCACGCGCAGATCCACAATCGGCACTATCACGCCGCGCAGGTTAGTGACGCCGGTAATAAAGTTTGGCGCGTTCGGAATACGCGTCAGGCGGTCGCAGCCGCGGATCTCCTGCACTTTGAGAATATCAATGCCGTACTCTTCGTCGCCCAGGCGGAATACCAGGTACTCCTGCGCGGTAGCGTCAGCGGCGGTGGGTTTACTGGCGGTTGCTACAGTCATGCTATTACCCCCTCCCTCTGGGGTTGTGGAACGTTGAGCGTCGACAGCTCAACCACATCAAGGATCAGCGCCACGCTGCCATCTCCGAGGATGGTCGCTGCGGAGACGCCAGGCACTTTGCGGTAGTTATGTTCTAGATTCTTAACCACCACCTGCTGCTGGCCGATAAGCTGATCGACCCACAGCGCATAGCGGCAGCCCGCGCTTTGCACGATAACCACAATGCCGTCGTCGGCAGGCGCTTCGCCCGCCACCGAGAGGCGCTGGCGCAGCAGCACCAGCGGCAGATATTCCCCGCGCACCTGCAGGAGCCGCTCTTCCCCCACAAAGCGGCACAGCATCTCGTCGGTTGGGCGCAGCGATTCCATCACCGCGCCCAGCGGCAGAACGTAAATCTCGTCCCCCACCTTCACCAGCATGCCGTCGAGGATCGCCAGCGTCAGCGGCAGGATAATGCGGATAGTTGTTCCGGCACCGGGCGTCGATAGCACGTCCACGTGGCCGCCCATCGCCAGAATATTGCGTCGGACCACGTCCATCCCCACGCCGCGCCCGGATACGTCCGTCACGCTCTCGGCGGTGGAAAAACCGGCGGCGAAGATCAGCATCCACACATCGTCATCGCTCATGGTGTCGCTGATCGCCATCCCCTGCGAACGGGCTTTGGCGAGGATTTTTTCCCGGTTAAGGCCAGCCCCATCGTCGCTGACTTCAATCACAATATTGCCGCCGTGGTGTTCAGCGGAGAGCGTCAGGTTTCCGGTCACCGGTTTCCCTTTGGCGACGCGCGCCTCTTTCTCTTCAATACCGTGGTCGAGGCTGTTACGCACCAGGTGGGTAAGCGGGTCGATAATGCGCTCGATCAGGCTCTTATCCAGCTCGGCGGACCCGCCTTTGAGCGTCAGTTCGACCTCTTTATTGAGACGGGAGCCCAGGTCGTGCACCAGCCGCGGGAAGCGGCTAAAGACGTAATCCATCGGCATCATACGAATGGACATCACCGACTCCTGCAACTCGCGAGTGTTTCGCTCCATCTGCGCCACGCAGCCGGACAGCAGATCGTAGCTGGCCGGATCGAGGGTTCTCGACAGCTGGGAGAGCATCGCCTGAGTGATGATCAGCTCGCCGACCTGGTTGATGATCTGATCAACTTTGCTCACCGCTACGCGAATGCTGCCCGACTCCTGATTCGCCGCCCGCGAGGCTGGCGACACTTTTTTGGCGACGGTCTCTGGCGCGGCAGCCGGTTTTTGCTCCGGCTCTGGCGCAGGTGCGGTCACGGGCTCTGCGGGGTTCACCGCAATTTGCTTACTGTCCACTACAAAGCAGAGTACGGCGGTGATATCGTCCCCCGAGGCGGTGGTCAGCAGCGTGACCGTCATGCTGTCCGGCGTCGTCTCGATGTGCGTAATCTCGCCCATATTGGTCAGCTCGTCGCGCAGCATCGTCTGCTCGCGCTCCCCGACGTTATGCAGGGTCACCACCAGCGAAGTTTCCGTCTCCTGCGCCGCGCTGACGGGCTGCGCTGCTGCGGCTTCAGGGGTTGCCGCTGGCGGCGCGGGCTGTTGGCCCTCAAGGGCAATCTCCCTCAGGGCTTCACAGATATAGCGATAACGGGCTTCATCAGGCTCCTGCGAAGACTGATAGGCTTCCAGCTGCGCTTGCATAATGTCCTTACATTCCAGAAAGAGGTTAATGATTGACCGACTGAGCGCCCTCTCCCCTGCCCGCGCCTGATCGAGGAGGTTTTCCAGCAGGTGGGTTGTCTCCTGTAATGCACTGAAGCCAAAGGTGGCCGCCCCCCCTTTCAGCGAGTGCGCCGCGCGAAAGATGGCGTTCAGCTGCTCCAGGTCCGGCGCCGCGACGTCAAGCTGCAGCAGCAGCTGTTCCATTTCGGCCAGCAACTCTTCCGCCTCGGTAAAAAAGATCTGCGAAAAATCATTCATGTCCATCGGTATAACCCTGCACGTTTTGCAGATTGATATCGTTCAGCACGCTGTCTGCGCGCTGGGCCTGGGTATCCTCCAGGCGGATCTCCTGCTCTTTCGCGCGACTGAGGACCAGAATGCTGATGCGGCGGTTGACGGCGCTATCAGGCGACGAGTTGTCCAGCGGCATCCGGCTGGCGGTGCCGATCACGCGTAAAAAGCGCTCATCGCTTAGCCCGCCGCGGACCAGTACCCGGCGGGCGGCGTTGGCGCGCCCGGCGGAAAGCTCCCAGTTGCTGTAGCCGCCGTCGCCCCCGGCATACGGCAGCGAGTCGGTATGCCCCGTCAGGCTCAGCGCGTTGGGCAACTCCTGTAGCAGCGGCACCAGGGCCTGCAGAATGCCGTTCATATAGGACTCCGGCAGTTCGCTACCGACGCGGAACATCGGGCGGTCCTGCGAGTCGGTGATCTGGATCAGCAGGCCGTCGTTGGTGAGGTTCAGCAGAATGTTGGATTTAAAGTTGTTCAGCCGGGGATCGGTTTCGATCATCTTCTGCAGCTTCTCTTTCGCCTGCTTCAGGCTTTCAAAGCGCTTGTGCTTGTCAATCGCGTTGATTTGCCCTTTGAACACCTCGCCCTGCCGCTTGAGAATGTCATCCCCACCGCCGGGTATGACGCTGTCGCTGAGGCTGGTTTTATCACCGTTTGCCATCGACGGCTTAAGCGGCATGCGGAAGTAATCCGCAATCAGCTCTCTTTCCATGTCCGTGGACTGGGAAAGCAGCCACATGACCAGAAAGAAGGCCATCATCGCGGTCATAAAATCGGCATAGGCAATCTTCCACGTCCCGCCGTGATGGGCATGTTTCTTCTTTTTACGCTTACGTGAAATGATGACAGGCGTGACGTTCTTCATGCGGCGCTGTCCGAGGCTTTGGTTTTCAGCGTGGCGTTAGATTTGACCTCGCGCACGTGCTCTTCCAGCTCTTCAAACGACGGACGTTCGCTGGTAAAGATAGTTTTACGACCAAACTCCACCGCAATCTGCGGGGCATAGCCGTTCAGGCTGGAGAGCAGCGTGACTTTGATACACTGAAGAATTTTGACCTGATCGGAGCTTTTCTGACGTAGCAGCGTCGCCAGCGGCAAAACAAAACCATAGGCAATAAGAATACCGAGGAAGGTGCCCACCAGCGCGTGGCCAATCAGCATGCCCAGCTCCGCCGCCGGGCGGTCAGCAGAGCCCAGCGCATTTACCACCCCCATCACCGCCGCCACAATACCGAAGGCCGGAAACGCATCGCCCACGGTATTCAGGCTGTGGGCCGGCACTTCCAGCTCTTCTTCGCAGGTTTCAATCTCTTCATCCATCAGGGCTTCGATTTCATGAGAATTCATGCTGCCGCCAATCATCAGGCGGAAGTAGTCGAGGATAAAGTTGGCGAGCATCGGGTCGCTCATCAGGCGGGGATAGGCGCTAAAAATATCGCTGTTCTGCGGATCTTCAATATCCTTTTCCAGCGACATCAGCCCGTGAACACGGCTTTGCGATAGCAGCAGGAACATCAGCGCCATCAGGTCCATATAGACCGCTTTGTTATAGCGCTTGCCCACGAAGACTTTTACCAGCGCTTTTCCGGTGGCCTTCAGGGATTTCACGTTGTTACCGACAATGAACGCCCCGACGCCAGCACCGCCGATAATCAGCAGCTCCAGCGGCTGAAACAGCGCCATCAGATTACCGCCGGACAGAATAAAGCCGCCAAAAACGGTTAGTATGACAACAAGATAGCCAACAATAACTAACACACTCTCTCCTTTTACTTTTTTGACCGATGCCAGTTGTCCCGGCATCAGGTAAACGCCATCTTGCGCACAGCTGTCCGTCAGGGATTACGCCGTCATGATTTCTGGCGAGATCGCGTTCCTTAATAATCCGGTGTTATTCACCTGGGATTTCTTCAGCGCACGCGACGGCGGGCTGCACAAGCTGCAGGTAAATGGGTTTTTAATAAACTCAGTGGTGACGACAAAACCTCCACCACACACGCTGCAGGCTTTACGCGAAATAATGCCGCAGTCGATGAAACGTAATAATGTCCAGGCACGCGTCAGCCCCAGTACCGGCTTCTCATCAGCACAGGTACTGCACTGCTCAAGATAAAGACGATAGGTCTTCATCAACATTTCAATCGAGCGCCCCTGCTCGGTCTTTTTTAAATACAGGTAAATGTTGTAGAACATAGAAGAATGAATATTCTGTTCCCACGACATAAACCAGTCTTCGGAAAATGGCAGCATGCCTTTCGGCGGTGGGCAGCCGCGTAATTCTTTGTATAAACGAAGCAGGCGACGACGGCTCAGCGACGTTTCCGACTCCAGTACCTGCATTCTTGCGCCAAGGGAAATTAAGCCCATGGCAATATTGACCTCATCAATTTCCTGCAGCAGACTTTTTTCACCACACATAATTATGCCCCCTCAGCGGCAATGGCTTCTTCTTCGCTTAAGGCGTTAAGAAGGTTGGTCGACAAAATAATGCCGGTATGAATTTGCTGCAGTGCTTCAATACGTGAATCTTTGGTCAGATTTTCAATCACCACTTCATCATCAACGCGCAATCGACAAATAAGCTGATTGGTGGCCGCCAGCTTCATTAACTGCGGTAACGACAGTTCTTTCAGGTTATCAATTGTCCCTTCAGATAATCCAAGGCGAAAACCCGCCGCAAATTTATCCTGGCGGATCAGCTGCTGGGCTAGCAGAAGATAGGACAGGTTAATATCATGAATATTTTGCAGGTACTCGTCGAAATTAGACACAGGCGAAAACTCCCAATGTTATATAGCCATCAACTGGCATGTCAGTTTAGTCAGATAACGTTTTCGAACTGATGCAGAGAGTCTTTTGGCATTGATATTCACTCAGGTAAGTCAATCTTCCTCAGTAAATGAATGACAATCATGTCAATGCCAAAGGAGGCTGCATCACAAAACTGGCAAAATCATAAACACTAAGTATTTTCCGAACAAGCGACAGAAATTTCTCCAAATTACTGAATCACTATTAACTCATTGATTTTAAAAATTAATAAAGAATTATTAAACCTTATTAAACCTTGATATTAATGATTAAACCTGCATTAAAAGCAGTATTAACAAGATTAATGTTAATGCCTTGTAATTATCTGTACGCCGATTCCATTCGACTGCGCAACCTTTTTAGCGCCAGACTGTGCAACTGACTCACGCGTGTTTCCGTAATGCCTAAAATCAATCCAATCTCTTTCATATTCAGATCCTGAAGATAATAAAGCTGCAGTAACTGCTGCTCTCTCTCGGGGATGAACTGAATATGCCCGGCGATCTGCCCCATCAAATTTTCCTTGATGGTGTCATTGAGCGGATTAAGCTGCTCATGATCGTCACCGCTTGTTTCCCAACTGTCAGCATAATTTTCCTGCAATTCGTCAACCGAGTACATCTGGCTGGTGTTATTATCCGCCAGCATCTGCTGAAATTCCTGCAACGACACGCCCATGCGCTCTGCAATTTCAGCTTCCGTCGCCTCCCCGCCTTTTTCCTGCTCTATTCTCTGAATAATGGCGACGATTTCACGCGTATGGGTTCGTACCCGCCGCGGAACCCAGTCGCTTTCCCTCAGCTCATCTAATAATGCCCATTTTACCCGCTGGGTGATCCACGCCGTGAGCGTCACCCCTTTTTTCGGGTCAAAACTTTCGACTGCGCTTAAAAAACCGATCGAACCCGCCTGAATTAAATCATCCAGCTCGACGCTGGCAGGAAGCCGCTTATGTAACCGCAATGCTTCCTGCCGCACCAGATAGTGATATTTAGACCAGACTACCGATTTATCTTCCAGCCCTTCGGCCGTGTAAATACCATCCACGATTGCATTCCACCTGCTATTCTCTGTGAGAATTATCCGGTGAAATGGCGCATTCAAATAGTGCAATAAGCCTTTATAAAAATGCGCATTCTGTTAATTCATTTGTATTAACGGGCTATTTTAATAAACAGCGCTATTAATGATGGTAATTAATAAGATTAAAAGGTTTCCCACTGGGCCAGGTCAGGCTCTTTTTGACGCCGTGGTTTATTAGGCTCTTCAACCACGTTCACCATAGTGCTCTCCTGGTTCAGCCTGAACTGCGCTACCAGCCGCTCAAGCGCGTCGGACTGGGCTTCCAGATCGCCCGCCGCCATCGCCGCTTCTTCCACCATGGCCGCGTTCTGCTGGGTCACCAGATCCATTTCGTTAACCGCCTGCGAAATCTGGTTTATACCTGCGCTCTGCTCGTCCGAGGCCGACGTGATTTCACCCATGATCTGCGTCACCTGCGACACGGACGTCACGATCTCCTGCATCACGATGCTGGCCTGCCCCACCTGACGCGAACCGATATCAATATTGCTCACGCTGGTGTTGATCAGCTGGTTAATCTCTTTCGCCGCATCGGCGCTGCGTTTTGCCAGGTTACGCACCTCTTCCGCGACGACCGCGAAGCCGCGGCCTTGCTCACCGGCGCGCGCCGCTTCCACCGCCGCGTTCAGGGCCAGGATGTTGGTCTGGTTGGCAATACTGTCAATCACGCCGTTGATGTCGGCAATCTGACGCGAGCTGGTGGTGATCTGCGCCATGATCTGCTCCAGGCTCTGCATCACTTCGCCGCCGTTATGGGCATTGTGGCTGGCGCTTTCCGCCAGCTCGCGGGCCGCGTGGGCGTTGTCGGCATTCTGGCGCACGGTGGTCTTGATCTGCTCCATGCTCGCCGCCGTCTCCTGCAGCGCCGCCGCCTGCTCTTCGGTGCGGGAAGAGAGATCGTTATTGCCGTGGGCAATTTCCTGGGCGTTGGTGTGGATACGCTGCACGCTGTCGCGGATCCCGAGGATCGTGCTGGTCAGGGAAGTACGCATGCTCTCCAGCTCGGTCAGCATATTACCGATTTCATTCTGGCTACCGCTTTCAATCTCCTGGCTGAGATCGCCCGCCGCCACGCGGCGCAGCATCTCTACCGTCGTCTCCATACGACGTACCAGGGTGTGGCGCAGCCAGAAACGAATGGCGAACAGCAGACCGACGGCCAGAACCATCACCACAATCCCAACGCCCAGCATGATCTGGTAGCCGCGCTCGGAAGCTTCAATATAGCTCTGGCTCAACCGGGCGCTGGCATCGCTGTACTGATCCACCTTATTACGCAGCGCGGTGCGCAGCTCCATATCATGTTCCAGCGAACCGGTATACCCTGCCGGGTTTTGCAGGTAGCCCAGCTTAATTTCGGCAACCTTATATACCTCGTTGAACGCGGTATTCACCTCGGCGGCCAGACGGCTCTCTTCCGGGGTATTGAACGGCGACGCCATAAAGGCGTCCATATTACGGCGCGCAATTTTCACCACGTTCAGCGTGTGTTTGGCCACGTTCTCAGAGACCGGATTACCCAGCGCCGCCTGCAGCATCAGGCCGTTGGTATTGGCCATCACCGCGCTGATGTTATAGGCCGCATCGCGCATCTGATCGTTATTTTCAGAGGCCACGACAATACGTTTAAAATTGGTGTTATTAGAGACCGCGTCATAGACGGAATAGGCTGTTACGCCGAACAGTATCACCGCAAACAGGCCAATAATAAGGCTGATTGCGCTGTAAATTTTGAGTTTCGTTAACATAGTTTCTCACTCGCCGCGCACGGCTTAACCGTACGCGGTGACGCCTGAATAAAGGGAATTAAACGGGTTGGGACGTCACATATTAAACAGATTCATCTTCTGCATATTTTTGTAGACGTACATCGAGGCGTTAAACGCCAGCTCGGACATTTGCGACTCCGACACCAGCGACACCAGCATGCTGGTGTCGGCACCAATGGCATCCTGCACTTTGACAATGGTGTCGTTAATCAGCACGTCGCCGGTGAGATCCAGGGCGTCAAGCTGTTGCATGTTGGTGCCGAGCTCGGCCTGGGCTTTCCCAAGGCGGTCGATACCCGCGTCGATGCTTTGACTTGCGGCGGTGAGGGCAGCGTCAAAGCCCGCCGATTCCGATCCCGCCATCAAGGCCGCGACGGCATCATTCAATACCATAAAAATATCATCAAAAATTTCATCGCCGAGGTGGCCCGTTTGCATTTCCGTTCCATCGGCAACGGTCTGTTTACGCGCTTCATTACCTCCGCGATAATTGCCGACTTCGTCAAAAGCGGGCGTATCGGTGTTAAATCCGGAGAAAATATAGCGGCCGCTGCTGTCGCGGCTGTTTGCTAAATCCAGCAGATTTTCGCGGACCCCTTTTATCTCTTCGCCCAGTGCCTGGAGAGCTTCATCGGAATAAGCGCCATTTCCGGCCGCCACTATTTTTTCCTTCAGGGTGGTGGTCATTAGATTACCCACGCCGTTCAGAATATGGTCCTGAAACTCCAGCGCGCCGCGCGCGCGGGAGCGCACGCTGCTGTACATCTCAAGCTTTGCCAGCGCGTCCTGATGTTTTACCGCATCGGTCGCGGCAGTCGGGTCGTCCGAGGCTTTGAGCAGCGTTTTACCCGCAGACATCCGCAGATAAGCCTCATTACTTTGGCTCATGCGTTTTGTCATCGCTTCCGAACTTTGCTTGTACATATAAAGCGTACTTAATCGCATCATCTTTTCCTTATCGGATGGCCAGCAGGGCATCAAACATGGCGGTCGCCGTTTTCAGCAGCTGCGCGCTGCCGTTGTAGTACTGGCGGAACATGTCCAGGTTGATATATTCCTCGTCCATGTTGACCCCGGAGAGCGCCTGTTTGGTGTCATATTTGGTGCGTAAATCGCTTTCGGCACTGGTGGCATAGGATTTCACCTCGCGCGCGCTTTCGCCGATTTTGCCTGCCAGGCTCGCGTAGGCCGCGCTCAGCGTGTCGTCACCAATGAGTTTTTCAGTCTGGATTTCCAGCATCTTTTCGAGGTTATTGTTATTCCCCTCTCCGCCCGTCAGGTCGGCAGCCGCAAAGTCCTGCGCACTGGTTATCTTACGGCTGATGCCTTCGGCTGCGCCCGCCATCGGGTTAAGCGTGAATTTATCCCCCGCAACGGCGGTGGAAGGGTTCGGAAGGGTAATTTCGATACCATCGAACCTTAACGTTCCTGCTGGTGCAGCGGGATCGAGAGGTACGGTACGACCATCGGCCCCTTTCACCACCCAGTCTGTACCATCAAAGCTGATGTCATAGTTCTCCGACTTCACCTCTTTGAAATTGGTCACCGCGATCTGATCAAGCGCGTCGCCGCCCCTGTTTTTGGCGTTCGCGATAGCGTGGATATCCGGCAACGAGAAGAGATCGCCGCCAGGATTGCCCTCAGGCGTAAGCCCTTCGCCGTGCTGCTCGTTCATCCGGTGCGCCATCATAAAGGCGATCTGATCCAGATCCTGGCGCGCGGCGGTGAGATCCTCGTTGCGGAATTTAAACAGCCCGCCCAGACGCCCTTTGGTGATGGCGTTTTCATCCAGCGGCGACGCTTTGCCGTTCGCATCCACGTACGACACAATCATCTTGTTGGGATCGGCATCCGACGGAGAGGTTTCCAGCTTGTAGGCCGTGCCGCCAGAAACCAGCGGACGCCCATCGGGCAGCGTGACGCTCACGCGACCTGAAATCTGATCCTCGGTGACGGTGATCCCCAGCTGTTCGCTCAGCCCTTCCAGCAGCGCATCGCGCTGGTCGAGCAGATCGGCAGGGGGCGCGCCGTTCCCTTGCAGACGCTCCAGCTGTGTGTTCAGCTGTGCCAGCTGTTCGGTATAGCTGTTGATCTCCTTGGCGCTGCGCTCAATCTGGGTATTGGTGCTCTTTTCAAGGCCGGAAAGACGTTTGGCGCTGGCGTTATAGCGGTTGGCCAGCACGTCAAGGGAAGTAAACACCGCCGCACGCGCCGGACCATCCGCCGGGTCGCCGCTCAGCGTCGCCATATCCTTAAACAGCTTGCCCAGCGAAACGGAGACGTTATCCGCCTCGTCCGCCAGCATGTTATCGATATCCGCCAGCTGTTCCATCCGTCCGGTGAAAGAGGCGTAGCCGGAGAGCGAGTCCCGCAGCTGGTTGTTGGCGAAGGCATCGTAGGCACGCTCTACGCCGCTGGCGCGGGCGCCATAGCCGTAAAATCCCTGCGCGGTCGACATGCCGCCAAGCTCACCGATAATCAGACTGCGGCGGCTATAGTTGCCGGACATGCCGTTGGTCAGGTTATCACCGGTCACCCGGATCGCGGCCTGCGCCACGCTGATGCCGTTTCTGGCTAAATTAAATAGGTTATTCATACGTTCTGGATATTCCCTGATTGCGGGCCCGGGTTCGCATCCGGGCCAGAAAGTTCATGGCTCTTTTTATTTCATCGGTGATTCAAAAATTCTCTAAAACATCTTTGTCAGAAAATAGTGTCGATATCGTTTTTATAGGCATTCACGCCCTGCTGAATATCGCCTTTTACCTTCTGAATAATGGTGATGAGCTTTTTCGCGTAGGCCGGGTCGGTCGCGTAGCCGCCCGCCTGCAGCGCTTTCGCCCCCTGCTCTGCTGAATCTGACTGCACCACGCCGCGATAGCGCGGGTTTTTTGTCAGCAGCTTTGCGTAGTCCGAGAGCGCATGTTCATAGGAGTCGTAGACGCGGAACGCGGCTTTCACCTTCTGCTTCACGCCGTTGATATATTCAGTGGTGGTGATTTCGGTGGTTTTGCCGCGCCAGTCGCCCGTGGCCTTAATGCCGAACAGGTTGTGGCTCGGGCTGCCGTCAGCGGCGGGGATTTCCCGTTTCCCCCAGCCGGACTCCAGCGCCGCCTGAGCCAGAATCAGATGCGGATGCAACCCGCTCTGCTGCGCAGCCGCCTGGGCCGGGCGCAGCAGACGGGATATAAACGGATGCGCCCCTTCGACCGGTTTGGCAAATGACACCGGCGCAGGCAGACGCAGCGGGCCGGTGGCGGGCGCAGACGACAGCCCCGGGCGTAAAACATCGCGCCCCGGCGGGGTGACTACCGGGGCATCGCTTTCGCCCCCCAACTGGCGAACGATAAGATCGGCAAAGCCGAGCTGACCACTCCCAGCAATGTTTTGCGCGATCTGCTGATCGTGCATGGCGGTGTACATTTCCGAAGACTGGCTGCTCAGCAGATCGCTCTTGAAGCTGGCATCGCGCATGCTCTTCATCATCATTTGCACGAAAATACCCTCCATCTGCTTCGCCGCCGCCTTCAGCGCGCCGGGCGTCTGCCGCCCGGCCTCCCGTTTCAGCGTGTCCAGCGAGCGGACGTCAAAAGCGGGTTGATCGAACTTGTCGAAGGCGTTCATCAGTTCACCTCCAGCTTCGCCCGCAGACAGCCGGCGTTTTTCATCGCCTGCAGAACCGACATCAGCTCGTTTGGCGTCGCGCCCAGGCTGTTCAGGGCGCGGATCACCGCGTTCAGATCGGTACTGCTGCGCACGTGCTGCAGCGAGCCGCCGCTGTCGCGTACCGAGATATCCGTCTGCGGCACCACCACCGTCTCCCCGCCGCCAAACGGCGTATCCGGCTGGCTGATGATGTTGTTCTGCATCACTTCAACCGTCAGGGAGCCGTGCGCCACCGCGCAGGAATCGAGCGACACGTGGCGGTTCATCACCACCGAGCCGGTGCGCGAATTCACAATCACCTTCGCGTCCTGCACGTTCACCTTCACGGGGATGTCCTGAATGTTGGCGAGGAAACGCACGCGGGACGGGCCGTCCGGCGGCGCGAACAGACGCACGGTGCGGGCATCTTCCGGCAGCGCCGCCCCGCCGCTGTAGCGCTGGTTGATGGCGTCGCTGATCTGCTGCGCCAGCGAGAAATCGGTCTCGTTCAGCTGCAAACGCACGATGTTCTGGGTCGCGAAATCGTTCGGCACTTCACGCTCGACGGTTGCCCCACCGCTGATGCGCCCGCCGTTAAGCTGGTTCACCTGCACGCGGCTGCCGCCCGCCTGCGCGCCTGCGCCGGAGATCAAAATATTGCCCTGGGCGATGGCGTAGATCTGGTTATCCGCCCCTTTGAGCGGGGTCATCAGCAGCGTACCGCCGCGCAGGCTTTTGGCGTTACCGACCGAGGAGACCACAATGTCCAGCTTATCGCCGGGACGCGCAAAGGGAGGCAGCTCGGCGGTCACCATCACCGCCGCAATGTTTTTCAGCTGCATATTGGTGCCTGCGGGTACGGTGATCCCCAGCTGGGAGAGCATGTTATTCAGGCTCTGGCCGGTAAACGGCGCCTGCATGGTCTGGTCGCCCGTACCGTCAAGGCCGACAATCAGGCCGTAGCCCATCAGGGAGTTAGAACGCACGCCCTGCACCGTCGCCAGGTCGCGAATACGTTCCGCGTGTCCCACTTTAGGCACCGCCAGCGTCATGCCATACAGCAGGATGCTGAGAAAAAACAGGATAGATTCTTTTTTCATGGTCATATCAGAAAGGAGAAAGGTTGAGGAACAGGCGTTGCAGCCAGCCCATGTTCTGCGCTTCGTTGATGTAGCCGTTGCCGACGTACTCAATGCGCGCATCCGCCACCTGGGTGGAGGGCACGGTATTGCTGCCGCTGATGGTGCGCGGGTTCACCACGCCGGAGAAGCGGATGAATTCGGTGCCCTGGTTGATGGCGATCTGCTTCTCGCCCACCACGCTGAGGTTGCCGTTAGACAGCAGTTCTTTCACGGTCACGGTGATGGTGCCGGTAAAGGTGTTACGCGCCGCCGCGCCGCCTTTGCCTGCGAAGTCATTCGTGCCCTGGGCTTTGAAATCCGCCTTCCCGTCACCCAGCCAGCTATCGGCCCCCGTCGGCACGGCAAGCAATTCCATCCCGGCCGATCCATTACGGTTGGCACTGGCGGAGGAACTTTTGCTGGCGCTCACGTTCTCCTGCAGCAGGATAGTCAGCGTATCGCCCACGTTACGCGGGCGGCGGTCTTCGAACATCGGCTGGTAGCCGTAGTTCATTCCCTGCCCTGCCTGAAACAGTGAGCCGCCGGTCGCTGCCGGTGCCATCGGTAATGGTGTTGCCGTTGTCGGGCCTTCAACAAGGGGCTTTTGCATAATGTGCGCGCAGCCGCTAAGCAGCAGCGTGCTGGCCAGCAGCGCGGCTGCCGGAATGTGCATAGACAATATTTTCATTTCAGTGTCGATAAAAAGTCTGGCCGCGCGAGCGGCCAGAGAGAGGACATTACAGCTGGGAAAGGCGCTGCAGCATCTGATCGGATGCCGAGACCGCTTTGCTGTTGATTTCGTAGGCGCGCTGCACCTGAATCATGGTCACCAGCTCTTCCGCTACGTTGACGTTGGAGATCTCCACGTAGCTCTGCTTCAGCGTGCCCGCGCTCTCCATGCCGGGGTTCAGCTCGTTCGGCGCGCCGGAAGACTGGGTCTCTTTGTAGAGATTGCCGCCGATGCTTTCGAGCCCCGCGTTATTGACGAAGGTGGTCAGCGTCAGCTGCCCAATCTGCTGCTCTTCCGCCTGACTGGGCACCTTCACGCTGACGATACCGTCGCTGCCGATGTTCAGTTTGGTGGCATCCTGCGGTATCACGATGCCCGGCTGAATCGGATAGCCTTCGGCATTCACCAGCTGGCCGTCTGGGCTTTTGGCAAAGTGGCCGTCGCGGGTGTAGGCGGTGCTGCCGTCCGGCATCTGCACCTGGAAGAAACCTTCACCTTCGATAGCCACGTCGTACTCGTCGCCGGTCGGGTTCATACCGCCCTGCGTGTGTACCCGCTGGGTGGAGACCGGACGCACGCCGGTACCCAACTGCAGACCGCTCGGCAGGGTGTTCTGCTCGCTCGACTGGGCGCCTGGCTGGCGCATGTTCTGATAGAGCAGATCCTGAAACACGGCGCGCTGACGCTTAAAGCCGTTGGTGTTGACGTTCGCCAGGTTGTTGGAGATGACGTCCATATTGAGCTGCTGTGCTTCCAGCCCGGTTTTTGCGATCCATAAAGAACGAATCATGTTGTGGCTCCTTGCGCGAATTTAGCTCACGCTTAATAGCTGATTGGCCTTCTGGGCGTTCTCGTCGGCGGTGCGGATCACCTTCATGTTCATGTCAAAGCCGCGGGAGTTAGCGATCATCGCCGTCATGGCCTGCACCGGGCTGACGTTGCTGCCCTCGATGGCCTCCGGCGTCAGGCGCAGGGTTTCATCCTGAGCCAACATTACGCCGCTCGCCGGGCGGAACAGACCGTCATCGCCGTGAACCATGCTGTTCATCTCAGCGTTGACCAGCTTCAGGCGGCCAACGGGCACCAGCGCCGTCGGGTCATCGCCCATGCCAAGCGCCGACACGGTGCCGTCGCTGCCGATGGTGACGTGAGACTGCGGCGGCACTTCCAGCGGCCCGCCGTCGCCCATCAGCGGACGGCCGTTGACGCTCAGCGCCCCGTCCTGATCCACCTCGATGGCGCCGTTGCGGGTATAGCCTTCGCTGCCGTCGTCCATCGCCACGGCCAGCCAGCCGTCCTGTGGCAAGGCCACGTCCAGGCTGCGCCCGGTGTGGGTGATCGGCCCCATGGTGGTGTCGTGGAACGGCGTGGACTCTGCCACCAGCGCGCGGGTGCGCAGGGTTTCCCCTTCAATGGGCACCGAGCGGAAGGCCGCCAGCTGGGCGCGAAAGCCCGCGGTGGAGCTGTTCGCCAGATTGTTAGAGGTGACCGCCTGGCGGTTGAGCGCCGCATTAGCGGCACTCATGGCGGTATAGATAGCGCGATCCATCATTCAGCCTTAACGCAGGTTAACCAGCGTCTGCAGGACTTCAGACTGGGTTTTGATGGTTTGCGAGTTGGACTGGTAGTTACGCTGGTAGACGATCATGTTGACCATTTCGTTGCCCAGTTCCACGTTGGAGGACTCCAGCATGCCGCCGGTGATATCCCCGAAACTGCCGGTGCCCGAGGTCCCCAGGAACGGCTGGCCGGACTGCACGGTTTCCGCCCACAGGTTGTTGCCCTGCTGCTCCAGGCCACCCGCATTGGCGAAATCGGCCAGCACCACCTGCGCCACGGTCTGACGTTTGCCGTTGCTGTAGATGGCAATCACCTCGCCCGTGTCGCTGACCTGATAGCTGTTAAATTTACCCGGTGCCTGACCGTCAATCTCGCCGAGCATCACCTGGGTATCGCTGGCGTTTTGGGTAATATTCAGATCAAGTGTCAGATCCAGCGCCGCTGAGCCGTTGTAAGGCTCTCCTTTGATGTTTATTGTCTTCGGCGTGGTGAGTTTGCCGTCAGGCCCAAACGTAAGCGTCTGCTCACTCCACTCATCCGCACCCGTGCCAGGCGCGGTAGAGTCCTGGGCATGAACCTTCCACTCACCTTCTGCGGTATGCACGTAGTACACCTTGATAGCGTGCTTATTCCCCAGGCTGTCGGTGGCGGTCACTTCGCTGACGTAGTTGTAGGTATCAGGGTTGTCAGGATCGAAGCCCGGCGCCGGCGGAATGATTTTATCATCGGACTTCAGATTGCCGGTCACGTCGCCTTTGGTTGACGCCGCCGGAGGCATGTCGTCCTTCGGAATGCGAATCGGTCCGACCTGCGCGCCCGGGTTAATCACCCCATCCGTCGCCTGATAGCCGGTTAAAAACAGCCCGTTGGTTTTGTTGACGATAAAGCCGTTCTGGTCCTGCTCAAACTGGCCGTTGCGTCCGTAGAACACGCTGCCCGCCTGGTCGACCATGCGGAAAAAGCCACGACCGGTAATCCCCATATCCAGCGCGGAGGTGCCGTTCATTAGGCTGCCGTCGCCCATATTCTGGTTGACGCCCGCCACCTGCACACCCATACCGGTCGAACCGGCAAAAATATCGGCGAAGGAGACGGAGCCTGCTTTAAACCCGACCGTCTGGGAGTTGGCGATGTTGTTACCCACCACGTCCAGCGCTTTTGCTGCGGCACTCAGGCCGCTAAGACCTTGTGAAAAACCCATAATTAATTTCCAGAAAGTAATGACTATTTTTGAATGACAAAAACTTTACCCATGCCAATCGGATCGTTATTCAGCAGATGCAGAATCGGTCCGCTCGGGTCCATCGTGACGCCCTGAACCTGATCCTGAACCAGACCAAACACTTCCGGGTTTTCCCCCTCAGGATTGCTGGCTTCAAAGGAGAGGGTGTATTCCCTGTCGCGCGGCGGCCCCGGCTCCGGCTTGAAGTTTTCCAGGTCGTCGAGGTTGTAGGTATTCATGCCCTGCTTCACGTTCTTCAGCTCTGCGGTGTACGCCTTATCACCGTCGTGCAGGGTGACGGTTACCGTTTCGGCATCGCCTCCTAATACAAAGTGGAAGTCGTCCGAATTACCCGGCTGTTCCACGCCTTCCTGCATGATGCCGATCCCCGGCTCGCCAAAGGAGACCTTCGCCTCGCCTTCAATCAGCACGCTGCGCCCTACCCAGGAGGAGGCGCTCATGCTGCCAAGCTGGATCATCATCGCCTGCACGCCCGCGACGGAACTGTTGAGCTTCTCGACGCCCGCCGCCATGTTGAACTGCGCCAGCTGCGAGGTGAGCTGGTTGTTATCCATCGGATTGGTGGGATCCTGGTTTTTCATCTGCGCCACCAGCAGGTTCATAAACTGGTTTGACAGATCCGCCGCGCTGTTGCCGGTGCCGGTGCCACCCGCACCGCCGTTATTGTTGTTAATCGAAGAGACCGCCATATGCGTCCTTACTGACCAAGCGTTAATGTTTTCAGCATCAGGCTTTTGGCGGAATTCATCACTTCCACGTTGGCCTGGTAGCTGCGTGAGGCGGAAATGGTGTTCACCATCTCGTTGATGACGTTGACGTTGGGCATCCGCACGTAGCCCTGTTCATCAGCCAGCGGATTGCCCGGTTCATAAACCAGGCGGTCCGGCGCGCTGCTCTCGACTACGTCGCTAACCTGCACGCCGCCGATCTCCTGACCGACAGACGCGTCAACGGAAAAGACCACCTGACGCGCGCGGTAGGGTTGACCGTCCGGCCCCGCCACGCTGTCGGCGTTGGCCATGTTGCTGGCGCTGACGTTAAGGCGTCGGGACTGGGCCGCCATCGCCGAACCGGAAATATCAAATACGCTAAAGAGCGACATCGTTGATTACCCCTGACTGAGCACAGTCATCATTTTTTTAATATCCGCGCCAAGAAACGTCAGTCCCGACTGATATTTCACGGCGTTATCCGCAAAATTGACGCGCTCGCGATCCATATCCACGGTATTACCGTCGGCACTCGGCTGATCCGGTATGCGATACAGCACATTCGCATCGTCAAACGGCATCGCTTTACCTTCAATATGCTTCTGTGACGTTAATGCCAGTGATACGGGAGATTTCGCCATAGCGTTATTTTCCATGGCGGCTTTTAGCTGCTGAGTAAAATCAATATCGCGCGCCTTGTAGCCCGGCGTGTCGGCATTCGCAATATTTGAAGCCAATATATCCTGGCGGCGCGACAGCAAACCTAACGCCTGCTGTTGAAAGCGAAAGGCGTCATCAAGTTTATTCATGACAACAGCACTCCTGTCTTGCGTTAATTAAACTGCGATAGTGTAGTCAGCGCTGGTGAAATATCACACTGCGAAGACCCGACAGAAATAAGCCTATTTAGGGAAATAGAAATAATCCTAATAACGTTAACGCGACGATAGATTTAATTACCTTCAAAAGTGTCATTATTTGAAGCAATAAAACCCAGGTGCCTGCGTATATAATTTAGCCATCACAGATATGATTAAGGCAATACGATGAAGCTCCGAATAATCAGCACGGCGGTGGCCGCTTTGCTCTTTTCTGCATCCGCCGCAGCCAGCGTACCCTCTGACCAGACGGCAAAGCAGCGGCTGATGCTTAAACTGGATGCGCTGATCCCACAGCCTGAAGTCGGTAGCGACATCGTGCGCACCGTAACCCTGCTCGCCGCACCCGCGCAGCTGGCCGCCGTGTGCGATAACCCGGAGCTGAGCCTGGTGGGAAGCAACAGCCGTCTGACCGGCAAACGCACCGTGCTCGCGCAGTGCGGCGCGCGTCGCCATTTCCTGCCGGTTCGCATCAGCGCGCAGGGCACCTGGTGGGTGGCAAGCCAAAGCCTGCCCGGCGGGGCGATTGTCCAGCGCAGCGATATCGAGCCGGTTACCGGCAGTCTCGACCACCAGCCGGGGGGACTCATCTTTAACGCCGATGAGATTATTGGTCAGCGCCTGACCCGCGCCATCGACGCCGGTAAGCCGCTGTTAGAAAACCAGCTTCGCCAGCAGTGGCGTCTGCGCGCCGGACAGACGGTCGACCTGGTGACGACCGGTTCAGGCTTTCGTATTCGCAGCCAGGGCAAGGCGCTCAACAACGCCGCGGTGGATGACCTGCTCAAAGTCAAAACGGCAGGCGGGCGCACCGTGAGTGGAAAAGTGGGAGCTGACGGGCAGGTGATGATTATTTCACAACAATAAATTTTAGGTTTTCTGTGAATCACCGATGAAAACAATATTGAGTACAGAACATGTTTCCCTGAGAGGACCACCATGAGCATCAACAGCAGCCAGACCACCGCGCCGATTGCAAAAATCGCCCCAACTCAGGATCTGCGCGCCCGCACGCAGCCTCAGGAGAGTGACACTGCGGCAAAACGTTCGGACAAGCGCGACAACACCAACGTCACCCTGAGTGAAATGACCAAAAAGATCCAGACCGACGACAGCCGCGACGTGGACTACGCGCGCGTCTCCGAGCTTCGCGCCGCGCTGTCGGCAGGTACCCTGCGCATCGAGCCTGAGAAAATTGCTCAGGCGATGGTGCAGGACATGTTTCAGTTTTAACCGTAAGCAGGACCCCTATGGACAAGCTTTACCCGATACTCGCGCAGATGAAAACGTCTCTGGATGAGCTGGAGGCGATCATGATTGAAGAGGTCAATCAGCTCAACCGCACGCAGATCAACCCGGTGTCGCTGCAGGTATTGGCGGATAACAAAAACCAGCTGCTGTCGACCATTCAGTATTACGACGATATGCGCCGTCAGCAGGAGCAAAGCTGCGGCGCGGAAGCCCCCTACCCGGGGCTCGGCAAGCTGTTTGCCAGCTGGCAGCAGGTGCATGAGAAGGTGCGCAGCACAAAGTCGCTGAATCAAAAGGTGGAATCGCTGCTGCAAAGCCATATGAAGAAAAATCAGCATATCCGCAAGGCCATCGACCACGTGGGCCACGCTAGCACGCTCTATGGACCCGCGGGCGAATCCAGCCAGCTGCCCGCGGCCCGCAAGTACAACATCAGTATCTGATCGATCCTGTCTGCGTTGTCCTCTTTTGCCCGCCTCCGGTGGGCTTTTTTTTGCCCGGCGGCGCTTCGCTTGCGCGGGCCTACGGGCTGACAATCCCCTCTCCCTTACGGGGAGAGGGTTAGGGTGAGAGGTAAATTAAACAGCGGTGTAAGATTTTGCCACGCTGCTGGTTTTGCGCATGGCGGAGAGTTCGGTGCTGATGGTGGCCAGGCGTCCATTAATGGCGCGCGTTAAGAGGGCATCGTTCTCAAGCAGGGTCGCCAGCCGGGCGCTGACCGACGGTTTAGTGTGCTGTGCCAGCTGGGTTAAATCGATATCACACAGCGTTCTCATTCCCATGGCGTAAGCCACGGACTCGTCAAGAAACACATCCCACTCGCCCGCATCGGCCTGCTGCCGCAGCTTCGCATTGCTGATGAGCAACTCATCAATCAGCGCCATCACGTCGTTATCCATGTTTCACCTGCTTGTGCTGCGGGGCGATGGCCTGCCAGGTTTCCTGCATCCCCGTCATCAGGGCAATAAGGTGCGGCAGCTTTTCACCGGATTTGTTGAGATTCGCCTCCAGCAGCGTACGGGAAATATACTCGTACAGGCTCTCCAGCTCTTCGGCAATTTTCCCGCCCTTCTCGTGATCCAGCCCGGCGCGCAGGCCGTTGTCGATAATATTGATGGCGCGGGAGATCATCTCGCCGCGACGAGCAATATTGCCCGACTGGAAATAAATCTCTGCCCGCTTCATGGCGTTAATCGCCCCGTCATAGAGCAGGACGATAAGCTGATGCGGCGTCGCGCCAGCGATCTGGCTGTCGAGAGAGACAGCGGTGTAGGCACTTTTGCCCGTTTTGGTGTACATCGTCAAATCCTGCCGGGCAGCACGCTGCCCGGGATAGTAATGATTAAACCAGCCCCGCCAGCGACTGCTGTAGACGGGTACTCATGTTGTTCATATCGCTCATGGCCTTATCCAGGCGCTGATACTCTTTCTCCCTGCGCAGCATGGTCTCTTCAATGCGTCGTTCAATGGCCGTGATCTGCTTGCCGATGCGCTTTTCCTGATCGCGCAGGGAGTCCAGCGCGGTTTCGATCACGCCTTCTTTCTTCTCAATCGACTCTTTGTCACCAAGATAGGTATTAAAAATCCCTTCCATCCGGTCCTTAATTCCCTCTTTACCACCTTTACCGAGGAACAGCGCTTCAACCTCTTTCGGGTTGTCCTTCAGGGCGGCATCAAGTTTTTTGCTGTCGATGGTCAGGGTGCCGAGCGTACCGGTACGATCATCGCCGGTTTTACCGTCGAACGTGACGGTAATCCCTATTTTACCCAGCGTCTGAATGACATCCCCAACCTCGGGATAGCTGCCCGTCACGGTGGCTTTCAGCTCGCTGGTCAGTCGACGTAAAGACCCGTCACTGAACAACGCACCATTGGTCGGGTCGGATGTGGGGACCTCATCTTTTGCTAATTTGTCGCGATCGGGAGCGGTATATTTGGTCGCGCCAGCCACGGTGTTGAGGTAGTTGTTGTAATTTTTGACAAACTCCTCAATCAACGTTTTCACCTTTGAGGTGTCTTCGGTGATGGTCAGGGATTCGGTTTTGTAGTTTTCCGGATTGTTAGGGTCGGCCGGGTCAGCAGGAGGGTCCTTCATATCCGATACTTCCCGCAGTTCAAGCGTCACACCGGTGATCAAATCCTTTATGGTGTTAGCGCTGCGGGTGACAAGGTTACCGTTGAGAAATATTTCCGCATTTTGCGCTTCTGTTTCAGGTTTTGCGGCAGCATCTGCCAGCTTAGCTTCCAGCGCCGTATTGCCTGTCACTTTGATATCCATTTCCCCGGCTTCACCGGTTTTTTTCGAGGTCAGCACCAGTTTGTGCTTCCCGCCCCCAATGGTTATCACTTCCGCTACGACATCGCCCTTCTGTTCATTGATCTTTTTGGCTATTTGCTCGAGAGAAGTTTCGTCTCTCTTGAGATCCAGCTCCATCGGTTTTTCACCCTCTTTCAGGGTGATGGTGACCTTCGCGGCACTGTCACCAATTTTTTGATCTCGCGTATCGTTCACTACTGCCAACTGATGGGCTTGCGCCAGCTGTTTAACAGCGATGGAATAGCTATTGGGAATCGCCCCTTCGCCCGCTGTGGCCTTAAAGGTTTTGTTGTCACTCACGCTGACGCCGTTAAATCCCTCATCTTCCAGCTTGCCGAGATTGTCCTTCATCGTGCTCAGCGCGCTGGAAATAGAGCCCCATGCAGAAATCTGCCCTTTATAGGTGGTTTGCTTCTGCAGATAAGGATTGAGTTTTTTCGTAATACCTTTGCGCTCATCTGCCAGCCACTGATCAAACGGCAGCCCGGACCCCACGCCTAAAAAATTCGTTCCAGCCATAATAATGTTCCTCCAGAAATGAAATAGTTCACACTCTTTTCATCGGATAATAGAGAAGGAAGTTTAATTTTTCACAGGGGGCACAACAATATGGAAGAAGGGTAAAGACAGTTTCGTGCGCTTATTACGTCATTACCCTTCGCCATTTAAATAATAGACGCCAAACCTGTCGCCATTTTTCGCCATCAATAAAAAAAGCAAAAAAATAATTCAGTCTTTTTTATTCCCCCCGATGAAAGAAGTATGCGCATCAACGAACGCATATCACTCACAGTCATTATTACTTAGAAGGATACAACAATGGCACAGGTCATTAATACCAACGCATTGAGCCTGATGGCTCAGAACAACCTGAACAAATCTCAGTCTGCCCTGGGCACCGCTATTCAGCGTCTCTCTTCCGGTATGCGTATCAACAGCGCGAAGGACGATGCAGCGGGTCTGGCCATCTCCAACCGCTTCACCTCTTCAATCCGCGGTATGACCCAGGCGGCACGTAACGCCAACGACGGTATCTCCCTGGCGCAGACCACTGAAGGCGCGCTGGAAGAAGTGACCGAAAACATGCAGCGTATCCGCGAGCTGACCGTGCAGGCGAAAAACGGCACCAACTCTGAAGATGACCGCAAATCCATCATGAAAGAGATCGGTTCCCGTCTGGAAGAAATTCAGCGCGTTGCCGACGTGACCAACTTCAACGGTGTGAAAGTGTTCGACGGTTCTAAGGATAAAATCACCATTCAGATCGGCGATAAAGATGGCGACACTATTGATATCAATCTGAACGAATTGAACCTCAAAGAACTGGGTCTGGAAAACTTCGGTAGCGACTTTGCTAAAATTACGGCGACGATAGACGATCCACAATTTAGCGGGAAAGGCGTTGTAGGTGCTAATGGTCAAAAATATGATACCCCCGTAGGCGAATACACTCTGACCACCACCGATATTACTGCTGTCCTGGCTAAATCAACTGTACCTGGTGCTGACAAATTACATACCTTTAAAGAGGATGATGGCACTGTACGCTTCTTTGCGGTTAACTCCACAACCCAGGAAGCACAAGAAATGAATATCAAATTTAAAGATAATGCTGGTAACGTTGAAATTGATGGTGATGCAACACCTGGTGCTGCACTTTCCAAGCTGGATGCCGATGTTCTGATTAACGGCCTGAGCACATTCACTCCAGTCGCGGTTAAAAACGACGATATTCTGAACGATAATACTGGTGCAGCAACCGCATTTAAACTTTCAGATAAATTAGACGAAATTTCCGCGGCTGCATTCGCTGGTGCTGATGCCGCAACCTCTGGTATTCAGGTATTCTCTGGCGGCACGCCAAACAGTTACTATGCGGTCGACAATAATGGTGAAGTTAAGTCGTTCACCCTTGATGCTGCAGGGGCTGTGACTATTGGTGCCGACCCCGCTCCACGTGATGCCTACGCTTTCGCTAAAGCCGCTTCAGGCGCGGCTGGCGCAGATACTCTGATCGATCAGTTGGATAAAGCCATCACCAAAGTTGCCGATTTCCGTGCCGACCTGGGTGCCGTTCAGAACCGTTTCAGCTCCATCATTGCGAACCTGAATACCAACATCATCAACACCACCGAAGCGCGCTCCCGTATTCAGGATGCAGACTTCTCCGTGGAAGTGTCTGCTATGAGCCGCGCGAACATCCTCCAGCAGGCTGGCGTGTCCGTACTGGCCCAGGCGAACCAGGTTCCGCAGAACGTGCTGTCCCTGCTGCGTTAATCTGCTTGACCGCCTCAAACACTAACGCGCATGTCCTCCATGCGCGGTTGCCCTCCCTGGTGGAGGGCTTTTTTGTTTATGCATCATCTTCTTGCCTGGCGGCGCTCCGCTTGCACAGGCCTACAGGAAGCAACGTAAATGTAGGCCGGTCAGGCGAAGCCGCCACCCGACTTTATTTTTAAGCGTGCAGGTAAGGTTCCTTCACAAAATCGGCTAACAGATGCACCATGTCATGCAGTAATCCGGTCAATGCCTTATTCACACTCTGCGGCAGAGTATTACCCAGAATAGCCTGTGCCAGCGCTTGCGCATAACTAACCGGTGTGGCCGTATCCTGCCAGCTATCCGGCATGCATGACGGCGCAGCGTCCCCTGCAATGAGCTGTTCAATCAAATGCGGTGGCAGATCATCGTCGCAACAATGCTCCAGCTCATCCAGAGCGTGTAGCAAGCGCCCGCAGAGCGCGTTGCGTTCGCGTATAGTGTCGACCTCAACCAACGCGCTCGCGAATGCCGCACAGATATCGGCCACATCAAAAAGGTTGGCAGAGGCCGGAAGCGGTAAGGCAATGAGCTGTTCGATAAAGTTAACGTGGGATGATTCAGAGAGTGTGGAAAGAATAGTCATATGAAAGTCTCCTTGTATATTCATACAACCACCACCGGAGTTCTCACGCTCAAAGGTGGTGGCGCTGACGGAGGTGAGAATCGACATACAAGGGAGCCGACCAACCTAACGGTTGCTCCGCCAGCGCCGCCATGATTGTAACGACGTGTGCGCATGTACGATACAAAAATGTATCGCCTTGTATTTTCAGGTTCTCACGCCCGGTTGCGGACGTTTCCGCAACACGGGCACTTTACGAAGTGATGAAAACAAAAAAAAGGGTAAACCCCGAATTACATAAGGTTACTTCCAGGATTACGAGGCGCCTTCCAGATTTGTGCCGGGTGGCGGCTTCGCCGTACCCGGCCTACATGTGCGTTGCTTCCTGTAGGCTCGTGCAAACGAAGCGCCGCCGGGCAAGACCGACAGCGCGCACCGCATCACACCCTAAACCGGTTCACCACGCTTTCCAGCTCCGCGGCCTGCTCCTCCATCGCCTTCGCCGCCGTCGACACGTCCGCCACCAGCGCGGCATTCTGCTGAGTGGCGCTTTCAAGCTGACATACCGCCACGTTCACCTGCTCAATACCGACGCTCTGCTCACGGCTGGCGGTTTTGACCTCTTCCATCAGCATGGAGACCTCATTAACCGACGTCACCAGCGCGTTCATGATTTCCCCGACCTCCTGCACCAGACGGCTGCCGTCCTGCACGCCGATCACCGCGTCGTTAATCAGCTCGCGGATCTCCTTCGCCGAGCTGGAGGATCGCAGGGCCAGGCTTCGCACCTCTGCCGCCACCACGGCAAAACCGCGCCCCTGCTCGCCCGCTCGTGCCGCTTCAACCGCCGCATTCAACGCCAGAATGTTGGTCTGATACGCGATACCGTCGATCACCCCGACGATGTCGGTCACGCGCAGGGATGACGATTCAATATGACTCATCTTTTCCACCGCAGCATTCATCAGCGTCGCGCCCTGCTGCGCCACGGCGGCCGCCTGCGTGGCCAGCCTGTCGGCATCCGCCGCGTTGTCGGCGTTGTTGCCCACAATACCGGCAATCTGCTCCATCGACGCCGCCGTTTGCGTCAGAGAGGCGGACTGCTCTTCGGTGCGTGACGAGAGCGACACGTTGCCCTCTGCAATCTGATGAGAGGCTGCCGCAATCGTGCGCGTACTCGCTCCAACCTGCTGTATCAACCCCTGCAGATAGCGCATAAACGTATTCACGTTGTCGGCGATAGCGTTCAGCTCGCGCGTACGGCTCTGCGGCAGGCGCAGGGTCAGATCGGCCCCGCCCGCGGACAGCGCGGCCAGACGGTCGCTCACGGTCTGGAGGTTACGCATCATAAAGTGCACGGTCAGAATCAAAACCACTCCCAACAGCAGCAGCAGCGGGATCTGCACCATTCCCAAACGCAGCAGAATGCTGTGGGTCTGCTGGTTCAGCAAGCTACTTTGGGTATCAGTTGCCACAAACCACGGACTGCCGGCAATCGGAGAGAGGAAGATGGTATGTTCGCCATCGTCAGCCTCATAGGTGCGTTCGATGTAGCCACCGCTGCCCTGCGATAGCATCTCCTGCAGAATGGCGATTTCATCTCCGGGCAGGTCGATAATATTTTTCAGCTGCGGCGTGGTGTCGCTGGCGCGGCTGTAGCCGATAATTTTACCGTTGGCCTCGACAATCAGCACGCCGCCCTGCAGCGGCTCGGCGATCTTGCGCGCAAGCTCATTGAAGAAGCCCAGCGTTACGTCCAGCGTCGCCACGCCCCACAGCTGACCGTCACGCCAGATCGGCATCGCACAGTTGGTTCACGGCTGCGGGCTGGCGGCGTCCATATAGGCGTCGGCCCACGCACATTGCCCTTTTGCAGCACGCATCCCAGCCTTAAACCACGGCTGCTGCCAGTAAGCAGCCGCATCCGGCTGATTCCACGTACCGTTCAGCTGCAGCTGGTTCTGCTTGTCTCTGGCATAAAACGTGCTGTTTTTCTCCACGCCCGGCTCACGCTTCCCCGGCAGCGGCCACACGCCGCCGCCAAACAGGGTGCTGTCACCGTTCTGGTTCACCAGGGCAGGAAGCAGACGGTCGATTTGCGCGCTCTCGAGCTGCGCGACGGTTTCCGTCAATACGCGCTGCTGCGCCTGTACCCGCGACATCAGCTGCGTCACGGCGGCGGTGTGCTCGTTAATTTGATAGTGCACGCGCCGGTGCTCATCTTTCAGCAGCGCGGGCGCAATGAAGTGCATAACAACCCAGAGGGTAATGAGGGTCAGTAAAATAAAGAAAGCAGAGACCAGCATAATGGCCCTGCTTTGAAGGGAGGAAAACATAATATGAAATACTCGTAGATTATCCGCTCGTGCGGTGAATTAAGGTGTTCGCCACCGTGTAAACCTCTTCAATCAGCACGCTGTTATTTTGCGTCACCGAAGGTGCCCCGCTTTGCGCCTGCATCATCGCATCGTCAATCAGGGCCCGGAGTTCTTTCGACGAACGCGCGCAGCGGCTCGCCAGGTTGCGCGACTCCACGGCAAACACGCTCTCATCGTTATGAAGGGAATAGCTGTAGGCGCGACTGGCCAGCTGCACCAGCGTGCCGCTGCTGTCGGCAATGTGCAGCGCGGCGTCGTGTAGCGCGTTCATTGCCCGGATCGCGCCCGTGGCGCTTTCGCTCAACACGGCCAGCATATTGGCGTTCGCTTCGGGTACCCGCAGCAGACGTTCATTCTCCTCGGCAATCGTGCTGGCTGCCCTGGCAATCGCGCTCGCCTGCTCGCCAATCTCCTGCATCAGCGGCGGCAAATGCGCGCCCTGCTCGGTTTTCAGCTGCGACGGCAGCTCTTCGTTGAGGCGGGATAGATGCTGGTTCAGGCTGCGAAGCAGGGTCAACGTAGAGACCAGCAGCAAGGCCGCCAGCGGCCACGGCTTATGCAACATAATGCCCGGCCGCTCGCCCATTCGCCGGGTGGGCACGTCGATGGCAAGCAGCCACGGCCTGTCGGGAATGGGCATCACCATCAGCGTATGCTCGCCGCTGGCGCTGCGAAAATGGGTATGACGCAACCCGCCATCCGACTGGGCCACCAGCGCACGCAACGGCACCGCCATCGGCAGGTTAATATCGTTGAGGGACTGTACCGTCGGCGCACCGGCGGCATCGCCGATGATGCGCCCGGTGTCGTCCACAATCCAGGCGCGACCGCCAAGACGTTCGCCCGTCTCTTTGACCAGTGCATTGAGAAATTGACGGCTGCTGCCCGTCTCTTCGGCACTATCCGTCTCGCCCGGCGCGCTTTTGTCCAGCGCGAAGCTTTTAAGGGTGACCACGCTTTCGGTCATTGAACGCTGCTGCGCTTCAACACGATCGAGCTGCTCGCGCAGCTGGGTCGCCAGGACATCAACCTGCGTGCGCAGGCGCTGCCCCTCCGTGCGAATAAACCACGGCATGACGCCAGCCTGCACCAGAATCACCAGGGTAATGAAAATAACGACCAGTATGACAATAAAAACCATAACATCAGCGCCTGTTCTTTTAACGGCAGCACAATGCTGCCTCTGCAGGGCTATTTTATTATGCAGGAATCAGGAAATATGCTCTTCAAACCGTTGATAACCGCGCACTTATGTTAACCCTCAACAAAAACAATTTTGCGGACCTTCTGCCAGCGTTTGACCAGCCAGCCGTCGAGGCTGCAAAGGGTGCCGCCCCAGGTCAACGGGAACAGGCAGAGCACCACATAGAGCGTCTCGGGCAGATAAAACAGCCAGCTCAGCCATGAAATCAAATTCAGCCCGCGCGGAATGGTGTAAATCCCAATCGTGATCAGCGCCACGCTGCTGATGACCATTAATATCAGCGCGCTAACGCGGCTGAACAACCCCAGCGTCAACAGCAGACCCATACTGCATTCCAGGAACGCCACCACTACCGCCATAACAACCGGGAAAGGGATCCCCGCATCGTGCAGGGTATCCACCATCAGCAGCTGGTTCTCAGGAACAAATAATTTATTAAACCCGGCAGAAAAGAAAAATACACCTGTCACCAGACGACAGATAAATACGGGAAACATGGCCGGCATATCGGACGTATGCATAAAACGCTTAAGAGAGAACATCGGTCATCCTTGTTAAGAAAATGAATACTGTTTAATAAATTCAATAACCTGCCTTTTACTCAGTATAAATTCGCAGACCTCGTGCGCAACCGCCGCCCCGCCATTTCCGGCACAATTAATAATTTTGTACAGATTAAAAAATGTTTAATCAAAAGTGATAACAGCGTCTCATTATCAACGCTGCTGACGCCGCGCACGCGCAGTTAAATTGGTAACCAATTGGTTTTAATGTGATTAAAACGCAATCACTCATAACGTTATTTTTGGTGTGGTTAAAACACCGCAATTAATAACCTTAAAGGTGTTAAGGCTGCTTTTACATAATGGTTGCAAAAAGATGAAGTAAGACATAAAAAACATGTCGCTCTGGCTCCCGGCTAGCAATAACGTGCATTCATTACTATTAATTACATTAGCCAGAAGCGATACCCAATACACCAGAAGAATCAAATAACTATGCTAAACAATATCGCGATTGGATCGTTAGTGTCGCTGGATTTGCAGATCCGTACGCTTGCCCGAACGGATACGCAAGAGACCGTCACGCTTCCCCAAAGTGCATGTCTGTGCCTTGCCGCGCTGGTGGAGGCTCATGGGGAAGTGCTTTCCCAGGAACAGCTGATGGAGATCGGCTGGCGCAGCGCCGGGGTGGAGGTCACCGACAACAGCGTGCGGGTGATGATCACCAAATTACGCCGCGCGTTCGCTCAGCTAAACCTGCAGGAAGCCATCACGCTCATCGCCGTGACGCGCAGCGGCTATCGTCTGCTGGTGCGGGAGAGCGGCAGCGTAGTGGCTCCTGCAACGCCGGCACCAGACCTCCCGCATCAGGAAGCCCCCGTACAGGCCGTTGCGCCAGAGGTGCCTCCGACGGTCGAACCCGCCCCGCCGCCCGCCCGCAGCACGCTCATGCAAAAGATCTGCGCCACGCTCAGCGGCGTGCTCGTTGGGCTGGTGATTGCGCTACTCCTGCGCGGAATTTTTGATTTTAGCCCGCAGCCGGTGCACTTTGTGCGCTGGAATGGCCCCGGCGTGCCGCCCGGTACCGAGGTGATGGTTCAGCAGGACAAACAGTCGCAGACCGCGCTGATTGAATCCACGCTGCAGACCTATACCCGCCATGTGCTGGCGCGCCGTACCGACGAGAAGCCCGCAGCCGTACTGTATGTGACCACGGGCTCGGAAAAGATGAGTAAATTCCAGGGGCTTATTGCCTGCCAACAACCCTTTAAGGATTCAGGGAATGACTGCGAATCGTTCTATTTTCGCCATTATTAAATCGCCGCTCGCCCTGCTGTTTCTTGGCGGGGTCATTATCGGAACCGGCGCCATGGCGCTGTACGGGTTTTATACCTCGCCCTATAAGGCGGTCTGTATTGCGCCGACCTCGTATTACATTATTGAGGACGATAACAACGCGACGCTGGCGCGCGGTATCTACCGGTCTTACCGTGACGGCCTGTTCAACGGACATACCACCTATATCGGCAGCATCAGTCACTTCAAAGACGGCAAGCGCGACGGGCTGCCGAAAGCCGTAAACCGCGAAGTGCGCTACGACATTGATATGTCGGGCAAGCGGCTCCATCTGACCGTCACCAGCCAGCATCGCAAGCTCGGCGGCCAGAGCTCGGATGAAGACGTGACCGATTATATCTTCCCGCAAATCAAACCGGGTGAAGAGGCGACCAGCACTGTCTACCTGCTGGACGACAAAGTCCTCGCCTCCGGCACGGAGACCGTCGCCCGTATCGCCTGCATGAATTGAGGGTCAGACCAGCGCCTGAATCAGGCCATCAAGGGTGTCAAACCCGAGGGCCATCAGGCGCTCAAAGAACGGTGCCAGCGTTTCGGCAATCAGGAAAAGCGCCAGCATGCCGAAGGTCAGCGTCAACGGGAAGCCAATCACAAAGATAGAGAGCTGCGGCGTCAGGCGGTTTAACAGCCCGAGGATGAAGTTAATGCACAGCAGCAGCGCAATCACGGGTAGCCCCAACATCAGCCCCTGACTAAAGATCATCCCCGCGTGGGTCACCAGATACATAAACCCGCCCGCGTGCAGCGGCGTGGCGTCGACCGGCAGCGTCTGGAAGGTTTCCGCCAGCAGCGCCAGCAGCCAGAGATGGCCGTTAAAGGCGAGGAACAGCAGCGTCACCAGCAGGTTGAGAAAACGTGAGATCACCGGGCTGTTGCCAGCGCCTGGGTCGAAAAAGGTGGCGAACGAAAGTCCCATCTGCATGCCGATGATTTCGCCGGACATGCGCACGGCGGCAAACAGCAGCTGCAGCGTCAGCCCCATCGCCGCGCCGATAATCACCTGTTTCGCCATCACCCAGACCCCTTCCCAGGAGTAGAGGCCAATCTGCGCATCAGGCAGCGTGCCGCCAATCAGGATCGCAATCAACAGCGCCAGGCCCGCGCGCAGACGGGCGCTGACCGCCTTCTCGCCGAAAATCGGCGCAACGTGCAGCAGCGCGGCAATGCGCACCATGATGAAAAAAGTGTGACTGACCAGCCCGTAGAGCTGGTCGAGAGGAAGTCCGAAGGCCATCAGCCAATCACGAAAGGAATGCTGGCGAACACCGCGCGGGTGTATTCAATAAAAATCTTCATCATCCACGGCCCCAGCGCCACCGCCACGCCAACGATGATCAGGATCTTCGGGATGAAGGTCATGGTCATTTCATTGACCTGGGTGGCGGCCTGCAAAATACTGATGATAAGACCGGTGACCAGCGCGGCCACCAGCAGCGGGGCTGACACCATTAGTCCCACCTTGATCGCCTGCATGCCAATCACCATTACGCTTTCCGGGGTCATGGGTCTCTCCTAACTGTAAAAGCTCTGGGCCAGCGATCCCACCAGCAGCTGCCAGCCGTCGACCAGCACAAACAGCATCAGCTTAAACGGCAGCGCAATGGTGGTGGGCGGCACCATCATCATCCCCAGCGCCATCAGAATGCTGGCGACTACCAGATCGATAATCAGGAACGGAATAAAGATGGTAAAGCCTATCTGGAAGGCGGTTTTCAGCTCGCTGGTGATAAACGCCGGTATCAGAATGCTGAGCGGCACCTCTTCCGGCGAGGCGATATCCGGGGTTTTGGCGATACGGGCAAACATCGCCAGATCGCTTTCGCGGGTCTGGTCGAGCATAAAGGCACGCAGCGGTTTCACCCCTTCCGTGAGGGCCACTTCCATGGTGATCTTGTTTTCCTGCAGCGGCTGCCAGGCTTTTTCATAGATCTGGCTGAACACCGGTGACATGACGAAAAAGGTCAAAAACAGCGACAGCCCCACCAGCACCTGATTTGGCGGCGCGGTGGGCGTGCCGAGGGCATTACGCATCAGCCCCAGCACAATGATGATGCGGGTAAAGCCGGTCATCATCAGCAGTACGGCAGGAATAAAGGTAAACCCGCTCAGCAGCAGCAGGGTTTGCACCGGCAGCGTCCAGCCCTCTTCCCCCGCCGGTTTACCGAGGGTGATATCACCGTTGGCCGCCAGCGCACCGGCGGCAGGCAACATCAGGACGAGCGCCAGCAGCAGGCGGCGGTTCACTGCTCACCTCCCGAACGGTATTTCTGGCGCAACTTTTCCAGCATCTGCGGGAAGGTCGCAGGCGCAGAGGTTTGCGGGGCGTGCTCCGGGCGCGCCTGCGTCGCAAGGCAGGTAATCTGCGAAGCGGTGACGCCCAGCACCAGCCGCTGCTCGCCCACGTCCACCAGCACCAGGCGCTCGCGCGGCCCCAGCGACTGGGTCGCCACCAGGGTCATGTTGCCCTGGGCATCGTTGAGCCGACGCGACAGCCCGCTGCGGCGGGCAGCCCAGGCCATCGCCACCATCAGCAGGATAATCAGGGCCAGCGCGCCGGTGACAGTCATCAGCACCGAGCCGGTCGCCGGGAGGGAGTCAGTGGCGTTCATTAGCGGCTCAGGCGGTGCATACGTTCAGACGGCGTGATGATATCCGTGATGCGGATGCCGAACTTATCGGAAACGACCACCACTTCACCCTGCGCAATCAGATAACCGTTGATCAGGATATCCAGCGGTTCCCCCGCCAGCCCGTCCAGCGACACCACCGAGCCCTGGCTCAGGCGCAGCAGCTCTTTGATGGTCATTTTGGTACGCCCCAGCTCCACGGTCATTTTTACCGGGATATCGAGGATCAGGTTCATCTCGTCAGAAAATTGCGGTGCAGCCATGGTGTCGGTAATTCCCGCCGCGTGCTGTTCGCTCATTGCATCACCCCAGAGATTATCAATGGACTGATCGTCAGAACCCGATGAGGTGTTCATATCGCTCATGGGGAAATTACTCCTTGTTTAATGATAGTAATGAAGGCTGAATCATCTGCTCCACCTTCAGGGCATATTGATTGTTAACTGCGCCGTAGCGGGCCGTGAAGACCGGTACGCCACCCACGCTGGCTTCGATAAACTCCTGCTTATCGAGCGCGATAATGTCGCCTTTCTTCATTTGCATCACGCGGGAGAGGCGGGTTCCGACATCCGCAAAGCGTGCCGTCAGCTCCAGCTCCGTTTCCCGCATCTGGCTCGCCAGCAGGCCACGCCACTGGGTATCTTCCTGCCGGGAGTTGTCCATCGGCGGATTACTTAGCAGCTCGCGCAGCGGTTCAATGGTGCTGAAGGGAATACAGATGTTGAATTCCCCGCGGTGCGAGCCGATCTCCACCGAAAACGGCGTGGTGACCACCACATCGTTGGGCGAGGAGGTGATGTTGGTGAACTTCACCTGGATTTCCGAACGGATGTACTCCGTTTTGATTTTATAGATTGAACTCCAGGCAAATTCGTACGCCTCGCGCGCCATCGACAGCATGCGATGGATCACGCGCTGTTCGGTTGGCGTAAATTCACGCCCGTCGGCCTTGGTCGGGAAACGACCGTCGCCGCCGAACAGGTTGTCTACGGCCATAAACACCAGCCCCGGCGAGAAGGCCATCAGCGAGGTGCCGCGCAGCGGGTTAAGGTGCAGCAGGTTCAGGTTTGTCGGCACCGGCAGGTTGCGGGCAAACTCGTGATACGGCTGGATCTTAATATTTCCCGCCGTAATATCCGGGCTACGGCGCAGCAGGTTAAACAGCCCCATACGGAACTGACGGGCAAAACGTTCGTTAATAATTTCCAGCGAATGCAGACGTTCACGAATAACCCGGCGTTGCGTATGCGGGTCGTAGGGTTTTATCCCTGCGTCTGTACGGCTGTTATTGAGATCGCTACTGCTCTCAGCATCGGCGTTCAGTAAACGGTCGATCTCATCCTGTGATAAAAAGCTGTCAGCCATAATTATTACCGCAGAATAAATTCGTTAATAAGGACGTCAGTGACGCGAATGGACTGGTTAAACGCCAGCGGTTTATCCAGCTCGCTCTTAATGTTGGTAATCAGGCGGCGTTTCCCCTCGTCAGTGGCTAAATCTTCATAGGTCTGGTGGGTGAGCAACATAAATAAACGGCTGCGGTATTCCGGCAAATATTTTTCCAGTACGGCAAGTGATTGCTGCTCTGCCACCCGAATAGATAAACCCAGGTACAATACCCGATCGGATTCATTCGCCGTCGGTTTCAGGCTCACGGTAAAGGTATTCATCGAGGCGTAAAGCGGCTCGACTTGCTCGGGCGCAGGCGCTGTTTTCACTTCCCCTTCCACCACCACGTCTGCCGGTTTGGCGAATTTCATTTCCCAGAACAGGTAGCCGGAAAACCCGCACGCCGCAACGGCAGTCAAAAACATGAACGTCATCAGAAGCGAGCGAGACCCTCCGCCGCTGGCGACCTTTTTATTTTTATCACTCATTGAACGTACACCTGATAAATAAGAGAAGGCAGCGTACTACCCTCGTGTCAATATGGCGGACATTGTAGTCCATTTAATCATCCTGATAATCAGGCGATAAAATTTCATTCCTGAAGCTAATTCGCCACTTCAGGCAAAGGTATTAATTCCGTATATATTTCCCGGCGTGGTGGTTAATAATGTCGGGACGCTGTCGTCATCGTCCGGCTGCCCTTCGCCCTCCAGCTGAGCCTGCTGCTCGCCCGGCGTATTGTTGCGCTGCTCACCTGCCGCAGCGTACTGTTGTCCCTCGGCGCTGACGTTCGCCTGACCGAGTTGAATCCCCGATTCCGCCATCGCGGCGCGCAGCTGCGGCATGGCCTGCTCCATAGCGTGGCGAATGTGAGAATGCTCGCTGACGATATGAATGTGCGCCTGATCCTGCTGAACGCGCAGGGAAATTTGCAGTGAACCTAGCTCCTCAGGGTGTAGGCGGATCTCGGCGCTGTGCAGGCCGTTGCGGCTAAAGATAGCGATATGCTGGCTTACCGACTGCTTCCACTCCGGCGTTTCCGGCGGGTGATTCACGGTAACCACCCGCTGCGGAGCAGGGGCAACGCTGGTGCGTACGGCGGCAGGTAGCGCCACGGCACTGACCGGCGCGGTTGATGACATCTCTGGCGTGGCGACCGTTTCGCTCGCGACCGGCGCAGACTGCGCCGTCAGAGGCGTCGTCGTCATCGCGGGTGATTTCTCCGTCACGCTAAGGGGGAGTAACGTTTTACCGCCCGGCGCGTCAGGCTTCTCGCCCACCGCAGGCTTGCCAGGTTCTGGCTTCGCCGCTGTCTCCGCGCCCGTCACGCTGCGGGTAATCAGCTGCTGTAGCTGCCACTGCGGGTTTTCTTCCCCTTCGACTTCTGTGATGGTCACACCCGTCAGCGCCTCCGCCAGCCCCGGCGGGGCCATCAGCAGCGTGTCTGCGATCTCCTCATCATTCCCCACCGTCACCTCCGTGAGCTGTTCCGGCAGCATAGCGGCGGGCAGCATCGCCTCCGGCAGCGGCTGCGGCTCCAGACCGGTAAACAGCTGCGCCAGCTTGCCCTCCAGTGCCGGGCCAAAATCCTCGTCAGACAGCAACCCGGCTTTCGGTTTGCCCTGCGCCCCGCCGCCCAGTAACAGGGCAGCAATATCAATGTTCATAGCCTTTCTCTCTTTTGTCCGGCACGCTGCGCGAATTCATCCATCAGCTTTTGTTCATGTCGGCTCTGAACCAGCGCCTGCGCCGTCGCCCGGCGTTCAATCAGCGTTTCAAACGCGTTCAGACGCTGCTTGTTCTGCACCCAGTTCTGTTTCACCTTGTCGACTGCCTGCTCGCAGGCGCTGACGTGCCCTTCCTGCTGCTTCACCACCTGCTTCAACGACAAAATAAACGACTGATGATTAACCAGATCCGCCACCGACATGCCGTTGCCCATCATTCCCTGACGCAGGGACTGCTGATACTCCTGCTCGTAGTGCTGCAGCTGGTCATGCTGGGCGACGGCCTGCTGAAGCTGCTGCTGCGCGCCGCCCAGCGCGCGGGTGGTCTTTGTCAGCGCCTCCTCTGCCATGTCACGCAGGAGGGTCATTGGGTTGTTTACCTTCATTGCGTCTCCCGGTTAGTCCCTGACGTCCGGGAAGAGCCCGGACAGGGTGTGCACGGCGTCGTCATAACCGCTGCGTTCGTGGATCGCCTGGTGGAGGTACGCCTCCAGTGACGGGTATTTGTCGATCGCCAGATCCAGCATCGCGTCGCTGCCTTTAACGTATGCGCCCACGCTGACCAGATCGCGGTTGCGCTGATACGCAGAAAGCAGCTGTTTGAAACGCTGCACCTTGCGGTACTGGGCGTGCGGGATCAGTTCGGTCATGGCGCGGCTGATCGAAGCTTCGATATCAATGGCCGGATAGTGGCCCGCTTCGGCAAGACGACGCGACAGGACGATATGTCCGTCGAGGATCGCCCGCGCGGAGTCGGCAATCGGATCCTGCTGGTCATCCCCCTCCGTCAGCACGGTATAAAACGCGGTGATCGACCCGCCGCCCTTCACGCCGTTACCGGTCCGTTCCACCAGCGCTGGCAGGCGGGCAAAGACCGACGGCGGATAACCTTTGGTCGCGGGCGGTTCGCCGATGGCCAGCGCCACCTCGCGCTGCGCCATGGCGTAGCGCGTCAGGGAGTCCATGATCAGCAGCACGTTGAGGCCGCGATCGCGAAAATCTTCGGCGATGCGGGTGGCATAGACCGCCCCCTGCATACGCAAAATTGGCGAGACGTCGGCCGGGGCGGCAACCACCACCGCGCGCGCCAGCCCCTGCTCGCCGAGGATATTTTCAATAAAATCTTTGACTTCACGGCCGCGCTCGCCAATCAACCCCACCACGATGACATCGGCGGTGGTGAAGCGCGCCATCATGCCGAGCAGCACGCTTTTGCCCACACCGGATCCGGCAAACAGGCCCATGCGCTGGCCGCGCCCCACCGTCAACAGACCGTTGATGGCGCGCACGCCGACATCCAGTACGTTTTTAATCGGGTCGCGATGGAGCGGGTTGAGGGTTGGCGTAAATAGCCCCGCCGACGGGTTCCCCGGCGCGGGACGACCATCCAGCGCTCGGCCCTGCGCATCCAGCACGCGTCCCAGCAGATGCGGGCCCACAGGCAGTTGTTTACCGGCATGGCTGTCGTTTTGCAGAGCGTAAATACGCGCCCCCGGCAGGATGCCGTCGACGTGCTCCAGCGGCATCAGAAACAGCGTCTGACCGTTGAAGCCGACCACTTCGCTCTCAACCGGGATAATGCCCTGCTCCGTCTGGCGCTCCACGATGCACAACGCGCCAATCGGCAGCTTCAGCCCAACCGCCTCCATCACCAGGCCCGTGGCGCGCGTCAGCTTGCCGTACTGGCGAAAATCCGGCACCTGCGCCAGTCTCTCTTCCACCCGGTCGAGGACGGATAGCCATTTTTTTAGCTGCTCGCTCATTGCGACAGTTCCTCGCGAGCCAGCTGGCAGAGCGCCTGCCAGCGCGTTTCCATACTGGCGTCCACCTCTGCATCTGGTGACACCACGCGGCAGCCGCCGGACGCCAGGTGCGCGTCCCGGTGCAGCTCCCAGCCCATCGCCGTGAGCGTGTCACCCAGCGCCTGCTCAACCGAGGTGAACGCGTCCGGATTCACATACAGCTTAAAGGTACCGTGGAGCAGCACATCCTGTTTCATCAGGCTACGGATCTGGCTCACCAGGGCCTGGTTATCCACCACGCTGGCGTTGCCGTAAAGTTGCTGCACGGCGGTGAGCGCGAACTGCACCAGACGGCCAGGGATCAGGCTTTCGAGGTTCTCCAGCGCGAGCTTAAAGTGAGTGACCCACTGTTCCGCTTCACGCAGCACCGTCTGCTGATCCGCGCGCGCCTGCTCCATCCCCTTTGCAAAGCCCGCCTCACGGCCTTCTTTAAGGCCCGCCTCATAGCCCTGCTTGCGCCCCTCTTCCCGTCCCTGCTGCTGTCCCTGCGCAAAGCCCTGCTGCTCCGCCTGTTTTCGCAGGCGTGCCAGCTCGGCTTTCAGCTGCGCCTCGGACTGGGCGCTATCCAGCGTCGGCAGCGGCGTTTCAAGGGGTTCCCCGAGCAGATTTTCAGGCTGCCAGCTGTGCCACTCCTGGGCGTGGCTATCCTTAAACGTAGGCATCGTCGCTGCCTCCAATCAGGATCTCGCCAGACTCGGCCAGGCGACGAACAACGTTGAGGATCGTCTTCTGTTCGGCTTCGACCTGAGACAGACGAACCGGGCCACGGGAGGCCAGGTCGTCGGTCATCAGCTCGGCCTGACGACGGGACATGTTGCGGAAGAACTTCATGCGCAGCGGCTCGTCGGCCCCTTTCAGGGCGATGATCAGCGTCTCGCTCTCGATCTCCTGCAGCAGGCGCTGAATACTTCTGTCTTCCACTTCCACCAGGTTTTCGAACAGGAACATCTCGTCGATAATCTTCTGCGCCAGCTCGCCGTCGAATTCGCGTACCGCCTCGATGGCCGCCTCTTCCTGGTGAGACTTCATCAGGTTGAGGATCTCTGCCGCCGGACGCACGCCGCCCATCTTGCTGCGCTTCAGGTTTTGACCGTGGAGCAGGTTGTTCAACACTTCGGTGAGCTCCTGCAACGCGGCAGGCTGTACGCCACCAAACGTGGCGATACGCAGCATAATGTCGTTACGCTCGCGGTCGTCAAATTTGCCCAGTACGTCCGCCGCCTGGTTACGCTTCAGATGCACCAGGATGGTGGCGATGATCTGCGGATGCTCCTCACGAATGAGATCGAATACCGATTGTGGCTCCATAAAGTTGAGCGTCTCGATGCCGTTGCCGCCCTGGTGGGTATCCAGCAGGTCTTCCAGCAGCGAGGAGGCGCGCTCTTCACCCAGCGCCTTCACCAGCACGCTGCGCAGATAATCGTTGGTATTGAGACTCAGCGCGGCATATTCGCTGGAGTCTTTCTTGAACTGTTCTAATACCATTGCCATCTGGTCGTGGGTAAAGCCCGCCATATTGACCATTGAGCTACTGATCTGCTTCACCTCGTGGGCGTTGAGGTGCTTGAACACCTCCGCCGCCAGGACATCTCCCAGCGTCAGCATGACGATGGCGCTTTTTTCTGAGGCATTCATTATTTAGGCTCCTTACTCATCCACTGGCGGATAACGAGGGCGATAACGCGCGGCTCCTGCTCTGCCAGCTCACGCAGCTGTTGACCATTGAGTTCCGTATCCACCCGCTGCTGGGCACGGTCGCGGTTGTTTTTCTCCGCGGCACGTTTTTTCGCCGCGATCTCTTCCTCTCGCGCCTCTTTCTCCATCTCCAGACGACGGATTGTGGTCTCCTGGTGGCGGGTCCAGGCTGGCTGGACCAGCTTGCGCCACATCACCCAGGCGATAATCGCAATCACCAGGTAGCGAGCAATCGCCATCAGCAGGACGTAGAAACTTTCCTGCTTCCAGAACGGCGGTACCGGAGCTTCCACCACGCCGTTAAACGCGGAGTTGAGAATATTGACGCTGTCGCCGCGCGCGGCGTTGTAACCAATCGCCTCTTTCACCAGGGCGTTGATGCGGGTCAACTCCGCCTCACCGATCGGGCCGGGTTTACCCTCTTCCCCCTGCGGCAAATGGTTGATGACCACGGCCACCGAGAGACGTTGAATACGTCCCGTATTAGATTTGGTGTGGGTTAGCGTGCGATCCACCTCAAAGTTAGTGGTTTCATCACTGCGGTTGTTATAAGGCTGGGCTGGCTCGCGGTTGGCGCTGTTACCGGTGGTTTTCTCTTTATTGTCGTCCGCCGGGGTGTTGAGCGGCTGGGTCAGCGGTGCGGTGGCCGGTGCGGGTGGCGTATTGCTCAATGCCCCCGGCACGCCGCCTGCGCCGCGGCGGTTGCCCTGCTCGGAGAGGCTCGTCTGGCGGCTGCGGATCGCCATTTTTTCAGGCTCGCTGTTCGGCTGATACTGCTCCAGCGTCTGTTCCTGCTCGGTGAAGTCAATCTGCGCCGTGACCTGCGCGCGAATATTTTCGTCCCCCACCAGCGGGGCCAGAATGCGCTGAATACGCTGCTGGTAGTCACTCTCAATGTCGTTGGTGTATTTGAGATGCGCCGTTTGCAAGCCGCGCACGCCGCTTTGGGTCAGCAGGTTACCGCGCTGATCGACAATGGTGACGCTCTCGGCAGAAAGCCCGGTGACGGCGCTGGAGATCAGATGGGTGATGGCCACCACCTGGCTGTCGTCAAGGGTGCGGCCTTGAAGCAGGTTCACGGTGACTGAGGCGGTCGGTTTTTTCTGTTCACGGACAAACATCGACGGTTTCGGCGTAGCCAGATGCACGCGCGCGCTCTGAATCGGCCCGAGATTTTCAATGGTGCGCGCCAGCTCGCCCTCCAGGGCGCGCTGGTAGTTCACCTGCTCGGTAAACTGGCTGACGCCGAACTTCTCCTGATCGAGCAGTTCAAAGCCCACCGAGCCGCCTTTCGGCAGCCCCTGTTGCGCCAGCTTCATACGCACTTCATGTACCTGGGATCCCGGTACCATGATGACGCCACCGGCGGTTTCAATACGATAAGGGACGTTGAGCTGCGAGAGCTGCGCAACAATCGCGCCGCCCTCTTCATCACTGATGTTGCTGAACAGCACCCGGTAGTCCGGCTCCTTTGCCCAGAACAGTAAGGCGATGATGACGGAAAGCGCCGCAGCGCCGCAAATCACCAGCAAAAGCTTCGGACTGCTGCGAAGTGAGGACAGTATTGATTTAATTCGCTCTGCCGGATTGTTGGTTAAATCATTTAGTGTGGCACTCATGCCGTATTCCTGTATGAAATAGCACGCATCGGCGATGCGCGTCAGCTCACGAAATTCGCGAGAGTGATGTCGACGATTTCAAAAATATAAGAATTTTTCAGGCGGGCATTATCGTCTGAAAGGCGTTTTTTTTAAGGATAAATAAGCTCAAAGTTCTGTCGGCTTATTGGATTTTCTGAGGTTTTTATTCGCGTGTTAAGCTGTCGACGTTTAAAAGATGTGCAACAAACATCGCTTTTTATCTCATTTACCAGGAATTGAACATGTCAGCAACATTAATGCATGGCGTACTCGATCAAATTCAGCGTCAGGCGCAGCAGGTCGGCGGGGCGTCTACTCGCCTCCAGTCTCCGCGCGGCGACACGCCCTCTTTTTCTGACGTTTTATTTAACAGCATTAACGAAATAAATAAAACCCAGGTCGAGGCGAAGAGCAAAACACAGCAGTGGATGTCCGGAAGTCATGATATAGCCCTGAATGACGTGATGCTCGCGATGCAGAAGTCTTCTATTTCATTCAGCTTTGGTATGCAGGCGCGAAATAAAATGATCGGCGCGTATCAGGAAATAATGAATACACCGGTTTAAGGTCTGCTCCTATTCTATGAGTGAAATTATCAGCACTTCTGCACGCTTATCCCTGAATACGCTTTCTTTGACCGACAGCGAATTACAGCGTGTCGGGAAATTAATTTATAAGCGCGCCGGAATTGTCGTCAACGCGCAAAAGCGGGAGATGATTTTTAATCGTCTCTCCCGTCGCGTGCGCACGCTGGGTCTTGCCACGTTCAGCGACTATATCGGCCTTCTGGAGTCGCACTCAGAACACCCGGAATGGCAGAATTTCATTAACGCGCTGACGACCAACCTGACCTCCTTTTTCCGCGAGGCGTATCACTTCCCGATCCTCGCGGAACATGCGCGCCAGCGCGCGTCAGGCTATCGCGTCTGGTGTACCGCCGCGTCAACGGGCGAAGAGCCCTGCTCTATCGCGATGACGCTGCACGAGCTGTTAGGCGCGTCGGTGGCCGGACCGCGCATCTGGGCGTCGGATATCGACACGGAGGTGCTGGCAAAAGCGGAAGCGGGCGTTTACCGGCTGAGCGATCTGGACGCGCTGACGCTGGCGCAGAAGCGTCACTTCTTTCTGCGCGGCACAGGCGACAACAGCGAGTGGGTGAAAGCCAGACGGGAGCTGCTTTCCGCCATTCACTATCAGCAGCTTAATTTACTGGACGAGAAGTGGTCCGTACCCGGGCCGTTCGACGCCATTTTCTGTCGTAACGTGATGATTTATTTCGACGCGCCGACGCAGCAGCGCCTGTTGCAGCGCTTTGCGCGTCTGCTTAAGCCCGGCGGTCTGCTTTTTGTGGGCCACTCGGAACATTTTAACCACGCACATATTCCGCTGCGCCTGCGCGGGCAGTCGGTTTATGAACTGACGGAGGCCACACGGTGAAGGCGATTCGTGTGCTGGCGGTCGATGATTCAGCCCTGATGCGTAACATGCTCAGTGTGGTAGTCAATCAGCAGCCTGATATGGAAATGGTCGGCACGGCGCCGGACGCGTTTATTGCCCGCGAGCTGATTAAACAGCTCAACCCGGACGTGCTGACGCTGGATATCGACATGCCACGGATGGACGGGCTGGAGTTTCTCTCCCGCCTGATGCGCCTGCGCCCGATGCCGGTCATTATGATTTCCTCCCTGACCACCCGAGGTTCGAAAGCGACCATGAGCGCGCTGGAGCACGGCGCGGTCGATTTTCTGCCCAAGCCGGAACACCGCGGGGCAGAAAATATCGATACATGGAGCCAGCTGGTGGTGGAGAAGATCCGCGTCGCCGCTCGTGCAAAACTGGCAGCGCACAGCCCCGTCACCCGACCGGTTCTCGCCGGTATTCCCGTGCGTCAGCAGAGCATTATCGCCATTGGCTCTTCCACGGGCGGCACGGAGGCGCTGCGTCGGGTATTGATGCCTCTGCCGGTCAGCACGCCGGGGATTGTCATCGCCCAGCATATGCCTGCGGGTTTCACCCACTCTTTCGCCCAGCGTCTCGATTCGCTGTGCCAGATTACCGTGCGTGAAGCGCAGGATGGTGAACCGGTACGCCCGGGCTGCGCCCTGATAGCACCGGGTGACAGCCATATGGAGATCCTCGGCCACGACAACGGCTACCGGGTCAGGCTCAGCGATGCCCCACCGGTGAATCGCCATCGCCCCTCGGTGGATGTGCTCTTTGACTCGGTGGCACGTCAGGCCAGCAAACACGCCAGCGCCGCCCTGTTAACCGGCATGGGCGCTGACGGCGCGCGCGGCCTGCTGCACCTGCGCCAGACCGGCGCGTTTACCCTCGCACAGAGCGAAGCCACCTGCGTGGTTTTCGGCATGCCCCGGGAAGCCATTACCCTCGGTGCCGCGAAAAAGGTCGTCGATCTTGACGATATCAGCCAGTGCCTGCTGGACAGTTTTCACTATAAAAATTCATCTAAAACCGACTCATGACATTAAGGAGATTTCCCCATGTCGGATAAAAACTTGCGTTTTCTGGTGGTGGATGACTTCGCCACCATGCGGCGCATCGTACGAAACCTGCTGCAGGATCTGGGCTACAAGCACATTGACGAGGCCGAAGACGGTCAGGACGCGCTCAACAAACTGCGTGCAGGCGGCTTCGATTTCGTCGTCAGCGACTGGAATATGCCCAATGTCGACGGGCTAGAGCTGCTGAAAACCATCCGCAGCGACGCGGCCATGGCAAAAATGCCGGTGCTGATGGTGACCGCGGAAGCGAAGAAAGAGAACATCATCGCCGCTGCTCAGGCGGGTGCCAATGGTTACATCGTTAAGCCGTTCACCGCTGCCACGCTGGAAGAAAAGCTCGGCAAAATCTTTGAAAAACTCGGGTAACCCCTATGAACACCCCGTTAAACATGCAGGCGGATAACGCCACAGAGATTTTCGTTCGCATCGGGCAACTGACCCGCCTGCTGCGCGACAGCATGGCCAACCTCGGTCTGGAACAGGCCATTATGGAAGTGGCGGATGCATTTCCAAACACCCGCGACCGCCTGAACTACGTGGTCGGCAAGACCTCGCAGGCAGCCGACCGCGCGCTGACCAGCGTTGAAGTGGCGCGTCCCCTGCAGGAAGGGCTGAGCGATAGCGCCACCGCGCTGAGCACGCGCTGGGATGCCTGGTTCGAAAATCCGCAGCCGCTGGACGACGCCCGCGAGCTGGTCAAAGCCACCCGTACCTTTCTTCACCAGGTGCCGGAAGTGACCCAGCAAACCAACCGCCAGCTGACCGAAATCATGATGGCGCAGGATTTTCAGGATCTCACCGGGCAGGTGCTGCAGAGCCTGATGCACGTTATTGAGACCGTTGAGAAAGAGCTGATCAGCGTACTGGTGGAAAACATGAGCGAGCGCGATGCGATTGCCGAAACGGGCGATGCGCACCTGAAGAATGGTCCGCAAATCGATACCCGTGCCGAGGGGATCGTCGCTTCTCAGGAGCAGGTGGACGATCTGCTGGAGTCTCTCGGCTTCTAATCCCGCCGGGCGAAAGGTATGTCAGAACAAAACGACAGCGAAAAAACAGAAGACCCCACACCCCACCGAAAGCAAAAAGCGCGTGAAGAGGGACAGGTTCCGCGATCGCGCGAGCTGACGAGCCTCCTCATGCTGCTGGCAGGCTGGGGGTTAATCATGGGCGCGGGGAGCTGGCTGGCAAAACAGCTGCAGCGCCTGCTGCATAACGGTTTGACGTTTGATCGGCTGTTAGTCAGCGACCCGCAGCAAATGCTGCATCACGCCGCATCGCTGCTGGGGATCGCCTTCCTGGCGCTGCTGCCGTTCGTCGGCGGGCTGTTTCTCACCGCCGTCGCCACGCCGTCGCTCATTGGCGGCCTGAACATGAGCGCTAAGGCCTTGAAGTTTAACCTGAAGAAGCTCAACCCGCTGAGCGGCATTAAGCGCCTGTTTTCCGGGCAAATGGTGTCGGAGATGGTGAAGAGCATTCTGAAGGTCACGCTGGCAGCGGTCGGCGGCGCGCTGTTCCTGTGGTTTAACAAAGCGAAGTTTATCAGCCTGATGTTTGAACCGCTCGGCATGGCATTGGGCGATATCAGCGCCCTGCTGCTGGGCTGCATGCTGGCCATTATTTTATCGCTGATCCCGATGGTGGCGTTCGACGTGGTTTACCAGCTCTGGAGCAACTTTAAAAAGCTGCGCATGAGCCTGAAGGAGATCAAAGACGAATTCAAAAATCAGGAAGGCGACCCGCTGATTAAAAGTAAGGTTCGCCAGCTTCAGCGTCGGATGGCGCAGCAGCGAATGATGAGCGATGTCCCCACCGCCGACGTGGTGGTGAATAACCCGACCCACTATTCGGTCGCCCTGAAGTATCAGGACGGCGCCATGGGCGCGCCGATGGTGGTTGCCAGCGGCAGCGGATTAATTGCCCTGCGCATCCGCGAGCTGGCCGAAGAGAACCGGGTCCCCATGCTTGAGGCGCCGCCGCTGGCGCGCGCCCTGTATCGCCATTGTGACCCCGGCACACCGGTTCCCGCCGAGCTGTACAGTGCGGTGGCGGAAGTGCTGGCCTGGGTTTATGGCCTTAAGCGCTGGCGTAAAGGCTATGGCTTACGTCCGCTGACACCTAAAGATCTTCCCGTTCCCGCGGGGATGGATTTTGCACAAGAGAGTAGAGAGTGATGGCCAATATCGCCACCAAATTACGATTACCCAACATGAAGGAAACCCAGTGGCAGGTGCTGGCCGGGCCGGTGCTGATCATGACCATCCTGGCGATGATGATCCTGCCGCTGCCGACCTTTGTGCTGGACCTGCTGTTTACCTTCAACATCGTGCTGTCGATCATGATTTTGCTGGTCGCCATGTTTACCCAAAATACGCTGGAGTTTTCGGCGTTTCCGACGGTGCTGCTGTTCTCCACCCTGCTGCGTCTGGCGCTGAACGTGGCCTCCACGCGCGTGATCCTGATGAACGGCCATACCGGCTCGGACGCGGCGGGCCAGGTAGTGGAGGCCTTTGGTCACTTCCTGGTTGGCGGAAATTTCGCCATCGGGATTATCGTCTTCGTCATCCTGATCATTATTAACTTTATGGTGATCACCAAGGGTGCGGGGCGTATTGCGGAAGTGGGCGCGCGTTTCTCCCTCGACGGCATGCCGGGCAAGCAGATGGCAATAGATGCCGACCTGAATGCCGGACTGATTGGCGAAGAAGAGGCAAAACGCCGCCGTAAAGAGGTGACGCAGGAAGCCGATTTCTACGGATCGATGGACGGTGCCAGTAAATTTGTGCGCGGCGATGCCATCGCCGGACTGCTGATTATGGCGATCAATATTATCGGCGGTCTGGTGATTGGCGTGATGCAGCACGACATGTCAGCGGGCGTCGCCGGGGAAACTTATACCCTGCTGACTATCGGTGATGGTCTGGTGGCGCAGATCCCGGGGCTGGTAATTTCTACCGCAGCCGGTGTAGTGGTCACCCGCGTCGCCAACGATCAGGATGTGGGCGAGCAGATGGTTGGCCAGCTGTTTACCTCTCCCCGCGTGATTGTCCTGGCGGCGGGCGTGATTGGTCTGCTGGGTCTGATCCCCGGCATGCCAAATTTTGTTTTCCTGCTGTTTACAGTCGCCCTGCTGGGCGTCGCCTGGTGGCTGCGCGGTCGCGAAGGCGATGTGAAGAAGAGCGGTGGCGTGCAGGCCGATACCGATGCGGCGGAAGCCGAGGTCACGCCAATCAACGAGGCAACCTGGTCTGATGTTCAAATGGAAGATACGCTCGGCCTGGAAGTGGGCTACCGCCTGATCCCAATGGTGGATCATGAGCAACAGGGCCAGCTGTTGACCCGCGTGCGCGGTATTCGTAAGAAGTTCGCCCAGCAGATGGGTTTTCTTCCCCCTGCCGTGCATATTCGTGACAACCTGGATCTGGCTCCGACGCACTACCGCATCCTGCTTAAAGGGGTCACGATTGGTTCAGGCGACGTTCAGCCGGACCGCTGGATGGCAATCAACCCCGGCTGTGCAGAGGGTGAAGTTCCGGGTACACCGTGCACCGAGCCCACCTTTGGGCTGCCTGCCCTGTGGATTGACGAAGTTCACCGTGAACTGGCGCAGACGCTGGGCTACACGGTGGTTGACCCGAGTTCAGTAGTGGCAACGCATCTTAACCACCTTATCAGCACCCATACTGAAGAGCTGTTTGGCCGCCAGGAGGCGCAGCAGTTGCTCGATCAGATCACCAAACAGTCACCGAAACTGGTGGAGGATTTGATCCCGGCGGTCATCAGCCTGACTACCCTGCATAAGGTGCTGCAGAACCTCCTTGCCGAGCGTGTGCCGATCCGCGATATGCGGACCATCATCGATACGCTGGCAGAGTTTGCCACCGCCCATAGCGATGCGGACGAGCTGACCACCCGCGTGCGTGCACGTCTCTCCCGCGCTATTACCCAACAGTGGTTCCCGGGCGACGGGGATATTCAGCTGATTGGGCTGGATTTGTCGCTTGAACAACTTCTGGTACAGGCAACCCAGAGCGGTAGCGCCATCGAACCGGGCATTGCCGAAAACCTGATGAAGCAGACCGAACAGGCGCTGCAGCATCAGGAAGGATTAGGCGCACCGCCGGTGCTGCTGGTCAATCCGGCCCTGCGCCTGATGCTGTCCCGCTACCTGCGTCGTATTTTCCCGCAGATGGCAGTGCTGTCCAGCCAGGAGATCAATACCTCGCGCAACGTGCGGATGACGTATCTGATTGGAGGAAAAGGATGAGGAAATTTGGGCTCGGGCTAATTCTGGCCTCGCCGTTGGCGATAGCGGCTGACGGCTCCTGGAGCAACCAGAGCTTTGGCGGCACAATTACGCGCGAGAATCAGACGCTCAAAAGCAAACCTGTACAAAGCCCCTCTCCCCTGTCTCCGGGCACGGTGGCGACACGCGTATACTGGAAAATTAACACCAGCGGCCCGACGCCAGCCGGGTTTCGGATCCGACTGTGCAGCGCGACGCGCTGTCTGAAACTGCCAGGATTAGCAGGTGAGATGGCTTTGTTTGCAGATATTCCCGCTGGTGGGCCTTTTCGGTTTGAATATGCCTCGCCCAAAGGGGGTACATTCAACTTTCCTCTGACCGTGATGAGCAATCAAATGACGGTGAGTTATTCCTCTCAACATTGAAAAAAGGCTTTGCCGGCATCCCGGCAAAGCCTTAAACGTATATATCTCTGGAAAGCGTATCTGCTAAAAATTAATCCACCAACTCAGGATTAGCTCGCTTTCTTTCCGCCTTAAAGAGCGCAATTTTTCCTTCCACTGTAATCTCTACCTCGTGAAAAGCGTCTGAAAGAATAGACCGTAAATTCTCCACGGTGTCGTTGCGGTTAGAAAAGATACCTTTTTTATTATAAACAGCCATAAGTTTGCGCCCAAAGGCATTATGGTTGACATCATCGCCCAGAATGGTTGCCCCATATAAACAGCCCGCTTTCGTTAACGCAGCGGCAGCATGGCGGATAACGACTGCCTTATCCTGCATTTCTCCAGGCAGACAGTGGAGAAGATAAAACATTGAAAGGGAATCAAACCGATCGTGCAAGTGAGTGGGATAAGGGTTGAAGACATCGTGCTGAATAGACGCTATGATGTTGCCTTTGCCAGCTCGTCTGCTCGCCGCACTGAGGCTTGAAGTATTTAGATCCATCAGCGAAACATTGCAAATATCCGGTATTGTCTTCAGATAGAACCCCGTTCCCACGCCGACGTCCAGATGATTACTTTTCATATTATTTCTGAAATGAGGAATAAGATAACGCTCTGTCGAGCATTTCCATGCGTACTGATTTGATATGCGTAGCACCCACCAGTCATACAATTTCAGTGTTAGCGGGGTATAAACTTTTATTCCATCGTGGGTTTTATTCATCATCTGAATCGCCTGAAGCATAAAATAAGAGAGAAAGGTCAGTCAGGATGACACAAATGCGATATCTTTCAACACCTCAATCACTCAATAAGATCGCACTATTGACGACATTTAATATCATTCCATACAAACCTATATCTGAAAATTTTCTTTAGTTTTCTTTACGAAATAGCAGAGGTTGTGATTACCCTGCAAAAAATTGCTCTAACCGATGCTGTATCAGCATTTCACCTGCCCCGGACGGCTTAACGTGTTCAACAGGTATAGAAAAAGACCCCTTACGTGCTGAAGGGGTCTTTCTTCATATCCTGACGGTGTTCAGAAACGGAACGTAAACTGCGCAATACCGCCAAGGGTACGGGTTCGTCCTGCCATTGCCGTTAAATCAAACTGCATTGATTCCCCGGCTGAAAGGCCCACCCCACCCGTCACAATGCGGTGATCGTTACCACGCATGTCCACGCGATATCCAGCCCGTAGCTGCATCCAGTCGGTGGCCCGGAATTCGCCACCAAACGCCGCATACTGGTTTTTATCCGCATACTGGAAATCACTCACGGGTGTCAGATCGATATCGGTACTCAGGGTAACACGTTCTGTCGTCCATGCTGTCCCTGCCGTAACCTGAGGGCGAATGATAAACGCGGGCTGATAGCCGTTAATTTCCCGCGTTTTCACTTTATTCTCGAAGAGATTTTGTGCAGAGAGCGCAACCATCCACTCGGGAGTCAATGCGGCAAAAAAACCCGCATCAATATTGGCGCTCATGGTCTGGTGCTGCCAGTTCCCGTCACGCAGATCGGAAGAGTCATAATTATTGATGGCGACGTTATAATTCCAGGTTTCAATGCGCTGGATCTTCGGTGTGATCCCCACCCCGACCCGGGTGTCGCCAATCGAAAATGGATGGGCAATGGAAACACCGTATTCCGTCACCAGGGCCGCCATACCTTCCGCGCGAGACGTTAATTTATCAAGATCGTCTTTGCCCGGAATGATGGTGCCATTCGCCACACCGTCCAGATAATCCAGGTCAGCCTGGCTGATTAACGCACGCGCATGGCCTTTGGCCCAGCTGTTCACGGACAGCGCGATCGGAAGAGAATCATCCGGCACCGCCAGCATCATACTCAAACCGAGGTTCGCATTGGCCTTTTCGCCAGCGAGCCCGGAAACGACCTCCGCCAGTTTACCTGCCGCCTCCGCTTCGTTACCGCTGCCAAGGGCGTTTTCCAGATTATCCCACGCCGTGGTGACGTCATCGAACCCGTCAATCAGGTTTGCCGAATCGCTGGCCTGCGCGCCAATCGACGGCGCAATCAGGCTTAAACGATCTTCTCCGCGCGAGGTGGCAAGCAATGCCGGATTGGTTAAGGGAGCCGCACCAAAGTGCGCAGACGCCACGCCTACGCCCCCCATCGCGGTGCTACGGGCGTCGAACCCATTTGTCGATGCGCTGGCGTAAGGCGCCAACACAACAACCCCTGCAGTAATCAGATAATATGTGCGTAATTTATATTTCATCATTCCGGATAGCATATTTATGCCCAGGTGCTGGGCTAGTGGAGTAATAACCTAATTGCTATGGTAGCAATGAGTTCATTATTTCAATTTTGAAATAATGCATCACTAGTGCGCGCTCATTACCGTAATGAAATATTGCCTTCCCGTGGAGGTTCTCCCCAGAGAATATAAGGTGCTTAAGCAATCCCAGCATTTTGCTGACAAGCAGATCTCCGCATTGGAAAAAACGCTATTCGCTTATTCATTTTTTGCTTTTCCACTTATTTGACTCGACGGATTAAAGTGACTTCGGCGGAAGGCGCATTTTCTGAAATTTTTATCTTTGACGATGCCAACAGGACAGGGCTGCGCATACCCGATCTTGCCTATGGGAGTTTTGTCACTGAAACAAAACGGCATAAATGTTTGAATAGCGGCCAGGAGAGGGGCCTGGAACGTGCGGAACATTCCCCTCTGCTCCGTTTTATTGTTGCCTTCATGCCGGGTTCTTTGGCATGTTAACAGCACATCACCTTTCCATTTTGTTCACGTGCGAGTAACGAGCAAAGCGATGATTAAGTGGCCCTGGAAAACGAACGAAGCTGGTCGAAATATGGCGCTGCCCTGGGATGAGGCGCTGGCGATCCCCGTGCTGGCGAATCTCTTGCCTGAAGAGCAATCAAAGCTGGTTCAACTGGCCGAGCGTTTTTTGCAGCAAAAACGCCTGGTGCCGCTGCAGGGGTTCGAGCTGGATCCGCTGAAAAATACGCGCATCGCCCTGCTTTTCTGCCTGCCGGTGCTGGAGCTCGGCATTGAGTGGCTGGACGGTTTTCATGAAGTGCTGATTTATCCTGCACCGTTCGTCGTCGATGACGAGTGGGAGGATGATATCGGGCTGGTACACAACCAGCGGGTGGTGCAGTCCGGGCAAAGCTGGCAGCAGGGGCCAATTATCCTCAACTGGCTCGACATTCAGGACTCGTTCGACGCCTCAGGCTTTAATCTGATTATTCACGAGGTGGCGCATAAGCTTGATACCCGCAACGGCGATCGCGCCAGCGGCGTGCCTTTTATTCCGCTACGTGAAGTCGCAGGATGGGAGCACGATCTGCACGCGGCGATGGATAACATCCAGGATGAGATAGACCTGGTGGGCGAAAGCGCGGCCAGCATTGATGCCTATGCGGCAACTGACCCCGCCGAGTGCTTTGCGGTGCTCTCGGAGTACTTCTTCAGCGCCCCCGAACTCTTCGCGCCCCGTTTCCCGGCGCTGTGGCAGCGTTTCAGCCAGTTTTATCAGCAGGATCCGCTCCAGCGCCTGCGGCAAAATGAGGGCGCTGGCGGCCCTTCACCCCACCACGTCCATTAATTTTTTTCGACAGGGGTACGCTCGGTTAACCGTACCCCGATGCTCAGCGCTAAAAACAGCGCTGCCACGCCAAAGGCCGCCGTCGTTAAATACTGTTCGCCGAAAAAGCGCGTCACGACGGGCACCAGCAGCGCGCTGACGCCATAGCCCAGCGTGTGGCTGGTCGCAATAGCGCCCGCTCCCTTCCCCGTGGTCAGGCGATCGTTCAGCAGCAGCTGATAGCCCGGCGTTGCCATTGCCGCGCCGAGCGAAGTGATAGCAATCCCCACGTAGAACAGCGCCAGTTCGGCGATACACATTAGCGCCAGCCCAGCCACCATCAGCACCGCCGCCATGCAAAGCAGGGTCAGCGGGCTGAAATGCTGCGGACGAACCACCAGGAACTGCGCCGCGAGCGTAGCCAGCGCGGCCAGGCTCAGCAGGAGCGCAACATGATGGCTGATATCCCGGGCGTTGCCGTCCAGCAAGGGGCTGAGGTGCGGTGACAGGCCGAGCTGCATCAGGCTCACCAGCGCCGCCAGCAGCATCGCCAGCAGCAGGAACGGCAGCATGGACATCTGCAGACGGGTCGCCTGATGTGCCACCGGCGGCAGCGGCGGATCCGCCACTTCGCGCAGCACCAGCAGCAGAGCGATTAACGGCGCGATCGCCATCAGCCAGAGCGGCGCGACCGGGTTAACGCTGAGCATCAGCGCCGCCAGCGGAGGCCCCAGCAGGCGGCCGCAGCTGAGGCCGGAACTGATGGTTGCCAGCGCCGCCATGCGTTTATCCAGGCCCGCACGCTGAATGGCCCACGTCTGCGCGGCAGGCACCATGCCCGACACCGTCAGGCCATACAGCAGACGCGAGAGGATCAGCCCCGCCAGCCCCCAAGTGCTTTCCAGCCTCCCTGCTGCCATCGCCCATACCACCAGCGCCATGACGCCAAAGCTGGCGAGATAGCCGCTGAGGGAGGCCACCATAACGACCTTACAGCCGCGGCGCTCGCTCTGGCGTCCCCACCAGGGGGACGCGGGTAAAAAAAGCATGGAGCCGAACATCAGCAGCCCGGCCCAGACCGAGAGTGAAAGTCCGGTCAGGGTCACCAGCTGCGGAAGCATGACCAGCAAACCGTTTTGCCCGATGCCCAGCAGGCCCGCGCAGAGCGCCAGGGGCCAGTTGGCTTTGGAGGTGATGTTTTCGGTCAACGTTTCAGAATCAGCGCGCATGAGAATGTGAACATAGTGTCAATAAATGTGTGGAAATTATGAAGTTAATGAAAACAAATATTGCAAAAATAGTTGCGACTGTAAACAGAATGAATATCATAACGAGAATTATTATCAGTCATGGAATGAGGTACATCTATGCGTGCTCTGCCCCGCTCTGCCGGTACAGACGTTGCAGCCCAGTGTTTTTTAAACGCCCTGTTACGCGAAACGAAGGACTGGCGCTATCTCCCCGCAGCTGCAGCGGATGAGTTAGCGCACATTCATATTCCACTCTCTTCCTCCCAGGCCCTTCGGGTTCCGGTACGCTATTTCTCCCCAACCCAGCACCATCAGTACCGTTTCCCGGCAACGCTTATTCAGAGCGATAGCGACAGTGGTGACGCCGTCACCTTCACTCAACTGATTGATTTAATTCTTGAAAAACCCTCAGTAAAAGGCTCACTGGATGCCGATACGCTGACGCGTTTTAAACAGCGCGCGCTGGAAAGCCATACCCATACCTGGCAGGCGATTGATTTGCGCCACGGCTGGGCAACGCTGCGAGACAAGCCGCTGACGTTTGCCGAAGCGGAACAGGCGCTGCTGGTGGGCCACGCGTTTCACCCAGCGCCAAAATCCCACGAGCCGTTCAACGAAACCGAGGCGCGCCGGTATCTGCCGGATTTCGGCTCCCGCTTCCCGCTGCGCTGGTTTGCCGTTGAGAGCACGCTCGTTGCCGGCGACAGCCTGAACGTCTCTCTGCGCGAGCGTCTACTGCGCTTCGCCGCCCAGAGCGCGCCCGATCTGCTCGGCCACTTCACCGACACCCGCTGGCTGCTGCCGATGCATCCGTGGCAGGCCGACTATCTGCTGGAGCAGGACTGGTGTCAGCGTCTGGCGGCAAACGGTTCATTACAGGACCTGGGTGAAGCGGGCGCACAGTGGCTGCCCACCAGCTCCTCACGCTCGTTGTACAGCGCAACCAACAGCGACATGATTAAATTCTCCCTCAGCGTGCGCCTGACCAACTCCGTGCGCACGCTGTCGGTCAAAGAGGTTAAGCGCGGTATGCGCCTGGCGCGGCTGGCGAAAACAGAACGCTGGCAAGATTTACAGGCCCGCTACCCGACCATGCGCGTGATGCAGGAAGACGGCTGGGCAGGACTCCGTGATGAAAGCGGCATCATTCAGGAAGAGAGCCTGATGGCACTGCGCGTTAACCTGCTGTTCGATACGCCAGACACCCAGACCAACGTGCTGGTCAGCCTGACCCAGGCCGCGCCTGACGGCGGTGACAGCCTGCTGGCCGCAGCGGTGCGCCGTCTTAGCCAGCGTCTGGATTTACCGCTCGCCCAGGCCGCCCGCTGCTGGCTGGACGCCTACTGCGACCGCGTGTTGCTTCCGCTGTTCAGCGCCGAGGCGGACTACGGTCTGGTGCTGCTGGCACACCAGCAAAATATCCTCGTTGAGATGCAGCAGGATTTCCCCGTCGGGCTGATCTACCGCGACTGCCAGGGCAGCGCCTGGACCGAAGGGGCCGACGCGTGGCTGAAAGAGGCGGGCGAAACCGACGTGGAAAACCGCTTCGGTGAAAGCCAGCTGCTGCGCTACTTCCCTTATTACCTGCTGCTGAACTCCACCCTTGCGGTCACCGCCGCTCTCGCCGCCGCCGGTTTCGACAGCGAAGAGCACCTGATGTCCCGCGTGCGTGACGCGCTGGCCGGGCTGCGCACGACGGCGAAGCAGACCCGCTGCCTCGACTACGTGCTCGACAGCCCGACCTGGAACTGCAAAGGCAACTTCTTCTGCTACCTGCACGATCGCAATGAGAACACCATCGTCGATCCGGCGGTGATCTATTTCGACTTTAGCAACCCGTTTTACAAGGAGAAGGCGTGATGGCCATCGCGAATATCGTCCATTCCGGCTACGGCTTTCGCTGCACCGCAACGGAACAAAACCTGCCGCTGACGCTGGGTCTTGACGGCAGCGCGGTGCTGGAGCGCCTGACCGGGATCCCGGCCGGCTGGCTGGTGGAAGCCCTCGATCAGCTGTTTGTTGCCGCGCCGGCCCTGACCGGCATTACCCTGCCGTGGGCGGACTGGCAGGATGAACCCCAGGCGCAGGCGCTGTTTAGCCAGGCCCACGGGGATTATCTGGCGCGAGAAACCTTCTGGCAGCTGCCGCTGTGGCTGCAAGGCGAACGTCCGCAGGCAAGCGGCGGGATGCAGTTTGATGAGAGCCGCCAGCTGTACTTCCCGCTGCGTCCTCGTCGCCCGCAGGGCGAGGTGTATCGCCGTTACGATCCGCAAATCAAGCGCACTTTGAGCTTCCGCGTGGCGGACGTGGCGCTGGACGGCGAGCGTTTCACTCAATGGATGAATAACCCGCGCGTGAACGCCTTCTGGGAGATGGCGGGCCCGCAGGCCGAGCAGGAAAACTACCTGCGCCGCCAGCTTGACTCAACCTACTGCTACCCGGTTATCGGCTGCTTCGACGACCAGCCGTTTGGCTATTTTGAACTCTACTGGGCGGCAGAAGACCGCATTGGCCGCCACTACCGCTGGCAGCCGTTTGACCGCGGGCTGCACATGCTGGTGGGCGAAGAAAACTGGCGCGGCGCGCAGTATATCCGCAGCTGGCTGCGCGGCCTGAGCCACTATCTTTATCTCGATGAACCGCGCACCGCGCGCATCGTGGCCGAGCCGCGCTTCGACAACCAGCGCCTGTTCCGCCATCTGGCCTCCGCCGGTTTCGACACGGTGAAAGAGTTCGACTTCCCGCACAAGCGCTCGCGCCTCATCATGAGCCAGCGTCACCGCTTCTTCAATGAGGTGGGCCTGTGAACGCGCTCTGGCAGAAAGTGAACCGCGAGATGGTGGCGAAGATCCTCGCGGAGCTGGAATACGAACGCACCCTGCGCGCTGAGCCCGTTTCATCGGACGGCTGGCGCATCGCTATGGGCGCCGAGTGCTGGCAGTTTCGCGCCGCGCGCGGGATCTGGGGCTGGCTGCATATCGACCCGGACAGCCTGATCGCCGCCAGCGGCGCCGCCGTGGAAGCGGAAAGCGCGCTGCTGCAGCTGGCGACGGTGCTGGAGATGAGCGACGCGCAAACGGCGGAGCACATGGAAGATCTCTACGCCACGCTGCGCGGCGACATGCAGCTGCTGCAGGCGCGTGAAGCGCTGGACGCGGACGCGCTGATCCACCTCGACCCGGACGAATTACAGTGTCTGATGCGCGGACACCCGAAGTTTATTTTCAACAAAGGCCGCCGCGGCTGGGGTCTGGACGCGCTGCGCCAGTACGCGCCGGAATACCGCGGGCGCTTCCGCCTGCACTGGGTCGCCGTCCAGCGTGAACATCTGGTCTGGAGCAGCGGCGCCGATTGCGACATTCACGCTCTGCTGGCCAGCACCATGGACGATGCCGAGCGCGCCCGGTTTGACGCTCGCTGGCAAGCGCTGGGTCTCGACGACGGCTGGCTGCCCGTGCCGCTGCACCCGTGGCAGTGGCAGCAAAAAATTGCCATTCATTTTCTTGCGCAGCTGGCGCGCGGTGAAATGGTTGAGCTGGGCGAGTTTGGCGATGAGTACCTGGCCCAGCAGTCCCTGCGCACGCTCACCAACGCCAGCCGCCGCGCGCCGTATGACATCAAGCTGCCGCTGACCATCTACAACACCTCCTGCTATCGCGGCATTCCGGGCAAGTATATTGCCGCCGGGCCTCTGGCCTCGCGCTGGCTGCAGCAGCAGTTCGCCGCTGACGCCACGCTGATCCGCTCTGGCGCGCAGGTGCTGGGCGAACCCGCCGCCGGGTATCTGTCGCATCCGGGCTACGCGGCGCTGCCGAAAGCGCCCTACCGCTACCAGGAGATGCTGGGCGTGATCTGGCGAGAGAACCCATCCTGCTATTTACAGGACGGCGAACAGGCGGTGCTGATGGCGGCGCTAATGGAAACCGACAACGCCGGACGTCCGCTGATCGACGCGTGGATCACGCGCTCGGGGTTAAGCGCCGACGCGTGGCTGGAAAAGCTGTTTGAGGCAACGGTGATCCCGTTCTACCACCTGCTCTGCCGCTACGGCGTGGCGCTGATTGCCCACGGCCAGAACGTGACGCTGGTGATGAAGGACTACGTCCCGCAGCGCATCCTGCTGAAGGATTTCCAGGGCGATATGCGCCTGGTGGACGAGGATTTCCCGCAGGCGCAGAGCCTGCCGGAGCAGGTAAAAGCGGTGACGGCGCGCCTGAGCGCGGATTACATCATTCACGACCTGCAGACCGGCAACTTTGTGACGGTGCTGCGCTTTATTTCGCGCCTCACGCTGCAAAGCGGCGTGAGCGAAAACCGCTTCTATCAGATCCTCGTCGGGGTGCTGCACCGCTATATGGCCGCGCACCCGGAGCTTGCGGAGCGCTTTGCGAAATTCGATCTGTTTAAGCCGCAGATTATTCGCGTGATCCTCAACCCGGTCAAACTGACCTTCTCCGAACACGACGGCGGCAGCCGCATGCTGCCGAACTACGTCACCGATCTTGATAACCCTCTTTTTCTGGCCTCCCGGGAGTCCGCGCAATGAAAACCTATGATTTCATCGGCATTGGTATTGGCCCGTTTAACCTCAGCGTCGCCGCCCTCGCAGAAGGTCTGGACGGCTTTAGCTCGCTGTTCCTTGAGCGTAAACCGCACTTCTCGTGGCACCCGGGCATGATGGTGCCGGACTGCCACATGCAGACCAGCTTCCTGAAGGATCTGGTCAGCGCCGTGGAGCCGACCAACCGCCACAGCTTTCTGAACTACCTGGTGCAGCGCAAAAAGTTCTACCGCTTCCTGACCACCGAGCAGCGCACGGTTTCCCGCGAAGAGTTTGCGGACTACCTGTGCTGGGCGGCGGATAACCTCACCAACCTCGCCTTCAGCCAGCAGGTTCAGCAGGTGAGCTTTGATGAGCAACGCAGCCTGTTTGAGGTGGTGACCCAGCGCGACCGCTTCCTCGCGCGCCACGTCTGCGTGGGTATTGGCAAACAGATCAACCTGCCTGACTGCGTCACGGCGCAGGACGATACCTGCTTCCACGCCAGCGAGATGATGCTGCGCACGCCGGATCTCGCCGGCAAGCGCGTCACCGTCGTCGGCGGCGGCCAGAGCGGCGCCGACCTGTTCCTGAATATTTTCCGTGGCGAATGGGGCCAGCCGCTGAGCCTGAACTGGGTCTCGCGCCGCAACAACTACAACGCGCTGGATGAAGCCGCCTTTGCTAACGAGTATTTCACGCCGGAGTATGTGGACAGCTTCTCCACGCTCGGTGAAGAGGCGCGTCGTCAGATGCTGCACGAGCAGAAGATGACCTCCGACGGCATCACCACCGAGTCCCTGCTGGCGATTTACCGCGCCATGTACCACCGCTTCGAAGTGCTGCGTGAAAAACCCTGGGCGCACCTGATGCCGTCCCGCTCGGTGACAACCCTGACGCGTCAGGAAACCGGACATCGCCTGAGCATTCAGCATCACCTCGACGGCGGCCACGAGCAGCTGGAGAGCGACGTGGTGATTTTCGCCACCGGCTACCGCGCCGTGCAGCCCGCGTTCCTCGCGCCGCTGTCTCACCGCCTGCATCTGGATGCGGACGAAGCGTTCTGCATTAACAACGATTTCACCCTCGAATGGGACGGTCCGCAGAGCAACCGCCTGTTCGCCGTGAACGCCGGGATGCACCGTCTCGGCATTGCCGAACCCCAGCTCAGCCTGATGGCCTGGCGCGCGGCGCGAATTCTGAATCGCGCACATGCCGACGAGCCGTTTGAACTGGCCACCACCCCTGGCGTTATCCACTGGCGGAGCACCACCAGCCCGGAGAGCAGCCAGGTTTTTAAATCGTTAGCAAAAACCACTGAGTACTGACACACACAATCAGGATCAACATAACAATGAAACGTTCTCATCTTTGGGTTTTAAATCCTTGCTTGCTTGCAATGCTTTCTACCTCTGCGTGGGCGGAAGAACAAAAGGAAGAAAATATCGTGGTCTCTGCCAGCCGCGCGCACCGCAGCGTGGCCGAGATGGCGCAGACCACCTGGGTCATTGAACGCTCTGAGATCGAGCAGCAGGTTCAGGGCGGGAAAGAGATTAAAGAGGTGCTGGCGCAGCTGATCCCGGGTATGGACGTCAGCAGCCAGGGGCGTACCAATTACGGCATGAACCTGCGCGGCCGCTCCATGATGGTGATGGTGGACGGCGTACGCCTGAACTCGTCCCGCAGCGACAGCCGCCAGCTCGACTCCATCGACCCGTTCAACATTGACCGTATCGAAGTCATCTCCGGCGCCACGTCACTGTACGGCGGCGGCAGCACCGGCGGCCTGGTGAACATCGTCACCAAAAAGGGCCAGCCGGAGACCGAAGTTGAGTTCCAGACCGGAGCAAAAAGCGGGTTTAACAGCCACAATGACCACGATGAGAACGTGTCGGCTGCGGTCAGCGGCGGCAACGACAACGCCTCCGGCCGTCTGTCGGTGTCGTATCAGCGCTACGGCGGCTGGTATGACGGCAACGGCGACGAGGTGATCATCGACAACACCCAGACCGGCTTACAGTATTCCGACCGTATCGATGTGATGGGCACAGGCACCCTCAATATTGACGATCACCAGCAGCTGCAGCTGACCACTCAGTACTACAAAAGCGAGTCCGACGGCAAGCATGGGCTGTATCTCGGGAAGAACTTCTCGGCGGTAACGGGGGATGCAACCGCATACAACAAAGGTAATCTCGACTCTGACCGCGTGCCGGGCACCGAGCGCCATCTGATTAACCTGCAGTACTCCAATACTGATTTCTGGGGCCAGGATCTGGTCGCGCAGATTTACTACCGTGACGAGAGCCTGACCTACTACCCGTTCCCGACCCTGACCAAAGGCGTGGTGAGCAGCATCGGCGCGTCGCAGCAGAAAACCGATTTTTACGGCGGCAAGCTGACGCTGAACAGCAAGCCGGTGGACGATTTGACGCTGACCTGGGGTGTCGATGCCGACCACGAAACGTTCGATGCCAACCAGCAGTTCTTTGACCTGAGCAAAGCGGCGGCGAGCGGCGGCATGGAGCTGGACAACGCCTACAACGTGGGCCGTTATCCGGGTTACAGCATCACCAACCTCGCTCCGTTCCTGCAGGCGAGCTACGACATTGACGCCATCACCCTGAGCGGCGGCGTGCGCTACCAGTACACCGAAAACAAGGTGGATGATTTTGTTGGCTACGCCCAGCAGCAAGCCATCGCCACCGGGAAAGCCACCTCCGCCGACGCGGTGCCGGGCGGGAAAACCGATTACAACAACTTCCTGTTTAACGCGGGGATCCTCGGTCGTCTGACCGAACAGCAGCAACTGTGGTTTAACTTCTCCCAGGGCTTTGAAATTCCTGACCTGGCGAAGTACTACGGCTCCGGCACCTACCAACTCAGCAACGGCCACTATCGCCTGCTGAACAGCGTGAACGTCAACGACTCAACGCTGGACGGCATCAAGGTCAACGCCTACGAGCTGGGCTGGCGCTTCACCGGCGACAACCTGCGCACGCAGGTCGCGGCGTATTACTCGCTCTCGGATAAAACCATCACCATCAACAAGACGGATATGACCATCAACCTGGAAGACGACAAGCGTCGTATCTACGGGATTGAAGGCCAGGTGGACTATTTCTTCACCGACAGCGACTGGAGCACCGGCGCGAACTTTAACGCCATCAAGTCTGAAACCCGCGAAAACGGGAAGTGGGAGAAGCTGACGGTCGACAGCGCCAGCCCGTCGAAAGCCAGCGCATGGGTGAACTGGGCGCCGGGCGACTGGACCCTGCGCGTGCAGAGCACGCAGACCTTTGACGTGTCTGACGCTGACGGCAAGAAGATCGATGGCTATAACACGGTCGACTTCTTGGGCAGCTACGCCCTGCCGGTGGGGAAAGTCAGCTTCAGCGTGGAAAACCTGCTGGACAAAGACTACACCACCGCCTGGGGCCAGCGCGCGCCGGGACTGTATAGCCCAACCTACGGTGCACCGGGCCTGTACACCTATAAAGGCCGCGGACGGACGTTTGGTCTGAACTACTCCGTGCTGTTCTGATCCTTCGCGCCGCCTGCGGGCGGCGCATTTCGTTGAGTAATTTCAACGCGAATTTGCTATAAAATCAGCGATTTGCTGAAATAGTCGGCAAACGAACAAAAAGCGCGTTTTCACCCTTTGACAAGGCGTACCGAGGTCGATAATATGCGCCTCGTTCACACGATTCCTCTGTAGTTCAGTCGGTAGAACGGCGGACTGTTAATCCGTATGTCACTGGTTCGAGTCCAGTCAGAGGAGCCAAATTTGAAAAGCCTGCTTTTAAAGCAGGCTTTTTGCTTTTCTGCGTCTCTGATGCTAACTCAGAATTGCATCCAGCCTGGCAAGCACTTCATTTATAACAGCATCAGGTATGCGTTCCAGCCGCATGCCGTTTCGGGCAGCCATATCAATAGTTCTGGGCTGGTCGCAGCGAATAACGCCCATCGTTTTTGTCCCCGCCCCTTCCAGTGAAACGGTGAAACCTGCCGTGCGAGCAAAGTTACCGCCGCTGGTGACGGGAACCACTACCGGTAGCCGGGTCAGCTTGTTAAACGATGCCTTCGACACGACGAGAACCGGACGTTTTCCGCTTTGCTCATGGCCAGCAATCGGATCCAGTGAAACAAGCCAGATTTCCCCTCTGTCCATTTACAGGATCTCCTTGCCCACCGCAGGCGCATCAATCCATTCCCGATCCTCTTCACTCATTTCAGCGTGCGGATCGCACTGCGCCAGCAGCTCCTCAAGCGAATAATGAGGCCGTTTTTGGGGTTCAATGATCAGGCAGCCATTGTTGATGGTCATGCCGACTTCGCTGTCCATCGACAGCTCCAGCGTTTTCAACACGGCGGGAGGAACCGCCAACATGATGGATCCGCCGACCTTTTTCAGGCGAGTTTTATACATAGCGCACCTCCTGATATTATATTTTAATATAACATTCATGCCAGGAGGTGCGCAATTATTCATCAGATTCATGGTGATTTCCTTTTCGTAATTAAGTGGGCAGAGAGCCGTTATCCATCGAAGGGCAGCGCTGGTGGGAACGAATTGCGTCACTAAGAAGGCTGATAATAAAAAACTGTTTTTACGGTTAAAAGAATTATGGCGGATCGGATAAACGAAATGCGAGGCGGCTTCCGCATCGGGAGCATTGTGGGGGCCAGGCTAAGGTCAACCCCATCATGGCTTCATAACAATACGGCCAAGCGGTTTCGCTGTCTCGGCGTATTCATGGGCCGCGGCGGCGTCAGCCAGGGGGAAGATGCGGTCAATGACAACCCTGATGCGCCCTGCCGCTACAGCCTGCAACATCTCGTCCACGCTTGCCCGAACCTCGGGCCTTTCAAAAAGGGGGCCCATGAATACCCCCATGAGCGTCTGGTTAGACTGCATTGCCGGCCATAAGTCGGCTGTCAGGCTGCCACCGCCCGCATTACCGACGAAAACGAGACGCCCTTCCGGCGCGAGTGCAGAAAGCGACGCAGGCAACGTCGTCCCTACCGGATCGATGACGAGGTTAACACCGGTGCCACGAGTGACCTGTCGGACACTCTCCACGACGTTATTCTCTACACGATCCACAACATGATCGGCCCCCAGTTCCAGCAACCGGTTTTTTCGCTGCGTTCCGCTTGCCACGGCGATGACCGTCGCGCCAGCTTGTGAGGCAAGCTGAACGGCAGCGAGCCCCACGCCACCCGCTGCTGCCTGAATCAGAACGGTTTCTCCGTGCCGGAGCATGCCTCGTGTGAAGAGGCAGTGATATGCTGTTCCAAAGGAGATCGGTACCACCGCCGCTTCTGCTGCATCCACTCCGTCAGGTATAAGCCAGGTTCGTTCCGCAGGCACAGCCCAACGTTCCGCATGCGATCCCTGCATGCTAAAAGCAGTCACTCTGTCTCCAACCTTGCGGCTACGGACTTTCGACCCGACGGCAACCACCGTCCCCGCGGCCGCGTAGCCAACAATCCATGAAGGAAAAGGCGGCGGTGTTGAACGCCGGTTGATCAGATCACCCCCTTCAATCGAGATAGCCTCGACTGAAATCAGCACATCGTCAGGCCCTGCGACCGGATCCGGAACATCGACATATTGCAGGACGCCGGGAGCGCCTTCCACGTCATAAACCGCTGCCTTCATAATTTTTCCTCTGTCTTGCCTTTTGATCGTCGGAAAGATCCGTAACGCTCAGGGTAGCCTGGCAATCACTTTTATCTCAAACTGGAATCCGTACAGCCACGTCACTCCGATCCCGGTCAAGGTTGGGTAAGGTGCTTCCCCCCAGTATTCTGGCAGGACACTCCAGATAGCGTCGAGGTTTGACTCGGGATCGACCACAAAAAGGGTAACGTCAACTACGTCATCGAACGTGCAGCCGGCAGCCGTGAGAACAGCATTAAGGTTATCAAACGCCAGACGGATCTGCGCTTTAATATCCTCTTCAGGCGAACCATCTTCCCGGCTACCCACCTGCCCCGAAACAAACAAGAAGCCATCAGATTTGATGGCGGGTGAATAGCGATTGCGCTCATAGAGCGCCTGGCGCCCGAAGGGAAAAACGGCTTCGCGTGTTGTCATATTTGTACCTTTGTAATGGGGCGAACTCTGCCCGGTGAACGTAAAGAGACTTTACAGCTGCTGAAGCAGAGGGATAAACAGGCGACTTTGTCCATCATTGTTTGTAATATCCAAACAATCGGTGAAAAGAGAGGACATGGGATGGATCGTTTTGATGCGATGCGCGCCTTTGCTCGCGTGGTGGAGGCAGGCAGCTTCACAAAGGCTGCCCAAACGCTCCATATGAGCAAAACCACGGTGACGCAGCTTATTCAGCAGCTGGAAGCGCGCCTGCGCGTCAAGCTGCTCCATCGCACCACCCGCAGGCTCGGCGTCACTCCCGATGGCGCGGTCTACTACGAGCGCGTTATCCGCCTGCTGGCGGACATGGAAGATGCAGAAAACAGCCTGTCCAGTGCGGCGATGACGCCCAGGGGACGCCTAAGGGTGGATGTGCCCACTCCTCTCGCCCGCCTTGTGCTGGTGCCCGCGCTACCGGCTTTTCACGCGCGCTACCCTGATATCCAGTTTGACATGGGCGTAAGTGACCGGGTGGTGGATCTGATCGGTGACAACGTGGATTGCGTCCTGCGGGGTGGCGAAATCAATGGCCAGTCACTGATCGCGCGCCATGTTGGCGATTTGCAAATCGGTGTTTACGTCGCACCGAGTTATGTGGAACGCCTCGGTGCCCCCGCGCATCCGCGAGAGCTGGAAAACACGGACCATCGCATCGTGGGATTCTTGTCCTCACGCACCGGTAAGATTGATCCTCTGGTGCTGCACGGTGAGAGTGAACGTATTGAAATTACGGGCAACTATGTGCTTGCTGTGGATGATGGCAATGCTTACCTCGAAGCTGGGCTAGCGGGATTGGGCGTGATTGCGCTGCCGGTCTATATGGCGGCAGCACATCAGGCTCGCGGTGCCTTGATTCCGCTATTTGAACGCTGGCGTATCGCTCCAATGCCCCTGTACCTGGCATTCCCGCCTAACCGCCATGTCAACGCTAAACTGCGCGTTTTTATTGAATGGATTGTTGAGTTGATGCAGCAGCATGTCCCTACTTCTACCATTAAGTGACTACATCTATTCGCTCATCACCGCCGATTGGTGGTCATTCAGGCGGTTTTGACAGAAAGGGAAATATTTATTTGTTTGTTACTGGCAAAGTCGAACCCATCAGAGGAGCCATTTTTGAAAAGCCTGCTTTTGAAGCCGGCTTTTTGCATCTGTGACTCACTAATAGTTACCAAGCGGATTCTTTTCACAGGCAATACCGCAAATGCCCTCAAGTTCGGCTTCGAGTGTTTTAACCAACGATTGAAGATAGTCTGGCCCTTCCTGATACTGGCGACGTTGTAACTGGTATTCTTCGGTAGAGAGCAAAGTTAATCGTTCTTTGACTCGCTCACCGCATGACGCTATCTCTTCAATAAAATCAACATCATAAAATGGAAGAATTTCTTTAGTTTTGTTATTAAAAACGATGACTTTGACGCTATGAGCATCCAGAACTTCAATGAATTTTTTATCACAGGTTAAGATTGCGGGAAAAAAGAATGCCGCGTTTTTATCAATATTTAAGGTAATAACAAATTCGAGAAAGCGCTGATGGCGTAGATCCCAGGCCATACCTCTAACGTACTCCCAAAATCCCGCCGTATTACGGTTCACTTTGTGAAAAAAGGCTTCCTTAGAACCATTTTCAAAAAAACGCTTAGCGAGCAAAATCTCTCTAATGCCAAAGAAATGGGCTTCATTGTGAGTAAATTCTAGCAGTTCGAGTAATTTTTCCTGCACCTGCTTAGCACTTGTTTTGGGGTTCCGCAGGTGAATCGCGCACATTTTTAACACATATACATATAAGCGATTATAGTCACGAACCAGCTCTTCCATTAGCGACTTATTTATAAACTCATAATTTTTACGTGCCATATATTGCTGCGTTTTAGCTATAATTTCCTGTTCAGACACATTAAATTTTAACTGCCTATGCTGCTGCCAAGCCGCAACATCCAGGTTGCGTAACATCTCATAAGCTCGAATGCGTTCGAAGATTTTTTCCTGTTTATTGAGATCGCTAAAATTACAAAGATTTTCGAGTTCATACAGCAAAGGATCAACATTGACTTCCTCTCTGGCGATGAAGTCAAAAATTTCTTCAAAATCATCGGGAAGTCGCGATCTTTGCCCTTCAAAGAAAGGCTTAAGATAACTTAATACCTGCGTATCGAGCGAGATAGAATAGTCGATGGGAAATGTAACGCGGTTACCAGAGATAAACATTTCTCTGAATATGTCTGGTGTAAGAATAAACACATGCGGCGTTTTGAATAAGCTACGCACGGCAGAACCACTGCTGAAGTTCCTGTTAACCGATAAGCCCGGAGTCGCACCTTTCTCCGCTGCAAAAATGAAGGTATAATCGTCAAGATAGTGGTAATAGAGTGCATATTGTTGAACAGCTGCCTCAAGATTTCCTGAGTGGCAGATATCATAAATAAAATCATGAATAACATTTGCCATTGTGCCCTCCCGGCATCGACCTAGCCTCCATTTTTAACACGCCTAAGCTTTTGCTATCAATATTCAGTATTTATTCCTGCATGCATACTTCATAAAATTTATGCCGCGATACTTACGCACCGGGCATAAACGATAACAGACTGCTTGTCTAAGTTGGATTATTAAATCTGATAATCAATCGCCACTTCTTCCGGCTCCATGACCTGGCGTTTGATCTCGTCCACCGACAGCCCGGCATTGCACAGCTCGATAAAGCGCCACACATAGTTGCGCTGCAGCTGCCCGCGCTTCAGGCCCAGCCATACGGTGTTGGCGTCAAACAGATGACGCGTGTCAAGACGCACCAGGTTCCCGTCTTCGCGTTCGCCGCTGGACTGTTCCGCCACCAGGCCAATGCCCAGCCCAAGCTCGACGTAGGTTTTGATCACGTCAGAGTCCTGCGCGCTCAGCACGATGTCCGGCGTTAATCCTTTACGGTTGAAGGCCTCGTCTATGCGCGAGCGTCCGGTGATCCCCTGGCGGTAGGTAATCAGCGGCCATTTCGCAATGTCTTCCAGCGTCAGGGGAGAGACCTGATTCAGCGGATGATCGACCGGAAGCAATAAGCTGTGGTACCAGCGGAACCAGGGGAACGCCACCAGCAGCGGGTCGTTGCTCAACCGCTCGCTGGCAATGCCGATATCTGCCCCACCGTTTTGCAGCAGCCCTTCAATTTCCTGTGGCGTGCCCTGGATAAGCTCCAGACGGACGTCAGGGAAAAGTTCGCGGAAGGCTTTGATCACCGGCGGCAGGCTGTAGCGCGCCTGGGTGTGGGTGGTGGCGATGGTGAGCACGCCGGAGGCATCGTTGGTGAAGAGATCCGCCAGGCGACGCACGTTGCTGGCTTCGTTGAGGATCCGCTCCGCGATGGTGAGCAATGCTTTACCCGGCTCCGTCATGCCGAGCAGCCGCTTGCCGCGACGAATAAAGATCTCTATGCCCAGCTCCTCTTCCAGCTCGCGGATATGGCGGCTGACGCCGGACTGAGAGGTATAAAGCATATTGGCGACCTCGGTCAGGTTGTAGTCCCGCCTGGCCGCCTCACGGATAATTTTAAGTTGCTGGAAATTCACGATTCACTCCGGCGCATCTGACATAGCTCTATTGTTAGAGTCAGCCGAGCTGCAGAACAAATAATAAAAACCAGCATCTTATGCTTTTATGGAATATCAGCTCACGAGCTGGAGCTCACGGTTCTCAAGCGACGGCTTGCTGACCAGCGACATTAAAATCTCTTTTACCGCCTGCGCCTGCGGCGAAAGCGAGCCGCGAGCGGACATGTTCAGCGACAGCGGCAGGCTCATCGAAGGCGTGGTAATCCGCGCCATCCAGCCGTTTGCCGCACCGCACAGCGAGCGCGCGGCGGATTCCGGCAGTACGGTGACACCCATTCCGCTGGCAATGGCCGCGGTCAGCGTGGAGAGCGAGTCGATTTCGCCGATGATTTTGGCCGTCAGGCGGCGCAGGGAGAACGCTTCGTCCACACGCACGCGCACGGCGCTGTAGTCGCGCGGCAGATAGAGGTTCATCTCTGCCACGGCGGTAAGATCGACGCTCTGGCCCGGACAGTCGCGGGTGCCCACGAGGTAGAGATCTTCCTTGAGCAGCGGCTGGCTGGTGATCCCGGCAACCGGGGAGCGATCGTAAAGGACCGCCATGTCCAGCTGGCCGTTGAGCAGCTTGTCATTCAGTACAGAACCACTGTTTTCATGCAGATAGACCAGCACTTCCGGCAGCTCGGCGCGCACGGCCTGCAGAAGCGGCATGGTGATAGAGGACGCCGCCGTTCCCGGCGCCAGCCCGATAGAAACGTGCCCGCTCAGGGTCTGGCCCACGTTGTTCACCGCCAGCTGCGCCTGTTCACACTGACGCAGGATAGTGCGGGCATGGGTATACAGGATCTTGCCTGCTTCCGTTGGCGTGACGCCGCGTTTGGTGCGGATCAGTAACTGCTGATCCATCTCGCCTTCCAGAGTAGCCACCTGCTGGCTCAGCGCAGGCTGCGCGATGTGCAGCACTTCTGCCGCTTGAGTCAGGCTGCCGATATCGACGATTTTTACGAAGTATTTCAGTCGTCTTAAGTTCATTTTGCCCCCTGTTCGAAATGCATTGCCGGAACCGGCTGTCGTTGTTGAACAGGTTTTGCAATATGAATGCCACTTTTATCGTGCGGTCTGAATTGTTCGCTAACCGCCTGAAAATAAGGAAACCTAATCATGGAGGGGTAATTTATTACTGAAACAGCAGTTTACGATCTGCCCCATTAGAGGTATATCCGCACCATTACGGTGCATTCCGCTGTCAAAAACATCATATTGCCGATTTTGTCAGCAAACGATCAAAAGGCGTTGATCCACCCTTTGACAAGGCGAACGCAGGTCGATAATATGCGCCCCGTTCACACGATTCCTCTGTAGTTCAGTCGGTAGAACGGCGGACTGTTAATCCGTATGTCACTGGTTCGAGTCCAGTCAGAGGAGCCAAATTTGAAAAGCCTGCTTTTAAAGCAGGCTTTTTGCTTTTCTGCGCAAGGTAAATGCAAAACGGCAACTAGGTTGTAATACCGATCAGTTAAGGATCGGTTGACCGATCCAGTGGCTGTGTAAGAATCCGGAAATGTTTACCCGTTTCCGGATTTTTTTATGCACATTGGACAGGCTCTTGATCTGGTATCACGTTACGATTCTCTGCGTAACCCTCTGACTTCTCTGGGCGACTATCTTGACCCGGAACTGATTTCCCGCTGCCTTGAAGAATCCGGCACCGTCACGTTACGCAAACGGCGCCTTCCTCTGGAAATGATGGTCTGGTGCATTATCGGTATGGCCCTTGAGCGTAAGGAGCCGGTTCATCAGATAGTTAACCGGCTGGATATCATGTTACCCGGCAACCGTCCGTTCGTTGCCCCCAGTGCCGTGATCCAGGCCCGTCAGCGGCTGGGAAGCGAAGCCATCCGCCGCGTGTTCACGCAAACAGCGCAGCTCTGGCATAACGCCACACCGCATCCGCACTGGTGCGGCCTGACACTGCTGGCCATCGATGGTGTGTTCTGGCGCACACCGGATACGCCGGAAAACGATAGCGCCTTTCCCCGCCAGACGCATGGCGGAAACCCGGCACTCTACCCGCAGGTAAAAATGGTCTGCCAGATGGAACTGACCAGCCATCTGTTGACGGCAGCGGCCTTCGGCACGATGAAAAACAGCGAAAATGAGCTCGCGGAGCAACTGATAGAGCAGACCGGCGATAACACCCTGACGTTAATGGATAAAGGCTATTACTCGCTGGGGCTGCTGAATGCGTGGAGCCAGGCGGGAGAACACCGTCACTGGATGCTCCCGCTCAGAAAGGGAGCACAGTATGAAGAGGTCAGAAAGCTGGGTAAAGGCGACTATCTGGTGAAGCTGAAAACCAGCCCACAGGCACGAAAAAAATGGCCGGGTCTGGGAGATGAGATGACAGCCCGCCTGCTGACCGTAACGCGCAAAGGGAAAACCAGCCATCTGCTGACGTCGATGACGGACGCCATGCGCTATCCCGGAGGAGAAATGGCAGACCTGTACAGCCATCGCTGGGAAATAGAGCTGGGGTACAGGGAGATAAAACAAACGATGCAACTGAGCAGGCTGACGCTGAGGAGTAAAAAGCCGGAGCTTGTGGAGCAGGAGTTATGGGGCGTGTTACTGGCGTATAATCTGGTGCGATATCAGATGATTAAAATGGCGGGCCATCTGAAAGGATACTGGCCGAATCAGCTGAGCTTCTCAGAATCATGCGGCATGGTCATGAGAATGCTGATGACGCTGCAGGGCGCTTCACCAGGGCGTATCCCGGAGCTGATGCGTGATCTTGAAAGCATGGCGCAACTGGTAAAGTTGCCGACAAGAAGGGAAAGGGCCTTCCCGAGGGTGGTAAAGGAAAGGCCCTGGAGATACCCCACAGCCCCGAAAAAAAGCCAGTCAGTTGCTTAACTGACTGGCATTACAACTAGGTTGCCGTTTTTAGTGTGTTCCCCCTCTCCCGTGGGAGAGGGTTGGGGTGAGGGCACCAGCCCGCACTATGCCCTCACATGCCGATTTTAACCGGCATCCCCGACCGCCGTTCCAGTTCAGCGCCCGCCCCCTCGTTTATCAACTGTGTCTGCTGTGCGGCGGAGATGGGCAGAGGCACTTTCCGGCTCGATTCAAATTCCGCCCGGTTACGCGACAGCGGTTCGTGAACCTCCACCCAGCGGCTGCCGTCCGGCTCCGTGGTCACCTTAACGGGCCGATCGATAAGCTGCACGCGGGTGCCCACGGGGACGTTATCAAAAAGATATTTAATGTCGTTGTTACGCAGACGAATACAGCCCTGGCTCACCCGCAGCCCAATGCCGAAATTGGAGTTTGTGCCGTGTATGGCATATAGCCTGCCGATATATATCGCATACAGCCCCATCGGGTTATCCGGCCCGGCGGGCACGAAGGCGGGCAGCGTTTTCCCCTCTGCCGCATAGGCACGACGCGTGTTCGGCGTAGGTGACCAGGTGGGGCCCTCCTGCTTGCGCTCAACCGCCGTGACCCAGTTACGCGGGGTTTCGCGACCGGCCTGACCAATGCCGATGGGCAATACTTCGACGGTATTGCTGCCCGGCGGATAATAGTAGAGACGCATTTCCGCCACGTTAACGACAATCCCCTCGCGCACGGTGTCGGGTAAAATCAGCTGCTGAGGAATGACCAGCCGGGTGCCGGATTTGGGCAAAAAAGGATCCACGCCCGGGTTCGCTTCCAGCATATTGCTGAGCCCCAGCCCGTGCTGTGCAGCAAAGGCCTCAAGCGGTAACGTATTGCGCTCGGGAACGGTGATGGTAATCGGGGTTCCCACCAGCCGACTGCCTTCCGGCGGTAAGGTATAGGTTACGGCAAACGCGCCGGGTACAGCGGCACACAGCGTAAGGACGAACCAGGTAAATCGCATCATAATTTCCTGTGCTCAAAAAAGAGAAAGCCTGGACTCAGGCAGGCTTTCTCAGTTTACGCTATTACGCCTCGGTTTTGCGCCATCTGCGCGTCAGCACTTTTTCCGCCTCGACAATAAGGAACATCACAAAACCAATCAGGAAGGTGATGACCCAGTAGCGGAACGGCAGCGCTTCGGTACCAAACAGCATCTGCATGAACGGGGCGTAAATGATAAGAAGCTGAAGCGCCAGCAGTACGCCGCTCACGATCCAAATCCCTTTATTCGCCAGCAGACCTTTGCTCAGCGAGAAGCCGTCATTAACGCGACAGTTGAGCATGTAGAACCACTGCGCGGTCACCAGGGTTTGCAGCAGCACGGTGCGGATGAATTCCGCCGAGTAGCCGCGCGGCTGTAGCCAGGCTTCCAGCACGAAGGCGCTAATGGCAATCATCAGACCGACAAACACCACGCGCCAGATGGCGTAGCCGTCCATCACATGCAGATTCGCCTTACGCGGTGGCCGGTTCATGATGTCCTTCTCACCCGCTTCAAACGCCAGGCCAAACGACAGCGTTGCCGACGTCGCCATGTTCATCCACAGGATCAGGACCGGCGTCAGCGGAATCAGGTTCCCCGCCAGCAGCGCGATGATGATCAGCAGGGCCTGCGCGATGTTGCTCGGGATAACGAACAGAATCGTTTTTTTCAGGTTATCGTAAACCCGCCGTCCCTCGTGGACCGCACTGGCAATGGTGGCAAAGTTGTCATCCGTTAACACCATGTCGGCGGCTTCCTTGGTGACCTCAGTCCCCTTAATCCCCATGGCGATACCCACATCCGCCCGCTTGAGCGCCGGGGCATCGTTTACGCCATCCCCGGTCATGCCCACCACTTCCTGTTTACTTTGCAGGGCCTGCACGAGGCGGAATTTATCCTCCGGGCTGGTTCGGGCGAAAATATCATACTGCTGCGCGGCGTCGCTCAGCTGACGGTCATCCATCGCCTCCAGCTCGCGTCCGGTGATCGCGCTTGCGGCGTTACCAATCCCCAGCATTTGCCCGATGCTCATGGCCGTTTGCGGGTGGTCGCCGGTGATCATTTTCACGCGGATCCCGGCCTGCAGACAGTCGGCAATCGCGGTAATGGCCTCCGGACGCGGCGGATCCATCATTCCTGCAATACCGAGCAGGATCACGCCATCCTGCAGGTCCGGGTGATCCAGCTCGCGTTGTCCCTCGTGGGCAGGTTTCCAGGCCGCAGCCACCATGCGCAACCCTTCCCGGGCATATTCTTCAATCTTCCCTTCCCAGTAAGGCTGATCGAACGGCTGCTGTCCGTCATTCGTCTGCTGGTACTGGCAGAGACGGAACAGGACGTCCGGCGCGCCGGTAATTAAAATCACCTCTTCATCACCCAGCCGATACAGCGTGGACATATATTTATACTGCGAATCAAACGGGATTTTACTGCGCATTTCGGTATCAAGCGGTGGGAGCGGGATTTTTGCCGCCAGCACCTTCAGGGCGCCCTCGGTTGGCCCTCCGGTGATTTTCCACAGCCCCTGCTCGTCTTTGATCAGCTGGCTGTCATTGCAGAGGTCAATGGTGCGCAGGTAGCGTTCCAGCAGAGAACCCTGGGTCACGCTGACGGGCGTCGGGTCATCTACGGGGTGAATATTCCCCACCGGTTCGTAGCTGTCGCCCTCCACGCGATAGGTCGTGTCAGCGGTAATCACCGCTTTGACCGTCATTTCATTCATCGTCAGGGTGCCGGTTTTATCCGAGCAGATGACCGTCATTGCGCCCAGGGTTTCCACCGTGGGCAACTTGCGAATAATGGCCTTGCGACGCGCCATGGCCTGTACGCCAAGCGAAAGGATGATGGAAATGATGGCCGGCAGGCCTTCCGGCACGGCGGCAACGGCGAGGCTGATAAGCGACAGTACCAGTTCAGAAACCGGCATATCCCGGAACAGGAGGCTAAAGACGAACAGCGCTACCATCATCACCAGGATAGTGATGAAGATGGTCTTACCGAGCTTGTCCATCTGCACCATCAGCGGCGTGCGGTGCTTTTCAATGTCGGACATCATCTGGTTGATGTGGCCAAGCTCGGTCTCGCCCCCGGTTGCCACCACCACGCCTTTACCGCCGCCGGAGCTGACGGTGGTGCCTGAGTAGAGCAGATTATACCGGTCACCTAAAGGCAGTTCCCCGCTTAACGCATCGCTGTTTTTCTCAACAACGGTGGATTCGCCGGTCAGGATGGCCTCCTCCACGCGAAGGTTATGCGCTTCAATTACGCGCAGGTCCGCAGGGATACGATCCCCGGCGCGGATCACCACGATATCACCCGGGACCAGCGACGTGGTGGGGATCGTTTCATGATTCCCCTGTCGTACCACCACGGCTTCGCTGGCGAGCATATTGCGAATACTCTGCAACGATTTTTCAGCATTGCTCTCCTGGATATGGCCGATCAGCGCGTTAATGATGGCAACCCCGAGGATCACAAACATGTCTACCCAGTGGCCCATAAAGAGCTTAAGCAACGCGGCCACCAGCAGAACGTAAATCAGTACATCGTTAAAATGCGCCAGGAAGCGCAGCCAGGCGGGTTTACCCTTTTTTTGCGGTAACGCATTCTCACCATGCTGCTGAAGTCGGGCTGATGCCTCAGTGCCGCTAAGTCCTTCCAGAGTGGAGTGGATATTCGACAGGGTTTCATCAACGGTTTGTTGATAATACGGACGTTCAGGTTTTCCTGTTTTCATTGTTACTTCCTCAGGTTCTATTCAGAAATCACCTTGCTTTCATGAAATTAACGAATAACGAAAACAGGAACATGGGCGTAACGGACAATACTTGCCGCCTCCGATCCTAACAAATGGGTTTGAATATTTGGATTGCGGGAGCCGACGATAATCGCGCCAGCAGCAAGTTCATCCGCCAGCTTAATAACCTCATCACGAACATTTCCGCTACGAACATGGAGGTGAACGCGCTCTTCTGGCATATTCAATTTTTTGACCAGGTCAGACAGTTTTTCTTTTGAATTATTAATCATATATTCATCCATCTTTCGCGCATCTGAAATAAAACCGCGCGTCAGCTCGGCTGAAAATTTTGGCATGACGTGCAGCAAATGAATGTCACCCAATGCGCTTTGCGCCAGAAACTGTGCATGCTGCAACGCTTTATCCGCCAGGCTTGTCTCGTAGACATCCACCGGAACGAGAATGTTTTTATACATATCGAGCATCCTTTTTATAACCAACATGAGAGTGAATGAAGCAAAAAACGCATTAAATGCAGGGGGTTGCCCTTAATGCCAGTTACGGTAAAAGAGATGAATAATATTAAACGTAGCACAGGAATTTCAGGTTTAGCGCGTCCCCGCTGCTAATGGTTATTTAACATTTATCTTTTCGCCGACTATGCTCATAGTGAGTTACCGCTTCCGGCTCATGGAGGAATGTATGTATGGCATAAGCCTGATCCGACTGGGTATGTTTATTGCGCTTGCCATTATCGCCAGCACGGCGATTGGTTTATTTACCTATATGGTCGTCACTGTTCTGGCAGAATAGTGTCACCCCTGTCCAGGTTATGGAATAAATAAAACAGTTATTTATTAGGGGAATACAGTGAACCGCTACCTCTCTCTTTTACCGTTCGTTTTGTTAACGCTCACGGCGTGCGATCCTAAACCTGAACAAGCCTCCCCCCTGCCCAGAATGGTTAAAGTGGCGGAGGTGACGGTCCCCGGTCATGCCCAGCAGCGCGTTTTTCCCGCCCGCATTGAATCGGGCGATGCCACAGACCTTTCCTTCAAGCGCGCTGGTCAAATTGAAGCGCTCGATGTGCGTCAGGGCGCAGCCATCAAGCAGGGCCAACAGCTTGCAAGATTGAACGCCCGTGAAGCCCAGCAGCGGGTTAACGACAGGCAGACGGCGGCGACGCTGGCCCAGAGGCAGTTCGATCGCTTCCAGACGCTGGCGGGCCGCCAGGCGATTTCGAAAGCCGAAATGGACGTGCAGCGTGCGAACCGCGATTCGGCGAATGCGGCGCTGCAGATTGCCCGAGAAGAGTTGAATCAGATGACGCTCGTCGCCCCCTTCAGCGGGACGGCGGCCAGCGTACATGTCCGAAACCATCAGGTGGTGTCTGCTGGTCAGCCCATCGCGACGTTAACCCGCACCGATCTGCTTGACGTGGTGTTCAGCATCCCTGAAAACCTGTTTAAGACCTTTGATATCCGCAACGCGCAGTATCGTCCGGTAGTGAGAATTAACGCTATTCCGGATCGGGAATTTACCGCCGTCTACAAAGAGCACTCGGGCAGCAGCGACAGTAATACCCTGACCTGGCAGGTGATACTGACCATGCCGCGACCAGAGGATTTTCCCGCCGTCGGTGGCGTAAGCGGTACGGTTACCATCAATTTAACCAACCTCCCGGCTGGCGCGGGCGCTCAGGCGCTGGTTGTACCGGTTGAGGCCGTCTTTAACCCGGACAACAGCCCACGCAATGAGCCGCACGTCTGGGTTGTGGCGGGAGAAGGCGACACGCTCCATCTTGAAGACCGCAAGGTCAGCGTGGGGCAAGTGATAACCGAAGGCGTGACGATCACCAGCGGGCTTAAGGCGGGCGAGCGCGTGGTGGCCGCAGGCGTGGGAGAGCTCCATGCTAACCAGCCGGTGCGTATCTGGACGCGTGAGCGGGGACTGTAATGGATATCACTCGTCAATTTATTAATAACCCGGTTCGCGTCTGGCTAACGATTCTGCTGCTGGGCATTGGGGGGATTTTCGCCCTGTTGAATATCGGCAGGCTGGAAGATCCCGCCTTTACCATCAAAACCGCAGTGGTGGTCACCCACTACCCCGGCGCATCCGCTCAACAGGTTGAAGAAGAGGTGACGCTGCCGCTGGAGAATGCCCTTCAGCAGTTGCCTTATCTGGACAACGTGAGCTCCATCTCTTCAAACGGGCTGTCGCAAATCACCGTCAATATCGCTTCACGCTATCACTCGAACGAACTGCCGCAGATTTGGGATGAGCTGCGCCGCCGCGTGGGCGATGCCTCGCGTCAGTTCCCGCCCGGCGTTGTCACGCCCTTTGTGAATGACGATTTCGGCGACGTATTCGGCTTCTTCTTCGCCATTTCCGGGAATGAATTCAGTAATCCTGAACTGGTGAGATATGCAGAGCAGCTGCGCCGCGCGTTGATTCTGGTTCCCGGCGTTGCGAAGGTCGCCATCGGCGGGGCCATTAGCCAACAGGTCAACATCGATATTTCCCTGACCAAAATGGCCGCGCGCGGCATTACGCTGAACCAGCTTTCCGCCCTGCTCAGCAGGCTCAACGTCGTTTCCAGCGCCGGAGAAATCACCTCCGGCAGCGAATCCATTCGTCTGCACCCGACCGGTGAGTTCGAGAATCTCGATGAACTGGCGGATCTCATCATCACGCCTACCGGCACCGGGGCGGCGACGCGCCTGCGGGATATCGCCACGCTGTCGCGCGGGCTGAACGAATCGCCCGCCAGTATCTACCATGCCAACGGCAAAAAAGCCGTCACCATGGGCGTCTCGTTTATTCCCGGCGTGAACGTGATCGACGTGGGCCACGCGCTGGAGGCGAAGCTAAACCAGATGTCGGCGGAAAAACCGGCAGGCATACAGATAGATCTGTTTTACGATCAGGCAGCCGAAGTGGGCCATTCTGTTAACGGTTTTATTATTAACTTCCTGATGGCGCTGGCGATTGTCATCGGCGTGCTGCTGATCTTTATGGGGGTACGCAGCGGGATCATCATCGCGGTTTCTCTCGCCCTTAACGTGCTGGGCACGCTGCTGATTATGTATCTGTGTGGCATTGAGCTACAGCGCATCTCGCTCGGGGCGCTGATTATCGCCCTCAGCATGCTGGTGGATAACGCCATCGTGATTGTCGAAGGGGTGTTGATTGCCCGGCAGCAGGGCTCCCCGCTGTTAACCGCCGTAAACAACATCATCCGCCGCTCCGCCCTGCCGCTGCTGGGGGCGACGGTGATCGCCATCCTTGCGTTTGCTCCTATCGGGTTATCGCAGGATTCCACCGGGGAATACTGTAAATCTCTGTTCCAGGTGCTGCTGATTTCCCTGATGCTGAGCTGGTTCTCGGCGCTCACCCTCACCCCGGTGCTGATTAAGTGGTGGTTGTTTAAAAACGACAGCGCACCGGACACTACTGACGAGTCAGATCCTTACGATAAACGTCTCTACCGCCTTTACCAGCACCTGCTGAACGCACTGCTGCACCATAAAGCGCCGACGCTGGTAGTGATGGCCGCCCTGCTGGCCGCGTCTGTCTGGGGGTTTGGCGCGGTGCGGCAAAACTTTTTCCCGTCGTCCAATACGCCGATTTTCTTTGTCGACCTCTGGTTACCCTACGGGACAGATATCAAATGGACCGAGAAAATGACCGGCGACATTGAGAAAACCATCAAGGGACGGCCCGGCGTGGAAACCACCGTCTCGACCATTGGTCAGGGGAGCATGCGCTTTATTCTGACCTACAGCGGACAGCGGCAGTACAGCAACTACGCGCAGATCATGGTGCGTATGGATGACCGGCGCAGCATCTCCGCGCTGACGCGCTACGTGGATGAGTACATCGCGCGTAACTATCCGCAGGTCAACGCCAGTACGAAACGGGTGATGTTTGGGCCCTCCGGCGACAGCGCCATTGAAGTGCGCATTAAAGGCCCGGATCCTGACAGGCTGCGTCTGATTGCCAGCCAGGTGGACGATATCCTGGCGCGCGACCCGGCCACGGGGAGCGTCCGAAACGACTGGCAAAACCGCAGCAAAGTGATCCGTCCGCAGTACGTCGCCGCGCTGGGACGCGAGCTTGGCGTGGATAAGCAGGACGTCGACAACGCGCTGGAGATGAATTTCTCCGGCAGCCGGGCGGGGTTGTATCGGGAAGGCAGTGACCTGCTGCCCGTGGTGGTGAGGCCTCCGGAAAGCGAAAGGCTGGACGCCAGCCACCTGAACAACGTGCTGGTGTGGAGCCATGCGCGGCAGCAGTATATCCCGCTGAGTAACGTCGTCAGCAGCTTCACGCTGGAGTGGGAAGATCCGCTCATCCTTCGACGCGACCGCTCGCGGGTACTGACGGTTCAGACGGATCCGGACCCGCTGAGCCAGCAAACCTCCGGTGATATTCTCGCCCGCGTGAAGCCGCAGGTGGATGCCCTTCCCCTGCCACACGGCTACAGCATCGAGTGGGGGGGCGACGCGGAAAACTCCAGCGAAGCGCAGCAAGGGCTGTTCACTACGCTACCTCTCGGGTATCTGGTGATGTTTGTCATTACGGTGCTGATGTTCAGCTCGGTAAAAAATGCCGTCGCGATCTGGCTAACCGTACCGCTGGCGTTGATTGGCGTCACGCCAGGATTTTTAATTACCGGCATTCCCTTTGGCTTTATGGCGCTGATTGGTCTGCTGAGCCTGAGCGGAATGCTCATCCGCAACGGCATCGTGCTGGTGGAAGAGATCGAACAGCAGAAAACGCACAAGGATCAGCACAGCGCGATCGTTTATGCCGCCACCTCGCGCCTGCGCCCTATCCTGCTCACCGCGTTCACGACCGTACTTGGCCTGGCACCGCTGCTGCTGGATGTTTTCTTCCAGAGCATGGCCGTTGTGATTATGTTTGGACTGGGGTTTGCTACAATCCTGACGCTACTGGTACTCCCCGTGATCTATGCTTGTTTCCATCGTAAGGACGAAGCCAAACAACAATGAATGCGACAGGGCTGAACATTATCAAGACGCTGGGCTGTATGACGGCGGTCACCTTCTTCACCATCTACAATACCTGGGATCATTATGACTATGACTATCACTGGATCCTGGGCTTTTTAACCTTTATCTCGACCATCGCCACGCCGCTGTTTTTTGTGGTGTCGGGCTATCTGGACGGGCAATCCCGGCACGGCACGCGCTGGCAGCTGGGTAAAATAAAAAGTCTGGTGATTGTTTTTCTGTTCTGGATAACGATCTACTACCTCTGGGAGCCTTATCAGCGCGGGTATTTAATTCAGCCCTGGTTCGTGTTCGCCTTTGTGGTGATTTACACCTTCCACCCGGCAGTGGAGTGGCTTAGCCAGCGGAGAGCGCTGTTCTGCGGCGCGATTGCTGCTCTGCTGTGCTTTTCCTACGGATACGATCTGCTATCGGCGCTTTATCCTGAAACGCACGTCCTTTCGCTTTCGCCGCAGTATCGGCTGTGGACATGGCTGCTGTTTTATCTGACCGGGCAGCTCTTCTGCGACCCAAAAGTGGCCGAGTGGATAAGCCGCAAAAATGTGGTCCGGGCGGCGGTTGTCGCCATCCCGTTTATCTATCTCTTCACCTGGTTTTACGAGCGCCACTTCTTTTTTGCCCTGTTTAAGGCCGACAGAAACGCCTTTATTCTCACCGGCTCGCAGATCTACATCCTGATTATTGCCCTGGTGATTGCGGCGAACGGCGTTCGCTTTCGCCGCAATGCTGAATTAAAGGAGTCCATTCTGGCCGCCATCAGCAAAACGATGACCGGCGTATATATTGTGCACTACTCGGTGTTTCATCTGCTGACGGCGCTGATACCGGTGACCTCTCTCGGTATGAAGCTGGCGCTGATTGTGCTTACGTTCGTCACCTCTGTTCTCTTCTCCATGCTGGTCTTGTCTAACGCCGTGGCAAAAAAGGTGATCACCCTTTAAAAGCCTAAGCGCAGCCAGGCAAAGAGCACGTTGCCGTTGTTATACGTTCCGGGAATATAGGTGAACTGGACGGTAACGCGCTTATAGCCAGCTGAAAACAGCGGGAAGATGAACGGCAGAGGCACATAGTTTGCAAAATCATCTCGCGCCGTGATGCCCGCGGCGGCACCGAGCCCAAGGCGGAAATCTTTGGCATTATCCAGATACCAGCCCTTCTCCCAGCCATAGCCCATCGCGGGCTGCCATTCGTTGTGCGAGTCCTTGAACATCATTGCGAAAAGCGCGCTCCAGTTGCCCTCTTCGTTATAGCGGGACACGCCCAGGCCGCCGCCCCACGGCATTTCGTTGTAATTGTCGGTTTTTTCTTTGTCGTACATAAAGCGGGCGTGCCAGCTCAGAAACGGCAGGTACAGATCGTAACGTTGCGGCTCTTCCCAGGTCTGGGAGATATCATCCGTCAGCGCATTCCACCAGCCGCTAATACGCTGTTCGCCATAGACTTTCGGCTCGGCATGAAGCGGTGCGGCGAATAAAAACAGGACCATCCAGAATGCCGAAAAGTTACGTTGCATCGTTTTTCCCTCAGCTTTAGTCACGCAGCGGTATCTATTACTGTAATCCATTCAGCACGAACCGGAGCCAAACAGACTGATTTATCTCGAGGCAGGGGAAAATGAAATTTATTTATTCAGCGCCTTCCGGAAAGATAAAAACGTTTTCTCAGGCGTTTTGTCGCGGTAGTCTCATAGGTTCCGTTTATATGACGACAGCTATGTGAGTGACCTTTTCTTATACCAATAATAAAAAACAGTACGGACAGGATAACTATGGACTCCACCCTCATCTCCGATCGTCCCAACGAGGAGACACCTTCGCTCAATCGCGCCCGCCGCGCTGCACTCGGCAGCTTCGCAGGTGCCGTCGTCGACTGGTATGATTTTCTGCTTTACGGCATTACCGCCGCGCTGGTGTTTAACCGCGAGTTTTTCCCTCAGGTTAGCCCCGCGATGGGCACCCTCGCCGCGTTTGCCACCTTCGGCGTTGGCTTTCTGTTTCGCCCGCTTGGCGGGGTGATTTTCGGCCACTTCGGCGACCGGCTTGGCCGCAAGCGGATGCTGATGCTTACCGTCTGGATGATGGGGATTGCCACCGCGCTGATTGGCATTCTCCCGTCGTTTTCCGCTATTGGCTGGTGGGCGCCTGTGCTGCTGGTGACGCTGCGCGCCATTCAGGGCTTCGCCGTGGGCGGCGAATGGGGCGGGGCGGCGCTGTTATCCGTTGAAAGTGCGCCAAAAAACAAGAAAGCGTTTTACAGCAGCGGCGTGCAGGTGGGGTACGGCGTCGGGCTGTTACTTTCTACAGGGCTGGTGTCGTTAATCAGCCAGCTCACCACCGACGCGCAGTTTCTGAGCTGGGGCTGGCGCATCCCGTTTATCTTCAGCATCGTGCTGGTCATTGCCGCCCTGTGGATCCGCAATGGGATGGATGAGTCGGCAGAGTTCGAACAGCAGCAGCGTGAGGAGCCGTCCGTCAAAAAACGGCTGCCGGTGATGGAAGCCCTGATTCGGCACCCTGGCGCTTTTCTGAAAATCATCGCCCTGCGCCTGTGCGAGCTGCTGACGATGTATATCGTCACCGCCTTTGCGCTGAACTACTCGACGCAGAATCTCGGCCTGCCCCGTGAACTGTTCCTCAATATCGGTCTGCTGGTTGGCGGGATCAGCTGCCTGACCATCCCCTGCTTCGCCTGGCTGGCGGACCGGTTTGGTCGCCGCCGCGTCTACATCACCGGCGCGCTGATTGGCACCCTCAGCGCCTGGCCGTTCTTTATGGCGCTGGAGGCTCAGTCTGTGTTCTGGATTGTCTTCTTCGCCATTATGCTCGCCAACATCGCCCACGATATGGTGGTCTGCGTGCAGCAGCCGATGTTTACCGAACTGTTCGGCGCCAGCTACCGCTACAGCGGCGCGGGCGTGGGCTACCAGGTGGCAAGCGTGGTCGGCGGCGGGTTTACGCCGTTTATCGCCGCCGCGCTGGTGACCTTCTCCGGCGGTAACTGGCACAGCGTGGCGATTTATCTGCTGGCCGGCTGCCTGCTGTCGGCAGCGACGGCGCTTCTGATGAAAGAGACGAGCCACGCCTGATCTCCCTTTTGTTTCACAGGCGTGTGACATACTATCGGAAAGAGTCGCACACCTGTGGAACAAGGAGACAGAGATGAATAATAAGGGCTCCAGCCTGACCCCGGCTCAGGCGCTGGAAAAACTCGACGCGCTGTATGAACAGTCCGTCAACGCGCTGCGCAGCGCCATCAGCGAATACATCGAAACGGGGAAACTTCCCGATCAAAAGGCCAGAAACGAAGGCCTTTTTGTTTATCCATCGCTCTCTGTGACCTGGGACGGCAGCGCAAGCACGACGCCGAAAACCCGCGCCTACGCCCGTTTTACCCACTCCGGCTGCTACAGCACCACCGTCACCCGCCCTGCACTGTTCCGCCCCTATCTGGAAGAGCAGCTAACGCTGTTGTATCAGGATTACGGCGCGCACATTGCCGTGGAGCCTTCGCAGCACGAGATCCCGTACCCGTACGTGATTGACGGTTCGGCGCTAACTCTTGACCGCTCCATGAGCGCGGGACTGACCCGCCACTTCCCAACGACGGAACTGTCACAGATTGGCGATGAGACGGCTGACGGGATTTATCACCCGGCAGAGTTTTCACCCCTGTCGCACTTTGACGCCCGTCGGGTGGATTTCTCCCTGGCGCGCCTGCGCCACTACACCGGCACGCCCGCCGAGCATTTCCAGCCGTTTGTGCTGTTTACCAACTACACCCGCTACGTGGACGAGTTCGTTCGCTGGGGCTGTAGCCAGATCCTTGATCCGGACAGTCCATATATCGCCCTCTCCTGCGCGGGGGGGATCTGGATCACCGCTGAAACCGAAGCCCCCGAGCAGGCCATCTCCGATCTGGCGTGGAAAAAACACCAGATGCCCGCCTGGCACCTGATCACCGCCGACGGTCAGGGGATCACCCTGATCAACATCGGCGTCGGCCCGTCGAACGCCAAAACCATCTGTGACCATCTGGCGGTGCTGCGCCCCGACGTGTGGCTGATGATTGGCCACTGCGGCGGCCTGCGCGAAAGCCAGCTGATTGGCGATTACGTGCTGGCCCACGCTTATCTGCGTGATGACCACGTGCTGGACGCGGTGCTGCCGCCGGACATCCCGATCCCGAGCATCGCCGAAGTACAGCGCGCGCTGTATGACGCCACCAAAGAGGTCAGCGGTATGCCGGGTGAAGAGGTTAAACAGCGCCTGCGTACCGGCACGGTAGTGACGACGGATGACCGCAACTGGGAGCTGCGCTACTCCGCCTCCGCGCTGCGCTTCAACCTGAGCCGCGCGGTGGCGATTGATATGGAGAGCGCCACCATTGCCGCGCAGGGATATCGCTTCCGCGTTCCTTACGGCACGCTGCTGTGCGTGTCTGATAAGCCGCTACACGGTGAAATTAAGCTGCCGGGCCAGGCCAACCGTTTTTACGAAGGGGCCATCTCAGAGCATCTGCAGATCGGTATTCGTGCGATTGATTTACTTCGCGCGGAAGGCGACAAGCTGCATTCACGCAAGCTGCGTACCTTCAACGAGCCGCCGTTCCGCTAATAACAAGGAAAAACCATGCACACCACATCACCGCTCTCTGCCCTGCGTCAGTGGCTTCAGGAAAACAGCCTCGACGGGATGATCGTTCCGCGCACCGATGCCTGGCAAAGCGAGAATTGCGCGTCGAACGACGAAAGGCTGGCCTGGCTGACAGGCTTTAACGGCTCTGCTGGCGTCGCGCTGGTACTGAGGGATAAAGCGCTGCTGTTCGTCGACGGGCGCTATCAGGTGCAGGCCCGCGTTCAGGTGAATATGGATGAGGTTGAGATCCACCATCTGCACAACGAGCCGCTGGCAGACTGGCTGACGACCAACGTCGAGGCGGGCACGCGCATCGGTTTTGACCCAATGCTGATGACGAATACCGAGTTTACGCAGCTGTCTGCCAAACCGTGCACGCTCGTGCCGCTGAACGCGTCACCGTTTGACGCCTTATGGACCGATCGCCCTGCCGCACCGGCGGGGCTTATCCGTGAGATGCCGGTTGCGATAAGCGGTGAAAGCAGCGAAGACAAACGTCAGCGCGTTGCCGCCGTGCTGGCCGCGAACAACGCTGACTACCTGGCCGTTACGCTGCCGGATAACATTGCGTGGCTGCTCAACGTGCGCGGCTCAGATATTCCCACCAGTCCGGTACCGCTCTCATTTGCCCTGCTCGGTCGCGACGGCCGCGTTGAGTGGTTTGTTAACGATAATAAGCTCGCAGAACTCCCTGATGCAGTTCTGAACGCCTTCACGATTGCGTCGCAAGACACCTTTATTGAACGCTGTCAGCAACTTGCTGAAGGGAAGCGGGTGATGGTTGATGCCGACTCCGCGCCGGTGGCCCTGCGCTTTGCCATTGAACCGCGCGGTGAAATTGTCTGGCGAACCGATCCCATTACCCTCATTAAGGCTACCAAAAACCCGGTCGAGCTGGCAGGGTATCGCGAGTGCCATCTCCAGGACGGCGCCGCGTGGGTCAACTTCCTGGCCTGGCTGAGCCGCGAAGTGCCGCTGCGTGCGGCGGCGGGACAACCGCTAACGGAGCTGGAAGTGCAGGCGCAGCAGCTGGCATTTCGCAAACAGCAGCCCGGTTTTATCGAGCAGAGTTTCGCGACCATTTCCGCCTCTTCGAGCAATGCGGCGATGTGCCACTATCATTCAAGCGAGGCCAGCAACAAGCCCATCGGTCATGATCATTTTTACCTGAACGATTCGGGCGGTCAGTACGCTAACGGCACCACCGATGCCACGCGCACGCTGGCGTGGGGTAATGTCCCCTCGCAGCAGCGTCTGCACTACACCGCCGTGCTGAGAGGTTTTCTGTCGCTCATTACCCTGCAGTTCCCTTCCGGTACGCAGGGGCACCAGCTGGATGCTTTCGCGCGTCGTCCGCTGTGGGAGATGGGGCTGGATTACGATCACGGTACCGGGCACGGCGTGGGCCACCAGCTTCTGATCCACGAAAACCCGCATCGCATCGCCAAAAAGGTGAACCCGTGGCCGCTGGTGGCAGGGAACATCATGACCATTGAGCCGGGATACTATCTGGGCGATAGCCACGGTATCCGTATTGAAAACCAGGTAGAAATTGTGGAGAGCCGACCGGGGTTCTGCAAGTTTGCCTCGCTGACGCTGATCCCGATCGATCTAAGCCAAGTGGAATTGCAGCTGTTGAGCGAGCAGGAAAAGCAGTGGCTGGATGAGTATCATCAGCAGGTACGTGAGGCACTGACGCCGCTGGTGAATAGCGAGGCGCGTTCGTGGCTGGAGGCGGCGACGGCGCCGGTTCGTGTGTAATTTCGTGCGGTCTGATGCCCTCACCCCATCCCTCTCCCACGGGAGAGAGTGAAAACACTAAAAACGGCAACAAGGTTGTAATGCCAGTCAGTTAAGCAACTGACTGGCTTTTTTTCGGGGCTGTGGGGTATCTCCAGGGCCTTTCCTTTACCACCCTCGGGAAGGCCCTTTCCCTTCTTGTCGGCAACTTTACCAGTTGCGCCATGCTTTCAAGATCACGCATCAGCTCCGGGATACGCCCTGGTGAAGCGCCCTGCAGCGTCATCAGCATTCTCATGACCATGCCGCATGATTCTGAGAAGCTCAGCTGATTCGGCCAGTATCCTTTCAGATGGCCCGCCATTTTAATCATCTGATATCGCACCAGATTATACGCCAGTAACACGCCCCATAACTCCTGCTCCACAAGCTCCGGCTTTTTACTCCTCAGCGTCAGCCTGCTCAGTTGCATCGTTTGTTTTATCTCCCTGTACCCCAGCTCTATTTCCCAGCGATGGCTGTACAGGTCTGCCATTTCTCCTCCGGGATAGCGCATGGCGTCCGTCATCGACGTCAGCAGATGGCTGGTTTTCCCTTTGCGCGTTACGGTCAGCAGGCGGGCTGTCATCTCATCTCCCAGACCCGGCCATTTTTTTCGTGCCTGTGGGCTGGTTTTCAGCTTCACCAGATAGTCGCCTTTACCCAGCTTTCTGACCTCTTCATACTGTGCTCCCTTTCTGAGCGGGAGCATCCAGTGACGGTGTTCTCCCGCCTGGCTCCACGCATTCAGCAGCCCCAGCGAGTAATAGCCTTTATCCATTAACGTCAGGGTGTTATCGCCGGTCTGCTCTATCAGTTGCTCCGCGAGCTCATTTTCGCTGTTTTTCATCGTGCCGAAGGCCGCTGCCGTCAACAGATGGCTGGTCAGTTCCATCTGGCAGACCATTTTTACCTGCGGGTAGAGTGCCGGGTTTCCGCCATGCGTCTGGCGGGGAAAGGCGCTATCGTTTTCCGGCGTATCCGGTGTGCGCCAGAACACACCATCGATGGCCAGCAGTGTCAGGCCGCACCAGTGCGGATGCGGTGTGGCGTTATGCCAGAGCTGCGCTGTTTGCGTGAACACGCGGCGGATGGCTTCGCTTCCCAGCCGCTGACGGGCCTGGATCACGGCACTGGGGGCAACGAACGGACGGTTGCCGGGTAACATGATATCCAGCCGGTTAACTATCTGATGAACCGGCTCCTTACGCTCAAGGGCCATACCGATAATGCACCAGACCATCATTTCCAGAGGAAGGCGCCGTTTGCGTAACGTGACGGTGCCGGATTCTTCAAGGCAGCGGGAAATCAGTTCCGGGTCAAGATAGTCGCCCAGAGAAGTCAGAGGGTTACGCAGAGAATCGTAACGTGATACCAGATCAAGAGCCTGTCCAATGTGCATAAAAAAATCCGGAAACGGGTAAACATTTCCGGATTCTTACACAGCCACTGGATCGGTCAACCGATCCTTAACTGATCGGCATTACAACAAGGTTGCCGTTTTGCATTTACCTGACGCAGAAAAGCAAAAAGCCTGCTTCAAAAGCAGGCTTTTCAAATTTGGCTCCTCTGACTGGACTCGAACCAGTGACATACGGATTAACAGTCCGCCGTTCTACCGACTGAACTACAGAGGAATCGTGTGAACGGGGCGCATATTATCGATGCTCCCCGATGATGTCAAAGGCAGAATGCATATTTCCGATCGTTTGCCGAATTATTCTCCATTTCGCGCAATTGTCAGGCACTTTGTCGCGGATATTTCCACAGCCAGCGCCCGCTGACCATGCGCCAGTAGAACAGCCCCCCGCGTACGGCCCAGTCAAGGAACATCCCCAGCCAGACGCCCACCACGCCCCAGCCCAGCACCACGCCCAGCGTATAGCCCGCCACAACGCGACACCCCCACATGCCAAGCATGGACACCCACATGGCAAAACGGGCATCGCGCGCCCCTTTCAGCCCGGCAGGCAACACCCAGGATGCCGCCCAGATGGGCATAAAGGCGGCGTTGAGCCAGATAAGGATCTTCACCACCTCTTTCACGTCATCTTCGTGGGTATAGAACGCGGCCATCAGCCCGGCAAACGGCGCGGTGCCCCAGGCGATCAGCGTCAGCCCAATCGTCGACAGCCAGAACACATGGCGCAGCTGCCGCTCCGCCTGGCCTATCTGCCCTTTCCCGAGCCGTTTCCCCGTGATGATGGTTGATGCCGACCCAAGGGCGTTACCCGGCAGGTTAATCAGCGAGGCGATGGAGAAGGCGATAAAGTTACCGGCGATAACGTCGGTGCCCATTCCGGCGACAAACATCTGCGTGAGCAGCTTCCCACCGTTGAACAACACGGATTCAATGCTCGCGGGAATACCAATCCCCATCACTTCCCAGATAATGGCGAAATTAAAGGGCCGGAAGTAGCTCTTAAGCGTAAGACGCAGCGAGGGGGTAATCCCCGTCATCAGGACCCCGATGATGGCCGCCGCACCGATATAGCGTGATATGGTTAATCCCAGCCCGGCCCCGACGAACCCCAGACCATCCCACGAGAACGCGCCGTAGATCAGCACGCTGCTGATGATGATATTCAGGATATTCATCCCACCGTTGATCAGCAGCGGGATTTTGGTGTTACCTGCCCCGCGCAGCGCGCCGCTGCCAATCAACGCGATGGCCGCCGCCGGATAGCTTAAGACGGTCATTTCGAGATAGGTCAGCGCCAGGTCTTTGACCTCGTTCGTGGCTTCCCCGGCGACAAAATCGATAATATCTTTACCGAAATAGTGGATCACCGCCGCCAGAACAATCGAAAAGAGGGTCATGATCATCAGCGACTGACGTGCAGCCTCGCGCGCGCGTTTGGGATCCAGCTTGCCGAGACTAAAGGCCACCACAACCGTCGTCCCGAGATCGATGGCGGCAAAGAATGACATCACCACCATGTTAAAGCTGTCTGCCAGCCCGACCCCCGCCATCGCCTCTTTCCCCAGCCAGCTTACCAGGAAGGTGCTCAGCACTCCCATCAGCAGAACGCAGGTATTTTCCAGGAAAATAGGCACGGCAAGAGGGGTGATTTCACGCCAGAACAGAACACGATAGCTTTTACGTTTTGCGTACCATGGCGTGCGCACGATCGCCTGGCGCATAGGGGCAGTGACGTTCAAAATGGACCTTAGCGAGAATAGTTGAAACTCCATTTCAAATGATGGGGGAGAAATGCTAATCCTGCAAAGTATTTTCCTGAAAAAGATGTGTGTATTTACAACAAACTGACGACAGAATCGGCAATCAGTCGATTTTCCCTAAGATCAGGTTTGACAAAAGTTTTTTCGCCGCTAAGATAAGCCTCCACAACGATTCCTCTGTAGTTCAGTCGGTAGAACGGCGGACTGTTAATCCGTATGTCACTGGTTCGAGTCCAGTCAGAGGAGCCAAAATTTAAAAAGCCTGCTTTTGAAGCAGGCTTTTTGCTTTTCTGCGTCGGGTAGAATTGTCGGCTGGTGGCTGCGCCTGACCCGACCTACAAATCAGCGGACCGTTGATCGTCAAATAAAAAAGGCTCCCTGTCACCAGAGAGCCTTTTTCACAATTCGCTGCGATTATTCGCTTTTAGCTTCGGCGTTTTTGATTTCGCCCATCGCTTTCAGCTTTTTAGAGATGTCGCGACGCTCTTTGGACAGCTCGGCATTTTTGATGATGTAATCATCAACGCGGTCTTCATAGTCGCTCTTCATGCTGGCGATGATGCCCTGAATAGCTTCAACGCTCATGCCCGGCTTGATGTAGTCGCTCAGGTTGTCGAGCAGCAGAACACGTTTCTGGTTGTCACGGATCTTCTTCTCAACGTCCTGGATTTCACGCTGCAGTTTGTTTTTGCGGCGGAACAGGCGGACGAATTCCAGAACATCCTGGAACGAAGGCTTGATAGTTTCCATTTTTTACACCCCTGATAATGTGAGATTCGGATTCGTTAAAGCAACCGCTGTAACAATAACCTTACTGACAGCGGCTGCGAATGACAATGGCTATATCGTTTAAAGCTATCATAACCCCAATTGCTGCTGAATCGAAGCAGCAGGCGTCACATCCGCGTTTTATTTGCGCAGCGCCCGACAAATCAGGTGCGATAGCAGCTCAAGCTGTCGCGCCAGCTCCAGGCTCAGCCAGACATAGCCGTGAATGGGCGTTTCCGCCACGTTATCGCCCTGCCGCTCGTTGATTAACTGCTTCAGTTCCGCCACGATTTCATTGAGCCGCTCGCTGTTCGCCAGCACGGGCTGCGGGTTGCCTTCATAGAGCGCATGGGCGATGGTCAGCAGGGTCTGCTGCGTCATCATCTGCGTCTCTTTGAGGGTCTGGGCGTTAAGCATCAACAGATGGCTGGGACGCGTGGCCCAGTGCGCATTGATTTGCAGTTCAAGCATGCACACCAGATTGCGGCTGACCGTCTGGATAGCTTCGAAAATCGCTTTCTGAATATGGGTCTCTTTACTGGCTGGTACTATCAGGCCGCGCATTTTGACCACGTCGTTGAGGATGGTTTGCAGATGCTTTTCCAGCCGGGGACGCTCAACCAGATTCGGTGAAAACCCCGCCTGGTAAACGCGGTTAAACGCCGTGACGTAGTTAGCCATCTGGATACGCCAGTGCAGAAAAGCCCGCTGCGGCCAGATGCCGGTAAACAGCATGGCGAGCAGCGAGCCCAGAATAACATCCCCGCTTCGCCACATCGCCGTGGTCATATCCCCTGCTGGCGCGCCGACCACGACCGCGAGAGTGATACCAATCAGCAGCGCCTGATAAGGCCGTTTGCCCAGCGCCAGCCAGCCGCACAGGAACATGGCGGCACCGCACCATGCCAGCATCACTGGAAATGAGATGAGCTCAAGCTTCAGGGCAATCAGCCCCAGGGCAGAGCCAAGCACGGTACCACCTATTCGCTCGAAGGCGCGCGGGACAACGTTTCCCCAAAATGAGATTGGCCCCATCACCACCACCAGCGTGATCAGCGGCCACGTTCCTTCCGGTATATCCAGCAACCTGACCAGTACAAAGGTCAACACGAACGCCAGCGCGATGCGACACCCGTGCACCACGCGGTAATGTTTATATAAGCGAATTTCAAAAGGGGTTAATGATTTGTCGGGACGCACACCCGCTCTCCAGCAACACGGCAAATCACAATTGTACTGTGTTTTCAGCCGGGCGGATCGCTCCCGGCTGAAAAACCCTTCATTGAGCAGGCTTAAACCGTTTTGTGCTCTACCGCGATAAACATTTCAATATCCCAGTAGCCGTCCGCGTTGCCATCATTGAGATAGCGCTCAAAGCAGGGCTTAAGCACCATCTGATATTTATTATCCTGCAGCAGGGAATTAAAGAACTGATACCACGGGGTTGCAAAGTCGTAGTTTTCCACGCGCGCCGTCGCCACGGCATAATCACCGGCCGCGATTTCGGTCATCATCACCCCTTCGCTGTTTTCCGGGATGACGAAATCATCCGGTACGGTAACGGCCGTATCGCAGCGCAGTTTTTCTGCCGGAACCTCATCGGGGTTATCGTAATAGACCGCCACCCACTCCAGCGGCTCAATGTGACGCCCGTCTACCCACATGACCAGCTGTTCAAAGCCCTGCTTGACCGTTTTTTCCCACGGCCCAACAAGATGAAAACCCGCAATCTTACGTTTCTGTTGCTGCTTGATGCTGTAGTCCATGCTGCCTCCGATTAGCACTGTATATTTATACACCATAAAGCAGGATTTCTATTATCGGCAAACGAGGAGTGTTTATTATGTGAGCAGACTCGCAACCCTGCCAGTCTGCCCATCAGCGGTTAAAGCGTGTGGTGAAGATAATCGCTCAGGCGTGAGAATACGCCTCCCTTATCAACGGCTTCCAGAGTGACCAGAGGCCAGTGCGCCACGACCTTGTCGCGGTCATAGAGCTGGATCTCCCCGACCCGCTGATGCGCGGCAATCGGTGCTTCCAGCTCTTTTTTATCCAGCACGTATTTGGCTTTGATGTTCGGTACTTCCGCTTTCGGCAGGGCCAGCCAGAAGTCCTGGTCGGTGCCCAGTTTCACCTGTTCTTTATCGCCGTACCAGATACGCTCTGTTCCCACTTTTTTACCGTTATGCAGGATCTGCACCGTATCGAAGTTCTGTTGTCCCCAGTGCAGTAGCTTACGCGCCTGGTCCTCGCGCCCTTTCGGGCTGTCCGCTCCCATCACCACCGCAATCAAACGACGCTGACCGTCCACCGCGGAGGCAATAAGGTTAAAGCCTGCTCCTGAGGTATGCCCCGTTTTCAGGCCGTCCACGTTCATGGTTTTATCCCACAGCAGGCCGTTACGGTTTTGCTGGGTGATGCCGTTCCAGGTGAGACTCTTTTCGCTGTACATATGATAAAACTCTGGCTCACCGTGAATGATGGCCCGGGAGAGCACGGCCAGGTCATAGGCCGAGCTGTGCTGGCCCGGCGCGTCCAGACCGTGGACGGTTTCAAAGTGCGTATCACGCAGGTTCAGCTTCTGCACGTAGTCGTTCATCATCTTCACAAACTGCGGCTGCCCGCCCGCCACATGATCGGCCAGCGCCACGCAGGCATCGTTGCCGGAATCGACAATCAGACCGCGGCTTAAATCACGCACGGTGACGCGATCGCCCTCTTTCAGAAACATCAGCGACGAACCGTCAAACACCGGGTTCCCTTTTGCCCACGCGTCACGCCCTACGGTGACAATGTCATCCGGCGAAATGCGATGGCTGTCAATGGCCCGATCCACCACATAGCCCGTCATCAGCTTGGTGAGGCTCGCCGGGTTACGTTGCTGATGTTCGTTGCCCGCCGTTAAAATTTGACCAGTCGTGTAATCCATCAGCACCCATGAACCCGCCTGGATGGCCGGAGGCTGCGGCGAAAAGTCCAGTGGTTCGGCCGCAAAAGCAGATGAGACACTCGATGCGAGTAAAGAAACAGCAATAAACAGACGGCGTTTCAACGGTATATCCTCAGGTCATTAAAAATCGATGACCTTTTTACGGGAGTTCTGATGTCGTTACCTGGCTTAATTGCAAAAAAATGTGACAGAACGCAGATTTTTCTCTGAAGCTGGCGCGCAAATTTGCGACGCGGCGGTGCTTTTTATTCGGTCTGACCCGCACGATCGTTTACCATAGTGACGTCATTTTTTAACAGGATGGTATTACTGGTGTCTGACTCTGCCGCTCGCCCGACTTTTTTATTTCATGACTACGAAACCTTTGGCACGCACCCGGCGCTGGACCGACCGGCGCAGTTTGCCGCCATCCGTACCGACGACGAATTCAACATCATAGGCGAGCCCGAGGTCTTTTACTGCAAGCCTGCGGACGACTACCTGCCGCAGCCCGGCGCGGTGATGGTCACCGGGATCACCCCGCAGGAAGCGCGGGAAAAAGGCGTTAACGAAGCAGAGTTCGCCCGCCGCATCCACGATCTGTTTACCGTGCCTAATACCTGCGTGGTCGGTTACAACAACATCCGCTTCGATGATGAAGTGACGCGCAATATCTTCTATCGCAACTTCTACGATCCGTACGCCTGGAGCTGGCAGAACCGCAATTCACGCTGGGATCTGCTCGACATCATGCGCGCCTGTTATGCCCTGCGCCCTGAAGGCATTAACTGGCCGGAAAATGAGGAAGGGCTGACCAGCTTCCGGCTGGAACACCTGACGCGCGCCAACGGCATCGAGCACAGCAATGCCCACGATGCGATGGCAGACGTTTATGCCACCATTGCCATGGCGAAGCTGGTGAAAACCGCACAGCCCCGGCTGTTTGAATATCTGCTGAGCCACCGAAGCAAGCAGAAGCTCATGACCCTTATCGACGTACCGCAGATGAAGCCCCTGGTGCATATCTCCGGCATGTTTGGCGCCTGGCGCGGCAATACCAGCTGGGTTGCGCCGCTGGCGTGGCACCCGGACAACCGTAATGCGGTTATCATGGTGGACCTGGCGGGCGATATTTCGCCGCTGCTGGAGCTTGACAGCGATACCCTGCGCGAACGGCTTTACACCCCGAAAAATGAACTCGGGGATCTGCCTGCGGTGCCGGTTAAACTGGTGCATATCAATAAATGTCCGGTGCTGGCGCAGGCGAACACGCTGCGTCCGGAAGATGCCGACAGGCTGGGCATTAACCGTCAGCACTGCCTGGATAACCTGAAAGTGCTTCGCGATAACCCGCAGGTACGCGAGAAAGTGGTCGCCATCTTCGCCGAGGCGGAGCCGTTCGTGCCGTCCGAAAACGTGGATGCCCAGCTCTACAACGGCTTCTTCAGCGATGCCGACCGCGCAGCCATGAATATTGTTCTGCAAACCGAGCCGCGTAACTTACCTGCGCTGGACATCACCTTCGCCGATAAGCGCATCGAAAAGCTGATGTTTAACTACCGGGCGCGCAATTATCCCGGCACGCTGGATGAAGCAGAACAGGCGCGCTGGCTGCAGCACCGTCGAAACGTGTTTACGCCAGAGTATCTGCAGCATTACGCGCAGGAGCTTGAGTCGTTATACAACCAGTATGAAGGCAACGCAGAAAAACAGATCCTGTTAAAAGCCCTGTTCCAGTACGCGCAAGAGATAGTCTGAAGTGAGATATAAAAAAACCGGAGACAAGGGTCTCCGGTTTTTTTTTGATACGTTAAGACTTAAGCAACGTCTTCGTACTGAGGAACCGGGTTACGGAAGCTCTTCGTAACGCAGGCCAGGTAAACCAGGCCGATACCTGCCCAAATCAGGCCAAGCACCATCGAGCTCTCTTCCAGGTTAACCCACAGCGCGCCCACGGTCAGGGCACCGCACATCGGCAGGAACAGATACTGGAAGTGATCTTTCAGCGTCTTGTTACGCTTTTCACGGATCCAGAACTGAGAGATAACCGACAGGTTAACAAAGGTGAACGCCACCAGCGCACCGAAGTTAATCAGCGCCGTTGCCATCACCAGGTCAAAGTTAATCGCCAGAAGCGCGATCGCACCGACAAGGATAATGTTCATCGCCGGGGTACGCCAGGTTGGATGCACGTAGCCGAAGAAGCTTTTCGGGAATACGCCATCACGACCCATTACGTACATCAGACGCGCAACGCCTGCATGCGCGGCCATACCGGACGCCAGTACGGTGATAGTGGAGAAGATCAGCGCGCCGACCTGGAACGCTTTACCCGCCACATAGAGCATGATTTCCGGCTGAGACGCATCCGGATCCTTGAAGCGCGAGATATCCGGGAAGTACAGCTGCAGGAAATAGGTCGAGAAAATAAAGATCAAACCGCCAATCAGCGCCGTCAGGAAGATGGCACGCGGGATCACGCGCTCTGCATCCTTCGTTTCCTCAGACAGGTTGCTAATCCCGTCGAAACCGGTAAAGGAGAAGCACAGAATCGTCGCCCCGGTAATCATCGGGATCACATGCGCATCACCAGACCAGAACGGTTTGCTGCTCGCCAGGGTGCCCGCGCCTTCGCCGTGGAATACGCCATAGATCACCATGCCAAGAATCACGGCAATCAGGACAACCTGAAGCACAACGATAACGGAGTTAAAGTTGGCAACGGACTTGATGCTGCGCAGGTTAAAGGCCGTCATAAAGGCTACCAGCGCCACGACGAAGATCCACGAGGGAATCGATGGCACCAGCGCTTCAAAATAGATTTTTGCCAGCAGAATGTTGATCATCGGCGCGAACAGGTAGTCGAGCAGCGAAGACCAGCCCACCATAAAGCCAACCGTCGGGCTGATGGATTTCTGGGCATAGGTGTAGGCGGAACCTGCAGACGGATAGCGACGCACCAGTTTACCGTAGCTCAGCGCGGTAAAGAGGATCGCAATCAGCGCAAAGCCGTAAGCCGTCGGCACATGACCGTCAGTGAGGCCCGATACGATACCGAATGTATCGAACAGCGTCATCGGTTGCATATAGGCAAGGCCCATCATAACAACCGGAATCAACGTAAGCGTTTTACGTAATTCCACGCGAGAGGTGTTTGGAGTTGCGTTATGCGACATAGTTATTCTCCTTTACGGTGATAACCGCCACGTAAGCGAAAAATTGCCCCATTTCTTTCTTCCTCAGCGACAACAACTGTCGGATTTTAGTAAATATCTATCCGGTACGAAGCCCGGCCTCTTGGTTTTTAGTTTCGTTTCGTACATGCAAAAAAAAATAACCGACGCCTTTTATATCGTCGATTATTCATTTAGTTGCAGCGGCGGCATTTTGCCCCACATCGGATACAAAAGGCAATACTTTGCAACGCACCGGGTCATTTTCTTTTTTCTAACTGGCTGATTTCTCGGCGCTCCCCTGAGAGTAAACTGCAGCGATAGCACTATTTGCTAAAATTTCGTCCCGCCACCAGGCGCTGGCCAGCCCGGCGGTTTGTTCATTCCAGCCGACCCACACCGATTCGTTACTGCTTTGCGCAAGCACCTGTTTTTCAACAAGCGCACCGCTATCAATAAAGCGCTGCGCCAGATAGCGCGGCAAATAGCCGCAGCCCAGGCCGCTAATTTGCAGCTCCAGCTTGGTTTTAAAGTCAAAAACGGTAATGGCCTCCTGCTCATCCAGCAGCTGCGAGGAAACCGCACATTCGGGGCGCGAGCTGTCCCCGACTACTATTGCGCGGTACCCCTTAATAACGCGACGGTTAAGAGGATCAGGCTCCTGAGCCAGCGGATGATGGGGCGCCACGGCAAATACCTGCTCCAGCACGCCCAGGCGGGCAAAACCAAAGTCACTCAACTGGGGAGGCTCATGCAGGGCACCGACAAAGATGTCCGCCCTGCCCTGGGTTAAGGCATCCCAGGAGCCGCCCAGCACCCCGTTGATGAAGATCAGCCGGGTGACGCTGTGATGCTGGTAAAACGCTTCAATGAGCGGCGTCAGTAGAGAAAACGGAAAGGTATCATCCACGCCAATCACCAGCTCATTCTCCCATCCCTGATGGAGCTTGACGGCCTGCTTTTCCAGCTCGCGAACGGTATGAAGAACGTCACGGCCTTTTTCCAGCAGCATCTGCCCGGTGCGGGTAAACCGGGCGCGGTGCCCGGAGCGATCGAGGATCTGAATATTGAGGTCGCTTTCCAGTTTTTGAACGGTATAGCTCAGGGCCGAAGGGGTTTTGTAGAGCTTTGCCGACGCAGCCGCAAAGCTCCCCTCTTTTTCCAGTGCATCCAGAATAATAAGAACATCCAGCAGCGGTTTCATGCTCGCCCCCTTCTGGTGTGCGATTGTCTCCGCTGCGGGGCTTATTCCATGGGCATCACCAGCGGATCGGGATACTGATACTCAAACCCCAGCTCATGGCAAATGCGATTGCCATCAACAATTTTGCCTTTACTTTCGTTCTTTGCCTCACCAAAAACCGGCGGAGCCAACCCAAGCTGGCGTGCCATGAGCGGGTAAAACGTGCTGCGCGCCGGATGAGACGGTGCACATATATTATAGATGTGTCCGCCTTTTGGAGCCTGTAAGAGTAGCTCAATCGCGCCAATAACATCTTCAAGATGCACAAGATTCACGCCATGCTGACCGTCTGGTGCCGTCTTACCGGCAAAGAAGCGCCCCGGATGACGCCCCGGGCCAACCAGCCCCGCCAGACGAACGATATCGACCTGCGTGCCGGGAAGGTTATGCAGCCAGTCTTCCAGCTCTTTCAGGACCTGACCGCTCGCGGTTACGGGACGGCGCTCGGAACTCTCTTTCACCACGCCCTCAGCATCGCCATAAACCGACGTCGAGCTGGTAAAAATTATGCGCGGGACGTGATGCGCCAGCGCGCTGTCGACAATCTCCTGCATCGCCTGCAGGTAGAATGATTCGCCCGGGCCACTGCGCCGTGCGGGTAGCGTAATCACCAGCGCATCTACGTTCATCAGCGTGTCCAGATCGTCCGCATCACACACCAGCTCCGGCTCCAGACGCAGTTCAACGCCATCAATACCGCACATGCGCGCCGCTTCGACCCCATCCCGGGTGGTCTTGCTCCCGGTCACCTGCCAGCCTTTCGCGGCTAATGACATCGCCAGCGGCATTCCCAGCCATCCTAAACCGACAATCGCGACCTTTTTCATGCGAATTCTCCTGACTCTCACTCGTCTTTCATAAGGCTACGCCAGCCCGGCAGAACACACAATTCATAGCATCAATATGAAATGAATTAATGATCAAAAAAAGCCCTTGCAATATGTCGTACAACTGGTTTAGGTTAAAAGACATCAAATGAATAAGCATTCATCGAGAATTTATATGACACGCGTTCAATTTAAACACCACCATCATCACCATCATCCTGACTAGTCTTTCAGGCGATGTGTGCTGGAAGACGTTTGGATCTTCCAGTGGTGCATGAACGCATGAAAAAGCCCCCGGAAGATCTTCTTCCGGGGGCTTTTTTTTGGACCAAATTCAGACAGGTTAAAACAGGTTAACGAGGAATAAAGAATGTTAGATAACTCACGTTTACGCATAGCTATTCAAAAATCAGGCCGTTTGAGTGACGATTCACGCGAACTGTTGGCCCGCTGCGGGATTAAAATCAACCTGCACACCCAGCGCCTGATTGCTCTGGCTGAAAACATGCCCATCGACATTCTGCGCGTGCGTGATGACGATATTCCCGGCCTTGTGATGGACGGCGTCGTTGACCTCGGCATCATCGGTGAAAACGTGCTGGAAGAAGAGCTGCTGACCCGCCGCGCGCAGGGTGAAGACCCGCGTTACTTCACCCTGCGTCGTCTGGACTTCGGCGGCTGCCGCCTGTCGCTGGCCACGCCGGTTGATGAAGCGTGGGACGGCCCGGCCGCGCTGAACGGCAAACGTATCGCCACCTCTTACCCTCACCTGTTGAAGCGTTATCTTGACCAGAAAGGCGTGCAGTTTAAATCCTGCCTGCTGAACGGCTCCGTTGAAGTGGCACCGCGTGCGGGTCTGGCGGACGCCATCTGTGACCTCGTCTCGACCGGCGCGACGCTGGAAGCGAACGGTCTGCGCGAAGTGGAAGTCATCTACCGCTCTAAAGCGTGCCTGATTCAGCGCGACGGCGAGATGGCCGACGCCAAACAGCAGCTGATCGACAAGCTGCTGACCCGTATTCAGGGCGTGATTCAGGCGCGTGAGTCCAAATACATCATGATGCACGCCCCAACCGAGCGTCTGGATGAAGTGATTGCCCTGCTGCCGGGCGCTGAGCGCCCAACCATCCTGCCGCTGGCGGGCGATCAGCAGCGCGTGGCGATGCACATGGTGAGCAGCGAAACCCTGTTCTGGGAAACCATGGAAAAACTGAAGGCGCTGGGCGCAAGCTCCATCCTGGTGCTGCCAATTGAGAAGATGATGGAGTAATGGCCATGAGCTTTAACACAATCATCGACTGGAATACCTGTAGCGACGCACAGCAGCGTGAGCTGCTGATGCGCCCGGCGATTTCCGCCTCTGAAAGCATCTCCCGCACCGTGGCGGAGATCCTGGATAACGTCAAAGCCCGTGGCGATGACGCCCTGCGTGAATACAGTGCAAAGTTTGATAAGACGGAAGTCGGCGTATTGCAGGTTACGGAGCAGGAAATCATTGATGCCAGTAATCGTCTGGGTGACGACATCAAGCAGGCGATGGCCGTCGCGGTGAAAAATATTGATACCTTCCACACCGCGCAGAAGCTGCAGACCGTGGATGTCGAAACCCTGCCCGGCGTGCGCTGCCAGCAGGTGACGCGCCCGGTTGCATCAGTGGGGCTTTATATCCCAGGTGGTTCAGCGCCGCTGTTTTCGACCGTATTAATGCTCGCCACGCCGGCGCGTATCGCCGGATGCCAGAAAGTAGTGCTGTGCTCTCCGCCACCGATCGCCGATGAGATCCTCTACGCGGCAAAACTCTGCGGCGTGCAGGCGGTGTATAAAGTGGGCGGCGCACAGGCGATTTCCGCCCTGGCGTTCGGGACAGAGTCCATTTCTAAAGTCGACAAAATCTTTGGCCCGGGCAATGCGTATGTGACCGAAGCCAAGCGTCAGGTCAGCCAGCGTCTCGACGGCACTGCCATCGATATGCCTGCCGGTCCGTCTGAAGTGCTGGTCATTGCCGACAGCGGCGCAACGCCGGACTTCGTGGCCTCCGACCTGCTTTCACAGGCAGAACACGGCCCGGACTCGCAGGTCATCCTGCTGACGCCGGATGCCGATATGGCGAAACGCGTGGGCGAAGCCGTTGAACGCCAGCTTGCCGATCTGCCCCGCGCCGACACGGCACGTCAGGCGTTAGCGGCCAGCCGCCTGATTGTGGCGCGCGATCTCGAGCAGTGCATTGCCATCTCCAACCAGTACGGCCCGGAGCACCTGATCATTCAGACCCGCAACGCGCGCGATCTGGTCGACAGCATCACCAGCGCGGGCTCGGTGTTCCTCGGCGACTGGTCACCGGAGTCCGCGGGGGATTACGCCTCCGGCACCAACCACGTTCTGCCGACGTATGGCTATACCTCTACCTGTTCCAGCCTCGGCCTGGCGGATTTCCAGAAACGCATGACCGTGCAGGAGCTGTCCCGCGAGGGGTTTGCTTCACTGGCTTCTACTATTGAAACCCTGGCCGCCGCCGAGCGTTTGACCGCCCACAAAAACGCCGTGACGCTGCGCGTTGCCGCCCTGAAGGAGCAAGCATGAACATTGAAGAATTAGCCCGCGAAAATGTCCGCCGCCTGACGCCTTACCAGTCTGCGCGTCGTCTGGGCGGAAACGGGGACGTCTGGCTGAACGCCAACGAATTCCCGACTGCGGTGCAATTTGAGCTGTCGCAGCAAACGCTGAACCGCTATCCGGAGTGTCAGCCAAAAGCGGTGATTGAAAACTACGCCCAGTACGCGGGTGTGAAGCCGGAGCAGGTACTGGTCAGCCGCGGCGCGGATGAGGGCATTGAGCTGCTGATCCGCGCGTTCTGCGAGCCGGGCAAAGACGCGGTGATGTACTGCCAGCCCACGTACGGCATGTACAGCGTCAGCGCCGAAACCTTCGGTGTGGCGTGCCGCAACGTCCAGGCGCTGGAGAACTGGCAGCTCGATTTACAGGGCATTGCCGACAATCTCGACGGCGTGAAGGTCGTCTTCGTCTGCAGCCCAAATAACCCCACCGGGCAGATTATTAACCCGCAGGATATCCGCACCCTGCTGGAGATGACCCGTGGTAAAGCGCTGGTGGTGGCCGACGAGGCCTACATCGAGTTCTGCCCGCAGGCGACGCTGACGGGCTGGCTGGAAGAGTATCCGCATCTCGTTGTGCTGCGCACGTTGTCAAAAGCCTTCGCCCTCGCGGGCCTGCGCTGCGGGTTTACGCTGGCGAATAAAGAGGTCATCGACCTGCTGCTGAAAGTGATCGCCCCGTACCCCCTCTCAACGCCGGTTGCCGATATTGCGGCACAGGCGCTGACGCCTCAGGGTATCAACGCGATGCGCGAACGCGTGGCGCAGATCCTGGAGGAACGTCAGTACCTTGTCACCGCGCTGAAAGACATCCCTTGCGTCGAGCAGGTGTTCGACTCGGAAACCAACTACATCCTGGCGCGCTTCACCGCCTCCAGTGCCGTATTTAAATCTTTATGGGATCAGGGCATTATCTTACGAGACCAGAATAAACAACCTTCCCTGAGTGGCTGTTTACGTATCACCGTAGGCACCCGCGCAGAGAGCCAGCGCGTCATTGACGCCCTGAAAGCGGAGAAAGTATGACCCAGAAGATCCTTTTCATCGATCGTGATGGCACCCTTATTTCGGAGCCACCAGCCGATTTCCAGGTCGATCGTTTCGACAAGCTGGCTTTTGAACCGGACGTCATCCCGGTGCTGCTTAAGCTTCAGAAAGCGGGCTATAAGCTGGTAATGATTACCAACCAGGACGGTCTGGGTACGGACAGTTTCCCGCAGGCGGACTTCGACGGCCCGCATAACCTGATGATGCAGGTGCTGACCTCTCAGGGCGTGGTATTTGATGAAGTGCTGATTTGCCCGCATATGCCAGCCGACGAGTGCGACTGCCGTAAGCCAAAGGTGAAGCTGGTTGAGCGCTATCTGGCCGAAGATATGCTGGATAAAACCAACAGCTACGTCATCGGCGATCGCATCACCGATATTACGCTGGCGGAAAACATGGGCATCGCGGGGCTGCGCTACGATCGTAACGACCTTAACTGGGCAAAGATTGGCGAGCAACTGACAAAACGCGACCGCTATTCCCACGTTGAGCGTAACACCAAAGAGACGCAGATTGATGTAAAGGTATGGCTGGACCGTGAAGGCGGCAGCAAGATCCACACCGGCGTCGGTTTCTTTGACCACATGCTGGACCAGATCGCCACCCACGGCGGTTTCCGCATGGAGATCGCGGTAAAAGGCGACCTTTATATTGACGATCACCACACCGTGGAAGATACCGGCCTGGCGCTGGGTGAAGCCCTGAAGCTGGCGCTCGGCGACAAGCGCGGCATCAACCGTTTCGGCTTCGTCCTGCCGATGGACGAGTGCCTGGCGCGCTGCGCCATGGACATCTCGGGTCGTCCGCACCTGGAATACAAAGCTGATTTCACCTACCAGCGCGTCGGCGATCTCAGCACCGAAATGGTGGAGCACTTCTTCCGTTCCCTGTCCTACACCATGGGACTGACGCTGCACCTGAAAACCAAAGGCAAAAACGATCACCACCGCGTGGAGAGCCTGTTTAAAGCCTTTGGCCGTACGCTTCGCCAGGCGATCCGCGTGGAAGGCGATGCCCTGCCCTCGTCGAAAGGAGTGCTGTGATGAACGTGGTGATTCTGGATACCGGATGCGCCAACCTCAACTCCGTGAAATCGGCCATCGCGCGCCACGGCTATGAGCCGGTGGTGAGCCGCGATCCGGACATTGTATTGCGCGCTGACAAGCTTTTCCTGCCGGGCGTTGGCACCGCACAGGCGGCGATGGACCAGATTCGCGAACGCGATTTGGTGGATTTGATCAAAGCCTGTACCCAGCCGGTGCTGGGGATTTGCCTGGGCATGCAGCTTCTTGGCCGCCGCAGCGAAGAGAGCAACGGCGTTGACCTGCTGGGCATTATCGACGAAGACGTACCGAAAATGACCGACCACGGCCTGCCTCTGCCTCATATGGGCTGGAACCGAGTTTACGCCAAAGCGGGTGACAGGCTGTTTCGCGGCATCGAAGACGGCGCGTACTTTTACTTCGTGCACAGTTACGCTATGCCGGTGAACGTCAATACCATCGCCCAGTGCACTTACGGCGAGGCGTTTACCGCGGCGGTGCAGAAAGACAATTTCTTCGGCGTGCAGTTTCACCCGGAACGCTCTGGCGCCGCGGGCGCGCAGCTGCTGAAAAACTTCCTGGAGATGTGATGATTATTCCCGCTTTAGATTTAATTGACGGCACGGTTGTCCGTCTCCACCAGGGCGATTACGGCCAGCAGCGCGACTACGGAAAGGACCCGCTACCGCGCCTGCAGGATTATGCCGCCCAGGGTGCACAGGTGCTGCATCTGGTGGATTTAACGGGCGCGAAAGATCCGGCGAAGCGCCAGATCCCGCTGCTGAAAAAACTGGTTGCTGGTGTGGACGTGCCCGTGCAGGTTGGCGGCGGCGTACGCACCGAAGACGATGTGGCGGCTCTGCTGGATGCGGGTGTGGCGCGCGTGGTGGTCGGTTCAACCGCCGTGAAAGAGCCTGAGACGGTGAAGGGCTGGTTCCGCCGCTTTGGCGCCGACGCGCTGGTACTGGCGCTGGACGTGCGCATTGACGAACAGGGTAATAAACAGGTGGCGGTCAGCGGCTGGCAGGAAAATTCCGGCGTAACGCTGGAAGCGCTGGTCGAGACGTATCTCCCTGTGGGTCTGAAGCACGTGTTGTGCACGGACATCTCGCGCGACGGCACGCTGGCGGGTTCCAACGTTTCTTTATATGAAGAAGTTTGCGCCCGTTATCCGCAGGTGGCATTCCAGTCATCTGGCGGCATCGGTGACTTAGCCGATATCGCCGCGCTGCGCGGAACGGGGGTACAGGGCGTGATTGTGGGCCGGGCCCTGCTGGAAGGTAAATTTACGGTGACGGAGGCGATTCAATGCTGGCAAAACGGATAATTCCTTGTCTTGACGTGCGCGATGGTCAGGTTGTGAAAGGCGTGCAGTTCCGCAACCACGAGATCATTGGCGATATCGTCCCGCTGGCAAAACGCTATGCCGACGAAGGCGCTGACGAACTGGTCTTCTATGATATCACCGCCTCCAGCGATGGCCGCGTGGTCGATAAAAGCTGGGTCGCGCGCGTGGCGGAAGTGATTGATATTCCGTTCTGCGTGGCGGGCGGGATTAAGTCTGCTGATGACGCCGCCAAAATTCTCTCTTTTGGCGCCGACAAGATTTCCATCAACTCCCCTGCTCTGGCCGAGCCGGAACTGATTACCCGCCTGGCCGATCGCTTTGGCGTGCAGTGCATAGTGGTAGGGATTGATACCTGGTTCGACGCCGCGACCGGCAAATATCACGTAAACCAATATACTGGCGATGAAAGCCGGACGCGCGTGACGCAGTGGGAAACGCTCGACTGGGTAGAGGAAGTGCAGAAGCGCGGCGCAGGTGAGATTGTACTGAACATGATGAACCAGGACGGCGTGCGTAACGGTTACGATCTCGAGCAGCTGAAGAAAGTTCGCGCGGTGTGCCACGTTCCGCTGATTGCCTCCGGCGGCGCGGGCACCATGGAACACTTCCTGGAAGCCTTCCGCGATGCGAACGTGGACGGCGCGCTGGCCGCGTCCGTGTTCCACAAACAGATTATCAATATTGGCGAGTTAAAAACGTACCTGGCCGACCAGGGCGTGGAGATCAGGGTATGTTAACAGAGCAACAACAGGCGCAGCTGGACTGGGAAAAAACTGACGGATTATTGCCGGTGGTTGTACAGCATGCCGTCTCAGGCGAAGTTCTGATGCTGGGGTATATGAACCAGGACGCGCTGGCAAAAACGATCGACAGCGGCAAAGTGACGTTTTTCTCGCGCACGAAGCAGCGCCTGTGGACCAAAGGGGAAACCTCGGGGCACTTCCTGAACGTGGTCAGCATGACGCCAGACTGCGATAACGACACCCTGCTGGTGCTGGCCAATCCGATCGGACCAACTTGCCATAAGGGCACCAGCAGCTGCTTCGGCGAGGCGAGCCACCAGTGGCTGTTCCTGTATCAGCTTGAGCAACTCCTGGCGGAGCGTAAATCCGCGGATCCTGAGAGCTCCTATACCGCAAAGCTGTATGCCAGCGGGACTAAGCGTATTGCGCAGAAGGTGGGTGAAGAAGGCGTTGAGACGGCGCTGGCCGCGACCGTACACGACCGGGAAGAGTTGACGAATGAAGCGTCGGATTTGATGTATCACCTGCTGGTGCTGCTGCAGGATCAGGAGCTGGATTTGACGACGGTGATTGAGAATCTTAGAAAGCGTCATAAATAAAAAACCGGGGATTTTCCCCGGTTTTTTTTAATCTGCAAATCAGGCTTTTGGCTTATAGTTGCGTAATGCGTTACGCCCTAATACCACACCGGAACCAATCATTCCGCCCAGCAGCACGGCAAGGATCAGCACAATGGCTTTTTTCGGGCTATCGCGACGAACTGGCAGATCCGGCTTCATGACGTAACGGTAGACGTGTATTGTGTCCGGCTTAACGTTCAGGTTTTGGATGTCCAGCAGGTTTTGCCTGGTCTGATAGTATGCAGCAGAAAAGACCAGGGGACGAGAGGCTTCGTTTTCAATCATCGATTTCAGCCCTACGCTTCCCAGGAGGAACATTGTTTCCTGGGTCACATCCTGAGTTTGTTGAATCTGTGGCGAGGAGATTTTCGCCGCCTCAGCGTTTTTCAGCGCTTCGGTAATTTGTTTAATACGCAGGTCTTTCTGCTCCTGAGCGACCTTCTCCTGGTTTACCAGAGAATCGTTCAGGGTTTTAATCTGCTCTTTGATGCTGTTTTGCAGGTCAACCGTGAGCTCTTTGGAAGTTTGCTCATCAACCTGCTGGATATATTGCGCAAGCTGCTTCTGCGCCGCTTCTGCGGAAGTACTGGTATAGGAAACACTCAACGGGAGCGATTCCCCTTTAACAGCAGGCTCGATTGTCAGTTTTTCAGGTTCGTCCTGATTTTCCAGTGCCTGTGCCAATGCAGAGAAGGAAGAATTGAAACGACCAATAGCGCGTATTTGAACATCAAGCATTGAGGGTGCAGCACTACCGTAGAGGATATTCAACGCATTAGAATATGTTGCAATTTGAGCGACATCAGGTTGCGCAATAATTGCGCTTGAGGTCCACTTTTCTTTCGCGAAAGTAAGATAACCGACAGCAAGTGCAATAAAAACAACAACAAACGTTGCTATCATCCACTTCCCACGCCACAGCTGCAGCACTAAATCAAGTAAATCAATTTGCTCAGGGTCATTGCTTCGGATGACCTGGCTATTGTTGTTGTGCGTCATACATTCCCTAACAGATGAAAAAGGGCAAACATAATTGTGTTTTCATAGTTTATCTATTGCTGGGGATTTTTCTATAAGAATCCGATGAGTTATATCGGAAAGATGCGTTATGTAACTCGCCTCCTTCGCGCTATCATAGTCACTATGTGATGCGTTATCGCATCTGTAAGCGTTGGGTATTTGAGGAAAGATATGAAATTTCTGGTAACGGGCGCAGCTGGTTTTATCGGTTCTAATGTCAGTAAACGCCTGCTTGAAGCCGGCCATCAGGTTGTCGGTATTGATAACCTGAATGATTACTACGACGTCAATTTGAAGCTGGCGCGTCTTGAACGGCTACAATCTGAGCGATTCACCTTCCACAAGATGGAATTAGCTGACCGGGAAGGTATGGCTGCGCTTTTCGCTGACGAGAAGTTCGATCGCGTTATTCACCTGGCCGCACAGGCAGGCGTACGCTACTCCCTGGAAAATCCACACGCTTATGCGGATGCCAACTTAATTGGCCATCTCAACGTGCTGGAAGGTTGCCGCCACAATAATGTTCAACATTTGCTGTATGCTTCATCCAGCTCCGTATATGGCCTCAACCGTAAGATGCCCTTCTCCACTGACGATTCCGTAGATCACCCGGTTTCACTCTATGCCGCGACCAAAAAAGCCAATGAGCTGATGTCGCACACCTATTCGCATCTCTACAACCTGCCGACCACCGGACTGCGCTTCTTTACCGTATACGGTCCGTGGGGACGCCCGGACATGGCGCTGTTTAAGTTTACTAAGGCGATGATTGAAGGCAAAAGCATCGATGTCTATAACTACGGCAAGATGAAACGCGATTTCACCTACATCGATGATATCGCTGAAGCAATTATCCGCCTGCAGGATGTTATTCCCCATCCTGACGCAAACTGGACCGTCGAGACTGGCTCACCGGCAACCAGTTCAGCACCTTACCGCGTTTACAACATCGGTAACAGTTCGCCAGTAGAACTGATGGACTACATCACCGCGCTGGAAGAGGCGCTGGGTAAGAAAGCCGAGAAAAATATGTTGCCACTCCAGCCGGGCGACGTCCTGGAAACCAGCGCCGACACGAAAGCGCTCTATGACGTGATCGGTTTCAAACCGCAAACCTCGGTTAAAGACGGCGTGAAGAACTTCGTTGACTGGTACCGCGAGTTTTACAAGGTCTGAAAATAAAAAACCCGGCAAATCAGCCGGGTTTTTTATTTTAACGTAAGAGAATTAGTCGCTACCGAACAGATCGCGGGTATAGACTTTGTCAGCGACGTCAGCCAGCTCTTCGGCCATGCGGTTCGAGATGATGACATCCGCTTCCTTCTTAAAAGCATCCAGATCGCGGATCACGCGGGAATTGAAGAACTGATCTTCCTGCATGGCCGGTTCATAAATAATAACCTCAACGCCTTTCGCCTTGATGCGCTTCATGATCCCCTGAATGGAAGAGGCGCGGAAGTTATCGGAACCGCTCTTCATGATCAGACGGTACACGCCGACCACTTTCGGCTGGCGCGCAAGAATAGAATCGGAGATGAAATCTTTACGCGTACGGTTAGCGTCAACAATCGCCGATATCAGGTTATTCGGCACAGCCTGGTAGTTTGCCAGCAGCTGCTTGGTATCTTTTGGCAGGCAATAGCCACCGTAGCCAAATGACGGGTTGTTGTAGTGGTTACCAATACGCGGGTCGAGGCAAACCCCTTCAATAATCTGGCGGGTATTCAATCCAAGACTTTCTGCGTAGCTGTCGAGCTCATTGAAGTACGCGACTCGCATTGCCAGATAGGTATTCGCGAAAAGCTTAATCGCCTCTGCTTCGGTGGAGTCTGTGAACAGCACCGGAATATCTTTCTTCACCGCGCCTTCCTGAAGCAGCGCAGCGAAACGTTCAGCGCGCTCAGAGCGTTCACCAATAACGATGCGGGAAGGATGCAGGTTATCATAAAGCGCTCTCCCCTCACGCAGGAACTCAGGCGAGAAGAAAATATTATCGATACCAAACTTTTCTTTGATGGATTTGGTAAAGCCGACAGGAATGGTTGATTTAATAACCATCACCGCATCAGGATTGACCGCAATAACATCTTTGATAACCGCTTCTACGGTTGAGGTGTTGAAGTAATTGGTTTTTGGATCGTAGTCAGTAGGCGTCGCAATGATGACGTAATCCGCATCGCGGTATGCATCTTCTTTATCTGTCGTGGCGCGGAAATTCAGCGGTTTGTTGCTGAGATAGTCCTGGATTTCTTTGTCGACAATCGGCGATTTCTTCTGATTGAGCATATCCACTTTGGCCTGCACGATATCCAGCGCAACCACTTCATGGTTCTGAGCAATCAGAATGCCGTTAGAAAGACCGACATACCCTGTTCCGGAAATTGTTATTTTCATTCGCTAATGACTTCTTTTAGTTAACTGTACTGATGGCCGGCAGACCATCGCGATAAACATAACTGATGGGCTTTGTACCTCCTGGCAAACAGCACTGTCAAGGCAAACCAGGAGTAATCACAACGAGGGGGATGAGATTCAGACTACTTCGAATAATGCGCGGCATTTTTTGCATAAAAAAACCCGGAGACAGGCTCCGGGTTTGATGAAAGCGAGTAAGTTAACTTATTCCATCCATTCGGTGTGGAACACGCCTTCTTTATCCGTGCGCTTGTAAGTATGCGCGCCGAAATAGTCACGCTGTGCCTGAATCAGGTTGGCAGGCAGAACGGCAGCGCGGTAGCTATCGTAATACGCCACCGCAGCCGAGAAGGTTGGAACCGGGATACCGTTCTGTACAGCGTAGGCAACCACGTCACGCAGCGCCTGCTGGTACTCGTCTGCAATCTTCTTAAAGTACGGTGCCAGCAGAAGGTTAGCGATACCTGCGTTTTCAGCATAGGCATCGGTGATTTTCTGCAGGAACTGCGCACGAATGATGCAACCCGCGCGGAAGATCTTCGCGATCTCGCCGTAGTTCAGGTCCCAGTTATTCTCGTCAGACGCCGCACGCAGCTGTGAGAAGCCCTGCGCGTAGGAGACGATTTTACCCAGGTACAGGGCGCGACGAACTTTCTCGACGAACTCAGCTTTGTCACCGGCTGGTTTAGCCTGTGGGCCTGACAGCACTTTAGAAGCCGCAACGCGCTGCTCTTTCAGAGAAGAGATATAACGCGCAAAGACGGATTCGGTGATCAGAGACAGCGGCTCGCCCAGATCCAGAGAGCTCTGGCTGGTCCATTTACCGGTACCTTTGTTCGCTGCTTCATCCAAAATCACATCAACCAGGTATTTACCTTCTTCATCTTTCTTCGTGAAGATATCTTTGGTGATGTCGATCAGGTAGCTGTTCAGCTCGCCTTTATTCCACTCGGTAAAGGTTTCAGCCAGCTCTTCGTTAGAGAGATTCAGGCCGCCTTTCAGCAGGGAGTATGCCTCTGCAATCAGCTGCATATCGCCGTATTCGATGCCGTTGTGCACCATTTTGACATAGTGACCCGCACCGTCCGGACCGATATAGGTCACACAAGGCTCGCCATCTTCAGCAACGGCTGCAATTTTAGTCAGAATTGGCGCAACCAGCTCGTACGCTTCTTTCTGGCCGCCAGGCATAATAGATGGACCTTTCAGCGCGCCCTCTTCACCACCGGAAACACCGGTACCGATGAAGTTGAAGCCTTCAGCGGACAATTCACGGTTACGACGAATGGTGTCCTGGAAGAAGGTGTTACCGCCATCAATGATGATGTCGCCTTTTTCGAGGTAAGGCTTCAGGGAGTCTATAGCTGCATCGGTACCTGCGCCCGCTTTCACCATTAGCAGGATTCGACGAGGCGTTTCCAGAGACTCAACAAATTCTTTTACCGTATAGAAAGGAACGAGTTTCTTGCCTGGGTTTTCGGCAATCACTTCTTCAGTCTTATCACGGGAGCGGTTGAAAACGGAGACGGTATAACCACGGCTTTCGATGTTGAGCGCCAGGTTGCGCCCCATCACTGCCATACCGACAACGCCGATCTGTTGCTTGGACATTACATACTCCTGTCAGGTGTGGTCACTGTCGGGTAACCCCGACAGATATAATTTGCAAGAATCTTAACTCATAAATCAGGGACAGAGGTAGGCATTTGTGGCCTTGATCACGCCAGACGACACAAAACGGGATATATCAAACCCCCACAAAAGGTGCAGGTATATTTTATTTATAAATGAACTAAATCACAACAGATAATAAATTCTCTTATTTATTATGTTTTTTATTAATTGCTTTTTGATAAAGTTCAACCGTTTTATTATACATTGCGTTGAATGAGAAGTTTTCAAGGAAAAATTCATTTCCTGACTTGCCTAATTCAACACGTAAAGCACTATCACTAATTAAGTCAGCGAGTCTGTTTTTAATGGCATCAATATCTGCACGAGGAACGAGATATCCCGTTTTGCCATCAATGACAGATTCAGAAACGCCACCAACGTCTGATGCTAAAACAGGCAAGCCTGCACGCATAGCCTCGAGAATACTGATAGGGAAACCTTCCCAGTTAGAAATTAACAGGAAAATATCACTGTCTGCCAGCAAGGCATCAACGTCTAAACGTTCGCCTGTAAACAGTACATTTTCGCTAATTCCAAGATCCTGTGAAAGCTGTTTCATCTCATCTAATCTGGGGCCTTTTCCTACCAGCGTCAACGCCCAGTTTCTTGTTTCTAATCGACTCAACGCTTTCAATAGGCTTTCATGATCTTTTTGTTCTGAAAAACGAGCTACCGAAATCAACTTCACTACGTCATGAGTATGGTAAACATGAGGAGCAGCACTTTTTAACGGCACGCCATTATGGATCACCGTTTGCTGACTGGCAGACGCAACGTTATGTTCGATTGCAAGTTGTTTATCTTGAGCAGAGACTGTGATTATTTCATCAGTAATTTTACTGAATAATCGTTCAATAACAATGTACAAGCGACGTTTCTTATCATGAACCCCATTTGCGAATGACCAACCGTGTACGGTGAAAACAACAGGAATTTTCAGGAAAAGAGCTGCCAACCTCCCTACAATTCCAGCTTTAGAAGAATGAAGTGCAATAACATCCGGAGAAAATTCTTTTATAATCTTGCGTATAATTAAAGCGCATTTAATATCTTTATAAGGCGATATTTCCCTTACCAGCTCAGGGATAATGTGAACTTTCACATTTAATGCGCGAACATCATCAACCAGAGCGCCTTGCTCTCCAACGATTAACTCAACTTGATGACCATCCTTTACTAAACCAGATGTCATATCACGCAAATGAGTCTGAGCCCCACCGATTTCATTCGCGCGTGTAATTATATAAAGAATTTTCATAGTTTTTGAAACAGTCCGATAAGTATATCGTTACTAACGCTCATTAACTTGCAACGAGACAGCTACACCTGGTATTAATGTCTTTTGAATGGTCCAAATCTTCCAGAAAGACCATCAGAAATACCGTAAAAGATCATCATCAACGTTTTCTTTTTTTCTTTATTAAGAATTAAAGATATTGCAGCACGAGCAAAATTAAGGAAAACCTCACGAACTTTATAACCCACTGGAATATATGACTTTCTGATCATAAAGAAGCTATTTCTGACCAAAAAGTAACGTCGCATCGGGCTATGAACAGATATTTTACGTCCTAACAGATTCAGCCTTGAATCACCAATCGTGTGAGCCATTGACGCCTGATTAGTCATTGCAACGCGATACCCTAATTTTTTAGCACGCAGGGCCCACTCCACATCAATATAATCCACGAACAATGCTTCTTCCATTTTACCAACTTTCTCGTAAACTTCAGAAGAAAAGAAAGAGCCAGATGCAATAACGTAGGTGACATCTGTTATTTCTTCTATTGGCGTTCGTTTAATAAATGGACCGATGTAATTAGTGCCCCAATAAAATTCGTTTGTGTGCGGATCATAAAAAGAAGGACCCAGGATACCAACGTTATTCTGGGTGTACATCTTGCTCATGGCACTGATGAAATTAGCACCTAATACACTGTCTTGATCAAGAAGTAATAAATATTCGGCACCGCGAGATATAGCATTTTCGATACCAATGTTTTGCGCATGCGAAAGACCCATATTCTCGGGCAAACTGATCATGACGAAATTAAATTTTTCTGCTAAATCTTTTATCTCTTCGTAATTTCGAGAGCCGTTATCTATTATAACAGCACTGTCTATTTGGCCTTGCAAAGAAAGAAATTGCTTTTCTAAGCAAAGTATATCAGGGTTAAATGTTACAGTTACAGAACTAATCACGACCTATCACCTATTAATTTTTTTTGTATTTTTTAACAGTATCTTTTACTGCATTCAAATAACCATATCCATTTTTTTTATCCGGCTCAAGATACGTACCCTCAGCCCATTCATTCCATGCATTTATGAATAAGAATGGAACATTAGCAGAAATAGATTTTTTATAAAGTTTATCGAAATTATTCTTAAATACCTGAGGATTACTTCCTTTCATCACGAGTGATTTAGTTTTTTTCCTTGGCGTATTATCCCAATCAACGAATGCACCTGAATAATGTGTTTCACTAAAATCCTTTTCAAGGATTTTATCCCAAATTGATTGATAAGATAATATCTGCTCAACGTAATTTGTTTTTAATTTTTCATTAGAAATACGTTTTATTCTTCCGATCACTTTTCGCAATATCGGTTTAAGTTTCCCCATATTGTGTTCAAAAGTACACATTGGTTCAAAATTTAACTCGGCATCAAAATCTAGCTTACGATGATCTTGAGCGAATGAGGTAAGTGTTGACACAAAATGTATATCACCGAAAGACGTTTCTTTTGCCAGTTTCCGCCAATACTGAATCCACTCATTACACTTTTCAAAGCTAGCAGAACGATATAATAGAAATACAGGCTTACCATTATGTTTAATGTATCTTTCGTCTTCGAAAAATGGCTTGAGATAGTTAAAGTGATTTAGCCAGTCTGATTCGTCACCATAACTTTGGGGCATGATAACATCTCGATGACTACCATCCCAACTACGCGTCCATGGCTCGTTAGCCCATGAAAAAAGGAACGGGAGATGTATATCTTTGTTCTCCAGTAAAAGTTCAGCTGGTTTGTCCAGTAAACGCTTACCATTAAACCAGTAATGATAAAAACAAAAACCATCAATATTATGCTTTTTTGCAAGTTCCGATTGCCATTTTAATGTTTCTACATCGAGCAAATTATAATAATAATCGTTCAGAGGTTCTCTGGGCTGGTTATGATTTTTAAAAAGAGGCGTAGCCTTTTTAACATTGACCCATTCGGTAAAACCCTCTCCCCACCATTTATTATTTTCTTCAATCTCATGAAATTGCGGAAGATAAAATGCTAACGTTTTCAAAAATTGCTCCTTATATTTCTATAACAAACTACAAACAAATGAACTGATAACGAAATCAGGAAATAATCCCAAAAGAAGGATAACTGCACCGGCAAAAACTGATGAGAAAAGAAAATAACAATCAAAGCAAACAGGGAGTTGAAGTTAAGGAATGAGTTCTTATTGATAAAGCAATTGTGATTTCTCGATACAATATATCCAAACAACATACTGAGTACAGCTAACCCTATACTACCGAAATACAGGAAGGGTAATAACAAGGATGTATAAAAGGCATTAAAATAACCAGCACTGCCTAGCAGAACGAAATCTTGGACTTTTGTGAAGAAAGCGCTTTGGTCGTAAAACTTAGCGCCTAGTATACCTAAGAATGAAAATGGACTAGAAAGCTCATACAAGATATCAGTATCACCGCTATCAATTGCATGAGTAAAAAGTGAGTAACCTGCAATCGCATAATTGCGAGTATTAATAAGACTTTGACTTAAGTCGCTATCACCTCTAAAAGTGAATATGGCTAATAACAAAATCAAAAATACACCCAGAGCAAAAATAACTTTCTTCAAAGTCATTTTTCTATCATAGCAATATAATATTAATATTGCTGCCAACACCGGAGCGAAAACATAGTATCTTGAAATCAAGATACTTTCTTTTCCTACCAACATTAAAAATGAGAAAAATAAGATTGCAGATTTATTTTTATTAATCTTCAAATACAAACCATAACTAATGCCAAAAAGCGGCACCAGGGTTGCAAATACAAATAAATAAGCTGCAAATGCTCCATAGTATTCTTTTATTGATTGATCTTTAAATAAACTTTCTCTGTATTCTGCGAACGAAATACCACTCGTCACAATATTTTTAAACAGGAACGCCAGATAAATCAATATGAAGAAGTTGATTACAAGTGAAATTTTTACCTGCAAGGAAATATTAAAGAGCGATTGATTATTTATTAGATTATCTTGCTGATGAAATCTTGTTGTTTTATTACCTATATAGCATCCTAAGAAAAAATATAAATAAGAAACAATTAGGATCATCAAACCAGAATCAAATGTGATGTAGAGGCTACTTTGTGAAACCCATAATACTAATGCAAAGACAACATACAGACATAAATAAAAAGATGGATTTCTAGGTCTTCGTTTAATCATCTTGAATTCTTTTCGCTATTAAAACTCACCAGGACAAAAATAGCCGAAACAATTATTTCTGTAATAATCACGCTAATTGTCACGCCATATGTTGGAGTCAGATGCATTAATAGTATAGAAACTATAATATGCATAAAACTCACAGCAAGATATGTTTTCCTGACAACTTTTGTGAAATGATTAGGTATTAACCACCATTGTCCATATACAACGCCCACTGAAACGATAAATGGCAAAGGAGACATCATCAACAATATCATCGACGATATTCGATATTCTTCACTGTAATAATAAAGTGATACAGGGTATCCTATGACAGCCATTGCGACCGATATTAACAATCCGAACGCAATAAACTTCTTACCATACAAGTGCCAGATTTCATTGAGTGTTTTTCCTTCACTAATCAATGAACTGACTCTTGGGAACATCGCTTGCTGAACAGGACTCATCAAACCTTGCGCTGCAGTTCGGATTTTATCTGCTGCTGAGAAATAACCTGCCAGCGTCGGGCCACCAAAATACCCTATAATTAATATATTTAAAGTCGTATAAAAACTTATAGTTATATTAGATACAAAAAGGTCAAATCCCTTAGATAAAACCGAATAGATTTCTTTTATTGAAACTCTTGTAAATTTGGCCAATTTTTGTTTTTTTATAAAGAAACAAGCCAAAATACCTGAGATAAACATCCCTGATGATTGGCTTATAACGGCCATATTCATATCTTCAGGCGTTTTTACTAAAAGGAAAATCAGAATAAGGGAGACGAATTTTGCAATGGTTGTACATATTGCAATACCCTGCATTTTTTCAATCCCTTGAAATAACCATACAGGGAATAAAACTGTACCTATTACGGATATCATCCCTAACAGGATCAGATAAGAGTATATACTCGTGCCATTGATAATTACATATAAAGCAAAAATACATGAAACTATCAGTAATAACGCTAACTTAGCAGCAGTTACTGCTGTATAAATAGAATCAATTTTGGATTGATTATTCTTATTAACTGAAACCAGTAACGTCGCACTAAAGTTAAAGCCATAATCAACAAAAATTATAATGTATTGTAGCCACGCCTGGACCATAGCTACAATTCCAAAATTTTCAGCCCCTAACACTCGCATTAAATATGGGAGGGTTAACAAAGGGAATAAATAGTTTGAAGCCTGAACAAAAAATAGCAGTATAATGTTTTTTTTCACTGGTATGATACACTCAGTAATGTGAAAAAAGCCTGTATGCTATTTACAGGCCTGAGTAGAAATTAATAGTCTGAATCTTTAAAAGCTTTACCAGCAAGATCTTTCGAAGACAAACTCGGTGAACAATCGTGGCTGACAGGCCATGCAATGTTCAGTTCGCTATCTGACCATAAGATTGAACGCTCATGTTCAGGAGAATAATAATTAGTTGTTTTATACACAAATTCTGCTGTATCGCTCAGAACATAAAATCCATGAGCAAATCCCTCAGGGATCCATAATTGTTTTTTATTTTCTGCAGATAAATGTACGCCAACCCATTTCCCATAATAGGGTGAGTCTTTACGAATATCGACAGCGACATCGAAAACTTCACCGACGACACAACGGACTAATTTACCTTGAGCATAGGGCTGTAGTTGGTAGTGCAAACCACGAAGTACATTTTTGCTGGATTTAGAGTGATTATCCTGAATAAAATTCACTTCTTTACCAACGGCTTCGTTGAAAATTCGCTGATTGAAACTTTCCATAAAGAAACCACGATCATCACCAAAAACTTTCGGCTCAAAAATTAGCACATCGGGTATTTCTGTTTTAATGATATTCATTAATTAATAACCTTTGATCATTTTCAGTAAATATTGTCCGTATTGGTTTTTTGACAACGGAGCAGCGAGTTTTTTAACCTGCTCATCATCAATAAATCCTTTGCGGTAAGCAATTTCTTCAGGACAAGCCACTTTCAGCCCCTGGCGCTCTTCAATAGTTGCAATGAAGTTACTCGCTTCAATCAGGCTCTGGTGAGTCCCTGTATCAAGCCAGGCAAAGCCACGGCCCATCATAGCCACGGAAAGCTTTCCTTGCTCCATGTAAATACGGTTAATATCCGTGATTTCCAGTTCACCACGTGCTGACGGTTTTAAATTCTTCGCCATCTCAACGACACTGTTATCGTAGAAATAGAGTCCCGTCACTGCATAATTACTCTTCGGTTCCAGCGGTTTTTCTTCGAGGCTGATGGCGGTACCATTTTTATCAAACTCGACAACACCGTAACGCTCAGGATCGTTCACGTGATAGGCAAAAACCGTTGCACCATTTTCTTTATTAACCGCTGCATCCATCAATTTAGGAAGGTCGTGACCATAGAAAATGTTATCCCCCAACACCAGGGCGCAATCATCGTTACCAATGAATTCTTCGCCAATAATGAAAGCCTGCGCCAGACCATCCGGGCTTGGCTGGACTTTATATTGCAGATTCAGCCCCCACTGGCTTCCATCACCCAGAAGCTGTTCAAAACGCGGTGTATCCTGCGGAGTACTAATAATTAAAATATCTCGAATACCAGCCAGCATCAGCGTTGAAAGCGGATAGTAAATCATCGGCTTATCATAAATAGGCAATAATTGTTTACTAACAGCCATTGTTACTGGATACAGACGAGTACCAGAGCCACCCGCCAGAATAATACCTTTACGCGTTTTCATTTCATCATCTCTATAGTCATAAGATGCCCACTCCCAGGCATCCCGATCATTATTAAATCGCTGTCGCTGTAAACCACTCAGTCAGCATACGCTTAACCCCCGCGTCCCACTGAGGCAGTACGAGGTTGAAATTCTGCTGGAACTTTAACGTATTGAGGCGCGAGTTTGCCGGACGTTTTGCAGGCGTTGGGTACGCACTGGTCGGCACGCCATGAAGCTGCTGTAATGCCAGTTCAATTCCGGCTTTGCGCGCTTCATCAAATACCAGAGAGGCATAGTCGTACCAGGTTGTTGTACCACTGGCAACCAGATGATAAGTTCCCGCCACTTCAGGTTTATTCAGGGCAACCCGAATAGCATGAGCCGTACAGTCTGCTAATAATTCAGCACCCGTAGGGGCCCCGAATTGGTCGTTAATAACAGACAGCTCAGAGCGCTCTTTTGCCAGTCGCAGCATGGTACGCGCAAAATTATTCCCTTTACCGGCATAAACCCAGCTAGTCCGGAAGATCAAATGGCGTGAGCAATTTTCACTTAAGGCTTTTTCACCCGCAAGTTTGGTCTCGCCATACACATTAAGCGGCGCTGTGGCGTCCGTCTCAAGCCACGGCGTATCGCCATTACCCGGGAATACGTAATCAGTAGAGTAGTGAACAACCCAGGCCCCCAATTTTTGGGCCTCTTTGGCAATCGCCTCGACACTCGTGGCATTCAGCAGCTGAGCAAATTCGGGTTCTGACTCGGCCTTATCGACGGCGGTATGCGCAGCCGCGTTGACGATGACATCAGGCTTAATGCGGCGCACCGTTTCTGCAATGCCTTCAGGGTTGCTGAAATCACCGCAATACTCCTGCGAATGGACGTCAACCGCAATCAAATTGCCCAGCGGTGCCAGAGCACGCTGTAGCTCCCAACCCACCTGACCGGTTTTACCGAACAGAAGAATATTCATCAGGCGCGATCTCCATAGTTTTCTTCAATCCAGGACTTGTAGCTGCCGCTTTTCACGTTCTCTACCCATTTTGTGTTCGCCAGGTACCATTCTACGGTTTTACGAATGCCACTTTCGAAAGTTTCCTGAGGCTTCCAGCCCAACTCCTGACCAATTTTCTCTGCATCAATCGCGTAGCGGCGATCGTGACCCGGGCGGTCAGCCACATACGTTATCTGGTCACGATAGGAACCTTCCTTCGGCACGATTTCATCCAGCAATGAGCAGATGGTATTTACCACATCAAGATTCTGCTTCTCATTGTGGCCGCCGATGTTATAGGTTTCGCCAATCTTGCCCTGGGTTACCACGGTGTATAACGCACGGGCGTGATCTTCTACGTACAGCCAGTCGCGGATTTGGTCTCCTTTACCGTAAACAGGCAGGGCTTTACCCTCCAACGCATTGAGAATGACCAGCGGGATAAGTTTTTCCGGGAAGTGATATGGACCGTAATTGTTAGAACAGTTAGTCACAATGGTAGGGAAACCATAGGTACGCAGCCAGGCACGGACCAAATGATCGCTGGATGCTTTAGAAGCAGAATAGGGACTGCTTGGGGCATAGGCCGTTTTTTCAGTAAACAGCGGCAGTTCAGCTCCCTTGGCCATTTCATCCGGATGCGGAAGATCGCCATAGACTTCATCTGTTGAGATATGGTGGAAACGGAAAGACGCTTTTTTATCAGCATCTAACGCTGACCAGTATTGGCGGCTTGCTTCCAGCAGTACATAGGTACCAACAATGTTAGTCTCAATAAAGGCTGCCGGGCCGGTGATCGAGCGATCAACGTGGCTTTCGGCCGCCAGGTGCATCACCGCATCCGGCTGGTGCTCTGCAAAAATACGCGCCATGGCATTGCTGTCGCAGATATCGGCATGTTCAAAATGATAGCGTTCGCTGTGCGAGACATCGGCCAGCGATTCAAGATTCCCTGCATAAGTCAGTTTATCGACGTTAATAACAGAATCTTGCGTATCATTAATAATGTGTCGTACCACCGCAGACCCAATAAAGCCTGCTCCACCAGTGACCAGAATTTTCACGTTTATTTCGCTCTTAATGTTATCAGAAACAATTAATTAGTTGCTGTCGCCCAGGTAACTATTGATAAGCTTCCAGGGCGGAGAAACTGACAATCTGCTATTTTAACTTACCTTTACATTCCAAAGTAAATCGCAGATACCGTCGGTTGGATTAAATGCTGCAGGTGCCTGTAAAAGTATCTCTCGCACGCGCTCGTAGTCGAACTGACAGCAGGCGTTGTCGAGGTCACGGAGAATAATGCTCATCTCACTCCACGGCAACATCACCTCGTTAGCAGTCCTGATACGCGGGTGCTGCGTAACGGATACATTGTCGCCGATAAGCAACTCTTCATACAGTTTCTCACCAGGCCGCAGACCCGTTGTTTTTATCGCGATATCACCATAAGGGTTTTTATCATCGCGAACGGTAAGCCCTTGCAACGTAATCATGCGGTGCGCAAGGTCGATGATCTTGACGGGTTCCCCCATATCCAGAACAAAAACATCGCCGCCCGTGCCCATGGCTCCCGCCTGGATAACCAATTGAGCCGCTTCAGGAATAGTCATAAAGTAACGCGTGATATCTTCGTGAGTCAGCGTCACCGGTCCACCTGCAGCAATCTGTTTTTCAAATAACGGCACAACTGAGCCTGATGAGCCTAACACGTTGCCGAAACGAACCATACTGAAGCAGGTTTTACTGGATTCCTTCGCCAGCGCTTGCAGCACCAGCTCCGCCATGCGCTTGGTCGCCCCCATGGTGTTGGTAGGGCGAACGGCTTTATCAGTCGAAATCAAGACAAAGTTTTCAACACCGCAACTTGCCGCGGCCTGAGCGCAACTCAACGTACCAAAGATATTATTGCGCACGCCATCAAGTACGTTGAACTCGACAAGCGGTACATGCTTGTACGCCGCAGCATGATAAATTGTGTCGACGTTGAATGCTCTGATTAACCTTTCGAGATGCTCTTTATCCTGAACGTTTCCGAGGATTGGATAGATTTTAACTTTAAAATCCTGACCCAGATTCAGGTTACGCAGTTCGGAATCAATGGAATAGAGGGAGAATTCGGACAGTTCGAACAGAATAAGCTGGTTTGGCTTATTTTTAATTATCTGTCGGCATAGTTCAGACCCTATAGACCCCCCTGCCCCGGTAACCATCACTGTTTTCCCGTTGATATTACGGGATATCAGTTCCGGAATGGGTGAGACAGGATCGCGGCCCAGCAGGTCTGTAATAACGACTTTCCGCAAGGAATCAATACTTGCCTTCCCCTCCACCAGATCGACCATTCCCGGGATCGAGAGCACTTCGCACGGCAGACCTTCCAGGGTTTTAATGACTTCGTTTTTTCTGGCCCGGCTTGCGCTTGGCATGGCCAGCAGAATTTTCTTCGCTTCGTATTTCTCAACCAGCCAGGGCAGTTTTTCTGGTGCGAAGACGCTTACTCCGTGAATCACCTGACCTTGCAGGGCGCGATTATCGTCGACAAAAGCAACGGGGTAGTATTCGTCCATCTGGCTCAGCGCAGGCAGTAATTGACGACCCGAAGCACCTGCACCATAAATAACTACCCGAGTGCCCAGATTCAACCCACGATTCACCAACATCCTCATTCCAAGCCGTGATCCGGCAATAAGCAGCAGACCGAATGAGAAATAGATAAAAGGAATCGTTCTCGGCAAATAGAGGTTGGTATAGAACGCTGCGATAATAAGCAAAATGGACGATATGACCATCCCCATCGTTACTACTAATAATATCTTGGCAGTAATGTAACGGATTACGGCCCGATATAGCCCTAATTTAACAAATATTGCCAGAGTAACTAAAATTATTGAGAAAATAAAAAGCCAATGCTCCGTACTATATATCGGAGTCATTGAATCAATACGCACCCAAAATGCAAACCAAAAAGCAGATAAGAGCAGTATAACATCTATGAAGAGAGTAATAATTCGCTTAATTGGTCTGGGTAAAGATATTAAATAATTTAGCATACTAAAAACTGGTCGCCTCACTAAAGCTTGCATTCAGTTTATAAAATAGTACCAGCAGGACACACTGAGTAATCGTCTACTTTAGTATTATAACCGCCCACTGTCCCCGCCTGGAGAAACGCTGCTTTCCCAATCACAGCGCTGCCCGCAAGATGGACACCAACACCTAAATGAGCGAAATCACCAAGAATGGCATCGTGATCTATTGTCGAGTGGCTATTCACAATCGTCGCCAAACCTAATTTTGCGTTGGCACCCACTACAGCTCCCGCTAACACAACAGTTCCCTCAGCAAGGGTCGCCGATGGACTGACAAATGCAAAGGGATGTATAAGCGTTACAGGATGAATACCTAAGCCGAGCAGTTGCTGATAGAGCTGCTCTCTGACTTTATTGTTTCCGATGCCAATAGCGACATGACTGACCTTACCAATATGTAACTGTAGTTCGGAAATTTTTCCAATAATGAGCTGATTAATTTCCTGGCAGGCAGAGGTATTATCGTCGAGGAAAACGATATCCTTATATCCCAGCAGTCTCGCTGTCTCGTACAGCGTACGGCCATGACCACCCGCGCCCAAAATCAATAAGTCATGCATTGACGTTGCTCTCTTTGTCTTTAACTCCTGCCCCACATTTCAGTGCAACAACGAGAAGCGGGAACCAGGCGATGAGCAGCCCCACAACACCATCAATTTTGCCTGAGGCAATAAAAAAGGCGAAGGGGAAAAGCCACAGCAGATTGACGGCAATTGCCAATGATGTCACCGGAACGTGGCTGCCATATTTTCTTGCTAGGATTTGGTAGCCATGGCTGGCATGTGCTTCATAGACCTTTTTACCTGCTACGAGCCTCCTCAATAGCGTTGTCGTGGCATCGACGATAAATATGCCCAGCAAGCATAATTCTGCAATAAAGAAGTGCGAGTCAACTTTCGCAATATGCAGGATCATCAGTCCGATTGTTATACCAAGAAAACCACTTCCGGCATCGCCCATGAAGATTTTCGCGACCGGGAAGTTCCAGACAAGAAAGCCAGCTCCGGCACCAATAAGGGCAAGCGTGAGAGGATAAAGAGAGCCTGGCGCGTCTGTATACGGGTTGATAGCCATCAATACCGCACTACATGCAGCAAAGGTGATGGCCTCCGAGCTAGCTAAGCCATTAATCCCATCCATAAAATTATATAAGTTAAGCATCCAGACCAGATAAACGCAGCCCAGAATCATACCAACCCAGGATAAGGAAACGTCATAACCAAACAGCGTAATGACAGGGAAAGAACCTAAGAAATAGATGCCGATTGCTGCCGCAAGGAAATGCATCAACAGACGCCAGCGTGCCGCGATATGGCCGTGATCGTCAAGGAAACCGATGATGGCAACAATCAATCCTGGAATAAATAAACCCAGGAAGCTATCCAGCGTCAGCGCGCGGCTGAAATAAAACCAGACTAACGCCGCCAGGAGCGTCAGAACGATAGCCACTCCGCCCCCTCGTGGGGTTGGTACCGAATGCGAACTTCGCTGGTTTGGACGGTCAATAACGTTATGCTTAATGGCATAACCACGTAGCCCCCAGGTCAGCGCGCATGATACTAAAAAAGCGAATATCACAATCCCAAAACTCATCATTATTTATTACCTTCGATATAATATTTCGCCGTTTTTTTCATCGTTTCAAAAAGGGTTATCGGGGGCGTCCAGTTTAAATGTTTCCGGGATTTAGAGGCATCGACTTCCAGATCGCCAAACAGCTGATCGTAAATACCTCGTTTACCAACTGAAGAAAGCAATAACCTGAAGATACCCGTTGGAAATGAGACCAGTTTCGCTTTAATGCCCATTGCTGAGGCAAAGGCATTAATCATATCTTCGGTTGAAGGACGTTCTGCATCGGCGAGTAAATAGAGTTGATTTTTGGATTTCTCATTTACCACGCATTCGCTGATGAAACTGACGACATTATCCAGAGATACCAGCGCTCGCTTGTTCCTGACATTTTTAAATGGCAACGGTAGGTTTTTAGAAACCAGTTTTAAAAGGCGCTGTATATTACCCGGTGCATTTTCACCACAAATCAATGCCGGGCGAACAATGGTGATCGCCATATCGCTTTCTGCAAATTGATTAAGCAGACTCTGCTCGGCTTCTCGCTTAGAAATGGCGTAATCAGAAGTGGGTTGTGGCTCCGAGGCCTCAGTAAATGGGATCCCTGAGGTGGCATTACCGTTAACGCCGATTGAGCTTACAAAGATAAAATGTTTAACTCCGCTGGTCGCAGCATCGCTCGCTAATTTCATCGTTGCGTCGTGATTGACACGGCGAAATTCCGCTAAAGCGTCCTGAGCATCATCATTAAGGATATGCGCCCTTCCTGCGGTATGAATGACAGTGTCGCATCCTTGCAGGAGATTTAACCAGTTGGTATTGGCTGAGATATCACCCAGGTTGTAAATGCCCTGTTCAGGGTTCTCCTGCTTGCGCGTTGTTAATATCACCTCGTGTCCTGATGACTTCAACGCCTGGACTAAAGCAGTTCCAAGAAACCCGGTCCCGCCCGTCACCATTACTTTCATTGACATCCCCTATCCGCTCAATCTGATATTTACGCCCGCACGTAGTGCAGATTTGCGTGAAACTGTCTCGTTCACAACTGTTCGTTTAAAATTCAATTGTAAATGCCAGGCACGCTACCGCCCCTGGCTTAACAGCTACCAGTGCACTGAGCGATGTTTGATTAATGATTTTGCTTGTCTGGATACAGACAATAACAGGCGTTAATTGTCGTCCTAAACGACCAGAGAAACAAGCACAAATCGCTACAAAGCTGCTGAGATTTGAATCAGATAACCCTATGTAATCATTAAAATTAATAACAAAAAACGGCAGTTATCATTTTGGTTATGTCTCAACACCAAAAATGATAACTGCCGTTTGTTCTGGACGCGGAAGGAATATCAGTCGTTAGCCAACAGCTTCTCAATCCGGCTTCTGAACTTCGCCCCTTCCTTCAGGTTGCGCAGCCCATAGTTCACAAACGCCTGCATGTATCCCAGCTTCTTACCACAGTCGTAGCTGTCACCTGTCATCAGCATTGCGTCAACGGACTGTTTTTTCGCCAGTGCTGCAATTGCATCGGTCAACTGGATACGATCCCAGGCGCCTGGCTCAGTTTTTTCCAGCTCCGCCCAGATATCGGCATTCAGAACATAACGGCCAACCGCCATCAGATCCGAATCCAGCGTCTGCGGCTGATCGGGTTTTTCGATGAACTCAACGATGCGGCTCACCTGCCCTTCCGTCTCCAGCGCTTCTTTTGTCTGGATAACGGAGTACTCAGAAAGATCGCCCTTCATGCGTTTCGCCAGCACCTGGCTACGGCCGGTTTCATTGAAACGCGCCACCATTGCCGCCAGGTTGTAACGCAGCGGATCGGCTGAAGCGGTATCGATGATGATGTCCGGAAGAACAACGATGAATGGGTTATCACCCACTACCGGACGGGCACACAAAATCGAGTGACCCAGACCCAGCGGCTGTGCCTGACGCACGTTCATAATGGTTACGCCTGGTGGACAGATAGACTGCACTTCTGCCAGCAGCTGGCGTTTGACGCGCTGCTCAAGCAGCGCTTCGAGTTCGTAAGAGGTGTCGAAGTGGTTCTCAACCGCATTCTTGGACGAATGGGTAACCAGGACGATTTCTTTGATCCCCGCAGCAACAATCTCGTCGACGATGTATTGAATCATCGGTTTGTCGACGATCGGCAGCATCTCTTTAGGAATGGCTTTAGTGGCGGGCAGCATATGCATGCCCAGGCCTGCTACCGGAATGACTGCTTTCAAATTAATCATTATTTCTTCCACCTTAAAATGGTTGACGAATTATAGCTCTTAAACCTGTTTTCGCCAGCATGATTTGCCGTAATCCTCTGACAATGTTACGCCTTAGCCCCACGAATTTCTGTAGTTGTAATCTGAATAGATCACACTTCTGTGCCAGGAATAGTCTCAAAAAAGAAAGTTGTCGATTATCTGTGCGGAAGCGCAAAATTCAGCCTTTCCACATTCACTACCTGCTGATCCACCCGGTCAATATCCACCGAACTCTGCCCCTTCTCATTCACCGCTTTAATGTTCGCCAGCGACAGCAAGGTTTCGTCTTTGGCCATAAATTTACCCCGTACATCTTTACGCAGGTCGAAGTTGATCTTCAGCGCGGGGCCAATAGCTGCCTCCTGCATCACGTTGATATTACGTAAGAAAAGATGCTGCGGCTTATTGTGCAGCTCAAGCGTCGCCCGCTTCATCTCCACGTTGGTGATCGCTACAAAGGAGGTCGCATTACCGGATGAAATTTGAATTCCGCGCAGCTTATACGCAAGTTGGCGATTATCCAGGTGGATATTGTTGAGCTTGAAGTTCTGCGGGATGGACAAATAATCGCCTTTAATTACGCCATAGCCGATTAACATTCCGGCACTGTTGACCATGTCGACATTATCAATAATGAAATTATCACAGCCATAAATGGCGACCGTTGCGTTGTCTATACCCGCCTTTTTACTGAAATCGGGGGTAATATTTTTGGCCTTTATATTGCGGATAACAAAGTGTTTCCCGTTCTCAACGTGCACCAGCTGGCGACAGTTGCTGCCGGTGATATTTGCCACCACGAAGTTCTTCACGGTTTGCTTTTCCGGGTAGTCGTTATCGTAGGTGCTGCCGGCGAGGCCGATGCCGATGCCCCAGTTGATCTTGCCGTTGGTGCAGTTGATGTTATCGATCACATGATCGGAGATGAGGATATTGCGGTCATTGATGGCAACGTTCCACTCGATCGCATCGCCCTGCAGATGGCTGAATTTGCTGTTGGTGATCCGGGCGCCATCAACCTGATTGTGAAAGCCCTGGCGCAGGATGGCGTAGTTAGCCTGGCTCACGCTGATGTTATCAATCACCAGATTGCGCATCACGCGAGGTTTCTTGCCACCAATGTAAATCTGCGTCACCGGCCCAAATCCGCTCATTGCCAGCCCTTTGATCGCGCAGTCCGAGCCGCGAACATCGAGCGTGATGTTCTCCGTGCGCCCGCTGCCTTCACCGATCACTTTGCAGCCTTCCTGCAGCACAAAACGCCCACGTCCGTTGCCGGTCAACGCTCCGCGGATCAGCAGCGTTTTACCGTCGGGAATGAAAATGCCCGTATTGATGTTTTCGCAGGTAAGTCCGGCCGGGACAACGACGGTGTCACCGTCCTTAAACGCCTGCTTAAAAGCGGCGATCCAGTCGTTGTTATTGTACTGATTAATGGAGACCGTCTTTCCGCTTGCCGCCCGCGCCATGCGGGACGACAGCAGCGGCGAGGCCGCCAGAACAGACAGAGAAGAGACAAAGGTGCGTCGGGTAATCTTTTTCAGCATACAACCTCGGCGTTACAGCGTTTGCAGCAGGCTCGCTAACTGGCGATTGATTACCTGCTGGTTAAAATCGGTTTCAACTTTTTGTCGGGCATTCTGGAGCACAGGCTCCAGCGCCTGCTGGTCGATGTCGCTGAAGGCAGCCAATCGATCCGCAAGAGCCATCGCGTTATTCTCCGGCACCAGCCAGCCGGAATGATCAGATTTGATCAGCTCCGGGATCCCGCTGTGCAGCGTCGATACCACCGGGATCCCAACGGCCATCGCCTCCATCAGCGCCACCGGAATGCCTTCCATATCGCCATCGGCGCCCGTTACCGAAGGCAGCAGGAACACGTCAGCCTCATCGAGCATGGCTTTAACCTCATGGCTCGGCTTGAAGCCCGGCATCTCCACGACATCGTCCAGCTGATACTGTTCGATAAGCGTGCGCAGACGACGTTCCCACGGGCCAATGCCGAGAATGCGATAGTGGAACGCCACCCCGCGTGCCTTCAGCTGTCGGCAGGCTTCGATGGCCACGTGCAGACCTTTCTTCTCGGTCAGACGGGCTACGGAGATGATCTGCAGCGGTTTTCCCGGCACCTTAACCGGGCGGCGAGTGAAGCGCGTTAAATCCACGCCCATACGCGACACGGCAATTTTCTCCACCGGACAGCCCATGCTTTTCAGTCGTCCGGCCCACAGGTCGCTGATGGGCAGCATCATGTCGCCGCGGCGGAAAAGCTCCTGATACTCCGGCGTGTAGTGGTTCAGCACCTCGCGGCTGGAAATATCGATACCGTGGAAGATGGTCGCAATTTTGCCGTCAATTACGCCAAGCTCACGCAGTTTCGCGGCGGTGACCCCCGCCGGGCCAAAGTGGGCGATAAACACGTCGGCACGATACGGCTGCGCGGTTTGCCCGCAGATGGCCGACAGGATCAGATTGCGGGATTCCGCCCCATAGCGGGAAACGTTCAGCGCGCGCCACGTCGACGCGCGGTGGATCCCGCGTAACGTCTGGCTGGCCCGGTAGCGTAGCTTGCTCAGCTTCCCGGCCGGTTCGTCCTGCAGCCAGCGGGTCTTGGCCTCCAGCCCATACTGGGTATACGCCGCATGGGTATTTTTGGTGTCGCCCTTTTGCAGGGCGACGATCTCCACGTCATATCCCATATCGATAAACGCGGTAATTTGGTTCAGTACAAACGTTTCAGACGACAGCGGAAATTTCAGTAAGAAGAAACCAACCTTCATTTCCCCTCCCGCACGCGGTCAAGTACCGATTTCACCATCCCAATGCCCTTCTCGCGCTCGGCTTTCACCGCCACCGCCAGGCGTTCATTGATGGCGGGCAGTTGACCCAGGGTGTCCCCCACCATCGCACCGAGCGATCCGTCCAGCAGATGACGAATATCCACGGCCATCTCCGGCATGCCAAGCTGCTGCATAATCCCGGCGGACTTGTGCTCATAGTTAATGGCAATGGCCGGCGTGCCAAAGTTCATGGAGATAATCGCCGAGTGCAGACGGGTACCCACGGTCAGGTCGCAGGCTGCGAGCAGTTTGCCCATCTCCAGGTCGTTCAGCTCGTCCATCACCACGTGGTAGCGGGACGGGTCGTTCACCAGATTGCGCAGGTTCAGCGCTACCATGCGGTCATCTTTATTGTAGCTGTCGATGCCGGTACAGGTTGAGAGCGCCAGCACCTGGTAACCGCTGTCCAGCACGCGATTCACCACGTCGGCGAACGCTTTCTCATAGGCTGCCTGGGTGGTGCCAAGACGCTTATCGAACGGGGCGAGTTCACGCAGGGTAATCGCGACGGTCTTCTGTTTCGCCGTCACGTCGAGCCAGTGCTGCACCGCGTAACTCGGCTGGAAGTTATCGTCCTGGTGATCCACCAGCCAGGCGGTATCCACGCCGTGTTCTACTTTAGAGGTGTCAATTTCGCTACGCTTCATCATGTCGAGGCTGACCGATTCGCGCAGGATCAGCGCGTCGCAGTGGCCAAACACATAATTTGCCAGTTGGTTAAACTGCGGATCCTGGAACGGCCCGACGCTGTGGCCGATCATAAACAGCGGCTTTTTCGCCATGAACGTGCACAGCGCATGCTCAAACTGCGGCACGCCGTAGAGATCGACGAAGAACGAGCCGCCGACCTGAATAATGGCGTCATAGCCGGAAAGCAGACGCACGAAGTCCGTAAATCCCTGCGCGATCGCGATGTTGCGCAGCCTGCCGGTGTCGGTGACGCGGGAAAGCAGCACCTGATGCTGGTAGCGACGGCGCAGCACTTTCTTCACGCGCCCCATCACGCCCGCGGCGTTGTTGTGCTGTTTCATCTGGCTGTAGAGCGGGTCGCCCATCACCGGGCGGTTCAGTAACCAGGATGAGCTGACCGGATAACGGCTCATCACGTCTACTTCAGTCTCAGGCTTAAGGGTGTTAATTGCATCCAGTAAACCGCGCAGGATGGCGCTGTCGCCACGGTTGCCGCAGGTATGGTTGCCAAGAATTAATAATTTCATAATGGCCTCTTAAAGAACTAGCCTGCGCGAAGCAGCGTTTTCATTTTTTCGTTACGGCAAAACTGGCGCTTCATCTCTACCACCAGCGCGTTGCGCGACAGCACAATCATCACGCCAAACGCCAGCGCGCCCGCGGCAACCTGCACCGCCAGCAGCGCGGCCAGCGGCAGATGCCCGCTGAGGATAATGCCCAGACCGTAGCTCACCGCCAGGGTCGGCAATGAGAGATAGAACGGCAGCCACAGGCTCAGGATGTACTGACGGTAGCTGGAGCCCAGCACCGGTTTGATCATGATGAAGTAGCTCAGAACGGTATTAACGATCTGCACCAGCAGGAAGCCCAGCGTGACGCCGATGGCGCCCGCCATATGCCCGCCGATGATAATCGCCGGAATAAACAGGAAAGTTTTGAACACGTTGAACTTAAAGCTGATATCCACGCGCGCCTTCGCCATCAGCAGAGAACCAATCGGATTGCCCACGGAGCGCAGCAGCCCCACCACGCACAGCAGCTGCAGGATCGGGATAATGCCGTTCCACTTCTCGCCAAACACCAGCGGCACGAAGTTGCTGGAAACCACCATCAGCCCCAGCAGCACCGGGAAGTTGATAATCCCCACCACGGAAAGCAGCTTGTAGAAGTTGACGCGCAGCTTCTCGGTGTCGTCCTGAATCTTGGCGAACGCCGGGAACAGCACGCGAGTGATAATGGGGTTCAGCTTCATAGGAGGAACAACCGCAACGTTATAGGCCAGGTTGTAGCCCCCCGCCACGCTCGCGCCCAGGATGCGCGCCAGCACCAGCGTCGAGAGGTTGGTATTCACATAGTTAATAATGCTGTCCGCCGTCAGCCACGCGCCAAAGCGCAGGTTGGACGAGACGGACGCGAGAGAGAAGTGCAGTCCCGGACGGTAAATCTTGCGGCCAAAGTAGCCGAACAGCAGCGTACGCACGGCAGAGTTAACCAGGTAACCGAGGATGGCGGTCATCGCCAGCGGCCAGAAATGGGCGCTCACCACGGTAAAGGTAAAGCCCGCCAGCACGGCGCTGGTCTCGATCATGCCGATCTTGTTGAACTCCAGCTCTTTCTGCATCAGAGCGCGGAACTGCTGCCCGTGGGGGATCACCACAAAGGCAAACGACAGCGTGCGCATCAGCGGGGCGAGATCCGGGTTGTGCAGCACGCTGGCGATGGTATCGCTCAGCAGGAACACCAGCACGAAGACGAAAATCCCCAGCCCCACGTTCAGCCAGTAGAGCGTGGTCAGCTCAAGATGGCTGATCTCTTTGCGCTGGATAATCGAGTTGGCGATACCGAAGTCAGACAGCGTGTCGGCCAGCGCGATAATCACCAGCGAGACGGTCAGCAGGCCGAACTGGTGGTTATCGATAATGCGCGCCAGCACCGTCATCTGCACCAGGCCGAGGCCAATGATGACGATGGTCGCCATCGCTGACCACTTGGCGCCGCTGATGGTTTTTTCACGTAAGCTCATCTTAGTACGCCGCTTTGTTCACGAAACCTTTGAAGATGGTCAGAAAAACAATCTTGATATCGAACCAGAGGCTCCACTCGCGGATGTACTCCAGATCGAACTCGATGCGTTTTTCCATTTTTTCCAGCGTGTCGGTCTCGCCGCGCCAGCCGTTGATCTGCGCCCAGCCGGTGATGCCCGGCTTCACCTTATGGCGCAGCATGTAGCCTTCAATCAGCGAACGGTACTGCTCGTTATGCGCCACCGCGTGCGGACGCGGACCAACAATCGACATGCCGCCGGTAAAGACGTTGATGAACTGCGGCAGCTCGTCAAGCGAAGTACGGCGCAGGAAGTTCCCCACGCGGGTGACGCGCGGATCGTTCTGCGTCGCCTGGGTCACCACCTTGTCGTTCTCCATCACCTTCATGGAGCGGAATTTCCACACCATGATCGGCTTACCGTCCATGCCGTAGCGGGTCTGACGGAAGATAACCGGGCCGGGAGAGCTCAGCTTCACCGCCAGAGCGATGCAGCACAGCACCGGGGAAATGAGCAGTAAAATCAGGGAAGAGAGTACGATATCTTCCACGCGCTTGAGCACGCGGTTAATACCCGACAGCGGCGTGTCATACAGCGGTACCACCGGTACGCCGTTCACCTCTTCAATGCGGGAGTGCAGAATGTTGAAGGTAAAGACGTCCGGGATCAGGATTACCGAGCAGGTGGTGTCTGCCAGCTCGCGCATCAGCTGCTTGATGCGGGTTTCGTCTTTCATCTGCATGGCGATATAGACGTTATGAATTTTTCCGGCCTTCGCGTCTTCAATAAGCTGCGCGTAATTGCCCGCCCAGTCCGCAGGCACGCCGCCCGGCTTCGCGTCGTGGTAAATCCCCACCACCTCAAAGCCTAACCACGGTTCTTTGCGGAAGCTGTCGAGCAGCACTCTCCCGACCGGTAAATCACCCGCCACGGCGACGAAACGACGGTTATAGCCGCGGTTACGCAGCCAGCCCGCGCCAAAGCGGATCAGGGAACGGCACACCACCATGCCGACGCTGGTTAACAGGTACCAGCAGAGATAGGTCACGAAGCGGTTGTCAAAATCATGGCTGAACGCCACCAGACCGGCGCTGAAGATCAGGCTCAGGGTCCAGTTCTGCAGCAGCAGCATCAGTTCGGTGGTCATTTTCACGCCGCGCCACGAGCGGTAGAAATCGGTCATTCCGCCGATCATCTGAAACACAACCAGCGCAATCAGGGCCATCAGAAGATGCATATATAAGAACGGCAGCCCGCTGATCCGACACACCGCCCACAATCCACCGACCATGATGGTGATATCAGAAAAACGCTGCACCATAGAGATTAACGATGCATTCGTTCTCGCTCGTTCGCGTTTTTTTAGATTCGTCATCGTTGTTCCTGTATTCGGTTCCCCCTCCCGCCGGGAGGGGCAATTGTTACTGATTCAACAGCGCCAGAATGTCCTTCGTTCGGGCTTCCATCAGCGCCGTATCAGCGCGGGATTCCACGTTCAGGCGCACCACCGGCTCGGTGTTGGACGAACGCAGGTTAAAGCGCCACTGCGGGAACGCCATGCTGATGCCGTCCGTACGGTCAATCTCCAGCGCGTGAATGGCAAAGTGCTGTTCAACGCGGGCAATCGCCTCGGCCGGCTGCGCCAGCTTGCTGTTGATCTCCCCACTTGCCGGGAAGGCCGCCATGCGGTCGCGCACCAGCTCGCCCAGGCTCTGCCCCTTCAGGCACAGCAGCTCGGTCACCAGCAGCCACGGGATCATCCCGCTGTCGCAGTAGGCAAAATCACGGAAATAGTGGTGGGCGCTCATCTCGCCGCCGTAGATGGCGTCTTCTTCGCGCATGCGCTCTTTGATGAAGGCATGGCCGGTTTTAGACATCACTGGCTCGCCGCCCGCTGCCTTCACCACGTCGACGGTGTTCCAGGAAAGACGCGGATCGTGAATGATCTTCGCGCCCGGATTTTTCTCGAGGAACGCTTCCGCCAGCAGGCCAACGATGTAGTAGCCTTCGATAAACTGCCCTTTCTCGTCGAACAGGAAGCAGCGGTCGAAGTCGCCGTCGAAGGCGATGCCCATATCGGCACCGTGCTCAATCACCGCGTTACGGGTGTCGTCGCGGCACTCCGGCAGCAGCGGGTTAGGAATACCGTTCGGGAAGTTACCGTCCGGCGTGTTGTGTACCTTGACGAAGGTCACCGGCACGTTCAGCGCCTTAAAGCGCGCTTCAAGGGCATCGACAACCGGGCCTGCCGCGCCGTTGCCGGAGTTGATGACCAGCTTCAGCGGCTTGAGGTTCGCCACGTTGATGTAGCCCAGCAGGTGGTCGATGTACTCTTTTTGCAGGTTAATCTGCTTGTAGCTGCCGCGCTTCGCGTCGTTCACCGGCGGGAAGTCGTTGGCTTCCGCGAGGCGCTGCACGTCGCGCAGGCCGGTGTCGCCGCTAATCGGGCGGGCGCCCTTGCGCACCAGCTTCATGCCGTTGTAGTCCATCGGGTTGTGGCTGGCCGTCACTTCGATACCGCCGTCCACGCCGAGGTGGAAGGTGGCAAAATAGATCTCTTCGGTACCGGACAGGCCGATGTCCAGCACGTCCACGCCCGCGTCCTGCAGCCCTTTTGCCAGCGCCAGCTTCAGGGATTCACTGGTCAGACGCACGTCGCCGCCCAGCACGATGGTCTTAGGTTTTAAATATTCGCCGTACGCGCGACCGATGCGCCACGCGATGTCTTCATTCAGCTCTTCGCCCAGCTTGCCGCGAATATCGTAGGCTTTAAAACAGGTTAATTTTTCCATGATGACCCCTTTTTCAGGCAACAGTTGGCCCTGACCACTTAATGGCCAAATTTATTTTTGTCATTCGTAGGCCCGGCAGGCGCAGCGCCGCCGGGCATGATGCGGCGTGCTACACGCGCCCGTAGCGATCCTGGAAGCGCACAATATCGTCCTCTTCCAGATACGAGCCGGAGCGCACCTCAATTAAATCGAGAGGAATTTTTCCCGGGTTTTCCAGACAGTGCGTGGCGCCCAGCGGAATATAAATGGACTCGTTTTCACCCAGCAGCTTCACTTCGCCGTCAATGGTCACTTTGGCCGTACCCGCCACCACCACCCAGTGTTCAGCGCGGTGATGGTGCATCTGCACCGACAGCCCCTCGCCCGGCTTCACGGTGATGCGCTTCACCTGATAGCGGTCGCCCGCGTCGATGGAGTCATATTTGCCCCACGGACGGTACACTTCACGGTGAATGTGGTGTTCGTGACGGCCATCGGCCTTGATCTTCTCAACCACTTTTTTAACGTCCTGCACGGCGTTACGGTCGGCAATCAGCACCGCGTCTTTGGTCTGGACAACCACCAGATCCTTCACCCCGACGGTGGTGACGAGGCCAGACTCGGCGTAAACGTAGCTGTTTTCGGTTTTGTGGCTAATCACATCGCCGTGATGGACGTTACCCTCCGGGGTATGGGCGCTGATCTCCCACAGGGAGGACCAGGAGCCAACGTCGCTCCAGCCTGCATCCATCGGTACCACCACCGCGTCAGCCGTGCGTTCCATCACGGCGTAGTCGATAGACTCTTCCGGGCAGGCGAGGAACGCCTCTTCATCCACGCGGATAAAGTCGAGATCCGGGTCCACCACCGCCATCGCTTTTTCGCAGGCGTTCAGAATATCCGGGCGGTATTTGCGCAGCTCTTCGAGATAGCGTCCGGCGCGGAACAGGAACATCCCGCTGTTCCAGTAATATTCACCGCTGGCGACATAGGCCTGGGCGGTTTCGAGATTCGGTTTTTCGACAAACTGCGCCACGTCAAACGCCACGCTGTCGCCTTCACCCGGCGTTACGCTGCCGCGACGGATGTAGCCGTAGCCGGTTTCCGGCAGATCCGGCACGATGCCGAAGGTCACCAGCTTGCCGCTCTCGGCGTAAGGGATCGCGGCACGCACCGCGTCGCGGAATGCGTCTTCCTGCTGGATAACGTGATCTGCCGCCAGGACCAGCATCAGCGGGTCACAGTCAGGACTGCTGCGTTTTGCCGCCAGCGCCGCCAGGGCGATCGCGGGCGCGGTATTACGTCCGGCAGGCTCCAGGATGATGTTTTCCGTGAGCTTGTTCAGCTGGCGCAGCTGCTCGGCAACGATAAAGCGGTGCTGTTCGTTACAAATCACCACCGGGCTTTCACACTCCACGCCGTGCAGACGGTTTACCGTCGTCTGCAGCATGGTGAGATCCCCTTTCAGGCAGAGGAACTGTTTTGGATAGAGCACGCGGGACAGCGGCCACAACCGGCTACCAGAGCCACCAGCCATCACAACCGGATACAAAGTGGTTTGACTCATGATTTATCCCCGTATATCTGCAATAAATTGGCTCAGCACGTTCTCTTTCTCGAGCGTGCGTTCGGCATATTCACGTGCCACCGTGTTCACTTTTGGCATGGCGAGTGCCTGTTCAATGCCGGTGACCAGCGCCGGGACCGATTCCGGCTCCACGCACACGGCAATTCCCGGATAGCTGCCACACAGCTGGCCTAATTCTGTTTCGGCTTCCGCCGTAATCACCGCGTTACCGCCCACTGCCAGAATGTTGGTCAGCTTGGACGGCAGCACCGCATCCGCCGCGCCGCGTTTTTGCACGACCAGATGGCAATCCGCCATTTTCAGCAGCGCGGGCAGCGCGTCGTACGATTGCAGCGGGAAAAACTTCACGTTGGTCAGGCCGCGTTCACTGGCCATCTTCTCCAGCCGCGCTTTTCCCCCGCCCTGTCCGACAATCACAAACGTCCACGGCTGTTCGATCAGCAGCTGGGCCGCTTCAATAACGCTCTCCAGCCCCTGCTTTTCACCGATGTTGCCTGAGTAAAGAATGATTTTTTGGTCTTCAGGCAAACCGAGCCGGGCGCGCAGCGCCTGAGCCTCTTGCTCCGTCACGTCGCGAAAACGCGCCACTTCGGACCAGTTCGGGAAGAAGATCACCTTCTCCGCCGGGACGCCCTTCTCCTGCGCTTTGTTCATCATCGAGCGCGAGATCGTTGAGACGTAATCCACGTTATGCAGGCCGCTGCGCTCAAAGGCGCTGGCGAGCTTCGCCACCTTGCCGCCCTTGCCTTTCCCGGCCATACCCAGACCGAGCATGGCGTCCACTTCATAATCCTGAATGTGCAGCAGGGTGCGCGCGCCGGAGAGTTTTCCCAGCAGGCGCATGCCCGGCGTGCAGAACAGCGTCGGCACCACGCCGATAATGCGATCCGGCTTCCAGCGACGCTGCGCCATCAGCGGGAAGAAACTGCTGAGGGCAAAGCTGCCCAGATGAATTAAACGTTTCAGCGTCGAGGGCTGTTTCGGCACGTAGAGCGGGCAGCGCCAGACGGTCGCGGTCCCCTCTTCACGGCGATAGCGCCAGCTGGAATAGCGTTCGCCTACCTTCCACTCCGGGTAGTACGGCGGGGCAGTAATCACCCGCACGTCATGTCCCTGGCTCGCCATCCACTCCACCATCTCGCCGGTGTATTTCCCGATACCGGTTAATTCCGGCGAGTAGTTAATTCCGTAGACGAGGATTTTCATAGTCCTGGCACCTCGGCCTGACGTTCCGCGAGGAAGTACGCCCGACTGTTGTCATGGACGTTGTCGCTTGCCAGCAGCGCCTCTGGCGTTAGCCAGCGGTAATCGTCATGCTGAGAATCAGGCAGACGCAGGTCTGCCTCACTCACCTTCAGGCGGAACCCCAGCACGATGTAGTGCGTGGAGAACCCGGTGCCCGAAAAGTTATCGTCATAGAAGTGCTGCCAGACCCCGTAAAACTGGCTCGCTGCCATCGGCAGCTGCAGGCCCAGCTCCGCCAGAGTGAGACGCTCAAACGCATCAACCAGCGTCTCATCCTTCTGCACGCGCCCGCCGGGCACGAACCAGAAGCCCTGTGCAGGACGATTGGTTCGTTTCCCCAGCAAGAACTCGCCGCGTTCGTTCTCCACGATCAAATCAATCGAGATGAGCGGAGTGGAACGCACTACCGTGGCAAAATCTTCCTGACTTAAAAACATCATTACCCCCGGAAGCGGTGCTGGTTTTCCAGGAACCACTGGTAGGTGCTGGCCAGCCCCTGCTCCAGTGAAACCTCGTGATACCAGCCCAGCTGATGCAGACGGGTCACGTCCAGCAGCTTGCGCGGCGTGCCGTCCGGTTTGGTCGCGTCAAACACCACGCGGCCCTTGTAGCCCACCACCTGCGCGATGGTCTGCGCCAGCTCGCGGATGGTGCAGTCCACGCCGGTGCCCACGTTAATGTGCGACAGCATCGGCTCGGTGTTTTCCTGCCACACCTCGCGATCCAGCTCCATCACGTGAATGCTGGCTGCCGCCATGTCGTCCACGTGCAGGAACTCGCGCATTGGCGTCCCGCTGCCCCACACCACCACGTCCGGGGCGTTTTCGGCAGTCGCCTCGTGGAAGCGACGCAGCAGCGCCGGGATCACGTGCGAGTTGCTCGGGTGGAAGTTGTCGTGCGGTCCGTACAGGTTAGTCGGCATCACCGAGCGATAGTCGCGGTTGTACTGACGGTTGTAGGACTCGCACAGCTTGATCCCGGCAATTTTGGCAATTGCATACGGCTCGTTAGTGGCTTCAAGCGTGCCCTGCAACAGTTCGCTCTCGGCAATCGGCTGCTTCGCCATCTTCGGGTAGATACAGGATGAACCGAGGAACAGCAGCTTGTTCACGTTGTGCAGATGCGCCGCGTGAATGATGTTGCTCTCGATCATCATGTTCTCGTAGATGAAATCCGCCGGGTAGGTGTTATTAGCGACAATGCCGCCCACCTTCGCCGCCGCCAGATACACCTGGTCAATGCGTTCGTTGGCAAAGAAGTCCTGTACCGCACGGCTGTCGAGCAGGTTCAGCTCGTCACGGGTGCGGACAATCACCTCTACGTCACCGCGCTGTTCCAGCTGGCGGACAATCGCGGAACCCACCATTCCGCGATGACCGGCGACAAAAATACGTTGTTTTGTCATTCTCAGGACTCCAGCGCGATGGCAACCTCGTAGCCATGAGACTTGAGCAGGGAGTGTTTTTTCGCTGCTTCAAGATCTTTGGCCACCATCTCGGAAACCATCTCCTGCAGAGTGGTTTCTGGTTTCCAGCCCAGCTTCTCGTGCGCTTTGGTTGGGTCGCCCAGCAGGGTTTCCACTTCAGCAGGACGGAAGTAGCGCGGGTCAACCTGGACAATCACGTCGCCTGGCTTCACGCCCGGCGCGTCGTGGCCGGTCACGGATACAACGATACCCTTCTCTTCCACGCCGGTGCCTTCGAAGCGCAGCTTGATGCCCAGCTGCGCCGCAGCCATCTCAACGAACTGACGCACGGAGTACTGCACGCCGGTCGCGATAACGAAGTCTTCTGGCTGTTCCTGCTGCAGCATCATCCACTGCATTTTCACGTAGTCTTTGGCATGGCCCCAGTCACGCAGGGAGTCCATGTTGCCGAGGTGCAGGCAAGATTCCAGACCCTGAGCAATGTTGGCGATCGCGCGGGTGATTTTACGGGTCACGAAGGTTTCGCCGCGGCGCGGGGATTCGTGGTTGAACAGAATGCCGTTACAGGCGTACATACCGTAGGATTCACGGTAGTTCACGGTGATCCAGTAGGCGTACAGTTTCGCCACAGCGTACGGGGAACGCGGGTAGAACGGCGTGGTCTCTTTCTGTGGAATTTCCTGCACCAGGCCGTACAGCTCGGAGGTAGATGCCTGGTAGAAGCGGGTTTTCTTCTCAAGACCGAGGAAGCGAATCGCTTCCAGCAGACGCAGGGTACCCATGGCGTCAACGTCAGCGGTGTATTCCGGGGACTCGAAGGAGACCGCTACGTGGCTCATCGCCCCCAGGTTGTACACTTCATCCGGCTGTACTTCCTGCAGGATACGGGTCAGGTTGGAGGTATCGGTCAGGTCGCCGTAGTGCAGGTGGAATTTCGGGTTTGCCGCGTGAGGATCCTGATAGATGTGATCCACACGTTCGGTGTTGAAAGAAGACGCACGACGTTTAATACCGTGCACTTCATACCCTTTCTCCAGCAGCAGTTCTGCCAGGTAAGAACCATCCTGCCCGGTAACGCCGGTGATGAGAGCGACTTTAGACATGTTTATATTCCTCTACTTATGAATTTAATCAGTTTCAACGCGTTCGCGTATCACCACTGCGGGGTTGCCACGGCAAACTTTATTTGCCGGTAGCGATTTAAAAACGCTGCTGCGGGCACCGACTACCGTGCCATCGCCAACAGAAATACCTGGTGCAACAAAAACATCCGTTGCCAGCCAGCACTTTTCACCGATCACAATAGGCGAAGCGGTAATATCAAAATGCTGGCTCATAAAGTCGTGGCTGCCGGTGCACAAATAACACTTCTGTGAAACCACCGAATTTGCGCCAATCGTAATCTCGCCCAGGGTATATAACACCGCGTCATCCCCTACCCAGGCGTAATCCCCGAGGGTTAATTTCCAGGGGTAGGTAATCTTTACCGAAGGTCGAATAACTACGTTTTTTCCGATTTTTGCGCCAAACAGGCGCAATAAAAAGGCTCGCCAGCGGTACAGTATTTGCGGCGACCAGGCAAATAAGGTTGCCTGAACCGCCCACCATAGCTGTACCTTAATACCGTTCCCGCCCCGAAAACCTTTCGGCACGGAGAAACCTTTTAAATCCTGCATTGCTTTTCCTTATATTCAGGCTTTGTTATATAAGGTTTTCGTTTTACCTGTCGTACGCAGGCGTAATAAATAAGACAATTCCGCCCAGAATCCCGGCACGCGTAATATTTGACGCTGCACCTTTTTTGCATCCTGGCATAATTCCAGATTATTAGACGTTGACACGCCGCCCATCGAAAATTCAGACACCAGCCCTTTAATTCGACGGAACGGGTAACCTGATTTATACAGGCTGGCGGCCAGCGCATAATCGGATGACACCTTGTACTGCAAATCGTAAGGCTGTTTTTTCAGACCGTTTACCGGGAAGAAAATAGCCTGATGGCTGGCCGGCAGGCTGTGGTAGATATACCAGCCTGGCTTGGCGCTGCGGCAGACTTTATGCCCGTCGCCAAAATCGAGCAGCGCATCGCCAATATACATGGCATCCTCTTTCTGGCGCGCCAGCTGACGAGCAAACAGCGCCACGTCGTCGTGGAAAATATCGCCGGAGTTGAGGAAGATGGCATAACGGCCCTGGGCCATAGAAATGCCCTTGTTCATCGCATCGTAGATGCCTTTATCTTTCTCGCTGATGTAGCGTAAGTTGAACTCACCGTTGAGTTTTTCCAGAAACTCCGCCGTGCCATCGTTCGAGCCGCCGTCGACCACGATCCACTCAAAGGTGAGGCTTGGATCGCGCGCCAGGTTGCGCAGCGAGCGCCAGGTTTTTACCACCCCTTCGTAATTACGAAAAGCGACAGTAATGACGCTAAGAAACATAAATCACCTCATTTCGTCATACGTTCGTAATATTAAGCGCCTTACGCAAAATAAACGGACAGACAATCAAGAAAGCATATTCCGGGCTAAATATTGACCCGGTAAAAAACAGCGACACCGGCGTAAAAAGATAAAGCTGCACGCGGAAGTTCTGGTTATCACCAAACGCGTTGATCATCATTTTGAAAACTTTAAACAGATACCACAGCGTCAACAGTACGGCGAACCACGAAAAATAAATAATTAACAGATACAGACCATTGTCTATGGTTTTACCGACATCCGCACCGTTAAAGATTCCGAATGATGCAACATATTCGTAAAGTGAGCCGAATCTTACTACACCATCGATATGGGTTAAGGAATAACCCACCATCACCAGCGGACCAATGATGCGATAATAGGACGATGACCCTTCCGTTCCCAAATCACCCAGACGTTCTGAAATGTACGGAAACGCGAATATGACGCCCACTAAAAATACCGTCAGAGAGATTATCGCCAGCGGCAGTTTTTTCTTAATCGCATCTTTGTTCAGGTACTGGAACGCCCACTCCAGCAGGTAAAACAGGATAAATGTCATTACCCCTGAGAACGATCCAGACAGAACGATTCCTGCAAGAATCATAGCATCGGTCTTAGGCGTTTTGATACCAAACTGTTTGATGCTGAGCCAAATTGAGATTAACGCCAGAGCGAAAAACGCCGGTTCAAAATAGAGCGCCGTTGTACGCTTACCACCAAACTTAATGAAGTTCAGTACATAGCTGTTACTGTAAATGAGATATTTCGAAATTATCTCCATCAGGCTGCTGCCACCGGTCAAAATAATCTGCGCCATTTCCAGTGCGGCAAGCACAACAATTAACGCAACGGCAATATAAAAGAACCTGAGGATTTTCCGATAATTGTGCGGTGAAATAGTTTTGAAGCGAATACTCCAGACCATGCCAATAATAATAACGATATAAACAAACAGCATGGTTGAAGTGACGTATTTACTGGCATCCAGCGACTGGCCAAAGATGTAGTTAAACAGCGTCAGGCCCGTGCCCAGCCCCAGGGCAATCATCAGCTTCTTCAGGTTAATTTTATCGACATACAGCAGAAGCAGAACGGGCAAAAAAGTCACGATGGTTATCGGGAAGCTTTCGCCGAGCTGGGCAATTTTGACGTTGACCAGCAGGTAGATCAGCGGCAGCAGCAGATAACTACAGATTCTGATAGAACGAGACATACTCCTCCAGCATCTGTTGTCCACTGTAGGCCTTGCGGCTGCGGTTGCGGAACGATTCCAGGTCAGTGCCAAAAACGGCCTCGGCGATCTGCGCCTTCGGCAGTTGCACCAGAGGCAGGACCTCGTGCGCGGCGAAGGTTTTTCCGCCAGATTTTTCCAGCACTTCGCGCGCCGCATCGCTGTGGGTAGCAATCACCGGCACGCCGATGGAGAGCGCCTCGCAGAGGATCAAGGGGTAGTTATCCACGCGAGAGCTGAACACCAGCGCGTCCATACCATTCAGGGCGCTCATCAGCTTGCGCTTGTCGGTTTCAAACCCGTGATTCACCACGTTAGCGCCTTCGAACGGCGAGAATTTGCCAAAGGTATGCAGTTCAATTTTGTCGCCGAGCGCCATCATGTCGCGCACCAACTGCTGGTTAGTTTTGCCGTCGTAGCGCAGATCGTGCGCAACGATGGCAATTTTCGGTTTGCCCGCGGTTTCCGCCACCGGCGTCAGCTCGGCCAGGATGGCTTCCGTCGCCACGTCGATACCGTTGTTGATAATCTGACAGCGCCCTGCCCCATACAGGCTGTTGAAGGCGTCGGCCACGTGCTGGCTCGGGGAGATAAACGTGCAGCCTAGCGAAAGCATGTCGCGGAACAACTGACGCTTTCCGTCTACCAGCTGATGCGCGCGATCCACCTTCACCGGCGGATAGTTGCTCAACGTCGGGCATTTCTGGCAGCTATCTTTCCAGCCTTCGCAGCCGTCGGTAAACGCGCAGCGTCCGGTTACGCTCCAGTGATCGTGCAGCGTCCAGACGAAGCGGGTGTCGGGCTTGTGGGCCTGCACCTTCTGACAAAACGCCACCACCTCTTCCAGATTCAGCCAGTAGCTGTGCAGGACGTGAAAATGCAGCACAACCGGGCCGGTAGTGCGGGTCACGGTGCGATAAAGACTGTTCAGGTTGCCAAACAGATCGCGGTTAAACAGGCGGAACAGCGCAATGTTGGCAACAGAGGTCAGACGCGGCGTGTGCTTGTGCACCTGCGGGAAGTTATCATGGCTGACGCTTTTCTTGCCGCCTTTGCCGTAGCCGTAAATAAATCGGGACTGAAGTCCTTTTTGCAGGGCTCGCTGGTGCAGATCCAGCGCCACGCCTGCCGCTCCGCCTTCTGCGAGGCGTACGTTAAATTGCAGAATGTTCATTTAATCACCTTCACGCGGGCTTTCTCTCCCACCACCAGCGCGTTATCGGGGATGCTGTCCAGCACCACGCTGCCCGCCCCGATCGTCACGTTGTTACCAATCGTAATGTCGCCAATGATCACCACGTTCGCGCCCAGCTCGACGTTATTGCCGATCACCGGGCAGGCCAGGCTGTCCGGCCCGCGGTTGCCGATCGTCACCCCGTGGCGAATGGTGAAATCATCGCCCGCAACCACGAACTTGTTAATGACGACCGCATAGCCGTGGTGGATGGTAAAGCGGCGGCCAATGGTGGCAGCGGCCTGAATTTCATAGCCAAAAAAGCATTCGGTGATGATGCGGTACAGCACCAGAATCGGTGCCGCCCAGATATTGTTCAGTACGTTTTTCTTGCGCCACACCGAGCAAAAGTGCGCGATGCGGTACGCCAGAACCATGCAGCACGGGCGCAGGCTCCAGCTGTTTGCGCGGCAATCTTCCAGAAACATTATTTCCCCCGAAGCCCGTCAGCCAGACGCTTGCCGTTACGCACCGACAGCAGCGTCAGCAGCGTGCGCCAGTTCATGCGCTTATTGCGGATCTGATACAGGGTAAAGAGCTGATACTTGCGGCTGGCACGGTCAAACTTGTCCTTGTGCTTGCGGTAAAAATGGAAATAGCCTGAAAACTTCTTCGGTGAGGAGGTGATCTGCATCTCCCCGTGGTTGATGTGCAGGATCTGCGTGGCCTCTTCCACTTTCCACGGCTCGCCGTACTCCACCACCATCCGCAAGAAGATGTCGTAATCCTGCGCGGCCTTCAGCTCGGTATCGAACAGGCACTCCTTAAAGCGCCACGCCCAGGTAAAGACCTGATTACCGATAATGTTGCGCTTGTAGAACAGGCGACGAGAGTACGGTGATTTCGGATACAGCGGCAGGCTCGCGGGCTGCGAGTAAACCTCGCCCTGGCAGACATAGTCGTTGGCATACAGAAAAGCGTGCGTGACCAGCTGCTCTTTATGCGAAAGGAAGACGGACAGGCGGTTCGGCGTCCATTCGTCATCGTCGTCGATGCCGGTCAGATACTGCCCTTTGGCCTGCATAATCGCCTGATTACGCACCGCGCACGCCCCGGAGTTAATCGGGTTATGGGTGTACATCACGCGCGGATCGTTGAGTTCGGTGACAAATTTTTGCAGCTGTTCATACGAGGAAGAACAGTCATCCACGATGATCAGTTCCCAGTTATCGTAATCCTGACGCAAGACCGACTTAATAGCGCGGATCGCCAGCTGCTGACGGTTCCATGTCGGCATATAGATAGAAACTAAAGGGCGTTGTGTGGTCATCTTTTCCTCCTACCCCTCACCCCGGCCCTCTCTCCTGAGGGGAGAGGGTGAAAGGCGGCACCGGACAGTTCCCTCTCCCCTCAGGAGAGAGGGTTAGGGTGAGGGGGGGTGTTTTGTTATTTGCTGTCAGACTTGTATTCGTACTCGTAATAGCCGTAATCCTGGTACCCGGTCGCGCGGCGGAAGATGGAGTTCAGGATGACCCCTTTCACCTCAATGCCGTTCTGCTCGAAGCGGCTCAGGCTGGTTTCCACTTCCTTCAGGGTATTCACCGCATAGCGCGCCACCATCAGCGTGGTACCCGCATGACGGCCAACCACGGCAGCATCGGTCACGGCCAGAATTGGCGGCGTATCGATCAGCACCAGGTCATAGTTTTTGCTCGCCCACTCAATCAGCTGGGTGAAGCGTTCGCTCATCAGCAGTTCAGACGGGTTCGGCGGCACCTGACCACGCGGGATCAGGTCGAATCTCGGAATCGAGGTCGGCTTGGCGCTCTGGCTAATCTCTCCCTGACCCAGCAGGATTTCCGACAGACCGTTCACGTTGTTGGTGCCCAGCAGTTCGTGGGTATAACCCTTACGCATATCACAGTCGATCAGCAGCACGCGCTTGTTGGTCTGGCTCACCACGGCCGCCAGGTTGGCACAGACAAAGGTCTTACCGATTGACGGGCTGACGCCGGTTAACATCAGGACGTTGTTTTTAGCCTGCATCATGGCGAAGTGCAGACTGGTACGCAGGCTGCGGATCGCTTCAATCGCCAGGTCGGTTGGGTTACCCACGGCCAGCAGCTGGCTCTGTTTGTAACGCTTAACGCCCTTGATGGTCTTGACGCTGTCACGGGATTTTTGCCACTCAGACAGCGGAATGCTGGCATAGACGTTGATACCACTCTCTTCCAGCACCTGCGGGCTTTCGATGCCGCGGTTGAACAGCGAGCGCAGCAGGACGCCAACGATAGAGAGCATCAGGCCAAGAATGATGCTGCCGAGAATAATCAGCGCTTTCTTCGGTTTCAGCACGCCAGGCTGGGTAATGGCCGGGTCGACGATACGCACGTCACCCACGGTGCTGGCCTCGGTGATTTTCAGCTCCTGCTGTTTGTTCAGCAGCTGCATGTAAACCTGCTGTCCGGATTCAACGTCGCGGGTAAGACGCACGATCTCCTGCTGCGTTTTCGGCATCGCGGTCACGCGGTCGTTCAGCTTCGCCTTCTCCTCTTCGAGAGTGCGGCGCTTCTCCAGCAGCGTGCGGTAGGCCGGGTGGCGTTTGGTGTAAAGCTTGGAAATCTCTGCCTCTTTGAAGGTCAGCTCGTTGAGCTGCGCATCAATATTCACCATCGAGTCGAGAACCGATTTCGCCTCCAGCGGCAGGTCGACGGAGTCTTTATCCTGACGGTAGGCGTTCAGCTTGTTCTCGGCATCATCCAGACGGGCACGTACTTCCGGGAGCTGTTTAGCGAGGAACGCCAGGCTTTTCGCCGCTTCCGCCGACTTGCGCTCGACGTTCTGCTCAAGGTAGTTGCGGGTAATGCTGTTCAGGATGTCGCGAATTTGATCTTTATCTTCACCGGTAAAGGTCATGCTCAGCACGCCGGTGTCCTTACCGTTTTCGGTGACGGTCAGGTTGTTCTGCAGATTGTTGATCATTCCCAGCGTGGAGAATTTGGTGACGGTGAATTCACCGCCCTCCTGGGCGTGGATCGCGCTAACCATCATGCTAACGCCGTCTTTGTTCAGCATCTGCCCCACTTCGCCGCGTGCGCTAAAGCCCGCATCGCTGGTCAGCTGATACTGTTTCGGGCCCAGCACCGTCAGGGTAAAGGTTTGATCCCCCGCCCCTTTCGGCAGCACAAAGTCAGTGACCTTTACGGTGTCATTGCTGCGCCCCATCAGACGGTCCCAGCCGGCACCGAAGATCGGGAACGTATTTTTGGTGACGGAGATGTCGAGTCCGAGGTCGTGAACCGTTTTACCCAGCACCAGACGCGACTGGATCAGCTGAATTTCAGCGTCGGATGCTGGCGGTTTGTTCGCCAGCGCGGAGCCGATATCCTGCACCAGCGAGTTGCCGGTATTCTGCTCGATCTGCACCAGCGCGTCGGCGCTGTAGATTGGTGTGGCGAACAGCGTATACACGACGGCCGCTGCGGCAAACACGGCAGTAATGCCAAGCACCCACCACTTTGCCTCGATAACCGTGCCGACCAGGCGACCAATATCAATTTCATCACTGCCCGAAGTCGGGGCGGCAGAAGGTCTTGTTTTTTCTGTCATTGTTATCCCTGCTGAGCTTTCAGTGCCTGCGCCCACTGTTGGGCAGACTGGTCAAGTAAGGTGTAAACCGCCTCGAAGGCTTCATGGCTCTTGCGATACGGATCGGGGATTTCGCGTTCGTTGTCCCAGTGACCAAACAGCATCACCTTGCCGCGCATCTCCGGAGCGATATCGCATAGCGCATGAATATGGCGTTTTTCCATTGCCAGAATCAGGTCATACTCCCGGCACATGCGGCCGGTGACCTGGCGGGCGATATGCCCGTCAAGAGAGAGGTTGTGATCGCGGGCCACGCTCGCGGCGCGCTCGTCGGCACCTTTGCCCACCAGCGCGCCCAGCCCTGCGGACTCGACCGTTAACTCGGGCTGGTACTGTTTCAACAGCCGTTCAGCCGTGGGGGAACGGCAAATGTTCCCCACGCATACCACCAGAATTTTGTTAAACATCGCGGATTACCAGGTATGAATGTCGCGCGCCGTATCCGTCATGTAGCGAACGCCACTGATGGTTGGCAGCAACTGGTTGATCAGACGGTTCCAGCGGGCAACCGGCGCGGTGGTGACGTAAACCACATCGTATGGCTGGAGACGGAACTCCGTCGCCATCACCAGAGACGTCGCATCGGACATATCCAGCTGGTAGATGTTGGCAATCTTGCCCTTCGCGCTGCCTTCACCCTTCAGCGGACGGATGACGAAGATACCGGTCGCGTTAGAGGTGGTCAGATCGATACCTTCAGCATTGCCCAGCGCTTCGGTCAGGGTCATGCCGCTGAAGTCCATTTTGAGGGTGCTCTGTTTCTTCACTTCACCCATCACGAAGACTTTCAGATCGTCGTTGCGCGGTACGTAGAGAATATCGCCCGGATAGAGCAGGCGGTTCTGGGTCAGGTCGCCGTTTTGCATCAGCGCCTGCAGCGAAATGCGCTGCTCTTTGCCGTTGTGGGTCAGCACCACGTTGCGCCAGTCGGCGCCGTCAGTTAAGCCGCCCGCGGCGTTAATGGCGTCCAGAACGGTGAGCGGAACGTTGGTGATGGCCTGCTGGCCGGATTTGTTCACCTGACCGGAGATATAGGCTTTTTGCGAGCGGAATGCGGCGATATTAACGTCCACCTGCGGGTCGGCGATGTACTGCGCTAAGCGGCCGGTAATATCACTACGGATCTCGGCAAGCGTTTTCCCGGCGACATGTACTTTACCAATGTACGGATAGAACATGGTGCCATCTGACTGTACCCAGTTCCCGGTGTCGCTTGAGCTACGGTACTGGCCCGCTGGCGTGGTCAGTTCAGGGTGGTCCCAGACGGTCACGTTGATCACGTCGCCCGGCCCCACGCGATACTGATAGGAGGCAATTTCCTGGTCCAGAGACATATTCGGCTGGGCAACATTCGGACGTGGACGTAATTGTTCGACCAGACGTGGCGTAAGTGGGTAAACATTCACCATTTTGTCGAGATCAAAATCGGCATCCTGTTGCTTGATCACATCCTTACCCATTGTTGACATATTGCTGCCGGGAAAGACCGTGCAACCACTCATCAAGGTCACAGACACCAATAATGGCATCAATTTCATTTTGGATTTCATCATTGATTATTTATCACTTTGGCAGAGTAATTATCCTGTGCAATTTAAATAAGCCTGAGACGTATTGGGTTTCAGCATGCAGTTAATCAAATAGAAATATAACTGGCATCAGTCCTAAAAAAAGCTTATTCATCCATTGGCTATTGACAGAATAATCGAGGCTGATTCACACGCTTTCAGGCACGCTACCGCCCTTGGCTTTCAGTTACCAATCCACTGACTAAACAATGTGTTATGGATAGACACCCTCTTGAGTAAGGTCTTCTGGAAATATATCAGCCGCTTGAAATACACAACGGATAATGAATGACCATTCCGAAGACCAAAACAATAATAGCAACAACAAGATTTAACATTTGATGCTGGGAGAATTGTTGCAGCTAACCTAATAGCAGGCAAGGAGACAACTGTCCTAATATCTGTTTTTAAGATTAATATTAAGAGCAAAGTTTTGACCTTTTAGGATTTTCTTTATATTGACAAAGAGAGAGTAAAAACCATTATCTGCGATATATCCTAAAAAGCACTCAGAATAATAAAATATACGTATTTTGCTTATTTACACTCACCTGAGACTGCTCTCTTTTTTACGCATCGTATTAAGAGAAATCTCAGCCCGACATTGCATTTTCCCCCAGCTTTATCCATGATCGAAGTGTGACATTCGTCATATAACAGAAGGTATTGCTATTACTATGGAATGGATTGCCGATCCATCAATCTGGGCCGGGCTGGTGACGCTGGTCGTCATCGAATTAGTGCTCGGTATTGATAATCTGGTGTTTATCGCCATCCTCGCTGAAAAACTGCCCCCTTCCCAGCGCGACCGCGCGCGCGTGACGGGTCTGCTGCTGGCGATGGTGATGCGTTTACTGCTGCTGGCCTCTATCTCCTGGATGGTCACGCTCACTCAGCCTCTGTTCTCCGTTCGTGGCCTGAGCTTTAGCGCGCGCGACCTGATCATGCTCTTCGGCGGGCTGTTCCTGCTGTTCAAAGCCACGGTGGAGCTTAACGAGCGGCTCGAAGGCAAGGACAGCGAGAACCCGACCCAGCGACGCGGGGCGAGATTCTGGCCGGTGGTGGCGCAAATTGTGGTGCTCGATGCGGTCTTCTCCCTGGATTCGGTGATTACCGCCGTCGGGATGGTGGACCATCTCGCCGTCATGATGGCCGCGGTAATCATCGCCATCACGCTGATGGTGATGGCGAGCAAAGCACTGACCCGCTTTGTGAACAGCCACCCGACAATCGTGATCCTCTGCCTCAGCTTCCTGCTGATGATTGGCTTCAGCCTGGTCGCCGACGGTTTCGGCTTCCACATTCCGAAAGGCTACCTGTACGCCGCCATTGGCTTCTCCGTCATGATCGAAGCGCTCAACCAGCTGGCGATATTTAACCGCCGCCGGTTTCTCTCCGCGAATCAGACCCTGCGCCAGCGCACGGCCGACACCGTGATGCGCCTGTTGAGCGGCAGAAAAGAGGATGCCGAGCTGGACGCCGAATCCTCTGCCCTGCTGGCCGATCACAGCGACGGGCAAATCTTTAACCCGCAGGAGCGGCTGATGATCGAGCGCGTGCTCAACCTGAATCAGCGCACGGTCAGCAGCATCATGACCTCCCGGCATGACATTGAGCATATTGACCTCACGGCACCAGAAGAGCAGATCCGCGCCCTGCTGGATAAAAACCAGCACACCCGGGTGGTGGTCACCGGCGGTGAAGAGGAAGAGGAGCTGCTGGGGGTGGTACACGTGATTGACCTGCTCCAGCAGCAGCTGCACGGCGAGCCGCTCAACCTGCGCGCGCTGGTACGCCAGCCGCTGGTCTTCCCGGAAGCGCTTCCGCTGCTCTCCGCGCTGGAGCAGTTCCGCAACGCGCGCACCCATTTCGCGTTTGTGGTGGATGAATTTGGTTCGGTGGAAGGGCTGGTCACGCTCAGCGACGTAATGGAAACCATCGCCGGTAATCTGCCAAACGAGGTGGATGAGATTGATGCCCGCCACGACATTCAGAAAAACGCTGACGGCTCGTGGACGGCCAACGGCCACATGCCGCTGGAAGACCTTGTGCAGTACGTGCCGCTACCGCTGGATGAAAAACGGGAATACCACACCATTGCCGGTCTGCTGATGGAGTATTTGCAGCGCATCCCGCAGCCGGGAGAAGAGGTTCAGGTGGGCGACTATCTGCTTAAAACCCTGCAGATTGAAAACCATCGCGTGCAGAAAGTGCAGCTTATTCCACTGCGGGATGAGGAAGAGCTGGATTTTGAGGTTTAGGTAAACTAAAACGGCAACCCCGTTGCCGTTTTAGTGTTTGCCCCTCTCCCGTGGGAGAGGGTCTGGGTGAGGCCATCAGGCCACACCGCCGTCAAAGCTTATCCAGAAGCTTCTTCACATCCTTGCCGTTCTGGGAATCTTTATTACGATCCGCCCAGCTGTTGAGCCGACGCTTCGCTTCATCCTGCAGATGCTTACGCAGGATCTGATCTACCTGAAGGCTGTAGTTCAGCGCCTGCCATTTGCCGTATACGCTAAGCGGAACCGGCGTCTCTTTGAGGAAGTCAATCAGCTTGCTTTCGCCCTGCCAGCCGGAAAGCACCCGGACGTTAAAGCGCGTGTCCGCCGTCTCTTTGACCAGATCCAGCGAGCCTTCTCCGGTTAACGACAGCATAGATGAAGTTCCCTGCATCCCGGCCAGCGTCAGCACCCCATTATCCAGCGTCAGGTCAGTGGTGAAGCTGTCGAGGCGCGTTGCGCTGTCGTAGTTTTCCTGGGCTTTAACATCGCTGCTGCGCTCCACCGCCTGCTGAACCAGCTGCTGAAAGTTGAGCCCTTCCATTCGCGAATCTTTCAGGTCAACATGCGCCTCGCCCTGCCACTCACGGCGGAAGGCGTTGGCATCAATTTTGGTGCCTGAGAAATCGCCCGCCAGCGTCAACTGACCCGTCAGGGATATCGGATAGTTAAAGGCTTTGAGGATGCTGCCAATCTCAACGTTGTCGAGACGCGGCTGGAATTCAGCGCTGGCAACGTCCTTACGCACGTCCAGCGTACCCGGAAGTGACAGGTGACCCGCCCCCATTTTGCCGCTCAGTTCTGAAATTACCAGCAACCCGTTGTGGTTGAACATCTGGCCGCTCACGTCGGTAAAATCAATACCGCGCCAGCGCACGCTGTTGGCTTTCAGCAGAATATCCGCCGTGAAGCCGCGCAGCACGTTATAGTCAGGCTGTTCAAGGTTGGATGAGATAACCGGACGCGACACCGGTGACTGGCTTTGCCCCGTCTGCACGGCATCGCTGTCCGTTGCGCTTGCCGGCACCGGTGGCAGGATGTTCTCCAGGTTGAGCTTGTCAAACTGCAGGTTCAGCACCCACTTCGGCTTATCGTCGAGCGTGACGCTCGCCTGCCCTTTCAGGTTGCTGTCGTTGGCCTGCAGGTTAAGGTTATCCAGCGCCAGCTGTTTTTGCTCTTCGCGCCATACGGCCTGCAGCGTCCCCTGCCCGGCGATCCCCTGGGTCGGGAGATCCGCTCCCGTCAGCTGCCAGCTAAGCTGCTTGATGTCGGCCGTCAACTGATGCGGGTAGTCCGACGCATTCACGTTTGCATTCAACGAGAGGGACAGATCGCGCTGGTCGCGGTTTATCCGTCCGCTAAATTCCAGCGACGCAAGATGGTGTTCATCCTGTTCCATCTGCAGGTTGATGTTGCGAACGGTGACCTGCTCCTGATCCTCATGCTGGAATACCAGCACGCTATCGGCCACTTTCAGTTTGCCTATATCAAAGGACCAGCCCGTATCGGACGGTTCATCCGGTAAGGTATTCTCGCGCGGCGCAACCGGCGCATTCGCGTCGCGCACGGCTTCGGTCTGCGGGGTAAGCTGAATGACCGCGCCCTTCAGCATCACCTGATTAACCTGCAGCTGATGGGAGATGAGCGGGATCAGCGCCACATCGAGACGCATGTTGTCCGCAGAGACCAGCGGCTGTGCCGCGCCCGGCGCGGTTAACGACATGCGGCCAGAGAGAATGCTGAGCTGCGGCCAGACGTGCCAGCGCAGCGGCCCGTCAAGCTTCAGTTGGTAACCACTGCGTGCCTCGACCTGCCGCACCATGTAAGCGCGGAAATCATTCGGGTTAACCAGCAGAACCAACGCCGAAAGGCCAGCAACCAGCACTACCAGCAAAATCATCAGCGTTGTCAGAACTCTTCTCATGGCATCCTCAATGGACTAACGATCAGTCTTTATCAATACGGCTGGCAACCGCACCCTGCTGGTCGCGGTATTTTGCGTCCTGGCGGCGGTTATAAGGCCTGTCTGCCGGGCCTGTGAGCGGTTCAAAGCTTAACGCACCGATCATCATTCCGGGGCGCAGCGCCAGCGGCAGTTTACCGGCATTGAAGAACTCCAGCACGATACGGCCGGACCAGCCTGGGTCGATACGGTGCGCGGTCACGTGAACCATCAGCCCCAGGCGGGCCAGAGAAGAACGGCCATCAAGCCAGCCGACGAGATCCGCAGGCAGGGTCACGGATTCATACGTCACCGCCAGCGCCAGTTCACCCGGGTGCAGATAAAAAGCTTCGCCTTCGTCAATGATGATTTCATCACTCATGACGCGATCGAGCGCGGCACTGACTTCATCCTTCGGCCCGCTGAGGTCGATGAACGGCGCAGTATGGCCGCTAAAGGTGCGGAATTTATTCCCCAACCGTACATCAACGGTCACCCCATTGATACGCTCCACGGGGGGACGTGGGGTAATAGACAAGCGGCCTTCATCCAGCCAGGCTTCAATATCACGATCGCAAAGACGCATGGTTGTTTCTCCTTTCATGCATCGTACCCTGAGCCGTTGAACGCTTAGGGTAAAACCAGGTTATCTCTGAACGGTACACAATTCGCGCGGCTTATTCAAAAAACTGGCTGATTTTCGCTTTTAAGATATCAATAGCAATGCGGTTTTTGCCCCCGCGAGGCACGATGATATCGGCGTATTGTTTGGAGGGTTCAATAAACTGCAGGAACATCGGACGGACCGTTTTCTGGTATTGCGCCATGACGGAGTCCATCGAACGGCCGCGCTCGTTAACGTCACGCTTGATGCGGCGCATCAGGCAGATATCCAGCGGGGTATCGACGAAGATGGAGAAGTTCATGGATTCACGCAGGCGGGCATCGGTCAGGAGCAGGATGCCTTCAAGGATAATGACCTTCTTCGGCTCGATGCGGATCGTTTCCTGGGTACGGGTGTGTTCTACGTAACTGTAAACGGGCAGTTCAATCGCCTGGCCGCTCTTAAGCGCTTCTAAATGCTGGAACAGTAAACTGTGATCCATCGCATTCGGGTGGTCGTAGTTGGTTTTTACACGTTCTTCCATCGACAGATGGGATTGATCTTTGTAGTAGCTGTCTTCGGGAATGACGCCGATATGCTCATCACCTACCTGTTCACGCAGTTCGCGATAAAGCGTACTGGCAATTAGACTTTTACCTGAAGCCGATGCGCCGGCGATGCCTATAATGACGCACTGATGAGACTTATCAGTCATAAATTTAGCGACCTGAATAACCTGGATGTTAAGGAAGGACGACGCCGGAGCGTCAAACGCGGCAATTATAGGGATTTCGCGGGCGTGATACCAGTCGAATGCGCAGGTTCTGCGAGACAGGCTGAAAAGTGGCGCATTGCTCCCTGAGAGAAATTTTAATGACCGTTTTTTCAGCGTTTAACAGGAATTTTTTAGCGAGTAACTATTTAATAAGTCTATGATGTCAAATTATGAGCAGTCGCCATATGAATTGTAAATTGTTTGTACTAGCATAAACCAAATTATCAAATTCACTCGTGCGCACTTCTCTCCTGACGGCATGGCGTCTCTGGATAAAGCGGTAATGAATAAACAATACCAGCGGGTTTTGGTTACCACCCCACATCCTTTATTACGACTTGTCTGTCTGGGCCTGGTCACCTTTATCTTTACCTTATTTTCGCTGGAGCTTACCCGCTTCGGTACCCTGCTGGCGCCACTCTGGTTTCCTACCGCCATTATGATGGTGGCGTTTTACCGCCATGCAGGAAAAATGTGGCCCGGGATAGCCCTGGCCTGTTCATTTGGCAATATTCTGGCCTCGTGGATGATGTTCTCCTGGGCGTCGATAAACCCCACCTACACCGCAATAAACGTTATTGAGGCCATCATCGGTGCCGTGTTACTGCGCAAGCTGCTTCCGTGGTACAACCCGCTGCAAAATCTAAACGACTGGATCCGCCTGGCAATAGGCAGCGCGCTGGTGCCGCCGCTGGTGGGCGGTATTCTGATGACGCTTCTGATCCCCGGCCCTGAGCCGCTGCGTAATTTCATCGTCTGGGTGCTATCTGAATCCATTGGCGCGCTGGCGCTGGTGCCGCTGGGGCTGCTGTTTAAATCCCATTACCTGCTCCGCCACCGTGATCCGAGATTGCTGCTGGAAACCCTGGTTACCATGGCCGTAACGCTGGCCCTCAGTTGGGCATCCATCACCTGGCTGCCGTGGCCCTTTACCTGCGTGATTGTCCTGCTGATGTGGAGCGCTGTGCGCTTGCCGCGGATGGAAGCGTTCATGGTGTTTCTGGTTACCGTGATGGTCGTTTCACTGATGATTGCCCATAACCCTTCGGCGCTGACCACCCAACATGCCGGGCCGATGATGAACGCGCCGTGGCTGCCGTTCCTGATGCTCCTCCTCCCCGCTAACGTGATGACCATGGTGATGTATGCCTTCCGTGCCGAACGCAAACACATCACCGAGAGCGAAGAGCGCTTTCGTAATGCAATGGAGTATTCCGCCATCGGTATGGCGTTAGTCAGCATGGAGGGCCAGTGGCTTCAGGCCAACAAGGCGCTGTGCAATTTCCTCGGTTACAGCCAGACCGAGCTACAGTCGCTCACCTTCCAGCAGCTCACCTGGCCGGAAGATTTGCATACCGACCTGGAACAGCTGGAACAGCTGGTCAACGGCGAGATCAACACCTACACCCTTGAAAAGCGCTATTACACACGCAACGGAGAGGTCGTCTGGGCGCTTCTGGCCGTCTCCGTCGTGCGCCATGCCGATGGCTCGCCGCTCTATTTCATCGCCCAGATTGAAGACATTAACGACCTGAAGCAGACCGAGTGGGTCAATAAGCGCCTGATGGAGCGCATTACGCTGGCCAACGAAGCGGGCGGCATCGGCATCTGGGAGTGGGATCTGGAGCCAGACATCATCAGCTGGGATAAGCGAATGTTTGAACTGTATGAAATTCCGCCGCACATTAAGCCCACCTGGCAGCTCTGGCACGAAAGAATATTGCCGGAGGATCGCGCCCATGCGGAGCAGGTGCTGCGGGATTCACTGGTTTCTCGTCTGCCGTTTAAGCTTGAATTCCGTATCCGCGTGAAGGAAGGCGTGCGCCATATACGATCCCTGGCCAACCGGGTGCTGAATAAAGAGGGTGAAGTCGAACGTTTGCTCGGCATCAATATGGACATGACCGAGGTGAAGGAGCTTAACGAAGCGCTGTTTCAGGAAAAAGAGCGTCTGCACATCACGCTCGACTCCATCGGCGAAGCGGTGCTCTGTACCGATATCGACATGAACGTCACCTTTATGAACCCGGTCGCCGAGAAGATGAGCGGCTGGCTGCAGACCGAGGCCATCGGCCAGCCGATCCTGAAGGTGTTACACATCACCTTTGGGGAACGGGGCCAGCTGATGGAGAATATTCACAGCGGCGATATGTCACGCTCCGATATCGACCAGGATGTAGTGCTGAACTGCCGCACCGGCGGATCGTTTGATATCCACTACAGCATTACGCCACTCAGTACCCTTGATGGGCACAGTATTGGCTCGGTGATCGTTATTCAGGACGTCACCGAGTCGCGCAAAATGCTGCGTCAGCTAAGCTACAGCGCGTCGCACGATGCCCTCACCCACCTGGCAAATCGGGTCAGCTTCGAAAACCATCTCAAACGGCTTCTGCAAACCGTTCGCGAGACGCGTCAGCGTCATGCGCTGGTCTTTATCGATCTGGACCGCTTCAAAGCCGTCAATGATAGCGCAGGCCATGCGGCGGGAGATGCCCTGCTGCGGGAACTCTCTTCCATGATGTTAACCATGCTTCGCTCCAGCGACGTGCTGGCGCGCCTGGGCGGCGACGAGTTTGGGCTGCTGCTGCCGGACTGCAATATTGAGAGCGCGCGCTATATCACCGGTCGTTTGATCCATACCATCAATGACTATCACTTTATGTGGGAAGGTCGCCTGCACCGGATTGGCGCCAGCGCAGGGATCACGCTGATTGATGAGCATAATAACCAGGCGTCAGAAGTGATGTCGCAGGCGGATATTGCCTGTTATGCCTCGAAAAACAGCGGCCGCGGCATCGTGACGGTGTACGAACCGCAGCAGGAGCGGGATCGGAGCGCGCGCAGCATGATGTCGCTGGACGAACAGTGGCATATGATCAAAGACAATCATCTGATGATGATAGCCCGCAGCGTCGCCTCCCCGCGCATACCGGAAAGCTGTAACTTCTGGCTGATTTCGCTACGCCTGTGGACCAGCCAGGGTGAAGTCCAGGAGGAGCACGCCTTCCGTTCTGGTCTGGCGGAGCCCGAACTGCTGCACGCCCTCGACAGACGTATCTTTGGTGAGTTTTTCCGCACCTCTGCCGCACAGGTCGCCCGTAAAGGGATGGGGGTAGCACTGCCGCTTTCTGCCGCCGGTTTAGCCAGCGTAACGCTGGTCGATGAACTCCTCGAGCTGCTCGATAACAGCCCCATGCCGGGCCGTCTGCTGCATCTGGTTATCGCGAGCGACGTGGTGTGTAACCCGGATGAGAACCTGCAGCGAGGGCTGCAAAAGCTTCGCCAGGCGGGCTGCCGGGTGATCTTCAGCCAGATAGGGCGCGACATGAACGTCTTCAGCCACCTGAGCCCGAACATGGCCGATTATCTGATGCTGGACGCCGAGGTGGTGAGCAACGTGTATGGTAATCTGATGGATGAGATGATGGTGACCATCGTTCAGGGCCACGCCCAGCGTCTGGGGATGAAAACCATCGCGGGTCCCTGCAACCAGCCCATCATGATGGATACGCTTTCCGGCATCGGCATTGATTTTATCTTTGGCGACACCATCGCCGAGCCGCAGCCGCTGGATCTACTGCTCAACACCAGTTATTTCGCCATCAACTGACGGCATCCAGCCGTCGGTATACCAGATGTGCAGCAGCGCGTAGGAGCGCCACGGCTGCCAGCGCTCGGCGTAACGACGGATCTGCGCGGGGGTCATCCCGGCGAAGCGTTGCTTAATCAGATAATCATCCGGCAGGAACACATCTTTCGCCTGCCAGCCTCTCAGGGCCAGGTAATTTGCCGTCCAGCGCCCGATGCCCGGCCGCTGCTGCAGCGCCTTCATGCCCGCCTCAACGTCCTCGGGCGGCGTCAGCGGAAACGTCCCGTCAACAACCGACTGCGCCAGATGAATCAGCGCCTCCGCGCGTTTTACCGGCATCCCGAGCGCCTTGAGCGCCAGCGGATCGGCAGCGGCCAGCGCTTGCGGGGAGGGAAAGCAGACATAACCCGGTGCATCCTTCACCGGCTCACCGCACAGGGCGACAACGCGGGAAGCCAGTTTCGCCGCCATCGCCACGCTGACCAACTGCCCGAGAATGGCCCGTACGCCCTGCTCGTACGCATCCATCGCCCCCGGCAGACGCAAGCCGGGGCGGGCAGCGCCGAGATCCCCCAGCGTATCCGCGATGTGCTGCGGGTTACAGGCGAGATCGAACAGGCGCGCGATGCGTTCAAGACACGTCTGCGCAACCGGAACCAACCCCGGGCTGAGCGTCACAATCAGCGTATGGGTAGCGATATCCGGCGTCACGCGAAATATCCCCTGATGGCCGTCGCAGGCAAAGCTGCGCTCGTAGTAGTCGCTCGTGACGGTTTCAATGCCCGTCACCGCACGCGCGCCAAGAAAGCCAAACATCCACTGCCAGTCGTAAGGGGGTTGCCACGTCAGGGTATACATCGCTGCTCCTTTTTTATTTTTATCAGCATAAACGGAAAGACCTTGTTTCGCCTTGCTTTCATATTCCTGTTGTCGCGATGCAGACATTTCGTTAAAGTCTCGCCCCTTCTCACCGGCATGGGGATTAATCGTGTTTATTGGATTTGACTACGGTACGGCAAACTGCTCGGTTGCGATCATGCAAAACGGCCAACCGCAGCTTCTGAAAATGGAAAAAGAGAGCACGCTGCTGCCGTCAATGCTCTGCGCGCCGACGCGCGAAGCGGTGAGCGAGTGGCTGTTCCGCCACCATCAGGTTCCGGCTACCGCGGCGGAGACCCAGGCGCTGCTGCGTCGGGCGGTCAGCTTTAACCGCGAGGAAGACATCGACGTTACCCCTTCCAGCGTGCAGTTTGGCCTCTCCTCGCTCGGGCATTACATTGAAGACCCGGAAGAGGTCTACTTCGTTAAATCGCCAAAGTCCTTCCTCGGCGCGAGCGGCCTGAAGCCGCAGCAGGTGGCGATGTTTGAAGATCTGGTGTGCGCCATGATGTTGCATATCCGCAATCAGGCGCAGTCGCAGGTGCCGGATACTATCACCCAGGCGGTGATTGGCCGCCCGATCAACTTCCAGGGGCTGGGCGGTGACGAAGCCAACCAGCAGGCGCAGGGGATCCTTGAACGTGCGGCGCACCGGGCGGGATTCCGCGACGTGGTGTTTCAGTACGAGCCGGTTGCGGCGGGGCTGGATTTTGAAGCCACGCTGACGGAAGAGAAGCGCGTGCTGGTCGTCGACATCGGGGGCGGTACAACGGACTGCTCGCTGCTGCTGATGGGGCCGCAGTGGCATCACCGTCGTGACCGCGAAAACAGCCTGCTCGGGCACAGCGGCTGCCGCGTAGGCGGCAACGATCTGGATATCGCCCTGGCCTTTAAGAGCCTGATGCCGCTGCTGGGCATGGGCGGGCAAACGGAAAAAGGCATTGCCCTGCCGATCCTGCCGTGGTGGAACGCGATTGCCATCAACGATGTTCCGGCGCAGAGTGATTTTTACAGCACCGCGAACGGGCGCTTCCTCAACGACCTGGTGCGCGACGCGCAGGATGCCGAGAAGGTCGCCCTGCTCTATAAAGTGTGGCGTCAGCGCCTGAGCTACCGCGTGGTGCGAACTGCGGAGGAGTGCAAAATCGCCCTTTCCGACCGTCCTGAACATGCGGTCTCCTTGCCGTTTATCAGCGAGGATCTGGCCACGGCGATTTCACAGGAGGGGCTGGAGACGGCGCTTGCTCAGCCGCTGCAGCGCATTCTGGAGCAGGTCCAGCTGGCGCTGGAGAACGGCAAAGAGAAGCCGGATGTGATCTACCTGACCGGCGGTAGCGCCCGTTCGCCGCTGATCAAGAAAGCGCTGGCGGAACAACTGCCGGGCATTCCGATTGCCGGTGGGGATGACTTTGGCTCCGTTACCGCAGGGCTGGCGCGCTGGGCGCAGGTGATGTTTAGCTAGTGCGGTTGTGCCGGGTGGCGGCTTCGCCTTACCCGGCTAAAACGATCGCCACACTCAGACCATTCCTGACAGTCTTCCATATTTCCTCCATTTTTCCGCTGTGTTAGCTGACTAAACTAGTATCATTCCCCGAAGTATTCAGGATGAGAACGTATAACGATGAAAGGCAGTAACAAATCCCGCTGGGCAATCGCCGCTGGCATCATTGTGGTGGTCCTTGCCGCCGCCTGGTACTGGCACAGTCAATCTGCGAACTCCGCCGCTCCCGCTGGCGCCAGCAGCCAGGCCCAGCGCCCGGCTGGCGGCGGCCGTCACGGCATGCGCGGCGGCGCGCTGGCACCGGTTCAGGCGGCGACGGCGGTGAGCAAAGCCGTTCCGCGTTATCTGACGGGGCTCGGAACCATTACCGCCGCCAACACCGCCACGGTGCGCAGCCGCGTTGACGGTCAGCTCATCGCGATCCACTTCCAGGAAGGTCAGCAGGTCAAAGCGGGCGATCTGCTGGCGGAAATCGACCCGAGCCAGTTTAAAGTCGCCCTCGCTCAGGCGCAGGGGCAGCTCGCGAAAGACAAAGCCACCCTCGCCAACGCCCGTCGCGATCTGGCGCGCTACCAGCAGCTGGTGAAAACCAACCTCGTTTCTCGTCAGGAGCTGGACACCCAGCAGTCGCTGGTCAGCGAAACGCAGGGCACCATCAAAGCCGACGAGGCCGCCGTCGCCAGCGCGCAGCTGCAGCTGGACTGGAGCCGCATCACCGCGCCGATTGACGGACGCGTGGGCCTGAAGCAGGTCGATATCGGTAACCAGATCTCCAGCGGCGACACCACGGGCATCGTGGTGATCACCCAGACCCACCCGATTGATTTAGTCTTTACCCTGCCGGAAAGCGATATCGCAACCGTCATGCAGGCGCAAAAAGCCGGCAAAGGCCTGGTGGTGGAAGCCTGGGACCGCACCAACAAGCAGAAGCTGAGCGAGGGTTCCCTGCTTAGTCTGGACAACCAGATCGATACCACCACCGGCACCATCAAGCTGAAGGCGCGCTTTAACAACCAGGACGATGCTCTCTTCCCGAACCAGTTCGTCAACGCGCGAATGCTGGTCGCTACCGAAGAGAACGCGGTAGTGATCCCCACCGCAGCGCTGCAGATGGGTAACGAAGGAAGCTTTGTCTGGGTGCTGAACAGCGACAATAAAGTGAGCAAGCATCTGGTGAAAACCGGGATTCAGGACAGCCAGACGGTGGTCATCAGCGCCGGGCTTTCCGCCGGCGACCGCGTGGTCACCGACGGCATCGACCGTCTCACCGAAGGCGCGAAAGTTGAGGTGGTTGAACCTGCGAAACAGGGAGCGACCTCCTGATGCAGGTTATGCCCCCGAGCTCTACAGGTGGGCCGTCACGCCTGTTTATCCTCCGCCCTGTCGCCACCACGCTGTTGATGGTGGCGATCCTGCTGGCCGGGATCATTGGCTACCGCTTCCTGCCCGTGTCGGCGCTGCCGGAGGTGGATTATCCAACGATTCAGGTTGTCACTCTCTATCCTGGCGCCAGCCCGGACGTGGTGACGTCCGCCATTACCGCCCCGCTGGAGCGCCAGTTTGGCCAGATGTCTGGGTTAAAACAGATGTCCTCCCAGAGTTCCGGCGGGGCATCCGTCGTGACGCTGCAGTTCCAGCTAACGCTGTCACTGGACGTCGCCGAGCAGGAAGTGCAGGCCGCCATCAACGCCGCCACCAACCTGCTGCCGTCGGACCTGCCTAACCCGCCGGTCTACAGCAAGGTGAACCCGGCGGATCCGCCGATCATGACGCTGGCCGTCACCTCCTCCGCCATGCCGATGACCCAGGTCGAAGACATGGTCGAAACTCGCGTGGCGCAGAAGATTTCTCAGGTCTCCGGCGTCGGCCTCGTCACGCTGGCGGGCGGCCAGCGCCCGGCCGTGCGCGTGAAGCTTAACGCACAGGCGATTGCCGCGCTGGGGCTGACCAGCGAAACCATCCGCACCGCCATTAGCAGTGCCAACGTCAACTCGGCGAAAGGCTCGCTGGACGGCCCGACCCGTGCGGTCACCCTCTCGGCAAACGACCAGATGCAGTCCGCCGACGAATACCGTCAGCTGATTGTGGCCTACCAGAACGGCGCGCCGATCCGCCTGGGCGATGTCGCCACCGTGGAACAAGGCGCGGAAAACAGCTGGCTCGGCGCGTGGGCGAACAAGCAGCAGGCGATCGTGATGAACGTGCAGCGCCAGCCGGGCGCCAACATCATCGAAACCGCCGACAGCATCCGCACCATGCTGCCGCAGCTGATTGAAAGCCTGCCGAAATCGGTCAGCGTAAAAGTCCTTTCCGACCGCACCACCAACATTCGCGCGTCGGTCACCGATACCCAGTTCGAGCTGATGCTGGCGATTGCGCTGGTGGTGATGATCATCTATCTGTTCCTGCGCAACGTTCCGGCAACCATTATCCCCGCCGTCGCCGTGCCGCTCTCTCTGGTCGGGACCTTTGCGGTGATGGTGTTCCTCGACTTTTCGATCAACAACCTGACGCTGATGGCGCTGACTATCGCCACCGGGTTCGTGGTGGATGACGCCATCGTCGTTATCGAGAACATTTCGCGCTATATCGAAAAAGGCGAGAAGCCCTTAGCCGCCGCGCTGAAGGGCGCAGGCGAGATCGGCTTCACCATTATCTCGCTGACCTTCTCATTGATTGCGGTGCTGATCCCGCTGCTGTTTATGGGCGATATCGTCGGGCGTCTGTTCCGCGAGTTTGCCGTCACGCTGGCGGTCGCCATTTTGATCTCCGCCGTGGTGTCGCTGACCCTGACGCCGATGATGTGCGCCCGCATGCTGAGCCACGAATCCCTGCGCAAGCAAAACCGCTTCTCCCGCGCCTCCGAGCGGATGTTCGAGCAAATTATTGCCGCCTACGGTCGCGTGCTGGCGAAAGTGCTGAACCATCCGTGGGCCACACTTGGCGTGGCGCTGGGCACGCTGGCGCTCAGCGTAATGCTGTGGATTTTTATTCCGAAAGGTTTCTTCCCCATCCAGGATAACGGCATTATTCAGGGCACGCTTCAGGCTCCGCAGTCGGTCTCCTTCGCGAACATGGCGCAGCGCCAGCAGCAGGTGTCTGAAATCATCATGAAAGACCCGGCGGTGGAGAGCCTGACGTCCTACGTGGGGGTGGATGGCACCAATCCGTCGCTCAACAGCGCGCGTCTGCAGATCAACCTCAAGCCGCTGGATGAGCGCGACGACCGCGTGAACGCCGTCATCGAGCGCCTGCAAAGCGCCGTGGCCCGCGTGCCGGGCGTTGAGCTTTACCTGCAGCCGATTCAGGATTTGACCATTGATACCCAGGTCAGCCGCACGCAGTATCAGTTCACGCTCCAGGCTACGTCGCTTGACGCCCTCAGCACCTGGGTGCCGCAGCTGGTTGAAAAACTTAACACCCTGCCGCAGCTCGCCGACGTCAGCAGCGACTGGCAGGACAAGGGGCTGGCGGCCTACGTCAACGTTAACCGCGACACCGCCAGCCGTCTGGGCATCACCATGTCTGATGTGGACAACGCCCTGTACAACGCCTTCGGGCAGCGCCTGATCTCCACCATCTACACCCAGGCGAACCAGTACCGCGTGGTGCTGGAGCACAACACCGAGCACACCCCCGGCCTGGCCGGCCTGGACTCGGTGCGCCTGACCAGCAAAGACGGCGGCATTGTGCCGCTGAGCGCCATCGCCACGGTGGAGGAGCGCTATACCCCGCTGTCGATTAACCACCTGGATCAGTTCCCGTCCACCACCATTTCCTTCAACGTGCCGGACGGTTACTCGCTGGGCGAGGCGGTGGAAGCCATCCAGGCTGCTGAAAAAGCGCTCAGCTTCCCGTCCGACATTCAGACCCAGTTCCAGGGCAGCACGCTGGCGTTCCAGGCCGCGCTGGGCAACACCGTCTGGCTGATCGTCGCGGCGGTCGTGGCGATGTACATCGTGCTTGGCGTGCTGTACGAAAGCTTTATCCACCCGATCACCATCCTCTCTACCCTGCCAACGGCGGGCGTGGGGGCGCTGCTGGCATTGATGCTGGCGGGCAGCGAGCTGGACGTTATTGCCATCATCGGCATCATCCTGCTTATCGGGATCGTGAAGAAAAACGCCATCATGATGATCGACTTTGCGCTGGCCGCCGAGCGCGAGCAGGGCATGTCGCCGCGCGATGCTATCTTCCAGGCCTGCCTGCTGCGTTTCCGCCCGATCCTGATGACCACGCTGGCCGCCCTGTTGGGCGCGCTGCCGCTGATGCTCAGCACCGGCGTCGGCGCGGAGCTGCGCCGCCCGCTAGGTATCGGTATGGTCGGGGGCCTGCTGGTGAGCCAGGTGCTGACGCTCTTCACCACGCCGGTGATCTATCTGCTGTTTGACCGCCTGGCGCTGTGGACCAAAAGCCGTTTCCCGAAACGTGAAGAGGAGGCGTAAGTGAAGTTTTTCGCCCTCTTCATTTACCGTCCGGTGGCGACGATTTTACTCTCCGTCGCCATTACCCTGTGCGGCGTGCTGGGCTTCCGGCTGCTGCCAGTAGCCCCCCTGCCGCAGGTGGATTTCCCGGTGATCATGGTCAGCGCCTCGCTGCCGGGTGCGTCACCGGAGACCATGGCCTCGTCCGTTGCCACGCCGCTGGAGCGTTCTCTTGGGCGGATTGCGGGGGTCAACGAGATGACCTCCAGCAGCTCGCTGGGCAGCACGCGCATCATTCTGGAATTCAGCTTCGACCGGGATATTAACGGTGCCGCCCGTGACGTGCAGGCGGCCATCAACGCCGCGCAAAGCCTTCTGCCGAGCGGGATGCCGAGCCGTCCGACCTACCGCAAGGCCAATCCGTCCGACGCGCCAATCATGATCCTGACGCTGACCTCGGACACCTATTCTCAGGGGCAACTCTACGACTTTGCGTCGACCCAGCTGGCGCAGACGATTTCACAAATCAACGGCGTGGGTGACGTGAGCGTTGGCGGCAGTTCTCTGCCCGCCGTGCGCGTGGGCCTGAACCCGCAGGCGCTGTTCAACCAGGGCGTGTCGCTGGACGACGTGCGCTCCGCCATCAGCAGTGCCAACGTGCGTAAACCGCAGGGGGCGATTGAGGACGGCAGCCACCGCTGGCAGATCCACACCAACGACGAGCTAAAAACCGCCGCGGAATACCAGCCGCTGATTATTCACTACAACAACGGCGCGGCGGTACGCCTGAGCGACGTCGCCAGCGTCACCGACTCGGTGCAGGACGTGCGCAACGCCGGGATGACCAACGCTAGACCGGCCATCCTGCTGATGATCCGCAAGCTGCCGGAGGCGAACATTATTGAGACGGTGAACAGCATTCGCGCCCGCCTCCCGGAGCTGCAGGAGACCATCCCGGCAGCAATCGATCTGCAGATTGCCCAGGATCGCTCCCCGACCATCCGCGCCTCGCTTGAAGAGGTGGAGCAAACGCTGATTATCTCCGTCGCGCTGGTGATCCTGGTGGTGTTCCTGTTCCTGCGCTCCGGCCGCGCGACGCTGATCCCGGCGGTGGCCGTGCCGGTGTCGCTGATTGGGACATTTGCCGCCATGTACCTGTGCGGCTTTAGCCTTAACAACCTGTCGCTGATGGCGCTGACGATTGCGACGGGCTTCGTAGTGGATGACGCCATCGTGGTACTGGAGAATATTTCCCGCCACCTTGAAGCGGGCGTGAAACCGCTGCAGGCCGCGCTGCAGGGCACGCGCGAGGTGGGCTTTACGGTACTTTCCATGAGCCTGTCGCTTGTGGCGGTCTTCCTGCCGCTGCTGCTGATGGGCGGGCTGCCGGGCAGGCTGCTGCGGGAGTTTGCCGTCACGCTCTCGGTCGCCATCGGGATTTCGCTGGTGATTTCCCTGACGCTGACGCCGATGATGTGCGGCTGGATGCTCAAGCGCAGCAAGCCTCACTCGCAGCCGCGCCGCAAAGGCTTTGGTCGTTTTCTGATGGCGATGCAGGAAAGCTACGGCAAATCGCTGAAGTGGGTGCTGAACCACACGCGGCTGGTCGGCCTGGTGCTGATCGCCACCATTGGGCTCAACGTCTGGATGTACATCACCATCCCTAAAACCTTCTTCCCGGAGCAGGACACCGGCGTGCTGATGGGCGGCATTCAGGCGGACCAGAGCATTTCATTCCAGGCGATGCGCGGCAAGCTGCAGGACTTTATGAAGATCATTCGTGAGGATCCGGCTGTAGACAACGTCACTGGCTTTACCGGCGGCTCGCGCGTTAACAGCGGGATGATGTTCATTACCCTTAAGCCGCGCGGCGAGCGCAACGACACGGCGCAGCAGGTGATTGACCGCCTGCGTGTGAAGCTCGCCAAAGAGCCGGGCGCAAACCTGTTTTTGATGGCCGTTCAGGATATCCGCGTCGGCGGGCGGCAGGCGAACGCCAGCTACCAGTACACGTTGCTCTCGGATGATTTAGCCGCCCTGCGCGAGTGGGAGCCGAAGATCCGTAAGGCGCTGGCCGCCCTGCCGGAGCTGGCGGACGTGAACTCCGATCAGCAGGACAACGGCGCGGAGATGGCGCTCACCTACGACCGCGAAACCATGTCGCGGTTGGGCATCAACGTTGAAGCCGCCAACAGCCTGCTAAATAACGCCTTCGGCCAGCGCGAGATCTCCACCATCTATCAGCCGATGAACCAGTATAAGGTGGTGATGGAGGTGGATCCGCGCTACACCCAGGACATCAGCGCGCTGGATAAAATGTTTGTGATTAACAGCGACGGCAAGGCGATACCGCTCTCGTACTTTGCCAGCTGGCGGCCAGCCAACGCGCCGCTGTCGGTGAACCATCAGGGGCTGTCGGCGGCGTCGACCATCTCCTTTAACCTGCCCGCCGGTTCATCGCTTTCCGAGGCCAGCGACGCGATTAACCGCGCGATGACGCAGCTTGGCGTGCCGTCCACCGTGCGCGGCAGCTTTGCCGGGACCGCGCAGGTGTTCCAGGAGACGATGAACTCGCAGGTGATTTTGATCCTGGCGGCCATTGCCACGGTCTATATTGTGCTGGGCGTCCTGTATGAGAGCTACGTTCACCCGCTGACCATCCTCTCGACGCTGCCGTCGGCGGGCGTGGGGGCGCTGCTGGCGCTGGAGCTGTTCGGCGCGCCGTTCAGCCTGATCGCGCTTATCGGGATTATGCTTTTAATCGGCATTGTTAAGAAAAACGCCATCATGATGGTGGACTTTGCGCTGGACGCCCAGCGCAACGGCAACCTCTCGCCGGAAGAGGCGATCTTCCAGGCCTGCCTGCTGCGCTTCCGTCCGATCATGATGACCACCCTGGCGGCGCTGTTTGGCGCACTGCCGCTGGTTATCTCGGGCGGCGATGGCTCAGAGCTGCGCCAGCCGCTGGGGATCACCATCGTCGGCGGCCTGGTGATGAGCCAACTGCTGACGCTGTACACCACGCCGGTGGTCTATCTGTTCTTCGACCGCCTGCGGCTGCGCTTTTCGCGTAAAAACAGAGAAACGGTAAACGGGTAAATGACTGAGCTTCCCAGCAACGTTCGCTGGCAATTGTGGATAGTCGCCTTCGGCTTCTTTATGCAGTCGCTGGATACGACCATCGTCAACACCGCCCTCCCCTCCATGGCGAAAAGCCTGGGGGAGAGCCCGCTGCATATGCACATGGTGATTGTCTCCTACGTGCTGACGGTGGCCGTGATGCTGCCTGCCAGCGGCTGGCTGGCGGACAAAGTGGGCGTGCGGAATATCTTCTTTACCGCCATCGTGCTGTTTACCGCTGGCTCGCTGTTTTGCGCCCAGGCCAGCACCCTCGACCAGCTGGTGACGGCGCGCGTGCTGCAGGGCGTCGGCGGGGCGATGATGGTGCCCGTCGGGCGGTTAACGGTGATGAAGATTGTGCCACGCGAGCAGTACATGGCGGCGATGACCTTCGTCACCCTGCCCGGCCAGGTGGGGCCGCTGCTCGGCCCGGCGCTGGGCGGGATGCTGGTGGAGTACGCATCCTGGCACTGGATCTTCTTGATCAATCTGCCGGTGGGCATCATCGGCGCCATCGCCACCCTGACGCTGATGCCGAACTACAAAATGCAGACCCGACGCTTTGATTTCTTCGGCTTTATTCTGCTGGCGGCGGGCATGGCTACGCTCACCCTGGCGCTCGACGGGCAAAAGGGGCTGGGCATTTCGTCCCTGACGCTGGGCGTTCTGGTTGCCCTCGGCCTTACCGCCATTGGATGGTATTGGTGGCACGCTCGCGGGAATGACCAGGCGCTGTTCAGCCTGAATCTGTTTAAAAACCCTACCTACCGTCTTGGCCTGTTCGGCAGCTTCGCCGGACGTATCGGCAGCGGCATGCTGCCGTTTATGACGCCCGTGTTTCTGCAAATTGGCATGGGGTTTTCGCCGTTCCACGCGGGCCTGATGATGATCCCGATGGTGCTCGGCAGCATGGGGATGAAGCGCATCGTGGTGCAGGTGGTGAACCGCTTTGGCTACCGTCACGTGCTGGTGGCCGCCACGCTGGGGCTGTCGCTGGTCAGCCTGCTGTTTATGACCGTGGCGCTGATGGGCTGGTACTACGTCCTGCCGCTGGTGCTGTTCTGCCAGGGGATGGTCAACTCCATGCGCTTCTCGTCGATGAATACCCTGACGCTGAAAGACCTGCCGGACGATCTGGCGAGCAGCGGCAACAGCCTGCTGTCGATGGTGATGCAGCTCTCCATGAGCGTCGGCGTGACCATCGCGGGTTTACTGCTCGGCATGTACGGCCAGCATCACCTCAGCGTCGACACGCCGGTGGCGCATCAGGTCTTTTTATATACCTATATCAGCATGGCGGTGATTATCGCCCTGCCCGCCGTCATCTTTGCCCGCGTGCCGGATGATACCAGCAAGAACGTCGTGATTAGGCGCGGCAAAAGGAGTGGCTCATGAAATTCTGGCGTCCGGGTATTACCGGCAAGCTCTTCGTGGCGATCTTCGCCACCTGTATCGTCCTGCTGATCACTATGCACTGGGCGGTGCGGATCAGCTTTGAGCGCGGTTTTATTGATTACATTAAGCATGGCAACGAGCAGCGTTTACAGGGCTTAAGCGATGCGCTGAGTGAACAGTACGCCCAGCACGGCAACTGGCGTTTTCTGCGCAATAACGACCGCTTTATTTTCCAGATCCTGCGCTCGCTCGAGCACGACACCGGTGACGATCGCCCGGGGCCGGGCATGCCGCCGCACGGCTGGCGCACCCAGTTCTGGGTAATCGATCAGGATATGCGCACGCTGGTTGGGCCGCGCGCGCCGATACCGCCGGACGGCACCCGCCGGGCGATTAAGGTGAATAACGCGACCGTCGGCTGGGTTATCGCCTCACCGGTGGAGCGCCTGACGCGCAACACCGATATCAACTTTGACCGCCAGCAGCGCCGGACCAGCTGGCTGATCGTCGCTCTCTCCACCCTGCTCGCCGCGCTCGCCACCTTCCCGCTGGCGCGCGGTCTGCTCGCGCCGGTGAAACGGCTGGTGGAAGGCACGCACAAGCTGGCCGCCGGGGATTTCACCACCCGCGTCGACACCCGCAGCCAGGACGAACTGGGCAAGCTGGCGCAGGACTTTAACCAACTCGCCAGCACGCTTGAGAAAAACCAGCAGATGCGCCGCGACTTTATGGCCGATATTTCCCACGAGCTGCGCACCCCGCTGGCGGTGCTGCGCGGTGAGCTCGAGGCCATTCAGGACGGCGTGCGCCAGTTTACGCCCGAATCGGTGGCCTCCCTGCAGGCGGAGGTGGGCACGCTCACCAAGCTGGTGGACGATCTCCACCAGCTTTCCATGTCCGACGAAGGCGCACTGGCCTACCAGAAGGCGCCCGTCGATGTGATTAACGTGCTCGAAGTTGCCAGCGGCGCCTTCCGGGAACGGTTTGCCAGCCGCAACCTGAAAATCGACCTCTCCCTGCCGGACAGCGCGGTGGTATTTGGGGACAAAGACCGGCTGATGCAGCTGTTCAACAACCTGCTGGAGAACAGCCTGCGCTACACCGACAGCGGTGGCGGGCTGCATATCTCCGGCAGGCAGGACAACGGACGCTTCGCCCTCACCTTCGCGGATTCCGCCCCCGGCGTGCAGGACGCGCAGCTGGAAAAATTGTTCGAGCGCTTTTACCGCACCGAAGGCTCCCGCAACCGCGCCAGCGGCGGTTCCGGCCTGGGGCTGGCGATTTGCGTTAACATCGTCGAGGCGCATAATGGCACCATTCGCGCCGCCCATTCGCCTTTTGGCGGGGTTAGCATTACAGTAGAGTTACCTCTGGAACGGGATTTATCGAGAGAAGTATGACCGAGTTACCGATTGACGAAAACACGCCGCGCATTTTGATCGTCGAAGACGAACCCAAGCTGGGACAGCTGCTGATCGACTATTTACGCGCGGCCAGCTATGCCCCGTCACTGATCGGCCACGGCGACCAGGTGCTGCCGTACGTGCGCCAGACTCCGCCGGATCTTATCCTGCTGGATTTAATGCTGCCTGGCGTTGATGGCCTGACCCTGTGCCGGGAAATTCGTCGCTTCTCCGACGTGCCTATCGTGATGGTTACCGCCAAAATTGAAGAGATTGACCGCCTGCTGGGGCTCGAAATTGGCGCGGACGACTACATCTGCAAGCCCTACAGCCCGCGTGAGGTGGTGGCCCGCGTGAAAACCATTCTGCGCCGCTGCAGGCCGCAGCGCGAGCTTCAGATGCTGGACGCCGAAAGCCCGCTGATTGTGGATGAGAGCCGCTTCCAGGCGAGCTGGCGCAGCAAGCTGCTGGACCTGACCCCTGCGGAGTTCCGCCTGCTGAAAACCCTTTCCCACGAGCCGGGAAAAGTCTTCTCCCGCGAACAGCTGCTGAACCACCTGTACGACGATTACCGCGTGGTGACCGACCGCACCATCGACAGCCACATCAAAAACCTGCGCCGCAAGCTGGAGGCGCTGGACGCCGAGCAGTCGTTTATTCGCGCGGTGTACGGCGTGGGATATCGCTGGGAAGCGGATGCGTGCAGGATTGCCTAGCTAGCCGCTGGTTAATCCAGGCCGGGTAAGGCGAAGCCGCCACCCGGCACAATAACTTTACCTCCCTGCCCCGCAGCGCTACAATGCCCGCCCTTAAAGTGGGGGATCTCCCCTTACCGCTGCACCTGGTGCATGCGGATCTGACCTGTCATCAGAACGAGAACAAACATGTTTAAACCGGAACTCCTTTCCCCGGCGGGAACGCTGCAAAATATGCGTTACGCTTTCGCCTATGGCGCCGACGCCGTGTATGCGGGCCAGCCGCGCTACTCGCTGCGCGTGCGTAACAACGAATTCAACCACGAGAACCTGCAGCTCGGCATCAACGAAGCGCATGCCCTGGGTAAAAAATTCTACGTGGTGGTGAATATCGCGCCGCACAACGCCAAGCTGAAAACGTTCATCCGTGACCTGAAGCCGGTGGTGGATATGGGGCCGGACGCGCTGATCATGTCGGACCCGGGTTTAATCATGCTGGTTCGGGAGAACTTCCCGGAAATGGATATTCACCTCTCAGTACAGGCTAACGCCGTCAACTGGGCGACGGTGAAGTTCTGGAAGCAGATGGGGCTGACCCGCGTCATTCTGTCTCGAGAGCTTTCCCTCGAAGAGATCGAAGAGATCCGCACCCAGGTGCCGGACATGGAAATTGAAATCTTCGTTCACGGCGCGCTGTGCATGGCCTACTCCGGCCGCTGCCTGCTCTCTGGCTATATCAACAAGCGCGACCCGAACCAGGGCACCTGCACCAACGCCTGCCGCTGGGAATATAACGTTCAGGAAGGCAAAGAGGATGACATCGGCAACATCGTCCACAAGCATGAGCCGATCCCGGTAACCAACGTTGAGCCAACGCTGGGCATCGGCGCCCCAACCGACAGCGTGTTTATGATTGAAGAAGCCAAACGTCCGGGCGAGTACATGACCGCCTTTGAAGACGAGCACGGCACCTACATCATGAACTCAAAAGATCTGCGCGCCATCGCCCACGTTGAGCGCCTGACGCAGATGGGCGTGCACTCCCTGAAGATCGAAGGCCGCACCAAATCCTATTACTATTGCGCGCGTACCGCACAGGTGTACCGCAAAGCCATCGACGATGCGGCGGCCGGTAAACCGTTCGATACCAGCCTGCTGGAAACGCTGGAAGGCCTGGCGCACCGCGGCTATACCGAAGGCTTCCTGCGCCGCCATACCCACGACGACTACCAGAACTACGAGCACGGCTACTCCGTTTCCGAGCGCCAGCAGTTTGTCGGCGACTTCACCGGCGAGCGCAAAGGCGCGCTGGCGGCCGTGGCGGTGAAAAACAAGTTCACCAAAGGCGACAGCCTGGAGCTGATGACCCCGCAGGGCAACATGAACTTCACGCTGGAGCATCTGGAAAACGGCAAAGGCGAAGCGATTGAGGTTGCGCCGGGCGACGGGCATACCGTCTGGCTGCCGGTTCCGGAAGAAGTGGAGCTGGAGTTCGCGCTGCTGATGCGTAACTTCAACGGTGAAAGCACCCGAAACCCACACGGCAAATAGTCAATCAGGGAAATTTTTTCGCGCTGGGATAATTCTTAGAATCGGATCACATACCGCTTCGTTCAATACGGGTATTATCCCCCCGCTGAAAAACATAACCCATAAATGCTAGCTGTACCAGGAACCACCTCCTTAGCCTGCGTAATCTCCCTTACGCGGGCTTATTTTTTGCCGCATTCAGTCCACTTATTAAAAATCAAATTGCGTAGACCCACCAATTGAAAGGTGTTGATTCGTGATAGCGTCTGCTGGAAGATCTTTTCGAGAATCGGACAGGTATACGAGATTCATCACAACTTTTAATGGATCTGGCGGGATGGTGCATTATTCGGATTATTCCTAATTCCGGTCTACAACATGCCCTTTACTCTTGATTTCTTGACGATATACGATTTCACATGGATGGAAAGACGACATGACATTTACTGGTCAGATTTCAAAGGATTTTCCGGATTATGAACTCGCACGTAGTCTGGGTCTTGCCTCCGGCGGGGATATAAATTTCACCGCCCTTGCCAATCAGTTGGACTGTAGCCGTAACTTTAGCCAGGTTGCGATCATCTACTCAGACGGTGCGCGTCAGTGGTTAGTAAGACCCTCAAGGCGGATTGCGACCCCAAACGAAAGCTCGGTAAGCCATGTCGTCATCACTAAAGTAAATGCCTCATCAAATAATCCCATCCAGGCAACGACGACGACGATTCAGTCACCGCCATTAGCGACTGAAATAGGTTCTACGGCGATTTCTTGCGGAGCCGCCATTCTTACTGTCGTCCTTGCTGCAGGCGCAGGTATGGCCATTCCTCTCACCGCAGGTTCTTCCGGTGCTGTTGCCGCTGTGATTGTCGCAGGCGGTGTAGCAACAGGAATTCAGTGTGCAAACGGGCTTGGCCGCTTGTCACTTATTGCCATGAATCATAATGACTATGTTGCCTGGATGGACTCCCAGGAGTGGTATACCGCAACCAATACTGCTCTGGATGCGATTTCACTTGCCGGGGCAGCTGCAGGTCTAAAAAGCGCTGTATTAACCTACCGCCTTCTTAATCGCTCGACGTCTGAAAGTTTACTCTCGTTATTACAAAAAATGAGCCGAGCGGACCGCACGCGGTTAACGGAGGAGATCATTCGTATCCGAAATCCCGGGATCTCGAATTCAGGGGTTAAGGCGGCAATGAAAGCTGGGGTTTACCCTAAACGTTATCCATCGGAAGCGCTGCAGTTGCTCTTACAGCGAGAGCTGTTGAATGCTATTTCAAACTCCTCAGCATTTGTTGGAAGTGCTCTCTCGGGTACAATCCGGAATCCTCAGAATATTACACAATCTGGTAAATACGTTTTTGGTCTGATTCAGTCTTTTTCATTTACAGGAAGTTATTGACCCGGACATGATAAATTACATCAAGAAGAGCCTTGCATTAAGTACTGTGATAACAGGTGAAATGGCGACTGACGATTGTCAACGGCTTGAATCATTGAAAGATCGCTTAAAAGATCAGCACGGTGTTCCTGTGGGTGTACATATGACTGGCATACCCTTAGCAATAAGTACCTTACTCAGTATTTTTTGCTACGCTATGCTACAAGTTTCTGTCTGGATGTTGCTATTTCGCTTGATCGGCTTACCTGAATTTCAAGTAATGATGGGTGTATTCCTTGGAGCAGTGGTGTATTGCATGGTTGTGATGTGCACGATGTTTTTAACTGCCAGAGGGTCATTGACGGGATTTAAACTGCATATTTCTGTCATTACACTGACTGGCTTGATGAGCATCGTTTATTTTATCTGGACGTGGGTTTCGCTTTTATTCAGCTCTGTAGAGAATTACACACCGCAAATAACTTCATTATTAGGGTTGGGATTTTTCTGCTTGAATATCGTGTGGATGAATACATCGGTCTTTTACCGTTCAATTGCGCTAACGCTACATAATCGGGTGTGGCGTAAGCAGCTGAAAATTGAGAACAGGAACATGACAGGGCTCAAACGTTGACAGCAAGAGTCAATTGAGAGACCGGCCTATAAAAGGTAAACGCCTCAAAGGGGGATACCCCCCTTTCCGCGGCCATATTTTTGTCTTTCATCCTGTTCTTACCCGCTTTTTTCCTCTCTGCTATACACTCTTACTAACGCTAAAAAAGGGAGCAGCGCGGATGGCAACCTATCCAGACAGTTTATTGATTCTCAATGGCAAAAGTGCAGGCAACGATCCGTTGCGTCAGGCGATTATGGGTTTGCGTGACGACGGCGCACGTATCCACGTGCGCGTGACGTGGGAAAAAGGCGACGCGGCACGCTATATCAACGAAGGCTTAGCGTTAGGTACCAGCACCATCATTTCCGGCGGCGGCGACGGCACCATCAATGAGATCGCCTCTGCGATTATCGACCTGCCACCGTCAGATCGCCCGGTGATGGGCATATTACCGCTCGGCACCGCCAATGATTTTGCCACCAGCGCCGGGATCCCGGAAGATTTAGAGAAGGCGCTTCAGCTGGCGATCCTCGGCAAAGCCACCGCCGTGGATATCGCCCAGGTGAATGACAAAACCTGCTTTATCAATATGGCGACGGGTGGATTCGGCACGCGCATTACCAGCGAAACGCCGGAAAAACTGAAGGCGGCGCTGGGCGGCGTGTCGTACCTGATCCACGGATTGATGCGTATGGACACCCTCAAGCCGGACCGATGCGAAATTCGCGGTGAGGCTTTTCAGTGGCAGGGTGACGCGCTGGTGATTGGGATTGGCAACGGACGTCAGGCAGGCGGCGGACAGCAGCTCTGCCCGGAGGCGCTGATTAACGATGGTCAGCTACAGCTGCGCATTTTCACCGGCGACGGTCTGCTGCCCGCGCTGTTTACCACGCTGACGCAGCCGGAAGAGAGCCCGAATATCATTGACGGTAAATCGGCGTGGTTCGAGGTGAATGCTCCGCACGGGATGACGTTTAACCTCGACGGAGAGCCTCTTAGCGGGACGCAGTTCCGCATTGAGGTATTGCCCGGCGCGCTGGAGTGCAGGCTGCCGCCGGACTGTGTGCTTTTGCGCTGATGTTTCACACGGTGCGCGATGATGCCCTCACCCCAACCCTCTCCCACAGGGAGAGGGAGATGGAGACGTCAGGCAATTGTGACTTTACTGTCCAGATAGACGTCCTGAACCGCATTGATCAGCTTCACACCGTCGGCCATTGATTTCTTGAACGCCTTACGGCCAAGGATCAGCCCCATGCCGCCCGCGCGTTTGTTGATAACTGCCGTACGCACCGCGTCTGACAGGTCAGTATCGCCGCCCGCCGCGCCGCCGGAGTTAATCAGCCCTGCACGCCCCATATAGCAGTTCGCCAGCTGGTAGCGCACCAGGTCGATCGGGTTATCGCTTGTCAGCTTGCTGTAAACGCGATCGTCGGTGTAGCCAAAGTTCACCGCCTTATAGCCACCGTTATTCTCCGCCATTTTCTGCTTCACGATGTCCGCGCCGATGGTGGCCGCCAGATGGTTCGCCTGGCCGGTCAGGTCGGCGGAGACGTGATAATCCACCCCGTCTTTTTTGAACGCCGAGTTACGCAGGTACGCCCACAGCACGGTCACCATGCCCAGCTCGTGTGCGCGCTCAAACGCTGCGGAGATCTCTTCAATCTGACGACGGGACTGTTCAGAGCCGAAGTAAATCGTCGCCCCGACGGCCACCGCCCCCATGTTGAACGCCTGCTCGACGCTGGCGTAGAGGGTCTGGTCATACTCGGTGGGGTAGCTGAGAGTTTCATTGTGATTCAGCTTCACGAGGAACGGAATGCGGTGGGCATAGCGACGCGAAACCGAAGCCAGCACGCCGTAGGTGGAGGCTACACAGTTACAGCCCGCTTCAATCGCCAGCTCAACAATGTTCTTCGGATCGAAGTAAAGCGGGTTCGCCGCGAAAGAGGCGCCCGCCGAGTGCTCAACGCCCTGGTCCACGGGCAGAATAGAGAGATACCCGGTACCGCCGAGCCGTCCGGTATTGTAGAGGGTCTGCATGTTTCGCAGAACCGCAGGCGGACGGTTGTTATCCACCATCACGCGGTCAACGTAGTCGTGACCAGGCAGGTAAAGCTGGTCGGCTGGAATGGTCATACAACGATGCTGTAAAAGGCTGTCGGCGTCTTTGCCAAGCAACTGCGCAATATCAGTCATGTGATACTCCCGTAAATCCGACGTCGTGTCGGTGTGTGTTTATCCAGTCCCATCTTTTATGGGCAGACTAAGCCTGGTACCGACTTAACAGATTTTCCACCATATGCATTTTTTTTCAGCACAATCTGCTGGCTCGATTCGTGTACAACAAAACTGTTACATTGATCAAACAATCGCCACAAAGGTATTTAAAAGGTATTATTGAGTGGTATGTTAAAGGCGTACCTTATCTGACATGCAGGATTAAATAATGAAAACGAAAGTCCAACTGTCATTCATGATGTTTGTTGAATGGTTTATCTGGGGCGCGTGGTTTGTGCCATTGTGGCTGTGGCTGAGCAAAAGCGGGTTTACCGCCGGGGAAATTGGCTGGTCTTACGCCTGTACCGCGATTGCCGCGATCCTCTCTCCTATCCTGGTCGGCTCGCTGACGGACCGCTTCTTCGCCGCGCAGAAAGTGCTGTCGGTGCTGATGTTCGCCGGCGCGATCCTGATGTACTTCGCCGCGCAGCAAACCCAGTTCAGCACCTTCTTCCCGCTGCTGCTGGTCTATTCCCTGACCTATATGCCGACCATCGCGCTGACCAATAGCATTGCCTTCGCGAACGTAGACGACGTTGAGGCTGATTTCCCGCGTATCCGCGTGATGGGCACTATCGGCTGGATCGCCTCGGGGCTGGCGTGCGGGTTCCTGCCACAGATGCTCGGCTACAGCGATATTTCCGATACCAATATTCCGCTGCTGATGACCGCAGCCAGCTCCGCCCTGCTCGGCGTCTTTGCCCTGTTCCTGCCGAACACGCCGCCGAAAAGTACCGGCAAGCTGGATTTCAAAGTGATGCTGGGGCTGGATGCGCTGGTCCTGCTGCGCGACAAAAACTTCCTGGTGTTCTTCTTCTGCTCGTTCCTGTTCGCCATGCCGCTGGCCTTCTACTACATCTTCGCCAACGGCTATCTCACCGAAGTGGGGATGAAAAACGCCACCGGCTGGATGACGCTCGGCCAGTTCTCTGAAATCTTCTTTATGCTCGCCCTGCCGTTCTTTACCAAACGCTTTGGTATTAAGAAGGTCTTGCTGCTGGGCCTGATTACCGCCGCCATCCGCTACGGCTTCTTCGTTTACGGCGGTGCGGAGCAGTACTTCACCTACGCCCTGCTGTTCCTCGGCATCCTGCTGCACGGCGTGAGCTATGACTTCTACTACGTGACCGCGTACATCTACGTGGATAAAAAAGCGCCGGTGCACATGCGCACCGCCGCGCAAGGCCTGATTACGCTGTGCTGTCAGGGGTTTGGTAGCCTGCTGGGTTACCGTCTGGGCGGCGTGATGATGGAAAAGATGTTCGCTTACAAAGAGCCGGTGAATGGGCTGACCTTCAACTGGGCCGGAATGTGGACATTTGGTGCAGTCATGATTGCCGTGATTGCCGTGCTGTTTATGCTGTTTTTCCGCGAATCGGATAAAGAGATCACCGCAATTGAGGTGGTTGATGGCGATACCGCGCTGACACAAGGGGAAGTTAAATGAAACAAGACCGTATTCTCGGGGCCCTTTACGGCCAGGCGTTAGGGGATGCGATGGGCATGCCGTCGGAGCTGTGGCCGAGAAAGCGCGTCAAGGCGCACTTCGGCTGGATCGACCGTTTTTTACCCGGCCCGGCAGAGAATAACGCGGCCTGCTATTTCAAACAGGCAGAGTTCACCGATGACACCTCGATGGCGCTGTGCCTGGCCGATGCGATCATCGAGTGCGACGGGGAGATTAACGCAGACGTTATCGGCAAGCACATCCTGAACTGGGCGCTCGACTTCGACGCGTTCAACAAGAACGTGCTCGGCCCGACCTCGAAAATCGCGCTTAACGCGATTCGTGACGGGAAGCCGGTCAGCGAGCTGGACAACAACGGCGTGACTAACGGGGCGGCGATGCGCGCCTCCCCGCTGGGCTGCCTGCTCCCGGCGACGCGGCTGGAGCACTTTGTGGACCAGGTGGCGCAGGCCTCCAGCCCGACGCATAAATCGGATCTCGCCATTGCCGGCGCGGTGGTGATTGCCTGGGCGGTTTCCCGCGCCATCGATGGGGAACGCTGGCAGAACATCGTCGATGCCCTGCCGGGGATCGCCCGCTATGCGCAGGAGGCGAAAACCACCACCTTCAGCGCGTCGCTCGCGGCACGCATTGAGCTGGCGCTTAAGACCGTGCGGGACGCCAACGGCATCGACTCCGCCAGCGAGCAGATTTATCAGCTCACTGGCGCAGGTACCAGCACCATTGAGTCCGTTCCGGCAGCCATCGCGATGGTGGAGCTGGCGGGAACCGACCCGAACCGCTGCGCCATTTTATGCGCCAATCTGGGTGGCGATACCGACACCATTGGCGCGATGGCGACGGCCATCTGCGGCGCGCTCCACGGCGTGCAGGCCATTGACCCGGCTCTTAAGGCCGAGCTCGACGCCGTTAATCAGCTCGATTTCGGTCACTATTGCGAAAAACTGCTGCACTTCAGGGAGCAAAGGGAGGGCGTATGAATGCATTTGCCCAACGTCTCGACACCCTGCACGCCACGCGCCCGGTGACGGTGCTGGGCGCGGCGGTGATTGACGTCATCGCCGACGCCTACGCCCTGCCCTGGCGCGGGTGCGATATCGAGCTTAAACAGCAGGGGGTGAATATCGGCGGCTGCGCGCTGAATATCGCCATCGCCCTGAAACGGCTCGGCATTGCGGCGCAAAACGCCCTTCCCGTCGGCCACGGCGTGTGGGCGGATATTATTCGTAACGCAATGGCGAAGCAGGATCTGCACAGCGCCGTGGAGGCTGAAACCGGCGACAACGGCTGGTGTCTGGCCCTGGTGGAGCCTGACGGCGAGCGCACCTTTATGTCCTTTAGCGGCGTCGAGAACCAGTGGCAGCAGCGCTGGCTTGACGAGCTAAACGTCCCGCAAAATAGCCTGGTTTATCTCTCCGGCTACCAGTTGGCCTCGCCGTGCGGCGAGCTGTTGACGGGCTGGCTTGAAGGGCTGGAGGACGTGACGGCGCTTATCGATTTCGGCCCACGCATCGCGGATATCCCCGACGCGCTGATGGCGCGGATTATGGCCTGCAGGCCGATCGTGTCGCTTAATCGTCAGGAAGCGGATCTCGCTGCTGAAAGGCTGGGCGTTGAGGCTGAAAACCTGGGCGAGGAGTGGCAGCAGCGCTTCGGCGCCGCGCTGATTGTGCGGCATGATAAAGACGGTGCTGCCTGGTATGATGGCGACGCATCGGGCGTTGTTCCGGCGTTTCCCGCCACGGTAGTGGACACCATTGGCGCTGGCGACAGCCACGCGGGCGGCACGCTTGCCGGGCTGGCGGCGGGATGGTCGCTGGCAGACGCCGTTCTGCTGGGGAATGCCGTGGCGTCCTGGGTGGTGAGCCATCGCGGCGGCGACTGCGCGCCCACTCGTGAGGAATTACTCCTCGCACACAAAGACGTATAGGTCGCTGCGACAGTAGCTGATGCTGTACTCAATCGGCCGGTGCTGCTGGTCAAGCGCAACCTGCTTGATCACCAGCACCGGTATTTTTTCGTCCATCTTAATGTGCGCCTGAAACTCACTGTCCGGCATGCGGGCGCTGACCCGTGAACGGGTGCGCTGCGGGAAGATATTCTGACTGCGGAAGTAGTCGTACAGCGAAATCCCTATCGCATCCGGTTCGGGAATGAGCCCAACCGGCACCCAGGACTCTTCAATCGACACCGCATCGTCATCCACATAGCGAATACGCTTCAGCAAAAAGACGTCGCTGTTCGGCTCCAGCGACAGGTGGCCCGCCACCTCTTCCGGGCATTTCACCACGCGTTTATTGACCCACAGCGTATTAGGCGTTTTACCGCGCAGCACCACCTGCTGAGAGAACCCGCGCGCTTCCTTGAGCGAGTATTCGAAGATGTTGTTAATTTGCGTGCCGTAACCCCGGGCACGCGTGACAACGCCCTCGGCTTCCAGCGCCTGCATCGCTTTGCGCACGGTGATCCGCGACACGCCGGTTAACTGGCTCAGATCTCGCTCGCCGGGCAAAATGTTCCCGTGCTCCAGCACGCCGCTGCGCACCGCGTTTTTTACCGTTTCGGCAAATTTCAGGTACAGCGGCGTGTTGTCAGGCGCGGCGATCCGTTCAGTCAGTTGAGCGATTAACCGGGTATGCGCTTGTTCCATCTCTGTTTTCTCAGGCGTGGTGTTTCCTGCCAGTATACTGGGTTACCACCACGCATGAAAATGATGAACCGGCCCAATACCGTGACCGACTTCCAGAGTATCGGCTTTTGCCAGCGCCGCCGACAGCCAGATTTTCGCTTCTCGCACCGTATCAGCCCAGCCGTCATGCCGCGGGCGCAGCGCCGCCAGCGCGGCGGAGAGAGTGCACCCCGTGCCGTGGGTGTTTTTGGTCTGTACGCGCGGAGCCGTAAAACGTTGCTCGCCGTCGCGGGTAAAGAGCCAGTCCGGGCTTTCAGCGTCATCCAGATGACCGCCTTTCATCAGCACCGCCCCGCAGCCCATCGCCAGCAGCGCATACCCCTGCTCTTTCATTTCGCGTTCAGTTTGCGCGTGCGACGTGCCTAACAGCGCGGCGGCTTCCGGCAGATTGGGCGTGATGAGCGCCACCTGCGGCAGCAGCTTATTGCGCAGCGTCTCAACGGCGGAGGCGGAGAGCAGCGGATCGCCGCTTTTTGCCAGCATGACGGTATCCAGCACCACGTTTTGCACCTGATAGCGCTTAAGCCGCTCGGCCACCGCCTCCACAATGTCCGTTTCGGCCAGCATGCCGATCTTGGTGGTATCAATCCGCACGTCGCTGAACACCGAATCCAGCTGCGCGGCAACAAAATCCGGCTCGATACGGTAGACCGACTGCACGCCGCGCGTGTTTTGCGCTACCAGCGCGGTAATCACCGAGCAGCCATACGCGCCTAGGGCCGAGAAGGTTTTCAAATCGGCCTGGATGCCCGCGCCACCGCTGGGGTCGGTACCGGCAATGGTCAGGGCGTTAATCCGCTTCATGCTTGTTCCTCCAGCGTATAGAGCGCATCCAGGAAGGCGCTGGCAAAACTGCCCGGGCCACGCGACTGCGCAGCGGCGACCGTTCCGGCCCGCTTCATCCATCCGCAGGCGGTGGCAACGTTATCCAGCCTGTCCCCCGGCAGCGAGCAGCTCGCCGCCACAACGGCAGAAAGCGCGCACCCGGTTCCCACTACGCGCGTCATTAACGGGTCTCCGCCCGTTACCGTTCGGGTCCGCTCTCCGTCAGTGATGTAGTCCACCTCGCCGGTGACCACCACAATGGCATGGGTCTGGCGGGCCAACGCCTGAGCGGCAGGCAACGCGCTGGCGGCGGTGTCGGTGGTATCAACGCCGCGCCCACCCGCGCTCATTCCGGCCAGAGCCAGGATTTCGGAGGCGTTGCCGCGAATGGTGGTCGGGTTCAGGGCCAAAATTTGATGGCAAAAACGGGTGCGGAACGTCAGGGCACCCACCGCAACCGGGTCCAGCGTCCAGGGCTTGCCTGCCGCCACCGCGCTTTCAATGGCACGACGCATCGACTGGGCGCGCGGTGCGGTCAGCGTGCCGACGTTGATTAACAGCGCATCGGCTATCGCGGCAAACTGTTCGGCCTCTTCGGCCTCAATCACCATCGCCGGGGATGCGCCAAGGGCCAGCAAAACGTTGGCCGTAAAGGTCTGTACGACGTCATTGGTCATGCAGTGGGTCAGCGGAGAACGGGTACGGAAGTGGTGTAAAACGTGTAAATCGAGCAGGTCAGGCTGCATGGGTTCGCTCCTGCCTTGCGTGAAGAAGCGATGACCGGGAAGGCATCTGACTTCCCTACGCTGGCATTATCCAGATCAGGTAATACGGGTATTTCTCAGCCTTCAACGAAGAAGGGCACCCCGAGTCATTTGGTAAGAATTGACTTACTTTTGCCAGATTAGGGGAAGTTGCTGGCTGACGCAAGCGACCTTGTGGGGATCGCATCTTCACGCAGGGTTGGTGCGAAAGAAAGGGCTGGCAGCGATAATTACAGAACAATATGCCACTTCTTTAAATCAATACCATTCGCTATAACATTTCCATTACGTCCAAAAAACATCCACTTTTTCAGGGTGTAAGAAACAGCTCTACCAACATAATTTTTTCCGCTTTCAGTTAGTCTATTTTATGTTTCATAAAGTATTAAATCTTATTTCGAATGAAATATAAAGTGAGTCCCAAACCGTTTAACCCCGCTAAACATTTAGCCTCTCTATCAAGGGGTTACTGCGAAACTCGCGGTTGCCCCCTTGCCTTATAAGTTAATGTAAACATTGAGATATTTTCCTTCACCTCTTAAAAAATCACTTTAGCTATTCATGCCATCTATGATTTAGATCAATATCCAAAAGCTCGCATTAATTGATAGTTACTGCACGTTACGAATTAAGTCATTTATTCAAAATTTAACGTAACTCCGTATTTAAATCGGGCGTAACCAGACGTTACATCAACACGCCAGGATAGCCAGCCTTGCCCTTTTTTACTTTTTAAATGAAGAGTGTTTTACAAATGAAAGTTGTTAAAAATGCCCGTACTGCTTTTGTATTTGGTGTTATTTTCACTGGCTCTATGAACGTAACTCAAGCAGCTGATGTAAACGTAAACCTTAACGATAACGTATTCAATTCAGGTACTTTTATTCAGATTCAGGGAACTGACAATACCGCTTATAATCTGGATGATATGAAAGCTGAGAATGTAAAACAAGACGGGCAGATCTATAACTTACAAGGCGATCGTGAGCGTATGCAAAACGAGATTGACGCTAGTAAAGGTAATATCAGCACTAACGCCAATAATATTTCCTCTCTTCAGACTTCTGTTTCTGGTGTCGATCATGAAGCTAAATTAGCAGGCGCTCTTGCTGACACCGCTAATAAAAAAGGTGATGCGGCGTTACACGGCGTGCTGACTAACGGAACTGCAATTACTAATATTGAAACTGTTAACGCTGTCCAGGATAGCCGCCTTGCAACTGTTGAAACTACTAACGGTATACAAGATGACCGCCTGTTAGCTCTTGAGAATGCACCAAAACCAACTAACGGCGTTGATGGAAAAGACGGCGCTAAGGGTGAGAAAGGCGATACCGGCGCACAGGGCGTAGCCGGAATTAACGGACGTGACGGAGCGAATGGTAAAGACGGTAAAGACGGCAAAGATGGAAAAAATGGCGTGATGACCACTGTGACACGCACGCAGGTAGACACGACAACACAAGCTAAAGTCGCTACTAATAGTCAGGCGGTTACGGCCGAGGTTCAGGAGCTGCAGGCGACCAAACAGACATTACAGGCTCTGAATAACAACGCTAACCAGCAATTTAAATCGCTGCGTGAGGAAGTCGATAATAACAAGAAAGAAGCAAACGCAGGTATCAGCGGCGCGATGGCGATGGCCGGTTTACCTCAGGTGCAAACAAATCAGCGCGTGATGTTCTCGGCTGGCGGTGCGACTTACAACGGTGAAAGCGCGTTAGCGGTTGGGGCGTCGGTTAACTTTAACGAACATATGGTTGGTAAAGTGAGCTTCTCTGATGACACAGCAAATAATATGGGGGCTTCAGTCGGCGTAGGGATTGGCTTTTAATAAATAACCAGTATGACAAAATACATTGTTATCTCTGTAATAGTGTACCTGATGCTTATTATCGTTGGCGCATGGTTAGGTATTATGTATCAGGCTTATTATATTTGCGACCATTAAACCTTCTTCTATAGAATATATTTCACCAAAGGTATCATCGTAATGATAAAGTCACTCTTAGCGGTATTAATAGCTGGTGCTGCCATCCTGCTTTCTGCGTGTACTTCAACTGCTCAGCGCATGGCCGAATGTGAGCGCCAGGGCATTAGCAAAGATACCTGCTACCTGGCTGAGCAAAATCGCCAGAATGCTTATAATGAAGCCGCACAAAATGCAGCATGGGCGAACGCGCGTGATGCCGCATCGGGTACGGGTATCTGGGCTAAAAAAGACGCGAAACAACATGCTCAGGCGGCCAAAGCGGTACACGCCTTTAAATGGGAAGGAATGAAGATCACAATTAAAGGCGAGATCCTGGATGTCGATGGCGTATTGGGCGCGCTGGATGAAAATGAGCCTCAGGCAAAAGTTTATTCACAAGGGCTATACACCTTCATTTACTATCCAGCTAAAGGCAAATTAGCGGTGAGTAAAGAAGGAAAGTTTGAAGGCTACGCAACAAAGATTAAATAGAAAAAGAGGCGACACCTGTCGCCTTTTTAATTTGCAGGCCTTAACGAATTACTCTAGCTGCCACGCCCCAGCATCAATAAGCGATGCGGTTCCCGTCCAGGCAAACATTGTCAGTTCGCGCGCCCCTTCATCAGGATAAATGCGGCTGCTCAGGCACGCCTCCCCTTCATTGACAAACACTTCCACTGACGAGCTGTCAACGAACAGGCGCAGGCTTAACGTGTCGTTCAGGTTAAGCGCGATGCTTCGGGTACCGCACAGGCCATACTGCGGATAATAACGCTCCAGCACCAGGCGCTGCATCTGCGCATCAACGTAGAGACGGAATCCGTCGCCAAGACGAATGCCGTACTGCTCCGCGCTGCTGTTAGCACAGTCCCACTGCAGAATGACCTCCATCGCATCGCAGCTTTCCACCTGAACGATCTGCTGATTGTTGAGCGTGCTCACCGGCCAGGGGAACCACGCTCCCCGCAAGCTTTCCACTTCTCTGGCTGGCCGCATCTGCAGGCGGTTATCCGCGCTTAGCGTCAGTTCGCGCGGTAAAGAGAGCATGCCAGCCCACCCGTCCTGCTGTTCCGGAAGGGGAGATTCCCACATGTCCAGCCAGCCGATAACGATGCGGCGGCCGTCAGGCGTCAGGAAGCTTTGCGGCGCATAGAAATCATGCCCGCTATCCATCTCCACAAACTCACCTTCACGCACGAAAGGTTGGCCGGGCTGCCACTCCCCCAGCAGGTAACCGCTCTGGAAAAGATTGCGATTTTTGAATCCCTCCGCAGCCAGCCCCTGAGGTGAAAACATCAGCACGCGTTTGCCGTTGAGGGTGAAAAAGTCCGGGCATTCCCACATGTAACCCATCTCTTTTTCAGCCACCGCAAGCACGCCCATATCCTGCCATTCGCGCAGGTCGTCAGAACGGTAAACGCGCACCTGGCCCGTCTCGCCATCCCGCGCGCCGACAACCATGTACCAGCGCTCCCCTTCCCGCCACACTTTTGGATCGCGAAAGTGATGCAGCCCAGGCGGCGTGTCAACGATCGTTCCTTGCCGCGTAAAATGGACGCCATCACGGCTGGTTGCCAGGCACTGCACCTGGTAAAGGTTAGCCTCGTCATCCGGATCGCCGTGGAATTTGTGGCCGGTATAAATCAGCGCCAGCGTATCGCCATCCACCACCGCCGAGCCGGAAAAACAGCCGTCCTTATCCTCTGGCCCTTCCGGTGCCAGCACCACCGGGAGGTGTTCCCAGCGAACTAAATCCTTGCTGCGCGCATGGCCCCAGTGCATCGGCCCCCACTGGGTCGAGTACGGATGATGCTGGTAAAACGCGTGATACCAGCCGTCAAACCACACCAGACCATTCGGGTCGTTCATCCAGCCGGCACGCGCGGCGAGGTGGTAACGCGGATACCAGCGCAGGTTAAGATCGCCGCGTTTGGCCTGTAATGATTGTTCAGCTTTGGCAATGGAATACATCATTTGTTTACTCTTTTCAGTCAGATAGTGGAGGGTTGCGGCATGATCGGGTCAGAAGAAGACTTACCCGAGCGCAACAGGAAGATGGAGATGAGCGTGGTGCTGAAAACTAACAGCCCCATAATGAGATAGGATTGGGCAAAGCCGTATTTCTGATAGCTGTAACCCGCCAGCGGCGACAGCACAGACGCAATCACCGAGCTTGTACAGGCAAAGCCCACCAGATAGAGCGTGGAAGAGAGCCGCTTATCAAAATGTAAGCTGTTGTATTTAAATATCGAGACCAGCAATACGGGCAGTTCTACCGCGTGCAGCAGCTTGGTAATGGAGATGAGCACCGGCCCCTCAACCAGACCGGATGCCACCATACGCATTGCCATCACCATTCCCGCGAATATCAGGCCGTTTTTCGCGCCGAGGCGGTTCACCAGCCACGGGGCGCAAAACATGCCCGCCGCCTCAAGGAAAACCTGGAAGGAGTTGAGATAGCCGTACATGGCGTTCCCTTCCTGCAACGTCGGGAACTGTGATGAGAAATAGACCGGGAACTGCTGATCGTAAACGCCGTAAATGCAGGTGCCGATAACGAAAAACACCAGCGCCCAGAAACGCGGCAGCGTCAGCAGGCGCAATGCGTCTTCCAGCGTCACCTTGCCACCGGACACCGCTTCCTGCATGGCGTGCGGTGCAGAAGAGACCCGCAGGCGCGCGAGCAAAACAAAAAACACCAGACCGGCGCCGCTCGCGACAGCGAAATTCAGCTTCGGATTGATGTTAAACAGGAGCCCCGCAAAAAAGGTTGCCGCCGCCCAGCCAAGCGATCCCCACATTCTCGCCTTGCCAAACTCAAACTGGCTCTGACGGGCCACGCGTTCGGTATAGGATTCCAGCACCCCAATCCCACCGTTAAACGTCAGGCCAATAAAAATCCCGCCGAAAATACTGCCCAGCAACACGTTAATTTGCAGCAGATAGCCAAACAGCAAAAAGGCCGGACCGGAAAGAATAAGCAGACTGGTCAGAAACCAGAGCAGGTTTTTGCGCAGGCCGAGTTTGTCCTGAATAAATCCATAGCAGATTTGAGCAAACAGCGCGGAGACGGAAAGCACGGCATAGATAACGCCCGTATCCCCCGCTTTTAACCCCACTTCCTGGTGGAGCCAGATAGAGAGCAACGAACCGGAAGATGACCAGGTGACAAAAAAGAAAAACAGTAATGCGCTCAGTAAGGGATAGCTGTGAGAGTGATGCGTTTTCATCATGGCATTCTCGTGTTGGAGTAATGACCCCAATGGTAACGTTAACATCCATGCTTTCTCATGCTGCCTGATGAAGATTTAAGATGTTAATCACGAAAGTTAACGTTAACATTAAGGAAGTGAGATCGCGATCATAAATTCATAACTGAGGTAAGCATGACTTAACCTGGTCATCAGCCTTCCTTTTACATCAGCGACTTAGTTGTATACCCTCTCACAGAGCATTAACGGAGTAAGAAAATGGCTTCCCTGAAGGACGTCGCAAAGCTGGCTAACGTATCGCTGATGACGGTTTCCCGCGCGCTTAACAGCCCGGAGCGCCTTAAAACGGAAACGCTGGCGCGCGTACAGTGGGCTATCGAGCAAACCAGCTACGTTCCCGATCTGTCCGCCAAGAAAATACGCGGCGCGAATGCTTCGCCTAAAACCATAGGCGTGCTGGCGCTCGATACGGTCACGACACCTTTTTCGGTGGAGATTACGCTGTCCATTGAAGAGACGGCCAGAATGCACGGCTGGAATAGCTTCGTCATGAATATGTTTGCTGACGACAATCCGGATGCCATTGTCGATCTTCTGCTCTCCCACCGGCCAGACGGGATTATCTACACCACGATGGGGTTACGTCAGGTTCCTCTTCCTGCCAAGCTGCTCACCCTCCCCTGCGTGCTGGCCAACTGCGAGAGTGTCGGTGAAAAGGTCGCCAGCTATATCCCGGATGATGAACAGGGGCAGTACGCCGCCGTCAGGGCATTACTCGCGGAAGGCTATCGGCAGCCCCTGTGTCTGCATTTACCTGTGGGCCATCTGGCCACAACCCGGCGCCGTCAGGGGCTTGAACGCGCCTGCCGTGAAGCCGGAATCGACCCGGACAGCCTGGAACATGCGTATATGGCGCACGGGGATGAGCATTATCGTGATATTCCGTCCGCATTGCTGGCGCGTATCCGGAACGGCATCCCGCGGTTTGATTCCGTTATCTGCGGTAACGATCGTATCGCGTTTATGGTGTACCAGACGCTGCTGGCGCAAGGGCTTCGCATCCCTGAAGATGTCGCGGTTATCGGCTATGACAATATGGTGGGCATTGGCGAGCTGTTTTTGCCGCCTCTTTCAACGGTTCAGTTGCCCCACTACGAAATTGGTCGCCTGAGCGCCCTGCACATTATTAACGGAGCACAACACCGGGAAACGACGCGCGTTGAAAGTCCATTTTTAATGCGTGATTCCATGGCGCGCGCCATGTGACTACCGCTTTTTGTCGTTGATGGAAAAAGAAGGGGGTATGAAGGCAGCATACCCCCTTCTTTTGTCAGCCAATGGCACGATTTGTCACACTCTTTTCTGTCATTTAACAACCCGAACAAATGCCGAATAAGCAATTGTTTTTATTGCCAATAAAGTGCAATTTTCTTTTTAAAAATGGTGATATTGCCTCTCCTGTGCTCCATGTCACAAAACAGTAAACAAATTAACCATTGAGCCCCGTGACAAAAGGCTCTATATTGGCGGCGTTTTTTTCAGGCCCCATCTGTTTTTTAACTTTTTATTCAATCGTGGCTCATAGCGAAGCGGCGGTTGTAGGAGTGATATGATGACGGATAAAGTCCGTATTGACACCGTAGATGCCCACAAAAGCAACGAAACCTATCTGGCCCGTCAGGCCGAGTTTGAATCTAACGTCAGGAGTTATCCGCGCAAACTGCCTTTAGCGATTACTAAAGCAGAAGGCGTGTGGATCACCGATGCAGATAATAAAGAATACCTTGACTGTTTAGCAGGCGCAGGGACCCTTGCGCTTGGCCATAACCATCCTGATGTGCTGAAAAGCATCCAAAATGTCATTACCAGCGGCTTGCCGTTACACACTCTGGATCTGACTACGCCTCTGAAAGACGCGTTTTCTGAATATCTGCTCTCTCTGCTGCCTGGTCAGGGCAAAGAATACTGCCTGCAGTTCACCGGTCCATCCGGTGCCGACGCCGTTGAAGCGGCGCTGAAGCTGGCGAAAAAAGTGACCGGCCGTAGCGGTATCATCAGCTTCTCTGGCGGTTACCACGGCATGACCCACGGCGCACTGTCCGTGACCGGTAACCTGTCTCCGAAAGAAGCTGTTGACGGTATGATGCCAGAAGTGCAGTTCATGCCTTACCCGCACGAGTACCGCTGCCCGCTGGGTATCGGTGGTGAAGCGGGCGTGAAAGCGCTGACTTACTACTTCGACAACCTGATCAACGACGTTGAAAGCGGCGTGCGTAAACCTGCCGCGGTGATCCTGGAAGCCGTTCAGGGCGAAGGCGGCGTGAACCCGGCTCCGGCTGAGTGGTTGCAGCGCATTCGTAAAGTGACTCAGGAACACGGCATTCTGCTGATCCTCGACGAAGTTCAGGCTGGCTTTGCCCGTACCGGTAAATTCTTCGCCTTCGAACACGCAGGCATCGAGCCAGACATCATCGTGATGTCTAAAGCGGTTGGTGGCGGTCTGCCGCTGGCCGTGCTCGGTATCAAAAAGCAGTTCGACGCATGGGCGCCAGGACACCACACCGGTACTTTCCGCGGCAACCAGCTGGCAATGGCAACCGGCCTGACGACGCTGAAGATCCTGAAAGACCAGAACATCGCGGGCAAAGTGGCTGCACAGGGCGAATGGCTGAAAGGCCAGCTGAAAGAGATGGCAAAACGTTATCCGGTCATCGGTCACGTGCGCGGTCTGGGCATGATGATCGGTATCGAGATCGTTAAGCCACACGAAGCTGCTGACCATATGGGCTGCTTCCCTGGCGACGGCGAGCTGTCTGCGCTGATTCAGAAGAAGTGCTTTGAAGCCGGTCTGATTCTGGAGCGTGGTGGTCGTAACGGTATCGTTCTGCGCCTGCTGCCTTCCCTGCTGATCAGCGACGAAGAACTGAAAATCTTCCTGGATAAATTCGAGCAGGCACTGCTTGCTGCGGGCGTTCGCCCGGCGTAACCGGAGTAGTAGATTACGATGTCAGATTCAAACCCAATTTTGTTCTCCTCTGCGCAGAGCATTGAAGCTTACCAGCAGGCGATTGAACAAAGCACTCAGGCTGTGATGCAGTGGCTGAAGCAGCCTGAGATGTACCAGGGCAAAACGGTCGCGGAGCTGCGCGACCGTATTAAGCTGGATTTCAACCCGAAAGGGCTGGGCAACGAAGCGGCGATTGAACGCGCCGTGGAGTTCTTCCTGAAAGACAGCTTGTCCGTTCATCACCCGCAGTGTGTGGCGCACCTGCACTGCCCAAGCCTGGTGGTAAGCCAGGCGGCGGAAGTGCTGATCAACGCCACTAACCAGAGTATGGACTCCTGGGATCAAAGCCCGTCCGCAACCATTATTGAGATCAAACTGATCGAGTGGCTGCGTACCCGCGTGGGTTATCAGGCTGGCGACGCGGGTGTGTTCACCAGCGGCGGTACCCAGAGCAACCTGATGGGTCTGATGCTGGCGCGTGACGCATTCTTTGCGCGTCAGGGCCACTCCGTTCAGCAGGACGGTCTGGTGGGCGATCTGCGCAAAATTCGCGTGCTGTGCTCCGAAAACGCGCACTTCTCCGTGCAGAAAAACATGGCGCTGATGGGCCTGGGCTATCAGTCCGTAGTGCAGGTGAAAACCGACGAGTTCTCCCGCATGGATCTGACCGATCTGGCGGCGAAAATCGAGCAGTGCAACGCGAACGGGGAGCAGATTCTGGCCATCGTCGCGACGGCAGGTACTACCGATGCCGGTGCTATCGATCCGCTGCGTGCCATTGCTGAACTGGCGGCGAAGCAGAACATCTGGGTACACGTTGACGCGGCCTGGGGCGGCGCGCTGCTGATGTCTGATCAGTATCGTCACTACCTGGACGGCATCGAGCTGGTGGATTCCGTCACCCTGGACTTCCACAAGCAGTTCTTCCAGACCATCAGCTGCGGCGCGTTCCTGCTGAAAGAAGCGCGTCACTATGAGCTGATGCGCTATCAGGCGGCCTACCTGAACTCTGAGTTCGACGAAGAAGCGGGCGTGCCTAACCTGGTGTCCAAATCTCTGCAGACCACCCGTCGTTTCGACGCGCTGAAGCTGTGGATGAGCCTGGAAGCACTGGGTCAGGAGCAATACGCGGCGATCATCGATCACGGCGTAACGCTGGCGCAGCAGGTTGCGGCCTACGTGAAAGAGCAGCCTGCTCTGGAACTGGTTATGCAGCCACAGCTGGCAAGCGTGCTGTTCCGCTTCCGTGGCCAGGTGCAGATGGACGACGCGGGCATCGCCCTGCTGAACCAGAAAATTGGTGATGCGCTACTGGAATCTGGCCGTGCAAACGTCGGTGTGACCGAGCATAACGGCATCACCTGCCTGAAGCTGACTCTGCTGAACCCAACCGTGACGCTGGAGGATATCAAAATCCTGCTGTCGCTGGTTGAGCGCACCGCGCAGGAAGTTCTCGCGAAGTAATACAAAACCCCTCTTCCGTCGGAAGAGGGGTTATCTTTATACGCCTGCCCACCACATTCTGATTTTCAATCCCCAGTAGCTCGTCCAGCCCGTTGTGGTACTGACTACTTTCCCCTTTGACACAATCACCAGCGTCGGCGTTACGCTCACCTGCCACTGCTGCGACACGGCACCGTTTGCATCGTTAATCACCGGCATACTCAGGTTTTTCTTTTCAGCCCAGCGAGCGAGCTTTGCATCATCACCGGAGCGCATGGCAATGCTTACGACGTTACCGCCCTCTTTTGCCAGCTTATCGACCGCAGGTGTCGTATAACGACAGATGCTACACCAGGTTGCCCAGACGTAAATCAGCAGGGGGCGCTCCTTGCTGAGCGCCGCGATATCGTGAATGTTACCGTCGATGCTCTGCATAGGCGTTGCGCTAAAGCTGGCGGGTAATGACGGCTTTCGGTATTGATCCACGCCCCACAGGACCACCAGCGTAAGCAGAATGAGTATGATCCCTTCCCGCGCCCAGCGGCGCAGGCGACTCAATTTACGGTTATCCATTATGACCTCTCGATTTAACGGAGGTCATCTTAGCGGGCTATTCGGCGTCATGCTGTAAAGAAGTGTCGCGTCACTTTATTCCGGGGTATAGCCGTAGTTGTAATGGCTATAACCCGAGTGGTAATAGAACGCAGCGGATTTCACAATATCATTGAGAATCGCGCCTTCAACCTGGACGCCCATCTGCTGCAGACGCTTCCGACAGTTTTCGATCTCTTTGACGCTGGTTTTACCGAAACGGGCAACCAGCAATGTGGTTGCCGCGGCTCTGGCGACGAGTAACGCATCCGTTACGGCCAGCACCGGTGGCGTGTCAACAATCACGATGTCGTACTCTTTGTCTATTCGCGACATTACCGTCTGGAAGCGCTCATTCATGAGCAGCTCGACAGGATGTGAAGGCTGAGGCCCACAGGTCAAGACATCAAAGCCACCTTTCTCGGAGCGTTGAATCGCATCCTGCCACTCTACGCTTCCCCCCAGCACGCCGGACAAGCCATGCTGGTTGTTCAGTTTGAAAATATTGTGAACATATCCCTTGCGCATATCCGCATCAATAAACAGTACCCGTTGACCTGCCTGAGCGGCAATCGACGCCAGCGAGGTGCTCACCAAAGTCTTTCCGCAGTCCTGCGAAGGGCCTGAAATCACCACTATCCGATTAACGGCATTCATCATGGTAAAATGCAGACTGGTGCGTAACCCGCGCACCGCCTCGACAAATATATCCGCCGGACGGTCAACGGGCGGGAAAGGTACGTTTGACGTCCTGTGCTTCCAGTGGGAAGCAAACAGCGTCCTTCTGCGTAAATGCGTTTTTTTCCATAGCCACACTGAACGCGGGAGCGTAGCCAGAAGAGGCATTCCCTGCGCTTCCAGCTGTTCAGACGAGGTGATGCCCCGTTTAAACGCAGAGCGCACCAACACCGTTCCTGCCGAGAGCATCAATCCCACCAGCATACCGAACACAATGATAATCACTTTGTGCGGTTTGACGGGTCCAGGCTGCGTTACTGCAGGGTCAATGATCCGCACGTTTCCGATGGCGCTGGAGCGCGAGATATTCAGCTCCTGCTGACGCGTCAGCAGCTGCAGATAGATGGTGCGCCCGGACTCAACGTCACGGCTTAAACGCAAAATTTCCTGCTGTGTAGAAGGCATGGATGAGACACGGTTATTCAGACGCGTACGTTCCTGCTCCAGGGTCTGTTTTTTTTCCCGTAATGCGCGGTAGGTTGGGTGATCCTTTTTGAAAAGCTGAGAAACTTCTGCTTCGCGGAACGTCAGCTCGTTAAGCTGATTTTCCACATTAACAACCTGATCGAGAACCGTCTTCGCCTCAAGGGATAGATCGACAGAATCGCGCTGCTCTCTGTAGGCGTTCAGTCGTGCTTCGGCTTCATCCAGTTCGCGCCTGATTTTAGGTAATTGGTCCTGTAAAAACGTCAGGCTGCGGGTATCTTTAGCTTCCTGGCGCGCAATATTCTGGCTGAGATAATTTTCAGCAATGGTATTGAGCACCACGGCGATCTTGTCAGGGTCCTCGCCCGTCAGCGTTAAGGTAATAATTCCGCTCTGCTTCGCCGACTCAGAAACAATGAGTCGGCGCTGAAGGGCGTTAATTGCTTCAAGCTTTGTGACGGTTTTGAGGGCAAACCGGGTGCCTGGTGCCGCACTGAGCGAGGTGACAAGCAGCGTTACTCCGTCTTTAACCAGCGTCTTCCCAACAACGCCATCAGCCTCAAGCGTTTTTCCTTCGAGGTGATACCGGCCCTGCTCCTGAACGGTCAGTAAAAGTTCCTGTGGCTTGTCTTCCAGAAGAGGAAGGGTAAGCGCGCCAATTGTCAGTTCACCGGCTTTACGCCCTCGTTCCAGCAGCGGCCCAATGACGGGCAGAACACACCGTTTGACGCTGTACGTTAGCCCCAGTTTATCAACGGTCTCTCCCAGAATCATCCGCGACTTGAGCAGCAAGAGTTCGGGCGCGACATCAGGTGAAAGATCGGTACCAAACTGGCTTAAGCTTTTGAGCAACGAGTTGTCCTGCTTCGCTTCTATCTGCACAAGGGCATCAGCCTGATAGATCGGTGTGACGCTATACGCATAGATCCCGGCGCATACGGTGAACAGGAGCGTGATGCACGCTATCATTACCCGATGATCAAACATCTCAGCCAGCAGCTGAATGAGATCAATTTCATTATCATGCGGTGTCGCAGCACCAAATTTGTCTGATTTATGAGACGACATTACTGCTTCATTCCTTGTTGACGCAAACGACGAGCCCATTCCTGACTGGCTTTTCCTAACTGCTCGAAAACATATTCGAAGGCTTCCCGGCTTTTGCGATACGGGTCGGGAATGTCCTTAGTTTCCAGCCACTGACCAAACAACAGCGATTTCCCCCGATTCTCCGGCGCCACTGAGGCAATAAAACGGAGATGCTCTGGCTCCATCACCAGAATCAAATCGGATTTTTGTAACAGAAAACGTGTGACCTTACGCGCCACGTGACCTTCCAGCGAAACGCCATGACGTAAGGCGACTGACTTTGCAGTCGCATCCGCCGGGCGTCCTTCAAGCCCGAAAATACCTGCCGAGGTCACCTGCGCGTCGGGTAGCTGCTGGCGCAACAGCCGCTCACCAATCGGTGAACGGCAAATATTGCCGGTGCAAACCACGAGAATTGAATTGAACATTATTGCGGCCACGATCTGATGTAACGGACGGTTTCGGTCAGGTCATGTACGCCACTGATGGTGGGTACCAGCTGGGCGATAACACGATTCCAGCGTGAAAGCGGTGCCGTCGTGACATAGACAATGTCGTACGGTTCCAGCTCGAATTCTGTGCTCAGCACCATGGCTGAGGCATCTTCCGCATTGAGTTGATAGATGTTGGCGATTTTGTCTTTCTCGCCTTTTCGTGAAACCGGGCGAATAACAAAAATCCCGGTTGCATCGGCCATATTCTGGTTCAGCCCGCCTGCATTCCCCAGGGCTTCGGCCAGCGTCATGCCGCTACGATCCATCTTAAGGGTGCTCTGTTTAACCACCTCGCCCATCACAAACACTTTCAGCGCGTCGTTCCGGGGAACAAACAGGATATCGCCCGGATAAAGCAGCTTATTTTGGGTTAAATCGCCATGTTGCATCAGAGCATAGAGGGAAAGGCGCGAGTCCTGGCCATCATGCGTGAGCACGACGTTACGCCAGTCGGCATCCGCAGAGAGACCGCCCGCGGCGTTCACCGCATCCATTACCGTCAATGGAATATTGGTTATTGGCTGCTGGCCCGATTTCTCAACCTCTCCGGTGATATAGGCTTTTTGAGAACGGAAGGAGGCAACGCTGACGTCCACCTGAGGGCTCTCAATGACCTCATCCAGCCGCGCGGTGATCTCCTCACGTACCTGTGAAACCGTTTTGCCCGCCACTTTCAGCTTGCCGACGTAGGGGTAGAAAAGCGTACCATCGGCGTTAACCCAGTTACCCGCGTCGCTCGCGCTACGGTACTGCCCTGCGGGCGTCGTGAGTTCAGGGTGATCCCAGACGGTGACCGTCAAAATGTCCCCTGAGCCAATGCGGTATTCCCAGTTTTTGAGCTGCTCATCCAGAGTAGGATTTGCCTGAGATTTAGAAACGGGTGGGCGCAGTTTTTCAATCAATCCAGGGGTTAAAGGAAAAACTTCCACGCGTTTGTCCAGCGGATCGTTAATTTCCTCACCGGTAGTGACTTTTTTCCCGGAAAGACTTAAGTTCTGGCCTGGTGAAAATACACATCCTGTTAGCTGGCTGAGAGTCAGAAAGGACAGTAAAAGAGCAGTTGTATTTTTCATTTATATAAAATGTTGATTTATCGTTGCGCTGGGTAGTTAACTCGCAAAAGAAAGTAAGCAAACCATTGAAATATAGTTATTTATTATTTCACCGTGATACTGTAAAACACACGTTCGCTGTCGTTTAAAAAGTTAAAAAACAGCGCACAACTGCGCAAGAAAACGGAGAGTAATAATACTTTATGCGCCGCGATATTAAATGTTATCCCTTACGAAAGCATTTGCTTAACGGTGCTATTTTGACGTATAAACTTATTTTCAGAATAGATTAATAAAATAATAAAAATAACAAATATTCCGCACAATCAACATTCACAGCAATGATGAACATCACCGTTATCGACTACCCAAACCCCTCCACTTTTGTTACATTTTTTATCAAACGCATCATGCTTTGATACTTAAAATAGACCGTCTGTCTTGTGCTGTGTGCCCTGCAGACGAAAGTCTCTGAAACAATATCACTGGAGAAAAAATGGCTAAGCGTAAATTGCTGCTTCTGGGTGTGTTACTGTCTCTGGCGGGCTCCGCGTTTTCTGCCCCGCAAACCGCCGCTGCGCCATCGGGCATCAAGGCCTATGAAGAACAAGAGTTCATCGCCGATTTCACGAAGTTTAAAATCGGCGATACGGCACCGGCGCAGTATCAAACGCCGGAGTACACCATTAAACAGTACCAGCTGCGTAACCTTCCGGCACCGGATGCCGGTACCCACTGGACCTACATGGGCGAAAACTACGTCCTGATTGGCGATGCAGATGGCAAAATCTACAAAGCCTACAATGGAGATATTTTCTATCATCGCTGATACGATCGTAATCCGTCCGTGGCAGGAGAGCGACCGCCCTTTCCTGCGTACGCTCTACCTCCACGCCCGGCGTGAAGCCTGGCCGTGGCTGGACAGTTCTGCGTGGCAGCTTGAAGATTTTGACGCGGCAACCCTGGACGAAGAGATTTGGGTGGCGGAGCAGGATGGGCACCGACTTGGCTTCGCCTCAGTCTGGACGAACGATAATTTTCTGCACAACCTGTTTGTCGACCCGCAGTATCAGAGCCTGGGCGTCGGACATGTGTTGCTTGAGCACGTACAGAAGACGTTTACCAGCACGGGCTCACTCAAGTGTCTGGTGAAAAATACGCGGGCTATTACGTTTTACCAGCGGCACGGCTGGCACATTGAGGCGACGGGGAATTCTCCTGAGGGAGAGTACTATCTTATGCATTACCGGCTTGGGTAAAGTCAGGTGGCGCTTCGCTTACCTGACCTACAAAATCGTATTTCGTAGGCCGGGTAAGGCGAAACCGCCACCCGGCAATCCAGTGCTGGGGGGTTACACCGCGCGGAAGGCGATTTCACCCGGGATCACTTCACCCTGCCAGTACAGCTGCGCCGCAACGCGCCCCGCCAGCTGGCGGTACATCTCAGCGAACTCGCTGTCTGGACGGCTGACGACCGTCGGCTTCCCGCTGTCCAGATCTTCACGCAAGGAAATATGCAGCGGCATCTGCCCCAGCAGCTGGGTGTGATACTGCGCTGCCAGTTTTTCCGCCCCACCCGTACCAAAGATAGGCTCATGGTGTCCGCAGTTGCTGCAGATGTGCATGCTCATGTTCTCGACGATGCCGAGCACCGGCACTTCCACTTTCTCGAACATCACGATGCCTTTTTTGGCGTCGATCAGCGCGATATCCTGCGGCGTGGTGACCACAACGGCCCCCGTTACCGGGATGTTCTGCGCCAGCGTCAGCTGAATGTCACCGGTGCCCGGCGGCATGTCCAGCACCAGATAATCCAGATCCGGCCACATCGTTTCCTGCAGCATCTGCAGCAGCGCTTTGCTGGCCATCGGGCCGCGCCAGACCATAGCGTTATCGTCGGTCACCAGGTAACCGATGGAGTTGGTCGCCAGACCGTGCGCCACGATCGGCGCCATATGCGTGCCGTCCGGCGAGGTTGGACGCTGATTTTCCGCACCCAGCATGTTTGGAATAGACGGACCGTAGATATCGGCATCCAGAATACCGACCTTTGCCCCTTCCGCCGCCAGCGCGAGCGCGAGGTTAACGGCGGTAGAGGATTTACCCACCCCACCCTTACCTGAACTCACGGCGATGATGTTTTTCACCCCGTTGACGCCCGGCTGATTTTTCACACGCTTCAGCGTGGCAATGCTGTGGCTCAGCTTCCAGTCAATCGCTTTCGCACCGCTAATGCGCAGCAGCTCGGCGCTGGTCTGCTCTTTCAGCGTATCAAAGGCGCTGGTCCAGACGAACGGCATCTGCACTTCAACGTGCAGCGTATCGTCCAGCCATGCGACGTGGTGCAACGCTTTCAGCGTAGTGAGGTTATGCTTCAGGGTTGGATGCTGAAAGTTAGCCAGCGTCCCGGCGACCATTGCTCGTAAGGCTTCCGGTGATTTGGCCTGGGATTGAGAACTCATCCCGACTCCTTTGTTCTTGTGAATAAGACCTTAGACAAACAAGTTTACCTGAAAGGCCGTGGTTTGTGCTTACTTAATAATGCCCCTTTTGGTAATATCGAAAACCCTTTTCACAGTTAAAAGAAGTAATGCCTACTATGACTCAAGTCGCGAAAAAAATTCTGGTAACGTGCGCCCTGCCGTACGCCAACGGCTCAATCCACCTCGGCCACATGCTGGAGCATATCCAGGCTGATGTCTGGGTCCGTTACCAGCGAATGCGCGGCCACGAGGTTAACTTCATCTGTGCGGACGATGCCCACGGCACGCCGATTATGCTGAAAGCGCAGCAGCTGGGGATTTCCCCGGAGCAGATGATTGCCGAAATGAGTCAGGAGCATCAGACCGATTTTGCTGGCTTTGACATCAGCTATGACAACTATCACTCCACGCACAGCGAAGAAAACCGCGAGCTGTCGGAGCTGATCTACACCCGTCTGAAAGAGAACGGTTTCATCAAAAACCGCACTATCTCTCAGCTGTACGATCCGGAAAAAGGCATGTTCCTGCCGGACCGTTTCGTCAAAGGCACCTGTCCAAAATGTAAATCCCCGGATCAGTACGGCGATAACTGCGAAGTCTGCGGCGCGACCTACAGCCCGACCGAACTGATTGAGCCCAAATCCGTGGTATCCGGCGCCACACCTGTGATGCGTGATTCCGAGCACTTCTTCTTCGACCTGCCGTCCTTCAGCGAAATGCTGCAGGCGTGGACCCGCAGTGGCGCGCTGCAGGAGCAGGTGGCGAACAAGATGCAGGAGTGGTTCGAATCCGGCCTGCAGCAGTGGGATATCTCCCGCGATGCGCCGTACTTTGGCTTCGAAATCCCGAATGCGCCGGGCAAATATTTCTACGTCTGGCTGGACGCGCCAATCGGCTACATGGGCTCCTTCAAGAACCTGTGCGACAAGCGGGGCGACACCGTCAGCTTCGACGAATACTGGAAGAAAGACTCTACCGCCGAGCTGTACCATTTCATCGGCAAAGACATCGTTTACTTCCACAGCCTGTTCTGGCCGGCCATGCTGGAAGGCAGCAACTTCCGCAAGCCGACCAACCTGTTCGTACACGGCTACGTCACGGTGAACGGCGCCAAGATGTCCAAGTCCCGCGGGACGTTCATCAAGGCCAGCACCTGGCTGAACCACTTCGACGCGGATAGCCTGCGCTACTACTACACCGCGAAGCTCTCTTCCCGCATCGACGATATCGACCTGAACCTGGAAGATTTCGTGCAGCGCGTGAACGCAGACATCGTCAACAAGGTGGTGAACCTGGCGTCCCGTAACGCGGGCTTTATCGCCAAGCGCTTTGACGGCGTAATGGCCGCTGAGCTGGCGGACCCTGCCCTGTACCAAACCTTCACCGACGCGGCAGCCACCATTGGCGAAGCCTGGGAAACGCGCGAGTTCGGTAAAGCAGTGCGTGAAATCATGGCGCTGGCTGACCTGGCTAACCGCTATGTGGACGAGCAGGCGCCGTGGGTTGTCGCTAAACAGGAAGGCCGCGATGCCGATCTGCAGGCCATCTGCTCCATGGGCATCAACCTGTTCCGCGTACTGATGACGTACCTGAAGCCAGTTCTGCCGCAGCTGGCAGCCCGCGCTGAAGCGTTCCTGAACACCGAACTGACCTGGGATGCAATGGCACAGCCGCTGCTCGGCCACAAGGTGAACACCTTTAAGGCGCTGTATAACCGCATCGAGATGAAGCAGGTTGAAGCGCTGGTCGAAGCCTCTAAAGAAGAGGTGAAAGCGGCTGCAGCACCGGTAACCGGCCCGCTGGCGGACGATCCGATTCAGGAAACCATCACTTTTGATGACTTTGCTAAAGTCGACCTGCGCGTGGCGCTGATTGAAAACGCAGAATTCGTGGAAGGCTCTGACAAGCTGCTGCGCCTGACGCTGGATCTCGGCGGCGAGAAGCGCAACGTCTTCTCCGGCATCCGTTCTGCCTACCCGGACCCGCAGGTGCTGATCGGCCGTCAAACCGTGATGGTCGCTAACCTGGCGCCGCGCAAAATGCGCTTCGGCATTTCCGAGGGGATGGTGATGGCAGCAGGCCCTGGCGGGAAGGATATCTTCCTGTTAAGCCCAGACGAAGGCGCGAAGCCGGGCCAGCAGGTGAAATAAAAAAAAAGCCGGAGATAATCTCCGGCTTTTTTATGGTTTCGGGTGATGCACCCGATGGGTCAGCCCGCGCAGGAAATTACGCAGAAACTGGTCGCCGCACTCGCGGTAATTTTTGTGGTCCGGCGCGCGCATCATGGCAGTGATTTCCGGCATCGACACGCGGTATTTCTGCTCGGTCATGATCGCCTGGATATCGTCCGTTTTCAACGAGAAGGCGATACGCAGCTTTTTCAGCACCGTGTTGTTGTTCACCCGACGCTCCAGCGCCAGCTCGGGCGCGGAGTCATCTTTTCCACGTTTATCGTAAATCAGCCCGTTCAGAAAACCCGACAGAATGATGTCCGGGCAGCGGACGAAGCCCTCTTCGTCCTCTTTGGTCATCCAGGTATCAAAATTTGCAGACGTGGATTCAATGTCGGACAGCGCAAGAATGCGCACCATGTCGTTATTGTTTGCTTTCAGGGTGTAGCGCAGGCTACGAAGAATATCGTTACTTAGCATAGAGCCTTCGAATGTCGATGATGCAATGGCGCGCAGTGTACCAGTTTTACAGGCCAATCGCCTCTTTCAAACTTTTCAGATAGCGGCGGCTGACGGGGACGGTCTGCCCGGCGCGCAGCACCAGCTCGGCCTGACCGTTATCTTCCAGACGGATCTCCTTCAGGTGTGCCATGTTCACCAGATACTGACGGTGACAGCGAATCAGCGGCGTACGGCTCTCCAGCGTGCGCAGGGTCAGCTCGGTAAACCCTTCGTTCCCTTCCGCGCTGGTGACAAACACCCCGCTCAGGCGGCTGCTGACAAACGCCACATCATCCATTTGCAGCAGATAAATCCGGCTGTGCCCGGTGCAAGGGATAAATTTCAGCGGCTGCTGGTTTTCCGGCAGCAGCGTAACGTCCTGGACGGTTCGCTCCTGGCGTAAGCGGGTGAGCGTTTTTTCCAGCCGCTTCTCTTCAATCGGCTTGAGTAAATAATCGAACGCGTGCTCCTCAAAAGCCTTAACGGCATATTCGTCGAACGCCGTCAGAAACACGATGTAGGGACGATGCGCCGGGTCGAGCATGCCGACCATCTCCAGCCCGCTGATGCGCGGCATCTGAATGTCGAGGAACAGCACGTCCGGGCGCAGCTTGTGCACCGCACCGATGGCCTCAATGGCGTTGGCGCACTCCCCCACAATCTCAATGTCTGGCTGCTCCTGCAGCAGAACGCGCAGGTTTTCCCGTGCCAGCGGCTCGTCATCCACAATCAGCACTCTTAACATGCGTTTTCCTCCAGCGGCAGTCGAACGGTAATACGGGTAAAACGGTCAGGCTCGCAGGCGACGGTAATGCCACAGTCGTCGCCAAAATGGGCGCGCAGACGTTTATCAACCAGGCTCATCCCTAATCCGCCCGAAGCGGAAGGCTGGTACAGCCCGGCGTTATCTTCAATATCCAGCACCAGATGGTGGTTAAAACGGCTGGCGGCAATGGTTATCTCCCCTCTCCCCAGCAGCTGCGAGGTACCGTGCTTGATGGCGTTCTCCACAATAGGCTGCAGGGTAAAGGCCGGAAGATGCTGATACGCCAGCTCGTCCGGAACGGAGAGCGACACCTGCAGGCGGGACTGAAACCGCGCCTGTTCAATTTGCAGATAGGCATTCACGTGCTCAATTTCATCGGCGAGGGTCACGATCTCTGACGGGCGCTTCAGGTTTTTACGGAAAAAGGTCGACAAAAACTGCACCAGCTGCGCGGCCTGATCGCTGTCGCGGCGAATCACCGCTTTGAGCGTGTTGAGGGCATTAAACAGGAAATGCGGATTGACCTGGGCATGCAGCAGCTTAATTTCAGACTGCGTCAGCAGGGCTTTCTGCCGTTCATACTGCCCGGCCAGAATTTGCGCGGAAAGAAGCTGGGCGATACCCTCCCCCAGCGTGCGGTTGATGGAGCTGAACAGACGGTTTTTCGCCTCATACAGCTTGATGGTGCCCATCACCCGCTGATTTTCCCCGCGCAGCGGAATGACGAGCGTGGAGCCCAGCTTGCACTGCGGATGCAGCGAGCAGCGGTAAGGCACTTCGTTACCGTCGGCATACACTACTTCGCCGGTTTCAATGGCGCGCAGCGTATAGGTCGACGAGATCGGTTTGCCCGGCAGGTGGTGATCGTCTCCGGTGCCGGTAAACGCCAGCAGCTTTTCGCGATCGGTAATGGCCACCGCGCCGATATCCAGCTCTTTATAGAGCACCTGCGCGACCTTCATGCTGTTCTCTTCGTTAAACCCCTGACGCAGGATCCCTTCGGTCGAGGCGGCAACCTTCAACGCCGTGGCGGAAAAGGCCGAGGTGTACTTCTCAAACATGGCGCGCTTGTCGAGCAGAATACGCATAAACAGCGCCGCGCCGACGGTGTTGGTCACCATCATCGGGGCGGCAATACTGCTGACCAGGTGCAGAGCATCCTCGAACGGGCGGGCAATCAGCAGAATGATCGCCATCTGCGCCATTTCAGCCACAAATGTGATGGCCCCGGCGGTAAGCGGGCTAAACACCTTGTCCGGGCGACCGCGCTTAATCATATAGCTGTGCACCAGGCCACCAAGCAGCCCTTCGACGATCGTCGAGATCATGCAGCTGAGCGCCGTCATCCCGCCCATGGAATAGCGATGCAGCCCACCGGTTAAACCGACAAGGCCACCGACGACCGGGCCGCCCAGCAGCCCGCCCATCACAGCGCCGATGGCACGCGTATTAGCAATAGAGTCTTCGATGTGGAGGCCGAAGTAGGTCCCCATGATGCAAAAAATAGAGAAGGTGACGTAGCAGAGCAGCTTGTGCGGCAGGCGTACGGTGACCTGCATCAGCGGAATGAAAAGACGCGTTTTGCTCATCAGCCAGGCAATGACCAGAAACACGCACATCTGCTGAAGCAACAGCAACACAAGGTTAAACTCGTACATACTCAAAACCGCACACGCTAAAAAACGCGTAACATACACGGATGCGGCTGAACTTTCTTTGAAGCGCCCCAAAAAAGCGTAAAATCGTGTCCGTTATCACATCTTTTTCTGCACATCGTGCATGGTTCGCATTATTTGTTTAAAAATTAATCAATTCTTCCTGGTTCGGCAAAGTGGGTCTACAGTTAAGCTGGGGACGCGTAAGCCAGGGGGCAAATATGGCGCTTTACACAATCGGTGAAGTGGCACTCCTTTGTGATATCAATCCCGTTACCCTACGGGCGTGGCAGCGACGGTATGGATTGCTCAAACCGCAGAGGACGGACGGTGGTCATCGCCTTTTCAACGATACCGATATCGACCGGATCCGTGAAATCAAAAGCTGGATCGACAACGGGGTGCAGGTCGGGAAAGTGAAGTCCCTGCTGAGCCACGACGACCCGGACACGCAACGCCTCTGGCGCGAGCAGCAGGAAACGCTGCTGCGGCTCCTGCAGGCCGGTAACCTGCAGCGACTGCGCGCCTGGATCAAAGAGCAGGGTCGCGATTATCCGGCGAAAACGCTTATCACCCATCTTTTCATTCCGCTCCGTCGGCGCCTGCAGTGCCAACAGTCTACCCTGCAGGCGCTGCTCAGCATGCTTGACGGGGTGCTGATCAACTATATTGCCGTCTGTCTTGCCTCGGCGAAGAACAAGGCAGGAAAAGATGCGCTGGTGGTCGGCTGGAACGTGCACGATACCACCCGTCTGTGGCTGGAAGCGTGGATCGCCACCCAAAAGGGCTGGCGCGTGGATGTCCTTGCGCACTCGCTGGGGCAGCTCAAACCCGAGTTTTTCGACGGCCAGACCCTGCTGGTCTGGTGTGGCGAAGTGCCGTCCGCCACGCAGCAACAGCTGCTGACGGAGTGGCGTGAGCATGGTTATCCGGTTTATTCCCTTGGCCCGGATGAGCCATAACGGCATTTAATGGTTCATTAACAGCTGCGCTTCACCGTATAATTGTTCCGTTAACAACAGGAGCACATGATGAAGGCAACCAAACTCGCCATTATTACCCTTTTTGTCCTGATGGCCGTAAGCGGTATCGGCGGCGTGATGCTTGCAGGATACTCGTTTATCGTTCGTGGCGGTGTCGGCTGAGGTATAGCGCCAGCCGCTCAAAAAGGCGATCGACGACGATGGCCGCCAGCGCGACCAGTACCGCCCCCTGCACAATATAAGCCGTATTAAACCCGCTTAAGCCGATGATGATCGGCGTTCCCAGCGTATTGGCACCGACCGTAGACGCAATGGTCGCCGTCCCGATGTTAATGATCACCGACGTGCGGATCCCGGCAATAATAACCGGTGCCGCAAGCGGCAGTTCTATCTTGCGCAGCCGCTGCCAGCGGCTCATCCCCATCCCTTCCGCCACGCTTAAAACAGACGCCGGGACCGCCGCAACGCCCGCCAGCGTGCCCTGCAGAACGGGCAACACGCCGTACAGAATCAGCGCAATAATCGCGGGCTGCTGACCAAAACCCATAACCGGCACCGCTATCGCCAGCACCGCCACCGGCGGAAACGTCTGTCCAATGGCCGCAACCGTCTCCACCAGCGGACGAAACTCCCGGCCCGCAGGTCGCGTGACCGCGATGCCCGCCCCTACTCCCAGCACCACCGCGATGACGCTTGAGAGCGCCACCAGACAGAGATGCGCCAGGGCAAGGTTAATAAAGCTCTCCTGCTGATACACCGGCCGCGGTAGCCCCGGAAAAAGAGTGTTAAACAGCGCCGCGCTGTGAGGCATCAGAAACAGTAAGGCGACAAAGAGCGCTACCAGCCAGAGGAGCGGATCACGCAGTGCCTTCACGCGTCACCTCCCCGGCCAGCAGATCGCGAAAATGCAGGCTGCCGCACGGCGCACCCCGGACATCCGCCACGGGCAGGACTTCGCACCGGCGCGCGACAAACGCGGAGAGGGCATCACGCAGGCTCATCTGCTCCTGTAGCGGTTCCCCGCCGGGCGGTGCATTCTCACGGCGCATATAGTCTCCGACCGTCCGCAGGGAGAGCAGCCTGACGCCCAGCTCGCTGCGGCCAAAAAACTCGCGTACAAAGTCATTCTTCGGGCTGGTCAGCAGCGCAAGCGGCGCGCCCTGCTGCACCACCTCGCCGTGGTCCATCAGCACCAGATGGTCGGCCAGGCGCAGGGCTTCATCTATATCGTGCGTCACGAGGACGATGGTTCGACCAAGAATGCGGTGAATGCGGGTCATCTCCGTTTGCAGCGCCCCGCGCGTAACGGGATCCAGCGCGCCAAAGGGTTCATCCATCAGCAGCACCTGCGGGTTAGCCGCCAGCGCGCGCGCCACGCCCACGCGCTGCTGTTGTCCACCGGAGAGCTGGTGAGGATAGCGGTTGCGCAACGCGGGCTCCAGCCCCAGCAGAGACATCAGTTCATCAACGCGGTCAGCGATTTTAGCCCGCGACCATTTCTCCAGCTGCAGCACGGTGGCGATGTTCTGTGCCACCGTCCAGTGCGGAAACAGGCCGATAGACTGAATGGCATAGCCCATTCGGCGGCGCAGCTCCAGCACCGGCAGGCTGCGGATCTCTTCCCCGGCAAAGCGAATTAACCCGCTGTCATGCTCCACCAGCCGGTTGATCATCTTCAGCGTGGTGGATTTTCCCGAGCCCGAAGTGCCAATCAGCACGGAAAATGCCCCCTCGGCAAAGTTCAGGTTCAGATGGCTTGCCGCCGGGCGGCCGGCAAAGGTTTTACTCACATCATGAAATTCAATCATTGGCTCTTCTCCTGAGCAGCGCGAGCCATAAGGCAAACAGGGCGTCGACGACAACCGCCAGCGCAATGGTAGGGACTACGCCTAACAACACCAGATCGAGGGCGCTGCTCAGCAGCCCCTGGAACACCAGCGCGCCAAAGCCGCCCGCTCCAATCAGCGCGGCAATCACCGCCATGCCAACGGTCTGAACCGCTACCACCCGCAGGCTGCGCAGCAGCAGGGGCAGCGCCAGCGGGAGCTGTATCTTCCAGAAACACTGTCGCGCGCTCATCCCCATCGCATGGGCGCTTTCCAGCACATCCGGCGCAACCTGGCTTAAGCCGGCGACTACGCCGCGCACCAGCGGGAGCAGCGCGTACAGCACCAGCGCAATCAGCGCGGGTGTTAACCCCGTTCCGGCGATACCCACCGCGCCCAGCGCGGGAAACGACTTCACCAGCCCGGCCAGGGGGGCAATCAGCAGGCCAAACAGCGCAACGGAGGGAATGGTCTGGATGACGTTGAGCACGGCAAAGATGCTACCCTGACGTGAGGGATGACGATAACACCACATGCCGAGCGGTATCCCGATCAGCAGCGCCGGGATCAGCGTGCCGAAAAGGATCGTCAGATGTTGCGCCAGAGCATCATCAAATACCTCCTGACGATTGGCGTACTCTTTTAACAGCGAGAGGTTGTTCAGTTCACCGCTGAACAATAACAGCAGCGGAATAGACCATATCTGTGCATTAAGCACCCAGCGCCAGACAGAACTGGCGATGAGACGACGAATCGCATCGCTGCTGGCCAGTAAACACAAAGCCAGCCAGAGCCACAGGCCGCTGCCTGGCGTGGTTCTCGCCAGCGGACTTTCCGCCGAGGCCATATGCGTTGCCGCCAGCCCCGCGCTCCAGAACAGCGCGATAAAGAGACCTTCCGAGAGCAGCAGCGTTAGCCACTGCGCCGTTCGCCCTTGCCAGAGCGACAGTCCAACCCACGCGGCCAGCGCAGCCGCCAGCCACCACGGCGTGAACGACCATACGTCCCAGAGAGCACGCCCTTCCCCCGACATCAGGCGGTTAGGCGCGACGTTCACAAACGGTAACGCGACCGCCGCGATGGCCACGCAGGCCAACAGCAGCAGTACGCGGTTATGACATTTTATTGGCACAGCCCTTTCCCGTTACTTCACAAGCCCTTGTTGTTTCAGGAAGTCGGCGGCCACTTTTTTGGCATCCAGTCCCTCGACGGCAATGCTGGCATTCAGCTGTTGCAGCGTTTTTTCATCCAGCTTTTCGAAGACCGGTTTGAGCCATTCAGCAATATCCGGGTAGGCTTTCAGTACCGCCTCACGCACAACCGGGGTTGGAGCGTAGATCGGCTGAACGCCTTTTGGATCGGTCAGGGTTTGCAGGCCCAGCGCCGCGACCGGGCCGTCGGTGCCGTAGGCCATCGCCGCGTTAACGCCGGAGGTTTGCTGCGCCGCCGCCTTAATGGTTACCGCCGTATCTCCGCCCGCCAGCGAGAGCAGTTGTGCCTGGTCGAGCTTGAAGTCGTAGGCTTTTTCAAACGCCGGCAGCGCGTCAGGACGCTCGATAAACTCCGCGGACGCCGCGAGCTTGAAGTCGCCCTTCTCTTTCAGGTAGCGGCTGAGATCCGCAAGCGAGGTGAGCTTCCCTTTCTCCGCCACGTCCTTACGCACGGCGATAGTCCAGGTATTGTTGGCCGGGGCCGGGGTCAGCCAGACCAGCTTGTTCTGTTCCGCGTCGAGTTTTTTGACTTTTTCATAGCCAGCTTTGGCGTTTTTCCATGCTGGATCGTTCTCTTCTTTAAAGAAGAACGCGCCGTTGCCGGTATATTCAGGATAGATATCCAGCTCGCCGGAGGTAATCGCGCCGCGCACGACGGGCGTGGTGCCCAGTTGAACTTTATTGACGGTTTTCACGCCGTGGCTTTCCAGCACCTGGAGAATAATATTCCCGAGCAGCGCGCCCTCGGTATCGATCTTTGAGCCCACTTTTACCGGCTCCGCCGCCTGTAACGGCAGGCTTAGCGCCGCGAGTAGCGCCGCAGAAACTACCATCCCCGATTTAATCGTCATTCCACTATCCTCATTTTTTTTGCTGCCTTTTTCAGAGGCTTGAGAGAAAAGCGTAGCTTAAAACGGCGGATTTACCCGGCAAAATGCCTTTTTAGCATAAGGTAAGACGCATCCCCCGATGGACGGGGGATGCAAAGGAGGGAAAGGTTACAGCAGCTCGAACTCGCCTTTATTTACGCGGGCGGAATCCACCCCGATAAAGACGTTAAACTTGCCCGGTTCCGCATCATATTTCATCTGCTGGTTCCAGAACTTGAGCGCATCCACGTCAATCGGGAAGCTGATGGTTTTGGTTTCGCCAGGCTTGAGATTGACCTTCTCAAAGCCGCGCAGCTGCTTCACAGGACGGCTCATCGAGGCGGTGACATCCTGCACGTACATCTGAATCACCGTTGCCCCTTCACGCTTGCCGGTGTTGGTCACCTCGACGCTGGCGGTGACCTTGCCGTCACGCTTCAGGCTCGGCGCCGACATTTTCACCTCAGAAACCTTGAAGGTGGTGTAGCTCAGGCCATAACCAAACGGGTAGAGCGGGCCGTTAGCTTCGTCAAAGTAACGAGACGTGTATTTGTTCGGCTTGTCGGCGTTGTACGGGCGGCCGGTATTCAGGTGGCTATAGTAAACCGGGATCTGCCCGACGGAGCGCGGGAAGGACATCGGCAGCTTGCCCGACGGGTTGTAATCGCCAAACAATACGTCGGCGATGGCGTTACCGCCTTCGGTGCCGGCGAACCAGGTTTCCAGAATGGCGTCAGCCTGCTGGTCCTCTTTCACCAGCGCCAGCGGACGACCGTTCATCAGCACCAGCACCAGCGGCTTGCCGGTCGCTTTCAGGGCGGCGATCAGATCGCGCTGGCTCTGCGGGATGGTAATGTCGGTACGGCTGGAAGCTTCGTGCGCCATACCCTGCGCTTCCCCCACGACCGCGACAACGACGTCAGACTGCTTCGCCGCGTTGACCGCTTCGTCGATCATCTCCTTCGGCGTGCGCGGATCGACCTTCACCGCTTCCTCGTACTGGTTGAGGAAGGTGACGATGTCTTTATCGTCGGTGACGTTCGCCCCTTTGGCGTACACCACTTTGGCGTTTTCACCGACGGCGCTCTTGATGCCGGTCAGGACGGTAACGGACTGATCGGCCACGCCCGCAGCAGACCAGCTCCCCATCACGTCGCGCTTGCTGTCAGCCAGCGGGCCGACCACAGCAATAGTGCCGGATTTTTTCAGCGGCAGCGTGTCGAGGCGGTTCTTCAGCAGCACCAGGCTTTCGCGCGCCACTTCACGCGCTTCTTTGCGGTGCAGGCGGCTTTCGGCATTGGTATCCGCCGGGTCAGAATCTTTCGGCCCCAGGTGGCTGTACGGATCGTTAAACAGCCCCATGTCATATTTCACGTTCAGCACGTGGCGCGCGGCATCGTCCAGCTCCGCCATCGTTACCTTGCCGCTCTTCACCAGCCCCGGCAGGTATTTGCTGTAGTACTCGTCGCTCATGCTCATGTTGATGCCGGACTTGAGCGCCACGCGCACCGCGTCTTCCGGATCGGACGCCGTGCCGTGCTTGATCAGCTCTTTAATCGCGCCGTGGTCGGAAACAGTGATGCCCTTAAAGCCCCACTGGTCGCGCAGCACGTCTTTCAGCAGCCAGGAATCGGAGGTCGCAGGCGTGCCGTTCAGCGAGTTCAGCGCCACCATCACCGCGCCGCTGCCCGCATCCAGCCCTGCCTTGTACGGCGGCATGTAGTCGTTAAACAGGCGCTGTGGGCTCATGTCGACGGTGTTGTACTCTTTACCGCCTTCCACGGCGCCGTAGGCCGCGAAGTGTTTAACGCTGGTCATCACCGAGTAGCGGTCCGCCGGGCTCTTGCCCTGCATCGCTTCCACCATGGTTTTGCCCATCGTGGCCGTTAAATAGGTATCTTCACCGAAGCCTTCCGAGGCGCGGCCCCAGCGCGGATCGCGCGAGACGTCCACCATCGGTGCCCAGGTCATGTTCAGGCCGTCGTCCGCCGCTTCATAGGCCGACACGCGCCCGACGGTTTTCACCGCGTCGAGGTTAAACGAGGAGGCTAAGCCGAGGCTGATCGGGAAGACGGTACGCTGGCCGTGCACCACGTCATAGGCAAAGAACAACGGGATTTTCAGACGGCTGAGCTGCATCACCTGATCCTGCATGGCGCGGATATCCTGGCGGGTGACGGTGTTAAAAATCGCGCCCACCTGGTTCTCTTTGATCATCTCGCGGATGGCCTCTTTCGGGTTATCCGGGCCAACGCTGATCAGACGCAGCTGGCCGATTTTTTCATCGACCGTCATCTTCTTAAGCAACTCCGTGACAAACGCGTCGCGGGCTTCAGGCGTGAGCGGGTGATTACCAAACAAATCCTCTGCCAGCGCAGGTTGCAGCGCCAGGCTGACGGCGACACCTACAGAACATAGCCATTTCATGTTGTTATTCTCTCTCATCAATAACCGTGGGAAGCACCCGGCCAGACCGTGCGAAAAGCGCAGTGTGCCATAAACCCTCTGAACGTTGCAGGGTTATTCTCTGATTTTTCTCGTGAATACTCGACCGCTGAACAGTTAATCGCGCTATGCTTTACAGCGAGAAATTTGCCCCACCACAAGGAGTGGAAGATGACTTCTGTTCGAACTGACGATAACAAAACATTTATTAACGAACTGTCGCGCCTGGTTGGCTCCTCTCACCTGCTTACCGACCCAGCCAAAACCGCCCGCTACCGTAAGGGTTTCCGCTCCGGCCAGGGCGACGCGCTGGCGGTGGTCTTCCCCGGCACGCTGCTGGAGCTGTGGCGCGTGCTGAGCGCCTGCGTTGCGGCGGACAAAATTATTTTAATGCAGGCGGCCAACACCGGCCTGACCGAAGGTTCCACGCCGAACGGCAACGATTACGATCGCGATATCGTGATTATCAGCACCCTGCGCCTCGACAAGCTGCACCTGCTGGACAAAGGCGAGCAGGTGCTCGCGTTCCCGGGCACCACGCTCTACTCGCTGGAAAAAGCGCTTAAGCCGCTGGGCCGCGAGCCGCACTCGGTGATCGGCTCCTCCTGCATTGGCGCCTCGGTGGTCGGTGGGATCTGCAATAACTCCGGCGGTTCGCTGGTCCAGCGCGGCCCGGCCTACACCGAAATGTCACTTTTTGCCCGCATTGATGAAAACGGCAAGCTGACGCTGGTGAACCACCTGGGCATCGATCTGGGCGTGACACCGGAACAGATCCTCAGCAAGCTCGACGACGACCGCGTGAGGGACGAAGACGTGCAGCACGATGGTCGCCACGCGCACGACCACGATTACATCACCCGCGTACGCGATATCGAGGCCGATACCCCGGCGCGCTACAACGCCGATCCGGATCGCCTGTTTGAATCGTCCGGCTGCGCGGGCAAGCTGGCCGTTTTTGCGGTGCGTCTCGACACCTTCCCGGCAGAGAAAAAGCAGCAAGTATTTTACATCGGCACCAATCAGCCTGAGGTCCTGACCGAAATTCGTCGCCATATTCTGGGCGAATTCACCCACCTGCCGGTGGCGGGCGAGTACATGCATCGGGATATTTACGACATCGCGGAGCGCTACGGGAAAGACACCTTCCTGATGATCGATAAGCTTGGCACCGACAAAATGCCGTTCTTCTTCACCATGAAGGGACGCACCGACGCGATGCTGGAGAAAGTGTCGCTGTTCAAGCCCCACTTTACCGACCGCTTTATGCAGAAGCTGGGCAACGTTTTCCCTGCGCATCTGCCGGAGCGAATGAAAACCTGGCGTGATAAGTACGAACATCACCTGCTGCTGAAAATGGCCGGGGACGGGATCGCCGAAGCGCAGAGCTGGCTGACCGAGTTCTTCAGGACGGCTGAGGGTGATTTCTTTGCCTGCACGCCGGAAGAAGGCAGCAAAGCCTTCCTGCATCGCTTCGCCGCGGCGGGTGCCGCTATCCGTTACCAGGCGGTGCATTCCGAAGAGGTGGAAGATATTCTGGCGCTGGATATCGCCCTGCGACGCAACGACACCGAATGGTTTGAGCATCTGCCGCCGGAGATCGACAGCAAGCTGGTGCATAAGCTCTATTACGGCCACTTTATGTGCTACGTCTTCCATCAGGACTACATCGTCAAAAAAGGGGTCGATGCTCATGAACTGAAGGAGCAGATGCTCGCCCTGCTGCGCGAGCGTGGCGCACAATATCCTGCGGAACACAACGTCGGGCATCTTTATAAAGCCCCTGACGCCCTTAAGCAGTTTTATCGCGAGAATGACCCTACAAACAGCATGAATCCCGGCATAGGGAAAACAACGCGGAAGAAATACTGGAAAGAGAGTGCAGACGCGGAGCAGCGCATAACGAAAGCGTCTGATTAAACCCTACAGCCAAATTTGAGAGATTGTTTCGCGCGCCTTAATCGTAATAGAGTAGCGGTCTGTCGCCGGAGAAATGTTTCTCCGGCATTCTATAACGAGGAGCAGGCGCATCATGTCGGCTGTTGATGTTTTATCCGAAACCGAACTGGAAGTGCGTGACGCCCTTCCCGATGATGTGCATGCCATCGCCGCCATCTATGCCTGGCATGTGCTTCACGGACGCGCGTCATTCGAAGAAGTCCCCCCCACCATCGACGAAATGCGTCAGCGCATGAAAAGCGTGGCCGAGAACGGTTTACCGTGGCTCATCGCGCTCTATCGCGGCATCGTGGTGGGCTATTGTTACGCCACCCCTTACCGACCGCGTCAGGCCTATCGCTATACCCTGGAAGAGTCGATTTACGTGGATGCCAGCATCACCGGACGCGGTTTTGGCACTGCATTAATGAACGCGCTGATCGCGCGCTGCGAGCAGGGCCCGTGGCGGCAGATGATTGCCGTTGTCGGAGATGGTAATAATAATTCCGGCTCGTTACGGCTGCATAAAAAACACGGCTTTGAGATTGTCGGTCAGCTTCGCAGCGTGGGGTATAAGAAAGGCGACTGGCGGGATACGGTGATAATGCAGCGCCCGCTCAACGATGGGGACTGGACGCTGCCGGAATAAACGTAAAACGGTAACCTGGGTTACCGTTTTTAGTGTTTTCTCCCTCTCCCGTGGGAGAGGGTCGGGGTGAGGGCATCAACGCGCAGAGGGGAATTAATCGTTTTGCGCCGTCGCCATCTGCTCCGCTTTCTGCTTTTTATAGGTCAATGCCGCAGCCGGAACGGGCTGCACTTTCCCGGTCTCAATCCAGGTCCGCAGGCGGCTCGCATCCGCGAAGTGGGTATATTTCCCGAAGGCATCCATCACCACCAGCGCCACCGGCTTACCGTTAAACACGGTGCGCATCACCAGGCAGTGGCCTGCCGCATTGGTAAACCCGGTTTTGGTTAACTGAATATTCCAGTTCTCGCGGTACACCAGATGGTTCGTGTTGCGAAACGGCAGTGTGTAAGACGGATTCGAGAATGTCGCCATGTCCTCACGCGTGGTGCTGAGCTGGCCGAGCAGCGGGTACTGCTTGCTGGCAATCAGCAGTTTCGTCAGATCGCGGGCCGTGGAGACGTTGTTAATCGACAGACCCGTCGGTTCAACAAAATGAGTATTGCTCATCCCCAGCGCTTTGGCTTTGGCGTTCATCGCGCGGATAAAGGCATCGTAACCGCCAGGATAGTGGTGCGCCAGACTTGCCGCCGCACGGTTTTCGGACGACATCAGCGCCAGCAGCAGCATATTTTTACGGCTGATTTCACTGTTCAGGCGCACGCGAGAGTAGATCCCTTTCATCTCCGGCGTGTGGCTGATATCCACTTTCAGCTTTTCGTCCAGCGGCAGGCGAGCATCAAGCACCACCATCGCGGTCATTAATTTGGTTATTGAGGCGATCGGGCGCACCAGGTCCGGGTGGCTGGCGTAAATCACCTTATTGGTGTTGAGATCAACAATCATCGCGCTGCCGGACGCAATTTGCGGCTGGGCAGCAGCGGTGGTCACCGCGGGCGTATTGGCGACAGCTGGCACGGCAGCGGACGCGCCCAGCAGCAGCGCCAGGCTAAGTAAGGAGACACGAAATTTCAGCATGGTGAGACTTCTGATAATTATTCACGCACGTAATGACGTACACCGCCTGCGTCGACGGATAAACACAGGCTGGCTTCGGCATCATAGCGGTCACCGTGCTTTGTCGCCAGCGGATAATCGTGAACAGATGCTGCATTGCTGGCGTAAATGCCAGCAATGCAGTGAGCTTAGAAGAGACGGTATCCATAACCCCAAAGAATAACTGTCAGTGCCAGTAACACCTCCAGAACCAGCACCCCGATGGCAAGCGTGGAGCCGGAGAAGCTCAGGCCCTCTTCTTTATTGATATTCAGGAAGGTTGGAACGCCCAGATACAGCAGATAACCGGTGTAAAAGAGCGCAACAGTACCGATCAGCGCGCACAGCCAGACCAGTGGATAGAGCGCAACAATACCGCTTAAGAACAGCGGGGTCGCGACGTATCCGGCGAAGACCATACAGTGTGCCAGCGATGGGCGCTGCGGGTAGTTACGCGCCATCCAGTGAATGACGCGCCCCATGACCGCCACCCCTGCCAGCATCAGGCCATAAAAGAGAATGGCCAGATAAAGCCCGGTAAACCAGGAGAGCTGAACCACGGTACCGTCACCGAAGTTCCAGCCGATTTGTGTTGTGCCAATAAACGCGCATATTACCGGCACCGCGGCCATCAGCAGCACGTGGTGGGTGTAATGATGCGAGACCGTTTCGTTCTCACTTTTGATGACATGCATTTCACGATCGGGATGGGAGAAAAGTCCCCAGACATGGTTCATAGCGCCCCCTTGTTGTCGGCCCGTCAGCGATACCTTAAGTATAATGCAGGCTTTAGATTATTTTATGTACAGTGGGAAATTTCCGTTGATTGCCGCGCGGTTGATTCATGAGGTATATGATTAAACGAGGTACGCAGAGGGAGATAACCGTTACGTAATGGATATTAACGCACTCATTGAACAATATGGATACGCCGCGCTGGTCATCGGCAGCGTGGCGGAAGGTGAAACCATCACGCTGCTGGGCGGCGTCGCCGCGCATCAGGGCTTACTGAAGTTTCCGCTGGTCGTCGCTGCGGTCGCGCTGGGCGGCATGATTGGCGATCAGCTGCTCTACTTCCTGGGGCTGCGCTTTGGCCCGACGCTGCTCAAGCGTTTCGTTAAACACAAAAAGAAAATCAACCGCGCGCAGCGCCTGATCCAGCGTCACCCTTATCTGTTCGTCATAGGTACCCGCTTTATGTACGGCTTCAGGATTATCGGGCCAATACTGATTGGTGCCAGCCGCCTGCCGCCAAAAATTTTCCTGCCGCTGAATATTGTTGGCGCGATAGCCTGGGCGCTGATCTTCACGACGCTTGGTTACGTGGGTGGCGAGGTGATTGGCCCGTGGCTGCATAACCTTAACCAGCACCTGAAGCACTGGGCGTGGTTGATTCTGGTGGTTGTGGCGGTGATTGGGGTCAGGCTGTGGATGCGGCACAGAGAGAAGAAGCGGGATGAGGAGTGAGTCAGCCTGGTGCCCCTCACCCCTTTGGGGAGAGGGATACATTGAGGGGAAACCTGTTACCCTTCCGGCTTAAACTGCGGGTTCGCCAGCATAAAGCCCCCGTCGACGATAAACGATTGCCCTGTGGTATAGCTGGCGTCGCTGTCACACAGCCACGCCACCAGGCTGGCGATTTCTTTGGTGTGGCCCGGCCTTGCCAGCGGAATTTCCGGCATTGACCCTTCCTTCACTTCGCTGTCGTCCATATCGTTCATCGGCGTGGCAATGGCCCCCGGCGCGACGGCGTTCACCAGAATCTTGTGCTTCACCAGCTCCATCGCCATCGATTTGGTTAAGCCGCCGAGCGCATGTTTCGCAGCCGTGTAAGCGCTGGCATCAGGCAGCGGCGTGTGCTCATGCACCGAGGTGATGTTCACAATCCGCCCCCCTTCCCCCTGCTTCACCATCTGCCGTGCCGCAATCTGCGAGCAGAGAAACGCGCCGTCCACGTCGACGGTAAAAATGTTCCGCCAGTCGTCAAACGCCATCTCAAGAAATGGCGCTTTGGTCATCGCTCCGGCATTGTTAACCAGCACGTCCAGCCGGCCGAAACGCGCAATCAGCGTTTCAATGGCTTCAGCGCCGTCCGGGAGCGTGCTTAAATCAAGATGGATAGCCTCTGCGCGCTGCCCACGCGCTTCAACTTCACGGCAGGTTTCCATCGCCCCTTTTTCATCCGAATGCCAGGTGACGCCAATATCAAACCCGCGCTCTGCCAGCATCAGCGCCGTGGTTTTACCGATCCCGGAATCCGATGCGGTTACAATCGCTACTCTGTTCATACTCACCTCCTGAAAATGTGCAAAGAGGTAAGTATAGATAATCACCCTTTTTAGCCGTGATGATAGCCACCGCCCAGCGCGGACGTCAGCTGTAGCGTGGCATCCACGTACTGCCCTTTCAGGGTCAGTGCAGCGATATGTTCCTTGAGTGCCGGAATTTTGGCCTCGCTGACGCGGGAACCGGCAATAATCCCGACGCTAAAGCGCGCCTGTGCCAGTGCCACCACGCGCGCGGCATCTTTCTCGACCTGCTGCTGTTGCTGATTTTTTGCGGTCAGGGTTTCAACTTCGCTGGCCGTGCGCGCCACCTGATTAACGGCATCGACCACCGCTTTGTTGTAGTTCGCCACCGACAGATTGTTCTGCGCCTGGGCAATATCCAGATTCGCATTCAGCCTGCCGCTGTCGAAGATCGGCAGCGTCAGCCCGGCGGTGACGCCCATTTGCTGGGCGGAGGAACGGAACAGATCGCTCAGATGCAGGGCATCCTGCTGCAAGAATGCCATCAGATTCACGTCGGGATAGAAGGCGGCTTTGGCGGCATCCACTTCGCTCAGGGAAGCTTCAATGTACCAGTGCGCCTCCTGCAGATCCGGGCGGCGAGCCAGCAGCTCGTATCCCAGCGTGGTAGGCAACGCCGCTTCTGCTGCCGGTAAAGCATGGCGAGTCAGTTTCATTGAGGAGGTATTAGTCAGGGCCTGCAGACGTGCCTCAACGGCTTTCATTTTGCCTTTTACCCCGGCAAGCTGCTCTTCGGTTTTACTGGCATTGATATCGGTTTCGACACCTTCTACCGAAGATGTGATCCCGTGCTGATACAGCTCGCGGTCGGCACCGATGATATTTTCCTGCTCGTGTTTAATCTGTGCGAGAACGTCCCCCACCGCGGCCTGGGTCTGCCACTCCCAGTAAAGCCGCGCGACGCTGCTGGCCAACAGCTGACGCGTCTGCTCCATCTCAGCTTTCTGGGCGTTGACCTTGCCGATACGGGCTTCAACCTGCGCGCGGTTTTTTCCCCACAAATCGAGATCCCAGCCCGCTGTCAGGCCAAAGGTACCGTTGGTATACCACGGCCCGGTGGTGCCCGCGGCCGGATCGGTAATGGCGAAGGGCCCCATCAGCCCTTCCGCAGACATCTTCTGCCGCTCCGCATCGGCGGAAAAATCCATCTGAGGGCCGTCTGCCGCCAGGGTGGCTTTCGCCTGCGCTTCCGCGAGCGTAATACGCTGTCGGGCGATTTGCATATCCGGCGCATCATTTAGCGCCTTCGCGATCAGAGAATTAAGCTGCGGATCGTTATAGTCTTTCCACCATTCGTTTTTCGGCCAGTTGGTTCGACTTAGCTGTGTATTTACCGACGCCGCAGTGGCTTGCGTTTTAATCGGCGACACGCTGGCATGTTCCGGCGCGCAGGCAGCCAGCATTAAGACAAGAGGAGCACTCAGAGATAAAATAAGAGAACGTTTCATTACGCCATAACTCAAAAAATTAAAGGCGCAAATTACGCTTGATGCCATTCCGTTTTTTAGTAACGCGTGGCAATCCGCAAATTGTCATACATTTTCATATTCGGCAATTTATTCCTAACCCCAATGAATAAATTCAACATATCCATTCCAATTATGAATTGGCTGCTACACTTATTCAGTGTCATACACGGGCAGGAGAAGGGAATGAAAATATTACTGTGGGTTATTTTAATTATATTTTTGATAGGGCTGTTAGTGGTTACCGGCGTATTCAAAATGATTTTCTGATTTATTTGCCCGGCACTGCGCCGGGCGACGTTATTCCTTTCAGGCTTTCAGCGATGCCCCCTTCGTGGCAATCACCTCTTTATACCAGTAAAAACTCTTTTTGCGGCTGCGGGCCAGAGTGCCTTTACCGCTGTCATCGCGGTCCACATAAATAAAGCCGTAGCGCTTGGACAGTTCCGCTTTGGAGGCGCTGACCAGGTCGATGGGCCCCCAGCTGGTGTATCCCATTACCTCAACGCCGTCGTCAATCGCCTCGCGCACCTGCACCAGGTGGTCGTTAAGGTAGCTGATGCGGTAATCATCCTGCACCACGCCGTCGGCGTCCGGTTTGTCCTTCGCGCCGAGGCCGTTCTCGACGATAAACAGCGGCTTCTGATAACGATCCCAGAGCACGTTCAGCAGCGTACGCAGGCCAACCGGATCGATCTGCCAGCCCCACTCTGAGCTTGCCAGATGCGGGTTTGGCACCATGCTCAGGATGTTGCCCCGCGCCTGCTGGTTCAACTCGTCATCGGTCGTCACGCAGCCGGTCATGTAATAGCTGAACGAGATAAAATCGACGGTGGATTTCAGCGCCTCGCGGTCGGCGTCGGTGATATCAATCTCAATTTCGCTGTCGCGGAAGAAGCGCAGCATATACCCCGGGTACGCCCCGCGGCACTGCACGTCGCCAAAGAACTGCCAGGCGCGGTTCTCCTGTAGCGCCTCCAGCACGTCTTCTGGCCTGCAGGTCAGCGGGTACATCAGGCCGCCCAGCAGCATGTTGCCAATTTTTGCATCCGGGATAATCTCGTGGCAGGCTTTCACCGCCAGCGCGCTGGCCAACAGCTGATGGTGGATCGCCTGATACACTTCCCCTTTGCTGCTGGTTTCCGGCAGGCCCACGCCAGTCATCGGCGCATGCAGGGACATGTTGATTTCGTTGAAGGTCAGCCACAGCTTCACCTTCTCCCTGTAGCGCGCAAAGACGGTGCGGGCGTAGCGCTCAAAGAAGCCGATAGTCTGACGACTGCCCCAGCCGCCGTACTGTTTCACCAGCCCCCACGGCATTTCGTAATGCGACAGCGTTACCAGCGGCGTGATGTCGTGCGCGGCCAGTTCGTCAAACAACCTGTCGTAAAACGCCAGACCCGCTTCGTTTGGCGTCTGCTCGTCGCCGTTCGGGAAGATACGCGTCCAGGCAATGGAGACGCGCAGGCAGCTAAAGCCCATTTCGGCAAAGAGTTTGATGTCTTCCGGGTAGCGGTGATAGAAATCTATCGCCACATCTTTAATCCCGCTGTCGCCCGCCATGCGCTCCACCACCGGGCCAAAGACCCCCTGCGGCTGGACGTCTGAGGTGGAAAGCCCTTTGCCATCCTCCAGATATGCGCCTTCTACCTGGTTCGCGGCAACCGCGCCGCCCCATAAAAAATCATCCGGGAAAGTTTTCATCACGTTCTCCTGTTATTGATGGCTTACGCTGAGCAGCGGTGCACCGGCGTTGACGGACGTTGCCGCCACGGTCGCCACCGCGCGATACTCGTCGCTGTTACTGATAATGATCGGCGTCGCCAGGTCGTATCCGGCATCGATAATCGCCTGACGATCAAACTCCAGCAGCAGGTCGCCCGGCTGCACCCTGTCGCCCACCTTCACATGGGCGGTAAACGGTTTACCATCGAGCTTCACGGTGTCGATCCCCACGTGGATTAACACTTCAATGCCGCTGTCGCTGAGCAGGCCGATGGCGTGTTTGGTCTGGAAAAGAGAGGCAACAACGCCCGCAAACGGGGCAACCACCCTGTTGTCGGAGGGAATGATGGCGGCACCGCTGCCCAGCAGGCCGCTGGCAAAGGTGGTATCAGGCACCTGATCGAGCGCCAGCACGGTACCGGTCATCGGTGCCAGCACATCGTTTTCACCCGCTGGCGCAACCGCCTCGGGCGCTGAGCGTGCTGGCATGCCCGCCACCAGCGTCAGGACGCAGCCCAGCACCAGCGCCACGACGGTGCCGATAATGCCGCCCCACAGGGTGGCGTCTACGCCGCCCGGCGGGATCATCTGGGCGATGGTAAAAATATTGGCAAAGCCGAACGAATAGACATGAGTGTCGCTAAAGCCGACTATCGCGCCGCCGACGGCACCCGCGACGCAGCCAAAGATAAACGGACGGCGCAGCGGCAGGTTAACCCCGTACACGGCCGGTTCGGTGATGCCAAAAATCCCCGCCGTCACGGACGAACCGGCCAGCATTTTCTGGCGCGCGTCGCGGGTGCGCAGGAAAATCCCCAGCGCCGCGCCCACCTGGCCAAACACCGCCGGGAGCAGCATCGGCAGCATGGAGTCATGGCCCAGCACCGCCAGGTTGTTAATCATCAGCGGCACCAGCCCCCAGTGCAGGCCGAAGATCACGCAGACCTGCCACAGCGCCCCCATCGCCGCGCCCGCCAGCCACGGTGCCAGGACATAAACCCACTGGTAGCCGTTGGCCAGCATCTGGCTGAGCCAGGTCGCCAGCGGGCCAATGACCAGGAAGGTCAGCGGCACGGTCACGCCTAAGCAAATCAGCGGCGCGAAGAAGTTCTTCATCGAGGACGGCAGCAGCCTGGTGCTCTGTTTTTCCAGCCAGCAGCTTACCCACGCGGCGAGAATGATCGGGATCACCGACGAGCTGTAGTTAAACCATGTGATCGGTATACCAAGAAACGCATCGGTAAACGCCCCCGGCTGCTGGCTGGCATTGAACGCGGCGATCATCATCGGGTGCGTGAGGGCCCCGCCGATCACCATCGTAATAAACGGGTTGCCGCCAAATTTTTTCCCCGCGGTATAGCCCAGCACCAGCGGGAAGAAGAAGAACAGCGCGTCGCTCGCGGCGAACCAGATTTTATAGGTGCCGCTTTCAGGAGTGAGCCAGCCACAGACCACCGCCAGCGCCAGCAGACCTTTCAGAATACCGGAGGCCGCCAGAATGCCGATAAACGGAGTGAAAATTCCGGAGACGATGTCGATCAGGCGGCCCAGCAGGTTGCCCTTCTCGCCCTTCTCCTCCACGGCCGGCGCGTCGTCGGTGAGCCCGGCCTCGCTACGTACCGCCTGCCAGACGTCGTGTACGTGGTTACCAATCACCACCTGGAACTGGCCGCCGCTTTCGACCACCATAATCACGCCCGGGTTTTTCTTCAGCCCTTCGGCGTCCGCTTTCTGGTTATCTTTCAGTTTAAAGCGAAGCCGGGTCGCACAGTGGACAAGGCTGACAATGTTCTCTTTTCCGCCAACGTGGCCGAGAATATCCTTTGCTAACGCCTGGTATTCCATCTCGATTTCCTTACATCCGATGCCCGCAGGCACCTGTTGACTGAGTATAAAAATAAAAAAACCCGAGAACGTCCTCCTTGCGGAGGCCGCGCCCAGGTTTTGCCTGCGTTATGCAGTAACAATCCAGATTTGAGGCTTAGCGCCCCTCTTTTCTCACCCGTTCAATATGAATGGCGAGGAACATAATTTCTTCGGTCGTCAGCTCGCGCTGATAGCTTTTGTTCAGGTGCTGCGCGATTTTCTCGGCGCATTTCCACGCTTTCGCGTAGTTGTCCTTTACCGCGGTATGCAGCGAGACGTCGTCATCGTCCACCACGGTGCGGGTCAGCATCCGCTGGGCAAAAAACTTCAGATGCGTGACAAAACGCTGATAGCTGAGCGACTCTTCGTCGTACTCCAGCTGTAGCTGATACTTCACCAGCTGCAGGATCTCCTGCATCACTCTTGTCACGTGCATCACTTCCGGCATTTCGCTGTTCAACTGCGCGGTGACCAGATGCAGCGCGATAAACCCTGCTTCGTCCTCAGCCAGCTCGACGTTCAGGCGTTTGGCGATAATGGCCCTCGCCTCCTGCCCCAGCTCAAACTCCTTCGGATAGAGGCGCTTGATGTCCCACAGCAGCACGTTTTTAATCGCCAGCCCTTTCTTCTGGCGCTCAATCGCGAAGTAGCAGTGGTCGGTCAGGGTGATGTACAAACTTTCCTGCAATTTCCCCAGCCGTTGCGCCGCCAGCCCAATGATGCGGTCGCAGGTGGTCATCACCTCCAGCGGGATCTGGCTCAGCAGTTCACCGAGACGCTGCACCAGCTCATCGCTCTGTAACGCAAACACCTTTTCAATCAGCGCGGTATCCAGCGCTTCACCCACGCGCCTCTGAAAGGCCAGCCCGCGGCCCATCACCACCTGTTCGCGCCCGCGCTCATCCTGAACAACCACCACGTTATTATTGAGTATCTTGGCGATTTTCATCGGAACCCCAGAAACAAAAAAACCTGACCTCCGGCAGAAGCCAGAAAATCAGGTTTTGCCTGCCGAAGCAGTAACAATCCAGTTCTGGCACTCTATCAGTTTCATTCGTAGCCTCAATGCGTCACGGGTAAAAAACGTGACGCAGATCGACATTGCTAGAACGTCACGACGGTTTTCAGCTCCGTCACCCAGGCATCCTGCGTCCGGGATACGCCGCCCGGATGGTGCCAGTACTGAATGCCCGGCTGCAGCTCCAGCCACGACACCGGACGGAAGCGATAGTAAAACTCACCGTTCAGGGAGTGGCCCGGTACCGGATGGTACGCCGGATCGTTATAGTCCGACACGCCGCTCAGGCTGTTCATATAGCGCTGGTTGCGGGCGTACTGGCTGCTCATATCAATCCAGGTCAGCCCGAAGCCAATCCAGTCTTCCGGGCGAGCGTCAAACAGCCCGCGATAGCGCAGCGAGGCGGCGTAGACCTGATGCATGTAATTGCTGCGCTGATCCGCAAGGCTCATGCTGACCGAGGTGCTCAACCCGCGATTCGGATCGTCCTTGTGCTGCGTGATCTGCTGGTTAAGCCCGGCGTACATAAACCAGGTACGGTTATGCTTCTCGTAACCGTCCGGATCGGTGGCGCCCGCTCCGCCCGATGCACCGCTATAGAGATCGGTTTGCGGCGCGTTGGTAAACACCACGCCGAGGTTATAGGCGCCCGGCAGGCCGTTAATCAGCGGACGCGCTTCGATTTCGACCGGGAGCAAGATTCCTTTGCTGCCCTTCGTCGACCAGCTCCACGCGTGGCTGCGGCTGGAGGCGTCCGGGTTTTGCTCCATCACGCCGCCTTTTAAGGTGACGGTTGGCGTGAGCTTATACTCCAGCGTGGTGCCCCAGGTGTGAACGTTCCAGTTGTTCCAGGTCAGCGAGTTGGCCGATTTCCCACCGCACTGGGAGAGCATCTGGAAGTCGCACGGGATGATTTGATCGAAGGTCTGCACCTTGTTCATCATGCCGATACGCCAGGTGAGGCGTCGGTCGTCAAAGCTGCGGGCAAACGTCAGCCAGCCCAGACGGGTTATGGATTGCCCGCCCCAGCTTTCCTGGGTCAAATCGTTGAAGTTCACGCGCGGATCCTGCACGCGTTTAGTGGTGAGGTCGTCATTGTGGTTGCGGTTGACGATATTCCCCTCAATACGCGCACCCGGGATGCCCGTCCAGCGCGCCAGATCCTGGTTAAAGGTCAGCGCGAACTGGTCAATATAGGCCACGTGGGAGTCGTGGTTATATCCGCCGCCGCCGTTCCAGCCAATTTCATTGAGGTATCCGAGGTTATAGGTAAAACCGTTATCGTTAAGGATTTTGCGTATGCCGAGCATTTCGCCCAGAACAGGCTCCGGCGGGGCTTCAAACCCTAATACCGTTCCATTCCACTCCTGCGCCACTGTTAAAGGCGATATCATCAATAAAGCGAGGGCACAAAGATTATATTTATTTGTCATAATAGCAACCTGTAGCTGAGTATTAATGCGTAACCGTTCGCAGGAAATTTGTTATTTCCCGTCGTATTTTGATTATTCGTTCCAGCAAAAAGCGTTAGGCCAAATGGCCCTCCTTCGTGAATGACAGGCAAAAAAAAACCTAAGCGCTCCACAGCGGTTAATGCTGTGAAACGCTTAGGTTTTGCCTGTTAACCAGTAACAATCCTGCGTTGAAAACAGTGGCACCTTAACATCGTCGCGCCACCTTGAAAACCTGCATCGTTTTATATTTTAAAAAAGTGTGAGCAAATTAACGCTTATTATTTTGACTGGATGACACGCGCAATATCGGCAGAAATTTGTAAGGTGCGGATCTCCTGAAATAAATCCAACGCTTCGCTGTACTCTTTGCGTAAATAACTGAGCCACTGTTTGATGCGCGCGACGTGATACAAACCGGTGTCGCCCTGCTTTTCCAGACGGCTGTATTTTTGCAGCAGCGTCACCACGTCTGCCCACGGCATCCGCGGCTCGTTATATTTCACCACCCGGCTGAGGTTCGGCACGTTCAGCGCGCCGCGGCCAATCATCACCGCATCGCAGCCGGTGGCTTTCAGGCACGCCTGCGCGCTCTCGTAGTCCCAGATTTCACCGTTGGCGATAACCGGAATGCTGAGGCGTTTGCGGATCTCGCCAATCGCCTGCCAGTTAATGCGGTCCGCTTTATAGCCATCTTCTTTAGTACGTCCGTGCACCACCAGCTCGGTGGCCCCGGCCTGCTGCACCGCATCGGCAATTTCAAACTGTCGGGCGTCGCTGTCCCACCCCAGGCGCACCTTAACCGTCACCGGCAAATGCGAGGGCACGGCCTCACGCATGGCTTTCGCGCCGCGGTAAATCAGCTCAGGATCTTTCAGCAACGTCGCCCCGCCGCCGCTGCCGTTTACCAGCTTCGACGGGCAGCCGCAGTTGAGATCCACCCCGTAAGAGCCAAGCGCTACCGCGCGGGCGGCATTTTCCGCCAGCCATTCAGGATACTGACCGAGCAGCTGAATACGCACCAGCGTGCCGGAAGGGGTCCGGCTCTGGCGATGCAGTTCAGGGCAGAGACGATAGAATGACTTTTCTGGCAGCAACATATCGACCACGCGCAGGAACTCCGTCACGCAGAGATCGTAGTCGTTCACCTCGGTAAGCAGCTCGCGCACGAGAGAGTCGAGCACGCCTTCCATTGGGGCCAGTAAAACACGCATAACAGTACCTGTGAAAAAAGACGCGCTATAGTATCTGCTCTGTTTGTGTGTGGAAAGCCCGACGTTCCAATTCGGAATGTCTGGTATGCTCAAAATTCATGATGTGATCCGTGGCACATTTTCGGGTTTAATTGTATGATGAATGCGTTTCATCAAGGACTTTCACCATGAGCAAATCATTGAACATTATCTGGCAATATCTGCGCGCATTCGTCCTGATTTACGCCTGCCTGTATGCCGGCATTTTCATCGCGTCGCTGCTGCCTATCACCATTCCCGGCAGCATTATCGGTATGCTGATCCTCTTCGTTTTACTGGCGCTGCAAATTCTGCCTGCAAAGTGGGTCAACCCAGGCTGCTTCGTCCTCATTCGCTATATGGCGCTGCTTTTCGTGCCTATCGGCGTGGGCGTCATGCAGTATTTTGATTTGCTCAAAGCCCAGTTTGGCCCGATTGTGGTCTCCTGCGCGGTCAGCACGCTGGTGGTTTTCCTGGTGGTGAGCTGGAGTTCTCATCTGGTACATGGAGAACGTAACGTGGTCGGGGAGAAAACAAAAAAATGATGGCTAATATCTGGTGGTCACTGCCGTTAACCCTGCTGGTATTCTTCGCCGCGCGCAAGCTTGCCGCACGATTTAAAATGCCCTTGCTGAACCCCCTGCTGGTGGCGATGGTGGTGATTATTCCGTTCCTGCTGCTCACCGGCATTCCTTACGAACGCTACTTTGCCGGCAGCAAAATCTTAAACGACCTTCTGCAGCCCGCCGTTGTCGCGCTTGCCTTTCCTTTATATGAGCAGCTGCACCAGATCCGTGCACGGTGGAAGTCCATCATTACTATCTGTTTTGTGGGAAGCCTGGTGGCGATGATCACTGGCACGTCGGTGGCGCTGTTGATGGGGGCCTCCCCGCAAATTGCCGCCTCTATCCTGCCTAAATCAGTGACCACGCCTATCGCGATGGCGGTAGGCGGCAGCCTCGGCGGTATTCCGGCCATCAGCGCGATGTGCGTGATTTTCGTCGGTATTCTCGGCGCGGTGTTTGGCCACACCCTGCTGAACGGGATGCGTATTCACACCAAAGCGGCGCGCGGGCTGTCGATGGGCACCGCCTCGCACGCGCTGGGTACCGCTCGCTGCGCGGAGCTGGACTATCAGGAAGGGGCGTTTAGCTCGCTTGCGCTGGTGATCTGCGGGATTATCACCTCCCTGCTCGCCCCGTTCATTTTCCCGCTGATTCTGGCGGCGATGGGCTAAAATTTGCGATGCGTCGCGCAAATTTCAGTTTGATTTCATAAGTTGCATACATAATGAGATTTGGATCACATATAAAGGCCTTGCGGCTCCGTAAACTACCGATCCATTAACCTTTATGAGGCAAACGCCATGCACCCACGTTTTCAAGCTGCCTTCGCTCAGCTTGCAGAGAATTTGCAGTCAGCCCTGGATCCCGTTCTGGCAGATGCACATTTCCCCGCCCTGCTGACGGCGGAGCAGGTCACGGTGCTTAAACAGGCAACCGGGCTGGATGAAGACGCGCTGGCTTTCGCACTGCTGCCCCTGGCTGCCGCCTGCGCGCGGGCCGATCTTTCCCACTTCAACGTCGGCGCCATCGCGCGCGGCGTCAGCGGAACCTGGTACTTCGGCGGGAACATGGAGTTCCTCGGCGCAACCATGCAGCAGACCGTTCACGCCGAGCAGAGCGCCATCAGCCACGCCTGGCTGCGCGGTGAGAAAGCCCTGAGCGCCATCACCGTAAACTACACTCCGTGCGGCCACTGCCGCCAGTTTATGAACGAGCTGAACAGCGGGCTGCAGCTGCGCATTAACCTGCCGGGCCGCGCGCCGCACACGCTGGGGGACTACCTGCCTGACGCCTTCGGCCCGAAAGATCTTGAGATTAAAACGCTGCTGATGGACGAGCAGGATCACGGTTTCGCCCTGTCCGGCGATGACCTGAACCAGGCGGCCATACGCGCGGCGAACAAGAGCCACACCCCCTACAGCAACTCACCGAGCGGCGTGGCACTGCAGTGCCGCGATGGCCGTATCTTCACCGGCAGCTATGCGGAAAACGCCGCGTTTAACCCAACGCTGCCGCCGCTGCAGGGCGCACTCAACCTGCTGAGCCTGAACGGCTACGATTATCCGGACATTCAGCGTGCCATTCTGGCCGAAAAAGCCGATGCGCCGCTGATTCAGTGGGATGCCACCGCCGCAACGCTCAAGGCGTTAGGCTGCACGACGATCGACCGCGTCCTGCTGGCGTAAACCTTCCGGCGGACAGAAATGTCCGCCACGTTGCTGAAAAACCCCTCAGTTGAGTCGCTGTTTCTTGCGCTAACCTGGCGGGTAAAGTAGCCTGAGTTAAATTTCATCCACGAACGAGCCATCTTCATGTTAAAGCGCGTTTTTTACAGCCTGTCTGTCCTGGTCGGCATACTGCTGTTTATCGTGCTGGGTCTCGACCGCTGGATGAGCTGGAAAACGGCCCCCTACATCTTTGATGACCTGCAGGACCTGCCCTATCGTCAGGTGGGCGTGGTGCTCGGCACCGCCAAGTATTACCGCACCGGCGTTATCAACCAGTATTACCGCTACCGCATTCAGGGCGCGCTGAACGCCTACAACAGCGGCAAGGTGAACTACCTGCTGCTGAGCGGCGATAACGCGCTGCAAAGCTATAACGAGCCGGTGACGATGCGGAAGGATTTGATTGCCGCAGGCGTCGATCCGGCCGATATCGTGCTCGACTACGCCGGGTTCCGCACCCTGGACTCCATCGTGCGCACGCGCAAAGTCTTCGATACCAACGATTTCATCATCATCACCCAGCGCTTCCACTGCGAGCGCGCGCTGTTTATCGCCCTGCACATGGGCATTCAGGCCCAGTGCTACGCGGTGCCGTCGCCAAAAGATATGCTGAGCGTGCGCGTCCGCGAGTTTGGTGCCCGCTTTGGTGCCCTGGCCGATCTGTATATCTTCAAACGCGAACCGCGCTTTTTAGGCCCGCTGGTGCCCATTCCGGCGATGCATGAGGTGCCGGAAGACGCGCAGGGTTACCCGGCGGTGACGCCAGAGCAGCTGCTGGATATGCAGAAAAAAGAGAAAAAGTAGGCCTGCCTTTATACTTTCTTTACGCCGGCACTGACGCTTTTTATCCCCCCTTTACGCCAGCTCTTTTAACCTGAGTTCACTGCCGCTACGGCTTCATTGAAGAATGACTATGAACTCGATAATGAATGCGTTTTTCCTCAAAAGTCTCCGCCCTTACTTTAACTTTCCCGGATTATCACTCCCCGGCGCACTTAATTCTGGTCTCTGGCTGGATGAAAAAATTGACGCCCTGCAGCATAATGTTACCGTGGAAGTGGCCGACTATCTGGAACGCTACCCGCAGACGAAACACGTTGACGTTTACCTGAACGATATCAACGGCACGATGCGCGGCAAGCGCCTCACGGTGGAGAGCATGCTGAGTCTGGAAAAAGGCTGTTATTTTCCGCTTTCCGTCTACTCCATGGATCAGAAGGGAAAAATCGCCGCCCCGCTTTATGATGAACCCGACCGGCTGTGCGTCCCGGTCGCCGGTTCTCTGCGTCCCTGTCCGCAGGATCCGGAGCATACCGCGCAGATCCTGTTGACGATGAAGGACAGCGACGGTAACCCCTGCCCGCTTGAGCCACGCGCGATACTGCAGAACGTCGTGGCCCGCTTCCACCAGCACGGCCTTTTCCCGGTCATTGCCCCGGAAATCGAGTTTTACCTGACGGGACAGGGCGATCGCGATCCGCAAAATCAGGGCTGTTTTCACATGGACACCTCGTCGGCGCACGCGGCGCTTTTTGACGAGCTGGAACAGCTGGCGCACCTTCAGCGCATCCCGCTGTCAGGGGTGGTAGCGGAAGCCGAGTCCGGACAGTACGAATTAAACCTGAAGCACAGCCAGCGCGTCGTAGAGGTCTGTGATAACGTGCTGGCCCTGCGCCGCCTGACCCGCTATGTCGCTGAAAAGCACGGTCTTCAGGCTAACTTTATGGCTAAGCCCTTCAGCCAGCTCTCCGGCAGCGGTTTGCACATCCATTTCAGCCTTAACAACAGCCGTGGCGAGAACGTTTTTGCCTCGCCGGTGAACGCGCTGAGCAGCATGATGCGCTTGTGCATCGCAGGCCAGCTGGCGCTGATGCCCGCCTCCGTCGCCATTCTAGCGCCGGGGGTCAACGCGTTTCGTCGCCTGCGAAAAAACCTGACGGAACCCGTCTTTAACTCGTGGGGCTATAACACCCGCTCCGCTGCCCTGCGCATTCCCTGCTCGGAAGAGAGCAACCGTCGTATCGAGTACCGACTGGCCGGAGCCGATGCGAATCCGTATCTGGTGGCGGCCACAATCCTTACCGGCATGCTGTACGGGCTGGAACATATCGACGAGGGGGAACTCCCGGAACCGCAGCAGGACCAACCGGAACTCCCGCTGTTCCAGCAGGAGGCAATTGAGGCCTTCGCCCGCTGTCAGTATCTCACCGACAGCCTGGGCGACGCCTTTTCCGAACAGTGGGTCGCCTGCAAGCTTTCTGAACTCGAGTGGTTTGAGCGCATTGTGACGCAAGAAGAGTCCCATCTGGCATAGGCCATAAAAAAGCCCGCTCGGTGAGCGGGCCGGGTATGGCGAGTGACGATTACTTCTTACGGGCGTACTTCAGTGAATCCAGCGCCACCGCGAAGATGATGATGGCGCCCTTGATGATGTACTGCCAGTACGGGTTCACGCCGATGTAGGTCAACCCGTAGTTGATGACGGTAAAGATGATCACACCGGTGACCACGCCGAGCACGGTCCCCACCCCGCCGCTGAAGGAGACGCCGCCGACCACGCAGGCCGCAATCGCATCCAGCTCGTACATGAAGCCAAGGTTGTTCGTTGCGGAGCCGATACGGCCTGCTTCCAGCATCCCGCCGAAGGCGTAGAACACACCGGACAGCGCGTAAATCATCAGCAGGTTCAGGGCAACGTTTACCCCGGACACTTTCGCCGCTTCCGGGTTACCACCGATAGCGAAGATGTTTTTACCGAAGCGCGTTTTGTTCCACAGGATCCAGACGAACGCCACCGCAATCAGCGCATAGAAGGTAATGTACGACAGGCGGAAGCTGCCCAGCGCGATAAACCCCTGCGTGAAGGTGGAGAAGCCGCTGTCAAAGCCCGAAATCGGCGACGCGCCCACAAAGTCGTAGTACAGGGAGTTGATACCGTAAACGATGATCATCGTACCCAGCGTGGTGATAAATGGCGTCACGTTCAGGTAAGCGATGATAATACCGTTGATCAGACCAATCACCGCCCCGATGGCGCAGACAATCAGGATCACTACGAAAATCGGCATGGTCGCCATCTCCGGGAACACCTTGTTGGCGTTTTCCATCGACTGCAGCAGGGTTGCCGCAATAACCGCCGCCAGGCCGACCTGACGACCGGCAGACAGGTCCGTCCCCTGGGTGACGATAAGGCCCGCCACGCCCAGCGCAATGATGATACGCACGGAGGACTGGGTCAGAATATTACTCAGGTTCAGCAGGCTTAAGAACGTAGGGTCCTGGAAAATAATAATGGCCAGCAGGACTAAAAGAACAACGTAAATACCGCCTTCTTTCAGGTAAGTGAGAAAACTTTTTTTATTTAACGCACTCATGAGGAGCCCCTGATCTTAAAGGTGCAAAGACGCAAGACGCAAAATTTCATTTTGCGTTGTCGTTTTGGTGTCAACAATACCGGCAACGAGACCATTGCTCATAACCAGAATACGGTCCGTGATCCCTAACAGTTCCGGCATTTCGGAAGAAATAATAATGATCCCTTTATTCTTTTTCGCCAGCTCGGCAATCAGCTGATAAATTTCAAACTTCGCGCCGACGTCAATACCGCGGGTCGGTTCATCCAGCATCAAAATTTCTGGCTGGGTTAATAACCAACGGCCAATAATAACTTTTTGCTGGTTACCACCGGAAAGCGAACCGATTTGGGTACGATGGCCAGGCGTTTTCACGCGCATGGAGTCAATTACCCACTGGGTATCGCTCTTCATGCGGGAGTTATCCAGCAGCCCGACTTTGTTTTTGTAATTGCGAATATTAGAGATTAACGAGTTAAAGTTAATATCCAGATAAGCATAAATACCGGTCGAGCGACGTTCTTCCGTCACCAGCGCAAAACCGTTATTAATGGCTTCGTTGGCATTATGGTTGTTAATTTTCTTCCCGTGCAGCGTGATGGTGCCGTCGGCCTTCTCGCGGATGCCAAACAGGGTTTCCACGATGTCGGTACGCTTTGCCCCTACCAGGCCAGCAATGCCAAGAATTTCGCCTTTGTGAAGGTCGAAAGAAACATCGCGGATGGACGGCTGGCGCAGCGAGGTCAGATTGCGCACTTCCAGGATTACTTCACCTGGCTTGTTCTCTTTGTCCGGGAAGCGCTGGTTCAGGGAACGGCCGACCATCATGGCGATGATCTTGTCCATGTCCAGCCCTTCAAGCGGCTGCGTGGCAATCCACTGGCCGTCGCGCAGGATGGTAATTTCATCGCACAGCTGGAAGATCTCTTCCATTTTGTGCGAGATGTACACAATGCCGCAGCCGCGTTCTTTCAGCTTACGAATAATGGTAAAAAGGTGATTAACCTCTTTTTCCGTTAATGACGAGGTGGGTTCATCCATGATGACGATTTTCGCATCATAGGAGAACGCTTTGGCAATTTCGATCATCTGCATCTGGGAAACGGATAATGTCCCCACGCGGGCGCGCGGATCGATATCAATATCCAGCTCATCGAAGATCGCTTTGGTGTCGCGATACATTTTATCCTGATCGACAAACACACCTTTGGTTGGGTAACGTCCCAACCACATGTTATCCATTACCGAGCGTTGCAGTACCAGGTTTAATTCTTGGTGAACCATCGAGATACCGTTTTCCAACGCTTCTTTCGCTGAATGGAAATCGATCTCTTTCCCCTGAAAAAGAATGCTGCCAGAATCTTTTTGATAGATCCCAAAAAGACATTTTAATAACGTTGATTTACCCGCACCGTTCTCCCCCATTAATGCATGAATAGAGTGAGGACGGACTTTTAAATTAACATTATCAAGTGCCTTAACACCGGGGAAGGACTTGTTGACGCCTGTCATTTCCAACAAGTATTCACCGGACGACTGAGTAGTTGTGCTGACCATAATTATACCTTGTTGGCCTCGCATATCGCGTTATAAAAGGGCGCAACGAATTGCGCCCAGTGAAGACAAAACAAAGATCTTATTTACCGATAAACTCAGCCAGGTTGGACTGGTCTACGCCCACGTAAGGCACGCGAACGATTTTGTTGTCGATTTTCCAGTTGGTGCCATCCGCCGCGCCTTTACCGTCGGCGAGGTTTTTCGCCAGATCGAAGGTCGCTTTCGCCTGGTTGTTGGCATCGTTCAGAACGGTACCGGCCATTGCGCCAGATTTAACCAGCGCCAGCGCTTCCGGCAGGGCATCCACGCCAAATACCGGGATGGACGATTTATTGTGGGCTTTCAGCGCTTCAACCGCACCCATTGCCATCGCATCGTTGTTGGCAATGACCACTTCGATTTTGTTCGCGTTCGGGCCAGACAGCCACGCGTCCATCTTATCTTTCGCCTGAGCGGTGTCCCACATCGCGGTATCTAACGCCAGCTGCTGGGTTTTCAGGCCCTTGTCGTTCAGCTCTTTGATAACATAGGTGGTACGCGCTTCAGCATCCGGGTGGCCAGGCTCGCCTTTCAGCAGCACGAACTGGATCTGACCGTCTTTGTTCAGGTCCCAGTTCGGGTTCGCCGCCCAGTGCTTCGCGATCAGATCGCCCTGAATAATGCCGGACTCTTTAGAGTCAGTACCGACGTAATACGCTTTGTCATAGCTGTCCAGCGCTTTACGGGAAGGTTCTTTGTTGAAGAAGACGATTGGCACGTTCTGGCCGCGCGCTTTCTCAATAACCGTGCCTGCTGCAGCCGGGTCAACCAGGTTGATCGCCAGGGCCTTAACGCCTTTAGCCAGCAGAACGTCGATCTGATCGTTCTGTTTGGACTGGTCGTTCTGGGAGTCATTCATCAGCAGCTGTACGTCTGGCGCTGCTTTCGCATCTTTCTCAATTGCTTTACGCACAACAGACATGAAGTTGTCGTCGTATTTATAGATGGTCACACCAATACGGGTATCCGCAGCGTGCGCTGCTGCACCAAAAAGCATGCTTGCCATTACAGCAGACAGGGTCAACACCTTCTTATTCATGGTATCTCCGGTTTTTTTATGCAGGGTAGTTCTTGTGAATAACGATCGGCAGGCAGGTGTTAATAAAACGTTACTGACAGCCGACGTTCACTTATAAAATTTCTATCTTCCGTGGTCGGTAACGCTCCAGAAATGCGTTTTATTCGTTGTTTGCGGCACATAGGCTATGGTGAAAGCGAATAATCACCGTTACATAGCGTTTCAGCCCCTAAAACGCTGACATCATAGTCAGCGCCTTGTTAAGATACTGTGAATTTACTCACAGATTGAAAACGGTTACATCGCCTGGTGTAATCAGTTAGTGATCGGAACCACAATTTGCCGGGCGGCGACGGAATGACGACGCACCAGCGTCGGCATGAAGCAGTGAGTCGCCCCCGGATCCAGCAGCCCTGCCGCTCCCTGTAGCGCCAGCTCGGTCGCCAGTTTTGCCATAGAAGCAATGGGATAGCGCACCGTAGTCAGCTGCGGGTCGGTGTAACGGGCAATCGGAATATCATCGAAACCAATCAATGACAAATGCTGTGGCACCGCAATGCCGTTATCCTTCAGCGCAGTCAGCGCGCCTGCCGCCATGCTGTCGTTATAGGCAAACACCGCAGAAAGCTGCAGATTGCGGCCCAGCAGTTCCACCATTGCCGCCTCACCGCCCTGCATATCCGGCGTGCCGGTGCCAATCCAGCTTTCTGATGGCGTAATACCGTGCTCTTTCAGGGCGTTTTGCCACCCCTCACGCCGCAGCTCGTCATCTTCAATGTGATGGCTGGAGGCCAGATAGCCGATCCGCTGATGGCCGTTATTGATGAGCATTTTAGTGGCCATCATGGCGCCGCTGACGTTATCCAGCCCGACACAGCGGTGGGCATAGCCCGGGACGATGCGGTTGATTAACACCATGCCCGGGATCTGCTCCATAAACCCGGCCAGCTCTTCATCGCTTAAGGCTTTTGAGTGAACAATCAGGGCGTTGCAGCGCTGGCGGATCAGCACTTCAATGGCATAGCGCTCCTTTTCCGCCTCGTGATAGCTGTTGCCAATCAGCACGTATTTCTGATGCTGCTGGGCGACCACATCGACCGCTTTCACCAGCGCACCGAAAAAGGCGTCCGAGACATCCATTACCACCACACCGATGGTATCGCTGACCTGTGTTGCCAGCGCCTGCGCGTTGGCATTTGGCCGGTACCCGAGCTGGGTCACGGCTTTCATTACGGTTTCACGGGTTTCAGGGCTGACCAGCGCGCTGTTGTTCAGCACGCGGGAGACGGTAGCCACAGAAACGCCCGCCAGACGGGCGACGTCACGAATGGTGATCATATTCACCATCCTTCAAAGAATTGCAGCAACTCACAGACACCCCCTGTGTTTAGCAAGGTGGCTATTTTGGCAGCGAGAGAAAGGGGACTACGTGAAGAAGGTCACACTCATGAAAACGCTTACATCCGTTTTGTTAATGATTGTGATCCAGATCGTTATCTGGATGTATTACTCAATGATACCCCTGAAGCATGTGCGGTTAACTGACGCCACACCCACTCCAGCGGTCCCTGGCGGAAATAACGCAGCCAGATGACAGAAAACGCCAGATTTAGTATCCAGACCGGAATAACAAACGCCAGCAGTCCGAGGCGGTCGAATTTCATAAACAGGCCAAAGCGATAGAAAAGCGTGGTGCAGACCAGCGTCTGCAGGAGGTAATTACTTAACGCCATCCGCCCAACGCAGGCTACGGCGCTGACGATCCACAGGCGAGAAAGCTGCGGCCAGAAACCATAGATCAGCGCCGCATAGCCGATGGTCTGGAACGGCGCGCTCAATTCACGCGGCGCCTGCAGCAGGAACGCGCACCAGCGGTAATCCCAGTGAAGGTGCCACTGCGCCATTACCGCCGGAAGGTTAATCAGCACGCCCAGCAGGACCAGCCCCGCGCCGGTGCGGCGGTAGTGCCGCAGGCTGAATTCCCCTTTCAGCCAGCCGGTGCGCATCAGTGACGCGCCCATCAGCATCATGCCCGCCAGCTGCCAGCCGTATTGCGCCCCCAGGGCAAGCAGATTGTCGCCCAGCATATCCGCACGGTTGCTTATCGCTTCCGTACCGCCCTTCAGCTTCCAGTACTGCTCGTACTGGAGGTTAGCGGCGTCCGGGATCCAGGAACGGTTTGTCGCGTCACCGGAGATCAGCCCCAGCAAAAGCAGGACGCCGAGCCCCATGAGATAGAGCATCACGCCGGTGTTAAACAGGCTTTTCACGCTGTGCGCGTCGCGAATCAGCCGCCAGCAGATTAGCCCGACTAACCCATAAGCAAGAAGAATATCACCATCCCAGAAGAACAGGCCGTGGATAAAGCCGAGAATTGCCAGCAGCGTTAAGCGCGACTGGATCCAGCGCGTGCCGCGTTTGAGCAGAAGCTGCAGGCCCGCGCCAAACAGCAGCGCAAACAGCGTGAGGAATTTAACCTGAGCAAACAGGTCGAGGATCGCCCACGTCCAGGCATCGCTTCGGGTGATGTCGCCGTACCAGGCGGGATTGAGGTAAGCGGCCTTCGGCAGACCGAAGGCGCTGATATTCAGCAGCAGGATACCCAGAATGGCGACGCCGCGAACAAAATCGAGCGTGACGTTTCGCTCCATGGTCCCTGCCCTGTCTGATTAGTTGTGGTGACGCACGGCGCGCAGGAACTCCTGGCGGGTGTTCTGGCTCGATTTAAACAGGCCGCCCAGCGAGGTGGTGGTGGTCGCACTGGTCGCATCACGCACGCCGCGCGCTTTCACGCAGTAGTGCACCGCATCAATTGAGACCGCCACGTTATTGGTACCCAGCAGCGTTTGCAGCGCGATCAGGATCTGCTGCGTCAGACGCTCCTGCACCTGAGGGCGCTGCGCGAAGAACTGCACAATACGGTTGATCTTCGACAGGCCAATCACCGTGTCTTTCGGGATATACGCCACGGTCGCTTTGCCGTCGATGGTCACGAAATGGTGCTCGCAGGTGCTGGTCAGCGTAATATCACGGACCGTCACCATCTCATCCACCTTCATCTTGTTTTCGATGACGGTAATTTTCGGGAAGTTGGCGTAATCCAGTCCGGAGAAAATTTCGTCAACGTACATTTTCGCGATACGCTTGGGCGTCTCCATCAGGCTGTCATCGCTCAGATCGAGATTCAGCAGTTGCATGATCTCGGTCATATGCCCGGAAATCAATCTTTTACGGGTTTCATTGTCCATATCCTGAACGGGCGGACGCAGTGGCGTTTCAAGACCGCGCGCGAGCAGGGCTTCGTGGACCAGGGCAGCTTCTTTACTGAGTGATGACATTTTGTTCTCCTGCAGGTGTGGCGTCTTTCGCCCTCGTTGTGGCAAAAGTATGCGCTCATTGTGCGTGAGGCGACGCACATAATCCAGTATTCACGACGATAATTATTGCAATTGCTGTTGCCTTTCAGCGTGGCGATTCCAGACCAGGGCACCCGCGACAAACAGCGCAACGCCAGCCAGCCCCAGCGCAGGCTCCAGCCGGTGGGTTAGCCAGGTTGATAACGCCGAGGTCACCGGCCCCACCAATTGCCCGATGGCATACCCGGTGGTGAGCAGCCCCGCCATATAGCGCGTGTGGTGTGGCGCCAGCTCGCGGCCGTATAAAAGAGAGAGCTGCACCGCGCAGAGGAACCCGCCTCCCACCAGCATCCCGCCCGTCAGCAAGCCGCCAATGCCCGGCAGCAGCCAGGCCGCCAGTACGCCCGCACCCTGTAACCACAGTACTATCGCCAGCCTGCGGTTAGCGGTTGAGGTGTGGCGCAAAAGAATGCTGAGCGCAATGCCCACCACGGCGGCGGCACCAAAAATCGGCCAGACAAACTGGGCAAACAGGCTGCCGGGAAAACGCACCGCCGCCATTTGCGAAAGAAAGGTCGCCGGAAGGATATAGCCAAATCCCGCCAGGCTGTAGCTCCAGACCAGGCGCTTGAGATCCGTCGTCAGTACCAGCGGCTCTGGCGCGCTGCCGGGTCGATGAAGCTGTCCGGAACGCGGCAGATAGCGCGCCACCAGCGCGACCAATACCAGCGCCAGCACGCCGTAGATTTGCCACGCCGCACCGGCCGAAAGGGATTTCGCCTGAATATAGACCGCGAGCAGGCCGCTCAGGGCGATGCCCGCGCCAGGACCGGCAAACACGGCGGCACTGAGCCCCGGTTTACCCAGCTGCCCCAGCCGCTCGTTGCTCCAGGCGGCAATCAGCACCATTGACCAGCCGCTCATGCAGCCAATCACAAAGCGCAGCAGGCCGTGCACAACGGCGTTATCCGCGGCGGCGGAGAGCAGAGTCAGCGCAACCGCACCGGTGATGCCAAGCCAGAGTCGCGTTTCAACAAAGCGGTGCGCCCGCATGGCATCCCATGCGCCCACCAGATAGCCCAGATAATTCATCGCCGCCACCAGACCTGCGCTGGTGAGCGTGAGTTGCCCGGCGGCAATCATCAGCGGCACCTGAGGCGTAAAGGCGAAGCGCCCTATCCCCATCGCCACCACCAGAACGACAAACCCACTAAGCGCAATACGCAGCGCCATGACTGCTCCAATTGTTAAAGAAAAGTAAATTTATGATGCAGCATCTCGCCGCTCCGCGAAAGTGAAAGTTGCTCACAGGTAAATGAAAACGCTGTATTATGGCTCTAATGAATAGCTATTCTCATTAAGGAGCCCTGCATGGAACTGCTCGAAGAGCACCGTTGTTTTGAAGGTCGACAGCAGCGCTGGCGGCACGACTCCACCACGCTGAACTGCGCCATGACGTTCAGCATTTTCCTGCCCCCGACGGAAAACCCGCCGGTTCTGTTCTGGCTTTCAGGCCTGACGTGTAATGACGAAAACTTCACTACCAAAGCGGGCGCGCAGCGTATTGCGGCCGAGCTGGGCATTGCGCTGGTGATGCCCGACACCAGCCCGCGCGGCGATGATGTGGCGGACGATGCCGGGTACGACCTGGGCAAAGGTGCCGGATTTTATCTCAACGCCACCGAGCAGCCATGGGCGAGCCATTACCGCATGTATGACTACATTCGCGACGAGCTGCCTGCGCTGATTAAGGCCGAATTTACGGTGCGCGACCGCTGCGCCATCAGCGGGCACTCCATGGGCGGGCACGGGGCGTTAATCATGGCGCTGAAAAACCCGGGGAAATACACCAGCGTCTCTGCGTTCGCGCCGATTGTGAACCCAACGCAGGTGCCGTGGGGACAAAAAGCTTTCACAAACTATCTGGGTAAAGATGAAGAGAAATGGCAGGAATGGGACAGCTGCGCGCTGATGCTGGCAAGCCGGACGGAAGATGCGATTCCGATGCTTATCGACCAGGGTGATGCGGATCAGTTCCTCGCCGGACAGTTACAGCCTGCGGTTCTGGCTGAAGCGGCTCGCCAGAAGGATTGGCCGCTGACGCTGCGCATTCAGCCCGGGTATGACCACAGCTATTACTTTATGGCGTCCTTTATCGAGGATCATCTTCGCTTCCATGCGGAGCATCTGTTCAGGTAAGTTCAGCCTTTTTGCCCGGTAGCCTCCTGCATACCGGGCCTTTCCCCTCCCCCTCATTTACATAGTTCTATCCGCTTGAATCCAGGCTGGTTTCCTCTCACTCCCTTCAAACACAAATGATTTCAATTATCATTTGTGTTTACAATTCTACATTCTTTTGTACAATTCCAGGCTCTTCTCCATCTTAAAGAGTTCTTAAAAGACAAAATCATACAGTTCTCAGGGTTATCCCGATGGAGTTTTATTCATTTTTATACGGAATGTACAAATGACAATACCCCGCATTAAGCTCCTGGCCGTCGCCGTTGGCGCTGCCACATTCACCCCTCTCGTTCACGCAGCCGATCAGGACACCGTTGTCGTCACCGCGACGGGTTTTGAACAAAAGATCCAGAATGCCCCCGCCTCCATCTCTGTTATTTCGAAACAGCAGATTGAAGATAAAGCCTACCGTGATGTTACCGATGCCCTGAGAGACGTCCCGGGCGTGGTCGTCACCGGCGGCGGGAGTAGCAGTGATATCAGCATTCGCGGCATGGCATCTCAGTACACCTTGTTCCTCGTGAACGGCAAACGCGTCAGTACGCGAAGCACCCGCCCAAACAGCGACAACTCGGGTATTGAACAAGGCTGGCTGCCGCCGCTGGAGTCCATTGAGCGCATTGAGGTTATCCGCGGCCCGATGTCCTCACTTTACGGCTCCGATGCGATGGGTGGCGTCATCAACGTCATTACCAAAAAAGTCTCAAACACTAAAGCCTGGACCGGTTCGTTGCACGGCGATGCAACCTTCCAGGAAAACCATGATTCCGGCGATATCTTCCAGACCAACGCCTACGCTTCTGGTCCCCTGATTGACGGTCTGCTTGGCGCAAAAGTGACGGGGCTGTTGTCACGCCGCGCCGAAGATAAAATCGTGAACGGGTATAACGAGCAGAAAATGCGTAACGGTGGCATTACCCTGAACTTCACCCCGGATGAGAAAAACGATTTCGATCTTGATTTTGCTCGCGAGCTTCAGGACAGAAACAGCACGCCAGGGATGTCGAAAGCGGCTGAAACCTGCCGGGGAACGACCTGTAAGCCAAATACTAAAAGCGACTCACGCTATGAGCACACAACTTACTCCTTAACCCACAGCGGGTATTACGACGACTTCAATACCACCAGCTATATCCAGCAGGAAGAGACCAATAATCCAGGTCGCAAAATGCGCTCGTATAACACCACCTTCAACAACCAGAACCAGATTTTCCTCGGCGATCATACGTTGACCCTCGGCGGGCAGTATCGGTATGAGAAACTGCGCGACGAGGGCAATCAGCTGGAAGCTGCGGACGGCCTGAACAAACTGACGCGCTGGAGCTGGGCCCTGTTTGCCGAAGATGAATGGTCAATGACGGAAAGCTTTACATTGACCGGCGGCCTGCGTATGGACAAAGACCAAAACTACGGGACGAACTGGACGCCGCGCGGTTACGGCGTATGGCACCTGGCCGATCACTGGACGTTGAAAGGCGGGGTTTCGGCTGGCTATCGTGCGCCGGATCTGCGGCAGTCGTCTGCCAGTTGGGGCCAGGTAACGGGTGGCGGCCGTCTTGACGGTATCATCGTTGGCAACCCGGATCTGAAACCAGAGAAGAGCCTGAGCGAAGAGCTCGCCCTGCTCTGGGATAACAACGATAACCTGAATGCCGGCGTGACGCTGTTTAATACCGACTTCAAGGACAAGATTACGGAAGTTCGCCGCTGTAACAGCAGCGCCGATCCCGCCTGTACGATTGGCGATCACAGCTATGATTTTGTGAGCGACCGCGTTAACGTGGACAAAGCCAACATGCGCGGCGTGGAGTCCTCCTTCGGCTGGAAAATCTCGCGCGATGTAAACTGGACCGCAAACTATACCTATACCGAATCTGAGCAGAAGAGCGGTCAGTTCTCAGGCAAGCCGCTGAACAAGATGCCGAAGCACATGTTCAACACTACCCTGGACTGGCAGGCGACGCCCGACGTAGGTTTCTGGAGCCGTCTGAACCTTCGCGGTAAAACGTCTGAGTACCTGAGCCGCACGTCAATGTCCCAGGGCACACCGTCCTACACTCAGGTTGATGTCGGTCTGCGCTACAACGCGAACAAAAACCTGCTGGTTACCGCCGGTGTGTATAACGTGCTGGATAAGCAGATTGACTACGACACGTATGACACCGTGCTGGACGGGCGTCGCTATACGGTTGGCATGACCTACAGCTTCTGAGCTGCCCATAAAAAAGCCCGCTCGGTTGAGCGGGCTGAAAGAGAGGAAGCGCGGTTATTGTTTAAATCGTTCCGGGAAATCCATTTCACTGTAGCGAACGAAGCGGGTTCCTTTCGTCAGTTTGTAGCCAAACCAGATGATCAGGAACAGCGGAATACCAATGTAGGTCGCCGTGACGGCACCCCAGTCAATGGTGTCCGCAAGGAAGGCCTCATAGTTCTGACCCAGAGTAATGATCAGGCACAGAACGAAGGCGAAAATCGGCCCCAGCGGGAAGAACCCTGAACGGTACGGCAGGTTATTCAGGTCATGACCCTGCATGACGTAGCCGCGACGGAAACGGTAGTGGCTGATGGCAATGCCCAGCCAGGCGATAAAGCCCGTCATCCCGGAGGTGTTAAGCAGCCACAGGTACACCGTCTGGTTGCCGAACATGGAGGTCAGGAAGCACAGACCGGCAATCACCGTGGTGGCATACAGCGCGTTGCGCGGTACGCCGCCGCGGGACAGTTTCGAGAAAATGCGCGGCGCTTTGCCGTCGCAGGCCAGGGTATAAAGCATACGCGTGGAGGCGTACATGCCGGAGTTACCCGCCGACAGCACCGCCGTCAGGATCACCGCATTCATTACCGCCGCCGCTGAGAGCAGGCCCGCGTGCTGGAAGACCAGGGTGAACGGGCTGACGCTGATGTCTTTCACGTCGTTACGCAGCAGGCTTGGATCGGTATACGGAATGATCAGGCTGATAATCAAAATAGCGAACACGTAGAACAGCAGGATACGCCAGAACACCTGACGCACCGCGCGCGGAATGTTCTTCTCCGGGTTTTCGGATTCACCGGCCGCGATACCAATCAGCTCCGTGCCCTGGAAGGAGAAGCCGACAATCATCGCCACGCCAATCATCGCCGAGAAGCCCCCGGCAAACGGCGCATCGCCTATCGTCCAGTTGCTCCAGCCTGCAGGTTCAGCCCCTTTGAAAATACCCACGATCATCGCCACGCCGACGACGATAAAGATGATGACGGTGGCCACTTTGATCAAAGAGAACCAGTATTCCGCTTCGCCAAAGCCGCGCACGGAGATGTAGTTCAGCAGGAAGATGACGGCGAGGAACAGGGCGCTCCAGATCCAGCCCGGCGTGTCCGGGAACCACCAGGTCATCACCAGCTGCGCGGCGACGAGGTCCACGGCGATGGTGACGGCCCAGTTGTACCAGTAGTTCCAGCCCAGCGCGAAGCCGAAGCCTTCCTCAACGTATTTTTGTCCGTAGGTCGAAAACGAACCTGACACCGGCATGTATGCCGCCAGTTCGCCCAGGCTGGTCATCAGGAAATAAACCATCAGGCCAATCAGGATATAAGAGAATAATGCCCCACCCGGGCCGGCTGCCGAAATCGTTGCGCCAGAGGCAACGAAAAGACCTGTACCGATAGAGCCGCCAATGGCGATCATCGTCAGGTGACGCGCCTTGAGTTCACGACGTAGCGTGGGCGCTTCTGTGGTTTTAGTTTCTGAAACCATGTGAAAATGCTGTCCATTTAATAAATGAGGCGCGATTGTAGCAGACGATCTGCGTTCCTTCCGGCAGAAATACCCTGTTATAAGAGAGCTTCATGACGCGTCCAGGATTATAAGTAACGCATTATTTTTCCCTCTCCCCTTTGGGGTGAGGGGCGCTTTTACATCTCGCAGTAGCGCAGAAAACGCTGCAGCGAACTGGACAGGTGTTTCTGACGATGGTGGATGCACCACAGCGTGCGCACCAGTTTTGGCAGCGGAACGGGGATTTCCACCAGCGATCCGGTCTCCAGCTGTTCGGCAATCACCCGCCGGGAAAGACAGCTGATGCCCAGGCCATGACGCACCGCGTGCTTAATCGCCTCTGAGTTTCCCAGCTCCATTCCCAGTTGGAAATGCGGCAGATGCGACAGCAGCAGGTAGTCGACAATCTCACGCGTGCCGGAACCCTGCTCGCGGAGGATCCACTGCGCCTGCGCCAGCCGCTCCAGCGTCACCTCGCCCTGCAATAACGACGCGGCCGGAGACGCAAACACCACCAGCTCATCCTCCAGCCAGGGCTCGGCAATGATATCGACGTTGTGGCAAGGACCTTCGATAAGTCCGATATCCACGCGGAAATCAATCACCGCGTTGATCACGTCCTGGCTGTTACCCACGCTCATCTCAAGCGGCAGGGTCGGGAAATCCCGGCGGTAGCGGGCAATCACTTCCGGCAGGATGTAGTTGCCGATGGTGCTGCTGGCAAATACGCGGATCGCGCCGTTGTCCTCGCGGAACAGCTGCTCGATTTCAATAGCCTGCTCCAGCAGGGCCAGCGCGCGCGGGTAAAGCAGGCGGCCATGTTCGTTGACCACCAGTCGCTTCCCTACCCTGTCAAACAGCTGGACGCCCAGCTGGCCTTCGAGGTCGGTCAACGCCGCGCTGACGGCAGACTGCGAGAGCGCCAGCATTTGTGACGCCTGGGTCGTCGAGCCGCTTTTCAGCACCTCGGCAAACACTTCCAGCTGACGCAATGTAATGTGCATGGTTGCTTACCACTTATAAAGATTGATTATAAATATATAATCAATTTTATTTTTAAGCCAGCGCGCCGTAACCTTTAGCCAGACAAAGGAGAAGGTTATGTCAGAAATCACCTTACAACATCATCGTACAGTGTGGCACTTCGTGCCCGGCCTTGCGCTCAGCGCCGTCGTCACCGGCGTGGCCTTATGGGGCGGCAGTATTCCGGCAGTGGCCGGTGCAGGGTTCAGCGCGTTAACGCTGGCCATTTTGCTCGGCATGGTGGTCGGGAACACCGTTTACCCCCATATCTGGAAATCCTGCGACGGCGGCGTGATTTTCGCCAAGCAGCATTTATTACGTCTCGGGATTATCCTTTACGGCTTCCGTCTCACCTTTTCGCAGATTGCGGACGTGGGCGTCAGCGGGATTGCCATTGACGTCCTGACGCTGACCAGCACCTTTTTACTGGCGTGCTTTATTGGTCAGAAAGTGTTTGACCTGGATAAGCAAACCAGCTGGTTAATCGGCGCAGGCAGCAGCATCTGCGGCGCGGCGGCAGTGCTGGCAACAGAACCCGTCGTTAAAGCCGAAGCCAGTAAAGTGACGGTGGCGGTCGCGACGGTGGTTATCTTCGGTACGCTGGCGATCTTCCTGTATCCGGCCATGTACCCGCTGGTGGCGCACTGGTTTAGCCCGGAAACCTACGGAATCTATATTGGCTCAACCATGCACGAAGTGGCGCAGGTGGTGGCGGCAGGTCACGCCATTAACCCGGAAGCGGAAAACGCGGCGGTCATTGCCAAAATGCTGCGCGTGATGATGCTGGCCCCGTTCCTGATTTTCCTCGCGGCCCGTGTTAAACAGCTGGCACCGGCTGGCGGCAGCGAGAAGAGCAAAATCACCATTCCGTGGTTTGCGATCCTGTTCATCGTGGTCGCTATCTTTAACTCCTTCCACCTGCTGCCAAAAGCGGTAGTGGAGATGCTGGTGACGCTGGATACGGTGTTGCTGGCGATGGCGATGGCGGCGCTGGGGGTGACCACGCACGTCAGCGCGCTGAAAAAAGCCGGTGCAAAGCCGCTGCTGATGGCGCTGGTGCTCTTCATCTGGCTGATTGTTGGCGGCGGTGCGATTAACCTCGCCGTGCACAGCCTGATGGCATAAACCATCTCGTCCTTCTCCTGTTAACCCGCTATCATAAGCGTTTCGGGTTAACAGGAGTTTTTTTATGAAATACGTTGGAGCGCACGTCAGCGCTGCAGGTGGCCTGGCGAATGCAGCCATTCGCGCCGCCGAAATCGAGGCGACCGCTTTCGCCCTGTTCACCAAAAACCAGCGCCAGTGGCGCGCCGCGCCGCTCACCGCTGAGGTCATTGACGATTTCAAAGCCGCCTGTGAAAAATACCATTACGGGCCGGGCCAGATCCTTCCTCACGACAGCTATCTGATTAACCTCGGGCATCCGGTGCAGGAAGCGCTGGATAAGTCCCGCGAGGCGTTCCTTGATGAAGTGCAGCGCTGCGAACAGCTCGGGCTGACGCTGCTGAACTTCCATCCGGGTAGTCATCTGATGCAGATTGATGAAGATGCCTGTCTGGCGCGCATTGCCGAATCCATCAACATGACGCTGGATAAAACCAAAGGCGTCACCGCAGTGATTGAAAACACCGCTGGTCAGGGCAGCAACCTCGGCTTTAGGTTTGAACATCTGGCGGCAATCATTGACGGCGTGGAAGATAAGTCTCGCGTGGGCGTGTGCATTGATACCTGCCACGCGTTTGCCGCCGGGTATGACCTGCGCACAACCGAGGCCACGAAAAATACTTTCGAGGAGTTCGAGCGCGTTGTTGGCTTTAAATATCTTCGCGGTATGCACCTGAACGATGCGAAAAGCGCGTTCGGCAGCCGCGTTGACCGCCACCACAGCCTGGGAGAAGGCAATATCGGTCACGATGCCTTCCGCTTTATTATGCAGGACGCCCGCTTCGACGGTATTCCGATGGTGCTGGAAACCATCAATCCGGATATCTGGGCGGAAGAGATTGCCTGGCTGAAGGCACAGCAAACCGCAGAACAGGCGGCATAAAAAAAGCCGGGTTGCATTAGCACCCGGCTTTTTTATTGCTTACTGCTTACGCTGCTTTTGCCACAACTTCCGCTTCCGGACGTTTCAGCACCGCGTAAGACAGGCCTGCCACCAGCGTACCGGCAACAATCGCCAGCAGATAACCCAGTACCGGGGTGATGGCGCCAGGGATCAGCAGGACGAACAGACCGCCGTGCGGCGCCATCAGCTTCGCGCCAATCGCCATGGAGATGGCGCCCGTTACCGCGCCGCCGACGATACAGCACGGCAGAACACGCATTGGGTCACGCGCCGCGAACGGAATCGCACCTTCGGTGATGAAGCACAGGCCCAGCACCAGCGCCGCTTTACCGCCTTCCTGCTGCGCTTTGTCGAACTTACGACGGGCAATAATCGTCGCCAGGCCAAGCGCCAGCGGTGGCACCATACCGGCCGCCATGATCGCCGCCATCGGCGCGTAAGTCTGGGTACTCAGCAGGCCAACGCCAAAGGCGTATGCCGCTTTGTTCACCGGGCCACCCATGTCGGTACACATCATGCCGCCGAGGATTGCGCCCAGCAGCACCGCGTTCGCAGTGCCCATGGTTTGCAGCCAGTGGGTCAGGCCCGCCAGGATACCCGCAACCGGCTTACCAATCAGGTAGATCATCGCCAGACCGACCACCAGGCTGGAGATGAGCGGAATGATCAGGATTGGCTTCAGCGCCTCCATACTCTGCGGCAGCTTCAGCTTCGAGCTAATCAGCTTCGCGACGTAACCCGCGAGGAAACCGGCGATGATACCGCCAATAAAGCCGGAGCCGGTGCTCACCGCCAGCATACCGCCGATAAGACCCGGGGTCAGACCCGGACGGTCAGCAATGGAGAAGGCGATAAAGCCCGCCAGCACCGGCACCATCAGCGCGAACGCTGAACCGCCGCCGATCTGCATCAGCGCAGCCGCAAGCGTCCCTTCTTCTTTAAATGCCGTAATACCAAACGCGAACGACAGTGCGATACACAGGCCGCCCGCAACCACCATCGGTAGCATGTAGGACACGCCGGTCAGCAGGTGACGGTATGCGCCCGCAGACTCTTTTTTCCCTTCGGTCGGCGTTTTTGCTGCGCCGGTGGCCTGATACGGTTTGGCTTCTGCCAGGGCCTTATCAAACTCCTGCGCGGTCTTTTTCAGCGCCAGGCCGGTAGAGGTGCGGTACATCGGTTTGCCGGCAAATTTCGCCAGATCCACTTCGATATCTGCCGCCACAATCACCAGATCGGCCTCAGCGACCTCTTCCGGCGTAATGGCATTGCCCGCCCCCACGGAGCCACGGGTTTCAACCTTCACCCACCAGCCGCGTTTTTTCGCTTCGGTTTCAATGGCTTCAGCCGCCATAAAGGTGTGCGCCACGCCCGTCGGGCAGGCCGTGACCGCGACAACGCGTTTCGGACCCGAGGCCGCAGCAGGAGCCGCCGCGACAGGCGCGCTGTAGACGGTCGCGTGACCTTTCGCTTCGCTCAGGAACAGTTCCGGGTGTGCCACCGCGCGATTAATATCGCCCAGCCACACTTTTTTGCCGTTCAGCGCGCTGTCAGCGGGAATTTTATCGCCCAGGACAATCGCCAGTTCGGCATCGCCTGGGTTATCAATGATGTCCAGGTGTGCTTTTTGTGCCGCCGCGCCCAGCAGGGTCTTCGCCATGTAGGCGCGAGCCTGTCCGAGACCGGAGTCAATGATCAGCAGCGTTTTCATTATTCCTCTCCTGCTGTTAGTTAAAAGGTTTTAAGTCAACGCGCGCCATCATCGCGGCTAACTGGGTACGATCGGTAATACCGACATTGCTCTGGCTCACGGCCAGGGCTGCAACGGCGGTGGCAAGACGTAACGTATGTTCACTGGATTCACGCATCAGCAGGCCGTAAATCAGGCCGCCAACCATAGAATCCCCTGCGCCAACGGTGCTCACCACTTCCATTGACGGCGGTTTGGCAATCCATTCACCTGAAGCGTTAACCCATAACGCCCCTTCTGCACCCAGCGAGATCACCACGTGAGCAATACCCTGCTCGCGCAGCGCATGGGCGGCCTCAATCACATCTTTTAATTCCGGCAGCTTACGGCCTGCCCAGATCTCCAGCTCGCGGCGGTTTGGCTTCACCAGCCACGGAGAGGCTTTCAGACCCGCCACCAGCGCATCGCGGCTGCTGTCGAAGATAATGCACGGGCACTGGCTGCGCAGGCGCGTCATCCAGTCGGTAAACGCTTCCGGGCTGACGCCGGACGGCAGGCTGCCGCTGACGCACACCATGTCGAACTGGCCCAGCCAGGTCAGGGAGTCGGTCACAAAGCGCTCCCAGTCAGCTGGCGTCACTTCGAAACCGGAGAAGTTAAGATCGGTCACTTCGCCGTCTTTTTCCGTCAGCTTAACGTTGATGCGGGTACGGCCCTGCACAACCTGGAAACGGTTGGCAATGCCCAGCTCGCTGAACAGCTGCTGGAAGCCATCCTGGTTATCTTTACCGAGGAATCCGCCTACGGTGACGTCGATACCGAGATCCTTGAGCACCTTCGCGACGTTAATCCCTTTGCCCGCAGCATGCAGGCCAGTGGTACGCACGAGGTTAACTTCGCCGCGCTCAATTTCCGGGCAAAACCCCACCAGGTCATAAGCCGGGTTCAGCGTAATAGTCGCAACACGTCTGCTCATTATGCGCCCTCCCCCAGACCTGCCGCGATGGCGTCGCCAATTGCTTTCAGCGCCTGTTCAGCATCTGCGCCCTGCGCGGTGAAGCGCAGGCGATGGCCTTTCTTCACGCCCAGCGCGACGACTTTCATCAGGCTACGGCCGTTGGCCGGTTTGCCCGAACCATCCAGGTTGGTCACGGTAATCTCGCTTTCAAATTGTTTAATGGTGTTGACCAGCATGGTGCCCGGACGGGCATGCAGGCCGTGTTCGTTACGCACCACGAACTCGGCGTTCAGCACGTCGTCCGTTAGCGCGTCGTCGCTGGTCAGCAGCGCCAGCACGGTCGCCGCATCAGCGTTCAGCAGTTTTTCAGCTTTATTGTTCAGCAGCAGATCGCCCAGACGCTTCAGCACCGAAACCGGCTGCTCATCGTTCATCGCCACAGTCACCAGCATGGCTGCTGTCTCGCCCTCAACGTCGAACGCGGTGGCGGCGCGGCTCACTGCAATTGCGCTGCGCAGGTTGCCTTCAGCGCTGTCGTTCAGCCAGATGCCCTGGCCGAGATTCAGCGGTTTATCGTTAATCACGCGCGTCACAAAGGTGGCATCAGCGGCACCCGCTTCTTTCAGGCGACCCGCGTTCAGCGCCTGCAGCGTGACCAGATCGGAGGCCACAACATCCAGCGTCAGCGTGTCGTTATCCAGTTTCAGCGCTTCACTCTGTTTTTCGCCCATCAGCAACGCCCGCAGCTCTTCAGCGGTTGTTGCAGACTTCAGCTGTTCAGCCACGGAGTCATCGCTCAGGACATGCGTCAGCTGACGCAGCAGGCCTAAGTGTTCGTCGCTGCTCGCCGCGATACCGATAGCAACATAAGCCACCTGGCCGTCGCCCCAGAGCACGCCCTGCGGGAACTGATAGACCTTAACGCCGGTTTTCAGCACCTGGTCGCGGGTGTCAGTTGTGCCGTGCGGAATGGCAATGCCATTGCCGAGGAAGGTGGAGGTCTGCTGCTCGCGCGCCAGCATACCGTTTACGTAGCCGTCCGCGACGTTACCCGCCTGCACAAGGGCAGCGGCAACCTGACGAATAGCCTCTTCTTTATCCCCGGCCTGAGCGCCCGGGTGAATATCCTGAACAGATAACTGGAACATGGTTCTCCTCTCCTGCTGAAATTGAATCGTTTCAGCTTACATGAGAAAAAATGCGCTAGCCTGCTCCGTTTGTTAAAACAAGATAGCGCTGAAACGTTTCAAAAAGTCTTGCGCTTTCTGCAATGGCTTGCAAGAAATGTCGTATTTCCGATATCAGAATTTAGAGATACTGCACATTTCTTCTGCGTTCAGCTAAATTTTGCTGAACTTCAGCAAACCAGTTTCAGCTAAGTTCAGCCAGGTGGGGAGTAAGTTGAAATGCCATTTTGATTTTTCGTGGGGTAATTGACTTCACCCACTGTTTATTTTTTAACTGACGGCGTAAACTCCGCCCCTCTCTGTTACTCGCTAATTATAAAACATGCATAACACCCCTGCGGCCACCGCGCCGAAGCCCTTTGATTTGACGTCAACGGCGTTCCTGATTGTTGCCTTCTTTACGGGCATCGCCGGTGCGTTGCAAACCCCGACGCTGAGCCTGTTCCTGACCAACGAAGTTCACGCCCGTCCGGCGATGGTTGGCTTCTTTTTTACCGGAAGCGCCATCATCGGCATTCTCGTCAGCCAGTTTCTCGCCGGTCGTTCCGACCGCAAAGGCGATCGTAAAAGCCTGATCGTTTTCTGCTGTCTGCTGGGGGTGCTGGCCTGCGTCCTGTTTGCCTGGAACCGTAACTATTTCATTCTGCTGTTCATCGGCGTTTTTCTGAGCAGCTTTGGCTCAACCGCCAACCCGCAGCTGTTTGCCCTTGCCCGCGAACATGCCGACCATACCGGGCGGGAAGCGGTGATGTTCAGCTCGATATTGCGCGCTCAGGTGTCGCTGGCATGGGTAATTGGCCCGCCGCTGGCCTACGCGCTGGCGATGGGGTTTGGCTTTACGGTGATGTACCTGAGCGCGGCGGTCGCGTTTGTGGCGTGCGGGGCAATGGTATGGTTTTTTCTGCCGTCAATGCGCAAAGAGCCCAAAGTGGCAACGGGCGTGCTGGAAGCGCCGCGTCGTAACCGCCGCGATGCCCTGCTCCTGTTTGTTATCTGCACGCTGATGTGGGGCACCAACAGCCTGTATATCATTAACATGCCGCTGTTTATTATTGATGAGCTACACCTGCCGGAGAAGCTGGCCGGCATTATGATGGGCACCGCCGCGGGTCTTGAGATCCCGACCATGCTGATTGCAGGCTATTATGCGAGGCGTTTTGGAAAGCGTTTTTTAATGCGCATCGCGGCCGTCGCCGGGCTGCTATTCTACGTTGGCATGCTGACGGTCCATACGCCAGCCCTGCTTCTTGCTTTACAGCTGCTGAACGCCGTGTATATCGGCATCCTGGCGGGGATTGGCATGCTCTACTTCCAGGATCTGATGCCGGGGCAGGCAGGTGCCGCCACCACCCTTTATACTAATACCACCCGCGTGGGCTGGATTATTGCGGGCTCGATGGCCGGTATCGTTGCCGAGATCTGGAACTACCACACGGTGTTCTGGATTGCGCTGGTGATGTGTACGCTGACGATTGGCTGTCTGGCGAGGATCAAAGACGTTTAAGGCGCAGTGAGCGCTTCCAGCTCCAGCAGCCATGTCATTGCCTGCGCGCGCGTGCTGCCGCACATTTCAGCTGATGGCTGAAGCCCGGAACAGACCTTCGGGCGCAGGGGAGACTCAAATATCATACACAGGTTGGATTCAGAGAGCTGAACGCAGCGGGTATTGGCGGGCTTGCCTTCAGGCATGCCTGGAATGGGGCTTGAAATGGACGGAGCGGTACAGCACGCGCCGCAATCTGGACGACAATCCATACATGCTCTCTCGGTGGCGAACACCCGTACAGTCGGGCATCGGGCGCACAGTAACACCTTTTGCGTATTGATAGCAAAAGCCACGATTTCCACTTGCCTGAAAGGCCGCGCGCGAGTAATTTGGCGCGATATTTTTTACCTCCCGTAGACAGGATTACTGCAATGCCAAGAGCGAACGAAATTAAGAAAGGTATGGTACTGAATTACAACGGCAAATTGCTGATTGTGAAAGACATCGACATTCAGGCACCAAGCGCCCGTGGTGCAGCGACGCTGTACAAAATGCGTTTCGCCGATGTGCGTACCGGCCTGAAGGTGGAAGAACGTTTTAAAGGTGACGATATCGTTGATACCGTGACTCTGACCCGCCGCTACGTTGATTTCTCATACATCGACGGCAACGAATACGTGTTCATGGATAAAGAAGATTACACCCCGTACATCTTCACCAAAGATCAGATCGAAGAAGAGCTGCTGTTCATTCCTGAAGGCGGTATGCCAGACATGCAGGTACTGACCTGGGACGGCGTGCTGCTGGCGCTTGAACTGCCGCAGACCGTGGATCTGGAAATCGTTGAAACCGCGCCGGGCATTAAAGGCGCGTCAGCAAGTGCGCGCAACAAACCAGCGACCCTGACCACCGGGCTGGTTGTGCAGGTGCCGGAATATCTCTCCGCTGGCGAGAAGATCCGCATCCATATTGAAGAAAAACGCTATATGGGTCGTGCTGACTGATTATGGCATTTGTCGGGTGGCGGCTTCGCCACCCGACAATTCCGGTTACAGAAGCTCCGGATATTTCGTCATTTTGAGCGCCAGCTCGACCCCTCGCACTTCCGCCATCCCCTTCAGGCGGCCAATCGCCGAATAGCCCGGGTTGGTTTTCTTACGCAGATCGTCCAGCATCTGGTGTCCGTGATCCGGACGGAACGGAATAGGACGCACATCGCCCGCCTGCTTGCGACGCGCCTCTTCAGCCAGAATAGCGTCCACCACCGCCACCATATTCACATCACCGCCAAGGTGCGCCGCCTCATGGAAGGTTTTTGGGTTCTCTTCACGGCAGGTCGCACGCAGATGCGTAAAGTGAATGCGATCGCCAAAGGTTTCTATCATCCGCACGAGGTCATTATCAGCGCGCACGCCGTAGGAGCCGGTACACATGGTAAAGCCGTTATAGATGCTGTCGACCGTCTCTTTCAGCCATTGCATATCTTCAATCGTAGACACGATACGCGGCAGGCCGAGGATAGGACGCGGCGGATCGTCCGGGTGTACCGCCAGACGCACGCCGGCTTCTTCCGCAACCGGAACGATAGCGCGCAGGAAATACGCCATGTTTTCACGCAGCTGCTGCTTATCAATATTGCCGTATTCCGCCAGACGCGCGCGGAACTGGTCCAGCGTGTACCCCTCTTCCGCACCCGGCAGGCCAGCAATGATATTGCGGGTCAGCTTCTCAACGTCCGCTTCACTGGCGGCATTGAACCATTCAAGGGCCTGCTGCTGCTCTTCAGCGGTGTAATCCGCTTCGGCGCCCGGGCGTTTCAGAATGTGCAGCTCAAACGCCGCAAAGGCAATCTGGTCAAAACGCAGCGCTTTCGAGCCGTCCGGCATCTGATATTCCAGGTCGGTACGCGTCCAGTCCAGAATCGGCATGAAGTTATAGCAGACCGTATCAATGCCGCAGGCCGCCAGGTTGCGAATGCTCTGCTGATAGTTTGCAATCCAGGTCCGGTATTCCCCGGAATGGGTTTTGATATCTTCGTGAACCGGAATGCTTTCTACCACAGACCAGGTTAACCCCTTCTCCGCCAGCAGCGCCTGACGCTGTTGAATCTCCTCAACTGGCCATACCTGGCCGTTAGGAATGTGATGCAGCGCCGTGACGACACCCGTTGCGCCAGCCTGACGCACATCATCAAGAGAAACCGGATCGTTCGGCCCGTACCAACGCCAGGTTTGTTCCATTGCCTCATCCTCTCAAGTTGTTATACCAATATGGGTTACTGCAATGACGACTACCATACATGTTTACTGTGAAGGGTCAACACGCCGCCACACATTGATTGATCAAACTCACAGAACGGGGATATTTACGGCTTACCAATTTTATTTGCTGTCATATAACTTTAGACTGGCATTGTTAATTAATGGTTAATCAGGTGTGTATTTCATGAAGACAATTGCCTCAACCGCCCTTCCAGCCCAGGTTCAACAACCGCGCTACGATCGTCATCAACTGCGCTCCCGCATCGTCCATTTCGGCTTCGGTGCGTTTCACCGCGCGCATCAGGCATTGTTAACAAACCGGGTGCTGAATGAAAAAGGCGGCGACTGGGGAATTTGTGAGATTAGCCTGTTCAGCGGCGACATGCTGATGAGCCAGCTGCGCGCGCAGGATCACCTGTTTACCGTGCTGGAGAAAGGTGCTGAAGGAAATCAGCCGATTATTGTCGGGGCCGTACATGAATGCCTGAATGCAAAGCTGGACTCTCTACCCGCGATAATAGAGAAGTTTTGCGAGCCGCAGGTGGCGATTGTGTCGCTCACCATTACGGAGAAAGGCTACTGCATCGATCCCGCGACCGGTAAGCTGGATTTACAAAACGCCCGGATCGTCCACGATCTGGAAAATCCCGCTGAGCCGCATTCCGCGCCGGGGATCCTGGTCGAAGCCCTTAATCGCCGCCGCGAGCGCGGCTTGCCTGCGTTTACCGTGCTTTCCTGCGACAACATTCCGGACAACGGCCACGTGGTGAAAAATGCGGTGCTTGGCATGGCGCAAAAGCGCTCCCCGGCGCTGGCGGAGTGGATCGAGGGCCACGTGAGTTTTCCGGGAACGATGGTCGACAGAATTGTTCCCGCCGCGACGGAGGCCTCGCTTGCGGAGATCGCCGACGCGCTCGGCGTTGACGATCCGTGCGCCATAAGCTGCGAGCCGTTTATTCAGTGGGTAGTGGAAGATAATTTTGTCGCCGGGCGTCCTGAGTGGGAAGTGGCGGGCGTTCAGATGGTGCAGGACGTTCTGCCCTGGGAGCAGATGAAATTACGCATGCTTAACGGCAGCCACTCTTTCCTGGCGTATCTGGGGTATCTCGCCGGGTACGCGCATATTAATGAATGCATGGAGGACGCCACCTTCCGCGAAGCCGCCCGGCGGCTAATGCTGGATGAACAGGCGCCTACGCTGCGTATAAAGGATGTCGACCTGACTGCCTATGCCGACAGCCTGATTGATCGCTTTGCTAACCCGGCGCTGCAGCACCGTACCTGGCAAATCGCGATGGACGGTAGCCAGAAGCTGCCGCAGCGAATGCTGGATGGCATCCGCGTCCACCTTGAGCGTAAAACGGAATGGCCGCTGCTGGCGCTGGGCGTCGCTGGCTGGATACGCTACGTCAGCGGGTTCGACGAACGCGGCAACGCGATTGACGTTCGCGATCCCCTCAGCGATAAAATCCGCACGATTGTCGAGGCCAGCAGCGACGCCGACCGCGTCAATGCGCTGCTGGGGCTGAGCGAGGTCTTCGGTCACGATCTCGCGCAAAATAGCGTTTTCGCTGAGGCTGTCAGCCAGGCGTACCAGCGCATCACCCGCCGTGGCGCACGCCAGGCTGTTATTGAAACGTTAAATCTTTAGCGATTATTGCGCTTAATGCGAACGGACATTGCCTCCGTTCGCCCTCCCCCTTCTCATTGCGCCCGTTTTTCGCCAGGATAAGAGCATAGTGTTATAGCATCACAATTCTCTTGCGGAGCGCACGTGACCAAAACCAACCTCATCACCGGTTTTCTCGGCAGCGGTAAAACCACCTCTATTCTTCATCTGCTGGCGAATAAAGATCCCGCCGAGAAATGGGCCGTGCTGGTCAATGAATTCGGCGAAGTGGGCATTGATGGCGCGTTGCTATCATCCAGCGGCGCAATGATTAAAGAGATCCCCGGCGGATGCATGTGCTGCGTAAACGGCTTACCGATGCAGGTAGGCCTCAATACGCTGCTGCGTCAGGGCAAACCGGACCGCCTGCTGATTGAACCTACCGGTCTGGGCCACCCGAAGCAGATCCTCGATTTACTGACCGCCCCGGTTTACGAGCCGTGGATCGATCTTCGCGCCACGCTGTGCCTGCTCGATCCGCGTCAGCTTCTGGATGAAAAAGCGGTGGCCAATGAGAACTTTCGCGATCAGCTCGCCGCAGCAGACGTTATTGTCGCCAATAAAGAAGATCGCGCCACGGCGGAAAGCCGGGCCGCGCTGGACGCGTGGTGGCAGCATTTCGGCGGCAATCGGACGCGGGTGCAGGCCACTCAGGGGAATATTGATAGCGCCCTGCTGGATCTTCCCCGCCTGAACCTGGCGCAACTCCCGGTCAGCGCAGAGCATGCGCATCACCATTCTGCGAAGCAGGGTCTGGCCGCGCTTAGCCTGCCGGAACACCAGCGCTGGCGTCGTAACCTTAACAGCGGTCAGGGGTATCAGGCCTGCGGATGGATTTTCGATGCCGACACCGTATTCGACACCATTGGCATCCTTGAGTGGGCCAGGCTTGCGCCGGTCGACCGCGTGAAAGGGATCATGCGCACGCCAGACGGGCTGGTGCGGATCAACCGCCAGGGCGACGATTTCTTTATCGAAACGCAAAACGTCGCGCCACCTGACAGCCGAATAGAGTTAATTAGTGCGGTTAACGCCGACTGGAATGCCCTGCAGTCCAGCCTGTTGAAGCTTCGTTTAAGTTCGGGCGGCTAACGTTGCCCCAGTTTTCACTCAATGCAGAACGTTATGACGACTCGAATTCCCCAGATACTACTGCTTAATGTCGCCGGTCTGGCGCTCTTTTTCTCCTGGTATATCCCGGTGAATCACGGTTTCTGGTTCCCGCTGGATTCATCCCTGTTTCATTTCTTCAACCAGGGGCTGGTGAAGAGTGACGCCTTTCTGTGGCTGGTGGCAATTACCAATAACCGCGCCTTCGACGGCTTTTCCCTGCTGGCCATGGGCTGCCTGATGCTCTCTTTCTGGCTCAAAGAGGATGACACGGGGCGTCGCCGCATCCTGATTATCGGACTGGTGATGCTTCTGGCTGCGGTGATCATTAATCAGCTGGCGCAACATCTGATGCCGGTAAAACGTGCAAGTCCTTCGCTCTCTTTCCCGAATATTTATCGCGTGAGTGAACTGCTGCATATTCCAACAAAAGATGCCTCGAAGGACAGTTTCCCGGGCGATCACGGCATGATGCTGCTTATTTTTTCTGGGTTCATGCTGCGCTATTTCGGTAAGAAGGCGTTCGCAATCGCCCTGCTTATTGTGGTGATATTTGCCTTCCCGCGCGTGATGATTGGCGCGCACTGGCTGACGGATATTGTCGTGGGTTCCCTTTCCGCGGTGCTGATTGGTCTGCCGTGGGTTCTGATGACGCCTTTGAGCGATCGCCTAATTACCCTTTTCGATCGCTATCTTCCGCGTAGAAAGCAACAAAAATTGAACAAATAATTACCGTTTTTTAACGTAAACTATCGGGGATCATCACGATCCCTGATAATGCCCTTCCCGCGATCTTTCTGCGCTGTCATATTCTTGTCATCACATTCGTGATAAAAATGAAGCAATTGCACGATTACGCGGCGGATCTGCCGCTATTTTGTGCAATGACAAATTTTTACTTTCTGTATCACAATTTCTTATAAAAAAAAGGCTCTTTTTACTCGCAATAGCCCTGGCAATCGGTTAATCTCGAACTCGTTTTGCCCCATGGAGATAATTATTTCGATGGTGAATAATTTTGTGCGCTGCACCACAAATGTCACCAGAAACAATTGTCTCAATGTGAACAGATAATTAGTCTCGTCACGTTTGGCATTTTTATAACGATATTTGTCGTTAAGGACTTCAAGGGAAAATAAACAAAATGGTCAAATCTCAACCGTTTCTGAGATATATCTTACGGGGGATCCCGGCGATAGCAGTCGCGGTACTGTTATCTGCATGTAGTACATCGAACACCGCAAAGAATATGCATCCTGAGACGCGTGTTGTGGGAATGGAAGATTCCTCTTCACTGCAAGCCTCTCAGGATGAATTTGAAAATATGGTACGTAATCTGGACGTGAAGTCCCGCATTATGGACCAGTATGCTGACTGGAAAGGCGTGCGTTACCGTCTTGGCGGCAGCACTAAAAAAGGCATTGATTGTTCCGGCTTTGTACAGCGTACCTTCCGCGAGCAATTTGGGTTAGATCTTCCGCGTTCGACCTACGAACAGCAGGAGATGGGCAAGTCGATTTCACGTACCAAACTGCGCACCGGCGATTTAGTGCTGTTCCGTGCAGGTTCTACTGGTCGACATGTGGGCATCTACATTGGTAATGACCAGTTTGTACATGCCTCCACCAGCAGCGGTGTGACCATTTCCAGCATGAATGAACCGTACTGGAAGAAGCGCTACAACGAAGCGCGCCGCGTACTGACCCGCAGTTAATATGATAATTGTATCGTTGGTTATCCCTTGGCTGGCGATACAATAAAAAAAAGCACTGCTTCGGCGGTGTTTTTTTTTGCCCGTTACAATGAATACAATCAGCGGCAATTCAGGAACCACGACGTTTATGCTCACCCGCTACTTCTCCAGTCAAAGAAAGATACTGATCCTCAGCATTATTACCGGCCTGGTCGCAGCCCTGCTCCTGGGTTCATTGCAGTTTTTCTGGAGCTACCACAAGCGGGAAGTCCGGTTCGATACGCTGATTAAGGACGTGCGCATCTACATGGAGAACTATTTCGAGGAGCTGAAAACCTCTATCGATGTGCTCCAGCCGCTCACGCTAAATAATTGCCAGGACGTTAACGCGCAGCTTACCTCGCGTGCAGCCTTCAGCATCAACGTGCGCGCCTTCCTGCTGGTCAGAAACAAACTGGCCTTCTGCTCGTCAGCCACAGGGCCAATGAATACCCCGATGGAGGAGCTGATACCCGAACTGCACATCAACAAGCCGCTTGATATCGCACTTCTGCCCGGCACGCCCATGCTGCCCCATAGACCTGCCATTGCCATCTGGTATCGTAATCCTTTAGTAAAAGACGGCGGCGTGTTCACCTCTGTGAATCTCAACCTGACGCCGTACCTGCTTTATACCGCACGCCAGGACGAGTTTGCCGGCATCGCGATTATCATCGGCGACAAGGCATTATCCACCTCGTCGAGCAACATTGTCAGGGCGAGTGATTTACATCAAACGCCAGCGCGAACCGCGACGCTCAAAGAAGTCCCTCTGACCATCAAACTGTACGCCAGGGAGTGGACAAGCGCGGAGATCCTTTTTGCCCTGTTCTTCGGGCTATTATGCGGCATTGCGGCTGGGTCGCTTAACTTCTATATCCTCACCCTGCGTCTCAACCCGGGTAAAGAAATTTTAAGCGCCATCAAGCGTGGTCAGTTTTATGTGGTCTATCAGCCCGTCGTCGATGCCAAATCGCTCAGGATGACCGGGCTTGAAGTCCTGATGCGCTGGAAACACCCGACAATGGGAGAAATTCCGCCGGACGCGTTTATTAATTTTGCCGAAGCGCAGAAGCTGATTGTCCCGCTGACGCTGCATCTCTTTGATCTTATCATTCACGACGCTCCTGTATTACAAACGCTGTTACCTCCGGGCGCAAAGGTGGGCATCAACATTGCGCCGGGTCATCTGCATGCGGAAAGCTTCAAAGACGATATGCGCACCTTCAAAGCGTTACTGCCGCCGGATTATTTCCAGATCGTGCTGGAAATTACCGAGCGCGATATGCTTAACCATCGGGAAGCTAACAGCCTCTTCGAATGGCTGCATAACGAAGGGTTTGAAATTGCCATCGACGATTTCGGCACCGGCCACAGCGCGCTGATTTATCTTGAACATTTCACCATGGACTACCTGAAAATCGACCGTGGTTTTGTCAACGCCATTGGCACAGAAACCGTCACCTCCCCGGTGCTGGATGCCGTACTGACGCTGGCAAGACGACTCAATATGTCGACCGTTGCGGAAGGGGTGGAAACACCGGAACAGGCGACCTGGCTGCGCGAGCATGGGGTTAATTACCTGCAGGGTTACTGGATTAGCCGCCCGATGCCGCTGGAGCAGTTCCGCACGTGGCAAAATACGGTGTCGCCTGACGGGGAATAATTTCACATTGCCTGAGGCGTCACTTATTATTCAGCTTAACTGAGCCGGTCTGTAAAAGAGGGAGCCGCCGCGAGATGTTTATGCGCTTTATGTTGCTTTGGTTGGCAGTCGTGAGCCTGTCCAGCCAGGCGCAAACCATCAAAGAGAACATCGCGTTCGCCGTGATTGGCGAGCCAAAATACGCGGTCAATTTTACGCACTTCGATTACGTCAATCCTGCCGCCCCTAAGGGTGGAAATGTCACGCTCTCGGCTACGGGAACGTTCGACAACTTTAACCGCTTCGCCCTGCGCGGCGTGGCCGCGGCGCGAACGGAATCGCTTTATGACACGCTTTTTGTCACGTCGGATGATGAACCCGGCAGCTATTACCCGCTGATTGCCGATAACGTGCGCTACGCGGATAACTTCGCCTGGGCTGAAATTACCCTAAACCCCCGGGCCCGCTTTCACGACGGCACGCCGGTCAAGGCCAGCGATGTAGCTTTTACGTTTCATAAATTTATGACCGAAGGCGTGCCTCAGTTCCGCATTGTGTATAAAGGCGCAACGGTGCGCGCCATTGCGCCACTCACCGTACGCATTGAGCTGAGCGAACCGAACAAAGAGAATATGCTTAGCCTGTTCTCGCTGCCGGTGATGCCTGAATCGTTCTGGAAAAACCATAAGTTAAGCGACCCGCTCTCCACGCCGCCGCTGGCCGGTGGCCCTTACCGCATTACCGACTGGCGCATGGGGCAGTACGTGGTCTATTCCCGCGTGAAAGATTACTGGGCGGCTAACCTGCCGGTAAACCGCGGGCGCTGGAATTTCGACACCCTTCGCTATGACTACTATCTCGACGATAACGTGGCGTTTGAAGCGTTCAAGGCCGGCGCCTTCGATTTACGCGTGGAGAACAGCGCCAAAAACTGGGCGACCCGCTATATCGGCAAAAACTTCACGAAAGGCTACATCGTCAAAGACGAGCACAAAAACGAATCCGCCCAGGACACGCGCTGGCTGGCGTTTAATATTCAGCGCCCGGTATTTACCGACCGCCGCGTTCGGGAAGCCATTTCCCTGGCCTTCGATTTTGAATGGATGAACAAAGCCCTGTTTTACGGGGCGTACAGCCGCGCGAACAGCTATTTCCAGAACACCGAATATGCCGCGCGAGACTACCCTAAAGCCGACGAACTGCTCCTGCTGGCGCCGCTGAAAGCGGAAGTGCCGCCGGAGGTGTTTACCACGGTATTTCAGCCGCCCGCTTCAAAGGGTGACGGCTACGACCGCGACAACCTGCTGAAGGCCAGCAAGCTGCTGGATGAGGCAGGCTGGCAGCTGAAGAACCAGAAACGCGTCAATGCGAAAACCGGCAAGCCTTTAAGCTTTGAACTGCTGCTCTCCTCCGGTGGCAACGATCAGTGGGTGCTGCCGTTTAAGCACAACCTTGCGCGGCTGGGGATCACCATGAACATTCGCCAGGTCGATAACGCGCAGATCACCAACCGCATGCGCAGCCGCGATTACGACATGATGCAACGCCTGTGGCCCGCGCAGCCGTGGCCCAGCTCGGATCTGCAAATCTCCTGGGCCTCCAGCTACATCGACTCCTCGTACAATTCGCCAGGCGTAAAAAGCCCGGCGATTGATGCCCTGATTGCAAAAATTGTGGCGGCGCAGGGCGATAAAGATAAGCTCTTGCCGCTTGGTCGCGCCCTCGACAGGGTGTTAACCTGGAACTACTACATGCTGCCCATGTGGTATATGGGCGAAGACCGCCTTGCGCGCTGGGACAAGTTCTCCGTGCCTGCCGTGCGCCCTGTCTATTCTCTGGGCTTTGACACCTGGTGGTATGACGTGAATAAAGCCGCCAGACTGCCCGCCGAGCGGCGATAAGGAATTATCATGGGTGCCTATTTAATACGCCGTCTTCTGCTGGTCATTCCCACGCTGTGGGCCATTATCACCATTAACTTTTTTATCGTGCAAATTGCCCCGGGCGGGCCGGTCGACCAGGCCATTGCCGCCATTGAGTTTGGTAACAGCGGCGGCATGCCCGGCGGCGGCGAAGGCATGGGCGCCAGCCATGCGCGAACCGGTGTGGGAAATATCAGTGAAAGCCACTACCGCGGCGGGCGCGGGCTGGATCCTGAAGTGATCGCCGAGATCACCCATCGCTACGGCTTTGATAAGCCGATACACGAGCGCTATTTCAAGATGCTCTGGGATTATATCCGCTTTGATTTTGGCGATAGCCTGTTCCGCAGTGCGTCCGTATTAACGTTGATCAAGCAAAGCCTGCCGGTTTCGGTCACGCTGGGGCTGTGGGGCACGCTGATTATCTATCTGGTCTCTATACCGCTCGGGATCCGAAAAGCGGTGCATAACGGCAGCCGCTTCGATATCTGGAGCAGCACCTTCATCATCATCGGCTATGCTATTCCGGCGTTTCTGTTTGCCGTTCTGCTGATTGTCTTCTTTGCCGGAGGCAGCTATTTCGACATCTTCCCGCTGCGGGGGCTGGTCTCCGCCGATTTCAGCACGCTGCCGTGGTACCAGAAAATCACCGACTATCTCTGGCATATCACGCTGCCGGTGCTGGCGACGGTGATCGGCGGGTTTGCCGCCCTGACCATGTTAACGAAAAATGCCTTTCTCGATGAAATCCGCAAGCAGTATGTCGTGACCGCCCGCGCCAAAGGGGTCAGCGAGAAGCAGATTATGTGGAAACACGTTTTCCGCAACGCCATGCTGCTGGTGATTGCCGGATTTCCAGCCACGTTCATCAGCATGTTTTTTACCGGCTCGCTGCTGATTGAGGTGATGTTCTCGCTCAACGGTCTCGGCCTGCTGGGCTACGAAGCCACCGTATCGCGCGATTATCCGGTAATGTTTGGCACGCTCTATATTTTCACCCTGATTGGCCTGCTGCTGAATATCATCAGCGATATCAGCTATACGCTGGTCGATCCCCGAATTGATTTTGAGGGCCGCTGATGCCGCGTTTAAGCCCCGTTAACCAGGCCCGCTGGGCCCGTTTTCGCCATAACCGCCGCGGCTACTGGTCGCTGTGGATTTTTGCTGTCCTGTTTGTCCTGAGCATGTGTTCGGAGCTGATCGCCAACGACAAACCGTTGCTGGTGCACTTTAACGACCGCTGGTACGTGCCGGTACTGGCTAACTACAGTGAAAGCGACTTCGGCGGCCCGTTTGCCACCCCGGCGGAGTACCAGGATCCGTGGCTGCGCCAGCAGATCGAACAGCACGGCTGGGCCCTCTGGGCTCCGGTACGCTTTGGCGCCAACAGCATTAACTTCGCGACCACAACCCCCTTCCCTTCTCCGCCCTCTGCGCAAAACTGGCTGGGAACAGATGCCAACGGCGGCGACGTGCTGGCGCGCATCCTGTACGGTACGCGGATTTCTATTCTCTTTGGACTGATGCTGACCGTCTTCTCCAGCGTAATGGGCGTAGTGGCCGGCGCCGTTCAGGGCTACTACGGCGGAAAAATTGACCTGTGGGGGCAGCGTATCATCGAAGTCTGGTCCGGTATGCCAACGCTGTTTCTGATCATTCTGCTTTCCAGCGTGGTACAGCCGGGCTTCTGGTGGCTGCTGGGCATCACCGTTCTGTTCGGCTGGATGGCGCTGGTGGGCGTGGTGCGGGCAGAGTTTCTGCGCACCCGTAATTTCGACTATATTCGCGCCGCGCAGGCGCTTGGGGTGAGCGACCGGGGAATTATCTTCCGCCATATGCTGCCTAACGCCGTGGTGGCAACCCTCACCTTCCTGCCCTTTATTCTGTGCAGCTCCATCACCACCCTCACTTCGCTGGACTTTCTGGGCTTCGGCCTGCCGCTGGGGTCGCCGTCGCTCGGCGAACTGCTGCTGCAGGGCAAGAACAACCTGCAGGCGCCGTGGCTGGGCATCACCGCCTTTCTTTCCGTGGCCGTGCTGCTTTCGCTGCTGATTTTTATTGGCGAAGCCGTGCGCGATGCCTTCGATCCCAACAAGGCGGTATAAGATGACGCAGCCTCTTCTCAGTATTGATCGCCTGTCGATTGCCTTCTCGAAGCAGGGCGAGACACGTACCGTGGTCACCGACCTGTCGCTGCAGATCCAGCGCGGTGAAACGCTGGCGCTGGTGGGTGAATCCGGTTCGGGCAAGAGCGTCTCGGCGCTCTCCATCCTGCGTCTGCTGCCCTCCCCGCCCGTGAGCTATCCGCAAGGGGATATTCTGTTCCACGGCAGTTCGCTGCTGCACGCTGATGAACATACCCTGCGCGGTATTCGCGGCAATAAGATTGCCATGATCTTCCAGGAGCCGATGGTGTCGCTCAACCCACTGCATACGCTGGAAAAACAGCTCTATGAAGTGCTGTCACTTCATCGGGGGATGCGCAAAGAGGCCGCGCGGGGCGAAATTCTGGATTGTCTGGAACGAACAGGCATACGCAACGCGGCCAAACGGCTGAATGATTTTCCGCATCAGCTCTCCGGCGGCGAACGCCAGCGGGTAATGATTGCCATGGCCCTGCTCACGCGCCCCGAACTGTTGATTGCCGACGAGCCGACGACGGCGCTGGACGTCACGGTGCAGGCGCAAATTCTGACGCTCTTGAGGGAGCTGCGTGACGAGCTGGACATGAGCCTGCTGTTTATCACGCACAACCTGAGCATCGTGAAAAAGCTGGCCGACAGCGTCGCGGTCATGCAAAACGGGCGCTGCGTTGAACAGAATACCGCGTCCATGCTGCTGAACGCGCCGCAGCATCCCTATACGCAGCGCCTGCTCGACAGCGAACCTTCCGGCGACCCGGTGCCTCTCACGGCAGACAGCACACCGCTGCTGCGCGTCGATGATTTATCCGTCTCGTTCCCGATCCGCAAAGGCGTTCTGCGGCGCATCGTTGACCAGAACCCGGTGCTGAAAAATATCCGCTTCTCGCTGCGACCGGGTGAATCCCTGGGGCTGGTGGGCGAATCCGGTTCGGGGAAAAGCACTACCGGTCAGGCGCTGCTGCGCTTAATTGCCTCTCAGGGCGAGATCCTGTTTGACGATATGCCGCTGCACCGCTGGAACCGCCGCCAGATGCTGCCCGTGCGGCCCCGCATGCAGGTGGTATTTCAGGATCCCAACTCCTCGCTTAACCCGCGCCTCAGCGTGTTGCAGATTATCGAAGAGGGCCTGCGCGTTCACCAGCCTGGCCTGAGTGCGCAACAGCGGGAACAGGAGGTCATGCGGGTGATGGCGGAAGTGGGCTTAGATCCCGACACTCGCCACCGCTACCCTGCGGAATTTTCCGGCGGACAGCGCCAGCGTATCGCCATCGCCCGCGCGCTGATCCTGAAACCGGAGCTGATTATTCTGGATGAACCGACCTCGTCTCTGGACAGAACCGTACAGGCGCAGATCCTGGCGCTGCTCAAAGGGCTACAGGAAAAGCACCGACTGGCCTATATCTTTATCAGCCATGATCTACAGGTGGTGCGGGCGCTATGCCATCAGGTGATTGTGCTACGACAGGGTGAGGTGGTCGAACAGGGTGATTGCCAGCGCGTATTTACTGCGCCAACGCAGAGCTACACGCGCCAGCTGCTCGCGGCAGACTAGCGCTTAAAACGGATACTGGCCGGAGAAAGGTTCAGCAATCGCAACGCCAAAATTTTTCAGGCGGCAGGTCGCGGCGAATTCGTCCTGGCTTTTGACAAACAGGCACGGCTCCCCTTCGCACTCCAGTACGGAGCTGTCCACTTCGATATCCGTCAGGGCCTGGCTGAGACGCTCCATCACCCGCCACGCATTTTCGTCGCTCGGGCTCAGCAGCTTGAGCGCCACCAGGCAATTCTCACAGCCCGCGACGCTTTGCGGAATCGGTTCAACTTTCGAGCCTGCAAAACCCGCCGACCAGCGATAGCTCTGGGGCAAGCGATGGACAATGGAGAGTTGTAATGTATTCACGTTCGTTCCCCGGAAGCAAAATTTACTTCACAATTTATTTACATTTATAGTAACACATCATCGCCAACCTGCACTATTCAGCGCTTTTTTATCGGTATCGAGGCTCGCGTCGGCGCTATATGTACCCGTTTCTGCGATCTAACTCAACCTTTTTGAATACAATGATGTGACTTTTTACATAAATAGATTTTACATAAAATAAACAAACACGGAATAAACGAACGCGAGTTTGGTTGATATGCGTCAACAAAAAAGGCCCTTTCGGGCCTTATCTGCGCGTTAGTGCGCCGGTTTTCGCGGCCGGCTGGCGTAAAGACAGAAAAGCACAGAGCTGGTTGCGCAAAAAGCCATCGCCCACAGCATAGGCCAGGCCGTAGTAAAGGTCGCCATAGAGAGTAACGCCCCGACGATGGCACCAATCCCGAAGCGGAAGGTTCCCGCCAGTGACGATGCGGTTCCCGCCATGTGCGGGAATTCGTCGAGGATCACCGCCATCGCATTGGACGAGATCATCGACACGCAGCCGACAAAGGCCGCCACGCCGATCACCAGCGCCCAGAAGCCCACGTCCAGAAACGCGCTCACCACCAGCCAGACCGCCATCACAAACTGGATCCACAGCCCGGCGCGGAACATGTTCAACGCGCCCACCCGCCGGACAAAGCGGCTGTTAATGATGGTCAGGACAAACAGGAAGACGATATTGAGCGCAAAATAATAGCCAAAGTGCTGCGGCGAAACGTGGTTCAGCTCGATATAGACAAACGGCCCGGCACTCAGGAAGGAGAACATTCCGGCGAAGCTGAACCCGCTCGCCAGCATGTAGCTCAGCACCCGCTTGTGGCGAAACAGCGAGGCAAAGTTGCCTATCGTGGTTCGAATATGAAATTTCTGGCGGCGCTCGACGGGCAGCGTTTCATCAATAAAGAAGAAAATCATCGCCGAGGCCAGCAGCGCGGCCAGCGCCAGGATCCAGAAAATCGCGTGCCAGCTAAACCACACCAGCACCGCACCACCGGCCATCGGTGCCACCAGCGGCGCAATCGTCGTCACCAGCATGACGAACGACATCATGCGGGAGAACTCTTCTTTCGGGTAGATATCACGCATCAGGGCGTTGATCACCACGCTCGCGGCAGCGGCGGCCAACCCGTGCAGGAAGCGCATGATAATCAGCTGATCGATACTCTGCGCCAGCGCACAGGCGACCGCTGCAGCCGCAAAGACCAGCGTCCCGCCAAGAATAACCGGCTTACGCCCCAGGCTGTCGGCCATTGGGCCATACAGCAGCTGTCCGAGCGCGAAACCGAGTATATAGGTGCTGAGCGTCATCTGCGCGCTGCCTGCCGGTACGCCAAACTGGGCGGAAATCACCGGCAGCGCAGGCAGATACATGTCGATAGACAGCGGCATCAGCATCGCCAGCAGGCCAAGAATGAAGACAATTTTGAACGACGAGTGTGGCCTGGTGGTCACAGGGTTCTCCTGAAATTAGTGCGAAGGCAGACCGACGCTGGCAATCTCTTCTTCCGTCAGCGGACGATATTCACCGGGCGCCAGGTCGGGATCGAGCGCAATCGCACCGATGCGTTCACGGTGCAGGCCCACAACGTGGTTACCCACGGCAGCAAACATGCGTTTCACCTGATGGTAGCGTCCTTCGCTGATGGTCAAACGGACCTCCGTCGGGGTGATGACCTCAAGCACGGCGGGTTTGGTCAGATCCTTTTCATTATGCAGCTGAACGCCTTTCGCGAATTGCTCTGCCGTGTCATCCGCAACCGGTGACTCCAGCGTGACCAGATAGGTTTTCTCGCAGTGGTGGCGCGGGGAAGTGATGCGATGCGACCACTGCCCGTCGTCGGTCATCAGCACCAGACCGGTGGTGTCGATGTCGAGGCGGCCCGCGGCGTGCAGCTTGTGCGCCACCGGCTCGTCGAGGAAATAGAGCACCGTCGGGTGATCCGGATCGTCCGTTGAGCAGACATAGCCTTCCGGCTTATTGAGCATGAAATAGCGGGGACCGTGCTGCTGGGTCAGCGGATTGCCGTCGTACTCAACCTGATGGTCAGGCTGCAGTTTGAACGCGCTGTCTCGCACAATGTCGCCATCCACGGTAACGCGGTTGGCGCGAATTTCGCGCCCGGCAATAGCGCGGCTTACGCCGAGTTGCTGAGCGATAAACTTATCAAGTCGCATGAAATCTTTTTAGCCTTAATGGTGCTGGATGTCGGACCGTGCGTCCGAAAAAAGAAGCAGTCAGGAACGGTTCAGTATAATGGTCTGGTTGCGCCACTCAAGGGAAAAAGTTTCGTGGCATACTATATGCGGATTAACGAAACCGAGACCCCATGACTTTTACTCTTCGTCCCTATCAGCAGGAAGCCGTTGACGCGACGCTCGCCTGGTTCCGTAAACACCGGGAACCGGCGGCCATTGTCCTCCCGACCGGTGCAGGCAAGAGCCTGGTCATTGCCGAACTGGCGCGCCTGGCGCGCGGTCGCGTGCTGGTATTGGCCCACGTCAAAGAGCTGGTGGCGCAAAACCATGCCAAATATTGTGCGCTGGGGCTGGAAGCCGACATTTTCGCCGCCGGGCTGAAGCGCAAAGAGAGCCACGGCAAAGTGGTTTTCGGCAGCGTACAGTCGGTGGCCCGCAACCTGGATCTGTTCCGCAGCGAGTTTTCGTTGCTGATTGTCGACGAATGTCACCGCATCAGCGATGACGACGACAGCCAGTATCAGCAAATCCTCACTCACCTTAAAGAGGTGAACCCTCACTTACGCCTGCTCGGCCTGACGGCAACCCCGTTTCGTCTGGGCAAAGGCTGGATCTACCGCTTTCATTATCACGGCATGGTGCGCGGCGACGAGAAAGCGCTGTTCAGCGACTGTATCTATGAACTTCCGCTGCGCTACATGATTAAGCACGGCTACCTGACGCCGCCCGAGCGGCTGGATATGCCGGTCGTGCAGTACGATTTCAGCCGCTTACAGGCGCAGAGCAACGGGCTGTTCAGCGAGGCGGATCTTAACCATGAACTGAAAAAACAGAAGCGGATCACGCCGCATATCATCAGCCAGATTGAAGAGTTCGCGCAAACGCGTAAAGGGGTGATGATTTTTGCTGCCACCGTCGAACATGCGCGCGAAATCACGGGACTGCTACCCGCTGACGACGCAGCGCTGATCACTGGCGAAACGCCCGGCCCGGAGCGCGACAGGCTGATTGAGGCTTTCAAAGCCCAGCAGTTCCGCTACCTGGTGAATGTCTCCGTATTAACCACCGGGTTTGACGCCCCGCACGTCGATCTGATTGCGATTCTGCGCCCGACGGAATCCGTCAGCCTGTATCAGCAGATTGTCGGCCGTGGCCTGCGCCTGGCGCCGGGCAAAACCGACTGCCTGATACTGGATTACGCCGGCAACCCGCACGATCTGTACTCCCCGGAAGTGGGCGCGCCAAAAGGCAAAAGCGACAACGTGCCGGTACAGGTGTTTTGCCCGGCATGCGGCTTTGCCAACACATTCTGGGGAAAAACCACCGCCGACGGCACGCTGATTGAACACTTTGGCCGCCGCTGTCAGGGCTGGTTTGAGGATGATGAGGGGCATCGCGAGCAGTGCGATTTCCGCTTCCGCTTCAAAAACTGCCCGCAGTGCAACGCCGAAAATGACATCGCCGCCCGCCGCTGCCGTGAGTGCGACACGGTACTGGTGGACCCGGACGACATGCTGAAAGCGGCGCTGAAGCTGAAAGATGCGCTGGTGCTGCGCTGCTCCGGCATGGCGCTGCAGCCCGGCGCGGATGAAAAAGGCGAATGGCTGAAAATCACCTATTACGATGAGGATGGCGCTGACGTCAGCGAACGGTTCAGGGTTCAGACGCCTGCCCAGCGCACGGCATTTGAGCAGCTGTTTATCCGGCCGCATACCCGTACGCCTGGCGTGCCGCTGCGCTGGATAACCGTGGCGGATATCGTGCATCAGCAGGCGCTGCTGCGCCACCCCGACTTCGTGGTCGCCCGTAAGAAAGGCCAGTTCTGGCAGGTTCGCGAGAAGGTCTTTGACTATGAAGGTCGCTTCCGTCGGGCAAATGAATTGCGCGGTTAACGGGACTTTTCATTGATGTGCGGGGCATTTGAGTATAAAATGCCGCCCGCTTCACATCCGTGGGGCAGAACACTCACCTGCTGCTGGGTCGCCTGTAGTAGGGTTTTAAATACAGAGAGAAATCAATGTTCACTATCGAAGCAGAAGTACGTAACGTGCAGGGTAAGGGTGCGAGCCGCCGCCTGCGTAACGCTAACAAGTTCCCGGCTATCGTTTACGGTGGCGAAGCTGCTCCAGTTGCTATCGAACTGGATCACGACAAAGTGTGGAACATGCAGACCAAAGCTGAGTTCTACAGCGAAGTTCTGACCATCGTTGTTGGCGGTAAAGAAGAAAAAGTGAAGGTTCAGGCTGTTCAGCGTCACGCGTTCAAGCCAAAACTGACTCACATCGACTTCGTTCGCGCGTAATCGCAAACCTGTCGAGAAAACCCCGCTTCGGCGGGGTTTTTTTATGGCTGCTATTTACCGCCAGACGTGCGGCGCTGAAGCTGATCGCGCAGGTTCGGCGGCGTACCTTTGATGGTCAGGGTATCGGTGGCCGGATCCCAGAAGATGCGTTCTCCCAACAGCATAGCGTCAAAGTTGATGGTTAACCCACCGCCGCTGCCGGCAAATTTGGTTAACTGACGCAGCGTGCTGCGATCCGCCGGGAAGCTCTCCTCAAGCTCATAGCCCTTCTCCGCGGTGAATTCCTGGAAGCTCACTTCGCTGACGCCCGCCAGCTCTTTTGACAGGGATTCCAGCTCAATCTCTTCCCCGGCCTGCAACTGCTCGTTGCAGTAGCTGTAAACCTGCTGACGTACGGTCTGGCGTTCAGATTTATCGAGCTGCGCTTCCGCCGTGAAGTCATCAACGGCCTGCAGCAGCCCTTTGTTCTGCGCTTTGGCGTTCAGGCCTTCGCTGGCACCGAGGAAGTCCATAAAGAAATCCGCCACTTTGCGGCCCACCCGCCCCTTCAGGAAGGTGAGGTAGCGGGTCGACTCCGGGTTAGTTTCCCACTCGGTCAAATCAATGCGCGCCACAATATCCGCATGGTTGATATCCAGATAGTGCGTTGAGCTGATGTCCAGCTGCTCGTTCACGCGCATGCTGCTTAAGTTATTCAGCACGGTAACCAGCAGGTACTCGACCGCCAGGTAACGATAGTGGCAGAACAGGACAATACCGCCGTCGGCGAACGGATATTTCGCCAGCTCGTCGCGCAGACGCCCGGTTGCCGCGCGGCTAAACGCCAGGAAATCCTCTTCGCCCTGACGCTGCAGGCGCAGGCTATCGGCCAGCTCACTCTCTTCACTGAACAGACCATAGGCTTTATTTTTAGCGCTGTAGACGCGATGCAGCTCTGCCATCATTTCCACAACGGTTGCCGTGGGTTCCAGTAACGAATCGCGTAGCACCACTTCAAGGGTTTGCTCATCACGCTTGATAAGCTGGTGCAAGGCAATCTGGTTGATTTCCAGACTCATGATAAACTCTCCTTTTAGACCGGGCGGTATTCAACCACCACCAGGACATGTGTGCAACAACAGATAAAAAAGGGGAAAAAAAGCTGTTGCTACGGTAATATGTTGCCCTTTCATCAACAAACTGATTTTGATTTATGCCACAACATTCCCGCTACAGTGATGAACACGTTGAACAACTGCTCAGTGAGCTGGTCAACGTACTGGAAAAACATAAAACGCCGACCGATCTCTCCCTGATGGTTTTGGGAAATATGGTCACCAACCTTATCAACACCAGCGTTGCTCCGGCTCAGCGTCAGGCGATCGCCAAATCTTTCGCCCAGGCGTTACAGTCATCCGTCAGCAACGACCAGGCCCATTAAGGGAAACGAACAACAGTTTATGGTGACGAATCGTCAGCGCTACCGTGAAAAAGTCTCCCAGATGGTCAGCTGGGGACACTGGTTTGCCCTGTTCAACATTCTGCTGGCGACGGTAATTGGCTGTCGTTATCTGTTTGTCGCAGACTGGCCCACAACGCTAACCGGGCGTATCTACTCCTGGATAAGCGTTGTTGGTCATTTTAGCTTTTTGGTATTCGCCACCTATCTGCTGATCCTGTTTCCTCTGACGTTTATCGTCATGTCGCAGCGTTTGATGCGGTTCTTGTCCGCAATCCTTGCGACGGTGGGGATGACGCTGCTGCTTATCGACAGTGAAGTGTTCACCCGCTTCCACCTGCATCTCAACCCTATCGTCTGGGAACTGGTGATCAACCCCGACCAGAACGAAACGGCCCGTGACTGGCAGCTGATGTTCATCAGCGTTCCGGTGATCCTGTTGATCGAGATGCTGTTTGCCACCTGGAGCTGGCAAAAGCTCCGCAGCCTGACCCGACGCCGCCATTACGCGAAGCCCGTCGCCGCGCTCTTTTTCGTCTCATTTATCAGTTCGCACCTCATGTATATCTGGGCGGATGCGAACTTCTATCGCCCTATTACCATGCAGCGCGCGAACCTGCCGCTCTCTTATCCGATGACGGCCCGTCGTTTCCTTGAGAAACACGGCCTGCTTGATGCCCAGGAGTACCAGCGCCGTCTGGTCGAACAGGGTAATCCGGAAGCGGTTAGCGTGCAGTATCCACTGAGCGATCTGCGCTATCGTGATATGGGTCGCGGGCAAAACGTCCTGCTGATTACCGTCGATGGCCTCAACTATTCTCGTTACGAGAAGCAGATGCCTGCGCTGGCCGATTTCGCGAGTCAGAACGTGTCGTTTACCCAGCATATGAGTTCAGGTAACTCAACCGATGCGGGTATCTTTGGCCTGTTCTATGGCATTTCTGCCGGATACATGGACGGCGTGCTGTCTGCGCGCATTCCTGCGGCGCTGATCACCGGGCTTAATCAGCAGGGCTATCAGTTAGGGCTGTTCTCATCGGACGGCTTCAACAGTTCACTGTACCGCCAGGCGCTGCTCTCTGATTTCTCACTGCCTGCCGCGCAGAGCCAGTCTGATGCCCAGACCGCAAACCAGTGGATAAACTGGCTGCAGCGCTACGCGCAGGAAGATAACCGCTGGTTCTCGTGGGTGGCCTTTAACGGCACAACGCTTAACGACAGCAACCAGGCAGGCTTTGCGCGCCGCTACGGCCGCGCGGCCAGCGATGTTGACGCACAGATTGGCCGCGTGCTTGACGCGCTACGTGAATCAGGCAAGCTTGATAACACGGTCGTGATCGTGACCGCGGGGCATGGCGTACCGTTAGGCGACGAGACGAAGAGCATGAGCTGGTCACGTCCAAACCTGCATGTTCCGCTGGTGATCCACTGGCCGGGAACGCCGGCGCAGCGCATCAATATGCTCACAGAACATAAAGACGTAATGACGACCCTGATGCAGCGCCTGCTGCACGTCAGTACGCCAGCAAACGAGTATTCGCAGGGGCAGGATCTCTTCAGCGCCACGCGCCGCCATAACTGGGTGACTGCAGCTGACGGCAACACGCTGGTGGTGACCACGCCGAAGCTGACGCTGGTGCTGAACAGCAACGGGAACTATCAGACCTATAATCTGCAGGGTGAACGGCTGAAGGACCAGAAACCACAGCTTAGCCTGCTGTTACAGGTTCTGACGGATGAGAAGCGCTTCATCGCTAACTGATTAATAATAAACCAGTTAGCGACGGATTCCCTTGCATTCGAAACGGAATCGAGTAGTATTCTTTCTATGCGTCGGCACGTAGCGCAGCCTGGTAGCGCACCGTCATGGGGTGTCGGGGGTCGGAGGTTCAAATCCTCTCGTGCCGACCAAAAACACATTGAAAACCAGCCTCTTACGGCTGGTTTTTTATTTTGCCTCGTCCGGGGTTTTGCGCAGGTACATCAGCGTAACCAGACAAATCACGGCTCCGGCATAAAACGTATATTCCGCGCCAAACGTTTCCCAGATGGCCCCGGCGCCCAGGCTGGCGACTAACAATCCCACGCCGCTGACCAGACTAAAAATGCCGTAGGCGGTACCGCGCAGATCCGCAGGAGCTGTTTTTGCGATCATTGCCGCCAGCAGCCCCTGCGTCATCCCCATATGCACTCCCCAAAGCGCAACGCCCAGAAGCATTCCAGCCCAGTGGGTGCTTAGCGCCAGCACAATATCTGCCCCAATCAGCATCACCAGGCCCCACTGCAGTAGTCGGGTGTGGCTCATCCCGTCCGATAACTTGCCAAACGGATAGGCAGAAAGGAAATAGAGCAAATTCATGGCCACCATCACCAGCGGGATCAGCGCCAGCGGCACCCCCGACTGCTGTGCGCGCAGGACAAGAAAGGCTTCACTGAAACGTGCGAGCGTGAAGATGGCGCCCAGGCCAATAACCCACCAGCAGCCTTTCCCGAGACGCCTGAGGTTCTCTTTTTTGATGGGGTTCGTGCGTTTATGTTCGACGGGCGTTTTCGGCTCATGCAGGCCGAAAAAAAGCAGTGCAACGGCGAGGACGCCGGGGATCACCGCGATCCAGAAGATAGTACGGAAATCATCGTTCCACAGCAGCATTAAGCCTACGGCCAGCAGCGGCCCGAGAAATGCGCCGACGGTATCCATCGACTGACGCAGCCCAAAGGCCGCGCCGCGAAGTTCCGGCGGCGTAACGTCAGCGACCAGCGCATCGCGCGGCGCGCCCCGGATCCCCTTCCCTACCCGGTCGATTAAGCGTGCCCCCAGAATCATGCCCGACGAAGAGGCGATAGCGAACAGCGGCTTACTCAGCGCGCCAAGACCGTAGCCCAGCACCGCCAGTCCTTTACGTTTACCCAGGTAGTCACTGATGGCACCGGAAAAAACTTTGATAAACAGCGCGGTGGCTTCAGCCAGGCCTTCAATCAAGCCAATGAAAATCACGCTGGCTCCCAGCGTCGTGACCATAAACAGCGGCAGCAGGCTGTGAATGATCTCCGAGGAGATATCCATCAGCATACTGACCCCACCCACAACCCAGACGCCTTTCGGGATCCGGCTGAGCGTTGCAAACCGGGATAACATTGAACATCTCCTGATTTATGTCGAACAACCTTGTTCGACACAGAATACCCTGGAAATGCGAATAAATATCATCACATATAAAAAAGCCAGCCCGCAGGCTGGCTTCTTATAGCAGGTGAATGCTCAGTGTTTTTCACGTCCGCCCAGGAAGAAAATGCCCAGCGGAATGGCCAGCAGAACGGTGAAGACAAGGCTGTAAACGAAGATCATCGCCGACTGCAGCACATACATGCTGGTGGTCCAGGCGGAGAGAGGAATGTTGTACTGTTCAATGACGCCAACAATGGTGGCCCGCCCGACGCACGCGGCAGCAATCATAAACACGACGAGTAGCGCCAGGAGGAACTTGCGGCCTTCAGGTGTTTTCAGTTTTGCACGAACCATCTCTCTTCCCTTTCACAGATGAATAACATTATCGATGGACTAAAATAACACGAACGCCCGCCACACTCCACACCAGTACAAACACCTGCCAAAACGGTTAATATTAAGTTTATTACGCTGCATATAATGAAAATGTAAGTAAATCACACCAATCATTCATACTCGTTATGTTAGTCTGTTCAGGACCGTTTTGACATAAAGGAATGACAATGAAAAACGCACCTAAATTTGCCATCGCGCTTCTCGCCGCCGCGTGCGTCAGCACCAGCGCTTTCGCCAGCGACGCCCAAAAAGCGCAGCCGCTGGAAAAAGTTGCACCCTATCCGCAAGCGGAAAAAGGCATGAAGCGTCAGGTGATTCAACTGCCGGTTCAGCAGGACGAAGCGAATTACAAAGTCGAACTGTTAATTGGCAAGACGCTGGAAGTGGACTGCAATCAGCATCGTCTGGGCGGCCAACTGGAAAGCAAAACCCTGGAAGGCTGGGGTTATGACTATTACGTCTTTGATAAAGTGACCTCTCCGGTCTCTACCATGATGGCCTGCCCGGACGGCAAGAAAGAGAAGAAATTTGTGACGGCCTATCTGGGCGACAACAGCCTGCTGCGCTACAACAGCAAGTTGCCGATCGTGGTATATACGCCTGAAAACGTGGAAGTAAAATATCGCGTGTGGAAGGCAGAAGAGACGGTCGGACAAGCGGTAGTACGTTAAAAACAAGTCGGGTGGCGGCTTCGCCTTACCCGACCTGCTAAACTAAAAACGGTAACAGATGTTACCGTTTTGCTTTTACCTTACAGCGCGATATCCGCAACCGGCTTGTTTTCCGGCTGAGGCTTCAGCTCCGCCTTCGGCGCAGCATCCGCAGCCTGCGGCTTCACGTACTGTAGCTGCAGCACGCGACTGGTGTACTCCAGCTCTTGTTCCGTCGCATCCACGTTACCGTTCAGCTTCGTGCCGTAGGATGGAATAATGGTTTTCAGCTTCGCCTGCCATTCCGGGCTGGCAACTTTGTCTTTAAACACTTTTTCCATCAGGTGCAGCATGATTGGCGCAGCGGTAGATGCACCTGGTGACGCACCCAGCAGCGCGGCAATCGTGCCATCCTTATCGCTCACCACTTCGGTCCCCAGACGCAGCACGCCGCCCTCTTTCGGATCGCGCTTGATGATCTGCACGCGCTGACCCGCCTGCCACAGACGCCAGTCTTCTTTCTTCGCCTGCGGATAGTACTCTTTCAGCGCCTCGAAGCGTTCTTCATCAGAAAGCATCACCTGGCTAATCAGGTATTTCACCAGGTCGAAATTATCCAGGCCCACGTCCATCATCGGTTTGACGTTAGAGGTGGTGGTCGCGCTCAGCAGATCCCAGAGGGAGCCGTTTTTCAGGAACTTGGTTGAGAAGGTCGCGAACGGTCCGAACAGCACCACGCGTTTACCGTCAAGCATACGGGTATCGATATGCGGAACGGACATCGGTGGCGCACCGACGGAAGCCTGACCGTACACTTTTGCCAGGTGACGGTTCACCACTTCCGGGTTCTCGGACACCAGGAACTGGCCGCCGACCGGGAAGCCCGCGTAGTCGTCAGCTTCAGGAATACCGGACTCCTGCAGCAGCTTCAGCGCCGCGCCGCCCGCACCGATGAAGACAAATTTCGCCTTAATGACGTGCTCGGCTTCATTGTTTTTCAGATCGGCAACCGTCACGCTCCAGCTGTTGTCCGCATTGCGCTTAAAGCCGCGCACTTCGGTGCTGAGCTGCAAATTGAAGTTATCTTTCTTCTTCAGGGACGCCACCAGTTGACGGGTAATTTCGCCGTAGTTCACGTCGGTGCCAATTTCGGTACGGGTCGCCGCCACTTTCTGGTTCGGGTCACGGCCTTCCATGACCAGCGGCGCCCACTCTTTAATCTGCGCGTGGTCTTCGGAGTATTTCATCCCGCGGAACAGGGTGCTCTGCTGCAGCGCAGCGTAGCGCGCGCGCAGGAAATTCACGTTTTGCTCGCCCCACACAAAGCTCATGTGCGGCACGGTATTGATGAAGGAGTGCGGGTCGTGCATCACGCCGCTGTTGACCTGGTGGGACCAGAACTGACGCGAGATCTGGAACGCTTCGTTAATCTCTACCGCCTTCTCGATACTAATGGAACCGTCCTTTTTCTGCGGCGTATAGTTCAGTTCCATGAGTGCCGAATGGCCCGTACCAGCGTTATTCCAGCCGTTCGAACTCTCCTGCGCCACGCCATCGAGGCGCTCGACCATGGTCATGGACCAGTCCGGCTGCAGTTCTTGCAGATAGGTTCCCAGCGTGGCGCTCATGATACCGCCACCAATTAAAAGGACGTCCGTTTCCTGCTCTTTTGGTGCGTCTGCTTTCGCTGCCATTGAGACGGCGTTGAGCCCGACGGCCAGAGAAAAGAGCATGGCAGTCATTTTTTTCATAATTTATGCCTTAGTGTAAAAGTGCTTGATGCGTGGAAATTGCAGGTGAAAAAAGCTGCGTGGGCACGGTAACAACTTTTAAATATTGTTTAAAGGTTACGAAATTATTGTAATTGTGAAATTTAATGATGGATTGTTTGTAGGGGATTGCGGCGCGCAACTGGTATAAGGAGGAATTTATGGCTACTATGCTGCACTTTGTGATCGCGCGCACGGAAGCCTGCCCTAACCAGCGAACTGTTATGTCCTTACCTCATTCTGCCGTATCCCCTGAAGACAGTGTAGCCAGCGTGCTGCACTCCCCTAAACAACTGGCGCGTGAAACGCTGGCGGGCGTGATTACCGCTCTGGCGCTGATCCCCGAAGTGATCTCATTTTCCGTGGTGGCGGGCGTTGACCCGAAGGTCAGCCTGATCGCCTCCGTGGTGCTGTGTCTTGCTCTCTCCGTGCTGGGCGGTCGTCCGGCGATGGTCACGGCTGCGGCCGGTTCCGTAGCGCTGGTGATTGGCCCGATGGTGCATCAGCACGGGGTACAGTACATTCTTCCCGCCGTGCTGATGGCTGGCGTGATCCAGATTCTGTTTGGCGTGCTGGGCATGGCAAGGCTGATGCGCTTTATTCCCCAGTCGGTGATGACCGGATTTGTTAACGCCCTTGGCATTTTGATTTTCTTCGCTCAGGTGCCGCATTTCTGGAGCCGAAGCCCGCTGATTGTGGGCCTGTTCGTGCTGACGCTGCTGATTGTGCTGTGGGTGCCGCGCTATATTAAAAGCGTCCCTTCCCCGCTGATTGCGATTGTGCTGTTAACCCTTTTCACCGTCACCACCGGTCAGATCCTGCCGACTGTCGGTGATGAAGGCTCAATGACTGGCGGTCTGCCTGGATTTACCGAGCTGCTGGTGCCGCTTAATTTACAGACGCTGAACATTATCTGGCCGTGCGCGTTGAGTATTGCCTTCGTCGGTCTGCTGGAGTCCCTGCTGACGGCAAAACTGGTGGATGAACTGACGGTTACGCCCTCCAGCAAGCGTCGCGAGAGCATCGGGCTGGGCGTGGGGAATATCATGGCCGGGCTCTACGGTGGCATTGCGGGCTGCGCGATGATCGGACAAACCATCGTTAACGTGGAGATGGGGAAAGGACGAAGCCGCATTTCAACCATTGCGGCGGGCATCGTGCTGCTGCTCCTGGTAACGGCGCTCAGCGAAGTGATGGCCAAAATCCCGATGGCGGTGCTGGCGGGGATTATGGCGATTGTTGCCTTCAAAACCTTCAGCTGGCACAGCCTTCAGCCCGCCACGATAAAAAAAGCCCCGATTGCCGAAACGGTGGTGATGCTGGTGACGGTAGCCGCCACGGTATCAACCGGCAATCTGGCGGTTGGCGTGCTGGGCGGGATTATCGTCATGGCACTGATCCCCGCCCGCATTAAGCGTCGGGTTAAAGCAGAAAAATCGTTGCCAGCCCAAGAAAAATAAAGAAACCGCCGGTATCGGTGATGGCGGTGATCATCACGCTCGACCCCACCGCGGGGTCGCGCCCCAGTTTGGTCATCGTCAGCGGGATAATGACGCCCATCATCGATGCCACCAGCAAATTCAGCACCATCGCCAGCATCATCACGCCGCCTAAGGCCATATCGTCATACAGCCACCACGTGATGCCGCCCATAATGCCGCCCCATACCAGGCCGTTAATCAGCGCCACGCCCATTTCCCTGAAGATCAGAAAGGCGAAGTTACCGGGCTGAATATTTTCCAGCGCCAGCGCGCGGACGATCATGGTGATGGTCTGGTTTCCGGTGTTGCCGCCAATTCCGGCCACAATCGGCATCAGCGAGGCCAGCGCCACCAGCTGCGAGATGGTGTGTTCAAAGCCGTCAATCACACGGGAGGCGATGAAGGCGGTACACAGGTTAATAGCCAGCCAGGCCCAGCGGGTTTTCACCGCCTTACCGACGGAGGCGTGGACGTCATCTTCGGCGCTGATCCCGCCTAGCGCGCGCAGGTCGTTATCGGTCTCTTCATAAACCACGTCAACGATTTCATCGATGGTCAGACGGCCCATCAGCTTGCCAACGGAGTCTACGACCGCCGCACTCACAAGGTCATCACGTTCAAAGGTACGCGCCGCTTTTTCCGCATCGTCTTCCGGGGAGAAGACCATCGGCTCGTTTTCCATCACCTCGCTCACCCGCTGCTGGGCGCTGTTGAGCAGGATGGTTTTCAGCTCCAGCTCGCCAAGCAGGGTTTTATCCCGCGAGGTGACAAACAGCTTATCGGTGTTGTCCGGCATTTTGCCCAGGCGGCGCAGGTAGCGCTGCACGGTACCGAGCGTGACGTCCGGACGTACCGTGATAACGCCGAACTCCATGATCGCGCCGACGCTGTTTTTCTCGTAGTGCATCACCTGACGCACGCGCGCACGTTCATCGGCAGGCAGAGAGGCCAGCAGGCGGCCGGTCAGGTTACGCGGCAGATGCTGTACAAGGTAAATCTGCTCGTCGATATCCAGGGTTTGCAGGGCGTCGAGGATATCCCGATCGCTCATCTCGTCGATCAGGTCATCCCAGACGTTTTCGGAGGCTTCAAGCAGAACCTGGCCGCGCTCGTGATCCTGTACCAGGCGCCAGAGGGCGTGACGCTCTTCCGAAGGGAGCGCTTCCAGGGTATCCGCCAGATCCGGCGGCGGTAAATGAGCAACCAGCGCACCTACCTCAGCAATATCGTCGGCTAAGGTGCCGACATCATATTGCTCAGCCAGGGTCAGTTTGCCTAATAGCGTAGACGTGACCGCTTTATCGGTCGTGAGAAGCCAGATGAGTCGCGCACGTTCCTGGTCACGCTGCCTGGCGCTGTTTTTCTTTAATACCGACATCAATCATAAATCCATTAAATGAGTTGAGACTAAGCATAGCGCGAGGATATGTAAATAAGAATAAACAGCGAGGCGGGATGGAGAAAAAAGCGGCATTACGGCCACGATTATCCCCTCTCCCCGTGGGAGAGGGTTAGAGTGAGGGCATCAGGCCGTGCGCGCCACCGCGTCACGCGACGCCGCATCGCGCTCGTCGCCGGTCAGCTCGCTCAGCCTGCCGTCGCGCATCTCCAGCAGACGGTCGGCGTGAATGAAGTAATGATCGTCGTGGCTGATGGCGAAAATGGTCTTGCCCATCTCCTGCATCAGCGGCAGCAGCACCTGATAAAACTCGCGGCGGAAGTGCGGGTCCTGATCCGCCGCCCATTCATCCAGCAGGATGATGTCACGCTCTTCCGCCAGCGCCAGCAGCAGCGCCACGCGCTTCTTCTGACCCTTAGAGAGCTTGAGGTTCAGGATTTTGCCGTCCTGGAGCTCCAGCTTGTGCGACATCTGCAGCTGCGCAAGCCATTTCTCAACCAGCGCCGGATTGGCCTGCTGCCCTTCCGGCCCCAGCAGCTGGTCAAACAGCCAGACATCGGTGAATACCGCTGAGAAAAGCTTGCGGTAATCCTCAGGTTTCTCCGCGCTCAGCGCCTTACCGTCCAGCAGGATCTCGCCCGACTGCGGCTGGTAAAGTCCGGTGAGCAACATCGCCAGCGTGGATTTTCCGCTACCGTTGCCGCCGATGAGGAACAGCAGTTCGCCGCGGTGAATCGTCAGGTTGACCGGTCCCACGGAGAAGGCGTTGTCCTGATAGCGGAACGTCACGTCGCGCAGCTCGAGGGTCTGCCAGTTCGGGAAGGCCTGCGGGCGCGGGAATTCAGCCTTAAATGGCGCCAGATCGAACTTCTTAAGCTTGTTAAACGCCACCTGCGCGCTCAGCAAGGTGGGCAATGCGCCGACGGCCGAGAGCAGCGGCGTACGCAGGAACAGCAGGGTCAGCGAGTAGGTCGCCGCCACGTTGGTGTCCGCCCAGCCCAGGCTGTTCGCCATCCAGAATACCAGGCCAATGGCGCCCAGCATCATAATGTTGGACCAGTTCACCGCGCTCAGGTGGAAGGTATCGGCGCGAATAATGTGGTGCCGGTATTCGCGCGCGTCCGGGATATAGAGGTTATTGAAGATATGCTCGGCACGCTCGCGGTTGAGGGTCAGCTCTTTGCGCCCTTCCAGTACCGTCTGGTAATCGTTATAGAGCTTATCTTCCGTTTCGCGCAGGACCGCCATGTGTTTATAGACGCGCGACACCAGCACGAAACCGCCCCAGATGGTGATGGCAATCCATACCGCGGTCACCGCCAGCATTTTGGTCGAAAGCCAGGCGAGATAGGCCGCCGAGCCAAAGGTAAGGATGATCCCCTGCACCAGCTCCGGCAGGCGGACAAACGCGATGGTAATCGCGCGCACGTCGCTGGTCAGCCCCGCCAGCAGGGAGGCGCTGCCGAGCTGCTCCACGCGCTCAACCTGCGTGTCGAGGATCCGCTTGATGAACTCGCTGCGCAGGCGGAAAACGAAATGGTGGCCGAGCGCGGTCAGCGCCAGCTGAGAGCCGAGCGTAACCGCCATCAACAGCAGCAGCAGGCCGAGAAACTCCGGCAGAACCGAGAGTGAGGTATCGACCATTTCGATCAGCCGCACGTTTATAAACGCGATCAGGCCAATACCCAGCGCCGCGCTGGCAAGGCTTAAGGCCATTACGGCAATGAAGGGCCAGCGGTACTGACGCCAGACAAGAAGAAGTAGTTGCATGCAGGCAATCCGGACAATAAAAATCAGCCAGCAGTGTAAACTGCCCTGAGCGGACATCAAGAATAATTCTTATTTTTGTTTGTTCAATCCCGCCTGACGGAAAGTCAGATTATAGCGGTACTCGCCAGTGAGGGGATGAACCCCGGGCTTCAGGGGCTGAATGCCGTGATAGTACAGCCGTGACTCCCTGCCCCACACCACCACGTCGCCGTGCTCCAGCATAATGCGCCTGAGCGGATCGTTGCGGCGCAATCCGCCAAACTGGAAGACGGCGGGCAGACCCAACGATACCGAGACGATGGGCGCGCGCAGATCGGGCTCATCTTTGTCCTGATGCAGCGAGAGCTTCGCACCGATGGCGTAGCGGTTAATCAGGCAGGCATCCGGCCGGAAGTCAGGGTAATCTGCTGCAACGGCAGCCTCGTGACAAAGCGCCTGAAACACCGCAGGCATGGGAGGCCACGGCCGGCCGGTCGTGGGATCGTTCGGGGCATACACATACCCCCGTTCGTTCGTCGCCCACCCCAGTTCGCCGCAGTTGGCCATGGCCACCGACATGGTGTAGCCGCCCGGCGTCACCATATGGCGAAACGGTGAAACCGCCGTGACCTCTTCAATACCGGCAAGCAATGCCGCCGCACGGGAGAGTGCAAAGCGGCGCAGGATCACTGCCCCGGGCGCAAGCGGCTCCTGCCACGGTTCAGCATCCGCAAAAAGATCGAGCATTATCCCTCCCGGCGTTTCGCCTCACGTTTCAGTAATAGCGCTTTTCGCGCCGCCCCCCAGCGATAGCCCGACAACGCGCCGTCGTTGCGGACCACGCGGTGACAGGGGATCACAATCGCCAGCCTGTTTGCCGCACAGGCACCGGCGACGGCACGCACCGCGTTGGGCTGACCAATTGCCTTCGCCACCTGCTGATAGCTGGCCGTTTCCCCGCAGGGGATGTCACGAAGGGCCTGCCAGACCCGCTGCTGGAACGCGGTGCCGCGTATATCCAGCGGCAGCGCCAGCGGCACCGCGTGGTTATCAATACTGGCAATGACCTGGCTGATACGCTGGGCAAAGGCATCTTCCTGCGGGGCATGCTCCGCGTTTGGAAACAGCGTCGCAAATTCTTCTGCCAGTTTGGTATCGTTGTCGCCCAGCAGTATCGCGCAAATTCCCCGCTCGCTTTCCGCAACCAGGCAGCGTCCCAGCGAACAGTCGCCGATGGCGTAACGCACCGCTACCTCGCCTTTGCGGTACTGCTTCGCCGTCATCCCCAGCGCATCGTTGGCTTTGCGGTAATAGCTGCTGCTGTCGGGAAACCCTGCCGCCAGCACGGCATCGGTAATTTTGTTTCCCTGCGCAAGCGCCGCGCGCAGACGCTGCCCCCGCGCCGCCTGCTGCCAGGCTTTTGGCGTCATCCCGGTGACGGACTTAAACAGCCGGTGGAAATGGAAAGGACTCATGGCGACCTGCTGCGCCAGGCCTTCAAGCGTCAGCGCGAGATCCTGCTCCAGAAGGCGACAGGCGTGCTCCACTTTCGCCAGCTTTTGCTGATTCGGATCGCGTTTGTCCGGCATGCAGCGCTTGCACGGGCGAAACCCTGCCTGAACGGCATGCTGGACATCGGGATAAAAGCAGACGTTTTTACGCAGCGCGTGACGGGCGCGGCATGACGGGCGGCAGAAAATCCCCGTCGTCTGCACGGCAAAGACAAACCGATCGTCAGCGCGCGGATCGCGAGCCAGAACGGCCTGCCAGCGATCCTCATCATTCATATAGGTTGGATTTTTCATCATCAGCTCCTCTTACAAGCATACCTTTAGCGTGCCCGAGTGCCAGTGATAAAAAACCCGCAACCTTGCTTTTTAATTTTTGTCGCTCACCAGGAAGCTGTTGAACTGCGGCGAGCTCCAGGTTTTGAACCCGTCGTCCTCTTTAGTGATCATATAAACCGCCAGCCCTTCCTGACGAACCACCTCTTTGGCTTTTTCCGGGCCGAGAACCATTAATCCGGTATCCCAGGCGTCGGCTTCCAGCGCAGTGGGGGCAATCACGGTCACCGAGACCAGGTTATGCGTGATGGGACGTCCTGTCAGCGGATCGATCACGTGCGAAATACGCTTCCCGTCGAGCTCGTAATAGTTACGGTAGCTCCCGGAAGTGCTGATGCCGTGCCCGTTAATATCGACAATGGCCTGTACGGCGTTTTGGCGATCGGTCGGTTTTTGAATCGCCACGCGCCACGGTTTACCGCTGGCGTTCATGCCCCGGCTGACTAACGCGCCCCCCACGGAGACCAGGTAGCGCGATATCCCTTCCTGCGTCATCAGCGCGGCAAGGTGATCCGCCGCGTAACCTTCACCTACCGTCGACAGATCGACAAACAGATCGGGGATGTCTTTCTGCAGATACTGCTGGCCGTACTGGTTGATCACCGTCAGATGCTTTAGCCCTGTCCGGGCGCGGGCATCATCAATGGCCGCCTGATCGGGTGTGGTATCCGGCTGTTTGTTCGGGCCAAATCCCCAGAGATTGACCAGAGGCCCGACGGTGACATCCATCGCGCCGTTGGTTTTATATCCCACGCGCATTGATTCGGTGACGATATCGGCCATCGCTTCGCTCACCGGCCACAGGGAGGTACTGGTGGAAAGATTGAAGCGCATCAGCGCCGAGTCATTTTTATAGGTTGAGAGCAGCTGGTCGTCGGCGTCCAGCTGAGACTGGATTTTACCGCGAAGTTCATCAGCGCGCGTTTTATCCAGGCCCATCACGCTGACGCGCCAGAAGGTGCCCATCGTTTTGCCTTCGAGCACCGTCGCGGCGGGTGCATCGGTTTTCGCCACGGGCGCGGAATCGTCACACGCGGTCAGGAAAAAAAGCATAGCCAGAAAGCTGGCGCGTAAAAAAGTCATGTCCATTCATTATTATCCTCATGCCAGGGCGGCAAGAGTACACCAAAACGGTTGCATTGTGAGGCCAAAAAAAAACACAAAAAAGGGGCCTTCAGGCCCCTTAGTCACACGATGACGCGATTAGAACTGGTAAACCAGACCCAGCGCGACGATATCATCAGTGCCGATACCGGCCTGACGGGTGAACTCATTTTCATCAACCAGGTTGATTTTGTAATCCACGTAGGTGGACATGTTTTTGTTGAAGTAGTAAGTCGCACCCACATCAACATATTTCAGCAGATCCTGATCGCCGTATCCTTCGATGTCTTTACCTTTGGACTGCAGGTAAGCCACGGATGGACGCAGGCCGAAGTCGAACTGGTACTGAGCAACCACTTCGAAGTTCTGCGCTTTGTTAGCAAAACCGTAAATGTCGCTGCTGCTCTGAGAGTTGCCGAAACGCGTTGCGTTGTAGGTCTGTGAGTATTGTGCCGCCAGGTAGATATTGTTGGCGTCGTATTTCAGACCACCAGAATACACTTCAGCGCGATCGCCTTCGCCTTTCAGCGCCGGGTTAGCGGTGTTGTTCTGGTCAGCGGTACGTTTGGAAGAAGACATTGCACCACCGATGCTGAAGCCTTCACCCAGGTTATAGGTCAGGGACGCGCCGTAGCCGTCGCCGTTCTGTTTCAGGGTGCTACGACCAGTGTCGTTTTCGCCGCTTACGCTACCGTTTTTACCCTGATACTGCAGCGCAAAGTTCAGGCCATCCACCAGACCAAAGAAGTCCTGGTTACGATAGGTCGCCACGCCGTTAGCACGAGACTGCAGGAAGTTGTCTGAGCCGTAGGTATCGCCGCCAAATTCTGGCAGAACGTCAGTCCAGGAAGTTACGTCGTAGATCACGCCGTAGTTACGACCGTAATCGAAAGAGCCCGCTTCAGCGAATTTCAGACCAGCAAACGCCACACGTGTCCAGGACTGGTTATCGCTTTCAGTCGTGTTGCCCTGGATCTGGTATTCCCACTGGCCGTAACCGGTCAGTTGATCGTTAACCTGAGTTTCGCCTTTGAAGCCAAGACGCATGTAGGTCTGGTCGCCGTCAGCACTCTTGTCGTCAGAGAAATAGTGCAGACCATCAACTTTGCCGTACAGATCTAATTTGTTGCCATCTTTATTATAAATTTCGGCCGCATTTGCTGCGCCTGCTACCAGCAGTGCTGGTACCAGGAGGGACAGTACTTTAACTTTCATTTTATTAACCCTCTGTTATATGCCTTATAATTGCCACTGCTTACTGGTTAACCCTCATTAACCAGTCGGCAAATTCATTCTCCGCAAAATTACAGAATAATCCAATGCGAATATGATACGAAAACTTTGAAGATGTTTCATTTATCCATCAACATGTTTCAAAATGTAAATGAAAAGGAACTTTTACAAAGCACAAAAAGCTTAGAAATTTAGCACTTATAATCAAAACGAAAAATGACCCAATACATATCAAAGAGTTAAAATAAAAAACGTTACCGCACTGAATGACAAAACAAGATCGACTCCAGTCTCTAAAATAACTCTCGCTATCATCATTAACTTTATTTATTACCGTCATTCAGCTTTGAATGTCTGTTTATCCCTAATTCAACCGGATGCATCGCATTCGGTTTTTTTTTACCCTTCTTTACGTAACTTTTCCTTTTTTGTGCTACCGCCGCGTAATTGTAACGACTATTAACTAAATTCACGCTCGCCCCTGTGCATAATGGGAAAATTCGCTCAAAACTTAATTTCTTGTTAATTCGTGCTATTTTCTGACGAAATGCATTTTTTATTTGTACATACATTATGTTCTTGTACACATTTAAGACGTCCTTTCTCTCTCGCACGGGCCATCGAAAAAGTCGCTTGTTCAAGGACAGTGGCGCTGGAAATTCAGTTATTACCCTTTATACTGCCCTATCGCCACAGAGCACGACCATCACGGGTTAAAGATATCAATGAGTCAGACTGAAACTACCGCCCAAAGCAAATTCTCCCTTCTGCCCGGGAGCATCACCCGTTTCTTTCTTCTTTTGATCGTGGTGCTGTTAGTCACAATGGGCGTGATGGTGCAGAGCGCGGTTAACGCCTGGCTGAAGGATAAGAGCTATCAGGTGGTGGATATTACCCACGCCGTACACAAGCGTATTGATACCTGGCGCTACGCCACCTGGCAGATTTACGACAACATTGCGGCAGCGCCTGCCAGCTCATCCGGAGATGGGCTTCAGGAGACGCGGCTTAAGCAGGATGTCTACTATCTCGAAAAACCGCAGCGTAAGACTGAAGCGCTTATCTTTGGCTCTCACGACAGCGCGACCCTTGAGATGACGCAGCGTATTTCGACCTACCTGGATACCCTCTGGGGCGCCGAAACGGTGCCGTGGTCGATGTACTATCTGAACGGTCAGGACAACAGCATGATCCTGATCTCGACGCTGCCGTTGAAAGATCTCTCTTCCGGATTTAAAGAGACGACGGTCGGCAGCATTGTCGACTCCCGCCGGGCAGAAATGCTGCAGCAGGCCAATGCCCTTGATGAACGTGAGAGCTTCTCATCGCTGCGCCGATTGGCCTGGCAGAATGGTCACTATTTTACCCTGCGTACCACCTTTAACCAGCCGGGTCATCTGGCGACGGTCGTGGCCTTCGATTTACCCATTAATGATTTGATCCCGCCGGATATGCCGCTCGACAGCTTCCGTCTGGAGCCTGACAGCAGCACCCAGAACATGCGTGCGGCGTCCGACAAAGAGGCCGCAGAGAGCGTCACCATCTCCTTTAACGGCTCGAAAATTGAAATTGCCTCGTCGCTGAACTCAACCGGCATGCGTCTGGTGTGGCAGGTACCGTTCGGCACGCTGCTGCTTGATACCCTGCAAAATATTCTGCTGCCGCTGCTGCTGAATATTGGTCTGCTGGCGCTGGCCCTGTTTGGCTACAGCACCTTCCGCTTCCAGCCGGGACGCCAGAGCGACGCGTCTGCGGTCTCCGCGGGCAATACCAACGAGCTGCGCGTATTGCGCGCGCTCAATGAAGAGATTGTCTCCGTGCTGCCGCTAGGGGTGTTAGTTCACGATCAGGAAGCGAATCGCACGGTGATGAGCAATAAAATTGCTGATCATCTGCTGCCGCACCTTAATCTGCAGAACATCACCACTATGGCGGATCAGCACCAGGGGGTTATTCAGGCCACGATTAATAATGAACTTTACGAGATCCGTCAGTTCCGCAGCCAGGTGGCACCGCGTACGCAAATCTTCATCATTCGCGATCAGGATCGCGAAGTGCTGGTGAATAAAAAGCTCAAGCAGGCGCAAAGGCTGTATGAGAAGAACCAGCAGGGGCGCGCGGCATTCATGCAGAATATTGGCGATGCCTTCAAGCAGCCGTTAAAAACGCTGGCGACCCAGGCGGCAGCGTTAAACACGTCTGAAAGCCACCAGCTCGCCTGCCAGGCCGACTCGCTGGTCCGCATGGTGGATGAGATCCAGCTGGCAAACATGCTGGAGAATGATTTCTGGAAAGGCACCCCTTCTCTCTTCTCCATTCAGGATCTGATCGATGAAGTGGTTCCGGAAGTCCTGCCCGTCATTAAGCGCAAAGGGCTGCAGCTGCTAATCAACAACCATTTACCCGCCAATGACGAACGTCACGGCGACCGCGAGGCGCTGCGTCGTATTCTGCTGATGATTATTCAGTACGCCGTGACCACCACGCAGATCGGCAAGATCACCCTTGAAGTGAGCACCGACGAGTCGGCGGAAGATCGCCTGACGTTCCGCATTCTGGACACCGGGGAAGGCGTGACGGCGAGTGAAATTGATAATCTGCACTTCCCGTTCCTGAATGACACGCAAAGCGATCATTACGGCAAGGCTAACGCCCTGACCTTCTGGCTGTGCGATCAGCTGGCGCGTAAGCTCGGCGGCCATCTGAATATCAAGGCCCGTGAATCACTGGGTACGCGTTACTCTCTGCACGTGAAAATGGCCGCCAATCCGCAGGAAGAAGATGAAGAACGCCTGCTGGATGACGTCGTGGTGATGGTGGATGTGACCTCAAACGAGATCCGCAATATTGTGGTTCGTCAGCTCGAAAACTGGGGCGCGGCCTGCATCACGCCGGATGAAAGGCTGGCAAGTCAAGAATTTGATCTGTTTTTAACTGATAATCCGTCTAATCTTACTGCCTCGGGCTTGCTTTTAAGCGATGATGAGTCAGGCGTGCGGAAAATCGGCCCTGGCCAGCTGCGCGTCAACTTTAATATAAGCAATGCGATGCAGGAAGCTGTACTACAACTAATAGAAGAGCAGCTGGCGCAGGAAGAGATAACGGAATCCCCGTTAGGCGGTAATGAAAATGCCGAGCTTCACGCCAGCGGATACTATTCCCTCTTTGTTGATACAGTACCAGATGATGTGAAGCGGTTGTATACTGAGTCCGCTGCGAATGATTTTGCAGCGCTGGCACAGACAGCACACCGGCTTAAAGGGGTGTTTGCCATGCTTAATCTGGTTCCCGGCAAGCAGTTATGTGAAACGCTGGAACATCTAATTCGTGAGAAAGATGCCTCTGGCATTGAAAAATACATCAGCGACATTGACGCCTACGTCAAAAGCTTGCTGTAGCAAGGTAGCCTTATACATGAACAATATGAACGTAATTATTGCCGATGACCATCCGATTGTACTGTTCGGTATTCGCAAATCACTTGAACAGATCGAGTGGGTGAATGTAGTCGGTGAATTTGAAGACTCTACAGCACTGATCAATAACCTCCCAAAGCTTGATGCGCACGTGCTCATTACCGATCTCTCTATGCCTGGAGACAAATACGGTGATGGGATCACGCTCATCAAATATATTAAACGTCACTTCCCGGACATCTCGATTATTGTTCTGACCATGAACAACAACCCGGCGATCCTGAGCGCCGTGCTGGATCTGGACATCGAAGGGATTGTGTTGAAGCAAGGCGCCCCGACCGATCTGCCAAAAGCGCTGGCTGCGCTGCAGAAAGGCAAGAAGTTCACGCCTGAGAGCGTCTCTCGTCTGCTGGAAAAAATCAGCGCGGGTGGCTACGGTGACAAACGCCTGTCGCCGAAAGAGAGCGAAGTTCTGCGCCTGTTCGCCGAAGGTTTCCTGGTGACCGAGATTGCCAAGAAGCTGAACCGCAGCATTAAAACCATCAGCAGCCAGAAAAAATCAGCAATGATGAAGCTGGGCGTGGACAACGATATTGCCCTGCTGAACTATCTCTCCTCCGTTACGCTGAGCGCATCGGATAAGGATTGATCCCAGGCGGGTGTGCGGCCTGATGCCCTCACCCCGCCCCTCTCCCACTGTACAGTCCGGGGACATGGTAGACAGGTGTTCGGGGACATGGTGAACACTTTTTAACATCCTTTACCCATGGTGATCGACTTTTTCTTCAGGTCGATCACCCCCACTTTCGTGCTGTACCACCACACTTCATAGCAGCCGTCATCCTGTGTCTCCCTCAGCCCGACCCGTTCTCCCCTGAACGCCTTGCCTGCGCTCAGACTGACACCCTGTATGCTCAGCTTTCCGCTGACATCCACTTTCCTGACCTTCACCCCTTCATCGTATTCAGGTGGCGTTACGCTGCCGCTGTACTGCCGGGCAGACGGCTGATAACGCGAGGCCGGTACCGCCATATCCAGCGCCTCGTGCGGGCGTTCAAGGTTGTACACCGTGCGCCAGTGGTCGAAGGCGCGCTGCAGCTCACCGCTGTCCGCGAACCATTTTCCCTGCAGCACTTCCGCCTTCAGGCTGCGGTGAAAACGCTCCAGCTTGCCCTGCGTCTGCGGATGATAAGGCCGGGAGTGCCCCACCCGGATACCGTGGCGCATCAGCCACAGCTCCAGCACTGTCCAGGTGCCGGTGGTGTCGCCCCACGGTGAGCCGTTGTCCATCGTCATCCGGTCCGGCAGGCCGTAGCGTTCAAACACGCTGACCAGCTGCTGCTGCACGGTCTCGCGCCGTTCATCGGTACAGTGCGCCAGGCACAGGGAAAAACGGGAGTGGTCGTCCAGCAGGGTGAGCGGATGGCAGCGGCCACCGCCATAGGGAAAGTGGCCCTTAAAATCCATCTGCCAGAGCCGGTTCGGCGCGTCATGTTCGAAGCGTCCCGTAGCCGGAACGCCCGGTGATGCGCCCGGCAGCAGACCGTGACGGGCCATCAGATTATGGACGGTGCTGAAGGCGGGCATACGGTGCCCCTGGTCTTCGAGCCAGCGCTTAATCTTGCGTGCGCCCCAGCGTTGATGACGGTCATGCGCCATGCGCAGCAGGGCCGTGATGTCGTCAGATGAGCGGTTCGGGGAATGATGAGGTGCGCGGGAGCGGTCCTGAAGACCGGAGGCACCTTCCTCAGCCCAGCGCTGAAGCCACTTGTAGCCGGTGGCAGGAGAAATGCCGAACTGACGGCAGAGGGAACGGATGTTCGCCCCGTCCTGCGAGGCGAACAAAACAAACTCGGTACGTAATGACATGGTATCTCTCGCATCCCAGGGCATAAGCGACTCCATAGACGGGTTCTTATGCCTTAGTTGTAAGTGTCTACCATGTCCCCGAACAAGTGTTCACTATGTCCCCGGACCGTACACCCACAGGGAGAGGGTGAAAAGTAAAAGGCCCTTACGGGCCTTTTTTATATTCTGGTTTTTCTCACGCGATCCGCATAAACAGACAGCGTTTGTTTGAGCACGTCCAGCGTCACCGGTTTCGACAGGCAGCTGTCCATGCCCGACTCCAGACAGCGCTGTTTCTCTTCCGCCAGCGCGTTCGCCGTCACGCCCACGACAGGCAGCGTCAGGCCAAGCTGTCGGATGCGCTGCGTCAGCCGGTAGCCGTCCATGTTAGGCATGTTGACGTCGCTCAGCACGATATCAATATGATTTTTACTCAGCACATTCAGCGCATCCACGCCGTCATTGGCGGTTTTGCACTGATAGCCCAGCGATCCGAGCTGGTCAGCCAGCAGGCGGCGGTTAATCGGATGGTCATCCACCACCAGAATCATCATATCGTCATTCACTGACGCCAGACCTTCCGGTGACGGCAGCGCGACTGCACCGTCGTTCTCTTCCAGCTCGACTTTATAGATACGGGCCAGCAGGCTCAACAGCTCATGCGGCGTTGCGACGCTGTGCACCCATTCCCCCGGCGCACGTTCAACCGGTATGCCAATGTGGCGACGGCAGAAGAGCACCGTTCCTCTCCCCTGCCACGGCTGTTCCGGCATCTCGTCGGCGATGAGCACATCGTCCACGTCCGGCGTCTGGCCTTCATAGCGACAGACCCTCACGCCGCTATGGGCGAGCAGCGCCGTCAGATAGTCATTCAGCGAGGCATTATTGACCGACAGCCAGCAGCGCTTATCGTTCAGCCCATCAACCGTGGCTTTTGCCGGATACTGCGCGGAATAGAGCGGAATGCGAATGGTGAACTGGCTGCCCATGCCGGGCTCGGTATCCACGGAAATGTCGCCGTCCATCATGCTGACGAGCTTCTCGCAAATCGCCAGCCCCAGACCGGTGCCCTGGAAGTTACGCTGCACGCCGGTGCCGACCTGGAAGAACGGATCGAACAGACGCACCACCTCTTTGGCCGGTATGCCCACCCCCGTGTCGCGCACGCGGATGCTGAGGTAATCTCCCGCCCGGCAGACGTGTAGCACAATGCAGCCGATATCGGTGAATTTGATGGCATTGCTGAGCAGGTTAGAGATGACCTGCTGCAGGCGCATCGGGTCGCCGTGCAGCGTCAGCGGCACGTCCGGTTCAATGAAGCAGTAGAGCCCCAGCTGTTTACGCACCACCAGCGGCAGATAGTTGGCGCTGATGTGGTTCATGACCTCACGAGGCGAAAACTCACGCGGCTCGATTTTCAGCTGCTCAGACTCAATTTTAGAGAAGTCGAGAATATCGCTGATGATCTTCAGCAGCAGGCTGGAGGAGTTGTTCATGGCCGTTACCAGCCGGTCGACGCCTTTCGGCAATTCCTTCGTCTGCAGCAGATCGAGGTTACCGATAATCCCGTACAGCGGCGTACGCAGCTCGTGGCTGACCGTAGCCAGGAACATGGATTTCGACTGGCTGGCCTGCTCCGCCGCCTGCGCCATCTCCTGCAGCGACTCTTCCATCTTCACGCGCGCGGAGACATCCACCAGCACGCAAATCGCTACGTTTTCATTGCGATAGCGGGAATGAACAAAGCTGATCTGCAGGTTAGTGTGGGTGCTGGTGAGCACGTCGACAAAGTTCACCTGCTGGCCGCAGATGATTTGCGTCAGCCTTTGCCGGTCCTCGTGCGTCAGCATGTTCAGGTAGTTGTGCGCCAGCTCGTTACTCAGGATGTTGGTCCCGTCCTGGGTACGAAGAATGCAGATCCCCACCGGAGCCGAGGCGACAATTTTGCGGTTGAACTGCTCGTGCTCCTCCAGACGCTGGGCGTCACTTTCGGCGGGAATAAAGATTCTCCGCTCATACATGCGCGCCAGCGTAAACAGCGCCCCGCCCACCAGCAGGTTCAGCAGGATCGCATTCATAATAAGAATGCGTATCCGCTCAAGGACCATATCCACCGGCAGCGAGTAAACAATGCTCAGCGACGATGGCGGCAGGCTTTTTTTCAGCACCAGCTCGCGGAAGCCGGAGGTGTAGCCAAACCATGAGCGTTCCTGCATCCAGTGCGGATCGACGTTCAAACTTTTATCCGGCCCGGCGAGTGAGATCAGCTGATGCCCGTTTTCATCCAGAATGGTCACGCCCATCGGCAGGCTGCCCGGCGTGAAGAAGTTTTCCATGCGGATGGTCTGTTCAATCCCCTGCAGCGCCTGCAGACGATTGCCCAGGTAGACCGGCGTCAGCGCGTAGAAATAGCCCACGCCCATGCGCGGCCCCTGGCTAATCCAGAAGATGTTGTTCCCGCGCTCGTCCTGCGGCGCATTGCGATATTTCACAATACGCTCGTGCAGGCTTTTCAGCGCATCATCACGCTCGACGGGCACATCGCGCAGGCCAAAGTCAGCCATGCAGAGGTTTTCACTGCCAATCAGGAATACGCGGTTAAGGTCGTAGGCGGCGGAGAAGTTGTCGCGCCAGTAGCGCATAAACCAGGCGAGGGATTCCAGCGACCCGCGCCAGGTGCTGCTCATGGTGGAGCAATCGGAGTCCGGGAACAGCGGCTGGAAGTCCGGTACTTCGGTTTTGTCATTGCGCCCGCGCAGGGCAAGGATACCGTTTTCTGCCGTCAGCCGATTTTCGGCAATATACTTCAGCTCCTTCATCACGTCAGACGTTCGCTGAATGTAGCGCTGGGCCTGATCGGAGCTTAAATTAAACTCCTGGCGGATCTCCGCTTCTTTCTGGTTCAGCGCATTGACGATGTAAAACACCGACAGCAAGGCCACCAGCAGCCAAAGCAGGAGCGCCAGCGCCCGGAACAGATAGCGAGAAACTTTCAGCGTGGTACGAAAGGAGACGAGGTATTTCAAAGGGGCGAGGCTCCGCCGTCGGGGTCAAAAGAATGTGGTTAAGGTAGCGGTAAACGCGGCTTGTCGCAACGTTCACGTATCTGCATCTGCAAAAGAAAAGGGCCGGAATCCGGCCCTTTATGCGTCAGAAGAGATTACTCGTCAGCGTCATCCGCTGCGTCGTCGTCGCTCTCTGCTTCCGGTGCGATTTCATCATCACCTTCCGCGACGCTGCCGTCGATGGAATCGAGCTCTTCGTCGTCCACCGGCTCAGCAACGCGCTGCAGACCGACCACGTTTTCATCTTCCGCCGTACGGATGAGGATAACGCCCTGGGTGTTACGGCCCACCACGCTGATCTCGGATACGCGCGTACGCACCAGCGTACCGGCATCGGTGATCATCATGATCTGGTCGGCATCGTCCACCTGCACCGCGCCCACAACGGAACCGTTGCGCTCGGTAACCTTGATGGAGATAACGCCCTGCGTGCCGCGTGACTTGGTCGGGTATTCGCTTTCCGCCGTACGTTTACCGTAGCCGTTCTGGGTGACAGTCAGGATTGCGCCTTCGCCACGTGGAACGATAAGGGAAACAACGGAGTCTTCACCCGCCAGCTTAATACCGCGCACGCCGGTCGCCGTACGACCCATTGCGCGCACGGCGTTCTCTTTGAAGCGCACCACTTTACCGGCCGCAGAGAACAGCATCACTTCATCAGAACCAGAGGTAAGATCCACACCGATCAGCTCGTCGCCTTCGTTCAGGTTTACCGCGATAATCCCGGCGGAACGTGGGCGGCTGAACTCGGTCAGCGCGGTTTTCTTCACGGTACCGCTGGCGGTCGCCATAAAGACGTTCACGCCCTCTTCGTACTCGCGTACCGGCAGGATGGCGGTGATACGTTCGTTCGCTTCCAGCGGCAGCAGGTTGACGATTGGACGTCCACGCGCACCGCGGCTCGCTTCCGGCAGCTGATAGACCTTCATCCAGTACAGACGGCCACGGCTGGAGAAGCAGAGGATCGTATCGTGGGTGTTAGCCACCAGCAGACGGTCAATGAAGTCTTCTTCTTTAATACGTGCCGCAGATTTACCTTTACCGCCACGACGCTGTGCTTCGTAGTCGGTCAACGGCTGATACTTCACGTAGCCCTGGTGAGACAGGGTCACTACCACGTCTTCGCGGTTGATCAGATCTTCAATGTTGATATCAGAGCTGTTGGCGGTGATTTCGGTACGACGCTCGTCGCCGAACTGATCGCGGACCAGCTCAAGCTCTTCGCGGATCACTTCCATCAGGCGCTCGGCGCTACCCAGGATGTGCAGCAGCTCAGCAATTTGCTCCAGCAGCTCTTTGTACTCGTCGAGCAGTTTTTCATGCTCAAGGCCGGTCAGCTTCTGCAGGCGCAGATCCAGAATCGCCTGGGCCTGCTGTTCAGTCAGGTAGTACTGACCGTCACGCACGCCGAATTCAGGCTCGAGCCACTCAGGACGCGCAGCGTCATCGCCCGCACGTTCCAGCATCGCCGCCACGTTGCCCAGATCCCACGGACGCGCAACCAGCGAGGCTTTCGCTTCTGCCGGCGTCGGCGCACGGCGGATCAGCTCGATGATCGGGTCGATGTTCGCCAGCGCAACCGCCAGTGCTTCAAGGATATGAGCGCGATCGCGCGCTTTGCGCAGTTCGAAGATGGTACGACGGGTCACCACTTCGCGGCGGTGACGCACGAACGCGCTCAGGATCTCTTTCAGGTTCATGATCTTCGGCTGACCATGGTGCAGCGCAACCATGTTGATACCGAAGGAGACCTGAAGCTGAGTCTGGGAGTACAGGTTGTTCAGCACAACCTCACCCACCGCGTCGCGCTTGATTTCAATCACGATGCGCATACCGTCTTTGTCAGACTCGTCACGCAGCGCGCTGATGCCTTCAACGCGTTTTTCTTTTACAAGCTCGGCGATTTTTTCAATCAGACGCGCTTTGTTCACCTGATACGGGATCTCGTGAACAATGATAGTTTCACGGCCGGTTTTGGCGTCCGCTTCCACTTCGGCGCGGGCACGGATGTAAATCTTGCCGCGACCGGTGCGGTACGCTTCTTCAATGCCGCGACGACCGTTGATGATCGCCGCCGTCGGGAAGTCCGGGCCCGGGATGTGTTCCATCAGCCCTTCAATGCTGATGTCTTCATCGTCGATATAGGCCAGGCAGCCGTTGATCACTTCCGTGATGTTGTGCGGCGGAATGTTGGTCGCCATACCCACGGCGATACCGGACGAGCCGTTCACCAGCAGGTTAGGGATCTTCGTTGGCATAACGTCAGGAATTTTTTCCGTGCCGTCGTAGTTATCAACGAAATCAACCGTCTCTTTTTCCAGGTCGGCCATCAGCTCATGGGCAATCTTCGCCAGACGGATTTCCGTATAACGCATTGCCGCGGCGGAGTCGCCGTCGATAGAACCAAAGTTACCCTGACCATCTACCAGCATGTAACGCAGCGAGAATGGCTGCGCCATACGGACAATGGTGTCGTACACCGCGGAATCACCATGGGGATGGTATTTACCGATTACGTCACCAACGACACGGGCAGATTTTTTGTAGGCTTTATTCCAGTCATTGCCCAATACGTTCATGGCGTATAGTACGCGACGGTGTACCGGCTTCAGGCCATCGCGGACGTCCGGCAGCGCACGGCCAACAATGACCGACATCGCATAGTCCAGATAGGAGCTTTTCAGCTCTTCCTCGATGTTAACCGGTGTAATTTCTCTCGCAAGGTCGCTCATCTAACCGCTATCCCTCTACTGTATCCCGGATTCAAAGGTCGCAAATTATAACACAGCCGCGGTGATACAGGTAAACCTATACGCTTTATTCACAGGGATTGCCTGATATACTCATTTGTCTTGCTAAATAAGGAGTAAAAGCGCCCATGAATGCCGAAAAATCCCCGGTGGCTCACAACGTTGACCACGAAGAGATTGCCAAATTTGAAGCGGTGGCGTCCCGCTGGTGGGATCTCGAAGGTGAGTTCAAACCTCTGCATCGTATTAACCCGCTGCGTCTGGGCTATATCGCGGAGCGTTCCGGCGGTCTGTTCGGTAAGAAAGTGCTCGACGTCGGCTGCGGCGGCGGCATCCTGGCGGAGAGCATGGCGCGCGAAGGGGCCACCGTCACCGGCCTGGACATGGGCTTCGAGCCTCTACAGGTTGCCCGTCTTCATGCGCTGGAGTCCGGTATACAGGTGGAATATGTGCAGGAAACCGTGGAAGAGCACGCGGCAAAACATGCCCACCAGTACGATGTGGTGACCTGCATGGAGATGCTGGAGCACGTTCCGGATCCGCAGTCCGTGGTAAACGCCTGTGCAAAACTGGTGAAGCCGGGCGGCCAGGTCTTCTTCTCGACAATCAACCGCAACGGAAAAGCCTGGCTGATGGCCGTGGTCGGCGCAGAATATGTGCTGCGCATGGTGCCGAAAGGGACGCACGACGTGAAGAAGTTTATCAAGCCTGCCGAACTGCTGGGCTGGGTTGACCAGACGTGGCTTAAGGAGCAGCACATCACGGGCCTGCACTACAACCCGCTAACGGATAAATTCAAACTTGCCCCGGGCGTGGATGTTAACTATATGTTGCATACAACCGCCAAAAACGACTAACGTCATCCATTATTCTTATAATGATTGCGCGACATCATGTTGCGCAATTCTGACCTCCCGTTGAAGAAATCAGCACTCGATCAAATTTTGAATTTTTTTTCTAAATTATTGACATCTCTTCCAGGCCTTACGGTACGAGGACTTACGCTTTTTTACCCTTTCACAACCTCAATTTAACCTCAAAATCAACCCTTGTGCTGAAAAGATTCGATACTAGAATACTCACCATATAGCGTTTTTCTTATCGCAAACCCCCTATATGTAGTATTTATCCACAGAGTTAGTCACAAGACGGATCTGTGGATAAGCGGGGGATATTTTTTATTTCACGGACAGGTAAAACCCACATGAATCAGAGTCTGCTGGTGACAAAGCGCGACGGTACTACCGAGCGTATCAATCTGGACAAAATCCATCGAGTTCTCGACTGGGCAGCAGAAGGACTGAATAACGTATCTATATCCCAGGTTGAACTGCGTTCTCACATTCAGTTCTACGACGGCATCAAAACGTCTGATATCCACGAAACCATTATCAAAGCAGCGGCGGATCTGATCTCCCGCGACGCACCGGATTATCAGTACCTCGCTGCGCGTCTGGCGATTTTCCACCTGCGTAAGAAAGCCTACGGCCAGTTCGAGCCGCCGAAGCTTTACGATCACGTGGTGAAAATGGTTGAGCTGGGCAAATACGACACGCATCTGCTGGAAGACTATACGGAAGAAGAGTTCGAGAAGATGAACGGGTTTATCGATCACTGGCGCGACATGAACTTCTCCTACGCGGCGGTGAAGCAGCTCGAAGGCAAATACCTGGTTCAGAACCGTGTGACCGGTGAGATCTACGAAAGCGCCCAGTTCCTCTATATTCTGGTGGCTGCCTGCCTGTTCTCAAACTACCCGCGCGACACCCGTCTGGACTACGTGAAGCGTTTCTACGATGCGGTATCGACGTTCAAAATTTCTCTGCCAACGCCGATCATGTCTGGCGTGCGCACCCCTACCCGTCAGTTCAGCTCTTGCGTACTGATCGAGTGTGGTGACAGCCTGGATTCCATCAATGCCACCTCCAGCGCCATCGTGAAATACGTCTCCCAGCGTGCCGGTATCGGCATCAACGCTGGTCGCATCCGCGCGCTGGGCAGCCCGATTCGCGGCGGTGAAGCGTTCCACACCGGCTGTATCCCGTTCTACAAGCACTTCCAGACGGCGGTAAAATCCTGCTCTCAGGGCGGCGTGCGCGGCGGCGCAGCGACCCTGTTCTACCCAATGTGGCACCTGGAAGTGGAAAGCCTGCTGGTACTGAAAAACAACCGCGGCGTGGAAGGCAACCGCGTGCGTCACATGGACTACGGCGTGCAGATCAACAAGCTGATGTACACCCGTCTGCTGAAAGGGGAAGACATCACCCTGTTCAGCCCGTCCGACGTCCCGGGCCTGTACGACGCGTTCTTCGCCGATCAGGACGAGTTCGAGCGTCTGTACACCAAATATGAAAAAGACGACAGCATCCGTAAACAGCGCCTGAAGGCGGTAGACCTGTTCTCCCTGATGATGCAGGAGCGCGCCTCTACCGGCCGTATCTACATCCAGAACGTTGACCACTGCAACACCCACAGCCCGTTTGATCCGGCGGTTGCGCCAGTGCGCCAGTCTAACCTGTGCCTGGAGATCGCCCTGCCAACCAAACCGCTGGAAGACGTGAACGACGAAAACGGCGAAATCGCCCTGTGTACGCTCTCCGCGTTCAACCTGGGTGCGATTAAGAGCCTGGACGAGCTGGAAGAGCTGGCCGTGCTGGCGGTACGTGCGCTGGATGCCCTGCTGGACTACCAGGATTACCCAATCCCGGCCGCTAAACGCGGCGCAATGGGCCGTCGTACCCTGGGTATCGGCGTGATCAACTTCGCCTACTGGCTGGCGAAAAACGGCAAGCGTTACTCCGACGGCAGCGCTAACAACCTGACGCACCAGACGTTCGAAGCGATTCAGTACTATCTGATGAAAGCCTCTAACGAGCTGGCGAAAGAGCAAGGCGCGTGCCCGTGGTTCAACGAAACCACCTATGCAAAAGGCATTCTGCCGATCGACACCTATAAGAAAGACCTGGATGCGATCGTCAGCGAGCCGCTGCACCTGGACTGGGAAGGCCTGCGCGAGTCCATCAAAACGCACGGCCTGCGTAACTCCACGCTCTCTGCCCTGATGCCGTCCGAGACCTCTTCGCAGATCTCCAACGCTACCAACGGCATCGAGCCACCGCGCGGCCACGTCAGCATTAAAGCGTCGAAAGACGGCGTGCTGCGTCAGGTGGTGCCGGATTACGAAACGCTGGGCAACAACTACGAGCTGCTGTGGGAGATGCCAAACAACGACGGTTACCTGCAGCTGGTGGGTATCATGCAGAAGTTTATCGACCAGTCGATCTCTGCCAATACTAACTACGACCCGACGCGCTTCCCGTCCGGCAAGGTACCGATGCAGCAGCTGTTGAAAGACCTGCTGACCGCCTACAAATTTGGCGTGAAAACGCTGTACTATCACAACACCCGTGACGGTGCAGAAGACGCGCAGGACGACCTGGTACCGTCAATTCAGGACGATGGCTGCGAAAGCGGCGCATGTAAGATCTAATGAAGGGCGGGGATATCCCCGCCTTTATTTCGTAAGACAGGACACACTCATGGCATATACCACCTTTTCACAGACGAAAAACGACCAGCTCAAAGAGCCAATGTTCTTCGGCCAGCCGGTCAACGTGGCACGCTACGATCAGCAAAAATATGACATCTTCGAAAAGCTGATTGAAAAGCAACTCTCCTTCTTCTGGCGTCCGGAAGAAGTTGACGTTTCCCGCGACCGTATTGATTACCAGTCGCTGCCGGATCACGAAAAGCATATCTTCATCAGCAATCTGAAGTACCAGACGCTGCTGGACTCCATTCAGGGCCGCAGCCCGAACGTGGCGCTGTTGCCGCTGATCTCGATTCCTGAGCTGGAAACCTGGGTGGAAACCTGGGCGTTCTCCGAGACGATCCACTCCCGCTCTTATACCCACATCATCCGCAACATCGTGAACGATCCGGCGGTGGTGTTTGACGATATCGTCACTAACGAGCAGATCCAGAAGCGCGCGGAAGGCATTGCGCACTACTACGACGAGCTGATCGAGATGACCAGCTACTGGCATCTGCTGGGCGAAGGCACCCACAGCGTGAACGGCAAAACCGTTACCGTGAACCTGCGCGCGCTGAAAAAGCAGCTGTACCTCTGCCTGATGAGCGTAAACGCCCTGGAAGCGATCCGCTTCTACGTGAGCTTCGCCTGCTCCTTCGCCTTTGCCGAGCGCAAGCTGATGGAAGGCAACGCCAAAATCATCCGTCTGATCGCTCGTGACGAAGCCCTGCACCTGACCGGCACCCAGCACATGCTGAACCTGCTGCGCAGCGGTACGGACGACCCGGAGATGGCGGAAATCGCCGAAGAGTGCAAGCAGGAGTGCTACGACCTGTTCGTGCTGGCGGCTCAGCAGGAGAAAGAGTGGGCTGACTACCTGTTCCGCGACGGCTCCATGATTGGCCTGAACAAAGATATTCTGTGCCAGTACGTCGAGTACATCACCAACATCCGCATGCAGGCGGTTGGTCTGGACCTGCCGTTCCAGACGCGCTCTAACCCGATTCCGTGGATCAATACCTGGCTGGTATCCGATAACGTGCAGGTTGCGCCGCAGGAAGTGGAAGTGAGCTCTTATCTGGTCGGTCAGATTGATTCTGAAGTCAACACCGACGACCTGAGCGACTTCCAGCTCTGATGACGCGCGTAACGCTGAGCCTTTCTGGCACCGAAGTGCTGTGCCAGGATGAGCACCCTTCCCTTCTGGTGGCGCTTGAAGCGCATCAGGTGGAGGTAGAGTACCAGTGTCGTGAAGGCTATTGCGGCTCCTGCCGCTGCCGTCTGGTCGCAGGCCAGGTGGACTGGCTGACCGAACCGCTGGCCTTTATCAGTGAAGGGGAAATTTTGCCCTGCTGCTGCCGGGCAAAAGGCGATATTGAGATCGAGATGTAAAAAAGGGCCTTACGGCCCTTTTTCTATTTTAAGAACGTCACCGCTTTATCCGGGAAATCCGTAAACAGCCCGTCCACGTCCGCCTGCTTATACAACACCTCGTAAAGCTGATTCACATCGGTGGCATATGGCGGCAGCTGGTCGGCACGCACCGTGTACGGATGCACCTGCATCTTGCTGGCGTGCGCCTCTTTCACCATCGCCGTCAGCTTCACGTGGCCAGGCGTTGAGCCTTCCGCCACCAGCATGTGATAATCCGGCCCGATGCCGTCAGCGTACTGCGCAATCTGCTTCATCGCGCCCGGCTTGAACATCCAGTCGTAGCTGTAGTTCACCCACTTCCCGTCCGGCTTTTTCTCCTGGGTTTCATTCCAGTCGGTGTAGGCAATCAGCTGCACCAGATTGAGATCCATCCCCATCTTCGGCTCCAGCTCGGTTTTGATGCGCTTCAACTCGGCGGCGTCAAAACACTGCAGGTAAACTTTGTCCTTCTTGCTGGTGTAGCCGTACTGTTTCAGCACCTCCAGCGTCTTCGCGGCAATGTCCTTCCCTTCCTGATGGTGGAACCACGGCGCTTTGATTTCCGGGTAGATACCGATGTTTTTCCCGGTGGAGTGGTTCAGCCCCTGAACAAACTCAATCTCTTCCTGGAAGGTATGGATCCGGAAGTCAGATTTGCCCATCGGGAAGCGTCCCGGGTAGACCTGCACCTTCTTGCCGTTTTCAATCTCAAAGCCTTCGGTAAACTTCAGAGAGCGAATTTCATCCAGGGTAAAGTCGATGGCGTAGTAACGACCGTCTTTGCGCGCGCGGTCCGGGAAACGCTCCGCCACGTCCGTGACGCGGTCAAGATAGTGGTCATGCAGGACGACCAGCTGGTCGTCCTTCGTCATCACCAGATCCTGCTCCAGATAATCCGCGCCTTGGGCATAGGCCATCGCTTTCGCCGGCAGCGTATGCTCCGGCAGATAGCCGCTGGCACCGCGGTGGGCAATAACGATTTTATCCGCCGCCAGGGCAGAGCCTGTCATCAGGCCTGCCAGCAGCAGGCCGGTGGTTAATGGAGTTAATTTCATCGCAATGCTCCTTATTGACGACGCGCCAGCACTTCCGCGTGGTGACGTTTCTCGCCGATCATCACAACAACCAGCAGCAGAACCGCCAGCACGCTGCCGCCGATCATCACCATAAAGCCGCCGTCCCAGCCGAAGAAGTCAACGGTGTAGCCCACGATAGCGCTCGCCGCGACGGAACCGCCGAGGTAGCCAAACAGACCGGTAAAGCCTGCCGCCGTGCCCGCCGCTTTTTTCGGCGCCAGCTCCAGCGCGTGCAGACCGATCAGCATCACCGGACCGTAGATCAGGAAGCCGATAACGATCATACAGGCCATGTCTACTGATGGGTTACCCGGCGGGTTAAGCCAGTAAACGACAGTCGCGATGGTCACCAGGGTCATAAAGAACACGCCCGTTGCGCCGCGGTTGCCTTTAAACACTTTGTCCGACATCCAGCCGCAAATCAGCGTGCCCGGGATCCCGGCGTATTCATACAGGAAGTACGCCCAGGAGGATTTATCCAGCGCGAAGTGCTTCACCTCTTTCAGGTAGGTCGGGGACCAGTCGAGGATGCCGTAGCGCAGCAGGTATACGAACACGTTCGCCACCGCGATGTACCACAGCAGCTTGTTCGGCAGCACGTACTTCATGAAGATCTGTTTCGCGGTCAGCTCTTCTTCGTGCTTCTCGGTGTAGTCATCCGGATAGTCGTTTTTGTACTCTTCGATTGGCGGCAGCCCGCAGGACTGCGGCGTGTCGCGCATCAGGGCGAAGGCAATAATCGCCACCAGAATAGCACCAAAGGCAGGCATGTAGAGCGCCGCGTGCCAGTCGTTGAACCAGGCCATCCCCAGCAGGAACAGCAGAGGTGGAAGCCCGCCCCCGACGTTATGCGCGCAGTTCCACACCGACACAATGCCGCCACGCTCCTTCTGCGACCACCAGTGCACCATGGTACGTCCGCACGGCGGCCACCCCATCCCCTGGAACCAGCCGCAGAGGAACAGCAGCACGAACATGATGGCAATGCTGGACGTCGCCCACGGCACAAAGCCCATGAACAGCATGACCGCTGCCGCGAGGATCAGACCGGCGGGCAGGAACACGCGCGGATTCGAGCGGTCCGACACAGAACCCATGATGAATTTAGAAAAACCGTAGGCGATGGAGATCCCCGACAGCGCGAAGCCCAGGTCGCCGCGAGAGAAGCCCTGCTCCACCAGATACGGCATGGCGAGCGCAAAGTTTTTACGTACAAGATAGTACGCCGCATACCCGAAGAAGATCCCGAGGAAGATTTGCCAACGCAGACGGCGGTAGAGAGGATCGATCTCTGCCTCTGGCAGTCGCGCCCGATGCGGCGCAGGTTTGAAGATACTGAGCATAACAGCCTCCGTGGCCTTTCAAAAAATGACCAGGCATCTCGCGCCTGGTTACAGAGGCGGGGATGTTAAAAAAACATGCGGTTTGTTACTGTGAATCAACGCACAGATTGTTACAGAAATATGACAGAATGCGCAAAAAAGCGCATGAAATCACGTTTCAGTTTCGAATTTCGCGCGTTTATGTTCGAAATCAAACAAACCACACGTTCTATGTGGCTAAATGCTAAAAAACGAACATAGAGGAAAGGCAATGACAATTCACGATCCACGCTACAGCGATGTGATTATCATTGGCGGTGGCGCAACCGGCGCCGGCATCGCACGCGACTGCGCCCTTCGCGGCTTAAGCGTCACGCTTCTGGAGCGCCACGATATCGCCACCGGCGCGACGGGGCGTAACCACGGCCTGCTGCACAGCGGCGCGCGGTATGCGGTCACCGACGGTGAATCCGCGCGCGAATGTATCGCTGAAAACCAGATCCTCAAGCGTATCGCCCGACACTGCATAGAGCCGACCGACGGTCTCTTTATTACCCTTCCCGAAGATGACCTCGCCTTTCAGTCAACCTTCATAACCGCCTGTACTGCAGCGGGCATTCAGGCTGAGGCTATGGATCCGGCGCTGGCCCGGCGGCTGGAGCCGTCGGTGAACCCGACGCTGATCGGCGCGGTGAAGGTGCCTGACGGCACCGTCGATCCGTTCCGCCTGACCGCCGCCAACATGCTGGACGCCCGCGAGCATGGCGCGCGCATTCTGACCGGACATGAAGTGACCGGGCTTATCCGCGAGGGTCATCGCATCTGCGGCGTGCGGGTGTTTGATACGCAGTACAACGAGCACAGCGAGCTGCACGCCGCCGTAGTGGTCAACGCGGCGGGGATCTGGGGCCAGCGCATCGCGGAATACGCCGACTTATCCATCCGCATGTTCCCGGCCAAAGGTTCGCTGCTGATCCTTGACCACCGCATCAATAACCACGTCATCAACCGCTGCCGCAAACCGTCTGACGCCGACATTCTGGTGCCGGGCGACACCATTTCGCTCATCGGTACGACGTCAACGCACGTTGACTACAGCGACATTGACGTCAACCGGGTCACCGCCGAAGAAGTGGATATTCTGCTGCGCGAAGGGGAAAAGCTGGCGCCGGTGATGGCGCAGACGCGTATCCTGCGCGCCTACGCGGGCGTGCGTCCCCTTGTCGCCAGCGATAACGATCCGAGCGGACGTAACGTCAGCCGGGGCATCGTGCTGCTCGATCACGCCGAGCGCGACGGCATGGACGGGTTTATCACCATTACCGGCGGCAAGCTGATGACCTACCGGCTGATGGCCGAGTGGGCGACCGATGCCGTCTGCCGCAAGCTCGGAAATACCGAACCGTGCGTTACCGCAGAACAGCCGCTGCCGGGATCGCGCCAGTCTACCGAAAAAACGCTGCAAAAAATCATCTCCCTGCCCGCGCCGCTGCGCGGTTCGGCCATCTACCGCCACGGCGACAGAACGCCGCAGTGGCTCGGTGAAGGACGACTGAGCCGCAGCCTGGTGTGCGAGTGCGAAGCCGTTACCGCAGGCGAAGTGCAGTACGCGGTAGAGAACCTGACAGTCAACAGCCTGTTGGATCTCCGCCGCCGCACCCGCGTCGGAATGGGGACCTGTCAGGGCGAACTGTGCGCCTGTCGTGCCGCCGGGCTGCTGCAGCGTTTTCATACCACCACCGCCACCCAGTCGCTCGATCAGCTCAGCGCGTTTTTGAACGAGCGCTGGAAAGGCATTCAGCCTGTCGCCTGGGGTGATGCCCTGCGCGAAAGCGAATTTACCCGCTGGGTCTATCAGGGGCTTTGCGGCCTGGAGAAGGAGCAACACGATGAAATTTGATACCGCAATCGTCGGCGGCGGGCTGGCAGGCTTGCTCTGCGGCATCAAACTCACGAAGCAGGGGCTGCGCTGCGCCATTATCACCCGCGGCCAGAGCGCCCTGCACTTCTCGTCGGGATCGCTGGATCTGGTGGACGAAGCGTACCGCGACAGGCTGCCGCCGGAGCACCCCTATCACCTGGTTGGCGCGCAGCATATTGACCGCTTTGCGCTGGAAGCCGAAGCGCTGCTGGCGGGCTGCGGCGCGCGTCTGAAGGGAAGCGCCAGGCAAAATCACCAGCGCATCACGCCGCTCGGCACTCTGCGCTCCGCGTGGCTCAGCCCGGAGGAAGTCCCCGTGGCCCCCGTCAGCGCGGGACGAGTGCGGGTGGTGGGTATTAGCGGCTTTCTGGATTTTCAACCCCATCTCGCGGCGGCCTCGCTCTGTCGCCAGGGCATCAACGCCGACACGGCAGAAATAGAGCTGCCCGAGCTGGATATCCTGCGCGATAACCCGAGCGAGTTTCGCGCGGTGAATATCGCCCGTTTTCTGGATAACGAGGAGAAATGGCCGCTGCTGTATGAGGCGCTCAGGCCGCTCGGTGAAACCTGCGATGCCCTGATAATGCCCGCCTGCTTTGGTTTAAACGACAACCGGCTCTGGCGCTGGCTCTCGGATCGTCTGCCCTGCACGCTCGGTTTGCTGCCGACGCTTCCGCCTTCCGTACCCGGCATTCGTCTGCACACCCAGCTTCAGCGCCAGTTTGTTGCGCAGGGCGGCGTATGGATGGCGGGTGATGAGGTGAAAAAAATCACCCTGACCGACGGCGCGGTGAGAGAAATCTGGACGCGCAACCACGAGGATATTCCGCTTCGCGCCCGCTATACGGTGCTGGCGAGCGGGAGCTTCTTCAGCAACGGGCTGCTGAGCAGCCGGGAGGGCATCCGGGAAGCGATTATGGGGCTGGATGTGCGGCAAACCGCTTCCCGCGCGGACTGGTATCAGTGTGATTTCTTCACGCCGCAGCCCTGGCAGCAGTTTGGCGTAATTGTCGATAACCGGCTACATCCGCAGCTTTCCGGTATGCCCGTCGGTAATCTTTTTGCCATCGGCTCGCTGCTGGGCGGATACGATCCGATCCCCCAGGGATGCGGCGGCGGGGTTTGCGCCGTCACGGCGCTGTATGTAGCCGAGCAGATTATCCAGCGCGTGGAGGCTGAACAATGAACGACACCCGTTTCGAAAGCTGCATTAAATGCACGGTCTGTACCACCGTCTGCCCGGTCAGCGGCGTGAACCCGCGCTACCCTGGGCCAAAGCAGGCCGGGCCGGACGGCGAGCGCCTGCGCCTGAAGGACGGCAGGCTGTACGACGAGGCGCTGAAATACTGCATCAACTGCAAGCGCTGCGAGGTCGCCTGCCCGTCGGACGTGAAAATCGGCGACATCATCCAGCGCGCCCGGGCGCGCTACAGCACGCAAAAGCCGTCACTGCGCGATGCGATCCTGAGCCATACCGATCTGATGGGCAGCGTCTCCACTCCGTTTGCCCCGCTGGTGAATGCCGCAACCTCACTCAAGCCGGTGCGTCAGCTGCTGGATGCCACGCTTAAAATAGACCATCACCGCAGCCTGCCAAAATATTCTCACGGCACCTTCCGTCGCTGGTATAAGACCGTCGCGGAGCAGCAGGCGCAGTACGACGATCGGGTAGCCTTTTTCCACGGCTGCTATGTGAACTACAACCACCCGCAGCTGGGAAAAGACCTGCTGAAGGTGCTCAACGCCATGGGAACCGGCGTACAGCTGCTTAGCAAAGAGAAGTGCTGCGGCGTGCCGCTGATTGCCAACGGGTTTACCGATAAAGCGCGCAGGCAGGCCAAAAGCAACGTCACCTCCCTGCGCGAAGCGATTGTCGATAAAGGCATGCCGGTGCTGGCGACGTCGTCCACCTGCACCTTCACCCTGCGCGATGAGTATCCGCACCTGCTGGACGTGGATAACGCCGGACTGCGCGAGCACATCGAGCTGGCGACGCGCTTCCTCTGGCGCAAGCTGGACAGCGGGCAGACGTTGCCGCTGGGAACATTGCCGCTGAAGGTGGTCTATCACACCCCGTGTCATATGGAGAAAATGGGCTGGTCGCTCTATACGCTGGAGCTGCTGCGGTTAATTCCGGGGCTGGAGCTGACGGTGCTGGATTCGCGCTGCTGCGGCATCGCAGGCACCTACGGCTTTAAGCGTGAAAACTACGAAACCTCGCAGGCAATTGGCGCCCCGCTGTTCCGCCAGATTGAAGAGAGCGGCGCGGATATCGTGGTGACGGACTGCGAAACCTGTAAATGGCAGATTGAGATGTCCACCAGCAAGCGCTGCGAACATCCGATTACCCTGCTGGCGAAAGCGCTGGGCTGAACGTTGCCGGGGCGAAAGGCCCCGGCACAGGCATTACTCAACGAACAGCGACTCGACAACGTTAATCCAGCCGTGCTCGCTGGCGACCTCTTTGCCGTTGAGCCAGCGGCGCAGCATATTCAGCGCCATCATGGCGCACACCTCCTGACGCACCGCCAGGCTGTGGCGGGTGATGCTCATTTTTACCCGCAGCGCCCAGGTGCCTTCCGGCGTCGCCAGCGCGAAGTTGAGGTAATCCTCATCCAGCCCGCCGACAAACAGCGCCAGACCGGCAAAATGCTTCACCCTTCTTTCGGAAGCCCAGCGGGCGGTTTGCGCCAGGGTCTCCTGCTGAAACGGCACCACTTCGCTGGCAAGCAGCGGCGCGTTGACGCGCGACAATTGCAGCGCCAGCAGGCCACCGGTGAACTGCTCGCTTAAGGTCACGCTGAGCTGGCGAGTCTGCAGATGTTTTGCAATCTGCTCAGGCAACCCTTCCGTCCCTTCAAAAATAAGGCTTTCGCCCGCCACGCGCTGCACCTCAGGCCACAGGGCCAGCATCGCCTCTTTCTGCGTGGCCGGTCCTGTTAATTTGAGTTCAATGATCGGCATAGAGGAGCGATAGCCCATGGAGACGCCCGGCGGCAGCGGAAGGTGGTCAAGGCTCTGGGCCAGATCGCTTTCCGAGCGGCCAAAGGTGGTCAGGCGCAGGCACAGCGGAGGTTCAGGCAGAGTAAAACGCTGGCGAAGGCGCGGCAGGATCTGCTGCTCGACCATCACCTTAAATTCGGAAGGCACGCCCGGCGTGAAGAACATCAGGCAGCGGTTCAGCTGCATGGCAAACCCGCATGCGGTACCGACCGGGTTATCAACCAGCTCTGCGCTGGCGGGAATTTCAGCCTGTTTACGGTTGCTGGGGGCCATTACGCGGCCACGTTCGGAGAAGAAGCGTTCCATCTGCGAAAGCCACGCCTCGTGCAGCACTAGCCCTTCGCCTTTTGCGGTCGCGGCGGCCAGCGCGCTGAGATCGTCACCGGTGGGGCCGAGCCCGCCGTTCACGATCAGCACGTCGCACTGTTCACTGCGCTCGCGCAGAACAGCGACCAGTGACTCCAGATTGTCGCCCACGGTATTGCGGCGCGTTAACGGTAATCCTTGCTCAAAGAAAAGATCGGCAAGCCAGGCAGCATTGGTATCAATAATCTGTCCGTGCAGCACTTCGTCGCCGGTGGATAACATCTCCACGTTAATCATTGTGTTCTCCCGCTTATTTGGTCAAAACACTATAGCGCAAACGCGGGGCGGAGATGAGAGAAACTGGCGCGACGGAACGCCGCGCCGGAACGATTAGAAGCCTGCGCTCACGCCCACGTACGGGCCGTCAGCCAGCGCGTTATCGCGGTTGCCGTCTTTACCGGCCAGGTTCAGATAACGGTAGCCCGCTTCGATGGTAATCGGACGCATGATGGTCCAGCGCGCGCCGGCGTTGGCTTCTTCATAGCTGTCGATGCCGCTGGAGAGGGAATCCGGAGAGTAGTAGTACTCGCCAAACAGGCCGAAGCTGTCGCCAATTTTCCACTGCAGGCCGCCGCCCACAGCCGCCGCATACCCTTCATCACCGTCATTTGGGTTGGTGTAGATACCTTTACCGCCAACGGTGGCCAGGAATGGGCCAAGAGGAATATTCAGACCGAGGCCGAGGCTTGCCGCGTCGCCGTCGTCATCGTTGTGCGTCCAGCCGCCGGTCATTGCCAGACCGGAGGTCTCAGTACCCATGCCAAAACCGAGGTGGGTATAGTCCTGACCCGCCGAACCATTAATGCTAATGGCGTTAGCCGCCGCAGATACAACCATCAGGCCGAGGCCCAGTAATGCCACTTTTTTCATTGTCGCGATCCTGCATAATTATAGAGAAGTCCCCAAAACCGCGAGATTTTAACCTGAGTCTGCGGGGGATCAAGCACTCTGCGTGCGGCGGACAGGAAGATTGTAACGATTTGAAACCCCCGGCTTTTTTACGTAAGCAGCAGAAAGCGCATTTTGACGCAAAGGCCACCCAGCGTTTCGCTGCGAGTCAGCTGCAAATGGCTGCGGTGCAGCCGGGCGATATCCCCCGCCAGCGCCAGCCCAATCCCGGAACCGGCGGCGTTCCCGACGTTGTCCAGACGGTGGAAAGGCTGCATCGCCTGGTAGATCTGATCCTCTTCAATGCCGGGGCCGCTGTCCTCAACGCTCAGCTCAACGGCACCGCCATCCACGCGCAGGAAAACGGTCACGGTCCCGCCTGCAGGCGTATATTTAATCGCGTTCTCCAGCAGGTTGGCGCACAGCTCGCCCAGCAGAACGTCATCGCCTTCGATCGTGACCGGCTGCTGTACACCGTCATATCCTAAATCAATCGCCTTGCTCCGCGCCTGCGCCAGCCGGGAAAAGCAGCAGTTCTGCACCACCTGAACCAGATCCACAGGCGTAAAATGACGATCCCCCTGCTCTTTTCCCTTCACCGCTGAAAGCTGCAGCAGCCGCTCGGTGAGCACGATAGTGTCGTCCAGGGTGGCATTCATTGCCCGCAGACTCTCCTGCCACAGGGCGGGATCCTGACGCGCGAGGGCGACGGAGACCTGGGTTTTAAGCACCGCCAGCGGCGTTTTGAGCTGGTGCGACGCATCCGCGTTAAAGCGTTCCTGACGCGAAAGCACGCCGCGCAGCCGGTCGATATAGCGGTTAAAGGCGACTATCAGCAGCCGGGTCTCCGACCAGGGCAGCAGCTCCGGCAGCGGTGCGAGCAGGCCCGGCTCGCGCCGCACCATCAGTGACGAAAGCTGGCGCATTGGGCGCAGCACGCGGCGCAGCAGCCATGCGGTCAGCACCAGCGTCAGCAGCACCAGCAGCCCCTGTGAAACCCAGGATGAAAAGAGCAGCTGGCTGGCGAGATAGCGGCGGGACTGGAGCGTCTCGGCGACGTAAATCTCCGCCATGCCAAAAACATTATCTTCATTTACGGGCTGCAGCAGGCGCGCCACCCGAATCGCCTGGCCGCGATATTCGGTGTGGTAAAACCAGGCCAGCGCCGGATAGAGCGTGGTGCGCGACGTCGCAGGCGGCATCTTCGGCAGATCGTCATAGCCGGAGATCACCCGTCCGTCGGGGTCGACCACCTTATAGTAGAGCCGGTCGTTCATGTTGAGCTCAAAGCTGTCGAGCACCACCCAGGGCACGTCCACCGCCAGCCTGCTGTTGCGCACCTCCAGCCGCTCGGAGATGGTGCGGGCAGAGGATAACAGCGTGCGATCGTAGGCCTGCGTGGCCGCCTGCAGCGCGCTAACGTAGCTGTTAAAGGCCGACAATCCCCACAGCAGCAGCAGCGGTAGACCCAGGAAAAGCAACAGCTGCAGATAGAGCGACTGCGGCTTAACCCACCTCATCGCCGCACTCCAGCACGTACCCAAGCCCCCGAAGGGTGGTGATCCGCACGCCGCTGCCGGTCAGCTTCTTACGCAGCCGGTGAATATAGAGATCGATGCTTTCAGGGCTGACGTCGTCGTTCAGGCTGAACACCTGGTCGAAAAGCTGCTGTCGTGAAACCGGACGGGTCCGGCGGTGCATCAGCACTTTCAGCAGGGAGAGCTCCCGCGGCGTCAGGGAAAGCGGTTCATCGCGCAGCAGGAAAAAGCCCTCGTCGTCATACTCCAGCTCCCCAAGGCGCTGGCGCTCCTGCGTTCGACCCTCGCTTCGGCGCAACAGGGCGCGCAGACGCGCGTCAAGCTCCTCCAGCTCAAACGGTTTTGGCAGATAGTCATCTGCCCCGGCGTTCAGTCCCTTCACCCGATCCGCCACGTTGCTGCGGGCGGTAAGAAACAACACCGGCAGCGTCTGCCCCCGTTTTCTGAGGCGGTGGACCACTTCCAGGCCGTCAAAACCGGGCATGCCGATGTCCAGAATAGCGACCGCGTAGTTTTCACCCTGCAGCAGATGGTCGGCGGCACGTCCGTCGGAGACGCAGTCCACGGCAAAGCCTTCCTGCACCAGCGCTTTCTCCAGCCAGTGAGCCAGCTCACGATTATCTTCTGCGAGTAAGAGACGCATTCTCTAGGTAACTCCATGTTTTAACTGATTACGATTTGAGAACACTTAGTTTTATGTCCGGTATGTTGTCCGGTTTAATAAAAGCAACTCAATTCATCACATGGAAAGAATGCCGACTTGTTACATGTTTGCAACATAGCACGATTGGATATGCGGTCAGCTTAACACAAAAGCTCACATCACTGGGCAATCATCAAACTCACCTGTCCGCGCATCGTTGATGATGTATGTGATAACACCAAATATCGCATCCGGGCTAGTTCCGTCATCGTATGCAGGTATCTCTTCGCGTCTGCCAGTTTGCAAATCCTCAAGGTGGGGCTTTGGGTGATTTCGGTATCGCTTTATTCTGAGCTCACCTTCCATTCTGCATACCAGCAATGAGCCATCACACGGCCTCAGCGATGCATCAACAACGAGCAGAGCACCACTGAGGATGCCTTCACGGTAGTGTGTCGCACCGGCACGCATGAAGTACGTAGCCGCTGGCCTCGATATGATGCGCTTGTCGAGCGATATGCGCTCCTCAACGTAGTCTTGTGCTGGGCTAGGAAATCCCATAACCACCTCCTGTTTACTGTATGCATATACAGTATTTCAGCTTTATGGATTGATCAAGTGCTGATCAGATTGGTCTTAGGTGGTAAACTCCGCTAAATTCTAAAACAACCAAACTACTCATATGCTTAAGCTATTCTCAAAATATTTGACAGTAGGCGTGTTCAACACCGCCATTCACTGGTTTGTCTTTGCTGTTGGCGTCTACATGTTCTCTGTTAATCAGGCTGCAGCGAACTTTCTGGCTTTCGCTACCGCTGTGACATTCTCTTTCTTCGCAAATGCCGCGTTTACTTTCAAATCAAAGCCAAAAGTGAAGGGGTATTTCCTCTTTGTCACCTTCATGGGGTTAATGAGCGTTCTTGTGGGAAAATTGTCTGACTATTATCAGATCGCACCTATCATTACCCTTGTTGAATTCTCGTTGATAAGCCTGATTTGCGGGTTCTTTTATTCGAAACACATTGTCTTTAGGGAAGAAAAATGAAGATTTCTCTGGTTGTTCCCGTCTTCAATGAAGAGGACGCGATACCAATTTTTTACAAAACCGTCAGAGAGTTTGAAGACCTTCAGCAATACGAAGTAGAAATAGTGTTCATCAATGACGGAAGCAAGGACGCAACGGAAGCGATCATAAACTCAATTGCTATTTCAGACCCGCTCGTTAAGCCACTATCCTTCACGCGAAATTTCGGCAAAGAGCCTGCGCTATTCGCCGGTCTCGACCATGCAACAGGCGATGCAATTATCCCGATTGACGTGGACCTACAGGACCCTATCGAGGTAATTCCTCATCTTATCAATAAATGGCAGGCCGGTGCAGACATGGTTCTGGCTAAGCGCACAGACCGTTCTACTGATGGCAGGCTTAAGCGTAAGACGGCTGAATGGTTCTATAAGCTGCACAACAAAATCAGTAATCCGCAGATTGAAGAGAACGTTGGCGATTTCCGCCTGATGTCTCGAGAAGTGGTAGAGAATATTAAGCTCATGCCAGAGCGCAACCTATTTATGAAGGGTGTATTGAGCTGGGTAGGCGGAAGGACTGATGTCGTTGAGTATGCTCGCGCAGAACGCGTGGCCGGTAATACAAAATTCAATGGCTGGAAGTTATGGAATCTCGCTCTGGAAGGAATTACGAGCTTCTCCACCTTCCCTCTTCGCATGTGGACCTATATTGGTCTCGCAGTAGCAGGAATGGCTTTCCTGTACGGCGCATGGATGATTATCAACACGCTTGCCTTTGGTAACCCAGTTCGTGGCTATCCTTCATTGCTTGTTTCTGTTCTGTTCCTTGGCGGCATACAGTTGATTGGTATTGGAGTGCTTGGGGAGTATGTAGGCAGGATATACACTGAAGTCAAAAACAGACCTCGTTATGTTTTGAAAAATAAAAGCTGATAGCGCAGGAATAAAAAATGTTCAAGAAAGATGAGAAGATATTCCTAATCTCTCTGTCGATTATGATTTTGCTGTACATATTACCGATCATACTTGCTGACCGTCTTTACATAGATGATATATTGAGATCGCAGTATGGATACAAGAACTGGGGTCTTAATGGCAGACCCCTTGCAGATGCAGTAATGGCACTGGCAAACATGACGTCTGGAGAGATCGTTGATATTTCTCCACTTCCTTTGCTGATGGCTTGTGGGGCATATGTTCTTTGCTCGTTTGCGTACTATAAAACAGCTATTAACTTTATTGGTCCTTTTAAGGCCGGTTTGCTTTTCTTCTTTGTAATTGCAAACCCATTCCTGCTGGAGAACCTTTCTTATAAGTTTGATGTCCTTCCAATGATTTTGTCGGTGGCGCTCTTACTGCTTCCTTTTTGCGGTATCAGGAACTTAAGCTTAAAATTATTGGCAGGAGTCCTGTGCGTAGCGGCATCGTTAAGTCTTTACCAAGCTTCAATTGGTTTCTTTTGTGCGCTGGCACTTATTGAACTTGCTATAGCTTATAGGAAAAACAACGCTACAGATTGTAACCTTCTGAAAGTTTTGTGCTTAAGGGTAGCGTCACTGTTTATTGGCTATTTGGTATATAGCCTCATTGCTAAGTATTTCATTCAAGGTGACTACAACGAAACACATTCACAAATGATTGAATTTAATTCCGAGGGTTTTCAATCAGTAATTGATACATCCAGAGGAATGAATTATCAGTTAATGAGAACGATTGGCGAAATGCCAATTGTTGTATATGTTGTTGCGCTTCTTGCCGTTTTGTTTTCGATTTATTCTGTTTACTCAAGAAAGGCCGCATGGTCTGGACCCAGATTTATCGTTTCCCTTGTGATAATCACATCCCCAGCAACAATATATTTACTATCATTTATTCACCTAAGCTTGTTAAAGAATCCTATCTTTGTGCACAGGGTTTTAATATCCTTCTGCGGAATCATAATGTACGTTATTTTGATGACGCTAATGAATATTAAGAGAAAAACGTTCCTGGCAATACTTTTAGCACCTTTGTTTTTATTTGCAAACTATTACTCATTTGCATATGGGAATGCACTTAAGTATCAGAAAGAATATGATGTCAAACTATCAAGTGAGTTAGCTCAGATTGTATCCAGTGACGATCCTGATGGTATTAAACAGGTAAGAATATTTGGGACGCAAGGCTCATCAATTCAGAGATTAAATGCCATCAAGAGGCTTCCTTCTCTGGAGCCGCTCATTCCTCTTTATTACACAGGAGGTTGGTGGGGAACTCATCTCATTAAGATGTATGACATAAAGAACGAAATCACAGGAGAAAGCGATTTAAATAGAGCTTGCTCCATGCGAGAGATTGAGTCTAATCAGAGGTATAGAGTTTACTCCGATCAAAACAGAATACTGATTGCGTTTGATAAACCAAATTGCAGATCGTAATAAGCATGGCCCGAAAGGGCCATGTTTTTGCCGGTGATTTAAATTTATACTGGTTCATCAAAATCACATTCAGGGCAAATCCAGCAGAGAAATCCATACCTCTCACCCTGATGCATTTGAGTACCGCATATAGGACAGAATCTTACTTCTGTTGACTCAGTAGATGCCTGACCTTCAATTGCTTGTGCGTTGTCTTTATCCGACATTTCATTCTCCGTCAATCAGGGTATTGGGCAATAATTGCTGCCCTGTCGCTTGCATATTGTGTTTTTCGGGTATTAATCTGAGACAGAACGACATCTTTTTTTGCAGTCTCATTGACGCCATCATTAACGGCGGCCGCAAGCCATGCTCTGTTAAGTTTTTCAATGTCGTCCTGATATACGCTACTTAATGTAGCAAGGGCAATCTTCCGTAACACAGAATTTGGGGTTGGTGGAATATCAACCCATACAGGCAATCCATCCTCACCAACCCCCCTCTCTTTTCCTGCCGGAGGTGTCCCGGAGAATTCCAGGAAAACCTCTTTAGTCACATCTACGCCATCATCCGGCCATGAACCTGCAGATTCATAGTCAGGTTTTAGTGAGAAAGGATAGAAAGCGTTAGTGCTAGCACTATATACGTACTCGCTCATTTTTAAGATCCTATTGCAAACCATTCGACAGTCACTGACATGCCCTGGGTAATTGTTTTATCGGTGAGGTTAACTGCGATTGCTTTTAACCTAATCTGATTAGTATCTATTGCTTCTGAAGTTGCAAAGCATGGGGTGTTTGTCAGGGTCTGGCCGCCAGTTGCATATGTATGAAGAACACCATTCGGGAATGATATAGCGAAACTGTCAACAGCCACATCACCAGAGGCATTAGCTGCGGCCATGCTGATCCTTCCCCACTGAAAAATGAGACCATTAGGCAACTTTGCATAACCCTTGGTGGCAGCTGAGTAAGGGAACGCACTCATGTCGGGAACTTGACCGGCTCCAACGCCAACGTTTTTAGTCGCTGCTGTTCCAAGACCTAAATTTGTTCTTGCTGTAGCAGCATCAGTTGCCCCAGTGCCTCCACGACCAACTGAAAGAGGAATCACGGTTCCGGTGCTTGTCTGAGCTCCCCATGTGCCCGCATTATCAATAATCACGGAGCGGGAAGAGTCAGGAGAAGACATTGCTGTCACTGAACCGGAAACACCAAATTGTGCCACGCCTAGGTTTACTCTCGCCCCTGTCAGGGTGTTTGCTCCCGTGCCGCCACCTTGAATTGTTAGTGGCAATGGATTCCCACCAGAATCCTGCACCCCCCAGTTTCCTGAGTTTGACACGTAAAATGCGACACCAGAGGTTGGGGCTGATACATAACTTGTGGATGTGTTAGAAGAGAAGCTAGCTACACCCAAATTCACCCGCGCACCCAATAGTGTGTTTGCACCAGTACCACCACCTGCAATAGGTAATGGGAGTGGGTTCCCAGCTGAATCCTGAACACCCCAGTTTCCGGAATCAGTTACATATAGGAAAACACCAGAAGTTGGCGCTGAAACAGTGGTTGTTGATCCAGAGCTATTAAAGGCCTGGAGGCTTAAATTAATTTTCGCTGTGTTAACAGTGCCATCTGCCTTGATATCCCCAAATGGATTGCTTCTGGCAAGATATGCCGTACTGAGGTTAGTCCATCCAGCCCCGCCAGTGTTTGGGTTGGTGAGGTTGCTATCTGTGGTGCTTTCATATTTGGTCTGTCCGTCATTACCCAAGACAACAGACCCTTTTGGATAACCACCAATGGATGTGGCAAATACAGAGTCATAAGAGTTAATTGCACCGGTACTGAACCACCTTGAGAGGCTTGATAGCTCAAACAGGATTTGGTTCATATCCTGACCCTTTGGAGGTAATCCGCCTGCAGATTTAAGGGTCATTGTGATTGGCGGGAAACCTGAATCATACGAAGCCGTATTATCACCTGCAGGAGTTGTTGGCAGGATAGGCTCTCGTGGGCCATTTACAGCAAATGGAGTTGGTTGTTTCGTGGGTGCATCTGAACGATTCATTATTTAATCTCTGTAGAATGTTCCATCATTAAATGGATATGAGTCAGAGGAGAATCCAAAGTAAGGGCTGACCACTTGCCTGATATTCACAAGCACCCCGCTAGGTACCGGTGCAACCTCATAATTAGTCAGAATGGATTCTTCGTATGGTGCCAGCTCGAATTCAAAAGTTATCCCCATGGTCATGTCTCTATAGTTAATGCAATATGCACGACCTCGCCTGTAGAACATGATTTTGAGAAATTTATTGATGTCTGGAATGGTTGCGATACTGATGTTCGTAAAGGCTTTGCACATGATTAAGGTTCGATACGCATCATCACCAAGCCTTATATTTGTTGTTTCCTGCATGCCGCCAAAAAATGGTGCATCGTTGAATGGGGTTGGGTATTCGGGGTCATAATCATTTGCCTCAGAAAACCCAAAAGACTCATTGTCTATTGGAGCGATTACGTATCGACTTACACCTACAATTGCTCCCCACATGTCCAGCCCGAAGGTTTCGCACGTTGTCAAATCCCATACTTTCTCTATAAACTCATCAGTGAAATCATCTAGACTTACCGCCTGATTGAATGTATCAATAATTGAAAGTAATTTTTGGCTGGCGGAATACTGCGTTAGGATCGTGTCCTGCCACATGTAAATCTCCCCCAATTAAACCAATGTAACTGTGATGTCGGATGCCTGTATCGTTGGAACCTGGTCAATACCCATGGTTACGGATGGCAGAAATGTTGTGCCATTCAGGGATACCTGAAGAAGCAGAACCCCAACCGTATTCGGGTCTATTGATATGATGGGGGCGTAATATTTACCAGCATTGATAGTTGCACCTATTCTTGCTTTACCTATTCCTTCATATTCACCATTAAAAACAGAAATAATCATGTTCTTAACTTGCTGAGTGATGTCACTCGGAGGGTTTAGGGAGCTATCAATTTGAACATTAAAATAAACCCTTGTAGGTGATGCCTTGAGCCACTGCATATCGTATGAAGGATATGGCGGGAGATAGTTAACATTATCGTAAACGGTGTAATGCGTGGTCCCGTTAAGATTCGCGCCAGGGTTATATGTGCTGAATATGGCCTCGGCCACATCTGCATCCGTTCCACCATATACGGATATAAAAATAGAGTGAGCAACAACAGGGTAGCTTGTCGCTCCTTTGTTTACGGTGGCTGCAGTCCGGTTTGACCAGACATAAGCATCAAGCACTCCATTAGTTGCAAGCACGGCGGATAACACTGATGCGTCCTGATTGCGGCTGTTTCTTGCTACTGACTGCTGTCTGCGCGTCTCAAATGCAATGCGTGATTCCACATCAACACCAACAACACCCGGGTTAGCATTTGTGATCGCATCCCAGCCAGGCACTGCTCGATAAATTTGATTCAGTGCGCCAGATGCACAAGATATCGGCCCCGTTGTTGTGTTAACAAACTGAACATCAATGGAGCCACCCGCGGGGATTATTGCTGAATCAATAGACTGATAAATATAACCATTAGTGTCTATTGCCGTGCTGCCAGCAGGAATGGTTGTGCCAACCTGCCCAATACACGTAGCTGTTACAACAGTTCCCTGCGCTGAAATTCGATCCATAAAGTAGATGCGGCCAATACCATCCTGGAATCGCCCGGTTGCGTAGTCAGGATTTACCTGATTAAACAGACAAAGCAACTTATCGTATTCCTGGGCAATAATTTCAGTATCGGATTGCGCAATCTGTCCCTGAGGTGAGCTAAGAGACTGGCTTGCGCCACCTCCCAATGCTGCGCTCATATCTGTCAGTCGGCCAGAAAGAATGTCCGCCACATCAGGAACGGATAATCCATTCTCTGTAATGGTTACATCAGGTACTGCGGTGTTTAGTGTCGTCATAGTGTGGCCTGCGCTGTGTTTCCATTGATGTCGGTCACACGGATAGTTCCGCGCATATTGCGGGTGTTTTTATCGAAGAAGACATTGGCTAATGCCTGGTCAACAATCGGTAATTTGAGCGCCTCGGTTTGCAACTTCTGCTGGATAAAGCTAGGCGTTGGACGCTTGCCGAGTACGTCTGTTTTCCACGGAATACCGAGCGTGGTGTCGTAATAGCACTCACCAGAGAAGACAAGACATGCGCTGGCTACATCCTGAGCTACAGAATATGACTCGTCAGCTATCGCAATATTGCCGCTGCCATCCAGCGTTAAATCCCATGTCGACACGTCTAATTGCATGGTTCTGTAGGTCATTTATGGCTCCAAAGGCGCAGTGTTACTTCCGCCAGGCGATACGCCACCATGTTTGTGAGCATCAACGATGCTCCCATCAACTAATTGCAGGCGACCGTCTGCCAAGATTTTCAGTCCGTTGATGTTTACGATGCCGGGTGATTTTATGTTGATTCCGGAGCTGGTGAATTCAACGTATTCAGAAGGTTGTGCATTCAGGAACCCGCCAAGATAAAGAGCATCTGATTTGCTATGCGTTCTCTTGCTTCCAGGAACAGATTGCTTACGGTTTGCCCGCGCTATTGAGTTGTCTCGGTCGCAGATGGCGATCATGCCAATATCTCCCTCAACAGGATTCATAATGACTGCACTGGCTCCGCGCTGAAGTCGAAATACCGGAACATTAAAGATTTCTGAATTCTGGATCGTTGCCCCTGATGGGTCTGTCCTGGTTACCAGGGGAATAACATCCACAACCAGATTTGGTGCCGAACCTCGTATCGCGGTTACCTGGACAAGCTCAATAAAAAAAGCCCCTGAAAGGAGCTTTTTAAAAACATATGACAGGTTTTCCGCATCACTAGTTTGCGCACTAGTTGGCGTAAATAAATGGTCAGCCACTCGTCGCCTCTTCTAATTTTCTGTTAGCAATGCACACTGAATGCCAGGGCCCGTCCTCCATCCAGGATGACAGCTCATGCGTTACGCTGGTGAGCTTATAAACGCCGCTGGCATGTGGCAGGGTTGTCTGTAGCTCTATGTCACGCCCTGTCGTCAGAAGCGTTGAGAACTGCGTCTGGAACATCACGCCGCCATTTGAGAAGACCGGATATCCAATTAATCCATACTCAGGAGAGATAAGAGGCTTCACATCGTCCTTTGTGCTTTCCTGTGGCCAGAATGATATCGAAGGTGGAGCAACAGACATTGCAATGCTCAGGTCGTCACAAAGTGATCGCAACTGGTCAAATACACTGCCCTCATAATGAGGATTTGCGATTACTTTTCCGTCTAGACCTACGATATAAGGCTTATATCCCGCAGCTTTGCAGATAGCGTTAATAACGCTTGTTACCGGAGTGGAGCCATTGAATGAAAATGGTGACGCGATTTTGTTCTGCAGGTCAGCATTTGCCGTTGCCGTAATCATCAATGCGGTATTCGGCACGGTGTTCATGTTGGCGACAGATGATGTCATATACCCGGCAAATATCGCCGTGTTCTCTACGAAAATCTTCATGCTGATACGCTCTGTATCAGTGCCGAACAAGCCCATTGCTTTTGAAGACAGCGCCGCAAGCATTTCCAGTCCGAGCCCGAATATGCTTACGCTAACCTGCGTTCCGAAGAGATTACCGGAGGACTGGAGAGAAACTGTCGCCCGGGCTTCACTGATGGAGATTTGATTGTTCCCCGCGTCGTCGAACGATGAGGTTTCATTCATAAACTCAAATCGAAGAGAACGTTTACTGTACAAGTTCGCTCTCCTCAATGTAGTAAAGAATGAACCTGCCTCCGAGTCCATCATAAGATGGGTCTTGCTGACCTACATTATCGAGGAACACTAGATCGCCCTGAAATCCGAGATATGAATACCGGACCATTTTGTTTCCGTACAGGCACGGAACGCCTTGCATAATTGGGTTTCCGTTAACCGTCAGGTCCATGTATATGAAGCTTTCACGCTGAATCAGTCGTATTACACATCGTTGCCCCGCCAAATCCACAGAGACAGACTGTGACTTCTGCGGCTCAAGTGGAATTGTTCTCATGTGATGTTCTCATTGATTTCTTTGGCAAGCTCAGCAGCCTTCTGTGTGGCGCTGTTTGTAACTTCGAGTATTGGCTTCGAAACAGTATCAAGAGCACTCTGAAAGCTTGTAGAGATAGCGTTAGATGCTGATGTTGCTATGCCTGACACTGAAGTTTTCAGCGATGACCATGACTTACCAAGGTCGTCTACCGTGGATGGTGTAGAGCCAGCGTCTTTCGTCGAGGCCCCCATTCCGGTCACGCCCTGGCTAATTGAGTCGTTCGTTGGTTTTGCCTCAGCCTGAGCGCCGGACAGTACCACCTCCATTTGCTGCATGACCTCCTGAAAGTACAGGTAAATGGTCAGCATGCTCACGCCGCGCTGTGAATTAACCTCATACGAATGGTCTACCAGGTCGTAACTCTCAAGCGTTTCTTTCGGTGTTTCGATATCGTATGTATTAGCTGTAGACAGCATTGTTTTGATAGTTTCAAGTGTGCTGTTCTGGCTGGTAAACGTCAGGTCGAAGATGTTTGGAATGCCGCCTGAGAAACCCGTTAGCCCGGTAACTATGATTTCGCACCTGACAACAGACGGTTCTTTCACTTTGTTGATGGACTGATATTTGCCTCCCTCAACCGGTGCATTCGTTATCTGAGCCCTGCCACTTGGCTGAATTGAAGCCATGCCACTGAACTCAAGCGCTACAGCTCCTGTGGTGCTATCTCTGATGACATACTGAGGATGCAGGACGCTGTCGATTATCGACAGCGGAGATCCACCGCCGATCGCATTAAATATGTCTGCGGTATTGAGGTCGATGATGCTCATCGTTTCTCCAGCAATAAAAAACCCGCCGAAGCGGGTTATTAACGTACTTTGGTAGGCCAGAAGTGTATTATGTGAACAATTCCTGATGATACAGCGACCCACAAAGTAAGTAGCAACAGAGCGTATCCTGGACTTATTGTCATTAACTTGTCTACAGGCTGGCCAGCGATCGTAAATGTCAGCGTGTAGATAAACAGATAAAGCAAATTGCTTCTCATAGTCTTACCTCCATGCCTAATTCTACTGCGCAAAAATCATGCTGTTCATGAAATAAATCGATCGTATCAATTCACAGCAGTAGCAAACGATGAATTTGTGGTTGCCCTTTTCGCCTGCTGGTTAATGCTCTGAGTCAGAGAGTCCACGGTCTGAGGGTTGCTGTTAACGTTCACTGTGTTGATATGGGTGCTATTAGTTATCTGTGACTGTCCGCCGCCAGAAGCCAGCTCATATGGCCTGCTGTCCGCCATCCTACCCTGTGTGGCGTAGTAGTTTCTGGCGTTACCCATATTGCCGTACACTTTACCAGTGTACTCTCTGGTTTCTTTAGGTAGTTTAGAAATGTCACTTCCGCTGGCTATCCACTTATCAACATTACCCATACCCCAGTTGTAGGCGCGGAGAGCGTTATCAACATTCCCGTCATACCTTTTCAACAACTTGCGCATGTAAACCGTTGCTGCTGCTTTTGCCTTTTCTGGATCCAGTCTTTCATCAACCTGATGATTTACGGTTAACCCAACCTCCCTGGCTGTTTCTGGCATAAACTGATAAGCGCCAGCAGCTCCGGATGATGTGTTATATGCTAATGGGTTACCACTCGATTCAGTCATCATTACGCCATACAGAAGGTCGTTCATGCCTTCTGTATTTTGTACATCATTGCTACCCTGACTTTGTATTTTCGCTGACTGTGCGTATTGCATCGGGTCGTTAAAGCCGAAAAGAGATTTAACAGATTCCCAGGTGAGGAAAGGTTTTTTATCTTCATGGACTTTTTCATAAAGATACGTGCCAACGTCTTTGCCTTGTTTTTTTGCCTCATCCCTAGATTCATCTATTCCATGGCTTGCTGTTGCTGCAGCTATAGCTCCCATGACCAATGGGTTTGTCCTCAGTCCGGCAGCAAGAAGAAGAAGTAACGCTGTCGCTCCGCCTACTGAATCTGTGAGCTTCTTAACGGAGTCTCCTGCGTCACGGAAGAACCCAATGATGTCTCCATGGTGTTCGCGTATCCAGTCGCCAAAGTCTTTCATGGCACTGATAACCTCTGGAGCAAATGCAATTGCAAGGTCCTGCCTCAGGCGGTCAAACTCAGAGTCGAGCTGGCCAAGTGTTGCCACTAATGCCTCCTGCTCTTTGACCTGCTGAGCGGTGATGTTTGACTTCTTCGTCTCAGAGTCGACCAGTGATTTGAGCTCGCCAGATTTAATCTTGGCTGCATCTGTAGGGTCGAAACCTGCAGCTGCCATTACTTGCATCAGGTTTTCTTGTGAGTGATTCTTACCGTAGCGGGTGAATTCACCTAGAGCCTTGCTTGGGTCGCCAAGATTGTTAATATTCAGTCCTGTGCGAGCTCCAAGTACCATGAGATTCTGCGCCGCACCAGTCAGGCCGCCGAAGACTGTTGGGTCTTTAATGTTCGCAAGAGCCATTCTGGCATTTCCTGCGGAACTGATGAAAGCATCGCCGTTTAGCCCTGCTTGCTGAAAGCCACGACGAAGACCGAACATCTTGTTTACGTCAGTGCCAAAGAATTTAGCCTGATTACTAGCGCGAACGATTTCATTAGATGTGGAGGTGAAAAGCTGCTTGATGCCATACAGACCAGCACCAATCCCAAGAAACCCGGCTGCCGCCGCATAAACGCCACGAAATGACGTGGCTGCCGAAGTGCCAAATTTCTTAACATCAAACGTGGCATCAGAAATAACGCGCCCTGTTTTCCGCGTAGAGCGCTGAATGTCATCGCCAGTTTTAACGACTACCTTACCAGTCTGCTTTGAAGTGTCATCAATGTCGTCAAAGCTTTTATCTACAGTGTCCTGAAGCTCCTTAACACCCTCTTCAACCTTCTTCTTGCCGTTCAGGAACTCATCGACCTTGATTGTGACCTTATAGGCCAACTCATTGATAATCATCGTTGCTCCTGATGCTTATGCCAGACGCGTTGGTTGAAGTTGTCAACTGATATGATTTCCAGCAGGTTGTACATATCTGCTACGGAAAGCTTCTCCTGGAGGTCCAGATAAGAGGCTTTGCCGGAGCAGATAATTGCGTTAATTGCCGAAGAAACGTTAACAGGCGAGACCAGCTTGGCCGGAAGAGACTCTTCATCCATGAAGGGGTACTTTACTCTCCGGCGATCGTTAAAAAATCGAAGTTAACCTGGAAGACTTTATCCAGCAGCGTGCGAATAGTGGAGACCTCTTCGAAATCAATAACTCCATTCACCTTACGCTGTTGTCTTGTGCCTTCATTGGTGATGATGATTTCTACAGTAGACATCAGGCGATCGCGCAATTGACGGGCGACATCAGGAGATGATGCAGAGATAACGCTAAGTCCCACCGTAGCCAGCCCTGCGCAACCCATTGCGATCACATCTGCAGGAATCTCGCTGAACCCTGAATCTCCCATCGCTCGGAAGATATCCTGCGCCAGAGTGTCGGCATCCCATGCCGACATTTCTGTGATGAGAAATTCTTTACCCTTGTCCCGCCCTTCTGCTTCGACGATGAAAGAAATTTCCTTACGAGCCATTAGATTGCGCTCCGGGTTACCGTTTCAAAGTGGAATACTGCAGGACGCGGCTGGAGAACTCGACGACCTGGAGGGGTTGGAGTCCAGGTGTATAGAATCCCATTCACGAAATTCCATTTCGCCCCTAATGCCGGAACCGTTAAAACAGCATTGCATGCAAATTTACCAATTGCTGTTCGCTCAGCTGCCAGCCAGTCATCAACCAGGCTTCCTGCGTTTGAAGTTGGCATTAGGTTGATGGTGAATTCTGTCGGGTTGAAAATAAAACCTGCATGGTATTTCCCATCCGCTGACATTTGCTCTTCAGCGTTCTGCAAGGCAGCGGTTTCAAACATGTTGTCGGCTGCGTAATCATCCACATCAAAACCGCCAGGGTAGTAAGATGGCACGACGATGCGCAGCTTGGAATTAGCACTTGTAATATCAATTGGCATTTTGTCGTCCTTAAAGAATAGCGGTTGAAGACATGTTGATAGATTGGATTAGCTGACCGTCTACGTAGTAGAAGATTGCACCTTTCAGGTCACGCTCTAAACGTGCGGCACCGGTCTGAGTAGGAATAAACAGATACCACCCTTCAGAATAAAGAGTCGCAGAAATATCCTTGCCCACGGTGTTATTCACGATGCGAATCTGTGCCTGGTCTAGAACCACGCCTTTCTGAATTGCACCAAAGGTCAGAGCCTGGTTTGCTACATCGATCGTGGCGGCCTGAATCGCGCCATAGCCATTCTGATTGAATGGGTAGGACTGGTTATTGGTGAACAGGTTTGCATAAGCGCCTACGAGGTTCGCGTTAATCCATACCTGGTCAATGAAGCTGTCCAGCCAGACGAATTTGCCTGAGATAGCACCGTCTGATGCATACTGCGCCATCGTCTTGTTAAGGCTGTATGAGCCGTAGAAGTTATAGCCGTTAGACTTGAGTGCCTGAGCTGTTGCCAGATCGCTTACGTTAGGCGCAAGACCAGAGAAGCCTCGGAATTTGAACGACACGCGACCATTTGTCCGTGCGAAGTCTACAGATGCCGCATATGCCAGCGCTGTAACGCTGTACAGATAGGAACCGTACACCGGGAAGATGTTCTCATACCCGTTAGCCACGACAACCTTCTGAACAAAGCAGTTGGCGTTGTTGGCGATAGTGCCTTCAGCGGTCGTGTCATGCACCACATAGCCGAATCGGTTTTTGCTGCCATTTGCCCACGCACACAGTTCAGTTTTCTGGTCATCCGTTAACTCAACCAGGGAGTTAAACAGAATCCAGTTCTGATTGGTGTTGATGATGTTATTCATCGTGTCTGTCAGCGTTATTGCATCAGAGCCCGGGGAGACGGTAGCGGCAGTTGCTTGCGTCAGCAGAAGGCCGGTTGCCAGCGCACCTGGAGATGCATATGACACTTCACTGTCCGCGCCGGTCGTCGCTGAGCGAATGATGAAGCGATTTGCAATTGGCAGCCATTCAACCGCCACCTTGCTCGCGCCGATACCGGTCTGCAGCTTGGATGCAATATCGCTGAAGCTTGTTGCAGTTGAAAGGTCGATAGACGAGCTGGTAGTTGATACGCCATCCACTGTGAGGGTAATCGTACCTGCTGGGATTGCCTTGAGTGTCGCCAGTGCAACACCTTTCAGATTTCCTGACAGCAGGTAGCCAGCAACATCAGTGGTGATTACGCGGTACATCAGCAATTCACCCGGGATAACGGATGAGTTTTCGTAGCCGTTGAAGTATTGCTGCGCGGCAAGGAATTCTTTTGATGTGCTTCCCATAAGAGCTGACACATCAGCGGCAGAGAAGTAGGAGACAACTGAGCCCACAGGCACCAGTTCATTGTCGGTCAGCATCAGGCCGTTAGCATCAACCGCAGAACCGGCAGGTGTAACGACATTGGGCGTGATATTAAAATCTACGGATAAAGGGATTGTGCTCATGGGCGGTCATCCACCTGTTCAGTTGAAATTTCTGCTTTATCGAAATAGTCCTGCGGGAACGACACGGTGATGTGCGCCTGCAGAGAAAGTGTTAGTGTGTATCGCTCCTGCCACTGGCTCTCCGCATCTATCATGGGAGCCTGAATTGCCGGAGATGAGTAAAGCGGTGCCAGTCTGGCATCGATAGCTTTGATGATGTCGTAGCCATAGCTACTGGCGAATGTGGTTTCCAAGGCGATTGCCCGATCCCCTGCACCCTGACCATAGATATCAACCTGGATATCTGCCTGGCGAACCTCGGTATATCCCATAGTGCTTGTCGACGGAGAGCCTGTGTCCTGCTTGATATCTCTCGTCGTGGATAGCCGCGTGAATCGCAAGGGGGTCAGGATGCAGAACTGGCCTTTTGGCATCGGCACCCTGTTAGCCTGTGCCTGCTGGCAAATACCGGCTATGGGTTCGATGTAATCCGCCAGAACGTCGATTACGTTGTCTACGGTGAAGTCATTCATGGGCTCACCTGCAATACCACTATGAGGCGGCACCAGTCAGGCCAGAGCTCTACCGGCTCAACTACTAGCCATTGCTCGCTGCCAATCACGAAAATATCCCCGCCCTGCTCCATCTCACGCTGGACGCTGAAATAGTTCCCATTCACATAAATAACCTTCGCCAGCCCTTGAATATTTAGACCATCGACGTGTTGCATATCGCCGCGACTGATAGGCTGAAGCTGAATGGTGACGTTCTGGTCTGGAAGATAGAAGGGAGTTGGCTTGCGACCGGGACCAATAGTCTCGCCTGCGTATTTCTTGAGGACCGCCGGGATATTAGGGTTTACCCTGCGAATGGCGTTATTGGCTATCTTGTGAAGGTTCAATTTCTCCTACCTCATAATGCACATCACGAATCATGACTTTGGTGTCAACGAGAGGTTTTGTTGAGGCATTACCTTTCGACTTGCGAGATGCGATAGTTGCAGGGGAAAGCGGAGGATCCATTAACGTGGCAATCGACTGAACGACATCACCCACAGCCTTTTCACCAACCACCGCAAGAACATCATCAAGCGGTACACCTTTCTGAATGCCTCTTGATATGGCATCCAGCCATTCGCTTTCATGCTCAGCAATGGCATTTCGGAAGAATGGTCTTGGAGGTTGGTTGTTGGCTGGGTTTCCATATTCGTTTGTCGCAGCGACCATAGCCACAGGCGTACCGTCCGGATATGTGGCCCCGTCTATAAATCCAACCTTCAGTTGCTTATCTGAGAGGTTGCTGGCGATGTTATTCAGCGCATCGAGTATCTTGTCGCTCATCTGCATCTACCCCTGTAAAAGCCCATCCGATAAACCTTAGCGGCCTGCCAGAAGGTGAATCCGTATGGCGACTGAAGAAAGAACTCAGCATTGAATGGAACATTGCTCATAGCCGAACCTACGCTTACGCTACCCTCAGATGCAGAAGAAAGGCGGCCTACCATTCCGGTCACGCCGCCATTGTCATTTGCATCAACGTAGAATAAGTAAGCAAGGTGTGCAGTCAGAAGATAGAGGAAGTATTTCCTCTTCTCTTCATCAGCGATAACGGATTGCGGCGTGTTCTCCAGATAGGTAGTTGCGGCGTAAAACAGGTCTTCAACCTGCTGGTCAGTAAGCGCGTTATATTGCGGATATTTCGACTTCCACTCGGCCACATCCAGAGTTACGACGCCCATACGTTACTCCTCTTTCTCGCCTTTTTTCAGTACGTGTTGTTCGCCGCCAGTTTTCAGGTCTTTTTTGTCTTCTGCTGCAGCTTTGGCGTTAGCCTCATTTTTCTGCGCGAAGATAAAACCATCCTTGATAGCGGTCATATCAGCGTACTTACTCTCAATGGCCTGCCACAACTCTTCAGGCATATGGGTCAGCCCGCACACGCCTTCATAACCGCGAACAGCAACGAGCTCGCTACTGTTCTGGCCGTTTACCACGATCTCTTTACCGTTCACTTCAAATACGGTGCCGTGAATGAGCTTGCTACTTACCACTACGTTAGCCATTAGAGAGTCCCTGTCATTTGAACAACGCCGGATGGGCGGTAGATAACGGTGCCGAGAGTACCGGCTGCCAGTTTCTGGCTGGTCATTGAGTGCTCAACGAATACCGGGAATGCACGCATTTTTTCGGTGTAGACGGTATTGCCGACAGGAGTGCCACCCAGGCTTTCGGCGATCAGCTGAATCAGGCCACCTGAAGGAGTGCCAAACTCAGGCACCACAACAACGGTCAGGTTGGTATAGGTCTTCTTAATCAGGTCGATAGCTGAAGCCGTACCCAGTGCGTTGATTGCGCCCAAAGAGGCGTTATCGCTTGGGCTCACAACCAGTTTCATTGGGCTGGTTTCCTGCACCAGACCCTGGTTTTTAGCCGCCAGGTTGGTGAACATCTTTTTCACATCGTTGAAGATGCCAACGGCGTCTTTGTCTGCCCATTTCACTTTACCATCAGCTGTGGTGATTGGAGTCAGAGCTGCAGGGAGTGCCGGGTCGTTCATGATGCCGAAGTTAGGCGCGCCAGAGATGCCGTACATGTAGGACTTGTTGAAGAAACGGTTAATAGCATCAACGCCAGCCGCCTGCTTCATGGCAACGTAAGGAATCAGAGCCATGCCGTACTTCTCTTGCTCCAGGTCGCCCCATTCGTTCATGCCCTGGAAGCGCATCTGGCGACGCTGTTCCCAGTTGGCGTTTACATGGGTAGAACCAGCACGAGAGCGATCGTCATAAGCAACGATTTCATACGCTTCTTCAGTGCGTGGGAACAGAACATCCTGAACCGCCCAGGTGCCTTTCTTCACTTCCGGGTAAATCTGAGTTGCTACAGTAGGAGCGAAAAGTTGCTTGATGATCATCGGGTCGATGACCTGAGCCGCCGCAGCTGGAATGCCACCGTTTGCTACAGTAGCCATATCTACTGCGGAGTCACCTACTACACCTTTCATGGAAAGATAAGAAGGGGTTTTCTCGAAGACTACGCCCTTGTCTGCCAGTACTTTCAGGTACTGCGGCAGAGTGGATTGATTAAGCTCCATTACAGAACCCCCTGCTTGGTCATTTTGATAATTGAATTGGCATCAGCATCGGATGCAACGTAATACGGCGTTTCAATTGCGCCAGAAATGGTTGCTCCGGCCGCACCAGTTTTGGTTGTTCCATCAGCAAGAACGGCGAAGATTTTCTGCCCTTTTGTTGCTGCTGTTGCGGTACGCACCCAGAAGTCGCCTACAGTGAATACGCCCAGATCGGTGCCTGGCTCTACCAGCATCGAGCCAGTTGAACCCAGTGGGATGACACCCTTGCCGGTATTCATTACCCAACCCAATGGAAGGCCTGTGCCTGTGTTATTCACCAGAGTAGGGTCCGTGCCATCCACCCACACCCAGCGAGCCTGATAGACACCACTCGCGCCAGCCTTATAAGAACCTTCAGGCGGCAGCGCCACAGCGGTAGGGTTGAGTGATGCCAGATCGCCTTCTTTACCCGGAGCTGGGTACAAAGTTACGTTTTGCTGAAAGGTCATTTTCGGTTTCCCTTAGAAATATTCTTTGAAGTCAGCAGCGCTTGCCTGCTTCTCAGCAGAGTCACCGACTGGTTGTTTGCTGGTCTTGCCATGAATAGCCATCTGAACCAGCGCTTTGTAGGCTGATGGGTGAACACCGTCGATGTTTACCTTCTCCTGCTTCAGCACTGCTTTGTAGATGTCATCTGCAGAGTCGCCTGATACATGGCCATACACTGGCTCAACTGTGCGCATGGCCTCACGAGTTGCTGAGAACTCACGGCGCGCTTCTGCCAGCGCTTCTGATTTGGCTTTTGCTACCAGGTCGCGAATGGCACTATCACCCATTGGCTCTTTTTCCTTTTCTTTTTCGGGATCATCATTGTCACCAGGCTTATCTTTGTCCTTTTCAGGGTCATCGTTATCACCTGGTTTATCTTTTTCCGGATCGTCGTTATCGCCGGGTTTTTCAGCATTGATTTCGCTTTGCTCATGCTGAGCCATAAGCTCCATGATGCCCTTTGCCAGTTCATCAGCGTCCGAATCGGATGCTGTGGCAAACTTGGTTTTAATCAGGTCGGTCAAGCCTTCCATCAAAGTTTCCTCTTGGTCTTGTGAATCGCCTACGGCGCATTCAGCGCCAACACGGCCTTTAATGGTCAGCGCGACAGAGTTACCAGAAATGTTTCTGGCAACGCCGTCATACGCCTGACCCATGAACTCGCCCGGGGTCATATCCAGGTCGAAGAATGAAGGGAAGATGGAAAGCTCGCGCCGTGTGGAGTTCTCCACACCTTCGATCGCCGCCTTATCCCACAGCTTCATGCTGGTAACGAGATAAGGGGATTCGAATCGCGTATCTGTCCCGGTTGTGCCTACGCGCTCCTGTGGAGTGTCAGGCGTGTCTAACTGGTTTGGGTGCTCAATGGTCACTGGCACGTTGTTGAACGAGTCAGCGGCGCGGATAAGCTCTTCTGCAGGGCGATAGATGTAATAGAGGCGATCAGGGTTAAGGCCTAAATCTCTCCATCCCGGCAAACTTGAGCCCCTGTACGGGCTCACGCATTCTTTGCTGATGTTGCACTGGGTGATGTTCATCCGCCCGTAATCGTCATACGTACGGACTGATGAGCCCATGTCGTAGGAGTCGCCTCGGTAGCCATTGGCGTATGCCGCTCGCTCTACTTCTTCGGCTTTCTCTTTCGACACAAACGGGCCTTTGCTACCCCAGTACCATTTGCCCTCTTTCTGATGTACTGGCATGGATTTACCTTTCTTCAGGCAATAAAAAAGGCCGCCTTAGCGACCTGTTGTTTTAGAATGGAAGCACCGGCTTCCAGCTGCAACCGCAATTTATCTCTTGCCCGGGTAAAACATATTCACCGTTATCACCAACTGGCAATCCTTTATCCAGGTCGAACTCCTGACCATTAGCTTTCACGTGCTTGGGTCGTGGATGACTGCCTCCACCTGAATGTATCCAGATTCCTTTGGTGATACCCAGTGATTGCTGCCTGACCCTTGCTAACTCAGCCGTAGCCTTGTTGTTCTGATCGAGAGCAATGCGTTCTGCCCTGCGCCTCGTCACGCCGAATTGCTTCTGTAGTTCCTCGGTCATGTACTGCAGGTCACGTCCTCGCGTAATCGACTGGATAGTGATTGTCTGCACTTGGGTGAAATACTTCTCAGGGATGGATTTAATCAGGTTAACGTTTTCAGCAACGATGCCATCAACAGCCTGCTTCATCTCGGGCGTCATTGTGAATTTAACCTTTGGCAGGTCTTTTTCACCGATTGAGCGCTTGAGTGATTTTGTCGCTGTGCTGTCTACTGCTTTAACAAACTTAGGGGCTATTGTTACGGCCGCATCTGAGAATGTGGCAACCCATCGCTCCCTGAGGTCAATCAGGCGGTCGGCTATATCATTCATACCGCGCTCTCCTGACTGATGTGCGTTGTACTGAGCACGAGCCCAATAGTCAGCGCTCTTGACCATTTCCGAGATGAGACCTTTAAGCGACATCGCGTATTGATTTGCTATCGTCGCGTTGTAGCGAACCCGACGAAGGGTCTTTATCTTCATCAGTATCGTCCTCAGGACAGATGCTCACGACTTCATACTTGATGCCGTTGAACTCCGAATCATCATCAGCTGCGATCACCTTGCAAACCTGCTCAGGCGTTACAACTTCAGCATCAATCAGCTTCACATACGTATCAGCCTTCTTGTTGTTGATATCGGCAATTTCCAGGTCGCTCAGTTCATCCAGAGGATTGAAGTCGATATACAAGTCTTCGTAAAACTCCCCAAACTCATTCAGGCAGAGGATTTTCAGCACCCAGTCAAGCACCGGCTTGTAGCTGTTCTTCTGCTTGTTGGAGATGTTCTCGTGCTGTGATTCCCTTTCACCCTCGCCACTGGCGTTCATTCCGCTTGGCTGGCTGCCTGTCAGGCTTGTGACGCTTAGGCGTGAAGGTACGCAGATTAGCCTGAGCATCTCTGCCTGTAGCTCCTGAAGCCCTGAAAGCGATGTGTTCATCTGCTCCAGAGTTTCCTGGGTCTTATCGATTGCCAGGACGCCGTGGTTGTCTTTCCCATAGACCAGAGTATCTAGACGCTTGTCGAACTCATTGCGGTCCTGCAGATACGTTTCCATATCCGTAGACCAGATATACGTCCTGAAGGAAGTAATGATTCTCGGGATGTCATCGCGCACGCTTTCCCAGTTTGTTACATAGGGAAGCATCATCTGAATCAGGGACAGGCCGCCAAAGTTATAGGACGGCTTCAGCATGTCCGGCACCGAATAAAGCACCAGGGACTTCATGCGACTGGCGCTTACGATGCGACCCATCACATACCATTGCTGAGGCACGAAGAACTCAGGGCTGATTGGGTCGATTGCGTTGTATGCCTGTGGATAGGTCCACATCGGCTCAATAACGCGGAAACCTTCCAGATCGCCTTTCTTAATCTTCGTAGGGTCTAGCAGAAGCTCTTTGTCGCGTTCGTTCTCATCGCCCTTCATTTTCACAAACAGGAATGAGTTTCCGAACGCCTCAGCGTTGAATCCGAGCAGCTTAAGGTGTTTCTCTACCGCATACTTCTCAAACGCGTCCTCAAGCTGGCCGATGATATCTGAACGGTCATTCTTGGTATCGTTGGACTTCACCTTGAAGCCCTTACGGAACACCTCATTTACAGACTGCTCACAGGCTACGCGGTTCTCTGATTTCTGCGCCAGGGTAGCCAGCAATGGATAGCCCATGAATACAGAATCAGACGATACAAACACGCTGTTAAGCATGCCGTAATCGACGCTGTCACCTACTACTGCAGTATCAGGAACAACGCCTTTTGGTGGCTTATATGCTGCGTGCTTCATGCCCGCAAAGTGCTTGTCTATTTTTTGCTTCTGATACTCGCTGTCAGATGCCCATGACTGGCCCACAGCAAGCTTGCGCGGCTTCTGTGCTGCGCTTGTGTTTCGTTTTGACATGTTACCAGCCTGAGTTTTTGCCAACGAGAAGTGAGCGATTAATCGGTGCGTACGCCATAACGAAAGCATCTGCCAGGTTTGGCGACTTTATCTCTCGCTTAGCCAGGTCTTTTTTGCTCTCAACCTTTACGCGTCCGTTATTGTCGAAGTCGCGCTTGGGAGTACTGAGTTCAGTCTTCAGCTTTTCGAGATATGGCATATCAGAGGAAATGCTGATCATCTTCTCTGGCTTGAATGGCTCACCGCGCTTAATGGCGTTGAATGTGTTTCTGAACCGGTCGGCAAGACTCCACCACGACTGAGCTTTGATGTTTGAGAAGTAGTCCTTGTTGGTTATCTTCTCAACGTATAGCTTTTCTGGGTTGTGCACTGAGTCGCCAGCGTTGAACTTCGCATACTGGATTCTTGTTTTACGCTCTGCGTTAATCTCGCAAAACTTACTTCCCGCAAATGCACCTACACCAATGGAGTCATAGGTAATGTGAGCATCACGCTTAAGTGCCTCGCCATACACGCGCGAGCATGACTTACTTAGCTCATCCTCTTTCGCTGACCATTCATCGCACCAGAACGCCACAGAGCCATGCGCATACACCATCGCGCACTTATCCTCACCATCATCCGCAACGTCAAACCCGATGCGTTTCATGCCTTCTGGTTCGAACCCAAGCTTTATGTGCGCATCAATGGATGCCTCTATCCAGGAGCGCTTAATTACCGTCGCATCATCATCTGAGCGTGGCACGCCAAGATAGACATGCTCAAATGCCTCTTCGTCTCGCTCTTTCGCCGCGTCAATGACTTCAAGCATGGTCTTCGATAAGAATGGGTTCTCATCAAAGTTAATCTTGCGAACCAGCGTCCTTGGCGGAGGGTTAACGATGAAGTTTTGATATACGAAATCGGTGTAGAGGTTGGGGTTGAAGATAAACCAGCATTCAGAGCCTTCTTTACGAATGGTTGGCTCAAGTATCTCCCATTGCTCTTCAGTCAGTGCATGAGCCTCTTCCAGCCAGAGCACGTCGATACTCTCAAGCGACTTAATCTCATCAACGCTGTTCTTCAGGCCGTAGAAGATGAACTCCGTTCCGGTAACGCGATTGACTATCTTGTCTTTCAGCACACGGAAGCGCGACTGCAAGCCAAAGCGCTCAATCTGAATCTTCAACAGCGCGTAGACCGACTCGGCTATCTTGTTTTGTATCTGACGAGCACAAAGGAAGCGCAGCTTGTAATTGTTTGCCAGGTAGATAGCAAAACCTGCTGCATCCCATGACTTGGAGCTTGCCCGGCCACCATAGAGAATCTTGTTGCGTGATTGCGTAGTCCAGAAGTCTCGCAATACAGGGTTAAGAGTTGGTGTTGTAGAAGTCATTGAGGCTGGTTCCTTTGTTGACGCTTGAAGGCTCATCCTCTTTGATGCTGTAAGCCTCACGCTCAAGGCCGATTAATGTCTTGAGGGTGTCGCTAAGGTCTTTCATGGATTTGACGCGCTGGGGCATGCTGATAATTTTGTGGTACAGGTCATTGAGCTTGTCCTGCCCCTTATCATCAGGGTTAAGCATTAACTCGCCGAGCTTATGGAGAGCCTCAACGTCCGTGCATTCAGCTGATAGCTCACTGAAGAGAAGGTTAGCCAACTCTCTCGCTCGCTTTATATCACCCCTGTGCTCCATGCGAACATTGGCTATTGCCTCGGCCGTAGCCTCCACCAGTTCGCGTTCGCTGATATGGTTCTCACTGCGAACCTGTGCGCGAACCTCCCTCTTGCGAACCAGGTCATCAGCTTTGGCTTTAACCTTAGCTGCAAGGTCACGCGTCCATTCTTCTTTCTTTGCTCGCTTGCGTATGGCGGTATCACTTATGCCATGCTGCGATGCTATCTCTCTGAGGCTCAACACCCCGGCACGGTAAGCCGACTCGATGGCCTCCCAATCCGGAGTTGCCATGTTAATTACTCTTCAGTTTCGTATTGGACTTTGTACTGGTTGACCTTCTGCAGGTTATAGCTGCGTGTTTCGTTTGCGAGTTTCACGGTCAGAAACCCATCTTTAATCGACGGCTCAACCTTCGACTCAAAGTTTTCCCAGCTGAATCCATCCTGGTGAACGGATATCAGGAATTTATTAATTTTCGCCATTTCACACCTCAGCTTGATGCCATGTGACCTGCGGCGATCAGCTTGGTCAGCAGTGAGTTGAAGTCAGCCTGAGTAGGCGCTGCTGTTAACTGGGCAGTGAATGTCATCTGCTTAACTGTGCCGGCAGTGGATGTTGTTGCTGCTACTGGGGTTTCTGTTGCTTTTGTTACGCTTACTGCTTCGCCCGACTGAGCGACTACGATTGCTGGCATGATTTCACCTATGCGTTAACGATAATGATTGCGTCAGCGTTAAGTGGCTTGACGTATACAGGAGTGCCAGAAACGGCATGGTAGATACTCTGACTAATTGAGCCGCCTACAAAGGGAAGCCCAATCAGATCGTCCTCTGGTGCGTTAGTAGACTGGCATATGTACGCCTCGGTGCCTGAGATTGCGATTGTTGATGCAACGGTCCCAGCATAAACCTGAGTCCACACGCCTACTGGCGCGGATACGTTTGTTAATTCCATTGTTTGCTCCAATTTCTAGCGCAACGGTTTCTCTGCTTCTCAGTAGTGATTGGTTACTTACGGCTTACCCGTCAGCAAGATTGGGACCACCGCCTTATTGGGGTTGAGCAATCTGTCCTTGTCGGGAGGATTCGATTTCACGAATAGCTTCTAACTGTCCGTTGCAGTTCTCAATCGAAAGCAGTAGCGCGACGTTGAGCTGCACGCTGTCTCCGAATGTCATTTGTTCTGGCACTTCAGGCACCACGCAATCAATCAGTAGATTTGCGGGTATCGGCGGATTTTTTACCTTTATGGCCTCGCGCACTATCTGCTGCTTTGTGCACCCCGATAACAGCATTAGCAGGGATATACTCAACAGCACATGCATTGCCTTTGAGCGCATCCTTCACCTCTTCTTGCAGTTTCTGGGCTTTCATTTCAGCTGCGGCACGACGACGCGCTTCAGTTGCCACTATCTTGTTCATTACGCCGATCTGCTCTACCAGGCCATCAATCGAGTTAGCCAGACCTTCGTTCTTCTGCCCGATATCTTTAATCTGCTCGGATAGTCGCCCGTTATCTTCACTGAGCTTTTTGTTATCCGAGGCAAGGCGAAGCGTCAGAAGAATCACGATGACTATTGCTGCTATGGTGATGATCTCGCCTATAGGCCACTTCTTAAGCATTCTTCTGGCTCCATGTGCAAACCTGGTATTCAACATCGCGGCGGTTAATCAAGCCTTTCCACTTTTGACCACCTGCAAACACCCAACGCTTCAGCTCGTCACACGCACCAGAGTAGTCTTTGGCGTTGAGCTTTTTCATGAGCGTTGAGTTTATGGCGGCGCTTGCTCCAACGTTGTAGGCGAAGGAATAAATGGCGGCGCGTTGCGTTTCAGTGGTGGGAACTTTGATGGCCGGGTCTACTTGTCTTGCTATGCGAGTCAGATCGCTCTTAGTAATCGCATCGCATTCTTTGTCTGTATATCGCTTGCCGGGAATGATGTCTTTGCCGGTGTGTCCATCACAGACCGTGAGAACACCAACGACATCTTTGTAGGCGACATATTCCCTTCCCTCAAGCCCTCCCTTTCCGGAAAGCATTGCGGTGGCAATAGCGATTGCGCCAGCACCAATTGCGCCTGCTATTTTATTTCTGAGCGCACTATCCATCAGAGTTCCTTCGGAGCTTTTTGTCCGAGTTCAGCAATCACTCTGGCGGTAGCGGAGGGATTGTCTGTATCTGTTTTGTTTAGGATGTCCTGCAGGATCTTCGTTCGCTTCATCTGCTCACGTTTATTGAGCCGGTAGGTAAGCACGCCGAGGGTGATACTGAATGCGACGCCGATAATGAAGCCCCAATCCTGCAAAGACAGGCTGGCGAAGAAAGCTGCAAGACCAGCGCTACCGTAGGAAGCATTGCTGTATCTCTCATCCATCTTCATATCTCACCCCCAGAGTTCGGGGATCTGTTCAAAATAGGAATTAACGTGGTTGTTGAGTGAACAAATCCAGGATACATTTTGCGGTAACGTGGTTTGTTCGTGAGTAAACGCATGAGCAAATCAGGCAAGAGGCTGTTAGCGCAGTCTCTTGTCGCCCATTTTCACGAAGCCCGCCATTGAGCGGGTTTTCTTTTTTGCAAAGCGCATAGCACCGTAGCCACAGCGGATAAGGTGAGGGTATTGTCTGTCTGGTATTTGGTGGGATGCGCTTTCAGAAAGGTCGTGCTTAAAACGCAAAAAGCCCCGAGCTATTAACTCAGGGCTATCGAATGACTGCACTACTCCATCATTGGTTTCAGATTAAACAAATATCGCCACTTTGTAAAGTGTGATTTTCTAGATATTTCCTATTTCGTAGAAAATATTTACTAGCGAGTGACCTTGCTCAACATCTGATTTGCATACTCCTCCTGCTTAATGCATTCACCAACCAGGCTTTCGAAGAAGTCCTTGTATGACCTGCGCCATGTGGTCTCTGGAACATCAATCACCGTTGCGCAGATATACTGACGAACACTATCAGGCAGCAATCGAGCATAACCACGCCCATTGCAGCGTCCGCATGTTTTATATGCAGGAACGCCGCCCTGTAGAATGGTTTTCTCTTTGTCTACCACAACGCCTTTGCCGTTGCACTGGCAGGCATTGGTCAGCACCCCTTTTCCTTTGCACTTGTGGCACAGCACCTTCACCGTTTCCTTGCGCTCTTCAAGGTATGGCTGACCTATGCTCTTCATCGTCATGACTTCAGCATCGACAAACTTCTTACCACCACAGCAATCACAGGTTCGGGTACTGGCGGCGCTTCGGGAATAGTCAGCAAATGCGAATGTTGCGAGCACTTGCATTACCTTTGGCTTAATATCATTTTCGAGCTTACGTAAGGCGGCAACCTTATCGCAGTGCTCAAGTGCATATTGGGTCAGCAGTTCAATAGCTTTCTCACGGTCATTGCTGCTGATTTCCATTTTCCCTAAAAACGCGCTGTAACCCAACGTGGCGCGACTTTGTGTCATTCCCATGGCAGCCATCACATCAGTGCCAGTTAACGTCTCTGAGGATGTTGCACGCGGCGTATCGTTTATCTGAGTTGACTTTGCGAAGTGAAACTTGACTGTGTTTTCCAAGTTCATCGTGAAATTCTCCAGATTGTGTATGGCCAGGCGATGCCAGCGAAAAGTGATATCCATTTGAGGTTGGTTTTATAGCCAAGCTCTTTCTGTCTGGTATGCGTGTACTCAGTGGTCATTCCGGCCATGAACGCATAGGCGATCATAAATAGAGTCAACATCAGGCTGCCTCCGGACCATCTGGCTTATTTGTTCCCAGCCGGTTACGCACTTCCCGAAGCTGCTCGCGCACATACTCAAGACTGCGCTCAAGCTCATGCTCCTTGCCAATCAGCACCTGCTCGGTATGCATATCGCGCTGACGCTGCCATTTGACTTGCTGGATGTTGGTTACTGAGCACATGTTTTACCTCGACCGCCTTGATGAACCATGAGAACGCCGTTAACAATGGCGTGGAATTGAGCTTTGGTGTCTCGTGAATACCTGAGAATGGTGTTTCGACTGCAAGCTAATTGCCTTGCTGCTTCTGACTGATTCCCGCGTACCTCAACAAGGATGTCAGGGATGGTTTTGATAGAGGGTGTCATGCTGCCTCACTTCTGCTTTCACGCAGGTCTTTGAGCTTCTGCTGATACTCCGCCTTAATCGCTTTGCACTCTTCTGTAGTCCAGCGATGGCGCTTATGGTCAGATTCGATTTCGTCTACAGCTGCATTACCGATGCGTTCGATAAGCATCACTCGATAAGGAACCAGGTTCCCGCTCTTGTGCTGATTGCATACGACGCATTGCTTATGGATATTGCGTTCATCAAATCGGAGTTGAGGTGCCGCAGCGGTCGTCCGGTAGTGGCCGGCATCCCACTGAGCGGACGTGAACGTTCCGCACGAGATACATGGTAAGTCGCGGTCTCTTTCTCTGATGAAGGCGTTTACTGCTTGTTGGGCTTGTTTAATCCAGTAACTGCGGGGCTTTAAGGCGAGCTTTCGAATCTTTAACTTGTCTTTCTGCTGCTGATATTCTCGTCGTCGTTTCTTGTCTGCTGCTTTCTCTGCTTTTTCTCTCTCCTTGCTCCGTCGCTCCAGTGCTATCTTTGTTCCGCATTCCGGAGAACACCACCATATATTCGAGTGTTGAGGATGAAACCATTCTCTACACTCTTCGTTTTTACATCTGCGCCTTACCTTCCTCATTCGACATATCTCCGTTCGGATCACGATAAATCAGCCATTCATCTACGCATTCAGTGCACGCATAGGTTTCCTCTGGCGTTAGCTCCTTCGTGCAGCCCGCGCACAACGTTCGACGAATGCTCTGCTGCTCGTACTCTTGAGGCCAAGGGGTGTTAATCATGTTTGGCGTCCTGCATCATGAGGAAGACAACCATGGCCGCTCTAAGAACGTTTTCATGTTCGTACTCCCAAATAGGGTTAGCAGAAGCCCCGTGCAATCCATTCTCGTTCCAATCCCAGAGAATGTTGATGCCGTTGTCAGCAATAATTAGCCATGCATCATCGGGATTTTTACAGGGGTTAAATTCACCATCCTTTTCGTTGTGCAATACGACACCATCAACCGCGCATACGCTACCCCATCGATGCGCACTAACTAAGCTGTTAATTTCAAAATCTGATAACTGTGAATAGTCCATATCAATGCACCCTCTCGCTAACTGGCTGTTCGTCATTACTGACGATGCTGATAATCAGGCTCTTTCCGCCGAAGTCGACGCAAAGCGTTTTGTCTTCTTCACCCTCAAGCTCGCCTTCGAGATAATCGGCGATTGAGTTGACCAAGAGGTCAATGGGGTCGATGTCATCTACTGATGCCTCTGTAAGCAGGTCATCAAGTCGGCCCTGGTAATCTTCGATAAGGCTCATAGTTAACTCCAGATTCGTTGTTGATACTGACTCCTACCCTTTGGCTCGCTGGCGTACTCAGGAAGCAATGCGGAAACCACCCATAACCTAGGGTCTGCGCTTAGCGTTCGTTGAGTTTTTACATTGCGGGATTGGTAGGCGGTGATTAACTGATTGGCTTCTTCGTTTGTGAGATTTAAGTGGTGGAACCATGTGAGTCTTGCCATCGCTCACCCCTTCCATTCGTCTTGGATAACCCATTCATGCTTGCAATGCCTGCATCTGAACTTGATGTAATCTCCTAGGTAGTCGAGCAATTGAACCTGTTTTGTGCCGCACATGCTGCACGGGGTTACTTTCGATGCTGCATATTCCCTACGGTCTACACAGTGATTTAGCCTGTCAGTAAATTCACTCATGCTGTATCTCCGAATCTGGATTTCCATTCCAGCGCTAATCTGGCTTCGTCAGACCACTTCACATTCTTCTCTGCACCGAATGCCTGGATAAGCTCCAGAAGATCTGCAAACTCGCCTACGCGCATCTTGCTGGTTGACTGGCCTATCACTACGAATCCGTTGCCAGCGAGGTTAGGAACAACGTCCTGCTGCTTTAACGCTGCTGTGAAGATGCACTTCCAGCTTTCAGCATCCAGCCATCGACCATGCCATTCGACCTGACGCGAGACATCACCAAGACAAGCCCAGAGTTTTCGATTCTGGTCAATGCTTCGGTTGCGTTCCTGAATGGTCACTACGATGGGCTTGGTTTGGTCGGGGAAGATTTGCTGTATGGCTTGAATGGCGTTCTGCTGATGAATGGGGCTTCTTAGTTCAAACGTTAGTTTCCTCATGGATTTCTCTCATGCTCAGAAGGGCGTAGCCAGGTAGATATGAACCGACATCAGCAACGTGAATAACTTCACGCTCGCATGCGTCGCCCGTGTATTCACCATTCCATTCGTACAGCGTCAGAATATCGCCGACCTGATAGTTTCGGTCGTTTTTGCGAAGCTCAGCCAGCTTCAAGCCGTCGAGCACCGGAATGAAATGCTCAGGAAGAATTTTCAGTTCGTGCCTCATACTCACTCCTTCACTTTGATTCCAGCGGCGCGGTAACCCTGAAGTTCTTTGCAGATTGCGTAAATCACTCCGGGCGAAGCCAATTTGTCGAACTCAAGTTGATAATTTGGGTCTGGATGGCAAGTTGCCTCTCCAGCATAAAACGCGATATTTGAAAGTTCTTCATCGGTTATTGATTCGTCCATATTCCTCTCCATCACTCTTCTGGCTTGTAAATTGACCATCCGTTAATGGCGTCTACATTACGTCGCACCTTGCGACCACCGCCATGGGTTCCCATTCTTAAAGTGGCCTGCGAGCCAACAATCTCTTTAACCAGATACAGGAAACCTCGCGGTGACTCCCAAACTTCACCAACCTGAAAACGCTCGCCTTTCTTAATTTCTGCACTCATCATTCCTCTCCATCAGCGTGCTGGGGTGTTAGATTATCCATTTGATGCAAGCATTTATTGCCAAAACTGGAAGTACGCCAACAACGATAAATACTGCAGCTGCAGCAATAAGCATTTCTATCGGGTCACGGCCTTCTTTTACTGCTGATAACCAGGCAATTACAATTGCTCCCATCCAACAAACAAGATAAGCAAGGGCAAAATCTTTAAATACCACTTCGCACCTCTCTTAATGCCTTGTTGATAAATGCAGTCAGTTGGTTAGCTGCGCCAAAGTTAAATACCGGCTTCTTGCTGTATACCCATGCGTTCTTGTGGCACCAGTCACGATGAAGTTCACCGTTTTCATGAAGGTGCTTGAGCATCTTCGTGACGAGGCGCTTGTCGATTCCGGTTGCGGTTGATATCTCAACTGCCATTCCGGTTTCGTGCTCGTCCAGATAGCGCATGACGGCTTCTGTGCGCTCATGATGAAGCGATGCCAGCCGGTAATATTTAACGCTCTTGCTGATGCGCTCAATCTCAATCTGACCGTCTTCGATTAGGTCACGCAGTAGCAGGTTGATATGTGATTTCTGGCATCCGAGGAGTTTTGCTAATTGTGGTGCTGAGGTGGGAATGTTTGTTTCAAGGTGGTTGAGTATTTTGTCTCGTGTGTTCATACATCGGCTCCTGAATATCGCCGGCCTTTCTGTGGAGGCTGGCTTGCAGCTGTGCATTTTGTTCTGGCTTCGTCCTGGTCGCATCCAACAAAGTGACCATTCCGGAATCCCTGATACACGGTCCCCAAGGAGCCAAAGCGGTTTTTCGTCACGATGATTTCTGCGTAAGGTGCGGCCGGGCTGTTTTCGTCATACACAGCCTCGCGATACAGCATGATGATTGAGTCTGCATCCTGCTCAATACTGCCTGAGTCGCGCAGGTCTGCGTTGGTTGGGCGTTTGTTAGGGCGTTTCTCGACTTCTCGTGATAGCTGGCTGAGCGATACGACAGGGGTTTTAAGCTCCTTCGCCATAGCCTTCAGGCTTCCAGAAATGTGGGCAATAGCCAGGTCGTTTCGTTCTGCTTTTGGCTTCTGGATAAGTCCAAGGTAGTCAGCCATGATGAGCGACAGGTGCGGATTCTCCTGCTTCAGGCGTTCTGCGATCGACCTGATTTCCTCAACCGAAAGGCGACATGCATCGACTACCCAAACGTCAAGTCCGGCAAGGCGTTTCATACCTTCCGCCACCCTTCCCCACGCTTCGTCGTTCATTCGCGTTGGGTTTCTCAGTGAGCTAACCGACATCATCCCTGCTCCGGCAATGCTTCGTTCGGCAATCTGCAGTGCGCTCATCTCCATCGAGAAAATAAGCACTCCGCGTTTTTGCTCTGAGTTAGGCAACGTACGGCTTGCTACGCTTTCTGCCAGCTTGAGAGAGAACTCCGTCTTACCCATGCCAGGTCGTGCAGCAACGATGATCAGGTCTTCGGCGTTAATGCCGCCAAGTATTGCATCAAGCTCGTCTATACCGGTCTTCAGGTTGTCGGACTCTTCACCGTTACGCAGGCGCTTATCAAGCGTTTCTGTGTAGTCGGTGATGATATCGCCAAGGTGAACAGGTTTAATCTCGTCGCGCGGCTTCCTGATGGCTGACAGGCGCTTTACCAGTTCGTCCATGGCCTGACCTGAGGTGTCGATAGTTCCGTTCTCGATAGGGTCACGCATTTCACTGATAAGCTGCAGTACCAGGCGGCGATGATAGTTATCAGCAACCATACTGGCGTAGCCTTTCAGGTTTGCAGCACTTGGGCATGACCGCGCAGTCATCATCACGTCGGTGGCATGCTCATCACCGCATTCCTCAGCGACCATAAGAGCGTCAATCAGGTTACGATTGCGAGCTTGCTTGCAGATAACCTCAAAGGCTTTCCGGTAGAGCGGGATGGAGAATGCTTCCGGTTCAAGAGTGGCCAGAACGTCTCCAGCTGCAGGCGTTAACCCTCCCAGGAGAAGTCCGCCAATAACGCTGGCCTCGATATCCTGTCTCATAGTGTTCCCTCACGAATTGCAGTTAATACTTTCGGTTGCAGAAGGTAATCAAACGTCGCCACCCAGCCGCGGTCGTTATCACCGAAATGGAATGGCCTTGCAGCGTTCATGAACGCTTTCACGTATGCCCGGTAGCCGTCGATGTTTTTGGTAGCGAGAGAGTTAATCAGCTTCTTGAGTTTTCGCTGACGCTCTGCGTTGGCCTCAACAGCGTGAGGTAATCTGTCACCCACGATTTCGTTGTAGGCTTCGAGATACTCGTTGTAGTTGATGCGAACGGCCTTTCGCTTTTCAGGTTTAGAAACCTCATCGCATCCCCCTTTAGGGGGTAAGGGGGTAGTTGTATTTATTGTCTTTTGAATATTGTCTTTTGTGTTTAGCTGAGTTGGCTTATACCCATTAGCTGACTTGGCTAATGTTTTATTAGCCGTCTTAGCTAATGTTAAGCTGTCTTGGCTAATCCACTCTGAGACCACCTTGTTAACGCCAATTCTCACCCCGTCTGCAATGAGAAACTTTCGCTCAATCAGCTGACGTTTTGCGGCGCAGATATGCGTGTGGTGAATACCGGTCATTGCTGCTATCTGCGTGTTTGTGAGCCTGTCCATTGGCTTATTGAATCCGTATGTCTTGCGCATGATAGCGAGCATTACCTTCAACTGCCGGGCGGTTAAAACAGCCATCAGTAAGCTGTCTGTAAGCTCGTTAGCAACGCGCATGAAGCCATCTTCGGTATCTGCCACGCGATGCTCCACAACCTCAAGGTGAGGCTTTATAGGTGTTACGGTTGCGAGATTACTCATGACCTTTCTCCTTCTGCATCAGCTTCACTTTCTCCAACTCAGCCCGAAATCGACCAGGCTGCTTGAAGCTGGACAGGAAGCGATCACGTAGTATGTTTTTGTGCATTTTGTCCTGGTAAGGACTGAGTGGTTTTGTCATAATTACTCCTGTTGCTTGGCGTAACACAGTGTGCTTAAGCGTCCAGACTGCTACCAACAGCTGGACGTTTTTCTTTTGTGAGAATCGACGCCACCTGCTGTGCAAGTCTCGCCATCTCATCATCAACAACTCCCCATTCAAGCACTGCCAGAAGCATCGAGAACTTAGGAATCCAGTCTCGCTTCCAACGGCTAATCTGTGCTTTATCGACACCTACAGCTGCTGCTGTTTTCTCTGTGCCAATAAGGGCAATCTTGTTAAGCAAGGCGCTTTCAATGCGCATTGCCTCGTTGCGTTTGTTTGCGTGTTCCATTTGTAATACTTCCTTTAGTTAATAAGTGTTTACGCATCGGTTGATGCGTTGGTTATCCCCGCATTTCGGCGGGAATGAGGCCAGAGCTGTTAAAGAGCGGTACTGCTTATGCGGCCATCAATTCAGGCCAAATGCTTACCCAATCACCAGGATGCAGGTCCTTACGGGTCACGCTACCGTTACTGAACTTCTCGATTAGTACGCATAACGCAGCGCCTAACTCATGATTCTTGCTAAGAGCTTTACGCAAATAGCCGATTGAAGTTCCGCATCGGGAGGCAAACTCGCGCTGCTCCTCAAGTGAGAGGGAGTTGAGATATGTACGAAGTTTCTCCATATCCTTTCTCCTTTCTCGTTGCATCATGAAAATAGTTTACCTACAGGTAAAAGATAAATCAATACCCGCAGGTTATTTACCGTGGGGTAATCTTGGATAAGATCTCTGCTATGGATAAATACGAACAGAGAAGACTGAAGCTCATTGAAATCCGGGACAGGTTCTGTAACGGGAAGGCAGCCGAGCTTGCGCGTCGAATAGAAAGAGAGCCGTCGTACATTTCAAGAATGCTCTACCCTGAAGGAAAGGCGGGGAGAAAACGCATTGCTGATGACATGATGGAAATCATTGAAAACGCATTCAGCCTTCCTCGCGGCTGGATGGACTCGATCACATCTGAGATGCCAAGCGCAAATGAAGAACTGGAATTTGCTGGAAGCATTCGCGCAGGATATGTTCCTGTAATTGGTGAGGCCGTTTTGGGAGTAGATGGCTCAGTGGATATGATCGAGTTCAGAGCCGGTTGGCTTCGAATTTATAGCGGAGACAAGGACGCCTATGGCTTAAAAGTCAAAGGCGATAGCATGTGGCCTCGCATTCAGTCTGGAGAATATGTCGTTATAGAGCCAAACACTACGGTTCATGCGGGTGATGAGGTGTTCGTACGAACCAAAGACGGTCACAACATGATTAAAATCATGAATAAAACTCGGGATGGAGACTATCAATTCAGTAGCGTCAACAGCGACCATAGGCCGATAACTTTAAGTGTTGATGATGTTGAAAAAATTCATTTTGTATCCGCTATAGTGAAGCACACGCGTTATGTGGATCAGGACGACGTTCCAAGAGTTGAAGAGGATTAACCTAGTGTATATTCCTGGGGCCTTATTATTAGTTGTTTTGGCATTCTGCTTGTATAAGCTTTATATAAAAACAGGAGCCGAGCATAAGTCAGGCCTCAGGAGAAAAGAAAGACTGATTTACGAAGCTGAATCGGTGGTTGAGAAGACAAAAAACATCTCGTGGGACGAGATGGACCATTCTCAGCAAGAGATGTATACCTGCGCCATAACTCGCCTGAACGTGCTTAAGTCACTGAAACCCAATCAAACAGTCAACGAAAATCTCCTGCCCGCCTGGCCTGAAAATCCCAACATCTAGTTAAGATTAAAAAATAAATTACCTGGTTTTTCAATCAGGTAAACTTTTTCGCTCAAAATATTTACCCATGGGTATAGACATTGTTTTTACCCGTAGGTATATTTATTCCATCAGCAGGACGCGCTACTCACCAGGACGGTGAATCGCTCTTTAACATTGATGGGATTGTCCCGCCGAAATGCGGGAACCAAAGAGTAGTTGGCTTTGGCGGTGGAGAAGCTTGATGACCGGTTAGCTACCGAAGGAGAAGCATCAGGTTGCGCATAGAAAATAAATCCTGAAGTCGTGGGTTCGATACCCACCTCCACCACCAAAGCTAATCATCGGAGGTCAACATGATAATCGTTACTTACCTGGCTGATGATAACGCCAGAAATCGCCGCAGAGCACGCAGACAAGCTCAACGTGAACAGGCAATGCAGGACGCTTCTCTTGCACGCCGGGTAGCAAATAGCACATGCAGTACACGAGTTTCGAAGGCCATTTCGCTTGCCGGAACGCGTCAGAAGGAAGTTGAAGGTGGAGCTGTGTGCCTGCCAGAGGTGGCGCTTTTCGCAGCTGGTCATCGTAAGTCTAATAACGTAACAGCGAGGTAGTTATGGGGTTCAAATTAAATGATGAAGTTAAATGGTCAAGCTCATCAAATGGCGTAACGAAAGAAAAGATTGGTGTCATAGTTGAAGTGATACCTGCGGGGGTTAACGTCAGAAAATTCGAACTGGGCCGCCAACTTGATGCTCCAGGCCTTCCGCGCAAAGAAGAGAGTTACATCGTATGTGTCGGACCAAAACCTGGATCTCGTGCAAAGCCAAAGTATTACTGGCCTCGGGTTAATGTTTTACAGCGCTTTCGTAATGGGAAATAGGCCGCATAGTCGGCCTTCTTTTGGCAGCAAGCCACAGAGGTGAATATGAACGCAGTTGAATTTACAAAATGGATGGCAGAGCAGGATATCACCGGCGCTGATGAAAAGGCTGTGTACTACATGGCTCTGCTATGGATTCACAAAGCAAAAGAGGCTGCAAAGGCTCTGGGGGATGAGTGATGGGAAAACAAAATGAAGTCTTAATTCATATCAAGACGAATAAAGTTGGCTCGGAAATGGTTAAGTCAACCGGGTTCAGCAAAGAAGAGTGGAGCGAGTTAGATGAAGATGAGAAGCAGGAAATTATTAATGAACGAGTATGGGAAAGCATTGATTGCTGGGTAACAGGCGACGAATAAGCACCTTATCGACTTTCACAGAGAGTCGATAGTGAGCCAATCCGCGCTCGCATCATCTAAAGGAGACGATAGGTGATGTTCTGATTGATACCCCCTTGTTGTCATCTTGGCCTCTTCGTGAGGCCATTTTTTTACCTGCATCTGAGTGAGCGTTAATAAGCGTTCAGCCACATGCAATCACAACAAACTAAGGACTATCCCATGATGCACTACAGCCTCGCGGGAAGCGGCGTCATGTCCGCTTTTTATCCCGCTGAATCAGAATTATCCAAACGTGTTCGCCGTCTTATTCGTGCTGCCCGTAAGCACCTGGAGGGTTTATGTCACCAGTTATAAATCACAGCCTGTTGAGAGCAGCGCAGAGCAAAGCGGTTATCGCTCGCTATCTCGGTGATGGTCGCATGTGGCAAGAGGCTCATGAAGCCATGAAGACTGCAATCAATTTGCCGTGGTATCGAAAATCATGAGTGCACTGGCTTTCAGAGACATGACAGATGAGCAGTTCGCAAATCTGTTTAGAGACATTGTGAACGCACCAGTTAACGACGAGCAGGAGACGCCAAATGCGCCTGACGATGACAGACAAAACAGAGATTAAGCAAATCATCGCGAGCTTTAGCGACGATGACAATGCGGCGATTGATAAGCAGGTTGAGATGCTGTGCGCGAACATGCGGCCGGTGCTCAACATGTTGGAAGCACACAAGCCTGACGATTACACGAAACAGGCCGTCGAGTGGCTGGGCGAAGACGACTGCAACTATCAGGAATTCGCTGGCGAAGTTATGTGGGACATATTCAGACCACGCGTAGAAGTTGAGTATGCGATCGGCATATTCCTGCGTCATCATACATTCGAGGATGCAGCATGAAACCTGGTGTCTATTACGGAATGTCGAACGAGGACTATCACGCTGATGAGGCGATAGGTTCCACGACAGTAAAAGCAATCAGCGTCAGCCCTGCAAATCACTTCTTCAACAAATTTACTGGCAGTAAATCGGCGCACATTGGAAGTGCGATTCATGCAGCATTACTTGAACCTGATGTGTATCAGTACCGGTATGCAAAGCGCGAAGAAATAACATCTCGTGCCAGCAAAGAATATAAGGAGTTGACCAAGCAATTTCCCGCTGAGTTTATCCTGGTAGGTAATGAGGTCGATACGATACAGCGTATGTATGAGTCATCTCGCCTGAATGATGACTTCATGGACTACATGAACACCAAAGGGAATTCAGAGGTGTCCATGTTTGCAGAGTGTCCAGAAACGGGCCTGATGCTTAAATGCCGCTTCGACAGGCTATCTGATACCCTCGCATACCCTCTTGACGTTAAAAGCTGTAGAGACGCTTCTGAGCGCGGATTCAGCAATGCCTTTGGTCAGTATAAGTACCACATTCAGGCAGCCTTCTATCTCTACGTTCTCAAGCTCGCAACAGGCATCGAATATAACCAGTTCGCCTTCTTCGCTATCGAGAACTCACCGCCATATCGAAACTGCATGTACTACATCGGCGAGGAATCGCTTGAGCTTGGATATCGCGAGATGTACGCAGCTTTAGACAAGCTTGTTGCATGCAGAAAAAACGAATCGCTGAAGTACGAGGGAATTGTACTCCCTTCCAACGAAATTAACGTCCCGGCCTATTTGCTGGATAACGAATACGATGACGAGGTAATTCTATAATGGACCTTTCACGCACAATCATTCCAAAGTCCGACCAAATTAACTTTGAAGATGTTCAGACTCAAAGCATTACGGCAGTCATTAAAGCTGTCAGGGCCGGCAATTCAGAGCAGCCAGTATTCATCGATCTTGAGGGTTACGATGGTCGCCCTTACAAGCCTTCTAAATCGATGCGTCGTGTGTTAATCGGCGGTTGGGGTGCAGATGGTCATTCTTGGGTTGGACGCTCACTTACGCTCGTTGGAGATGCTTCTGTGCGCTTCGGTGGCGTTGCTGTTGGTGGCATTAAGATTCATGCGATGAGCGACGTTGAGGCTGATTTCTCAATGATGCTTTCGGTATCACGTGGCAAGCGTCAGGAGCATCGGGTTCGCAGGCTTGAAGTTAAGCAACAGGCCACACCTGAAAAAGCGCTGAAGTGGTTCTCTGATAACGCATTAAGCATGGATGCTGCAAAGCTTGATGTTGCTTACAACCGCACTAAAGGCGTCATCGGCAACAATGATGAACTGCTTTGCAAGCTCGACGAAATCCACAATCTGCGCAAGGCGGATTTAGCCAACTCCTGATTTAACACAATGCGAAAACTAAACGTCACTCCTGAAGAAATGAAGGCGGTGTGCGGCCGTATGGTCGCTCCCCGCGCAGCTGACCATCTCGGACTTACGCTAGCCCAATTCTATTACCTAGCTCAGAAGTATTCGTTATCTACAGCCTGCACTCAAAGCCCGTGGAGCCCGCAAGACGAAGAGACGCTAGCTCGACTCTACCGTGATGGCTACCTGCAAAAGGACATCGCCGAAATGATGGGCAGAGGTTACACAGCTGTCAGGTCAAGAGTTACAAGGCTTCGCAAGCGAGACATGAACATGAGGAAAGCAGCATGAAACTTAATATCGAAGTTGGCAGTAAATACGTAATTACCGGAACTAAGTTTGACCTTGTTCTTAGCGAAAAGAAAACAGTCACAGACGAGAAGAGCAAGAACTTTGGCAACGAAATAGTCTCCCGCCTCGGATACTTCAGCACATTCGACAAACTGGTTAAAGAACTTTGCCACAAAGAGATTCTTGAGTCAGAAGCACAATCACTGGCAGAGCTGAAAACTCATATCGACGACCTGTCTATCGAACTGGCAGAAGGCGTTAACGATTTCCTGGAGCGCGCACAATGATAGGCATGACGTACGACCCATTCATCACTCCCAATGAGCTTATCGCCGGCCACCGATTCAAACCCATCAACGATACCCCACGCGAAGAAATGCTGAAGAAGAACTCATTCCCAAGCGTGAACGAGAACAAATTCCTGACAGCGTGGTTAAACCAGAGGGCGAAGAAATGAGCGTGAAACAGAAATTTATCGAGTGGTTTACCAAGAACAACAACGGCTGCTCGCCATCGATGGAAGACGACAGAGGCTTTGTGCACGAGAAGACGCAGCACATGTTCGAAGCGTACCAGGCTGGCGTGACAGAAGGTGAAGCCAGATGCGCGGCGTTGGCTAACTTATTTGGCGATGTGAAAGAGATCCATGGTTTCAAGTATCGCTATTTCATCACCTCGAGGGGGCTCATTTTCTCATTGGCCTCTGGCGAGCTAAAACAGTTAAATCCAACTATGCGCGGCAAAAACAGAAATCAGTATTTGTTCGTTAGGCTGGAGCTTGAAGGGAAACTGAAAGGCGTGAACATCCACCGATTAGTTGCTGAAAACTTTATCGGACCAAAACCTTCCGATGAGCACGTCATTAACCACAAGGACGGAAATAAGCAAAACAATGATGTTTCAAACCTGGAATGGACAACGATAGCGGGTAACACTCAGCACGCATATAGAACCGGCTTGGCCGGTGGAAGAAAACACGGTTCATATAAAGGTCCTGTCTGCGCAGAGAATGAGGAAGGTTTTGGGTATGTGTTCTTTGACAGCAAGCAGGCTATCGAGGCTGGCTTTAACCCAAACTCAATCAGGGACGCTGTAGTTAAGCCATGGAAGAAAGTATTCGGATTCTATTTTAGCCGTATCAATACCGAAGTTCAGCTTCGCAAAGGAGTGCAGTCATGAGCAAATTAACATCCAAGCAAATTGAGGTCTTGTCGTGCGTTTTCAAAGGTGAAAAGCCATACGCAATGTGGCGACAAACTCTCAACGCTTTACTGCGCAAAGGGCTGATAACCAGAACCGTTTTCGGATATTCAATTACAGCCAATGGAATCGACGTAATTAAGCAGGAGGCCGCCCAATGAGCAACATCGACAAACGCGCATTACGTGATAGCGCTGAAAGCACAATCGGCATTCTGGAAAGCATCGCCGGGTTCGAACCATCTGATATCGACGGCGACACCGTAGAGCTCCGCTTTGAAACAGAGGACGGCTTCGATACTGGTTGTGACGTGAGCATTGTTGACCAGTGCAAGAAAGCAGCTGATGTAATTCGGGCGCTGCTGGATGAACTGGAAGCCGCAGAGAATCGGACCGCTGAGGTTGAATCACAGCGGAGAATGGCTTTCATGGCTTGTAATCGGTGGGAGGATAAGTTCAGAGAGGCAGAGAAGCGGATTGCTGAGCTGGAGCGCAATGAAATTCGCGAAGAAGGAAACCAGTTTCTCGTCGTTCGGCACCCGGGGAAGATTCCTGTCGTGAAACACTGCGCTGGCGAACTCGAAGGCTTTCTGCGCCAACTGCTTGAGCATGACCCTATGGCAACCATCGACATCATCACACACAGATATTACGGCGTTGGTGGTCAATGGGTTCAGGATGCAGACGAATATCTGCAAATGATGGCCGCCGCAGCCGGTAAAGGAGAGTGAAATGATAGCAACTATTGGAACGATTCTGGTGTGGGCAATCATCATTCTTGGTGGTATTGCTGCGGCGTTTTTCGCTGTCATCGGATTGATGTTTTTCCTGAGCTGGCCTAAGGGGCGATAACCCATGAGCACTATTACCAGAGAGTTCACCAAAGAGCAGTTACAGCAAATCGAAGCTGCTGCGAAAGAAGTCATGTGGCCTGTTGTGTGGTCGGAAAAGAAAGCACGAGAGCACTTCAGTGAAAAAATAACTCCCAAGGTGGTACTGAAGCTGGCGCGTATCGCGCTGGCATCGCTCGAAGCGGAGCCTGCGATTCACCGCTGGCGTCGTGTGACCGTTGAGCCATACGGCCCTTATCCTTGGCATTACGGTAATTTTATCGGCTTCTCAAAACCCGTTGAGGGAATTGAGGATGAGTATTTTTACTCCGCCCCTCCAGCGCCGGTATCTGTGCCAACGTTCGATGAATGGCTGGAAATTCGCGGTAATAAACCGCTTGGGTGGGTAAAAGATGCCATGCGTGAATCGTATGATGCCTGCCGCGCCGCCATGCTTCAGGGTGCAAAACGTGTAACGACGGCTAACAAGTTGCCGGCGATTGGTTGGCTACGTGCTGACTATCAGGATGATAATCGTGGCCTGCGAGGTAATGCTCCACTGTTCGTGTTGGGTAAAAAAGACCCTTCAACGGTGTGGGGGCTGGATTACATCCCGCTTACCAGTAACTCTCTGGTAGTTCTGGATGGTGCTTGCCCATGTTGTGGTAGAAAACAACTCAAAAACAGGACATGTACTGTTTCTGGTTGTGATGGAAAGCATGTCGCGCATGGATTTTGCAAAAAACATTACGACATTGAGCGCAAAAAAGACCCGTCACGTCGCGAGAGCATCCGAGCCGCAGATAAGCGCTACCGCGCACGAAAGGCAGCAGCACCGCAGCAGGAGGCGTGATGTACGACAAATATCACCTTAGCCGATGCGATGCCATGGAGTGGCTTGCTGAGCACTACCCTGTATTTCCTGCGTCCATGCCTGATGTTCCGATGCGTGTCGAGTGGTGCAGTGAAAACCTGTTTAGAGGATGGGCGTTCATCATTCTGCTCGACGGCACTCTGGCATTCGCTGACTGCCTGTCACCATGTATCCGCGCTGAAGATATGGAAGGCTTCAGAATGCCGGAGATACAGATATGACCTCCACATTCGGCGCATAACAAACCCGCACCCAGCGGGTTTTTCTTTATCCGGAGTCACCATACATGCCAATCCAATTATCTGGCTCATAGTCGGAATTATGGCTCTGAGCGCTATCTCTTCACTCATTCACATGTCAGAGGGCTTGTTATGGCTAAATTTGCTGTGGGCGCGTTAGTGCAACTTAAGTCTGGAGGAATCAGAGGGATGGTTGAGAGCCAGATTGAGCCGGATAGCGACCATCCGAAAGCGTGGGTCCGATGGGATGACGGCAACTACTCGGTGCATCACGAAAACGAACTACGCGCGGCTACTGTTGATGAGCCTCGCGTGTATAAGAAATTATCGTAGAATATATGAACATGAGAGCGAAAAGACGAGGTTGTTATGAAACCAATCGAATACCTTGAGCTGCTTGCGTTAGAAGAAACGCGACCTTCTGCTGATGGCAGTACAAAATTACTAGACGGCTCAGCGCGTAGAATTTTTGATGCCTTTAGATTTGGCAATATCAGTGAAGATGAAGCAGTTATCATGTTTATGAAGAGCCAAAAGGAAAAGGCGGAATTTTATCTTAATGAGAGCATAAGCTTACGCGTGAACTCAACGTCTACCCCAATATTTATTGGCGGGTAGCGATACGTTTCCAGTACAGAAAAATAAGATTACTAAGGTCGCTAAGGCGCCCTTTTTTACGCATCGACTATACCGCCGCAATGGCGGTTTTTTATTGGAGATAGATAATGGGAAAGATGACTTTTGTTGTTGAGTTCGAGGATGGAAAAGAGCCATCTGTGCATTGGAAGACTCAGGTGTTAGGGGGGAAGATTGTTTCGGTTGAATGGAGTGATTACAGAGACGATCACTTTAGTGAAGATGAAAAAGACATGATCGTAGATGTCATGAATTTTATCCCGAAAGGAAACCCTCTTCGTGAAGGAATCCTGAAACGCCTTGAATTACTGACCTCATAGCGTCGGAGTAACCATGGAATCACACAGCCTCACACTCGATGAGGCCTGTGCATTTCTCAAGATATCAATTGGAGACAGCAATGAGCGATACACTCATGCCGATCACCGATGTGTGCGCGGCAACCGGATACAAGAAGCCAACCATTTACGAATGGATGCGAGACGGTAAATTCCCGCGCCCTGTAAAGATAGGTCGAAGCGTAAGATGGCCTTCCAGTGAAGTCGATGCATGGATAAAGGATAAAATCACTTCTTGTCCGCGATCAGGTCAGCAATAACACCGCCCCACCACTCCATCATTTCCCTTCTCTCTTTCATATACTCCGCATGGTTATACGCGGCAGCTACTCTATTCTTTTGCTGATGCGCCAGTTGTGCTTCTATCACTTCTGGCCTGAATCCTTGCTCATATAAAGCGGTGGATGCCGTGGCGCGGAAGTCATGCCCGGTTATCTCACCGCTTGCAAATCCCTGATACTCGATAGCGCGATTAATGGTGGTTTTGGCAATAGGCTGTCCAGGCTTCGATGGGCTGGCGAAGAGATACTCTTTATCACCGGTCAGAGGTTTAAGTTCCTCAAGCAATGCGATAACATGCTCACACAGCGGAACGCGATGTTCACGGCGTTTCTTCATCACTTCTTTCGGGATTATCCATTCAGCCTTTTCAAAGCTGATATCCTCCCACCTGGCAAACCTAAGTTCCTGTTGACGCACGAAAGTCATAACCAGCATTTTTATGCAGATGACCATAACGGGGCTTTTATAATTACGTAGTGCAACGAATAGCTGACGCAACTCTTCTGTGGTCGCTGGCCTGGCATGCGTTGTGGGCTTCTGCATCACTGCTCCCCGTAGCGCATAAGAAGGGTCAACTTCCGCTCTCAACGTGGCAACTGCATAGCAAAATACAGCCGAGCATATCTGTCTCACCTTTCCGGCGGAATAAGCGTTACCAGCCTTCTCCAGTGAGCGCATTAAGGCGAGTATGTGCGCTGCTTTGACGTCCTTAACTGGTATCTTTCCAATGGACGGCAGGATGTGCTTGTCCAGAAACCCGCGGTTAACTATCTGAGTCTTCTCTGCCCACGCCTGACACTTGCGCTCATACCATTCTTCAGCGATGGATTTGAAGGTGTTCTCTGCATCCCCCATCACCATCAGCTTTTCAGTGTCTTTGACGATGGTCGGATTTTTACCCTGCTTCACCTGCTCACGAGCCCACTCCCTTTCTCTTCTGGCATCAGCAAGGGAAACGCCAGGGTACTCGCCAATCGTATAGCGACCATCTTTTTTTGGTGTAAGCCAGAACCGGTAGCGCCATATTTTGGCACCGGTAGGTCTGATATCGAGATAGAGACCCTGCCCATCCTGAAGAGAGTAAGGCTTCTCATGAGGTTTAGCATTTCTGATTTTGGTGTCGGTTAATGGCATGGTAACAGGACAAGGTGAGAAATTTGTCCGGTAGGTTATCCGGTTTTTATCCGTCTCTCAATGGACGTTGGCATAACTCGACATAAACGTGATAGGTGAATCATGAGGTGGGAATGGTGACGGGCATAATGTGACATAACTACACATTATTCGGTGTGGATAAGCGAGTAAGAGACGCATGTCACATCCTGTAAAGTTGGTGTCCCGTTGAAAGGGAAATGAAAGGTTATTGTTTTAACAATCACACAACGGAACCGCTACAAGGTGGTTCACATAATCAGAAAAAAAGGCCCGTACCCCCGGCGTGAGGATAAACGATGAAAAAACAATTACTTTCTACCCTTGCTGCAAGCGTATTGCTGTTGAGTACCTCTGTAGTTCAGGCCCAGGACGCTCCGTCCCGTACCGAATGTATCGCCCCGGCCAAACCGGGCGGCGGTTTCGATCTCACCTGCAAGCTTATTCAGGTCAGCCTGCTGGAGACGAAGGCCATTGAGAAACCGATGCGCGTCACCTACATGCCAGGCGGCGTGGGCGCGGTGGCCTATAACGCGATTGTCGCGCAACGTCCGGCGGAAGCGGGAACGGTGGTGGCCTTCTCCGGCGGCTCGCTGCTGAACCTGTCGCAGGGCAAGTTTGGCCGCTACGGTGTGAACGACGTGCGCTGGCTGGCGACCGTCGGCACCGACTACGGAATGATTGCCGTGCGTGCCGATTCCCCGTGGAAATCCCTGAAAGATCTGCTGACCGCTATGGAAAAAGATCCGAACAGCGTGGTGATTGGCGCAGGGGCGTCTATCGGCAGCCAGGACTGGATGAAAGCGGCCCTTCTCGCCCAGCAGGCGAAGGTTGACCCGCATAAGATGCGCTACGTGGCCTTTGAGGGCGGCGGCGAACCGGTCACGGCGCTGATGGGCAACCACGTTCAGGCCGTTTCCGGCGATCTCAGCGAGATGGTGCCGTACCTGAGCGGGGATAAAATCCGCGTGCTGGCGGTCTTCTCGGAAAACCGTCTGCCGGGCCAGCTGGCGAACGTCCCGACCGCCAAAGAACAGGGTTATAACCTGGTCTGGCCGATCATCCGCGGCTTCTTCGTCGGGCCAAAAGTGACCGACGCCGAGTACCAGTGGTGGGTCGACGCGTTCAACAAACTCCAGCAGACGGAAGAATTTAAGAAACAGCGCGATCTGCGCGGACTGTTTGAGTTTAACCTGACCGGTAAGCCACTGGATGAGTACGTCAAAAAACAGGTGAATGACTACCGCGAACAGGCGAAAGCCTTTGGCCTGGCGAAATAACCGGAGGCGCTATGAGCGATCGTATTTTTGCCGGAATATGGCTGCTGCTCTGCGTTGGCGGGATGTTTGTCGCCTGGCAGATCCACAGCGAATACAGCTATGAACCCGTGGGACCCCGCCCCTTCCCGATGGGCATCGTCGGCCTGATGCTGCTCTGCTCGGTGGCGCTGCTGCTTCGCCACCCGGATACCGTCGAGTGGCCGCCGCGTCGCATTCTGCAGCGTCTGCTGGTGATGGTGATTGTCCTGCTGATGTATGCCTGGGGCTTTGAGTGGCTCGGCTTCCCGGTGGCGACCGCCATTCTGACGATGGTCATCGGCATGCTGTTTAACGCCACCCTCCCCGCGGCGGGGATCTCTGGCGTGGTGATGGGGATTTTACTGTGGTACGCCTTTGACCGCCTGCTGGACGTGACGTTACCGCTCGGCGCCTGGCTTAATTAACGGAGCACGCTATGGATACCTGGATTTACCTCTCGCAGGGGTTCGCCGTGGCGATGACCCCGGAAAACCTGGTGATCGCCCTGATCGGCTGTTTCGTGGGCACGATTGTCGGCCTGCTGCCGGGCCTTGGGCCGATCAACGGCGTGGCGATTTTACTCCCGCTGGCGTTTGCCCTGCATCTGCCTGCGGAATCGGCACTGATCCTGCTGGCAACGGTCTACATCGGCTGTGAATATGGCGGACGCATTTCGTCGATCCTGCTTAACGTGCCGGGGGATGCGGCGGCGATCATGACCGCGCTGGACGGCTACCCAATGGCGCGGCAGGGACGCGGCGGCGTGGCGCTCTCCATCTCTGCGGTCAGTTCATTCTTTGGCTCACTGATTGCCATTGGCGGCATCATTCTGTTCGCTCCTGCGCTGGCCCAGTGGTCGCTGGCGTTTGGTCCGGCAGAATATTTTGCCCTGATGGTGTTCGCCATTGCCTGCCTCGGCAGCATGATGGCGCAAAATCCGCTGAAGTCGTTTTTATCCGCGCTGATTGGCTTAGGGTTAGCCACCGTCGGCGTGGATGCCAACACCGGGGTCTATCGCTTTACCTTCGACAGCGTTCACCTGTCCGATGGCGTGCAGTTCATTGTCGTCGTGATCGGCCTGTTCTCTGTCTCTGAGATCTTACTGATGCTGGAGCATACCAGCAGCGGGCAGACGCTGGTGCGCAAAACCGGCCGGATGCTCTTTAGCGCTAAAGAGGGCGCGCAGTGCATCGGCGCCACGCTGCGCTCGTCGGTGATTGGCTTCTTCGTCGGCATCCTGCCGGGCGCCGGGGCCACTATCGCCAGCGCCATCACCTACATGACCGAGAAGAAGCTCAGCGGCAATAGCGACAGCTTTGGTAAAGGCGATATTCGCGGCGTCGCCGCGCCTGAGGCGGCCAATAACGCCTCGGCCTGCGGCTCGTTTATCCCGATGCTGACCCTGGGCGTGCCGGGATCCGGCACCACGGCGGTGATGATGGGCGCGCTGACGCTCTATAACATTACGCCCGGCCCGGCGATGTTTACCGAGCAGCCTGATATTGTCTGGGGGCTGATTGCCGCGCTGCTGATCGCCAACGTCATGCTACTGGTGATGAATATCCCGCTGATTGGGCTGTTCACCCGCATGCTGACGATTCCGCTGTGGTTCCTGGTGCCCGCCATTGCCGCCGTCTCTGCGGTGGGGGTTTACGCGGTGCACAGCACCACGTTTGACCTGGTGCTGATGGTGGTCCTCGGCGTGTTCGGCTACATCTTGCGAAAAATGCACTTCCCAATGTCTCCGCTGATTTTGGGCTTTGTGCTGGGTGAGATGCTGGAGCAGAACCTGCGCCGCGCCCTGTCCATCAGCAACGGTAATGTGTCGATACTGTGGGACAGCAGCGTCGCGAAGGTTCTGTTAGCGCTCGCGGTCATGGTGATTGTGGTGCCGCCGGTGTTGCGCCTGCTGCGTCGTCGCCAGCGCAAACCGGAGCCGGATATCGGCTAACTATACGGAAAGCTGGGCATTGACCCACTGCTTTAACGCCTGGCGGGAGATCTTAATCCCGCCATTTTTTAGCTCAGCCGGCAGCACCAGCCAGTGAACGGGCTGCTCAAAGCGCGCCAGCCTGCCCTGTACCCAGGTCGGGAAACGGGTGATATCCGTTCCCGGCTCGCACTCCACCACCGCCACCGGACGCTGTCCAAACTCGGCGTCATCCAGCGGGACGATAAACACCTGGTTAATCTGCGGGTGCGCGGCGATAACGCGCTCCAGCGATTCCGGCTGGATCCCCTCTCCACCGCTGAAAAAGAGATTGTCCATGCGGCCTAAAATAGTCAGACGGTCGCCATGCCATTCCCCGCGATCGCGAGTGGCAAACCAGCCCTGCGCGTTGGTCAGCGGTATCAGGGCGCCGTCCCGCCAGTAGCCGGAAGCCATGCTCTGCGCTTTGATCCAGACTTCACCGTTAACGACCTGCACCTCTCTGCCCGGCAGCGCACGGCCCACGTCCGGATCGCCGTCAGCCTCTTTTGCGCAGACGGTAGAGGCAAACTCGGTGAGGCCGTAGCCGCAGTACGTCCGAACGCCCTGTTCCCGGGCCTTTTGCGTCAGCGTTACGGGAATGGCCGCCCCGCCGAGCAGCACCGCTTTCAGTGCGATGTGGCTTTCGCTATTGAGGAGACGCCAGAGCTGGGTCGGCACCAGCGAGGCGTGGGTGCAGCCGCGTAGCGCCTGCTCCAGCGGCTGCTTCTCGCGCACGGTTAAGCGCGCACCGGCCTGCAGCCAGCGCCATAAAATCCCCTGGCCGGAAACGTGAAACAGCGGCAGCGAAAGCAGCCAGTCGTCGTTATCCCCGTAGGGCATCAGCGACAGCACGCCGCGGGCGCTGGCAAGATGGGCGGCGCAGGTATGCACCGCCGCCTTCGGCAGCCCGGTGGAGCCGGAGGTGAGCGTCATGGTGGCCAGCCGCGACGGCTGCCACGCAGCGCAGTACGCATCCACTGGCTCGCACATGCTCAGGCCATGAAGGCCGTCGTAGCTGCCGTCCAGCACCAGCGCAAAGCGCAGCGTCATCTGCGGGATCAGCACGTCGAGCAGCGGGCGCGGCAGCTGCGGATTAACGGGAAGAATACGTGCACCGCACTGAAGCAGCGCCAGCCACGCCAGCAGCGTTTGCGGGTGGTTATAGGCCAGCAGCAGTACGCCATCGCCCTCCGCCACGCCCTGCTGGTGAAACCCTGCCGCAAGGTGGTCGACGCGCACACACAACTGCTGCCAGGTGAGCGCTTCATCATTCAGCCTCAGGGCCGGTTTATCGGCAAAAAGCGCGCGCCAGTGACGCCAGGGCCAGTCGGTAAAACTCATAGCAACGGCTCCAGCGCCTCTGCGTCGAGGCACGGCAGCGTGCTGGCAGGCCACTCGCGGAGAAGCTGAGCCTGCATCAGGTTCAGCGTGTCGAGGCCGGGAACCGTGTCCGGCGTTAACCAGGCGGCAATGCGCGCCAGCTGGGTCAGCCCCAGGCTGGACTCTATCGACGAGCTGATCACCGCCGTCAGCCCCAGCGCGTGCGCCGCCGAGACCTGCTCGCGCACCTTCGCCAAGCTGCCGGTTAGCGTCGGCTTAATCACCACCGCGCTGACGCCGGGCTCGGCGACAAATTCAAAATCGTCCTCGCGCAGACTTTCATCCCAGGCGATGGCGATCCCCGTTTCGCGGGCAAAGGCGCGCGAGTCATCGCGGGTTTTGCACGGTTCTTCGAGGAAGGCAATGCGGCTGCGGTACGCCGGGTTGACGTACCTGGCGAACTGCTGCGCCTTAAGCGGCGTCCACGCGCGGTTGGCATCCAGACGCAGGTGCAGATCGGGGATTGCTTCCAGCAGCAAGTTGGCGACCATGCCGTCACGCACCGCTTCGTAGAGACCGACTTTGATTTTCGCCACTTTCTCGCCCGGCATGGCGGCGAGCAGCGCGAACAGCTCGTCCGGGTCGCCCGTGCAGAGCGGTGCCGCGCGATAGTTAGCCTCTTCCGGCAGGCTACCGTCCAGCTCCGCCAGCGCGCAGCTGATGCCAAAGGCGGCGGAACGCGTGTCCGGTAATGCCGGGTTTGCGCCCTCACGCCACGCCTTTACCCACGCCAGCAATGCAGACTGCGCGTCATCCAGCGACTCCAGACTAAAGCCCGGCAGAGGCGAAATCTCGCCCCAGCCTTCCTGCTCGTCCTGATGAAGATGCACAAAGAAGCCGTCACGGGTTTTTAACCGTCGTTCACGCAGCACCACGCCCGCGTCCATCGGTATCTGCCAGCGGTAAACCTGCGCGCGACGCATTACGGGTTCCGTTTGTATTTGCTGAAGTCTGGCTGGCGTTTTTCGTTGAACGCGTTGCGCCCTTCCTGACCCTCTTCGGTCATGTAGAACAGCATGGTGGCGTTACCCGCCAGCTCCTGCAGACCCGCCTGACCGTCACAGTCGGCATTAAGTGCCGCTTTCAGGCAACGCAGCGCCATCGGGCTGTTTTGCAGCATCTCTCGGCACCAGCGCACGGTCTCTTTTTCGAGATCGGCAAGCGGCACCACGGTATTCACCAGGCCCATATCCAGCGCTTCCTGTGCGTTGTACTGGCGGCACAGGAACCAGATTTCGCGGGCTTTTTTCTGCCCGACGATGCGCGCCATGTAAGAGGCACCCCAGCCGCCGTCGAAGGAGCCCACTTTCGGGCCGGTCTGGCCGAAGATGGCGTTTTCAGCAGCGATGGTCAGGTCGCACATCATGTGCAGCACGTGGCCGCCGCCGATGGAATAGCCCGCCACCATCGCCACCACCGGTTTCGGGCAGGTGCGGATCTGGCGCTGGAAATCGAGGACGTTCAGGTGGTGCGTGCCCGCATCGTCCTGGTATCCGCCGTAGTCGCCGCGCACCTTCTGATCGCCACCGGAGCAGAAGGCCTTCTCGCCTTCACCGGTCAGCACGATCACGCCGATACTGTCGTCGTAGCGCGCATCCGCCAGGGCCTGAATCATCTCTTTGACGGTCAGCGGACGGAAGGCGTTACGCACCTGCGGACGGTTGATGGTGATTTTGGCAATGCCGTCGGCAGATTTGTGGTAACGAATGTCGGTGTAGCCTTCGGAGCAGTCCTGCCATTCAACCGGCGCATAAAGCATGTGTTCATCAGGATAGATCATAGAGTGTCCTTTATTCGAAGACGCAGTATCTGAGCCAGACTCGCGGCAACCGCGTCGGGGTTTTCCCGGTGGGCGTTGTGTCCGGCGTTTGGAATCGCATGGCGAACGGCGTCCAGTTCAGCGGCCAGGGCCGCGAACTTCTGGTCACGTTCACCGTAGAGATAGTCAAAAGGGAAATTGCATACGCTAATCGCGGCACGCAAATTGGGCTGCACGGCCAGCGACGTTGCTTCGAGCATCTTCGCCAGCGTCCCGCCGTTGTTCTGGCTGCGCAGGGCGATAAGCGCCTTGTGCTGGCGGTCAGTGAGGGAAGCAAATACCGGCTGTTGATACCAGTCGGTAAAGACCTTTTCCAGCGGTTCGGTGCGAAAACGCGTCGCCCAGCGGCGGTCGGATGTCCACCGCGCGTGACGCTCATCCTCATCCTGCAGGCCCGGATGTCCACCTTCAACGATCACCCCCAGCAGCCCCTTCGGCTGCTGGCAGGCATGAAACATCGCAATGCGGCCGCCGAGGGAGTACCCCACCAGCCAAAAGTTCAGTATGTTGTAACTAAGCAGGGTTCGGGTAAGCAACGTGCTCATCTCGTCGAACCCCGTCACGGCAATATTCCCGGACTCACCGTGGCCCGGCAGGTCAAGATAGAGCCGGGAATACTCGCCGAGTTGCTTCCCGACAGCCTGCCACTCGCGGCAGTCGCCGGAAAAACCGTGCAAAAAGACCAGCCAGGGATAGCCCGGTTTACCGGCCTGCTGCACGCCCGAGAGGATCATAGCTGGCTCACCTGCGCCAGCAGGCTTTGCAGGGTCTGCGCGCCGTCGGCCTCGTTCACCACCAGCTCAATCAGCGTCGCGCCCGGCTGCTTCCAGGCGGTGCTTAACGCCGCTTCCAGCTGTTCCCAGCTTTCCGGGCGATGGTATTTCAGGCTGAACATCGCCGCGGCGTGTTCAAACTGCACGTTCTGCGGCATCAGGTAGAAGCGCTCGCGCTCGCTCTGGGGCGTTGGCAACAGGGAGAAAATCTGCCCGCCGTTGTTGTTGACCACAATCAGCACAAACGGCGCGGACGCCTGACGCAGTAGCGCCAGCGCGTTGAGATCGTAGAGCGCGGAGAGATCGCCCACGATCGCCAGCGTCGATTTCGCGCTGGCGCGCTGCACCCCCGCCGCCGTCGAGATCAGCCCGTCGATGCCGCTGGCACCGCGATTGCTGTACACCGGGTAGCCCGCCGGCAGCTGCGAAAAGGCATCGATCAGCCGCACGACCAGGCTGTTGCCGACAAACAGCTGCCCCTGTTCCGGCAGGTATTGGCGAATACGGTGCGCCAGCCCGGCCTCGCTGAATGTCTCACAGCGCGCTTTGGTGATTTCCCACGCCTGACGCGACAGCTCAGGGATCGCCACCGCCCAGGGCTGACGTTTTTCCGCCGGGTGCAGTTCCAGCCAGCTATCAATTTTGCTCACCAGACGACGGCCGCGATGGTGCGCCGGGTCGAGCCGCCCTTCCAGTGCGTCCACCACCCAGTACTCTTCCGGCGTGCAGGTCGCCTGCCACTGCAGCAGACGTTTTCCGGTCAGGCTTGCGCCGATCTGGACCACAATCTGCGCCTGCGAAAGCTCAGTAACCGCTTTCGCGTTACCCAGCCAGAGATCGGCGCACGGCAGCGGCTGGCCGGTCTGGGAAAGCACGTCGCCAATCAGCGGCCAGCCGAGGGTTTGCGCCCATTCGGCGACCAGCCTGCCTTCGGCGGCGCTCATGCGCCCGGCGATGACCACGCCTCGCTTCTGCCGCCAGAAGAACCAGTCGCGCTGTTTCGCGCTCTCAAGATGCGTCTGCTCGCGCAGCCACGGCTTTTCGCTCTGCCACCATTCGCCGAGTGACCGCTGCCAGTCAAGGCCGGTATCGTCCAGCTCGCCGTACAGCGGCTCGGCAAACGGGCAGTTGAAATGCAGCGCCCCGCTGCGCAATGTCGCCATGGCGTGATCGACGGTGGAGACCAGCCAGCTTGCAGGAATATCCTGGGTGGGACGCGGTAACGAAACCGTCTGCGAAGGGTGCGTAGAAAAAAGTCCGGGCTGGCGAATGGCCTGATTGGCGCCGCAGTCGATTAGCTCAGGCGGACGGTCGGCCGTCAGCAGGATCAGTTTTTCACCGGTTAACCCGGCTTCAATCAAGGCCGGATAGAGGTTCGCCACGGCGGTACCGGAAGTGACAATCACCGCCACGGGTTCTTTGCTTACCTTCGCCAGCCCGAGCGCGAGATGTCCCAGACCTCGCTCGTCAAAGTGGGTGTGGTGAACAAACGCCCGGTTTTCAGCCGCCGCCAGCGTCAGCGGCGTTGAGCGAGAACCCGGTGCAATACACACGTGCCTGACGCCATGGCGCGTCAGGGCTTCAAGGATCACCGCCGCCCAGCGTCGGTTAAAAGAACTTACTGACATGAGATTGTCCGGTATCAAGAATGCGACACAGTATAAATAATAGAAAAAATTGGAATTTTGATATGAATCGGGATTGCGCGAATCAGTATTAATCCCTTAGGAGCAGAGAGCGCAATCCGGCGGCTTTGTTTTCGATCTCCTGCCACTCCTGCTCCGGGTCAGAGCCGCTGACAATGCCCGCTCCGGCGTAAAGCCGCAGAGCGTCTTCCTCTACGCGCGCCGAGCGCAGCGCCACGCAGAATTCGCTTTGTTCGGGGGATAAATACCCGGCCGAACCGGCGTACCACTCGCGGTTAAAGGGTTCAACGTGCTGAATAAACTCGCGCGCTGGCTGTCGCGGAAGCCCGGCAACCGCCGCCGTCGGCTGTAGCACGTGCAGGCACAGCTCATCGTCGGCCTGCTTGAGCTCGGTCCAGATACAGCGGCGTAAGTGCTGCACTTTGCGCAGACGGACGACCTGAGCCAGCAACACCTCCAGCGTCTGCGTATGGTGTTGAAGACGCTGGCAGATATCTTCCACCACCAGCATATTTTCGCGCTGGTTTTTATCGTCATTCAGCAGCCACTCGCCCAGACGCTGCGCCTGTTTATCGTCAGTATGGCTGGCGACGGTGCCCGCCAGCGCTTCGGTGCGCAGCAGCTTGCCGCGCCGCCGCCAGAGACGCTCGGGCGTGGAGCCGAGAAACGCGTTGCTGGCGTCGAATATCATGCAGAAATGATAGCAGTTTAAATTCAGGGCGCGGCTGGCGGCCATCAGCGCGACGGGGTTAACGCGCTGTTTACACTGCAGGTCGGTGGCTCGGGCGAGAACGACCTTTTCGAAATCACCGCGTGCAATTGTCTCTGTCGCTTTGCCGATAAGGCTAAGCCATTGCGGTTTTTCCGGGTGATGGGTTTCGCGCTCAACCTGCACGGAGAGCGGACGGATCGGTCTGGCGGGAAGCAGTTGCTGTAAGAACGCCCGCGCGGTGTCGGCATCGTCCTCAAGCGAGCTGTCGCTCCACAGCTGCAGACGCAACGTGGCGTTGCCAGCGGTACGTCGCCACAGCAGACGCGGTAAAAAGAGGCTGCCCTGCTCCGGGTTAAACGCGTTCAGGCCGCAGATTCGGGTATCTTCAGGGGCGTGTTGCGCACTTAAAAACTGCGAGGCTAACGCCAGAGAGGAGAATTGGACCACCGCTCCCAGCGCGGCCAGCTCTTCATCGCCGTTACGCTGTTGCCAGTAAAACTGAGGATAGCACTGCTGCTCGCCCAGCCAGGCAAGGGGATCGAAGGCATCGTTTAACGGGAAAGAGACGTCGAAATGACGCAGGCCGGATGTGGCAGGTAACGCTTGCGAAAGATGGCTACGCAATTGTTCCAGCGCGAGGAAAATCGAATTCACGCGAACCTCTCCCTGTTAAAACCTCATATTATACGGGGTACCATAAGAAATATCAGTACCCACGTATAGGGAGTGGTTAAACGGCTTAACGACGGGCCAGCAGCAGACCCAGCACCAGCCCTACGGCTGCGCCCACCCCAATGCCCTGCCACGGTTTTTCATGGACGTAATCATCGGCACGATAAACCGCTTTTTTGGCGCGGTAGTAGTAAGTATCAGACGCATGGCTGACGCGGTTTTTAACGTCGTGGAGCGCCTGCTCGGCACGGGCTTTCAGCTCGATATATTTCTGATCGGCAGGGTCGCCCGAGGAACGTAACACCTCTTCCAGCGTTTCGCTCAGTAAGGTCAGGTCGTCGTCGATACGGGTATCCCAGGATTGAAATGACATATTTTTCTCCATGTTAGTACACCAGTCCGCTAACTATAGACAACGACGCGCCATTACGCCTGTTTCGCTTCCCGCGCCATGCCGATGTGCGGAATACCGTCTTCGTCGTAGATGTCGGTGACCGGCATAAAACCGAAATGACCGTAGAAGGATTGCAGGTGCGCCTGCGCGCCCAGGTATAACGCCTTGTCCGGCCACTGTTTCTGGCATGACTCCAGCGTTTTTTCCATCAGCTGATAACCCAGTTTTTCACCCCGCGCGTGACCGCTGATAATGACGCGGCCTATCACCACGGGCTCGACATCGTCCTCGCTTTTCAGAATCCTCGCATACGCCACCAGCTCGTTATCCTTCCAGCCGAGGATATGGCGGTTTTCGCCAACGAGGTCATCGCCGTCGATGTCCTGATACGGGCACGTCTGTTCAACCACAAACACTTCGCAGCGCAGTTTAAGCAGCGCGTAGAGCGAATGAACGGTGAGCTCACTATGATGTAAATCTTGCCACTGGATCATCTCTTTCTCCTTCCTGGGGTTCATCACGTTATACTAAACCCCTCCCCGTTCGGCAAAGGGCTGATTGCGTTATGGAACTGATTTTTCTGGGTACGTCCGCTGGCGTGCCAACCCGCTCACGAAACGTGACGGCAATTCTGCTGGATCTTAAGCATCCCACCCGCGGCGGGCTGTGGCTGTTTGACTGCGGTGAAGGGACGCAGCATCAGCTGCTGCACACCGCGTATCACCCCGGCAAGCTGGATAAAATTTTTATTACTCACCTGCACGGCGACCATCTGTTTGGCCTGCCGGGCCTGCTGTGCAGCCGCTCAATGGCCGGCAACGCCAATCCGCTGACGATTTACGGGCCTGCGGGTGTGCGTGAATTTGTTGAAACCGCGCTGCGCCTGAGCGGATCATGGACGGATTATCCGCTGGAGATCGTTGAGATTAGCGAAGGCCTGGTTTTCGATGACGGTGATTATAAGGTGAGCGCTCAGCCGCTAAATCATCCCGTTGAGTGCTATGGCTATCGCATTGAAGCGCATGACAAGCCCGGCGCGCTGGACGCCGCCGCGCTGATGGCCGCTGGCGTAAAACCCGGACCGTTGTTCCAGCGCCTGAAGCACGGCGAGACCGTCACGCTGGAGGACGGTCGCGTCATCAACGGTCAGGATTATCTCGCCGCGCCCGAGCCGGGCAAGAAGCTGGCTATCTTTGGCGACACGGCCCCGTGCCCGGCGGCGCTTCAGCTTGCCCAGGGCGTTGACGTGATGGTGCACGAAGCCACGCTGGAAACGGCGATGGAAGAGAAAGCCAACGGCCGCGGCCATAGCTCAACGCGTCAGGCGGCGCAGCTTGCCCGCGACGCAGGCGTCGGAAGGCTGATCGTCACTCACGTCAGTTCCCGCTACGACGCGCGGGGGTGTGCAAGCCTGCTGGCAGAGTGCCTGGCGGTGTTCCCGGCGTGCGAGCTGGCCGAAGATTTCGCTAAGGTCAGCGTTTAGCCCTTCATTTTTCTCTCAGGATGCCGATAACGATTAAAAGGTCAGCATTTCTCTCGAGGGTAGAATGGATAATTTCCAGAAAGATATTGATGACAGGGCGAATCTCACCCTGTCGAACCGTTTTGAACTGTTGCTGTTCCGTCTTGGCACCTCTCTGAACGAAAATAAATCCGAGCTGTTTGGCATTAACGTCTTTAAGCTGCGTGAAATTGTGCCGATGCCGGAATTCACAAAACCCGCCGGGATGAAATCACCGCTGATGGGGATGGTGAATATTCGCGATCAGGTGATCCCGGTGATCGATCTGGCCGCCGTGGCGGGCTGTAAGCCTACCACCGGGCTGAACATCCTGCTTATCACCGAATATGCCCGAAGCGTGCAGGCCTTTGCCGTGGAGTCGGTTGAAAACATCATGCGTCTGGACTGGAAGCAGGTGCACGCGGCGGAAACGGCCGTCAGCGGCCGCTATATCACCAGCATTGCCTGCCTGGATGAGAAAACGGATACCAACGATCTGGCGATGGTGCTGGACGTTGAGCAGATCCTGTATGACATCACCCCAGCCAACCACGATCTGCACGCCACCAATCTGAAAACCACCAAGTTCAACATCAAGCCGGGCGCAGTCGCGATTGTGGCGGAAGATTCCAAAGTGGCGCGTTCGATGCTGGAGAAAGGTCTGCAGGCGATGGAGATCCCAGCGCAGCTGCACATCACCGGCAAAGACGCGTGGGAAAAAATTGGCGTGCTGGCCGCGCAGGCGCAGGCTGAGGGCGTGCCGATCACCGATAAGATCGCTCTGGTGCTGACCGACCTCGAAATGCCGGAGATGGACGGATTTACGCTGACGCGCAAAATCAAAACCGACCCGGTTCTGAAGGATATTCCGGTAGTGATCCACTCCTCCCTTTCCGGCAACGCCAACGAAGATCATATTCGCAAGGTGAAGGCGGACGGGTACGTGGCGAAGTTTGAGCTGAACGAGCTGTCGTCGGTGATTGAGGAAGTGCTGGATCGTTCGATGAAGAAGATTGGCGGGCCGTTGATTAGCCGGAAGCAGCTGGCTTAAGTCCTGTGCGGGCTGGTGCCCTCACCCCATCCCTCTCCCACAGGGAGAGGGCGCAAACCATAAAAAACCCGCCGAGGCGGGTTTTTTGTTTTTACATTAATGGCATCGCTCGCTGCACGATATCAATCAGCGGCTGCGGATAGATACCGAAGATCAGCACCAGCAGCGCGGAGATAAGCACTACGATACCACCGGCGCTGTACTGCCAGTTGCCTGGAGCATCACGGTTAAGCTGCTGAGGCGCGCTCAGGTACAGGCTCACGGCCACACGCAGGTAGTAGTACAGACCAATCGCGGAGCCGATAACGACACCGGCAGTCAGCCACCACAGGTGCGCCTGCACACCGACGGCCAGCACGTAGAACTTACCGATAAAGCCCAGCGTCATCGGGATACCCGCCAGAGAGAGCATCATCACGGTCATTACCGCGGACAGAATTGGACGGTGCCAGAACAGACCACGGTAGGAGAACAGTGAATCGGCATCCGGACCACGGTACGGGCTGGACATCAGGCTCACCACGCCGAAGGCGCCGAGGCTGCTGAACAGGTAACCGGCCAGATACACGCCTACGGCTTCCATCGACATCTCACCGCTCTGCAGCGCAATCAGCGCCACCAGCAGGTAGCCCAGATGAGAGATGGACGAGTAGCCCAGCAGACGCTTGATGTTGGTCTGGCTCAGCGCCATCAGGTTACCGAAGATGATGGAGACGAACGCGATGATGCCCAGCACCACGCGAACGGCTTCACTATCACCCACCGGCGCGTACAGGAACAGACGCATGACCACACCGAAGATAGCGATTTTGCTCGCCGTCGCCAGGAAGGTAGAGACCGGTGCAGGCGCACCCTGGTATACGTCTGGCGTCCACAGGTGGAACGGAACCAGAGAGAGCTTGAAGCCGAGGCCAACGATCATCATGCCCAGACCCGCCAGCAGCAGCGGCTCATGCAGCATGCCGTCGCCGAGGCTCTTGCCGAGCGCCATGAAGGAGAGGTTACCGGACTGTGCGTACAGCAGCGCAATACCAAACAGCAGGAAGGACGACGCGGCAGCAGACAGAATGGTGTACTTGATGCTCGCTTCCAGAGAGCGCTTCTGACGGAAGGCGTAACCAATCAGGCCGAACAGAGGCAGAGAGATCAGCTCAATACCGAGGAACAGCGCGGCCAGATGGTTGGCATTCGCCAGCAGAATGCCGCCCAGCGCGGCAATCAGTACCAGCAGGTAAAACTCTTCTTTGTTGTCGTTGTAGCCTTCGAGCCACGGGTAAGCAAAGGTACAGGTTGCCAGGCTCGCCAGCAGCACCAGCCCGGTATACAGCATGGCGTAACCGTCAACGCGCATCAGCGGGGTGACGTCCATCGCCCCGCCCTGGCCAACAAACCAGAGTGAGACTAACGCGGCGTTCAGGCCGATGACCGACAGCGTGGCATTCAGGAAGTGATTGCGTCGCCACGCAATGGAGAGCATCACAACCACCACCGTCAATCCGACGATCAGCAGCGGTAGCAGCGCGATCAGTTGTTGTGGAGTTATTGTCATGGCGAATTACGGCCTTGTAGTAGAAACAGAATTAACAAACCACTGCTGGATATTGCCCATCGCGCTGTGCGAGGTATCCAGAATCGGCTGCGGGAAGAAGCCCAACAGCACCAGCAGTACGACCAGCAGCAGGATGATGAACAGCTCACGCAGCGACATCCCCGGCAGTTCTTGTGCAGCAATTTCGCTCTTCGCTTTACCGAAGTAAGCGCGGTGCAGCATCGCCAGCGAGTACACGGAAGCGAACACCAGACCAAAGGTGGAGATCACGGTAATCACCGGTACCACTTTGAAGCTGCCGAACAGAATCATGAATTCGCCGACGAAGTTACCGGTACCCGGCATCCCCAGGGTAGCCACCGCGAAGAACATGGAGAGCGCTGGCAGCCATTTAATTTTGCTCCACAGGCCACCCATCATACGCATGTCGCGGGTGTGCAGACGTTCGTACAGCTGGCCGCACAGGATGAAGAGACCGGCTGCGGACAGACCGTGCGCAATCATCTGGATCACCGCGCCCTGGTACGCCAGCTGGCTGCCGGTGTAGATAGCAATCAGCACGAAGCCCATGTGGGAAACGGAGGTATAAGCAATCAGACGCTTGATGTCGTATTGCGTGAAGGCCATCCAGGCACCGTAGAAGATACCGATCACACCCAGCCACATGGCAATCGGTGCGAACTCCGCGGAGGCATTCGGGAACAGCGGCAGTGCGAAACGCAGCAGACCGTAGGCCGCCGTTTTCAGCAGGATGCCCGCCAGGTCAACGGAACCCGCCGTTGGTGCCTGGGAGTGCGCGTCTGGCAGCCAGCCGTGCAGAGGAACCACCGGCATTTTCACCGCGAAGGCAATGAAGAAGCCCAGCATCAGCAGGTATTCAACGCCGTGTGACATCGGGGTCTTCAGCAGGTCTTCATAGTTGAAGGTCCAGGTGCCGGTTGCGTTGTGATGAACGAACACCAGCGCCAGAATGGCAATCAGCATTACCAGACCGCTCGCCTGGGTATAGATGAAGAACTTGGTTGCCGCCGTGATACGCGTTTTACCGTCGGACGCCTTGTGGCCCCACAGCGCGATCAGGAAGTACATCGGCACCAGCATCATCTCCCAGAAGAAGAAGAACAGGAACATGTCGATGGCAAGGAACACGCCGATCACGCCGCCCAGGATCCACATCAGGTTCAGGTGGAAGAAGCCCTGGTATTTTTCGATTTCTCGCCAGGAGCAGAGTACCGCCAGAACGCCGAGCAGACCGGTCAGCACCACCATCAGCAGCGACAGGCCGTCAATCGCCAGGTGGATCGTAATGCCGAAACGCGGGATCCACGGCAGGATGAACTCAGACTGCCACTGCGGAATGCCCGCAGACTGGGTCAGTGAGTAACCGCCCTGCAACCACAGTTGCAGGCCAAGCGCGAGCGTCAATCCCATGGTGATCAGCGCGATCCAGCGCGGCATCTTCACGCCAAAGCGTTCAGTCTGCCAGCACAGGAAGCCGCCGATGAAGGGAATTAATATTAGCCAGGGTAGTAACATGGCGATTTACATTCCTTTTTAAGGCCCCCAGCAGGGGCCTGATTTTCAACGAATTCGAATAAAATTCACTTAACGATCAACGCAATACCATCAGCAGCGCCAGCACCACAACCGCACCGATGCTCATGGACGCCACATACCAGCGCAGGTAACCGTTCTCGCTGTACAGCAGGCCTTTACCTGCAAAGCGGGAGAGGATTGCCGGGATGTTCATCAGGCTGTTCAGCGGGTCGCGCTTCAGCAGCCACGCAACGCCCAGGAACGGCTTAACGAAGATCATGTCGTACAGCCAGTCAAAGCCCCACGCGTTGTACCACCAGGTGCCCAGCAGGCGGCCCGGCGCACTGTTGGCCACGGCAGTGACCAGCGTACGTTTGCCCAGCCACAGCCATGCCGCAATCAGGATACCCGCGATAGCGACCACACCGGAGGTGATTTCAAGCGTCAGAACGCGACCGTGCTCAAGCTCGGTGGTGTCTGGCAGTACGCCCTGCAGCGGTGGCACAATCATCGCGCCAACGAAGGTGGACAGTACCAGCAGCACAATCAGCGGCAGGTGGTGGGTAATCCCCTTCCCTGCGTGAGCGTGAATTTGTTCTTTACCGTGGAATACGATGAAAATCATACGGAAGGTATACAGGGAAGTCATGAACGCACCGACCAGACCCGCAACCATCAGATTGATATGACCATTCGCCATGGCACCCGCAAGGATTTCGTCCTTACTGAAGAAGCCCGCGGTGATCAGCGGCAGTGCCGCCAGCGCCGCGCCGCCCACCAGGAAGCAGACATAGACCAGCGGGATGGACTTACGCAGTCCGCCCATCTTGAAGATGTTCTGCTCGTGATGGCAGGCCAGAATCACCGAACCGGATGAGAGGAACAGCAGCGCTTTGAAGAACGCGTGCGTCATCAGGTGGAAAATGGCCGCGTCCCACGCCTGAACACCCAGCGCCAGGAACATGTAGCCAATCTGGCTCATGGTGGAGTACGCGAGAACGCGCTTGATGTCGGTCTGAACCAGCGCGGCAAAGCCTGCCAGCACCAGCGTGACCGCACCGACGATACCCACCAGATGCAGAATTTCCGGGGTCATCAGGAACAGGCCATGGGTACGCGCAATCAGGTAAACACCGGCGGTGACCATGGTCGCAGCGTGGATCAGCGCGGAAACAGGGGTTGGACCTGCCATCGCGTCGGCCAGCCATGTCTGCAGCGGCAGCTGTGCGGATTTACCCACGGCACCACCCAGCAGCATCAGCGTTGCCCACCACAGCATGTTATTGCCTGCGGCGAAGTGTGCTGGCGCCAGTTCCACCATCTCGCGGAAGTTCAGCGTGCCCAGTTCGTTGTAGAGAATGAACAGCGCGAACGCGAGGAAGACGTCACCCACGCGGGTCACGACGAACGCTTTCATGGCCGCTGCGCCATTCTTCGGATCGGTGTAGTAGAAACCGATCAGCAGGTAAGAGCACAGGCCCACGCCTTCCCAGCCCAGATACATCAGCAGCAGGTTATCGGCCAGCACCAGAACCACCATGCTGGCGATAAACAGGTTGGTGTAGGCGAAGAAGCGGGAGTAACCCTCTTCACCGCGCATGTACCAGGAGGCAAACATGTGGATCAGGAAGCCGACGCCGGTGACCACGGAGAGCATGGTCAGCGAGAGGCCGTCCAGCACCAGGTTGAAACCGATGTTGAAATCACCGACCGACATCCAGGTCCACAGCGGCACGCTGAAAGGCTGGCGTCCGTTGTTAAAGAAGTCGATACCCGCATACGCTGTGACCAGCGCGGCCAGGCCGACAGAGCCCATGCCAACGGTCGCGGACAGATTCTCAGACCAGCGGCCGCGAGAAAACGCCAGCAGCACGAAGCCAATCAGCGGAAAAATAATGGTTAAGGCAAGCATGTTCATCCACGCAACTCACTTACTGAATCGATGTTCAGATTCTGGCGGCGACGATGGAGCTGCAGCAACAGCGCCAGGCCAATACTCGCTTCAGCAGCCGCGAGGCTGATGGCGAGAATGTACATCACCTGACCATCGGTCTGGCCCCAGTAGCTTCCGGCGACCACGAAGGCCAGCGCGGAGGCGTTAATCATGATTTCCAGGCCGATCAGCATAAACAGCAGATTGCGGCGGATAACCAGACCGGTCAGACCCAGAACGAATAAAATCGCAGCGAGGATCAGTCCATGTGTTAAGGGGATCATGCGCGCTCCTCCGTTTTTCTTTTCGCGCGGTCGTCAGTGCGGTTGCTCAGCACCTCGCCAGCACGCTCTTCGCGGCCAACGTGGAAAGCCACAACCAGGCCTGCCAGCAGCAGCATAGAGGCCAGTTCCACCGCCAGAACGTATGGGCCAAAGAGCGTGATACCCACCTCTTTCGCACCAATTGGCGTGCCGTCGATGCCCTGATCGTTCACGCCCAGAATGGCGTAAACGATCACCACCAGCATGATGGCCGACAAAATTGCCGGGCCAATCCACACCTGCGGTTTTAACCACTGACGTTCCTGCTCAATTTCAGAGCCGCCCAGGTTCAGCATCATCACGACGAACACGAACAGCACCATGATGGCCCCGGCGTAAACGATGATCTCCAGCGCACCGGCGAAGTGCGCGCCCAGTGCGAAGAACACCCCGGAAATAGCCAGCAGCGAAATGATTAAGTACAGCAGCGCATGCACCGGATTGGTGTGCGTAATCACTCGCAGCGTAGCCAGGATGGCGATAAGGCCACAGATATAAAAAGCGAATTCCATTGCCCTCTCCTTACGGTAACAGGCTCTTGACGTCGATAGGCTTAGCTTCGTTCTCTGCTTCGCCCTTATCTTTGCCGTCGATTGCCATACCCGCCATCCGGTAGAAGTTATATTCCGGGTATTTGCCCGGACCGGAAATCAGCAGATCCTCTTTCTCGTACACCAGGTCCTGACGCTTGTACTCACCCAGCTCGAAGTCTGGAGTCAGCTGAATCGCCGTGGTTGGGCACGCTTCTTCACACAGACCGCAGAAGATGCAGCGTGAGAAGTTAATGCGGAAGAACTCAGGGTACCAGCGGCCGTCTACCGTCTCGGCTTTCTGCAGAGAGATACAGCCGACCGGACACGCAACCGCACACAGGTTACAGGCAACGCAGCGCTCGGAACCGTCCGGGTCGCGCGTCAGCACGATACGGCCACGGTAGCGCGGCGGCAGATATACCGGCTCTTCCGGGTACATCCGGGTTTCGCGTTTAGCAAACGCGTGCAGGCCGATCATCCAGATACTGCGTACCTGGGTACCGAAACCTACCAGTAATTCTTTTAAGGTCATGGTCTATAGCCCCTTATGGCTGCTGCCAGAGAATGACAGCTGCCGTTACCAACAAGTTGACGAGCGTCAGCGGCAGGCACACTTTCCAGCCGAAGGACATTACCTGGTCATAACGTGGACGCGGTAACGCTGCGCGAATCAAAATGAACATCATCATGAAGAACGCGGTTTTCAGCGCGAACCAGATGAACGGCGGTAAGAACGGGCCATGCCAGCCACCAAAGAACAGCGTTACCATCAACGCGGAAATGGTGACAATACCGATGTACTCGCCCACAAAGAACAGACCGAACTTCATGCCGGAATATTCAATGTGGTAACCGTCGGCCAGTTCCTGTTCGGCTTCCGGCTGGTCAAACGGGTGACGGTGACACACGGCCACGCCCGCGATAGCAAAGGTAATAAACCCAAAGAACTGCGGGATAACGTTCCAGATGTCGGCCTGGTTGTTGACGATGTCGGTCATGTTGAATGAACCGGCCTGCGCCACCACGCCCATCAGGGAGAGCCCCAGGAACACTTCGTAGCTCAGCGTCTGCGCGGAAGCACGCATCGCACCCAGCAGCGAGTATTTGTTGTTACTGGACCAGCCTGCGAACAGCACCGCGTAAACCGCAAGGCCTGCCATCATCAGGAAGAACAAAATGCCGATGTTCAGGTCAGCGACCACCCAGGTCGGGCTGACCGGAACGATAGCAAACGCCAGCAGCAGCGAGGTGAAGGCGATCATCGGTGCCAGAGTAAAGATCACGCGATCCGAGAAGCGCGGAATCCAGTCCTCTTTAAAGAACATCTTGATCATGTCCGCCACCAGCTGGAGTGAACCACCCCAGCCCACGCGGTTCGGTCCGTAACGGTTCTGGAACAGACCGAGAAGACGACGTTCACCAAAGCTCATGAACGCGCCGCAGGTGACCACCACCAGCAGGATAACAATCGCTTTCAGAATGCTCAGCAGGATGTCGATAAGATCCGGCGTTAACCAACTCATGCTTTTGCCTCCTGCAGATTATCAAGACGCGCACCCGCCAGAACCGGCGCGATGCCAGGCATACCCATCGGCAGACCGACCTGCCCTGCTGTCAGATTTTCAGAAATAATCAGCGGCAGGCTGATGCTCTGGCCGTCATAGCTAAAGGCGATGTTCGCGCCCGCGTTAACGCCAAGCTTCGCGGCATCCGCCGGGTTGAGCTTGATGTAAGGCTGCGGCATACGGGTCTGGAAGACCGGTGAACGCTGGGACAGCTCGTCGCTACCGAACAGGTGGTAGTACGGGGCAATACGCCAGCTACCGTCCTGCGCCTGGAAGCTCGCCGGTACGGTGGTGAAGAAGTCCAGACCGGTTTCGGAAGCTTCAATCAGACGCACGCCCGGATCGCCGTGGCGCAGGGAGCCACCCACTTCAGCCTGGAACTTGTTCCATGCCTGCGGGGAGTTCCAGCCCGGAGCCCATGCGAACGGAATTTGCGAACGCGGCGCAGACGGCTGGTTGTTCCCTTCCATGGAGAAGGCGAACATGGTGTCTTTATCCTGCGGCTGGCGCGGTTCGTGCACGCTGATGTTGGCACGCATCGCGGTACGGCCGCTGTAGCGGTGCGGTTCACGCGCCAGCTTCTGGCCGCGGATGCGGAAGCTTGCTTCAGGTGCGGCATCTTTAATGCCTGCCAGCTGAGGCAGTTTTTCCACCACCGCGTCGATAACGTGGTCGAGCTGCGTCCAGTCCACTTCACGGCTCTGCACGGTGCTGTGCAGGGAGTGCAGCCAGCGCCAGCTTTCCAGCATCACGGTGTTGCTGTCGTAGTACGCCGGGTCATAAACCTGGAAGAAACGCTGGGCGCGGCCTTCGTTGTTGATAACGGTACCGTCGCTTTCTGCGAAGCTTGCCGCAGAGAGCACCAGGTGCGCTTTGTCCATGATCGCGGTGCGCTGATGGTCAATGACCATCACCAGCGGCGCTTTGGAGAGCGCGGCGTCAACGCGAGCGGCAGACGCATGACGATGCAGATCGTTTTCCAGCACCACCACGGCGTCAGCGGAACCGGATTCCAGTTCGCTTAACGCTTCTTCCAGCGAGCCGCCGCCAATCATGCCCAGACCGATGCTGTTTACCGCACGGGCAATCATGGTCACGCCGACGTCTGCACCGCGGCCTTTCAGGGCTTTGGCAACGTTCGCGGCGGCCTGAATGATTTCAGCGCTACCGGCGTTGGTTCCGGAGATAATCAGCGGTTTCTTCGCACCTGCGAGGGCCTGAACAATCACGTCGACCTTGTTTTGCAGGTCGCGATCCAGCTCAACGGCCGGTGAGCTGTTGTCCAGCGCGTGGGCAATGGCAAAGCCAAGACGCGCCTGGTCTTCAACCGGCGCGCAGTAGGTCCACGCCGCGATATCGTCCAGACGGGTATTGTCGACGTTGGTTACAAACAGAGGGTGCTTAGCGCGCTGGCCGATGTTGAGGATCGCCGCAATCTGCCAGTCAGCCACTTTCTGCGCCGCTGCCATTTCACGTGCTTTACCCTTCACCGCCTGACGAACCGCCAGGGCCGCGCGGGCGCCGGTCTGCGTCAGGTCTTCACCCAGCACCAGAACCGCATCATAGGATTCAATTTCGCGCAGCGCAGGGGTATGGATACCGCCTTCACGCAACACTTTCAGTACCAGCTGCAGACGTTCCTGCTCGCCCTGAGCGATGCCGGTGTAGAAGTTTTCCGCTCCAACCAGCTCGCGCAGCGCGAAGTTGCTTTCGATGCTGGCGCGCGGGGAGCCGATGCCGATCACTTTCTTCGACTGGCGCAGAATATCTGCCGCGCCCTGCATCGCCTGTTCAGCATTCAGGGTAATGAAGTCGTCGCCACGGCGCTGGACCGGCTGACGCGGACGGTCTTTCAGGTTCACATAGCCATAGCCGAAACGACCGCGGTCGCACAGGAAGTAGTGGTTAACGGTACCGTTGTAACGGTTTTCGATACGACGCAGTTCGCCGTAGCGCTCACCGGGGCTGGTGTTACAGCCGAGGGAACACTGCTGGCAGATGCTTGGCGCAAACTGCATGTCCCATTTACGGTTGTAACGCTCGGAGTGGGTTTTATCCGTGAATACGCCGGTCGGACAGATTTCTACCAGGTTACCGGAGAATTCGCTCTCCAGCACGCCGTCTTCCGGACGGCCGAAGTAGACGTTGTCGTGCGCGCCATAGACGCCCAGATCCTGACCATCCGCGTAGTCTTTGTAGTAACGCACGCAGCGGTAGCAGGCGATGCAGCGGTTCATTTCGTGAGAGATGAACGGCCCCAGATCCTGGTTACGGTGGGTACGCTTGGTAAAGCGATAGCGACGGAAGCTGTGACCGGTCATCACGGTCATATCCTGAAGGTGGCAGTTACCGCCCTCTTCACAAACCGGACAGTCGTGCGGGTGGTTGGTCATCAACCACTCCACCACGCTTTCGCGGAACTGTTTGGCTTCTTCGTCATCAATCGAAATAAAAGTGCCTTCGGTGGCTGGCGTCATACAGGACATCACCAGGCGACCACGCGTGTCTTCCGCGTTTTGATATTGCTTCACCGCACACTGGCGGCAAGCACCGACGCTGCCCAGCGCCGGATGCCAGCAAAAGTACGGAATATCGAGGCCAAGAGACAGACAAGCTTCCAGCAGGTTGTCCGCCCCGTTGACTTCGTATTCTTTGCCGTCTACATGAATCGTAGCCATTAGCATGCTTCCAGTTGGCTCGGTCTAAACCGAGCGTTAATCAAAATTCTTTTTACGCTTCATCTTTCAGGCTGCCTCTGCGTTGGCTTCCCTCGCTCATACCAGTCACTTACTGATGTAAGCTCCTGGTATTCACTCAGTCGCCGCCTTGACGCAGTCTGAATGATTTTGCGTAAGACACTACCAGCGCGCTTTCAGCAGGTTCGGCTGAATACCATTGATCGAATGGGTATTGCTGAACGGCTGCTTGATGCCTGCTTCGAATTCGTCGCGGAAATATTTAATCGCGCTCTGCAGCGGCTCGACGGCACCCGGTGCGTGGGCGCAGAAGGTTTTACCTGGCCCTAAGAATCGACACAGTTGCTCAAGCGTCTCGATATCGCCCGGCTGGCCTTCGCCGCGCTCGATGGCGCGCAGGATCTTCACGCTCCACGGCAGACCATCACGGCACGGTGTACACCAGCCGCAGGACTCACGGGCGAAGAACTCTTCCAGGTTACGCACCAGCGAGACCATGCCGATCTCGTGGTCGACGGCCATCGCCAGCGCCGTACCCAGACGGCTGCCTGCTTTCCCAATGCTTTCGAATTCCATCGGCAGGTCAAGGTGGGCTTCGGTCAGGAAGTCTGTCCCTGCCCCACCCGGCTGCCAGGCTTTGAATTTCAGGCCATCGCGCATGCCGCCGGCGTAGTCTTCAAGAATTTCGCGTGCGGTGGTACCGAACGGCAGTTCCCAGACGCCAGGGTTCTTCACGCGCCCGGAGAAGCCCATCAGCTTGGTACCGGCATCTTTGCTTGAGGAGATGCCCTGATACCACTCCACGCCGTTGGCGAGGATAGCCGGGACGTTACACAGGGTTTCGACGTTGTTTACGCAGGTCGGTTTACCCCACACGCCGGAGCTTGCCGGGAACGGTGGCTTGGAACGCGGGTTCGCACGGCGACCTTCCAGGGAGTTAATCAGCGCAGTTTCTTCACCGCAGATGTAACGCCCGGCACCGGTGTGCACGAACAGTTCGAAGTCAAACCCGGTACCCAGGATGTTTTTACCCAGAAGGCCGGCTTCGGTGGCTTCGGCAATCGCGCGACGCAGGTTTTCAGCCGCTTCGATGTACTCACCGCGCAGGAAGATGTAGCCACGGTACGCTTTCAGCGCAAACGCGGAGATCAGCATGCCTTCCACCAGCAGGTGCGGCAGCTGCTCCATCAGCAGGCGGTCTTTGTAGGTGCCTGGCTCCATTTCATCGGCGTTACACAGCAGGTAACGGATGTTCATGGATTCGTCTTTTGGCATCAGGCTCCACTTCAGACCAGTGGAGAAGCCCGCACCGCCGCGGCCTTTCAGACCGGAATCTTTCACCGCATTAACGATGTCGTCCGGCGCCATGCCGCCAAGGGCTTTACGCGCACCGGCATAGCCGTTTTTGCTCTGGTATTCGTCGAGCCATACCGGCTGTTTGTCATCGCGCAGACGCCAGGTCAGCGGATGCGTCTCAGCAGTACGAATTACACTTTTCATTTGTACTGCTCCAGCAGGTCAGGAATCGCTTCCGGCGTCAGATGGCTGTGAGTGTCCTCATCAATCATCATGGTCGGCCCCTTGTCGCAGTTACCCAGGCAGCAGGTTGGCAGCAGAGTAAAGCGTCCATCGAACGTGGTCTGGCCCGGCTTGATATTGAGCTTTTTCTCAATCGCAGCCTGAATGCCCTGATAGCCGGTAATGTGGCAGACGACGCTGTCACAGTAGCGGATCACATGGCGGCCTACCGGCTGACGGAAGATCTGGCTGTAGAACGTGGCTACGCCCTCTACGTCACTTGCCGGAATGCCCAGCACTTTTGCGATCTCGTAAATCGCCCCATCCGGCACCCAACCACGCTGTTTCTGTACGATTTTCAGCGCTTCAATGGACGCCGCACGCGGGTCTTCGTAGTGGTGCATCTCGTGCTCAATGGCGGCACGCTCTGCTTCACTCAGCTCAAAAGCCTCGGTTTGTGGTTGTTGATTCTCGTGCATAATTAGCGGTCCACATCTGACATAACAAAATCGATACTACCCAGATACACAATCAGGTCAGAGACCAGACTGCCGCGGATGGCGGACGGGATCTGTTGCAGGTGCGCAAAGCTCGGCGTACGCACGCGGGTACGGTAGCTCATGGTGCTGCCGTCACTGGTCAGGTAGTAACTGTTAATACCCTTGGTCGCTTCAATCATCTGGAAGGATTCTTGCGCCGGCATGACCGGGCCCCAGGAAACCTGCAGGAAGTGGGTGATCAGGGTTTCGATATGCTGCAGCGTGCGCTCTTTCGGCGGCGGCGTGGTCAGCGGGTGATCCGCCTTGAACGGGCCTTCCGGCATGTTGTTGAGGCACTGCTCAAGGATGCGCAGACTCTGGCGCAGCTCTTCCACTTTCAGCATCACGCGGGTGTAGCAGTCGGAAACGCCGCCGCCAACCGGCACTTCAAAGTCGAAGTTCTCGTAGCCAGAGTAAGGACGGGCTTTACGCACGTCGAAATCAATACCGGTCGCACGCAGACCTGCACCTGTGGTACCCCACTCCAGCGCTTCTTTCGCGCCGTAGGCAGCAACGCCCTGGGAACGGCCTTTCAGGATAGTGTTGCGCAGCGCGGCTTTCTCGTAGGAGGCCAGACGTTTCGGCATCCAGTCGAGGAATTCACGCAGCAGGCGGTCCCAGCCGCGCGGCAGATCGTGTGCCACACCGCCGATACGGAACCAGGCCGGGTGCATACGGAAGCCGGTAATCGCTTCCACCAAATCGTAGATTTTCTGACGGTCGGTAAAGGCGAAGAAGACCGGGGTCATCGCGCCGACGTCCTGAATGAACGTGGAGATGTACAGCAGGTGGCTGTTGATGCGGAACAGTTCAGACAGCATAACGCGAATCACGTTAACGCGATCCGGTACGGTGATGCCTGCCAGTTTCTCAACGGCCAGCACGTATGGCATTTCGTTTACGCAGCCGCCGAGGTACTCGATACGGTCGGTATACGGAATGTAGCTGTGCCAGGACTGACGCTCGCCCATCTTCTCAGCACCGCGGTGGTGGTAGCCGATGTCAGGGACGCAGTCGACAATTTCTTCGCCATCAAGCTGAAGAATAATACGGAATGCACCATGCGCAGACGGGTGGTTCGGACCGAGGTTGAGGAACATGAAGTCCTCGTTTTCAGTACCGCGCTTCATGCCCCAGTCTTCCGGCTTGAAGGTCAGCGCTTCCATCTCCAGATCCTGCTTGGCTTTGGTCAGCTCAAACGGATCGAATTCGGTCGCACGTGCCGGGTAGTCTTTACGCAACGGGTGGCCGGTCCAGGTCTGCGGCATCATGATGCGCGTCAGGTGCGGGTGGCCGTCGAAGGTCATGCCGAACATTTCCCAGGTTTCACGCTCATACCAGTTAGCGTTCGGGAAAAGTTTGGTGATCGTCGGCAGATGCATGTCGTTTTCAGACAATGCCACCTTGAGCATGATATCCGTGTTGCGGTCTATTGAGATCAGGTGGTAGAAAACGGAAAAATCCGCAGCAGGGAGACCCTGGCGGTGCGTTCTCAGACGTTCGTCCATGCCGTGTAAGTCAAACAGCATGACGTAAGGTTTTGGCAATTTCTTGAGGAAATCGACAACTTCCAGCAATTGTTCACGCTTCACCCAAACAACGGGTACCCCGGTGCGGGTCGCCTGAACGGTAAAGGCATCCGGCCCAAAACGGTTGCGCAGTTCGCCAATAACGGGGTCATCAAGATGATCCCGGGTCTGCCAGGCGGCTTCTTGCGCGGTTAAGTCGGTCATATTGTTCACCATTGCAAATGGTCCGTGGTGACTGTTAAGCCTGGCTTCGCGCTATTTGAGTAGTGATATGCGAAGGTTTTCTCCAGGCCTACAGGCGCAAATTAAATTTCGTCAGGCGTACGCAGGTTGGTGACGGCAATACGTTCACCACGTTTACGCTCGCGCTCGGACTGCATGTTCGCGCGATAGACACCCTGATCGCCAACAACCCATGAGAGTGGGCGACGTTCTTTACCGATAGACTCCTGCAGCAGCATCAGCGCCTGCATATAGGCTTCTGGGCGCGGCGGGCAGCCCGGGATGTAAACATCCACCGGAATGAACTTATCAACGCCCTGTACAACGGAATAAATGTCGTACATACCGCCGGAGTTTGCACATGCGCCCATGGAAATAACCCATTTTGGCTCCAGCATCTGGTCATACAGACGCTGAATAACAGGTGCCATTTTGGTAAAGCAGGTACCGGCCACCACCATCAGGTCAGCCTGACGTGGGGAAGCACGCAGTACCTCGGCCCCAAAACGCGCAACGTCATGCACCGCAGTGAATGACGTCACCATTTCAACGTAGCAGCAAGAAAGGCCAAAGTTGTATGGCCAGATGGAGTTCTTACGACCCCAGTTGACCATATCGTGCATGGCATGTTCGAGTTTGCCCATGTACACGCTTTTGTTGACTTCTTGCTCCAGGGGGTCGGTTACGATCTCCTGTTTTTGCAGGGGGTAACGGTCATTCTCACCGTTAGGATCTATGCGGGTGAGCGTATAATCCATCTTATTGCCTCGCTGTTACTGCTGACGATTAGAGATACTGTTTTCCGGGTTGATGTGTTCACGACGTGAACGCGCAGGCGTCCAGTCAAGCGCGCCAATACGCACCAGATAAACCAGACCGGCCAGTAGCACTAAAATGAAAATTGCGGCCTCGACAAAGCCCACCCAACCACTTTCGCGAATGGAGGTCGACCATGCGAACAGGTAGAGCGCTTCCACGTCAAAGATGACGAAGAACATCGCTACCAGATAGAACTTGGCAGACAGGCGTAAGCGAGCGGAACCTACTGAATCAATACCTGATTCGAAAGGTGTGTTTTTGTGCCTTGCACGGGCGCGACCGCCCAGGAACCAGCCGCCGACTAACATCAGGCAGCACAGGCCAATGGCTACAATAAGAAAGATTGCGAATGCCCAGTGATGAGCGATGACTTCTGTGGATGTTGACATACTCATTGCTTACTCATCAAAAGTGATACCGACGACACTGCTCTTGCTGGCAGATGGGCATCACATCGATTCATGGGGAGGAACAAATAACCTTACACTAACTGTCTGAAATGAGACGTAGACAGCAAAATGATGGGGTTTTTTACTCCTTTCTATAACCTATTGTCAACTTTAACAAAGGTTTCTTCACATTAAATTACATCGAGCGATTCTCATTAACATTTGGTGCCCTTTAACCCTGGTGGTTACCTGACTTTTCGTCAAATGCATGTTGTTGAATCGTGTCCGTTTTGGAAGTAAAAAAAATAACCCTCCTATTTTGACAGGATTTGCCAACGATTCCTCCCCCCAAATAGGAGTATTTTCTTGATCTGAGACACGCTTTTGTTAATTCACCCAAAAAACCGGCAACATATTTGCTGCTTTTTTAACATCAAGGGGTTATGGATGAAGTTAGAACGGAAAGTGAACAAGATTTAAGCAGAAGCATTTATTCCCTTGATATGTATGTTTTATTTATGAAAACCCTGTAACGAAAGAGGATAATAATGGCAAAAAAAAGCCACTGCGTGCGAAAACGGCACGAGTGGCTTTTTTTTACACTTACAATTTGTTACCAGAATTTTGAGCTTTTGATCACTCAAAGTCACCTTCAACGATCAGGGAATCATCCCCCCCTTCGGAGGTAACATGCTCGAACTGCCATGGGTTATGGTAATTTTCCATCGCCTCAAACACCACCTTCGCCAGCTCGTTATGACTGGACGCGTTATGGCAAAGCAGATACTCGGTATCCGGCAGTGCTGGGAGACCATCAGATTTACCGAGAACGCGCAGATCGGGGCTCATCATCTCTACCGGACGGGCCGTTACGCCAAGACCCGCTTTCACGGCGGCACGCACTGCGGGCAGCGTGGACGCTACATAGGCCAGACGCCACGGAATGTTGGCTTCATTTAACGCCGTAAGCACCATATCCCGGAAAGGACTCGGATCGTCCAGTAAAACCAGCGGTACGGGTTCCCCTTTTTGCAACACGTATTCCGCTGCGCAATACCAGTGCGTTGGCGATGTGCGCAAGGTCAGACAATCAAACTGTCCGGGACGATGCGTCGTGACCACCAGGTCGACCTTGTTCTCATTTAACATCTCAACCATAAAGGCATTACGCTTTACGCTCACATCCAGCGCAAGCTTCGGATAAACCGAGCTAATTCGGTTGAGAAGAAACGGCAATATTGTATCCGCTGACTCATCAGATGCCCCTAAGGTTAACACCCCCTGAAGGTTGCTAAACATTAATGACATACATGCTTCATCATTAAAGCGAAGAATTTTCCTGGCATAACCCAGTAGCTGAATACCGTGTTCCGTTAAGAGCTTATTACGCCCGTGACGGGCAAAAAGCTCTTTCCCAACCAGTTGCTCCAGCCGCTGCATTTGCTGGCTAACGGCGGACTGAGTTCGGCAGACGGCGGCAGCAGCTGCTGCAAAAGTGTTGAGATCGGCGACCGCAACAAACGTTCTCAGCAGATCGAGGTCGAGATTCATTATCGGACGATTTGCATTTATCATATCTATTCACTTTCAGGTTGCTCGTGCGGAGCTGCCCGGGTTGAAGCTGTGTGTAACAGTTAAGCAATTCCTTCTGAAGGTTTTCCCTCGCATCCCGGCCCGGCAGACTGCCTGACAGATAGTTATTGTGCTGCTTTATATCAACAGTCAGAAAGCACGTTTCATGACGTTATTTTTATTCTCTTAAACGTTCAGGATATTTAGATGTTCGCAGGGTTATGTAAATTACATTAAAGGCGTAACACTTTTTCTGCCATCTTTTTCGCAGCGCTGTCAACGTAGCAGGAGATGTTTGACACATTCCAGCCAGAGATAACTCCAACAATAACAATCAATTAAATCGGAAAATCAGTTTCAAAAATGCAAAACCACTGCATCTTTCTACTGCTTTCCGTATAGACATCTTAACCCAAATCCACTTTATTTATAAGTCTTATTGCAATATTCGGGATTAAAGAGGTTTGTTAAGCTTCTAAACTAATTTTATTAGAATTAACTAAAGTTGCATTTTGTTGGTTAATAATAAATAAATTTTAATTTAGATTATGGTCATTCATTAATAACACTTAACATTAATTTCACATGATTAACTTTTAGCCGCTCCGGGCTATTACTGCAAGGTCCCTTCAACACTCAGGTTTTACGAAATGTCACCCAGCGTAACTTATGCTTGTTGTCTGCGCGTTTTTTATTTTCCATCAGAACAATATACATAATTCACATAAATTCGTAGCACAATCAACCTTTATTTATGGTTTGTACATGACGTTAAGGCGGTGAAAGCGACAGTCAATAGTTAAAAATATTCATCACAATTTCGCTATGGGCACAAAATCTTCTTCTGCACACCCTTCAAAACGAAGCGTGGGGGGAGTACATTATTCCGTGCTGACTTCCACGGCAGGGAGTGGCAATAATAGCGAAAAGGTTAAAGGTTCATGTCCCCTATCGAAAAATCCAGCAAGCTAGATAACGTCTGTTATGACATCCGTGGCCCGGTTCTGAAAGAGGCAAAACGCCTTGAAGAAGAAGGCAACAAGGTTCTGAAGCTCAACATCGGCAACCCCGCGCCATTTGGTTTTGAAGCGCCGGATGAAATTCTGGTTGATGTGATCCGCAACCTGCCTACGGCACAAGGCTATTGTGACTCAAAGGGACTTTACTCCGCCCGTAAAGCCATTATGCAGCACTACCAGGCGCGCGGTATGCGTGACGTTACCGTCGAAGATATCTATATCGGCAACGGCGTCTCCGAACTTATCGTTCAGGCCATGCAGGCGCTGCTGAACAGCGGTGACGAAATGCTGGTTCCCGCGCCGGACTATCCGCTGTGGACCGCTGCCGTATCGCTCTCCAGCGGTAAAGCGGTACATTATCTTTGCGACGAATCCTCTGACTGGTTCCCGGATCTGGATGACATTCGCGCGAAAATCACGCCTCGCACGCGTGGGATTGTGATCATCAACCCGAACAACCCGACGGGCGCGGTCTATTCAAAAGAGCTGCTGATGGAGATCGTGGAGATCGCCCGCCAGCACAACCTGATCATCTTCGCTGATGAAATCTACGACAAGATCCTGTACGACGCGGCGCAGCACCACTCTATCGCCGCGCTGGCACCCGACCTGCTGACCGTCACCTTTAACGGACTGTCTAAAACCTACCGCGTGGCCGGTTTCCGTCAGGGCTGGATGGTGCTGAACGGCCCGAAAAAGCACGCAAAAGGCTATATTGAAGGGCTTGAGATGCTGGCGTCGATGCGTCTTTGCGCCAACGTGCCTGCGCAGCACGCGATCCAGACGGCGCTGGGCGGCTACCAGAGCATCAGCGAGTTTATCGTCCCTGGCGGTCGCCTGTACGAACAGCGTAACCGCGCATGGGAACTGATCAACGATATCCCGGGCGTCTCCTGTGTGAAGCCGAACGGGGCGCTGTATATGTTCCCGAAAATTGACGCGAAGCGCTTCAATATCCACGACGATCAGAAAATGGTGCTCGATTTCCTGTTGCAGGAAAAAGTGCTGCTGGTTCAGGGGACGGCGTTTAACTGGCCGTGGCCGGACCACGTGCGTATCGTGACCCTGCCGCGTGAAGACGATCTCGAAATGGCCATCAGCCGCTTCGGGCGATTCCTCTCTGGATACCATCAGTAATCTTAAAATCAGGCTACTTCGGTAGCCTGATTTGCATCTTCCCTCCCCTCCCCGCACAATGAAGTCCTGTCGCAGTGAAGACAAAAGGTAACCTATGAGTCAGAGCCATTTCTTTGCCCACCTCTCCCGCCTGAAACTGATCAACCGCTGGCCGCTGATGCGCAACGTGCGTACAGAGAACGTGTCTGAACATAGCCTGCAGGTTGCTATGGTTGCTCATGCGCTGGCTGCCATTAAGAATCGCAAATTTAACGGGCAGGTGAATGCCGAGCGCATCGCTTTGCTGGCGATGTACCACGACGCATCAGAGGTGCTGACCGGCGACCTGCCTACCCCAGTGAAATATTTCAATTCTCAGATTGCTCAGGAATATAAGGCTATCGAGAAGATTGCCCAGCAAAAGCTTATCGAGATGGTGCCCGAAGAGCTGCGCGATATCTTTGAACCGCTCATCGACGAGCATCAGTATACGGAAGATGAAAAGTCGCTGGTCAAGCAAGCCGACGCGCTGTGCGCCTATCTGAAGTGTCTGGAAGAGCTGTCTGCGGGCAATAATGAGTTTTTACTGGCGAAAACGCGTCTGGAAAAAACGCTGGAATCCCGCCGCAGCGAAGAGATGGACTACTTCATGCAGGTATTTGTGCCGAGCTTCCATCTATCGCTGGACGAGATTAGCCAGGATTCACCGTTGTAATTTTAGCCGGGTGGCGGCTTTGCCTTACCCGGCCTACGTTTCTGCGCTCACGCTAAAACGGGAATAACACCGGAATTAACACCACGCACACCACCATCACCAGCACGGTGAACGGCACGCCCAGCTTCACGAAATCGCTGAACTTATAATTCCCCGGCCCCAGCACCAGCGTGTTCACCGGCGATGAAACCGGCGTCATAAACGCCGCGGATGCCGCCATCGCGACCATCATCGCAAACGGGTACGGCGACACGCCCATAGATTTCGCCATCGCCAGCGCAATGGGCGCCATCAGCACCGCCGTCGCGGTATTCGAGATAAATAACCCTATCGTGGCGCACATGACAAACAGACAGACCATCATCATGTATGGTCCATACCCGCCGCCCACGTCCATCAAGCCTTTTACGATCAGATCCACCCCGCCGGTTTTTTGCAGTGCCAGGGCAAAGGGCATCATCCCGACGATAAGAATAATGCTCGGCCAGTGAATGGCTTTATACGCGCTTTCGGCGTCAATGCAGCGGAATTTCCCCATCAGCAGGCAGGCGATAATGGCCGCGACCGGATTAGGGATTTCATCGGTCAGCATCAGCGCCACCATCAGCACCAGACAGAAAATCGCATGGGGCGCCTGGCTGTGCGCCGGGGAGGCATCGCTCTCCTCGACCGGCATGTTGAGCACCACAAAATCACGCCCTTTTTGCCCGAGCTGGCTTATCAGCTTCCAGTTGCCGACCACGAGAAAGATATCTCCCAGCAGGATCGGCTCATCGACGACGGCCCCTTCCATCGCCACGCCATCACGCTTCAGCCCCACTACGTTCAGGCCATAGCGGGTACGGAACCCCATTTCACGCACGGTTTTACCCAGCAGTTCCGATTCCGGTATCAGCGACACTTCGGCCATCCCCACATCCAGCGCCTGGTCGGAGAAATACTCGCCGCGTAGCACCATCGGCTCCAGCAGCTGCTCGCTACAGAACTCTCGCAGATCCACGTCCGCCGTTGACATATCAATCAGCAGGACATCACGCGCGCGGAACTCTGATACCCCGTTCACGTTAACGATCACCCGGCGAAAACGACGCCAGCGCTCAACCCCGATCACGTTCGCGCCATAACGCTCGCGCAGCTTAAGGTCGTCGAGCCGCTGGCCGACCATCGGCGAGCCGGGGCGAATGGCCAGACGGCGCGCCCGCCCGGTGAGGCGGTACTCTTTGATCAGATCGCGGAAGGTACGTCGCTTCCACCCCTCTTTATTCTTATCCTGTTTGTCGCCTTTGAGGGCAAAACGGGTCAGCAGCATGTAGACCACGCCCATCGCCAGAATCACCAGCCCAAGCGGGGTGACGCTGAAAAAGCTGAAGCCCTGAAACCCTTCACGAATCAGCTCGCTATTGACCACCAGGTTCGGCGGCGTCGCCACCAGCGTCATCATTCCGCTGATCAAACCGGCAAAGCTCAGGGGCATCATCAGGCGCGACGGCGAGCTCTGCATCCGCATTGAAACGCTCAGCACCACCGGGATAAAAATAGCGACCACGCCCGTTGAGCTCATAAACGCCCCCAGTCCGGCGACCGTCAGCATCAGGTAGATCAGCATTTTGGTTTCACTGCTGCCGGCCACCTTAACCAACCACGCGCCCATGATGGTCGCCACGCCGGTGCGAACAAGGCCGTCGCCGATGATAAACAGGGCAGCTATAAGGATAACGTTGGGGTCGCTGAACCCGGAGAAGGCTTCCGGTAGCGTGAGCGTGCCGCTCAGCACAAACGCGACGATGACAAACAGGGCGACGGCATCCATGCGCACCTTGCCTGTGGCGAAGAGAATAATGGCGATTAAAAGCAGGCTCAGAACCCAGATCAGTTCACCGTTCACAACCTATCCTTGTCAGTGGAAGATGAGAAATTTTGCCATAAAAAAGCCCCAGCAGCGTGGGGCTATATCATGGGATTACATTTTTAGCGAGACGGTTACAACTCCGTCGGGCGCTTTTGACACCGCCAGCGCCGTCAGGGAATGAATCACAAAGTCCGCCTCGTCCAGGCATGGAGATCCCGCCGGAACGTTAACGGCAATGACGTGGCTCCCGGCGTTCAGCCCGGCCAGCACGCCAGCGGCCGCATCTTCCACCACCACACACTCTGCAGGCGCGAAGCCCAGCATTTCTGCACCAAGCAGAAACGCATCCGGCTCCGGCTTGCCGCGTTTAACGCGCTCAGCCGTAATGAACACCTCTGGCTTCGGTAAACCGGCCGCCTTATGGCGGGCATGCGCGACCGGAACAGAGCCGGAGGTGACGATAGCCCACGGGATTTGCGCTTCATTCAGATGCTCAAGCAGTTCGCGCGCCCCGGGCAGCGCGGTAATGCCCTCGGTGTCAGTGGCCTCAATCTGCTCCAGGTATTTGAACTCCGCCTGGATCTCTTCCTCAGAACGCCCCGCTAAAAAGTGCCGCAATGAGGTAATGGCCTGTTTGCCATGGATAAAATTCAGCACGTCCTGATGGTCGATGCCGTGCCGGTCGGCCCAGTGGCACCACGAGCGTTCCACCACCGGCAGCGAATCCACCAGCGTACCGTCCAGATCAAACAGAAAACCTTTACACTGCACACGCACCTCCGTCAGGCATTAATGATTTGTTGAATTTCGTTGCTGCTTAAATGGTACTGACGCGGGCAGGCGTGCCACGCGCTCAGCATACGTTGATATTTATCCCACATGGGGGTTTGGGCGTTGAAGCCGTGCGTTCCCGCATCAAAATGGGTGTAGCGCCCTTCGGTGTTCACCATAAAGCGAACATAGCTCAGATAGCGCGCTTCCGTCGCGGCATCAAAGCCTAAGAAGGTCACGCGACGTTCGTCAATGGTCTGCTGGTCTTTGAGGTTCGTCCAGGAGACGTGCAGAGCGTGATACATCTCCATAATGTCGATCACGATGCGGCAGGTTTCTTCTTTCAGCTCGCCAAACTCGCGGTCCAGTTCGCGCATTTGCAAACCAAAACCGCGTTCGACGATGGTTTGCAGGCGGCTGTAGCGCGCAGCGTTATCGGGATCAAGCATAGTCATCATCTTGTACTGGTTAGACAAAATCAGACGTTGAGCATGGGTCATTTCCATCTTTCGACTCCTGTAGCGCATTGCACTGTAAAAAAAAGACACGGTAACGGTGTGTTACTGTGCCTTCTTTTGTTAGTCGTTTCGATGATCAATCACAAGTCATCGAGGAATGTTTTATCCAGCTGCTTAAAAGCACGCTTTAACGTGTCCGCCAGCGCCTGGTAATCCGGCTTGCCTTCAACCGGGGCCAGCGCCTGCCCGGCCTCCTCCAGTTTTCCACGCACTTCATAAAACCAGTGTAAAATAGAAGGCGGAAGCGGCGTAATAGAGCGTTTGCCTAACCACCACAGCCCCTGCATCGGCAGGCTTAACGCGAAGAGCGCCGTTGCGACGGCAGGACCAAGCTGCCCACCGAGGGCGATTTGCCAGCACAGAGTAAAGATAGCGACCGGAGGCATAAAGCGAATCGCATAGCGCGTGGCGCGGATCGTGCGATTCTCAATAAACATTGGCGCAAGGCGCTTTTCCATTGGCCACGTCTTTGCGTAATGCTGTCCCCGACGAAACAGACTGAAAAAGCTCACGGACGGGATTTCGGGTGTCGACATGGCTGTACCTCAACTTCACATATAAAAATTAAAATTTTTGTGCAAAACCACAACAGGCTATGACAACGTTCAAAATATTTTGTCATCGCTACCCCGTATCGGGTATTCTGTGCCAGCCTGATGGGGCCGTAGACGAGAAGCGTTAACTCGTCAAATTATCGCATATTATGCCATTGTCTGAAAAATGTTCAAAATGGCTTAAAATCATAGGTATTTCTTCCATCCTGCCAGAATGTTCGTTTGGCATGATGTTAATCATAAACGTCTGGGTCAGCTTGCGTTACGCTTTTAGGCTCATTGACGTTTTTTTAGCCACGTATCAATTATAGGTACTTCCATGTCGAGTAAGTTAGTACTGGTTCTGAACTGCGGTAGCTCTTCACTGAAATTCGCCATCATCGATGCGCTCAACGGTGACGAGTACCTCTCTGGTTTGGCCGAATGTTTCCATCTGCCTGAAGCACGTATCAAGTGGAAGATGGACGGCAGCAAACAAGAAGCGGCTTTAGGTGCAGGCGCCGCTCACAGTGAAGCGCTGAACTTTATCGTTAACACTATTCTGGCACAAAAACCAGAACTGTCTGCTCAGCTGACTGCGATTGGTCACCGTATCGTCCACGGCGGCGAAAAATACACCAGCTCCGTTGTCATCGACGACTCTGTTATCCAGGGCATCAAAGACTCTGCCTCTTTTGCTCCGCTGCACAACCCGGCGCACCTGATCGGTATCGCTGAAGCGCTGAAGTCCTTCCCGAATCTGAAAGACAAAAACGTGGCCGTGTTTGATACCGCGTTCCATCAGACCATGCCGGAAGAGTCTTACCTCTATGCCCTGCCGTACAGCCTGTACAAAGAGCACGGCGTACGTCGCTACGGCGCGCACGGCACCAGCCACTTCTATGTGACTCAGGAAGCCGCAAAAGTCCTGAACAAGCCGGTTGAAGAAGTGAACATCATCACCTGCCACCTGGGCAACGGTGGTTCTGTTTCTGCTATCCGCAACGGTAAATGTGTTGATACCTCTATGGGTCTGACCCCGCTGGAAGGTCTGGTGATGGGTACCCGTTCCGGTGATATCGACCCGGCGATCATCTTCCACCTGCACGACACTCTGGGCATGAGCGTTGACGACATCAACAAAATGCTGACCAAAGAGTCTGGCCTGCTGGGTCTGACCGAAGTCACCAGCGACTGCCGTTACGTTGAAGACAACTACGACAGCAAAGAAGACGCGAAGCGTGCAATGGACGTTTACTGCCACCGTCTGGCGAAGTACATCGGTTCTTACACCGCGCTGATGGACGGTCGTCTGGACGCGGTTATCTTCACCGGCGGCATCGGTGAGAACGCGGCAATGGTACGTGAACTGTCCCTGGGCAAACTCGGCGTTCTTGGCTTCGAAGTCGATCACGAGCGTAACCTGGCTGCTCGCTTCGGCAAGTCTGGCTTCATCAACAAAGAAGGCACCCGCCCGGCTATCGTTATCCCAACTAACGAAGAGCTGGTCATCGCGCAAGACGCGTGCCGCCTGACTGCTTGATTCCACACCGCCAGCAATGCTGGCGGTGCTGTTTTGTAACCCGCCCAACGCGGCGGTAACGAAAGAGGATAAACCGTGTCCCGTACTATTATGCTGATCCCTACCGGAACCAGCGTCGGCCTGACCAGCGTCAGCCTCGGCGTGATCCGCGCTATGGAACGCAAAGGCGTTCGTCTGAGCGTCTTTAAGCCTATTGCCCAGCCTCGTGCCGGTGGCGATGCGCCAGACCAGACCACCACCATCGTGCGTAAGAATTCCAATCTTCCTGCGGCTGAACCGCTGAAGATGAGCCACGTTGAGTCTCTGCTCTCCAGCAACCAGAAAGACGTGCTGATGGAAGAGATCATCGCCAACTACCACGCTAACGCGCAGGACGCGGAAGTGGTGCTGGTTGAAGGCCTGGTCCCGACCCGCAAACACCAGTTTGCCCAGTCCCTGAACTTTGAAATCGCGAAAACCCTGAACGCAGAGATCGTTTTCGTGATGTCTCAGGGCACTGACACCCCGGAACAGCTGAAAGAGCGTATCGAACTGACGCGCAGCAGCTTCGGCGGCGCGAAAAACACCAGCATCACCGGCGTGATCGTTAACAAACTGAACGCACCGGTTGATGAACAGGGCCGTACGCGTCCTGACCTGTCCGAAATCTTCGACGACTCTTCCAAAGCGAAAGTCATCAAGGTTGATCCGGCAAAGCTGCAGGAATCCAGCCCGCTGCCTGTACTCGGCGCAGTGCCATGGAGCTTCGATCTGATTGCCACCCGTGCAATCGATATGGCGCGTCACCTGAACGCGACCATCGTTAACGAAGGCGATATCAACACCCGCCGCGTGAAGTCCGTGACCTTCTGCGCGCGCAGCATTCCGCACATGCTGGAACACTTCCGCGCAGGTTCCCTGCTGGTGACCTCCGCAGACCGTCCGGACGTGCTGGTTGCTGCCTGCCTGGCGGCGATGAACGGCGTGGAAATCGGTGCAATTCTGCTGACCGGCGGCTACGAAATGGACGCGCGCATCAGCAAGCTGTGCGAACGTGCGTTCGCGACCGGCCTGCCAGTCTTCATGGTGAATACCAACACCTGGCAGACCTCTCTGAGCCTGCAAAGCTTCAACCTGGAAGTGCCGGTTGATGACCACGAGCGTATCGAGAAAGTTCAGGAATACGTTGCGGGCTACATCGACGCAGACTGGATTGAATCCCTGACCGCGACCTCCGAGCGCAGCCGCCGTCTGTCTCCTCCAGCCTTCCGCTACCAGCTGACCGAGCTGGCGCGTAAAGCGGGCAAACGCGTGGTTCTGCCAGAAGGCGACGAACCACGTACCGTTAAAGCGGCTGCCATCTGTGCAGAGCGCGGTATTGCGACCTGTGTGCTGCTGGGTAACCCGGACGAGATCAACCGCGTTGCGGCGTCTCAGGGCGTTGAGCTGGGTGCTGGCATTGAAATCGTTGACCCGGAAGTGGTGCGCGAAAGCTACGTTGCCCGTCTGGTTGAGCTGCGTAAGAACAAAGGCATGACCGAAGCCGTTGCGCGCGAGCAGTTGGAAGACAACGTCGTGCTGGGCACGCTGATGCTGGAGCAGGACGAAGTTGACGGTCTGGTTTCCGGTGCGGTTCACACCACCGCGAACACCATCCGTCCACCGTTGCAGCTGATCAAAACCGCACCGGGCAGCTCTCTGGTTTCTTCCGTGTTCTTCATGCTGCTGCCTGAACAGGTTTACGTTTACGGCGACTGCGCGATCAACCCGGATCCTACCGCAGAACAGCTGGCAGAAATCGCTATCCAGTCTGCGGACTCCGCGACTGCCTTCGGTATTGAACCACGCGTAGCGATGCTCTCCTACTCCACCGGCACCTCTGGTGCAGGTAGCGACGTAGAGAAAGTCCGTGAAGCGACCCGTATTGCGCAGGAAAAACGTCCCGATCTGATGATCGACGGCCCGCTGCAGTACGACGCCGCGGTCATGGCTGACGTGGCGAAATCCAAAGCGCCGAACTCGCCGGTTGCCGGTCGCGCTACCGTGTTCATCTTCCCGGATCTGAACACCGGTAACACCACCTACAAAGCGGTACAGCGTTCTGCCGACCTGATCTCCATCGGGCCAATGCTGCAGGGCATGCGCAAGCCTGTGAACGACCTGTCCCGTGGTGCGCTGGTTGACGATATCGTCTACACCATCGCGCTGACGGCGATTCAGTCTTCGCAGCAGCAGTAATGTTTTGCCGGATGGCGCTTCGCTTATCCGGCCTACAGGACCGTAGACCCGGTAAGCGCCAGCGCCACCGGGCAACAAAAAGGCGACCACACGGTCGCCTTTTTTTATTACAGCAGCTCCCGCGCCGCCGACACAATGTCATGCGCCGTCAGGCCATACTCTTTTTGCAGGAAGTCCTGTGTGCCCACCTGGCCGTAACGCTCCTTCACGCCCACGCGACGCATCGGCACCGGGCAGGTCTCCACCAGCACTTCCGCCACCGCTGACCCGAGACCGTTGTGAATACTGTGGTTTTCGCAGGTCACAATACGCCCGGTTTTCTCGGCATAGTTTTTCACCAGCATCCGATCGATAGGCTTCAGGGTAAACATGTCGATGACCGCCGCACTTACCCCCTCCTGTTCAAGCTGGCGCGCCGCCTCCAGCGCTTCCGCCACCATGATACCGTTGGCAATCAGCGTGATATCGCTTCCCTCGCGCAACACGTTGCCTTTGCCAATGGTAAAGGTTGAGCCCGGCGCATAGACGCTCGGCGCCTGCTTGCGGATGGTGCGCACCCAGTAGAAGCCTTCGAGATCGATAAGCTGGCGCAGCACATCCTCGAACATCACCGCATCGGTGACTTCCAGCACCACCGAATGCGCCAGACCGCGCACGATGCCCATATCCTCGAAGGACATGTGCGTCCCGCCGTTGTGGCAGGCCGTCACGCCCGCATCCGAGGCAATCACCTTCACGTTGTTGCGCTGGTAGTCCAGGGACATAAACAGCTGGTCGAAGCAGCGACGGCTGGCAAACGCGGTGAAAGTGTGCACGAACGGCTTACGGCCGGTGAGCGACAGCCCCGCCGCAGTGCCAATAACGTTGGCCTCCATAATGCCGCAGTTAATCACGTGCTGCGGATAATCGCGCGCTACGCCGTCCATCGCCATTGAGCTCATCAGGTCCGCTTCCAGGGCGATAATCTCGCTGCCGGCCTCAATCTGCTTTGCCACAAAGCCCGCGTAGACCTTGCGCATCTCAACGGCGTCTTTCTGTCCTGCCGGTGCAACCTTAATCATGTGAAGCCTCCAGTTGGCGAATGGTCTCATTGAGGGCCGCTTTGCTCTCCGCGGTCAATCGCAGGTGGTGCGAGTTGCTGAGCTGTTCCAGGTACGGCACCCCCTGCCCTTTGATGCTGTCGAGGATCACCACCCGCGGACGCGCATCGGCCTCCGGTACCCTTGAAGTCACCTTCAGCAGTGCCGGAATGTCGTCCCCTTTGACCGTCACCACGTCAAAGCCAAAGGCGCGGAATTTGCCCTCCAGGTCGAAGGCACAGATGATTTCGTCCAGTTCGCCGTCGAGCTGCTGTTTGTTCCAGTCCACGAACACGGTCAGGTTGTTCAGACGATGGTGAGCGATAAACTGGAACGCTTCCCAGCACTGGCCTTCGTTCAGCTCGCCGTCGCCAACGATACAGAAGACCCGATTCGGTCGCCCGGCCAGCCTGTGCGAGAGTGCCATACCGCCCGCAATGGAGATGCCCTGCCCCAGCGAACCGGTGGTGGCATCCACGCCGCGCGTTTTCAGGCGGTCCGGGTGGCTGGGCAGACGCGTTCCGTTCTGGTTCAGCGTGCTCAACTCTTCAACCGGGAAGTAGCCCTTAATCGCCAGGGTGCTGTAGAGCGCCGGGCCTGCATGACCTTTCGACAGCACAAAGTAATCGCGCTCAGGCCAGTCCGGATCCGCCGGGTCGATCTTCATCACGGCGCCGTACAGCACCGCCAGGGTTTCCACCACCGACATGCTGCCGCCGTAGTGCCCAAAGCCCAGCTGCGTCAGGGATTTGAGGGTTTCAAGACGGATCTGACGCGCCAGTTCGGTTATCTCGTTCTCATTCATGATTTGGCTCCGGTATTTTCCTGCGCGTTACTATCCGCAGGTTTGTTTTTCGCGAAGATGTTGTAGGCCACCAGCAGCGCGAACAGCGCCACAACCAGCCCGGTGATGGCAAGCGGTGACAGGAAGCGTGCCAGGTTGCCCAGCACAATCCCGACCGCGCCGAAGTCGGCGTCCGAGAAGGTGGTGTTAGCAAAGCCAATCGCACCCAGTACCGGCAGCAGCAGGACCGGGAGGAAGGTAATCAGCAGGCCGTTAGCAAAGGCGCCTATCATTGCCCCGCGGCGTCCACCGGTGGCGTTACCGAACACGCCTGCCGTTGCGCCGGTGAAGAAGTGCGGCACTACGCCCGGCAGGATCAGCACCCAGCTAAACTGACCGCAGATGAGCAAGCCCACAATTCCCCCGAGGAAGCTGAACAGGAAGCCAATCAGCACCGCGTTTGGCGCATACGGGTAGACCACCGGGCAGTCCAGCGCCGGACGCGCGTTCGGCACCAGTTTTTCCGAGAAGCCGGTAAAGGCCGGGACGATTTCCGCCAGAATCAGGCGCACGCCCTGCAGGATGATGAACACGCCCGCCGCGAAGGTGATCGCCATGATGATGGCGTAGACCAGGTAGTTTTGCCCGCCGCTGAAGGTGGACTCCACGTACTCACGCCCGGCGCTTACCGCCATGATCAGGTAGATAATCATCATGGTCAGGGAGATGGAGATCGAACTGTCGCGCAGGAAGCTGAGGTTTTTCGGCAGGTTCATCTCTTCGGTGGAGCGCGAGCCTTTGCCGACCCTGCTGCCAATCCAGCCGGACAGCACGTAGCCCAGCGTACCGAAATGACCGAAGGCGATCTCATCGTTGCCGGTAATACGCTTCATATAGCGCTGCGCAATCGCCGGGAAAAAGGCCATAATCAGGCCGAGGATCAGCGAACCGGTAAAGACCAGCCCCACCCCTTCAAAGCCTGCGACCGTCAGGATCACGCCGATCATGCACGCCATGTAGAAGGTGTGATGCCCGGTCAGGAAGATGTACTTCAGGCGGGTAAAGCGCGCGACGACAATGTTCGCCACCATGCCGAAGGCCATGATCAGCGCGGTCGAGGCACCGTATTTTTCCAGCGCGATCGACACAATCGCTTCATTGTTTGGAATAATGCCCTGGATATTAAAAGCGTGCTCAAACATGCCGCCTAACGGGTTTAACGACCCCACCAGCACCGTGGCGCCACCGCCCAGTACAATAAAGCCGAGAATCGTTTTAATTGTGCCTTTTACGACATCAGAAAATGCTTTTTTCTGCGCGACCAGACCAATTAACGCAATTAAACCCACCAGCACCGAAGGGACTTTTAAAATATCGACAACGAAATTCAGCGTTTCAAGGATAAACATATCCACCTCGCCTTATCAGGGTTATTGTCTGTCGAACCAGGCGCGCAGCTGCGCTTCGAGTTCGTTGATATCAATGATGTTGTTGATCACCACCAGCTGGCTTTCCGGCACGCTGGCGCTGGCCGCAATGTCTTTCGCCATCACGAACAGGTCCGCCGCGCCCGGCGTAGCGGAGGAGAGATCGGAGTGTTCAACCTCGGCCTCAATGTCCAGCTTTTTAAGCACTTTTTTAATGTTCATTTCGACCATAAAACTGCTGCCCAGGCCAGAACCGCAAATAGCCATGATTTTCATTGTTGTCCCCTTATTTTGAGTAGAGCACGCCCCATCACGCTGGCGCGTAATGTTGTGAATAATCGGATTAAAAAATTAAATCAGAAGCGGTCAATAATGGCTTTAATATCCTCCAGGGTATTCGCCTGATGTAATTTCTCCATATCTTCGTCGCTGGAAAATAATTCAGCGAGCGCGGATATCATTTCGATATGGCTATGTTTATCCGGTGCCGCGAGCATAATAATCAGATCGACAGGGTCAAACTCTCCGGCACCAAAAGAGACGCCCTGTTTTAGTTTTAGTAATGACAAGCCCAGTCCTTTGGCGCCTTCCTCCGGCCGCGCATGCGGCATGGCTAGCCCTGGTGCCAGCACATAATAGGGTCCTAACGTATGGTGCTGCTGAATGATTGCCGTCACGTATTCCGGTGCAATCACCTGCAGATCCAGCAGCGGTTTCGCGCATATCTCCAGCGCCTGTGGCCAGCTTTCCACGCTATCCTGCAGCGTGATGGTTGTATCATATATCCACTTTTTGAGCATTTTCCCTCCCGCCAAACGCTAAAGATGGGCAAACTTTATTCAACCCATCAATCATTGACTGCGATCGCGATCACAAAGATAGCGCTACCAATTACCAACATACAGAAATGTGATAGCGCTATCAAAATGTAATCATGGTGTGAAATCACAGCAAAAAAAGGGATTTAAGGCGTATACTGCCTGTCACCTGAAATGAAGGAAAAAAGAACGCGTCTGGTCAGCAGGAAGGTGTATGTCTTTAACCCGAAAACGGCGCAGTACCGGAAAAGTCACGCTCGCTGATGTCGCGCAGCTTGCCGGAGTCGGCACGATGACCGTCTCCCGTGCGCTCCGCACGCCCGAACAGGTTTCCGATAAACTGCGTGAAAAAATTGAAGCTGCGGTGCAGGAGCTGGGCTATATGCCCAATCTCGCCGCCAGCGCACTGGCATCCGCGTCCTCATGGACGATTGCGATGGTAGTTCCCAACCTTTCCGAAGCCGGTTGCTCTGAAATGTTTGCGGGCTTACAGCAGGTGCTGCAGCCCGCCGGATACCAGATTATGCTGGCAGAGTCCCAGCATCGGCTTGAGCAGGAAGAGAAGCTGCTTGAGACCCTGCTGGCGTCAAATATCGCCGCCGCGATTTTGCTCAGCGTCGAGCACACCGACACCGTTCGCCACTGGCTGAAAAACGCCTCGATTCCGGTAATGGAGATGGGTGCGATGCGCGCCGATCCGATCGATATGAATATCGGGATCGATAACGTGGCGGCCATGTACGAGCTGACGGAAATGGTGATTAGGCGCGGCTACCAGAATATCGGCCTGCTGTGCGCCAACCAGGAGCAGTGGATTTTCCAGCAGCATTTGCAGGGCTGGTACAAGGCGATGCTGCGCCATCATCTGTCGCCGAACCGGGTGATTAACGCGGCGATGCCGCCGAGCTTCTCGACCGGCGCGGCACAGCTGCCAGAGTTCTTGCTGGCGTGGCCGGAGCTGGATGCGCTGGTGTGCGTATCAGACGAGCTGGCCTGCGGCGCGCTGTATGAGTGTCAGCGTCGACGCATTAAAGTGCCGGACGATCTGGCTGTCGTGGGCTTTGGCGATAGCGACGTGAGCCGCGTCTGCCAGCCGCCGCTGACGACGATGGCGGTACCGCATCGAAAGATTGGGATTGAGGCAGGTAAAGCGCTACTGGAACGTCTGAATGACGGAGACTGGCGCGACCAAAAACCCATCGCGTCCAGCCTGTGCCTGCGGGAAAGCTGTTAAGGCTTACTCAGCCTCTTCCTCTTTTTCCGCTTTGTTTTCCGGCTTAGCGGATTCGTTTTTGGCGTTGCGGGTCATCCACAGCGCCAGCGCTTTTAACGAATCCGGCGTGAACTCGTCGCAGCGGGCGGTAATCTCTTCCGGCGTCATCCAGCAGACTTCGCTCACTTCCTCTTCCAGCAGGGCGAAAGGCCCATGGGAAACGCAGCTAAACAGTCCACCCCAGACGCGGCAATGTTCGTCTTCGAAATAGAACTGCCCGTGCTCGGCAAACGGCACCCCGGCGATACCTAACTCTTCTTCCGCTTCACGACGTGCGGAATCCAGCAGCACTTCATCGGCCTGCACGACGCCGCCTGCGGTGGCATCAAGCATGCCCGGAAGAAAATCTTTGGTGTCCGTGCGGCGCTGGACCAGAATCTTGCCCATGCCGTCATGCACAACGATGTACGTTGCACGGTGACGCAGGCGCTCTGCACGCATTTGTTCGCGGCTCGCCTGCGCGATCACTTCATTTTCTTCGCTGACAATGTCAACCCATTCAGTACTTGCCAAATGATTCTGCTCCACCATCGGGAAACCTTCTCGTCTAAGCGCTCTTTCGGCGCGTTTGCAGTTGTGGTGTAACTTACGGATTAATCGCTAACTGCGCAATAACTTGCTGATCATTAAGTGCGATAACGCTCAGGGTATTTCCATCCAGCAGGCCATAGCTCGCAGGATACCCGCCTTTCGGGATGCTGACCGACCCCGGGTTAAAGTGGTAAATCTCACCGCGTTTTTCAGCCACCGGAATATGAGTATGGCCGTAAACCAGGACATCGCCAGCCGCGAGCGCCGGGAGATTATCCGGGCCGAAAAGGTGTCCGTGGGTCAGAAACAGGCGGCTGTTTTCCAGCAGAACCTGTTGCCATGGCGCGGTAAGGGGAAAATGCAGCAGCATCTGGTCGACTTCGCTGTCGCAATTACCGCGAACGGCGATAATGCGCGAGGCAAACGGGTTAAGCTTTTCCGCCACCTGCGCCGGGGCATAGCCTTCCGGCAGCGCATTACGCGGACCATGATTTAACACATCCCCCAGAATCACCAGCCATTGGGCCCCGCTTTGCGAAAACAGAGAAAGCACTCGCTCGGTCGCGGGCAGCGATCCATGGATATCTGACGCAAACATCAGTTTCATCCGTCACTCCCTGGTAAAAAAACTCCCCTTATCATACCTGAAGCGTCAGGGCTTATCAGCCCGCGCGCTTAGCGGAGAGTGCCACATAGCGCTGTACGGAGGCTCGCTGCCACTGGAACGCCGCATAGTCCACCAGCAGTTGAGGGATCTCATCGCCGTTGAGGATCAAACGGTTCAGCATCAGCGCCAGATCGGTATCGGCAATACACCATTCACCGAACAGGTTCGGGTTGCCGTGAGCGAGCAGCGAGGTTGCAGTTTCAATCAGCTTTTGCGCGCTATCGACGCCTTCTGCGCTGAGCGCTGGCTTTTTCACACCGGCAAACACGACATCCGTGGAGCGCTCGACGCGAATCGGCACCAGGTCGCTACGCAGCCACGCCTGGATCTGCCGGGCGCGGGCGCGCTTTTGCAGATCGTGAGGATAGATGCGCTCCCACTCCGGCGGTGCAAAACGATCTTCCAGATATTCATCGATCGCCGAGGATTCGCTCAGTGCAAAACCATCCAGTTCCAGCACCGGCACGCGTCGCGTCAGGTCGTAACCCTGCCACTGGGGTTTGAGGTGTTCACCACCGTCGAGATCGACGGTCTTCAGCGTAAAAGAGAGCCCCTTTTCGGCCAGCGCGACGTAAACGCTCATAACATAGGGAGAAAAGAAATTTGCATCGGACCACAACGTAATTACGGGCTGGTTCATAACATCCTCATCGGCTGATCGGTTTTTACTCAACATATAATCTCTTTGCTTCGCTGTCACTTGATGAAAACTCACGATTTACAACAAGCACCTATACTCATTTGTCATGGCACCACTATTCGCATGGACAGGAGTTGAGAATGATTGACCTTTATTACGCCCCTACCCCAAATGGCCACAAGATCACCCTCTTTCTCGAAGAAGCCGAACTGGATTACAGAATCATCCGCGTGGATATCAGCAAAGGCGAACAGTTCAACCCTGTGTTTTTGGCTATCTCGCCCAACAATAAAATTCCGGCCATTATTGATAGCCAGCCGGCGGACGGAGGCAGGCCGTTAAGCCTGTTTGAATCCGGTGAAATTTTGCTTTATCTGGCAGAGAAAACCGGCAAGCTGCTGAGCGGTGAACTGCGCGAGCGTCACCACACTCTGCAGTGGCTTTTCTGGCAGTCAAGCGGCTTTGGGCCGATGCTGGGGCAGAACCACCACTTCACCGCCTTCGCGCCGCAGACCATTCCCTACGCCATTGAGCGATATCAGGTTGAAACCCAGCGTCTTTACGGCGTTCTGAACCAGCGGCTGGAGAAAACGCCGTGGCTCGGGGGCGACCATTACAGCATTGCCGATATCGCCTGCTGGCCGTGGGTAAATACGCATGATAAACACCGGATTGACTTAGCGTCTTACCCGGCGGTGAACAACTGGTTTGAGCGTATCCGGACCCGCCCGGCCACCGAACGCGCAATGCAAAAAATCCAGCAGGTTTAATCACCTATGAGGCTGGGTGGCTGAGAGGCTCTCATGTATTATGGGCGGGAAATACTGACACGGAGAAGACCTGCAATGTCACAGCCAGACGCTATTATTCGTATAAAAAATTTACGCTTGCGCACGTTCATTGGTATCAAAGAGGAAGAGATTGCCAACCGTCAGGATATTGTCATTAATGTGGTGATTCACTACCCGGCAGACAAAGCGCGGGCCAGTGAAGACATCAATGACGCGCTGAACTATCGCACAATCACTAAAAACATCATCCAGTACGTGGAAAACAACCGCTTCTCTCTGCTGGAAAAATTAACCCAGGATGTGCTCGATATCGCACGCGATCATCACTGGGTCACTTATGCTGAAGTAGAGATCGATAAACTTCACGCCCTGCGCTATGCCGACTCCGTCTCCATGACGTTAAGCTGGCGACGCCAGGCGTAAACCTGGAGGTTGTATGGAGATTCTGCTGACCGGCGGTACAGGCCTGATTGGGCGCCATCTCATTGCGCGTTTGCAGGCGCTGCATCACGACATTACCGTAGTGACCCGCAGCCCGGAGAAAGCGCGCCAGGTGCTGGGCGCGGGGGTCGATATCTGGAAAGGGCTGGCCGATCGGCAGAATCTGGACGGCTTCGACGCCGTCATCAACCTTGCGGGTGAACCCATCGCCGATAAGCGCTGGACCGAAGAGCAGAAACAGCGGTTGTGCAGCAGCCGCTGGAACATCACTGAGAAACTGGTTGAGCTGATTCGCAACAGCCAGACCCCGCCGTCGGTGCTGATTTCAGGCTCTGCAACGGGCTATTACGGCGATCTCGGCGAAGTGGTGGTGACCGAGGAAGAGCCGCCCCACAACGAGTTCACCCATAAACTCTGCGCCCAGTGGGAGCGCATCGCCTGCGCGGCGCAAAGCGATATTACCCGCGTCTGCCTGCTGCGTACCGGCGTGGTGCTTGCGCCGAAAGGCGGCATTCTGGGTAAAATGCTTCCGCCCTTCAGGCTGGGGCTCGGCGGGCCGATCGGCAACGGGCGACAGTACCTGGCCTGGATCCATATCGACGATATGGTGAACGGCATTATATGGCTGCTGGATAACGAACTGCGCGGGCCATTTAACATGGTTGCGCCGTATCCGGTGCGAAATGAACAGTTTGCCCACGCGCTGGGGCATGCCCTGCATCGCCCGGCGATATTACGCGTGCCTGCGACGGCGATTCGCCTGTTGATGGGCGAAGCGTCCGTGCTGGTGCTGGGCGGTCAGCGCGCGCTGCCAAAACGGCTGGAAGCGGCGGGGTTTGCGTTTCGCTGGTATGACTTAGAAGAGGCGCTGGGGGATGTGGTACGCTGAATATGTTACAGTGATACGCCATGTTCCGATGAAATGGCGTAACAATGGCAACCATCACCACTCCCCGGCTTCATCTCACCCCTTTCGAACTCTCTGACTGGGCGTTCTTCCGCTCGCTGCGCGAAAACCGCGACATTATGCGCTATATGGCCGCGATTGCGCCTGAGAAAGAGACCCGACGCGTGTTTGCCGCACGCCTGATGGCGGAGCATGTCTTCGTGATCCGCTTTCTGAATGAAGATACGCCACTCGGCGATATCGGCCTGCAAATCAGCCCTGAGAATCGTGAAGAGGCGGACATCGGCTACACGGTTGTGCCTGCCGCGCAGGGAAAAGGCATCGCCAGCGAGGCGCTGCGCGCGGTATGTGACTACGCGTTTAACCAGACCGGCGTGAAGGCGATTAACGCGTACGTGCTGGCGGACAACGGCGGGTCTGTGCGGGTGCTTGAGAAAGCCGGGTTTGTGCGCACGCAGGTGCTTGAAAAGGCGTATGAGATTGACGGTGTGCGGTATGACGACTGGGTGTATCGCCTGGAGTGTGGTGCGGCCTGAATGCCGGGCGGCACTGCGTTTGCCCGGCCTGGGGTTTTGTAGGCCCGGTAAGCGAAGCGTCACCGGGCGATTGGGCTGCACTGCGGGCTGATGCCCTCTTTATTTCAGAGATCCTTTAAGGAACTGCTGCAAACGCGGGCTCTGCGGGTTTGCCAGCACCTCATCAGGGTGCCCCTGCTCTTCAATTTTCCCCTGATGCAGGAAAATCACGTGGTTCGAGACGTTACGGGCGAAGCCCATCTCGTGCGTCACCACCACCATCGTTTTGCCCTCTTCGGCCAACTTCTGCATGATGCGCAGCACTTCGCCGACGAGTTCCGGGTCCAGCGCGGAGGTCGGTTCGTCGAACAGCAGCACTTCCGGCTCCATTGCCAGCGCCCGGGCGATGGAGACACGCTGCTGCTGGCCGCCGGAGAGGTGTACCGGATACTTCATCTGCTGGCGCTCGTCGATACCCACTTTCGCCAGGTATTTCACCGCGCGTTCCCGGGCTTCCTGCTTGCTTAGACCGAGCACCTGAACCGGCGCTTCCATCACGTTCTCCAGCACCGTCATGTGGCTCCAGAGGTTGAAATGCTGGAACACCATTGTCAGGCGAGTACGCAGCAGGCGCAGCTGATGCTTATCCGCCACCTTCAGTTGGCCGTCTTTGTCACGCACCAGGTTGATGTTCTGCCCGCTCACCACAATCGAGCCTTCGCTCGGCTTTTCGAGGAAGTTAATGCAGCGCAGGAAGGTACTTTTACCCGAGCCGGATGAACCGATGATACTGATCACGTCGCCTGCGTTAGCCTGCAGCGACACCCCTTTCAGCACTTCATGTTCGCCGTAGCGTTTGTGCAAATCAATAACGTTTAATTTGTTCTCAGCCATCATCTTTCTCAGTGCGTCGAAGAAGGTTTTATATGCTGCAACCAGCGTTTTTCAGCCTTACGGAACAGGCTAATCAGAACATAAGAGATAATTAAATAGAGCACCGCCGCAATGCCAAACGCGGTAAACGGCTGATAGGTCGCGGAGTTGATATCGCGCGCGATTTTGAGCAGGTCCGGCACCGTGGCGGTAAAGGCGAGCGCGGTGGAGTGCAGCATCAAAATGACTTCGTTGCTGTAGGCCGGTAGCGCAATGCGCAGCGCCGACGGCAGAATAATGCAGCGGTAAAGCTTCACCGAGGAGAAGCCGTACGCGCGCGCCGCCTCGATCTCACCGTGCGGCACGGAACGAATGGCCCCGGCGAAAATCTCGGTGGTATAGGCGCAGGTGTTGAGCGTTAGCGCCAGCACCGTACAGTTCAGGCCGCTGCGGAAGAACGCATTCAGCATTTCCGTGCCTTTTACGATCTCCAGCGTATACATCCCCGAATAGAACACCAGCAGCTGCACGTACAGCGGCGTGCCGCGAAACACATAGGTAAATAGCCAAATCGGGAACTGAATAAATTTATTGTTCGACACGCGACCGATGGCGAGAAACACCGCCAGAATGCCGCCCATCACCACGGAAGAAATCAGCAGCCAGAGCGTGATCGCCACGCCGGTAAAGCGGTAGCCATCCGTCCACAGCAGGGATTTCCAGTATTCCTGAATAATCTCAATCACAGGTCAGCCCTCTTCACACCCACGGAGTAGCGACGCTCGAGCAGAAGCAGCACACCATTGGAGACGGTCGTAAAGACCAGATAGATCGCGCCGCAGACCACCGCAAAGTAGAACGGCTCCCAGGTGCTCTTGCCCGCCAGTTGAGTCGCTTTCACGACGTCTTCCAGACCGAGCAGCGAGACCAGCGCCGTTGCTTTGAGGATAACCTGCCAGTTGTTGCCGATGCCCGGCAGCGCATAGCGCATCATGGCCGGGAACATAATCCGGCGAAACGTTTGTGAAGAGGTAAAACCAAATGCGGTTGCCGCTTCAATGTGTCCTCTGGGAACCGCCATATAAGCGCCACGGAAGGTTTCCGTGAAGTAGGCACCGTAGATAAAACCGAGGGTGATAATACCGGCCACCATCGGGTCGATATCAATTTGTCCCATGCCCATCGCATCCGTCACGCTGTTCAGGGCAATCTGCAGGCCGTAAAAAATAAGCAGCATCAGCACCAGATCGGGTACGCCGCGAATGAGCGTGGTATAGCCTTCGAAAATGAGCGCCAGCGGTTTGTTAGCTGAAAGCTTCGCCCCTGCGCCCGCCAGACCTATCAGCACCGCCAGCACCACGGAGCTGATAGCCAGCTCAAGGGTGACAAGCGCGCCCTGTAAAATAACGCCAGAAAATCCGTACAGCATACCGCGAGCCCTGTCGTATCGTGAGTGGTAAACCGTGTCTTATCCCCTCCCCCAGCGGGAGGGGCCGCACGTTATTTGACGGAGCGATTAGCCGCCGTACACATTGAAATCAAAGTACTTTTTCGCCAGCTTGTCGTAGGTACCGTCAGCGCGCATTTCAGCAAACGCTTTGTTCAGCGCCTCACGCAGTTCGTTGTCTTCCTTACGCAGGCCCATACCGGTGCCCACGCCAAAGAGTTTCTCGTCCTTAATGGACGGACCGCCGAACTTATAATCTTTACCCACCGGCGTTTTCAGGAAACCTTCGCTTGCCGCGACTTCATCCTGGAATGCCGCATCAATACGGCCTGCCGTCAGGTCTGCGTAAATATTTTCCTGGCCCTGATAGGAGACGATTTCGATCCCCTTCGGCGCCCAGTGTTCGTTACCGTAGGTTTCCTGCGTGGTGCCCTGCAGCACGCCCACGCGTTTCCCCTTCAGCGACTCGAGGGTCGGTTGAATGTCAGAAGACTTAGCCACTACCAGACGTGAATCGGCCGCATAGAGCTTGTCGGTGAAGGCAATCTCCTGCTGACGTTTCTCGGTGATGGAAAGCGAGGACATAATCACGTCTATTTTTTTAGCTTTCAGGGAAGGGATCAGCGCATCCAGCGGGTTCTCTACATAAGTACACTGTGCTTTGATGCGTTTGCACAGCTCATTGGCCAGATCGATGTCAAAACCCACCAGTTCACCCTTTGAATTCTTCGATTCAAACGGCGCGTAGGTTGGATCGGTACCAATACGAATTTTCTGCGGAATGGCTGCGAAGGCCGCGGTGGCGCTGGAAAAGGCCAGTACCAGAGATAATGACAACACGAGTTTTTTCATATTTGTCCTCAACAAACTGTCTTCATACGGTTTTTTTACGACGACGGGGTGGGGTTAATGTGCCATTAATCCACGCTGTCAGGCAAAGAATAATGCCTTTCAGACGGGAATTTTTGCATTATAAATGCTTAAGTATGCACATAGCGACCCAATATGGTGCACAAATTGCACCATATTGAATCACCCACACCCGCCACGCACCACGCTGGTGCGTCAGTCACCGTAGACGTTGAAGTCGAAGTATTTCTTCGCCAGTTTGTCGTAGGTACCGTCTTTGCGCAGCTCCGTGAATGCTTTGTCAAAGGCGGCTTTCAGCTCTTTATCGTCTTTACGCAGGCCGATGCCGGTGCCGTCACCAAAGTATTTTTTGTCTTTCACGGACGGGCCCGCAAAGGCGTAATCTTTACCGGCCGGCTGCTTCAGGAAGCCTTCGCTCGCCGCGACTTCATCCTGGAACGCGGCATCCAGACGGCCTGCCGCCAGGTCAGAGTAGATCAGATCCTGGTTCTGGTAAGCCACCACGTCGACGCCCTTCTCGCGCCAGTTGGCATTCGCGTAACCTTCCTGGGTTGAGCCCTGGAGCACGCCCACATGCTTGCCTTTCAGCGAGTCGATGGTCGGCTGGATCGGGGAACCTTTCGCGGCAATCAGACGCGAATCCGCAGCGTAGAGCTTGTCAGAGAATGCAATCTCCTGCTGGCGTTTTTCGGTGATGGAGAGAGAAGAGATAATGGCGTCGATTTTCTTTGCCTTCAGCGACGGGATTAACGCGTCGAAGTCGCTGCCCACCCATGTGCATTTCACTTCCATACGTTTGCACATTTCATTTCCCAGATCGATATCAAACCCCACGAAATCGCCTTTCGCATCCTTGGAAGAGAATGGCGCGTAGGTTGCGTCTGTACCGATACGAACCGTCTGTGGAAGCGCTGCGTAGCTACCTGCCGCCGCACTTAACCCCACCAGCAAAGACAGAGCCAGAACCGTCTTCTTCATACATTTACCCTCAAGTACCGTGATTTTATTATGTATTGTGTTGTGTGTTGTGTTGCAGGCTTCTCTTGCAGGTCTTATGCCACATTGCCGTCTGGTCAAAAGTTCGACGTTAAATATGTTAATAAAACGTTGCGATATTGCCTTAATGGTGAAAGATAGCAGGTCTGCCGAACGAACCGGAAAGAGAAAAAGGGAAAAAGCGAATTAAATGTCGAGGATATGATCGCCGTTGCATAATTGCCCTGAAACAGGGCAACGTCTCTTTTCATGCACAGCATTTGTGCACAGAATCAGGCTCCCTGCCAGCGGGTGAAGAGGTCTTCGGGCAGGTCGATGTCAAACTGATCCAGCACGCGATTGACGGTCTGATTAATCACATCGTCCAGCGACTGCGGTCGGTGATAGAACGCCGGCACCGGCGGCATGATCACTGCGCCCAGCTCGGCGGCCTGGGTCATGAGGCGCAGATGGCCCAGGTGCAGCGGCGTTTCCCGCACGCAGAGCACCAGCGGGCGGCGCTCCTTCAGCACCACGTCCGCCGCGCGCGTTACCAGTGTGTCGGTATAGCTGTTCACAATCCCGGAGAGCGTTTTGATTGAACAGGGCAGGATCACCATACCGGCGGTTTTAAACGAGCCTGAGGAGATGCTGGCGGCGATATCGCGGGCATCGTGAACCACGTCCGCCATCGCCTGGACATCGCGCAGGGAGAGATCCGTTTCAAGGGAGAGGGTTTGCCGCGCCGCCTGGCTCATCACCAGATGCGTTTCCACTTCTGCCACGTTACGCAAAACCTGTAGCAGGCGTACGCCGTAAATCGCGCCGCTGGCACCGCTGATGCCTATTATGAGTCGTTTCATGATTTCGCCCTTGCTGAATTCTGGGCTGACTGTGCAGGATTTTGCGGGGAGTTGCAAGTGAGGGCGAGCGCCCTCACCTGCGGAGAGATTAACCTTCGTTGTGCATCTCTAAGCTTTCGAGATCGTTTTGCAGCTGAACGGCTTTCGCATCGTCGTTGCGCAGCGAATCAAGGTAGTCGAGGTACTGCTGGTCAACGTCTTTCGTCACGTAGACGCCATTGAACACGGAGCATTCGAACTGCTGAATCTCCGGATTCTCGGCGCGCACCGCGTCGATGAGATCGTTGAGATCCTGGAAAATCAGGCCGTCGGCACCGATGATCTGGCGAATCTCATCCACTTCACGGCCGTGAGCAATCAGCTCGTTGGCGGTTGGCATATCAATGCCGTATACGTTCGGGAAGCGAATCTCCGGCGCGGCAGACGCCAGGTAGACTTTCTTCGCACCCGCTTCGCGCGCCATCTCGATAATCTGCTCAGAGGTGGTGCCACGAACGATGGAGTCATCCACCAGCAGAACGTTTTTGTCGCGGAATTCCGCGCGGTTGGCGTTCAGCTTGCGGCGCACCGACTTACGGCGCAGGTGCTGGCCCGGCATGATAAACGTGCGGCCAACGTAGCGGTTCTTCACGAAGCCCTGACGGTACGGCTTGTCCAGAATTCGGGCGATCTCCAGGGCGATATCGCAGGAGGTTTCCGGGATAGGAATCACCACGTCGATGTCGAGATCGTCCCACTCGCGGGCTATCTTCTCGCCGAGCTTCGTGCCCATATTGACGCGCGCGCTGTAGACGGAAATCTTGTCGATGAACGAATCCGGACGGGCAAAATAGACGTATTCAAACAGGCACGGGTTGCTGACCGGGTTGTCGGCACACTGCCGGGTGAACAGCTGGCCCTTCTCGGTTATATACACCGCTTCGCCCGGCGCAACGTCGCGCAGGAATTCGAAGCCCAGGGTATCCAGCGCCACGCTCTCAGAGGCAACCATATATTCGGTACGGCCATCGCCGAGGTCGCGCTTGCCCAGCACCAGCGGACGAATGCCGTTTGGATCGCGGAAGGCGACCATGCCGTGACCGATGATCATCGCCACGCAGGCGTACGCACCGCGGATCTGGCGGTTGGTCGCGGCAATGGCAGCGAAGATATTGTCTGCTTCCAGCGGGTAGTGACGGAAGTTATCCAGCTCGCTGGCGAACACATTGAGCAGGATTTCTGAATCAGAGGTGGTGTTAATGTGGCGACGTTTCTCTTCGAACAACTTCTTACGCAGCTCATGAGCGTTGGTCAGGTTGCCATTATGGGCAAGCGTGATGCCATACGGTGAGTTGACGTAGAAAGGCTGTGCCTCAGAGGCGCTGGAACTGCCAGCAGTAGGATAACGAACGTGACCGATCCCCATATTACCTTGCAGACGCTGCATATGGCGGGCTTCAAACACATCGTTTACCAGGCCATTGGCCTTACGTAAACGGAAGCAGTTGTTTGCATCAATGGTGATGATACCCGCAGCATCCTGCCCACGGTGCTGAAGCACCGTTAACGCGTCATAAATCGACTGGTTTACCGGCATGAAACCGGCGATACCGACAATACCGCACATTCGTCTTTTCCTCGTTAAGCCACATCTCAGGGTTTATGCCCTGGGCAAAAAACTCGACGAGCTTTGCAGATAGTCAAAGAACCATCTGATGATGAAGCTGAACTCTGGAATGAGCTGCGATTTTTGCCAGTCTTCGCTTTTGGAGAACCCGGTGAAGGTATCCAGGAAGAACAGGATCGCGGCCACAATCAGCACGCCTCGTAATGCCCCGAAACAGATCCCGAGTACCCTGTCCGTTCCTGACAGACCGGTTTTCTCGACCAGCTGACCTATCACGTAATTCACGATAGCGCCGACAATCAGCGTCGCGATAAACAGCACCGCGATGGCGATTCCATTTCGGACCAGTTCATCTTCAAAGCCCGTGAACCAGACAGACAGGTAAGTGTAGTAATGACTGGCAACAAAGAAAGCACAACCCCAGGTTACCAGCGATAACGCTTCACGAACAAAGCCACGGATCAGGCTAACCAGACAGGAAAAACCAATCACCGCAATGATGGCGTAATCAATCCAGACCATATGTGTCCCACGATTAAACGCCCTGTCATCCAGTTCGGGGCGAATTCTAACAGAAAAAGAAAACGTTTGCGTAGGGATTTCCTTCCCGCGCGTAAATAAAAAAGGCGCTGAAAAAATGTTCAACGCCGTGGCTTATCGCCTCTCTCTAAAGGAGCAGGTCGTACTTAGTTCGCGCTGTAGCTCATCACCACACCACTCAGCCCGGAGATCTGCTTCAGCTCGCCCAGCGACCCTTTCAACTTGTCTTTCGACGCCTCCGGCCCCACGAGGATACGGGTGATTTTACCCTGTACCGGCGTGGAAGGTGAAGTGTAAACGCGATAGCCCGCGCTGCGCAGTTTACCCACAACCTCGTTGACTTTATCGGCGTTTTTCAGCGCCCCCAGCTGCACAACGTAGGCTTTGCCGGTCGGCGCTGCGTCTTGCTTCGCAGGTGGTGGAGTTTCAGACGCTGCAGCAAGCTGCTCTGCTGCTTTATCTCGCTGTTGCTGAGGCTTCGGCTGCGGTTTCTCTACCGGCTTCGGTTTTTCAGCAGGCTTAGGCTTCTCTACCGGTACCGGATCGATCTCGATGTTGTTATTCGCCGCCAGACGCGACGGGTCGAGTGACGGTGCAGCGGCATCGCCCGCGCGAACTTCTTCCGCCGCCCCTTCAGGCGGCTGAGCAGGCAGCGCCTGAGTCGCCGCAGGCAGCATATCCGGCTCATCGCGGTCGCCCGGCTTCGGCACCAGCGGAATGGCTGCAAACTCGTCCTGATAATGTTTTTTCTGCCCGTCGAGCAGCCCGGGAAGAATAATCACCCCGAGCGCGACCAGCACAATGGTTCCTGTTAAACGGTTCTGAAACTTACTCGCCACCGGTTCTCCCCGCGTCCATCACTTCCATGACATGTGCCACCGTGTGGAAAGAGCCACACACCAGCACGGTATCTTCTGGTTTTGCATCCGCCATCGCGGCATGCCAGGCCTGCGCCACGCTACTGTAGATTGCACCTTTACCGAGATGTTCCATCAACTGCTCAGCTGTCGCACCGCGCGGCCCCTCCAGAGGAGCACAATACCAGCTATCGACCACACTCTCCATGCAGGCCAGCGTGCCGCCGATATCTTTATCATGAAGCATACCGATAACCGCCAGCACGCGCCCGGTTTTTGGTAACGATTTGAGACGTCCTGCGAGATACGCCGCCGCATGCGGGTTGTGCGCCACATCCAGAATCAGACGCGGTGACTCGCTGACTATCTGGAAACGACCCGGCAGCAGCGCATTCTGAATGCCGTCACGGATCGCCTGCTCACTTACAGCTAATCCGCTGGCGCGCAGTGCCGCCAGCGCGGTTGCCGCGTTCGGCTGTGGCACCTGCGGCAGCGGCAGATTCTCCAGCACGCCCTGCGCATCGCTAAAGCGCCAGCCGTTGCCCTGCACCGCATACTGCCAGTCAACGCCTCGGCGCAACAGATGTGCGCCCTTCTCTTTCGCCACGTCGGCAATGGTATGCGGCATGTCCGGCTCGCCCACCACGGCGGGCTTATTCGCCCGGAAAATACCGGCCTTCTCGCGGCCAATGCTTTCACGGTCCGGGCCCAGCCAGTCGGTATGATCCAGCGCGATGCTGGTGACCACCGCCACGTCCGCATCCACCATATTGGTGGCATCCAGACGCCCGCCCAGCCCCACTTCCAGGATCACCACGTCCAGCTGCGCCTGTTTGAACAGCCACAGCGCCGACAGGGTGCCGTATTCAAAATAGGTTAATGAGGTTTCCCCGCGCGCCGCTTCGATAGCCGCGAACGACGCCGTATGGGCAGATTCCGCCAGCTCGGTGTTCTGCACCCGCACGCGCTCGGTATAGCGCACCAGATGCGGTGAGCTGTAAACGCCAACCTTGTACCCCGCCGCCATCAGGACTGACTCCAGCGTGCGGCAGGTCGTCCCTTTACCGTTAGTACCTGCAACGGTGAACACGAACGGAGCCGGTTTCAGCACGTCGAGACGCGCGGCAACCTGGCTTACGCGCTCAAGGCCCATATCGATGGTTTTACTGTGCAGGTTTTCCAGATAAGAAAGCCACGCGGCCAGGGGCGACGTGGCTTGGGGAATGCTTTTATTTTCCATAATGCCCGGTTGTCATTAACAGGTTATAAAGCAAAAGGGCAGCGCCATCTGGCCCTGCCCTTTTCAGTTATCAGGCCTCGGGTTCCTGATCCGGTACCACCACGCCTTCGCGCGGCTCATCCGGGTTAGGCGCTGGCAGATTCATCAGCTTCGCCAGAATGCTGGCCAGTTTCAGGCGCATTTCCGGACGGCGGACGATCATATCGATAGCGCCTTTCTCAATGAGGAACTCACTGCGCTGGAAGCCCGGCGGCAGTTTTTCACGAACGGTCTGCTCGATGACGCGAGGACCGGCAAAGCCGATCAGCGCTTTTGGCTCAGCGATGTTCAGGTCACCCAGCATCGCGAAGCTTGCGGAGACGCCACCCATGGTTGGGTCGGTCAGCACGGAGATGTACGGCAGACCGCGCTCCTGCATTTTCGCCAGCGCCGCAGAGGTTTTCGCCATCTGCATCAGGGACATCAGCGCTTCCTGCATACGTGCACCACCGGAGGCGGAGAAGCAGATCAGCGGACAGTTGTCTTCCAGCGCCTGCTCAACGGCACGCACGAAACGCGCACCGACCACGGAGCCCATTGAGCCGCCCATAAAGGAGAACTCAAACGCAGCGGCAACCACCGGCATCTCGTGCAGGGTGCCTTTCATGACGATCAGCGCGTCTTTCTCGCCGGTCTCTTTCTGTGCAGAGGCCAGACGATCTTTGTATTTTTTGGAGTCGCGGAACTTGAGCACATCTTTTGGCTCCAGTTCGCTGCCCAGTTCTACCAGAGAACCTTCGTCCAGCAGGCTATGCAGGCGGTTGCGCGCCGACATACGCATGTGGTGGTCACACTTCGGACACACCTCGAGATTGCGTTCCAGTTCTGCGCGATACAGAACCTGGCCGCAGCTATCACACTTCGTCCATACCCCTTCAGGAATGCTCGCTTTGCGCGTCGGGGTAATGTTGCTTTTAATTCGTTCAATCCAGCTCATTGATAACCTTTCTGCCTGAACCTGGTCGTATGCCAGTTTTGCTATAAGAGGCGAATAATGCCATTTTTGCCTCCAACAGACCATGAATGTTGCACATTAAAACATAACAGCCCGAAACTTTGGATAAAAAAGTGGTCGAACCGCCAGCGTGCATTTACTTCGCTTGCTTTGCTGCCGCGCGTTTGTGACGAATAATTTCAATCACGCCAGGCAGTACGGAAAGCACAATAATCGCTACAATCAGTAACTTAAGGTTTTCCTGAACCACCGGCAAGTCGCCAAACAGGTAGCCTGCATAGGTAAAGAGCAACACCCAAAGCAGTGCGCCCACCACGTTATACATTGCAAAATGACGATAGGACATATGGCCCATTCCCGCCACAAACGGCGCAAATGTGCGCACAATAGGCACAAAACGCGCAAGGATAATGGTTTTTCCACCATGACGTTCATAGAAGGCATGGGTCTTGTCTAAATAGCTGCGGCGGAAAATTTTCGAGTCCGGATTACTGAACAACCGCTCACCGAACACCCGGCCAATCGTATAGTTGACCGCATCCCCGACAATCGCGGCAATCACCATCAACACCACCATCAGATGCACGTTCAAATCATTGGTGGGCAGCGCCGACAACGCACCGGCCACAAACAGCAGCGAGTCTCCCGGCAGGAACGGGGTAACGACCAGACCGGTTTCACAGAACAGAATCAGGAACAGAATGGCGTAAACCCAGACGCCGTACTGTGCGACCAGCTCCGCCAGGTGAACATCAATATGCAGAATGAAATCAATCAGAAAACGTATTACGTCCATATTGTCTAAGCCTTAATTGCACCTTTGTTTAGTCCGCTAAAAACAGCGGGCCCATTGGCGGTTTTGGCAGGTCAAACCGATCCGGATAGTCTACCGAGACCAGATAAAGCCCTTCCGCTTTCGCCGTTGCTGCCGCAAGCGTTCTGTCCTTCGCTGCCAGCAGTTCTGCAATCCAGCTCTCCGGCTGGTGTCCGGCGCCCACTTCCATCAGGCTGCCCACAATATTCCGCACCATATGATGTACAAAGGCATTGGCTTTGATATCCACCACCACATACGCGCCAAAACGACTGACGTTAATGTGCATGACGTTACGCCACGGCGTACGGGACTGACACTGCACCGCACGAAACGACGTAAAGTCATTTTCACCAATCAGACACTGCGCCGCGCGATGCATGCGTTCTGCATCGAGCGGTTCATAAAAATGCGTCACGCCCTGGCTTAACACCGCCGGACGCAGACGCTGGTTGTAGATGACATAGCGATAGCGACGCGCCGTTGCGCTGAAGCGCGCGTGAAAATCATCCGGCACAGATTTCACCCAACGCACCGCGATGTCACCAGGTAAATTCGCATTTACACCCAGCGTCCAGGCGGCATCCTTACGCACGGCGGTGGTTTCAAAGTGAACCACCTGCCCCGTGCCATGAACACCCGCGTCCGTACGCCCCGCGCACAGGACGTTAATCGGCTCGTTTGCCACCTGTGAGAGCGCTTTCTCCAGCTTTTCCTGAACGCTGCGCACCTCATTCTGACGCTGCCAGCCATAATATTTACTGCCATCGTACTCAATACCGAGGGCAATTTTATGAACCGGCTTTTGATCCACTTCGGACATCAGTACAGATACTCCTGCACCAGCTTCTCGGCGATCTTGACCGCCATCAGCGCGCCGCCAAAGCGAACGTTATCGGCAACGGACCAGAACTGGACCTGCTCCGGCATACCGTAGTCGTTACGCACGCAGCCAACGGAAAGATGCGCGCTGCCGGTGGCGTCGCCCACCTGGGTCGGGAACTCGCTCTCTTCGGAAAGGACGATATCTTCACCGCGGCCAAACGCGTCGCGCGCTTCCTCTGCCGCCAGCGGGCGCAGGGCTTCAAAACCGACCATCTGCGCGTGGCCGTAGAAGACCGGAGACTGTACGACGCTGGCGGAAATCATCAGCCCCTCGTCCTGCAGAATCTTGCGCGCTTCGTCGACGAGACGACGCTCTTCGCGCACGGAACCTTCACGATCCGGCAGCAGCGGCAGCATGTTGAACGCCAGCTGGCGGCCAAAGAAATCATCTTCGTCGATCGGGATGCCGTTCAGCAGCTTCGCACTCTGCCCGGCCAGCGCGTCAACGGCTTTTTTACCGTTCGCCGACGCGGACAGCAGGCTGGTGACGGTAATGCGCGACAGGCCGCCGTCGTCAATCAGCGGTTTCAGGGCAGTCAGCAGCTGGCTGGTCAGGCTGTTCGGTACCGCGATAACGTTACGGTTGCGGTAGTCAGCCAGCACAAACGGATTGACGTCCGGGACCACCAGCGGCACGTCCGGCTCCAGGGAGAACAGACCGCTCAGGTCGATCACCAGGCAGCCCGAATTGGTCGCCTCTTCAATGTAAGACGCCGTGGCTTCAGCACCTGCGGCAAAAAACGCCAGCTGCGCCTGGGTCCAGTCAAACGCGGCCGCATCCTGAACCATCACGGATTTACCGCCAAAACGCAGATGTTCGCCAGCGCTGTCGGTGCGCGCCAGCGCATAGATATCTCCCACCGGGAACTGACGCTCGGCAAGAGTTTCGAGCAGGGCTTCGCCCACGGCACCCGTGGCACCTAAAATGGCAATGTTCCAGCCTTCAGACATGGTGGTTTACTCCAGAAATAAAAAAGCGTCCCTGTCGGCGTATCCGACAGGGAGCATTAAGAAGACATTAATGCGCCGGGTGATGAACGGCGTTAAAACCCAGTTTCTTGAGCAACGTCGCAGCCGCTGCGTCGTCGCACATCACATACAGGGAAGACCACTCGCGGCGCTCAACGTAGTTCTTGCGCAGCTTATCAAATTCACCCGGGATCCCCGCCACCTTACGCAGCAGCGCATCGTCGCGGCGCACATCATACACCAAATGCACCAGCCTTTTCAGCGTTGCCTGATCGAGCGGGCCATGCAGGGTAATGCGGCCAAATTCAGGCGCGGGGAGTAAAGTATCAAGCGCCACCTGCTGCGGATGACCGATAAAGGCGCTGTAGGCTTCAAATACCTGCGTCGTGCCGCGCGCTTTGCCTTCAAGCGTATAGCCCGCGATATGCGCGGTGGCAACGTCAACCTTGTTCAGCAACTCAACGTTGAGATCCGGCTCCGGCTCCCAGACGTCCAGCACCACGCTGAGATCGTGTCCTTCATTCAGACATTTCAGCAGCGCGGCATTATCCACCACCGGGCCACGACAGGCATTTATCAGAATAGTGCCAGCCTTCAGACGGCGAATCAGCGCCTCGTCCGCCAGATGCAGGGACTTATACGGCCCCTCTTTAAACAGCGGCGTGTGGAACGTCAGCACATCGCACTGTTCAACCAGCTCATCCAGCGCGCGGAAATCCTCGTCGTCACCGTTGTCTTTACGCGGCGGATCGCACAGCAGCGTGCGGATACCTAACGCTTCAAGGCGCTTTTGCAGACGCCCGCCGACGTTACCCACGCCGACAATCCCCACGGTGCGGTCTTTCAGCGCAAAACCATCGCGCTCGGCCAGCATCAGCAGCGAGGAGAAAACGTATTCCACGACGGCAATGGCGTTACAGCCCGGCGCGGCGGAAAAACCGATTCCGGCCTGCTTCAGCCACTGATCATCCACATGATCGGTCCCTGCCGTTGCGGTTCCGACAAACTTAATCGCTTTACCGGCAAGCAACGCCTCATTTACTTTGGTCACCGAGCGCACCATCAGCGCGTCTGCGTCATCCAGTTCGTTAACCGGGATCGGGCGACCAGGGACAGCCTTAACGTCGCCGAGGCGGCTAAACAGCTCGCGGGCGTAAGGCATATTTTCATCAACGAGGATTTTCACGTCTGAGTACCTGTTTGAGAGGAAGAAAACCTGCCAAGTGTGCCATAATCTGGCCGCCAGGCATATACGTATGCCGGGTTTACGCTGAGTTTTGACTTTAAGGATTTTTGACGATGCAGCCCATTTCAGGTACGCCGCCACGCCCACCGGGTGAAGGCCCTGTCACGCCAAACGTTGCCGGTGAACAGCCACTATCCACGCAACAGCGCACCGTGCTGGAGCGACTGATCACGCGCCTGATAGCGCTGACTTCGCAGCAAAACGCGGAAGTCTGGGCCGGGGTAAAGCATGATTTAGGCGTGAGGAACGACGCACCGCTGCAGTCGCGCCATTTCCCTGCCGCCGAGCAAAATCTCAACCAGCGTATTACGACCGCGCAGCAGAACCACACCACGCGTCAGATTGTCACGCAGTTGACTGAGCTGCTGGGCCAGGGAAATAACCGTCAGGCTGTCAGTGACTTTATCCGTCAGCAGTATGGCCAGACCGCCCTGAGCCAGCTGACGCCAGACCAGCTTAAAACCGTGCTGACGCTGTTGCAGAACAATCAGTTGTCTATTCCGCAGCCTCAGGTGCGCCCCTCAACCGAGCGCCCGCTGCAGCCTGCCGAGCACAACACGCTGAACCAGATGGTGACCAAACTGGCCGCCGCCACCGGCGAGTCGACGAAGCTTATCTGGCAATCCATGCTGGAACTGTCCGGCGTGAAGGCGGGCGAGCTGATTCCGGCCAAACAGTTTACCCATCTGGTGACCTGGCTCCAGGCGCGCCAGACGCTCAGCACCCAGAGCGCCCCTACCCTGCATACCGTTCAGGCGGCGCTTAAACAGCCGCTGGAACCGCACGAGTTCGAGGTGATTCGGGATTACGCCCAGCAGAACTGGCAGGCCACGCCGCAAACGGTACTGACCACCGCGCAGGTGCAGGATGTGCTGAATCAGATCTTTGTTCGCCGCGCCGAGCGGGAAGGCGGCGTGCCGGAGGTAAGAAACGTTCAGCCGATCTACAGCCCGCTGTTTGCGCCCGTTGTGGAGACCTTCAGAACGCTCTCTGCCCGCCCGGGATTAATGTTGATTGCATTATTGATTGCGCTGGCGATTTTCTGGCTGGTTGCCTGAGGATTTGCCCGGTGGCGCTACGCTTACCGGGCCTACAACGGCTCGAACCGTAGGCCGGGTAAGGCGCAGCCGCCACCCGGCGACAACAGTTAATTTCTGCGAAACGCCACCAGCGTCACCACGATCCCCACCACCGCAGAAACCGCGCCGGCCAGGAAGACGGACGGGTAGCCAAACGAGGTGGCTAACAGACCCGCCAGCGGCCCGGTTACGCCGTATGAGATATCCTGAAACGCCGCATAGCCGCCCAGCGCCGTACCGCGGACCTGCGGCGCCACGCGCTTCACCACCTCAACGCCCAGCGCCGGGAAGATCAGCGAGCAGCCGCAGCCGGTTAACGCCGCACCAAGCAGCGCAACGGAGGCGACCGGCGCCTGCCAGAGCAACACCAGCCCAACGGTTTCAATCACCAGCGACGCCACCGCCACCTTCACGCCGCCAAAGCGATCCGGCATCCAGCCGAACAGGACACGCATCACGACAAACGCGCCGCCAAAGGCCGTCAGCGTAAAGCCCGCCATTGCCCAGCCGCGGCTCATGAAATAGAGGGAGACGAAGGTACCAATCACCGCGAAGCCTACTCCCTGAAGCGCCAGCCCCAGCCCTGGCTGCCAGATTTGCCCCACCACACTCCACAGCGAAGGACGTTCGCCTTTATGGGCGGGCACCTTGCGTACCGAACCGTTAAAAGCCCACGCCAGCAGCGGTAATACCATGGTGGTTGCTGCCAGTACCGCAAAACCAAACTGGCTGTGGATCAGCAAACCCAGCGGCGCGCCTGCAGCCAGTGCGCCATAAATCGCCATCCCGTTCCATGACATCACTTTGCCGGAGCGCGCAGGCCCCACCAGCCCCATCCCCCAGGTCAGGGTGCCGGTCAGCAGCTGGCTTTCACCGAAGCCAAGGATTAAACGGCCCACCACCAGCAGCGCAAATTTATACGCGGCGTCGACCGGCAGGAGAGCGGCCAGCAGCCACGCGCCCCCCGCCAGACCGCAGGCAGACATGCCCTGCAGCGCCGAGCGTTTTGCACCGTGCTGATCGGCCAGCCGTCCTGCGTAGCCGCGGGTTAATACCGTGGCTAAAAACTGAATGCCCACAGCAATGCCGACCATGGTGTTGCCATAGCCGAGTTCGTGATGAACGAACAGCGGGATCACCGGCAGCGGCAGGCCAACGGTCATGTAGGTCAGGAATACCGCAAAGGCGATGCGGAAAAGAGAAAGGTTCCCGGAAGGAGTGCCCTTCTCGGGGGTAACAGCCTTCATGCATAACTCCGTGTTCAGGCATAAAAAAAGGGAGCCTTTCGGCTCCCTTCTATTATACATTCAAACGCTTATGCTTTCAGCTTGCGCATAACCAGCGTGGCGTTGGTGCCGCCGAAGCCGAAGCTGTTGGACATGACGGTGGTCAGCGTCGCTTCCGTTGGTTTGGTCACGATGTTCAGGCCAGCCGCCTGCTCGTCCATCTCGTCGATGTTGATGCTTGGGGCGATAAAGCCGTTTTCCAGCATCAGCAGAGAGTAGATCGCTTCCTGCACGCCCGCCGCACCCAGAGAGTGACCGGTCATGGCTTTGGTGGCAGAGATAGCCGGGCTGTTGTCGCCGAACACTTCGCGGATCGCACCCAGCTCTTTCACGTCACCTACCGGAGTAGAGGTACCGTGGGAGTTCAGGTAGTCGATTGGGGTATCAACACCGTGCATCGCCATCTTCATGCAGCGCACCGCGCCTTCGCCGGACGGAGCAACCATGTCGGCGCCGTCGGACGTTGCGCCGTAGCCCACGATCTCAGCGTAGATGTGCGCGCCGCGCGCCAGCGCGTGCTCCAGCTCTTCAACCACAACCATACCGCCGCCGCCCGCGATAACGAAACCGTCACGGTGCGCGTCATAAGTACGGGAGGCTTTGTCTGGGGTTTCGTTGTACTTGGTGGACAGTGCGCCCATCGCGTCGAACTCACAGGCCATTTCCCAGCCCAGCTCTTCGCCGCCGCCAGCAAATACGATGTCCTGTTTGCCCAGCTGGATCTGCTCAACCGCGTTGCCGATACAGTGTGCGGAAGTCGCACACGCGGAGCTGATGGAGTAGTTCACACCGTGAATTTTGAACGGGGTCGCCAGGCACGCGGAAACCGCAGAACCCATAGCTTTCGTGACCACGTACGGACCTACCGCTTTCAGACCACGCGGGCTGCGCATGGCGTCAGCACCGAATACCTGCGCTTTAGAGGAACCGCCGGAACCGGCAATCAGGCCCACGCGCGGGTTGTTCTGATAAACCTCTTCGCTCAGGCCGGAATCTTTGATCGCTTCCTGCATGGAGAGATAAGCATAAATAGAGGCATCGTTCATGAAACGAACCACTTTGCGGTCAATCAAACCGGTGGTGTCCAGTTTGACGTTACCCCATACGTGGCTACGCATACCTGAATCTTTAAACTCTTCAGAGAAAGTGATCCCGGAGCGTCCTTCACGCAGAGATGCCAGGACTTCCTGCTGGTTATTACCGATGCTGGAAACAATGCCCAGGCCAGTAATCACTGCACGTTTCATTCAATACCTCTGTAAGTCGCACTATAAAAAGTTTCGAGTCGCACAATAGCGTACACTTGTACGCCGAACAAGTCCGATCAGACATTTTCTGCGGAAATTTGCACCGATGGACTCACATCGTTAAGATCGTGCCACTGCCTGTCAGACGAGTAACTTACGTGAAACAAAACGCTATACAACCCGCCAACCTCGAATTCAACGCTGAGGGTACACCTGTTTCCCGAGATTTTGATGACGTCTACTTTTCTAATGATAACGGACTCGAAGAAACCCGCTATGTTTTCCTCGAGGGAAACCAGCTCAGCGCCCGCTTCCCTGCGCACCCGCGCAGTCTGTTCGTTGTTGCGGAAAGCGGATTCGGCACCGGGCTCAATTTTTTAACCCTCTGGCAGGCGTTTGACCAGTTTCACGCTGCGCACCCTGAGGCTACGCTACAAAGATTACATTTCATCAGTTTTGAAAAATTTCCGCTTACCGCGCACGATCTGCGGCTCGCCCACCAGCGCTGGCCGGAGCTTGCAGCCTGGGCGGAGCAGCTTCAGGCGCAGTGGCCGCCGCATATCGGCGGCTGCCACCGTCTGATTCTGGACGGCGGACGGGTGACGCTGGATTTATGGCTGGGCGACATTAACGACCTGACCGATACGCTCGACGACGCGATGAACCAGACGGTGGACGCGTGGTTCCTTGACGGCTTTGCGCCCGCCAAGAACCCGGACATGTGGAGCCAGCATCTGTTTAGCGCGATGGCCCGGCTGGCGCGTCCCGGCGCAACGCTCGCCACCTTTACCTCGGCCGGCTTTGTTCGCCGCGGCCTGCAGGACGCGGGCTTTACCATGCAGAAGACCAAAGGCTTTGGCCGCAAGCGCGACATGCTGGTCGGCACGATGGAACGGACGCTGGACATTCCCGCCCGGGCTCCCTGGTTTGCGCGCAGCGCCAGCGCATCGCGCGAAGTGGCGATCGTTGGCGGAGGGATCGCCAGCGCCCTGCTCTCTCTCGCGCTGCTGCACCGGGGCTGGCAGGTGACACTCTACTGCGCTGACGAGGCACCAGCCAACGGCGCGTCCGGCAACCGCCAGGGCGCGCTTTACCCGCTTTTAAGCGCGCACGATCCGGCCCTGTTCCAGTTTTTCCCGGCAGCGTTTACCTTCGCTCGCCGCCTGTATGATTCCATTCCGGTGGCATTCGACCATGACTGGTGCGGCGTGACGCAGCTCGGATGGGATGAAAAGAGCCAGCAAAAAATCGCCCAGATGCTGTCGTTGGGTCTGCCGGAGGAGATTGCCCGCGCGGTCAGTGCGCAAGAGGTGGCAGACACCGCGGGCGTGGAAACCGGCTGTGGCGGCATTCAATATCCGCTCGGCGGCTGGCTGTGCCCGGCTGAACTGACCGCGGCGGCGATTAGCCTGGCGCAGTCACGCGGGCTGAGGGTGCATTATGCTCATAAGGTTGAATCGCTTAGCCGGTCAGAACGGTGGACTCTGCATTTTGCTGATGGCAAAGCGGCACGCCATGCCAGCGTTGTGCTGGCAAACGGACATAACATCAGCCAGTTTATCCAGACCGAGACGTTGCCGGTTTATCCGGTCGGCGGCCAGGTAAGCCATATCCCGACCGCGCCCGAACTGAGCAAGCTGCGCCAGGTGCTGTGCTATGACGGCTATCTGACGCCACAAAATCCGTCTAACGGACATCACTGCATCGGCGCCAGCTACCATCGTGGCGAAGCGGATATGCGCTACAGCGAAGCGGATCAGCAGCAAAACCGCCAGCGCCTGATTGACTGCTTCCCGGACGCGGCGTGGGCGAAAGAGGTTGACGTGAGCGAGGGCGAAGCGCGCTGCGGCGTGCGCTGCGCGACCCGCGATCACCTGCCGATGGCGGGAAACGTGCCGGACTATGAAGCCACGCTTGAACTCTATCAGGATCTGGCAGAAAACAAGGAAACGGCGGTAAGTGCCCCGGTTTATCCGGAACTGTTCATGCTGGGCGGATTAGGATCGCGAGGATTGTGCTCCGCGCCGCTGCTGGCTGAAACGTTAGCCGCGCAAATGAGTAATGAGCCTGTTCCGCTGGACAGAACCACGCTTGCGGGGCTGAACCCGAATCGACTGTGGGTACGGAAACTGCTGAAGGGGAAAATGGTTAAGTAGGGTGCGGTCTGGTGCCCTCACCCCGGCCCTCTCCCACTGGGAGAGGGAGATGACGCACTTACTTAGCGTTTAGCCTGCTGGAATAAATTGTCCCACATGCCCAGCACTAAAGACTGGTCGCGCGGAGAGAGCTCCCCGGCCAGAATGGCTTTTTCCAGGCTGCGCGTGACTTCAGCGTGAACGGCGTCGGCAGAGTGATCGTCACCTGCTTCCAGCTCGGCTACCGCCAGCGTCAGGTGACCACGCAGATAACCGCTGGCGAACAGCTCATCATCACTGGCGTGTTCCACCATGTCATCAATTAACGCCAGAATGCGTGATTCAAATTCTGCGATCATCTTCTTTCCTCTGTTAAAGATCTTCCGGCCAAGGGAAGCATTCCGCCGTGATCTCCGGCGTGTGGTAATAATTCTGTAAAGCCCTGATCAGGCGCGCCGGACGTTCCGGGATGCCCTTCTCAAGATACTCCATCACCTGCGCATGCACGCGGCGCTGGAAGACGATACGGTCTGGCTCGAAGTCGCCTTCAAGGTTGTCACAGCTCACGTTGAACGGGAAGCCCGCCGCCACGCAGAACAGCCATTCCAGCGCCTGCGGCTTCACTTCCACGTCTTCAAACTGGCCCTGGGTGGCGGCGTCGCGCCCGTCCGGACAGTACCAGTAACCGAAGTCCACCAGCTCGCGACGCGCTTTCCCCGCGATGCACCAGTGCGAAATTTCGTGCAAACCGCTGGCGTAAAAGCCGTGGGCAAAGACGATGCGGTTGTACGGAACCTCTGCATCAGCAGGAAGATAGATCGGTTCGTCGTCGCCTTTAATCAGACGGGTATTAAAATCATCAGCAAAACAGCTATCGAAGATCTCTATCAACTGTTCGTATTTATGCGTACTGTTCATTAGTTCATCCCCAACCAGGTGAGGATCTCCTGTCCATGGCTGTCATAAAGAAGTTTGGCGCTCATCACCGCCGAGACGACAACAATCATCGGGCGGATCAGCTTTTGCCCTTTGCTTAATACCAGACGCGAGCCTGCGCGCGCGCCCAAAAACTGCCCTGCCATCATCACAAACCCGGTTGCCCAGATAACCTTGCCGCCAATGATAAACAGCAGCAGGCCGCCGACGTTCGAGGTCGCATTCAGCACCTTGGCGTGGGCGGTGGATTTGGCGAGGTTAAAGCCGGCCAGCGTCACGAACGCCAGCGCGTAAAACGAGCCTGCCCCCGGGCCAAAGAAGCCGTCGTAAAAGCCGACGCAGCCACCGGCAATCAGCGCAAACGGCAAGCCGTGCAGCCGCCGCGCCCGGTCTTCCTCACCGAGCTTAGGCATCAGCAGGAAATAGAGACCGATGCAGATAACCAGAATCGGCAGGATCTGGCGCAAAATATCCGACTGCACGTGCTGCACCAGCAGCGCGCCCGACGTTGAGCCGATAAAGGTCATCAGGATATTGAGCTTTTGATCGGCGAGATTCACCACCTTGCGGCGGATAAAATAGAGCGACGCCGAAAGCGAGCCGCCGCAGGCCTGCAGCTTATTGGTGGCAAGCGCCTGCGCCGGGCTCATGCCCGCCGCCAGCAGCGCGGGCACGGTTAACAGCCCGCCGCCGCCCGCGAGCGCATCGATAAAACCGGCCAGCATGGCCACAAAGAACAGCACCACCAGCAGCAGCGGTGACACCATAAACAGATCGACGAAATTATCCATTAAAGTACATGCTCATCCAGTAGCGCCTGGCAGGAAGGCGGCAACGGAGGCGGTGTCTTCTTCTCAGGCTTAGAGGTTCCAGGTTTTGCCGGCTCAAACCAGCTTTGCAGTTCGTAACCACAGCCATCGCCTGGCGGCGGTAGCGGCTGATCTTCACATTCCAGGCTGTTCGCCGGGCAGCGCAGACGAACGTGCATATGCGCACGATGCTGGAACCACGGGCGCACTTTGCGCAGCCAGTCGCGATCGGTTCCGGCATCCAGGCAGAGCTGCTGCTTGATCGCCGGGTTGACGAAAATCCGCGTGACGTCGTTATCTTTCGCCGCCAGCTTGATCAGGCTCGAAATATCCCGTGACCACAGTGATGGCACCACGCTTTTGCCGTCGCGCGACACCAGATCCAGCGCCTGCGGCTTCAGCAGCTGCGCAGACGTCCAGCGCGTTTTCGGCAGCTGCAGGAAGATGTCGACATCCAGTCCGGTCTGGTGGCTGGCGTGCCCGCCGTTAAAGCGGCCACCGGCAGGCATCCCCATATCGCCAATCAGCATCGTCCCCAGCCCCAGGTTATGCACCTGGTTCCCCAGTCGCTGAATGAACAGCACCAGATCAGGGTGGCCGAAGTAACGACGCTGGTCGGTACGCATCACCTGATAGGTATCTGATTGCAGCGGCAGCTCCTGCGCGCCCACGATACAGCCGTTAGAGAAGGCGCCGATGGACTGCGCGCTTCCCGCCACCGGATGGGTGATTTTTTGCCACGGCGTGGCGGCCAGACTGGCTCCACTGGCCAGCAGCGCCAGCAGAGTAATTGCGGTTTTTTTCATGTTTACCAGCGTGGAATGGTGGTCGTCACGTCCGCGTTCTGCGCGCGCTGGCGCAGGAAGTGATCCATCAGCACGATCGCCAGCATCGCTTCCGCGATCGGCACCGCGCGGATCCCCACGCACGGATCGTGACGACCTTTGGTGATCATCTCAACTTCTTCGCCTGAGCGGTTAATCGTGTGGCCCGGCACGGTGATGCTTGAGGTCGGCTTCAGCGCGATGTTGGCAATAATCTGCTGTCCACTGCTGATACCGCCGAGAATGCCGCCCGCATGGTTGCTCTGGAAGCCCGCTTTCGTGATTTCGTCGCGGTTCTGGCTGCCGCGAAGTGCCACCACGTCGAAGCCGTCGCCAATCTCGACGCCCTTCACCGCGTTGATGCTCATCAGCGCGTGGGCGATATCGGCGTCGAGACGGTCAAATACCGGCTCGCCCCAGCCAGCCGGGACGCCATCTGCCACCACGGTGACTTTCGCGCCAATGGAGTCGCCCTCTTTTTTCAGGCCGCGCATCAGTTCGTCCAGGGCGTCAAGCTTATCCGCATCGGCGCAGAAGAACGGGTTTTGTTCGACCTGATCCCAGTCCTTGATCGCCAGCGGAATGTCGCCCATCTGGGTCAGACAGCCGCGAATGACGATGCCAAATTTCTGCTGCAAATACTTTTTAGCAATAGCGCCAGCGGCCACGCGCATCGCGGTTTCACGCGCGGAAGAGCGTCCGCCGCCGCGATAGTCGCGAAAACCGTACTTTTGCTCGTAGGTGTAGTCGGCATGGCCCGGGCGGAACACGTCCTTGATAGCACCGTAGTCCTGAGAGCGCTGATCGGTGTTTTCAATCAGCAGACCAATGCTGGTGCCGGTGGTGCGGCCTTCAAAAACGCCGGAGAGAATTTTGACCTGGTCCGGCTCGCGACGCTGCGTGGTGTAGCGAGAGGTGCCCGGACGACGGCGGTCAAGGTCGTGCTGTAAATCTGCTTCGGTCAGTTCGATGCCTGGCGGTACGCCATCAACGATACAGCCCAGCGCCAGCCCGTGCGACTCGCCAAAGGTGGTCACGCGGAATAACTGTCCAATACTGTTTCCTGCCATCACGGCTCCGATGTTGTTGTTTGTGTTTGAGCGTTGTGAAACGGGCCGAAGCCCGCTGGATTAATCTTTATAGATGCTGAAGTGTTCGCGCGCGTCGAGCAGCTGCGCTTTGGTCAGCATAAAGACGCCGTCACCGCCGTTGTCGAACTCAAGCCAGGTGAAAGGCACATCCGGGTACTGCTCTATCAGATGTACCATGCTGTTGCCCACTTCACAAATCAGAACGCCGTCATCGGTCAGGTAATCCGGCGCGCAGGCCAGAATGCGGCGGGTCAGCTTCAGGCCGTCCGAGCCTGACGCCAGGCCCAGCTCCGGCTCGTGACGATATTCGTTCGGCAGATCGGACATGTCTTCTGCATCGACGTACGGCGGGTTAGTGACGATCAGATCGTACTGCAGCGTCGGCAGGTCGCGGAACAGGTCAGAGCGGATTGGCGTGACGTGATGGATCAGGCCGTGCTCTTCAATGTTGTGTTCGGTCACGGCCAGCGCGTCGGTGGAGATATCGACGGCGTCCACTTCCGCTTCCGGGAAAGCGTAGGCGCAGGCAATAGCGATGCAGCCGCTGCCGGTGCACATATCGAGAATGTGCTGCGGCTGATGGTTAATCAGGCCTTCAAAGTGATTGTTGATCAGCTCACCAATCGGCGAGCGCGGTACCAGCACGCGTTCATCGACGTAAAACTCGTGGCCGCAGAACCAGGCTTTGTTGGTCAGATAAGCAACCGGAATGCGCTCGTTTACGCGACGGATCACGCGCTCAACGATGCGATGTTTTTCGCTGGAGGTCAGGCGCGCGGTGCGCATGTCTTCCGGAATGTCCAGCGGCAGGTAAAGAGACGGCAGCACCAGCTGAACGGCCTCGTCCCACGGGTTATCGGTACCGTGACCGTACCAGATATTAGCGGCGCTGAAGCGGCTAACCGACCAGCGCAACATGTCCTGTATGGTATGCAGCTCGTTTACTGCTTCATCGACAAATATTTTATCCACTCTTTCCTCCAGGGCATGCTCGCATAATTTTCGGCGGCTAGTTTGCCATGAAGACGGCGATAAATCAGCAATGACGCGTACCGCTTGAGGTTAAAAAATGCGTTTAGTCGGGTACACTATCGGAAATACGAGATGAGAATGACGAATGAAAAAGAAAACATCGCTCAGCGAGGAGGATCAGGCTCTCTTCCGCCAGCTGATGACCGGGACGCGTAAAATCGCGCAGGACACGATTGTCCACCGTCCGCAGCGTAAAAAAATCAGCGAAGTTCCGGTCAAACGGCTGCTCCAGGAGCAGGCGGATAACAGCCACTATTTTTCAGATGAATTTCAGCCGCTGCTCAATACGCAAGGGGCTGTGAAGTACGTGCGCGAAGACGTCAGCCATTTTGAGCTGAAAAAGTTACGACGCGGAGATTATTCGCCGGAGCTGTTTCTCGATCTGCACGGCTTAACCCAGATGCAGGCGAAACAGGAGCTGGGGGCGTTGATTGCCGCCTGTCGCCGCGAACACGTTTTTTGCGCCTGCGTGATGCACGGCCACGGTAAACACATTCTGAAGCAACAGACGCCGCTGTGGCTGGCTCAGCACCCGCACGTGATGGCGTTTCATCAGGCACCGAAAGAGTACGGCGGCGATGCCGCATTGCTGGTGTTGATTGAAGTTGAGGAGTGGCATCCGCCAGAGTTGCCCTGACAGAAGGGCGGGAAACACGTAGTACCCCGCCCTGTCACACGTCACGTCAGATGGCTTTTGCCATCTTCAGGTTGCACGGGCTCATTTGCCAGTTGAAGACCCCTTTGCCGGTTTCGTCGAGAGTGACGTTGGCAATGGCGGAAGTGGTGAACATTGGCGGCGTTTCGCCCGGGCACAGCTCAGATACCAGATAGCCGACCAGCGGCAGGTGGGAAATGACCAGTGCGGAAGCGACACCTTCATTGCACAGCGCCTGAAGGTAAGCGCTGACAAGACCGACATCGCCGCATGGCGTCAGCTCAGGGAGAACGTCCACGCTGGATGGCAGGTTCATACACTCCCCTACCACGTCCAGCGTCTGTTCTGCACGCAGGAACGGACTCACCAGAACGCGTTCAATGTCCACTTTTTGACCTTTAAGCCACGTCGCCATTTGACGGGATTCGTCACAGCCACAGACGGTTAAAGGACGTACTGAGTCACTGGCGGCATCAAGTGCCGCGTCGCCGTGACGCATGATAAAAACTTGCATATTGCACCGCTTTTGTTAACCAGAATCACCGGCGTTAACTACCCGCGATTAATGCTCTGAGGTAGAAAACCCGATGGCCGGGCATTGTGCCTGATCCATTCGGTGAATGAAACGCTGTTTTTTACCTCAATGGCGTAAGTATAGTCAATCTCTGTTTACAAAATCGCCAGAACAGGTTCATTCACCTCAGGATTTACCCTTCTTTGACTTCAGTTTACGAAATCAGTTTCCCTTGCAGGCCAGAATGTCTGGCCCCGCTCCGCCATCTGCAATAATTCGTCACACGGTGTAAACCGCGGACCGTATTGCGAGGCCAGACGTTGCAAAATGACAACCACTTCACCCGCACCGAGCGTATCCATGTAACGGAACGGGCCGCCAAGGAACGGCGGGAAACCAATACCAAATACCGCGCCGATGTCGCCATCGCGTGCGCTCTTGATCACCTGTTCACCAAAGCAGCGCGCCGCTTCATTGAGCATCATCATCACGCAACGTTCTGCGCACTGAACGGCAGACAGTCTTCCCTGACCGGTGGCCGAAATAAGCCCATAAACCGAAGGGTCGACCTGTTTCTTGCTTTTACGCCCTTTCGCGCCGTAAAGATAGAAACCGCGTTCATTTTTTCTGCCTTTGCGATCGTCCTTCAAAATTGCAGAAACAATGTTTGCAGGCGGGGTAAAACGATCGCCATAAGCCGCTTCCAGCACAGGTATAATTTTAGTGCCGGTGTCTATTCCCACCTCATCCAAAAGTTGGATTGGACCGACGGGGAAGCCAAACTTTACGAGCGCCTCGTCGACGTGCTCGATTTTCTCCCCTTCCGTCAGCAGCCGCATCGCTTCGTTGATATAGGGTGCCAGAATACGGTTGACGTAGAAGCCAGCCTTGTCCGCGACCACAATAGGGGTTTTACCCTGTTTTTTCGCCAGCTTCACCACGGTGGCGATGGTCTGCGGGCTGGTCGTGGCGTGCGGGATCACCTCCACCAGCGGCATTTTTTCGACCGGACTGAAAAAGTGCAGACCAATGACCTGCTCCGGACGAGCAGCTTTCGCCGCGATATCGCCAATCGGTAAAGACGAGGTGTTTGAGGCAAAAATAGTGTGCGGCGCGCAATGCTGCTCTACGTCAGCCACCATCTGCTGCTTAAGCGCCAGGTCTTCAAATACGGCTTCAATCACCAGGTCCCGGTGCGCAAAACCGCTGTAATCCGTCGTGCCGGAGATCGTCGCCAGGGTTTTATCACGCTCGCTTGCCTTGATATGGCGGCGTTTGACCTTCCGATCAAGGTTCTGCCAGCTGTACTGCAGCGCGTGGTTGATGCCCTTTGCGCTGATGTCTTTGATGCGCACGGGCAATTTGCCTTTGCTGGCGGTAACAAACGCGATTCCGCCGCCCATCAGCCCACCGCCCAGCACGCCAACGGCGCGCAGCGGCGCAGGCTCTGCCTCGCTGCCCGGATCTTTTTTCACCTCAGTACTGGCGAAGAAGATGCTGCGCAGCGCCTGCGACTGCGGCGTCATCGCCAGTTCGCCAAAGGCTTTGGCTTCAGCGGCATAGCCGCTGCTGCTGCCCTGCGACAACCCGGTTTCCATCACTTCCAGAATGCGCTTTGCCGCCGGGTAGTTGCCTTTGGTTTTTTGCTCGGTTTTTTTGCCTACCATCTTGAACAGGAGCGCGCGCCCCAGTGGCCCTGCCAGCACGCGCTCGCGTACGGGGAGAGGACGTTTTGTCTGACGTCCCTTCAGCGCCAGCTCAACGGCAGCGTCCAGTAAAATGGTGTGCGGAACGACGTCGTCAACCAACCCCACTTTCAGTGCCTGACGGGGGCGTAGCTGCTTGCCGGTTAAGATCATCTCCAGGGCGGTGCTAACCCCAACCAGACGCGGCAGACGCTGTGTTCCACCCGATCCCGGCAGCAGGCCTAACTGCACTTCTGGCAACCCTAAAACGGTTTTCGGATCGTCAGTGCAGATACGGCTGTGACAGGCCAGCGCCAGCTCCAGCCCGCCGCCCAGGCAAGCACCGTGGATCGCGGCAATAACCGGAATCGGCAGAGCGTTGATTTCAGCCATCACCTGCTGTCCCTGACGCGCCAGATCTTCAGCTTCCTGCGCGCTTTTCGCTCGGGCGATCATGTTGATATCGGCCCCGGCAATAAAGTTATCCGGCTTAGCCGAGATAAAGACCAGACCACGAATCGCTTTATTTTCGCGGATCTGCTTGAGCATGGCGCGAACCTGAGTGCCGAATTCAGCCTTCAGGGTATTCATCTTTTCATCAGGCACATCAATAGTGATAACCGCGACGTTATCGAGGCGAACCGTCAGATTAAATGCAGATGGCATATCCATTATTCAGCCTCCAGAACCATTGCTGCACCAAGGCCGCCCGCCGCGCAGGCGGTGACGAGACCAAACCCGCCGCCGCGGCGACGGAGTTCGTGTAGTGTCTGGGTGATCATTCGCGCGCCCGTGGCCGCAAACGGATGGCCGTAGGCGATCGACCCACCCAGCACGTTGAATTTGCTCTGATCCACTTCGCCGGTGGCATGGGCGCGGCCCAGCACGTCGCGTGCAAAACGCTCGCTTGCCAGCAGCTGGACGTTTGCCAGGGTTTGCGCGGCAAAGGCTTCGTGCATATCAATCAGGGTTATATCCGCCAGGGTTAGCCCTGCACGATCCAGCGCCAGCGGCGTGGACCACGCCGGACCTAACAGCATGTCCTGCCAGACATCAATGGCGGTAAAGGCATAGCTGCGCAAATAGCCCAGCGGCGTGATGCCCAGCTCTTTTGCACGCGACTCCGTCATCAGGATCACCGCAGCAGCACCATCGGTCAGCGGCGTACTGTTGGCCGCCGTCACGGTGCCGTGCTTGCGGTCAAACGCCGGGCGCAGTTTGGCGTAATCCGCCAGCGTCGAGGTGCCACGAATATTGTTGTCTTCAGTAAGAGGCTCTCGATAGGGAGGCGTGTAGGCGGTCATGACCTCGTCGGTGAGTTTGCCCTCCGACCAGGCTTTCGCTGCCAGCTGATGCGAGCGATGCGCCAGCGCATCCTGCTGCTCGCGGGTGATGCCGTAGGTTTTGGCCATCTGCTCGGCGGTATCGCCCATTCGCAGGCCAGTCGAGTATTCCGCGACGGCAGGTGGCACGGGCATGAGATCGCGCAGGCGTAAACGCGAGAAGAGTTTGAGCTTCGCACCGGTGGTGCGGGCTTTATTGGCATCCACCAGAATGCGGGCCAGCTTTTTACTGACGCCAATCGGCAGTACGGAGGAAGAATCGGCGCCACCTGCGATCCCGGCGCGAATGGTGCCCGCCATCAGACTTTCCGCCACGTTTGCTACCGCCTGGAAGCTGGTCGCGCACGCGCGGCTGACGCTGTAGGCATCGGTATGAACGTTCATGCCGGTACCGAGAACAATCTCCCGCGCAATGTTAGGGGCTTCAGGCATCTGCACCACCTGGCCGAAGACCAGCTGTTCGATGACCTCAGGCGGAATTTCGCTGCGAGCCAGCATCTCCCCCACTACCATTTTCCCCAGATCGACAGCCGGTATACCGTGAAACGCCGTCGCCTGACGTGCAAACGGCGTACGCAGACCGCTGACAATGGCAATGCGGTCACCTTGTCGGGTGATTAGCGGTAATGCCTGACTCATAACCTTCCCCTGTGAAAAATTTTACATGACTATAAAGTGGTCTGACCTGATAACAGTCTTAACCATTTTTTTACATTCAGCCAATCGGGGAAGCTTAAAAATGCGAGGTAAAACACAGAGAAAAAAAAGAAAATGCCCCTGCATGGCAGAGGCAATTGTGCGGTTTGTTGCCGGGTAGCGACGGTGCCTTACCCGGCCTACACGATCGTAGGCCCGTGCAAGCGAAGCGCCGCCGGGCAAAAAGAATTAACGCAGACCGAGCTGGAAAATTAGCGTTTCAGCTTCGCAGGCAAACACAAAGTCGATATCCAGCTTCACGCCGCCGTCCACTTCCGTGAAGGTAGATTTGATTTCACACGGATCGGACTCCACATCACGCGCGCGCTTGCTCAGCGCGGCCAGCGTTTCTTCGGCTTCGGCGCGGTTGGTGAACACACGGCTGTAAGACGCGGTGCAATCGGTGTTGTCCATGATGGTGCCAACATCCATACAGCAGCAAACCGGGGTTTCATCAGCACTGCATTTACTCATAGCTCAATTTCCTCTGTATTCGCGCAGCGCGCGAGATAAACACGATGCTGATATTTTACGCCCCAGCGCTGGCTCTCTCCAGCCGTTAATGGCGCAAAATCGGATAAGTGACCGATATCACACTAAAAAATGATCTAAAACAAAAACCACCCTTTTGAGTGCGCCGCGATGGTCACAATTTTGCCAACCAGATCTCGTTTCAAGAAACATGTTTGAAAATATTAATAAACAAACTTGCAACATTCAGGCTGGTCGGACCTATACTCTGGCCACTGGTCTGATTTGTCTGTCATACCTCAGACCCTACACTTCGCGCTCCTGTTACGGTATGTAACAATTATTGAATAAAAATAACTCAATGAGGTTATGGTCATGAGCCAGAAAACCCTGTTCAACAAGACTGCGCTGGCAGTCGCAGTGGCAATCGTCTCTACTTCCGCCTGGTCAGCGGGCTTTCAGCTAAACGAATTTTCTTCTTCTGGCCTTGGCCGTGCGTATTCAGGGGAAGGTGCAATCGCTGATGATGCGGGTAACGCAAGCCGTAACCCTGCATTAATCATGATGTTCGATCGCCCGACCTTCTCTGCTGGTGCGGTGTATATCGATCCTGATGTCAACATTTCCGGCACGTCACCTTCTGGTGCGAGCCTGAAAGCAGATAACATTGCGCCAACGGCGTGGGTACCTAACCTGCACTTCGTTGCACCAATCAATGAACAATTTGGCTGGGGCGCATCCGTCACGTCTAACTATGGCCTTGCTACCGAGTTCAACAACAACTACCCGGCTGGCGAATACGGCGGTAAAACAGACCTGACAACGCTAAACCTGAACCTGAGCGGTGCTTATCGTCTGAACGACAGCTGGAGCTTCGGTCTGGGCTTTGATGCCGTCTACGCCGATGCAAAAATTGAGCGTTACGCCGGTGAACAAACGGCTCGCCTGCCGAAAAACAGCAACAAAATTGCCAGCCTGAAGGGCGATGAGTGGGGCTATGGCTGGAACGCCGGTATTCTGTACGAGCTGGACAAAAACAACCGCTGGGGCCTGACCTATCGTTCCGAAGTAAAAATTGACTTCGACGGCGATTACAAGAGCGGCATCCTGACGCCGGTCAACAGCCTGGTCCCTGGTGCGGGTACCACTATTCCGTGGGGGACTTCCGGTCAAACTGTCCCTGGCTCACTGTCACTGCATCTGCCAGAAATGTGGGAAGTCTCGGGTTACAACCGCGTAGCGCCACAGTGGGCTATTCACTATAGCCTGGCCTATACCAGCTGGAGCCAGTTCCAGGAGCTGAAAGCGACCGGCACCAACGGTCAAACGCTGTTCTATAAGGACGAGAGCTTCCACGACGCCTATCGCATTGCGTTGGGTACCACCTATTATATGGATGATAACTGGACATTCCGTACCGGTATCGCATTCGATGACAGCCCGGTACCGGCTGATAAGCGCTCCATTTCCATTCCGGATCAGGACCGCTTCTGGGTGAGTGCTGGTGCAACCTACGCGTTCAACGAGAATGCTTCTGTCGATGCGGGCGTATCTTATATGCATGGCCAGAAAGTGACCTTCAAGGAAGGTCCGTACGAATTTACCTCTGAAGGTAAAGCCTGGCTGTTCGGTACTAACTTCAACTACGCTTTCTAATCGCGCAGGGATAAAAAAAGGTGAGCGTTGCTCTAATGCCAGTCAGTTAAGCAACTGACTGGCTTTTTTTCGGGGCTGTGGGGTATCTCCAGGGCCTTTCCTTTACCACCCTCGGGAAGGCCCTTTCCCTTCTTGTCGGCAACTTTACCAGTTGCGCCATGCTTTCAAGATCACGCATCAGCTCCGGGATACGCCCTGGTGAAGCGCCCTGCAGCGTCATCAGCATTCTCATGACCATGCCGCATGATTCTGAGAAGCTCAGCTGATTCGGCCAGTATCCTTTCAGATGGCCCGCCATTTTAATCATCTGATATCGCACCAGATTATACGCCAGTAACACGCCCCATAACTCCTGCTCCACAAGCTCCGGCTTTTTACTCCTCAGCGTCAGCCTGCTCAGTTGCATCGTTTGTTTTATCTCCCTGTACCCCAGCTCTATTTCCCAGCGATGGCTGTACAGGTCTGCCATTTCTCCTCCGGGATAGCGCATGGCGTCCGTCATCGACGTCAGCAGATGGCTGGTTTTCCCTTTGCGCGTTACGGTCAGCAGGCGGGCTGTCATCTCATCTCCCAGACCCGGCCATTTTTTTCGTGCCTGTGGGCTGGTTTTCAGCTTCACCAGATAGTCGCCTTTACCCAGCTTTCTGACCTCTTCATACTGTGCTCCCTTTCTGAGCGGGAGCATCCAGTGACGGTGTTCTCCCGCCTGGCTCCACGCATTCAGCAGCCCCAGCGAGTAATAGCCTTTATCCATTAACGTCAGGGTGTTATCGCCGGTCTGCTCTATCAGTTGCTCCGCGAGCTCATTTTCGCTGTTTTTCATCGTGCCGAAGGCCGCTGCCGTCAACAGATGGCTGGTCAGTTCCATCTGGCAGACCATTTTTACCTGCGGGTAGAGTGCCGGGTTTCCGCCATGCGTCTGGCGGGGAAAGGCGCTATCGTTTTCCGGCGTATCCGGTGTGCGCCAGAACACACCATCGATGGCCAGCAGTGTCAGGCCGCACCAGTGCGGATGCGGTGTGGCGTTATGCCAGAGCTGCGCTGTTTGCGTGAACACGCGGCGGATGGCTTCGCTTCCCAGCCGCTGACGGGCCTGGATCACGGCACTGGGGGCAACGAACGGACGGTTGCCGGGTAACATGATATCCAGCCGGTTAACTATCTGATGAACCGGCTCCTTACGCTCAAGGGCCATACCGATAATGCACCAGACCATCATTTCCAGAGGAAGGCGCCGTTTGCGTAACGTGACGGTGCCGGATTCTTCAAGGCAGCGGGAAATCAGTTCCGGGTCAAGATAGTCGCCCAGAGAAGTCAGAGGGTTACGCAGAGAATCGTAACGTGATACCAGATCAAGAGCCTGTCCAATGTGCATAAAAAAATCCGGAAACGGGTAAACATTTCCGGATTCTTACACAGCCACTGGATCGGTCAACCGATCCTTAACTGATCGGCATTAGAGCGTTGCTCACCTTTTTTGTTTATTCCGAATCAATATCTTTGAGTTCGTTTTCAATTGCCTTCGCGTTTGGATTATCTTCCGGCTTCAGCTTGCCGCCGTTGGCGATAAAGTCATGATTCTGGAAGTAAGCTTCACGCACCATAATGTACGGATCGGACGACTGGCGCAGCAGACCGTCTGAATCAAGCAGTTGCGCACGGGTTTCAATCCCTTCCACCGTCCATTTACCCACCGACAGCGGCCAGGTCAGCCACGACAGAACCGGATACAGCGTATCGACCATATCGCCGCCATCATCACGCACGGTGAAGCTGCCATAGAACGGCAGATGGACGTAAGGGCCGTAACCGACACCATAATGCCCCAGCGTACTGCCGAAACGGTGCGGCTGTTCACGCTGCAGTTTCGGGTTTGCCATACCTGCAACATCGATAAAACCACCCATCCCCAGCAGGGAGTTCAGGAAGAAGCGCGTAAAGTGCACCATCCCCTGATACGGATCGCCCTGCAGGAAATAGTTGACCATCACCGCAGGCTCTTCGAGGTTGCTGGTAAAATTGCTTAACCCGTTACGCGCGGGCTGTGGAACGTAATCGCGCCATGCTACTGCCACCGGGCGAACCACATACGGGTCCAGCACGTTGTAGTTGAAGCTATACATAGAGCGGTTAAATCCTTCGAGAGGATCGGAGCGTCCCGTTTGCTCCCCGGAGCTGGCGCAGCCCACAAGCATCGTCGCGCCCAGCGCAAGCGCCGACAGCCGAAGTTTCATAAATATCTCCCTGTTCAGTATGGCTATCGTTGATTGCCATCCGTAACGGAGCATCTGGCGCTCCGTCTGAAAACGTGCAAGTGATTGTAACAGCACGTTTACCGATGTCTATGAGTACAGTTACGGGCAGTAATCACCGTGACTCTGATCTCAGCATAGCCTGACTTTTGGAATTCGTTTCGCTGGCAATTTTATAATGTCTTTGAACAAGATGTATCACCTTTGTTGTCATTCCCGCCAATTTAAGAGCATCCCCACAGGCATCCCGATAAAAGCCGCTACGCTTAAAAGAAAGATCAACCTCCGGGAGCAGATATGAAAGAAGTGGGTGAAGACAAAATTGGCGAAAGTAATGAGGAACATGAAATTGAAAGCGAGGAGAAAGCGCGCGGGGAGGAGATAGAGATTGATGAGGATCGCCTCCCCTCCCGCGCGATGGCAATTCACGAACATATACGCCAGGACGGGGAAAAGGAGATGGAGCGCGATGCCATGGCCCTCTTCTGGTCAGCTATCGCGGCTGGACTGTCAATGGGCGCCTCGCTGCTTGCTAAAGGGATATTTCATGTGCAGCTGGAGGGCGTGCCCGGCGGATTTTTACTGGAGAACCTCGGCTACACCTTCGGCTTTATTATCGTCATCATGGCCCGCCAGCAGCTGTTTACTGAGAACACGGTGACCGCCGTACTGCCGGTGATGCAAAACCCTACTCTCGGCAATTTTGGTTTATTGATGAGGCTCTGGAGCGTGGTTCTGCTGGGAAATATCATCGGCACGGGCATCGCGGCCTGGGCATTTGAATATATGCCGATATTTGATGAACCCACCCGGGACGCGTTTGTGAAGATCGGTATGGATGTGATGAAAAACACGCCAGTCGAAATGTTTTCAAATGCCATTATCTCTGGGTGGATTATCGCCACAATGGTGTGGATGTTCCCTTCTGCCGGTAGCGCTAAAATCGTGGTGATCATACTGATGACCTGGCTAATTGCGCTGGCGGATACCACGCATATTGTGGTCGGTACCGTTGAAATACTTTACCTGGTCTTTAACGGTACGCTTCACTGGAGCGATTTTTTCTGGCCGTTCGCTATTCCGACGCTGGCGGGGAATATCTGCGGTGGAACGTTTATCTTCGCGCTGTTAAGCCATGCCCAAATCCGTAACGACATGTCGAATAAACGCAAAGCCGAGCTTAAGGCGCAGGCAGAAAAGGATAAAGCAGCAAAAAAATCAACCTGAATGGTGACTCTTTGAGCAGTCAGGCGGCAACGCGCTTAACGCAAAGTGTAAATAACGCTATACTCGTGCCGCCTCGTCCCCTTAGTTAAATGGATATAACGAGCCCCTCCTAAGGGCTAGTTGCAGGTTCGATTCCTGCAGGGGACACTTTTATCTTCCTCTGTTTTTAACCCAAATTAGTCTGTTCGCTGCAAAAACTCATTGAGCAGAAGCATCCTGCTTTATTTGAGCATAACGCGTTGCCAGTTGCTTTAGGTGAAGCTCAAGTTGGGTCTTTTCTGCTTCAGGGAGCGCACTTCCTGCAGGATACTGCGACAGGCGCCTGAGCTGCTCTTCAGCGGGTATCGCATGGTTAAATGACTGCATAGTCGAAAAAACCACGGATTTAAGCTCACTCACGGTTAGATATTTTCCTTTTTGCTCATCCAGACTACTCAGCCGATCACTCAGTTGCTGAAGCGTCATCATCCCCTGATACCAGCTGTTCATTGCGTCTACAGGCAACGCCGTCGCGTTAAACTTTTTTTGCCACTGTATTATCAGCGCTTTAGCCTCTTCGGGCCGTAATGTCTGGAGCTGCTTTAACAGCTGTAGGCTGTAGGAAATATTCCAGTCAGGAGACAGTTTATCCAGCCGTGCAAGCTGCTGCTGCGTATCTGAGATAAACGTAGACGGTAACGTTCCTCGCTGCGTTAACGCGTTTTGCTGAACAGGTGTGAGCGCTTCAGGTAATGGTGCCAGCGAGGCAATGGCCTGAGTCGTTAAGGGATCGGGTCTGGAGAGAAAGCCCCCACCCCACGCTATGGCGACGCAGACCAGCAGCGCAGGACACATCCCGGCGACAAAGGGTTTCCGCTGCCCGGCAATCCGGGAGGGCATCACAGGTTCCTCACCGTTCGGCTCATTTTTCTGCTGGACAACATATACCCTTTTCACCGCCTGGATCGGTTCATCCTTTTCCAAAGGCGCTTCCCTGTCGGGCTTCATCTCATGCGAATCTGTTATTCCATGATTTTTTTCCAGTCTTGCCGCATTAGAATGTATCACCGTTCGTAATGTCTCGAACTGGCTAAGGTGTTTAAGCTCAAGGGTCTGGAGCACCGCCCCCAGCCTGGAAAGCAACGCTTCAGCGTTATATAGCTCACTCAGATTGCTGTCATCCAAAGTGAGCATACGCATGAGTTGCTGCAGGCGCTGGCTCAGGCTGCTAAGGATTTCCATTCGCACGTGTTGCGAATGCGGCCAGAAAACCTCCCACTGGTGGCTAATCAGAGCCTCCAGGATCGCCAGCCCCTCATTCAGGCCAGCGACTCCAGACTGCTGCGTACGGGCGAGGGTGTACCAAGCTGCAGTCTGCAACTCAACACCGTTTTGCTCGAATAATGAAAGGCAGCGTTTTTCAACGTATACCCAGTTCACGTCCGGTCGAGCGGGATGGCTTAATTTACTCAGTTCATCGCGAAGGGCGGCATAATCCGGAAGCGTGCGCGGGTCGTCGCCGGTTTTTAACGTTATATCTATAGTCATTCTGGAGGGCCTGCATATACGTGTCAGTTGATTTCGTCAGTTGATGAAATAATGTTATCGCTATGGCAACAGCGCTAAAATCAGACCGAAAAAAATACCTTCATCAAATAATTGTCCTGACCGGGATGGTGTATCTGGGGGAGTGAAGATCCAGTCACTTCCCCCCCCTACCCGCATAAAGAGCCGCCCTTGAGAAATAACATTTTCTCCGGAACAGAAAGTCACCTCGACACAACCGGCGACGCCCTGTCCATACAGAAAGATCGGCATAAACTTTACCGCCCGACTGTCATAACGAAGAACAATACCGGAAATCTCAAAAGCCCCTCCCTCCACCAGCAGGTCCGAAACGGAAGCAGAGACAGTGCTCACATTCAGTCCGGTACCTGTGAGCCACTCATCCATCTGCTGCTGAAGTTGCTCCATTCGCAGGCGAAACGCTGCAATATCTGCCTGAGTTTTACTGACTGGAGGAACGGGTGAAGGTTGACTGGCCTGCAGTTTTTTTATGAATTGTGATTTTACTGACATAGTGTTTCCTGGCCTTAAATACGGGCTGTGGTATCGAGGTACTGCTGTTGCCTGAGGTGCCTCAACAGAACCCGTCCTTCGGGCATAAACTCAGTGCCATAGCGCACCAGGCCAATCCCCTTGAGTTCAGCGTCAATGGCATAGCGCAGTTCGCCTGGAACTTTTTGGTCCAGCAGAACAACATCTATCTTCTTCAGTCGAGGTTCATATTTGAGCAAGACAGTCGACAGCGTGCTCATAAGTTCATGGGCCGTCCCTGGCATACCCTGAAGGATTTTCGTCATATCGGGCAAGCCGAAGTCAGGGAGATGCGCGAGCGTGCCGGCGCGACAGTTGAGAACGCGCTGCATATTATCCAACACTGAGAGGATGACCTGATTTTCTTCACTCACCTGGTTGAGGTTGAGGCCACCGGAAAAATTTCCGGTTAGCATTTCATACAGTGAAGGCGTGTTATGTCCGTGGGGCATCAGTTGTCCTTAAGCGGTTGCAGCGTCAGATGATTCTCGCCAGCTTCCAGAGTACGCGGTTTATCCGGATCCAGGTCGCTGCGTTTAATAACCTGCTTCCAGGTGCTGTTGACCTCATCCGGATGGCGGAACAGCCCCACCACAGCCACAAACTGCGCAGCTTCTTCCATCGGCATATCAAGGCTTGCATCACCGCCTGGTTTTACCACGACATCACGGCTCGCTAGCATATCGTCTTTCAGAATGCTGCTATCATCCTGAAGCAGTTGCATATAAACCGTCTTATCAAAGATTTTTCGATCTTTAAGCTGGTAAACCCGCACCACGACTGGTTCAGAAAGCGGATTACTTTCTCGGGCATCAATGTTCAGCGCCTCACGTGCAGTGAAATCCAGATGCAGTATTTTAATCTTTTTATAGAACACAGAATTAAACGCCGATTTGGTCACGTCGGTGACGCTCTGCGCCACGCCGCAGCCTGTCAGGCTAATCGCCATAAAAGGTATAAGCCAGCGCATGGTCTTAATTAAACTTGTAGGTAACACGTCGATTTCCTTGTTGCGGTTTCGCAGGCTCCAGCCCGCGGTAATCACCCAGTTCTGTCGTAAAGGTCTCGGGTATTTCATCCGAAAGAGTATCACCCTCTACTCCCAGCACACCGTTCATTCCCAGCCAGAAAGGGCTTTCGCCCAGCGGTGGAACGGCCAGCAGCCGGACTGAAGTGGTCAATGTAATTCTGGCCTTGAACCGCCAGCCCAGATACACCTGGAGCATGACCAGGAAATCCTGATACAGCTGGCCGTCCGGCTTCCAGCCCTGCGCCTCCTGTTCGTTTTCCGTCGCGAGCGCAACCAGCAACTGGCTGCTGGCATCCATTGCTTCGTCACCCAGCGGGGTATTGCCGTCCAGTTGAAAATCGTCATCACCGTAGAAGCCCAGTTGCTGACTGACCTCCACCGGTCGAAGGCAGTATGGACTGACCTTCACGAGAGTATCCGGGGCCAGCAGTGTCACCAGGGCCTGCATTCCCTCCTGGGTTTTGCCCGGCTGCTGCAGAACCCCGAGTAGCGCCAGAAAGCGGGACACCGGGGTGGCAATGTGGTTTGCGGTTCCCGGTATGCCCAGCCCTACCAGCCCCAGCAGCGACTGTGAAATGCTGTCCGTTCCCCCCGGCTCAAACGTTGCGGGATAGGAGTATTTGCGCCAGATGCGGTAAAACTGCGTCAGGATGCGATGGCTGAAGATATCCAGAAAACCCTGCAGCGCTTCATACCCTTCACGACGCTGAGTAATATCATCGAGATAGGCCGTCGGCAGAGGTGAGTCGACACCGTACATCCCCATAAAGGTTGTGCGGATGAGTGGTGGTCTGCTGTCATCATCCTCGGCATACTCGACAGCCTTTAGCTCACTGGATGGGAATCCCATCCCCGAGTGCGGTGCAAAACGTACCGGGTCATCGGCGGGATGGCTGGTCGAGCCCATCAACGGCTTACCTGGATTGCGCTTCTCCAGCAGTTGACAGAAACGGTAAAAGTTAATGCGGTGAAGATCCGCCTCCAGCCGTGGGCTCAGCCGGGAATACGGCGGTTGTGCTTCTCTTGCCATTCCAGGCGTTCTCCGGTCGGTTGCAGAATGATAATCAGGCGGTTAAACAGATAAATGTCGGTGTAGAGCGCAAAGAAACGACTCAGCATCTCACCAAACAGGCAGATGTCACCGCGCCCGGCAAAGCCATGGCTGTCGAGCGTCACCTCAATCTGCACGCCGCGCACCAGGTAGCCCTGCTCAAAGCGTTCGGTTTCACTGTGCTTCACGTCAATGATGGCTTCCAGGCGACGGCGGTTCATCTCGCTGTCAGTCCACTCGTACAGCGCCAGGGTGCCGCGCAGCACGTCGGCGTTATCCATCATTGACAGGAACCCGCTGCCGAGGTGGCTCAGCACACGCCAGTGAAAACGGTCCTGCGCCGGGGGATAACAGGGCAGCGTCGGCGCACACAGGTTACGCACGGTAATACTGGCTGAAGTCGTTTTCATCACTGTATCGAGCACGGTGCTCTGGAGCGCTCGCCGCGGGAGCTGGCCGTTTGTGCCCGTGAGCGTCAGGGACAGGCTTTCATCTTCTGGTACCGTGTGGTTATCAAACGCTTCGCCGCCCAGAATAAGCCAGGTGTTGTACAGGCCTGACGGGCCGCGCCGCACACGAGTGTGATAATAATATTCCGGGGCTTCATGACGCATCATGCCGCCTTTGTGACGGAAGCTCGAGAATGGCACGTAGGTATGCTGGCTGGATGACATCACCGAGTCCACAGAGTAAATCTCAGTATGGCCGTCCTGCACCCGCATCGGTCGCAGCATGTATTCGGTCTGCAGGGAGTTGAGCGTCAGCGGGTCAGATTCCAGCGGGAACAGGTTGATCACCGGCACACAGTTCAGGCGCAGATGCTTTTCGGTAAAGCTGAAATCATGCTCCCAGCGTTCTGCCAGCACCACGTCGATTTCAAACCAGGGGAGTTCAGCCGGAAAGACTACGGTCTCCAGCCCACGCAAGCCGGTAAACATGAATTTCTCACGGAAGGTGAAGTACTCCAGCAGCAGCTGATAGCCGCTAAAACTACTGCTCCCCTTCGGCCAAAGGTCGTCATCATCGTCAAATCCCAGCACGGCGAAATAGCCGTCAAGCGGTCTTCTGTCTATATCACCCGGCATCCGCAGCCACAGGCGCGCCGTGTTCATCGTAAAGGCTTCATGCATGGCGCAGGCTAGTGGTGCGTCTGCGTTGAAGTAGAACGGGAGCTGGCTGAGATCGATACGGCTCCAGTCGGCGAGATGGCTGCACTTAAACCGCAGGCTAATAACCGAACGCCCGTCAGGGTCAGTCGACAGGCGGACGTGCTCAAGCGACAACGGCTGGAGAGTAATCTCTTTGGTTGTGGTGTAGCGGCAGCGCGTGCCCCTCTCACCGATCGGCCTTGAGTTCACCTCAAAGCCTTTGACGATGCGCATCTGCTCTTTCATCTCACGCCACTCAGGGGTGAACTCCACCACCGACATCGACGGTATGGTGCGCAGGTAATGCGGCCAGAGCAGGCTGACCAGCCCTTCTGTCAGTTCAGGCAGGTCGTCATCAAGCTTTTCACGCAATCGCCCCATCAGGAAGGCAAAGCCCTCAAAAAGGCGTTCCACGTACGGGTCGCGCGCGCCAGCTTTATCGAGGTTGAGCATTGCTGCCTGCTCGGGGTGAGCGCGGGCAAACTCTTCACCGGCTTCCAGCAAGTAGCGCATTTCAGCGTCGTAGTAACGCAGGGTTAAGTCGTCCATAAAAAACCTGAATATAGGAATGTTAAAGGTAGCCAGGCGTTTTTATCCGCAAAGCACCGCACTACTTGCCGGGTCGAGCGCAATCAGACCGGCAAGAAGCTGGTCCATCTCATGCTGAAGACGTGATTTATCGGTTTCACTGTGTGTAGCTTTCATGCGTAGCAGTCTGAGGCGACGGGATTTCACTTCAAATAACAGGGCCGGTGTCCACTGCGTGAGGGTGATTGACCGTGCGGCGCTATCGAGTTCACCCAGCAGATGCAGGGCCAGCTCATTTTTACCCTTTTGCTCGGCTATGCGGGCCATCAGCAGGCGCAGCAGCCATTTGTCTTTTGTAGAGTCGCAACCAGGACGGGTCTGGAGCCAGTGAAGGGTGGCATCCAGACCGTCAGTGTCCGCTTTATCCAGCGCTTCCGGCTCGAGGAGCAGGATATCGTTATCTGTCTCACCAGCAGCACTGACCGGCTCATCCCGCCAGTTGGACAAATCGTCCAGCACGCTCTGATTTATCCAGTTGAGCGTGACCTCATCGGCAAACGGCGTTCCGTCATTAAAGGCCAGCGTTTCAAGTCCTGTGAGACGGCTCAGCAGCCCTTTCAGATCGGCGATGATGATATCGGCCAGCACATCGTGCCCCAATTTCACCAGAGCCTGGTGGATATACCACTGCAAATCCAGCCAGAGGTGATTAGCGCCACGCGAGAAGGTGCTGTCCGCCTGCTCCAGTATCTCCAGCCAGCTCTGTTGCAGATAGAGTCGCTTGAGCATCGCCCGCTGGTCAGCCCGCGGTGGTTCGATACGTGTTCTCCCTTCGGCATCCGGTGCAGGGATCGCTCTCAGCGTGTCATGGCGCAGGCTTTTCATCAACCGGTGTGCGGCTAGCCAACCATCAGGCTGCTCGCGCAGATATCCCGTCAGGGTACGGGCCTGGGCCAGCAAATCCTGACCGGAGGTGATGCGGCTCAGAACCGGCGCATCTGACTCGGTCGCATGCGTAAAGGGCTGTGACTGCGCCTTATTCCCTGCGTTCTGCGGTACCACGGCATCCACACCACCGGCCTTCATCAGGCGAGACTCCAGCCCGCTGTACAGGGCATTCAGCTCTGGCCGCGACGCTTCCGGCTCTGTCTCCAGGCTGTCGCGGATCAGCAGCAGCGCCCCGGAGGTCCGCTGCGCATCCTCGCGCACGACTTCCGGATACAGTGACAGGCTGTCCAGGACACGGCTACCGGCAAGCCATTCCAGTGCAGCCTTGCGGCTTCGGTCCCGCTGAGGGTGAAGCTGCATGCCGTAGCGCTGCAATAATCCGGCAAGCAGTTCAAGCCCTTCGGCAAAGCCGGCTTCGCCATCCTGGTGCAGTCGCGCCCAGCAGTAGTAGGTCGCAATCCGGATGTCTTTGGCCGTGGTGGTCAGTAACTTTTCAGCAAGCGTGCATATCAGTTCGGTATCAATCCCAGAGAGCTTATTAACCTCTTCGCGGATACGCTGAAAATCATCGTCATATCCCGGGTCTTCCCCTGTCGGACTGGCTACGCTTACCGGAGCAAGCCAGGGCTGCCAGTTATCCGTGCGCGTCTGCGCCTGTTCACGCAGCTGAGCATCGTCAGCCTGACAGGCGGTAACCAAATTCTGCAATGCGCTCATTATTCGACGCCCTCCATGTCATTGTTTTCCGTATTAGCCATCAGCGCCTGAGCGGTGGCCGCGCTGTCGACACTGAATATGTGATCCGGCAGCGTGAAACCACGCAGATCCAACAGCGCCAGCGGGCCTTTTCCGAGTTGTGAGCGCAGCACCCACTGCAGGGTGCGACCATCCGGTGCGGTAAAGCTCATCATCCACTGGCTGCGGTCAAGCTGCTGACGCTTGCTCAAGTCCAGCCAGCGGATAAAGCCCCAGGTCCCGCTGTAATCCCCGAACAGGCGCGCACCGGCGTTGACCGTGGTCCATGTCAGCATCGTTCCCGGCTTGTAAGTCTCTCCCGGCCAGCGGAAGCTTTGCCAGTCGGCCATCTGGTTGAAGTAGTGCAGCTTTTGCCCATCAATGGTTAGCTGCGTCTCCACCACCTGTGGCACAGGACGCGCCTGCAGCTCAAAGCTGATGCCCTGACTGCCATCGGTGAACAGGATGTCTGACAGCTGGCTCAGCTGGTTAATGGCCCGCAGGAAGGCCGGGTTAAAATTCAGTCCCTGGCTGTTGACCTTATCCGGTACCCACTGGCTACCCTCTTTGTGTAGCACACCGTTGAGCTCTGTCGACAAGAAGCGCTCTATCCGCCCACTGTCCTTACGCACAAATTCAGCCAGCATCGGTAAAGAGGCATCGCTTTTGCTGGCAGCAAACGGGAAACGACCGTCAAAGGCAGTTTGCCAGTTCGCGACAACCGAACGGCTCCATTTGTCATTCAGACTGGCTGCCGACGGCTGAAGCACGGTCTCCCAGGCCTGGGTCAGCGGCTGCACAAACATTGTGCTGCCAAATCCGCTCCACTCCTCGCCAAGACTTGCCGAAATCAGGCTGCCGTATTGCTGAGTGTCGGTGAGGTCCACGCTTTTGCCCTGGAAAACGGTCTGCGCCAGGGTCTGCATCATTGCCTGCGGGTCAGAAGCGCTGGCCACCTGCTGCAGTCGCAGACGCACGCGGGTGATACGGGTCAGATACGTCTGCAGACTCAGGGAGTTGTCCGCCGACATGACATTACCACCTTTGTTTTTACCCAGAAGCTGCAGCAGCGGGCCAAAGGTATCGTCCAGCGGCCCCTGCGGCCCTGACGCAGACTGATCAATGGCAGGTTTATCTTTTCCACCGACGAGATCTTTAGCCGATTTGATGAGGGAGTCCGAAAGACCTTCGCTTTGCTGGCCTGTCTGTCCCTGCCAGGCGAGGGTATTCATCAGGGCAATCAGTGGCGACTGGCGGACATCGCTCATCAGCGTCAACTGGTCGGTAACGTCCGCAATATTGTTTGCCGGGTTCCAGTGCAGGCTGTTGAGGAAATTCAACCAACTGCCAGCAAAGTCAATGAAATAACGCTCTGTCAGGCGTGCTTTGAGCGCTTCCGGCGACAGATCCGCCGATACGGCTTTACGGGAATCACTCAGCACCCAGTCAATTTCATCCCGGCGGGAATTTGCAGCCTTTTCGATAGCCTGCTGAATGCCACCTTCCCAGGCCTGGCGGGTGAACATGCCCGGCACGACCTCCTCGGTAGTAAAAAGTCGACGCGCATCGGTACCGCTGGTCATGTCCTCCAGGGAGACATCGGCGAAGTTACGACGCACTGACTTGAGCATATTTTCATACAGTGTGCTTTCAGCGTTACGACGCCCAATTTGCTGCAGCAACAGCTGGCGACTCTGGCTGACCAGCTGCGCATCCGGTGTGATTTTCCACTGTGGCTGCTTAGGCAGTTCGGTGATGTAGAAGGCCCACAAATCCGGCGCCAGGCTTTGCCACAGACCGGTAGAAATACCCATTCGCGTCGGCTGCACGGTTTTCAGGGTCTGCGCATAAAACGCGCCGTCGACTTTATCCGGACGGGCCATCATCAGCCAGGCTTTAAGCTGGTCATAACCTGGCTTCGCCAGCCGTGCACGCTGGTCGCTGTTGGGGGCAGAGTTTGCCAATGCGCTGAGTTTTTGTGTCAGCGCCTGATTCGCCGGGTCGCGTATCAGGCGGTTGTTTGCCACGCCGTACCAGGGCAGCAACGCATCGAGCAGCTGCTGGTTATGGTCCAGACCGAAGCGCTGGTACCAGGGCGCTCCTTCCTGAATACGGTGCTGCAGGCGGCCGGCGTCATTACGTAGGGTATGCAGAGCCGTGAGCTGGTAATCCGATACGGAAGAATGCTCCACCAGCGCATGCGCCTGCTCGGCAACAGAGACTATCTGCATGCGGTTGATCGCGAACGACAGCAGTATTCCCGCTCCCCAGATACCGATGATAGTCATCAGTGTCCAGGCCAGCGTCTGTTCCCAGGCCATACCGACACGGCGGCCACGCACACGGATGCAGTCATCCACAATGCCCTGCCAGGTTACGGGCAGGGCGAGGGCATGGCGTTGTGATTCGGGGATATATTTCTCAGGTTCGGCTGTCCCCTCTGTAGTATGAACAGGGTAACTTTCCGGCAGGCTGAACATCAGACCACGCAACGGAACACGCTGCTGAGAGGCAGCCAACCATGGCACCAGTTGTTGAGTCCAGCGGGCGATACCGCCGTCTTTGAGGTACTGGCCCAGACGCAGCAGGAAATCGTGGCCGTTGTTCTCAGCGACCTGACTCATCCCCTGTATCCGCAATGCAGGCAGCATCAGCTCAAGCTGACGGCTAATATCGTCAGCTTTGGCACGCAGCGGGAAACGGGCTCCTACCGCCTGTTCAGTACGTTTTGCCTGCGACCATTTGCTGTCACACAGTTGCCACAGCCAGACCGGCGCGGAATAACGGAGCAATTCGCTGATTTTTTCCAGCCCGCGTAAATCGTTGTCGCTAATCTGAGGGGTGAGATTAAGCGACTGCGGTACGACGCGAATTATTCCGTCCAGAGGACGACCGCGACGCAGTTTACGCAACGCGGTATATTTCTCCCGGCCAGGCTCTAATGCCAGGCTCCCGCCGTAAATCAGCACGGTGCGGTTGCCTTCAAGCCACTGGCTTTCCTGCAGGCCTGGTACCAATTGCTCTATAGCGGCTTCATTGCCAGTGACGAGCAGCAGGTGGACTTTGCGTCGCCAAAGGACGCCATAACGAAGATTAAGATGCTGTTTTAAATCGGTATAATCTCTGATGGTTGTACTCACATCTGGAGTTGTTTTAGTTTCAGCACTTGAGGGTTCCGGTGGTAAATAAATGAGTTGTTTTTTTCTTTGCTTCCAGCGCCAATAAAAAGGAGAGCAAATAGTGCCTAAGAATAAAAAACCAAATACACCACCCCACACCGACCAAATTTGGCGATATGTCAGCCCATATTTAAGCAAGGCATCTTGATTAATAAATAGTAAAAACGCAGTTATACCCGCAAGGCCAACAATTAAAACAAGATAGCCCCAAAACCCATAACGCGCTGACTGTAATTCCTTTTCTTGGGTCATAAGTAAAGTTTCCGAGTAATCAAACAAAGCAGTCTGGACTGAGGTGATGCCTGAATAATTAATAATTGGTTAGCTTCAGTCTTTTGAGCCGCGTCAACCAACAATGCGAGTGAAACAGGGAATACCATTTCACCAGGGGGACCAAAAGAAAAATCAATCAAATTAAAAGGATGTTTCTCTGGAAGTTTCCACTGACATCGATCGGCATACTGAATTAGTTTTGAATTAATATCAGCAGGAATACCAGAAAGCCAGACATGGCGTAAATCACGCTTGTCAATTCGATTGTATTCAAAAAGCATATCTAAATCTTTTTCAATATTCTCATTATCCACAGGCATAACACGGCCTAATCCGGCAAGTACCGGTACAGCATGTTGTCTGGAAAAAGTTGAGGATGATAAAAGCTGGGCAGAGACCATTTCGCTGGATTGTTTCGATACACCTGCCAACCAGCATTGGAAACTAAGAACTAATATCAAACCATCAAAATTAACGTTATCGTGGAATTTTCCAATACACTCAACGGAACAATTTACTTCAGGAAGCAGATCCCATTGAGACAGAATAATCTGGCATACGTTCTTTTTGTCCCAACCAGAGGGTTGCAATACATAAATAGTATGCAAAAATTTCCGATAACCAGGATACTGTTGCTCAAGCTGTTTGTCGATCATATCAGACAAAACACGAAGGGAGCCCCAGGAATGTGACAACGACCTGACTTTATCTGGATATGCTGGAATATCAGACAGAGGTCCAAGAAAACTCGCGGCCCCGTTTTCCTCAGGAGTAAAGATAACATTACCAACCACTGACAACTGCTGTCGGCTCCAGTGCTGCCATAAAGCCTTAGTTCTATCAGTTTCTTCTTTCCAGGCAGAAAGAGCGCTCCTTGACTGCTCATAACGGTTTAGCGCTGCGCCAAAAATACATAACCATATGAAAAATGCCGGAAGTAGCAGGAAAAATACTATTTTAGTATATGCCTCCGTTCCCCACAAAGAAAAACCAAAAACAGAACAAACCATTAAAATAGAAATAAGAACAATCCCCCATCGCTTGTATGACAAGCTGGCAATTGTACTTTTTTTGGGTACTTTGGGGATAGGCCACATAATATCAAGACTCAATAGTATTTTCGATGTGAGAACTAATGACTCTGCATCCACAGGAACAGGCGCAGTTATTAACAACAACGTTCATCTCATTTTCTGACGCTCCGGGATCACCTTCTTTTATCGGATTAATTCCGTGTTCTGGACATGAAACCAAATCACCGACCAAGGCAACCTGAATACCATTGATAAACATTGTCGACGACGCGGTAATAACCTTTCCACCATGGGTGGTATCATCACCCAGGCAAACAATTCCAGGCATATCTTCCTCTTTTTTAAAAATTAATTTACGACAATATAATGGTTTGCGACCAAGACAGCGCCCCACTTAATTATTATCGATAAAATTTTAATTTTCGCTGTATGAAAATACATAATCAAAACGCGCCGGGGCGCACGCGTACGCTACGGCTGATCGTGTCCCAGAAGGCGATAATTTCCTCCTTACTGTAGGAGGTTGGCGGCATGGAATCATTCTCCAGGGTCAGAATAAAATTGGGAGTCTTGTAGCTGGCTGTCATTTCATTGATGAACATATCAAAGCCGTAACGTGGCTCGTCCTGAGATGCCTGTAAACCCGTTGCCAGAAACTCCTGGGCCTGCAGTCCGTTAATACTAAAGGCCCCTTTTCTTTCCACATGGCCACGGTACAAGTTACTCTCTATCTCACCTGCTCTCTCCAGCACCGTGTCTTTTTCTCGGGTGAAGTTATCAGTAGAAAGAATAACTCTGATATGTTCCAGTGTTTTACTTTCAAGCCCAACGGAGATATCTTCCCGTTCCCTTGCCGTCGGGTCGGTGGCAATAAACGCATGGGTGATACAGGAACCTGGTTTCTTCGGAATGACGTCATTATCCCTGCCGCTAATTCTCGCCATCAGCGACTGCATCTGGCTGACGTCACTTGCGACATAATTTTGAATTGGATCGCCATTTCGTTGTCTTTCATAACGTGAAGCTGAATCATTGACCGTTTGCTTCTGAAACTTGATAACCACACCATTGGTATAAATATATCCTTCCAGAATCCGCATTGCGTCCGCGGCACCTCCGTTTTCATTCCGTTCAAAAATCACACCATCCATACCGTCCGGCAAAGACCAGACTTTTTTTAAAAAAGGCATATCCTGAGCGTCAATAGTTTTACTTTCTCGCAGAGCCTTTTCACGTAATGCGATTAACTGCTTAAAACCCGGATGATACATTTTCTTTGTCGCCAGATAGGTTTTATACGTATCCTCAGGCCGGGAAATCACCGCCGCCCAGATATTATTATCCAGCGGTGCAGCGTCATTATAAGCCGTAAAGGACGATGGCAGGTCGAGCATATAGCGCCCGACGCAATAAGGTTTCATTTCAGCGTTTATTTTGTTCATGGTTACCTGCTGTGATGACGTCAGTGTCTGCGGTGATGGATTGTAAGGGCGAAAATACTGATACAACCCATATCCCGCTACGATTAAGGCGACCAGGATCATTGCTTTTTGTTTTATCTTATTCATGGTATGCAAGCCCTAGGTCGTCCTCACCGTACTGCATCACCTGTTCACGGCGCGGGTATTCTTTTGACAGCGAGAACAGAAAATCCTGACCGCGCATACCGTGGCGCTCGCGCAGGATTTTTTCCACGATTTGCGGAACCGACATGTCCTGGTAAATGGCGTTCTGGTGCGAGCGGTCGAGCAGCGCCAGACGTGGCCGGAGCGTCAGGGCGTAGCGGGTTTCATCTTTTGACGTGCTGAGGCGTTCAAAACCGGTCACCACGCCCTGAATCACCCGCACCGGCTGCTGCACTTTAATGCCGTAACCCTGGTCTACCGGGGCCTGCAGCGTCAGCGAACCGGGCTTCATCAGCATCGCCTCTCTGGCGATAGCGTGGTCAATGCTGGTGAATTCAATACGGTAGCGGAACGGCGTGCTCAGGGCCTCATCGCCTTCAAACGCCAGCACGTCGAGCGCGGACTCACAGCCTTTCACCGCCAGCAGGTGGTGGTTATGGCTGTATCTTAATGGAGGATTATTACTCATGCGTCCACTCCCTGTTTCACATCAAATTCCAGCACGCTGCTCTTTTCTCACTCCAGCTGGCATAAGTAATTGCAGTTTTAATTTATAGGATTCTGTAGATTAGCAGCGGGTGTTTATCTCAAAATTAAAACCAGCATTAAAAATATGTTTAGAGCGCTCTCTTATTTAAGATGCATTTACTCCCTGATGTTTACCGGAGCTGTTCCAGTTCGATACCTGAACGTTCTTGTGATTCTGTCCCAGATATCAACCAGTTGTGAATCCGTATAGTTTTTTGTTTCCAATCCAGAATTATTCAACTCAACGGAAAATACCGGATGCCTTGAGTCGGCTATATCCTCATTCCCATAAAAGGCGAATCTGTAGGCAGGAACTATTTTCTCTTTCGGTTGATAAATATCCTGCTTACCTTTCATCAACCACTCTTCTGCATTTATCTTCGGTAGTTTTACTGCCCCTTTCTTCAGAGTGCGTGCGCCAACTCTGATGAGGGTAGCATTTATTTCATCAGACCTTTCTAAGAATGGTTCAGATTTTCGAAGCGTATTATCACTGTTAACAATAAGGCCAAAGTCATCATTGTTATATATAATGTTGATGACATCGTTCGATACCCCCCCCGAATCATAAATAAAACCTTCCGGAATACAGATACCAGGCAGTGTTGGCACTTCATCATCATTTCTTCCCTTTAGTCGGGATAGCAGGCTTTGCATTTCTGCCAGCTTCTGAGGCTTATTACTTAAGCTAGACTCACTCAACCCCGCATTTTTTAACATCTTTTTCTTTTCAAAATATTTAGTGCTTGTATGATCTAAGAATTCTAAATACACAATAAATGCAACTCCATTGCTATATAGATGTCCTTCAAGAATCCGCATTCCTCCTGCCACACTTTCATTTACATTGCGATCAAAAATGACTGCATTGTCATTTATCCGGTATACCTGTTTCAGATAAGGAAGGTCCAGGGGATCAACTGCAGGACTATTTTTTAACTCCTGTTCACGTAACCGGATACGTTGTGCAAACGCCGGAGGATACAGCCGCTTGCTGGTAATTCTCATTTCATTGATCTTTACCTGACCTACGTCAGCGTTATTGAATGAAGCGGGCACATCAAAAAGATAGCGGCCAATGCACTGAGGTCTGGTCTGTTCAAATAGTTTATCCGTCATTTGTTTTTCCTTTGCCGTTAAAGGGGCTACCGGCCACGAACGGGTGAGTAACCAGAAAGCTGTTGAAAGAATAAGGACGACAACAAGTAATCCCATCCATAAATGCCTTACCCGCATGAGGCGACCTCCCCGGCCATTTTTATAATCGAGCGTAACGTGAACTTCATCGCAACGGAAAGACAGTTTTCCGTACTGGTATCCCCCACGGCGTAGGCACCTTCATGATCTACTTCAGTCGCAAGCAGCGAACGGATCCCGGGAAAATTAATCCTGCCGGCACGTACTGGTACGGTTCCGTCCCCGGCGCTGCCGGAGGAGGTCAATTCAAACGTGTTCCCTGCTGCATGGCGATAAACGGGAAGCTCCGGCGGTACGCCCATAACCGGTTTCGGTGCCGGGATCTGCTGCCATATCAGATGATCGTCTGAAGGATATTTTTTACTGGCACCATAAAATGCATAGGTGTTGGGATGATATTTTCCGTTTAATTTTTCAATAAAATCATAAATCGTATAAGTAATGCAATTAACATAATTACTCCATTCAATTTCTATATCATCCAGCAGCAATTCTTTCTCACACAGCCGCCACCAGTCACTTTCATTCAGATAAATTTCCGTGTAAGGGTCAGACTCCGGCTTATTCATATTTACCGTGCCGTTAATTTTCAGCCAACCCGGCCCGTAGGCTTTACCCGGCAGCAGTTGCAGAGGACCGGGGGACTGGGCCAGTACCGGCATCAGGTTAGCTGCGTCAGCGCCAATTACCGCTCCGACAATATCCCGCTCTCCGGTCTTCATTCGGCGATATGCCGCCGGTGATCCCAGATCAGGCATAACGCCATGAACGATGCCCAGAATATTGTCTCTGCCGTTCATTTGTTCTGAATAATGTCGGGCCACCAGGCCACCCATGGAGTGGGTGACCAGAATGACTTTACTGGTGGCAAGCCTGCCGTGATAAGTGCCTAAAGTCTCACTGATATATCGCCCGAGAGACGCGGCCGAATCGGCGTTTGACTGCAGCCAGTTATAGCCAAAAACATGCACGGGAAAAAGGTAATCATAACTCCGCCTGACCTCAGGCTCAGTCAGCGCATCTTCGCCTTTCTCTGCACCTAAATTTTCACCAATCAGTAACTGGCGGGGCGTGCGCCTGCTGGTACCATTGATCAGGTTATCAATCAGAATATGACCGTCATTCAGCATGCACTGAAGCACATGGAGAGGTTCGCCGTAGCTTTTGTAAAGCGCACTGCCCCAGCCACGGGCCGCTCTGGAGGGAAACCCTCTGCCGTCAAGATCGTCGTAAAGTACCTTTCCCGTTAAATCGACTTCGGTGGTAAGAGGATCCAGCAAGGCTTTTCTTTGTTCTTTAGACTTATAGAGCCATGCCAGCGCATCTGAGCCCTGAAACATGTCAGCATGCCAGACTTTTTCAGGGGATTTTATCTTTTTGAGATTCGTTCCCATGACTCCCGGCAGAAAAATAACCGGGATCACCTTTTCCGCCACCTTAGGACAGGCAATCACCAGATTGTCTTGCGCTCTGCCATTAGGCAGGCTGTAGTACACTCGCCCATTTTCATCATATTCTGGTCGGCTCACGATCTCATTTTCTGCTGCTTGAGTCATGGTTATTTTTCTCCCTCGAACCGCAGTTTGTCCATCACCACACTAACCTGCTTCATTAAATCGCCTTTTCCATCTTCAGAGGTTGAGACGGTTTGACTGACTGCATCCTCACCCTGAATGGCCATTTTCTGCGCTGCCAGAGCTGACCCATCGTAGGCATCAATCGCCTTAGGCGTATAAGAAAAATTCGCGTTTTCCCAGCTCTGCATTGCCTGACTTATGCTCTGCCCACCAAACTTCTGCCACACCGCCCCGCGCTCGATGATTTTGTCCGGCGCCGCACACTCCACCGTTCCGTCTGCTATCCGGATATATCCTCCGCCGCTCGTCAGCACTATCTCCTGCTTCGCGCTGATGATGAGTTTTCCCTCACTGCTGCTGATGCGGATATCCTTCAGCGCATCCAGCGTCATCTCATCCCCCTGCGCCTGGATCTCCACCTTCCCTTTGCCGGCAAACATTTTGATGCCCAGCTTTTGCGCATACAGACTTACCCGCTCCCCGGCCGCCACGGTGAATCTTTTCAGTGCGCTGAAATCTGTGTGCCCGCCGCTGGTGCTGATGATGTTGTCTCCCGCCGACTGCTGCAGGCTTTTCCCTGTCACCTGCGCTATTCCCTCCGGTGCCGAGACCAGCAGCGCCGCTTTCTTTAAATCCGTCAGCGCCTCTGACAGCAGCGCCTTCTGCGTCTGCACATCTGCCAGTTCAGCCCTCGCCGCTTCTGCCGCGCTGCGTAACGCTTCAGCCAGCGACCGCGCCTGCTCCAGCTGGCTCATCGCTGCCTGCATCTCCAGCACCTGACCCTGCGCTTTCATCTGGCCATCAGCGCTGATAAATATCCCTTTCTGCGCCCGTATCGCACCCCAGCTGTCCGTCCTGAGCTCAAACCCCTCACCGCGCTGCTGTTTTTCGCTGTCGACCAGGTGACCCAGATTCAGCTGGCTCTTCCCGCCGTACTCCGTGCTGACCTTGATATGCTCTTTTCCGCGCTCGTCATCAAGGCGGATTTTGTTGTTCGCCGGGGTGCGCAGGACGTTGCGTTTGTAATTCTGGATAGTGACGTGGTCGCCGTGCGCCGAGTCATGCAGCACGCCGGCAATGTACGGCCGGTCCGGGTTACCGTCCTCAAAGCCAATCGCCACCTCGGTGCCCGCCAGCAGCGGCAGGTGCAGGCCATAGGTGTCCCCTGCATAAGGGCGGGACTGGCGCACCCACAGGCTCTCGAACCCGGTTTCCCAGTTATCACGGTCAAACAGCATGTTGACGCGATAGCGACCGTCCTTATCGATATGCCCGTAGGTGTCGTTCTCGGTGGTGCTGGTGACGCGGGCCGGTAAGGTGCCCGCCATCACCGGGCGTGAGCCAGGTTCCGGGCGGAAACCAAAATCGGTGCTGTCCGGGATGCCGTCAAAATCAACCGCAAAGTCCTTATCACGGCGGGCATACGTATGCATCGCCGTGATGACCACGCCCTGCGCAAACACGTCGGCCACTTCGTATCCGCCGGTGACTTTCAGTACCTGGCCCGGCGAGAGGGTCGGACAGCTGGTAATGCCCTGCGCCCGGGTCTGGCCATTCAGGTAGCGTTCGTGACGAAGGCGGGCATAAAACGCCCCCGACTCCGGGGCCGGGTTGCGGTCACAGGTGCTGCCCGGCGTCAGGTAGTTATCCGCCCAGTGATAGGCATCACCGTACGTGGTGATATCCCCGCGGGTCGCATCCACCAGGGTGTTCATGTCCTGCGTGGCCTGACGGTAGTTGTAGTCCCGGGTGCTGACCTGCTTCTGCACCACGTTGTGATGGCATTCCATTCCCCAGACTGAATCCACGCCTTTTGAATGCTGACCCGATGGCGGCACCGACGGCAGCGTCAGCCCTTTTTCATACCCCTGCTGGCAGTCGTAAAACTCCACCACGTCAATGTTGAGGCGCGTGTCGCTGGTGAAGCGAAACCAGATACCGACCTCACCCAGCAGGCGGATGATAAAGTGCAGGTCGTCCTCACCGTACTGCATCACCTGTTCACGGCGCGGGTATTCTTTTGACAGCGAGAACAGAAAATCCTGGCCGCGCATACCGTGGCGCTCGCGCAGGATTTTTTCCACGATTTGCGGAACCGACATGTCCTGGTAAATGGCGTTCTGGTGCGAGCGGTCGAGCAGCGCCAGGCGTGGCCGGAGCGTCAGGGCGTAGCGGGTTTCATCTTTTGACGTGCTGAGGCGTTCAAAACCGGTCACCACGCCCTGAAGGGTGCGCACCGGCTGCTGCACTTTAATGCCGTAACCCTGGTCTAACGGGGCTTGCAGCGTCAGCGAACCGGGCTTCATCAGCATCGCCTCTCTGGCGATAGCGTGGTCGCTGCTGGTGAATTCAATACGATAGCGGAACGGCGTGCTCAGGGCCTCATCGCCTTCAAACGCCAGCACGTCGAGCGCGGACTCACAGCCTTTAACCACGAGCAGGTTATGGTTATGGTTGAATAACAACGTAGCAGGGTTTGTAGTCATTAGAATCCCTTCAAATGATCAAATTAAACGAATGTAATTTACAGTTAATTACGACACAGATTAACAATAAACAATTTAATACAGATTGAATTTATACTATTGATGATTTAATGAGCACAGTACTCTACTGTCGACATCTTCCATAGTGTAGTAAATATCATTACTTTTATATAATATACAAACACATTTCTTACGTCATGATATTTTCGTTTTTCCCAACATCAGAGAATGGTACGTTTACGCAGGTGAAGCTCTTTTTATTAAAATCAATACACCCCATCTGAAATAGAATAAACACTCTTCTTCGGAGAGCTTTAACTAATAACCAAACCATTTTTGACTTCGGTAAAGGATATGTTTTTGCATTTATACAAGACCATCTCTGTCCAAGAAGCCCCATATCTAAAATAGTTCCTTTATAAGTTGTCTGGTTTATTAATGGCATCGCGCAGCGCCTGCTCTCTTAACTGCACCCGCTGTTTAAATGAGGATGGATAGAGAGGTTTACTTTCAATTTTAAAATCATCAATAAAAATCATATCGTGAAGTTGATTGTTGAATGACTCGGGAACGTCAATCACATAGCGCCCGATGCACTGCGGTTTGGTCTGCGCAAACAAACTATTTATCACTGGACTGTCCTTCTGCACTGGCGTGGATGCCGTAGCCTGGGCAATAAAAAACAAACCGGCAGCCAGTGATGATAAAGCCATATATTTACAGATACATTGCATGGTGACCACTCCTGCTCAGCATGCCTGGCTGGCTCTCCGGAAGAAACGAAAACCATTCCAGGCACCCATCTTGTTTCTTCATTTATAGCGCAGGGAATTCACCAGCCGGTCCCAGATTTCTATCATCTGTGCTTCGCTGTAGCTCGTTTTTTTATACTCGCTTGTGAGTCCAATGCTAAATTTTGGCTTGTCTGCGGTAGCATCACGCTCATTGGCTTTAAAATCAAAATCATAAAATGTATTCTTCTCATCTTTCCCCGTTACCGTATCTCTCATGGTTTGAGTACCACCAAACAACCATGACTCCGCGGGAATACCGTTCGGTGAGAGTGCCACTTTCTTTATGGTGTACTGATTTGACGTTTTAAGTGCCTCATTAATTTGTGCACTACGGTTAAACAGGGTGTCCTCAGAACCAGGATATTTATTATTTGTATACACCCCTAAAATAAAATCATCATTTTCATACTGGAAAGTAATTTTTTCAACATGCTGATTACCATCATCCCGGATAAACCCATTTGGAATACACACACCTTTAACCGACGGAACATCCTCATCTTTTCTGCCGCTAAGCCGTGATATCAGAGACTGTAGAGCCACCAGCTTAGCTGGTTTCTCATTCATTTGAGCCTCGGTAAAACCCGCTTTAATGTATGTTTTTTTCCTTTCTCTATATTTAGGACTGGATAAATCAAGTATTTCCGTCGTAATAATAAAAGCGGTCATATTGACAAATACATGTGCCTCTAAAACTCTTCCGAGATCGTCTTCTCCTGAAATATTTCTGTCAAAGATAATCCCCTTGTCATCAGGCAGCTCAATTTTTTCTTTTATATACGGTGCATTTACAGACTCATTTCCAGGTTTATTAATGGCATCGCGCAGCGCCTGCTCTCTTAACTGCACCCGTTGTTTAAATGCAGGTAGAAAGAGAGGTTTGCTTTCAATTTTGAAATCATCGATAAAAATCATATCGTGGAGCTGATTGTTGAATGACTCGGGAACGTCAATCACATAGCGCCCAATGCACTGCGGTTTGGTCTGCGCAAACAAAGTATTTATCACTGGACTGTCCTTCTGTACTGGCGTGGATGCCGTAGTCTGGGCAATAAAAAGCATGCTGCCCGCCATAAGAGATAACGCTGTAAGCTGTCTAACGGTCTTCATGGGTTCGGGATCTCCTGGACCATTTTCACAATGGCTCTGAGAGTAAACTGCAGGGCTGGCCTGGCCTGAATATCCTTCATGCTGCTGACGTCATAGGCTCCCTGGTGGTCCACGTCGATAGCCAGAACGCTTTTGATTTCGCTGTTACGGCAAATGGCGCTCAGCGACTCCACCGGCACCGTGCCATCCCCAGCGGTTTTTGATGAGTTGATCTCATACATCTGAGAACGATTAAAAGGAAGGGGGATCTCTCTGTAGTTGTTGGGTAGCTTTCTGTCACTATCATGGCTGTTTTTCGGGTAGGTAATGGAGGTTTTTTGCCATGTCAGCGTGCCATCGGAGGCGATATTATGCCCATAGAAAACGTAAGTATTAGGATGATAGCCCCTACTATCCATGAAAGAAATAAACTTGCGGACAGGCTTATCAACTAAATGTACGTAGTTAGTCCAGTTACTCTGACTCACCGCCTCGTCCTTATCGATAATGTCGGACTCATACAGGCGATACCACAGCGTCTTGTTGAGGTAAATCTCCCCGAAAGGATCCCCGGCTTGCGGTAGTTTTACATCGCTGCCGTCTTCGCCAGCCCCTTCCACGCTCAGCCAGGGCGCTCCGGAAAGGTATTTCGCCGAAGGTAAGAGCTGAAGCGGCGCGGGAGCCCTGGCCAGGACCGGCATCAGCTCTTCTGCGGTATTACCCAATACGGCTCCGGCCATGCCTTCCTGTTTTGCGCCAACCTTCATGCGGCGGTACGCTGCCGGTGAGCCAAGATCGGGGATCACCCCATGCACTATACCCAGAATCTTATCTTTTGCGCCCAACACCTGGGACGCGTAACGCGCCACCAGCCCGCCCATGGAATGGGTAACGATAATGACTTTTTCCTGCCCGGCGGGAAAGGGCATACCGTGGCCGCGCTCATTTTTGTAGAGGCTGATAGTCCTGTCGATAAAGGCAACCAGTCCTTGCGCCGAGGTTTTATTATCCTGAAGCCAGTTATAGCCATAGACGTGAACCGGGAATAAAAAGTTCTTGAAATGGTTCAGTTCCTGCTGAGTCAGGATGGATTCGCCGGTAATTTCAGTATCTATCCCTTTAGACAGCGATTTGCCAACCAACTGACTTAGTACCCCATTTTTCTCCGACGTTGATTTACCATAGTGAACAAGATCCTGCTGCCAGTCATCCAACAGCGCCCCCTGGAAAACGCTTATAAATTTACCGTAGCTGAAGGATAAAACCTCTCCCCAGCCCCGCTCCCGGCGGGTTGTAAATATTTTTCCGTCATCGGAAAGCGGAGAATAGAGGGTCTGGTTAATATCCCCGCGATTGTCCACCTTAGTAGTGTCGGGATTAAGTAACTCTCTTCGTTCAGTACCATCCTTGCGTGCCCATTTAAGAAATACGCCTCCCAAACTATCGCCACGCCAGATGTCATTTTCCTTTCCTTCGTCAGTTCCCATCAAATTGGTCCCCATCACTCCAGGAAGGAAGATAACGGGGATCGCTTTGACAGGAGGCTGCAGCAAAACAGCTTTAGCATTCTTTGATTTTTTCTGATTCTGTATGCCAGGCCAGTAGACCTTTCCATTGTCATCCCATTCTGGTTTTATGTAGATCGTCGAGGGACTGCTCTCATTACCTGTCGTATTTTCTTCCGTCATGAATTCTGTCCTTTTTCCGTTCAGGAAAATAATCTTCAGAAAGACCTTCGTGACAACCAACACGGTGCTTTCCCCGAAGATATACTTCGAAATAACGCAACGCCTTATGTTTTATCCAGCAAAGAGGCGTTGAGAGAATCGATATTAATATTATTCTGCACCGCAGTGGCCCCTGAAGCGGAGGTTGCCAGACTTTGCTGCGTGCCATCCGCACCTGTTAAACCCAGCGTCAGACCAGCCACCGGCGAGTCATCCGATAACCGCCTGACTTCAGGCGTTATGGCAAATTCGGCGTTTTCCCAGCACTGCATTGCCTGACTTATGCTCTGCCCACCAAACTTCTGCCACACCGCCCCGCGCTCGATGATTTTGTCCGGCGCCGCACACTCCACCGTTCCGTCTGCTATCCGGATATATCCTCCGCCGCTCGTCAGCACTATCTCCTGCTTCGCGCTGATGATGAGTTTTCCCTCACTGCTGCTGATGCGGATATCCTTCAGCGCATCCAGCGTCATCTCATCCCCCTGCGCCTGGATCTCCACCTTCCCTTTGCCGGCAAACATTTTGATGCCCAGCTTTTGCGCATACAGACTTACCCGCTCCCCGGCCGCCACGGTGAATCTTTTCAGTGCGCTGAAATCTGTGTGCCCGCCGCTGGTGCTGATGATGTTGTCTCCCGCCGACTGCTGCAGGCTTTTCCCTGTCACCTGCGCTATTCCCTCCGGTGCCGAGACCAGCAGCGCCGCTTTCTTTAAATCCGTCAGCGCCTCTGACAGCAGCGCCTTCTGCGTCTGCACATCTGCCAGTTCAGCCCTCGCCGCTTCTGCCGCGCTGCGTAACGCTTCAGCCAGCGACCGCGCCTGCTCCAGCTGGCTCATCGCTGCCTGCATCTCCAGCACCTGACCCTGCGCTTTCATCTGGCCATCAGCGCTGATAAATATCCCTTTCTGCGCCCGTATCGCACCCCAGCTGTCCGTCCTGAGCTCAAACCCCTCACCGCGCTGCTGTTTTTCGCTGTCGACCAGGTGACCCAGATTCAGCTGGCTCTTCCCGCCGTACTCCGTGCTGACCTTGATATGCTCTTTTCCGCGCTCGTCATCAAGGCGGATTTTGTTGTTCGCCGGGGTGCGCAGGACGTTGCGTTTGTAATTCTGGATAGTGACGTGGTCGCCGTGCGCCGAGTCATGCAGCACGCCGGCAATGTACGGCCGGTCCGGGTTACCGTCCTCAAAGCCAATTGCCACCTCGGTGCCCGCCAGCAGCGGCAGGTGCAGGCCGTAAGTGTCCCCTGCATAAGGGCGGGACTGGCGCACCCACAGGCTTTCGAATCCCGTCTCCCAGCTGTCACGATCAAACAGCATGTTGACGCGGTAGCGCCCGTCCTTATCGATATGGCCGTATGTGTCATTTTCAGTGGTACTGGTGACGCGGGCCGGCAGCGTACCGGCCATCACCGGACGTTCTCCCGGCTCGGGGCGGAAGCTGAAATCCGGGCTGTCCGGAATACCGTCAAAACGAAGGCTGAAGTCTTCATCCCGCCGCGCGTGGGTCTGCATCGCCGTGATGACCACGCCCTGCGCAAACACCTCCGCCACTTCATACCCGCCGGTGACTTTGAGCAGCATCCCCGGAGAGAGCGCCGGACTGCTGGTGATGGCCCGGGTCCGCGTCTGGCCGTTCAGGTAGCGCTCGTGCCGGATGCGGGCATAAAACGCCCCGGACTCGGGTGCCGGATTACGCTCATACGCGCTACCCGGCGTCAGATAATTGTCAGCATAGTGATACGCTTCTCCGTACGTGGTCGCGTCCCCCCGGGTGACGTCAACCAGCGTATTCATATCCTCTGTGGCCTGACGGTAGTTGTAGTCCCGGGTGCTGACCTGCTTCTGCACCACGTTGTGATGGCTCTCCATCCCCCACACCGAATCCACGCCATGCGAGTGCTGGCCTGACGGCGGCACCGACGGCAGGGTCAGGCCTTTCTCGTACCCCTGCTGGCTGTCGTAAAACTCCACCACGTCGATGTTCAGGCGCGTGTCGGTGGTGAAGCGGAACCAGATACCGACCTCACCCAGCAGGCGGGTGATGAAGTGCAGGTCATTCTCGCCGTACTGCATCACCTGCTCACGGCGCGGATACTCTTTAGTGAGCGAGAACAGAAAATCCTGGCCGCGCATACCGTGACGTTCGCGCAAGATTTTTTCCACGATTTGCGGGACCGACATGTCCTGGTAAATGGCGTTCTGGTGCGAGCGGTCAAGCAGCGCCAGTCGCGGCCGGAGCGTCAGGGCATAACGGGTTTCGTCTTTTGATGTGCCGAGGCGTTCAAAGCCGGTCACCACCCCCTGAAGGGTGCGCACGGCCTGCTGCACTCTGATGCCGTAACCCTGGTCTACCGGGGCCTGCAGCGTCAGGGAAGCCCCTTTCATCAGCATCATCTCTTTACTGATGGCGTGGTTACCGCTGGTGAATTCAATACGGTAGCGGAACGGTGTGCTCAGGGCTTCATCGCCTTCAAACGCCAGCACGTCGAGCGCGGACTCACAGCCTTTCACCGCCAGCAGGTGGTGGTTATGGCTGAACCTTAACGGAGGATTATTACTCATGCGTCCACTCCTTCCTGAACGTCAAATTCCAGGCCAATGCCCTCTTCTTCGCTCCAGCTCAGGTGTAACGACCGTGGTTTTTGTCTGTCGGCCATACGGGTCAGCAACTGCTGGCTCAGCACCGGCAGAATTTGTTGATTCAGCAGGCTGTCGATATTGCGCGCCCCGGTATCCGGCAGCAGGCAGGCGGCGGTCAGGGCGTCATACAGGCTCTCATTAATCTGCGTGGTCAGGCCGTAGTGGCGATGCAAGCGCTTGCTAACCTGTAACAGCTTCATTTCCACGATGGTACGCATGGCCGCTTCCGCCAGCGGACGGTAAATCACGGTCTGGAAGCGGGCCAGCAACGCGGGCTGGAAGTGGTCACGCAGGATCGGACGCAGCAGTTCGTGCAGATCGCCTTCGGTGGATTCAGGTTGTTCGTCCAGCAGCTGCATCAGGTGGTCGCTGCCGAGGTTGGAGGTCATCAGAATAACGGTGTTACGGAAGTCGATTTCACGACCTTCACCGTCGCGCATAAAGCCACGGTCGAACACCTGGTAGAACAGGTTCATCACGTCGCGGTGCGCTTTTTCGACTTCATCGAGCAGCACCACGCTGTACGGTCGCTTACGCACGGCTTCGGTGAGAATACCGCCCTGACCGTAGCCAACGTAGCCCGGAGGGGAGCCCTTCAACTGGGAAACAGTATGAGGCTCCTGGTACTCGGACAAGTTGATGGTAATCAGTGATTTTTCACCGCCGTACATCACGTCCGCCAGAGCCAGGGCGGTTTCGGTTTTCCCCACCCCACTCGGGCCCACCAGCAGAAATACGCCCTGCGGGCCATTCTCGGAGGTGAGACCCGTTTTTGCCGCACGCAGACGCTGGGCGATGGCCGCGAGCGCCACATCCTGCCCGACCACACGTTTGCCAATTTCATCTTCCAGGGTAAGCAGTTCGGTCTGCTCATCTTTCATCAGCGATGACAGCGGAACGCCTGTCCAGTCAGCAATCACATTGGCAACGGTGCGCACATCCACATCTAGCGAGAGCAGCGGGTTGCTGTGCTGCATGCCGTGCAGTTCCTGCTGCAGCGCGTGCGTCTCGCTCTGACGGGAGATGTCCTGGCGGCTTTCCAGCAGTTGTTCGGTGAGTTTCAGTTCCTGCCCGTATTGAGTTTCAAGCTCGTCGAGAGCAACGATAAGATCGTTCTCTTCCTGCTCAATGACGGTCAGGCGTTCACCATGGCTCTGATTGCCGACAGCAATATCTTCCAGCAGTGCCTGCTTCTCCATTTCAAGAGAGGTGATCTGCGAGCGAATGCAGGTCAGCTGCTCCGGCACGGTGTCGAGGCTCATGCGGACGCGCGCTGCGGCGGTGTCGAGCAGGTCAACTGCCTTGTCCGGCAGCTGGCGGCCCGTCAGATAGCGACGAGAAAGCGTAACTGCCGCGCGCACCGCATCGTCGGTAATGTGCACGTTATGGTGCTCGGCGTAGCGGGATTTCAGACCACGGAGCATCAGACAGGCGGTGTCGTCATCCGGCTCGTCCACTTTGACCATCTGGAAGCGGCGCTCCAGTGCGGCATCGCGTTCAAAGTACTGCTTGTACTCACTCCAGGTGGTGGCCGCAATGGTACGCAGTTCACCACGCGCCAGCGCTGGTTTTAGCAGGTTCGCTGCATCGGCGCCGCCCGCATGGTTGCCCGCGCCGATGATGGTATGCGCTTCATCAATAAACAGCAGGACCGGGGACGGTGATTGCTGCACCGCGTCGATGACGTTTTTCAGCCGCTGTTCGAACTCCCCTTTCACGCCAGCACCGGCCTGCAGCAGGCCCAGGTCGAGGGTACGCAGAGTGACCGTTTTCAGGGATTCAGGCACATTACCCTCGGCAATACGCAATGCCAGACCTTCAACCAGTGCGGTTTTCCCCACGCCCGGCTCGCCGACCAGAATCGGGTTGTTTTTGCGGCGACGAGAAAGGATGTCCACCATCTGCCGGATTTCTGTGTCACGGCCAAACACAGGATCGATCTTCCCTTCCTTCGCTTTGGCGGTGACATCGAGGGTGAATTTGTCCAGCGCGTTCTGCAGTGCAGGACTCAGTTCCCCCTCTTCCATTTCCTCACCAGCCGGACGCCCGACAAACTCCACTTCACCGCCGTGGTTCTGTGCCAGCTCAGCTTCGCGCTGCATTTCCGGACGCTCATCCGATTGCGCATCCAGCAACGGTCTCAGGCGCTCCAACTGGCTCTGGCCAAGCGTTAACAACGGCCAGAGGCCGTCACAACGAGCCAGTTTTGGTTTTTCCACCAGCGCCATCAGCAGATGGACGCTGCGAATGTGCTCTTCACCATTGAGTGAGGCCAGTAGCCAGGCTTGCTGCATCAGAGTCTGGATGTCTTCTGAGAGCTGGGGCCGATGGCGCACGGAGCGAGGTTGTTTATCCAGCCAGCCGAGCAGATCCTGCCAGATGCCATCCATATCCCACTCGTAGCGGCGTGCCAGCACAGTGAGATCCCCCTCGCCTTGCTCCAGCAGCTTCAGCAGCCAGTGCTCCGGCAGAATTTCGGCATGGGCACGGGTCTGGCAGAGCGATGCCGCCCCTTCCATCGCGCGGGCGCAGTAAGGGTTCAGACGACGTAACAGGATGGCTGGATTTTCCATGAGATTCTCTCTTTGTCGGTTCCTGGACACGCTACCGCCCCTCGCTGTTCACCAAAGCGCATAAGGTCAGGCAGGCAGGTTGTGTTTTCTTTGCTGAGCGCCCGCGTCTCAGGCGCTCAGCAAAAAACTGCGGGCAGGAAAAACCTGCCCGCATCAGGATTACGCGGTGGCGCGTTCGTTCCAGGAATCGGAATGAATGATGTTGCCGTCTTTGTAGGTCCAGGTGATTTTTTCGTAACGCAGTTCAACGCGTTCAAGGTGGTTGTGCTTCTCTTTAGATGGATCCTTGATGTCATACATTTCAGGATTCACCTTCACTACCTTCACGTTTTCCAGTTTGGTGTTGAAGTACTCCACTTCCTGGCCCGCGTCGTTGATTTTGTACCACTTGAACTCAGCGGATTTCAGGGTCTGACCGGTGGTCACCGCCTTGTACAGGTACGGGCTGGAGGAGTCGATTTCCTTAGTGAACAGGAACGGGGTGTGGATACGGGTCCCGGTCAGCTTGCCGGTGTTGTTATCGGTCGGGATGTACAGGTTGTGCTGCTGTGCCACCACTTCGATGCTGCCTTCACGATCCTGAACGTCCACAGACCCTTTAATGTCCGCGCCGCCGTCGTCCTTCAGCCAAAGATAAACAGGAATTGCCATGTTAATTACTCCGTTTTATTTTCTGAGACGCCATCATCCTGCGATGACGCCGGGTGTTTGCCGGGTATCTGACAGGCATTGGCCTGCGGTACCAGACTGATTTCGACACGACGGTTGAGCGCCCGCCCTTCCGGAGTGTCGTTGGTTGCGGCAGGACGGCTTTCGCCATAGCCCTGTACCGCAAAACAGCTTTCCGGCACGTCGCCGGTGTCACGCATCCAGTTGCGTACCGCTTCGGCACGTTTCAGGGACAGCGTCTGGTTCAGTTGTGGATTGCCGGTGTTATCGGTATGCCCTGACACAACAATCAGCCAGCCCGGTTTTGCTTTGATACCGACCAGGGAATTGACCAGCAGCTTCGTCGAACCGGGTTTAAGGTCGTATCTGCCGGTATCGAACAGCGACATGCTGTCGAGGCGCACAATTTTCGGTACTGGTTTGGGCTGCGGCTGAGGTTTGGGGGGCGGAGGAACATACGAACGGATGGCCTCCAGCACCGGCATCCGGAGTCGCTCCCCCTGATAAAGCCCCAGGCCTAATCGGGCCGGTACGCCGTTACGCGCCTGGTCATCCAGCAATGCCGCATCCTTTTGCAGGACGGCAACGGCGTCGGCTTTCGGACCGTAGTCATCCATAGAAATGCGATCGTAACGGATAATATCGAAGCTCACGCGATGCAATAGCTGGCGATTATTCCAGCCACTACAAAGCAGCGCGGTAATAGCAGCCAGGGTGAAAATGCCAAGGACGCAGCGCCAGGTCCGGGCACGGGGAGTGAGTCCTCCCCCTTCCGGTAGCTGTGGCAGGATGAAATCCGGAAGTGGGGAGATCACCGTACTGTCCGTTCCCACCGGGTGCCAGCCAGACACCTGCTGCATGGCGGTATGACGCGACAACCACGCCGTCCAGGCCGATGACGCAAGGCTTCCGGCAAGAATCGGCCCCATTCCCCACAGCATTGCTGCAGGTGCAATGGCCGGAACATCAGGATTATCATCGATGAATACCGCCTGGACATGCTGATGGAACCAACTCATCAGGCTATTCATCAGCACCTGCTGCTGCATCACAGGCGCACCGCCGGTGGTGACCCATGCGGCAATTGAACAAGGCGCATTCGACTCACGCCAGACAGTCCACCCTTCACCCGGAATAGCGGCCTGCCAGAGCATGTCATCCGTCATCGCACTGCCTATCTGACCATTCAGAATCAATGGCACAGAATGTCCCGTTTCTTTACGCAACTGACTAATTTGCCAGCGCAAAGCCAACAGACGACTTGTCAGGGCTTCGCTGTCGACGTGTTTCTGCGGACAGACACTGACCATCACCGACAGCTGACGCCCCCAGTCCGGGCGCTGCAACAGTACCTGACGGGCAACCTGCTCCAGATCCTGATGATCCTCAACGCGGATCCAGCATCCCTGCGTGACGGTCAGTACCGGTGACTGTTGCGGCCAGGTCAGAGGCATATCACCACAAACCAGCACCACAGGTTGACGGTAAGTGGTTTCAGGAAGGTCATCCAGACGCAGGCTGGCGTCATGCTCCGCACGAGGTCTGGCGATATACCAGAACGCGACGATAACCCCGATCATCGCCAGCAGAACGAGCACTGAAGCCAGCCGGGATAACGGCAAAAAAGCCAGGCATACCACAGCACTCAGCAGGGCGGCCCACAGCGCAAGCCCGCGCTGTTGTACAGGACTCATTTTATGACTCCCGGCAACAGGGTCAGCAGCATCTGATCGAGCCATTGATCCAGTCCCCACCAGAGCGCGGCAAGAACAATCACGCTCAGGCCGATACGAGCGGGCCATGACGCCAGCCAGCCTCCCGTCCCCCGTCCGGTGCGACTCTCTGCCAGAACAGGGTGAGTCTGCGGATAGCTGAACGGCGTAACACGTTCATTGAGGGCGCTGACCAGCTTCTGACGCTCAGGATCGCTTAGCGAGCGGTAACTACCCAGAAAACCGAGCATCATTACCCGCTGAAAGCAGGTCAGTACGGCATTGTCTGGTGCAGGTTCACGCAGCACATCGCGCATCCTGTCACACAAGGTGTCACCGGCATCCATCGTGCCGAGGAAGTGTCCCTGCAAAGGAATGTCATACCACTGCACACAGGCATCATCCTCTACACCGCGGCCTTTTACCGCTTCATCAAGCAATGCACATTGTGCAGTGAGGATATGCCTACAGCTGGCTTCATCGAGCTCACTCGCTTTTAGTTCACGCTGAACGCGCTCTACATCAGCGATACAGCGTTCCCATAAGACCCGACCTTCACCTTCCTGAAACAGCGGGCCATGGCGAAGGCTGATGACCTGAAGCCAGGTATCCTGCAGCAGTGCGTCAATATCAACAGGCACGGCAATGCCGCGTTTACGCTCACTCATGTTCTCAGTACCGCAAAGAGTTCAAGTTCAGGCTCACCAAGCATGCCCGGGACGTAAAACATGCATGTCCCGCTCTGGAGCATTTCGGCCGCCAAAGGATGCGAGAGGTCGAGACTGAAATACTGATTTTCCAGGCGCAGCGGAATGGCGGCTGGCACATGACGCAGCGGCATCAGCGGTACACCCACGCGGGATGAGTTGACGATCCCACGCACATGGTCAGGACTGCCCACCTTACACTGGCGCGGGAACTGTTCCTGCAACTGCGCCACCGGTATCGGCGACCGTACAGAAAGATAGTAATCCGCTCCTTCGCGCAGACGCGGGTCATGCAGGCGAGCCTGCCAGAAGTGCAGTCGTGGGTCATAGTCGAGCGTCAGAGCCACCACGCGGGACGGCAAACTGGCTTCAAGCAGATCGCTAAGTAAATCAAACAACGGCGGAAATACCGCGTTAAGTTGCTCATGATGCCAGACCGGAATGGCGTTCACCTGGTGCTCCAGAGAAAATGTCAGCAAGCTCCCCGCCAGGCGAGAAAGCTCCGGATACAGACGTTCCGGCGGGCTTTGCAGATTACGCTGGAACTGACCCAGTACGGGCTCAGCGCTATTCAGCGCGTTGAGCAGCCAGAACAGAGAGACATCAGCCACGGCAAAGTCAGCCATACGCTCATTGCTTTCGCGCCGCATTGCCATCAGACGACAGAGTCGAGCCCGTAGCTGGGTCATGAGCTGTTCCAGTTGGGTTACCAACCAGGGGCTGCCCTGAATGGTCAACAGAGGGGGGAGAAACGTCTCATCTAATTGCCATAACCCCTGCGAATCTTGCTGCAGGCGGGCGACCGGACAAGTCAGATAATCACTGTTGTTCTGATGGTCAAAACGCAGCGTCAGTTCCGGTTGCATCACCGCAATCTGACGGGTGTCTTCCCCAAATGCATTGCGCACATCCCGCCAGCGCTGGCGATAACGCACCGGGCGCTCGGCCACTTCATCGGGTTTAAGGCAGTTACCGCCATTCGCCCGCAGTAGCGGAAGCGCCAGCATCACCGTCACCTCCTGCGATTCACTTTCAAGCGACAACACAGGCGGCAGAGAATCTGCATTGTCTGTATCAATCAGCGTTCCGTCCTGAAAACGGACATGCAGATGACGGGCCTGGAGACATCCAAGCTTGAGAGATTCCGGTTCGAAAGTGGCGTCAATGACCCCCCAGGGTGAGATGAGTCCCAGCCGGGCAATACATTCGGCAGACCAGGCCGCATACGCGACCTGTTGCTGAAAATGCTGGGGAGAGACCATAATGCCCCTACCCCATAACGGTTGTTCCGTTTTCATCGGCTTCCTGCCTGTTTTTACGCTTTCGCTTTCGGCATCTGTGAAACAAGCGACAAATTGACGTCCATCCCTTCCACCTGGAAGTGCGGGATAGCGTACAATTTCACGCGGAAGAAGCCCGGGTTGTCCTCAATATCTTCCACCACTACTTTCGCGTCACGCAGTGGGTGAGACGCCTGAAGTTCATCGCCCGGATCGGTCATTTCGGTCACCAGACTGCGGACCCAGGTGTTCAGCTCCAGCTCCAGAAGTCGGCGATCCTTAGTGGTGCCAATGTTTTCGCGCTGAATCAGCTTCAGGTAGTGGGCGATACGCGACAGCAGGAAGATGTACGGAAGACGCGCATTGATGCGGCTGTTCGCCGTTGCATCTGCGGTGTCATAGAGCGCCGGTTTCTGCGTGGAGTTAGCCGAGAAGAAGCAGGCGTAGTCGCGGTTTTTGTAATAGGACAAAGGAATGAAGCCCAGATTCGCAAATTCGAATTCACGTGTTTCAGGAATCATCACTTCGCTCGGGATTTTTACCTGATTGCCGGTACCGAGATCGTACAGATGGATAGGCAGGTCCTGAACCGCACCACCAGCCTGTGGCCCACGGATCTGTACACACCAGCCATTATTGATAAAGCTGCGCACCATGTTGGACGCAAAAGCAAACGATGCGTTGGTCCACAGGTATTTGTCGTGATCCGGACCTTTGACTTCTTCGACATAATTGAAGCTACGAACCGGAACGGTATCCGGGCCATACGGCAAACGTCCCAGTACGCGGGGCATCACCAGACCGATGTAGCGCGCGTCGTCCGTATCGCGGAACGATTTCCACTTGATGTACTCGGCGCGGTCAAAATAGTTACCAATATCTTTAATCGCAGCAACGTCTTCCATTGAATCCTTGAGGAAGAATTTCGGGCCTGCCGAGCCGATAAATGGCATATGTGCCGCAGCAGAGACTTTAGAGATATTGCGCAGCAGAGCGACATCCTGCGCTGAAGCGTCGAACTCGTAAGCGGAAATCAGCGCCGCAATCGGCTCGCCGCCCGGGGTATCATATTCGTCGATGTAGGTGTGTTTATAAAGACCACTCTGGATCACCTCCGGACAGTCTTCAAAGTCCTGGCGCAGGTCTTCTTTAGACATACTCAGAAGCTCAATTTTCACGTTCTGGCGAAAATCGGTTTTATCCACCAGCGACTTCACCCCACGCCACAGGCTCTCAACCGCCTGAAATTCATCATGGTGCATTACAGCGTCCAGCTGGCGGCTGATCTGAAAATCGAGCTCAGCGATGTGGTGATCAATCAGGCTTTTATCCAGTTTTTCGACTTTCGAGCCTGCTTTGGTCAGACACTCCAGAAAGACCTGCATACCTGCAGTCAGACGTTCATCGGCGGTGGCATCCGACATCGCCTGCGCATCTTGCCAGATATCCAGCGCGCTCAGCTCAGAGACCGGGCTCAGATTGATTTTCTCAAACAGGGAAGCGTAAACCCCACCCGCTGCTGGGCGCTCCAGCACCACGCTTTCACCGCCAGTAATATTATTTTGTACAGACATGAGCATTCCTTGATTAATCCGTTAAAACAGCCTGATGGTTAGGATTTTTTTGACGCCAGTGCGGATAATTCATTTCGCAACTCAGCGCTAAGCGACTGGTCAAGAACGATTTTTTCCAGCTCTTTTCGGAAAGTCTGGTTGTCCAAAAGGTTGGCTTTCAAATCACGGAGCAAGTTGCGCATCGCCAGCATCGCCTTCAGTTGCGGTATCTGAGCAGCCACCTGCTCTGGCGTGAAATCTTTCATGCTCTGAAAAGTCAGCTGAATGTTGTCCTCACCGCCATCATCAGCCAGCGTATTTTTAACGGTCAGATTAACTTTTGGGGAATATTCGGAAAGAACGCTATCAAAATTGTTCTTCGTGATATTAACCTTTTCGCGCTCAAATATTGGCGCTGTGTCCTGCCCATTACTAAAATCACCCGCAACAAGCAATTTCAATGGTAATTCCATTTTCTTGCTTGCTCCGCCAGTATGCAGGTCAAGCTTTAGGTTAATACGTGCCTTAGGCACTTCATTCTGAAAACTGTCAGCCATCTCATCATCCCTCTTTGGTTTTGCTATGCCAACTTCACGGTATCGCGTTGATGCGCAATCATAGAATAATGATCGACACAAAATCAAATACGCAGATCATTAACCCGTAATGAGGAATTTCTTAAGAATTTTCTGCTAAACTATTATTGTGTAATGCCCTGCCAAGGCAGAAAAAGAAACTACTCTTTTCGCGCAAACCAAATATTTATATCGTTAAAAGGATCGCAACCAGTGAGATACTAATAAAAACAACTTATTTTGATTTGCATCACGACACTTTGTCAAAAAAGCATGAATTAACTGAAAGAAGCTATTGAGGAACGCAAAAAAAGAAGAAACGAAAAATTATGAAAAGTGAATATTTTATTGATAGCATGAATAATATATAAGATTTTTCCTTGTGAAAATTCTTATTTATTATATGTAGTAAAAAATTCATTTTCGGATACTTAACGAGTCGTCAATCATTAATACCGTGCTTGTTCGTGAATTGACTTTATCCTTGCACAGAGGCTTCTGCTCGCCGCCCAAGAAGGAGGGATGCTCTCAATGCGGCTGTTTATAAAATCTGTAAAATCAAACACCTCCTGGATCGTCGCTTTTTTAATCAAAAACGAGTAATAGCACATATCGTATAACGGTGTTACATTATACCGCCCACCCAACGTCAGCTATGGCCAGGTAACGCCGTAAAGATCGGTAAAGCCTGCAACCATGACCTTGTACTACGGTCTAATAGGCACGTGGTATCGCACTAAGCGTTACTTTCACCGGCTCTACATAGGTTTCTCTATTTTGTCTCAATCCAAATTTCAACGCGCGTTTTTACACCCGCGTTACTGGTTTACATGGTTTGGTCTTGGCGTTCTCTGGCTGCTGGTACAACTCCCCTACCCTGTGCTGCGTATGCTGGGGTCGAAACTGGGCAGCGCATCCCGCTATTTCCTGAAGCGTCGCGAATCTATCGCGCGTAAAAACATCGAGCTTTGCTTTCCTCAGTACAATGCTGAAGAGCGCGAAAAACTGATCTCTGAAAACTTTAAATCCATCGGCATGGCGCTGCTTGAAACCGGCATGGCCTGGTTCTGGCCGGATGAACGCGTCCGTAAATGGTTTGATGTAGAAGGACTGGACAACCTTAAACGCGCTCAGCTGCAAAAACGCGGCGTGATGGTTGTTGGCGTGCACTTTATGTCGCTGGAGCTTGGCGGGCGCGTGATGGGCCTTTGTCAGCCAATGATGGCAACCTACAGACCGCACAACAGTGCACTGATGGAGTGGGTTCAGACGCGAGGCCGCATGCGCTCCAATAAAGCGATGATCAGCCGTAACAACCTGCGCGGTATGGTTGGCGCCCTGAAGAAAGGTGAGGCCGTCTGGTTCGCTCCTGACCAGGATTACGGACGCAAAGGCAGCAGCTTTGCCCCCTTCTTTGCCGTGAAGGATGTAGCGACGACCAACGGGACTTTCGTCATTTCGCGTTTGTCAGGTGCCTCCATGCTGACCGTGACGATGGTGAGAAAAGCGGATAAGTCAGGCTACCGTCTGCACATCTCTCCGGAAATGGCTAACTATCCGGAAAACGAGTGTGAAGCGGCTGCGTTTATCAATAAGGTCATCGAAACTGAAATCATGCGCGCACCGGAGCAATATCTCTGGATGCATCGTCGTTTCAAAACGCGTCCTCTTGGCGAAGCCTCCCTCTATATTTAAGCCCTGCATGAAGGTTAGTTTCGCTAAGAAACTAGCCTTTTCAATCACCTGTCATCTCACTGCAAAACCGTCTTTGATGGCGTCGCCCAAAGTGAATTTATTGCGCTGTGAAATCAAACTGTCGCCGTTCCACGACACTCGTAAGTGGCGGAAATTATTTAAAAAAATCCCTCTTGTCACCCCTCATTTTTAAGCGTACATTAGCGCCGTCTGGCACCAGGAAAGCACAGAATTCTGAGCGGGAGTCATCGGCGTAACGGGAAAATTCTCATTTCTGTTTAGCCGGGATTTCAGTTCTCTATAATCAGTTGGACTCTGTTTTTAAATGCGTACCACAAGATACGCGGAGCGATGAAACGTGAAATATTTCTTTATGGGCATTTCGGTGATCGTTTTAGTCTGGGCCGGAACCTTTGCCCTGATGATCTAGTGAGAACATGCAGTCAAAAAAACAGGAGCCATTTGGCTCCTGTTTTTTTGTCATGAGGACACGGGGTTTTCAGCAACGCTCTTTGCTGAGAGCAGGCCATCGGCCCGGAACATACTCTTGATGCCCCTCACCGCCTGACGAATACGGTCGCTGTTTTCGATTAAAGCAAAGCGCACGTGGGTGTCGCCATAATCACCAAAGCCGATGCCCGGGGACACACACACCTTCGCGTCCTGCAGCAGCTTTTTAGCAAACTCCAGCGATCCCATCGCTGCGTACGGTTCCGGAATTTTCGCCCAGACATACATGGACGCTTTCGGCATCTCCACCATCCAGCCAGCCTCATGTAACCCTTTAACGAGTACGTCGCGGCGACGTTTATACTGAGCAGCAATGTCGTGAACGCACTGCTGATCGCCCTCCAGAGCGGCAATAGCGGCAACCTGCAGCGGCGTGAAGGTACCGTAATCGTGGTAACTCTTGATACGCGCCAGTGCACTTACCAGCGTTTTGTTACCCACCATAAAGCCAATACGCCAGCCCGCCATGTTGTAGCTTTTCGACAGGGTAAAGAACTCCACCGCCACGTCACGCGCGCCCGGAACCTGCATTATCGACGGGGCTTTCCAGCCGTCATAGACGATATCGGCGTAGGCTAAATCATGAACCACCAGCACGTCATAACGCTTGGCCAGAGCGACAACTTTCTCGAAGAAATCCAGCTCCACGCACTGGGCCGTTGGGTTCGACGGGAAACCGAGGATCATCATCTTGGGTTTCGGGTAGCTTTCGCGAATGGCACGTTCCAGTTCGTTAAAGAAATCGACACCTTCCACCAGCGGAACAGAGCGAACCTGCGCCCCGGCAATCACCGCGCCGTAGATATGGATTGGGTAACTTGGATTGGGTACCAGCACCGTATCACCGTGATCCAGCGTGGCCAGCATCAGATGTGCCAGCCCTTCTTTCGAGCCGATGGTGACAATCGCCTCACTTTCAGGATCGATATCAACCTGATAACGATCCTGATACCAGCGCGAGATCGCGCGACGTAACCTGGGAATACCGCGCGAGGTTGAGTAGCCGTGCGTATCCGGGCGCTGGGCAACCGTGCAGAGCTTTTCAACGATATGCGGTGGCGTTGGGCCGTCAGGGTTACCCATGCTGAAATCGATAATATCTTCGCCGCGCCGACGCGCAGCCATCTTCAGTTCAGCAGTGATATTGAAAACATAAGGGGGGAGACGATCGATACGCGTAAAACGGCGTTCAGGACTGAATTCAGCCATAGATTCCTCAGATTAACGTTAGCGCCCGGACCGTCCGAGCGACGCTGCCACCGATGTGGCGTGCTTAGAAAATAACCTGAAAAAAATCACCCTGTCGAGAGGGAAATGAAAAAAAAAGCGCCCCCGTGAAAACCGGAACACAGCAATGCCTGAAAATGGAAACAGGGTTCTGATATTGGCTTTCCGTTAGCCGTTATTTAACACAATGATATCAAAACAGTTACCTGGTGATTTGGGGCTGAGAAAAAATCGGGTAGCATCAATCCTCACCTGACAATCCCCTTTGTAAACTATGGTTTTTCCTCATTTGATAAACCCGACGGATAGCTGGTCAATACGCCCCAGGTTTTTTATCATGGTTCTTTCCCGTTTGCCCAGGTCTGCTCCGTGCACGAGATATTCACTATGCTGCTGGCGGTTTTTGACCGTGCGGCATTAATGCTGATTTGCCTGTTCTTCCTGATTCGCATTCGCCTGTTTCGCGAGCTTTTGCATAAATCCGCACACTCGCCGAAAGAGCTGCTGGCGGTTACCGCCATCTTTTCCCTGTTCGCACTGTTCAGCACCTGGTCCGGGGTGCCGGTAGAGGGTTCGCTGGTTAACGTGCGCATTATCGCCGTCATGTCCGGCGGAATTTTGTTTGGCCCGTGGGTGGGTGTCATCACCGGCGTGATTGCCGGGACCCATCGCTACTTGATTGATATCGGTGGCGTAACGGCAGTGCCATGCTTTATCACCAGCATTATCGCCGGGGTGCTTTCCGGCTGGATCGGCCGCAAGATCCCCAAAAAACAGCGCTGGCGCGCCGGGATTGCTGCGGGCATGGTGTGCGAAACGCTGACCATGATCCTTGTCGTCGTCTGGGCCCCCACCACCGCGCTGGGGCTGGATATCGTCTCGAAAATCGGTATTCCCATGATCCTGGGCAGCGTCTGCATCGGTTTTATCGTGCTGCTGGTACAGAGCGTTGAAGGGGAAAAAGAGGCCAGCGCCGCCCGTCAGGCCAAGCTGGCGCTGGATATTGCCAACAAAACGCTGCCGCTCTTTCGCCACGTTAACGCGGAGTCGCTGCGCCAGGTCTGCGAGATTATCCGCCACGACATTCACGCTGACGCCGTCGCCATCACCAATATCGACCACGTGCTGGCCTACGTAGGCGTTGGAGAACACAACTATCGCGACAGTGATGACACCATTAGTCCGACCACCAGACAGGCGATTAACTACGGAAAAATCATCATTAAAAACAATGATGAAGCTCACCGAACGCCGGAAATTCACTCGATGCTGGTGATCCCGCTATGGGAAAAAGGCGTTGTGACGGGCACGCTGAAAATTTATTACTGCCACGCGCATCAGATCACCTCCACGCTGCAGGAGATGGCCATTGGCCTGTCGCAGATTATCTCTACTCAGCTTGAGGTCTCCCGGGCAGAACAGCTGCGTGAGATGGCAAATAAGGCAGAGCTGCGCGCGCTGCAGAGCAAAATTAATCCCCATTTCCTGTTTAACGCGCTCAACGCTATCTCCTCTTCCATTCGTTTGAATCCGGACACCGCGCGCCAGCTGATTTTTAACCTGTCGCGCTATCTGCGCTACAACATCGAACTGAAAGATGACGAGCAGATAGACATTAAAAAAGAGCTTTATCAGATCAAAGACTATATCGCGATTGAACAGGCGCGCTTTGGCGACAAGCTCACGGTGATTTACGATATTGATGAAGAGGTCAACTGCGTGATCCCGAGCCTGCTGATCCAGCCGCTGGTTGAAAACGCGATTGTTCACGGTATTCAGCCCTGTAAAGGCAAAGGTGTGGTCACCATCAGCATCACCGAAAGCGGCAACCGGGTGCGAATTGCGGTTCGCGATACCGGCCACGGGATTGACCCAAAAGTCATTGAGCGCGTGGAGTCTAATGAGATGCCCGGGAATAAAATCGGGCTGCTGAACGTGCACCACAGAGTCAAGCTTCTCTACGGCGACGGGCTGCATATTCATCGTCTTGAACCAGGCACTGAAATCGCTTTTTACGTCCCGAATGAGCGCTCCCCTGTTCATGCGGCGACATCTTTATTACCTCAGGGTGAGTAATATGAAAGTCATCATCGTTGAAGATGAATTCCTGGCTCAACAGGAACTAACCTGGCTTATCAAAACCCACAGCCAGATGGAGATTGTGGGTACGTTTGATGATGGTCTGGACGTGCTGAAGTTTCTGCAGCATAACCGGGTTGACGCGATTTTTCTGGATATCAATATTCCCTCGCTGGACGGCGTGCTGCTGGCGCAAAATATCAATCAGTTTGCCCATAAGCCGTTTATTGTGTTCGTTACCGCATGGAAAGAGCATGCCGTAGAAGCCTTCGAGCTGGAGGCATTTGACTATATTCTGAAGCCTTACCAGGAGTCGCGAATTGTCAGCATGCTGCAAAAGCTGGAGGCTGCATGGCAGCAACAGAGCGCTCCGGCTACCGCCAGCCCGACGATACGGGAAAACGACACCATCAATCTGGTCAAAGATGAGCGCATCATCGTGACCCCGGTCAACGATATCTACTACGCCGAAGCGCACGAAAAGATGACGTTTGTCTATACGCGGCGGGAATCGTATGTCATGGCGATGAACATTACTGAATTCTGCAGCAAGCTTCCGGCAGCCCACTTTTTCCGCTGCCACCGTTCGTTTTGCGTCAATTTAAATAAGATCCGCGAGATCGAACCGTGGTTTAACAACACCTATATTTTGCGCCTGAAGGATTTGGATTTTCAGGTACCGGTGAGCCGCAGCAAAGTGAAAGAGTTCCGCCAACTGATGCACCTGTAATGAAAGAGCCCTCTCCCGCGGGAGAGGGTAATGATACATCAGAGGATTTGACCGAGAACCTGACGCAGGTGGGCACCCGAACCCAGCAGGCCTGGGTTATCATGCACGATGAGATAAACGGGAATGTCCTGTACGTAGCTTCTGAAACGCCCTTTATCTTCAAACCCACCGCGGAAACCGGAGGCTTTAAAGAAGTCGAGGAAGCGCGGCACGATCCCGCCCGCGATATAGACCCCGCCAAAGGTGCCCAGCGTCAGCGCCAGGTTGCCGCCGAACCGTCCCATAATGACGCAGAACAGCGAAAGAGCGCGACGGCAGTCGATGCAGCTGTCCGCCAGCGCGCGTTCAGTGACGTCTTTCGGCTGCAGGTTTTCCGGCAGACGACCGTCCGATTTCACAATCGCACGATACAGGTTCACCAGCCCCGGTCCTGACAGGACGCGCTCGGCGGAAACGTGGCCGATCTCCGCGCGCAACTCTTCGAGGATAATGCCCTCTTCTTCGCTGTTTGGCGCAAAGTCCACATGGCCGCCTTCACCCGGCAGGCTCACCCAGCGCTGAGCAACATGCACCAGGTGCGACACGCCCAGGCCGGTACCGGCGCCGTAAACCGCAATCGGCTTGCCCTCGACCGGTTCAGCGCCGCCAAACTGAATCAGGTGTTCCGGCTTCAGCATCGGGATCGCCATGGACACCGCGGTGAAGTCATTGATGATTTCCAGATGCGCAAAACCGAGATTCTTTTTCATCTCTGCGATGGAGAATGCCCAGGTATGGTTGGTCATTGCGACCCAGTCGCCGGTTATCGGACAGGCAATGGCGATGCAGCCATCGTCGACGCTTACCTGATGCTCGTCCAGATAGACGCGAACAACGGCCTCAAGACTTGGATAATCCAGCCCGGAATAGGTTTTCGCCCGGGAAATTTCACCGCTACTTACATCGCATAATGCGAGGCGCGCGTTCGTGCCGCCCACATCACCTACCAAAGCATACTTTGTCATTCTTCTACTGCTCCGCTAAAGTCAGAATAAATCTTTGGGACACTGTAAATTCAAGGCGTGATAACAACAACGACCGGAAGGTGAATGCCCATGGATTATCGATCTTCGTCACAGAATAACTTTACCGTTTCAGCACCTTTTGCACTATTGCCATAAGGCTTAATGTGCAAAGTAACGTCATTGCATTTTGTACAAGGAAATCATCATGCTCCACCCGCGAGCCAGAACCATGCTGTTGCTGGCAATTCCGGCGCTGATCATTGGCGTGGCCTCAAGCCTGGTCCTTATCGTCGTGATGAAAATCGCGTCGGTGCTGCAAACTCTCTTATGGACAGCTCTTCCGGCAAAACTGGGGGTCACCGCGGATTCTTCGGCGTGGATCATCCTGATGCTGACGTTAACCGGTATTGCGGTGGGTCTGGCGATCCGTTTCAGTCCCGGCCACGCCGGACCGGACCCGGCGCTGGAACCTCTGATTGGCGCTCCGGTTCCCCCCTCTGCACTGCCGGGGCTGATCGTCGCGTTGATCGTGGGCCTGGCGGGCGGCGTCAGCCTGGGTCCCGAGCATCCGATTATGGCGGTGAATATTGGCCTGGCGGTGTTCCTCGGCGCACGCATTCTGCCTCGCGTCGGCGCGCTGGACTGGACCATCCTCGCCTCCGCAGGCACCATCGGGGCGCTTTTTGGCACGCCTGTCGCTGCTGCCCTGATCTTTTCTCAGACGTTGGCCAGTGATAACGACGTCCCACTCTGGGATAAGCTGTTCGCTCCACTGATGGCCGCGGCTGCCGGCGCGCTGACGACAAGCCTGTTTTTCCATCCCCATTTTTCCCTCTCTCTGCCGCACTACGGAGAGATGCGGATTGCAGATATATTCAGCGGCGCCATCGTCGTCGCGATCGCCATCGCGCTGGGCATGGTGGCGGTATGGTGTCTTCCGCGCCTGCACCGGCTGGTGCATAAACTCAAACATCCGGTATTGATTCTGGGAACAGGGGGGCTAATCCTCGGTGTTTTAGGGGCAATTGGCGGAACGGTGACCCTGTTCAAAGGTCTGGACGAAATGCAGCAGCTGGCCTTCAGCCAGGTGTTTAGCGTGTCCGATTACCTGTTGTTTGCCGTCATCAAGCTGGCGGCGCTTGTCGTTGCTGCAGCGTGCGGTTTCCGCGGCGGGCGTATCTTCCCGGCGGTGTTTGTCGGCGTGGCGCTGGGGCTGATGCTGCACGAGCATGTCGACGCGGTTCCGGCGGCGATTACCGTATCCTGCTCTATTCTGGGACTGGTACTGGTGGTGACGCGCGATGCATGGCTGAGCCTGTTTATGGCGGCGGTGGTGGTGCCGGATTCGACGCTGTTCCCGCTGCTCTGCATCGTGATGTTGCCCGCCTGGCTCCTGCTGGCGGGCAAACCGATGATGATGGCCTGGCGAAACGACAAATAATCAGGCGCTATTGCGCGCTTCCAGCGCTTTGGTAATCGCTCCCAGCAGCGGCGGGATATCCGCTTTTGGCAGCATCACCTCAATTAGCGAGAGCCGCTCGTGGTGCGCCACTTTTTCCAGCACGTCCGCCAGCTGCTCCGCTTCACTGACTTGCCAGCACTGGGCCTGAGGATCGAGGCTCAGGGCCTGCGGGATTTGCGTCCAGTTCCATAGCGCAATGTCATTGTAACGCTGTTCCGGCCCGTGAATTGCCCTTTCAACCGTGTATCCTTCGTTGTTGAGCACCAGAATGATGGGATGTTGTTTATCACGCAACATTGACCCGAGCTCCTGAATGGTCAGCTGTGCCGCGCCATCCCCCGTCAGCACAATCACCCGCCGGTTCGGGCATGCCGTTTGCGCACCGAACGCCGCGGCCAGGGTGTAGCCGATCGAGCCCCACAGCGGCTGGACGATAAAATTCACGTCGGCAGGCAAACGCAGATCAATCGCGCCGAAGGCCGAGGTGCCCTGATCGGCCAGGATGATGTCTCCCGGGCGAATAAACGTTTGCAGCGTTTGCCAGAAATTCTCCTGCGTAAGCGAGCCGTCCGGCTGAGGGAAATTCATCGCGCTGTACGATGCCGGAACAGGCTTATCGTGAATATGCTGTTTGCACAGCTCCAGCAGCGCTTCAATGGCCTGGGCCATCGGGATGCCGGTAAACCAGATATCGCCGACGCGGGCGGCATGAGGCTGGACTTCTATCGTCTGTGCAGGCGTTAACTGATGGGTAAACCCGGCCGTCAGAGTATCGGTAAAACGCGTGCCGATGCACAGCACCGTATCCGCCCCCTCTATCGCCTCTTTTACCGGACCGGCACTGGCCGAACCGCTGTAGGTACCGTAAAAACCGGCGTTACGTTCGTCGAAAATGCCTTTGCCCATCAGCATCGTGGCATGCGCCATCGGCACATCCTTCACCCACTTCTGCAGCGCGTGCTTCAGCCCATGGCGCAGGACAAGAAAATCCGCTAACAGCGCGGTACGTTTACTCGCTGCCAGTTGACGCTCCGCAGCATCCCGGAACGCTTTCAGGCAGGCGCTATCGGCATGGGCATGCCGGAGCGTGAGAGCGTTTACAGGCGGCGTGGCGGCTTTTTTTGCCACATCGGCAGGTAACATCAAATAGCCGGGGCGACGTTCCCGGAGCATCGTCGTCAGTACCCGGTCGATTTCATAACAGGCGTTTTGTTCGGTCAGGATCGCCTGTGCAACGGTGATCGGCTCGCTCATATGGTAAAAATGGCGGAACTCACCATCGCCCAGTGTATGGTGCAGCAGTTCCCCCCTTTGCTGAGACGCCATCCCCGGCGCGCCAACAATATGCAGCACCGGAACATGCTCGGCATAGCTGCCCGCAATGCCGTTCATGGCACTTAATTCACCGACGCCAAACGTCGTCAGCAGCGCGGCGAAGCCCTTACAGCGGGCATATCCGTCAGCGGCATAAGAGGCGTTTAACTCGTTGGCACAGCCCACCCAGCAGATATCCGGGCTGTCTATTACGTGGTCGAGAAACTGCAGGTTATAGTCGCCCGGCACGCCAAACAGATGATCGGCTCCACAATCTGTAAGACGGTCCAGCAGGTAATCGGCGACGCAGTACGGGGTACGCATAAACAGGTATCCTTCTGATGTTGACCTCACTTTGAGTATTAAATAAGCGTGATGGCTGTCCAGAATTGGCGATAAGAAGGCTATGGAAAGAATGCTTTACAAAAAATGCTGAGCTATGCTGCTTTTTTTCACGTTAATGTAAACGTATACACTGATTTTTCTCTTCAGCACGAGAGGTCATACGAATGGGTTATCTGCCGGACAAAAATCGTTATCAGACAATGGAGTATCGCCGCTGTGGGCGAAGCGGAATCAGGTTGCCCGCGGTCTCGCTGGGGCTGTGGCATAATTTTGGTGACGCTACGCTTATCGAAAATAGCCGTCAACTTTTACAGCGCGCGTTCGATCTGGGTATTACACATTTCGACCTTGCCAATAACTATGGTCCCCCGCCGGGGTCTGCCGAGCGTAATTTCGGCCGTATTTTGCAGGAGGATTTCCTGCCCTGGCGCGACGAGCTGATCGTCTCCACGAAAGCGGGATATACCATGTGGGACGGCCCTTACGGCGACTGGGGATCGCGTAAATATCTGCTGGCAAGCCTCGATCAAAGCCTGAAGCGCATGGGGCTGGAATATGTCGATATCTTCTATCATCACCGTCCTGACCCGGAAACGCCGCTGCAGGAAACCATGAAAGCGCTTGACCATCTGGTGCGCCAGGGCAAAGCCCTGTATGTCGGGTTATCCAACTATCCTGCCGAGCTGGCGCGAAAAGCGATTGATATCCTGAATGACCTGGGCACGCCCTGCCTGATCCACCAGCCGAAATACTCAATGTTCGAACGTGCGCCGGAAGAGGGTTTGCTGGATGTTCTGCAGGAAAAAGGGGTCGGCTGTATTCCCTTCTCGCCGCTGGCAGGGGGACAGTTGACCAACCGGTATCTTAACGGTATTCCCGCCGATTCCCGTGCGGCAAGCGGCAGTCAATTCCTTAACCCGGAACAGATCACCGAAGAGAAGCTTGAGAAGGTGCGCCAGCTAAACGCCCTGGCAGAAAGCCGCGGCCAGAAACTCTCGCAGATGGCGCTTGCCTGGGTGTTACGCCATGAGGAGGTCACGTCGGTACTGATCGGTGCCAGCAAAACGGCTCAGATTGATGATGCCGTGGGTATGCTGGAAAACCGCCAGTTTACCGCAGAAGAACTTTCTCTAATCGACCAGATCCTGAGCAGTTCAAAATAAAACCACTTTTAGCAAAAAGTGCTCTCCCTCGGGAATTCGGAGTTGAGGCGATGAAACGAGCCTTTACCAACTCGTAATATTGCGTTAACAGGCCCCACGAAGGCCCCGATCGTGAAGGAGAAAGAGTATGTTCAGGTCACTGATTCTTGCAGCGGTATTACTGGCTTCGGCCCCGCTCGTCGCCACTGCTGGCGAAATCACCCTGTTGCCATCAGTAAAATTACAAATTGGCGATCGTGACGACTACGGCAGATACTGGGACGGTGGCTACTGGCGCGACCGTGATTACTGGCATCGTCACTATGAGTGGCGCGGCGATCGCTGGTGGAAACATGACAACGGCAGACACCGCGGCTGGTATAAAGACAACGCCTATGAGCGCGGTTACCGTGAAGGCTGGCGGGATCGTGACGACCGTCGCGGCTGGGGTCGCGGCAAAGGTCATGGTCACGGCCATCATCATTAATCCAAAAGGAGCCCCTGCGGCTCCTTTTTTGTTAAAGACCCAGCGCGGTTCCCACCAACAACCACAAGTTCAGCGCCACGACGACCACCACGATGGCCCACCCGGCCCGTTTCACCAGCGTCGTATTAACCAGTTCGCCCATCAGAGTTTTATTGCTGGTGAAAATCAGCAGCGGCACCAGCGCCAGCGCAATACCAAAGCTCAGCAACACCTGGCTCATCACCAGAATTCGCGTTGGATCGAGCCCCATCATAATCACGATAAACGACGGAAGCATGGTGATAAAACGACGCACCCACAATGGAATATGGAAGCGAACAAATCCCTGCATCACCACCTGTCCTGCCAGCGTCCCCACCACCGTGGAGGAGAGACCGGCGGCAACCAGGCTCAGACCAAATATCGTGGCAGCAGCATGGCTCAGTAACGGCTCGAGCGTGAGGTAAGCCTGGTCGAGATCGGCGACACCAGTATGACCGTTAAAGTGGAAAGCGGCGGCTGCGGTGGCCATCATCGCCAGATTCACAAAACCCGCGATGGTCATGGCGATTGCCACATCCCATTTGGTTGCCGAGTAGCGTTCTTTACGCGTCCCGCCGTGCAGATGCTGGGTCAACGAGGAGTGCAAATAAATGACATGCGGCATAATGGTCGCCCCAAGGACCCCGGCGGCCAGGAAAACCGCTTCCGAGGTTGGCAGGCTTGGGATCACCATGCCTTTCGCGAGCTGCGCCAGATTCGGCTGTGAGAAAATCAGCTCGACGATGTACGCCGCAGCAACAAACAGCAGCAGGCCACCAATGACCTTCTCCAGCGGTTTTTGACCCCGACGTTGCAGCATCAGGATCAGGAATGTGGCAATCCCGGTCAGCACCGCTCCCTGTAACAGCGACACGCCCAGAATCAGCTTAAAGCCAATCGCTGCCCCGATAAATTCAGCGAGATCGGTTGCCATGGCGATAATTTCCGCCTGAACCCAGTAGAGCCACACCGCCGGACGGGGATAATGGTCGCGAATTTGCTCCGCCAGGTTTTTACCCGTGGCAATCCCCAGTTTTGCAGAGAGCATCTGAATCAGCATCGCCATCAGGTTTGCCCAGACGACCACCCACAGCAGCTTATAGCCGAAACTGGCCCCGGCCTGAATATTGGTCGCAAAATTACCCGGATCGATATAGCCGATGGCAGCAATAAAAGCAGGTCCCATTAATGCGAACCGCAACTTGCGCGCGGCTCTACCACTGCTACCCTCTACGCGACTGTTTGTCATTATCTGCCTCTGGAAATATAGCCTTTGCTATGTTTAATGCTATCAAAATGAGAATGATTATCAAGATCATTTAGAGAGTTTAAAATGATTTCTCTGATAGCTAAGAACAATAGATGGGCAGGTGGTGCGACATCACAGAATGTGAAAATGCGCGGTCATTTGTGAAGCGTAGCACACAAACTTAACTTTTCACTCATTTACCTAACATAACAAAAATGTATTGTGGATCACTAATTTTGAGACTCGTCACAGGATGTAACTATAGTGTGTCCCTGATCTCGTTTTCTTTTCGCTTGTTACATAGAATGTGCACGAAAATTAAACCTGCCTCATATTTGGAGCAAATATGGACCGCGTCCTTCATTTTGTCCTGGCACTTGTTGTCGTTACTGCACTCGCATTGCTGGTCAGCACAGACCGCAAAAAAATTCGTATTCGTTATGTTGTCCAGCTGCTGGTCATTGAAGTTTTACTTGCGTGGTTCTTCCTGAACTCCAATGTAGGCCTCGGCTTCGTGAAAGGCTTCTCCGAAATGTTCGAAAAACTGCTCGGATTCGCCAACGAAGGGACAAACTTTGTCTTCGGTAAAATGAACGACGAAGGTCTGGCATTCTTCTTCCTGAAGGTACTGTGCCCAATCGTCTTCATCTCCGCGCTGATCGGTATTCTGCAGCACATCCGCGTTCTGCCGTTCGTTATTCGTGGCATTGGTTTCCTGTTATCCAAAGTAAACGGCATGGGCAAGCTGGAATCTTTCAACGCCGTAAGTTCCCTGATCCTCGGTCAGTCTGAGAACTTCATCGCGTATAAAGATATCCTCGGCAAAATGTCCCGTAACCGCATGTACACCATGGCGGCAACCGCGATGTCTACCGTTTCCATGTCTATCGTGGGCGCGTACATGACCATGCTGGAGCCTAAATATGTGGTTGCAGCGCTGGTTCTGAATATGTTCAGCACCTTTATCGTTCTGTCGCTGATCAACCCGTATCGCGTTGACGCCAGCGAAGAGAACATCCAGATGTCTAACCTGCACGAAGGTCAGAGCTTCTTCGAAATGCTGGGTGAGTACATCCTGGCCGGTTTCAAAGTGGCGATTATCGTTGCCGCGATGCTGATCGGCTTTATCGCCTTGATCTCCGCACTTAACGCCCTGTTCGCCGCTGTGCTGGGCATCTCCTTCCAGGGCATCCTGGGCTACATCTTCTACCCTGTCGCATGGGTGATGGGTGTTCCGGCTCACGAAGCGCTGCAGGTGGGCAGTATCATGGCGACCAAGCTGGTTTCTAACGAATTCGTTGCGATGATGGATCTGCAGAAAATCGCCAGCACGCTTTCTCCACGTGCGGAAGGCATTCTGTCCGTATTCCTGGTCTCCTTCGCGAACTTCTCGTCCATCGGTATTATCGCCGGTGCGATTAAAGGCCTGAACGAAGAACAGGGTAACGTGGTTTCTCGCTTTGGCCTGAAACTGGTTTACGGCTCCACCCTGGTGAGCGTCCTGTCTGCTTCTATCGCTGCGCTGGTTCTGTAACATTTACCGTAAAAAAAACCGGGAGTCTTACTCCCGGTTTTTTTATGCCCGCAATTCTTCCAGCGGTTTGGGTTTGCCTATCAGGTAGCCCTGGAGATAGTCCACGCCGAAGCGTAACAGCATCTCCCGCTGCGCTGGCGTCTCAACATATTCGGCCACCACGCACAGTGATTTCGTCTTCGCCAGATTACATATCGACTGGACGATCATTGCGTCCATATCATCAGTACAAATATCTTTCACGAAGCAGCCGTCAATTTTAATGATGTCTGCCTGCAGGCGTCTCAGACGCTCGTAGTTGGCGTAGCCGGTACCAAAATCATCGATGGCAATCCTGAAACCGTAATCCCGCAGCTGCTGAATGTTGTGGATGCTGCAGCCGGAATTGGAGAAGGCCTGCTCTTCGGTGATCTCAATCACGACAGCCTGAGGCGCAACGCCGTACCGTTCAAAGAGCGCACAAATCTCAGTCGCCACCTCATTTTGCATCAGCGTAAGCGGCATCAGATTGACAGAGAAACGGGCGCCAGCCTGCGTCGCTGGGTGATCGCGCAGCCACAGCAGTAGTTTTTCCATGACGCACATATCAAACCGGTGGCTGAGGTTGAACTGGGCAATCAGGGGAATAAAGCGGTCAGGGGTGATGATCTCGCCCTCGCTCTCCATACGCGCCAGAATTTCGTAGTACCCGCTACCGTCCGCCTTCTGGATCGGCTGCGCATACAAATGGAACTGCCCCGCCTCCAGGGCGTGCTTAATCCGCGCCAGCATCAGGACACGCTCCGTTGTTTGTCCTGATGCAGCTTCCAGGCTATTCGTCAGCGCAAGAACGTTGTGCGCTCCGCAGGATTGCTCGGCCAGCCAGCTCAGTTGCCCCAGCGTGTGGTGCAGTTTCTCACCGTTTTCGACCATTCCCCAGGACGCGCCAAATTCGATATCCAGCCCGGTATTGTTCCAGAAAATCTTACGGCTGTTCAGCCTATCAACCATATGCTGGAGGCGCTCGGCCGTTCCCTGCCCAAGCAATACCAGCACCAGCTCGCTTCCCGGCAGCTGGAAAAGCGTCTCATCTTTTTGCAACAGCGGCTGGAGAGAGGACGTGATCATTCGTTTGCAGTGCACCCGCATGAGAATGCCGTAATGGCGGCTCAAAAACTCCAGATTATCCATTCTCAGGCAACACACTTTGGCATCCGGGTGGTCGAGGAGAAAATCTTCCAGCGCACGAATGTTGGGTAATCCTGTCAGCGGATCGGTGAGCGCTCTGTCCTGCCAGCCCTGCTTCAACCATTCGCTTCGCTGATAGATACGCGACATATAAAGCAGGCAGATAGCAAATGAGATCAGTACCGACAGGATAAAGGAGAGCGAATGGCCCGACTCCACTCCGTTTAGAAAGTTGTAGTTGTAGGTCAACAGCAGAAGCGCAGAGGTGGCCCACAGCAGAGAGATAAGCGCGTAGCTCAGACGGCTAATCGCTAACGTAAAGAGAATGAAAATTATCGGCATCAAATAGCCCGCAATAACAGGCGACTCAAAAGGCGCACATAAAATTGCGATGATGGCGATTAACAGCATCAGCCAGACGAATATATATAATGATTTCTTGTGTAAAAACACGGGCTTCACACTTCGCCGCCAGAACTTGATGGCATAACGAGGATTAATGATCATTCTTAACGGATAATAGAACATCATGGTAAAAATCATCGCCGCGCATATCAGGCTTTGAATATCAACAACGTTATAAATTACCGTTCCTTCGCCGAAGAAAGTTGAGATTGTGACCGGAAAATCAAAGAAATAGCCAGCGAGATACATCGACATTTTAATGCCTATCGGCACCATAAAGCCGAGCCAAAATATGCGTAACCCAATGTGCCTGTTGGGCATACAGTAGCGCCATCGCCGGCCCAGCAGAAGGCGCAGAACACCGCAGGCAGCGAATACGGAGAAAGTCTGACAGAACAGTAATACTGAATATTGTAGTGGTGCTAAATTAACTTTAAATATATTAGCAACCATAAAACTTATCAGAATAGGCAGAATACCGCGGCGCCCCAATAACAGCATAATCGCCAGCATAACGCTTAACGGGAGCCACGCTAAATAAACGTCGTGTTCATTAACAATTGCACGCGGGGAGAGATAACGGGAAACGGGAACCGCAATCAGACAGATCGCCAGAGCAATTATAAATATCTTTACATTATTATACGATTTTCTATTCATTAAGCTGTGGGAGATTATTATCCATTCATATCATTGACCGCATGGATAATAGGTTTATTAATTACGCGAATCAAGTTGAAGTCTATTTATAGACTGATTTATTGATTTCGGTTGAGGTGGGATATGGAAAAAAACCATTTTGGCAACAAAATACGTTGAGGGGTGTTACAAAAACATAAAAAAAACCCTCGTCTTTTGACGAGGGTTTAAAATTTTGGTGGAGCTAAGCGGGATCGAACCGCTGACCTCTTGCATGCCATGCAAGCGCTCTCCCAGCTGAGCTATAGCCCCACATGTGACTTTACTAACCACACTCTGTTGGGTTCAGAGTTTGGTGGAGCTAAGCGGGATCGAACCGCTGACCTCCTGCATGCCATGCAGGCGCTCTCCCAGCTGAGCTATAGCCCCATCGTAAAGCTGTCATGTTGACGGGCGGCATAATATGAATTCCGCCGCGTAGTGTCAACGGCAAAATCAATAGCCGCGGTTCAATCGCCGAAAAATCATGCAAATGAATCACTTTGCGAGCCTGCTCGCAGTCATGAGTTAAGCCTGTCACGTTTTCACGTAAAACGGTGCTATAAAATGAGCCGTTAATTAACCCCACGAATATTCAGGAAATTGCATGATCAAGGAACGAATGACGCCGGAAGAGTTAGCCCTGCTCACTGGCTATAGCCGACAGACCATCAATAAATGGGTACGCAAAGAGGGTTGGATAACGTCGCCTAAGCCCGGTGTCCAGGGGGGTAAAGCGCGTCTGGTGCATGTGAACGAAAAGGTGCGTGACTTTATCCGCAGCGCACGTCGGGCAACGGAAACATCCGCTATGCCTGACGGCATCAGCACTGACGGTTCGCTTCATACCCTACTCCTGACGCTGGCCAATGAAATGACGCCGGAAGAGCAGAAGCAGATGACATCGCTGCTATTGCGGGAAGGGATTACCGGTTTGTTGCAACGTTTAGGGATTCGCGACCAGAATTAATATGAAAAGACTACGTAGCAAAATGACCACGGAAGAGCTGGCGGAGAATTTGGGTGTTGCCAGACAAACGGTAAATCGCTGGATACGGCAGCAGGGGTGGAAAACCGAAGGACTCAATGGCGTAAAAGGCGGTCGGGCGCGGCTCATTCACGTTGATGCACGCGTGAAGGAGCATATTATGAGCCTCCCGGCTATCCGTAACCGCCAGGCGGTTTATCATCTGGCTGAGGTGGCCTCATCCTACAATGAACAGCCTTCACGTCTGCGTCCGGGCATTATCGAAACGCTGGAGAGTATGACTGAGCTTGAACAGCAGCGTCTGGATACCTTACTGAAGCGCGAAGGAATACGCGGTTTTCTTGCTCGTCTGGGTATTGCCGAATAAAAGGCAAAAAAAACGGCAGGATACCCTGCCGTTTTTCTTATAGATGGCTTAATTACTGCTGATTTTCACGTTCTGCAATAAAATCCAGCGCCTTGTTGATGCGCGCCACGCTGCGTGACTTGCCGATGGCATGGACAGTCACGTCCAGCGCCGGAGACTGACCCGCGCCGGTCACCGCAACGCGCAGCGGCATACCGACTTTGCCCATGCCCACTTCCAGTTCGTCTGCAGTCGCCTGAATGGCGTGATGCACATTCTCAGCGGTCCACTCGGTGAGCGCAGCCAGCTTGTCGCGCACCACTTCCAGCGGCTGACGCGCAACCGGGCGGAGGTACTTCTTCGCGGCGTCGGCGTCGAACTCATCAAACTCTTCATAGAAGTAGCGGCAGCTTTCGGCAATTTCTTTCAGCGTTTTGCAGCGCTCGCCGAGCAGTTTTACCAGGTCCGCCAGCTCAGGGCCAGTGCGGGTATCAATGTTTGCCTGCTCAATGTGCCACTGCAGGTAAGTCGCCACATATTCCGGCGGCATGGTATTGATGTAGTGATGGTTGAGCCACAGCAGCTTGTCGGTGTTGAATGCGCTGGCAGATTTGCTCACAGAGCTCAGAGAGAACAGTTCGATCATCTCTTCGCGACTGAAGATCTCCTGGTCGCCGTGAGCCCAGCCCAGACGCACCAGATAGTTCAGCAGCGCTTCCGGCAGATAGCCGTCGTCGCGATACTGCATGACGCTGACCGCACCGTGACGTTTAGACAGCTTTTTACCGTCGTCGCCGTTGATCATGGAGACGTGCGCATAGACCGGAACAGGTGCATTCAGCGCTTTCAGGATGTTGATCTGGCGTGGGGTATTGTTGATATGGTCTTCACCACGGATAACGTGGGTAATTTCCATATCCCAGTCATCAACCACGACGCAGAAGTTATAGGTTGGTGAACCGTCGGTACGGCGTATGATCAGATCGTCCAGCTCCTGGTTGCTGAATTCGATCGGGCCACGGATCTGGTCGTCGAAAATCACCGAGCCATCCTGCGGGTTAGCAAAACGCACCACGCATGGCTCATCAGCGGCATGCTCGCTGTGGTCGTGGCGGCAGCGGCCGTCATAGCGCGGTTTTTCACCGTTCGCCATCTGCTCTTCACGCAGCGCATCCAGACGCTCTTTGGAGCAGTAGCACTTATATGCCGTGCCCGCGACCAGCATCTCATCAATAACAGCGTTATAGCGGTCAAAACGTTTGGTCTGGAAATACGGGCCTTCGTCCCATTGCAGGTTCAGCCAGTTCATACCATCCATAATGGCTTCAATTGCTTCCGGCGTGGAGCGCTCAAGATCGGTATCTTCTATACGCAGCACGAACTCACCTTGGTTGTGGCGTGCAAAAAGCCAGGAATAGAGAGCAGTACGAGCACCACCAACGTGCAGATAGCCTGTCGGGCTCGGCGCGAAGCGAGTTTTGATTTTCATGAAATGGCCTTACGTTATAAAGATGCCGGCAATCGGCAAATCCCGGGGAAAAAACGATGGGCAATATTCTATCACTGTGGGGGGATTCCTCAATGTCGATCCCTTTATCGTGGCGGAGTTTGCTGTTTTTGTTTAGAAATCATGCGCCGCCGCCCGTTTTGCGATCGTTTTGTTTAATTTTACGACGAACGAATAAAAACTTTAGAAAATGCGTTGACTCATTTTCAACTCTCCCTATAATGCGACTCCACACAGCGGGGGTGATTAGCTCAGTTGGTAGAGCATCTCCTTTACACGGAGGGGGTCGGCGGTTCGAGCCCGTCATCACCCACCATCTACTTCGGTAGACTCGCAGTGTAGATAAGAATTGAGATTGGGCGATTAGCTCAGTTGGTAGAGCATCTCCTTTACACGGAGGGGGTCGGCGGTTCGAGCCCGTCATCGCCCACCATTCTCACCTTATCACAGCAGTTCCGAAATGGGCGATTAGCTCAGTTGGTAGAGCATCTCCTTTACACGGAGGGGGTCGGCGGTTCGAGCCCGTCATCGCCCACCATTTCGGGTCGTTAGCTCAGTTGGTAGAGCAGTTGACTTTTAATCAATTGGTCGCAGGTTCGAATCCTGCACGACCCACCAATGTAAAAAAGCGCCCTAAAGGCGCTTTTTTGCTATCTGCGATATAAAAATGTGAACCTGCCGCATTTTCCTCAAGCTAATCCCGTCGGTGCCGATACCTCTGTTTTATAACGCGAGGAAAAAGTATGACGACCATTCAGGCTTCAACCCAACAGATTCAAACCAGCGGCGCGAGTGGCACTTCGAGCAGTAACGATATCTCTGCGCAAATCACCCGCATTCTCGACAAGATCAAAAAGCTGACCCAGCAGTTAAAAGAGCTGGCAAACAGCCCCGGCAGTGCAGATGAGAAGAAGAAGCAGCAGGAACTGATTCAGACCCAGATCAAAGTGCTGCAGGCACAGCTCGCCGCACTGCAGCGCCAGCAGGCCGAAGAAGCTCAGAAGAAGCAGGATCAAAAACTGGGTAAAGTAGAAGGCGTGAATAGCCCGTCAGACACTAATCAGATTGATATCTACATCTAATCGTCTGATGCGTTAAACAGTGGATCGCGTATGCGGGCCTCGGTTAATCGTTGTGCCTGGATACGCACCACTTCCCAGATGGCCTGCGCCGCACCCGAGAGCGAACGATTTTTTCGCCGCACCAGCATCAGCTTTCGTTCGACAACGGGCGTCAGCCGCTTCACCGCCAGCTGGCTTCCCTGCGGCAGGGGAAGCGCCAGAGCGGGCAACACGCTGATACCAATTCCGGCTTCCACCATCGGAAACAGCGTGGCCGGATGACCAATCTCCTGCACGATCGTTGCCTTAACGCCCTGATTCACCAGCGCGGAATCAATCAGCGGGCGGCTGCCTGAGGCATAATCCTGTAAAACCAGGTTCGCCCCCTGCAGGGACTGCCAGCTGACCTCGAGCAACGCTGCCAGCGGGTCGTCGTCACGGCAGAGCAGCAAAAAAGGCTCAGAAAGAACGCTTTCGCATTCCAGATCGCTCACCTGGCCAGGATCGATCACAATACCAAAATCCACATCGCCCTGGCGGATGCTCTCCAGCACCCACTGCTGCGGTCTGTCATGCAGGACAAAATCAATATCAGGATAGCGATGGTTTCCCTCGGCAATACATTGCGGGATAAGGTGCGCGGATATCGTCTGGCTGGCCGCAACCCGCACGGTGCCCGACAGCTGCTGCCCCAGCCTCCCCACGTCTCTGAGCGTGCTGTTCAGCTCATCAAGCAGCCGCTCAAGACGCAGGGCCAGCTGCTGCCCCGCTTCGGTCAGGACCACTTCGCGCGTGGTGCGATCAAGCAACCTAACGCCGGTCTGGTTTTCCAGCTCCTTCACGCTGTGGCTGACCGCCGACTGGCTCAGGCCGATCATTTCACCTGCCCGGCTAAAGCTGCGGGCATGGGCGACGGTGACGAAAATGCGAAGCTGGCGTAGGGAATAATTCATCTGTTTAATTCATGAATGGATGCAATAAATCAATTTTATTTCTCAAATGGAAAAAAGCACAATAGCGACATCTGTTTTCAGGAGTCATTATGAAACTATTTCGTATTCTTGATCCGTTTACGCTCACCCTGGTGGCCACCGTTTTACTGGCCTCGTTCTTCCCTGCTCGCGGCGGTTTCGTCCCTTTTTTTGAGGGACTGACGACAGCCGCCATCGCACTGCTGTTCTTTATGCACGGCGCAAAGCTCTCCCGCGAAGCGATTATCGCTGGCGGTAGCCACTGGCGACTGCACCTCTGGGTGATGTGCAGCACGTTTATTCTGTTCCCGATCCTCGGGGTGCTGTTTGCCTGGTGGGCACCGGTTAACGTCGATCCGGCGCTCTACACCGGTTTCCTGTATCTCTGTATTCTCCCGGCCACCGTGCAGTCTGCCATTGCCTTTACTTCTCTTGCCGGAGGGAACGTGGCAGCCGCGGTCTGCTCCGCATCGGCATCCAGCCTGTTAGGGATTTTCGTCTCCCCGCTGCTGGTGGGCCTGCTGATGAACATGCACGGCGCGGAAGGTAACCTTGAGCAGGTCGGTAAAATCTGCCTGCAGCTGCTGCTGCCGTTTGTCCTGGGCCATCTCTCGCGTCCGTGGACCGGGGCGTTCGTGGCGAAGCATAAGAAATGGATCTCCAAAACCGACCAGTCGTCGATTCTGCTGGTGGTCTATTCCGCCTTCAGCGAAGCGGTCGTGAACGGGATCTGGCATAAGGTGGGCGCAGGCTCGCTGCTGTTTATCGTGGTGGTCAGCCTCGTTCTGCTGGCAATTGTCATTGCGGTGAACGTTTTTGTGGCGCGCAAGTGCGGCTTCAGCAAAGCCGATGAGATCACCATCGTCTTCTGCGGCTCCAAAAAGAGCCTGGCTAACGGCATCCCGATGGCGAACATTCTGTTCCCCACCTCGGTGATCGGGATGATGGTGCTGCCGCTGATGATTTTCCATCAGATCCAGCTGATGGTCTGCGCGGTGCTGGCGCGTCGCTACAAGCGCCAGACGGAAAAGCTGGCGCAGGAAGAGACCCGCGCCGCGAAGGCTTAAGGACGCTTCAGGGGCTGCACCAGCTGGGTCAGCCCCTCGGTTTTGATCAGTAACGTGATAGCCATCAGCTCGCCCAGGCGCCCGGCGGGGAATTCGTCCTTGCGGGCGAACCACAGCAGGTACTCCTCCGGCAAATCGATCAGCCTGCGGCCCTTATATTTACCGAACGGCATCTCCGTATTGGCGATCTCAACGAGCTGCTCTTTCTCCACGTTACTCTCCTAACAGGCGCATCATTTCCGCTTCGTCGATAACCTCAATGCCGAGCTCCTGGGCTTTCGCCAGCTTCGAACCCGCAGCTTCGCCGGCAATCACCAGGTCGGTTTTCTTCGACACGCTGCCCGCCACTTTGGCCCCCAGCGCCACCAGACGCGCTTTTGCATCGTCGCGTGAAAGCTGGCTAAGGCTACCGGTTAGCACCACGGTTTTACCGGCAAATGGACTATCAATTTCTTCGGCGTTGACCACCACCGGCGCGGGCCATTTAATGCCCTCTTCCAGCAGCTTGCCGATGACCTCGCGGTTGCTCTCTTCGGCAAAGAAGTTAAAGACGTGCGTGGCGACGACGATGCCGACGTCCGGCACTTTCTGCAGCTCGTCGATGCTTGCCTTTTCCAGCGCCTCCAGCGTACCAAAGTACGCGGCTAAACCTGCCGCCGTCGCTTCGCCGACTTCACGAATGCCCAGCGCGTACAGGAAGCGGGCGAAGGTCGTCTCTTTCGCTGCTTCCAGCGCGTTAACCACGTTCTGGGCTGACTTCGGCCCCATGCGATCCAGACCGGTCAGTTTGCCCGCCGTGAGCCTGAACAGATCCGCTGGCGTATGGACATACTCTTTCTCGACCAGCTGATCGATAATCTTGTCGCCCATGCCGTCAACGTCCATTGCGCGACGGGAAACAAAGTGCTTAAGCGACTCTTTACGCTGCGCGCCGCAGATCAGGCCGCCCGTACAGCGGGCCACCGCTTCGCCTTCCACACGCTCTACGTCAGAGCCGCATACCGGGCAGTGGGTCGGGAAAACGACCTCGCGCGTATCATCAGGACGTTCTGACTCAACAACGTTCACCACCTGCGGGATAACATCGCCCGCGCGGCGAATCACCACTTTGTCACCGATGCGCAGGCCGAGGCGTTCGATTTCATCGGCGTTGTGCAGCGTAGCGTTACTCACCAGCACGCCTGCGACCTGCACCGGCTCCAGTCGAGCGACCGGAGTAATAGCGCCCGTACGGCCCACCTGAAATTCCACGTCGCGAACGAAGGTCATCTGCTCCTGGGCAGGGAATTTAAACGCCACCGCCCAGCGCGGTGCACGCGCCACAAAGCCCAGCTGCTCCTGCAGCGCCAGCGAATTGACCTTGATGACAACGCCATCGATATCAAAGCCGAGCGTCGGACGGTCCTCTTCCACTTTGTGGTAGAACGCCAGCACCGCTTCCGGCGAGTCGCAGAGCTGAACGCGGTTGCTCACCGGCAGGCCCCAGGCTTTAAACTGCAGCAGACGCCCGAGGTGCGTATCCGGTAACTCACCACCTTCCAGAATACCGACGCCGTAGCAGAAGAAAGTAAGCGGTCGCTTCGCGGTGATGCGCGGGTCAAGCTGGCGCAGAGAGCCTGCCGCCGCGTTACGCGGGTTAGCAAACACTTTCCCGCCGGTGCGACGCGCCTCTTCGTTAATTTTCTCGAATCCCGCCTGCGGCAGGAACACCTCGCCGCGCACTTCCAGACGCGCGGGAATGTTGTCTCCCTGCAGCTTCAGCGGGATCGCGCGGATGGTTCGCACGTTAGTGGTGATGTCTTCACCCGTCGTACCGTCGCCACGCGTGGCGGCGCGCACCAGCACGCCGTTTTCATAGAGAAGGCTGACCGCCAGGCCGTCGAGCTTCAACTCGCAGCACCAGGTGAGGGAATCGCTGCTTTTCAGACGGTCCTGCACGCGCTTGTTAAACGCGAGGAAGCTCTCTTCATCAAAGACGTTGTCCAGCGACAGCATCGGCACTTCGTGACGCACCTGGCTGAAAGCCCCCAGCGGCTCGGCGCCGACGCGCTGGGTCGGAGAATCTGGCGTAATCAGTTCCGGGTGCTGCGCCTCCAGCTCGCGCAGCTCGCGCATCAGCCGGTCATACTCCGCATCAGGCACTTCCGGTGCGTCCATAACATGATAGAGATATTCATGATGGCGAAGCGTGGTTCGCAGTTCAGTGAGTTGTTGTTCGATTGAGTCCATATCGCACCATCAATGAGAAAAAACCCCCGACAGGCGGGGGTTGAGGAGGAGTTGAAGTAAACGCGACAATTACGCGTTGGCTTCCTTCACTTCGCGGATGCGGTCCTGATACTCGCGCAGCTTCTGCGGGGTCATCATTCGACGCTGATCGTCGAGCACCACACCACCCACTTCATCAGCGATGTGCTGAGCGGACTGCAGCATCAGCTTGAAGTTTTGCAGCTCGTCGCCGTAGGACGGCACCTGCATAAAGATAGTGACACCCGGCGTCACGAAATCACCGGTCATTTCCGGGTCAAAGGTGCCTGGGTTGACCATATTGGCCAGGCTAAACAGCGCCGGACCACTACCGTCAGGGCTCAGGTGGCGATGGAAAATATTCATATCGCCAAACTTGAAGCCTGCCTGTTGAATACTGTTGAGCAACACGTCACCGTTGAGATGGCTGCCGTGATGCGCGGCCACGTTCATGATGATCACCGTTTCTTTACGCTGCGGCTTTTCAACAACCGGTTCAGGCTCGGCGACCGGCTCTGGCTCAACGTGCGGAGCCGGAGCGGGCTGCGGCGCAGGCTGTACATGAACAGGCTGCTGCGGCTGCTGCGCAGGTTGCTGTTGCACGGGCTGCTGCACAGGTTGCTGTTGAACCGGCTGTGGCGCAGCGGGCTGCTGTTGGACAGGCGGTTGCGGCGGCTGACGTACAGGTTCTTCCACTGGCTGCGGCGCTGGCTGGCGCGGCTGGGCAGAGGCATACGGCGGTTGATACTGGTGCTGCGGAGCGCGGGGGGCTTCATGCTCCCCATGAGCCGCGCCGGGCGCAGTATTGACCCGATGAACACGAACTTCACCCACGCCGTCGTCGTCGCTACCGGTGATGTCATCTTCAGTGTCATCATCATCACGACTGGACTTCATGCGCTTCAGTGGGCGATCGCGAAACATCGAGGAACGCTCTTTACGGCTGGTCCAGAAACCATGTACCAGTAAAGCGATTATGGCGATCGCGCCAACAATGATTAATATCAGACGCAAATCCTGCATCATTATATTCTCTGTTGTTCTAACACCTTGCCACCACGGCAAACATTTACTCACTAAGAGTATTTGCCGTTTACGTCAAGTGCAAGTGTGTGCAGAGCATTCGCAGCATAAAGATGAAGTAAATCGTGCTTTTTGCTGGTTTTTCGAACATTTCCGAACTGGTCATTGGTCCGCAAGTGGATAATATAGGCGGGCAATTCCACTGGTTGTGAAAAAAGGAGTACAGCCTGGTTATGGTTTCAACATCGTCTTCTCCCCCGCGCAGCGGCGTCTGGTATTTTTCTCAGGGCTGGAAGCTGGTTTCACTGCCAGGTATCCGTCGCTTCGTCATTCTGCCGCTGCTGATCAACATTATTCTGATGGGCGGCGCGTTCTGGTGGCTGTTCACAAAGCTCGAAAGCTGGATCCCGTCGCTGATGAGCTACGTGCCGGACTGGCTGCAGTGGCTTAACTACCTGCTCTGGCCGGTGGCGGTCATCTCCGTGCTGCTGGTATTCGGCTATTTATTCTCAACGATCGCGAACTGGATAGCCGCGCCGTTTAACGGCCTGCTGGCGGAACAGCTGGAGGCACGGCTTACCGGCGCGACGCCACCGGACACGGGCGTGCTGGGGATCGTGAAAGATATCCCGCGCATTATGAAGCGCGAGTGGCAGAAGTTTGCCTGGTACCTCCCCCGCGCGGTTGTACTCCTTGCCCTCTACTTTGTCCCCGGCATTGGCCAGACGGTTGCGCCGGTGCTGTGGTTTCTGTTCAGCGCCTGGATGCTGGCCATCCAGTACTGCGACTATCCGTTCGATAACCACAAGGTGCCGTTCAAAGCGATGCGCACCGCGCTGCGCACCCGGAAGGTCGCCAATATGCAGTTCGGCGCGCTGACCAGCCTGTTCACCATGATTCCCTTCCTTAACTTGTTCATCATGCCGGTTGCGGTTTGCGGCGCGACGGCGATGTGGGTGGACTGTTATCGTGCTAAGCACGCGTTATGGAAATAATGCAAAAATGTGTAAAGCAGGGGTGGCTTATGCCGCCCCTTATTCCATACTGATCCCCATTATTTCCTTGCAGTATATAGATATGCGAATTCCTTACTTCCCCCTACCTGCTTAGCAGGTATGCTGGGTCGGTATCCCAATTTCATACAGTTAAGGACAGGCCATGAGTAAGATTTATGAAGACAACTCGCTGACTATCGGTCATACGCCCCTGGTTCGACTGAACCGTATCGGTAATGGACGCATTCTGGCGAAGGTCGAATCACGCAACCCGAGCTTCAGCGTAAAATGCCGCATCGGTGCAAACATGATTTGGGATGCTGAAAAACGCGGCGTGCTGAAGCCAGGCGTTGAGCTGGTGGAACCGACCAGCGGTAATACCGGTATCGCTCTGGCTTATGTTGCTGCCGCACGCGGCTACAAGCTGACCCTGACCATGCCGGAAACCATGAGCATCGAACGTCGCAAACTGCTGAAAGCGCTGGGGGCGAACCTGGTCCTGACCGAAGGCGCGAAGGGCATGAAAGGTGCCATTCAGAAAGCGGAAGAGATCGTGGCCAGCGATCCGGCGAAATATCTTCTGCTGCAGCAGTTCAGCAACCCGGCTAACCCTGAAATTCACGAGAAGACTACCGGCCCGGAAATCTGGGAAGATACTGACGGCCAGGTTGACGTATTTATCTCCGGCGTCGGCACCGGCGGCACGCTGACCGGCGTGTCTCGCTATATTAAAGGCACAAAAGGTAAAAAAGAGCTGATTACCGTTGCCGTTGAACCTACCGACTCCCCTGTTATCGCTCAGGCGCTGGCGGGTGAAGAGCTTAAGCCTGGCCCGCATAAAATTCAGGGCATCGGCGCGGGCTTCATTCCGGGTAACCTGGATCTGAAGCTGATCGATAAAGTCGTTGCCATTACGAACGAAGAAGCCATCTCTACCGCGCGTCGTCTGATGGATGAAGAAGGCATTCTGGCGGGTATCTCTTCCGGTGCGGCCGTTGCGGCAGCGCTCAAACTTCAGGAAGATGAAGCCTTTACCAATAAGAATATTGTGGTTATCCTTCCTTCCTCGGGTGAGCGTTACCTGAGCACTGCACTGTTTGCCGATCTGTTCACGGAAAAAGAGCTGCAACAGTAGTGCCAGTATGTTAATAACGCGTAAAAAAGCACCTTTTCGGGTGCTTTTTTGTGGCCTGCTTCAAACTTTTGCCCCTCCTGGCATTGCTTCACCCCGATGTGTCTGGTATTTAAACCAGCAATTATTTTGAAGCGTGAAATTAATCAGTGAACGAAATACCCTTGCTGAATCGATTTTATGATTTGGTTCAAGTCTTCCTTTCGCTGCATAATGTTTAATGACGATTGAAACGTCAGCGCTAACAATACAGGCTAAAGTTAAGCCGCCAGGCTAGACTTTAGTTCCACAACACTAAACCTATAAGTTGGGGAAATACAATGTTCCAGCAAGAAGTTACCATTACCGCTCCGAACGGTCTGCACACCCGCCCTGCTGCTCAGTTTGTTAAAGAAGCGAAAGGCTTCACTTCTGAAATCACTGTAACTTCCAACGGCAAAAGCGCTAGCGCAAAAAGCCTGTTCAAACTGCAGACTCTGGGCCTGACTCAGGGCACCGTTGTTACCATCTCTGCTGAAGGTGAAGACGAGCAGAAAGCAGTTGAGCATCTGGTTAAACTGATGGCTGAGCTCGAGTAAGTTTCCGGGTTCTTTTAAATATCAGTCACAAGTAAGGTAGGGTTATGATTTCAGGCATTTTAGCATCCCCGGGTATCGCTTTCGGCAAAGCACTGCTGCTGAAAGAAGACGAGATCGTCATCGACCGGAAAAAAATTTCTGCCGACAAGGTTGATCAGGAAGTTGAACGTTTTCTGAGCGGTCGTGCCAAGGCATCTGCGCAACTGGAAGCGATCAAAACTAAAGCTGGCGAAACTTTCGGTGAAGAAAAAGAAGCCATCTTCGAAGGGCATATCATGCTGCTCGAAGATGAGGAGCTGGAGCAGGAAATCATAGCCCTGATTAAAGATAAAGGCATGACGGCCGACGCGGCTGCGCATGAAGTTATCGAAGGTCAGGCAACTGCCCTGGAAGAGCTGGATGATGAATACCTGAAAGAGCGTGCGGCTGACGTACGTGACATCGGTAAGCGCCTGCTGCGCAACATCCTGGGCCTGGCCATTATCGACCTGAGCGCGATTCAGGATGAAGTGATCCTGGTTGCCGCTGACCTCACCCCGTCTGAAACCGCACAGCTGAACCTGAAAAAGGTTCTCGGTTTCATCACCGACGCGGGCGGCCGTACCTCCCACACCTCAATCATGGCGCGTTCTCTGGAACTGCCTGCGATCGTGGGCACCGGTAGCGTCACCTCTCAGGTGAAAAACGGCGACTATCTGATTCTGGATGCCGTAAACAATCTGGTTTACGTCAACCCAACTAACGAAGAGATCGAAAAACTGCGCGCGGTTCAGGAGCAGGTTGCGACTGAAAAAGCGGAACTCGCTAAGCTGAAAGACCTGCCAGCCATCACCCTGGACGGCCATCAGGTAGAAGTGTGCGCAAACATCGGTACCGTACGCGACGTTGATGGCGCTGAGCGCAACGGTGCGGAAGGTGTTGGTCTCTATCGTACAGAATTCCTGTTCATGGACCGCGACGCGCTGCCAACGGAAGAAGAGCAGTTTGCTGCGTATAAAGCCGTCGCAGAAGCGTGTGGCTCACAGGCGGTTATCGTCCGTACCATGGACATCGGTGGCGACAAAGAGCTGCCGTACATGAACTTCCCGAAAGAAGAGAACCCGTTCCTGGGCTGGCGTGCCGTGCGTATCGCGATGGATCGTAAGGAGATCCTGCGTGACCAGGTTCGCGCTATCCTGCGTGCCTCCGCTTTCGGTAAGCTGCGCATCATGTTCCCGATGATCATCTCTGTTGAAGAAGTGCGTGCACTGAAGAAAGAGATCGAAATCTACAAACAGGAACTGCGCGACGAAGGTAAAGCATTTGACGAGTCAATTGAGATCGGCGTGATGGTGGAAACACCAGCAGCGGCGACCATTGCGCGTCATTTAGCCAAAGAAGTTGATTTCTTTAGTATCGGCACCAATGATTTAACGCAGTACACCCTGGCAGTTGACCGTGGTAATGATATGATTTCACATCTCTACCAGCCAATGTCACCGTCCGTACTGAACTTGATCAAGCAAGTTATTGATGCTTCTCATGCAGAAGGTAAATGGACTGGCATGTGTGGTGAGCTTGCAGGCGACGAACGTGCTACACTTCTGTTGCTGGGTATGGGTCTGGACGAATTCTCTATGAGCGCCATTTCCATCCCGCGCATTAAGAAGATTATCCGTAACACGAACTTCGAAGATGCGAAGGTGTTAGCAGAGCAGGCTCTTGCTCAACCGACAACGGACGAGTTAATGACGCTGGTTAACAAGTTCATTGAAGAAAAAACAATCTGCTAATCCACGAGATGCGGCCCAAATTACTGCTTAGGAGAAGATCATGGGTTTGTTCGATAAACTGAAATCTCTGGTTTCTGATGATAAGAAAGACTCCGGAACTATTGAGATTGTTGCTCCGCTCTCCGGCGAGATCGTCAACATCGAAGACGTGCCGGATGTAGTGTTTGCTGAGAAAATCGTTGGTGATGGCATTGCTATCAAACCAACTGGCAACAAAATGGTTGCTCCAGTTGACGGCACCATCGGTAAAATTTTTGAAACCAACCATGCGTTCTCTATCGAATCTGATAGCGGTATCGAACTGTTCGTTCACTTCGGTATCGACACCGTTGAACTGAAAGGCGAAGGCTTCAAGCGTATCGCGGAAGAAGGCCAGCGTGTTAAAGTTGGCGACCCGGTGATTGAATTCGATCTGCCACTGCTGGAAGAAAAAGCCAAGTCTACCCTGACGCCGGTTGTTATCTCCAACATGGACGAAATCAAAGAACTGATCAAACTGTCTGGCAGCGTCACCGTGGGCGAAACCCCGGTTATCCGCATCAAGAAGTAATTCTTGCCGCACAGAAAAATGGCGCCTTCGGGCGCCATTTTTGTTTATACAGGGAGGATAAGCTCGTCGTAGCCTTTCGACTGGGTATAAAGCATCACGTCAGTCACCCGATCGCCGGCCATGCGAATGGCATCAGCAACGGTTTTCCCCTCAACAATTCCGCTCACCAGTTCTGAACAGAACAGATCCCCCGTCCCTTTCAGATCGGTTTCTACGCGCGGATGCGCGCTGACGGTCACGCCCTCACGCGTCACCAGCACCACGTGGATGTTTTGCGGGTCATCGGCGACCGGCGCGCTGGTGATCGCCACCCATTTCAGAGTGTCAGAAAGCAACCCCTGCGCGGCGGCAATAGCGCTTTCCGGCGTCCGGCACGGCTTACCGCTCAATACTTCCAGCTCATAGACGTTTGGCGTAATCCCCTGCGCCAGCGGCAGCAGGTGTTCCCGGTAGGCTTCCGGGATATCCAGCTTGACGTACATTCCGCTGTCTATATCGCCGATAACCGGGTCGACCAGCACCAGCAGGTCAGGATGCTGCGCTTTGACCGCCCTCAGCCACTGCGCCAGCAGCGCGATCTGGCTGGCGCTGCCCATATAGCCGGTAGTGACCGCTTTAAGCTCGCGCAGGATCTCGCGCTCTTCCAGCGCCTTCAGGTAGCCGCTGAACCACTCGTCGGGGATCACCCCGCCGTAGAAGGTGTCGTAGTGCGGCGTGTTGCTAAACAGCACCGTCGGCACGGCGGTCACGTTCAGCCTGTGGGTACGAATATTTGGCACCGCAATGCTGTTCCCCACGCTGCCGTAAACCACCTGCGACTGCACCGCGACAATGTCGGTTTGCTGCGCCCGGGTGTTATCCCGGAATAGAATCATCTCCATGACGCTTAAATCCCCGCCCCCTGCGAATAACTCTCTTCACCAAAGACGCCGGTAGACAAATAGCGATCGCCGCGATCGCAGATAATCGCCACCACGACCGCACCGGGGTTTGCCTGCGCCACGCGCAACGCCCCCGCTACCGCGCCCCCCGAGCTGACCCCGCAGAAGATGCCTTCACGCACGGCCAGTTCACGCATGGTATTCTCCGCCTCGCGCTGATGAATATCCAGCACCCGATCCACCAGCTGCGCATTAAAAATGCCTGGCATATACTCCGCAGGCCAGCGGCGAATGCCCGGAATGCTGCTCCCCTCTTCCGGCTGCAGACCAACAATGGTGACCGGTTTCTCCTGCTCGCGCAAAAAACGCGACACGCCGGTTATAGTGCCGGTGGTGCCCATGCTGGAGACAAAATGGGTGATGCGCCCGCCGGTTTGCTGCCAGATTTCCGGCCCGGTGGTGGTGTAGTGCGCGTACGGGTTGTCCGGGTTATTGAACTGATCGAGCAGTTTACCTTCGCCGCGCTGGGCCATTGCTAACGCTAAGTCTCGCGCCCCTTCCATCCCCTGCTCTTTAGTTACCAGAATCAGCTCGGCCCCATAGGCGCGCATCGCGGCGCGGCGCTCCTGGCTCATGTTGTCCGGCATCAGCAGCTTCATGCGGTAGCCTTTCAGCGCCGCAATCATTGCCAGCGCGATACCGGTGTTGCCGCTGGTGGCTTCAATCAGCACATCGCCTGGCTTAATTTCACCGCGTTTCTCGGCCTGGACAATCATCGACAGCGCCGCGCGATCTTTCACCGACCCTGCCGGGTTGTTGCCTTCGAGTTTGACCCAGATTTCGCTGCCGTTGGCACATCCCATGCGCTGAAGCTTGACCAGAGGGGTGTTGCCGATGGTGTGTTCGAGTGTATTCACGATTTTTACTCAATAAAAAGCCCGGTAAGCATCACGCCACCGGGCGAAAAACATACTCAATAACCTATCAGGCTGACTCCGCCAGAGCAATATCCTCGCGCGTCTCAATCCGCTCCTTACCGTGATAGATGCGCGCATGCTGCAGCCCGACAAACAGGCGCTCTCCCCGGTGCGGCGGGACGTCGTCGCGCATGACCACGGTCAGCGGCTCGGTATACCAGCCCAGCGGCTGTACCACCAATTGGGTGTAGTGTCCTTTAGGGCTAGCTTCCAGCACCTGCACCGGCAGCGGGGAATCCAGGCTGGTGCGGCGGCTGACGTCCACTTCCCACGGGCGCAGGAACAGATCGACCGGCCCTTGATGTGCGGAGGTGTAGCCCAGCGGCCAGCGGTGCGCGCCCACGTGGAACTGACCGCCGCGAATGGTGCCCTGCAGGCGGTTCACCTCGCCCATAAACTCCAGCACGAAGCGGGTCGCCGGCTCGCGCCAGAGCTGTTCCGGCTCGTCAACCTGCTCGATGTTGCCCTGGCTCATGACCACCACGCGGTCCGCGACTTCCATCGCCTCTTCCTGATCGTGGGTCACGAAGACGCTGGTGAATTTCAGCTCTTCATGCAGCTGGCGCAGCCAGCGACGCAGCTCTTTGCGCACCTGCGCATCCAGCGCGCCGAAGGGTTCATCCAGCAGCAGTATTTGCGGCTCAACGGCCAGCGCGCGCGCCAGCGCCACGCGCTGCTTCTGCCCACCGGAAAGCTGGGCCGGGAAGCGGTCCGCCAGATGCGCCAGCTGCACCATCTCCAGCAGTTTGATTACTTTCGCCTTAATGGTTGCTGCATCCGGGCGTTCACGACGTGGCAGCACCGTCAGGCCAAAGGCGATATTGTCGAACACGGTCATGTGGCGGAACAGCGCGTAATGCTGGAACACAAAGCCTACCTTACGGTCGCGGGCATGCAGACGGCTCACATCGGTACCGTGAAAGCGGATATGTCCGCTGGTCTGATGCTCAAGCCCGGCGATAATACGCAGCAGTGTAGTTTTACCGGAACCAGACGGCCCCAGCAGCGCGACCATTTGTCCGGAAGGGATATCCAGCGAGATATCATTCAGCACCTGCGTGCGACCAAAAGACTTCTTAATATTGGCAATCTCAATGCTCATGATTTCCCTCCTGATGCTGACGTTTTTCCTGATTCTCTAAACGCCACTGCACCACACTTTTCAAAAACAGCGTCAAAATCGCCATCAGCGTCAGCAACGCTGCGGCAGTAAAGGAACCGACGGTGTTGTAGTCCTGTTCCAGTAATTCAATCTGTAACGGCAGCGACAGGGTTTCGCCGCGGATCGAGCCGGACACCACCGACACCGCACCAAACTCACCAATCGCACGGGCGTTGGTCAGCACCACGCCGTAAAGCAGCGCCCAGCGGATGTTCGGCAGCGTCACGCGGCGGAACATCTGCCAGCCGGATGCGCCAAGCAGAACGGCCGCTTCGTCTTCATTGCTGCCCTGGCTTAACATCACCGGCACCAGCTCACGCACCACGAACGGGCAGGTCACGAAGATGGTCACCAGCACCATGCCCGGCCAGGCGAACATGATCTGCAGGTTATGTTCATCCAGCCAGCCACCCAGCGGGCCGTTGGAGCCGTAAAAGAGCAGGTAAACCAGACCGGCAACAACAGGCGACACGGCAAACGGAATATCCAGCAGGGTCAGTAGCAGCTGACGTCCCGGGAAGTTAAAGCGCGTCACCAGCCAGGCCAGCAGCGTACCGAAGACCAGGTTCACCGGCACGGTGATCAGGGCAATCAGCACCGTCAGCCAGATGGCGTGTAGCATGTCCGGGTTCGCCAGGTTCTCCAGCGCGGGCATCAGCCCCTTGCTGAACGCCTGGACGAAGATATAAATCGTCGGCACGACGAGAATGAGGGCGGAAACCAGCACGCCCACGCCAATCAGAAACCATTTACCCCAGTTGATGCGGGGCGCATCGTATCGCTTCAATTGCGTAACTTCCGCCATCAGTGACCTACCACACGTCGACCAAAGCGACTTTGCAGAGTGTTAATCGAGTACAACAGCAGCAGCGAGGCCGCGAGGATCACCGAAGCAATCGCGCTTGCCGCCGGATAATCAAACTCCTGCAGGCGGATGAAAATCATCAGCGAGGTGACTTCCGTTTTCCAGGCGATGTTCCCGGCGATAAATATCACCGCGCCGAACTCACCCAGGCTGCGGGTAAACGACAGCGCGACGCCCGCCATCAGCGCCGGAGAGAGCTCTGGCAGAACCACTTTGCGGAAGCTCTGCCAGCGCGTGGCGCCCAGCGTTTCCGCCGCTTCTTCGTATTCCGGACCCAGCTCTTCCAGTACCGGCTGCACGGTACGCACCACAAACGGGATGCTGGTAAAGGCCATCGCCACCGCGATCCCGAGCCAGGTATAGGTGACCTTGATGTCAAATTTCGCCAGCCACTCGCCGTACAGCCCGTTCACGGAGAAGAGCGACGCGAGGGTTAAGCCCGCAACCGCCGTCGGCAGCGCAAACGGCAGATCCATCAGGGCATCAAGCAGCGTACGGCCCGGGAAGCGATAGCGGGTTAAGATCCACGCCATCAGCAGGCCAAACACGCCGTTAAAAATGGAGGCAACAAACGCCGACAGCAGCGTCACCTTATAGGCCGCCACCACCTGCGGGTTGGTGACCACGTCCCAGTACTGCGCCCAGCTCATCTGAGCAAGCTGCATCACCAGCGCGCTGAGCGGCAACAGCAGGATCAGGCAGACGAACAGCAGGCTGGTCCCGAGGCTTAAGGTAAAGCCCGGCAGCACGCGTTTTGTCGAGACTGCAAACATTACTTACGCCCCGCCGCCAGCAGTTTGTCTAACTCACCGCCGCTGGCAAAGTGCGTTTTCATCACCTCAGGCCATGAGCCGAAATGATCTTCCACGCGGAACAGCGCGGTCTGCGGGAATTTATCTTTCAGCTTGTTCATCACGTCCGGATTGTTCACGCGGTAGTAGTAGTCGGTAATGATGGTCTGCGCCTGCGGGCTGTACAGGTAATTGAGATAGGCTTTTGCCGCTTTCTCGGTGCCGTTCGCCTGCACGTTTTTATCCACCCACGCCACCGGGAACTCGGCCAGGATGTTGGTTTTCGGAATAACCACCTCGAAGCCCTGCGCTTCGTACTGCTTGCGAATGTTGTTCACTTCGGATTCGAAGCTGATCAGCACGTCGCCCAGACCACGCTCGGCGAAGGTCGTGGTCGCGCCGCGGCCGCCGGTATCAAACACTTCGACGTTTTTCAGGAACTGGGTCATGAACTGCTCGGTCTTCGCTTTATCCTTACCGTCAGCCTTGTCCGCCGCGCCCCACGCGGCTAAATAGGTGTAGCGCGCGTTACCTGAAGTTTTTGGGTTCGGGAAAATCAGCTTCACGTCGGAACGCACCAGGTCGCTCCAGTCGTGGATGTTCTTCGGGTTGCCCTTACGCACCAGGAAGCCCATGGTGGAGTAGAACGGCGAGCTATTGTTCGGCAAGCGGCTCTGCCAGTCAGCCGGGATCAGCTTGCCCTTGTCGTGCAGGATCTGCACGTCAGTCACCTGGTTGTAGGTCACGACGTCTGCTTTCAGCCCCTGCAAAATCGCCAGCGCCTGCTTGGATGAACCGGCGTGGGACTGCTTGATGGTCAGCTTATCGCCATTGTTTTCTTTCGCCCACTGCTGCTCGAACGGTGGGTTAAGGGCGGCAAACAGCTCGCGGGAGACATCATACGAGCTGTTCAGCAGCTCGGTCGCCTGCGCCTGGGCCACCAGCAGTAAACCTGCCAGCGCCAGAGTTCCTTTTTTCAGTACAGTAACGGCCATTGCGCACCCTTATAAATGTGATGACTATCTTATAGTCATAATATTTATAACGGGGATGAAAGGAGTAACGGTTTTATATACCGTTTGGTGATTTACAAGCAGAAAAGGGAATAAGGGTGCGGGGAAAATTGCCGGGTGGCGCTAACGCTTACCCGGCCTACGTATGGGGAGCGTTTTACAGCGCCAGCAGGCGCTCAACGGACGGCGCAAAATAGTAGCCGCCGGTTACCGGGCGGGTGAAGCGCAGCATGGCGTCGCGCTTGCCGTCAGTGTCACCGAACATGCTCAGCAGCTGTTGCTCAATATTGTGCAGCCGCGCGCAGTAGGCGCAGAAGTAGAGGCCGTGCGTGCCGCTTGCCGTGCCGTACGGCAGGCTCTGACGAACAATTTTGAGCCCCTTACCGTCTTCCTTAAGGTCAACGCGGGACAGGTGCGAGGTCACCGGGCGCGCATCGCCGTCGATCTCTTCGTTGGCTTCTTTGGTGCGGCCAATCATCATCTCCTGGTCGTGCACGCTCATGCGGTTAAGCTGCTTGAGGTTGTGCTCCCAGCGCTGGACGAACACGTAGCTGCCGCCCGCGTCCACGCCGTCTTTGATGACCGCCACGTCGCGACGAACCTCTTCACCCGCCGGGTTTTCGGTTCCATCAACGAAGCCACTCAGATCGCGCTCTTCCACCCAGCGGAAGCCGTGAACCTCTTCCTGCACGTCGATGCTGTCACCAAACGCTTCAACCGCCGCCTGAGCAACGGAGAAGTTCACGTCGTGGCGCAGAGAGAGGATGTGGATCAGCACGTCGTATTGGGTGGCTGGCGCCAGGCCTTTGCCGTATGGGATAAAGTCCTTCAGCTCTTCCGCGCCTTCGCCGCCGCTCAGCTGACGCCAGACGTTATTGCCGAAAGCGACAACGGCACCCAGATGGGCGTCCGGGAATTTGGCCTGGAAGGTGGCCAGTTTATCAACGAAAACTTTGCTGGCCGCGCGCAGGGCATCCACGTCCCCTCTAACATTGGCTTCAATCCAAATCGCCGCGCGGCAATGTTCTGGCAAAATGCCACTCTGAACCTGAGACATCGCTCCTCCTGAAATAAAGATGCCACGTCAGCGTGGCATTGATGGCGGCTATTATACCCGGATTTCAGCGAGGCGGTTTGTTCAGGCGCAAATTACTGCTTCCAGAGTATTTTGCTCACTTTCCAGCTCTTCAGCGTGTCGTCAGAGGGCATCAATCCTTCCGGACCGCTCCAGGTTCCGGTGAAGACATAGCTGATGTGCTGGCTGCCTTCCGCCTTACATTCCACCGCCACGCCATCGTCTGAAGGGGCGCTGTTGCAGTTGCCAAAGGCCTGTTTATAAAGATCGCTAAATGGAGTGCCCACCTTTACGCCGCTGGCGGTCGGAATATCTTCGTCCATCACGGCAATGCGGTTCACCGTCCCTTTATCACCGTTAATCACCAGCGCCAGCTTGTCGCCCTTTAGCGCTTCAAAGTAACGCACAATGTTGCCATTCTCGGTTTTCATCCCGCTACGCAGGCGATAGTCACTGCTGAGAGCATCCTGGATAGCGTCCTGATCGAGCGCCGTTGACGCGGTAATTTTTCCCACGCCCTGCTCGGTCACTTCGGTGGAAGAGCCAAACCAGTTCCACGGATACGCGGCGGACCAGTTAATGGAGGAGAGCGTCGAACAGCCGGTTAACGCCAGCGGGAGAGCGCATAAAAGTAAACGCAGCGATTTCATTGAAACGTCCTTTCTAATTAAATCAACGCTTGTTGGAGTGCGGCATCGGCAAAAAGTGCCGCGCTAATCTGACTCTTGCGTAAAACAGGCGCGTAAGCGGGGATTCGTCAGCAGCCACATCAGCGCCACAATATCCGCCACCACCAGCGCGATGCCTATACCGGAAAGCGGTTCACCCAGCCACCAGAGCACGGGTTGCCAGAACAGCAGCGCAATCTGGGCGAGGATCAGCAGCCAGCGAAGCGCACGCCACAGACGCGGGATTACATGCCGTCGACCGCTGCACAAAAAAGCCACCACCGCCGGTACGCCCGGCAGTAAGCCGAGCCAGAAGGCATCGTGGTCGGGATAAAAGAGATTCAGCAGCGTATCGCCCTGCCCGCGCGACGCACCGGCCATCACAAACAGTACCCAGGTACGGGCCTGGAGGAGCAAAACGCACCAGAATAAAAACGGCAGCCTGACGCGGCCCTGCGCGTCATAGTCAGCCGGGTGGATCTCAGTACTCTTCATCTTCGATCAGGCGCTTACCCAGCGTCAGCACGTCGGCGTGCTCGTAGCCCAGACGCTCATACATGCCCAGCACCACGTCGTTATCTTCCCGCACCATGATCTGGATTTTCGGGCAGCCGCGGGCGATGAGTTTCTTTTCCAGACGATTGAGCAGCGCGTTGGCGATGCCGCGCGCCCGGTATTCCGGGTGAACGCCCAGATAATAGGCCGAACCGCGGTGGCCGTCGTAGCCGCCCATTACCGTCCCAACCACCTCGCCGTTCACTTCCGCGACCAGAAACAGGCTAACGTCGTGATTCACCTTACGTTCGATATCCATTTCCGGATCGTTCCACGGACGCAGCAGATCGCAGCGCTCCCAAAGGGTGATCACCTCTTCGAAATCTTCCTGGCGAAAAACGCGTATCTCCATGGTATTAACCGCCTTTTCGGGTTTAAAAACAGTGATTATGGCGTGAACGGGGCGTTTAGCCAATAACCGGGGAAAATCTCGCCAAAATTTGGCATAATGTCACTTTGTCACGTATTGAAATGAAAAGTAAAACAATTCTCAATAAGGACTGTCGTAACGGGAAACACGATACGATATAACACCAGGACCCCATTTTTCAGTATTCAGGCCGCATGAGCACATTCAAACCATTAAAAGCACTCACATCGCGTCGTCAGGTTCTCAAAGCGGGGCTGGCGGCCTTAACGTTAACGGGCATCGCTAAGCAGGCTCAGGCAAAAGACGAGAGCACGCTCAAAACCAGTAACGGACACAGCAAACCGAAAACAAAAAAGCCGGGCGCAAAGCGTCTGGTGATGCTCGATCCGGGCCACGGCGGTATTGATACCGGCGCCATCGGCAGAAACGGGTCGAAAGAAAAACACGTCGTGCTGGCAATTGCAAAAAATGTGCGATCGATTTTACGCAGCAACGGCATTGACGCCCGCCTGACGCGCACGGGCGACACGTTCATTCCGCTGTACGACCGCGTGGAAATTGCCCACAAGCACGGCGCCGACCTGTTTATGTCGATCCACGCGGATGGCTTCACAAACCCTTCCGCCGCGGGCGCGTCGGTGTTTGCCCTCTCCAACCGCGGTGCCAGTAGCGCCATGGCGAAATACCTTTCCGATCGCGAAAACCGGGCGGATGAAGTAGCCGGGAAGAAAGCCACGGATAAAGATCATCTGTTGCAGCAGGTGCTGTTCGATCTCGTGCAAACGGACACCATCAAAAACAGCCTGACGCTCGGCTCGCATATCCTCAAGCGGATTAAGCCGGTGCACCGTCTGCACAGTAAAAGCACCGAACAGGCGGCGTTTGTGGTGCTGAAGTCACCGTCCATCCCGTCCGTGCTGGTGGAAACGTCCTTTATTACCAATCCGGAAGAAGAGCGCCTGCTCGGCACCACGGCGTTTCGCCAGAAGATCGCCAACGCCATCGCCTCCGGCATTATCAGTTACTTCAACTGGTTCGATAACCAGAAAGCGCACTCCAGGAAACGCTGATGAAACCCAATGCACAGCTGGTCAAAACGTTCCTGCTGCAGCTGCAGGATGAGATTTGCCAGAAACTGGCCGCCGCAGACGGCGGTGAATTCCAGGAAGATAGCTGGCAGCGCGAAGCGGGCGGCGGCGGGCGCAGCCGCGTGCTGCGTAACGGCGGCATCTTCGAACAGGCGGGCGTGAATTTTTCCCACGTTCACGGCGACGCCATGCCCGCGTCCGCTACCGCGCACCGCCCTGAGCTGGCGGGCCGCAGCTTCGAAGCGATGGGCGTCTCGCTGGTGATCCACCCGCATAACCCGTTTGTTCCGACCAGCCACGCCAACGTGCGCTTTTTCATCGCGGAGAAGCCAGGAGCCGATCCGGTCTGGTGGTTTGGCGGCGGTTTCGACATGACGCCCTACTACGGCTTCGAAGAGGATGCCGTGCACTGGCACACCACCGCGCGGAACCTTTGCCTGCCGTTTGGCGAAGACGTTTACCCGAAATATAAAAAGTGGTGCGACGACTACTTTTACCTGAAGCACCGCGACGAGCAGCGCGGCATCGGCGGGCTGTTCTTTGACGATCTCAACACGCCGGATTTTGATACGGCATTTAGCTTTATGCGCGCGGTGGGCGAAGGGTTCACCGACGCGTACCTGCCGATTGTCGAACGCCGTAAAAACACCGACTACGGCGTGCGCGAGCGTGAGTTCCAGCTTTATCGTCGCGGGCGGTATGTGGAGTTCAACCTGGTGTGGGATCGCGGGACGCTGTTCGGCCTGCAGACCGGCGGACGCACGGAGTCGATTCTGATGTCTATGCCGCCGCTGGTGCGCTGGGAGTACAGCTACGAACCAAAAGAAGGCAGCCCGGAGGCTGCCTTGAGTGAGTTCCTTAAAGTACGCGACTGGATTTAACTGCCGGATGGCGCTGCGCTTATCCGGCCTACTCAATCCCCAGGTCGGGTAAGCAAACGCGCCCTTACAGCGGCTGCGTCTGCGCCTCAACCACCGCCAGCGCCACCATATTCACGATACGGCGCACGGAGGCAATCGGCGTTAACACGTGCACCGGTTTTGCCACGCCCATCAGCACCGGTCCTACGGTCACCCCTTCAGAGCTGGAGACGCGCAGCAGGTTGTAGCTGATACGCGCCGCTTCCACGTTCGGCATAATCAGGATGTTCGCCGACCCCTTCAGCGGGCTATCCGGCATACGTTCGTTGCGGATGCTCTCCACCAGCGCGGCATCACCGTGCATTTCCCCGTCAATCATCAGCTCCGGCGCACGCTCGCGCACCAGTTCCAGAGTCTGGCGCATTTTGCACGCCGCCGCGGATTTGGACGAACCAAAGTTTGAGTGCGACAGCAGCGCCACCTTCGGCTCAATACCAAAGCGACGCACGGTCTCGGCGGCCATCACGGTGATCTCCGCCAGTTCGTCCGGGGTTGGATCGTCGTTCACGTAGGTATCGGCAATAAAGGTGTTGCCGCTCGGCAGCAGCAGCGCGTTCATCGCCCCGGCGGTGTGCACGCCGTCGCGATAGCCGAAGATCTCCTGCACCACGCTGAAATGCTCGTGGTAATCGCCGATGGTGCCGCAGATCAGCGCATCCGCCTCGCCGCGATGGACCATGATCGCGCCGATGACCGTAGTATTGCTGATCACCGCCCGCTGCGCCTGTTCCTGGGTGATCCCGCGACGCTTCATGATCGCGTAATATTCGTTCCAGTACTCCTTGAAGCGCGGATCGGATTCGTTGTTAACGATCTCAAAGTCCACGCCCGGCTTGATCTGCAGGCCCAGCTTCTGAATGCGCATCTCGATCACGCTCGGACGACCAATCAGGATCGGCTTCGCCAGCCCTAAGGTGATCAGCTCCTGCGTGGCGTGCAGCACGCGCGCCTCTTCCCCTTCCGCCAGCACCACGCGCTTCGCGTCTGCGCGAGCCTGAGAGAAGATCGGCTTCATAAACAGGTTGGTTTTGTAGACAAACTCGGTGAGCTTATCGACGTACGCGTCGAAATCCTGAATCGGACGCGTCGCCACGCCGGAGTCCATCGCCGCTTTGGCAACGGCTGGCGCAATTTTTACAATCAGGCGTGGATCGAACGGTTTTGGAATGATGTAGTCCGGGCCAAAGCTCAGATCCTGATCCCCGTACGCGGAGGCGACCACTTCGCTCTGCTCAGCGTGCGCCAGCTCAGCGATGGCGTGAACGGCGGCAAGCTTCATCTCTTCGTTGATCGCCGTCGCGCCAACGTCCAGCGCCCCGCGGAAGATGAACGGGAAGCAGAGCACGTTGTTCACCTGGTTCGGGTAGTCCGAACGGCCGGTACAGATAATGGCGTCTTCGCGCACCGCTTTCGCCAGCGGCGGGAGGATTTCCGGTTCCGGGTTCGCCAGCGCCAGGATCATCGGCGCGCGCGCCATTTTCTGCACCATTTCCTGGGTCAGCACTTTCGGGCCTGAACAGCCGAGGAAGATATCCGCGCCGTCAATCACGTCCTCAAGCGTGCGCTTGCCGTCATCTTCCACGGCATACGCCGCTTTGGTTTCCGCCATGTTCGGCTCGCGGTCTTTGTAGATAACGCCCTTAGAGTCGCAGACCACGATATTGTGTTTCTGCATCCCTAGCGCCACCAGCAGGTTCATACAGGCGATGGCCGCCGCGCCCGCGCCGGAGACCACCATGCGCACGTCGGAGAGATTTTTCTCCACCACGCGCAGGCCGTTGAGAATGGCAGCGGTGCTGATAATCGCCGTGCCGTGCTGGTCGTCATGGAACACGGGAATGTTCATACGCTCGCGCAACTTCTGCTCGATATAGAAACATTCCGGCGCTTTGATGTCTTCCAGGTTGATCCCGCCGAAGGTCGGCTCCAGCGCGGCCACCACGTTGATGAACTTATCGGGATCGAGTTCGTCCACTTCGATATCGAACACGTCGATACCGGCGAATTTCTTAAACAGTACGCCCTTCCCTTCCATCACCGGTTTACCGGCCAGGGCACCAATGTTGCCCAGGCCCAGCACCGCCGTACCGTTAGAGATAACGGCGACAAGGTTGCCGCGCGCGGTGTATTTGTAGGCCGCCAGCGGATCTTTTTCGATCTCCAGACACGGCGCAGCCACGCCCGGCGAGTAGGCCAGCGCCAGATCGCGCTGGGTCGCCAGCGGCTTGGTTGGGGAGACCTGAATTTTACCGGGGACAGGGAACTCGTGAAAATCGAGGGCACTCTGTTTTAACTGATCGTCCATCTTGTTATTCCTTTTACGTATCGGTCAGATAGTATCGCCGCTGAGCAGCGCATAAACTTTGAAGGCTGCCAAACTCTCACCATCACACATTAAAAATTGTTATCAATTTATAACAGCCATGTTACCCGTCTCAAAAGCAATGCCTGCCCCGTCTGCTATGCTTTTTTGTTAAGTCCATCATGATTTTCTCAGAAGTGTGAACTAACGCACTCATCTAACTCTTTTATTTCCAAGGAGTAATTATTTATGAACCAGCTAGACGGCATCAAACAATTCACCACCGTGGTTGCAGACAGCGGCGACATCGAGTCGATTCGCCACTATCAGCCAGAGGACGCGACCACCAACCCTTCGCTGCTTCTGAAAGCGGCGGGGCTTGCCCATTTTAGCCATCTGATTGACGACGCGATTGCCTACGGTAAACAGCGCGGGAAAACGCAGGAGCAGCAGGTTGCTGAAGCCAGCGACAAGCTGGCGGTTAATTTTGGTGCGGAAATTCTGAAAAGCATTCCGGGGCGCGTGTCGACCGAAGTGGATGCCCGCCTCTCATTCGACCAGGAAAAGAGTATTAACAAAGCGCGCCGCCTGGTGGAGCTCTACCAGGAACAGGGGATCGATAAGTCACGCATTCTGATCAAGCTCGCGTCCACATGGGAAGGCATCCGCGCGGCAGAGGTTCTGGAAAAAGAGGGGATCCACTGCAACCTGACGCTGCTGTTCTCCTTTGCCCAGGCGCGCGCCTGTGCCGAAGCGGGCGTGTTCCTGATCTCGCCGTTTGTCGGGCGCATCTACGACTGGTATCAGGCGAAACAGCCGATGGACCCGTACGTGGTAGAGGAAGACCCTGGCGTGAAGTCGGTGCGTAATATCTACGATTATTACAAACAGCACCGCTACGAAACCATCGTGATGGGCGCCAGCTTCCGCCGCACCGAGCAGATCCTGGCGCTCGCAGGGTGTGACCGTCTGACCATCTCCCCTGACCTGCTGAAAAAGCTGCAGGAGAGCGACGAAACGGTGATCCGCAAGCTGGTGCCGACCTCTACCGTCCTGCCAAAACCGAAAGCCATGACCGAAGCGGAGTTCCGCTGGGAGCATAATCAGGACCCTATGGCCGTGGAAAAACTGGCGGACGGCATCCGCCAGTTCGCCGTCGACCAGCGAAAACTCGAAGATCTTCTCGCCGCCAAACTTTAACCTTGCCACGGAGTGAACTATGTCCCGTAAAGAGCTCGCCAACGCCATTCGCGCACTCAGCATGGATGCCGTACAAAAAGCCAATTCCGGCCACCCTGGCGCCCCGATGGGGATGGCCGATATTGCCGAAGTGCTGTGGAACGACTTCCTGAAGCACAACCCCACTGACCCAACCTGGTACGACCGCGACCGTTTTATTCTCTCCAACGGTCACGCCTCGATGCTGCTTTACAGCCTGCTGCACCTTTCCGGCTACGACCTGCCGCTTGAGGAGTTAAAAAACTTCCGCCAGCTGCACTCCAAAACGCCGGGCCACCCGGAGATCGGCTATACACCTGGCGTGGAAACGACCACCGGCCCGCTGGGCCAGGGCCTGGCGAATGCCGTCGGCCTGGCAATTGCCGAGCGTACGCTGGCCGCGCAGTTCAACCAGCCCGATCACGAGATTGTCGACCACTACACCTACGTCTTTATGGGTGACGGCTGCCTGATGGAGGGGATCTCCCACGAGGTCTGCTCGCTGGCGGGCACGCTGGGGCTCGGCAAGCTGATTGGCTTCTATGACCACAACGGCATCTCCATCGACGGGGAAACCGAGGGCTGGTTTACCGACGACACGGCAAAACGCTTTGAGGCCTATCACTGGCACGTGGTGCACGAGATTGACGGCCACGATCCGGAAGCGGTGAAAAAAGCGATTCAGGAAGCGCAGAGCGTGAAGGACAAACCGTCCCTGATTATCTGCCGTACCACCATTGGCTTCGGCTCGCCGAACAAAGCGGGCAAAGAAGAGGCGCACGGCGCGGCGCTGGGCGAAGAGGAAGTGGCGTTAACCCGCCAGAAACTGGGCTGGAAATATCCGCCGTTTGAGATCCCGAAAGAGATCTACAGAGCATGGGACGCGCGCGAAGCGGGTGAAAAAGCGCAGCAGGCCTGGAACGAAAAATTTGCTGCCTACAAAAAAGCGCACCCGGAGCTGGCCGCCGAGTTTTCCCGCCGCATGAGCGGCGGCCTGCCGGAAGACTGGGACGATAAAACCCAGGCGCTGATTGAAAATCTGCAGTCCAACCCGGCGAAAATCGCTACCCGTAAGGCGTCGCAAAATACCCTGAACGCGATTGGCCCTCTCCTGCCTGAGCTGCTCGGCGGCTCGGCGGATCTGGCGCCAAGCAACCTGACCATCTGGTCAGGCTCTAAATCCCTGAAGGAAGACATTGCCGGGAACTACATCCACTACGGCGTGCGCGAGTTCGGGATGACCGCGATTGCTAACGGCATCGCCCATCACGGCGGCTTCGTGCCCTACACCGCCACCTTCCTGATGTTCGTCGAGTACGCCCGAAACGCGGCGCGTATGGCGGCGTTGATGAAGGCCCGGCAGATCATGGTCTACACCCATGACTCCATCGGGCTGGGGGAAGATGGCCCAACGCACCAGGCGGTAGAGCAGCTGGCGAGCCTGCGCTTAACGCCAAACTTCAGCACCTGGCGTCCGTGCGATCAGGTCGAAGCCGCGGTGGGCTGGAAGCTGGCCGTTGAGCGCCATAACGGGCCCACGGCGCTGATCCTGTCGCGCCAGAACCTGGCGCAGATCGAGCGCACACCGGAGCAGGTAAAAAACATCGCCCGTGGCGGGTACATCCTGAAAGACAGCGGCGGCAAGCCGGACGTGATCCTGATTGCCACCGGTTCCGAGGTGGAAATCACGGTGAAAGCGGCGGAGAAGCTGACCGCCGAAGGTCACGCGGTGCGCGTGGTATCTCTGCCTTCAACGGATATTTTTGACGCCCAGGACGAGGCGTATCGGGAATCGGTGCTGCCTTCCAGCGTTGCGACGCGCGTGGCGGTGGAAGCGGGTATTGCCGACTACTGGTATAAGTACGTGGGGCTGAAAGGGGCAATTGTAGGCATGCGGGGTTACGGTGAATCCGCTCCTGCCGACAAGCTGTTCCCGTATTTCGGCTTTACCGTTGAGAACGTGGTGGAGAAAGCGCTGAGCGTGTTGTAGTGCGACAGCGCCATCCGGCAAAACTAGCGAGTGATCCAGAGCGTGGGCCAGGCGTCTGGCCCATTCCAGCTATCGCAGCTTGGCTCTTCCGCGTAGCGTACCAGGCGAAAACGCTGGCCGTCAAAACGCCAGCGCGTCTGGATCCCGCAGTCTCCAATACCGCGTCCCAGCGCCAGTGTCGTCAACTCGCGCGTTTTCTCATCAAAGCGGGCGTTCATCAGCTCCATATCGCTGCTCTGGCTGGAGGGGGTGAACGGCAGACGTAACCTGACGCTACGGGCGGCGAACGGTTTTTTACGTGAGACCTGCCACGCCAGATCGACCGTGTTATAGGCCCCCGCTTCACAGCTGACGATCAACAGCGCTTTGTCATCCGTTAATGCAGTGACGCGTACTTCACGGCGGTTAGGATCCAGCGAGCACTGGCTGTTGTTCATCCGCCACGTCCCATAATCCAGCAGATCGTTCAGCTCGTTATGCGTCAGCGGCGTCGGCGTCGGGTTCACCACGGCCACCTTTTTTAATGCCGGTGCAGGAGGCACGCTCAGCGGCGGGCTATCTCCTTTTTTAATCCATGCCGTTTCGCTGCCAACGCGCTTCTGCTGGGCGTCGATAAACAGCAGCGCCGCCTTCAGACCGACCAGCGAGATCGTCTGCTTCCCCCCGCGCAGGGTCAGCGCCTGCCCTTCCTGAATGGTTTTCAGAAACGTAGTGATGGTACCCGCATCGTCAGTTTTGAGATGCCAGGGGGTTAACTGCCAGTGCTGCGAATTGAGCTTTAACGGAACGTTGTCGAGCAGCAGGCGCGGGGCAATGTCAGGCTCTTTAACCGGCGGGGCCGAAAGCCCGCCGAGATCGATGCGCAGGCTGGCGTCCGTTTTGGCGCCTGCGCTACGGCTCAGCGCCATGACCAGACCGCGATGCTCGCCGGTATTCCGGGCAACACAAAAATTCTGGTTATTGCAGGTAACCTGCCAGTCTGAAAAAGACTGCTGCGCGGGCGCAGCCCACACCAGAGGCGCGGGTAGCACGCAGAAAAAGAAGAGAAGCAAAACGCAGTAGCGCATGAATGGCACAGCCCCGGAAACGAAAAGGTCAATCTGGGGCGTATCTTCGTGCCCAGGGCGGGCGGGCTCAATCGGATTTATCGGATAGATTTATCTGAAATACACGTTATCACGACATCGGTTTAGGGTTCATTAAGCCGCTGGTTTGCAGATACTGTAACAGGATCACCGCTTTACCGTCGCGGATCTCGCCGCTTGTCACCATCTCAACGGCCTGGGTGAAAGGCATTTCCAGCACTTCAATGTCTTCATCCTCCACGCCGCCGCCGCGATGCGTGCGCTGGGCATCGGTGTATTCCGCAATGAAGAAATGGACCAGCTCGGTCACCCCGCCAGGGGACATGAAAAGCTCAAAGACTTTTTGCACCTCGCCCACTTCAAAACCGGTCTCCTCAACGGCTTCCTTGCGGATGCAGACTTCCGGCTCATCGTCATCAAGCAGGCCGGCGCAGGTTTCAATCAGGCGCCCGTCCGCGTTGCCGTTAACCCAGGTCGCGACCCGAAACTGGCGAATCAGCACTACGCTTTGCTTCTCACGGTTATACAGCAAAATGGTTGCACCATTGCCCCGGTCGTAGACTTCGCGTTTGTGGCGAATCACGTCACCGTTCTTACGGGTTAAATCGTAAGTGATGTTACGCAGAACAAAGTAATTTTCAGAAAGGATTTTGTCTTTGATAACGGTAATGTTCAGGGACATACGGGCTCCACGGCTAAATGAGTCTGTTTATACTACTCCGTGAAGCCCGCTTTGTCGTCCGTCGGCTCAGGCGGCGCGTTACTTCTCGCCAGATTTCAGGTTAATGCCCAAAGCAGCTTTTGGATCAATAACCTTATCTTTAGTATGAATAAGCTATTTGCTCGCCACCGCGTTATCAGGCACTGTACAACTGCCCATGACCTGTGGCTGAGCCATTTTATGCAGAGATCCGTTCCGTGACCGTTAAACGCCCCGTTTCCGGAAGCCTTGCCTGGGCTTTCTTTTCGATCATTGCCCTGTCCGTGCTGACCAGCACCGTCGCGCTGCTGACGCTTGCCAGCAGCCAGCGTGACGCCGAAGCTATCAACATTGCGGGCTCGCTGCGCATGCAGAGCTACCGCCTCGGCTACGAGATGCAGCGCAACAGCCCGTCCCTTATGGCGCATCGTGAGAACTGGCAGCGAACGTTAAGCGCGCCTTCCCTGGAGAAGCTGAACCGCTGGTACGTCCCGGACAACGTCAAGGCGCGCTATCAGCAGCTGCATGTGGCCTGGCTGGACATGGACAAGCACATCGCCCGCGGCGACAGCGCATGGTATGACGCTCACATTGAGGATTTTGTCGGCCGCATTGATGCCTTTGTGCTCGCCCTCCAGCACTACACCGAAAATAAAATCCAGACGGTGACGCTCCTCTCTCTGGCTGGCGCGCTCGGGATCCTGCTGCTGACGCTGTTTACCCTGCGGCGCATCCGTCGCCAGGTGGTGTTGCCGCTGAACAACCTGGTGGCCGCCAGCGAACGCATTGAGCGAGGGGAATTTACCACCCCGGCGCCGGACACCGCGCTCCCCAACGAGCTGGGCCAGCTCTCCCGCGCCTTCAACCATATGTCGGGCGAGCTACATACTCTCTATCGGTCGCTCGAAGCCTCCGTCGCGGAAAAGACGCGGCATTTGCATGAAGCCCACCAGCAGCTCGACATGCTGTTCAAATGCTCCCAGGCGCTGAATACCGGGCAGATAGACAGCCTGTGCTTCCGACATATTTTGCAGATTGTGCATGAATACACGCAGATGAATTACCTGGAGCTACGCACCAGCGACGACTGGCGGCTGTGTGAAGGAACAGAGGCGAGCGGCATTTCTCTGCAAACCCTGCCGGTGCTGATGCAGGATACCCTCTACGGCGAGCTGCGCTGGCAAAGCGAGACGGGCAGTGTTCCTCTTCCGCTGATGAGAAGCGTGGCGACCATGCTCGGACGTGGGCTGTACTTTAACCAGGCGCAGAAGCATTACCAGCAGCTGCTGCTGATGGAGGAGCGCGCCACCATCGCCCGCGAGCTGCATGATTCGCTGGCGCAGGTACTCTCCTATCTGCGGATCCAGCTCACGCTGCTTAAACACGCCGTGCCGGCGGAAAATGCCTCCGCGCAGACGATCATCACCGACTTCTCCCGCGAGCTGAACAACGCCTGGCAGCAACTGCGCGAGCTGCTGACAACCTTCCGCCTGACGCTAAACCATGCGAATTTACCCGCGGCGCTGCAGGAGTCTCTCGATGCCCTGCAGAGCCAGACGCAGGCGAAGCTGCACCTCGACTGCCGCCTCTCCACCCTGGCGCTTGACGCGCAGAAGCAGGTGCATTTGCTGCAGATCGTGCGGGAGGCCGTCCTGAATGCGATTAAGCACGCGCAGGCAAGCGAGATCACCGTCAGCTGCGTGACCGCCGTGGACGGCACGCACAGCGTCAGCATTCGCGACAACGGCATCGGGATTGGCGAGGCCAGCGAGCCGCCGGGACACTACGGGCTGAACATTATGCGAGAACGCGCGCAACGGCTCGGCGGAATACTGCACTTCTCGCAGCCGCAAAACGGCGGCACGCAGGTCAGCGTGACGTTCCCCGCACCCGCGCCGTTAACAGGTAAATAACGGTAAAGGGGGAAGCGCCGGGAAAAGCGCATGATAATTTACATTATCTCCTTTATTTCTCCACGTTTGGCCTGGGCCTTACCGCTAAAGTGATGCGGGCAATAAACAATAATGACGTGCAGCAAAACGAGGTCACACTTTCATGGCGAATTTTTTCATCGATCGCCCCATTTTTGCCTGGGTGCTTGCCATCCTGTTGTGTCTGACAGGTGTCCTGGCGATTACTTCTCTTCCCGTTGAGCAATATCCCGATCTGGCACCGCCTAACGTGCGTGTCACAGCAAACTACCCCGGCGCGTCCGCACAAACGCTGGAAAATACCGTGACGCAGGTTATCGAGCAGAACATGACGGGTCTGGATAATCTGATGTACATGTCCTCCCAAAGCAGCGCCACGGGACAGGCCACGGTTACCCTGAGCTTTGAGGCGGGCACCGACCCGGACGAAGCGGTGCAGCAGGTACAAAACCAGCTGCAGTCGGCCATGCGTAAATTGCCCCAGGCCGTGCAGAACCAGGGCGTCACCGTGCGTAAAACCGGTGATACCAACATTCTGACCATCGCGTTTGTCTCCACCGATGGCTCAATGGATAAACAGGACATTGCGGACTACGTCGCCAGTAATATTCAGGACCCGCTCAGCCGTATTAACGGCGTGGGGGATATCGACGCCTACGGCTCACAGTACTCGATGCGTATCTGGCTGGATCCCAACAAGCTGAACAGCTATCAGATGACGGCAACCGACGTGACGGACGCCATCAAAGCCCAGAACGCCCAAATTGCCGTGGGGCAACTGGGAGGCACGCCTTCCGTCGATAAACAGGCCCTGAACGCCACCATTAATTCGCAATCTCTGCTTCAGACCCCGGACCAGTTCCGCAACATCACCCTGCGCGTGAATCAGGATGGCTCAGAAGTGCGTCTGGGCGACGTTGCTAAGGTGGAAATGGGTGCGGAGAAATACGATTACCTGAGCCGCTTTAACGGCAACCCGGCCTCTGGACTGGGAATTAAGCTGGCCTCCGGCGCAAACGAAATGGCGACGGCGAAGCTGGTATTGGACCGTCTGGACGAACTGTCGCAGTATTTCCCGCACGGGCTGGAGTACAAAGTCGCCTATGAAACCACCTCCTTCGTTAAAGCCTCGATTGAGGACGTAGTCAAAACCCTGCTGGAAGCGATCGCCCTGGTGTTCCTGGTCATGTACCTGTTCCTGCAAAACTTCCGCGCCACGCTGATCCCCACCATTGCCGTCCCGGTGGTGCTGCTGGGCACCTTTGCGGTGCTTTACGCGTTCGGCTACAGCATCAACACCCTGACGATGTTTGCCATGGTGCTGGCGATTGGCCTGCTGGTGGACGATGCCATTGTGGTGGTCGAAAACGTCGAGCGCATCATGAGCGAAGAGGGGCTATCCCCGCGTCAGGCGACGCGTAAATCGATGGGACAAATTCAGGGGGCGTTGGTCGGTATCGCGATGGTGCTGTCGGCGGTCTTTATCCCGATGGCCTTCTTTGGCGGTACAACCGGGGCGATTTACCGTCAGTTCTCAATCACCATCGTCTCGGCGATGGTGCTCTCCGTGCTGGTGGCGCTGATCCTCACTCCCGCGCTCTGCGCCACCCTCCTTAAGCCGCTGCACAAAGGGGAACATCACGGCCAGAAAGGGTTCTTCGGCTGGTTTAACCGCATGTTCAACCGCAACGCCGAGCGGTATGAATCTGCCGTCGGCAAAGTGCTACACCGCAGCTTGCGCTGGATGATGATTTACGTTGTGCTGCTGGGCGGCATGGTGTGGCTATTCCTGCATCTTCCCACCTCGTTCCTGCCGCAGGAAGACCGGGGGATGTTCATCACCTCGGTGCAGCTCCCGAGCGGATCCACCCAGCAGCAGACGCTAAAGGTGGTTCAGACCGTTGAGCAGTACTTCTTCACCAAAGAGAAAAATAACGTTGTTTCGGTCTTCTCTACCGTCGGCTCCGGCCCTGGCGGGAACGGGCAGAACGTCGCCCGCATGTTTGTCCGCCTGAAAGACTGGGACGAACGCGACGCCAGAACGGGAACCTCGTTCGCCATCATTGAACGCGCAACCAAAGCGTTTGCCCGCATTAAAGAGGCGCGCGTCTTTGCCAGCAGCCCGCCCGCGATCAGCGGCCTGGGCAGTTCCGCCGGGTTTGATATGGAGCTGCAGGATCACGCCGGCGCGGGCCACTCGGCCCTGATGGCCGCGCGCGATAAGCTGCTAGAACTAGCAGGGAAAGATCCCGGCCTGACCCGCGTTCGTCACAACGGTCTTGACGACAGCCCGCAGCTTCAGGTGGATATCGACCAGCGTAAAGCTCAGGCGCTGGGCGTGTCGATCGACGATATCAACGACACCCTGCAAACCGCATGGGGCTCAAGCTACGTAAATGACTTTATGGATCGCGGCCGCGTGAAAAAAGTGTATGTCCAGGCAGCCGCGCCGTTCCGCATGTTGCCGGATGATATTAACCGCTGGTTTGTACGCAATAATTCTGGCGGGATGGTCCCCTTCTCCGCCTTTGCCACCTCGCGCTGGGAGAGCGGTTCGCCGCGCCTGGAGCGCTATAACGGCTATTCGGCAGTTGAAATCGTCGGGGAAGCCGCGCCGGGCGTCAGCACCGGTACCGCCATGGACACCATGGAAAAACTGGTGCAGCAGTTGCCCGCCGGTTTTGGTCTGGAATGGACGGCCATGTCTTACCAGGAGCGTCTCTCCGGGGCGCAGGCCCCTGCCCTCTATGCGCTTTCTTTGCTGGTGGTCTTCCTCTGCCTTGCCGCGCTGTATGAGAGCTGGTCGGTTCCGTTCTCGGTCATGCTGGTGGTGCCGCTTGGGGTTATCGGTGCGCTGCTGGCGACCTGGATGCGTGGCCTGGAGAACGACGTTTACTTCCAGGTGGGGCTACTTACGGTGATCGGCTTGTCGGCGAAAAACGCCATTCTGATCGTTGAGTTTGCCAACGAGATGAATGCCAAAGGCCACGAGCTGATGGCCGCCACGCTGCACGCCTGCCGCCAGCGCCTACGTCCGATCCTGATGACCTCACTGGCGTTTATTTTTGGCGTACTGCCGATGGCAACCAGCACGGGTGCAGGCTCAAGCAGCCAGCATGCGGTGGGTACCGGCGTCATGGGTGGGATGATTTCGGCCACCATCCTGGCGATTTATTTTGTGCCGCTGTTCTTTGTGCTGGTGCGTCGTCGCTTCCCGCTCCGGGAGCGACAGGAATAACCCGCAGTCATAAAAAAGGCGGCTTAATCGGCCGCCTTTTTATTGTGTGATTAATTCACACTATGGTTATTTTACTTATTTTAGTGCTCTTGCAATTCTTACTGAATGTCATTTACGAAGCATGCCTTCGATAAAATCTTTCCAGTTCCCCAGTTCACGTTCAATCATAACAACCTCTCTTATTATTATGCGCATTCTACGAAAACGTATCATCATTGTGAAGACTGTTTAACCAATCGCTGTGATTGTACCCCGCCACCGTTGGGGATTTATGATAAATATGAACGGAGGAGTTTAAATTTTGTGTGACGGCCAGCAATATTTTGAAATAACCCTACGAACGGGTGAGTTTTATTTTACGCGCTGAGTTTATTCAGAATTTAAACACGGTGGACATCTATGCTTAAATGGTGAAACTATATTCAGCGTACAAGTGTGAGTTGAATTAAGAAGAAGTGTAAATCCAGAGCATTCCTGAGTGTGTTATATTCCACCTAAAGATATATCTTCGAATTTACTGAACGTTTAATCGCCATAAGAGCAAAAGGATTCAACATGGTTGTGATGTACGGCATTAAAAATTGCGACACCATCAAAAAAGCACGCCGCTGGCTGGAAACTAATAACGTCGAGTACCGCTTCCACGATTATCGTGCCGACGGGCTTGATGCAGAATTTCTGCATACCGCCATTAACGAACTGGGATGGGAAGCGCTGCTGAACACCCGCGGCACCACCTGGCGTAAGCTGGACGAATCCGTGCGCGCCAGCATCAAAGACGCCGACAGCGCGGCAAAGTTAATGCTCGACATGCCGGCAATTATCAAACGCCCATTGCTCTGCAAGCCAGGTCAGCCTATGCTGCTGGGTTTCAGTGAAACCCTTTATTCTGACTTTTTCGTAGAGGTGTAGTGTATGTCATGCCCGGTCATTGAGCTGACTCAACAGCTTATTCGCCGTCCCTCCCTTAGCCCGGACGACGCAGGTTGTCAGGCATTAATGATTGAGCGCCTGCGCGCCATCGGTTTTACCGTTGAGCGCATGGATTTTGGCGACACCCAGAACTTCTGGGCGTGGCGCGGCCAGGGCGAAACGCTGGCCTTTGCCGGGCACACTGACGTCGTTCCCGCGGGTGACGCTGATCGCTGGATTAATCCGCCGTTTGAGCCGACCATCCGCGATGGCATGCTCTTCGGCCGCGGCGCGGCAGACATGAAAGGTTCGCTGGCGGCAATGGTTGTGGCGGCAGAGCGCTTTGTGGCTCAGCATCCGAACCACAAAAACCGTCTCGCGTTCTTGATCACCTCCGATGAAGAAGCCAGCGCCCATAACGGTACCGTGAAGGTCGTTGAGGCGCTGATGGCGCGCAATGAACGTCTTGACTACTGTCTGGTCGGCGAGCCGTCCAGTACCGAAGTGGTGGGTGATGTCGTCAAAAATGGTCGCCGCGGCTCGCTGACCTGTAACCTGACCATACATGGGGTTCAGGGGCATGTGGCCTACCCGCATCTGGCCGATAACCCGGTCCACCGTGCCGCGCCAATGCTGAACGAACTGGTAGGCATCGAGTGGGATAAAGGCAACGAGTTCTTCCCGCCGACCAGCATGCAGATCGCCAACGTCAAGGCCGGAACCGGCAGCAACAACGTCATCCCGGGAGATTTCTTCGTCCAGTTCAACTTCCGCTTCAGTACCGAACTGACCGACGAGACGATCAAAGCGCGCGTTGTCGCTCTGCTGGAAAAATACAACCTGCGCTACACCGTTGACTGGTGGCTTTCCGGCCAGCCGTTCCTGACGCAGCGCGGCAAGCTGGTGGATGCGGTGGTGAACGCCATTGAGCACTATAATGAAATTAAGCCGCAGCTGCTGACGACGGGCGGCACCTCAGACGGACGCTTTATCGCCCGCATGGGTGCACAGGTTGTCGAACTGGGTCCGGTTAACGCGACGATTCACAAAATCAACGAGTGTGTGAACGCAGCCGATTTACAACTGCTGGCCCGCATGTATCAACGTATTATGGAGCAACTCGTCGCCTGACGAGCGCTCAGAGAGGAATAGCGAATGGATTGGCTTGCAAAGTACTGGTGGATTCTGGTGCTGGTGTTTCTGGTCGGCGTACTGCTGAACGTGATTAAAGACCTTAAGCGCGTTGACCACAAAAAGTTTCTCGCGAATAAGCCGGATCTCCCGCCGCACCGTGATTTTAACGACAAGTGGGACGATGATGACGACTGGCCGAAGAAAGACCAGAAGAAGTAATCGGTCTGTATCCCCTCTCCTGTGGAGAGGGGATAACCTCACATAAACTCAACAATATCATCATCATTCGGCTTACCGCCGCTGAGCGCTTCATCAAAGTAGTGCTTCGGCACGGTATAGCGCAGATGGTCGAGCGCAAACTGCATGCTGCGGTCGTCGATCGCGTGGCCCAGATCGTCAACAATATCCAGCGTCACATCCCCACCCTCACGCACCAGCGCTTCCTGGGCAGCTACCGCATGCGAAAGCTCAATCACCCGATCTTCACCACCGTGAATGAGATGGATGGTGGTTTGCGTGGTCGCGCTTGTCGGTAGCGTTGCATAACGCCCGTTAAAGGCGATGACGCGTGAAGCCAGACCGGGCTGCGCTTTTACGCTTTCCAGCGACATGATTGACCCCTGCGAGAAGCCAATCAGCGCCGTTGCGTCAGCGCCTACGCCGCTCTGCTGCTGCCAGTAGCGCACGATGTCGATAAACGTGGGCATGATCGCATCAATGCGCGCCTGACGGTTCTCCTCCGTCACGCCCTGAACCGGGAACCACTGCCGTCCGTCTGGACCGCACGGCTCCACGCCGCCGATGCTGACGATCAATGCTTCCGGAAAAACGGGCGCAAACCAGCGGCCAATCTGTCCCATATTGACGGCATTATCGCCCACGCCATGAAACAGGAGCAGTAACTGTTTAGCCGGTTTGTCAGGGCTTTGAACAACAAAATGGTCGTGTTTCATGGCGGTCTCCTTAATTGATGAGCAGGATTTTACGCCTCTGCGGGGTAATGACCATGCCACTTTACTGAAGAAGTCATTGAAAAAATTACCATTGCAAAATGTCGGCTTTCAGCTGCTGGCAGCGGGAATAATCAAGGCTCTCAAGCGCTTGCGCGGTTTCACTCCGCAGTTTAGCCAGCAGCGCTTTTCGCCCCATCTCCTCCGTCTTACCCTCTATTTTCCCGCGCAGCGCCGGAAGCGGCATGTCTGTAGCTAACACCAGCCGCGTCAGGGCAGCAACCGAGGTTGAAAACGCCCGGTGCGCAAAGGCAAACCCCGCCAGCTCCAGCCAGTCGTCACTATTAAGGGTAGCTTCCCAGGCATCGGTCACCGGGATCTTTTCGCCGTTCCAGGCCGAAAGAACGCGCATATCACGACACAGGCGCTGGTGCTCCTGCGCGCACAGGCGGTGCCCGGCCTCGCTATGCGGCAGTAAGGCCATCGCCGTGTAGCACCCGCTGCTGGCTTCCCGATGGCTGCCCATTCGCACCAGCACAAAGCCGCACTGCCGCCAGAAACGCCACAACTCGTCGGTATAGCCAAAGCTTACCGAGAGATAATCTTCACCGCTGACGCAGCGAATAAGCCGCTGGCCGATGCCTTCCCGTTGACGGTAGGGATGCACCGCAATGCGGCTAATCCGCTGCCCCTTCAGCGTCGCCGCGAGAGGCGACCCGCCGTGCGCCGCCAGTGACTGCGCCACAAGGTTCCCGCGAGGACGACGAAAGCCCGCCCACACCGCGCGGCTCAGATCGGGGGGCAATCCCCCCTCTTCCACCAGCCAGAGCGCGCCCGCCATATCCGCCCCCGCGTGTGCAACCGCAAAGTGCTGGCCGGGGGCGTCCATCATCCGGCGTAAATCGAGCGGGGACGTCCGGTAGTGCGCGGCACACAGCAGTTCATACACGCTTGCCACGCGCGCCGGGTCGCTCTCCCACATCCGCGGCTCCAGCAACCTTATACGCACGTCACCTTCCGGTTTGCGGTCAATAAGCGCGTCGTCAAACAGCAGCGTATTCGCCACTATCCGCTCAAGCGGACACCCGGCCGCCCAGCGAATGGGGGTGGTTAAGGTATAGCGCCGCAGCCCGCTGAACCGGGCGCAGAACTTAAGCAGAAACCCCCTGCCCGTGCCTTCATAACCCTGGACCGTGGTGGTCAGCAACACGCGGGGAAAGCGCGACACCAGCTTGTCCAGCAGCGGGCCGGGGATGGCTGCGGCTTCATCAACAATCAGCCAGTCGGCTTCTGTCGTGGAGGCCAGCAGCGCATCCGGGGCCATAAAGTGAAAACGCTCGCCAGCGAAGCGCGCAATGACATCCGTTGCCCCTTTGGCCGGTGCAGTGACCACCGCACTCCCCTGAATGCTGTTGAGCAGCATCCCCGCCAGGGCTGACTTTCCGCGCCCCCGCGGTGCCGTCACGGCAGCGACGCCCGCAGGCATGGTCAGAAGCGCGTCGAGGATCTCCGCCTGCTCGCGCTGCGGCTCGCCGCTGGCTGGCTGCCAGGCGGGCGAATCCGGCGCAGCGGGAAGAGAGAGAGGACGATGCTGTTGCCAGAGGATCGCATCCGCATCGGCGGCAAGCGTCCGGCAAAAATGGTGAACGAAGCGCGGGGTGGCGATCGGTTCCGCGCTGTCGCTCCAGCGCACGGAATCGCCGTCGGGCCTGTCGGCCCAGTCAGCGAGAGGCGGCACCAGCAGCACCAGCAGGCTTCCGGCGCGCAGCGTCCCGCTGAGTGCGGCAAAGGCTGAGACATCAAACCCGGCACGCGCGTCAAAAACGGCGTGCAGGTATTCGCGCCCCAGCATCCCGCTAACGGCTTTTGAGGGATTCTCCTCCAGCCACAGCCAGTCTCCCGGCAAGGCATCACGCAGGCCAGCCGCCTGGCTCAACGTCCATTGTTCATCGCCAGTGAGCACCACCAGACGGCGGTGCCCGGTACGCTCAAGCTCGCGCGTCAGATGTTCAAACGACACCATCACATGGCTTTGCCGAAGGTATTACACTGGGCCGGATCGCCGCTGTCAAAGCCGCGCTTGAACCAGCTGTAGCGCTGCTGTGACGTACCGTGAGTGAAACTGTCCGGCACGACATGACCCTGGCTCTGCTGCTGCAAACGGTCGTCGCCGATGGCCTCAGCCGCGTTTAATGCCTCTTCAAGATCTCCGGATTCCAGCACGCCCTGCTGCTGCATGCTGTGGCCCCAGACGCCCGCGAAGCAGTCCGCCTGCAGTTCCATTTTGACGGAAAGGCGGTTCACTTCGGCCTGAGACGCGTTCTGCTGAAGCTGGCGCACTTTGGGCTCAATCCCCAGCAGCTTTTGCACGTGATGGCCGACTTCATGCGCGATAACGTAGCCCTGAGCAAAATCACCGTCAGCGCCAAGCTTGCGTTTCATGTCATCGTAAAAAGAGAGATCGATATAGACGGTGCCGTCTGCCGGGCAATAGAATGGCCCCATAACAGATTGCCCGGTACCGCATCCGGTGCGGGTTGCGCCCCGGTACATCACCAGCTTAGGCTGCTGGTAGGTGCGCCCCATCTTCTCGAACTGCTGACTCCAGGTGTCTTCAGTTGTGGCGAGAATAACGGAGGTAAATTTGGCCGCTTCATCTTCATTCGGGCTGATGGAGTGCTGAGAATGCTGTTGCTGCTGCAGCGGTTGACCGGTCATCAGACCGGTGAGGTCGACCCCGTAGTAACCTGCGACCAGCACCACAATCAGCAGGATGATACCGCCCTTGCCGCTGGGTAAGCGGAAGCCGGGCCCGCCCATTGAAGGACCGCCGCCACCATCACTGCGTCTGTCTTCTACATTGTCACTTTCACGACGCCCTTGCCAGCGCATAACCACCTCGAACTATTCCATTAATAATAGCTATGATCGTAGGCGGTTAACGGCAAGATTACCATAGGAAACAAAGGTAAGACGCCAAAGGATGCGAACATCCTTTGGCAACTGAGGGACTTAGTCGAGCTTAACGCCTAAACGGTGAGCTACCGCCTCGTACGCTTCAATCAGGCCACCCAGGCTCTGACGGAAACGGTCTTTATCCATTTTATCCAGGGTTTCTTTATCCCACAGGCGGCTGCCGTCCGGGGAGAACTCGTCGCCCAGCACCACTTCACCTTTGAACAGACCAAACTCCAGCTTGAAGTCGACGAGGATCAGGCCCGCGTCATCAAACAGCTTTTTCAGCACGTCGTTGGCTTTGTAGGTCAGTTCCTGCATGCGCGCCAGGTTCTCTTTGCTCACCCAGCCGAAGGTTTCGCAGTAGGATTCGTTGACCATTGGGTCGTGCATAGCATCGTTTTTCAGGAACAGGTCGAACAGCGGTGGATTCAGCTCGATACCTTCTTCAATGCCCAGACGCTTCACCAGGGAGCCTGCCGCACGGTTACGAATCACGCATTCAACCGGAACCATATCCAGTTTTTTCACCAGACATTCCGTATCGGACAGCAACGCTTCCATCTGGGTCGGGATACCCGCTTCGGCCAGTTTGGTCATAATGAAGTGGTTGAACTTGTTGTTCACCATGCCTTTACGATCGAACTGCTCAATGCGGGCGCCATCCCCTGCTGACGTATCATTGCGGAACTCGAGCACCAACAGATCCGGGTTCTCCGTGCTGTATACGGTCTTCGCTTTGCCACGATACAACTCAGCTTGCTTCTGCATCTTCATTACTCCTGGTGTGATAATTTGCGTTCAAAACGGGGTATATTATGCCACGCACACGTTTGCGTAGCACGAAAATAAAAAGGGCGGGATTAACCCGCCCTCGTATTTATTTGCTGAATGCTGCCTGGAAGACAGCGACCAGCGCATCGTTCTGCGCCTGGGTCAGCGTGTGACCTTTTGGATCGATAAACTGCAGGCTGCTGCGGTTATCGAGGTCACCTACCTGAATCTTGTAATCACCGGAGGCAAGCTGAGGATCTTTGGCGCCCAGCTCCTGCCACGCGCTGTCGGACAGCGGCTTATAGGTCGCCGTCATGCTGCCGGTTGAACGGGTGCTGTCGGTCACTTTCATGCCCACTTTTTCCAGCGTCGCTGGCAGGCGCTGCCAGGTCTGGTTAAACGGTGCACGCACCACCAGCATTGGCAGGCCGGTGTCATCCGCGCCGCTCTGAACGTCGTAAGTGACGCCGTTACGGTTCTGCGCGGCGTTGGCGGCATCGGTAGCGGTCTTATCCAGACCTGCGGCGATCACGTTCAGCATTTCAGTGCTGTAACGCTGCATAGAGGCGGCATCCGCAACCGGTTTACCCGCCTGCTCCAGGTTCAACAGCTTAACGTTAACTGCCTGCTGGTAACCCTGTGGTTTCACGGAGACCTGATAGCGTCCACGGTACTGCTGATCTTCATCAAGACGGTTCCACTCGATCCAGTCGGTGGTTAACGTCTGGCTGGCGTCATCGCGCTTATCAATGGTGTAATTCTTCGCCTGAATAACGCTGACGACCTGTGGCCACAGATTGCTTCCGCGCGCGCTTTCAACCAGCAAAGACGCCGTGTCACCGGTGAACTGGGTACGCGCCCCGCTTACCAGCGCCAGAGGCTGTGCTGGCGGACGAATATCAAGCGCTTTACCAACCAGGCCGCTGCCGTTGGTCACGGGAATATTATAATCGCCGTTTTGAATCGGCAGGATCATACCAGCCGGTGCATGAAGTTCAGCAAGCGGGGTCGCATCCAGATAGGATTCATCACCGCTCACCTGGCGCTTGTAGCGCGAGTCTGAACTACAGGCAGCGAGCAGCATAACAAGCGAAACACTCGCAACCTTCGCCAGGCGCGACTTCTGTACTGAATAAGCCATCAAATCTCCCTAAACTTTACAGCAAACCGGCATGCTTCAGCGCTGCCCTGACGATGTCGCGACCGTGGTCGGTAATCGGTGTCATTGGCAAACGCAGCGTATCGGATGCTACAAGCCCCAACTCCTTACACGCCCATTTCACTGGGATCGGATTGGGTTCGACAAATAATTTATTGTGCAACGGCATCAGACGCTGATTAATGACACGCGCTTCATTATAGTGACCGGCTGCGGCCAGTTTGCACATTTCAGCCATATCGCGCGCCGCAACGTTCGCCGTTACGGAGATCACGCCATGACCACCAAGCTGCATAAAGTCCAGCGAGGTCGCATCATCACCACTCAACAGGATAAAGTCGTCTGAAACCAGCTCTTTGATCTGATGAACGCGGCTTAAGTTCCCTGTCGCCTCTTTAATACCGATAATATTTTTTACTTCCGAGAGACGACCTACGGTTTCCGGCAGCATATCGCAGCCGGTACGGGACGGCACATTATACAGAATTTGTGGCAAGTCAGTATGTTCAGCGATGGCTTTGAAGTGCTGGAACAAACCTTCCTGAGTAGGACGGTTGTAGTAAGGGGTGACCGTCAGACAGCCCACGATGCCGCTGTCGTTAAAACGTTTGGTCAGGCTGATCGCTTCTGCGGTCGCATTAGCACCTGTCCCCGCAATGACCGGAATACGTCCGTCAGCCAGTTCCAGGGTCAGCATAACCACATCGCCGTGCTCTTCATGGCTCAGCGTTGCAGATTCACCGGTAGTCCCTACCGAAACGATCGCCGAGGTTCCATTGGCGACATGGTAATCAATCAGCTTTTTCATGCTGGACCGGCAGACATTACCTTTTTCATCCATCGGTGTAACAAGCGCGACAATACTTCCCGTGAACATGAGCCATCCTCTGTGCGAACAAGAGCCTCAATGGTACGTTTGGAACTGTAATAAAAGCAAGCGACCTGAGGCCCTCTGGCGGTTGTATGCACGTTTTTTTTATGCTTTCCTTAGGAAGACTTAACCATGCAAAGGAAGAACAGGTTTGACAACCTCATCACAACATTACCTGGTTATCACCGCGCTGGGTGCCGACAGGCCGGGTATCGTGAACACCATCACCCGTCACGTGAGCAGCTGCGGCTGTAACATCGAAGACAGCCGCCTGGCGATGCTCGGCGAAGAGTTCACGTTTATCATGCTGCTGTCCGGAACATGGAATGCCATTACCCTTATTGAATCCACCCTGCCGCTGAAAGGCGCGGAGCTGGATTTGCTGATCGTCATGAAGCGCACCACCGCGCGCCCGCGTCCGGCCATGCCCGCGACCGTCTGGGTGCAGGTTGAAGTCCCTGATTCTCCGCATCTGATTGAGCGCTTTACCGCGCTGTTCGACAGCCATCAGATGAACATTGCCGAACTCGTCTCCCGCACGCAGCCGGGCAACGAAAGCACCGTTCCCACGCTCTTTATTCAAATTACCGCACACAGCCCTGCCTCACAGGATGCGTCAAATATCGAGCAAGCGTTCAAAGCCCTCTGTACAGAATTAAACGCGCAGGGCAGTATAAGCGTCGTCAATTATTCGCAGCACGAACAGGATGGAGTTGAGTAATGAATCCACTGAAAGCCGGTGACATCGCACCGAAATTTAGCTTACCGGATCAAGACGGTGAGCAAGTAAATTTGACCGACTTCCAGGGACAGCGTGTTCTGGTCTATTTCTACCCGAAAGCCATGACCCCCGGCTGCACCGTACAGGCCTGCGGCTTACGCGACAACATGGACGAGTTGAAGAAAGTCGGCGTGGAAGTGCTGGGAATCAGCACGGATAAACCAGAAAAGCTGTCACGATTTGCGGAAAAAGAGCTGCTGAACTTCACGCTGCTTTCCGACGAAGACCACCAGGTCTGCGAGCAGTTCGGCGTCTGGGGTGAAAAGACCTTTATGGGTAAAACCTACGACGGCATTCACCGCATCAGCTTCCTGATTGACGCTGACGGTAAAGTTGAACATGTGTTTGACGACTTCAAAACCAGCAACCACCACGACGTGGTGTTGAACTGGCTGAAAGCAAGCGCCTGAAGTGAGTGTCGGGTGGCGCTTCGCCTTACCCGACCTACAAGGTAAATGCAAAACGGTAGCGCATGCTACCGTTTTTAGTATTTGCCCCCTCTCCCCGTGGGCTGAGGGATCCCCAGTAATTTTTTCCTGAAGCGATGAACATTGCTTCAGAGAAATGAATCACTTACAGCGATGTCCTGGTCCGGCTGTAAATCGCTGAGGCGTTTGCCTTCCGGCCGGGGCGAGGCGCATGGATGCGCCGAGAGGGCGGGCTTTACAGGGACGTTACCTCCGCCCGTCCCCGACAAGCCGGAAGGAATAAGCCGAAGGCACCGCGAAGCGGCGATTTACCGCCGGGAGCCCGGGTCGCCAGGGCGGCGGCGATTGAGCCGCCCTGGCACGTTCACAGGTCATGTCCTTACAGAGTAGCAAGGAACATAAAGTGAACGGAATGTCCACTAGACCCGTATGTTCCCCCTCACCCCGCACAAAAACTACTTCTCTTCCACCGCAGGCACATCCGGCCACGCGTGCACCACCGCTTTAATCAGCGTCGCCAGTGGAATGGCAAAGAACACGCCCCAGAACCCCCACAGCCCGCCGAAAATCACCACCGACAGGATAATCACCAGCGGATGCAGGTTCACGGCCTCGGAGAACAGCACCGGCACCAGCAGGTTACCGTCCAGCCCCTGAATAATCAGGTATACCGCGAAGCAGCTCCAGAACTCGGTACCCAGCCCAAACTGGAACAGCGCAACGCCCACCACCGGAATGGTTACCACAAACGCGCCGATATACGGGATCAGAACCGAAAATCCGACCAGCACCGCCAGCAGCAGCGAGTAGTTCAGGCCGAAGATCAGGAAGCCAATCCAGGTGGCGACTCCCACGACTATCATCTCCAGCACCTTGCCGCGAATGTAGTTGGTGATCTGCTGGTTCATCTCCTGCCAGACCTGCCCGGCCAGCCCGCGATTGCGCGGCAGCACGCGGCGTACCGCGTTCAGCATCTGCTCTTTGTCCTTGACCAGGAAGAACACCATTAGCGGCACGAGCACAAGATAGACGGCCAGCGTCAGCAGACCCACCAGCGAGGCCAGAGAGTATTTCACCACCGAATCGCCCATCGTCATGATGCGGGCGCGCATGTTTTCGGCCATCGCATCTATGATCCCCGCATCCATCAGCGCGGGGTAACGACGCGGCAGCGTGGCGGCGAAATCAGACAGCTTGTTCAACATGCCGGGCATATCGCGGATCAGGTAGATCCCCTGCTGCCAGGCAACCGGCATCACCACAAATGCCATCAGCAGCAGAATGCCGACAAACAGCACCAGCACGATACTCGTTGCCCAGCGGCGCGAACAGCCGATATGTTCCAGGCGCGCCGTTGGCCACTCCAGCAGGTACGCGAGCACAATCGCCACCAGCAGAGGGGCGAGCAGGCCGCTGAAGAAGAACAGAATACCGAACCCGGCAACCAGAATAACCAGCAAAGCAATGGCTTCCGGGTCACTGAACCGACGCCGATACCACTGCATTAACATTTCGAGCATACAACCCTTCCCTGAATCGAATGGCGGGAGTGAGACGGTGAATTGTATCTAACTGTCACAAAAAAGACTTTCGCTTTTTGTATCCCTGTCACAATCCGCAAAAGCCTGATGAATGGGATTTTCTTCATGCGGTAACACGGCTACACTCGCAGGGCAGCAGAGATGAACGATATGCCGGTTCATCGGTCAAATTAGCACCTCCAACATACAGGACAGTGGTTATGTTCAGGCAGTTGAGAAAAACACTGGTTGCAACACTGATTGCCGCAGTGACGGTCGGTCAGGTGTTGCCCGCTTTCGCTGACTCGTCCGATTCATTGCCGGACATGGGCACCACGGCAGGAAGCACGCTCTCTATCGGGCAAGAGATGCAGATGGGTGATTACTATGTGCGCCAGCTGCGCGGCAGCGCCCCGCTGATCAACGACCCTTTGCTGGTGCAGTACATTAACGGGCTGGGGATGCGCCTGGTGGCGCACGCCGACTCGGTAAAAACGCCCTTCCACTTCTATTTGATTAATAACGACGAAATCAACGCCTTCGCCTTCTTCGGCGGAAACGTGGTGCTGCATTCGGCGTTATTCCGTTACTCAGACAACGAAAGCCAGCTGGCTTCGGTAATGGCGCACGAAATTTCGCACGTTACCCAGCGCCACCTCGCGCGTGCAATGGAAGACCAGAAACGTAACGCCCCGCTCACCTGGGTGGGCGCACTGGGCTCTATTCTGCTGGCAATGGCCAGCCCGCAGGCCGGGATGGCGGCCCTGACCGGTACGCTTGCGGGAACGCGTCAGGGGATGATCAGCTTCACCCAGCAAAACGAGCAGGAAGCTGACCGCATCGGCATTCAGGTTTTACAGCGCTCCGGCTTTGACCCGCAGGCCATGCCGAGCTTCCTGGAAAAACTGCTCGACCAGGCACGGTATTCTTCCCGTCCGCCGGAAATTTTGCTCACCCACCCGCTGCCGGAAAGCCGTCTCTCGGATGCACGCAACCGTGCCAACCAGATGCGCCCGGTGGTCGTGCAGTCTTCGCAGGACTTCTACATGGCGAAAGTAAGAACGCTCGGCATGTACAACTCCGGACGTAACCAGCTCACCAGCGATCTGCTGGATACCCTGGCGAAAGGCAACGTGCGGGAAAAAAATGCCGCGCAGTATGGTCAGGCGCTACAGGCGATGGAAGCCAGTAAATACGACGAGGCGCGTAAAGCGCTGCAGCCGCTGCTGGCAGCCGACCCGAACAATCCGTGGTATCTCGATCTCTCGACGGATATCGATCTGGGGCAGAAGAAAGCCACTGATGCGATTAACCGCCTGAAAGGGGCGAAAGACATACGGACCAACCCGGTGCTGCAGCTTAACCTGGCGAACGCTTATTTGCAGGGCGGTCAGCCTGCGCAGGCCGTGACCATTCTGAACCGCTACACGTTTAACAATAAAGACGACCAGAACGGCTGGGAGCTGCTCGCTCAGGCGCAGGGGCAACTGGGTAACCGCGATCAGGAACTGGCGGCGCGTGCTGAAGGGCTGGCGCTGGCGGGCCGTCTCGATCAGGCTATTTCCCTGCTTAGCAGCGCCAGCTCGCAGGTGAAGCTCGGCAGCCTGCAGCAGGCCCGCTACGACGCGCGTATCGACCAGCTGCGCGGCCTGCAACAACGCTTTAAGCCGTACGAGAAGATGTAATAAAGGAGAAGTCATGACAGACGCGGTAAAAATTTACCATAACCCTCGCTGCTCCAAGAGCCGCGACACCCTCAGCCTGCTGAAATCTAACGGCATCGACCCGGAAGTGGTGCTGTATCTGGAGACGCCGCCGGACGCGCAGACGATCCGCGAGCTGCTGCACATGCTGGGGATGGGCAGCGCGCGCGAACTGATGCGTCAGAAAGAGGATCTGTATAAATCGCTTAATCTGGATGACAACCGCCTCACCGAGGCTGAACTGGTACAGGCGATGGTCGACAATCCAAAGCTGATTGAGCGCCCGATTGTGGTGGCGAACGGCAAGGCGCGCATTGGCCGTCCGCCGGAAGATGTGCTCGACATCCTCTAGTCCTTACGCCGCAGCGCTTCCAGAAACGCCTGCGGCGTACTCTCTCCCAGCTTTTTCTGCGTTTTGCCCCGGTTATAAAACTCGCACAGCGCGATCAACACCTCTCCCGCCGGTTCATCATTCACGCGAGGAATAACATCGCCTAATGGCACCGCTACCTGAAGCGCGTTGTGTTTTTGGGGATGCGTTTTTACAGCCACATCTTTTGCAGCCTCTGTCAGCTCAAAACCAAAAGTCTCAATAGATTGTATATCAGCCGGACAGTCATCAAGCAGCGCCCGCGTCCAGGTATTGAGCAACTGGGGCGACAGTCCCGCATAGAGCCGGGCATAACACCAGCCGCTCACTGGTTCGCGCGCCCAGAGCAGGTGTTGTTCACCCCCATCGTCCATGTGCAGGGATAAAGGCAGATGATGGAGCATCAGCGTATGCGGCCGCATGCCAGCCTTCAGCGCTTTTATTCCCTGCAACGGCCCCCCTTTTAGCTTCGCGGAGGCCGGTTTGAGATAGCGATTCAGCGTTGCCCTTGAAACGCGGATCCCCAGCACGTCGTTAACCATCTGCAGCAGTTCATCTAACGGCGCCCCTGAGATGTCGCGCAGCGCATTCACTAGCGCCACCTGCTCCTGTCTCAACGCTTTGTGTATCACTTTTGGCGTGGTGTGGTTATCCGAAACCTGGTCGCGGTTGCGCCAGCGCCTGACGGTCGTGACCGAGATCCCCAGCTCAACGGCAAGCTCTCTGTCGCTTTTATCTGACTGTTGCAGATAGCGGCGGATACGCGGCGTGGTGGTCGCATTGGCATGCAGTTTAATTTCCATCGCAACAATTCCGTTAACTAATCATATGAGATTTATATAACACAGGCGATTGCTTTGTGACCGATTTCACCTTTCGCTCGCCGCGCTTCACTGATAATCCACAGACATAACATAAACAACACCCCTCAATCTTGTACGGAGTTCACAATGAACAATGTTCTGGGATTTCTTGAAGCAAAACTGATGCCCCTGGCGGCGAAAACGGCCCAGCAGCGTCATCTCGGGGCCATTCGCGGTGCCTACGTGTCATTCATGCCGTTTATTATCGTCGGCTCCATTCTGCTGGTTATCTCCTCCTTTCCTAACCAGGCCTATCAGCAGTTTATGTCTCAGGCCTTTGGCGAGAACTGGAGCGCGATTATTGAAATTCCATTCAACGCGGTGTTCTCCACCATGTCGCTGTTCATCAGCTTCCTGGTCGCCTTCCGCCTGGCGGAACACTACGGCGAGGACCGCATCTCCTGCGGCATTCTGGCGCTGGTCGCGTTTCTGATCCTGACGCCGTTTATTAAGGTGGCGGAAAACGGCGGGATTACCGTGATGCCGGTGGAGTGGATTGGCAGCAAAGGATTGTTCGTGGCGATGATCGGCTCGCTGCTCTGGACGGAGCTGTTCTGTTGGCTGAAGCGCAAAAATCTGGTCATTAAAATGCCGGACGGCGTGCCTCCTGCGGTGCAGGAGTCGTTCGCGGCGCTGATCCCCGCCCTGCTGGTGATGATTCTGGTGCTGGGTATCCGCATCGTCTTCGAAAACACTCACTACAACACCATCCACCAGTTTATTTATGAAGTGGTTGCTACCCCGGTGCGCCACTACGGCACCTCCTATTTCGGTGCGCTGATGACCGTCTTCAGCATCACCATTCTCTGGTCAGTGGGCATTAACTCCGGCTCGATGATTAACGGCATCATTCGTCCGCTGTGGATGGAAAACCAGACCGACAACATCGCCGCGATCCAGGCGGGGACGACGCCGCCGCACATTATCACGGAACAGTTTTTTGACATGATCTGGATGGGCGGCGCGGGTGCTACGCTGTCGCTGGTGATTGCGATGCTGATTTTCGCCCGCAGTAAAAACATGCGCGAAGTGGCGCGCCTCGGCGCCGGGGCGTCAGTGTTTAACATCAACGAGCCGATTCTGTTTGGCCTGCCGGTGATCATGAACCCGATCATGCTTATTCCGTTCAACCTGGTGCCGCTGGTGCTGGTCACCGTGCAGTATGCGGCGATGAAGATTGGCGCGGTCGCCGTCACCACCGGGGTGTTTATCCCCTGGACGCTGCCGCCGGTGATCAGCGGTTTTATCGTCACCGGACACCTGAGCGGCAGCGTGATGCAGCTGATCAACCTGCTGATTGGCGCCATGCTGTACCTGCCTTTCATGCGTATCGTGGACAAACAGTACCGCGCGGCGGAAATTGCCACCGTTACGCAAACCGACACCACCCTTGCAAAACAGGAGTAAAGCATGTGGGGAATTATCGCAACCTGGCGAATGGCGCTTGAAGGGGTAACGGAATCTGCGTCTGCCCTGGCGGCGGGAAAACCGGTCGCTACGGCGGTGGTTGATGCCGTCGCCGCCGTCGAAGACTTTCCGTTTTATAAATCCGTCGGCTACGGCGGGCTGCCGACCGAAAACGGCGAAGTCGAGCTGGATGCGGCATTCATGGACGGCGACACGCTGGCGTTCGGTGCCGTGGGGAACCTGGTGGATATCGCCAACCCGGTGCGCGTGGCGCACGCGCTCAGCCGCCAGCGCTACAACAGCCTGCTGGTCGGCCAGGGCGCGCGTGAATGGGCGCTAAGTCAGGGCTTTGCCGACAAAAGCATGCTCACCGAACGGGCTATGCAGCACTACCGCAAACGCTGCCGCGAGACGCTGGATAAAGGCTTAAGCCCGTACGACGGACACGACACCGTCGGCGTTATCGGCCTCGATAAGCAGGGCTCAATGAGCGTTGCCACCTCCACCAGCGGCCTGTTTATGAAAAAACGCGGCCGCATTGGGGATTCGCCGATTATCGGCTCCGGCTTTTACTGCGACAGCGAAACCGGCGCGGCCACCGCTACGGGCGTCGGTGAAGATCTGATGAAAGGCTGCACGAGCTACGAAATCGTTCGTCGCATGGCGCAGGGTATGACGCCGCAACAGGCGGCAGATTCCGTGGTGTTCGAGCTGGAAGACAAGCTGATGTCGCGCTTCGGTCGCGTGGGCGATCTCTCCGTGGTGTGCATGAACAACAGGGGCGAATTTGGCGCCGCCACTAACATCAAAACCTTCTCGTTTGTGGTGGCGACGGCCCGTCAGCCCCTCACCGTTTTTCGTACCGAGCGCCAGCGGGAGAAAACGCACTATCACACCGTGGACGAAGAGTGGATGCAGGCCTACGCCGCGCGGATCCGCGCACCGATTGAGGAGTCATGATGATCGCGTATCAGTTTATCACCGCGCTTTCTGACGCGAAGCCACGAAGCCATTTAATCGCCCGCGTCTCCTGTGCGCAGTTGCCGCAAACCGCGCTTGTTGCGGAAATGCGTGACTCTGACGGCATCGCGGACGCCTGCTTTGGCTGCGCGCCCTTTGCGCGCATCACCCTGCTGCCGGATGCGCTCTGGCATGACGCGCTCACTGAAGGCCTGCTTGCCGCCCTGCGACCGCTGTTTGCCACTCCCGTCAGCGCAGATATCGTGCTGGACGCAACAAATATCGACGACGTCGTGCTGGCGCAGGTGCTGCGTTTTCTCTTTAATCAGGCGCACAGGCTGAGCGATTTACAGCTGAAAAAAACCAGTGAGTGCGTTCGTATTAAGCACATCACCGCCCTCTGCCTGCCGGAACAGCAGGCAAAGCTGGAAACAATTTTCCGCCAGCAGCAGGCCATCGCTCACGGCATGGTCGCAGCGCGTCGCCTGGCGGATATACCGTCCGATCGCTGTACGCCGCAGTTTATGGTCGAAGAGGCGCAAAAACTGTGTGCCGCCTACCCTGCCCTGCACTGCGAGGTGCTGAACGAAAAGGCTATTGTTGAGCAGGGTCTTGGGCTGCTGAACGCCGTCGGCAAAGGGGCGACCTGCCCGCCACGTCTGCTGGCTATTCATTACGACGGCGTATCTGACGGCCCGGTGCGCTGCTACGTAGGTAAAGGCATTACCTTCGATACCGGCGGCCTGTGGCTGAAGGAAGGCGCAGGCATGTACACCATGAAATACGACATGTGCGGTGCGGCCAACGTGCTGGGGCTGATGCTGACCGTAGCAGAGCTGGCGCTGCCCGTACGCATCATGGGCGTGCTGGCGCTGGCGGAAAACGCCATCGGCCCGGACGCCATGCAGCCCGGCTCGGTAGCAACGGCCTGCAACGGCATGACGGTTGAAATCAACAACACCGATGCCGAAGGCCGACTGGTGCTGGCGGATGCCATCGCCTGGGCCAGCCAGCGCAATCCGCAGGCGCGCTATATCATTGATATGGCGACCTTAACCGGTGCGGTGGTGAAAGCGCTGGGGTATGAGTTGAGTGGATTAATGACGCAGGACGAGCCGCTGCGCGCCGCGCTGACGCAGGCGGGAAAACGGAGCGGTGACGAAGTGTGGTCCCTGCCGCTGGATGCGCGGCTGAAAAAGCAGACCGACAGCGCGATTGCCGATCTGTGCAACACCCCGACAAACAACGCGGCAATCAGCGCGTCGGCGGCGTGGCTGCTGCACCATTTTTGCCCGCAGACGATCCCGTGGGCGCATCTGGACATCAGCGGCACGGCGCTGTGGCGCGAGAACGGCAGGAGCGTGGCGTCGGGAAGGCCGATTCCGCTGCTGGTGGAGCACTTGCTGGGGGATCTTTAGCCCGGTGGCGCTGCGCTTACCGGGCCTACGGGCGCCATATGTAGGCCGGGTAAGGCGCAGCCGCCACCCGGCATAACTACAGCTTAAGAATATCTTTCACAAACGGAATGGTCAGCTTGCGCTGGGCGGTAATGGAGGCGCGATCGAGCTGATCGAGCGTATCAAACAGGGTGCGCATCTCGCGGTCCAGACGCTTGAGCAGGAAACGGCCCACGTCTTCCGGCAGCTCAAAGCCGCGCTGCTTTGCTCGCAGCTGTAACGCCTGCAGCTTATCTTCATCTGACAGCGGCTGGAGCTTGTAGATTTGTCCCCAGTCCAGACGAGACGCCAGATCCGGCAGCCCAAGATTAAGCTGGCGCGGCGGACGATCGCCGGTGATCAGCAGCCGGGTTTTGCCCGACTCCAGAATGCGGTTGTAGAGGTTAAAGATCGCCATTTCCCACGGCTCGTCCCCCGCCACGCATTCGATATTATCGATGCAGACCAGCGAGAGATGTTCCATGCCCTCAAGCACTTCAGGCACAAACCAGGTACGTTTATCCAGCGGCACGTAGCCGACCGCATCGCCGCGCGCCGAAAGCTCGGCACAGGCCGCATGCAGCAGGTGACTGCGCCCCGCGCCTTCGCGTGACCAGATATAGATGTATCCGCTGTGATCCTGACGCAGCACGTTTTGCAGTGCAGCCAGTAAAGAGGGGTTATCACCCGGCCAGAAACTCGCAAAAGTTTCGTCGTCAGGGAGATAGAGTGGCAGAGAGAGCTGTGCCGGTCCGTTCAGAAATACCTCAACCAGAGATCTTACATAAAATCGGCGATGAGTTTAACACGGAACCCGCCAGGAGAGAACCGGGCGATCCTTCGCCCAGTTAAAGGATCAGTGTGGGGCTTTTTCGCTTTCGTCAGCGTCCAGCACCACCTCTTCCGGGCGGATCACCGAGATCAGCTTGAAAATCAGGCTCAGGCCCACGCCCACGATGGTCGCCAGCGCCATGCCCTTCAGCTCGGCCGCACCGATGTGCACCTTCGCGCCGCTCACGCCGATGATCAGGATAACGGAGGTCAGGATCAGGTTTTGCGCCTTGCTGTAATCCACTTTGGATTCAATCAGCACGCGAATACCGGAGGCACCGATCACCCCGTACAGCAGCAGGGAAACGCCGCCCATTACCGGGACCGGGATAATCTGGATCGCCGCCGCCAGTTTACCCACGCAGGAGAGCAGAATGGCGATGATCGCCGCGCCGCCGATAACCCAGGTACTGTAGACGCGGGTAATCGCCATCACGCCGATGTTTTCACCGTAGGTGGTGTTTGGCGTGGAGCCGAAGAAACCGGAGATGATGGTGGAGAAACCATTGGCAAACATGGAGCGGTGCAGACCCGGGTCGCGGATCAGGTCGCGCTTCACGATGTTCGCCGTCACCACCAGGTGGCCAACGTGCTCCGCAATTACCACCAGCGCGGCAGGCAGAATGGTGAAAATGGCGAACCATTCAAAGCGTGGGGTGTAGAAAGTTGGCAGCGCGAACCAGTGCGCCTCGGCAATCGGGGTGGTATCCACAACGCCCATGACGAAGGAGAGCGCGTAGCCCGCCAGCACGCCAATCAGGATCGGGATAATCGCCATAAAACCGCGGAACAGCACGGAGCCAAATACCGTCACGCCCAGCGTCACCAGTGAGATGATAATGGTTTTGGAGTCCGGTGACTGGCCGTCCGCAGGCAGCAGGCCGGCCATATTCGCCGCCACGCCCGCCAGCTCCAGGCCGATAACGGCAACGATGGCGCCCATCGCCGCAGGCGGGAACATCACGTCCAGCCAGCCGGTACCGGCTTTCTTCACGATGAAGGAGACCAGGCAGAACAGCACGCCGCACATGATAAAGCCGCCCAGCGCCACTTCATACCCCAGCGGCAGCAGCAATAACACCGGCGAGATAAAAGCAAAGCTCGACCCCAGATACGCCGGGATTTTGCCTTTACAGATAAAGAGGTACAGCAGCGTCCCGATGCCGTTGAACAGCAGCACGGTAGCCGGGTTAATGTGAAACAGGATTGGCACCAGCACGGTTGCGCCAAACATAGCGAACAGGTGCTGCAAACTAAGCGGGATCGTCTGTAAAAGCGGCGGTCTTTCACTCACCCCGATAGCACGGCGCGTCATAGTGTTTTCCTCTGAGTAGTATCGTTGTTGGTGTTTTATTCAAAAAAAAGCCGACTATCAAAGTCGGCTTATTTATCGTTATTCGATTATTTCGTACCAAAGATCTTATCGCCGGCATCGCCGAGCCCCGGGATGATGTACCCGTGCTCGTTCAGCCCCTGGTCGATAGAGGCGGTGTACAGCTCAACGTCCGGGTGCGCTTTTTCCAGCGCCGCGATCCCTTCCGGAGCAGCAACCAGAACCAGCACCTTAATGGTGCTGCAGCCCGCTTTTTTCAGCAGATCGATGGTGGCGATCATTGAACCGCCGGTCGCCAGCATTGGGTCAACCACCAGCGCCATACGCTCGTCGATGTTAGAGACCAGCTTCTGGAAGTAAGGGACCGGCTCAAGCGTCTCTTCGTTACGGTAGATACCGACCACGCTGATGCGCGCGCTCGGTACGTGCTCCAGCACGCCTTCCATCATGCCAAGACCGGCACGCAGGATAGGCACCACGGTAATTTTCTTACCTTTGATCTGCTCAACCTGCACCGGGCCGTTCCAGCCTTCGATGGTCACTTTTTCCGTTTCCAGATCGGAGGTTGCTTCGTAGGTCAGCAGGCTGCCCACTTCAGAAGCCAGTTCGCGAAAACGCTTCGTGCTGATGTCATGCTCACGCATCAGGCCCAACTTGTGTTTAACGAGTGGGTGTTTCACTTCCACAATCTTCATTCTCTTTCTCCTCTGAGGTGGCATCCGCAAAAAAATCGCGGGATTATACCGCTTTTTACGGATTGCGCCATACCCAACTTGCTTGACGTACATCAATCAAAAACAAAAAAACCGGAGGCTGGGCTCCGGCTTGGGTGCGGGGTCTTGCCCGGTGGCGCTGCGCTTACGCGGGCCTACGTGTATTGTAGGTCGGGTAAGCGTTAGCGCCACCCGACAATTAGAGGTTATCGCCGTTGCTCGCAATCACCTGCTTATACCAGTCGAACGATTTCTTCTTGCTGCGGTTCAGGGTGCCGTTACCTTCGTTATCTTTATCGACAAAGATAAAGCCGTAGCGTTTTTTCATTTCGCCCGTTCCGGCAGACACCAGGTCGATACAGCCCCACGGGGTATAGCCCATCAGATCCACGCCGTCTTCCACCACTGCTTTTTTCATCTCGCGGATGTGTGCGGAAAGGTAATCGATGCGGTACTGGTCATTCACCGTGCCGTCGCTCTCCTGCACGTCGATCGCGCCAAAGCCGTTCTCAACGATAAACAGAGGCAGCTGATAGTGATCCCAGAACCAGTTCAGGGAGTAGCGCAGCCCGACCGGATCAATCTGCCAGCCCCAGTCGGATTTCTGCACGTACGGGTTGGAGACCAGGCTCTTGCTTTCGTCGTAGTCCAGCGCCGGGTTATCTGCCGTCGCTTTGGTGGCGAAAGACATGTAGTAGCTGAACCCGATGTAATCCACGCAACCCTGTTTCAGCGCGGCTTTATCTTCTTCGGTGATATCCAGCGCGAAGCCGCGACGCTCGAAGTAGTTGAGCAGATGCTGCGGATATTTGCCGCGCACGTGAACGTCGGTAAACCAGTAGCGACGGTGCATGGCGTTCATCGCCATCATCATGTCGTCCGGCGCACAGGTCAGCGGGTAGATGGGGCACATGGCAATCATGCAGCCGATCTGCAGCGACGGGTTAATCTCGCGCCCCGCCTTCACCGCCAGGGCGCTGGCCACCAGCTCGTAGTGCGCCGCCTGGAACATCACCGGCTCGCGGTCTTCACCCGGCGCGTACTTCAGCCCGGAGTTGGTAAATGGCGCAAAGTCTTCGTGGAAGTTGGCCTGGTTGTTGATCTCGTTAAAAGTCATCCAGTACTTCACCTTGTGCTGGTAACGCTCAAAAACGACCTTTGCAAAACGCACGAAGAAGTCGATCAGCTTACGGTTGCGCCAGCCGCCGTATTCCGTCACCAGGTGAAACGGCATCTCAAAGTGGGAAAGCGTGATAACAGGTTCGATGCCGTACTTCAGGCATTCGTCGAACAGATCGTCATAGAATTTGAGGCCCGCCTCGTTCGGCTCCAGCTCGTCGCCTTTCGGGAAGATACGCGTCCAGGCGATAGAGGTACGGAAGCATTTGAACCCCATCTCGGCAAAGAGTTTGATGTCTTCTTTATAACGGTGGTAGAAATCGATAGCCTCATGGTTAGGGTAGTTTTTCCCCTCCAGCACGCCGTTGGTGATTTCACGCGGCACGCCGTGGGCGCCCGCGGTCATGACGTCGGCAACGCTTACGCCCTTACCGCCCTCTTTCCAGCCGCCCTCAAGCTGGTGAGCTGCAACGGCCCCACCCCACAGAAAATCTGCTTTGAATCCTGACATTCGCTTTCCCTCATTCTGCGTTATTTTCTGCAAAAACAATTACAGAAACCGGTTTCAGTTCGATGATGTGCAAAGGGGATATTCGTTGCAAGCAGATCGCCGAAACCGGTTTCATTTTCGTGAACGGAGTCAAGTTTGGCTGCATTTGCGGGCTATACAGAAAAAAAGATCCCCACGTCCAGAATAGGCTCGCAAACGTTTGCCTGGACTGTTAGAATTGCGCCGATTTTTCTTACTAGCTATGCAATCGCGTGGGGATTTAAGCCGTGACCAACAAAACTTCTCTCAGCTACAAAGATGCCGGTGTTGATATTGACGCAGGTAATGCGCTGGTTGACCGAATCAAAGGTGTGGTGAAGAAAACCCGCCGCCCGGAAGTGATGGGTGGTCTGGGTGGATTCGGCGCACTGTGCGCGCTGCCGCAAAAATATCGTGAACCTGTTCTGGTCTCGGGTACTGACGGCGTAGGCACCAAGCTGCGCCTGGCGATGGATTTAAAACGTCACGACACGATCGGTATCGATCTGGTTGCGATGTGTGTGAACGACCTGGTGGTTCAGGGCGCAGAGCCGCTGTTCTTCCTCGATTACTACGCGACCGGCAAACTGGATGTGGATACCGCAGCCAGCGTCATTAACGGTATCGCCGAAGGCTGTCTGCAGTCCGGCTGTGCGCTGGTGGGCGGTGAAACCGCTGAAATGCCGGGCATGTACCACGGCGAAGATTATGACGTCGCGGGCTTCTGCGTCGGCGTAGTAGAAAAATCAGAAATTATCGACGGCAGCAAAGTGGCCGATGGCGATGTGCTGATCGCGCTGGCCTCCAGCGGCCCGCACTCTAACGGCTACTCTCTGGTGCGTAAAATCCTCGAAGTAAGCGGCTGCGATCCGCTGACCACCGAGCTGGACGGCAAACCGCTGGCTGACCACCTGCTGGCCCCAACCCGCATCTATGTGAAAAACGTACTGGAGCTTATCGAGAACGTTGACGTTCACGCTATTGCTCACCTGACCGGCGGCGGCTTCTGGGAAAACATCCCGCGCGTGCTGCCTGACAACACCCAGGCGGTGATCGACGAATCCTCATGGCAGTGGCCAGCCGTCTTTAACTGGCTGCAGAATGCAGGCAACGTGAGCTCTCACGAAATGTACCGTACCTTTAACTGCGGCGTGGGCATGGTTATCGCCCTGCCGGCAAGCGAAGCGGATAAAGCGGTTAAGCTGCTGACCGAGAAAGGTGAAAACGCGTGGAAAATCGGTACGATTAAAGCCTCCGATTCCGAACAGCGTGTGGTCATTGAATGAAAAACATCGTGGTGCTCATTTCCGGTAACGGAAGCAATTTGCAGGCCATCATAGACGCCTGCAAGCAGAAGAAAATCAATGGCACCATTCGGGCAGTTTTCAGCAACAAGGCCGATGCGTTCGGCCTTGAGCGCGCGCGGGAAGCGAACATTCCCGCTCACGCGCTGGAAGCCAGCCAGTTCGCCGGACGTGAAGCCTTTGACCGCGAGCTGGTGCAGGAGATTGACGCCTACGCGCCCGACCTCGTGGTGCTGGCGGGCTATATGCGCATTCTGAGCCCGGCCTTCGTCGAACACTACGCCGGTCGACTGCTGAATATTCACCCTTCCCTGTTGCCAAAATATCCCGGCCTGCATACCCATCGTCAGGTGCTGGAAAACGGTGACGAGGAGCACGGTACCTCAGTCCATTTCGTGACCGACGAGCTGGACGGTGGCCCGGTGATCCTGCAGGCGAAAGTCCCGGTCTTTGACGGCGACAACGAAGACGACGTGACCGAACGCGTGCAGACGCAGGAGCACGCCATTTACCCGCTGGTGGTAAGCTGGTTTGTCGACGGGCGTCTGGAGATGCGCGACGGCGCAGCCTGGCTGGACGGCGAGAAGTTGCCCCCGCAGGGTTATGCGGCCGAAGAGTAGTTTGCTATGTCGGGTGGCGCTTCGCTTACCCGATATTCCCTCCCCCAACCCGCTAAATTCCCCAACAAAAAAATAACTGTCATACTTTTCTGGCACTGTTGGACATATCGTGGAAATGCTCGCCATAATAAGGACGAGACGGATTTACCACGTCCTGTGATTGAACTGGAGTGTGAGCTGTAATGGGTCAGGAAAAGTTATATATCGAGAAAGAGCTAAGCTGGTTAGCATTTAACGAACGTGTACTCCAGGAAGCGGCAGACAAAAGTAACCCGCTGATCGAACGCATGCGTTTTTTAGGCATTTATTCCAACAACCTGGATGAGTTCTACAAGGTTCGCTTTGCCGAGCTGAAAAGACGCATCATCATCAGCGAAGAACAGGGCTTAAACTCGCACTCGCGGCATCTGCTGGGCAAAATCCAGTCCCGCGTGCTGAAAGCCGATCAGGAATTTGACGGCCTGTATAACGAACTGCTGCTGGAGATGGCGCGCAATCAAATCTTCCTGATTAACGAACGTCAGCTTTCCGTTAACCAACAAAACTGGCTGCGCCACTACTTTAAACAGTACCTGCGCCAGCACATTACCCCGATTCTCATCAACCGCGAAACCGATCTGGTGCAGTTCCTGAAGGATGACTACACCTACCTGGCGGTGGAAATTATTCGCGGTGAATCCATCCGTTATGCCCTGCTGGAGATCCCGTCCGACAAGGTGCCGCGCTTTGTAAACCTGCCGCCGGAAACCCCGCGCAGACGCAAGCCGATGATCCTGCTGGATAACATCCTGCGCTACTGTCTGGACGACATTTTCAAAGGCTTCTTCGATTACGATGCGTTAAACGCCTACTCGATGAAGATGACCCGTGACGCCGAATATGACCTGGTGCACGAGATGGAGGCCAGCCTGATGGAGCTGATGTCCTCCAGCCTGAAACAGCGCCTGACGGCTGAGCCGGTGCGCTTTGTCTATCAGCGCGACATGCCGGACGCCATGGTGGAGATGCTGCGCGAGAAGCTGACCATTTCGCGCTATGACTCCATCGTGCCGGGTGGCCGTTACCACAACTTTAAAGACTTCATTGGCTTCCCGAACGTTGGCAAAGCCAATCTGGTGAACAAACCGCTGCCGCGCCTGCGTCATATCTGGTTCGATAAATTCCGCAACGGATTCGACGCCATCCGCGAGCGCGACGTGCTGCTCTACTACCCGTACCACACCTTTGAACACGTGCTGGAGCTGCTGCGTCAGGCCTCGTTCGATCCGAACGTGCTGGCGATCAAAATCAACATCTACCGCGTGGCAAAAGATTCCCGCATCATCGATGCGATGATCCACGCGGCACACAACGGCAAAAAAGTCACCGTGGTGGTTGAGCTGCAGGCGCGCTTCGACGAAGAGGCGAACATTCACTGGGCGCGCCGCCTGACGGAAGCGGGCGTGCACGTGATCTTCTCCGCGCCGGGTCTGAAAATTCACGCCAAGCTGTTCCTGATCTCGCGTAAAGAGGGTGATGACGTGGTGCGCTATGCCCACATCGGCACCGGGAACTTTAACGAAAAAACCGCACGGATTTATACCGACTACTCGCTCTTAACCGCTGACGCCCGCATTACCAACGAAGTGCGCCGGGTGTTTAACTTCATCGAAAACCCGTACCGCCCGGTCAGCTTCGACTATCTGCTGGTCTCACCGCAGAACTCGCGCCGTCTGCTGTACGATATGATCGATAAAGAGATTGCCAATGCCCAGAATGGGCTGTCGTCCGGCATCACGCTGAAGCTTAACAACCTGGTCGATAAAGGGCTGGTGGACAGGCTGTACGCGGCGTCCAGCTCCGGCGTGCCGGTTAACCTGCTGATCCGCGGCATGTGCTCGCTTATTCCGGAACTGGAAGGCATCAGCGACAATATTCGCGTTATCAGCATCGTTGACCGCTACCTGGAGCACGATCGGGTCTATATTTTCGATAATGCGGGCGATAAACAGGTTTATCTCTCTTCGGCAGACTGGATGACGCGCAATATTGACTATCGAATTGAAGTCGCGACGCCGCTGCTGGATCCGCGTCTGAAACAGCGTATCCTCGACATTATCGAGATCCTGTTCAGCGATACGGTGAAGGCGCGCTATATCGACAAAGAACTCAGTAACCGCTACGTACCGCGCGGCAACCGCCGTAAAGTGCGGTCACAGCTGGCGATTTACGACTATATCAAATCACTCGAGCAACCCGATTAACCTATGCCGATAAATGATAAGACCCCACGCCCGCAGGAATACGCCGCGGTCGATCTTGGCTCTAACAGTTTTCACATGGTCATCGCCCGTGAGGTGGATGGCGCGCTGCAGATCATCGGTCGTCTGAAGCAGCGCGTACACCTGGCGGATGGGCTTGATGAGCGCAGCATGCTCAGCGAAGAGGCGATGGAGCGCGGTTTAAACTGCCTGTCGCTGTTTGCCGAACGCCTGCAGGGCTTCTCGCCCTCCAGCGTTTGCATCGTGGGCACCCACACGCTGCGCCAGGCGCTGAACGCGCCGGAGTTCCTCAAGCGGGCCGAAAAAGTGATCCCCTACCCGATTGAGATCATCTCCGGTAACGAGGAGGCGCGTCTGATTTTCATGGGCGTTGAACATACCCAGCCGGAAAAAGGGCGCAAGCTGGTGATCGACATCGGCGGTGGTTCTACTGAGCTGGTGATCGGCGAAGACTTTGAGCCGCGCCTGGTGGAGAGCCGTCGCATGGGCTGCGTCAGCTTCGCGCAGATGTACTTCCCCGGCGGCACCATTACCCGTGAAAACTTCCAGCGGGCGAAAATGGCTGCGATCCAGAAGCTGGAGAATCTGGCCTGGCAGTACCGCATTCAGGGCTGGAACGTGGCGCTGGGCGCGTCGGGCACCATCAAGGCGGCGCATGAAGTGCTGCTGGCGATGGGTGAAAAAGACGGTTTTATTACGCCTGAACGCCTGACCCTGCTGACCGAAGAGGTGCTGAAGCATAAAAGTTTTGACGCCCTAAGCCTGCCGGGGCTTTCCGACGAGCGTAAGGCAGTCTTCGTGCCGGGCCTGGCTATTCTCTGCGGCGTGTTTGACGCCCTGGCGATTAAAGAGCTGCGCCTTTCCGACGGCGCGCTGCGTGAGGGGGTGCTGTATGAGATGGAGGGCCGCTTCCGCCATCAGGACATTCGCAGCCGCACCGCACAGAGTCTGGCCAACCAGTACAACATCGACCGCGAGCAGGCGAAGCGCGTGCTGGAAACCACGGTGCAGATGTACGAGCAGTGGCAGGAGCAGAACCCCAAGCTGGCGCACCCGCAGCTTGCCGCGCTGCTGAAATGGGCCGCGATGCTGCACGAGGTGGGGCTGAACATCAACCACAGCGGGATGCACCGCCATTCAGCGTATATTCTGCAAAACAGCGATCTGCCCGGCTTCAACCAGGAGCAGCAAACCATGATGGCGACCCTGGTGCGCTATCACCGTAAAGCCATCAAGCTCGACGATCTGCCGCGCTTCACGCTGTTTAAGAAAAAGCAGTTCCTGCCGCTTATTCAGCTGCTGCGCCTGGGCGTGCTGCTGAACAATCAGCGTCAGGCCACCACCACACCGCCGACGCTGAAGCTGAAAACCGACGATCACCACTGGACGCTGAGCTTCCCGCACGACTGGTTCAGCCAGAACGCGCTGGTCCTGCTGGACCTGGAAAAAGAGCAGCAGTACTGGGAAGCGGTCACCGGCTGGATGCTCAAAATCGAGGAAGATAGCGCCGACGTCGCCGCGTAACGGCTCAGGCGTCCGCCGTGGACGCCTCTGCTTCCAGCAGTGACTCAAGCGGTGCCGGTCTGCCAATCAGATAGCCCTGCACATAATCAATGCCTAGCGCGTGCACCGCGCTACGTATCTCTTCGGTCTCGACATATTCCGCCACCACCAGCATCTTCTTCATGCGCGCCAGATGACAGATAGAGGCCACAATCTGGTAATCCAGACTGTTGTTGACGATATTGCGGATGAAATCGCCGTCGATTTTGAGAATGTCCGCATCCACGCTTTTCAGCCGCGCATAGCTCGCATAGCCGGTACCAAAATCATCGATAGCAATGCGTACCCCCATTTTCTGCAGCTGCCGCAGGATGTGGAGCCCCTGCTCCGCGTTGCAGAAGGTGCTGCACTCCGTCACTTCAAAGATCAGCTGCCACGGCTCAATGGCATATTTCGCCAGCAGGCGACTCACCTCAAGCGGGAACTGCACCCGACACACCGTTGAAGGGGCCAGATTAATGGCAAAGCGCTGGCCGGGCAGCCGTTCGCGATGCGCGGCGAGGAAGCGCAGCGTATGCTCCAGCACCCACAAATCCACCCGCGAAGAGAGGCCAAACTCCTGGGCTATCGGCAGGAATTGTTCAGGGGAGATCAACAGCCCGTTTGCATCAGTCATCCGCAGCAAGACCTCATGATACCTATCGCCACGCAGGCCGCGTACGGGCTGAACGAGCAGCGTGAATGCGTTGTTATCCAGCGCACGCTGCAGGCGACTCATCACGGCGACTTTATCCTTCAGGCTGCGCTGCAGATGGACGGCGCCGCGCTGCTGAAGATTTTCCGGGTGGTTAGAGGAGAGCGACAGATCGGCCACCACCCCCAGCTCACCCAGCACCAGATAGAGGTGGTTAACCGGCGAACGCACATAGCAGTAGCTCACCCCCACCTGCGGCTGCAGCGGCATGCCGTCCCAGACAAAGCGGAACTGCTTGATGTGCTCGTCCAGGGTTTCAATCCGCTGCTGGTGCGATTCGGCGTTAAGGCGAACCGCAATGTCACAGCCCGTCAGGTGATAGACCTGCTCATTGGGCTGGAGCGTGCCGTTAACCCATTGCGCCAGCTGCTGTTTGTACTGAATGCGCAATAACACGCCATAGTTACGGCCCAGAATTTCAAGCTCCGGAACGCGGAGTAAACAGAGCGCCGACCACGGGTTTTTTGCCAGATCTCGCGAAAGCGCCCGCAGGTTAGGCATATGCAGAACCGGGTCGAGCAGCGCCAGCCTGCGGGAGCGTTTGTTCACCGCCCGCTGCCGGGTCGCCAGCATCGACATGTAAATCACCACAAACGAGAAGACCAGATAGCTGGAAGAGGTGATTGCCAGCTGAATGTCGTACCCCTGGTTCACGGGGATATAGCGGTAAAAATAGTGAATAGACACCAGCAGTATCGGGATCCAGATAAGCGAAATCAGCTTATAGCCAAAGCGCATCGCCCCCCAGAGCATCACCGGCATCAGCAGCGACAGGGTGTAGTTAGTGGTGAAAATCGAACTGTTTTCATTCATCGGCAGCAGCAGGAGCGAAAGCAGCCCGGCAAGCGCAATGGCCCAAATCAGAAACTCAGCGCGCGTCACCTTTTTGTCTATCTGGGTACGGATCTGCGAGATGAGGCTTTTGAGATAGCGCGGATGACGAATCAGGCGGATCAGCAGATAACTTAACGGCACGCCCGTCAGACCGCTGACCAGCAAGGCCTGATAGTTGATCAGCGTGCGAATGTTGAGGGGGTTAAGCCCTGCCAGGCTCTGGCGACTCTCATACACGCCCAGATACACCGCAAACTGGAACAACAGCAGAAACAGCGTCGCGGGGCAGAAGGCCTGCCAGAAGATGCGCTGCGCCATCAGCCGTACGTCGCCGTACGCCGTCATATTGCGTCTGGGCGCAAACACCCGGTAGCCGCCCCAGCTAAGCACTATAGGGACAATAAAATGGAGCACGCCGGCGACGGTTTCAAACATCCCGACCGACGGGTAATAGCGGATAAACAGCGACAACACGATCCCGGGAAGGGCTTCCAGACCAAAAAACATCATCAGCGAAAGCAAAAACGAGAGCGGTAAATAATAAAGTGCCGCTATCCCGTCGCCCAGGTGCGTGAACGTATTCGCCACGCTCAGTACGGGAAGTAAAACCACCGGTAAAATAAGCGGCAATACCCACCAGCGGTGTTTATTCTTTTTCAGGAAAGCAAAAATGTTCATAGATGCCCGGTTAACCCCCTTTTTCTCCAGAAGGAAAATAATGACAGGCATCCAACCTGACCTGGCGCCGCCCGGCGACGTGCGGGGCGAACGGTATGGAGGAGGGATTTTAAATATCAGGGCCGGGAATCCGTTGACATAAATCAAACTATTTTACGCAAATAAGCTTTGCGCAGCGTTTTTTTGAAATAATTTTCTTCATATTATCAATATGGTAAATGCAAATATTAATTTCAATAACAATAATTAATGTAAACGTTGACGGTTATTTACACATGACGGAATTGACCCTCTCTTTCCGCTGTGCCTTAATATCCCCGTCGCCCAGAAGGGCATGCCCAGGAAAAAGAAGAGTGAGTCAGGCCACGCGTATGCGCAAACGACACCGTTTTAACACCCGGATGACCCGCATTATACTGCTCATCAGCTTTCTGTTTTTCTTTGGCCGCTTCGTTTACTCTTCCATCGGCGCCTGGTATCACCATCAGGACAAAATCCAGTCGCAGCAAACGGGTCTGGTGGTCGACGCCCCCGTGCGCTAGCCACAACATCGGGCTTCCCTGCCCTTAGCTGTTAAAGCACGAATCCACCGTCAATCGTCAGGCTCGCTCCTGTCATATATCCAGACTCTTCTCCCGAAAGCCATGCGGCAAGCGATGCGATCTCCTCTGGCTGCCCAATGCGTTTCAAAGGGATATGTGCAGTGATCTGCTCTTCCATTCCGGCCGTCATATCCGTGGCAACGGGGCCGGGCTGGATATTGTTGATTGTGATCCGTTTCGGAGCCAGATCCAGCGCCAGGTTTTGCACCATGGCTGCCACCGCAGCTTTACTCATCGCATAAACGCTACTTCCTGCATGCCCGGTTCGCACAGCGGTATTGCTGCCAATGGTGATTATCCTCCCCCCTTCCCTCATTCGCTTAGCTGCCGCCTGGACAGAGAGGAAAACGCCGCGCACGTTCACCGACAGGGTGGCGTCCAGATCGTCCAGCTGATAATCCTCAAGCATGCCCAGCCGCAGTACGCCTGCGTTCACTACGGCAACATCCAGCCTGCCGTAGTGGTTAATCGTGGCATCGACCGCGGCCTGAATCGCCGTTGCGTCAGCGCTATCAGCGTTAATCGCCAGCGCCACCCCGCCCGCATCAGTAATTGATGAGACGAGAGCATTAACCCGGTCCGGGCGTGATACCCATGTCACGGCAACGCGATAGCCTTCCTTCGCCAGCCGCGTCGCTATAGCCGCGCCAATTCCGCGTGCGCCGCCGAAAATCAATGCAACTTTTTCACTCTTCATGATGTTTTCTCCGGGAAGTATCCGCATCGGATGGATGTGCCTGAAGGCACCATGCCAGCAAACGTCTCGTCATGCTCAGACGAAATGTATCGCACTGTATCTCCCCCACCTGGCTTACGCATCGATACAAAAATCCCGCTTAAGCAAACAGACGCGATACATAAAAATGGTCTGCTGTCTCTCGTGACATAAACCCACGAGGAGATACCGAAATGATTCGCCAGCATCTGTTACTTCCTTTACTCGCTCTGACGACTTCCGTCTGCGCCGCGCCCCTGAGCGGCCTCAGCGCCGCCGATGTTAATGGCCCAGCCGCCGTTGCGCCGTTGGCACAGCCGCAGCCGCCCGCAAAGCTGATAGTCGATCCACCGCTTGCCGGGCCGCTAAGCAAAGGCGCGGTGTTTATTCAGTACCGGGCCGAAAACCTTCGCATTGAACCTGTATTCGGGCCCGACGCGCTGAAAGTCACTCCACGCATCGGCCACATCCACGTCGTGGTTGATGACGCGCCGTGGCACTGGGCTGACGCCAGCGGAGAGCCGGTGATTCTGGTGGGTCTGCCCGCCGGTAAGCACAAGGTGACGATTATTCTGGCCGATCCGACGCATAAGCCCCTCGATCACAAAACCCTCGAATTCACCGTGCCGCCACACGCGGCGATCCGCCATTTTTAAGGAGTCTGAAGATGAAAGCACTGTCTGTACTGACAGCAGGCCTGCTGGCGCTTTCGGCTAGCGCTTTTGCGGAGAATAAAACCAGCGTCGTGCTGGTGCACGGCGCGTTTGCCGACGGCAGCAGCTGGAATAAGGTGATTACCCGGCTGCAAAAACACCATACCGAGGTCATCGCCGTTCAGCTCCCGCTTACGTCGCTAAAAGATGACGTAGCGGCCACCCAACGCGCCATCGCCCGTGCTAAGGGGGACGTCGTGCTGGTCGGTCACTCCTGGGGTGGCACCGTGATTAGCGAAGCGGGCAACGATGCACGGGTCAAATCGCTGGTTTACGTGGCGGCGTTCGCGCCGGATTCCGGCCAGTCGACGGCAGAGCTGGCGAATACCTTCCCGGCCCCGCCCGGAAGTGCAGGCATCGCTAAAACGGCTGAAGGTTACTTATACCTGCCGACCGAAGCCGTCAGGAAGGATTTCGCACCGGATGTCAAACCGGCTGAACAACTGACCATCGCCGCCACGCAGGGGCCAATTAAAGCCGATGCATTTGGCGAAAAGGTCATTCACGCCGCGTGGCACAATAAGCCGAGCTGGTATGTGGTGAGTGAGAATGACAGGATGATTAACCCCGCGCTTGAGCGCGCAATGGCGAAAACGATCCACGCGAAAACCACGCGGGTCGCGGCGAGTCACGTGTCGATGGTGAGCCAGCCAGAGGCCATCGCCCGAACGATTGAGCAGGCGTTAGAAGCAAGGTAAGCGTTTCACAGGCCGGGTAAGCGCAGCGCCACCCGGCAAAAAAGCCGCTTCAGCGGCTGCCTGTGGCGGGATAATCCTGATTAATCCACGCATGGTCCTCTTCCCAGGTGAACATCCATTTGCGCACCGGACCGGCCATCACGTTGAGGTAGTAGCTGTCATACCCGGCCATCGTCGCCACCGGGTGGTATCCCTTCGGCACCATGACCACGTCACGGTTATAGACCGCCATACACTCATCCAGCGCTCTGTCGTCGGTGTAAACCCGCTGCATGCAGAACCCCTGCTCCGGGTTGAGGCGATGGTAGTAGGTCTCCTCCAGGTAAGTCTCCCGGGGCGGGTTATCCGTGTCGTGCTTGTGGCTCGGGTACGAGCTGGTGCAGCCCTCGTTAGTCCAGACTTCCACCACCAGCAGGCTGTCGGCGGGCTTGTCTTCCGGCAGAATGTTGTGCACGTAGCGCTGGTTATGGCCCTTGCCGCGCGCTTCAGCGTCGATATCCTGCGGCGCAATCAGCCGCGTCGGATACGTGCCCTTGCCGGGGGCGGCGCAGACCGCCAGCTCGAGCCTCGTCAGCGCCTTCACCTGCACCGTCTCCTGCGGGGTAACGTACACCGCCCACGGCTTGATGCGCTCGAACGGGCTCATCCGCTCGCCGATGTCGTTAAACTGCGCGGAAGGCGTGCTGATGGAGGCGCGTCCGGCGACCAGCACCAGGCAGCGCTCTTCGCTGACGGCGGGCAGCGTCAGCTGCTGCCCCTCATGTAGCTCATACGCCTCAAAGCCGACGTATCCCCACCCTGCGCGTTCCGGCGTGACGGACTGGGTGCGCCCCTCCGCGTTCGGCTGCTGCCAGCGTGATAACAGACGTGACATGTCACCTCCTCAAATAAGCCCGGCGTCGCGCGCCAGGCGGCTCAGGTTGTTATACCCCAGACGAGCGTAGGTCAGCGGATGGGCAATCGCCGGATCCTGCTCGGCCTCCACCACCAGCCAGCCGCGATAGTCCTGCGCCTTCAGCAGACTCATGATCGGCGGGTAATCGACGCAGCCGTCGCCCGGCACGGTAAACACGCCGCTCAGCACCGCATCGAGGAAGCTGGTTTTGCGGTTTTTCACGTCCGCCAGCACGTCGGCGCGCACGTCTTTGCAGTGAACGTGGTTGATGCGCGACGCCCAGCGCTGCGCCACCGCCAGCGGATCGGCCCCGGCAAAGGTCAGGTGACCGGTGTCCAGCAGCAGTCCCACCGCCTCTCCGGTGTGGGTCATCAGGTTGTCCACATCGTCGGCGGACTCAATCACCGTACCCATGTGATGATGGTAAGCAATCTGGACTCCCTGCTGCTGCGTGTAGCGGGCAAATTCGGTGAGCTTCTCGCCGTACTCCTTCCAGCGCGCCTGAGGGAAGCGCGGACGCAGATGCACCGGGGTCTGCTGCTCGCCGTGAATGCAGCCGCTCACTTCCGCAAAGACCAGCACCTTCGCCCCCAGCTCGCGCAGCAGCGTCAGGTGCGGCTGAACGGCGGCGATCTCCGCCTCCACGCTGCGCTCCAGCAGGCGGCCGGAGTACCAGCCAGAGACCAGCTGCAGGTCGTGGCGCTGCAAAATCGGGCCAAGCAGGCGCGCTTCGCGCGGAAATTTGTTGCCCAGCTCGAAGCCGGCAAAACCGGCCTCTTTCCCTTCGCTCAGGCAGGTCTCCAGCGAGGTTTCCGCGCCGAGGGAAGGCAGATCGTCGTTCGTCCACGTCAGCGGGTTAATGCCTAATTGCACACTCATTGTTATCTCCATTATGCGTGTCCGCGCTCGCGCCACCAGGCGATAAGCTGCAGGTAGTTGTCCCGGATGCGCGCCACCAGCTGCGCATCGTCAATATCGTGCTTCAGCCACGCGCGGGAGGCGTCGCCAAACAGCGTGCGCCCCACGGCGAAGCCTTTAACCAGCGGCTGCCCCGCTGCGGCCTTGAAGCCCGCGCGCAGCTGTTCCGCCGGAGCGTCCAGACCGAGGATCACCACCCCGCGGCAGTGCGGGTCCCGGCGTTCGATAATCTCGCCGAGCGCCGTCCAGCCGTCGGCGGAAAGCGGCGGCAGCTTCCACCAGTCCGGGTAAATGCCCAGGTTGTAGAAGCGGGAGATGGCGCGCAGGTAGAGCTCGTCGCTGCGCGGCATGCTGGCGGGCAGGATCACCTCCAGCAGCAGCTCGTGCCCGGACCGGCAGCAGGCGTGGTACACCTCAGCGATTTTCTGCTCCTGCTCCAGGCGCAGGCCGTGGGCGTCTTCCGGGTGGAAAAAGACCAGGCACTTCACCACGTGCTCCTGCGGCCAGCTGATAAGCTGGGTGCCGATATTGCCGTGCTCCATCTCCAGCGGCCGGGAGCCCGGCAGCTCAATGGGGCGACCAATCCACCACCCTTCCCCGGTGATCGCGTTCAGCGCGTCCTGACCAAAGGTGCCGTCACACAGCAGGCCGGCTTTGCCCTCCAGCCCGGCGCGGCTCGCCGCCTCGCGGCTGGCCTGCAGGATCAGCTGCTTCAGCGCCGGAATGCGCTTAAGCGACGCACCGCACTGCATCGCCATATCCTCAAGCTGGCTGCGGTGGTCGAAAGCCATCACGCACAGCTCCGGCCATTCGCGGCGGCGGGTGGTCACCCGGTGGAGATGGTTAAGACGCGGGTCAAGATCCGGGCGCGGCACATCCGCAGCGCGGGAGAGATAGTCATCCAGCTCGATTTTGCTAGGCATCGCCGGGGCGCAGCCGTGGCGCGAGACCACCAGCGCGCCGCAGGCATTGGCGTAGCGGCACGCCTGCTCCCAGCCCTCGTCGTTCAGGTAGCCGCGCAGCAGGCCGGACATAAACGCGTCCCCCGCCCCGAGAACGTTCAGCACCTCCACGCGCACGCCGGTCACCGTCAGGCCGTCGTCCAGCCGGGACGGAATGGCGTCGGTATAGACCGAGCAGCCCAGCGCGCCGCGCTTGCAGACCAGCGTTGCGTGACACACGTCGCGCACCCGCCCCAGCGCCTGCAGGGTATCCGTGCTGCCGCCCGCAATGTGGAACTCCTCTTCGGTGCCGACAATGACGTCGAAGAGGTGCAGTACCTCCTGCAGCTCGCGGGTGACCTGGTCGGCGGCGATAAAGCGCGTTTCGCCGTCGCCTAAGGAGGTGAGCCCCCACAGCACCGGGCGGTAATCAATGTCCAGCACCGTGCGCACGCCGTGACGGCGGGCATAGCCCAGCGCCGTCAGCACCGCCTCACGGGTCTGCGGATGAGAAAGATGGGTCCCGGTGATGGCAAGACAACGTGCGGAGGCAATGTAGCTTTCGTCCACATCGCTGGCGGTAATCGCCATATCCGCGCAGTTATCGCGATAAAAAATCAGAGGAAAGGTGTCCCGGTCTTTAATGCCGAGTAGCACCAGCGCCGTGAGGCGCTCTTTATCGGTAATCAGATGGCTGGTATCGCAGCCTACCTGGTTGAGCTCTTCGCGCAGGAAGCGGCCCATATGTTCATCGCCGACGCGCGCCAGCATCGACGAGCGCAGGCCCTGGCGCGCGGTGCCGTACGCCACGTTGCCGGAGGATCCGCCAAGGTATTTGGCGAAGCTCGACACGTCCTCCAGGCGGGCACCAATCTGCTGACTATAGAGGTCTACCGCCACGCGGCCCATGCATATCACATCAAACTGCTTTTCCACGTTGATACCTCATCAGACAATGTCGTTCACGTTCAGCCAGCGGCCTTCCCGGTGCGAGAGCGCAATCGCGTCCAGCACGCGCGACACCTTCCAGCCCTCTTCGAAGTCCGGCCACATCGGCGCGTCGGCGGCAATCCCGTCCACCAGGTCGCGCACCTCCACCGTTTTTTGATCGTTAAAGCCAATTCCGTGGCCTGCGCCCATGCAGAACGCGGCGTAGTCCGGGTGCGCCGGGCCGACGAGCAGCGTGCGGAACCCCTGACGGTTCACCGGATCGTCATGCAGATAGAGCTTTAGCTCCGCCATGCGCTCCTGGGTGAAGCTGATGGCGCCCTTCGTCCCGGTGATCACGTACGAGAGCCCCATCTTGCGGCCGCAGGCGACGCGGGAGGTTTCAATGACACCCTGCGCCCCGCCCGCGAAGCGCACCATCGCGTGGGCCTGATCCTCGTTTTCCACCGCAATCATCTCTGACGATCCGGCCTTCGCCGGGCGCGCCGGGACCACGATCTTCAGATCGCCGCAAACCTGCTCGATATCGCCCACCAGGTACTGAGCCATATTGACGATATGCGCCGCGAGGTCGCCCAGCGCGCCCAGCCCGGCGGTCTCTTTAAAGCAGTGCCAGTGGATGGGCGACAGCGGGTCGGCCATGTAGTCTTCGTTGTGGGTGCCGTAGAAGTGGATCACATCGCCAATCTCGCCGCGGCCGATAATCTCCTTCGCCAGCTGCGCCGTCGGGTTCTTCATGTAGTTGAACCCCACCAGCGTTTTCACCCCGGCCCGCTTCGCGGCGTCGACCATCTCGCGCGCATCGTGGGCGTTGAGCGCCAGAGGCTTCTCCGAGTAGACGTGCTTGCCGTGGCGGATCGCCTCCAGCGCCATCTCTTTATGCAGGTGGTTGGGTGAGCAAATATCCACCACGTCAATGGCCGGGTCGGCCACCAGCGCCCGCCAGTCTCCCGTTGAACGGTTAAAGCCAAACGCCCGGGCGCGCTCTGCCGCCAGCTCCGGCGTGACTTCCGCCACCATCTCGCGCACCAGCCTGCCGCGAAGGTTGAACACCGTCGGGGCCTGGGCATAGGCGATAGCGTGCGCCTTGCCGATATACCCGGTGCCAATCAATCCAATACGAACCTCTTTCATCACGATCCTCACAGTGCGCCGCGACGGCTCTTGGCGTAGGTATCAAACGCCACCGCCAGAACGATAATTAACCCGGTGATAATCTGCTGGTAGTAGGCGGAGACGTTCATCAACACCAGACCGTTAATCAGAATACCCATGATGATGGAGCCGATAATGGTGCCGCCGATGCGCCCGTAGCCGCCCATCAGCGAGGTGCCGCCAATCACCACCGAGGCGATGACGCGCAGCTCAAAGGAGATCCCGGCCACCGCCTCGGCGCTCCCCAGACGCGCGCTCAGGATGAAGCCCGCCAGCCCGGCCAGACAGCCAATCAGCACGTAGACGCTGACGAGCACGCGCTTGACGTTAACCCCCGCCAGGCGCGCCGCCTCCGGGTTGCCGCCGATGGCGTAGACGAAGCGGCCCCAGCGGGTTTTATGCAGCGCCAGATAGCCGCCGACGGCGACGATGGCGAAGATCCAGATCGGAATGGAGATGCCGAGCAGCTCGCCGCGTCCCCACCAGCGGTAGCCAGGGTCGAAACCAGCGATCGGCGCGCCGTCGTTGATCACCAGGGTCAGGCCGCGCCAGATGGTCATCCCGCCGAGGGTGACGATAAACGGCGGCAGGCGCAGGCGGGTGACACCCAGGCCGTGCAGGAAGCCAATCGCCGTGCCCATCGCCAGACAAATCCCCAGCCCGATCAGCCAGCTCATGCCGCCCCAGGCGTTCGGGTCGACGGTGGTGAAGTTATCGCCCTTAATGACGTACGCCGCGGTCATGGCGCACACCGCCAGAATGGAGCCCACGGAGAGGTCGATCCCGGCGGTCAGAATGACGAAGGTCATCCCCACGGCCATGATCCCGTAAATGGACACCTCGGTCAGGATGTTGAAAATGTTGCGTTCAGAGAAAAAGTTACTGTTCTGCGACTGGAAGAAGATCAGCAGCAGGATCATGAAAATCAACACCCCGAAGCGCTCGAAGAAGGCGATGGGATCGATGCGTCCGGCGCGTTTGACCGGGGCCTGCGTTTTAGAAATCATCTGCGTCATGAGAAACTCCGTTATGCCGCGTTCAGGGCGTTGTGGTTGATGGCCATCATTGTCATCAGCCGTTCTTCGTTAGCGTCGTCACCGTGGATCTCGCCGGTCACCCGGCCTTCGCTGAGGGTGATGATCCGGTCAGACACCGCCATCACTTCAGGCAGATCGGAGGAGATCACGATCACCGCCACGCCCTTTTTCGCCATGTCAAACAGCACCTGGTGCACTTCCGATTTGGTCCCCACGTCAATGCCGCGCGTCGGCTCATCGACGATCAGCACCCGCGGGTTGAGCGCCATGCAGCGCGCGAGGATCACCTTCTGCTGGTTACCGCCGGAGAGCTTGCGCACCTCCTGCGCGCTGTTGACCATTTTGATCTGCAGGGCCTGGCGATAGGATTCAATCAGATCGTCCTCTTTGCGGGTGTTCACAAACCAGCGCCACTGCAGCAGTGAGGATAGGCACGAGAGCGACAGGTTGTCGCGAATCGACAGTCCTAGCACCGCCCCCTCTTTTTTGCGGTCTTCCGGCACCAGCGCCACGCCCTGGTCGAGGGCATACAGCGGGTCGCGCGGCTGGTAAGGCACGCCGTCCAGCTCAAAGCTCCCGGAGGTAAAGGCGTCTGCGCCAAACAGGCAGCGTGCCACCTCGGTGCGTCCCGCGCCAACCAGCCCGGCAATGCCCAGAACTTCCCCGGCATGGACGTGGAAGCTGATGTCGTGCAGCGCGATGCCATGCGGATCCAGCGGCGGCTTTTCGCGGCTTAGCCCCTTCACCGCCAGGCGGACAGGTTTGTCTTGATGATGGGTTTCGCTGGCGGGGCGACGGTTAAAGGCCACGTCGCGCCCGACCATCAGGCGGATCAGCTGTTCGACGTTGGTCTCCGCCACCGCGCCGGTGCCGGTGAAGCGGCCGTCCTGGAATACGGTGAAGCGATCGCAGAGCTGGAAAACTTCGTGCAGGCGGTGGGTAACGTAAATAATGCTCACGCCGCGGTTTTTAAGCTCCCGCACCACGCGGTGCAGGCTTTCCACCTCGCTGTCGCTCAGCGCGGCGGAAGGTTCGTCCATAATGATCAGGCGGGCGTTGAGGGTCAGCGCCCTGGCGATCTCCACCATCTGCTGCTGGGCGACGCTCAGACGGGCGACAGGCGTGGTCGGCGCAACGTTTAGCTGCAGGTAATCGAGAATGACCTGCGCCTCCTGGTTTACCGCCCTTTCGTCGACGATCAGGTTCCGTTTACGCGGCTCGCGCCCGAGAAACATGTTTTCCGCGACGGTCATGTTGGGCAGCAGGTTGAATTCCTGATAGATGGTGATAATGCCCTTGTTCTGCCGTTCCACCGGGGAGTCGTCCACCGGCAGCATTTCGCCGTTGAACCAGATATCCCCGCGGGTTTGCGGCTGCGCGCCCGCAAGCGCCTTCAGCAGCGTGGATTTTCCCGCTCCGTTTTCCCCCAGCAGGGCGTGGATCTCGCCCGCGCCGACGGTCAGCTGGGCGCTGCTTAGCGCCCAGACGCCGGAAAAGCTTTTTGCCAGGTCGGTCACTTTCAGTAAGGGTTGCGACATCGGTCTGCTCCTCCTCATGTTGAGCCGCCAGAGGCGGCTCGGGACATATCAGTTACCGGCCTCACCGATACGCTCAGCCTGCTGCAGGTTCTCTTTGGTGATCAGCGTTGGCGGGTAGTCGGCCCCGGTGATGGCTTTCTTCTCGCGCACGTTGGCCACCAGCTGGCTCATCGCCGTCTGCACCGCAAAGCCCGGACGCTGATCCGCCGTTACCGCCAGCCAGCCGTCGCGCACGCGGGCCAGCGCTTCCGGTACCGCATCAAAGCCGGTCACGAGGATTTCACCCGGCTTCACGCCCTGGCTCTGCAGGGCTTCAATCGCGCCTAGCGCCATATCGTCGTTGGCGGAGAGGATCACCTGCGGGCGTTTCGGTAGCGAAGGCAGGACGCTTTCGACGATGCGCATCCCTTCAGAACGCATCCAGTTGCCAGTCTGATCGGCGACGATCTTGTACTTATCCCCGCCCGCCTTCAGGCTGTCGCGGATCCCTTTGGTGCGTTCAATATTGGAAGAGGAACCCGGCTGGCCGGTGAGCAGGATGATCTCTGCCCCGTCGGGGAATTTGGTTTTGACGAAGTCGCCAATCGCCTGGCCGCCTTTGTAGTTGTTGGCGCCAAAGTGGGGCACTTTCTTCTGGCTGTCGACGGAGCGGTCCAGGGTGACCACCGGCAGCTTCGCATCCTGAATTTCATCCACCGCGCTGGAGACCGCGTTCACGTCGTTCGGGGAGACGATAAAGCCCTGCGCCCCGCGGGTGATGGCGTTTTCCAGGTCAGCCACCTGCTTCGGTGAGCTGCCCTGCCCGTCCAGTACCTGAAGCTTCACGCCCATCTCTTTCGCGGCTTTCACCGCCGTGCGCTGCATGTGAACCTCAAACGGCATGGCCAGGTTTGGCGTACTGAACACAATTTGCTCGTTTTCGGCGAGGGCGGCCCCGGACGTCATGGCGATGAGGGCGGCTAAGATCAGTTTTTTCATTATTATGTCTCTCTGTGTAGGGTTGTTGTGTTTAGAGGACGATCTCGCGCTGGCTACGCAGCGACTCCAGCGCTTTATCCGCGAGGTACAGCGCACGTTCACCATCATCGCCGCTGCAGTCAGGCACCGCTTCGCCGCGCAGAACCGCAACAAAGTGTTCCCATTCCGCGGCGTAAGCGGATTTGTAGCGCTGCAGGAAGAAGTGTTCCGGCAGCGCGCTGGTGCAGCCCTCTTTGCCGTAGTGCTGCACCTGGTTTTCCAGAATATTGCCGGCGCACAGCAGCCCTTCGGAGCCGTGCAGCTCCAGGCGCTGGTCGTAACCGTAAGAGGAGCGGCGGCTGTTGACGATGGTCGCCATCGCGCCGGAGGCATATTTCAGAACGATAAACGCGGTATCGATATCCCCCGCCTCGCCAATCGCCGGATCCACCAGGTTACTGCCCTGGGCATACACCGACACCGGCTCTTCGCCCATGATGAAACGGGCCATGTCGAAGTCGTGAATGGTCATATCGCGGAACATGCCGCCGGAGACGCGCACGTACTCCGCGGGCGGCGGAGACGGGTCGCGGGAGATGATCAGCAACGATTCCGGCTTGCCGATGCGTCCGGCCTGGGCATCGGTTTTCACGCGGCGGAACTGCGGGTCAAAGCGGCGGTTAAAGCCGATGAACAGCGGCACGTCGTACTCTTTAACCACTTTCAGGCAGTCGCGCACGCGGGCGAGGTCGAGGTGTACCGGCTTTTCGCAGAAGATAGCCTTGCCGTGGCGGGCGGCCATTTCAATCAGATCCGCGTGGGTGTCGGTGGCGGAGGCGATCAGCACGGCGTGAACGTTAGGGTCGGTCATCGCCTCATCCACGCTCTGCTGGCGGGCCTGATACTGTGCGGCGAGACGGGTGGCAAATTCCTGATTCGGGTCAACCACGGACCAGAGCGTAGTCGCGCCGTGGCTGGCGATGTTAGCTGCATGTACCTGGCCAATTCGGCCAGCGCCCAGTAAAGCAATGTTAAACATAACGGCTCCCGGTGTTGGTGAATGCTGTGAACTAACGACCCTATAAATAAAACATTTATTTCATTTTTATAAATAGTGAAAATTATGTTTTTGAGTGCGGGTTAACACTTTTGAGATGAATGAGATAAATTTTGTTATCAATCTCACAACACGGGAGGACGTGCGACTCACCCCAAAGGGGCGAGGGAGAAAAGGCCGCACCGAATCATCCCCTCTCCCCTTTGGGGAGAGGGTTAGGGTGAGGGGAAATGAAATGAAAATTTCGTTATGGCGGTAAATCTTAATACTGACGGGCTTTTTTCACCTGCGCCTGGGTTTGCTCAGCGGCCTCACGCACGGCAGACGATTCCGCCACCTGCGCATCACCGGTTCGCCACCAGGAGGCGTAGTCGTGGGTCATAGTCTTCGGCAGCACCTTGATGTCCAGCAGCGTGGGGCCAGGATGCGCGCGTGACGCCTCAAGCGCCGCCCGCAGGCTCTGCTCGTCGTTCACCCGCCACGCGCGACAGCCGTAGCTTTCCGCGTTTTGCGCGAAGTCGACTTTCACCAGCGGCCCGTCAAGCCGCCCGGTTTCCGGGTTGCGATGACGGTTTTCCGTGCCAAAGCTGCCCATTCCGTGCCCCATTTGCAGGTTGTTGATGCAGCCGAAGCTGGCGTTATCAAACAGCAGAACGGTGACATTAATGCCCTCCTGCACGGCGGTTTGCAGCTCGGAGTGCAGCATCATGTAGGAGCCATCCCCCACCATGGCGTAAACCGGCTGCTCGGGGCGGGCGAGCTTCGCGCCGATGGCTGCCGCAATCTCATAGCCCATGCAGGAATAGCCATACTCCAGGTGATAGCTGTCCGGCGTTTTGACCTGCCAGAGGCGCTGTAAATCTCCCGGCAGCGAACCGGCCGCGCCCACCACGATGGCGTTATCTTCCACATGCTGATTGATCAGCCCCAGCACCCGCGTCTGGGTCAGGCGGGTGTTGAGCGTCTCGCCGTATTCCGCCAGCTGCGCGTCCAGATGCCCCGCCACTTCGGGCGCGTCGTCCGGATGCCACTGGCGATCCCACAGGCGGCGGCACTCATCGCGCCACGCGGATTTCGCCTGGGCGATCGCCTCTCCCCAGCCGCTGCGGTAATCGCCGAGCGCGTGGGTTAAGGCCTGGAGCCCGGTTTGGGCATCGGCAATCAGCGCGGTGGCGTCCAGCTTCAGGGCGTCAAACTCGGCCACGTTCAGCAGCAGGAATTCGACGTCCGGGTGGGAAAAGAGCGCCTTGGAGCCGGTGGTAAAGTCGGTCAGGCGCGTGCCGACGCCAATCACTAAGTCAGCCTGTGGCGCGAGCTGGTTGGCGGCCATTCCGCCCGTCACTCCTACGCCGCCGAGGTTAAGTGGGTGGTCACTTACCAGCGCCCCCTTCCCGGCCTGCGTTTCGGCAAACGGTAGCTGCAGCGTCTCGACAAATTCGCGAAACGCCTCATGCGCGCCGGAGTAGCGTACGCCACCGCCGCACACCACCAGCGGACGGCGTTTGCGGGCAATCAGCGCCCGCGCCTGCGCCAGACGCTGCGGATCGGGCGGACGACGCTCGATGTGGTGCACGCGACGCGCGAAGAAGCTCAGCGGGTAATCCCACGCTTCCCCCTGCACGTCCTGCGGCAGACAGAGGGTCACCGCTCCGGTATCTGCGGGGTCAGTAAGCGTTCGCATCGCGCTTAGCATGGCGCTCATGAGCTGCTCGGGGCGGTTGATGCGGTCCCAGTAGCGGGAAACCGGACGGAAGCAGTCGTTGGTGCTGATGCTGAGATCGTGATACTGCTCGATCTGCTGCAGCACCGGGTCCGGCTGGCGGCTGGCGTAGATATCGCCCGGCAGCAGTAAAAGCGGGATGCGGTTCGCCGTGGCGGTGGCCGCTGCCGTGACCATATTGGCGGCGCCCGGCCCGACTGAGGAGGTGACGGCAAAAATGCGCTGGCGGCGGTGCTGTTTGGCGAATCCCGTCGCCATGTGGGCGATGCCCTGCTCGTTGCACCCCTGCATGATTTTCAGATGACCGGGATCCTGCTCCAGCGCCTGGCCAATACCCAGCACGTTGCCGTGCCCAAAGATCGTCGCCACGCCCTCCACGAAGGGCGTTTCGTTGCCGTCAACGCTGACGTACTGTTGATTCAGGAACCGGACCAGCGCCTGGGCCATGGTCATACGTTCGGTTTGCATAATGCCTCCTGTCAGCCCAGCGTCGGCATGGAGAACGCAGCGCCTGTCTCCTGCTGCATTTCCGGCCAGCGCGCGGTGATAGTTTTCATTCGGGTGTAGAAACGCACGCCGTCGTTGCCGTGCACGTTGAGCGCGCCGAAGATGGAACGCTTCCAGCCACCGAAACTGTGGAATGCCATCGGTACCGGGATCGGCACGTTGACCCCCACCATACCCGCCTGCACCTCTTCGCAGAAGCGGCGCGCGCAGCCGCCGTCACGGGTGAAGATCGCCGAGCCATTACCATATTCATGGCAGTTAATGAGGTCCACCGCGCTGGCGTAATCTGCTACGCGCACCACAGAAAGCACCGGGCCAAAAATCTCTTCTTTATAGATGGTCATCTCCGGTGTGACGTTATCGAACAGCGTCGGCCCGACGAAGTAGCCCTGCTCGTGGCCCTTCACGCTGAAGCCGCGCCCGTCCACGCGCAGTTTCGCCCCCTGCGCTTCCCCGCTGTCGATATAGCCCAGCACCTTGCTGCGGTGCGCGGAGGAGATAAGCGGCCCCATTTCGTTTTCCGGTGTTTGGTCCAGCCCCGGCCCGACGCGCAGCGCTTCAATCTGTTTTTCCAGCCTGGTGCAGAGGTCATCGGCGGTTTTATCCCCCACCGCCAGCACCACCGAGAGCGCCATGCAGCGTTCCCCCGCCGCGCCGTAGGCCGCACCCATGATGGCGTTGGTCGCCATCTCCATGTCAGCATCCGGCATTAAAATGCAGTGGTTTTTCGCGCCGCCCAGCGCCTGACAGCGCTTACCGTGGGCGGAGGCGGTCTGGTAAATGTATTCGGCAATCGGCGTGGAGCCGACAAAGCTCACCGCCTGCACGCGCGGGTCGGTCAGGAGCACGTCAACGGACTCTTTATCCCCCTGCACCACGTTGAAGACGCCGTCCGGCAGGCCTGCCTCTTTTAGCAGCTGTGCCAGCGCGAGCGCGAGAGAAGGGTCTTTTTCCGATGGCTTCAGCACGAAGGTATTCCCGGTCGCCAGCGCAATTGGGAACATCCACATCGGCACCATCGCCGGGAAGTTAAACGGCGTGATCCCGGCGCAGACGCCGAGCGGCTGCATCAGCGAGTGGCTGTCGACGCCGGTACCGACGTTCGCAGAGTGTTCACCCTTTTGCAGATGCGGGATACCGCAGGCAAATTCCACCACTTCCAGGCCGCGGGTCAGTTCGCCCACCGCGTCGGAGAAAACCTTGCCGTGCTCTTCGCTGATGATGCGGGCCAGGCGCGTCATGTTCTCTTCCAGCAGCGCCTTGAAGCGGAACATCACGCGCGCGCGCTTAAGCGGAGCCTGGCGCGCCCACGCGGGAAACGCCTGCTGCGCGGCGGCAATCGCCTGCTCCGTTTCCTGCGCCGTACTCATCACCACCTGGCGGATCTGCTCGCCGGTGGCCGGGTTGAAGATCGCCTGAACGCGCTGGCCTGAACCAGTGACACATTCGCCGTGAATAAAATTCGCTACCGTCTCCATCCTTAACCTCTCGCTGTTGATACGTGACTGTTACCTGAACGCTGTGTACAGGACACTATATATGAAACAAATATTCCATTTTAAGTTGAAATAAAATAAATAATGATTATTGTGATCAAGGATGGATTTTTATGTTAACAGCCAGCAACACTGAAGCTGCGTGCGCTATTAAGGGATTTCGGGCGAGGAAATGACTGAAGCTTCTGTTTCATTTTTGCTGCCAGATGGATGGCCGACATTTAAAAGACGCAGTTTTGCGTTTAGAATCATCAGACTGTATTTGGGGGATAACATGACGACAGCAACCAGCCTGAACGAACTGCAGCAGCAAATCCGCGATCGCTACGATAGCCTGAGCAAGAGGCTGCAGCAGGTCTCCCGCTACGTGCTGGATAACACCAACAGCGTGGCCTTTGATACGGTTGCCGTCATTGCCGAGCGCGCCGACGTGCCGCCTTCGACGCTGATCCGCTTTGCCAACGCCTTTGACTTCACCGGCTTCAACGAAATGAAACAGCTGTTTCGCATGAACCTGGTGGAGGAGACTGCCAGCTACAGCGACCGCGCGCGGCTGTTCCGCGAAATGGAGAGCGAGGCCGTGCCGGAAACGCCGCTCGATATTCTGCAGGAGTTCGCCCGCTCGAACGCGCAGGCGCTGCAGCAGCTGGCCGCCCGCGCCGAGCCGGAAATGCTGGAGCGCGCGGTACAGCTGCTGGCCGACGCCGACACTATCTACATCGCCGGACTGCGCCGCTCGTTTAGCGTCGCGGCCTACCTCACCTACGCCCTGAGCCACCTGGAGTGCCGCCCTATCCTGCTCGACGGCATGGGCGGGATGCTGCGCGAGCAAATCAGCCGCATTAAGGCGCGCGACATCGTGGTGTCGATCAGCTTCTCGCCATACGCGGAAGAGACGGTGATGGTCAGCGAAACCGCCGCCAGCGTCGGCGCGCGGCAGATCGTGATTACGGACAGCCAGATAAGCCCGCTGGCAACGTTCAGCGATCTCTGCTTTGTGGTGAAAGAGGCGCAGGTGGACGCGTTCCGGTCTCAGTCGGCGACGCTGTGCCTGGTGCAGTCGCTGGTGGTGGCGCTGGCGTATCGGTTGGGTGAAGGGAAATAAGGCAATAAAAAACCCCCTGCGCAGGCAGAGGGTTTGGGTGTTAATTCAGAGGGAAATCATTCCCACTCAATCGTAGCCGGTGGCTTACCGCTGATGTCATATACGACTCGCGATATCCCATTGACTTCGTTGATTATTCTGTTAGACACGCGGCCTAAGAAGTCATACGGCAGATGCGCCCAGTGCGCGGTCATGAAGTCGATGGTTTCCACCGCACGCAGGGAGACAACCCAGTCGTACTTACGGCCATCGCCCATGACGCCTACAGAGCGAACCGGCAGGAACACGGTGAACGCCTGGCTTACTTTGTTGTACAGGTCAGCTTTGTGCAGCTCTTCGATGAAGATCGCGTCCGCGCGACGCAGCAGGTCGCAGTACTCTTTCTTCACTTCGCCCAGCACGCGCACGCCCAGACCCGGACCCGGGAACGGGTGACGGTAGAGCATGTCGTACGGCAGACCCAGTTCCAGACCTATTTTACGCACTTCGTCTTTGAACAGCTCGCGCAGCGGTTCAACCAGACCCATCTTCATCTCTTTCGGCAGGCCGCCCACGTTGTGGTGAGATTTGATGACGTGCGCTTTACCGGTTGCGGAGGCCGCAGACTCGATCACGTCCGGGTAGATGGTACCCTGCGCCAGCCACTTCACGTCTTCCAGCTTCAGCGCTTCTTCGTCGAACACTTCGACGAAGACGCGACCGATGATCTTACGTTTCGCTTCCGGATCGTTCTCGCCTTTCAGCGCGTCCAGGAAGCGCTGCTCGCCTTCCACGTGAACGATGTTCAGACCGAAGTGGTCGCCGAACATGTCCATGACCTGCTTCGCTTCGTTCAGACGCAGCAGACCGTTGTCCACGAAGACGCAGGTCAGGTTTTTGCCGATGGCACGGTGCAGCAGCATCGCGGTGACGGAGGAGTCCACGCCGCCGGAGAGGCCGAGGATCACTTTGTCATCGCCAACCTGCTGGCGGATACGCTCAACGGCGTCGTCGATGATTTTTGCCGGGGTCCAAAGGGCTTCACACTGGCAGATGTCACGCACGAAGCGCTCCAGCATGCGCATACCCTGACGGGTGTGGGTCACTTCCGGGTGGAACTGCACGCCGTAGAAGCGTTTTTCTTCGTTCGCCATGATGGCGAACGGGCAGCTTTCGGTACTGGCAACGGTCACGAAGTCGGACGGGATGGCGGTAACCTTGTCGCCGTGGCTCATCCACACGTCCAGCAGCGGCTTGCCGTCTGCGGTCAGGGAGTCTTCGATACCGCGCACCAGCGCGCTGTCGGTGACAACTTCAACCTGCGCGTAGCCGAACTCACGTTCGTTAGAGCCTTCTACGTGGCCGCCCAGCTGCATCGCCATGGTCTGCATGCCGTAGCAGACGCCGAATACCGGCACGCCCGCTTCGAACACGTACTGCGGCGCGCGCGGGCTGTTCTCTTCGGTGGTGCTTTCCGGGCCGCCGGACAGGATGATGCCGCTTGGATTGAATTCGCGAATCTGTGCTTCCGTGACATCCCACGCCCAGAGCTCACAGTAAACGCCCAGTTCACGTACGCGACGCGCCACTAGCTGAGTGTACTGAGAGCCGAAGTCCAGGATGAGAATGCGATGTTTATGAATGTTTTCCGTCATTGACGCTAATTCCGAGGCAAGTGAAACAGATTAAATAAATCGCCCGACACGAGGTCGGGCGAAGAAAAATCAGGAGCCCAGACGATAGTTCGGGGACTCTTTGGTGATCGTCACGTCGTGAACGTGGCTCTCCTGGATACCCGCGCCGCTGATGCGTACGAATTCCGCTTTAGTACGCAGCAGGTCAATGGTACCACAGCCGGTCAGACCCATACAGGAACGCAGGCCGCCCATCTGCTGGTGAATGATCTCTTTCAGACGGCCTTTATAGGCCACGCGGCCTTCGATACCTTCCGGTACCAATTTGTCAGCAGCGTTATCGGTCTGGAAGTAACGGTCAGAGGAACCTTTGGACATCGCGCCCAGGGAGCCCATTCCACGGTAAGATTTGTAAGAACGGCCCTGGTAGAGTTCGATTTCGCCCGGGGATTCTTCGGTACCAGCGAGCATGGAGCCTACCATTACGGCAGCAGCGCCCGCGGCGATGGCTTTAGCGATGTCGCCAGAGAAGCGGATACCGCCGTCAGCGATAACCGGAATACCGGTGCCTTCCAGCGCTTCAACCGCGTCAGAAACCGCGGTGATCTGCGGAACGCCCACGCCGGTCACGATACGGGTGGTACAGATAGAGCCAGGGCCGATACCCACTTTCACCGCGCTGCAGCCGGCGTCAGCCAGCGCGCGAGCGCCTGCGCCCGTCGCCACGTTGCCGCCGATGATCTGCAGGTCAGGGTATTTTGCACGGGTGTCACGAATACGCTGCAGCACGCCTTCGGAGTGGCCGTGAGAGGAGTCAATCAGCAGGACGTCAACGCCCGCCGCCACCAGCGCGTCAACGCGCTCTTCGTTACCTGCACCCGCGCCTACGGCAGCGCCGACGCGCAGACGGCCATGCTCGTCTTTACAGGCGTTCGGTTTACGTTCTGCTTTCTGGAAATCTTTAACGGTGATCATGCCGCGCAGGTGGAAGTTCGCATCCACAACCAGCGCTTTCTCAACGCGTTTTTCGTGCATTTTTGCCAGCACCACGTCGCGAGTTTCGCCTTCGCGGACGGTCACCAGACGCTCTTTTGGCGTCATGTAGACGCTGACAGGCTGGTTCAGGTCAGTCACGAAGCGCACGTCACGACCGGTGATGATGCCCACCAGTTCATTGTCTTCGGTCACTACCGGGTAGCCGGCAAAGCCGTTACGTTCGGTCAGGGCTTTCACTTCGTGCAGGGTAGTGGTTGGCAGAACAGTCTGAGGATCGGACACGATGCCGGACTCATGCTTCTTCACGCGGCGAACTTCTTCTGCCTGACGTTCGATAGACATGTTTTTGTGGATAAAGCCAATGCCGCCTTCCTGTGCCAGGGCGATAGCCAGGCGCGCTTCAGTCACGGTGTCCATTGCCGCGGAGAGCATAGGAATGTTCAGACGAATGGTTTTCGTCAACTGCGTGCTGAGGTCGGCAGTATTCGGCAGAACGGTGGAATGAGCGGGAACGAGGAGGACGTCGTCAAACGTCAGTGCTTCTTTAGCGATACGTAGCATGGGCAATATCTCTGACCTGGGTGGTTAAATATTGCCGTGGCATTATACAGAGCGTAACCGATTGCATCTACACTTTTTTGAAAAAATGCTTGCGAATGCCTCTCAGCAGGTTACTATCGACTGAATAACTTGCTGATTTAGAATTTGATCCCGCTCACATGTTATCCTCTCAATCCCCCTCAATTTATACTGTCAGCCGCCTTAATCAGACGGTGCGTTTGCTGCTTGAGCAGGAAATGGGGCAGGTCTGGATCAGCGGTGAAATCTCAAACTTCACGCAACCGTCTTCCGGACACTGGTATTTTACCTTAAAAGACGATACCGCCCAGGTGCGCTGCGCGATGTTCCGCAACAGCAACCGTCGCGTGACGTTCCGTCCGCAGCACGGCCAGCAGGTTCTGGTTCGCGCCAATATAACCCTGTATGAACCGCGCGGTGATTATCAGATTATCGTCGAGAGCATGCAGCCTGCGGGCGAAGGTCTGCTGCAGCAGAAGTACGAACAGCTTAAAGCCAAACTCTCTGAGGAAGGTTTGTTCGACCAGCAGTTCAAAAAACCGCTGCCCTCACCCGCCCACTGCGTTGGGGTCATCACCTCGAAAACCGGTGCAGCGCTGCACGATATTTTGCACGTGCTTAAGCGTCGCGACCCTTCCCTGCCCGTCATCATCTACCCGACCGCCGTTCAGGGTGACGATGCGCCAGGCCAGATTGTACGCGCCATTGAACTGGCAAATGCGCGTAAGGAGTGTGACGTGTTGATCGTCGGGCGCGGCGGCGGCTCGCTGGAAGACCTGTGGAGCTTTAACGACGAGCGCGTGGCGCGGGCAATCTTTGCAAGCGATATCCCCGTGGTGAGCGCCGTCGGGCATGAAACGGACGTGACAATCGCGGATTTTGTTGCGGATCTGCGTGCGCCTACCCCGTCCGCGGCGGCGGAAGTGGTGAGCCGTAATCAGCTGGAGCTGCTGCGTCAGCTTCAGAACGGCCAGCAGCGTCTTGAGATGGCGATGGACTACTTCCTTGCCAACCGTACCCGCAGCTTTACCCAGCTTCATCACCGTCTTCAGCAGCAGCACCCGCAGCTTCGTCTGGCGCGTCAGCAGACCGTGCTGGAACGCCTGCGTCAGCGCATGAACTTTGCGCTTGATAATCAGCTTAAGCGCGCGGTGACGCGCCAGCAGCGTGTGACCCAGCGCCTGAACCAGCAGAATCCGCAGCCGAAAATCTATCGTGCGCAAACGCGCATTCAGCAGCTGGAATATCGTCTGGCGGAGATTCTCCGGGCGCGCCTGAGCACCACACGTGAGCGTTTTGGCAACGCGGTGACCCATCTGGAAGCCGTCAGCCCCCTCTCCACGCTGGCGCGCGGCTATAGCGTAACGACGGCAGCGGACGGCAAAGTGCTGAAGCAAACCAAACAGGTGAACACCGGTGACGTTCTTACCACCCGCCTGTCTGACGGCTGGGTGGAAAGCGAAGTGAAATCAATTAAACCGGTGAAAAAGACGCGTCAGCGCAAAACCGGATAATTCTTCGCCGGTTACTTACTATACTGCTGCTATTCCCTTTTTTAATAAGGAGAGCAGCATGTCCCATCTTCGTAGCGTTATTCCCCCTTATATTCTTCGTCGTATTATCGAAAGCGGTTCCGAACCGCAGCAGCGCTATGCCCGTCAGACCTTAACCCACGTCCAGACGCTGATGGCGCATATGCCGGGCAAACCCGCCGCGCCGCACGTGAATAAAGCCGGTCAGCTTGAGCGCGATATCTACGATGCGAAACAGACCCAGGAGCTGCCGGGTACCCAGGTGCGTTACGAGGGCCAGCCGTCGAATGGCGATGTGGCCGTGGACGAGGCGTACGATTATTTGGGTATCACCCATGATTTCTTCTGGAAAGAATATCAGCGCGATTCGCTCGATAATAAGGGGCTGATTTTGACCGGCACCGTTCACTATGGTCGGGAATATCAGAACGCCTTCTGGAACGGTCAGCAGATGGTGTTTGGCGACGGCGACGGGGAGATCTTTAACCGCTTTACGATTGCCATCGACGTGGTGGCACACGAGCTGAGCCACGGCGTCACCGAGACCGAAGCCGGGCTAATCTATTTCGAACAGTCAGGCGCGCTGAATGAGTCCCTGTCAGACGTGTTTGGTTCGCTGGTGAAACAGTACCATCTCAAGCAAACCGCCGATAAAGCAGACTGGTTGATTGGTGAAGGGCTGCTGGCCGCGGGCATTAACGGCAAAGGGCTGCGCTCCATGTCTGAACCCGGCACCGCCTACGACGATCCCCTGCTCGGCAAAGACCCGCAGCCCGCGCACATGAAAGATTTCATCAAAACGCGCGAGGATAACGGCGGCGTCCATCTTAACTCCGGCATCCCCAACCGGGCGTTTTACCTGGCCGCGACGGCGATCGGCGGTTACGCCTGGGAAAAAGCCGGTTATGCCTGGTACGACACGGTTTGCGATCGCAATCTGGCGCAGGATGCGGATTTTGATGCCTTCGCAAAACTGACGATAGCGCACGGAGAGAAACGCTCCGGTAGCGACGTTGGGGCGGCGATAAAACAGGCCTGGGAACAGGTGGGAGTGCTGTAAATGCAGGTTCCGGAACTGACGGATGACGCCGTGGTTGAGCTGGCCCGGGAAGGCGGCGTCGCTTTTATTCCTAAGCTGAGCGGCCAGCGTACCATCGCGCTCTCCTCGCTTAATGAGGCCCAGCGCCAGCGCCTGGTGAGCATCCTGGAGCAGGCCTTTCCACGCGGTCAGCCGCCGGGTCAGGCGTCGTCACCCGGCAGCGGTGACCAGCGCTATTTCCGCATCCAGATTATCTGGACCGGCCAAAATCAGGCGCACTACGCCGATATCATCGTGCTGGTACCTGAGCAGGAAGCGCCCGAGTCGCTGGTCGAGCTGTGGAAAAAAGGCGAAGATTGCGTGTGCGATTAATCTTCGGCCGGAACAAACTCCACGCGCTTTTTAGAAATTAAGCCGTGGCCGTTCTGGCAGAAATAGTCCACCGCCCCGCAGGCCTTTAAGACCTGGAGTGGCTGATGGCACTCCGGGCAGCGGGCTTCGAGCGCAATATCTTTATTACAGCTGTCACAGTGCGCCGCCCCGTTCAGGGGTTCAAGCTGTGCCTGGCAATCCGGGCAGGTAATGGTCATGGTGTCTCCTTCAGGGCGTTCAGGTCTGCGATAATTTTACCACGTCTTCAGTGCGGGCCACGCAACTGTTGCTGCAAGGTCAGCAGCAGCGCCACCTCATCGATCCTGCGGCGCGTTGTGCGGCTCACCTCCTGCGGATCGCGCTCAAACAGACTGTTTGCGCCAAGAATATGACCGGCAAGACAGCGTTCGTAGATCGTGCCGGGGATATGCCAGCGCTGAATAGTCTTACCTTTAACTAGCTTCAGCACATCTTCCGCACCGCGTCGGTCGTAGTTGATAATGCGCCCGTCGCGTAAATAGAGACGCAGGCCCTTTTGCCCGCCCGCGGGTCCCGCGTATTTATTAAGCCAGATGCCCACCGGCACGCCGCTGATGGTTCCCTGCAAGTGCGCCTCGCCTTCCGCGGTGGTCAGGTCACCCTTTGCAATATCGTGGCCCAGGCGGTCTTTAGCCGTTACCATCTGCAGCGTCATATCGTCCTGACCGCCCAGATAGCGCAGCGTTTCACGCAGCATCGCCAGCACGTGCGTTCCGATATCCAGAATCACGCCGTCCGGGTGGCGAAGCGTTCTGGTATCCGGTTCTCCGGTCGCGAAATTGAGCGCGATGGGTTCCCCTGCGGCGTTATATCCGCTCGGCTCCTGCAAAAAACCTTCGATTCTGGCAATGTCAGATACATGGCCGACCAGCGACCGCTTCACCGTTTCGATGCGCGCCATCCAGTGATCGAGCGCCAGCACGCGGGACGCCACGCCGGGCGTTGCCAGCAGCGCGTTGAGTTTTTCGATTTGAGGAAGCGTAGCGACAATCGGTTTTTCAATCACAATCCGCGGAACCGGCGAGGCAATCGCCAGCTCAAGCACCTCTAGGTGGTGCAGCGATGCAGTGGTAATAAAAAGGGTATCCAGCGGGGTGGCTAAAAGCGCCGCAAGCGAGGCGCAGCGCGTAACGCCTTCAGGGTGCTTTGCGGGGAGAACATCAAAGCCGAAACAACGAACAGCGCCATCGAACAGATTACGTAGTGCGGGCAGATAGGCTGTTTCCACTACCGCACCAAGACCAACAAATCCTAACTGCATGGTTTCACCTCAGGAAGTACAGTGCCGGGGCATAACGCCTGCCCCGGCACACTGAGGTTTATGAGGCGCTAGCTGCCGGTTTAGTTTGTGCATTTTCCAGCATGCGGCGCACCGGAACAATGAGGACGATCAGCACTGCGGCACAAATCAGCAGCGCGATGGAGCAGCGCGCGAAGAGATCCGGCAGCATATCCAGCTGGTCGGCCTTCACGTGACCGCCAATCAGGCCCGCCGCCAGGTTACCCAGCGCGCTGGCGCAGAACCACAGCCCCATCATCTGGCCGCGCATTCTCTCCGGCGCCAGCAGGGTCATGGTCGCCAGACCGATCGGGCTCAGGCACAGCTCACCCAGCGTCAGCATCAAGATACTGCCCACCAGCCAGAACGGCGACACGCCCGCCCCGCCGTTGCTCAGCACGTTCTGTGCCGCCAGCATCATCAGGCCAAAGCCCGCTGCCGCACACAGAATACCGATAACAAACTTGGTGATGCTGCTCGGGCGAATGTTCATGCTCGCGAGCTTTGGCCATGCCCAGCTGAACACCGGGGCCAGCAGGATGATGAACAGGGCGTTGATCGACTGGAACCATACCGCCGGAATTTCAAAATCACCGATCATGCGGTTAGTGTAGTCGTTGGCAAACAGGTTGAACGAGGTTGGCTTCTGCTCAAACGCGGACCAGAAGAACGCGGCGGAGACCAGCAGAATAAAGCAGACCAGCAGCCTGGCGCGCTCTTTGCGGTTCAGGCCCGCGAAGATGAACAGGTAGATGAAGTAGAGGGCAACAGACGCCGCAATTACGTAGACCAGCACGCTGGCTACCGCGACCGGGTTAATGACAATCACGCCCTGCGCGATCAGCGTCACGAGCGTTGCCACGCCTGCCGCCAGCGCCAGCAGCCAGACGCCCACGCCGTTGCGCTTCACCACCGGGCTGTTCCATGTCGAGTCCAGACCGACTTCGCTGTCGTAGCGCTTCATCGCCGGAACCGCAAACACGCGGAAGATAATCAGCGCCACCAGCATCCCGATGCCGCCAATACCAAAGCCCCAGTGCCAGCCGTGGGTTTTGATCAGCCAGCCAGAAATCAACGGGGCGATGAACGAGCCCATATTAATGCCCATGTAGAACAGCGAGAAACCGCCGTCACGACGCGCATCGCCTTTTTTATACAGGGTGCCGACCATCACCGAGATACAGGTTTTGAACAGGCCAGAGCCGAGCACGATGAACATCAGGCCGATAAAGAACAGGTTGTTGCCCATGATAGCCGACAGCGCAATCGACAGGTGGCCGAGCGCGATCAGAATCGAACCGTACCAGACGGCTCTCTGCTGGCCGAGCCAGTTATCCGCCAGCCAGCCGCCCGGGAGTGCGGCCAGGTACATGGTGCCGGCAAAAATACCGACAATCGCCGAGGCGTTTTCGCGCGCCAGCCCCATCCCGCCGTCATAGACGGTGGCGGCCATAAACAGGATCAGCAGCGGGCGAATGCCGTAGAACGAGAAACGCTCCCACATCTCGGTAAAGAACAGCGAACCGAGCGGATAAGGATGGCCGAAGAAGGTTCGGCTCTCTTTTTGATTAACAGAGGATTGCATAATTCTCCCGAAAGGTATGTGTCGTGCTTGTAAACACCAGCAGGTACGCCGGCCAGTTACGTATCTGACCGATTTTTTACATGCGGCGAAAAGTTAGTTAACCATTTGATAACCAGTCGCTAGTTTTGTCTAGTACCGGACCAGGGACTTTAAGATGAAAATTCGACGATTGTCTACTTTTCTGGATTTAAAGATGGTTGGGAGTGAATAGTGATTGACTTCACACAGAGAGAACCGACGGTATGATTGGGCCAAAAAAAAGCCCGCGATAAACGCGGGCCTTTTTGAGATCGGCAATGATTATTTGCTTTTCTTAATGTGCTTAATCAAACGCTTACGCTTACGCATCTGGTTCGGCGTCAGGGTGTTGCGCTTGTTGGCGAACGGGTTTTCCCCTTCCTTAAACTGGATACGAATAGGCGTGCCCATCACGTCCAGCGATTTACGGAAGTAGTTCATCAGGTAGCGCTTGTAGGAATCCGGCAGGTCTTTCACCTGGTTGCCGTGAATCACCACGATTGGCGGGTTATAGCCACCGGCGTGGGCATATTTCAGCTTCACGCGACGACCGCGCACCAGCGGCGGCTGGTGGTCTTCCGCTGCCATATTCATGATACGGGTCAGCATGGCGGTGCTCTGACGACGGGTGGAGCTGTCGTAGGCTTCACGCACGGATTCGAACAGGTTACCGACGCCGCTGCCGTGCAGCGCAGAGATAAAGTGCACGCGGGCAAAGTCGATAAAGCCCAGACGGAAGTCCAGGGTCTCTTTCACCTGCTCGCGCACTTCATTGCTCAGGCCGTCCCACTTGTTGACGACGATGACCAGTGAGCGCCCACTATTGAGGATAAAGCCGAGCAGAGAGAGATCCTGATCGGAGATACCTTCGCGCGCGTCGATGACCAGCAGCACCACGTTGGCATCTTCAATCGCCTGCAGGGTTTTGATAACGGAGAATTTTTCCACCACGTCGGTGATTTTTCCGCGCTTACGTACACCGGCGGTGTCGATGAGGACATACTCACGTTCATCGCGCTGCATCGGGATGTAGATGCTGTCACGCGTAGTGCCCGGCATGTCGTAAACCACCACGCGCTCTTCACCCAGAATACGGTTAGTAAGCGTAGACTTACCTACGTTTGGACGACCGACGATAGCCAGCTTGATCGGCAGATCCTGCGGGTTGAAGTCATCCTCAGGCTCTTCTTCTTCGCCCTCTTCACCGTCTTCGAACTGCGCCCAGTATGCGGCGTCTTCGTCCACCTCTTCCGGCGGGTTCACTTCGTCCACCCACGGCAGCAGAACGGTTTCCAGCAGGCTGGTCACACCGCGGCCATGCGATGCCGCAATCGGGTGGATATCCCCCATGCCCAGAGACCAGAAGTCCGCGATAGCCTGATCGGCATCGATGCCGTCAGTTTTGTTCGCCACCAGGAAAGTTGGCTTTTCGCGAGAACGCAGGTGCTTAGCGATTGCGGAGTCCGCCGGCATCAGGCCAGCGCGCGCATCCACCATGAACAGCACAACATCTGCTTCTTCAATCGCCAGCAAGGACTGTTCCGCCATGCGGGTTTCAACGCCGTCTTCTGTGCCATCAATACCGCCGGTATCAATACAGATGAACTCGCGTCCTTCCACCTCTGCACGACCGTACTTACGGTCACGCGTCAGCCCCGGGAAATCCGCAACCAGCGCATCACGGGTGCGTGTTAAACGGTTAAAAAGAGTGGATTTTCCAACGTTAGGGCGCCCGACAAGCGCGACCACAGGTACCATGTTTGAAGCCTCATAAAATTCAAATAAACGTCGCATTCGCGGCGTTTTTAAAAATGTCAAAACGGCTCCTGAGTGAACAGGAGCCGTTTAGTATACTACAACCGCCGGGTAATTAACGCGTGATCGCGTACAACGTGCCGTCTTTTGCCTGAATCAGCAGTTTGCCGTCAGCCACAACCGGGTCGGTCAGGAAGCCTGAACCGTCCACTTTCTGCTGCGCCACAAAGCGGCCATTCTCTGGATCAACCCAGTGCATATAGCCTTCGCTGTCGCCAACCACCAGGCTACCGTTGTACAGCACTGGCGCGGTCAGCAGACGGTGCAGCAGATCGCTTTGCGTCCACAGCGTCACGCCGCCTTCGGTGCTCAGCGCCAGCAGGCGATCGTTCTGGTCAACCATATAGATGCGGTTACCGTCCACGATGAAATCATTCACAGAGCCCAGCTCACGTTTCCACATGATCTGGCCGCTGCGCAGGTCCAGCGCGGTCAGGTTGCCGTTATAGGCCAGGGCGTAAACCACACCGTCAACGATAACCGGAGTAGTATCTACGTCGCTCAGGCGGTCGATTTCAGTTGAGCCAGTGGCCTGCGAGATACGCTGCTGCCAGATCATCTGGCCCTGCTGCATCAGCACGGCACTCACGCGACCGTTGTCACCACCCACAATGGCAGCGCCAAATGCGGTTGCAGGTGCGGATTCACCGCGCAGAGACAGCGCTGGCATATCCAGGTTAACGGTCCATTTCACCAGGCCGTCCGCTTCATTCAGCGCCTGCAGCTGGCCGTTGCTGGTATGGATCAGCACCAGCCCGTCGCTCACGACCGGACGTGACAAGGATTCACCGGCTACGGCGGTCTGCCATGCAACAGAACCATCGCTGGCATTCAGCGCGTAAACCTGCGCTTTTTCGCTGCCCACGTAGACATGCCCACCGGAAACGGTCAGGCCGCCAGACAGCAGTGCAGGTTTACGGGAGAACCAGCCGTCTTTTTCCGCCAGGTTAACGGACCACACTTCTTTCCCGTCATCGGCGTTCACCGCTTTCACGGTACCTTTGCGGTCAGCGGCATAGACAACGCTGTCTGCATACGCAGGATGAAGGTTGGAATAGAAATCACCAATCCCACTGCCCACGGAGACATCCCACGCGGTGGATGGGGTAAACTGGTTTTCAACCGTCGGCAGTGGGGACATTTTCACAACGTCTTCTTCGCCACTGAACAGTGAACAACCACTTAATAACGTAACAGAAAGCAGTCCTGGCAGAAGTAATTTACGCAATTGCATCGGGTCCCTCTCAGACGGACAAATTATTTATTTTCATCTGCATCATTTCGCTCAGCGCAGGTGACGCTTTGCTCTCTACGCCAGCTTGCCACGCTTTACGCGCGCCCGCTTTGTCACCTTTGCTCAGCAGTGCTTCACCGCGCAGATCGGCAACGATGGCAGCAAAACCTTCGCCTTTGATGGTATCGAGCGTTTTCAGCGCGTCGTCAGCTTTTTTCTGCTGAACCTGAATACGTGCCAGGCGCAGATTGATCACCGCTTTCAGGTTTTCATCGCTGGCAGCAGCAAGGCCCTGAGACAGCTGAGCAGCGGCTTTATCCAGTTCGTTTTTATCAACGTACTGCTGAGCCACTTCCAGCGCTGCCAGCGCACCGTAGGTGTTTTTGTTGTCAGCGGCAAATTTCTCTGCCGCAGCCAGCGTTTGCGGCTGGTCGGCACGAATCGCGCTAACGGTATTTTCATAGGACAGGGACGCGCCGCGCGCGGAATCCGCCTGATGGTTGTTCCAGTAACGCCAGCCCACCAGCGCACCCACACCTAAAATAACCCCAACAACCAGCGCTTTGCCGTTTTCAGCAAAGAAGCGTTTAATCGCGTCGACCTGATCGTGTTCGTTCTCGTACATTTCCACGCCGTCTTTCTCCTTAGCCCAATAGAGTGCGCAAGTGCGCCGCAACGCCGTCCTGCGTTACCGTTGTCTGCTCACCAGAGCGCAGGTCTTTTACAACCACTTCGCCGTTAGCCACTTCGGACTCGCCCAGCACCAGTGCAATACTTGCGCCCCACTTATCGGCACGAGCAAACTGTTTTTTGAAGTTGCCGCCGCCATGGTTGGTCATCAGCTTAACGCCCGGCAGCGCATCGCGCACGCGTTCGGCAAGCTGCATCGCCGCAGACTGCGTTTCCGCGCCTGAAGCCACCAGGTATATATCGACAACGGAATCTGCTTTAAATTCCGGATTAACTGCCTGAACCAGCAAAACAAGTCGCTCAAGACCCATCGCGAAGCCAACCGCAGGCGCCGCACGACCACCCAGTTGCTCAACCAGACCGTCATAACGGCCGCCGGCACACACGGTGCCCTGAGAACCGAGGCTGGTGGTTACCCACTCAAACACGGTGCGGTTGTAGTAGTCCAGACCGCGCACCAGACGCTGGTTCACGGTGTAGGCAATGCCCGCCGCTTCGAGCAGCTTGCACAGGCCGGTAAAGTGTTCGCGAGACTCGTCGTCCAGGTAGTCACCCAGCGCAGGGGCATCGTTCAGCAGCGCCTGAACATCAGGGTTTTTGGAATCCAGCACGCGCAGCGGGTTGCTGTACATGCGACGTTTGCAGTCTTCGTCCAGCTTCTCTTTATGCTGCTCCAGGAACGCCACCAGCGCATCGCGGTAGTTAGCGCGCGCTTCCAGAGAACCGATTGAGTTCAGTTCCAGCGAAACGTGCTCAGAGATACCGAGGGCGCGCCACCAGCGGGCGGTCAGCATAATCAGTTCGGCATCGATGTCCGGGCCCTGCAGGCCAAAGACTTCCACACCCAGCTGGTTAAACTGGCGATAACGACCTTTCTGCGGACGTTCGTGGCGGAACATCGGGCCGATATACCACAGGCGCTGCTCCTGATTGTACAGAAGACCATGTTCGATGCCGGCGCGTACGCAGCCCGCCGTACCTTCCGGACGCAGGGTCAGGCTGTCGCCGTTGCGGTCCTCAAAGGTGTACATCTCTTTTTCAACCACGTCGGTCACTTCACCGATCGCGCGTTTGAATAACGGGGTCTGCTCTACAATCGGCAAACGGATTTCGCTGTAACCGTAGCTGCCGAGCACCTGCTTCAGCGTGCCTTCAATGCGCTGCCAGATGGCGGTTTCGCCAGGCAGGTAATCGTTCATGCCGCGGATGGCTTGAATGTTTTTTGCCACGTTTATTCTCTTTCTATATACAAAAAAAACCCAAAGAATGGGTTCAATCATACATGGGAAGCGGCACGCTTCCCATCACGTTATTTTTCAACCTGCTGAACGCTGATGCGCTGTGTCTCGTCCATCATCGCGGCTTTGGCGCGGATGCGGGCTTCAAGCTGGTCAATCATGTCGCTATTATCCAGACGATCTTTACGAACGCCATCTTCATAGAGACCACTTTTCTTGTTACCGCCGGTTACGCCCAGGGTTGAGACCAGCGCTTCACCCGGACCGTTCACGACACAGCCGATGATGGAGACGTCCATCGGGGTGATGATGTCTTCCAGACGCTGCTCCAGGGCATTCACCGTGCCGATCACGTCAAATTCCTGACGCGAACAGGTTGGGCAGGCAATGAAGTTGATCCCACGCGAGCGGATACGCAGCGATTTCAGAATATCGAAACCGACCTTGATCTCTTCTACCGGATCCGCCGCCAGCGAGACGCGCAGGGTGTCGCCGATCCCTTCGGAGAGCAGCAGGCCCAGGCCGATCGCAGACTTCACCGAACCGCTACGCAGGCCGCCCGCTTCGGTTATCCCGAGATGCAGAGGCTGGTCGATCTGTTTTGCCAGCAGACGATACGATTCAACGGCCAGGAAAACGTCAGAGGCTTTAACGCTGACCTTGAACTGATCGAAGTTAAGACGATCCAGATGATCGACGTGACGCATGGCGGATTCGAGCAGCGCCTGCGGCGTTGGCTCGCCATACTTTTCCTGCAGATCTTTTTCCAGAGAGCCGGCGTTCACGCCGATACGGATTGGAATGTTTTTGTCGCGGGCGCAGTCAACCACCATGCGAATGCGTTCTTCATTGCCGATGTTGCCCGGGTTAATACGCAGGCAATCAACGCCGTATTCAGCAACTTTCAGCGCGATACGGTAGTCGAAGTGGATATCTGCAACCAGCGGCACGCTGACCTGCTGTTTGATCAGCTTGAACGCCTCAGCGGCATCCATAGTGGGCACTGAGACGCGAACAATGTCCGCGCCTACACGCTCTAATGCTTTGATTTGGTTGACCGTTGCTTCCACATCCGTGGTGCGCGTATTGGTCATCGACTGGACGGCGATAGGTGCCCCATCGCCGACTGGCACATTCCCAACGTAAATCCGTTTCGATTTTCTACGTTGAATCGGAGCCTGGTTATGCATGAAAAATCTCCCGCGTTGCCCGTCTGTTACTGTGCTGCTGATTGTTCGGCATTAACGGTAAGACGTGCAACCTGGTTAGTTCTGATAAAGCGGCTCAGGTCGACAGGTTTTCCTTGATACTGGATCTGTACCGCTGCCGGAGCGCCGATTTTAAGTTTGTAAGGTGCCTGACCCGTTAGGTTTAGCGTGCCATCTTTCCGCTGCAGGCCGCTGAACAGTTTTTTACCTGTCGCGTCAGTCACTTCCAGCCAACAGTCAGCCGTGAAGTTCATCACCAGCGCGTTTGGATCGGCGGCTGGCGCGGCGGTTGCAGCCGGGTCGGTCGGCAGGGACGCCGCGGCGTTGTTCGCCGGCTGAGTCGGTGCAGGGGCGTTCGCCGCAGTATCGACATTTGCCTGAGAAGGGGCGACGACTGCGTTTTGATCCTGAGCCTGAGGCGCAGCGGTGTTCGCCGTTGCGGCCGGAGCCTGTGCTGCATCGGTTGCCGGAGCCGTTGTTTGCGGCTCGCTTGAGGCCGCCGCACCGTCGGTGTTCAGCGGAACGCTCTGGGCACCACTATTGCTCGCCTGATTGAGTTCAGCGGAGGATTGATCGGCCATAGTGGTGATCTCTTCCTGCTGCGCCTTGTGGTTTTGCCACCACCATGCGCCAGTCAGGCCGACAACAACAAACAGCACCAGCCAGGTAAAGCTCATCAGCCAGCCATCACGTTTTTTACGACGTTTCCCCAGGGAGAAAGTTTGCATCGGGGCAACTTTTGCTGCACGAACCGGTGCCTGCTTCTCCATCATTGGCAGTAATTCGTTTTCGGGGATGTGCACCAGTTTTGCGTAAGAGCGGATATAGCCGCGCAGAAATGTTGAAGCCAGATCGGCAGGCGCCTTATCTTCTTCAATATCGCGAACCGTGGAAACTTTCAGGCACAAGCGTTCTGCAACAGCTTGCTGGCTGAGTCCGAGTTGTTCACGGGCGTTGCGAAGACGAACGCCAGTGGAGAGTGCTTCATGTTGGTCGTGAGTGGCTTCAGTATTCATTCGCTACAACTACTGGTACGTGAAAAAAAGGGTTCAGGTGCCGGTGAGTCACAATGCCGCCCGCACCGCGAAACTTCAGGTCAGTTAACCTTGAACAGACAGTATAAGACTGTCAGCCGGTAGATGACAGTGCAGCTCTGCCCGCGTGGCTAAACTGTTGTTACGTCGTTACATACTGCCCGAAACTCATATGAAACGCACCGTAATTATTAATCAAACGTCACGAATCTGACTGATTATTCAGTCAGATTATGCATCACAGCGTAGATAATGCGCCGTGATGCATAATAATCAAACAGCTTTAACCGCAATGGTCTCGCCCTGCATGCGTTTACGCAGGGTACGTTTGGTACGGTCAATGACGTCACCGGCCAACTGTCCGCATGCAGCATCAATATCATCACCGCGGGTTTTACGCACGATGGTGGTGAAACCATACTCCATCAGCACCTTGGAGAAACGGTCGATACGGCTGTTCGAGCTACGGCCATACGGCGCGCCCGGGAACGGGTTCCATGGGATCAGGTTGATTTTGCATGGCGTATCCTTCAGCAGTTCAGCCAGCTGATGCGCGTGCTCAGTACCGTCGTTGACGTGGTCCAGCATCACGTACTCGATGGTGACGCGGCCCTGGTTTGCGTTGGATTTCTCCAGGTAGCGACGCACGGCAGCGAGGAAGGTTTCGATATTGTACTTTTTGTTAATCGGTACAATTTCGTCACGAATTTCATCGTTTGGCGCGTGCAGGGAGATAGCCAGCGCAACGTCAATCATGTCGCCGAGCTTATCCAGCGCAGGCACAACGCCTGAGGTAGACAGCGTCACGCGGCGCTTGGACAGGCCAAAACCGAAGTCATCCAGCATGATTTCCATCGCCGGCACCACGTTGGTCAGGTTCAGCAGCGGTTCGCCCATCCCCATCATTACCACGTTGGTGATCGGACGCGTGCCGGTCACTTTTGCTGCACCCACGATTTTCGCGGCGCGCCAGACCTGACCGATGATTTCAGACACGCGAAGGTTACGGTTAAAACCTTGCTGAGCCGTAGAGCAGAATTTGCACTCCAGCGCACAGCCCACCTGAGAAGAGACGCACAGCGTGGCACGATCGTCTTCCGGGATGTAGACGGTTTCAACGCGCTGATCGCCTACGGCAATCGCCCATTTGATGGTGCCGTCTGCCGAGCGCTGCTCTTCCACCACCTCCGGCGCGCGGATTTCAGCCACTTCTTTGAGCTTGTTGCGCAGCACTTTGTTGATGTCGGTCATCTCATCAAAGTTGTCGCTGCAGTAGTGGTACATCCATTTCATTACCTGATCGGCACGAAACGGCTTCTCACCCATATCTTTAAAGAACTCGCGCATCTGCTGACGGTTCAGGTCCAGCAGGTTAATTTTTCCATTTTTATTGGGAACCGCAGGAATGGCGACTTCGGAGGTATTCACTAGTTCAGACATAATTTTTTCCGGCCTCGTTGTTACACGTTGTGGCCCTTGGTGGGTTGAAAAGAAACGCCCCGGAAAGCGGTCTGCTCGTCCGGGGCGTTGCATTGTACAAAGTCTGGCGCAGGGATGCCACGTTTGCACGCGGCATTTACGAAATTATTAGCGAGTGCGCGGGCACACTTCGCCTTCAGCGAAGAAGAACGCGATTTCGCGCGCGGCAGACTCAACGGAGTCAGAACCGTGGGTGCCGTTCTCGGTGAAGCTGTCCGCGTAGTCAGCGCGCAGGGTACCTGCCAGCGCGTTGTCCGGGTTGGTTGCACCCAGCAGATCGCGGTGACGCTGTACTGCGTTTTCGCCTTCCAGCACGGAGACCACGATTGGACCGGAGGTCATGAACTCCACCAGGCCGTCAAAGAATGGACGACCTTCGTGCTCAGCGTAGAAACCGCGAGCCTGCTCAACGGTCAGGTGCAGCATTTTGGTGCCAACGATCTTAAACCCTGCTGATTCAAAGCGAGCGAAGATGCTGCCAATAACGTTTTTTGCCACCGCGTTTGGTTTGATGATGGAAAAAGTACGTTCAATAGCCATTGATAACCTCTGTAAAATGTTCTGTTGTTTTGCATACCTGAGTATGGTGTGGCGCGGATTATAAAGAGCAATAGCGCCATTGCCTATGGTTCTGCATAACATTTTTTTAAAATGAGACGAAGATTAGCAACAGGCAGGATTTCGCATACCGTGTTGATGGCGTAAACAGAGCGGGCACTGCTTTTCATCAGGCGTAAATGACCAGAACTGGCGCTGGCACGTCAGGCAAACTGCTTTATATGCGGGAGTGGCCACGTTTTTTGCCGGTCCATCTGTTTCTGCGACGTTTATCGCCTCGTGCTGACATACTGCCTCACAGCCACCGCAGCCGGTACAGCGCCCGGTCTCCACCACCAGCGCGGCGTTCTCAAACCGAAACGCGTTTTCCGGGCAGCTTCGCCAGCACGCACCGCACAGCACGCACTTATTAATATCGAGTGCGATATCTGACTCGCTAAATGTCGAGAATGCCCTGCGCAGCTCCCGCGGCCCCGGGGAAACGCGACAGGCTTTTACATCCTCGCGGGGAACGTGCATCAGCGCACGACGAGCGATATTCACCTCGCCGATCGGTATGAGCTTAAACCCCCACTCCGCTTCACCACGGCGACGAAGCGCAAGATTAAGCCGGGCAAGCGCCAGCAGCCAGTCAGGGTATTGCTCTGCGTCGATACTGATAAAACGAACCCGGCGTTGCGCGTGCCACAGCAGCAGCTCATTCACCCCAGGTGCGCGTTCAGTAAAAGGCCCAACAAGGGTATCTCCACGCAGAAATCGCCTTCGCGGCGCGATGCCGGTAATGGCCCCGGAGGGGCAGACGAACAGGCAGTCACCGCATTCAATACAGCGATTTTCATCAACCGAGACGCCGGTTTCCGTAAAAGAAAAAGCCTGCGCTGGACAAACGTCCGCGCAGGCGCAGCAGGAAGCGTGGCGAAAACGGCGACGGACGCACGCATGCGTCACGTCCATCGCCGGGGCAAACGTCAATCTGCCCATCAGCCAATACTGAAGAAAACGAAGCGCAGCATCAGTTCACCCACAATCAGCAAGCCGCTGCCCAGCAGCAGCGTGCCGCGCGCCGCTTTCAGGCCGCCCGCAGCAAAGCAGAGCATACCTGCAACGGACACGCACCAGCTCAGCAGATGTACCGCGCGCAGCTGTTCGAGCATCCGTAGCGGTGCGTGAGGGAACGTCACCACGGTATTGTCCATGGCAGTGATGTCTGCCAGCCAGACGGGCTGCATCACCAGACGCACAAGCACCACCAGCGTGATAATGACAACCGCCGCACGCAGGGTAGTCTGGGAATGCATCCCAACTGCCATGCAGGCTGAACCGATGATACCCACCGAGCCGATAAACAGTACCAGCGTGTTAATGTGCTTCCAGGTCACCACGGACGCGTGCATGTAGATTTGTGCCATGCAGAACACGTCCACCAGCCCGACAAGACCCGCCACGGCCAAAAGCAGCTTCCAGCCAGGCTTATTGGAAAACATCAGCAGCACGGCGAGGCCAAGCGCCGCCAGGTAAAGGCTGGCGAAGATAATCTCGCGGCTCAGCCACGAGCTGGAGACGTGGCGTAGCGCGTTCAGGGCGTTGAGCGGATAGCCCATATGCAGCGCTGAGGCGAGCAGCCCCAGGCTCGCCAGTACAAACGCCCCAGCGGCAGGCAGCAGCGCGCTACGCGGTGTAGTATGCGCCCCTCCGAACGCCAGCCAGAGCGTCACGCCAACCGATCCCTGCAGGAACAGCGTAAAAATCAGCAGCGGTAACTCATGCATGACGTTTCCCCTCTTTCTCTGCGCCCTGATGCGCTTTGATCACCAGGTTCGGTTTTGTAATCGAGGAATCAGGCAAGCCCTTCACATCGCATACCGCACCGTATTTCGCCCGAAGTTCATCAATAGGCCCAAATTTGATCGCCTCAAGCGGACAGGTTGCCACGCAGACGGGCTGCTCGCCCTTCGCCTGCAGATCCACGCAAAAATCGCATTTGGACATCTGCCCGGTCTGCTCGTTGAGCTGTGGCGCGCCGTAAGGGCAAGACCACGCGCAGTAGCCGCAGCCAACGCACTTGTCCGTATCAACGCGCACGATGCCGTCGCCCGGACGCTTGTGCATTGCGGTGGTCGGACAGTTTTTGGTGCAGATTGGGTCCGCACAGTGGTTACAGGAAATAGAGAGCGTGTAGGCAAAAACGTTGTTGCTAACGCCGCCCTGCCCGGTTGGGATGAAATTCCCGCCGTTGACTTCGTATACGCGACGGAAACGACGTCCGACCTCAAGGTTGTTTTTGTCTTTGCACGCCACCTGGCATGCCTTGCAGCCCGAGCAGCGGGAAGAGTCAATATAGAAACCCAGCTGTTTATCGCTCACCGGCGCGTAGTGTTTAAACTGACTCATGCTTTAGCTACCTCCACCAGCATGGTTTGATGGGAATTCCCTTTCGCAAGCGCGGTAATACGGGCAGAGCTGAGCACGTTCGCGCAGCCGCCTTTATCGACGCCCTGTTCGTCCGGCTGCCACCAGGCGCCTGCCTGCATGGCAACAACGCCCGGAATGATGCGCGGCGTGACTTCAGCCGGAATTTCACAAATGCCGCGCGCGTTATGAATGCGCACGGTATCCCCCTGGGAAATGCCGCGCTTTTGCGCGTCCTGCGGGTTAATCCACAGCTTTTGCTGCTGCGCCTCAATCAGCCACGGGTTGGCGTACTGGGTTGAGTTAGCACGGTTTTTCCCTTTCCAGGTGATCAGCTGCAGCGGGAAGGTTTTCGCCAGTTCGTCTTCCGGCCCTTCGTGGGCGGGCACGTAGTGCGACAGCGCCGGAATCTCCGGATGGTGCATGTCGTACAGACGCTTCGAGAAGATCTCAATTTTCCCGGACGGCGTCGGGAACGGATGATTTTGCGGATCGCGAATATTGTCTTCAAAAGCGACGAAGGGCGCGCTTTTGAAAAGATGCTGGCGCGTCTTTTGTAGCGTCGCGAAGTCTGGCAGGTTTTCATCTGGCATGGAGAGCCGCGTCTGCTCCCAGATGTGCTCAATCCACGCTTTTTCGTCACGGCCCTCGCTGAATGCAGGTTCGACGCCAAGCTTAGCAGCAACTTCCCGCAGCCAGTCGTAGTCTGAACGGCGTTCGAATTCAGGTTCAATCAGCTTTTCCGACAGGATCAGATAGCTTGCCGTGCCCCAGGTTTCGCCGATATTCCAGCGTTCCATAAAGCTGGTTTCCGGCAGGAGAAGATCGGCGTATCGGGCGCTCGGCGTCATAAACAGATCGCTTGCGACGATAAACTCGATTTTCGACTCGTCTTCCAGCACGCGCGTCGCCTGATGCAGAGCCGGGTTCTGGTTAGCCAGATAATTTCCCGCCAGCGAGAAGAGGATGCGGATATTGCTGTCCAGCTTCTCTGCATCCTTCAGGCCGTCTTCCGCCGTTACCTTAGAAGCATCATCGGCAGCCTGCACCCAGTTCATCACCGATATTTTGGCTTTTACCGGGTTATCCGGCATCTCCGGCCCGGCAGCAAATTTACGATTAGCGCAGCCGCCATAGCCTGCCGCCCAGCCGCCCTTCACCCCAACGTTACCCGTCAGCGTTGCCAGTAACGTCGAGCCGCGCGCGGTGCGCTCGCCGCAGTTATGGCGCTGCGGTCCCCAGCCCTGGATCAGCGCGGCGGGTTTGGTGGTTGCGTAGTCGCGCGCCAGCTGACGAATGGTCTGCGCAGGCACGTGGGTGATTTTCTCTGCCCACTCGGGCGTTTTCGCCACGCCATCTTTTGCGCCGCTCAGATAAGCCATCAGGGATTCATTGGCCGGAACGCCTTCCGGCATGGATGCTTCGTCAAAGCCCAGGGTATAGCGCTGGATGAAGTCGCGATCGTGCAGATTCTCCGTGACGATCGTGTACATCATGGCGTCCATCAGGGCGTTGTCTGTTGTGGGAAGCAGCGGGATCCACTGGTCGGCAAGAGAGGAAACCGTATCGGAATAGCGCGGATCGACGACGATAAAGCGCGTGCCGTTTTGCTTCATCTTCTGATAGAAGTAGTTGCTGTGACCAAAGATCGTCTCCGTCGGGTTATGTCCCCAGAGGATGACCAGTTTGGTATCCAGCAGGGTGTCCAGAGAGCTGCCGCTGGCGGCGGTGCCGTAGGTATACGGCGTGGCTGCCGCCGTGTTGCCCATACTGACCGAGTGATAGCTTTCAAGATAGCCGCCGGTTAAGTTGAGCAGACGACGAACCATTTTATCGCCGGAAAACGTTCCGCCGGATACCGCAGTGCCCACATGCACATAGCGTGAGGCAGCGCCGTATTTTTGTGTAATCGTTTTTAATTGATTCGCAATAAGCGTGGTGGCTTCATCCCAGGTAATACGCTCGAATTTTCCTTCGCCACGTTTACCCACGCGTTTCATTGGATATTTAAGCCGATCGGGATGATAAACAAATTTCCGATAAGCGCGGCCACGAACGCAGGCGCGCATAACAGGCATTTGAGGATCCAGTTCATTATCCGGACGCGTTGAAATTCTTGTGACTACGCCCTCACTGACGTGAGCGCGAATATCACATTTACCGCCGCAGTCAAACGTGCTGCAGGTTTGCACCACTTTTTCTTCAGGCGTCGCGTGTGTTGCCGCTGCACTCTGTGCCTGTGCTTTACCTGTTGTCGCTACAAAAGGAAGGGCGGCGAGCGCCGACCCTGCCTGAATAAAATGACGCCGGGATAGCGCGGGAATAAGCCCCTCTCCCTGATTTTTATTTTTCTTCATTGCTCGTTCCTTAAAATAAAAACGCATTCTCGTTTTTTTTCAGGAACGAATATTGATAATTATCAAACTAACTCTTCGGGGGTAACACTTAACGGTCTAATTCAAAATTCACTGTCGCCGTTTGTCCTGAGTCATCCATTACAAGTAATTGATATTCGCCAGGCAAATATAATTTTAATGAATGAGTATTATTGCGGCCTTCTAACGGTTCTCCATTTAAAAACCACCAGCGCCCATCTTCTCCTCCAGTCGTAATAACAGATAGCGTCACGTTCCCTTCACCAGGGAGTCGCTTAATAACAGCCCCCTCTCTGATACCCGAAATCATAAGCGGTGCTGCATTGTTATTATCCAGCGGCGGGCAGAGCGTCGATCTCGCAGGAAGACGCGCAGCCCTTTTTTCCGCTGCGGGCAGCCACGGCTCCAGCGGCAGCGGCCAGACGTCGAGAACTTTTTCTGTGGCATCAGGGCAATCTGCCGCCACACGCTTGCCCGTTTTATCCAGCCAGACCGGGAAACGAATGCCGCGAATGCCTTCCTGTTCCGGCAGCAGCAGCGTGGGTGGTTCACTCCCTTCGAGCAGCCAGGTCGAAAGACGACGCCGACAGTTTTCACTGCCTTCCGGCAGCGACTGGCCGCCCGGCCAGCAGATCACGCCCCGCCCAACGCTTTCCGGGCGCGGATCGCGCGGCAGGCGGGCCTCGTCTATTGTCGAGCGTGACTGAAGCAGGTTATTCACCTGGTTTAATAGCGGAACCGCGCTGGCAAAACCAAACTGCCCCGCTACCGGCGTGCCGTCAGGTCGCCCTGTCCAGATACCTATTACATACCGGGCATTGAGACCGATGGCCCAGGCATCGCGGTAGCCATAGCTGGTGCCCGTTTTCCACGCCAGCGGCGCAATTTGCGGCAGTGCACTGTCCGGCAGCGGCTGCGCTTCATTCGCCAGAATACGGCGAATAATCCACGCCGAACCTGGCGATAACAGCGGGCGTTCAGTTAGCGGGTCGCCCGGCTGTAAGCGCAGCCGGCCCGCCTTGCCATGCCTTGCAAAGGCGCTGTACGCGGCGGCGATATTCGCCAGCCTCGCGCCTGCGCCCCCCAGGATTAGCGACAGATTCGGCTGCGCTCCGGCAGGCAGGATCAGCGGCAGGCCTGCGTTACTCAGCATCCCGGCAAACCGTTTGGGACCGTAGGCTTCCAGCACCTGGACGGCTGGCAGGTTGAGCGAGCGCACCAGCGCTTCACTCATGCTGACCGGCCCGTGGAACCCGCTGTCAAAATTTCCCGGGCGATAATCACCGGTTTTTCTGGGCACGTCCTGAAGCAAGGAGGCGGGATGGATCAGGCCATCATCCAGCGCCATACCGTAGATAAACGGTTTCAATACCGAGCCCGGGGATCGGATCGCGTTAACCATATCCACATGGCTGAAACGCGTGTCATCATTGATATCCACCGAGCCGACCCAGCCGCGCACCTTCATGTCGGTATGGTCGACCACGATCATCGCCAGCGAACTGCGTGCCGGCAGGCGGGATTTCCAGTTCATCGCCAGCTCTTCCAGCTGCCGTTGCAGTCCGGCATCCAGCGTAGTGACAATCTTTGTGTCGCGGCTTTTGCCGAGCATCATGCGTGCAAAGAGCGGCGCCAGCTGCGGCATCTGCCGGGGAGCCAGCCATACCGGCTCTTCACGGGACTCCTTCACCTGCTTTGCTGACCAGACGCCCTGAATCATCATGCGATCGAGCACTTTGTTGCGTGCCGCTTCGGCCCGCTCGGGCCAGCGATCCGGGCGCAGACGGCTGGGTGCCTGCGGCAGTACCGCCAGCAACGCCGCGTCGGAGTAGCTCAGCTGCGACGGGGGTTTCCCAAGGTAGGTCCAGCTTGCTGCTCCCACGCCCTGCAGCGTGCCGCCAAACGGAGCACGATTGAGATAGAGCGTAAGAATGTCACGCTTAGAGAGGTGCCATTCCAGCTGCATCGCCCGCCAGAGCTGGCGAATTTTGCCGCCAAAGGTGCGCGGATGCGGATCCAGCAGGCGTGCCACCTGCATGGTAAGCGTGCTTCCTCCCGAAACCACTCTTCCGGAGCTGAGATCCTGCCAGGCGGCGCGCAGAACAGAGAGCGGGTTTACGCCCGGATGCTCCCAGAACCAGCGATCTTCGTACTGGATCAGAGCCTCAATATAACGGGGAGAAACCTCTTCAATGGTCACCGGGTAGCGCCAGATGCCTTTGCTGTCGGCAAAACGCCAGAGCGGCGCGCCCTTCTCGTCCACCACAACTCGTGCGGGGTTAACCTCTTTCAGAGGCAGCGGCCACAGGCGGTCGGCGGCGACAATCAGCCCCCCTAAAACGAGAAGCGCTCCCGCCAGCCAAAGCCAGCGGGAGCGTGTCAGACGCGCTATCAACATATTACGGAACAACAATCAGCGGGCCGCTGGCCGCACCCGTTGCCCGCCACTGCGGAACGTACATAGACTCCACCATCGGAACCGGCACCTGGTAGGTGCCCGGCGTTACGGCACGGGCCAGATAAACCAGCGTAACCGGCTGACCTTCGTTTACCGGCACGGCGGCCACAAAGCGGTCGTCGCGGAACTCCATGTGCTGAATGTCCGCCTGCTGCATCTGGCTGAGCAGGTTCTGCACTTCGCTGCCGCTGTCCTGCAGGCTTGCGCTGCTGCTCGCCAGGTTCTGGTTTTCCAGCTCCAGACCAGCCGGGAGGAGATCCACAACCAGCGCATCCGGCACGTTCTGGCTGGCTTTCACTTCAAGCCAGACCAGCACCAGCTCACCGCTCTTCAGCGAAGAGAGCGATTTGCTGCTGCCATCGGTTGCCAGGATATGACGTTCAACCTGCAGCACGTTGGAACTCGGCTGAGGCGCATATTCCGGATAGCCGGTACTGTCCAGACGTACCCACAGCGGTGCCGTGCCGGTATTGGTTACCTGAAGCGCACCAAGCTGGTCGCCGCTTACGTTTTGTACCTGCGCCTTATCGCCGCCTGATGCGGTATCAGACAGGGAGGTTTTCGCCTGCCATGCGCCTGACAGGGTTTGCAGCGAACGTCCGGCCAGGAACAGCGCATTGCTCTCCTGGGTGGATAGCCAGCGCTGGCTGAATGCCTGTTCAGAAAGAGCAATCAGCAGCGTATTTTGCGCATCCGGCAGCAATTTATACTCCTCCAGAAGGGAGAGCATCAGCGCGTTATCGCGAAGCGGGCTGCCGTAATCGGCCATCCATGTTTTGCTGTCGTTGCGCGGCGTTTTGAGCGCCAGATCCAGCGCCTGCTGGCTGCGCGGCGCGTCGCCCATCAGTTTGAGCGCCATACCCAGCTGCATCAGCGGCAGCCCGGAGGCGGCCTGAGCGTGGCGATCCCAGATTTCACGCAGCGCGCCCAGCGGGGCTTTTTGCTGACGCGCCAGCACCAGCGAGGCATACGCCTGCACGGCAAATTTGCTGGCCTGGGTGTCGTCGCTGTAGCGGATAGACATCATGCCCGGATCCTGCAGATAGCGCAGCAGTCGGTTGTTGGCGTTGTTCACCGCATCGGCAGGTACGCTATAACCCTGCTCGCCCGCGCGCACCAGGAAGTCAGTCACATAGGCGGTCAGCCAGTACTCTTCCGGGCCGTTTTTATCCCACAAAGCAAAACCGCCATCATCACGCTGCATCTGCAGCAGACGGGAGATCCCAATATCAATGGCAGCACGGCGCTGGTCATCGGTATCTCCTTTTATACCAAGCGCGGTAAGCTGCGCGGCGTTGGTATAGAGTGACGGGAACAGGCCGCTGGTGGTCTGCTCCAGGCAGCCATACGGATACGCCTGCAGTTCACGAATATAGCGCGCCAGGTTGAGCGGTGGTTTGCCGCTCAGCAGCAGTTGCCCCTGCAGGGTGGCAGGAGAGAAACCGTTGCTGTGCTGCGCCGGTGCGGTCCAGGACTCGCCGGGGTTCAGCATGGCACCGGTATTGACCGTCTGCGCCGGGAATGCCGGACGTACGCCAATTTTCCAGCTTTTCTGCTGCGGTGCGAAGGTTTCGCCCGGAAGCTGCAGGCCGGTCACCTGCGCGACCACTTCACCGTCACCATAACCGTCCAGTGCGCGCACCGGAATAAACAGCGTGCTGCGCGCCCCCGGTGGGAGCTGGACAGGCTGAGGCTGCGCGCCTTCCAGTGACAGTTTGCCTGCCGCGCTCAGGGCGACGTTCAGCGATTGCGGTTTGTCGGTCAGGTTAGTGAGATCCAGCGTCAGCCGTGAGGTATCTCCACTTGCCAGGAAGCGCGGAGTATTAAGCTCGGTAATAACCGGCGCGGCCACCACAACCTTGCTTTCGCTACTGCCGAAATCATCTTCCGTCCACGCCTGCGCCATCAGACGCAGTTCGCCGTTGAAATCACCAATCGGCAGCGTAACGGTGCCTTCTCCGTTGGCATCCAGCGTAACCGGCTGAGCCTGTTGGGCAATAATGGTGACGTGGTTCACCGGCGGTTTACCGCCGCGCTTGAGTTCATCGCCGTCACCACCGAAACGCAGCGCGGCCATGCGGCCCTGCCCTTCAATGACCTGGCCGTAGATATCATAGATATCCGCGCCGTAACGCTTCTGGCCGAAGAAGGCTTGCCATGGATCTGGCGTAACGTAATCGGTAATGTTCAGCACGCCGCTGTCCACCGCCGACACCAGCACGTTCACTTTCTGCGGAACCGCCCCCTCTTTCACGCTGGCCTTCACCTTCACAGAGAGCGTCTGGTTTGGACGCATTTTTTGCGGGTTATCCAGCGCAATGTTCAGGCGGCGATTTTCGTCGCCCATCGGCAGATGCAGCAGACCAACCGCGCGCTTCGGCGTAGCGGATTTGGATTTATCGCCAGGACGCACCACCAGCGTACTGAGATAGAGATCGTGACGTTTCCAGGCTTTATCCACCGGAATGGAAAGATCGAGCCCGTTTGCCGGTACGTCGATCTCTTTCCACCACAGCGGCCCTTCGCTGGACTCGATCATCGCATAGCCCTTGCCTGCGGCTGGCGCTGCAATGTGCAGCTGGATGGTATCGCCTGGCTGATAGGCCGGTTTATCCAGTTTCAGGGTCACGCGGTCAGGGCGCGCCGCACCCGTGCCGTCGCTGTTATCCTGCCAGCTGTAACCTGCCCAGAAGCGCACGCTGCTGACCACATCATCAGGCGCTTTCACTTCCAGACGGTATGAGCCCCACTCCACCGGGAAGGTGACTTTGCCGGTTTCATCGGCCTTAAGGCTAAGCTCCTGCTCGCCCTCAATCAGATCTTTTTGATCAAACTGAGACTGCCAGCCTTCGCTCTCGGACCAGTTCCAGAAATAGTCGCGGCGTTCACGGATCAGGCGTACCTGCAAACCGGATACCGCTTTTTTCGCGCCGCTGGCATCGGCATAGACGATGTCAAAGTTGGCGTTACCGTTCTCGTCGACGATCGGTTGGTTGACGGTGGTATCGGTACGGTAGTCGTAGACCGCCTTACTGGCGAACTGCGGACGGATACCCGGCAGTTGCGCCGCCGGCCAGATAGCCTGCTCCGCGCGGCGCGTCACCGGACGACCGCCTGATTCCAGCAGGCTCGCCTGCAGGATCAGCTGCAGAGGAGAGTGTACCTCTTTCCACTGGCTTTCGATGGTGACCTGCCCGTGCCCCTGCTCATCCAGCGTAAGCTGCACTTCATCCAGACTGCGGCTCAGGTTTTCTTCCGCAATATCACCAAACTGGAAGCCGGGCAGCGCAGCAACGGCCTCACGCAGCGGACGCAGGAAAAGCTGGCCCTGAAGAGAATTGCCGTTGGCCGGAGCGCCATACAGGTAATAGCCCACGATGTTGAAGTCCACCTCATCCTGTGGGGAAACCGGTGCTTTTTGTCCCGTCAGATTGAGCGCCATACGCTCGGGCATAAAATCTTCGACGTGGAAATCCCACAGGCGCTGCTGGTTATCGCCCGTATTGGCGCGAATATGCCACATGCCGGTCTGCGCGCCGCTATCCAGCGGGTAGTTGAAGCGGTAGAGGCCGTTCTCAGGCTGAACAACGATCGTGCGTGCCACCTGGCCGTCCGGGCGCAGCACGTCAAGCTTCACGGGCTGATCGGGAAGCGGTTTTCCGTCGCTGTCGCGCAGCAGGCCGTTAAGAATAACCGTTTCACCCGGACGATAAAGATCGCGTGGGCCAAACATAAAGAATTGCTTGCTGAAGCCGGGGCTACCGGCGATGTCAAACTCTGCCAGGTCGAGCGCTGGGAGCTTGAGATCGAGCAGCGTAGTCTGGCCGTCTTTGCTGGCGAGGATCAGCGCGGCTTCTTTGTCTGTTTCAAGCTTCGCATGGCCGTCGGCGTCGCTGCTGGCTTCGGCGAGCGTCTGACCTTTGTCATTCAGCAGCGTGACGGTGACGCCGGACTGCGCCGCACCGTTTTCCAGGCTCTGGGTGAAAATGTCCAGCCGGTTATGATAGCGGTGAGCAGACAAACCGATATCGCTCAGGGTAAAGAGCGTTGCGGCATTGCTGTAGTTGTAGTGCCCTGCCTGGTTCATGACGGCGATATAAACGCCGGACTGCTGAAGCGGCTTGATATCTTTAAGCGGCAGGAGCAGTTTTTCACGCGTGTTGCGCGCCGGGTTGAGGTCAAAACGACCGGTATAGACCAGTTCCGCCATCTTCAGCAGATTGTCAGATTCCCAGTTGGTCAGCGAGTTGCGGTACTCCCACTGGCTGACAAACGAGGCCAGCGATTCCGGCTTCACGCGGTAGAAATTGACGTCCACATTGTTGACGTTAAGCGCCATCACCGGCAGCCCTTCCACCACTTTGCCCGGCAGCAGCGAGCCGCGGCTGGCGAAACCGACCGACGGCTCTATATCTCGCGTGGTCAGGGCTTTTTCATAATCAATGCCAAAGGTCGCTTTGTTCAGCGCCACCAGGCCACGATCCACGGTGATAACCAGATTACGGTTTGGCTCCAGATGGCGCAGGCGCAGCTCTTTCAGGTTAGGCGCAAGTTCCCACGCCCCGTCAACTTTGCCGCTTTTCTTATCCACGACGTGAACCGTCTTCGCGAAATCCTGTTCCGGATCCAGCGGGACAGAGAAGGTCAGCACCAGCGTAGCGGCGCCGTCCAGTTGCACCTCAGACGCATCAAGCAGAGTCAGCGCTTTTCCCTGACTCTGGGCGGCCATTTTAGCCAGCTTTTCAGCGTCGGGCTTTTCCGCGGCTTTCGGTGTTGATGCGGTGGATGCTGCGGGAGCCGCAGCCTGAGGTTTATCGTCGCTGTTATCACAGCCGACAAGCGTAAAGGTGGTGAGCAGCGCGAGAGAGATCGCGGCTAAGCGAAACGGTTTCATCCTGTGTCCCTGGCCTGAGGGGGCCTGTTGGTCGTCGTCCGGATAAGTATTATCCGCAAGTTTCGTTAATACAAAAAGTCCAATTTAAGAATCTGGAAAGCGCCTCGCAGAATGGCATCACGCCGCTACACCGGGATGGAACCGCGATCACAACGCATAACGTCACATGTTACCTTTTACGTCATTTGTTTTTAAAACAAGAAGATAGCTGGATATGTTCGCTCAGAGCCTGCTAGTTTTATGACCATGACGCACCCCGAGTGCGCGGTTCAAAAAGAGAGAAAGCCATGAAACGAGCCGTGAACGCCCTACAAAATTTCGGAAAATCATTATACGGACCGGTACTTATCTTACCGATTGTCGGTCTGTTTATCGCCTTTGGCAATGTGCTGGGCAACGGTAACCTGGCCGAATACCTGCCGTTCCTTGGTCATCCGCTTATCCAGAGTATCGGCCAGCTGATCGCCAAATCTGCCGTGTCGGTGCTGGTCAACCTGGCGCTGGTGTTTGCCGTCGGGATCCCGATTGGTCTGGCGACGCGCGATAAAGGCTACGCGGCGCTGATTGGTCTGGTGACTTTCGTGGTGTTTATCAACGCCATGAACGTGACGCTGCAGCTGCAGGGCGAGCTGGCCCCCGCTGAGCAGATGAAAGCTGCGGGGCAAAGCATGGTGCTGGGCGTTCAGGTGCTGGAGATGGGCGTTTTCGCCGGGATCCTGACCGGGGCGCTCTCCGGTTACCTGTATAACAAATACTCCGGCGTACAGTTTAACGGCGCGATGGCGATTTACTCCGGCCACTGTTTTGTGGCGATTGTCATGTTGCCCGTCTCTATGCTGCTCGGCGTGGTAATGAGCGAACTCTGGCCGTTTGCCCAGCACGGCATTAGCGCCCTGGCGCTGGCAATTAAAGGCTCCGGCCCGTTCGGGGTGGCGATCTACGGTTTCCTTGAGCGCATTCTGGTGCCGACCGGCCTGCACCATCTGGTTTATACGCCGTTCCTGTATACCGAACTGGGGGGCACGCAGGAGGTGTGCGGCACGGCTTATCAGGGGGCGCGCAATATCTACTTCGCCGAGATGGCCTGCCCGGACGTGAAGCAGCTCAGCAGCACGGTAGTGTGGGACGCGCGCGGCATCAGCAAGATGTTCGGCCTGCCCGCCGCCGCGCTGGCGATGTACATGACCGCGAAGCCGGAGCGTAAAGCCGTTGCGAAAGCCATTCTGATCCCGGCGGCGCTGACCTCGCTGCTGGTCGGCGTGACCGAACCGATTGAATTCTCCTTCCTGTTCGTCGCCCCGCTGCTGTTCGTGGTGCATGCGGTCCTGACCGGTATTGGCATGATGCTGTTCTCGCTGCTGGGCGTTCATGCCATCGGCGCCAACGGGATTATCGATTTCATTCTCTACAACCTGCCGCTCGGCACCGAGAAATCCAACTGGCCGATGTACATCGTGGTTGGGCTGATCATGTTTGCCCTCTACTTCGTGGTGTTCCGCTTCCTGATCCTGCGTTTCAACATGAAAACGCCGGGCCGTGAGGATGAAGATCAGGAGACACGCCTCTACAGCAAGCAGGAGTACCAGGCGAAAGGCAATAACGACGGGCTGGGCGAGTCCATCGTGGTGGGCCTGGGCGGCCGGGAAAATATTGAGGTTGTGGATAACTGCTACACCCGCTTACGCGTCACGGTGAAGGATGTTGCCATCATCGACGAGCCGCGCCTGAAGGCGACCGGCGCGAAAGGGGTTATCAAACAAGGTAACAACGTTCAGGTGGTCTACGGGCTGCACGTCAAAAAAATGCGAGAAGCCGTTGAGACGTTTCTCTGAAAGGAGCTAAAGATGTTTACACCCCCATTCATTCTGTCGATTGCCGGCGGCGGCAGCACTTACACGCCGGGAATTGTGAAAAGCCTGATGGTGCGCCTGCAGGATTTCCCGCTGGCCGAAATCCGCCTCTATGACATTGACGAGGCGCGTCAGAACACCATTGCGCCGGTGGTTGAGAAAGTGATTCGCGACCACAGCCAGAGCATCAAATTTACCGTCACCAGTGACCCGGAAGTGGCCTTCAGCGGCGCGCATTTCGTTTTCGCCCAGATGCGCGTCGGCCAGTACAAAATGCGCGAGCAGGATGAGAAGATCCCGCTGCGTCACGGCGTCGTCGGCCAGGAGACCTGCGGCCCCGGCGGGCTGGCCTACGGACTGCGCACGATCCTGCCAATGGTCGAGCTTATCGATCTGGTGGATCGTTACGCGCATGAGAAAGCCTGGATCGTGAACTACTCCAACCCGGCGGCGATCGTCGCGGAGGGCGTGCGACGCCTGCGACCAAATGCTCGCGTGCTGAACATCTGCGATATGCCGGTCGCGGCGATGCGTAATATGGGAGCCATTCTGGGTGTCGATCGTCGCAAACTGGAGGTGGACTACTTTGGCCTGAACCACTTCGGCTGGTTTACCCGCGTGCTGGTGGACGGCGAGGACAAATTACCGGAGCTGCGTAAACATATCGCGAAGTTTGGCCTGCTGACGGAAGATGCCGCAAAAACCGATCCGCAGCACTCGGATCCTTCGTGGGTTAAAACCTGGCGCAACATCAAGCCGATTATGGATAACTTCCCTGAGTACCTGCCGAACCCGTACCTGCAGTACTACCTGATGCCGAACCAGATTGTGGAGCATCAGAACCCGGACTATACCCGCGCCAATGAAGTGATGAACGGGCGTGAGAAAAAACTTTTTGCTGCTGCTGAAGAGTACAAGCGCACCGGGATTTTACCGGATGCCTTCCACGTGGGCGTTCACGGCGAGTTTATCGTCGATGTCGCCTGCTCGCTGGCCTTTAACCTGCGCCAACGCCATCTGGTAATGGTGGAGAACCGCGGGGCGATTACCAACCTGCCTTATGATGCGGTGGTGGAAGTACCCGCCTATATCACCTCCGAAGGGCCGGAGCCTGTGCGCGTGGGGCTGGTACCGCTGTTCCACCAGACCCTGCTGCAACAGCAGCTGGCGTCTGAACAGCTGCTCGTAGAGGCGACCATCGAAGGCAGCTATGAGAAAGCGCTTCAGGCGTTCACCCTCAACCGCACCGTGCCCACCATGGAGCACGCAAAAGCGATTCTGGATGAAATGATAGAAGCCAACCGCGACTACTGGCCTGCGCTGCAAAAAGCCTGGCAGGACGGCGAAACGGTGAAAAAATAGGGGCTTGCTCGCGAGTTGAACGTGGTTTGCTTGTCGGTGTCAGAAAAAACACCGACAATCCTTTTTTACGGAAAAGAATGGAGGCAACCCATGTCCACCTCATATTTTGTCGCCGCCGACTGGCTGATTGAGCACGGCGACGATCCGGATGTCCAGATTATTGACGCGCGTATGGCCCCGCCGGGCCAGGAACATCGTGACGTTCCCGGTGAATACCGCGCAGGGCATCTGCCTGGCGCGGTATTTTTTGATATCGAAGCCCTCTCCGATCATACCTCTCCCCTGCCGCACATGCTGCCGCGCCCGGAAGCGTTTTCCGTGGCGATGCGCGAGCTGGGCGTCAGCAAAGACAAACATCTTGTTGTTTACGATGAAGGCAATCTGTTCTCCGCGCCGCGCGCATGGTGGATGCTGAAACAGTTTGGCGTGGAAAAAGTCTCGATTCTGGCGGGCGGTCTGGCGGGCTGGAAGCGTGACGAGCTGCCGCTCCAGCAGGGCGACGTGACGCTGCCGGAAGGCGAGTTCGACGCGACGTTCGACGCTAACGTGGTGAAGCGCCTGACCGACGTACTGGTCGCGAGCCATGAAAAGACGGCACAAATCGTCGATGCGCGCCCTGCACCACGCTTTAACGCTGAAGCGGATGAACCACGTCCAGGGCTGAGACGAGGCCATATTCCAGGTGCGCTGAACGTGCCGTGGGGCGACCTGGTGTTTGAGGGCGAGCTGAAAACTACCGACGAGCTGCGTGCCATTTTTGACCGCGCGGGCGTGAATTTACATCGCCCGATTATTGCCAGCTGCGGCTCCGGCGTGACGGCCTGCGTGGTGATCCTGGCGCTCGCCACCCTCGGCGTCAACGACGTTACGCTCTACGACGGCGCCTGGAGCGAATGGGGGGCGCGTGACGATCTGCCAGTTGAACCGGCGAAATAATGGATAACCGCCTGGCCACGCTGTTAACGCGCGGGGCGTCCCTGACCCGCGCGGAGTATCGCGTCCTCGCCCACCTGACGGAGCATCCGCTGCTGGTGGGCAACATCACGGTGCGCGAACTGGCGCAGGCGACGTTTGTTTCTACCGCCACCATTATGCGGCTGTGTCAGAAGCTGGGGTTTAGCGGCTTTAGTGAGTTTATCTGGCACTGCAAGCAGTTGCTCTCCGACACGCCGCATATTGCCGCTCAGGCGCAATCCCTTCCTGAGCTCCCGGCGCTGTTTAATCAGTTTATCGCTAACTATCAGCACACCTTCCAGTGGATCACGCAGGAGAAGCGCCAGCAGTTCGCCGACCTGCTGCGGCAGAAAGAGAGCTTTTTTCTCTACGGGGCCGGGTTTTCCTATCTCTTTGCCGAATACCTGACCAAGAAGCTGCAGGTGTTGGGCAAAACGGCGTTCATCTCCGGGCCGGGGGACAGCCGAAACATTTTTCTCAGCAACGCTGCGCGTTATCAGGTATTTATTGCCGTCTCCCGCAGCGGCGAAACGGAACAGGTGCTGGATAAGGCGCGGATTGCCAAAAACGTCGGCATGACGGTCGTCGCCTTTACCCGCGCCTCGGCCAATACGCTGGCGGGCATGGCGGACGTGCACTTTGCGCTGTATGACGAGGCGGTGCACTTCGCTGCCGAAGCCGCGGGCGTGACGTCCTTTGAGTCGAATCTGGTGCTGCTGATGGATTTACTGCTGCTGGAGGCAACGGGGTGACATTCACCCCGCCGTAATCAGATGATGCGGTTGGTCTTGAGATCGCGCAGGAAGCCGCCCCAGCGACGCTCATAGAACGGCGTGATGTGCTCGGTAATAAAATGGCTGATGCCCTTCTCACCGTTTTTCACCTGACAGATATCGATCGGCTCATCGCCCGGCAGCGTGTCGGTGGCCACGCTTCCCGCCGCCTGAACGATCTCGTCGAAATCGCCATCGGCTTCAATACCGATCAACAGCACCGGCTTTTCGTCCGCGCGCTCTTTAATGGAGCAGAGAAACGCGCGCCTGACGGGCTTGAGCGTTTTGAACAGCGTCGTCAGGGAATCGATCATCTGCGCAGGCGGCTCGGCCACCTCAGATAGCAGCAGCGTTTCGCCCCCTTCCAGCACTTCCTGCGTGCTGAGCGGATTGCCCTCTTCACCAATCAGGTGGCTGATCTCGCGCGGGGTGAACTCTTTCCCGGTTGGCAGCTTAGCGTTAAGGAACAGCGTCTGGCCCAGCGTCATTTCGAACAGCGTGCGCACCGGCATCACCACGAACGCCTGTTCATCTTCTACCGCTTCCTGCAACGCTTCCAATGAAGTGAAGAACGGGATAACCGACGTGCCGTCATCTTTCTCCCAGTGCAGCAGATCCAGCGCGCTGTCTTCGACAACCTGCTCACCTTCCGCCGCGGTGCCCGGTACCCAGACGGTGGATTCCAGCAGCGTGCGGAAAAATGCCGGACGGTGGGCGGGCTCGGTCGCCGCCTGTTCCAGCAGGGTTTCTAATTCGTTTTTGGTATCTGACATAGTTTGGCTACTTCAATAAACGCCGGGTGGCGCTTTGCTTACCCGGCCTACAAAACCACAGGCCCGTGCAAGCGCAGCGCCGCCGGGCAAAAAAGATCACTCAGCCGTCAGCAGGTTCGCCACGGTACGCACGCCCAGACCGGTCGCACCCGCGGACCACTGCTCAACTGCCGCCTTACGGTAGGTTGCGGAGCAGTCGATGTGCAGCCAGCCTTCGTGATAGTTCTCAACGAAGTGCGACAGGAAGCCTGCTGCGGTACTTGCCCCCGCCGGGTACGCCGCGCTCGCGGTGTTATTCAGCTCGGCAAAGTTAGACGGCAGCTGGCTGCGGTGGAACTCGGCCAGCGGCAGACGCCAGAACGGTTCGTTTTCCGCAGCCGCGCTTGCCAGCAGGCGAGCGGCCAGCTTGTCGTCAAAGCTGAACAGCGCGTGGTAGTCGTTGCCCAGAGCGGTTTTCGCCGCGCCGGTCAGGGTCGCCATGTCGATAATCAGCTCTGGCTTCTGGGCAGAGGCGTCGATCAGGCCATCGGCCAGCACCAGACGGCCTTCGGCATCGGTGTTCATCACTTCGACATTTTTACCGTTGCGGTAGCGAATGATGTCGCCCAGCTTGAAGGCGTTGCCGCTCACCATGTTGTCCGCGCAGCACAGGTAGAGCTTCACGCGCTTGTTCAGACCGCGGGTGATGGCGAATGCCAGCGCGCCGGTGATGGTTGCCGCGCCGCCCATGTCGGACTTCATGGAATCCATGAATGCGCTCTGCTTCAGGCTGTAGCCGCCGGTGTCGAAGGTGATACCTTTACCGACCAGGCAGGCAAAGACAGGCGCTTCTTTATCGCCGGTTGGGTTGTAATCCAGCGCCAGCAGGACCGGAGGACGTTCGGAGCCACGGCCCACGGTATGAATGCCCATGTAGTTCTGCTCGCGCAGATCTTCACCTTTGGTGATGCGGTAGGACATGTTATCCCCCGCCACGCCGCACAGCAGGTCAACCGCACGCTGCGCCAGTTGCTCAGGGCCTAACTCCTCCGCCGGGGCGTTAATGGTGTCGCGCACCCAGTCGATAATTTTCAGGCGGCTTTCCAGCTCTTTTTGACCGGCTTCGTTGAGGTTCGCCCACTCAATTTTGCGGGTGCCTTTCGGGCCTTTGTAGCCCGCCCAGAACGCCCAGCTGCGGTCAGTATCCCAACCTTCGCCTTCCAGCGAGACATGCTTAATGCCCAGGCCGTCAATTTTACGCGCGGCGCGCTGGATCAGACCTAAATCATCTTTGCCCGTCAGGTGCAGGGTGATACCGTCGTTGTTGATGCTGTAGCTGGCTTTCTCGCCCCAGCGCGCGTCGGCGGGCTGCGTAGAGAGCGTAATCTTCATCGCTTCGGTCATTTTATTTATCCTTATTAGCAAACGGGCCGCCTGAAGGCAGCCCGTTAAGTGATTTACTCTGCTTCATCTAACCAGACTAACAGAATCGCCTCCAGAATTTTTTCATTGGATGCGTTTGGATCGTCGTCGAAATCCTCTAAATCGCAGATCCACTGGTGCATGTCGGTGAATCGTACGGTTTTGGGATCGAGATCCGGGTTCGCGTCGTAGAGCGCTTCGCCGATTTCACGGCTGTCTGTCCACTTCAGTCCCATATTAATGCTCGCGTGCGTGGTTGATGGTGTAGCGTGGGAATTCCACGACCAGATCTTCATCGGTCACCGCGGCCTGGCAGCTCAGGCGGCTGTCTGGCTCCAGACCCCATGCTTTATCCAGCATGTCGTCTTCGTCTTCGGTGCTCTCGGCGAGAGAGTCGAAACCTTCACGCACGATGCAGTGGCAGGTGGTGCAGGCACAGGATTTTTCACAGGCGTGTTCCACTTCGATACCTGCACGCAGGGCAACATCGAGAATGGTTTCACCGGTCTTCGCTTCCAGAACAGCGCCATCCGGACAGAGGTCCGCATGAGGCAAAATAACAATCTTTGGCATATTAAACCTCGTCCACGGACTGGCCTTTCAGCGCGACGCGGACAGATTTGTCCATGCGGCGAGCAGCGAAGTCCTGGGTTTGTTTATCAACGTTTTTAATGGCTTCTTCTATTGCGTCAGCGTCATTGCCTTCGGCGACTGCGCGTAAGCGCGCGGCAGCCTCGTCAATCACCTGACGCTCGGCGGCGCTTAACAGCGCGGCATCGGCAGCGAGCGCCCCGTTCAGACTTTCCAGCACGCGTGCGGCTTCAACTTTCTGCTCAGCCAGCATACGCGCCTTCACATCCTGCTCGGCGTAGCTCATTGAATCCTGGATCATGGAGGCGATTTCGCCATCGGTCAGGCCGTAGGACGGCTTCACCTGGATGGACGACTCCACGCCGGTTGATTTTTCCATCGCCGTGACGCTCAGCAGGCCGTCCGCATCTACCTGGAAGGTCACGCGAATATGCGCCCCGCCAGCTGGCAGCGCCGGGATGCCGCGCAGCGCAAAGCGCGCCAGAGAGCGGCAGTCCTGCACCAGTTCGCGCTCGCCCTGCATCACGTGGATGGACATCGCGGTCTGGCCGTCTTTGAAGGTGGTGAACTCCTGCGCACGCGCCACCGGAATGGTGGTGTTACGCGGGATCACTTTCTCCACCAGGCCGCCCATGGTTTCTAAACCGAGAGACAGCGGGATGACGTCCAGCAGCAGCATTTCACTGTCCGGCTTGTTGCCAACCAGAATATCGGCCTGGATAGCGGCGCCGACGGCAACCACTTTGTCCGGGTCGATGGAGGTCAGCGGCGTGCGGCCAAAGAATTCGCCCACGCGCTCGCGCACCAGCGGCACGCGCGTTGAGCCGCCCACCATGACCACTTCCAGCACCTCGTCAGCCTCCACGCCCGCATCCTTCAATGCGCGACGGCAGGCCAGCAGGGTGCGTTTAACCAGAGGCGCAATCAGCTCGCTGAACTGGTCGCGGGTGATTTCACCCTGCCAGCCTGCGACATTAACACTGACCGACTGCGCATCGCTCAGCGCAATTTTGGCGTCGATGGCCGCATCCAGCAGTTCGCGCTGAACGCGCGCATCGCTGCGATCGCTGATGCCCGCCTGCTCGCGGAAGTAGTCCGCCAGCAGATGGTCGAAATCATCGCCGCCGAGCGCGGAATCCCCGCCGGTCGCCAGCACTTCAAACACGCCGCGGCTCAGGCGCAGGATAGAAATATCAAAGGTACCGCCGCCGAGGTCGTAAACCGCAATCACCCCTTCCTGACCGGAGTCGAGGCCGTAGGCAATCGCCGCCGCCGTCGGTTCGTTCAGCAGGCGCAGCACGTGCAGGCCCGCCAGACGCGCGGCGTCTTTGGTGCCCTGACGCTGTGCGTCGTCAAAATAGGCCGGAACGGTGATCACTACGCCGTCCAGATCGCCGCCGAGCGTCGCCGTCGCGCGCGCCGCCAGCGCTTTGAGGATGTCAGCAGACACGCGAATTGGGTTCAGCAGGCCGGCCGCCGTGGCAATCATCGGCAGACCGTTTTCACTGGCCTGCAGCTGATACGGCAGGTGCGGGTAGCGGGTCTGGATATCGGCCAGCGAGCGGCCCATCATGCGCTTTACGGAGCTGATGGTGTTGGCCGGATCGCGCGCGGCGTTGGCGCGGGCGTCATAGCCGACCGCGTGACCCTGCTGCTGGTAGTGGACCACGGAAGGCAGCAGATGGCGGCCCTGCTCGTCGGCCAGCGTTTCCGCCTGGCCGCTGCGCACGGTCGCCACGAGGGAATTGGTGGTGCCCAGGTCAATACCGACCGCCAGACGACGCTGGTGCGGTGCGGCGCTTAAGCCAGGCTCACTAATTTGTAATAAGGCCATAATTGCTTCCGAAATTAAAAATCGAGCAGCTTTTCTTCGAGTTGTTCAGCGCTGCTTCGCAGTTTATCGAGAAAACGGAGTTTGCGCACAGTGTCTGCCGCCACGTCCCAGGTCTCGTTGTTCAGTTGCTCCACCATCTGCTGATGGCGGGTATCGAACATGCCCTTCACGCGCGTGATAAAACGTTCCAAACGCGCTTCGTCTTTGGCCTGTTCAATCTCATCCAGCTCTTCGCGCAGCTCTAGCTGTTCCATCAGAAACGCGGTGTCGCGCACGGTGTGCTGTTCGCTCGCCAGATCGAAGCCGTGGAGCGAGAGCAGATATTCTGCACGCGCCAGCGGATGGCGCAGCGTCTGCCAGGCCTGGTTGATGGTCGCGGAGTGCGATACCGCAGCCAGCTGCTCTGCCTGCGTCCCGCTGGCGAATTTATCCGGATGATACTGACGCTGCAGATCCTGAAAACGGACCGTCAGCGCCTGAAGATCGATCGGGTATTGAGCGGGTAGTCCGAAGAGAGTGAAGTAATCCATAACAATCTCAGGGGTAGCCTGTTAGAACAAACCCCACGCGCAGCAAAGCCACGGTGGGGTTTCGGATGACGCGCGGTTAAACGTGGAAGCTTTCGCCGCAACCACACTCGTCTTTGACGTTCGGGTTCGTGAATTTGAACCCTTCGTTCAGGCCTTCTTTTACGAAGTCCAGCTGAGTGCCGTTGAGAAATTGCAGGCTTTTGCCATCGACCACCACCTTCACGCCCTTGTCTTCAAACACGGTGTCATCAGACGCCGGCTCGTCAACAAACTCCAGTACGTAAGCCATACCAGAACAGCCGGAGGTACGTACGCCCAGTCGCAGGCCAAAGCCTTTACCACGGTTCGCCAGAAAAGAGCTTACTCGCGCGGCAGCGCTGTCGCTAAGGGTAATCGACATACTCAAACCTCAATTATTTTGCTTCACGTTTGCTTTTGTAATCCGCAATGGCGGCTTTGATCGCGTCTTCTGCCAGAATTGAACAGTGAATTTTCACCGGCGGCAGTTCGAGTTCTTCAGCAATATCCGTGTTCTTAATTGCCTGTGCTTCGTCCAGAGACTTGCCCTTCACCCACTCGGTGACCAGGGAGCTGGACGCAATTGCAGAACCGCAGCCGTAGGTCTTGAAGCGCGCGTCTTCAATGATACCTTCATTGTTGACTTTAATCTGCAACTTCATTACGTCGCCACACGCCGGCGCACCAACCATGCCGCTACCGACAGATTCATCGCTGTTGTCAAAAGAGCCAACGTTGCGCGGGTTCTCGTAATGATCGATAACTTTTTCGCTGTATGCCATGATTGAATTCTCCTTATATACCGATTAGTGATGTGACCATTCAATGCTGTTCAGATCCACGCCCTGCTTGAACATTTCCCACAGTGGAGAAAGGTCGCGCAGACGGCCAATGGAGTTACGAACCAGCTTGATGGTGTAGTCAATCTCTTCTTCGGTAGTGAAACGACCTAAAGAGAAACGGATAGAGCTGTGTGCCAGCTCGTCAGTCATACCCAGCGCGCGCAGCACGTAGGATGGCTCCAGGCTTGCAGACGTACAGGCAGAACCGGAAGAAACGGCCAGGTCTTTCAGCGCCATGATCAGCGATTCGCCTTCAACATAGTTGAAGCTGACGTTGAGGATGTTCGGCGCGCCCTGCTCGAGATCGCCGTTCAGATACACTTCTTCCATATCTTTCACGCCGTCCCACAGACGGTTACGCAGCGTGCGCAGGCGCGCCATCTCGGTTTCCATCTCTTCTTTCGCAATGCGGTACGCTTCGCCCATGCCCACGATCTGGTGAACAGGCAGCGTACCGGAACGCATGCCGCGCTCGTGACCGCCGCCGTGCATCTGTGCTTCGATGCGGATACGTGGCTTACGACGAACGTACAGCGCGCCGATCCCTTTCGGGCCATAGATTTTGTGGCCGGAGAAGGACATCAGGTCTACTTTCAGCTGGCTCAGGTCGATAGGCAGTTTGCCCACGCTCTGGGTCGCGTCCACGTGGTAGATGATACCGCGCGCGCGGCACATTTCGCCGATGGTGGCGATGTCCTGAACGACGCCGATTTCGTTATTAACGTGCATGATGGAGACCAGGATGGTGTCGTCACGCATCGCCGCTTCGAGCTCTTTCAGGTCAATAATACCGTTGCTCTGCGGCGCCAGATAGGTCACTTCGAAACCTTCACGCTCCAGCTGGCGGCAGGTGTCCAGCACGGCTTTGTGTTCGGTTTTGCTGGTGATGATGTGCTTGCCTTTTTTCTGATAAAAGTTGGCTGCACCTTTGATCGCCAGGTTGTCGGATTCGGTCGCACCGGAGGTGAAAACAATCTCACGCGGGTCGGCACCCACCAGGTCAGCAATCTGATTACGGGCGATATCCACCGCCTCTTCAGCATGCCAGCCAAAACGGTGTGAACGGGAAGCTGGGTTACCAAAGTTTCCGTCCAGGGTCAGACACTGCATCATTTTCTCGGCAACACGCGGGTCCACCGGCGTGGTTGCGGAGTAGTCGAGATAAATCGGTAATTTCATTGCTCTATAAACTCCGTACATCGCTTCAATGCAAGGAATCAGGCAACCGGCTGGATGTACGACCGAGTACGCGGGGTGTGACCACCCCGGCCTGATTCTGAAATACTTATCGTTTTATTACGCGCGTAATTTGACGTCGATAGCGTCCTGCGCGCGGGTGCTGCGTTGTGAATCATGGCTGTGCTGACGACCTGATACGTCCAGAACTTCCTGGTTATTGACCAGTTCACCGAGGGTGATGTTGTTCAGGAAGCCGGTCAGACGGTCGCTCAGATCGCGCCACAGCGCGTGGGTCAGGCACTTATCGCCGCCCTGGCAGCCGCCTTTACCCTGGCAACGGGTTGCGTCAACGGATTCATCCACCGCGCTAATCACTTCGCCAACCGCAATACTGCCCGCGTCTTTACCCAGCAGATAACCGCCGCCCGGGCCACGAACGCTGGACACCAGTCCATTTTTACGCAGTCTGGAGAACAGCTGTTCCAGGTAAGAGAGGGAGATCCCTTGTCGTTCAGAAATATCAGCCAACGGAACCGGGCCCGCTTCGGAGTTGAGCGCAACGTCCAGCATCGCGGTCACGGCATAACGCCCTTTAGATGTCAGTCTCATGTCTTACTTAACCTCAAACTCGCCCCTGCCCGGGGTTTTTTATTGTAAAATGGGGGTATTGCATAGCAGGGCCAAGTCTGACATTCCTGACTAAAATGGTCAACTATTTACTTGACTGTTTTAGTCAGGTATTTAACCTTCTGTGCCTTCATAATATAGGTGCGGCCTGATGCCCTCACCCCAACCCTCTCCCACGGGGAGAGGGGGAAATCGGCACTACTCTTTATTCTTCTGTTCAATCGACGCCAGGATTCCGCGCAGGATGTTCAGCTCCTGGCTTTCCGGACGCGCGCGGGTAAACATGCGGCGCAGCTTGTTCATTACCTGGCCAGGGTGGCCTTCACGGATGAAGCCGGTAGCGAGCAGCGTCTGCTCCAGGTGACCGTAGAAACGCTCAAGGTCGTCCACCAGCGGGTAGGCCGTCTCTTCTTTCGGTTCTGCCTGCTTCTCCTGCGTCGCCAGCCACGCCATGCGCACTTCGTAGGCGATTACCTGCACCGCCATTGCCAGGTTCAGCGAGCTGTATTCCGGGTTGGCGGCAATTGCCACGTGGTAGTGGCACTTCTGCAGTTCGTCGTTGGTCAGACCAACGCGCTCGCGGCCAAACACCAGCGCAACCGGTGCCTGCTCTGCTTCTGAGACGCTTTTCAGGCCGCATTCGCGCGGATCCAGCATCGGCCACGGCAGCGTGCGTGAACGCGCGCTGGTGCCGACAACGAGGCTGCAGCCGGCCAGCGCTTCGTCGAGGGTATCAACGATCTGCGCGTTGCCGATCACGTCGCTGGCCCCGGCCGCCAGGGCGATAGCCTGAGAGTCTGGTTTCACCAGCGGATTAACCAGCCACAGGTTCGTTAAGCCCATGGTTTTCATAGCGCGGGCAACGGAGCCCATGTTGCCGGTGTGCGATGTTTCGACCAGCACGATTCGAATGTTTTGCAGCATAATTTTTAGATGTCTGGGTTCAGTGTCTGAAGAATATTCGGGCATATTATCATAAACGGGAGACATAATCCGATCCCGCTGCTATACTCTGCGCCGATTTTCCTGTTCTTTAACATCCAGTGAGAGAGACCGATGCATCCGATGCTGACCATCGCCGTGCGCGCAGCGCGCAAGGCGGGTAATGTAATTGCCAAACACTACGAAACGCCAGACTCCGTAGAAACCAGCCAGAAAGGCAGCAATGATTTCGTGACTAACGTCGATAAAGCCGCAGAAGCGATTATTATCGAAACGATCCGCAAATCTTACCCGCAGCACACCATCATCACCGAAGAAAGCGGTGAACATGAAGGTACCGATCAGGATGTTCAATGGGTTATCGATCCACTGGATGGCACCACCAACTTCGTTAAACGCCTGCCACACTTCTCTGTGTCAATCGCAGTACGCATTAAAGGCCGTACTGAAGTCGCCGTTGTTTACGATCCAATGCGTAACGAACTGTTCACCGCGACCCGCGGTCAGGGCGCACAGCTGAACGGCTACCGTCTGCGCTGCAGCAACGCACGCGACCTGGACGGCACCATCCTGGCGACCGGCTTCCCATTCAAGGCGAAGCAGCACGCAACCACCTATATGAATATCCTGGGCAAGCTGTTCACCGAATGCGCGGACTTCCGTCGCACCGGCTCTGCTGCGCTGGATCTGGCCTACGTGGCAACCGGCCGCGTTGACGGTTACTTCGAACTGTCACTGAAGCCGTGGGACTTCGCTGCGGGCGAGCTGATCGCACGTGAAGCAGGCGCGATTGTTTGCGACTTCACCGGCGGCCACAACTACATGACCACCGGCAACATCGTTGCGGGTAACCCACGCGTTGTTAAAGCCATGCTGGCCAACATGCGTGACGAGCTGAGCGATGCGCTGAAGCGTTAATCTCCTCATCTCAGCCCTCTCCCCAAAGGGGAGAGGGTGCTAAACGGCGCCGCGCTCATCCACATCGTTACCGCCGCCACCAGCAGAATCACTCCCCCCGCCAGCGCGAGCGTTGTCCATCCTACCTGCCGCCACAGTACCGGCGTTTTATTGCCGCTGAGTTTTACCGCAAGCTGACGGAAGCTGTGAACCAGCAACGCCAAAGACGAAATGGTGAGAGAGGTTCCTGCCGCCATCGCCAGCGCCGAGAGCATGCCCCAGCCGAACACGCCAATCACTTTACTGAACAGCAGCACCATGATTGCCCCCGAGCACGGGCGCATCCCCATAGAGAGAACTATCATCAGCCGCGCGCGCCAGTCGTCACCGCTCTGTAATTGTTCCTGCGTCGGCAGATGCTGATGCCCGCATCCGCAGTGTTCATCATGAACGTGGTGCGGCGTAAAGGTTTTGAATTTGGGCTTTTGCAGCAGCGCGCGCAGCTTTTTCAGCGCCCGCCAGCAGAGGATCAGCCCCAGCACGCCGACCAGCGCATAGCTGCCCTTCTCCAGCCAGAAGCTGCTCAGGTGCAGCTGGCGCGCGGGAAGCTGTAATAGCGAAAGCACAACCACCACCAGCGCAATCGCCACGCCCCCCTGAAGCAGCGAAGAGGCCAGCGTCAGGCCAATGCTTGATTTCAGCTTCGACGGATGGGTGGCAAGCCAGGTGGTGATGACGATTTTGCCGTGCCCCGGCCCCAGCGCGTGCAGCACGCCATAGATAAAGCTGAACGCCAGCAGAGAACCGCCCGCTTTGGTCGGGTTCTCCGCCACCGCCTTCAGCAGCCCGCTCATCTGCTGGTTGACCTCACGCTGCCAGATGATGCTTTTCATCATCACCTGCGGCCAGGCCTGCCACAGCCAGAGCGAACCGCAAACGGTGAGCAGTAGAAAAAGCGCCAGCGGCCAGAGGTGCAGCCAGCGGCGCGGCTTTCGTACCGGAGAGGAGATCACTGACATTGTAACGTTACCTTCTGCGCAAACTGTTTACCCAGTTCCATGTCCTCCGGTGGGGCATCCTCTTTATCAAGAGAGACAGCAAAATTCAGCGTCTCTTCGCTGGGCTTCGGGGTGTGAACCGTAATGTTGCAGGTTTTTTGCAACGACGCAGGAAGCTGCACGTCGCTGTCCTCGGCGTAGCTCATATCGACGTAGTACGTTGGGTCAAAAGTGGAAAACGTATAGGTTTGTCCTGCCAGCGGCTGCGGATGCGCCAGTGGGAGCACGAACGTCAGCACCGCCTGATGTCCGTCGCGGGACATGCCGTATTCTGTCGGGCGATTGAGGAACTTCACCTTTTGTCCGTTATGCCAGAACTCGGTGAAGTAGTGCTGCCCGAGCACGTTGGCCATCACTTCTGCCGCCAGCTTTTTCCAGATTTCGTCGCCGGGCTTCGCGTTACCCGCATCATAAAGCAGATCCGCCGAGGTGATTTCATCCATCGTCCAGCGCATTTTCAGGCCGCTCAGCTGCGTGCCGTCGGTGACCAGCTCGGTTTTCAGGCTGATAAAACTGTGAGGATGTGCGCTGGCGGTAAAGGTGATAACCGCCAAAAATAACGCCATCGCATTTTGTTTAACTGTCTGCATCAATTCCTCACGTCAAAAATTCTGTGATGTTCCCCAGCAATCCTGAGTGAAAGGCCTGCCGGCGCGCTTTTCAGCGCCCATCCTTTAGCTATTCTTATCAAACATTCACACTGGATACCCGACAGATGATGACGACGCTTGAAATTCCATCTGTGCTTTCCAGTTCGCAGCGCCGCTGCCAGGTGCTTTTGATGCTTTACCTGCCCGATGCTGCCGTCACCGCACAGAGCATAATCGCTGCCAACGGCGTGGACGAGGTCATGGCACGGCAAGATATAGCCGAGACGCGCGATGAAATCCAGCGCTATCACCGGCTGGATATCGTCACGCACCATGACGGTAGCTACCGAATTGAAGGCACTGCCCTGAATCAGCGTTTATGTCTGCTGCACTGGCTGCGCAGGGCGCTCCGCCTTTGTCCGCAGTTTGTCTCGCACCAGTTTACCCCAGCCTTAAAAACTGCGCTTAAACAGCACGGCATCGCGCGGCCGCTCTACGACGATGCTAACCTGCGGGCGCTGATCGGCTTCTGCTCACGCAAGCTGCAGCGTCAGTTTGAATGCCGGGACGTCCAGTTCTTACAGCTCTACTTGCAATACTGCCTCATCCAGCACCACTTAGGGAATACGCCGCAGTTTTCCCACGCGCAGCGCAGCTGGACCCAGTCGCGGGGAGAGTATTTTACGGCGCAGGAGATTGTTCGTCACTGGAAGCGGCGCGTGCCGCAGGGCGCGCACGTGGACGAGCAGCTGTTTCTGGCGCTGCTGTTTATGATGCTCCGCACGCCCGATCCGGTGCTTGATAAACACCAGCAGGATCAGCGCCTCCGCCGCGCCATTGTGCGCATGGTGGCCCGTTTCCGCTCCCAGACCGGGATGAACTTCAGCGATGAGCAGGGGCTGACCGATCAGCTGTATATCCATCTGGCTCAGGCGCTGGACCGCTCGCTGTTTGAGATCGGCATCGACAATAGCCTGCCTGAGGAAATTCACCGTCTCTATCCCCGGCTGTTACGCACCACGAAAGAGGCACTCTTTGAGCTGGAAGCCGAATTTGGGCTGCGGTTCTCCGATGAAGAGATGGCGCTGGTAGCGGTTATTTTCGGCGCCTGGCTGATGCAGGAGACCGATCTGCATGAAAAACAGGTAGTGCTGCTGACCGGGGAGGATAAATCCTGTGAGGAGGTGATTGAACAGCAGCTGCGCGAATTAACCCTGCTGCCGCTCAACATTCGCTATCTGACGCTGCAGGCGTTCCAGAAAGAGGGGGCACCGCGCGAAGCCGCGCTGGTTGTCACCCCCTATCCTACCGTGCTGCCGCTGTTCTCGCCGCCGCTGATCCACGCGGTTGAATCACTTAACGCGCAGCAGCAGGAACATATTCGCGCCATGCTGGAATCGTAATCAGGCGCGCGCGGCCACTTTCGGTCGAACAAACATCGCCGGGAGCGCCACCAGCGCCATGACCCAGAACACGCCGTGTCCCAGATGCTGATACAGAAAGCCCGCAAAGACCGTCATCACCGCAATGCTGCCGCCCATCGCCACCGCAGAGTAGACCGCCTGCAGACGGATCACGTCCCCGCCCTCGCGCGCCGCGATATAGCGCATCGCCGCCAGGTGGCACACGGTGAAGGTGCCGCAGTGAAGGATCTGCGCCATAATCAGCCACGGCAGTTCGGTCGTCCAGCCCATAATCCCCCAGCGCGCCACGCCGCAGACCGCGGAAAGCAGCAGCAGATCGCGCGCGCCGAAGCGGCGGAACAGCTTTTTGCTGAGGGCGAAAATAATGACTTCTGCCACCACCCCCAGCGACCACAGGTAACCGACCGCTGAGGCCGAGTAGCCCGCCCCCTGCCAGTAGATGGCGCTGAAGCCATAGTACGCCGCATGCGCCCCCTGAAGCAGACAGACGCACGCCAGAAAACGCCAGCTCTGGGCCACCAGGCTCCGCCAGGCGGGCCAGCCGGCGCTCTCCTGATGGCGACTCTCCCCTTGCGGCATCACCGACGGGCGCAGCAGCATGCCCAGCAGCATCGAGGCAATACCGATACTCAGCAGCGCCAGAATCGCGCGGTAGTCGTAAAGGCTGACCAGTTTCCCCACCAGCGCAGAGCCGATCACGAAGGCAATCGATCCCCAGAGGCGCACACGGCCATAATCCATGGTGATCTGCTTTTGCCAGGTGTTCGCCAGCGCATCCGTCAGCGGCACCAGCGGGGAGAAGAACAGATTAAAGCCAACCATCACCACCATCAGCCAGGCAAACTGGTGGCTGACCCAGAAGCAGGCCGCGAAGACCAGCGTCAGCAGGGCCAGAATGCGCACCGCTTTAATCAATAAGGAGGGATCGCTGACGCGGGGGGCAATCAGCAGGCTTCCGAGGAAACGCGCCACCAGCCCCGCGCCCAGCAGGATGCCAATGGTTTCTGGCGTCAAACCAATTCCCTTAAGCCAGACGCTCCAGAAAGGCAGAAAAATACCGTAGCTAAAGAAGTAGGTGAAGTAGCTGAGCGCCAGCCAGCGCGTGGAATGCAAGACCATGAATCCCTCCCGAAATGGAGGCGATAGTCTGGCGTTTATCCTGCACTTTAGCAAGTCGTTAGCGCGCTATAAATTAACGATAAATTAACGTCATGGACAGCCGGTCGGCGTATGGCGTGAGCGGCAAAATTGTATTACGTTTAAAAGACATCGCCTGAAGAGGTCGTTTGCCATGAACAGCTTACGTTATTTCGATTTCGGCTCCTCACGCTCCTTCCTGCTATTGATTGCCCGAATTGCCATCGTTGTCCTGTTTATTATTTTTGGCTATCCCAAGCTGACGGGTTTTAGCGGCACCGTTCAGTATATGACGTCGCTCGGCGCCCCCATGCCGATGCTGGCGGCCATTATCGCCGTAGTAATGGAGGTTCCCGCCGCTATCCTGATCGTGCTCGGCTTTTTCACCCGCCCCCTCGCGGTGCTCTTTGTCTTCTATACGCTGGGCACGGCGATTATCGGTCACCACTACTGGGATATGACCGGAGATGCGGTTGTGCCGAATATGATTAATTTCTACAAGAACGTCAGTATTGCTGGCGCGTTTATTTTGCTGGCGATTGTGGGACCGGGGGCCATTTCCCTGGACCGACGTTAAGCCATAAAAAAAGGCCGCAAGCGCGGCCTTTTTTATTTCTGCAAAGCAGAGGAATTATGCGTATACCGGGAAGCGTGCGCAGATATCCAGAACTTTACCTTTGACGCGCTCGATAACCGCTTCGTCATTGATGTTGTCCAGAACGTCACACATCCAGCCAGCCAGCTCTTTCACTTCCGCTTCTTTGAAGCCGCGACGCGTCACGGCCGGAGAACCGATACGGATACCGGAGGTCACGAACGGGCTCTTCGGATCGTTTGGCACGCTGTTTTTGTTCACGGTGATGTTGGCGCGGCCCAGGGCAGCGTCAGCTTCTTTACCGGTCAGGTTCTTATCAACCAGGTCCAGCAGGAACAGGTGGTTTTCAGTCCCGCCGGATACCACTTTGTAGCCACGGTTCAGGAACACTTCCACCATCGCTTTGGCGTTCTTAGCAACCTGCTGCTGATACACCTTGAACTCTGGCTCCATCGCTTCTTTCAGCGCGACCGCTTTTGCGGCGATAACGTGCATCAGCGGGCCGCCCTGCGCGCTTGGGAACACGGCAGAGTTCAGTTTTTTGTACAGCTCTTCGTCACCGCCTTTCGCCAGGATCAGGCCACCACGTGGACCCGCCAGGGTTTTGTGAGTAGTGGTAGTCACAACGTGAGCGTGAGGAACCGGGTTCGGGTAAACGCCTGCGGCAATAAGGCCCGCAACGTGCGCCATGTCAACGAACAGGTACGCGCCGATGCTGTCTGCGATTTCACGCATTTTTGCCCAGTCAACGATACCGGAGTAAGCAGAGAAGCCACCGATGATCATCTTCGGCTTGTGCTCTTTGGCCTGCTTAGCCATATCTTCGTAGTCAATTTTACCGGACTCATCAATACCGTAAGGAATGATGTTGTACAGTTTGCCGGAGAAGTTAACCGGGGAGCCGTGAGTCAGGTGGCCGCCCTGCGCCAGGTTCATACCCAGAACGGTATCGCCCGGCTGCAGCAGCGCGGTGTAAACAGCGAAGTTAGCCTGAGAGCCGGAGTGCGGCTGAACGTTCGCGTAGTCAGCGCCGAAGAGTGCTTTCGCACGGTCGATAGCCAGCTGCTCAACGATATCAACGTATTCGCAACCGCCATAGTAGCGCTTGCCCGGGTAACCTTCAGCGTATTTGTTGGTCAGCTGAGAGCCCTGCGCCTGCATCACGCGCGGGCTGGTGTAGTTTTCGGAGGCGATCAGTTCGATGTGCTCTTCCTGACGTACTTTTTCCTGCTCCATAGCCTGCCACAGTTCGGCATCATAATCGGCAATGTTCATTTCACGCTTTAACATCCGCATCTCCTGACTCAGCTAACAAGTAAATTTTGGCCTGAAAAGGCAGTCCTGTTGGACGACGGGCAACAGTATAACTGAATAGTTCTGTGATAACAGGTCTTGACAAACGATTTTACGCAAACGTTTTCCTTCACGCCACGCAAGGGTTTGAGGAATAAAGATCTCACTATTTCCAGCGGATTTCTTTTCAGGTTTGTGATGCGTATTTTTCATCTTGCAAAGAACCATTTACAAAGCATGGGTATTTTTTATAAGATGCATTTAAAATACATTATTAGGTAATATCAGAAGGAAGCTGCCATGCTCGACGCTCAAACCATCGCTACCGTTAAAGCCACCATTCCCCTGCTGGTGGAAACCGGCCCTAAACTTACCGCCCATTTCTACGATCGCATGTTCACGCACAATCCGGAGCTCAAAGAGATTTTCAATATGAGCAACCAGCGTAACGGCGATCAGCGTGAAGCGCTTTTCAACGCCATCGCGGCCTACGCCAGCAATATCGAAAACCTGGCGGCGTTGCTGCCTGCGGTGGAAAAAATCGCGCAGAAGCACACCAGCTTCCAGATCCAACCCGAGCAGTACAACATCGTCGGCACTCACCTGCTGGCAACGCTGGACGAAATGTTCAGCCCGGGCCAGGAGGTGCTGGACGCCTGGGGTAAAGCCTACGGCGTGCTGGCAAACGTGTTTATCAACCGTGAAGCGCAGATCTACAGCGAAAACGCCAGCAAGAACGGCGGCTGGGAAGGAACGCGCGCCTTCCGTATCGTCGAGAAAACGCCGCGCAGCGCGCTTATCACCAGTTTTGAATTTGAGCCGGTTGACGGCCAGCCGGTGGCCGATTACCAGCCGGGCCAGTATCTGGGCGTATGGCTGAAGCCTGAAGGCTTCCCGCACCAGGAGATCCGCCAGTACTCTCTGACCCGCAAACCAAACGGTAAAGGCTACCGCATTGCGGTGAAGCGCGAGGACGGCGGTCAGGTATCCAACTGGCTGCATAACGAAGCGAGCGTGGGCGACGTGGTTCATCTGGCCGCGCCGGCGGGCGACTTCTTTATGGCCATTGAAACCAATACCCCGGTCACGCTGATCTCCGCGGGCGTAGGCCAAACGCCAATGCTGGCGATGCTGGATACGCTGGCGAAAGCCAACCACAGCGCGCAGGTTAACTGGTTCCACGCAGCGGAGAACGGCGACGTGCACGCCTTTGCGGATGAAGTGAAAGCGCTGGGAGCGACCCTGCCGCGTTTCACCGCGCATACCTGGTATCGCCTGCCGACGGAGGCAGACCGCACTGCCGCACGCTTTGACAGCGAAGGACTGATGAATTTAAGCCAGATGGAAGGGGCGTTTAGCGCGCCGGAAATGCAGTTCTACGTCTGTGGACCCGTGGCGTTTATGCAGTATGCCGCGAAGCAGCTGGTTGAGCTGGGCGTGAATAAAGACAACATTCATTACGAATGTTTCGGGCCGCATAAGGTGCTGTAACGCAAAAAGCCCCTCGTTCGAGGGGCTTTTTTTTCGCCGGGTGGCGAATGGTTAAATCGCGGCGTCGTCTTCTTCGCCGGTACGGATACGGATCACGCGCGCCACGTCAAAGACGAAGATTTTCCCGTCGCCAATTTTGCCCGTCTGCGCCGTGCGGATAATGGTATCCACGCAGGTATCGACGATATCGTCGCTGACCACGATTTCAATTTTCACTTTCGGCAGAAAGTCGACCATGTACTCTGCGCCACGATAAAGCTCGGTGTGGCCCTTCTGACGACCAAAACCTTTCACTTCCGTCACGGTCATCCCGGTGATGCCTACTTCCGCCAGCGCTTCACGTACATCATCCAGTTTGAAAGGTTTAATAATCGCATCAATCTTTTTCATGGTGGGTCCTTAAACTCTTGCCTGTAAGCTGCCTCGTAATCGATTGCTCACAGTACCATACGGCATTACTCTTTAAAATCGTTTGCTTCCAGCTCGTGGCGTGAGAGCAGCTTATAGAACTCGGTGCGGTTGCGTCCGGCCATCCGCGCCGCGTGGGTCACGTTGCCTTTGGTGATCTGCAGCAGCTTGCGCAGATAGTTCAGCTCGAACTGGTTACGCGCTTCCGCAAACGTCGGCAAGGCCGTGTTCTCCCCTTCCAGCGCCTGTTCAACCAGCGCGTCGCTGATAACGGGCGAGGACGTCAGCGCCACGCACTGCTCAATCACGTTCACCAGCTGGCGCACGTTACCCGGCCAGCTGGCGGCCATCAGCCGTTTCATCGCATCAGTCGAAAAGGCGCGCACGAACGGTTTATGCCGATCTGCCGCCTGGCGCAGGAGGTGATTCGCCAGCAGCGGAATATCTTCCGCACGCTCCGCCAGCGCCGGGATCTTCAGGTTCACCACGTTCAGACGGTAGTAGAGATCTTCACGGAACTCGTTGCGGGCCATCACTTTGGGCAAGTCGCGGTGGGTGGCGGAAATGATTCGCACGTTAATATCAATATCGCGGTTGCTGCCCAACGGGCGCACTTTGCGCTCCTGAAGTACGCGCAACAGTTTGACCTGCAGCGGCGCAGGCATGTCGCCAATTTCGTCGAGGAACAGCGTGCCGCCTTCCGCGGCCTGGAACAGCCCTTCCCGGCTGCTTACCGCGCCGGTAAATGCGCCGCGGGCATGGCCAAAAAGTTCAGACTCAAGAAGCTGCTCTGGCAGGGCACCGCAGTTAATGGCGATAAAGGCATTTTTACTGCGCGGGCTGGCGTTGTGGATCGCCTGCGCCAGGATCTCTTTCCCGGTTCCGCTCTGGCCGTTAATCAACACGCTGACGTCTGACTGTGCGACCATTCGCGCCTGCTCAAGCAGACGCAGCATTATCGGGCTGCGGGTGACGATAGATTCACGCCATGCGTCGTCTCCGGAGGGCGCGGCGTGCTCCAGCGCACTGTCGATAGCTTTGTAGAGCGCGTCTTTATCTACCGGCTTGGTGAGGAAGCTGAACACGCCCTGCTGGGTTGCGGCGACGGCATCCGGGATTGACCCGTGCGCCGTCAGGATAATGACCGGCATGCCAGGCTGCTGCTTCTGGATTTCGGCGAACAGCTGCATGCCATCCATTTCGTCCATCCGCAGGTCGCTGATCACCAGGTCAATCTTTTCGCGGCTGAGGACTTTAAGCCCCTCCTGCCCGCTTTCCGCGGTCACCACGGTGTAGCCTTCACTCACCAGACGCATCCCCAGCAGCTTTAACAGGCCGGGATCGTCATCCACCAGTAAGAGATGGGCTGGTTTACGGCTCGTCATGCTTCACATCCTCTTGTTTCGGCATATCGCTGTCCGGTGCAGCAGATGAACTACCGGGCTGATATTTACGCGACGAGAGCTGTCTTTCGATATCGGTCAGGTTTTCCAGCTTTCGCGTCGTGGTATCCAGCTGAGTACGTAAATGCTGTTGCTGTTGGCGCAGCGTATCCAGCTCGCTGTCGGTTGACTGCTGTAACTTGCTGTAGCGGGAGCGCTCTTCAGACAGCTGCAGCTGTAACGTCTGCCCATCCCGCCAGAGCTGGTATACCGGGCGCACCTGTGCGGGAAGATTGATCACAAACGTGTCCAGACGGGTCACGTTGGCCCGACGTTCAACGGGGGTAATTTTCGCATCGGCCAGTAAAATCCCACGCTTGAAAGCGTCCTGCCAGGTGTCTTCATCCAGCATCGCCGCCTTCATGCGGGCGTCTACCGGCGCAAGCCGCTGGGCGCAGTCTATTCCGCGCAGCCAGAACAGCGGGTTATTTTCGACATCATGCCCTGACAGATTCCAGATATCCTCACAGCGGGTAGAGAGGAAATCCGCCAGCTGGTTATCGGGCCATTTGTCTTCCTGTTTACCGCTTATCGCACTTTGCGGCGCATGGGAAACGCACCCCGCCAGAACTAAACAGGGTAGACTCAGGCGACCCGCTTTGCTGGAAAACACCGCGCGTATGGCGCGGAAAAAGACGTGTGACATACTCACCAGATATAGATTCATTTTATTAATTTTTCCGGCTCAGGGGCAGTTCAATACGGAAGCAAACATCTGAACGTTCGTCCGTGGCAATGTTTAGCTCACCCTGCATGCGTCGTATGCAGTCCCGGGCAATGCTTAATCCCAGACCGCTTCCTTTTACCGCGCCTTTCCGCTGATGACTCCCCTGGAAAAAGGGTTCGAAGATCATGGTTTTTTCGTCATCGGGGATCGGGGTGCCGGTGTTTGCGACGTCAATAAACACCCGGGAGCCCTTCGTATAACTTCGGATATAAATGTTACCGGATTCAGTACCATAGTGCACCGCATTGGAGTAAAGATTATCCAGAACGCTCATTAATAGCATGGGTTCAGCCAGGCAGGTCGGCGCATTCAGCTCCACCCCGGTATGCATCATTTTAGCTCTTGCCGGCAAGCTATGGGCGGAGATCACCATATCCACCAGTGGCTCAATCTCCACCTCTTCCAGTACCACCGTCCCGTCAGCCAGCTTGCGGTTATAATCCAGAAGCTGCTCGATCAGCTTTTGCAGGTTGCGGCTGCTGGCGTCCAGAATTTCGACAATCTCTTTCTGCTCCGGCGTAAGCGGCCCTGCCACCTCGTCCGCCAGCAGCTCCGTTCCTTCACGCATGCTGGCCAGCGGGGTTTTCAGCTCATGGGAAATATGGCGCAGGAACTGATGACGCTGGGATTCCAGCCACGCCAGGCGCTCGGATAGCCAGATAATGCGCTGACCGACGGATCGCAGCTCGCGCGGGCCTTTAAAGGCAACCGTATCCCCGAGCGATTTCCCCTCCCCCAGGCGGTTGATCATACGCTGAATACCCTTTACCGGGCCGATGATCATGCGGGTAAAGAGCAGCACCAGCCCGAGGCTCACGAGGAACAGCACCAGCGCCTGCCAGCCGAAGAACTGGCCGCGCTCGGCAATCTCCTGCTGCAGCTGCTGGCCGCGAGAGAAAATGACCGTGCGCGTTGACTGCACCATTTCGGTATTGGCGGCGGCGAATGCCTCAAGGCGCGCGGCGGCAGCCGCATCCGGGCCGCTGTTCTGGCACTGCAACTGCGCGAGATCGTTCAGATCCTGACGTAACGCCTGATACAGCCTGTCGTCCGGCAGCACGCCCGCGTGGGCATCCAGCATTTCGCTGTAGCGCTTGCGCTGGCTCTGGTACACCTTCTCCAGCGTCCGATCGTCGAGCACGCAGTACTGACGATAGCTACGCTCCATCTCCAGCGCAGCGTTGGTCATCGCTTCACTGCGTCTGGCATCGATAAGCGTGGTGCGGTTCGTCAGCGCCGCCTGGGCACTCAGCGCATTGAGGCTCTGCCATGCCTGCCAGGCGAGGATCAGCAGCGGCAGCAGGATCAGCAGAAAGGCCATCATCACGAGCTGTCGCAGGGAGCGGGGAAAAACGGGCCAGCGTTTCAACGCATTACTCTCTTCATGGGGGTTTACGGAGAGCGTAACTGAGTCTGCCCTTCAGATACAACAAAGCCGGGTAAAAACCCGGCTTTGTTATGGAATAAGGCGGTGCCTAACTCGACGTTTCGCCCTGGCCTGATAAAGCATCGCTATGATCAGTAGTTGGACGGCAGGCACCTTTTTGTGCGTCATTCGAAGTTTATGTAGCACGTCCCGAAGGGGCTGACATAAGAAGGTGAATGAGCCACTGGTTAATATTATGCAACACCCATGCCAGAATGCAAAACAAAATATTAACACATTGAAATATATATCTTTTATTGGTTTAATCTATTTGTTGTGCGCTGAATGATTTCCAGGCTAAGTGTCGCTATTAAGCAACACCTTAACGGGAACCTGTCCTGCCATATATAAATCAATAAGTTAAATGTCTCCATTTGGAGACACCCATATACCATCTTTGTCGCAATTTTGCGACACGCATAAAAAAACCCGGTGGCGCTACGCTCACCGGGTCTACAAAGTACCTGCTTTACATCTTAACCCAGCTGTTTACGCGCGTTGCGGAAGATACGCATCCACGGGCTGTCCTCGCCCCAGTTTTCCGGGTGCCAGGAGTTGCTCACGGTACGGAACACGCGTTCAGGGTGCGGCATCATGATGGTCGCGCGACCGCTTTCGCTGGTCACCGCCGTAATACCATTGACGGAGCCGTTCGGGTTCGCCGGATAGGTTTCCGTGACCTTGCCGAAGTTATCGACAAAGCGCAGCGCCACCAGGCCTTTGCTCTCGAGCTGCGCCAGATGGGCCGCATCGCGCACTTCTACCTGACCTTCGCCGTGGGAAACGGCGATTGGCATCTGAGAGCCAACCATCCCCTGCAGCAGCAGAGACGGGCTCTGAGTCACTTCTACCAGACTGAAGCGCGCTTCGAAGCGGTCGGACTGGTTGCGCACAAAGCGTGGCCAGGCTTCGCTGCCCGGGATCAGCTCGCGCAGGTTAGACATCATCTGGCAGCCGTTGCACACGCCCAGCGCCAGGGTTTGCGGACGATGGAAGAAGGTCTCGAACTCGTCGCGCACGCGGCTGTTAAACAGAATGGACTTCGCCCAGCCTTCGCCTGCGCCCAGCACGTCGCCGTAGGAGAAACCGCCGCACGCCACCAGCGCATGGAAATCTTCCAGACCGGTACGCCCGGCCAGCAGGTCGCTCATGTGGACGTCGATAGCGTCAAAGCCCGCGCGGTGGAAGGCTGCCGCCATCTCAACGTGGGAGTTAACGCCCTGCTCGCGCAGCACCGCCACTTTCGGACGCGCGCCGGTCGCAATGTACGGCGCAGCGATGTCTTCGTTGATGTCGAAGGAGAGCTTAACGTTCAGGCCAGGATCCTGGTCATTCGCTTTCGCGTTATGCTCCTGATCGGCGCATTCCGGGTTATCGCGCAGGCGCTGCATCTGCCAGGTGGTTTCCGCCCACCACATACGCAGCGTGGTACGGCTTTCGCTGAACACAGCGTGACCGTCGGCCTCAATGACGAAGCGGTCGCCCTGAACGGCTTTCCCCAGATAATGGACGCAGTCTACCAGACCGTGCTTCGCCAGAATCGCTTCCACCGCCTCGCGGTCTGCGGCGCGAACCTGAATCACCGCACCCAGCTCTTCGTTAAACAGCGCCGCCAGGCGGTCTTCGCCAAGCGTCGCAATGTTCGCTTCCACGCCGCAGTGGCCGGTGAAGGCCATCTCTGCCAGGGTCACCAGCAGGCCGCCGTCGGAACGGTCGTGGTAGGCCAGCAGCTTGCGCTGTGCCACCAGCGCCTGAATTGCGTCGTAGAAGCCTTTTAGCTGCGCCACGTCGCGCACGTCGGCTGGCTTGTCGCCAAGTTGACGGTAAACCTGCGCCAGTGCGGTGGCGCCCAGCGTGTTGTGGCCCTTACCCAGGTCAATCAACAGCAGGGCGTTATCTTCGGTCGCCAGCTGCGGCGTAACGGTATGGCGCACGTCTTCCACGCGGGCAAACGCGGTGATCACCAGCGACAGCGGAGACGTCATCTCGCGCTGCTCATTACCCTCCTGCCAGCGGGTTTTCATCGACATGGAGTCTTTACCCACCGGAATGGTCAGGCCGAGGGCTGGACACAGCTCCTCACCCACCGCTTTCACGGCTTCATACAGGCCAGCGTCTTCACCAGGGTGACCGGCTGCCGCCATCCAGTTCGCGGAAAGTTTGATACGTTTGATGTCGCCAATCTGCGTCGCCGCGATGTTGGTCAGCGCTTCACCGACCGCCAGTCGTGCAGAAGCGGCGAAGTCCAGCAGCGCGACCGGGGTGCGTTCACCTAGCGCCATCGCTTCACCGTAGTAGCTGTCGAGGCTCGCGGTGGTCACGGCGCAGTTCGCCACCGGGATCTGCCACGGGCCAACCATCTGATCGCGGGATACCATACCGGTCACGGTACGGTCGCCAATGGTCACCAGGAAGGTTTTCTCTGCCACAGCAGGCAGGTGCAGCACGCGGTTGACCGCTTCCGCCACGGTAATGCCCTGGCGATCCAGCGCTTTGCCCGCTGCTTTACGGGTTGTTACGTCGCGGGTCATCTTCGGCGTTTTACCGAGCAGCACGTCCAGCGGCAGATCGATCGGCTGGTTGTCGAAATGGGTGTCGCTCAGAGTCAGGTGTTGCTCTTCGGTTGCTTCACCGATGACGGCATACGGCGCGCGTTCGCGGCGGCACAGCTCGTCAAACAGCGGCAGCTGGTCGGCCGCAACCGCCAGCACATAGCGCTCCTGGGATTCGTTACACCAGATTTCCAGCGGGCTCATGCCCGGCTCATCGCTCAGGATATCGCGCAGGTTGAAACGGCCACCGCGACCGCCGTCGCTCACCAGCTCCGGCATAGCGTTGGACAGGCCGCCCGCGCCCACGTCGTGGATGAACAGAATCGGGTTAGCATCGCCCAGCTGCCAGCAACGGTCGATCACTTCCTGGCAGCGACGCTCCATCTCAGGGTTGTCACGCTGCACGGACGCGAAGTCGAGATCCGCATCAGACTGGCCGGAGGCCATAGAGGAGGCCGCGCCGCCGCCCAGACCGATGTTCATCGCCGGGCCGCCCAGCACGATCAGCTTCGCGCCGACGACGATCTCGCCTTTCTGCACATGATCGGCACGGATGTTGCCGATCCCGCCTGCCAGCATGATCGGTTTGTGGTAGCCGCGCAGTTCTTCGCCGTTGTGGCTGTCCACCTTCTCTTCGTAGGTACGGAAGTAACCGTTCAGCGCCGGACGTCCAAATTCGTTGTTAAACGCCGCGCCGCCCAGCGGGCCTTCGGTCATGATATCCAGCGCGGTCACGATGCGCTCTGGCTTGCCGAAATCTTCTTCCCACGGCTGTTCAAAGCCAGGGATGCGCAGGTTGGAGACGGAGAAACCGACCAGACCCGCTTTGGGTTTCGCCCCACGACCGGTCGCCCCTTCGTCACGGATTTCGCCGCCGGAGCCGGTCGCCGCACCCGGCCACGGAGAAATGGCCGTCGGGTGGTTGTGGGTTTCCACTTTCATCAGAATATGCGCAGGCTCCTGATGGAAGTCATAGCGCCCTGCTTCGCGATCGGCGAAGAAGCGGCCCACCTCGGAACCTTCCATCACCGCAGCGTTGTCTTTATAGGCAGACAGCACGTGGTCAGGGGTTTGTTCCATGGTGTTTTTGATCATTTTGAACAGCGACTTCGGCTGCTGTTCGCCGTCGATAATCCAGTCGGCATTGAAAATCTTATGGCGGCAGTGCTCAGAGTTGGCCTGCGCGAACATGTAGAGTTCGATGTCGTTCGGGTTGCGGTTGAGCTTAACGAACGCGTCCTGCAGGTAGTCAATTTCGTCTTCTGCCAGCGCCAGGCCGAGACGCAGGTTGGCGTCAATCAGCGCCTGACGGCCCTGCCCCAGCAGGTCCACGCTCTGTACCGGTGCAGGCTGATGATGGGAGAAAAGCTTCTGTGCGTCATCAAGAGAGGCAAACACGCTCTCCATCATGCGGTCGTGCAATTCAGCCGCAACCGCCTGCCACTGCGCGTCGCTCAGGGTAGAGGCTTCGACGTAGTACGCTACGCCGCGCTCCAGACGGTTAATCTGGCTCAGGCCGCAGTTGTGGGCAATGTCGGTGGCTTTGGAAGACCAGGGGGAGATGGTGCCCGGACGCGGCGTCGCAAGGATCAGTTTGCCGGTTGGCGTATGGCTGCTCAGATTTGGGCCATACTTGAGCAGGCGTTCCAGCTGTACGCGCTCCTCTGCATTCAGGGGGGCATTCAGGTCAGCAAAATGGACATACTCAGCGTAAATATTGCTTACCGGAAGGTCGGCCGCCTGAAAACGTGCCAGCAGTTTGGTAATACGGAAGGCAGACAGTGCAGGCGAACCACGCAGAATTTCCATCATAAGTCTCTCGTCTTCGAAGCGCCGGGGCGCTTACAGTGTGCGCAAGGGGGGAAAACGGGCGTCATTATAGAGAATCCTGAGCGCCGACGAAACCGTTTGCGTCGAAATAAAATCGACTTCAGTGTTTAACAATAGATGTGACCTGTCTCTCTAATTGGTTGCCAAGTGGCGCAAGTTTACGCAAAATGCCGCTCATTCAATGACAAACCTTATGATTAACATGGCTACAGCAGACTGAGGCAACCGGCGTCGCAGAGAATTAACTAATTGAAAAAATTAAAGATTAATTATCTGCTCATCGGCATTGTAACGTTGCTGCTGGCAGTGGCCCTCTGGCCTTCCATCCCCTGGTTCGGCAAAGCCGAAAATCGTATCGCCGCCATTCAGGAGCGGGGGGAACTGCGCGTCAGTACCCTTAACTCTCCGCTGATTTACAGCGACATCAACGGCAAAATTATTGGTCTGGATTATGAGCTGGCGCAGCAGTTTGCCGATTATCTGGGCGTGAAGCTTAAAATTACCGTCCGCCAGAACATCAACCAGCTGTTTGACGACCTGGACAACAACAACGCCGATATCCTCGCTGCCGGGCTGGTCTATAACAGCGAGCGCAGCAAGAACTACCAGCCGGGCCCGACCTACTACTCCGTTTCCCAGCAGCTGGTTTATCGCGTCGGGAGCCTGCGCCCGCGTACGCTTGCCTCGATCAACGCGCAACAGCTGACGATTGCTCCCGGCCACGTAGTGATTGACGACCTGCGTGAGTTAAAGGAGAAAAAATACCCGGATCTGAGCTGGACGGTTGACCCTAAACTCGGCACAACGGAGCTGCTGGAGCAGGTCAAAGATCAGAAACTGCCCTACACCATCGCCGATTCGGTGGCGATCAGCCTGTTCCAGCGGGTGCATCCTGAAATCGCCGTGGCGCTGGACGTGACGGACGAACAGCCGGTGACCTGGTTTACCCATCTGGACGATGACCAGACCCTCTCGGCGGCCATGCTGGATTTTTATAACACCATCAATGAAGACGGCACGCTGGCGCGACTTGAGGAGAAGTACCTCGGCCACGGGGATGACTTTGACTACGTTGACACCCGCAGCTTCCTGCGCGCGGTTGACAGCGTCCTGCCTGACCTGCAGCCGCTTTTCGAAAAATATGCCCAGGAGATTGACTGGAAACTGCTGGCGGCTATCTCGTACCAGGAGTCCCACTGGGACACCCAGGCCACGTCGCCAACGGGCGTACGCGGACTGATGATGTTAACCAAAAATACCGCGCTAAGCCTGGGCGTTAACGACCGTACCGATGCGGAACAGAGCATCAGCGGCGGGGCGCGCTACCTGCAGGATATGATGGCTAAAGTCCCGGAAACCGTGCCGGATGAGGAACGGATCTGGTTTGCGCTGGCGGCCTACAACATGGGCTACGCGCACATGCTTGACGCGCGGGCTCTGACGGCGAAAACGAAGGGAAACCCGGACAGCTGGTCAGACGTAAAACAGCGCCTGCCGCTGCTGAGCCAGAAGCCATGGTACAACAAGCTGACGTATGGCTACGCGCGCGGACATGAAGCCTACGCCTACGTGGAAAATATACGTAAGTATCAGATTAGCCTGGTCGGCTATCTGCTGGAGAAAGAGAAAGAGGCAACAGAGGCAAAACAGCTGGCGGAAAGTTATCCGGTTGTGGCGCCGGACGAGCTTAATCATCCGACAACTTCAATTCTGCCTTTTGTTGCTTTTTCTGCTGACGGCGCATTCGAAAGAAATCGCTTAATAGCCCCGAACACTCTGGTGCAAGTACCCCACCGATAGTCTGCACCTGATGATTCATTCCTGGATGACCCAGCACGTCCATCAGTGAACCGACCGCACCGGTTTTTTCATCCCGCGCTCCAAACACCAGGGTACCGATTCGGCTGTGCACCATCGCCCCGGAGCACATCACGCAGGGTTCAAGGGTGACGTACAGGGTGGTATCAAGCAGACGATAGTTTTGCAGCACCAGCCCGCCCTGACGAAGCGCCATAATTTCGGCGTGCGCGGTAGGATCGTGGCGGCCAATAGGACGGTTCCACCCTTCCCCAATCACCCGGTTGTTATGAACCAGCACCGCGCCCACGGGCACTTCGCCCTCGTCCCAGGCCCGTTGAGCCAGCGCCAGCGCGTGGCGCATCCAGTATTCATGATTGTGTTCTGAGGTGGACAAGGGCTGATACTCCAGTCTAAAAGCGGGCGGCATTATACACAGCCCTTATAGATAAGACTATTCGAGTTGCTGAAGTTCACCGAGGGGAGTAACGCGCCAGCGGTGCTGGCAAAAATAGAGCAGCGGGTTGTCCTGCTTGCTGTCGCTGTAGCCGCTGTAAAGGCGCAGCGGCGTGCCGATGCGTTTTTCCAGCTGGACCACTTTTTCATGCCCCAGACAGCGCATCGTCAGGACCCAGCCGCCGTAGCCGCGGGAAATTTGCGTGGCGATAAGGTTTACGCGCGGCAGCCAGGGGGTATCAAAGTAGACCTGCTCCACCAGCGTCTGCGGGGAGCCGGTAATCAGCCAGATATCGGCATCGTTGGCGTCAAGATAGCTGGTCAGGCGCGCCTGCACCACGGGAAACGCTGCAACGTGGCCGCGGAACCAGAGAGCGAACTCCTTTTCGAGCTGTTTGAGCCGCGCTTCGCTGTGGCCAAACGTACATCCCCACAGCAGCAGGCTCATCGGCCAGCGCGCCGCCCGGCCTTTTACCAGCAGCGCGATGCCAATGAGAGGTAAGAGCGGTAAGACGAGCAGCGCGTTCAGAGGCTGACGCCGCAGCAGGTAGCGCATAAACGTACCAAACATATCCTGCTGATGCAGCGTTCCATCCAGATCGAAAAAGACAACGCGACGCTCGTGATTGGCCAAACCTTACTCCTCTGGGTCGTTGAATCCTAACAGCCAGGTAAACAGGAACCCGGCGATCACTGCTACTAAATAGCCTAACAGATAGAGCATGACTTTTCCGGTCACGATGGTTAATGCCAGCGGTAAACCGGAGAGACCAAAGGTGATAACGGTGGCGACTTTCCAGTAGCTGATGAGTGCCCCGCCTACCGCGCCCCCCAGACAGGCCGCAAGGAACGGTTTACCCAGCGGCAGCGTGACGCCGAATATCAGCGGCTCGCCAATGCCGAGCAGCCCGACCGGCAGCGCCCCTTTAATCACTTTTTTCAGGCGCGCGTTGCGGGTTTTCATCAGGACGGCAATCGCTGCCCCCACCTGCCCGACGCCCGCCATCGAGAGAATAGGCAGCAGCGCGTTATAACCGTGCGCCTGCACCAGCTCGACGTGGATCGGCACCAGCCCCTGATGCAGGCCGGTCAGCACCAGCGGCAGGAAGGTACCTGACAGCACCGCCCCCACCAGCAGGCCGCCGCGGTCGATAGCCAGAGACGCGCCGTGGGCGATGGCGTCAGAGATCCACCCGCCGAGTGGCTGAAGGACCACAATCGCGACGCTACCGGTAATTAACGTGGTTAGCAGCGGGTTGAGGATAAGCTCAATCGAGCCAGGCAGAACCGCGCGTAGCTTTTTCTCGATCCAGCACATAAGAATAACCACCAGCAGCACGGCAATCACCCCGCCGCGACCAGGCTGGAGCGCCTCGCCAAACAGCGTGATTTGCGCCAGCTGCGGGCTGGACAAGATCCCTGCCATTACGCCGCCCATGGCCAGCGAGCCGCCAAACACCTTCGCGGTATTGACCCCGACCAGGATGTTCATAATGGCAAACACCGCGCTGCCGAAGATCCCGAGAATGCCCAGCAGGTTCGGATACTGCGTGGCAAAATCCCCGACGATATCTGGCCGCTTAAGGATGTTGATGATCCCGGTGATCAAGCCGGAAGCTATAAACGCCGGGATCAGCGGGATAAAGACGTTTGCCAGCTGTCGCAGCGCATCGCTCATGGGAGCTTTGTATTTGGCCTTCGCCTGCGCTTTGGTGCGTTCAGCGTCGTCAACCGTCACGCTTGCACCGCCGACCATCAGCGCGCGCATGGCATCGACAACCTGCGCCGCCTTGCCCGGCCCGACGATCAGCTGGTGTTGCTGCCCCTGTTTTACGTAGCCGCTGACGCCGGACAGCTTCTTCAGGCCCGGCACGTCAAGCTGGTCGTCGTTATGCACCTCGACGCGCACGCGCGTCATGCAGTTTTCCAGACGCTGAATATTTTTCTCCCCGCCTATCCCCTGCAGGATATCGCTGGCGAGCGCTGCTGTTTTGTCCATAAACGCCTCTGCTAGTTTTCTAAAGCCGCCCGTAAGAAGCCGTTGTGCGCATCAAGTCTGGCTCGCGCAGCCGCCGCGTCCAGCCCGCTTAAGATCATCAAAATGGCTGGTTTTACGTCGTGATCGGTCTGCCTGAGCACCGCTTCTGCCTCTTCACGGCCCGCGCCTGTCGCCTCCATCACCATGCGGCAGGCTCTGTCCACCAGCTTGACGTTGGTGGCCTGCATATCGACCATCAGGTTCTGGTAGACCTTGCCGAACTTCACCATCGCACCGGTGGAGATCATATTGAGCACCAGCTTTTGCGCGGTCCCGGATTTCAGGCGCGTGGAGCCGGTGAGCGCTTCCGGCCCAACGACCGGAGAGATGGCGATAGCGGCCACCTGCGCAATCGGCGAGCCGGGGTTGCAGGAGATGGCGACCGTCGTGCAGCCGGTCCGGTTGGCGTATTCCAGGCCGCCAATGACGTACGGCGTGCGCCCGGATGCCGCCAGGCCGACCACCAGATCGTTCGCCGTCAGGTTCAGATCCTTCAGGTCATCCTCACCCAGCTGTTTGTTGTCCTCTGCCCCTTCAACGGCCTTCAGCAGCGCGCCGGGACCACCAGCAATCAGGCCAACCACCAGGCCGTGCGGAACGCCAAAGGTGGGCGGACATTCCGAGGCATCCAGCACCCCGAGACGCCCGCTGGTACCGGCCCCCATATAGATAATGCGACCACCGGCCTTAAGAGCTTCCGCCGCCGCATCGACCGCTTTCGCCACCTCTGGCAATGTCTCTTTCACTGCCTGCGCGACCAGCGTATCCTGTTGATTAAAGCGGTTAACCAGCTCCAGGGTGGAGAGCGCATCCAGATCCATGGTTTGCGGGTTACGCGTTTCAGAAACAAGTGAGCCAAGATTCATTTTTTGTACCTCAAGAATTTTTAATTCATAATAATCACACTATAATGGAATATAAAATTCATTCAGGCGAGCAGAATTCGTTTTTGCGCAGACAATCACATTTCCGCCGGGAGTACTCATGAACTGTTTAATTCGCATTCGCCAGCGCTACGCCGGCTTTGCTCAAAGCGACAAAAAGCTGGCGGATTTTCTGCTTTCTCAGCCCGATCGCGCCCGCCACCTCAGCTCACAGCAGCTGGCAAGCGAAGCTGGAGTGAGCCAGTCAAGCGTGGTGAAATTTGCCCAGAAGATCGGGTTTAAGGGTTTTCCCGCTCTTAAGCTGGCAATCAGCGAAGCGCTGGTGAGTAACCCGAATCCGCAGTCCATGCCGGTGCATAACCAGATCCGCGGCGATGACCCGATGCGTCTGGTTGGGGAAAAGCTGATCAAGGAGAATGTGGCGGCCATGCACGCCACGCTGGACGTGAATACCGAAGAGAAATTACTGGAAAGCGTGGCGATGCTGCGGGCGGCGCGGCGAATTATTTTAACCGGTATTGGCGCGTCCGGTCTGGTGGCGCGTAATTTTGGCTGGAAGCTGACTAAAATCGGTTTTAACGCCATCGTCGAGCAGGATATGCACGCCCTGCTGGCGACCGTGCAGGCGATGGATCCTGACGATCTGCTGCTGGCCATCTCCTACTCCGGCGAGCGCCGCGAGATCAACATGGCGACCGACGAAGCCCTGCGCGTCGGCGGCAAAATTCTGGCGATCACCGGCTTTACGCCTAATGCGCTGCAGCAGCGGGCAACGCGCTGTTTGTATACCATTGCCGAAGAGCAGGCCACGCGCAGCGCGGCAATTTCGTCCACCAGCGCACAAATGATGCTGACGGACCTGCTGTTTATGGCGCTGGTACAGCAGGATCTGGAGCGCGCGCCTGAGCGCATTCGTCACAGCGAAGAACTGGTAAAGAAACTGGTTTGACGCGTATAATGCCCGCCCAGTTTGTGTTGTTTCTGAGAATTTCCTGATGGCGCTGTTAATTACCAAAAAATGCATCAATTGCGATATGTGCGAACCCGAATGCCCGAACCAGGCGATTTCGATGGGCGACAGCATTTACGAGATTAACAGCGACCGCTGCACGGAATGCGTCGGCCACTATGAGACGCCGACCTGCCAGAAGGTGTGCCCGATCCCCAACACTATTCTGAAGGATCCGACACACGTCGAGAGCGAAGAGCAGTTGTGGGATAAATTTGTCCTGATGCACCACGCGGACAAAATTTAGCTTTCGATAATCACCGTCGCGCTGGCATAGTGGCGTTCATCTGCGATCGTCACGTGCATATGATTCACCCCCAGCTTCTCCGCCAGCTTTTGCGCTTCACCCCACAGACGCAGGCGCGGTTTGCCCAGCTCATCATTAAAAACTTCGAACTGGTTAAATGCCAGGCCGTTACGAATGCCGGTCCCGAAGGCTTTGGCTGCCGCCTCTTTTACCGCAAAGCGCTTTGCCAGAAAACGCACCGGCTGCTGGTGCGCTTCCCAGATGGCCCATTCGTTATCGCTCAGCACGCGCCTTGCCAGGCGATCGCCGCTGCGGGCGATCACCGCTTCAATGCGGGCTATTTCGACGATATCGGTGCCTAAGCCCAAAATGGCCATTATTGACGCGCTTCCAGCATCAGGCGTTTCATCTCTGAAACCGCCTCTTTCAGGCCGCTCATCACCGCGCGGCCAATAATGGCGTGGCCGATGTTCAGCTCGTGCATTTCCGGAAGAGCAGCAATGGCCTTCACGTTGTGGTAGGTCAGGCCGTGACCGGCATTAACCTTCAGTCCCAGGCTCGCGGCGTAGGTGGCCGCTTTGGCGATACGCTCCAGCTCTTTGGCCTGCTCGGCATCGTTTTTAGCATCGGCATAGCAGCCGGTGTGAATTTCGATATACGGCGCGCCCACGTCGGCTGCCGCTTTAATCTGCGCGAAATCGGCGTCGATAAACAAAGAAACCAGGATACCGGCATCCGCCAGGCGCTTGCAGGCATCGCGCATTTTGTCCTGCTGCCCCGCCACGTCCAGTCCACCTTCGGTGGTCACTTCCTGGCGTTTTTCCGGCACCAGGCAGCAAAAGTGCGGTTTGGTCTCGCAGGCAATGGTCAGCATCTCTTCGGTGACCGCCATCTCCAGATTCATACGGGTGTCCAGCGTCTGACGAAGAATGCGCACGTCGCGGTCGGTAATGTGGCGGCGGTCTTCACGCAGGTGAACGGTAATGCCATCGGCACCAGCCTGTTCAGCGATAAACGCCGCCTGAACCGGATCGGGATACGCCGTGCCGCGCGCGTTGCGCAGGGTGGCGATGTGGTCGATGTTGACGCCTAACAGTAATTCAGCCATGACAATCCTCGGTTTTCTTTCTGATGCTGTGGTCTAACGTTTGGGCATAAACTGCCTGAATAATTCGCGGCTCTTTAAGGGCTTGCCGCCAAGATACGGCTTGAGGGCAATCCGGGTAAAGCGTTTTGCTGCGCGCAGGGTATCGGCGTCCGGAAACTCGCGTTCATAAAGTGCTCTGAGCTGGCGTCCGGTAAAAGTACTGTTATCAACGACGACGCTGGCAATAAAGCCTTTTTCTTCGCGGTAGCGGTAGGTCATGGTGTCTTCCACCTCATCACCGCTGCCTGCGCAGTGCAGAAAATCCACGCCGTACCCGAGGTGGCCCAGCAGCGCCAGTTCGAAACGACGCAGGGCGGGTTCGGGCGTGCCGGTCGCACCCGCCAGAGCCTGGATACAGTGCAGATAATCGAAGAAAAGTTCCGAGAAGCGAGTCTCATGTTCAAGGACGCGGGAGATGAGCTCGTTGACATACAGACCGCTGTAGAGCGTGATGCCAGAAAGGGGAAGCGCCAGAGAGACGGCTTCAGCGCTGCGCAAGGTTTTGACTTCCCCTCGCCCGCCAAAGCGAACCAGCAGCGGCGTAAAAGGCTGTAGGGCACCCTTCAGATTAGAACGTTTGGAACGTGCGCCTTTCGCAACAAGGCGCACGCGGCCCGACTCTTCCGTGAAGACGTCCAGCATCAGGCTGGTTTCGCTCCAGGGACGACTATGGAGAACGAAGGCGCGCTGCCAACCTTCCATTATACTCGTCGTCTTGAGTTACTGATCTTCGCCGTAACCGAGGCTGCGCAGAGCACGCTCATCATCGGCCCAGCCAGATTTCACCTTCACCCACAGTTCCAGATGAACTGGCGCTTCGAACATCTCCTGCATGTCCTTACGGGCTTCGATACCGATGGTTTTGATCTTGGCGCCTTTGTTGCCGATCACCATCTTCTTCTGCCCTTCACGCTCGACGAGGATCAGGCCGTTAATGTCGTAGCCACCGCGCTCGTTGCTCTGGAAACGCTCGATCTCCACCGTCACAGAGTACGGCAGCTCGGCGCCCAGGAAACGCATCAGCTTTTCACGGATGATTTCAGACGCCATAAAGCGCTGAGAGCGATCGGTGATGTAATCTTCCGGGAAGTGGTGAATCGCTTCTGGCAAGTGCTTACGTACGATGCCCGCGATGGTATCGACGTTCAGGCCGGTCTCAGCAGACAGCGGAACGATATCGAGGAAGTTCATCTGGCTGCCCAGCCACTGCAGGTGCGGCAGCAGGTCAGCTTTTTCCTGCACGTTGTCAACTTTGTTGACCGCGAGGATCACCGGCGTTTTGCCGTCACGCAGCTTGTTCAGTACCATTTCGTCGTCCGGCGTCCAGCGGGTGCCTTCCACTACGAAAATCACCAGCTCTACGTCGCCGATGGAGCTGCTCGCCGCCTTGTTCATCAGACGGTTAATGGCACGCTTCTCTTCCATGTGCAGGCCAGGGGTATCGACGTAGATTGCCTGATACGCGCCTTCAGTATGGATGCCGACGATGCGGTGACGCGTGGTTTGCGCCTTACGCGAGGTGATAGAAATCTTCTGCCCAAGCAGATTATTCAGCAGGGTGGATTTGCCGACGTTCGGACGTCCGACGATGGCAATAAATCCGCAATAGGTTTTTTCTTCGCTCATTCCAGCTCCAGCATTTTTAACGCCTGTTCGGCGGCAGCCTGTTCAGCCTTACGGCGGCTTGAACCTGTGCCCACCACCGGTTCACTCAGGCCACTGACCTGGCAATGGATGGTAAATTCCTGATCGTGCGCTTCGCCACGAACCTGCACCACCAGATAGGATGGCAGCGGCAGATGACGGCCCTGCAAATATTCCTGCAGGCGCGTTTTAGGATCTTTTTGTTTATCGCCCGGGCTAATTTCGTCCAGACGGGTCTGATACCAGTTAAGGATCAGCTTTTCTACGGTCTGGATATCGCTGTCCAGGAACACGCCACCAATTAATGCTTCGACCGTATCGGCAAGAATAGATTCACGACGGAAGCCGCCGCTTTTCAGTTCACCCGGCCCAAGACGCAGACATTCGCCCAGTTCAAATTCGCGCGCGATTTCAGCGAGGGTGTTGCCGCGCACCAGCGTGGCGCGCATGCGGCTCATATCACCTTCGTCCACGCGCGGGAAACGATGATAAAGCGCATTCGCAATCACGAAACTTAAAATAGAGTCACCCAGAAACTCGAGACGCTCATTATGTTTGCTGCTGGCACTGCGATGGGTTAATGCCTGTTGCAACAACTCCTGATGATGAAAAGTGTAGCCCAGCTTCCGTTGAAGCCGATTAATTACGATGGGGTTCATGCGATACCAATAAATGAATGCGTCAAAAATGCAGCACACGAAACCGACCTGAGAAAACCAACGCGGTTTCGTGTGCCGTGGCACCCTTGCAGGGCCAACCTTAAACTTCGGGGGAATATTCTATACACAACGACAGGGGATGTCGTTAGTTCAAAGAGATTTATCGAGGAAATAATTCACGTAGCCGCGAAATAACGCGGCTACGTGTTCTTTTCCTGAGAATTAATGGATTCCGCCAATACGATTCAGGCGCACGCCGGTCGGCCACTCGCCTTCCTGCTTCTCAAAACTCATCCAGATCGCGGTTGCTTTACCCACCAGATTCGCTTCCGGCACAAAGCCCCAGTAACGGCTGTCCGCGGAGTTATCACGGTTATCGCCCATCATGAAGTAGTGTCCCGGCGGTACGATCCAGCTGGCCAGCTGCTGACCCGGCTGTTTGTAATACATCCCCACCTGGTCCTGCGCGATTGGCACGGTCAGAATGCGGTGAGTGACATCGCCCAGCGTCTCTTTGCGCTCAACCAGACGAATGCCGTTCTCTTTGGTTTCACCTTTTGGCACCTGGAAGAACCCGCTGGTCGCTTCACCGCCGTTACGACGGGCGAAAGTCTGCACGAAATCACTTGGCTCAACGTTTGAGTAGGTGATTGGCAGCGCGTTTTCACACGCGGTACCGGAGCTGCAGCCCGGCTGAACGGTGACTTCCTTCGCAACCGGATCGTAGGTCACTTTATCACCCGGCAGACCCACCGCGCGCTTAATGTAATCCAGACGCGGATCGTCCGGATATTTAAACACCACGATGTCGCCACGTTTCGGATGCCCCGTTTCGATCAGCGTTTTCTGGTAAATCGGATCTTTAATGCCGTAGGCAAACTTCTCAACCAGAATAAAATCACCGATCAGCAGCGTTGGCATCATTGATCCCGATGGGATCTGGAACGGCTCATAAATAAACGAACGTACCACCAGCACAATCGCCAGCACCGGGAACACCGACGCGCCCGTTTCCAGCCAGCCCGGTTTCGGGCCAACTTTCTTCAGGGTTTTCGCGTCAAGCGCATCGCCAGTCGCTGCCTGCGCGGCAGCCTGACGTTCACGGCGTTTTGGGGCGAAGATAAACTTATCCAGGCACCACAGCAGGCCTGTCACCAGCGTAGCGATGACCAGGATCAGGGCAAACATGTTCGCCATGCCAACTCCTTAAAGGTTATTTGCCGTCTTTACCGACATGAAGAATGGCAAGGAATGCTTCCTGCGGCAGCTCAACGTTACCGACCTGCTTCATACGCTTCTTACCTTCTTTCTGCTTCTGCAGCAGCTTTTTCTTACGGCTGACGTCACCGCCATAGCACTTCGCCAGAACGTTTTTACGTAGCTGCTTCACGGTTGAGCGGGCAATGATGTGGTTACCGATGGCCGCCTGAATCGCAATGTCAAACTGCTGACGTGGGATCAGATCTTTCATCTTCTCAACCAGCTCGCGGCCACGGTACGGCGCATTGTCGTTGTGGGTGATCAGCGCCAGCGCATCCACACGCTCGCCGTTGATCAGCACGTCCACGCGCACCATGTTGGAGGCCTGGAAACGTTTGAAGTTGTAATCCAGTGACGCATAGCCACGGGAGGTAGACTTCAGACGGTCGAAGAAGTCGAGTACCACTTCCGCCATAGGGATTTCATAGGTCAGCGCCACCTGGTTACCGTGGTAAACCATGTTAGTCTGCACGCCACGCTTCTCAATACAGAGCGTAATAACGTTCCCCAGGAACTCCTGCGGCAGCAGCATGTGACATTCTGCAATAGGCTCGCGCAGCTCGTGAATGTTGTTCAGCGGCGGCAGCTTGGACGGGCTGTCGACGTAGATCACTTCTTTCGAGGTGGTTTCTACTTCGTAGACTACCGTTGGTGCGGTGGTGATCAGATCCAGATCGTATTCACGCTCCAGACGCTCCTGAATAATCTCCATGTGCAGCAGGCCGAGGAAGCCGCAGCGGAAGCCGAAGCCCAGCGCCGTTGAACTTTCTGGCTCGTAGAACAGGGAGGCATCGTTCAGGCTCAGCTTGCCGAGCGCATCGCGGAAGTTTTCGTAGTCGTCAGAGCTGACCGGGAACAGACCCGCGTAAACCTGCGGTTTCACCTTTTTGAAGCCAGGCAGCGCTTTGTCTGCCGGGTTACGCGCGCCGGTCAGGGTATCGCCCACTGGCGCGCCGAGGATGTCTTTAATCGCGCAGACCAGCCAGCCCACCTCGCCGCATTTCAGCTCGGTACGGTCAACCTGTTTTGGCGTGAAGATACCCAGACGGTCTGCGTTGTAGACCTGTCCGGTACTCATAACCTTGATTTTGTCGCCTTTACGCATGGTGCCGTTTTTGATACGCACCAGTGAGACCACGCCCAGGTAGTTATCGAACCAGGAGTCGATGATCAGCGCCTGCAATGGACCATCCGGGTCGCCTTCCGGGGCCGGAATATCACGTACCAGGCGTTCCAGCACGTCGGTCACACCCACACCGGTTTTCGCGGAGCAGCGTACGGCGTCGGTCGCGTCAATGCCGACAATGTCTTCAATCTCTTCCGCCACGCGCTCAGGATCGGCGGCTGGCAGGTCGATTTTGTTCAGAACCGGCACAACCTCGAGATCCATTTCCATCGCGGTGTAGCAGTTCGCCAGGGTCTGGGCTTCAACGCCCTGCCCGGCATCAACCACCAGCAGCGCACCTTCACAGGCCGCCAGCGAGCGTGATACTTCATAGGAGAAGTCAACGTGGCCTGGGGTGTCGATAAAGTTCAGTTGATAGGTTTCGCCATCAGAAGCTTTATAGTCGAGCGTCACGCTCTGCGCTTTGATGGTGATACCGCGTTCGCGTTCCAGGTCCATGGAGTCCAGTACCTGGGCTGCCATTTCACGATCAGACAGGCCACCGCAAATCTGGATAATACGGTCAGACAGCGTCGACTTACCGTGGTCAATGTGAGCAATGATCGAAAAGTTACGTATGTTCTTCATATAGTTAAATAATTATGCCTTACGAATTCCTGGAGGCCGCTGTTCTTAGCCTGACGTTTTTCAGTGCGAAAACGCAGCATTCTACACTACATACCCGCAACCTGGAAATGCACTTAGAGCCAAGCATAGCGCGAAGAAATGGCGTTTTCTTTTTTGAGATGTAAATAATGATAAAGCCCGGTGGATCACCGGGCCTCAGAAGAGAGCGTCTCGACGCGAAGTTGGTCAGGCGCCAGCGCAACGCTCAGAATAACGGGCTGCCACTCATCGCGCGCGGCGAGCTTCGGTGAGATGCCTTTGGCAAGCCAAAATCCCCCTACGCCACCCAAAGCTGCGCCGCACATGGCGGCCACGTCGGTGCCAAACAGCATCTGGAAAAGGCCGCCCATGACAAACAGCCCCACCAGCGGGGAGAGATAGACCAGCATCGCGGAACTCAGCAGACTGCCTTCCGTAATGCCCAGTTCCACCTTCTGACCCGCCACCAGCGGCTGTTCGCTCGGCACGGAGATCGTATGCGATGTCTGTGGCCCTAACTTATTCAGCACGCGACTGCCACAACCGGCTCGGGATGCGCAGCTATTGCATGAGGCTTTAACATCACAGCTGACCAGCGCAATACCATTCTGCCACGAGACGACGGTCGCCCACTCTTTAATCATTGTGCGGCCCTGAATTTAATGCTGTCTGAAATGCGCTTCGCCGTCTGCGGAGGTAATTCCCCCACAATCGTGATTTCTGCGTTATCGCGAACCGTGGTGCTGACCGTACGACGCCCGGTACGAAGCATTTGTTCAGCGCTGTTTGCCGTTGCGCGGTTGATATTCACCGAGAAGCTGAACAAGCCATCGGAATAGAGGCGTGATTCAACCGGCGTATCAATGGTGGGCAACTGACGACGGCTGCTGGACACTTCGCTAAAGCCTTGCGGTATCCAGGAAGGAACCCAGTTGAAATTAGCGGAGTCCCCTGCTGGAACAGAAAGCAGCGGCGGCAGGCTGGCCTTCGCCAGATTCTGCATGCTGTTACCAACCTGATTGTTCACGCTGAAGGAGATGACGCGGAACTGTTCAAGCGTCTCGCCGTCGCGGTCGAGCAGGTCCACGCGCATCGGCAGCTTGGTTTCCGCATCAATCCAGACGATATAGCTGTAGCGCGTGCCATCGCGCGCAACCACGCGGATCACTTCACACAGCCTGTCTGCAATACGGGTACGCCCTACCGAAATAAAATCATAGTAAGGGGCAAGTCGTTTGAAGTCGGTATAGATAAGCGACGGTAGAGAATCAACGATATAGTCGCCATTCAGGGTGAAAGGCTCCAGACCGGGCTCGAAATAGCTGATTTCGTTGCCACGCTGGACAACTTCCCGACGCGGGCCATCCATCTGTAAAAGCTGGGCGAGCGGCTGGTTATCAAGACGGGCATGGCGATAGCGTAACGACTCGACGCCCTGCTTGTTGATGCTGATAAATGCCAACTCGTAATTGAGTGACTGGCTGGCCAGATTCATTTGCTGCAACAACGCCCCGGATGAAACATCAGCCGAGGCGTTAGCAGAGAAGAACAGGCTACCCGCCATCAGAGACATGGCGAACCAAAGTTGCTTCATTACTGCGATTGCGTTCCTAAAGTTTGGTTTCCGGGCACCTGCACAGCAGCTTGCTGAGTTTGGGCCTGCTCAAACTGAAGCTGTTCAGAGTGCAGACGACGCTGCAACTCATAATCCTGCAACATCGCATTAATGCGACGGCGCTGCTCCTGAACCTGCTGTTGCTGACCGCCGCTGGCGGAGGCATCAGCCGGTACGCCCAGACTTACCGGGCTGGCTTTGCCCATCATCGGCAGTGTGTTAAACACTGGCGCTTCTGGCTGCTGATTAGTTTCAGACTGAGTATTATAGTGCTGGACGCCAACGATAACTGCAAGCGATACGCATGCAGCCACCCCCATTTGGGTGAGCTGGCTGGCCCACGGACGCACTTTTTGCCAGAACGGCATTTTCTGCCACTGGTGCGGTGCGGGTTGCGCTTCAGGAATCAGCGGAGTGGTCTGATGAACAGGCTCATTCTCGATGGCCGCCATCACGCGGGCTGAGATATCGAAATGGAGAACCTCTCCGGTATCACCGCGCAGCGTGTCACGGATGAGATGGTAACTCTCCCAGGTCTCTTGCATTTCGGGAGAATGAGACAGCTCGTTGAGCAGCTCACTATCCAGCGTCTCACCATCCATTAAAGCGGAAAGTTTTTCTTTCTGCATGCCTAATACCTTTTCCAGTATCCCGCTATCGTCAACGCCTGATAAGCGGTTGAACTTTATTATCAATAGCTTCTCGCGCACGGAAAATTCGTGAACGAACCGTGCCGACCGGACAATCCATGATAGCGGCTATCTCTTCATAGCTCAGACCATCAAGCTCCCGTAACGTAATTGCCATGCGTAAATCTTCCGGGAGTGACTCGATCGTGCGAAAAACAATTTGTCTCAGTTCTTCTGACAACATTAAGTTCTCAGGGTTCGAAATTTCTTTCAGCGCACCGCCACTTTCGAAGTTTTCGGCGTCGATAGCGTCTACATCACTGGACGGCGGACGACGACCCTGAGCAACCAGGTAATTCTTTGCCGTATTGACAGCAATACGGTACAGCCAGGTATAAAAAGCACTATCTCCCCGGAAAGATTCCAGCGCGCGATAGGCCTTAATAAAAGACTCTTGCACCACATCAGGTACATCACCTGACGGTACATAGCGGGAAACCAGACTCGCCACCTTATGCTGGTAGCGCACCACCAGTAGGTTAAAGGCTTTCTGATCTCCCTTCTGGACCCGTTCAACCAGGACCTGGTCCGTTAACTGCTCGCTCATCCGAGGTAATGTCTCCCCAAACCTAAATTCCACGCGTTATCGAAACGCCACTCTATAACTACCGCACTTTGAGCAAGCACCAGCTTAGAGTGTCTGATCTTCAATAAGTTCCGTAACGCCTTTGTTTTTGTTCATCGCGCCGCAGACCGTTCATTTTCTCTCATTATAAGTCTGTTCACGATACGCACCACTTTCTGACAAGAAACATCTTTTTCCCGCCAGAAGAGTAACGCAACACAGGCTTTATTTCACCACAAAATCTGACGCTAACGATCTGCTTCGCAAAATAATTTCATTTATTTACCCTTCGTTTACCCCTGCCTGCGCGTTTAGTCATTGCAACTTCCCTTAAAAAAAACGTGCGATATCTCGCATTCAGGTGCTATTCTGCCCCAACACTGTTTAGTAAATTAAACAATAATCATGAACACAACACCTGAACTTCATTGTGATGTACTGATCATCGGCAGCGGCGCTGCCGGTCTCTCTCTGGCGCTGCGTCTGGCTGAACATCAGAACGTTATCGTTCTGAGCAAAGGCCCGATAAGTGAAGGCTCCACATTTTATGCTCAGGGCGGCATTGCCGCGGTATTTGACGAGACCGACAGCATTGCATCACATGTGGAAGATACGCTGATTGCCGGGGCCGGGATCGTGGATGCGCACGCGGCAGAGTTTGTCGCCAGCAATGCCCGCCATTGCGTTCAGTGGCTTATCGATCAGGGTGTTTTATTCGATACTCAGGCTCAGCCCAACGGTGAAGAGAGCTACCACTTAACGCGTGAAGGCGGCCATAGCCACCGCCGCATCCTGCACGCCGCGGATGCTACCGGAAAAGAAGTGGAAACCACGCTGGTCAGCAAAGCGCTGAACCATCCTAACATCCGGGTCCTTGAGCGGAGCAACGCGGTTGATCTGATCATTTCCGACAAGATAGGCCTGCCCGGCACGCGTCGCGTGGTGGGAGCGTGGGTCTGGAACCGTAATAAAGAGAAGGTGGAAACCTGTCAGGCGAAGGCTGTGGTGTTGGCTACAGGTGGCGCCTCTAAGGTGTATCAGTACACCACGAATCCGGATATCGCTTCCGGGGACGGTATCGCTATGGCCTGGCGCGCCGGCTGCCGCGTGGCGAATCTCGAATTTAATCAGTTTCACCCCACCGCCCTGTTCCACCCTCAGGCGCGAAATTTCCTGCTGACGGAAGCCCTGCGCGGCGAAGGGGCTTATCTGAAACGCCCTGACGGTACCCGCTTTATGCCGGACTTTGACGCCCGCGGTGAACTGGCGCCGCGTGATATAGTTGCCCGCGCCATCGACCACGAAATGAAGCGCCTTGGCGTGGACTGCATGTATCTCGATATCAGCCATAAGCCGGCAGAATTCATTCGCCAGCACTTCCCGATGATTTACGAAAAGCTGCTCAATCTTGGCATTGATTTAACACGCGATCCGGTGCCCATTGTGCCAGCCGCCCACTATACCTGCGGCGGCGTGATGGTTGACGATCACGGACGCACTGATGTAGACGGTCTGTATGCTATTGGTGAGGTCAGCTATACCGGGCTACACGGCGCGAACCGTATGGCGTCTAACTCGCTGCTTGAATGTCTGGTGTACGGCTGGTCAGCGGCGGAGGACATCACGAAGCGCATGCCTTACGCCCGTGAAACAGAGCGTTTACCGGCCTGGGATGAAAGCCGCGTGGAGAACCCGGACGAGCTGGTAGTGATCCAGCACAACTGGCACGAGCTACGGCTGTTTATGTGGGACTACGTTGGAATTGTGCGCACCACGAAACGTCTGGAACGCGCGTTGCGCCGCATTACGATGCTGCAGCAGGAAATTGATGAATATTATGCCCATTTCCGCGTCTCCAATAATCTGCTGGAGCTGCGCAATCTGGTGCAGGTTGCCGAGCTGATTGTTCGCTGCGCGATGATGCGTAAAGAGAGCCGCGGTTTGCACTACACACTCGACTACCCGGATCGGCTTGCTGAGTCCGGCCCGTCGATACTCGCCCCGCAGGTTTACATAAACAAATAAAACGCCTGGGTCAGAGCCGTGTAATCTTCGGAATAACGCTGGTCTGGCCCACGGATCACCATACGGTCATTAAAACACTCACCCTCTTTTGGCGAAAGCGCCAGCAGCACGCGGTGCGGCAATCGGCCTTCCGTATCAGAGATGTCAGTTCGCAAACGTAACGTCCAGCCGATCTCCTGCGCGGTAGCGATAAACGTGTTGCCCGTACTTTCTGGCAGCACCACGCAGAAAAAGCCCTCTTCTGAGATAAGTTCAGCCGCGTTGACGAGCAGCGCTTTGTGATCGAGTGAACCGGTATAGCGCGCCTGTTCACGTTCCGGTGTACCGCACTCCACGCCGGGCTCGTAGTAAGGGGGGTTGCTGACAATCAGATCGTAACGCGCCGTCTGCTCTGGTGCCCAGGCCAGCACGTCCGCGCACTTAACGGTTATCCGGTCAGCCCAGGGTGACTCGGCCGCGTTTTCACCCGCCTGCCCTGCGGCCTGCGCATCCAGCTCAACGGCATCAATAGTGACATGCTCTTCAGTACGCTGCGCCAGCATCAAGGCCACCAGCCCGCTGCCGGTACCGATATCAAGAATACGCTTAACACCTGCGACAGGTGCCCATGCTCCCAGTAAAATGCCGTCTGTACCGACTTTCATGGCACAGCGATCGTGAGCGACAAAAAATTGTTTAAACGTAAAACCATCGCGGCGCAGCTGCGCTTTGAGTTGAGACATGTCAGGGCAACCTTCTAAGTGAAACTGGAGTAGCATAGGGGAAAGCGAAGTGGCCGCAAAGCGATATCCATACAAACAGATGAAGATTACAGCCGTAACGTCTATAATCAGCGCCCCACACAGAGGTAGAACATGACTGTAACGACTTTTTCCGAACTTGAACTCGATGAAAGCCTGCTCAATGCTCTTGAGAGCAAAGGCTTTACACGCCCGACCGCCATTCAGGCAGCGGCCATTCCGCCTGCGCTTGAGGGCCGCGATGTGCTCGGTTCTGCGCCAACCGGCACGGGGAAGACAGCAGCCTATTTGCTGCCTGTGTTGCAGCATCTGCTCGACTTTCCACGTAAAAAATCTGGCCCGCCGCGTATTTTGATCCTGACGCCTACGCGCGAGCTGGCCATGCAGGTTGCCGATCATGCGCGTGAACTCGCGGCGAATACGCATCTGGATATCGCCACCATCACCGGCGGCGTTGCGTATATGAACCACGCCGAAGTGTTCAGCGAAAACCAGGACATCGTCGTCGCGACGACGGGCCGCCTGCTGCAGTATATTAAAGAAGAGAACTTCGACTGCCGCGCGGTAGAAACGCTGATCCTCGACGAAGCGGACCGCATGCTGGACATGGGCTTTGCGCAGGATATCGAGCATATTGCAGGTGAAACGCGCTGGCGTAACCAGACGATGCTGTTCTCTGCCACCCTTGAAGGGGATGCGATTAAAGACTTCGCAGAGCGTCTGCTGGAAGATCCGGTGGAAGTCTCTGCGACGCCATCCACGCGAGAGCGTAAAAAAATCCATCAGTGGTATTACCGTGCGGACAACCTTGAGCATAAGGTTGAGCTGCTCAAGCACCTGCTGAAGCAGGAAGACGCCACCCGCACTATCGTGTTTGTGCGTAAGCGCGAGCGCGTGCACGAGCTGGCTGAAATGCTGCGCAACGCCGGGATCAACAACTGCTATCTTGAAGGTGAGATGGCGCAGATCAAGCGTACCGAAGGCATTAAGCGCCTGACCGATGGCCGCGTTAACGTGCTGGTCGCAACAGACGTTGCCGCCCGCGGGATCGACATCCCTGACGTGAGCCATGTCATTAACTTCGATATGCCGCGCAGCGGAGATACCTACCTGCACCGCATTGGCCGTACCGGTCGCGCGGGCCGCAAAGGGATTGCAATTTCACTGGTTGAAGCGCATGACTACCTGCTGCTGCAGAAAATTGGCCGCTATGTTGACGAGCCGCTGAAAGCGCGCGTTATTGATGGCTTGCGCCCAACCACACGTGCGCCGAGTGAAAAAATGACGGGTAAACCGTCCAAGAAAGCGCTCGCGAAACGTGCTGAGAGAAAAGAGAAAGAAAAAGAGAAGCCGCGCGTGAAGCAGCGCCACCGCGATACCAAAAACATTGGTAAGCGTCGTAAGCCAAGCGCTGCCGCGCAGGAAACGAAGACTGAAGAGTAAGAAAAAGCCGGGGTAATCCCCGGCTTTTTTGTTCCCCCCCGTGGCTGAAGCCTTACAGGCTTTCAGTAAAGGTACGGGCGATAACGTCGCGCTGCTGTTCTGGAGTCAGTGAGTTAAAGCGAACCGCATAACCAGACACGCGGATAGTCAGCTGTGGGTATTTTTCCGGGTGCTCAACGGCATCCATCAGCGTTTCGCGGCGCAGCACGTTAACGTTCAGGTGCTGACCCCCTTCAACGCGCACTTCCGGCTGCACTTCCATTGGGATTTCACGGTATTCGATTTCGCCCAGTTTATTCACCGGTACGATTTCATCTTCAGCAAAACCCGCTTTCGCAACCACACAGCGCGCTTCATTTTTCTCGCTGTCCAGCAGCCAGAAAGAGTTGAGCAGATCGTCATTTGCCGCTTTGGTAATCTGGATACCTGTAATCATGTGTTGCCTCCCTTAGGCTACATTAACTGATGCTGGCCTTACGCGGCCAATTGGTAAAACCATTGTTTCTTGTGTGTATATATATCATTCACACCACGGCGATTTATTGATTTAAATCAACAAAAATAGCAACCACATAAAGAGTGTGGTTTGAATTTATTGCTTTAGATCAATTTCATACCCCCATCGACTCAACTTAACCTGCATCATTTCAAAATAAATTTAACGACTTAGCACGCATTTCAGCGCGTAATTTTGCTCACAAGCGTTAAACAGGTAAGCTAGTGACAGATTGAGATTCGCAGGAGAGCGACATGACGACACCTTTAACCTGGCATGACGTGCTGGCAGAAGAAAAGCAGCAGCCTTATTTTATCAATACGCTCAGTACCGTTGCCGCTGAGCGTCAGTCCGGGCAAACGATTTATCCGCCGCAAAAAGATGTATTCAACGCGTTTCGCTATACCGAGTTGAGCGATGTGAAAGTCGTCATTCTGGGCCAGGATCCCTATCACGGCCCTGGGCAGGCGCACGGGCTGGCATTTTCCGTACGCCCAGGCGTGGCGATCCCCCCTTCTCTGCTCAACATGTATAAAGAGCTTGAGGGAACCGTGCCCGGGTTTACCCGCCCCAACCACGGTTATCTGGAAAGCTGGGCGCGCCAGGGCGTGCTGTTATTGAACACGGTGCTCACCGTACGGGCGGGCCAGGCGCACTCGCACGCCAGCCTTGGGTGGGAAACCTTTACCGATAAAGTTATCAGCCTTATCAACGAGCATCGTGAAGGGGTCGTGTTTTTACTCTGGGGTTCTCACGCGCAGAAGAAAGGGGCAATTATCGATCGTCAGCGTCATCACGTGTTGAAGGCACCGCACCCGTCACCGTTGTCTGCCCATCGCGGTTTCTTTGGCAGTAATCATTTTGTTCTGGCAAATGAATGGCTGGAAAAACGTGGCGAAACGCCAATTGACTGGATGCCTGTGTTACCGGCAGAGAGCGAGTAGGGTTTGAATGTGCCGGGTCAGGCCCGGCACATAAGAGGCTTATGCCTTATTCTGACGCCACCACTCGGCCAGCAGCACGCCGGTCGCAACGGATACGTTCAGACTTTCCACATTGCCCGTCCCGTCGATGGAGACGCTCAGATCCGAACTGGAGAGCGCCGCATCAGACAGACCATCGCGTTCCTGACCCAACACCAGCACCATCTTGCGCGGCAGCGTCGCTTTAAACAGCGGCGTACCGGCATGGCTGGATGTGGTCACGATGGAATAGCCCGCTTTACGGAACTGCTCAAGGGCATCCAGAACGCTGTCGCCGGTGATCGGCTGTACGTGCTCGGCTCCGCCTTCCGCAGTACGGATCGCGGCGCCGGATTCCAGCAGCGCGGCATCCTGCAGCAGCACGCCCTTCACGCCAAAATGCGCGCAGCTGCGCATCATTGCGCCCAGGTTGTGCGGGTTGCCCACGTCTTCCAGCGCCAGCACGCAGTCATCGGCATCTGCCTGGCTGACCCACTGCTGAACTGTCGTGCCGTTACGTTTTTTAATCAGGAAGCAGACGCCGCCGTGGTGCTCGGTACCGGACGCTTTTGTCAGTTCAGCATCATCAACCACGTGGTAAGCTTTGCGGTTCGCGGCCATCCAGCGCAGCGCTTCTTTAAAGCGCGGGGTCACGCTCTGGATAAACCAGGCGCGGACGATACACTCAGGACGGCTCTGGAACAGCGCCTGGCAGGCGTTCTCGCCATATACGCGGGTCTCTTCCGCGCGCTGACGACGCAGCACTTCCGGGTCGATAAAGCTTTTACCGCTGATACCGCCGTGATCGGCTTTTTCCGGCGTCTCATCGCCAGGGGCGCGAGAAACGGTGCGCCACGGAGAGGCGTTATCACGTGAGAAGTCATCACGCGGACGGTCATCGCGCTTGCGATCGTCACGCTTGCGGTCATCACGTTTGCGGTCATCACCGCGGTTATTTCTGTCATCGCGGGCGGGGCGACGGCCACCGTCTGCACGAGAGGACGCTGGACGCCCGCCACCTTTTCCGGTACGCGGATTTTGGGTGCGTTTATCAGAGTCATCATCACTGCGGACATACATCACTTTGACCTTGCCGCTTTTGTTTTTCATTTCGTCGTTCATGCTTTTCTCCACCAGCGCTGCGCGAAGCGCGCAGATTACCCGATGTGCCAGCGCATAGCCATAATTTCGTACAAAAGCCTGTGACTATTGTTCCCATTGAATAAAACGCATTGTCGTTTCATACAGGCTCACTGATAATATGTAACATATCAGAAACATTATCGGCGTTCTGCCGCTGTCCCACGGCTCTATCAGAGGTTAGTTATGAATACCGTATGTGCCAACTGTCAGGCTTTAAACCGCATTCCGGACGATCGGATGGATGACGGTGCGAAATGCGGACGTTGTGGCCATGAATTGTTTGATGGCGATGTCATTAACGCGACGGGTGCTACGCTGGACAAACTCCTCAAGGACGATCTCCCGGTGGTGGTCGATTTCTGGGCGCCATGGTGCGGTCCGTGCCGCAGCTTCGCGCCAATCTTCGAAGATGTGGCCGAAGAGCGCAGCGGAAAAATGCGGTTCGTTAAGGTTAATACCGAGGCCGAACGCGAGCTAAGCGCACGTTTTCGTATTCGCAGTATCCCGACCATCATGATTTTCAAAAATGGTGAAGTGATCGATATGCTCAACGGTGCGGTTCCAAAAGCACCTTTTGATAGCTGGTTAAACGAATCGCTGTAACATTCCCGGGGCACACCTTGTGCCCCGTTCCCGCCTCTGCGAAAATAGGGTTTTTCCTCCATTTCGCCCATGACTGATAACGCTGTCCTTAAATTACGCGCCGAACGCCTTGCGCGCGCTACTCGCCCCTTTCTTGCTCGTGGCAATCGCATACGTCGCTGTCAGCGCTGCCTGCTGCCGCTGAAGGTGTGTCTGTGCGAGACGCTGGCCCCAAGTACTGCGGAGAGCCGCTTTTGTCTGGTCATGTTCGATACCGAGCCGATGAAGCCCAGTAATACGGGGCGTCTTATTGCCGATATTCTGCCGGATACCGCCGCGTTTCAGTGGTCGCGCACTGAGCCACCTCAGGCTCTGCTCGACCTGGTGGCAAGCCCGGACTACCAGCCGATGGTGGTTTTCCCGGCATCTTATGCGGGTGAACAGCGTCAGGTCCTTACCGCGCCGCCATCTGGCAAACCACCGCTGTTTATTATGCTGGACGGTACCTGGACCGAAGCGCGGAAAATGTTTCGCAAAAGCCCTTACCTCGACGCTCTGCCGGTTATTTCTGTCGATCTTTCCCGCGTCTCGGCCTACCGCCTGCGCGAAGCGCATGCTGACGGGCAATACTGCACTGCCGAAGTCGCCATTGCGCTACTGGATTTAGCAGGAGATACCGCTGCAGCTGGCGCCCTGGGCAACCATTTCTCATGCTTCCGGGAGCGCTATCTGGCGGGAAAAACCGTTCATAAGGGCAGCATCACAGCAACGGAGACAGAAAGCGTTTAAAATCATCAGGTCGCTTGCATTCACAGGAGGCCTGCATGAGCCAGAGAGGGTTAGAAGCGCTACTCCGTCCTAAATCCATTGCCGTCATCGGCGCATCAATGAAACCGGATCGTGCAGGCTATCTGATGATGCGCAACCTGCTGGCCGGAGGATTTAACGGTCCCGTTATGCCCGTCACGCCGTCTTATAAGGCCGTTCACGGCGTGCTTGCCTGGCCGGACGTGGAGAGCCTGCCTTTCGTACCGGATCTCGCCGTTCTGTGTACAAACGCCAAACGCAATCCGGAACTGCTGGAGTCACTCGGCAAGAAAGGATGTAAAACCTGCATTATTCTCTCGTCTCCGCCTGAACAGCAGCCCGAACTGCTGGCCTGTGCCAGCCGCTATCAGATGCGCATTCTCGGGCCGAACAGCCTGGGTCTGCTCGCGCCCTGGCAGGGGCTGAACGCCAGCTTCTCCCCGGTGCCGATCCGTAAAGGCAAGCTGGCGTTTATCTCGCAGTCGGCTGCGGTCTCAAACACCATCCTTGACTGGGCGCAGCAGCGTGAAATGGGATTCTCCTACTTCATTGCTCTGGGCGACAGCCTGGATATTGACGTTGACGAACTGCTGGATTTCCTGGCGCGAGACAGCAAAACCAGCGCAATCCTCCTTTATCTTGAGCACCTGAGCGACGCCCGTCGTTTTGTTTCCGCTTCGCGTAGCGCATCGCGCAATAAACCGATCCTCGTTATCAAAAGCGGTCGCAGCCCTGCGGCGCAGCGTCTGCTGCAGTCTCATTCCGGTATGGATCCGGCCTGGGATGCTGCCATTCAGCGCGCGGGGTTGCTGCGGGTGCAGGATACACACGAGCTTTTTTCCGCCGTTGAGACGTTGAGCCACATGCGTCCGCTGCGCGGCGAGAAGTTAATGATTGTCAGCAATGGCGCGGCCCCTGCCGCGCTGGCGCTGGATGAGCTTTGGCTGCGTAACGGCAAGCTGGCCACGCTGGGTGAAGAGACGCTGCAACGCCTCAGAGAGGCGCTTCCGGCAAGCGTGACGCCCGGCAATCCGCTTGATTTGCGCGATGATGCCAGCAGCGATCGCTATATCAGGGCAATCTCCATTTTGCTGGACAGCCAGGATTTCGATGCGCTGATGATTATCCACTCCCCCAGCGCGGCCGCGCCGGGCAGTGAAAGCGCGCGGGCGCTGATTGAGGCGGTACGAAATCATCCGCGCGGCAAATATGTCACCCTGCTGACCAACTGGTGCGGTGAGTTTTCCTCTCAGGAGGCGCGACGCTTGTTCAGTGAAGCCGGACTGCCAACCTACCGCACGCCGGAAGGCACCATCACGGCATTTATGCATATGGTGGAATATCGCCGCAACCAGAAACAGCTGCGTGAGACACCTGCCTTGCCCGGAAACCTGACGGCGAACACCGTCGACGTTCATCGGCTGTTACAGCAGGCCATTGAAGAAGGCGCGACCTCGCTTGATACGCATGAAGTGCAGCCCATACTGGGCAGCTACGGGATGCAAACTCTGCCAACCTGGATCGCCAGCGACAGCGCTGAGGCCGTACATATAGCCGAACAGATTGGCTACCCGGTCGCCCTTAAGCTCCGTTCCCCCGATATCCCGCATAAGTCTGACGTTCAGGGGGTCATGTTGTACCTGCGTACGGCAACGGAGGTGCAGCAGGCAGCCGATGCCATTTTCGATCGCGTCAAAATGGCCTGGCCGCAGGCCCGGATCCACGGACTGCTGGTGCAAAGCATGGCTCACCGCGCGGGCGCCCAGGAACTGCGGGTGGTGGTTGAACACGATCCTGTCTTCGGCCCGCTCATTATGCTGGGGGAAGGCGGCGTTGAGTGGCGTCCAGAGGAACAGGCCGCGGTGGCGCTACCGCCGCTGAACATGAATCTGGCGCGCTATCTGATCATTCAGGCGATTAAAAGCAAAAAGATCCGTGGCCGCAGCGCCCTGCGTCCGCTCGATATTGCCGGGTTGAGTCAATTCCTGGTGCAGGTGTCTAACCTGGTTGTAGATTGTGCGGAGATCCAGCGGCTGGATATCCATCCGCTGCTCGCCTCCGGCACTGAGTTTACGGCGCTGGACGTAACGCTGGATATCGCGCCATTTGAAGGGGACAGAGAGAGCCGCCTGGCGATCCGTCCGTATCCTCTGCAGCTGGAGGAGTGGGTCGAGATGAAGAATGGGGAACGCGCCCTGTTCCGCCCTATTCTGCCGGAAGATGAACCGCAGCTGCGTGCCTTTATTTCTCAGGTTACGAAAGAAGATCTCTATTATCGCTACTTTAGCGAAATCAACGAATTTACCCACGATGATTTAGCCAATATGACCCAGATCGACTACGATCGAGAGATGGCGTTTGTCGCCGTTCGACGTTCCGATCGGGGCGATGAGATCCTCGGCGTGACGCGCGCAATTTCCGATCCGGATAACATTGACGCGGAATTTGCTGTGCTGGTGCGCTCCGATCTTAAAGGCCTGGGTCTGGGCAGACGACTGCTGGAAAAACTCATCAGTTATACGCGAGATCACGGATTGTTACGCCTGAATGGCATTACTATGCCGAACAATCGCGGTATGGTGACCCTGGCGCGAAAACTCGGATTTGACGTTGATATTCAGCTGGACGAAGGTATTGTCGCCTTATCCCTCGGCCTGACACCAGCAGACAAACCCGAGTAAGCTACTGGAAATGTTACCCACTTTGGACGGGACTGGTGGTATCATTGTCCGCTTATGTTGTTTGCATGGTACAGACAACCCTTCAATGAACAGAGAAGAAACGCACTGTGATGTTGTCAAAATTTAAGCGTAATAAACATCAACAACACCTTGCTCAACTACCGAAGATTTCTCAGTCAGTTGATGATGTAGAGTTCTTTTACGCTCCCGCTCATTTTCGGGAGACGCTTCTGGAAAAGATTGCCAGTGCCACGCGACGCATTTGCATTGTGGCCCTGTATCTTGAACAAGATGAAGGCGGGCGTGCGATCCTGAACGCGCTCTATGAAGCCAAGCGTCAGCGTCCGGAGCTGGATGTTCGCGTGCTGGTTGACTGGCATCGCGCCCAGCGTGGCCGTATTGGCGCGGCCGCTTCAAACACCAATGCAGACTGGTATTGCCGCACGGCGCAGGAAAATCCTGGCGTCGATGTACCTGTTTATGGCGTCCCGGTGAATACCCGCGAAGCGCTCGGCGTCCTTCATTTTAAAGGATTCATCATCGATGACAGCGTGCTTTACAGCGGCGCAAGCCTCAATGATGTCTATCTTCATCAGCTCGATAAATATCGCTATGACCGCTACCATCTGATCCGTAATCCTCAGATGGCCGATATCATGTTTAACTGGGTTGATAAAAACCTGGTACATGGCCGTGGCGTTAATCGCCTTGACGATCCCGAGCGCCCTAAGAGCCCGGAAATCAAAAACGATGTTCGCGCCTTCCGCCAGGAGCTCCGCGATGCTGTTTACCATTTTCAGGGCGACGCAAACAACGAAGAGTTATCCGTTACTCCGCTGGTTGGGCTTGGCAAATCAAGCCTGCTGAATAAAACGATCTTCCATCTGATGCCGTGCGCGGAGCAAAAGCTCACCATCTGCACGCCGTACTTTAACCTTCCTGCCGTGCTGGTGCGTAATATCATTCAGCTGCTGCGCGATGGTAAAAAAGTGGAAATTATCGTTGGGGATAAAACGGCGAACGACTTCTTCATACCTGAAGATCAGCCGTTCAAAATCATCGGTGCGCTGCCTTATCTTTATGAAATTAACCTGCGCCGCTTCCTGAGCCGTTTACAGTATTACGTAAACACTGACCAGCTGGTTGTGCGTCTGTGGAAAGATGAAGACAACAGTTACCATCTGAAAGGTATGTGGGTCGACGATGAGTGGATGCTGCTGACCGGTAACAACCTGAACCCGCGCGCGTGGAGACTGGATCTGGAAAACGCGATCCTGATCCATGACCCGCAGCATGAGTTAGCCGCACAGCGTGAGCGTGAACTGGAGTTGATTCGCACGCACACCACGGTGGTTAATCATTACCGCGAGCTGCAGAGCATTGCCGATTATCCGGTGAAAGTTCGCAAGCTGATTCGCCGCTTGCGTCGTATCCGTATTGACCGACTTATCAGCCGAATTCTGTAATGTCCAGGCCCTGTTACCCGCAGGGCTTTTTTATGGAGCCCGTTGATGCGTATTCCTCTGTTACTGAGCGCTTTCTTTCTGACTGGCTGCAGTCATATGGCCAATGATAGCTGGTCCGGTCAGGACAAAGCACAACACTTCCTCGCTTCCGCTATGCTGTCTGCAGCCGGTAATGAGTACGCGCAGCATCAGGGATACAGCCGGGACCGTAGCGCGGCGATAGGGTTGATGTTCTCAGTGGGCCTTGGGGCATCAAAAGAACTATGGGATAGCCGCCCCTCAGGGAGCGGCTGGAGCTGGAAAGATTTCGCCTGGGACGTAGCCGGCGCAACAACCGGCTACGCCGTCTGGCAGATGGCACATTATTAAAGGCGGATACCTTTTCCTTTGCGATGCAGCATCAGCGAGACAATAAACGCCAGCGCTCCCATTACGGTGACATACCAGAAGAAGGTCGTTTCACTGCCCCATGACTTAAGCGATAGCGCGACATACTCCGCCGAACCGCCAAACAGGGCATTCGCGACCGCATAAGAGAGGCCAACACCCAGCGCCCTCACCTGTGCGGGAAACATTTCCGCTTTCAAAATGCCGCTGATTGCCGTGTAAAAACTGATAATAATGAGTGCCACCATGATCAGCGCGAAAGCGGCATACGGCGACGTTGTCTGCTGTAGCGCAGTCAAAAGCGGAACGGTACCCAGGGTGAGCATGCCGCCAAAGATCAGCATGGAGGTGCGGCGACCTATTTTGTCCGACAGCGCGCCGACAATCGGCTGGATAAGCATAAAGACGAGTAACGCCACCGTCATGACGACGCTCGCAACTTTTGCATGCATGCCCGTGGTGTTAACCAGATATTTTTGCATGTAGGTGGTAAAGGTATAGAAACTTAGCGAGCCCGCGGCGGTAAAACCTAACACCATCAAAAATGCTTTGCGGTTTCGCCAGAGCCCCTTCATCGAGCCCGCCTCTTTCAGCGCCCTGACCTCCTGTTGAGAGGTTTCATCAAGCTGACGGCGTAGCCACAGGGCGACAACCGCCAGGGCAGCGCCCATAGCAAACGGGATGCGCCAGCCCCAGGCGTGCAAATCTTCATCGCTAAGGATTTGTTGCAGGATCACCACAACCAGTAACGCCAGCAGCTGTCCGCCAATGAGGGTCACATACTGGAATGATGCATAGAAACCTTTTCGGCCTTCAACCGCCACTTCGCTCATGTATGTCGCACTGGTGCCGTATTCCCCACCGACCGACAGCCCCTGGAACAGACGTGCCAGCAGCAGCAACGCGGGTGCCCATGTTCCGATAGTGTCATATCCGGGCAGGCAGGCAATCACCAGCGAGCCGACGCACATCATGCATACGGAGATGAGCATTGAGGTCTTGCGCCCTTTTCTGTCTGCGATCCTGCCGAACAGCCATCCACCGATAGGGCGCATCAGGAACCCGGCGGCAAAAACGCCTGCGGTTTGCAGAAGCTGAGTGGTGGTATTCCCGGACGGGAAAAAGATATGCGCAAAGTAGAGTGAACAGAATGAATAGACGTAAAAGTCAAACCACTCTACGAGGTTCCCCGAGGAGGCCCCAACGATTGCCCAAACCCGACGACGGGTATCCTTACCTGCCAAATTGGTGTTATCCGTATCTGCACTGGCTACGGTTTCTGTCATTTTAAAATCCCCTGTCTCACATTGCGGGTCATTGCCCACAAACAGTAAAACCGGATTTAAAACGAATCGTTAGGTAAATAAAATGTTTCTAATATGTTTCATTGCGTTTTGTGAACTCGATCAGGTATCGAATTATTAGCGGACGTAGTAATTATCCCCACTTCTGCTGATGCGCCTTTTTTCGCTGCAAATAATCTTCATCTGCACGAATTTTATCCCACCACTTTTTGAAGACCGCGGCGGCTTCGGCTTTTACTGGATCGCAATCCAGCGGTTTGACCTGGCGCTTCTCATCGTACTTTTTACCGCCTTTATGGTTGGCGTATCGTCTGGCGCGCGTATAGCCCATCTGAATGAATTTACGCGCCATATCCATACCCACAAAGTCGTTTTGCTGACGATATTCTTCAAACAGGGCGTAAATTTCTTTTGCCGATCGCGCTGCAACTTCAGCATCTTTGTATCGCCAGTGCGGAAGGATCTCGCTTTTGTAAGGTTCCACCATGAGCACACCCTGCTCTCCCCGCCCCACCTGATACAGCTCTGCATGGTCACGGAAATTAATGTTGGCAAAATCTTGTTGGTAATTAAAGGGACGTGTCAAAGCGGCACCATTGTTAAAATCGTTTTAACAATTGTAGGCACGGTCAGGCGGTGCCGCCACCCGGTATTTTCCGGCGCACAAAGCAAAAAACCCCGCACCTTACGGTACGGGGTTCTTCTTAATTGATGCCTGGCAGTTCCCTACTCTCACATGGGGAGACCCCACACTACCATCGGCGCTACGGCGTTTCACTTCTGAGTTCGGCATGGGGTCAGGTGGGACCACCGCGCTAAAGCCGCCAGGCAAATTCTGTTAATCTGTATCAGGCTGAAAATCTGTCTCTCACCGCCAAAACACCTTCGGCGTTGTAAGGTTAAGCCTCACGGTTCATTAGTACCGGTTAGCTCAACGCATCGCTGCGCTTACACACCCGGCCTATCAACGTCGTCGTCTTCAACGTTCCTTCAGGAGACTTAAAGTCTCAGGGAGAACTCATCTCGGGGCAAGTTTCGTGCTTAGATGCTTTCAGCACTTATCTCTTCCGCATTTAGCTACCGGGCAGTGCCATTGGCATGACAACCCGAACACCAGTGATGCGTCCACTCCGGTCCTCTCGTACTAGGAGCAGCCCCCCTCAATTCTCCAGCGCCCACGGCAGATAGGGACCGAACTGTCTCACGACGTTCTAAACCCAGCTCGCGTACCACTTTAAATGGCGAACAGCCATACCCTTGGGACCTACTTCAGCCCCAGGATGTGATGAGCCGACATCGAGGTGCCAAACACCGCCGTCGATATGAACTCTTGGGCGGTATCAGCCTGTTATCCCCGGAGTACCTTTTATCCGTTGAGCGATGGCCCTTCCATTCAGAACCACCGGATCACTATGACCTGCTTTCGCACCTGCTCGAGCCGTCACTCTCGCAGTCAAGCTAGCTTATGCCATTGCACTAACCTCCTGATGTCCGACCAGGATTAGCTAACCTTCGTGCTCCTCCGTTACTCTTTGGGAGGAGACCGCCCCAGTCAAACTACCCACCAGACACTGTCCGCAACCCGGATCACGGGTCCACGTTAGAACACCAGCCATTAAAGGGTGGTATTTCAAGGACGGCTCCACGCAGACTGGCGTCCACGCTTCAAAGCCTCCCACCTATCCTACACATCAAGGACCAGTGTTCAGTGTCAAGCTATAGTAAAGGTTCACGGGGTCTTTCCGTCTTGCCGCGGGTACACTGCATCTTCACAGCGAGTTCAATTTCACTGAGTCTCGGGTGGAGACAGCCTGGCCATCATTACGCCATTCGTGCAGGTCGGAACTTACCCGACAAGGAATTTCGCTACCTTAGGACCGTTATAGTTACGGCCGCCGTTTACCGGGGCTTCGATCAAGAGCTTCGCGTTGCCGCTAACCCCATCAATTAACCTTCCGGCACCGGGCAGGCGTCACACCGTATACGTCCACTTTCGTGTTTGCACAGTGCTGTGTTTTTAATAAACAGTTGCAGCCAGCTGGTATCTTCGACTGATTTCAGCTCCGTCCGCAGGGACTTCACCTACATATCAGCGTGCCTTCTCCCGAAGTTACGGCACCATTTTGCCTAGTTCCTTCACCCGAGTTCTCTCAAGCGCCTTGGTATTCTCTACCTGACCACCTGTGTCGGTTTGGGGTACGATTTCGTGTTACCTGATGCTTAGAGGCTTTTCCTGGAAGCAGGGCATTTATCACTTCAGCACCGTAGTGCCTCGTCATCACGCCTCAGTGTTAAAGTGAACCGGATTTGCCTGGAACACACACCTACACGCTTAAACCGGGACAACCGTCGCCCGGCTGACATAGCCTTCTCCGTCCCCCCTTCGCAGTAACACCAAGTACAGGAATATTAACCTGTTTCCCATCGACTACGCCTTTCGGCCTCGCCTTAGGGGTCGACTCACCCTGCCCCGATTAACGTTGGACAGGAACCCTTGGTCTTCCGGCGAGCGGGCTTTTCACCCGCTTTATCGTTACTTATGTCAGCATTCGCACTTCTGATACCTCCAGCATGCCTCACAGCACACCTTCAACGGCTTACAGAACGCTCCCCTACCCAACAACACATAGTGTCGCTGCCGCAGCTTCGGTGCATGGTTTAGCCCCGTTACATCTTCCGCGCAGGCCGACTCGACCAGTGAGCTATTACGCTTTCTTTAAATGATGGCTGCTTCTAAGCCAACATCCTGGCTGTCTGTGCCTTCCCACATCGTTTCCCACTTAACCATGACTTTGGGACCTTAGCTGGCGGTCTGGGTTGTTTCCCTCTTCACGACGGACGTTAGCACCCGCCGTGTGTCTCCCGTGATAACATTCTTCGGTATTCGTAGTTTGCATCGGGTTGGTAAGCCGGGATGGCCCCCTAGCCGAAACAGTGCTCTACCCCCGAAGATGAGTTCACGAGGCGCTACCTAAATAGCTTTCGGGGAGAACCAGCTATCTCCCGGTTTGATTGGCCTTTCACCCCCAGCCACAGGTCATCCGCTAATTTTTCAACATTAGTCGGTTCGGTCCTCCAGTTAGTGTTACCCAACCTTCAACCTGCCCATGGCTAGATCACCGGGTTTCGGGTCTATACCCTGCAACTTAACGCCCAGTTAAGACTCGGTTTCCCTGCGGCTCCCCTATACGGTTAACCTTGCTACAGAATATAAGTCGCTGACCCATTATACAAAAGGTACGCAGTCACACCACGAAGGTGCTCCCACTGCTTGTACGTACACGGTTTCAGGTTCTTTTTCACTCCCCTCGCCGGGGTTCTTTTCGCCTTTCCCTCACGGTACTGGTTCACTATCGGTCAGTCAGGAGTATTTAGCCTTGGAGGATGGTCCCCCCATATTCAGACAGGATACCACGTGTCCCGCCCTACTCTTCGAGTTCACAACCTGTGCATTTTCGTGTACGGGACTGTCACCCTGTACCGTGCGACTTTCCAGACGCTTCCACTAACACACAAGCTGATTCAGACTCCGGGCTGCTCCCCGTTCGCTCGCCGCTACTGGGGGAATCTCGGTTGATTTCTTTTCCTCGGGGTACTTAGATGTTTCAGTTCCCCCGGTTCGCCTCGTTAACCTATGTATTCAGTTAACGATAGTGTGACGGATCACACTGGGTTTCCCCATTCGGACATCGACGGGTCAAAGGTTCATATCACCTCGCCGTCGCTTTTCGCAGATTAGCACGTCCTTCATCGCCTCTGACTGCCAGGGCATCCACCGTGTACGCTTAGTCGCTTAACCTCACAACCCGAAGATGTTTCACTTCATGATTGCGAAAATTTGAGAGACTCGAACACACCATTTAAGATGTGTCGTTTCAATTTTCAGCTTGATCCAGATTTTTAAAGAGCAAATATCTCAAACATGACTCGCAAGTCAGTTTTGAGATATGACGGCAGGTGACTTTCACTCACGAACCAGCAAGTGGCGTCCCCTAGGGGATTCGAACCCCTGTTACCGCCGTGAAAGGGCGGTGTCCTGGGCCTCTAGACGAAGGGGACACTGAAGTCTCAATCGCAAGACGCCTTGCTGTTTACTTTTCATCAGACAATCTGTGTGAGCACTGCAAAGGCAGGTTCTTTAAGGTAAGGAGGTGATCCAACCGCAGGTTCCCCTACGGTTACCTTGTTACGACTTCACCCCAGTCATGAATCACAAAGTGGTAAGCGCCCTCCCGAAGGTTAAGCTACCTACTTCTTTTGCAACCCACTCCCATGGTGTGACGGGCGGTGTGTACAAGGCCCGGGAACGTATTCACCGTGGCATTCTGATCCACGATTACTAGCGATTCCGACTTCATGGAGTCGAGTTGCAGACTCCAATCCGGACTACGACGCACTTTATGAGGTCCGCTTGCTCTCGCGAGGTCGCTTCTCTTTGTATGCGCCATTGTAGCACGTGTGTAGCCCTACTCGTAAGGGCCATGATGACTTGACGTCATCCCCACCTTCCTCCAGTTTATCACTGGCAGTCTCCTTTGAGTTCCCGGCCTAACCGCTGGCAACAAAGGATAAGGGTTGCGCTCGTTGCGGGACTTAACCCAACATTTCACAACACGAGCTGACGACAGCCATGCAGCACCTGTCTCAGAGTTCCCGAAGGCACCAAAGCATCTCTGCTAAGTTCTCTGGATGTCAAGAGTAGGTAAGGTTCTTCGCGTTGCATCGAATTAAACCACATGCTCCACCGCTTGTGCGGGCCCCCGTCAATTCATTTGAGTTTTAACCTTGCGGCCGTACTCCCCAGGCGGTCGACTTAACGCGTTAGCTCCGGAAGCCACGCCTCAAGGGCACAACCTCCAAGTCGACATCGTTTACGGCGTGGACTACCAGGGTATCTAATCCTGTTTGCTCCCCACGCTTTCGCACCTGAGCGTCAGTCTTTGTCCAGGGGGCCGCCTTCGCCACCGGTATTCCTCCAGATCTCTACGCATTTCACCGCTACACCTGGAATTCTACCCCCCTCTACAAGACTCTAGCCTGCCAGTTTCGAATGCAGTTCCCAGGTTGAGCCCGGGGATTTCACATCCGACTTGACAGACCGCCTGCGTGCGCTTTACGCCCAGTAATTCCGATTAACGCTTGCACCCTCCGTATTACCGCGGCTGCTGGCACGGAGTTAGCCGGTGCTTCTTCTGCGGGTAACGTCAATCGATGAGGTTATTAACCTCACCGCCTTCCTCCCCGCTGAAAGTACTTTACAACCCGAAGGCCTTCTTCATACACGCGGCATGGCTGCATCAGGCTTGCGCCCATTGTGCAATATTCCCCACTGCTGCCTCCCGTAGGAGTCTGGACCGTGTCTCAGTTCCAGTGTGGCTGGTCATCCTCTCAGACCAGCTAGGGATCGTCGCCTAGGTGAGCCGTTACCCCACCTACTAGCTAATCCCATCTGGGCACATCTGATGGCAAGAGGCCCGAAGGTCCCCCTCTTTGGTCTTGCGACGTTATGCGGTATTAGCTACCGTTTCCAGTAGTTATCCCCCTCCATCAGGCAGTTTCCCAGACATTACTCACCCGTCCGCCACTCGTCACCCGAGAGCAAGCTCTCTGTGCTACCGTTCGACTTGCATGTGTTAGGCCTGCCGCCAGCGTTCAATCTGAGCCATGATCAAACTCTTCAATTTAAGTTTGATGCTCGTGAATTAAACTTCGTAATGAATCACGTATGTTCACTCAGAGACTTGGTATTCATTTATTGTCCGAAGACATTAAGAATCCATGTCACTTTGAGTGCCCACACAGATTGTCTGATAAATTGTTAAAGAGCAGTGCCGCTTCGTTTTCGCTGCGGCGCGGGGTGTGCATATTACGCTTTCCCGCTTCAGAGTCAAGCATTTGTTTCGCTTTTCTCTGCTGACCCGGCGGCGTGTGTGCCGTTGTTCCGTATCAGTGGAGGCGCATTATAGGGAGTAATTCCGAAGCTGCAAGGATAAAGTGAAAATTATTTACTGACTGCTCACTTTCCAGGCAAAACGCATCCCAGACCTCAATTTTCGCCTGGTTTTTAAACAAAAACGAGCCGCAAGCGGCTCGTTTTTGCATTTTGTGACTTACTGCACTGCCACAATACGATCGTCGTTGGCTTCCAGACGGATAACTTTGCCCGGAATCAGTTCTCCGGAGAGGATCTGCTGCGCCAGCGGGTTTTCGATCTGCTGCTGAATAGCACGTTTCAGTGGACGCGCACCATAAACCGGATCGTAACCATTCTCGCTCAGCAGCTTCAGCGCATCGTCGGAGATGTGAATTTCATATCCACGCTCTTCCAGACGTTTGTACAGACGCTGCAGCTGGATCTGCGCAATCGACGCAATGTGTTTCTCACCCAGAGGATGGAATACAACCACTTCGTCAATACGGTTAATGAACTCCGGACGGAAGTTATGGCTCACCACACCGAGCACCAGATCCTTCATATGGCTGTAGTCCAGCTCACCGAAACGTTCCTGAATCAAATCGGAACCCAGGTTCGAGGTCATGATGACGACCGTATTACGGAAATCGACCGTTCTCCCCTGCCCGTCTGTCAGACGACCATCATCCAGCACCTGAAGCAGGATGTTGAACACATCCGGATGCGCTTTTTCCACCTCATCCAGCAGGATGACGGAATAAGGACGCCGGCGCACCGCTTCGGTCAGGTAGCCGCCCTCTTCATAACCCACATATCCCGGAGGCGCACCGACCAGACGCGAGACGGAGTGTTTCTCCATGAACTCGGACATGTCGATACGCACCATCGCATCGTCGCTGTCGAACATAAAGTTTGCCAGCGCTTTACACAGTTCGGTTTTACCGACACCGGTCGGCCCCAGGAACAGGAACGAACCGATCGGGCGATTTGGATCGGAAAGCCCAGCACGGCTACGGCGAATAGCGTTGGAGACCGCTTCAACCGCCTCGTCCTGACCAATCACCCGCTGATGCAGATCCTGCTCCATACGCAGCAGCTTATCGCGTTCGCTTTCCATCATGCGCGCCACCGGAATACCGGTCCAGCGAGCGAGCACTTCGGCAATTTCGGCATCCGTCACTTTATTACGTAACAGACGCATGGTTTTTCCTTCAGACTGCGTGGCGATCTCAAGCTGTTTCTCCAGCTCAGGGATTTTGCCGTACTGCAGTTCAGACATACGTGCCAGGTCACCCACACGGCGAGCCTGCTCAATGGCAATTTTGGCCTGTTCGAGTTCAGCTTTAATGGTCTGCGTGCCAGAGAGGGAGGCCTTCTCGGCTTTCCACTCTTCTTCCAGCTCAGAATACTGGCGCTCTTTATCGTCCAGCTCTTCATTGAGCATATCCAGGCGTTTCTTACTGGCTTCATCAGACTCTTTTTTCAGCGCCTGCTGTTCCAGCTTGAGCTGAATGATGCGGCGGTCGAGTCGGTCCAGTTCTTCCGGCTTCGAGTCAATCTGCATACGAATGCTCGACGCCGCTTCATCGATCAGGTCGATTGCTTTATCAGGCAACTGACGATCGGCGATATACCGATGCGAAAGCGTCGCCGCCGCAACGATGGCCGGGTCAGTAATTTGCACATGGTGGTGCAGTTCATAACGCTCTTTCAGACCACGCAGGATCGCGATGGTATCTTCAACGCTTGGCTCAGCAACAAACACTTTCTGGAAGCGACGTTCCAGAGCGGCATCTTTCTCAATGTACTGACGATACTCATCAAGCGTAGTGGCACCAACGCAGTGAAGTTCACCACGCGCCAGCGCAGGTTTCAGCATGTTCCCGGCATCCATCGCGCCGTCAGCCTTACCAGCCCCCACCATGGTGTGCAGTTCGTCGATAAACAGAATGACGTTGCCTTCCTGTTTCGCCAGGTCGTTAAGCACGCCTTTCAAACGCTCTTCAAACTCACCGCGGTATTTCGCCCCGGCCACCAGCGCGCCCATATCCAGCGCCAGTACGCGGCGGCCTTTCAACCCTTCCGGCACTTCACCGTTTACGATACGCTGCGCAAGCCCTTCAACGATGGCGGTTTTACCGACCCCCGGCTCACCAATCAGTACCGGGTTGTTTTTGGTACGACGCTGCAGTACCTGAATCGTACGGCGGATCTCTTCGTCACGGCCGATAACCGGGTCAAGTTTGCCCTGCTCGGCACGTTCGGTCAGATTGACCGTAAATTTCTTCAAAGCCTGACGTTGGTCTTCGGCTCCCTGATCGTTCACGCTTTCACCTCCGCGCATTTTCTCAATCGCCTGAGTCACATTGGCGGTGGTTGCACCGGCAGATTTCAGCAGGTCGGTCAAGGTACCGCGTGATTCAAGCGCCGCCAGAACAAAGAGCTCCGACGAAATAAAGTTGTCCCCACGTTTTTGCGCCAGCTTGTCGCAAAGGTTCAGCACGCGCACCAGATCCTGCGACGGTTGAACGTCGCCGCCGGTACCTTCTACCTGCGGTAAACGGCTCAGCGCCTGATCGATAGCGGTGCGTAACTGGCCAGCATTAATGCCAGCAGACGTTAATAAAGGACGTACCGATCCCCCTTCCTGATTCAGCAAGGCGCTCATTAAATGAAGAGGTTCGATGAATTGGTTGTCGTGCCCCAGTGCAAGGGACTGGGCATCGGCGAGAGCAAGCTGGAATTTATTAGTAAGACGATCCAGACGCATAACTCCTCCCATAACAGGTCAAATTTGCTACTGGAGATTAAATGAGGTCATCCCTCAATTATTCAAGGTTAATGACCTGAATTATGTGAAAAGAAAACGGCACGTGCCGGATCGTCTTGATTCTTTAGGTTATATCAGCCAAATGAAACTTGCCATACGACCCGTCGTCTTGTCGCGGCGATAGGAGAAAAAATCACCCTTTTCGGTGAACGTACAGCGATCGCCGCCGAAGATCTGCGTTACGCCAATATTATTCAGACGCTGGCGGGCAAGCTGGTAAATATCCGCCAGATATTTTTCCCCGGCAGGCAGGAAGGCCTCAATGGCTTGCGGATCTTTTTCCATGAATGCTTCGCGAACCTCCGGCCCCACTTCAAAAGCACGAGGGCCAATCGCCGGACCTAGCCAGGCCATGATATTGGCGGGATCATCATTGAAGCAGGCGACGGTCTCTTCCAGCACGCCCTCGCATAAGCCACGCCAGCCCGCGTGCGCTGCTGCTACCTCCGTACCGGCACGGTTACAAAACAGAACCGGCAGACAATCGGCGGTCATTACGGCACAAACCGTGCCCGGCGTATTACTGTAAGAAGCATCGGCGCGTTTGGAAGCGTAAGGTTCTCCCGTCAGCTTCAGTACCGCTTTGCCGTGAACCTGCTCCAGCCAAACCGGCTTCGACGGCAGATTTCCCGCAGCAAACAGACGCGTGCGGTTCTCTTCAACGTGTTCCAGGCTGTCGCCGCAGTGCGCGCCGAGGTTTAAAGACTCCCACGCGCCCTGGCTCACGCCGCCAATACGGGTCGAACTACAGGCGGCCACGCCTGCAGGCAGCGGCCACTCCGGGACAATCAGTTTGGTCATAACCAGTCCACTTGATCCTTATGTTCTTCGAAATCAGCACGCATGGCATCAATGAGTTCCACCATATCCTGCGGGATAGGCGCATGCCATTCCATCTGGATACCACTGATCGGGTGATAAAGACGCAGCATGGTCGCGTGCAGCGCCTGACGATCGAATTTACGCAGTACGCTGATGAACTCATCTGACGCGCCTTTTGGCGGACGCGGACGACCGCCGTACACCTGATCCCCCACCAGCGGATGGGTAATGTGCGCCATGTGTACGCGGATCTGGTGAGTACGACCGGTTTCCAGGCGCAGGCGCAGGCGGGTATGAATACGGAAGTGCTCCATAATGCGATAGTGCGTCACCGCCGGTTTACCCATCGGATGCACCGACATATGGGTACGTTTCGTCGGGTGACGGCTGATCGGCTCTTCTACCGTGCCGCCAGCGGTCATGTGTCCAATCGCCACCGCTTCATATTCGCGAGTAATCTCACGCAACTGCAGCGATTCCACCAGACGGGTTTGAGCGGGAACGGTCTTCGCCACCACCATCAGGCCGGTGGTGTCTTTATCCAGACGGTGAACGATACCTGCACGTGGGACATCCGCAATCGGCGGATAATAATGAAGAAGTGCGTTAAGTACCGTACCGTCTGGATTCCCTGCGCCCGGATGAACAACCAGGTCGCGCGGCTTGTTGATCACCAGAATGTCATCATCTTCATAGACGATGTCCAGTGGGATATCCTGCGGCTCGAAGCGGATTTCCTCTTCGATTTCAGCATTGATGGCAACAGCTTCCCCACCAAACACTTTCTCTTTTGGTTTGTCCCAGATCTTGCCGTTTACCAGCACGCGCTGGTCAAGGATCCATTCTTTTATGCGTGAACGCGAATAATCAGGGAACAATTCGGCCAAAGCCTGATCTAAGCGTTGACCGAGCTGATTTTCGGAGACTGTTGCGGTGAGTTCTACTCGTTGTGCCATAAACTGCTTCTTTGTTTAACGTTGGGTTTTACGGCTTTGCCGTTTAATATAGTGTGCTATTGTAGCTGGTCTTAATCGGGAGCAGGAACAGAGTTTCTCCCGGACAAACATTTGAGGAAAGTCAAAACGTCATGACGCGCATGAAATATCTGGTGGCAGCGGCCACGTTGAGCCTGGCTTTGGTGGGCTGCTCCGGTTCGAATGAACAGGTCCCTGACAATCCGCCGAATGAAATCTATGCGACTGCACAACAAAAGTTGCAGGACGGTAACTGGAAACAGGCGATAACGCAACTGGAAGCGTTGGATAATCGCTATCCATTTGGTCCGTATTCGCAGCAGGTACAGTTAGATCTTATCTACGCCTACTACAAAAATGCCGATCTGCCGCTGGCTCAGGCAACTATCGATCGTTTCATGCGTCTGAACCCGACTCATCCTAACATCGACTACGTCATGTACATGCGCGGCCTGACCAACATGGCGCTGGACGACAGCGCCCTGCAGGGCTTCTTCGGCGTAGATCGCTCCGACCGTGACCCGCAGCATGCGCGCGACGCCTTCAATGACTTCTCCAAGCTGGTGCGCGGCTATCCGAACAGTCAGTACGTCACCGACGCGACCAAACGTCTGGTGTTCCTGAAAGATCGTCTGGCGAAATATGAGTACTCCGTTGCGGAATACTATACCCGCCGTGGCGCATGGGTTGCCGTGGTTAACCGCGTAGAAGGTATGCTGCGTGATTACCCGGATACTCAGGCAACGCGCGACGGCCTGAAGCTGATGGAAAATGCTTACCGTCAGATGCAGATGACCGCTCAGGCTGAAAAAGTGGCGAAAATCATCGCCGCGAACAGCAGCAACACGTGATATCGCTTCAATGCAAAACGGCAGCCCGAAGGCTGCCGTTTCTTTATTCAATTCAGACATCCGCTGAAGCGCTTTAGCCTCAACACATCCCGTCAACTATGACCGCAATTCGTACCTTCCACAAGGTAAATCTCATCTCTTCCTGCCCTGCCTCACAAAAAAGATTCACTGACAAAAACCGACAAAATAACGTGATCTAAATCACACATTTTGACATTAGGTCGGGTATGCTGGAATCACCAAGACGGAAAGACAAGAGGTAAAATTTATGACAATGAACATTACCAGTAAACAAATGGAAATTACTCCGGCAATTCGCCAGCACGTCGCAGACCGTCTCGCCAAACTGGATAAATGGCAAACACATTTGATTAATCCACATATCATCCTGTCCAAGGAGCCCCAGGGTTTCATCGCTGACGCAACTATCAATACTCCAAACGGCCATCTGGTCGCCAGCGCAAAACATGAGGATATGTACACCGCAATCAACGATTTGATCAACAAGCTGGAACGGCAGCTCAATAAAGTGCAACACAAAGGTGAAGCCCGTCGCGCCGCAACGTCGGTGAAAGACGCCAGCTTCGCGGAAGAAGTTGAAGAAGAGTAATCCTTTAAATTGAGTGTACCGCCAACGCGCCTTCGGGCGCGTTTTTTATTGACAGGGTGAAAACAGTACGGGTACTTTAACGGTATCAATCACAGGATGACTTTATGAAACTTACGCCGTTCTTCTTCGCATTCTTTTTTACCTTCCCCTGAACGGGAGGCGTTTCGTCGTGTGATAAAGAATGCGAAGACGAACAACAAGGCCTCCCACACCGGGGGGCCTTTTTTATTGATAACGATAAAATGAGACAGGCAACACTATGACACCGGAAAACCCGTTACTGGATCTGCGAGTAAAAATCAGCGCGCTGGATGAAAAATTACTGGCGCTGCTGGCCGAACGTCGCGCCCTCGCCGTTGAAGTGGGCAAAGCCAAGCTGGACTCCCATCGTCCGGTCCGTGACATCGACCGCGAGCGGGATCTGCTGGAACGTCTGATCCAGCTCGGCAAAGCGCATCACCTTGATGCCCACTACATCACCCGGCTGTTCCAGCTCATCATCGAAGATTCCGTTCTGACCCAGCAAGCGCTACTCCAGCAGCATCTCAATAAAACCAACCCGCACTCGGCGCGCATCGCCTTCCTCGGGCCTAAAGGCTCCTACTCTCATCTGGCCGCACGCCAGTATGCCGCACGTCATTTTGAAGAGTTTATTGAGAGCGGCTGCGCAAAATTCGCCGATATTTTTAACCAGGTTGAGACCGGCCAGGCGGATTACGCCGTGGTGCCGATTGAAAACACCAGTTCCGGTGCCATCAACGACGTCTACGATCTACTGCAGCACACCAGCCTGTCGCTGGTCGGCGAGCTGACGATCCCTATCGATCACTGCGTGCTGGTCTCCGGTTCAACGGACCTGAACACGATCGAAACGGTCTACAGCCATCCGCAGCCTTTCCAGCAGTGTAGCCAGTTCCTGAACCGCTATCCGAACTGGAAAATTGAGTACACCGAAAGCACCTCGGCGGCAATGGAAAAAGTAGCGCAAGCCAACTCCCCAACCGTTGCTGCGCTCGGCAGCGAAGCGGGCGGCGCGCTGTATGGCTTACAGGTTCTGGAACGCAATCTTGCTAACCAGACGCAAAACATCACCCGCTTCGTGGTGCTGGCCCGCAAGGCAATCAACGTGTCAGACCAGGTGCCGGCAAAAACCACGCTGCTGATGGCGACCGGCCAGCAGGCGGGCGCGCTGGTAGAAGCCCTGCTGGTGCTGCGCAACCACAATTTGATCATGACCAGGCTGGAATCACGCCCAATCCACGGTAATCCATGGGAAGAGATGTTTTACCTCGATATCCAGGCCAACCTGGAATCTGCATCCATGCAGAAAGCCCTGCGCGAACTGGGTGAAATTACCCGTTCAATGAAAGTGCTGGGCTGCTATCCGAGCGAAAACGTCGTCCCGGTCGATCCAAGCTAGCATTCGATAAAACGGCTTTTCTTCATCCCTGCCACATTAACCGGCAGGGTGAAGACGGCTCCGGAAAGCGGATACTTCGCCACCTCCTCCGCATCCATATTTTCCCGCGTGGTGGTAATGAACAGCGTTTTCATATCGTCGCCGCCAAAGCAGACCATCGTCGGGCAACGCACCGGCATGCGGTATTCTTCCAGTTGCTCCCCTTGTGGAGAAAAACGTGCGATACGCCAGCCGTCAAACAGCGCGCTCCAGTAGCAGCCTTCCACATCCATCGCCGCACCGTCCGGTATCCCCTCGCCCTCTTTAAACTGACGAAACACCCCACGCCTGCCGGGTTCGCCCTGCTCGTTAAGCGGCGTGCGGTAAATTACGCCGTTTGGCGTGTCTGAGGTAAACATCCACTGTTTATCCGGGGTAAACGCTAAGCCGTTGTGCCCGTGAATATCGCACTGGATCACTTTCGGCGTCAGGTCATTGTCGATGCGCATCAGCAGGGCACCGTTGTAATCTCCCGGCCCCCAGAACGTGCCCGCATAGAACCGGCCCTGATGGTCGGTGCCCCCATCGTTAAAACGTGCGAGTTGCGGGTTAGAGGGGTTATCACACACCTTGCGCTGCAGGAGCCCATGCTTATCGGCAAGCCAGATGCCGTTGCGCATAGCGACGATAAAACCGCCTCGCTCACGCAGGGCAAAGCAGCCCACCTCTTCATGGAAGGAAAGCACGGTATGTTCCCCCGTCGGCAGGTGGTAGCGGTGGATCTCCCCTTCCAGAATATCAGCCCAGTAAAGCGCATTTTCTTCTGCGCTCCACGTCGGGCATTCGGGCAGATGCCCGGTGTAGTTTAACAGCAGCTGCGGTTCAGCCATGACAGTTCCCCAAAATGAAAAAAGCCAGCATTGCTGGCTTTCAGTATATACATCATTGGATTACTGGCGACTGTCATTTGCCTGGCGCAACAGCGTGCGGCTTTCACTCTGGAAACGCGTGGCGTAATCGCCGAACCAGTGCTCCACTTTGCGGAAGCTGTCGATAAACGCCTGCTTGTCTCCGTGCTCCAGCAGCGTAATGGCTTCGCCAAAGCGCTGATAGTAGCGCTTGATCAGCGCCAGATTATTTTCAGACGACATGATGATGTCGGCGTAAAGCTGGGGATCCTGCGCAAACAGACGCCCGACCATCGCCAGCTCAAGACGATAGATCGGTGAAGAGAGCGCCAGCAGCTGTTCAAGCTGCACGTTCTCTTCCGCCAGATGCAGACCGTAGGCAAAGGTCGCAAAGTGGCGCAGCGCCTGAATGAACGCCATGTTCTGATCGTGCTCGACCGCGCTGATGCGGTGCAGCCTCGCGCCCCAGACCTGAATCTGTTCCAGGAACCATTGATAGGCTTCAGGCTGACGGCCGTCGCAGTAAACCACCACCTGCTTTGCCAGGCTGCCGCTGTCCGGGCCAAACATCGGGTGCAGCCCGAGCACCGGGCCCGTATGCGCAGCCAGCATCGCCTGCAGAGGACCGTTTTTAACGGAAGCCAGATCCACCAGAATGCAGTCTTTTGGTAAAGGAGGAAGCTTCCCGATGATCTGCTCCGTCACGTGGATCGGCACGCTGACGATAACCATTCCGGCATCTTTCATCAGTTCTGGTGCTTGTGCCCAGTCCTCTTTTTCCAGAATGCGCACCTGATAGCCAGAAAGCGTCAGCATTTTCTCGAACAGACGCCCCATCTGCCCTGCTCCGCCAACAATCACCACCGGACGCAGGGACGGACAGAGGGTTTTAAAGCCCTTGTCGTTTTCGCTGGAATAGGATTCCCGCATCACGCGACGCAGAACATCTTCAATCAAATCCGGCGAAACGCCCAGCGCCTGCGCCTCTTTACGACGGGAGGCCAGCATTGAGGCTTCGCGCTCCGGGACGTAAATCGGCAGGCCGTATTTGCTTTTCACCTCACCGACTTCGGCAACAAGCGCCATGCGGCGCGCCAGCAGGTCCAGCAGCGCCTTATCCACTTCATCAATTTGATCGCGCAGTGCGGTCAATTCAGCAACCATAACTACCCTCTTAAGCCAGACGCGTCGCCAACTGGCCGCTTAAATCTTTATGGATCTCACGCAGCAGCGCATCGGTGGTTTCCCAGCTGATGCAGGCATCCGTCACGGAGACGCCGTGCTTCATCGCGCTGCGCGGCTGTTCTGATGACTGATTACCTTCATGAATGTTGCTCTCAATCATCAGGCCGATAATCGAACGGTTTCCGTCTTTGATCTGTGCGACCACGGATTCCGCAACCGCTGGCTGGCGACGGTAATCTTTATTCGAATTACCATGACTGCAATCTACCATCAGTGCCGGACGCAGTCCCGCCTGTTCCATCTCTTTTTCACACTGCGCCACGTCCGCCGGGCTGTAGTTTGGCGCTTTACCGCCGCGCAGGATCACATGACCGTCCGGGTTGCCCTGCGTTTGCAGCAGGCACACCTGGCCCGCCTGGTTGATCCCAACAAAGCGGTGCGGCATGGCGGCGGCGCGCATGGCGTTGATCGCCGTCGCCAGGCTGCCATCGGTACCATTTTTGAAGCCAACCGGCATCGACAGGCCAGACGCCATCTCACGGTGGGTTTGCGATTCAGTCGTACGCGCACCAATTGCGGACCAGCTAAACAGATCGCCCAGGTATTGCGGGCTGTTTGGATCCAGCGCTTCGGTTGCCAGCGGCAGCCCCATGCTGACCAGTTCCACCAGCAGGCGACGCGCAATCTTCAGGCCTGCTTCCACATCAAACGAGCCATCCATGTGCGGATCGTTGATCAATCCTTTCCAGCCAACCGTCGTACGTGGCTTTTCAAAATAGACGCGCATCACCAGGTAGAGGCTATCGCTGACCTCCTCCGCTAATGCTTTAAATCGACGCGCATACTCAATGGCGGTTTCAGGATCGTGAATAGAGCAAGGACCACAAACCACCAGCAGGCGCGGATCGCGGCCGGCAATAATGTCAGAAATGGTCTGGCGAGAGTGCTCGATCTGAGCCTCCTGCGCGGCGCTCAGCGGAAACTCCGCTTTCAGTTGATCCGGGGTAATCAAAACCTGTTCGTCAGTGATATGTACGTTGTTCAGCGCGTCTTTTTGCATGATAGCGATCCTGTAAAGCTCGTTTGCGATAGTTGTTTTCCTCAGTGAGGTGAAACCACGATACCATAAAAAGTAAACATTTCAATCCAAAATACGTACACATTAGTTTACATTGGCACAATAAAGGCAAAAATCAGCCGCTAAAATCGTAAAGTTTAAATTACACTCTAAATTTCTCCCGCCAGGCTATGCTGAAGAAAAAGGAGAAGGGTTATGCGATCGATTGCTTTCGTCCTGCTGTCGCTGTTTTTATCGGGCTGCCAGATTAATCCTTACACTTTCCAGCCCAACTGGACGAGCCCGGACTGGTTCAGCGCGGGTAAAGAAGACGCCATAAATGGCCTGCCGGTTAAAGATAACCAGACCCTGGCCGATAGTTTTAACGACCCCCACGTCGATCGTAATGAATATCTTCGCGGCTATGCTGATGGTCAGAAGAAAGTGTGTGAAGAAGGCTTTATTCATGCATGGGGATTAGCGGGCAAATCTTATCCAGCCAGTTGTGATACTGTTGAAAATGCAGCGAAACTGCATGCGTCATGGCAAAAAGGTATGGATGAAAGTATGCGTTCCAGCAGGCTTAATTAAGTCTGCTTTTATTCTTTGGAAAATAAACAACTGTAGGATTTAGCTTAGGTCAGCCATGGGCTATTTCTGACATAATGACGGTTCTGATAAACAATGGTATTCTGCCCGCAACTCTTAAGGACATCTATTTCCGGAGCGGTACGGCGGATTCTGGTGAGAAATTTATACTTGAACTCTTTGTTCCGACTCACTCTGGTGCTAATGCTGTTCCTTATGGTGGGCCCGGCGATGGCAGGCGCGCTCTCGGAGACAGATAAATCGGTACGTTCTATTGTCTCAGGCATAGTGAGCTATACGCGATGGCCGTCGCTTTCCGGTCAGCCTAAACTCTGCATCTATGCCACTTCTCACTATACGCACGCGCTCAGCGAAGACCAGGGGCATAACGAGTTACCTTATACCCCCGTTATTGTACGTAACGATCGGGAAGCCCTGGCCGCGACATGCGATGCTGTTTATTTCGGGACTGAACCACCTGCGAAACAACTTGAATTAATAAGTCAATATCAGGGCAGAGCATTGCTATTAATCTCAGAGCAAAATCCGGAATGTGTTATTGGCAGCGCCTTTTGCCTGATAATCGATCGTGACCAGGTGCGATTTTCCGTCAATCTGGATGCGTTGACACGCAGTGGCGTCAGGGTTAACCCGGATGTATTGATGCTTGCACGGAATAAGCAGCATGGATAAAGATTTCATCTCGACGCAGCGTCCGACCTTTAAAAGAACGCTGAGGCGAAACAGCATGATAAGCGTCATCATCACAATGACGTTAATATGGCTATTGCTCTGTTTTGCCTCGGTCGTAACATTAAAACAATACGCGCAAAAAAATCTCGAATTAACCGGCGCCACAATGAGCCACAGCCTTGAAGCCTCTCTGGTTTTCAACGATTCACTGGCGGCCAACGAAACGCTCGATGCGCTGGGTAAGCAGGGGCAGTTTGCCGTAGCAGAAGTCATCAACGGGCATAAAAAGCGCTTTGCCTACTGGTCCTGGAACCCGAAGGATAATAACGACACGCTGGGGGCGCTGGTCAGCCGCTGGCTTTTCCCCGTTCCGGTTGCGCAGCCCATCCTGCACAACGGCGCGAAGATAGGTGAAATACGTCTTACCGCGCGTGACAGCCTTATCAGCCATTTCATCTGGATGTCGTTTGCCGTCCTCACCGGCTGTATTCTTTTTGCAACCGTCGTCGCGCTCACCATTACCCAGTCTCTGCACCGCGGCATGGTCACGGCGCTGCAAAATATCACCGACGTTGTGCATGACGTCCGCACCAATCGCAACTTTTCCCGTCGGGTGAAAGATGGGCGCATTGAAGAATTCCATCAGTTTGGAGAAGACTTCAACAGCCTGCTGGACGAGATGGAGGAGTGGCAGCTTAAGCTCCAGGCGAAAAACGCTCAACTGCTTCGTACCGCCATGCACGACCCGCTCACCGGTCTTGCTAACCGCGCTGCGTTTCGTAACAGTATTGCGGCATTAATGAATGACCCCTCGGCAAAAACAAACTCGGCCCTGCTCTTCCTCGACGGTGATAATTTTAAGTTTATTAACGACACCTGGGGACACGCGGCAGGAGACTGCGTGCTGATTGAAGTCGCCAGCAGGATGGTGGAATTTGGCGATAAACGCCACCAGTCCTACCGCCTTGGCGGTGACGAATTTGCCATGGTGCTGTACGGGGTGCATTCTGAACCAGAGGTTCAACACATTTGTGCTGCGCTAGCGCAGCAGTTTATCCGTCCGTTTGATCTGCATAACGGACAAAAAGCATCGATGTCACTCAGCATTGGCTTTGCTCTGGCGTGGGAAAATGCTTCCGTGGAAGCATTACTGGAGAGGGCTGACCGCAACATGTACCAGGTTAAAAACCAGCGTACGAAAACAATAAGTTAGAAAGGATACACTATGTTAAAACGTTACTTCGCGCCGTTAGTTATGGCCTCACTGGTTCTGGCAGGCTGTCAGTCGCCGCCCCAGGGCAAATTTACTCCTGAGCAAATCGCGGCGATGAAGTCATACGGTTTTAACGAACTGAACGGCGACTGGTCGCTTGGTATGTCGGACACCATCCTCTTTGATAAGAATGACGCCAGACTGCGCCCGGAAAGTGAAACACAGATCCAGTCTATGGCCTCTCGTCTGGCGAAAACTGGCCTGAATCACGCGCGAATGGACGGTCATACGGATAATTACGGTGAAGCAAGCTACAACGAAGCCCTGTCGTTAAAACGCGCCAATGCCGTGGCCGACGCGTGGGCGAAGGGCGCGAATATCCCGCGCAGCAATCTCACCACCCGGGGATTAGGCCAAAAATATCCGATTGCGAGCAACAGCACTGCACAAGGGCGCGCTGAAAACCGCCGGGTGTCAGTGGTTATCAGCGCGCCATAGGATTATTTAGCGGATGATTCGGTGAGCGACACGCCTGTTGCCGCTCGCCAGCGCAGCCAGTCAATCAGAACAAACAGCGCCAGACTCACGCCCATCACCGGCAAAGCCAGCCCCAGCAGTGCGCTGATGACCACGGTAACACCTCTTCCCCACCCTGACAGCGCCAGCCAGCTCTGAGAAAGCGTCTGCACCGGACTCATTGCCGACTGTGCCGGACGACGCATCCACCACATCCGGTATCCCCAGATGATAAGCACACACAGGGCAAGGCCGAAAGCAACGAGCAGCAGCTGATTCACCAGCCCGAATAAGATCCCCATATGGAAATCCACGCCCCAGCGGGTCAGTTTTGCCATGAGCGGGAAGTCCTCGAATCGGGTTCTGTCGAGGATCTGCATCGTACCGGGATCAACCGCAACGGCGTCCACCTGAGTCGGCCAGCTGCGGTCGATTTCCGTCACTGTCCATGCGCGATCCATTGTTTTCGCCGGGCGGATCTCCAGCCTGTTGGCATCAATACCCGCGTTACGCGCCGCGCTTAACACACCGTCAAACCGCGTCAGATCCATCGCCATTTCCGGCATCACCATTCCGCCGTGATGGCCACGGTGTTCGGCGTGCTCATCCACGCTCTCCGGCACGCCGGATAGCGTCGTATTCACCTGCGGGGTTAGCCAGTTCAACTCAGCGCGCAGCTTATCAACATTCCCCCCCGCCCACTGGGACCAGGTCAGGCCGGTTGCAGAGAAGAGCAGCATGCCCCCCAGTAATATCCAGCCGAGCGTCACATGCACCCGACGGCGGTTCTGGAAGCGATTGTTAATCCGGCGTTTTGGTCGGGTATAAAACCACAGGGCAATCCCTCCCAGTGCGGCCACCCACATCCAGGAAGCGGCCAGTTCGCTATAGAGCCGCCCGATATCGCCCAGCATCAGAGAGGTATGCAGATAATCAATGGTCTGACGCAGCGGTAAAATCCCGCTGGTGCCGTACACCGTCATATCCCCCAGCACCGCCAGGCTTACCGGATCGATAAAGATCGCCCGGTTTTCCGAGGGCCCCAGCGTCGGGTCAGCAAACATCACGCGGGTGGTTTCACCTTCAACCAGCCCCGGGCGAACGGCGTGCAAACGCAAATCTGAGCCAACGGCCTTTTCCGCCGTGGCGATTTGTTCCGCCAGCGGCTTCGGTTCGCCCACGGAATTCGTGTGGAGCGCGTCCCGGTAGAGCGCATTCTCGAGCTGCGGGGTCGCCACGTACAGCGTACCGGTCAGCGCGGCGAAGAAGATAAACGGGCCGACAAATAGCCCGACGTAGAAATGGAGGCGACGCAGCAGGTTTCCCCATGCCGCGCGCGGAGTGCAGGTAGTCATACTTTTCCTTTTTAAGGCAGAAAGTTATCGATTGAGTTTTTAAAGGGAAAAAGCAGACTGCCGCGGCGGCGCGCGGGTATCAGGGTAAAGCCAGGGGAAAAAGTGCCAGTGGCTGACCGCCTGACGTGGCGGCTTCACGCGAAGCCTTTGCAGCACGATACTGAGCAGCACTATCAGCGCGAGCATCACGCCAGGGACATGCGCTAACAGCACGCAGTAGCCGCACGCCTCCGCATGGTCGACCGGCATCGTGTGCGGCATATCGCCGTGATGCTCGTCCATCGACATCATGCTCATGTCATGATGCATGCCCGGCATGGCGCTCATTGGGTCTTTCTGCAGCGAGACGGAGATAAGGGGTGCCACCACGATCAGCAGGATCGCAAACAGCGCGGTCAATGCCGCTGCGCGTTTCCGGTTAGGCTGATGCAGTACGTTATTCACTTCCCCTCCATTCAAGAGGCAAGCATTGTAAATGATTTATGACGAAAGGGTTAATGCGAGAGGTGCGATGGGATAAAAAAAGGGCCAGCCTTTCGGCCAGCCCTTTCTAACAGGATGTCGCTTAAGCGAATCTTAGTTCAGACGCTCTTTAATACGAGCAGACTTACCAGTACGCTCACGCAGGTAGTACAGTTTAGCTTTACGTACAGCACCACGACGTTTAACAGCAATGCTGTCAACTACCGGAGAGTGAGTCTGGAAGACACGCTCAACGCCTTCGCCGTTGGAAATTTTACGAACAGTGAATGCAGAGTGCAGACCGCGGTTACGAATAGCGATAACCACGCCCTCGAATGCCTGCAGACGTTTTTTGGAACCTTCAACAACCCATACTTTCACTTCCACGGTGTCACCTGGACGGAAGGAAGGTACGTCCTGCTTCATCTGCTCTTGTTCAAGTTGCTTAATAATGTTGCTCATAATTTAATCTCTTATCCTGGGTAAACTGATATTCGGGAGCGTATTACGCCTTCCCATCATGTTCATGCTGCTGGTGCGCGTGTTCAGTTTTGAACTCGGCCAGCAACTTTGCTTGCTCTTCAGTCAGAGCCAGGTTTTCCAGAAGTTCAGGTCTTCTAAGCCAGGTTCGGCCCAGCGACTGCTTCAAACGCCAGCGACGTATCTCGGCATGGTTTCCAGACAGTAACACTGCCGGTACTTCCATCCCTTCTAACACTTCAGGACGAGTATAGTGTGGACAGTCCAGCAATCCATCGGCAAAGGAATCTTCCGTTGCCGAAGCTTCATGGCCCAGTACCCCCGGAATAAACCGGGCGACGGAGTCAATCAGCGTCATTGCCGGTAACTCACCACCGCTGAGAACGTAATCGCCGATAGACCATTCTTCGTCAATCTCGGTTTGAATTACGCGCTCATCTATCCCTTCGTAGCGCCCACAGACCAGAATCAGCTTTTGATTCGTCGCCAGTTCGCTCACGCCCGCTTGATCAAGCTTGCGTCCCTGAGGTGACAGATAAATCACCTTTGCGCCTTCACCTGCCGCGGCTTTTGCTGTGTGAATGGCGTCCCGTAAGGGTTGCACCATCATTAACATCCCCGGTCCGCCGCCGTAAGGACGATCGTCCACGGTACGGTGCCGGTCATGAGTAAAGTCACGAGGACTCCAGCTCTGGATGCTCAGCAGGCCATTCTTTACTGCCCGGCCAGTTACCCCGTAATCGGTAATCGCGCGGAACATTTCAGGAAACAGGCTAATTATGCCAATCCACATAGCGCCGTCTTTTACCGTTTATCCGGAGAATTTAAAAACCAGGATCCCAATCTACTTCAATGGTTTGAGTAGCGAGATCGACTTTCTTGATAACCTGTCCATCGAGGAACGGGACCAGCCGCTCCTTGATGCCAAATGCATCTTTCAGGTTTGCCTTAATGACGAGAACGTCATTTGACCCGGTTTCCATCATATCGATGACTTTCCCCAGGCTGTAACCTTCAGTGGTGACTACCTGGCAGCCCATAAGGTCTTTCCAGTAGTAGTCGCCCTCTTCCAGCTGTGGCAACTGCGACGAATCCACGACAATTTCACAATTAGTCAGCGCATTCGCGGCATCACGATCGTCAATGCCTTTCAGCTTGATGATGATGTCCTGATTGTGGTGACGCCAGCTTTCCAGCTCGACCTCTTCCCACTTACCGGCTTTCTGGATGAACCAGGGCTGGTAATCAAAAATGCTATCAGCGTCTTCAGTGGAGGAAAACACTCTGAGCCAACCACGGATACCGTAGCAAGAACCCATTTTTCCCAATACGATCGGTTCAACAGGTGCTTTATTGCTCATCATGACCACCGTGACAGATTAAGCTGCTTTGTTTGCTGCTTTGATCAGCGTAGCAACGCGATCGGAAACAGTAGCGCCCTGGCCAACCCAGTGAGCGATACGATCCAGATCCAGACGGGTTTCTTCTTCTGCGCCAGAGGCCAGTGGGTTGAAGAAACCAACGCGCTCGATGAAGCGACCGTTGCGTGCATTACGGCTGTCAGTCACAACAACCTGGTAGAACGGACGCTTTTTAGCGCCGTGACGTGCTAAACGAATAGTTACCATAACATCCTCTTGTGTGAATAAAACAACCGGGCCCCATCGAGGAACGGAGCCCGGGTGTCATATTAAAAGCCCGAAAATTTTACTCATTTTCGGGCAAAAAGCAATCTCAAAAGCGATTAACGCCCTGGAAAACCGGGAGGCATCATGCCTTTCATGCCGCGCATCATCTTCGCCATGCCGCCTTTCTTCATTTTCTTCATCATGCGCTGCATGTCGTCGAACTGTTTCAGAAGGCGGTTAACGTCCTGCACCTGCATGCCGCAACCGGCAGCGATACGGCGCTTACGGGAACCTTTGATGATTTCTGGCTTGGCTCGTTCTTTCAGCGTCATGGAGTTAATGATCGCCTCCATACGCACCAGCACTTTGTCATCCATCTGGGATTTAACGTTGTCAGGGATCTGGCCCATGCCCGGCAGTTTGCCCATCAGGCTTGCCATGCCGCCCATGTTTTTCATCTGACGCAGCTGCTCAAGGAAGTCGGTCAGATCGAAACCGTCGCCTTTTTTCAGCTTGCTGGCGAGCTTTTCAGCCTGCGCGCGGTCGACCTTGCTCTCGATATCTTCGATCAGCGACAGCACGTCGCCCATGCCGAGGATACGGGAGGCGATACGGTCCGGGTGGAACGGCTCCAGCGCTTCGGTTTTCTCGCCCACGCCGAGGAACTTGATCGGCTTACCGGTGATATGTCGAATGGAAAGCGCCGCACCGCCGCGGGCGTCGCCGTCGACTTTGGTCAGCACCACGCCGGTTAACGGCAGCGCTTCGTTAAACGCTTTCGCGGTGTTCGCCGCATCCTGACCGGTCATGGCGTCAACGACAAACAGGGTCTCTACCGGGTTGATAGAAGCGTGCACCTGCTTGATTTCGTCCATCATCGCTTCGTCAACGTGCAGACGACCGGCGGTATCCACCAGCAGCACGTCGTAGAATTTCAGCTTCGCTTCTTTCAGCGCGGCGTTAACGATGTCGACAGGCTTCTGGGCAACGTCGGACGGGAAGAAGTCCACGCCGACCTGCTCGGCCAGCGTTTCCAGCTGCTTGATCGCCGCCGGGCGATAGACGTCCGCAGAGACCACCAGCACTTTCTTCTTGTGCTTTTCGCGCAGGAATTTACCCAGCTTACCGACGCTGGTGGTTTTACCCGCACCCTGCAGGCCCGCCATCAGCACCACGGCCGGCGGCTGAGCCGCCAGGTTAAGCACCTGGTTCTCTTCGCCCATCGCCGAAACCAGTTCGTTACGAACGATTTTGACGAACTCCTGACCCGGGGTCAGGCTCTTGTTAACTTCATGACCAACCGCCTTCTCTTTTACGCGGTTGATAAAATCACGAACAACCGGCAACGCCACGTCTGCTTCCAGCAGCGCCATGCGCACTTCGCGCAGCGTTTCCTTGATGTTCTCTTCAGTAAGGCGTCCGCGGCCGCTGATGTTGCGCAGCGTGCGCGACAAACGATCGGTTAAATTATCAAACATTGTCTCTCGCCTGAGTAGAAACGTTGGGCCGCATTGAGCGACACATACACAGAATTTTGCCGGAGTATAACATGAAGGCGCCTTTGTTGTTATGCAACGGTTGGAGCAGGCGTCACGTAACGTTATACTGCTTCTCTTTCTTATTAAGACAACTGTCGATGCCTATATGCCTGTTTTCGCACTGATCGCCCTTGTTGCCTACTCTGTCAGCCTCGCGCTGATTATTCCCGGACTGCTGCAAAAAAACAGCGGCTGGCGGCGCATGGCTATTCTTTCGGCGGTCATCGCACTGATAAGCCACGCGTTTGCGCTGGAATCACGCATTATTCCCGGCGACGGCAGCGTGCAAAACCTGAGCGTCCTCAACGTCGGCTCGCTGGTCAGCCTGATGATCTGTACGGTAATGACCATCGTCGCGTCTAAAAATCGCGGCTGGCTGCTGCTGCCGATTGTCTATACCTTCGCGCTGATCAATCTGGCTTTAGCCACCTTTATGCCTAATGAATTCATTACGCATCTGGAGGCGACGCCGGGGATGCTGGTGCACATCGGCCTGTCGCTGTTCGCCTATGCGACGCTGATCATCGCCGCGCTTTACGCCATGCAGCTCGCCTGGATTGATTACCAGTTGAAAAACAAAAAGCTGGCGTTCAACCATGAAATGCCGCCGCTGATGGTCATTGAGCGTAAGATGTTCCACATCACCCAGATAGGCGTGGTGCTGCTGACCCTCACGCTTTGCACCGGCCTGTTTTACATGAAGAACCTCTTCAGCGTGGAGAATATCGATAAAGCAGTGCTCTCCATCATCGCGTGGTTTGTCTATATTGTCCTGTTGTGGGGCCATTATCATGAAGGCTGGCGCGGTCGTCGCGTCGTCTGGTTCAACGTCGCGGGTGCGGGCATTCTCACCCTTGCCTATTTTGGCAGCCGCTTCATACAGCAATTTGCTGGCTAAGTTATAAAAGGAGTTCCCCCTGGAACACATCTCTACCACCACGCTGATCGTTATCCTGATCGTCATGGTGGTCATCTCCGCCTATTTCTCCGGCTCGGAAACCGGCATGATGACCTTAAACCGTTACCGGTTGCGTCATCGTGCTAAACAGGGTAACCGTGCCGCCCGCCGCGTTGAAAAACTGCTCCGCAAGCCGGATCGGCTGATAAGCCTGGTGCTTATCGGCAACAACCTTGTCAATATTCTGGCCTCAGCCCTCGGCACCATCGTTGGGATGCGCCTGTACGGCAATGCCGGGGTCGCGATTGCCACCGGCGTGCTGACGTTTGTGGTGCTGGTGTTTGCCGAAGTGCTGCCAAAAACCATCGCCGCGCTTTACCCGGAAAAGGTGGCCTATCCGAGCAGCTTCCTGCTGGCACCGCTGCAGATCCTGATGATGCCGCTGGTCTGGCTGCTGAACATGGTCACGCGCGTTTTAATGCGGATGGTGGGGATCAAAGCCGACGTCACTATCAGCAGCGCGCTCAGCAAAGAAGAGCTGCGCACCATCGTGAACGAATCCCGCTCGCAGATCTCCCGGCGCAATCAGGATATGCTCCTGTCGGTGCTGGATCTGGAAAAAGTGAGCGTGAACGACATCATGGTGCCGCGTAACGAAATCGTCGGTATCGACATCAACGACGACTGGAAAGCCATTGTCCGCCAGCTGACGCACTCCCCGCATGGGCGCATCGTGCTCTATCGCGACTCGCTGGATGATGCCATCAGCATGCTGCGCGTGCGCGAAGCCTACCGTCTGATGACCGAGAAAAAAGAGTTCACCAAAGAGGTGATGCTGCGCGCCGCGGACGAGATTTACTACGTGCCGGAAGGTACGCCGCTCAGCACGCAGCTGGTTAAATTCCAGCGCAACAAGAAAAAAGTCGGCCTGGTGGTCAACGAGTACGGCGATATTCAGGGCCTGGTGACGGTCGAAGATATTCTGGAAGAGATTGTCGGGGACTTTACCACGTCGATGTCCCCTTCCCTCGCGGAGGAAGTGACTCCGCAGAACGACGGTTCGGTACTGATTGACGGTAGCGCGAACATCCGTGAACTCAACAAAGCCTTTAACTGGCATTTGCCGGAAGATGAAGCTCGTACCATGAACGGGATGATTCTGGAAGCGCTGGAAGAGATCCCAGCGGCGGGCACGCGGGTGCGCATTGAGCAGTACGATATTGATATCCTGGACGTGCAGGACAATATGATTAAGCAGGTGAAGGTGCTGCCCGTCACGCCACTTCGGGAAAGTATTGCCGAATAAAGCGTAGGCCGGGTAAGGCGAATGCCGCCACCCGGCACTACAGGTAGCAAATTAGGCTTTCGCTTTCGCCACGGTCACCATCGCAGCGCGAATGGTACGGCCGTTCAGGGTATAACCTTTCTGCATCACGCCCAGCACTTTACCGGCTTCAATCTCTTCAGATTCCACCATCGCAATGGCCTGGTGAACGTTTGGATCCAGCGGCACATCGGTATCCGCAATCACTTCCACGCCAAACTTACGCACCACGTCGAGCATGGATTTCAGCGTCAGTTCGATACCTTCGATCATCGCCGCGTTGTCCGGATTCGCTTTGTCAGCCACTTCCAGCGCGCGGTCGAGGCTATCGATCACCGGCAGCAGTTCGTTGACGAATTTCTCCAGCGCAAATTTATGCGCCTTCTCAACGTCCTGCTCGGTGCGACGACGCAGGTTTTCCATTTCCGCCTTGATGCGCAGAACGGTGTCGCGTTCGCGATTCTGTGCTTCTACCAGTTGGGCTTCCAGATTCGCAATTTTTTCATCGCGCGGGTCCACCTGCTCAGCAGATGCGTCTGGCTCTACAGCCTCAACTTCATCGTGCTGTTCCGTGATAATTTCTTCAGGGGCTTGCCCCTCAGGCGTTTTCTGTTCTTTACTACTCATGAATTTCTCCGCGTTTTTCTGCATTCATCTCGCTAACTTCGCTTATTATGGGGATCAGTTTCCTGGATTCAAGGGAACAAGAGAGATTGTCATCATTCATCAGGCACAAGGACCTCCAGAAAATGAATAATCATTTCAGGTGTATTGGGATCGTCGGGCATCCGCGTCACCCTACCGCATTGACGACACATGAAATGTTGTATCGCTGGTTGTGTAGCAAAGGCTATGAAGTGATGGTCGAGCAGCAAATTGCGCAGGAACTGCAGCTGAAGAGCGTCAAAACCGGCACGCTGGCGGAAATTGGCCAACAGGCCGATCTCGCCGTGGTGGTGGGCGGCGATGGCAACATGCTCGGTGCGGCACGCACGCTGGCGCGTTATGACATCAAGGTCATCGGTATCAACCGCGGCAATCTCGGCTTTTTAACCGACCTCGACCCGGACAACGCGCAGCAACAGCTGGCCGACGTGCTGGAAGGTCATTATATCAGCGAAAAACGCTTTTTACTGGAAGCGCAGGTGTGCCAGCAGGACTGCCAGAAGCGCATCAGCACCGCGATTAACGAGGTGGTGCTTCATCCCGGTAAAGTGGCACACATGATTGAGTTCGAAGTTTATATCGACGAAATCTTTGCCTTCTCCCAGCGTTCTGACGGTTTGATTATCTCCACCCCGACCGGCTCAACCGCCTACTCGCTTTCTGCGGGCGGCCCGATCCTGACGCCCTCTCTGGATGCTATTACGCTAGTGCCGATGTTCCCGCACACGCTCTCCGCGCGCCCGCTGGTGATTAACGGCGACAGCACGATACGTCTGCGCTTCTCGCACCGCCGTAACGACCTGGAGATCAGCTGCGACAGCCAGATCGCGCTGCCAATCCAGGAAGGTGAAGATGTTCTTATTCGCCGGTGTGATTACCACCTGAACTTGATTCACCCGAAAGATTACAGCTATTTCAACACATTAAGCTCGAAGCTTGGCTGGTCAAAAAAATTGTTCTGATTTTGCATCCAGTACTTTACTGTATAAAAAACCAGTTTATACTGTATGAAAACACAGTTATGGTTTTTCATACAGGAAAACAATTATGCTGGCACAACTGACCATCAGCAACTTTGCCATTGTTCGTGAGCTTGAGATCGATTTCCACAGCGGCATGACGGCGATCACCGGCGAAACCGGTGCGGGTAAATCCATTGCCATTGATGCCCTCGGCTTGTGCCTTGGCGGCCGTGCAGAGGGCGACATGGTGCGCATGGGCGCAAACCGTGCCGATCTTTGCGCACGTTTCTCCCTGAAAGATACCCCTGCAGCCCTGCGCTGGCTGGAACAAAATCAGCTCGAAGATGGACGTGAGTGTTTACTTCGCCGCGTGATCAGCAGCGACGGGCGCTCCCGTGGCTTTATCAACGGCACTGCAGTCCCCCTCTCCCAGCTCCGCGAACTCGGCCAGCTGCTTATCCAGATCCACGGTCAGCACGCGCATCAGCAACTCGTCAAACCAGAACAGCAGAAAGCCCTGCTTGATGGCTATGCGGGTGAGTACGCGCTTACTCAGCTTATGGCGGAGCACTTCCGCCAGTGGCATCAGAGCTGCCGCGAGCTCGCCCAGCACCAGCAGCAAAGCCAGGAGCGCGCCGCGCGTGCGGAGCTGCTGGCGTACCAGCTTAAAGAGCTGAACGAATTCAACCCGCAGGCGGGTGAGTTTGAACAAATTGACGAAGAGTACAAGCGCCTCGCCAACAGCGGCCACCTGCTCTCAACCAGCCAGAATGCCCTCAACATGCTGGCAGATGGCGAAGACGTTAACCTGCAGAGCCAGCTGTACAATGTCCGTCAACTGGTCACCGAACTGGCCGGCATGGACAGTAAACTTTCTGGCGTACTGGATATGCTGGAAGAGGCCGCGATTCAAATCTCAGAAGCCAGTGACGAACTGCGTCATTATTGTGAACGGCTGGACCTCGACCCGAACCGCCTGTTTGAGCTGGAGCAGCGCCTTTCTCGTCAGATTTCACTGGCGCGCAAGCATCATGTCACGCCGGAAGAACTACCAGGCTATTATCAGTCTCTGCTCGAAGAACAGCAGCAGCTTGACGATCAGGCGGATTCGCAGGAAACCCTCTCTCTGGCAGTGAACCTGCATCATCAGCAGGCGCTGACCACGGCGAAAAAACTGCATGAGATCCGTCAACATTACGCTCAGGAGCTAAGCCAGCACATCACCGACAGCATGCACACGCTGGCGATGCCGCACGGTATATTCACTATTGATGTCCGTTTTGAAGAGAACCACCTGACGGCAGAAGGAGCGGATCGCATCGAGTTCCGCGTCACCACCAACCCGGGGCAGCCGCTGCAGGCCATCTCCAAAGTGGCATCCGGCGGTGAACTGTCGCGTATTGCGCTAGCGATTCAGGTGATTACCGCGCGTAAAATGGAAACCCCGGCGCTGATTTTCGATGAAGTGGATGTCGGCATCAGCGGCCCAACGGCGGCAGTGGTGGGTAAACTGCTGCGCCAGCTAGGTGAATCAACGCAGGTGATGTGTGTCACCCACCTGCCGCAGGTTGCGGGCTGTGGTCATCATCACTTTATTGTCAGTAAAGAAACCGACGGCGAAATGACCGAAACGCACATGAAGCCGCTGGATAAACGCGCGCGTCTGCAGGAGCTGGCACGACTGCTCGGAGGCAGTGAAGTCACGCGTAATACGCTCGCGAACGCGAAAGAACTGCTGGCGGCATAAACTTTTTCGGGATCTCAGGGTCATACAGAACAACAAAAACGCCGCCAGACCGGTTTCAAAGTGGGGCAAGGTCTATTATCATCGGCATATTACATATGAGCCGCGTTCTGCTCGGGCCCGAAAAGGAATCAAATCACTATGCGTTGTAAAATGCTGACCGCTGCCGCAGCGGTTCTTCTGATGTTGACCGCAGGCTGTTCCACTCTGGAGAAAGTGGTTTACCGTCCTGACATCAACCAGGGGAACTACCTTACCCCTAACGATGTGTCCAAAATCCGCGTGGGGATGACACAACAGCAGGTCGCTTATGCACTGGGAACCCCGATGATGACCGATCCGTTCGGCACTAACACCTGGTTCTATGTATTCCGTCAGCAGCCAGGCCACGAAAGCGTGACCCAGCAGACCCTGACGCTGACCTTCAGCAGCGCCGGTGTGTTGACCAACATCGACAACAAGCCTGCGCTGACCAAATAATCAGGCGTCAGAAAAGCAAAAAGGTGCTCATTGAGCACCTTTTTTGTTTTGTGTTGATCCCCTCGCCGCTTTAGGGAGAGGAACAGGGTGAGGGAAAGAAGCGCTACTTACCCGCCTTCTCCGCACGCTGACGACGCAGCTCTTTCGGATCGGCAATCAGCGGACGATAAATCTCGACCCGGTCGCCCTCCCTCAGCACATCGCCCAGCTTCACCGGACGGCTGTAAATCCCGATCTTATTCTTCGCCAGGTCGATATCTCTGCGAAGCTCAAGGATGCCGGACGCGCGGATAGCCGCCTCTACGGTTGCCCCCTCTTCCAGCATTACACGCTGTAGGTACTGCTTCTCCGGCAGCGCGTAGACCACCTCTACAGCAATCTTATGCGACACTGTAAACCTCTTTGGCACGAGTGGTGAACGCCTGAACCATATTTGACGCCAGCTCTTTAAAGATGCGGCCAAACGCCAGCTCGATTAGCTTATTGGTGAACTCAAAGTCCAGATGGAACTCGATGCGGCAGGCGTCAGCGCTCAGTGGCGTAAACTTCCAGCCACCCATCAGGGTTTTAAATGGACCATCCACCAGATGCATCAAAATACTCTGATTGTTAGTCAGCGTATTGCGGGTGGTGAACGTCTTGCTGATCCCCGCTTTGGAGACATCCACCGCCGCAGTCATCTGCGTCGGGCCAGACTCCAGAACGCGGCTCCCGGTACATCCCGGGATAAACTCTGGATAAGACTGAACATCGTTCACTAACTGATACATTTGTTCCGCGCTGTAAGGAACGAGCGCAGTACGGCTAATCTGAGGCATAGCATTTTCCATGGTCACACAACGGATAAATAATAACATTTATCACCTGTTAAAAAAACGCTAAGCCTCATCTCGTGCTAAGATAGCGCGTTAGACCTCACAGGACGCAATGAGGTGACTTTTTGAAATCAGATTACCGACGGCTTTACGACACTTATGACGAAGAAAAAAGCACATAAACCAGGCTCGGCGACCATTGCGCTCAACAAGCGTGCTCGCCACGAGTATTTCATTGAAGAAGAATTCGAAGCTGGCCTTGCGTTGCAGGGCTGGGAAGTAAAATCGCTGCGCGCCGGGAAAGCCAACATCGGCGACAGCTACGTGATCCTTAAAGATGGCGAAGCCTTCCTGTTCGGCGCGAACTTTACGCCGCTGACCGTCGCCTCGTCGCACTACGTATGTGACCCAACACGCACCCGTAAGCTGCTGCTGAACAAGCGTGAGCTGGAATCCCTCTACGGACGCATCAACCGTGAAGGTTTCACCGTGGTCGCCCTGTCGTTGTACTGGAAAAACGCCTGGTGCAAAGTAAAAATTGGCGTCGCGAAAGGTAAAAAACAGCACGACAAACGTACTGACCTGAAAGAACGCGAGTGGCAGTTGGATAAAGCGCGCATCATGAAAAACGCAGGACGTTGATTCTGCACACTTATTGTACTATTCAATAAGTTAGCGTTCCGGGCTGGTATCCAGGAAGTGAAATCTGGTATACTTAGTTCAACACTATTGGGGCTGATTCTGGATTCGACGGGATTTGCGAAACCCAAGGTGCATGCCGAGGGGCGGTTTGCCTCGTTAAAAGCCGCAAAAAAATAGTCGCAAACGACGAAAACTACGCTTTAGCAGCTTAATAACCTGCTCTGAGCCCTCTCTCCCTAGCTTCCGCTCTTAAGACGGGGATCAAAGAGAGGTCAAACCCAAAAGAGATCGCGTGGAAGCCCTGCCTGGGGTTGAAGCGTTAAAACTAATCAGGCTAGTTCGTTAGTGGCGTGTCTGTCCGCAGCTGGCGTGCGAATGTAAAGACAAACTAAGCATGTAGTACCGAGGATGTAGAAATTTCGGACGCGGGTTCAACTCCCGCCAGCTCCACCAAAATTCTCCATCGGTGATTACCAGAGTCATCCGATGAAGTCCTAAGAGCCCGCACGGCGCAAGCCCTGCGGGTTTTTTTGTGCCCTCAATTTGTCCCGCGAATTCCGAAGAGAACTAATTAAATCCGAACCTTTTAGGCACCTTGTTAGGCACCTCATAAAGCTTTATTGTTTTTGAGGTGCCTAAAACTATGGAAACCCGGCAATGGCAAGACAAACCAAACCTCTATCCGTTAAAGAAATCGAATCCGCCAAACCCAAAGAAGCGGACTACGTTCTCTATGATGGTGATGGCCTTGAGCTACTCATCAAATCCAGCGGAAGTAAAATCTGGCAGTTTCGCTACATTCGCCCTGTCACTAAGAAACGTGCGAAGAAGAGCATAGGTCCCTACCCGTCAGTTACCCTTGCCGATGCCCGAAACTATCGGGCAGAGTCCCGTTCTCTTCTGGCGAAACAAATTGATCCCCAGGAACATCAGCAGGAACAACTGCGCAGTTCAATTGAAGCCAAAACCAATACTTTCCAGCTCGTAGCTGAACGTTGGTGGAATGTGAAGAAAGCAAGCGTGACAGCGGACTATGCAGAAGATATCTGGCGCTCTCTTGAGAGAGATGTCTTTCCTGCAATTGGGGACGTTAGCGTTACAGATATTAAAGCTCACACACTGGTTCAGGCCGTTCAACCTGTTCAGGCCAGAGGAGCACTGGAAACCGTTCGTCGACTGTGCCAACGCATTAATGAGGTCATGATCTATGCCCAAAACACAGGGCTGATTGATGCTGTTCCCAGCGTTAATATCGGTAAAGCCTTCGAGAAGCCTCAGAAAAAGAACATGCCCAGCATTCGACCGGACCAGCTACCTCAACTGATGCAGACAATGCGAACAGCCAGCATTAGCCTTTCCACACGCTGCCTGTTCATGTGGCAACTTCTTACTATTACCCGCCCTGCCGAAGCGGCTGAAGCTCGCTGGGAAGAGGTAGACATAGAAGCGCGAGAGTGGAAGATTCCTGCAGCACGCATGAAAATGAACCGCGGCCATACTGTTCCATTGTCAGATGAAGCAATTGCGATACTGGAGATGATGAAGCCGTTAAGTGGTAATCGAGAATTTATCTTTCCCAGTCGCATTAAGCCTACCCAGCCGATGAACAGCCAGACAGTGAATGCTGCACTCAAGCGTGCTGGCTTAGGAGGCATACTCGTATCACACGGTTTACGTTCTATCGCTAGTACGGCACTCAATGAGGATGGATTTCTGCCTGATGTCATTGAAGCAGCACTGGCTCATGTAGACAAAAATGAGGTACGTCGCGCTTATAACCGCAGTGATTACCTTGAGCAACGGCGACCGATGATGCAATGGTGGGCTGATTTTGTTATGGCTGCTGATCGCGGAAATATGATTGAGGGAGGTATGAGGGGAGAGCGTTTAGCGGGATGACGGATAATTAATGACAGTTCCCACTTTAGTAGTGGGCCAGATGAGAATTTATATTTCAAGCGAAAGCTAGTAGTTTTAGAAATAAAGCTAATTAGCATAATATCTCTTAATGGAAGGGATATGGAGCCGCAGAAATAAATGAAGACACGGCAGTATGCGCAAAAATCAATCTTCGATCTGGAAGCAATCTTCGAGCAGTCCAGCAACAATGTTAGCGAACTTGAACAGTTGTTGAGCGAGCTGACCTTTCGCAACACTGCCAAGGCGCGGACGCTGACGGCTAAAATCGAGCAATCTCTATTTGCACTTAGCGGCCACAGCGTGGTCGCCATGTCGGCTTCCAGCCCATCAACACGCCATCCCGATTCGGTGTCCATTCAATCTTCTCGAGTTGTGCCCCACAATTCGCCTGCTGCGGAAGAGCAACTGCAACTGAAGGCCATCCCAGACTCTGCCATACGAGAGCAATTCGACAAAGACCAAATCGACCTTGGTCCGATCCCGTCTTTTTCTCCATCAGGTAAGGCGAATGATGCGCGAGCAATACTGGCAGCATGGACAGCCCTCGAAGCACTGTCGCCTCAAGGTTATAAACGCCCAGAGGATATGGCAACCGGCGACCGCTCTAGGGTTGCTCTATTGGAGCGAGGTGTTCCATGGGGACCAAATGCCCGCAGCAAGCCCAGTTATAAGCTTTATTTCGAGGTCGTCCTCGGCTCCATCGCTCTCGACAAGGCGACGGACGAGCTGGTCAAGGTTTTTGGCGAGGATGAGGAGCGTTCACGCCCGGACGGTAAGAAAGCGGCCATCGGCTCGATCCTGATCGACAAAGAAGGCTATGTGCTTGAGGAAAAAGGCGTTGCCGTGTCAAGTTTTGCCTGGGCACTCAAGCCGGCTCTCGATCTGAAGCTTGGGAGTTTAGGGAATTGGCCGAATGTTGAGCCGCGCATTATCAAGCATCTGGATCGAATGATTCGCCACCACAACAAAGATGGAGAACCCATACCGATCGATCTGAATGTTGTTCATAACGCTTATAAATGGCTTGTATCGCAGTTCAGTGTACCCGAGCATTTGGTTGAGCCACCCACATTCGCGATTAAGGTGTTTCATCATTTCAAGGCTAAGGCGCCGCCTGAACCTTCATTACTGAATTCCTTCTATCTTGAAGATCTCGGTGAAGCAACCAAATTGCTCGAGACGGGCAAAGCCGGAACCGGTTTGCGCCGCTACATGGGAATTGGCAGACCTGACCAGAAAATCGACGTGCTATCGCCCATTTCCGCAGTTGAGCCGTTCGTCGCACCGTCGCTCATGCCGCAGGCTCGTTGGCCTTCGAAAGGCGGCCATCCACTGGTGTTGCTTCAACAGGCTGCCGTGAATGCGGCGCGTGCTGAGCTGAATGATGCTCCAGGTATCATCGGCGTCAATGGGCCTCCGGGAACCGGTAAGACCACTCTTCTCCGGGATATCGTCGTTGGATGCATTCTCGATCGGGCCACGGCGATGTCCGGCTTCAACAAACCGCAGGATGCCTTTTCCACAACAGGCGAGAAGCTGGCATTCGGTTCCAATGCATTCCTGCACTTCTACAAGTTACATGCATCCTTGAGGGGCCATGAGATCGTCGTAGCCTCCTCCAATAACAAAGCGGTCGAAAACGTCAGTAAAGAGCTTCCTCTCAAGGAAGCCAATGGTCGCCATGAACAGATCGCCTACTTCCGGTCCATCAGCGACCTGATTGCGAATCCCAAACGCGCCGGCTATTTCGAAGCCGAGGCCGAGGGGGACATCCCCTCCGACACTGTCGAAACCTGGGGGCTGATCGCCGCTGCTCTCGGCAAGAGCAGCAACCGAGGCGCGTTTCAGCAAGGTTTCTGGTGGAATGAAGACGGTGGTTTCCTTACCTACCTGAAAGCAGCTCGCGGCATAAATGTCATGCGTGAGATCAAGGACGAGCGAACTGGCGAAACCATCGATCGTGTGATGCCCAGCGTGGTTGTCAATGAGCGGCCCAGCACCAACGAAGCGGATGCTGCTGCGGCCTGGCTGAAAGCGCGAACCGCCTTTCTTAAACTTAAGGAGACGGTAGACGCCGAAATCGCCAGCATCGAAGAGATGCGACGGGATATCCAGGCGCTCAAGGGAGCGATCACCGAACTTCAAAGGGCTGAACAGCGTCGACCGAGTCTGAATGAAGCCGTCGAAGAGGCACACAAGACTGCTGAATCCTGCCAACGAGAGCATGAGAAGGCAAAATCGCAGATCGAGCAGGACAAGATCATGCTCGACAGCCATCTTGCTTGCCGTCCAGGTTTCTTCTCCCGTTTGTTTGCGACTGCGGCCTGGAAGTCGTGGAGATCGACACTGCAGAAGCTCTCGACGACCTTGCAGCAATCAGTCATACGGGCGCAGGAGACAGACAGGGCCCTGGAGCTTGCAAGGGCTGAGTGGAGCAATACTGAGTCCCAGTTACAGCAACTCGACCAGGAAATTTCCAGCAAATGTCAGGCTGTCTCGAAATTGAAGGCAACCGAGGCACAGGCACGAAACCGTATGGGAGACAGGGTCGTTGATGAGAGGTTCTTCGAGCGCGAGCACGAGGCTATCCACCTCACTGCGCCATGGCTTCCCGATGAGGTTCATCGCCTGCGGGAGGATCTTTTCGCCGCTGCCCTGACTGTGCATAAAACGTTCATCGATGCTTCGGCCAGCCGCTTGCAACACAATCTTGGGTTATTGATGTCAGGCATGGTAGCTGGTGCCTTCCAGTCTTCCGCTCACCGTGAACTTCTCCCCGACCTTTGGTCAAGCCTTTTCGTGGTTGTGCCGACCGTGTCCACGACATTCGCCTCTGTTCGGACGATGTTCGGGGATCTGCCACCAGAGAGCATTGGTTGGCTTCTGGTAGATGAAGCGGGCCAAGCCGTTCCTCAGGCAGCAGTTGGAGCTATCATGCGGGCAAAGCGCTCCATTGTGGTAGGTGACCCGTTGCAAATCCCACCTGTAGTTTCACTTCCTGAAAAGCTGAACGCCGAAATCTGCAAGTTCTTTGACATTGACCAAGTCGAATGGTCTGCCCCCGCAGCATCTACGCAGACCCTTGCTGATCAGGCATCGCGCTTCAAATCCACCTTCGTCATGGACGTAGGTGATCGAGAAGTCGGGCTGCCATTGCTCGTTCACAGGCGTTGCCAGAACCCAATGTTTGATGTTTCTAACTCCATCGCCTATGCCGGGCAGATGGTCCATGCTGTCGGGCCTAAAAAACCCGGATCTATAGGCTCGGCTTTGGGGAGATCTCACTGGGTGGATATCAATGGCGATGCTGAGACGAAGTGGTGTCCCGACGAGGGCGAAGCGGTTGTGCGAATGCTCAAAGAGCTGGCAGCATCGGGCATTACAAATCCGGACGTATTTATCATCACACCATTCAAGATCGTAGAGCAGAACATGCGTCGGCGTCTCGACAGTGAAACTGATCTGCTGCGAACGTTCGGCGTAAAGCTGGATGAATGGTGCCGTGATCGTGTAGGCACAATCCACACGTTCCAGGGCCGAGAGGCGGACACGGTAATCCTGTTGCTGGGTGCGCCGAAAGCGAGTCAGCAAAGAGCACGTCAGTGGGCGGCAAGCCCACCAAACATAATCAATGTAGCCGTCTCACGCGCCAAGCAAAACCTGTATGTGGTCGGCTCGGCTGCTGCATGGACAGGGGCGGGAACTAGCCTTCAGGTCCTGCATCGGCAATTGGCGAAATCAGCCTAACAATCTCCGAGGTGGCCCTCATTATTGAGGGCTCATCGCGACTCATTTTTGGCTAACTTCAGTAATGGGCTGGCCGCTATGTGTTAAAATCTGACATTGCTCACATAATAATCAAGTAGTCACTTTTCACCGCCCATACAAGCTTGATAATTCTTACCGCTCCCCTTATATCCACACTGAGGAATAACCTCTGACATGGCTAAGGAGTATGATTATGGGGCTTAAACCTGGTCCAAAACCAATCGCAAAATCAACAGGAAAACCCGATCAACGCAGACGTGATAATAAGGATAAACCCGGCAATACCCCAGGACTGAAACCAAGCAAATCAACTGGGAAGTAATCGTTCAAGGGTATGGAGAATTCATCTATACCCTTATCTCATCAAATCAGTCTGCTTTAGCCCGTTTAGTGCCAGAAGCGGACCTGTTTGAATAGCCTGGAACGATAGTACCCGTCAGTCTGGAGACTTCTCAGCCTGCTTTGTTGTCATTGTCATACCGCACGAATTACTCATTCATCACTCTTTAACTGATTAAAAGTTTGTTATATGGTTTTATCTAGTGCACTATATAATCATCTACAAGATAACGGATTGGCATATGAGCATGCAGTCACGACAGGAAATAGGGACACAACTTTCGTTTGCCCTCTATGGTGCGGCGAGCCGCATGAACCGGTTACATAAGCCGTTGCTGGACCCGCTGGGGCTAACCTTTCCCCAGTATCTGGTCATGCTGGAGTTGTTTAACGGAACCCCACGCACCGTGGGTGATATCGGGAATAAGCTCGGCATGGATACCGGCACCATTACCCCCCTTCTCAAACGGCTTGAGGCTGCCGGACGCATAGTTCGCATGCGGGATCGCGCTGACGAAAGGCGAGTCCTCATTACTCTTACGGATGACGGGCTCGCTTTGCAAAGCGAGCTGTGGCACGTAACCGAAAAAATCAAATCAGCCTGTCAGTTATCGGATGCGAAGCTCGAGGAGTTACGAGATACCCTCAATAACTTTGCCCATCCCGCTGATAACTGATCATCCTCCACTCAGACAAAAGGTACTGGTATGAAAATAGGCATTATTGGCGCTGGAAACATTGGTGCGACTCTGGCACATAAGCTCTCTGTGCAGGGCCATGAGGTCAAACTGGCTAACTCAAGGGGACCGGAAACAATTGCAGAGATTGCGCGAAGAGCTGGGGCACTGGCGGTTGAGCGTCAGGAAGCCGTACGAGATGTGGATGTCATCATCCTCTCTACGCCCTTTGATAAGCATGCTGAACTGGCTGAACTCTTGCGTGATGTTCCGGAGAGCGTGATCGTCATTGATACGTCTAACTACTATCCCTTCCGCGACGGGGACATTGAAGAGATCCGTGAAGGCAAACCTGAAAGCGTGTATGCCAGTGAAATAGTCAAACGCCCTCTTGTCAAAGCCTGGAACGCTGTTCTGGCCGAGACGCTTAAAGATAAAGGGCTGGTTGCCGGTTCACCCTCACGTATCGCTATTCCGGTTGCCGGCGACAGTACGGTAGCAAAATCTGTTGCACTTGAACTGGTCAGTCAGACCGGTTTCGATGCAGTTGATGCCGGTACGCTTAGCGAATCATGGCGGCAACAGCCCGGCACGCCAGCCTACTGTACTGAGCTAAAAACCGGAGAGCTTGAAGCAGCCCTTAAGGCAGCGGATAAAACTCGCGCTCCACTAAACAGAGATGCGTTGATCAAGGAGTTTATGTCTGCAGGCGAACAACTCACTCATGATGCCATCGTTAAACGTAACCGTGCAGTAACGGCCTGAGCCAAAAAGGGGATGTTATGATTAATTATGAAAAGTACCGGATTGCTGTTCTGGGAACCGGCCATATCGGTAAAACGCTTGCTCGCAGTCTCGCCTCTGCCGGTCACTCCGTTAAGGTTGCAAATTCACGTGGGCCTGAAACGATAGCCCCCGACGTGCTTGAAACGGGCGCTGAAGCAGCCGATGCAGCCAGTGCAGTACAGGATGCACAGGTTGTCATCCTGTCCATACCTATGGCAAAGGTTGCGGATATCGCGCCTCTGATCCGGACATTACCCAGTCATGTTATCGTTGCTGACACGTCGAACTATTACCCACATCGCGACGGAATCATCGATGGGTTCTCAGATGGTCAGGTCGAAAGCGCGTGGGTAGCGCATCTCCTGAACCGTCCACTGGTGAAGGCCTGGAATGCAATAGGTTCAGATTCTCTCGCTACAAAAGGTAAAGCAGAGGGTACAGCAGGACGTATTTCAATTCCGGTGGCAGGGAATATCGTAGAGCACAAAAAATTGATTATGCGTCTTGTCAGTGATACGGGGTTTGACGCCTTCGATGCAGGTACAGTTGAGGAGTCATGGCGTCAACAACCGGGTGCACCTTGCTACTGTACTGACCTCACATTTGATGAAATGAAGTCAGCGATCGCCGCAACGGAAAAAACACGGCTGCCTGCGCGTCGGGATATTGCTGTTCAGGCAATTCAGGAGCGAATGGGCGATAAGCAATCCAATCCGACTGCAGATTATATTGTTCGATTACACCGGGCTCTTTTTATGTAATCCGTAAGCCATATTTCATTTATCGATGTATGAGCGAAAATGCAAACATCTGCTCTTCGCTCATAAGAGACAACCATACTCAAATCTCCCACATTGCAGGAGATTTGAGTATGAACACGTCACCGTGGAATAAAGACCGTATCATAGGCCAAAAAAGACCACTTCAGATATCTCATATCTGGGGGATCCGAATCCGGCTTGAACTGGAAGGTAAAACGCGTGATTTAGCTCTGTTCAATATGGCCTTAGACAGTAAGCTACGAGGCTGCGATCTGGTGAACCTCAAAGTATCTGATGTTGCATATGGTAGCTCGGTTTCAAGCAGAGCAACGGTGCTGCAACAGAAAACCGGAAGCCCTGTGCAATTTGAGATAACCAAAGGGACAAGAGAAGCTGTTGCTGCATTGATAAAGCTTGGCAATTTGCACAGTAAAGACTTCTTGTTTCGGTCTCGGATCGGAACTAACCGGCACATATCAACCCGACAATACAGCCGAATTTTTCATGGGTGGGTAGAAAAGCTTGGTCTCGAAGCTTCGCTTTACAGCACACATTCCATGAGAAGAACAAAACCTTACCTGATATACAAGAAAACCAAGAATCTCCGGGTGATCCAACTTCTGTTGGGCCATAAGAAACTGGAAAGCACTGTCCGTTATCTAGGCATCGAAGTCGATGATGCGTTAGAGATCTCTGAATCGATTGAAGTCTAAGGTTGTCAGGGCTGCAACAGCAGCCCTGTGCCATAAACGGACGTTAAGCACGAACTCTAATGGTTAATGTCGACACGTATATTCAGCGACCTCTGTAATGGAGTTGGATTACTGCTGTGGATTGATTTTTAACAAAAATGTCAAATGAATTAACTTATATTGCTTATTAGGGAAAATTACTTTCAGTGATTTAGTTCACATTTTTATGGATGCTTGTTGTATTAAAAATCTGCCGAATTATATTTTGTAATCGATTACTTTTTTAATGAGAACGATAATGATTAAAAACTCGATTTTTTGTGGAGTCCTTATGATGGCAAGCATGGTGGGGTATGCCCGCACCGAAGCGCAGGACGATATTGCTATTCAGATGTACACGCTTAGAAATGTTGGTAATACCGATGCACAGTTTGCCATGGCTAAAAAAGCGGGATTTTCACATGTAGAACTTGTCGGTGATCATCACATGGATTTACCGACAATGAAGGAAACGTTGAAAAAATATCAGCTTAACGTTATTTCATCGCATGTACAGCTATCTGCTCTTGAGAGCGAGCGCGGAAAAATTGTTGCTTTTAACAAAGGCATAGGAAACTTTCACCTCGTTGTCCCATGGATTGAGGTTAATGAACGACCTACGACAAAACAGGGATGGATAGATTACGCCAGGAGGCTTGATCGTATGGGGGAGGCGTTAAGAAATGAAGGAATGTCGTTGTCTTACCATAATCATAATTTTGAGATGAAGAAGTATGATGATGTGACAGCCCTGGATTTGATTATGAAGCATACCCACAAGAATAATCTTAGCCTTGAACTCGATGTGGCATGGGCTGCACGTGGAGGACAGGATCCTGCGTCAATAATTGCAAGATATTCAGGACGCGTCTATGCGATTCATGCAAAAGATAACGCTGCTATCGGGATTCGTGATGACGAAATGAATTTCACTCCGGCAGGTGAAGGTTTGCTGGAATGGCGCTCAATCATCAGTGCGGGGAGAAGCAGTGGGGTTGAGTGGTATATTGTTGAGCATGACGCGCCAAAAGATCCCTGGACTATCATAACGACCTCACGTCATAACCTTAAGGAAATGCTTCAAAAACATCCGTAACAGGTTATGAAATTCAGGCTCAGGTGATTTGCGAATCCCTGAGCCTGATTCAGGCTGAAACTGCATGTGTTAGTTCTATTTCTTCTCTCAGAGTTTCGATAAGTTCCTTTAATCCCTGGGGAACTTGTCTGTGACCTGGATAGTACAGATACATCGGCTCTTCCAGAGGAGCCCATTCAGGAAGGACAATCCTGAGCCTGCCGTCACGAATATAATCACTCACCCGGTCTTCGAGGCAGTAAGCAATACCGACGCCGGACAGCGCCAGCTCAATTGCCAGCGCCGTTTCGCTCACACAGAGCTGCCCCCTGACGTCAACTACGCGATAGTCTTCTCCTTTACGGAATTCCCATTTGTAGATGACGCCTTGCCCGGTGCGCAGTTGAATGCAGTTATGCAGGCGCAGATCCTCAGGCACGGCAGGGGGAGTATGTTGATAAAGATAGCGTGGCGATGCCACCGCTACCCATCTGAGTTCTCCCCCCAGGCGGACTGCAACGAGATCTTCAGGAACGGTTCCGCCAAAGCGGATCCCGGCATCAAATCCTTCCTGGACGATATCGACCATTCTGTCATCAACGCTGATTTCGAGTTCCACTTCAGGATATTTGCTGATAAAGCGTGGAAGATGTCGCGCCATGATGAGGCGTGCTCCGTCACTCAGCACATTAAGCCTGAGCTTTCCAACGGGCCGATCGCGCATGCGGTTAATTTCCTCAAGCGCGTCGCCTATTTCTTTAAAGCCTGTTTCAAGACGCAGAGCAAGGCTTGCGCCCGCTTCGGTCGGAGAGACCGTACGGCTTGTTCTGTTCAACAACCTGACACCCAGGCGCGTCTCGAGATTGCGTATGGTATGGCTCAGCGCAGAGGTGGTGATCCCCAGTTCTATGGCGGCCTTAGTAAAACTGCGCCTTTTCTCAGTGATAAGAAATGCGTTGAGCTCAGCAAGATCGCTTCGGGTGAGCGTGGTAGACAGTCTGGAGGACATGGCGTTAAACCGTTGATTAAAATTCAATGCAATGTCAAATGACATTGCATTAAATCGTTCCTGAAGGATGGTAAGTTTAGATTCATTCAACAAAACGTTGCAACCCGCTGCCACGGCAAACTAACAGTTTTTAATTCCCGGGAGATTTCCGCGTGTTTCATATCTGGACCCTCATTCCAGCGCTTTACGTGCTGTTTCGTTTTATCAGGCCGCTTCCCGCCCCGGTTTCGGTAAAAATAGCCGTCGCAGGCGCAATGATTGTGGCCTGCGAGTTTCATCTGATCACGAAATTATTTACGGGGAATATGTTTTCTCCTGAGATACCAAAACCGTTGCTGCTGCTTACTACCGGGTTTTTCGGTATGACCGTCTTTATGGCAGTCCTGTTAGTACTGCGTGACCTGTTCTGGATATTGCACCGACTGGTATCAGGACGCCGGATGAAATGGCATACAGCTTTCTGGTTTATCCTGCCTGTTCTGGCGGCCATGCTCACAGCGCTGGCCCTGAAAAATGGTACAGCGGTTCCTGAAGTGAAAAAGATAGACGTCACGCTCAGGAGCCTGTCCCCCCGTTTTGATGGTTACCGGATAGTTCAACTGACGGATTTGCACGCCAGCAGACTGCTGCCGCGAAGCTGGATACAGGATGTTGTTACCCGCACCCGTGAGCTCGATGCGAATATGATTGTGGTTACCGGGGATATGATTGATGGCTGGCCAGAAGCGCGTTTCTCCGACATTGAGCCGCTTGGACAGCTGCGGGCTGAGGACGGCGTTTTTGCCGTAACGGGCAATCATGAATATTACTTCGGCGCTGAAAACTGGATCCAGACCTTTGAAAAACTGGGCCTGCATTTTCTTAATAATGCCGGTTACCGTATAAGCCGTGGCAGCGACTCGCTGTATCTGTCGGGCGTGACGGATGTCGTTGCGCCATCATACGGCCTGCCGGGTCCTGATCTGTCCCTGGCCCTGAAGTTTTCCCGCCCGGGTGAAACCGTCATCCTTCTTGACCACAGGCCTGAAAATGCTGACGAGGCCGCAGAAAGCGGAGTTAGCCTTCAGCTTTCCGGACATACTCACGGCGGTATGATTGCCGGTCTCGACAGGCTGGTCGCATCGGCTAATAACGGTTTTGTGTCCGGGCTGTATGAAGCAGGGCCCCTGAAGCTTTACGTCAGCAACGGTTCCGGCATCTGGAACGGTTTTCCCTTCCGGCTTGGAAAACCTGCCGAAATAACGCTTATCACCCTGCATGGCGAAACCAGCAACAGAATTGTTGAATAATACTCATCGTTACTGACTATCTGATTCATCAATAACCGAAAGGAGACGTTTATAGTTTATTTCAGTTCAATATACCACTGCCTGTTGCCGTTCTTTCCTGAACGTTGTGACTCATAAGTTGCACATAGCTGAGAGCCCTTACCCGACTGGTAGCGGTTCTTCTTTTTTGCACCCGGCAGTGAACGGGATCAGGAGTCATAGTCAATGTCTGAACAAACGCTTTCACGGCAGGATGAACGTATTCATCCACCTGTGGGTCTTTTTCCGGCCATGCTTGCGCTGGGCGCGGGCGGATTATGCATCGGAACGGGCGAGTTTGCGCCCATGAGCCTCCTGCCGGATCTTGCGCGGGGAACCGGCGTTTCAATCCCTGCCGCGGGAGGCTATATCAGCGCCTATGCTGCAGGCGTGGTGGTCGGTGCCCCTGCGATCGCGGTGCTTGGCGCGCGCCGGGCCCGTAAAAACCTTCTGCTGATATTGTTAATTATTACACTTGCAGGCTATGCCCTGAGCGCTCTGGCCATGGGCTATAATTCCATGTTCGCAGCACGCTTTATTGCTGGTATGCCTCATGGCGCCTGGTACGGCGTTTCCGCGCTCGTGGCGGCTTCAATGGTCTCGCCACAGCACAAAGCCCGGTATATCGGTTACGTTATGCTGGGACTGGCCGTAGCGAACGTTGCCGGCGTTCCGCTTGTCACATGGGCGGGCCAGACGCTGGGCTGGAGAATCTCTTTCTGGATGGTGGCAGCGGGCCTGGTGCTGACGTCCATAATGGTTATGCTTTTTGTCCCATCCGTGGCGGCCGACAGGTCCGCTTCACCGCTCAAGGAACTTGGCGCGCTGAAGAGCCCACAGATCCTAATGACGTTTGCCGTCGCTTCAGTCAGCTTTGCGGGCATGTTTGCCGTATACAGCTTTATCACCCCGGCGCTGACGAAAGCTGCCGGGTTTTCAACCTCAGCCGTGCCATGGATCCTGGTTCTTTGGGGGGCGGGCATGGTTGCTGGCAACATTATCGGTGGCAGGCTGGCGGACATTGCGCTGATCCCATCCATATTTGGCATCATCGCCTGGAACATCGTCTTTCTGGGCCTGTTTTCCCTTACGGGCACACTGCAGACCCCGATTCTCATCGTGCTGTTTATGCTCGGGTGCGGATTTTCGCTCGTGCCAGCGCTTCAGGCCCATATGATGAACATTGCCGGTGAGGCACAGACTCTGGCGTCATCCCTGACACACAGCGCGTTTAATATTTCCAATGCGCTTGGCGCAGCTGCAGGCGGTTTCGTTATCGCTTCGAGAGGAAGCTGGCTATCTACGGGGTGGGTTGGGGCTGCTTTTTCCCTGTTAGCACTTCTTCTTATGTTCTTATCGGTACGCATTACTGACGGGAGAAATCATGAACGATAAAGTCATCAGTACAGGTAACGTTGCCGTAATAACCGGCGCGGCGAGAGGTATTGGCGCTGCGGCGGCAAGGGAGCTGGCACGAAAGGGCATGAAGCTTTGTCTTTTTGACCGGAACAGACAGGCGCTCGAGCAGCTGGCCGGCGAACTGGAGGTTGAAACGCTGCTGGTCACTGGCGACATTACCCGTGATGAAGATCTCCAACAGCTCAAGGACACCGTTTACAGCGCCTGGGGGAAAGTAAATCTGCTGTTTAACAATGCCGGCGTGAAAATAGCTGCCGGAGCCTGTGATTCCCCAACTCTCTGGCGACAGCAGATGGAGGTAAACCTGCTGTCCATGGTTGCCACACAGCATATTTTTCTGCCGGAAATGTTAAAAATGGATGAGAACGGTGCGATCGTTAACCTGGGCTCGAAGGAGGGTATTACGACCCCACCAGGGTTCGCAGCCTATAACGCCTCAAAGGCAGCCGTAAAGGTGCTGACGGAGCAGCTGTCTCATCAGCTTGTGAAGGAAACCGGCATCAGGCTCACCGCTCATCTTCTGGTGCCAGGCTATACCTGGACCGATATGAACGATCCTGGCATGAACGAGCGCAGCGGTAACAAGCCAGATGAAGCGTGGATGGCTGCGCAGGTTATTGACTATTTCCTCCCGCGCTTTGAGCGGGGTGACTTCTATATCATCTGCCCTGATAACGCTGTGACCAGCGAGATGGATGCTAAGCGTATCCTCTGGGCCGCCCAGGATATGCTGGACAACCGCCCGGCCCTGTCGCGCTGGCATCCTGACTGGAAGACGGCTTTTGAACGCTGGATGAAAAACTGATGTGTCATCGGTAGCCCGCTCCGGGGCAGGTTGCCTAAAAGATGAAATGAGGTCGTCAGCAACCATGCTTTTGGCATTGTATTTATGCTGATGAAAGAGGCGCCGGGCTGATGCCCGGCGCCGTGCGGATTTACTTTTTTGTGGCAGAGTCGGGTTCAGAAATGATTCGGTGACGCTGAGCCTTATGTGACTCACTCATCATTCTGTTCATCACCTCGCCCTCATATTCGGCATATTCACTGCCATAGACAAATTCATGTCCTGTCATCAGGGCATACCAGGCACGTTTTGCCACTTCTTTCGGATCGTCCTTTTTCATCGAACCTACGGTCGTGCTGGCCTGTCCTGCATTTTTGAAGAAATTGGTCTCCGTTGCCCCAGGCATCAGAAGCGTCATTGATAAACCGCTCCCCATCAGCTCGTTACGTATGGCGTAAAAAAAGGAGTTTACGAAAGCCTTTGACGCCCCGTAAACCGCTTCGAAAGGTATTGGCGCCGAGCCGGAAAGCGACGATGTGATAAGAACGTGCCCGTTATCCTGCTCAACGAGCCGCGGGATAAATATTTTAGAAAGATGTACCACAGCATCAACGTTGAGCCGGATTAATCTAAGCTCTTTTTCAAGATCGGTACCGTCGATAAACGCGCCGCCGAGTCCCTGGCCGGCGTTGATGATCAGTGCATTAGGGGCTAAACCGGCATCATCCATTCTGGCCTGCAGGTCTGTTATCTGGTCATACTCACTCAGGTCAGCACTGAACGCGTGTACGTTAACTGAAAAACGTTTTTGCAGGTTTTCACCCGTGGCTGAAAGTTTTTTTTCATCCCTGGCGACGATGACAAGATCGTATCCGTTAGCTGCAAATTCTTCAGCAAGTGCAAGGCCGATACCGTTGCTCGAGCCAGTAATAAGAGCCAGTTTTTTCTCACTCATATGATTCTCCGGTTAAAGGGGTTAACCGGCCATGTGCAGGCCGGTAGCAAAGGAGGGCGCGTGAGCATCACACGCTATCGGTCCAGCGGTGCGCTGGGCGATATCCCAGGACGCGCATTGCCTTTTCGCTGCTGAGTGCTGACTCATTACCTACAAAATTTTTACGCTGTTCAACGCCTGGATAGTAGCGGTCCAGAAGTTCCTGTGTGGGGGTTCGCATGCAGGTCACATCGCTGGTAATAAAGAACTCATCTTTACCCCTGACATCATATTCGACAGCTTTCTCAATCGCCTGGGCTACATCCCGGACGTCAACATAAGTCCACATATTCCATTGCCTTACGGCAGGATCGTTCTGCCAGCTTTCAAACTGCGCGTACTCTTCCGGCGCCATAACATTAGAAAGCCGCAGACAGGTAATGCGCATGTCAGCGTTATTAAGGCAGAACTGACGGGCCATCTCTTCACCCAGCACTTTAGTCAGCGCATAAATGCTGATCCCCCGGGCCGGGTAGTGCTCATCCACCGGAACATAGGGGGCATCCCACTGGTCGTAAGGCACGCCGGTAGGGACTTCGCTCGATGACCAGATGATATTTTTTATTCCCAGCCGCCTGGATGCCTCAAATACGTTGAAGGTAACCAGCATATTATTTCTGAACTCGTCAGAATCAGGGATCATTCGGGGGTGAGGAATACTGGCAAGGTGAACCACGGCATCAAAGGCTGCAGGTTCAGGTCGTGAATAAACGTCTTCCCCGACGGAGGAAAGTGCGTCGAGCGTTGCACCAAAATCCTCTAAATCCGCGATCATCGCTGGATGGGCATCGGTTACGGGCTCTTTTTTATCGATGAGAAACAGGTCATAACCGGCTTTCTCAAGCCATTCTACTGTCACCCTGCCAATTTTCCCTGAAGCACCGGTAATGGCTATACGTTTTTTATCTGACATACTTCGTCCTTATGGTTGAGGTGCAAATCAACCCTAAGTTTTGTCGACAAAAAACAATATGTGATGAGACAGACTAAAAGCTTCTATTAATTCAATTCATCAATCGAAGTTTGTTTGTAGAACAGGCAGAATCCGTGAACTGATAAGAGGGCTTACACTGAAGCTCCAAAAATGAATGTCCGCTTATCGCTCTCAGCAGACCTTTATCGGCAGGTACTTGTCTGCTGTGTGCCAAAAGCGGAAGTAGCTAACAGTGCTTAGTGTTGAACAACGGGAAGCTGGTCAACTCTTATTACTAACTGATCGTTGTATCTAATGCTGGGGGCAGGTCAGGCCGGATCGTGCAAGCGGCCTAACAAATTTCGTTGAGAACAATTATTGATGTTGTTAGTTATTCTCCTACCGAAATTATTCTTCCAATTTCATTAACTATTGCCTCCTTGCATTGCATGAGTTCTTGCCGATAAAAGGTTTCATGTTTATGGAAACGTGGCGCTGGAACTAATAATGAGATAGAAAAACGACCAAAAAGTGTGTCCAGCGCTACCGCTATCGTGCAGACACCCTCAAGAGTTTCCCCCAGATCTATAGCCAGCCCTTTGGCACGAACATCAGCGATCAGCTCCAGAAGCTGTGGAAGAGTTTTAACTGTCATTCCGGTGAGATCTTCATAGGCTTCGCCTACCAGTATGCGGACATCTTCATCACTTTCCATAGCCAGTAACACACGTCCGCCGGAAGTGCTGTAGAGCGGCAAATTAAGTCCAATACGAGGTACAACACGTAATTCCCGTGTTGCTACGACGTAGTGGATGATTGCCAGCTGTGTACCGCTGGCACGTGCCAGGGTCACTGTTTCATTAATATTGGCCGAAAGTTGCTCTAGGAAGGGACGTACAAGATCCACGACATCGCTGTGCACACTGGAAATAAGTTTGAGTAGTGCAGGTCCCAGACGCAGGCCACCGGCCCCGCTGCTACGCACAAGTTGAGCGCTATCTAAAGCCGCGACAATACGCTGCACCGTTGAACGAGGGAGAGCAACCTCCTGCGCAATTTCTCCCAGACTCATGCCGCCTGGGTGTTTTCCCAGCACATTCAAAATTGCAGCTGCGCGGGCGATAACCTGAATCCCGCCGGTTTTTTCATCCTCAAAGCTTGAAACATTTACGGCCATATAGAGCTCCTTATTGTCCGGTCACGGACAGCCTGTTACCTCGGTTCATGTATTAATTATCACATTGCAATGGACGCTATCGCAATGTAAGATGTCACATGTGTATCATAATGTGGTACATCGTATCGATATAATGCATGAGAACTTTGTATGAATGCACAGCGTTCTACTCCACCTTCGCCCCCCTTTACCTGGCGCCTTGCAATGGGATTTGTGGGGATACTCATCGCAGCCTTAACTTCCGGACTTAATGGTCGGGTTATAGATATAGCGCTTGCGGATGTGCGTGCCGGAATTGGCGTGACTTATGATCAAGCCAGTTGGTTCACCTCTGCCTACCAGGCCGCAGAAGTAGTGGCGATGATGATCGCACCATGGTTTGCTGTGACTTTTTCGCTGCGTAAATTCGTGCTTACTTGCGCTGGCGGTTTTATGGTTTGCGGCATACTTTTACCCTTGCTCCCGAATGCGCCGCTGTTTATTCTCTTGCGAACGATACAGGGCCTGTTTAGCGGTGCCCTACCTCCCTTACTCATGACTGTGGCGCTACGTTTTCTGCCACCATCGATAAAACTTTATGGACTTGGCGCTTATGCTCTGACTGCGACTTTTGGTCCAAATGTGGCCCCTTCACTGGCGGCATTCTGGACAGATGATGTGAGCTGGATGTTCATGTTCTGGCAAGTGGTCCCCGCCATTTTGATTTCGATGCTCTTTATTGGCTGGGGTTTGCCGCAGGACCCGATTCACCTCGACCGATTTAAACAGATCGACCTGTTCGGTATGATTACCGGCTGTTCTGGAATGGCGTTTTTGATAATCGCCATCACTCAGGGTGGACGTCTGGACTGGTTTGAATCGCCCTTATTTAATGGCCTGTTATCCAGCGCCTTCGTGTGCCTGACGATTTTCCTGATTAATGAATGGTTTCATCCCCTCCCTTTGTTCAAATTACAGATGCTGGAGAGAAGTAACTTTTCATATGGCCTGATGGCGCTCGCTGTAGTGTTGGTACTGGCACTGGCTGGCTCTGCTTTGCCGTCCAATTTCTTTGGTAAAGTAGAGGGCTTTCGAACAGTGCAGTTTGCCCCGCTGGCTTTGATAATTGGGCTCCCGCAGTTAATTATCACCCCGCTTGTTGCCGCATTGCTTAGTCTGCGCTGGGTTGATTGTCGCTGTCTGATAGCTTTCGGGATTGTTCTGATGATTTCTGCCAGCCTGATGGGTATGCAGATAACCAGCGATTGGTCACGCCAGAATTTCTGGGCAATACAGCTTCTGCAGGCGATTGGATTACCGTCAATTATTTTACCGTTGCTTATGAGCGCAACCAGCGTTGTGGCTCCCCCTGAAGGACATTATGCCTCTGCTATGTTCAATACCGTACGGGGTTTTTCAAGCATCGCAGCTGGCGTTTTAGTGGAATGGTTTATAAATGACAGAGAGCAATTTCATTCTAATGTTCTGGTCAATAACGTAGCCAACCGCCCATGGTTGATATCGACACCGGTCAGCGAGCAGGCCAGCAGCAGCATTCCTTTATTACACGACGGCAGCATCAGCAACACCGAGAACATCGCTGGATTTATCACCTTATTAAAACATCAGGCAATTGTTCTGAGTCTGGCCGATAGCTATCTGCTGATGACTGGCTTTGCCGTCCTTCTGTTATTACTCACTGTCTGGTTGCCAAAACGTGTCTGGCCGCCCCAGACACTTTTCAACCTGCAATGACAAAATAGAGGTGGTTAAATGAAATTTTCGGTATCGAGAAGAACGACTCTGCTCAGCGCATTATTAATCCTGATGATGACGATGATATTTTTCGTCTGGTCGACAATGCTGAACAATGATACCCGTACCAATGATGCCTATGTGAATGCGGATTACACACTGGTAGCACCAAAAGTATCGGGTTATATCAAAAATATCTATGTTGCGGATAACCAACGTGTTAAAGCAGGGCAAACACTGGCCACGCTGGATGACCGTGACTACAAAATAGCGCTTGAAATGGCGCAAGCTAATTTGCAGCTTAGTGATGCAAAACGCCTGAGCAGCCTTGCACAACTGGAGCAGCAACAATCCATTATTGCTCAGACAAAAGCGACCCTTTTAGCCAGTCAGGCATCGGCGCAGTATGCCAGTCAGAATGCTGAACGTTTTAATAAGCTTTATCAAAGAGGTACCGTCGCTGCGGACGATCAACAAAAAGCCCATTCAACACAGCGTTCTGCATCCGCAGTCGTTCGTCAGAACGAAGCTGCTCTGACCTCAGCAGAGAAACAGGTAGGCGTGTTGAGGGCTGCATTACGTCAGGCGGAAGCCGATGTTGCAGTCGCGCAGGCAAAAGTCAGTCAGGCGAGGCTTAACCTTTCTTATACGCATATTGTTGCACCAGTCGATGGGATGGTAGGCCAGCGTTCGGTGCGCCTCGGAGCGTACGTTAACGCAGGGACACGTCTGCTGGCCGTGGTTCCGCTACATCAAACTTACATCACTGCCAATTATCTTGAAACACAGTTGGCAAATGTTCAGCAGGGGCAGAAGGTCTTAATTAAAATTGATGCCATGCCTGGCAAAAAGTTTACTGGACATGTCGATAGTATCGCTCCTGCAACCGGCGCAACGTTTTCAGCCATCCAGCCAGACAATGCAACGGGTAACTTTACTAAAGTCGTCCAGCGTTTACCGGTGAAAATAGTGCTGGATGGTAATCAACCCGATGCAAAATTATTGCGCGTCGGGATGTCAGCCGTTCCTGAAATTAAAATCCGCTAATATTCCAGATATACTCAAAAAACGCTCTATTTTTTAATGTCTGGCTTAGAAACGGCGTTCCAGTTATCTATACATAATTTCCTGTTGGAAATAAAGGGCACTGACACCAAGCTAACTTCATGTACAAAAACGCATGAGCGATCACGATCATATTTAGTCGACCCTCATTTACAGAGAGTGATCGACTAAATTTTTTCAGTCCACAATACTGGTAAATAATAGGTTATTCTTCACGCCTGGCTATCAAAATACTTAATGCTGCATAAGTGCCAGTGTTTTTTCCTTAACACGCTGCAAAATTTTCTGCGCCTCCTCGGTTGAACGAATATTGGTGTATCCAATGACTAATCCATAACGTTTTCGTGTCTGCGCATACCAGCTCGAGAGTGGCCGGACGTAAAGCTCGTGCTGTGTCCATAATGCAGCTAATGCAGTATCTTCAATGCCACGTTGCAGGAAGGCAACAATATGCATACCGCCATCTGTAAGCTCAAATTCAAAAAAACCTGGAAAAGTCGTTTCAATTGCGTCAAGCATCATGCGACGCCGCTGCTGGTAGAGTAAACGCATCTTTTTTATATGCCGGTAGAAGTGCCCTTCACTAAGGAACTGTGCAAGGATTTTTTGCGGTAGTAATGGCAGACCCGTTTCAAGGATTTCACCCAGTTCACTGAAACGGGCTACCGTCTCCTGTGGCACTACCATATATCCGATACGCATAGCTGGCATTATCGTTTTACTAAATGTACCGGTATAAATAACCCGGTCATGCGTATCGAGGCTTTTCAACGCCGGGATTACTTTGCGTGTGTAGTGAAACTCTCCGTCGTAATCATCTTCAATTATCCAGCTATTGTTTTGCTGTGCCCAGGACAGTAACTGATGCTTACGCGGTAATGAAAGGCTAACTGCGAGCGGACTTTGATGAGTGGGTGTAACGATAGCGAAGCGTGCATCGTTGTGATAGCGCTGAAGATAATCAACATCCATGCCCTGTCTATCAACAGGTATATAGTGCAGTTTGGATGCCATTCGCTTCAATAATTGCTGACCATAAAAGTAGCCAGGATCTTCAAACAGCACTTTATCATCAGGTTGTGCAAGTACCGACAGAATAAACCGTAAATTGGCACGATAGCCGCTGGTAACGAAGATTTGCTCTGGTCGGCAATTCAGTCCTCTTGAAATAGTGAGATAACTTGCAATGGCCTCACGTAGTGGCTTAAAGCCCACTACCGGGGGCATGAGCATTTCTTCCGGACGCAGACTTCGCGCCGCTTTTCCCGATATCAACAGCCATTTTTTATGGGGGAATTCATCCAGTGCAGGAATGCCGAGTCGGAGATCACCCTTCCTTTCAGTAACCGGCGTGTCAAGTGAACGAGACGATACATAATTGTCTTCTCTGACCGTTGAGGTCAGCCGGAGCTCCGGATTTATATAGGTCCCCTTCGCCCCCAGACTTACAAAATAGCCTTCTCCAGTAAGAATTTCATACGCGGTTTCCACCGTTTTTCGCGCGACCTGCAACTCGCTCGCCAGCGAACGAATTGAGGGAACGCGCTCCCCCGGTTTCAAAAGGCCGTCCTGAATTTGCTGACGATAGCGGGCATAAATCTCTTTGTACCCCATCAAATGCACCTTTAAATGTCCTATCAATTAATTCGAATAATGACCCTTTTTAACAAGACATACAAGATTAAGATATGGCTATTAACTAAGCCACTCACTATGAGGCGTCATGAAGATTGTACATTACGACACCGTCATTGACCTTGCCCGTTGCTTTGCGCTGATGCAGGAGCTACGCAGCAAACTAACGAATGAGAAACAATTTATCGCCCAGGTACAGCGCCAGCAGGCGCAAGGCTATCGGCTTGCAGGACTGGAGCAGGATGGCAAAACAATGGCGCTGGCCGGTTATCGACTGCTCGAAAATTTCATTCACGGGCAATTCTGTTACGTCGACGATCTGGTAACAGTGAACGAGGCTCGCGGTCAGGGGATGGGTGCAACGCTGTTGAATCACTTAGCGGTCATCGCACGTGAATACGGTTGTGGTCAGATGGTCCTTGATACCGCCATTAGTAATTCAGGAGCCCAGGCATTTTATCAGCGTGTCGGATATACCGCCCTCGGCCTGCATTATTATCGCGATCTCACTTGAGGAAAAAATGATGAAACTGCTTCACATTAAAGTCAGCCCGGATTTATCAGGATCGACATCCCGTGTGGCGTCTGAGCGCCTGGTAGAAAAATTACGCGCGCATCATGCCGGGCTTCAAGAATCAGTGCTGGACCTGGCTAAAAGGCCGCTACCACATCTTGATGCATTTACCATTGCTGGTTTTTTTACCCCACCAGACCTACGCAGTGAAGCTCAGCTCACCGCTATTCAGACTTCGGAACAACTGGTAGATCAGCTTTTAGATTGTGACACGCTGGTTATCTCATCACCGATGTGGAACCTCGGCCTGCCTTCTGTGTTAAAGGCCTGGTTCGATCATATAACCCGCGCCGGACGAACTTTCGCCTTTACGCCAGAGGGCAAAAAAATAGGGCTCGTCAGCGGCAAAAAGGTGTATTGCGTTGTCGCCAGCGGCAGCGTATTTGCACACGGTCCATTTGTAGCGGATGACCAGTTTACGCCATACATTCGCGTAGCGCTTGAATATATTGGCATTACCGACGTGCAATTTATTCGGGTAGACGGTACGCATGATCCCGTCGCTCGTACTACAGCGTTACCTCATGCACTGCAAACCATTGATCGTTTATTTTAAAAAGAGGATTACAATATGTCGTCACGTGTGAATCATTTTAAAACCATTCCCGCACTGGCTAAAACACTAGCCGATGCCTCTATGGCATTAGGAAAAGTCTCGCTGGATAAAAAACTTAAGCACTTAGTGGATATCCGTGCCTCACAGATGAATCATTGTGCGTTTTGTCTGGATATGCACGTTAAAGAAGCAAAAATGCATGGGGAGCGTGAACTGCGTCTTTATCACGTTGCAATCTGGCGGGAATCGCCACTGTTCAGCGCCAAAGAGAAAGCTGCTCTGGCACTGACTGAAGCGTTGACACGCATTGGTGATAATGGTGTAAGCGAAGCGCTTTACAGCGAATTGCGCGAACATTTCTCTGAAGTGGAAGTATCAGAGTTAACTTTCACCATTGCTGTAATCAACGCCTGGAATCGTCTCCAGATTTTATCACAGATGTCACCAGGATCGATGGATAGCGCTTACGGTCTGGATCGTGCTGAATTACATTAATAAATGTCCGCCAACAACACTTCTTGTTGGCGGCTTTATTTTTTATTATTAGCTTACATATGTTGTAATAATCACCCACAAATAGTATTCATAGTGTATTTTTAACCTAATATTATACATGCTTAAAAGAATATTAAGATCGATTATATTCATCGCTAGCTGTTAAAAAAGTAAAAACCGCCTTGCGGCGGTTTTTACTTTGGAGGAAATGAGTAACCAATCGCGAGAAGAAAACGAATGGTAATTTATGCCTTGGCCAGCGGCTTCATTCGAAAGCTGACGCCCATACGATTAAGTGCATTCATTGTTGCAATAACGATGGTCAGATCGACCAAATCTTTTTCACCAAATACTGAAAGCGCTGCAGAATACGCTTCATCCGAGGCATGTGTCTCACTTACTCGGGTAACTTCTTCAGCCCATGCCAGTGCCGCTTGCTCCAGATCCGAGAATAAATATGTAGCTTCCTCCCATACGGGAATCAGAACTATTTTCTCTACTGACATGCCACACTTCATAAGATCGCGGGTGTGAATATCAATACAATGCGCGCAGCCATTAATCTGAGATACTCTTAAAAAAACCAAATGTATTAACTCTTCCGGGAGATTTGTTCCTGTTGTGGCAAAATGATGCAGCGTTCCCAGTGCTTTTGAACCTTCTGCAGATACCTGGAACCAATTTGGACGTTTCATGTGTTTTCCTTTAGAAAGTGATAGTTGATTGATTTATCTACGGAAATATACCTAACCTTCTTCAGAAGGGTTACTGATGGATACTTCAGTGTTAAGTCATCATAATCAAAATTGACATGTAAAAAAGACACAAAGGAGAGGAAAACGGGTAGGACATGATAAAAATGAAAGGCCATGAAAGGCCATGAAATTAGTATGGGTTTAACTTTGATTCAACAATGATGATTGTTTGAATGGCCAGTTTTAGTCTTTATGCAGAAATGGCACCTGAGAATGTGACTTGGTGAAGGCCTTCATCATAATGATAAAAAAGGTGCAGGATACATTGTCGGAACACTCTTTCTTCTGGCTGAACTGACGATTACCAGCAGGCTAAAGCCTGGCTATCCCAAACGACAATCGACGTTCCCCGGGAAGAAATGTTTAATTCATATGTAATGAAATTCGTTCTGTACGTCCACCTCTCGCTCATAAGGGACAATCATACTCGAATCTCCCATATTACAGTAGATTTGAGTATGAACACTTCATCGTGGAACATAGGCAGTATCGTAGGCCAAAAAAGACCAGTTCAGATATCTCATATCTGGAGGAACCGAATCCGGCTTGAATTGGAAGGTAAAAGGCGCGATCTAGCTCTGTTCAATATGACCTTGGACAGTAAGCTTCGAGATTCTGATCTGGTCAAACGCAAAGTATCTGATGTGGCAGATGGTAGCTTGGTTTCAAGCAGAGCAACGGTATTGCAACAGAAAACCTGTAGTCCTGCGCAATTTGAGACCACCAAAGGAACAAGAGAAATAGTTGCTGCATTGATAAAGCTTGGCAATTTGCACAGTAAAGACTTCTTGTTCCGGTCTCGGGCCAGAACTAATCAGTAAATATCAACTCGAAAATACAACCGAATCTTTAATAGGTGGGTAGAAAAGCTTGGTTGACCTGTGACCTGCCCCCAGGATTAGCTACAACCTTCAGTTAGTAATGTCGGTTGGTTTTTCTTCATATTTCCTGTTTCGCCAGTCTGTTGCGAATTCAGCTGGTGTCTGGTAATCCAGCGATGAATGGGGACGGCACTCGTTATAATCCTGCCGCCAGTCATTAATCGTTTTCCGGGCATGAAGAATATCGCGGAACCAGTGTTCATTCAGACACTCATCGCGAAAGCGTCCGTTAAAACTCTCAATAAATCCGTTCTGCGTTGGCTTACCTGGCTGGATAAGCCGTAGTTCCACACCATGCTCAAAGGCCCATTGATCGAGCGCGCGGCAGGTAAATTCCGGGCCCTGATCGGTTCTTATTGTCGCCGGATAGCCCCTAAACAGTGCGATGCTGTCCAGAATACGCGTAACCTGAACGCCTGAAATACCGAAAGCAGCGGTGATCGTCAGACACTCCTTCGTGAAATCATCCACGCAGGTCAGACACTTGATCCTGCGACCGTTGGCCAGTGCGTCCATAACGAAATCCATCGACCATGTCAGGTTCGGTGCATCCGGGCGCAGAAGAGGAAACCGTTCGGTTGCCAGCCCTATACGGCGTCGTCTGCGTTTTACGCTCAGTCCATTAAGGTGGTAAATACGGTATACCCGCTTGTGATTGACGTGAAGGCCCTCCCGGCTCAGCAGCTGCCAGATGCGGCGGTAGCCAAAACGCCTGCGCTCCAGTGCCAGTTCAGTGATGCGCCCTGATAAATACGCATCCGACGCCGGACGCTGCGCTTCATAGCGGCAGGTCGACAGGGACAAACCTGTCAGCCTGCAGGCACGACGTTGCGACAGACCGGTCGCGCCACACATCAACTCCACGGCTTCCCGCTTCTGGTCTGTCGTCAGTACTTTCGCCCAAGAGCCACCTGAAGCGCCTCCTTATCGAGCATGGCTTCGGCGAGCAGCTTCTTGAGTCGGGCGTTCTCTTCTTCAAGCGACTTCAGGCGCTTAACCTCAGGCACTTCCATACCGCCATACTTCTTACGCCATGTGTAAAACGTGGCATCTGAAATGGCGTGCTTACGGCAGAGCTCACGGGCAGATACCCCGGCTTCAGCCTCGCGGAGAATACTGATGATCTGTTCGTCGGAAAAACGCTTCTTCATGGGGATGTCCTCATGTGGCTTATGAAGACATTACTAACATCGGGGTGTATTAATCAACGGGGAGCAGGTCATAATAGCTGCGTCAGGTCAAACCTGATCTATGAGCAGATATAACGAGGGGCCCCACGCTGATTTTTATCAACTAATTAAGCTATGAGCTGAGTTGTGCCGAAGTTAAGATATCCTCATCACCTACGTTGATGAGCTGAAGAGCATCTCTGACGCCATTAATGCAGTTTATCCGGAGAGCGGATTAAGTTCTGTATCATTCACATGGTGCGTAATAGCCTGCGGCTCGTATCTTAGAAGGACTACAAAGCATTAACCCATGACCTGGGGTACCAGCGGCAGAGGCGGTTTTACACGACGAATACCATTGCCAGATTGGACAGTGTGATCCGGCATACCATTAAAAAGTGCAAGGTACTCCCGACAGATTACTCATTAAAAAGTTGTATCGCTATCAACCCTGTCAGTATCGCTAAAAAGACGATGATGTTCAGGGGAGCTCGTATCGTCTTATTATCAGCTCTATGCTCTTCTGCACAGCCACATCTGAGAAAAAGCAGTCACATTGAATCACGTACGCGCTCTCAAGGTACCGGGCTATCGATTTTGCGACACCCTGATACGTTTTTGTACTGCCTTCGCGAACGCCGCCTTCACTCTTTTGTCTTTGACTGACCATTCAGCCAACAACTTGCTCTGGCTTGCCTCCACCATTGCCGCGTCCCGTGAGTCGTTTTTATCCTGTGCGGAAGGCCATCCATGCTCCTCAATATAGGGCCTTAACGCTTTAATAATTGCGTTGATGGCATCGGTTTTAGTTTCCCAGCCCTCAGGTTGCGCTTCCAGGTGTTTTATCACTTCGTCTTTAACGCCATCAAAACGTGTCGCTTTGACCTTTCCGCCATAAGCAGAATTGAGTTTATGCCGTTCCTTGATTCTTTTACCTGCTGCGGATTCACTGCGTTTCAGACCGCGATCCAACAACGCGATAGCCTTCAGCATTAATTGCACCGCATGATCTGGATCAGATTCGAGAGCCGATGTTCCCTGCTCCCAGTATTGTTCAGCCTCAGACATATCGTTCCTGATCCTCTTTATCATCCATTCTGAAAGACTGAAAATTTTCAGATAACGCCGCCATTTTTTCTCTCCGTGCTCATCAGCAAGTCGCCGCGCTAAATCTTCATCCTTCGTTTGTCTCCCTGTTTGTAGCACGATAACAATTTCAGTATCTTTATTCAGCCATTGCCTGGCGATATGTTTCTGTCTGACCCCGAGATGAAAACGTAACGCTTTCCTCTTTTTACGAAATACGATGAGTAACTCATCAGGGGTAAAATCCCTGTCTAAATCAGCCATGAAGTCCCTCTTTTCGAATGACAATTTCTATACTCCAGTAAATTTCCTTGCCTGACACCAGGAACGACTCATTCTTGCCCTTAGCCAGACGCTTCCGACACCATTCTCGAAAAAAAACATTCTTTCACCAACAAAAAACGGGAAAAAAAGCTAAAAAAAATCCCCTATCTCATTGTTATAAAATGCCTTTTTTGCCACAGCCACCAGGCGGGTGCCATTACCTGTTCCGGCACCATACAATTGCGTCCATATCGAAAGAACAGGGGGAATTAACAGATATGTCTGTACAAGGTATCAGGATACTGCGCATACGCGCCGTTGTTAACAAAACGGGCATCGCCCGCTCAACCATCTATGACTGGATCAACCCGAAGTCACCGCGTTACGACCCGACCTTCCCGAAACAGCGCAGGCTGGGTATGCAGTCCGTCGGCTGGCTTGAGTCAGAGCTGGATGCATGGCTGCTGGAACGCCAGCAGGCATCATAAGCGATGAGATAGTATTGGTAAAAATTAAAGGAGGATACGCAGGTTATATAACAACGTCTCTGATTAAAATATGTGCTCGCTGCGACATATTTTTGCCAGTTGCAAGGAAACTGAATACGATTATTTATTGGGTAAGATTATTACTTTAAATAAATTTTGACGCTTGGCTATTTTATTATATTCACAACTACCCGTTACTGAAAACAGTAACCAAGGAGAATATTACATGCAGAATATACTGCCACACACTGTCATTCCGAAAATGCCGGAGCCTTATATTCCCGTACAAAACAGAACCCCGGAGGGTTACCCTGTCTGCGCGTTCCCGCCGGTGATGCGGGATGTCATTGATGCTCTTTATAACGAGACGGGTATCCCGGCGGAACTGATAGCGGGGGCCGTACTGGCAGCCTCTTCCCTCGCCTGTCAGGCTCATATTGAGGTGGTACCACCACACTCATCGGATCCGATGCACTGTGCACTGTATTTACTGACGTTGGCGGTCTCCGGTGAAGGTAAGACCAGTATCAGCAAAAAAGTGATGAAGCCTTTTTACCGGTTCGCTGAGCAAATGAAGCAGCAGCACGACGGTCTGATGAAGGCACACCTGCGTGCTGACAATATCTGGAAAATACACCAGAAAGCATTGACCAGTAATCTGTACACTGCCATCAAAAGCGGTTCTGAGGGGACGGAGGAAGAACGGCTGTTAAATGAACATGCAGAAACCCGGCAGCAGCCTCCGACCCGCCTGGCGATGCTTTATGACGACACCACCGCAAAGGCGCTCCTGGAAGGTTTGAGCCGGTATTCTGAAGCCGGGGTGCTCTCAGATGAGGCAATTACCTTTTTTAAAGGGTATCTGAAAAACAACCTCGGTTTACTGAATAAAGCCTGGGACGGGGAGACCTATGAATACCACCGCCCGGGCGGTGAGGAGTACGATATCAACGCCTGCCTGACCCTGGCATTAATGGTTCAGCCCCCGGTCTTTGAAAATTACCGCCGTAACCACGGTGAACTCAGCAAGGGAAGTGGTTTTCTGTCGCGGTTTCTTTATATCAATACCATCAGCACGCTGGGACGTCGCCGCACAAATACGGACCATGCTCATTCTGATGAAGCATTAAATGTGTTCCACAGTAAAATTAACCAGTTACTTGATAAGCAAAAGGCGCGTTTTTATAGTCACGATACGCAGAAACAAACGCTCAGATTATCTGATGATGCGACCACTTACTGGGCAGATAAACAGTCAGAGCTCAGCCGTAAAACAGCCCCCGGACAGCAGATGGAGCATATCAGTGAAATTGCAGCCAAAGCGGGGGCGAATGCCCTCAGGGTTGCGGCCATTCTGACATATATGTATTCACCTGAGAGTTTATGTATTTCGCGGGGGGTCATCCAGGCCGCCTTCAAAATTGTGGAATGGCATCTTGAAGAAGCGGAAAGGCTGTTTTTCCCTTCTTCTGAACGGAATGCATTTATGGAGGACGTTTACGAGATGTTCAGGTGGCTTAAGGAGAAATTTCTCGATAATGAGGGATATCCACTCAGGAAAAATGAGGTAAACCGGAACGGCCCGAACCGGCTGCGTGACGCCAGTAAATCACAATCTGTTCTTGAGCAGTTAATCGCACTAGGTCTGATTTGTTTTATTCGTCCCGGCCGTCATTCTGCGGTGTATATTGCCATGCCCTCCCTGGAATGTCGCCACTCATGGTGTATTCCACCGGCATTCCTGGAGAACGGACATAATCCGATTATTGCATCGCCAGAGAATGTCACTGGCAGGTATGGTTTTGAATACTTTGACTTTAACAGGCTGGAATATTAATCGGGACACCTCACTACAGAGACCCGAATGGCCAGAGCGTAAACCGGTTAAATGTCTTCGAAAAACAGCCACAGAGGCAAAAACCCCGCGCCAGTCGCGACTGGTCGCAATCCGCGCGGGGTTTTCTCAGAATACAGTGCTAAAAAACAGATAATGACGACTGGTGGAAAGCTCTGGGGATATGAACCATTAACAGCCATCAAAACATGTAATTTAACACAATGTGTTTTGCTAGTGTATTTCTTACTCATTTGAGACAAATACATTAACATTTAATTGATGTTGATTAATAAATATATTTAATGGCGTATAAAAATAGCATCATTGCTATTAACAATAAAAGCAAAGATATTATCATATTAAATAAGAGTTTAATTATGGCCATATGTAAAAGAAATAACTGCATGGCACAGATCGGCCATTCACCCGCCGAACGGATATTACGGCTATGCCCGGCACATTATCAGGGCAGACAGTTAAATGCAGCCAGACGAACGGAAAGAGCAGCATTAATATGCCGGTATCCCGCCTGTGGTATCAGTATATCTGAAACCCGCAATCAGTTTTATTGTTGTAAGGAACATCGGGATAAAGCCCGGAGGTTAATCGATGACGATGCTATTATAAGACTGGTTAAGCACTCTTACTGGCTCAATGTGGAAGCTATGCTAAAAAATAATTCCCTTGGACTGGGGAGTATCACCGGTCCGACGGATATTGCAGACCTCATTCGGTTATATCAGCGCAAAGCTGTCCACCAAAAAACGTATAATATGCTGAACGGGCACAGAGTTGCTGATACGACAAAAAGGTTAATCCCCTGGCTGGATCTTGAGCTATGCCACATTTACCCTAACTCTAAGGGCGGTGCAAATATCGCCAGAAACATTATCATCGCACCTGCTGCTATAAACCGGATGATGAAGGATTTTATCCCCTGCTGTCAGTCAGGAGTGCTGAGTGGCATAAAAGCAATGGAAACACCTCAACCGGTTAAATCGACCTTACTGAAAGCGTTAACGGATAAATACGGTTCAGATGCTGTACAGGAAGCATTATACGGAGTTAAGCATCTTGCCTTTGCTGATTTAAGTCTGTCACGCAGGCTATTTGACACTGATATTTACGCATTCCCTCCACTAACCCGTCTGTTAAAAGAGGAAGCCTTACGCCTGAATTTGATGTCACTATGGGAAACGCTGGTTTGTACCGAAGTCAGCGTCTGGCTTAATGCCGGGCCTGCGAATGAATTATTTGCCGTTGCCGCGTTTCATGCGTTGCTGAACGGCGACGGCGACCGCCTGCTGGAGCAATGTTATCGTTTAGTCGATGAAATCAGGGTGAAGCACAAGCGCGGGTCTCAACAAATCTACGACGAATTTCAGCATATACTCAGCCAGTACATGGCAAAATATTTTCACATTGACACCAGCGACCACAGAGCCTGTAATCTCTTCTATAACCGCTTTTTTAGTGTTCCTCCTGTCACAGAGGACGGTGTCTGCGCCATACCGCCTCAGTGATGCATTTCCTCAGCCTGTGTTCAATAAAATCTCAGATATATATCACCCTTCTGAAGTGAAACCGGACCATCGATAAACTCGGGCGAGGTTTACGGTAAATATATTTACTGAACCACGATCAATTTTGTCGATCGGTTCGATCGAATTTCATCGTTATCCCCTTCTTTTTTGCAGCTATAAAATCCCAACGGGATGCTTATGACTGTCTGTCTTCTACTAAAAAACATGCAGATACCCTTTCCGGGTAGCGTTTTACGAAAACCAGAGGTGCACAAAAATGAACAGAAAAATGATTCACCCTTTACTACTGACCTGTGCGCTGGTACCGGCAGTGGCAATGGCCTTCGGTAATCAAACCACCTGGACCCAGGGCTGGGGCCAGGGAGTATCAGAGTTTGTTATCAATGGGGAAAGTCAATCGCAACTGTCTCTGACCTGTGAGGATTACGGCTCGCAACCGGCCACGGTCATATTCACTGACGCCAGCGGGCATCAGGTCAGTATGGATGAAGATAAAAACCTTCAGGTCAGTATCGACGGTGGAGCCCCCATCGACATCAGCGAATCTGGCAGTCGAGTGGGCGGTAATAACCTGGCGCTGGCCTGGGCTCAGCTACGTAATGGCAAACAGGTCTCAGTAACCGGAGACGGTGTTAAGGATGCCACATTCACGCTGGCTGGGGCAGCAAGGGTATTGCCAGTATTCGGGACCCACGGCTGCGTGGGTAAAGATGCACTCTAGCCTGCATCTGAATTTAATACCTGTTGATTACGTTATTTTTAAAAGGAACAGTTTATGAAATTTAAACACATGCTGGTGCCCGCACTGTTTGCACTGTCAGCCCTGGCGCTGGCAGAGCCAACGCCATCCATCAAAGTGGAGACCAGTAATCAGGTTCACCCTGCCGGAACACGCTACGTCACGGTCGTGGTCACTGCACTGGATAACACCGTGAAAGTCGAAAATATTGACGTGAACCGGGGAAACTGTCGCATTGCCAACCAGAAATATCTGTACTCCAGCAATAAAGAAACTATTTTGCCTGCTACCCTGCGTTACGGGCAGTCCGTCAGCGTGAGTTTTTATAATAACTGCGTGGCTTCAGAAGTCGTCGTCACTACTGATAAGGGGGGATGGCGTTACACTTACCACTGAGTCCCCCGCCCCTGATTAACGTTTCCCAACCTAAAAAATGCCACATGACCAACGGGCTGCCGCTGCGCAGTCCAGAGTAAATCCTATGACCTTTCTGAAAATGCTGGTGACCGCCCTGAGCCAGGCGCTGACCTGGTGCGGCGGACATCATGCCCGGCAGTATATTGAAATCCGCTTTCGTCAGGCCGGTTACGATGACGACTGCATTGATACAGCCCGGGAAGCGGTCACGTTGCTGGTCACTGCACTTATCACCGCCCTGATGGCGCAGATACTGAAGATTCTGGATACGCTGTAATCCCGCCCTATCCGTTCATTGAGAACAACACATCCATCCCCTGCCTCCTCACGGAGCAGGGGCTTTTGCTTTTATGCCTTCAGATTAATCAGATGAGGAATCAACCATGCGATTAGCCAGCCGTTTTGGTCGGGTGAACCAGATTCGCCGCGACCGTCCCTTAACCCGCGAAGAACTGATGCAGCATGTCCCCAGCGTCTTCGGGGAAGACAAGCACGACTCCAGAAGCGAAAAGTACACCTACATACCCACAATCACCCTGCTGGAGAACCTTAAACGCGAAGGGTTCCAGCCATTCTTTGCCTGTCAGTCACGAGTGCGAGACCAGAGCCGACGGGAACATACAAAGCATATGCTGCGCCTGCGTCGTACCGGTCAGATAAACGGTCAGCAGGTGCCGGAAATTATCATTCTGAATTCTCACGATGGCGCATCGAGTTTTCAGTTGCTGCCAGGGATATTCAGAAGCGTCTGCACCAATTCGCTCGTCTGCGGACAGTCGTTTGGCGAGATCCGCGTGCCGCACAGGGGCGATGTTGTCGGGAAGGTGATTGAGGGGGCCTATGAGGTTCTCAGCGTCTTTGACCGGGTGGAAGAGAAACGCGACGCCATGCAGTCCCTGCAACTCCCGTCACCCGCGCAGCATGCACTGGCTAAAGCGGCGCTGACATACCGTTTTGGGGAAGAGTATCAGCCTGTGACTGAATCGCAAATTCTTGCACCCCGCCGCTGGCAGGACAAGAGAGATGACCTGTGGACCACCTACCAGCGCATTCAGGAAAACCTGCTGAAAGGCGGACTAAGTGGCCGTACCGCTCAGGGTAAACACACCCATACACGCGCAGTAAACGGGATTGATGGCGACGTTAAATTAAACCGCGCGCTCTGGGTGATGGCGGAGAACATGCTGAACCTGTTGGACCGGTAATCACCCGCGCCCCGCCACAGAAATCAATCCCCGGCCCAAGACCTTCATTCGACATCTCCATGCATAAGGAAAATTAACATGACCGACATAATTAATATTAACGATAACAATCAGCGACCTCTGCAGGCTGGCGATGACGGTTCTGCACCGGCACTGACAGCCATGTCCGTAGCGGACGAACAGCGTGTGGAATTCTGGCCGCAGCACTTTGGCAACATCCCGCAGTGGATAACCCTTGAACCGCAGGTCTTTGCGTGGATGGACCGGTTCTGCGCTGACTACAGCGGCGGTATCTGGAGTTTTTATTCTCTCAGCAACGGCGGAGCCTTCATGGCTCCGGAAACGGACAGCGATGCCTTCTGGTCGCTGTTTAACGCCATGAATGGCAATGCCGCAGACATGAGCGCCGAAGCTGCAGGGATTGCGGTCTGTCTTATCGCTTACAGTCATCACGCATGCCGCACAGAATGCGATGCCATGAAGGAACATTACTGGCGTCTGCGTGACTATGCGCTCAATCACCCGGAATGCAACGCCATCATGTGCATTACCGACTGAGCGTCCCGCTATGCCGTATGAACTGTCTCATCTTAATGCCCTGAGGGATGCGCTGGGGAAAACAACGGTCAGGGATGAGGACGGAGAGGTTGTGACCGACGAACCCTTCCTGCATTTCCCGGCAGGTACCCCTCTCTTCCATATCTGGGCATGGTTCGAATCCCTGCACAACGAGTTCGTCGTTGCCGTGAAACTGTACAACACATCCGTCCCGGATACGTCAACAGACAGGAAAAGCAAATGAATACCACCACGTGTCCCCCTGACCGCGGGGGAATATCTCCCGTCGCACAGCGCACTATCAGACGCGCACTGACCCTGCTGGAACGCCAGTTACGCGAACCCGGCGAGGCATTCACCTCCAGTCAGGCGGTCCGCGACTGGCTCCGTCTGCAGCTCACCACGCTTGAGCGTGAAGTCTTCATGGCACTCTTCCTCGATAACCAGCATCGTCTTATTGCCCATGAAACGCTCTTCACCGGCACCATCAACCATACGCAGGTACATCCCCGTGAAGTGATAAAGGCCGCACTGAAATACAACGCGGCTGCCATCGTGCTTTCACATAATCATCCGTCAGGTTATGCGGAACCTGGCCATGCCGACCGGCTGCTCACTGACCATCTGAAACAGGCACTTAAACTCGTGGATATCTGCCTGCTGGACCACCTGGTCGTGGGAGGCATGGACATCGTCTCGTTTGCCGAGCGTGGCTGGCTTTAGGGAGAGAATAATGATGAGAATCATCAGTAAACGTCAGGCAATGGCGATATACCGCCAGCATTCTGAGTCCCGGCTGTTTCGCTTCTGTACCGGGAAATATAAGTGGTTCGGAAGTATCTGCCATTACTACGTCAGGGAAGTGCAGGATATCCGGGGGGGTATTGGCCGTGTTTGCTGAACGCCGACAGGACCGCAACGGTCCGTATGTGATCCTGCGCAGCGTTACCCTGAATTAACTCACCGTTAAGGAGTACTTACATGCAGAAAGCAACCTGCGTAATCAACCATAACATCGCGGAACACTGGTGGGGCCTCAGACGCAACGTCACGCCATGTTTTGGTGCCCGGCTGGTACAGGAGGGTAACCGCCTGCATTACCTTGCTGACCGCGCCAGCATCACTGGGACATTTAATGACGCAGATTTACGCCATCTGGACCAGGCATTTCCGTTACTGATGAAGCAGATGGAGCTCATGCTGACCAGCAACGAACTCACGCCCCACATTCAGCGCTGCATCACGCTCCACGCAAAAGGGCTGATATGTGAGGCCGATACGCTCGGCTCCTGTGGCTATCTGTACATCGTAATTTATCCGACATCTGCAACAACCGCATAAACCCCGGACGCTTTTCCTTCGTCAAACCAGCCAACAAAGAGCGCAAACCATGCAAATACAATCCCTGCCCCCTCAAAGGGCGGCATCGTCACGTCTGTCAACAGTCGAAATCTGGCAAGAATTACTGAAGTATCTGCTGGAGCAACATTACGGACTCACGCTTAACGACACACCGTTTGGCAACGACAGAGTGATCCAGAAGCACATTGATGCGGGCATCTCACTGTGTGACGCGGTGAGTTTTATCGTGGAAAAGTACGACCTAGTACGTACTGACCGTCACGGTTTCAGCGTGAAAGAACAGTCTCCGTTCATCGGCAGCATCGATATGCTCCGCGCCCGGAAGGGTACCGGGCTGATGACCCGTAAGGGATATAAAACCGTTACTGACATCACAGGTGGCAGATTCAGCGGAGGGAAATAATGACGTTAGCCCTGATCGTTGACGCCAACACCGTCAGCGTTCAGCCCCTCAGGTACCAGTACAAAGACTGGCGCTTTTATCAGATCTCCATCAACTGATACAGATGTTCGCTCAGACAGCGCGTATGGCGGTAACACCTTAACGGAGATATCCGTCTGAGGTATAAGAGGGTGTGGCAGGACGCCGCCAGAACATCAGGGGCCGTATCGTCTGTCAGGATGGGGCTTAATTCCGGGGCGTTCAGTAAAATGAAACATTTCTCCGGTAGCATGCCGTCGGCATTTCCTTTCGGAAAATAACCGCCCAGATACAGTAACACGGTCAGCAGGCGAAACTGTCGGGTGAGTACCGTTTCAGTGTCCCGGTAATGTGCGGCTATCCACAGGCATTCCCGCAGCATAAACCGTCGGGTCCGTCGGGTGAGGTCACCGCCTTTATCATACCAGTGTTCGACGATATCCCTTGCGGAGCTAATGGAGTCATCACCCGTTGTCGCAGTTTGCCACGACCGAGCCAGAAGCGTTGCGATATCCATGGATTAACGCCGCACCTGCGAAACGGCTGCGGGAGTATTGCGGACACCAGGCAGATAAATATTGCGGACCAGCTTCAGGAGGAAAAAGACATCGCTCAGGTTGCTCACGCCGGGTACCAGATGGCGAAAGGCTATCCGCGCACGAAAACGCGCCCGGACCGCCAACCGGTCATTCACCCTGCGCCGGTACAGGCCCAGAAAATGGCGGCTTTCCACCAGCGCATGCCTGACCAGCGCTCGTCTGACAGATCGGTACTGCGTCTGTGTACTGAGTGTCAGAATATCTGCAATCACGTCGCAATAGCTGAACGCGCGGATATCATAATAATCCGGGCGGTGGGTAATTGACGCCGGGTTATTCACCCACAGGTAATCCTGTCTGTCAGAGAAATAAAATCGGCCATCTGCGGCGGCAAGCTGTATCGTCCAGAGAATGTCCTTGTGGCTTTTCCCTTCCTGGAATCGCAGGTCATGCTCGCGAATATACGCTGAACGGATTATCTGCAGCCACAGATAATGCGGCCATTCCCTCTGACTGACGCAATGGCGTATCCACTGCTGACCCGTCAGCGTATGACCGTAAGGCTGTCTGCAGTGAACGGTATGCCGCAGATGTCCGGCGCTGTCTGTATGCCGGGCATTGAAAAGGACGACATCGGCCTGCGCTTCGCGGGCTGTGCGCAGCCGCTCCTGCAGAAAATCTGCCGCAACCCGGTCATCCGCATCCAGGAACACCACCCATTCACCACGGTGAATCGCCAGTGCAGCATTACGGGCAGCATACACGCCCTGATTTTCCTGACGAATGAGAATAAGCCGTTCATCTGTAATGGCGCTGAGTAGCGTCCATGTTTCGTCGGTTGAACCGTCATCCACTACAATGATTTCAGTGCTGAGCGTTGTTTCGCCAAGCAGTGTCTGGACCAGAACCCCGATACTGTCAGCCGCATTGAAGGCAGGAATGATGACGCTGATATCGATGTTGATTTTCATTGCACTAAGGGAATGTAAACAGAGGGAAGGTTCAGAGTTGTCACCCCATCATGGGCAATAACCTGCCGGGTACGAAACATTATCAGGAAGAGCATCCCGGTGATTTTCGTGCTGGTGTTGATGCCACTCGTTTTTCTCTGATTTCCTGGTTAACCACCATCAGACAGTCATCGCAGAATTCTTTATCCAGCCCGAAAATCCGGTCCAGAACGCCTCTTTTCTTGTTACATCTGGCACATCTTTTCATTCCATCACCTGCTGTCGCATTCCCATGCCGTGTCCGCAGGACAAAAGAAGGGCGCCCACCAGAAGACAGGAAATAAATAAATTAATAAACAATACGTTAAATGAATTGTTGGGAATTTAGCACAGGCACTAGCGGGCAGGATAATTCATTTTGCAGATCAATTTTATAAAATCGATCGGTTTAATCGATCATCTTTTTCACTCTGCTTTACACGCCATCCGTGTTCCTGCTCTCTTTATCGGTACGACCAGTTTGTTGAACTGGAAAGAATGCACTACCTGTTGGATAGTCAAGCCATTCCCGATAACCGACATTATGTGGAATAGAAAATCTACAAAAATTATTAACGCTTTGAATGGCTGCTATGAGCGAGAAGCGGACCTTCAAATCCGCACAGGTTCAATTGATTAACCTTGGTTGTCAGTTACGCCATCGTTAACATGAAGCCGATCGAAAATTCTTTATCGCATTTTTTACAAATACGCAGTGGCAAGAAAGATAGATTCTGGCTCATGACAAGTTGAGTGGTTCATTTGTATAAAGAGACTTCGCCTTCGGGACGCGTTTTGAACCTGCGATGCATCCACAGGTATTGCTCAGGGGCACGGAGAATTTCACGCTCGATGATCTTGTTCATATAAGCCGCTGCGGCGACCTTGTCCTCCCCTGGATAGCCTGACAGCGGATTGCTGATATACATGTGATAACCTTTTTTATCGCTACGTCGAATCATGCTAAGTGTGAGCAAGTCTGCACCAGCGAGTTTTGACAAAGCATACGTTCCGTTCGTCGTGGCTGCTTTTTTTACCGAGAAAAAAGGTGCAAAAACGCTTCCCTTAGATCCATAATCCTGGTCTGGTGCAAACCACACGGCTTCACCAGCTTTTAGCGCATGAACAAAACCTGATAAATTACGTCGATTAATCATAGCCTTATTTGAACGCATACGTCCTTTTGTCTGTACCCATTCCATTAATGGATCATTGTGTGGGCGATACGTTGCCATCATAGGATGGCATAACCCCATTACTCTTCCACACAACTCAAGGGACATAAAATGTATCCCGACAACCATTACCCCTCTGGTCGCACCGGTCAGGTTTTCAAGCCCTTCGACATCAAACCATTTTTTGACTCTCGCATCGCTCCAGAACCAGGCCATTCCTGTTTCCATTAGTCCCAGCCCGAGAGAAACAAAGTTTTTATTGACCATCTGGCTCCGGGCAAACGGTGTCATCTCGGGAAAGCACAGTTCGATATTTCTACTCGCAATCCCTTCCCGGCGTTTCAGAAAGGGTCTGGATATTTTTCCAAGACCAGAGCCCAGAGTATGTAAAACCGGGTAAGGAAGTTGAACGAGAAGCCACAGCAGACCCAAACCAGTCCAGGTAAGCCAGTAGCGGGGATGGAGTAAATTATGAGTAAAAGTCTGTGCCATAAATTTCCTTAATGCTAATGAAGGTTATAACGCAAAAGGAAAACAATGAAGCAATTCGTCTTGAGCGATACATTTTGTTTTAGACAATTTAAAGTCATCTAAATTCAAAAAAAAAAATAACTTTGCAATGACTAGTAAAGAGTTTAAAGAGTCAGGAATGAATTGTAAGCCAGCAAAGTTATTCTGTTATAAATCCATGTTTTATCATTGATACTCAAGAAATTGTCTTCTTGATTCATCATCATCAAGGTACTCAAAAGAAAGAAGCCGAATTTTGGTAAATTTATAAAACCACTCACAATCGTTTCGTTGAATAATTTCGCCTGGTTTGAAACATATCCCGGATGCCACCCGTATAATCGCATATTTACCATTACTAAACCTGACCCGGTGAATACAGAAAGGTTGACCGGCCTGCCCGTGACAGCTGTTTGACAGGATATGTCCTTCAATAAAAACAGTTTTTTTAGATTTCATTATCATACCCTCGACAACTGCAGTACAGGAGAAATGTTGTCATTTCCCGACATCACTGACGTTAAGTGGCAGAAGCTGATCAGCCGCCGATACACCAGCATTCTGAAGGTCTGAAGAGCAGTCCGCAGGCAGGGCACTCAAGAACCGCATCTTTTCTTAGTTTACCTGCTTTTTGATCGGCTCTGTGTGCGCATGCCGGGCAGGCAACATGAACCGGTCTTTCTTTAAAATACCTGAGCCCATTTGTATAAGACATAAATAATTCTCTGAGGAATACAGTAATTATTATACGCTTTAATATAAAAATAACTGGCATAAGTTATGTTAAGTTGTGTCTGAATCAGTATATCAGATATTGAAAATTGAACGTCTGATTTATGGTACACTACCCTTCCGTGAGAAATTTAAGATGAAATCAGAAGACACCCTTGACTGGTATCCGGCACAACTACCGCCAGTGAAAATTATTCTTGGCGAAGCCGTGCTGGCTGTGGGTAAACAGGGCCGGCCGATTAATACCCGCACCTTGCTGGAATACCTTCAGGTCATGCAGGACAAACAAAAAAGGCGGGATGACAAAATCGCCATGCAGACTGCGATTGATGTTCTCAGGGATAATCAGCGCATTAACGGCAGACGTTAATGCACCTCCGGGCTCAGTGTCAGTTCTGAATGATCTCAACCGTATGGTTTTGTCCATCATCCTTCAGCGGTATTCTGTCATCAGGGAGGAGAACACCATCCAGTGTCACGCAATATTCTGCATCGCCGCGTGAAACACTAATCTGATAATGGCTTTCACCATATTGATATGCCATAGAAAAAGACGACCACTCATCCGGTAACCGGGCATGAACACTAAACTCAGTGCCGGAACGTTTTATCCCCAGTAATTCCTCGGTAAGTAAACGCCAGGCCCAGCCTGCGGAACCGGTATACCAGCTCCACCCTGCACGTCCGGTATGGGGAGCGACGCTGTAGACATCAGCACTCATGACATAAGGCTCAGCTTTATAAATCCCGACAGAGTCCGCATTCAGGGTATGATTTATAGGGTTGAGCATTGACCAGAGTTGCCAGGCTCGTCCGGCATTCCCCATTCGGGCAAAGGCCATCACTGCCCAGATGGCGCCATGCGTATACTGCCCTCCGTTTTCCCGCACGCCTGGCAGGTACCCCTGTATGTAGCCCGGATTTGGACCGTGTCCGTCGAAAGGAGGCGTTAACAGTTTGATCAGCCCTCCTTCGTTATCCACAAGGTGCTTATCCAGCGCCTGCATGGCCTTTGCGCACCGTCCCGGGCTCGCGGCGCCGGACAATACAGACCAGCTCTGCGCAATCGCATCAATCCGGCAGTCCTGTGAGGTTTTCGATCCCAGGGGAGTACCATCGTCAAAATACCCGCGCCGGTACCATTCCCCATCCCAGGCGTGGGCTTCGAGATTACTTTGCAGGCGCAGAGCCTGTGAACGGCACATCGCGGCGACGCTTTCATCCAGCCTGCGCTCCGCCAGCGCTGCAAACCGCTGCAAAATGTCGTACAGGAAGAAGCCCAGCCAGACGCTTTCACCTTTGCCTTCGATACCCACCCGGTTCATCCCGTCATTCCAGTCACCAGCACCCATCAGCGGCAGGCCATGCTCCCCGAAGCGAAGTCCATAGTGAATAGCTTTGACGCAGTGTAACCAGAGTGTCTCTTCGGTGCCGCTGATGACCGGCGTGTCATAGACAGACTCTTCACCAGGCTGAAGCGAGCGTCCCTCCAGATAAGGAATGCGTATTTCCAGTGCATCCATATCCCCCGTCGTTTCAACATAGTGGCAAACAGCAAGCGGCAGCCAAAGATAGTCATCGGAACAGCGGGTACGCACACCGTTGCCGTGTGGCGGGTGCCACCAGTGCTGCACATCCCCCTCGATAAACTGCCGTGATGCACAGAGTATTATCTGTTCACGCATCCGGTCCGGAGCAGCGTGGCTCAGAGCCAGCGTATCCTGCAGCTGATCGCGAAAACCAAATGCACCGCCAGACTGATAGTAGCCACTCCGGGCCATAAGACGGCAGGCGACCGTCTGATACAACAGCCAGCCATTAACCAGTAAATTTACGGACGTGTCGGGGGTGTTAACTACGATTTTATCGAGAACATTGTGCCAGTGATTATGAATCCGGTTCAGCTCCTGGCGGACCGTATCCTCGTTCATGTAGCGGGCCAGCGTCTCCTGAGCACAAACATCATTCTCCTCTGCGCCGAGGATAAAAATAAACGTCCTCTGGTCCCCGTCAATTAATGTAACCGCCGATTGCACCGCTCCGCAGGGATCCAGACCGGCCCCCGTCTTACCAGAAAGCTTTTGCAGTTTCATAGCCGAAGGGGCGTGAAGGGAACCATTACGGCCAATAAACTCCCGGCGGTCCCCTGTCAGAGAACAGTCATTACCGCTGACGGCAAAAAATGCAGTTCGGCCGCCACCATTATCACCATAAAAGTTATTCGCAAGCACCCCGCAGCCGCCGGGCGTTCTGGCCACATGTGTCACAATGTGAGGGGCTGAGCGCGTTCGTGTTTCTCCGAGCGTCCATTCTACATAGCCTGTGACGGAAAGTTGACGTGTCCGTCCCGAAGAGTTGCTGAGCGTCAGGAGCACCAGTTTAACCGGATCTTCTTCAGCAACCAGGACCGTCAACTCGCTGTCTATACCACTCTCACGATGGGCAAAAACGCTGTAGCCAAAACCATGGCGGGTCAGGTAATCACCGTGTCCGCGAACAGGTAAAGCCGTCGGCGACCAGCACTCCCCGCTCTCTTCATCGCGCAGGTAAAATGCCTCGCCGCTGCGATCGCTCACCGGATCGTTCTCCCACGGCGTCAACCGGTATTCATGGGCATTCTCATACCAGGTATAGGCCTGCCCTGCCTCTGAGATCACACTGCCAAAACGAGAATTTGCCAGTATGTTCGACCAGGGAGCCGGTGTAAGCGCATTTTCCCGAAGGACGATCTGATACTCCCGCCCATCCTGAGAAAATCCACCGTACCCATTGAAATGGCATAACTGACTGGTATCAGGGCTCCAGTCCGTATGTTGATTACGCTCGCGCACAGCACGCGGAATGAATGCCCTTGCCGGCGATTTCAGGGTATGAATACGCTGGTTAAGCTGCTCATTAATCCCCCCTGCGCGGTCATCAAGATAAAGACAGGCCACGCTCATCAAAAGCAACTTATCCTCAGCGGAGAGATGCTCACCGTTGCGGACAAAAAGCCCGCCCTTTTTATCCAGCAGACTGGCTTCAGACCCGGCATAAATTAACTCCATAATCTGATTTTGTAATCCCTGCTGGTAGCCGCCGGGGCTGTTATTCAGGATAACTAAATCAACATCCAGCCCTTTCTGTCTCCAGTAACGGTGTGCCTGAATCAGTGTGGTCACTGAGGTGATACTTTCCTCGCTGGTTATACTCAGCAGCACTATCGGCAGATCCCCTGAAATTGCCCAGCCCCACAGTCCGGACTGGCCACGTCGGTTGCGGCCGATCGCCTGGCCTTCGGCGCGCAGCTCCTGGACAGGGTAAAGCACAGCGCTGGCGAGACTATTGAACAACGTGGCATCATCTTCACTGGCGTTCATCTGGCGCAATACCACCAGACTGTGAGACCAGGCCAGTTCAAAGACGCGATCGGCGATAGGGTAATCGCGATATTTCTCCAGCAACGCCAGGCTCTGCTGACGGGTCTCGCTGATGCCATAAATGATATCAATCGTAACCGGCTGCCCCGGCTGCAGAATAATGGCGTTGCGAATTGCCAGTATCGGATCCAGCACCGAGCCCGACGTGTTGCCTAGCATCCCTCCCGTCTCTATTGCCTGTGCATTCGCAGGGTTTCTGCCACGTCCAATAAACCTTGCCCTGTCCGTTTCAAACGACACGTTATGTCGGTTATCGCCGTGCACCACCATCATGTGAAACAGGCAAGGGCCCGGTTCATCCGGTGAGCGCGGGCGCCGGTGGCAAAGAATAGCGTCACGCTCAGGAGCCAGCTCAGTCTGAATAAACAAATTGCTGAATGCCGGGTGTGCCAGATCGCTGGCATCAGGTGCCAGTACCACTTCAGCATAGGTTGTCAGCTCCAGAGAGCGAGGCTTGCGACCACGATGAATCAGTGTGAGCCGTCGCAATTCAACATCATCCTCCGGAGAGATCACCACCTGAGTTTTGACGCTGAGTCCCCCTAAGCTGCGTCTGAATTCTGCCCCCGCATCGGTGAACAACACTTCCTCGTCTTGTCCGCTGGTGTAGCCTGTTGGTTGCCAGGTATTGCTCCACACATCTCCCGTCTGGGTATCGCGGATGTAGCAGAAAGCTCCCCAGTTATCACGGGTGGTATCACTGCGCCAGCGCGTTAGTGCAATATCATTCCAGCGACTGTAACCGCCCCCGCCCGCGGTCAACATCAGATGATAATGGCCGTTGGACAGGAGTTGAATATCCGGGGCGGGGGTATCCACGCTATAGAAAATACGGGGTTCATAGCGAACGGGTTTGACCATGCCCTCATGAGATTCAAAATGACGGCGCGGACTGTACAGATCGACCGCATCCGGCACGCGCTCCTGTAACAGCAGACTCGCTGACCGGAATACCGTACTGGACATAAAGCGTTCAGTCATGGGGGCATCAAGCAGCACATGAGCCAGCGCCTGAAATGCCATACCCTGGTGATGCGCCATCCAGGACTGTACCACCGCATAGAGCTGACCGGTTGCAAGACGTGAGGGGGTATAGTCCAGCGCTTCATAAAAACCGTATTCTCCGCATGCACCATTTTTTTGCAGCCTGAACAGGTTCTCACAAGCTTTCTGCGGGGAAACCATCAGCGCCAGCAGCGTGGCGTAAGGAGCGACAACCATGTCATCGGCAAGTCCCCTGCGCAGACCGAGCCCCGGTACGCCAAATGCCTGATACTGATAATTATGCTGAACATCAAAAGCATGATAGCCAGACTCTGAAACACCCCATGGTACCCCGCGTTCTTTCCCCCAGTGAATCTGGCGCATAACCGCCGACTGACTCATTTCATCGAGCAGGCTGCCGGGCCAGGTGGGCATCACCAGATTCGGCATCAGATATTCAAACATGGATCCGCTCCATGACATCAGGGCAGTTTCATTATCAATCGTGGTAAACAATCGACCCAGCGCGTACCAGCTTTTAAGAGGCAGCTGATTAGTCGCAATGGCAAGAAAACTGGTCAGGCGGATTTCAGACGGCAGGAGATCGTAGTGGCTCTTGTCAGGCATATTGGTGTCACAGTTATAACCGACGCTGAGCAGACTGGTTGCTTCACTGTACAGAAAGGCGAAATCCATCCGGGCATGCTCATCCAGCCGCTGTTCCAGCTCGGTGATAATATTGAGTCGCATTCGGGCCTGCTCCGCCACTGACGCCGGAGGCGTTCCTGTACCGGTTAATGTCGGACGGGCAAGCTCGCTCAGCGTCGGCAGCGTCTGTTCATTCCAGGATGCAGGCAACCAGCCAAGCAACAGAGACCACTCATGGCAAAGCTGAACCAGTTGATGCTCCAGATGTCCAGCCCAGCGCATCTGAAGAGGAGATCCCTGATGACATGCGCTGGTCAGATGGTTGCACTGGGTGCGCATGCTTTTCAGTTCGCTGAAAAGCGCCTGCGGAGAGAGCGACACCGCGTTCAGGCAATGCTTGCGCAGCAGTCTCAGGCTGTCAGGTGGGTTCTTACCCCACTGTTTTTCCAGAATATCCAGCGTATCGTTCAGTCCTGCCAGTATCTGTTGGTTGCTTAAAACAGGCTGATGACGCATGGCGGACAGGCCTGCACGCAGGGTCAATAAATGCCCGGCCATATTGCCGCTGTCGACGCTGGAGATATAGCGTGGACTGAGGGGGACCAGCGTACGGGTGTCATACCAGTTGTAGAGATGGCCCCGGTAGTGCTCCATTTTATCCATCGTGTCGAGCGTGAGCGACACGCGCCGGAGCACCTCTCCGCCAGGCAGGTAGCCAAAGTCCCATGCCGTCAGGTTAGCCATAAGTGAAAGACCAATATTGGTAGGAGAAGTTCGGTGTGCCACCGTCGGTTGTGGTATTTCCTGATAATTATCAGGCGGAAGCCAGTTCTCTTTTGCTGTGGCAAATGTTTCAAAAAAAGCCCAGATTTCACGGCTTGTCTGGCGTAACAGCTGTTTTTGTTCCTGATTAGGCGAAAAAACCTTACGCACGGGCTGGCGACTCAGCCAGCTCATCAGCAGCGGTGCCACACACCATACCAAACCGATCGGTAACGCAATCCCCAGCAGCTGTGGGGCAAATTGTCCGGTCAGTATTGTCAGCGCCACGCCACCGGCAGCGTTCAGCCACATCGCCTGATAAAAACGTGCAACAGTGGGTCTGGCCTGACTGCTGTCCTGGCTGTGGCTGACCCACTGGCTGAGGTGACGCCTGCTTATCCCCAGTCGCCATAGCGTCACGGCGATCGCTTTCAGCGAATATCCGGCTTCGTGCGGCAGTATCGCAAAATTAAGGCTGATACCTGACAGACGCTTTAGCGCGCCCGCCCCCACCAGTAACAGATGCGACTTCACGCGGCGACGCAGAGGTTTATGCAGAAGGTCGTGGCTAATGCAGAGGAGCGCTGGCAACAGCCATATCAGCAACAGTATGCCCAGCCAGTAAACCGGATTGGGTACCCAAAGCAGAGTGAAGAACAGCAATACCAGTAAGGAGGGGGCTACCAGGCTGCGACGCAGATTGTCGAGTAATTTCCAGTAAGAAAGCGCGGTCAGTGGATTCCGGGTACGGGTTCCATCGGCTTTTCTGACGTGTGGTTTCAGCCAGTTAAGCAGTTGCCAGTCACCCCGGATCCAGCGTGAACGGCGTGCAACGTCGGACAGATAATTATTAGGGTACTGTTCGTAGAGTAACACCTCACTCAGCAGACCCGAGCGCGCATAGCACCCTTCGAGGAGATCATGGCTGAGAACCAGATTTTCCGGGCAGGTATTGGCAGTGGCCTGCATAAAAATGTCAACATCGTAAATCCCTTTGCCCACAAACGATCCTTCCCCAAAGAGATCCTGATAGATATCCGAAGACATCATAGAATAGGGGTTATTACCCGGTATGCTGCTGCGCAAGGCGGCGTAACGCCCCTGACCGTTACGTGGTATCTCCTCCGCAAGACCGGGTTGTAAAATACCAAATCCTTTGACCACCCTCTGGCGTACCGGATCATACTCTGGCGTATTCAACGGATGGGCCATCGCCGCGACCAGTTTGTGAGCCGTATCGCGCAGCAACACCGTATCACTGTCCAGGGTAATGACGTATTTAATGTGATCCGGTAAAAGGTGGGCAGGCATGTCTGCAGCGCTGACGAATTGTTTCCCGGGCTGGCGTAGCCAGCTATTGAGCAACGCCAGTTTTCCCCGCTTGCGTTCATATCCCATCCATACTCGTTCTGCAGGGTTCCATTCAGGCTGACGATGTAACAGATAAAAACGTGGTCGGCCGGAGGGGTAGCGCCGATTCAGCGCCTGCGTATCAGCGATAGCCTGTCTGAGCAGCGCGTGACTTTCCGGCGAGGGTTCATTTTCAGAATCTGCAAAATCAGTGAGCAGCGCGAACCTGAGATTTTCGTTTTCATTCCCCAACCAGCAAACTTCAAGACTGGTGAGGAGCTGGCTGAAACTTTCGTGGCTGGTCAACATGCAGGGAATGACTAACATAGTGGCACTGTCAGCGGGAATACCGGCTGAAAAATCCATCCCCGGCAAGGGGCGAGGAACGCGAAAACGGGTGGTTGCGTCACTGAGTAAATCACTCATTAACTGAGTTAAAGCGATAACCAGAGGTAATATCACCGCGATTAACAACCAACCTGCGCCCTGCATGGCAGTTTCGTGCAATATTGCCGCGGTCGCTGCGGTTGTCAACAACGCCAGGCTGCCAAGCCATGACAGCAGGGTTATTCTGTTGAAACTGTGCCGCAAGCGTATGAGTCTTGAGGTGTCTGCCAGAAGATGTATATCCAGTGCCTGTCGACCTTCGCCGGCGAGATAATAACCAATATGATGTTCCGGTGTATTGGGGGCTTTTTCCTCTGAAAGCGCCAGCACCCTGTCAGCAACCTCAGGCTCGCTGAGCCCACTGTCTCTGGCCAGGACCTCAACTACGTGCCGGTAATGATCCCGGGTATTGAAGTGCATCCGGGGATAGATACCGGCAGGATCATTTCTTAATGCCTGTTCGACGACGCTTATCGTTTCGGCGAAATCAGCCCAGTCCGTTTCACCCAGTAATCGCAGACCTGCGATGCTGTTACTGACAGACAGCTGGCTGGCGGCAAGCTGTTGATTGAAGTTATTTATGAGAATGTCAGTGGTGACTCCCTGTTCCCGAAGGCACTGATCAACCCAGGTAAGAGGTAACGACAGCGCGTTGCCGTGCCCCTGCAGACGCCGCACCAGTTCTGCGACAAACGCGCTGGATAACGGAGGACGGGAGCGAGCCAAATCGGCAACCACCATAATTAAATCACCAGGCGCACTCTCTGCACATTCGAAAATCCTGGTTATCCACGTATCTGCCAGGTTTCTGTCCTGTTGCGCTTTTATCACTTCCATACTGATACGACGAAGATTTTCAATCAGCGCCAGGCGCAGCATTCCCGGTAATGCCCAGATTTCACCTAGTGTCAGCGGAGTCACCTGTTGATAGGCAGCGAGATAGCTGGTCAGACTGGTGGCATCCCAGCGGCCATCACCGTGAGCAATGGCCTCTGATGCGATATGATAAATTCTTGGGCAATTCAGCGGCGACATCAGCGACGGGAGACCTTTACCAAAACTTTTCGGCAAGTGCTGGCGGACGGTACGGATTTGTTCCTCAATCAGATAATAATTGTCCAGCAACCACTCCCCGGCGGGCATGATACTGGTCTTTTTACCTGCATTAAGCTCATAGCAGTTTTGGGTGATAACGGCCTCATTGTCGCCAAGCCGTTTCAGAAGATAATAGGGATGTTTATCCGGTGATACTTTATGGGTCCGCGCCAGCTTCTGACCATAGCGTTCCATCTGGGCAGTCGAAAAGAGTTCTGGCCGCGGAGTGCTTTCGCTTGCAGGATCGTTCGCCGAAAACGTTACGTTTTCGGCAGCATTCATCGGAATACGGGAGCGGTTAAACCACGCTCTGGGGTTCATTTTCATAGCATTGCTCTGATGCGACATTAGCGCGCAGGAGCAGTTGCGAAATCAGTTCAGAAACGTTCTCTCAGGATGTGCGTCAGGCATCAGGGATTTAACAGCTGCCGGAATCTAACATAAGTATAGGACATGAGCTCTGTTCTGCGGTTTTGGTCGAGCTAGCGTCGGGAGATAAACAGAGCCTTACATCCGGGGCAAAGCATGGTCTGGTTGAGCCGGATTTTTGACAACGGTTGTGCTGATTTTAAGCCACAAACAGGACAGGCAGCAGTGGCAGTAGACGCACTGCTGAAGAGTTTCATTGCGTAATTGATAACAGACATAACCATTAACCTTTCAATGAATGAGATTCACTGTACCACGTGTGGTTAAGTTTTGATCTGTTAATTTTGTCACGCTGAAAATCAGGAAAGATAAATGTTTGCAGCCACATGCCCCCTGAGACCGTTGATCCGGCAAAATTCTATGCGGCTTCCTGGGATGAGTAATTCTGATTCGCGAAAGTTAACGGCTGAAATGTGAAGCAGAACGTCTTTTCGGCCATCAGATGGGATGATGAGGCCTTTACCACTAAGAATGTCAAAGCTTTTGACAATTCCTGTCATTTTATGGGACAAGTCAATTCCTTACTGAAAACACGTAAAGACTATACATTGAAAATGGCATTCAGCCATTTTTATTTTTCCTACAGGACCTCTGGACGGCTAAAAGATAATTTGCTTATATCGATTCCATGTGCCTTAATGAATCCCATCAGTTCGATGTACGAATGAAAGTTAGAAATTTTCCGGGCAGTTCTCATTACCAGGCGCTATCGTTGATATCCCCTCTTTTTGAGTCCATACGTTTACTATCAATACAATGATGTATAACAGGAGTCAGTATGACCTCTAGAATTACAGGCCTGGTAAAATGGTTTAACGAAGACAAAGGTTTTGGCTTTATCTCTCCTCTTGATGGCAGCAAAGATATCGTTGTCCATTTTTCTGCGCTTAATGGCGACAACTTTAAAACTTTATTTGAAGGACAGAAAGTTGAATTCGCCATTCACCGCGGAGACAAGGGTCCTGCTGCTGCAAACGTAACACTTTGCGATAAATAAATCATTGTGGGTCTGCGATAACGATGAAGGATTATTCCTGAGTAGACAGATCCATAACTTAAATCAGATGAAAGTCGTTTATTCTTAATATCTAATCAGCCTATTTTTCAAAATTATGAGTATGCTAACCGATGTGATGAAGTGCAGTACTAGTGCATAAAAAGTCTAAAAGCACAAGCTAACCGCAAGTTAAATAAGAAGTGCGTAATGGCTTTGAACTTAATGGCATCTGCCAGTTAATATCCACGAGAGAACAGGGTAATAGAATATGATTAAAGTCCTTGTTTTCTTTAATGCTGAATCCTGTAAAGTCATGACCGTTCTGGAAGGTATATCCTCAATCAGGCAGGAATATCCAAACGGTGAAGAAACACATCTTCGGATTATGTCTGCAGGTTTTCCTTCCTTAACTGGCGATCATGGTATTGTTTACGTGGCTACTGACAGGGAGTTAACGTCACAGGAGATACTTGATGCGGCCAGGAAATATTTATAACATTTTTGTCATGCTCTCTGCTCCACGTTTAATTGCATGCTTACCCTATTTATCAGAATCGAACAAAAAAAGAGTTAAAAACATTTATGGCCTGCTAACAGCAGGCTTTTTTTTTACATTACACTTTTTTAGAAACACCTCTATAAAGAGAGAGTAATTCGCTACGCTCTGACAAAATGCAAGTGTCTCTCCCCTGCGTGCCATCTTGCCATTTGTGAAAAACCTTGCTAAGTGGCGGCGATGTCTCTCTTCATTTTAAATCTCATCAGGTGTAACTGAAGCAATAAGTTATGAGGGTATAAAAAGACTCTCCGGATGACTCCTGGCATCATAGTTTTAAGTACCTTCAAAAATGCATGGACATTTCGTAGGAGTTAGAATTTAGTTCTTGCACATTCTTCTTAGTTTTGTCTTGCGATAAGAGATTTATATCAGTAGTCTAAACCTCGTTAATAACAATATGTACCAATCGGATTAAAATGCTCATTAAGAAAAATCGGGTTGATGAGCAACCGTCGACATTGGTATTTGCTGAAATTTTAAGAGGTCTCTTTATGTCAGGTGCTCTCACACAGTTGAACAATATCCGTACCTTACGTTCCCAGACTCGTGAAATGTCCTTAGATGTGCTGGAAGATGTTCTGGAAAAGTTTAAACTTATTCTTATAGAACGACGAGAAGAAGAGACATTACGTCTTGCAAATGAAAGTCAGCGCCGCGATAAACTGGAATCACTTCGTCAGATGATGCTTGATGAGGGTATCGACCCATCCGAACTTATGGCTGCTATTGGCTCTCCGGGTAAGGCTAAAAGAACGCGCTCCCCCCGCCCCGCGAAGTATCGATATACTGACGAAACTGGAGAGTCAAAAACATGGTCAGGTCAGGGGCGAATGCCGAAGCGGATCTCAAATCTGATTGCTGAAGGTGGGGAAATAAAAGATTTCGAAATCAGCTAAAAAAGAGCCGGGCATACCCGGCTCTTTTTACGGATAGTCCACAACCATCCTTAGAGGATCGTCGAGAAGCAGCTGGTTCGTAACTGGCTTCAACAAGGTGTTTCATGAAGAGTTTATGTTGCGCTATAAACTGGGTAAAGAAGGTATTAATGGTGACATTACGCAGTTGTAATGCAGCCAACACCACAGTCTTTCCTCTCATAGCATGATGCGGACGGGGTTAGTAGGCTGGAGGTCTTTAGTGAACGGCAAGCGGACGCCCTCGTAGATTAAACAGGCGTCCGATATCTTGAAGTGGACAGATTACCTAAGCCGCGTCCCCGTTTCGTCAATGACCTTCTCGCCATCCTCTTTGGTAAACGCTCCTTTCTGGCCTTCCGGTAGAATATCGAGCACTATTTCTGAAGGACGGCAAAGACGAGTGCCAAGCGGCGTAACTACAATCGGCCGATTAATCAGGATCGGATGTTGAAGCATGAAATCAATCAACTGCTCATCACTAAATTTCTCTTCATTAAGACCCAGATGTTCATAAGGCTCAACATTCTTACGCAGTAATGCACGCACCGTAATTCCCATATCTGAAATAAGTTTAATCAGCTCATCACGGGTCGGTGGCGTATCGAGATAATAAATTATCGTCGGTTCGTTGCCGCTGTTACGGATCATCTCCAGCGTGTTGCGTGAGGTGCCACAGGCCGGGTTGTGATAGATGGTAATGTTGCTCATATCAGTTTCTCATTACAAAGTGACAGAGAGCCGCCACGCCAGCGCGGCCAGAGTGACAAACAGCACCGGTACAGTCATGACAACGCCGGTACGGAAGTAATATCCCCAGGTGATAGTAATATTTTTCTGGGCAAGCACATGCAGCCACAGCAGTGTTGCCAGACTGCCAATCGGGGTGATTTTCGGGCCTAAATCGCAGCCAATCACATTGGCATAAATCATTGCCTCTTTGACGACGCCGGTCGCCGTACTCCCGTCAATCGACAACGCGCCAATCAGTACCGTCGGCATATTGTTCATCACCGATGAGAGAAATGCCGTCAGGAAGCCAGTGCCGAACGTCGCTGCCCATAACCCCTTGTCTGCCAGCAGATTCAGCATGCCAGACAGGTACTCCGTGAGCCCTGCATTGCGCAGGCCATAGACCACGAGGTACATGCCCAGCGAGAAAATAACTATCTGCCATGGCGCACCGCGCAGGACTTTCCCGGTGTTGATGGCATGGCCTCTTTTCGCCACCACAAACAGCACTGCTGCGCCAGCCGCCGCTATTGCACTGACCGGGATCCCCTGCGGCTCCAGAACAAAGAAACCAACAAGCAGCAATAACAGGACAATCCAACCCGCCCTGAAGGTTGCCGGATCCTTGATCGCACTTGCAGGCGTCTTCAGCAGCGAAACGTCATACGTTGCCGGAATATCCCTGCGGAAGAAGAGATGCAGCATGATCAGCGTGGCCGCAATCGCTGCCGCATCCACGGGGATCATAACGGAGGCGTACTGCGTAAAGCCCAGACCGAAGAAGTCCGCCGAGACGATATTAACCAGGTTAGAAACAATGAGCGGCAGGCTGGCCGTATCTGCAATAAACCCTGCAGCCATGACAAAGGCCAGTGTCGTGCCCTGGCTGAACCCCAGTGCGAGCAGCATCGCAATCACAATCGGCGTCAGGATCAGCGCGGCGCCGTCATTGGCAAACAACGCAGCAACAGCGGCACCGAGCAAGACTATCCAGGTGAAAAGCAGGCGGCCACGTCCGTTACCCCAGCGGGAGACGTGCAGTGCGGCCCATTCAAAGAAGCCGGACTCATCGAGCAGCAGGCTGATGATGATGACCGCAATAAATGCCGCTGTCGCGTTCCAGACGATATTCCAGACAACGGGAATATCAGCGATATGGATGACACCGGTTCCAAGCGCCAGCACTGCCCCGATACTCGCGCTCCAGCCAATACTCAGGCCTCTGGGTTGCCAGATCACCAGTACCAGCGTCAGTAAAAATATACTCCCTGCCAAAAGCATCTCAGACTCCGTTATATATGATTATGTAAATATGTTTACTGTCTCAGCAGGAGGTACAGGCTGATTTGTTCAGCCATTCACGTACATCCTCGCGCAGACACAGCCAGGTCGTCGTGATTGTCTCTGCTGCCCACGCCGGTATATGGGGTGACAGACGATAGTGGATCCATTTGCCTTCCCGACGGTCAAGAACCAGTTCAGCCTCGCGAAGGATAGCCATATGTCGCGAAATTTTGGGCTGTGATTGGGAGGTGACCGCGCAGATATCGCAGACGCACAGTTCACCGGACTCCCGGAGAAGCATGACGATGGCAAGCCGTGTTTCATCCGACAGGATTTTGAAAAGCTGAACAGGTTGTAGCATTTATCACTCCATTCCCTTTAGAATATACATATGGTAAATCATATGCATTGACTTTGAAATCATCTATTCTCTCCGGAGGAGAAAAATGGAACAATTTCCTGCCCTGAACACCGAATGCTTTGATCTACACATCGCTGAACGCCTGCACCTGCAGGAGCCGCCACGGATTCTAATCCTGTATGGCTCAGTAAGAGAGCGTTCGTACAGCCGCTTTTCCGCGGAAGAAGCTGGTCGCCTGCTCACGGCGATGGGCGCGGAGGTAAAACTCTTTAACCCCTCCGGTTTACCCCTGCCGGATGATGCTCCGGACACGCATCCTAAAGTCACCGAGCTACGCGGTCTGGTCAGATGGTGTGACGGGATGGTGTGGAGTTCTCCGGAACGGCACGGGGCTATGAGCGCAGTTATGAAGGCGCAGATCGACTGGATACCCTTAAGTGAAGGCGCGGTTCGTCCTTCACAGGGCAAAACACTTGCAGTGATGCAGGTCTGCGGTGGTTCGCAGTCCTTTAATGCGGTGAACCAAATGCGCATTCTGGGCCGATGGATGAGGATGTTCACTATCCCCAACCAGTCATCCATTGCTAAGGCATGGCAAGAGTTCGACGAAAACGGCCGAATGAAACCTTCGTCATGGTATGACCGTATCGTCGATGTAGCCGAGGAGCTGTTTAAAATCACTGTGCTGCTTAAGGGACAAACTGGTTATCTTGCAGATCGTTACAGCGAGAGAAAAGAGAGCTATCAGGAGCTTTCATCCCGTGTCAATCAGGACAAAATTTAACGTATGTTTTTCATGAATCCATACTGCATGAGATTAATAACATCCGCTATGGCATAAAGGAGATATCCCATCCGGTGTCAGAATATGAAAAACTACCTTAAGGTGAGCTAGTAACTCTGGTTATGACGTGGCGCTTGCGCGTCATGATGCGAAACTAATTTTGATGTTTAATGAAATCCTGGTTGCACGCAAGCTAAGCGCTTCATGCTAAATTTTAGGCGAAGGAATAACAGACGTCCTGTCCATTGCGTGTTATAACCGAGGTTGAAAATCGGCACACTGGCGGTTGAGAGGCATCGCATGAAATTTCAAATCACAAGAGCAATTGGCCTCAGTAAGTTCTCTCCACGTTGGGTTAAGGTTATCTGCTTACGGTTAATTAAAAATGATATTGAACGCTCTCTCAACGTTCTTCTGGTCAAAATCGATGAATCTGAACTCTCTACGGAGCAACTAAAAGCGTTTAGGGAATGCGTAGAAAGAATTAACCTGGCACGGGCTAAGGGAATGCAGGCGTGAGCACTTTTAATAAAGCATTTTTCAATGTTGCTTTGGTAATGATGGCTTTTATCCAAAAAATTTGGCAGGCGAATAGTAGTCTTAGCGTTTGATAAAAGGTAACCCCAAACCGTATATGCGCGGCGAGTTTGCTGCGCAAGTATCGCTGACAGGCTGGCACCAGCGGAGCTCTCGAAAGCCACATATGAGCCAATGAAGGCTGATGGGAGCACATAGGGATGAAACTGTCCGCTATGAGCGAAGAGCGGAAGTAGCTTATCGTACGGCAATGATCACCCTACAGGGAAGCAAACCAGCAAAGGGATCTTATGCTGTGAGCTGTAGTTGGCTTTGATAGATAAAGTACCAGTATGATCTTGGTTTTTTTGGTTGCATCAGTTGGTTCAGCTAGTTTAAATTGCTTTTAGAATCAAAAGCCCGTGATAAAAAATGAGACACTATCAAGTGTTTTTCAAATGACTTACATGAATAATTAATGGAATTGTTATCAGTTCTTTCTGAACTGTTGACTGAGGCATGAAAATCGATGAAAAGGAATGAAAATGGCAAATAACTTATTAGTAGTTGACACACAAAGTGTCACAACTGTAGTGGACCAATTTAATACGTCACTTGCTGTCTACCTAACAAGTCTAGACTTGCCCACAAATAATGTTCTCGTAGAGAATTCAGAACGTCACAGAGTTATTTCAAATCTCCCCGATGTCATAAGTAACATGACGGCACAAACCCGGTCTGGGTCATTATATTTATCGAAATTCGTCGCGGCATGCGGTGCTGGTCTTTTTGATGCTGCTCTGAATTTCCTCTGGAATGAGACTGTAACCAATTTGAGATGGAAGGTTTCATTAAATGATATTGATTATTTTTATGACAGCATAATAACCGATCCTAAAAGACGAGATAAATTAAAATCTATTGATGATCTTGTAAAGGTTGAGGAGTGGGAATTAATTAGGGGATGTCACCTAACAGGTCTGCTTTCAGATTTAGGGTTTAAACACTTAGATTACATTAGGGATATGCGAAATTGGGCAAGCGCAGCACACCCTAACCAGAATCAGCTAACTGGTTTTCAATTAGTTTCTTGGTTAGAAACATGTATAAAAGAAGTGATATCAAAGCAACCTGAACCTGCAGCCTTAAATGTAAATCGATTTCTGCTAAGCATCAAACAAGAGTCTTTAGATACGACTGCCATAGCCCATATCAAAACAGGCTTACAAACTCTACCTTTAGATGCTCTAAATTCTCTCCTGCGAACTATATTTGGAATGTATACAAATGATTCTGCATCGGTGCAAATTAAAAACAATATTAAAGGTATTGCAAATGATTGTTGGACCTTAGCATCTGATAGTGCGAAATATAACTGCGGCATTAAATACCAGTCATTTGCTACTAATGGCGAGAACTCTCGGCGTGATGCAGCAAACGAATTTTTGACTATTGTTAGTGGGTTGCCATATTTGCCTGCAGATACATTATCAGTTGAAATGTCGATAAAGATATATAATCTATATCAAGCTCACAGCGGATGGAATAATTTTCATAGTGAACCGCCTCATGCTTCAGCTTTGGCTGCATATATATCCAGCACCGGAATTATACCTGATGCAGTAAGAAAGGATTACGTCAAAACCATAATTATGTGTAAATTAGGCAATGGATACGGCGTTTCAAATGGGGCTGTATATTATTACGATCAGATGATTGCTAAGTTTGGTGACAACGAATTAAAAGAGTTTGTAAGACTTGTCTTAGATAGTGAATTTGCATCCAGAGTTTCTATAGCTAGATGTGCTGAGAGTTATAAAAATCTAGCTGCAACATTTACTTCTACTAATCAAGTTGTAATTCAAGCTCTGGGTTACATCGCAACAGCAACACTGCCTCAACTCCCTAATCTTGGAAAAGTTTCTGCTTATCAACGTTTGGTTAATTCATAGGGAAAAGCATAACAGTTAGGTAACGTACTTTTTTCAGCCGCCAACCCTGCCTTAGAGTGAGCGGCTGGATGCGTTTACTCATTTTCTAACACTACGGATGAATCCGGCTCGATGATAAGGAGAGAGATCTGAACGGCTATTTTTAGGTATCGTTCAGCTTCATCTTTTGTGAGTTCGAAATCTTTCAAATGACTCGCTTCATTTCGTAGTTTTCTCATCCTATCGACCAATATAGCGGTTGATTTATCAATTTTTCCTTCTCTTACTAACCATTCAATAAATAATAAAGGATTGATTCGTGGAATAGATGCTCCTTGGACAAAACCTGCTTTTCCTGCCGCTTCTTCAATTAGTAACCATGACTCCATAATTGCGGCCCTAGGCGATACATCCGCAATGCGCTCTAACTGCGACATACGTTTAGAAAACTCGATGTCTTCCTCATGTAGATCTTTTGATGCTTCAACCAAGGGAGCTCCATTAGCTAACTCTTCCGCGGCTTTTAACCCTAAAGTAAATTCAGCTTCCGCATTTCCAAATTTTACTTTAGATAGCCGGAGAATTAGCTCTTTAACATCATTACCATATTTCTGAACAAACCATACAAAAGCTAATGGCCAAGCTAAAGCTGATACTAAATCTGTAACAGTAGACATCATTCTCCCTCATGTCCTCGATCTTTTCTTTAGCAGATTATACATTTTTGAAATAGATGAACAGGAGTTTAAGTAACCATTGAGGACTAACCTTAAGCATTGAATAGCAATATGTAAAACGTCTGCTTGTGGCACAGGGCTGCTGATGCAGCCCTGACAACCTTAGACTTCGATCGATTCAGAGATCTCTAATGCATCATCGACTTCAATGCCCAGATAACGGACTGTGCTTTCCAGTTTCTTATGGCCCAACAGAAGTTGGATCACCCGGAGATTCTTGGTTTTCTTGTAGATTAGGTAAGGTTTTGTTCTTCTCATGGAATGTGTGCTGTAAAGCGAATCTTCGAGACCAAGCTTTTCTATCCACCCATGAAAAATTCGGGTGTATTGCCGGGTAGATATGGGCTGGTTAGTTCCGACTCGAGACCGAAACAAGAAGTCTTTACTGTGCAAATTGCCAAGCTTTATCAATGCAGCAACAGCTTCTCTTGTCCCTTTGGTTATCTCAAACTGCACACGGCTACCGGTTTTCTGTTGCAACACCGTAGCTCTGCTTGAAACAGAGCTACCATATGCAACATCAGATACTTTGAGTTTGACCAGATCACAGCCTCGTAGCTTACTGTCCAGGGCCATATTGAACAGAGCTAAATCGCGCGTTTTACCTTCCAGTTCAAGCCGGATTCGGATCCCCCAGATATGAGATATCTGAAGTGGTCTTTTTTGGCCGATGATACGGTCTTTGTTCCACGGTGACGTGTTCATACTCAAATCTCCTGCAATGTGAGAGATTTGAGTATGGTTGTCCCTTATGAGCGAAAAGCGGACATCTTAATTGTTTTTTTTGCTACTACCTCTATGTAGCCATGTTATATGGCTACATTTATACAGAAGTAAGGATTAGTCTTTTCCCGGACCATAATTAAATTTTGTACCTTTGCCAATGGCATAAAACTGTCCACCAGCTACGTAATGGACAGTACGTAATTCATCAGGCGCATCATCAAAAATCCAGTGCCCATTTCTGAAAACGCGGTCATCACTCCATGCTCCGACAATTTCCCCCAAGAACAAGTTGTGCTGCTTTTCATTTTCTTCATTGGGTATGACCTTACATACTAACCAGCCAGCGCAACCTTCAACTAGAGGCAGATCAAACTCTTTCTGATAAAATAGTGGGATTTTACTATTTTTATCTGGTGTGTCGGAATAACTGTGGCCTCCAGCATATAAAACCATTTCCATCTGATTTACTACTGGGATCTGGACAGCGTAATATCCGCTTTTTTCTACAAGCCCGCGAGTAAATGCCTGTGGACCTATAAAAGCCATCACTTTGTTATTGCCTACTAATCCCACCCAGGCCGCTGCCATGACATTTTCAATGCCATCATTTTTAGCCGATATCATCGTGGTTGGCCCGACCTGTAATAAACGATAGGCTTTGTTTAACTCTACTGGTTGAATTGACATAATTTACTCTTTTGAGTTCTGATAAAAAGTAAGACAGGTTACTTATTTGATTGTTCGATTATATGGCTGGAATAGTTGCAAATTAATTGCTATTATCAAAATACATTATTGCAAATTTCACAATAATCATGAACAAACTTGATGCACTAAAATTTTTCATCATCGCCTCTGAAACCTTGAACTTCCGCGAAGCAGCCATCAAACTGTCGGTTTCACCATCAGTAGTAACCCGAACAGTCGCTGAGTTGGAGAAACAACTTGGTGAACCTTTATTCAAACGCAATACTCGTTCGATCTTTCTCACCAGTTTCGGCGAACTATTTTTACCCCAAGCGAAGCGACTGCTGGAAGATTCTGAAAAATTATTTCAGATGGCGAAAGATGATAATGAAATGAAAGGTATTGTTCGCATCACATTACTTCGATTTCCAAATCATGAACAAATCTTGTATGAACTCTTGACTGCACTACGCCCCTATCCTGAGTTATTTATCGACTGGCGTTTAGATATGATGAAACTTGATACTATTGAGCATCGTATCGATATAGGTATACGCGTAGGGCGAGAACCTAATCCAAACTTTATCATTAAAAACATCGGACAAGTTGAACATATTTTGGTTGCATCCCCTGAACTTATTGAGCGTCTGGGAGCACCTACTGATTTAGAAGATCTTCGACAGCGTTATCCATTCAGTGGTTTAATTAATCCTGAGACGGGAAAATCATTTGAGTTTATGAGTGACGCAGTGAACACTTTTGTCCCTCGTCATATTGAGTTTTATACTACAGACCCATACGCCGAAATTCAGGCTGCATTGGCCGGAAAAACGGTTGTACAATCCAGCGATTTTATCTGTAGGGAGTACTTAGCAAGCGGCCAACTAGTTACCCCACTGCCAGAACTCCGACAGGAGAAATGGCAATTTTATTTATATCGACCTTACCAGCTGATTACTCCCAAAAGGGTGACGGTCGTTTTCTCGCTATTAGAAAAAATATTACGCAAATATTTCACATCAAAATAATATTCTCCTCAACGTCTGCTGCTGGCACATAGCGGCCAGAGTTGAGGTGGGTTGGTCCGCTCTAAGCGAGGAGACGAAATCACAGTCGTTGTTACAACAGTTGAGGGTCAACTTAAGTTGTTCTCTGTTACTCAACGGTGAGCAGGTCAAGTCTGTTTTTCAGTGTGACGACCCAACTAGATATCATCACGCACAGTCACTATCTCGTCTCATTTTTCTCATCAAAGGGAGAAAAAACTTTTAGGCACCCAAATAGGCACCAGCAAAAAGTTGAACTAGTAGTTACCAAAGTAAATTCAATGGATTAAAAAACCAATTCAGACTCCGCCAGCTCCACCAAATAAAACAAGGGGTTACGTGAAAGCGTAGCCCCTTTTTAATGTCCAATGTCCATTTTACGTCCATCGCTATCTCTGACAATCAGAGAGGCTTGCAAACATGGGAAACAGAAAGTGGGACCAATCGAGCAATTCTTTTCATTCCTTTCAACCCTGTATACTCCTCGTCGTGCTGCTCTGACAGTCTTCATGGTGGTAGGCGTAACTTTATGCTTAATTTTTCTTAATCAAAATTTTGTGTATTGGCTAACGCCAGCCTTAAAACCTGTAACAGATTTCTATCTGGCTTATATCGCTTTCCTAACCGCCACTTTTGGGCTTGGACTCTCCGTATTAGCTTTTTCATTGTGTGAAAAGTTATGCGGCATGGTTCGTAATATCTGGTCAAAGATAGAAAAAAAACGGCAGGCTATTGCTGAAAAAGACAAAGAAAAGTTGAGGGTGGATCAGGAAGAAGCAAAATTCATTGCTAACTTCAAAGCAGCCTATCCACACTTGGAGGATAGGCTTGTTGAAATTTTAGAACATCTAGCAATCGAAGGTGATCAACGCTTTCTGAAAAATGCTGAAAGAATTCAATTTTTGAACCAACAGAGATGGATTCTTGCAGTAGCCCGGGTCAGCAAATCTGAATATGTATTTAAAATCAACAAATTAATAAAGCCATATGTGCAGGAACAATTTTTAGGAGAAATAAATTTCAATGTGGAGAACGCCCTTGCCTCTCCAGAACCAGCAGTGCGCTCTATACTTGCACTGCTGGTTTCAGAAATCCCTGACGAGCGCTGTAGAATAGAGTATACGGACTTCTATTCTTTTAACTCCCAAGAAATTTTGAAAAACTGCTTCGTACTTAGCGGTTATAAACGTGATTTATTGTTGAAATTTAAAGATTACTACAAGCCACATTTTGAAAATTTGATGTCAAAGCCTTTGAAAGAATCTATTGAAATTGAAGTCGTTGACAGAGTCGAGCCGAAAGAAAAACATAACCAAGTGTTCTAATAGATTTCACTTTGTCCCAGTTTCTATTTGCGCTCGCATTCCGCATTGTATCTGGGCTTGGAAGACGACTAAGCTTTTTAACTTAGTGCACCTTGCGATCCAAATCACTTACATAAAAAACAAAAAAAACAAAAAAAACAAATAATAACAGTAGGTTACAACAGTCACTGATCATTTTATTTTATTCAAATCTGAAAAACACTGAAATTCTTTTCAATCTTTTCAGTTCTGGTTTTACGCAAAGCCGCCAGCACTGGCGCGGTCTGGCGGTCTGGTTTGTAGAAAAATAAAGCTGAAAAATTTTTATGATCCAAAAACCGCAGGCGGGTGCGGTGTAGTGCGATTTTGGTCTGCGAAAGATTTTTTTGGCCGTGCTGTGACGCGCCAGCGCCCCGCTGTGGGCATGATCTGTTTTAAGGGTGGCTCTGAGTGTGCGAAAAGGCTGAACGCGCCAGAGCGCCGCTGACAGCGCGTAGCGTTAGCTGCTTAAGAGGTAAGAAAAGAGATATCCCCGCCTGGGGATGAAGGGCATAAAAAAACCCGCTTTCGCGGGTTATGTTCTGGACAGGTTTACTTGCCAATCACCGGGGAGTATTTGCCGTTCAGCGTGTCCGCTTTCGTTCCGGTGTTCCGAATGGCTCCCGCGTTGGTCGGTGCGCCCGTATTGCTGTGCGTGTGGCTTGCCGTTTGCTCTGCCAGCTCTTTTACCACGTCGAGTGTGTCGAGCATCAGCTGTGCCACATTGATAGTGCCAGAGCCAATCCACACCACCGGGGCAATAATTTGCTGTTGCACAGCCGCCACGCTTTTACGTATCTGGCCAATTTTCTCAATCAGGTCTTTACCCGTTGTGACTGTCTGGCTCCCGGCTATGTCCGTTTCATCATTGCCGCCGATACTCGCCACGCGGTTATTGACGGCCTGACTGTAATCCCCCGTGCATACCTGCTGAATGGCTCCGGCCAGCAGTGTGGACGTGCCCAGCACAGTCAGTTTATCCGTGGCCTTAACCGTCGTTTCACGGCTGACCAGCTCCCGCTGTTCCGTATCAGACTTAACCACCCGCGCCATTGAGGTTTCACTGATCGTCTGGTCTGTCTGCCTCACCCAGTCACCCGCCCGGGTGACGCGCTGCGACACCTCCGCTCGCTGCTGTTGCAACTGTTCGCCAGGCTGGATATCCGGGAGGCTGGTTCCGTCCGGCACGGTCTGCCGCACAAAGAGTTTATCCGGCCGTCCGCCAGTAAAAGCGATTTCTACCAGCGTCCCTTCAGGCGGAAACTGGAACATCCCCGAATCATTACCCGCCATAGGAACCGGCAGCGGAACGGCTGAATAAACAGGCGTGTCTTTATCCGGGTTGCCGTCCGCGTCCAAGAGTTGCACGTCAACCGCATAGCGGGGACGGAATGGATCGGAGAAATTGCCGCTTTTCACCGCCTCAACGGGATTCATGACACGGCCAAACTTTGGCAAATGCAGACCGGATGCCAGCTCCGGATAATGGCTTTCAATCTGGCGCTGAACAGGCGTTTTTTGCAGTGCCTTACCCGTGGCACGGTTGCGTGGCGTCCAGGTAACAGCCATCGTGTCATTTTGCAGGTGGGCTTTCGTCACCCTTTCCCCGTTCAGCTCCACACCGGGGCGCAGACTCTGCACCAGGGGAAGTATCATTGAGTTTCCCCCGGCCGCCCCCTGATTAAATTCATGTGGGATCTCAACCGGGCGATCAGTAAACAGGGCTTTTTCCGCGCCGCCTGTATATACCGCGCCGTCCGACAGCTGATACCAGACGTAATCCGTGATGCCGAAAGCCTTTCCCAGATTATCCAGCAGCTGATAGCCGAGCTACTCGATGTTCATACACAGGGATAGTGCTGTCGACGTTTTCAGATAGATAAGTCCTGGTGCAGGAATGCGCACTTGTTTTGCAGAACGAGGCCTATGCCTCACCTTAGGAAAGCCATCTTGAATCAGTTTTTTGAGAAGAACATAAAACCTACTGACCAGCAAAGTAATCCCTATTAAGAACAATCTCCATTCTTTTGAAGCTGCAAATCGTTCATAGCAAAAAGTCACTAGCCTAACCAATATCACATTGAAATATAATGAAAAATATAAAATTAAAAGCAAAGTTAATAAATTTTAAAAAGAACTTTTGAAGATAATGTGCTAGAAATTTGTTCAACGCATCTCAGAGCCAATGACAGGAACAATAAGAACATGGATACGACATTGCTGAGCGCATTAGATACCGATGGACGCGATAAATTCGAAAGCGCGATGAATGCCTTGCAAGGCGATGTTTCCGCTGCGGCCGCGAGGTTGTCAGTTGATCCACGCCTACGCCTTGAGTACTCAAAAAGAATCAAAGAAATGTCCGCAGACTTACACGCAAAGGCCAATGCTGGTGTGATCTCCTGGGACAAAGCGGCACGAGAGGCTCAGGAAACGAGAAATTTGATCATGGAGATGGTGCGTTCTCGCAGCACTCCACTCGGACGGGCAATGGCCGAACGAATAAAAAGCGAGGGTAAGACGCTTAATGAGTTGGTAGCAAAAAAAGCGAAAGCTTTATTTGGCCCGCAGGCAAATTTTAACAGTCTTTCTGAAGTACAAAAAAATCAGATTTATGCAAGTATTGTTGAATCCGCAGGCAAGTCTAACCCACAAGTAAACATGAAAATGATGCAGCTCTCGCGCATTGGAAGGGGGTTAATTGTTCTTTCGATTGCGATTTCTGTTTACGAAATTTATGCCGCTGATGATAAGGTTTCTGAATCAGGCAGACAGATAGCTATTAATGGTGCAGGTATTGCCGGTGCTGCCGCAGGTGGTGCAATGGCGGGATTAATGTGTGGGCCAGGCGCACCTGTTTGCGTGCTTATCGGTGGCTTCGTCGGCGGCGCGCTTGCTGCATGGGAAATGGGACGTTTGTGGAATTGATTATGCAACAGGTTAATTCAATAACATTGGTTAAGGTTAGTGAAGCCACCGATGTATCCCAGGCTCAATCTGACGTTGTGCTCAATGGTAAAAGCACCGGTATTATTGTACCGGGGCAAGTGCTTGAAGCAGCGGTCCAGGTTAATGAGCAGCGTTACATCCTGTTTCTGACGGATGACATTATTTTTGAAGAATCCCTGACAATTGTCCTTATTGACGTTCATGACGGGCTTAAAGAAATTGTTCGTTTGGGCAATGAGTACTCTACAGGAACTTTTGCGGATCTCCAGGTCACTGACGATAGCGTGGACTTCAGGTTTATTGGGGATTATATCTGGACACTGAAAGTATCCGATTCACCTCGCTTGCGGCTTCCTTTTGTTTCCGATCCCAAAGGGGTTAAACGGGAGTCCGGTCTGAAAAAGTACATAACGATATTTGCCGCACCGGCGTCGGAAAACGTAAGCTGAAGCCATTATTTAACAGAATGAAAAGGCTTTCCGCTGAGCTGGATAAATGCTCCTGGGAAGTATGCAGACTTCGCATCCGATGAAGTCCTAAGAGCCCGCATGGCGCAAGCCCTGCGGGCTTTTTGTACCCTCAACTGGTTGTGGAGTTCTGCAAAATTCATATTCATTTCCTCTCAATAGATTGAAAATGAATCTAAGCATTCAGTATGAACGTCACAACCGAAATTCAGACGACCATTTTTTAGCAAGCGTAGTCTGGATTCGCAGACCAGTCAGATCTGTTGTAAACCAGCTGCGCTAACCTGCATTTTTTCATCCGCAACGTTAGTTCGCAGATGCCGTCGGTCTGATCGTAATTTCTGTTGTATCGACACTCTCAGGCGCCTCGATGATGTGGCGTACAGCGCGGGCGATATCAGCAGGTTTGAGGGCAATAGCACGGTACGCGTCCATCGCCGCCATGGTTTCCGGGTGCGTAATGGTCGAGGCCAGTTCGCTTTCCACTACCCCAGGGTTAACGCAGGTCACGCGGATGTTCGAACTTTCCTGACGTAAACCATCCGAAATCGCCCGTACGGCGAATTTGGTGGCACAGTAGACGGCAGCCGTGGGCACCACGGACAAGGCACCAATCGAGCCGATATTAATGATTTGTCCCGAGCCCTGGGCTTCCATAATCGGCAGAACGGCGCCTATCCCCCACAGCACGCCCTTGATATTCACGTCAATGGTGCGCTCCCACTCATCCTGCTTGCCTGCCGAAAGCGGAGAAAGAGGCATGATGCCCGCGTTGTTAATCAGCACGTCAATGCGGCCCCACTTTTCACGCGCTGCCTGTACGAAGTCAGCCATCGACTGGCGGCGGGTAACGTCTAAGACTGCGGCCTCTGCTTCCCCCCCTGAACTGCGGATTTCAGCAACCAGGGCGTTGATGCGATCCAGCCTGCGAGCGCCCAAGAAAACGTTCGCGCCTGCCTTGCCTAACTCTCTGGCAATACCTTCTCCGATACCGCTTGATGCACCGGTAATTAAGATAACTTTGTTCATATTTTGCTCCTTACGTTGAGTTCAACGTGATAATAGATACTCACCATTGTTTCTTGTATCCTGCATTTACTGGACTCACTGGTTAGCAATGTTAAACAATGAAAATCGATCTCAATCTGTTACCTGTTTTTCTGGCGGTCGCAGAGGAGCGCAGCTTTAGCGCTGCCGCCGCGCGGCTGGGCATAACCCGCTCCGCTGTCAGCCAGGGGATTAGGCGTCTTGAAGATGGTTTTCAAACCCTGCTGGTGATGCGCACCACGCGCTCGGTAAGCCTCACTGAAGCAGGGGAACGGCTGCGTAAATCGTTGCAGGCCCCCATCGCCAATATTGAAGCGGCATTTGAAGACGTCGCGTCGGACAGCGCACCGCGCGGCCAGCTCAGAATCGCGGTCACCTCAATCGCGGAAGCCTTTCTCTCTGGCCCGCTGCTCGCTTCGTTTGCGGCTGCGCATCCTGCGGTATCGCTTGATATCTTCGTGTCGGACGAAGAGTTCGATATCGTGGCGGCGGGCTATGACGCCGGGGTAAGGCTGGGTGAAGTTATTGAAAAAGACATGATCGCCGTTCCCCTTACGGGTCAGCAGCGTGAGAGGGTGGTGGCTTCACCGTCCTATCTGGCGACTCACGGCGTACCTGAGCACCCCCGCGAGCTGGTGGCTCACCGGTGTATCGGCTGGCGCCCAGCCCCGGACGTTGCCCCCTATTGCTGGGAATTTGAGGAGGCGGGCGTTCCTTTCGATGTGGCGATTGAACCGCAGATCACCACAAACGATCTCCGCCTTATGCTCAGCCTGGCACTGGCCGGCGGCGGCATAACCTTAGCCACGGAGGATACATTCACTCCGTATATTGAAACGGGGCAGCTTGTTTCCCTGCTGGATGCGTTTCTTCCATCTTTTCCAGGCTTTTATCTCTATTTCCCCCAGCGTCACAATATGGCGCCCAAGCTAAGAGCCCTGATCGAGCACGTCCGCCAGTGGCGACAGCCAGCGGCAACGCAAAGCGTTCAAAGCTAACAAGGCCAGTAACTTTCATGCAGATTTTCCTTACCCTGCCGCTGCCCTTTGATAAACATCAACGACACCGCTCTCCTCCCATGGAAAAGTAAAAACGGACACAATTCACTCAGGGGATATGTCGTGCCGGGGATGGCTTAACGATGTATCCCGTACGCTGGACAAGACATCACACAAGGATGGAGCCTTAAAATGTACAGACCCATGGTCGTTATTTTCTTTATTCTGCTGACCCTTGCAGCCCTCATAGAAATAGGTTTTTTATCCTTCGGGTGATCCTCAAGCAAGGAGGCGCTTACCTGGGTACTTTGATCTCATTACAGTTTTTTCCTAAAGCCACCCCGCTTCGTCTGTGCCATGCTGAATCACGCTCATAACCGATAACGTTAAATGAGGATATTATGAAAAAAACAATTATCGCATTATCTGCCGTTCTGCTGGCCTCCCCAGTATTTGCTGCGACCACACATGCAACTGACGATACCGTCGCTGCGGCGAATGCAAACGCCAACGAAGCGAAGCAAAAACTGCACGAAGAGCAGAACAAGGGCGAAGAGCTGAAGCTGAAACAGCAGCATGCTGCGGAAGGTAAGAGCGAAAGCTTTGGCAGCAAAGTCAGCGAAGATTCCCAGAAAGCCTGGCATAAAACCAAAGAAGGCACCGAGAAGGGGTGGGATGCCACTAAAGAAGGCGCAGAGAAAGGCTGGAACAAAACCAAAGAAGGTACCAGCGAGCTGGAAAAGAAAGTCACTGAGTAATCGACACACCATCTCAGGGCCGCGTTAGCGGCCTTTTTAATGCTTCGAACAGAGGGTATTAATGCAAACGTCCGGCTGCCCATCCCCGTGGTCATATTTTTTCGACCTTAGTATCAGGCTAATAGATGAACCGCATTGAAAATAAAGCAGGTTATTATATTTTCGCTCGCAGTAGCAGAATTCCCACACCATATAAGAATATATTTTAAATTCTAATTAATATAATATATCCTACATCAAAAATGTTACCCTAACTTAAACACAAATTAAGCAGATTTAAATAATAACATTTTTAATTACATTCAAAAACGTCACTACCAATTATTGAATTACACCTAAAGCACAAATAAAACACGCAAACTAAAAATAAAAAAACCAATAAAAACAAGACAGTGAGAAAATAAACACATAATCCACATCAATAAATTAATGCCCTTCTTACGACTTACCCCTTTATTTACGAAAGCTTAATTTGCACATTCACCGTTTTCTGGCTATATCATTTTTATATCCTCAAAACCAAATCCTCTATTAATTACAGGGTTTTATAAGGCACAAAATACGCATAGCAAACATTCTGACTCGTAAGTAATTACATTCGCTCTGATGTTGCCACTCTGAGTCCTGGCGGGCATCGTTCGCTCTAAAAAAGACGGTGAGTGCTGTTTAATAAACAGTAACTCCGCCGGGGGCGCCCTTTACCTTCTCCAGAGATGGCTCGTCTTGCTCGTCGTTCACGATAACTCTGCTGGAGTAATACCTAAATGAGCCAAATCTCTGTTATATCAAAACTCACTGGCGTGGAAACGACTACGGAAGGCACACAGGTTACGCTGAGCCATTCCTCTATCGTTGAGCTTCATGTAGAGCGAGCCGATGTCTCCCACTTCGCGCGAAGTGGTAACGATCTGGTGGTGACACTGCACTCAGGGGAAGTGATCACCCTTAAAAACTTTTATGTCACCGACGCGCAGGGCGTGAGCCAGCTGGTGCTCCAGGAGAGTGACGGTGCGTTATGGTGGATTGAAGATCCCACCGGAGCCGCCACGTACGAATCCATCGCGTCCACGGACGCCTTGCTGGCCGCATCCGGGAGTGATGCAGGTGGTGCCGCCATCTGGCCGTGGGCGCTGGGCGGCATTGTCGCGGCTGGCGCCATCGCGGCGGTGGCAAGCTCCAGTGGCGGCGGCGGCGGCGGGGATGACGATGATGGGAATAACAACAATCCTAACCCTAACCCCGGTACGCCAGTCGATCCCACCAACCCGGATACAACACCGCCGAATGCACCCTCCAGCCTTCAGTTCTCGTCGGACGGTAAAAGCGTCACCGGTACCGCCGAGCCTGGCAGTACCATCACGCTGAAAGATGCGTACGGCAACGTCCTTGGCACCGGAAAAACCGGCAGTGACGGCAACTTTACCGTGTCTCTCGGCACTCCGCTGACCAACGGCGAACAGGTGACCGCCACCGCGACGGATGCGGCCGGGAATACCAGCCAGGGCACAACGATTACGGCGCCGGATCTCACCGCACCCGATGCCCCAACGATCGGCAGCGTGACGGACGATATTGATCCTCAAACGGGGTCGGTCACAAACGGCGGCAGCACCAACGATCCACGTCCGCAGCTCAGCGGCACTGCGGAGGCGGGCTCCACCGTAACCATCTATGACGGCGGAGTCGCCATTGGCACGGCGCTCGTCGCCAGCAACGGCACCTGGACATTTACCCCGTCAACCGATCTGACTGAAAGCACCCACCAGATTACCGTGCGGGCAACCGACGCCGCCGGCAACCTCGGACCGGCCTCACCGGTATTTACCCTCACCGTGGATCTTACCCCGCCGACCGCGCCGACCGCGATTGTGCTGACCGACGACACGGGTGCGATCAGAGGGACCATAACCGCAGGCACGCCTACCGATGCGTCAAAGCCGATCCTGGCGGGAACGGGCGAGCCCGGTGGCACAATCACTATCTACGATAACGGCGTCGCGGTTGGCACCACAACAGTGTTGCCCAACGGCACCTGGAGCGTCACGCCAGATGGCCCGCTCACGGACGGGACGCACACGATAACCGTCGTTGAAACCGATGCAGCCGGAAACCAGAGCGCGCCATCAGAACCTATCACTTTCACCGTCGACACCACGCCGCCGCTGGCCCCCGGGGACCTCGTCGTATCGAATGATGGCGGCACCATCACCGGCACCGCGGAGCCTGGCAGCACGGTAACCATCCGTGAAGGCGACGCTATCCTTGGCACCCCTGTGGCCGACAGCGAGGGCAACTTTAGCCTGACGCTGACCCCGCCTAAGCTCAACGGCGAAATCCTGACCGCAGACGCCACCGATGCTGCGGGCAACACGGGGCCAGCAACCTCCGCAGCAGCGCCGGATATCACCCCACCGCAGGCCCCGGTTATCGTGTCGGTGATTGACGACGTGCTGAACACAACCGGTCCCGTGGACCAGAATGGGCTGACCAACGACCGGGCGCCGACCCTGAACGGCACGGGCGAACCCGGTTCGACCATCACGATTTTCAACGGCAGCGATATCATCGGCACGGTGGCCGTCCCCTCATCCGGCCTGTGGAGCTTTACGCCGCCCTCACCGCTGGCCGATGGTACGTACGTGCTGACGGCAACGGCGACGGATGCCGCCGGTAACCCGAGCGGACAATCGAACGCGTGGACCATTATCGTCGACGGGACGGCACCGGCCGCCCCGGTGATTACGCAGGTCGTTGACGATGTGCCTGAACGTACCGGCTCGCTCGACCTCAATGAGACCACCAATGATTCAACCCCGACGCTCAGCGGTACCGCCGCGGCCAACGCCACGGTCACCATTCGCGTGGATGGGGTTGATATTGGAACCACTGTCGCCGATGGCCTCGGCGCGTGGAGCTTTACTCCGGACACCCCGATCGCTGAGGGTCAACATACCCTGACCGCCGTCGCAACTGACGCGGCGGGCAACATTAGCGACGTATCCAACAGCTGGGGCATCATCATTGACAGCGTTGCCCCTGATGCGCCGGTCATTACCCAGGTGGTGGATGACGTGCCAGAGCGCCTCGGCGCGCTCAACTCTGGCGACAGCACCAATGACACCACGCCGACCCTAAGCGGCACGGCGGAGCCGGGCTCAACCGTCACCATCCGCCAGGACGGCGTTGATCTCACTACAATTGTGATCGACAGCAGCGGCACGTGGACCTATACCCCAACCACACCGCTTGTTAACGGCACCTATACCTTTACCGCTGTCACCACCGACGGAGCGGGTAATACCAGCCAGCCGTCAGGCGGCTTTACCCTGACCGTCGATACCACGCCGCCAGCGGCGGCCACCATCGCCACCGTAACCGATGACGTCGGCGGCATTAACGGGCCGCTTACCAGCGGCGACACCACCGACGACACCACGCCGACCCTGAACGGCACGGGCGAACCCGGTTCGACCATCACGATTTTCAACGGCAGTGATATCATCGGCACGGTGGCCGTCCCCTCATCCGGCCTGTGGAGCTTTACGCCGCCCTCTCCGCTGGCTGATGGTACGTACGTGCTGACGGCAACGGCAACGGATGCCGCCGGTAACCCGAGCGGACAATCGAACGCGTGGACCATTATCGTCGACGGGACAGCACCGGCCGCCCCGGTGATTACGCAGGTCGTTGACGATGTGCCCGGACGAACCGGCTCGCTCGACCTCAATGAGACCACCAATGATTCAACCCCGACGCTCAGCGGTTCCGCCGAGGCCAACGCCACGGTCACCATCCGCGTGGATGGGGTTGATATTGGAACCACCGTCGCCGATGGCCTCGGCGCGTGGAGCTTTACTCCGGACACCCCGCTCGCTGAGGGTCAACATACCCTGACCGCCGTCGCAACTGACGCGGCGGGCAACATTAGCGACGTATCCAACAGCTGGGGCATCATCATTGACAGCGTTGCCCCGGATGCGCCGGTCATTACCCAGGTGGTGGATGACGTGCCAGAGCGCCTCGGCGCGCTCAACTCTGGCGACAGCACCAATGACACCACGCCGACCCTGAGCGGCACCGCGGAGCCGGGCTCAACCGTCACCATCCGCCAGGACGGCGTCGATCTCACGACAATTGTGATCGACAGCAGCGGCACGTGGACCTATACCCCAACCACACCGCTTGTTAACGGCACCTATACCTTTACCGCTGTCACCACCGACGGAGCGGGTAATACCAGCCAGCCGTCAGGCGGCTTCACCCTGACCGTCGATACCACACCGCCAGCGGCGGCCACCATCGCCACCGTAACCGATGACGTGGGCGGCGTTAACGGGCCGCTTACCAGCGGCGACACCACCGACGACACCACGCCGACCCTGAGCGGCACCGCGCCGGCAGATGCGGTGATTACCGTTTATGACGGTACCACCCTGCTCGGCACCGCGACCCTCGACGGCAGCGGCGGCTGGAGCTTTACCCCCGTTATCCCGCTCACCGACGGCCCGCATACGCTGACGGTGCATGCCACAGATGCCGCGGGCAATACCACCATCTCAACGCCGTTTGAACTGACGGTAGATACCGTTCCGCCAGCTACGCCGGATATCCCGGCAATCACCGTCAATCCTGACGGCACAGAAACGCCGCTGAACCCGGGAGAAACCACCCGCGACACCACACCGACCCTGAGCGGCACCGGCAATCCGGGCGATACCGTGACCATCTACAACGGTGGCGTCAAGCTTGATGATGTGCTCGTGGACGGCACCGGCAACTGGACCTGGACGCCAGCTACCCCGCTGCCTAACGGCACCTATGACATTACCCTGACCGTCACCAATATGGACGGCACGGGCAACGAAAGCGCCCCGTCGCAGCCGGTCACCATCACCATTGATACCGATGCGCCAACAGCACCAGCAGCACCGGTGATTACCGACAGCGTCAGCCAGATAACCGGCCCCGTTCCCGATGGCGGAACCACCAACGATCCGCGCCCGGTCCTGAGCGGCACCGGTACGGCGAATGACGTTATCAACATCACTGATACCGTTAACGGCATACCGACCATCGTGGGCACCGTGACGGTAGACAGCAACGGCAACTGGAGCTGGCGTCCTGACAGTAATATTGGGGAAGGCAGCCACGTCTATACCGCCACCGCCACCGATGAGGCGGGCAACGTCTCTGACCCGTCGCCAGCGATTACGATTAACGTGGATACCGTAGCACCGGATGTCCCGGTATTTGACGCCGTCGGGGGCCAGCCGAATGGGGGCTTAATCACCGATGCGACGCCAACCGTCGGAGGTACCGGCACGACTGGCGACACGGTCATCGTTTACAACAACGGCGTTGAGGTAGGACGTGTCGATGTCGTTAACGGAGAATGGAGCTTTGTCCTGCCACCACAGCAGGACGGCCTGCTGAACATCACCGTTGCGGGAGTCGATGCCGCGGGTAACGTCAGCGCGCCGAGCCCGGTCGTTTCCGTCACGCTCGATACCCTTGCGCCGGAAATCCCCGTCATTAGCGCCGTTGCTGACAGCCAGCTGTCCAACAACCAGCTGTATACGCAGGACGGCACGCCAACCCTTACCGGGACCGGTGAGCCGGGAACTACCGTGATCGTTTCCGTAGACGGCACGCCATCTGCCGTGACGGTAACAGTGCAGCCGGATGGCACCTGGAGCTGGACTGCCGACGCGACGCTGCCGGATGCTACATATACCTTCACCGTCTCTTCCAGCGATCCGGCGGGTAACCTCTCTGGTAGTTCAGCACCGCTGAGCGTTACGGTCGATACCGTCGCCCCGGCCGATCCGGGCAACATGCTCCTGGCTGATGAAGGGACACCGCTGACCGGTACCGGCGAAGAGGGAAGCACCATTACCGTGAAAGACAGCGGTGGCACGGTCATTGGTACCGGCGTTGTCGGCAGCGACGGCAGCTTCTCCATTGCGCTGAGCCCGGCGCAGCTGGATCCAACCACGCTGACCGTGACCGCCACGGACGCCGCAGGAAATGCCAGCGCTGACGTGCCTTTTATCGTCACCGACTCGCCGCTTGAGCTGCCGCAGGTACCCGTCATTACGGCTATTGTCGATGACGTGGACCCGGTCATCGGCGATGTGAAAGGCAAAACCACCAACGACACCACGCCAACGCTTACCGGTACGGCCGAAGCGGGCAGCGTGATTACTATCTATCAGGACGGTAGCACGACGCCATTAACAACGGTGACCGCCGACGGCAGCGGCAACTGGAGCTATACGCCGGCCGCGCTTGGCGAGGGGCTGCACACCTTTGAGGTGACCGCGACCCTCAACGGTGCCACCAGCGGCCGCTCTCCGGCGGCCAGCGTAACCGTCGATCTGACCGCGCCGGGCACGCCAACCATTGGCTCGGTCATTGATGACGTAGGTCCTGTCACCGGTCCGCTGACCAGCGGCCAGACCACCAACGACAGCCAGCCGACCCTCACCGGCACCGGCGCGGTGGGTGATACCATTTCCATCTACAACAACGGCGTGCTGCTGGACAGCGTGGTGGTTGGTAATACCGGCACCTGGAGCTACACCACGCCCGCCCTGCCAGAAGGCAGTAATGTTCTGACCATCCGCGAAACCGATCCGGCGGGAAATCAGAGCGGTCCTTCGGCGGACTTCACCATCGTGGTGGATTCCATTTCCACCACGCCGGTCATCACCAGCGTAACGGATAATGTGGGCAATACCGCCACCCCGGTAGCGAGCGGCAGCGAAACGAACGACGCCACGCCAACCCTTTCGGGGACAGCGGACGCAAACAGCATCGTGACCATTTTCGATGGCGCTACCCAGATTGCCGTGGTTACGGCTGATGACACCGGCGCGTGGAGCTTTACGCCAGAGACCGCTCTTGTCGAAGGGCCACACGCGTTTACGGTTCAGGCAACCGATCCGCAGGGTAACCTGAGCCTGGTCTCCGCCCCGTGGAGCGTGGTGGTTGACCTCACGGCGCCGACGGTTCCAACGCTGGATACGGTAAGTGATAACGTCCCTGGCGGCGTCACGGGCAACCTCAACAGCGGGCAGGCGACCAACGACAACACCCCAACGATTAGCGGCACCGGAGAGGCAGGCAGCACCATCTACATCATGAATAACGGTACGCAGTTGGGTACGACGACCGTCGACGTAAACGGTAACTGGTCCTTCACCCCGACCACGCCGCTGGACGACGGCAGCTACTCCCTGCGCGCGTACGCAACGGATGCCGCGGGCAACGCCTCGGCGAACTCGTCGGTCTTCGCCTTCACCGTCGATACCGCAGGCCCCGGCGTGCCGGTGGTGACCAGCGTGATTGACGATGTCGCACCGATCACGGGGACGCTCACGTCGGGTAACAGCACTAACGACGCGCGTCCGACCTTCAATGGTACGGGCGACGTGGGTTCTACTGTACACGTGATTGTTGATGGCAACGAAATTGGCACCGCCGTGGTCAACGCCCTGGGCAGCTGGACCTTCACGCCGGGTACCGATCTGCCCGACGGACCGCATGCCATCACCTTCAATGCCACCGACGCGGCGGGCAACGTGGGTACTGCAACGGCACCGTTTAACCTGACGGTGGATACGGGCGTGCCGTCTGCGCCGGTCATTTCAGCGGCGGCAGATAACGTGGGCAGTATTCAAACCCCGCTCACTTCCGGGCAAAGCACCGACGACACCACGCCAACGCTGAGCGGCACCGCGACGGCCAACGCCACGGTCACTATCTATGAAAGCGGGCAGCCTGTCGGCACCGCACTGGCAGACGGTACCGGTACATGGAGCTTTACGCCGTCCACGCCGCTGGCGGCTGGCAGCCACACCTGGACCGCCACGGTCACCGATGCCGCAGGGAACATCAGCCCCGCCTCGCCGGGCTTTACGCTGGTTGTCGATAGCACGGCACCCACCGCGCCGGTTATCAGCCAGGCGATTGACGATGTGGGGAGCATTACCGGGCCAATCACGTCCGGGCAGACGACTGACGACACCGTACCGCGGCTGGTCGGAACCAGCGAACCGTTTGCCACCGTGAATATCTATGAGGGAACCACGCTGGTCGGGACGGGCACCGCAGACGGCAGCGGCAGCTGGAGTATCTTACTCAATACCACGCTGACAGAGGGGGCGCACAGCTTCACCGCGCAGGCTACGGATGCCGCAGGCAACACCAGCGCGTCGTCCGCAAGCTTCAGTCTGACGATTGACACCGCGCCGCCAGCGCTGCCGGTGCTCAACAGCATTCTGGATGACGTCGGCAATGCGGCAACGCCAGTCGCGAACGGAGGAATAACCAACGACGCGCAGCCAACCCTCAGCGGTACGGCGGAAGCGGGTTCTACGGTGAAAATCTTCGATAACGGCGTGCAGATCGGCAGCGTGATCGCCACCGGCGGGGCGTGGAGCTATACGCCTTCTCCGGCGCTGGGCAACGGCCCGCACACGTTGACCTTTACCGCCACCGATGCGACGGGCAATGCCAGCGCGCCAACCGCCGGGTACACGATTAACGTCGATACCCTTGCCCCGGCAGCGCCGGTCATCAGCTCGGTAATTGATGATGTCGGCAGCGTCATCGGACCGGTAACCGGCACCAACCCGACCAACGACACGCGTCCGGCGCTGAGCGGGACCGCCGAAGCGAATGCAACGGTACGGATCTACGATGGCATCACGCTGGTGGGCACCGTCACCGCCGACGGCAATGGCAACTGGACGCTGCCGGAAACCACCACGCTGACGCAGGGCACCCACAACTTCACCGCCACGGCCACCGATGCCGCAGGCAACACCAGCCCGGCATCGGCCGTGACGACGATTATCGTCGATCTGACCGCGCCAACGGCCCCAACCGGAACCTTCAACGCCGACGGTAGCGTATTAACCGGCAATGCTGAAGCAGGCAGTACCGTCACCATCCGTCTAACGGACGGCTCGACGGTCACGACCACAGCGGGCAGCAACGGCACGTACAGCTACACCTTCGTTAACAAACAGACTGAAGGCCAGACGCTGCAAATCACCGCCACCGACGCGGCGGGCAATATCTCGCAGCCCGGCTCGGCGCTCGCGCCGGTGGTGCCGCTCTCCGCCAGCAATAATGTCGAAGAGCTGGATCTCAGCACCACGGCCACCGTCACCAACAGCCAGTACAGCGACTACGGCTTCCTGCTGGTCGGCGCCGTGGGCAACGTCCTGACGCTGCTCGGTAATGACACCGCTCAGGTCAACTTCACCGTGGGCAGCGGCGGCAGCGCGGATATCGTCGTGAACGCCAACGCCACGGGGGCCGTGCTCTCTCTGCTCAACACCCTTGAGCTGGTGGTACAGCGCTTTGACACCGTTAACAATACCTGGACTACCGTAGTCGATACCGGACAGCCGCAGTTTGCCGACCTGCTGACCCTGGGGGCAACAGGCGTTTCACTAAACCTGACCGGGCTGGCGGACGGCAACTACCGCGTGCTGAGCTATAACACCAACCTGCTGGCAACCGGCTCCTACACCAGCCTCGACGTGGCGGTGAAAGAGACCGGGCCGGGCACCGTTACGGGCGACACCAGCCTCGGCGGTAACGTGATCACCGACGTTGACCCAACCGCAGGCAGCGACAACGCTCCGGCAGGGGCAACGGTCACGGCCGTCACTAACGCCCAGGGTGTCACCACCAGCGTCACTGCCGACGGCACGGTGATCCAGGGACAGTACGGTACGCTGACCATTAACCGCGACGGCAGTTACACCTACGATCTGACCAACACCAGCGCATCGGTGATTGGCCGGACGGAGAGCTTCAGCTACACCATCACGCATAACGGCGTCAGCGCGTCGGCGAATCTGGTGCTGTCGCTGGGCACCGGTACCGCCACCAGCGGTATTGTCGCGGTTGACGATACGAACTCGCTGACCTTCGATACCACCGTCAACGCGATTAACAACGGTACGTCGTCCCAGGGCGGCTTTACCCTGGTGGGAATCAATCTCGGCAACACGCTGGGGCTGAACCTGCTGGACGATATGACCAATCCCATCATCTATAACGTGGAGGAAGGCACTACCCGCACCATGACCATCCAGGCCTCCGTGGGCGGCGTGGCGCTGGCGTCGGTGTTTGATTTGTACGTTTACAAGTTCAACAACGCGACCCAGACCTTCGAGCAGATGCGCGTTGAACCAGGCTGGCTGCGCGCGCCGCTGCTGGGCGGCACCTCGCCTCAGCTGACGCTGCAACTGCCGGCCGGTGAGTACCTGTTCCTGCTGAATACGGCTGCGGGGATCACCGCCCTGACGGCCTACACGCTGGACGTGCTGCAGGATCATGTCTACAGCGTGGCGAGCGTCAGCGCGAGCACTACCGGGGACGTTCTGTCGGATGATATTGCGCCAGTCGGCACGCTGGTGACGGAAGTTAACGGCGTAGCGGTGAACAGCAGCGGTCTGACGAACATTACCGGCGAGTACGGTACGCTGAGCATCAACGCGGCCGGGGAGTACACCTACACCCTGAATAGCGGCGTCGGCGTTGACCACATCAGCACCCCGGATACCTTCGTCTACACCATTACCGCGCCGGACGGCACGAAAGACACGGCTTCGCTCAACATCACCCCAACCGCGCAGCCGATGAATGCGGTGAATGATGTCAGCACCGCGATGGACGTGACGTCGGTACACCACACCGCCGCATACTCGGATACAACCGTCGGGTCGGCGAGCTGGAACGCCGCGCTGCTCGCTTCAACCCAGGGCTCCGGCTCCGGCACCTTCGTGGTGGATGCCAATACCGCGCTGCACAACGTGGTGCTGTCGTTTAACGTCGCCTCGTTGCTGACGCTTACAGGGTTGACGGTTGACTGGACGCTGACCAACGGCGCCACCACCGTCAGAACCGGCTCGTTCAACGGCGGGCTGCTGCTGGGCGGCACGGCAACGGTCAACCTGACGGGTCTCGACCTGGAGGCGGGGACCTACACCCTGAGCTATACCGGCAGAATGGGGCCGCTGGGAGTAGGAAATATCACCATCACCCCAAGCGTCACCGGCACAAGCTACTCGCTGTCGCAGTTCGACGCCACGGGCACCCACACTGTTGACGGCAACATTTTCGACGGCACTGGTTCCGCAGGGACGATGGACCAGCTGCACTCGGTGGATACCCGCGTGAGCATTACCGGCTACGACGGCGTTACCACTACGCTGGATCCCTACACCGGCAGCACGCAGTCGAGCATCACGGGTCACTACGGCACGCTGGCAATTGCCGCAGACGGCAGTTACACCTATACGCTCAATCCGGGGATATCGCTCTCTACCATTACCACGAAGGAGGTCTTTAACTACACCCTGACCGATGCCAACGGCACCACGGACACCGCGTCGCTGACCATCAACATGGCGCCGAAATTTATCAGTTCGGAGCATAACGATGTGATTAGCGGTACGGCCTACGGAGACACGCTGATTTATCAGGTGCTGAACAGCACGGCGGGCAACGCGACGGGGGGCAACATCACCAGCGCCGGCGGCGACCACTGGACGAACTTCTCCCTGGCGCAGGGAGACAAGATCGACATTGGCGATCTGCTGGTGGGCTGGGACGGTAATACCGCCTCGCTGGGGAATTATATCCATGTCACGCAAAGCGGTAGCAACACTGTGATCTCCATCGACCGTGACGGCGCAGGGAGCACCTACAATAATACTGCACTCGTTACGCTTGATAACGTGCAGACCACGTACGACGAGCTTGTGAACCAGCAACACATCATTACCTGATAGCACCTGCAGGACATGACCCGGGCGCACAGCGCCCGGGCATAAATAATAAAGCTGTACTTATTTATTAGGGACAAGACATGGGAATAAAGATGCCTTACTGGTGGCTCTCGTGCTGCCTGATATCTGTACCCGCCATCGCGGCAAACCCGGCGGCAACCATCAATACCGGACAGCTCCGCGAAACGCAGGAACTCCCCTCACTGAATGGCCGCGTCGCCCCGGTGGCAGGCAAAGCCGCTCCCGGTTCACTACAGCTTGGCGAGGCCGTTAATCGCGCCGTCACCTGGCACCCGGCGATCGCTGAAGCCGTGGGCAAACTCTACGAACAGAACGAAGAGGTCGACGTCGCCAAATCGAAATACTATCCGCAAATCAACGCCGGCATGGACAACGGGTATTCCCACGACGGCGACCAGAACGGCTTTACGCCGTCGCTGGTGCTCTCTCTTTCACAGATGCTCTACGACTTCGGCAAAGTGGCAAGCCAGGTGCGGGCCGAAAACGCCGGGGTCGCCCAGCAGCAGGCCAACGTGCTGGTCAGCATCGACACCATCGCCCACGATACCGCTATCGCCATGGTGCAGGTGCAAACCTGGCAGCAGATGGTCGACACCGCCAAAGAGCAGCTTGACGCCCTCTCATCAATAGGCACCCTGACCCGCCAGCGTAACGACGAAGGGGCCACCTCGCTCTCTGACGTGGTGCAGACCGACGCACGCATTGAAGGGGCGCGCGCCCAGTTGATGCAGTATCAGGCCAGCCTCGACAGCGCCCGCGCCACGCTGATGAGCTTTCTCGGCTGGAACAGCCTGAACGATATCAGCAATGACTTTCCGCAGAAGCTGGCCCGCAGCTGCGATATCGCTGAGCCGGACGATCGTCTGGTGCCTGCGGTCCTCGCCGCCTGGGCACAGGCGAACGTCGCTCAGGCTAACCTTGACTACGCCGACGCGCAGATGACGCCAACCGTCTCGCTGGAGCCGGAAGTCCGTCACTACCTGAACGATCGCTACGCGGGTAACGAAACGCGGGACCGTACCCAATATTCCGCCTGGGTGAAAGTCCAGATGCCGCTCTATCAGGGCGGCGGACTCACCGCCCGACGCAACGCCGCCGGTCACGCGGTGGAAGCGGCGCAGTCGACCATTCAGCGCACGCGCCTCGATGTCCGCCAGAAGCTGCTGGAGGCCCGCAGCCAGGTCATGAGCCTGCAAAGCACGCTGCAAATTCAGGGCCGCCAGGAGGCGCTCAGCGCCCGCACCCGCGAGCTCTACCAGCAGCAGTATCTCGATCTCGGCTCGCGCCCGCTGCTGGACGTGCTCAACGCCGAGCAGGAGGTCTATCAGGCGCGCTTTACCCAGCAGCAGACCCTCGGTCAGCTGCATCAGCTGCAGCTCAACTGCCTCTATAACACAGGGCAATTGCGTCATGCGTTCGATCTTGATAACCGCACCATCCAGACCGTGGAGATCCAGCCATGAAGCAACGCGACATCCCGCAGGGGGAAACGATGACGGATGAGGCGCTGGAGCAGTGGGCTCAGGCGTTTGGCTTTGTCGCCACGCGCTACCGCGTTGCCTGTTCGCCAGGCTCGCTCGTCGCGGGCGCGCCGTGGCTGAAAGGCAAACCGATGGTGCCCGCGCTGACTCAGCTTGCCCGTGAAGCCGGGCTGACGTTCCAGCTGCTGACGGCCGATCAGCAGTCGATCAACAGCTGGCGTCTGCCGGTGGTGGTGGCGCTGAACGACGGAAAAATCGGCGTGATTGAGAATTTCGACGGAGAAGATACGCTCGAGGTCAGCTTTTTCGACGACAAGACATACACCAACCGCCTGTCGATGAGCGCAATGCTGCCCGCCATCCGCCACGTTATCGCCCTGCGTCCGCTGGCCGCGCTGAAAGACAGCCGCGTGGACGCCTACATCTCAAAGTACCGTCCGGACTGGCTCTACCGGCTGGTGATGCGCGACCTGCGTCCCTACAGCTGGGTGATGCTGGCGGCGCTGTTTATCAATGTGCTCTCCCTCTCCGGCATTGTCTTTTCCATGCAGGTGTATGACCGGGTGATCCCCGCCCAGTCCTACCCGACGCTCTACGTGCTGACCATCGGGGTGCTGATCGCCACCCTGTTTGGCTTTGTGCTGCGCGTTGCGCGCGGGCACATTATGGATCTGCTGGGCAAACGCTCGGATCTGCGCGTCTCGGATCGCGTGTTCGGCCACGCGTTACGGCTGCGCCACAGCGCCATTCCGCGTTCCACCGGCAGCTTTATCTCCCAGCTGCGCGAGCTGGAGCAGATCCGCGAGATGGTCACCTCTTCCACCATCTCGACGATTGTCGATCTGCCCTTCTTCTTCCTGTTTGTGGTGGTGCTGGCGATCATCGCGCCGCAGCTGGCGTGGATCGCCCCGGTAGCGGCGGTAATCATGGTCCTGCCGGGCCTGCTGCTGCAAAAGAAGCTGGCCGAGCTGGCGAAGCAGTCGGCGCATGAATCCACCCTGCGCAACGCGGTGCTGGTGGAGAGCGTACAGGGGCTGGAGGACATCAAGCTGATGCAGGCGGAGAACCGCTTTTTGCAGCAGTGGAACAGCTATATCCAGATCACCGCGGAATCCGGCCTGCGCACCCGCGAGCTGACCCAGAACCTGATCAGCTGGGGGATGACCGTCCAGAGCCTGGTTTACGCGGCCGTGATCGTGGTTGGCGCGCCGATGGTGATTGACGGCACGCTGACCACCGGCTCGGTGGTGGCCGCTTCGATGCTGGCCTCCCGGATGATCGCCCCGATGGCGACGCTGTGCGGCGTGCTCGCCCGCTGGCAGCAGGTTAAGGCCGCCAAAGAGGGGCTGGACAGTATTATGCAGCTTCCTACTGAAAATCAGCGTGAAGAGACGCCGATCCGCCAGGACGTGCTGCGCGGACACTATCTTTTCGAGCAGGCGCAGTTCCGCTATCAGCCGGAAGATCCGCGCATGGCGCTGCGCATTAACCGTCTTGAGATCAGGCCGGGCGAGAAAGTGGCGATCCTCGGGCGTAACGGCGCGGGCAAATCCACTCTCCTGCAGGCGATGGCGGGCGGCATGGATCTGGCGGCCGGCGAGTTGCGGCTCGACAACCTCAGCCTGCCGCATCTGGACGTGGCCGACGTGCGGCGAAACGTCGGCTTTATGACCCAGAACGCGCGGCTGTTTTACGGCACCCTGCGCGAGAACATCACCCTCGGCATGCCGCGCGCCACCGACGAAGAGATCTTCGAGGTGCTGGAGATGTGCGGCGCGGCCAGCTTTGTGCAGAAGCTGCCGAAGGGGCTGGACTACCCGATTATGGAGAACGGCGTGGGATTGTCCGGCGGGCAGCGGCAGTCGATTCTGCTGGCGCGGATGCTGCTGCGCGATCCGAATATCGTGCTGATGGACGAGCCGACCGCTTCCCTTGACGAGCACACCGAGCGGGAATTTATCCAGCGCCTGGGGGCGTGGCTCGGCAACCGGACGCTGGTTGTCGCCACCCACCGCGTGCCGGTGCTGGAGCTGGTGGAGCGCGTGGTCGTGCTGAAAGATGGGATGCTGGTCATGGACGCGCCAAAAGCGCAGGCGCTGAACAACAGCCGCATGCAGCAACAGCAGCAGGCAGCAACCGGACGGGAGTGGAAAAATGAAAATCAGTCAGCGTGACGTGGCCGCGATGGACGATCTGGATAATGCGCTCGACTCCGAAAGCGGCTATACCGGCGCGCGGCGGATTGTGATCTTCTCGCTGCTGATGTTTGTGGCGCTGGGCGTCTGGGCGTGGTTTGGGATGCTGGATGAAGTCTCAACGGGAACCGGAAAAGTGATCCCCAGCTCGCGCGAGCAGGTGCTGCAGTCGCTGGATGGGGGGATCCTCACCGAGCTGAACGTTCACGAGGGCGATCAGGTGCAGGCCGGACAGGTGCTGGCGCGGCTGGATCCAACACGTTCCGAATCGAACGTCGGCGAAAGCGCGGCGCGCTACCGCGCGTCGCTTGCCTCCAGCGCCCGTCTGTACGCCGAGGTGAACGATCTGCCGCTGAAGTTCCCGCCTTCGCTGGAGAAATGGACCGAACTAACCGCCGCCGAAACGCGGCTCTACAATTCTCGCCGCGCGCAGCTGGAGGACACGCAGCGTGAACTGCGTTCAGCGTTAGATCTCGCAAACAAAGAGCTGGCAATCACCCAGCGGCTGGTAAAAACCGGTGCCGCCAGCCACGTGGAAGTGCTCCGCCTGCAGCGACAGAAAAGCGACCTGGAGCTGAAGCTCACCGACGTGCGTTCCCAGTATTACGTTCAGGCGCGCGAGGCGCTATCCAAGGCCAACGCCGAGGTGGATATGGTCTCGGCGATCCTCAAAGGCCGCGAGGATTCCGTCACCCGCCTGACGGTAAAATCCCCGGTGCGCGGGATCGTGAAAAATATCAAAGTCACCACCATCGGCGGCGTGATCCCGCCCAACGGCGAACTGATGGAGATTGTGCCGGTGGACGATCATCTGCTGATTGAAACCCGCCTCTCGCCGCGCGATATCGCCTTTATCCACCCGAACCAGGAGGCGCTGGTGAAGATCACCGCCTACGATTACGCCATCTACGGCGGGCTGCACGGGGTGGTGGAGACTATATCCCCGGACACTATCCAGGACGAGGCCAAGCCGGAGGTGTTCTACTACCGCGTGTTTATCCGCACCAGCCAGGATTACCTGGTGAATAAGGCGGGCAGGCATTTCTCGATCGTGCCGGGGATGATTGCCACAGTGGACATTAAGACCGGGGAGAAAACGGTACTGGATTATCTGATCAAGCCGTTTAACCGGGCGAAGGAGGCGCTGAGGGAGCGATAGTCTTCGCCGGGCAGCGGCTACGATCTTCTCCCTCTCCCCAAAGGCTGAGGGTTCCCCACACATTAATGCTAGCACTGAACAATCCCCTCGCCCCTTTGGGGAGAGGGTTAGGGTGAGGGGAACATACGGCTGTGGTGGTCATTCCGTTCACTTTAGCCACCTTTAATCCCCCACTGCCCCGGCGTTTTACCGGTCCATGCTCTGAAAACCTCAATAAATGCGCTGACGCTGCTGTAGCCGCAGGACAGCGCAATCCATCCCACCGGCTTCCCCGCCGCCAGCCACTCTATTGCCTGCATGACGCGCGCCAGCTGCCGCCAGTTGACGAAGTTCATTCCCGTCTGGGCGCTAAATCGACGGTTAAACGTACGTACGCTCATCCCGGCATGGCTGGCATGGCTCTTGACCGTTTGATTATCATCGACACACTGCAGCAAGTGGCTGACCACGTTCTTCAGACGCGGATCCGTCGGTACGGGCAGATAAAAGTGCACCTGAGGCGTCAGGGCAAGCTCATCCAGCAGCAGGGTGAGCTTTCGCGGATCGTACTCGTTTTCTGCAACGCTTAAGCGGGAAAACAGTGCATGAGTGAGATCGTCGGGCTCGAACAGCGCGGGGGCATCGGGAAGCATTGCACAGCACGGAGGGTCAAGATAGATAGCGCAGCCTTCTATCGCGCTTTCAGAAAAGGCGGCATGCTGCTGGCCCGGCGGGATCCAGCCAATATGGTTTGCCGGTACAACCGAACGCCCCTGTTGGGTCTCAATCACCAGCAGCCCCGTTGCAATACGCCAGAGCTGTCCGGTGGGATGGCTGTGCCACGCGGTGCGGTAACCGCCGGGATGGCGGAGCGTCTCTGTACCGATCATCTTATCCTGGCCGAAAATCGTTATTCATCGACGTATTACAGAAACTACGCCGTCGACTGTCAAGGATAATGGTGGCTCAACTACACAAGGAGCCAACATGAGCATCATCACAACCCTGATAGCCCAGCCTGACAATACCCTACAGCGCGAAAAAATGGCGTGCCTGTTAAGCCGCTTGTTCAAAGGCGAATTAGATCCCGCAGAGGTGTTCACGCCCGATTACCAGCAGTACACGGATGGTCACGCGCTTGATTATCGGGGTTTTGTGCAGCACCTGAACCACGTCCGCTCGCAGATCCGCGCGATCGCATTCAGGGTAGAAGAGCTGGCCTGTCACGAGAATCTTTTAGCAGACCGGCACTGGGCTACGGTGACGTATCCAGATGGTCGCCAGGCGGAATTAGAGGTGTATATGTTTGCCGCACTACGCGAGGGGAAAATCTGTCGTATCCATGAAGTGACGCAGACGATCGGCGGCGATGCTTCAGACCGCGCGCTCGCCCACGCCACGCAATAAGCTCACCCTGCGCGCACAACGGCAACTGCCGTTATGCGCGCTCTGTTACAGGGAGATTTTCAGGCGTCGAACCGCTTCTTTAAGCTGCTCATCCGTTGGGGTGACGAATGACATGCGCAGCGTTGTCGGGTCCGGTTCGTTGCAGTAGAAGAACTCGCCCGGTACAAACACCACGCCGTTGCTTAAGGTTTTTTCCAGCCATTTCGTCGTATTCATGCCGTTGTTCATTTTTGCCCACAGGAACATCCCGCCCTTCGGCTTATGGAACGACATCACATCGCCCAGCTCGGCTTCCAGTTCCGTTGCAAACGTCTGGTATTTCTGGCGATAGGCCTCGCGGATCATTTTAATCTGGTTCGCCAGACGCCCGGTTTTCAGGTACTCGTAGGTCATCAGCTGGGACAGCGTGCTGGTGTGCAGATCGGTGGTTTGCTTGAGGTTCACCACCGCGCGCTTCAGCCATTCCGGCACCAGCACCCAGCCCACGCGGGTGCCCGGCGCGAGGATTTTGGAGAAGGTAGAGGTGTACACCACGTTATCCTCATTGCCGATATCTTTCGCATGGGCAATCAGCGGGCGGAACACGTCGTCGGTGTAGTTAATTTCGCTGTATGGATCGTCTTCGATAATCACGAAATCATAGCGCTTTGATAATTCCACCAGCTGTTTACGGCGCGCTTCGGAAAGCGTTACGCCGCCAGGGTTACCAAAGGTTGGAACGATATAAACCGCCTTGATGGTTTTCTTCGCCACCAGCGCCTCAAGTTCATCGACCTTCATGCCGTCGCCATCGGTGCCGACGGATTCAAAATTCGCCTGTGCCAGGCCAAAGACCTGCAGCGCGGCGAGATAGGTAGGACGTTCAACGACAACCGTATCGCCCGGATTAATTAACGCACGCGCCAGCACGTCCAGAGATTGTTGAGAGCCGGAAGTAATGACCACGTCATCGGCCTTACAGGCGATGCCGCGCCCCTCGCAGATGCGTTTAATTTCTTCGCGCAGCCCCGGTACGCCTTCCGTCAGGCCATACTGGAACGCCTCGCCAAAATTCTGTGACAACACGGCATCGGCGGCAATTTTAAGCCCTTCGCGATCGAACAGGTCCGGATTGGGAATACCGCCGCCCAGCGAAATCACGCCCGCCATTTTGCTATGTTTTAATAATTCACGGATGGCAGATGATTGCAGGCCCTGCGCGCTGCTGGCGAGTTTGTTTGCAGACATTCTTTGATTACCTTCTTTTTTTATATTGTGCCCAATCTTAGCAGAATATGAGCAATAAATTCCGTTAGCTTAGGGAGGGGGCGCAAATCCTGACGCCACAGTAAATGTACCGGCCTCGGCGCGGGCGTGAACGGCTCCAGCACGCGCACCAGCCTGCCGCTAGCCAGCTCTTCCGCCACCAGCACTTCCGGTTGCAGCAGCAGCCCTGCCCCGGCTCGCGCCGCCATGCGTAAGCCGTAGCCGTCGTTGCATCTTAAGATCGCATCACGCTTCCAGCGCACCTCCCCTTCCGCACCCGGCAGCCGCCACTCGTTGCGCGCGGTCCACACCGTGTGCGACAGGCACAGATGATCCACCAGATCGGCGGGCGTCTGCGGCGTGCCGTGTCGCGCCAGATAATCCGGCGCGGCGCAGATCACCATGTTGTAGGGACACAGATATTTCGCCACCAGATCGTCATTGCGGATATCGCCAATGCGAATGGCCAGATCGACCCCCTCTTCCACCAGATCGACCATCCGGTTGGTGAGATCCAGTTCGATACGCACTTCCGGGTAGCGCTGCAAAAATGTGGCCGTCAGAGGGGCGATCGCGCAGCCGCCAAACGACGTGGGGGCGGTGACGCGCAGGGTGCCGGCGGGCGCCGCGCGCAGCCGTTCAACCGCGCTTTCGGCAATCGAGACCTGCTCCAGCACGCGCCTGGCCTCTTCGAAATAAACGCGTCCGGCGTCGGTCAGGCTCTGGCGACGGGTATTGCGCTCCAGCAGCCGCGTGCCGAGCTGAGATTCGAGCAGCGCAATATATTTCCCGACCATCACCGCCGACATCTCCAGCCGCGCCGCCGCGCCGGTGAAGCTGCCGCTCTCTACCACCGCGATAAACGTCTCCATGCCGCGAAGCTTATCCATATTCCAAACCCCTGGTTAGCAATCATCTAACTTTAGCCCAGTTTATCTGACTTTTTATTTATTAAAGAATGAGGGCTCACAACATGAGGAGTCGGATATGAAAATCGTCATTATTGGTGCCAGCGGTACGGTCGGTCGTGCCGTAACCGAAGAGTTAAGCCGTCGTCACGAGGTCATCCGCGTGGGTCGCACGCGGGGCGACTACCAGGTGGATATTACCTCGCAGGCGAGCGTGCAGGCGCTGTTTGAGAAAATCGGCCCGGTGGATGCGATTGTCTCCGCCAGCGGTGGTCTCTACTTTGGCCCGCTCGCGACCATGAAGGACAGCGACTTCAACCAGGGCCTGCAGGATAAGCTGCTCGGGCAGGTGCGCCTGGCGCTGACCGGCCAGCATTATCTGAACGAAGGCGGCTCGATTACGCTGATAAGCGGGATTGTGGCGCACGAGCCGATTGCGCAGGGCGTAAATGCCACCACGGTCAATGCGGCGCTGGAAGGGTTTGTCCGCGCCGCAGCCTGCGAACTGCCGCGCGGGATCCGCATTAACCTGATTAGCCCAACGGTATTGACGGAATCCGCCGAAGCGTATGACGGGTTCTTCCCTGGCTTTGAAAGCGTTCCCGCCGCGACCGTGGCCCAGGCCTACCGCCGCAGCGTGGAAGGGGTGCAGAGCGGGCGGGTGTATAAGGTAGGTTACTGAGCCTTACGGGCGGACATCAGCACCAGCATCGGGCGCTCCGCCTCTTCGGACAATGCAGGCCAGGCGTCAATCTGCGCCTGCGTTGGTCCCCACTCATTGACTTCACTTATCGTTAACCCGGCCTTTATCAGCGCGTTAAGCGTGGTGCCCAGCGTGCGGTGGTATTTAATCACTCCATCCGCCAGCCAGTTGCTGACGCGCTGGCTTTCATCCTGATAATGGTTCACGCCCCAGAACCGCTCGCCGCTGTCGTCGGTCAGCCAGCCCTGACGGGTGGCGCAGGTGTAAATCGGGTGCTCCATCGAGAAGACCAGGCTGCCACCCGGTTTTAGCGCGCGCTGAACGTTGGCGAATAGCGTGTCCAGTTCCGGCAGGTAGTGCAGCGCCAGCGAGCTGTAGACCAGATCGAGACTGTTTTCGCGAAGCTGAAGAGATTCCAGATCGCTACGCTGATAGTGAATCTGCGGGTCATTCGTCAGTTCAGCCGCGCGGGCAAGCATTTTTTCTGAGATATCGACGCCCGTAACGTCGCTAGCGCCCAGCGCGCGCGCCGCGCGGCAGAACCAGCCGTAACCGCAGCCGAGATCGATAACCGCTTTACCGGTTAAATCAGGCAGCATTGCCTTGAGCGCAGGCCACTCAGGCGCACCGTCCAGCCCGTGCACCGAACGCGGAAGCTGAGCGTAGCCTTCAAAAAACGCCGGGTTGTCGTAGATGTTTTGTGCCATGACGGACTCCTTTATCGCAACAGAGGCGAGGGTAAAGCACCCCTCGCCCGTTGGCAACGTATCCGTCTGATAAATCACAGCCTGCGCCGGATTTTCTCCACCATGGCTGTGGTTGAGATCCCGTAGCGGTCATGGAGGGTTGGCAACGCGCCCGCATCAAGGAACGCGTCCGGCAGCGCGACGGTATCGAAATCCACGTTCACGCGGTTGCGCATCAACAGCGACGCGACGGCTTCGCACAACCCGCCTACGCTGCTGTGGTTTTCCGCCACGATGAGCAGCCGTCCCGGCTTCGCGGCCTGCGCCAGGATCGTCTCTTCGTCCAGCGGCTTAATGGTGGGCGAGTGCAGCACCGCCACGCTGACGTTATCCTTACGCAGCTGCTTCGCCGCCTCCAGCGCACGCATGGTCATCAGGCCTGAGGCGACGATCAGGACATCGCTCCCCTCTTCCAGCAGCGCAGCTTTGCCAATCTTAAACTGGTAGTTGTACTGGTCCAGCACCACCGGCACCTTGCCGCGCAGCAGGCGCATATAGACAGGGCCATCGTGCGCTGCCATCGCCGGCACCGCCTGTTCCGTGTCGATTGCGTCACAGGGATCGATAATCGTCATGCCCGGAATACCGCGCATAATCGCAATATCTTCCGTCGCCTGGTGGCTCGGCCCGTAACCGGTGGTTAGCCCCGGCAGCGCCGCACAGATCTTCACGTTCAGGTGCTCTTCAGCAATCACCTGATGGATAAAGTCGTAGGCGCGGCGGGTAGCGAAGACGGCATAGGTTGTGGCGAAAGGAATAAAGCCCTCTTTCGCCATGCCGCCCGCGGCCCCCATTAGCAGCTGTTCGGCCATGCCCATCTGGAAGAAGCGTTCCGGGTAGGCCTGGGCAAAAATGTGTAGATCGGTGTACTTCGACAGATCCGCCGTCATGCCGACGATCTCCGGTCGCTGTTCCGCCAGCTTCACCAGCGCGTGACCGAACGGTGCGGCGCGCGTCTCCTGGCCCTCTTCCGCGATAGAGGCAATCATCGCCGACGTGGTTAAACGCGGTTTTTTCTCCGTGGTCTGGCTCATTACAGCACTCCTTCAGGTTTGTTGGCATCCAGCACGGCGAGTGCCTTTTGCCACTCGTCAGCATCCACGCGAATAAAATGGTTCTTGTCACGCTTTTCGAGGAACGGCACGCCCTTGCCCATCAGCGTGTCGCACAAAATGACGCGCGGCTGGTTTTCCGGGTAGCGTTTGGCGTTATCAAACGCCGTCACCAGCGCAGGAACATCGTTGCCGTTCACGCGCTGCACGTACCAGCCGAAGGAGGTCCATTTATCCTCCAGCGGCTCAAAGCCGAGGATCGCGTGCGAGTTGCCATCCGCCTGCTGGCGGTTAATGTCCACCAGCACGATCAGGTTCGACAGGCCGTGATGTGCCGCCGACATCGCCGCTTCCCAGGTTGACCCTTCGTCCAGCTCGCCGTCCGACATGGAGTTAACGACCCATGCCGCGCTCTGCTTGTGCTTCAGCCCCAGCGCCATGCCAACGCCAATGCTTAAGCCCTGCCCCAGCGAACCGCCGGAGATCTCCATACCTGGCGTGTAGGTTGCCATACCGGACATCGGCAGGCGGCTGTCGTCCGCACCATAGGTCTCCAGCTCCTCTTCAGGAACGATCCCGGCTTCAATCAGGGCCGCATAACAGGCAATGGCGTAATGGCCGTGGGAGAGCAGAAAACGGTCGCGCTCTTCCCACTCCGGCTCGCCCGGCTTTAGGTTCATTCCGTGGGTAAACGCGGTGGCCAGCACATCGGCATAGCCCAGCGCCTGCCCGATGTAGCCCTGCCCCTGCACTTCGCCCATGCGCAGCGCGTAGCGGCGAATGCGCCAGGCCGCAGCGGCAACCTGTTGAACTGTGGTATCCATCATCGTCGTATCTCCTTAATGGATCAGCATCCCGCCGTTCACGTCGAGCGTGATACCGGTGGAGTAAGAAGAGAGGTCGCTGCCGAGGAACAGCGCGGCGCGGGCAATATCCTGCGCGTCTCCGAGGCGGTTAAGCGGAATGCCCGCCAGAATGGACGTTTTCATCTCATCGCTCAGCTTGCCTGCGGTGATGTCCGTCTGGATAAGACCCGGCGTGATGCAGTTTACCCGCACATTGTCGGGCCCCAGTTCACGCGCCATGGCTTTTGCCAGTCCCAGCACACCCGCTTTTGCAGCGCTGTAGTGTGGGCCGCCGAAGATGCCGCCGCCGCGCTGGGCCGATACCGATGAAATGCAGACGATGCTGCCCGACTTTTGCGCGCGCATAGTGGGAATAACCGCCTGGGACATTAGCAGCGTGCCGCGCAGGCTGACGTCAAGCACCGCATCGTAATTTTCGCGTTTGATATCCATCAGCTTGATCGGCTGAGTAATGCCGGCGTTATTCACCAGAATATCGATGCGCCCGTATTTCCCCAGCACCTGCTCAATGGCGGCATTAACCTGTAATTCATTGCTGACGTTCGCCGCAAGGCCCAGATGTTCGTCGCCCAGACTCGCGGCGGCAGCCCGGCTGGCTTCAGCGTTTAAATCGATAATCACCACTTTCGCACCCTGTTCGGCATATAATTTCGCCGTAGCGAAACCCAAACCGCGTACGGAAGCCGCGCCGGTAATAACGGCGACTTTATTTTTCAGTAGCATATATTTACTCCATTCGGACAAGAGATATTTAATGATTTATTTCGGTTCTTCCAGCAGCATAATCATAATTAAGCCAATGGCTGCGCAAATACCGAAATAAATAAACACGGAATTAAAACTACCTGTTTTATCCAGCAGATAACCTGCCAGCATCGGGGAAACAAATCCGCCGAGATTACCGCCGCTATTGATGATGGACGCGGCAATGGGATAGGTTTTACTGTCCGCAACAGCCATGCCATAAGCTGTAAAAGCGGGCCAGCCAATATTCAGACAGAGACCGACAAAAAATAGTCCGACGCAAACCGCCACGGTGCTTTGCGGAATATTCAGCATAATGACCATCATTAAAACGGTGCTGATGGCGGTAAACATCATGGTCGGTTTACGTCGGCGGCCGAGCAGTTTGTCGGAGACGTAGCCGCCAAAAATCGCACCGATAAATCCACCGATGCACGGCATGCTGGCGACCAGCCCCATGCTCATAAACGTAAAGCCTTTCTCTTTCACCAGATAGAGCGGGATCCACGTCAACAGTCCGTACAGCACGCTGACCATCATAAAATAGGCCAGGCAGTCGCCGAGAATATTCTTCGAGGTAAACAGCCCTTTCACCGTGCTTACCGGGGCTAACTCCCGCACGCGGATCAGCCGATCGAGGCGTGCAAAGCCCGGTGAAATCACGATGTTTTCACGTCTGGCGTCCGGCGTCTCCTGGCCGGCGGTAATGGTCTCCAGCTCCGCTTTAGAGACGAATGCGCTCTCGGACGGCTTCGTACGTACCAGCAGATACCACAGGACGGCAATGACCAATCCTGGGATCGCAAAGGAGAAAAAGACCCAGCGCCAGCCCCAGGTCATGGCGATCCACACGGCCAGCGGCGGCACGAGGATGGGCGCGAACATGGTGGCGGCGATGTAGACGCCCGTGGCCGTGGCCTTCTCCTTTGGCGGAAACCAGTTATTGATGGTGGAGGCCAGCCCGACCGGGCACGGCCCCTCTGTTAACCCCAGCCCCAGGCGGATACACTTCAGGCCCAGAACCGAGGTTGCGGTGCCCATCAGCCAGGTAAAGGCAGAGAAGCCGAATATCGACAGTGCCACCATGCCGCGAATTCCCTTTTTGGCAATAAAAAAGCCCGCAGGAATTTGGCTCAGGGCGTATCCCAAAAAAAACATGCTGGCGATGGCACCGGCTTCGAAATTATTGATATGAAATTCGTCAATGATAAACGGCAGTACCGCACCAATATTTGTTCGGTCAGCATAGTTAATGGCATAAACAATAAAAATTAATGCCAGCACAACGAAACGGTAATTGGTTTTTTTAGTCTTTATGTAGGGGACAGCTTGTTCTATACGAGACATAACTTACCTCATTATTCGAACACCGTGAGTCGTTTTATTATTGCGTTCAACGTCAATATATCGGCTCCCCCATGAAACGCCATTCAATAAAGCTCATTTATTGCTGAGATAAATTTGATTCGCGATACAGCTCAAAAAAATAACATCGGGATAAAATTGCCCGCTCGCAGTCTCAATGTTATGTTTTTTATCAATTATCGTGTAAGGAGTAGGCCATGTCCGCGCAGGATCGCCAGACGTTATCGCTGCCCTCGCTCAGAAATTTGCAGGCGTTTATCGCCGTTGCTAACGCCCTGAGCATCCATCAGGCGGCGGAACAGCTCAACGTCACGCCTTCGGCGGTAAGCCACCAGATCGCGTCGCTGGAATCGTGGCTGGGCAAGAAATTATTTATCCGCAGCGGCAAAGGGGTTCAACTCACCCCGACGGGAGAAAAATATCTGCGGGAGGTCTCGGCGGCGATGAGCGCCATTGGACGCGCCACCGATCAGATCGTGAAAGAAAAAGACAATGCTGTGCTTCGCGTGCACTCTTCCCCCACTTTCGGACTGTCATGGCTGTTGCGCCGTCTGGGCAGATTCCGCGCAGAATATCCTGATATCACCATCAATCTCACCTGCTCCTATGAGAACCTGCAGTTCGCCAGAGATAATATCGACATTGATATCCGTCATGGTATTCCGGACTGGGATGCTTACCGGGTGATGACCATTAAAAACGACACGCTGGTAGTATTAGCCTCGCCGGGCTATGCAGAAGAGCATCCCATCAGCACGCCCGCCGATCTGCTGCAACAGTCGCTTATCTCCTCCACCAGCACTCTGGTGAACTGGGAAAAATGGTTCGCCTGGCACAATATCGACAGGCCCTGGCTCAATTTCAGCCTCAGCTTCGACCGTTCCTATATGAGCTTTGAAGCGGCGCGCATGGGGCTGGGGTTTATTCTGGAGAGCAAAATGATGGCTACCGATCACCTGAAGGATGGCTCGCTGGTACAGGTGCTGCCGGATGAGATGGGAATCGCCATTAACGCGCATCATCTGGTGATGCCGCACATGAACGAACGCGCGTGGAAGATCCAGCAGTTCGTCGAGTGGATTGATCGGGAGTTGCGATTGTCGGGGTATCACCTGTAGCGATACCCCATCGTGGCGTCAGGCGACCGTGCCCCAGACGAGATTCCCCTTGTGGAACGTCGCGGTGCGCGGAGAAATGCGCGCCACGGCCTCGGCGGAACAGGAGGCGTCCACCAGCACAAAGCTGGCGTCGTCCTGCGCTTTCGGCCATACGCGTTCACCTTTATCGTTCAGCGGCAGCACGTCGCCGGTAGCGATGCCGAGCGCGCGGGAGAGCGTCTGCTCGTTCGGGCGAATATAGAGCTGGGCGTACAGATTGGCTTTCTCCAGCATGTCACCCAGACCGTACGGCGACCAGTGGTCGATCACGCTGTCGGTGCCGGTCATAACAAACACGCCCTTCTCCCGCAGCTGCTTCAGCGGCATGTGCAGGGTGCCAATCGGCACGGTGGAGGCGATGGTCACCTGCTGCGCCGCCATGCGGGTGGCAATCTCATCCACCTGCTGCTCGTTGAGCGTCGCCAGCGCGAAGGCGTGGCTGATGGTCAGCTTCCCCTTCAGCTCCGGCGTTTTCTCCACGGTTTCCACCATGTAGTTCACCGCCGCCACGCCCGCCGGGCTGGTTTCATGGAGGTGAATATCCACCCCTTTGTCGTAATCCAGCGCAATCTGGAACATGGTATCGAGCGATTTCTCCATCGCGCCGTCAACGCTGGTTGGGTCCAGCCCGCCTACGTAGTGCGCCCCCGCCTGCATCGCCTCGCGCATCAGCTTTTCAGCGTTGGAGAGCAGCAGGCCGTGCTGCGGGAAGGCAACGATTTCGCAGTCAAAACCTGCGCTGCGGCGCGCCAGCACCGCCTGCAAATTTTCCAGGTTTTTCAGGCCGGAAACCGGCTCAATATTGCAGTGGCTGCGGGCGATGGTGGACCCTTTAGACTGGATCAGGTCGATCAGCTTTTCGGCGCGTTCTTGCGTGTAGGGCTGTAACTCCGGCAGCAGCTTCTGCTCCAGGCGGATCATGTCCTGAATGGTGGTGCCCGCCGGACGGTTCAGGGAGCGCCACGGGCCGCCGTAGAAGGTTTTATCCAGGTGAATGTGCATGTCGCGCATCGCCGGAAGCATCAGCTTTTTACCCGCGTCGTAGTGCGGCAGGGTCGCGTCGGCGTGGCTGCCGTTATCGCGCAGGGCGACAATTTTCCCGTCTTTGATCTCCAGCGTTTTCAGCTCGGTGCGGGTGCTCGTCGCCACGCTGCCCTCGAAATTAAACCCGGCCTCCAGCAGCACGTTGTCCAGATAGTAATGTTTCGCGATGATCTTCATCGGTTTACCCGTCTCGCAGGTTGCCTTTGCAGAGTCGGCAGCATACGCGACGGAGCCGGTGGCGCCAAACAGCGCGCAGGCGGTGACCATTTTGCCGCTCTGGCTGATAAACTCGCGGCGGCTTTTGTTTTCACTCATCTTATCTTCCTTCATTAACAATGTGGGTACCCGTTTCACCGCGCAACGCCGCGGGAAGGCGGTCCGGCGAGGTGATGATCACGCGCCTGCCGCCGTGGCGTAAAAATGCCAGCGAGGCGACGATTTTGGGCAGCATGCTGCCCGCCGGGAAGTGGCCTTCGTCCATGTAGCGCGTCATCTGCGCTACATTGACGGTGTCCAGCATCTGCTGGTCTGGCTTGCCGAAGTTAACGCAGACTTTCTCCACGCCGGTGGTTATCACCAGCACGTCGGCGCAAATCTCACGGGCCAGCAGCGCGGTGGAGAGATCTTTATCGATAACCGCATCCACGCTCTGATAATCCCCCTGCTCGCTGCGCACAACGGGAATGCCTCCGCCGCCCGCGCCGATGACCACAAAACCTTTCTGCGTTAGCGCCTTAATCGCATCCGCCTCGACGATGCGCAGCGGCTGGGGCGAGGCCACCACGCGGCGATAGCCCCGGCCTGAATCCTCGACAAAGTGCCAGTCCGGGTGCGCGCGCTGCAGTTCGTCGCGCTGCGCCTCGCTGAAGAACGCGCCGATCGGTTTTGTCGGATGCGTAAAGCCGGGATCGTTTTTATCCACCTCCACCTGGGTAACGACCGTGACCGCCTTTTGCTCGCCACGCGCCGCCAGGCGGTTGTTTAGCGCCTGCTGAATCAGGTAGCCGATGCCGCCCTGGGTATCCGCCACGCAGTTTGCCAGCGGGGTCAACGGCAGCCCTTCCCGCTCGTGGGCGATCTCGGCGCGGCGCAGATCCAGCCCCACCTGAGGGCCGTTGCCGTGGGTAAGCACGATGTCATAGTCGGAGGCCAGCATTTCGAGCACGGACTCGGCCACCGCTTTAACCGCCTGCGCCTGATGCTCAACCGACTGGCTGGCGTTGTCTTTGATAATGCTGTTGCCGCCAATGGCGACGACCATAAGCTCTTTCATTTTGTTTCCTTTAGAAGGTGCGTTCTGGTGCCCTCACCCCGGCCCTCTCCCACAGGGAGATGGGGATTAACAGAGGTATCCAGCACATGCTTCACCACAAACATGCCGCCCATCATCAGATACGCGGTGACGAACATCAGCGAACTGCCTTCGGCAAAGCCCACGACCGGAGCGTGGATCACCCCGAACAGCGCCAGCAGCGCCCCGCCCGCCGCAGCCACGGCCCCGCGCAGCGGTTTGTTGATGATGGCGAAGATAGCGATACAGCCCCAGAGCATGCTGGCGAGCGGCGCGCCGTTGCCGAGGTGCATCAGCCCCTCGTAGTAGATCCCTTTGCTGTGCAGCACGTCGGTGCCAATTTTCGCCGCGCTGGTTCCCGCCGCGCTCATCACGCTGTTCATCATGGTCAGCGCCCAGTTAGCGATCCACGGGAACAGGCAGATAAAGATGACGGGCACCTCCACTTTCGGCGTTTCCCGCACCACCTGGTTGGCGGTGACAACGCCGATAAACACCAGAATCGGCACGATAGCGGTCATCGGTATGATGGCGAGCATAAAGGCCCCCAGCCCGAACAGCGGCACGATGAACATGGTCACGCCGGACGCCAGCGTGTAGCCGATGCTCGCCCCCCATCGCCTTCCAGCCGGGATGGCCCACGTAGACCGTGACCGGGAACGGGTTGCCCATCAGGCAGCCGAGCATGGAAGCCAGGCCGTTCGCCAGCATCACCCTGCGGGTCGGGTACTCATCCCCCGCCGCGTGGGCGCTTTCGATGTTCTCCAGGTCAAAGATGTAGTTCGCCAGACCCAGCGGTACGGCGGACGCCAGATAAGGCAGCGCGTGCGGCAGGCCCTGCATAAAGCTGTCCACGTGCACCTCCGGCGGGTTAAAGCCGAAGGATGACATGGACGCCTTAATGGCATCCGGGCTTTGCAGTCCGGAAATCCACGCCAGCGCCGTTCCGGCAATCAGCAGCAGCAGGCCGGTCGGGATTTTGGCGAAAATCGGCTTTTTACCGAACCAGTTAATGAAGATCAGCAGCAGAACGATGAACGACACGGTGGGCGCTTCGAACGCCTGCAACATCGGGTTCATCGCCAGCAGCAGCAGGCCAAGACCGGACAGGCACGACAGCAGCACGGTACGCGGGATCATCTTGCGAATGGTCTCACCCAGGAACGAGCCGCCCGCGAGGATCATTGCTTCCACAAAGCACCACACCAGGCCAATCTGAATCGCGAAATCCGCATCCCCGGTTTGCTGGTAGACGGGCATCAGAACCAGAAAGGTCACGGTAAAAATCGAGGGTGCGCTCGGGCCGGACGGCAGCGCGGTGACGTCCGTACGTCCGGTGGTGCGCGCCATTTGCAGACCAAACCATGTGTAGCATAAGCTCGCTACCAGCACCGCCAGCCCGAAGGCCGGCGCGATGCGTCCATAAACAATCTCCTTCGGGATGCCGACGACAAAAATGAGCAGCCCCATCATGGTCAGCAAATTAGTCAGGTTGTTGGTCATCAACCCGAAATAGGCCGCCCAGTCACCTCTTTTCCACTCCAGTTTCATGTTTTTCATGGATGCATACCTTATAGAACGTAGCGATCGCGGAAGGTCAACAGCGCCTTTTCAAAACAGCTAAACGGCGGGTGAACGATGCCCGCCCCAATCATGCCGATGCCCGCGTCTTTGTGAGCAATGGCGGTGTTGATCACCGGCAGAATGCCGCTGCCCGCCACTCTGGTGATGTCGATGGCGGTTGGAATGCCCATAAACGACAGCAGCGGAATGGTGACGTTCGGGTTCTCGCCGAGGGTGATTTCGCGCATCTGGCGCGAGAAGTCGATGGCTTCCTCCACCGTGCCACCCACCAGCGCAACGATGGCCGGTGCCGTCGCCATCGCAAAGCCGCCGATGCCGTAGGTTTCGGTGATGGCGCTGTCGCCAATATCCAGTCCGGAGTCTTCCGGCCTGTAGCCCGCGAACATCGGGCCAATCACCTGCTGCGCCGGGCCGGTGAACCACTGTCCCGGCAGGCCGGAAACGCGCAGGCCGAACTCGTAGCCGTTGCGCGCCATGGTGGTAACCACGGTGCTATATTCAATGCCGTGAGCGGCATCCAGCGCGGCTTTACACATCGCCATCCACGTCGGGCCGGAGAAGTAGTCGCTGCTGGCGACAAACTCAAACACCTCGCGCTGCTGCTCCACCGGGTAGCCCGCCTGAATCAGCCCCGGCGTCAGCGCCTGGATCAGCAGCGTGGTGCCGGCGTTGTTGCGGTTGTGGCACTCGTCGCCCATGTGCAGCGCCTGGGCCAGCATCAGGCGCAGGTCGATTTCGCCGATGATATTCATCGCGTCGCGCAGCATCGGGCCGAGCACGTCGCGCATCCAGTTCAGGCGGTCGATCACGCTCTGGTCGTTAGCGCCCATACGCAGGATCTTCGCCATCTGCTCGCTGAGGTTGGTGAAGGCGCGGTTGCCGTAGGTTTTGTTCTCAACAATGTGCATAAACATCGACGCGGAGGTGACGCCCGCCATGGAGCCCACGCAGTCGTGCTCGTGGCACGGCGAGAAGGTGATCTCCCCGGAAGCAGCCAGCCTTGCAGCATCCTCCAGATCCGTCGCCAGCCCTTCAAATAGCAGCGCCCCGGTAACCGCGCCCTTCATCGCGCCGCACATGTTTTCCCATGCGACGGGCGGACCGGCGTGCAGAATGGTGGTGCGGGTCATGCCCGGCACTACGTTAATTGCCTGGTCATAGCCCACCAGCACCGGGTGAGACTGGATGATGCGCTCAAGGGCGATTTTGTTCGCGGCGGCGATCTTCTCCGCCAATGGTTTTTTCGCCAGCTGGTCGAGCGCTTCCACCACCTGCATGTTGCCCTGCCCCGGCGGCGTCCAGTCGAGCTGGGTCACGGGAACGTGCTGCTTTTTGAGGTCGTCGCTGAACATCGCAATGCCGACGTTAATGACGTTAAGCGGCTGGTTGAATAAAGTGGTCATTATGCTTTCTCCCCTTTGCAGACAAATTCGCGTGCCAGTAATCCGGTGTTGGTGCTGCTGCTGGCCCAGATGACGCCTGCGTCGGTCAGCCGCTGGCACTGCTGCGCCAGCGACTGCGGATCCTGGTCGGTGCCGAGCACGTAGCCGAGGATCTCCAGCGGACGGTTATCGGCTTTCGCGATCGCCTGTGCCTCTTTGATCGCGTCGATCATCACCCCTACCGGATCCTCGTGCGCGCCAAAGCCGAGCACGAAGTCCATCACGATGACGCCCACCTGCGGATCGCGCGCCTCCTGCAGCAGGCGGCTGATGCGGTTGGTCGGGTCGATCATTGGGTGCGGTTTGCCGTTGGTGAAGTCGTCGTCACCGAAGTCAAGGAAGGTGTGGGCCTGGCTGACGCTGATGTCCTTCAGGCGCTTAGCCGGATCCGGCTGGATATTGCTCCAGACATCGTCGAACTTCTCCAGCGCGGCAAACATCGCCTCGTCGCACAGGGTGCCGCCGCAGAACAGGCCGCGAATGTACTTCTGCTGTGGGGTCAGGCGGGCGCGCACCTCTTCAATCAAAGGCCAGTTGAGCGGATGCAGATCCAGGGACTCTTTTTTAATGCCGGTAAGCAGCACCGCCTTCAGCGCCGCTTCTTTGGTGCCACGCGCAAACTGCAGGCCGTCTTCATCGGCGGGCGGTTCGCTGCGGCCGAGGAAGCAAACAATCACCGGCTTGCGGCAGGCTCTGGCGCGGGCCAGCACTTTTTCTGCCACGGCAGGAGCCGCTGGTTTGGAGATGAGCGCAATCACCCGGGTGCCCTCATCCGCCTCAAGCATGTCGATGGCGTCGAGCATCATCAGGCCACCGATTTTTTCGCTGAGATCGCGCCCGCCGGTGCCGATCAGCTGCGACACGCCGCCGCCGAACTCGTGAATGCGCACGCTCAGCTCCTGGCTGCCGGTGCCGGAGGCGCCAACAATCCCAATCGGCCCGCGACGTACCGCGTTGGCGAAGCACAGCCCCGCACCGTTGATGATGGCGGTCCCGCAGTCTGGCCCCATCATCAGCAGCCCTTTCTCATGCGCCAGCTGCTTCAGTGCCAGCTCGTCGTCGAGCGACACGTTATCGGAGAACAGCATGACGTTAAGATCGTTTTCCAGCGCCTGACGCGCTTCGCGGGCGGCAAAGGTGCCGTTGACGGAAATGACCGCCAGGTTGCTGTCCGGGCGATGAGTTTTGGCGCTGGCAATCGTCGCGTAGCGTGCTTCATGGGTGCCGCCGCTCGCTTTATGGGTAAATAAAGCCTCTATTTCCGCCAGCGTTTCATCGTTCGCCGCGTCGCCTTTAATCACGATCATCAGGTCGCCATTTTTGGCTTCCGCTAATTCCGGCGTGAGCAGCCCGAGATTTTTCAGAACGCCTTTATTCATTTCCGTCGCCATTGCCACAAACGCCTGTTCGACGCCCGGCAATTTATTGGCTTTGGTGGAAACCGACATTAAGGAAACCGAATCGAAATACGTGTTCTTTTTTATGACGATTTTGGTTGGCATTGTTTTCTCCTGAATACGGATAAAAGGGGGCCGCCGTCGCGCAGAATGCACGTCGGTAAAAATACTGTTTGAATTAACGGCCAGCCGGACGTGGCTGGCCGAATGCGTTATGCGCCCGCCGCCAGCAGCAGATCGGCTATTGCATCGAAGCCTTTTTCCCGCGCCAGTTCGAGCGGGGTTTTGCCGTATTTATCGGTCATGTGCGGATTCGCGCCGTGATCCAGCAGCAGCTTCACAATTTCCTGCTGCTTTGCGCCGCCGTCATTCAGCACGATGGCTTCCAGCAGCGGCGTCCAGCCGACAAAGTTAGTGTGGTTGACGTTAATATCGGTTTTTTCCAGCAGCTCGCGCACGATTTCAACGTGGCCTTTTTCACTGGCAGGGGTAATGCCCACGCCGCCGAAGCGCGTCAGACGGTCGAGATCCGGATTCGCCGGAAGAACGATGCGCAGCAGGGTTAAATCATTAGTCAGGCAGCTTATCAGGAAGGGGTTAAAACAGGTCTGGTCCTGTTTATCAATATCCGCGCCGGCGGCAATTAAAAATTCCACGCAGGCATAATGCTTTTTCAGGCTGGCAATAATAATGGCGGTTCTTTTCTGGCGGTTGGTGGCGTTAATATCCACGCCGTTATCCAGGCAGGCTTTTAGCGCGTCGATGTTGCCCTCTTCTGCCGCCAGCAGAAATTCCGTAACGAGTGCGTTTGCAGACATATTCAGTCTCCCAATGTTTCACTTCTGTTGACCTGAGAATAGCAACAGCCTGGTCACAAAAGAATCCGCTTAAAAATGATTCATCGACACGCAATTCATTGTTGAGTTAAATTCAACAGTCAGGCGAAAACGTGCGTCTGTGCAACCTTTTTCTTATGGTTTACCGCTATTTAGCGCCTCAGACAGCATTATCCTTATGGTTGTAAAAGCCTTGCAGGACACGGCTCCGCGTAAATAGTCAGAACTGTGACACACTTCAAATATGATGTAACGGCGCTGTTAAAATATGTTCAAAACTGATGGCTGAGGATGCTGTGATATGAATTCCATCTTTACCGAAGAGAACCTGCTGGCCTTCACCACCGCGGCACGCTTCGGCAGCTTCAGCAAAGCCGCCGCCGAGCTGGGTGTGACGACCTCCGCCATTAGCTACACCATTAAGCGCATGGAGACCGGGCTGGATGTGGTGCTGTTTGTGCGCAACACGCGCAGCATCGAGTTGACGGAGTCCGGGTTTTATTTTTACCGTAAGGCCACCGACCTGCTGAACGATTTCCACGCCATCAAGCGCGGGATTGATACCATTTCGCAGGGCATCGAGGCGCGAGTACGCATCTGCATTAATCAGCTCTTGTATACGCCGCGCCATACCGCGCGTTTGCTGCAGGTGCTGAAAAAGCAGTTTCCCACCTGCCAGATCACGGTGACGACCGAGGTGTATAACGGCGTCTGGGATTCGATCATCAACAATCAGGCCAACATCGCGATTGGCGCGCCGGATACGCTGCTGGACGGCGGCGGGATTGATTACACCGAAATTGGCGCCATTCGCTGGGTGTTTGCCATCGCGCCGGAACATCCCCTCGCCTTTGTTCCCGAACCGATAGCGGAGAGCCAGTTGCGCCTGTACCCCAACATCATGGTGGAAGATACCGCGCATACCATCAACAAGAAGGTCGGCTGGCTGCTGCACGGGCAGGAGGCGATTCTGGTGCCGGATTTCAACACCAAGTGCCAGTGCCAGATTCTGGGGGAAGGGATTGGCTTTTTGCCGGAATACATGGCAAGAGAAGCGATGGAAGACGGTCTGCTCATCACGCGGCGTATTAACAATCCGCGTCAGGACTCGCGCATGCTGCTCGCCACGCAGCATGCGGCGACCGGCCAGGTGACGCGCTGGATCAAACAGCAGTTTGGCCCGGAAGGCGTATTAACCGGTATATACAGTGATTTACTGTGGCGTGCTTAGTTTTTCGTCTGCACCCAAAACGCGTGGATAAGGCCCGGGAAGTAACCCAGGATGGTCAGAAGGATGTTCAGAATAAACGCCCAGCCCAGTCCCTTGCCAAGCAGCACGCCCAGCGGCGGGAGAATAATCGTAAAAACAACGCGCCAAAAACCCATAATCACTCCGTGCAAGCTAACCAATTGAAAATTAAAAAGAGACATTTCTCTAAGCATAGCCAGTTTACGGGTTACTGCCATTCGTCTCTCGCGCTTTTACCTGCCTTTACCCTCTTTACACTGGCTTAAGCCCTTCCTTAAATGTTCTACTACTCATAAATTGACCGTAAGGAAACACCATGTCTCTTTCTCTTATTTCGCCACAGCAGGCGAACGCGCTTATTAAAGAAGGCGCAAAACTGATTGATATTCGCGATCCCGATGAGTATGCCCGCGAGCATATTCCGGCAGCACGCTCCATACCGCTGGATTCTTTACCCGGCGGGCTCAACGCTGCCCCTGGTGAAACGGTGATTTTCCACTGTCAGTCCGGGACACGGACATCAAACAATGCTGCGCGACTTGCGCAGGCAGCGTTGCCGGCTCAGGCCTTCGTGGTTGAGGGGGGCATTCAGGGCTGGAAGCAGGCCGGGCTGCTGACCGTTGAAGATAAATCCCAGCCGCTCCCGCTGATGCGGCAGGTACAAATTGCCGCCGGGCTGCTGATCCTCTGCGGCGTGGTGCTGGGTTATAGCGTCTCCAGCGGCTTTTTCCTGCTGAGCGGTTTCGTCGGTGCCGGGCTGCTGTTCGCCGGTGTGACAGGTTTTTGCGGTATGGCACGGTTGCTGAAAGTGATGCCGTGGAACCGTCATACCTCATAAGCAGTAATCAATGAATTACGCTGTACCCGGCATCAGACGTCGGCTAAGGTGAAGATCGCTAAAACGATGAGGAGGTTATATGTTTTCTGTCGGTGATTATGTGCAACCGCTTAAAGGCGGCCCAAAGCTGAAAGTGCTCGAAGTGAACGGTGAAAACGTGGTGGCGGTACAGGCCAGCAATGAACAAGGCGAGAAATATACGCTGAAAGCGGTCGATTTGGCGCCGTATACCGAAGAAGGTGATTTCGGCGTCTGCTGAACAGACAACCGGGCGGCTTGTTCCGCCCGGTCCACGTATTAGATCAGAAAATCATCCAGTGATTTACCCTCTGCCAGCGCGCTGGCAATAGGCTTCGGCGTGCGGCCCTGGCCGGTCCACGTTTTTTCTTCACCGTTCTGGTCAATAAAGCGATATTTCGCTTCACGCGGTTTACGCTTTTTAGTCGGTTTACCCGCCTGCGCCAGTTCTGAACCCAGCAGGTCAGTCGGAGAAATACCATCGGCTTTCATCAGTTCCAGCAGGGTATTAATTTTTTCCTGCTGTTCAGCGCGCTGCTGCTCTAATTCCGCCAGCTCATTGCGTTTTTCTTCAGTAACGACCCTGACCTTTTCCAGCATTTCCTCAAGAACGTCCAGGGTTAATTCTCGCGCCATCGCGCGCAGGGTTCGGATATTATTAAGATTCTGTAACGTCAAAGACATATTATTGAAAACCTTTTCTTTGGGGTAAATAGATAAATCGCCCCAAGAATAATTCATTTCAGTTGAAATATCTACTCAAAGGTCCAAACGGGCATAAATGTAAATATATTTAAATATCGCCGTTAATAATAGCGCATAGCATTGGCGGGAAACACGTAGATCTAATCACTGAATCAATATAAATGGTCAACTTTAATCCAAATCACAGCATACTGCGCTCTCATCAGGGGAGTGGATTTCTGCGTCAAAAGCAAAACATCTAAGACATTGATTTATATAAGTAAAACATTTGATGAGACATATTATAACGAACCGGATAAAAAACAACCAATTTTAGAGAATTTTGTGGACAAAAGGCGAGTAAATAAAAATTAATCACTAGTTGTTAGTTCAAACACAGAGATATACGCTATACACCTCAAACAAACCAACCTAAAGCACTAGCCGCTGAAGGAAAACCGATTCCACTGCGTTCTTCTCAAGGAGTTCAGACATGTTCTCGCCGCAATCTCGCCTGCGCCACGCGGTGGCGGATACTTTCGCGATGGTTGTCTACTGTTCCGTTGTGAACATGCTGATTGAAATATTCCTCTCCGGAATGACCTTCGAGCAGTCACTTTCTTCTCGTCTGGTGGCGATCCCGGTCAATATTATTATCGCATGGCCTTACGGGCTATACCGCGATGCCGTCATGCGTTTCGCGCGCCGCATCAGCCCGGCGGGCTGGATGAAAAATCTTGCCGACGTGCTGGCGTACGTCACATTCCAGTCGCCGGTCTACGTGGCTATTCTCCTGACAGTGGGCGCGGACTGGCACCAGATTGCCGCAGCGGTCAGTTCGAATATCGTGGTATCAATGCTGATGGGTGCGGTATACGGCTATTTCCTCGACTACTGCCGCCGCCTGTTTAAGGTCAGCCAGTATGGCCAGGTAAAAGCGTAATGTGAAGCGACTGGCGAAAGCCAGTCGCAGATTTACTGTACGTCGCCAAACAGTCCCTTTAGAAACCGCTCCAGCGCCATACGCGAACTGAAACCGTGCGGAATACCATAATGCTCATGCCGTTCACCGCCTAAATAGAGCGGAAATTGCTGATAGTGGTCGCAGGTTTTAATATCCGAGGCAGGCTCAGCAAATGACAGACTTCTGTCTTTCAGCGTCGGGTGAATAATGAGAGCGGTACGTCCCATCCTGGCTTCACGATTAACATAAACATAATTCTCGCCGCGGCGATATCCATACGCTTTTGGCGTTACCTCATCCATGGTGAATCCCTCTTTTTCAAGAACGCGTGCCACCTCGTCAGGTCGTAAATACATATCTTTTCCTCGTTATCTTTTCCTGCCCGGCAACCTTACAGTAATCAGCATTAGCAGGGCTTTCAGAATAGTCCATAAACTGGCGGATAACGCGTGACGCGCTTCAGATATTAAATTTCTGAACTAAACTAAACGGGAACACAAAATTACGGAGGATCGTATGTTTAACAGACCGAACCGAAACGATATTAACGACGACGCGCAGGATATTCGTAATGATGTCAGCCAATTAGCGGACACGCTTGAGGAAGTGCTGAAATCCTGGGGATCGGATGCGAAGGATGAAGCAGATGCTGCGAAACGTAAGGCTCAGTCTCTGCTCCGTGAAACCCGCGCCCGTATGAACGGACGTTCACGCGCTACGCAGGCGGCCTGCGACATGGCAAGCTGTGCTACGACCTTCGTACGTGAAAAACCACTGTGTACGCTGGGAACCGTCGCGGCGGTCGGCATTTTTGTCGGAGCCCTGCTCAGCCTGCGTAAGTAAGCCCGCATTCTCAACCCCGGTAGCCTCAGGCGCCGGGGCTTTTTTATGCCTGTAAGCCTGAAAAACCCGTACAGCCCGCCGTGCCCCGCTGTGCTCATCACCAGGGCAATACTAATCTGAATTTCCCATATCTTGTATGGTTGAATCTTTTCTCAACTACATCTAGTATTCCCTTAAGAAAGACACACACTCTATGACGCGTTAACTCGCGCCGTTTTCTCATTCTAAATGGAAATACGAATCATGAGCATTATTATTTACACTCGTAACGATTGTGTTCAGTGCCACGCCACCAAACGGGCGATGGAGAGCCGCGGCGTGGCGTTTGAGATGGTAAATATCGACCTGGTGCCCGATGCCGCGGATACCCTGCGCGAACAGGGATTTCGTCAGCTTCCGGTAGTGGTTGCCGGTGATACCAGCTGGTCTGGCTTTCGCCCGGACATGATTAACCGCCTGAGCGCTCAGGCCACGCGTGCATGAGTGGGCTGGTCTTCTTCTCCAGCAGCTCAGAAAACACGCTGCGCTTTATTGAGCGCCTCGGGCTGCCTGCGGTGCGTATTCCGCTCAATGAGCGGGAGCGCATTCAGGTAGACGAACCTTACATTCTGGTGGTGCCCAGCTATGGCGGCGGCGGTACGGCAGGAGCAGTACCTCGCCAGGTGATCCGCTTTCTGAACGATCCTCATAACCGGGTACTGATTCGGGGCGTGATCGCGGCGGGCAATCGTAATTTTGGCGATGCCTTTGGCCGCGCCGGGGATGTCATCTCTCAAAAATGCGGGGTGCCGTATCTCTATCGTTTTGAACTGATGGGGACACAGCAGGACGTAGAAAACGTGCGTAAAGGAGTGAACGAATTTTGGCAACGACAACCGCAGAACGGGTAATTCAGGCGACGCCGGACTACCACGCATTAAACGCGATGCTTAACCTCTATGACCGGGAGGGGCGCATTCAGTTTGGCAAAGATCGCGAGGCGGTAGAGGCTTTTTTCGCCGCCCACGTGCGGCCCAACAGCGTGACGTTTGCAAGCCAGAATGAACGTCTCGACTATCTGGTTAACGAGGGCTACTACGAGGAGCGCGTCCTGGCCCGCTACGATCGTCCCTTCGTGGTAAGACTGTTTGAACGTGCGCACGCCAGCGGTTTTCGCTTCCAGACGTTTCTTGGCGCATGGAAGTATTACACCAGCTACACCCTGAAAACCTTCGACGGCAAACGCTACCTGGAAAGCTTTGAAGATCGCACCGTGATGGTGGCCCTGACGCTGGCCCAGGGCGATGAAGCGCTGGCTGAACGGCTGACGGAGGAGATCCTCTCCGGCCGCTTCCAGCCCGCCACGCCGACGTTTCTCAACTGTGGTAAAGCCCAGCGCGGCGAGCTGGTCTCCTGCTTCCTGCTGCGCATCGAAGACAATATGGAGTCGATTGGCCGTGCGGTGAACTCAGCGCTGCAGCTTTCCAAACGCGGCGGCGGCGTGGCGTTTCTGCTCTCGAACCTGCGGGAAGCGGGCGCGCCGATCAAACGCATCGAAAACCAGTCTTCCGGCGTCATCCCGGTGATGAAGATGCTGGAAGATGCCTTCTCCTACGCCAACCAGCTTGGCGCGCGCCAGGGGGCGGGGGCGGTTTACCTGCACGCGCACCACCCGGACATCCTGCGTTTTCTCGATACCAAGCGCGAAAACGCCGACGAAAAAATCCGCATCAAAACCCTGTCGCTCGGCGTGACGATCCCGGATATCACGTTTAAGCTGGCCAAAGAGAATGCCGACATGGCGCTCTTCTCGCCGTATGACGTGGAGCGGATCTACGGCAAAGCGTTTGGCGACGTGGCGATAAGCGAGCTTTATGACGAGCTGGTTGCAGACGATCGCATCCGCAAGAAATTCATCAACGCCCGCGATTTCTTCCAGACGCTTGCGGAAATTCAGTTTGAATCCGGCTATCCGTACATCATGTACGAGGATACGGTAAACCGCGCCAATCCGATTGCCGGGCGCATCAACATGAGCAACCTGTGCTCGGAAATTTTGCAGGTCAACAGCGCCTCCGCTTACGACGAAAACCTGGACTACGCGGAGATCGGCAAAGATATCTCCTGCAACCTCGGCTCGCTGAATATTGCCCACACCATGGATTCGCCAGATTTTGGCCGCACGGTGGAGACTGCCGTTCGCGGGCTGACGGCGGTATCGGACATGAGCCACATCCGCAGCGTACCGTCCATCGAGGCGGGCAACGCCGCATCGCACGCCATCGGCCTGGGGCAGATGAACCTGCACGGCTATCTGGCACGGGAAGGCATCGCCTACGGCAGCCCGGAAGGGCTGGATTTCACGAATCTCTATTTCTACACCGTCACCTGGCATGCGCTGCATACCTCAATGATGCTGGCGCGCGAGCGCAACCAGCGGTTCGCAGGCTTTGAGCAGTCGCGCTACGCCAGCGGGGCGTATTTCAGCCAGTATCTGGAAGGCGACTGGCAGCCGAAAACCGAAAAAGTGCGCGCGCTGTTTGACCGCGCCGGCATTACCTTGCCGACGCGCGAGATGTGGCAGCAGTTGCGCGACGACGTGATGCGCTACGGCATTTATAACCAGAACCTGCAGGCGGTGCCGCCAACCGGTTCGATTTCCTACATCAACCACGCCACGTCGAGCATTCACCCGATCGTGTCGAAGATTGAAATTCGTAAGGAAGGCAAAACCGGACGCGTCTACTACCCTGCCCCGTTTATGACCAATGAAAACCTGGCGCTGTACCAGGACGCGTACGAGATCGGCCCGGAAAAAATCATTGATACCTACGCCGAGGCCACGAAGCACGTGGACCAGGGGTTGTCGCTGACGCTCTTCTTCCCGGACACCGCTACCACGCGGGATATCAACAAAGCGCAGATTTACGCCTGGAAGAAAGGCATCAAAACGCTGTACTACATTCGCCTGCGCCAGCTTGCGCTGGAAGGCACCGAAATCGAAGGCTGCGTGTCCTGCGCGCTGTAAGGAGAAAGGATGAAACTGTCACGCGTGAGTGCCGTTAACTGGAACAAGATTCAGGACGATAAAGACCTGGAGGTGTGGAACCGCCTGACCAGCAACTTCTGGCTGCCGGAAAAGGTGCCGCTCTCCAATGATATTCCAGCCTGGCAGACGCTGAGCCACGCCGAACAGCAGCTGACGATCCGCGTCTTTACCGGCCTGACGCTGCTGGACACCATTCAGAATACCGTCGGTGCGCCCGCTCTGATGAGCGACGCGCTGACGCCGCACGAAGAGGCGGTGATGTCGAACATCAGCTTTATGGAGGCGGTGCACGCCCGCTCCTACAGCTCGATTTTCTCCACGCTGTGCCAGACCAAAGACGTGGACGCGGCCTACGCCTGGAGCGAAGAGAGCGCGTCATTGCAGCGCAAGGCGGAGCTGGTGCTGGAGTATTACCGCGCCGACGAGCCGCTGAAGAAGAAGATCGCCAGCGTGTTCCTGGAATCCTTCCTCTTCTATTCCGGCTTCTGGCTGCCCATGTACTGGTCGAGCCGGGGCAAGCTCACTAACACCGCCGATTTGATTCGCCTCATTATCCGTGACGAGGCGGTGCACGGGTATTACATCGGCTATAAGTATCAGAAAGGGCTGGAGAAAGTCAGCCCGGAAAAACGCGAGGAACTCGAGGGTTTCGCCCTCGATTTGCTGATGGATCTGTATGACAACGAGTTGAGCTATACCGAAGAGCTGTACGCCGGAACGGGCTGGGAAGAGGACGTGAAAGCGTTTCTCTGCTACAACGCGAACAAAGCGCTGATGAACCTGGGCTACGACGCGCTTTTCCCGCCGGAGATGGCGGAGGTAAACCCGGCGATCCTCGCGGCGCTGTCGCCCAATGCGGACGAAAACCACGATTTCTTCTCCGGGTCCGGATCGTCGTACGTGATGGGTAAAGCGGTGGAAACAGAAGATGAGGACTGGGATTTTTAATGTATGAATTAACGTTCATTAATTAAATATAAATCTCATTATTTCCACACCACTATTTCACCAGGCACTACACTGTAATTTCCCCGTCATATTCGCCTGAATCACACCGATTCAGGCGAATTTCCCGACGCAGCAGCAAAAAATTGAGAAAAATTCAAACCGCCCTCAGCCCTTTATTCATGGGAAATTCAGCCGTTTCGCTTGCAGCAAAATTCCGGCATCAAGCCAAGTCAGGGTTGTCTCAGATTCTCAGTATGTTAGGGTTATGCCCGTTAACAATTTACCATGGTAATCATATCGACATAAACAAATAACAGGACACTCTCTATTGCATGGCAATTAAATTAGAAGTGAAAAATCTTTATAAAATATTTGGCGAGCACCCGCAGCGCGCATTCAAATATATTGAGAAAGGCCTTTCGAAAGAGCAAATTCTGGAAAAAACCGGGCTGTCGCTTGGCGTTAAAGACGCCAGTCTGGCCATTGAAGAAGGCGAGATTTTTGTCATCATGGGGTTATCCGGTTCGGGTAAATCCACTATGGTTCGCCTTCTCAATCGCCTGATTGAACCCACCCGCGGACAGGTGCTGATTGACGGCGTGGATATCGCCAGAATCTCAGACGCAGAACTCCGCGAGGTGCGCAGAAAGAAGATCGCAATGGTGTTTCAGTCATTCGCGCTGATGCCGCATATGACGGTGCTCGATAATACCGCCTTCGGTATGGAATTAGCCGGCACGCCTGCTCAGGAACGTCAGGAAAAAGCCCTGGATGCTTTGCGTCAGGTTGGGCTGGAAAATTACGCTCATGCCTACCCGGACGAGCTTTCGGGCGGGATGCGTCAGCGCGTCGGATTAGCCCGCGCGTTAGCCATTAATCCAGACATATTATTAATGGATGAAGCCTTCTCCGCCCTCGATCCTTTAATTCGCACCGAGATGCAGGATGAGCTGGTAAAATTACAGGCCAAACACCAGCGCACCATTGTCTTTATTTCTCACGATCTCGATGAAGCCATGCGTATTGGCGACCGCATTGCCATTATGCAAAATGGCGAAGTGGTGCAGGTCGGCACGCCGGATGAAATTCTGAATAATCCGGCAAATGATTACGTGCGCACCTTCTTCCGCGGCGTGGATATTAGCCAGGTATTTAGCGCGAAAGATATTGCCCGACGAACGCCAAACGGCATTATCCGAAAAACGCCAGGCTTCGGCCCGCGCTCCGCGCTGAAGCTGTTGCAAGATGAAGACCGTGAATACGGTTATCTGGTTGAACGCGGTAATAAATTTGTCGGCGTTGTCTCTATCGACTCTCTGAAAAACGCCCTGAGCGAAAACCAGGGAATCGATGCGGCGTTGATTGACGCTCCACTTGCCGTGGATGCCGAAACGCCGCTTAGCGAGTTGCTCTCTCACGTGGGTCAGGCGCCTTGCGCCGTGCCGGTTGTCGGTGAAGAACAACAGTACGTTGGCATCATCTCAAAACGGATGCTGCTACAGGCTTTAGATCGCGAGGGGGCAAACAATGGCTGATCAATCAAACCCATGGGGTACCACTGAAGCTGTGGACAGCGCGGCGCAATCTGCCGATGCGTGGGGTTCCACGCCCGCACCTGCTGACGGCGGCGGCGCGGCGGACTGGCTCAACAGCGCACCCGCGCCTGCGCCAGAGCATTTCAATATTATGGATCCGTTCCACAAGACGCTGATCCCGCTGGACAGCTGGGTGACAGAGGGGATCGACTGGGTCGTTACCCATTTCCGCCCGGTGTTCCAGGGGATCCGCATCCCGGTGGATTACATCCTGAACGGCTTCCAGCAGCTGATGCTGGGCATGCCGGCGCCCGTGGCGATAATCCTGTTCTCGCTGATCGCGTGGCAGTTCGGTAGCGCGGGTATGGGCGTCGCCACGCTGATCTCCCTGATTGCCATCGGCGCGATTGGCGCGTGGTCTCAGGCGATGATTACCCTGGCGCTGGTGCTGACTGCCCTGCTCTTCTGCATTGTCATCGGCCTGCCGATGGGGATCTGGCTGGCGCGCAGCCCGCGAGCGGCGAAGATTATTCGTCCCCTGCTGGATGCGATGCAGACCACCCCGGCGTTCGTCTATCTGGTGCCTATCGTGATGCTGTTCGGCATCGGTAACGTGCCGGGCGTGGTGGTGACCATTATCTTCGCCCTGCCGCCGATTATTCGCCTGACGATTCTGGGCATTAACCAGGTGCCTGCGGATCTGATTGAGGCCTCGCGCTCGTTCGGCGCCAGCCCGCGTCAGATGCTGTTTAAGGTTCAGCTTCCGCTGGCGATGCCGACCATTATGGCGGGCGTTAACCAGACGCTGATGCTGGCACTGTCCATGGTGGTGATCGCCTCGATGATCGCCGTTGGCGGTCTCGGCCAGATGGTGCTGCGCGGTATTGGCCGTCTCGACATGGGGCTGGCGACCGTCGGCGGCGTCGGGATTGTGATCCTCGCCATTATTCTTGACCGCCTGACCCAGGCTGTCGGTCGTGATTCACGCAGTCGCGGCAACCGTCGCTGGTACACCACCGGCCCTGTCGGGTTACTGACCCGCCCATTTACAAAATAAGGAACAACGATGCGACATAACGTACTTTTTGCCACAGCGTTTGCCACCCTTGTCTCCACCAGCGCGTTTGCCGCTGACCTGCCGGGCAAAGGCATTACCGTGCAGCCGGTGCAGAGCACCATTTCAGAAGAGAGCTTCCAGACCCTGCTCGTCAGCCGCGCGCTGGAGAAACTCGGCTACACGGTTAACACGCCGAGCGAAGTGGATTACAACGTGGGCTACACCTCGATTGCCTCCGGTGACGCCACCTTTACCGCAGTGAACTGGCAGCCGCTGCACGACGACATGTATGCCGCCGCCGGTGGTGACAAGAAATTCTACCGCGAAGGCACCTTCGTGACGGGCGCAGCGCAGGGGTATCTGATCGACAAGAAAACCGCCGACCAGTACCACATCACCAATATTGAACAGCTGAAAGATCCGAAGATCGCCAAACTGTTCGACACCAACGGTGACGGTAAAGCCGACATGATGGGCTGCTCGCCGGGCTGGGGCTGTGAAGCGGTGATTAACCACCAGAACAAAGCCTTCGATCTGGCGAAAACCGTCGACGTGAGCCACGGCAACTACTCCGCGATGATGGCCGATACCATTGCCCGCTTTAAGGAAGGCAAGCCGGTGATCTACTACACCTGGACACCGTACTGGGTGAGCGACGTGCTGAAGCCGGGTAAAGACGTGGTGTGGCTGCAGGTGCCGTTCTCCTCTCTGCCGGGCGAGCAGAAAGATATCGACACCAAACTGCCGAATGGCATGAACTATGGCTTCCCGGTGAACACCATGCACATCGTGGCGAACAAAGCCTGGGCGGAGAAAAACCCGGCTGCGGCGAAGCTGTTCTCGGTGATGAAGCTGCCGCTGGCGGACATCAACGCCCAGAATGCGATGATGCACGCGGGCAAATCCTCTGAGGCGGATGTTAAAGGCCACGTGGATGGCTGGATCAAAGCCCACCAGCAGCAGTTTGATGGCTGGGTGAAAGAGGCGCTTGCGGCGCAGAAGTAAAAACACAGCACAACCTTACCCCTCACCCCGGACCGTACACCCCTCTGGGGTGTGGGTTAGGGTGAGGGGATTAACCGCACAAACCCACACATAACAATCCCCCAACATTCACAATCATTAGCTATTATGGTTTCCGGAAAAATAATCACTTAACTCACGATTCCTGAAACTAATGACAAAAACATCTCAGGGGCTTAGCCCCGCACTCATCCTTTTAATGTCCGTGGCAACGGGTCTGGCAGTCGCCAGCAACTATTACGCACAACCTCTGCTTGATACTATCGCGCGCGCCTTTGATCTCTCAGCCAGCTCCGCCGGCTTTATCGTCACCGCTGCGCAGCTAGGCTATGCGGCAGGGCTGCTGTTCCTGGTGCCATTGGGCGATATGTTTGAGCGCCGGATGCTTATCGTCTCTATGACGCTTCTGGCGGCAGGCGGCATGCTGATCACCGCCAGCAGTCAGTCGCTGACGATGATGATCGTCGGTACCGCGCTAACGGGGCTTTTCTCCGTCGTGGCGCAAATCCTGGTGCCTCTCGCCGCAACGCTCGCCTCGCCGGAAAAACGCGGCAAAGTGGTCGGCACTATCATGAGCGGCCTGCTGCTGGGCATTCTGCTGGCGCGAACCGTTGCCGGGCTGCTGGCAAGCCTCGGCGGCTGGCGCACCGTCTACTGGGTGGCGAGCGTATTGATGGTGGTGATGGCGCTGGCGCTGTGGCGCGGGCTGCCGAAGGTGAAGCAGGAAAACCACCTGAATTACCCGCAGCTTCTGGCCTCCGTGTTTAGCCTGTTCACGCAGGATAAACTGCTGCGCACCCGCGCTCTGCTGGGGTGTTTAACCTTCGCCAACTTCAGCATTCTCTGGACGTCGATGGCGTTTCTGCTGGCAGCACCGCCGTTCAATTATTCCGAAGGGGTGATTGGTCTGTTCGGTCTGGCCGGTGCAGCAGGTGCACTGGGCGCTCGCCCGGCAGGCGGGCTGGCTGATAAAGGCAAATCGCACATGACCACGACAGCCGGACTGATTTTGCTCCTGCTCTCCTGGGCGGCCATCTGGTATGGGCACGTCTCGGTGCTGGCGCTGATCGTCGGTATTCTGGTGCTCGATCTCACCGTACAGGGTGTGCACATCACCAACCAGACCGTGATTTACCGCGTGAAGCCCGAGGCGCGTAACCGCCTCACGGCCGGATACATGACCAGCTACTTCATTGGTGGTGCGGCGGGTTCGTTAATATCAGCGTCGGCGTGGCAGCATGCCGGCTGGTCAGGTGTGTGCGGGATAGGGGCACTCGTCGCCGCGCTTAACCTGGTTGTATGGTGGCGCGGCTATCATCGTCAGGAAGCAATTCATTAAGTTTTACATTGCTTTGGGCCTCTTAGGGTGTAAAGGGGCCCGGCAGTCTGTTAATGTAAACGTAATCATTTATCCCAGAAATTTTAATGTGGGTGACATATCTACAATTGGCATGAATAGTTCAGACCCCCGTCCCCACATCCTCTCTTCAGCGGGTTTATACCCTACGCTTTCTGTGCTCACCGGGTCACGGACTTACCCGGCGCTCTTTGATGGTGGCATTCGTTTGGCGGATATAACCGCACAAATAATTCATTTACATTATTTGTCACCATCGTTACTATATCGGCTGTAATTAATGAGGTTATGCCCAAAATGGATAGTTCGTTTACGCCCATTGAACAAATGCTTAAATTCCGCGCCAGTCGTCATGAGGACTTCCCGTATCAGGAAATCCTGTTGACCCGCCTGTGCATGCACATGCAGGGTAAGCTACTGGAAAATCGTAATAAAATGCTGAAAGCTCAAGGGATTAACGAGACGTTGTTTATGGCGTTGATTACGCTGGAGTCTCAGGAAAACCATAGCATTCAGCCTTCTGAGCTGAGCTGCGCGCTGGGATCGTCCCGTACCAATGCGACCCGTATTGCCGATGAGCTGGAAAAGCGCGGCTGGATTGAGCGCCGTGAAAGCGATAACGATCGCCGCTGCCTGCATCTGCAATTGACCGATAAAGGTCACCAGTTCCTGCGTGAGGTGCTGCCACCTCAGCACAATTGCCTGCACAAACTCTGGTCTGCCCTCAGTACTTCCGAGCGCGACCAGCTTGAGCATATCACTCGCAAGCTGCTCACCCGTCTGGACCAGATGGATGAAGAAGGCGCTGTTCTTGAGGCGCTGCGCTAACGCGACGACACGCTCAACAATCCAGATTTATATAAGAAAACCGACAGGCCAGCACGTCACACTGCTGGCCTTTCTGACAACAGGTCGGCTCAGCCGATGTGAAAATAAGAAGATCGTGGAGAACAACAATGAGCGCAAATGCGGAGAGCACTACCCCGCAGCAACCGGCCAATAAGAAAGGCAAACGTAAAAGTGCCCTTCTTCTGTTGACCTTGCTCTTTATTATTATTGCCGTGGCATATGGGATCTATTGGTTTTTAGTATTGCGTCATGCAGAAGAGACTGACGACGCATACGTGGCAGGGAACCAGGTACAGATTATGGCGCAGGTGTCGGGCAGCGTGACGAAAGTCTGGGCTGACAATACCGACTTTGTGCAAAAAGGCGATGTGTTGGTGACCCTCGATCCAACCGACGCCCAGCAGGCATTTGAGAAAGCCCAGACCGCGCTGGCCTCCAGCGTCCGTCAGACCCGCCAGCTGATGATCAACAGTAAACAGCTGCAGGCCAACATCGACGTGCAGAAAACCGCACTCGCGCAGGCGCAGAGCGACCTGAATCGCCGTGTACCGCTCGGCACGGCCAACCTGATTGGCCGTGAAGAGCTGCAGCACGCCCGCGACGCCGTCGCCAGCGCTCAGGCACAGCTGGATGTGGCCATTCAACAGTACAACGCCAACCAGGCGATGGTGCTCGGCACCAGCCTCGAAAACCAGCCCGCCGTACAACAGGCGGCGACTGAAGTACGCAACGCATGGCTTGCCCTGCAGCGTACCAAAATCGTCAGCCCGATGACCGGCTACGTCTCCCGCCGTTCCGTCCAGCCAGGGGCGCAGATTAGCCCGACCACGCCGCTGATGGCGGTCGTGCCGGCAGACAACCTGTGGGTAGACGCCAACTTTAAAGAGACGCAGCTCGCCCATATGCGTATCGGCCAGACCGCGACGGTCGTCAGCGACATCTATGGCGATGACGTGAAGTACACCGGGAAAGTGGTGGGTCTGGATATGGGGACCGGCAGCGCCTTCTCCCTGCTGCCTGCGCAAAACGCCACCGGTAACTGGATTAAAGTGGTTCAGCGTCTGCCCGTGCGTATCGAGCTGGATGCCAAACAGCTGGCGGATCACCCGCTGCGTATCGGCCTCTCAACGCTTGTGACGGTCGATACCGCCAACCGCGACGGTCAGATCCTGGCAAGCCAGGTGCGTAGCAGCCCGGTTTATGAAAGTAACGCCCGTGAAATTAGCCTCGATCCGGTCAACAAACTGATCGATGACATCGTGAAGGCAAACGCCGGTTAAACCGAAGGTGAGCGTTATGCAACAGCAAAAGCCGCAAAAACCGCTGGAAGGCGCGCAGCTGGTCATTATGACCATTGCGCTGTCGCTGGCGACATTCATGCAGGTGCTGGACTCCACCATCGCAAACGTGGCGATCCCAACCATCGCCGGCAACCTTGGCTCGTCGCTGAGCCAGGGGACCTGGGTCATTACTTCGTTTGGGGTGGCAAACGCCATCTCCATCCCTATCACCGGCTGGCTGGCGAAGCGCGTCGGTGAGGTGAAGCTGTTCCTCTGGTCCACGGTAGCGTTTGTTCTTGCCTCCTGGGCGTGCGGCATGTCCAGCAGCCTGACGATGCTGATTTTCTTCCGCGTCATTCAGGGGATTGTCGCCGGGCCGCTGATCCCGCTGTCGCAGAGTTTGCTGCTGAGCAACTACCCCCCAGCAAAACGTTCGGTCGCGCTGGCGCTATGGTCAATGACCGTTATCGTCGCGCCTATCTGCGGACCGATTCTGGGCGGGTACATCAGCGATAACTACCACTGGGGCTGGATCTTCTTTATCAACGTACCGATTGGCGCCGTCGTGGTATTGATGACGCTGCAGTCGCTGCGGGGACGAGAGACGCGCACCGAACAGCGCCGTATCGACAGCATCGGGCTGGCGCTGCTGATCCTGGGTATCGGCAGTCTGCAGATCATGCTCGACCGCGGTAAAGAGCTCGACTGGTTCAACTCGCAGGAGATCATCATCCTGACCATTGTCGCGGTGGTGTCGATAAGCTTCCTGATTGTCTGGGAGCTGACGGACGACAACCCGATTGTCGATCTCTCGCTCTTCAAATCGCGAAACTTCACCATCGGCTGCCTGTGTATCAGCCTCGCCTATATGCTCTACTTCGGCGCGATTGTTCTGCTGCCGCAGCTGTTGCAGGAGGTGTATGGCTATACCGCGACCTGGGCGGGTCTGGCCTCAGCGCCCGTTGGGGTGATCCCGGTTCTGCTGTCGCCGATTATTGGCCGCTTCGCCCACAAGCTCGACATGCGTCGGCTGGTGACGTTCAGCTTCATTATGTACGCCGTGTGCTTCTACTGGCGCGCGTATACCTTTGAGCCGGGAATGGACTTTGGCGCCTCGGCGTGGCCGCAGTTCATTCAGGGCTTTGCGGTGGCGTGCTTCTTTATGCCGCTGACCACCATTACGCTCTCTGGCCTGCCGCCTGAGCGTCTGGCGGCGGCATCAAGTCTGTCGAACTTCACCCGTACGCTAGCGGGTTCCATCGGGACGTCGATCACCACCACCCTGTGGACCAACCGTGAATCGATGCACCATGCCCAGCTGACCGAAGCGGTGAACCCGTACAATCCGAATGCCCAGCAGATGTACAGTCAGCTTCAGGGCATGGGGATGACGGAGCAGCAGGCATCCGGCTGGATTGCCCAGCAGATCACCAACCAGGGGCTGATTATCTCGGCAAACGAGATTTTCTGGATATCAGCGGGGATCTTCATCGTCCTGCTGGGGCTGGTGTGGTTTGCCAGACCGCCGTTTGGCGCCGGTGGCGGCGGCGGAGGGGCGCACTAATTCGCGTTGTCCAGAACGCGACAGCGATTGTCAGTTTCGATGAAGCAGCGCTCCTGAAATCAATTCACGATAGTGAAAAGACAACAGGAGCGCATCATGCTGAACACACCCGCCGACAAATACCAGCCTTATCCCACCGTTTCATTGCCCGACCGCCGCTGGCCGGAGCAGACCATCACCCGCGCGCCGCGCTGGCTTTCGACAGACTTACGCGACGGCAACCAGGCGCTTGCCGAGCCGATGGACAGCGCGCGCAAGCTGCAGTTCTGGGATTTGCTGCTGGGCTGCGGATTTAAAGAGATTGAGGTCGCCTTCCCGTCCGCCTCGCAGACCGACTTCAACTTTGTCCGCCAGCTCATCGAAGAGAACCGCATTCCGGATGACGTCACGATTCAGGTGTTAACACAGGCGCGGGAAGATCTTATCCATCGTACTTTTGAATCCCTGCGCGGCGCGAAGCAGGCCACCGTCCACCTGTATAACGCCACCGCCCCGCTGTTCCGCCGCCTGGTGTTCGGCATGGAGAAAGCGCAGATCGTCGAGCTGGCCACCCGCGCCACGCGGCTTATCCGCCAGCTTTGTGAAGAGAACCCTGAAACCCGCTGGCAGTACGAGTACTCCCCGGAAACCTTCTGCTTTACCGAGCCGGAGTTTGCGCTGGAGATTTGTGAAGCCGTGGCGGAGATCTGGCAGCCGTGCGATGAACGGCCAATGGTGATCAACTTACCCGCTACCGTCGAGGTCAGTACGCCGAACGTCTATGCCGATCAGATAGAGTATTTCTGCCGCCACTTCAGCCGTCGCCGCGACGTTTGCATCAGCGTGCATCCGCATAACGACCGCGGAACGGGCGTCGCCAGCGCGGAGCTGGCGGTGATGGCCGGGGCCGACCGCGTAGAGGGCTGCCTTTTTGGCAACGGCGAACGCACGGGCAACGTTTGCCTGGTAACGCTGGCGATGAACCTCTACAGCCAGGGCATTAGTCCCAATCTGGACTTTAGCGATATGAATCGGGTGGTCGAAACGGTAGAGGCCTGCAACCAGTTGCCTGTCCATCCGCGCCATCCGTGGGCAGGACGGCTGGCCTATACCGCCTTCTCCGGCTCGCACCAGGACGCCATTAAGAAAGGCTTTGATGCCCGCAGGCCTGGCGATCGCTGGGAGATGCCCTATCTGCCCGTCGATCCGCAGGACATCGGCTGCACCTACGAAGCGGTGATCCGCGTGAACAGCCAGTCAGGAAAAAGCGGCAGCGCCTGGCTTATTGAGCAAAACCACGGCCTGAAGCTGCCCCGCGCCCTGCAGCAGGATTTTAGCCATCACGTGCAGCAGGAAACGGATCGCCACGGGAAAGAAATGACGCAGAACGCACTGTGGCAGCTATTCCGCACCCGCTACGGGCTGGTAACGACGCCGCAGCTGGCGCTGCAATCCTACCGCAGCGACGGCCAGCAGGACGGCCAGCTGCGGCTGACGGCAAGCGTCGTCATGCAGGGGGTAACGCGCCAGCTGGAGGGTCAGGGCAACGGTCTGCTCTCCGCTGCCGCGCAGGGCCTGAGCCGCTGGGTCAACGCGCCGTTTGTGATTAAGGATTATCACGAACATACGCTGGGCGAACGCAGCGACAGCCGCTCGGTGGCCTATATCCGCTGCCTGTTCCAGGACGGCACGAGCAGCTGGGGCGTGGGCATTGACAGCGACGTGGCGCGCGCGTCGCTTCAGGCGCTGTTTAACGCGGTCAGTCGTTCTTAAAGTAATCGCTGGGAGAGATACCCATCGCCCGGCGGAACATCGCCGTAAAGGCGCTGTGGCTGCCGTATCCCAGATCCAGCGCCACGCGCAGCACCGGCTGGCCCTGCGCCAGCCGCACTAAGGCTTCCAGCAGGCGCGCCCTTCTCACCCACTCGCCGTAGCTTAACCCGGTCTGCTGCTGAAAATGGCGGTTCAGCGTACGCTCGCTCATGCCGAGCAAGCTCGCGCTCTGTTGACCGCTCCAGCTTTCACCTGGTAACTGACGGACCTGCCGACATAGCTGGCGTAACGCTTCACTTTCCGGTTCCGGCAGGTGAAACGGCAGCACCGGCATGATGCGAATTTCATCCAGAATGAGCTCATACACGCGCTCGTCACGGCTTCCCGGCGAGTACGACTCCGGTAGCGTCAGGGAGGTGAGGATCAGCTCGCGCAGCAGCGGGGAGATCTGCACGATCTGACAGGTCGCCGGGAGATCGGCTCGCGCCAGCGGATCGATAAACAGCGTGCGGGCTGCAACGTTGCCGGTGATGCGAAGCGAGTGCTGTGTTCCCGCCGGTAGCCAGACGCCGCGCCCGGGCGGCACTACCCAGCAGCCGGATGCGGTATCGACCCGCACGACGCCCGTCAGGCTGTGCAGCAGCTGCGCGCAGTCGTGCTCATGCCACGGCTCGCTATCGCCATGAGCATAATCATGCGAAAACGGCACAAGCGGGCGATGGGTAAAGGAGAAGGTGGTGGTTGTCGTCATGAGGATTGTAGGCCCGGCCAGCGAAGCGCCACCGGGCATCCACAGGCACAATACTAGATGTGCAGCTCCTGCAGTTTTTCTTTTGGCAGGGCCAGCTCTTCATTGCTGTTTACGCGTACGTCACGCTCGATGATGTGACGGGCAATTTCCTGGGCTTCTTCCAGAGAGTGCATCTGGTAAGTGCCGCACTGGTAAACGTTCAGCTCAGGGATCTGGTTCTGCTCTTTCACTTTCAGCACGTCTTCCATCGCCGCTTTCCACGCATCGGCGACGCGTTTCTCTTCAGGCTGACCAATCAGGCTCATGTAGAAGCCGGTACGGCAGCCCATCGGAGAGATGTCGATGATCTCAACGCCGTTGCCGTTCAGGTGGTCACGCATGAAACCGGCGAACAGGTGTTCCAGGGTGTGAATGCCTTTCTCCGGCATCACTTCTTTATTCGGCACGCAGAAGCGCAGATCGAATACGGTGATCGTGTCGCCGTGCGGGGTGTGCATGGTCTTCGCCACGCGGACTGCAGGTGCTTCCATACGGGTATGGTCGACAGTAAAGCTATCTAATAACGGCATACGTCACCTCCGATAGTGATTTTTTTAAAATAAACTGAACTCTTCTACAGAATGCACGTCTGAGTATATGAAAGACGCGCATTTGTTATCATCATCCCTGAATTCAGAGATGTATATTTTGGCCACAGCGATGTGGCCTTTTTCTTTTCTGCTTAAGCCTGCTTCGCCAGAAACGCCTCAAACGACTCCGTATCCGCCGCTTCAACCTCTTTCTGACGCACCAGGGACGCGTCGCGCTCCGCGACAAAATCCGCTTCGCTCAGGATCTCTAACGGCTCCTGTATCAGCATCTCACGGTACTCCGCTGAGAGTGAACGCCCCGTGCCGCCAATCCCCTGCTCGATCATGGTGCGCAAAATGCGCGCAGAGAACGTCAGTTCCGGATTATCAAAGCATTCCACCAGCTGGTCGCAAATCTGTTGATACGCGTCGCCGCCGTCGATGCTGTCCAGGGTGCGGGCAACACGCTTCAGGTCACGGAACAGATCCTTACCAACCTTAGCCAGCGGGAACTGCGCCGTTTCGCAGCCAATACCCAGCGTCAGACCCGGTTTACGGCCTTCCAGAATCACGCGGTTCCAGTTCGTGCGCGTACAAAGCAGTTCGTCTGAACTCATTTCCGGCGCATCCGCCAGCGCGCACCAGACCATAAACAGATCCAGGAAGCGAACCTGCTGCTCGTCAACGCCAATCGGTGAGAACGGGTTGATGTCCAGCGAGCGCACTTCAATGTATTCAATGCCGCCGCGCTGCAGCGCATCCGACGGCGTTTCACCGCTGCGCGTCACGCGCTTCGGACGAATTGGCGCATACAGTTCGTTTTCAATCTGCAATACGTTGCTGTTGATTTGCAGGCGCTTTCCGTCTTTTTCGAGGCCGATTTTCGCGTACTCTTCCGACGGAGTTTTAATCGCCCGCTTCAATCCTGCCACATATTCGTGCAATTCGTTAAACGTAATACCGAGATTGCTTTGCGATTTATTGGTATAGCCCAGATCGCTCATGCGCAGAGAAGTCGCGTACGGGAGATAGTACATGCCACACTCGGTTTTTTCGAACGGCAGCGTGGTCGGTTTCCCCTGCAGGAACGATGAACAAATGGCAGGCGACGCGCCAAACAGATACGGAATCACCCAGCCAAAACGGTAATAGTTGCGGATCAGACGGAAATAACCGGCGGAGATCGCTTCTTTATCCGTTTCTCCCCCCTTCGCCTGCCAGAACGCCATCGGCAAAGAGAAATTGTAGTGCACGCCAGAGATCGTCTGCATCAGCGCGCCGTAGCGATTTTTAAGACCTTCGCGATAGAGCGTTTTCAGCCGACCAATGTTTGACGTGCCGTACTGCGCCAGCTCAATCTCCTGGCCCTGCTCGATATAGCACGGCATGCTGAGCGGCCACATACGCTCATCGCCGAGATTGCGCGCGGTGTAGCGATGGATGTCGCGCAGGATCGTCAGCATATGATCAATATCGCCGTCCACCGGCGTAATGAACTCCAGCAGCGCTTCAGCGAAATCGGTTGTGATCCATTTATGTGTCAGCGCCGAGCCTAACGCCTTCGGGTGACCCGTCGTCGCTAAGCTACCGTCCGCGTTAACGCGCAGCGTTTCACGCTCAAGACCACGCTGAATACCCTTCAGAGCCTGAGGGTGGTTTTCCAGCCAGGCCAGCGCCTGAGATACGTCCGGGATCAAATTGACCTCCCGCCTGTCAAAGTAATGTTACTCAGCATAATTGTAATGGTTGACGATTGAAGGTCGCGTATTCATTCCACCAATTAGTGCCACCACGTCATACCCTGTAGTGTTGCCCACGCCACGAGAACATAGCGCAACGCCTTGCCAAGGCACAAAAAAAAGAGCACCGGTCCCCAGGAGATGCGCATCCATCCCGCCAGCAGACACAGTAAATCGCCTATTACAGGCATCCAGCTTAATAACAGCGTGGCAGCGCCATAGCGTTTTAGCCAGCCGACTGCCTTTTCCTGCCAGCGCGATTTTTCGCGCAGCGGAAAGAAACGCCCAAGAATAACGTTAGTCAGCCCTCCAAGGCTATTACCCATTGTTGCTATTAATACAAGCAGCCAGGGCTGACTCACGCCGGACAACAGCATCGCCACCAGTACCACTTCCGAATTTCCCGGTAACAGCGTGGCGCTTAGAAAACTGCTGGCGAATAATGAGGCAAGCGACAGCGCGTCACTCACAGTAAGCGCACATCCACCGCCGCCATTCCGGCATCACGCGCGGCCTGAATACCGAAGTCGGCATCTTCAAACACGACGCATTTTGCCGCCGGTACGCCCATTAATTCTGCACAAAGCAGGAAGGTGTCCGGCGCGGGCTTGTGATTTTTAACATGATCGGCGGCCACCACGGCAGAAAAATAGTGGCGCAGGCCAAGATGGTTGAGCAACGCTTCTGCTATCGCGCTCTCGCTGCCCGTCCCGACAGACATCGGGCGACGCCCGTGCCACTCTTTTACCACATCAATCAGTGGCAGAGGGCGTACGGTATCTAAAAGCATGGCTTTTACCGCATCGGTTTTTTCACGCGCGAGAAGGTGTGGGTCGAGATCGGCCTGATTCAGTTCAATCACGGCCTGCGCAATACGCCAGGTTGGGGATCCGTTGAGGGCAATCATCGCCTGAAGGTCGAAACGCATGCCGTAGCGGCCAAGGACCTCGGTCCAGGCTTGACGATGCGTGGGTTCAGTATCCAGGATGGTGCCATCCATGTCGAAGATCAAACCGTCATACTGTGCGTACATCGTGCTCTCGCTAAACGATTAACAAAGCATTACTTTATCGTAAAAGGGGGTTTTTGTCGCTGATTGAGAAGTGATAACTACGAGAGTGATTAAGAACTAAACATCGAAGGGAATAACAGAAGGGATGGTGCATCCGGGAGGATTCGAACCTCCGACCGCTCGGTTCGTAGCCGAGTACTCTATCCAGCTGAGCTACGGATGCATCGGGGAAATGCTTTTAGAAACAGTAAATGGTGCATCCGGGAGGATTACTCGGCTGCGCCTCGCCCTTCGGGCCGTTGCTAAAGCAACGTTATCCTCCCTGGTGCTTGCGATTAACTCGCAGAGCTTGAAAAAACAGCATCGCTGTTATCTCGGAGAATATGGTGCATCCGGGAGGATTCGAACCTCCGACCGCTCGGTTCGTAGCCGAGTACTCTATCCAGCTGAGCTACGGATGCATCGGGATTTACTACTGTACTGCTCGATATTCATATCACTTCGAAAGCAATATGAAGTAATAGATGGTGCATCCGGGAGGATTCGAACCTCCGACCGCTCGGTTCGTAGCCGAGTACTCTATCCAGCTGAGCTACGGATGCATCGGGATTTACTACTGTACTGCTCGATATTCATATCACTTCGAAAGCAATATGAAGTAATAGATGGTGCATCCGGGAGGATTCGAACCTCCGACCGCTCGGTTCGTAGCCGAGTACTCTATCCAGCTGAGCTACGGATGCAAAATGGCGGTGAGGCGGGGATTCGAACCCCGGATGCAGCTTTTGACCGCATACTCCCTTAGCAGGGGAGCGCCTTCAGCCTCTCGGCCACCTCACCACACAACGCCTCTTTCGAGTGCTTCGAGTGACTCGTTAAGAGCTTCTCGTCGCTGCGTGGCGCATATATTACTTTCTGGGACTTATAAGTCAAACAATTTTCCAAAAGCTTTTATCGTTTGCACAAATCACACGCAATTCGCATGTAAAAGCCGCAAAGAGGGTGTTTTATAAGCGGATTTTGCAGGCAATGCCACAGAAAACATCTGCCGAAATGGCGGTATTGAGACGAGTTAAGGGTAACGGAGTGGTTAAAAAGAGAGCGATTGAAATTAAACGGTAACTTTGAGCAGGAAAAATAGCGGGAGGGTTGCGTCTCGCCCGACAGCGAGACGCGACAATATCAGTAACTGGACTGCTGGGATTTTTCAGCCTGGATACGCTGGTAGATCTCTTCACGGTGGACAGATACTTCTTTAGGAGCGTTAACACCAATACGTACCTGGTTACCCTTTACCCCTAAAACTGTCACGGTGACCTCATCCCCAATCATGAGGGTCTCACCAACTCGACGAGTCAGAATCAGCATTCTTTGCTCCTTGAAAGATTAAAAGAGTCGGGTCTCTTGTATCCCGGCATTATCCATCATATAACGCCAAAAAGTAAGCGATGACAAACACGTAAAGTGTAAGCAGTCACGGCATCACATTCTGTTAAACGTAAGTTTAGCCGATATACACAAACTCAACCTGACTTTATCGTTATCGATAGCACAGTGAACAAGACGCCATAACGTTGCCGCTATGGCGTCTGCTTGTGCTTTGTAGTTATTACAGTTTCGCGCTTACCCAGCTTTCAACGCTGGCTAATGCCGCAGGAAGTGCCGCCGCATCCGTACCACCGGCTTGCGCCATGTCCGGACGACCGCCACCCTTGCCGCCCACCTGCTGAGCGACCATACCAATCAGTTCCCCTGCTTTAACGCGGTCGGTCACATCCTTAGAGACGCCCGCAATCAGAGAAACCTTACCTTCTGCCACCGTCGCCAGCACGATAACGGTAGAACCAAGCTGGTTCTTGAGATCGTCGACCATAGTACGCAGCATCTTAGGCTCAACGCCCGCCAGATCGCTGACCAGCAGTTTGACGCCCTTAATGTCTACCGCTTTACTGGAGAGGTTTGCACTCTCCTGCGCCGCAGCCTGTTCTTTCAGCTGCTGGAGTTCTTTTTCCAGCTGACGAGTACGATCCAGCGCAACGCGCACTTTCTCGCCCAGATTCTGGCTATCGCCTTTCAGCAGCTGCGCGATGTCGTGCAGCTGATCGCTCTGCGCATGCAGGCTGGCGATTGCGCCTTCACCGGTCACCGCTTCAATACGACGCACACCTGCAGCCGTACCGGATTCGGAAACAATGCGGAACAGGCCGATGTCACCGGTGCGCGAGGCGTGAGTACCGCCGCACAGTTCGGTAGAGAAGTCGCCCATGCTCAGCACGCGAACGCGCTCGTCATATTTCTCGCCAAACAGCGCCATCGCACCTTTTTTCTTCGCGTCCTCAAGATCCATGATGTGGGTCTCAATTGGCAGGTTACGACGGATCTGCGCGTTCACCAGGTCTTCCACCGCGCGAATTTCAGACGGCTTCATCGCTTCAAAATGCGAGAAGTCGAAGCGCAGCACTTTATCGTTTACCAGAGAACCTTTCTGTGCAACGTGGGTACCCAGCACGTCGCGCAGGGCTGCGTGCATCAGGTGGGTTGCAGAGTGGTTCAGACGAATGCGCGCACGGCGTGCTTCATCAACGTTAGCCTGTACGCCCTCGCCCACTTTCAGAGAACCGGATACCAGTTTGCCCTGGTGACCGATCGCCTGACCGTATTTCTGGGTGTCGCTGACGCTGAAGCTAAAACCGTTGCCTTTCAGTTCGCCTTTATCGCCAACCTGACCGCCGGATTCCGCATAGAACGGCGTTTTGTCCAGAATGACAACGGCTTCCTGACCCGCGCTGATGCTGTCTACGGCTTTACCGTCAACAAACAGGGCGGTCACTTTGCCGGTCAGTTCCAGCGCTTCATAACCTTTGAATTCAGACGCGCTATCAACGCGGATCATCGCGTTGTAGTCTGCACCGAAACCGCTGGACTCACGCGCACGACGACGCTGCTCTTCCATCGCAGCTTCAAATCCTGCTTCATCAACTTTGATGTTGCGCTCGCGGCAAACGTCCGCCGTCAGGTCAACCGGGAAGCCGTAGGTGTCGTACAGGCGGAAAGCGGTTTCGCCATCCAGCGTGTCACCCTTAAGCTTCGCCAGTTCTTCGTCCAGCAGCGCCAGACCGCGCTCCAGCGTACGAGCGAACTGCTCTTCTTCGGTTTTCAGAACCTGCTCAACCTGCGCCTGCTGGCGTTTCAGCTCGTCGCCGGCTGACCCCATCACGCCAATCAGTGGCCCAACGAGTTTATAAAAGAAGGTGTCCTTCGCGCCCAGCATGTTGCCGTGACGGATCGCACGGCGAATGATGCGACGCAGCACGTAGCCACGGTTTTCATTCGACGGAATAACGCCGTCGGCAATCAGGAACGCACAGGAACGAATATGGTCTGCGATAACGCGCAGCGATTTGTTGTTCAGATCGGTCGCGCCGGTAACGTTCGCAACGGCTTTGATCAGAGTGCTGAACAGGTCAATCTCGTAGTTGGAGTTAACGTGCTGCAGAACCGCGGCGATACGCTCCAGGCCCATACCGGTATCAACGGATGGCTTCGGCAGCGGCTCCATAGTGCCGTCAGCCTGGCGGTTGAACTGCATGAAGACGATGTTCCAGATCTCAATATAGCGATCGCCGTCTTCTTCCGGGCTGCCTGGAGGGCCACCCCAGATATGGTCGCCGTGATCGTAGAAGATCTCGGTGCACGGACCGCAAGGACCGGTGTCGCCCATCTGCCAGAAGTTATCAGACGCATATGGCGCGCCTTTGTTATCACCGATGCGAATAATACGCTCGCGCGGGATACCCACTTCTTTTTCCCAGATTTCGAACGCTTCGTCATCGGTTTCGTAGACGGTCACCCACAGACGCTCTTTCGGCAGGTTGAACCAGTTTTCACCGGTCAGCAGCTCCCATGCGTATTGAATGGCATCATGTTTGAAGTAGTCGCCGAAGCTGAAGTTACCCAGCATTTCGAAGAAGGTGTGATGGCGCGCGGTGTAACCGACGTTTTCCAGGTCGTTGTGTTTACCGCCCGCACGCACGCAACGCTGTGAGGTTGTGGCGCGGGAATAATTACGCTTGTCGAGACCAAGGAACACATCCTTGAACTGGTTCATCCCGGCGTTGGTAAACAGCAGAGTCGGATCGTTGTTCGGTACCAGGGAGCTGCTGGCAACAACCTGGTGTCCCTTACTATGGAAAAAATCGAGAAACGCCTGACGGATCTCAGCGGTGCTCTTGCTCATAATTATCCTGAAATCAAGCTAACGAAATGTCGTAGCCAGCCTGTATCGGTAAACCGTTGGACGGACCAGCTACTGGAAAAAGTGGGAATAAGATAAGTTTTCTTTAGTGGGAAGTAAAATCCCGCATGCGTTCAATCGGCAAAATTACGCCAGATATCCTGAATATCTTCCATCAGAAAGCCGCGGTAGAGCAAAAAGCGCTGGATTTTGACTTTTTCTGAAAATTCACGCGGCAGCGGTTCGCCGTACTTACGAATCGCCTGCTCTTTTGCCAGTTCGCACCAGTCCGTGTCGCTTTCGCGCATCGCTTTTTCGATGGACTCCCTGGCCACCCCTTTCTGGCTTAGCTCCTGGCGGATGCGCGCGGGCCCATACCCTTTGCGACCACGGCTGGCGAGAAAACGCGAGGCAAACCGGTCATCGTCCAGGTAATGATGCTCATAGCACCAGGCCACCACGCGGTCGTAGTCTTCCGCAGTGGCATCAATCTCCTCCGGCCCGTTTTTGCTCATGACGGGCGCTGACAGCTTCCGCCGCAGCTCCTGTTCACTGTGGTCGCGCACGGCGAGAATGCGTACCGCACGATCCAGCAAGCGCGCGTAGGCGGGTCGGCGTGATGTCGGTTCACTCATAAAAAACCTGCAGAATCAGAAATGCAAAAAGGGCCGCGTCAGCAGCCCTTCATCTTTACACGAGAGACTTAAAAGTCTTCGTTGGTTTCTTCAGCATCCGCAGCATCCACCACGAAATCAGGTTTGGAGTCCTGGTTGTTCAGCAGAAGCTCACGCACCTTCTTCTCAATCTCTTTCGCCGCAGCCGGGTTCTCTTTCAGCCAGGAGATAGCATTCGCTTTACCCTGACCAATCTTGTCACCGTTGTAGCTGTACCAGGCGCCCGCTTTTTCAATCAGCTTCTCTTTCACGCCCAGGTCAACCAGCTCGCCGAGGAAGTTGATACCTTCGCCGTAGAGGATCTGGAATTCGGCCTGTTTGAACGGTGCTGCGATTTTGTTCTTCACAACCTTCACGCGGGTTTCGCTACCCACCACGTTCTCGCCCTCTTTCACCGCGCCGATACGGCGGATATCCAGACGGACAGAGGCGTAGAATTTCAGGGCGTTACCACCGGTGGTGGTTTCCGGATTACCGAACATCACACCAATTTTCATACGGATCTGGTTGATGAAGATCAGCAGCGTATTGGACTGCTTCAGGTTACCGGCCAGCTTACGCATCGCCTGGCTCATCATACGTGCCGCGAGGCCCATGTGAGAGTCACCGATTTCACCTTCGATTTCCGCTTTTGGCGTCAGCGCCGCAACGGAGTCGACGATGATCACGTCAACCGCACCGGAGCGTGCCAGCGCGTCACAAATTTCCAGCGCCTGCTCGCCGGTGTCCGGCTGGGAACACAGCAGGTTGTCGATATCAACGCCCAGCTTACGGGCATAGACCGGGTCCAGCGCGTGCTCGGCATCGATAAACGCACAGGTTTTACCTTCGCGCTGCGCCGCTGCAACAACCTGCAGGGTCAGCGTCGTTTTACCTGAGGATTCCGGACCGTAGATTTCTACGATACGCCCCATCGGCAAACCGCCCGCGCCCAGTGCGATATCCAGAGAAAGCGAACCGGTGGAGATAGTTTCCACATCCATGGAACGGTCTTCACCCAGGCGCATGATGGAGCCTTTACCGAATTGCTTTTCAATCTGGCCCAGTGCTGCCGCCAACGCTTTCTGTTTGTTTTCGTCGATAGCCATTATTACTCCTGTCATGCCGGGAGAAGCAACTGCGCTTCACCATGGACTTCTGTTCTGTTGGTGCAATTATACTGTATAGTCATACAGTATCAAGTGTTTTGTAGAAATTGTTGCCAGAGCGTTTTTAACGCATAAACGGTAGCCTGACGACGCACGCTTTCGCGATCGCCGCTAAAGCACTCCCGGCGGGTTATCCCTTCCCCTTTGGACGTGGCAAACCCGAACCAGACGGTGCCGACAGGCTTCACGTCGCTGCCGCCGTCCGGCCCCGCGATGCCGCTGATGGAAATGGCGTAATCTGCCCGCGCCTCTTTCAGCGCGCCAATGGCCATTTCAATGACAACTGGTTCGCTGACCGCGCCATGCTGTTCCAGCGTGGCTTCGCGCACGCCAATCATCTGCGCCTTAGCTTCGTTACTGTAGGTCACAAAGCCACGTTCAAACCAGGCGGAACTGCCGGCGATATCGGTAATCGCTTTCGCCACCCAGCCGCCGGTGCAGGATTCCGCGGTGGTGATTGTCGCGCCACGCTGCTTCAGGGCAAGGCCAACGATCTCGCTTAGCTGCATCAATTCATGGTCAGTCATTCTAGCTCCAGGCTTGAGAAAAACGTGCAGCACAAGATAGCACTTTCTCGTCAGATATGGGGATGCGCTTCAGGTTTTACGAGGGGGCTTCAGAAAAAAGCCGGTGCGGGCGCACCGGCTGTAGAAATATTATTTCATGCTGTTCGCAAGCGTATCGACATTATGGCGAAACGCCTTAACGTAGGTGTCTGCTGCCCCACCTTTTGCCGACAGGGCTTCCGGGTAAAGTTCGCCGCCCGGCTGTGCGCCCGTCGCCGACGCAATCTGCTTCACCAGACGCGGATCGAGCTGGTTTTCCATAAACCACGTTTTCACGCCGTCGGCTTTAATCTGCTTGATAATCTCCGCCACCTGCGACGCGCTGGCCTCGCTCTCTGAAGAGAGTCCTTGAGGTGCCAGGAAGGTTACGCCGTAAGCGCGGCCAAAATAACCAAACGCGTCATGGCTGGTCAGCACTTTGCGCTTTTCCTGCGGGATCTGGCTAAAGCGCGTTTTGGCCCAGCTGTCCAGTTGGGTCAGTTGCTCAATGTAAGGTTTTCCTGAAGCCTCCAGCGCCGCTTTGTCTTCCGGATCGGCTTTCACCAGCCCGTTCAGAATATTTTGCGCATACAGCGCACCGTTCGCCGCGCTGTTCCAGGCGTGCGGATCGGTCACGGTCTTTCCATCTTCCTCAAGCGTGTGGGTTTTCACCCCGTTTGAGGCAACGACCAGCTGGCCTTTGAACCCGGAGGCTTTCACCAGGCGGTCGAGCCAGCCTTCCAGCCCTAAACCGTTGACCACGACCACGTCAGCCTTGCTCAGCGCCGCGCTGTCCTTAGGCGACGGTTCGAAGGTATGGGGATCGCCGTCCGGCCCCACCAGCGTCGTCACGTTTACACGATCGCCCCCCACCTCCTGCGCGATATCCCCCAGTATCGAAAAGCTGGTGACCACATTCAGCGTTTTCGCCATCACGCTATGCGACATCATCCCCAGCGCTAGCGCCATGATTAATCCTGTACTTTTCATCGTTTCCCCTTGCGTTAATAAAGCGCCCGCAGGCTGCCAGCCAGCCTGCTGCGCGTGCCAAATAAAACGGAAATAAAGAACAGCGCGCTGGCGGTCAGCACAATAGATGGCCCCGCCGGTAAACTTGCCGCCCAGGAGAGGCTTAGCCCCAGCCACGCGCAGAAAATACCGCTGATACCGGCCATCAGGAGTAATCCGGGTAAGGTGCGGACCCAACAGCGCGCCGCCACCGCCGGGAGCATCATCAGCCCGACGGCCATCAGCGTGCCGAGCACCTGAAAACCGGCCACCAGGTTCAGGACCAGCAGCGCCAGAAACAGACCGTGCAATACGCCGGGTAGCCAGCGGGCATTCACCTGCAGCCAGGCGGTGTCAAACGCCTCCGTCACCAGCCCGCGGTAAAAAAGGGCCAGCATGATAAGGGTGAAGATGCACACGCCGGTCACAAACAGCGCGGCGTCGTTGTCCACCGCGAGGATTGAACCAAACAGCAGATGCAGCAGATCGACATTCGAGCCGCGCAGAGATACCAGCGTGACGCCCAGCGCCAGTGACCCCAGGTAAAAACCGGCAAAGCTGGCATCCTCTTTCAGCGGCGTGCGGCGGCTGACCAGCCCGGCCACCAGCGCAACGGCAATCCCGGCGATAAACCCGCCGACGGTCATAGCCAACAGCGACATCCCGCTGAGCAAATACCCCACGGCGACGCCGGGCAAAATGGCGTGAGAAAGCGCATCGCCCATCAGGCTCATCCGGCGCAGCTGAAGAAACACGCCGAGCGCGGTGGTGCTGACGGAGAGCGCCAGGCAAACCACCAACGCGCGGCGCATAAAGCCGAATTCGATAAACGGCTGGAAGAATGTGTGCCAGATCATGCCACCCTCACCCGTTCGGTTTTCCACTGGGGGGCGTCAGTATCCAGCCGCAGCGTCTGCGGGAAGTGGCGCGCCACGCGCTCGCTGTCGTGCAGTACCGCGAGCAGCGTTTGCCCCTGCATATACATCTCCAGCATCAGGTCCATCAGCACGTTGCAGGTCGCTTCATCAACGCCGGAGAAGGGCTCGTCGAGCATCACCAGCGGCGCCTGCTGTACTAACACGCGGGCAAAAAGCATGCGCTGAAACTGGCCGCCGGAGAGTTCATCAATGGTGGAGAGCGCCATCGACTCCAGCCCCACGCGCTCAAGTGCACCACTAATGCGCAGACGCGCTTCGCGACGAAAACCGGCGAAAAGCGAAATTCCGGGCCAGCAGCCCATGCTCACCACGTCCTGGACGGTCAGCGGAAATTGCGCTTCCAGCGCGTGACGCTGCGCCAGCCAGCCGATTACCGGTCGTCTACCCTGCCAGTGAAATCTGCCGCTGACGGGCGGAATAAATCCGGCGAGGGTTTTCAGCAGCGTGGATTTGCCGCAGCCGTTGGCGCCGATAATCGCGGTCATGCTGCCGCGTTCAATCACGCCCGAAAGCGGACGCGTGACGGGCTGGCGGTCGTAGCCCGCAACCAGTGCGTTCATCACGATCATGGCAGCGCCACCGCCCAGCGCACGGCCAGCCCGAGAAACAGAATGAGCACCATCGCCAGCAGCAGCCGAACCGGGGATGAGAGAGAAAACAGGGACATGGATATTTCAACTCAAAAATAATGTTATAACATAACAATAATGAAAGGCGATGAAGATGTAAACGGCGGGAATGAAATGGGAGTGTGGCGAAATGTTTCTGCGGGAAAGAGGTGCGCGCGGGTGCCCTCTCCCACAGGGAGAGGGCGGAATAAGGCGAGTTACTGACTAAACGGCGACGCCGCCGGGACGCGAGCCTGCGATACCGCCAGCCCCAGTTGCCACACCGCCATCGCATAGTGGGTGCTATGGTTGTAGCGGGTGATGGTGTAGAAGTTCGGCATGCCGTACCAGTACTGGTAGCCGGTTCCCACGTCCAGACGCAGCAGGCTCACCTGGTCAACGTTGCCCAGCGGCTGGGTTGGCGTTAAGCCTGCCGCCGTCAGCTGCGCAACGCTGTATTTGGTTTTAAAGCCGTTTTCCAGACCAAACGCTTCGCCGTTCGCCTGCACGGCAACCTGGCCGCCCGGCGTCCAGCCGTGCGCTTTAAAGTAGTTCGCCACGCTGCCGATGGCATCCACCGGATCCCACAGGTTAATGTGACCATCCCCGTTAAAGTCGACGGCATACTGTTTATAGGACGACGGCATAAACTGGCCGTAACCCATCGCGCCGGCAAATGACCCTTTCAGATCGAGCGGATCGTCCTGCTCGTTGCGCGCCATCAGCAGGAAGGTTTCCAGCTCGGAAGAGAAATACTCCGCGCGGCGCGGGTAGTTAAAGGAGAGTGTCGCCAGTGCGTCGAGGATGCGGGTTTTGCCCATCACGCGCCCCCAGCGGGTCTCTACGCCGATAATCCCGACGATGATTTCCGGCGGCACGCCGTAAACCTGCCACGCGCGGTTGAGCGCATCTTCATACTGGTTCCAGAACGCCACGCCGTTTTGCACGTTGTCCGGGGTAATAAACTGTTTGCGGTAGCGCAGCCATGCGCCGTTCGGCCCGCTCGGCACCTGGGCGGATGGTGCCTGCCTGTCCATCAGGCGCAGAACGTAGTCCAGACGCTTCGCCTGAGACAAAATTTCATGCAGCTGCTGGCGGTCGAAACCGTGTTTGCTCACCATTTTATCGATGAACTGCTCGGCCGCCGGGTTATTCGCGAAGTCGCCTCCCATCTGCATCATATTGTGCTGCGGCTCCAGCAGGAATCCCCCGGAAGGCGCGCCCGCCGTTTGCTGAACGGCTTCGGTCTTAGGTTTGCTGCTACAGGCAGACAGCAGGATAAGCGCAGGCAACAGCGCTGCATAACGACGCTTGAACATGAGACATCCATTTAACGGGTTCGATAAGAACCCAGTATGGTAAAGCATCCGCAACACCTCAAGGAAGCGGTACGCGCCTCCACAACGCAAATCCGCGCTTTTTTCCACCGAAAATCATTCACCCCACCAATTAACTTTCAAAATAATACATTTTTCTTTCATTGTGAGATCTAACTAACACTTTAAAACCTTTCAAAGTGATTATTATTAGCCGCAGTTATACAAAAACAAAAAAGCCCCACAGGAGAGAAGAATGATAGAAACCATTACCCACGGCGCCGAGTGGTTCATCGGGCTGTTTCAGAAAGGCGGAGAAGTGTTCACCGGCATGGTGACCGGGATCCTGCCCCTGCTGATCAGCCTGCTGGTGATCATGAACGCGCTGATCAACTTTATCGGCCAGCAGCGCATCGAACGCTTTGCCCAGCGCTGCGCCGGTAACCCGCTGTCCCGCTACCTGATATTGCCATTCATCGGCACCTTTGTTTTCTGTAACCCGATGACCTTAAGCCTCGGCCGCTTTATGCCGGAAAAGTACAAGCCGAGCTACTACGCCGCCGCCTCCTACAGCTGCCACTCGATGAACGGCCTGTTCCCGCACATCAACCCCGGAGAGCTGTTTGTCTATCTCGGGATCGCCAGCGGCCTGACCACGCTTGGCCTGCCGCTCGGCCCGCTGGCGGTGAGCTACCTGCTGGTTGGCCTGGTGACCAACTTCTTCCGCGGCTGGGTGACTGACCTCACCACCGCTATTTTCGAGAAAAAAATGGGCATCCAGCTTGAACAGAAGGTCCATCTTTCAGGAGCGACAGCATGAACCGGATCCGCATTGAGAAAGGCACGGGCGGCTGGGGCGGCCCGCTAGAGTTCGACGCCACCGAAGGCAAAAAGATCGTCTACATCACCGCGGGCACGCGCCCGGCGATTGTCGACAAGCTGCGCGAGCTGACCGGCTGGGAAGCGGTTGACGGCTTTAAAGAGGGCGAGCCGCCGGAAGCGGACATCGGCGTGGCGGTGATTGACTGCGGCGGCACGCTGCGCTGCGGCATCTATCCGAAGCGCCGCATTCCGACGGTGAATATTCACTCCACCGGGAAATCCGGCCCGCTGGCGCAGTACATCCTTGAGGACATTTATGTCTCGGGCGTGAAGGAGGACAACATCACTCTGGTGAATGGCACTGCCGCGCCGCAAAAAGCAGCCCCGCGCGAGTACGACACCAGCAAGAAAATCACCGAGCAGAGCGACGGCCTACTGGCGAAGGTCGGGATGGGGATGGGCTCCGCCGTGGCGGTGCTGTTCCAGTCCGGGCGCGACACTATCGACACGGTGCTGAAAACGATTCTGCCGTTTATGGCGTTCGTCTCGGCGCTGATCGGCATCATCATGGCGTCCGGCCTGGGCGACTGGATTGCCCACGGCCTCGCCCCGCTCGCCAGCCACCCGCTCGGGCTGGTGACGCTGGCGCTAATCTGCTCCTTCCCGCTGCTGTCGCCATTCCTCGGCCCGGGCGCGGTGATTGCCCAGGTCATCGGCGTGCTGATTGGCGTGCAGATTGGACTGGGGAACATTCCTCCGCACCTCGCCCTGCCCGCCCTGTTTGCCATTAACGCCCAGGCGGCGTGCGACTTCATCCCCGTGGGGCTGTCGCTGGCCGAAGCGCGCCAGGACACCGTGCGCGTGGGCGTGCCGTCCGTGCTGGTGAGCCGCTTCCTGACGGGCGCGCCAACGGTGCTGATTGCCTGGTTTGTCTCCGGCTTTATCTATCAATAAGAGGTTCCTGCAATGAACGTCATTTACCAGACCACCATTACCCGCATCGGCCAGAGCGCAGCGGACGCGCTGAGCGACCAGATGCTGATCACCTTCCGCGAAGGCGCTCCGGCGGATATCGAAGAGTTTTGCTTTATCCACTGCCACGGCGAACTGAACGGCGAGCTGAAGGCCGGAAGCCAACTGGAGCTGGGCGAGGCGCGCTATGCCGTCACCGCCGTCGGCGACGTGGCCGAACAAAACCTGCGCGAGCTCGGCCACATCACCCTGCGCTTCGACGGCCAGCCGCAGGCGGAATACCCCGGCACGGTTCACGTGGATGGCCCGGTTCCGCAGTCTGTCACCCCAGGCTGCACGTTAAAATTTGTTGCGTAATTAAGGAGAATCACATGAGTCAGGTTGCCGTTGTCATTGGTGGAGGACAAACCTTAGGCGAGTTCCTCTGCCGTGGGCTTGCCGCTGAGGGTTACCGCGTGGCGGTAGTGGACATTCAGAGTGAAAAAGCCGCCCGCGTGGCCGACACCATTAACACCGAGTTTGGCGAAGGGATGGCGTACGGGTTTGGTGCCGACGCCACCAGCGAGCAGAGCGTGATGGCGCTGGCCCGCGGCGTGGACGAGATTTTTGGGCGCACCGACCTGCTGGTCTACAGCGCGGGGATTGCGAAAGCGGCGTTTATCAGCGATTTCGAACTGGGGGATTTTGACCGTTCGCTGCAGGTGAATCTGGTGGGCTATTTCCTCTGTGCCCGCGAGTTTTCCCGCCTGATGATCCGCGACGGGATTCAGGGGCGCATCATTCAGATCAACTCAAAATCCGGGAAAGTGGGCAGCAAGCACAACTCCGGGTACAGCGCGGCGAAGTTTGGCGGCGTGGGGCTGACGCAGTCCCTGGCGTTGGATCTGGCCGAATACGGGATTACCGTGCACTCGCTGATGCTGGGCAACCTGCTGAAATCGCCGATGTTCCAGTCCCTGCTGCCGCAGTACGCCACCAAGCTCGGCATCAAGGCTGAGGAAGTGGAGCAGTACTACATCGATAAAGTGCCGCTGAAGCGCGGGTGTGACTATCAGGACGTGCTGAACATGCTGCTGTTTTACGCCAGTCCGAAAGCGTCGTACTGCACCGGGCAGTCGATTAACGTGACCGGTGGGCAGGTGATGTTCTGATTGAGCGGCCTGATGCCCTCACCCTAACCCTCTCCCACCGGGAGAGGGAACAAAACAAGGAGTCGATATGGTAACCGCACTCATCACCGTCGCCGCCCTCGCCTGGCTGTGCCAGATGGCGTTTGGCGGCTGGCAGATCCACCAGTTTAACCGCGCGTTTGATGCGCTGTGTCAGAAGGGCCGCGTCGGCGTCGGGCGTTCCGGCGGACGCTTTAAACCGCGCGTGGTCGTCGCTGTAGCGCTGGACGAGCACGACCGGGTGTGCGATTCCCTCCTGATGCGTGGCATGACGGTATTTGCCCGTCCGGCCAAAATCCAGGCAATCAACGGCCTCTTGTTACAGGAATTGCAGCCTGATGTGATCTTTCCCCATGATTCACTCTGTCAGAATGCACTATCATTAGCGCTCAATCTGAAACATGGATAATTTCGTTGTGAAAGTTATAGACTTGCGAAATTATCATTTCGCAACCTAAGGAACGAAGCGCCTATGAAACCACGTCAGCGGCAGGCGGCCATTCTCGAGCATCTGCAAAAGCAGGGAAAATGCTCGGTAGAGGATCTGGCCCACTACTTTGACACCACCGGCACGACAATACGCAAGGACCTGGTATTGCTCGAAAACTCTGGCGCCGTTATTCGCACCTACGGCGGCGTGGTGCTCAACAAGGACGAAGCGGACCCGCCAATCGATCACAAAACGCTGATCAATACCCACCAGAAAGCGCTGATTGCCGAAGCCGCCGTCAAATTTATCCAGGACGGCGATTCCATCATCCTCGACGCAGGCAGTACCGTCCTGCAGATGATCCCCCTGCTCAGCCGCTTTAACAACATCACGGTGATGACCAACAGCCTGCACATCGTCAACGCGCTGTCGGAGTTCGACAGCGAGCAGACCATCCTGATGCCCGGCGGCACCTTCCGCAAAAAATCGGCGTCCTTTCACGGCCAGCTGGCGGAGAACGCTTTCGACCACTTCAGCTTCGATAAACTGTTTATGGGCACCGACGGCATCGACCTGAACGCAGGCGTCACGACGTTTAACGAGGTGTTCAGCGTCAGCAAAGCGATGTGTAACGCCGCGCGGGAAGTGATTTTAATGGCCGACTCGTCGAAGTTTGGCCGCAAAAGCCCCAATATTGTCTGTAGCCTCGAAAGCGTTGATAAGCTGATTACCGACGCGGGTATCGATCCGGCGTTCAAAAAAGCGCTGGAAGAAAAAGGCATCGACGTGATCGTAACCGGAGAAAGAGATGAGTGATTTTCTGTTAGAAACGGGCCGCCAGACGCTGATGCTGGAGCTGCAGGAAGCCAGCCGCCTGCCGGAACGTCTGGGCGAGGATTTTGTCCGCGCCGCCAACACCATTATCCACTGCGAAGGCAAAGTGATTGTGGCGGGCATCGGTAAATCCGGCCATATCGGCAAGAAGATTGCCGCGACGCTCGCCAGCACCGGTACCCCGGCGTTCTTCGTGCATCCGGCAGAGGCGCTGCATGGCGATCTCGGGATGATCGAAAGCCGCGACGTGATGCTGTTTATCTCCTACTCCGGTTCGGCCAAAGAGCTGGATCTGATTATTCCGCGCCTGCAGGAAAAATCTGTCGCCCTGCTGGCGATGACCGGGAAACCCCGCTCGCCGCTGGCGCTGGCCGCCAAAGCGACGCTGGATATTTCCGTTGAGCGTGAAGCCTGCCCGATGCACCTCGCCCCGACCTCCAGCACCGTTAACACCCTGATGATGGGCGACGCGCTGGCGATGGCGGTAATGCAGGCGCGCGGATTCAATGAGGAAGATTTTGCCCGTTCGCATCCGGCAGGTGCGCTCGGCGCGCGACTGCTCAACAAGGTTCACCATCTGATGCGCACCGACGATGCCATTCCGCAGGTCAAACTCGATACCAGCGTGATGGACGCGATGCTGGAGCTGAGCCGCACCGGTCTGGGGCTGGTGGCGGTATGCGATGACGGCGGAAACGTGAAGGGCGTCTTCACCGACGGCGACCTGCGCCGCTGGCTGGTGGGCGGCGGCAGGCTGGAAACAAACGTGTCTGACGCCATGACCAAAGGCGGGCTGACGCTCAACGCCGACAGCCGCGCCATTGAAGCCAAAGAGGTGCTGATGAAGCGCAAAATCACCGCCGCACCGGTGGTGGACGAGCACGGCAGGCTGTGCGGCGCTATCAACCTGCAGGACTTCTACCAGGCCGGGATTATTTAACCCTTCAGCCCAAGACGCTTCGCCAGCCGGTGCAGGTTGGCGACGTCCATCTCCAGCGCCCGCGCGCACGCCGCCCAGCTGCGGTTATTCTGCTCCAGCGCGCGGGTAATCATCTGACGCTGAAACTCTTCCGTCGCTTCGCGCAGGTTTTCGATTGCGCTCTCAGGCACAGCAGGCTTCACGGTCGGGGCATTTTCCTCATGCAGCGCAAAATGGCGCGCATGAATCACCACTTCATCCCCCGAGCGCGTCGCCCTCGCCAGCACCACCGCGCGGTGAATCGCATGCTCCAGCTCGCGCACGTTGCCCGGCCAGCCGTAGCTGAGCAGATGCGCTCTCGCCCCCGGGCTAAGCACCACGCGGGACAGCCCCATTTTGAGACGGCACTGTTCGCAGAAATAACCCGCCAGCAGCACCGCGTCGTCTCCGCGCTCGCGCAGCGGCGGCACGGACAGCGGGAACACGCTCAGGCGATGGAACAGGTCGGCGCGGAACTGCCCGGCCAGCACCGCTTCGCGCAGATCCCGGTTGGTCGCAGCAAGGACCCGCACGTCCACCCGCAGGCTGCGGTCATCCCCCACGCGCTGGATGTCGCCGTACTGCAATACGCGCAGCAGCTTGGCCTGAAGTGAAAGGGAAAGCTCGCCAATCTCATCAAGAAACAGCGTGCCGTTATCGGCCATTTCAAACTTGCCGCTGCGGTTGCTGATGGCCCCGGTAAACGCCCCTTTGACGTGACCGAACAGCTCGCTCTCCGCCACGCTTTCCGGCAGCGCGGCGCAGTTGAGGTACACCAGCGGGTTGACCGCGCGCGGCGAAGCTTCATGGATGGACTTCGCCACCAGCTCCTTACCGGTACCAGTCTCTCCGAAGATCAGCACGTTCAGATCGGACGCGGCGACAATCTCAATCTCTTTTTTGAGCTGCTCCATGCCCGGTGAAAGGCCGATCATCTCGGTGTGCGCCACCGGCTCAAACGCCATCGGGCTACCGGGAAGAATATTCTGGCTCTCCAGCTGCTCTATCAGCAGCGCATTATTCAGCGCCCCGGCGGCCAGCGCGGCAATCAGCCGTAGCTCTTCGTCGCTGAAGGTGTCGAACTGATCCGGCGACATGCCGTCGAGGGTTAATGCGCCAATCAGATTCTGCCCGGCGAACAGCGGCAGGCCAATACAGGCGTGCACCTTCAGGCTCTCCTGCCCCGGAATCAGGCCGTCGTACGGATCGGGCAGATCGCTGTCTGCCGGGAAACGCACCACGTCGCCCGCGCGGGCGATGGTTTCCAGACGCGGGTGGCCCTCCAGCGTAAAGCGCCGCCCGAGTACGTCCTTCGCCAGGCCGTCGATAGCCAGCGGAATAAACTGCCGCCCTTCGTAACGCAGCAGCGCCGATGCATCGCAATCCAGCACGTGGCGCAGCGTGGAGATCAGGCGCTGAAAGCGGTCCTGATGGCCGATACCGGTTTGCAGCTCAATGGCGATCTTCGCCAGCACGTCTACGGAAAAGCTCATGTCTGCCTCACTGTCATTTTGACAATGAATAATGTCATATTGACTCTTTTTAGGATAGTCATAATGACTACTCATCATGGGGCATTAAATCGCAACTTATTGAATATTAATAATTTAAAAAGTTGGCACGCAACTTGATATAAGCAAACCATCTTATTTAAAAACGCTGTATTAAGTTGAGGTTGCTATGTCTATTCTGGTTAAAAATAACATTCATTGGGTGGGTCAACGTGACTGGGAAGTGCGCGATTTCCACGGGACGGAATACAAAACGCTGCGCGGCAGCAGCTACAACAGCTATCTCATCCGCGAAGGTAAAAACGTCCTGATCGATACCGTCGATCACAAATTCAGCCGTGAGTTCGTGCAGAACCTGCGCGGTGAAATCGACCTGAATGACATCGACTACATCATCATCAACCATGCGGAAGAGGACCACGCCGGGGCGCTGACCGAACTGATGTCACACATTCCGGATACCCCAATCTACTGCACCACCAACGCCATTGATTCAATTAACGGCCACCACCATCATCCGGAGTGGAACTTCCACACCGTAAAAACCGGCGACACGCTGGATATCGGCAACGGCAAGCAGCTGATCTTCGTCGAAACCCCGATGCTGCACTGGCCGGACAGCATGATGACCTACATGACCGGCGACGCGGTGCTGTTCAGCAACGACGCCTTCGGCCAGCACTACTGCGACGAACGCCTGTTTAATGATGAAGTGGATCAGACCGAGCTGTTCGAACAGTGCCAGCGCTACTACGCCAATATCCTGACCCCGTTCAGCCGTCTGGTGACGCCTAAAATTACCGAGATCCTCGGCTTCAACCTGCCGGTGGACATGATTGCCACCTCCCACGGCGTGGTGTGGCGTGAAAACCCCACCCAGATCGTCGAGCTGTACCTGAAATGGGCCGCGGATTACCAGGAAGACCGCATCACTATCTTCTACGACACCATGTCCAACAACACCCGCATGATGGCGGACGCGATTGCCCAGGGGATCAATGAAGTTGACCCGAACGTAGCGGTGAAAATCTTCAACGTGGCGCGCAGCGATAAGAACGAGGTATTGACCAATGTCTTCCGCTCCAAGGGCGTGCTGGTGGGAACCTCCACCATGAATAACGTGATGATGCCGAAGATTGCCGGCCTGGTGGAAGAGATGACCGGCCTGCGCTTTCGTAACAAACGCGCCAGCGCCTTTGGTTCACACGGCTGGAGCGGCGGCGCGGTAGACCGTCTTTCCACCCGTTTACAGGATGCGGGTTTTGAGATGTCCATGAGCCTGAAGGCGAAATGGCGTCCGGATATCGACGCGCTGGAAATCTGCCGCCAGCATGGCCGCGACATCGCCCGTCAGTGGGCGCTCGCCCCGCTTCCTGAAGTCACCGCAAAACCTGCGGAACAGCCACAAACCTGTTCTACGGCAGCCAGCGCCGATCTCGGTCCGCGCATGCAGTGCAGCGTCTGCCAGTGGATCTACGATCCTGAGCTGGGCGAACCGCTGCAGGATGTTGCCCCGGGCACGCCGTGGAGCGAGGTGCCGGACAACTTCCTCTGCCCGGAATGCTCCCTCGGCAAAGACGTCTTTGATGAACTGGCAACGGAGGCAAAATGAGCAACGGCATCGTTATCATCGGCTCGGGCTTTGCTGCCCGCCAGCTGGTGAAAAATATCCGCAAACAGGATGCAAACGTGCCGTTGACGCTGATCGCCGCCGACAGCATGGACGAGTACAACAAGCCTGATTTAAGCCACGTCATTAGCCAGAATCAGCGCGCCGATGACCTCACCCGCCAGACGGCGGGGGAGTTCGCGGAGCAGTTCAACCTGCGTCTGTTTCCGTACACCTGGGTCACCGATATCGATGCCGACGCCCACGTGGTAAAAGCGAAAGAGAAAACCTGGCAGTACGACAGGCTGGTGCTGGCGACCGGGGCATCTGCGTTTGTGCCGCCGGTTGAGGGCCGCGAGCTGATGATTACCCTCAACAGCCAGCAGGAGTATCAGGCCAGCGAAACCCGGCTACGCGATGCCGCCAGAGTGATGATCGTCGGCGGCGGGCTGATCGGCACCGAGCTGGCGATGGACTTCTGTCGGGCGGGAAAATCCGTGACCCTGGTTGACCACGCGGCCAGCATTCTGTCGGCGCTGATGACCGCAGAAGTAAGCAGTCGCTTACAGCATCGTCTGACCGATATGGGCGTGCATCTGATGTTGAAATCGCAGCTACAAAGCCTGAGCAAAACCGAAGGCGGTATCCGTGCCACGCTCGACCGAAGCCGCAGCGTAGAAGTGGATGCGGTGGTTGCCGCGACGGGCCTGCGCCCGGAAACCGCGCTGGCGCATCGCGCAGGGGCTGAAATAAACCGCGGCGTGAAGGTAAATAGCTACCTGCAAACCACGCGGCCGGATATTTATGCCCTGGGCGACTGCGCGGAAATTAACGGCCAGGTGCTGCCCTTCCTGCAGCCGATACAATTAAGCGCCATGTATCTGGCAAAAAACCTGCTCGGCGGCAGCGCGCCGCTGAAATTACCCGCCATGCTGGTAAAGGTCAAAACGCCGGAATTGCCGCTGCATCTTGCAGGTGAAACGCAGCGTCAGGATCTGGACTGGCAGATTGCCCTTTCGCCGCAGGGCATGGTGGCGCGCGGCACCGATGCAGACGGTCAGATGCGCGCCTTTGTCGTCAGCGAAGACCGGATGAAGGAGGCCTTCGCCCTGCTGAAATCGCTGCCTGCTTAACCCTCGTATTGCCGGGTAACGCTCCGCTTACCCGGCCTACATGCAGACCCGCGCAAGCGTAGCGCCGCCGGGTAAAACAGGGTGGGGAGTTCAGGAACGCACCACCAGCGCGTCGTAGCCGCGCCAGCGGTAGTTGACCATGGAGATCAGCCAGCAGGCGACAAACAACCCGACCACCACAAACCCGGCGTTGCCCAGGTTGTCGTTCACCGCGCCAATCAGATCCCAGACGCCGCCGCTGAGGGCGAATTTGTCCATCAGCAGACCCAGCGCTTCCAGCCCGCCGATAAACAGCGCCACCACCACGGAGGTGCCAGTGATGGTCATGTTGTAGTAGAGCTTGCGCTGCGGTTTATCAAACGCCCAGCCGTAGGCACCGACCATCAGCAGGTTATCGAGCGTATCCACCAGCGCCATGCCGCTGGCGAAGAGCGCCGGGAAGATCATGATTGACCACACGGACATCCCGCTGGAGGCGCTGGCGGCGGAGATCCCGAGCACGCCGATTTCCGTGGCAGTGTCAAACCCGAGGCCAAACAGAAAGCCCACCAGATACATCTGCCAGCTTTTATTGACGAGGCGGAAGGTTTTACCGAACAGCCAGTTCATAACGCCCCCCTGGGCAGGCAGCGTGACGTCACCCTGCACCGTCTGGCCCTTTTTCAGCGCCTGGAAACTGCGCCAGACGCCGCGCAGGATCACCATATTCACCAGCGCCATCGCCAGCAGGAAAGTGGCGGATACCGCAGTGCCAATCAGGCTGCCGGTTTCGTGGAACCATTCCATGTTTTTCTGAAACGCCGTGGCGGTGGCGGCGATGGCAATGGAGGCCAGCACCACGATGGTGGAGTGCCCCAGCGAGAACCACGCCCCCACACCGCACGGGCGTTTGCCCTGCTGCATCATCTTACGCGTCACGGTATCAATGGCCGCGATGTGGTCGGCATCCACCGCATGGCGCAGCCCGTAGCACCACGCCAGCAGGCTGGCGGCCATCAGCGCCGTGCTGCCGCTAAAAGAGTGCCATGCCCATCCCCAGGCCAGCAGGTTTGCCATTACCAGAGCCAGCAGCAGAAGCGCGGCGCGAGGTTCATTGTGTAAAAGTCGTAACATTTTAAGTCCTTTGTGAACATGACCGGGCAGCGGCGACCACCGCCTGCCCGAAGGAGATCGCTCCGTCACCTGCAGGCAGGCGCGAAGGAAAAAGAAGCGTAAAGTCAGAAAGATAATGACGCAGGCGCGCGCGCAGCAGACGGTTGTGCAACACGCCGCCGCTGAGACAGATTGTCGACAGCGATAAGCGTCGGGCATGGAGCGCGGCGAGTTCTGCCAGCCCTTTTGCCAGCGCGTCGTGAAACGCCCACGCGCGCTCGCACGGCTCAGCCTGCCAGGCCAGCCACTGCTGCCAGAAAAGCGCGAGGTTACCCGCATCCAGCGTCACCGGATGGTCGACGCCCGCGCACTGCGATGCCAGCGCTTCCAGCCTGCACGCTGCCTCGCCTTCATAGTGCTGCGCGTCAATGCCCAGCGCGCAGGCGACCGCGTCAAACAAACGACCGCAGGACGACGCCTGCGGCGCGTTGATGCCACGCTGGATCGCCGTTGCCAGCAGCGGCCAGCTGTGGCGCTGAACCGCTCGCGTTTCCGGGTAGCGTTGCCAGTCCGGGACAAACGCCAGGCAGTGGGCGAGCAGATTACGCCACGGCTGCTTTGCCGCCAGATCGCCGCCCGGCAGCGCCACGGCAGGCAGGCCGCCGAGCCGTTCGCAGTCGAGATAGTTCACCCGCAGGCACTCTCCGCCCCACAGCGCACCGTTCTCGCCCATGCCGATCCCGTCCAGCGTCAGAGCGATAGCGTCTCCGCCGTCGAGCGGCCAGCCGTTCTCCGCCAGGCACGCCGCCGCGTGAGCGTGATGATGCAGCACGGTTTCGACGGGCAGCGCCTGCTCCTGCGCCCACCGGCGCGCGCGATACCCCGGATGGGCATCGCACACCAGCTTATCAGGCTGGAAAGCGTAGATGCCCTGCATCGTCGAGAGCGCGCTGCGCCACTGCGCCTCTACGCCCTCGTCGCTCAGATCGCCAAAGTGCTGGCTCAGCACCGCCTGGTTGCCGCGCACCAGGCAGAAGGTGTTCTTCATCTCTGCACCGGTGCACAGCATGGCGGGGATATTCTCAAAACCCGCGGGCAACGTGACGGCATCGGGCACAAAACCCCGGGCACGACGCAGGATAGCGCCATCCCGATCCATCACCGAATCATCCATGCGCTGCAGGATGTCGCGGTTGTGCAGCAGGAAGCCGTCCGCGATGCCGCCGAGCTCCTCCAGCGCCTGCGCGTTGGTGACGGCAGGCGGCCTGCCGCAGAGGTTGCCGGAGGTCATCACCAGCGGGCGCCGGCAGTCCATCAGCAAAAGATGCTGGAGCGGGTTCGCGGGCAGCATCACGCCAACGCAGTCGAGCCCAGGGGCAATTTCCTCGGGAAACGCGGGAAGCGAAGCTTTCGGCGTCAGCACGATCGGTGCCGCGGGCGAGCGTAACAGCGTCTGTATCGTCTCCGGCAGATCGTCCGCATCCGGTAGCATCACCGCCAGCGGCTTCGTCGGGCGCTGCTTGCGTGCCCGCAGCGTCGCCACTGCCTGCGGGTTAAGCGCGTCGCAGACCAGATGAAATCCCCCCAGCCCTTTAACCGCCACGATCCCGCCGTTTTTCAGCCTCTTCACCGCCTCGTTTAAGGCCGATTCGCGAGTGGCAATAGTGTCTCCGGCTCGCCATTCCAGCTGCGGCCCGCAGTCCGGGCAGGCCACCGGCTGGGCGTGGAAGCGGCGGTCGGCCGGGTTGCGGTACTCGGTTTCGCACGGCGCGCAGAGCGGGAATGCGGCCATCGACGTGGCCGGACGGTCGTACGGCATGGCGCGTATAATGGTAAACCGCGGCCCGCAGTGGGTGCAGTTGATAAACGGGTAACGATAGCGGCGCTCGCGGGGATCGCGCATTTCAGCCAGACACGCCGGGCAGGTGGCGGCATCCGGCACGATTTGCGTATCCATCGCCCCGCGATCGCTGTGGCGGATGGTAAAGTCCTCAGGCATGTCCGCCCAGGTGAACGGCTGCGTTTCAACGCGATCGATGCGCGCCAGCGGTGGGCAGTCCTGATGCAGCCTCGCGGTAAAGTCCCCCCCATTACCCGCGAGACGCACCAGGACACCCTCTCCGTCGTTGCAGACATCGCCCACAAGCTTCAGCCGGTGCGCCAGCTGCCAGACAAAGGGCCGAAACCCTACGCCCTGCACTTTGCCGCGCACCCGAAGCAGTACGCCGTTAACGCTCATCGCAGCTTAAAACAGCAGCGATGACGAGGTGTCGAACGCCGCGCGACGGCGTTTTTCTGCGCTCATCTGCTCAAGCTTGTCACGATCCACGCAGACCAGTGCGTGCGTCGGGCAGGCCTCCATACAGGCCGGGCCGGCTTCGCGGTGATAGCAAAGATCGCATTTATTGGCTTCGGCTTTCTCCGCCCGCACGCTCAGCCCCATGCCGCTGTTGCGCACCACCGGGCGGACAACCACCTCCATCGCGCCATACGGACAGGCCACCACGCAGGTTTTGCAGCCAATGCAGCGCTCCTGCATCACGTGCACAAAGCCCTTCTCGCGCTTAATCGCCCCGTTCGGGCAGACGTTCGCGCACGGCGCATCTTCGCACTGGCGACAGATGGCGGCGGTGGAAATATTCACACCTTTAATGACGTGAATGCGCGGCAGGAAGGTATCGGGAGTGAGAGAGGCGCAATCCTGCTCCGCCTGGTGGGAAACCACGCACGCCACTTCACAGGTACGGCAACCAATGCACTTGCTGGCATCGGCCATAATAAAACGGTTCATCTGCTTCTCCGGCATAACTGTTATGCGCGAAGCTATTCATAAACCGTGCCAATATTTAAGATACTGATTTTTAAGAAAAATAAAAACGCAGCGTTTCTGTCATCGTCATTAGTGACGATGACAGATGTCGACGTCAGCGGTGCGGGCCATCGGTAACGGAGTCGCGCAGGACAAGCTCGCCAGAAAAGGTTTGCTGATATTTGAACTCTCCGCCGTCGAGCATGAAAATCAGGCGACTGACGATCTCCTGGATCATCGCCGTCACCGGAATACGCACGCTGGAGAGCGACGGCACGATGTAGGGCGCAATCGCCACGTCGTCAAAGCCGATGACGGACACCGCGTCCGGCGTGGCGACGCCGCTGTCGTGCAGTTGCTTGATGGCGCCGATCGCCATATCGTCGTTGCTCGCCACCAGCGCGGTAAACGGTTCGCCGCGGGAGAGGAGTTGAGTGACCGCCGCCGCGCCGCTGGCCGGGTTCCACTTCCCTTCGGCGATAAGCGCGTCACGCGCTGCAATACCGTGCTGCGCCAGCGCATCCCTGTAACCGGAAAGACGTTCAACCCCGGTGGGGGAATCCAGCGAACCGGTGATAAAGGCAATCTCCCGGTGCCCTTTCGCAATCAGCTGCGACACCGCGTCCTGACACGAGGCTTTATGATCGGACCAGACGCTGTGGCTGCTGTTTTTCCGCAGGCGGCGGTTAAGCACCATAATCGGCTGCTCGCAATTCTCGACGAGCTCGTCCAGCTCTTCCACGCTCAGGAAACGCGGGTAGATAATTACCGCATCGCAGCGCATATCCAGCAGATACTGAATCGCCTCGCGCTCTTCTTCGGCGCTGTGCTTGCCGTCGGCGAGGATCAGCTGCCGCCCTTTTTCTTCCGTCATCCGCGCGGCGTTAAACAGCAGCTCGCTAAAGTAGACGCCGTGATACAGGGTGTTGGTCACTACCAGCCCAAGCGTCTGGGTGCGTTTGGTCGCCAGGTTTCGCGCCAGCAAGTTCGGGCGATAGCCGCTCTCTTCAATGGCCTGAAAAACCCGGTCTTTGGTCTCCTGGCTAACGTAGCCGTTGCCCGACAACACCCGGGAAACCGTCGCTTTCGATACGCCTGCCCGCTTCGCCACTTCCAGCATCGTGGTCATATTGTTCTTCCATCCGAAACTCATGCGGGCAGTGTACTGCACCGCGAAAAAATTGTCGCAGCGACGACGTCACGCTTTCTACACCCCACTGCGATCTTCATCACGAAAAGAAAAAATGTCCAAAAAGCGGTCTTGTTTCAACAAAAGAAACTCATGATGATTATGTGGAACCGGTTTCCTACATTTCACACAACGATAACAGGAACAGATCCGATGGCCAAAAACTACGCTGCGCTGGCAAACGACGTTATCAGCGCGCTGGGCGGCAAAGAGAACATCGTCGCCGTCACCCACTGCATGACGCGCCTGCGTTTCGTTCTGAAAGACGAAAATCTTAACGACGTTGCGCGCCTGAAAAGCATCAGCGGCGTGCTTGGCGTGGTGCGTAACGACAACCAGTGCCAGGTGATTATTGGCAACACGGTTTCACAGGCGTACCGCGAAGTAGTGAGCCTGCTGCCCGTTGACCTGCAGCCCGTGGTACCGGAAGGCCCGCAGAAGCTGACGTTACGCCGCATTGGTGCCGGGATCCTCGACGCGCTGATCGGCACCATGTCGCCGCTGATCCCGGCAATCATCGGCGGTTCGATGGTCAAGCTGCTGGCGATGATCCTCGAAATGACTGGCGTGCTGGAAAAAGGCGCGCCGACGCTCACCATTTTGACCGTCATAGGCGACGGGGCGTTCTTCTTCCTGCCGCTGATGGTGGCGGCCTCGGCGGCGGTGAAGTTTAAAACCAACATGTCGCTGGCGATTGCCATCGCGGGCGTGCTGGTGCACCCGAGCTTTATCGAGCTGATGGCGAAAGCCGCGCAGGGCGAGCACGTTGAGTTCGCCTTTATTCCGGTGACGGCGGTGAAATACACCTATACCGTCATCCCGGCGCTGGTGATGACCTGGTGCCTGTCGTACATCGAACGCTGGGTGGATCGCATCACCCCGGCGGTGACGAAAAACTTCCTCAAACCGATGCTGATCGTGCTGATTGCCGCCCCGCTCGCCATCGTGCTGATTGGCCCGCTGGGGATCTGGATCGGTAGCGCCATCTCCGCGCTGGTCTACACCATTCACGGCTATCTGGGCTGGCTCTCTGTCGCCATCATGGGCGCACTGTGGCCACTGCTGGTGATGACCGGGATGCACCGCGTGTTTACGCCGACCATCATTCAGACCATTGCCGAAACGGGCAAAGAAGGAATGGTGATGCCGTCAGAAATCGGCGCCAACCTGTCGCTCGGCGGCTCGTCGCTGGCGGTGGCATGGAAAACGAAAAACCCGGAACTGCGCCAGACGGCGCTGGCCGCGGCGGCCTCCGCCATCATGGCGGGGATCTCTGAACCGGCCCTGTACGGCGTAGCGGTACGCCTGAAGCGTCCGCTGATTGCGAGCCTGATCAGCGGCTTTATCTGCGGCGCGGTGGCGGGTATGGCAGGCCTTGCCAGCCACTCAATGGCGGCGCCGGGGCTGTTTACCAGCGTGCAGTTCTTCGACCCGGCCAACCCGATGACCATCGTCTGGGTGTTTGGCGTAATGGGGCTGGCCGTGGTGCTGTCATTTGTTCTGACCCTGCTGTTAGGGTTTGAGGATATCCCGGTCGAAGACGAGGCTGAAAAAGCGCGCGCCCTGCAGACCGCACCGGTACAGAACAACGCAGCAAAAGCATAAATTGAAAGCGAGGTAAGAATGTCTGTTTTTCCACAAGGATTTTTATGGGGCGGCGCGCTTGCCGCCAACCAGAGTGAAGGTGCTTACCGTGAAGGCGGCAAAGGACTGACGACGGTCGATATGATCCCCCACGGCGCGAACCGCCTGGCGGTGAAGCTGGGTAAGGAAAAGCGTTTTTCGCTGCGTGACGATGAGTTTTACCCGAGCCACGAGGCGATTGATTTTTACCATCGCTATAAAGAGGACATCGCCCTGATGGCGGAGATGGGCTTTACGGTGTTCCGCACCTCGATTGCCTGGAGCCGCCTCTACCCGAACGGCGACGAGCCGTTGCCGAACAAAGAGGGCATCGCCTTCTACCGCGCGGTGTTCGAGGAGTGCAAAAAGTACAACATTGAGCCGCTGGTAACGCTTTGCCACTTCGACGTGCCGATGCACCTGGTGACGGAGTACGGCTCCTGGCGCAACCGTAAGATGGTCGATTTCTTCGCCCGCTACGCCCGCACCTGCTTCGAGGAATTTAACGGGCTGGTGAAATACTGGCTGACCTTCAACGAAATCAACATCATGCTGCACAGCCCGTTCTCCGGCGCGGGGCTGGTGTTTGAGGAAGGTGAAAACGAAGATCTGGTGAAATACCAGGCCGCGCACCACGAGCTGGTGGCGAGCGCGCTGGCGACAAAAATCGCTCACGAGGTAAACCCGGAAAACCAGGTCGGCTGCATGCTGGCGGGCGGAAATTTCTACCCGTACTCCTGCAAGCCGGAAGACGTGTGGATGGCGCTGGAGAAAGACCGAGAGAACCTGTTCTTTATCGACGTGCAGGCGCGCGGCAGCTATCCGGCTTACTCCGCCCGCGTGTTCCGCGAGAAAGGCGTCGTGATTGTTAAAGACCCAGGCGACGACGAACTGCTGAAAAATACCGTCGACTTTGTCTCGTTCAGCTATTACGCCTCGCGCTGCGCGTCGGCGGACATGAACGCGGGCAACACCAGCGCGGCAAACATCGTGAAGTCCCTGCGTAACCCGCATATTCAGGTAAGCGAGTGGGGCTGGGGCATCGATCCGCTCGGCCTGCGTATCACCATGAACATGATGTACGACCGCTACCAGAAGCCGCTGTTCCTGGTGGAAAACGGCCTGGGAGCGAAGGACGTCATTGATGAAAACGGCGAGATCAACGACGACTACCGCATCAGCTACCTGCGCGAGCATATCCGCGCGATGGGCGATGCGATTGAGGACGGCGTGCCGCTGATGGGCTACACCACCTGGGGCTGCATCGACCTGGTGTCGGCCTCAACGGGCGAGATGAGCAAGCGCTACGGGTTTGTGTACGTTGACCGCGACGATGCCGGCAACGGGACGCTGGACCGCAAGCGCAAGAAATCGTTCTGGTGGTATAAAAAGGTGATTGCGAGTAACGGGGCGGATCTGGCGTAGCCAGTTGCCCGGTGGCGCTGCGCTTACCGGGCCTACGGTTTTGTAGGCCGGGTAAGGCGTCGCCGCCACCCGGCACTGCTCAGAGCGGAGAAAACCCTCCATCCCCAACCCACTCCGCCAGCCGCGAATACACCTCTTCCACCGCCGCCTTCACCGGCGGCGTCATCGGGTAATAAAAGCCGACAATGTCCGGCTGAATTCCTAAAAACAGCACCTCGCCCACGTCGTCTTTAATCTGATCGACCAGGTAGTTCAGCGGCATATTGTGGGTGGTCATCATAAACATCTCGGCGATGTCGTCCGGATCAATCAGGCGGATTTCGCCCGGGTTCAGCCCCATATCGGTGGCATCGACAATCAACAGCCTTTCCGGACGCAGCTCGCGAATGGCGACCACATCGTTTTCCGGCGCGCTGCCGCCGTCAATCACCACCCAGTCGCCCTGCGGTTTTGCGGCGCACATCTCCGCCAGCAGCGGGCCCGCGCCGTCGTCGCCCATCATGCTGTTGCCGACACACAGTAAAACGTCAGTCACGTAATCTCCTCACCATCAGGTAGATGGCGCTCTCCTGATGAATATCGTGCAGCATGCCGAGCAGCGTTTTGCTCCACGCCTGCTGCGCCGGGGTTTGCCTGCCGAGCGCCGCGTCAAAGGCGTTGGCGAGCATTGTGATATGGTTGGCGTCGATGACGATCTCGCCATACTTCGGCACGCCCTCCATCTTGCGCCGCGCGGTGCTGCCCTCCTCCAGCGTGGCGATCCACGCCAGGTATTCCGGCCACGGGCAGGTTAGCGCCGCCTCCAGACAGTCGATCACCCCGAGGTGGTGCCCAATCGCCAGGCTGTAATAGACCACCTGCTGCGCCGCATCCGGCGTGGCATCGTTCTCATCAATAAACTTACGGCTCAGTTGGCTGAACACCACCGTTTCACTCATCGGATACGCGCCTCATCCACAATGCTGTTCAGGTTTGCCACGATCTCATTGAGACGCGGATCGTTTTCCGCTTCCAGCCAGCGCGCCACCTGATGGTCGCCCTGGCTCAGCAGGCGCAGGTAATCGTCGGCAATCTGACGCCCGTAGCGATAGCCCGCCAGCCTGCGCGCCGTGCGGTCGACCTTCACGCGCAGCGTCTGCACCATGTCCGGATGCAGAATGGCCGCGGGCTGGTTGTCGATCTCGCCAGGGGCGCGGGCGTGGATCTTCTGCTCCAGCAAGCCGAGCGCCATCGCAAAGCCGTACAGCGTGGCGGCAGGCGTCGGCGGGCAGCCCGGAATATAGACATCCACCGGCACGATTTTGTCGGTGCCGCCCCAGACGCAATAAAGATCGTGGAAGATGCCGCCGCTGTTGCCGCAGGCGCCGTAGGAGATGCAGATTTTCGGATCCGGCGCGGACTGCCAGGCGCGCAGCGCGGGCGATCGCATGGCGCGGGTCACCGCCCCGGTAAACAGCAGAATGTCCGCATGACGCGGGGACGGAACCACTTTGATGCCGAAGCGCTCGGCGTCAAACAGCGGCGACAGGGTGGCGAAGATCTCGATCTCACAGCCGTTGCAGCCGCCGCAGTCCACGCGGTAGACGTAGGCCGAGCGTTTAATTTTTTTCAGTAGCGACGCCTTCATGCTGGCGATGGACTCCTCCACCGTCAGCGGCACCGGAATGCCGTTATCGTCGCGCGGGCCGAGTAAGTTTTCCATCAGCTGGCCTCTCTCATATGGCGGGTAATATCAATGCGGTCGGACGGCAGCAGGCACTTCTGACGTTTGCACTCCGGGCAGGTTTCGAAGCTTTCGCGGTGATGCTCCGCGCGGGCGTCGCCGTTGTGCTGCAGCAGCGCGATGGCGTAGTCGATCTCTTTTTGCACGGCGAACGGACGCTTGCAGACGCGGCAATTGCACAGCGCGAAGCGCGACTGCTGGAGAAAATCCTCTTTTTTCCACACCGCCAGCTCGTACTCCTGAGAAAGTCGAATGGCGACCGTCGGGCAGACCTCCTCGCAGCGGCCGCAGAAGATGCAGCGCCCGAGGTTAAACTGCCAGGCCAGCTCGCCGGTTTTAAGATCCGTTTCCACCGTTAAGGCGTTCGACGGGCAGGCGTTGACGCAGGCCGCACAGCCGATGCACTGCTGCGGGTTGTGCTCCGGCTTGCCGCGAAAGTTTTTATCCACCGGGATCGGCTCCAGCGGATAGCTGCTGGTCTGCGCGCCGGTTTTGATCACTTTTTTGATAAAGGTAAACATGGCGTGTCCTTATTTCAGCGGCGAGTTCTTGCGCTCGATGCTGTAGCGCTCAAGCTCTTTGTACGGCACTACCTGGCTTTTCTTCTTGCGCACGTCCACCACCGTCATGCGGTCGGTGCAGGAGTAGCATGGATCGAGGCTGCCGATGATCAGCGGCGCGTCAGAGACCGTGTTACCGCGCAGCATATAGCGCAGGGTAGGCCAGTTGGCGTAGGTCGCCGCGCGACAGCGCCAGCGGTAGAGCTTCTGATTGTCGCCGGTCATGCTCCAGTGGATATCATCCCCTCGCGGCGCTTCGGCAAAGCCGAGGGCAAAGCGGTTTGGAATGTAGGTGAAGCCCTCCACCATCAGCGGACCGCCCGGCAGGTTGTCCAGGCCGAAGTCGATCATGTTCAGGGCGGTGTAGACCTCGTTGATACGCACCTTGAGGCGAGAAATAACGTCGCAGCCCTGTTCGCTGTGCACGGTCATCGGCAGCAGGCCGTAGCCGACGAACGGGTGATCGGCGCGGGTGTCGCGGGCGTGGCCGCTGGCGCGCACCATCGGGCCGACATTGCTGAAGTCGCGGGCAATTTCCGGATCGAGGCGACCAATCCCGACGGTGCGCTGCTCGATGTTTGGCGTGCTGAGCAGCATGTCCACCAGCTCCTGCACGTCCCGGCGCATCTGCTGCGCCAGCTGGCGGGTCTTGATCATGTCGTCTTTCAGCAGGTCGCGGCGGATCCCGCCGATCAGGTTCAGGCCGTAAGTTTTACGCGCCCCGGTGAGGATCTCCGCCATCTTCATCGACGCTTCGCGCACGCGGAAGAACTGCATAAACCCGGAGTCAAAGCCGACGAAGTGGCAGGCAAGGCCGAGATTCAGCAGGTGCGAGTGCAGGCGCTCCACCTCCAGCAGAATGGCGCGGATCATCTGCGCGCGCTCCGGCACCACGATCCCCATGCCGTTCTCCACCGAGGTGGTGTAGGCGGTGCTGTGGGCGAAGCCGCAGATGCCGCACACGCGGTCAGAGAGGAACGTGACCTCGTTGTAGCCCATGCGGGTTTCCGCCAGCTTCTCCATGCCGCGGTGGACGTAGAACAGGCGGTAGTCAGCGTCGATGATATTTTCGCCATCGACGAACAGGCGGAAGTGGCCCGGTTCGTCGGAGGTGACGTGCAGCGGGCCGATCGGCACCACGTTGTTCTTCTTGCTGCCCAGCTCGTTGATGAACTCGTAGGTTTCGCTGTCGGTGGTCGGGGCCGGACGCTGGCGGTAATCCATGCTGTCCTTGCGCAGCGGATAGAGTTCATCCGGCCAGTCGTCCGGCAGCACCAGACGACGCTCGTCCGGCAGGCCGACGGGCACCAGGCCGTACATGTCACGCACCTCGCGCTCACCCCAGACGGCGGCAGGAACGCGCGGCGTCACGGACGGGTATTCCGGCTTATTCGGGTCGACCTCGACGCGCACGGTGAGCCAGCACTTCTCGCCCTGCTCCATCGACATCACGTAGTACACCGCGTAGTTACCGCACAGCTGACGCTCGTCGTTACCGAACAGCACCGACAGCCAGCCGCCCTGCTGGTAATAGAGAAACTCCACCACTTCCGGCAGGTAGTTCACCTTCACGGTAATGGTGATCTGATCTTTGGTTTGCCAGGACTCCTCCAGCACCACGCCGGGGAAAGCCTGATGCAACGCGGCGAGATACTGCTGACCTTTCTTTTCTTCAGACATAAACACTCTCTTTAATCACGCCACCAGCAAGGAGACGAACGCTAAAAATGCAAAACCAAAACCGGCCCAGGTGATGCGCGAGGTTGCCGCAAAACGCAGGCGCGCCATGCTGTTTTCAAACAGGGCGATGACCAGCACGCCGACCAGCAGCTTGAGGGCGGCAACCACCACGGCCAGCAGCAGGCCGCCTGCAGAGAAGTGCGTCATCTGCCCCCACGGGAAGAAAACGCCAACAAACATCTGCAACACCACCAATTGCTTAAGGCTGATGCCCCACTTCAGCACCGCGAAGCCGTAGCCGCTGTACTCGGTAAGCGGCCCTTCCTGCAGCTCCTGCTCCGCTTCCGCGAGATCGAACGGCAGCTTGCCCATCTCAATAAACGTGGCGAACGCGCAGGCGCAGAGTGCCAGCACGAGCGGGATGGAGCGGGCCACCGGCCAGTGGTAAACGGTGTCGGTGATAAAACTGATGTGGGTCGAACCTGCAACCTGCGCGGCCACCCACAGCCCCAGCAGCAGGATCGGCTCCACCAGCACGCCGAGCATCGCCTCGCGGCTGGCGCCGATGCCGGTAAACGGGCTGCCGGTGTCCAGGCCCGCAATCGCAAAGAAGAAGCGCGCGATGGCGAAGAGGTAGATGAGCGTAATCAGATCGCCGAGCACCGGCAGCGGCGAGCCTACCGTGACCACTGGCAGCGCGGTGGCGATGGTGAGCATCACGCCGACCATCACGAACGGCGTCAGGCGGAACACCCAGCCCGCGGCATCCGGAGCGACGCTCTGGCGAGAGAGCAGTTTGAAGAGATCGCGGTACTCCTGGAGCACGCCAGGCCCGCGACGGTTGTGCATTCGGGCGCGCGCCACGCGCGTGATGCCCGACAGCAGCGGCGCGGCGGCGAACAGCACCAGCGCCTGAAGAATTGCCAGTAAAAGACTCATGTCAGGCTCCTCGTGAAATCACAATCACTACCAGCACCGCCAGCTCGATCAGCGCCAGTCGGCGGAACAGCACGGGCACGGCAGCACTCTGCCAGCCCGGCACCCAGCCCTGCGGGTTAAGCCACTGGCGCAGCTTCAGCACGGCGGCGAAGTTCTCCTTCACCGGCATGGCAAAACCGTGGGCGGTAATGACCATCGACGGCTCGTGTTCGTAGCCGCAGGCCCACGCCGCGCCGCGCGAACGGGAGGCGAGACGGTCGCGCCTGAAGAACAGCATCAGCACGAACGGCAGGAGCGGCCCGGCGATCAGCAGCAGCGCCATCATCGGCTGGGAGACAACGGTATGCGCCGTCGCCAGCGGCAGCGGAACGGCGTGGCCCAGCAGCGGCAGCAGCCACGGCGCGGCAACCCCGCCCGCAATGCAGCACAGCGCCAGCGCGACCACGCTGGTGGCCATCAGTACCGGGGCGCAGCAGGCGTTCTCCGCTTCACGGGTGCGCGGCGCGCCGAGGAAGGTGACGCCATAGACTTTCGCCATGCACATCACCGCCAGCGCCCCGGTAATCGCCAGGCCCACCGCCAGCAGCGGGCCGAGCAGCCGCGCGATAAACGCGTCGCTCTGGCCGAGCGCGAAGAAGGACTGATAGATCACCCACTCCCCGGCAAAGCCGTTCAGCGGCGGCAGCGCGGCCATCGCCATCAGCCCCACCAGCATGGCGAGTGAAATCATCGGCATCTTTTTGCCAATCCCACCGAGCTTTTCGATATCGCGATGGCCGGTGCGGAACCAGACGCTGCCCGCGCCGAGGAACAGAGTGGTTTTAAACAGGCTATGGTTGACGAGGTGATACAGACCGCCGACAAACCCGGCAGCAATCAGCGCCGGCTGGTTGAGCGCCAGCCCGGTGACGCCCGCGCCCATGCCGAGCAGGATGATGCCGATGTTTTCCAGGGTGTGATAGGCCAGCAGACGCTGGATGTTGTGCTCCATCAGGGCGTACAGGCCGCCGACAAATGCGGTGATCATCCCCGCAATCAGCAGCGCTACCCCCCACCACAGCGGCGGCTGACCGCCCGTCAGGGTAATCGTCAGGATACCGAACAAACCGACCTTCATTACCACCGTCGAAAACAGCGCGGCGGCGGGCGCAGAGGCATTCGCGTGCGCCTGCGGGACCCAACCGTGCAGCGGGATAATCCCGGCCAGCAGGCCAAAGCCGACTGTGCCCAGCAGCCAGACGTCGTTCCCCAGCGGCTGGCCGTTAAGCGCGGCAAAATCCAGGGTGCCGAAACGCTGCCACACCAGCCAGCAGGCCAGCGCCAGCAGCAGCGTGCCGAGGCGTCCGAGCGCAAACCATAGCTTGCCGGAGGCGCTGCAGCCGGTCAGGAACACGCCACACAGCGCCATGATCTCTGCCATCACCACCAGCGCGCCGAGGTTGCTGGCGATAACCGTGCAGACCGCGGCGGCCATCAGCAGATTGACCAGCAGGCCGTTGGCTTTGGTCTGCTGATGGCGGTGCCAGTCAATATTGAACAGGCTGATAAACAGCCCGCACAGGCCAAAGGTCACCAGCCAGATGGCGTTCAGCGGCGTAATCGCCACGGTGTGGCGAATCAGCGGCATGAGTGTTTCCACGGATTGTCCGCCGAGCAGGACGACACCGCCCGCCGCCAGCGTCATCAGGCTGCCGACCGCCCCGCCGATACCGGCTATCCAGCCGCTCAGGGTTTTATGGAAAGAGAACACCAGCGCCAGCGCGGCGGCAGCGGCAAAGTACGCCACGGCGCTATTAATCATAAATATCGCGTTCACTTCGCCCCCTCGTTAAGCGCCTGCAGAAGCGAAAGATCGCCGACGTCGGTATTAATGGTCAGCTCGCGCTTGCGCCTGCTGGTGCGGGCGATATCGCGGATGTTAACCAGGATCAGCGCTTTGGTCGGGCAGGTCCGCACGCAGGCCGGACCCTGTTCGTCAAAGCTGCACAGATCGCACTTCACCGCAATAGCGCGGATGCCGGGCACCCAGTCCAGCAGCGTGCTCACGCGTGCCGGAGCCGGTGGCGCAGGCGGCGCTTTCGGGGTATTGGCGTTCGCCGGGATATGCAGCGGGCGGCTGCCGGAGAATTCAATGGCACCGAACGGGCAGGCGATGCCGCACAGCTTGCAGCTCACGCACAGGCTTTCGTTCAGCTGGACCGCGCCATCGACGCGGGTGATGGCATTGACGGGACACACGCCCGCGCAAGGGGCATCTTCACAGTGGTGGCAGAGCTGCGGCGCAGACTCTTTCTCATTACGCATGACGCGCAGGCGCGGCATGGACTGCAGCCCGTGCAGGCGGTGCGTTTCCGAACACGCCGCCTCACAGGTCCGACAGCCAATACAGACCGTCGAGTCAGCAATTACAAAACGGTTCACCGGGCAATCCTCTGGTGATGGTCATTTTTGACGACGAAAAACTGTCTCATCGACACTTTTCGACATTCGGTTATCAGGCAAGATTTGCGGGGGCCTTTCCCACGACGAGCTGTTTGAGGTCGACCGGCAAGTCGTGCTCAACCGCGGCGTAGAGACCGTTGTAAACCGGCGCGATTTTCTCCAGATAGTGCTCAAGTACCTGCTGGCGATCGCGGTTGCTGACGTAGCCGTCGACCATGCCGTCGGCCATCAGCTGCGCCTGCGCAATACATTGTTTTTCACCCTCTTTATTCTCAACGTAGTACTCGATGGTGTGGCTGTTAAAGCTGTCTGCCAGGGTCACAAAGACCGTGAAATGACCGAACAGGACAAAGCGCATATCCCCCTGCGCCGCACAGCTCATCGCATGATGCAGTCGGGCTTTTGACAGGGTGATCCCCTGAACCAGAGAGTTACAGTAGAGGTGCCACTGATCCTGAAGCTGCTGGTGGCGCTGCGCGATGTAATCCGCTTTTTCGCTAATTTCCCAAATAGTCATAGAAGGTATCCGGTTAATGGAGATAGCGGCTGTTAAGCAGATTCCGTGCCAGTTTTTAATGTGTTGATTTGAATGATTTTTATTAAAAAAGACACTGTCAACGCCGCCGTGTCGACGTGTCATTTCGACAGCGCTGACATCGTCACGCCGTAACGCAAATCAAGCTGGCACCGTTATTGCATTTACTGGCGCAAATCATTGAGGAGGCGTCATGCACGAAATCACCCTCTGCCAGCGGGCTCTGGAACTTATCGAACAGCAGGCTGTGCAGAACCACGCGAAGCGCGTCACCGGCGTCTGGCTGAAGGTCGGCGCCTTTTCCTGCGTCGAGAGCAGCGCCCTCACCTTCTGTTTTGAACTGGTGTGCCGCGGCACGCTGGCGGAAGGCTGCGCGCTGCATATTGAAGAGCAGCAGGCAGAGTGCTGGTGCGAGCAGTGTCAGCAGTACGTCACCCTGCTCTCATCAAAGGTTCAGCGCTGCCCGCAGTGTCAGAGCACGGGTCTTCGCATCGTGGCGGATGACGGCATGCAGATCCTGCGCCTCGAAATCGAGAAGGAGTAAGTTATGTGTAGTACCTGCGGTTGCGCCGAAGGCAACCTGTATATAGAAGGGGATGAACACCGTCCTCACTCCGCGTTTCGCTCCGCGCCCTTTTCCCCTGCCCCGCGTCCCGCGGCGGCACTGACCGGCATCACCTTTGCGCCGCAGCGTTCCGACGCGGGCGACCTGCATTACGGCCACGGCGAAGCGGGCACCCACGCGCCGGGCATGAGCCAGCGCCAGATGCTGGAGGTGGAGATCGACGTGCTGGACAAAAATAACCAGATCGCCGCCCGCAACCGCGCCCGCTTTGCCGCGCGTCAACTGCTGGTGCTGAACCTGGTCTCCAGCCCCGGCTCTGGCAAAACCACGCTGCTGACCGAAACGCTCAAGCGCCTGAACCAACGCGTCTCCTGCGCGGTTATCGAAGGCGATCAGCAAACCGTTAACGACGCGGCGCGCATCCGCGAAACCGGGACGCCCGCCATTCAGGTTAACACCGGCAAGGGCTGCCACCTGGATGCGCAGATGATTGCCGACGCCGCCCCTCGCCTGCCGCTGGCGGATAACGGCATCCTGTTTATCGAAAACGTCGGTAACCTGGTCTGCCCGGCAAGCTTCGACCTCGGCGAACGGCATAAAGTGGCGGTGCTCTCCGTGACCGAAGGGGAGGACAAGCCGCTGAAGTACCCGCACATGTTCGCCGCCGCCTCCCTCATGCTGCTGAACAAAGTCGATCTGCTGCCGTACCTGAACTTCGACGTGGATAAGTGCCTTGCCTGTGCCCGCGAGGTGAACCCGGACATTCACATCCTGCTGGTTTCCGCCACGCGCGGCGACGGCATGGCCGCCTGGCTGGATTGGCTGGAGAGCGAACGATGTGCATAGGCGTACCGGGACAAATCCATTCCCTCGACGGCAATCAGGCCAAAGTGGAGGTTTGCGGCATCCTGCGCGACGTCGACCTGACGCTGGTGGGCAGCACCGATGAGACGGGCGCGTCGCGCCTCGGCCAGTGGGTGCTGGTCCACGTGGGGTTTGCGATGAGCGTGATTAACGAAGCGGAAGCCCGCGACACGCTGGACGCGCTGCAAAACATGTTTGACGTGGAGCCGGACGTGGGCGCGCTCCTGTACGGCGAGGAGCGCTAGCCTATGCGTTACGTTGATGAATATCGCGCGCCAGAACAGGTGATGCAGCTTATCGGACATCTGAAAACGCGCGCGGCGCTGCTGGACTACACGAACGAAAGGCCGCTGCGGATCATGGAGGTGTGCGGCGGGCACACGCACGCCATCTTCAAGTTTGGCCTCGACCAGCTGCTGCCGGAGAACATCGAGTTTATTCACGGCCCCGGCTGCCCGGTGTGCGTTTTGCCGATGGGGCGTATCGACAGCTGCATCGAAATTGCCGGCCAGCCCGACGTCATTTTCTGCACCTTTGGCGACGCGATGCGCGTGCCGGGGAAAAACGGCTCGCTGTTGCAGGCGAAGGCGCGCGGCGCGGACGTGCGGATCGTTTACTCGCCGATGGATGCCCTGACGCTGGCAGAGGCTAACCCTGAGCGCAAGGTCGTCTTTTTCGGGCTGGGTTTTGAAACCACCATGCCCGCTACGGCCATCACGCTGCAGCAGGCGAAAGCGCGCAACGTCACTAACTTTTTCTTTTTCTGCCAGCATATTACGCTCATTCCCACGCTGCGCAGTCTGCTCGAAGAGCCAGACAACGGCATCGACGCGTTTCTGGCGCCGGGCCACGTCAGCATGGTGATTGGCACAGACGCCTACGGTTTTATCGCTGATCAATACAATCGTCCGTTAGTGGTGGCTGGTTTCGAACCGCTTGATCTACTGCAAGGCGTAGCCATGCTGGTTGAGCAGAAAATAGCGTCTCTGAGCGCGGTTGAAAACCAGTACCGCCGCGTGGTGCCCGATGCGGGAAATGAACGGGCGCAGCAGGCGATTGCCGACGTGTTTAGCGTTGAGGGCGACAGCGAGTGGCGCGGGCTGGGGCTGATTGCGGAATCCGGCGTGCGCCTGACGCCTGCCTATTGCGAATTTGATGCCGAAGCGCACTTCCGCCCTCAGCCGCAGCAGGTGTGCGACGATCCCCGGTCCCGCTGTGGCGAGGTGCTTACCGGCAAATGCAAACCTCATCACTGCCCGCTATTTGGCAACACCTGTAACCCGCAAACCGCGTTTGGCGCGCTGATGGTCTCCTCTGAAGGGGCATGCGCCGCGTGGTATCAGTATCGCAACCAGGAGTGTGAAGCATGAACACGGTGGAAATGGCGCACGGAAGCGGTGGACAGGCGATGCAGCAGCTGATTAACAGGCTGTTCATGGAGGCCTTTAATAACCCCTGGCTCGCCGAGCAGGAGGATCAGGCTCGCATCGCGCTCTCAACCCTCACCGCACACGGCGACCGGCTGGCGTTCTCCACCGACAGCTACGTGATTGACCCGCTATTCTTCCCGGGCGGCGATATTGGCAAGCTCGCCGTCTGCGGTACGGCCAACGACGTGGCCGTCAGCGGCGCCATTCCGCGCTACCTCTCGTGCGGATTTATCCTCGAAGAAGGATTACCGATGGAGACGCTTGCGGCAGTGGTCAACAGCATGGCGCATACCGCCCGCGAGGCGGGGATTGCTATCGTCACCGGCGATACCAAAGTGGTCCAGCGCGGCGCGGCCGATAAGCTCTTCGTCAACACCGCCGGCATGGGGGCGATCCCCGCCGACGTTCACTGGGGCGCGCAGCAGCTTTCGGTGGGCGACGTGCTGATTGTCAGCGGAACGCTGGGCTGCCACGGGGCAACCATCCTGAACCTGCGCGAAGGCCTGGGGCTGGACGGCGAGCTTCGCAGCGACTGCGCGGTGCTCACCCCGCTTATCCAGACGCTGCGCGACATCCCGGGCGTCAAAGCCCTGCGCGACGCCACCCGGGGCGGGGTGAATGCCGTTGTCCACGAGTTCGCCGCAAGCAGCGGGTGCGGGATTGAACTGAGCGAGCGCGACCTGCCCGTTAAGCCTGCCGTGCGGGGGCTGAGTGAGCTTTTAGGGCTTGACCCGCTAAACTTTGCCAACGAGGGCAAGCTGGCGATCGGCGTGGAACGTTCGGCGGCGGAAGCCGTACTTGAACAGCTGAGAGCGCATCCCTTAGGGAAAGACGCGGCCATCATTGGCGACGTGGTTGAGCGCAAAGGGGTGCGCCTGACCGGACTTTATGGCGTGAAGCGCACGCTGGATCTGCCGCACGCTGAGCCGTTACCCCGAATTTGCTAGAACCGCGTCATAAGCGGTCAGCAGTGAAGTCTCTTTTTTGCCAGTTTCTAGTGGAAAGCAATAATGCCGTATACACCGATGAGCGATCTTGGACAGCAGGGCCTGTTTGACATCACGCGCACACTTTTACAACAGCCCGATCTCGGCGCGCTGAGCGATGCCCTGACGCGGCTGGTCAGGCAATCAGCGCTGGCGGACAGCGCGGCGATTGTGCTCTGGCATAGTGGAACGCACCGCGCGAGCTACTATTCCACGCGCGATAATGGCAAAACGTTTGAATACGAAGACGAAACGTACCTCGCGCACGGCCCGGTGCGCCGCATTCTCTCCCGGCCTGAAGTGCTGCACTGCAATTTTGAAGAGTTTCGGATGGCATGGCCGCGGCTGGCAGAGAGCAATCTCTATCAGCCTTTCGGTCATTACGGCATGCTGCCGCTGGCGGCGGAGGGCCATATTTTTGGCGGCTGCGAGTTTATCCGCAATACCGACCAGCCCTGGAGCGAGGCGGAGTACGAGCGGTTGCATACCTTCACGCAGATTGTGGCCGTCGTCGCGGAGCAGATCCAAAGCCGCGTCACCAATAACGTGGATTACGACCTGCTGAGCCGCGAGCGCGATAACTTCCGCATTCTGGTCGCCATCACTAACGCCGTACTCTCAAGGCTCGACATGGACGAGCTGGTCAGCGAAGTCGCCAAGGAGATCCACCACTATTTCAGGATCGACGCCATCAGCATCGCGCTACGCGGGAACCGCAAAGGCAAGCTGAACATCTACTCCACCCACTATCTTGATGAGGCCAATCCGGCGCACGAGCAGAGCGAGGTGGACGAAGCGGGCACCCTTTCTGAGCGGGTATTTAAAAGCAAAGAGATCCTGCTGCTTAATCTCAGCGAGCAGGACCCGGTGGCGCCGTACGAGCGGATGCTGTTTAACACCTGGGGCAACAAAATTCAGACCCTGTGCCTCCTGCCGCTGATGTCCGGCAGCACCATGCTTGGGGTGCTCAAACTGGCGCAGTGCGATGAAGCCGTGTTTACCACCGCCAACCTGAAGCTGCTGCGCCAGATCGCCGAGCGTATTTCCATCGCGCTGGATAACGCCCTCGCCTATCAGGAGATCCACCGCCTGAAAGAGCGGCTGGTGGACGAAAACCTGGCCCTGACCGAACAGCTCAACAACGTGGACAGCGAGTTTGGCGAAATCATCGGGCGCAGCGATGCCATGTACAGCGTGCTTAAGCAGGTGGAGATGGTGGCCCAGAGCGACAGCACGGTGCTGATCCTCGGTGAAACCGGCACCGGTAAAGAGCTGATAGCCCGCGCCATTCATAACCTGAGCAACCGCAACAGCCGGCGGATGGTGAAGATGAACTGCGCGGCGATGCCCGCGGGTCTGCTGGAAAGTGACCTCTTCGGCCACGAGCGCGGCGCCTTTACCGGGGCCAGCAGCCAGCGGCTGGGCCGTTTCGAACTGGCGGATAAAAGCTCGCTGTTCCTCGACGAAGTGGGCGATATGCCGCTGGAGCTGCAGCCCAAGCTGCTGCGCGTTTTGCAGGAGCAGGAGTTTGAGCGCCTCGGCAGCAACAAGCTGATCCAGACCGACGTGCGGCTGATTGCCGCCACCAACCGCGACCTGAAAAAGATGGTCGCCGACCGCGAGTTTCGCAGCGATCTCTACTATCGCCTGAACGTCTTTCCGATCTGCCTGCCGCCGCTGCGCGAGCGCCCGGAAGATATTCCGCTGCTGGTGAAGGCCTTTACCGCGAAGATTGCCCGCCGGATGGGGAGGAATATCGACAGTATTCCTGCCGAAACGCTACGTACCCTTTCGGCGATGGAGTGGCCGGGGAACGTGCGCGAGCTGGAAAACGTCATTGAGCGCGCGGTACTGCTGACGCGCGGGAACGTTCTTCAGCTCTCTTTGCCTGAAGTCTCCCTTCAGGAAGCCCCCACGCTTTCGGCAGAGGTCGCGCTGGAAGGCGAAGATGAATATCAGCTCATTATGCGCGTACTGAAAGAGACCAACGGCGTGGTAGCCGGACCGAAGGGCGCAGCTCAGCGGCTGGGGCTGAAACGCACTACCCTGCTCTCTCGCATGAAGCGTCTGGGAATCGATAAAGAGAGCCTGCTTTAACCCGACATTCCGGCGCCGCTTATGGCGCCGCTTTTCGTCACCCTGCGCAATTGTCCCTCATTGACACAATATATTTTCCTCTGTATAAAATTCCGCCTTAATAATGCGTTTCATTTGCATCAAAAATAATATTAATGAAGGGTAGCGTTTCATGAAGAAGGTCATCTGCGCGTTAGGCCTGGCGATTGCGTCGGTCAGTTCTGCTCTGGCAACCACATATCCTCTGACGATTGAAAACTGTGGCTATAAAGAGACATTCACTAAAGCGCCTGAACGCGTCGTGGCCCTCGGTCAGAACACCGTGGAAATTTTGCTCCTGCTGGGGCTGGAAGATAAGGTCAAAGCCAGCGCCTTCTGGCCGACCAAGGTGCTGCCGCAGCTGGCTGAGCAGAATGCAAAAATCAAAACCCTGACCGTCGAAATTCCGACTCTTGAATCCATCCTTGCGCAAAACCCCGATTTTGTTCCTGCACAGCTGCCGCTGCTGCTTGGGCCGGAAAGTAAGGTCGCAAAACGTGAAGATCTGGCTACCGTCGGCGTGAACAGCTATTTATCTCCAGGCATGTGCGCCACCAAAAAAGCGGCAGGCGATATGTACGGCAGCCGCCAGACGCTGTGGGATATGACGTACCTTTATAAAGAGATTGAAGATTTCGCGAAGATTTTCAACGTTGAAGCGCGCGGCCAGGCCGTTATCGCTGATTTCAAAAAACGTGAGGCCGACCTGCGTCAGGAATTTGGTAAAAACAAAAAAGATCTCTCGTTTGTTTTCTGGTTCTCAAGCGCCTCGCCTTCGGCAGATGCCTATGTCGGCGGGAAAAATAGCGCCTCCGGTTTTATTGCTAACGTGCTGGGTGGCCATAACGCCATTACCGCTGAGACCGAATGGCCGACCGTCGGCTGGGAAAGTATTATTGCCGCGAACCCTGATGTGATTGTCGTCTCCAGTCTGGACCGCAACCGCTGGGCGCTGGATAACGCGGATGAGAAAATCAAATTCCTGAAAAGCGATCCTGCCGTGAGCCAGCTTGATGCCGTCAAAAAAGGCCATATCGTGGTGATGGACGGTCAGGCGATGAACCCGACGATTCGTACGATTTACGGTGCTGAACAGGTGGGTGAACAGCTCAGAAAACTGGGGCTGAACTGATGACGGCAGCCGTACTTCAGGCCCGCCAGGGCCTGATCCTGACCACTTCCGCTCTGCTTGCCGTTGTCCTGCTGTTTTTAGTGATTGCTCTTGGCGTCAGCGTCGGCGAGCTGTCGATTCCGCTCTCCAACGTCTTTTACGCTATTGGTAATAAGCTGGGGCTGACCGACGTTCCGCTCAACCGCATCTATGAGAGCGTAATCTGGGACTTTCGCCTGAGCCGCGCGCTGGTGGCGGCCTGCTGCGGGGCCGGTTTAGCCATCTGCGGTGCCGTGCTGCAAAGCCTGCTGAAGAACGCGCTGGCGGAACCCTACGTGCTCGGCGTGTCGGCGGGTGCCTCAACCGGGGCGGTGTCGGTCGTCGTCCTGGGCATCGGCACCGGCGCGGTATCGCTCTCTGCGGGGGCGTTTGCCGGGGCGTTCGCCGCCTTTGCGTTTGTCGCCTTTCTGACGAACGGCGCGCGCGGCGGCAATGAACGCACCATTCTGGCAGGCGTTGCTGCATCTCAGCTTTTCAACGCCATTACCGCCTACACCATCAGCACCTCCGCCAGCGCGCAGCAGGCGCGCGACGTGATGTTCTGGCTGCTGGGCAGCTTTAGCGGCGTGCGTTGGCCGGAATTCCAGCTGGCGCTGGTTGTCGTGCTGGCGGGCCTTGCCGTCTGCCTCTACTATTCCCGGGCGCTGGACGCCTTTACCTTTGGTGATGACGCGGCTGCCTCCTTAGGCATTGCCGTGCCCTGGGTGCGTCTTGCCCTCTTTACCACCACGGCACTGATCACCGCGACCATCGTCAGCATGGCGGGCTCAATCGGCTTTGTAGGGCTGGTGGTGCCGCACGTCATGCGCTTCCTGTTCGGGCCGCTGCACCGCACGCTGCTGATTGCCAGCGCGCTGGCGGGGGCGATCCTGATGGTGCTGGCCGATATCGCCTCGCGCATGCTGATTGCCCCGCAAAGCCTGCCCGTCGGCGTGGTCACCGCGCTGGTGGGCGTACCTTTCTTTGCCGTGATTATCTACCGCTCAAGGAATAAGTGATGAGTATCTGCGCTGAAAATATTACCTGGAAGGTAGGCAAAAAAGTTATCGTCAATGGTGTCTCGCTGAAGGTTTCACGCGGCGAAACGGTGGGTTTGCTTGGTCCTAACGGCTGCGGCAAATCGTCCCTTTTGCGTATCCTGGCAGGCCTGCGTCGCCCGGATTCGGGCAGCGTGACCCTGGACGGGCAGGACATTTCCCGCATCGCCAAAAAGCAGCTTGCCCGCCGGGTGGCGTTCGTTGAGCAGCACGGGATGACCGACGCCAATATGCGCGTGCGCGACGTGGTCAAACTTGGACGTATTCCGCACCACTCCCCTTTTTCTAACTGGAGCGCGCAGGATGACGACACCGTCACCGCGGCTCTGCAGCGTGTCGATATGCTGGACCGCAGCGAGCAGGGCTGGCTGAGCCTGTCCGGCGGCGAGCGTCAGCGGGTGCATATTGCCCGCGCGCTGGCACAAACGCCAACCGAAATCCTGCTGGATGAACCGACCAACCACCTGGATATCCATCATCAGATGCAGCTGATGCAGTTGATCAGCCAATTACCCGTTACCAGTATCGTCGCCATCCACGATCTCAACCACGCTTCAATGTTCTGCGACTCGCTGATTGTGATGCAAAAAGGGCAAATTGTGGCGACCGGAACGCCGCAGGACATCTTATCCGAGTCGTTGCTCTGGGATGTCTTCCGGGTCAAAACCAAAATTGAGATCTCGCCGTTTCATGGCAAAAAGCACATTCACTTTATCGTTTAGGGACGAGTGATCGACAATGTCCCTTCGCCCCGCCACCACGCTCTGGCCGCCCGTTTTACTGGGTAGCCAGTTTGTTTTTAACATTGGTTTTTACGCCGTCGTTCCCTTCCTGGCGATATTTCTGCGTGACGACATGCTGCTCTCCGGCGGGCTCATCGGGCTGATCCTGGGCCTGCGCACGTTCTCGCAGCAGGGGATGTTTATCGTTGGCGGTGCGCTCTCGGACCGGTTTGGCGCGAAGGTCATCATCCTCAGCGGCTGCATAGTTCGTGTTTCAGGCTATCTGCTGCTGGCCTTCGGGGGATCGCTGTGGCCGATTATTCTGGGCGCGTGTCTGACGGGCGTCGGCGGCGCGTTATTTTCTCCCTCAATTGAGGCTCTGCTGGCGAAAGCGGGTACCCACAGCGAGGCGAAAGGGAAACGAAGCCGGGCGGAGTGGTTCGCGCTCTTTGCCGTCTGCGGGGAGCTCGGCGCGGTACTGGGCCCGGTTGCTGGCGCTCTGCTAACGGGGCTTGGCTTCCGCCAGGTAGCGCTGGCGGGGGCAGGCGTCTTTATCATTGCGCTAGTGGTGCTTTACTTCTGTCTACCTGCTGCCGGGCAACGTTCACAGAAGATAAAAATAGAGCCCTGGTGGACGACGTTCCGCCAGCCGCGCTTTGTCGCCTTTATCATTGCCTACAGCTCCTGGCTGTTAAGCTATAACCAGCTCTATCTGGCGCTGCCGGTGGAGATCCAGCGCTCCGGCGGTAACGAGAAAGATCTCGGCCCGCTTTTTATGCTGGCCTCCGTTCTGATCATTACCTTACAGCTGCCGCTGGCGCGTTTCGCCCGACGCGTGGGCGCGGTGAACATTCTTCCGGTGGGCTTTTTGCTGCTTTCCGCCGCCTTTGCGAGCGTGGCAATGTTTGCGGCAACAGAACCGCCTGAAGGCTGGCTGCGGCTTCTGCCCTCGGTCTCGTTTGTCACGCTGCTGACGCTGGGGCAGATGCTGTTGGTGCCGTCGGCAAAAGATCTCATTCCGCGGTTCGCCGATGAATCCACGCTGGGCGCGCACTATGGCGCACTCTCCACCGCCGGAGGCATTGCGGTACTGGCTGGAAATTTGTTATTTGGCAGCCTGCTGGATCGCGCGCTGGTGCCTTCAACGCAGGCGATTTACCCGTGGCTGCTGCTGGCGCTCTTTCCACTCTGCAGCGCGCTGGCCCTGAACGTGATTTGCCGCCCGCTACGAAGCTGATCGGTTCACTTTTTCGGTCGATACTTCTCCGGCAGTTCCGGCACCGGACGACGGTCATCCATCAGATGGCGGACGGTCAGAATGGGGTGACGCCATAACATACGCGGGCCTGCCCAGCGCATAATCTGCTTCATCTCTTCACGTCTGGCAGGCTGGTAGCAGTGCACCGGGCATTGTTTACAGGCGGGCTTTTCTTCACCAAAAACGCACTTATCCAGGCGCTTATCAGCATACGCGTTGAGCCCCTGATAATGCCCCGCTTCCTGAGAAGCCTGTGGACACTGCTTTGCGTACAACGCGATCATTTTCGCGATGGTCTCTTTTTCACGTGATATGCGTTTACCGGTCATAGCGACTTACCAAATAATAAGATGCATCAATAATACACTTTAAAACTGTGGATTTCAGGTGTTGCATTCCGTTTTCTGAAGCCTGATTCCACTATTAACCCTGCACCTCCTGGAAATCACTGGTATTTTATACAGGCATCAGGAATGACCGTTGTCCGTATAGTCTGGAGACCCTATGAAAGAGATCGCGATCGGCAAACCCTACCGCCATTTAAAAGTGGGATATTTCAGAAAACGTCACGAGGATCGAAAAACGAAGATACCAAAGCGATACAGCGTGCATGCGGCGCTGAGCTTAAAAGGAGACTGGCTTGAAAAGGCGGGCTTTACCACCAACTCCCAGGTCAGGGTGGGCGTTGAGCATGGAAAAATCGTCATAGAGTTAATGTCTGAAGGCGCCTCGTAAAGCCGCCACATTTTTCTGCGCCGTACCTTTTTTTCATGCGACAATAGAACGAACAAACGGCCACTGAGCCGCTCAAAACGGTTTATTTTCAAAGAAATGGACATCATAACTCCATGAGCACAATCGACAATTTCGACGCACATACGCCGATGATGCAGCAGTACCTGAAGCTGAAGGCACAGCATCCGGAAATCCTGCTGTTTTACCGCATGGGCGATTTTTACGAGCTGTTTTATGACGATGCTAAACGTGCGTCGCAGTTGCTCGACATCTCGCTAACCAAACGTGGCGCATCCGCAGGCGAGCCCATCCCGATGGCCGGTATCCCGCACCACGCGGTTGAAAACTATTTGGCCAAGCTGGTGAATCAGGGTGAGTCCGTTGCCATCTGCGAACAAATCGGCGATCCGGCAACCTCGAAAGGCCCGGTTGAGCGCAAAGTCGTGCGCATCGTCACGCCAGGCACCATCAGTGATGAAGCCCTGCTTCAGGAGCGCCAGGATAACCTGCTGGCGGCGCTGTGGCAGGACGGCAAAGGGTTTGGCTACGCCACGCTGGACATCAGCTCCGGGCGTTTTCGCCTGAGTGAGCCGGCTGACCGCGAAACGATGGCTGCCGAACTGCAGCGCACCAACCCGGCAGAATTGCTCTACGCCGAAGACTTCGCCGAAATGGCGCTGATTGAAGGCCGTCGCGGATTGCGCCGTCGCCCGCTGTGGGAATTCGAAATTGATACCGCGCGCCAGCAGCTGAACCTGCAGTTCGGTACCCGCGATCTGATTGGCTTTGGCGTGGAAAATGCTCCACGCGGGCTGTGTGCCGCAGGTTGCCTGCTGCAGTACGTGAAAGACACCCAGCGCACCGCCCTGCCGCATATCCGTTCTATCACCATGGAGCGCCAGCAGGACAGCATCATCATGGATGCCGCCACGCGCCGTAACCTGGAGATCACCCAGAACCTGGCAGGTGGCGTTGAAAACACGCTCGCGTCGGTGCTCGACAGCACGGTGACGCCGATGGGCAGTCGCATGCTGAAACGCTGGCTGCATATGCCGATTCGCGATACGGATACCCTTGTCTGCCGTCAGCAGACCATTGCCGCCCTGCAGGATCGCTATACCGAGCTGCAGCCGGTCCTGCGCCAGGTGGGCGATCTGGAGCGTATCCTGGCCCGTCTGGCTCTGCGCACCGCGCGCCCGCGCGACCTTGCGCGTATGCGTCATGCTTTCCAGCAGCTGCCGGAACTGCGTGCGCAGCTGAGTGACGTTGACAGCGCGCCGGTACAGAAACTCCGCGAAACGATGGGCGAATTCACTGAACTTCGCGAACTGCTGGAGCGCGCCATTATCGATGCGCCTCCGGTTCTGGTGCGCGATGGCGGCGTGATTGCTCCAGGCTACAACGAAGAGCTGGACGAATGGCGCGCGCTGGCCGACGGCGCGACGGACTATCTCGATAAGCTGGAAATTCGCGAACGCGAGCGTCTTGGGCTCGACACGCTGAAAGTGGGATATAACGCGGTACACGGTTACTACATTCAGATCAGCCGCGGGCAGAGCCATCTGGCGCCGATTCACTACGTACGTCGTCAGACCTTGAAAAACGCCGAGCGTTACATCATTCCCGAGCTGAAAGAGTACGAGGACAAAGTACTCACCTCGAAAGGTAAAGCCCTGGCGCTGGAAAAACAGCTGTATGACGAGCTGTTCGACATGCTGATGCCGCACCTTGCTGACCTGCAGCTCAGCGCCAGCGCGCTGGCGGAGCTGGACGTGCTGGTGAACCTGGCAGAACGGGCTGAAACGCTAAACTATACCTGCCCGACCTTTACCGACAAGCCCGGCATTCGCATTACGGAAGGCCGTCACCCGGTCGTTGAGCAGGTGCTGAACGAACCGTTCATCGCCAACCCGCTGAGCCTCTCGCCGCAGAGAAGAATGCTGATCATTACCGGCCCGAACATGGGCGGTAAGAGTACCTATATGCGCCAGACGGCGCTGATTGCTTTGCTCGCCTATATCGGCAGCTACGTCCCGGCGCAAAAAGTGGAGATTGGCCCCATCGATCGTATCTTCACCCGCGTTGGGGCAGCGGACGATCTGGCGAGCGGTCGCTCAACCTTCATGGTCGAGATGACCGAAACGGCTAATATTCTGCATAACGCAACGGAGCACAGCCTGGTGCTGATGGACGAAGTGGGACGCGGAACCTCAACCTATGACGGCCTGTCACTGGCCTGGGCCTGTGCTGAAAGCCTCGCGAATAAAATCAAGGCCATGACGCTGTTCGCCACCCACTACTTCGAGCTGACGCAGCTGCCGGAGAAAATGGAAGGCGTGGCTAACGTTCATCTTGATGCGCTGGAGCACGGCGATACCATTGCCTTTATGCACACGGTGCAGGATGGCGCGGCGAGCAAGAGCTATGGCCTGGCCGTTGCGGCGCTGGCAGGTGTACCAAAAGAGGTGATCAAGCGCGCTCGCCAGAAGCTGCGTGAGCTGGAAAGCCTCTCGCCGAATGCGGCGGCGACGCAGATCGATGGCACCCAGATGTCGCTGTTGGCGCCACCGGAAGAAACGTCGCCTGCGGTGGAAGCGCTGGAGAACCTCGACCCGGATTCACTGACGCCGCGTCAGGCGCTGGAGTGGATTTATCGGTTGAAGAGTCTGGTTTAGTTTTCTGCGGTCTGTTTTGTCGGGTGGCGGCTTCGCCTTACCCGACCTACAAAACCTTTAGGCCCGGTAAGCGCAGCGCCACCGGGCTTATTTTTACAACAGCGGCGGGATCGTCGGCACCTGCGGTGCTTCATCAATATCCTTCTGCGTCATGCGGAACGCTTCCGGGTAATGCTCGCGGCTGGTACGACGCAGCGGTTCGGTATCGCGCCAGGTATAAAGACAATGCTGGCACTGATAAACGGTCCAGACCCCTTTCACCGGTGACGTCGCCATCACTTCAATATGCTCATCGGCACAACGTGGACAAATCATCTTTTCCTCCTTATTGGCGTGCTGCCAGCATCGCGGTCAGTTTTTCAGCCCAGGCTTTAGTTTCAGGCAGATCCTGTACCGGCTGGCTGTAGTGGCCACGGGTGTCCGGTGCAACAGGCGTGGTGGCATCAATAATCAGTTTGTCGGTAATGCCCGCCGGGCTGGAGCCAGGGTCAAGTTCAAGCACTGACATGTTCGGCAGCTGCACCAGATCCCCTGCCGGATTGACCTTCGATGAGAGCGCCCACATCACCTGCGGGAGGTTGAACGGATCGACATCCTCATCCACCATAATCACCATCTTCACGTAGCCCAGACCGTGCGGCGTGGTCATGGCGCGTAAACCGACCGCGCGGGCAAAACCACCGTAGCGTTTTTTGGTGGAGATAATTGCCAGCAGACCGTGGGTGTACATCGCGTTCACCGCCTGCACTTCCGGGAATTCTGCCTTCAGCTGCTGGTAAAGCGGCACGCAGGTGGCTGGTCCCATCAGATAGTCAATCTCGGTCCACGGCATGCCGAGGTAAAGGGATTCGAAGATCGGTTTGGTGCGGTAAGAAACTTTGTCGATACGGACCACCGTCATATTACGGCCACCGGAATAGTGTCCGGTAAACTCGCCGAACGGCCCTTCGATTTCACGTTTGCGGCCTTCAATCACCCCTTCCAGGATCACTTCAGACCCCCACGGCACGTCGAAGCCGGTCAGCGGCGCGGTGGCAATCGGGTACGGGCTTTCGCGCAGCGCGCCGGCCATTTCATACTCAGACTGATCGTATTTCAGCGGCGTGGCGCCCATCAGGGTGATGATCGGGTCGTTGCCGAGAGTAATCGCGATCGGCAGATCTTGTCCGCGCTCTTCCGCTTTGTGCAGATGGAGGGCGATATCGTGCATCGGTACCGGCTGCAGGCCGAGCTTGCGCTTGCCCTTGACCTCCATGCGGTAGATCCCGACGTTCTGCTTGCCGAAATGGTCCGGGTCGAGCGGATCGCGCGAGACAACGCACGCTTTATCGAGATAAAAACCGCCGTCACCGTCGTTCAGGCGAAACAGCGGCAGGATATCGAACAGGTTAATGTCTTCACCGTCGACCGTATTTTGCGCCCAGGCCGGGTTAGCGCGGCGCTCCGGCGTAACGGGGAATTTATCCCAGCGGCGAATAAACTCGTCGATCTGTTTTTTTACCGGGGTGTTCGCTGGCAGCCCCATCGATATGGCGTGGTTTTGCCACGAGCCGATGGTGTTCATCACCACGCGGGCGTCGGTAAAGCCACGAATATTGTCGAACCACAGCGCGGGCGCGCCGTCGCCAATACGGCCTGTGGCGTTGGCTGCCGCCGCCAGATCCGGCTCCGCATTCACCTCTTCCTCAATTTTCAGCAGTTGCCCTTGCTCATCGAGCGCCTGCAGGAAGCTTCTCAAATCATCAAATGCCATCTTTGTTCTCCTGTGAAAAATGTTTCGCCTCCCGCAACCCGTTCCATCGGCGCGCCTTTTTGTGCTCCAGACCAAACTGGTCGAGCACACGAGTGACGATATGCTGGGTGATGTCATCGGCGGTTTGCGGGTGGTTGTAATACGCAGGCATGGGCGGCACCATCGCCACGCCCATGCGGGAAAGCGCCAGCATGTTCTCCAGATGAATGGTGCTGAGCGGCGTTTCGCGGGGAACGAGCACCAGCTTGCGCCCCTCTTTCAGCACCACATCTGCCGCACGGCCCACCAGCCCTTCGGCGTAGCCCGCGCGGATCCCCGCCAGCGTTTTCATGCTGCAGGGAATGACTATCATGCCGTCGGTGCGAAACGAGCCGGAGGAGATGGTGGCGGCCTGGTCAGCCGGGCTGTGAACAACGTCAGCCAGCGCAGCAACGTCCTGCACGCTGTAAGGCGTTTCCAGCTCAATGGTTGTTTTTGCCCACTTCGACATGACCAGATGGGTCTCTACCTCCGGCATTTCCTTCAGCGCCAGCAGCAGCGCCACGCCGAGCGGAGCCCCCGTTGCTCCTGTCATTCCCACGATCAATCTCATTCATCACCTCAATCAATTTGTTCGTGTACGAACATTTATAAATAAACTACTCCCGGATCGCTCTACTGACAAGATCGTTCGCACACGATCACATTAATTGCTAAAAAATCCCGCGTTATCATCCCGGGCTTTAGCGGCTATCATAGGGGGTGATTTTTTCTGTCGGAGTGTTCATGGAACTAAGACAAGAGGCGTTCCACCTGTTACGTCAGCTTTTTCAACAGCATACCGCTAAGTGGCAACATTCCCTGCCGGAACTGACCAAGCCGCAGTATGCGGTTATGCGCTCCATTGCCGAGCACCCGGGCATTGAGCAGGTGTCATTGACCGAAGTGGCGGTCAGCACGAAGGCGACTCTGGCGGAGATGCTCAGCCGAATGGAGGCGCGCGGGCTGGTCAAACGCGAGCACGATCCCGCAGATAAGCGCCGCCGGTTTGTCTTCCTGACGCCGGAAGGCGAAGCCCTGCTTGCAGACTGCCAGCCGGTCAGCAACGAGGTGGATGAGGCGTTTTTAGGGCGTCTTAATAAGGCCGAACGGGAGCAGTTCTCTGCGCTCATCAAAAAGATGATGCACGATTAATTCACGCAGGCGCGCATAAAATCAATAAAGGTGCGCACTTTCGCAGGCACGTGCCGGGCATCCGGATAAACCGCGTGGATGCCCTGCCGCGCGAAGGTATATTCCGGTAAAACCGGGACCAGTTTTCCCGCATCAAGCGCATCGCGCACCAGCCATTCCGGCAGTAACGCCACGCCACTTCCCGCAAGCGCAAAGGCCATAAGCGCCTGCGCGCTGTCGGCAAACAGGCGCGGCGCTTTTTTTATCTCAAGCATTTCAGGCGCACCGCTGGCATCTTTCACCTGCCAGCTCAGCGGCGACGCTAAGCGCTCGTGAATAATCCAGTCGGCTTGCGCCAGCTGCGCAAGCGATTCAACCGGATGATTCATCCGCCATTCCGGCGTCGCGACGGGCAGGATGGAAAAATGTGAAATCAATGCGGCGTGGTAGCGCGAGTCGGTAAGCGTTCCCAACCGAATAGCCACGTCAAAGCGCTCTGAGATCAGGTCGGCATGGAGTGAAGACGAAACATGACGCACGCGAAGCTCCGGGTGCAGCTGGCTAAACCTTGCCAGCAACGGTACCACGACCCGCGAACCATACTCAGGGGTGGTGGTGATCCGCAATTCCCCCGTGAGTCCTGCATGATTCGCGCGAACATCATCCTGCAGCCGTTCTGCGTCCTTCAGAAGCGCCACGCTGCGCTGATGAAAAAGCGCTCCCGCCTCGGTTAACGTCAGGCGGCGGGTGGAGCGCAGCAGCAGCGTCACCCCCAGCTCGGCTTCGAGCTGGCGAATATTGAAGCTGACCACGGCTTTTGTCAGACCCAGCGCATCGGCTGCGGCAGTAAAGCTGCCGGTATCGGCCACCGCAACAAACATCTGCGTCCGCTGTAGGTTAATCATCATTACGCCTTTTACCGTCAAAATTTTTTTGACAGTATATCGCGCTTTGTCAGGTTTATCCCTGTTTCCGGGGTCGATACGATACGCCTCCTCACGGGAGGATCCACCATGACGTATCGCAGCAAAGTCGCCGCTGTCTATCTGCTGGGCTTTTTTCTTGATTTGATCAACATGTTTATTGCCAGCGTCGCTTTTCCGGCGATGGCGCAAGCCCTTAACGCCACGCCTTCAGCGCTTGCCTGGGTCAGTAACGGGTACATTGCCGGCCTGACGCTGGCGATCCCGTTTAGCAGCATGCTCACGCGCCGCTTCGGACCAAAGCGGGTCATCCTGATCTCGCTTTTTCTGTTCAGCGCGGCTTCTGCTGCGGCAGGCTTGTCTGCAACGCTGGAAAGTCTGATCGCCTGGCGCGTGCTGCAGGGCGTGGGCGGTGGCTTACTGATCCCCGTCGGACAGGCGCTGACCTGGCAACTGTTTCAGCCTCACGAGCGAGCCAGACTCTCCTCGGCGGTCATGCTGGTCGCGCTGCTTGCTCCTGCCTGCTCCCCCGCTATCGGGGGCCTGCTGGTGCAGATGCTAAGCTGGCGGTGGATATTTTTCGCGACGCTTCCGGTGGCCATCGTGACCTTTGTGTTGGCCTGCCTGTGGCTTAAACATGAAATACCCGCGATGAAAGCGGCCAGGCTGCTCAACCTGCGGTTGCTCGCGGACCCGCTTTTGCGTTTTGCCATGCTTGTCTATGTATGCGTTCCTGGCGTATTTATCGGGGTGAACGTTACGGGCATGTTTTATCTTCAGCACGAGGCGAACATGAGTCCAGCCGCAACGGGTATGCTCATGCTGCCGTGGTCCGTGGCATCGTTTATCGCCATCACGGCGACGGGACGCTATTTTAACCGTATCGGCCCACAGCCGCTGATTGTTATCGGCTGCCTGCTGCAGGCGACGGGCATTCTGCTTTTGCTTAACGTCAGTTCGGCTACGCTGCTTCCTGTCGTTGCGTTTGCCCTGATGGGCGCGGGGGGAAGCCTGTGCAGCAGTACCGCTCAGAGCAGCGCTTTTCTGACAACGCGCCGGGAAGAGATGCCGGATGCCAGCGCGCTGTGGAATCTCAATCGTCAGTTAAGCTTTTTTGCCGGTGCCCTGCTGCTGGCAGAGGTGCTGAGTCTGGCGCAGAGTTATCTGGCGCCGCTCGCCGCCTGGCACGGAATGTTTCTTTTTGCCGCAGGCATGACCCTATTGCCTGTACTGTACGTTTTCCGACTTAACAATACGCAGGTGCTCGACCAGCTGCGACAGGAGAATTCATGACGCCTTTTGAACACGACATTATCGACCTCCACATTGCGCTTGAAAACTGGTTAGGCAAAGGCGAAGGCGACTCTGACGCCCTGCTCGCCCGTTTCCGGCCAGATTTTCTGATGATCCCACCGGGTGGCGTTCATATCGACTATCACGGCCTTGTGGGCTTTCTGCACAGTCAGCGAGGAAGCCGCCCCGGACTGAAGATCGTCATTGACGAATTATCCACGATCGAGCGCTGGGATCGTGGCGCGGTACTGCACTACCGGGAGACGCAAACCCGGCCGGACCTGCCCGTCAACGTGCGCTGGTCAACCGCGGTGCTTAATCAGGAAGGCGACGGGATTACATGGCGTCTGCTGCACGAAACGGCCCAGCCGTAGCAAAAAAGAAAAAGGCCCGTCTCACGACGGGCCTTTTTTGACGAAAGGATGCTTATTCGCGGAACAGCGCTTCGATATTCAGACCTTGCCCCTGCAGGATTTCACGCAGGCGGCGCAGACCTTCTACCTGAATCTGACGAACACGTTCACGGGTCAGGCCAATTTCGCGGCCGACGTCTTCCAGTGTCGCAGCTTCATACCCCAGTAAACCGAAACGACGTGCCAGCACTTCACGCTGTTTGGCGTTCAGTTCGAACAGCCATTTGACGATGCTCTGCTTCATGTCATCATCCTGGGTGGTGTCTTCCGGGCCGTTGTCTTTTTCATCGGCCAGGATGTCCAGCAGCGCTTTTTCGGAGTCGCCACCCAGCGGGGTGTCAACCGAGGTAATGCGCTCGTTGAGACGCAGCATACGGCTTACGTCATCAACCGGTTTGTCGAGTTGTTCGGCAATTTCTTCTGCGCTTGGCTCATGGTCCAGTTTATGGGACAACTCGCGCGCGGTACGCAGATAGACGTTCAACTCTTTGACGATGTGGATCGGCAGTCGGATCGTACGGGTCTGGTTCATAATAGCCCGTTCGATGGTCTGACGAATCCACCAGGTCGCGTAGGTTGAGAAACGGAACCCGCGTTCCGGGTCAAACTTCTCAACTGCGCGGATGAGACCTAAGTTGCCCTCTTCAATCAGATCCAGCAGAGCCAGACCACGATTGCCGTAACGGCGGGCAATTTTCACGACCAGTCGCAGGTTACTTTCGATCATGCGACGACGCGAGGCAACATCACCACGCAAAGCACGACGTGCGAAATAGACTTCTTCTTCGGCCGTTAGCAGTGGGGAGTAACCAATCTCCCCAAGGTAAAGCTGAGTCGCGTCCAGTACACGCTGTGTGGCGCCCTGCGATAACAGCTCTTCTTCAGCCAAATCGTTATCACTGGGTTCCTCTTCTACTAAGGCTTTTTCGTCAAAAGCCTCTGCTCCGTTCTCATCAAATTCCGCGTCTTCATTTAAATCATGAACTTTCAGCGTATTCTGACTCATAAGGTGGCTCCTACCCGTGATCCCTGAACGAGACACCCTGGCTGGCATGCCCCGTCAATTTATCGCTGCGGCAAGTACTGCAGCGGGTTTACGGATTTCCCCTTGTAACGAATTTCAAAATGCAAGCGTGTAGAACTGGTTCCGGTGCTACCCATGGTAGCGATTTTTTGCCCCGCCTTAACTTCTTGTTGTTCCCGGACCAGCATTGTGTCGTTATGGGCGTAGGCACTCAGGTAATCATCGTTATGTTTGATGATAATCAGATTACCGTAACCGCGCAGCGCGTTACCGGCATACACAACGCGTCCGTCTGCGGTCGCGATGATAGCCTGTCCTTTACTGCCTGCGATATCGATCCCTTTGTTCCCCCCCTCAGAGGTTGCGAAGTTCTCGATAATCTTGCCGTCGGTTGGCCAGCGCCATGCGGTGATGGACGAACTGGCATTCTGACTGCTTGCAGTCGGTTCAGTAGAGCTAACCACAGGTGCCGTGGTCGGTGCTGTGACAACAGTCGCAGTCCCTTTATTATTCGGCAACATTTTGTTAGCAGTCTGATCACCTGAATCCTCAGAATACGTAATTACAGGTTGTGAAGCAACCACCGTGGTGGATTTTTGTGCAGGCTTAACGCTGTTATTTTGAGCCGTCACATCGGCCGCTGAAACCGTATTGCCAGGCGTCAGTGGCGTACCCGTTGCGTTGCCCACCTGGAGCGTTTGGCCAACTTCCAGAGCATACGGGGCCTGGACGTTATTGCGCTGCGCGAGGTCACGGAAATCGTTCCCGGTGATCCAGGCAATGTAGAACAGCGTATCGCCGCGCTTCACGGTATAGGTGCTGCCGCCGGTATAGCTGCCTTTCGGAATGTTCCCATACTGGCGGTTATAGACTATGCGGCCATTTTGGGTCTGAACAGGCTGTTCAACTGGCTGAATCTGCGTTGGCTGTGTAACAGGATGTTGCACAGGCTGAATTTGTGGTGTTTGCTGCGGCGCAGCAGTACCCATTTTAGGCGGAGGCGTGATCAACATTCCGCTGGACGTGTTACCGGAGCCGCTGTTTCCCCCGACGGAACTGACGGGCGCAGGCGCGTTGTTGGAACTTGTACAGCCTGCCAGCCAGAGCGAAACCAGTGATAATGCCGCAACACGGCTGATGGTGAATTTAGGGCTTCCCGCGCTCATTTATCCCCCAGGAATGTGTTAACTACCAGTGACTTAAAATTTACCGTGATGACACGAATCTTTCGCGCCACACCATACGCTGAATTTGCCTTAATAACCCTGGATAAATCCGAGTCTCAGGCCAACTCCCCCTTTACCAGAGGCACAAAGCGCACGGCTTCCACGGTGTCGATAATATACTCGCCGCCGCGCCGACGAACGCGCTTTAATAGCTGCTGCTCGTCCCCGACGGGCAGAACAAGAATGCCCCCCTCATCCAGCTGCGACAAGAGCGCTGCGGGAATTTCAGGCGGAGCCGCCGTCACGATGATAGCGTCAAACGGGGAGCGAGCCTGCCAACCCTGCCATCCATCACCGTGTCGTGTCGAAACATTATGTAAATCAAGTTGTTTCAGGCGACGACGCGCCTGCCATTGCAAACCTTTGATCCGCTCTACGGAACAGACATGGTGTACCAGATGCGCCAGGATGGCGGTCTGATACCCCGACCCGGTGCCAATCTCCAGCACGCGTGAGTCGGGCGTGAGCTCCAGCAGCTCCGTCATCCGCGCCACCATATAAGGCTGCGAAATCGTCTGGCCTTGCCCGATGGGCAGCGCTACGTTTTCCCACGCTTTGTGTTCAAACGCCTCGTCTACAAATTTCTCACGCGGGACCTGAGCGAGCGCTTCAAGCACGTGCTCGTCGCGGATCCCCTGTGCGCGAAGTTGTTCCAGAAGAGTTTGTACACGTTTGCTTACCATTGCGCGTTCACCCCTGCGCGATCCAGCCAGCCCGACACCACATCATGCGCGCTATACGCGGTTAAATCTACGTGCAGCGGAGTGACCGAGACATAGCCATCATCCACGGCGGCAAAGTCGGTGTCCGGACCCGCATCGCACTTATCGCCAGGAGGCCCGATCCAGTAAAGCGTGTTGCCGCGAGGATCCTGCTGCGGGATCACCTGATCGGCCGGATGCCGGCTTCCGCAGCGCGTAACGCGAATGCCCTTAATTTCATTGAGAGGAAGATCCGGCACGTTGATGTTCAGAATGCGCCCGGTACGCAGCGGCTCGCGGCCGAGCGCCCGCAGGATCGAGCAGGTCACCGCGGCGGCGGTATCGTAGTGCGTGTGCCCGTTTAACGAGACCGCCAGCGCCGGGAACCCCAGATGGCGCCCTTCCATTGCCGCCGCTACCGTTCCGGAGTAAATCACGTCATCGCCGAGGTTCGGCCCGGCGTTAATGCCGGAGACGACGATATCCGGACGCGGGCGCATCAGCGCGTTCACGCCCAGAAACACGCAGTCCGTCGGCGTGCCCATCTGCACGGCAATATCGCCATTTTCAAAGGTAAAGGTGCGAAGCGACGACTCCAGCGTCAGTGAGTTAGACGCTCCACTGCGGTTACGATCGGGGGCCACGATCTGCACATCCGCAAATTCACGGAGGTGCTTCGCCAGGGTCTGAATGCCCGGCGCGTGGATCCCGTCATCGTTACTCAGCAATATTCGCATAATCACCCGAGGTGTTGATTAGTTCCCTGACAACACTGGTGGCAAAGCTACCTGCCGGCAGCCAGAAGCGTAACTCGACGGTCACGTCATCCCACCAGTTCCAGCTTAACTGCTGCGGATAGAGCAGCATCGCGCGGCGCGCTGCTTCGACTTTTTCCCGCACCAGCAAGGATTGTAATTCCGGCGCATCCGCCACGGCGGTCTGCTCAGCGCTCAACGCGTCGCCCTGGGTGCCCCAGTCGCCTGAGCCCGGCAAAGCTGCGGTAATCATCAGCGCTTTGGCGTCCACGCGCGACTGCACATCGGCCATTTCTTCGGCCGTTGCCACAAACCAGCTTCCGCGTCCCGCTAATTGTAGCGCATCGCCAACAACAACTTGATTCGCGTCCGGTTTTTTCAGCCTTTCGCTCACAATCTGATTAAACAACGCGCTGCGGGCCGCCGACAACCAAAAACTGCGTTTATTCCTGTCGCGCACCGGCGCATCGCTTTGCGCCCAGCGCAGCGCGCCCTGCAGGTTGCTGCCGCCAATGCCAAAGCGCTGCGCGCCAAAGTAGTTCGGAACACCGCGTTCATTAATGGCGTTGAGACGTTTTTCAACGTCTTCTCGATCGGTCACTTCGCGCAACACCAGCGTAAACGCGTTGCCTTTCAACGCCCCCAGGCGCAGCTTGCGCTTGTGGCGGGCGTACTCCAGCACCTTACAGCCTTCAAGCTCAAATTTGCTTAAATCAGGCATCGCATTGCCGGGCACGCGGGCGCAGAGCCACTGCTCGGTGACGGCGTGTTTATCTTTCTGCCCGGCAAAGCTCACTTCCCGGGCGTGAATTTTGAGGAATTTTGCCAGCGCGTCGGCCACAAAGCGGGTGTTGCAGCCGTTTTTCAGAATACGCACCAGGATATGTTCGCCTTCGCCATCGGGTTCAAAGCCCAGATCCTCAACCACGAGGAAATCTTCCGGGCTGGCTTTCAGCACCCCGTTCCCCTGCGGCTTACCGTGCAGGTATGTCAGGTTATCGAAGTCCGTCATTTTGCCGCCTTCACCAGCAGCGCCACGGCTTCACAGGCAATCCCTTCGCCACGACCGGTAAAGCCCAGCTTCTCCGTGGTGGTGGCTTTGACGTTGACGTCGTCCATATGGCAGCCCAGATCTTCAGCGATAAATACGCGCATCTGCGGAATGTGCGGCAGCATTTTCGGGGCCTGGGCAATAATCGTCACGTCGACGTTGCCGAGGGTGTAACCTTTCGCCTGAATACGGCGCCACGCTTCGCGCAGCAATTCGCGGCTGTCCGCCCCTTTAAAGGCCGGGTCGGTGTCCGGGAACAGCTTGCCGATATCACCCAGCGCGGCAGCGCCGAGTAGCGCGTCGGTCAGCGCATGCAGCGCCACGTCGCCATCAGAATGCGCCAGCAGCCCTTTTTCGTAAGGAATACGTACGCCGCCAATGATAATTGGGCCTTCTCCGCCAAAGGCGTGTACATCAAAACCGTGTCCAATTCGCATTATGCCTTCTCCTGATGGGTCGAACGGGTAAGATAAAATTCCGCGAGCTGTAAATCTTCCGGGCGCGTCACTTTTATATTATCAGCGCGCCCTTCAACAAGCGTGGGGTGAAAACCGCAATACTCCAGCGCGGAGGCTTCGTCCGTGATGGTCGCGCCTTCATTAAGGGCACGCGTTAAGCAGTCGTGGAGCAGTTCGCGGGGGAAAAATTGCGGCGTCAGCGCGTGCCATAAGTCGACGCGCTCAACGGTGTGGGCGATGGCACGCTTGCCCGGCTCGGCACGCTTCATGGTGTCGCGCACCGGCGCGGCCAGAATGCCGCCCACTTTACTGGTTTCGCTCAGCGCCAGCAGGCGTGCCAGGTCGTCCTGATGCAGGCACGGACGTGCCGCGTCATGGACCAGCACCCACTGGGCGCTTCCGGCAGCCTGAATGCCCGCCAGCACGGAATCGGCGCGCTCGGCGCCGCCATCAACTACGGTAATCTGTGGGTGGTTTGCCAGCGGCAGCTGCGCAAAGCGGGCATCGCCGGGACTGATGGCGATGACCACGTGCGTCACCCGCGGGTGCGCCAGCAGCGCCGCCACGGCGTGCTCAAGGATCGTTTTATCGCCAATTGAGAGGTACTGCTTGGGACATTCTGTCTGCATGCGCCGGCCAAAACCTGCGGCCGGCACCACGGCACATACGTCCGAAAAAGTTGCTGCCATGTCGTAATCCTGGGCCTGATTATCGATTGTTTTGTGCTGAGCCCTGATTGCGTTTAGACGCATCCGGAACCAGACGATAAAAGGTTTCGCCCGGCTTAGTCATACTGAGTTCATTGCGTGCGCGCTCCTCAATCGCCTCCTGGCCGCCATTGAGGTCATCAATTTCAGCAAAGAGTTGATCGTTACGCGCCTTAAGTTTGGCATTTGTTGCCTGCTGAGCCGCGACGTCATCGCTCACCCGGCTGTAGTCGTGCAGCCCGTTCTTACCGAACCACAACGAATATTGCAGCCAGACCAGCAAAGCCAGCAACAGCAGCGTTAGTTTACCCATCCTGCCCCCTGAAAAAACGGCATCATCATCCCATAACTTTCCGTTCGACTCTACTGCGGGGTTTTAATTATGTCGCAAGTTAGCCCATCAGCCATAAAAACAGCAGGCCAAAGATGACGACAACGGTGGCAATCGTGATAACCGTACTGTACAGGAGCTTGCCGTTGAAAAGGGAGTGCAGCGCAACCCCGACAACGACCGCAACGGGCATCAGCGCCAGGAAGAAGGGCCAGGTGTAGAGAAAGAAGAAAAGGGTGTTACCACCGTAGATCAAAAACGGGATACCCAGCGCCAGTAACCACGACGCAAAGCCGACTATCGCCCCAGGGAAGGACCAGGTCGTCTCATTGTCGGAGGTTAACGGTTCCGACCCGGTGGTGATAATGTAGTTTTCACTGTTGCGCATAGCTAATCCTGTGACCGTGACTCATCGTTCGGGAAGACAGCTCCCGAACGATACCGCCTCAGGATCTGATAATATCGTCCCGTCTGAGCAGGTCTAATAATTGGCTTACTAAATTTGTTACCAATTGTTGACCTTCCAGGTGAATCTCAGGCGATTCAGGCGCTTCGTAAACCGAGTCAATTCCGGTGAAGTTTCGAAGCTCGCCGGCACGCGCTTTTTTGTACAGCCCTTTCGGATCGCGCGCTTCGCAGATCTCCAGCGGCGTATCGACAAACACTTCGATAAAGCGATCCTGACCCACGCGCTCGCGCACCATCTGGCGCTCTGCGCGGTGTGGCGAGATAAACGCCGTCAGCACCACCAGCCCGGCGTCTGCCATCAGGCTGGCGACTTCACCTACCCGGCGAATGTTCTCTTTGCGGTCGTCGTCGCTGAACCCCAAATCGCTGCACAGGCCGTGACGCACGTTGTCGCCATCCAGCAGGTAGGTACTTACTCCCTGCTGATGCAGCGCCTCTTCCAGCGCGCCCGCCACCGTGGATTTACCGGAGCCAGACAGCCCGGTAAACCACAGCACCACCCCACGGTGGCCATGAAGCTGTTCGCGCTGGGCGACGGTGACCGGATGAGGATGCCAGACGACGTTCTCATCATGGGCGGCCATTACTTGCCTCCCAGCAGATCGCGGGCGCCCCAGTGCGGGAAGTGCTTACGCACCAGCGCGTTCAGCTCCAGCTCAAACGCGCTGAACTCAGAGGTCACGCTCGCCTGCGCGTTAGGCTCGCGCACCATGCCCGCGCCGACGGTAACGTTGGTCAGGCGGTCAATAAAGATCAGCCCGCCCGTCACCGGGTTCTGCTGATACGGATCCAGCACCAGCGGCTCGTCGAAGGTCAGATCCACCAGGCCAATACCATTCAGCGGCAGCTCGCTCACGTCACGGTGGGTCAGGTTGTTGATGTCCACCTGGAACTGAATGCCGTCCACGCGGGCACGGGTTTTCTTCCCGGCAATTTTGATGTCGTAGCTCTGGCCTGCGGTCAGCGGCTGTTCGGCCATCCACACCACGTCCACGGACGCGCCCTGCACCGCCGTCAGCATCTCCTGCGCGTCGACCAGCAGGTCACCGCGGCTGATATCAATTTCGTCTTTCAGCACCAGCGTGACCGCTTCCCCTGCCCCGGCTTCCTGCAGGTCGCCGTCGAACGTCACGATGCGAGCGATTGCCGACTCCACGCCGGATGGCAGCACCTTCACGCGCTGCCCCACCTTCACGGAACCGGAAGCAATAGTGCCGGAGAAGCCGCGGAAATCGAGGTTTGGACGGTTCACGTACTGCACCGGGAAACGCATTGGCTGAGTGTCGACCACGCGCTGAATTTCAACGGTTTCGAGCACTTCCAGCAGCGTCGGGCCGCTGTACCACGGCATGTTCGCGCTCTGGGAGGCGACGTTATCCCCTTCCAGCGCCGAGAGCGGCACAAAGCGAATATCCAGGTTGCCCGGCAGCTGTTCGGCAAAGGTCAGGTAGCTCTGGCGGATCTCCTCGAATTTTTCTTCGCTGAAGTTCACCAGATCCATCTTGTTGACCGCCACCACCAGGTGCTTGATCCCCAGCAAAGTGGAGATAAAGCTGTGGCGACGGGTTTGATCCAGCACGCCTTTACGGGCGTCCATCAGCAGGATCGCCAGATCGCAGGTGGATGCGCCGGTCGCCATATTGCGGGTGTACTGCTCGTGCCCCGGGGTATCGGCAATAATAAACTTGCGCTTCTCGGTGGAGAAATAGCGATAGGCCACGTCAATAGTGATGCCCTGCTCGCGCTCCGCCTGCAGGCCGTCCACCAGCAGCGCCAGGTCAAGTTTTTCGCCCTGGGTGCCGTGACGCTTGCTGTCGTTATGCAGGGAAGAGAGCTGATCTTCATAAATCTGGCGCGTGTCGTGCAGCAGGCGGCCAATCAGGGTACTTTTCCCGTCATCCACGCTGCCGCAGGTCAGAAAGCGCAGCAGACTTTTATGTTGTTGGGCGTGCAGATACGCTTCCACGCCGCCTTCGTTGGCAATTTGTTGAGCAATAGTGGTGTTCATGGCGGCTCCTTAGAAATAACCCTGACGTTTCTTCAGCTCCATGGAGCCTGCCTGGTCGCGGTCAATCACGCGCCCCTGTCGCTCGCTGGTGGTGGACACCAGCATCTCTTCGATGATCTCCGGCAGCGTCTGCGCGTTCGATTCCACCGCGCCGGTCAGCGGCCAGCAGCCGAGGGTACGGAAACGGACCATCTGTTTTTTGATCACTTCACCCGGCTGCAGGTCGATACGATCGTCGTCAATCATCATCAGCATGCCGTCGCGCTCCAGCACCGGGCGCTCGGCGGCCAGGTACAGCGGAACAATCTCGATGTTTTCCAGATAGATGTACTGCCAGATATCCAGCTCGGTCCAGTTAGAGAGCGGGAAGACGCGAATGCTTTCGCCCTTGTTGATCTGGCCGTTGTAGTTGTGCCACAGCTCCGGGCGCTGGTTTTTCGGATCCCAGCGATGGAAGCGGTCGCGGAAGGAGTAGATTCGCTCTTTGGCGCGGGATTTTTCTTCGTCACGCCGCGCGCCGCCGAAGGCCGCGTCAAAACCGTACTTGTTCAGCGCCTGCTTCAGCCCTTCGGTTTTCATGATGTCGGTATGCTTGGCGCTGCCGTGGACGAACGGGTTAATGCCCATCGCCACCCCTTCCGGATTTTTGTGCACCAGCAGCTCGCAGCCGTAGGCTTTGGCGGTACGGTCGCGGAATTCGTACATTTCGCGGAATTTCCAGCCGGTATCCACGTGCAGCAGCGGGAACGGCAGCGTGCCCGGATAAAACGCTTTACGCGCCAGGTGCAGCATGACGCTGGAATCTTTACCGATGGAGTACATCATCACCGGGTTAGAGAACTCGGCGGCCACTTCGCGGATAATATGGATACTTTCCGCTTCGAGCTGCCGCAGGTGAGTAAGTCGTTTTTGGTCCATAACCGTTCCTTAAGCCAAATTTACAACAGAAGAACCAAAGCCTTCTGTATCGGTTGTGTGTTGGAACCAGGCGAGGGTGCTGTGCAGCTGCACCACCTCTCCCACCACGATCAGGGCAGGCATCGGGGCGTCTTTCGCCAGGGTTGCAAGGTCTTGTAATGTGCCGATAGCGACATGCTGATCGACGCGCGTACCGCGAGAAATGACGGCAACGGGCGTCGTCGCCTCGCGACCGTGCTGAATAAGCTGTTCGCTGATGTCCGCCGCCTTCATGGTGCCCATGTAGATCGCCAGCGTCTGGCGGCTCTGGGCGAGATGCGACCAGTCAAACGGCGTGCTGTCGGCCTTGTAGTGTCCGGTCACAAAGGTGACGCTCTGGGCATAATCGCGATGGGTGAGCGGGATCCCGGCGTAGGCCGTCACGGCTGACGCCGATGTGATGCCGGGCACCACCTGGAACGGTACGCCCGCTTCGGCTGCCGCCTGCAGTTCTTCACCGCCGCGACCGAAAATGAACGGGTCGCCCCCTTTCAGGCGCACCACGGTTTTGCCCGCTTTCGCGGCGGCAATCAGCATCTGGTTGGTATCGTGCTGCGGCACGGAGTGTTCCCCCGCCCGTTTGCCGACGCAGATTTGCTCCGCATCGCGACGGATCAGCTCGCGCACGCCATCGGTGACCAGGTGGTCGTAGAACACCACGTCCGCATCCTGCAAAACCTGCAGGCCGCGCAGCGTCAGCAAACCGGCATCCCCCGGCCCGGCTCCCACCAGAATAATTTCCCCGCCCGTACTGCCGGGGTTATCCAGTTCGTCTTCGAGAATTTTCTGCGCCGCCGTCTCATTGCCCGCCTGCATCAGGCTGGCAAAGCGGCCGCGAAATACGCGCTCCCAGAAGCGACGGCGTTCCGTCACGCTGGTCAGGCGGTTTTTTAAATGGTTGCGCCAGTAGCTGGCTTTCTCCGCCATGCGTCCGAGGCTGGTCGGCAGCAGCGCTTCGATCTTTTCCCGCAGCACGCGCGCCAGCACCGGCGCGGTGCCGCCGGAGGAGATCGCCACCAGCAGCGGCGAGCGGTCAACGATCGACGGGAAGATAAACGAGCATAAAGGCTGGTCGTCCACCACGTTCACCAGACGGTAACGGGCCTGGGCCGCGTCGGAGACCCGCCGGTTAAGTTCCCGATTTTCAGTCGCCGCAATCACCAGCACCACGCTGTCGATCTGTGACTCGTCGAAATCCGCCTCTTCAACAACCCGCACCTGTGCCCCTGCGCGCTGCAAAAACGCGATTTTGCGATCGGCAATTTCTCCCGTGCCGACAACCAGTACCGGTCGGTCTTTTAAGGCGGCAAAAAGGGGCAGATAGTCCACAGGCAACAACTCACTAACAACGAGGAATAGAGGGACTATAGGGGGCGGCTTAGATCGAATGAAATTACGAATTGGAATGAGTAGTTACTCAATGGAATAACGCAGTAAAAAAGCAAATACCAAAAAATGCTTAACACGCGAAATTTCGGGCATTTAAGAGCAATTCAAATTGTGTATGGACGATCACAGTTTCATACTATGCACGTTATTATTTTGCTCTGTTTTTAAGGACTCACTATGTTTTCCGCAACGCGCCACCGTATTGCTGCCCTGGCGCTCGGCGTTTGCTTTATCCTTCCGGCTCAGGCAAAAAATCAACCTTATGGTGAAATCGCGACTCAGCAGGCGCGACATATTGCGACGGTTTTCCCTGGCCGCATGACCGGTTCACCCGCGGAGATGCTCTCCGCCGACTATATTCGCCAGCAGTTTGCACAGATGGGCTACCAGAGTGACATACGCTCGTTTCACAGCCGCTACATCTATACCTCACGCAATAAAACGCAAAACTGGCATAACGTGACCGGCAGCACGGTGATTGCGGCGCATGAGGGGAAAGCGGCTGAGCAGATTATTATCATGGCGCACCTGGATACCTATGCGCCAATGAGCGACGCCGATATTGATAATAACCTCGGGGGACTGACGCTGCAGGGCATGGACGATAACGCAGCGGGTCTCGGCGTGATGCTTGAACTGGCTGAACGCCTTAAAAATATTCCGACGAAATACGGTATTCGCTTTGTGGCGACCAGCGGCGAAGAAGAAGGAAAACTCGGCGCTGAGAATCTCCTTAAACGGATGAGCGCTGAGGAGAAGAAAAATACGCTGCTGGTGATTAACCTCGATAACCTGATCGTGGGCGATAAGCTCTATTTTAATAGTGGACAGAGCACGCCGAGCAGCGTGCGTAAACTCACCCGCGACCGTGCGCTGGCGCTTGCCCGTACGCATGGCGTCTATGCCGCAACAAACCCAGGCGGTAACCCGGATTATCCAAAAGGCACTGGCTGTTGTAACGACGGGGAAGTGTTTGATAAGGCAGGCATTCCGGTGCTGTACGTCGAGGCGACGAACTGGGCGCTGGGCAAAAAGGATGGCTATCAGCAGCGCGCTAAATCGAAAGCGTTCCCTGACGGGACAAGCTGGCATGACGTGCGGCTGGATAATCAGCAGCACATTGATAAAACGCTGCCGCAGCGGATTGAGCACCGCAGCCGGGACGTGGTGAAAGTGATGCTGCCGCTGGTGAAGGAGCTGGCGAAAGCGGGCAAAGCCTGATGTTTTTAAGTATAGCGGGGCCTGATGCCCTCACCCCAACCCTCTCCCACAGGGAGAGGGAGGATAAAGGATCACCCTTCGTGCAGCCCGCACTCGCGCTTCAGCCCGAAGAATCGCGTCTCTTCTTCCGCCATTCCCGGCTCCCATTTGCGCGTGGTGTGGGTGTCGCCCACGGACAGGTAGCCCTGGTCCCACAGCGGATGGTACTTGAGTCCGTGTTTTTGCAGGTACTGATACACCGTGCGGTTATCCCAGTCGATAATCGGTAGCACTTTGAATACGCCGCGCTGTACCGCCAGTACCGGTAAAGTTGCGCGGCTCCCGGACTGCTCGCGGCGCAGGCCGGCAAACCACGTTTGGGCGTTCAGCTCTTTCAGCGCCCGGTTCATCGGCTCAACTTTGTTGATCTCATTGTATTTTTCAATGCCCTCAACGCCCTGCTCCCAGAGCTTGCCGTAGCGCGCCTCCTGCCAGGCCGCGCTTTCCGTTGCGCGGTAGACTTTAAGGTTCAGCCTGAGCTTGTCCGTCAGCTCGTCGATAAACTGGTAGGTTTCCGGGAACAGGTAGCCGGTATCGGTGAGGATCACCGGTATGTCCGGACGGATCTGATTCACCAGATGCAAACTGACCGCCGCCTGAATACCAAAGCTTGATGAGAGCACATACTCTCCCGGCAGGTTTTCCAGCGCCCACGCCACGCGCCCTTCGGCGTCCAGCTTTTCAAGGTGAGCGTTAGTTTCTGCCAGCGCCAGAATGCGTTCGACTTTTGGCAGGTCATTAAGGGCGTTTAGATCGAGTACGGACATAATTACCTCTCGTGGTTACTCCCAGAAATCCCTTGCGGGATCGAGCACCGGGCGAATGATGCCCGCACGCACCGTAAAGTCGCCGAAGCCTTCACCCGCTTCGCGCTCTTTCGCCCAGCGCCCGACAAGCTCGTCGATAGAATCAAGAATTTCCGGCTCGGTGATGTTCTCGCGGAACATGCGTGGAATACGCGTGCCGATACGGTTACCGCCCAGGTGCAGGTTGTAGCGACCCGGCGCTTTCCCCACCAGCCCCAGCTCGGCCAGCATCGCACGACCGCAGCCGTTCGGGCAGCCCGTCACGCGCATAACAATATGCTCGTCCGGAATACCGTGTTTTTCCAGAATCGCTTCCACTTTGTCAGTAAATGACGGGAGAAAACGCTCGGCTTCGGCCATCGCCAGCGGACAGGTCGGGAACGACACGCAGGCCATCGAGTTTTCACGCTGTGGCTTCACCGCATTCATCAACCCGTGCTCGCGCGCCAGCTCCTCAATTTTCGCCTTTTCGCTTTCCGGCACGCTGGCGACGATCAGGTTCTGGTTAGCGGTGATACGGAACTCGCCTTTGTGGATCTTCGCGATTTCCAGCAGACCGGTTTTCAGCGGGCGGCCCGGATAATCCAGAATACGGCCATTTTCAATGAACAGCGTCAGGTGCCAGTTATTGTCGATGCCTTTCACCCAGCCGATGCGATCGCCGCGACCGGTGAATTCGTAAGGGCGGATCGGCTCAAATTTGATCCCCGCACGACGCTCCACTTCCTCTTTGAACGTTTCAACGCCCACGCGCTCCAGAGTGTACTTGGTTTTCGCGTTTTTACGGTCGGTACGGTTGCCCCAGTCGCGCTGGGTGGTCACTACCGCTTCCGCCACGGCCAGCGTGTGCTCCAGCGGCAGGAAGCCGAACTCGCTCGCGGTGCGGGCGTAGGTTTTCTTGTTACCGTGCTCAATAGACAGGCCGCCGCCCACCAGCAGGTTAAAGCCCACCAGCTTGCCGTTTTCGGCAATCGCCACGAAGTTCATGTCGTTGGCGTGCAGATCGATGTCGTTCTGCGGCGGGATCACCACCGTGGTTTTGAACTTACGCGGCAGGTAGGTCTGACCGAGGATCGGTTCTTCGTCGGTGGTCGCGACTTTCTCCTGATCGAGCCAGATCTCCGCATAGGCGCGGGTACGCGGCAGCAGGTGCTCGGAAATTTTCTTAGCCCACTCATACGCTTCGGCGTGGAGCTCGGACTCGTACGGGTTCGAGGTGCAGAGCACGTTACGGTTCATGTCGTTGGCGGTCGCCAGCGCGTCCAGACCCACGGAGTGCAGCATCTGGTGCACCGGCTTCACGTTCTTCTTCAGAATCCCGTGGAACTGGAAGGTCTGACGGTTGGTCAGGCGGATGCTGCCATAAATCGTGTTTTCACCTGCAAACTTGTCGATCGCCTGCCACTGTTTGGTGGTGATCACCCCGCCCGGCAGACGGCAGCGCAGCAGCATCGCGTGGCGCGGCTCCAGTTTCTGTTCTGCGCGCTCGGCGCGGATATCGCGGTCGTCCTGCTGATACATACCGTGGAAACGGATCAGCAGGAAGTTGTCGCCTTTGAAACCGCCGGTCAGGCCGTCATTCAGATCTTCAGCAATGGTGCCGCGCAGATAGTTGCTTTCCAGCTTCATGCGCTCGGCGTCTGTCAGTTTACCTTCGACCACCAGTGGCCCTGGATGTTTTTCGCTCATTAGTAGACATCTCGCTGATAACGGCGCTCAACGCGCAGCTCACTTAAAAATTCATCCGCCGCTTCGGCATCCATACCGCCGAATTCGGCAATCACTTCCAGCAGTGCCTGCTCAACGTCTTTCGCCATGCGATTGGCGTCGCCGCAGACATAAATGTGGGCACCGTCATTGATCCAGCGCCACAGCTCTGCGCCCTGTTCGCGCAGTTTGTCTTGTACGTATACTTTTTCTTTCTGATCGCGGGACCAGGCCAGATCGATGCGGGTCAGTACGCCCTCTTTGACGTAGCGCTGCCACTCAACCTGGTAGAGGAAATCTTCGGTAAAGTGCGGGTTGCCGAAGAACAGCCAGTTTTTACCCGGCGCGTCGTCCGCGGCACGCTGCTGCATAAAGGCGCGGAACGGCGCGATGCCGGTGCCCGGGCCAATCATGATCACCGGAGTTTCCGGGTTCGCCGGCAGGCGGAAGTTGTCGTTGTGCTCGATAAAGACGCGCACCTCGCCCTCTTCTTCCACGCGGTCCGCCAGGAAGCTTGATGCCCCACCCGCGCGGGCGCGGCCTTCGATGTCGTAGCGCACCACGCCGACGGTAACGTGAACTTCGCTTTCCACTTCCGCCTGGGAAGAGGCGATAGAGTACAGGCGTGGGGTCAGCGGACGCAGCAGACCGATCAGCGCATCGGCATCCAGCTGTGCCGGAGAGAAACGCACCATATCGACAATCGGCGTCGTCGCGGCGTAATGCTGCAGCTTCGCTTTGTCGCCCACCAGCGGCAGCAGGGATTCGCTGCGCGTTAGGGTGGCATAATTCTCGACGATATTCGGGGTGTTCACCGTCAGCTCGAAATGCCACTGCAGCGCCTCTGAAAGTGGCTGGGTTTTGCCATCAACGGTGACGGGCTCGTCACCCTTCAGCCACAGCAGTTCCACCAGCTCTTTCACCAGCGCCGGATCGTTCTGATACCAGACGCCCAGCGCATCGCCAGGCTGATAGCGCAGGCCGGAGTCGCCAAGATCGATTTCAATATGGCGCACGTCTTTTTCCGAGTCGCGGCCCGTAATTTTCTGGTTCACCGACAGGCTCGCCGTCAGCGGCGACTCTTTGGTGTACGGGCTGGTGTGGATCTCATTGACGGTGCCCGCAGCGGTCACCGCGGCCTGTGCTGGCGTCTCTTTCGGGACGCGGGCTTTCAACACCTCAACGATGCGCGCACGCCATTCAGCGGCGGCAGTCTGGTATTCCACATCCGCGTCCACGCGGTCCAGCAGGCGCTCCGCGCCCAGCTCCGCCAGCTTGCTGTCGAAATCTTTACCGGACTGGCAGAAGAATTCATAGGAGGTATCGCCCAGGCCAAAGACGGCAAACGCCGTGCCGTTCAGCTTAGGGGCTTTTTTTGAGAACAGGAACTTGTGCAGCGCCACCGCTTCTTCAGCGGGTTCACCTTCCCCCTGGGTCGAGGCGACCATCACCAGCAGTTTTTCTGACGCGATTTGTTTGAATTTATAATCCCCGGCGTTGACCAGGTTCACGTTCAGTTTGGCGGCCAGCAGATCATCACGCAGCGCTTCGGCCACGCGGCGGGCGTTGCCCGTCTGCGAGGCGCTAATCAGCGTAATAGCAGGAATTTCCACGGCCGTTGCCGGTGCGCCAGCCACCGCGCCAGGCTGCTGGTTGAGCATTCCCCAGAAATAACCGGAGACCCAGGCAAGCTGAGTGGGAGAAAAATCAGAGGTGGCAGCCTGAAGGCGCGCCAGTTGCTCCGGGTTAAGGGGAAGCAAATTTGAAGGTGGGGCCTGTGTTGTCATGCGTCGTTATGTTCCAGTAGCCAAGCGGACTTTAAGCGAATAAATCCAAACTGAAGATAAGGTTAACGGCGTGGATAATAACAATTAAAGAAGGGATGGAAATAATAAATAACCAAATGGACTAACCTGTTTTAGTTATCGTTCTTAGCGGTAAAAACGATTGAATAACCATTTGAAATAAAACAATAAAAACCAACAATCACCCTGAATACCCGGCGTTCAACGTTCAGAGCCGTTTTAGTTAATGCTAAAAATTGTGCTTTCCGGTACTATGCGGCGGTTTTTTCCGCATTACTGAGAGCGATCATGTCCACCACACTGTTTAAAGATTTCACCTTCGAAGCCGCCCACCACCTTCCGCACGTTCCTGCAGGACATAAATGCGGCCGCCTGCACGGGCATTCGTTTATGGTGCGTCTTGAGATCACCGGTGAAGTTGATCCGCATACCGGTTGGATCATGGACTTTGCCGAGCTGAAGGCCGCGTTTAAGCCGACCTACGATCGTCTGGATCACTACTATCTCAACGATATTCCGGGTCTGGAAAACCCGACCAGCGAAGTGCTGGCAAAATGGATCTGGGATCAGATGAAGCCGCTGGTACCGCTGCTGAGCGCGGTGATGATCAAAGAAACCTGCACGGCAGGCTGCGTGTATCGCGGAGAGTAAAAAAAGCCCGGCAAAACCGGGCTTTTTTCTAGGCAATATTCAGATACTTATGCGTCTGCATCGACAGGCGCCAGTTGCGCGCAATGCAGGTTTCAATGCACAGGCGCGTCGCATCCTCTTTCTGGCTGATCGGCTGCAGGGCGATTACCCGCTGCTTCTCATCCGTCAGCGTCGCCAGCAGTTCATCCAGCGCTTCGATATCACGCACGCGTCCTACCGGATGCTTAATTTCATCCGCGCGCTCCAGCGCCTGAGACAGCACGTCATACCCGCCACGCATATTCACTTTTGGCGATACCGTCACCCAGGTGGTGTGTGAACAGCGCACTTCATGGGTGCCGCTGGTCTCAATCTGGCAGCTGTAGCCGTTCTTTTCGAGCAGCTCGGTCAGCGGCGTCAGATCGTGAATGCAGGGTTCGCCGCCGGTGATGACGACGTGGCGAGCCGTCCAGCCCTGGCGACCAATAATGGCCAGCAGGTCTTCTGCACTGCCAGCGCCCCACTTATCGCTCTCTTTGGTTTTCGCCAGAATGCTAAACAGCGACACTTCCCGATCTGCGAGCTTATCCCACGTATGTTTGGTATCACACCAGGCACAGCCAACCGGGCATCCCTGTAAACGAATAAAGATAGCGGGAACGCCGGTAAAGTAACCCTCGCCTTGCAGGGTCTGGAACATCTCGTTAATCGGGTACTGCATAGTCATCTCAGTAAAGGGGATAAACGATAAGTATCGCAGATCCCCGTCGGATGGTCATGCTCCATCGGTGCTTTGCGCGCTAATCGCCGCCATAAAGCGCGCGGTAATTTGCTGTGGGCGGGTGATCGCCCCGCCGACAACGACCGTATGCGCGCCCAGAGCCAGACACCGGGCCGCGCGCTCGGGCGTATCCACGTTGCCTTCGGCAACCACGGGGACCGTCACGGCCGCCAGAACCGCTTTCAGGAACGCACAGTCATTCTCCGGAAGCGTATGGCCTATCGTTTCCGCCGTATAGCCGTACAGCGTGGTACCGACGCAGTCAAAGCCAAGCGTCTGCGCCGTCACGGCTTCGTCTACGGTGGAAATATCTGCCATCAGCAGTACCGAGGGGTAACGTGAGCGGATGGCCGTGACCAGTGTTTCCAGGGATTCACCGCCAGGACGTTCCCGCGCCGTCGCATCAAGGGCAATGATTTCCGGAGAGACGGCCATGAGCTCATCCACCTCTTTCATCGTAGCGGTGATAAATACTTCGCTCCCTGGATAGTCCCGTTTGATGATGCCGATAACCGGTAAAGACACCTGCTGTTTAATGGCCTCGATATCCACCACGCTGTTGGCGCGAATGGCGAAGGCTCCGCCCTGTGCCGCCGCCAGCGCCATTCGCGACATGATAAACGGGCTGTGCAGCGGTTCGTTTTCCAGCGCCTGACAGGAGACGACCAGTTTTCCCTTCAGGTTATCCAGTACATTTTTCATTACGATAAGATCTCTTCCACTTCGTTTTTGATAATCGTGACGTGCGGGCCATAAATGACCTGTACACCGTTACCGCGCACGATAACGCCGCGCGCGCCGGTGGCTTTCAGCGCCGCGTCATTCACTTTGCTGCCGTCTTTGACCGTCACGCGAAGCCGCGTGGCGCAGCAGTCCACCTCTTCCAGATTGTCTTTTCCGCCCAACCCGGCGATCACCGCCGCAGCGCGCTCGCTTTGCGGCAGGCTGACGTCATCAACCATCGCCTCCTTTTCACGGCCCGGCGTGGCGAAATCAAAGCGGTTAATCAGGTAGCGGAAGGTGAAGTAATAGAGGAAGAACCACGGCACGCCGACCAGCGGAACGAACATCCAGTTGGTTTTGGCCTCCCCCTGCAATATGCCGAACAGCACGAAGTCAATAAAACCGCCGGAGAAGGTCTGCCCGATTGTGATGTGCAGCATGTGCGCGAGCATAAACGCCAGCCCGTCAAACAGCGCGTGAATGACGTAGAGCACCGGGGCAATGAACAGGAAGGAGAACTCGATGGGCTCGGTAATTCCCGTCAGGAATGAAGTTAACGCCGCGGAGAGCAGCAGCCCGGCAACGCGCTTTTTGTTCTCCGGTTTCGCCGTGTGGTACATCGCCAGACACGCGCCGAGCAGGCCAAACATCATCGTGATAAAGCGCCCGGACATGAAGCGTGACGTGCCTTCATAGAAATGCTGCGTGTTCGGGTCGGCGAGCTGAGCGAAGAAGATCCGCTGCGTGCCCTCAACCAGGTGGCCGTTGACGATCTCGCTGCCGCCGAGCGCGGTGGTCCAGAACGGCAGATAGAAGATGTGGTGCAGACCAAACGGGCCAAGCATGCGCAAAATAAAGCCGTACAGCAGCGTGCCAAGATAACCGGTGGCATCCACCAGCCCGCCCAGACCAAAAATAAGCTTCTGGAAATGCGGCCAGACCACGGTCATGATCGCGCCAACGAGTATTGCCGCCAGCGAGCTGATAATCGGGACAAAGCGCGAGCCGCCAAAAAAGCCCAGGAACTGCGGAAGCGCTATCTTGTTAAACCGATGATGCAGCGCGCAGGTCACGAGACCAATCACCACGCCGCCAAACACCCCGGTTTCCAGCGTCTGAATACCCAGCGTCATGCCCTGCCCTACAGCGCCCGGGTTCTCGTGCGCCAGTTTGCCGGTGAGGATCAGCAGCGCGTTGATGGTGGCGTTCATCACCAGAAACGCGAGTAGCGCTGCCAGCCCCGCCGTGCCCTTATCGTTTTTTGCCAGCCCGACGGCCACCCCAACCGCAAACAGCACCGAGAGGTTCGCAAACACAATCGAACCCGCACTGCTCATGATGGTGAAAATGGCCTGCAGCCAGCTCACATCTAAAAACGGATAGGCCGCCAGCGTATTGGGGTTCGATAACGCCCCGCCGATACCGAGCAGCAGACCCGCCGCGGGCAAAACGGCGATAGGCAACATAAAGGATTTGCCAAAGCGCTGCGCTTTTTCAAACCATCCACCCGACGAAGCGCCACTGAATATTTGCATCATTTTTTCATCCCCCCATTAAAAGATGAAAATTTTTACCATATAAATATTTTATAGTGAAAATTATCATCACAAACCAGGAGGCCGATCATACTTTTTTAAAATGACTGGCATCTTTCCCCCGCTTTCCGCCACACTAGTCGCAGTGAAACACATTAAGGACGTGGCATGTCGGACCATGAAAACCTGCTGCTGAAGCTCCGCCAGGAGGCTTCCGGGTACAGCCCAACGCAACAAAAACTCGGTGAGTTTGTCCTCAGCGACCCTGCCCGGGTGCTCTACCTGACCATCACCGAACTGGCGCGAGAGAGCCACACCAGCGAGGCCAGCGTGACGCGTCTTTGCCGGACGCTGGGATGTAAGGGGTATAACGAATTCAAAATGGCGCTGGCGCTGGACATTCAGCAGGGCCAGCCCGCACGTCAGGCGGGGGATGAGATTGACAGCGTGGTGGATGAATCGGTGCAGGCTCTGCAGGATACCGCGAGACTCCTCGACCGCGCGCTGCTTGAAAAAGCCGCACTGGCGCTGCATCAGGCGCAGTCCGTGCAGATTTATGGCGTCGCGGCCAGCGCGATCCTCGGGGAGTATCTGCATTACAAGTTATTAAGGCTGGGTAAATCCGCACAGCTGTTTAGCGATATGCACCGCGCAGCCATGAATGCGACCACGCTTTCGGCAGAGACGCTGGTGGTGGCGATCTCCAGCTCCGGTTCAACGCGAGATTTACTTCACGTGGTGAAACTTGCCCGCAAGCGCGGGGTGAAGGTTCTGGCGCTCAGCAACACTCCCCGCAGCCCGCTGGCGTCTCTTAGCGATATGCTGCTGGTGGCCGCCAAGCCAGAAGGCCCTCTTAGCGCGGGCGCGCTCAATGCCAAAGTTGGGGTGATGCTGCTGGTCGAATTACTTACGACATCCATGATTGCGCTGGATGGTCATTACGCTGACGTCAGCCAGCAAACGGCCAGCGCCACGCTTCCTCTTCTGCTCTGAAAACCCTTCGCAGGCTAAATAAAATAGCCTGCATTTTATTTTGCTCAATTTAACTTAAGCAGAGTTCAATTCATTTATATGATAAATGTTTGGTGTAACAAATTATTTTGTTTATTACAGTTTGAATTATTTTCCTCGCGCCACCCCAGAGACAAAAACAGATTAAAATCATTAAGTTAAAATAAAAACATGAATAAATTGAATTTTTCCGCTTTCTGCAATGTCCAATATTTTCACCTGATTTCCTTTCCTTAAAATAAGCTTAAGACGCTGTCGGTCCCGACGTTTTATTATTTAAACGCCGTTTACTTTTGCGCGCCTACAATCCGCCCCATCAATCATAATGAGACGGTAATAATGAAGATGTTATTAATTACAGGCGTGACCGGGTTTCTGGGCGGTGCAGTACTTGAAAAAATCCTGACCAGCGATCAATCCGTAAAACTCCTTTTGCTTGCCCGTGCCGGCGATCCGCAAAGCGGGCTGGCGCGCGTGCAGGAGAACATGCGTAAGTTCAACATTTCTGAGGAGAAACTGGCCTCCCTGAGCGTGGATAATATCCTCATCGGCGACCTCAGCCAGCCGGAAGCCTTTCTGAACGATCCCCGTCTGGACCAAGTTACGCATGTCGTTAACTGCGCGGCAGTTGCGTCTTTTGGCAATAACCCGCTGATCTGGAAGGTGAACGTAGAGGGTACGCTAGCGCTGGCGCGCCGCATGGAGCAGGTCGCAGGGCTGCAGCGTTTCCTGCATGTAGGCACCGCAATGTCATGCACGCCGGAGCAGGATTCGCTGGTCGCCGAAAGTGCGGAATTCAGAGAAAACGCTGAGCACCTGGTGGAATATACGTATTCGAAGTCAACCATCGAACAGCTGATGCGCCAGGAATGTCCTAACCTGCCGCTGCTCATCGCCCGTCCGTCCATCGTCGTCGGCCATACCCGCCACGGCTGCACGCCGTCGAGCAGTATCTTTTGGGTCTTCAGCATGGGCCTGATGCTGCAGAAGTTTATGTGCTCGATGGAAGACCGGATCGACGTTGTCCCGGTAGATTATTGCGCCGACGCAATGTTAATGCTGCTGAGCAGCAACGCGCGTCCGGGGGAAGTGGTACACATTTCAGCCGGGGAAGAGAACAGCGTTCGCTTTGCGGATATCGATCGGGCAATGGCGCAGGCGCTGGAGAAAGCGCCCGTTGGCGATAAGTACGCGCAGGTCAGCTACGAAACGCTGGTCAAAATGCGCCGTGAACTGAAAACCATTTTTGGTCCGTGCAACGAACGTCTGATGCTGAGAGCGATGCGCTTATACGGTGCCTTTGCCACGCTGAACGTGCGCTTCAGCAACGATAAGCTGCTCAGCATGGGGATGCCGAAGCCACCTCGTTTTACGGATTATATCGCCCGCTGCGTGCAAACCACCCGGGGACTGACCATTCCCGAGCAGATGGCGGTCGATTTTAAATAACCAAAAAAAATGCCAGTCATTCGACTGGCATTTTCATGTTAAGGCTTAAGCAATTATGCCTGGCCTTTGATCTCTTTACGACCGTTGTAAGGTGCTTTTTCACCCAGCGCTTCTTCGATACGAATCAGCTGGTTGTATTTAGCAACACGGTCAGAACGGCTCATAGAACCGGTTTTGATCTGGCCAGCAGCGGTACCAACAGCCAGGTCGGCAATGGTCGCGTCTTCAGTTTCGCCAGAACGGTGAGAGATAACAGCGGTGTAGCCAGCGTCTTTCGCCATTTTGATCGCAGCCAGCGTTTCGGTCAGAGAACCGATCTGGTTGAATTTGATCAGGATGGAGTTAACGATGCCTTTCTCGATGCCTTCTTTCAGGATCTTAGTGTTGGTTACGAACAGATCGTCACCAACCAGCTGGATTTTGTCGCCCAGTACTTTGGTCTGGTATGCGAAACCATCCCAGTCAGACTCGTCCAGACCGTCTTCGATAGAAACGATTGGGTACTGTTTGGTCAGGTCTTCCAGGAAGTGAGTGAACTCTTCGGAGGTGAACGCTTTGTTGCCTTCGCCAGCCAGAACGTATTTACCGTCTTTGTAGAATTCAGATGCTGCACAGTCCATCGCCAGGGTGATGTCTTTGCCCAGCTCGTAGCCTGCTGCTTTAACCGCTTCAGCGATAACAGCCAGTGCTTCTGCGTTAGAACCCAGGTTTGGCGCGTAGCCACCTTCGTCACCAACAGCAGTGTTCATACCTTTAGCTTTCAGAACTTTAGCCAGGTTGTGGAACACTTCAGAACCCATACGAACCGCTTCTTTCAGGGTTTTCGCGCCAACTGGCTGAATCATGAATTCCTGAATATCAACGTTGTTGTCTGCGTGCTCACCACCGTTGATGATGTTCATCATTGGTACAGGCATAGAGTATTTGCCTGGGGTGCCGTTCAGTTCAGCGATGTGCTCGAACAGTGGCATACCTTTAGCAGCGGCTGCTGCTTTGGCGTTCGCCAGGGAAACGGCCAGGATTGCGTTCGCACCGAAGTTAGATTTGTTTTCAGTACCGTCCAGATCGATCATGATCTTGTCGATGCCAGCCTGATCTTTGGCATCTTTGCCAACGATAGCCTGAGCAATAGGACCGTTAACAGCGCCAACCGCTTTCAGTACGCCTTTGCCCATGAAACGGGATTTGTCGCCATCACGCAGTTCCAGCGCTTCACGGGAACCCGTAGAAGCACCTGATGGAGCAGCTGCCATACCGACGAAACCACCTTCCAGATGAACTTCGGCTTCAACGGTCGGGTTACCACGGGAGTCGATGATTTCACGACCGATGACTTTAACGATTTTGGACATTAGATTTTCCTCAGTACAAGTTAAACTAAAACTCCAGACAAACAACGCGTACCGTTGGTACGCGTTGCCGTTCTAACTTTTTTACTTCGCCTGACGCTTCTGGTACTCGCTGGCGGCTTTCACGAAGCCTGCAAACAGCGGATGTCCATCACGCGGCGTTGAAGTAAATTCCGGGTGGAACTGGCAGGCAACAAACCACGGATGGTTTGGCACCTCGATGATCTCGACTAACTGATCGTCCCCGGAGCGACCCGCAACACGCAGGCCCGCGGCTTCAATTTGTTTCAACAACATATTGTTGACTTCATAGCGGTGACGATGGCGCTCGGTGATGACCGGCTCGCCGTACAGCTTGCGAACCACGCTATCGTCGGACAGCTGGCAGGCCTGCGCGCCAAGACGCATAGTGCCACCCAGATCGCTCTTCTCGGTACGGACTTCGACGTTACCGTCTTCGTCGCGCCATTCCGTAATCAGCGCCACGACAGGGTACTTACAGTCTGGCACAAATTCCGTAGAGTTCGCGTTTTCCATTCCCGCTACGTTGCGCGCAAATTCGATCAGCGCAACCTGCATACCCAGGCAGATGCCGAGGTATGGAATATTGTTTTCACGCGCATAGCGTGCAGTGGCGATCTTGCCTTCAACACCACGGTAGCCGAAGCCGCCAGGGATGAGGATAGCATCCAGATCTTTCAGAATTTCAACGCCACGTGTTTCAACATCCTGCGAATCAATCAGCTTGATGTTCACGGAGACGCGGTTCTTCAGACCACCGTGCTTCAGCGCTTCGATAACGGACTTATAGGCGTCCGGCAGTTCGATGTACTTGCCGACCATACCGATAGTCACTTCGCCTGCCGGGTTCGCTTCTTCATAAATAACCTGTTCCCATTCAGACAGGTTAGCTTCCGGACAGTTCAAGCTGAATCGTTTACAAATATAATCGTCCAGACCCTGTGATTTCAACAGGCCCGGGATTTTATAAATGGAATCGACATCTTTCATTGAAATAACGGCTTTTTCAGGCACGTTACAGAACAATGCAATTTTCGCACGTTCGTTCGCTGGAATGGCACGATCGGAACGGCAAACCAGGATGTCAGGCTGAATACCGATAGAGAGCAGTTCTTTAACGGAGTGCTGAGTCGGTTTGGTTTTCACTTCACCTGCCGCCGCCATGTAAGGCACCAGCGTCAGGTGCATGAACAGCGCGTGTTCACGACCAATGTCTACCGCCAGCTGACGAATCGCTTCGAGGAACGGCAGGGATTCGATATCACCCACGGTACCGCCGATTTCAACCAGCACAACGTCATGCCCTTCGCCACCGGCAAGGACACGCTCTTTGATGGCGTTAGTGATGTGTGGGATAACCTGCACGGTCGCGCCCAGGTAGTCACCGCGGCGCTCTTTACGCAGAACGTCAGAGTAGATGCGGCCAGTCGTAAAGTTGTTACGACGGGTCATTTTGGTACGAATGAAACGCTCGTAGTGGCCAAGATCCAGATCGGTTTCAGCGCCGTCTTCAGTAACGAACACTTCCCCGTGTTGGGTTGGGCTCATGGTGCCAGGATCGACGTTGATATACGGATCCAGTTTCATCATGGTCACATTGAGGCCACGGGCTTCAAGAATGGCTGCGAGGGAGGCTGCGGCAATGCCTTTACCCAGAGAGGATACGACCCCGCCGGTCACAAAAATATAGTTCGTTGTCATGCTGAACCTGAGAAGTTAGGGTGAAACGATGGAATAACCAGGACGGGAAAGTAGTATACCCGAACACGGCGAGCGCCACAAACTTTCATTCTCCGTCTCCATTCCAGGCCATGACAAACATAAGGAGTGAGAAAATAGCCCCTTTTGGGTAAATGTTTTTGACGCAAATCAAGCGCTTGTCATTTAAAAAATCACACAAATTGCGCTTGATCGCAAAATTCCGTTAGAGATCAGATTCCTGGCGTTTTACTTCCTGCCAGACTTCTTCCATCGCGTCGAGGTCAATTCCGGTCATTTCCAGGCCGCGCGAGGCCACAATCCGCTCGACTTCACGAAAGCGTCGTTCGAATTTCAGGTTGGCTTTTTGCAGCGCGGTTTCCGCTTTTACCCCTAAATGGCGAGAAAGATTGACGGTGGCGAACAGCAGGTCGCCCATCTCTTCCTCCAGCTTTGCTTCATCGACCACCGCCTGCTGCGCTTCGTGCATCACTTCATCGATCTCTTCATGCACTTTATCCAGCACGGGTCCCAGGGAATCCCAGTCAAATCCTACCGCCGAGCAGCGCTTTTGAATTTTGTGGGCGCGCATCAGCGCGGGCAGGCTCAGCGGGATGTCGTCCAGCGCAGAGTGCTGGGACTTTTCAGCGCGCTCGGCGCTTTTAATCTGCTCCCAGCGGGACAGCACCTCTGCGCTGTTTCCTGCAGTGGCATCGCCAAAGATATGCGGATGGCGGCGCTCCAGCTTATCGCTGATAGCGGCACAGATATCGTCAAAGTTAAAGCGCCCTTCCTCCTGCGCCATCTGGGCGTAGAACACTACCTGGAACAGCAGGTCGCCGAGTTCACCGCGCAGGTCATCGAAATCCTCGCGTGAAATGGCGTCCAGCACCTCATAGGTCTCTTCGAGGGTATAAGGTGCGATGGTCGCGAAAGTCTGCTCCTTGTCCCACGGGCAGCCGTTTTCCGGGTCGCGCAGGCGTTTCATGATGCCGAGCAGGCGGTCGATTTGAGTCATAGTTCTGTCCTGATGAAAAAATGCCGGGTGGCGGCGTTGCCTTACCCGGCCTACGGAAGAGGATGTTTAGCCGCCGTGCAGACGACGCGCGTCAATCACATCCGGCACCTGGTTCAGTTTGCCCAGCACGCGGCCGAGCACCTGCAGGTTGTAGATTTCGATGGTCATATCGATGGTGGCAAGCTGCTCGCGGGTATCGCTGCGGCTGGCGACGCCCAGCACGTTGACCTTCTCGTTGGCGAGAATGGTGGTGATGTCGCGCAGCAGCCCGCTGCGATCGTTGGCAGTGACGCGCACCACCAGCGAGTAACCGGCGGAATAGCTCTCACCCCAGACCGCTTCCACGATACGCTCCGGCGCGTGGGACTGCAGTTCGGCAAGCTGGTCGCAGTCGGAGCGGTGGATCGAGATCCCGCGCCCCTGGGTGATAAAGCCGACGATATCGTCCCCCGGAATCGGCTGGCAGCAGCGGGCAATGTGGTGCATCAGGTTGCCCACGCCCTCGACCACCACGCGGCCGTTGTCTTTGCTGCGCTGCTGCGGGGCATAGGTTTTCTGCTGCAGCTGCTTCAGCGCCGCCGCGTCCTGCTCTTCCGCGCTAGGCTTGTTGAACTGCGCCTGCAGGAAGTTGACCATCTGATTCAGACGGATATCACCGCCGCCAATCGCCGCCAGCAGCTCGTCCAGCTCGTTGAAGTTGTAGCGCGGCAGCAGGAATTTCTCTGCTTCTTTCAGGCTGATCCCGATATGCTCCAGCTCGTCGTCAAGGATCTGGCGACCGGCAAGAATGTTTTTGTCACGATCCTGCTTGCGGAACCAGGCGTGAATTTTGGAGCGCCCGCGGCTGGTGGTGACGTAACCGAGGTTCGGGTTAAGCCAGTCGCGGCTCGGGTTTGGCTGCTTCTGGGTAATGATTTCAATCTGGTCGCCCATCTGCAGCTGATAGGTAAACGGCACGATACGTCCGCCGATCTTCGCCCCGATGCAGCGGTGCCCCACGTCGCTGTGAATGTGGTAGGCAAAATCGAGCGGCGTGGAGCCAGCCGGCAGGTCGACAACGTCCCCTTTCGGGGTAAAGACGTAGACACGGTCATCAAAGACCTGGCTGCGCACCTCGTCGAGCATTTCGCCGGAGTCGGCCATCTCTTCCTGCCACGCAATCAGCTTGCGCAGCCAGGCGATGCGGTCTTCGTGGCCGGAGCGTGCCCCGCCAGAAGTGCCCTCTTTGTACTTCCAGTGCGCGGCTACGCCCAGCTCGGCGTCTTCGTGCATCTGTTTGGTGCGGATTTGAATCTCGACCGTTTTGCCGCCGGGGCCAAGCACCACGGTATGAATGGACTGGTAGCCGTTCGGTTTTGGGTTCGCGACATAGTCGTCAAATTCATCCGGCAGGTGGCGGAAGTGAGTATGTACTATCCCCAGCGCGGCGTAGCAGTCCTGTAGACGCTCCGCCACGATACGCACGGCGCGCACGTCAAACAGCTCGTCAAAGGCGAGGTGTTTCTTCTGCATTTTGCGCCAGATGCTGTAGATGTGCTTAGGCCGACCGTAAACTTCGGCACGCACATTCTCTTCTTTCATGGCCTGACGCAGCCCGCTGACAAACTCGTCGATGTAGTGCTCACGATCGATACGGCGCTCATGCAGGAGTTTGGCAATGCGCTTGTATTCTGCCGGATGCAGATAGCGGAAGCAGTAATCTTCCAGCTCCCATTTCAGCTGACCAATACCTAAGCGGTTCGCCAGCGGCGCATAGATGTTCGTACACTCTTTGGCGGCCAGCACGCGCTCGTCTTCCGGCGCATCTTTCACTTCACGCAGGTGGGCAATACGCTCGGCAAGCTTGATGACCACGCAGCGAAAATCATCCACCATGGCCAGCAGCATCCGGCGGACGTTATCAACCTGCTCAGAGGAGACGGAATCGGTATGCGCGGCTTTTAGCTGGCGAATGGCCGCCATATCGCGCACGCCGTGGATCAGCGCAACGACGGATTTGCCGACGCTGTCGCGCAGCACATCTTCGCTGACCACATCCGCATCCGCGAGGGGGAACAGCAGCGCGGCCTGCAGCGTTTCGATGTCCATGTTCAGCATGGACAAGATTTCAACCATTTCCACGCCGCGCCATAAGAGAAGATCGGCATCCGGGTGTCCCTGCGTGGTGCGCAGACAGTAGGCCCAGGTTTCGGTTAAGCGTTCACACGACTGCTGGCTGGAAATTCCCAGACTTGCGATCCATTTTTGTGGGTCAAACTCCCCAGCTTTATTGAGATGTGCACTTCTTACCGCAACCATTGTCCTCTCCTTTAGGGACCAGGGCCTGTCGAAGTCGACAAGCCAAACAAATTAGATGTGCTCGAACAACGCCATCGATTCCAGATGTCCAGTGTGCGGGAACATGTCCAGCATTGCCAGACGCCGAATCTGGTAACCCGCGCTGATTAACGCCTCACTGTCACGGGCAAGCGTTGCCGGGTTACAGGAAACATAGACCACGCGCCTGGGCGCGAGTTTAATAATATGCGCCATGACGCCTGGGGCACCTGCACGCGCCGGGTCGAGCAGGATTTTGTCGAAACCCTGCTTTGCCCACGGCTGTTGGGTGACATCTTCCTCGAGATTTTGATGAAAGAATGTCACATTTTGCAAGCCGTTCTGCTCTGCGTTTTCCTGGCCTTTGACCACCAGCGCCTCAACGCCTTCCACCCCGACCACGCTTGCCGCTCTACGCGCCAGCGGCAGGGTAAAGTTACCCATGCCGCAGAACAGATCGAGCACACGGTCAGTGGGCTGTACGTCAAGCCATTCCAGGGTCTTCGCCACCATTTGCTGGTTTATGCCGTCGTTGACCTGGATAAAATCACGCGGACTGAACGTTAAGCGTAGCCCGTCTGACGCATACCAGGGAGCTTCGCCCGATACCTGTTCAAGTATCTCGCTTTGAGGCGCGAGGAAAAGCGCAAGCTCATGAGAATGCGAAAAGCGTTCCAGTTTTTCGCGATCTTTTTTCGACAGCGGCACGGTGTGGCGCAGCACCATCAGCGGGCCGTTGTTCGCCAGCACCAGTTCAACGTGGCCCAATGAACGCACCCCGTCCAGCGATGCAAGACAGCGGTGCACGTCCGGAAGTAACGCCTCAAGATGGGGCACCAAAATGGGGCACCGCTTCACGTCAACAATATCGCTGGAGGCTGCTTTGCGAAAACCCATCTCCAGCCGCTCCGTTTTGGGCTGATAGCTCAGGCTCAGGCGCGCGCGGCGGCGATAGCCCCAGGGCTCATCGGCGATAATCTCGTCAACTTCGTGTTTAAGGAGGCGCGCCAGCGCGCGGCTTTTACTTTTTTGCTGTAATTCTGTGCTCGCATGCTGTTGCTGGCAGCCTCCGCACACGCCAAAATGTGGACAGCGGGGCTCCACGCGCTCCGGGCTCGCGTTGAGGCGACGCTTCACCTGTCCACGCGAGTACTGACGCTTGTCTTCCGTCAGCGTAATTTCTGCTCGTTCTCCTGGCAGCAAACCTGTTATAAACAGAGTCTTACCGTTGTGACGAGCCACTCCCTGACCAAACGGATCAAGGTCCGTGGCTTCAACAGTAATGATTTGACGCGTCGTCACGCGTCGCTTTGCAGAGTAGAATTGCGCCATCGCCGAGATTTTTCTCACATAAACATAATTATCTTAATTGTCCCATAACGGAACGCCATGACCAACTACAGCCTGCGCGCGCGCATGATGATTTTGATCCTCGCCCCCACCGTTCTCATCGGTTTGCTGCTGAGTATCTTCTTTGTGGTGCACCGCTATAACGATTTGCAGCGACAGCTGGAGGACGCGGGCGCCAGCATTATCGAACCGCTCGCCGTCTCAAGCGAGTATGGGATGAACCTGCAAAACCGTGAATCCATTGGGCAGTTAATCAGCGTGCTCCACCGCCGCCACTCGGATATCGTCCGCGCCATTTCCGTCTACGACGAACATAACCGCCTGTTTGTCACCTCAAACTTTCATCTCGATCCGACCACGCTGAAGATCCCTGACGGTACGCCCTTCCCGCGCCATCTCACCGTGTTGCGGCGCGGCGACATCATGATCCTGCGCACGCCGATCGTGTCGGAAAGCTATTCACCCGATGAGTCTGCGCAATCCGATGCCAAATCCAGCAATAACATGCTGGGATATGTAGCGCTTGAGCTGGATCTCAAGTCGGTACGGCTGCAGCAGTACAAAGAAATTTTTATCTCCGGCGTGATGATGCTGTTCTGCATTGGTATTGCGCTGATCTTCGGCTGGCGTCTGATGCGCGACGTCACGGGGCCCATCCGCAACATGGTTAATACCGTTGACCGCATCCGCCGGGGACAGCTCGACAGCCGCGTGGAAGGGTTTATGTTGGGCGAGCTGGATATGCTGAAAAATGGCATTAACTCGATGGCGATGTCGCTGGCGGCCTATCACGAAGAGATGCAGCATAACGTTGACCAGGCCACCTCTGACCTGCGCGAAACGCTGGAGCAGATGGAGATCCAGAACGTTGAGCTGGATCTGGCGAAAAAGCGCGCTCAGGAAGCGGCGCGTATCAAGTCTGAGTTTCTGGCCAATATGTCGCACGAGCTGCGTACGCCGCTCAATGGCGTGATCGGCTTTACCCGCCTGACCCTGAAAAGCGAGCTGAATCCTACTCAGCGCGATCACCTGCACACCATTGAACGTTCGGCCAACAACCTGCTGGCGATCATTAACGACGTGCTGGACTTCTCCAAGCTGGAGGCCGGCAAACTGATTCTGGAGAGCATCCCGTTCCCGCTGCGCAGTACGCTCGATGAAGTCGTGACGCTGCTCGCGCACTCGTCGCACGACAAGGGCCTTGAGCTAACGCTCAATATTAAAAACGACGTGCCGGACAACGTTATTGGCGATCCGCTGCGCCTGCAGCAGGTCATTACCAATCTTGTCGGGAATGCGATTAAATTCACCGAAAGCGGCAACATCGACATCCTGGTAGAAAAACGCGCCATCAGTAATAACAAGGTGCAGATTGAGGTTCAAATCCGCGATACCGGTATCGGCATTCCGGAGCGGGATCAGTCGCGTCTGTTCCAGGCCTTCCGCCAGGCAGACGCCAGCATCTCCCGCCGCCATGGCGGTACCGGACTGGGGCTGGTGATCACGCAGAGGCTGGTAAACGAGATGGGCGGCGATATCTCTTTCCACAGCCAGCCAAACCGCGGCTCAACCTTCTGGTTCCATATTAACCTCGACCTCAATCCGAACGTGCTGACCGACGGCCCGGTGACGGACTGTCTGAAAGGTAAGCGCCTGGCCTACGTTGAGCCTAACGCGGCAGCGGCGCAGTGCGCGCTGGATATTTTAAGCACCACGCCGCTGGAGGTGGTTTACAGTCCAACCTTCTCTGCCCTGGCCGTTGATCATTACGACATTTTGCTGATGGGGATCCCGGTGACCTTCACCGGCGAGCTGACCATGCAGCAGGAGCGACTGGCGAAAGCCGCGTCGATGACCGACTATCTGCTGCTGGCGCTGCCCTGCCACGCCCAGCTTAATGCGGAAGAGTTGAAAAACGACGGTGCGGCCGCGTGCCTGCTTAAACCACTCACCGCGACCCGCCTGCTGCCCGCCCTCACGGAGTATTGCCGTCTTAGCCAGCACGCACTGCCGTTGATTAACGACGAGCAAAAACTGCCCATGAGCGTGATGGCGGTGGATGATAATCCGGCAAACCTGAAGCTAATCGGCGTATTGCTGGAAGACCAGGTTCAGCATGTTGAGCTGTGTACCAGCGGCGCCCAGGCGGTTGAACTGGCTAAACAGATGCAGTTCGACTTAATTCTGATGGATATTCAGATGCCGGGCATGGATGGCATTCGTGCCTGCGAGCTGATCCACCAGCTCCCGCATCAGCAGCAAACCCCGGTGATTGCGGTCACCGCGCATGCGATGGCCGGTCAGAAAGAGAAGCTGCTGAGCGCCGGGATGAATGATTACCTGGCGAAACCTATCGACGAAGAGAAGCTTCATAACCTGCTGTTACGCTATAAGCCGGGGCACATTGGCGGAACATATACGGTTTTCAGCGAGCCGGTTGAGGTAAGCGTTAATCAAAATGCGACCTTTGACTGGCAGCTGGCGCTGCGCCAGGCGGCAGGGAAACCCGATTTAGCACGCGAGATGCTGCAAATGCTGGTCGCGTTTCTGCCGGAGATCCGTAATAAGGTTGAAGAACAGCTGGTGGGCGAGAACCCGGAAGAGCTGCTGGAAGCGATCCACAAGCTGCACGGCAGCTGCGGCTACAGCGGCGTACCGCGGCTGAAAAACCTCTGCCAGCTGCTGGAGCAGCAGCTGCGCGCGGGTACGCCGGAATCGGAGCTTGAACCGGAGTTCCTGGAACTGCTGGATGAGATGGATAACGTGACGCGGGAAGCGATGAAGGTGTTGGGTAGCTGAGGTAAAAGCCCGGTGGCGGCTTCGCCTTACCGGGCCTACGATTGCGGGTGCGGCCTGATGCCCTCACCCCGCCCCTCTCCCACGGGGAGAGGGAGAACTACATCCCCTGCCCCACTTTCAGCACCGCCGCGATATTCCTTGCGGCCATCTGTACATTCTCGCTGGCATTTTCCAGCGCGTCCTCCAGCGAGCAGATGGTGTAGATCACGCTAAACACCGCGTCTAAGCCGTGATCGTGTACAACGCCAACATCCGCCGTCAGGCTACCTGCAATACCGATAACGGGCTTATTAAAGCGTTTCGCCACTTTCGCCACTCCTACCGGCACTTTGCCATGGATCGTCTGGCTGTCGATGCGGCCTTCCCCGGTGATCACCAGATCCGCATCGGCCACCTGGTCGGCCAGGTGTAGCGCATCGGTCACAATCTCAATGCCCTGGCGCAACTCCGCGCCACAAAAAGCGTACAGCGCCGCGCCCATGCCACCCGCTGCACCGCCGCCAGCAAGGTTGAGCACATCAATGTCCAGATCCCGGGCAATGACTCTCGCATAGTGCGCAAGCGCGTTGTCCAGGGTGACGATCATCTCGGGTGTAGCGCCCTTTTGCGGGCCAAATACCGCTGACGCGCCATCCTTACCGGTGAGCGGATTCGTCACATCGCAGGCGACTTCTATCCGGCACTCCGCCAGACGCTGGTCGAGGCCGCTCAGGTCGATCCGCGCAAGCTTATCCAGCTCGCCCCCGCCCTGCCCCAGCGGCTGTTCATTGTCGTCCAGCAGCTTAGCCCCCAGCGCCTGCACCATCCCGGCGCCGCCGTCATTGGTGGCGCTGCCGCCGATACCGATGATGATATGCTTAACGCCCGCATCCAGCGCGTGGCGGATAAGTTCCCCCGTGCCCCAGGAGGTCGTTTTCAGAGGGTCACGCAGTGAAGGGGCTACCAGTTCCAGACCGCTTGCCGCCGCCATTTCAATAAAGGCGCTCTGCTCGTCACCGGATATTCCATAAAATCCGTCCACGCGCTCGCCCAGCGGACCGGTCACCGGAACGTGCACAATGCGTCCCCGGGTTGCCGCGATCATCGCCTCAACCGTGCCTTCACCGCCATCAGCGACCGGCAGTTTGACGTACTCCGCCTCAGGGAAAATCTCGCGAAAACCGCGCTCGATCGCTGTCGCAACCTCAAGCGCACTCAAACTTTCCTTATACGAGTCCGGTGCGATAACAATTTTCATAAGCCATCCTTACGCATAGTCGTTACGTTAAGCATACACCACGTAGGAAACCGCTCATGGGAGCGGTCCCAATGCGTTTATCGTACCATGCACGGACGTTTATTGTCGAATGTCCAGTCAGGGATCAGGTACTGCATCGCCATCGCGTCGTCGCGCGCGCCCAGACCGTGTTTCTGATACAGCTCGTGTGCTTTCATTACCTGATCCATATCCAGCTCAACGCCCAACCCCGGCGTGGACGGCACCTGCACCATGCCATCTTTGATCTCAAACGGCTCTTTGGTGAGGCGCTGATTACCCTCCTGCCAGATCCAGTGCGTGTCGATAGCGGTAATGGTGCCCGGCGCGGCGGCGGCAACGTGGGTAAACATCGCCAGCGACACGTCAAAATGGTTGTTGGAGTGCGAACCCCAGGTCAGGCCAAACTCGTGGCACATCTGCGCCACGCGAACCGAGCCCTGCATTGTCCAGAAGTGCGGGTCCGCCAGCGGGATATCCACCGATTGCAGAGAGAGCGTGTGACCCATCTGACGCCAGTCGGTGGCGATCATATTGGTCGCGGTCGGTAGCCCCGTAGCGCGACGGAATTCCGCCATGACTTCGCGGCCCGAGAAGCCTTGCTCAGCCCCGCATGGATCTTCGGCGTAGGCCAGTACGCCCTTGAGCTGCTTACCAATTTTGATCGCTTCATCAAGCGACCACGCGCCGTTCGGATCCAGCGTCACGCGCGCCTGCGGGAAACGTTTTGCCAGCGCGGTAATGGCTTCCGCCTCCTCTTCCCCCGCCAGCACGCCGCCTTTCAGTTTGAAATCATTGAAGCCATATTTTTCATACGCGGCTTCTGCCAGCCGCACCACCGCATCCGGGGTCATCGCTTCTTCGTGACGAACGCGGTACCAGTCGCATTGGTCATCCGGCTGGCTCTGATACGGCAGCGGCGTCAGCTTGCGGTCGCCAACAAAGAACAGATAGCCGAGCATCTCCACTTCACTGCGCTGCTGGCCCTCGCCCAGCAGCGACGCGACGTTAACGCCCAGGTGCTGGCCCAGCAGATCCAGCATCGCGGCTTCAATGCCGGTCACCACGTGGATAGTGGTGCGCAAATCGAAGGTTTGCAGACCGCGGCCGCCGGCATCGCGATCGGCAAAGGTGTTGCGCACTTTGTTGAGGACATTTTTGTACTCACCCAGCGTTTTGCCCACCACCAGCGGAATGGCATCCTCCAGCGTTTTGCGGATCTTCTCCCCGCCCGGAATTTCCCCCACGCCGGTATGGCCGGCATTGTCTTTGATAATGACAATATTGCGCGTGAAGAACGGCGCATGCGCCCCGCTCAGGTTCATCAGCATGCTGTCATGACCTGCGACCGGAATGATTTGCATGGAGGTGACGACAGGGGTCGTAAAAGTACTCATCGTGTAATCCTTTTATCAGTGACGTCCAAAAACAGGGCGCTTACGGTCAAATGTCCAGCCGGGGATAAGGTACTGCATCGGGCCCGCGTCGTTACGTGCGCCGCCCGGTAGCTTTTTATACGCCTCATGGGCTTGATGAACCTGATCCCAGTCAAGCTCCACGCCCAGCCCCGGCGCATCGGGTACGGCAATTTTACCGTTTTTGATCTCCAGCGGATTTTTCGTCAGGCGAGCTTCGCCTTCCTGCCAAATCCAGTGGGTGTCGATGGCGGTCGGGTTACCCGGCGCCGCCGCGCCAACGTGGGTAAACATTGCCAGCGAGATATCGAAATGGTTGTTGGAGTGGCAGCCCCAGGTCAGGCCCCAGTCAGCGCACAGCTGCGCCACGCGAACCGCGCCGGAGAGCGTCCAGAAGTGCGGGTCTGCCAGCGGAATGTCGACGGCGTTCAGCATCACCGCGTGGCCCATTTCGCGCCAGTTGGTGGCGATCATATTGGTCGCAACCGGCAGCCCGGTTGCGCGGCGGAATTCGGCCATCACCTCGCGGCCTGAGAAGCCCTGCTCGGCGCCGCACGGGTCTTCCGCGTAGGTCAGCACGTCACCGAGACCTTTACACAGGCTAATCGCCTCATCCAGCAGCCAGGCGCCGTTCGGGTCAACGGTGATGCGCGCCTCCGGGAAGCGTTTTTTCAGCGCCCGGGCCGTTTCAATCTCCTGCTCGCCGGGCAGCACGCCGCCTTTCAGCTTGAAATCCTTAAAGCCGTAGCGATCCTGAGCAGCTTCAGCCAGCCGGACCACCGCCTCGCCGGAGAGCGCTTCCTGATGGCGCAGCTGATACCAGTCGTGGTCACCCGGTGAACGAGCCAGATAGGGGAGATCGGTTTTATTGCGATCGCCAACGTAGAACAGATAGCCCAGCACGGTGACCGCATCGCGCTGTTTGCCCGGCCCCAGCAGTTCGCAGACCGGAACGTTAAGGGCTTTACCGAGTAAATCCAGCAGTGCCGCTTCCAGGGCGGCGACCGCATTGACGTGCAGTTCAAACGTCCACGCGCCCTTGCCGAAGGTATCAAAGTCCGCCGACTGATTGCCCTTATGCACCCGCTGAACCACCTTGTTCAGACGAGCCACTTCCTGGCCCACGACCTGTGGAATAGCCTCTACCAGGGTCTGGTAGATCACTTCCCCGCCGGGGGCTTCACCTACCCCGGTGTTGCCTGCGCTATCGGTTAACACCACGATATTGCGGGTAAACCATGCGTTATGCGCGCCGCCAATATTGAGCAGCATGCTGTCCTGACCGGCCACCGGGATAACTTTCATTTCCGTGACGATAGGGCTTGATTGTGTTGTCATCATCCGCGCTCCACAACAGGTTTAAGTTCGACGCGTTTAATATCACCCACCAGCACCAGGTAACTCAGCACCGCCACCAGGGCATGCACACCGACGTAGATCAGCGCGCCGTTGAAAGACCCCGTGGTGCCGACGATGTAGCCGATAGCGATAGGTGTAACAATCCCGGAAACGTTGCCGAACATATTGAACAGACCGCCGCTCAGGCCGCTGATCTCTTTCGGTGCCGTATCCGCCATCACCGCCCAGCCCAGCGCGCCAATCCCTTTGCCGAAGAAGGCCATCGCCATAAAGCCGATAATCATCCACTCGGCACTGACGTAGTTACAGAACACCATGGTCATGGAGAGCAGCATGCCGAGCACAATCGGCGTTTTACGCGCGATGTTCAGCGAACCCGTGCGGCGCATCAGCCAGTCGGAAATGACCCCGCCAAGCACGCCGCCGATGAAGCCGCAGATTGCCGGGACCGAGGCAACAAACCCCGCTTTGAGGATCGACATGCCGCGCGCCTGCACCAGATAAACCGGGAACCAGGTGATAAAGAAGTAAGTTAAGGCGTTGATACAGTACTGACCGAGATAGATACCGATCATCATGCGCGAGCCGACGAGCTGCTTGATCTGCGCCCATTTCTGGCTGAAGGGGACTTTTGCTTTGTCAGATTTCTGATCCATATTGATCAGCGCCCCGCCCTCAGCAATGTATTCCAGCTCCTTCTTGTTCACGCCAGGGTGCTGATTCGGTTCGTGGATCACTTTCAGCCAGATAAAGCTGATGACGATCCCAAGCCCGCCCATAAAGAAGAAGACGTGCGACCAGCCCACCTCATGCGTCAGCCAGCCCATAATGGGCGCAAAGATCACCGTCGCGAAATACTGGGCAGAGTTAAAAATTGCCACCGCTGTTCCCCTCTCCTGCGCAGGAAACCAGGCCGCGACAATGCGGCTGTTGCCCGGGAAGGAAGGGGCTTCCGCCAGGCCTACCAGAAAGCGCAGCGTAAAGAGCGCCACGATAATGCCAAAGCCGCTGAAGATATCGACGAAACCCTGCAAAAGGGTAAAAGCAGACCAGATAAAGATGGACCAGAAATAGACGCGTTTAGAGCCAAAACGGTCCAGCAGCCAGCCGCCAGGAATTTGGCCGATGACGTAGGCCCACGAGAATGCAGAGAAAACGTAACCCATGCCCACCGGATCAAGGCCGATGTCTTTTGCCATCTCCGAGCCGGCAATCGACAGCGTGGCGCGGTCACCATAGTTAAAGGACGTGACGATAAACAGCATCACCACTATCCAGTAGCGGGCGTTAGTGCGCTTTTCAGCGCTGCTCGCTGCGTGGCTTAATGTACTCATTGTTGCACTCCTGAAACATAGCTTTCGCCTGTTCATTCTGTACAGCACCGGTAGGGTAATCAGAATGAGATAAGTTTTGTCGTTTTAGTACGGCGTGAAGCCGTTTTATTGTGACCGGAGAAGTATATGAAGGAGTGGCAGGTTCGCTCACCGTGCAGAAACACAACATTGAGGAGTGTGGGGAACGTGGTTTAAGGCATAAGCCCAAAGCAGTGGAAGATACTTCACGGAATTGAGGATTTGATGCGGCTTTGTTGCCGGGTGGCGGCTACGCCTTACCCGGCCTACGAAACTATTTAAGAAGCGTTGCCCAGTGTTCAACCCACGGGTTCGACTCGCTTTCGGGTTCAGGATGCTCACCGGCATCAATCAGCAGCATCTCGCCGACGCGCTGGGCGCTCTGTTCCTGAAGAAGCGCATCGAACTGCTTGCCGCCGCCGCAGAAGTTGGCGTAAGAGCTATCGCCGAGGGCAATAATGCCGTAGTGGACGTCCGGCTGGTAGCCAAGCCGATCTTTAATGCCCTGGAAAAGCGGCACGATACTGTCCGGGAGATCGCCCTGACCGGTGGTGGAGGTCACTACCAGAATGTATTTATCTTTATACTTTTCCCAGTCCGCCAGCTCCGGGTCTTCATAGACCGTGGCTTTATGGCCCTGGCTTGTCAAAATCGCCTCAGCCTCTTCCGCTACCAGCAGCGAGTTGCCATACATTGTGCCGACAAAAATGCCTACTTCAGCCATGCTTTGCTCCCGTAATTATTGCGCTTACCGTTCATCCTGAACGTTGCCCGATGCAAACTCAACCCTTTCATTTTCGGGGAGTTGTCCCCGCCAGCCAAACTGTGACAGCGCCTGCATCCAGACGTCGTCCAGCCCGGCACGAATAATCAGTGGTTCACCGGTAAACGGGTGAGTCAGGCTAAGCTCGCTGGCGTGCAGCATCAGTCTGTTACAGCCAAAATGCTCTGCCGCGCTGCGGTTCTGGCGCAGATCGCCGTGCTTGCTGTCGCCAATAATCGGGTGGCGCAGGTGCGCAAGATGGCGGCGAAGCTGGTGCTTGCGTCCGGTTTTGGGCAAAAGCTCAACCAGGCTGTAGCGCGTGGTGGGGAATTTGCTGGTTGCTACCGGCATTTCCGTTGTCGCCATGCCGCGATAATCCGTCACCGCGGGCTGCGGGCCTTTGTCATCTCGGGTAAATTTATCGGCGATTTTGTCCAGCTCCTCCACCAGCGGATAGTCCAGCGTGGCGGATTCGGTCAGCCAGCCACGAACGATCGCGTGGTAGCGCTTCTGGATCTGGTGCTGTTCGAACTGCTGCGCCAGCAGGCGGCCCGCCTCGCTGGAAAGCCCCATCAGCAGCACGCCGGAAGTCGGTCTGTCGAGGCGGTGCGCGGTAAACACATGCTGACCAATCTGGTCGCGCACGGTTTGCATCACCACCACTTTCTCGTCGCGATCCAGCCAGCTGCGGTGCACCAGCCAGCCAGACGGTTTATTCACCGCCACCAGCCACTCGTCCTGATAGAGGATTTCCAGCGTCATGCCTCTTCACCGGCAAACAGGGCGTCCAGTTTTTCCAGCTCAACCAGCATCACATCGCGAGCTGGGTGCGTCGCCTCAAGCGCCATTTCATAGTAGGGAGAAACGGCGAACGCCTGCGGCAAAGGGTGGCCGCCTTCCAGCAGCGCGTGCATGCGCGGGATTAATACCCACTGGAGCCACTCGAACGGTGCCAGCGTATCCAGGCAGAATGGCTGGGTACTGGCAAACGCTTCCGGATTCGGCGCGGTCTCCTGCCACAGCTGATGCTGGCGCAAAAGGGCTTCGATGGCGTGCAACTGAGCACGAACGCTATCGTGTTGCGTCATAGTAACCTCAACTGAAAAAGTGAACGGCGCGCAGCATAGCATTGCGGAAGACAGAAATAAAAAAGGGAGCACTGTAAAAACAGTGCTCCCGGTTCGTTTCGCAGCATTCCAGCTACAATTCGTGCTCCCTGCTCTTCCGTGACAACTTTTCCTGATGCCCGAAGGCCTGATCATCCTTATACCTTTTGCATCCTGCACACATCTTCCTGACGTGTTTGTTTCATCCTGAAACGTCCTGGCCTTCCTGACCCACCGACCATCCTGTTCGGTTCTCGTTCTCCTTCCTGGAGGTGTCCCTTACGCGTCCTGCGTTATCCTTTTGCTTCATCCTGAAGCCTTCCTGCAGCGCCATCCTGACGTGTCCTGAGTAAGAAACGCCATCATCCTGATGTTCGTTTCTCGTGTCGGCGTCCTGTCGACGGAGATAGAATCCGCTATTCCGCTTCGTCTTACAACCCACCCTTGCAGCACTGTAAGCCGTAAGAAATCCCTAAAAAAGATGCGATGAACAACTAATTCTTTGAAAAACAGAGTGATATTAATCTGAATTAAATAAGGCAATACTGAATGATCCAGCGATCTCTCACAAACCTTGTAAGAGATCTCTCACACGCGTCGTAGCATCATGGATTACAGAAGCGGCTCAAGCCGGGTAAGGAAATCCGCAAGAGAGGGGGCGAGCGTTTCGCGATTGCGGGTACCGATGGTCTCTTTAATCACTTCCCCGGACAGGTTGCAGACGGATATCACATCCAGTTCGCTGTCCAGCGTGGCAATAAAGAGCGTCGGAGAAAGCTTAAGGCGTTTTTGCGTGACCAGATGACCAATCAGGTTTTCCTGAACACGCTGCAGATCGTCTTCGCTCCAGGTCTGCAACAGCGTCAGCGTCAAATCACCCAAGCGCGCGGGCATATCCCCTGCGAACTGCGTGGCATAAAACGCGTGAACCGCTGGTTGTACCACAAGGTCCATAGCCCGTTCAACCGCATTTACATTTTGCTCAGCGGTATTGGGCTTCGGCTGCCAGATAACATAGTCATCCTGCGAAGAGATAATGCACGGCGACGGCACGCCATATAAATCAGCGCTTTGTGGCCATGTTCCGTGCTTTTCATGCCACGCGTCGCAATAGCGGGTTGTGAAGGTAGTAAGGGCATTTGCAGTTTCGATGTCCACCGATTTCTCTCTTCTTGTAAGACAGGATAAACTCTGCCCATAAGTGTACCTGTAAAGTGGCTATGAAACATGTCTTACGAAAATCATCAGGCGTTAACCGGCCTAACGCTGGGTAAATCGACCGATTACCGCGATACCTACGATGCAAGCCTGCTGCAGGGCGTGCCGCGCAGCCTGAACCGCGATCCTCTTGGACTGCATGCGGACGCGTTGCCGTTTGTCGGCGGCGATATCTGGACGCTGTACGAACTCTCCTGGCTTAACGAGCGCGGTCTGCCGCAGGTGGCCGTGGGCCACGTTGAGCTGGACTATGCCAGCGTGAACCTGGTCGAGTCCAAAAGCTTTAAGCTCTATCTCAACAGCTTCAACCAGACCCGATTCAACAGCTGGGACGAGGTTCAGCAAACGCTGGAGCGGGATTTAGCCGCCTGCGCGCAGGGGAACGTGTCCGTCTCGTTATACCGCCTGCACGAGCTGGAAGGACAGCCCATTGCCCACTTCCACGGGACCTGCATCGACGAGCAGGACATCGAGGTGGAGAATTATGAATTCAGCGCCGATTACCTCGAAAACGCGGCGGGCGGAAAAGTGGTTGAAGAGACGCTCGTCAGCCATTTGCTGAAGTCCAACTGCCTGATTACCCACCAGCCGGACTGGGGTTCGGTGCAGATCCAGTACCGCGGCCCGAAAATTGACCGGGAAAAACTGCTGCGCTATCTGGTGTCGTTCCGCCATCACAACGAATTTCACGAGCAGTGCGTGGAGCGTATTTTTAACGATATTCAGCGTTTCTGCCAGCCGGAGAAACTGAGCGTTTACGCGCGCTATACCCGCCGTGGCGGGCTGGACATTAACCCGTGGCGCACCAACACCGATTTTGTGCCGGCGACGGGCCGGCTGGTGCGTCAATAATATAAATATTTTCACAATATGCGTGCGGTATTCCGCCGAAGTGTTGTGAAACGTCACGTGCCAGGGCTATTGTAATCAAAGGGAATGACGATAATCGTCCCATAAGGAGCTCACTTGATTACACATATTAGCCCGCTTGGCTCAATGGATATGTTGTCGCAGCTGGAAGTGGACATGCTTAAACGCACGGCCAGCAGCGATCTTTATCAACTGTTTCGTAACTGTTCACTTGCCGTACTGAACTCCGGAAGCCTGACAGATAACAGTAAAGAACTGCTGTCCCGCTTCGAAAGCTTTGATATTAACGTGCTGCGCCGCGAGCGTGGCGTGAAACTGGAAGTGATCAACCCGCCGGAAGAGGCCTTTGTCGACGGACGTATCATTCGTTCCCTTCAGGCCAACCTGTTTGCCGTCCTGCGCGACATCCTGTTTGTTAACGGGCAGATTCACAACGCGGGCCGCTTCCAGCATCTCGACCTGGAAAGCTCCGTTCATATCACCAACCTGGTGTTCTCTATTCTGCGCAACGCCCGCGCCCTGCACGTTGGCGAAGCACCAAACATGGTCGTCTGCTGGGGCGGCCACTCGATTAACGAAACCGAATATCTCTATGCCCGTCGGGTCGGAACGCAGCTTGGCCTGCGCGAGCTGAATATCTGTACCGGCTGTGGTCCGGGTGCAATGGAAGCACCAATGAAAGGTGCAGCCGTGGGTCATGCGCAGCAGCGTTACAAAGAGGGGCGGTTTATCGGCATGACCGAGCCGTCAATCATCGCCGCTGAGCCGCCTAACCCGCTGGTCAATGAGCTGATTATCATGCCGGATATCGAGAAGCGTCTTGAGGCGTTTGTTCGTATCGCTCACGGGATTATCATCTTCCCGGGCGGCGTGGGAACGGCGGAAGAGCTGCTCTATCTGCTGGGGATTCTGATGAACCCGGCCAACAAAGATCAGGTTCTGCCACTGATCCTGACCGGCCCGAAAGAGAGCGCCGACTACTTCCGCGTGCTGGACGAGTTTATCGTGCATACGCTGGGAGAAGCCGCGCGTCGTCACTATCGCATCATCATTGATGATGCGGCGGAAGTGGCGCGCCAGATGAAAAAAGCGATGCCGCTGGTGAAAGAGAATCGTCGTGATACCGGTGATGCGTACAGCTTTAACTGGTCAATCCGTATTGCGCCTGACCTGCAGATCCCGTTCGAGCCGACCCATGAAAATATGGCGAACCTGAAACTCTACCCGGACCAGCCGGTGGAAGTGCTGGCCGCCGACCTGCGTCGCGCCTTCTCCGGGATTGTGGCGGGCAACGTGAAGGAGATGGGCATCCGCGCGATTGAGCAGTATGGTCCGTACAAGATCCACGGCGACCCGGAGATGATGCGCCGTATGGACGACATGCTTCAGGGCTTTGTGGCTCAACACCGCATGAAGTTGCCGGGTTCAGCCTACATTCCGTGCTACGAAATCTGCACGTAACGCTCAGTTTCTTCTCCTCAAAGCCGGGGCACCCTGTAGCGGGTCCCGGCTTTTTTATTACCGAATCAATTCATAGGCCTCACTTATAACTTTAACAAACTTACGGCGAACGCAATCGATTACCTCCATTTAACAACCGTAACTTATCAGCCTTAAACTAAATTACCCGCAAGAAAATCCTAAAAACCCATATCTTTACAGCGGAAGACACCTATATTGCGGGCCGCTCTTTTAGCCCACATGTCGTTGGTGGTAGCCTTCGCGCCCGTAAATTCTATTTGATGTTTTTTTAACAGATAAATGGTCTAAAGATGCCCACATCATAAGTGGATTATTGCATTTGGGATCGCGATCACTGATAGATTCATAACGAGAATGTATCTTTCCGCCCGCCAATAGTTACGGGCGAAAATTATTAAAAAACCGTCACTGAACGAATTTCATATTACCGTCATGCACTTTTTCATCGGATTTGACTAAAAACCTGACAATTTGCTTCCTCCAGGAGATACAGATGGAAACCACTCAAACCAGCACCGTTGCTTCGATTGAATCCCGAAGTGGTTGGCGCAAAACGGATACCATGTGGATGCTGGGCCTTTACGGCACGGCAATCGGCGCTGGTGTACTGTTCCTTCCTATCAACGCAGGCGTCGGCGGTCTGATTCCGCTGATCATCATGGCCATCATCGCCTTCCCGATGACCTACTTCGCACACCGCGGGCTGACCCGCTTCGTGCTGTCCGGTAAAAACCCGGGCGAAGACATCACCGAAGTGGTTGAAGAACATTTCGGCGTTGGCGCAGGTAAACTGATTACCCTGCTCTACTTCTTCGCGATTTACCCAATCCTGCTCGTCTACAGCGTGGCGATCACCAACACCGTTGAAAGCTTCATGACGCACCAGCTGCACATGACGCCGCCACCGCGTGCCATTCTGTCTCTGATCCTGATCGTCGGCATGATGACCATCGTGCGCTTCGGCGAGCAGATGATTGTTAAGGCCATGAGCGTGCTGGTCTTCCCGTTTGTGGCTGCGCTGATGCTGCTGGCCTGCTACCTGATTCCACAGTGGAACGGTGCAGCGCTGGAAACCCTGTCCCTGAGCAGCGCGTCTGCGACCGGTAACGGCCTGCTGATGACCCTGTGGCTGGCGATCCCGGTAATGGTCTTCTCCTTCAACCACTCCCCAATCATCTCCTCTTTCGCCGTGGCGAAACGCGAAGAGTACGGTAATGGTGCAGAGAAGAAGTGCTCCAGCATCCTGGCCCGCGCTCACGTGATGATGGTGCTGACCGTGATGTTCTTCGTCTTCAGCTGCGTACTGAGCCTCTCCCCGGGGGACCTGGCGGCAGCGAAAGAACAGAACATCTCTATTCTGTCTTACCTGGCGAACCACTTTAACGCACCGCTGATTGCGTGGATGGCACCGATCATCGCGATGATCGCCATCACCAAATCCTTCCTGGGCCACTACCTGGGCGCGCGTGAAGGCTTCAACGGTATGGTGATTAAATCTCTGCGCGGTAAAGGCAAGAGCATTGAAATCAACAAGCTGAACAAAATCACTGCACTGTTCATGCTGCTCACCACCTGGGCGGTAGCGACCCTGAACCCAAGCATCCTGGGCATGATTGAAACCCTGGGTGGCCCGGTTATCGCGATGATTCTGTTCCTGATGCCGATGTACGCGATTCAGAAAGTGCCTGCCATGCGCAAGTACAGCGGCCAGGTCAGCAACGTGTTTGTGGTTATCATGGGCCTTATCGCTATCTCTGCGATCTTCTACTCCCTGTACACCATGTTCTGATGAACGCCCGCGCCGCCTTCGGGCGGCGCACTCCTCCCCCTCTGACTGAAAGCAATGGACGCATCATGATTAGCGTATTCGATATTTTCAAAATCGGTATTGGTCCTTCCAGCTCTCACACTGTCGGACCAATGAAAGCCGGTAAGCAGTTCACGGATGACTTGATTGCACGCGGCATTCTGCACGACATCACCCGCGTGGTTGTCGATGTGTACGGCTCGCTTTCCCTGACCGGGAAAGGCCACCATACCGATATTGCCATTATCATGGGCCTGGCGGGAAATCTGCCGGATACCGTTGATATTGACGCGATCCCTGGCTTCATCCAGGACGTGAACACCCACGGTCGTTTGCTGCTGGCAAACGGTGAGCATGAGGTTGAATTCCCGGTTGACCACTGCATGAATTTCCATGCGGACAACCTGTCGCTGCACGAAAACGGCATGCGCATTACCGCGCTGGCCGGCGACAAAGCGGTTTACAGCCAGACGTATTACTCCATCGGCGGCGGCTTTATCGTCGACGAAGACCACTTTGGTCAAACCACCACCTCTTCTGTTGAGGTGCCGTATCCGTACAAAACCGCGGCAGATCTCCAGCGCCACTGCCACGAGACGGGGCTTTCCCTCTCTGGCCTGATGATGAAAAACGAACTGGCCCTTCACAGCAAAGAAGAGCTGGAACAGCACTTCGCTAGCGTCTGGGAAGTGATGCGCGGCGGCATTGAGCGCGGGATCACCACCGAAGGCGTTCTGCCGGGCAAGCTTCGCGTACCGCGTCGTGCGGCGGCGCTGCGTCGTATGCTGGTGAGCACCGACAAAACGACAACGGACCCGATGGCCGTCGTCGACTGGATCAACATGTTCGCCCTGGCGGTGAACGAAGAGAACGCCGCAGGGGGCCGCGTCGTCACGGCGCCAACCAACGGTGCCTGCGGTATCGTTCCGGCCGTGCTGGCGTACTACGACAAGTTTATCCGTGAAGTGAACGCTAACTCCCTGGCGCGCTACCTGCTGGTCGCCAGCGCGATTGGTTCTCTGTACAAGATGAACGCCTCCATTTCCGGTGCGGAAGTAGGCTGTCAGGGCGAAGTCGGCGTGGCATGTTCCATGGCGGCGGCGGGCCTGGCGGAACTGTTGGGCGCAAGCCCGGCGCAGGTCTGCATCGCTGCGGAAATCGGCATGGAACATAACCTGGGGCTAACCTGCGATCCGGTTGCCGGACAGGTACAGGTGCCGTGCATCGAGCGTAACGCCATCGCCTCCGTCAAGGCGGTGAACGCGGCGCGTATGGCGCTGCGCCGCACCAGTGAGCCGCGCGTCTGTCTCGATAAAGTTATCGAAACCATGTACGAAACCGGTAAAGATATGAACGCCAAATACCGCGAAACCTCTCGCGGCGGCCTGGCGATGAAGATCGTAACCTGCGATTAAGCCTCTCAGGAAGCCTCGTTTTGCGAGGCTTCTTCCTGTTTTCCCTCACGCTATTCGTTTCATCCTGCCGACAGTGATACCCTTTACCCATTAGATTTAAGGGAGAATATCTGTGGCTGTTCATTTGCTTATCGTCGACGCGCTCAATCTGATTCGCCGAATCCATGCGGTACAAGGCACGCCCTGCAAGGACACCTGCCTGCACGCGCTGGAGCAGCTTATTCGCCACAGCGAGCCGACGCACGTCGTGGCCGTGTTTGATGACGAAGCGCGCAACAGCGGCTGGCGACATCAGCGCTTGCCCGACTACAAAGCCGGACGCGCACCGATGCCGGACGATCTGCATGCCGAAATGCCCGCCCTGCGTGCCGCCTTTGAGCAGCGTGGCGTCCCCTGCTGGGGTGCACAGGGCAATGAAGCCGACGATCTCGCGGCCACCCTGGCCGTAAAAGTGGCAAGTGCCGGGCATCAGGCCACTATCGTTTCAACTGACAAAGGCTACTGCCAGCTGCTCTCCCCAACTATCCGCATTCGCGACTATTTTCAAAAACGCTGGCTGGACGCGCCGTTTATAGCCAGCGAGTTCGGCGTCTTGCCTGAGCAACTGCCGGATTATTGGGGTCTGGCAGGCATCAGCAGCTCTAAGGTTCCGGGTGTCGCCGGTATTGGACCAAAGAGCGCCGCCCAGTTGCTGACCGATTTTCAGAGTCTGGAAGGGATTTACGCCCGTCTGGATGAGGTGCCAGAAAAGTGGCGCAAGAAGCTGGAGGCGCATAAAGAGATGGCGTTTATCTGCCGCGAGGTGGCGACGCTACAGACAGATTTACAGCTGGACGGGAATTTACAGCAGTTGCGGTTAGAACGTTAAAACGTCAACACGGTTTTGTAGGCCCGGTAAGCGCAGCGCCACCGGGCAAAACAAAGCACGCACTATCGCTCGTCGCGACGTCCGCCTACAGCCGCCCACCAGCGACGGATGTGTACCGTCACCTCTTCGCGGTCGTGGTACAACTGACGCGCCTGGATCTCCACGTTAATACCGTGCTCATCCAGCTGTGCCTGAATGTAGGCCAGGTTCTGGGATACCTCCTCGTAGCGCTTTTTCATCGGCAGCTTGAGGTTGAAAATTGTCTCACGGCACCAGCCGTTCACCAGCCAGGAGGCCATCAGCGCGGCCACTTTCGCCGGCTTCTCCACCATGTCGCACACCATCCACGAGATGTTGTTGCGGGTTGGGCGATAGCGGAAACCGTCTTCTCGCAGCCAGGTGACCTGTCCAGTGTCCATCAGGCTTTGCGCCATTGGGCCGTTATCCACAGACGACACCCACATGTTGCGTTTCACCAGCTGATAGGTCCAGCCGCCCGGGCACGCGCCAAGGTCGACGGCATACATGCCGTTAGCCAGACGCTCGTCCCACTCATCAGTCGGGATAAAAACGTGAAACGCCTCTTCCAGCTTCAGGGTTGAACGGCTCGGCGCATCTGCCGGGAACTTCAGGCGCGGGATGCCCATAAAGAATGGCGAATTGTTATTGGTGTACGAATAGCCCGCATAGCAGCAGCCCGGTGCGATAAAGAAGATATGTACCACCGGACGCTTCGGCGTTTCGTAGTTTGTCAGTATGCCCGCGTCACGCAGCGCTGCGCGCAGCGGCACGGTGAACTTACGGCAAAACTTCATCAGCTCTTTGCTTTCGTTGGTATCGGCAACCTCAACGCGCAGGTCGCCGCCCTTCTCCACCACGCCCTGCAGCATGCCCACAATCGGCGTGATGCGATCTTCCGGCGGAAGATCTTTCAGCAACTCACCCGCGACGAACATCTGGCGGGCGAAAATCAGCGAGCTGAACGGCAGCTCGCGCGCCAGCTTGTCGGCGTCTTCAGGCTGATAACACTCGAATACCACATAGCCCGCATTTTCTTTTACGCGAGCAAAGCCGAAGACTTCGCGCTTCGCCGCTTTATCGGTAATTTCCGCGGCGCACTCTTTCTCAAACCCCGGGCGACAATATAAAACAACCTTATTCATGAACAACGCCCTTGCGTTTCAGACGGATAGCTCCGATAAACATTAATACCCAACCCGCCAGGAAGCTCACGCCGCCGACAGGTGTAACAAACGCCCACAGGCGCAAATGCGAGAGGGCCAGACAGTAAAGGCTGCCGCTAAACAGCACGGTACCCAGCGCCATAAATACGCTACTCCAGTAAAACCAGATGCTTATCCGGCGCTGCATCGCTACCGCCAGCCCAAAAATAGCCAGCGTATGAAACGCCTGGTATTCAAGGCCGGTCTGGATCCAGCCCATCTCGACGGCGCCCAAAGACTTGCTCAATACGTGCGCGCCAAAGGCGCCCAGTGCAACAAAAATAAAGCCACTCACCGCGGCAAAAATCAGCATGAATCGGCTGGTCATGTTTAAGTCCTGAATTAATGCGTGCCCGGCACACAAACGTTATTGTTCATACCTGAAGCGGAATTTTTCTTGCTCGCTTGCCGCTTTCGCCAGTATCCACTGCCGGAAGGCGGCTATTTTACCCAGTTCTGCCTGACTGTCATGACAAACCAGATAAAATGCATTCTTGCTGACCAGTACATCATTAAAAGGGCAAACCAGACGGCCTGCCTCAATTTCGGACTGCGCCATCACGTTGTTCGCCAACGCCACGCCCTGTCCGTGAATGGCAGCCTGTAGCACCATCGCACTATGGCTAAAAATGGGGCCCTGCTGCACGTTTATATGACTAAGACCTAATTGACGGGTATAAGTTTGCCAGTCGCGGCGAGAGGCATCATGTAAAAGCGTATGCTGCGCCAGGTCAGCGGGTGTTTTCAGCGCCTTGTCGCCTGTTAAAAGCAGAGGCGAACAGACCGGCAGCAGATATTCTGCGTATAATTTCTCGACACGCAAGCCCGGCCAGTTGCCGCGACCATAAAAAATGGCGACATCCACATCATCGGCCAGCTTGTCTTCCTGACGATCCACCGCCTGGATTCGAACGTCGATCCCCGGATAAGCTGAGTTAAAGCTTGAGAGTCTAGGCACCAGCCACTGAATGGCAAAACTGGGCAATAAACTAACAGTCAGGGCACCTTTTGCACTGCGGGCCTGCAGCTTACGCGTGGCTTCCGTGAGCTGGGAAAAAATCTCTTTAATATCCTGAAAATAGCTCTGCCCCTCTTCGGTCAACAGCAAGGAACGATTGCGTCGGCGGAACAGCTTAAGGCCCAGGAAATCCTCCAGGGACTTGATTTGGTGACTTACTGCGGCCTGTGTCACAAAAAGCTCATCTGCCGCACGGGTGAAGCTCAGGTGACGTGCTGCTGCATCAAAAACGCGTAATGCATTAAGGGGTGGCAATCGCTTGGACATGGTTATCTGGCTTAGATGTTAACGGAATTTAACAAACAGGAAACAACGTTTAACCTATTAGTTTTTTTTATCTGAGCCATTATAATTTGTCCGTTGAGGAACTACCAGCAAATACCTATAGTGGCGGCACTTCCTGAGCCGGAACGAAGAGCTTTTTTCGGAATGCGTGTTCTGAAGGGCTTTTGGCTTACGGTTGTGATGTTGTGTTGTTGTGTTTGCAATTGGTCTGCGATTCAGACCACGGTAGCAACGCTACCAATTTTTCACTTCCTGTACATTTACCCTGTCTGTCCATAGTGATTAATGTAGCACCGCCAATTTGCGGTGCTTTTTTTTCGCCTGCGATCGGTTAATGCTCGATCTCTTTCATCTCCTTCACGTCCGTGCGGTTGATCTGCTGCTTGTTCCCGTTAGCATCTTTGTACGAAATCATCCCGGTATCGTTATCGGTAGTCGGTTTCCCTTCCGAAACGATAGAACGACCATCGTTTGTGTGCATCACGTAGTTGTTACCAGAACAGGCGCTCAGGGCAAAAGTAAACGCACAGGCAGAAATGATTGCAGCTGTCTTATTCATGATTATTCTCCTTTAGCAATTAATGCTATTCAAACCTCGATTTATAACAGGCTAAAACATCCGCCTAACACTATTTAGCATAACCTGCTTTTTCGAGGTCGCCAGGATAAGCAGACAAATCTGATAGATATCAACCTCCTTGCCCTGCCGCAGAAATTGCGCGACGATCTCTCTATCGACACGAGGAATTCCATGAACGCTTTCAGTCCTGCGCAGTTTCGCGCACAGTTTCCGGCGCTGGCCGATGCCGGTATTTATCTTGATAGCGCCGCCACGGCCCTGAAGCCCCAGGCGGTGATCGAGGCCACGCAGCAGTTCTACAGCCTGAGCGCCGGCAACGTACATCGCAGCCAGTTTGCCGAAGCGCAGCGCCTGACCGCGCGCTATGAAGCCGCACGCGATCAGGTTGCACGCTTGATCAATGCCGAAAGCGGGAAAAATATCGTCTGGACGCGCGGCACGACCGAAGCCATCAATATGGTGGCCCAGAGTTATGCCCGCCCGCTGCTGCAGCCAGGGGACGAGATCATTGTCAGCGAAGCAGAGCACCACGCTAACCTGGTGCCGTGGCTGATGGTGGCTGAGCAAACGGGCGCGCGCGTTATTAAGCTCCCGTTGAGTGCAGACTTTCTGCCTGACGTGGCCCGTCTCCCTGAGCTGATTACCCCCCGCAGCCGTATTCTGGCGCTGGGGCAGATGTCCAACGTCACCGGCGGCTGTCCGGATCTGGCTCGCGCCATTGAGATTGCCCATGCCAGCGGCGTGGTGGTGATGGTCGACGGTGCTCAGGGCGTGGTTCATTTCCCCGCTGATGTGCAGGCGCTGGATATCGACTTCTACGCCTTCTCCGGACACAAACTCTACGGGCCAACCGGGATTGGCGCGCTGTACGGTAAGCCAGAACTGCTGGCAAAAATGACGCCGTGGCTCGGCGGCGGCAAAATGATTACCGAAGTGACCTTCGACGGTTTTAAAACGCAGGAGGTGCCTTACCGTCTGGAAGCGGGCACGCCGAACGTGGCCGGGGTCATCGGCCTCAGCGCCGCACTTGAATGGCTGGCGGAAACGGACGCGGTTCAGGCGGAAAGCTGGAGCCGAGGACTGGCGACGCTGGCAGAGGAAGAACTGAAAAAACGCCCGGGTTTCCGCTCGTTCCGCGTTCAGGATTCCAGCCTGCTCGCCTTTGATTTTGCTGGCGTGCATCATAGCGATATGGTGACGCTGCTGGCCGGGTACGGCATTGCCCTGCGCGCAGGACAGCACTGCGCCCAGCCGCTGCTGGCGGCGCTCGGCGTCAGCGGTACGCTGCGCGCCTCGTTTGCGCCCTATAATACCCAAAGCGATGTCGACGCGCTGGTTAGCGCCGTTGACCGCGCCCTTGAAATACTGGTGGATTAATGACTAGCGCTGCTTTAGCCGGACATCCGTTTGGCACGGTCATCACTGAAGAGACCTTAAAACAGACCTTCGCCCCGCTCCAGCAGTGGGAAGATAAATATCGTCAGCTGATCCTGCTGGGTAAACAGCTCCCAGCTCTTTCCGACGATCTTAAAGCGCAGGCGAAAGAAATTGTGGGCTGTGAAAACCGCGTCTGGCTGGGCGTGAGCGTCTCCGGCGAGAAGCTGCATTTCTTCGGCGACAGCGAAGGGCGCATCGTCCGGGGCCTGCTGGCGGTCCTGTTAACCGCCATTGAAGGGAAAAGCGCGGCGGAATTGTTAACGCACTCGCCGCTGGCGCTGTTCGACGAACTGGGGCTGCGCGCGCAGCTTAGCGCCTCGCGCGGTCAGGGCCTGATCGCGCTCAGCGACGCGGTGCTGGACGCCGCACGTCAGGCTCAGGCCTGACGTTCCGCCTTCGCCATCATCTTCTTCAGGGCGTGAGAGACCGCCACAAAGCCAAAAGAGGCGGTTACCATGGTGGCCGCCCCAAAGCCTGACGCGCAGTCCATGCGTTTTGGCCCTTCCGCTGTGCTTTTCATCGCACAAACTGAACCATCCGCCTGCGGGTAGACCAGCGCTTCGGTGGAGAACACGCAGTCGACGCCCAGCTTGCCCTTGCTGTTCTTCACCACATTGAAGTCGCTCTTCAGGCGTTCACGCAGCTTGGCAGCCAGCGGATCCTGAATTGTTTTCGCCAGATCGGCAACCTGGATCTGCGTGGGATCGATTTGCCCGCCCGCGCCACCAGTCGTGACCAGCGGCACCTTGTAACGACGGCAGTATGCGATCAGCGCCGCTTTAGGCCGCACGCTGTCGATGGCGTCAATCACATAGCTGTAGCCTTTGCTCATGTACTCCGCGACGTTATCTGCCGTCACAAAGTCGTCGATCACCGTCACCCGACACTCCGGATTAATGAGGCGAATGCGCTCCGCCATCACCTCGGACTTCGCCAGGCCGACGTTATCACGCAGGGCGTGGATCTGACGGTTAGTGTTGGTCACACAAACGTCATCCATATCAATCAGCGTGATTGCGCCAATCCCGGTTCTCGCCAGCGCTTCCGCCGCCCAGGAGCCGACACCGCCAATGCCCACGACGCAGACGTGCGCATCCGCAAACAGCTGCAGGGCTTTTTCACCATAGAGACGTGCCGTGCCGCCAAAACGCTGGCGCCAGGCATCGCTGATTACCACAGACATAAAACCTCAGATGTAAAAAGGGTGAGGTTTTCCTCACCCTGAACAGTAATCCGTATTGCGCTCAGAATACCACAATCAGCCGCTGAATACGTTTCCGGTGCCCGGCGCGGCCTTCAGCACCCATACGCGTCCGTAGTGGTTATACCAGCCTGCACGGTGACCAGCATCCGGGCCAATGCCCTGATAGATATCAAAGTGCTGGCCCTTAATCGCTCCGCCCACATCCAGGGCTACCATCAGACGCAGCTCATATTTGCCGTTGAACTTGCCGTTGTTGTCGAGCAGAGGGACTTCCGCCAGCAGCGTGGTACCCGCAGGAATGATAGAACGATCCGATGCCACCGACGCGCGGCCAATCAGCGGCACGGCGCTGGCCCCTTTCACCGGGGCGAAGTTTTGCGGCTTGAAGAAGACGAACGATGGGTTCTGCTCCAGCAGCTCGCGCACCTCGGCTTCACTGTGCTTTTCGCCCCACTCGCGGATCGCCTGCATCGACATATCTTCTTTTTTCACTTCGCCGCGGTCAATCAGCACCTTACCGATGCTGCGGTAGGCATGGCCGTTTTTCCCGGCATAGCTGAAGAAGTTAAGCGGTGAACCGTCGCCAAAATCAATGTAGCCGCTGCCCTGCACGTCCATGATGAAATTATCCATCAGGGAGTTGCTGTAGGCCAGGACGTAGTTTTCGCTCAGCGCACCGGCGTAGATTTCGGCGCGGGACGGCAGACGGCCGCGTTTTGGCGGCATACGGTAGATAGGGTACTGGAACTCGCCCTGGCGCGTGTGTCGCGCCTGAACCACGGGCGTGTAATAGCCGGTGAACTGGACGTTGCCGTAGTTATCCGCCCCTTCCATTTGCCAGGCATCAATACCAAACTGGCGCATGTTGCGCGTATCGCCGCCCGCCTTCAGCCAGTCCTGTACCGCGCTATAAACATTGTTCTGTGAGCTATACAGACGCGGCGACGCATTGCGGATCTGGTAGACCTGCTCGGAGAAATCACCGGCGTTGATCGGCGCGCCAACGGCGTCAGGCTGATTAACTAAAGAGAAAGGCTGGGATAACTTCCCGTCTTTATACTGCTGACCGCGATCGGTCGGTTTGGAAGAACAGGCCGCAAGAATCGCTACCATTGCGCCCGCCATCAGATACTTCGCCCAACGTCCTTTCATTATATCTCGTCTTTAAGTTGCCCATTTCCGCGTGATGAAGATAACAAACCGACAAAGCGAATGAAATGCGATCGCATGCCCTTTGGCAAATTCAGAGCAAAAAATAGTCTAAATGTCGCAATGCCGTTCACTTTACATACAAAGTTAATGATTTATGTGAAAAAGGGGTTGCATCACAAACCTATCCGAGTATAGTGCGCTTCCACGGACGCGGGGTGGAGCAGCCTGGTAGCTCGTCGGGCTCATAACCCGAAGGTCGTCGGTTCAAATCCGGCCCCCGCAACCAATTAAAATTTGATGAAGTATAAGCAGTACGGTGACGCGGGGTGGAGCAGCCTGGTAGCTCGTCGGGCTCATAACCCGAAGGTCGTCGGTTCAAATCCGGCCCCCGCAACCAATCAAATTTTAGAAAAGATAAGAAGTACGGTGCCGCGGGGTGGAGCAGCCTGGTAGCTCGTCGGGCTCATAACCCGAAGGTCGTCGGTTCAAATCCGGCCCCCGCAACCAACACTTCTAAAAACAATAAACACCCTTAAGGGTGTTTTTTTGTATCTGTCGTTTGTGAATTTGCCGGGCATTTCACCCGGCTAAAAACCTACCCGCGCCGCGCCAGCGTCGCCCCGTCTGAGAAATACGCCCGTATCCCCGCCAGAATCGACTCCGCCACCTCCTGCTGGAACTTTGCCGTCTTGAGCTTACGCTCTTCTTCAACGTTACTGATAAACGCGGTTTCTACCAGAATGGACGGGATATCCGGTGCCTTCAGCACCGCAAACCCGGCCTGCTCAACGCTGTTTTTGTGCAGCTTATTGATGTTCCCCAGCTTGCCCAGCACCGCTTTACCAAACTTCAGGCTGTCGTTAATGGTCAGGGACTGCACCATGTCGAACATGGTGTGGTCGACGTAGCGGTCGCCGCTTTTGCTCACGCCACCGATCAGGTCCGAGGCGTTCTGGGTGTCCGCAAGGTATCGCGCCGCGGTACTGGTCGCACCCTTGGTTGAGAGCGCAAACACCGACGAGCCGCTCGGCTGGCGGCTGGTAAAGGCATCCGCATGGATCGAGACGAACAGATCGGCACGCTGCTTCTGCGCTTTCGCCACCCTCACCTTCAGCGGGATAAAGACATCCTCATTGCGCGTCATGTAGGCGCGCATATTGCCCTCTTTATCAATTAACGCCTTCAGACGACGGGCAATTTGCAGCACCACGTCTTTTTCACGCGTATGGTATTTCCCCACCGCACCGGAGTCTTCGCCGCCGTGGCCGGGATCGAGCATGATCACAATCGGACGATCGCGCCCTGCTTTCCCGGGCTGCGGGCCGCTTTGCGCAGGCGGCACCTGACGCTGAAGATCGCCTTTGTTGTAATCCTCCAGCAGGGCGAGAAGCGGATCCTGAATATCCGTCGCATTCGCCGGGTAAAGATCCATCACCAGACGCTCTTTAAACGTCGCGACGGGCGCCAGGGCGAACAGCTGCGGCTTAACGTTCTGCTTAAGCTCAAACACCATGCGCACGGTTTGCGGATCAAACTGACCGACGCGCGCCGATTTAATAAACGGATCGTCACCGCGGATCTGCGCCGCCATGCCTTTCAGCACGGAGTTGAGGTTCACCCCTTCGAGATCCACCACCACGCGTTCAGGGTTGCTGAGGGCAAATTGCTTATATTTCAGCACGCGATTGGATTCAACCGTCACGCGCGTATAGGTCGACGACGGCCAGACGCGCACCGCCACCACCTGACTCGTGGCGGCAAGACCGACCTGGCTGACGCTAAGCAACCACATTGCCCCGGCCCCTTTTAACAAACGGCGGCGGCTTATTGCTGAATTGGATCCCGACATGCTTCTCCCGAGCAAGAAAACAAACTGATATACAAAAGTGCAGATTGACCGAAAACTTTAACGAATGACGCATAAACTGTCATCTATAAAAGGGTAAACAATCATACGTTAACGCACGGATTACTTATTAATTTCTGTAGGTCGCAGAAAATTTGCACTTGCACACGCGCCCACAATCGAATAAAAATACATAAATTACGAATAAACATTCATTAAGGGTTGTGCCATGGTGAAGGAACGTAGAACCGAACTGGTCCAGGGATTCCGCCATTCTGTTCCCTATATCAACGCCCACCGGGGAAAAACGTTTGTCATCATGCTGGGCGGCGAAGCCATTGAGCATGAAAATTTTTCCAGCATCGTCAATGACATTGGCCTGCTGCACAGCCTCGGGATCCGCCTGGTGGTGGTCTATGGCGCGCGCCCGCAGATCGACGCCAACCTGGCCGCTCACCACCACGAGCCGATTTACCACAAACATACCCGCGTCACGGATGCCAAAACCCTGGAGCTGGTGAAGCAGGCGGCGGGTCTGCTGCAGCTGGATATCACCGCTCGCCTGTCGATGAGCCTGAACAACACGCCGCTACAGGGCGCGCATATCAACGTCGTGAGCGGCAACTTTATCATTGCCCAGCCGCTCGGCGTGGACGATGGCGTGGATTACTGCCACAGCGGCCGCATTCGTCGTATTGATGAAGAGGCCATTCACCGTCAGCTCGACAGCGGTGCCATTGTGCTGATGGGGCCGGTGGCGGTTTCCGTAACCGGTGAAAGCTTTAACCTGACGTCCGAAGAGATTGCCACCCAGCTGGCGATCAAGCTGAAGGCGGAAAAAATGATTGGGTTTTGCTCCTCCCAGGGCGTCGTAAACGATGAAGGGGTGATTGTGCCGGAACTCTTCCCGAATGAAGCGCAGGCCCGCGTTGAAGCGCTGGAAGCCGAAGGGGATTACCACTCCGGCACCGTCCGCTTCCTGCGTGGCGCCGTGAAGGCCTGCCGCAGCGGCGTGCGCCGTAGTCACCTGATCAGCTATCAGGAAGACGGCGCCCTGCTGCAGGAGCTGTTCTCCCGCGACGGTATTGGTACGCAGATTGTCATGGAGAGTGCGGAGCAGATCCGCCGCGCCACCATCAACGACATCGGCGGTATTCTGGAGCTGATCCGCCCGCTGGAACAGCAGGGTATTCTGGTTCGTCGCTCCCGCGAGCAGCTGGAGATGGAGATCGACAAATTCACCATTATCCAGCGCGATAACCTGACCATTGCCTGCGCCGCCCTCTATCCGTTCCCGGAAGAGAAAATCGGAGAAATGGCCTGCGTGGCGGTGCACCCGGATTACCGCAGCTCTTCACGCGGCGAAATGCTGCTTGAGCGCGTGGCGGCACAGGCGCGTCAGATGGGGCTGAGCAAGCTGTTCGTCCTGACGACGCGCAGCATTCACTGGTTCCAGGAGCGCGGGTTCACGCCGGTGGATATTGATTCTCTGCCGGAAACGAAGAAAGAGATGTACAACTATCAGCGCCGTTCGAAAGTGCTGATGGCCGACCTGGGGTAATCCTTTCTTTGCCGGCGTCGTTCAGAGGGAGTCAAATATCGCGCTCAGCCCGCTTCGGCGATCCGTGCGGGTGGCAATCGCCTGTACCAGCACCCGTTCATCGGTATACAGCGACAGGCGCTGACGCGCGCGCGTAATGGCGGTATAGATCAGCTCGCGGGTAACGACGGGGGAAAGCTGTGTGGGCAGGATAAGTGCCGCATGGTTAAACTCAGAACCCTGGGATTTATGCACCGTCATCGCCCAGGCAGTTTCATGCTCGGGCAAACGGCTCGGCTGGAAGGACTTCACGCTACCGTCCGGCATCTGGAACCAGACGCGGAGCCCCTGCCCGCGATCGAGCGCAATCCCGATATCCCCGTTAAACAACCCCAGCGCGCTGTCGTTGCGGGAGATCATCACCGGCCGGCCTTCATACCAGCGCGAGTGCGGAGTACGGTTGATTTTACGCTTTTGCGCCAGCAGCTGTTCCAGCCTGTCATTCAGGCCGCTGACGCCAAAGGGCCCTTCCCTCAACGCGCAGAGCAGCTGGTATTCGCCAAACGCGGCAATGACCTGCTCCGGCGTGCTTTGCTGCTGTACGCCCGTCAGAAAATGTTGGTACCCCAGCAGGGCGTCATCCAGCATCGCCTGATACTCTTCCCCGGTTTGCAGCGATTTTTTCTCAATATCGGTAAAGGTACCGTCAAATACCGCACAGGTAGCGTGCCGGTCGCCCCGGTTCACCGCCGCCGCAAGCTGACCAATGCCGGAGTCGCTGCCAAAACGGTAGCTTTTTTGCAGTAAACACAGGCTGTCGCGCAGCGCCCCCGCAAGTAAATGGTTTTCAGCCGCGAGCGAACATCCGGTCAGGCGCGCCAGCTCCTCAGCGCGTTCTGCGGTATACCCCAGGCTGGCATAGGTGCAGATATCGCCCAGCACGGCCCCGGCCTCAACGGAGGCAAGCTGATCGCGGTCACCGAGGAAAATGACGCGCGCGTGCGGCGGTAACGCATCAATCAAACGCGACATCATCGTCAGGTCAATCATCGACGCTTCATCCACCACCAGCACGTCCAGATGCAGCGGGTTACCGGCATGGTAGCGCAGACGCTGGCTACCCGGCTGCGCACCGAGCAAGCGGTGCAGCGTGCTGGCTTCGTTAGGGAAAAGCGCAAGCCGCTCCCCGGTGAGCGGCAGTTTTTGCAGCGCGCCACCTAACGACTCCGTCAGACGTGCAGCCGCTTTACCGGTGGGTGCCGCCAGGCGGATACGACACTTTTGCTCACCCGATAACTGAATCAGCGCGGCAAGCAGCTTAGCCACGGTGGTCGTTTTACCGGTGCCAGGCCCGCCCGAAATCACCGATATCCGCCGCGTTAACGCCACTGCTGCCGCCACTTTCTGCCAGTCTGTCTCGTCGTCAGAGGTAAACAGCGTATCCAGCGTTTGCCGGAGCAGTGCTTCATCGCACGGAAGCGGAGTATTGGTCTCGCTGAAGAAGCGCGCCACCGTCAGTTCGTTACGCCACAGCCGGTTCAGATACAAACGTTCACCCGTCAAAATCATTGGCGTACCGGTATCGGCGCTGCTGACGGCGGGCGAGCGGAGTAATATTTCTTGCCAGTCCACTGCCTCACCCAGAAGCGCGAAACACGCCTGTAAAGCCGGCGGCATTTTCTCATCCACCACCAGACGTGAAAGCGGCAGACAGACATGCCCTTCTCCCGCATCTTTACTCAGGATCGCCGCGGCAAGCATGACGGCAGGCTCTTCGCTCGCCACCATCATGGCAAATTGTACGTCCAGGTGGCGAAGTGCACGTTGTTCAATTGCGTCCAGCAGTAGCGCCTGCATCGTCATGCTACTTCCTCCGTGCTTGCAGCAAACAGGTTATCCATCTTTTCAATCAACTCCGCAGCCGGGCGGGTGCTGAAGATACCCGAACGCGGGTCGTTAGCATCCACGCCGCGCAGAAACAGGTAAATGACGCCGCCAAAATGATCTTCATAGCGATAATCGGCCATGCGATGGCGCAGGTAACGGTGCAGCGCCAGGGTGTAAAGCTGATACTGCAGATCGTAGCGATGCATTTGCATCGCTGAGGCCATCGCCTGCTGGGTATAAGCTTCGCTGTTTGCCCCCAGCCAGTTCGATTTGTAATCCAACAGGTAGTAGCGCCCTTCATGGCGGAAAACCAGGTCGATAAAGCCTTTCAGCATCCCCTGCACCTGGCGAAAATTCAGCGGCGGACACCCGGCGGATAACGGATCGTACTCGCGGATCAGCGCATCAAGCGCCTCGGCCCTGAGCGGGCTGGCGATGGGGAGGTAAAACTCCATCTCCACCTGCTTATCTTTGGCGGTCAGCTGGCTCAGCGAGATCCCCTGCGCCGTGAGCGGCGCGTGCAGAACAGCGCGGATCCATTCAGTGAGAACAGGCTGCCACTGTGCGTCGTAGCCTCCGCTCTGTAACATCTTCAGCACCCACTCTTCTGATACCGGTTGGGTAAAATCCAGCTCTTCAAACAGGCTGTGCAAAAACGTGCCCGGCGAGGCGCCGCGCGGAAACTGATGCGGCGTGAGCGCCGGCTCGACGGGCACGCTCCCGGCCCCAGCGGCATCCACGTCCAGTTTTGGCATCAGATCCTGCGCAATACTCTGTCCGTGCTGCTGTAAACCGGAGTAACTGGTAACGCGCCAGTCGTCAGCGATTGTGCGAGCCACCTCGCGGGCATGCAGCGCTGACTCTCCCTGCTCCGGCGTCTGCCAGCGGCTGCTGTCGGGCTGGGAGGGAATATGCAGGGCAACATGCTCTGAGCAAAGTGATTCGATGCACTGGCGCAGCCCTGCGGCATCTTTAGGCTCGCCGCGCTGAATAAGCCGCCCCAGCGCGCTCAGATGAAAATCACTCTCGCCGCTCTTTTCGCCACGGCGACGGAACAGCGGCGCGACGCCCAGGGAACAGTGCCAGACCGAACGGGTCAGCGCCACGTATAGCAGGCGCAGGTCTTCCGCGAGACGCTCGGCTTCGGCCAGCTCGACGCTGGACTCCGCGTTGCTGAGGTCGAGTACCGCTTCGAACGACTCGCGATCGTGGTAAAAAGCCTGGTCCTGCACGCGATAATTGGCGATAAACGGCAGCCAGACCAGCGGATACTCCAGGCCTTTCGACTTGTGAATGGTGACGATCTGCACCAGATGTTTATCGCTCTCGAGGCGCATCTGCTGGCTGGAAGAATTGCTGTTAGGGTCGGCAATCTGCTGGGCCAGCCAGCGCACCAGAGCATGCTCGCTCTCCAGTTGCGTACCCGCTTCCTGGAGCAGCTCGCTGATGTGCAAAATATCGGTCAGACGGCGTTCGCCGCCCGCTGTCGCCAGCATGTTTTCCGCAATGTGACGATGTGCCATGAGCTCGCGCACCATCGCCATCACGCCGCGCTTCTGCCATTTTTCACGGTAGCGCACAAACTCTTCTACCACAGCATCCCACGCGGATTCGTCAGTATTAAGCGCATCAATGTCACGCGCGTTCAGCCCGAGCATCGCGCTCGCTAAGGCGCTGCGGAGCGTGCTTTCACGCTCCGGGGCCAGCACAGCCTGCAGCAGCCATAGCATCTCGAGGGCTTCCAGCGTTTCAAAAACGCTGTCGCGGTTGGAGAGGTAGACGGACGGTATATTCAGTAGCGTCAGGGCGTCGCGGATAAGCGCGGCCTCCTGACGGCTGCGCACCAGCACCGTGATATCAGATGCCTTTACCGGGGCTGGTTTATCCTCCTTCCACAGCAGCGCATCGCCGCGCGCGCCTGCGCTGAGCCAGTCCCTAATTTGCGCCGCACAGTGCTGGGCCATAGCATTTTGATAGTCCGCGACGCCCCAGCCTTCCCCGTCAAGTAGCCAGAAGTTCATGGCTGGCTGAGTTTCGCCATTAACCTCGAAGCGCAACGCGGTATTTTTAGGGGCGAACTTGACCTGCTGGAAAGGGATCTCCCGGAACATAAACGCCGTATCCATGCGGCTGAAGAGCGCATTGACGCTTTCCACCATGCCGGGAGAAGAGCGCCAGTTGGTGTCGAGCGTGTAGTGCGCGTCAACCTCGCTACGGGCTTTCATGTAGGTAAAAATATCCGCACCGCGGAAGGCGTAAATGGCCTGCTTAGGATCGCCGATTAACAACAGCGAGGTGCCGGGCTGCTGGCCCCAGATACGGCGGAAAATGCGGTACTGCTGTGGGTCGGTGTCCTGAAATTCGTCAATCATCGCGACCGGGAAGCGGGTGCGAATCGCGGCGGCAAGCGCTTCGCCATTTTCACTGCACAGCGCCGCATCAAGTCGGCTCAGCATATCGTCGAACCCCAGTTCGCCCCGGCGACGCTTTTCACGCGCGACGGCGTCGCGGATCTCCGTCATGGCGCGAGTGATCATCAGATCGTTGAGCGTCAGGGGCTCCGCCAGCAGGGTTTCAATCGCCAGAAACAGGGGATGTTCAGGTACGATACCGTCTGCTTTGGTCCGCTCAACCAGGAAACGCCGGGAGAATTTCTCCAGCGCATCCGGGAGCTGGTAACCGCGCGTCTCTTCCTGCGCCCACGCGCTGATTTTCTCGATCCATTTGCCCTGGTTGCCGCGATTGAACTTACGTCGATCGATCCCGGAATTCTCGATGATCGCGTCAATCTCACCGACTGACTCAATCCATTTTTGTTTGATGTCGGCAATTTTAGCGATGATTTTTTCATGGCGTGAGGCCAGGGTTTCATCCGCCGGGGGCGGAGATTTGATGACCGGCGCTTCCCCCTGAAGATAACGATCGATGGCGCGCAGCAGCGCTTCGGGCCCCTTCCACAACGCATGTACCGCTTCCGCAATATCCCGCTGTAACGGATAACAGTGGCGACGCCAGAAATCCGCGCAGGCCTGATAGCGAAGCACGGATTCATCTTCAATAAGCTGCTGCTCAAACAGCATGCCGGATTCAAACGCATTCAGGCTCAGCATGCGCTGGCAAAAACCGTGAATGGTGAAGACGGACGCTTCGTCCATCTGCCTTTCTGCGAGGAGCAGCCACTGGGCTGCCTGTTGCTTATCGGCGATCTCTTCCAGAAGGCTCGCGTAGAGAGGGTTATCCGTGCTCTGGCGCAGACAGGCGATACGCAGTTCGTGGATATTGCTCCGAATACGGCCGCGCAGCTCAGCGGTGGCGGCCTCGGTAAAGGTAACGACCAGCAGCTCTTCAACGCTCAAAGGACGAGGAAAAGCGGCATTACCGCCAAGCCCTAACAGCAGGCGCAGATAGAGCGCGGCGATGGTGAAGGTTTTTCCCGTTCCCGCTGAGGCTTCAATCAATCGTTCACCCTGCAGAGGTAAACGTAAGGGATCAAGGGACTCAGCGGTATCGGTCATTCTTTCTTACTCCAGGGCATAGATTGCTGCAACGCGCTGACGCTCTTCCAGACTTTCCAGCCTTTCGGGTTCACGTAGTCCGTTTTCCCGTTCTGGCTACCGGAAACCTGAGACAGGATAGTGATGCCCTGCGGCTTAATCACCGCCTGATGGAAGAAGTCGGCAGCCTTCTGCGGCGTCAGCTGTTTTATCTCGGCCACTACTTTATCACGCGAATCAAATTTCAGATTACCGCGATCGAAATCTTTGCTCAGCTGTGACGCCTCTTCGCCCAGCGTCTGCGGCGGCTGCATCACCTGCGCGATGACGGCCTGCTGGATCTGAGCAAACTCTTCCGGCTTCATGGCCCGCAGTTTTGCTTCCACCTGCGGGAAGAACGCCTGATAGCGGTGCCAGAGATAGGCCGGCTGTTTGTCGCTGCTTTGCAGCAGGAAGCCCAGCCCCCATTGACGCCCCACGTTCATTGAGAAAGCAAATACCGCATAGCCAAGCTGCTCTTCTGTGCGCAGCTGGTTATAGAACCACGGCTGAATAATCTGACCCAGAACGGCGCTCTGCGCAGAGCTTGCGAATTCATCATAGCCCGTTGGCACAAACACCGCGGCCAGCGCGGAATCGGTGCTGCTCCCCGCTTTTTCAAAGATCACATTCTGTTTTTTCTCAACCAGCACGTCCTGGTTACGGCACCACTCGTCCCCTTTCGAACCGAGCTGCGTGCGAACATTTTCTGCCAGCGTTTTGGCCTGATCTTCGCTCATGTTGCCGACGATAAGAAACTCCGGGCGCGTGTTGGTTTTTAGCGAGTCACGGTAAGCCAGCACCTCTTTTAATGAGATTGATGGCAGCAAGGCACGGCGTTCTTCACGCTGGAAATAAGGTATTTGCGACAGCATTTGTGCCGGCATAAGCGCCTGATCGTAAGCTTTGCCCTTTTCTGCAGAATCCATCATCTGCGCATACCAGGATTTAGCCTGCTCAAGCTGCTCTTCCGTTGGCGTGTAGCTGAAGTAACCCTCGAGCAGTGCCTTGAAAAGCTGAGGCAGACGCTGAGTATAGCCATTTGCATTAAGCATCAAACCGTTGTTGGCGTTGGTGGAGAAGCTGATCCCGCCCACGGCCGCCTGGTTGCTGAGCTGATCGAGCGCGATACCGGCCAGATAGTCATTGAGCGCGAACATCACCTGATTTTTGGCGCTGTTCATCGCTTTCGGGTTACGCAGGACCACGCTGACATCGGCCTTTGGCTCGCTCGCAAAATAACGGCTTGGGGTATACACCACGCGCAGCGTCGGTTCATCAATAATGAGCTCCGGGTGCGGATAATGCTTAGTCGTTTTGATCAGCGAGAAATCATCCGGGATATAGGGGTTCAGCTCCGGCAGCTTCAACGCAATCTCACCGGCCTTCTTCTGCCAATCGGCGAAGGTCTGGTCGCTGATTTTGTCTACCTGATAAGGGGCATCAACAAAGTATGCCGTCTTGTTATGCGGTTCGTTCGGGCTGATGTACCAGATGCGGGCATTTTGCGGCGTCATCATCGCCAGGCGCGCTTTAACCGCCTCGGCATCATAACGATCGGCAATATTGACCGCGTCGAGCGTGTGCGCCACCGGCACGCGGATCATGGTATCCGCCAGCCACTCCACGTAATCCATATCGCGGGTAATGGACGGGTAACGGAAATCGAGATCCAGCACGTGCGCGAGTTCATCAAAATAGCGCTTATCGACGCCTTTCTCGCGCAGTAAAGAGAGGTAGCTAAAGATAGCCGCCACCACTTCATCACGGTTGGCCTGACCTTTGTCGGTCAGGGTGGCGGAGATCGCCAGCACGCCGCTGTTGCCGTTTACCACGGGATCGGAATCGGCGCGGATCCCTTCCACCAGCCCCTGTTTTTGCAGCCAGTCAGATAAGGTTCCCGGGCTACGGTTACCAATCAGGTAGGTCACCAGCTCGTCGGTTTTACTGCGAAACTGGGCTGTGTTGTTATCAATGCGGAACTCAACGCGCAGCACTTTGCGGGGCATGGCAGGGACGTAGTGGATGACGATCCCTTTTTGCGCGTCCGTGACAACCGGTACGTCTATCTTCGGCAGGTCAATATTTTTATTCGGCACCCGGCCAAACGTTTGTGCCGCCAGTCCGGCAAGCTCCGGCAACGATTTGTTGCTGTAAATAACCGCCTTCATCAGGTTGGCGGAGTAGTATTTGTCACGAAACGCATGCAGGGCGTCAATGACCGGGCTTCCCGGTTTATCGCTCAGCGTCTCCAGGTTACCGCCCGAGAAACGTGAGCCCGGATGCGCCGGGTTGATGGTCTCGGCGCTGACCTGCGCCATACGCATACCGTCCCGGGTACGGGCCATAGTCAGCTCCGCATTGACGGCATTGCGCTCGCGGTCGGCGTATTTTTTATCCAGCAGCGGCGCGGCGATAGCATCGGCAAGACGATCAACCGCCCCTGCCAGCGCGTCATTTTCGACTTCGAGATAAAAGGCCGTGCGGTACGGTGCCGTGCTGGCGTTGTGGCTGCCGCCGTGCATTTTCAGGAATTCAGAAAGGCTATCCGGCTGCGGATATTTTTTAGAGCCCATCAGCGTCATGTGTTCGAGATAATGCGCCAGCCCCGGATGCGCCTCAGGATCTTCCAGCGATCCAACCGGCACCACTAACGCCGAGAGGGATTTCACCGCCTGCGGATCGGAAACCAGCAGCACGGTCATACCGTTATCGAGGCGGATAGCCTGATACTGACGGGTATCTTTTTCGCTCTTACGGATAGTTTCCTGAACGGGTTGCCAACCGGAGTCTGCCTGAGTGACGGGAGCCCAAAGGGCGACAAACAAAACAAACGCTTTGAACAAGGTGCTGCCTGGCATTACGACCTCTTTATCACGGCTATCCCGTCATACTTCAAGTTGCATGTGCGTCGGTTGCATGCGTTCACCCCAGTCACTTACTCATGTAAGCTCCCGGAGATTCACGCCCTTGCCGCCTTCCTGCAACTCGAATTATTTAGGGCAAACATCATTAACAAACTGCGTGCTGGACACGCCAACATCTCTTTATTTAGGTACATCAGTCCGTGATAAGAAGTGCATCATAAATGAACACCCCATACTGCGCAATTTTTATACAGCGCTCAGGACTGATTAAACTTAAACAACGGTAACAGGTAGCGCTGTGCCTCTTCCGTAATAGCCTCGAAGTATTCTGGCTCAAGCGTTCGCCATAGACGTTGATACCAGACATCCTCACCTTCACCGCGTACCATCATGTTTCCTTCATAGGCCTGCATAAATTTACTGCGCGCTTTCTGCAGCGAAGCCTCATCCGTTAACATCGCATCATTCTGCGCGTCATAACAGGCTTTTATCCACGCACCGCCACTTTCGGGCAGTAACAGGAGGGGTTTGTTCATTCCCTGAAGATAGCCCTCAATATACAAGGACAGATAGCGTAACGCCTGTTCTGCCTCCATGGGTGGGAAGCGCCATTCGCCCTCTTTGCGCACGAAGATCCGGCTTTCACCTTTATTCCCACCCGCACTGTAGACAAGATGTTCCAGCCAGAGTTGCAATCCTTGTGAAACGCTGAGCAGAGAAGGTCGCCAGCGCAATAGCCCATCCGGCTGAACCTGGGTTAGCCAGCCCGTGAGCTGTATGCCCTTGCAACTGAGATCGATTTCGATGCTTTGTCCGGGCTGGCGGTACTCCCTGACGCGCTCCGCCAGAGCGGTCATCTCCTGGCACTGCGCCTCCCAGACGATTTCCCCAAACGCACCGTAAGGTAGTTGCCCTGCGGCACGGTAGCGCCGGTAAAGTTTGTCTGCATCTTCCTCTTCAACCAGCGCATTAAGCAGCTGGAGGTTTAGCTGATAGCGCTCCAGCCCTTCCAGAGTAAAGGGTTCTGCATCAGGAATTTCGCTCTCTTCAGAGCGGAAGTTGACCCGTAATCGCTGCTGGAAGAAGGCGCGCACCGGATGCGCCCAAAACCGCTGAAGCTGTTCGAAAGTCAGAGTGTTAATGGGCAGCGGATCAAGCGGCTGAATAAAATCCGTATGGGCTCTCCCCTCTTTTTTCGCTGCTGGCAGCCATTCGCGGGCATAGCTCTGCTGTTCGCTGACAATATAGTTTACCGGGTCAAACGGCATGCGGCTGTGGATACAGGTAATGTGCGCCTTCACCCGCTGCTCGCTTTCATCGCAGTTAAGCGCCTCATCCCCAGCCAGATAGTGGCTCTGGCCGATATAGTCCACCAGTTCCTGCACCAGAACGGAGGGGAAGCGCTCGCTGTTGTCCTGAATGGAACGACCGATATAGCTGATATAGAGCTTACTTTGAGCGGAGATGAGCGCTTCAAGGAAGAGATAGCGGTCATCATCACGGCGGCTACGGTCACCCCGCTTTGGATCTGCGTTCATCAAATCGAACCCCAGCGGTGCCAGGGCCCGAGGATAAATACCGTCGTTCATGCCGAGCAGGCAGACCACCTTAAAGGGAATTGAGCGCATTGGCATCAGGGTACAGATATTGATGGGGCCTGCCAGGAAACGCTGGCTGATTCGCTCCTGGTCAAGGCGCTGCGTCAACTCATCTCTCAGCAGCGACAAAGGAATCGCTTCGCGATAGTGGGAATTCACGCCCTCGTCAACGATAGCCTGCCACTGCGTTTCAATGAGCGCTATCGCCGCTTCGGTGTCGTTGTCTGGCAGGAAGAAATCATTAAGTAACGCCCTGCACACCGGGAGCCACTCTTCAAGAGGACGCGGCTGCATTAGCTCACGGCGCCAGCGGTTAAGCTGCATCAGTAGAGAAGCTAAATGCCCTACCAGGTCAGCAATCAAACCGCTGGACTCATCGTAAGGCAGCACTTCGTTCCACTCGCCCTGGCTGCTCTCCATGGCGTAGCCCAGCAGCATACGCGTCAGGCCAAACCGCCAGGTATGCTGGCCGGTTGGGGGAAGCTCGAACTCCTGAACGTTATCGTCATCGATGCCCCAGCGAACGCCTGATTCGTTTACCCACTGGCGAAGGTAGCGCAGCCCTTCTTCATTGATGTTGAAGCGGGCTGCCAGCACGGGAACATCCAGTAACGCCAGAACATCTTCGGAGATAAACCGGCTATCCGGCAGTGAAAGCAGGGTGATAAATGCCTGCAATGCCGGGTGCGACTGACGGGCACGACGGTCAGAGATGGCGTAAGGCAGGTATCGCTCACCCGTCGCACTGCCGAAGACGGCCTGAATAAAGGGACTGTAGCTGTCGATGTCCGCCACCATCACCACGATATCGCGTGGCGTCAGTTCAGGGTCGTCCTGCAGCATCGCCAGCAGCCGATCGTGAAGCACTTCGACCTCACGCTGCGGGCTATGACAAACATGGATCGTGATACTGCGATCCTCGGCGTCCAGCTTCCGCTTGCTGTCGCTGCGCTCAAACTCTTTCGCCGTCACGCCCATGACGGCGCGGTTCTCCAGATCCAGAATATCTAACTGAATATTATGCAGCAGACTATCCGGGGCGATCTCGACAAAGGCGTCAACGTCACCTTCGCCTGATGACGTAATATCGGAGAGCATGTGAATGTAATCACGCCCCAGCTTCCCCCATGAGGCAAGCAGTGGATTGGGCAGGTTCTGGATGCCGTCTTCATCAAAAAGCTGCCCGGCAGTCGAGCCGTCTTTAAACAGCGGGACGGATCGTTCTTCAAAAAGGCGCTTTCGCTGGCGAGTCACCAGCCGCGCAAGCCAACGTTCGTCGAGGATATCCCCCCAATACTGTCGGCAAGGGTTGGTGAACAAAATATGAATATCGATATGTTTACCCAGCGCATTCAACGCTTTCAGATAAACAGGCGGTAATGCGGATATCCCACAGATAAAAACGCGTGACGGCAGTCGGGCTGGACGCGCCGACGCATTCTCGAGTATTGAGATAAACCGATCGTAGAGGTTGGCACGGTGCCACTTAGGCTGCCCAAGTTTCTCCGTATGCTCGACCAGCGCTTTCCAAAGCGGTGCCTGCCATATTTGCGCCTCCGGTAACCCTTCAACCAGTTCGCCCGCTTCCCAGCGAATTAACCAGTCAGAACGGTAAACAAGGTATTGGTCGTAGAGATCGGCGGTGCGCGACGCCAGCTGGAACAGCTTGCGCTTATCGGTATCGTCATTGAGGTAGTGGCGCAGCATGGCGAATTCATCGTGCTGGAGCATTTCCGGCAGCAGCGCCATCAGCTTCCAGCTCATGCCCTGCTTGTTGAAGGCGCTCTGCTCGGGGATGTCCGGTAACACGCGAACAAACATCTCCCAGATAAAGCTCGCGGGCAGCGGGAAATCAATATTCGCGGCAATGCCAAACTTACGGGAAAGCGACATTTGCAGCCACTGTGCCATACCGGTGCTCTGCACCAGCACCATTTCAGGCTCAAAAGGATCGTCGAGCCGCTCGCGCTCAACAATAAATTCCATCAGTGCTTCCAGCACATCCAGACGATTTGAGTGGTAGACCCTTAACATAGACGCTCCCGACTACTGGCTAACCGGGCAATGCAGACGCGTTATTTCACCGCGTCGCCCCAGAGGAGAAATAAGTGTAACCGTGATGCTGACACATCCTGCGTGCGTTGTCTGCACCCGACTGGCCTGCCAGCCTGCGGGCAGAACATTTGTTGAGAGCTGAGCCTGATTCCAGGCGTGGTGCCAGAGCTGACGATACTGGTTAAACTGCGTAAACCGCGCCGCCAGCGCCCGATGATAACCGGCCAGTGCCGTGACGATGATGACCAGCAGCATCATCGCCAGCAGAACCTCAACCATGCTAAATCCTTTTTCTTTGCTTACGGCAGCTGGCATAGCGAACGCTCCTTTAGCGGGCAAAAATCACTCCAGCCGTGAGGCGAAAAGCGAATATTACCGTCAATAATCTCTCCTGAACGCCAGAGCAGCAGGTCGTTGACTCCGGCAATCAGTAAAACAGTGGTCTCACTCAGCCGCCGCAAACACACTTGCCACGCGGATGCCTTTTTGCACTGGACTTCAGGATCGGGTGACCAGCTCTGAACGCGTCCCCACTCAAGCGCTGACTGTACAGAAGCCTGCTGCTGCAGCGAACGGCTCTCACCGCCAACGAGCGCGCTGAATGTTGTCAGTTGCTGGTTAAGGCCGGTGAGGATCAGCGTACCAAGCACCAGTAAAAGTAGAACCAGCGCCAGCGAAGACATACCGCGTTGACGGTTCACAGGTTGTACCCCGTGACCGTATACAAAGCCTGATAAGGCTCTCCATGATCGCCGTTGCGCAGGGCGGACAGTTCGATATTCAGCTCCGGCGCAAACCCGGTGTGTGTTACTTTCCTCACCACAAAATGCGCGATGGCGAGCCTGTCCGGGTCCGTGAGCTTTTCCCATCCCTGACCTTCACACGAGGTTGCCCCACGAAGCGTTTCCAGCGCGCCCGATTCCAGACGAAAACCGGTGCTGTCGTTTTCTGATGCACTGCGATCCCAGCGCCCGTTACTGTTGGCATCCCACCGAACAATGACGCAGCTGCCCTGCCTTGCGATCGCCAGCCCTTGCCCCTGGCAGTTCCCCGCACAGTAACCCGCACGCTGAAGCTGTTTGCCGAGAGCAAACAGGCGCTGCCAGACCTCTTCTTCCAGCTCTCTCTGGCCGGATTGCAGTAATACCGCCTGATGCAATCCGGGTAGAAAGCGCGACGCGCCAATCAACAACAGGCTACTGATGGCCGTAGCAATCAGAACTTCTGTCAGCGAGAAACCGCGTTGTCTCATCGACATGAACCTCCTTGTGAGACCTTACACATTCTGATGCGCCCTCCGTCTGAGATCAGGATAAGCCATTCTCCGGCACGGCTTTGCACGCGTATCCGCCCTGCCCATGCCGTATCCCTTAACCCATAGAAGCCTAATGACGGTGTGACCTCGCTCACCGCGACCTCTGGCCAGAGTGGAATCAGAACAAAGGGGCTGCCCTTCTCACAGCCTTGCACGGCAGCGCTCACCAGACACTGCTGTTCCCCAACCCGCAGCTGGGTTATGTGATGATCGCGGTTGTACCTGTTGGCATCATTTCGCAGAAACACCAGATAGTCGCGCACCTGGCTGGCGGTTTGCCACAGCCGCTGCTGCCGCTGCCAGCTGTCCCAGCCGTACAGACCTGAGGCGCTGAGTATGACAACCAGCGAGACTGCCACCAGCGTTTCGATAAGCGTAAAGCCGTTCTCTTTTTTCATGCGGGAAGTGTGGCGATTCGCCGTGGGCGTGGCGAGCGGTGAATAATGGTTTTACGAGGCGTTATCCGAAGTATCAGGAGAGTTGCAGCGCGTTGCACGTTTTCTGGATAACGCCTCGGAAAACGAAATAAAGACGAAAAAAAACCGGCGCTAAACAGCACCGGTTATGTCACGCTTTACCGCATCAGATAGCGACAGGCGCTTTGATGCCAGGGTGCGGGTCGTAGCCCTCAATCTCAAAATCATCAAAGCGGTAATCGAAGATCGATTCCGGTTTGCGTTTGATAATCAGCTTCGGCAGCGCGCGCGGTTCACGAGTGAGCTGAAGATGCGTCTGTTCCATATGATTGCTGTAAAGATGGGTGTCCCCACCTGTCCAGACGAAATCACCCACTTCCAGGTCGCACTGCTGCGCCATCATGTGGACTAACAGCGCATAGCTGGCAATGTTAAACGGCAGGCCGAGGAACACGTCACAGGAGCGCTGGTAGAGCTGGCAGGAGAGCTTGCCGTCTGCGACATAGAACTGGAAGAACGCGTGGCACGGAGCCAGCGCCATTTTATCCAGCTCGCCCACGTTCCAGGCGGAAACGATGATTCGGCGCGAGTCCGGATCGTTTTTCAGCTGGTTCATCACGGTGGTGATCTGGTCAATATGGCGGCCATCAGGCGTTGGCCATGCGCGCCACTGCTTGCCGTAAACCGGGCCCAGGTTGCCGTTTTCATCTGCCCATTCGTCCCAGATGGAGACGTTATTTTCGTGCAGATACGCAACGTTGGTGTCGCCTTGCAGGAACCAGAGCAGTTCATGAATGATCGAGCGCAGGTGGCAGCGCTTCGTCGTCACCAGAGGGAAGCCTTCTTGCAGATTGAAGCGCATCTGGTGGCCAAAAATGGAGAGCGTACCGGTACCGGTACGGTCGTTTTTCGGCGTGCCCTCATCGAGCACTTTTTTCATCAATTCAAGATACTGTTTCATGGTTCCTCAGGAAAGTTGTTGCTGTGGACGACGACGATACGCCCAAATCATCATAATGGCACCCGCGACAATCATCGGAATGGAGAGGATCTGCCCCATGCTGATGTACTGTACCCATTCGCCGGTAAACTGCGCATCCGGCTGGCGGAAGAATTCAACGATGATGCGGAACGCGCCATAGCCAATCAGGAACAGTCCGGAAACAGCTCCCATCGGGCGCGGCTTGCGAATAAACAGGTTGAGGATGATAAACAGCACCACGCCTTCCAGCGCCAGTTCATACAACTGGGACATATGACGCGGCAGCACGCCGTAGGTATCGAAAATGGACTGCCACTCCGGGTGCGACGGCAGCAGCGCGATATCCTCCGCGCGGGAGCCCGGGAAGAGCATCGTGTACGGTACGCTTGGGTCAACGCGGCCCCATAGCTCACCGTTAATAAAGTTGCCCAGACGACCCGCCCCCAGACCAAACGGGATCAGCGGTGCGATAAAATCTGACACCTGGAAGAAGTTGCGTTTGGTGCGTTTGGCAAAAATCACCATCACCAGGATCACCCCAATCAGGCCGCCGTGGAAGGACATGCCGCCGTCCCAGACGCGGAACAGGTAGAGGGGATCGTTCAGGAACACCGGGAAGTTATAGAACAGTACATACCCAATACGGCCACCGAGGAACACGCCGAGGAAGCCCGCGTACAGCAGGTTTTCAACTTCGTTTTTGGTCCAGCCGCTGCCAGGACGGCTGGCGCGACGGCCCGCGAGCCACATGGCAAAAATAAAGCCCACCAGGTACATCAGACCGTACCAGTGAAGCGAAACAGGTCCTACTGAGAAAATGACCGGATCAAACTCCGGAAAATGCAGATAACCACTGTTCATCTGTCACCACAAGATGTTGTTATTCCGCTGAAAGTGGACAGCGGTAGACATGCGATTCTGCCTTAAGCAGAGGCTCCAAAGTTGCGAATCATAGCATAAGGCGGGCGCGGAGGATGCGCCAGAGATGTAAAAGATGTGTATAGGATTTTGTGCGCACTGGCGCCCTCTCCACAAGGAGAGGACGAAAGACGATTAGCGACCACCGCGGATCAGGCCGCCCATACCGCGCCGCTCCATAAATGCCGCCACCTGGTGACGAACCTCTGCGGCCAGCTGCGCCTCAAGGCTGCGCTCAGCCAGCTCGCGGGCATCATTGATGTCGATATGCCGCAACAAATACTTCACGCGCGCTACTGCGCGGCCGTTCATTGACAGATGGCGATACCCCAGACCAATCAGGATCGCGACGCACATCGAGTCTCCGGCCATTTCACCGCACAGGCGGAGATCAATACCGTACTGTTCAGCCTCACGGGCAATCATCGCCAGCGCGCGAATGATCGCCGGGTGCAGGCTATCGTAGATACTGGCGACGCGGGTGTTGTTCCGGTCGACGGCCAGAATATATTGCGTCAGGTCGTTGGTACCAACCGAAATAAAATCAACGCGATTTGCCAGCTGCGGCAGCATAAAGACCATAGATGGCACTTCGAGCATGACGCCGATCCGTGGTTTCGGGATCGCATAGCCAATCATCTCTTCCACTTCACGACCAGCACGTTCGATCAGGCGCCGCGCTTCGTCGATTTCATCTATGCTGGTGACCATCGGCAGCAGGATACTGAGATTGCCCGTCGCGGCGTTGGCGCGCAGCATCGCGCGCACCTGGATCAGGAAGATCTCCGGCTGATCGAGCGTAATGCGGATCCCGCGCCAGCCCAGACACGGGTTCTCTTCGCTGATGGGCATATACGGTAGCTGTTTATCCGCCCCGACATCCAGGGTTCGCAGGGTGACAGGCTTGTCGTTGAACATCTGCAACATCCCCTGATACTGCGCCACCTGCTCCTCTTCGGAGGGGAAACCGCTCTGCAGCATGAAGGGGATTTCAGTGCGGTATAAACCGATCCCGTCGATGCGGCTGCCAAGCTTCTCTTCGTGCTCGGGGCTTAAGCCGGCGTTGAGCATGACTTTGATCCGCTCTCCGCTTTTCAGCTGCGCGGGCAGGTTAACGTCATCTTCCGCCAGCTTGCTTAATTCATTCTCTTCGCTGATGAGACGCTGATATTCCTGGAGCAGAACCGGCTCAGGATCGACCAGCAGTTCACCGCGGTAACCATCAACCACCAGCGTGCGGCGGTGCAGCACCGAGGGCTGAATATCCGCCCCCATAACGGTAGGGATACCGAGCGCGCGCACCATAATGGCGGCATGGGAGTTCGCTGCACCATCACGTACGACAACCCCGGCGAGTCTGTCCTGCGGCAGCTCGGCCAGTGTTGTTGCCGAAAGTTCATCGGCCACCAGCACAAACCGTTTTGGCCAGGCATTCGGCCCCTGAATGGTATCATCGAGGTGGAACAACAGGCGCTGTCCCAGCGCGCGGAGATCTCCCGCCCGCTCTTTCAGATAACCGTCGGTCAGAGCAGCGAACTGCTCGGCAAATTTTTCGATGACCTTTTTAACCGCCCACTCCGCGACTGCGCCTTTATCAACCTCAGCAAAAAGCTCACGGCGCAGACGCGCGTCGGAAAGCAGGTGCGAGTAGAGGTCGAAGATGGCCGCCGTCTCTTTTTGCGCACCAGCGGCAAAGCGCTTGCTGTAGCGACGAAACTCATTGGCCGCCTCTTCCAGCGCGGCGGTAAGACGCTCGCGCTCCAGCGCTTCATCAAGCGTAGAGGCTTCGTAGACCTGCTCCATCAATGGCAGCGTGGCGTCCATCCAGCCTTCCGCAATCGCCACCCCTGGCGATGCCGGAAGGGCGCGAATGCGCGTATGGCGATACTGACCAAAGAGCGCAGCAAGCTGAGACTGAGAGAGGATCGCCGCCATCTGTGTCGCCAGCGTGACGAGGAAGGACTCTTCGCTTTCATCATACTGACGCAGCTCGCGCTGCTGGACGACCAGCACACCGAGTAGCTGACGACGCTGAATAATCGGCACACCCAGAAACGCGCGGAAGCGTTCTTCTTTTACGGAAGGGATGTATTTAAAGCTGGGGTGTTTTTGCGCGTCGGCAAGGTTGATAGGTTCAGCCAGCCGCCCAACCAGCCCGACGATACCTTCATCAAAGGCGAGCGTTACGGTGCGCCCCCGCGGCTTTTTCAAACCGCGGGTCGCCATCAGGTAATAGCAGCGCCGATCGTGGTCGGCCAGATACACCGAACAGACCTCGGTCTCCATCGCAAGACAGATGTCAGTGACCAAAATATTCAGCGCCTCGTTGAGGCGCGGAGCGCTGGCCACCTTCTCGACTATTTCTCGCAAGCGGGTGAGCATGATTTGCGTAGCTTAACCTCTTTTACGTCGCCAAGCAGGTGCGCTCTGCGGCTTAGGCGGGATCTCCTGAAGCTGCATCACCACACTTGCAAACTCTTTCATCACCCTACGGTAAACATCGCGCTTAAATGACACGACCTGACGAACAGGATACCAATAGCTCACCCAGCGCCAGCCATCGAACTCCGGCGTACTGCTGGTTTGCATATTGATGTCCGAATCGTTGCCCACCAACTGCAGAAGAAACCACTTCTGTTTCTGGCCGATACAAACCGGCTTTGTGTCCCAACGCACCAAACGTTTCGGTAACTTGTAACGCAACCAGTTGCGGGTCGAGGCAAGGATGCGAACATCTTTTCGGCTTAAACCGACCTCTTCAAAAAGCTCCCGGTACATCGCTTGTTCTGGGGACTCTCCCGGATTGATCCCGCCTTGCGGGAACTGCCAGGAGTGCTGACCATATCGACGGGCCCACATGACCTGGCCCTGACGATTACAAATTACTATTCCTACGTTCGGGCGGTAGCCATCGTCATCAATCACCGGACTACCCCAAACTAAACCTTATATATGAATGATTGTTTCACACTACAGTGAGGCGGTAAACCACTCTCTTACAGGCCTGCAACCTAATAACATTTGAATAACTCACAAATAAGCGCAGAGTTATAAACAGATGTGCGGTCTCGAGGGCAATTTTATTCACCTTTTCTGTGGATATAGTTGTGAAGAAGTGTCTGATTACCGATGAACAACCTGAAATGGCCTCTGCCCTCCCATTTCTCGCCTTCAACATAAAGTCATATTTTTCATTATTTTATATTCATATCGACAAACAAAATGCAGAATAGCGTGACGATCGTCACAGCAGGGATCGTCGTGCTGATGAAAGATCGAACAGCGTCGGTTTTATCCACAGATTGTGCCAATAAGTTAGGCACAATTTGTCTGAAATTTGGATTTTCGTCGCACGTCAAGGCTGTAAATTGAAACAGTAGTCAGGGTTATGCCCAGTTATCCCATTTTTCTGTGGATAACATGGTGTAAGATCCTGTTTATTGTCAGTGACCAGATTTGAACAACCCGTTTTGCGTCCCTGATGAAACCGTGAAAAATTCATAAAAAACCTATAAATCATGCACATGGAATATTGGTACAGAAAAAGTTAAACTCTATCCACAGGGGACTGTTTCTTCGTTTATTTTTTAATCAAAAGGTTATCGTCATGCATCCGCTTTCACCCTTGCTCTCACCGCCTTCGAGCGAAAGCCAGTTGCTACAGCAGGCTCAGCGCCTTGCAGGCTTCTCGCTGGGCGAACTGGCGGCGATGGCAGGGCTACAGATCCCGAAGGATCTGAAACGAGATAAGGGCTGGATCGGCATGCTTCTGGAGCTGTGGCTGGGTGCAAGCGCCGGGAGCAAGCCAGAGCAAGATTTCGCGGCCCTTGGCGTAGAGTTAAAAACTATTCCTATCGACCGCCAGGGTCGGCCTCTGGAGACTACCTTTGTCTGCGTTGCGCCCTTAACCGGCAATACCGGCGTAACGTGGGAAACCAGCCACGTGCGCCATAAGCTGAATCGCGTGCTTTGGGTTCCGGTTGAAGGTGAACGGCAGATCCCGTTAGCTGAACGCCGCGTTGGCGCGCCGCTGCTCTGGAGCCCGGATGAAGAAGAGGAGCATCAGCTGCGCCTGGACTGGGAAGAACTGATGGACATGATTGTGCTCGGTCAGGTCGAGCGAATTACCGCCCGGCACGGAGAAGTGTTACAGCTGCGCCCAAAAGCGGCAAACAGCAAAGCGCTTACCGAGGCGATCGGCGCGATGGGCGAACCCATACTGACGCTGCCGCGCGGCTTTTATCTCAAAAAAAATTTCACCGGCGCGCTGCTTGCTCGTCATTTCTTACTTAAAACATAGTTTTTTACTTATTTTGCGAGCTCACAAACATAATCGCCTGGTTTTTAAGATTTTACCGCTTCACCCTGTTGCTATAACGGGTTAATACTACACTATGATTTGATACGAGCCAGATGAGGACGATAACGATGAAAAAATGGGCGGTGTTAATTTCAGCAGTCGGGTTGGCGTTTGCCGTTTCGGGCTGCAGCAGCGATTACGTCATGGCGACGAAAGACGGCCGGATGATCCTGACTGACGGTAAACCTGAAGTCGACGATGATACCGGTCTGGTCAGCTACCACGACCAGGCAGGCAATAAAATGCAGATCAATCGCGACGAAGTCTCGCAAATTATTGAGCGATAACAGTCGGAGGTCAGTAGCCTACTGGCCTTTTTGATTTTTTTCTTCCCCTTTTGCTTCCCCTCTGCCATGTTTATATTCCTTTGTCGGGAGGTTCCTGACGCGGTCTACATGTCTATTGAAGGAAGCCGGCTATGCATTATCACCGTATCCCCCACAGCGCTCTGGAGATAAGTCAACTGGGGTTGGGCACGATGACATTTGGTGAACAAAACAGCGAAGCCGATGCCCATGCACAACTCGATTATGCCGTCAGCCAGGGGATTAACCTGATTGATGTCGCAGAGATGTACCCTGTGCCTCCACGCCCTGAAACGCAGGGACTTACCGAAACCTACGTCGGTAACTGGCTGGCAAAACGCGGTAACCGTGAAAAGCTGGTTATCGCCTCGAAAGTGAGTGGCCCCGCGCGAAACAACGATGCCGGGATCCGCCCAAACCAGATCCTCGATCGCAAAAATATCCGTGCCGCGCTGGACGCGAGCCTGAAGCGCCTGCAAACCGACTATCTCGACCTTTACCAGGTCCACTGGCCGCAGCGTCCAACCAACTGTTTTGGCAAGCTCGGCTACAGCTGGAACGAGAGCGCCCCCGCCGTTACGCTGCTGGAAACGCTGGAGGCGCTGACCGAATGCCAGCGCGCGGGAAAAATCCGCTACATTGGCGTGTCCAACGAAACGGCCTTTGGCGTAATGCGCTATCTGCACCTGGCGGATAAACACGATCTGCCGCGCATCGTCACCATCCAGAACCCGTACAGCCTGCTTAACCGCAGCTACGAGGTGGGGCTGGCCGAAGTGACGCAATATGAGGAAGTGGAACTGCTCGCCTATTCATGCCTCGGTTTCGGCACCCTGACGGGGAAATACCTGAACGGTGCGAAACCGGCCGGGGCACGTAATACCCTCTTTAGCCGCTTTACCCGCTACAGCGGCGAGCAGACGCAAAAAGCCGTTGCTGCCTATGTGGATATCGCGAAGCGCCACGGCCTGGATCCGGCGCAGATGGCGCTGGCCTTCGTGCGCCGTCAGCCGTTTGTTGCCAGTACCCTGCTTGGCGCGACGACCATGGAACAGCTGAAAACTAACATTGAGAGTTTCCATCTGAACCTGAGTGAAGAGGTGTTAGCGGAGATTGAAGCGGTGCATCAGGTTTATACCTATCCTGCGCCGTAGCTGATGCTTTTGCCGGGTAAGGCGAAGCCGCCACCCGGCTACTTATTAACGGCGACGCTGCCAGATCCACAATCCCGCAATCGCCGCCGCGAACAGCCCACCAAATCCAACGCCAATCGCCACCACCGGGACACCCACTTTTACCGCCAGCGAGTAGAGCCCCAGCATTAACAGCATGGCCAGGTTTTCACCGAGATTTTGAACCGCAATGGCATTCCCCGCCCCGACGGTCTGCTTGCCACGCTCCTGGAGTAACGCATTCAGCGGTACCACAAAGAAGCCCCCCAGAATACCAATCAGGATCAACAGAGCATAAGCGGGCAATAACGCATGTTGTAGCGAGAAGATAAGCACCACGAGGCCAATCAGGATCCCCGCTGGCATGCAGCGTGCAACCGTTTCAAGCGTCACCAGCTTCGCCGCCGCGCCCGCCCCAGCCACAATCCCGATCGCCACCATCGCATTAAGATAGGTCGGCGTCGCATTGTCCGTAATCCCCAGCGCCACCGGTACCCACAGAACCAGCAGGAAGCGCAGCGTGACGCCCGCCCCCCAGAACATACTGGTTCCCATCAGGGAGAAACGCGTTTCCCCGTTACGCCAGAGCACGCGGCACGCGTTAAAGAAACTGCCGGTCATTGGTTTAAAGCGCCAGGACTGGCCCGGGCGAGCCACCGGCAGCTTCGGAATAAACAGGTTAGCCACGACCGCCCCACCATACACCACTGCACACACGCCCAGGGCCGCCAGAACATGCCAGTCGGCCAGCACGCCACCCGCGACGGAGCCGAGGAGGATAGCGGCAATCGTTGACGACTCCATCAGGCCGTTGGCTTTCACCAGCTTATCGCCCGTAGTCAGTTCTCCGAGAATGCCATACTTCGCCGGGGAGTAGGCGGCAGCACCGATGCCCACCAGCGTATAGCCAACAAACGGATTAAAACCAAAACATATACTGGCAGCGCCCAGCAGCTTGAGACCGTTGGCAAACATCATCACCCGGCCTTTCGGGAAGCTGTCCGCCACCTGCCCCACAAACGGGGCAAAGATAATGTAAGCGCCCACAAACACCATCTGCAGGATCGGCTGACTCCAGTCAGGGTAAAACTCGGCTTTCAGCAGCGCCAGCGTGGCAAACAGCAGCGCGTTATCACCGAATGCAGAGAGAAACTGCGCGGCGATGACGGCCATCATGCCTTTCGACCTGAGGGAGGTGTTAGTGTGTACTGACTCACGCATTTTGCTGTTCCGCCTCTTCAACCATACCTTTCAGGGTCACGAAATCGGGCTTGCCGCTACCCAGCACCGGAAGCTGCTTCAGGTAGCGAATATCGCGCGGCACCGCCAGCTCTGGAATGCCATGCTCACGCGCATAGCTCAGTAACCTGTCGCGCTTAAGCTCAGCATCAGTGGTAAACAGCACCAGCGCCTCGCCTTTGCTGGCATCGCTCTTCACGACCGTGGCGTGCATCTTCTCGGCGGACACGGCCGTCGCCAGTTGTTCAACCATTTCCAGAGAGACCATCTCACCGGCGATTTTGGCGAAGCGTTTTGCGCGCCCCTGAATCTTTACAAAGCCTTGCTCATCGAAACGAACGATGTCACCGGTGTCGTACCAGCCGGTTTCAATCTCGCCGTTGACGTTTTCCGCCGTTGGCGCTTCCAGCACGCCTGGGTTTTCCACGCGCAGGTAACCGTTCATCACGTTCGGCCCTTTCAGCTGCAGGCGGCCACCGTCCTCAATGCCCGGCACCGCCAGCAAGCGCGCGTCCATCCCCGGCAGAATTCGGCCCACCGTTCCCGGTTTCGCCGCCATCGGTACGTTGATCGAGACAACGGGCGCGCACTCGGTAACGCCATAACCTTCAAGAATGCGCAGGCCAAACTTGTCCTGCCAGATCTGACGCGTGCTCTCCTGCAGCTTTTCCGCACCGGCCACCACGTACCGAACGCGGAAGAAATCATACGGATTGGCGAAACGGGCATAGTTACCCAGGAAGGTTGAGGTCCCGAACAGGACGGTGCAGTTACGGTCATACACCAGCTCCGGCACAATGCGGTAGTGCAGCGGGCTAGGATAGAGGAACACCTCGGCACCGGTCAGCAGCGGCGTGAACAGCCCCACAGTCAGGCCAAAGGAGTGGAACAGCGGCAGCGCCGACATAAAACGGTCATTCGCGGTAAAGTCGGCAATGCTTTTGATCTGCTCAACGTTCGCCAGAATACTCTTGTGGCTGTGGACGACGCCTTTCGGGTTGCCCTCCGAACCCGACGTGAAAAGGATAATCGCGTCATCTTCCGGCTGCTGTTTGACCTGAGCCAGATGCGGCACCAGCAGATGCGCAAAAATCCACAGCTTGTCGCCGGTGGTCACGTCCGCTTTTAGATCTTCCAGGAAGACCCAGCGTACCTGGGTCAGCTGTTCCGGCAGATGCCACAGCTTGCCTTTGTCCAGGAACTGTCGGGAGGTAAAGATGGTATTGATTTGGGCGGCGGTAATGGCGCTGGTCAGCCCTTTCACGCCCGCCGTGTAGTTCATCATCGCCGGTATACGGCCACGGGAAACCGCACCAAAAATCACCGCCGCGCTGATGCCCGCGTTTGGCAGCATCAGGCCGATCTTTTCGCCCTTTTTGCTGTACTTCTCAAGAATGCGGCCCACGAACAGCGTCTTGGTCAGCAGTTTACGATAGGTATCCGGGGTAAAGTTGATGTCTTCAATGCAGTTTTTCTTCGCGCCGTAGCGGTACTGCGCCGAAAGCAGGGATTCATACAGCGTTTCGCGCGGACGAACGGCCATGCGCGCTTCCATCATAATCTGGTGCAGCATTTCCCCGGCGATTTTACGGCGATCGCGGGCACGCGGCGCTTCCGGCATCGGTAACGACGTTGGCGGCAGGATATGCAGGGTGATTTTGGGGAACAGACGCTGCTTCACCAGCCCCTTAAGGCGGCTGAAATGGGTCAACTCTGCGCCTTCAATGCGCAGCGGCACCACGGTCGCGTTTGATTTCGCCGCGACAAACCCCGCGCCGTCGTAGATTTTCATCAGCGAACCGGTCACTGAAATGCGCCCTTCCGGGAAAATGACCACCGGACGCCCCTGCTCTACCAGACGTACCAGGTGTTTAATCATCATCGGCTTTGTCGGGTCAAGCGGTACGAAATCGATCAGTGGGGTGAGCCAGCGCATATACCACTGCTGGCTGATGGAGGTATAGACCGCAAACACCGGACGCACGGGCAGAAACAGCGCAAGCAGGATGCCGTCTATAAAGGAAACATGATTGGGTGTGATAAGAACGCGCTCGCCACGAAGCGCCTGGGCATCGCCAGTGACGCGGATGCGAAAAAGAATACGGAACAGTGTACGGAAAAACCCAAATAGCATCTCAACTCCCTTTGCCAGACAGTGTGGTGGGTTGACAGTAAATGGTGGCAGATTACACGAGAAGTGATACGGGAGCGACAGCAAAAATGGAGGCGAAAAAAAACCTGCGCATCCGCGCAGGTTGGTGCAAGAGATGAGTACGAAACCGTACTAAGAATTCTCACCAATCAATACCTCTGGGATCTTGATTGTGGCTGTTGACCCTGCACTTCGCCAGCAGGAAAACGCAAGGGAATGAGCCGAAATGCAACCAGGTGTGAATATTCTCTTTTGCTGTTACAGGTTGAACTATCAGGCAAAAAAAACCTGCGTAAGAACGCAGGCTGGTGTAAGTCGTGTTAATCAACCGGAGTTGATTCCACCTATCAATACCTCTGGGATCTCGACTCTACCAACCTCTTTAACGTCATCGCCACCGGACAATCGCAACAGCCTGAGGCAAAGTGTAACTAAAGGTTCAGAATGACATTCTTCTGACATGACCAGGCGTGTAACGATTACACTACCAGGGTTGGTCTGCGTCACGTTTGTGGCTCCCGGAAACCGGCTTCCCTTGAATGGACGTCACTTTTCCGCAACACTATTCAGTGTGTAAACGCTTACCCCAAATAAGAAGGTTATAAATGGCGACAATAAAGGATGTGGCTCGTCTGGCAGGTGTGTCGGTAGCCACCGTCTCCCGCGTGATTAATGATTCACCCAAAGCCAGTGACGCATCACGCCAGGCGGTACAAAGCGCCATGGAAACCCTGAACTACCATCCGAATGCCAACGCCCGCGCGCTCGCCCAGCAGTCAACAGAGACTATTGGGCTGGTGGTGGGAGACGTTTCCGATCCCTTTTTCGGTGCCATGGTAAAAGCGGTTGAACAGGTCTCTTATCAGACGGGTAATTTTTTGCTGATCGGCAATGGCTATCATAATGAACAAAAAGAACGCCAGGCCATCGAGCAGCTGATCCGCCACCGCTGCGCTGCACTGGTGGTACACGCCAAAATGATCCCGGATGCCGAGCTAATTCACCTGATGAAGCAGATGCCCGGCATGGTGATTATCAACCGTATTATCCCCGGCTTTGAAAAACGCTGTGTAGCCCTCGACGACCGCTACGGCGCCTGGCTTGCGACCCGTCATCTGATTCAACAGGGTCATACCCGGATTGGCTATCTCTGCTCCAATCACCCCATTTCTGATGCGGAAGACCGCCTGCAGGGCTACTACGACGCCCTGCGCGAAAACGGTCTGCCGTGCAATGACCGTCTGGTGGCCTACGGTGAACCGGATGAGAGCGGCGGCGAACAGGCCATGACGGAGCTGCTGGGTCGCGGACGGAATTTCACCGCGGTCGCCAGCTATAACGATTCGATGGCCGCCGGGGCAATGGGCGTCATGAATGACAACGGGATCGAGGTGCCGGCGGAAATCTCGCTGATTGGCTTCGACGATGTTTTGGTCTCCCGGTACGTGCGCCCGCGCCTGACCACCGTACGCTACCCCATCATCACGATGGCCACCCAGGCCGCAGAGCTGGCGCTGGCGCTGGCCGAACAACGCCAGCCGCCGGAGATTACCCATCTCTTCAGTCCAACGTTAGTGCGCCGTCACTCCGTTGCTGCCCCCGCTGACGCACAGAGCGAATAGCGATACAGGTGTACCGTTTTATCCGGATACTCCAGCCCATCGCCAATATACTGCCAGCCGTAACGTTCATAGAAGTCGCGGCAGGCAGACCAGAGATGAAGTTCCTCGTACCCGGCCCGTGCGGCGAAGCGAATAACATGCTGCTGTAACTTTCCTGCCAGCCCCTTGCCTCGCGCCGCGTCATCAACGTAGAGCGCCGCCAGCCACGGACAGAGATCCTGACGGGTAATCAAATCACAGCGCCAGAGTCCCACCGTCCCGAGAAGCCGTTCATCCTCTACGGCGATAAAGGTCAGCGGCAGGGCACCCGGCGTCTGACTGTGCTCGACGATGCTATGGAAAAAATCCCGCGCAAGCCCCTCGCCAAAGGCCTGCCAGAGCCAGTCGGTGACCTGCTCCGCATAGCGCGGTGCCTCGTAAAGCGGGAGAATGACGGTCTTTTTCACGTTTCACCTGCGTTTTTAATGATTCTGCTGGCCTGACGTCTCCAGCCCGGTTTGGCGATTATTTTACCAGAGTCAGACTATTTAGTTTTACTTCCGGCAGGCCAGGCGAATCGTGACCAAAAAGCGTGATCGTGGCAGAAGTTTTGCGCTTCCCGCATCGCTTATACGCTGTCAGGTCTGTGTTAAACTGCAAACCATTACGTGGAAGCAGGAATGTAGAATGGCAACAATGCTGGATGTCTCACTGCGCGCGGGCGTGTCGAAGGCTACCGTCTCGCGCGTGCTGAACGGCACAGGTCAGGTTAAAGAGAGCACGCGTCAGCAGGTCTTTGCTGCGATGGAAGAGCTGGGCTACCGCCCAAACTTTCTCGCGCGTTCGCTGGCTAACCAGACCAGCAACAGCATTGGTCTGGTCGTCTCTACCTTCGACGGCTTTTACTTTGGTCGTCTTTTGCAGCAGGCGTCGCGGCAGACTGAAACCCACGGGAAACAGCTGATCGTCACCGACGGTCACGACGCGCCAGAGCAGGAAGAGCAGGCGGTGCAAATGCTGGCCGACCGCCAGTGCGATGCCATCGTGCTTTACACGCGCTATATGAGCGAAAAAGCGATCATCAAGCTGATTAATACCGTGCAAACGCCGCTGGTGGTCATCAACCGTGAAGTCAGCCAGGCACCGGAGCGCTGCGTGTTCTTCGAACAACAGGATGCCGCGTTTAAGGCGGTGGATTACCTGATCAATCAGGGCCACCGGGAGATCGCCTGCATTACCGTTCCGATCCACACCCCCACGGGTAAAGCGCGGCTGATGGGCTACCGTAAGGCGCTGGAAAAGCACGGCATTCGTCTGGACGAGCGTCGAATAAAGTACGGTGATGCGGGAATGACGCGGGGCTATGAGCTGTGTAAGGAGCTGATTGCTGAAGGGGTGTCGTTCAGCGCGCTGTTTGCCTGTAACGATGATATGGCGCTGGGCGCGTCCAAAGCGCTGCATCAGGCAGGGCTTAAGATCCCGCAGGATATCTCCCTGTTCGGCTTTGACGATGCCCCAAGCGCAAAGTGGCTGGAGCCTGCGCTGTCGTCGGTTTATCTGCCGATAGATAACATGATCGTCACGGCTATCGATCAGGCGATCCGGCTGGCGAAGAACCAGCCGGTCGATGCGATCCCGCCGTTTACCGGCACGCTGGTATTACGCGATTCGGTCACAACGGGGCCGTACTTTAATCAAACGAGTTCCAGCGCCAGCAGTTCCTGAATGGTCTGGCGACGACGGATCAGCCGCGCCTTGCCGTTATCAAACAGCACTTCCGGCAGCAGCGGACGGCTGTTGTAGTTCGAGGACATAGACGCCCCGTACGCCCCGGTGTCGTGCAGCACCAGGTAATCGCCCGGCTTCACCTCGGGCAGCGCGCGGGTTTCAACTTTGCCACCTTCCTGCTGGGTAAACACATCACCGGATTCACACAGCGGGCCTGCGACCACCGTCTCGCGGCGCGGCGCGTGCGTTAAATCGCGGCCATCGGCAGCCAGGGCGGTAATGTGATGGTAGCTGCCGTACATGGACGGACGCATCAGGTCGTTAAAGCCCGCATCAATCAGCACGAAGTGGCGGGAGCCCATCTCTTTGACGCTGCGTACCTGAGCCACCAGCACGCCGGCTTCGGCTACCAGGAAACGACCCGGCTCAATTTCCAGCTTCACGGCATGGCCCAGATGCGCGGCAATTTGATCGCGCGCGGCGCTCCACAGGCCGTAATAGTGATCGGTGTCGATCGCCTCTTCCCCTTCACGATAAGGAATGGAAAGACCTCCACCGGCGGAGATCGCCTCCAGATCCTGACCGAAGTCAAGAACCTGGCGCACCATCGCCCCGCACACCTGCTCCAGGTGCCCGTAATCGACGCCGGAGCCAATGTGCATATGAATGCCTACCAGCTTCAGGCTGTAGCGCTGCAGTACCTCAAGCGCGGCAGGCATATCGGCGTACCAGATGCCGTGCTTGCTGTTTTCGCCCCCGGTGTTGGTTTTTTGGCTATGGCCATGTCCAAAGCCCGGGTTGACGCGCAACCAGACGCGATGGCCGGGCGAAACCTGCCCAAGCTGCTCCAGCATATCCACAGAACCGGCGTTCACCGGCACCTGCAGTTCATGCACGCGCGCAAGCGTGGCGTCGTCGATCACATCCGCGGTAAAGACGATCGCGTCAGGATCGGTTTTCGGATCAAAGCCTGCCGCCAGCGCACGCTCGATTTCACCCAGCGATACGGAGTCAACCTTCACGCCCTGCTCGCGCATCAGGCGCAGAATATGAATATTGGAGCAGGCCTTCTGGGCAAAACGCACCACGTCAAACTGATGCAGGGCGGCGATCTTCTCGCGAACGATCTGCGCGTCGTAGACCCATACCGGGCAGCCAAACTCGGCGGGCAGGCGCAGCAGGTTTTCAGCGTTCAAATCGGTATCCGTCTGGTTGAGCGGGCGTGGCATGGTCTTCTCCGGTTCAATTCATTTTTTATGATTACGCCACAGCGGAAGCAGAATAAAAAATATCGTTTTATCGCGAGTCTATGCAAAAATGATATGGACAGTTCCTTGCTTTCAGGTGCCCTATGCCCGCCGTCAATTTACGCCACATCGAGATTTTCCACGCCGTGATGACCGCCGGCAATCTCACCGAAGCCGCGCAGATGCTGCATACCTCGCAGCCGACGGTCAGCCGCGAGCTGGCGCGCTTCGAGAAAGTGCTGGGGCTGAAGCTGTTCGAACGCGCCCGGGGCAGGCTTCACCCGACGGTGCAGGGGTTGCGCCTGTTTGAGGAAGTGCAGCGCTCATGGTACGGGCTGGACAGAATCGTCAGCGCGGCGGAAAGCCTGCGCGAGTTTCGTCAGGGCGAGCTGTCGATTGTCTGCCTGCCCGTCTTCTCTCAGTCCTTTTTACCGACGCTGCTCCAGCCTTTTCTGGCCCGCTATCCTGAGGTCAATCTCACCATCGTCCCGCAGGAGTCGCCTCTGCTTGAAGAGTGGCTGTCGGCACAGCGGCACGATCTCGGGTTAACCGAAACCCTCTCGACACCCGCAGGAACGGTGCGCACGGAACTACTCGCGCTGGATGAAGTGTGCGTTCTGCCCGCCGGGCATCGGCTTGCCCACAAAGCAGTGCTGACGCCCGCGGATTTTCATGGTGAAAACTACATTAGCCTGTCGCAAACGGACAGCTACCGGCAGCTGCTGGATACGCTTTTTTCTGAGCATCAGGTGAAGCGGCGGATGGTCGTTGAAACCCACAGCGCGGCGTCAATATGCGCGATGGTGCGCGCGGGCGTTGGCGTTGCGGTCGTCAATCCGCTTACGGCGCTGGACTATGCAGGAAGCGGGATCGTCATCCGCCGTTTTAGCGTTTCCGTCCCGTTCACCGTAAGCCTTATCCGCCCGCTGCACCGTCCGGCCTCCGCGCTGGTGGACGCATTCACCGAACACTTAGTTGAGCATGCGCGTCAGGTGGCGCTTCGCTTACCTGACCTGCAAAACCCGTTATGACAGCATAAATTCCACGGCATCTGCCGCGTGAATGGCCGCGGTATCAAACACCGGGATGGGGCTTCGTTCGGCCGGCACCAGCAAACCGATCTCCGTGCAGCCGAAAATCACCCCTTCAGCCCCCTGCTGCGCCAGTTTATCTATTACGCTGACGTAATATGCGCGGGAGGTTTCGCTGAAGGTTCCGAGGCAGAGTTCGTCGAAGATAATCTGATTGATACGCGCCCGGTCCCCCTCATCCGGGATCAGGCTTTCAATCCCAAACTCGCTGTGCAAGCGCCCGCGATAGAAATCCTGCTCCATGGTGTAACGTGTGCCCAGCAAGGCCACGCGCGACATTCCCGAAGCGCGAATGGCGCGTCCGGTGGCGTCCGCGATGTGCAGGAACGGCAGCGAACAGCGCGCTTCAATGTGCGAGGCCACTTTGTGCATCGTGTTGGTACACAGCAGAATGCCCTGCGCCCCCGCACGCTCCAGCCCCAGCGCGGCATCGGTCAGGATTTCTCCGGCTTTATCCCATTCGCCACTCGACTGGCAGGCTTCGATTTCATGAAAATCAACGCTGTGCAGCAGCAGGCTCGCGGAGTTCAGGCCGCCCAGACGCTGCTTTACGCCTTCGTTAATCAGGCGGTAATAAGGGATTGTCGATTCCCAGCTCATCCCACCTATCAGGCCAATCGTTTTCATCATCGCTCCTTATCTGTTTAAGCCAGTGAAGCAAACTTGTGATCCTGTTTCCAGTTCTTTATTACGTCGTTTTCTTTTTAAGCTGGCCAATGTAAATTAAATAAAACACTGTTTTATTAGGAAGGGCGAAGCCATGTTTATGTTCCACAAAGAGACCGCGTCTGAAGATCTGGGGAATGGCGTTACGCGTCGCGTGCTGGCCCACGGCGGCAGGATGATGGCGGTTGAAGTACATTTTGAGCAGGGCGCGATTGGCCCACTGCATAACCACCCGCACGAACAGTTAACCTATGTTCTCTCTGGAGAATTTGAGTTTACCATTGGTGAAGAGAAGCATGTCGTGACGGCGGGAGATACCCTCTACAAACAACCACATGTGATGCACGGCTGCGTCTGCCTCAGGGCCGGCACGCTGCTGGACACCTTTACGCCTGTTCGCGAGGATTTCCTGAAATAAAAAAGGCGCTGTTGCAGCGCCTTCATGTGTGCAGAATTTATTCCGTTACCGGCTCTGGCAATGGGTTTCGGCTGAGCATGGCCTCACGGAGTAATACGCTGCCGCAGGCAAACAGAGCGCCAAGGATCGCCGCCAGAATGACAATCATGCCTTTGCCCGGGCCGTCTTTTTTCACCGGCATCGATGGCGAAAGCTGATACCTGAATGGCTCAAGCTTAACGTCTGCGAAGGAGAGTTTTTTCAGCTGCGCCAGGTAATATTCCCGGTTCTGGAAGTCCGCGTTCAGCTCCGTCACATCCTTAAGATTTTTTTCAATCCTTAGCTTTTCCGCGATACCGTCAGCCCCGAGCGCGACGGAGTAATCCGGATCGTCTTTTATCCCTTGTCCGTTGCTATAAACAGGCTTCTTAATGCCCGCCGCATTCGCCACTTCCAGCGAATAGTTCAGCCGCTGCAGGTTGGTGTTATGCACATTGGTCAGACGAACGCGGTCGAGCGCCAGCTGCTGTTCTACCTCGTTCGTTTTGAGGGCGATCTGGTTGCGGATATTCTGCACCGTCTCTTTCTCAACAATTGCCGAGATATAGTTGATATACCCCTCCAGAACGGATTGGGCATCGGCTGCGGTCGGCGCGGTGAAGCTCAATGTCCAGGAGACGAAAGGCGCTTTATCCGCATCTTTTCCCTGAACATCATTCACCGCTTTCATTTTGTCTGCAATATTGACAACCGCACGGTGCAGTTCAAGCGGGTCCACTTGCGCATTCTTGAGCTGCGCCATCACGTAAGGGGAAGAGGTCATATACTCTTCAAGCAATGACTGCGACTGGAATTTTTTAATAAACAGGTCAAAGACTTCCTGACGGGTAACCGGCACCTTCACATCAAGAACCTGCAGCGCAACCATCATCTGGCTCAGCGGATTCCACTGTGTCTGTTCCGCCGGAGTGATCACCGCTTTACTGGTCCATTTTTGCGGCAGTAGAAGCGCAATTGCCAGACCTGCCAGCGCGAAAACAAAGATAATGGTGGCAATACGTTTTTTCGCGGTAATCAGAATATCTAACAGGCCCAGAAGATCGATCTCTTTTGAACTGACTGCTGGAGGAGCATATGAGGGAAAATCGAGGTCCGTATTTTTTTTGAAATCCATTGCTGACATAGCCGTTCTTATGTTTCGGGTGCAGTAAATTCCTGCCGGGTGAGTTCAGTTGCCCAATAATACAAGAAACTAAGAATAATCTGAACACGAGAATGGACTATCTGAGGAACGGCTATCAAAGTTGGTAGTTATTCAGCATCACGGTTACAAAACGCCGGGTGGCGCTGCGCTTACCCGGCATTACCCCTTACACGCCGATATTTCGCAGTTTCTCCCCGCTCATCAGCTTGCGTTCAATATGTTCCAGCGTCACGCCTTTGGTTTCTGGAATTAGCCAGAATGTCACGCCAATAAACGCCACGTTCAGCACCGTATAGAGCCAGAAGGTTCCCGCCGCGCCAATCGCATCCAGCAGCGTCAGGAAGGTCGCGCCGATGATCATGTTCGACACCCAGTTGGTGGTGGTGGAACAGGTGATACCAAAATCGCGACATTTCAGCGGCTGAATTTCAGAGCACAGGATCCACACCACCGGCGCGGCGCTCATCGCGTAGCCAGCAATACACATCATGGTCATGCCCACGGAGAGCCAGGAGAGGCCGCTGGACGCCGTGCCGTTATCAAACTGCATCAGGCAGTAGCCGAGGATCAGGGTGCCAAGCGCCATCACGCTAAAGCCAATTTTCAGCGCAGGCTTACGACCGGCCTTATCGACGGTGAACACCGCGATAAAGGTGGCGAACATAAAGGTAAGCCCCACCACCAGCGTGGCGATCATCTGCTGTTCGGTGGTGGTAAAACCGGCCATTTTGAAGATGCGCGGGGCGTAATACATGATGATGTTCATCCCCGTGAACTGCTGCATCGCCTGCAGCAACATGCCGAGGAACACCGCGCGGCGCACGTTGCGGTTAGCCTTAAACAGCGACCAGCCGCCCTGCTTCAGCTTCAGGCTTTCGCGGATCTCGTTCAGCTCTTCACGCGCTTTCTCAGACGTGTCGCGCAGCATGCGCAGCACCTCTTCCGCTTCCACGTGACGCCCTTTTTGCGCCAGCCAGCGCGGGCTGTTGGGCAGGAAGATCACTAAAACAATCAGCACTACCGCAGGCAGCGCCAGCACGCCGAGCATCGCCCGCCAGTTACCGCTGTAGCTGAAGTACGTATCGGACAGGAACGCCAGCACGATGCCCAGCGTCACCATCAGCTGGTACATGCTAATCATCTTGCCGCGCACGTTCTCGCTCGCCATTTCGGAGAGATACAGCGGCGCGGTGTAGGAGGCAATCCCCACCGCCACGCCCAGCAGCACGCGGGAGAGCAGCAGCACTTCAACGTTAGTGGCAAACGCCGAACCTATGGACCCGGCAACAAACAGGACCGCCCCGACCATCAGGCTGTATTTACGCCCAAGGCGGAACGAAAGCCAGCCGTTAAACAGTGCGCCGATGGCCGCGCCGAGCATCATGCTGCTCACCACCCACTCCTGCAGGCGGTTACTCAGCGTAAAGTGATCGGTAATAAACGGCAGCGCTCCGGCGATAACGCCGATATCAAGGCCGAACAACAAACCGGCCACGGCTGCCGCAATGGAGACAAACTGGTTCATGCGGCGGGTATCGCGCAGCGCGGCGGGCATCAGGGTAGAGTCATTTATAGATGTCATATTTTTCCTGCCTCAACAGCAAAATTCGTTAAGTGAAATTACGAGATAGCGGGGAAAAGTGTCAGGCCGGAATTCGTGAAGATATGGATTATTTCGCTATGGCATAGCGATCTGTGATGGACATTACAATTTCAACTAATGCTGGATAATCACCTGATTTTACTAACATCTTAATTTTTCAGTAATAAAAGTGTGATGGCAGTCATCTATGATTTTTAAGTATGGATTTTTCGTGTTTATCAATATGGACTTTGACAAATTTTAAGCAAAAAAAACCTCCGCCGAAGAGCAGAGGTATTTGTCATAAGTTAAGTTATCGCGCCAGCCAGCCGCCATCAACCGCGACGGTATAACCATTGATATAGTCCGATGCCGGGGAAGCCAGGAACACTACCGGCCCCATCAGATCGCTCGGTAGCCCCCAGCGGCCCGCCGGAATACGCTCCAGGATCGCCGCACTGCGTTCTTCGTCAGCACGAAGCTGCTGGGTGTTGTTGGTGGCCATGTAGCCCGGCGCAATCGCGTTGACGTTGATGTTGTGCTGCGCCCATTCGTTCGCCAGCAGGCGGGTCACGCCCATCACCGCGCTTTTCGACGCGGTGTAAGACGGCACGCGGATGCCGCCCTGGAAGGAGAGCATCGAGGCGATGTTAATGATCTTGCCGCCCTTGCCCTGCGCGATGAAATGCTTCGCCGCCGCCTGGGACATAAAGAACACGCTCTTGATGTTCAGGTTCATGACATCGTCCCAGTCGGTCTCGCTGAAGTTAATCGCGTCTTCACGGCGGATCAGCCCCGCGTTGTTGACCAGAATGTCGATATGGCCAAATTCCGCCACCGCGCGATCCAGCAGCTCCGGAATAGCGTCGATTTTACGCAGGTCGGCGGTCAGGCTGAGAAAACGGCGGCCCAGCGCGGTTACGCGTTCGATGGTTTCCGTGGGCTCAACGATGTTAATCCCGACGATATCACAGCCCGCTTCCGCCAGGCCTAACGCCATCCCCTGGCCCAGTCCGGTGTCACACCCGGAAACCACGGCCACTTTACCCTGCAGAGAAAATGCATCCAGAATCATGTTTGTTCCTTACTCTTTCAGCGCCTGTCATCAACAGGCAGATGTATGCTTAACTGCCCGCGACTAGCGCAGATCCTTAACCGCGACGTGGTCCATGTCATCGAAGACCTGGTTTTCTCCAACCATCCCCCAGATGAAGGTATAGGCTTTCGTCCCCACGCCGGAGTGAATAGACCAGCTGGGTGAAATCACCGCCTGCTCGTTATGCATGACGATATGACGGGTTTCCTGAGGCTGTCCCATCATGTGGAACACGCAGGCGTCTTCATCCATGTTGAAGTAGAAGTAGACTTCCATGCGGCGTTCGTGGGTATGGCACGGCATGGTGTTCCACAGGTTGCCTGGCGCAAGCTCGGTCAGCCCCATGCTGAGCTGGCAGGTTTCCAGCACATCCGGCACGAAGTATTTATTGATGGTGCGGCGGTTGCTGGTGAGGTTGTCGCCCAGCGTCACGGGCGCAACGTCCGCGGGCGTTACTTTTTTGGTTGGATAAGCGGTGTGCGCCGGGGCGCAGTTGTAGTAAAACTTCGCGGGTTTACCGCCGTCGATGCTGGCAAAGACCACCTCTTTCGCCCCTTTCCCGACGTACAGCCCGTCGCGGTGGCCAATCTCGTAGCACTGGCCGTCCACGGTAATCGTGCCCGGCCCGCCAATATTAATCACGCCCAGTTCACGACGCTCCAGGAAGTAGCTTACGCCCAGCTGCTTGCCTACTTCCCCGCCCACGGAGACGGTTTTCGCCACCGGCATAATGCCGCCCACGATAATGCGGTCGATGTGGCTATAGACCATGGTGTACTTATCGGCTTCGAACACCTGCTCAATTAAAAACTCGCTGCGCAGTCCCTGAGTATCCAGCGCTTTGGCGTGCGCGCTGTGGATGCTTTGTCTGACGTCCACGGTAACCTCCAGATGTGGTCATGCCCGAAGGCAGAAATTAAACGAAACGATGTTTCGTTTTATGATGAGCACATACTAGCGGCATAAAATAGGGTTTTCAATTGCAATTAAAACAACGTTTCATTTTTTATTTTTGTTTATAACAGAAATGACGCGCGGATCACGATTACTTCCCATGAAGAGAAGAGCACGATAAAAAAAACCTCCCGAAGGAGGTTTTTTAAGGGAGGAGAAATTAGCGTTCGATGGCGAGCGCCACACCCTGTCCGCCGCCTATACAGAGGGTAGCGATCCCTTTGCGCGCGTTTCGCTTTTTCATTTCGTGGACCAGCGAAACCAGGATTCGGCAGCCGGACGCGCCGATGGGATGACCCAGCGCAATTGCACCGCCGTTCACGTTGACCCGCAGCGGATCCCATTCCAGCATTTTGCCGACCGAGATCGCCTGCGCGGCAAAGGCTTCGTTCACTTCGATCAGATCTACATCCGAAAGCTGCCACCCTGCGCGCTCCAGGCAGCGACGGGTAGCGTAGACCGGCGCAATCCCCATCAACGCAGGATCCACGCCCACGCTGGCAAACGCCTTAATGCGGGCCAGCACGGGGAGATCGAGCTCAAGGGCTTTGCTTTCGCTCATCATCATCACGGCGGCGGCACCGTCGTTAATGGACGAGGCATTGCCCGCGGTGACCGAGCCCTGTGTTTCAAACGCGGGATTCAGTCTCGCCAGGCCTTCCGCGCTGGCATCCGTGCGCGGCTGTTCATCGGTATCGACGACGATCGCCTCGCCGTTCTGACGCTGCGTGCTGACCGGGACAATCTCGTCGCGAAAGCGACCGGAATCAATCGCGGCACGCGCTTTTTGCTGCGAACTGAGCGCATAGGCGTCCTGCAATTCGCGGCTAATGCCGTACTCGCGCGCCAGGTTTTCTGCCGTCACGCCCATATGATAGTCGTTGAACGCATCCCACAGCCCGTCATGCACGAGGCTGTCGAGCAGCTGGCTGTTACCCAGCTGCGCGCCGGTTCGGCTATCGGTGAGAACGTGCGGCGCGCGGCTCATGTTCTCTTGTCCGCCAGCTATAACCACATCCGCTTCACCGCACTGAATGGCCTGGGTGGCGAGATGCAGCGCTTTTAACCCTGAACCACAGACGTCGTTGATGGTAATGGCGGAGACGGTATTGGGCAGCCCACCCTTCAGCGCCGCCTGACGCGCAGGGTTTTGCCCGGCACCGGCCGTGAGAACCTGCCCCAGGATCACCTCATCAACTTCATGGGCTGCGATCCCGCTACGTTCCACCAGCGCTTTAACGACCACGCTGCCCAGGTCAACCGCCGAGTGACGCGCAAGCGCTCCCTGAAAACAGCCGATAGCCGTACGCAACGCACCCACTATTACGACATCTTTCATCACGACCTCTGTGTTAAATGACATGACGATAGTAGAGGATTGTTACTGGCAATTATCTTAATTGTTTAAAAATAGTGAGTTTAATCACAAGGATTAGCGTGCATCCTGCAGATACTGCCGCAGCCAGCTTCCGGCCACGCCGGGAGGGGATCGTTTATTCCACAGCAGATCGATGCCGATCGCCCGTGGCCAGCCGGGAACATTGAGCTGTACCAGCGACTTCGCAGCGGCGAATTCATCTACCAGCGCGCACGGCAGCACGCACCAGCCGAACCCCTGGACGGCCATACTCAGCAGTAACAGGTAGTTCGGCGCTGACCAGACGGGCCCGCGCGCGATCTCAGCCTCGCGCTCAAGGTAGGTGCTGAGCCTCAGCTCCCGCCAGCCGTGCAGCTCGTCGCTATGCACCTCGTGTTGTCCGGCGAGCGGATGCGTGGTCGCGGCATATATCGCCATTCGGGTCTGCACCGGCAGCCGGGTAGCGCCAATATCCGTAGGATAACCGTCTCGCGCTTCCGTCAGCCCCACCTGCGCGCGCTCCTTTTGCAGCAGATCGATCACGTCCTCTTCCTCGCCAATCAGGCATTCGAATTCCGTGTGGGGAAAGCGAGCGTCAAACTGCTTCATCAGATCTTCAAGCACGTCGGGGTTGAGGGTATCGGAGAGGACAAACGTCAGACGCGCCTCCGTTTGTGCCGTTAACGACACCGCCAGCTCATCCAGCCGCGTGCTGGCGGCGAGGATGGCCTGCACATAGCCCAGCACCTGTTCTCCCTGGACCGTTAACACCGGCTGGCGCGCCGAGCGGTCAAACAGTTCGAAACCCAGATCGGCTTCAAGGTTGGCAATGGAGGTGCTGATCGTCGACTGGCTTTTACGCAGCCTGCGCGCGGCAGCAGAGAAAGAGCCTGCCGCAACGGTCTCAACAAACGCGGTAAGAGCTTCAGGTGAATAGCGCATAAACTATCTACTTTATCAATGGATACCATCTTTAATATATCAGCTTTAGCGATAAAAATAGGCTGCATCAACGCCCATACCGGTGAATTAATGAGGTCTACACTATGCAACATCAGGATGCACTCCAACGTAAGCTGCCGGAGCGGATCTTTCATGCTGTCTGTTTCGAAGGGATTGCCACGGCAATTCTCGCCCCCACGGCGGCATGGCTGATGCAGCGCTCGGTGGTGGAGATGGGTGGGTTAACCATTATCCTGGCTACCACCGCCATGCTCTGGAACATTATCTATAACTTCGGCTTCGACCGTTTCTGGCCTGTCCAGCGCGTAAAACGTACGGCAAAAGTGCGCGCGCTGCACGCCCTGGGGTTCGAATGCGGGTTTATTGTAATCGGCGTGTCGATTGTCGCCGCCGTGCTGGGCGTGACCCTGCTTGAGGCATTCACGTTAGAAATTGGTTTCTTCCTGTTCTTCCTGCCATACACCATGTTCTATAACTGGGCATACGATAACCTGCGTGAGAAATTCCTTAAGCGTCGCCAGCAACGACGCGCTCTGGCAGGCTAAACCCTCGCTGGCCGGACGCCTGTTCCGGCCAAACTCCGTCGAAGCAACTGCGCTCTTCAGGCATAACTATGGTAAATTGCACGCCATTCTGATGGTTTGTTAGTTGAAACGTTGCTCTAATGTCGAAAATTTGGTCAAAAGATGAGACTCTCTGGAGTTTCGCTCTCTATGGCACGGCCGTGGGCGCAGGAACGCTGTTCTTGCCCATTCAGCTGGGCTCCGCAGGCGCTATTGTCCTGTTTATCACCGCCCTCGTGGCCTATCCGTTAACCTACTGGCCGCACCGGGCGCTGGCGCAATTTATTCTCTCGTCAAACACAAAAGGTAATGAAGGGATCACCGGCGCCGTCTCCCACTACTATGGTAAGAAGATTGGCAATCTGATCACCACGCTCTATTTCATCGCCTTTTTTGTGGTGGTGCAGATTTATGCGGTGGCCATTACCAACTCGTTAACCGAGCAGTTGGCAAAACACCTGACGGTGGACACCACCGTTCGCGTGCTGGTCAGCCTGGGGGTGGTGCTGGTATTGAATCTGATTTTCCTGATGGGACGGCATATCACGATAAAAGTGATGGGCTTCCTGGTGTTTCCGCTGATTGCCTATTTCCTGTTTGTCTCGATCTATCTCACCGGAAGCTGGCAGCCCTCGTTGCTTACCAGCCAGATGGCTTTCGATCGCCAAACGCTGCATCAGGTATGGATTTCAATTCCGGTGATGGTGTTTGCCTTTAGCCATACCCCGATTATCTCAACGTTTGCCGTTGACCGTCGCGAGAAGTTTGCCGACGGTGCCATGGATAAATGCAAGAAGATCATGAAGGTGGCGTACCTGATTATCTGCCTGAGCGTGCTGTTCTTTGTCTTCAGCTGCCTGCTCTCTATCCCACCGTCCTATATTATGGCCGCCAAAGAGCAGGGGGTGACGATTCTGTCAGCGCTGTCGATGATGCCGTCTTCCCCAGCCTGGCTCGGCATTTCCGGGATTATCGTGGCGATCGTAGCGATGTCGAAATCGTTCCTCGGCACCTATTTTGGGGTGATTGAAGGGGCGACGGAGATCGTGAAGTCGTCGCTAAATCAGGTGGGGATTAAAAAGAGCCGCGCCTTTAACCGCGCGATTTCCATTATGGGAGTGTCGTTAATCACCTTTGCGGTCTGCTGCATTAACCCGAACGCCATCTCGATGATTTACGCCATCAGCGGCCCGCTTATCGCCATGATCCTGTTTATCATGCCGACGCTGTCGACGTATCTGATCCCTTCCCTGAAACCGTACCGCTCAATTGGCAGCCTGCTGACGCTGATCGTCGGCGTGCTGTGCGTGTCGGTGATGTTTGTTGGCTAGACGTACTCGTGCCCGGCGTGCTGCCGGGCGCGTTATTTACGCCCGAATATCGTCATATTCCCGCGTCTTATCAAACTCATGCTTCGCAAACGGGCACAGCGGAATAATTTTGCGGTTCTCACCGCGCATCTTCTCCACCACTTTCGCCACCAGCTGTTTACCGACGCCCTGCCCTTTCAGGCTCTCATCCACATCAGTGTGCTCGATAATGCTCAGGTGCTCGCCGGTCGGCACGAAGACAATCTCTGCGACCTGATTGCCGTCTGCATCATTCACGTAAAACTTGTTATGGCCTTCCAGAATATCCATGGTTCCTCGCTTATTTTTGGCGATACTTCAGCGCACCGCTCGGGCAGGTATCAATCACGCGTACAACCGTTTCAACGTCCACTTCATCGGGAATGATCCACGGCTTACGTTTCAGATTAAACAGCTTTGCGCTCCCACGCACGCAGTTACCTGAGTGTTTGCAGATCCCGGTATTAAAGTAAACGTCAATTTTCTCGCCGGTATAGGCCCGGTACCCCTCATCCAGTAGTTCTTTATCCATGACATTGCCTCTGTAATTATTATCGTGCTGAATGAAGCATAGCCTTACGGGATCCTGATGGCTATAACGCCGAAAACGAAAAGCCAGGTCACAACTCTTTTCTCGCCAGATTGCGTCCGCTATTGGCACATGTCAGGCTCCGCAAATCTCTCACTTTCATAGGGCTAGCACAGGTTGAATGAAACGCAGACTCTCTTTTCAGGTAAAGCTGTTTTTAGCGCTGGTGTGCTTCTCCTGCCTGCTGTTAGTTCTGCTGGGAACGATCCTGTTTCATTTTATTGACCGACAGCTACACCACGATTTGGGCCAGCGCGCCCGGGTGCAGGCCAGTGAAATCGCCCTGATACCGGGTCTGGCGGAAATGGTGGCAGCCAGAGATATCCCCGCTATCGCCCGCTTAATACAGCCGCTGCGTGCCGAAAGCGATGCCAGCTATATTGTGATTGGCGATACCCGGGAACAGCACCTTTATCATTCAGAATCACCGGAGCGCATTAATTTACCGATGATTGGAGGGGATAATGCGGAGGTGTTAAAAGGCAAAACCATTATTTCCGTGCGTCAGGGCGGGATTGGGGTGTCGCTGCGCAGCAAAGCGCCAATATTTAATGCGCAGCATCAGGTCATTGGCATCGTCTCGGTCGGCTATCTGACCTCGTATATCGCCAATATTAACGCCCGCATTCTCTGGCAGGCTGGACTGTACGGTATTGCCCTTCTGCTGTTGCTGTTTATTTTCTCCTGGCTGTTTACCCGCAATCTTAAAAAGCAGATGTTCCGCCTTGAGCCGAAAGATATCGCCCAGTTGGTTTTGCAGCAACGCGCGCTATTAGAAGCGATGTACGAGGGGGTATTTGCCATCAATGAAGAGAAGCAGCTGATTTTAATTAACCGGGCAGCCAGGGAGATGCTGGATATTCATCAAAGTGAGAAAGAACTTATCGGCAAACCGCTGGAAGACGTTCTGCAGACGTCGCCGGGCTTTTTATCCCAGCGCTACGCCTCGGTAAGCGCTGGTCGCCACGACCAGATCGCAGTGCTTAACCAGCGAGAGGTGATCGTTAACCGCGTGGCGATTGAGGTCGAACCCGGCGTTGAAAGCGGCTGGGTGTACAGCTTTCGCGACAAAAACGACATTAACACCCTCAGCAGCCAACTGAGCCAAATCAAGCGCTATGCGGACAACCTGCGCATTATGCGCCACGAGCAGCTGAACTGGACCGCCACGCTGGTGGGGCTGCTGCAGATGAAACACTATGACGAGGCGATCCGTTACATCCAGGTGCAGTCAGAAGGCGCGCAGCGCGTGCTGGATTTTGTCTCCGCCCATTTTGTCTCTCCGGCCCTGTGCGGGCTGCTGTTAGGAAAATACGTCAGCGCACGCGAAAAAGGCGTTGAACTGCAGTTTGATCCGGCCTGCCAGCTCACCCGCATGCCCGGCACGCTCAACGAAACGGAGCTGATGTCCATTATTGGTAACCTGCTGGATAACGCAGTGGACGCGACCCTTAAGGCACCGGTCCCCGCGCCGGTGGAACTCTACATTTCTGACCGCAACCAGGAGTTGTTGATAGAGGTGGCAGACAGAGGCTGCGGTGTGGATGAGGTGGTGAAGCCACACATTTTCCGCCAGGGTTTCAGCAGCAAACCGGAAAGTGAAAACGACATTGTGGGTACCGAGCACGGTATTGGCCTGTTTCTGGTGGCAGGCTATATCAGGAAAGCGGGCGGCAGCATAGAGATCGCCGACAACACGCCACAGGGCACCGTTTTTTCTGTGTTTATTCCCAATGGACAACAGCATGAGCCAACCACTTGACGTTGTGATCGTTGAAGACGAACCGCACCTGGCGGAACTGCATCGCGAGTATATCGAGCAGAATTTTCACTTGCGCGTGGTGGGCATCGCCGCGTCGATTGAGCAGGCATGCTGCCTGATTCGTCAGCATCAGCCGCGGCTTATCCTGCTGGACAACTATCTCCCGGACGGTAAAGGCGTGGAGCTCATCGATAACCCGCTGCTGAAAAGCTATGAATGCTCGGTGATCTTCATCACCGCCGCCAGCGATATGCAGACCTGCAGCCATGCCATGCGCAGCGGCGCGTTTGACTACCTGATCAAGCCCGTCTTTTTCCAGCGCCTGCACGCCTCGCTGGAGCGGTTTATGCGCTTCGTCCACACCGTGCAGCAGGTGAAGGTGGTCGACCAGCACGCGCTGGATCGTCTGTTTAATCTGCCTGCCGCGGAAGCCTCCATTACGCCGTCGACGAAGGGCATTGAACCCCAAACGCTGGAAAGGATTAAACGCCTGTTCGCCGAACATCCCGACAGCGCGATGTCGGTTGAAGAGGTGGTGGAAAACGTGGGGATCAGCAAAACCACGGGGCGTCGCTACCTGGAATACTGCGTGGAGAGCGGGTTAATCATCGTCGAAATGCTGTATGGCAATATTGGTCATCCACGGCGGCTATACCGCAAAGCCGACGATAAACCGTAATCCGAAACCGTTCGCAGGCAAACGTTCGCGGATTTTATGGTGTTAATTGCTGAAACGATGGTGACAGTCACACTTCGGAATCATTGCCCGCGCCTCCCTATTGTCGGAGGCGCGCTTTACGCTATGTTGACAATTAGTTCCTCAAATGTAACTAAAAGGTTAACTATAATGTCGAACACGTTCCGAATTTCTCTGCTTACCGCTACCGTACTGTTCTCTGCTTCTGCACTTTCTGCCCTGCCGCAGGGCTATCCTGCTGAGTATCAAAAAGTTGTCGATGCCGCCACCAAAGAGGGCAAGGTGGTGATTTACTCCACCACCGACACCAAAGCCGCCGGGCCGCTGATTGCGGGCTTCGAAAAAACCTACCCGGGCATCAAAGTTGAATACAACGACATGAACAGCACCGAGCTGTACAACCGTTTTATCAGCGAACAGGCCTCCGGTGGCGGTAGCGGCGACGTGGTCTGGAGCTCCTCAATGGACACCGGGCTGAAACTCGCCACCGACTACGCCATGGAGTACAAATCGCCGGAGCAAAGTCAGCTGCCGAAATGGGCAGTCTGGAAAGATAAGGCATACGGCACCACCTATGAGCCAGTGGTCTTTATCTACAACAAGCGCCTGATCCCGGCTGGCGACGTGCCGGATTCTCACGCCGCGCTGGCGAAGCTGATTGCCAGCCAGACGGACAAATTCAAGAGCAAAGTCACCACCTACGACATCGAAAAATCGGGTCTTGGCTTTATGCTTTCCGTGCAGGATCACAAGGCCGATCCAAACTACTTTAAAACCCTGGCCGACGTCGCCAAAGGCGGCTTAGCGGTGCAGTCATCAACGGGCACCATGATGGAGAGGGTTTCCTCCGGTGAAAACCTGATCGGCTTTAACATCCTCGGATCCTATGCTGAAGCCCGTGCGAAGAACGATCCTTCTCTCGGCATTTCGTACCCGAAAGATTACACGCTGGTGCTCTCGCGCGTGTCGTTCATCAGCCAGCAGGCGCAAAACAGCAATGCGGCAAAACTGTGGCTGGACTATGTGCTGTCTGAAAAAGGGCAAAGCATTCTGGCCAGTCAGGCGGACATCCCCTCCATCCGTAACGATATCGAAGGCAAAAATGATATTGACGGCCTGACCAAAATACTCGGTAACGCGCTGAAGCCGATCCCGGTTGATGAAACGCTGCTGGAGTACCTGCAGCCGAAAAAACGCCTGGAGTACATCAAAGAGTGGCGTGCAGCAGCCGCCAAATAAGCGTTCGGGCGCGGCGCACGCCGTCGCGCTCCCTGTCGACTGAGTTCGTTTTATTGGGCTGCAACACCAGGGATACCCCATGAATACATTACGCAGAAAGTGGCAAAGCCTGCCGCGCGGCATCGTCGTGCTGATAACCGCTCTGGTTATCTACACGCCGCTGTCGTTTATCGTGATACAGAGCTTCCTGTCCGCTCCGTTCTTTTCTCCGGCAAAAGAGTGGAGCCTTGAATCATTTGGCTTTATCTTCACCGACCCTGATTTCTATAAGGCCCTGAGAAGCGGCTTTATTCTCGCCTTCGGGCTGGTCATCATCGCCATTCCGCTGGGTGGCGTACTGGCGTTTCTGATGGTTCGCACCGACCTGCCCGGCCGCCGCCTGATTGAACCGCTGATCCTGGTCCCCATTTTCGTATCGCCGATGGTGCTCGGCTTTGGCTATGTGGTGGCCGCCGGTCCCGTGGGCTTTCTGTCCCTGTGGGCGCAGGCGCTGATCGGCTTTGTGCCGTGGAACATCTACGATATGTCGAGCATCGTGGTCATTGCTGGCCTGACGCACGTGCCGCATGCCTATCTCTATATTTCATCCGCGCTGCGCAGCGTCGGCTCTGATGTGGAAGAAGCCGCGCGCATTGCGGGTGCCTCTCCGCTGCAGGTGATGACCTCGGTCAGCCTGCCGATGGTGCGCCCGTCGATCCTGTACGCCATCGTGCTGCTGTTCTTCCTCGGGCTGGAAGTATTTGGCCTGATGCTGGTGCTCGGCGATCCGGAAGGCAATATGGTGCTGGCAACCTACCTGTACCAGTTGACGAACAAGCTCGGCACGCCTTCCTATCACCTGATGGCGGCGGTTGCCGTGGTGCTGATCTGCATCACCATCCCGCTGGTGATGCTCCAGCGCCGTCTGATGCGCACCGCCAACCGCTTCGTCACTATGAAAGGGAAAGCCTCACAGGCTCGCGCGTTACCGCTGGGCAAATGGCGCTGGGTTGCCGGGGCGGTGGTTGCCTTCTGGCTCACCGTCACCATCGGCGTGCCGCTGCTCGGCGTGGTGCTGCGCGCGTTTATCTCCAACTGGGGCGTCGGCGTTTCGCTGTGGGATGAGCTTTCGCTGAGCACTTTCCGCACCATCTGGGCACAGCCCAACCTGCTGCGCGCCATCGTCAACTCCATGGCAATTGGGGTGATTGGCGGCGCGCTGGCCGTGGCGTGCTACCTGTTCGTCGGGATTGCGATGCACCGTAAACCGGATAACACCACGCGCTTCCTGGACTACAGCGTACTGGTGCCGCGCGCCGTGCCTGGCCTGCTTGCCGGTCTGGCGTTCCTGTGGGTGTTCCTGTTCCTGCCGATGTGGCTGGACAACTCGCTGAAATCCGGCTGGCTTTCCGGGTTCGCCTGGACCGACTGGATGCGCGAGAACGTCATCGTCTGGCTGCGTTCGCTGCGCAGCACCATTTTCAGCGTCTGGCTGGCCTATACCGTGGTGTGGATGGCTTACGGGCTGAGGCTTATCTCTTCCACGCTGCTGCAGGTGGGGCCAGAGCTTGAAGAAGCCGCGCGCAGCACCGGGGCGACGCGCGGGCAGATCACCCGCCATGTGACCATTCCCCTCTCCCGCTACGGTCTTATTGGTTCGTGGCTGCTGATGTTTCTGATCTTTGAGCGCGAATACTCAACGGGTGTGTATCTGCTTTCCCCCGGCACGGAGACCATCGGTTCAATGCTGGTTTCCCTCTGGGCCGCGGGTGCCATTGATATCGTGGCGGCGCTCTCTTTCATTAACATCCTGCTGGTCGTGGTAGGTCTGGGCATTGCCCTTCGTTTCGGAGTGAAAATACATGATTGAATTAGCGGTTGACGATCTGCACTTAACCTACGGCGACAATCCTGTTTTAAAAGGTGTCTCCATGAACCTGAAGCGCGGCGAAGTGGTCTCACTGTTAGGCCCCTCCGGCAGTGGTAAAACCACCCTGCTGCGTGCCGTCGCGGGTCTGGAAAAACCGACGCAGGGGTCGATTGTCATTGGCAACAATAAAGTTTACGACGGCACGCCGCGCAGTGAGATCCCGGCAGAAGAGCGTAACCTGGGGCTGGTGTTCCAGTCCTATGCCCTGTGGCCGCACAAAACCGTGTTTGAGAACGTGGCCTATCCGCTCAAGCTGCGTAAAGTTCCGGCCAAAGAGATCCAGCAGCGCGTACAGGACGTACTGGACCAGCTGGGTCTGGGCCATCTTGGCAAACGTCACCCGCACCAGCTCTCCGGCGGGCAACAGCAGCGCGTGGCGATTGGCCGGGCGCTGGTGTACAACCCACCGGTGATTTTGCTGGACGAGCCGCTTTCCAACCTCGACGCCAAGCTGCGCGAAGAGGCCCGCGTGTTCCTGCGCGAGCTGATTATCAAGCTCGGGTTATCCGCGCTGATGGTGACGCACGATCAGAACGAAGCGATGTCCATATCCGACCGCATCCTGCTGCTTAACAACGGTAAAATTGAGCAACAGGGCACGCCGCAGGAGATGTACGGCTCGCCAAAAACGCTGTTTACCGCCGAGTTTATGGGCAGCAACAACCGCCTGCACGGTAAGGTCACCGAAGTGCGCGACGGCAGAGCGCGTATCGAAGGAAAAGGCTGGGTTCTGTGGGGCCAGGCCGGAGAAGGGGTGCAGAGCGGTGATGACGCTACGGCGGTGATCCGGGTCGAGCGCGTGGCGGTGGTTGAGGGGCCAGGGGAAAATCAGCTTGAGCTGCCGCTGCTCACCAGCATGTACCTCGGCGACCGCTGGGAGTACCTGTTCCGCACGCCGGGAGATGATTTTGTCATTCGCGCGTATGGGCATGAGGTTCGGGATCCGCAGCACTGCCATCTTTCGCTGCCGGAGAAGCATGTTTGGGTGTTCCCGAAAGGGTGAGTGTGAGAGGAAAGGCTGCGGGATGCGGCCTTTTTTGCTTTGACAGAGTGAGAGCATGCAACCTACGCCCTCAAATATTTAATTAATTATACCTTTCCGATGTCAACAACTTCTGCGCTTGCCCGGCTTACTGAGATTGCGGAATGCCCTGGGCTGCCGCAGATGGCGGCAGTGGCACGGCCGATCTCGCGCAGGAGTTCCGTGAAGGCCATTACGTAATGGCGCCGCAGGCTACCCCTGCGGTTGGACTCCAGGGAAGCGGCCCCTAGCATGTCGGCGAGAATGCTAAGGAACGAGGCCATGGTCTGCCAACTACGGGCGGAGTTGAGGGAAAGCAGGTAGGCCCGAGCAGGATTAACCGGGCCTTTACCTCCGGGCAGCATCGGCATGAAATTCTCATTGGGCAGAATGACAGCTGGCGACAGGTTAAGCTCCGGAGCATCAGATATCTGGGGCATTCAGGGCCCCGTCCGGGGCGGAAGTCCTCCGGCGCGCTGCGTGAAATGCCGAGGTAAATGATACCGAAAAGCGTACCGCAGAGTGTCTACTTTTCAAAGGTACATTTTAATAAGTAGAAATTTTCAGAAATTGTTAATACATCTCACATAAAGAGATAGACCATTCGCTTACTATATGATTAGTATTAAGAATATTTAACACATACTAAACTACTGAGTAAATGAATATGGAAGATACTAATCAGCAGGTTTACCTAAAAGCCATGCAAAAAATGAAGGAAGATGATTTCACAAAATACCTTATAAAACCACTATTTGAATCTATGGGTTTTTTTCGTGTTGACTTCTACGGAGGGCCTTACGAATCAGGAAAAGACTTGATAGCCTTTGTTGAAGTGCCGGTTAATAAAACCATGAGTTACGCCATCCAATCAAAAAAAATTGGTGAAGAAACTAACACATCGGAAAAAGCAATTCTCGGAGAGCTTGTTTTTCAGCTTAGACAATGTTTCACAAATCCTATTAAATTACATAATGGAGATGAGGTAATCCCTGATCAAGTATATTTAGCAAGCCCATATCAAATAAGCCTTCGTTTGATTAATGAAATACATGGAATGCTCAAAATAGATGGAAAGAAAATTGAAATATTGGATGGGCCGTCAGTAATCAAATTATTAAAAACACATAAGCCAACTCTATTAGATAAATTGCTTTCCGTAGATGACATATTCAGTACACAAGATACTACTCAACTGTGCAATGTAGAGCTCATGTCAGCTTTAAATCAACAAAATTCAATACATGAACTTGATTGTTATAGCGATCTAGCTTTTTTCATGGGCACAATTGATAGCAACGTACTGCTAAATAGTAGATTTACTATTAAGCCGGATAAATTTCAGGTTACTCAAGGGGAATGGGAGTGGTTTGAGAGAAAAGTATATACCCCATTAAAATCTTTGAGTGCTTTAGAACCTCTAATTCAAGATGCTAATTCTGTCCTAAGAAAATACAACAATGAGTTAAATATTTATACATCAAAAGAAAACAGAAAAATTAAAAATGGTATAGATCAAGCTAATCAATTGCTGGCTGGAAATGTTTCATTCATTAGAGAAGTTATTTCAGAATTAGAAACGAGCATCAATAATATAACTACGTATAAGTTAGAAAACGCAAATCTTGGTATCATGATTAATAGCGTTACCATCTTGAAGAAATGCTTAGAAACAAGCTTTCATAAAGATTCCATTGATAGTTTTGATAGTTTTATAAACAAAACTAAACTACAGAATCTTGCAAAAGAGAATGCAAAAAGTCTATTACCGAAAATAGTAGAATGTTATAAGAAAGCTAAAACCTCAAACTTACAAAGTATTGAACTAGGTAAGTTGAAAAGTGAGTATAAAGAAGAACCGAAGATAGAGTACGCATTCAATAGTGAGCTAATAAATTTATGGTTAAGTGAGAGATGCAACAAATATAAACTTGACATACAGGCTATAAATTCTGGAGATAACAGTATAGATATATTTAGGTTTCTTAATGACACGCAGACCACACTAAATGCTTTAGATATACTAATAAACAAGCTTGAGGATAGTGAAAAGGTATTGTCTAAAGAAATTCTTATGGATAGCATGGGTGTGACAGACGGCCTATCGACATCACCCTTCAGACTTTTTGATTGTCAGCATGATATAGCAGTGTATGGTAGCGCGGGAGCTGGAAAAACAACAACGCTTCAAATGTATGCAAGAAAACTAGAACAGGAAGGAAATAGAGGTGTTATATACTTACCATTAAACCGTTTCTTAAATAAAGTAGAGATGAATATTGAATCAAAATCAAAAAACTATGACATTTTAATGAGCATGATTTTGATCTCTAAATCACTTGAGCCCATTCGGGAGAACATTGAAAAACTTGAGCTTCACTTACAAAGCAAAAAAAGAAACAAAGTAATTTTTGATGGATTGGATGAGGCTTATGTAAAATTCCCAGGAATAATAGAGGCAATAAACTCCTTCAAAAATAAGTTTAATAATATTCAGTTGCTAATTTCAAGCAGGGATTGTGTTAGTTATCTATCTGAAATTAATTTTTTAGGGATTACACTCATGCCCTTCAGTGAAACTCAGTTGTACTGTTTCATTCAAGCATGGTTTAAAGATAAAAACCCAGCTTTAAGCGATATTATAATTAAAAACATAAAGGCAAAAAAAATATCTGACATAGTGAGAACTCCATTACTAGCAACACTTCTGTGTGATTTAGCTGAAAAAGGAATAGATATCCCTTCTAGTGAAAGTGAAATTTTCACTAAAAGATTAGAGTTGTTATGTGGTTCTTATGATACCTACAAAGATATTAAACGAACAAAGTTATCACAAAGCATTTTAATCAAAGCATCACATAAAATTGCTTTCGCTATGCATTCAAAAACTTTAAGAGCAGCAACTAAGCAAGAGCTTGCTTCATTTTTAGTTAATGACCCTAGTTTTAATTATGAGGAATCAACGTGTTTATTAGCAGTTAACGAGCTAATAGATCCTTGCAACATACTTTTTTTCGACCCAATATCAGAAACATTTTCTTTTGGTCATCTAAGGTACCAGGAACACTTAGCGTCATTAGAACTAATGCAGAATCGGTCAATAGAAATTATTCATTACTTAAAAAATGATTGGTGGCGAGGCTCCCTGTGTCTTTATGCTCAATGCTGTGAATTCTCTATTTTGTTGGAAGAGTTTACGTTGAAATACAATAATATAAAGCCAGCCTTGATTACATTACGTGAAATGGTAAAATTTAGACCTGAGAAAGAACGTCGCCATTTGAATGAGCTTATAAATAATTATGAGCGTTCAGATGATGATTACTTCATCGCATCTACTGAGTGGGATGATAGCTGGAGAGCCGATAGCTACTAATTTCGCTATTTTATTCCAGTTAATCATAGTACAACAGAACTATGACCAGCCATCTCGACACTGGCCTGCATATTATTTTTCCTGAGCGAGTCTCATCCTTTGAATGTAGTGATCACTGTGATGAGACTGTAGCGCGGAGAGGACGGGGACATCTCAATTAAGCTACTGCGCACTAAGTTCGCATAACAAAGAATATGTTAAATAGCTGTACAATTAGTGAATAGATGCCCTTCAAAACATCAAGTTATCTCCCTTGCGTCAGCCCAAAGCAGCATTGTGTAACTGCACTGCTTGTTGCAGTGAGGCGTGTCGCTGAAGGCATCAAGTAGCGATATTTGGCGAAGAAAAGCGCTTTTCACCGAGGGCCTGGGCTGACGGTCTAGCAGATCATCAACAGAGCTGGGGATATTTTGAACAGGAGAATGTAAACTGGAAGGATACAGCAACGGGCCCCCCACGGGGGCGGGTTGTGAAAATATTTTCTGTTGTCTTCGACCTTATTGCACGTAAAATGACCAGACACATTTTGGGAAGGAGTCTTTAATGGATATTGCGCTGCTCAACAGGGGCTGGAACAGAACATGGTCAGATACCATGGTGAATCTTGAAGCCCGGAAACTCGTCGAAACAGCAAATCGGCTGTCAGCATTCTATTTGCAGGATGGTCTTACACGAATCAAGTTTGTCGAAGAGATAAAACAGGTTGTAGATAAAGAATTTGAAACAGCACGACGAGCTAAAACCGATGAAGAATGCATTGCTTGCATCAAAAATCTGCGTGCCGAAACAGATAATCTACAAGAACAAGAACACCTGTTAAGAACCAGAGCCGCACAGCTTTACGCGAAAGTCGAATTTGTTAAGGAAAATAATAAAATCGTCGGTTATGTTATATCCGCTGTAAATGTGGTGCTATCAGGCGTGGTTCTCTTTGGTGGCTTTATGATGTTATCCACTATGGGGCCGATTGGTATGCTGGCTGGGGCAGTCCTGATTGCCGATGGAATGAACGGATTAGCGAAAGAAGTGCTCAACTTTAATCAGCCAGCAGGACATAAACCCTCACAAGGTATCATTGCTGACTCCGCGATGCATACCGCCCAGTTTATGGGATTTAATCCTAACACGGGCCTGGCTCTCTATAATGGTGTTACTCTTGGTGCCAGTGTGTACAGCATTGTGGGATTCGCTCGAAAAACTGGAGCCTGGAGATTATTCCGCTGGCTTCCACACGATTACTATCGCAAAGTCAGCACAATGAGCACTCCTAAACTAACAATGAAGATTGTCGGTTATGGTGTTAAAGCAAAAGTGATTTTCGATCTACTAACAACAGAAAATGGAACCAGTTAATCCTTGATAGTTTTTCGGTAACGCCAGGATTTATAGGAAATTACCGGCGGCTGTGCGAAGGACATAATGGCAACCCCAAAGATCATCGCCAGCCCCCATGCAAATGCTCTATCAGGTGAGCTGAAGACGATAAGTAGCAGTAGGATTAAGGCACACACAGCCACCACTCCCGCCAAGGTAACAAATCGCCTGGCAAGGTCATTTATGGCCTCTCCAAGCGTTCCTCCATATTTTTCAATATTGCTTTTTATCTTCTGCAATTCGGGCTGCGTAAACCCTGAACGTAACAAAGCTTCATCAGTCACTTTCATATCGTCTCGTCCCTTATCTTCCAGAAGTGCTTTCCCAATCGCTGATTGTGCTAGCAATCATACTGATGAACTTTACAGCAATCCACATGATGTTTGTGCAATGTATCAGATTTCAGACAATAGCAGCCAAAAGGCCGCACATCGGGCTTAAATGCGTATGATCAATCTGTTCGGGAGTTATGCCAGGTATGCGGCTTTTTGTTCGTTGTTGTGCTGTCGCGGTAAGAACCAGGAACCACCGCCAGCGTGATGATATGCTCTCTTGTACCACAGACCAATCACGCGACAGGTGCGGGCGTAGAGCAATGGGTAGTTTAAGTTGTACCTGCTAAAGCAGGGCTACGTAACTAACTGATAAGCTATAACTTATTGATTTATCAGGAGGCTGGAGCGGGCGAAGGGAATCGAACCCTCGTATAGAGCTTGGGAAGCTCTCGTTCTACCATTGAACTACGCCCGCTTTGAGGTGCGTAAGGCATTATAGACCTTACGCACCTTCATACAAGCCTCTTCACAACTAACCGGCGATTAAATAATCACTTAGCACTTCGGTTTGCTGCCGGGCGCAGGAAGATAGCGTTGCGGATCGATGGCCGTCGCCTTATAGCGGATCTGGAAGTGCAGCTTCACCGAATCGGTACCTGTACTGCCCATGGTGGCTATCTTCTGCCCCGCCTTCACGTTCTGCCCGTTGTTGACCAGCATCGTGTCGTTATGCGCGTAGGCGGTGATGTAATCTTCGCCATGCTTAATCATGATGAGGTTACCGTAGCCGCGCAGCTGGTTACCGACGTAAACCACCTTCCCTGCCCCGGAGGCATAAACCGGCGTACCGCGCGCAGCGGCGATATCAATACCCTTGTTGCCACCTTCAGAGAGTGAGTAAGGGGCGACCACTTTACCGCTGGCAGGCCAAATCCAGCAGCGCTGTCCAACCGGCGGCCATGACGATTGCGGTACCTGATAGGACGGCGTCACTTTGGCGGTTTTGCCTTTCGATGAGGATTTTTTGCCCGAGGACGAACTGCCGTTCACCTTGAGCTTTTGCCCCACTTCGATGGTGTACGGCGGAGAGATGTTATTCAGGCGCGCCAGATCCTTCACGCTGGTCCCCGTTGCGCGCGAAATCCGGTACAGCGTATCCCCGCGCTTAACGGTATAGACCGAACCGGAATAGCTACCCATATCCGACGATTTGCTTCCTGAACAGCCTGCCAGGAATAGCGTCAGCGTCAGGCAAAAGATGGCGATGATGGGGTTTCTCGTCAGGCTTCCTGCAAACAAAACAGATCCTCGGTCAGCGTGAATGGCGCACTATGATACCAGCCCGGAGAGATATGGGTCAGCCCTTTTCCGCTCCTGGAAACAAACCGTTCGTATAAGATTGCCGTATAATGCTCCCTGTTGATGGTGCAGAACCATCCGCATCGTTGGCACTGGAGCATGAATGAGTATTCAAGAACACGTTATTTTGGTTAATGACCAGGGAATGGTGATTGGCACTCAGGAAAAATACGCCGCGCATACTGCCCAAACCCCGCTGCATCTGGCGTTCTCATCCTGGCTGTTTAACGCCGAAGGCGAGTGTCTGGTAACCCGACGCGCACTAAGTAAAAAAGCCTGGCCGGGCGTCTGGACGAACTCCGTCTGCGGTCACCCTCAATCTGGTGAACGGACGGAAGAGGCAATTATCCGTCGCTGCCGCGATGAGATTGGCGCAGAAATTACCGCGATTACGCCTGTCGCCTCAGAATTCCGCTACCGCGAAACGGATCCTTCCGGGATCGTGGAAAACGAGATTTGCCCGGTCTTCGCTGCCCGCGTCACCAGCGAACTGCGAATTAACCATGATGAAGTGATGGCATTTGAATGGGTGACGCTGGAGTCGTTATTCCGCGCGCTGGACGCCGCCCCATGGAGCTTTAGCCCGTGGATGGTGCAGGAAGCAACGGTCGCGCGAGACGCGCTGAGAGCGTTCGCGGCGCAATAAAAAAGCCCCTTTCGGGGCTTTTTTAGCAACGTAACGCCTTATTTCACCGGGCGCATTGCCGGGAACAGGATCACGTCACGAATAGTGTGGCTGTTGGTGAACAGCATCACCATACGGTCGATACCAATACCCAGACCTGCGGTTGGCGGCAGGCCGTGCTCCAGCGCGGTCACATAGTCTTCGTCGAAGAACATCGCTTCGTCATCGCCTGCTGCTTTCGCGTCAACCTGATCCTGGAAACGCTGCGCCTGGTCTTCCGCATCGTTCAGCTCGCTAAAGCCGTTGCCGATTTCACGGCCGCCGATGAAGAATTCGAAACGGTCGGTGATTTCCGGGTTCTCGTCATTACGACGCGCCAGCGGAGAGACTTCCGCCGGGTACTCGGTGATGAAGGTCGGCTGAATCAGGTGCGCTTCTGCCACTTCTTCGAAGATCTCGGTCACGATACGGCCCAGACCCCAGCTCTTCTCAACCTTGATGCCGATGCTTTCAGCGATGGCCTTCGCAGAGTCGAAGTTATCCAGATCCGCCATGTTGGTTTCCGGACGGTATTTCTTGATCGCTTCGCGCATGGTCAGTTTTTCGAACGGCTTGCCGAAGTCGAAGACTTCTTCACCGTAAGGGACCTGCGTGGTGCCCAGAATATCCTGCGCCAGGGTACGGAACAGGGATTCGGTCAGCTCGATCAGATCTTTGTAGTCCGCGTACGCCATATAGAGTTCCATCATGGTGAACTCTGGGTTATGGCGAACGGAGATACCTTCGTTACGGAAGTTACGGTTGATTTCGAACACGCGGTCGAAACCACCGACCACCAGACGCTTCAGGTACAGTTCCGGCGCGATACGCAGGTACATGTCCAGGTCCAGGGCGTTGTGATGGGTGATGAACGGACGCGCAGACGCGCCGCCAGGGATCACCTGCATCATAGGGGTTTCCACTTCCATAAAGTCGCGGTTGACCATGAACTGGCGAATACCGGCCATGATCTGGGAGCGAATTTTGAAGGTCTTGCGGGATTCATCGTTAGAGATGAGATCCAGGTAACGCTGACGATAGCGCGCTTCCTGATCCTGCAGGCCGTGGAACTTGTCCGGCAGCGGGCGCAGGGCTTTGGTCAGCAGGCGCAGCTCGGTGCAGTGGATAGACAGTTCACCGGTTTTGGTTTTAAACAGTTTACCTTTCGCACCCAGGATATCGCCCAGGTCCCACTTTTTGAACTGCTCGTTGTAGATGCCTTCCGGCAGGTCGTCACGGGAAACGTACAGCTGAATACGGCCGCCGACGTCCTGCAAGGTCACGAAGGAGGCTTTACCCATGATACGGCGGGTCATCATACGGCCTGCAACGGCCACTTCGATGTTCAGCGCTTCCAGCTCTTCGTTCTCTTTACCGTCGAAGTCAGCGTGCAGTTGGTCTGAGGTGTGGTCACGACGAAAATCGTTCGGGAACGGCACGCCCTGCTCGCGCAGCGCTGCCAGCTTCTCGCGGCGGGTTTTCAGTTCGTTGTTAAGATCGACTACCGCGTCAGCGCCCTGTGCTTGTTGTTCAGACATGTTGGTTCCTCATAACCCTGCTTTCAAACTTGCTTCGATAAATTGGTCCAGGCTGCCGTCCAGCACCGCCTGCGTGTTGCGGGTTTCAACCCCGGTACGCAGGTCTTTGATGCGGGAGTCATCAAGGACGTAAGAACGGATCTGGCTGCCCCAACCGATGTCGGACTTGTTGTCTTCCATCGCCTGTTTCTCAGCATTTTTCTTCTGCATCTCCAGCTCATAAAGCTTCGCTTTCATCTGCTTCATGGCCTGGTCTTTGTTCTTATGCTGGGAACGGTCGTTCTGGCACTGTGTTACCAGCCCGGTTGGAATGTGGGTAATACGCACCGCAGATTCTGTACGGTTAACGTGCTGACCACCCGCACCGGACGCGCGGTAAACGTCAATACGCAGGTCCGCCGGGTTAATTTCGATATCGATATCTTCGTCAACTTCCGGGTAAACAAACGCGGAGCTGAAGGAGGTATGACGACGACCACCGGAGTCAAACGGGCTCTTACGCACCAGGCGGTGAACGCCGGTTTCGGTACGCAGCCAGCCGTAGGCGTAGTCGCCAATGATCTTGATAGTGACGGATTTAATACCGGCCACTTCACCTTCAGACTCTTCGATAATTTCGGTTTTGAAGCCGCGCGCTTCCGCCCAACGCAGATACATACGCGTCAGCATGCTGGCCCAGTCCTGCGCTTCGGTACCGCCAGAACCTGCCTGAATATCGAGATAGCAGTCAGCGCTGTCGTATTCGCCGGAGAACATGCGACGGAATTCCAGCTGTGCCAGCTTCTCTTCCAGCCCGTCGAGTTCTGCCACGGCTTCGTTAAAGGTTTCTTCGTCGTCGGCTTCGACGGCCAGCTCCAGCAAACCGGAAACATCTTCCAGCCCCTGAGCCATTTGATCCAACGTATCTACGATAGCTTCGAGAGAGGAACGCTCTTTACCCAGCGCCTGTGCGCGTTCAGGTTCGTTCCAGACGTCCGGCTGTTCCAGCTCGGCGTTTACTTCTTCAAGACGCTCTTTCTTGGCATCGTAGTCAAAGATACCCCCTAAGAACGTCAGAGCGCTCCGTGAGGTCCTGAATACGGTTTTTTACCGGATTAATTTCAAACATGGTCTGTTTTCTTTTATGGACTTGTCAAAATGCGGTGATAAGAGCGGGATTGTACCGAATCCACGCCCTTTTTTATAGAGATTACTGCCGCTAAATTGGCCAGATATTGTCGATGATGATCTGAAGGGTGCGGTTACCGCGAAACTCGTTGATATCCAGTTTGTACGCCAGCTCGACCTCGCGCACGCCGTTGTCCGGCCAGATGGAGGTGTCAACGTTGAAGGCGATGCCGTCCAGCAGCGGTCCGCCGCCCACCGGTTCAACCATCACTTTCAGGTGACGTTCGCCAACGATACGCTGCTGCAGCAGGCGGAATCGCCCGTCGAACAGCGGTTCCGGGAACATTTGCCCCCATGGACCGGCATCGCGCAGCATCTGCGCGACCTCCATCGTCATTTCGGAGACAGACAGCTCACCGTCAGAGACCACTTCGCCCTGCAGCAGCGCCGGGTCAATCCACTCGGTGACCAGCTCGCCAAACAGGCGCTGGAACTCGTCGAACTTTGCCTCTTCCAGCGACAAGCCTGCCGCCATCGCGTGGCCGCCGAACTTGATCATCAGACCCGGGTAAAGCGTATCCAGACGCTCCAGCGCATCGCGCATGTGCAGCCCCTGAATCGAACGGCCAGAGCCTTTCAGCGTGCCGTCACCCGCAGGCGCAAACGCGATCACCGGGCGGTGGAAGCGCTCTTTAATGCGCGACGCCAGAATGCCGACCACGCCCTGATGCCACTCGGGGTGGTACATTGCCAGCCCGCCCGGCAGCGTATCGCCGCTGCGCTCAAGTTTTTCGCACAGGGTTAGCGCTTCGGCCTGCATCCCCTGCTCAATCTCTTTACGGGTCTGGTTCAGGGCGTCCAGCTCGTTGGCCAGCACGCGCGCTTCACCGATGTTGTCGCACAGCAGCAGCGCCACGCCGACGGACATATCGTCCAGCCTTCCGGCAGCGTTCAGACGCGGCCCGAGCGCAAAGCCCAGGTCGCTTGCCGCCAGCTTAAGCGGATCGCGGTTGGCAATCTCCAGCAGCGCCTTAATTCCGGGACGGCACTTGCCCGCGCGAATACGGCTTAAGCCCTGCCAGGTCAAAATGCGGTTATTGGCATCAAGAGGTACCACGTCCGCCACGGTGCCCAGCGCCACCAGGTCGAGGTATTCGGCCAGGTTTGGAACGGCAATGCCGCGGGATTCGAACCAGCCCTTATCGCGTAAGAGAGTACGCAACGCCAGCATCAGATAAAACGCCACGCCCACGCCGGCGAGGGATTTCGACGGGAAATCGCAGTCGCGCAGGTTGGGGTTAATAATCGCTTCTGCTGCGGGGAGCGTATCGCCGGGCAGGTGATGATCGGTGACCAGCACCGGGATCCCCAAAGCGTGAGCATGATCGACGCCCGCATGGGAGGAGATCCCGTTGTCGACGGTCATGATCATCTGCGCACCGCGGGCATGGGCCTGATCGACCACCTCCGGGCTGAGGCCATAGCCGTCTTCAAAGCGGTTCGGCACCAGATAGGTGACATTATCGCAGCCCAGCGCGCGCAGGCTGAGTACGCTCAGGGCGGTGCTGGTTGCGCCGTCGGCGTCGAAATCCCCTACCACCACAATGCGCGTTCCCTCACGAAGCGCGTTGTAGAGCATTTCGGTAGCTTTCTCGATACCGTTCAGCTGCTGCCAGGGCAGCATCCCTTTCACGCTGCGCTCAAGATCCTCTGCGCGACGCACGCCGCGGCTGGCGTAGAGGCGCTTTAGCAGCGGCGGGAGATCGTCCGGTAAATCAACGTGTTCAACCGCCTCGCGGCGGCGCAATTTGATGGGGGCTTTCACGCGAATTATTTACCACCAAACTGTTTCTGGTGCGCGTCGAGGAACTCTTTCATCTCTTTCGGTCCCTGATAGCCCGGAACAACATAGCCGTTACTCAGGACAATCGCTGGCGTACCGCTCACGCCAAACTGCACGCCCAGCGCGTAGTGGTTAGCAATGTCGATGTCGCAGGAGGCAGGCTTAACGTCTTTACCGTTCATCGCGTCATCAAACGCTTTGTTGCGGTCTTTGGCACACCAGATCGCTTTCATGTCCTGCTCTGGCTTGCTCTGTACGCCTGCGCGCGGGAAGGCCAGGTAACGCACGGTAATGCCCAGCGCGTTATAGTCTTTCATCTGTTCATGCAGCTTGTGGCAGTAGCCACAGGTGATGTCGGTGAAGACGGTAATCACATGTTTTTCCTGCGCCGCTTTATAGACGATCATCTCTTTTTCGAGCGCGTTCAGGTTTTTCATCAGCAGCTGGTTGGTGACGTTCACCGGCTGCGCGCCGCTCACGTCGTACAGCGGTCCCTGAATAAAGTGTTTGCCGTCTTCGGTGACGTACAGCACGCCGCTGTTGGTCAGTACGGTTTTCATACCGGCAACCGGCGCAGGCTGGATGTCGCTGCTGGTGACGCCAAGCTTAGCCAGAGACTGTTTGATGGCGGCGTCATCCGCATGGGCGAAGCCGGTAAATGAGGCTGCCAGCAGGGTGAACAGCACGAAAGACTTTTTCATAATTGATCCTGTTACAATTTGTCGGCACTCACGCACGAGGGTGGTGCTGTTGGTGTAGCTGCCGCAGGCGTTCCGTCGCGACATGGGTGTAAATTTGCGTCGTTGAAAGATCGCTGTGTCCCAGCAGCATCTGCACCACGCGTAAATCTGCGCCGTGGTTTAACAGATGCGTCGCGAAGGCGTGACGCAATACGTGCGGCGAAAGCTTTTCACTGTCGATACCCGCCAGTGTGGCGTAATGCTTGATGCGATGCCAGAACGTTTGTCGCGTCATCTGCTGCGCGCGCTGGCTCGGAAACAGGACGTCGATAGACGCGCCATTGAGCAGCCAGGGGCGGCCATGCTCAAGATACGTCTCCAGCCAGTAAACCGCCTCTTCTCCCAGCGGAACCAGCCTTTCCTTGTTTCCTTTACCGATGACGCGCACCACGCCCTGACGCAGGCTGATGTCGCTCATCGTCAAGCCAACCAGTTCCGAAACGCGCAAGCCGGTAGCATACAATAGCTCAAGCATGGCTTTATCGCGTAACTCCAGCGGCAGGTCAACAGCCGGTGACTGTAATAATCTCTCAACTTGTGCTTCGCTGAGATCTTTCGGCAGCCGCTGCGGGAGTTTCGGGGACGCCAGCAGCGCGCTGGGATCGTCTTCGCGAATCTTCTCCCGATAAAGATGCTGGAAAAGCCGACGCATTGCGCTGAGCAAGCGTGCAGAGCTGGTGGCTTTGTACCCCCCTTCTACGCGTTCAGCGAGCAGCGCCTGCAGGTCGTCGCTTTGCGCGCTCGCAAGCGATAGCTCCCGACGCGCCAGCCACTCCACCAGCATGGTGAGATCGCGCCGGTAGGCACTGAGGGTATTCTCGGCCAGATTTTTCTCCAGCCACAGCGCGTCGAGAAACTGTTCAACGAGTGCGAGATCCTTTTCCACATCAGCCCCTTTGATTTTGCAGTCAGGCCATTATGCCTGATTGCGACCGGTTTCTGGTACACTACGCGCAAAGTCATAGCAAGAATTGAGATAGTTACGCGATGAATATTGGTCTGTTCTATGGTTCCAGCACCTGCTACACCGAAATGGCGGCGGAGAAAATTCGCGACATCATTGGCCCGGAACTGGTGACGTTGCATAACCTGAAAGATGACTCGGTCGCCTTGATGGAGCAGTACGATGTGCTGATTCTGGGCATCCCAACCTGGGACTTTGGTGAGATACAGGAAGACTGGGAAGCCATCTGGGATCAGCTCGATTCAGTCAATTTCGACGGTAAAATTATTGCGATGTACGGCATGGGTGACCAGTTAGGCTACGGCGAATGGTTCCTGGACGCACTCGGCATGCTGCACGATAAGCTGGCACCAAAAGGGGCGGCGTTTATCGGCTACTGGCCAACCGAAGGGTATGAATTCACCAGTAAAAAGCCGATTATTGCCGACGGTGAGCTGTTTGTCGGGCTCGCGCTGGATGAAACCAATCAGTACGATCTCAGCGACGAGCGCCTGCAGGCCTGGTGCGAGCAGATCCTCGGCGAAATGGCAGAAAAATTCAGCTAACGCGCGTTACTCCTGCGTCGGCTGTTGCAGCAACATCCGGCGCAGATCCCGCCATTCTGATGCGTCCATACTGTCCGCCGCCAGCCACAGGTGCTGGCAACGTCCGCCCCCCACTTTGCGTAACCGTAGCATCATCCCGGCGTTAAGCATCCAGGGCACACCGAGAATATCCCACTCTTTTCCCTGCCAGCGCAGGCGGGAATCCATCAGCAGCTTGATCTCGCCCTGACGCGCGTTAATGCGACGCTGGCTGCGTACGCTGTCAAAAACAACAAACGAAAGTAATAGCAGCCACAGCGGCGTATAGCTGAGCGGCCACGGCATGAGTAAAACGATGGCCGCAACCAGCCCGTGGAGCAATAAAGACATCCACTGCGAGCGCCACGAGACGCGAAGATCAGATTGCCACAGGACCACGTTCCCGATTCCGTGTTTGAATTAATTGCACCATCCGTTGCAACTCGGTGTCGGCGGGTTTGCCGTGGTTCATCAGCCAGTTGAATAAATCCGGATCGTCAGACTCAAGCAGGCGAACAAACAGACGCTTATCATCATCGCTTAAGCTGTCGTACTCATATTCGAAGAAAGGCATGATGGAAATATCAAGTTCACGCATTCCGCGTCGGCATGCCCAGTGAATACGGGCCTTGTTGTTAATATCCATGTTCAGTTTCCTGCATTACGTTTGGCACAGTCGGTACCCCGTTTTCTGTTCTTAATTTCTCTACGGGGACACCAGCTAGTGTAACGTGTTTTTGACCGTTTCATTACTGGAATATTGCGTTTGACGAGCAGGCTTCCAGAATAATCCCTACATAGACAGCGGATTACACTATTTTGCGTAGCGCTACGCATAACCCGTTTATGGCACAAATGGTCTGCTGAAAGCGCTTGCAATGCCTGCAGGCTCTTTTACCATTAGGCATTATCAAAGCGTTAAGCAATTCAGGATACCGTTATGGCCTTTACACCATTTTCTCCTCGCCAGCCCGCCGCCTCTGCGCGTCTGCCGCTGACGCTTATTTCTCTTGATGACTGGGCGCTGGCAACCCTCTCCGGCGCCGACGCCGAAAAATACTTGCAGGGTCAGGTGACTGCGGATGTTGCGCAGTTGACTGAACACCAGCATCTGCTGGCCGCGCACTGCGATCCTAAGGGCAAAATGTGGAGCAACCTGCGTCTCTTCCGCCGTCAGGACGGTTTTGCCTTTATTGAGCGCCGCAGCCTGCGCGATGCGCAGCTCAAAGAACTGAAAAAATACGCGGTCTTTTCCAAAGTCACCATCGCCCCGGACGATGAACATGTTCTGCTGGGCGTGGCGGGCTTCCAGGCGCGTGCGGCGCTGAAAAACCTGTTTGCTGAGCTGCCGGATGCAGAAAAACAGGTGGTCCGCGAGGGCGCAACTTCCATCCTGTGGTTTGAACACCCGGCAGAGCGCTTCCTGTTAGTCACGGATGCCGCAACAGCCGAACGCGTGACCGAGGCGCTGCGCGGCGAAGCTCAGCTCAACAACAGCCAGCAGTGGCTGGCGCTGAACATCGAAGCGGGTCTGCCTGTAATTGACGCAGCCAACAGCGCGCAGTTTATTCCTCAGGCAACTAACCTGCAGGCGCTGGGGGGCATCAGCTTTAAAAAAGGCTGCTACACCGGTCAGGAAATGGTCGCGCGTGCAAAATTCCGAGGGGCAAACAAACGCGCGTTGTGGACACTGGCAGGCCATGCCAGCCGCGTACCGGAAGCAGGAGAAGACTTAGAACTGAAGATGGGCGACAACTGGCGCCGCACCGGTACCGTGTTAGCCGCAGTCCAGCTGGACGATGGCCGTCTTTTGGTACAGGCTGTAATGAACAACGACATGGAAGCGGACAGCGTGTTCCGCGTGCGCGACGACGCGAATACGTTGAGTATTGAGCCGCTACCGTATTCACTGGAAGAGTGATGCTCTATCGCCCGGTGGCGCTGCGCTTACCGGGCCTACGGGTGCAAATCCAGGTCGGGTAAGGCGAAGCCGCCACCCGACAACAAACTAAACCTGCCCCACGTACAAATAAATCGCCAAAAAGTGGCACACGCTGCCGCCCAGCACAAAGCCGTGCCAGATGGCATGGTTGTATGGGATGCGCTTGCAGACGTAGAAAATAACGCCCAGCGAGTAGACCACACCGCCCACCGCCAGCAGCGTGACGCCGCCGACCGCCAGCTTAATCGCCAGCTGATACACCACAATCAGCGACAGCCAGCCCATCGTCAGATAGGTGACCAGCGACAACACTTTAAACCGGTGCGCAATGGTCAGCTTAAACAGGATCCCCAGCAGCGCCAGGCTCCAGATAACAATCATCAGGCCGCGCGACAGCGGTGAGTTTAGCCCCACCAGCAGGAAAGGCGTATAGGTACCCGCAATCAGCAGATAGATAGCGCAGTGGTCAAATTTCTTAAGCCATATTTTGGCCCGCTGATGCGGAATCGCGTGATAGAGCGTCGAGGCCAGGAACAGCAGGATCATACTTCCGCCATACAGGCTATAGCTGGTAATGGCCATCGCGCTGGCATTGGTATCCACCGCCTGTACCAGCAATAACACTAAACCGACAATCCCAAACACCAGGCCAATGCCGTGGCTGATGCTGTTGGCTACTTCCTCAGCCAGCGAATATCCCTGTGCGATTAATGGTCTGCTCGCCATACTAAACTCCGGGAAAACTAAAGATGATTATTCATCGCATGACTATGCTAACTGAGAATGATTCCAGTGAACACCTGTTAGCTAAAATAATTTTAAAGTAAATTTTTATAATTAAAATCAAAAACATAAACGAAAAATTCACCTGACATTTGTTCACATAAAAATTTAAGCGTTACTAATCAATGGCATAAAATTGGCTCCTGCCGTCTGGCTGCATGATATGATGGATAAATGAGGTCTGAATGAGAGTTTTGCCACTGTGAGTATGTTCACCCACTCCGCCATTGCCAGTCTCAATAACCTGGAAATGATGGTCTACAACTATGTCATCAAAAACCGGGACAAAGTGATGTACATGACCATCCGCGAGCTGGCGGATGCGGCCGGCGTCTCAACCACCACTATCCTGCGCTTTTGCCGCAAGCTCAACTGCGAAGGGTATTCTGAATTTCGCGTGCGCTTTAAGCTCTATCTTGAGCAGAACGAGCCCCAGCAGGCGAATTTCGGCGCCAGCGAAATTATCAGCTTCTTTAAAAGCGTGAATAATGAAGAGTTCGACGCGCTATTAAATGACGCGGTAAATATCATTTTGTCTTCCGAGCGAATTATATTTGTCGGGGCGGGCACGTCAGGCTCTTTGGCCAAATATGGCGCACGCTTCTTTTCAAATATTGGTAAATTCAGTAATCATATTGATGACCCTTATTTCCCGGTTACCAATGATATGGCGAAAAATGCGCTGGCGATTGTGCTCTCCGTCTCGGGCGAAACCGAGGAGATCCTGCGCTTCGCCAGCCAGTTCAGCCTGCATCACTGCAAGGTGCTCTCTATCACCAGCCACGAGCACTCGCGCCTGGCAAAACTGGCGGACTTTAATCTCTCCTGGCACGTTCCCCAGACGCGAATTGGCGGCGTCTATGATATCACCACGCAAATTCCCGTCATTTATATTCTGGAATCTCTCGGACGCAAGCTGGCGAAAAAACTGACGGAATAAAACACCCTGTTTTTTCGATGTGACAAATCACAATTTTCGCAAATTGTTATATCGTGACATTCAATTTCGCTTTGCTAGACTCAATGCCAATAAGCCATTTATTGAGAATAGCAGCGATGAAAAAAATAACCTTACCGAAAGATTTTTTATGGGGCGGCGCGGTTGCCGCTCATCAGGTTGAAGGCGGCTGGAACAAAGGCGGCAAAGGGCCAAGCATTTGCGACGTGCTGACCGGCGGCGCACACGGCGTGCCGCGCGAAATCACGCAGGAGGTGGTGCCGGGTAAATACTACCCAAACCACGAAGCCATCGACTTCCACGGCCACTATAAAGAAGACATCAAGCTATTTGCCGAGATGGGCTTCAAGTGTTTCCGTACCTCTATCGCCTGGACGCGCATCTTCCCGAAAGGTGACGAAACGCAGCCAAACGAAGAAGGGCTGAAGTTTTACGACGACATGTTCGATGAGCTGCTGAAGTACAACATCGAACCGGTGATCACCCTCTCCCACTTCGAAATGCCGCTGCACCTGGTGCAGGAGTATGGTAGCTGGACCAACCGCAAAGTGGTCGATTTCTTTGTGCGCTTCGCGGAAGTGGTGTTTGAGCGCTACAAGCACAAGGTCAAATACTGGATGACCTTCAACGAAATCAACAACCAGCGCAACTGGCGCGCCCCGCTGTTCGGCTACTGCTGCTCGGGCGTGGTCTACACCGAACATGACAACCCGGAAGAGACCATGTACCAGGTGCTGCACCACCAGTTTGTGGCCAGCGCCCTGGCGGTGAAAGCCGCGCGCCGCATCAACCCGGAGATGAAAGTCGGCTGCATGCTGGCGATGGTGGCGCTCTATCCGTTCTCCTGCAAGCCGGAAGACGTGATGTTCGCCCAGGAATCCATGCGCGAGCGCTATGTCTTTACCGACGTCCAGCTGCGTGGTTACTACCCGTCCTACGTGCTGAACGAGTGGGAGCGCCGCGGCTTTTCCATCAAAATGGAGGCGGGCGACGAGCAGATCCTGCGTGAAGGTACCTGCGACTACTTAGGCTTCAGCTACTACATGACCAATGCGGTGAAGGCGGAAGGCGGCACAGGTGACGCCATTTCCGGCTTCGAAGGCAGCGTGCCGAACCCGCACGTGAAGGCGTCCGACTGGGGCTGGCAGATTGACCCGGTGGGCCTGCGTTATTCCCTGTGCGAACTTTACGAGCGTTACCAGAAGCCGCTGTTTATCGTTGAAAACGGCTTCGGCGCCTACGATAAGGTGGAAGAAGACGGCAGCATCAACGATGACTATCGCATCGACTATCTGCGTGCCCACGTGGAAGAGATGATCAAAGCCGTCACGCACGATGGCGTGGATCTGATGGGCTATACGCCGTGGGGCTGCATCGACTGCGTGTCGTTCACTACTGGTCAGTACAGCAAGCGCTACGGCTTTATCTACGTCAACAAGCACGACGACGGCACGGGCGACATGTCGCGCTCCCGTAAGAAGAGCTTCGAGTGGTATAAAGGCGTGATTGCCAGCAACGGCGAGAAACTTTAACGCCGGGCGTCGTTCCCTCTCCCCTTTGGGGAGAGGGTTAGGATGAGGGGTTTACTTCCCGCCAGCCAGCTCGATAAAACTGCCCGTCACGTAAGACGCCTTCTCGCTCAGCAACCAGACAATCGCCTGCGCCACCTCTTCCGGCTGGCCGCCGCGCTGCATCGGCAGTAACGATTTCACGCGATCCACTCGCCCCGGCTCTCCGCCGGAAGCATGGATATCGGTATAAATCAGCCCAGGCCGCACGCAGTTCACGCGAATGCCCTGCGCCGCCACCTCCAGCGATAGCCCGGTTGTCAGCGAATCTACCGCGCCTTTAGAAGCAGCGTAATCGACATATTCACCCGGCGCGCCCAGACGAGACGCGGCGGAAGAGACATTCACAATCGCCCCGCCCTTGCCGCCATGCTTGATGGACATGCGTTTCACCGCTTCACGACAGCAGAGAAAGTAGCCCGTGACGTTGGTCGCCAGCACGCGGTTAATGCGCTCTGCGGACAGATTCTCAATGGTGGATTGCTCAAACAGAATGCCTGCATTATTGACCAGCGCGCGAAGCGGCTCACCTTCACGATCGATGCTGTCAAACATCGCCAGCACCTGAGCTTCATCGCTGATGTCCGCACGCACGGCAAACGCTTTACCGCCGGCCTCAACGATCTGATTGATAACGTCCGTCGCGGCTTTAATGTTGTGGTGATAGTTCACCGCCACGGTGTAGCCTTCACGTGCCAGCTGCAGCGCGGTGGCTTTCCCAATGCCCCGACTCGCGCCGGTGACCAGTGCAATTGCCATTCACAACCTCCAGATAAAAAAAAGCCGGGTGGCGCTTACGCTTACCCGGCCTACAGTATGGCAAATAATTACTGGTATTCGCTCATCGGCACGCAGGAGCAGAACAGATTACGGTCGCCGTAAACGTCATCAAGACGCTTCACGGTCGGCCAGTATTTGTTTGCCACGCCTGCCGGGAAGACGGCCAGCTCGCGGGAGTAACCGTGGTTCCACTCTGCCACCATCTCGTGCTGGGTATGCGGGGCGTTGACCAGCGGGTTATCTTCCAGCGTCCATTCGCCGTCCTGCACGCGGTCGATCTCCATGCGGATGGCCAACATCGCGTCGATAAAGCGGTCCAGCTCGGCTTTGCTTTCAGACTCGGTCGGCTCCACCATCAGCGTCCCCGCAACCGGGAACGACATGGTTGGCGCGTGGAAGCCGTAGTCGATCAGACGCTTGGCGATATCCAGCTCGCTGATGCCGGTCTGCTCTTTCAGCGGACGAATATCCAGAATGCACTCGTGCGCCACGCGACCGTCGCGGCCTGTATAGAGCACCGGGAAGGCGGACTTCAGGCGAGTCGCAATGTAGTTGGCGTTCAGAATAGCCACCTGGCTCGCCTGCTTCAGCCCTTCCGCGCCCATCATGCGGATGTACATCCAGCTGATTGGCAGAATTGATGCGCTGCCGAACGGGGCCGCAGAGACCGCGCCCTGACGGGTCAGCATGCCTTCAATCTGCACCACGCTGTGCCCCGGCACAAACGGCGCCAGGTGCGCTTTCACGCCGATTGGTCCCATGCCCGGGCCGCCACCGCCGTGCGGAATGCAGAAGGTTTTATGCAGGTTCAGGTGCGACACGTCCGCGCCGATAAAGCCCGGAGAGGTAATGCCCACCTGAGCGTTCATGTTCGCGCCGTCGAGGTATACCTGACCGCCAAACTGGTGCACCACTTCGCACACTTCACGGATGGTCTCTTCGTACACGCCGTGGGTGGACGGGTAGGTCACCATAATGCAGGAGAGCTTGTCGCCCGCCTGCTCGGCTTTCGCACGCAGGTCGGCCAAATCGATGTTGCCGTTCTTATCGCACGCGACCACCACCACTTCCATGCCCGCCATCTGGGCTGAGGCCGGGTTGGTGCCGTGGGCGGAGCTTGGGATCAGGCAGATATCGCGGTGGCCTTCGTTACGGCTTTCGTGATAGTGACGGATCGCCAGCAGGCCCGCGTATTCACCCTGCGCGCCGGAGTTCGGCTGCATGCAGAGCGCGTCATAACCGGTCAGCTTCACCAGCCAGTCTGAAAGCTGGTTGATCATCATGTGATAGCCTTCCGCCTGTTCTGGCGGGCAGAACGGGTGCAGTTCGGAGAATTCAGGCCAGGTAATCGGGATCATCTCTGCCGCGGCGTTCAGCTTCATGGTGCAGGAGCCCAGCGGGATCATCGCCTGGTTCAGCGCCAGATCCTTGCGCTCCAGAGAGTGCATATAGCGCATCATCTCGGTTTCGCTGTGATAGCGATTGAACACCGGGTGAGTCAGGATCGCGTCATTGCGCAGCATGCTTTCCTGAATGGAGCGGCTGTCGAGCGCGACCTCTTTGTCGAGCGTATCAACGTCCAGACCGTGAGCATCGCCCAGCAACACGCTGAACAGATTCAGGATATCGTCGCGAGTGGTGCTTTCATCCAGCGTAATGCCGACCGCGTTGTGGATGTCGCTGCGCAGGTTGATTTCTGCTGCATTCGCGCGCGCCAGCACGGCGGCTTTGTCTGCCACTTCCACGCACAGGGTGTCGAAGTAGTGCGCGTGGCGCAGCTTGAGGCCCTTCTGCTGCAGGCCGCAGGCCAGAATATCGGCCAGGCGGTGAATGCGGCTGGCAATGCGCTTCAGGCCAGCCGGACCGTGGAATACCGCATACAGGCTGGCGATGTTTGCCAGCAGTACCTGGGAAGTACAGATGTTGGAGTTAGCTTTCTCGCGGCGGATATGCTGCTCGCGGGTCTGCATCGCCATGCGCAACGCGGTATTACCGGCAGCATCTTTTGACACGCCAATGATACGGCCTGGCATGGAGCGTTTGAATTCATCTTTCGCGCCGAAGAACGCCGCGTGCGGGCCGCCGTAGCCCATCGGCACGCCGAAGCGCTGCGCGGAGCCGAATACAATATCCGCGCCCTGTTTGCCCGGCGCCGTCAGCAGCACCAGCGCCATAAAATCGGCGGCAACGCTGACAACCACTTTGCGGGATTTCAGCTCGGCAATCAGCGCGCCGTAGTCGTGAACTTCGCCGGTGGTACCCACCTGCTGCAGCAGCACGCCGAAGACGTCCTGGTGATCCAGCACTTTGTCGGCGTCGTCGACGATCACCTCAAAGCCGAAGGTTTCTGCACGGGTGCGCACCACGTCCAGCGTCTGCGGATGCACGTCCGCCGCCACGAAGAAGCGGTTAGCATTTTTCAGCTTGCTCACGCGTTTTGCCATCGCCATCGCTTCGGCAGCGGCGGTCGCTTCATCCAGCAGAGAGGCGGAAGCGATATCCATACCGGTCAGATCCAGCGTCACCTGCTGGAAGTTCAGCAGCGCTTCCAGACGCCCCTGGGAGACTTCTGGCTGATAAGGGGTGTAAGCGGTGTACCAGCCCGGGTTTTCCAGCATGTTGCGCAGGATAACCGGCGGTAACTGCACGTTGGTGTAGCCCATGCCAATGTAAGACTTATAGCGCTTGTTGAGGCCTGCAATAGCCTTCAGCTCCGCCAGCGCGGCGAACTCCGTGGTGGCTTCCCCTACCTGAGGCGGCGTGGCAAGCTGGATGTCTTTTGGCACAATCTGGCCGATCAGTGCGTCTAATGAATCCGCGCCAACCGTCTTCAGCATCTCCTGCTGTTGCTGAGCATCCGGCCCAATGTGACGTTCAATGAAGGCGCCACGGTTTTCAAGCTGGCTTAAAGTCTGTGTCATGAGCGATGGTTCCTGATACGTGCAGTGAATGTGTTTTCTCCCTCTCCCTTAGGGAGAGGGCTGGGGTGAGGGTGTCGTCTGTTCCCCTCACCCTACCCTCTCCCCAAAGGGGAGAGGGATAATGGCTTACTCGTCTTCTAACAGTGCTTCGTACGCGGTTGCATCCAGCAGCGCGGCAACTTGCGATTCGTCGCTGGCTTTGATCTTGAAGATCCAGCCGCCTTCATAAGGCTCGCTGTTGACCAGCTCTGGCGAATCGCTCAGCGCATCGTTGACCGCAACAATCTCGCCGCTTACCGGTGCGTAGATGTCAGACGCCGCTTTTACGGACTCCGCCACGGCGCAGTCGTCGCCCGCGCTAACAGTCGTGCCCACGTCAGGCAGGTCAACAAACACCATGTCGCCCAGCAGCTCCTGCGCGTGCTCGGTGATCCCGACGGTGTAAGTGCCGTCCGCCTCTTTGCGCAGCCACTCGTGTTCTTTGCTGTATTTCAGTTCTGCTGGCACATTGCTCATTGAAGTTCTCCTGATAAAAATGATTAGGCGACCGGCTTACCGGCGCGAACAAAAATCGGTTTGGTCACGTGGACCGGCATTTCGCGGTTGCGGATTTGCACTACCGCCGTTTCGCCAATGCCTGCCGGCACGCGAGCCAGTGCAATACTGTAGCCCAGCGTCGGGGAGAAGGTACCGCTGGTGATCACGCCTTCGCGATGATTGCCGTCAGCATCGGTAAAGCGCACCGGCAGCTCGCCGCGCAGCACGCCTTTTTCCTTCATCACCAGTCCCACCAGCTGTTCGGTGCCCTTCTCGCGCTGCATCTCCAGCGCTTCACGGCCAATAAAGTCACGGTCAGCCGGTTCCCACGCGATGGTCCAGCCCATGTTGGCCGCCAGCGGAGAGACGCCTTCATCCATTTCCTGACCGTAGAGGTTCATGCCCGCTTCCAGACGCAGCGTATCGCGCGCGCCCAGACCCGCAGGCTTCACGCCCGCCTCTACCAGGGCACGCCAGAAATCGGCAGCTTTCTCGTTCGGCATCGCAATTTCGTAGCCCGCTTCACCGGTGTAGCCGGTGGTGGCGATAAACAGATCCCCCGCCTGCACGCCGAAGAACGGCTTCATGCCTTCGGTGGCGGTGCGCTGCTCGTCGTTAAAGAGAGAGACGGCTTTTGCCTGCGCGTTTGGTCCCTGCACGGCGATCAGCGACAGATCGTCACGGACGGTGATGTCGACGGCATAAGGTTCGGCGTGTTGGGTGATCCAGGAGAGGTCTTTTTCGCGGGTGGCGGAGTTTACAACGAGGCGGAAGAAATCTTCAGTGAAGTAGTAGACGATAAGGTCGTCAATCACGCCGCCCGAGGCATTCAGCATGCCGGTATAGAGCGCTTTACCCGGCGTCTTCAGTTTGGCGACGTCGTTTGCCAGCAGATAACGCAAAAACTCCCGGGTGCGGCTACCGCGCAGATCGACAATCGTCATGTGGGACACGTCGAACATACCGGCATCGGTGCGCACCGCGTGGTGCTCATCTATCTGCGAGCCGTAGTGCAGCGGCATCATCCAGCCATGGAAGTCCACCATGCGGGCGCCGCATAACACGTGTTGTTCGTACAAAGGAGTCTGTTGAGCCATCTTGTCCTCGTTGAAAAATTCACCGTGAAACCCGGTATCGGCCTCGTTCCCGAATGCCGACGCAAACGTTCTCTTTTACCTGAACTTACCACCGAAACCGGCGGTTAACCATAAGGTAAAACGGGTCATCACATTAGCTTATGACCAAAAAACGCTGAAAAGCCTACAGAGTTATTCACTGGAAAAATGCGATTAACCCCGCACAAAATTAACAATGATCTAACAGGATTTAGCACAAGGTGATATTTCGTGCGGAAAAACGGGCCGAATTTCCGTCACGTGAAAATCACGACATGAGAATAACTAATGCGAAAAATGGCGTGGAATTAGAATATTTCAAACGAGGGGATTTCCCCGACGCAGAGGCCGGGAAAATAAAGTGTGACGGGGATCGAGGTTAGCGTAACCAGTCGGGAAGATCGTTAAGACCCATTGCCTGACGAAGAAGTTGAGGTTTGACGCCGGGAAGGGTGTCGGCCAGCTTGAGGCCGATATCGCGCAGCAGTTTTTTCGCCGGATTTGCCCCGGCAAACAGCTCGCGGAAGCCCTGCATTCCTGCCAGCATCACCGCCGCACTGTGCTTGCGGCTGCGCTCGTAGCGACGCAGATACAGATGCTGGCCGATATCTTTACCTTCACGGTGCAGGCGACGCAGTTCTTCCACCAGTTCCGCCGCGTCCATAAAGCCGAGGTTAACGCCCTGCCCGGCCAGCGGATGAATGGTATGGGCCGCATCCCCCACCAGCGCCAGGCGGTGCGCGGCAAACTGACGCGCGTAGCGGCCGGTTAACGGGAAAACCAGCCGCTCGCTTTCAAGCGTGCACAGGCCAAGGCGATTATCAAACGCCACGCACAGCGCCTGGTTAAAGGCCTCCGGCGTCGCATCCTGCATCTGCTGCGCTTTATCCGGTACCAGGGACCAGACAATCGAGCACAGGTGCGGATCGGCAAGCGGCAGGAACGCCAGTATGCCGTCGTTGTGGAAAATCTGCCGCGCAACGCCGCCGTGCGGCTCTTCAGTACGGATCGTTGCCACCATCGCATGATGGCGGTAATCCCAGTACGTTAGCGGGATATCAGCCTTGTTGCGCAGCCAGGAGTTAGCGCCGTCGGCACCGACCACCAGACGCGCGGTCAGCATGTCGCCGCTTTGCAGGGTGATAAACGCCTCGTTTTCGCCCCATGCCACCTGCTGGATCTGCGCAGGCGCAACCAGCGTCACGTCGCTGCACTGCTCTGCTTTCTGCCACAGCGCGTGGTGGATCACCGCATTCTCTATGATATGCCCCAGATGGCTATAGCCCATGCTTTCATCATCAAAGGCAATATGGCCAAAGCTGTCTTTGTCCCACACTTCCATGCCGTGATAGCAGCTGGCGCGCTGGGCGACGATATCTGACCAGACGCCGAGACGCGTCAAAAGCTTTTCGCTGGCCGCGTTAATCGCCGACACGCGGAGTTCCGGCGGGGCATCTGATGCGACAGGCTGGGGCTGCTTTTGCTCCAGCACGGCCACGCGCAGGCCGCTGCCCTGTAATCCACAGGCCAGCGCCAGTCCAACCATTCCGCCGCCAACGATGGCAACATCAACATTTTGCACAGTGATAACTCCTTAACGCGCGACCCAACCCAGGGTCCGCTGCGCCAGCACGTCACGTGCCGGAATGAACAGTTCCATCGCCATCAGCCCGAGGTTGCGACCAACAACCAGCGGCGCCCAGCGATTGGCAAAGAGATGGACTAAACCATCAGTGACGCCAATTGTCGCCTCTTTATCGGCCTGACGTCGCGTCTGGTAATGGCTTAGCACCGGGTAAGCGCCACAGTCTTTTTGTTCGCTCCACGCCTGCGAAAGCGTTTCGGCCAGGCTCATCACATCCCGCAGGCCAAGGTTAAAGCCCTGACCGGCGATGGGGTGGAGGGTTTGCGCCGCGTTGCCGACCAGCGCCACGCGGTGAGAAACAGACTGTGATGCCGTGGTTAACGACAGTGGATAGACCGCACGTTTCCCGGCATGGGTAATACGCCCCAGCCGCCAGCCAAAGGCTTTCTGCAGCTCGGTACAAAAACGTTCGTCGGACCAGGATTTAACCTCTTCGGCCTTTTCCTGAGGGTGGCACCAGACCAGCGAGCAGCGCCCGCCCGTCATCGGCAGCATCGCCAGCGGGCCGTGCTGGGTGAAGCGCTCAAACGCCCGGCCGTTGTGTTCTGCTGCGGTCGAGACGTTCGCGATGACCGCGACCTGCCCGTAAGGCTGCTGCCGCCACTCTACGCCGCACTGGGTGCCGAGCGCCGAGCGCGACCCGTCAGCCGCCACCAGAAGCTGTCCGTCAAGCACGGTGCCATTGTCCAGCGTTACGCTGACCGCGTCTTCACTGCGGGTGAAGCTGGCAACGCGTGCCGGGCAGTGCAGCGTGACGCCCGGCGCGTCCTGCAACAGGCGGAACAGGCGCAGGCCAATATCGTGCAGTTCAACGACCTGACCCAGCGCGTCAATACGGTAATCATGGGCATCCAGCGTCACAAACCCGGCATGACCGCGATCGCTCACGTGCACGGTATTAATGGCGGTAGCGCAGTCGGCGATGGCCTGCCAGATGCCAATGCGGGATAGCTGCTGGCAGGTGCCCTGCGCCAGAGCAATGGCGCGGGAATCAAACCCAGGGTGATTCTTCGCCTGCGGCGCGACGGCTTCAACCAGATGCACCGGAAGCTGCCCCTTCGTCAAATGCGAGATGGCTAACGCCAGCGTGGCGCCGGTCATGCCGCCGCCAACGATAATCACGCTCATACGCGCGCCGCTGCCATCAGCGCCTCGATATCGTCCGCTTTTTTCACCACGCTCGCGGTCAGGTTTTCGTTGCCGCTTTCGGTGATGACGATGTCGTCTTCAATACGAATGCCAATTCCGCGGTATTCCTCTGGCACGTCGGCATCCGGCGCGATGTACAGGCCCGGCTCGACGGTCAGCACCATGCCCGGTTCAAGCACGCGCGAACGTTCAGGGCCGTACGCGCCCACGTCGTGCACGTCCAGCCCCAGCCAGTGGCTCAGGCCGTGCATAAAGTACGGGCGGTGAGCATTCTCGGTAATCAGGGTGTCGACATCCCCTTTGAGGATCCCAAGCTTAACCAGCCCGGTAATCATGATACGCACCACCTCACCGGTCACCTCCTGAATGGAGGTGCCCGGGCGATACAGCGTCAGCGCCGTCTCGAGAGATTCGAGAACGATGTCATAAATCGCCCGCTGCGCTGGCGAAAACTTGCCGTTCACCGGGAAGGTACGCGTGATGTCGCCCGCGTAGCCCTGATATTCGCAACCGGCGTCAATCAGCACCAGATCGCCGTCGCGCAGCGCGCTTTCGTTTTCGGTATAGTGCAGAATGCAGCCGTTTTCCCCGCCGCCAACGATGGTGTTGTAGGAGGGATAACGCGCGCCGTGGCGGTTAAATTCGTGGTGAATTTCGCCTTCCAGCTGGTATTCGAACATTCCGGGGCGGCATTTTTCCATCGCGCGGGTGTGCGCCAGGGCGCTGATTTCGCCCGCACGGCGCAGCACGTTCAGCTCTTCTTCAGATTTGAACAGACGCATCTCGTGCACCACCGGACGCCAGTCCGTGAGGGTGGCGGGCGCGGACAGGTTCTGCCGCGAGCCTTTACGCAGTTTTTCCAGCGCGTTGAAAACAATCTCATCGGCGTAGGCGTATTCGCCCTGCGCGTGGTAGAGCACGTCGAGGCCATTAAGCAGCTGATAGAGCTGCTGGTTGATTTCGCTAAACGCCAGCGCGCGGTCAACGCCCAGCTTTTCCGGGGCGGCCTCTTGCCCTAAGCGGCGGCCAAACCAGATCTCAGCGGTTAAGTCTCGTACGCGGTTGAAAATCACGCTGTGGTTGTGGGTGTCATTGCTCTTAATCAGCACCAGCACCGCTTCCGGCTCGTTGAAGCCGGTGAAGTACCAGAAATCGCTGCTCTGGCGATAGGGGTATTCGCTGTCGGCGCTGCGCGTCACTTCCGGCGCGGCAAAAATCAGCGCCGCGCTTCCCGGCTGCATGTTTGCCAGCAGCGCCTGACGACGGCGCAAATACTCTTGTTGCGAGATAACCATGACACCCTCCTGTGCGTTATTTTTCTTAATGTAAGGTTGGCTTGCGAACTTCCGGCGCGGTCGGCTGCGAGCGCGTAAAGTTGTCGTGGCACAGCAGCGCCGCCACGCGCACGTACTCGATGATCTCTTCGAGAGACATTTCCAGCTCCTCCTGATCTTCCTCTTCATCGTAGCCAAGCTGGGCGATGTTGCGCAGATCGTCAATCGCTTCACCCGCTTCGCCGGTGACTTTATCAAGCTTAGGCTGGGTAACGCCCAGGCCAAGCAGATAGTGGTTTACCCACCCCGCGAGCGCATCGGCGCGATCGAAGACGCTGACATCGTCGCCTTCAGGCAGATAAAGCTGAAAAAGGAAGCCATCGTCTTCCAGCGAATCGCTGGTTGCCGCGTGCATTTTTCGCAGCGCTTCCGCCAGTTCGTGGCCAAACGCCAGCCCTTCGTTGGTGAGGTCGTGGATCAGCGGCTGCCATGAGCTGTCGCTGTTTCCGCCGCACAGTATGCCGCTGATCAGACCGTGCATTTCGGCAGGGGTAAGACCGACTCCCTGCTGGTTCAGTAACTGGTTTAAATCTTTGTAACCAGGCATTTCGTTCTGTATAGACATACGCATTCGTCATCAAAGGGAGGATATTCATGATATGCTACCACTTTGGACCCTGGTGATACCAGAAAAGGGCTTGTATCTTCACATCAGGGTAGCTATAGTGTCGCCCCTTCGCAGCCCCCGGGGCAGTAAGCGAAGGCAGCGCAGTCAATCAGCAGGAAGGTGGCATGTCTGCACAACCCGTCGATCTCCAGATTTTTGGCCGTTCACTGCGAGTGAATTGTCCACCTGAACAAAGGGATGCTTTGAATCAGGCTGCGGACGATTTGAATCAGCGGTTGCAAGATCTAAAAGAACGCACTAGAGTCACAAATACTGAGCAGCTGGTTTTCATCGCCGCGTTGAACATCAGCTATGAACTGACTCAGGAAAAAGCGAAGACCCGCGATTACGCGGCTAGCATGGAGCAGCGCATTAAAATGCTCCAGCAGACCATTGAACAGGCGTTGCTTGATCAAGGTCGCAATCCCGAAAGACCGGGACCAAAGTTTGAATAACACTTCGCAGTTGACTATGGTAGAGTAACTGTGAAGACAAAATTTCTCTGAGATGTTTGCAAGCGGGCCAGTCCCCTGAGCCGATATTTCATACCACAAGAATGTGGCGCTCCATGGTTGGTGAGCATGCTCGGTTCGTCCGAGAAGCCTTAAAACTATGACGACACATTCACCTTGAACCAAGGGTTCAAGGGTTACAGCCTGCGGCGGCATCTCGGAGATTCCCTCTCTCTTCTTCTACCGACTACCATGACTCAATTCCCTGAAGTTTCTGCTTCACGCCAGGACATCCGTCAGCTCATTCGCCAGCGTCGTCGCGCCTTAAGCGTCGAACAACAGGCACACTTTGCGCAGCAGGCCGCCGCCCGCATGATGGCCTATCCGCCCGTGGTGATGGCAAATACCGTCGCGCTCTTTCTCTCGTTTGACGGCGAACTGGACACCCAGCCGCTTATCGACCAGCTCTGGCGCGCCGGGAAAAAAGTTTACCTGCCGGTACTGCATCCGTTCAGCCGGGGCAATCTGCTGTTTCTGCACTACCATCCGCACAGCGAGCTGGTGGTGAATCGTCTGAAAATCACCGAGCCGAAACTCGACGTGCGCGACGTACTCCCGCTGTCCGAGCTGGACGTGCTGATTACGCCGCTGGTGGCGTTTGATGAGCAGGGACAGCGCTTAGGCATGGGCGGGGGGTTCTATGACCGAACGCTGCAAAACTGGCAGCAGTACAGGCTGCAGCCGGTAGGCTACGCGCATGATTGTCAGTGCGTGGAGGCGTTGCCGGTGGAGAAATGGGATGTGCCGCTGCCGGCGGTGGTAACGCCAGGTAAAACGTGGCTTTGGTAGCATAAAGCCGGGTGGCGCTTACGCTTACCCGGCCTACAAAAGCTCAACGTAGGTCGGGTAAGGCGTAGCCGCCACCCGACACCACAGACCGCACTATCAGTACAACAGGCGCGCGCGAATCGTTCCCGGTATGGCCTTCATGCTCTGCAGCGCTTTCTCAGCAACATCTTCATCGGCTTCAATATCGATAACCACATAACCCATCTGCGAGTTGGTTTGCAGATACTGGGCGGCAATGTTAACGCTCTGCTCGGCAAAAATCTGGTTGATGGCGGTCAGCACGCCAGGACGGTTTTCGTGGATGTGCAGCAGACGACGACCGCCGTGCAGCGGCAGAGACACTTCCGGGAAGTTCACCGCAGAAAGCGTTGAACCGTTGTCGGAATATTTGCTCAGCTTACCCGCCACTTCCAGACCAATATTCTCCTGCGCTTCCTGAGTAGAACCGCCGATGTGCGGCGTCAGGATCACGTTGTCGAATTCGCACAGCGGAGAGTTAAACGGATCGCTGTTGGTGGCCGGTTCCGTCGGGAACACGTCGATGGCCGCCCCCGCCAGATGCTTACGCTTCAGCGCATCGCACAGCGCAGGGATATCGACCACCGTACCACGCGCGGCGTTGATCAGCAGAGATCCCGGCTTCATCAGCGCCAGCTCTTCCGCGCCCATCATATTTTTGGTGGAGGCGTTTTCCGGCACGTGCAGGCTGACCACGTCGCTCATGTTCAGCAGGTCAGAAAGATGCTGTACCTGCGTCGCGTTACCCAGCGGCAGCTTGCTTTCGATATCGTAGAAGTAGACGTGCATCCCCAGCGATTCCGCCAGGATCCCCAGTTGGGTACCGATGTGGCCGTAGCCGATGATACCCAGTTTTTTACCACGGGCTTCGTATGAGCCCGCGGCCAGTTTGTTCCACACGCCGCGGTGCGCTTTGGCGTTAGCTTCCGGGATACCGCGCAGCAGCAGCAGCAGCTCGCCAATCACCAGCTCCGCCACGGAACGGGTGTTAGAGAACGGGGCGTTAAAGACCGGGATACCGCGTTTTGCGGCAGCGTTTAGGTCGACCTGGTTGGTGCCGATGCAGAAACAGCCAATAGCAACCAGCTTTTCTGCCGCGGCAATCACGTCTTCAGTCAGGTGGGTACGGGATCGCAGGCCAATGAAGTGGGCATCACGGATGGCGGCTTTCAGCTCTTCCGTGTCCAGCGCGCCTTTGTGAAATTCGATGTTGGTGTAACCCGCCGCACGAAGGCTATCAAGCGCTTTCTGATGCACGCCCTCGACCAGCAGGAATTTAATCTTGTCTTTCTCCAGTGATACCTTTGCCATTTCCCCGACCCTGTTTTTATCTGAACTGATGTTGTGCTGGATTGAAATCCGCTGTAGCCAACATATCAAAAAAAACTATTGCAGCAATATGAACGTTTGCGTCGGCACTCTGAAGAAAAGTCATACAGGGCAAAATGACAGAGTAAAATGCTGAGGAAATTTACAAACGTGGCAGGATCGGCAAAAGAGGCGGAAAAGCGTGACACAAGTCACCAAATTTAGCTTTTCAAAAATTTTTTAGCGGGGGGAGCACTCCCCCCGTCAGATCATTTTACGATGGTTTTCACACCGTCAGCCGTACCGATCAGCGCCACATCCGCGCCGCGGTTGGCAAATAATCCTACGGTGACGACGCCTGGAATGCCGTTGATGGCGTTTTCCAGCGCAATCGCGTCGAGAATCTCCAGACCGTGAACATCGAGGATGACGTTACCGTTGTCGGTGACCACGCCCTGACGGTATTCCGGACGGCCGCCCAGCTTCACCAGCTGACGGGCAACCGCACTGCGCGCCATCGGGATCACTTCAACCGGCAGCGGGAAATTACCCAGAATGTCGACCTGCTTGGAGGCATCCGCGATGCAGATGAACTTGTCCGCCACGGAGGCGATGATCTTTTCACGGGTCAGCGCCGCGCCGCCGCCTTTGATCATCTGCATATGGCCGTTGATTTCATCCGCGCCATCAACGTAAATGCCCAGACGATCCACTTCGTTGAGATCGAAAACGGTAATGCCGAGGCTTTTCAGCTTTTCCGTGGACGCATCGGAGCTGGAAACCGCGCCCTCGATCTGCCCCTTCATCGTGCCCAGTGCATCGATAAAGTGCGCCGCCGTTGACCCCGTACCAACACCGACAATGGTCCCTGGCTGTACGTACTGGAGAGCGGCCCATCCTACTGCTTTTTTCAGTTCATCCTGCGTCATGATCGTTTTGCCTGTGGTGTGAAAACTCAGGGCGCATTATAGAACACGTCGAATGGATTTCGTCTGCCAGGAAGGGAAAATTGTGTCATAGTGCAGATTAAGCAAAATTTAGGAGCCAGCCAGAGCAATGAAACGTCCGGACTACAGAACACTACAGGCACTTGATGCAGTTATTCGTGAACGCGGCTTTGAGCGCGCAGCGCAAAAGCTGTGCATCACCCAGTCCGCCGTATCACAGCGTATCAAACAGCTTGAAAACATGTTCGGGCAGCCGCTGCTGGTGCGTACCGTGCCGCCGCGCCCAACGGAGCAAGGGCAAAAGCTTCTCGCCCTGCTGCGTCAGGTTGAACTGCTGGAAGACGAGTGGCTGGGTGACGAACAAACGGGTTCCACGCCGCTGCTGCTCTCGCTGGCGGTGAACGCCGACAGTCTGGCGACCTGGCTGCTGCCGGCCCTTGCGCCGGTGCTGGCCGACTCCCCTATCCGCCTGAATCTTCAGGTCGAAGATGAAACCCGCACCCAGGAACGCCTGCGTCGCGGCGAAGTGGTTGGGGCGGTCAGTATCCAGCCTCAGGCCCTGCCAAGCTGTCTTGTCGATCAGCTCGGCGCGCTCGACTACCTGTTTGTCGGTTCAAAAGCCTTTGCGGAGCGCTACTTCCCGAATGGCGTCACCCGCGCCGCGCTGCTGAAAGCCCCTGCCGTGGCGTTCGACCATCTGGACGATATGCACCAGGCGTTTTTGCAGCAAAACTTCGACCTGCCGCCGGGCAGCGTGCCGTGTCATATCGTTAACTCGTCCGAAGCTTTCGTGCAGCTGGCGCGTCAGGGCACCACCTGCTGCATGATCCCGCATTTACAGATTGAGAAAGAGTTGAAAAGCGGTGAGCTGATTGACCTGACGCCGGGGCTGTATCAGCGCCGGATGCTCTACTGGCACCGTTTTGCGCCAGAAAGCCGCATGATGCGCAACGTGACTGATGCGCTGCTGGCGTTTGGACATAAGGTGTTGAGACAGGATTAAAATGAAAAGCCGGGTGGCGGCTACGCCTTACCCGGCCTATTGATTATTGTGCAGGTTTCGGCTGTGCTGCAACGGGTTCCAGCTGGAACACCACATCAACCTGATCGTCGAACTGAATCGTTGGCTGCTCGTAGGTTTCCTGAGCAGAAACCGGCGCGGCGTCCGCCTTCATCATCCGAACCATCGGGCTTGGCTGGTAGTTAGAGACGTGGTAACGCACGCTGTAAACCGGGCCGAGCTTGCTCTTGAAGCCAGACGCCAGCTGTTCCGCCTGATGAATGGCATCATCAATCGCCGCTTTACGCGCTTCGTCTTTGTATTTCTCCGGTTGCGCAACGCCCAGTGAGACAGAACGAATTTCATTCAGCCCCGCTTTTAACGCGCCATCAAGCAGCGAGTTAAGCTTATCAAGCTGACGCACGGTCACTTCCACGGTGCGCACGGCACGGTAGCCTTTCAGGATACTTTTGCCGTTCTGGTAGTCGTAATCGGGCTGGGTACGCAGGTTCGCAGAGCTGATGTCTTTTTTAGCAACACCGTTCTGTTCCAGGAAAGAGAGATATTGCGCAACACGATCGTCTGCCTGTTTTTTGGCGGAAGCGGCATCTTTCGCCGCCACATTCACTTCAATTGCCAGGGTTGCAACATCCGGTACCGCGTCCACGCTTGCGGTGCCTGACGTGACGATGTGCGGGCCATCCGGCAGTTCACTTGCCTGCGCCGACACCGCACCGAAACTTACTAATGCCGCGAGGGCCATCACTTTAAACTTCACTGTCATTCCTCCATGTTGCGAAGAGTGCCCTAACAACAGGGCTCATGCCAGCAAGCTTAGCGGGTCTTGCTCAGTTGTCCATAAGACAAGGATTAGTTGAACAATTCCTGGACGTGGTGAATGCCCTCTTTTGCCAGCTGAAAAGCAATGAACCACATCACCAGCCCCACCAGGGTATTAATAATGCGCTGGGCTTTGGCAGTCCGCAGACGAGGCGCCAGCCATGCCGCCAGAATGGCGAGACCGAAGAACCAGAGGAAAGAGGCGCTGACCGTGCCGAGCGCAAACCAGCGTTTCGGCTCAACGTCCAGCTGTCCGCCCAGGCTGCCCAGCACTACGAAGGTGTCGAGGTAGACGTGCGGATTTAGCCAGGTGACCGCCAGCATGGTGACGATAATCTTCCAGCGGCCCTGCTTCATGACTTCCGCGCTCGCCAGTTCGAGGTTGCTGCTCATCGCCGTTTTCAGGGCACCGAATCCGTACCACAGCAGAAACGCCACGCCACCCCAGGTCACCAGCGCCAGCAGCCAGGGGGACTGCATCAGCAGCGCGCTGCCGCCAAAAATGCCGGCGCAAATCAGCAGCAGATCGCTCACCGCGCACAGCAGGGCAATCATCAGATGATACTGGCGGCGAATGCCCTGATTCATCACGAAGGCGTTTTGCGGGCCGAGCGGAAGGATCATGGCCGCACCTAAGGCAAGCCCTTGAAAATAATAAGATAGCATGACGATTTTCTCGCAGTGTTGTTCTGGAGGCTGACTATACTGCGCGAATCACATTAGATGAAATGGATAATATTAATTGGGTATTAGCGGAGCTTATGAAAGTAAAGCCCGGTGGCGCGAGCGCTTACCGGGCCTACGGGTGACGTTATTCTGCTTCTTTGACTTTTTTGACGTTTACGTCCATCTGCGGGTAAGGGAAGCTGATGCCGTTGGCGTCGAAATCGCGCTTGATTCGCTCCAGCACATCCCAGTAAACGTTTTGCAGATCGCTGCTTTTGCTCCAGATACGCACCACGAAGTTAATAGAGGAAGCACCCAGTTCGTTCAGGCGAACCGTCTGCTCGCGGTCCTTCAGAATGCGGTCGTCAGAGGCGATGATATTTGCGATCAGCGACTTCACCTGATCGATATCGGAATCATACGCCACGCTGATGATGAGCTCGTTACGACGCACCGGCTCGCGGGAGAAGTTAATGATATTGCCCGCAATGATTTTCCCGTTCGGGACTACCACAATGCGACCATCAACGGTACGCAGGGTGGTAGAGAAAATCTGTACCTGCAACACGGTACCGGCGATGCCGCCAAGGTCAACATATTCACCGGAACGGAACGGACGGAAAGTCACCAGCAGTACGCCCGCCGCCAGGTTTGAAAGCGAGCCCTGCAGTGCCAGACCAATGGCCAGACCGGCGGCACCGAGAACGGCAATCACGGAGGCGGTTTGCACCCCAACACGGCCCAGCGCGGCAATCAGCGTGAAGGCGATAATGCCGTAGCGCACCAGTGCGGAGAGGAAGTCAGCCACCGTGGCGTCAATGTGTCGTGCGACCATCACACGGTTGACGGCGTTCGACACGATACGCGCCACGATCATCCCGACGATGATGATGGCAATCGCCGCGACAATGTTCACGGCATAGCTCAGCAGCAGGGCCTGGTTGCGCACCAGCCAGTTACCGGCGTTATTGATGCTGTCTACAACATCGAGTTGTTCCATTTATTCTTCCTTTTGTTAAACCAAAACACAAAATCCATCCCCCATGGAGACAGGCAGGTCAGTAAAGGGTAAACAAAAAGCACCGGCTTTGCCAAACAGATCACAAAAACAGGTCTGACAGGGTATTGAAAAAGCATAAAAAAAGGCCCGCATTTGCGGGCCTTCTGATGCTGTCAGCAGCTCAAATTACAGAACGTCGATTGCGTTCAGTTCTTTGAAAGCCTGCTCCAGACGGGTCACCATGGACGTCTGAGCAGCGCGCAGCCATACGCGTGGATCGTAGTATTTCTTGTTCGGCTGGTCTTCGCCTTTCGGGTTGCCCAGCTGGCCCTGCAGGTAAGCTTCGTTCGCTTTGTAGTACTGCAGGATACCGTCCCAGGTTGCCCACTGGGTGTCGGTATCGATGTTCATTTTCACTACGCCGTAGCTTACGGAGTCTTTGATTTCCTGAGCAGAAGAACCGGAACCGCCGTGGAAGACGAAGTTCAGGCTGTTGTGCGGCAGGTTGTGTTTCTTAGACACGTATTCCTGAGAATCACGCAGGATGGTCGGGGTCAGAACCACGTTACCTGGCTTATAAACGCCGTGCACGTTACCGAAGGACGCTGCAATGGTGAAGCGCGGGCTGATTTTGCTCAGCTCGGTGTAAGCGTAATCAACGTCTTCTGGCTGGGTGTACAGGGCAGAAGCGTCCATGTGGCTGTTGTCCACGCCGTCTTCTTCACCACCGGTGCAGCCCAGTTCGATTTCCAGGGTCATGCCCATTTTGGCCATGCGTGCCAGGTACTTAGAGCAGATCTCGATGTTTTCTTCCAGAGACTCTTCGGACAGGTCAATCATGTGAGAAGAGAACAGTGGCTTACCGGTTGCCGCGAAGTGTTTTTCACCCGCGTCCAGCAGACCGTCGATCCACGGCAGCAGTTTCTTCGCGCAGTGGTCAGTGTGCAGGATAACTGGAACACCGTAGTGTTCAGCCATCTGGTGAACGTGGTGCGCACCAGAGATAGCACCCAGGATAGCAGCACCCTGAGGAATGTCAGTTTTCACGCCTTTACCTGCGATGAACGCAGCGCCGCCGTTAGAGAACTGAACGATAACCGGTGCTTTAACTTTTGCAGCGGTTTCCAGTACGGCGTTGATGGAGTCGGTACCTACGCAGTTAACTGCTGGCAGAGCGAAGTTGTTTTCTTTAGCTACCTGGAACACTTTCTGTACGTCATCACCAGTGATAACGCCAGGTTTTACGAAATCAAAAATTTTAGACATGTTGCTTAGTCCTGTATCTTCGGCCGTTAGAAAAGGTGCGAGCTCTTAAAAGCGCGCTGAAAATTGGGCAGGTTTCCCTGCCCTTGAATGGCTTACTTCTTAGCGCGCTCTTCGAGCATTGCTACTGCTGGCAGTACTTTGCCTTCCACGAATTCGAGGAATGCGCCGCCACCAGTGGAGATGTAGGAGATCTTGTCAGCGATACCGAACAGGTCGATTGCTGCCAGGGTGTCACCACCGCCTGCGATAGAGAACGCTTCGCTGTCTGCGATTGCGTTAGCCACGATTTCAGTCCCTTTGCGGAAGTTCGGGAATTCGAACACGCCAACAGGACCGTTCCACAGGATAGTTTTTGCGTTTTTGAGGATTTCAGCCAGTTTCTGTGCAGAAACGTCGCCCAGGTCCAGAATCTGCTCTTCGTCTTTGATGTCGTTTACTGATTTCAGGGTCGCGGTTGCGGTTTCGGAGAACTCAGTCGCCACGCGAACGTCAGTTGGAACCGGGATATCACAGGTACCCAGCAGGCGTTTGGCTTCGTCAACCAGGTCTGCTTCGTACAGGGATTTACCCACGTTGTGGCCCTGAGCGGCAACGAAGGTGTTCGCGATACCACCGCCCACGATCAGCTGGTCAGCGATTTTAGACAGGGAATCCAGAACGGTCAGTTTGGTAGACACTTTAGAACCACCAACGATAGCGACCATTGGGCGAGCAGGTTCTTTCAGTGCTTTACCCAGTGCTTCCAGTTCGTCAGCCAGCAGAGGACCCGCACACGCGACGTCTGCGAATTTACCGATACCGTGGGTAGATGCCTGCGCACGGTGCGCAGTACCGAATGCATCCATCACGAATACGTCGCACAGTGCAGCGTATTTTTTGGACAGGGTTTCGTCGTCTTTCTTTTCGCCTTTGTTGAAGCGAACGTTTTCCAGAACAACCAGCTCACCTTCGGCAACGTCTACGCCGTCCAGGTAATCTTTCACCAGGCGAACCGGGTTGGACAGTTTGTCTTTCAGGTAATTAACAACCGGCAGCAGAGAGAACTCTTCGTTGTACTCGCCTTCAGTTGGACGGCCCAGGTGGGAGGTGACCATCACTTTAGCGCCCTGCTTCAGAGCCAGTTCAATGGTTGGCAGAGATGCACGGATACGCGCGTCGCTGGTCACTTTGCCATCTTTAACCGGTACGTTCAGATCGGCACGGATGAAAACGCGTTTACCTGCCAGATCCAGATCGGTCATCTTAATTACAGACATGGTGAATCCTCTCGTTGATTCTTAAAGTTTTGCAAGCGCAAGGTGCGCTCTACCTGAAACCTTTTGCGGCCATGGCTAACGTGGTGTCGAGCATTCGGTTAGCAAAGCCCCATTCGTTATCACACCAGACCAGCGTCTTGATAAGGTGCGCACCACTGACTCGCGTCTGCGTGCCATCCACGATGGCGCTGTGCGGGTCGTGGTTAAAATCTACTGAGACCAACGGTAATTCCGTATAGTCAACTATACCATGAAATGCTCCCTGTGCCGCTTTTTGCAGCAACAGGTTGACTTCACAGGCTTTTACCGGTTTTTTCACCGTCACGCTGAGGTCGATTGCGGTGACGTTTATCGTCGGAACACGCACGGCAATCGCTTCGAAACGGTCATTAAACTGCGGGAAAATTCGGGTGATCCCTGCAGCCAGTTTCGTGTCCACCGGGATGATTGACTGGCTCGCCGCGCGAGTGCGTCGTAAATCCGGGTGATAGGCGTCGATAACCTGCTGATCGTGCATGGCGGAGTGAATCGTGGTTACGGTGCCGGATTCAATGCCATACGCATCGTCTAACAGTTTGATGACCGGAATAATGCAGTTGGTGGTGCAGGAGGCGTTGGAAACAATGCGGTGTTCGGCTTGCAGCTCATGCTGGTTGACGCCAAACACGACGGTCGCGTCGAGGTCGTGACTGCCGGGATGAGAAAACAGGACTTTTTTCGCGCCTGCTGTCAGATGCGCTTCGCCGTGTTCGCGGTTGCCATACACACCGGTACAGTCAAGCACCACATCCACACCCAGTTCACGCCAGGGTAGCCCGGAAATGCTGTTCTCATGCAGCACACGAATAGCGTCATCACCCACAAAAAGCTGGTCTCTTTCCTGGCGCACATCCCAGGCAAAGCGGCCGTGGCTGGTGTCATACTTCAATAAATGCGCCATGCCCGCAGCATCCGCCAGTTCATTGATTGCCACCACGGTGATTTCCGCCCGACGTCCGGATTCATACAAAGCACGAACCACATTACGCCCGATGCGACCGAAGCCATTAATCGCTACGCGTACGGTCATAGATCTCCTGCAAAGCAATCCCTGAGTTTGAGGTGGCTGAAAGAGTAATCCAGCGACGCCCGAAGGGGAATCTTTGCTATCACAAACTGCGATTGATTGGTCAATTGTCGAACATTTAATCGACTGAAACGCTTCAGCAAGAATAAGCGAATCGGGGAATAAAAGGAATGTCTGTCCAGATGAATAAGCGAGCTATATGACTTGCGTCACATTTTCGTTGGAATAATGACGCAAAAAAAGCCGGGTAAGCGCTAGCGCTTACCCGGCCTACTTTTGAGCCATTTGTAGGCCCGGTCAGCGTAAGCGCCACCGGGCAAAACGGCGATTACAGCAGTTCTTTCGCCTTAGCGACCACGTTCTCAACGGTGAAGCCGAACTCTTCGAACAGCTGTTCTGCCGGAGCAGACTCACCGAAGGTGGTCATACCGACGATAGCGCCGTTCAGGCCCACGTATTTGAACCAGTAGTCAGCAATACCCGCTTCCACCGCCACGCGAGCGGAAACCGCTTTAGGCAGTACGGATTCACGGTAAGCCGCATCCTGCTTGTCGAACGCATCGGTAGACGGCATGGAGACCACGCGCGCCTTCACGCCTTCGGCAGTCAGTTTTTCCCATGCAGCTACAGCCAGTTCAACTTCAGAACCGGTCGCGATGAAGATCAGCTCAGGCTGGCCCGCGCAATCTTTCAGCACGTAGCCACCGCGGGCGATGTTCGCCAGTTGCTCAGGGGTACGCTCCTGCTGCGCCAGGTTCTGACGGGAGAGGATCAGAGCGGTCGGGCCGTCCTGACGCTCAACGCCGTATTTCCACGCTACCGCAGATTCAACCTGGTCACATGGACGCCATGTGCTCATGTTCGGGGTTACACGCAGGGAAGCTACCTGCTCTACCGGCTGGTGAGTTGGACCATCTTCGCCCAGACCGATGGAGTCATGGGTGTAGACCATCACCTGACGCTGTTTCATCAGCGCAGCCATACGCACGGCGTTACGTGCATATTCCACGAACATCAGGAAGGTAGAGGTGTATGGCAGGAAACCACCGTGCAGAGCGATACCGTTCGCGATAGCGGTCATACCGAACTCACGTACACCGTAATGGATGTAGTTACCGGCAGTGTCTTCGTTGATTGGCTTAGAACCAGACCACAGGGTCAGGTTAGAAGGCGCCAGGTCAGCGGAGCCGCCCAGGAATTCTGGAAGCAGCGGACCGAACGCTTCAATCGCATTCTGAGATGCTTTACGGCTGGCGATTTTAGACGGGTTCGCCTGCAGCTTCGCGATGAATTCGTTGGCTTTCGCGTCGAAGTCAGACGGCATATCGCCTTTCATACGACGGGTGAATTCAGCCGCTTCCTGTGGGAACGCCTTCGCATAGGCAGCGAATTTCTCGTTCCAGGCCGCTTCTTTCGCCTGGCCCACTTCTTTAGCATCCCACTGAGCATAGATCTCAGACGGGATTTCGAAGGCAGGGTGTTTCCAGCCCAGTGCTTCACGGGTCAGTGCGATTTCCGCGTCGCCCAGCGGTGCGCCGTGGGAGTCATGGGTGCCCGCTTTGTTCGGAGAACCGAAGCCGATGATGGTTTTGCACATCAGCAGGGACGGTTTGTCGGTGACTGCGCGAGCTTCTTCTACTGCACGTTTAATCGAGTCAGCATCGTGGCCATCAACACCACGCACAACGTGCCAGCCGTAGGCTTCGAAACGTGCGGCGGTGTCGTCGGTGAACCAGCCTTCAACGTGACCGTCGATGGAGATACCGTTGTCGTCGTAGAACGCCACCAGTTTACCCAGTTTCAGGGTACCTGCCAGGGAGCATACTTCGTGAGAAATGCCTTCCATCATGCAGCCGTCGCCCAGGAAAGCGTAGGTGAAGTGGTCAACGATATCATGGCCAGGACGGTTGAACTGCGCCGCCAGGGTCTTCTCGGCAATCGCCATACCCACAGCGTTAGCAATACCCTGCCCCAGCGGACCGGTGGTGGTTTCTACGCCAGCGGTGTAGCCCACTTCCGGGTGACCTGGAGTTTTGGAGTGCAGCTGACGGAAGTTTTTCAGCTCTTCGATTGGCAGATCGTAGCCGGTGAGGTGCAGCAGGCTGTAGATCAGCATAGAGCCGTGGCCGTTAGACAGCACGAAACGGTCGCGGTCAGCCCATGCCGGGTTCTGCGGGTTGTGGTTAAGGAAATCACGCCACAGGACTTCGGCGATATCAGCCATACCCATAGGGGCACCCGGGTGGCCGGATTTGGCTTTCTGTACTGCGTCCATGCTCAGCGCACGAATAGCATTAGCAAGCTCTTTACGTGAGGACATTTTAACTCCAGATCGGACTGTTAAAGGCCATGCCCTTGACGACAGCGCGTTTTGGGCTACGCCGGAAAAAAGTGCCAACAATGTAACCCAAGCCGCAGGGCATGTACATGGACCATTCTTTTGCAGCTTAAGAAATCTCTGGATCATGCTCGCATGTTGCGCAATCTGCTCGCCCGCGCCTGTAGATATTCCTTATACTTATCCCGCCCCGGCTTCGTTGCGGGTGCACTTTTCGGATTTTATTCAGTTTAACGAGTACGGAAGCAACCTCATGAAAATGCGTGCAATAGTGCTGGCCTTGGGTACAACGCTCGTGCTGAGCGGCTGTCAGAATATGGACTCTAACGGTCTGATGACCTCAGGTGCAGAAGCCTTTCAGGCCTACTCCCTGAGCGACGCGCAGGTTAAAGCGCTGAGCGATCAGGCCTGTAAAGATATGGACGGAAAAGCCACGCTTGCGCCGGCTGACAGTACCTACACACAGCGTCTGAATAAGATTGCTTCCGCGCTCGGCGATAACATCAACGGCCAACCGGTGAACTACAAGGTTTACATGGCGAAAGACGTCAACGCCTTCGCGATGGCTAACGGCTGTATCCGCGTCTACAGCGGGCTGATGGATATGATGACCGACAACGAAGTGGAAGCGGTTATCGGCCATGAAATGGGTCACGTTGCGCTCGGCCACGTGAAGAAAGGGATGCAGGTTGCCTTAGGCACCAACGCCATTCGCGCGGCGGCGGCCTCTGCGGGCGGTATCGTTGGCAGCCTGTCGCAGTCACAGCTTGGCGACGTCGGGGAAAAGCTGGTTAACTCTCAGTTCTCCCAGCGTCAGGAGTCCGAAGCGGATGACTACTCCTACGATCTGTTGCGCAAACGCGGCATTAATCCATCCGGTTTAGCCACCAGTTTCGAAAAACTGGCCAAGCTGGAAGCGGGTCGCCAGAGCTCCATGTTTGATGATCACCCGGCCTCAGAAGCGCGCGCACAGCATATTCGCGACCGAATGGCCGCTGACGGAATTAAATAATTTTTGAAGGAGGCAATTTTGCCTCCTTTTTATTTCGCATGAATTGCTAACTAAATCGCACGTATCGGTAACACCTCTGAAAGCCCCGTTAAGCCTACCCTTTCCGGCTGAAACGTCTGGTCACATATTTATTGCAATCGTTAATCTTTCCGGTAATTATCAAACGCGCAGTAATTCAATTTAATATATTAAGACAGAGACGTTCCCTCCGTGAAAAAAGAATTATCGTTAATTGCTTTAAGTTTATTCGCCGCATTACCCGCCGCTGCAAGCCAGCAATCTGACAGCAAGGGTTTTATCGACGACAGTCATTTAGACCTGTTTTTACGCAATGCGTATATCAGCCGTGACTACCATCAGGGCCAGCAGGATAAAGCCGAATGGGGTCAGGGGATCATCGCCACCTTTGAATCCGGCTATACCGAAGGGCTGGTGGGCTTTGGCGTGGACGGCATCGCGCAGTACGGCGTGCGCCTGGACGGCGGTCGCGGCAAGAGCGGCGCGGGCGGTATCGACTTCTTTAAACAGGAAGACGATGGCCGGGCCAAATCCGATTTAGCGAAATTTGGCGCTACCGCCAAAATGCGGATCTCGAATACCGTGCTGAGCTACGGTAACCAGCGTCCTGAACTGCCTATCGTTAACGCCGACAGCTCCCGCCTGCTGTTTGAAAGCTACACCGGTGCCATGCTGACCTCGAAAGAGATCGACGGGCTGGAAGTGAACGCCGGTTATTTCACCGACGAGCAGCGTAAAAGCGACGACCGCCACGACAGCGGCCTGAAAAGCCTGACTTTCGGTGGCGCAAGCTACCAGTTCAACGACCAGTTCAGCGGCGCGCTATACGCCTCTCACAACGAAGAGGTGATGAACAAACAGTACCTGGGGTTGAATTACAAACAGCCGTTCAGCACCGGGCAGCAGCTGGTGCTCGACTTTAACGGCTATAACTCGCGTCTGGATCAGGGCTACGCTGACAGCCTCGACACGGGCCGCAGCAACACCATCTGGAGCCTGGCGGCAAGCTACATCTGGGATATTCACACGTTCAAAGTGGCGTATCAGCAGAGCAGCGGCAGCACAGGCTATAACTACGGCGGATATCGCGACAAGGGCGGCGTGGGCGACGGCGGTAACACCATCTGGCTCGCGAATTCCTACTGGTCTGACTTTAACGGCGAAGATGAACGTTCCTGGCAGGCATCCTACGGTCTGGACTTCGCGGGTCTCGGCCTGCCGGGCCTGAGCTGGACCACCGCCTACGTGCGCGGCGACAATATCAAGACCTCTGAAACCAGCAACGGCAAAGAGCACGAGTGGTTTAACCAGATCCAGTACCAGGTGCAGGATGGCCCGGCAAAAGATCTGAAGCTGAAACTGCGCTACTCCGTGCTGCGCGTCTCCAGCAACGCCAGCGACTATAACGTGGGCGGGGACGAGATCCGCGCTTACGTGGAATACCCGTTTAACGTGTTCTGATAAAACAAGCCGGGTGGCGGTTTCGCCTTACCCGGACTACTGTTTTCTCCCTCTCCCACGGGGAGAGGGAGAAAACAGCTAGTAAAGCGTTTTCTGCGGCGGCCCGGCAAACTTCAGCGCGCCAATCTGACCCATCCGCACTTCCACTACCGACGGCCCCGGCATCGCCAGCGCTTCCGTCATCACGGCTTCAAAATCCTCTGCCCGCTCAACGCTCCACGCCTGCAGGCCAATTGCCTGTGCCAGCAGGGTAAAGTCCGGCGTATGCAGTTCGTTATAATACTGTCGCCCGCCGAAGTACTTATCCTGAATGCCGCGCATCACGCCGTAGCCCCCGTCGTTCATGATCAGCAGCGTCACGTTAGCTTTCTCCTGCGCCAGCGTCGCCAGCTCGCCTAAATTCAGGCTCAGGCCACCGTCGCCCACCAGCCCCACCACCTTACGCTGTGGGTTGGCAATCGCGGTACCAATCGCCATTGGCAGCCCCATGCCAATCGCCCCGGCCAGAGAGTGAATGTTCATCAGCGGGCCGTTAGCCCTGAACAGGCGGCTGCCCCACAGGCTGCCGGAAACGGTGATATCGCGCACCAGCAGGCCGTCCTTCGGCAGGGCTTTTTCTATGGCGTCGTTGAGCTTCGCATAGGCGCCGCACTGCTCGCGCAGGCCCTGTTCAGCCTGCAATACCGCCTGCTGCACCTGCGCGTCCCACTGGGCGTTGCCCCACTCGCGGCCCTGCGCTTTTTCAGCCAGCGCGCCAAGCAGCGCTGAACAGTCGGCTATCAGCGTATTATCCATCAGGTAGTTACGGCTCGCCGCCGCCGGGTCGATATCTATCTGCACCCTCGGAGACGGCAACTCCAGCGTCCAGGAGCGGGTTTCGTTACTGCGCAGGCGAGAACCGGCCACCAGCGTAAAATCACACTGCTCAATCAGCGCCTCAACCGACGGCGAGTTGTGGAACGCGCGCAGGCTGGCACGATGGCCGTCCGGCAGCACGCCGCGTGCGTGGGTGCTGGAGATCACCGTCACGCCCGCATCCGCCAGCTTTTTCACCGCGTCGGCGCTTCCCAGCGCCCCGCCGCCCAGCCACAGCAGCGGCTGTTTAGCCTGCCTGAGCTGCGCCCATAAAGCATCCACCATCGCGGGATCCACAGCTGCAACCGAAGCCGGTTTCACCGGTGCGGTCACCAGAGACAGAGGAATTTTAGCCCCCTGAATATCAATCGGAATTTCCACAGAGACCGGCCCGCACGGCGGCGTCTGCGCCTCCTGAATGGCTTTATGCAGGATGGCTATCGCCTGGCTGGCATTGCTGATGCGGTACGCCCGTTTTGAACTGGCCTTCAGGAAGGTCAGCTGGTCGCGGGTCTCGTGGATAAACCCGGTGTCAGCGTCCAGCCAGGCCTTTTCAACCTGTCCGGTTAAATGCAGCAGCGGCGTGCAGGCGTTCATCGCCTCCACCAGCGCGCCTACCGCGTTCCCCGCCCCCGCGCCGGTGCTGGTCAGCGCCACGCCGAGGCCGGAAAACCGCCCGTGGGCGTCGGCCATGGTGACGGAACCCGCCTCGCCGCGCGCGGGCACGAAGCGGATTTTGCCCCGCTGCCCCACCGCGTCCGCGATCGGCAGGTTGTGAATGGAGATGACGCCGTAGATGGCCTCAACCTGATACTGCTCCAGCGTTCTGGCGATGGCGTCGCCGACGGTTATCATTTCGCTCATTGCTCACCCTTTCTCAGTCGCACCAGTGGTTGACGCTGTTACCCGTCGCCAGATAAATGCTCTTTTGCTGCATCCAGGCTTTCAGCCCCTGAATGCCCTTTTCGCGGCCCAGACCGCTCTCTTTAAAGCCCCCGAACGGGGTCGAAATCGCAAAAACTTTGTAGGTGTTGATCCACACCGTACCGGCCTCCAGCTGCTCGCTCAGGCGCAGCGCCCGCCCGGTGTCGCGGGTCCAGATCCCTGCCGCCAGGCCGTAAACCGAGTCGTTCGCCTCGCGGATCAACGCCGCTTCATCGCGAAACGGCATCGCCACCAGCACCGGGCCGAAGATCTCCTCCTGGCAGGCGCGGGCGCCGTTCGTCAGCCCTTCGATAATGGTCGGCTGGAAGAAGCTGCCGTTTGCGAGCGCGGGATCTGCCGGGATCTCCCCGCCGCACAGCACCCGGCCCCCCTCGCGCTTCGCCAGCTCGACGTATTCCTGCACGCTCTGGCGATGTTTCTCATTGATCAGCGGCCCAACGTGAACGCCGTCGGTGAAGGGATGCCCTACGCGCAGCCCGCGAGTTAATTCCAGCAGCCGCGCCATCAGCGGCGCGTACAGGCTTTCGTGGATAAACAGCCGGGACCCGGCGATGCACGCCTGCCCTGCTGAGCTGAAAATGCCGTAGCAGATCCCGCGCGCGGCCTGCTCAACGTCGGCATCCTCCAGCACGATGGTCGGGGATTTACCGCCCAGCTCCAGCGACGCCGGAATAAGCTTTTCCGCCGCCACGTGCGCCAGATGGCGGCCCGTATTGGTGCCGCCGGTAAAGGAAATTTTTCGCACGCGGGTATGGCGCGCCAGCGCGTCGCCAATCACCGAGCCTTTGCCCGGCAGCACGCTCAGAAGCCCGGCGGGCAGCCCGGCCTGTTCAAAAATGCGCGCCAGCTCCAGCGCCATCAGCGGCGTGGCTTCGGCAGGCTTGAGGATCACCGCGTTCCCGGCGGCGATGGCCGGGGCGACCTTCTGCATCTCGCTGGCAATGGGCGAGTTCCACGGCGTGATGGCCGCTACCACGCCGAGCGGCTCATAGCGGCTTAGCGTCAGCAGATCCGGCTGGCGCGGCGTGGGCAGCTCCCCTTCCAGCAGCTCGCAGGCGGCGGCGAAGTAGCGCGCCGTTCCCGCCGCGCTCATCACCAGCCCGCGCGCCTCCGCCAGCGGCTTGCCGTTATCCCGGCTCTGCATCTGCGCCAGCTCGTCAGCGCGGGACTCAATCAGATCCGCCACCTTGTGCAGGATCTTCGCCCGCACGTGCGGCAGGCTGTTGCGCCAGGCGGGATCGAGCCACGCGCGCTCGCCGGCCTCAATCGCGTCGTGCAGATCGTCAAGGTTTGCCGCGGTCAGCGTCGCATTGAGCGACCCGTCAGCCGGGAAGTGGCTCTGCATCGGGTTACCGCCGCCGCGTCGCCACTGGCCGCCGATAAAAATCTTCAGATCGTCCATCGTCACTCCTCAGCTCAGGGCCAGCTCGCGGCAGGCGCGCACCGCGCTGAGTGCCGCCAGGGTGGAGGTTTTAGGGTTAGACGCCAGCGGCAGCCCGCTCAGCTCCAGATGGAATTCGCCAAACAGCCCTTCTACGTGCAGCGTGTGGGTGTTACGTTTCGTTGCCGGGTCAACCATCAGCTGCACGCGGGTTTCATCCATCCCGACGCCGCCGAGCGCCACGGTCGCCGCCACGTTGGCGTTCGCCGGGAACAGGCGCGCCGCCTCGCGGGCGCTGCCTTCGAAGAAGACTTTCGCTTCTGACACTGCGTTAAGGTCGATAAGCTGCTCGGCGTAGCTGCCGCGCCAGCTGGCCGGGCTTTTGCGTGACTGATAGGTGACGCGCTCAAGCCCGCCCTCCTTCGCCGCCGCCAGCCCGTCGATGCCGGCGACCGCCCCGGAAAGCAGCGTCAGCTTTCCGCCCGCCGCGAGCAGGCGCTGCTCCAGCGCGCTGTCCGCCAGCGCGCCGGTGGAAATAACCGCCAGATGCCAGCCGCGGCGCAGAATCGCTTCGCCGTACTGCGCAACCGCCTGCTGGCTGGCGCACTCCAGCACCAGATCGGGCGTTTGTGCGCACGCCATCGGCGAGGTCAGCGCCTCGACCGCATCCCCAAACTGGTCGCGAATGGCGGCATGGTGAGACGCGCGCGCCACGATCCAGCCGATAGCCACGCCGGCGGGCAGACGCTCAATCACCGCCTGCGCCATGGCGCCATAACCAATCAACATTACCTTTTTCATGATGCGTCCTTACAGATGACGGCAAAAGCCGCCGGAAACGTCCAGCGCCGCGCCGGTGGTAAACGAGGCCAGCGGCGAGGCGAGGAACAGCAGCGCCTGCGCGGGCTCCTGCGGCTTGCCGAGGCGCGCCATCGGTATGCCGCGCTTGCGCGCGATCTCCGCCGTCCACTCCGGCCAGCTCTGGCTTTTATCCGCCCGGCTTTCAAAGCGGCGCTGCCACTGGCCGGACTCGACCATACCGAGCAGTATGGAATTGACGCGAATCCCTTTGCCTACCAGCTCTTTCGAGAGCGTCAGCGTCATGTTCAGCAACGCGGCGCGGGCTGCCGACGTGGCGATCATGTGCTCTTCCGGCTGAAGCGCCAGCAGGGAGTTCACGCAGGTGATGGAGGCGATATCGGACCTTTCCAGCAGCGGCTGAAACGCCTGCACCGGATTAATGACGCCAAACAGTTTAAGTTCGGCTTCGTGCAGCCACGCCTCGCGCGGCGTGTCATGGAAGTGCGCCACGTAGCCCTGACCGGCGTTGTTGATCAGCATATCCGCCGCGCCAAAGCGCGCCTGCACCGCATCCGCGAAGGCCTGCACCTCGTCGGCGTTCAGCACGTCGCAGCGGTATGAGAAAATCTCCCCGTCGGGATAGTCGTTTTGCAGCGTCGCATGGGCGCTGGCGAGCCGGTCCGGGTCGCGGCCACAGAAGGCGACTCTCGCCCCTTCGCCCAGCAGCAGGCGCAGCGTTTCAAAGCCAATGCCGGACGAACCGCCGGTAACGACCGCTACGCGGCCGTCAATGTGTGCATTCATCGCGCACCTCTTCGTTAATGCGTAAAAGCTGTTGATTAAAAAACGCGTCGTTATCGAGATAGCTCGCGTGTCCGGCCTGCGGAATCGCGGTAAACGGCATGCCGTAGCGCAGCGCCAGCCCCTGTACCAGCTCGGGCTGCGTGATCGCGTCCTGCTCGCCGCACCAGACTTCAAATTGACCGGCGTAACGCTTAAGCCAGCCGTGAATGTCGTCATGCGCCAGCATCCACGCGGCAGCGAGGTAGCCTTCGGGGCGCAGCCTGCGCATGCCCGCCGCGACGGTGGCGATATCGTCCGGGCGCGCGCCGGGGCGCAGCAGCTTCGCGGCGCGGGTCTGCGCGAGAATGTCGCCACCGAGCGCCATCTGCTGCTCACGATTACGCCAGACCTGCTCTCGCTGCGCCGGCGCGGCATTACCGTAGCCCTGCGCGGCGTCCGCCAGCACCAGATGAATAACGCGTTCAGGGAACTTCGCCGCAAACGCGCTGGCCACCAGCGCCCCCAGGGAATGGCCCACCAGTACCGCCTGCCAGACGCCTGCGCGGTCGAGCATCGCCGCCAGCGCGTCGGCGTAATCTCCGGCGTTCGCCCGCTCAACCGCCAGCATCGGGCTTTCGCCGTAACCGGGCATGTCCCACGCCAGCACGCGAAAACCGTTCAGCGTCATCTGCTTATGCCAGGACGCAGCGCCAGAGCTGATCCCGTGCAGCAGCATCAGCGGGATGCCGCTTCCCTGTTCACGAAAACCCGTCATGTCGCCCCCTTAGTTCCGCTTCACTTTTGAGAGCGGATGATCGGAGGGATAGGTCGGGATTTCCGGCTTATTGGTTCCCAGCATGACGCACATCAGCGCCTCTTCTTCCCCGTGGTTAAACAGGCCGCGATAGATGCCCGGCGGGACGGAGATCAGGTCACGCTCGCGCAGCACGGTTTCGGTGTAGTTGTCGCCGTCCTGGATCATCAGCGTGATCTGCCCTTTGAGCATGAAGAACACCTCCTCCACGTCGTCGTGCAGGTGCAGCGGCCCTTCGCACTTCGACGGCAGCACCATGGTGGAGAAGGTAAAATGGTCCGCCTGCACGGTATTGGTGTCGTTCGCCACGCCGGTTGCCCCGGTGCCGATGTAGCGCATCTGCGCCCGGCGGTATTTCGGGTCAAAATCGGCCTGGAACTTCAGCGCGTTCCAGTCGTATTTACGGCCTTCGAAGCGCGCGATGCGCGACTCGACCCACTCTTCCATCGTCAGGTGGTCAGGTTTGATGCCTGTTTTGTTGGTTACGGTTGAATCAGTCATGACACTCTCCTCAGTAACGTCTCAGCAGCGGCAGTAACAGGACGCAGCCCACCGCCGCCATCACCGCCAGAAAAATCAGCCCGGAATCCATGCTGTGGGTGAAGGCAATAAGCGCGCCCATCACCGCCGGCGACAGCGCGCCCGCAAAGTTTCCCAGCCCGTTGAAGATGCCGCCCGCCGTGGCGCTCACCCGGGGATGGGTGGCCTTCGCCAGCAGGGCGAAAATGTTGGGGGCGCCGGTGCCCCACATAAAGGTGCTGAAGCTCATCGCCGCGATGATGGCAAGCGGGGTATCAAGGTGCATCACCGCCGCCAGCCCGACGGCTGCCCCTGCCATCGAGATAAAGCAGGCCGCCGCGCGCTTATCGACCCGGTCAGAGAGCCACGCGCCAATCACCTCTCCCGCCAGCATGGCGATGAACGGCATCGACGACAGCCAGCCCGCGTGCTCCAGGTGGATGCCTTTGCCCTTAATTAAGTAGCCAGGCAGCCAGCCGTTGATGCCCCACAGGTAGGTCAGGAACGCGATGTTAAAGATGCAGATGATCCAGAAGTGCGGACTGACAAACAGCTCGCGCCGCGCCGCGCGCCGCTCGTCCCGGGACGCCTGCGAGGTACCGGGTTTTGCCTCCAGCCGGATCCCGCGCAGGCCAACGCGCACAAAGATAAGCACCGGCACGGTCAGCATCGCCATCACAAAGAAGGTGCTCTGCCAGCCGAAGGTGTTCAGCAGCCAGAGGGAGAGCGGGAAGCCAATCGCCGCGCCGACCGGCGTGCCCAGCAGCCACAGCATGGTGGCACGCGCCTGCAGATGCTGCGGGAAGTTGTGGCGCACGATGGCGAAAGCCAGCGGGAACAGCGGCCCTTCCGCCACGCCCAGCAGGATGCGCAGAACGATCATCAGCGTGTAGTTATGGGTAAAGCCCATCGCCACCATCAGCACGCACCAGATCGCCATCATCCCGGTGAGCAGGCGCAGCGGCGCGATTTTGTCGCCTAAACCGCTCAAAAATACCGACGAAAAACCGTAGCTCAGCAGGAAGGCGCTCATCAGAATGCCGAGGCGCGTGGTGTCAAAATCGATGCCCATCGCCTGCTGGAAATGGCCGTCGGAAAAGAGCGCCGCGATGCTGATTTTGTCGAAAAAGGCCAGCAGCACGCAGGCCAGCAGCGACAGCGGGATGGCCCAGCGCACCGCTTTTTCAGGCGTGCGGGTTCCCTCACCGCTCGCCTCGACGGGCGCGGTGTTGGTCTCTAATGTAGTCATGTCTCCCCCTACGGGTGCGGGTTAGCTATCGCAATGACATCAGTGAAAAAGCCGGGTCGGCGAGCGGTACGTCCGACAGGTCCCGCCCCGCCGCCATCCAGCGCTTCGCCAGCTTGACGGTGCGCGCATCGTTGAACGCCACCAGCTGCGTTAGCCGACCGTTGTCGTCCAGCGAGAAGTACAGCGCCTCTTCACGCACTATCGTTCGGCTGCCCGGCTGCGGAATGCCGAGGATCTGGATGTTGTGCTGATATTGATCCGACCACAGCCACGGCGCGTCGTCGTAGCCTGGCGCATCGGGGTTAAGCATGGCTTTCGCCGTCGCCACCGCCTGATTCTGGGCGAAGGCCCAGGACTGAATGCACAGGCCGTAGTGATGGTGCTGCGCCACATCTCCGGCGGCGAAGATGAATGGATCCGACGTCCGCCCCTGGGCATCCACCACGATCCCCCGCTCGGTGCAAAGTCCCGCATCGCGCGCCAGTTCCAGATTGAGATCGACACCGATCCCCACCACCACCGTGTCAAAGGTTTCGCGCTGGCCGTCGCAGTGGATGACCGGCAGGCCGTTATCGTCCTCCAGCTCCAGCGCGCCGCAGCCGGTACGGATTTCCACCCCCTGCTCGCAGTGGATGGCCTCTAAGCGCTGCGACACCTCGCCGCTCACCGAGCGCATGCACAGCGCGGGCTGCTGCTCGAACAGCGTGACCGCTACGCCGCTTTTGCGCGCGGAAGCGGCAATCTCAAGACCGATCCAGCCGCCGCCGACAATCGCCAGTTTTTTACTTTCCGCCAGACGCGCCTTCAGGCGCTGCGCATCCTGCCAGTGGCGCAGAGTGTAGACCTGCGGATGCGCCGCCCACGCCGGTGAAGGCAGGCGCGCCCTCCCGCCGGTGGCCATTAGAAGAATGTTGTAACTAAGGCGTTCGCCGTTGCTTAAACGCACGGTTTTCGCTTCACGATCGACTGACTCAGCACGCAGCGGGCGGTACCAGGTCAGGTTCAGCGCCTGCTGTGCTTCTTCGCTAAACAGCCGCGGGAGCGCCGCGTCCGGCTCCAGCAGAGACGCTTTCGACAGCGGCGGACGTTCGTAGAAATCCCACTCCTCTTCCGCCACCACGCAGATCTCGCCGTCGAAGCCCTCGTCGCGCAGGGTTTTCGCCGCCCAGCCGCCCGCCTGACCGCCGCCGATAATGACAATGCGCGACGTCATACCGCCTCCGGCTTTTTCTGCTGACGGCGGGTGTCGTGGTCAATCCCTCCCTCCACCGCCCATTCGGTAAAGGAGACCAGGGAGTGCTCCAGCTCGCGCGGCTGCCAGTTTTCCGTCAGATAGTCGTCGTTGGTGTAATACTCAAACGCGCCGCCGGTCGGGCTATTGACGTACCAGAAATAGGCCGACGACACCGGATGGCGGCCCGGCCCGATAAAAGTGCTCCATTCATTTTTATTCATCGCGATACCGCCGCCGATCACCTCGTGGATGTCGCGCACGGTGAAGGCCACGTGGTTGAGGCCGCGCTTGCGGTTCGGCAGTTGCAGCAGGAACAGGTTGTGATGTCCGCCGCGCGCCCCGCAGCGCAGGAACACGGCGCGGTTGATGTAGCGGTCCGAAACCTGGAAGCCGAGCACCTCGCGGTAGAATTTTTCCACCGCCGCCAGCTCCTCCACGAAGAACACCACGTGCCCGACGTTGATCGGCTGCGCGCGATCGTAAACCGGGCTGGGCGTGTCGATGCGGCGGGCGTCGCCCCACTGGTTGATCGGCTCAACGTTCAGCTCCACGTCGGTCTGCTGGCTGACCTGCACGCGCAGGGTCATGCCGTTCGGATCGAGGCATTCCAGCGCGTCGCCCACTTCGCGAAAGCCGGGCTGCTGCGCAAGCTTCGGGCGCAGCGCGTCGAGATCGGACTGTGCGGCCACCGCCCAGGTCATGCGGCGCAGGGTGTTGCCCGCTTCAAACGCCAGCGGCAGGTCGGGACTGTCGATGGGGTTCAGCTCCACGCGCGCGCCGCTCAGGGTGGTAAAACGCTGGCCGCTGGCATCGCCCGTCAGGCCAAAATCACGCATAAATTTGGCGCAGTGCGTCAGGTCTTCCACGCCAAATTCCAGCTTTTCAATTCCGGTTACACTCATCGTTCGTTGCCTCATCTGGCCCAAATTGGGCGTAAAACATGCCCGACGCAGTCAAGCGCCTGACGTTAACTCACTGATTTAGCTGGCCTGTGACAAATAGCCTAAGAAGCCAGAAATTTTATCCGCCGCGAGGCGAACCTCGTTTTGCAGCCGCTCACGGTCGGTCTGCGGGATCTCTTCCGACGGCACCAGAATGCTGACCACCGCCGCCACGCGTCCGCTTCGGTCATACACCGGATAGACGATGGAGGAGATGCCGTGGCGGAAGAAGGATTCGCCGATGACATACCCGCGGGCTTTGTCCTGCTGCACCATCTGCCACAGGGCTTCGCGGTCGTGAAGCTGCCCCGGCGTGTTGCCCGGCAGGCGCTCGTGCGGGAACAACTGTTCAAAATCGGCGCGGGAAATATCGGTCAGCAACATGCGGCCCAGCGAGGTGCAGTGCACCGGCAGGCGGGTGCCAATGCTGACCTGATTGATGCGCGACCCGGCGGCGCTGACGCGGGCGATGTAGATAATGTCGCGCCCGTCGCGGATCGCCAGATGGCTGCTGCACTGGCTCACGTCGCGCAGCTGCTCGATCACCGGCTGGCCGACCTGCGCCACGTCCAGCGAGGCGATGTACTCAAAGCCGAGACGCAGCACGTTCATGCCCAGCGAAAAGGTATTGGTGCGCGCGTTGCGCTCCAGAAAGCCCATGTACTCCAGCGTCTGCACCACGCGATAGGCGGTCGCCTTCGGCATATCCACCAGCCGGTGCAGCTCGGCAAAGGTCAGATCGCGATGCTGCTCGCCAAAGGCCAACAGCAGCTGTAAACCGCGCTCCAGCCCCGGCACCAGATACTTCACTTCCTGATCGTTTGCCATAATCGCTACACCTTAGTTAAAGACAAAACCGCCGTTGACCGGGATCAGCTGCCCGGTGATAAACCGCGACAGATCGCTTAACAGCCAGACCACGCTGCCGGTGACGTCTTCCGGCTGCTGCGCGCCGGTTAACGCGCGGCCATTCTCGTAGAGCTGATGGCGCTCGGCCGGAACATATTCGGTCGCCTCGACGCGGGTTAACCCCGGCGCGATGGCATTAATGCGTATACGCTTTTCACCCAGTTCGCGTGCCATTGAGCGGGTCATGGCAATCACGGCGCCCTTACTGGCGACGTAGGCCATCAGGCGCGGCGCGCCCCACAGCGCGGTGTCGGACGCAACGTTCACGATACCCGCGCCCTCGCGCAGCAGCGGCACCGCAGCGCGCGTCACCAGCCAGGTGCCTTTGACGTTAACGCTCATCACCCGATCCCAGAGATCCGGATCGTAATCGAGCATATTTTTGCCGCCGACGCCCGTCGCCATCGCCGCGTTGTTCACCAGGCCATCAATCTGACCCTGCTCGCCAATCGCGCTGAACACCTGCTCAATGGACTGTGGATCGGCCAGATCGATAACGTGCGGTTCGATCGCATAGCCCCGCTCGCTCAGGGCGTGGGCGCTCTCGGCCAGCTCGCCCTTGAGGATGTCGCACATCACCACCGCTGCGCCCTGCTCCGCGCAGGCTTTGGCAAAGTGAAAGCCCAGCCCGCGCGCGGCGCCGGTTATGACGATGCGTTTGCCGCTCAGCAGCCCGTTCATCAGGCGGCTCCCTGCTGTTCTTCGCGCATCGCCAGCTGCTCTTTGGCGGCCTTTTGCATCATGCGGCGCAGGCGCGAGAGGCCGACGTCGTGCTGATACAGGTATTCATGGTCGCGGGCGTTTGGCGCCAGGCTTTCCAGCACCACGCGGTCCTGCTCCAGCACTTCCCAGTGCAGTTTTTCCAGACGGTTGCGGTACATGAAGCGCCACATGTCGCGCTGCCAGCCCTGCACCCGGCGAATGCGCCAGAAGAAGACGCGGCAGTTGTCGTTATCTTCCGGCACCACCATGCCGACGATAAAGAAGTGGCCGCCCGGCCCGAAGCGCTTCTTGTACGGAATGGAGAGGCGCATCCAGCAGGTGCCGCTGTTGCCCAGCTCCACCCAGTCAAAGTTGACGCCGCTCTGCCCTTTCTTCTCGAAGATAAAGCCGGTTTTGGTCGGCTGGAGCACCATGTCAGCCTTGCGGTCCCCTTCCGCCATTGAGTGCGACGAGGAGTGCAGATAGGTGCCGTGCATCGGGTCCATCACGTTTTCCAGCGCGTACTGGTAATTGCATTTCCACGCGGCGGTGCAGAGGAAATTGCTGAAGCTGTCCGTATCGGCGAGCTCGTCCGGGAAGATCAGCTCGTCCGGCTGCTGGTCCGCGGTGACGCCAAACCACAGGAAGATTGCGCCGTGCGCCTCCTGCACGTTGTAGCTGCGCACGCACTGCTGGCCGACCAGCGGGCATTTGTCCACGGCGGGCACGTCTTTCACCTCGCCGTTGCCCGCGACCTCCACGCCGTGATACCAGCAGGCAATGCGGTCGCCAAGGTTCCAGCCCATCGACAGGCGTGCGCCGCGGTGCGGACAGCGGTCCTCCAGCGCCTGCACCTGGCCGTCTTTGTTGCGCCAGACCACAATCTGTTCGCCCAGGCGGGTAATGCCCACCGGTGCAGACTGCACCTCCCAGCTCGCCAGCACCGGATACCAGAGGCCGCGCAGACCTTTATCGAGGTAGTGTTGTACGGTAGTCGTCATCGCGTTGCCCTCAGTAGCCGTTAACCTGTAAGAATGCCTGGAAGCTGGCCTCGCTCCACGGCTCGCCCTGCTGATCGTGCATGCGCACCGCGTTCAGCCCGTTCACCAGCTCCGGTAAGGTTTCAACCCCCTGCTCGAAGAGATCTTCCAGCGTGGCGATGAGGTTCACTTCCCAGCTTTCCGGCTCGCGGCTGCGGGTCTGCCAGATAAGGTTCTGGTAATCACCCGGCTTATGGATCGCACCGTTACCGCCCTCAGCCGGGGGGGCAAACTGACGGCTTTCCGGCAGCGCCGGGTTGTAGTTCAGGGTGTCGCTCATGCCACGGTCTCCTAGACGAAGGTAATCTGAATCTGGTTTTCAAAAATCCGAACCGGGTAGCGGTTGAGGTTGCGCCCGCCGGGGCCGTGCAGGCACTGGCCGGTTTTGACGTCGAATACCGCCTCGTGCAGCGGGCATTCCACCTTGCCGTCCTCCACGAAGCCCTGGCTCAGCAGGGCATAGGCGTGGGGGCATACGTCTTCCAGCGCGTAATATTCACCGTCAATCAAATACACGCCGATCTCTTTACCGTCGACGTTGCCGCTAAAAGGGAAATCTTCCTGTACTTGTTCTGCGTCACATACGCCTATCCAGCTCATCACGATCCTCCAGGCTTTTGTTTCATATATGAAACTCTGTTTCTTATTTAATACGGTCAATATAAAAGCGATGAATGTTTCGTCAAGCCGCAATGTGACGAATTTGTTAATCAAACGGTAATTAATTAACTAAGTGTGCAAAGGATCACGAAAAAATGCAGCGATATGAAATTTTCATTATTTCGGTGTGAAAGAATACGATTTATCGATGGCCTTAAATTTTAATAAACAGTGATTGACTTCTTTTCTTTTTGTTCCTTAAAAATAAAAGAAGTGAAAAACAGGGTGTTTCACCTGTGAAACTTAATTTTATTTTTTCTTTAATAAACAATGAGTTTCACAGGTGAACCATTTTACCCACGTGATAATCACGCGCATAAAAATAGAAATAAGCAAAAACATAAGGCAGGCGTTATGACGGCAAGATGGCAAGGCACAGTGGCATTGTTATTACTGATTATTATTTCCTACGTTGACCGGGTGAATATTTCTGTCATGATTTTAAACCCGGAATTTGCTCAGCATTTTCAGCTAAATGAAAACAGAATGTTACATGGAATGCTTATGACCTGTTTTCTGCTGGGTTATGGATTTTCAGCTTTATTATTAACTCCGGTTATTGAAAGCAAACTCCATTATCGACAGGGATTATTGAGCAGCATAGCGATGTGGGCAGCGGTATGCGCCATTTCACCGCTGCTCGGATCGCTGATGGGCATGCTCGTCGCGCGCACGATCCTGGGGATCGCTGAGGGGCCGCTCTTTTCGCTGAAAACGCGCTTCATCAGCGATCACTTTAGCGCGCAAGAGATCGGCAAACCCAACGCCGTGACCGCGCTGGGCGTCTCGCTCGGGCTGGCCGTGGGCTTTCCGCTGGTAACGTGGCTGATGGCGCATCTCGGCTGGGCCGGATCGTTTTATGCCCTGGCGGCACTGAATCTGGTGCTGGGCGGCGGCCTTGTCTGGCGCTTCCTGCCCGCGCCGCGGAGTACGGTGAAGATGAAAAAACCGGGCTTTACAGAGACGTTTTCGCTGGCCTGGCAAACGCCGCTGCTCGGGTGGATCCTGCTGGTGGAGATTGCCACCCTGAGCTATCTCTGGGGGAGCAGCGCCTGGCTGCCCGCGTGGCTGCGCGACGAGCATCATTTCTCGCTGCACGCCACGGGCATACTTGCGGCCATTCCCTTCCTGCTGAGTCTGGGCTCGAAGTTCCTCGGTGGGGTGCTGCTCGACAAAATGCGTCCGGAACAGGCGCCAATGCTGTTTGTGGTGGGCGGCGCGCTGACGGCGCTGTCCGTGATCGCGCTGATGCTCAGCCATCAGCCTGCCTGGCTGGCGCTGTTTATGCTCTCGGCGAATATCTTCTGGGGGCTACAGGGGGCGGCTATTCCGGCGGTGATCCAGCATCACGCCGCGCGGGAAGCGGTGGGCAGCGCTTACGGCATTATCAACGGGATCGGCAATATCTGCGCGGCGTTTATTCCGCTGCTGATGGGGATGGTAATGAGGTCGGTGGGGTCGGTTAGCTCAGGCTTTTCGGTGCTGGTCGTCTCGCAGGCAATCACCCTGCTTGCCGGGGGAATGTTGCTGCTGCGCATGCGTCGCGCAGCAGCAATCAGCGCGTAAGGCTTATTCGCCTTTTTTCGCGGCCTGGATGTAGAGCATTTCCAGCGCCAGGGTCGCCGCGGCAAGCGCGGTGATCTCGGACTGGTCATAGGCTGGCGCCACTTCTACCACGTCCATACCAACGATGTTCAGATCCTTCAGGCCACGCACCAGCTTGATGGCGCGGTCTGACGTCAGGCCGCCAATCACCGGCGTACCAGTACCCGGTGCAAACGCCGGATCCAGGCAGTCGATATCGAAGGTCAGGTATACAGGCATATCGCCGACGATCTGCTTAACCTGAGCCAGAATATCGTCCACGCCGCGATCGTTCACCTGGCCGGCGTCCAGCACGGTGAAACCGTTGTCTTTGTCGAACTCGGTACGGATGCCGATCTGCACGGAGTGGTTCGGATCGATCAGGCCTTCTTTCGGCGCGGTGTAGAACATGGTGCCGTGGTCGAACTCGCAGCCGTTCGCGTAGGTGTCGGTATGCGCATCGAAGTGCACCAGCGCCATTTTACCGAAGTGCTTCGCGTGGGCGCGCAGCAGCGGCAGAGTGACAAAGTGGTCACCGCCGAAGGAGAGCATGCGCTTACCGGCCGCCAGCAGTTTCTCTGCGTGCGCCTGCAATTTTTCGCTCATTTCGCGCGCGTCGCCGAAGGCGTACACCAGGTCACCGCAGTCCACCACGTTCAGGCGCTCGCGCATGTCGAAGTTCCACGGGAAGCGGTTGTGCTCCCAGGCCAGGTTGGTGGAAACCTGACGGATTGCCGCCGGGCCGTGACGTCCACCCGCACGACCGGAGGTTGCCATGTCGAACGGCACGCCGGTGATCACCCAGTCCGCATCGCTGTCGTACGGCTGGAAGTTCATTGGAAGGCGTAAAAAACCAAACGCGTTAGATACCAGAGAGTTATCGTACTGATGACCTAAAGTGCTCATGTCCTGACCTCTTTCAACGTCGATACATTAGAAACAGATGAAAAAAAATCCCCTCCGCGTCGTTAAACCCGACGAGGAAGGGATTGATTCGTAAATCGCATATTGGGGCGAATTATCGCCGTTAATTCATACGGGTTCAAGTGAGTATAGGGCATTGTGCGGTCTGATGCCCTCACCCCAACCCTCTCCCACCGGGAGAGGGAGGTTTTACTACTCGTCTTCCAGGTAGGTGTACCCGTACAGACCCGCTTCAAACTCTTCCAGGAACTGCTGCTGCAGCGCGTCGTCCAGACCGGTGTTTTTCACCTGGTCGCGGAACTGGGTGAGCAGTTTTTTCGGATCCAGCTGCACGTATTCCAGCATATCCGCCACGGTGTCCCCTTCATCGGACAGCTCAACCTCGACGCTGCCGTCAGGGAAGACAAACACGTCAACCGCTTCGGTATCGCCGAACAGGTTGTGCATGTTGCCGAGGATCTCCTGATACGCACCCACCATAAAGAAGCCCAGCATTGGCGGGTTCTCCGGATCGTACTCCGGCATTGGCATCGTCGTTGCGATACCGTCACCGTCAACGTAGTGGTCAATCGCGCCGTCAGAGTCACAGGTGATGTCCAGCAGCACCGCGCGACGTTCCGGGGCGTGGTTCAGCCCTTCCAGCGGCAGAACCGGGAACAGCTGGTCGATACCCCAGGCATCCGGCATCGACTGGAACAGGGAGAAGTTGACGTACATTTTGTCCGCCATACGCTCCTGCAACTCGTCGATAATCGGACGATGCGCGCGGTTGCTCGGGTCGAGCTGTTTCTGCACTTCATGGCACATGTTCAGATAGAGCTGCTCCGCCCACGCGCGCTCCTGCAGGCTGAAGGTGCCTGACGAGTAGCCGACGTGGATATCGTGCAGGTCCATCTGGCTGTCGTGCAGCCATTCGCGCAGGGAGCGACGCGTGCCCGGCTCGTGCATTTCCTGCCAGGTTTCCCACATGCTTTGCAGGGAACGTGGGGCATCGTCTGCCGGAGGCGTCGCTTCGGTGATTTCGCTACGCTCGACGCCGATGATGTTAGACACCAGCACCGTATGGTGCGCGGTAACCGCGCGGCCAGATTCGGTGATCACTGTCGGGTGCGGCAGGCCGTGCTCTTCGCAGGCATCGCCAATCGCCCAGATGATGTTGTTGGCGTATTCGTTCAGGCCGTAGTTCACCGAGCAGTCGGACTGGGAGCGGGTTCCTTCGTAGTCCACGCCCAGGCCACCGCCCACGTCGAAGCACTGAATATTCACGCCAAGCTTGTGCAGCTCAACGTAGAAACGCGCGGACTCACGCACGCCGGTGGCGATGTCGCGGATATTGGCCATCTGCGAGCCGAGGTGGAAGTGCAGCAGCTGAATGCTGTCCAGACGACCGCGCTCGCGCAGGATCTCCACCAGCTGCAGCACCTGGTTCGCCGCGAGGCCGAACTTGGATTTTTCACCGCCGGAGGACTGCCATTTACCGGAACCCTGCGACGCCAGACGCGCACGTACGCCAAGGCGCGGAATGACGTTCAGACGCTCGGCCTCTTCCAGCACGATGGCAATTTCGGTCATCTTCTCGATAACCAGATAGACCTTGTGGCCCATCTTCTCGCCAATCAGCGCCAGACGAATGTACTCGCGGTCTTTATAGCCGTTACAGACGATCACCGACCGGGTCATGCCCGCGTGCGCCAGAACCGCCATCAGCTCCGCTTTGGAGCCTGCTTCCAGTCCCAGCGGTTCGCCGGAGTGGATCAGGGATTCGATTACGCGGCGGTGCTGGTTCACCTTGATCGGGTAAACCAGGAAGTAGTCGCCGTTATAGCCGTAGGATTCACGCGCGCGCTTGAACGCGGCGTTAATGGAACGCAGGCGATGTTGCAGGATCTGCGGGAAGCAGAACAGTGCAGGCAAACGCTGGCCCTGCGCTTCACGGGCTTTCACCAGCTTAGCGAGATCCACGCGCGCTTCAGGGACGTCCGGATCCGGGCAGACGCTGATGTGGCCCAGTTCGTTGACGTCGTAGTAGTTATTGCCCCACCAGGCAATATTGTAAGTGCGCAGCATCTTGCTGGCTTCCTGGGAGCTCATCGCAACCTCCTGCATAGAACGTAGTACACCCTGTTCGCCCGCTGACGAAGGCGAAAAAGAAGACATGTCGTCAGACATAGCGAACCTCAACTCTTTGTATTAAGTGTAAAACAGTTGACTACTATCGCAGCGTTATACGGCGATAACAACCCATAAACGGCTCCGTTTCCCAGCAGAGTATGCTGAAATCCAGACCGTGCGACCGGTTTCTTATTCATATCATTGTAAAACACGTATCCGAACTCTGTATGACAAGGTTCGGCGAAACCACGAGAAAACTCTTGTATTAACAAGAGCGCCCTTGTTCAGTTTTCACAGAGCGTAACCGGCCCTTGAATCCTGAGAAGCGCCGAGATGGGTATAACATCGGCAGGTTTGCAGACTAGAAATGCGGGTTGCGGGAATCAATGGCGCGCCAGAACGGCAGCGCTGAATTAGCGGAAAACGATGGTTCATTATCTCGTATCACCTCCACGGCCGCCTCTGATGAAACGGACCCCAAGCCAAAGCTAAAAGTTCACTGCTCAACCCGGCTGGAAGTGGCGACACGATGTATTCATCGAGCGCTGATTTTATATGAGCCGCGCGCCGCGTTTTATACCGAGAAGGGGGCTAAAAAGCAAAACAAAAATACGCGTGTTGCCAGCAGCGTCAGGAAAAATTTCCAGCAGCCATTTCAACGCAGTGAGAGATGAATCAAAAAAAACTGGAAATCGGGCGAAGAAGTGACCTAAAATAGCCATCCAGATGTTAATCCATCTATACTGATTAACACTCATACTGCCAGTGTCAAAAACCTGCAGGCCTTGGTAGAATTATCTCCTTTGGCTATTCCACACAGCAGCTTGAGCTAACCAAATTCCTCTTAGGTGAAATAAAACATGGCAAAACACCTGTTTACGTCCGAGTCCGTATCAGAAGGACATCCTGATAAAATTGCTGACCAAATCTCCGATGCGGTGCTGGATGCGATCCTGGCGCAGGATCCTAAAGCGCGCGTAGCGTGTGAAACCTATGTCAAAACCGGCATGGTTCTGGTTGGCGGTGAGATCACCACCAGCGCATGGGTTGATATCGAAGAGATCACCCGTAACACGGTGCGTGAGATCGGCTATGTGCATTCTGATATGGGCTTTGATGCCAATTCCTGCGCGGTACTGAGCGCGATTGGCAAACAGTCTCCGGACATCAACCAGGGCGTTGACCGTGCCGATCCGCTGGAACAGGGCGCGGGCGACCAGGGCCTGATGTTCGGTTATGCAACCAACGAAACCGATGTGCTGATGCCAGCACCTGTGACCTACGCACACCGTCTGGTGCAGCGTCAGGCTGAAGTGCGTAAAAACGGCACCCTGCCGTGGCTGCGCCCGGATGCGAAAAGCCAGGTCACCTTCCAGTACGACGACGGCAAAATCGTCGGTATTGACGCGGTTGTGCTGTCTACCCAGCATGCCGAAGAGATCGATCAGAAATCCCTGCAGGAAGCAGTGATGGAAGAGATCATCAAGCCGGTTCTGCCAACCGAATGGCTGAGCTCAGCAACCAAATTCTTCATCAACCCAACCGGACGCTTTGTTATCGGCGGCCCAATGGGCGACTGCGGCCTGACCGGTCGTAAAATCATCGTTGATACCTACGGCGGCATGGCGCGTCACGGTGGCGGCGCGTTCTCCGGTAAAGATCCGTCTAAAGTTGACCGTTCTGCCGCGTACGCTGCGCGCTATGTAGCGAAAAACATCGTTGCTGCCGGCCTGGCCGACCGCTGTGAGATTCAGGTTTCCTACGCAATCGGCGTGGCTGAGCCAACCTCCATCATGGTGGAAACCTTCGGTACGGAGAAAGTGCCTTCAGAACAGCTGACCCTGCTGGTGCGCGAGTTCTTCGACCTGCGTCCATACGGCCTGATTCAGATGCTGGATCTGCTGCACCCAATCTACCAGGAAACCGCTGCATACGGTCACTTTGGTCGTGAACATTTCCCATGGGAAAAAACCGACAAAGCCGCTCTGCTGCGTGAAGCTGCCGGTCTGAAGTAATCGACAGCCGAGAGTATTAAACAGGCCAGCCTTTGTGCTGGCTTTTTTTATGTCGGGGGGCGGCTAAAGCCGCACAACTGAAAGCGATTACACCGCACCGGATATACCCCTCTTTCAGAATATTCTCTTTGCATGATCGCCTTTCTTCTGCTGTTACATTTCCTTTCAGTTAAGTCTGAAATTCAAACAAACGCGATGCGCATCACCTCGTTTACCTCTATATTTTCAAAGCTTTAATAATTTTTACGGTTGCACGTTAGTGTAACCGATTACACCATTGTGATTAATCTCACATATTTTTACGGGTCGCTCACCTACCCTTATCATCAATAAAACTGATAACCCAACTGGAGGGCATAATGCCTGACAATAAAAAACAGGGGCGTACGTCCAACAAGGCGATGACTTTCTTCGTCTGCTTCCTCGCCGCCCTGGCAGGATTACTCTTTGGCCTGGATATTGGCGTCATCGCCGGCGCTCTTCCCTTCATCGCAGACGAATTCCAGATTAACGCGCATACCCAGGAATGGGTGGTTAGCTCCATGATGTTCGGTGCGGCCGTTGGGGCCGTCGGCAGCGGCTGGCTCTCCTTCAAGCTCGGACGCAAAAAGAGCCTGATGATCGGTGCGATCCTCTTCGTCGCCGGTTCGCTCTTCTCCGCTGCCGCCCCTAACGTTGAAGTGCTTATTCTTTCCCGCGTGCTGCTGGGCCTTGCGGTGGGCGTGGCGTCTTACACCGCCCCGCTTTACCTCTCCGAAATTGCGCCGGAGAAAATCCGCGGCAGTATGATTTCCATGTACCAGCTGATGATCACCATCGGTATTCTCGGCGCTTACCTGTCCGATACCGCGTTCAGCTACAGCGGCGCATGGCGCTGGATGCTCGGCGTGATCATCATCCCAGCCATTCTCCTGCTGATTGGCGTCTTCTTCCTGCCGGACAGCCCGCGCTGGTTTGCCGCCAAACGTCGCTTCGTTGATGCCGAACGCGTGCTGCTCCGCCTGCGTGATACCAGCGCGGAAGCGAAAAACGAGCTGGAAGAGATCCGCGAAAGCCTGAAGGTAAAACAGTCCGGCTGGGCGCTGTTTAAAGAGAACAGCAACTTCCGTCGGGCGGTGTTCCTCGGCGTGCTGCTGCAGGTGATGCAGCAGTTCACCGGGATGAACGTCATCATGTACTACGCGCCAAAAATCTTTGAACTGGCGGGCTACACCAACACCACCGAGCAGATGTGGGGCACCGTCATCGTGGGCCTGACCAACGTGCTGGCGACCTTTATCGCCATCGGCCTGGTGGACCGCTGGGGTCGTAAGCCAACCCTGACCCTGGGCTTCCTGGTGATGGCGACGGGTATGGGCGTTCTCGGTACGATGATGCATGTGGGCATCCACTCCCCAACCGCCCAGTACTTCGCGGTGGGCATGCTGCTGATGTTTATCGTCGGGTTTGCGATGAGCGCCGGTCCGCTGATTTGGGTACTGTGCTCTGAAATCCAGCCGCTGAAAGGGCGTGATTTTGGTATCACCTGCTCTACCGCAACCAACTGGATTGCCAACATGATCGTCGGCGCAACGTTCCTGACCATGCTCAACACCCTGGGCAATGCCAACACCTTCTGGGTCTACGCCGGTCTGAATATCTTCTTCATTGTGCTGACCGTCTGGCTGGTTCCAGAAACCAAACATGTTTCTCTGGAACATATTGAACGTAACCTGATGAAAGGTCGTCCGCTGCGCGAAATCGGCGCCCACGACTAATCCTCTTGCGGGAGGCGCCTCTTGCGCCTCCCCGCTTCCCGCTTTATGCTCTGCCCCTATGAAAGCTCCCCGTCTCCCCATCGCCATTCAGCAAGCCGTTATGCGCAGCCTGCGGGAAAAACTTGCCCAGGCGAATCTGAAACTCGGCCGCAATTACCCTGAACCGAAGCTGGTCTATCAGCAGCGCGGCACCGCAGCCGGCACCGCCTGGCTGGAACCGTACGAGATCCGCCTGAACCCGGTGCTGATGATGGAAAACCAGCAGGCGTTTATTGAAGAAGTGGTGCCGCACGAGCTGGCGCACCTTCTGGTATGGAAGCATTTTGGCCGCGTCGCGCCGCACGGCAAAGAGTGGAAGTGGATGATGGAGGCGGTGCTCGGCGTTCCGGCGCGCCGTACCCATCAGTTCGAGCTGGAATCGGTACGCCGCAATACCTTCCCCTATCGCTGCCAGTGTCAGCAGCACCAGCTTACCGTCCGCCGCCATAACCGCGTGGTGCGCGGTGAGGCGACCTACCGCTGCGTCAAATGCGGCGAACCGCTGATTGCAGAGTAATCACCTGAACTTTCAGGAACTTTCCTGATCTGACTGATTGCATACAGGAACAACATTCGTTACGTTGCGGGCTCGTTTTGACACGGAGTGTAAGATGTCCCGTAATGTTTCTCTCGCGGTCGCTTTTCTGGCGACGGCGCTTTCCGGTCAGGCCCTGGCCGACGGTATCAACAGTTTTTCCCAGGCCAAGGCAGCAGGCGTGAAGGTGAACGCCGATGTGCCGGGCGATTTCTACTGCGGCTGCAAAATTAACTGGCAGGGCAAAAAAGGGGTCGTTGACCTCGAATCCTGCGGCTATAAGGTGCGTAAAAACGAAAACCGCGCCAGCCGCATCGAGTGGGAGCATGTCGTTCCGGCCTGGCAGTTTGGTCACCAGCGCCAGTGCTGGCAGGACGGCGGACGTAAAAATTGCGCCAAAGATCCGGTTTATCGCCAGATGGAAAGCGACATGCATAACCTGCAGCCTGCGGTAGGTGAAGTGAACGGCGACCGCGGCAATTTCATGTACAGCCAGTGGAACGGTGGCGAAGGCCAGTACGGCCAGTGCGGTATGAAGGTAGATTTCAAAGAGAAAGTCGCCGAGCCCCCTGCCCGCGCGCGCGGCAGCATCGCCCGCACCTACTTCTACATGCGTGACCGTTATGACCTCAACCTTTCACGCCAGCAGACGCAGTTGTTCAATGCCTGGGATAAGCAGTATCCGGTGACGGAATGGGAATGCCAGCGCGACGAACGTATCGCCAGAGTCCAGGGGAATCATAACCCGTACGTCCAGCGGGCTTGCCAGGCGCAAAAGAGCTAACCTACACTACGGCAATTCGCTTATACCGCATGACATATGGAATTTTTGACTATGCGCATTCCCCGCATTTACCACCCTGAACTGATTACCGCAGGCCGCGAAATCGCCCTGTCTGACGACGCCGCTAACCACGTTGGCCGCGTGCTGCGCATGGGGGCTGGCCAGGCAATACAGCTGTTCGACGGCTCTAATCAGGTTTTCGACGCGGAAATCACGCGGGCGGATAAAAAAAGCGTGCATGTAAATGTCTTGCGCGGCGAAGTGGACGACCGTGAATCGCCGCTGCACATCCACCTTGGGCAGGTGATGTCGCGCGGAGAAAAGATGGAGTTCACCATTCAAAAATCCATTGAGCTGGGTGTAAGCCTCATTACGCCACTTTTTTCCGAGCGCTGTGGCGTTAAACTGGATGCGGAACGTCTGAACAAAAAGATCCAGCAGTGGCAGAAAATCGCCATTGCGGCCTGCGAACAGAGCGGCCGCAACCGTATCCCGGAGATCCGCCCGGCGATGGATCTGGAGGACTGGTGTGCAGAAGAGGATAGCGGGCTGAAGCTCAATCTTCATCCGCGCGCCAGCGCCAGCATCAATACGCTGCCGCTGCCCGTTGAGCGCGTACGCCTGCTGATTGGCCCCGAAGGCGGCCTGTCGGCGGACGAAATTGCGATGACGGCGCGCTACCAGTTTACTGATATTCTGTTGGGACCTCGCGTTCTGCGCACTGAGACAACGGCACTCACGGCCATAACCGCGCTACAGGTACGGTTTGGCGATCTGGGTTGAAGTATTAACGGAGAAGAACATGATAAAGCTCGGCATCGTGATGGATCCCATCGCAAACATTAACATCAAGAAAGACTCCAGCTTCGCCATGCTGCTGGAAGCGCAGCGTCGTGGCTATGAGCTCCACTATATGGAGATGAACGATCTTTATCTGATCAACGGTGAAGCCCGCGCACGCACCCGCATCGTTAACGTCGAGCAGAACTACGACAAATGGTACGAATTCGGCACCGAGCAGGACATTGCCCTGGCCGACCTCAACGTCATCCTGATGCGTAAAGATCCGCCGTTTGACACCGAATACATCTATAGCACCTACATCCTTGAGCGTGCCGAAGAGAAAGGGACGCTGATCGTCAACAAGCCGCAGAGCCTGCGCGACTGCAACGAGAAGCTTTACACCGCCTGGTTCTCTGACCTGACGCCGGAAACGCTGGTCACCCGCAGCAAAGCGCAGCTGAAAGAATTCTGGCAGAAGCACGGCGACATCATCATGAAGCCGCTGGACGGCATGGGCGGCGCGTCTATTTTCCGCGTGAAGGAAGGCGACCCGAACATTGGCGTGATTGCCGAAACGCTGACCGAGCTGGGCACGCGTTACTGCATGGCGCAAAACTATATTCCAGCGATCAAAGATGGCGATAAGCGCGTGCTGGTCGTGGACGGTGAGCCGGTGCCTTACTGCCTGGCGCGTATCCCACAGGGTGGCGAAACCCGCGGTAACCTGGCGGCAGGTGGCCGCGGCGAGCCGCGCCCGCTAACCGAAAGCGACTGGGAAATTGCCCGCCGCGTTGGCCCAACGCTGAAAGCCAAAGGCCTGATCTTCGTTGGCCTGGATATCATCGGCGATCGCCTGACTGAAGTTAACGTCACCAGCCCAACCTGCATTCGCGAAATCGAAGCGGAGTTCCCGATCTCGATCACCGGAATGCTGATGGACGCTATCGAAAAACGCCTGCAGAAATAACCCACCAATGAGTGACAGCGCCCGGGTTTCTCCGCATACTGGACGCTGTCGCTTTTTAAACCAGGAAACAGTACCTCTGACAATGAATTTACAGCATCACTTTCTTATTGCCATGCCTGCTCTCCAGGATCCGATTTTTCGCCGCGCCGTGGTTTATATTTGTGAATACAATGAAGACGGCGCGATGGGTATTATCATCAACAAACCGCTGGAAAACCTGCAGGTTGAAGGGATTCTGGACAAGCTGAAAATCTCGGCTGAAGCGCGCCTGCCGGAAATCCGGCTTGATAAACCGGTGATGCTGGGTGGACCTCTTGCCGAAGATCGCGGCTTTATCCTGCATACCCCGCCGGTATTCTCTTCCAGCATTCGCATCTCCGATAACACCGTGATCACCACCTCGCGCGACGTGCTTGAAACGCTGGGCACCGCTGAGCAGCCTTCCGAAGTGCTGGTGGCGCTGGGCTATTCGTCGTGGGAGAAAGGCCAGCTTGAGCAAGAGATCCTCGATAACGCCTGGCTTACCGCACCTGCGGACATGAATATTCTGTTTAAAACCCCTATTGCCGATCGCTGGCGTGACGCGGCAAAGCTGATTGGCATTGATATTCTGACCATGCCTGGCGTAGCGGGGCACGCGTAATGAGCGGCACCCTTCTCGCCTTCGACTTCGGCACCAAAAGCATCGGCGTCGCCGTGGGTCAACGGATCACCGGCACCGCCCGCCCGCTCACGGCGCTGAAAGCTAACGACGGCACGCCGGACTGGAACCTGATTGAGCGCCTGCTCAAAGAGTGGCAGCCGGACGACGTGATTGTCGGCCTGCCGCTGAACATGGACGGCACCGAGCAACCGCTTACCGCCCGCGCGCGTAAATTCGCCAATAAAATCCATGGCCGCTTTGGCGTCTCCGTGAAGCTTCACGACGAGCGTCTCAGCACCGTCGAAGCGCGTGCAGGCCTGTTTGAACGCGGTGGCTTCCGGTCGCTCAACAAAGGCAGCGTAGACTCCGCTTCAGCCGTTATCATCCTCGAAAGCTACTTCGAACAGGGCTTTTAACGCAGGGGCCTAAAGCCGCCCCTGTGCCCGTCTCTCCGCCAGGCTCTGGTCAAAGTTCTGCATTCCCGCCTGCTGGCCGGTTTGAATGATGCCGGGCAGCTGCCACGTCTTCCCCTCACGAATCAGATTCGCCGCCGCCGCGGTGTTTACCAGCAGCTCGTACAGCGCGACGCGCCCACCCTGAAGATCGGGAAGCAGCTTTTGCGCCAGCACTGCCCGCAGGCTGCCAGCCAGCTGGTTACGCACCGGATCTTTCTCCTGCGCCGGGAACGTATCGACCAGCCGTTCAATCGCCTGTGCTGCCCCGCGCGTATGCAGCGTCGCCAGCACCAGATGCCCGGTCTCCGCCGCCGTCAGCGCCAGGCGGATCGTTTCGCTGTCGCGCAGCTCCCCCAGCAAAATAACGTCCGGGTCCTCGCGTAACGCACTGCGCAGCGCCTCTGCAAATGACGGGCTGTGCTGGCCTATCTCCCGCTGCTGAATCAGGCAACGTTCACTCTGGTACATAAACTCCACCGGATCTTCAAGCGTGAGGATATGGCCGTCAGTATGGCGGTTGAGGAAGTCGACCATTGCGGCCAGCGTGGTGGATTTACCGCTGCCGGTCGCTCCCGTTACCAGAATCAACCCGTTGTCGCTGGACAACAGTTCGGGAATAGCGCGCGGCACCCCAAGCGAAGGGAGCTGCGGACAGGAACGCGGCAACAGCCGCAGGGTAACGGAGATGCCCTTCATCTGCTTAAACGCACTGCCGCGCAGACGCTGGTCTCCTGCGACCGTCACGGCAAAATCGACCTGCCCGTTTGCCCACCATGCGCCCTGCTGTTCGTCGTTGAGCCACGCCTTTAGCAACGCCCCGACGTCCGGCGGCGGAAACGGGGCCGGCTCAAGGCGGCCCAATCTGCGCCAGCGCGGTGGTGAATCACTGCACAGGTGTAGATCGGAGACGTTATGCTTTACACTAAGGGCCACAATTTCTTCCACATCCATAGACTACTCCTCGGAAAATGAACGACATTGCGCATAACCTGGCACAGGTCCGGGACAAAATCTCAGCCGCTGCAACGCGTTGCGGCCGTGCTTCAGAAGAAATTACGCTACTTGCAGTCAGCAAAACCAAGCCTGCGAGCGCCATCGCAGAAGCGATTGCTGCAGGTCACCGGGCGTTTGGCGAAAACTACGTGCAGGAAGGTGTGGATAAAATTCGCTACTTCCAGGAGCAGGAGACGTCCGATCTGCAATGGCACTTTATTGGTCCCCTGCAGTCGAACAAAAGCCGTCTGGTGGCAGAGCACTTTGACTGGTGCCATACCATCGACCGTCTGCGTATTGCTTCCCGTCTGAACGACCAGCGCCCGGCGGAGATGCCTGCGCTTAACGTGCTGATTCAAATCAACATCAGTGATGAAAACAGCAAGTCCGGCATTGCGCTGAACGAGCTGGATGCGCTGGCCGCAGAGGTGGCCGCCCTGCCGCGCTTAACCCTGCGCGGACTGATGGCCATTCCGGCACCTGAGTCAAGTTATGAAAGGCAGTTTGCCGTGGCACAGCAAATGGCTGTAGCATTTGAGGCGCTTAAAGCGCGCTATGAAACGGTAGACACGCTTTCACTGGGCATGTCGGATGATATGGAAGCCGCCATCGCGGCAGGCAGCACTATGGTGCGCATCGGCACAGCCATTTTCGGTGCGCGCGACTACACCAAATAATAAGGAAACCTGAGGAACGCCATGAAGACGTTGACTTTCCTGCTCTCAACGGTCATTGAGCTGTACACGATGGCGCTTTTGCTGCGCGTCTGGATGCAGTGGGCCCGCTGTGACTTTTACAATCCGTTCTCCCAGTTTGTCGTGAAAATCACGCAACCTGTTGTCGGACCGCTGCGCCGTATTATCCCGGCCATGGGCCCCATCGACAGCGCTTCGCTGCTGGTGGCGTTTATTCTGAGCGTGCTCAAAGCCATCGTGCTGTTTATGGTCATCACCTTCCAGCCGATTATCTGGATTGCCGCCGTCCTGATTCTGATCAAAACCGTCGGTTTGCTGATCTTCTGGGTACTGCTGGTGATGGCGATCATGAGCTGGGTAAGCCAGGGGCGTAGCCCGGTAGAGTACGCCTTGATTCAGCTGGCCGAGCCGCTGCTGCGTCCGATCCGTAACCTGCTTCCGTCCATGGGCGGCATCGACTTCTCCCCGATGATCCTGGTGCTGCTGCTCTATGTGATCAACATGGGGATCGCCGAACTGCTCCAGTCTACGGGCGATATGCTGCTGCCGGGGCTGTGGATGGCGCTATGAGTGCAGTAAGCACCTGCACCGACGGGCTGGTTTTACGGCTGTATATTCAGCCGAAAGCCAGCCGTGACAGTATTGTTGGGCTGCATGGCGACGAGCTAAAGGTCGCCATCACCGCCCCACCGGTCGATGGCCAGGCGAACGCGCATCTGACCAAATATCTGGCAAAACAGTTTCGCGTCGCCAAAAGCCAGGTCATCATTGAAAAAGGTGAACTTGGGCGGCATAAACAGGTGAAAATCCTTAATCCGCAATCTATCCCGACGGAAGTCGCGGCTCTGACAGAACAGGACTAAACCATGCAGAAAGTTGTTCTCGCGACCGGTAACGCCGGTAAAGTGCGCGAGCTGGCCTCGCTATTAAATGATTTTGGGCTGGACGTGGTGGCTCAGACCGAGCTGGGCGTGGAGTCCGCCGAAGAGACGGGCCTGACGTTTATCGAAAACGCCATTCTGAAAGCGCGCCATGCGGCGCAGGTAACCGGCCTGCCCGCGATTGCCGACGACTCCGGTCTGGCCGTGGATTTTCTCGGCGGTGCGCCGGGGATTTACTCCGCCCGCTATTCCGGGGTGGACGCCACCGACCAGCAGAATCTGGAAAAGCTGCTCGTGGCCCTGAAGGACGTTCCCGACGAACAGCGTACCGCGCAGTTCCACTGCGTGCTGGTCTACATGCGTCATGCGGAAGACCCGACGCCGATTGTCTGTCACGGCAGCTGGCCGGGCGTGATTACCCGTGAAGCGGCGGGCAACGGCGGCTTTGGCTACGACCCGATTTTCTTTGTCCCGACCGAGGGCAAAACCGCTGCGGAACTGACCCGCGAAGAGAAAAGCGCGATTTCCCACCGTGGACGCGCGCTGAAACTGTTACTGGAAGCACTGCGTAATGGCTAATTTGCCGCCTCTGAGTCTTTATATTCATATCCCGTGGTGCGTGCAGAAATGCCCGTACTGTGATTTCAATTCGCACGCGCTGAAGGGCGAAGTGCCGCACGATGACTACGTCGCGCATCTGCTGGCCGACCTGGACGCCGATGTGCCGTACGCGCAGGGACGTGAAGTTAAGACCATTTTCATTGGTGGCGGTACGCCGAGCCTGCTGTCAGGCCCGGCAATGCAGACGCTGCTGGACGGCGTGCGTGCGCGCCTGAACCTGGCGGAGGATGCAGAAATTACGATGGAAGCCAACCCCGGCACCGTTGAGGCCGACCGTTTTGTCGAGTATCAGCGCGCGGGCGTGAACCGCATCTCCATCGGCGTGCAGAGCTTTAGCGAGCCGAAGCTGAAGCGTCTGGGGCGCATTCACGGCCCGGAAGAGGCGAAGCGCGCGGCGAACCTGGCAACGGGGCTTGGGCTGCGCAGCTTTAACCTCGATTTGATGCATGGCCTGCCGGATCAGTCGCTGGAAGAGGCGCTGGACGATTTGCGCCAGGCCATTGCGCTGAATCCACCGCACCTGTCGTGGTATCAGCTCACCATCGAGCCAAACACGCTGTTCGGCTCCCGCCCTCCGGTGCTGCCGGATGACGACGCGCTGTGGGATATCTTCGAGCAGGGCCACAAGCTTTTGACCGCTGCCGGGTATCAGCAGTATGAAACGTCCGCCTACGCGAAGCCGGGCTTCCAGTGTCAGCACAACCTGAACTACTGGCGTTTTGGTGATTATCTGGGGATTGGCTGCGGCGCCCACGGCAAGGTGACCTTCCCGGATGGTCGCATTCTGCGTACCGCCAAAACCCGCCACCCGCGCGGGTATATGGAAGGCCGCTACCTGGAGCGTCAGCACGACGTTGAGGCGGCGGATAAGCCGTTTGAGTTCTTTATGAACCGTTTCCGCCTGCTGGAAGCCGCGCCGCGCGCGGAGTTTTCGCTGTACACTGGCCTGGCGGAATCGGTGATTCGTCCGCAGATTGACGAAGCGCTGGCAAAGGGGTATCTCACCGAGAGTGAGGAATGCTGGCAGATCACCGAGCACGGCAAGCTGTTCTTAAACTCCCTTCTTGAGCTGTTCCTCGCTGAAGATTCCTGAAGGCTGATTCAGGATTTCGCATCCCGTTCTGCCGGCTAAGGGAAAGGCTGGCAGAGTATGGGGATGGAAAAATCAAAACAACTCCGTAAACAAATGACGCCCGAAGAGTTACGCCTCTGGTATTTACTCAGGGGACGCCGCTTCTTTGGCTATAAGTTTCGCCGCCAGATGCCGATTGGTGCATATATCGTGGATTTTGCCTGTTTTAAGGCAAAGCTGATTATCGAGCTGGACGGTGGCCAACATCAGAATAACGAAACCTATGATTCACGTCGTACTGAATTTTTGAATGCGAACGGCTGGGAAATACTACGGTTCTGGAATAACGAATTCAGGACAAACGAGGAGGAGGTGTTAATGGCTATCAGGCAACGACTGCGCTGCCTGATGCCCTCACCCTGACCCTCTCCCACAGGGAGAGGGAACAATTACACCCTCTCCCCTGGGGAGAGGGACCCAGCGCGCAGAGAACTTACTTCAGCGTCCCCACCAGCGCCTTCCGGCTGTCTTCCAGCGACACCACGCGTTTACACACGTCTTTGCCGAACTGCTGGAAATCATCTTCCTGGTTCTTCCACTCGTTCTGAATGGAAGTCTGCAAGCCGCCCAGGCTGCCCAGTACGCCCTGCAGCGGGTTACCGCCGCCTTTCAGCACGGCTTTCGCCCCCATCTCGTTGATGCTGTCCTGCAGGATGCCGCCCATCGCCTGGTTCACCAGCTGCTGGCCGTCGGCGCGGACCTGATCGATCGCCTTATAGTGGAACGTAAGGCCATCAGAGCGCGTCTCGATAATGCGGTTCATCTGCTCTTTGAGCTGCTTGTCGAGCTTCGTAAGGCGGGAGCGCATATTACTGCTCTCCCCCACCTCTTTAGTGATGATGTTGTCCAGCGCGACGCGGCTCTTTTCGACGCGCGTCAGGGCACCTTCATTGATCCATGGCAGCGCGGTACGCAAATCGGCCTGATAATCTTTCGCCTGCTCACGCTGTGCGGCAGTCAGGTTGTACTGTTTGCCGTTAAAGGTGACGTTCCCTTCCGGCGTAATCACCAGATTGCCGTTCTCGCCTTTGACCTGCACGGTTTGCGGGCTTAACACCACGTCATCACGCGGGGTGACGCTACATTGATAATCCGCATGGGCGGTGAATCCGGTTGCCATCAAAGCAACAGCCAGCAACGTTTTGCGCATCATAAACACTCCCTCAGACAAAATGGGCCAGCTAATGCTGGCCCGCTTACTGCTTTATTAGTCCCACCAAACGTCGAAAAGTTCGCTCACGCGGACATCTTCCAGCTTGTGCTCTTCGAGCCATTTGCGAACCAGGGCCTGATGTTCTTCGGTGCATTTGCCCACTTCCTGGGTGCAGATCAGACCTTCCCATGCCAGGTAGCCGCTACCGTCGAAGGCCAGCTTGTTTGGCTCGATTACCTCGTTGATGAACGCATCAACGTCCTGGTCGATCTGCTCAACGCTGGTGCCTTCCGGGAAACGCCAGGCAACGGAGAAGCCCACTTCCTGGAATTCTTCGATGTGCATCTTTTTACGCAGACGACGGCTACGATTCTTTGCCATTATTTCACCCTCTCGAACATTAAGTCCCATACGCCGTGACCAAGACGATGGCCACGCTGTTCAAATTTTGTCACCGGACGCGATTCCGGACGCGGTACGTAGTCGTTGCTCTCGGACTGATTTTTGTACCCGTCCAGAGACGACATCACTTCCAGCATGTGTTCCGCATAAGGTTCCCAGTCGGTCGCCATGTGGAAAACGCCGCCCAGCTTGAGCTTGCTTTTCACCAGCTCGGCAAACGGTGCCTGAACGATACGGCGTTTATTATGACGCGCTTTGTGCCATGGGTCAGGGAAAAAGAGCTGAACCATGTTCAAAGAATTGTCAGGAATCATTTTGTGCAGCACTTCCACCGCGTCGTGACACATCACGCGCAGGTTCTCAACGCCCTCTTCGTGGGCCGTTGCCAGGCACGCGCCGACGCCCGGCGAGTGTACTTCAATGCCGAGGAAGTTCTGCTCCGGGCGCGCTTTCGCCATAGTGACCAGCGAGGTGCCCATACCAAACCCGATCTCCAGCGTGACGGGCGCGTCGCGGCCAAACAGCTCGGTAAAGTCGAGCGGCTGCTCGCTGAACTCAACGCCCATCACCGGCCAGTAGTTGTCCAGCGCGTGTTGCTGCCCTTTGGTCAGGCGGCCCTGACGGCGGACAAAGCTGCGAATACGGCGCAGCGGGCGACCGTTTTCATCAAATTCCGGTGAAATGACGTCGTTTTTCATAAAAGAGTTGTCTGCTTGTGAGAATGTTCGGGAAACGGGCATTATCCAAAGTTAAGGCTTCTATGCAAGCATGGGAAAGATCCGGTTTACAGCAGATGGACGCTGTGCTGCAATCTGCGTCCCTGATTATGCGAATCGATGACCATGCAAGCCTCTCAATTTTCAGCCCAGGTGCTGGACTGGTACGACAAATACGGGCGTAAAACCCTGCCCTGGCAAATTGAAAAAACGCCCTACAAAGTATGGCTCTCCGAGGTGATGTTGCAACAAACGCAGGTCGCCACCGTGATCCCTTACTTCGAGCGTTTTATGGCACGCTTCCCGACGGTCACCGACCTGGCAAACGCGCCGTTGGACGAAGTGCTGCACCTGTGGACCGGGCTGGGCTATTACGCCCGCGCGCGCAACCTGCACAAGGCCGCGCAGCAGGTCGCCACCCGCCACAACGGTAAATTCCCTGAAACCTTTGACGAGGTGGCGGATTTACCCGGCGTAGGACGTTCAACCGCAGGCGCGATCCTCTCCCTTTCATTAGGCAAGCATTTCCCGATCCTCGACGGCAACGTGAAGCGCGTGCTCGCACGCTGCTACGCCGTTGACGGCTGGCCGGGTAAGAAAGACGTTGAAAAACGCCTGTGGGAGATCGCTGAAGCGGTCACCCCGGCGAAGGGCGTAGAGCGTTTTAACCAGGCGATGATGGATCTTGGCGCGATGGTCTGCACGCGCTCAAAACCAAAGTGCGAACTCTGCCCGGTGAACAACCTCTGCGTGGCGTATGCCAACCAGTCATGGGCGCAGTATCCGGGTAAGAAACCTAAACAGACGCTGCCGGAGCGCACCGGCTATATGCTGCTGATGCAGCACGGTGACGAGGTCTTCCTCGCCCAGCGTCCGCCGAGCGGTCTGTGGGGTGGTCTATACTGCTTCCCACAGTTTGAAGATGAAGACTTGCTGCGTGAATGGCTTGAACAGCGCGGCATTGCTGCAGATACCCTGACGCAGCTGACCGCGTTTCGCCACACCTTCAGCCATTTCCATCTGGATATAGTACCGATGTGGCTTCCCGTGTCCTCATTCACCTCCTGCATGGATGAAGGCACCGCTCTCTGGTATAACTTAGCGCAACCGCCATCAGTCGGGCTGGCGGCTCCCGTGGAGCGCCTGTTACAGCAATTACGTGCCGGTGCAATGGTTTAGCATCGGCAACACAAAGAGGAATACGTATGGCCAGAACCATTTTTTGTACTTTCCTGCAGCGCGACGCTGAAGGCCAGGATTTCCAGCTCTACCCGGGCGACCTGGGCAAGCGCATCTATAACGAGATCTCCAAAGAAGCCTGGGGACAGTGGCAGAAAAAACAGACCATGCTGATCAACGAGAAAAAGCTCAGCATGATGAACCCGGAGCACCGCAAGCTGCTGGAGCAGGAGATGGTGAACTTCCTGTTCGAGGGCAAAGACGTCCACATCGAAGGCTATACGCCGCCGGAAAAATAACAGCGTGCGGGTGAAACCCCGCCGTTAAAGCAAACACAACACGCACTCCCGGAATGATGAAAAAACTTTTAGCGCTAGCCCTTGTTGCGCCGTTGCTGGTCTCGTGCTCGTCCAAAAAAGGCGATGATTACAATGAAGCCTGGGTCAAGGACACCAACGGTTTTGACATTTTGATGGGGCAGTTTGCCCATAACATCGAGAACATATGGGGATTTAACGAAGTTCTTATTGCCGGACCGAAGGACTACGTTAAGTACACCGACGCCTATCTGACCCGTAGCCACATCAACTTTGATGAGGGTACGATCACCATTGAGACCATCGCAGGCACCGACCCTGCGGCACGGCTGCGTCAGGCGATCGTCAAAACCCTGCTGATGGGTGACGATCCGGGATCTATCGATCTCTACTCCGATGCGGACGACATCACCATTTCGAAAGAGCCGTTCCTGTACGGTCAGGTTGTCGACCAGACCGGACAGCCGATCCGCTGGGAAGGTCGCGCTACGAAATTTGCCGACTACCTGCTGCAGACGCGCCTGAAGAGCCGCTCTAACGGCCTGAAGATTATCTACAGCGTTACCATTAACCTTGTCCCGAACCACCTCGACAAGCGTGCGCATAAGTATCTGGGCATGGTGCGTCAGGCGTCGCGTAAGTATGGCGTGGACGAGTCGCTGATCCTGGCGATTATGCAGACCGAATCCTCGTTCAACCCGTACGCGGTCAGCCGTTCCGACGCGCTGGGGCTGATGCAGGTTGTCCAGCACAGCGCCGGTAAAGACGTCTTCCGCTCGCAGGGGAAATCCGGCACGCCGAGCCGCAGCTATCTGTTCGATCCGCAAAGCAACATTGATACCGGCACGGCCTATCTGGCGATGCTGAACAATATCTATCTCGGCGGAATTGATAACCCGACGTCGCGTCGCTACGCGGTGATCACCGCCTATAACGGCGGCGCGGGCAGCGTGCTGCGCGTCTTCTCGAATGACAAAGTGCAGGCTGCGAACATCATCAACAGCATGACGCCGGGGGATGTTTACTCCACCCTCACCACCCGCCACCCGTCTGCGGAGTCCCGCCGGTACCTGTATAAGGTGAATACGGCGCAGAAAAACTATCGTCGTCGATAATCAACACACCTTCTCCAGCAAGGAGAAGGCGTTCTGCTTACCCTCTCCCTGTGGGTGTACGGTCCGGGGACATAGTGAACACTTGTTCGGGGACATGGTAGACACTTACAACTGAGGTATAAGAACCCGTTTATGGAGTCGCTTATGCCCTGGGATGCGAGAGATACCATGTCATTACGTACCGAGTTTGTTTTGTTCGCCTCGCAGGACGGGGCGAACATCCGTTCCCTCTGCCGTCAGTTCGGCATTTCTCCTGCCACCGCCTACAAGTGGCTTCGCCGCTGGGCTCAGGAAGGTGCCGCCGGCCTTCAGGACCGCCCGCGCATACCGCACCATTCCCCGAACCGCTCATCTGACGACATCACCGCCCTGCTGCGCATGGCCCATGACCGTCATCAACGCTGGGGCGCCCGCAAGATTAAGCGCTGGCTTGAAGACCAGGGGCACCGTATGCCCGCCTTCAGCACCGTCCATAGCCTGATGGCCCGTCACGGCCTGCTGCCGGGCGCAACACCGGGCATTCCCGCCACGGGACGGTTCGAACACGACGCGCCGAATCGCCTCTGGCAGATGGATTTTAAGGGCCACTTTCCCTTTGGCGGTGGCCGCTGCCATCCGCTCACCCTGCTGGACGACCACTCCCGTTTTTCCCTGTGCCTGGCGCACTGTACCGATGAACGGCGCGAGACCGTGCAGCAGCTGGTCAGTGCGTTTGAACGCTACGGCCTGCCGGACAGGATGACGATGGACAACGGCTCACCGTGGGGCGACACCACCGGCACCTGGACGGCGCTGGAGCTGTGGCTGATGCGCCACGGTATCCGGGTGGGGCACTCCCGGCCTTATCATCCGCAGACGCAGGGCAAGCTGGAGCGTTTTCACCGCAGCCTGAAGGCGGAAATGCTGCAGGGAAAATGGTTCGCGGACAGCGGAGAGCTGCAGCGCGCTTTCGATCACTGGCGCACGGTGTACAACCTTGAACGCCCGCACGAGGCGCTGGATATGGCGGTACCGGCCTCGCGTTATCAGCCGTCTGCCCGGCAGTACAGCGGCAGCGTAACGCCACCTGAATACGATGAAGGGGTGAAGGTCAGGAAAGTGGATGTCAGCGGAAAGCTGAGCATACAGGGTGTCAGTCTGAGCGCAGGCAAGGCGTTCAGGGGAGAACGGGTCGGGCTGAGGGAGACACAGGATGACGGCTGCTATGAAGTGTGGTGGTACAGCACGAAAGTGGGGGTGATCGACCTGAAGAAAAAGTCGATCACCATGGGTAAAGGATGTTAAAAAGTGTTCACCATGTCCCCGAACACCTGTCTACCATGTCCCCGGACTGTACAGAGGGAGAGGGCTGGGGTGAGGGGGAACATACGGCTGAAGTGGTCATTCCGTTCACTTTATGTTCCTTGCTACTCTGTAAGGACATGGCCGGTGAACGTGCCAGGGCGGCTCAATCGCCGCCGCCCTGGCGACCCGGGCTCCCGGCGGTAAATCGCCGCTTCGCGGTGCCTTCGGCTTATTCCTTTCGGCTTGTCGGGGGCGGGCGGAGGTAACATCCCTGTAAAGCCCGCCCTCTCGGCGCATCCATGCGCCTCGCCCCGGCCTACAGGAAACGCCTCAGCGATTTACAGCCGGACCAGGACATCGCTGTAAGTTATTCATTTCTCTGAAGCAATGTTCATCGCTTCAGGAAAAAATTACTGGGGATCCCTCTCCCCTGTGGGAGAGGGTCAGGGTGAGGGCATCAGGCCGCACCTATCCTCCACCCATACGAAAATGTTATTTGCATCACAATCCAAACTGCAAATTAATGTGGATTGCATTTTTTTGCGGGAGATAACAAAACATATCGTTGCCAACTGATAGAATTGCATCAAATAACAACCCTGAATGTTCCTATAACAACATATCTCCCGCTCACTTGTGAGGAAAGTAACATGAACCTTAAGCTGCAGCTTAAAATCTTGTCGTTTCTGCAGTTCTGCCTGTGGGGTAGCTGGCTGACTACACTCGGCTCCTATATGTTTGTGACGCTCAAGTTTGATGGTGCGTCAATCGGTGCCGTCTACAGCTCGTTGGGTATTGCGGCTGTTTTCATGCCAACGCTGCTCGGTATCGTGGCGGATAAATGGTTAAGTGCGAAATGGCTGTATATGCTTTGCCATCTGGTGGGTGCGGGGACGCTGTTTATGGCGGCCGAAGTGACCACGCCGGGGGCGATGTTTATGGTGATCCTGCTTAACTCGCTGGCGTATATGCCAACGCTTGGGCTGATCAACTCCATCTCCTACTACCGCCTGAAATCTGCCGGCCTGGATATCGTCACCGACTTCCCGCCAATCCGTATCTGGGGCACCATCGGCTTTATCATGGCGATGTGGGGCGTGAGCTTCGCGGGCTTCGAGCTGAGCCACATGCAGCTGTATATTGGTGCTGCGCTCTCCGTACTGCTGGCGTTGTTCACCCTGACGCTGCCAACCATTCCGGTATCTAACCAGCAGAAAAACCAGAGCTGGAGCACCATGCTTGGCCTGGACGCCTTCGCGCTGTTCAAAAACAAGCGCATGGCGATCTTCTTTATCTTCTCCATGCTGCTGGGCGCGGAGCTGCAAATCACCAACATGTTCGGCAACACCTTCCTGCACAGCTTCGATAACGATCCGCTGTTTGCCGGGAGCTTTATCGTTGAGCACGCGTCGGTGATGATGTCCATCTCGCAGATCTCCGAGACGCTGTTCATCCTGACCATCCCGTTCTTCCTGAGCCGCTACGGCATCAAAAACGTCATGCTGATCAGTATCGCCGCGTGGATGCTGCGCTTCGGCCTGTTCGCCTACGGCGACCCGAGCGCGTTCGGCACCGTGCTGCTGGTGCTGTCGATGATTGTTTACGGCTGCGCCTTCGACTTCTTCAACATTTCCGGTTCGGTGTTTGTGGAAAAAGAGGTGAAGCCTGAAATCCGCGCCAGCGCGCAGGGCATGTTCCTGATGATGACTAACGGCTTCGGCTGTATTCTGGGCGGCGTGGTGAGCGGTAAAGTGGTTGAGATGTACACCACCAACGGTATGACCGACTGGCAGCCCGTGTGGCTGATCTTCGCGGCGTATTCGCTGGTGCTGTTCTTCGCGTTCCTCGCGCTGTTCAAGTACAAGCACGTTCGCACAGCGCACGGTACACAGCCGATTGCGCATTAATTGTTGTGCCCGGTGGCGCTTCGCTTACCGGGCCTACAAAACCAGACCGTAGGCCGGGTAAGGCGTAGCCGCCACCCGGCTATTTTATTGCAGAGAGCACCCACCCCACCGACAGCAAATCCGCGCTGCCGCCCGGACTCAGGTTTCGTTCAATCAGTGCCTTATCCATCTTAAGCAACGCCTCGCGATCCCAGCCGTTAGCCAGCAGTTTCCGCGCATAGCCCTGAACGTAGCGCAGCCCCTGAATGCCGCCGCGTGACACGAGATTACTGTCCTGATTGACCGCCATCAGGCGCAACAGCAGGCCGTGAAGCGACTGTCCGTTCCACTGCCCCAGCGCCTTACGCACCGTCGCAAAGCCGCTCTCCGCCTCGCCTCGCGCCCCGGTTAAGCCGTACTGCTGAAACTGCCGCTCGCCCGCCGTCGCCTGCCCGCTGCGCGCTGCCAGCTCCCGCGACACCAGCCCGCTACAGATGTTACTCACCTCACAACAGAGGCTGCTGGCGGAGATATTTTTCACACGCCCGGCAGCGAAGCACAGCAGGCCGAGAGCAAAAATCCCACCCTTATGCGTGTTCACGCCGTTCGTCGCGGCGTACATCGCCTGCTCGCAGGCCATCCCCATCGGGCGGATAATCCGCAGCTGCTGAGCGGCTGGCTTGTCCGCATGTGCCTCGCCCAGCTCCGCAAAACGGGCAAACCACGGCGTAATCGCCGCAATGCTACGGACAAACAGCGCGTGGTCCATATCGCGATGGGAACCGTTGTTAAGCTTGTCCACCAGCCCCGGCTTGGGCGTCAGCTCCAGCTCCTGCCACAGCGCCGCTTCGGCAAGCCCGGGCACGTCAACCGGGCGCGGTTTAGTCGCGAGCAAACCAGTCATCGATCGTCTTCTCCACGCGGGAAACTACCTGCTCAACGGGATGGCGCCGCGAACGGGAGCAGGCATGCGCGGGCTCGTCGCAGATCAGGCAGCGCCTGAGGTTTGCCCCCAGCGACTGACGCCCCACGTGGCCATGCTGAGGACAAATCACGTCCAGATCCCACAGCCTGCCGAGCGGGTGCGTCTGCTCCAGTTCCGCGCAGTGCGCTTTGATTTCCGCCGCCGGATGGGCGACGCACCACAAGGCTTCCGGTCCGGTGGGCAGCCACAGCACCTGGCGGTCCAGCACCTGCCAGCGGTTCTCCCACAGCAGCTGGTCGCACATCTGGAGCGCCACGCCCATGGTGTTGCGATAGCGCAGGCTGTCCTTGATTTCCCCTGGCGTGACCAGCGTGAGGGAGATCACCGGCTGTTTATAGTGCTCAAGCATGTCAGCCTGACGGGCTGCGCGACGCTCTTTCGCCGCCAGCAGTTCTTCCAGGCTGACACCCGCCCGCACGGGTGTCGCTAAAATCATACTGACTCCTTCACCTGTCGTACGGTGTCGATCACGCTGCCGTCGCGGTAGCGGATCACCCCGACGATTTTGTCGGTAAATTCAATCGGTTTCGGTACGCCGGTCAGGGAAATCGCCCGCTCATAGAGCGCGCTGATGTCCACTACCTTCAACCCGGCCTCCAGCAGCCGCTCGCGGATCTCCGGGCGCGCCGGGTTGACCGCGATGCCGTGATCGGTAACCAGCACGTCGATGCTTTCGCCCGGCGTGAGGCGCGTGGTCACCCGCTTCACGACGGTGGGGATGCGGCTGCGCAGCAGCGGCGCGACCACGATGGTCAGGTTGGCTGCCGCCGCCACGTCGCAGTGCCCGCCGGATGCGCCACGCATCACGCCGTCGGAGCCGGTGATGACGTTGACGTTGAAATCAACGTCAATTTCCAGGGCGCTGAGGATCACCACGTCGAGCTGGTCGCAGCTTGCCGCCTTGCTGCCGGGGTTGGCGTAGACATTGGTGGAGATCTCCACGTGGTTCGGGTTGCGCGCCAGCGAAGCCGCCGCCTGGCCGTCAAAGCACTGGGTGTCGAGCAGCTTTTCGATGAGCCCCTTCTCGTGCAGATCCACCAGGCTGCCGGTGATGCCGCCGAGCGCAAAGCGCGCCTTTACGCCGCTGCGCTCCATCTTCTCTTCCATAAAGCGGGTGCAGGCGGTGGCCGCCGCGCCGGAGCCGGTCTGCATCGAGAAGCCCGGCTTGAAGTAGCCGGAATGCTCGATCACGTCCGCCGCATAGCGGGCGATCATCAGCTCGCGCGGGTTGCTGGTGACGCGCGCCGCGCCGACGCTGATTTTCGCCGGGTCGCCCACGCTCTCGACCTGCACGATGTAGTCCACCTGGTCCTGCACCAGGCTGGCGGGCATATTCGGGAACGGCACCAGCTCTTCGGTCAGCAGCACCACCTTGCGAGCAAAGTGCGCGTCCACCATCGCGTAGCCGAGCGAGCCGCAGCACGATTTACCGTGCGTGCCGTTAGCGTTGCCAAACGCATCGCTGCACGGCACGCCGAGAAACGCCACGTCGATATTCAGCTCGCCGTCCTGGAGCAGCTTCACTCGCCCACCGTGGGAGTGAATGTGTACCGGCTCGTCCATCAGCCCGTGGGAGATGGCGTCCGCCAGCCTGCCGCGCATGCCCGAGGTGTAAATCCGGGTGATGACGCCGCTTTCAATATGCTCGATCAGAGCGTCGTTGCAGGTCATCAGCGAGCTGGAGGCCAGCGTCAGGTTTTTAAATCCCATCCGCGCCAGCAGCGCCACAACGGTGTTGATCACCCGGTCGCCTTCGCGAAAGGCATGGTGGAAGGAGATAGTCATCCCGTCCTGCAGGCCGCTGCGCGCTACGGCTTCTTCAAGGGAGGCACAGAGCTTGCGGTTGTGCTTCGCGTCATTATCCGCCAGCCAGGGCGTCGCGCTGTGGGCAGTATCAAAGGGTTTCAGGTCCCGCAGATGGGGGAAGTTTACGTGGAGAAGTTCAGTCTGATTCATTGTCTTATCCTTACCGACGCACGCCGGAAGCCGCCGCGCGCTCCAGCACCACCTGCGCGTGGTTAATAATTGGTGCATCCACCATTTTGCCGTTGAGCGACACCACGCCCAGGCCGTTACGCTCGCCCTCTTCTGCCGCCTCAATCACCCTTTTGGCGTGATCCACCTCTTCCTGCGTCGGGGCGTAGGCGTTGTGCAGCAGGTCAATCTGGCGCGGGTTAATCAGCGATTTGCCGTTAAAGCCCATCTTGCGGATCAGATCGACCTCGCGAAGGAACCCAGCCTCGTCGTTAACGTCTGACCACACCACATCGAAGGCGTCGATGCCCGCGGCGCGAGCGGCGTGCAGCACGGCGCAGCGGGCATAGAACAGCTCGGTGCCGTCGCCGCGCTCGGTCTGCATGTCCATCACGTAGTCAAAGGCGGCCAGCGCGATGCCGATGAGGCGCGGGGAGCTGCGGGCAATCGCCACGGCATTGATGACGCCAATGGCCGACTCAATCGCCGCCATCACGCGGGTGGAGCCGACCTCGCGGCCGCACTCGCGTTCAATGCGCTCAAGATGGCCTTCCAGCTCGTAGACGTCGTCCGGGGTGTCGGTTTTTGGCAGGCGGATCACGTCAACACCCGCGCGCACGGCGGCTTCCAGATCCAGCAGGCCAAACGGCGTGCTGAGCGGGTTAATGCGCACCACGGTTTCGATATCCTGATACATCGGGTGCTGTAGCGCGTGGAATACCAGCAGTCGGGCGGTGTCCTTCTCACGCAGGGCGACGGCGTCCTCAAGGTCAAACATGATGGAGTCGGGGCGGTAGATAAACGCGGTGGAAAGCATGGCGGCGTTGGCGCCCGGCAGGAACAGCATACTGCGGCGGAGTTTGCTCATTTCAGCGCCTCCCAGTTGATGGCCTGTTCATCGGCGGCACGCATCAGCGCGCTTTGCAGGCGGGCGCGAATAACACAGTCCAGCGCCCCTTTGTCTTCAATAATGATTAATCCCTGGCGCACGTTCATGGCGCGCAGCGTGTCGTTGACCACCCGGCGAATTTGCTCGCCAAACTGCTTAATCACTTCACTGTGGATGACAATCTCCAGCTCGCCGTGAGCGGGGGCGATTTTCACCATCAGGTCGCTGGACTCCTGCGTTCCGGCCAGCGCCTCCCTTACAATATTCATGATAAATTCCTGATAGTTATGCGACTTCCGCACTCGCACGATAGTGTGTTTCGAGATGCGCGAAGGTGGAGTCCGGGACGATCTCCCGGATCCGGGAAAACTGCTGTGTCTTGATTAAACGGCGCACTTCGGACGCCGAAATGGCGTTGCCGGTGGCCTTGATGCGCGGCATTTCCACCACCTCGATATGCGAGGCCAGCAGGTCATACAGCGTCTGGTTGTACTGGCGGGTGATGTCGCAAAAAGGCTCCGAGCCGATGAAGCGGTGCGTGATGCCGAGCGCCGGGGCGATGAAGTCCCGGAAGATCAGCACGTCGATCTCGCTCCACGCCTGCTGCACTTTTCCGGTCTCCTTCAGGAAGTAGGCCGGGAAGGTGGCGCGGGAGATGATGTACTGCGAGCCTTCATGCACCACCACGTTCGGCAGATGGGCTACGCCCGCGCGCACCATCTCGAGACGCGCGCTGAACGGGAAGAACGAGGCGTCTTCACGCACCACGAACAGATGCAGGGCATCGCACCGCTGCGCCGCCTGCTCCACCAGATGGCGGTGGCCGAGGGTGAACGGATTGGCGTTCATCACTATCGCGCCAGTTTTCTCCCCGCCCTTTCGCATCCGGCTTAAGGTACGGCAGTAGCGCGCGATCCCCTGCGGGGTGTTCTCCATCAGCACCGCGTTGTTCCCGCTCTGGGCAATTGGCCAGAAGCCGCTGCGGGCAAAGCGCTCCCGGTTGCACGGACGGGTGCAGAGGAAGAGGTGAAAATGGCCGCGCTCCAGCGCCGCATTTTCCACCTCTGCCAGCAGCCGCGCGCTGAGGTTTTCCCCACGAAGCTGCTCGTTGACCGCCACGCATTTGATGACGTTGCCGGCAAGTCCTGCGCAACCCACCAGCTGCGCGCCGGACCAGGCTTCGACAAACAGCGTGATGTCGTTGTCCAGGCCAAGGCCGCTGTCTGCCAGCAGGTAGCGGATCTGGCTTAAGCGTTCCGGGTGTTTCGCCACCAGCGTCTGGCGAAAATCGATGGGTTGACTGTTCATGCCGCCTTTCTCAGTGTGCCGCCGCAAGCCCGACGGCTGGCGCTTCAACAATCACGTTGCTCAGATGACCGATATGCTCGATCTCCACCTCAATGCGATCCCCCTCTTTCATAAACAGCGGCGGGTTACGCTTTTTACCCACGCCGCCCGGGGAGCCGGTGATGATCACGTCGCCCGGGCTTAAGCGGGTAAAGGTGCTGATGTACTCGATGAGCTCCGCGACCTTGTGGATCATGCTGCTGGTGTTGTCCTCCTGCACCATGCGGCCGTTAAGCCAGGTGCGGATCGCCAGGCTGTGCGGGTCCGGGATCTCATCCGCCGTCGCCATCCACGGGCCAAACGCGCCGGTCTGACGCCAGTTTTTACCGGCGGTGAACCAGGTGTGCTGCCAGTCGCGGGCGGAGCCGTCCATGTAGCAGCTGTAACCCGCCACGTGGCGCAGGGCGTCATCGCGGCTGATGTTCTCCCCACCCTTACCGATGATCACCGCCAGCTCGCCTTCGTAGTCGAATTCGCTGGAGTGGCGCGGCTTCAGCACCGGCTCGTTGTGGCCGGTCTGTGAGTCCGGGAAGCGGACAAACAGCGTTGGGGCCGGGTTGTGCTGGTCAAACTCCTTGCGCTTGTCGGCGTAGTTCATGCCCACGCAGAGGATTTTTTCCGGCTGCACGATCACAGGTAAGAAGGTGATGGCGCTCAGCGGTACATCCACCGCGTCGTTCAGGTAACGGGTGGCCAACGCCAGCCCGTTGCCCTGCAGCAGCGCTTTAAGGTCGCCATAGTGGTCGCCCAGGCGGCGGCCTAAATCAATCACGCCCTCGGCCTGGACGATGCCGTAGCTGCGTTTTCCCTGGTATAAAAAGCTTGCGAGTTTCATTGTTTTTTCCTGAATACTTAGACGAGGAAGTTGCCCAGAATCAGCAGTGAGACAGAGACGTTAATCGCCCCGCCGATACGGGTAGCAATCTGGGCGAAGGGCATCAGGCTCATGCGGTTGCCTGCGGTCAGGATCGCCACGTCGCCGGTACCGCCCTGGCCGCTCTGGCAGCAGGAGACGATGGCGACATCAATCGGGTGCATACCGATCTTTTTGCCGACGAAGAACCCGGTCGCCACCAGCGCGGAGACGGTGCTGATAATCACCAGCAGGTTGGTCAGCGTGAAGGCGGCCACCAGTTCATGCCACGGGGTAATGGCCACGCCAACGGCGAAGAGGATCGGGTAGGTCACGGAGGTCTGGAAGAATTTGTACACCACCTGCGAGCCCTCCAGCAGGCGCGGAGAGGCGCCGTTGCAGAGCTTCACCAGCACCGCCATAAACAGCATGCCAACGGGCGCAGGCAGGCCAATCAGCTTGTGGCCGAGCATGCCCAGCATGTACAGCAGCACCGCCAGCAGCGCGCCGGAGGCGATAGTCGTCACGTCCGCTTTACCGGAAAACGCAGGCTGAGAGACGGTGGCATCGGCATTCGCGCGGTTAGGCATCAGCTGGCCTTCACCGGTCAGGTGCGGGTAGCGTTTACCGAGCTGGTTCAGGCAGCCGGAGATGATGATTGCCGTCAGCCCGCCGAGCATGACCATCGGCAGCACGCGGCCGAGCGCTACACCCTGGTCCATATGCAGCAGGGTGGCATAGCCGATGGAAAGCGGAATCGCCCCTTCCCCGACGCCGCCCGCCATGATCGGCAGAATGATAAAGAAGAAGATCTGGAACGGCTCCAGGCCCAGCGCCAGCCCCACGCCCATGCCAACAATCATGCCGACGATTTCACCGCACAGCATCGGGAAGAAAATGCGCAGGAAGCCCTGAATCAGCACCGTGCGGTTCATGCTCATGATGCTGCCGACGATAATGCAGCAGATATAGAGGTAGAGAATGTTGGTGGATTTGTAGAATTTGGTCGTGGATTCCACCACCACGTCCGGCAGCAAACCGTAGTAGACCAGCGCGGAAGGGATAAAGGTGGCGCAAATCGCCGCCGCACCAAGCTTGCCGACAATCGGCAGGCGTTTGCCGAACTCACCGCAGGCAAAGCCGAAGAAGGCCAGCGTCGCCACCATCACCACGATATCGCTCGGCAGCTTTCCGCCCAGGCAATCAATCGCGATCAGCACGCCCGCCAGAACGAACAGCGGCAGAGGAATAATCCCGATTTTCCAGGTATCCATAATATGCCACCAGCGCTCTTTAAGCGAAGGCCGCTGAATTTCAATCGGGTCGTGGGTAACAGAGAAAGAATCGTCAGTTGTGCTCATAATAAGCCCCTTAGTTATTTTGTGCGTTCAGCTTAGAGTCACAAAGGCCTACTTTATGTGAGGAATGGCATATTAAAAGCGAAGTTTTAATGGCAGCTATGGTTTTTATGGTTTCTTTTATTTAATGTGATTTATGCCTTATTTATTATCGTGGTTTTTATGGTTTCTTTTCTGAATTGAACGACCAAATAACATTTAACTTAGCAGCATGAAGATCTTAAGCCTTCTGGATAAATCATTTACAGCCCTTGCTGTGCAAGGGATCACAAGTTTCCCGCAAAGCGGACATCCGCATGAAAAAAGATGATATATTGACGATCTTTGCCGCTACTTTGCGTGATAGTTATGAAAGTCTCTTTCCAGATTAAGCTGTTTATTTCGCTGGTTGCCTTTTTCTCAGTACTTTTTGTGCTGCTGGGCGGATATTATTATGCCGATGTCGGAAAACAGCTTTATCAGGAAATGAGTGCGCGCGCTAAAATACAGGCGGAAGAGATTGCGCTTATTCCGTCATTGCGTACTGAAGTTGAACAAAAAGATATCAACGCCATTCATGATTTCATGCAGAAAATGGCCGCGCACAGCGACGCCAGCTTTATTGTCATTGGCGATAATACGGGACGGCATCTTTTTCACTCCGTCTTTGCCGACAGGGTGGGCACGACGCTGGTCGGCGGCGACAATGAAGCCGTATTGCAGGGGAAAAGCACGACAACCATACGTAAAGGCGGGTTGGGCATTTCACTGCGCAGTAAAGCGCCCATTTTCAACGACGCCGGACAGGTGGTCGGCATTGTTTCAGTTGGCTATCTCACCAGCTACCTGGACACCATTACCGTCAGTAAAGTGGTCAATATCCTGATTGCCGCCGTGCTGCTGCTGATCGCCCTCTTTGTCTTCTCCTGGTTCTTTACCCGTAGTATTAAGAAGCAGATCTTCTCCCTGGAGCCACGAGAGATCGGCCTGCTGGTGCGCCAGCAAAAGGCGATGATGGAGTCCATCTACGAAGGCGTGATCGCCATTGATAACGAACGGCGCATAGAGGTGATCAACCAGGCGGCGCGCAAGCTGCTGGGCCTGAGCCAGCCGGCCCGGGAACTGCGCGGGCAGCTGATAAGCCAGGTGATCGATCCGGTCCCGTTCTTCGACACGCAGACGATGCTGGCGAAAGATACCCATGACGAGATTTGCCGCTTTAACGATCTCACGGTGATTGCCAGCCGGGTACACATCATGCTTGAGGGGTCGCTGCAGGGCTGGGTGATCACCTTCCGCGATCGCAACGAGATCGACTCTCTCAGCAGCCAGCTCAGCCAGGTAAAACGCTACGTCGATAACCTGCGCATTATGCGTCATGAGCAGCTGAACCGGATGACCACCCTCTCCGGCCTGCTGCATATGGGCCGCTATGAAGAGGCCATTCGCTACATTCAGGCGCAGTCGGAGCATGCTCAGGAGCTGCTGGACTTTATCTCCTCCCGCTTTAGTTCCCCGACACTTTGCGGGCTGCTGCTGGGAAAAGCCGCCCGCGCGCGTGAGAAAGGCGTCGAGCTGAGTTTCGACCCGGCCTGTCGGCTGGACAAACCGTTCCTGCCGCTGGGAGAGCAAGAGCTGATTTCGATTATTGGCAACCTGCTGGATAACGCCATCGAAGCGACGCAGCGATCGCCGCTCCCGCATGCGCCGGTGGAAGTGCTGATAAAACTCAGCGAGCAGGAGCTGATTATTGAAGTGGCCGACCAGGGCGTTGGCATTACCCCGGCGATCCGTGACCGGATATTTGAACGCGGCATCACCACCAAAACGCGGGGCGATCACGGGATTGGCCTGTATCTGATTGAAAGCTACGTCACGCAGGCTGGCGGCACAATAGAAGTTGCCGATAACATGCCGCACGGGACCATTTTCTCACTGTTTATCCCGGCCTCGGGAACCGTCCGGCAACTGGAAGATACCGACTATGCAACATGAACTTATCGACGTACTGATTGTTGAAGACGAGAACGAACTGGCACAGCTGCACGCGGAGCTTATCGGTAAACATCCGCGCCTGAGGCTGGTGGGGATTGCCGCGTCGTTGGCCGACGCGCAGGTTCAGCTTGAGAGTAAACAGCCGCAGCTGATGCTGCTGGATAACTACCTGCCGGACGGCAAAGGCATCACTCTTATAAGCAACCCGATGCTGGCCCGCGCCAACTGCTCGGTGATTTTCATCACTGCCGCCAGCGATATGGACACCTGTAGCCAGGCCATTCGAAACGGCGCGTTTGACTATATCCTTAAGCCGGTCTCCTGGAAGCGGCTCAGCCAGTCGCTGGAGCGTTTTGTGCAGTTTACCGAACAGCAGCGGGTCTGGAAGATTGTCGACCAGCAGAACGTGGATTCACTCTATCAGTTACAGGCGAAAAACTATCGTCTGGACAACGGCAGCAAGGGAATAGAGGAGAACACGCTGGCGCGGGTGCAAACGCTGTTTAACAGCAAGGCGGCGCACTGCTTTACGGTGGATGAGGTGGTGAGCGAGACGGGACTGAGTAAAACCACCACCCGACGCTATCTGGAACATTGCGTGGAGGTGGGTTTTCTGACGGTGGAGATGCTGTACGGGAAGATTGGGCATCCGAGAAGGATGTACCGCCGCGCAGAAGCCTGACGAAGTATTATAGGCCCGGTAAGCTTGCGCCACCGGGCCTGCGTTCAGACATTCAATACGTACCCATACAGCCGCTTAATCCCGTCCGCATCCTTCTCGCTGTAAACGCCCTGCAACTCCGGCGAGAAGCCCGGCAGCATATTAATGCCCTCTTCCAGCGCCAGGAAGTAACGCTGTACCGCCCCGCCCCAGACTTCTCCCGGCACCACGCACAGCACGCCTGGCGGGTACGGCAGCGCGCCTTCGGCGGCAATGCGCCCTTCAGCGTCACGAATACGCACCAGCTCCACGTTCCCGCGAATGTACTCCTGGTTGGCATCCTGCGGGTTCATCACTACGGCGGGCAGGCTCTCCTGGCGGAACATCGCCTTCTGTAGATCCTTCACGTTAAAGCTGACGTAGAGATCGTGCATCTCCTGGCACAGTTGACGGATCGTGTAGTCGCGGTAACGCACCGGGTATTTTTGGTAGATGGTCGGCAGCACGTCAGCGAGCGGCGTGTCGTCTTCAATATGCTGCTCAAACTGCCCCAGCATCGCCACCAGCTGCGCCAGCTTCTCGCTGCTTTCGGCAGGCGTCAGCAGGAACAGGATCGAGTTGAGGTCGCACTTCTCCGGCACGATGCCGTTTTCGCGCAGGTAGTGGGCGAGAATGGTCGCCGGAATGCCGAAATCGGTATAGTGACCTGTTTCTGCATCAATGCCCGGCGTGGTCAGCAGCAGCTTGCACGGGTCGACGAAATACTGCTCGCTCGCATAACCCTCAAATCCGTGCCATTTGGCCCCCGGCTCGAAGCTAAAGAAGCGACGCTCGCTCGCGATGACCTGCGTGGGGTGATCCTGCCATGGCCGCCCCGCCACCACCGGCGGAATAAACGGTTTGATCATATGGCAGTTGGCGATGATTGCCTTGCGCGCCTCAATGCCCAGCTCGACGCACTCCGCCCACAGCCTGCGCCCGCTCTCGCCCTCGTGAATTTTGGCGTTCACGTCCAGCGCCGCAAACAGCGGATAAAATGGGCTGGTGGAGGCGTGCAGCATAAACGCGTTGTTCAGCCGCTTGTGCGGACAGAAGCGCGCCTGACCGCGGATGTGGTTATCCTTTTTATGGATCTGCGACGTTTGCGAGAACCCGGCCTGCTGCTTGTGCACCGACTGGGTCACGAAAATACCCGGATCGTTCTCGTTAAGCTCCAGCAAGAGCGGGGACGTTTCCGCCATCATCGGAATAAACTGCTCGTAGCCCACCCACGCGGAGTCGAAAAGGATGTAGTCACACAGATGGCCGATCTTGTCGATCACCTGGCGGGCGTTGTAGATCGTCCCGTCATAGGTGCCCAGTTGAATGATCGCCAGGCGGAACGGGCGAGCCTCCTCGGCCTTTTCCGGCGCCGCTTCGCGGATCAGATCCCGCAGATACGCGTCATCAAAGCAGTGCTCGTCGATCCCGCCGATAAAGCCAAACGGATTGCGCGCCGCCTCAAGATACACCGGCGTGGCGCCCGCCTGGATCAGTGCGCCGTGGTGATTAGATTTATGGTTGTTGCGGTCGAACAGCACCAGGTCGCCGCGGGTCAGCAGCGCGTTGGTCACCACCTTGTTGGCCGCCGACGTGCCGTTCAGCACAAAGTAGGTTTTGTCCGCGTTGAATACTTTCGCCGCGAACTTTTGCGCGTGCTTGGCGGAGCCTTCGTGGATCAGCAGATCGCCCAGCTTAACGTCGGCGTTGCACATGTCGGCGCGAAATACGTTCTCACCGAAGAAATCATAGAACTGTCGCCCTGCCGGGTGTTTTTTGAAAAAAGCCCCGTGCTGGTGGCCCGGACAGGCGAAGGTGCTGTTGCCCATCTCTACATACTGGCTCAGGGTATCGAAAAAAGGCGGCAGCAATTCCTCTTCGTAACGGCAGGCGGCGCTCTCCAGTTCCAGAAACTCCTGAGCTTTACCCGAGATAATCGCCGTGACGCCATCAGGCACCTCTCCAGGCTCTTGCGAGAACATAAACACCGGTAGCTGAAAGCCCGTACGCTTCAGCAACGCGAGAATGCCGCTGTAGCTTTCAACAACGGTAATGACGACTGCCGCCACATCGGTGAAATCGGTGTTATCCAGCGTCACCTTTTCACGGTGCGTAGAAACTTTGGATACCAGCTCATGGCTGACGGCAATTTTCATGGTTTTCATAAGCGCAAATACCCTCACCGAGCGGTGAGACAGGGAGGAGAAAATTCGCGCAATCATGTCACTTTTTATTTTCATGCGCAAGAAGGAATCAGTATGCACGAAACCACCCAAAGCTAAGGCTCGCGCAGCCCTGACGTGCCATAATAATGCAATATTAATGAGTAAATAACAGGAGTTAACTGTGGTTATCGGGCCATTTATTAACGCCGGAGCCGTATTGCTGGGCGGCGTACTGGGCGCAGTGTTGAGTCAACGGCTGCCGGAGCGTATCCGTTCATCCATGCCCTCTATATTCGGCCTGGCATCCTTAGGCATCGGCATCCTTTTAGTGATCAAATGCGCCAACCTGCCCGTCATGGTGCTGGCTACACTGCTCGGCGCACTGATTGGCGAATTTTGCTATCTGGAAAAAGGCATCAATAGCGCGGTGGGCAAAGCCAAAAACCTGATTGCCCGACCGGGCAAGGCGAAACACGGCACGCACGAGTCGTTTATTCAGAACTACGTCGCCATCATTATTCTGTTTTGCGCAAGCGGCACCGGGATTTTCGGCTCGATGCAGGAAGGGATGACGGGCGACCCAAGCATATTGATTGCAAAAGCGTTTCTCGATTTCTTCACCGCCACCATTTTCGCCACCACGCTCGGCGTTGCCGTTGCGGCGATTTGCGTGCCGATGCTGCTGATTCAACTCGCGCTTGCCACCTGCGCCACTTTGATTCTCCCGCTGACCACGCCAGCGATGATGGCGGACTTCACCGCCGTCGGCGGCCTGCTGCTGCTGGCGACGGGCCTACGTATTTGCGGGATCAAAATGTTTGCCGTGGTGAATATGCTGCCCGCATTACTGCTCGCCATGCCGCTCTCTGCGCTCTGGACACACTTTTTCGCTTAAGATTGCGGCGAAATGGCGAGAGATTGCGCAGTCTGTAACGAAAACAACATTTTTCGTTGACGGCAACGGGCAGATCGGGTTTAATGCGCCCCGTTGCCCGGATAGCTCAGTCGGTAGAGCAGGGGATTGAAAATCCCCGTGTCCTTGGTTCGATTCCGAGTCCGGGCACCACTTATTTATAACCCTCGCTTCGGCGGGGGTTTTTGCTTTCTGAGTCAGCAACTTGTAGGTTTACCAGTAGTTACCGTCCTTATCTCTCCTCCGGCCCCGCTTCCCGGTGGTACAACTGGCGTGTTTATCGCCTTTACCGCCACACAGAAGCAGAAAAACCTGACCTTCACCGATCTATTTGAGCATTACAAATGCATATATCAATTGGACAGAGCCCGACAGAGCGGCATCACATATCCGTGATTACACCCCATCGGCTAACTGTTTTATTAGAATGATTGGTGGTAAATCCATCCGGGACATCCTGAAAAGTGACCTGTCGGCGTTCCGTACACTGCTGGAACAGTCCCAGGCTAACCGCAGTAAAGTAGGCCGAGGAACGAAGCTGTAAAAAGCGACTTCTACTTCAGACACCGTAACCACATTGCTACTATATTGTGTGTGCGTTGGCAAGCATGGCTGTCAGGGGGGCGTTTATCAGTCTAAGCAGAGGCCGGTAAAGCAATTGAGAGGAACTACAATGGATGCAGCATTACTTAACATGATGCGTTCAGGTGGAAGAAATAAAGCCTGGGCGGAAACGATGGTGAATATGGAAGCCAGGAAACTGGTAAATACAGCCAACACTCTGTCGGCTTTTCATCTCAGCGATAGTTTGACTCGAATGAAGTTTGTTCAGGAAATTCGGGACCTCATAGAACATCAGTTCACGTTAGCTCGTCGGGCTAAATCAGATGAAGAATGCATGGAATGCGTTAAAATTCTCAGAGAAGAAAACAGTAACCTGCTGGAACAAGCGCGTTTATTAAGAACGAAGGCAGCGAAGCTTTACGCTAAAGTCGAGTTTATCCGAGAGAATAACAAAATTGTTGGGTATGTGATCTCGGCTGTTAGTGTTGTCCTGGCCGGTGCTGAAATAGCCGCAGGATTTACCCTCATAGGCACTATGACCCCTCTCGGAGTTCTTGCTGGTGCGATTCTGGTTACTGACGGGGCAAACAGCATCAGTAAAGAAGTGGCTCGCTACGCAACTAACAACACTACCAGTGAAGGGCTGGTCGCGAATGCCGCGATGTCTACAGCTGAGTTTATGGGCTTTAGTCGTGAGAATGGGTTAGGTGTCTACAAATCAATTTCACTGGCCGCTAATGCGTACACCATTTTTGGCTTGTTACGGCGACCTGGTACCTGGCGACTGTTTCGTTATCTCCCTGCTGACTATTACCGAAAGGTGAGCACACTGAGCCGCCCGCAGCTTACAATGAAAATAGCGGGTTATGGCCTGAAAGCTAAGATTATTTTTGATCTGTTGTCCGTCAGCGACCCGTCCCAGAATTAGTCAGCATTTTACGATAACGCCAGGATTTGTAGCCAAGTTTTGCTGGCGTTATATACCAGATGAAAGGTAGTACAATCAATAACGTGAGTGCAAGTGTCAGGCTTGTATCCTTGGATGCAAGTAAAAGAGTTAAAGCCAGTATGATGAAGGCAATAATAGTTATCCACTTCATAGCCTTAAAACGATTGGCCAGATCATGAGTTACGCTATCAAACGAACCACCGTAATTTTCAATATTGTTTTTTAGCTTTTGAATATCTCGTTTGCTAAAACCTGATTTTAAAAGTGCCTCTTCGCTGGTCATTCTGTTATCCGTCCCATAACTCACTGAAACCTGTGACGAAGTTTAACTTAATTTGGCGGATAAATCGCTACCTGACGATATTCGTCAAATTTATATATATCAACGAGTTGAAGATATCTTAGAGTATATGCTCGAAAACTGACATTATTGCCCACTGCGGAACTTCGCTGGTACCAACTCTAATGACTCCTTCGGGGCCGTTTCCAACATCTCCCGCCCTGCCCTGTAGAAGCAACATGCAGATCACCACAGGAGGCTGAATCATGCACGATGAAATCATTAATCAGGCCCGCGAAATCCTCCCTCAGCGGCTCAACCATACCGACACATTTGCATCACAGCAGGACACCGCGAACTATCTGGCCCTACAGTGAAGCGCAATGCTGCTATTATCTATTCCCCTATCCACGACACCCCGACCACTGCGTCAGCAGCGCATGCAGTTTAGCCGGCTCCAGAGGTTTGCGCAGCACCAGATACCCTTCCTGCTCCGCCTCCAGCAGAACAGGCGAATTAAACTCGCCGCTGACCATCGCGCCGCTCATGTCCGGCAGACGTTCAAAAAGCGCTTTCAGGATGTCAAAGCCGCTTTCGCCGGATCGCAGGCGCTGGTCGCACAGCACGGCGAACGGGGTGAAGCCGTCGTCGATGATGGCGAACGCTTCTTCAGCGGAGGCCGCGCAGCGCACGTTGATTCCCCAAACGCTCATCAGGCTCTCCCAGGCTGACGTCACCAGCGGGTCGTCATCGACGACCAGGCAAGAACCGCGCAGCGGCGCATAGCGTACCGGCGCAGAGGCGTTGTTATCGGCGGGCGGGGTGTCCGTCTCGATCTCTTCGCCAGCATATTGAGTGAAGCGCATCCAGAAGCGTGAGCCTTTACCTTCTATGGATTGCATCCCGTACTTCACCTTCATCAGCCTGGCACAGCGGGCAACCACGGCGAGGCCCAGCCCGTGTCCGGCGCTGTCGATCTTCCAGGCCAGTTCGGGGCGGTAGTAAGGGGAGAAGATTTTACCTTTCTCGTCATCAGCGATACCGACACCCGTGTCCCACACCTCCACCAGGCACTCGTCACCGCGCGGTCGGATGGCAACCAGCACGCCGCCCTGCTGCGTGTAGCGAAGGGCGTTTTGAATCAGGTTAATCAGCGATTGTCGCACCAGCAGCGGGTCGCCCGTCACGTGGATGCGGCGTTTGGGCCGACGGGTGGACAGCCTAAGTGCACGGCTATTAGCCTCTTCGCGAAACAGCGTGATCACCGAGTCGAGCAGAGCGCCGATGTCCACTTTGGTAGAGGCAGTGAGCACTTTCCCGGATTCAATCTTGCTGAGGTCGAGCAGAGAATTGAACATCAAATGCACCGAGCGAACGCTCTGCTGCAGGTCAAGCAGCTGGGGCGTCAGGCTGTCGTCCCGGTTTCGATGGATAATCGCTTCAATCAAAAATCCCATGGCGTGTACCGGCTGACGCAGGTCGTGGCTGGCAGTCGTCAGGAACTGATTTTTATCCAGCAGCGCCTGCTCCGCTTCCTCTTTGGCCTGACGAAACTGTTCTGCCAGGCGTGAGCTTTTTTCCTCAAGCAGCGCTTGCTGAATAAAGTACGCGTGCGACGTTAACGCATGGCGGTAAATGGCGAAGCCGTACAGCAGGTTCAGCATCAGCACAATGAATATCAGCTCGTCCAGCCGCCAGATGATGCCGATATTCAATACTCCCCAGGAGGCGAAGAAAAAGCACGTAAAAGTGCTGATGACTGGCGTCAGATGCGTCGCATTGGCGGCGACGATGGCGGCAATACTGATATTAAGGAGCAGGAAAAAGTCAAAGTTCTGCGTCTGCGGAGTAATTAAATAGAGAGATGAAATCCCCAGCCCGTGAATAAAAGCGATCTTATTTATGCGCGGAAGCCAGCGGCGCAGAACGTCCTCTTCATCATGCTCTTTCACTTCGCGCTGGTAGCGTCGGTGCAATATGCGGATTGCCACGGCACATAGCAGGTAAATAATTATCCAGATAATGGTTGGGCCAAGTTCATCGCCCAGCAAATAGATCCAGATGGCAAAAGGAATACCGACAAATGGCACCGCGCTAAAGCTGAACACCAGCCGCAAAAAAGTGTTGTTTAGCAAACGGATCTGCGCGGGAGATGAGATACCATCTTTCTGTAAGCTCTGGAAAAACCTCATTCTGATGATTCCCGCTTGCCATGCAGAAGCGTGATGGCTTCGACCCGGCTGTTAACGCCTATCTTTTTCAATATATTGCTGATGTGTTCTTTGACCGTGGGCTCAGAAATTGAAAGCTGCGCGGCGATTCGTTTATTTGGCAGGCCGCGCATAATCATATTTAAAACGTCTATTTGTCGCGGCGTTAGGTTAAATTTACTTAACTTCTCATTATTCGATTCAACGGGAAAATCGTTTCTCTCAGGAAACCAGGTCAGATTATCAAGGAGTGCACAAACGGCCCGTGAGAACATTTCAGGCGGTTCGCTTTTCAATACAAATCCGTGTCCCCCGGCGGCGTGAACTTTCTGCCAGATGTCATTATTGTCGTCCCCGCTGACCACCAGGAACCGTACCTGTGGGTAATGTTGTTTTACTTCTTTGAGTAATTTCAGTGCCGTTCCGGACGAAAGCCAAAAATCGATGACCAGCAAACGCGGCGGGCCATTATCCCTAATTTGACGGTAGCAATCTTCCTCATTCGTCACCACGCTCGCCTGCTTAAAATGGCAATGTGAAATCAGAAAATTAGCGATGCCGCTTGCTACCAATGGATGGTCATCAACGACCAACGCATAATTCTGCCCCAAAGGATCCTCCTTTTACCTTCGCATATCTGAGTGTACAGATGAATTATTATCTACCCACCCTACTTTAGGAGGGTTTTTTCGATTAGGAAAGGGAAATATATTATTCGCTGATTTGGGTAATTGAAAACATAAATACAATCAGTGAAATTAACTGATTGGATATCAAGGATAATTTATGAAAAAACCACTCATCTTTTTAAGCGTTACGTTGATGCTCGCCGGTTGTTCCACGCTAAAAACCGATCAGGCTATTCCACTCCTGCAGGCGGAGACCGCTAAAATGCTGGGGCTGGGCTCATCGGATGAAATAACCGTGACCAATGTTAATGGCGCCCAGCCGGACGCACTGGGAGGGCAAAAACTGTCTTATCGCGCTACGACGGAAAAAGGGCGTATTTTCGATTGCTCATCAATGATGATGCCGGGGATTTTAGGATCCGCCCCGACGCTCAGCGCACCAACCTGTACCCCTGTTGTCACGCATAAATAATTAACGGCAAATGAAAAGGCGTACATAAATAACGCCTTTTATATTTTCTGACGTATCTGAGTTTTCATAAAAACGATTTTCCAGACATCACGCTAATGAGTACGGAGATAGCCCGTGAATAACTCTACATCGCATGCTTTAGCGGTTAAGACGCCGCTTTCCAGACTTTACCTCGCTCTATTTTCCGCGCCACTGTTACTGCTTTCACCTGCCGATTTCGCGCGCGCAGCCGATGCCATTTTTGATGGCGAGGCGCGTATAACCGAAACGCTGGGTTACACCGGAGATGTTTACGTTGGACGTAATCAACCCGGAAACCTGCTGATTGATAATGGCAAAATCACCGCCTATAACATCAACATCGGTCGGCTGTTCGACGGCCAAATTTATGAAAGCGTGGTCACGGTCCGTGGGCCAAACGCTGAGCTTAACGCAGTGAACGATCAGTACGTCCTGCGCGGCGACCTGAATCTTGGCCTCGGCACCCTGCGAGTCGAAGAAGGCGCGCTGGCCAGCGCAAAAGAAATTGTTGTCGGCACCACCCGCGGCTACGACAGCCACCTTATCGCCACTGGCGCCGGCTCTCGCGTGACCAGTAATTTTCTCAGCGTAGGTACCGATCTGGGGGCACGCTCCACGCTGGCGATTGAAGACGGCGCGGCGCTCAGCACCGCCTACGATGCGCGCATCGGCAACGGTACCGGGCCGGGTGAAACCGACACGCTAAGCCCGAAAGCCACCGTCACGGGGAGCGGCTCACAGTGGAACGTTGGCCGTACGTTGACGCTATATGGCGACCTGGACGTGCTGAACGGCGGTGCGGTTAACGTTGGCGGCGTGCAGGTGGCGGGCGTCTCCGGGGCAGGTAAAACCGCCGAGCTGGTTATTGCGGGCAAAGACTCGCGCTTTACCAGCGGCAGCAGCGTGAGCGTGGGCGATTATGGCAATGGCGTGCTGTCGGTGATTGACGGCGGTTCATTTTCCGCTGGCAGCAATACGCTGATCGTGGGGACCTCGGGTTCCGGCTCGAACCGGGGTGCGCTCATTGTCGGCAGCCGCGGCAATATGGACACCGGCACGGGTTTAACTGAGCCAACGCTTGGCACAGCGGGCGGCGCGGGTACTCTCGATGCGAATACGGCAATCAGCCTGCGCGGCGGGCTGTTCGGCAGCTATGTCTACTTCAACCATACCGACGAAAATTACGTCTTTAGCAACAAGATGAGTGGCGAAGGTGAGGTGATCAATACTTCCGGGCAGACAACGCTGAATGGCGATCTTTCAGCCCTTCAGGCGAACGTGACCGCGCGCGGTGGCAAAGTCATTATCGCCAGCAACATCAACACCCAGCCAGAAGACGATATTTTTGATATTCAGACTCTTAGCGCCGAGAACGGCGGGACACTGATCCTCAACGCGACGGCGGGATCCGACGTTAGCGACGGGCTGGGCTACAGCAGCGCCGCCTCAATCAAGGCCGGCGGAACGCTGGGAGGGAACGGCACGCTGGGCCAGACCGAGATCCTTTCCGGCGGGCATATCTCGCCAGGGGATGGCGATATCGGCACGCTGACGCTGAAACGTTATCTGAATTTTGTGGGTGACTCTTTCTATGACGTCGATATCGCCGGAGATGGCCGCAGCGACCAGCTGCTGGTCGCAGGCAAAACGACCATCAGCGACCGGGCTCAGGTACAGGTCACTGCGCTGGATCCGCAAACCAGCTACAAAACGGGCCAAAGCTACCGCATTTTAACCTCCGACGGGGGAATTGACGGTCAGTTCGCGGGGGCGGTGTCTAAATCCGCCTTCCTGGACGTGGCGCTCAACCAGAGCACCAACGCCGTCGATCTGACTATCGCGCAGAAAGAGACCGGCGGCGAGAATCCGGGAGGCGAAAACCCGGGAGGTGAAAATCCAGGAGGAGGAAACCCAGGCGGTGAGAACCCGGGCGGAGAAAACCCTGGCAGTGAGAATCCGGGCAGTGGCAAGCCGGGGATTTTCCAGACCGTCGCCAAAAGCAGCAACCAGTGGAATACCTCCGGCGCGCTCTCCACCCTGACGCAAAGCGGCCCGTCGCTGGCGCTGTATAACTCTCTGCTGGTACTCAGCGCGGCGGAAGCGCGCGAGGCGTTCAACCAGCTGTCCGGTGAAGTTTATCCGTCAATGCAGTCCAACCTGATCGCCGGCAGCACGCAGGTGTTTAACGTCTTAAACCAGCGTATGCAGCGCGCGTTTGATAACGACAGCCTGCCGATACCACCGTTAGCGATGTCGCTGGTGCAGCAGCCGGAGCCGCAAAACAATGGCGTCTGGGGCCAGACCTTCAGCTCCTGGAGCCGAAACGACGGCGACGGGAACGTGGGCAAGCTGGACGGCAACACCACCGGCTTCCTGCTGGGAGCAGATCGCAAGCTGGCGGATCATAACGTGCGTGTCGGTGGCTACTTCGGCTACAGCCGCGGTGATTACGACGTCGACAGCCGTCGTTCCTCAACGGATACCGATAACTACCACCTTGGCCTGTATGCGGCGGGTCAACAGGATGCGTTCTCCCTTCGCGGCGCGCTGGGTTACACCTGGCACAAGATAGAAGGCGAGCGCAGCGTTGATTTCAGCGGCTTCTCGGATCGGCTGAAGTCGGATTACGACGCCAACTCGCTGCTGGCATTCACCGAAGCTGGCTACCGCTTCGGCCAGCCTGATATGAATATCGAGCCGTTCGTCAATTTATCGTACATTCGACTGCATACCGACAGCTTCAGGGAAGACGGCGGTGCCGCCGCGCTGAGCGTAAGTAACGAAACGATGAACACCTTCTACTCCACCCTCGGGGTGCGCGGTGTGACCGAGCTGCCGAAGAACGTGAACCTCTACGGTTCGTTGGGCTGGCAGCACGCCTATGGCGATAAGAATACCTCTTCGCGCATGGCGTTTGCGGGCAGCGACGCGTTCATTACTCAGGGGCAGGCCGTGGATGAGGACGTGATGGTGGGTGATATCGGCGTGAGCGTACAGCTGTCGCGTGCTGCGACGCTGGATGTGGGTTATCAGGGGCAATATGGTGCGGATACCCGCGTCAACTCGGTTAACGCTAATCTGCGCTGGTTGTTCTGAATTATTTCCAGTAAAAGAACCCGCCCTTGTGGCGGGTTTTTGCTTTTAGGCTCTCAGGAATTCAGGGATCGTTCCCAACCGCGTCCAGCAGTTTGTTTTTAAAGATAAACAAACACGCCTCGTTGAAGTTCTCCGCCCCCAGGCGTTCCGACAGCGCTGTCCGCTTGCGATAGAGGCTCTTCACCGACGTGTTCAGCTCATCGGCAATCGCTTCCATCGACATCCCTGCCCTCAACAACCGCAGCATGATCGCTTCGTGCGTGCCAAGCCGTAAGTTAAGCAGCCATTTGGTGGTCAGACGCCTGCCCTTCATATTGAGCACCAGGTTAAATAACGATGCCATATCCGGCGCCGTAAGCGACGTGTTCATAAACAACTTCATACTGAGTAGATTCTCCTCGCGATGTCGCATATCCAGCATAACGCAGCAGATCGTTTTTTTTGTTCTGGCCGGATGGCGTATCAGGTAATCATATAAACGGAGCGGAGAACGGCTATCAATCAACACAGAATATTCATCTGCACCGTTATCAAATATGTTTCTGTCAATCGAGTCGAGCAGGATAATATCCGGGAAAAATAGCCTCATCCCCCTGACAAGATAGCGATCCTGGGTCACTAACACTATTGAAGTTGCCACTAACCATCCCTTTTAGATTAAAGCAAGAGCGCACCTTCAGAAAGAAGGCCGCCTTCGTTTTATAGCGCTGTAATATTAACGACAATATGTATTCTGGCGTTGAACATCCCTCAATACAGACATTGATGAGTAAGACTTCCTGTAGACTTTCATTCAATGGCTGGCGTTAATTATAAATAAAAAACAATCGCAGAAAAGTCACTTCGATGAACATTAAGACTTTTTGTCATGAAACTTCCCAAACATGCACCAGAAAGTACTTTAATTGCTACAATAAAACCTCGCCGGGAATATAAACAAACTCAAAAACACTTAAATAAATTACATTAATATCAAATAGTTACAAATACACACTCAATTCAAAATAATCACAAAAGACATCTCATTCCAGAATTATCCCAAAACTACCCCTCTGCTTTTCACCATATTTATCCGGCAACATATCAGGTGTACATTACCTTCCACCCAGTTTCCAAAGAGGAGGTTCCATAATTACCTTAAAGTAAGTACCCCATAACGTTACTGCATTCAGATTTAATGTTCTCATTTATGGCCTTTAACGCAGAGTTAAAAGGCGGCCGTGTTATGCAATGGATTCATGATAAACAAATGGCAAATAGATATGGAAAGATCGCTTCGCTTCAATACGTTATTCTTTTATCGCGCCCCAGGATTATTGTTTCTGCTATTTCTGTTTCCTGTTCTCGTTCAGGCAACGGAATCCGTTTATGAGCAACAGATTCAACAGGCACGTAACGGTAATTACACGCCGTTTCTCAATTATCTTCAGCGGTATCAGCAACAGCATGCTCTGACGCCCGAGCAAGTGGCGGACTGGTTACAGGTGGCTGCGTGGGCTGGTCGTAATGACGAGGTGATTCAGCTCTGGCAGCGCTATGGCATTTATATGCCGCTGCCCGCTCGCGGCGTTGCGGCTGTCGCGCAGGCCAGAAGAGATCAAAAAGCGTGGCAGCCTGCCTTATCACTGTGGAAAGAGGCGCGTAGCCTTGCGCCACATAATGACGATTATCGTATCGGTTATATCAAAACCCTGGCCGATGCCCGCATGGATACGCTCGCTCTGCAGGAAGCCCGCCAGCTGGTGACGGAGGATCCCTCTCCGGCGCATCTTCAGACGCTTTCGTACGTCTGGTTACGCCAGGGAAAAAGCTGGGATCGGCTTTTAGCGGACACGCGTGCGCTGACCCTCGCGCCGGAGAATAACGCGCTCCTTAGCGAGCTGACTGACGCGCTAACGGATAACCGGGTGAGTACTCCCGCGCTGATGCTGTCACAAAGGGTAAAGCTGACCCCCGCGCAGCGCCGCCGTCTGGAGCTTAATGCCGCCGCAGAATGGGTTCGCCTTGCCGACGTGCCTGGCAGAACGGAAAAGGAGCGCCTGCAGCTGGCGCAAACGGCACTGAATCGTTACGACGCCCTGCTCTCACGCTGGCAACACGAACCGCAGGCAGCGGAAGACATCATCCTCGCCCGTATCGACAGGCTGGGTGCGCTGTACGCGCATGGCGATTACCCGCAGGTCATCCGTGAATATCAGTCGCTGACGGAGGCGCAGCATCCGGTGCCGGGCTGGGCCATCGGCTGGGCGATCTCCGCGTATCTGCAAGAGAAAAACGCCACTGCCGCCTTCTCGCTGCTGCAACGCTATCCGCACTACGCCGCCGATCCGCAGGACGAGGAGCATGCGCTTTTCTACGCCTGGCTGGACACGGGGCAGTATCAGGCCGCTCGCCAGTACGTAGAGCGCCAGACCCGCAGCGTTCCGTGGACCCGCTACGATTTCGGCTCGCCCACTCCGCAGCCCAACGATCGGTGGCTTACCGGGCAGTCGCTCAAATTTAACTATTTGCTCTCAACCAACGCCCTGCCGGATGCGGATAAGCTGGCGCACCGTCTGGCCACAACGGCGCCGGGCAATCAGGGGCTGCAGATTGACTATGCCACTCTGCTTCAGGCGCGGGGCCAGCCGCGCGCGGCCGAGCAAACGTTAAAAAGGGCGGAGGCGCTGGAGCCATCTAATCTGGAGCTGGAACAGCAGCAGGCATACGTCGCCATGGATCTGCAGGAATGGCGACAGATGGATTTACTGGCCGACGACGTGCTTGCCCGCGCGCCCGTTGCTCGCAGCGCCAGGCGTCTGGACAGGCTCAGAACGGTGCATCACATGTCCGAGCTGCGCCTTAACGCGAGCAAGGGCTTGCACTCCGATAACCCCATCAGCGGGACGCACGACCTGAACGGGGATGCCACGCTCTATGGTCCACCGGTAGCGGATAGCTGGCGGCTGTTTGCGGGTACCCGCTATGCGCAAGGTAATTTCGATGAAGGCAAAGGCACCAGCCGTCACCTCCTGGGCGGCGTCGAGTGGCGTCCTCGCGACCTTCAGCTCGAAGCCGAGGTATCCAGCAACCGCTATCACGGTGAAAACAAGCCGGGTGCTCGCCTCTCAACCACGTACTTTCTAAATGATAACTGGCAGGTCAGCGGCAGCCTTGAACGCTTATCCCGCACCGCGCCGCTACGGGCATTACGCAACGGGATTAGCGCTAACCGGGGTGAAGGCGGGATCCGCTGGTATCAAAACGAGCGCCGTGAGTACCAGTTCAGCGCCGCCGTCAGCCGCTTCTCAGACCATAATCGCCGACAGGAATACACCCTTACGGGTAAGGAGCGTCTCTGGCAGACCCCGACCCTGACGCTGGATCTTGAACCGGGGATCGCCGCCAGTAAAAACAGCCTTCGGGACACGCTCTATTACAACCCGGCGCGGGATCTGTCCGTGACGGCCGCCCTGTCCGTGGACCATGAGATGTACCGCCATTACGACACCCTCTGGAGCCAGCAGTTGGTGGCGGGAGGCGGCAGCTACTGGCAGAAAAACCAGTCCGTTGGCGCCATCGCCCTGCTGGGCTACGGGCAACGTGTCCAGTGGAATAACGTCATTGATACCGGCGTGATGCTGAACTGGGATAAACGCCCTTACGACGGCAAACGCGAGAGCAACCTCTCCGTCACGCTTGATGCGACTTTACGCTTTTAAGGATGAATATGCTGAACACACGTTTTTCCGTGAGCCTGATCCTCATCGGCTGGCTCTGCCTCAGCGCGAGCGTCTGGGCGCAGGCGATCTCGTTCGTTGCGCCCAGCGAGCGGCCGCAGCCGGAGGCGAGCAAACCCTGGCCGCAGAACCAGTTTCTGGTGCTGGCCTACCACGACGTCGAAGACGATGCCGCCGATCAGCGCTACCTCTCCGTGCGCACCAGCGCGCTAAACGAGCAGATTAGCTGGCTTCTGCACAACGGCTATCACGCCATCAGCGTGCAGGACATTCTGGACGCGCATGACGGCAAAAAATCGCTGCCGCCGAAAGCCGTTCTGCTCAGCTTTGACGACGGCTACAGCAGCTTCTACACCCGCGTCTGGCCGCTGCTTAAGGCGTGGAACGTGCCTGCGCTCTGGGCGCCGGTGGGCAGCTGGGTGGATACGCCAGCAAACCAGAAGGTGAACTTTGGCGGTCTGATGACGCCCCGGGATCGCTTCGCGACCTGGGACATGGTGCGCGAGCTCAGCCAGTCTCCGCTGGTTGAGATCGGATCGCATACCTGGGCCTCGCATTACGGCATCGTCGCCAATCCGCAGGGCAGCCGGGAACCGGCCATCGCCAACCGCTTTTATGATAAAGCGACGGGGCGCTATGAAACTGACCAGCAGTTCAGCCAGCGGATCGGCGATGACGTCCGCAAGGTGACGGAGAAAATCGCGCAGGTGACGGGCAAAGCGCCGCGCGCCTGGGTCTGGCCTTACGGTGCCGCCAGCGGTACGTCGCTCGCCATCGCCAGGCAACAGGGCTACCGGCTGGCCTTTACCCTGGAGGACGGACTGGGTGACGTGCGCAATCTCGGTAGCATTCCCCGTTTGCTGATCGCCGGCAACCCCTCGCTCAAAGCGTTTGCCAGTTCGGTCAGCCGGGTTCAGGAGCACGATCCCGTGCGCGTGATGCACGTCGATCTCGACTACGTTTACGATCCCGATCCGGCTCAGCAGACCCAAAACATCAACAGGCTGATCCAGCGGGTCTACGACATGAAAATCAGCCACGTCTTCCTGCAGGCGTTTGCCGACCCGCAGGGCGATGGCAGGATCAGGGCGCTCTATTTCCCCAACCGCCGGCTTCCGGTCCGGGCCGATCTCTTTAACTTCGTATCCTGGCAGCTGCAAACCCGCGCGGGGGTGAAGGTCTACGCGTGGATGCCGGTGCTCTCGTTCGATCTCGATCCTGCCCTGCCGCGCGTGCAGCGCCGGGACGATCGAACCGGCCAGCTGCGCGAGGCCAATGAGCCCTACATCAGGCTTTCACCGTGGGACCCGCAGGTTCGCCTGCAGGTGACGGAAATCTATGAAGATCTGGCCCGCCATGCCAGCTTCAACGGGATCCTGTTCCATGACGATGCGGTACTGACGGACGTTGACGCTGCCGGGCAGGACACGACGCGCCAGAAAAGCCGGAGGCTTACCGGATTTACCCGCGCTCTGAGCCAGGCGGTGAAGCACATCCGCGGCCCGCAGATAAAAACCGCGCGCAATATGTTCGTCCTTCCCATTCTGCAGCCCGAAAGCGAAGCGTGGTTTGCGCAGAATCTCGATGATTTTCTGGCGGCCTATGACTGGACGGTGCCCATGGCAATGCCGCTGATGGAGTCCGTTCCGGCGAACGAGAGCAATGCCTGGCTGACGCGTTTGATCAAGGCCGTCGCCGCGCGGCCCGGCGCGCTGGATAAAACCATTTTCGAGCTGCAGGCCAGAGACTGGGAGCAGAAGCCGCAGCGCGCCGTCTCCGACAGTCAGCTTGCGGCGTGGATGCGCGTCCTCCAGCTGAACGGCATCAAAAACTACGGCTACTACCCTGACGATTTCATCAATAACCAGCCTGATATCTCGCGCATCAGGCCCGTCTTTTCTTCCTACTGGTACCCTGACAATGACTGATCGCATAATCGCCTTTTCAATTTTGTGTCTGGTATTCGGGCTGCCGTTAGGGGTAGCCGCCCTCTTTACCGGCGAGCTGATTCTGGATTTTGTCTTCTTCTGGCCGCTGTTTATGTCCGTGCTCTGGGTCACCGGCGGCCTCTATTTCTGGTTTCAGCTTGAACGCCGCTGGTCGTGGGATAAAGACACGCCCGCCCCGACGCTCGCCGGCGAGCCGCTCATCTCAATTCTGATCCCCTGCTTCAATGAGGAAAGAAACGCCAGAGAGACCATCAGCGCCGCGCTGGCTCAGCGATACGAGAATATTGAAGTGATCGCCATCAACGACGGCTCGTCTGATAACACCGCGCAGGTGCTGCAGCAGCTGGCGCTGGAGCAGCCGCGCCTGCGGGTGATTAACCTCGCGGAGAATCAGGGAAAAGCGGTGGCGCTCAAAGCCGGGGCGGCGGCGGCCCGGGGCGATCTGCTGGTCTGTATTGACGGCGACGCCCTGCTCGACCGCGACACCGCGGCCTATCTGGTCGCGCCGCTGATTCAGTATCCCCACGTCGGGGCGGTTACCGGGAACCCGCGCATTCGCACGCGCTCCACGCTGATTGGCCGCATTCAGGTTGGCGAGTTTTCGTCCATCATTGGGCTCATCAAGCGGACGCAGCGGATCTATGGCCGGGTCTTTACCGTCTCCGGCGTCATCGCCGCCTTTCGTCGGCAGGCGCTGGCGGACGTGGGGTACTGGAGCCCGGACATGATCACCGAAGACATCGACATCAGCTGGAAGCTCCAGCTGCGCCACTGGGATATCTTTTTCGAGCCGCGGGCGCTGTGCTGGATCCTGATGCCGGAGACGCTGAAGGGCCTGTGGAAGCAGCGTCTGCGCTGGGCACAGGGCGGCGCGGAGGTATTTCTGGTGAACCTGCGCAAGATGGTGCGCTGGGAGCATCACCGCATGTGGCCCCTGTTTCTGGAGTACGCGCTGTCAACGCTGTGGGCCTTCGCGTATGCGATAACGGTGCTGCTGTACATCATCAGCCACGTCGCGCCCATTCCCGCCAGGCTGACCGTTGAAACCCTGTTTCCCCCGGCATTTACCGGGCTGCTGCTGGGCGTGATGTGCCTGCTGCAGTTCCTGGTCAGCTTGTACATCGAGCGGCGCTATGAGCGCAAGGTGGCCAGCTCGCTTTTCTGGGTGATTTGGTTCCCGATGGTCTACTGGATGATTGGTCTGTTCACCACCCTCGTCGCATTTCCAAAAGTCATGCTTAAACGTCAGCGCGCCCGCGCGCGCTGGATCAGTCCGGACAGGGGAAAAGGAAGCCTTCAATGAATGAAAATACCTTAATTTTGACTGAACATCGGTTGCTGCCACGACTTTTTGATGCCGCGTTAACCGTGGTGGCGTGGGGCGGGTTTCTGTTCTTCCTGTATGCCAGGCTGTGGATGCAGTTAACCGAGGAGAGCGACCACCGGTGGAGCGTGATTATTGCCTCCTTTAATACGGTGTTGATCTATTTGCTGTTCGCCGCGCTCAACGGCTGGCTGCTGATTTTGTGGTATCAGTACAACCGCCGCCGTGCGAACGTAAGACGACGTCAGCCGGGCTTGTTGCATCATGACGAACTTGCCCGCAGCTTTAACGTCTCACCGCAGCTCATCTCGGAGATGAGCCAGCACAACCTGCTGACGGTTTATCATGACCAGATTGGACGCATCATCGAATTGAAAACCAGCGCGCAGCAGGACGAGGAAGCGCAGTAACAAAAAGCTCCCACAGAGAATACCCTGCGGGGGCTTTTTTAGCGCAGATTCACGTTACTTATCCTTCAGTACAATCAGCGGCTCGATATCGCTCTCTTTTTTCACCACCAGCGAGTCATCGCCGCGCAGGCAGGTCCCGCCGTAATTTCCGCCCACGGTAAAGGTACAGACCTGAATGTACTTGCCGTCGACGTTTGGCAGGCACCACAGCTGCTGGTAGATATTTTTGCGGTCAACAAACTTGCCGCTGGATTTATCCAGCAGTTCGTCCTGGGCGCTGATGAGATCGATATTGCTGCCGCAGCGTCCGGCAATCGGCTTGACGGCGTATCCGGTCTGCTTCAGCAGGTCGTTCACCTCAAAATCGGTGTCGAGCAGGTAACGGTGGTTCGGGAACAGCTGCCACAGTACCGGAAGAATCGCCTTGTTGCCGGGAATAACGGTCCACAGCGGTTCAAAGACCAGCACTTCCGGGCGCAGCAGAACATCAATCAGGCGTACCTCGCCCTCAGGATGCCCGGTGCGGATCGGCACGGCGGCGTATTCGGTTTCGCTCACCTCGCGGATCTGCTCTATCGCCGTCTCCCACGCCCAGGTTTTCCACACGCAGTTGACGTGACGACCTTCGTCGTCAATCAGCTGTCCGGCGCCATCCCAGCTCAGCGCCTCCAGCCCGTGCAGGATTTTGGTCTCGAACCCGGCCTGCATCAGCGAGCGCTGGATAAAGAGCGCGTGGTAGTCCTCCTCGACATCGTTGTCCTGCATGATGTGAACGAACGGCCGCGCGTGGCTGTGCTTCCATGCGCCGGTCAGCTCTTCAAGCAGCCCTTCTGCCGGGTTATGCCCGCTGCCGCGATAGCCGTTTTTCACCCACTCTTCGAGAATGAGCCCGCCTTCAGTGTGGCAGGACGCGGAGTCGGCGTTGTATTCGTAAACCTTAATGCCGCGCTCATCCATGCAGAAATCCATACGACCGGTGATCATATGGTGGCGACGCCATTGCCAGGAGAGGCGCAGGCGCGGCCAGAGGATTTTCGGGATGTCGAAAAGCGCCAGCAGATTGTCGTCTTTCAGCACCTTGTCCGTCGCGTGCAGGTACATCAGGTGCAGTTCGTTGGTGGCCTTGATCAGCTCCTGCTCGGCGCTTTCCTTGATGGTGAAATACTGGCAGGGATCTTTGTTGATCACATGGCCGTTCGCTCGGATATACGCCTGCTGCAGCGCGTCATTTTCGTTCAGCCATTTTCCGTCGAACTGACGTTTGTTTTCTAGCCGCGCGCCGCTGATTTTCAGCAGTTCTCCGTCCGGTTCAGGCTGGGGAATGCTGTGCTCCGTGTCGTCCGTCTGGATCATCCAGCCGAGAATTTCGGTATCGCTGAAGGTGTCATGAAGGGTATAGCAGCCGTTCTCCACGGTCAGACGCAGTTCGCGCGTCCACTGCTGTCCGAGCGGCAGCGGGGAGTGAATCACGTTCTGCTCCGCAATACGCACCTTATCGTCCAGAAGCTGGGTGATCACCGCCACGTGGCCGGTCTCGTGAAACTCGCCGCCTTTTTGCCAGATCAGCAGCGCCCCGGCGCGCGGCGCGCGCTTCGAGCCGTTGGCAAAAGCCTGAAGGGGCAGAATGTTATCGTTCACCACCTGGCGCAAAAAGCGCAGGGAGAAGATTTCCCACGCCATGCCGACATCGGTAAACACGAAGCCATAGTTGAGGAACAGGAAACGGCGGGCAAACTCAACGCACTGCCACTTGTGGCCCATGTATTCGTTGCCGATATAGCTGCGAAAGTCCGCGTCTTCCGGGTAGTTACGCGGGTCCAGACTGCCGTAATTTGAAGAGTAAATCGCCACGCCACCGGGCGCATAGCCTAACAATGTCCCGAATGGCGCATCACTGCTTAACTTTCCTTTACGCATGTATCCAACCTAAAACAGGCAGGCGGCAATTTTTTGAAGGGTTGTCGTCGTCTGCACGTTGTAATTAACCTGACAGAGGAGCGTTTATCATACACCTGCGCGACGCGTGAATAACATTTAAAACAACCAGCATGCCGCGAAATGCCCTGGCGCAATCTCCTGCATCGCAGGCTCCTGCGTCTGACAAACCGGCATGGCGTGCGGGCAGCGGCTGCAGAACTTACAGCCCGGCAGCGCGGACGTGGGGCCTGGAATGTCGCCGCGCAGGGTGGCGTCTTCGAGATTGCGGATGCGCGGATCGGGCTGGGGAACCGCCGCCAGCAGCGCGCGGGTGTAAGGGTGTGCCGGGCGCTGATACAGTTCATTCGCCGGGGCCACCTCTACCAGTTTGCCGAGATACATCACCCCAATGCGGCTGGAGATATGGCGCACCATGGAGAGATCGTGGGCGATAAACAGATAGGTTAGCCCCAACTCCTGCTGCAGGTCCTGCAAAATATTCACCACCTGCGCCTGCACCGATACGTCCAGCGCCGAGAGCGGCTCATCGCACAGCACAAATTCAGGATGCACGGACAACGCGCGGGCAATACTGATGCGCTGACGCTGCCCGCCGCTGAACTCATGCGGGAACCGTTCAAGGTGTTCGTGCTTCAGCCCGACTTTGTAGAGCAGCGTTTCCGTCCGTTCTCGCTGTTCTTCGCGGCTGTAGCCGTGGATCTGCATCGGTTCGGCCACCAGCTGTCGCACCGTCATACCGGGGTTGAGCGAGGAGTAAGGATCCTGAAAAATCGCCTGCATCCGCTTACGCAGCGGCTTGAGCTCTTTTTCACGGGCATGGGCGATTGACTGTCCGGCAAAGTGGATCTCGCCCGAAGTGATATCGAACAGGCGCAGGATGGCGCGCCCGAGGGTGGATTTGCCGCAGCCGGACTCCCCCACCAGACCAAACGTCTCGCCAGGCTGGATATCAAAGCTCACGCCATCAACCGCCTTCACGGCCACGCCTTTACGCAGCAAACCGCCGCTAAGCGGATAGTGCTTGCGCAGTTCGCGCACGCTCACTAATGGCGCCTGTTGTTCACTCATGCCTGAATCTCCTTATCGGCCCATAGCCAGCAGGCGGCGCGATGGCCCTCTCCGGTGGTGTAAAATGCGGGCTGTCGTTCACACTGGGGCATGCGTTTCGAGCAGCGTTCCGCAAATGGACAGCCCGGGGGCGGGTTAAGCAGGCCAGGCGGCGCGCCTTCGATGGGCGATAAACGTTGGTTGACCTCATCCGGGCGCGGCAGCGAGGCCAGCAGCCCCTGGGTGTAAGGATGCGCAGGACGATAAAAAATGTCCTCCACGCTCCCCTCCTCCATCACCAGCCCGCCGTACATCACCACCACGCGGCTGCAGACCTGCGCCACCACGCCGAGATCGTGGGTGATCAGCAGAATCGCGGTTCGGGTCTGCTGTTGCAGGCTTTTCAGCAGGCGCAGGATCTGCGCCTGAATGGTCACGTCCAGCGCGGTGGTCGGCTCGTCGGCAATAAGCAGCTTCGGGCTGCAGGAGAGCGCAATGGCGATCATCACCCGCTGTCGCATCCCGCCGCTGAACTCGTGGGGATACTGGTCGTAGCGGCGTTCCGCCTCGGCAATGCCTACCTGTTCCAGCATGGCGATCGCCGCCGCTTTGGCCGCTTTTTTGCTCAGCCCTTTGTTACGCATCAGGATCTCAGCCATCTGCTTGCCGATGGTCAGCACCGGGTTCAGGGCGGTCATCGGATCCTGAAAAATCATCGCGATCTCGTTGCCGCGAATGGCACGCATCTGCGCGGGCGTTTTCTGCGCCAGGTCCTCATTCTGGAAGCGAATGCTGCCGCCGGTTATCCGTCCGTTGCTCCCCAGAAGCTGGATAATCGACTTACAGGTGACGCTTTTCCCGCAGCCCGACTCGCCGACGATACCGACGAGTTCCCCCGGCTGAACCTGAAAGCTCACGCCGCGCACCGCGTGAACCTCGCCCTCGCGGGTGCGGAACGTGGTTTGCAGGTTCTCAAGCGCTAATAAGTTACTCATCGCGATTTGCTCCCGGCTCAAAGGCGGTACGGAACACATCGCCCAGCACGTTAAAGCTGAACACCGTCAGCAGGATCAGAATGCCGGGGAACATCGCCAGCCACGACGCTTCGCCAATATAAGACTGGGCGTTGTTAAGCATGCTTCCCCATGATGCCGCCGGTGCCTGCACGCCCAGCCCTAAGAAGCTGAGCGTAGACTCCATCAGAATGGCCGAGGCGATATTCAGCGTGGCCGCCACGATAATGGTCGGCAGCACGCCGGGAATGATGTGGCGCACGATAATACGCAGCGGATGCGCTCCCGACGCGCGGGCATAAAGCACGTACTCGCGCTCTTTCACCGATAGGGTTTCAGCACGCACCAGACGCGACATGTTCATCCACGTCAGCAGGCTGATAATCAGAATGATGTTATCCACGCCCGGCTTGAGGTAAGCATTCACCACCAGCAGCAGGAAGAAGGCCGGAATGGCCATCAGGATATCCACGGCGCGCATCATCAGGTTATCCAGCCAGCCGCCAAAATAGCCGCTCACCGTTCCTACCACCGTGCCGATAAGCGTGGAAAAGAGCATGGCAAGAAAACCGACCATCAGGGAGATCTGGCCGCCGTACAGCGCGCGGGTAAAGTAGTCGCGCCCGTATTCGTCGGTGCCGAACCAGTGCGCGGCATCCGGCGGCAACGTGCGCGCGCCGAGCGCCATCCGATCTGGATCGTACGGACTTAACCCCGCACAGAACGCGGCGACAACGAAAATAAAAAGCACAAACAGGGAGAACTGCGCCGGACGGTTGCGGCGCAGCTGGTGACGAACCTGCTGCCAGCGTCTGCTCATCCGGTTACCTCAGCGTACGAATGCGGGGATCGGCGAAGCGATAAAGCACGTCGGCGATCAGGTTACCGACGATCAGCATTATCGACGAGAGCATGATGATCGCCATAATCAGCGGGTAGTCCAGCGAGGCGATCGACTGGATCCCGAGCAGCCCCATCCCCGGCCAGGAGAAGACGCTTTCCGTCACATAGGCCCCCACAATCAGCTCACCGAACGACAATCCGAACAGGGTGATCACCGGCAGCAGCACGTTTTTCAGCACGTGGCGGAACAGAATGCTGGAACGCGTGGCGCCGTAGGCCAGCTGGGTCTGCACGTAGTCGGCCGAGAGCTGCGAGATGGTGTTGGAGCGGATGTAGCGTACGTAGCTGGAAAGATTATAAAACGTGAGAGCAATACACGGCAGCACGCCGTGGCGCAGCAGATCCAGCGCATTATCTTCCATGCCGATGGTGCGCATCCCCATGCTGGGGAACCAGTTAAGCTGCACGGCAAAAACGGTGATGAGCAAAATGCCGAACCAGAAAATCGGTACCGAGATGCCGATATAGGCAAACAGGTTCAACAGGTGATCCAGCCAGCGGTGCTTAAATGCCCCCGCCAGCAGCCCCAGCGGGATCGCCAGCACGATAGCCATCAGCAGCGACGCCCCCATCAGCCCCAGCGTGGCCGGAATGCGTTCGCCGATCATCTCCAGCACCGGGCGGTGGTAAATCAACGAATAGCCGAGATCGCCCTGCAGGACGCTTTTCAGCCACAAGACGTACTGCGTGACCAGCGGCTTATCCAGCCCCAGGCTCTGGCGAATTCGCTCAATATCTTCCGGCGCCATACGCGGCGTGATGTACGCGGCCACGGGGTCGCCGGGCGCGAGCTTGACCAGCAAAAACGCCACCAGCGAAATAAAGAAAAGCATCGGCAGCAGCTGCAGCAGCCGACGCGTGAGGAGTGTGTTCACGACGTGCCCTTAAAAGGCCCCGATCTTACGACCGGGGCAACAGCCTATTTTTGATAAATTTTTGACAGATCCTGGAACAGATAAACCGGCTTCGGCTCCGCTTCCTTCGTGCCGCCGAAGCGTTTATCCACGGCGACGGTCGCATTGGTGTAGGCGATCGGGTAGTAGGTCATCTCGTTCGCCACGGTCTGCTGAATTTGCTTGTAGATATCGGCACGTTTCGCGGCGTCGGTTTCCACGGCACCTTTATCCCACAGGGCATCAAACTGCGGATTTTTGTAGTGCGCGTAGTTATAGGCTTCGTTGCTCATGAATAGCGATTTGTAACCGTCCGGCTCTGCTCCCATAATGTAGCCGCCCAGGTTCAGTTCCCACGCGGTGTTGTTCATATCAAGACTGCGCTGAGACATGGCGTTGGAGTCCAGCGGCATCAGCTCCACGTTCACCCCAATGCCCTTCAGCGCCTGCTGAATGTAGAGCGCCATGCTCTCCTGGGTTTTGTTGGTGTTCACATACGCCAGGCGTAGCTTGAGATTATCCGGCGCGCCGGACGTCTTCAGCAGGTCTTTGGCTTTTTGCAGATCGAATTTGTACTGTTCAACGTCATCCGTCTTGTAAAGCGTATCTGGCGTCAGGAACGAGGTTGCCGGTTTAGCGTAGTCCAGCGAGGTAAACGCGGTCTGGGTTAGCTCGTCTTTGTTGATGGCGTACGCGATGGCCTGACGCAGCGCTTTGCTCTTCATCACCGCCACGTTCTGGTTGAACGTCATATAGGCCAGACGGCCTTCCGGATAGACCACGAAGTCAAATTTCCCGGTATTTTTCAGGCGGTTCACATCCTGCGGGTCAACCATCTTGAGGTTGATTTCACCGTTTTGCAGCGCCAGGTTGGCGGCGTTGCTGTCTTTGGCGAAACGGTAGGTGACGGAATCGAGCTTCGGTTTGCCGTTCCAGTAATCGTCGAAGCGCGTAAGGGCGTAATACTGACCGGCGCGATACTCTTTAAATTTGAACGGCCCGGAACCGACCGGCGCATCGTTTTTGGTGCTCTTTTCCAGGTCGCCTTCACCGGCGAACACGTGCTGCGGGATCGGGTAGATCTGCACCAGGGTGCCGGTAAAGGCCGCGCTAACCTGCGGTAAGGTGAACTTAACGGTGCGCTCATCAACCTTGCTCACTTCAACAGGCTTGCCGCCGTAGGTAAACATGCTGCGGAAGAAGCTGTGCTGTTTGGCATCCAGCAGCTTATTGAAGGTGAAGACCACGTCGTCCGCCGTCAGCGGCTGGCCGTCCTGCCATTTTAGGTTGGGTTTTAGCGTCAGGGTATAGCTCAGGTTGTCGGCAGAAGGCGTCAGGCTTTCCGCCAGGCCCCACTCAATGTTGCCGTTATTAAAGCTGTACAGCGGGGCATAAAGCGCCTGCATGATGGTTAATGTTGTGCGGTCGCTGGCGTAGAGCGGATTAACAGCTAACGGGTCGCCGGAGGTAATCCCGATAATGAGCGAACCGCCCTCTTTTGGCGCGTCGCTTTTTGCCGCCGCGGCCGAATTTGTCTCTTTATTTTTCGCATCATCACAGCCCGCCAGGCCTAACGCGAGCGAAACGACCACTGCCGATAACAGAAGCTTGCGCATCTCACTAACTCCTTGCCTTATAAAGTGTTTATTACTGCATCTTTTATTTATGTTGAAGCATCATATTCAGCTTTAGCGGTTTACGCATTAATTATGAAAATGCGATTTTCGATTAAGCTTATGCCGGATTTGATATATATAAGCAGCAGAAGGAATAGCGGTTAATTGCTTGCGCTCACAACGTTAAACGCTTCACAAATCTCCTGCTACACTGCCTCAACACATCACTAAAAAGGCAGGCCAACATGTCAGACAACACGTATCAGCCACCCAAAGTGTGGGAATGGAAAAAGAACGGCGGCGGCGCGTTCGCCAACATCAACCGTCCAATTTCCGGCGCAACGCATGAGAAGGATTTGCCCGTAGGCTCTCACCCGCTGCAGCTCTACTCGCTGGGCACACCGAACGGCCAGAAGGTGACGATCATGCTCGAAGAGCTGCTGGCGCTGGGCGTGACGGGCGCGGAATACGATGCGTGGTTGATCCGCATCGGCGAGGGCGACCAGTTCTCCAGCGGGTTTGTAGACGTGAACCCGAACTCGAAAATACCGGCGCTGCGTGACCACTCTACAAACCCGCCAACGCGCGTCTTTGAATCCGGCAATATCCTGCTTTACCTGGCAGAGAAATTCGGACACTTCCTGCCGAAAGATCCGGCGGGACGCACCGAGACGCTGAACTGGCTGTTCTGGCTCCAGGGCGCGGCACCGTTCCTCGGCGGCGGCTTTGGCCACTTCTACAACTATGCGCCAGTAAAAATCGAGTACGCGATTGACCGCTTCACCATGGAAGCTAAGCGCCTGTTCGACGTGCTGGATAAACAGCTGGCGCGCGGTCGCTACGTGGCGGGTGAGGAGTACACCATCGCGGATATGGCGATTTGGCCTTGGTTCGGCTGTGTGGCGCTGGGCAGCGTCTATAACGCCGCCGAATTCCTGGACGCGGAGAAGTACACCAACGTCCAGCGCTGGGCGAAGGACGTGGCGAACCGCCATGCGGTTAAGCGCGGTCGCATCGTTAACCGCACCAGCGGCGAGCTGAACGAGCAGCTCCACGAACGCCACGCGGCGAGCGACTTCGATACCAATACGGAAGACAAGCGTCAGGCGTAACGTTTCGCCGGGCGGCTCCCCGCCCGGCAGCCGAGATCCTTGCCCAGGGCATGATTAGCCTAAAGGTTGAGTGGCTATTGCTGGCACTATCTGGACGTTTTTCTCACCTCAGACTGAGAAACGCCGTATCAACTGACAGCAGTCACAAAGGATCTGTTATGAAACTTATTAAAACAACGCTGGTTATCAGCGCCCTCATTTTTTCCACCTCGGGAATGGCCATCGACAAAACCGCCGCCGGCGCGGTAGCAGGTGCTGCTATTGGCGCAGCCACGGGCAAAGATCTGAAATCAACCGTGGGTGGTGCCGTGGTTGGCGCAGGCACGGGTGCAATGTTCAAAAACGGCGAAAAAGGCAAAGACGCACGTAAGGGCGGTGCCGTGGGTGCCGTCGTTGGCGCGGGCGCGGCTGCGGTGACGGGCAATAGCGTGCTGAAAGGCGCGGCCGTGGGTGCCGGCACGGGCGCGCTGATTGGTGAAGCGACGCACTAACAGCATCGGGAAAAGAAAGAAGTAAGGCCGCATCAGGCGGCCTGTTGTGTTATGCCGTCAGGCGGAACTTCTGCACCGAACGCTGAAGCTCTTCGGTCTGGCGTTCCAGCGCCGCGGCTGCCGCGGAAACCTCTTCGACCAGCGAGGCGTTCTGCTGGGTGACGCCGTCCATCTGCGTAATAGCAATCCCGACCTGCGAAATGCCCTTACTTTGCTCTTCAGAAGCCGACGCGATTTGCTTCATAATGGTCGTCACCTCCGTCACGTCACGCAAAATCGCATCCATGGTGGTGCCCGTGTCGCTCACCAGCTGCGCACCCTGCTCTACGCGGGTCACGGAATCGGTAATCAGACCCTCAATTTCTTTTGCCGCATTGGCGCTGCGGCTTGCCAGGTTGCGGACTTCACCCGCCACCACGGCGAACCCACGCCCCTGCTCGCCCGCGCGCGCCGCTTCTACGGCCGCATTGAGCGCCAGAATATTGGTCTGGAAGGCAATGCTGTTGATGACGTTGGTGATTTCAGCAATTTTCTTCGAGCTTTCAGAAATACCGCTCATGGTGGTGACCACCTCTTCCACCAGCGAGCCGCCGCGGCTGGCGGTGGTTGAGGCCACATCGGCAAGCTGGCTGGCCTGACGCGCGCTTTCGGCGTTCAGCTTCACGGTCGCGGTCAGCTGTTCCATGCTGGCCGCCGTCTCTTCCAGCGCGGAAGCCTGCTCTTCGGTACGGGAAGAGAGATCGTTGTTGCCGCTGGAGATCTCCGTCGCGCCGCGCCAGATATTCTCACTGCCGGAGCGAATGGTGCTGACCGCTTCACGCAGGCTGTCCTGCATGGCGCTCAGCAGCGGCACCAGCTGTCCCACGCAGTTGCGGCCGAAAGGCGCAATGGGCTGGCTGAGATCGCCCTGGGCAATCTGGCGAAACTGCTGGCGAATGCGCTCCAGCGGTTTGACCAGCATCGCCACCAGGTAGCGGTCGGTAAAGAGCAGGATCAGCAGGCCGATAATGGTGGCGACGATAATAACCGTGCGGGTCATGCTGGTCAGGCCGTCGACCACCATGCGGGTGCTGTCGAGCGTCTTCGCGGCGGCATTATTGAACTTCTCGGCGGCGGCACCGAACGCACGGCTTAGCGGCGGCGTAACGTTGTTGGCCTGCTGGCGGTAGCCGTCCAGGGTCGCCTGCTTCGCCTGCTCCATTTGCGGCGTCACGCCCTGTTCAAGCAGCGCCTGCCAGGCACCGATCACCTGCGCAGAGACCTGCTCATCCATTGGGCCAGGCGAGATCGCCTTCATTTCGGCCAGTTTCTTACCCATGTTGTCCAGCGCCTGTTGGGCAGAGGACAAATCCGGCGTGCCGCCAGCGGCTTTGACCTCCATGGCGCGGCTCAGACGGGTCACAAAGCGGAAATACTGATCGTTGCCCTGGCTGAGCACCATCATCTGTTTAACCAGCTGGCGATCGACTTCATTGCCGTCTGATACCCGTGACAGGGACCAGGTGCTGTACAGCCCGACGCCCGCCCACATTAAACAAAAAATCCCGAGGATCGTCAGCATGACGAAACGGATCGTGAAATTACGGAGCATATTCATAAGTCTTCCTTGCCGTGAGGGTGAATTCGCCCAGAGGCGAGTCTTACCCTCGTTATCGGCAGAAACTGGCGAAATTATAATATTTCGCGAGTAATTTTATAAAAATCTTCACTACCCTGCCGATCGCCGGAAAAGGATAATCGCTGCGGGGAAAATCCGCCTGCACAATACGTGTTTAAATATTTCAGCAGCCCTCGAAATGTAAAACAGACAAACAGTTAATTAACCTCATAACCCTAAAGGGTTAATACCCCGGTGAATAAGAAGGTCAAAGAACCGCACGACCGGTCAAGAAACCCTTTAATTTGTATGCAAATCATTCAAAAACATTTAGATCATGAATTAATTTAAATTTATTAATTAGGTTTAATTATTTAACCGTCAACTATTGCGCGGTATATATCTTTAGATTTCATTACATCCTTAACCGCTAAGAAAGTTCTTATTTTAAATAAATTAAATTAAAAAGAGCCGGACAATTTTCGACTCATCCAGAGAACTTAAAAATGCGCAAATTAATGAATCGTACGTTGCTTTCGCAATGTGTATTAGTGGCTTTTACGTCATTGGGTGCCCAGGCTGCCGTCACTCCCGCTACGCCCTGCCAGCCCGGCGTGACGTCGCAGACCTGTGGCTTATCGAAATATAAAGATAATAGTTTCTATCAGGATCCCGGCGTGACGGATGCCGTTATGGCCGACGCCACCGCAAATAATATCTTTATGGATGGAAGCCGTGAATCAGGGGATACCCAGTCATTGACCGTTTCCGGTACCGACATGTCCGGCCATTATATCCAGGGCAGCAACGGGGGGACGGCTAATATTACGATAAATAACGGCGCCACCGTCGATATGATCGAAGTGGGCAATACCGGTGCAACCACCAATACGACGGTGACCATCGATGGCGCCACGCTGAATGGTGAAAATGACGCCGGAAGCTACGAAGGTAAAAAAGCCTATATGATGGGTTCAGCCATTTACCTCGACCCGATGGATAAAGGCTACCACACCGTGAACGTTGAGAACGGCAGCGTACTGCACGGCAGTATTCTCAGCGCGGGGGCCGGTGCGCAAAATATTGCTATCAGCGACAGCACGATGGATAAAGGCGGTATCTACGCGGGTAGCGATAAATCTGATACCACTATTACGCTGACGAACGCTTCCGTGGATGCCTCGCAGAGCGAAATCGCGCAGAACATCGACACGCTGGCGGTAAAACTGAGCGAATACAAGCCCTTCAGCGACATCAACCTCGATGCCTTTGGCGATGTCGCCATCGCGATGTACGGAACGAAGGCCGATTCGCTGACGCTGAATAACAGCACGATCACCGGAGACATCGGGGCCATTAACGAAAACGGCACCACCAGTATCTCACTGACAAATAACAGCGTTGTAAATGGTAATGTAACCATCGAGGGTAATTCCGCAAATTCCGTTCTGGTGGATAACAGCACCGTGAATGGCGAGATAAATACCAGCCAGAATACGGGCAGCAGCACCATCACGCTGCAGAACAATGCGACCATCAACGGTGATATTACAACGGGTGCGGGTGATGATACGGTCGTGCTGACCAATGATTCACATGTTAATGGCAATGTTAACGGGGGTGACGGCAGCGATACCCTGTCAATGGATGCGGGCAGTTCCATATCCGGACAAATAAGCCAGTTTGAAACGGTCAATACCACCAGCGATAACAGCATTGCCATTGATAAAATTAACGACGCAACCAGCTGGAGTTTGCAAAACGGTTCAACCCTGATTGCCACCACCACCGGCAGCAATGCACTGGTTACCATGAGCACCGACAGCTATGTGAATTTCGGAAATATTACCGGCGCCAATAACACCGTGATTGTGAATAGCATCACTCCGTCGGCACAAAATCAGCGTAACGTTATTCTGGGTACGTTCACCACCTCAGGCAGCAGCGCACCAGAAAATTATGCCGCAGCAAGTTTTACCAACGGCCAACAGACTGTTGAGAACCGTAGCGGAGCCTATAATTACGACAATAGCCTGAATATTGTTGCTGCCGACAGCGCGCCACAGACGATGCTGGCAGCTGATAACAGCCAAAGCTGGAATATTGAATTTAATAGCCAAAAAGGCAATCTCGCGAGCGACGTTCAGGGGCTGGTTGCAGGTCTGGATGCCGCGGAACAAGCCGGTCATCAGGTGGCTGATGACATTAGCAACCACATGAACCAGGTGCATCTGGCGAACCTGCAGGGAGAACAGCAGGACGGCGCGCAGGTGTGGGGTGATTTCCTCTATCAGAATGGTAATTTCAGCAACGACGTCGACTATAAAAGCATCACTCAGGGGGCGCAGGGCGGCGTAGACTGGACGGCGCATATGGACAACGGCGACAGCGTGACCGGCGGTATAGCGCTGGCGTGGACGCGCAGCCGCGTGCAGGACACCAGCGATGGTGCGGATAGCTTCAAAGACAGCGTTTACGGTAACTACTACAGCCTGTATGGCGGCTGGCAGCAGGCACTGAACGGCCGCAACTGGGGTCTCTTTGCTGACGGTAGCTTCAGCTACGGCGATATGCGTTACTCGCTGTCTGCCAACAACGTGACGGGCGATACCAGCGGCATGACGGAGGCGCTACACGGCTCCACCGATGGCAGCCTGTATATGGCTCAAGCCCGTACCGGCGTCAATGTCCTGCTGCCGGGCGAAACGCTGCTGCAGCCTTACGCGACGTTAGGCTGGGATCAGACCAAAGCAAACGGCTTCTCGGATAGCGCGGTGACGTTTGCCGACAGCCAGGTCTCTTCCTGGAACGGTGGCGCGGGCGTGAGGCTCACCACCACCCTTCGCGATTTGAACAAGAACGTGAAGGTGATGCCGTGGATCGACGCGCGCTTCCAGAAAGAGTTCAGCGATAACACCGACATTCAGGCGGCGGATTATCACAACACCTCTGGTCACAACAACACAATGGGCATCTTTGGAGCAGGCATCAACGCCACCATCGCCCATAACTTTACCCTGAACACCGGGGTGTATGTCGGTACCGGTGATGTGGATAACGGTGCCAGTGTGCAGGCGGGGATGAGCTACAGCTTCTGATTGTCGTCTGGTTGCCCGGTGACGCTACGTTTACCGGGCAGGTCGGGGCTCAACGTCTGACGTATCCCGGGGAAAAGTGCCGGCAGCGCGTTCTGCCATCGCATCTCTCCGGGATTTATGTTTTGATAAGGACAGAATGAAAACGCCGTTTCAAAAATTCATCGATAAGAAAAGGAGACATCATGTCCTGGTACCCTGACGCTACCCGCTACGAGAATATGCAGTACCGCTACTGTGGCAAGAGCGGCCTTCGCCTGCCCGCGCTGTCGCTGGGCCTGTGGCATAGCTTCGGCCACGTTCAGCCCCTTGACTCCCAGCGCGCGCTGCTGCGTAAAGCCTTCGACCTCGGGATTACCCATTTCGATCTTGCCAACAACTACGGACCGCCTGCGGGAAGCGCGGAAGAGAACTTTGGCCGCCTGCTGCGTGAGGACTTTGCCCGGTATCGCGACGAGCTGATTATCTCCACTAAAGCCGGTTACGACATGTGGCCAGGCCCGTACGGTTCAGGCGGCTCACGCAAGTACCTGCTCGCCAGTCTCGACCAGAGCCTGAAACGTATGGGCGTCGAATACGTGGATATTTTCTATTCCCACCGCGTGGATGAAAATACGCCAATGGAAGAGACGGCCTCCGCGCTGGCTCATGCTGTTCAGAGTGGGAAAGCACTGTACGTGGGCATTTCCTCCTACTCTACCGAGCGCACACAAAAAATGGCCGCGCTGCTGCACGAGTGGAAGATCCCGCTGCTGATCCACCAGCCATCCTATAACCTGCTTAACCGCTGGGTCGATAAGACCGGCTTGCTGGATACGCTGGAAGCAAACGGCACGGGGTGTATTGCCTTTACCCCGCTGGCGCAGGGTCTGCTGACCGGAAAATACCTGAACGGTATTCCGGAAGGTTCTCGCATGCAGCGCGAGGGGAACAAAGTGCGCGGCCTGACGCAGAAAATGCTGACGGAAGCTAATCTGATCAGTCTTCGTCTGCTTAATGAGATGGCGCAGGCGCGCGGGCAGACGATGGCGCAGATGGCGTTGAGCTGGCTGCTGAAAGATGCTCGCGTGACGTCAGTGCTGATTGGCGCGAGCCGCCCGGAACAGCTGGAGGAGAACGTTCAGGCGCTGGGTAATCTGCGCTTTACGGAAGATGAACTGACGCGGATTGACCAGCACGTGGCGGACGGGGAACTGAATTTGTGGCAGGCGTCGTCGGATAAATAGTGTGGTTCGATGCTTTCTCCCCTCACCCTAACCCTTCCCCCGGGAGAGGGTTAGGGTGAGGGGAGAAATGTGTACCTTATTTCTTACTGATCTTATCCAGATACCCCATCACAAACGCCGACAGCACAAACGTCAGGTGGATAATCACATACCACATCAGCTTATTATCCGGGACGTTTTTCGCGTCCATAAACACGCGTAACAGGTGGATAGAGGAGATTGCCACTATAGATGCCGCAACTTTATTCTTCAGCGACGAGGCGTCCATTTTCCCCAGCCAGCTGAGCTTTTCTTTATGCTCGGCGATATCAAGCTGAGAGACGAAGTTCTCATAACCGGAGAACATCACCATCACCAGTAAGCCGCCCACCAGCATCATATCCACCAGCGACAGCAGAACCAGAATTAAATCGGCTTCCGCCACGGAGAAAATGTTAGGCAATACGTGGAAAATCTCCTGGAAGAACTTGATCGTCAGGGCGACCAGCGCCAGGGAAAGACCGAAATAGACGGGGGCGAGCAGCCAGCGAGAGGCATACATTGCGTTTTCAAAGAAGCGTTCCATAAAATCCTGTCTGCAAACGAAACCAGCGCTCAGTATATCTCAACGGCGCTGACTGTTTGCAAGAACTAACCAGTACGCCACTCAGACGTCGTCCGGGTTAACCTCAGGACGCGCATACTCCGGCCAGACCAGCAACACCAGCTCCGGGTAGGCTTCCAGGCTAAACTCGCGAAAACACTGGCGAAGGTTTAATACATCCAGGTCTGAATACGAGACCTTCTCACCGTTAAGACAGCGCTTTTTGATGTTGTCGTAATATTTATAAACCGCTGAATTCAGATCGCTACAGCGACGCTGCGCCTCAAACAGACCGGGCGTGTCATTAATTTCCGACATTTTCATGCGCTTAATTGTCGCGTGTAAGAAGTCGATATATTCATGATTCACCCGCCAGTACCAGACAGGCGTAACGGAGTTCATCAAAACAGAGAAATGATCTTCTCCTTCCTCTTTTGTCATCAGTTCAGGTTGTGGCGGTTCACTGGTGTCTTTCGACACTTTCGTTTTATTGAACTCCTGCATCAATAAAAGCACACCAGCGGTCAGTAATAGTAATGTGATGACCGTAAAAAAGATGCTGTTCATGGGTTGGCTCCATTTTTTTTGATTTTAAAATTGCCTCATGATATTGTCAACGAATCTCACGCCTTTACCAACCTCACCCTGTTGAAATTAAAGGAAATTAAAAATGCTGCCCGACTATCTCGTCCCGGCTAAGTACCACATTACGCCTGTGGAACAGCAACCGACGGAAGAAGAAAAAAAGGCCAGTTTCACTCAGGGGAAAAGAAAGCTCTCTGATTTCGAGCCTGATATATTAATTGGCGTTTCTCACACTGGCAAATCCCGTAATATGCTGCTGGAAGAGCACGATCGCCATATAAAAGACCGCTTATTTCGCGCTATAAAAATTGAAGCCTTCGTCCACCTGCTGAATGACCTGCAGACAGAAGGCGAAATAGATGCCCAGAAACTAAGTCAAATAATGACTGAAAAAACGAAGGAAATAAATGAGGCCGGCAATGAAATTTGGCTTAATCTAATTACGCGAGAAAAAAACAACCCTATTTTTTATACCCTGGGGGAAGATTAACGTGAAAGAAGTTAAAGACAATAACGTTTATTTGACTTTAGATGATAAAAAAAGTGATGAATTTATCTTAAAGCAAAATATCGAGGTGCTAAGAAATGCAAAAAATGCCGAGATGACGCGTATTACACAAGACCTGGTATCGATCCCGGCAACGCTGGTGCGTCTGAAATGGCAGAATCGCCGCGAGATTTATCCGTTACAGGTCAAAGAAGAAATTTACGGCGCCGTGATGAACGCCATCATCGAACAGCTTCCAGAACTGAAAGAGAAACTTCTGGGACGTCTTGAGGCCAACTACCAGTATCTGCTTGCCAGAGAAGTCGCCACCCTGCGCCTGACGCGCAAACTGTCAGCCGGCGAGTACCGTACGTCAAATGTCACCTGCGTTGCGCTCGATGAGGACGCGCTGACCACCCCCTCTACCGCACCGACGGACAACAAAAACGCTTAAACCGACAGGCATAAAAAAAGCCGGCTTTCGCCAGCTTCTTTATCACTTCGAGGCCGCTTTCTCTTCCCCGACCAGCCCAATCTTCAGATAACCCGCCTGATGCAGCGTGTCCATTACCTTCATCATGGTTTCGTAGTCGACGGTTTTGTCCGCCCGGAAGAAGACGGTGGTGTCCTTCTTGCCGCCGGTCAGCTGGTCCAGCGCCGGAATAACGGAGGCATCCGTCACAGGGTCGTTCCCCAGGAACATGGATTTATCCGCTTTCACCGACAAATAAATTGGCTTTTCCGGACGCGGCTGCGGCTGGCTGGAGGAGGCAGGCAGATTCACCTTCACGTCGACCGTCGCCAGGGGTGCTGCCACCATGAAGATAATCAGCAGCACCAGCATGACGTCGATAAACGGCGTCACGTTGATTTCGTGCATTTCGCCGTTATCGTCCAGATTTTCGTTTAGACGCATTGCCATACAATCAACCTACGCGCAGTTTAGACGCCGCATGCACCGGCTTCACGGCGCTGGCATTCAGGTCAAGATCGCGGCTTTGCAGCAGCAGAACCTGAGCGGCAACGTCGCCGAGCGTGGCTTTGTAGTTGCCGATCATACGCGCGAAAATATTGTAGATAACCACCGCCGGAATTGCTGCAACCAGACCGATTGCCGTCGCCAGCAGCGCTTCCGCGATACCCGGGGCAACTACCGCCAGGTTGGTGGTTTGGGTCTGGGCAATGCCGATAAAGCTGTTCATGATGCCCCAGACCGTACCGAAAAGACCGATGAACGGTGAAATCGCGCCGATGGTCGCCAGATACCCATTGCCGCGTCCCATGTGTCGGCCAACGGCCGCAACGCGACGCTCCAGACGGAAACCGGTACGCTCTTTAATGCCTTCGTTATCTTCACTGCCGGCGGAGAGTTCCAGCTCGTTCTGAGCTTCATTCACTAACAGGGTGGTCAGGCTTTTCGGGTGGAAGGATGTGGTCATCTCAGAAGCCTGATCCAGAGAGCGGGCTTCTGCCAGCTGCTGCTGTTCCCGCTTGAGGCGACGCTTCTGCGAAAGCAGCTCGGCGCTTTTGCTGAAGAAGATAGCCCAGGTGACAACGGACGCCAGAATCAGGCCGATCATCACAATCTTAACCACGATGTCAGCATGATGATACATGCCCCAAACGGAGAGATCCGTCTGCATCAAATTATTACCCACTCTGTATCTCCAGGACGCAAATCACAAAATCTGAACGTAATAATATCAAAAAGCCGTCGAATTGATAGTCGTTCTCATTAGTATTTACATGGTGCCGTAATTTTCGCTCAGTTTCCTTGCGCTTACGCAGTAAAAATTTCTTATGCGCTTTTTTGCTACTATTTTCTGCTTATTCGATAAGCATGCGGGTGCAGTTTTTTACAATCGTGGTAGTCTGGACGTCCAGACGTATAAAAACAGGGTTAGCGAACATGACGAAGAAGCATCTTGATACCACGCTGGTGCAGGCGGGACGCAGCAAAAAATACACTCAGGGATCGGTCAACAGCGTGATTCAACGCGCCTCCTCGCTGGTGTTTGATACCGTTGAGGAGAAAAAAATCGCCACGCGTAACCGCGCAAAAGGCGGGCTGTTTTACGGTCGCCGCGGCACGCTAACCCACTTTTCTCTGCAGGAAGCGATGTGCGAGCTGGAGGGGGGCGCAGGCTGCGCGCTGTTCCCGTGCGGTGCGGCGGCGGTCGCCAACACCATTCTGGCGTTTGTGGAACAGGGCGACCATATCCTGATGACCAACACCGCCTATGAACCCAGCCAGGATTTCTGCACAAAAATTCTCAGCAAGCTCGGCGTGACCACCAGCTGGTTTGACCCGCTGATTGGTGAAGGCATTGCTGAACTTATCCAGCCAAACACGCGCATTGTGTTCCTGGAATCTCCCGGCTCCATCACCATGGAAGTGCACGACGTTCCGGCTATCGTGAAGGCCGTGCGCAGCAAAGCGCCAGAGGCGATTATCATGATCGACAACACCTGGGCGGCAGGCGTGCTGTTTAAGGCGCTGGAATTCGATATTGATATCTCGATTCAGGCGGCAACGAAATACCTGATTGGACACTCTGACGGGATGATTGGCACCGCGGTTTCCAACGCGCGCTGCTGGGAGCAGCTGCGGGAAAATGCCTACCTGATGGGCCAGATGGTGGATGCAGACACGGCATACATGACCAGCCGGGGCATTCGTACGCTCGGCGTGCGTCTGCGTCAGCATCATGAAAGTAGCCTGAAAATCGCTGAATGGCTGGCGCAGCATCCGCAGGTTGAGCGCGTGAACCATCCAGCTCTTCCAGGTAGTAAAGGCCATGAGTTCTGGCAACGTGACTTTACGGGCAGCAGCGGGCTGTTCTCGTTTGTCCTTAAAAAACGGCTGAGTAATGACGAACTGGCAAGCTATCTGGATAATTTTACCCTCTTCAGCATGGCCTACTCCTGGGGCGGTTTTGAATCCCTGATCCTGCCGAATCAGCCGGAGCAGATCGCGGCCCTGCGCCCCGGCGGAGAAGTGGACTTCAGCTGCACCCTCATTAGATTGCATATCGGTTTAGAAAATGTGGACGATTTAATTGCGGATTTATCTGCAGGCTTTGAACGTATCGTGTAGAGTGCGGGCTGAAAATGTACTCCCCGGACGCTTTTGTGAACACTGCAAGCAGAAAAGTCTGCATGAGTTGCGCCTGCGATCAATCCCGACAGGTGAAATTGGGAGTACAATAGCGTTATCTCTGCTGTTCCACAGGAAAGTCCATGGCTGTTATTCAAGATATTATCGCGGCGCTCTGGCAACATGATTTTGCCGCTCTGGCGGATCCCCACGTTGTAGGCGTCGTCTATTTCGTGATGTTCGCGACGCTGTTTCTGGAAAATGGATTACTGCCAGCCTCGTTTTTACCCGGTGACAGTTTGCTTTTGCTTGCCGGGGCGTTGATCGGCAAAGGCGTCATGGACTTTACGCCAACGATGGTAATCCTTACCTCCGCCGCGAGCCTGGGCTGCTGGCTGAGCTATCTGCAGGGCCGCTGGCTGGGGAACACGCGCGTGGTGAAGGGCTGGCTGGCGCAGTTACCGCATAAATATCACCAGCGTGCGACCTGTATGTTTGACCGCCACGGCCTGCTGGCGCTGCTCGCCGGGCGTTTCCTGGCGTTTGTTCGCACCCTTCTGCCCACCATGGCGGGTATTTCCGGGCTGTCTAACCGCCGCTTCCAGTTCTTCAACTGGCTGAGCGCCCTGCTGTGGGTTGGCGTGGTAACCACACTCGGCTACGCGCTGAACATGATCCCCTTTGTGAAGCACCATGAAGATCAGGTGATGACCTTCCTGATGATCCTGCCGATATTCCTGCTGGTTGCTGGGCTGGTGGGTACCATTGCGGTGGTGATTAAGAAAAAGTATTGCAGTGCATAAACAAAAGCCGGGTGGCGCTACCGCTTACCCGGCCTACGTTTCCCCTCAGGCGCCCTGCATCGTTCTTATACGTGACGCATCTTCTCCCGGCGTGACGCCGAAATAGCGCTTAAACTCCCGACTGAACTGCGACGCACTTTCGTAGCCGACGCGCATGGCCGCCGCGCTGGCCTTCATGCCGTCGTGGATCATCAACATCCGCGCCTTGTGCAAACGGTAGGTTTTGAGGTACTGCAGCGGCGAGGTGCTGGTCACCGACTTAAAGTTGTGGTGAAACGCCGAAACGCTCATGTTCGCTTCCGCCGCCAGCTGGTCAACGCTGAGGTTCTCCGTGTATTGGCTTTCAATACGCTTGAGCACGCGGCTGATCAGGCTGAAGTGGGTCTGTCGGCTCACCAGCGCGAGTAACGCCCCGCCGCCCGGCCCCAGCAGCACGTGATAAAGAATTTCGCGGATAATCTGCTTGCCGAGAATACGCGCGTCCAGCGGCCTTTCCATGACGTCCAGCAGGCGCTCAATGGCGCAGAGGATCTCTTCCGACAGCGTCGCCGAGTTAATCCCGCTGGAGGCCATCGACGGCTGGAAAAGCTCGTCTTCGCCAATCTCCATCAGCAGCTCCTGCAGTTGAAGAATATCGACGTTGACGCGAATACCCGCCAGCGGGACCGCTTCTGTCGCGAAGGTTTCACATTCGAAGGGTAAAGGTACCGTCAGGAGCAGATATTCATTGGTGTCGTAGCGGAATACCCGCTCGTTGATATAGCCAATCTTATGGCCTGAAAAGAGAAAAACGATGCCCGGCTGGTACATCACCGGCGTGCGCGTCCCGGGCTGCGTGCCGTAGAGCAGGCGAATGTCCGGCAGCAGGTCGCCAACATTATTTTCTTTATTTATCAGCCTTTTAATCTGCGAGGTAAGCTGAAGGCAGATCGCTTCACGGTTCATTTTACGTTACTCCGGGTACGGTTTCCGACCCTCACAGTCTGCGCATTTTTACGAAGTTTCTCCAGCGCTCTGTAGAAATGGGCAAGACATCGGCAGGAATGTGCATTGAGAGCCTGGCCCCGGACGGCCACAATGAGCAGCATCAGGTAGCCATCAGCGCCACCACGGTTTTTCACCCACTAAAGGGAACGAGCAATGAACAACTTTAATCTTCACACCCCAACCCGCATTCTGTTTGGTAAAGACGCTATCGCCGACCTGCGCGCGCAGATCCCTGCTGACGCCCGCGTGCTGATCACCTACGGTGGCGGCAGCGTGAAAAAAACCGGCGTGCTGGATCAAGTTTACAGCGCCCTGGACGGCCTGGACGTGCGTGAGTTCGGCGGCATAGAGCCAAACCCGTCTTACGAAACGCTGATGAACGCGGTGAAAATCGCCCGCGAAGAGAACATCACCTTCCTGCTGGCGGTCGGCGGCGGCTCCGTACTGGACGGCACCAAGTTCATCGCGGCGGCAGCGCACTACGCTGACGGCATCGATCCGTGGCACATTCTGGAAACCCGCGGCAGCGACATTAAAAGCGCAATTCCGATGGGCTCCGTGCTGACCCTGCCAGCGACCGGCTCTGAATCCAACAAGGGCGCGGTGATCTCCCGCAAAACCACCGGCGACAAACAGGCCTTTATGAACGAACACGTTCAGCCTGTGTTTGCCATTCTGGACCCGGTGTACACCTACACCTTGCCTGCGCGTCAGGTAGCGAACGGCGTGGTCGACGCCTTTGTTCATACCGTTGAGCAGTACGTCACCTACCCGGTAGATGCCAAAATCCAGGATCGCTTCGCGGAAGGCATTCTGCTGACGCTGATCGAAGACGGCCCGAAAGCGCTGAAAGAGCCGGAAAACTACGACGTGCGTGCCAACGTGATGTGGGCAGCAACCCAGGCGCTGAACGGCCTGATCGGTGCTGGCGTGCCGCAGGACTGGGCAACCCACATGCTGGGCCACGAGCTGACGGCGATGCACGGTCTGGATCATGCCCAGACGCTGGCGGTCGTTCTGCCTGCCCTGTGGAATGAAAAACGGGATACCAAACGCGCCAAGCTGCTGCAGTACGCCGAGCGCGTGTGGAACATCACCGAGGGTTCTGACGATGCGCGTATTGATGCCGCCATTGCAGCGACCCGTAACTTCTTTGAAAGCCTGGGCGTGCCAACGCGTCTGTCCGGCTACGGCCTGGACGGCAGCTCCATTCCTGCCCTGCTGGCAAAACTCGAAGAGCACGGCATGACCCAGTTGGGCGAGCACGGTGACATTACGCTGGACGTCAGCCGTCGGATCTACGAAGCGGCACGCTAAGCGTTTTTGGCATCCTGACTTTCGTTTTTTGACATTTCGTCCAGACTTAATGCACACCCCATCGCCGGAGTCCCCCTCCGGCGATGCGCACCTGAAGGAGGAAAAATGGCAAACCAAACCGTAATCAAGCTGCAGGACGGCAACGTGATGCCCCAACTGGGGCTAGGTGTATGGAAAGCCGGTAACGACGAGGTCGTCTCCGCCATTCATAAAGCACTCGAAGTCGGCTATCGGTCGATTGATACCGCCGCCGCGTACAAAAACGAGGACGGCGTGGGGACCGCGCTGGCCAGCGCCGGCGTCCCTCGCGATGAGCTGTTCATCACCACTAAACTGTGGAACGACGATCAAAAGCGCCCCCGCGAAGCGTTGCAGGAGAGCCTGGAGAAACTCCAGCTTGATTTCGTCGATCTGTACCTGATGCACTGGCCGGTTCCGGCCATCGACCATTACGTTGACGCCTGGAAAGGGATGATTGAACTGCAGAAAGAGGGGCTGGTGAAAAGCATCGGCGTCTGTAACTTCCAGGTGCATCACCTGCAGCGCCTGATTGACGAAACGGGCGTCGCTCCGGTGATTAACCAGATCGAGCTGCACCCGCTGCTGCAGCAGCGCCAGCTTCACGCCTGGAACGCCACCCACAAGATCCAGACCGAGTCCTGGAGCCCGCTGGCGCAGGGCGGTGAAGGCGTGTTCGATCAGAAAATCATCCGCGACCTGGCGGATAAATACGGCAAAACCCCGGCGCAGATCGTCATTCGCTGGCATCTGGACAACGGCCTGGTGGTGATCCCGAAATCGGTCACGCCGTCGCGCATTGCCGAGAACTTCGACGTCTGGGATTTCCGACTGGACAAAGACGAGCTGGGTGAAATTGCGAAGCTGGATAAAGGTAAGCGGCTTGGGCCGGACCCGGATCAGTTTGGCGGTTAATCGCGTAAAAAAGCCGGGTGGCGGCTTCGCCTTACCCGGCCTACGCGCCGACCTGTAGGCCCGGTAAGCGCAGCGCCACCGGGCATTGTTACAGGTTTAACCGATCTTACGTTTTACGTTCTTCTTCGTTCCCGCCCCACCGTTCGAACGCTGATGCACAATCGGCGTATGTTTGGTCAGCGCCGGGCGCGTATTGCGGTTCTGGCGACGCGCTTCGCGCACCTCATCCAGCGTAGGAGCCGGAACCAGGCAGTCGCGGCGCGAACCAATAAGGTGTTTTTTACCCATCTCTTCCAGCGCCTGGCGGATCAGCGGCCAGTTTTTCGGGTCGTGGTAACGCAGCAGCGCCTTATGCAGACGACGCTGTTTATCCCCTTTCGGCACCACCACCTCTTCGCTCTTGTAGCCAATCTTACTCAGCGGATTTTTGCCGGTGTAATACATGGTCGTCGAGTTGGCGAGCGGTGAAGGATAGAAGTTCTGCACCTGATCCAGACGGAAGCGACGCTGCTTCAGCCACAGCGCCAGGTTCACCATGTCTTCATCGCGCGTGCCAGGATGCGCGGAGATGAAGTACGGGATCAGATACTGCTCTTTGCCCGCCTGCTTCGAGTAGGTGTCGAACAGCTGCTTAAAGCGATCGTAGCTGCCCATGCCCGGCTTCATCATCTTCGACAGCGGGCCTTCTTCGGTGTGCTCCGGCGCAATCTTCAGATAACCGCCCACGTGGTGCGTCGCCAGCTCTTTGATATAGCGAGGATCTTCCACGGCGATGTCGTAACGCACCCCGGAGGCGATGAGGATCTTTTTGATGCCCTTCAGGTCGCGCGCGCGGCGGTAGAGGTTGATCGTCGGCTCGTGGTTAGTATCCATGTGCTCGCAAATGCTCGGGTAGACGCAGGAGAGACGACGGCAGGTCTGCTCCGCGCGCGGCGACTTGCAGCGCAGCATATACATGTTCGCGGTTGGGCCGCCGAGATCGGAGATCACGCCGGTAAAGCCCGGCACCGAGTCGCGAATGGCTTCGATCTCATTGATGATCGAATCCTCAGAGCGGCTCTGGATAATACGGCCTTCGTGTTCGGTAATGGAGCAGAAGGAGCAGCCGCCGAAGCAGCCGCGCATGATGTTGATCGAGAAGCGGATCATCTCATACGCCGGGATACGGGCGTTGCCGTACGCCGGGTGTGGCACGCGCTTGTACGGCAGCGCAAAGACGCTGTCCATCTCTTCGGTGGAGAGCGGGATCGCCGGCGGGTTGATCCAGATAAAGCGCTCGCCGTGCTTCTGCATTAGCGCGCGGGCGCAGCCCGGGTTGGTTTCATGGTGCAGAATACGGGACGCGTGCGCGTAGAGCACCTTGTCGGCTTTCACCTTCTCATAGGACGGCAGCAGCACGTAGGTCTTTTCCCACGGCTTCGGGCGCGGCGGCTGCACAACGATAGCCTTCGCTTCCGCTTTCTTCGGCTCAACCGGCTTGTTATCGGCACACGGCAGATCTTCACCGTACGGGTGCGGGATCGGGTCGATTTTGCCCGGCATATCAATAATGCGGGAATCCACCCCGCTCCAGCCCGGCAGCGCCTCTTTCACCATGATCGCAGTATTGCGCACGTCGCGGATGCTGCTTACCGGCTCGCCCTGCGACAGACGGTGCGCCACTTCCACCAGCGGACGCTCGCCGTTACCGTAAATCAGCATGTCGGCCTTGGAGTCCACCAGCACCGAGCGGCGCACGGTATCTGACCAGTAGTCGTAGTGCGCGGTGCGGCGCAGGCTCGCCTCGATGCCGCCGAGGATCACCGGCACGTCTTTCCAGGCTTCTTTGCAGCGCTGGGTATAAACCAGGGTCGCGCGGTCCGGACGTTTGCCCGCCACGTTATCCGGCGTGTAGGCGTCGTCATGGCGCAGCTTACGGTCGGCGGTATAGCGGTTGATCATCGAGTCCATGTTGCCGGCGGTCACGCCGAAGAACAGGTTTGGTTTTCCCAGACGCATAAAGTCGTCTTTGCTGTTCCAGTCGGGCTGGGAGATGATCCCCACGCGGAAGCCCTGCGCTTCGAGCATACGGCCACAGATGGCCATGCCGAAGCTCGGGTGGTCAACGTAGGCATCGCCCGTGACCAGAATGATATCGCAGCTGTCCCAGCCCAGTTGGTCCATCTCTTCCCGGGACATCGGCAGGAACGGCGCCGGTCCAAAGCAGGCCGCCCAGTACTGGGGCCAGGAGAAGAGGTCACGATCCGGCTGGATCAGGGAAATTGCGCTCATAGTGCTTCCGAAGAAAAAATAGACAAAAGGGCGGGGATTATACGCTGGAACATTGTGGGAAATGAAGGGGTATTATGCGGGCTGTTGCCCTCACCCCAACCCTCTCCCACAGGGAGAGGGAGAAAAGCACGTTACGGCGCCGGATTCACCAGCATCTGCCCTACCGAGCCCCTGTCCATCATCTCCAGCGTCTGGCTGTGGAACAGGAACGGGAAGTGCGGCCACGAAGGCTGGCCGTAGTAGACGAGCAGTTCAACCTGGCCGTCCACCCACACGGTATCTTTCCAGCCGCGATCTTCCGGGAACGGCATCGCGCCATTAACGTTGCGGATCAGGAATGACACACCTTCAATATGGAACGACTGCGGCATGTCTGATCGGACCGTCCAGCGCTCCCACGTTCCCTGCTGAGCGGTGATATCAATGCGATTTACATCCCACAGCGCGCCGTTGATGCCCGGATCGTCGCCCAGGCTGATATCACGGCTGCGCACCGGCGAGCCGCTCATGATCTCCTGCGGCAGCAGGCGCATCGGCAGGCTATCGGTGACCAGCGGCAGCAGGCCGGTTGGACGCAGAGTAAGCACCAGCGTGGAGACCAGAATGCTCGACGGCTCAAAGAACCCGCGAATACGGTCAACGATGCTCGCGGCTTCACCACAGGTGACGGAGACTTCGTCCCCGTTGGTCATATCCACCAGAATTTCACGACGTTCACCCGGCGCCAGCGCAAGCTGTTTAACGGAGACCGGCGCCGGTAAAAAGCCCTGGTCGCCGGAGATTACGTGCAGCGGGCGGCCATCGCTCATCTGCAGCTGATAGCGACGCGAGTTAGAGGCGTTGAGCAGGCGCAGGCGCACCCAGCCGCGGGACACTTCCACGTACGGGCTCTGCGCGCCGTTAACCAGCAAGGTATCGCCGACAAAGCCACCGCTGCCCGGCTCGCTGTACTCCGGCGTACCGAAGTTATCCAGACGTTTGTCCTGAATAATGACCGGGAAATCGTCCACGCCGTAGTGGTTCGGGATCGGCAGAGATTTACTGACCTCATCTTCCACCAGCCACATGCCGGCCAGACCGTTATAGACCTGCTGCGCCGTACGGTTAGGGGTATTGGCGTGATACCACAGGGTTGCCGCACTCTGGCGAATCGGCAGGACGGGCGCCCAGTCGGCGTTGGGGGACATCATTCGCGCCGCGCCGCCAATCAAAGGTCCAGGAACCTGTAAGCCGCTGATGGTCATGGCGACATTTTCAGCCGTACGGTTGCTGTAAATGAGCTTAACGTCATCGCCGTTCCACACGCGGATGGTCGGCCCGAGGTAGCGCCCGTTAATGCCCCACACCGGCGCGCGCGTGCCCTGGGTAAAGGACCAGTGGCTGCGCTGAAGCGTAAGGAAAAGCGGCTGCCCGCGACGGGATTCAATCAACGGCGGAATGGGCAGCGGCTGCTGCTGCCCGGCGGCGCTGGCTGTCAGCGGCATCGCACCCGCACAAAGGGCAATCCCCGAAGCCTGAATAAACTGACGCCGACTGAGTGACATATAAGCTCCATCTGAAACGACTAACAACGCGGGAATTCTTTTTCCCTTTAACGCCGAATTAAACCTTACCGGCGGCTTCTCTTTCTGCGACTTCTTTATCCAGCAGCGCAATATGCTGAGCCATTAGCTCGCGGCAGTGTGCTGCCAGTTCGCGCACCTGGTCTTTACCGTATTTGCTGGTATCGACGGGTGGCAGCATTTCGACAATCACCAGACCATTATTCAGGCGGTTAAGATTAATCTTATTAGAAGTATTGGAAACGCACACGGGAATAATTGGAACACCTGCCGCAATTGCGGCATGAAACGCGCCGGTTTTAAACGGCAGCAGGCCGCGGCCGCGGCTACGCGTCCCTTCCGGGAACATCCAGATTGAGATCCGGCGCTTTTTAAAATGATTCACCACTTCTGCAATCGTGCCGTGCGCTTTTGCACGGTTGTTACGGTCGATCAGCAGGTTACCGGTCAGCCAGTACAGCTGGCCAAAAAACGGGATCCACAGAAGGCTTTTTTTCCCCACCGTCACGGTCGGAGGCAGAACAATATTGGAGGCCGTCACCATATCGTAGTTGTTCTGATGGTTGGCGATATAGATGGCGTTACCGAAGTTCTCCGCTCCTTCAGGCAGGCGTTTTTCAACCTTCAGACCAAACAGCGGCGCAAGGCGACCGAACATATGGCCAAAGGTGGCAACATGCTTCGGATTACGCGGGCTGAACAGGCAGTAAATAGAGCCGAAAATACAGACCAGAATGCAGTAAATAACGGTAAGAATGAGACGAACAATGTATAGCATAGCGACCTCTGAAGCCCTGACAGCTGACAATTATACTTCACCTGTGGCCAGATAAGGACTTTATTACGAGCGCGTATTGTTAATCGCAACGCACGAATTAACAACGATTTTACGGGAAATTTTATTGAAATACCCCCTCCGGACAGAGGGGGTGTCATGACATTACTCTTCGCTGTCGCCCGCGCTGCTGCGCGCAGGCGAATCAATCTCCACGCGGTCGATACGTTGCAGGCCGCGCATCAGCGAACCGCGGCGACCGCGCTCGCCCACCACTTTCTGCAGCTCTTCCGGGCGAAGCTTGATTTTACGCTTGCCAACGTGGATGGTCAGCGTGCTCTGCGGCGGCAGCAGGAAGAGGTGCGCCAGGCCATCTTCACCTTTCGCGGCTTCCGCCGACGGGATGTTGATGATCTTGTTGCCCTTACCTTTCGACAGCTCCGGCAGGTCGCTGACCGGGAACATCAGCATGCGTCCGGCAGAGGTGATCGCCAGCAGCATGTCGCTCTCGTTCTCAATCACCAGCGGTGTCATCACGCGGGCATTGTCCGGCAGGCTGATCAGCGCTTTACCGGCACGGTTACGCGACACGAGGTCGTTAAAGGTACAGATAAAGCCGTAGCCCGCATCGGACGCCATCAGCAGCTTCTGGTCGTCGGCCTCCATCAGCATGTGGTCAACCGTTGCGCCCGGCGGCAGCGTCAGCTTACCGGTGAGCGGTTCGCCCTGGCCGCGCGCGGAAGGCAGCGTGATCGGGTCGATAGCGTAGCTGCGGCCCGTGGAGTCGATAAACGCCACCGGCTGGTTGCTCTTGCCTTTCACCGCCGCTTTAAAGCTATCGCCCGCTTTGTAGCTCAGACCCGGCGCGTCGATATCGTGGCCTTTGGCGCTGCGCACCCAGCCGCTCTGCGACAGGACAATGGTCACCGGCTCGGACGGCTGCATGTCGTGCTCGTTCATCGCCTTCGCTTCTTCGCGCTCGTGCAGCGGAGAACGACGGTCGTCACCGAAGGCATCGGCATCCGCCTGCAGCTCTTTCTTCAGCAGGGTGTTCATCTTGCGCTCGGAGGCGAGGATCGCCTGCAGCTGATCGCGCTCTTTTTCCAGCTCGCTTTGCTCGCCGCGGATCTTCATCTCCTCCAGCTTAGCGAGATGGCGCAGCTTCAGTTCGAGGATCGCTTCGGCCTGGGTTTCGCTGATGCCAAAGCGCGACATCAGCGCGGGCTTCGGCTCGTCCTCGGTACGGATGATCTCAATCACTTCATCGATATTGAGGAATGCCACCAGCAAACCTTCGAGGATATGCAGGCGCTTAAGCACTTTCTCCAGACGATGGTTCAGACGACGGCGCACCGTATCGCGGCGGAACGTCAGCCACTCGCTGAGGATCTCCAGCAGGTTTTTCACCGCCGGACGACCGTCCAGACCAATCATATTCAGGTTGATGCGGTAGCTTTTTTCCAGATCGGTAGTGGCGAACAGGTGGTTCATCACCTGCTCCATGTCCACGCGGTTAGAGCGCGGCACGATCACCAGACGAGTCGGGTTCTCGTGGTCGGATTCGTCGCGCAGATCGTCCACCATCGGCAGCTTTTTATTGCGCATCTGGGCGGCGATCTGCTCCAGCACTTTGGCACCGGAAACCTGGTGCGGCAGCGCGGTGATCACCACGGCGCCGTCCTCTTTATTCCACACCGCGCGCATGCGCACGGAGCCGCGACCGTTCTGGTAGATTTTGCGGATTTCTGCACGCGAGGTGATGATCTCGGCTTCGGTCGGGTAATCCGGCCCCTGCACGATATCCAGCAGCTCGTCCAGCGAGGTTTTTGGCTGCTCGATCAGGGTGATGGCGGCTTTCGCCACTTCACGCAGGTTGTGCGGCGGAATGTCCGTCGCCATGCCGACCGCAATACCGGTCGTGCCGTTCAGCAGGATGTTCGGCAGACGCGCAGGCAGCATCTTCGGCTCCTGCAGCGTACCGTCGAAGTTTGGCACCCAGTCAACGGTTCCCTGACCCAGCTCACCCAGCAGCACTTCGGCGTATTTGGACAGGCGGGATTCGGTATAACGCATCGCTGCGAAGGATTTCGGATCGTCCGGCGCACCCCAGTTCCCCTGCCCGTCCACCAGCGGATATCGGTAAGAGAACGGCTGGGCCATCAGCACCATCGCTTCATAGCAGGCGCTGTCGCCGTGCGGATGGTATTTACCCAGTACGTCACCCACAGTACGGGCGGATTTCTTGAACTTAGCGGTGGCGTTCAGCCCCAGTTCGGACATCGCATAGACGATGCGGCGCTGAACGGGCTTCAGGCCATCCCCGATAAACGGCAACGCCCTGTCCATGATGACGTACATGGAGTAGTTCAGGTAGGCGTTTTCCGTGAATTCATGTAGCGCGAGGCGCTCTGCCATATCGCTCATTACGTGTGATTCCTCAACTCAGAAACCGAAGGGTTTCAGGCAATATTGCCGCAGATACTACCTCATCTGACGAATTGAGTCACAAAGAAAAAGGGCCGCATAAGCGGCCCTTTACGGGTTATTTGTTCAGCTTGATAACCTGCTTCACGTCGATTTCAAACTCGTTCCAGTCTTTGTCGACTTTACCCTGCAGCTCTACTTTATCCTGCGGGGTGACGGTCACGCCGTTCCAGCGCTTGTGGTCAATCTCAACCACCACCGTGCCGGACTCGTCGCGGAAGGTGTAGCGGTCATCGGACAGGCGCTCGGTAATGTTCCCGCGCAGCTTCACCCAGGCATCGTCCTTCAGATCTTTCACTTTAGCCGCGGTGGTGAGGTTGGCGTTGTTATCGACAAAACCGCCCTGCTGGGTTTGCGTCTGGGTCTGTGTCGCAGATGGGCCAGTAAAGCCGCCCTGTGCGGCAAAGACCGGCGCGGTGGTCATCATCATGATGGCAGCAATTGCAGCGAATTTTTTCATCTTCATCTCTCCCTTTAATGTCGTTTCGCAGTCCATTAAACAGGGTAAACCTTAACAACTTCTTAAGGGGAAAATTTATTTATTTTTACTGTACAGCAGGCGCTTGCAGAGGGTTTACTGACGGCATCAAGGAGGGAACATGCGCATTTTACTGGTAGAAGACGACAGGTTAATCGGCGATGGCATCAAAGCAGGCTTAAGCAAACTGGGCTTTAGCGTGGACTGGTTTACCGACGGGAAAACCGGGCAGGCCGCGCTTGCCTCTGCGCCCTATGATGCCGTGGTGCTTGACCTGACCCTACCGGGAATTGACGGTCTGGAGATCCTGCGCGCCTGGCGCGAAAGCGGCCGCAGCGAGCCGGTACTGATCCTGACCGCGCGGGATGCGCTGAACCAGCGCGTTGAAGGGCTGCGCCTCGGTGCGGACGATTATCTCTGTAAGCCGTTCGCGCTGATAGAAGTGGCCGCCCGTCTGGAAGCACTGGTGCGCCGCAGCCACGGTCAGACCCGCAGCGAACTGCGCCACGGCAAGGTGACGCTCGATCCGGCAAGCCTCGTCGCCACGCTGGAGGGCGAAACGCTGACGCTTAAACCCAAAGAGTTCGCCCTGCTGGAGCTGCTGATGCGTAACGCGGGCCGGGTGCTGCCGCGCAAGCTGATCGAGGAAAAGCTTTATACCTGGGACGATGACGTCTCCAGCAACGCCGTCGAAGTCCATGTCCATCATTTACGCCGCAAGCTCGGGAGCGAGTTTATCCGCACCGTGCACGGCATCGGCTACACCCTGGGTGACGCATGAAGCTGAGCCTGAAGCTGCGCCTGACGCTCCTCTTTTTAGCGCTGTCTCTGACGGCCTGGTTTGCCGCCAGCCTGGTGGCGTGGCAGCAGACCACCCACAAGCTCGATAAGCTGTTCGACACCCAGCAGATGCTGTTTGCCAAACGGCTGCTGACGATGGATCTGGACGAGATCCGCGCGCCAGAGCGCATGCGCGAGGTGCCGAAAAAGGCCAAACACGGGCATCTGGACGATGACGCGCTGGCCTTCGCTATTTACGCTTCAGACGGCACGATGATCCTTAACGACGGCGAAAACGGGCGCGATATCCCGTATCACTATCGTCGTGACGGCTTTGATGACGGACGGCTTCAGGATGACAACGATGAATGGCGCTTTTTATGGCTGACGTCGCCAGACGGAAAATACCGCGTGGTGGTCGGCCAGGAGTGGGAGTACCGGCAGGATATGGCGCTGGACGTGGTCAGCTCGCAGCTGACGCCGTGGCTGGTGGCGCTGCCGGTGATGCTACTGTTGCTGATCGTCCTGCTGAGCCGGGAGCTGAAGCCCCTGAAAAAGCTGGCCCAGACCCTACGTTCCCGCTCGCCGGACGCCACCGACGCCCTGCCCACTCAAGGCGTGCCGGCGGAAGTGCGCCCCCTGCTCGACTCGCTGAACCATCTTTTTACCCGTACCCAGGAGATGATGACCCGCGAGCGCCGCTTTACCTCCGACGCCGCCCACGAGCTGCGCAGCCCGCTGGCGGCGCTGAAGGTGCAAACCGACGTGGCGCAGCTTTCTCAGGACGATCCGCAGGCGCAGGAAAAAGCGCTGGCTCAGCTGCACGCGGGTATCGACCGCGCCTCCCGGCTGGTGGATCAGCTCCTCACCCTGTCGCGCCTGGACTCGCTGGACAGCCTGGACGGCGTAGAACAGATAGCGATGGCCGACCTGCTGCAGTCTGCGGTAATGGATATTTATCCTGCTGCACAGCAGGCGGGTATTGATATTTGCCTGCACATCAACGCGCCGGAGGTGACCCGAACGGGTCAGCAGCTGCTTCTGAGCCTGATGGCGCGCAACCTGCTGGATAACGCCACCCGCTACAGCCCGCGCGGCAGCGTGGTAGACGTGACGCTGAACACCCGTAGCGTTACCGTGCGCGACAATGGCCCGGGCATTTCGCCCGATGCGCTGGCGCGTCTCGGCGAGCGCTTTTATCGTCCACCGGGTCAGGACGCCACGGGCAGCGGGCTGGGGCTATCCATTGTGAAACGCATTGCCGCGCTACATGGCATGCGCGTCTCGCTGGGCAATGCGCCAGAAGGCGGCTTTGAAGTAAAGGTTAACTGGTAAGGGATTATTGCATTTAGCGCAAAAGACTTTGCACATTTTGCTTATTTTTCCGCTCCGTCCTCGCGCGTAGAATACCTGGCATACTCTCATGACCGAGGACAAATAATGAGCAATATTCTGATTATCAACGGCGCGAAAGAGTTCGCGCACTCTAAAGGGCAGTTGAATGACACCCTGACCGAGGTCGCGGACGGTTTCCTGCGCGACGCCGGGCATGATGTTAAGGTCGTGCGCGCGGACAGCAACTATGACGTGAAGGCCGAAGTACAGAACTTCCTGTGGGCCGATGTGGTTGTCTGGCAGATGCCGGGCTGGTGGATGGGCGCGCCGTGGACCGTGAAAAAATACATGGACGACGTCTTCACCGAAGGTCACGGTTCGCTGTATGCCAGCGACGGACGCACCCGCTCAGACGCCTCTAAAAAATACGGCTCCGGCGGCCTGATTCAGGGCAAAAAATATATGCTCTCCCTGACCTGGAACGCCCCTCTGGAAGCCTTCACCGAAAAAGATCAGTTCTTCGAAGGCGTGGGCGTAGACGGCGCGTATCTGCCATTCCACAAGGCGAACCAGTTCCTGGGAATGGATCCGCTGCCGACCTTTATCGTCAACGACGTGATTAAAATGCCTGACGTCCCGAGCTATATCGCAGAATATCGCAAGCATCTCGCGAAAATTTTTGCTTAACTGGTAGCCTGGAATTAAAGGAGTAGTAACCATGCTTACAGTAATCGCAGAAATCCGTACTCGTCCAGGTCAACATCACCGCCAGGCGGTGCTGGATCAGTTCGCGAAAATCATCCCAACCGTACTGAAAGAAGAAGGCTGCCACGGCTACGCGCCGATGGTGGACGCCGCTACCGACGCAAGCTTCCAGGCCACTGCGCCAGACTCCATTATCATGGTTGAGCAGTGGGAAACCGTCGCGCACCTTGAAGCACACCTGCAGACCGCGCACATGAAAGCGTGGAGCGATGCGGTGAAGGGTGACGTGCTGGAGACCCACATCCGTATTCTGGAGCAAGGGGTTTAAAACCTGCCTTCCCTCTCCTTCCGGGGAGGGAATTCTCTCTGACCTGCTATGCTTATTCTGACTTCATGATTAACAGGAGGATGGAATGGGTCTTTTTAACTTCGTGAAAGAAGCAGGCGAAAAGCTATGGGATAACCTGACCGACCACAAAGGTCAGAGCGACAAAATCACCGAGCACCTCAAGAAACTCAACATTCCCGGTTCAGACAAAGTTCAGGTTAACGTTACCGACGGCAAGGCCAGCGTGACGGGTGACGGGCTGACCCAGGAGCAGAAAGAAAAAATCCAGGTCGCCGTCGGCAACATCGCGGGCGTCAGCGAGGTGGAGAACAACATCACCACGACCGATGCCAAAGATGAAGCCACCTACTACACGGTAAAATCCGGCGACACCCTGAGCGCTATCTCCAAAACCGTGTACGGCGATGCCAACCAGTACAATAAGATTTTTGAGGCTAACCGCCCGATGCTCTCCAGCCCGGATAAAATCTACCCCGGCCAGACGCTGCGTATTCCTAAAGCGTGATCCGCGAGTCGGGGGTCGCCCCCCGACCGTTTTTACCAGTACAGTTTCCAGCTCTGCGTAAAGCGCACCAGCGCCTCAACATAGAAGTAATCCCCCCAGCTCGCACACTCGTCCACCCCTTTGTTGCTCGCCAGGTGATAGACCGAGTGTTTCAGCAGCCCGGTACCCTTCTCCTCTTTGCCCATCAGGTAGTGCTTCGTCAGTGAAGACATAATGCCTTTGGCCCACTCCAGATAACGCTCCCGGTCCGGATCCGTCACGGGCAGGTGCTTCACCAGTTCCAGCAGCCCGCACACCGCAATCGCCGCCGAGGACGAATCGCGCAGCGCGTCGGTCCCCACCAGCGCCAGATCCCAGTGGCAGACGTAGTCTTCCGGGAGTCGGTTGAGGAAGTAGTTCGCCAGCCGCTTCGACAGGGCGATCATCGTCTCGTCGCCGGTATAGATATAGCTCAGCAGGAAGCCGTAAATCCCCCACGCCTGCCCGCGCGACCAGCAGGAGTCATCGGCATAGCCCTGCTGGGTATTGCCGTAGCGCGGCGCGCCGGTTACCACGTCCATATAGTAGGTGTGGAACGTGGAGGCATCGTCGCGGATGAGATAGTTTGCCGCCTGCATGACGTGCGCTTTTGCGGCGTCAGCAAAGCGCGGATCCCCCGTCTGCTCCGTCGCCCAGTAGAGCAGCGGCAGGTTCATGTTGCAGTCGATGATCATCCGTCCGGCCTGCTCCGGGTCTGAAAGATCGCCCCACGCCTGAATGATTTTCGCCTTCTCATGAAAGCGCTCCAGCAGGGCTTCAGCCGCCAGCAGGGAGAAACCGCGCGCCTCGCGGCTGCCGGTAAGTCTCCAGGCCGCCACGCAGGAGAGCGTGTACAGGAAGCCCAGATCGTGAGTGTTGGTGTCGCTGCGCCCGGCGATGCGCAGGCCGAAGGAGCGCACGTGTTTTTCCGCCATCGAGCGGAATTTCTCCTCGCCGCTCATCTCCCACGCCAGCCACAGCTGGCCGGTCCAGAAGCTGGTTGTCCACTCTACGTTGTCGGTCAGCGGGTAATAACCGTTCCGGCAGGTTTCCGCCGGGAACTGCTCTCCGAATGCCGTTAAATGACGGCTAATCAGCTCGAGGACGTGGCTACGCGCAGAGATCAGTTCATCGCTAAACAGGCGCGAGTCTACGGGAGCAGAAATGGCAGACAGGCGTTCCTCTCTGATACGACTTAACATATTTCGGTTCCTTGTGGTCAGCGTGATGAAGGTTCTGCTACGTTCAGCGGGCGGGGGCCGCGCCATTTGCTCTGGCAGGCGGATAACGTAAAGGCAGAAATAAGGGTAAAGATCAGCGCCGTCGCCCCCATGATGATATAGGTCTGTTCAAAGCCGATGCGGTCATACATATATCCGGCAGGCGAGGAAACCACCACGTTCCCCACGTACAGCATCGCCTGATAGCCCAGTAAATACATGGTGGCGTTCACGCGCTTGTCGAAATGCTCCGCAATATATTTAAAGACCGACACCAGCAGCAGGCAAATTTCTATACCGTATAGCGGCTTGAGCACGGAAATTAACAGATGCGAGTCGCACATCCCGGAAATAATCAAACGCGCCCCGACGATCAGCCCGACAATTAATAGCCCGCGCCTGGCGCCAATAAAGTTAACGAACAGCGGGACAACCATATACATGACGAATTCTATGCCCGACTGCGCGGTGCCGAGATAACCAAACACCGCGTTGCCCTCATGAATATCATCAAAGAAGGTGACGAAATAGCGCGAGAACTGCTGCTCGGCGATAAACATCATCCACGCCACGCCCGCCACGTACAGGCAAAAAGCCCAGAATTTACGGTTACGCAGCAGGGCATACACATCTGCGGGGGCAATTTTCTCTTTGGTCAGTACCGCATCGGCATGAACGGAGTTAGTGTTCACTTTCAGGCTGAGCAGGACAACCAGCATCACTATCGACGCCACGCTGCCCATAATGAAGTTATAGGTCGGTGAGAGGTTGAACAGCAGGCCGGAGAAGGACGATGCCACCGCCCAGCCGAGCGAGCCCCACATACGAATTTGCCCGAACTCCATGCCGTTTAAGCGGCTGAAGCGGTCGGAATAGGATTCACACGCCGCCACGCCCGCATACCAGGCAAAGCTTAAATAGAGCGCGCCGATAATAATCCCCAGCAAGGTACTGGACATTAACAGCGGCTGATAGACGTAAATAAAAAACGGCGCCATCAGGGCCGACATGGCGACCACAAAATAGAGCAGGTATTTGCTCATGCCGATTTTATCCAGAATATAGCCGTAGATGGGTTTGAGAATAACGGAAAATATTCCGTTCACCGCGAACACGGTTCCAATTACCGTCCCGCTGAGATTCGCTTTTTGACCCAGCCAGATCGCCAGCAGGCCAATACTCGCGGACCAGGTAAAGAAATAGAGAAAAATAAAGCTGCTGATTTTGTAATATTCGGTTCTGTTGGTTGTCGATGTATTTTTCATACCATCCTCGCCGAGGTGTAGGGTCAGAATTTTTATAACGTGAACGACAGCAGACGTTCGCCTCCAGGGTCGCGGATTACGACCCGGTTATGGTTCATATCCAGCTGCGGCGCGGCCGCAACGTTCTGTTTTTCACTGGCAATGACGGCGCAGCAGAGCCAGCGCTCTCCCGGATGGAGATCGGTTTTTAAAAGCGGAATGGAGGCGCACTCCGGGAACATGATGCTGCTGTTCGGCGGCGTGACGATGCTGTCCGGGGTGCGTTCAATGAAAGGCGATAGATCGACAATCGCACTGCTGCCGTTCTCTGCCGCCAGATAACTGCCGCGCGCGCGGATTTGGTGCTCCGTTTTCATCACGGCGAAACCGCCCTCCGCCGTTTGCAGCGTGCGCGCGCTGTTGATGCGGTGCAGGCGCAAATGCCACTCGCCGAAGGGGATTTGCCAGGTCTCGATGCGCACGTCGTGCCACGGCGACCAGCGTGAATAGATGTAGTTTTCATCCACCCGCACCGCGTCGCACTCGCGACGGCCGCGGAAATAGTTATCCCCGTCCGCCAGCAGCAGCATGGAATCACAGGCCGCATGCTTCAGGCCAAAGCGCCCGCGCTCAATGGTGAAGCCAAAGCGGCTGGAGTAGGCAAATTTGGTGTATTTCGCTTCGGTGTTGACGTAGTTGTTCAGCTCCAGCTGACCGGCGGTGAGCATGGTGACGTGCTGAGAGTTCGTCGAATGCATTAGGATTTGCTGCGCGTGCGGGATGACGTGCTTCTCCGCCAGCGCGGGCAGCGGCTGTTCTTCTGCCTGCCAGAACGGATGCGTCTCCGGCAGCGCCAGAATCAGGTAGCTTTTTAGCGCCCAGTAGGGCGAGCCGGGAGAGTTATAGTCCTCACACATGGCGAGGTTCGGACAGGCAAAACCGAGGGTCAGAATGCCGTCCCGGTCGGTAATTGTCCGCTGCTGCCACCAGCGGAGATGGCGCAGGATAATGCCCTTCACAATACCCGGCGTGAACACGTCAAGTTCAGAGAAGGCAACCGCGCTCCAGAAGGCGACCATCGCAAAGCGGTAGGTCAGGCTGCGGCCAAACGGTACCGACGCGCCGTCCGCGGCGGACCAGTAGATAAAGTCCTCCGCAAACAGACGCGAGCGCTCGCGCAGCACTTCTGCCCTCGCCTCGTCGCCGCTTAAAGTGGCGTAAATCAGGCCGTAGAAGTGGAACGCCATGGAGATGTAATAATCTTTCGGGCGACCCGCGCCGTCGGAATACCAGCCGTCACCCAGGTAATAGGCCTCCATCAGCGCAAACCGATGGTCGATGGCGGCCTGATCGTACGGCAGCCCGGCGCGTTTGAAGCCCAGCTGGACCATAATGGCAAAGTAGTTCCAGTTGCTGTCGGGCATCTGCGCGTCGGCAATCTGATTCAGCCACGCGTGCAGGTTCATTACCTCGCGCACGCTGAAGCAATCGGTGAGTTTATTCCCCAGCAGGGAAAGCCCCAGACCGTAGGATGCCATCTCGACCAGACGCTGATCGTACGGACCGGTTTCGCCCCAGTAGCCCGGACTTTGCGGATCGGTGCCGATCCTGATGGCCTGCATGTACTTCTCGCTAAACGGCGAAGCATCGCCCGAAGCCAACAGCGGAAACAGCCCCCATAGCGCGCGGGAGAGCCCCTCCATCTGCGCGATATCCGTCGCGTAGTGCGCGCAGGTATCACCCAGCGAGAACCGCGAATGATTTACCGGAAACTGCTTATCCAGCGCGCCAAGTAAGGTATTCAGAGACGCCACGACGTCCTGGCGTGAAGACAACAGATTTGATTTTTCTTCGCTTTCCGCCCGCATAGTTCCACCCTCGTCATCAACTGCGGCCAAGCATAGTGAATGCGTAAGGTGGAGAAATGTTAGCCACGTCACAGGTGAGAACGTTCGATAAACCTGCGGTTGATAAAATTTAAAAAGGTGGTTTATAAATCTCTTCTGACGGGGAAAAGTTGAGTTTTATTGCACTATGCATGACGCGCCCATAACCGATCGTCTTGAGCTCATTACCTTAAACGACACCGTAGCGTCGTTCAGCCGCCTGTTTGCTAACACGGTGCGTTACCACCACTGGCATCAGTGTCTTGAAATTCTCTATGTGGAAGAAGGGTTTGGCGTCGCGATTGTCGATAACCGTCACTACACCATGCGCCCCGGACGCCTGTTTTTCTTTCCGCCGTTCACCCTGCATAAAGTCAGGGTAGACGAACAGGCGGAAGCGATTTACCGGCGCACGATTATTCACCTCGACCACCATGCGGTGCTGAAGTGTCTGCGTGATTTTCCGCACACGCAGCAGCGGCTGGAAAAACTCTCGCGTCGCGGCTCAGAGGCGTGGGTGGTTGACCTGGCACACTGCCACAGCCATGTCGATCATCTGTTCAGCTGTTATCCGCCGCCGATGAGCAGCGAAAGCATCGCCGGGCTGCTGATTAGCCTGTTTGCTATGTTGCCTGACGATCGTACCGGCGCACCGGGCAGCAGCACGGGGATCGCCAGCCAGGTGATGTTCTGGCTGGACGAGCATTATCAGGAGAAATTCCGCCTCGACGCGCTGGCAGCGGAACTGGGCAGATCGCGCAGCTACGTGTCGCGAAAATTTCATGCGGAGACGGGGGAGAAAATCCACCACTACCTGAACACGCTCCGCCTGCGTAAGGCGTGCGAATGCCTGCTGCACAGTGACGCGAGCGTGCGGGAGATTGCCGCGCGGGTGGGATTTTCTGACGTGACCTGGTTTATCAGCGCGTTTAAGAAGGGGATTGGTGAGACGCCGCTGCAGTACCGGAAAAACCATCGTGCGGTATGACACCCTCACCCGCCCCTCTCCCGCGGGAAGAGGGAGACAATCAACTGCTTTTCTTGCCCGGCTTTAGCCCACGGTGAAGCTCGTTGATGCGCTTCATCGACTTGATGGTGCGCTGCGGCTCGGTGGAGGCGACGGATAAAACAATCATCTCCAGGCACAGCAGCACCGTGCCGTGGAGCGGGATTTTGCCCTTCTCGCCGCCGCGCGGAACGTGGATCACCACGCTGGCCTCTTTGCTGAATCGCGAGTCGGTGGCATTGGTGAGCAAAATGGTGGGGATCCCCAGCCGTTTCGCTTCGCGCAGCGTGGTCTGTCCTTCCCGATGCGCGGATTTTTGCGCCATCATGATCAGCACATCCCCGCGCTGGAGACCTATCAGCTGCTCGGCCAGCCCTATTCCGGTGCGGTTAAGCGGCGTGGCGGGTAGCCCCATCCGGCTGAACAGCCTGGCGGTGTAGTCGGCCAGAATGCCGGACGCGCCAATCCCAAATATGGCAACCTGCCTCGCCTGCGCCAGCAGCGAGACCGCCTGCGCCATCGCGAAGCGGTTGTGGGGTTCAGACAATACTTCACACGTATGCTGATGCCCCTCCAGCACGAAATCAATGCTCGCATTGACGTCGCTGGTCAGCGTATTCACCGTGGTGGAGATCTTTTCGCTGGAGGTCACGACCGGCCCAAACCACTGCTCCAGCGTCTGCTTGAGATCGCGCAGCCCGGCGAAACCCAGCGCCTGGATGGCGCGAACGACGGTGGCGTCCGACGTTTTCAGCAGCGTCGCGATCTCCATTGCCGTCTGCTCCATCACCGCTTCACGATTTTCATTGATATAGCGCGCCACCTGCAGCAGGCGCGGCGTGAGCTGGTGCGACCGGGAGCGGAGGCGGTCGCCGAAGAGATCAACTTTACGGCTCATCGTGACGCCTCCGGCAACGGACGTCCGGCAATCTGCGACTGGACCTGCGCGGCCATCAGCCCTAACGAGGCGAACGAGTTCGAGATGGCCTCTTCACGCGAGATCAGCACGTAATGTCCGGTCCGACAGGCATTCAGGAACTGACACCAGCCCGGCATCACCGCATCCATCGCCGCCAGCTCATCCTGCGGTTTGCCGCCCGTATCCCCGCGCCAGGTGGCGAAAACGAAATCCGCATCCAGCTCCGGCAGCCGCTCGGCGCTGACGTCAATGCGTCCCCCTTCCGGGATGGACTCAATCAGCGGCGGGAAGGTGAACCCGGCATCACGCAGCACGCGGCCCAGCGAGTGATAGCTGTGCATGGCATTGATTTTCCCCTGATTGGCCTGAATCACCGACACGCTCACTTTGCGGGTATCAATAGTCGCTTTCAGCGCCTTAATTTGCTCCTGATAGCGCCGCTCCAGAACCTTGAGCCGCGCCTGCGTGCCCGTCAGTTGCGCCAGCTTGCGGTAGATCTCCGGCGCGCCGCCGTCGAGATGATCGATACTCACCGTCGGGGCAATTTTCTCCAGCTGTTCCACCGGGGTATTGCGCGTCGGCTCGGTAACGATCAGGTCAGGCTTTGCGGCGGCGATGGCTTCAATGTCGATATCCGCAGTGCCGATAAACTTGATGTCGGAATTATCGAAGTCGACGCCGGTCAACATGCCGCTGGAGCGCAGAAAATGGCTGCCGTCCGGCCGGGTGCGGCCATGGCTCGCCACCGGCGGCACGCCAAGCTCAATCAGCGGAATAGTGATGTCCAGGTCGTGTAGCGAGACGATCCTTTTCGGATGCACCGGCACCACCACCTTACGGTTCAGATCGTCAGTAAACGTCTGCGTCGGCTCGGTCGCGCTCGCCGCAAACCCCACCAGCAACAGCAATGAAAACAGTATGCGCATGTTAATCCCCTAAAATCTGTCCCGACGCTGCCAGAGCAGCAGCAGGAAAAACGGTCCGCCAATCAGTGAAATCACAATTCCCGCTGGCAGCTGCAGCGGGAGGAATGCCAGCCGCCCGACGTTATCCGCCAGTAGCACAAGCAGCGCCCCCAGCACGGCGCTACCCGTCAGGAGCGCCGTTTGCCCGCCGCGGAGCAGCAGGCGCGCCATGTGCGGCGCAATCAGCCCGACAAAACCAATGCTGCCCACGCAGGAGACGCAGGCCGCCGTCAGCACTACTGGGGCGAGAACCCTTAGAAGCGCCAGCCGGTTTGTGCGCACGCCAAGGCCCGCTGCGGTGTGGTTACCAAGCAGCGCCACGTCCGCAGCGCGGGCGGTAAACAGCAGCAGCGCAAACGCCGGAAGCGCCCAGGCAGCGGCAATGCAGACCAGCGTCCAGTTTGCCGCATGGAGGCTGCCCGCCAGCCACAGCATCGCCGTCTGCACGTCGCGCACGTCCGCCGTGGTCATAAAAACGCCCATTGCGGCGGCAAAGACCCACGACACGCCGATGCCGATCAGGATGAATCGCGGACGTGAGATATCGCGCGCCAGGACCACCACCAGCAGCGCGGTGAGCATCCCCCCGGCCATGCCAACCAGCGGCCGCCAGGCCAGGCCCAGCGCCGGGAACTGAAATATCAGCAGCAGTACCGCCGCGCTACAGCCCTCTTTCACCCCGATAAGCCCCGGATCGGCCAGGCCATTGCGGGTAATGGACTGCATTGCCGCCCCCGCCATGCCGAGCATCCCACCGCACAGCGCCGCCATCAGCAGGCGCGGCAGGCGGATATCCATCACGATGTAGCGCGTCTCTGACGTCAGGGTTTCTGGATAAAACAGCGCGCGCCCGATGGCGGAAGTGGGGATGGGCAGAGAGCCGTGCGTCAGGCCAAACCCCGTCAGCAGGCAGGCGGCCAGCGTCAGGATGACCAGACATACCAGCGCCTTTGGGCGGACCAGCGCCGAGAAGGTGCCAACGCGTAGCGCACGCAGTCCGGCGCGGTTCATTTAAACATCCTCGAGGCCATGAAGATAAAGACCGGGGCGCCAACCAGCGCGGTCATGATGCCGGTTGCCAGCTCCCAGGGCGAAAAGAGCGTGCGGGCAGCGATATCCGCCAGCAGCAGAACCAGCGCCCCGCACAGGGCGGACAGCGGCACCATCACGCGCAGATCGACCGACACCAGACGGCGAACGAGCTGAGGCACCACGAGGCCGATAAAGCCGATCGGCCCGGCGAGGGAGACTGCCGCACCGCAGAGCAGCGCGATGGCCATCAGGGCAAGCAGTCGGGTTTTCAGCAGCGATACGCCAAGCCCCTGCGCCATTCTGTCGCCCAGCGCCAGCATGTTGAGCGAGGGCGACAGCCAGAGCGCCAGCGCAAAGCCCACGCCAGCCACCCACAGGGCAGCGGCAATCGTTTCACCGCTGACCCCCGCTAAATCCCCCGCCAGCCAGGTGCGCATGGCGAGCAGCGTCTGTTCATCGAGGATGAGCACCGTGGCGGTAATCGACGAGGCAAACGCCGACATCGCCACGCCGCACAGCGTGACCTTCATCGGTGTAAGCCCGGTGCGTCCGGACGAGGAGAGCGTGAGCACCAGCAGAAACAGCGCCGCGGCTCCGGCGGCGGCAATCAGCGGGCGCCCAAACGGCAGCGTCATCCCCAGCGCGCTCGTCAGCACCACAGCCAGCGCCGCCCCGGCGTTGAGCCCCAGAATATGCGGTTCGCCGAGCGGGTTGCGGATCGTGGATTGCAGCAGCACGCCCGCCACGCCGAGCGCGGCCCCCGTCACCATCGCGGCGCAGAGACGCAGCAGTCTGAGCTTGATGATGATGTTATGGTCGAAATTGCGCGGATCGAAGTGGAGGATGGCCTCCACCACCGTTTGCGGGGCGATAAAGCGGGCGCCGATCCCCAGATGGGCAATCGCGCCCGTTGCAAGCAGCAGGGCGAACATCAGGAAAGCCAGAGAGGTGCGCATCATGGCTTTTTTGCGACCTGGCGAAACGGCATAAAGAACGGTTTACCGGTCAGCGGATTGATGGACATATGCACGTCGACATCAAACACCGCTTTAATCAGCTCCGGCGTGCAGGCGTCCCCTTGATGCAGTACGCCCTCGACTTTTCCCTGGCGTAAAAAGACCAGCGAATCGCCGTAGCTCACGGCGAAGTTGAGATCGTGCAGCACCACCACCACGGTACGTCCGTGCTCGCGCGTCAGCGTATGCAGCAGTTCGAGGATCTCCACCTGATAGCGGAGATCGAGGAACGTGGTGGGTTCATCCAACAGGATATAGGGCGTTTGCTGCGCCAGCGCCATGGCGATCCAGCAGCGCTGACGCTGGCCGCCGGACAGGCTTTCGACGGGCATGTGGGCAAACTCGGCCGTGCCGGTCAGGCGCAGGGCCTCCTCCACCGCCTGCTCGTCCTCGTCGCTCCACTGGCGCATAACGTTCTGCCAGGGAAAACGCCCGCGCGAGACCAGTTCAAAGACGGTTAACCCTTCCGGCAGCAGCGGAGACTGCGGCAGGATGCCAAGCTGGCGGGCGACGGCTTTCGTCGGCTGCGCGTGGATCGCCTTGCCGTCGAGAACCGCCGCGCCGCCAAGCGGCTGAAGCAAACGCGCGATGGTACTCAGCAGCGTGGATTTTCCGCAGCCGTTCGCCCCCACCAGAACGGTGATTTTCTGCTGGGGGATCGCAAGGGAAATATCATCAACGATGATTTTTTTCTGATAACCGGCAGAAAGATTCTCCAGAACCAGACCCGGTTTTGTCGTGTTGTGAGCCACGTGCATGCCAACGTAATAAAAAAGGGAAACAAATATAAATAAAAATCATTCTCTTTTGAGAGTTTGAGGCCGCGCCATGTAGTAGTCAAGGGAAGAAACACCCTGAAAAAACCAGGGGTAACGGTGTGCTACTACACTGGCCGGTAAAACAATAAAGACTTAATTTTCAATTAATTAATTGATTACCCCTGTGCTTTTCCGTTACGTTTCAGAGATGTAGCCGATTTTTAGCTTTTTTCATTTACTACTACATTCCCGCATGATTGAATGATTCTCAATTACATGTTCGATGCCAGTTCTGGCTAACGGGCAGACCATAAAGGGCAATGACTCACAGGTTCTTCCGTGAAGCACCTTCACGGATATATTGGGATAACAGTTGTAATGGCTACGTTCACACCTTCACTCTCTGGGATAAAAGGGCGCGCGCTCTTTTCACTGCTGTTTATGGCGCCGCTGTCGCAGGCAGCAGACACCACGGCTAAAGACGGCGAAACGCTTACCGTCACCGCCGATCCAAATGCTACGGCGGAGGCCACCAACGGCTACCAGCCGCTGAATACCTCCACCGCCACGCTGACCAACATGCCGATGCTGGATATCCCGCAGGTGGTGAATACCGTCAGCGATAAGGTGCTGGCGGATCAGCACGCCACCACGCTCGATGAAGCGCTCTATAACGTCAGCAACGTGGTGCAGACCAACACCCTGGGCGGTACGCAGGATGCCTTCGTACGCCGCGGGTTTGGCGCAAACCGCGACGGCTCGATCATGACCAACGGCCTGCGCACCGTGTTGCCGCGCAGCTTTAACGCCGCAACCGAACGCGTGGAGGTGCTGAAAGGCCCGGCCTCAACGCTGTACGGCATTCTCGATCCGGGCGGCCTGATTAACGTCGTCACGAAGCGCCCGGAGAAAATCTTCGGTGGCTCGATTTCTGCCACCTCTTCCAGCTTTGGCGGCGGCACCGGACAGATCGATGTCACCGGTCCGATTGAGGGCACGCGCCTGGCGTATCGCCTCACGGGCGAGTATCAGGACGAGGATTACTGGCGCAACTTCGGCAACGAACGCAGCACCTTTATCGCCCCGTCGCTGACCTGGTTCGGCGACGATGCCACCGTGAGCGTGCTCTATTCGCATCGCGACTATAAGACGCCGTTCGATCGCGGAACGATCTTCGATCTCAACACTAAAAAGGCCGTCGACGTCGATCGCAAAACCCGCTTTGACGAGCCGTTTAATGTGACCGACGGGCAGTCCGATCTCGCTCAGCTTAACGCGGAATACCGCCTCAACAGCCAGTGGACCGCGAAGTTCGACTACAGCTACAGCCAGGATAAATACAGTGACAACCAGGCCCGCGTCATGGCCTACGATTCAAAAACCGGCACCCTGACCCGCCGGGTGGATGCAACCCAGGGCTCGACCCAGCGCATGCACAGCACCCGTGCGGATCTGCAGGGCAACGTGGATATCGCGGGCTTTTATAATGAGATCCTCACCGGCGTGTCGTATGAAAATTACGATCTGCTGCGCACGGACATGATGCGCTGTAAGAACGTCAAAGGTTTCAATATCTATAATCCGGTTTACGGCAAACTCGACGAGTGTACAACCGTCTCCGCCGCTGACAGCGACCAGACGCTCAAGCAGGAGAGCTACTCGGCCTACGCCCAGGATGCCCTGTACCTGACGGATAAATGGATTGCCGTCGCCGGGCTGCGCTACCAGTATTACACCCAGTACGCGGGCAAAGGTCGTCCGTTTAACGTCAATACCGACAGCCGCGACGAGCAGTGGACGCCGAAGCTGGGGCTGGTTTACAAACTGACGCCCGCAGTCTCGCTGTTTGCCAACTATTCGCAGACGTTTATGCCGCAGTCATCCATTGCGAGCTACATTGGCGACCTGCCGCCGGAAACCTCAAACGCGTACGAAGTAGGCGCAAAGTTCGATCTGCTCGACGGCATTACCGCCAATATCGCGCTGTTTGATATCCACAAACGCAACGTGCTGTATACCGAAAGCATCGGGGGCGAAACCATCGCCAAAACCGCGGGCCGCGTGCGCTCTCAGGGCGTGGAGGTGGATCTTGCCGGGTCACTGACCGAGAACACTAACATTATCGCCAGCTACGGCTATACCGACGCGAAGGTACTTGAGGACCCGGATTACGCGGGTAAACCGCTGCCGAACGTGCCGCGCCATACCGGCTCCCTGTTCCTGACGTACGACATTCATAATGCGTTTGCCGGAAATACTCTGACGCTCGGCGGCGGCGGGCACGGCGTAAGCCGCCGCTCGGCGACCAACGGTGCGGATTATTATCTGCCGGGCTATTTCGTGGCGGATGCGTTTGCGGCGTATAAGATGAAGCTGCAGTATCCGGTGACGCTGCAGGTGAACGTGAAGAACCTGTTTGATAAGACCTACTACACGTCGTCGATTGCGACCAACAACCTGGGCAACCAGATTGGCGACCCGCGCGAAGTCCAGTTTACGGTGAAGATGGAGTTTTGATGTAAAAAAGCCCGGTGGCGCTAATGCTTACCGGGCCTACGATCCATTCCCTCTCCCTGTGGGCTGAGGAATCACCAGTAATTTTTTTCCTGAAGCGATGAACATTGCTTCAGAGAAATGAATAACTTACAGCGATGTCCTGGTCCGGCTGTAAATCGCTGAGGCGTTTGCCTTCCGGCCGGGGCGAGGCGCATGGATGCGCCGAGAGGGCGGGCTTTACAGGGACGTTACCTCCGCCCGCCCCCGACAAGCCGGAAGGAATAAGCCGAAGGCACCGCGAAGCGGCGATTTACCGCCGGGAGCCCGGGTCGCCAGGGCGGCGGCGATTGAGCCGCCCTGGCACGTTCACAGGTCATGTCCTTACAGAGTAGCAAGGAACATAAAGTGAACGGAATGACCACCAGAGCCGTATGTTCCCCCTCACCCCAGCCCTCTCCCTCAAGGGAGAGGGGGTCGTCCGTGCTGGTATTATTTTGCGGGGATCCCTCAACCCTGTGGGAGAGGGTTAGGGTTAGGGTGAGGGCATCAGGCCTCAATATCCGCCATATCCCCTTTCTCCTGCAGCCAGTTACGTCGGTCTTCCGAACGTTTCTTGGCGAGGAGCATATCCATCACGGCGTTGGTTTGCTGTTCGTCTTCGTCGCTGATCGTCAGCTGCACCAGGCGGCGCGTGTTCGGATCCAGCGTCGTTTCGCGCAGCTGCATCGGGTTCATTTCGCCCAGCCCTTTAAAGCGCTGCACATTTGGTTTGCCCTTCTTACGCTTAAGCTGCTCCAGCACGCCCGCCTTCTCTTCTTCCGTCAGCGCGTAGTAAACCTCTTTGCCGAGGTCGATACGGTAGAGCGGCGGCAGCGCCACGTGAACGTGACCGTTTTTCACCAGCGTGCGGAAGTGCTTCACAAACAGCGCGCACAGCAGCGTGGCGATGTGCAGACCATCGGAGTCCGCATCCGCGAGAATACAGATCTTGCCGTAGCGCAGCTGGCTCAGATCCTCGCTGTCCGGATCGATGCCGATCGCAACGGAGATGTCGTGCACTTCCTGCGAGGCCAGCACTTCGTCTGAAGAGACTTCCCAGGTGTTCAGAATCTTACCCTTGAGTGGCATGATCGCCTGATATTCACGATCGCGCGCCTGTTTGGCCGACCCACCCGCCGAATCCCCTTCCACGAGGAACAGCTCGGTGCGGTTGAGATCCTGCGCGGTGCAGTCCGCCAGCTTGCCCGGCAGCGCAGGGCCGCTGGTCAGCTTTTTACGCACTACTTTCTTCGCGGCACGCAGACGACGCTGGGCGCTGGAGATGGCCATTTCAGCCAGCATCTCAGCCGCCTGAACGTTCTGGTTCAGCCACAGGGTAAACGCATCTTTCACCACGCCGGAGACGAAAGCCGCGCACTGGCGCGATGACAGACGTTCTTTGGTCTGACCGGCAAACTGCGGATCCTGCATCTTCACGGAGAGCACGTAGGCGCAGCGGTCCCAGATATCTTCCGCCGAGAGCTTCACGCCGCGCGGCAGAATGTTGCGGTATTCGCAAAACTCACGCATCGCGTCCAGCAGTCCCTGACGCAGGCCGTTGACGTGGGTACCGCCGAGCATGGTTGGGATCAGGTTAACGTAGCTTTCGGTCAGCAGCTCGCCGCCTTCCGGCAGCCACAGCAGCGCCCAGTCCACCGCTTCGGTATCACCGCTAAAGTTACCGACGAACGGTTTTTCCGGCAGCGTCGGCAGGCCGTTTACCGCTTCGCACAGGTAGTCGTTCAGGCCATCGGCGTAGCACCAGGTCTGCTCGGTGTTGTTGACGTGATCTTTAAAGGTAATTTCCACGCCCGGGCACAGTACCGCTTTGGCTTTCAGCAGGTGCGTCAGGCGAGAAACGGAAAAGCGCGGGCTGTCGAAGAAGCTTTCGTCAGGCCAGAAGTGGACGCTTGTGCCGGTGTTGCGTTTAGCGCACGTGCCGACAACCTGCAGATCCTGCACCTTCTCGCCGTTTTCAAACGCGATGTTGTAGACCTGACCGTCGCGACGGACGTTCACTTCCACGCGTTTGGACAGGGCGTTCACCACGGAAATCCCCACGCCGTGCAGGCCGCCGGAGAACTGATAGTTCTTGTTGGAGAACTTACCGCCCGCGTGCAGACGGCAGAGAATCAGCTCAACGGCAGGCACGCCCTCTTCGGGGTGGATGTCCACCGGCATGCCGCGACCGTCGTCGATGACCTCCAGCGACTGATCGGCGTGCAGGATGACGTCAACGCGTTTGGCATGGCCCGCCAGCGCTTCGTCCACACTGTTATCAATAACTTCCTGGCCCAGATGGTTCGGGCGCGTCGTATCGGTATACATCCCCGGGCGGCGGCGAACCGGCTCAAGCCCGGTGAGTACCTCAATGGCATCAGCGTTATAGGTTTGCGTCATGATTTAAACTAGCAATTCGCATTGATTGTCAGTGGCTGTGCAGTCCAAGAAAATCGACAATCTGGGTGAAATGATCCTCAAAGCCCGTGAAAGCATGGTTTCCGCCCTCTTCTATAGTCTGGCGGCAGGAGGCGTAATACGCCACTGCCTGGCGGTAATCCAGCACTTCATCACCCGTCTGCTGCAGCAGCCAGATGAGATCCGGCGCTTCAAGCGGGTCGACCTGCATAACTTTGAGATCGTAAATATGGCGTGACTCTAGCACATATTGCTGCCCGGTGTAGGGGTTCTCGTTTTCGCCAAGAAAGTCCCTCAGCAGCTCAAATGGCCGTACCGCCGGATTAACCACAACGGCGGGCAGCATAAAGCATTGTGAGAGCCAGGTGGCATAGTACCCGCCAAGCGATGAGCCGACTACGCCAAAGGATTCACCGCCGTGTTCAAGCACGATCGATTCGAGCATTTCCGCCGCCTCCGCCGGGTACGGCGGCAGCTGCGGGATAATCATCTCAACGTGGGGGTGATGCTCGCTCAGCCACTGGCGAAACTGCGTCGCTTTTGCGGAGCGCGGCGAGCTGTTGAATCCGTGCAGATAAAGGAGCGTAGACATCAGTAGCCTTCTGAAGCGGTATCCGGGCGGAACTCTGCGCCTGCCAGACGGCAGACTTCCGTGGTCAGCGTGCCGTCGGCATGCAGTTCCAGCCAGCGCCAGCCTGGCGCGATGGTATCCAGCGTAAAGTTGGCGCAGTGCGGCTTAAACTGCACACAGGTCGACGGCGTCGCCAGCATGCGGCGTCCGTTCCAGTCGAGATCCTGTTCCTGATGGATGTGTCCGCACAGCAGGTGTTTCACGCGCGGGTATTTCGCCAGCACGCTATCCAGCGCCGCGGAGTTACGCAGGCTGTGCTGATCCAGCCAGCTGCAGCCTGCCGGCAGCGGATGATGATGGAGCAACAGCAGCGTATGACGTTCAGGTTCGGCAGCCAGTTTGGTCTCCAGCCAGTCGAGTTGAAACTCGCTTAATTCACCGTGCGGAACGCCAAATACCTGGCTGTCCAGCAGCAGGATCTGCCACTGTTCACCCGCAAATACGCACTTCGCCGGAGAAATCCCCGCATCCTGAAGGGAACTGTACATTGCGGGCTGGAAATCGTGGTTTCCGGGCAGCCAGACGCAAGGCACGCTAAAGCTCGCGATGCCTTCAGCAAAATGCTGGTAGGCCGCGGAGGACTGGTCCTGCGCCAAATCGCCCGTTGCGACAATCAGGTCGCAGTCGCGATGTTCAGCGTGAATGGCGCTCAGTACCGCCTGATAACTCTCCCAGGTATTAACCCCCAGCAAAGTTTCATGCTTTTCGGCAAAAAGGTGGGTATCGGTGATTTGTAATATCCTGACTGGCGCCCCACCAGCAACAGTCAGGTTCAACAGGCTTTCCAAATGGTGTCCTTAGGTAGGTTTATGACGCTAACAAACCGGAATCGCCATTGCTCCATGTGCTAAACAATATCTTAGCCAGTCGGCTAAAAACTGGTTAATTTGATGCTTTTCGTCGCGTTGATGCAACTTTTTATTCGGATAATCATACCGCGCCTTGAAGCGAAAGATCTGCTGACTTGAACACACTTCAGCGACCATCGCGTCATGATAGAGACGCACCGTCATCGACGGCAGGCTCCAGTAGCTGATGCTGGGCGCTGTTTGTTCTATTTCCACCAGCGTAGTGTAGCGCGTTGATTCTGTTATCGTTAACCGATACTGCGCGTTGCTCACCTGATAGCTTACCGTTTCGCCGGGTGCGTCGTTTCTCGGCAGCAGGCGGCGCAGCTGTGCGAAATTGGTTTCGCACAGGCGCATCATTTCTGGGAAGTCAGGCGTATAGCGCTTCATTTTTTCCACTCGTTTCGTAATGTCTGATAATGCAGCTGCAGCCATTGCAGGGCGATGACAGACGCTGCGTTGTCGATTTTCCCCTCTTCTACCCACTGATAAGCCTGTTCCCGGCTCACCACATGAACCCGAATATCTTCGTTTTCATCAGCCAGACCGTGAATACCTTCTGCGGTCGTGGCGTCCACTTCGCCCACCATAATGGATAAGCGTTCGCTGGTGCCACCCGGACTCGCCAGATAGCTCAACACCGGTTTTGTGCGGCCTACCAACAGCCCGGCCTCTTCCAGCGCCTCGCGACGGGCGACGTCTTCAACCGACTCGCCCTCTTCGATCATCCCGGCCACCATCTCCAGCAGCCACGGGCTTTCACTGGTGTCATACGCGGCAATGCGGATTTGCTCCACCAGCACGACTTCGTCACGCACTGGGTCAAAGGGTAGCAAGACAGCCGCATGCCCGCGCTCAAAAATTTCACGTCTGATTTCGCCGCTCATTTCACCGTTGAACAGGCGATGCCTGAAACGGTAAAGATCCATCGAAAAAAAACCGCTATAAAGCGTTTCTCGTGCAATAATTTCTACATCGTTTTTGGCGAATGTCACGGGCATCTTTTCTGGTTTTTGCATGAGTCGAGTCCTGGTAGCAATGGTGATGAAATTGTGAATTTCAAGGCTGTTTGGCTGCCGTTTGTAAGGCTATATGGTAGATTGGTGCAAATTACCGCCAGATGGCACGTAACGCCAACCTTTTGGTGTGGATGATTCTGTTAGAATCGGCAATTATTTTTTAATTAGATCAGCGCTAATACTGCTTCACAACAAGGAATGCAAATGAAGAAATTGCTCCCCATCCTTATCGGCCTGAGCCTGACGGGCTTCAGTGCAATGAGCCAGGCGGAAAACCTGTTACAGGTCTACCAGCAGGCACGTCTGGGCAACCCTGATTTACGTAAATCAGCGGCCGATCGTGATGCTGCGTTTGAAAAGATTAACGAAGCGCGTAGCCCACTGCTGCCGCAGTTAGGGTTAGGTGCAGATTATACCTACAGCAACGGTTTCCGCGACGCTAACGGCGTAAACTCCAATGCTACCAGCGCCTCACTGCAATTAACACAGACGCTGTTTGATATGTCCAAATGGCGTGCCCTGACCCTGCAGGAAAAAAGCGCGGGCATCCAGGATGTGACCTATCAGACCGACCAGCAAACGCTGATCCTGAATACTGCCACCGCGTACTTCAACGTGCTGAGCGCCATTGATGCGCTCTCCTACACCGAAGCGCAGAAACAGGCGATCTACCGCCAGTTGGATCAAACCACCCAGCGCTTCAACGTGGGTCTGGTGGCGATCACCGACGTGCAGAACGCCCGTTCACAGTACGACACCGTGCTGGCCAACGAAGTGACCGCGCGTAACAACCTCGACAACGCGCTGGAATCCCTGCGCCAGGTGACCGGGAATTACTATCCTGAGCTGGCTTCCCTGAACGTCGACAGCTTCAAAACGGATAAGCCGCAGGCCGTTAACGCCCTGCTGAAAGAGGCGGAAAACCGCAACCTGACGTTGCTGCAGGCGCGTCTGAGCCAGGACCTGGCCCGCGAGCAAATTCGTCAGGCGCAGGACGGCCATCTGCCAACCCTGAGCCTGAGCGCGTCCACCGGCGTTTCTGACACGACCTACAGCGGCTCTAAAACCAATTCTGCCCAGTATGACGACAGCAATATGGGTCAGAACAAAGTGGGCCTGAGCTTCTCTCTGCCACTGTACCAGGGCGGTCAGGTAAACTCTCAGGTGAAACAGGCGCAGTACAACTTTGTTGGCGCGAGCGAGCAGCTGGAAAGCGCGCACCGCAACGTGGTGCAGACCGTGCGTTCGTCCTTCAACAACGTGAACGCGTCTATCAGTAGCATCAACGCCTATAAACAGGCCGTTGTGTCTGCACAGAGCTCCCTGGATGCAATGGAAGCGGGTTACTCGGTCGGTACACGTACAATCGTTGACGTGCTCGACGCGACCACCACGCTGTACAACGCGAAACAGCAGCTCTCCAGCGCACGTTACCAGTACCTGATTAACCAGCTGAACATCAAGCAGGCGCTCGGTACGCTGAACGAGCAGGATCTGCAGATGCTGAACAGCGCGCTGGGCAAACCGGTCTCTACCTCGCCGGACAGCGTTGCGCCGGAGAACCCGGAGCAGGTTGCCGCCGTTGATAACTTCAACGCTAACGGCAGCGCCCCTGCCGCACAGCCAGCGGCCGCGCGTAGCACGGCACCTGCAAGCAGCGGTTCTAACCCGTTCCGTAACTAAGAGTGTTATCACGCCCTCTCTCACCGGGAGAGGGCGCAGCTGAATCACACCCGAACGTAAGCCAACGTAAAGATCCCCCTGATTCCGCCCCTCTTCGCTTCATTTTCAACCACTCATCCACTATCCTGAGCGTTATTACCACTGGGTCCTGGAAGACAAACATGAAACGGACAAAAACGATTAACCACGCGTCGTTCCGCAAAAGCTGGAACGCACGTCATCTCACCCCTGTTGCGCTGGCAGTAACCGCGGTCTTTATGCTGGCAGGCTGTGAGAAAAACGACGAAACGGTTTCGCTGTATCAAAACGCGGACGACTGCTCCGCCGCAACCGGCCAGGCAGCAGAATGTAAAACCGCCTACACCAACGCCCTGAAAGAAGCGGAACGCACCGCGCCGAAATATGCCTCACGCGAAGACTGCGTGGCGGAATTTGGTGAAGGACAGTGTCAGCAGACGCCAGCTCAGGCAGGTACTGCGCCGGAAAATCAGGCGCAGGCGCAGTCCAGCGGCAGCTTCTGGATGCCATTAATGGCAGGCTACATGATGGGCCGCCTGATGGGCGGCGGTGCGGGCTATCAGCAGCAACCGCTGTTTAGCTCGAAAAACCCGGCCAGCCCGGCTTATGGTCAATATACCGATGCCAGCGGCAAAGGCTATGGCGCAGCGACCCCGGGCCGCACCGTGACCGTCCCGAAAACCGCGATGGCGCCGAAGCCTGCGACCACCAGCACCATCACCCGCGGTGGGTTCGGTGAGTCTGTGGCGAAACAGACCAGCATGCAGCGTAGTAGTGCAACAGGCACTTCCACTCGCTCAATGGGCGGCTGATCATGGAACGAGTCGGTATTACCGAGCGCCCGGACTGGCGCGAAAAAGCGACTGAATACGGTTTTAACTTCCACACCATGTACGGCGAGCCGTACTGGTGTGAAGATGCTTACTACAAACTGACGCTCGACCAGGTGGAAAAACTGGAAGAGGTGACGGCCGAGCTGCACCAGATGTGCCTGAAGGTGGTGGATAAAGTCATCGACAGCGACGAGCTGATGACTAAATTCCGTATTCCGAAGCATACCTGGAGTTTCGTCCGTCAGTCGTGGAAAACGAATCAACCTTCGCTTTACTCTCGCCTCGATCTGGCGTGGGACGGCGTGGGTGAGCCGAAGCTTTTAGAAAACAACGCGGATACGCCGACCTCTCTTTACGAAGCAGCATTCTTCCAGTGGATTTGGCTGGAAGATCAGATGAACGCCGGAAACCTGCCGGAAGGTTGCGACCAGTTCAACAGCCTGCAGGAAAAGCTGATTGAGCGTTTCGCCGAACTGCGGGAGCAGTTTGGCTTCAATCTGCTGCATCTTGCCTGCTGTCGCGACACGGAAGAAGACAGGGGCACGGTTCAGTATCTGCAGGACTGCGCGGCCGAAGCGGAAGTGGCGACTGAATTCCTCTATATCGAAGATATTGGCCTGGGGGAAAAAGGTCAGTTTACGGATATGCAGGATCAGGTGATCAGCAACCTGTTCAAGCTCTATCCGTGGGAATATATGCTGCGTGAAATGTTCTCCACCAAGCTGGAAGACGCGGGCGTGCGCTGGCTGGAACCGGCGTGGAAGAGCATTATCTCCAACAAAGCCCTGCTGCCGATGCTGTGGGAGATGTTCCCGAACCATCCTAACCTGTTGCCAGCTTACTTTGCCGAAGATGAGTTCCCGCCGATGGAGAAATACGTCGTTAAGCCTATCTTTTCCCGCGAAGGCGCGAACGTCTCCATTATCGAAAACGGTAAAACGCTGGAAGCGGTTGAAGGGCCGTACGGTGAAGAAGGGATGATCGTCCAGGAGTTTTATCAACTGCCGAAGTTTGGCGACAGCTATACGCTGATCGGCAGCTGGCTTATTAACGATCAACCTGCCGGGATTGGTATTCGCGAAGATCGCGCGTTGATTACGCAGGATCTGTCACGGTTCTATCCGCATATTTTTGTTGAATAAAACTTGCCCGGTGGCGCTACGCTTACCGGGCATGTTTTTACCCCACCTGCACCGACAGCATACTCAAACTGCCCATCTCAATGCCGTCAATCGGAATGGTAACCGGCTCCTGACCATCCCATGCACCTAATACATACAGCAGCGGCAGGAAGTGTTCCGGCGTCGGGTTAGAGAGCGAACCGCCTTCGTGATCCAGATAGTTCACTAACGGATGCTTCTCAACCGGGCCTTGCCAGGTCAGGTTCGCTTTGACGTAGGCGTTAAAAGCGCTCGCCCACGGGTATGGCGTGTTTTCGCCATGCCAGCGCGCCGTACGCAGGTTGTGCACCACGTTGCCACTCGCCACCAGCATGATGCCTTCATCACGCAGGGTTGCCAGCTTGCGGCCCATTTCCAGATGCCAGGCGGCGGGTTTGGTGCTGTCGATGCTCAACTGCACCATTGGGATATCGGCATCCGGGTACATCTTAATCAGCACGCCCCACGAGCCGTGGTCAAAGCCCCAGGCTTCTTTATCCAGCGCCACTGGAACAGGTGCGAGCAACTCTACCAGCCGCTGTGCCAGCGCAGGCGAGCCGGGAGCCGGATAATGCGTATCATACAGCGCCTGCGGGAAGCCGCCGAAATCATGAATGGTTTTAGGTGCTTCCATGGCCGTCACGCCGGTACCACGGGTAAACCAGTGCGCAGACACCACCACAATCGCCTTCGGACGCGGCAATGTCTCCCCCAGATGACGCCAGGCGCGGGTATAAACGTTGTCTTCCAGAACGTTCATTGGGCTGCCGTGGCCTAAAAACAGTGCAGGCATACGAGAAGAAGACATGGTGGTATCCTTAGAGAAGGTGTCAATTTGATGGTTCTACATTACGCGCATTCAGGTGAAGATAAACGCAGATAACCGTGAAGATCATCATCAGGAAATTTGAACGTAAGATATCCCTTAAGGAGAGTGCATGTCAGTACCCTTAATTTTGACCGTGCTTGCGGGTGCCGCGACCTTTATCGGTGCGTTCCTCGGCGTGCTCGGGCAAAAACCGTCTAATCGTCTTCTGGCGTTTTCGCTGGGCTTCGCCGCTGGGATCATGCTGCTTATCTCGCTGATGGAGATGCTGCCCGCAGCGCTTCACACTGAGGGAATGTCTCCGGTGATCGGCTACGGCATGTTCATCGTCGGCCTGCTGGGCTATTTTGCGCTCGACCGTATGCTGCCCCACGCCCATCCTCAGGATTTAATGCAAAAAAGCGTTACCCCCATTGCGGGTAATATAAAACGAACGGCCATCCTGCTGACGCTGGGTATCAGTCTGCATAACTTCCCGGAAGGGGTCGCCACGTATGTTACGGCCAGCAGCAATCTGGAGATGGGCTTTGGCGTGGCGCTGGCGGTGGCCTTGCACAATATTCCTGAAGGACTTGCGGTTGCCGGGCCGGTTTATGCCGCCACGGGTTCAAAACGTACTGCTGTCTTCTGGGCGGGAATCTCCGGAATGGCCGAAATTCTCGGCGGGGTACTGGCGTGGCTGATCCTCGGCAGCCTGGTGTCTCCTGTCATGATGGCGGCAATTATGGCTGCCGTCGCCGGGATCATGGTTGCGCTCTCCGTCGATGAGCTGATGCCGCTGGCGAAAGAGATCGACCCGAATAATAACCCGAGCTATGGCGTGCTGTGCGGCATGACAATCATGGGAATGAGCCTGGTGATATTACAAACTGTAGGTATCGGCTAAAACGGAAAGCACCTTCAGAATTGAAGGTGTAACTTTATGTGTCTTTTTTGTCATAACACACATTAATTAGTCTAAGTTATAATACATTCTGAAAGAAATTGTTTCATGCAATTGCATTTGATAAAAATATAATTATTTACTCAATCATTAATCTTGCAAAAAAAAAGAGTCAATTCGTTTAGCAATTATAATAACCTGATGGACGTCTGATTCCCGCACTTTTCTTGATGGAATCCTAAGAAACCCTCACTTTCATACACTCCTGACACATACATTCCAGAGCATGATCATCATCCTTATGAATATAAACATCTCAGCTTAAAGCTCTTTTTAAATTTTCTAAAAATGAAATCACAAATAATAATGATATATTCCCCTTCGCTGCACTAAAACAATATCAGTTAATTAAAATTGATAATCATACCTTCATTACTATAAAGGAATATATTAAATGTTGAACAAAACACTGTTAGCCGTTGTTACTGCTTCCCTTCTGTCTGGCGTAGCTTTCAATGCATCAGCTGCTGATGCAGGTCATGGTAAAGTGACGTTTAAAGGTGAAGTTATCTCTGCACCTTGCTCAATCGCGCCTGGCGATGAAGACCTGCAGGTTAACCTGGGTGAAGTTGCGGATTCAGCGCTGAACGGTGGCAAGTTCTCTCTGCCAGTTGATTTTACTATCCATCTGCAGGACTGTACGCTGACGGGCGGAACCACTGAAGCACCAACCACTATCAGCAAAGCGAAAGTAACCTTTAACTCTGCAAACGAAGATGCGACCACTAAACTGCTGAAAAATACCTATGAAGGTAACTACGGTGCTGCATCAAACGTTGGCGTACGTATCCTGACCGAAGGTAAAGCTAACGTAGACATGGGTGTAGCGCAGGTATTCAGCCTGGTTGCAGGTAAAGCGTATCAGGAACTGAATTTCAAAGCACGTATGGAATCACCAACCAAAACTGCAACTGCGGGTGATGTTTATACCCAGGCTAACTATATTCTGGCTTACGAGTAATCGTTATCGAATAGCGTTAGGGCAATATAAGTCGGTGAAGGAATTACCGACTTATATAGTCTATTTTATTAAAAGAAAAGGATTTTATGCGCAACATTAAAAACCCGACCATATCTGTATTATCTCTTTTAATAAAACAGATCATTCACCCTATTATTGTCGCAGGTGTAATCATAGCTCCTGCCTGGTCGGTAGAGTTCAACACCGACATGATTGACACTGAAGATAAAAGCAATATTGACCTCAGCCAGTTTGAAAAGAAAGGTTACATCCCTGTAGGGCAGTACATCGCTCGCGTTGAGATCAACAAAAAAAGCCTTCCCAACTTATGGTCATTTGACTGGATTAAAGCCGACAATGAAAGCGGCTCTCAGGTCTGTCTTACACAGAGCGATTTGCGCTCATTTGGTTTCGCTGATGAGTTTATTCAACAACTTCAGCCTGTTAATACACAGGGTTGTCTCGATCTCAGCGCAAAACCTGAATTAATCATCGGTCTGAATAAAGCGGATATGGTTGTGTCCATCACTGCGCCTCAGGCATGGATGAAGTATCAGGCAAAAAACTGGACGCCTCCAGAATTCTGGGACGATGGCGTGGCGGGTGCCTTACTCGATTACAACGTCTATGCAAGTCAGTACGATCCTGATAGCGGCGAAAAAAACCAGAACATCAGCTCTTACGGCACACTCGGGTTCAACCTGGGCGCATGGCGTCTGCGCTCAGATTACCAGTACGATAAATCATATACTAATGGGCATACCAACAGCAGTGACAGTGGGCTGGATCGCACCTATTTATTCCGTCCTATACCATCATTGGCAGCCAAATTGACTCTGGGTCAGTACGACCTCAATTCCGATATTTTCGACACGTTCCACTTCACAGGGCTCTCACTGGAGAGTGATGAAAATATGTTGCCCCCGGATTTGCAAGGGTATGCTCCTCAGATTACCGGCATCGCGCAGACCAATGCCAAAGTAACCGTGACCCAAAATGGGAGAATGGTTTACCAGACCACCGTCGCGCCTGGTCCATTTAACATCACCGACCTGGGCGATACTTTCCAGGGGCAACTCGATGTTACCGTTGAAGAAGAGGATGGGCGTAAAAACACCTTCCAGGTCGGCTCGTCTTCAATCCCCTTCCTGACTCGTAAAGGTCAGGTACGTTATAAAACCTCGACAGGTAAGCCTACAAGCGTTGGCCACAGCGACGTTAACAATCCTTACTTCTGGACTGGAGAATTTTCGTGGGGATGGAAGAGTGACATTTCGCTTTACAGCGGAGCATTGCTGACGGCCGATGATTACCAGGCAGTCACAACGGGTATCGGTTATAACATGAACAGCTTTGGCGCACTGTCATTTGATGTCACACGTGCTGAAGCAACATTGCACAATGTGGATAGCGGCAAACAGCGAGGCTACAGCTATCGAGCAAACTATTCTAAACGCTTTGAAGAAACCGGCAGCCAGGTAACGTTTGCTGGCTATCGTTTTTCTGACAAAGAATACGTCACTATGAACGAGTATTTAATGTCGCGAAGCGGTGATGATTCGCTCAGTAATGAAAAAGAGAGCTATGTTCTCTCTTTAAACCAGTTTTTCACTTCGCTGGGAATGAACGCCTATCTCAACCTGACGCGCAATACTTATTGGGACGACACAGCCAGTACAAACTACACGGTATCGGTCAACCGTAACTTTGATATTGGCAACCTTCAGGGTATTTCGGCGTCGCTCTCAGTTAGCCGCTCCAGGTGGGACGGAGAAGATGAGACACAATATTATCTTTCCTTCTCAGTACCACTGGAGCAGAGCCGCAGCGCCTCCTGGAGCATGCAAAAAACAGGCAATAGCAGCCTCACACAGACGGCTTCGTACTACGATTCTTCAGACCGGAGCAATACCTGGAATATTTCCGCATCCGGCAAGGATAGCGATTTTAGTCACGCCGAGCCGACCGTTCGCGGTGGCTACCAGCATTATTCTCCTTATGGCCGTCTGAATATGACGGGGAGTATTCAGCCCAACTTTTACAACTCTTTCACGGCAGGCTGGAATGGCTCCTTAACCGCAACGCGTCACGGTATGGCCCTGCATGATTACAGTAACGGCAACAATGCACGCATGATGGTTGATACCGACGGCATTGCTGATATCCCGTTAAGTGATAACCGCACTGTCACCAACAGATACGGTATTGCGGTTACCAACGCCGTCAGCGACTACATCACCTCTACAATTCGCGTGAAAAGTGCCGATCTCCCGGAAGGTGTAGATGTGAATAATTCAGTGATCAGTACCACGCTCACTGAAGGTGCTATTGGTTACGCCAAAATGAATGCCACTAAAGGTTATCAAATTTGGGGTGTTATCCGTCTGCAAGACGGTCATTTTCCGCCGTTAGGTGTCAACGTTGTGGATAAAACAACAGGCAGAGATGCGGGCCTGGTTGCTGAAGACGGCTATGTCTACCTCAGCGGTCTTCAGGATGAAAGTGAACTCACACTTACGTGGGGTAGCAACAACTGCGAAATTTTAGCGCCGAATAAAAGTAATGCCGATGGAAAAGCCATTATTTTACCTTGTAAATCAGTAAATTAATTCAGGATGAATGAAATGAAATTAACGTTAATTGCAAAAGGATTTTTGTGTTTACTCTGTCTCAGCACGCTCGCCCATGCCACCGTTTCACCGGACAGAACGCGGATAATTTTTAATGAGACGGACAAGAGCACCACGGTCAAACTAACTAACCAGAGTAAAACCATGCCTTACCTGGCTCAGTCATGGATTGAAGATAAAAACAGCGTCAAGACGCGTGAATACATTACGCCTCTACCTCCGTTACTGCGCCTGGAGGCTGGCGAGCAGAGCCAAATTCGTCTGATGGGACAACCCACGCTTGCTCAGTTGCCTAAAGACAGAGAGAGTCTGTTCTATTACAACATGCGCGAAATCCCCCCTCGTTCAGACGCGAAAAATGTCATGCAACTGGCGATGCAAAGCCGCCTGAAGCTTTTCTGGCGTCCTAAGGCGATTGTGCTTAAAGAAGGGCAAGCCGTGCCTATGGAAAAAGTGGATATCATCCGAACCGCATCAGGCATAACGATCAAAAACAGAACACCTTACCACGTCTCGGTTGGTTACATCGGTACAGACGGTAAAACCCTCTTACCTGGCGCCAGTGGGTTTATGGTAGCCCCTTTCAGCGAAAATACCTCTGACCTTAAAAACCTCCCGGCCAAATTCCAGATTGGCTATATCGGCGATTACGGCGGTTTGAATATGTTCAGTATTAACTGCACTTCGGTGCAGCCAGTGTGCCATAGCGAAATAGTGAAAAAGGGCTAATAATGAAAAAGATCGCTTCACTGCTGGGCTTATTGCTGCTGCTTTTTTCATCGTCGTCATGGGCGGTAGACTGCTACCAAAATCATAAAGGCGGTGCCACGGTTTACACCGCTAACCTTCCAAGCTTTACCGTCCCTTCAAATGCGGTCGTCGGAAGCAAAATATGGGAAAGCTCTGACGTTAACGTAACCGTTTATTGCGATAATGCATCAGGCTGGAGCAAAACCAACCAGACAGAAGACCTCTTCGCATGGATAAAACTATCTGCAAAGAACAGTGCGGATGTATTAAATAACCCCTATTTCACTTTTGGCGTTACCTATAACGGCGCAGACCATGAGATGAATGATGAAGGTATTGATACCGGGGCCTGTCTTGATAAATACGAACCATACTATGATGGTATATGGCATAACCCGGTATGTAATGGCATCACGATGCAGAAAAGCATCACGTTTCCTGCACGTTTCCGCTTATATGTAAAACTAAAGGCATTCCCTGACGATCCGGATACTGTTTATAACTTTGGCAGCGTCAATGTCCTTCAATTTGACGGCGAGGGTGGAGCGAACCTCGCTTCTAATGCAAAAAACCTCCGATATAACATTGATGGTCTCGATCATGTTCACTTTCTGGACTGTGGCGTTGATATACAGATATTCCCTGAAAACCAAATTGTCGATTTTGGCCAAGTCAATAACATCGACGTAAACAACCAAAAAGCCCCATTTAGCGTGTCGACAATACGCGACGCGACTGCGGCATGCTCACAGCAGTTTGATGTGACCATGAGTTTTAACACAGATGATTTGTTTGATACCAGCCACGTCGATATGGGTAACGGTTTAGTAATGCAAATTCGTGATGAAACTTTAGGACAGGATATCTTAATGAATACCTATTATCCCTTTGCAACCTATTTCCCAGACGGTAGGGCATCCATCGTAACCCATAATTATATGGCTAAGCTAACGAAGAACCCGAACAGAGAGGTTGAAGTAGGTCCCTTCAGCAAGGACATTATTCTTAAGATAAACTATGAGTAAATAAATACAAAAAAGCCGGGTTTCCCCGGCTTTTTCACATCAGTATGTTCAGCTTGCTTTGCGCTCGTGCGCCTGGCGGTATTCCACCAGATCTTCAATTGTGACAACCGGCATGTTGTGCAGACGCGCAAAGGTGATGCACTCTGGCGCGCGGGCCATGGTGCCGTCATCGTTGGTCAGTTCACACAGCACGCCCGCAGGCTTAAAGCCCGCCAGTGTCACCAGGTCGATGGTCGCTTCGGTGTGACCGCCACGGGTCAGCACGCCGCCCGCCTGCGCGCGCAGCGGGAAGACGTGGCCTGGACGATGCAGATCGGAGGGTTTCGCATCATCAGCAATGGCGGCACGCACGGTGGTCAGGCGGTCAGCCGCCGATACACCGGTAGTCACGCCATGCGCCGCTTCAATGGTCACGGTAAAGCCGGTACCAAAGGCGCTGGTGTTGTTCTCAACCATCATCGGCAGCTCAAGCTGCTTACGACGATCTTCGGTAATACACAGGCATACGATGCCGCTGCCGTGACGGATGGTCAGCGCCATCTGTTCAACGGTCATGTTTTCGGCGGCGAAAATCATGTCGCCTTCGTTTTCACGGTTTTCATCGTCAAGCACCATCACACCGCGGCCTTCGCGCAGTGCATCCAGTGCATGTTCAACACGTTGAGTTGAAGTGCCAAAAGAGGAAAGTAGCGTCTGATTCATGGTAAAAAAACCTCATTAACATTATGGTTACCAGAATCAGGGCAGTCTTAGGAGCGCCGTATAAGCGGCAAAAAGATAACGTGAGCGGGCCCATGCCCGACTGGATCGTTACTCTCTCCCATCCGGACTCTAACCGTCGGCCCCGGAATTACACCGGATCTGCTGACCTTTGAGAATTCACCCAAAGCGCTCGCGGGCTTTCAGCGCTAAGCTGATTTACCGCCGGTGGGGAATTTCGCCCCGCCCTGAGAATAAGCGAGATAACTATAACGCTATTGATTAACCTGGGCAATGCATAAGCTTCAAACAAATCTGCTTTATCCTGGGTCATGACGCGCTACAATGTTCATCAACACCGACTTATCAAGGGAAGCCATTATGATTGACCCGAAAAAAATTGAGCAGATCGCGCGTCAGGTTCATGAGTCCATGCCAAAGGGCATTCGTGAATTTGGTGATGACGTTGAGAAGAAAATCCGCCAGACGCTGCAGGCGCAGTTGGTTCGCCTTGATTTAGTCAGCCGCGAAGAGTTTGACGTGCAGACCCAGGTTCTGCTGCGCACCCGCGAGAAGCTGGCGCTGCTGGAACAGCGTCTGAGCGAGCTGGAGAGCCGCAATGCGCCGGAAGAAGTGAAGCCAGCACCGGCTATTCCACCGGTGGACGATCAGGAGTAAGTGCGGCCTGATGCCCTCTCCCACAGGGAGAGGGTGAAAAAAAACGGGCCAACTGGCCCGTTTTTTACTGACTGTCTTTCTGGATCTTCTTGATGATGTTGGTGGTTGAACACCCGTCCTCAAAATTGAGCACCATCACCTCACCGCCGTTGGCCCAGACCTCTTCGCTACCTGCGATTTGCTCCGGCTTGTAATCCCCGCCCTTCACCAGCAGGTCTGGCAGGATCCCGGCAATCAGGCGCTGCGGGGTATCTTCTTCAAACGACACCACCCAATCCACCGCTTCCAGCGCGCCAAGCACAATCATTCGTTGCTCGAGCGGGTTCACCGGGCGCGTTTCGCCCTTCAGGCGTTTGGTCGACGCATCGCTGTTCACTGCCACAATGAGGCGATCGCCCAGCTTACGCGCATTCGCCAGATACGACACGTGGCCCGCGTGCAGGATGTCAAACACGCCGTTGGTCATCACCACTTTTTCACCGCGTTTGCGCGCGGCGGCAACGGCCACCTTCAGCTCGTCTTCGGTCATCACGCCAAAACCGGTATCCGCACGCCCGCGCACCGCGTTTTCCAGCTCGATTGGCGAAACGGTTGAAGTACCCAATTTACCGACGACCACGCCCGCCGCGGCGTTCGCGAAGTAGCACGCCTCTTCCAGGGAGTTACCCGCCGCCAGCGTTGCCGCCAGCACGCCGATCACCGTATCACCGGCACCGGTCACGTCGTACACTTCCTGCGCCTGGGTTGGCATATGCAGCGGCGCCTTGCCCGGCTGCAGCAGCGTCATCCCCTGCTCGGAGCGGGTGACCAGCAGCGCGGACAGCTCGAAGTCAGCAATGATCTTCATGCCGCGCTCAACCAGTTCTTCCTCGGTTTTGCACTTGCCCGCCACCGCTTCGAACTCAGAGAGGTTTGGCGTCAGCAGGGTTGCGCCGCGATAGCGCTCAAAATCGGTGCCTTTAGGGTCGATCAGCACCGGTACGCTGGCTTTACGCGCCAGCTGAATCATCGTTTGCACGCTCGCCAGCGCGCCTTTGGCGTAGTCAGACAGCACCAGCGCGCCGATATTGCCCAGCGCCTGATTGATGCGCTCGTGCAGCGGTTCAGGATCAACGCCTTCAAAGCCTTCTTCAAAATCGAGGCGGATCAGCTGCTGGTTACGCGACAGCACGCGCAGCTTGGTGATGGTTGGGTGTGTCGGAACAGAAACGAAGTCGCACTTCACGTTCACGTCCGCCAGCGACTTGCTCAGCGCACGCGCCGCATCGTCGATACCGGTCAGGCCCACCAGACGCGAGTGCGCGCCCAGCGAGGCTATGTTCATCGCCACGTTTGCCGCGCCGCCGGGACGCTCTTCAATGGTGTCGACCTTAACCACCGGCACCGGCGCTTCAGGAGAGATGCGACTGGTCGGCCCATACCAGTAGCGATCCAGCATCACATCCCCGACAACCATTACTCCAGCACGTTCAAACTCTGGCAGTGTTACTTTCATTCCTGACTCCAGAAAGATTCACAATTTGCGCGCGATAATATCACACTTGTTTTGTTACGCACGGCTCCACCAGCCATTTCTGCCAGCTTGCCGTCACCTGCGCGCGCTCTGCGGTAAAACAGTCCAGCGCCACGTGGCCCGGCTGTTCCTGTAAGGCCAGATGGTGTAACTCATCACGCAGCGTGGTGTAGGCGCGGGTTAAGGCCTGCGCCTCATGCTCGTCCATAATGTCGTTTTGCGCCAGCAGTTCCAGAATGCGCACGTTATCGGACCAGCGGGTTAGCTTCGGCTTGTCGTGGGCATGCAGCAGCACCAGGTACTGAGTGATGAACTCAATATCGGTAATCCCGCCCTCATCGGCTTTGATATCAAAGCGATCGCGATGTTTGTTACCCAAATGCGCGCGCATTTTCTCACGCATTTCGCGCACTTCAATTTGCAGGGTGCTGCCTTCGCGCGGGGTCGTCATGACTGACTTGCGGATCGCATCGAACTGCGTTTTGAGCTGCGGATCGCCGTACACCACGCGGGCGCGCACTAACGCCTGATGTTCCCACGTCCAGGCTTCGTTCTTCTGATAGTCAGCAAAAGCGTCCGTCGAGGTGACCAGCATGCCTGCCGCGCCGGACGGGCGCAGGCGCGCGTCCACCTCGTACAGAATGCCCGACGAAGTGCGGGTGCTGAACAGGTGCATGATGCGCTGGGCCAGGCGCAGGTAGAACTGCCGCCCGTCAATCTCACGTTCGCCGTCGGTCATGACGTCCGCCGGACAGTCGTGCAGGAAAATCAGATCCAGATCGGAGCTGTAGCCCAGCTCCCAGCCGCCCAGCTTGCCGTAACCGACCACGGCAAACCCTCGCCCCTCGCGGTCAGCAAGATGCTTCGGCTGGCCGTAGCGGGCCACCATCTGCACCCACGCCTGATGGACTACCGCGTCGATGATCGCCTCCGCCAGCCAGGTTAAATGATCGCTCACTTTCATTACCGGCAGCGTACCGGCGATATCCGCCGCCGCCACGCGCAGCATCTGCGCCTGCTTAAACTGACGCAGCGCCTCCAGTTGCTGCTCTTCGTCCTCTTCCGGCACGCGCAGCAGATACTGGCGCAGCTCGTCGCGGTAGGCGTCCGTCGCCGTCGGCTGATAGAGCGTGTTCGGGTCAAGCAGTTCGTCCAGCAGCAGTGGGTATCGCGCCAGCTTGTTAGCTACCATCGGCGACGCGGCGCAGAGGGAAATCAGGTGTTTCAGCGCGCCGGGAAACTCGCTCAGCAGTTCCAGGTAGGTGGTACGCGTGATAATCCCGCTCAGCAGCGGCATCATGCGCGACAGCGGCACCGGCGCATCCTCGCGGGAGCAGACGTCGCTCAGCAGATGCGGCATCAGATGATCCAGTACCTGCCGACCGCGCGGCCCAATGGCACGCTTGTTCAGTTCGAGACGGAAATCGGCAATCAAGGCCACCACGCGATGGCGGGCGTCGTCGCTTAAGTGCGCCAGCACCGGCGTGGTGTCATCTTCCTGGAGCGCGTCCTGCCACAGTTCGCGCCAGTGCTCGGAGAGCGCATCGTCCGGCGATTCACTTTCGTCGTCACCAATAAGATCGTTAAAGATGCGGCGAACGCCTGCCATATGGGCATCCAGCCGTTCGGTCAACGTTGACCAGTCATCTACCCGCATGCCCCAGGCCAGTCGCGCCCGGTTAAGGTCATCGCCCGGCAGGGTCTGGGTCTGTTCGTCGTTAATGCTTTGCAGCAGGTTTTCCAGACGGCGCAGGAACAGATAGGCCTCGCGCAGGGTTTGCGCGTCGCCATCCGGCAGCAAATGCAGTTGCTCAATGGCGCTCAGCGTCGGCAGCAGCGAGCGGGACTGCAGCGACGGCTCGCGCCCGCCGCGGATCAGCTGGAAGACCTGAACGATAAATTCGATTTCGCGGATGCCGCCCGCGCCAAGCTTGATGTTGTCCTTCAGACCGCGACGGCGCACCTCGCGGGCGATCATCCCTTTCATATTGCGCAGGGACTGGATCACGCTAAAGTCGATGTAACGGCGGAACACGAACGGGCGCAGCATGGCGCGCAACTCGTTGGCGTAGGCGTCGTCGCTGTCGCCCATGATCCGCGCTTTGACCATCGCGTAACGCTCCCAGTCGCGCCCCTGCTCCTGGTAATAATCTTCCAGCGCGGCGAAGCTCAGCACCAGCGGGCCACTGTCGCCAAACGGGCGCAGGCGCATGTCCACGCGGTAAACAAAGCCGTCCTGCGTAGGCTGGTCCAGCGCCTTAATCAGACGCTGCCCGAGTCGGGTAAAGAACTGGGCGTTATCCAGCTCGCGACGACCGCCTCGCGTGGCACCATTCTCCGGCCAGGCAAAGATCAGGTCGATATCCGAGGAGAAGTTCAGCTCGCAGCCGCCCAGCTTGCCCATCCCCAGAATCAACAGCGGCTGCGGAACCCCTTCTTCGCTGCACGGCGTGCCCCACTCTTTACAGCAGGCGGCGTAGAGCCAGTCCCGCGCGGCGACAATCAGCGTCTGCGCCAGTTCGCTCAGCTGCTGCAAGGTGCTCTCTTCACTCACCAGCTCCAGCGCCTGCGCCCAGGCAATGCGCACCATCACCCGGCGGCGGAACTGACGCAGAACGCGCATCAGCGTGGCTTCATCCGCCACCTCTGCCAGCGCGGTTTGCAGCCAGCCAGCATAGTGCCGCCACTCGTCAGCCTGCGGCGGCGCGCTTTCCAGCTCTGCCAGCCAGTCAGGATTGGCGCTAACGCTCTCCTGCACAAAATCACTGAACGTGAGCACGCTTTTCGCCTGCTCGCTTAACGATGACGCGGGTAACGACTCGGGCAGACGTTCGCAAACGGTTTGCCAGTGCTGCTGTAACTGCGAAGAAAGCGGCATATCAGGGGTTCCTTGCCAGAATTAACGTTTTCCGCTGTGCAGCCAGTACGGATCCTGCGAAATGGCTTCGTTGCGGAAATGCTCGATCTCAATCTGCTGACGGGTCTCAATGGCATGCTTAAGCCCCTGCCAGTTCTCCAGCCAGGCCTGCGCCTTCACGCCCTCGTACGCTCCCGACAGAAGCAACATGCTGTCGATATTACGCGCCAGGCGGGGAAGCTGGTCGCCATACTGGTCGCCCAGCGGATGCGCGAAGGTGGCTCTCAGCTCGGCGGCGTGTCGGGAAAGATGGATATCCGCGAAGCGTTTAAAGTTGTCCGCGATTTTGGTCTGCGCTTTTGCATCGAGGAAGACGCGCCAGCCGCGCGTAACCAGAAACTCGGTCAGCGCCAGTTTTGCCGCAGCATTTTGCGGGCTATAAAGCGCGGTTTGCGCCGACACGTCGGAAAGCAGCAGCGTTTCGGTCTGGGTCAGCAGATCGCGTAAGTGAGCGCTAGCTTTACGCGGTACGATACCGCCAAACAGCGTCAGGGTATGACGCACCAGTCCGATAGCGGCCAGCACCTGTTTTTTGGCATTTTTGACGTTACGCGCCCACAATTCTTCATGGTACTGCCATTGGGAGAGCGCCAGCTCCAGCGCCGCTTCCATGCCCTGCTCAATGCTGGCTTTCGGGACGACGCGCAAAATCGGAGTCTCTCTCAGCACGCGTGGCGCATTTCCGGCAGCCAGGTGGTAGCCGCGCGCCGCTTTGCTCAAGCTGCCCTGACGTAAACCCGGCTGGCTTACCAGCTTGCGCGCCAGCTTCAGCACGTCGCTCGCATCTCCTTCCAGAAGTTCCAGCTCCAGCTCGCAGATCGGTTCCTGGAACTCACCCGCCTTCACCTCGCCTAAATCCAGCGCGATTTCAATGCGGCTCTTGCCTTCCGTCACCAGCCATTTCTCGCGAGCGAAATCGGTGCTGAACAGCGGCTGCACCTGCCCTGCCAGCGTGGCGGGCAGTTCGCCTTCCGGCCAGACTTCCGCCGGGAAACGTTCCAGCTCAAGTTCTGGCTTACTGATGTCGATATTGTATTCCGGGCGCTGATGCAAACCGCCGACCACGCGGCCGGCGATTTTCATCGTCATCTCGTAGCGTCCGTTCGCGCCGCGGATACGCAGCCCCATATCGTGGTTGCGCAGCCAGTTGTCCGGCGTTTCGTAGTAGATGTTGAGCAACGGTACGGGTTCATGGTGCTCGCCGGAGAGCGTATTCAGATGCTGACGGAGCGCGTCAACGCTGTCTTTTTCGACGATAAATTTTAATTCGATTTCCTGAGCCATAGCCTTGTACTTTTGCGGGCGTCACAGACGCGTCAATGAGGGCGAACTTCCTCGCCATTTATTTGTCAGTACATAGTATTTTGCGCCAAATTGCCATGCAATGAGCAATTTGTCGGGCGTAAATGTGTAGAGTCGTGACACAGATGATTCTGATTGCTGATGAATGCTTTGCGTAGAGACACTGTTGCCACTACTATCGTTCCACTTTTTATGAAAATAACGACTAATGATGCTTAAATTACGCCTGATTGGACTTACTTTACTCGCTTTAAGCGCCGCAACCGCAGTGCACGCTGAAGAGAAGCGTTACGTTTCTGACGAACTTAACACCTGGGTGCGCAGTGGCCCCGGAGACAATTATCGCCTCGTGGGCACGGTGAATGCCGGCGAGGAAGTCACCCTGTTGCAGACCAACGCGGAGACCAATTACGGTCAGGTTCGCGACAGTTCCGGCCGTACCTCCTGGATCCCAATGAAAGAGCTGAGCACCGTGCCAAGCCTGCGCACCCGCGTGCCGGATCTGGAAAATCAGGTGAAGACCCTGACCGACAAGCTGAACAACATCGACGGGACCTGGAACCAGCGCACCGCTGAAATGCAGCAGAAAGTGGCGCAGAGCGACGGCGTGATCAACGGTCTGAAAGAAGAGAATCAAAAGCTCAAAAACGAACTGATCGTCGCGCAGAAAAAAGTGAACGCCGCGAACCTGCAGCTTGATGACAAACAGCGCACCATTATCATGCAGTGGTTTATGTATGGTGGCGGCGTGCTGGGCGTTGGTCTGGTGCTGGGTCTGGTTCTGCCACATCTGATCCCAAGCCGTAAGCGTAAAGATCGCTGGATGAACTAATTCGTCTTCTCTGCCAGACTTACGTATCATTCTGGAAAAGAGAAAACGGGAGAGTTGGGCGTGAAGAGTTATCTGGTCGGTGGTGCGGTACGTGATGCGTTGTTAGGTCTGCCGGTCAAAGATAAAGACTGGGTGGTGGTGGGCGCCACCCCGGAAGAGATGCTCGACGCGGGCTACCAGCAGGTAGGCCGCGATTTTCCCGTGTTCCTGCATCCGAAAAGCCGGGAAGAGTACGCCCTGGCGCGTACCGAACGGAAATCCGGTTCCGGTTATACCGGCTTCACCTGCTACGCCGCGCCGGATGTGACGCTGGAGCAGGATCTGCTGCGCCGCGATCTCACCATTAACGCCCTGGCCCAGGACGAAAACGGCCATATCATCGACGCCTACGGCGGGCAGGACGACCTGCGCGATCGTCTTTTGCGTCACGTCTCCCCGGCATTTTCTGAAGATCCGCTCCGCGTGCTGCGCGTGGCGCGTTTTGCCGCGCGTTACGCGCATCTGAGCTTCCGTATTGCGGATGAGACGATGGCGTTGATGACGGCCATGACCGAGGCGGGCGAGCTGGAACACCTGACGCCGGAGCGCGTCTGGAAAGAGACGGAAAATGCCCTCACCACCCGCAACCCGCAGGTCTTTTTCCAGGTTCTTCGCGACTGCGGCGCGCTGAAGGTGCTGTTCCCGGAAATCGACGCGCTGTTTGGCGTGCCCGCACCGGCGAAATGGCATCCCGAAATTGATACCGGCGTGCACACGCTGATGACGCTGAGCATGGCCGCCATGCTCAGCCCTGAGGTGGACGTACGTTTTTCCACCCTGTGCCACGATCTCGGCAAAGGCTTAACGCCGAAAGAGTTCTGGCCGCGCCATCACGGGCACGGTCCGGCGGGGGTAAAGCTGGTTGACGGGCTCTGCCAGCGTCTGCGCGTGCCGAATGACATCCGCGATCTGGCAAAGCTGGTCGCCGAGTTCCACGACCTGATCCATACCTTCCCGATCCTGAAGCCCGCCACCATCGTGAAGCTGTTCGATAATATCGACGCCTGGCGCAAGCCGCAGCGCGTGGAGCAGATTGCGCTCACCAGCGAAGCGGACGTGCGCGGCCGCACCGGGTTTGAAGCGTCCGATTATCCCCAGGGGCGTTTGCTGCGCGAAGCGTGGGAAGTCGCAAAAGCGGTGCCAACGAAAGACGTGGTTGAGGCAGGATTTAAAGGCCCGGAGATTCGCGAGGAGCTAACCAAACGGCGGATTGACGCGGTTACCGCGTGGAAGGAAAAGCGTTGCCCTCAGCCGAAAGAGTGAGGGCAATCGGTTATCAGAAGAAGACCACGTACACCGCAGCCGCGACGATAAAGCGATAGATCGCGAACGGAATAAACGAGATACGCTTAATCAGCTGCAGGAAGGTTTTGATGGCAATCAGCGCCACGATAAAGGCGGTGATAAAGCCCACGGCAAACATCGGAATATCACCTGTGGTCAGGAAGCCAATGCTTTTGTAAAGGTCCAGCGCGGTGGCGCCCATCATCATCGGCACCGCCAGCAGGAACGAGAACTCGGAAGCCGCGTAGCGGCTCACGCCCATCAGCATCCCGCCTGAAATGGTCGCACCTGAACGGGAGAAGCCCGGCCACAGCGCCAGACACTGGAAGCAGCCAATGATAAACGCCTGACGATAGGTCATATCGTCCAGGCCTTCCGCACGCGGGACTTTTGGCTTCAGCACTTCCGCGGCAATCAACAGGAAACCGCCCACCACCAGCGCGTACATGACGTTAATCGGGTTAAACAGCGATTTAATGGTGTCGTGGAATACCAGCCCCAATACCACCGCCGGGATCATCCCGAGCAGGATGTGAATCAGCGTCAGGCGGCCTTTGCCCTCTCCTTCACGCTGCGGCAGACGGCCAAAGTGGATGCCGATCAGGCCAAACAAGCGACGCCAGAACATCACCACCACCGCCAGAATCGAGCCCAGCTGAATTACCACCTCAAACGTCTTTGCGGTATCGCCTTCGAAGCCCAGCAGATGGCCAACGATAATCATATGGCCCGTACTGGAAACCGGTAAAAACTCCGTCAATCCTTCGACCACACCCAGAATTGCCGCCACCAGCAGCGAGTGCATATCGCTCATCTATAAACCCCTAAAAAAAGATATAAAAAAACGGTCGCCCCTAACGGCTACCGTGAAAGATACAGCCTTAAGACCGATATAACCTAAAATGGTTTAGCAATTATGACGTTAAATCTTTCCTTTCAGATTTGTGCCACGCTCAATGATGACGCCCACGTTGGCGGCGCGCGCCACCGCGCCCGGCTTGCTCAGCTTAATGCGTACCCACGGTGAGTTGAATTTGGTCAGCAGCAGATCCGCCACCTCTTCCGCCACCCGTTCCACCAACGCAAAACGCTGTCCTTCCACGTGGCCGATCACCGCTTCGCTGATGTCGGCATAGCTCAGACAGTCATTCACGTCATCGCTTTTTGCCGATTTGCGGTTATCCCATCCCATTTCGATATCGAACACCAGTTTCTGCTCGATGGTCTGTTCCCAGTCGTAAACACCAATTGTGGTGATTACCGAAAGTTGCTCTATAAATACAATATCCATCACGACCTGCCTGCTTTTTGGCTAAACCGGATACCACTTCCGGCGAATTATGCGTATTATCCACAGATGCTGAGAATACAGATACATTTTCAAAACGGAACAGCGTTATGAGTGCAATCGCGCCTGGAATGATCCTCCTCGCCTATCTTTGCGGCTCAATCTCCAGCGCCATTCTGGTCTGCCGCATTGCCGGGTTACCTGACCCGCGTGAAAGTGGTTCCGGGAATCCGGGAGCGACCAACGTGCTTCGAATTGGCGGCAAGGGAGCAGCCGTAGCGGTTTTGATTTTTGATGTTCTGAAGGGGATGCTACCCGTCTGGGGCGCGTATGCGCTGGGCGTCACGCCGTTCTGGCTGGGGATCATCGCCATCGCCGCCTGCGTCGGCCATATCTGGCCCGTATTCTTCGGCTTTAAAGGCGGCAAAGGGGTGGCGACCGCCTTTGGTGCCATCGCGCCCATCGGATGGGACTTAACCGGCGTCATGGCCGGGACCTGGCTGCTGACCATTCTGCTGAGCGGCTATTCGTCGCTGGGTGCCATCGTCAGCGCGCTGATCGCCCCGTTTTACGTCTGGTGGTTTAAACCCCAATTCACCTTCCCGGTATCGATGCTCTCCTGCCTGATCCTGCTGCGTCATCACGACAATATCCAGCGCCTGTGGCGACGCCAGGAAACGAAGATCTGGACGAAGCTCAAGCGAAAGAAAAAAGATCCCGAGTAGGCGGTTAGTTATGCCTTATAACCAAATGTGATTTTTGTCACCTTCTGCCTGTGGTAACTGTTAGATACACAACACCACTACACAAAAAGAAAATGGCAGAAATCACAGACACAACTCCCCTTTCAACGGCAGGAATTCCCCCTGATGGCGACATTCAGTGGGTGCGCAGTGCATCGGACGTTTCACGTCTCGTTAATCACGGTTCTCAGGGTCGGGCCAACGCCCGGATCGTGGTGGGTATCGCTCTGGGCGGGATTTTCCTCGATGCCTACGATCTGGGCGCGCTGGCTTTCGGCATTAAAGACATTACCCGCGAATTTAACCTGACGCCCGCCGGTACCGGCATGGTGGCCTCGGCGATTACCTTTGGTGCCATTGTCGGGGCGCTGCTCGGCGGTTACCTCACGGATAAAATCGGGCGCTACCGCGTCTTTATGGCCGACATGGTATTCTTTGTCGTCGCCGCTATCGCCTGCGCGCTGGCCCCGAATGAATATGTGCTGGCGGGCGCGCGCTTTGTGATGGGCCTTGGCGTGGGGATCGACCTTCCCGTGGCGATGGCGTTCCTGAGCGAGTTTGCCAGGCTGAAAGGGCCGGGCAATAAGGCCTCCAGCGTCGCGATGTGGTGCCCTACCTGGTATGCGGCGATCAGCATCTCTTACCTTCTGGTTCTCTTTTTCTACGCCGTGCTGCCGGAAAGCCACAGCGACTGGCTGTGGCGATTGATTCTCGGCTTTGGCGCGGTACCCGCGCTGGTGATTATCGCCATCCGCAGCCGCTATATGAGCGAATCGCCGGTCTGGGCGGCGAATCAGGGCAACCTGAAAGAGGCGGCGTCCATTTTGCGGCAGTCGTACAATATTAACGCCCACGTCCCGCAGGATGCGCTCACCCAGCCTGCGCCTGTCGTGAATAAAGCCAAATGGTCGAACTATCTGAACCTGTTCCGCGGCATCTATCTGCGGCGTACCACGCTCGCCACGCTGCTGTCCGTCGTCTCCTCGTTCGCCTATAACGCCGTGGCCTTTGGCCTGCCGGTGATTATTTCAAGCTTCTTCGTGCAGTCTATGCTGACCACTATTGTGATCTCGCTGGCGCTGAACCTGCTGTTTGCATTTATCGGCGGATTACTGGCGGTGCGCTACGTGCCGCGCTTCGGCGCGTGGCGGATGTCGCTGGCGGGTTACGCCTGTCAGCTTGTGGCGCTGCTGGGGCTGGCGCTGATTGGTCGACCGGACGATGCCTCTGAAGGGGTGCTTGCCGTGGCGATGCTTGCGCTTTTCCTGTTCGGTCAGGGATTTGGCCCGGGCGCGCATACCATGACGTTCGCCTCGCTGAGCTACCCGACCTCGCTGCGCGGCGTGGGCGTGGGTCTCAACCAGACGCTGATGCGCAGCAGCTCCACGCTGTCGCTGTTCCTGTTCCCGCTGCTGGTCGCGTCTCTCGACACCGCCGTGTTCTGGGTGATTGCGCTGGCGCCGTTTATCGGTCTGGCGTCATTGCTGGCGATCCGCTGGGAACCGTCGGGGTATGATGTGGATGCAGAAGATTACCGCTAGTCTCGCAAACCGGCTCACATGAGCCGGTTTTTTATCCATAAGCGACTCATATGACAGCCTTCATTTCCGCCAGGGCATACTGAAACGACCCCGATGATGCGCAGATGGAAGCAGCATGTTAGCAGCTCAGGTCACTGATAATACGTATAAAGGCTGGCAGGCGTCGCTTGCCCTGCAGTTTTGTCACACCCCTGAGAAAACCCTCCTGCGTTCCGCTCGACACGTCGGGCCGCTCACCGTACAACGTCCGTTTTATCCCGAAGGAAAAACCTGCCACCTCTATCTGCTGCACCCGCCCGGCGGCGTCGTGGGCGGCGATACGCTGGATATTTCCGTTCGGCTCGATGCCAAAAGCCACGCGCTTATCACCATGCCCGGCGCCAGCAAGTTCTACCGCAGCAGCGGCCCGCAGGCGCGTCTGAGCCAGCACTTTTATCTTGATGAAGACGCCACGCTGGAGTGGCTGCCGCAGGACACCATTATCTTTCCCGGCGCGAACGCCGCGCTGCGTTCCGTCTTCCACCTTAAGGCCTCCAGCACGCTGCTGGCGTGGGAGCTGTACTGCCTGGGCCGCCCGGTAATCGGTGAGACCTTCAGCCACGGCACGCTGGAGAGCCGCCTTGAGGTGTGGGTGGATGACGAACCGCGCCTGATAGAGCGCCAGCACCTCAGCAACGGCGATCTCACGCCCGTTGCCGGACACCCGTGGATCGGCACATTGCTGTTCTATCCGGCCCGGGAAGAACATCTCGACACCGTGCGCGCGCTGCTCGCGCCTCTGGGCCATTTTGCGGGGGCAACGCTCACCGACGCTCTGCTGTCGGTGCGTTTTCTCTCCCACGACAACCTGATTTGCCAGCGGGCGATGCGCGACATCTGGCAGTCGCTTCGCCCGCTTCTTACTACCAAAACCGCCTGTTCGCCGCGCATCTGGCAGACATAAGAGAAACGTTATGGAACTGACCCCCAGAGAAAAAGACAAGCTGTTGCTGTTTACCGCCGCGCTGGTTGCCGAACGCCGCCTTGCGCGCGGGGTAAAGCTCAACTACCCGGAATCGGTCGCGCTGATCAGCGCCTTCATCATGGAAGGCGCGCGCGACGGCGAAACCGTCGCCGCGCTGATGGAGGCGGGCCGCCACGTCCTGACGCGCGATCAGGTGATGGAGGGCGTGCCGGAGATGATCCCGGATATTCAGGTGGAAGCCACCTTCCCGGACGGCTCCAAGCTCGTCACCGTCCACAACCCGATCGTGTAAGGAGCACGTGATGATCCCAGGTGAATACCAGATCCAGCCCGGCACTATTGCGATCAACGTCTGGCGTGAAGCCCAAAGTGTTGTTGTTGAAAATCACGGCGACAGGCCGATCCAGGTCGGATCGCACTATCACTTTTACGAGGTCAACCCGGCGCTGAAGTTTGATCGCGAAGCCACCAGGGGCTACCGGCTGAACATTCCGGCGGGCACCGCCGTGCGCTTCGAGCCAGGCCAGAAGCGAGAGGTGACGCTGGTGCTGGTGACAGGCGCGCAGCGCATTTTTGGCTTTCGCGGCGAGGTCATGGGCGAGGTGAAACATGGCTGAAATTTCACGTCAGGCGTATGCCGACATGTTCGGCCCCACCACCGGGGATAAGGTGCGGCTGGCGGACAGCGAGCTGTGGATCGAAGTGGAAGACGATCTCACGGTCTACGGCGAAGAGGTCAAGTTCGGCGGCGGGAAGGTGATCCGCGACGGCATGGGCCAGGGGCAGATGACCGCTGACAGCTGCGTGGATCTGGTTCTCACCAACGCGCTGATCGTCGACCACTGGGGGATCGTGAAGGCCGACATCGGCGTGAAGAACGGGCGGATCTTCGCCGTCGGCAAAGCCGGGAACCCGGACATTCAGCCCGGCGTGACGATCCCGATTGGCGCAGCAACGGAAGTGATTGCCGCCGAAGGGAAGATCGTCACCGCAGGCGGGATCGACACCCACATCCACTGGATCTGTCCGCAACAGGCGGAAGAGGCGCTGGTCTCTGGCGTCACCACCATGATCGGCGGCGGCACAGGCCCCGCGGCAGGTACAAACGCCACCACCTGCACGCCGGGGCCGTGGTATATCGCCCGCATGTTGCAGGCCGCCGATACGCTGCCGGTGAATATTGGCCTGCTGGGCAAAGGGAACGGCTCAAACCCGGACGCCCTGCGCGAGCAGATCGCGGCGGGTGCCATCGGGCTTAAGATCCACGAAGACTGGGGCGCGACGCCAGCGGCCATCAACTGCTCGCTGGAGGTGGCCGAAGAGATGGATATTCAGGTGGCGCTGCACAGCGACACGCTGAACGAGTCCGGGTTTGTCGAGGACACGCTGGCGGCCATCGGCGGGCGCACCATCCACACCTTCCACACCGAAGGCGCGGGCGGCGGCCACGCGCCGGATATCATCACCGCCTGCGCGCACCCGAATATTCTGCCCTCTTCCACCAATCCTACCTTGCCCTACACGGTGAACACCATCGACGAGCACCTCGACATGCTGATGGTTTGCCATCACCTTGACCCGGATATCGCCGAGGACGTGGCGTTTGCCGAATCCCGCATTCGCCGGGAGACCATCGCCGCGGAAGACGTGCTGCACGATATCGGCGCGTTCTCGCTCACCTCGTCAGATTCGCAGGCCATGGGCCGAGTCGGGGAAGTGATTATCCGCACCTGGCAGGTGGCGCACCGCATGAAGGTCCAGCGCGGCGCGCTGCCGGAAGAGACGGGCGATAACGACAACTTCCGGGTGAAGCGCTATGTCGCCAAATACACCATTAACCCGGCGCTGACCCACGGCATCGCCCATGAAGTCGGTTCGATTGAGGCGGGCAAGCTGGCGGATCTGGTGGTCTGGTCCCCCGCCTTCTTTGGCGTAAAACCCGCCACCATCGTCAAGGGCGGGATGATCGCCTGCGCGCCGATGGGCGACATCAACGCCTCGATCCCCACGCCGCAGCCAGTGCATTACCGCCCGATGTTTGGCGCGCTGGGCGCCGCACGTCACGCCACGCGACTGACGTTTGTTTCTCAGGCGGCCCACGCGAACGGCATCCCACAGCAGCTCAGCCTGCAGAGCGCCACGGCGGTGGTAAAAGGCTGCCGGACGGTGAAAAAGGCCGACATGATCCATAACGCCCTGCAACCGAACATCACCGTCGATTCGCAAACCTACGAGGTGCGCGTCGACGGTGAACTGATTACCAGCGAACCGGCCGACGTTCTGCCGATGGCGCAACGCTATTTCCTGTTTTGAGGAGTGATGATGATCTACTTAACACAACGTCTGGACCACGCGCATCCGACTACCGCCAGCGTCACGCTGCCGATTGACGTGCGGGTGAAAAGCCGCGCTCGCGTGGCGCTTAACGACGGGCGCGAAGCCGGACTGATGCTGCCGCGCGGCCTGCTGCTGCGCGGGGGCGACCTGCTCAGTAACGAAGACGGCAGCGAGGTGATCGAAGTGATCGCCGCTCCGGAGTCGGTTTCCGTGGTGCGCTGCGCCGATCCGTTCCTGCTCGCCCGCGCCTGCTACCACCTGGGCAACCGCCACGTGCCGCTGCAGGTCATGCCCGGCGAGCTGCGCTATCACCACGATCACGTTCTCGACGACATGCTGCGCCAGTTCGGGCTGGAGGTAACCTTCGCCAGCCTGCCGTTTGAACCGGAAGCGGGCGCTTACGCCAGCGATGCCCACAGTCACTCTCACGCTCATTCACATTAAGGATCAATCATGCGTAAGCATTTACCGCTGTTACTGCTGGCTTTTTCCGTTCCCGCGCTCGCGCATCCCGGCCACGGCGCCGACAGCTTTCAGGCCGGTTTTCTCCACCCGCTGACCGGGCTGGATCACCTGCTGATGCTGACCGGGGCTGGCGTGCTGTCTGCCCTGAGCGGCCGCAAGCTCCTGCTGCCGTTTGCCACCCTCGGCATGATGCTTGTCGGCGCCGTTGCGGGCAGCCTGCTCGGCGGCTTTAGCGGCATGGAGATGCTGATTATCGCCTCGCTGGCGGTCTGCGGCGTGATGATGTTTAAAACTGAAAACCGCCTGCTGCTGGCGGTGCCTGCCCTGGCGATGTTCCACGGCTGGGCGCACGGCGTGGAGATGTCTGGCCACAGCTTCTGGCTGTTCACCAGCGGGTTTATGTTCGCCAGCGCGACGGTGCTGTGCGCCAGTTTCGCCGCAGGCTTGCTGCTGCGCCGTCACGACGGGCTGCGTAAAACCTTCGGCGGCGGGCTGATCGTCTCCGCCCTGCTGGCGCTGATGAGCTGATGGAGCATGCCCGACAGCGGCTGCGCCTGATGCAGCTCTCGAGCAGCAGCCTGCCGGTCGGGTCGTTTACCTGGTCGCAGGGGCTGGAGTGGGCCGTAGAGGCGGGCTGGGTTACGAGCACCGACGCCTTCAGACGCTGGCAGATCCAGCAGATGGAGCAGAGCTTTTTCTGCGTCGATCTGCCGATGTTTATCCGGCTGTTCCGGGCCTGCGAACAGCAGGACATCGCGGCAGCAAAACGCTGGACGACATATCTGCTCGCCTGCCGGGAAACGCGCGAGCTGCGCGAAGAGGAGCGCAACCGTGGTGCGGCCTTTACGCGCCTGATTAAAAGCTGGGAGCCGAGCTGCCCGGCAGAGTGGCTGTCGCTGTTTGCACAGAGCCAGCTCTGCGGCATGGCGTGGCTCGGCGTGCGCTGGGGCATTGGCGCGCGCGAGCTGGCGCTGAGCCTCGGCTACAGCTGGATAGAGAGCGCGGTGATGGCGGGCGTCAAGCTCGTCCCCTTCGGACAGCAGGCGGCGCAGCAGCTGATTATCGAGCTGAGCGACCATTTTGCCGCCGGGTTTGAACAGGCATTTTTACGTGGCGACGACGCGCTGGGGGCAGCTACGCCACTGTCGGCCATCGCCTCCGCGCGCCATGAAACACAATATTCACGACTATTCCGTTCCTGAGGAGTCAACATGGCTGATTACAAACATCCCCTGCGCGTGGGCGTAGGCGGTCCGGTAGGATCGGGCAAAACCGCGCTGCTGGAAGCGCTCTGCAAGGCGATGCGCGACACGTACCATCTGGCGGTGGTCACTAACGATATCTACACCAAAGAGGATCAGCGCATCCTGACCGAGGCGGGCGCGCTTGAGCCGGAGCGCATCGTGGGCGTGGAGACCGGCGGCTGCCCGCATACCGCCATCCGCGAAGATGCCTCAATGAACCTCGCGGCGGTAGAAGCACTCAGCGAGAAGTTCGGTAATCTGGATCTGATCTTCGTTGAAAGCGGCGGGGACAACCTGAGCGCGACCTTCAGCCCGGAGCTGGCGGACCTGACTATTTACGTGATCGACGTGGCCGAAGGGGAAAAAATCCCGCGCAAGGGCGGACCGGGGATCACCAAATCCGATTTCCTGGTGATCAACAAAACCGATCTTGCGCCCTACGTCGGGGCGTCGCTGGAGGTAATGGAGCGCGATACCAACCGCATGCGCGGCGAGCGTCCGTGGACGTTTACCAACCTGAAGGCGGGTGACGGTCTGGGGACGATTATTGCGTTTCTGGAAGAGAAAGGGATGCTGCGGGTGTAGTGCGGTTTGTTGCCGGGTGGCGGCTTCGCCTGACCCGGCCTACGGTTTTGTAGGCCCGGTAAGCGCAGCGCCACCGGGCAAAAAACTCACGCCTCAGGCAGTTCCGCCAGCGGCCAGCGCGGACGCACGGACACGCTCAGGTCGGACGTTGCCCCCGCATTCAGGCGCACCATCCCGGCGTAGGCGATCATCGCCCCGTTATCGGTACAGAATTCCGGACGCGCGTAGAACACTTCCCCGCGACGCTTTTGCATCATCTCCGCAAGCTTCGCGCGCAGCGTGCGGTTGGCGCTGACGCCGCCCGCCATCACCAGGCGCTTAAACCCGGTCTGATCCAGCGCGCGCTTGCACTTGATCATCAGCGTATCCACTACCGCGTCTTCAAACGCGCGGGCGATATCGGCGCGGGTCTGCTCGTCGTTGTCGTTATTGCGGATAGTATTCGCCGCGAAGGTTTTCAGCCCGGAGAAGCTGAAATCCAGCCCCGGACGATCGGTCATCGGACGCGGGAAAACAAAGCGCCCTTCCGTTCCCTGCGACGCCATTTTAGAGAGCATCGGGCCGCCCGGGTAATCCAGGCCCAGCAGCTTGGCGGTTTTATCGAACGCTTCACCGGCGGCGTCGTCGATCGACTCGCCCAGCAGCTCGTACTTGCCAATACCCGTTACGCTAATCAGCTGGGTATGCCCACCGGAGACCAGCAGCGCCACGAACGGGAACTCGGGCGGATTGTCTTCCAGCATCGGCGCCAGAAGATGCCCTTCCATGTGGTGAACCGGAATGGCGGGAACGTCCCACGCGAAGGCCAGCGAACGGCCAACCGTCGCGCCGACCAGCAGCGCACCGACCAGACCCGGCCCTGCGGTATAGGCTACGGCGTCAATATCGGTTGAGCTTAATCCGGCCTCTTTCAGCGCCGCCTGAATCAGGGGAACCGTTTTACGCACGTGGTCACGAGAGGCCAGTTCAGGTACGACGCCGCCGTAGTCAGCGTGCAATTTCACCTGACTATACAGCTGGTTGGCCAGAAGCCCTTTTTCGTCGTCGTAAATGGCGATGCCGGTTTCATCGCAGGATGTTTCAATACCCAGTACACGCATGACTTGTTTTACCTCGTTTCAATACCGCGCAGTGTAGAGCCTGGGCGGGTTGATGTAAAACTTTGTTCGCCCCAGGAAGAAGGCTCGTGTATACTCCTCACCCTTATTAAAGTCCCTTTCAAAATCGCATCGGTGCTTTACAAAGCAGCAGCATTTGCAGTAAAATTCCGCACCATTTTGAAATAAGCTGGCGTTGATGCCAGCGGCAAACCGAATTTATTAAAGGTGAGAGTTACATGCCGGTAATTAAAGTACGTGAAAACGAGCCGTTCGACGTAGCACTGCGTCGCTTCAAACGTTCATGCGAGAAAGCAGGTGTTCTGGCTGAAGTTCGTCGTCGTGAGTTTTATGAAAAACCAACGACCGAACGTAAGCGCGCTAAAGCTTCCGCAGTGAAACGTCACGCGAAGAAACTGGCTCGCGAAAACGCACGCCGTACTCGTCTGTACTAATCTGTTGAGGGCCAACGCCCTCAATTGACAGACAGAGTAGTAGTCGTAAGGCCGTGCTTCCGGAAGGAATGCGCGGCTTGTTTTCGTTTATAAGTCGCTTAAATTTTTGGGGCATATGGCCGGAAGAATCCCACGCGTTTTCATCAATGACCTGCTCGCCAGAACCGACATCGTCGATCTCATCGACGCGCGGGTAAAGCTGAAAAAGCAGGGCAAGAACTACCATGCGTGCTGTCCGTTCCATAACGAAAAAACCCCCTCCTTCACCGTAAACGGTGAAAAGCAGTTTTACCATTGCTTCGGCTGTGGCGCACACGGTAATGCCGTCGATTTTTTAATGAACTACGACAAGCTCGAGTTCGTTGAAACCGTCGAAGAACTGGCGGCGATGCATAATCTTGAAGTGCCGTATGAAGCAGGCAGTGGGCCAAGTCAGATCGAGCGCCATCAGCGGCAAACGCTGTATCAACTGATGGATGGCCTGAATTCGTTTTACCAACAGTCTCTTAAGCACTCTGCGGCTGAGCCTGCGCGTCAGTATCTGAACAAGCGCGGACTGAGCGACGATGTGATTGCGCGTTTCGCTATTGGTTACGCCCCGCCCGGCTGGGACAACGTGTTAAAGCGTTTTGGCGGCAATAGCGAAGATCGTAAATCCCTCATCGACGCAGGCATGCTGGTCACTAACGACCAGGGACGAAGCTACGACCGCTTCCGTGAACGGGTGATGTTCCCGATCCGCGACAAGCGTGGCCGGGTAATTGGTTTTGGTGGTCGCGTGCTGGGTGATGCCCTGCCGAAATACCTCAACTCTCCGGAAACCGATATTTTCCATAAGGGCCGCCAGTTGTACGGTCTTTATGAGGCGCAGCAGGACAATGCGGAACCTCCGCGTCTGTTGGTCGTCGAAGGCTATATGGACGTCGTTGCGCTGGCGCAGTACGACATTAACTACGCGGTTGCGTCGTTAGGTACGTCCACCACTGCCGATCATATTCAACTGCTGTTCAGGGTGACCAACAACGTCATCTGCTGTTACGACGGTGACCGAGCCGGACGAGACGCCGCCTGGCGAGCGCTGGAAACCGCGCTGCCGTATATGACCGACGGACGTCAGCTACGCTTTATGTTCCTGCCCGACGGTGAAGACCCGGATACGCTGGTGCGTAAAGAGGGCAAAGCGGCATTCGAAGCGCGGATGGAGCAGGCACAGCCGCTCTCGACGTTTCTGTTTAACAGCCTGATGCCGCAGGTGGATTTGAGTACCCCTGACGGGCGCGCGCAGCTCAGTACCCTGGCGCTGCCGTTAATCAGCCAGGTGCCCGGCGAAACGCTGCGCATCTACCTGCGTCAGGAGTTAGGCAACAAGCTCGGTATCCTGGATGACAGCCAGCTTGAACGTTTAATGCCTAAACAGGCTGAAAACGGCACGGTTCGCCCCGCGCCTCAGCTAAAACGCACAACCATGCGTATACTGATAGGGTTACTGGTGCAAAACCCCGAACTTGCTCCGCAAGTGCCGTCGCTGGCGGGTTTGAACCACGAAAAGTTGCCCGGACTTGGCTTATTTTCAGAACTGGTCAACACTTGTTTGTCTCAGCCAGGTCTGACCACCGGACAACTTTTAGAGCATTATCGCGGCACAAAAGAGGCCGCTACCCTTGAAAAACTGTCGATGTGGGACGATATAGCAGATAAGGAAATTGCAGAAAAAACGTTCACCGACTCGCTCAACCATATGTTTGATTCGATGCTTGAGTTGCGCCAGGAAGAGTTGATAGCTCGCGAGCGCACCCATGGCTTAAGCAGCGAAGAACGCCGGGAGCTCTGGATGATTAACCAGGAACTGGCGAAGAAATAAAAAATTTAACGGCTTAAGTGCCGAATATCGATCGGGAAGCCCCCGGCAGCCGCACTGAGAGGCAGCGGCAAAAATATAAGTACGCCCTCGCTTTAAAGGTTGGCAGCACCATCGCCGACACCAATCAAACGAATTAAGTGTGGATACCGTCTTATGGAGCAAAACCCGCAGTCACAGCTGAAACTTCTTGTCCAACGCGGTAAGGAGCAAGGCTATCTGACCTATGCCGAGGTCAATGACCATCTGCCGGAAGATATCGTCGATTCAGACCAGATCGAAGACATCATCCAAATGATCAATGACATGGGCATTCAGGTGATGGAAGAAGCACCGGATGCCGATGATCTGTTGCTGGCTGAAACCTCCAACAACACTGACGAAGATGCGGAAGAAGCTGCTGCACAGGTCCTGTCCAGCGTGGAATCTGAAATCGGGCGTACCACTGACCCGGTCCGCATGTACATGCGCGAAATGGGTACCGTTGAACTGTTGACCCGCGAAGGCGAAATTGACATCGCAAAACGCATCGAAGACGGGATCAACCAGGTTCAGTGCTCTGTTGCCGAATACCCGGAAGCGATTACCTATCTGCTGGAGCAGTACGATCGCGTTGAAGCGGAAGAAGCGCGCCTGTCTGACCTGATCACCGGTTTTGTCGACCCGAACGCTGAAGAAGATATGGCGCCTACCGCCACTCACGTCGGTTCTGAGCTGTCTCAGGAAGAGATGGATGACGACGAAGATGAAGATGAGGAAGAAGACGACGACAGCGCTGACGATGACAACAGCATCGACCCGGAACTGGCGCGCGAGAAGTTTGCCGAGCTGCGTACCCAGTATGAAGTAACGCGTGACACCATCAAAGCGAAAGGCCGCAGCCATGCCGCCGCTCAGGAAGAGATCCTGAAGCTGTCTGAAGTGTTCAAACAGTTCCGCCTGGTGCCAAAACAGTTCGACTACCTGGTAAACAGCATGCGCGTGATGATGGATCGCGTACGCACCCAGGAACGCATCATCATGAAGCTGTGCGTTGAACAGTGCAAAATGCCGAAGAAGAACTTCATCACCCTCTTCACCGGCAACGAAACCAGCGAAACCTGGTTCAACGCGGCTATCGCGATGAACAAGCCTTGGTCTGAAAAACTGCACGACGTGAAGGACGATGTCTATCGCGGTCTGCAGAAGCTGCAGCAAATTGAAGAAGAGACCGGCCTGACCATCGAGCAGGTCAAAGACATCAACCGTCGTATGTCCATCGGTGAAGCGAAAGCGCGCCGTGCGAAGAAAGAGATGGTTGAGGCGAACTTGCGTCTGGTTATCTCTATCGCCAAGAAATACACCAACCGCGGTCTGCAGTTCCTGGATCTGATTCAGGAAGGCAACATCGGTCTGATGAAAGCGGTAGATAAGTTTGAATACCGTCGTGGTTACAAGTTCTCTACTTACGCGACATGGTGGATCCGTCAGGCGATCACCCGCTCTATCGCGGACCAGGCACGCACCATCCGTATTCCGGTTCATATGATTGAGACCATCAACAAGCTCAACCGTATCTCCCGCCAGATGCTGCAGGAGATGGGCCGCGAGCCGACGCCGGAAGAGCTGGCCGAGCGCATGCTGATGCCGGAAGACAAGATCCGTAAAGTGCTGAAGATCGCCAAAGAGCCAATCTCCATGGAAACACCGATCGGTGACGATGAAGATTCGCATCTGGGGGATTTCATCGAGGATACCACCCTCGAGCTGCCGCTGGACTCTGCCACCACCGAGAGCCTGCGTGCCGCCACTCACGACGTTCTGGCTGGCCTGACCGCCCGTGAAGCAAAAGTGCTGCGTATGCGTTTCGGTATCGACATGAATACCGACCACACGCTGGAAGAAGTGGGTAAACAGTTCGACGTGACACGCGAACGTATCCGTCAGATCGAAGCGAAGGCGCTGCGTAAGCTGCGTCATCCAAGCCGCTCTGAAGTGCTGCGTAGCTTCCTGGACGACTAATCCTGATAAACAGCAAAAAGCTCCCAATCGGGAGCTTTTTTTTGTTTATTCCCTCTCCCCGTGGGAGAGGGCCAGGGTAAGGGCATCAGGCCGCAAAGGAGCTAAAGCCCCCGCACCATCAGCGCCTCATCCAGCTCCCTGTAGGCTTCCACCAGCTTATCCAGCGTCGCTCTGTTGAGCCCGCTCGGGTTCGGCAAGACCCACACCTGCGTAACGCCAATCATGATGCTCTGCTTGCCCCACTTAGCCCCGCGCTGGCTGAACGCCTGCTCGTAGGCCTGCTTACCGAGGATCGCCAGCGCGGCTGGCTGGTAGTCTTCAATCTTCTTCACCAGCTCCCGCCCGCCGCTGCGCAGCTCATGCAGGTTGACCTCGCTCGCCTGTACCGTCGGCCGCTCGACCAACATGGTGATCCCGCAGCGCGTGTCCAGCAGGTGCTGCTCCTCTTCCGGCTTGAGTAACCTGTCGGTAAACCCGGCCTGATAGATCACCTTCCAGAAGCGATTGCCCGGATGGGCGAAGTGAAAGCCGGTGTGCGCCGAGGACTTTCCCGGGTTGATTCCGCAAAACACCACCCGCAGGCCAGGGGCCAGAATGTCGTTGATCATCTTTACTCCCGCTGATACGTCGTTATGGAAGTATAAAGGATTGATAATGCGTTGTTTATAAAAACAGCAGGCAGGTGTGAATGGCTGGATTGCTGCGGGGAGTTACTTTATAATTCACCGCCACGGCCCCTTAGCTCAGTGGTTAGAGCAGGCGACTCATAATCGCTTGGTCGCTGGTTCAAGTCCAGCAGGGGCCACCAAATTTTAGATGTAGAATCAAAGAATTAAGCCACTCGATTGAGTGGCTTTTTTATTGGTTTTTTATGAGCCGGTGGTACCGCCGTTAACCGTGACTCATCGAAGCCGTTCGGACACGTTCAGAAGCGCCAGGAGTTGCAATCAGACGCTCCACGGATTCCATCGTCACGAACGTACAGCTGCAGCCCACATTGGTGCACTGATGATAGCGCTCTTTGGTGTTTTCACTTAAATAGCGACTGGTACGCGCATGCGCTGAATGCTTGCACTTAGGACAATGAAACATATACCCTCCGTTTAATTCACTTTATGTGAATCAATGATACTCAAAAACAACGTAATGGCAAATGAATTACTCTCTATCCACAGAAAATTTTTCGTCGGTGACGTTCAGCTCAAGGTTCAGCTGCGTGGTAAATCCACTCCCGCTCAGCGTATGAACCACTTCGCTGATGATCCACGCCTGCTCGTCAATGACTCGTTTAAAGCCGTTAACCAGCACCGGCGTTTCGGGAAACAGATCGGCTCGCCCCAGCGCCAGCTGGATAGAAAATTTCACGGTTCCCCGCTGAAGCGCGCGCCACTTCGCCTCCGCAGCCCTGAGCGCCTGCTCTTCAGACGCATACACCGTAGCAAGCTCAAACACGTTCTCCGCCGATCCCACCAGCCTCTCTTGCGGCTTCGGCTCCATGCCTTTAGCTCCCGACGCGGCGGCATCCGGATGCTGTAGCACCTCTGTGGGCTGCCCCCCAATCTGGCGATTAATACTCAATTGAGGATTTTGCTGTTTTGGATCGCGCGTTTGCAGCCATTTGGCCGTCACGCCGGAATAACTTTCACGGTCGGCGACGGAAAAAAGGTGCCGATCGCCATCCCCACGTTCAATCATCATTAAGGGAATCGCTGTGCCGCTGGCCGTCACGGCCTGGCCCGCTTTCATGAAAATGACCTTCCCGGCTTTGATGGAAACAAATGCACCATTGCGTTCGGCCAGGCGGGTGAGAAACGCCGCGTCAGTCTCCTGAGACTGGTCAATATGAGAAATGGCAATGGATGAAAGCCCAGCCGCAACGCTTGTGGTCAACTGGTTCCGCTGAGCGATAGTAGTGACTATCGCGCCGATCGTCGTGTCATGCCACGACTGTTCGCGCCGTACGTTTAGCTTCCCACGAAAATCCGCGCTGCATCCCCGAATGGTCAGGGTATCCGGCGCCCCCCGAAATTCAATTGTGTCGATCGTGAAGTTCCCTTTCGGCTGGAGCGGAGCTCCCTCCCACCCCAGCCATAAGGAGAGCGTTGCTCCCCGGGCTGGCAGGTCTAACAGCCCATCGGAATCATCCAGTTGAATATCCAGCTGATCGGCTTCCAGCCCACGTTTGTCGGTCATGGATAAACTGATAAGGCGGTGGCTGAAATTTTGCGTGATATCACGGTCGTTAAGCTTAAGCATAAAGTCAGGGGCGATTTTGCCGCCCGCCCGGATATTCATCTCGGCGATCATCCCACCAGCCCTCCAATGCTATTACGTGCGCTAGTCACCAGCTCTTCAGCCTGCGTTCTCAGATCGCCAAACATCTTCATCAGCGATTCGTCCACGCGTTTTAGCGACAGGGAAAATTCAATTTTTCGCGCGGTACCATCACTGTAAAAATCCGAATGCGTGTGCGTGACTTTCTCAATGATAAACATGCCGTGAATGATGCCGGTACCATCTATCAACGGCCATGCCCGCCCTTCATTCGCCATCAGCTCAACCGCCTTGAGAGAAAGCCGCCCTCCCGTGAGCTCCGGGTAAAGTACGCCGGTGAGGCTAAAGGAGGTCTCACCTTCGCCAAGATATTGCCAGGCTTTGGGTTTCCCGATGCGATCGTTGGACGCCCAGCGGTAGTCCTTTGTAAACTGCATTGTCTGATACGGTAAGGTTCGTCGTTCAAAGACAAACAGACCCAGCACCATTAACATTTTCTCTCTCCTCAACCATACATAAAGCTGGATTGCTGCCGTCTCGCTTGTTCACGTTCACTATTCTCTATTGCCTCCCGGATTTGACGCGTCAGATCCATTCCGGAGGCCGTGCCCCCCTGCAGCGTGATGTTGTACTCGCTTTTACTCTGATCGACGTAAGAGCGTCCCCCTGTGGCGATGGTTGGCTGATACCCCTGGTAACCGCCATAGGTCCCCGTACCCGGAATATAAGAGCTGCCCACAGGAGAGGATGCCGCTTCTGCTTTTGCCGCAGCGGAGTCGAGATTCCCCGACTCGTTTTTGATAAGACCGAGTTTCTCCAGCAGCCAGCTGGCCTTGCCGCTCAGGCTGTTAAAGAGATCAAGCGGTGCCGTTAACGCATCGCCCAGCGCCTGCCCAAAAATCACGCCAGCATTTTTACAGCCATCCAGCGTTTCCTGCGTCGCCTTGATCGGCGCAACCAAATCGGTGAACCACTGCCAGATACCGCCCAGCTTCTCCGAGATAGCATCAAATACCGTTATCACCGGTGAGAACAGCGCCCCCAGCGGTGCGAAGGCCGTCGAAAGCCCTTCCATCACCCCGCCAAAGAAGGCGCTGATGGGTTCCCAGTATTTAAAAATCAGCAAGGCTCCGGCGGCAATCGCCGCGCCAAGGGCAATCACCGGCCAGCTAAGGGCACCCAGCACCGTCATGATGGTGCCCCCCACTACGCTGAACACCGTTCCCAACATCCCGGCCGCGGTGATGATCATATTGACGCCCGTCAGAACCGGGGCGATAACCGTTCCTACGCCGCCCAGTACGCCAGCAAATGCCTGCGCGCCGACAACAATGCTGGCGAGGGTCTGCGTCAGCTCAGGGTTGGCATTCACCCAAAGGGAGGCCGTGCTGAGCCAGCCGGTTGCGGTTGTTATCAGGTTGCGCAGAGCGCCATCCGCTTTATCAAATACATCAATCTTTAACCCGCTCCACGCAGCCTGGAATCGGTTGATATCGCCGTCAATATTATCGGTCTGAACGGACGCCGTGAGCGCGGTACTGCCCTTTGCTCCCAGCAGCTGCTTACTTTTTTCATCAAGCGATCCATCACCCGCGGCGGAAACCAGCGCCCCTGCGGCTTTTATGGCATCCGGAGTCTGAACATGGCGCAACATCGCGCTGAGCGCGTCCCCGGCGGCGGCACCGTACATCCCCTTTTCCGCCAGAACGCCAAGCCGCGCCGTTGTCTCTTCAAGCCCCATACCAGCGGCGTCCGCGGCTGGCGCAGCGGCGTTCAGGGCCGCCGCCATCTCAGCGAGGCTGGTATTCGAAGAGGTAAAACCGCGCGTAAGCACGTCTGCGATGCGTCCGGCATCTGCATCTGCCAGGTTATACGCGGCCTGCGTGCTGCTGATAATATCGGCCGCTTTTGCAGCGTCGATATTCCCCGCCTGACTGAGGTTGATAGTTGGCACAGTGGCCACAAGCACTCCATCGGTGTCATAGCCTGAACGGGCCAGTTCGCTCTGTGTCCGGACGACCGCATCCGCAGGCGTTCCGGTGCTAACACTAACTTCCCGTGCCTGCCGGCGAATGGCCTCAAGCCGGAGGTCTCCCTTCTCCAGGCCAAGGTTTGCCTGAATGGCAGAGATCTGTTTTTCAAAACTGATGCCTGGCGCCATAAAGCGGGACGTCTGGTCAAAGCCCGCTTTTGCCATACTCACGCCCGCATTAGCCAGTTGCTGCACTCGCGAGATAGCGCGCTTGCCTGACTCGTAGCGGTTCTGAACGGTACTCAGCCGCTCCTGCTGCTGGTTGACGCGGGCCAGCGCATCCCGCTGCCGGTTAAGCTGCTGCGTTTTCTCGCTGATGTTGGTTCGTAGACGACGCTCGTCCAACGAAAGCGTGCGCGTGTTTATCCCCGCCTGTGCGAGCTCAGCACGTTGACGCTGTACCGAGTAGCGTAAGCTGTTGTACTCAAGCTTAAGATCGGCTGCCGATTTTCGGGCCGCGGACAGCGCATCAGCCTGTGCCTGGGTGGGGTTTTGCGTGTTTTTAAACTGTACCGCCAGCGCCGCTGCCTGCTGTTTCGCCTGAGCAAGGGACTGCTCCGTCATGGCGAGCTGGCCGTTTGCTTTCCTGAAGCCGTTGATACGCCCCGCCTGCTCATCGAGTGCCCCGAGCGCCACCTGCGCATCGCGGATATCGTTCGCGAGAGTGAGGCTGGCGTTATGGAGAGCGTTAAGCGGTCGGGTTGCCCGGTCGACAGCCTTAAGCAATTCCTGAAGTCTGACATTATTACTCATGGTGGTTTCCGCTTCGCTGCAGCGCTTTTTCGCGCCATAAGAGGAGTTCGGTCACGCTCAGGGTGTACAGCTCTGACGGCGGCCAGTGAAATATCACCGCGATATCCGCCATCAGATCGTCGACCGACAGATTTTCAGGAAATTTCAGCGAGCCGAAGCCGGTGACAAAAAACCGATCACCTTGCCAGCAAAAGAGAGCAGATCGCAGGCATCCAGGCGCGCAACCTCATGCTCGGTCAGGGCTGGCGAGGTCATTCGCGGCAGCACCTTGATCAGCGCATCTACGTCAGATTGCGCCAGCGACGCCAGAGATACCCCTCGTAGGGTCCCTGCATTCGGTTTTGAAACGGTCACCTTTTCAATTTTTTGCTCACCTCGCTGAACGGGGCTATCAAGCGTGACGATATGTGGATTTTCGTTCATGGCGATCTCGTTGGTATTTTCCATTTCGTTACTCTTCACAAAGTTAACTTACCGGCCGGCGATCCCGGCCGTTTAAAGGGCTACAGGCCGATGGCCTTACGGTGTTCTGCCAGGCGATCGACACCATCGACTTTCAGCACCATGTTGATGATGTCGATTTCGATGATCTCTTTGCCATCAATGGTCAGCTGGTAGTAGGCGCACTCGGTGGACATTTTGGTGGTGCCGCTCTCGCCCTGCTTGTTTTCACCGCCATCAAACTCTTTATGACGACCGCGCATGACGATTTCGACGGCGGAAATTTCGCCGGTGTCATCGCGCTGATAAGAGCCAGTAAAGCGCAGCGGCACGCTGTCCGCGCCCGGAGAGGCATACTGCGCCCACAGCGCGGCGTCCGGCAGACCGCCAACGGTCCACTCCAGCGCCAGGGCATCATCGTCCAGGCCGAGATCGACAGAGACCGAGCCGGGCATACCGCCGCCGCGATACTTCTCCAGCTTGCGGGTAAGCTTCGGCAAGGTGACGGACTCAACAACGCCCATGTAGCTCAGGCCATCGTTGAACATATTCAGATATTTCAGTTTGCGTGGTAACGCCATGCTTCAGCTCCTTAGCTATTAACCGAATCTGACAGGTCTGCCAGATAGGTATCGGTGATGCGCTGGCGCAGGGTCAGATTTTCCAGCGGCGGGACAGGGGTGTAGTCATAATCGATATACAGTTTCCCCGCTTTCAGGGTTGATGCGTCGTTCGACTCAGGGTCATACCAGCAGGAGCCGTCGACGATATAGCCGTTGGTTTTCAGCTCGCGGAACTTGGCATTAATACCGGACACGATGTCGCGGATAAGCGTTGGCGTGATGGGTTTATCCATCGCCCACGCGTGCGCTTCCGCCATGGTATCGGCCAGCACCTGCGCGGTACGGGTGTAGTTTTCAAAGACGAATAACGGATCGTCTGAGCAGGTGCGGTTACCCCAGAATTTGAAGCCGTCGTTGCGAATCAGCGTGGTGACGCCAGCCTGGTTAAGCAGGTTCGCGTCGGTGGCCTGTTCCTGCAGATCCCAGGAGACCGAAGCGCTTACGCCAGTGACGCCGTTAACGCCAACGTTTGACAGGGTTTTATGCCAGCCCATTGTCTGATCGATTTTGGCACGCAGGCCAAGCGCACGGGCGGTCGCCCAGGCCATTGTCGTCGCATTCGTAGTGGTATCCCACGCCAGAAAATCAGGGTGGATAACCATCAGCTCGCGCTGGCTAAAGTTTTTGCGGTAGTTGATCGCCTCAGAAATGGTTTTGCACCCCCATGCGCTGACATAGCCAAACGCGCGCAGGCTCTGGCACGTGGCGGCCAGAGCGGTCGCGACTTCCTGAGAGTCCAGCCCCGGTACGCCGAGAATGCGAGGCTTAACGCCGGTCACCGTTTTCGCCGTGAGAAGCGCCTTCAGACCGGTGTATTTACCGTTTTCATCGGTGGTACCGATGATGTTGGAAACGGTCTGTTTGCGGGCCTCTTCCGGGGTCTCTGCAGTACCTTCAGCCACGCGAACAACCACAACAACCGGTTTACACTGGTCGGCGATCGCCTGCAGAGAAGCGGACAGCGTCCCCGCTTTGCCGGCTTTCGCAATCGCGCTTTGCACGTTGGTAATGAGCACGGGCTCGTTTAAAGGAAATGTCTTGTCGTCAGCATCGCTGGCCGTACAGACCATGCCGATGATTGCCGTCGAGACGGTGGAAATGGTGCGGGTGCCATCGTTGATTTCGATAACTTCCACGCCGTGGTGATAGTCGCCCATCCGGTTAACTCCTTCGTTTAGTGGTGAGGCTAGTTTCTCTTGGGCGGGGGAGTTATGAAACGTAATGACGTTGGAGGTAAGACAGCACAACGCACAGTGAGTGGTTGACCCGCGCGGGAAAGGTGACCGCTCATTTTGAGCGATCAATCATGAGTCATTGTTCGTCGATAACCATGATTAATGATTGAATATTATCGATATCGTTGCGCCAATAACGATGGTTATGACGATTTTACTGTGGTTAACAGATGGTCGGACTGCAAGGTGGATTTTTGGTTATTACTAGCTGCAATTCTTTGTCGGTGATGAAACAGAAGAATATGAGGAATGTCCCTATGAATAAGAAATAGCCCGCATGATGCGGACTATTTCTTTAAAATAACCAACCGATTAAACAGAAATCCACACAGGAGTTTTAGGCCAGTCAGGTGTACTGAGGTCAACCCCCGTCAGTTCAACAACGTATTTTTTCAGTTCTTCCAGTTGTATTCTTTCTTCCTCGGTGGCAATCCCCAAATCAACTGCAGACTGCAGCGGAAAAGCGCGAACCGCCGCCTCTCGTTGCCTGTTCAATAGCTCTCTGCGATTAGTCGCGAGGGTTTCTTCTGGTGTTCTGACCGGTGCGGTTACAGTGATCCATTCCATCTGTTTACTCTCGACGTTGTAACCGGGGGCGCAGTTAACGGGAGCAGCACCGACAAATTTTTCATGCTCTGAATCACTGACCCGAACAAGGTCATCCGGCAGAGCGTTAACAGACTTGTAATAGCGCAGACTTTTTATCGGATAGAAGCCGCGCGTTTTATTGCTGAATAACTGACTATGCATAAACTAATATCCTGTTACGACAAAAGAGAAATAACCGCTCATATTCCGCGTGTGAAGAGTGAAAGCACTTGCACTTAAAGGGTTAGCTGTCCAGTAAGAATCTCTGTCACTCCCCCCTGTTCCGCTGAAAGAGCCACCTATTGCGAGGATTCCGTTAGGAAAAGCAGCCGGAAGATAAACAGTGACATCCGGGTTGGAATTGGAGTTGGAAGCAACCCCGCCAATACACTGCATGAACACCTGACCGTTGCCGTGACGGTAATAGGCAGAGTTGTTTCCGGTGGTGGTCGACCCTGACTGGTTCGGTGGCGGGTTGTTCGAAGAATAAACCCTTACCTGCCCGCCGGATTCAAACACCCCCTGACCCGCAACGATATTGCCTCCGCTGTTAATTTGCCCAGCAGCAAGAATTGAGTCGCCGCTATAAAGCCGTTGGGGTGCATTGAATGTTCCGTTTGCATCAAAAGAATACAGGGCTCCACTGCCAGAATCCCCAATGATATGAACGACTGCGGAACCAAAATCATTTTTACCCGATCGTAATATGCCAAAACTAACAGAAGCGCCATATCCATGACCACTCGTTACAGACGTTCCTTTCACGATCGGAAGGTATACCGAATTATCTTTAGCGGTAGTGTATCCACCAACAAAAAACGGTGCTGAGCCATTAGTATATTGATGTGCAAATGCCCCACCTCCCTGCCAGTATTCCGGCTTAGTGGCGTAATACTTTGCACCATCGAGATAATCAACGCTTCCCCCGTAGTTTGTGAGAACTTTCGTCCAGCTCCCCCAGTATCCGTTATCTCCATTTAAGGTACGGAATTTTAGCTGTTTACCGCCATCACTATAAGACGCAGCATATTGCACCCGATAGTTACCACCCAGTCCTCCCACATCAAGAATTGTCGCCTCATAGCCAGGTGAATAGGCAGCACTGGCATAACAGAAACTTACGGAATTAGCAGGAAGACCGCTTGCGTCTTTAATCTCTCTGCTCGCTTCGGCAGCCGCAGACCGTATAGCAAGCGCACCACCGTTAACCACCACGCGCCCGGGCGTGATGTCGTCACGACTATCCTGGGCATTTTTACCAGCAGCAGTACCCAGACTGTTTTTCAGCTTTATGAGATCATCACTGACAGTCTTCACAGACTTTGATGTGGCCGCAAGCGTCTCTGAAGCACTATCGGTCGCACTGCTAAGCTGAACAATCCCCTTTTGTCCGGTAGTCGCATCCTGAGCCGTATACTTACCACGGGCAAGGTCGTAGGCAGCCTTAACCGCTTTCGGCGTTGCCGCCAGCGCTTCAGAGGAGCTATCAGTCGCACTACTAAGCTGAGTAAACCCTTTAGCCGTTAGCGTGGCATCAGGATGGCGACGAGACTGCTCATGCTCTTCAAGCTTCTCATCAACGTACTCCTGGGTCGCCATTACCGTAGACGTATCTATCGAGAGTTCGACTGACTCAATGTCGCTTACCATGATGACCATACGCACGGTCTGCGCACGTCCGGATCCTTCCGCCAACAACGGCTTATAGCTTTCAGCCATGTTCCCAACGGCAATTAGTGTCCCGGTGTCATCATAGAGGCCCATTTCTCGCATCCAGAAACCACCGGTTTCAGGCGGAATGAGCAGTTCCGCGATCACATAATTTTGATGCTTGTTATCCTGGCTGATTTTATTCAGCGCATGGCGCCAGACTTCATTAACCAGCTTCGTCTGCCCGGCATCAGGCACCGGCAACGTGCCACCACCGTCACCCACCGCCATCGCCGTAAAATTCACTTTCTTGCCGTTCGGGACGGTCGCTGCAGCCAGTTTTTCGGCACCGGCTTTGGTGATAACCGTTTTATATTTCACTGTCATTGTGCTCTCACTTATCCGGGATAAACCGTGATGATGTCGCCGTCATAGCCCAAGGCGCCGGTATAGAGATAACCCGGAATGTCCTGGATGATATTCAGGCCAATAAGGTGGCGGCTGGCAGGCTTTGCATCAGCAACCAGCCTCTCCATTTCGTAATACATTTCCTCGTTAATACCGGTGTCCAGCACGCCAATATCAAGGCGGAAAGTGCCGGGCGGATCGTTGGTTTCCCACCACTCGGTGACGTTAATCAGATAGCCAAGCGGCTCCACCACGCGACGCACGGCGCCAATCGTCCCTTTGTGGGCATGGATAAACCACGCCGCGCGGATCACGTCCCGCTTGGTGGCTTCCGGCCAGCTCTCGTCCCAGCGGTCAACCGAAAATGCCCATGCCAGCCACGGCAGCAAATTCGCCGGGCAGGTATCCACATTCCAGAGGTGGCGCAACGGAACGGGCGTATTTTCGATGTCCGCACAGGCGCGCGCTGCCGCGACCTCAAGGGGCGATGAGCCAACCGGTAAAAGGCGGGTGTTACTCATCGTTCCCTCCCACGGTTACGCTGTAGTGGCTGCACCATGAGGCCTGGGTTTCATCAAGCACGATGTCAGCCGCGGGTGCGGTCAGTTCCACCCGCTGCACCCCTTCTACGTGAAGAGCGGCATAAATGGCGGACTTGCGAATATCGCGTCCAAGACGATGCTGAGCCGTGATATAGGCCTGTAACCGGGTTCTTGCCGCGTTGAGTACCGGCTCGCTTTCGGGGCCGGGAAAAAGGAAAAGCGATGCTTCGATGCTGTAATCAACTATTTTGGCCGACTGGACGGTAACGCGGTCGGCAACCGGCCTGATGTCTTCATCGTTTAGGGCGTTACGAACAATAGCGATCAGCTCTTCAGACGCTATGCCGTTATTCTCCCGGGAGAGAACGGAAATCGTGACGTTCGCCGGCTGCGGGCTGATGACGGAGATGTCCGCTACCCGGCCATCGGCACTGCGGCCATGGAACTGGTACGCGCCCGTCGAACCGGCCACGCTCAGCCCTTCCGGCGCCTGCTGGATGCGCAGACGAAAATCGGTATCGGACTCCATCACAGCCGGCGTGGGTGGGAACGTGGTGTCGTCGGCAGGGGCGATCACCAGACGCGCAAGGTTAGCGTTTGCCCCAATCTGGTCCAGATCGCTGCCCGCTGCATAGGCCAACATGACCGCACGCGCGGCCTCGTTAACCCGCTGACGCCACATGACTTCCCGGTAGGCATTCTCCTGCAGGAGCTTCACAATCGGCTCTGACTCCAGCGTCAGCGTCCGCGCAATCGCCTCTCGTTCCTCTTCGGGATAGAGCGAGACAAAGGTGGCCTTTCGTTCTGCCAACAGCGTTTCATAATCCACCTCTTCCACGACATCAGGCGCGGCGAGCTGGCTCAGATCAACAATAGCCATAGCGTTTAACTCAGTGAAATGGTGATAGAAAAGGATTGTCCGGAGGTCGGGCGCGTGCCGGTGATATCGACATACAACGTCCCGTCGTTCTCCGAACGCTCGAAAGTGATTGCCGTCAGGCTTATCCGCGGCTCCCATTTCTGGATGGCGGAATAGCATGCGGACATGATTTGCAGACGCAGCGCAGGGCTCTGCGGCCTGTCGATCATCGCCGCCAGCAGCGAGCCGTAATCCCTGCGCATGACCCGCGAGCCAATCGGCGTGACCAGAATGTCGCGCACGCTTTGCCGGATGTGTTCAGCTTCTGAAATGCTCAGCCCGGTCTGCCTGTTCATTCCCCTGTATCGCACCGTCATTGTGTCCCCTTAGTCCAGCTTCCGCCGCTTTGCACGCTGCCGTGCGCGTGGTTGTCCACCTGCACCCCGTTGGAGGTGAATTTACCGCCGGAATGCTCAATATTTCCGGCCATCACACCGCCCTGCTGCACTTCAAGAGAGGCGGTAATTAACTTGTTGGTACACACCACTTCAGGCGTATCCAGCGTGATGCGGGAAGTTGACGTCACCCGCACCTCCGGCACGGTGGCGGTCAGCGATTCCGAGGCGGTAATGTCGGCCGTTTTAATGCCAGTAACCGTCAGCGCCCCGCGTTCGGGTTCGTACTCGATCACCGCGCCGTCAGGGAACGATACATGGAGCGCGTCAGACGACCCGGACGGGGCCGGATGGTCGTCCGAGAAAATGCCGGGCAGCACAAAGGCGGTATCAAGCTCGCCTCCGATGGCCAGCAGCAGCACCTGCTCGCCCTCGGAAGGCGCCCACCAGACGCGCGAACGTCCCGCACGACAGGTTAGCCAGTTCAGCCAGGTAGTTTTCATCCCGCCGGTCTGGACACGACAAAGCCCTCTGTTGAGGTCAACCTCGGTCACAACACCGATACGAATCAGATTGCGGATCGCGCGAGCGATACCGTTCATGGAAGTTAATGTATTCATGAGAAGAGAATGCCGTTCAGGAGGAACGGCAGCAACGAGACGGGGTTTTATGCGGGATGAAACAACACGGCGCGGGGGAAATTACGCCTCCCACTGGCTGACCAGCTCACCGTTGATGTACAACGACGTCGGACGCGTGACGGGCTCCGGCAGCGGCGGTTCGGGGGAATACGTCGCGTACAGAGCGCTCTTATCCTGTGCAACAAGCATGCGCTCGGTTAATTGCAAACTGATGCTGATATCCATCGTATCGTCATCGTTTAAGACGATCGCGAAGGAACATCCGTTTTTACGGCCTTCATCAAGGGTAAAAATGTCCGGCTGGTTCTCCCGAAGCCAGGCCAGCACGGGAACGAAAAATCCCTCGCTGTCGCCGGTGAAACCGCTGACCTTTGCAATCAGCTCATAGTGCTTTTCAAAGGAGAGCGAGGAGGCCAGGCGGGCGTCAATATGGCCGTTTCCGACCGACATCTGCAGGCGCTCCGGGCTGGCGTTCAGTTGGGGGATGGCGTCAATTAATGCCTGGCGCAGGCTCTTGAGTTTGTGCATCGAATTTATCCTGACAGTTTTTAATGGTTTCAACCTGCAGCGCGCAGGCGATAAGGGCATACTCAAGCCTGCGAATATCCGCGCTGAGATCGCCGTTAGTGGCGGGTTCGCTGCCCGGCATCGGGCAGAGGCTCACCTTCGGGCAGGCGTGGTAAACAATGGGCTGCGGAGGCGCAGGCGGTGCGGGTGTGCAACCTGCGGATAGCATCAGGCAGCCGAGCGTTATACCAGCGGCGTAACGCTTCATTTTCATTAAGTAATCTCCCGATAGTCGCTTCCCGTTTCGCGCTCTCCTCACCCGCAGTGACAAGCGCCTCACGGAGCCTGACCTGGGCGTTTTCGTTTGATCGGGCAATCCGTTGCGACAGGGACAGCTGATGGTTAAGCGTGGCGAGGGCATTTTTTTGCTCGCTGGCGACCCGGTTAGCCGTAGCTAAGGAACGGGACAGGGTCAGGTTGTCATGACGGAGCCACAGCGTGATGGCCAGCAGCCCGGCCAGCGCCAGCATGAGGGCTCTCATGGCAACCCCTTCGTGCACCATGCCTTCTCGCGGACACGGCGATTTTCGAGCCCGGTATTTTTAACGCCGTTGACGTACACCCAGCGGGTAAGCTGCTCGCACGCCTGCGACCACTGTTTACGCTTGATAAAGGACACCAGCGTCGAACGGCAGGCAGCGCCTGCGCCGACATTAAACGTGAAGCTCACCAGCGCGTCGTAGACCCGAGGCGGCATCTCCACCGGCGCGCACGCCGCCAGCCGCCGCTCAACGTTGAGCACATCAGCGACCAGGTTTGCCGCGGCCTCGCGTTCGGTAATGTCCCGCGTGGGCACAACGTTTGCCGTGTGGCCAATGCCTGACGTCCACACCCCGGCACTACACCGGTAGGGCGAGAGGCGGCATCCTTCAAGATCGGCAATCAACGCCAGCCCCTCAGGAGACGTTTTCAGTAACCGAAAATCAGGCATCAGCACCGCCAGGGCCAGCACGCCGGCGACGCTGCAACGCTTAATGATTGAGTTCACGAATGCTCTTCTTATCGAGGCCAAGAGATTTGAGATAGCGCCAGGTTTTTCGCTTAAACCAGTAATTCGTCAGCGCGGTAAAAATGGCGCAAAGACTTCCCACGTACAGCGCGACTTTGTCAGGAGACATCGCACCGAACCAGGCAAGCGCCACGGCCAGCCAGTAGGCGATAAACGTGGTGATTTTCTCCAGGCTCAGTCCCATAGGTTTACGGATTCTTTTGTGGGGGCGCTATCCACCTCCGGCATCTCTACCGGCGTTCCGTGAGGCAAGATAACCCCTAACTCCGCGAGGCCAGAGTTGGCCTTCAGAACGGCTTCAACGACGCCAGCCGTGCGCCCATAAAAGCGGGCGCAAACGGCATCAAGCGTGTCCCCCTGCATTGCATAGATCTTCATCAGTCGCTCCCAACATCCGGTTTCCAGGTACTGAAGAGTTTCCCGGGCCAGCAGGCTTTTCGCTATCGCCGACGGATGGACGCTCGCGGACACAACAAACCATCCGAGGGAAGCGAAGCGCGGTTCAATGGGAACGTAAAAATCTAATGAGGGTGTTCGGTCCGGGTAATAAAACCGGGTTTAGCGCCAGCTCTCGTCTTCCCAGACTTCCCGGAGAATAGTGTCCAGCGCCTCGCGATCGGCCTCTTTTTCAAGCCCCTGGAGCTCTACCCCCGTCACCGAGCCTACTCTCACGGTCACCCTCGTTGACGGAAACAGGGACCCTATTCTGCGGGTCAGTTCGCACTGAAAGGCTTCGGCGACGGACTGGCCAGCCAGCCGATCTTTATCGAGAGTAATGTTCACCCGAACGTTACTCTCTTTTTTGATTCGTTCCGGAACAGGCGATGCCGAGAAAACAACGGTAAAGGCGTTGTTCTTGATTAAATTTCCCCGCGCAATCTCAGCAATCAAATTCAGGGCAATCTCACGATCTCTTTCCTGACACGTTCCTTCTGTCGTCAGCCGAGCAATCATCTCGACTCGTTCAATCATGACCTGCTCGTTCAACTCTCTGTCCACACAACCTCCACCACGAGATACTGTATAAACATACAGTAGCATGTATTCATAAAAAGAGTGAAGCGAAAAATCAGAACCTTTAACGGTATGTACATGATATCGATAAAGATTAGCGTACTCGCCTGGTTAACAAATCCGTTAAATACCCAATACGTTCAAGGATTTTCCGCGCCTTTTCCTGATAAGAACACGCTGCAGGAAATAGCGTTCCGTCAGCTGCGCCCCTGCACCATTTGTCGTTAAAACGGCTAACGCCTCCGGCCATAAGATGCAGGGCCTCGCCCCGGCTGATGGCTATCCCGGTGGCGAGCCGTATCTCGTCAATCACCTTCTCTGGTACCCCGTTCTGCGGGTCGCTCGCGAAGACGATGGGCGACGTAGCGCCGGGGCGGATGAATTTGATGCGTTCGGTTAATGCCCGTCTCGCACGCCGGCTTAGGGGCTGAGACAGATTGTCCTGCGTACAGTTATTGACAGAACTCCGAGAGGGCTCAGGCGCATTCTTAATTTCCGAGGCCCTCTTCGGCACAATTTTCCACTGGGTGAGCCGGGTGACAATCGGGCTGCCCGCGCCGACGGCGGAGTCGTACACGCCACGAATACGGACCGTTTCCTCGCCGTACTGGTTAAACCCGGCGCGCGGTCCATACAGCGTGCGCACCTGTAAATCATCGCGACGGACAAACGGCCCTCCCTGCGCAGTAACGTAACCCGCCCAGTCACCGGCGTCGGCGGCATCATGGACGGCGGCAAACTCAACGCTCAAGCCGCGCGCGGCCTCAGTATCCGCCATACGTCGCAGCTCGCGGTAGACCGTTACCGGCGCGCCGCCGATGAACTGAAACTGACGAATGTGCCAGCGTCCCGCCCAGGCCGAAACGGCGGACGCCGTCTCCTTCAGAAGCCCGCCGCTTTCGTTATCGGTCTCGCCATCGAGCGCATAGCCGTCGATATTCTTTGAGATGTATTTGGCTATGTAACCGGTAGCACTGCCTTTCTTAGGATCGATCGCTTCCGCGTGAAAGCGCGCTCTTATGGCACTTTCGCTCTGCAGCTCAACAGCATCCTCCTGCCGCGCGTAATCCCCGATAATCTGGCGAACGCAGTCAACATCTCCCGGCAGCATAAACATCAGCATGTGCCAGTGGGGCGTACCGTCGTGATGGGGTTCCGCAACGCGGATACCAAAAATACGTCGCCCGTCCCGGTGGAGTTTTGCCCGGATACGTGCCCAGAGACGGGTAAAGTAGCCTTGCGTATCCGCCGGGCTGGCCCCGTTCCACTTAGCGTTGGAGTAGCCCGATTTCACGGTCGCGTGATACTGCGCGGGCGCGGTTAAGGTATAGAACTCGCCCACGTAGCCCAGCGCCTCACAGATATTTTCAAAACCGCGGATGCGGGTCATCAGTTCACAGCGGCGTATCGCCGGGTTAGACACCGAGGTATCGTATTTTTCAATCAGGCTGATGCGGTTGCCCTCTTCATCTTCAAGCTCCATGCCCTTGAGAAATTCGCGGGTGCGGCGCTTCTGCTCGCGCCACTCGGTCACGCAGCGCCTGCTCGCATACGCCGTTCTCTTTTTGCTGACGTTGCCGAGGGCAATCTGCAAATGCTCGCGCCAGGCCGCCGCGATACGGCGCAGGCGCCCGCGCCACCACACCTCGGAAAACATGCGGATCACCGCCGAGGCAACGTCATCTTTGTTGAAAAACGTCTTTGACACCCGTTCCCAGTGGGGAGGCGAAACGTTGAACTGCCGGGCGATCAGTCCGGCGCGCTGGTACCAGACGTAAAGCGTCCGGTATTCGCCCATCTCAGCATCGTTAATATTCGCCAGCTCGCCGCGAATAAAGCTGGCGATATCTGCGGCCAGCAGGTCGATGTCCGCGCGGGACATATCCGGAAGACGGTTATAGCGCGTAACCAGCTCAACCATCCTCGAAGCGAGGTATTGCAGAATCTGGGTGTCGAAATGGTCATTAAACACGGCCCTGGAGACCGTATTGTGCAGGCCCTTGCAGGCATAGCGTTCAGAGACCAGACGCAGGCGAGGCAACATCCTTTTGCAGAAGCGGATCGAGAAAGCATTAGCCTTCAGGCTGCCCTGATGCTGCTCGAGGGCATCAATCGTGCGCCAGACCTCGAAGCGCACGCAGTCAGGCTGCTGTGAGAGGGCAATTCTTGCCTGCTGCAGCGCCGCGAAGAGGCGATCGCGACGCTGCTGTTGGGTGTGCGTGAGGTAAGGGCTGGCAATGGCCGACCGTGGAGCGTTCCACGGATAAGCAAATGACGTCGCCAACTCATCCTCCCCGGACGTGTTTATTTTTCATCTCCGCGATCTCCTGGCATGTGATGCACAAGGCCACTCCAGGTACCGCCTTTCGACGCGCCTCAGGTATCGGCGCATCGCAGTCCTCGCACAGAAAACGCGAAGGCGATGCGGGTCGCCTGCGGGCGCTGTTAATGTGGCGCTCTCTGTCTTCCTGCTCGCGCGCCTGCGCAAGATCGATAAAATCGGCCATCAGTGCAGCTCCTGTGATTCACGCTCGTAGCGGGCTGCCTCGTGGCACAGCAGTTCGGCAACGTCCTCTCCGCTCATGCCGGTTTTGTAGATATGGCTCGCCAGCGCCTCCAGGCGCAGGGAGACCGCGAGGGCTCGCGCGCATCGTTCCTCTGTTTTAGCCTCCATCAGCAGGCGTTTCAGTTCTTCACTTCCGATCGGATAGGGGCGGTTTTCACTGTTTCGCATCACGCGTTCTCCTTAATTTCAGGCAATAGGCTGCCCGGCGGGTTTACGCCATTAGGTTTTTGGTTGGGTTATATCGGCATCGTCAGCCGTTCAGGAAATAAACTCACAACAGCACGAAAATGATTCATGGCGTTAATTAGCGCCCGTTTCTCTTCGGTCGTCAGCTCGCTGATATCGCACTCATGACGGGCGACGGGTAATCTCGCCAGGTAAAAGATGGCGGCCAGCGCCCTGCAGTTCTCCTCAAAACAGGGATCGCGCTTATCGCGCAGCTCGGCCATAAACCGTGCCAGCTCTTTTCCGCTATCGCTCCCGTATCGGGCGCGCAGTTCAGCGACGTGGTTAAGCCCGTTAAGACGTGCTCCCACGCTAAGTGGAACCCTTGCATGGGCAGCTTCTATCGCCATATCTCCCCTCGCATAAATTCACGCACGCTAATGTGCTGAAAACGCTCATAGCACGGCATTTTCCGCCGTTTGATGATTGCGATTTCACAAACCATGCTGCAAAATTCCCATTTTGATAATGTCTGCAATCATTAGCCTCTGTTTGCCAACTTCTGCCGCTGATTGCTCGAATTTGCAATGATATTAATACCCAATTGAGTATTAGTAAACACCCAAAGGAATATATTTTGATACTGGATTCTCAAGTGAATAATGAAGAGTTACTCGATAGAATCTGTCAGGTATATGGTTTCACGCAGAAAATCCAGCTGGCCCGGCACTTTAATATCGCCGCCAGCTCGCTTCAGAACCGCTACGCGCGCGGTACCATCTCTTACGACTTCGCGGTTCAGTGCGCGCTGGACACCGGTGCCAGCTTGCGCTGGCTGATGACCGGGCAAGGTGCGCAGTTTGAAGGTAACCCCGCATCGGGCGATCCGGTTTCAGTTTCGGCATTCACACTCAGTGATGGTAAGCTGGAAGAAAATACCATTTTGAGCATCGATGCCAGTTTCTTTAGCAAACCGCTGGCTCGCGGCATCGCTGTTCGGGCGGAGGGAAAGCTTCACTTTATCGAAAAAGAGGCGTCGTTAACCGACGGCCTTTGGCTGGTCGAGATTGAAGGCACCGCCAGCATCCGCGACTTAACGCTGTTACCGGGCAAAAAACTTCACGTAGCGGGCGGTAAAGTTCCGTTTGAGTGCGGTATCAACGAGATAAAAACGGTGGGTCGCGTGGTGGGGATCTACAGCGAGGTTATTTAAGGGACAGAGCGGGAAACAGTGAAAACGAAGCCATTTTGCGTATTCGCTCTCCTGCTCATATCTCGTACCTCACAAACTGCAAATCTAAAGAAATCCCCCATCGCGCCGATCATCATCCGTGTGTATTATTTCCTGTAGCTTTTACAACAACTACCCTTAACTCAAATACTTAAGCGCCAAAGCGAAAGGCATCATGAGCACACCGATCAAACGGCTAGAAATCATTAAAAATGCCATTGAACTGGAAGATGACGACATCATCCAGAGCCAGCTGACACGCCTGAAAAATGAAGCGTTTGACGATGAGCTACAGGCAATCGTCGTGGCGCTTGAGGAAAAGAACTATACCTCGGCCATGGCGGCCATAACCGCCTGGCTGCAGGGCCAACGCGCCGTGACCCAGTGGCGTGACCCACAGGTAGCCGCCAGCAAGCTGGAGCTGAAGGCGCTGGAAGAGCGTCTGCGCGATCTGATTGACCGCCGCAACGCGCGCGTGCAGCAGCTTGATGAGTTCAACGATCTCTATTTCTCCCGCCTCGGACCGCTGATGCAGCAGATCCTCGCCCTGCGTAAAACGCTGGCGGAGCTGAACCTGCGTCGTCAGCAGGCGGAGGCACGTCGTCGCGAGGAGGATTACCGCCGCTGTCAGCGCTATATGGCGCAGGCGGTGGAGGTGCTGGCGACGCTTACCCAGCGCTGGCGCGATCTCCCGGCTGACTCCGTCCAGGCCGCTCAGGCGCGTAAGCATCTGGAGCAACAAAGCAATCTGATTGCCAACCTGCTGGCCGAAGCGCTCGAACTGGAAAGCGGCTTAACGCGCGAAGAAGAGCCCGCGCGTCAGGCGCGCGACGAGGCCAACGAAGAGTACGAGAAGTATCGCGAACAGCATCACGATGCCGAAGTGCGGTTGCGCAAGGGCAAACATCTCTCGGAAGAAGATCAGAACGAACTCAAGCGCCTCTGGCGGCAGGCGAGCAAGCTCTGCCATCCGGATTTAGTCGCAGACGATCTGAAAGAGGAAGCCAACGCGATGATGGTGCAGCTCAACCAGGCCAAACAGCGCGGCGACGTCAAAACTATTCGCTCGCTGGTGGCCCGCCTGCAGCAGGGGTTCGAGCCATTGATGGCGAGCGACAGGCTGAACGATCTGGAGCGTATCCGCAAAAAAATGGCGCAGGTCCGCGAGCAAATCGACACCTTAGTGAACGAGCTGGCGGAGCTGGAAAAAGAGGAGTCCTGGCTGCTGGTATCGTCGCTGAGCAATATGGAAGCGTACTTTGCTCAGCAGGAGAAAGCGCTAAAAGAGGTATGCGCCTCGCTCGAACACCAGGTTAACGAAGCGCAAATGGATTCGGCAGCCTGATTATTTAGCGTGCCAGTATGCGCTGGCACGCACCAGATGCTGGTCAATCGCGTTGGTTTCAAACTGGCGGCTCAGGCTTTTTACCACCTTCCCTTCTCCGGTCAGCCAGATAAAGTAATCCTCCTCCGGCACGGCCAGCGCCGCCAGACGGTCAGCCACTGCCTGCTCGCTGTGGCCCACCACCCAGGTGATGTTGAAATCACTCAGGTGCGCCAGATAGTCCTTATAAGATTCGTCACCTACGGTCACCACCGCGTGAATCTCCGGACAAACCGGCAGTTTAGCAATGCTCTCTAAACGTCGACGCAGCGCCGGCATGCCGGACTCGTCGCACACGTACAGCTGCCAGGCGTAATCCTCCGGCACTACCAGCGAACCGCGCGGGCCGCCGATCGTCAACCTGTCGCCCACCTTCGCCTCGACTGCCCAGCCGCTGGCAATCCCGCCGTCATGAATGAAGAAATCGAGCGCCAGTTCATGATTTGCCTCATCGTACAGCGGCGTATAGTCGCGCGCCTGTGGACGTACGCCGTCGCCCCAGTCGATGCCTTCATCGGTGACCTTCGGCGGGACAAACGTGGTGCCAGGTGCAGGGAAAAAGACTTTGGTGTGGTCGTCGAAGCCGCGGGAGCTAAAGCCCTCCAGCGCCTCGCCGCCTAAAACAATGCGCTGAAAGCCTGCGCTAACGCGTTCAACGCGGCGCACCGTCAGCTCGCGAAAGCGCAGGTCATTACGCACGCGCTGTGGGTAACGGGTAGATGCCATTTTTAGCCTCTTCTCTGGTGAATACGATATATCGGAATTGATTTTTAAATGATAATGATTACTAATCAGTAAAAAAGCAAGATTTTTTAGATTGCATCTGAATATATCTTAGATATAGTTTAGATATATCAAATTAAGAGACATAACATGCGACATGAACACGACGGCGGCGGACGCCGACCGCGCTTTTTCGGCCACGGCGACCTGCGACTGGTGATTCTGGATATCCTGACCCGCAGCGCCAGCCACGGCTATGAGCTGATCAAAGAGATCGAGAACCTGACCCAGGGGAACTACACGCCGAGCCCCGGTGTGATCTACCCGACGCTGGATTATCTGCAGGATCAAACCTTTATCACTATTACGGAAGAAGAGAGCGGTCGTAAGAAGATTGCGATTACCGCTGAAGGACAACGCTGGCTGGACGAAAACCGGGAACAGCTGGAACAGATCCAGGTGCGTATTAAGGCGCGCAGCGTCGGCTTTGAGCTGCGCAAAAACCCGCAGATGAAGCGGGCGCTGGATAACTTTAAAGCGGTGTTAGACCTGAAGGTAAATCAGGGAGAGCTCAGCGACGCGCAGCTCAAGCAGATTATCGGCATAATCGACCGCGCAGCGCTGGAGATCTCCCAGCTGGATTAAGCCGGCGCGTGCTCGCTCACTCGGAATACGCGTACCAGCTCTTTCAGGTGCATCGCCTGCTCGTTAAGGGATGCCGCCGCCGCGACGGACTCCTCCACCAGCGCAGAGTTCTGCTGGGTGGTGGCATCAATCAGGCCAATCGCGCTGTTGATCTGCGAGATCCCTTCCGTCTGCTCGTGGCTGGCCTGGCGGATCTCGCGCAGGATCGTGTCCATCTCCTCCACGTTGCCGACCATGCCATTGATCAACGCGCTCGCTTTTTCCACCAGATTCATCCCGTCCTGGGTCTGGCTGGTGGAGCTCTCGATCAGCTCGCGAATTTCACTGGCAGACGACGCGCTCTTCTGGGCAAGCTGGCGAACCTCACCGGCAACCACCGCGAAGCCGCGGCCGTGCTCGCCCGCACGCGCCGCTTCCACCGCCGCGTTCAGCGCCAGAATGTTGGTCTGGAACGCAATGGCGTCGATCAGGTCGATAATGTCGGACATCCGGTTCGACGTCTCGTTAATCAGGCGCATTTTGCTGGTCACCTGCTTCATCATCTCCCCGTTGTTTTTGACCACCGTGGCGGCATCTGCCGAGAGATTAGTCGCTTCCCCGGTGTGCGAGGCGGTGTTTTTCACCGTCGCGGTGATCTGCTCCATCGAGGCGGCGGTCTGTTCAACGGAACTTGCCTGCTCCTCGGTGCGCGCGGCAAGATCCTGGTTACCGGCGACAATCTGCGCGGCTGCGCTGGAGATATTCTCCGAGCCTGTTTGCACCTGCTGCACAATATCCAGCAGGCGGTTTTTCATCTCCATCAGCGCGTGCAGCAATAGGCCCGTTTCGTCTTTGCCGTGCGGCGTGATGCTGCCCGTCAGGTCGCCCTCTGAAATGGCATTGGCAAAATTCACCGCCTCGCCGAGTGGGCGGGTAATAGCGCGCACGATAAACCAGCCAATCAGGCTGCCAGCGGCGACGCTAAAGAGGGTGATCAGGATCAGCAGCAGTCGGCTGGACCTGAAGTCTCCTTCCACCTGCGCCCCCGCGCTCTGCATCTCATGGTTCTGAATCGCAATCAGCTCCTGCACTTTAGCTTTATAGGCCTGCTGCACGGTGAGGGTATGGGTCATCATCTCCTGGATAGCACCCGCACGGTCATTATTCTGCACCGCCTGCAAAATGCGATAGCGCGAGTCCAGATACTGCTGACGAACGTCGCGGATCTCGGCAAGGACCTGCTGCGATTTCGGGTCCTGCAACACCGTATTCAGCTCGCCCAAAATCACCGTGATATGCTCGCTGATCTCTTTAAGATGCTGCTGCGACTGTGCCGTGTACGTTCCCTGTTCATCCAGCAGCATGAGCTGCTGAGTGCTAATAAATTCCTGGAAGTTGTCGATTAACTGGTTCGCTTTAACCGTGGTGGGATAATCATGGGTAATGATGGATTGCATCCCGTTGTTAGCCCGGTTCAGGCTCAGTAAGGACATACTGGCGCTGATCACCATCAGGACAATAAAGAATCCAAACGCCAGAAATAATTTCGTGCCGATCTTTACGTCATGTAAGAACATATTTACTCCATCGATGTGATTATTTCTCAGACGATCGCTGTTATCGGTAACGAATCCGCTAACTTTATGACTTTGATCGTTTTTTTATTTCATAACCATCACAATGGATAGGTAGAGACTATTAATTCCGCCCCATCGATCGTTACCAGACCACCAGAACAGGGTTTTGCAAAATAGCATCGGGGAAAACTGACTTAGGCAGGAATAAATAACTGAGGCAATTTCTTTAGTTACTTAATATCTCATTAACAATAAATAACATTAATAGTCACAATCACAAATAAAAAAGCCGTTTATTCCTTACGGTATAAACGACTTTTCCGGAACATTACTGGCTCAATGGAGCACCGTCACCGCATCCTTAAGACGCCCGGCGCGGTGTTTCACCATGGCAGAGATGTGCGCGCTCTCCTCGACCAGGTCGGCATTTTTTTGCGTAATGCTGTCCAGTTCCGCCACCGCGCGGGTTAGCTCTGACAACCCGGTCGCCTGTTCGGACGTCGAGTGGCTGATCTGCGCGATGAGCTGCGTGACGTTTTTCACCTGCTCGACAATGTCATCCATCGTGCGGCCTGCGGCGTGCACCTGCTCGGAGCCGGACTGTACCCTGCTGGCGCTGGCATCAATCAGCTTGCGGATATCGTTAGCCGCATTCGCGCTGCGGCTGGCAAGGTGGCGAACTTCCCCCGCGACCACGGCAAAGCCTTTCCCCTGCTCGCCGGCTCTTGCCGCTTCAACGGCCGCATTCAGCGCCAGGATATTGGTCTGGAAAGCGATGTCGTTAATCAGGGAGGTAATCGAGCCGATGCGCTGCGTGCTATCGGCGATGTCATCCATCGTTTTCACCACGGTCTGCATCGCGTTGCCGCCTTTCGTCGCCGCGCTGCTCGCGGCGACGGAGAGTTTGTCCACTTCGGCGGCGGTTTCTGAGTTGCTCTGAACGGAAGCGGCCATCTGGTTCATCGTTGCGACGGTCTGCTGCACGTTCGCCACGGTCTGACGCGTACGATCGTTCAGCGCTTCGTTCCCCTGCGCCAGCCTGTCGCTGCCGTCACGGACGCTCATCACCTGGCTTGAGACGTCATTGATGAGCCAGCGGCACATCAGCCCCAGTTGTCCTACCGCGCGCAGGGTCAGCCCCAGCTCGTCGCTGCGGTTCAGATGCTGCACGCTGTTGCGCTCGCCGGTCGCCACCTTCAGCGCCTGATGCGCGACGTTTTCGATCGGGCGGACAATTTGCTGCTCAAACAGCAGCGTTCCCAGCAGCGTTATCACGGCGGCCGCGGCGAGCGGCACCCAGCCTGCGGAGGTGGTCACCAGGGTAGCGGCAAGCGCGGCAAAGAGCACCGCCATCACGCTGCGTACGCGCCAGCGTAGCGGCATGGAAGGAAGTTTACCCAACCAGCCCTTACGCACCACCAGTCCTTTTTGGATGCGTTTTTTACAGCTCCCGTTATTCAGCGCCCGGTAGAGCGGCTCTACGGCAGCGATCTCTTCCTCCGTGGCTTTGGTGCGGATCGACATATACCCCGTCACCTGCCCATTCCGCACCATCGGTACCGCATTCGCGCGCACCCAGTAATGATCGCCATTCTTACGTCGGTTTTTGACAATGCCACTCCACGGCTCACCCTGCTGCAGGGTGTACCACATATCGGCAAACGCCGCTTTTGGCATGTCGGGATGGCGCACCAGATTGTGCGGCTGGCCCATCAACTCATCAAGCTGATAGCCGCTCACCTGCACAAAGGTGTCGTTCGCATGGGTCATATAGCTGTGGACGTCGGTGGTCGACATTAAGGTGGTGTCATCGTCCAGAGGATAATTATTCTGGGTGACACAGGAAGGAGAAGACATGACGGGCATTCCTTGCAGGTTATTCGAATGTTAATTTTGTGGTTTATTGTTTTTTCGGCGGTAAACAATTTATCTTTAGTTGTTAAACTTGATGGAGATCGCAGATTTCACTTAAACCGCACTTTTTGTGAGATTTTATAATTCATTGATTCCAAATACTTTCGCAAAGAAATTACCTATAAAGCATGACCTGTTAACGCCCACTTAAGCCGCAAGCCATGCACTCCTTTAGTGCAATTGCCTTTTTATGCACCTGAGAATGCGGGTTGCCCTGTACCCCTAAATCCCGTTTCGATTGCTCCGGCATGATTAAATATTGCGCAACATAATTTTAACCTGGCGTTTATCCCGATTTTCGTTAAGTCATCTGAAGTGGCGTAATCCCTGCAATACTTAACTCAGTATCATGTGATACGCGATCCCCGGGAGCATATTTTGAACAGGTTACCTTCCAGCGCCTCGGCTCTTGCCTGTACCGCGCACGCACTGAATCTCATTGAGAAGCGAACGCTCGATCATGAGGAGATGAAACAACTTAACCGAGAGGTCATTGATTACTTTAAAGAGCATGTGAATCCTGGTTTTCTGGAGTATCGCAAATCTGTTACCGCCGGCGGGGATTACGGAGCCGTAGAGTGGCAAGCGGGAAGTCTCAACACGCTTGTCGACACCCAGGGACAGGAGTTTATAGATTGCCTGGGTGGTTTCGGTATCTTTAACGTGGGGCACCGTAATCCAGTAGTGGTTTCCGCCGTACAGAATCAACTTGCGAAACAACCTCTCCATAGCCAGGAACTGCTCGACCCGCTTCGCGCCATGCTCGCGAAAACGCTGGCGGCCTTAACGCCCGGCAAGCTGAAATACAGCTTCTTCAGCAACAGCGGCACCGAGTCGGTCGAAGCGGCGATTAAGCTCGCCAAAGCGTACCAGTCGCCGCGCGGGAAATTTACCTTTATCGCCACCAGCGGCGCGTTCCACGGGAAATCCCTGGGCGCACTGTCGGCGACCGCCAAATCCACCTTCCGCAAACCGTTTATGCCGCTGCTGCCGGGCTTCCGCCACGTGCCGTTCGGTGACATTAACGCCATGCGCACCGTGCTGAGTGAATGCCGCAAAACCGGCGACGACGTGGCGGCGGTGATCCTGGAGCCGATTCAGGGCGAAGGCGGCGTCATCCTGCCTCCGCAGGGCTATCTGCCCGCCGTGCGACAGCTGTGCGATGAGTTTGGCGCGCTGCTGATCTTCGACGAAGTCCAGACCGGGATGGGGCGCACGGGCAAGATGTTTGCCTGCGAGCATGAGAACGTTCAGCCGGACATCCTGTGCCTGGCGAAAGCGTTGGGCGGCGGCGTGATGCCAATAGGTGCGACGGTGGCGACGGAAGAGGTCTTCTCTGTGCTGTTCGACAACCCGTTCCTGCATACCACCACCTTTGGCGGTAACCCGCTGGCCTGCGCGGCGGCGCTGGCGACCATCAACGTGCTGCTGGAGCAAAACCTGCCTGCGCAGGCGGAGCAGAAAGGCGACATGCTGCTGGACGGCTTCCGCCAGCTGGGCCGGGAATACCCGGACCTGGTGCAGGAGGCCCGCGGCAAAGGGATGCTGATGGCAATTGAATTTGTTGATAACGAAATCGGCTACAGCTTCGCGAGCGAGATGTTCCGCCAGCGGGTGCTGGTGGCCGGGACGCTCAACAACTCGAAAACCATCCGCATTGAGCCACCGCTGACGCTCACCGTTGAGCAGTGTGAGCAGGTGCTGAAAGCGGCGCGCAAAGCGCTGGCAGCCCTGCGCGTGAGCGTGGCAGAGGCGTAATAATGAGCCCCCCTATTTAGTGGGGGCTCCTGTTATTTCTTAACGTAATAAAATAATCATTACGGCAACATTTACCACAACCGTAAATAAATCAGGGACTGATAATAGTTATTCAAACGGTATTCGTATGCCTCGCTACTGATATCACCGATTTCACATATTATATATTCACATAAATTAATATAACCCCGGCAAATAGGTTCCCATAGATTAAGATTATTTTAATCATAAATTAAGAAGTTCTAATAAAAACACCGAACAAATAGATTGCATTACCTTCGGTACATTTCTACCATGTGAGAATTAAATTATAAATTACGATACCAAAATGTCTAATATAATATTTTACTGTTGATATTTTTGGATGTATAGCAAGGCCCTTCTGGTATTCCAGATATTATTAACGTTAATTTTTTTTTAAAAGGATTTCTATGAAGAAGCAATTGTTGGGTATGGCTGTGACTACAGCGTTGTTGGGCGGCCTGGCGATGAACGCTCAGGCTGATACCGTAACCGTCTCCGGCGGTACGGTGAACTTCGTCGGTCAGGTGGTTAACGCCGCGTGTTCCGTTGCGGCTGATTCCGTCGATCAGACCGTCATTTTGAGCCAGGTTCGCACTGTCAAACTGACCGCTGCCGGTATGCAGGCAAATCAAAAAGAAGATTTCAGCATCGTGCTGGAAGATTGCGACACGACCGTCAGCCAAAACGCTGCGGTTATCTTTAACGGCCAACAGGATGCCGCTCAGGTTGGCTCCCTGGCGAATACCGCAGGCGCAGGTGCCGCCACCAACGTTGCTCTGCAACTGTTTGGCCCAGATGGCAACACGCTGAAGCTGGGTGAGACGTCCTCCTCCACAAAACTCATCAACGGCGAAAATATCATTCCTCTGAGCGTGGACTACATCGCGACGGGAGCCGCAACACCCGGTAACGTCTCATCCACGGCAACATTCCAGATGGTTTACTCCTGATTCGCTAACGTCTGTGACACCTCTCTGACGGAGAGGTGTTACGCGTTCAATGGAAATTTAGCGAATGATGAAGTATGCCACTCAATACGTATTACTCGCTCTGGGCCTGATAGCGTGTACTTCAGGGCATGCTTTGGCGAGTGAAGATGGGCAGGTCACCTTTATGGGTCAGGTCGTTAATGCCGCCTGTACCGTGAACACCGACAGCCAGGATCTGGTCGTTCACATGGGGCAGGTACGTAGCAGCCAGTTCATCTCGACCGGGGACTGGGCTATGCCGACGCCTTTTCAAATCAAACTTGAAGAGTGTGATGCCAGCGTAAGCCAACGTGCCGGCGTACTGTTTTACGGAGAGACGGCGTTAAAAGATCCCCAGATCTTTCATGCCGGCAAGGGTGCAGGGGCCGCGAAGGGTATTGGGATAGGTATTTTTGATGCGACAGGTCATCTGCTCATTCCGGGTACCACGCCCCTCTGGAAAGCTCCCCTCCAAGGGGGTGAGAACGTGCTGAGATTCATCGCGAAATATCGGTCGACAGCCCCTCACGTGCAGGCAGGAAATGCCGATGCGCAGATCTGGTTTAACGTCATCTATCAATAAAATGCATAAAGTCGTCTCATTGAGAGAATAAAGAGAAAATGAAAGGATTCATGATTAATCAATTACGTGCTGGCTTATTCATGGCCGCAACGTTTACGCTTACAGCAGGTATGACACCTGATGCAAATGCCGGCGGCATCGCCCTGGGAGCCACTCGTGTCATTTATCCTCAGGGTGATAAACAGGCATCACTACCTGTTATTAACTCGTCAAGTAATAATACATTCCTGATTCAGACTTGGGTGGCCAATGCTGATGGTGTAAAATCTTCTGATTTTATTATTACCCCACCGCTGTTTGTTATACACCCTAAAAAAGAAAATACGTTACGTATTATGTATGCGGGGCCGGACCTGCCCACCGATCGTGAAAGCGTATTTTATCTTAACAGTAAAGCAATTCCCTCTATTGATAAAAGTAAGCTAAATGGGAACACGCTACAGATTGCCACGCAAAGCGTAATAAAACTGTTTGTCCGTCCGAAAAAATTGGCGTCTCTCTCCGCCGATGCGCCCAAAACACTCTCCTGCCAGACAGCCAACGGCCAGGTGTCCATTAAAAATCCGTCCCCCTATTACGTTTCGCTTGTGCAGTTTTTCGTCGGTGATACACAACTGCCAAATTCGATGGTGGCCCCCTTCAACACCCTTACCCTGCCTGTTCCAGGCGGCGGTGCCGGGCGCGTCAGGTTCCAGACGGTGAATGATTTTGGCGCTAATACGCCCGCACAAACGTGTTCTTGATAGCAGACTGGAAAACACGATCTGCATGCAGACAAAAAGTGCCTTGCCATGGATAGCAGGAAAAGTAGATGAAGCGTAACGATTCACCGGCTCCAGACACAGCCTATTTAACCTCGCTGACGCCCGTGGCAGTAGCCGTTACGGCACTCCTCGCACTTACCGAAGCGCGCGCTGAGTATTTTTTCAATCCCGCCTTCTTGTCAGGCGATCCTTCAGCGGTTGCCGATCTGTCGCGTTTTTCCACTAACGGTCAGGCGCCCGGCGTCTACCGCGTGGATATATGGCTGAATGAGCACTTTATCGCTACGCGCGATATCACCTTCGATGCCCGGAAAGTGGAAGACAGTGCCCCGGCAAAATCGACGGATGACACTGGCCTTGTCGCCTGCCTGTCGGCGAAGTCTCTTGAGAATATGGGGGTCAACCTTCAGGCTCTCTCTTTACAGGCATCGGCTCAAAAAGATAACTGTACTGATGTGGCGGGTGCCATTCCAGATGCCAGCACCACGTTTGATTTTGAAAAGCTCAGACTAAATATCAGCATCCCCCAGGTTGCCATGAGAAACAATGCGCGAGGCTATATTCCTCCCGACCAGTGGGATGAGGGGATTAACGCGCTCCTGCTTAATTATAATTTTTCCGGATCGCGCAGTCGCGATCGCGGAACCGATAATGGGACCAGCAACAACGCTTTTCTCGGCCTTAACAGCGGTTTAAATATCGGCCCGTGGCGTTTGCGTGACAATGTCTCCTGGAACCATTCCAGTAGCGCTCAGGGCAAAAGCGATAGCTGGCAGCATATCAGCACCTATGCGGAGCGTACGGTCGTCCCCCTTCAGGGAAGGCTAACGCTGGGAGACAGCTATACCCCCTCAGATGTCTTTGACAGCCTGCCCTTCCGCGGTGCGCAAATTGCCTCTGATGACAATATGCTGCCGGACAGCATGAAGGGCTTTGCGCCAACCATTCGCGGAATCGCGAAAAGTCATGCCCAGGTAACCATCAGGCAGAACGGCTACGTCATTTATCAAAGCTACGTGCCGCCCGGCGCATTCGCGATCAACGACCTTTTCCCCACCTCATCCAGCGGTGACTTGATGGTCGAAGTCAAAGAGGCAGACGGCAGCATCAATAGCTACTCCGTGCCCTATTCCGCCGTGCCCATTCTTCAGCGCGAAGGACGACTAAAATACGCCCTGACGGCGGCTGAATACCGTAGCAGCGGTAGCCAGCAGGATGACGTTGAGTTTATTCAGGGCTCTCTGATCTGGGGGCTTCCTCACGGTCTTACCGCGTACGGCGGATCACAATTGACCCGGAACTACACTGCCGCCGCATTGGGCGCAGGGCTGAACATGGGCGAGGCGGGTGCCCTCTCTGTTGACGTGACGCACGCAAAAAGCCGCCTCGCCGATGATAGCAGTCACTCCGGACAGTCCATTCGTTTTCTGTACGCGAAATCCTTAAACGCCATTGGCACAAACTTTCAGCTGCTGGGCTATCGCTACTCCACCTCCGGGTTTTACACCCTGGATGAAACCGCCTACAGACAAATGCGGGGCTATAAAGGCGACGCTCAGGAGGAGGATAATGCGCAAACCCTCTGGATGGATTACTACAACCTTTACTACACCAAACGCGGCAAGGTGCAGTTCAATCTCTCTCAGCAATTGCCTGGTTCGGGTTCTGTTTATGTTACCGGTAGCCAGCAAAGCTACTGGCACACGGATGAGAAAAATACGCTATTGCAGATTGGATACAGCGGGACCTGGGCAGACGTCTCCTGGAGCCTCTCCTATAACTACAATAAGGCCCCCGGCATGTCGGGAAGTGATGAAATCTACGCGCTGAATATATCGCTGCCATTAAACCAGTGGTTATCCCCACAGAATGAAGTGGGACAAAAACATAATTATGCCTATGCAACCTATAGCCTGAGCACAAACAAACAGGGTGACACGTCCCAGAACGCAGGCATAAACGGCACGCTGCTGGAGGACAACAACCTCAGCTACAGCGTGCAGCAAGGCTATACCCGCCATGGCTCGCACGCTCAGGGGGCGAGCAGCATGGAATACGACAGCGCATACGGTAATGCCAGCGTCGGGTATAACTATAGCCAAAACGGGGACTATCAGCAGGTCAACTACGGGTTAAATGGCGGCGTTATCGCGCACCGCAACGGCATCACCCTGAGCCAGCCTCTGGGCGATACCAACGTACTCATTGCTGCGCCAGGAGCAAAAGAGGTCAAGATTGAAAATGAACCCGGCATCCACACGGACTGGCGTGGTTATGCCGTTGTTCCCTACGCCTCGTCCTATCGCCTCAATCGCATGGCACTGGATACCAACTCGCTGGCCGACGATGTGGATATTGACGATGCGGTGACGCACGTTGTGCCGACACGAGGTGCTGTTGTGCGCGCGACGTTCAAAGCGCGCCCCGGTACGCGCGCCTTAATGACCCTGCTCTATCGTGGAAAACCCGTTCCTTTCGGCGCCATGGTGACCCGCGACGACGGCGGCAGCAACACGATTGTCGGTGAAGAGGGTGAGACCTATCTGTCCGGCCTGAACCCAACAGGAACGCTGAATATTCAATGGGGAGAAGGTGCAAACCGGCAGTGTACGGCGAGATATCAACTACCGGAAAGCAAAGCGCCGCTGGTACGGCTGAAAATGGAGTGTTTATAAATGAAGCTATGGATAATGTTAATCAGCGTAGCGGGGCTGGCGTTTAGCGGTAATGGACTCGCCAAAACCTGCGTTAACGCCAATGGCAGCATTTCCATCGTTAACTACGACCTGACCACTACACTCACGACCGATCAGAATCGCCCCGGTAGCGGTACAGAATTAGAGAAAAGTCAGGATGTTAATATCGGTGCAAGATGTCCGGCGGGGGACTGGGACAAACGAACCTATCGTACTTACCTGAGCCCGTATCCCGTCATCAAAACCGAAGGCGAATGGAAGTATCTGCAGCTTGATCCGGATTACATCATTGGGGCCATGAAAATTCACGATGCCACCATCGGCGATTTCTATCCGCCAGTTGAATATGTGCATATGGGCGGCCATGACGAAGTCGATACGGGAGGGGTATTCCCCGTCAACGACAGTCATCTTGTGTTCAGGCTGCAAATTGTAAAACCCTTTATCGGCACCGTCGTGATCCCCTCAAGGCTCATGTTTAACGTCTATATCACCACAACGGATCATGAGCCGGTTAATACGGTTGTTTATAAAATCATCTACAGCGGGGTGATTAGCGTTCCGCAAAACTGCGTCATCAACGCCGGGCAAACCGTCACGGTGGATCTGGGTAAACTCTACCACGGTGATTTCAGACAGGCGGGGCAGATGCCCGATAATGTCCGTCCAAAAACCTTTAACGTTCCGGTCGAATGCAATGGGGACGTTGAATCTCCCGCGCAGTTAACGCTGCGCTTAACGGGCACGGCGGACAGTCGTTATCCACAGGCGCTGGCTACGGACAATCCGGACGTGGGGGTCGTCGTCACCCGTGAGGACGGCACGCCCCTTACGCCGAACGTCTTTTCAAGTCACGCGCCCTTCGAGACGGATATCTCTGGAAAAGCCAACGTGACGCTGCAAGCGTATCCAATCAGCACCACGGGTCTTTCTCCCGAGCTGGGTGTTTTCACCGCTCTGGCACTGTTACGCATTGATTTCGCCTGAGGATAAATGATGAATATTACCTGGAAAAAAGGGCTGTATCTGACAGCCCTGTTATTCACCCCGTTCGTCATGGCTGACGGCAGTTATAACCTTCACGTTTTCGGTACCATTGTCGGTGAATCCTGCAATGTCGATACGCAAAGCGTGGAGCAGACTGTCGACATGGGCGAGTTTTCCGCAGGCGATTTTCCCGTACCGGGCTCCACCACTCCCCCGAAAAAATTCGATATTAGTCTCAAAGGCTGTACCGCTGCGATTACCGATACTCAGGTGTGGTTTACCGGACAGGCGGATCGGGACAATCCCTCCCTGCTGGCGCTTTCAGATACCGGTAAAGGCCACCTCGCAACCATGGCGACCGGTCTGGGCGTAGAGCTTCTGGATAGCACTCTCACGCCCATCGATATTAACAACACCGAATCTGCCCACTATCCGCTTGCGCCGGGGGACAATCTGTTGACCTTCTTTTTACGCTACAAATCCACCTTGCCCACCGTCACATCAGGCGAAGCCACGGCGGTGATGTATTTCGATCTGCTTTATCAGTGAGGCCCGCGTGAAACCCTTCATCAGACTAGCTTTTCTTAGCGTATCTCTGGCACTGTTCCCGCTGGCCAAAACAATGTCGCATGACGGAACGATTTATATTACGGGAACGATAAAAAACAAAACCTGCGTCATTTCCCCCGACTCAGAACATCTGGTCGTTACCATGACGCAGGTTAATGCCACCCAGCTTGAGAAGGCTAAAAATGAGACACCGTATGAGCGGTTCACGATTAACGTCGAGCAGTGCGGGGCGGGGCTTAACACCATTACTACCCGTTTCGAAGGAACACCTGACGGACAAAACAACGCGCTTTTGGCGATTACCGAGGCGCAAAATAGCGCCAGCGGTGTCGCAATCGGCCTTTTTAACACCGATAAATCCCCGCTGCCGCTGAGCGGAGAGAGCCTTCCCTTTGTGCTTACCGGAAATCAAACGACCGCCGAGCTCGTTTTCTTTGCCCGCTATCTCGCCGTCACGGATACCGTCACCCCAGGTACCGCAAACGCGGCAGCAACCTTTGTTTTGACTTATGCATAAATTTGTCATGTCGGCGAAAATATTCGCGATTTCACTGATGATTGTGTTGCTGGTCAACGCGCAGGGACATGCGGGCGTAGTTGTTGGTGGAACCCGGTTTATCATTCAGCAAAGAGATAAATCAACCACCGTCCCGGTGCGCAACAAGTCGGACATACCTTACCTTGTTACTGTCCGAATCTCTCCCGGTGGAAAATGGCCCGGCGCAGAAGCGCCCGGGTCTGCGGGCCGTTCGCTGGTGGTTATACCACCGCTATTTGCCATAAAACCCGGACATGAACATATTATCCGCCTGCTGCAGGCAGAGGCTGACCTGCCAGCCGATCGCGAATCGCTCTTTACGCTTAACATCGCCAGTATTCCGTCAGCCCATGAGGGCAGTCGGGATGTGCAGATAGCGGTACGTTCGGCGTTTAAGCTGCTCTATCGCCCGGAGGGATTAAAAGGAAACCCCGATCGCGCCTATCGGGAAATACGCTGGTCTTACTCCGATGAGGGATTAATCGCGACGAATCCTACCCCGTATTACGTGACGCTTTTCCAGACCGTCATCAACGGCACGCCCGTTGTTAACGCTGGTGTTGTTGCTCCCTTCAGCCAACGAAAAACCGAATGGTGCCGTCGCGCACCGCGCTGCGAGATACGCTGGCAAACCCTCAATGACGCCGGGCGGGTGTTGCCCATGATGGTTCAGACGCTGCATTGATGAGCCCGGTGCAATCGAGATTGTCGACAACGAAATCGGCTACAGCTTCGCGGGCGTGATGTTCCGCCAGCGGGTGCTGGAGTCCGGGACGCTCAACAACTCGAAAACCATCCGCATTGAGCCACTACTGACACTAACGATTGAGCAGTGTGAGCAGGAGCTGGAAGCAGCGCTCAGGGTGAGTGTGGAAGAGGCGTAATATCGCCCCCCTCCGCAGGAGGGGGTGTTTAATGACCCGTCTGGCAGAATACGATATCATTCCTGCAATATCGGCTATCTTCTCCTGAGGGACCATGCGCTATTTTTTCCTGGAATGGGTCAATCCTTTCGAAATCATGATGCTTAACTCGCTTGCTAAGGATCATCCCGTAAAGCAAATTAATCGCATTATGCGACGCTACAAATCGATCAATGCCCTACTGCCAGGCGAGGCGTTAAAAAAATGGCATAAGCGCACGCACTGTGCCGTTAAATTATCGGCAATCAAGCGGGATGATATCGCGATTTGTAATGGCTACAGCGTCTTTCCGTTCCTGGATTATGTCGCCAGCATGCCATGTAAAAAAGTGTTGATTCTGCGCGACTCCGTTGATGCCCTGACGCGCAAACGTCGTCTTCTTGGGCAACTGGCGCAGGATGCGGATTACATCGAGACCGTTCGGCCCATATTTGATGCTATTTATAGCTTCGATCCTGCTGATTGCGAACGCTATAACTTGCGTGCTATAGAGCAGTTTTTGCCATTTAGCTGGCAAGAAATCCAGCAATTTCAAAAAGAGAGCGCAGCTGAAAATAAAAGCTGTTTTTTTGTCGGTGGCTATGAACCCATTCGGGCAGATGTTCTTCGTACCCTGACACCGGTACTTGAAAATAGCGGTTATGAGACAGATTTTTATCTGCTGGATAAGTACAATAATCAGGATAACTACCCCGGTAATTGTCAGAATAAAAAACTCAGCTATCTGGACAATATTAAAAAAGCCAAACACTGCTCAATTATGCTGGAAATAAACAAACCTGAGCAAAATGGTTTAACACTCCGCGCACTGGAAGCGCTGGTTCTGAATAAGAAGCTGATCACCACCAATGCGTCGATTAAAACGATGGCACTGTACGATCCTGCCCGTATTTTTATTTATAACGGTGCCAATACCGAGGGTCTGGACGCGTTTCTTCAAAGCGAGCTGCCTGCCAGAGATGAAAAACTCCTCAGACAATACAGTGCAGACAGTCTGCTCGCTACGTTGCAGAATCATCATTCCTGAAAGACGTTCGCCCGGTAGCGTAGCGCCACCGGGCTGTTTTTTAACGGTGAAACTCCGCCACAGTCATAGTGAAGCGCAGCACGCTCTCCCCTTCGTTCGCATAGCCGTGCGCCGCTTCGGTTTTCGCCACCGCCGACGCGCCAGCATTCACCTGTGTAACCGTCTCATCCACCGTCAGCGTCAATACGCCTTCGTTCACGTGCAGCAGCTCAAAGGTTCCCGCCGGATGCCCTGTCGAGGTGAAAGACTCCCCCGGATGCATCTCCCACTGCCACAGCTCAATCATGTCCGGGCCCGCGGTGCCCGCCAGGAGCCTGGCGTAACCGCCCTGTGCGCCCTGCCACAGAACCGGGATCGCCGCTTCTTCGATAATGTGCACCAGCGGCTCGCTGGAGACGTTAACGATATCCGCCACGGAGATGCCAAGCGCGGCGGCCAGCTTGCACAAAATGGCGATGCTGGGGTTGGCGGCCCCTTTCTCGATCTCCACCAGCATGCCTTTGCTGACGCTGGCGCGACGGGATAGCTCGTCGAGCGACAGCTTTTTCTCTTTCCGCCAGTTGCGGATGCGGTTCGCCACGGCCAGGCTTACCTGGGCAACATCGGAACCCAAATCAGTCATTATATTGACTTTATCTGTCATTGGTCACTACCATGGTATAAAACAGTCAATACAGGATTATTTATGTCTCTCGTTACGCCGTCAATAGATTCGCGTCTTGCCGGGATTGCCCCTGGCTTTCGGGCGCTGAGCATTCTGGTTGAAGCTGCGCCGATTACCTACCCGGAGGTTGCGCCCGCCGCGCTGGCGCAGGCCTGCCAGCAGATGTTGAATGATGATGTGCCGTGGGCTAATGCACACCTATCGGACTGGGATAACGTATTCAAAGCCTTCGGCGCGAAACCGAAACGTACGCCCTGCTCGGCCGCGGCCCTGCGCAAGCGGGTACTGAAAGACGGTTCGCTGCCGTCGCTGGATCCGGTCGTGGATATCTATAACGCGGTGAGCATTCGCTACGCCATTCCGGTGGGTGGGGAAAATCTCGCGGCGTACTCGGGCGCGCCGCGTCTGACGCTGGCCGACGGCAGCGAGCCGTTTGATACATTTAAAGAGGGAGAGCCGGTGGTGGAACATCCGGAACCGGGCGAGGTTATCTGGCGTGACGATCTCGGCGTCACCTGCCGCCGCTGGAACTGGCGACAGGGGATACGGACCCGCCTGGACAGCCAGGCGCAATCGATGTGGTTTATCCTTGAAAGCCTGCCGTCGATGCCGCTTGCGGCACTGGAAGAGGCAGGGCAAGAGCTGGTCAACAATTTGCAGCAGTTGATGCCGGGGGCAACGGTGCAGGTGAAGCTGCTGGAGCTGGCCTGAACAGCGCCACCGGGCAAAGCCGCTACTCGGGCAACAATCCCACAAAGCTGCGTTTTTTGCGCGGCTCCGACATCAGCTCCTCGAGCTTATCCACGCACGCCAGATAGTGCGGCGTTTGCTTATGCGCCAGCACCGCCTCTTCATCTTTATAGGCCTCGTAGATAAAGAAGCGGGTTTTCACCCGCGGGTCCTGCAATACGTCAAAGCGCAGGTTTCCCGGCTCCTTGATGGCCCCCTCGTGGTTGGCGCGAAACACCTCAAGAAACTCGTCCACCCGCTCGGGCTTGATGTTAATTTCAACCAGCGTCACGTTCATTTTGCTTCTCCCTGTTTCTCGTCCTGCCAGAACTGGAACGCCTCCCGGGCGCTCACGTTCTCGTGAACCACTTTTTTCACCGCTTTCAGCATGGCGAGCGGCGCGCTGGACTGGAAGATATTGCGTCCCATGTCCACGCCGGACGCCCCCTGATCAATCGCCCGCCAGCACATCTCCAGCGCCTCGAGCTCCGGCAGCTTTTTGCCCCCGGCGATGACGATCGGCACCGGGCAGCTGGCGGTCACTTTTTCAAAGCCCTCGTCCACGTAGTAGGTTTTGACGAACTGCGCCCCCATCTCGGCGGCGATGCGGCTGGCGAGCGAGAAGTAGCGCGCGTCACGCGCCATTTCCTTGCCGACGCCCGTTACCGCCAGCGTTGGCATGCCGTAGCGCGCCCCTGCATCGACAAGCTTGATGATGTTGTTGATAGATTGATGCTCAAACTCGCTTCCGATGTACACCTGCGCCGCCACCGCGCAGACGTTCAGGCGCAGGGCATCTTCCATCGCCACCGCCACGCACTCGTTCGACAGCTCGCCCAGAATGGAGTTACCGCCGGAGGCGCGCAGCACCACCGGTTTGTTTGTCGCGGCGGGCACCTGGCTTCGCAGAATGCCGCGGGTACACATCAGCACGTCTGTTTCACCGAACAGCGGCGCAATGGAGAGATCGATACGCTCAAGGCCGGTGGTCGGCCCCTGAAAGTAGCCGTGGTCAAAGGCCAGCATCACCGTGCGGTTGCTCTGCGGGTTAAAGATGCGCGCCAGGCGGGACTGCATGCCCCAGTCCAGCGAGCCGCAGCCCTTCAGCGTGAACGGCACATTCTGCTGCGGCGTGCCGATGCCAAAATCCTTGCCGTCTTTGATGTCGTCTAAATCAGCCATTTGCTCCCCCGTCAGAAATCGTATTTGATGATGTTTTCTTTGGTGAACACCACCCGCTCCGGCAGCAGCACGATGCCGTTGCCCTTCGCCTCATACTGATAGCCCTGCACGCTGTTCGGCTCCACCTTCAGCGCACCGATACCTTTTACGTCCACGCTGTCGCCAGGGTTAAGATCGCCTTTTTTCAGCAGACGATCGGCGACATTGACCGCAATTTTGCCCTGTTGTACGACATCCCACAGGCCGAAGGCTTTCACCGTCCCGCGCTCAACGTACGGACGCATGACGTTCGGCGTGCTGAAGCCGACAATCGCCACCCCTTCCCGCTTCAGGTTTTCCGCCGCCTGCGCCGCCGCCGGCAGGGCGTTGGCGTCCGGCGCGATGATCGCGTCCAGATCCGGATACGCTTTTAAGATCCCCTCGGCGGTTTGCAGGGATTTGGTGGCGTCGTTATAGCCAAACTGGGTGGTCACGACCTGCCACTGGGGGTGATCTTTCTCGATTTTGGCCTTCGCCTCTTTCACCCACTGGTTCTGGTCGGTGACGGTGGGGCTGGAGTAGAAGAACGCCACTTTGGCATTCGGCTTGGTGACCTGTTTGCCCGCCATCTCCACCAGCAGGCCGCCCAGCTGTTCCGGCGTTCCCTGGTTAATGTAGATGCTGCGGCACTCCGGTTTGGTGTCGGAATCCCAGGTCAGGACCTTCACGCCGCGCTGCATCGCGCGCTTCAGCGCCGGGCAGAGACCGTCCGGCGACACGGCGGAGACGATAATGGCGTTATAGCCCTGGTTGACGAAGTTGTTGATGAGCTGCACCTGGCCGGAAACGCTCGGCTCGGTCGGGCCGTCGTAGGTCACGTCCACGCCAAGATCTTTCCCCGCCTCTTTCGCGCCGTTGCCGCCGCTGGTGAAGAAACCCACGCCCACCAGCTTGGGGATAAAGGCAATGCGGTCCGCCGCCTGCGCCGAAGCGAAGCTGAGGGCCATTGCCAGGACGAGCAGTTTTGTTTTCATCTTACGCTCCGGATAGTTTTCTGAAGAGAGATCGCACCCATTCGCGGTGCAGACTTAGCGAACGTCCCATCACCACCACAACCAGCAGCGCCCCCGACAGCGCGCTCGACACCTGGTTGGGGATGCCGACCATCTGTAATCCCTGCTGGAGATACCCCACCAGCAGCGCCGCCAGCGCCGTACCCAGCACCGACCCTGAACCGCCGTAAATATTTGCCCCGCCGAGTACGGCGGCGGTGAGCGCGGGCATCAGCAAATCGCGCCCCAGATCCGAACGCGCAGAGCCGAAATAGGAGACCATCACCAGCGCGGCAATCGCCGAGGCCACGCCCACCAGGCCGTACAGCGCATACGGCATGCCGTTGACCGACAGCGCCGCATAGCGCGCCGCGCGCGGGTTCTGCCCAATCAAAAACAGATGACGGCCAAAGCGCCCGCGGTGGGTCATCAGCCAGAAGAAAGCGGTAATCACCGCGAACAACACCAGCGGGATCGGCAGCCCCAGCACCGTGAGGTTAGCAAAGGCGGTAAAGCTGTCCGGGAAGCCGCCGATGCCCTCATAGCCCGTCGCCCCCGCCATGCCGGAGAGCAGCAGCGCCCCGCCGCCGTAGAGGTAAAGCGTGCCGAGGGTGATCACCAGCGGGCTGATGCCGGTGTAGTGGATCAGCGCCGCGTTCAAAAGCCCGCACAGCAGGCCGAGCAGCAGCGTCAATGGAATGGCGAGTGCCATCGGCCACCCGGCCTGCATCATCACCCCCAGCGCAATCGCGCACAGCCCAATGGTGGAGCCGAGGGAGATGTCGATCCCGCCGCTGATAATCACCAGCGTCAGCGGCAGCGCCACAATGCCGATGCAGATAAAATCGCTGGTGCTGAACAGCAGCATGTTGATATCAAGCATGCGCGGATTGATGGCGCCAAAGAGCAGGATCTCCAGCACCAGTAAAATCAGCAGCGCGCTTTCCCAGTTAAGCCTCATTTACGCCACCTCTTTTTTGCGTTTGGGAAACGGGGTGACGTGCTTTCCCCCTTTGTTACCCGGCTGGAAGCGACCGTACTTCAGCGCCCGCTGATGCCTTGAAAGCGCCTGACGCAGGCGTCCGTCAAGTACCAGCACGCCCAGCAGCACCAGCCCGGCGATGAAGTCGTTCCACCACGCCGGTAGCCTGAACAGCACCAGCACGGTGTCGATTTGAGTAAGGAAAAACGCGCCGAGGAACGCACCGACCAGCGTGCCGGTGCCGCCCAGCAGCGAAATGCCGCCGAGCACGCAGGCGGCAATGGCCTTCATCTCCAGCCCGCTGCCGGTCTGGTTGGGCACAAAGCCGATCTGCGCGGCAAAGACAATCCCGGCGCAGGCCGCCAGCATGCCGTTGAGGGTGAAGGCGATCATGCGCGTGCGGTTCACCGCCACGCCCAGCTGTCGCGCGGCGGCGAGGTTATCCCCCACCGCGTAGAAATCACGCCCGAACGCGGTGCGCGACAGCGTCCACGCGCCGGTGGCCGCGATGATCAACACCACCATGCCGAGCGGCGAAATGCCGACGGCGGCAGGCTCAGAGAGAGATTTCAGTCCCGGCGGCAGCCCCTCAATCCACTTTCCGCCGGTCCAGAGCAGCATCGCCCCGCGGTAAAGCCCCAGCGTGCCGAGGGTGGCGACAATCGCAGGGATGCGCAGCCCCACCACCAGCACGCCGTTGAACGCCCCGGCCAGCGCGCCGATGGACAGCGCGAAGAGAATGGAAACGGGCAGGCTGTAGCCGCTATTAAGCGCCACGCCGACGGCAATGGCGGACAGCCCGACGGTTGAGCCCACAGAGACGTCAATATTGCGGGTCAGCATCACCAGCGCCGCGCCGATCGCCAGCAGGATCAGGATCTGCGCGCTGGCGAAGATCATCCCCAGCGTCTGCAGACTCAGGTAGGACGGATTCAGCGCCACCAGCACGGCGAACAGCGCCAGAATGGCGAGAAACGCGCTCAGCTCGCGGTTTTTCAGTAAGGTCTTCATGATTGCCCTCCGAACGCCAGCGCCATCATCCTGTCGAGACTGACGGCGTGGCGCGGCAGCTCGCCGCTGAGTACGCCCTGATGCATCACCAGCACGCGGTCCGCGAGGCCGGGAAATTCATCGAGATCGCTTGAGATCATCAGCACCGCAACATTCTGCGCCGCCACGCTTTTGATGAGCTGGTAGATATCGGCGCGCGCCGACACGTCCACGCCGCGCGTCGGTTCATCGACGATCAACAATAAAGGATTGGCCTCCAGACAGCGTGCCAGCAGCACCTTCTGCTGGTTGCCGCCGGAGAGCGTGCGTACGGTTTGATCCGCATGATTGAGCTTGATCCCCAGCGCCCGGTGATAGCGCTCCACCACCGCAGACTCCCGCTTTCGCTGCTGCCAGAGCGACGGCTCGTTCAGCGCCACCGTGTTCCAGCGGACAGGCGCGTCGAGAAACAGGCCGGACACCTGCCTGTCTTCCGGCAGATAAACCAGCCCTTTTTCCAGACGTGAACCAACCGGATCGGAGGTGATCTCCCGGCTCTCCAGCCACACCCGCCCGCCGCGTACGGGACGCAGGCCATAAAGCGTTTCGGCAAACTCGGTGCGCCCGGATCCGACCAGTCCGGCAAGGCCGACGATCTCCCCGGCGTAAATCTCCAGGCTGAGATCGATAAAGCCCTCTCCGGTGAGATCTTCCACGCGCAGCACCGGGAAATCCTGCGCCTGGGTGCGGCGGTTGCCCGGCAGCGCCAGCCACAGCTTTTGCGCATCGCTTAAGCCTTTCTCGCGGCTGACCGGCGTCATGGCGGCGATCAGGGCGCTGTCGTCAAACTGGGCGGTTTCGCCGCTGAGCACCACCGCGCCGTCGCGCATCACCGAAACGTGGCTTGACAGCGTGCGGATTTCCGGCAGCTTATGCGAGATAAAGACAATCCCGACGCCGAGCGCCTGTAAGGCGCGGATATGGCGAAACAGCCGTTCGGTTTCGCCGGGCGTCAGCGAGGCAGTGGGCTCGTCGAGGATCAGAATTCTGGCATTGCGCATCAGCCCGCGCAGGATCTCCACCATCTGCTGATCCGCCACCTCCAGGGTGCTGGCGGCGGCGTCGAGGTTAAGCTGGCACTGCAGTTGCTCAAGTTTCTCCGCCAGCCGTTTTTCCCGATCGCGCTCGCGCGGCAGGCGGAACAGGATGTTTTCCCGCACGGTCAGGTTGGGGAAAAGCAGAGGCTCCTGCGGCACCAGATAAATGCCTAACCGGTGCGCCTGCGCCGGGGTAAGCCGTGCAAAAGACTCGCCCGCGACCGAAAGTTCACCGCTATCCGGCGTTTCCACCCCAGCGATGATCTTCATTAGCGTCGATTTTCCCGCGCCGTTACCGCCCATCAGCGCATGCACCTGCCCCGCAAGCAGCGTGAAATCAATGCCTTTTAAGACCGGCACGCCTGAGAACTGGTTGCTGATATTCCGCGCGTCGAGAAGTGGGGTCATCATCGCTCCGCTATTGAACAAATGATTTTTAGATTTAATAATGTTCAAAAGCGTAGACGGTGAACTATATTTACAACCGTGCAGGGATCACAGTTTTATCGATTGAGATACAGATAAACCAGAAACGATCTATAAAGATCCGTTTTGCCGCGTGGCTCACACTTTCCACCTGCGCCATCAAGAACATATGATCTAAATTTTTATAAGAGTTCAACTATGAGCGATAAACGCACTGCGGAAGAAGGACGGTTTGCCGGGCTGGCACTGGCGGAAGAGGAGCTGGTGGCGCGCGTGGCCTGGTGCTATTACCACGACGGATTGACCCAGAACGACATCGGTGAACGGCTCGGGCTGCCGCGTTTGAAGATTTCCCGCCTGCTGGAGAAGGGCCGCCAGTCCGGGGTTATCCGCGTGCAGATCAACTCCCGCTACGAGGGCTGTCTGGCGCTGGAGACCGAGCTACAGCAGCGCTTTGGCCTGAAGCTGGTGCGCGTAATGCCCGCTCTGAATACCCCGCCGATGAACGTGCGGCTCGGCATTGGCGCGGCGCAGTCGCTGATGGGCGTGCTGGAGCCCGGCCAGCTGCTGGCGGTGGGGTTTGGTGAAACCACCATGAGCAGCCTGCAGCACCTGAGCGGCTTTATCAGCTCACAGCAGATCCGCCTGGTGACGCTCTCCGGCGGCGTCGGGCCATATATGACCGGTATCGGACAGCTGGACGCGGCCTGCAGCGTCAGCATGATCCCCGCCCCGCTTCGCGTGTCTTCCGCCGAAGTGGCCGGGATCTTAAAACGCGAAACCAGCGTGCGGGACGTGATCCTCGCCGCCACCGCCGCTGACGTGGCGGTGGTCGGTATTGGTTCAGTAAACCAGCGCCGTAACGCCACGATCCTGCGCTCCGGCTACATCAGCGAAGGTGAACAGCTGATGTATGCCCGCAAAGGGGCGGTGGGCGATATCCTCGGTTATTTCCTTAACGCCGAAGGGGAATGCGTCGAGGAGCTGGAGATCCACAAAGAACTGCTGGGCGTCACTCTCGATGAACTGGCGCAACTGCCCACCATCGTTGGCGTGGCCGGAGGGGAAGAGAAAGCCGATGCGATTTATGCCGCACTGAAGGGTCGCCGTATCAATGGCCTGGTGACGGAGGAGACGACAGCCCGCGCGGTGCTGGCCCTGACGTAAAGGGCATGCCCTGCGCTAACAATGAGGCAAGCTCATGAGTTACCTTTTAGCGTTAGATGCAGGGACAGGCAGCGTTCGCGCCGTGATTTTCGATTTACAGGGCAACCAGATTGCCGTCGGCCAGGCCGAATGGAAGCACCTGAGCGTGGAGAACGTGCCGGGGTCGATGGAGTTCGATCTCGACACCAACTGGCAGCTGGCCTGCCGGTGCATTCAGCAGGCGCTGGAGCGCGCGCGCCTGAGCGCGGCGGATATTCAGTCCGTTGCCTGCTGTTCGATGCGCGAAGGGATCGTGCTGTACGACCGCAGCGGCGAGGCCATCTGGGCCTGCGCCAACGTCGACGCCCGCGCCAGCCGCGAGGTGGCTGAACTCAAAGAGATCCACGACAACCGTTTTGAATCCGAAGTGTATGACGTCTCAGGGCAAACGCTGGCGCTGAGCGCCATGCCGCGCCTGCTGTGGCTGGCGCACCATCGCCCGGACATCTACCGCAAGGCCGCGACAATCACCATGATCAGCGACTGGCTGGCGGCGAAGCTTTCCGGCGAGCTGGCGGTCGACCCGTCGAACGCGGGCACGACGGGCATGCTGGATCTCTTCTCCCGCGACTGGCGTCCGGCGCTGCTCGACATGGCCGGGCTGCGCGCAGATATTCTCTCTCCGGTAAAAGAGACCGGCACCGTGCTGGGTGCCATTACCCATGAAGCCGCGCAGCAGAGCGGCCTGCGCGAAGGCACGCCGGTAGTGATGGGCGGCGGCGACGTGCAGCTGGGCTGTCTGGGGCTGGGCGTGGTTCGCGCCGGACAAACGGCGGTGCTGGGCGGCACCTTCTGGCAGCAGGTGGTTAACCTGCCGCAGGTGCGCACCGACCCTGAGATGAACATCCGCGTGAACCCGCACGTTATCCCCGGCATGGCACAGGCGGAGTCGATCAGCTTCTTTACCGGGCTGACCATGCGCTGGTTCCGCGACGCCTTTTGTGCCGAAGAGAAGCTGATTGCCGAGCGGATGGGGATGGACACCTATTCCCTGCTGGAAGAGATGGCGGGCCGCGTACCCGCTGGCTCCCACGGCGTAATGCCAATCTTCTCCGACGCGATGCATTTCAAGCAGTGGTACCACGCCGCGCCGTCGTTTATTAACCTCTCCATCGACCCGGAAAAGTGCAACAAAGCGACGCTGTTCCGCGCCCTGGAGGAGAACGCGGCAATCGTCTCGGCCTGTAACCTGACGCAGATTTCGCGCTTCTCCGGCGTGACGTTTGATAGCCTGGTGTTTGCGGGCGGCGGCGCAAAGGGCGCCCTGTGGAGCCAGATTTTAAGCGACGTCACCGGGCTGCCGGTGCGCGTGCCGGAAGTGAAAGAGGCGACGGCGCTCGGCTGCGCGATTGCGGCAGGTGCTGGCGCGGGGCTGTTTGCGGATATGGCCTCGACGGGCGAGCGGCTGGTGAAGTGGAGCCGGGAGTTTACGCCGAACCCGGCGCACCGCGAGCTGTATGACGGCATGATGCAGAAATGGCAGGCGGTGTACGCGGATCAGCTCGGGCTGGTGGACAGCGGGCTGACCACGTCGATGTGGCAGGCGCCGGGGTTAGCGCGGGCAGCGACGCCGTAAATAACGCCGGATGGCGCTTCGCTTATCCGTCCTGGGGTTTTGTAGCCCCGGTAAGCGTAGCGCCACCGGGGAAGTTCTTTGAGATCTATCACAATCATTCGATCCCGCTTTTACCTTTCTGCTGCCGCTGGCTAAATTAGTAACTCATCCGACCACATAACAATAATTTTACACTGGAAGAGACTATGAGCCGCTACCCGTCGCTATTCGCCCCCCTCGATCTGGGGTTTACCACCCTCAAAAACCGCGTGCTGATGGGCTCGATGCACACCGGGCTGGAAGAGCGTCCGGACGGAGCCGAGCGCCTGGCGGCCTTCTATGCCGAACGCGCCCGCCACGGGGTGGCGCTGATTGTCACCGGCGGCGTAGCCCCTGCCCCTTCAGGCGTGACGATGGAGGGCGGCGCAGTTCTGAATGATGCGACACAGCTGCCGCATCACCGCATTGTCACGGACGCGGTGCATAACGAAGGCGGCAAAATCGCCCTGCAAATTCTGCACACCGGGCGCTACAGCTATCAGCCAAAGCTGGTTGCGCCATCGGCTATTCAGGCGCCGATTAACCGCTTTACCCCTCACGCCCTCAGCCACGACGAGATCCTGGCGCTGATCGACGATTTTGCCCGCTGCGCCGCGCTGGCGCGTGAGGCGGGCTACGACGGCGTGGAGGTGATGGGCTCTGAAGGCTATCTGATTAACGAATTCCTCGCCGCACGCACCAACCAGCGCGACGACGAATGGGGCGGTGACTATACCCGCCGCATGCGCTTTGCCGTGGAGGTGGTGCGCGCGGTGCGCGAACGTGCGGGCGCGGACTTTATAATTATCTTCCGCCTGTCGATGCTCGACCTGGTGGAGGGCGGCGGCACGTTCGACGAAACCGTGCAGCTGGCGCAGGCGATTGAAGCCGCAGGTGCCACCATCATCAACACCGGGATTGGCTGGCACGAAGCGCGCATCCCGACCATCGCCACGCCGGTGCCGCGCGCGGCGTTCAGCTGGGTAACGCGCAAGCTGAAGGGCAAAGTCTCCGTTCCGCTGGTTACCACTAACCGCATTAACGACCCGCAGGTGGCGGACGATGTGATCTCACGCGGCGACGCCGATATGGTATCGATGGCGCGTCCGTTCCTCGCGGACTCCGAACTGCTCTCCAAAGCGCAAAGCGGCCGTGCGGATGAGATCAACACCTGCATCGGCTGTAACCAGGCCTGTCTGGATCAAATATTCGCCGGCAAAGTCACCTCATGCCTGGTGAACCCCCGCGCCTGTCATGAAACCAAAATGCCGGTGGTTGCGACAGTCAATAAAAAACGCCTGGCCGTGGTGGGCGCTGGCCCCGCTGGGCTGGCGTTTGCGGTGAATGCCGCCTCGCGCGGGCACAGCGTGACGCTGTTTGATGCAGCCGGTGAAATTGGCGGGCAGTTTAATATTGCCAAACAGATCCCCGGCAAAGAGGAGTTCTATGAAACCCTGCGCTACTACCGCCGGATGATCGATATGACGGGTGTTGATCTGCGGCTTAACCAGCTTGTCAGCGCGGCGGATCTGATCGGTTTCGACGAGGTGATCCTCGCGAGCGGGATCGCACCGCGCACGCCTGCAATCGAGGGTATCGATCATCCGAAGGTGTTGAGCTATCTGGACGTATTGCGTGACAAAGCGCCCGTTGGCGAGAAGGTGGCGATTATCGGCTGCGGCGGGATCGGCTTTGATACCGCGATGTATTTAAGCCAGCCGGGCGAGGCCACCAGCCAGAACATCGCCGAGTTTTGCGTAGAATGGGGCATTGATACCAGCCTGAGCCAGTCCGGCGGATTACGGCCGGAAGGGCCGCAGCTGCCGAAAAGCCCGCGCCAGATCGTGATGCTCCAGCGTAAGGCCAGTAAGCCGGGTGAAGGGCTGGGCAAAACCACGGGCTGGATCCACCGCGCCACCCTGCTCTCGCGCGGAGTGAAGATGATCCCGGGGGTGAGCTACCAGAAGATCGACGACGACGGGCTGCATGTGCTGATCGGTGGTGAACCGCAGCTGTTGCGCGTGGATCATGTGATTTTGTGCGCCGGACAGGAGCCAAAGCGCGATCTGGCCGATCCGCTGCGCGAAGCGGGTAAAACGGTGCATTTGATCGGCGGGTGCGACATGGCGATGGAGCTGGATGCGCGGCGGGCGATTGCGCAGGGCACCCAGCTTGCACTGGTTATTTAGCGACGACGCCCCAGCTTCACCGCTTTCAGCACCACAAACTTGTTATTGGTCGCAATGGTGACGCAGTTGCCGAAAATCTTCTTCAGCTTGTGGAAGTAGTCCAGGTGGCGGTTCGCCACGATATACAGCTCGCCGTTGATTTTCAGGCAGCGGCGCGCGTGGTGGAACATCTCCCACGCGACGTTATCCGTCAGGGCGTGCTTCTGGTGGAAGGGCGGGTTGCAGAAAACGGCGTTGAAGCGGAAAGGCTCAACGCCGGAGAGCGCGTTGTTGATCATAAATTCGCAGCGATCCACCGCTTCCGGCATGTTGGTTTCTACGTTCAGACGGCTGGAGGCCACCGCCATCGGCGACTCGTCGCTGAACACCACGCTGGCTTCCGGATTCTTCGCCAGCAGCGTCAGGCCAATCACGCCATTGCCGCAGCCCAGGTCGACAATTTCACCTTCCAGATTTTCCGGCAGATGTTCGATAAAGAAACGTGCGCCAATATCCAGCCCGGTGCGGGAGAAGACGTTCGCATGGTTATGGATGGTCCAGTCGGTGCCTTCCAGTTTCCAGCTCAGCGTCTCAGGCGCGTCGGCCAGCTCCGGCGCGCTGAAAGTGCAGTTGATCAGGCGCGCTTTTTTCCAGGCCAGCGTCGTGGTGGTTGGGCCGAGCACTTTCTCGAACAGCTCCAGCGTCGAGGTGTGAATATCGCGCGCTTTGGCACCCGCGATAATGCGCGTATCCGGCGTGACGACCTTGCGCAGCGCGCGAAGCTGCTGCTCCAGCAGCGCCATGGTTTTTGGCACTTTGATCAGCACCACGCCCGGCGCCTGCGGGTAGTCCGCGGTGCTGTCGAGGAACTTCACGCTGGACTCGTCGATGTCGTTATGGCGCAGGTTTTCACGCGTCGCCAGTTCGCTCAGGTAGGAATCGCCGATGCTGTACGGCGTGTGCTCTGCCAGGGCGCAGCCCAGGGCACCAAACGCGTCATTCAGGATCAGAACCGGGCCGCGGATTTCAGTCTCATCCAACTGCTGCAGCAGATATTCATCCGCCGCTTCCCACGCCTGAAGCGGGTTAACGTCGTCCGTTTCCGGGAAACGTTTAAGGTTGAGTGAACGGAAACCGTTGTCTAAGTGGCTCATCGGCCCTCCTGAATGGTAAAATTTGGCGTATCCCTGAAAAGGGTGCGTGAGTATACCCGTTTTCGCATTAATTTGGGCTTTTGATGAACCAACTTACTTATCTCCAGGGCTATCCGGAGCATTTACTGACTCAGGTTCGCAGCCTGATTGCCGAGCAGAAGCTCGGCGCGGTGCTGGAAAAACGCTATCCCGGCACGCACGATTTCGCGACCGATAAGGCCCTCTGGCAGTATACGCAGGATCTGAAAAGCCGGTATCTGAAGAGCGCGCCGCCGATCAACAAGGTGATGTACGACAACAAGATCCACGTGCTGAAAAACGCGCTCGGTCTGCACACCGCCATCTCCCGCGTGCAGGGCGGCAAGCTGAAGGCTAAGGCGGAGATCCGCGTGGCGACGGTGTTTCGTAACGCGCCGGAAGCCTTTCTGCGGATGATCGTGGTGCATGAGCTGGCGCACCTGAAAGAGAAAGAGCACGACAAAGCGTTCTATTCCCTGTGCTGCCACATGGAGCCGCAGTATCACCAGCTGGAGTTTGATACCCGCCTGTGGCTTACGCATTTATCGTTAAATGGTAATGCGGAATAGCGCACTGGTTTTGCAATAATCCCGTGCTACAGTGGCTAAAGGTTCCCCGCTACGGAGTACGTAAACGTTTATGATACGTTTCGCAGTCATTGGAACGAACTGGATCACGCGCCAGTTCGTCGACGCCGCCCACGAAACCGGCAAACTTAAACTCACCGCAGTCTATTCCCGCAGCCTTGAGCAGGCGCAGAGCTTTGCTAACGACTACCTCGTCGAGCATCTCTTCACCTCCCTGGATGAAATGGCGCAAAGCGACGCCATTGACGCGGTTTATATCGCCAGCCCGAACTCCCTGCACTTCCCGCAAACGGCGCTGTTTCTCGGCCACAAAAAGCACGTGATTTGCGAGAAGCCGCTGGCGTCGAATATCGAAGAAGTGGAAGCGGCCATTGCGCTTGCCCGCGAAAACCAGGTGGTGCTGTTCGAAGCGTTCAAAACCGCCAGCCTGCCGAATTTCTTTCTTCTGCAGCAGTCCCTGCCGAAAATTGGCAAAGTGCGCAAAGCCTTTATCAACTACTGCCAGTATTCGTCGCGCTATCAGCGCTATCTGGACGGCGAGAATCCGAATACCTTTAACCCGGCCTTCTCAAACGGCTCGATTATGGATATCGGTTTTTACTGCCTGGCCTCTGCCGTAGCGCTGTGGGGCGAGCCGCACGGCGTTACGGCCACCGCCAGCCTGCTGGATAGCGGCGTGGATGCACACGGTTTGGTGGTGCTGGATTACGGTGATTTCAGCGTCACGCTGCAGCACTCCAAGGTGAGCGATTCCGTGTTGCCGAGCGAAATTCAGGGCGAAGCCGGGTCGCTGGTCATCGAGAAGATCTCCGAATGCCAGAAGGTGAGCTTCGTGCCGCGCGGCGGCAAAGCGCAGGAACTGACGCAGCCTCAGCATATTAACACTATGCTCTATGAGGCAGAGGTCTTCGCCCGTCTGGTGGAAGACAACGAAGTGAATCACCCAGGCCTTGCGGTAAGCCGCACCACGGCGAAGCTGCAAACCGAGATCCGCCGCCAGACCGGCGTGGTGTTCCCGGCAGACGGCGTCGGCGCGGAAGCGATCGCGTAAAGCTGTGTAATGAAACGGCGCAGGCCATTGACGAAACCGATGGTCTGACATATTTTGTTACCTGCAAAGGGGAGTAACTTCTTCGCCGGTGGATCGTCATTACGATGCGTAAAATATGCATCCGGTCGCCGGGCAACCTTCGTGGTTGTAAGTGAGACCTTGCCGGAAGGCGAGGTCTATGCATAAAAAGCTAACGGCTATCGTCTTCTGACCATGGCCGTTTTTGTTTTTTATGTGTAAGGAAAATAGTATGCATTCTGTCGGCACTCCAATGCTGTGGGGCGGATTCGCGGTTGTCGTGCTCATCATGCTGGCGATCGACCTCTTTTTGCAGGGTCGTCGCGGCGAGCACGGCATGAGCGTTAAGCAGGCCGCCGTCTGGTCGCTGGTCTGGGTTACCCTCTCGCTCCTCTTTTGCGCCGCCTTCTGGTGGTATCTGGCCTCGACCGAAGGCCGTGCGGTGGCCGATCCTCAGGCGCTCGCCTTCCTCACCGGTTATCTGATTGAAAAAGCCCTGGCGGTTGATAACGTCTTCGTCTGGCTGATGCTGTTCAGCTACTTTGCTGTGCCTGCAGCCCTGCAGCGCCGCGTGCTGGTCTACGGCGTGCTGGGTGCCATTGTCCTGCGTACCATCATGATCTTCGCCGGCAGCTGGCTAATTACCCAGTTCGAATGGCTGCTGTACGTGTTCGGCGCGTTCCTGCTGTTCACCGGGGTCAAGATGGCGCTGGCGAAAGAAGACGATACCGGTATCGGTGATAAGCCGCTGGTGAAGTGGATCCGCGGCCATCTGCGCATGACGGACAAGATCGAGAGCGAGCACTTCTTCGTGCGTAAGAACGGCCTGCTGTTTGCTACCCCGCTGCTGCTGGTGCTGATTCTGGTCGAGCTGAGCGACGTGATTTTCGCGGTAGACAGCATCCCGGCAATCTTCGCGGTGACGACTGATCCGTTCATCGTGCTGACCTCTAACCTGTTTGCGATCCTCGGCCTGCGTGCGATGTACTTCCTGCTGGCAGGCGCGGCAGAGCGCTTCTCGATGCTGAAATACGGTCTGTCGGTGATCCTGGTGTTTATCGGTATCAAGATGCTGATCGTGGATTTCTACCACATCCCGATCGCCATTTCGCTTGGCGTGGTGTTCGGCATTCTGCTGGTGACGCTGGTTATCAATACCTGGGTTAACCGCCAGCACGATAAAAAGCAGCAGGCGGAGTAATCCCCTCACCCTCACCCTAACCCTCTCCTCAAAGGGGAGAGGGTTAACACACTTTTGTGACTCAATAGTTAAAAAATATGATGTGACACGTAAAATCCAGCATTTTACTCTTCCGCCTTTCCCCGCTTTCCTTGATACTCAACCAGGCAAACAAATATTTACATCCTGAAATAAATGTGACTTAGAGCACATCCAGGATGGAACACAATTTCACTTAGGAATTTAGTATGAGCACACAATCTAAGGGCCTGCTTGCGCGTCTGACGCAGGGTAGCCTGGTTAAACAAATCCTGGTAGGTCTGGTTCTGGGTATTCTGCTGGCGCTGGTGTCAAAACCCGCCGCGGAAGCGACGGGGCTTCTCGGAACGCTTTTCGTGGGCGCGCTGAAGGCCGTTGCACCGGTGCTGGTACTGATGCTGGTCATGGCTTCTATCGCCAATCACCAACACGGACAAAAAACCAACATTCGCCCGATTCTCTTTTTATATCTGCTGGGCACGTTTTCTGCTGCGCTGACCGCAGTGGTCTTTAGCTTCCTCTTCCCCTCCACGCTACATCTGACCTCTGCGGCGGGCGACGTCACGCCGCCTTCAGGCATTGTGGAAGTGCTGCGCGGCCTGCTGATGAGCATGGTTACGAACCCCATTGATGCTCTGCTGAATGCCAACTACATTGGCATTCTGGTGTGGGCGATCGGCCTGGGCTTCGCCCTGCGTCACGGCAACGAAACGACGAAAAACCTGGTCAACGACATGTCCAACGCCGTGACCTTTATCGTTAAGGTCGTGATTCGCTTTGCGCCCATCGGTATCTTCGGTCTGGTGTCGTCTACCCTGGCCACAACCGGCTTTGACGCGCTGTGGGGCTACGCGCAGCTGCTAATGGTGCTGGTCGGCTGTATGCTGCTGGTGGCGCTGGTGATCAACCCGCTGCTGGTGTTCTGGCAGATCCGCCGTAACCCGTATCCGCTGGTGCTCACCTGCCTGCGCGAGAGCGGCGTATACGCCTTCTTCACCCGCAGCTCGGCGGCAAACATTCCGGTTAACATGGCGCTGGCGGAGAAGCTGAACCTGGACCGCGATACCTATTCCGTGTCGATCCCGCTGGGTGCGACAGTGAACATGGCAGGTGCGGCGATCACCATCACCGTGCTGACCCTGGCGGCAGTGCAAACGCTGGGTATTCCTGTGGATCTGCCAACGGCGCTGCTGCTGAGCGTGGTGGCGTCGCTGTGTGCCTGTGGCGCATCCGGCGTGGCGGGCGGTTCGCTGCTGCTGATCCCGCTGGCGTGCAATATGTTCGGCATCCCGAACGAGATCGCCATGCAGGTTGTGGCCGTCGGCTTCATCATCGGCGTGCTGCAGGACTCCTGCGAAACCGCGCTGAACTCCTCTACAGACGTGCTGTTCACCGCAGCGGCCTGTCAGGCGGAAGACGCGCGTTTAGCGAAGAACGCGCTGCGAGGTTAACAGCAAAACGGCAACCCTGAGGTTGCCGTTTTTAGTGTTTCTACCCTCTCCCCGTGGGAGAGGGTCAGGGTGAGGGCATCAGGCCGCAGCGATTAAAGTTCAGTAGGTCGGGTAAGCGCTAGCGCCACCCGATAAAACATTTAAAGCGTCACACCACTCTTAAAGATCGCCAGCTCGCGGAAGTCGTTCTTCTCGTTACAGGTCTGCCTGCCGTTAGCAAACTCCACGATAGTGTCCACGAACTCCGTCAGCAGCTGCGGCATCGCTTTGCCGTGGATCAGCTGGCCTGCGTCGAAATCGATCCAGTGCTTTTTCTTCGCCGCCAGCTCACTGTTGGTGGCGATTTTCACCGTCGGCACAAAACCGCCGTACGGCGTACCGCGACCGGTGCTGAACAACACCATGTGACAGCCCGCCCCCGCCAGCGCGCTGGTGGCGACCGCATCGTTACCCGGTGCGCTCAGCAGGTTCAGGCCGTGGGTTTTCAGGCGTTCGCCGTAGCGCAGAACGTCCACCACCTGGCTGGCCCCCGCTTTCTGGGTGCAGCCGAGGGATTTCTCCTCCAGCGTGGTGATTCCGCCCGCCTTGTTCCCCGGCGACGGGTTCTCGTAAATCGGCTGATTGTGGGCAATGAAGTACTGTTTGAAGTCGTTCACCATGGTGACGGTCTTCTCAAACGTCTCTTCGTCGCGGCAGTGGCTCATCAGAATGCGCTCCGCGCCAAACATCTCCGGCACTTCGGTCAGCACCGTGGTGCCGCCGTTGGCAATCACGTAATCCGAGAAGCGGCCCAGCATTGGGTTAGCGGTAATGCCGGAAAGACCGTCAGACCCGCCGCACTCCAGGCCAAACTTTAGTTCGCTCAGCCTGCCCGGCTCGCGCCTGTCGTGGCGCATCACCTCATACAGCTGATGCAGCTGCTCAACGCCCGCTTCCACTTCGTCGTCCTGATGCTGGCACACCATGAAGTGAACGCGCTCAGGGTCGAATTCTCCCAGCGTGTCGCGGAAGGCGTCGACCTGGTTGTTCTCGCAGCCGAGGCCGATCACCAGCACCGCGCCCGCATTCGGGTGGCGCACCATGTTTTGCAGCATGGTGCGGGTGTTAATGTGGTCGTCACCCAGCTGGGAGCAGCCGTAGGTGTGGCTGAACAGATGTACCCCGTCGATGCCCTCGGCATCGTGGGTCTCCTTCAGAAAGCGGGTCTGGATCTGACGCGCAATGCCGTTCACGCAGCCGACGGTCGGCAGGATCCACAGCTCGTTGCGGATCCCCACATCACCGTTTGCGCGACGATAGATTTGCACCTCACGATCCCCCGCCTGCACGCCTGCCTTCGGTAGTTCAGGCTGATAGCTGTACTCGTCCAGATCGCTGAGATTGGTGCGGGTATTGTGGGAATGAATATATTCACCCGGCGCAATATCCGCCAGCGCATGGCCGATGGGCAAACCGTACTTCACCACGTTCTCCCCTTTTGCAATGGGGATCAGGGCAAACTTGTGTCCACGGCCAATGGCCTGGCGCAACGTGACCGACTGGTTATCGAAGGCCACTTCCGTGCCTTCGGTTAAATCTGCCAGCGCGACGGCCACGTTATCCAGCGAATGGATTTTGATGTATTGCATATCAACCTCAGACGGCCTTAGTTCAGTTCAATGGCGAAGTAGTCACGTGCATTGTTAAAGCAGATGTTTTTCACCATGTCGCCCAGCAGCTGGAGATCCGCTGGCGCTTCGCCCGCATGCACCCAGCGGCCAATCATCTGGCACAGAATGCGGCGGAAATATTCATGACGGGTATAGGACAGGAAGCTGCGGCTGTCGGTCAGCATACCCACGAAGCGGCTTAACAGACCGAGCTGCGCCAGCTGCGTCATCTGACGCTCCATGCCGTCTTTCTGATCGTTGAACCACCAGCCGGATCCGAACTGCATCTTGCCCGGCATACCTTCGCCCTGGAAGTTGCCCACCATGGTGCCCAGCACTTCGTTATCGCGCGGGTTCAGGCAGTAGAGAATGGTTTTCGGCAGCAGGTTTTGCTCGTTCTGTTTGCTCAGCAGTTTTGAAAGCTCTTCCGCCAGCGGGCGGTCGTTGATGGAGTCAAAGCCCACGTCCGCGCCCAGCAGTTTGAACTGGCGCTGGTTGTTATTGCGCAGCGCGCCGATGTGGTACTGCTGTACCCAGCCGCGACGCGCGTATTCCGCACCGAGGAATACCAGTACCGCCGTTTTGAACTGCGCCACTTCGTGCTCGCTAAGCGATTCACCGGAGAGGCGACGCGCCAGGATGCTGTCCAGTTCAGCTTCGTTGGATTCCGCGAACAGCACCACGTCCAGCGCATGGTCAGAGACTTTACAGCCGTGCGCCGCGAAGTGGTCCAGGCGTTTGGTCAGCGCGGTTTGCAGATCGGCGAAACGACGGATGTCGGTATCGGACACTTCCGCCAGCTTCGCCATATAGTCGTTGAACGTGGCCTGTTCGATGTTGAAGGCTTTGTCCGGGCGCCAGCTTGGCAGCACTTTAATGTCAAAAGAGGCGTCTTTGGCGACAACGGCATGATGCTCCAGGGAGTCAATCGGATCGTCGGTGGTGCCCACCATCTTCACGTTCATCTGCTTCATGATGCCGCGCGCGGAGAAGTTATCCTGCGCCAGCAGTTCGTTGCACTGGTCCCAGATTTCATCCGCCGTAGCGGGAGAAAGCAGCTTGCCGGTGATGCCAAACGGACGGCGTAGTTCGAGGTGCGTCCAGTGGTAAAGCGGGTTGCCGATAGTGTGCGGAACGGTCGCCGCCCAGGCGTCGAACTTCTCGCGATCGGTCGCGTCGCCGGTACACAGGCGCTCGGCCACGCCGTTGGTGCGCATTGCGCGCCATTTATAGTGGTCACCCTTCAGCCAGATATCATACAGGTTTTTGAAACGGTAATTTTCGGCAACCTGCTGCGGCGGTAAGTGGCAGTGGTAGTCGAAAATCGGCTGGTCTTTAGCGTAGTCGTGGTACAGGCGGCGGGCAAATTCGGTATCTAACAGAAAATCGTCGGTCATAAACGGCGTCATTATCGTCTTCCTCATTACGGGAGCGTCAGAAAGCGTATGTTCATATGCTGCAAAGTTATCACACCAATTTCCACCCACCGAAGCTTTTTTCGTGAGTGAGATCAATAAACGCTAACAAATAAATTACCCTCAATGGGTTAAACCCTTCTACAGGCCGCGCCGTTTCTGGCTTTGCGCGCAGCGATTAATGTCCCTACAAAGAATCATACATTTGTGATGTCACTCACCTTTTAAAGTTGTATGACAAGTTATCGTTTCGCCGTCGCAAACACTAAGCCGACGGAATGCGTTACCGGTGTGAGACACATCGGATTTAACGGTACGGATACCGACTTATGCACGCTTACTTATGGCAAGGTTCGGGCCGTTCCGGGACATCTCCCGGTTATGCCCCTCCCGTTACACAACTGCTCCCGGCAACGGTTGAGAGGTTGCCGTGCTCTGGCGCGGAAATAACATAACGATGAGGTTTTAGATGCGTAAAATTAAAGGGTTACGTTGGTATATGATCGCACTGGTGACGCTGGGCACCGTGCTGGGCTACCTGACACGTAACACCGTGGCAGCCGCGGCGCCGACGTTGATGGAAGAGCTGCATATCTCCACGCAGCAATACTCTTACATCATCGCGGCCTATTCTGCCGCTTACACCGTCATGCAGCCTGTTGCTGGGTATGTTCTCGATATTCTGGGTACCAAAATCGGCTATGCCTTCTTCGCCATCGCCTGGGCGGTATTCTGCGGTGCAACCGCACTGGCAGGCAGCTGGGGCGGCCTGGCGCTGGCCCGTGGCGCGGTCGGTGCGGCAGAAGCCGCAATGATCCCGGCGGGGCTGAAAGCCAGCTCTGAGTGGTTCCCGGCAAAAGAGCGTTCCATCGCGGTGGGTTACTTCAACGTGGGCTCGTCCATCGGCGCAATGATTGCGCCGCCGCTGGTGGTGTGGGCCATCGTGATGCACAGCTGGCAGATGGCATTCATTATCTCTGGCGTGCTGAGCTTCGCCTGGGCAATGGCGTGGCTGGTTTTCTATAAACACCCGCGCGATCAGAAAAAACTCTCCGAGGAAGAACGCGAATACATTATTGGTGGTCAGGAAGCGCAGCATCAGACCAACAATGGCAAGAAGATGTCCGTCTGGCAGATCCTGGGCACCCGTCAGTTCTGGGGTATCGCCCTGCCGCGCTTCCTGGCTGAACCGGCCTGGGGTACCTTTAACGCGTGGATCCCACTGTTTATGTTTAAAGTCTATGGCTTTAACCTGAAAGAGATCGCGATGTTCGCCTGGATGCCGATGCTGTTCGCTGACCTGGGCTGTATTGTAGGCGGCTACCTGCCGCCGATGTTCCAGCGCTGGTTTGGGGTGAACCTGATTGTTTCCCGTAAGATGGTGGTGACCATGGGCGCCCTGCTGATGATTGGCCCGGGCATGATCGGCCTGTTCACCAGTCCGTATGTGGCTATCGCCCTGCTGTGCATCGGTGGTTTTGCGCACCAGTCGCTCTCCGGCGCGCTGATTACGCTCTCCTCTGACGTCTTCGGTCGCAACGAAGTGGCCACCGCCAACGGCCTGACCGGGATGGCCGCGTGGACCGCGAGTACGATGTTTGCGCTGGTCGTCGGCGCGCTGGCTGATACCATCGGCTTCAGCCCGCTGTTCGCGGTGCTGGCAATCTTCGACCTGATGGGCGCGGTGGTTATCTGGACGGTGCTGAAAAGCAAATCCGCAGAGGAGCTGGCGAAAGAGTCCCTCGGGCGACCGGCTACGCAGAGTTAGCGAAAATGCGTTTCACCGAAGCCGCCCCCGGGCGGCTTTTTTAATGGCAAAATCTGGAGAGTATTCCGTGAAAGTGGTATAACAAATCATCTGCCGTACCCTGCCTGGAGCGCATATGGAAATCACCGAACCACGTCGTTTATATCAACAACTTGCTGCCGAGCTGAAAGATCGCATCGAGCAAGGGGTTTATCTTGTCGGTGATAAACTTCCCGCCGAGCGCTTTATCGCGGATGAAAAAAGCGTAAGCCGAACCGTGGTGCGCGAAGCGATTATCATGCTGGAAGTGGAAGGCTACGTTGAGGTACGCAAAGGTTCCGGCATTCACGTTATTTCTAATCAGCCTAAACACTCTCCGGTGGCGGATGAAAGTCTAGAATTCGCCAGCTACGGTCCGTTTGAGCTGCTCCAGGCTCGCCAGCTGATCGAAAGCAATATTGCCGAATTTGCCGCCACGCAGGTGACCAAGCAGGACATCATGAAGCTGATGGAGATCCAGGAGAACGCTCGCAAGGAAAAATGTTTCCGTGATTCCGAGTGGGACCTGCAGTTTCACGTTCAGGTCGCCCTGGCAACCCAAAATACAGCGCTGGCGGCAATCGTTGAGAAAATGTGGACTCAGCGCGTTCACAACCCGTACTGGAAAAAACTGCACGATCATATTGATTCGCGTACCGTGGACAACTGGTGTGACGACCACGATCAAATTCTTAAGGCGCTGATTCGTAAAGATCCCCACGCCGCGAAGCTCGCCATGTGGCAGCACCTGGAAAACACCAAGCAGATGCTCTTCAATGAAACCAGTGACGACTTCGAATTTAACGCTGACCGTTATCTTTTTGCCGATAATCCTGTCGTTCATCTCGATACGGCCCCGAGCGGCGCAAAATAGGCGACCTTTCTACCGGCAGGCGCTTCGCTGCGCCTCCCCGCCTGAATGGGTAAGCAAAACATATATAGTGTCAGCCTTTGTAAAATCCCTCGCTCACTTTCAGGGCTTACGCCAAAATCACCTCACCCTGCAAATTCTGTGACGCAGAACGTTGGGCTTTGTTACAATTGGATTCACTTCGTTATTTTGAAAGTTAGTGCTTGCTAACCAGCCAATTAACAGGGAACAGTGTTGGCCACACCGCAATGTGTCCGCGAGCGACCATAATGAAATCACAACAATGTCGCCGTGCTGTTTGTCCCGGATAACAGGCGAGACGTTAACCGATTTCCAGGAACACTGAATGGAACTTTTGACCCAACTGCTGCATGCCCTTTGGGCGCAGGATTTTGAAACGCTGGCCAACCCTTCCATGATTGGCATGCTCTATTTTGTCTTGTTTATGATTCTGTTCCTTGAGAATGGTTTGCTGCCTGCAGCCTTCTTGCCGGGTGACAGTTTGCTGGTGCTTGTCGGCGTGCTGTGTGCCAAAGGCGCAATGGCGTTCCCGCAAACCATTTTATTACTGACCGTCGCGGCCAGCCTTGGCTGCTGGGTGAGCTATATCCAGGGAAGATGGCTGGGCAATACCCGAATAGTACAGAACTGGCTTTCCCATCTGCCTGCGCACTATCACCAGCGGGCACACCACCTGTTCCATAAGCATGGGCTTTCCGCGCTGCTGATTGGCCGCTTTATCGCCTTTGTGCGCACCCTGCTGCCCACCATTGCCGGGCTGTCCGGGTTGAGCAGCGCACGCTTCCAGTTCTTCAACTGGATGAGCGGCCTGTTATGGGTTCTGATCCTGACGACGCTGGGCTATGCGCTGGGTAAGACGCCGGTCTTCATGAAATATGAAGATCAGCTGATGTCCTGCCTGATGCTGCTACCTGTTGTTCTGCTGGTCTTCGGCCTGATCGGCTCGCTGGTTGTCCTGTGGAAGAAAAAATACGGAGCGCGAGGTTAACGATGGTTATCTCACCGCTCGCCATGCGCCGCTTTGCCTGTGCCTTTATTGCACTGGTGATGCTCAGCGCCGTACTGCTGGCCTGGAACACGCTTTCACATCAGGACGCTACGCTGGCCATTCGCCCGGTAAACCAGGGGGGCGGTGTGCCTGACGGTTTTTCTGTCTGGCATCATCTGGATGCAAACGGCATCCGCTTTAAAAGCATCACCCCGCAGGACGATGTTTTACTGATTAAGTTTGATTCCCGTGCGCAGAGCGCTGCCGCGAAAGCGGTTCTTGACCGTACGCTGCCGCACGGCTATATCATTGCCCAGCAGGAAGATGACAACCCGCCAGCCGCGTGGTTATCATTGATTCGCGATACGTCGCATCGGTTTGGATAACTTCCTGGATTCCGAATCTTTTCACTCACTTTGGTGAATCCCCCGTTTACTTACTATGCTTAAGTACGCGGAGCACCCCTCAAATGTACTCCGCATCATTTTGGATAGCGGCTAACCCCGCAGCACAATGGAAGGTTTCGATAATGAAATTCCGCATGACCCTGGCTCTGGCCCTTTTTTCTTTAAGCACAACGACCTTCGCAAACTCTCTCTGTCAGGAGAAAGAACAGGATATTCAGCGTGAGATCGGTTATGCCGAAAAGCATAACAATCAGCACCGTGTTGATGGTCTCAAAAAAGCGCTGAGCGAAGTGAAAGCGAACTGTTCAGACAGCAAGCTGCGTGCCGATCACCAAAAGAAAATCGCTGAACAGAAGGACGAGATAGCCGAGCGCCGTCAAGACCTGCAGGAAGCGAAAGAGAAAGGGGATGCGGAAAAAATTGCTAAGCGCGAGAAGAAGTTGAAAGAGGCGCAGGACGACCTGAAAGCGCTGGAAGCTCGCGATTATTGAGTTAACGGAAATCTCAACAGGAGAGAATCATGTCAAAAGATACGACGTCTGAACATCTGCGCGCTGAACTGAAATCCCTGGCCGATACCCTTGAAGAGGTGCTGAACTCCTCTGCCGATAAGTCGAAAGAAGAAGTAAGCAAGCTGCGCAGCAAAGCGGAGCAGGCGCTGAAAGAGAGCCGCTACCGCCTGGGTGAAACCGGTGATGCACTGGCGAAACAGACCCGTGAAGCGGCTGCGCGTGCAGATGAATATGTGCGCGACAATCCATGGACGGGAGTTGGTATTGGTGCCGCAGTGGGTGTGGTGCTGGGTGTCCTGCTGACGCGTCGTTGATATGGAAGATCCTCGTCACGCACAAGGGCCTGCTAATAACGTCCTCGGCATCGGCCAGCGTATTTTAACGACGCTGGTTGGGATTGCCGAAACGCGCGTCCGGCTGGCAGTGGTCGAACTGGAAGAGGAGAAAGCGAACCTCTTCCAGATGCTGCTGATGCTCGGGCTGACCATGCTCTTCGCCGCGTTTGGTCTGATGAGCCTGATGGTGTTAATCATCTGGGCCATTGACCCGCAGTATCGACTTAACGCGATGATTGCCACGACCGTCGTTCTGCTGGTCGCGGCGCTGATTGGCGGCATATGGACGATGCGTAAAGCGCGCAGGTCCACTTTCCTGCGCCACACGCGCCAGGAACTGGCTAACGATCGCGCCCTGCTGGAGGATGACAAGCCGTGAGCGATAAAGCGGAACGTCAGAAGCGAAAAGCGTACCTGTTAAGTCAGATCCAGCAGCAGCGGCTGGATCTGTCTGCCAGCCGCCGTGACTGGATCGACGCGACGCGACGGTTTGACCGAGGCTGGAACACCTTCCTGAGCCTGCGTTCGTGGGCGCTGGTCGGCAGCAGCGTGATGGCTATCTGGACGGTTCGTCATCCGAATATGCTCATCCGCTGGGCCCGGCGCGGTTTTGGTGCCTGGAGCGCCTGGCGTCTGGTCAAGGCAACGTTGCGGCAACAACAGCTGCGGTGATAAACGCAAAACGGTAACTCAGGTTACCGTTTTTTGTTTTTGCCCTTCTCCCCGTGGGCTGAGGGCACCAGCGCGCACCTGCCCTTACTCAATATCTTTGAAGAAGATTGACAGTTTTCCTTGCTAACAATTGCTACCCGCCCCGTTTACACTCCTCTCCATCGACAGCAGAACCGCGGTATCTACCCGGAATTGCAGACAAATAATGTTCAGCCGCTTATGTGGTTTCCTGGAGAGTAAAATGAAAAAATTAGAAGATGTTGGTGTACTGGTCGCGCGTATTCTGATGCCTATTCTGTTTATCGTGGCAGGCTGGGGCAAAATCACGGGATATGCGGGTACCCAGCAGTATATGGAAGCCATGGGCGTTCCGGGGTTCCTGCTGCCGCTGACCATTCTGCTTGAGTTTGGCGGCGGCCTGGCGGTTCTGTTCGGCTTCCTGACCCGCACCACAGCGCTGTTTACCGCAGGCTTCACCCTGCTGACGGCGTTCATCTTCCACAGCAACTTTGCGGAAGGCGTGAACTCTCTGATGTTCATGAAAAACCTGACCATCGCGGGTGGCTTCCTGCTGCTGGCGATCACCGGCCCAGGCGCATACAGCATCGACCGCGTTCTGAATAAGAAATGGTAAGCACGCTATACTGAATAAACACAAAGCGAGGAGACATCTCCTCGCTTTTGCTATCTGACGGAGGAGTAAAAAATGGGACAACTCGTAGACGGCGTCTGGCAGGATGTCTGGTATGACACCAAATCCACCGGTGGACGCTTTAAGCGCTCTGTTTCGGCCTTCCGTAACTGGCTGACCGCCGACGGCGCACCCGGCCCGAGTGGCGAAGGGGGCTTCGCGGCTGAGAAAGATCGTTATCATCTTTATGTTTCCCTCGCCTGCCCGTGGGCGCACCGCACGCTGATCGTGCGCAAGCTAAAAGGCCTCGAATCCTTCATTCCGGTTTCAGTCGTCAACCCATTGATGCTGGAAAACGGCTGGACGTTCGACAGTGATTTCCCCGCCGCGACCGGTGATGACCTGTATCACCACGATTTCCTCTACCAGCTCTACCTGCGCGCCGATCCGCACTACACCGGACGCGTGACCGTACCGGTGCTGTGGGACAAGAAAAACCAGACGATCGTCAGCAATGAGTCCGCGGAAATCATCCGCATGTTCAATACCGCGTTTGATGCGCACGGCGCCCGCGCCGGGGATTACTACCCGGTTGAACTGCGGGATAAGATTGACGAGCTGAACAGCTGGATTTACGACAACGTCAACAACGGTGTCTATAAGGCCGGTTTCGCCACCAGCCAGGAAGCCTATGACGAAGCGGTCGGAAAGGTGTTTGAATCGCTGGAGCGCCTGGAGCAGATCCTGGGCCAGCATCGCTACCTGACGGGCGATCGCCTGACGGAAGCGGACATTCGCCTGTGGACCACGCTGGTTCGCTTTGACCCGGTCTATGTCACCCACTTTAAGTGCGACAAGCACCGCATCAGCGACTACCTGAACCTGTATGGTTTCCTGCGAGACATCTACCAGATGCCGGGGATCGCGGAGACGGTCGATTTTGACCATATTCGCACCCACTATTTCCGCAGCCACAAGACCATCAACCCGACGGGCATCATCTCCATTGGCCCGTGGCAGGATATGGATGAACCGCACGGGCGCGACGTGCGTTTCGGATAATTATTTAGGGAATCAATTGATTCCCTTTTTTAATTCACAGCATACATCTATCCTTACCTCGATCGCTTAGAAAACAAGTGATTGACTGATTAAGAGGCAAGGAAAATGGACTGGTATTTAAAAGTACTGCGCAACTACGTTGGATTTGGTGGCCGCGCCCGCCGCAAAGAGTACTGGATGTTCGTTCTGGTGAACTTCGTCCTGATTATGGTGCTGGGCATCGTGGATAAAATCCTCGGCTGGGAGCGCGCCGGCGGTGAAGGTGTACTCACTACGATTTATGGCTTGCTGGTTTTGCTGCCTTCATGGGCCGTGCTGTTTCGTCGTCTCCACGACACCGATCGTTCGGCGTGGTGGCTGCTGTTGCTGTTGATCCCGCTTGTCGGCTGGATCGTGATTTTAATTTTCAACTGTCAGAGCGGGACGCCGGGCGAAAACCGCTTTGGTCCGGATCCTAAGATCGGCGCGTAAATTACTGCCCGGTGGCGCTTACGCTTACCGGGCCTGCTCGCTTATTTGTTGTGATGCGCAAACAGCTTTGGAATTTCGCGCAGGCACCACGATTTGGCTTCGCCCATGCTGTCGCGGCGCCACGCCATAATAATGTCCACTTCGCTGGTATACTCCGGGCTCACCACCCTCAGTCGCCCTTCCGCAATATCTTTTTCGACAAACGGGTAGGGCATCGTCGCCACGCCCAAACCGGCCAGCAGCGCCTGCCGCTTGTTTTCCAGTGACGTGACCGTCAGACGCGGCTGTTTATCCAGCAGCTGAACCGTCAGCACCGGACGCTCGCGCGCGGTATCCGCCACCGCCACGCCGCGGTACTTCACGCGCGTCACTTCAGAGAGCGGCTCCGGCTCCTGGTGAATCGGGTGATCCGGCGCGGCGACGTAAACGTTCATGACGCTGTAGAGCTTGCGCGAGTTGATTTCTGACGATGAGCGGAAATGCATGTCAGGCGCAATGACGATATCCGCCCTGCCCGTCTCCAGACGCTCCCACGCCCCGGCCAGCACCTCGGTGATGATCGACAGCTGCGTATTGGCCTTCGCCGCCAGGCGGTCCACCAGCGGGAACAGCGCTTCGGTCGGCACCAGCGCTTCGGTGACTAACGTCAGGTGGGTTTCCCAACCTCGCGCCAGCGCTTCGGCATCCGTGGTGAGCTTGTCCGCCGCTTCCAGCAGCACGCGACCTCGCTCCAGCAGCATCCGCCCCACGTTGGTGAATTTTGTTCGATGACCGGAGCGATCGAAGAGCACGACGTCCAGCTCTTCCTCCAGTTTTTGCATGGTGTAGCTTAGCGCAGACGGAACGCGCCCCAGTTCATCTGCCGCCGCGGCAAAGCTGCCGCGCCGGTCAATCGCGTCCATGACGCGAAGCGCCTCAAGCGTCAATGCTCTCTCTTTAGCCATCTCGTTCTCATTCAGGAAATTTGAACATACCAGGCAGAATATCTGGCTAACAATGCAGCGTCCATACCTTTACCATTGTTTTAGTGTAAAGAGAGGTCAAGTTTATGATTACGACAAGAACAGCGAAACAGTGCGGACAAGCCGATTTCGGTTGGCTGCAGGCCCGCTACACCTTTTCCTTTGGACACTACTTTGACCCTAAACTCCTCGGTTACGCTTCACTGCGCGTGTTGAACCAGGAAGTGCTCGCCCCGGGCGCCTCCTTCCAGCCGCGTACGTATCCGAAAGTCGATATCCTGAACCTGATCCTGGAAGGCGAGGCAGAATACCGCGATAGCGAGGGCAATCATATCCAGGCAAAGGCTGGCGAAGCGTTGTTAATTTCCACGCAGCCGGGCATCAGCTACAGCGAGCATAACCTCAGCAAAGACAAAACGCTGACGCGCATGCAGCTGTGGCTCGACGCCTGCCCTGAGCGAGAAAACCCGCTGGTGCAGAAAATAGATCTGAAGGGCGATAAACAGCAGCTGATTGCCTCGCCTGACGGCAGCAAGGACAGCTTGCAGCTGCGACAGCAGGTATGGCTGCACCATATCGAACTGAAAAAAAGTGAACAGGCAAGCTTCCAGCTGCACGGCCCGCGCGCCTATTTGCAGTCCATTCACGGTACGGTGCATGCGGTAACGCACGCGGAAGAGAAAGAAGCGCTCACCTGCGGCGACGGGGCGTTTATTCGTGACGAACCGAATATCACCCTGGTGGCAGATACGCCGCTGCGCGCGCTGCTGATTGATTTGCCGGTGTAAGAGTTGCTCGATCGGTCCCTCTCCCCTTTGGGAAGAGGGACGAATGCCAATCGCTACACCTTACTCGCCATAATCTCAATAATCTGCCGGTCCGTTGCCTGCATTGAGCGGCACGCCAGCGCGCACAGGTTCGCGATCGACTGCTCCACGTCGTGCGCTACAATCCCCTCGTTGCCCGTCACGCCCGACTCATCCAGCGCCATCATCACGGCTTTCCACGCGCTGGTGACGCTGGTCGAGACTTTCATGGCGCAGCTGTTAGACGCCCCGTCGCAGATCATCCCGCTGACGTCACCGATCATACTGCCAATGGCCATTGCAATCGTCTGATAGCTTCCGCCCAACAGCCACGCCATCCCTGCGGCGGCCCCCATACCGGCCGTTGTCGCCGCACACAGAGCGGACAAACGCGGAAGCTGGTAATGGATGTAGATAGCCGACAGATGCGAGAGCATCAGCGCCCGCGCCAGCCGTTCGTCATCGGCCTGAACATGTTCAGCGACCACGACAACCGGCATGGTGGCTGTAATTCCCTGATTCCCGGAGCCCGAGTTGCTCATCGCCGGCAGCGTCGCGCCGCCCATGCGGGCATCCGAGGCCGCGCTGGTGCGGATAACGATGTCTGAACCCAGATCCTGCGCCATCCATCCGCGTGCGCGCTGCTTAATGAGGGTGGCGCCAATGTGTAGCCCCCACTTCCCGCTAAGCCCTTCACGAGAGAGCGCGTCGTTCAGTTGCCCTGCTTCCAGGATAAAGCGGATCGCCTCGAACGGTACCTGCTCCACAAACTCCTGGATCTGCGAGAGCGTGGTGTTCGACAGTACCGCCAGCGGATCGTTACTTATCTCGGCCTGCCGATCGTCAAGACTAAAGCGCGTTTCGCCGTGACAAACCACCTCCACCACGCGGGTATGTCCGCCCGCAATGGTCACCATGGCCGAGGCCTCACCGGCGTAGACGCAGGCACGTGAATAGAGGATCTCATCGCACGGCTCCTGCAATTTCACCTGCACCAGACCGGCGTTAAGCATTGCTTTGGCCCGCGCCAGCGCACCGGCGGTGACATCTTTCAGCACCTCCAGCCCCGCCTGCGCATTGCCACCGATGGCACCCAGCGCCGCCGCAATGGGCAACCCGACCATGCCGGTGCCCGGCACCGTTACGCCAAGCCCATTCTTCATCAGATTCGGCGATACCCACGCCTCAATCTTCGTGACGTCGCCAGGCAGTTGCTCTGCGGCAATCGCACAGGCAAGGGCCAGAGAAACGGGCTCGGTGCACCCCAGCGCAGGCTTAACTTCTTCCTGCACTACGCGAATAAATTGATTCCATAAAGGATGAGTTTGCTCAGACATCGTTACGACCTTATTTGCCCTCAGGAAAATGCGAGGAAAGGAGAAACACAAAGCAGCAGCCCGGTGATGACAATAATCACCAGCGATACGCCCTTATATTTATGCAGCGCCGGTACCTTGTAGACCAGCCACGCAGGGATCAGGCAGCCCACCATGCCGAAGATGGGGCTACAGATAGAGGTGAAGCTCAGTACCGGCGCGTTTAACACGATCGCGCTCCAGGCCAGCAGGATAGCGAACAGCATGATCCCGCGCTGGACGATGCTTTCATTAATACGTTCAGCCGGCATTTTACGGCGCAGGATATTCATCACGATCCCCTGCGTGGCTTCGCGGAAGCCGAGATAGACGCCGAAGAAGGCGGTCATCACGGCAAAAATATTGAGGATCACGCTGACGATTTTGACCCAGCCCGCGCCGTCGCCGCTGATAAACTGCGCCGCAATCGCCAGGGCGGAAATGTTCTGCTCGTAGGCTTTCACCGCTTCGTCGTGTCCCATCGCCAGGGTGAAAGAGACGGCGTAGAAGAAGACTGTGACAAACAGTATGCCAAAGGCGATATTCATCGCCCGCAGCGCCTTATGACGCGCCACCTCAACGGATTTTTCCCGTGAACGATAGGAAATCACCATCGGGCTTAAGGTCTGAATAAACAGAATGGAGGTTAAGGTAAAGGGCAGCGTAATAATGGCATTTTTTATCAGCAACCCCATCGGCGGCAGCATGCCCACGTTGGCTAAATGCCAGAGGCCGATCATCGAAAGCCCCAGCGCCGCCACCACAAATAATTTGGTCAGCACCATCAGACTGGAGACTTTAAACAGCAGCTTTTCACCGCGCGAAGAGATGGCGACCAGAATACAGATCAGGAATAAGCCGTAGAAGGGATTTTCCGACAGCAACCCCTCGGTGACCCCGAAGGTGTGCAAATAGGATGCGCTGTCGTTGGTGATAGCCGTGGAATAGACAAACATCCAGATGACCAGCATCACGAAATAGAGCGCACCTAATAAGATGCCCCAGTTTTTACCTAAATAACCGCTAATCACGCTCGGGTAGTCTTTACATTCCGGGGATTCCGCCAGCGTATTAATAAATAATCGCTGGAAGAGGTACATAGCCGGATAGCCAATAATCGACGAGAGCAAAAAGACCCACAGCCCAATTAATCCAACCTGCACCGGAAGAAAAACGATACCCGCGCCGATAGCCATCCCGATACTCATGATGACCCAGCCCGTGTCGGTGCTGTCGAATTTGATCGCCTCTCGCCATTCGCTTTCGCTCATTCCCGCCCGCCTTGCCGCAGGGGAATCACTCACAATCACACTGCTGTTTGTTGCCATATTCATTGGGCACTCGCTTATTTTGTAGGGTAAACAATTGTTTTTATTAGGTTCCGATCGCCAGCGATTGCGATTCAGAGAGTGCAGGTGTGTGTTGTTGGTGTGGGAAGATCATATCCGGAGAGAGGGAGAAAAAAGTCACATAATTAATATGGCTTTTCTGCATTTAGAGAAAAATTTTCTCCTTATTTTGGAAATATTAAAAATAAAACCCAAATGTGATTCAGCTCAAAGAAGTAAGTTATCCTGGGAATGGCGCTTTATCAGAATTTATAAAGGTGTACGTAACATCTCCACATCAGAGTTATTTTTGAATTTCCCGGATACTACCGATGAACAATTCGATGGATTAAAGTGAATCGCCATGGCGTGTCGGCGGTGTCAGTCCAGTCAGATTGAGCTACGTGAGCTGCGCCGATTTTATATCCTCGGCATTAGTGCCCTGAGGATAAAAAATATGACAACCATATGATACTTTATAAATTAAATATCATTAAAAAATATTAAACATCATCAATGCGGCACCATTTTTTATTTCTTCACAATTCAAAATAATATAACCATTAAAATACCAGTATTAAGTTTATTAAAATATGTAAATACTCTTGCTGTTTATTTTTGCATAACTACAATGCTTCCGTCTGCATTTCAAACATATTGTTGATGTTAGATGAATAAATTTTGATATTTACGCACAAGCTTAAACATGATAATTGTAAAGGAAATTCCTATGAAAAGATCTTACGTTCACGCATCTGTTCTTTGTGTATTATCTTTTATTATTTCACCAGTGGCATCTTATGCTCACAGCAGTCATAATTCTGATGGGATCAGCATCGAAACGTTACTGGAGACCGAGAAGTCCTGGGATGGAGTGGAATACGCGCCTTATCCAGCAGGTACACCGCAGCTTTCTGTGCTGAAAATCACTATTTCGCCGAATACAAGTCTTGACTGGCATGAACATCCCATGCCGAACGCCGCCTATGTAGAAAAAGGCGCTTTAACCGTTGAAAAACAGGCAACGGGTAAAACCCGTACTCTGCAGGCGGGAGAGGTGCTACCAGAGATGGTTGATAGTGCACACAGGGGCTACACAGGTCCGGAAGGAGCCACGCTGGTGGTATTCTATGCCGGGAAAAAAGGGCTTCCACTGTCAAAGCCCGTTAAATAAATTCTGTCTTTTAAATCGCCCATTTCTTCCGACATGACGAGAAGAAAACAGTCCCTCACTTGCACTTACTTGTACCGGAAGTGACGTGGGGGCTGTTGATTCGGACTTGACGCCATGCAATGGCCATACAAAATTACTATCAATTAATGAGATTTATCTGGCTGTATTGTTAATTCGCAGCCACAAATTATGCTCACGCCAAAAAGCGTAACTACAAACAAGAATGACCAGAGCAGAATCCAGGACATTCGCATTCCAGAACATTCTGACGATCTGAGTGCTCACAATATCCATGAATCCTTCAGAATAGAGGGGGGGCTTGCTTATTTTGAACGTAATAAGCCAAAGAACGCAAATCAGAGCAAAACGAAAAGCAATCCACGCGATGAGGGGCATCATGAAAGCATGACCTTTAGTGAATTTGCCCCGATGAGTCAGGAATAAAAAATATAATAGTGGAGTCAACGCGGGAAGAATTCCCATGGAATAGTGTACTATTTGCTCCCAGACAGGGATTTGCCATTGCTGCAATACTTTTAATGACAAAAAGATCTCTGAGGGAAATGCACGATAAAGTAATGAAAGACAAACCAGTCCCCATATCAGAGCAATCTTGTAACGATGAGTCATCGATGCATTACCTCCCGGATAAAGCTGGCGACTCAATAGTGCCAGCATGTATAAAAATGATATCAAACCTTAAGTATGACGAAAACCGGCCAAAAGAACCAATTTAGATATATACATCAATATAACGGGTTATCTTCTTGATGTGATCTATCTGTTCTTCTCCGTTTTGTTTTGGTGTAGATTCTGCTTTTTTCTGCTGTGCTTCTTCAACTTGTTGTCTCTGGAGCTGGCCAAGCTGTTCATAAAGATGTGCTAGCTGCTGACTAAGCTCTGCCATTCTGCGTTCTTTTTCTTCAGGAGTCTCATCTATCTCACCACTTGCAATACCTTCAACATAATTCTGGATTTCTTTTGTTAAGGCCTCGATCTGGGCCTCTACCTGCTTGATTTTTGATGCTGAATTGTTCCTGCCCGGGCTGGCTTCAGCGTGTATGGCCTGCCTAAGTTGTTGTCCATTTGAGATCGCCGTCATAAGTTCTCCTTTATCTTAGAAAAGAGTGGGGGTCGTTTCTGAATTACATCGGCAACAACGACAACATCATAAATAATTCTATTGCTCCTTGTACCGAAGCGATTTTAAATGTTTTGTGGATTGATTTTATTTTTTATATTCAGCCAGAGGCAGCTTGTCGCTCGAACCATACCGACGCTTGCAGGTAAACGCTCACTGCTCATGGGTATGGGTTCCCCTGTTTAAGTCTTCTTAGATGACGCTGAGGTGCCTGTTAAATCCGTGGCGCTCCCGTTTTTCAAGACTGGATGAATATGTGTGAGTAATTACATAAACAATTTTGTATGTTTAGCGGGCAAAAAAATGCCCCCTGCGCTGAGGGGGCATGAGACCTGAATGTCGTCACATCGCCTGCGTAAACGTCCTCGAAATCACGTCCTGCTGCTGCTCGCGCGTCAGAGCGTTAAACCGTACCGCATAGCCGGATACGCGAATTGTCAGGTTCGGGTAGCTCTCCGGATGGGCAATGGCATCCAGCAGCATCTCCCGGTTCATGACGTTGACGTTCAGGTGCTGCCCGCCCTCAATAGACGCTTCGTGATGGAAGTACCCATCCAGCAGCCCCACCAGGTTGGTTTTGCGCACCAGTTCATCCTTGCCCAGCGCCTGCGGCACAATGGAGAAGGTATAGGAGATCCCGTCTTTGGCGTAGGTAAACGGCAGCTTGGCGACCGACGTTAGCGAAGCCACCGCCCCTTTCCTGTCACGACCGTGCATTGGGTTGGCGCCAGGCGCAAACGGCGTGCCGCCGCGGCGTCCGTCCGGCGTGTTGCCCGTTTTCTGGCCGTAGACCACGTTGGAGGTAATAGTCAGGATCGACTGAGTCGGCACCGCGTTGCGATACGTCGGCAGCGCCTGGATCTTCTTCATAAAACGCTCCACCAGGTCGCAGGCGATGCTGTCCACGCGATCGTCATTATTGCCGTACTGCGGATAGTCCCCTTCGATGACGAAGTCCACCGCCAGGCCGGTGTGGTCGCGCACTGGTTTCACCGTGGCGTATTTAATCGCCGACAGGGAATCCGCCGCCACCGACAGCCCGGCAATGCCGCAGGCCATGGTGCGATAGACGTCACGATCGTGCAGCGCCATCAGCGAGGCTTCGTAACTGTACTTATCATGCATGTAGTGAATGAGATTCAGCGCGCTGATGTACTGCACCGCCAGCCAGTCCATAAAGTGATCGAGGCTCGCCATCACGGTGTCGTAATCCAGCACCTCATCCAGCAGCGGCTCGGTTTTCGGGCCGACCTGGATCTTCAGCTTCTCGTCCACCCCGCCGTTGATCGCGTACAGCAGCGTTTTAGCAAGGTTGGCGCGTGCGCCAAAGAACTGCATCTGCTTGCCGATCACCATCGGGCTGACGCAGCAGGCAATGGCGTAGTCGTCGCTGTTGAAGTCGGCGCGCATAAGATCGTCGTTCTCATACTGCAGCGACGAGGTGACGATCGACACCTGCGCGGCGTATTTCTTAAACGCGATCGGCAGCTGTTCAGACCAGAGGATAGTCAGGTTCGGCTCCGGCGCGGGCCCCATGGTGTGCAGGGTATGCAGGTAGCGGAAGCTGTTTTTTGTCACCAGCGTACGGCCATCCAGCCCCATGCCGCCGATCACTTCCGTGGCCCAGATCGGATCGCCGGAGAAGAGCGTGTCGAACTCCGGCGTGCGCAGGAAGCGCACCATGCGGATCTTCATGATGAAGTGGTCGATCAGCTCCTGGGCCTGCACCTCGTTCAGCCTTCCTGCCTGCATGTCGCGCTCAATGTAGATATCAAGGAACGAGGCCGTACGCCCCAGCGACATCGCCCCGCCGTTCTGGGATTTCACTGCGGCAAGGTAGGCAAAGTAGACCCACTGCACCGCTTCCTGCGCGTTCATCGCCGGACGTGAAATATCAAAGCCATAGTTCGCCGCCATCTGCTGGATCTGCAGCAACGCACGCTTATGCTCCGCCAGTTCCTCGCGCAGGCGGATCGTCGCCTCCAGATCTTCGCCGCGCTCCAGCCTCCCCTGCAGATCGGCAAACTGCAGTTCACGCTCGCGCACCAGATAGCTGATGCCGTACAGCGCCACACGGCGGTAATCGCCGATAATGCGCCCGCGCCCGTAGCCGTCCGGCAGACCGGTCAGCACGCCAGATTTACGGCAGCGCATCATCTCCGGGGAGTAAACGTCAAACACGCCCTGGTTGTGGGTTTTACGCAGGTCGGTAAACAGGTATTCGAACTGCGGATCCATCTCGCGGCCGTAGGCTTCGAACGAGCTGCGGATCATATTGATCCCGCCGTACGGATGCAGGGCGCGCTTGAGCGGCTTGTCGGTTTGCAGGCCGACGATCGTCTCAAGATCCTGGTCGATATAGCCCGGTCCGTGGGCGGTAATGGTAGTGGCAATGTTGGTGTCGAAATCCACCGGAGCGTGGGTGGCATTCTCCTGGCGAATGCCGACCATCACCTTCTGCCACAGCGCCGTCGTTGCTGGCGTCGCCTGCGCGAGGAAAGCTTCATCGCCTTCATAAGGGGTGTAGTTATGCTGAATAAAATCGCGGACGTTAACGGCGTTTTTCCATTCTTCACCGTGAAACCCAGCCCATGCGTCGCTGTAGGGCGCGATGCCCGTATCGATTGTTACTTTCATCAGATTCTCGCTTTATCAGGCGTAAGCCGCAGCCGGGGTGACCTTCCCAAGACGGAGGGCGTCCAGCGCGATCATTTTTTCTTCGTTGGTAGGGATAACCGCGCAGGTCACGCGGGACGACTCGGTGGAGATGACGCGCTCACCCGCGCTGCCCGGCAGAGCGTTTTTCGCCTCGTCGAGCGCGATGCCAAACACCTTCAGATGTTCCGCCACCAGCGCGCGGATCAGCGTGGAGTTTTCACCGATGCCGCCAGTGAAGATCACGCCATCCAGACGGTGCAGAGACGCGGCGTGACCGGCGATATGCCGCGCTATGCGGTGGACAAAGGTCTTTATCGCCAGCTGCGCCCGGTCATTGCCGTCATGCCAGGCTTTCTCCAGCGCGCGTAAATCGGAGGAGATACCGGAGATGCCAAGCAACCCGGACTCTTTGTTGACCACGCGCTCCAGATCCTCGAACGACTGGCCGGTCTGCTGGGCAATCCACGCCATTGCGCCGAAGTCCACGTCGCCGCAGCGCGTGCCCATCACCAGCCCTTCCAGCGGCGTCATCCCCATCGAGGTATCGACGCTTTCACCGTTGCGCACCGCGCAGATGGACGCCCCGTTGCCGAGATGGGCAATCACCAGGCCGCTGTCCTCGGGGGACATCCCGAGGAGCGCGTGCGCCTGCGCGGACACGTAGCGGTGAGAGGTGCCGTGGAAACCGTAGCGGCGCACGCCCAGCTCTTCAAAATAGCGGTACGGCAGACCGTACAGATACGCCTGCGGCGCCATGGTCTGATGGAAACTGGTGTCAAATACCGCCACCTGCTGCACGCCGGGGAACAGGCGCTCTGCGGCTTGCACGCCGCTCAGGTTGGCGTAGTTATGCAGCGGCGCCAGCGGGGAAACCAGGCGGATCTGCTCAATGACCTCTTCCGTGATGAGGGTCGACTCGCTGAAAAGATCGCCGCCGTGAGCGATGCGGTGGCCAATCAGGGCCACGCTGCTCATCAGGTCGCGTTTCTCCAGCTCGAGGGCGATGGCGGCCAGCGCCCCTTCGTAGTCCTGGTGAGCCAGGCTGACCGGCTCACCCCCGTTCACGGAAATAAAGGCTTTTTCAGTGTTGATGCCGTCCGCAATGCCCGTCAGCAGGGCATCGCAGCCTGCTGCGTCCAGCACCGAAAACTTAACGGAGGACGATCCGCAGTTAATAACCAGTACTACCGGAAATTCAGTCATGTGTTACTCCGCTCTTCCTGAGCTTTGGGTTAGAACAGTTTGTAAACGATGTTCAAAATGGTCAGCAGGCCGACCACGGTCACGAAGATGTTCTCGGTCCGGCCTTTGTATTTCGCCAGCGCGGGCGCTTTACGAATGGCGTACATCGGCAGCAGACACAGCAGAGAAGCGATAATTGGCGCCCCCATGGCTTCAATAAGGTCGAGAATGTTCGGGTTGGCGTAGGCCACAATCCAGGTGGAGCCCATGATGAAAATCATGCTGATGGTGTTCAGCTTGCCGACGGAGACTTTCTTCTTATCGCCCTTGTAGCCGAACTTCAGGATCAGGCCGTTCAGCCCTTCCAGCGTGCCGAGGTAGTGACCAAAGAAGGATTTGAAGATAGCGACCAGCGCAATGATGGACGCGCCGTACTCCAGCACGGTGGCGAACGTGGATTTACTGCCCGACATCGAGGCGAAATGGTTCGCCAGATAAGAGAGCACCGGAATGTTCTGCGCCTTGGCGTCCGCCATGTTCTGCGGAGAGAGGGTGAAAAGGCAGCTGAAGGCGAAGAACATCACCACGGCCACCATCAGCAGGCTGGCGCGACCGATGATTTTGGAACATTTCTGCTCGGTGAATGCTTTCCCGAACTCCGGCTCGTACTCTTCGCGCTTGGAGACCACGAACGAGGAGACGATGGGCGAGAAGTTAAAGGAGAAGACCATGATGGAGATCCCCAGCCACACCGTGACCAGAATGCCGTCATGACCGGTAAAAGCGATATCGCTCAGGTTGACCTGGTCGATCACCGCCGAGTTCCAGTACGGGATCAGCGACAGGGAAATCAGCACCAGGCTGGCAATGAACGGGAACACCAGGTAGCTCATCACCTTCACCATCAGGTCTTTCCCGAACCAGATCACAAAGGCCATCAGCAGCAGCAGGAACAGCGCTACCACGCCGCGGTTCAGCGCAGGCATCTGGAGTTGGTTTTCCCAGAAGGTCATAAAGGTGTTAGTAATGGTGACGCCGTAAATCCACAGCAGCGGGCAAATGGCGAAGAAGTAGAGGAAGGTGATCACCACCCCACCGGTTTTCCCGAAGTGCTCTTCCACCGTCTCGGTGATGTTGCCGGAGACGTTGCAGCCGGACAAACAGAGGCGCGCCAGCGCGCGGTGGCAGTAAAACGCAATCGGGAAGGCGAGTACCAGCATCAGCAGGATGGGGATCAGTCCGCCAAAGCCTGCGCGAATGGGAAAGAACAGCACACCTGCGCCAATGGCGGTACCAAACAGGCCGAGCGTCCATGTGGTGTCAGACTTACGCCAGGAGGACGTTTTTGTCTGGCCAACGATAATGCTTTCTGTGTTGCTCATAGGTCACCTTTATGCGTCAACGAAGCCGGTAATTTGGGAAACACGGGAGAGATCGATATTGCCGCCGGAAATAATGCAGACGGATTTACGGCCCTGAATATAGTGGTCAAGCTTGCCGCTTAATAACGCCGCGCAGGCCAGCGCGCCCGCACCTTCCGTCACCACTTTATTTCGCTGAATAAGGGCAATCATGCTGTTGCGAATATCGTCTTCACTCACCAGCACAATGTCATCGACCAGTTCACGAACAATTTCGAAGGTTAATTTACCCGGACGAGACACGTCGCAGCCGTCGGCTAATGTGCCGGTAACGCGATGGTTGGTTATTTCTCCGGCCTGCCAGGAAGCCGCCATGCCGTGAACGTTTTCAGACTGTACGCCGATAATATTGATTGTCGGGTTGATGGATTTAATTGCTGTCGCAATACCGGCAATTAACCCGCCGCCGCCGATAGGAACAATCACGTTATCCACGTCGTAAAGATCTTCAAGAATTTCGAGGCCGATGGTGCCCTGGCCGGCAATGACTTTCGCATCGTCATAAGGCGGGATAAAAATGCGCCCCTCCATCTCGACGATTTCGCTCACCTTAGCGATGGTGTCGTTGAAGTTCTCGCCGTGTAGCACCACTTCGGCGGAGTAGTCGCGGGTAGCGGCGACCTTGGATTTTGGCGCGCCCATCGGCATCACCACTTTGCCGTCGATGCCGAGCATGGCGCAGGAGAGCGATACCCCCTGCGCGTGGTTTCCTGCGGAGCAGGCCACTACCCCTTTGCGTTTTTCTGCGTCCGTCAATGAACTTAACTTATTAAACGCCCCGCGTATTTTAAAAGAACCGGTACGCTGCATATTTTCAAATTTCAGGAATATCTCACCCTTACAGCGTTCGCTGAGATAATTTGAGCGCGGCATGCCGGTTTTATAAATTTTTCCCGCCAGGCGTTTTCTGGCGTCCTGAATATCTTCAATGGTCACCGGGAGATCGTAGGTAATGTGCATAATATCCTCGTTATAATAATTCATTGTTTTCAGGCAAAGTCAGGGTATCAGAGCGTTAAAAAGCGTCGCTCCGGGTGTTTTAAAACTTAATTATTTTTATCGTCGTTTATCGATATCCATCGACGAATATTGTTTTGCCAGTTCAACTAATACTGACGCCGATTTTTTAATGCTGTAATTTTTCGACCATACGGCGGCATAGCGCGCCACGGGTAATTCATCTTCCACGGGCAGCACAATAAACTGGTCTGAGCCGAACGGCGCAATCATGTCGCGGGGGATCACCGTCAGATAATCGGCATTCAGGACAAGGTTATAAATGGTGACGACGGAATCGGTCTGGACGATGTTTTCAATGCTGATGTGGTTGTCTTGCAGGGTGGTCAGGAGTTCGTTGTAGTAGCCCATATCGGTTTGCGGCATCACCCACTGCTCATGCGTAAGTGATGCCAGTCTGGTCGGGCCGGTGCACGTTCGTGATTTACTCGCCACCAGCACAAACTCAGATTCAAACAGTGGCTCAACGTGAAGATCCTGAAGCAACATTCCGTCGCTCAGCGTGCCGATGGCAAAATCCAGCCGACCGTCGCGAATGGCGGGCAGGAATGAAGAGAGCTGCGCTTCATACATGGAGACGCGCGCTTTCGGGAACACTTCCCTGAATTTTTTGATCATCTCAGACAGGAAGGTGAAGCCAATCAGCGACGGATAGCCAAAGGAGACGTCCATGACGGTACTAAAACTGAGGCTGTTGATTTCGCTCACCATGTTTTTCATTTCGCGGGTGATCGACTCAGCGTATGACAGCAGCACCTGACCAGCGGCAGTGAGTTTTACGCCGGTGTTTTTACGCACCATCACTTCCACCCCGAAGTAGGATTCGATGTCGCTGATGATTTTGCTGACGGCGGGTTGCGTCAGGCCTAGTTGTCTTGCGGCAGAACCTATGGAGCCACTTTTAATGACTTCCTGAAATACCACGAGGTGCTGAGTTTTCGGTAGAATAATAGTATTCATAATATTCTGCGCTTATTTCCCTATGACGCAGCGGATTCTACCCAATAATGTTTCAGGGGGTATGTGCTGTTACTCACAATTTGCTTCCCCGCGCATTTTACGGGCACAACAAGAACCTAAAAAACACTTTACAATCAATATCATAAAAAATTAAAAGCACACCATTACGCTGATATCGATCAATAAAATCAGCAGTAATAAATTTATTTTATGGCGATAACCTTGATAAATTTCTCTGCGTTAAATAAATCAATAAAGACGAACTTTCAGACAATTAAAGGCCAATAAATAACCGTTATTCCTTTTAAACATTCTTTCAAATTATCAAATTTTGCAGAGGATTTTTGGACAGCTTTTTATAAACAGTGGAATACGTCACACATTCATAGCCTGAATGTTTTTAATTTTAATATGTTTATATCAAATAAGAAAATATTTGCGATCGTTCAGTTAACATTCGCAACAAATTAACAATACTGTAAATTCACCATTTTTTAGGGTGAAATTTTGTGATAACGATCGTTTGCGGTAGGCATAGCGATGCCCGAAAGGGTCATGCAGTCAAATGTGCTTAATGTCGCAAATATGAGAATTGATGTCGTTTGTGCGAGTTGCCGGGTGGCGATGCGCATACCTGGGCTACAAAACTCTAAAAGCAAAAACCCCGCCGAAGCGGGGTTCTGTAAGAAGTTGAAGCTGACCGATAAGCCGGGTTCTGTCGTGGACAGTCATTCATCTAGGCCAGCAATCGCTCACTGGCTCAAGCAGCCTACCCGGGTTCAGTACGGGCCGTACCATGTGAACCCCTATTTGGCCTTGCTCCGGGTGGAGTTTACCGTGCCACGGACTGTTACCAGCCGCGCGGTGCGCTCTTACCGCACCCTTTCACCCTTACCTGATCCCGCTTGCGCGGGCCATCGGCGGTTTGCTCTCTGTTGCACTGGTCGTGGGTTTCCCCCCCAGGCGTTACCTGGCACCCTGCCCTATGGAGCCCGGACTTTCCTCCCCTCCGCCCGTCTCCCCCGAAAGGGACGACGACGAAGCGGCGACTGTCTGGTCAGCTTCGGCGCGCAGTATAGAGGGTTTGCGCGCCGCTGTCACCCTCAGGTGCGGGCAAGATGCTATTAACGCGCCACTTCCACCTTCGCCAGTTTTTCGTAGTAGCACGCAATCGCGCTGTGATCGGCCGTACCCAGGCCATCCGCACGCAGCGCCTGCATCATCTCCATAACCGCAGCGGTCAGCGGTAGCTGTGCACCCACGCCGTGAGACGTATCCAGCGCGTTCGCCAGATCTTTGATGTGCAGATCAATGCGGAAACCGGGTTTGAAATTACGATCCATCACCATCGGCGCTTTGGCATCCAGCACCGTACTGCCCGCCAGACCGCCACGGATTGCCTGATAAACCAAGTCCGGATTGACGCCCGCCTTCGTTGCCAGCGTCAGCGCTTCAGACATGGCGGCAATGTTCAGCGCCACAATCACCTGGTTCGCGAGCTTGGTAACGTTGCCCGCGCCAATGTCTCCGGTATGCACTACGGAGCCTGCCATCGCTTTCATCAGGTCATAGTATTTGTCGAACACGGCCTTATCGCCGCCCACCATCACCGACAGGGTACCGTCGATGGCTTTCGGCTCGCCGCCGCTGACGGGCGCATCCAGCATCTCTACGCCCTTCGCTTTTAACGCCTCGCTGATTTCACGGCTCGCGAGCGGGGCAATAGAGCTCATATCAATCAGCACCAGGCCCGGCTTCGCACCCTCGATGATGCCGTTCTCCCCAAGCGCGACCTCTTTGACGTGAGGGGAATTTGGCAGCATGGTGATGATGACATCGCACTGCTCAGCAATGGCTTTAGGGGTAGTAGCTGTTTCCGCTCCCGCCGCCATCACCTCAGCCACAGACTGTGGATTGTGATCGGATACCACCAGTGAGTAACCCGCTTTAATCAGGTTCTTACTCATTGGTTTACCCATGATCCCAAGACCAATAAAACCCACTTTCAGCGTCATAATCTGTTTCCTCAATGATGGTTATTTTTTAAAAGCGTCCGCTAATTTCTGCGTCGCTGAGCGGAACACACCGAGGTCGCTGCCGACGGCAACGAACGTGGCTCCCCACTCCAGGTAGCGGCGGGCATCGGCTTCAACCGGCGCCAGAATGCCGCACGGTTTGCCGTGCGCTTTGGCGCGGGCAAAGATGTGCTGGATTGCGCGCTGTACGTCCGGGTGGCTGGCGTTGCCCAGATGCCCAAACGCCGCAGCCAGATCGCTTGGACCGACGAAGATACCGTCCACGCCATCTGTGGCTGCAATCGCATCGACGTTATCAACGCCCTGCTGGCTTTCAATCTGAACCAGAATAGTGATGTTGCTATTAGACTGGGCGAAATAGTCCGGCACGGTGCCAAACATGTTGGCGCGGTGCGATACCGAGACGCCGCGGATCCCTTCCGGCGGATAGCGCGTTGAGGCCACGGCCAGCGCCGCCTGTTCTTCCGTTTCCACAAACGGGATCAGGAAATTGTAGAAACCGATATCCAGCAGACGCTTGATAATCACCGGCTCGTTAGTTGGCACGCGCACCACCGGAGTGCTGGGGCTACCTTTCAGCGCCATCAGCTGCGGAATAAAGGTGCTGATATCGTTCGGCGCGTGTTCGCCGTCCAGCACCAGCCAGTCGAATCCGGCCAGACCTAACACTTCGGTGCTGATAGGGTTTGCCAGCGCGGACCAACAGCCAATCTGAATCTGGTGCGCCGCGAGGGCAGCTTTAAACTTATTCGGGAAGATATCGTTATTCATCACTTAACCCTTTTTTAATTCCGCAGTTTTCGCCAGTAATATTTATTCCAGAACAGATTTTTTATATTTATTTCTCTGACTGAATGGTGGCGTTATAAAATCGTCATTCAGTATAATCGGCTCTATACGTCAGCACATTGTTTTGATGCTCAAGTATTGCGCTACATCTCAACGCTATTTTGAGCATATGCACAAAGCAGTGGGCGCTAATGCACAGAATCAAGGATTAGTCCGCCTGAAACGATCGCGATCACATTTTCACTTTTCTTCTCCTGACATGCTTTATTTCTACGTTAAGAAAACGATTATCCAACGAGTTATTTTTCATAGCTGAAACTTTGCCGGAGAAGAGTGAATAATGACCAATATTGCAATTAGAGAGGCACCCCCGACGGCGTTTTATATTAAGGTTCACGATACGGATAACGTGGCGATTATTGTCAACGACAATGGCTTAAAAGCAGGCACCCGCTTCCCGGACGGGCTGGAGCTGATTGAGCATATTCCGCAGGGGCACAAGGTCGCGTTGGTCGATATTCCTGCCCACGGTGAAATCGTACGCTACGGCGAAGTCATCGGCTATGCGGTAAGCGCTATCCAGCAGGGTAGCTGGATTGAGGAGTCGCTGGTGGCGCTGCCAGAAGCACCGCCGCTGAATACGCTTCCGCTGGCGACCCGCGTTCCTGAAGCTTTGCCGCCGCTGGAGGGCTATACCTTTGAAGGCTACCGCAATGCGGACGGTAGCGTCGGCACCAAAAACCTGCTCGGCATTACCACCAGCGTGCACTGCGTGGCGGGCGTGGTGGATTACGTGGTGAAAATCATAGAACGCGATCTGCTGCCAAAGTACCCGAACGTCGACGGCGTAGTGGGTCTTAACCACCTGTACGGCTGCGGCGTAGCGATCAATGCGCCCGCGGCGGTCGTGCCGATCCGTACTATCCACAATATCGCCCTGAATCCGAACTTTGGCGGCGAGGTGATGGTTATTGGCCTCGGCTGTGAAAAATTGCAGCCAGAGCGCCTGCTGCAGGGCACCGAAGATGTCAAAGCCATCCCGGCTGACGGGGCCAGCATCGTGCGCCTGCAGGACGAGCGCCACGTTGGTTTTCGTTCAATGGTCGACGATATTTTGCAGGTAGCAGAGCATCATCTGGACAAACTCAACCGCCGCCAGCGCGAAACGTGTCCGGCGTCGGAACTGGTGGTGGGAACACAATGCGGCGGCAGCGATGCGTTTTCCGGCGTGACGGCCAACCCGGCAGTGGGCTATGCGTCCGATCTGCTGGTTCGCTGCGGCGCCACGGTGATGTTCTCCGAGGTAACCGAAGTGCGTGACGCCATCCATCTGCTGACGCCGCGCGCCGTCAACGAAGAGGTGGGCAAACGCCTGCTGGAAGAGATGGCCTGGTACGATAACTATCTCGATATGGGCCAAACAGACCGCAGCGCTAACCCGTCGCCGGGCAACAAAAAAGGCGGCCTGGCCAACGTGGTGGAAAAAGCCCTCGGTTCGATTGCCAAATCCGGCCAGAGCGCGATTGTGGAAGTGCTCTCTCCGGGCCAGCGGCCAACCAGGCGCGGCCTTATTTATGCGGCAACACCTGCCAGCGATTTTGTGTGCGGCACCCAGCAGGTGGCGTCCGGCATTACGGTGCAGGTCTTTACCACCGGGCGCGGCACGCCGTACGGGCTGATGGCGGTCCCGGTGATCAAGATGGCGACCCGCACCGAGCTGGCAAACCGCTGGTATGACTTAATGGATATCAACGCGGGCACCATCGCCACCGGGGAAGAGAGTATTGAGGACGTGGGCTGGAATCTGTTCCATTTTATTCTGGACGTAGCGAGCGGGAGGAAGAAAACTTTCTCGGACCAGTGGGGATTGCATAACCAGCTGGCGGTGTTTAACCCGGCGCCGGTGACGTGATGGCCCCTCAGCCTTCCCTCTCCCCATGTACAGTCCGGGGACATGGTAGACAGGTGTTCGGGGACATGGTGAACACTTTTTAACATCCTTTACCCATGGTGATCGACTTTTTCTTCAGGTCGATCACCCCCACTTTCGTGCTGTACCACCACACTTCATAGCAGCCGTCATCCTGTGTCTCCCTCAGCCCGACCCGTTCTCCCCTGAACGCCTTGCCTGCGCTCAGACTGACACCCTGTATGCTCAGCTTTCCGCTGACATCCACTTTCCTGACCTTCACCCCTTCATCGTATTCAGGTGGCGTTACGCTGCCGCTGTACTGCCGGGCAGACGGCTGATAACGCGAGGCCGGTACCGCCATATCCAGCGCCTCGTGCGGGCGTTCAAGGTTGTACACCGTGCGCCAGTGATCGAAAGCGCGCTGCAGCTCTCCGCTGTCCGCGAACCATTTTCCCTGCAGCATTTCCGCCTTCAGGCTGCGGTGAAAACGCTCCAGCTTGCCCTGCGTCTGCGGATGATAAGGCCGGGAGTGCCCCACCCGGATACCGTGGCGCATCAGCCACAGCTCCAGCGCCGTCCAGGTGCCGGTGGTGTCGCCCCACGGTGAGCCGTTGTCCATCGTCATCCTGTCCGGCAGGCCGTAGCGTTCAAACGCGCTGACCAGCTGCTGCTGCACGGTCTCGCGCCGTTCATCGGTACAGTGCGCCAGGCACAGGGAAAAACGGGAGTGGTCGTCCAGCAGGGTGAGCGGATGGCAGCGGCCACCGCCAAAGGGAAAGTGGCCCTTAAAATCCATCTGCCAGAGCCGGTTCGGCGCGTCATGTTCGAAGCGTCCCGTAGCCGGAACGCCCGGTGATGCGCCCGGCAGCAGACCGTGACGGGCCATCAGGCTATGGACGGTGCTGAAGGCGGGCATACGGTGCCCCTGGTCTTCGAGCCAGCGCTTAATCTTGCGGGCGCCCCAGCGTTCATGGCGCTCATGGGCCATGCGCAGCAGGGCGGTGATGTCGTCAGATGAGCGGTTCGGGGAATGGTGCGGTATGCGCGGGCGGTCCTGAAGGCCGGCGGCACCTTCCTGAGCCCAGCGGCGAAGCCACTTGTAGGCGGTGGCAGGAGAAATGCCGAACTGACGGCAGAGGGAACGGATGTTCGCCCCGTCCTGCGAGGCGAACAAAACAAACTCGGTACGTAATGACATGGTATCTCTCGCATCCCAGGGCATAAGCGACTCCATAAACGGGTTCTTATACCTCAGTTGTAAGTGTCTACCATGTCCCCGAACAAGTGTTCACTATGTCCCCGGACCGTACACCCATAGGGGAGAGGGTAAAAAACCTTAAACCAACACCACCTCAATCCCGCTTTTTCGCAGCCCTTCCAAACTCTCCGCCGGAATGCCTTCATCGACGATAATCATATCAATCCGTTGTGTATCAATGATTTTATGCAGGCTTGAGCGGTTAAATTTGCTGGAGTCTGTGACCACAATAATGCGCTCCGCCACCTCGCACATTTTGCGGTTCAGACGGGCTTCGTCCTCGTTGTGCGTGCTCACGCCGCGATCGAGATCGATGGCGTCAACGCCCAGGAACAGCAGGTCGAAATGGTAATTCTGTAGCGACTGTTCTGCCTGGTCACCGTAGAAAGATTGCGACTGACGGCGCAGATGCCCGCCGGTCATCAGCAGTTCCACCCCTTCCGCTTCCAGCAACGCATTCGCGACATTCATACCGTTGGTCATCGCAATCACGTCCGTGTGCTGGCGCAGCATGCGGGCGATTTCAAACGTTGTGGTGCCGGAGTCCAGAATAATTCGGTGCCCGGGTTTGACCAGCGCGGCTGCGGCCTGCGCGATGCTGCGCTTCACCGCCGTATTCAGCGAGCTTTTATCCTCCACGGAAGGCTCAGCGCCCGGCATGTTGCCTTCGCAAATCAATGCCCCACCGTAAGCGCGAACGGCAATGCCCTGCTTTTCCAGGAAGGCCAGATCGTTACGTATCGTCACCGTCGATACGCCGTACAGATGAGACAGGTCGTTAACCTGCACGCTTCCCTGCGCCCGCAACCGCTGAATGATCTGCTCTCGCCTTTCGCTGGTGCCGGTGATGCGCTTTTCCGCGGATGAATCGGTGCTGCTCATACGAGCTCCTTAATAAATAGTCTTTCGTTTCATTTCGTTTGGTCTATTAAGGCCTTTCCTTTACGCGAATGCAACCCCTGTCTGGTGAGACTACGCAAGATGACACGGCGCTGAAACCTTTCATTATGTTTCTTTTGTGAAACAGATCGGAAATCTATTATCTTTCGTTTTATTTTTATATCACCATAATGCAGGATTAAGTGAAACAAAACGAAAGATGAATACCATCACCATCCGAAATGGAGAGGAAAGTGAAACATCTGACAGATATGGTGGAACACCATAAACGGGGGAATGCAAACGGGATTTATGCCGTCTGTTCCGCACATCCATTGGTACTTGAAGCTGCCATTCGTTACGCGCATTCGCATCAGACGCCGCTCTTAATTGAAGCCACCTCCAACCAGGTGGATCAGTTTGGCGGCTATACCGGCATGACGCCTGCGGATTTTCACGGGTTTGTCTGCCAGCTGGCCGACTCGCTCGGTTTCCCGACGTCACAGCTGATCCTCGGCGGCGATCATCTTGGCCCTAACCGCTGGCAAAAGCTGCCTGCTTTGCAGGCGATGGCAAATGCCGACGATCTGATCAAAAGCTATGTTGCTGCCGGATTCAAAAAGATCCACCTCGACTGCAGCATGTCCTGCGCGGACGACCCGGTTCCCCTGACCGACGCTATCGTCGCCGAACGCGCCGCGCGTCTGGCTAAGATTGCCGAAGCGACCTGCCGCGAACAGTTTGGTGAATCCGATCTGGTCTACGTTATCGGCACGGAAGTACCGGTTCCCGGTGGCGCGCACGAGACGCTCACCGAACTTGCGGTCACCACGCCGGACGCGGCCCGCGCCACGCTTGAAGCGCACCGCCACGCGTTCGAAAAGGAAGGCTTAAGCGACATCTGGCCGCGCATTATTGGCCTGGTGGTCCAGCCTGGCGTGGAGTTCGACCACGCGCACGTCTGCGACTATCAGCCGCAGAAAGCCGTTGCTCTGAGCAAAATGGTTGAAGCCTACGATACGCTGGTGTTTGAAGCCCACTCCACCGACTACCAGACGCCGCAGGCGCTGCGCCAGCTGGTAAAGGATCACTTTGCCATCCTGAAAGTTGGCCCCGCCCTGACCTTCGCCCTGCGCGAAGCGCTGTTCTCACTGGCCGCCATTGAAGAGGAACTGCTGCCTGCAAAAGCCAGCTCTGGCCTGCGCCATGTGCTGGAAAACGTCATGCTTGACCGGCCGGAATACTGGCAAAGCCATTACCACGGTGACGGCAATGCCCGACGCCTGGCGCGCGGCTACAGCTACTCTGACCGCGTGCGCTATTACTGGCCCGATAGCCAGATTGACGACGCCTTTGAACGACTGGTACGCAACCTGGCGGATGAACCGCTCCCGCTGCCGCTGATCAGCCAGTACCTGCCGCTGCAGTACAGCAAAGTTCGCGAGGGCGCTCTCAAGTCAACGCCACGGGAACTCATCATCGACCACATTCAGGACATACTTCAGCTGTATCACGCCGCCTGCGAAGGCGTAACGACTCAAAACGCATAATTAAAAAAGAGGAAAACGCTATGCCAAACATTGTTTTATGCCGCATTGATGAACGCCTGATCCACGGCCAGGTGGGCGTGCAGTGGGTAGGGTTTGCGGGGGCAAACCTGGTGCTGGTCGCTAACGATGAGGTGGCTGAAGATCCGGTTCAACAGAACCTGATGGAGATGGTACTTGCGGAAGGGATCGCCGTGCGCTTCTGGTCGCTGCAAAAAGTGATCGACAACATTCACCGCGCCGCCGACCGTCAGAAGATCCTGCTGGTCTGCAAATCACCTGCCGATTTTCTGAAGCTCGTTGAGGGCGGCGTGCCCATCACCCGTATCAACGTAGGAAACATGCACTACGTCAGTGGCAAACAACAAATTGCCAAAACGGTCTCCGTCGACGCGGACGATATCGCCGCGTTCAACGGCCTGAAAGCGGCCGGGGTGGAATGCTTCGTTCAGGGCGTTCCGACAGAAACTGCTTTGGATCTCTTTAAACTGCTCTGAGGGATTCACAATGGAAATCAGTCTGTTGCAGGCGCTGGGATTGGGCATACTCGCCTTTATCGCCGGTCTGGATATGTTTAACGGCTTAACACACATGCACCGTCCGGTGGTACTCGGGCCGCTGGTCGGCCTGATTCTGGGCGATCTGCACACCGGCATTTTGACCGGCGGTACGTTAGAGCTTGTCTGGATGGGGCTGGCACCGCTGGCAGGGGCACAACCACCTAACGTCATTATCGGGACTATCGTGGGCACCGCATTTGCCATCAGCACCGGTGTGAAGCCAGAAGTTGCGGTTGGCGTCGCCGTCCCGTTTGCCGTTGCGGTACAGATGGGGATTACGTTCCTCTTCTCGGTGATGTCCGGCGTGATGTCCCGCTGCGATCGTATGGCGGCGAACGCCGACACTAACGGTATCGAACGGGTCAACTATCTGGCGCTGCTGGCACTCGGTATTTTCTATTTTTTGTGTGCGTTCCTGCCAATTTACTTCGGTGCGGAACACGCGAAAACCGCCATTGATGTCCTGCCTGCACGGTTAATAGACGGTCTCGGCGTCGCGGGCGGCATCATGCCAGCGATCGGCTTCGCCGTGCTGCTGAAGATCATGATGAAAAACGCCTACATCCCTTACTTCATTATCGGTTTTGTCGCCGCGGCCTGGCTCAAGCTTCCTGTACTGGCGATTGCGGCGGCGGCGCTGGCCATGGCGCTGATCGACCTGATGCGTAAATCACCTGAACCGACGGCTCCCGCAGCTCAGAAAGAGGAATTCGAAGATGGCATCTAATCAAACAACGTTGCCGGGCGTGTCAGAAAGCGAAGAGACGTTGCTCACCGGCGTAAATGAAAACGTCTACGAAGACCAGAGTATTGGTGCCGAGCTGACGAAAAAGGATATTAACCGAGTGGCCTGGCGTTCCATGCTGCTGCAGGCCTCGTTCAACTACGAACGTATGCAGGCCTCTGGCTGGCTGTATGGGTTACTGCCTGCACTGAAAAAGATCCACACCAACAAGCGGGATCTGGCGCGGGCGATGAAAGGCCATATGGGCTTCTTTAACACCCACCCGTTCCTGGTGACCTTTGTTATCGGCATTATCCTGGCGATGGAACGCTCCAAGCAGGATGTGAACAGCATCCAGAGCACCAAGATTGCCGTGGGTGCGCCGCTTGGCGGTATTGGCGACGCCATGTTCTGGCTGACGCTGCTGCCCATCTGCGGCGGTATTGGTGCCAGCCTCGCGCTGCAAGGCTCCATTCTGGGGGCAGTGGTCTTTATCGTGCTGTTTAACGTGGTCCATCTTGGCCTGCGTTTTGGGCTGGCGCACTACGCATACCGGATGGGCGTTGCGGCCATCCCGCTGATTAAAGCCAACACCAAAAAGGTCGGTCATGCGGCTTCCATCGTTGGGATGACTGTGATTGGCGCACTGGTCGCAACCTATGTCCGCCTTAATACAACGCTCGAAATCAAAGCGGGTGATGCGGTTGTTAAACTGCAGGCCGACGTGATCGATAAGCTAATGCCTGCGTTCCTGCCGCTGGTCTATACCCTGACGATGTTCTGGCTGGTACGCCGCGGCTGGAGCCCGCTGCGGCTGATCGGTATCACCGTGCTGCTGGGCGTTGTCGGTAAATTCTGTCACTTCCTGTAAAAGCAAAGAGGTTGCGATGTTAGGCATAATTTTGACGGGTCACGGCGGTTTTGCCAGCGGGCTTGAGCAGGCGATGAAGCAGATCCTCGGCGAGCAGCCGCAGTTTATCGCCATCGATTTTCCGGAAACCTCCACCACCGCGCGGCTGACCGCTCAGCTTGAGCAGGCGGTGAGCGAACTCGATGCAGAGCACGATGTTGTGTTTCTTACCGACCTGCTCGGCGGCACGCCGTTTCGCGTGGCGTCAACGCTCGCGATGCAAAGACCGGGCAGCGAAGTCATCACCGGCACTAACCTGCAGCTATTGCTGGAGATGGTGCTGGAGCGCGACGGATTAAGCAGCGAAGCGTTTCGTCTGCAGGCGCTGGAGTGCGGACACCGCGGCCTGACGAGCCTGGCGGACGAGCTGGGGCGCTGTCGCGAGGAAGCTCCGGCTGAGGAAGGGATATGAGCCAGCTGCTGCGCGCGCATCGTCTACTCACCGAACAGGGATGGCTGGATGACCACCAGCTACGCATTGAAAGCGGCGCGGTTGCGGCGATTGAACCCATCCCGGCGGGCGTTACGGCGCGCGATGCGGAGCTGCTTTGCCCGGCCTATATCGATACGCACGTCCACGGCGGCGCGGGTGTGGACGTCATGGATGATGCGCCCGACGCGCTGGATACCCTGGCGATGCATAAAGCGCGTGAAGGCGTGGGCGCATTTCTGCCCACCACCGTCACCGCGCCGCTGGAGATTATCCACGCCGCGCTGATGCGTATTGCCCGGCACAGTCACTCCGGAGGCCCCGGCGCGCAGATCCTGGGCAGTTATCTGGAAGGACCGTACTTTACGCCGCAGAACAAAGGAGCGCATCCGCCGGAGCTGTTCCGGGAGCTGGATATCGCCGAGCTGGATGCACTGATCGCGGTTTCTGATAACACGCTACGGGTAGTGGCGCTCGCGCCAGAAAAGCCCGGCGCGCTGCAGGCGATTCGCCATCTTAAACGGCGCGGTATACGCGTGATGCTGGGCCACAGCGCTGCCACGTACCAGCAAACTCTCGCCGCGTTTGACGCGGGTGCCGACGGGCTGGTGCACTGTTACAACGGCATGACGGGGCTGCACCACAGAGAGCCCGGCATGGTCGGCGCAGGGCTTACGGACCAACGGGCGTGGCTGGAGCTGATTGCCGACGGCCACCACGTCCATCCGGGGGCGATGCGCTTATGCTGCTGCTGCGCGCAGGATCGCGTGGTGCTGATTACCGATGCCATGCAGGCGGCAGGTATGCCGGACGGACGGTACACGCTCTGTGGTGAAGAGGTCTCGATGCAAAACGGCGTGGTTCGAACCCGCTCCGGCGGGCTGGCGGGTAGCACGCTGTCGCTGGATGCCGCGGTCAGGAATATGGTGGAGTATGCGGGCGTAACCGCCGAAGACGCTATCCATATGGCCTCGCTGCACCCTGCCCGCCTGCTGGGCGTTGATGGTCAGCTTGGATCCTTAGCCCCGGGTAAACGTGCCAATATCATTGCGCTGGACGGGGGTTTACATCTCCGGCAGATCTGGATTCAGGGCCAGGCTCTCCCCCTTTAGCCCTTTCATTGTGTCTCGTGTTGGCTTTACGGCAGCAAACCGTAAGGCCTTTCTTTTCCTTTCCTTAAATTTTCCCTTTCCTTTCACGATCACACTTTTCGTTTTATTTCTTTTCTTCCATTGAAGTTTCGATTTCTTTTCTATAGATTTTATTTAACTGCTTAAGTGAACAAGTGAAACGAAACGAAAGATAGCGACACGATTGCCAGCGTCTGATGTGGAATTCACACGACTAAGGACTGAGTTATGCCACAAACCACTACCGCCGCCACAACCGGCACCTGGACCGAGGAAGAGATCCGCCAGCAGCCTGCCAGCTGGATCCGCTCGCTCAACAACATCGATAGCCTGCGCGCTTCGATCGACAGTTTCCTGACGCCGCTGCTGCGCAAGCACGATCTGCGGATCGTCCTGACCGGCGCGGGCACGTCCGCGTTTATCGGCGATATCATTGCGCCATGGCTTGCGAGCCACACCGGGAAAAACTTTGCCGCCGTTCCAACGACCGATCTGGTTACTAATCCGATGGATTACTTCAGTCCGGCACATCCGCTGCTGCTGATATCGTTTGCCCGCTCCGGCAACAGCCCGGAAAGCGTCGCGGCCGTTGAGCTGGCAAACCAGTTCGTGCCGGAGTGCTACCACCTGTCGATTACCTGCAACGAGGCGGGGAGCCTGTACCAGAACGCCGTCGACAGCGATAACGCCTTTGCCCTGCTGATGCCTGCCGAAACGCACGATCGCGGGTTTGCGATGACCAGCAGCATCACCACCATGATGGCAAGCTGTCTGGCCGTGTTCGCCCCGGAAACGATCAATAGCCACACCTTCCGCGACATCGCCGATCGCTGTCAGGCGATCCTCACTACACTCGGCGATTTCAGCCACGGCGTCTTTGGCAATGAAGCATGGAAACGCGTTGTCTATCTGGGAAGCGGCGGCCTGCAGGGCGCGGCGCGCGAATCGGCGCTGAAGGTGCTGGAGCTGACGGCGGGCAAGCTGGCGGCATTTTACGACTCCCCGACGGGCTTCCGTCACGGGCCTAAGTCTCTGGTCGATAACGAAACGCTGGTGGTGGTGTTTATTTCCAGCCATCCATATACGCGTCAGTACGATCTGGATCTGCTTGCTGAGCTGCGCCGCGATCGCCAGGCCCTGCGCGTCGTCGCCATCGCAGCTGAAAACGATCCGGTCATTGAAGCGGGTCCGCACATTCTGCTGCCGCCTTCACGTCCGTTTATCGATATGGAACAGGCGTTCTGCTTCCTGATGTATGCCCAAGTCTTTGCACTCACCCAGTCGATCAGCGTAGGCAATACGCCCGATACGCCATCCGCCAGCGGGACGGTTAACCGCGTGGTGCAGGGCGTTGTTATTCACCCGTGGCAGGCTTAAGAGGATCTGATTATGAGTATTATCTCGACCAAATATCTTCTGCAGGACGCGCAGGCAAAAGGCTACGCCGTTCCGGCGTTCAACATTCACAACGCGGAGACGATCCAGGCGATCCTTGAAGTGTGCAGCGAAATGCGATCGCCGGTGATCCTCGCGGGCACGCCGGGCACCTTTAAACACATTGCGCTGGAAGAGATCTACGCCCTGTGCAGCGCGTATTCCCTCACTTATGACATGCCGCTGGCGTTGCATCTCGACCACCACGAATCACTGGACGATATTCGCCGCAAGGTCAACGCGGGCGTGCGCAGCGCGATGATCGACGGCAGCCACTATCCGTTTGAACAGAACGTGAAGCTGGTGAAGTCGGTGGTCGATTTCTGCCACCTTAACGACTGCAGCGTCGAAGCCGAGCTGGGCCGCCTGGGCGGCGTGGAAGATGATATGAGCGTGGACGCCGAAAGCGCGTTCCTCACCGATCCGCAGGAAGCGAAACGCTTCGTCGAACTAACCGGCGTCGATAGCCTTGCCGTCGCCATCGGCACCGCGCACGGCCTGTATACCAAACGCCCGAAAATCGACTTCCAGCGGCTGGCGGAAATCCGCGAAGTGGTCACCGTGCCGCTGGTGCTGCACGGCGCGAGCGATGTGCCGGATGAGGATGTGCGTCGCACCATCGAGCTGGGCGTGTGCAAAGTCAACGTGGCCACCGAACTGAAAATTGCCTTCTCTGACGCGGTGAAAGCCTGGTTTGCCGAAAACCCGCAGGGTAACGATCCGCGCTTCTACATGCGGGTCGGCATGGACGCCATGAAAGAGGTGGTCAGAAGCAAGATCGCCGTTTGCGGCTCGGCAAACCGGTTCCTGCTTCCGGCCGAAGCCTGATCCCATCGCGCATTACGTCAATGCCTAAAAAATAACTATAAGCCTCGCAAATATGAAGGCGCGTCCTTAAGCCGGACAGCGCCTTCGATTATCCTAAAAATCCGAGGAGTCCCTACATGACACAGGAAAAGTCGTTTAAATCGAAAGCGTGGGAATTTTTCCAAAGCCTGGGAAAGACGTTTATGTTCCCGGTCTCTCTGCTGGCCTTCATGGGGTTGCTGCTGGGTATCGGTAGCTCCGTCACCAGCCCTTCCACTATTAAAAGTTTTCCCTTTCTGGGCGGTGAGTTAACGCAGCTGACCTTTGGCTTTATCGCCATGGTGGGCGGCTTCGCCTTTACCTATCTGCCGCTGATGTTTGCCATGGCGATCCCGATGGGTCTTGCCAAACGCAACAAGGCCGTAGGCGCTTTTGCCGGGTTCGTTGGCTACATGCTGATGAACATGAGCATTAACTACTACCTGACTGCCACCCACCAGCTTGCCGACGCCGCCACCATGAGACAGGTAGGTCAATCTATCGTGCTGGGGATACAGACCCTGGAGATGGGCGTGCTGGGCGGCATTGTAGTTGGGGTGATTACCTATTTCCTGCACGAGCGTTTTCAGGACACGGTTCTCCACGACGCCTTTGCCTTCTTTAGCGGCATCCGTTTTGTGCCGATTATCACCGCCCTCACCCTTTCACTGGTCGGGCTGTTTATTCCCCTGCTGTGGGAATACGTGGCGCTGGGGATTGCCGGAATTGGCCATATCATTCAGAGCACCAGCGTTTTCGGACCGTTCCTGTACGGTGTAGGCGTGCTGCTGCTTAAACCCTTTGGTCTGCACCATATTCTGCTGGCGATGGTGCGCTTCACGCCGGCAGGAGGCATTGAAATGGTCAACGGTCACGAAGTGGCCGGCGCGCTGAATATCTTCTACGCCGAGCTGAAAGCCGGACTGCCGTTTAGCCCGCACGTGACCGCGTTTCTGTCACAAGGCTTTATGCCGACCTTTATCTTTGGCTTACCTGCCGTGGCGTACGCCATCTACCGCACCGCGCGCCCGGAAAACCGCCCGGTGATTAAGGGGCTGTTGCTTTCCGGCGTGCTGGTTTCCGTCGTCACCGGTATTTCAGAGCCGATTGAGTTCCTGTTCCTGTTTATCGCCCCCGCGCTTTACGTCTTCCATATCGTGATGTCTGGCCTGGCGCTGATGGTGATGGCCCTGCTGGGGGTAACCATCGGCAACACCGACGGCGGGATTTTGGATCTGCTGATCTTCGGCGTCATGCAGGGGATGTCGACCAAATGGTATCTGCTGTTCCCGGTGGGCATTGCCTGGTTTGCTATCTACTTCTTCGTCTTTCGCTGGTACATCCTCAAACACGATATCAAGACGCCGGGACGTGAAGTGGACGCGCAGGGTGCGCAGCAGGCCGTCGAAGCCAACACCCGCGCGCGCGGAAAATCGAAATACGATCATGGGCTTATCCTGCGCGCGCTCGGTGGCAAAGAGAACATCGAGTCGCTCGACAACTGCATCACCCGCTTGCGCCTTGTGGTGAAAGAGATGGGCCTTATCGATCAGCAGGCGCTGAAAGCGGCTGGCGCCCTGTCAGTGGTGGTGCTGGATGCCCACAGCGTTCAGGTGATCATCGGCCCGCAGGTGCAGAGCGTCAAAACCGGCATTGAAGCCTTAATCTAACAGGGGGTTGTTGTGTTTGATTTCGACAAAATCATCGAGCGTAAAAGCGATAAGTGCCGTAAATGGGACCATGCGTTTGTCTGCTCACGCTTTGGTGATGTCCCGCAGGGTTTTATCCCGCTGTGGATCGCAGATATGGATTTCACCTCGCCACCGGCCGTGATTGAAGGCTTCCAGCGCATCGTGGAGCATGGCACCTTTGGCTATACCTGGTGCTTCGACGAATTTTACGATGCGGTGATGGCCTTCCAGCGCACGCGTCATCAGGTTGATGTGGAGAAGTCGTGGATCACCCTGACCTACGGCACCGTCTCCACGCTGCATTACACGGTCCAGGCGTTCTGTACGCCTGGCGATAGCGTGATGATGAACACGCCGGTCTACGACCCGTTTGCGATGGCGGCACAGCGCCAGGGCGTGCGGGTGCTTGCTAACCCGCTGTGCGTGAAGGAAAACCTCTATCAGCTGGATTTTAATCTGATAGAAGATCAGCTCAAAACCCACCGCCCGAAACTGTGGTTCTTCTGCTCGCCGCATAACCCTTCGGGCAGGATCTGGCGCGCGGATGAGATACGCCAGGTGTCCGATCTCTGTAAACGCTACGGCACGATTCTGGTGGTCGATGAGGTTCACGCCGAGCACATTCTGGACGGCACATTCGTCAGCTGTCTGACGTCCGGCTGTGCAGCACAGGACAACCTGATTGTGCTGACTTCTCCGAACAAAGCCTTCAACCTGGGCGGACTAAAAACGTCCTACTCCATGATCCCGGACGCCTCACTGCGCCAGCGCTTCCGCCAGCAGCTTGAGAAGAACTCGATTACCTCACCCAATATGTTCGGCGTGTGGGGAATTATCCTGGCCTATCAGCACGGCCTGCCGTGGCTCGACGCGCTGAACGAGTATCTACAAAACAATGCGCGCTACCTTGCGGACGCTATTCAGACCCACTTCCCGGCCTGGAAGATGATGAACCCGGAATCGTCGTATCTGGCCTGGATAGACGTAAGCGCCGACGAGCGCAGCGCCACAGAGTTGACCCAACATTTCGCCCAACAGGCCGGTGTCGTGATTGAAGACGGCAGCCACTATGTACAAAACGGCGAAAACTACCTGCGGATTAACTTCGGCACCCAGCGCTACTGGCTGGAGCAATCCATCAACCGAATGCTGAAGCATTACTGATTAGGATCTTAACCGATGAAAAAAGTGCTCACTCTCTCGCTGCTGGCTTTCTCTGTTTCTCACGGCGCTCTGGCCGCGAACTACGCGCTCAGTAACGACAACATTGCCTTGTCATTTGACGATGCAAACGCAACGGTCGTGGTTAAGGACAGCAAAGCTAACCATCCGCTCACGCCGCAGGAGCTGTTCTTTCTGACGCTACCGGATGAAACAAAAATCCACACCGCTGATTTTAAAATCAAGCACGTCGAAAAGCAGGACAACGCGATAGTCATCGACTTTACGCATCCGGATTTTAACGTGACGGTGAAACTGAACCTGGTGAAGGGAAAATACGCCAGCATCGACTACACCGTTGCCGCCGTCGGGCAGCCGCGAGACGTGGCGAAAATTACCTTCTTCCCGACCAAAAAACAGTCTCAGGCACCCTATGTCGACGGGGCGATCAACAGCTCACCGATCGTTGCTGATTCGTTCTTTATTTTGCCGGACAAGCCCATCGTTAACACTTACGCCTATGAAGCGACCACCAATCTCAACGTAGAACTGAAAACGCCGATCCAGCCGGAAACGCCGGTCAGCTTTACCACCTGGTTCGGCACCTTCCCGGAAACCAGCCAGCTACGACGCAGCGTGAACCAGTTTATTGATGCCGTGCGTCCTCGACCGTACAAGCCTTATCTGCACTATAACAGCTGGATGGATATCGGCTTTTTCAATCCGTACACCGAGCAGGATGTGCTGGGGCGGATGGACGAGTGGAATAAGGAGTTTATTACCGGACGCGGCGTGGCGCTGGACGCCTTCCTGCTGGACGACGGCTGGGACGACCTTACCGGTCGCTGGCTGTTTGGCCCGGCATTCAGCAACGGTTTTGGCAAGGTTCGGGAAAAAGCCGACAGCCTGCACAGCTCGGTCGGACTGTGGCTCTCACCGTGGGGAGGCTACAACAAGCCGCGCGACGTTCGCGTCTCGCATGCAAACGAGTATGGGTTCGAAACCGTCGACGGGAAGCTGGCGCTGTCAGGGCCGAACTACTTTAAGAACTTCAATGAGCAGATCGTTAATCTTATCAAAAATGAACACATTACCTCATTCAAGCTGGACGGGATGGGGAATGCCAACGCGCATATCCAGGGCAGCCCGTATGCCTCGGATTTTGACGCCTCTATCGCCCTGCTGCATAACATGCGCAGCGCCAACCCGAATCTGTTTATCAACCTGACGACAGGTACCAACGCCAGCCCGTCCTGGCTGTTCTACGCCGATTCTATCTGGCGCCAGGGCGATGACATCAACCTGTACGGCCCCGGCACGCCGGTTCAGCAGTGGATGACCTACCGCGATGCGGAAACGTACCGCTCCATTGTGCGCAAAGGCCCGCTGTTCCCGCTGAACTCGCTGATGTACCACGGGATCGTCAGCGCAGAAAATGCCTATTACGGGCTGGAAAAAGTACAAACGGACAGCGATTTTGCCGATCAGGTCTGGAGCTACTTCGCGACCGGCACGCAGCTGCAGGAGCTGTATATCACCCCTTCAATGCTGAACAAGGCGAAGTGGGATACCCTGGCGCAGGCGGCGAAGTGGTCGCGGGATAACGCCAGCGTGCTGGTGGATACGCACTGGATTGGTGGTGATCCAACAGCACTGCAGATTTACGGCTGGGCATCCTGGAGCAAGGACAAAGCGATTCTCGGCTTGCGTAACCCGTCGGATAAGCCGCAAAGCTACTTCCTGGATTTGGCGAAAGATTTCGAAATCCCGACAGGAAACGCGGCGCAATTTCGTCTGAGAGCGGTGTACGGCAGTAATTCAACCGTACCGGAGGAGTACAAAAACGCGGTGGTGATTACGCTGCAGCCGCTGGAAACGCTGGTGTTTGAGGCGATGCCTGGTAAATAAAACCTTTTCATCTGGCAGGTTAAGTCATGACCTGCCAGCTTCCCCCTTTCCTTGCCCCCAGGCGTTTTAATTTACCTTTTGTTTGCAAAGAATGGAGATAACGTTCCGCAGTGCGGGAAGCCACGCCCAGTGCAGAGGCCAACATTACCGCAGTCATTTGCGGCTGAACGGTAAGAAGCTCAAGGATGGACTTTTCCTTTTCCGACAGTTCTTCCGACATTTTTTCCGACATGACGGACGACATACCTATGCCTTCCCGCAAAGCTTCGGTCATATTTTGCAGCATAAATTCCACGAATGCCGTGCAATCACTGGCCCGATCGCATTGCTCTAAAATCTGGTAATAGCGCGCTTGCTGGAAGTGAATGAGCGTCTCAACGGGCAGCCATGCAAGTTCGGCGCGCCACTGGCTTAAGATCAACGTTTGCCACAGCCGCCCCATGCGGCCATTTCCATCCGAAAAGGGATGAATAAACTCAAACTCGTAATGAAATACCGAGCTGACAATCAGCGGGTGAAGATCGGTTTGCTTAAGCCAGGCAAGAAGATCGTCGATAAGACGGTTCATCTGTGAGGCTGGCGGAGCCATGTGGACTAACTGGTTTCCACGGTACACCCCTACGTCCCCATTTCTGAGCGTTCCGGGATGATCGACCAGACCCTTCATCAATAATCGGTGTGCACTGAGTAAGTCGTTGAGCTTCCAGGGCTTCCATTCGGGCAATTTCTCATATGCCAGGATAGCGTTGCGTACTTCCTGAATATCTTTTTCAGGAGCAAGTACGCGTTTGCCATCCATGATTGCCGTCACCTGCCCTGTCGTCAGCGAGTTATGTTCAATGGCTAGCGAGGCCTGAATGGTTCGAATACGGTTCTCTTTACGGAGTAGCGGAGAAGTTCGACCTGAATGTGCCGCCCAATGTCCTAATAGCTCACCAATCTCAACCACCTGATTGAGGATAAAGGGTGTGATGGTGAAAGGAGGCTGATAGCGGCTCATCTGGCTTACTCCCCCTGCTGCTCCAGCGCATACTTATACAGCGCATTTTTCTTCACGCCGTGAATCTCTGCTGCTAATGCCGCCGCTTTCTTCAGCGGCAGTTCGGCCTGCAGCAAGGCCAGCGTGCGCAGCGCATCAGCAGGCAGGGCATCCTCTTCCGCCCTATGCCCTTCGACAATCAGCACCATTTCGCCTTTGCGGCGGTTTTCGTCTTCCTTCACCCACGCCAGCAGTTCACCGACTGGCGCGCCGTGAATGGTTTCCCAGGTTTTGGTCAGCTCACGCGCCAGCACCACGTAGCGGCCTTCTCCCCAGACGGTCACCATATCTTCCAGGCTCTCCAGCAGGCGGTGAGTGGATTCGTAGAAGATCAGGGTACGCGGCTCGGCTTCCAGTTCCTTTAATACATCGCGACGGCCTTTGGATTTGGCAGGGAGGAAGCCTTCATAGCAGAAACGGTCAGACGGCAAACCTGCGGCGCTTAACGCAGCAATCGCGGCGCAAGGCCCCGGCAGTGGCACAACGCGAATCCCGGCTTCGCGACAGGTGCGCACCAGATGGTAGCCAGGATCGTTAATCAGCGGCGTCCCGGCGTCAGAGACCAGCGCGATGTTCTGCCCCTCTTTGAGCTTCGCCACCAGCGTTTCGGCTTTTTGTTGCTCATTGTGATCGTGCAGGGCAAACAAACGGGCGTTAATCGCGAAATGTTGCAGCAGTAAACCGGTGTGGCGGGTGTCTTCAGCGGCAATTAAATCAACAGCTTGCAATACGTTCAGCGCACGTTGGGTAATATCAGACAAATTCCCGATAGGAGTAGGTACAATATAAAGCTGGCCTTGAGAATTATCTGCCGTTTCGTGTTGTTTCATTGTTTCGTCCGTATTGCCGATTTAATATTGAGCATTGCGTAAAAAAAATCACTGGATACAGTATGGTACCGTTAACGTTTCTTCGAAAAAAAGCCACGCGCAGCGTGCCGCTGCTGCTCGCAGCCCTGATTTTTGCAGGCTGTGGCACCCAGGCACCTGACCAGAGCACCGCCCATCTTCAGGGCTCCGCTCAGGCTGATTCTGGCTTTTATCTGCAACAAATGTCGCAGAGTACAAATGATACCAGGATCAACTGGCAATTACTCGCCATTCGTGCACTGCTGAAAGAGGGCAAAACCCAGCAGGCTGCCGAGCTGTTCGGCCAACTGCCGAAAGAGCTTAACGATACTCAGCAACTTGAGCAGAGCCTGCTCTCTGCCGAGCTGAAGGTCGCGCAGAAAGATTATGATGGCGCGAAAAAGATCCTGGGGGGCATCGACCTGAGCGCGCTGGATAAAAACCAGCAGGCGCGCTTCTGGCAGGCGGGCATTACCGCTGAGCAGGGACGCCCTTCCCTGACGCTCCTGCGTGCCTTGATTGCCCAGGAGCCGCTGCTCGCCGGTGCCGACAAGCAGAAAAATATTGATGCCACCTGGCAGGCGCTTGCCTCGATGACCCAGGATCAGGCAAAGGCGCTGGTCATTAACGCGGACGAAAACGTGCTTCAGGGCTGGCTTGATCTGCAGCAGATGTGGTTTAACAACCGCAGCGATCCAAAAATGCTGAAAGCCGGTATTACCGACTGGCAGACCCGTTACCCGCAGAACCCGGGCGCAAAAATGCTGCCAACCCAACTGGTGAATGTGCAGAACTTTAAGCCTGCGTCGACAAGCAAAATTGCGCTGCTTCTGCCGCTGAATGGCCAGGCGGCAGTGTTTGGCCGTACGATTCAACAGGGCTTTGAAGCGGCGAAAAACGGCACCACGCCGGTAACGGGCAGTGCGGTTCCGGTGCAGGCAGCGCAGGCGGCCAACGTGAACGACGTTGTCAGTCCCTCTGCCGCCGAGACCAGTGACCTGACCACCGCACAAACCCCGGCGCAGGGTACAATGCAAAATCCGGTTACCGCACCGACTACCCCTCCAGCGACGGCAGCACCAGCAGCACAGGCTCCGGCTGAGGCACAAGCGACGCCTGCACCAGAGGCAACGGCAGAACAGCCTCAACAGCAGCCGGCACAACCAGCATCACAACCTGCCGCTCAGCCGCAGGCCGTGGCGACCGCCAGCGCGAACCCTGGCGCTGAGCTGAAAATCTACGACACCAGTTCGAAGCCGCTTGACCAGGTGCTGGCGCAGGTTCAGCAGGACGGGGCAAGCATCGTTGTCGGCCCGCTGCTGAAAAACAACGTGGAAGAGCTGATGAAGAGCAATACCACGTTGAACGTACTGGCGCTCAACCAGCCGGAACAAGTTCAGAACCGGGCCAATATTTGCTACTTCGCACTCTCTCCGGAAGATGAAGCCCGCGATGCGGCACGTCATATCCACGAGCAGGGTAAACAGGCCCCGCTGCTGCTGATCCCGCGCAGTACGCTGGGCGATCGCGTGGCTAATGCTTTTGCCGACGAGTGGCAGAAGCTGGGCGGCGGCATCGTGCTGCAGCAGAAATTCGGTTCCGTCTCTGAACTGCGTGCGGGCGTTAACGGTGGAGCGGGTATCGCGCTTAACGGCAGTCCGGTTTCCGCCAGCCTGCCGCAGCAGCAGAGCGTGACCATTGGCGGCCTGACCATCCCTGCCCCGCCAACCGACGCGCAGATAAGCGGTGGTGGTAAAGTGGATGCGGCCTATATCGTTGCCACGCCGCAGGAGATCGCCTTTATCAAGCCGATGATCGCGATGCGTAACGGCAGCCAGAGCGGCGCAACGCTCTACGCCAGCTCCCGCAGCGCACAGGGCACCGCAGGCCCGGATTTCCGTCTGGAAATGGACGGCCTGCAGTACAGCGAAATCCCGATGCTGGCGGGCAGCAACCCGGCGCTGATGCAGCAGGCGCTAAGCTCCGTACGTAACGACTACTCTCTGGCGCGTCTGTATGCGATGGGTGTTGATGCGTGGGCGCTGGCAAACCACTTTACCCAGATGCGTCAGGTGCCGGGCTTTGAGCTTAACGGCAACACCGGCGATCTGACCGCCACTCAGGACTGTGTGATTAACAGGAAGTTATCATGGCTCAAATACCAGCAGGGGCAAATCGTCCCGGCCAGTTAAGCCGTAAAGAGACCGGCGATGCATGGGAGTTAAAAGCGCGTCGCTGGCTCGAAGGCAAAGGACTGCGCTTTATCGCCGCCAACGTCCGCGGGCGCGGCGGCGAAATTGATCTGATCATGAAAGACGGTCAGGTGATTGTGTTTGTAGAAGTCCGCTTTCGACAGTCTTCCCGTTTTGGCGGTGCTGCCGCCAGCGTGACGCTCGCCAAACAACATAAATTATTACAGACTGCCCACTTGTGGCTTGCCCGCCATAATGGGAGCTTTGATACTGTGGATTGCCGTTTCGATGTGATAGCCTTCACCGGAAATGAGATCGAATGGCTTAAAAACGCTTTTGGCGAAGACGCATAATTAAGATTTAAAAGGGATAACGTGCTCGAAAGAATTAAAGTGTGCTTCACAGAAAGCATCCAGACTCAGATTGCCGCGGCGGAAGCCCTTCCGGACGCGATCTCTCGCGCTGCAATGACGCTGGTGCAATCCCTGCTTAACGGCAACAAAATCCTCTGTTGTGGCAACGGAACCTCAGCCGCCAACGCACAGCATTTTGCTGCCAGCATGATTAACCGTTTTGAAACCGAACGCCCGAGTTTACCTGCCATTGCACTTAATACCGATAATGTGGTCTTAACAGCGATTGCTAACGATCGTCTGCATGACGAAATTTACGCAAAGCAGGTGCGCGCCCTGGGGCATGCCGGCGATGTGCTGCTGGCGATCTCCACGCGCGGCAACAGCCGGGACATCGTCAAAGCCGTTGAAGCCGCCGTTACCCGCGACATGACCATCGTCGCCTTAACCGGCTATGACGGCGGTGAGCTGGCGGGTCTGCTCGGGCCGCAGGATGTGGAAATCCGCATTCCGTCTCACCGTAGCGCACGTATCCAGGAGATGCATATGCTCACGGTGAACTGCTTATGCGATTTGATCGATAACACGCTTTTCCCTCACCAGGATGATTAAGGAGTTTTTATGAAGGCTTTATCGACCCTCGCAGTCCTTATGTCTGCATTACTGCTTCAGGGATGTATCGCTGCGGCCGTTGTGGGTACTGCCGCAGTAGGCACCAAAGCGGCGACCGATCCGCGCTCAGTGGGAACGCAGGTGGATGACGGTACGCTGGAGCTGCGGGTCAACAGTGCGCTGTCGAAAGACGAACAAATCAAGAAAGAAGCGCGTATCAACGTGACGGCTTATCAGGGCAAAGTCCTGCTGACGGGTCAGGCACCGAATACCGAACTCTCCAGCCGCGCGAAGCAGATCGCAATGGGCGTTGAGGGCACCACGGAAGTCTTCAATGAAATCCGCCAGGGTCAGCCAATCAGCCTGGGCACCGCGTCGTCTGACACCTGGATCACCACCAAAGTCCGCTCCCAGCTGCTGGGTTCAGACCAGGTGAAATCCTCAAACGTGAAGGTAACGACCGAAAACGGTGAAGTGTTCCTGCTGGGTCTGGTGACCGATCGTGAAGGGAAAGCGGCGGCCGATATCGCCAGCCGGGTGAGCGGCGTGAAGCATGTCACCACCGCGTTTACCTACATTAAGTAATCCACGTCTGACTAAAGGCCCGGTAGGCGCGAGCGCCACCGGGCTTTTTTTACATCAACGCAATACTCCCCACCATCACTCCGCTCAACGCCACCAGCCCCGCCGTCAGCCACAGCGCTTTCGCCGGGAAAGACTTACGCAGCATGATGAGCGACGGCAGGCTGATTGCCGGCAAGGTGATAAGCAGCGCCAGCGCCGGTGCGGTACCCATACCGGCCAGCATCATGGTCTGGACAATCGGAATTTCTGCCGCCGTGGGGATCACAAACAGGCAGCCTGCAACGGCCATCGCAATCACCCACATCAGCGTGTTGTCGATCGTGCCATCCGCATGCGGGAATAGCCAGACGCGCGCCGCGCCCAGAACCAATACCGCCAGGATATAGACCGGAATGGTGCTCCAGAAAAGCTGCCACAACGCCTTACCCCAGCGAGTGAAGAAACCGCCCTGCGGTTCGCTGACGTCCAGTTCAACGGCTGCGGGTTCGACGGCAGTATCCTTCACCAGTTTTTGTACCAGCGTCGCCACCACCAGCACCGTCAGCAGCCCGGCAACCAGACGGATAGCGGCAAAATGCCAGCCGAGCACAAAGCCCATAAACACCAGCGTCGCCGGGTTGAGCAGCGGGTTCCCCATCCAGAATGCCAGCGCACCGCCCATGGATACGCGCTGGCGGCGCATACCCGCCGCTACCGGTGCGGCACAGCAGGAGCACATCATGCCCGGCAGAGAGAAAATCGTCCCCAGCAGCGTGCCCTGAAAGCGCGGCTGCCCGAGTGTTTTCACCAGCCAGTTTCGCGGAATAAGTACCTGAATCAGCGATCCCAGGATTACCCCTAAGACGGCAGCTTTCCACACCGCCAGGAAGTAGACCATGGCGTAATCCCATGCCGCCTTTAGCGGGCTGGCATCAGCCTGAGCGAGTATAGATTTACCGATGCTGTGCGTTTCGGCGGCGGTGAAGGCTTTGCCGTAGTACGGCTGCCATTTCACATACCAGAGGCCAATGATGACCACGAGAAAGAAGAGTGCGGGCTTCCACCATTGGACAGGTGTTGCCGCCTGAGATGAAGACTGACCAGTCATACCATTCCCCGGAGAGTGTTATTTAATAAGCCGGAGAAGTTTACGCCTCGCCCTGCGCGATTTCACGAAGTTTTGCCGAAGGGATGATATTGACGCCCTCCTGCGACGGTGCCAGCGCCTCTTTCAGCATCGCCTGCGCGACGTCCCGTGCCTCGATGGACTTCCAGTTACCCGGCAGGATGCGAAACAGCGGGGCGAAGAAGGATTCGTTAAAACGCCGTTCGTCGCGGTGGCCCATCAGCATGGAAGGCCGCACGATAGTCAGGCGCTCCCACTTCTGCGCAATCAGCGCCTCTTCCATTTTGCCCTTCACCTGATTGTAAAAAAACGGTGAGCCGGTGCTGGCTCCGTGCGAGCTCACCACCAGGAAATGTTTTGCCCCCAGCTTTTTCGCCGTCAGGGCGGTATCCACCACCAGCGTGTAGTCCGCATGAATGAACGCTTCTTTACTGCCCGCCTCACGCCGCGTCGTGCCCAGGCAGCAAAAGGCGATATCTATAGGATCCTGCACCTGCGCCAGCGCGTCGGTGAGCTGGGGATCGTGCGGGTTATAGACGCCAGTGATATCCAACAGCGGGCGGCGCGTCGGGGCGGCAATATAGTTGATATGCCGGTCCTGGATCAGCAACCGCAGCAGATGTCCCCCCACCAGCCCGGTTGCGCCGGTAATCAGTACCTGACTCATCTTATCCCCTTTACAGAATTGTCCGTTTGCGATCTGGACCTGCTCTACCACACTTAAAAGTCTGTTACCGGTAAGTATTTACCACAAACGGGAAAAAAACAGTCTGAAGCGAAAACAACGGAGGAAGCATGGGTAAAAAAATCGCAGTCTTGATTACCGACGAGTTTGAAGATTCAGAATTTACGTCGCCAGCTGAGGCATTCCGCAAGGCAGGCCACGAGGTCATCACCATTGAGAAAGAAGCGGGTAAAACCGTGAAGGGCCACAAGGGCGAAGCCAGCGTGACCATCGATGAGTCCATCGATAACGTCAGCCCGTCAGATTTCGACGCCCTGCTGTTACCGGGCGGCCATTCACCGGATTCCCTGCGCGGGGACGAGCGTTTCGTCACCTTTACCCGTGACTTCGTCGGCACCGGCAAGCCGGTCTTTGCCATCTGCCACGGCCCGCAGCTGCTGATCAGCGCTGAAGTGGTCCGCGGGCGTAAGCTTACGGCGGTGAAACCGATCGTTATCGATCTGAAAAACGCAGGGGCCGAGTTTTACGATCAGGAGGTGGTCAACGATAACGACCAGCTGATCACCAGCCGGACCCCGGACGATCTCCCGGCGTTTAACCGCGAAGCGCTACGCCTGCTCGGTGCGTAGCCAGTGAAGCTTTTTACCAAAGCCCAGGGTGTTGTCGGTAAATTTCAGCTCATCAACGCGGATTTCCCACACCGGGGCTTTTAGCGCAGCAGCAACCGGGAAGCGGCGCGTGTAGCGTTTACGCTGTGCGTCGCTTTCTTCACCTTCCAGGCGACGAATCTCACCTTTGAACTGCACGCCGCGGATCAGCGCGACGGTTTTGGGCTGGCCGTTGACCGTGCCCGCCACTTTTGCCTGCTGGCCGGTCATCTGGGCATGCCGCGTTTTGTCCTCACTCATGACGTAAAAAGCGACGCGTTCAGGATCGTAGTAGTAAAAGGCGTTGGCGCACCACATTTCGCCCTCGCTATATACGCACCAGGTCACGACGTGCTGCTTTGCCAGCCAGCGGTTAATGGCGGCCAGTGTTTCCATTTTCGTTCTCTCTCATGCTATGGTGCGTTCACCTTAACATACTGAATCTGTTTACCGTGTGCTGGTTTCTCTATCTTGTCCGAACCGCTGATAACGCACTCTACACCGGGATCACCACCGATGTGGCGCGGCGTTTTTTACAACATCAAACGGGGAAAGGGGCAAAAGCGCTGCGGGGGAAAGGCGAACTGCAGCTGGCTTTTTCTGCCGCCGTGGGGGACAGATCGCTGGCACTCAGGCTGGAGTACCGTATTAAGCAGCTAACGAAGCGCCAGAAGGAGCGCCTCGTGACCGGAGACGGCTCCTTTGAGGCGCTACGCGAGAGCCTGATTAAAAGCGATTAAAATGGTCGTGGTAGTCCACCAGACCATTTACGCCGTTCAGGGCATCATCCGCCAGGCGATGCACCTGGAAGGCGGATTCGGTACCCGGCCAGCGGCAGCGAAGATCGTAATGCGCGGCCTGCTCGAAGCCTAAACGGCCATAGAACGCCGGATCGCCCAGCGTGACCACGGCGGCATAACCAAACTCATTCAGCGAGTCCAGCCCTTCATAGACCAGCTGGCGCGCCAGGCCCTGCCCGCGGTAGTTTTCATCTACCGCCAGCGGTGCCATGCCCACCCACTGAAGATCTTCACCCTGAACGATCACCGGGCTGAAGGCAACATAGCCGACAACCTGACCTTCGTCATCGGTGGCAACCAGCCCCAGCGTGATCAGGCCGTCTTCACGGAGATCGTGGACCAGTTGGGCTTCCGCATCGCTCTCAAAAGAGCGGCGTAATAACGCATCGATACCCGGTGCATCAATCCCTATTTCGACTCGAATCAGCATGGCTCACCTACTGAAGTGTGTTTACTGTCCGGCGGGGATTTCAGCCCCGCCTCAACGAAATCTGCCATTTGCATCAACATCACGCGCAGCGCTTTCGGCATCTGCTCCAGCTCAATGGCATCCATTAAATTCTTAACGTACAGGCCAAGCTCCGTGTCGCCTTCAATCACCAGACGGCGCTGGAAGAAAAGTGTGTCCGGGTCCTGCTTACGCGCGGCAATCATCAGCAGGTCGCTGGCGTTGGCGCTAAAGCTCACGTCCGCCTCGGCGATTTCACGGACGATCAGCTGGTCATTCTCAACGGAGGTAAACCAGCGCAGCCCGATGTCACGCACCTCAATGCTCAACCAGCGCCCTTCCAGAAACTCCAGCTCGCCATCCTGCAGCGCCTGGCGGAACTGCCAGCTCAGGACCTGCTCCAGCACCTGACGTTTAAGCGCGAACGGCGCCAGCCTGACCGGCACGCTCAGCATTGATGGGCCAAATTGTACGAGACGTGAACGCAGTTTATCCAGCACGAGCTTTACTCCCTGATAGCTATAGTCCCGCTATTTTGCCACATCCGTTCCAGAACATAGCGGCGTAAATCAACAAACCATCGTCGGACGTACCCCATTATTGGTGCCATCAATACGCCATTAGCTGCCTTAAATCAAAAATTGTCGCGTATGGGTTAATTAAAATCCCAGCTCGTTAACAATTTTGCTATCGACTACATCAGGATAATTTATGGAGCTGCTCTGCCCTGCCGGAAACCTTCCGGCGCTTAAGGCGGCCATCGAGAATGGGGCCGATGCGGTCTATATCGGGCTGAAAGATGACACCAACGCCCGCCATTTTGCTGGCCTTAACTTTACGGAGAAAAAGCTTCAGGAAGCCGTTAACTTCGTTCATCAGCACCGCCGCAAGCTGCATATTGCCATCAACACGTTTGCCCATCCTGACGGTTACGCCCGCTGGCAGCGCGCGGTGGACATGGCAGCACAGCTGGGCGCCGATGCGTTAATCCTGGCCGACCTCGCCATGCTTGAGTATGCGGCAGAACGCTATCCGCATATTGAGCGCCACGTCTCTGTTCAGGCATCTGCCACCAACGAAGAGGCGGTGCGTTTTTACCATCAACACTTTGACGTCGCTCGCGTGGTGCTGCCGCGCGTGCTCTCTATTCATCAGGTTAAGCAACTCGCGCGCGTCACGCCAGTGCCGCTGGAGGTTTTTGCCTTTGGTAGTCTGTGCATCATGGCCGAAGGCCGTTGCTATCTTTCTTCTTACTTAACCGGTGAATCGCCGAATACCGTCGGGGCCTGCTCCCCTGCCCGCTTCGTCCGCTGGCAGCAGACCCCACAGGGGCTGGAGTCGCGTCTGAATGAAGTTCTGATCGACCGCTATCAGGACGGTGAAAACGCGGGTTATCCGACACTGTGCAAAGGCCGCTACCTGGTCGACGGCGAGCGCTACCACGCGCTGGAAGAGCCCACCAGCCTTAATACGCTGGAGCTGCTGCCGGAGCTGCTGGCCGCCAATATTGCCTCGGTGAAAATTGAAGGTCGCCAGCGCAGTCCGGCCTATGTGAGCCAGGTGGCGAAAGTGTGGCGTCAGGCCATCGACCGCTGCATGGCGGACCCGCAGAACTACGCCCCACAGGCGGCGTGGATGGAGACGCTCGGATCGATGTCCGAAGGCACGCAAACCACGCTGGGCGCGTATCACCGTAAATGGCAGTGAGAAAACCATGAAATATTCATTAGGGCCGGTGCTCTACTACTGGCCAAAAGAGACGCTGGAAGATTTTTATCAACAGGCCGCCACCAGCAGCGCCGATGTGATTTACCTCGGTGAAGCAGTGTGCAGCAAACGCCGCGCCACCAAAGTGGGCGACTGGCTGGAGATGGCGAAAAGCCTGGCCGGGAGCGGCAAGCAGGTGGTGCTGTCAACGCTCGCGCTGGTGCAGGCTTCGTCCGAACTGGGCGAGCTGAAGCGCTACGTCGAAAACGGTGAGTTTCTGCTGGAGGCGAGCGACCTGGGGGTAGTGAACATGTGCGCCGAACGCAGGCTGCCGTTTGTCGCAGGCCATGCGCTGAACTGCTATAACGCCGTCACCCTGCGCCTGCTGCTCAAACAGGGAATGACCCGCTGGTGCATGCCGGTGGAGCTCTCCCGTGACTGGCTGGCAAACCTGCTGAATCAGTGCGACGAGCTGGGCATTCGCCATCAGTTCGAAGTGGAAGTGCTGAGCTACGGTCATCTGCCGCTGGCCTACTCTGCCCGCTGCTTCACCGCGCGATCGGAAGACCGCCCGAAAGATGAATGTGAAACCTGCTGCATCAAGTACCCGAACGGGCGCAGCATGCTGTCGCAGGAGAACCAGCAGGTATTCGTCCTGAACGGCATTCAGACCATGAGCGGTTACGTCTATAACCTCGGCAACGAACTGGCGTCGATGGACGGACTGGTGGACATGGTGCGCCTGTCGCCGCTGGATACCAGCGTTTTCGCGATGCTGGACGCCTTCCGCGCCAACGAAAACGGCGCGTCGCCGCTGCCGCTGGCGGCAAACAGCGACTGCAACGGTTACTGGAAACGTCTGGCCGGGCTGGAACTTCAGGCCTAAAAAAGGCTCACTTTGTTAACAACGGTTATCATTTTTTAATGCAGTATTAAAGATTGACCGTCGACAAAGTGAGCTGTTATGACTGACAAAACCCTTCCGTTTTCGGTGCTGGATCTGGCGCCGATCCCACAAGGCTCCTCGGCAAGAGAAGCCTTCACGCACTCTCTCGATCTGGCTCAGCTGGCCGAAAAGCGTGGCTATCGCCGCTACTGGCTGGCAGAACATCACAACATGGTCGGCATTGCCAGCGCCGCTACATCGGTGCTGATTGGCTACCTGGCAGCGAATACCACCACTTTGCACCTTGGCTCCGGTGGCGTAATGCTGCCGAACCACGCCCCGCTGGTGATTGCCGAGCAGTTCGGGACACTGAACACCCTCTATCCGGGCCGTATTGACCTGGGGCTTGGCCGCGCGCCGGGCAGCGACCAGCCGACCATGCGCGCCCTGCGCCGCCATATGAGCGGCGATATCGATAACTTCCCGCGCGACGTGGCGGAACTGGTGGACTGGTTCGACGCGCGCGATCCGAACCCGCACGTGCGCCCGGTGCCGGGCTATGGCGAGAAGATCCCGGTGTGGCTGTTAGGCTCAAGCCTGTATAGCGCGCAGCTCGCCGCGCAGCTGGGGCTGCCGTTCGCGTTCGCCTCCCACTTCGCGCCGGATATGCTGCATCAGGCGCTGCACCTCTACCGTACGAACTTCAAACCGTCCGAGCGTCTGGAGAAGCCGTACGCAATGGTGTGTATCAACATCATTGCCGCTGACAGCAATCGCGACGCGGAATTCCTGTTTACCTCTATGCAGCAGGCGTTTGTGAAGCTGCGCCGCGGCGAGACGGGCCAGTTGCCGCCTCCGGTGGAAAATATGCATCAGCTGTGGTCGGCCTCCGAGCAGTATGGCGTGCAGCAGGCGTTGAGCATGTCGCTGGTGGGTGATAAGGCAAAAGTGCGTCACGGGCTGGAAGCAGTGCTGCGTGAAACGCAGGCGGATGAAATTATGGTCAACGGCCAGATTTTCGATCACCAGGCGCGTTTGCATTCGTTTGACCTGGCGATGCAGGTGAAAGAAGAATTGGTGGGGTAGTTTTTTGCCGGATGGCGGCTTCGCCTTATCCGGCCTACGCGATCCCTGTAGGCCCGGTAAGCGTAGCGCCACCGGGCAATGTGTTTACTGGTACACAGGCAACAGGTTAAAGCTCGACAGCACGTGAACCAGCGCGTTACCCACCCCAAATACCAGGATCAGCGCAATCATCGGTTTACCGCCCCAGACGCGGAATTTCGGGCTGCCGAAGCGTTTACGTGATTTACGTGCCAGCAGCGCCGGCACAATCGCCGCCCAGATGGTGGCCGCCAGCCCTGCATAGCCGATGGCGTACAGGAAACCGTTCGGCCACAGCAGACCGCCGACAATCGGCGGCAGGAAGGTCAGCAGCGCCGTCTTGAAACGCCCCATCGCAGAATCGTCAAAGCCAAACAGATCCGCCAGGTAGTCAAACAGGCCCAGCGTCACACCGAGGAATGAACTCGCCACCGCAAAGTTGGAGAAGACCACCAGCAGCAGATCCAGACTGCGGCTGTTCAGTACGCCGCTTAGCGCCTGCACCAGCACGTCAATGTTACCGCCCTTTTGCGCAATGCCGATAAACTCCGGGCGCGGGATGTTGCCCATTGTCCCCAGCAGCCAAATCACATACAGCCCAAGCGCCAGCAGCGTGCCGTAGACCAGGCACTTCACGATGGTGCGCGGATCTTTGCCGTAGTACTTCATCAGGCTCGGCACGTTGCCGTGGTAGCCGAACGACGCCAGACAGAACGGCAGGGTCATTAGCAGATACGGCGTGTAGGAGGTATTAACTTCCGCAACGTTAAACAGCGTGGCGGGCGTAACGTGGCCCAGCAGGCTGCCGAAGGTCAGGAAGAAGGTGATGACCTTCGCGCCCAGCACAATCGCCGTCATGCGGCTCACCGCTTTGGTGCTCATCCAGACGATAAACGCCACGCCCAGCGCAAAGCAAAGCCCGGCCAGACGCGCCGGAACGTTCAGCGACATCTCCGAAAAGGTGTGATGCAGAATCGAGCCGCTTGCTGAGATGTACGCGTAGGTCAGGATGTAGAGCACAAATGCGATGGAAAGGCCGTTCACCAGGTTCCAGCCTTTGCCCAGCAGATCTTTGGTGATGGTGTCGAAGCTGGAGCCAATGCGGTAGTTCAGGTTCGCTTCAAGGATCATCAGGCCGGAATGCAGCATGCAGAACCAGGTGAACACCAGCGCGGCCAGCGACCAGAAGAACCACGCACCGGACATGACCACGGGCAGGGAAAACATCCCGGCACCTATAATGGTTCCGCCGATGATCACCACGCCGCCAAGCAGCGAAGGTGACGTTTGGGTGGTGGTTAGTGTCGCCATACAGCCTTTTCTCCAGTTAATTATGCGGTTCTGCATTTTAGTGCGATGCACTGTACCAGTACAAGAGTACAAAGGGAATAAAAAAAGCCCCGATAGCGTGTATCGGGGCTGTATATTTTACTTTACGTCAGAAGCGAAAGGCTTACGCGTCACCAAAACGACGACGGCTGGTGCCTTCTTCACGACGTGGGCCACGGCTTTCGCGGCGCTCGCCGGAGAAACGACGACCTTCACCACCGCGACCTTCACTGCGACCGCCTTCACGACGCTCGCCGCCGAAACCGCGACCACCGCCACGACGTTCGCCACCGCGGTCAGGACGTGGCTGTGCATCGCCCAGCAGCTGCATGTTCATCGGCTTGTTCAGGATGCGGGTGCGAGTAAAGTGCTGCAGTACTTCGCCCGGCATGCCTTTTGGCAGTTCGATGGTAGAGTGGGATGCGAACAGCTTGATGTTACCAATGTAACGGCTGCTGATGTCGCCTTCGTTAGCAATCGCGCCAACGATGTGACGAACTTCAACACCATCATCACGGCCCACTTCAATGCGGTACAGTTCCATGTCGCCAGCGTCACGACGCTCACGACGTGGACGGTCTTCACCACCACGCTCTGGACGGTCGCCGCGTGGACCACGGTCGTTACGGTCGCCACGACGTTCGAAACGATCGTCACGGTCACGGAACTCACGCTTAGGACGCATCGGTGCATCTGGTGGCACGATCAGGCTACGTTCGCCCTGAGCCATTTTCAGCAGTGCTGCAGCCAGAGTTTCCATGTCCAGCTCTTCGCCTTCAGCGACAGGCTGGATCTGCGACAGCAGCGCGCGGTACTGATCCAGATCGCTGCTTTCCAGCTGCTGCTGTACTTTCGCGGCGAATTTTTCCAGACGGCGTTTGCCCAGCAGATCTGCGTTTGGCAGGTCGGCTTCTGGAATGGTCAGCTTCATGGTGCGTTCAATGTTGCGCAGCAGACGACGCTCGCGGTTCTCAACGAACAGCAGCGCACGGCCAGCACGACCCGCACGACCGGTACGACCGATACGGTGAACGTAAGACTCGGAATCCATCGGGATGTCGTAGTTCACAACCAGGCTGATACGCTCAACGTCCAGACCACGTGCTGCCACGTCGGTTGCAATCAGGATATCCAGACGACCGTCTTTCAGACGCTCCAGCGTCTGCTCACGCAGGGCCTGGTTCATGTCGCCGTTCAGCGCTGCGCTGTTGTAGCCGTTACGCTCCAGCGCTTCAGCCACTTCCAGGGTCGCATTTTTGGTACGCACGAAGATAATCGCCGCATCAAAATCTTCCGCTTCCAGGAAACGGACCAGCGCTTCGTTTTTGCGCATGCCGTACACGGACCAGTAGCTCTGGCTGATGTCCGGGCGAGTGGTCACGCTGGACTGAATACGCACTTCCTGCGGCTCTTTCATGAAGCGGCGGGTAATGCGACGGATCGCTTCTGGCATGGTTGCAGAGAACAGAGCGGTCTGGTGACCTTCCGGGATCTGGGCCATGATGGTTTCTACGTCTTCGATGAAGCCCATACGCAGCATTTCATCTGCTTCATCCAGTACCAGGCCGCTCAGTTTAGAGAGGTCCAGAGTACCGCGCTTCAGGTGATCCAGCAGACGGCCCGGCGTACCGACGACAATCTGTGGGCCCTGGCGCAGGGCGCGTAACTGCACGTCATAACGCTGGCCGCCGTAAAGGGCTACCACGTTTACGCCGCGCATATGTTTAGAGAATTCCGTCATTGCTTCAGCAACCTGAACAGCCAGTTCACGAGTTGGAGCCAGGACGAGGATCTGCGGTGCACGCAGGTCCGGATCGATGTTGTTCAGCAGCGGCAGCGAGAACGCTGCAGTTTTACCGCTACCAGTCTGGGCCATGCCCAGCACGTCACGACCTGAAAGCAGATGCGGGATACATTCTGCCTGGATCGGAGATGGTTTTTCGTAACCCAGATCGTTAAGGGCTTCAAGGATAGGAGCCTTCAGGCCCAGATCTGCAAAAGTGGTTTCGAATTCAGCCATGTAGTACGAGTGCCTCAATGTCAATGGCGGCCAGTCTACTTAGCTCATCGTGAAAATGATTAGCAATTTTCATTGAAAAGTGTGAACCGGCTCAAAGTAGGTGTATTGACGAACAACAACGCCCTCACCAGTGAAGGTGATGGCAATCAAAAGATTACGGGCTGATGTTTATGTCGTCAGCTATTGCTGGTCCGATTCTGCCAGGTCGTCTTGCTCCTGGCCCAAGAGCGATAATTCCAACAATGCATAACGGTGCTCAACGAAGTTATGTACGTTGTTAGCAACCGCTAATTTGAACAGTGCCGTAGCGCTGTCCATATCCCCCAGACTTAGGTAGTACTTACCTAAATAGAAGTTGGTTTCACTGAGATGCTCAGCGAGCGAGGTGTTATCCGTTGCGTCCGCCTTGAGGCGTTCCATCAGCGTTGCTTCGCTAATGTTGCCCAGGTAGAACTCGACAATGTTCCATCCCCACTGTTCCTTATCCGATTTCTCGAAGCGCTGTTGTAGTGCTTCTTTTGCCTGCTTCTCATCGAGCTTCCGCTCAACGATGTAAAGCCACAGGCTACGGAAAGGATCATTAGGATCGTCTTGATAAAACGCCAGCAGATCATCTTGCGCTAACTTATCACGACCGCCGTAATACAATGCGATACCGCGATTCAAGTGCGCGTAGTTGTAAGTTGGATCAAGCTCAAGTACAGAATCAAACGCTTCATAGGCAGCATCAAAATTGCCTGCCTGCGTTAAATAAATGCCTAAGTAATTGAATACTTCTGGCATATCAGGTCGGATAGCCAGCGCTTGTGAAAAATCATTTCGCGCTAATGCCCTCAGACCGAGACTATCATACAACACTCCGCGCTCATATAAAAGCTGTGCGCGTTCGTCATCGGTTAAAGCCCGACTGGCAAGTATTTGTTCCATGCGTGCCAGAATCACTTCCTGCTGCAAAGTCGGTTGCAATGGCACTGCGAGGACTTCGCTCTTACGCCAGGCAGAGTTGCTGCATCCTGCCAGCGTTAAAGCTGTCGCAACGAAACACCAGCGCAAAAAAGGCTTCATTTCCCACTCCCGAAGACAACTATTGGATGAACGTCCTGTCCCCCGGCGGCTTAACAAGGCGTCCTGCCTGATAATAAACCCTCCGCAGAAGCGGAGGGCAAATGCTACCTTACTCGCCTTGTTCTGCGGCTGGCGCTTCTGGCGCAGCGGCAGGAGACTGCTCGGTTGCTTCTTTAATGCTCAGACGGATACGGCCCTGACGGTCAACTTCCAGAACCTTAACCGGCACTTCCTGACCCATCTGCAGGTAATCGGTCACTTTCTCAACGCGCTTGTCAGCGATTTGAGAGATGTGAACCAGACCTTCTTTACCGCCACCGATGGCAACGAACGCACCAAAGTCAACGATACGGGTCACTTTACCCGCGTAGACGCGGCCCACTTCGATTTCAGCAGTGATTTCTTCGATGCGACGGATCGCGAATTTCGCTTTCTCGCCGTCGGTTGCTGCGATCTTCACAGTACCGTCATCTTCGATTTCGATGGTGGTGCCAGTCTCTTCGGTCAGCGCGCGGATAACAGAACCGCCCTTACCGATAACATCTTTGATCTTGTCTGGATTGATCTTGATGGTGTGAATACGCGGAGCGAATTCAGAGATATCACCGCGTGGCGCGTTGATAGCCTGTTCCATCACGCCCAGGATGTGCAGACGCGCACCTTTAGCCTGGTTCAGAGCAACCTGCATGATCTCTTTGGTGATACCTTCAATTTTGATATCCATCTGCAGGGCAGAGATACCGTCGCGGGAACCCGCTACTTTGAAGTCCATATCGCCCAGGTGGTCTTCGTCACCCAGAATGTCAGACAGAACAACGAAGTTGTCGCCTTCTTTCACCAGACCCATTGCGATACCCGCAACGGCGGCTTTGATCGGCACGCCTGCATCCATCAGCGCCAGAGAGGCACCACATACGGAAGCCATGGAAGAAGAACCGTTGGATTCGGTGATTTCAGAAACCACGCGAACGGTGTACGGGAATTTGTCAGCTTCCGGCATCACTGCCAGCACGCCGCGCTTCGCCAGACGACCGTGACCAATTTCACGACGCTTCGGTGAGCCAACCATACCGGTTTCGCCCACAGAGTACGGAGGGAAGTTGTAGTGGAACAGGAAGTTGTCAGTACGCTCGCCCATCAGTTCATCGATGATCTGCGCGTCACGTGCGGTACCCAGGGTTGCGGTAACCAGCGCCTGCGTTTCACCACGGGTGAACAGCGCAGAACCGTGAGTACGCGGCAGTACGCCCGTGCGTACGTCCAGACCACGAATCATGTCTTTTTCACGGCCATCGATACGCGGCTCGCCTGCCAGTACGCGGCTACGAACAACGTTTTTCTCGATAGCGTGCAGAATTTCGCCAATTTCGTTAGCGTCCAGCGTTTCGTCTTCGGCAACCAGGGTCGCGGTTACTTCAGATTTGATCGCGTCAACCTGAGCGTAACGCTCCTGTTTGTCGGTGATTCGGTAAGCGTCGCTCAGACGAGATTCTGCCAGTGCCGCAACGCGTGCGTTCAGCGCGTCGTTTGCTGCTTCTGGCTGCCAGTCCCAACGTGGCTTACCGGCTTCTTTCACCAGGTCGTTGATGTTCTGGATTACAATCTGCTGCTGCTCGTGACCGAACACCACAGCGCCCAGCATCTGGTCTTCGCTCAGCAGTTCAGCTTCGGATTCAACCATCAGCACAGCCGCTTCAGTACCGGCAACAACCAGGTCCAGCTTACTTTCTTTCAGCTCTTCCTGAGTTGGGTTCAGCACGTACTGGTCGTTGATGTAACCGACGCGCGCGGCACCGATTGGGCCATTGAATGGAATACCAGACAGTGACAGGGCAGCGGAGGCACCGATCATCGCAACGATGTCCGGGTTAACCTGTGGGTTAACGGAAACAACGGTCGCAATAACCTGCACTTCGTTAACGAAGCCTTCCGGGAACAGCGGACGAACCGGGCGGTCAATCAGACGCGCGATCAGGGTTTCGCCTTCGCTTGGACGGCCTTCACGACGGAAGAAGCCACCCGGGATTTTACCGGCAGCGTAGGTACGCTCCTGGTAGTTAACGGTCAGCGGGAAGAAGTCCTGACCTGGTTTAGCTTTTTTCTGGCCCACAACGGTAACGAATACCGCGGTGTCATCCATGCTTACCATAACGGCAGCAGTCGCCTGGCGTGCCATCATGCCGGTTTCCAGCGTGACGGTATGTTGACCATACTGGAATTTACGAACGATCGGATTCAGCAAAATTCTATCCTTTCTTAAATGTATGACAGCACACCGCCGGCGTGCTGTCGATTTAACCCGACCTTCTTCGCATCCTCGCGACTAATGACAACCGACACCCCCATGGGTGAAGCCTCTCATTAGCCGCGCGAACCTCTGCAATGAAGATCATTTATAGCAACAATACAATAGTTTCCATTGAATTGCTGCCGTCTGGTTGAAAAAAGGGGCCATCAGGCCCCCTTTTCTGAAACTCGCAAGACTTAGCGACGCAGACCCAGACGCTCGATCAGCGCGGTGTAGCGTGCAACATCTTTACGCTTCAGGTAGTCGAGCAGTTTACGACGCTGAGAAACCATGCGCAGCAGACCACGACGGCTGTGGTGATCTTTTTTGTGCTCTGCAAAGTGACCCTGCAGGTGGTTAATCTGTGCAGTCAGCAGTGCAACCTGAACTTCGGTAGAACCGCTGTCGTTAGTACCACGACCAAACTCAGAAACGATTTTAGCTTTAGCTTCAACGCTTAGAGACATTTTCAAACTCCAAAGTATAAAAAATGTAAGGGTGCCGATCTCTAATTCAGCGACCCCATGTACGCCCCGCAGATTGTTAAACAATTTACCGGGCGTTAAGCGGCGATATTCTACTCGTCTCCCCTGCTTATCGCAAGGTGAGGCGTAATCACCGTCACGCGTCGACCGGATATTCGACGACCAGACGACGCGGCGCAACGCGCCCTTCACCGTCCATTTCGCCCATACCGATGAATTTCCCTTCGTCACCTTCCGTCACGCGTACCAGTCCATCCAGCGGCGCATCCGCCGTACGAACCGGGTTTCCGTTCTTAAAGTAAACGGACGATGTTAAAGGAAGATTAACGATCGGGAAGTCCGCTGCCGGACTGTCCATTGGCATCAGCAGTGGATCCAGCAAATCTGCTGGTTCCACTCCCTGCGCTTGTGCCTGCTCAGCCAGCGCGCGCAGCTGCTCAAGCGTAACCATGCGTTCCACCGGATATTTACTGACCGCCAGACGACGCAGGTAGATCACATGCGCGCCGCAGCCCAGCTTTTCACCCAGGTCGTCGATGATGGTGCGAATATAGGTCCCCTTCGAACAGTGGACTTCCAGCTCCAGCTCGTCACCTTCGTGGCGAATGAACAGCAGCTCATACACGGTTATCGGACGCGCTTCGCGCGGGACGTCAATTCCCTGGCGCGCATATTCGTAAAGCTTCTTGCCCTGATATTTCAGCGCCGAATACATCGACGGCACCTGCATCGTGTCCCCGCGGAAGCTCTCCAGCACCGCATCAAGCTGTTCGGCGCTGAAGGTCACCGGGCGCTCTTCAACAACCTGACCATCCGCGTCGGAAGTATCCGTACGCTGGCCCAGCTTAGCGATAACGCGGTAGCGTTTATCGGAATCGAGCAGGTACTGGGAAAACTTTGTCGCTTCACCCAGGCAAATCGGCAGCATGCCGGTCGCCAGCGGATCCAGTGCGCCGGTGTGGCCCGCACGGTTAGCGTTATAAATACGCTTCACTTTTTGCAGCACGTCGTTGCTGGATGCACCCTGTGGTTTATCCAGCAGCAGCACGCCATGCACGTCGCGACCGCGACGACGAGGACGACTCATCAGTCCTCCTTGCTGTCGTCCGTCGGGTTAACACGACGTTCGTCGTCATGTTTCACCACGCTGGTCACCAGGTTGGACATGCGCATACCTTCGACCAGCGAGTTGTCGTAGAAGAAGGTCAGCTCGGGAACAATACGCAGGCGCATCGCTTTGCCGAGCAGAGAGCGGATGAAACCAGAGGCTTCCTGCAGTGCTTTAATGCCGTTCTTCACCGCCGCTTCGTCCTGATCGTTCAGGAAGGTCACGAACACTTTGGCATAGGCCAGGTCACGAGACATTTCCACGCCAGAGACGGTGGTCATCATACCGATACGCGGGTCTTTGATTTCGCGTTGCAGGATGAGAGCGATCTCTTTCTGCATCTCCTGCGCCACGCGCTGTGGGCGACCAAATTCTTTCGCCATAATAAATTCTCCAGACAAAAAAGGGGCTAAAAGCCCCTTTTAAAATTATTGCCGGGTGGCACGAGGCGATCCCGGCCTACATATGGACTTATCCCTAAGGATTAGTCGATGCTGCGTTGAATCTCGATGATTTCGAACACTTCGATCATATCGCCAACGCGAACGTCGTTGTAGTTCTTAACGCCGATACCACATTCCATGCCGTTACGGACTTCGTTAACGTCATCTTTGAAGCGGCGCAGGGATTCCAGCTCGCCTTCGTAGATAACCACGTTGTCACGCAGTACGCGGATTGGGTTGTGACGCTTGATGGTACCTTCGGTAACCATACAGCCCGCGATCGCACCGAATTTCGGTGATTTGAACACGTCACGCACTTCAGCCAGACCGATGATCTGCTGTTTCAGCTCAGGAGACAGCATACCGCTCATCGCGGCTTTCACTTCGTCGATCAGGTTATAGATGACGGAGTAGTAGCGCAGATCCAGGCTTTCCGCTTCGATCACGCGGCGAGCAGATGCATCAGCACGCACGTTGAAGCCAACCAGGATAGCGTTGGATGCCGCAGCCAGGGTTGCGTCGGTTTCGGTGATACCACCTACGCCAGAACCGATGATCTTCACTTTCACTTCGTCGGTAGACAGTTTCAGCAAGGAGTCGGAGATCGCTTCCACAGAACCCTGAACGTCTGCTTTCAGAACGACGTTCACTTCGTGAACTTCGCCTTCAGCCATGTTCGCAAACATGTTCTCAAGTTTAGATTTCTGCTGACGCGCCAGCTTAACTTCACGGAATTTGCCCTGACGATACAGTGCCACTTCACGCGCTTTCTTCTCGTCACGCACAACGGTCACTTCATCACCGGCAGCCGGAACACCGGACAGACCCAGGATTTCCACTGGAATGGACGGACCTGCTTCCAGCACTTCCTGACCCAGTTCGTTACGCATCGCACGAACGCGACCGTATTCGAAGCCACACAGAACGATGTCGCCCTTGTTCAGCGTACCTTCGCGAACCAGAACCGTTGCAACCGGACCACGACCTTTATCCAGGAAGGATTCGATTACCGCACCGCTCGCCATACCTTTACGAACGGCTTTCAGCTCCAGAACTTCGGCCTGAAGCAGGATAGCGTTCAGCAGGTCGTCGATACCAGTACCCGCTTTTGCAGATACAGGGATGAACTGCGCTTCGCCGCCCCACTCTTCCGGCATAACGCCGTACTGAGACAGTTCGTTCTTCACGCGGTCCAGATCGGCTTCTGGCTTATCGATTTTGTTGACCGCAACAACCAGAGGCACCTGCGCCGCTTTCGCGTGCTGGATAGCTTCAATGGTCTGTGGCATAACGCCATCGTCTGCTGCAACAACCAGTACAACGATATCCGTAGCCTGAGCACCACGAGCACGCATTGAGGTGAACGCTGCGTGGCCTGGGGTATCCAGGAAGGTGATCATGCCGTTTTCGGTTTCTACGTGGTAAGCACCGATGTGCTGGGTAATACCACCCGCTTCGCCGGAGGCAACTTTCGTAGAACGAATGTAGTCGAGCAGAGAGGTTTTACCGTGGTCAACGTGACCCATGATGGTCACAACCGGTGCACGCGGTTCAGCCGCAGCGCCAGTGTCACGGTCGCTCATTACTGCTTCTTCCAGCTCGTTTTCACGACGCAGGATAACTTTGTGGCCCATCTCTTCGGCAACCAGCTGTGCGGTTTCCTGGTCGATAACCTGGTTGATGGTCGCCATTGCGCCCAGCTTCATCATCGCTTTGATGACCTGAGAGCCTTTAACCGCCATCTTGTTCGCCAGATCGCCAACGGTGATGGTTTCGCCAATCACGACGTCACGGTTAACCGCCTGAGCTGGCTTCTGGAAGCCCTGCTGCAGAGAGGAACCTTTACGCTTACCGCCTTTACCACCGCGAACCGCTGCACGAGCTTCTTCGCGGTCAGCTTTAGATTCAGCGTGTTTGTTACCTTTCTTAGCCGGACGCGCGGCTTTTGCATTACGACCACGGCCACGGCCGCCTTCTACTTCACGGTCGTTATCATCTTCAGCCTGACGCGCATGCTGAGAAGTGGTCACGTGATAGTCGCTGGTGTCTTCAGTCGGTTCAGCGGTATTCACGCCATTCTTCTCGTTTTCTTCTGCCATACGGCGCGCTTCTTCAGCGACGCGGCGAGCTTCTTCTTCCAACTTACGGCGGGCTTCTTCTTCCGCTTTACGCTTCAGCTCGGCAGCTTCATTTTCACGGCGGGCTTTTTCAGCCTGGGCGGTTTTGGTCATTTCGTCTGTCTGTTGATTGCTCACTTTGTCTTTTTCCGCAGCGTCACGCTTCACTTTATCACTGGCGTCGCGTTTCGCTTTTTCTGCGGCCTCACGTTCAGCTTTTAATTCTGCTTCACGTTTGGCGGCTGCTTCCGCCTCACGCTGAGCTTGTTCTTCCGCTTCACGCTGTGCCTGCTCTTCCGCGGCAAGGCGTTCTGCCTCTTGCGGATCACGTTTTACAAAGGTGCGCGTCTTGCGGACTTCAATTTGTACCGATTTGCTTTTGCCACCGGTACCAGGAATGTTTAACGTGCTGCGCGTTTTGCGCTGCAGCGTTAACTTGTCAGGCGTAGAACCGTGTTCGCGGTTCAGGTGCGTTAACAAGGTTTGTTTTTCTTGCGCGGTCACCGAGTCATCAGCGGACTTCGGGATCCCTGCATCAGCAAATTGCTGTACCAGGCGGTCCACGGAGGTCTGAATCTCAGCAGCCAGCGATTTTACAGTTACATCAGTCATGCTGTTCCTTCCTGCTACAGTTTATTACGCTTCGTCGCCGAACCAGCAAATATTACGTGCGGCCATGATGAGTTCGCCGGCTTTCTCGTCGGTTAAACCTTCGATATCGGCCAGGTCATCAACGCCTTGCTCAGCGAGATCTTCCAGCGTACAAACACCACGGGCAGCCAGCTTGAACGCAATCGCACGATCAAGACCTTCCAGATTCAGCAGGTCATCAGCCGGCTTCTTATCGCCAAGGCTTTCTTCCTGAGCCAGTGCCAGGGTGGTCAGTGCGTTTTTAGCGCGTTCACGCAGGGCTTCAACGGTTGGCTCATCCAGACCGTCAATTTCCAGCAGCTCTTTCATTGGCACATAGGCCAGTTCTTCCAACGTAGAGAAACCTTCTTCGACCAGAACAGTGGCGAAGTCTTCGTCAATGTCGAGGTATTTGGTGAAGGTATCGATCGCCGCATGGGCTTCAGCCTGATGCTTAGCCTGCAGGTCATCAACGGTCATGACGTTGAGTTCCCAGCCGCTCAGCTGTGACGCCAGGCGTACGTTCTGACCGTTACGGCCAATCGCCTGCGCCAGGTTGCCCGCTTCAACAGCGATATCCATGGTGTGTTTGTCTTCGTCAACAACGATAGACGCGACATCAGCCGGAGCCATTGCGTTGATCACGAACTGCGCCGGGTTGTCGTCCCACAGAACGATATCAATACGCTCGCCGCCCAGTTCGGTAGAAACCGCCTGAACGCGCGCGCCGCGCATACCGACGCAAGCACCGACCGGATCGATACGCTTGTCGTTGGTTTTCACCGCAATTTTCGCACGAGAGCCTGGATCGCGAGCTGCTGCTTTGATCTCAATAACTTCTTCGCCGATTTCCGGCACTTCGATGCGGAACAGTTCAACCAGCATTTCTGGTTTAGAACGGGTCACGAACAGCTGTGCACCACGCGCTTCAGGGCGCACGGCGTACAGAACACCACGAATACGGTCGCCCGGGCGGAAGTTTTCACGCGGCAGCATGTCTTCACGCAGGATCACGGCTTCAGCGTTGCCCGGCATCCCTTCGGATTTAATTTCCAGAGAGATGTTGTCACGGTTCACTTTCTTCACCACGCCAGTGATGATTTCGCCTTCCTGATCGCGGAACTGATCGACAACCAGCGCGCGCTCGGCTTCGCGCACTTTCTGCACGATAACCTGCTTAGCGGTCTGGGTGGTGATACGGTCGAAGGTCACAGATTCAATCTGATCTTCAACGTAGTCACCCACGTTCAGACTTTCGTCTTCAAAACGTGCCGCTTCCAGGGTGATCTCTTTGGTCGGCTGGGTCACTTCTTCAACGATTACCCAACGACGGAATGTATCGAAGTCACCGCTTTTACGATCGATTTCTACGCGAACATCGATCTCTTGTTCGTATTTTTTCTTGGTTGCTGTAGCCAGTGCACTTTCCAGCGCTTCGAAAATTTTCTCACGCGGCAGTGATTTCTCGTTGGAGACGGCTTCAACAACAGCCAAAATTTCTTTGTTCATCGCGGGCTTTTCACCTCAATCCAGACTGTTAAAAGTGGGGAACCAGGTTCGCCTTCTGGATATTACTCAGCGCGAACACTTCTTCTTTGCCTTCGACTGTTACCGTGATCATTTCACCATCAACGGCTTTGATAATTCCCTGCCATTTACGGCGGTTCTGTACGGCCATACGCAGAACGAGAGCCACTTCTTCACCGGTAAAGCGCACATAGTGCTCGGCCGTGAACATCGGGCGATCCAGGCCAGGTGAGGAAACTTCCAGGTTGTACGCAACGGTAATCGGGTCTTCAACATCAAGAACCGCACTCACCTGGTGGCTGACATCAGCACAATCATCAACATTGATGCCATCTTCACTATCAATATAGATGCGCAGCGTCGATGTACGGCCGCGAACGAATTCGATGCCGACCAGTTCGTAGCCCAGTGCTTCGACCGGTGCAGTAATCATCTCTGTTAATTTTTGCTCTAATGTGGACAAGCCCACCCCCAAGACATAAAAAAAGGGCGTAAAGCCCAGTTATTCTGTAGTCAGATAACAAAAAACCCCGATAAATCGGGGCTTTAGATAACTGAACCCTATAGCCACAACTGTGGCCTGGAGCACTCTCCGAAAGAATTTTTTCAAATCCAGCTACGAAGGCTCTAAGTCTTCACAGTATATTTGAAAAAGAACTTTATGGGAAAGTGGTTGCGGGGGCCGGATTTGAACCGACGACCTTCGGGTTATGAGCCCGACGAGCTACCAGGCTGCTCCACCCCGCGCCTGAAACGTGGCAAATTCTACGCGTTTTGGACAGAATTTGCAAATAATGCTGGGATTTGGTACCGAAGACGGGACGTAAAATCGGCGTTTAGTATATTGATAGTTGACCCCACCTGTCAACCCAGCTTCCGCCAGAGAGAACAGACCAAATTTTTTACAAAAAACGCATGAGTCTCTTCCGGTATTCGATAAAAGATGATTAAATGAATACTCACTTATTTTGCATAAAAATGCACAAGAGAACGAAAGCGGTCTCTAATCAGTCAATCAAGCAGGGTTTTATTCTATGACGACGATTCTCAAGCATCTTCCGGTAGGACAACGTATTGGCATCGCTTTCTCAGGCGGCCTGGATACCAGCGCTGCACTGCTGTGGATGCGCCAGAAGGGAGCTGTTCCGTATGCATATACTGCGAACCTGGGTCAGCCGGATGAGGACGATTACGATGCTATTCCTCGTCGCGCTAAAGAGTATGGCGCAGAAAACGCGCGACTGATTGACTGCCGTAAGCAACTGGTTGCTGAAGGTATCGCCGCTATTCAGTGCGGTGCGTTCCATAACACCACAGGCGGCCTGACCTATTTCAACACCACCCCGCTGGGTCGGGCCGTCACCGGCACCATGCTGGTTGCCGCCATGAAAGAAGATGGCGTAAACATCTGGGGTGACGGCAGCACCTATAAAGGCAACGATATCGAACGTTTCTATCGTTATGGCCTGCTGACCAACGCGGAGCTGCAGATCTACAAGCCGTGGCTGGACACCGACTTCATCGACGAGCTGGGTGGTCGTCATGAAATGTCCGAGTTTATGATCGCCTGCGGTTTTGACTATAAGATGTCCGTCGAGAAAGCCTACTCCACCGACTCCAACATGCTGGGCGCGACGCACGAAGCGAAGGACCTGGAATTCCTGAACTCCAGCGTGAAGATCGTTAACCCGATCATGGGCGTGAAGTTCTGGGACGAGAGCGTGAAGATCCCGGCAGAAGAAGTGACCGTGCGTTTCGAACGTGGTCATCCGGTTGCCCTGAACGGAAAGACCTTCTCTGGCGACGTTGAACTGATGCTGGAAGCAAACCGCATCGGCGGCCGTCACGGTCTGGGCATGAGCGATCAGATTGAAAACCGTATCATCGAAGCGAAAAGCCGCGGTATCTATGAAGCTCCGGGGATGGCGCTGCTGCACATCGCTTACGAGCGTCTGCTGACCGGTATTCACAACGAAGATACCATCGAGCAGTATCATTCTCATGGTCGTCAACTGGGCAAACTGCTGTATCAGGGTCGCTGGTTCGATCCGCAGGCGCTGATGCTGCGTGACGCGCTGCAGCGTTGGGTAGCGAGCGCGATCACCGGTGAAGTGACCCTGGAACTGCGTCGTGGTAACGACTACTCCATTCTTAACACCGTGTCGGACAACCTGACCTATAAAGCCGAGCGTCTGACCATGGAAAAAGGTGAGTCTGTGTTTTCTCCGGACGACCGTATTGGTCAGTTGACCATGCGTAACCTGGACATCACCGATACCCGTGAGAAACTGTTCAACTACGTTGAGAATGGTCTGCTCTCTGCGAATTCCGGTAACGGCCTGCCGCAGGTTGAAAACCTGGAGAATAACGATAAGAAGTAATCGCTGATGTAACATGCAAAAGGCGCCCAATGGGCGCCTTTTTGTTTGGTTTTTGTAGGGCGGGTAAGCGCAGCGCCACCCGCCATTTTGCCCGGTGGCGCTGCGCTTAACGGGCCTACGAAAGGCAAAAGCTACAGACGAAAAAAAAGACGTCTTGCGACGTCTTTCTTCTGGAATATTGGTACCGAGGATGGGACTCGAACCCACAAGCCCGTTAGGGCACTACCACCTCAAGGTAGCGTGTCTACCAATTCCACCACCTCGGTACGGAATACTTACTGCGGGATATCGCTGGTTGGCTTAGCCGGTGCAGCTGGCTGAGTCTGCTCAGTTTTTGCTGGCGCGCTCAGGTTTTCCCACTCGCTTCCTTTGCTGGTCTTGTTGCTGTTGATATTGCCCAGCACCAGACTGATGATGAAGAACAGCGTAGCCAGAATCGCCGTCGTGCGGGTCATGAAGTTCGCAGAACCACTTGAACCGAACAGCGTACCGGAAGCGCCTGCTCCGAAGGAGGCTCCCATATCAGCGCCTTTACCTTGCTGCAGCATAATCAGCGCTACGAGAGCGATGGCTACAATAAGGAAAATAACTAAAAGAGCTTCGTACATAATCAACCTGTTCCTTGCGGATTTGCCGCATACCAATGCTTCGACCAATTAGCAGGATTTTTGTTTCCCACTGAAGCGGGTGTGAATACTAACCAAAGCGAATCACCTTCGCAAGGGCATTTTCGACGCATTGTATCAACTGCGGAAAAAAACAGCAAAAAGCCATTAATTGCTTAAAACAAAGGCGGCAAACGCCGCCTTTTTAAACATTTAGCATGCAAGATTATGCAGCTTTTACGGCATCAGCAATACGGTGCGCAAATTCGGTGACCTGCGCTTCGTCTTCGCCTTCCACCATCACGCGGATCAGTGGTTCGGTACCGGACTTACGCAGCAGCACGCGTCCACGGCTGCCCAGGGCCGCTTCAACCTCAGCCATCACCGCTTTCACGTTGTCATTTTCCAGCGGATCGCCTTTACCCGCAGTGAAACGCACGTTCACCAGGATCTGCGGGAACATTTTCATCCCGCTGCACAGATCGTGCAGGCTCATATGGTTGCGCGCCATCGCGGCAACCACCTGAAGCGCGGCAACAATGCCGTCACCGGTAGTGGTTTTGTCGAGCAGGATCACGTGGCCGGAGTTCTCAGCACCAATGCGCCAGCCCTTCTCCTGCAGCTTTTCCAGCACGTAGCGGTCGCCCACTTTCGCGCGAACAAACGGAATACCGAGCTGTTTCAGCGCCAGCTCCAGACCCATGTTGCTCATCAACGTCCCAACCGCGCCGCCGCGCAGCTGCCCCTGGCGCAGGCCTTCACGGGCAATGATGTAGAGGATCTGATCGCCGTCGACTTTATTACCTTCGTGGTCAACCATGATCACGCGGTCACCGTCGCCGTCCAGGGCAATACCCAGATCGGCTTTTTCCGCCAGCACGCGCGCCTGCAGGGCGCGCACGTCCGTCGCCCCGACTTCTTCGTTAATATTCAGACCATCCGGCTCGCAGCCGATGGCGATCACTTTCGCACCCAGCTCGCGGAAGACATTCGGCGCGATGTGATAGGTCGCACCGTTCGCACAGTCCACCACAATTTTAAGATGCGCCAGGCTCAGCTCGTTCGGGAAGGTGCCTTTGCAGAATTCGATATAACGACCCGCCGCATCGACGATACGGTTCGCTTTACCCAGCTCGGCGGAATCAACACAGGTGATCTCTTTTTCCATTTCGGCTTCAATGGCCTCTTCCACTTCGTCCGGCAGCTTAGTGCCGTCAATGGAGAAGAACTTGATGCCGTTGTCGTAGAACGGGTTATGAGACGCCGAGATCACAATTCCCGCTTCCGCGCGGAAGGTGCGCGTAAGGTAGGCAACAGCAGGCGTTGGCATTGGGCCAGTAAAAGAGGCTGAAAGCCCTGCAGCCGCCAGACCCGCTTCCAACGCAGATTCCAGCATATAGCCCGAAATACGGGTATCTTTACCAATAATGATCTTACGTGAGCCATGACGCGCCAGCACCTTGCCGGCAGCCCAGCCGAGCTTCAGAACAAAATCAGGGGTAATTGGAGCATCGCCTACGCGCCCACGGATACCATCGGTACCAAAATACTTACGATTACTCATAGCGTTTGTTTTCCTTCGCTGCCAGTGTGGCTTCCACCACACGCATGGCTTCTACTGTTTCTTTGACGTCATGGACACGGATAATGTGCGCGCCTTGCATCGCCGCAATTACCGCGCAGGCCAGGCTGCCACTCAGGCGCTCGCTCGGTCCTACATTCAGCAATTGACCAATCATCGACTTTCTCGACATACCCACCAGCAGCGGCAGACCAAAGTGATGAAATTCCGATAAGCGAGCAAGCAACGCATAATTGTGTGAGAGATTTTTACCGAAACCGAACCCCGGGTCGAGCAGCAATTTCTCTTTTGCGATACCTGCACGCTCACAGCGTTCAATATGCTCAATAAAGAAGCGATTCACGTCGGCAAAGACATCATCATACTTCGGCGCTTCCTGCATGGTTTTCGGTTGCCCCTGCATGTGCATCAGGCATACCGGCAGGCCGGTTTCTGCAGCGGCCTCGATCGCACCCGGTTCGGTCAGCGAGCGGATATCATTGATAATGTGAGCGCCCACTCTCGCCACTTCACGGATCACTTCTGGTTTGGACGTGTCGACGGAGATCCACACCTCGAAACGTTGCGCGATTGCCTCAACCACCGGCACCACGCGCGCCAGCTCTTCTTCCACCGAAACATCTGCCGCGCCGGGACGCGTCGATTCACCGCCCACATCAATGATGGTGGCACCCGCGTTGATCATTAGATTTGCGTGCTTAACCGCGTCGATAAGCGTGTTATGCGTGCCGCCGTCAGAGAAGGAGTCAGGGGTAACATTCAGGATCCCCATCACGTGCGGATGTGAAAGATCGAGAAGCGTGTCCTGGGCGAAGAGTTTCATGGTTAAATCCCTGGTTTTAGTATGGTTTAACGGAAAAGAAAAACCCCGGAGCAAGCTCCAGGGTTTGGGGTACAGACAAACGCTTCAACAGCAGTGACTTACTTGTCGCCCAACTGCTCTGACATGGTGTTGCCCGGGTTTGGCGTACGCGGTTCATCGACCGGACGAGGCGCGCGCGGGGTACCATTGTTGTCAGAATTGTTGGAAGCGCCTGGGTCTTCCCAGCCTGCTGGCGGACGCACTTCGCGGCGAGCCATCAGGTCGTCAATCTGCGGTGCATCGATGGTCTCATATTTCATGAGCGCATCTTTCATCGAATGCAGAATGTCCATATTGTCGTTCAGGATCTGACGCGCGCGACCGTAGTTACGTTCAATCAGCGCTTTCACTTCCTGGTCGATGATACGTGCCGTCTCATCGGACATATGTTTTGCTTTCGCCACGGAGCGGCCCAGGAATACTTCACCCTCTTCCTCTGCATACAGCAGCGGACCGAGTTTGTCGGAGAAGCCCCATTGAGTCACCATGTTACGCGCCAGGTTTGTCGCCACTTTAATGTCGTTCGACGCACCGGTAGAAACATGTTCCGGACCGTAGATGATCTCTTCTGCCAGACGACCGCCGTACAGGGTCGAAATCTGGCTTTCCAGCTTCTGACGGCTGGCGCTGATCGCGTCGCCCTCAGGCAGGAAGAAGGTCACACCCAGCGCACGGCCGCGCGGAATAATCGTTACCTTGTGTACCGGATCGTGTTCCGGCACCAGGCGACCGATAATCGCGTGACCCGCTTCGTGATAAGCCGTGGACTCTTTCTGCGCTTCCGTCATCACCATGGAGCGACGTTCCGCACCCATCATGATTTTGTCTTTCGCTTTCTCGAACTCCACCATGGAGACCACGCGCTTGTTACCGCGAGCGGCAAACAGTGCAGCTTCGTTGACCAGGTTAGCCAGGTCCGCACCGGAGAAGCCCGGGGTACCGCGCGCAATGATTGCCGCGTCGATATCTGGCGCCAGCGGTACGCGACGCATGTGCACTTTCAGAATCTGTTCACGACCTCGAACATCCGGCAGACCGACAACAACCTGACGGTCGAAACGGCCTGGACGCAGCAGCGCAGGGTCAAGTACGTCCGGACGGTTAGTCGCCGCGATAACGATAATGCCTTCGTTACCTTCGAAGCCGTCCATCTCAACCAGCATCTGGTTCAGGGTCTGCTCACGCTCATCGTGACCACCGCCCAGGCCCGCGCCACGCTGGCGGCCTACGGCGTCGATTTCATCGATAAAGATGATGCACGGTGCTGCCTTCTTGGCCTGCTCGAACATGTCACGCACACGAGATGCACCGACACCCACGAACATTTCAACGAAGTCAGAACCTGAAATAGTAAAGAACGGCACCTTCGCTTCACCCGCGATGGCTTTCGCCAGCAGGGTTTTACCGGTACCCGGAGGGCCTACCATCAAGACGCCTTTCGGGATCTTACCGCCCAGTTTCTGGAAACGGCTCGGCTCGCGCAGGTATTCAACCAGTTCACCCACTTCTTCTTTTGCTTCGTCACAACCGGCGACGTCAGCAAACGTGGTCTTGATCTGGTCTTCCGTCAGCATACGCGCCTTGCTCTTACCGAACGACATGGCACCTTTGCCACCGCCGCCCTGCATCTGGCGCATAAAGAAGATCCAGACGCCGATAAGAAGTAGCATCGGGAACCAGGAAATGAAGATAGAAGCCAGCAGGCTTGGTTCTTCTGGCGGCTCGCCTACCACTTTGACGTTTTTGGTCAGAAGGTTATCAAGCAGCTTAGGATCGTTCACCGGGATGTAAGTCGTGTAACGGTTACTATCTTTCTTGGTAACGTTGATCTCACGTCCGTTGATACGCGCTTCGCGAACCTGGTCCTGATTGACCTCTTGCAGGAAGGTAGAATAATCCACCTTGCGGCCATTCGACTCGCTGGGCCCAAAGCTCTGGAATACTGACATCAGCACAACGGCAATGACCAGCCAGAGTATTAGGTTTTTCGCCATGTCACTCAAGGGATTAACCTCATATTACAACTGTGTTAAAAACAGCGTCAGGATACTCTATATCCAGTTTCATTCAAACTTTCGTCTGAAATCTCCCGGTTATCATTTTCGCCCGGTCGCTACAATATACACTTCACGGGAACGGGCCCGGGAAGAGTCCGGCTTACGAACTTTGACCTTCGCAAACAGGGAGCGAATTTCCTTAAGATACTCCTCGAAACCTTCGCCCTGAAACACCTTCACAACAAAACTACCACCAGGCGCTAGTACATCACGACACATTTCTAACGCTAGCTCCACCAGATACATGGCGCGGGGGATATCCACCGCCGGTGTTCCGCACATATTTGGTGCCATATCCGACATGACAACCTGGACCTTACTGTCACCAACACGATCAAGTAACGCTTTCAGCACTAATTCATCACGAAAGTCGCCCTGAAGGAAGTCGACACCAACGATGGGATCCATTGGTAAAAGATCGCACGCAATGATTCGGCCCGTTCCGCCGATCTGCGTTACCGCATACTGGGACCATCCGCCAGGTGCCGCACCGAGGTCGACAACCGTCATCCCCGGCTTAAAAAGTTTGTCACTTTGCTGTATTTCATCAAGTTTAAACCAGGCACGGGAACGTAACCCCTTTTTCTGTGCCTGTTGAACATATTTATCGCTAAAGTGTTCCTGAAGCCAGCGGCTGGAACTGGCAGAACGCTTTTTACCTGTCATTTAACATTTCCGTCCTGGTTCATCGTTGCTTGCCTGTGACGTAAATTTCTACGCAGCTATTTGGCGATATAAGGGAGATGGCGGTAGAATGAACCGTTTTCAATCCCAACGTAAGCAAAAATATACGATGAATCTGAGTACTAAACAAAAACAGCACCTTAAAGGTCTGGCACATCCGCTCAAGCCTGTAGTCATGCTTGGCAACAATGGTTTGACCGAAGGGGTGCTTGCCGAGATTGAACAAGCGCTGGAACACCACGAGCTGATCAAGGTGAAAATCGCCTCTGAAGACAGAGACACTAAAAACCTGATCGTGGAAGCCATCGTGCGCGAAACCGGCGCCTGTAATGTACAGGTCATCGGTAAAACGCTGGTGCTCTATCGCCCATCTAAAGAGCGTAAAATCTCGCTGCCACGCTAAGGATATCCTGAATCAATCACATTTTCTGTGTGAAACGAGGGATTTCTTTCAGCAGGCTCAGCAAAATGCCATGCTCCTTGAGTTGATAAAAGGCCGCTATGCGGCCTTTTTCTTTTCTTTACAATGTATCAACATCTTAGTAGAGAAGCGAATTACAGGTATTCAACCTTGATAATTTCGTATTCCACTTCACCGCCAGGGGTGCGGATGGTGACAACATCGTCCTGCTCTTTGCCAATCAGGCCGCGAGCAATGGGTGAGTTCACCGAAATCAGGTTCTGTTTGAAGTCTGCTTCATCATCGCCCACGATGCGATAGGTTTGCTCTTCATCGTTGTCGAGGTTCAGCACGGTCACGGTAGAACCAAAGATCACGCGACCGTTGTTAGGCATTTTGGTGATATCGATAACCTGCGCATTAGACAGTTTCGCTTCGATATCTTTAATGCGCCCTTCACAGAAACCCTGCTGCTCGCGCGCCGCATGGTATTCAGCATTCTCTTTCAGGTCGCCATGCTCACGGGCTTCCGCGATAGCGGCGATGATTTCAGGGCGACGCACGGATTTCAGGAAATCCAGCTCTTCGCGCAGTTTTTCGGCACCACGTAAGGTCATCGGAATAGCTTGCATTTGTTATACCTCTTAAACATTCCTGTTGGGAGCAGTGTTCCCTGCTCCTGCCCCCCGAAGCGGGCAAGAAGCAAAAAGAAAACCGACCCGGGAGCGACGCCCCAGGTCAGCAGCAATTTTTCAATTTGATACGCATTTTACCGCGAAGTTCACTATGGGTCATCGTTTACTTTGCAGTGCCATGCACCGTAGTATGACGGTTTGTTTTCGGGTTGTTAGCGCGAGATTATGCGATTTTCCAGTTTTATCATCGGATTGACTACCAGTATAACGTTCACCGCCCAGGCCGCGAATGTTGATGAGTACATTAATCAGCTCCCCGCAGGCGCGAACCTCGCCCTGATGGTGCAGAAGGTTGGCGCACAGGCTCCCGAGATTGACTATCACAGTCAACAGATGGCGCTGCCTGCCAGTACCCAGAAGGTGATCACTGCCCTCGCCGCCCTGCTCCAACTCGGGCCTGACTTCCGTTTTACCACCACGCTTGAAACCAAAGGTAACGTCGACGGTGGCGAACTGAAAGGCGATCTTATCGCCCGTTTCGGTGGCGATCCCACCTTTAAGCGCCAGGATATCCGCAACATGGTAGCGGTGTTGAAAAAATCCGGCGTGACAAAAATCGATGGCAACGTGCTGATCGATACCTCCATTTTTGCCAGCCACGATAAAGCACCAGGCTGGCCGTGGAACGACATGACGCAGTGCTTTAGCGCCCCGCCAGCCGCCGCGATTGTTGACCGCAACTGCTTCTCGATTTCCCTTTACAGCGCGCCCAAGCCGGATGATTTAGCGTTCATTCGCGTGGCATCTTACTATCCGGTGACCATGTTTAGCCAGGTGCGAACGCTGGCTAAAGGCTCCCCTGATGCCCAGTACTGCGAACTGGACGTGGTGCCTGGCGATCTTAACCGCTACACCCTCACCGGCTGCCTGACGCAGCGCGCCGATCCCCTGCCGCTGGCCTTCGCGATTCAGGATGGCGCAAGCTATGCGGGTGCGATTCTCAAGGATGAGCTGAAGCAGGCGGGAATAACCTACTCCGGCACGCTGCTACGCCAGACGCAGGTCAACCAGCCCGGAACGGTCATTGCCAGCAAACAGTCGCCACCGCTGCACGATTTGCTGCGAATTATGCTGAAAAAGTCTGACAACATGATTGCCGACACCGTGTTCCGCATGATTGGCCACGCGCGTTTCGGCGTGCCGGGAACCTGGCGCGCGGGCTCAGACGCTGTTCGTCAGATCCTGCGCCAGCAGGCGGGAATCGATCTGGGTAACACTATCGCCGTTGATGGTTCAGGATTATCGCGTCATAACCTGATTGCCCCGGCCACCATGATGCAGGTGCTTCAGTACATTGCACAACATGACACTGAGCTAAACTTTATCTCAATGCTGCCGCTTGCCGGACACGACGGTTCGCTGCAGTACCGCGCCGGGCTTCACGCGGCGGGTGTGGATGGCAAAGTCTCCGCGAAAACAGGTTCACTGCAGGGGGTGTATAACCTGGCAGGGTTCATCACGACCGCCAGCGGACAGCGCATGGCATTCGTGCAGTATCTTTCCGGCTATGCCGTCGAACCGACCGACCAGCGCAACCGCCGTATTCCACTGGTTCGCTTCGAAAGCAGGCTTTATAAAGACATCTACCAGAATAACTAGCGATGAAACTACTTATAGTTGAAGACGATCTGTTATTACAGGAAGGACTGGCTCTGGGACTCGCCAATGAAGGCTATGCCCTGGACTGTGCCGGCACCGCGGCAGAAGCAGATGCCCTGATCCAGAGCGGCGAATACAGCCTGGTGATCCTTGACCTGGGCTTGCCGGACAAAGACGGCGCGACGCTGCTTACCCAGTGGCGTCGCCGGGGCATCGCCAATCCGGTGTTAATCCTGACGGCACGCGACGCCATTGAAGATCGTATTACCGGCCTTGATGCTGGCGCCGATGATTACCTGGTGAAGCCCTTTGCGCTTGCAGAACTTCAGGCTCGGGTGCGAGCGTTAATACGCCGTTATCAGGGCCATAGTGATAACTTACTAACCGACGGGGACATTACCCTGAATCTGCAAACCCAGCAGGTATTGCGCCAGTCCCAGCCCGTTGAAGTCACTCCAAAAGAGTTCGCCTTGCTGACGCGTCTGATCATGCGAAGCGGACAAACGGTACACAGAGAAACCCTTCAGCAGGATATCTATTCCTGGCAGGACGATCCGGGGTCAAATACCCTGGAAGTCCACATCCACAACCTGCGTCGTAAGCTCGGCAAAGACCGGATTAAAACCGTCCGCGGCGTTGGCTACCGCCTGGAGAGCCAGAAATGAACAGCATGCGTCGGCGATTAATGGTGTTGCTGGCGGTCATTCTGTTATTTTTCCAGCTGATAAGCGTCATTTGGTTGTGGCACGAAAGCCGCGAACAGATTGGCTTTCTGGTGAACGAAACGCTGTCGGCAAAATCGCGTAACAACCACGTCGAGAAAGAGATCCGCGAAGCGATTGCCTCGCTGCTGGTTCCTTCTCTGGTGATGGTTGGGTTTACGTTATTTTTCTCGTTCTGGGCGGTCACCTGGATAACCCGACCGCTGAACAAACTGCGCGTGAGCCTGGCTAACCGTTCGGCGGATAACCTAACCCCACTTCCTATGTATTCCGACATGGAAGAAATCGGCGCCGTTACCACCTCGCTCAATCAGCTACTCGCCAGGCTGGACAGTACCATTCAGCAGGAGCGTCTCTTCACGGCTGACGCCGCCCATGAACTGCGAACGCCTCTTGCCGGAATCAGGCTCCATCTGGAGCTCATGGCCCAGTCAGGCTCTACGCAGGCCACGACGCTCATCAGCCGTATTGACCAGCTAATGCACACCGTTGAGCAACTGCTGATGCTGGCCCGTGCAGGACAGGCAATGGCGAGCGGCCACTATGAAACCATCAACTGGACGGACACCATTATCACGCCTCTTGGTCTTGAGCATGAAGCCAAAGAGCATACGGTGATTTGGCCTGCTAAAAGCGCGCTCACGGTTCAGGGAGACGCGGTACTGCTGCGGCTGATGCTGCGCAACCTGCTGGAGAATGCCGGGCGCTACAGCCCGACAGGCACCACGATTACCGTGACGCTTACCGAGGTCGAAGGCGGTACGCAGCTCAGTGTTATCGATCAGGGGCCTGGTATTGACGAAGCGCATCGACAGTCGATCACGGAGCCGTTCCGTCGCCTCGATCAGCGTTACGGCGGTAGCGGCCTTGGCCTGAGTATCGTACAGCGCATCCTGCAGCTTCATCACGGTAAGCTGATGCTGGAGAATGGTGCTGAAGGCGGCCTGATAGCAAGCTGCTGGCTGCCCTCAACGCTGGAATGAAAAAAGCCCCCTGATGGGGGCTTTGGACAGATATTAGTGCTTGTAGATGAACTCGACGCCTTCTTCGTCGTCTTCATCCCAGTCATCGTCCCAGTCGTCTTCCTCTTCCGCTTCCAGCTCTTCGAGCTGCTGGCGGTGGTAGTCATCCCACATGAATTCGACTTTTTCTGGCTGTTTCGCTTCTTCAGCCTGAACGACAGGGTTCTCGATGATGAAGGTCATCACATCCCAGCAGAGATCTTTCACGCCAACCTGGCTTGCCGCGGAGATAAGGTAGTATTTATCTTCCCAGCCCATCGCTTCGGCAATCGCTTTGGCTTTCGCTTCGGCTTCTGCTTTATCCATCAGGTCGATCTTGTTGAAGACCAGCCAGCGTGGCTTACTCGCCAGTTTTTCGCTGTATTTTTCCAGCTCACCGATAATGATACGGGCGTTTTCAACCGGATCGGAACCGTCGATCGGATCGATGTCGATGAGGTGCAACAGTACGCGGCAACGCTCAAGGTGCTTCAGGAAGCGAATACCCAGGCCAGCCCCTTCCGCGGCGCCTTCAATCAGGCCCGGAATATCGGCGACCACAAAGCTCTTCTCGTTATCCATACGGACAACGCCGAGGCTTGGTACCAGCGTGGTAAACGGATAGTCCGCTACTTTTGGCTTGGCTGCAGAGACGGCGCGAATGAACGTCGATTTACCGGCGTTTGGCATACCCAGCATGCCCACGTCAGCCAGCAGCATCAGTTCAAGTTGCAGGTCGCGCTTATCACCCGGGGTACCCATCGTTTTCTGACGCGGGGTACGGTTAACGGAAGATTTGAAACGGCTGTTACCCAGACCGTGCCAGCCGCCTTTCGCCACCATCAGGCGCTGACCGTGTTTGGTCATATCGCCCATGGTTTCACCGGTGCCCTGATCGATAACGCGCGTACCGACCGGAACCTTAATGGTCACGTCTTTACCGCGTTTACCGGTACAGTCACGGCTCTGGCCGTTCTGTCCGCGTTCTGCACGGAAGGATTTTTCAAAGCGGTAGTCGATCAGCGTGTTGAGGTTTTCATCCGCCTCCAGCCACACGTCACCACCATCGCCACCGTCACCGCCGTCAGGGCCGCCACGAGGAATATATTTTTCACGGCGGAAGCTTACACAACCGTTACCGCCATCACCTGCCACGACCAGAATCGTCGCTTCATCAACAAACTTCATTTTACTCTCCGTAACTCATTCGCCTGAGCGGGGGACTACTACGACCGCTTCATTTTTGCGCCAACGTCCCCAAAGACGATGACCAATGGCGGAATACATCGCGCCCGCAACCACGACAAACGCACCGAGATAGCCCAACAGGTTGAGCATCGGTCTGACGAAGACATCGGGCCAGGCCATTGATAACAAATCTGAAAATAACAGCGTAAACAGCGGGGTAAGCGTGATCAATGCGCTCACCTGTGCTGCCTGCCAGCGCGCCATCGCTTCCGCCAGCGCGCCATAACCGACCAGCGTGTTAAGCCCACAAAAAATGAGGCACGCCAGTTGCCAGTCGCTCAGCTGGGTAATGACGCCCGGCTTCGCTAACGGCAATAATGCCACTGTACACAAAGTGTACAGCAAAAAAAGGATCTGCTGTGAGGCCAGGCGACGCAATAACACCTTTTGCGCGACGCCATAGCTCACCCAGACCGTTGCTGCACCCACGCCGAAGATCACGCCCCAGGTGTAGTCCGTAAGCCGGGTAAAAATCTCGATCAGGCTGGTGTTGAAGAACATCACCAGGCCGCATAGCAGCATGCTTGCCCCGATAATCTGCGTCCCGCGCATCTTCTCTTTGAGGATGAACACGCTCGCGACCATCATGCCCACAGGCGAAAGCTGACCAATCACCTGAGACGCCGTAGGGCTCAAATACTGCAGGGAAGAGCTGAACAGGATAAAGTTACCGAACAGACCGCCCGTCGCAATGGCCAGCAACACCAGCCATCGAGGTTTGCGGAAGAGCCGTAGCGGTGGAAGCTTGCCTTTAACTGCAAGGATGGTCCCGAGACCAATGCTTGCCATCAGAAAGCGATAAAAGACCACCGTAGGCGGCTCCATCACTTCCAGTACCTGCTTCATTGCAATTGGCAGCGCACCCCAGCACATTGCGGTCGTGAGCGCCAAAAGAATACCAATGCCGGCCTGCTGCTTCATGCCCGTTTTCCCTACAGAAAATTTTCCGGGTTTCCAATGTAAAAAGCCCCGCAACACGTTGCGGGGCTTTAATCCGTTACCGGACCGAGAAAACCTTACTCAGCAACGATGCTGATGTATTTACGGTTGTTCGGGCCTTTAACTTCAAATTTCACTTTACCGTCTGCTTTAGCAAACAGAGTGTGGTCACGACCGCAACCTACGTTGTTGCCAGCGTGGAATTTGGTACCACGTTGACGAACGATGATGCTACCCGCCAGAACGGATTCGCCACCGAAACGCTTAACGCCCAGGCGTTTAGCTTCTGAATCGCGACCGTTACGTGTGGAGCCGCCAGCCTTTTTATGTGCCATTTAAATCTCTCCTCAGGTCTTAGGCGCTGATGCCAGTAATTTTCACATCAGTGAACCACTGACGGTGGCCCTGCTGCTTACGGTAGTGTTTACGACGACGAAACTTAACGATTTTAACTTTCTCGCCACGACCGTGTGCAACAACTTCAGCTTTGATAACGCCGCCATCAACGAAAGGAACGCCGATTTTGACTTCTTCACCGTTTGCGATCATCAGAACTTCTGCGAACTCAACAGATTCGCCAGTTGCGATGTCCAGCTTTTCCAGGCGAACGGTCTGACCTTCGCTTACTCGGTGTTGTTTACCACCACTTTGGAAAACCGCGTACATATAAACTCCGCTTCCGCGCACGTCCTCGTATGAATCAGAGTGCGCTATAAATATTCACAATAGGGCGCGAATATTACGCAAAACGCGAGCCTTTGACAAGTGCTACCGTCAATACATGAAGAAAAAAAACACAACACGTACGGTAACGTTTATCTGAGCCGTTTTTTCAGTACAATCAGCACTACTATTGATAAACCGAAACCCTTCGTTACCCCATTTAAGATGGGATCAACAGGATAAAAAGCCCGGCTTTTGCGATGAATTTAGAAAAAATCAACGAGTTAACCGCGCAAGATATGGCGGGTGTAAATGCAGCAATCCTGGAGCAACTCAACTCTGACGTTCAGCTGATCAATCAGCTGGGCTATTACATTGTCAGCGGCGGCGGTAAACGCATTCGCCCGATGATTGCCATTCTGGCTGCCAGAGCCGTTGGCTATCAGGGAAATGCCCACGTGACGATCGCCGCGCTGATCGAATTTATTCACACCGCGACGCTTCTGCATGACGATGTTGTGGATGAATCCGATATGCGTCGTGGCAAAGCCACGGCAAACGCTGCCTTCGGGAACGCCGCCAGCGTTCTGGTCGGGGACTTTATCTATACCCGCGCCTTCCAGATGATGACCAGCCTGGGCTCTCTGAAAGTGCTCGAGGTGATGTCCGAAGCCGTTAACGTCATCGCTGAAGGCGAAGTGCTGCAGCTGATGAACGTCAACGACCCGGACATCACTGAAGAAAACTACATGCGCGTTATCTACAGCAAAACAGCGCGCCTGTTTGAAGCGGCCGCCCAGTGTTCCGGCATCCTGGCTGGCTGTTCCGAGGCGCAGGAGAAAGGACTGCAGGATTATGGACGCTATCTGGGTACGGCCTTCCAGCTGATTGATGATTTGCTGGACTACAGCGCAGACGGCGAAACGCTTGGCAAAAACGTTGGCGATGACCTGAACGAAGGCAAACCGACCCTGCCGCTGCTTCACGCGATGCGTAACGGAACGGCCGATCAGGCGAAAATGATCCGTGAGGCGATCGAACAGGGAAATGGCCGCCATCTTCTGGAACCTGTACTGGAAACGATGGCCATCTGCGGCTCGCTGGAATGGACGCGTCAGCGTGCTGAAGAAGAGGCTGACAAAGCCATCGAAGCTCTCCAGGTTATTCCAGACAGCCCATGGCGCGATGCTCTGATTGGTCTTGCCCATATCGCTGTTCAACGCGACCGTTAATCTTGCACCCACCTCCCCGTATCCATCGCGGGGAGGTTCAAAAACGCACCAGTAAATTCCGCATTCATGTAAATGAATCGGGTTAAAGCCCGCATGAATAAAGCCATGTCTTATTCTGAATATCCCTTCAAGTAACGCGAACTTTTTAGAACAAAAAGTCGAAATGAGTATAGTAAGCCAGTCGTTTCAGAAGAAACGGCGTAGGTGAATCCGAACTTAAGGACAGCGTTATGGATACGAAATTTATCGACTGGCATACGGCAGATATCATTGCGGCACTGCGCAAAAGAGGTACGTCACTTGCAGCAGAGTCCCGCCGCCATGGTCTGAGTTCTTCCACCCTGGCCAACGCCCTGACCCGCCCCTGGCCAAAGGGAGAATTGATTATCGCGACGGCGCTGGAAACGCACCCGTGGGTGATCTGGCCTTCACGTTATCACGATCCTGTTACTCATGAATTTATCGACAGAACGCGCATGATGCGCCAGAGAAAAGCAAAAACAGAACCGCAGGGATAACGGTTTTTTGACAGGAATAGCAACCCCCCGGTCATTTCTGGCAGGGGGCTGCCGGAACGATTACTCGCCCTTCACACGCTCGATATTGGCACCCAGCGCGCGCAGTTTGTCTTCAATACGTTCATAGCCACGATCGATGTGATAAATACGATCCACCACCGTTGTGCCTTCCGCGATACAGCCCGCCAGCACCAGGCTTGCAGACGCACGCAGATCCGTTGCCATTACCTGAGCACCGGACAGTTTCTCAACGCCATGGCAAATCACGGTGTTACTTTCGATCTCAGCATGTGCACCCATACGGATCAGTTCCGGTACGTGCATAAAACGGTTCTCGAAAATCGTCTCGGTAATCACACCGGTTCCTTCGGCCACCAGGTTCAGCAGAGTGAACTGTGCCTGCATATCGGTCGGGAATGCCGGATGCGGAGCCGTACGCACGGTCACCGCTTTAGGACGCTTGCCGTGCATGTCGAGGCTGATCCAGTCTTCACCGGTTTCAACATCGGCACCCGCTTCACGCAGCTTCGCCAGAACGGCATCCAGAGTGTCTGGCTGTGCATTACGGCAGACAATCTTACCGCCAGAGATCGCCGCAGCCACCAGGAAGGTGCCGGTTTCGATACGGTCCGGCAGAACGCGATACACACCACCGCCCAGACGCTCAACGCCTTCAATGGTGATGCGGTCAGTACCCTGGCCGGAAATCTTCGCGCCCAGCGCCACGAGGAAATTGGCGGTATCCACGATCTCCGGTTCGCGCGCGGCGTTTTCTATGATGGTGGTACCTTCTGCCAGCGTTGCCGCAGACATGATGGTGACGGTAGCGCCTACGCTCACTTTGTCCATGACAATGTGCGCGCCTTTCAGACGACCGTTGACGGAGGCCTTAACGTAACCCTCTTCCAGCTTGATCTCTGCGCCCAGTTTCTCCAGGCCAAAAATATGCAGGTCAACCGGACGCGCGCCGATGGCGCAACCGCCCGGCAGCGAAACCTGACCCTGACCGAAACGTGCCACCAGCGGGCCAAGCGCCCAGATAGATGCACGCATGGTTTTAACCAGATCGTAAGGCGCAGAGAAGTTGTTCACGTTGCTGGCGTCGATCCAGACGGAACCGTTGCGCTCAACTTTAGTGCCCAACTGGGTGAGCAACTTCATGGTCGTGTCGATATCTTTCAGCTTCGGTACGTTCTGAATTTCTACCGGCTCTTCCGCGAGCAGCGCAGCAAAGAGGATTGGCAGCGCGGCGTTTTTCGCGCCAGAAATTGTGACTTCGCCCTGGAGACGCGTTGGCCCCTGTACACGAAATTTATCCATTGTGTGCTCTCTTATAAATTCAACCGTGCTGCGGGCCTGTCGCCCTCAGCTCAAAAACCGTTTAGTTTGCGATCGCGTGCCCACTCTTGCGGGGTGAACGCTTTAATCGACAGGGCGTGGATGCGGTTATCCGCAATATATTCCATCAGCGGCGCGTACACAGCCTGCTGCTTCTTCACACGGCTCATACCGTCGAACATCTCACCCACAGCAATAACCTGGAAGTGACTGCCATCGCCAGTGACGTGGGCTTCCTGAAGGGAGAGTGCATTCATCAGCACTGTCTGGATTTCATGATTTTCCATGGGCTCTTAATCATCTGATAGTGAAAACAAGCCCAACATCTTAGAGCAAAGTGGCGTCGTCTTAAACAAGCAAAAAGCCCCGACGATGAAACTGTCAGGGCTTTCGGAAGTAACGCACTGAAAATATTAACGAGGCAGTACGTCCTGAGGCAGATTGTAGAGTTGCGCAAGGGTAACGACATTGTCACTCGCGCCATGAAGCATGACGCTTGTTCCCTGCTTTTTGCCCACGGCAACCAGATGGGCGAGCAGCGCAACGCCTGCCGTATCCACCCGCGTGACGTCGGTTAAGTCGATAAGCGTCACGCCCTGCATCGCCTCATGGCGTTTATCCCACAGTGGGTTCAGCAGATCCTGGTCCAGCTCACCGGACAGCCTTAACGTCTCACCTTCACGCGACCAGCGGAGTTGCTGCGACATTACTTCTTCTCGTCCAGGGTAATTTTCTGACGAGCAATGGACTGCAGCTGTGCGGTCAGGCCATCAATGCCCTTGGTGCGCAGCAGGTCGCTCCACTCGTTTTGTTTAGTGGTGATCATGCTCACCCCTTCGGCGATCATGTCATACGCCTGCCAGTGGCCGGTCTGGCTGTTTTTACGCCACTGGAAATCCAGGCGCACCGGCGGACGGCCGTTAGGATCGATGATCGTTACGCGAATAGGCACGATGGTCGCATCACCCAGCGGCTGCTCCGGGGCGATCTGATAGGTCTGACCGTGGTACATCGCCAGCGCCTGACCATATGCCTGCTTCAGGTATTCACGGAATGCGGCAAAATAGGCCTCACGCTGCGCCGGGGTGGCGTCTTTGTAATAGCGGCCCAGCACCAGCGCTCCCGCATATTTGATCTGCACATACGGCAGCAGTTCCTGGTCAACCACGTCACGCAGATAGTCAGGATTCGCGCGAATTTTTGGCTGTTCGTTTTTGAGACGGTCGAAGGTTTTCTTCGCAGCTTCGTCCATCAGTTTGTACGGGTTGCTCTGATCCGCAGCATGTGCCGCAGTGAGAGGGGCAATGACCAGCATGGCAACCATTAACAGTCGTTTAAACATGAATGACTTCTCCTGAATTAATTCGCAGCACCAGGGGTCGGCGCAACGTTGGTATGGTCTTCACTCTGCGCAGGGGCATCGTCAGACTTTTTATCATCCCCTTTACTGTTGTAAAGGAACTGACCAATCATGTCCTCCAGCACCATCGCGGACTTCGTATCCTGGATAACGCTACCGTCTTTAAGGATAGTCGTTCCCAGCTCGGGATCTTCAAAGCCGACGTTAAGTGCCAGATATTGTTCACCCAGCAGGCCGGAAGTACGGATAGAAAGGGAGCTGGTGTCCGGAATGTGGTTGTAACGTTCTTCGATATCCATCGCGACGCGCGGCAGATACGTTTTCTCATCGAGCGTAATGTCAGATACGCGGCCGATCACCACACCGCCAATGCGGACCGGTGAACGCGCCTTCAGCCCGCCGATGTTATCGAACGTGGCATAGATGCGATACGTCGGCTCGGTGCGTACTGAGGTGATATCCGCCGCTCTCAGGCAGATAAACAGCGCCGCCAGCAGCGCCAGCAGCAGGAAAACGCCGACCCAAATTTCATTTTTTCTCGTTTGCATGAACTCAATTCCCAAACATCAGTGCGGTGAGCACAAAATCCAGGCCCAGTACGGCCAGCGACGAATGTACGACAGTACGTGTAGTTGCACGGCTAATGCCCGCCGAGGTCGGGATAGCATCGTAACCATTGAACAATGCAATCCAGGTGACCGTAATGGCAAATACCACGCTTTTAATCAGGCAGTTAACCAGATCCATTCGCAGGTCGATGGCGTCCTGCATCGCAGACCAGAAGAAGCCGGCATCGATGCCTTTCCAGTTGACCCCAACCAGCGAACCGCCCCAGATCCCCACGGCGACAAACAGAATAGTCAGTAGCGGGAGCGAGATCACCCCCGCCCAGAAACGCGGCGAGATCACGCGACGCAGCGGATCGACCGCCATCATCTCCATGCTGGATAGCTGCTCGGTCGCACGCATCAGGCCAATCTCAGCCGTTAATGCCGACCCAGCGCGTCCGGCAAACAGCAGTGCCGCCACAACCGGACCCAATTCGCGCAGCAGCGAAAGCGCCACCAGCATTCCGAGGCTGGTTTCCGCACTGTAGGTTGTCAGAACAAGGTAGCCCTGCAGCCCCAGCACCATGCCGATAAACAGACCGGAAACAATAATGATGAGCATCGACAGCACGCCGACATTATAAAGCTGACGCACCAGCAGAGGGGCGTGCTTGCTAAACTCCGGCTTGCCGACCAGCGCGTTGAATAACATCAATCCGGCACGCCCGAACGTCCTGATGGTTTTTATGCCACGGTGTCCGAGAGCGGCCAACGCATTTAACAGCATGAGTGGCTTAACTCCCTATTCCCAGTAAATCGTCACGATAATCGCCCGCCGGGTAGCGGAACGGTACGGGTCCGTCAGCAATACCGTCGAGGAACTGCCGTACGCGTGGATCGCAATTTTCCTGCAGCGCCTGGGCGCTGCCGTGTGCAACGATCTTTTTGTCCGCCACGATATAGGCGTAATCGGCAATGCTCAACACTTCCGGTACATCGTGAGACACCACGATACAGGTGACGCCGAGCGCGCTGTTCAGTTCAGAGATGAGCTTTACCAGCACGCCCATCGTGATGGGATCCTGCCCGACGAACGGTTCGTCGAACATGATTAAATCGGGCTCTAATGCAATAGCTCGCGCCAGCGCGGCGCGGCGCGCCATCCCGCCGGACAGTTCCGAAGGCATTAGCTTCGCGGCTCCCCGCAACCCCACAGCTTCAAGCTTCATCATCACCGTGCTTTTCAGCAGCTCAGGCGTCAGGCTGGTATGCTCGCGCAGCGGATAGGCCACGTTATCAAAGACGTTCATGTCGGTGAACAACGCCCCCGACTGAAAGAGCATACTCATACGTTTGCGGACAGTATACAGGCGCGAGCGCGACATCTCCGGGACGTTTTCGCCATCGAAGAGGATTTCACCGCTATCCGGTGGGATCTGACCACCAATTAGGCGCAGGAGGGTCGTTTTACCGATCCCGGACGGCCCCATGATGGCGGTGATTTTGCCACGCGGTACGGTCAACGAAATATCATCGAATATCAGTCGATTGCCGCGAGAAAAACTCACACCGCGGACATCGACGATATTCGCCATCGTTTGGCTCATTTATAGTTCCTTTCTTACCCTGCTCACGTTAAGACGTGCAGCCTGAATCAGCCCTTAACCCCGCATTTTTACAGAATATTAGCCGTTGAGGTTAGCGAAAGCTGGCATTTGTTTTACTTTTCCGGCGCATAAAGTCAAAATTAGGAATTCGTTACGCCTCAGACCGTATGCAGTCCAGCCATTCCCGCGCGATGGACCGACAAGTATACCTGAAGAAAGGACTTTTGATGCTTTTAGCAACAGCACTGTTAATCATTGGTTTACTGTTAGTGGTCTACAGTGCTGACCGTTTAGTCTTTGCTGCATCTATCCTGTGTCGCCTGACGGGTGTACCGCCTGTAGTCATCGGGATGACCGTGGTCAGCGTTGGCACGTCACTTCCTGAAATCATCGTCTCCGTCTCGGCGTCGCTGCATGGTCAGTTAGACCTGGCAATTGGCACCGCGATTGGCTCTAACATCGTCAATATATTACTGATTTTAGGCCTTGCGGCACTGCTCCATCCATTTCGCGTGCATTCTGATGTTCTGCGCCGTGAATTGCCGCTAATGTTAGTCGTAAGCCTGCTGGCAGGGTGCGTATTTTATGATGGCGTACTGAGCTATAGCGACGGCATTTTCCTGCTGGCGTTGGCCGTCATCTGGTTACTGTATAGTGTTAAAATTGCCCGCCAGGCGGAAAAACAGGGTCAGGATAGCCTGACGCGTGAACAGGTTGCCGAACTCCCGCGGGAAGGCACGCTGCCGGTCGCCCTCCTCTGGCTTGGCGTTGCGCTGATTATCATGCCGATGGCAACGCGCATGGTCGTGGATAACGCGACGGTACTGGCGAACTATTTCGCCATGAGCGAACTGACGATTGGCCTGACGGTTATTGCTATCGGCACCAGCCTGCCGGAGCTGGCCACCGCCATTGCGGGGGCGCGTAAAGGGGAAGATGACATCGCCATTGGTAATATCATCGGCTCCAACATATTTAATATCGCGATTGTCATGGGCCTGCCGGCTCTGATTACGCCGGGTCCGTTTAATCCTCTGGCGTTTTCACGCGATTACGGGGTGATGTTGCTGGTCAGCGTGATATTTGCCCTGCTCTGCTGGCGGCGGCAACGCCAGATCGGCAAAGGCGCAGGCGCGCTGCTGACGGGTGGATTTATCGTATGGATGGCGATGCTGTACTGGCTCTCGCCTCTTCTCTCTGGGTAAACGGAAACGCATTATGTCGCAAATAGAATTGCAGCCGGGTTTTGACTTTCAGAAAGCAGGCAAAGAGGTTCTGGAGATTGAACGTGAAGGTCTGGCGCAGTTAGATCAGTACATTAATCAGGATTTTAGTCTGGCATGTGAGAAGATATTCTACTGTGCCGGGAAAGTCGTGGTGATGGGGATGGGCAAGTCCGGCCACATTGGGCGCAAAATGGCGGCAACGTTTGCCAGCACCGGAACCTCGTCCTTCTTTGTACACCCGGGGGAAGCCGCGCACGGCGACCTGGGGATGGTCACGCCGCAGGATGTCGTTATCGCGCTGTCCAACTCCGGTGAGTCCAATGAAATTCTGGCATTGATCCCCGTACTGAAGCGTCTGCAGGTGCCGCTGATTTGCATGACCAGCCGTCCGGAAAGTAGCATGGCGCGTGCGGCCGATATTCATCTGTGCGTTAAAGTACCGAAAGAGGCCTGCCCGCTCGGCCTGGCACCAACGTCCAGCACCACCGCCGCGCTGGTCATGGGCGATGCGCTTGCCGTCGCGCTGCTTGAAGCCCGCGGTTTTACGCCGGAAGATTTCGCGCTCTCCCATCCGGGCGGCGCGCTGGGGCGCAAGCTGCTGCTGCGGGTAAACGATATTATGCACACCGGGGATGAGATCCCTCACGTCAGCAAAGAAGCCTCCCTGCGTGATGCGCTGCTGGAAATCACCCGTAAGAATTTGGGTATGACGGTCGTGTGCGACGATCTGATGAAAATTCAGGGGATCTTCACCGATGGCGACCTGCGTCGCGTGTTCGACATGGGTGTAGATGTCCGCACGCTCGGCATTGCCGATGTGATGACGCCCGGCGGCATTCGCGTGCGTCCGGGAACGCTGGCCGTGGATGTGCTGAACCTGATGCAGTCCCGCCATATCACCTCCGTTATGGTTGCTGATGGCGACCAGTTGCTGGGTGTGGTACATATGCATGATCTGCTGCGCGCTGGCGTAGTGTAATAAAGGATAAGACAATGAGTAATGCGGGTGCATCCCTTGCAACCTGTTATGGTCCGGTCAGTACCCAGATGATGGCAAAGGCGGAAAATATTCGTCTGCTCATTCTGGATGTGGATGGCGTACTTTCCGATGGCCTGATTTACATGGGCAATAATGGTGAAGAGCTGAAAGCGTTTAACGTTCGCGACGGCTACGGTATCCGCTGTGCGCTCACCTCGGGTATCGAGGTTGCTATCATCACCGGACGAAAAGCTAAACTGGTAGAAGACCGCTGTGAAACCTTAGGCATTACCCATCTTTACCAGGGTCAATCCGATAAGATGGCAGCGTTCAATGATTTACTGGGTAAACTGGCTATCGCACCGGAAAACGTGGCCTACGTCGGGGACGACCTGATTGACTGGCCGGTGATGGCTGAAGTCGGTCTCAGCATCGCGGTTGCTGATGCTCATCCGCTGTTGATCCCGCGCGCTGACTACGTTACCCACATCAACGGTGGCCGGGGTGCCGTCCGTGAAGTCTGCGATCTGCTTCTGCTGGCGCAGGGCAAGCTTGATGAAGCCAAAGGGCAATCGATATGAGTAAAACCAGACGTTGGGTTATCATTCTGCTTTCGCTTGTCGCACTGGTATTGATTGGCGTGAACCTTGCCGATCGCGACGATACGCAAACGGAAGTCGTCAACAATAACGATCCAACCTATAAAAGCGATCACAGCGACACCGTGGTCTATAGCCCGGAAGGTGCGCTGAATTATCGCCTGATTGCCCAGCACGTTGAATACTTTTCCGATGACGGCGTTTCGTGGTTTACCCAACCTGTCATGACCACTTTCGATAAAGACAAAGTGCCGACGTGGTCAATTAAGTCAGATCGGGCCAAACTGACAAATGATCGTATGCTTTATCTGTATGGCCACGTTGAAGTCAACGCCCTGACCGCTGACTCGCAACTGCGAAAAATTACGACGGATAATGCCCAGATCAACCTGGTAACCCAGGACGTGACGTCGCAGGATCTGGTCACACTGTATGGCACAACATTTAATTCCAGCGGTTTAAGAATGCGCGGGAACTTACGCAGCAAGAACGCCGAGCTGATTGAAAAGGTTAGAACCTCCTATGAAATTCAAAACAAACAAACTCAGCCTTAAAGTAATTATCGCCAGCGCGATGCTGGCGGCCAGTCTCCCCGCGCTTGCTGTAACGGGCGATACCGACCAGCCGATCCATATCGAGTCTGACACCCAGTCTCTCGATATGCAGGGTAACGTCGTCACCTTCACGGGTAACGTCGTCATGACTCAGGGGACCATCAAAATTAACGCCGATAAAGTGGTCGTTACCCGTCCGGGCGGCGAGCAGGGCAAAGAGATCATTGATGGTTACGGCAACCCGGCCACCTTCTACCAGATGCAGGACAACGGCAAGCCGGTGAAGGGCCACGCCTCGCATATGCACTATGAGCTGGCGAAGGACCTGGTCATCCTGACCGGAAACGCGTATCTGGAACAGCTGGACAGCAATATTACCGGTGACCAGATTACCTATCTGGTGAAAGAGCAAAAAATGCAGGCCTCCAGCGAGAAAGGCAAACGCGTAACCACCGTGCTGGTTCCGTCGCAGCTGCAGGACAAAGGCAAGGGCCAGGCCCCGGCACAGAAGAAGAGTAACTAATTCGCTATGGCAACATTAACTGCAAAAAATCTCGCGAAGGCCTATAAGGGCCGCCGTGTCGTAGAAGATGTCAGTCTGACCGTCAACTCCGGCGAAATTGTGGGCCTGCTTGGCCCGAACGGTGCGGGTAAAACCACCACCTTCTACATGGTGGTGGGTATTGTGCCGCGCGATGCCGGCAACATTATTATTGACGATGAAGATATCAGCCTGCTGCCGCTGCACGCGCGCGCGCGCCGTGGCATCGGCTATCTGCCGCAGGAAGCCTCTATTTTCCGTCGTCTGAGCGTCTTTGATAACCTGATGGCGGTCCTGCAAATTCGCGACGACCTGACCAACGAACAGCGTCAGGATCGCGCCAACGAGCTGATGGAAGAGTTTCATATCGAACACCTGCGCGACAGCCTGGGCCAGGCCTTGTCCGGGGGGGAACGCCGTCGTGTTGAGATTGCGCGCGCGTTGGCCGCCAATCCGAAGTTTATCCTTCTGGATGAACCGTTTGCGGGCGTTGACCCGATCTCCGTTATCGACATTAAACGCATTATCGAGCATCTGCGTGACAGCGGACTTGGCGTGCTGATCACCGACCACAACGTTCGTGAAACGCTGGCGGTATGTGAACGCGCGTATATCGTGAGCCAGGGCAATCTGATCGCTCACGGTACGCCGCAGCAGATCCTCGAAGACGATCATGTTAAGCGCGTCTATCTTGGGGAAGACTTCAGACTCTGATAGGGTAGAGGTAACGTAACGCCGAACCGGAGAAAAATGCTCTGAACATGAAGCAAGGTTTGCAATTAAGGCTCAGCCAACAGCTGGCGATGACGCCGCAGTTACAGCAGGCAATTCGTCTGTTGCAACTGTCCACCTTAGAACTCCAGCAGGAGCTCCAGCAGGCGCTGGACAGCAATCCCCTGCTGGAGCAAGCCGATCTTCATGACGAGGTAGATACCCAGCAGTCACAGGACACAGAAGCGCTCGACACCGCGGATGCACTCGAACAAAAAGAGATGCCGGATGAGCTTCCGCTGGATGCCAGCTGGGATGAAATCTATACCGCCGGGACCCCTTCCGGCACGCGTGCAGACTACCAGGACGACGAGCTACCGGTCTACCAGGGCGAAACCACCCAGTCGCTGCAGGATTACCTGATGTGGCAGGTAGAGCTTACCCCCTTCTCCGATACCGACCGCGCTATTGCCACGTCGATTGTCGACGCCGTTGATGACACCGGTTATTTGACCGTCACGCTGGACGACATTCTGGAAAGCATGGGCGATGAAGAGATTGAGATTGAGGAGATTGAAGCGGTACTGAAACGCATTCAGCGCTTCGATCCGGTCGGGGTGGCCGCGAAGGACCTGCGCGACTGTCTGCTGATCCAGCTTTCTCAGTTCAGCAAAGAGACGCCGTGGCTCGACGAGGCTCGCTTAATCATCAGCGATCATCTGGATCTTCTGGCTAACCACGATTTCCGCACCCTGATGCGCGTGACGCGCCTGAAGGAAGAGGTGCTGAAAGAGGCGGTAAATCTGATCCAGTCCCTCGATCCGCGTCCCGGTCAGTCGATCCAGACCAGCGAACCCGAGTACGTTATCCCGGACGTGCTGGTCAGAAAACACAATGACCGCTGGGTCGTTGAACTGAACTCTGACAGCATCCCTCGCCTGCAAATCAACCAGCAGTACGCCTCCATGTGTACCAGCGCGCGCAACGACTCCGACAATCAATATATTCGCAGCAATCTTCAGGAAGCGCGATGGTTGATCAAGAGCCTGGAGAGCCGGAATGATACCCTGCTTCGCGTGAGCCGCTGCATCGTCGAACAGCAGCAGGCCTTCTTTGAGCAGGGCGAAGAGTATATGAAGCCGATGGTGCTGGCGGATATCGCCCAGGCCGTCGAGATGCATGAATCCACTATTTCCCGCGTTACTACGCAGAAGTATCTGCACAGTCCGCGCGGTATTTTTGAGCTTAAGTATTTCTTCTCCAGCCACGTGAACACCGAGGGTGGCGGCGAAGCCTCCTCAACGGCGATTCGCGCCCTGGTGAAGAAGTTGATCGCCGCGGAGAATCCCGCGAAGCCACTAAGTGACAGTAAGTTGACCACCATGCTGTCCGATCAGGGTATTATGGTGGCACGTCGTACTGTTGCGAAGTATCGAGAGTCTTTATCCATTCCGCCGTCTAACCAGCGTAAACAACTGGTCTGACACAACCGATAAGGAAGACACTATGCAGCTCAATATCACAGGACATAACGTCGAGATTACTGAGGCTTTACGTGACTTCGTGAACGCTAAGTTCGCGAAACTCGAGCAGTATTTCGAAAGGATCAATCAGGTCTACGTTGTGTTAAAAGTGGAGAAAGTGACTCATATCTCGGATGCAACCCTGCATGTTAACGGGGGTGAACTCCATGCCAGTGCGGAAGGGCAAGACATGTACGCGGCTATCGACGGCTTGATTGACAAGCTTGCGCGACAGCTCAATAAACATAAAGATAAACTGAAACAACACTAATTGTCCGGGCAGTTAACGGGTGCAGGACGGCCTGTTGTGAAACACAACGGGCCATTTGTACAGTTAGCGCTTAGGTGAAATTATGATGAACAACGATTCCGCTCTTCAACTGAGCAATGTCCTTAACCAGGAATGTACCCGCAGTGCCGTTCACTGCCAGAGCAAAAAACGTGCGCTGGAGATCATCAGTGAATTGGCTGCAAAACAGCTGGGCCTGCCGCCGCAGGTGGTGTTCGAAGCCATTCTGACCCGTGAAAAGATGGGCAGTACCGGTATCGGCAACGGCATCGCGATCCCACACGGCAAGCTGGAAGAGGACACCCTGCGTGCCGTCGGTGTGTTTGTGCAACTGGAAACCCCAATCGCTTTTGACGCCATTGATAACCAGCCCGTCGATCTCCTCTTCGCGCTGTTGGTGCCTGCCGACCAGACCAAGACCCACCTGCATACGCTTTCGCTGGTTGCTAAACGTCTGGCGGATAAAACCATCTGCCGTCGACTGCGCTCGGCCCAAAGTGATGAAGAGCTTTATCAAATTATCACTGAAGCAGAAGGCAATCAGGATGACGCATAACCAGGTGATGGCCTTCACATCTGTTGTCCTGAGGAGAAACGGAACATGGTACTGATGATTGTCAGCGGTCGTTCAGGGTCGGGAAAATCCGTTGCCCTGCGCGCGCTGGAAGACATGGGTTTTTACTGCGTCGATAACCTGCCGGTCGTGTTATTGCCCGATCTGGCACGCACGTTAGCGGAGAGACAAACCTCCGCCGCCGTCAGTATCGACGTTCGTAACATGCCGGAATCGCCAGAGATCTTCGAACAGGCCATGAGTAACCTGCCTGACGCGTTCTCGCCTCAGCTGCTGTTCCTTGATGCCGACCGCAATACCCTGATCCGCCGCTACAGCGACACCCGTCGTCTGCACCCGCTTTCCAGCAAGAATCTCTCGCTGGAGAGCGCCATCGACGAAGAGAGCGATCTGCTTGAGCCGCTGCGCTCTCGTGCCGATCTGATTGTCGACACCTCAGAGATGTCCGTTCACGAGCTGGCGGAAATGCTGCGAACCCGGCTGCTGGGCAAACGCGAGCGCGAGCTGACGATGGTGTTCGAATCCTTCGGCTTTAAGCACGGTATTCCGATTGATGCGGACTATGTTTTCGACGTGCGCTTCCTGCCGAACCCGCACTGGGATCCCAAACTGCGTCCAATGACCGGTCTGGATAAGCCCGTGGCGGCGTTCCTCGACCGACACACAGAAGTTCACAATTTTATCTACCAGACGCGAAGCTACCTTGAGCTATGGTTACCTATGCTGGAGACAAACAATCGTAGCTACCTGACGGTGGCGATTGGCTGTACTGGCGGTAAACATCGTTCGGTCTACATCGCCGAACAACTGGCCGACTATTTCCGCTCGCGCGGTAAGAACGTTCAGTCCCGTCATCGCACGCTGGAAAAACGTAAAACATGACCGTAAAACAAACCGTTGAGATCACCAATAAACTGGGCATGCATGCACGCCCGGCGATGAAGCTGTTTGAGCTGATGCAGGGTTTCGATGCAGAAGTGCTGCTGCGTAATGACGAAGGCACCGAAGCGGAAGCCAACAGCGTGATTGCGCTGCTGATGCTGGACTCCGCCAAAGGGCGTCAGATTGAGGTTGAAGCCACCGGTCCTCAGGAAGAGGAAGCTCTGGCGGCGGTAGTTGCGCTGTTTAACGCCGGGTTCGACGAAGATTAGGCCTGCTATTCTGGCGGGTGGCGCTGCGCTTACCCGCCCTACATTAACGCATTTCTCTCCATAAACCCTTCCCCACCCAGCTGGCGCATCTGGCGCATGATCCACGCCTGACGGCTTCGCACGTACCCTGACGGGGCGCTGGCCTTGAAGCGGACAGGATTAGGCAGAACAGCCGCGAGCAGCGCCGCCTCCGACATGCTCAGCCTGCTGGCAGGTTTATTAAAATAGCGTTGTGATGCAGCTTCGACACCAAATACCCCGTCGCCGAACTCGGCGATATTAAGGTAAACGGTCAGAATACGCTTTTTGCTCCAGACCGTTTCCATTCCCAGGGTCAGACCCGCTTCCAGCCCTTTTCGCACCCAGCTTCGCCCATCCCACAGGAACAGGTTTTTAGCCGTCTGCTGCGACAGCGTTGACGCACCGCGCACGCGGTTTTCGTGACGTTCGTTATGGGCCAGCGCCTTTTCAATCGCAGCCACATCGAACCCCCAGTGCTCCGGGAATTTTTGATCTTCCGCCGCGATAACCGCCAGCCCCATGAACGGAGAAATTTCATCCATGCTCACCCAGTCAGAATGGGCAACATAGCCGAAATCACCGGAGAACCACGCGCTAAGCTGGCGCTCAACCATGACCGCTGAAAACGGTACCGGCAAAATGCTGAACACGGCCAGCCCGCCTCCCCAGAACACAGCCAGGACGAGTACGATGCGGAAAAGAAGGCGTTTCACCCATGCGCCTGCGGAAAACTGACGTCTCATTCCGTCAGCACCAGCACCCGGGCGACCAGCTTTTCAATGCCCACGGCGGCTTCCGCAATATTCTTCGCCAGCATATACGCGGGCGTGGTGACAACTTTGTTGTCCTCATCCACCACAATGTCATCGACCGGGCACGGAACGTGTTCGCCCCCCATGTCCTCGACGACCTCTGCGGTATCAATATCGGTTCCGATCGTCAGCCGTAACGGACAATCGAAAATATTTGGCAGCATGGCCGGTGCAATACAGATAAAGCCCAGCGGCTTGCCCGCGGCATGCATCGCCAGCGTCAGCGCTTTGAGATCAGGGTCCACCGTGCATGCGGCACCTTCGGCTGCAAAGGTGCTGAGATTTTTCGCGGCGCCGAAGCCGCCCGGCACAATGAGCGCATCCAGTTCAGCGGCATCTGCCTTCGCCAGCGGATGAATCTCTCCCCGGGCAATACGCGCGGCTTCAATCAGCACGTTACGCGTTTCGGCCATCGGCTCGCCGGTCAGATGGTTAATCACATCCGACTGATTTTTGTCGGGTGCAAAACAGATTACCTCTGCTCCCTGTTTTGTCAGGGCCAGCAGCGTGATTACGGCTTCATGTATTTCTGAACCATCAAAAACACCGCATCCGCTCAGGACAACACCAATTTTTTTCATCTTGACGATCCTTCTTTGCAACTCGCTGAAGCACATTAATAATTTTGATTAAAACGCTATGCTTCACACATTTCACTGATTCATGTAACAAACCATTTAAGATTTGCTATCTTATCTGCGTGCGGCCTAAATTTTTACGGCGGCGCCCATTAGAAAATTACTTTAAAAAACAGGCGCAGCCACGATTTCCCTGGTGTTGGCGCAGTATTCGCGCACCCCGGTCTAGCCGGGGTCATTTTTTTCTGGCATCCACCCAGGCTTTAAGCACCGCAACATCGTTCTGCCACTCTTGTTTCATCTCTTCAACCCAATCACCAACGTTATCTTCCCAAGCTGGTAAATCAGGCGACTGAATCTGTTGACCCAGCTGCTGCAGGTGGCGTAACCCGACCGAGCCGGCTGCGCCTTTGATTTTATGCCCTTCTTCCACGATGCCCTTCTGGTCACGCGCCGTCAGGTTTGACTCCAGCACGCTCAGATAACCCGGCATCATTTTCTCAAACACCGCCAGGCCGTCGGTAATCAGTTTCGGGCCGACCAGATCGATATACTGCTCCAGCATCGCGGTATCGAGTATCGTTTGGGCTTTTGCGCTATCAACAGACGTCATGGTGCTCTCCTCTTCATCGTGGGTATCCCAGAACTTCTTGATCATGGCGGTCAGAGCAGGCACCGCCAGAGGCTTGCTGAGTACATCGTCCATACCGGCGTCGAGGTACTCTTTTTTATCTTTCAGCACGTTCGCCGTCAGCGCCACCAGCGGCGGCAGTTCATCAGCCGCGTACTGACGCGTCAGTTCACGCGAGATATCCAGCCCGGTCATATCCGGCAACTGGATATCCAGCAGAACGAGGTCATATTCACCCGGTGTAAACATCTCCAGCGCGGCTTTACCGGTCATCGCGACATCCACGCTGTTGCCCAGTTTTTCCAGCACCGAGCGCGCTACAATCACGTTAAGCTCAATATCCTCAACAAGCAGGACGTGCAGCGCAGGCAGCGGCATATCGTCGTTTTCAAAGGTATCCTCTACCTCTTCCGCCACCGCCGGCGCATGCACCGTCAGCGTGAAGGTTGACCCTTTGCCCGCCTGGCTGGCAACGGTGATGTCACCACCCATGCTCTTCGCCAGCCGCTTAGACACCGCCAGGCCGATTCCGGTACCAGTGGCCGGTTTTCCACCGTTGCTGTCCTTCACCTGGTAGTACATCGCGAAAATCTTGTCCTGCTCCTCCTGCGGAATACCAATCCCGGAGTCCTCCACCTCGAAGTGCAGCATGTCCCCGTCGTCATAGCGAATACGCACCGCCACCTGCCCCTTCTGGGTAAATTTCACCGCGTTGCTGATGAGGTTCCACAGGATCTGACGCAGCCGCGTGCCGTCGGTAATCACTTTATGCGGCAGCGGCAGGGTGGGCTCCATGACAAAATTCAGCCCCTTCTGCTGGGCCTGCAGACCAGACAAGTTTTCCAGATCGGCAAGGAAGCTGGTGAAATCAACCGGCTGGTTATCAAGCTGAACCTTTCGGCGCTCCATCTTATCCATGTCAATAATATCGTTGAAGATATTACCCAGCGTGACCGCCGAGACGTGAATCGTTTTGAGGTATTTTTCCTGCTCCGCGGTCAGGTCGGTATCCAGCAGAATGCGGCTCAGCCCCACAATGCCGTTAAGCGGCGTACGAAGCTCATGGCTGATGGTGGAGATGAAGGTGGTCTTGTCGCGGCTGGCGCGCTCCAGCGCATCCTGATAGCGCTTACGCTCGGTAATATCACGGCCGAAGCCCATCAGGCCGTGACGCTTCCCGACGCGGTCATAGTACGGCACCTTACGGATCTCAAAGCAGGCTTTGCGCCCGTCCGGGTAATCCAGCCACTGTTCGTAGGTCAGCGAGACGTTATGGCGGAACACTTTTTCGTCCGTCTCCATGACCTTGGCGGCCGCCTCTTCGGAGTAAACGTCCTGCGGCTTGAGGTGAATCAGCTGCTTCTCGCTTTTCCCGGTCAGGAGCTCCATCGCCCGGTTACAGCCGGAAAACTCTTTATCTTCGTTACGGTAGAATACCAGATCCGGCGAAGCGTCCAGGAACGAACGCAGGAAGGAGGATTGCTGCTCAAGCTGGATCTGCGTCACCTCGCGCTCTTTCATTTCGATTTTCAGCTGTTCCAGCGTGGCCTGACGCTCTGCCTCCGCCTTCTCACGATCTGAAATTTCCTGATTCAACTGAGCAATGTTGTCTTTAAGCTGAACGTTGAGCTTCAGGTCGCGCTCGCGCATCTCCTCCAGCTTATCGACCAGTTTTGATAAGCGCTGACGGGACTCCTCCAGCTGTTCGACCACCACGGAAAGAAAATAGACCGCCCAGGGGGTAATGAGCAGGCCGAAGAAGATAGAGCGGATAACGTCGATACTCTCGACCTGACCATGCAGAACCATCGTAACGGCCATCTGCACGACAATCGCCAGAACGACCAGCGCCAGCGCCAGCAGCATGGAGAAACGCACCAGCCCAAGCTTCATCATCAGGTCGACGTAGTACTGGGCTAGCATTCGAATTTGCTTCATAGAGGATCCCTTCACGACTTTATCGCTCAATAATACTCAAATTCGAGGCGGGACGTTGAAGGTTGTGAGAAAAAGTGCGGGGTGAAACAGGAGATTAGCCTCGCCTCCGGTTCACCGGAAGCGAGGAGAGGTCAATCAGGAGCGTTTCAGCAGCAGCCAGAGGCTGATCAGGAAGAAGCTGGCGCTCGGCAGCAGCGCACCGATAATCGGCGGGATGCCATAAACCAGCGTCAGCGGACCGAAGATCTGATCGAGAACATAGAAGACAAAGCCGAAGCTAATACCGGTCACGACGCGCACGCCCATCGGCACGCTACGCAGCGGGCCGAAGATAAACGACAGCGCCATCAGCATCATCACCGCCACGGACATCGGCTGGAAGATTTTGCTCCACATGTTGAGCTGATAGCGTCCGGCATCCTGCCCGCTCGACTTCAGGTACTTCACATAGTTGTGCAAGCCGCTGATAGAGAGCGCGTCAGGATCCAGCGCAACAACCCCGAGCTTATCCGGCGTGAGGTTGGTCTTCCAGGTGCCGGTCACCGTCTGTGACCCGGTAATCTGTTTTGGATCCGTCAGGTCAGATTCATCAACCTGCGACAAACGCCACTGCTTATGTTCAGCGTCAAACTTCGCGGAAGAGGCGTGTCGGACAGACTCCAGACGGCGCTGGTCGTTGAACGCGTAGATGCTCACCCCGCCCAGTTCATCATTACCCTTTACCCGTTCGATGTAGACGAAGTTTTTCCCGTCTTTCGCCCATAAACCTTGCTGAGTCGAGAGCAGTGAACCACCGTACATTGCCTGAGCACGATAGTTACGCGCCATCTGCTCGCCCTGCGGTGCCACCCACTCGCCAATCGCCATGGTCAACAGCACCAGCGGGATTGCGGTTTTCATTACCGACAGCGCAACCTGCATACGGGTAAAGCCTGAGGCCTGCATCACCACCAGCTCGCTGCGCTGAGCCAGCATCCCCAGCCCCAGCAGCGCGCCCAGCAGAGCCGCCATCGGGAAGAAGATCTGCACATCTTTTGGCACGCTGAGCAGGGTGTACATCCCCGCCCCCATCGCGTCATAGCTGCCCTGCCCGGCTTTTTTCAGCTGATCGACAAATTTGATAATGCCGGAGAGCGACACCAGCATGAACAACGTCATCATGATGGTGGTGAAAATGGTTTTACCGATATAGCGATCAAGAACGCCAAACGCCTGCATTAGATGGCTCCTTTACGCGAGAATCGGGCACGTATGCGGCGCACAGGCACCGTATCCCACAGGTTTAATCCCAGCGCCAGTAAGATGTACAGGCTGTTAACGAACCACGTCCAGACCATCGGATCCAGCTTACCCTTCGCGCCGTTAGAGCGAATCGAGGTTTGCAGCAGGAAGTAGATCAGGTAAAGCAGCATCGCTGGCAGCATAGAGAGCACGCGGCCCTGGCGCGGGTTCACCACGCTCAGCGGCACGACAATCAGTGCCATCATAAACACGGTGAATACGAGCGTAATACGCCAGTGGAACTCAGCCCGCGCTCTGTCGGTATCGGTATTCCACAGCGTGCGCATATCCATTTGCTCGGTATCCGTCGGATCGAGCGCCACCGCCTGATGACCAATAATGGCCTGATAGTTCTGGAAATCCGTAATACGGAAGTCACGCAGCATCGCGGTGCCTTCGAAACGGGTGCCTTTATTCAGCGTGACGACCTGAGAACCGTCTTTGCGCTGAGAAAGCTGGCCAGAATCGGCAACCACCACTGACGGACGCGCGTTACCTTTAGGACGCAGCTGCGCCAGAAATACATCGTTGAATTTACTGCCGTCAACGCTCTCAATAAACAGCACGGAGTTTCCGTCAGTCGCCTGCTGGAACTGCCCCTGCGCGAGCGCCGCCATGCCGGGGTTTGCTTTCGCCTCGGCCAGCACTTCGTCCTGATGACGGGAAGACATAGGGCCCGCCCACATCACATTCACCGCCGCAACAATGCCCGTGAACAGCGCCAGTATCATCGCCGCTTTCACCAGTACGGCTTTACTCAGGCCGCAGGCATGCATCACCGTAATTTCACTCTCGGTGTACAGCTTACCGAGGGTCATCAGCAGGCCGAGGAATAGACTCAGCGGCAGAATAAGCTGCGCCATTTCCGGGATCCCCAGCCCAAGCAGGGAAAGCACCAGATTCGTTGGAATTTCGCCGTCAACGGCCGCACCGAGGATCTTAACCAGCTTCTGACAGAAAAAAATCAGCAGCAGGATGAAGAGGATCGCCAGTTGGCTTTTGAGCGTCTCCCGCACCAGATATCTTATGATTATCACTTTAAATACGCCCGTAAAAACCCGTCTCTTTGCTGGAAAATCGCTTGTTTCATGGCTTAAACGTCATTTATTCTCTTGAGTCGTCGAAATCGTCGCTAAGATTAAAACATCCGGCGGATTCACGCTTCAGGACTTTTTCTGACGTGTCGAAACCGTAGTAACGTAAGATTAACACGAAGTCACCACAACAGCGGACATGAGTTACGAAAGGTTTCAATTCTATCCGTAGCAGCCGCCGTTGTCTTTAAGATTCAGGAGCGTAGTGCATGGAGTTCAGTGTAAAAAGCGGTAGCCCGGAGAAACAGCGGAGTGCCTGCATCGTTGTGGGCGTCTTTGAACCGCGCCGACTCTCCCCGATCGCCGAGCAACTCGATAAAATCAGTGACGGCTATATCAGCGCCCTGCTGCGCCGTGGCGAACTGGAAGGCAAACCTGGGCAGACGCTGTTACTGCACCATGTTCCGAACGTCCTGTCAGAGCGTATTCTGCTGATTGGCTGCGGCAAAGAGCGCGAGCTGGATGAACGTCAGTATAAGCAGGTTATTCAGAAAACCATTAATACGCTGAATGACACCGGTTCAATGGAAGCCGTCTGCTTCCTGACCGAGCTGCACGTCAAAGGCCGTAACACCTACTGGAAAGTGCGTCAGGCCGTCGAAACGGCAAAAGAGAGCCTTTACAGCTTCGATCAGCTTAAGACCAACAAAAGCGAGCCGCGTCGCCCGCTGCGCAAAATGGTCTTTAACGTGCCAACCCGTCGCGAACTGACCAGCGGCGAGCGCGCCATCCAGCATGGTCTGGCGATTGCCGCCGGTATCAAAGCGGCAAAAGATCTCGGCAACATGCCGCCAAACATCTGTAACGCCGCCTACCTCGCCTCTCAGGCGCGCCAGCTGGCTGACTCTTACAGCAAAAACGTCATCACCCGCGTCATCGGCGAACAGCAGATGAAAGAGCTGGGGATGCACTCTTATCTGGCGGTGGGTAACGGCTCGCAGAACGAATCCCTGATGTCGGTCATCGAATACAAAGGCAATCCGTCTGAAGACGCGCGTCCGATCGTGCTCGTCGGTAAAGGGCTGACCTTTGACTCCGGCGGTATCTCCATCAAGCCTTCAGAAGGCATGGACGAGATGAAGTACGACATGTGCGGCGCGGCGGCGGTTTACGGCGTCATGCGCATGGTTGCGGAGCTTCAGCTGCCCATCAACGTAATCGGCGTGCTGGCAGGCTGCGAAAACATGCCTGGCGGTCGCGCGTATCGTCCGGGCGACGTCCTGACCACCATGTCCGGCCAGACCGTTGAAGTGCTGAATACCGACGCCGAAGGCCGTCTGGTACTCTGTGACGTGTTGACCTACGTTGAGCGCTTCGAGCCAGAAGCGGTTATCGACGTGGCCACCCTGACCGGTGCCTGCGTGATTGCCCTGGGCCATCACATCACCGGCCTGATGTCGAACCACAACCCGCTGGCGCACGAGCTTATCGGCGCGTCCGAGCAGGCCGGTGACCGCGCATGGCGTCTGCCGCTGGGTGACGAGTATCAGGAACAGCTGGAGTCTAACTTTGCGGACATGGCTAACATTGGTGGTCGTCCTGGCGGGGCTATCACCGCAGGCTGCTTCCTGGCGCGCTTTACCCGCAAGTACAACTGGGCGCACCTGGATATCGCGGGGACCGCATGGCGCTCCGGTAAAGCCAAAGGCGCTACCGGACGTCCGGTGGCCCTGCTGTCGCAGTTCCTGCTTAATCGTGCGGGTTTTAACGGCGACGAGTGATGTAATGTGCCGGGTGGCGGCTTCGCCTTACCCGGCCTACACGCCACTCAACCGTAGGCCGGGTAAGCGAAGCGCCACCCGGCTTTGCATTTAAATCCACGACAAGAAGCCCCATATATGAAGAATGCAACGTTCTACCTTCTGGACAACGACACCCATCAGGATGGCCTCAGCGCCGTTGAACAGCTGGTGTGTGAAATTGCCGCAGAACGTTGGCGCGCAGGTAAACGCGTACTGATTGCCTGTGAAGATGAGCAGCAGGCGATTCGCCTGGATGAAGCGCTATGGGCGCGCCCGCCGGAAAGTTTTGTTCCGCATAACCTGTCGGGCGAAGGTCCACGCGGCGGGGCACCGGTCGAAATTGCCTGGCCGCAAAAGCGCAACAGCAGCGCGCGCGATATTCTCATTAGCCTGCGGACAGACTTTGCAGATTTTGCCACCGCTTTCACAGAAGTGGTAGACTTTGTCCCTTACGAAGAATCCTTGAAACAACTGGCGCGCGAACGCTATAAAGCGTACCGCCTGGCCGGTTTTAACCTGAATACGGCAACCTGGAAATAATGGAAAAGACATATAACCCACGCGATATCGAACAGCCGCTTTACGAGCACTGGGAACAGCAGGGCTATTTCAAGCCTAACGGCGACGAAAGCAAAGAGTCCTTCTGCATCATGATCCCGCCGCCGAACGTCACCGGCAGTTTGCATATGGGGCATGCTTTCCAGCAGACCATCATGGACACCATGATCCGCTACCAGCGCATGCAGGGCAAAAACACCCTGTGGCAGGCGGGGACTGACCACGCGGGTATCGCGACCCAAATGGTGGTTGAGCGTAAAATTGCCGCTGAAGAAGGTAAAACTCGTCACGACTACGGTCGCGATGCGTTCATCGACAAAATCTGGCAGTGGAAGGCAGAATCCGGCGGCACCATTACCCGTCAGATGCGCCGTCTCGGCAACTCCGTGGACTGGGAGCGCGAGCGCTTCACCATGGACGCAGGCCTGTCCAACGCCGTAAAAGAAGTGTTCGTCCGTCTGTACAAAGAAGACCTGATTTACCGCGGCAAACGCCTGGTAAACTGGGACCCGAAACTGCGCACCGCAATTTCTGACCTGGAAGTGGAAAACCGCGAGTCCAAAGGCTCCATGTGGCACATCCGCTATCCGCTGGCCGATGGCGCAAAAACCGCAGACGGTAAAGATTACCTGGTGGTGGCGACCACCCGTCCGGAAACCCTGCTGGGCGATACCGGCGTGGCCGTTAACCCGGAAGATCCGCGCTATAAAGATCTGATCGGCAAATTTGTGGTGCTGCCGCTGGTGAACCGCCGCATTCCGATTGTGGGCGACGAACACGCCGACATGGAAAAAGGCACCGGCTGCGTGAAAATCACCCCGGCGCACGACTTCAACGACTATGAAGTGGGTCGTCGTCACGCCCTGCCAATGATCAACATTCTGACCTTCGACGGCGATATCCGCGAAAGCGCAGAGGTGTACGACACCAAAGGCAACGAATCCGACGTTTACTCCAGCGAGATCCCGGCTGAGTTCCAGAAGCTGGAGCGCTTTGCCGCACGTAAAGCCATCGTAGCCGCCGTTGATGCCCTCGGCCTGCTGGAAGAGATTAAGCCTCACGATCTGACCGTGCCGTACGGCGACCGTGGCGGCGTGGTTATTGAGCCAATGCTGACCGACCAGTGGTACGTCCGTGCCGACGTGCTGGCGAAACCGGCTGTGGAAGCGGTTGAGAACGGCAGCATTCAGTTCGTGCCGAAGCAGTACGAAAACATGTACTTCTCCTGGATGCGCGACATTCAGGACTGGTGTATCTCCCGTCAGCTGTGGTGGGGTCACCGCATCCCGGCATGGTACGACAACGAAGGCAACGTCTACGTTGGCCGTAGCGAAGACGAAGTGCGCCAGGAAAATAACCTGAGCGCTGACGTGGCCCTGCGCCAGGATGAAGACGTTCTGGATACCTGGTTCTCCTCCGCGCTGTGGACCTTCTCTACCCTCGGCTGGCCGGAAAACACCGACGCGCTGCGTCAGTTCCACCCTACCAGCGTAATGGTGTCCGGCTTCGACATCATCTTCTTCTGGATTGCCCGCATGATCATGATGACCATGCACTTCATCAAAGATGAAGACGGCAAGCCGCAGGTTCCGTTCCATACCGTCTACATGACCGGCCTTATCCGCGACGACGAGGGGCAGAAGATGTCCAAGTCCAAGGGCAACGTGATTGACCCGCTGGACATGGTTGACGGGATCTCCCTGGAAGACCTGCTGGAAAAACGTACCGGCAACATGATGCAGCCGCAGCTGGCTGAGAAAATCCGCAAGCGTACCGAGAAGCAGTTCCCGAACGGGATCGAATCTCACGGTACCGACGCCCTGCGCTTCACCCTGGCGGCGCTGGCCTCTACCGGCCGCGACATCAACTGGGACATGAAGCGTCTGGAAGGTTACCGTAACTTCTGTAACAAGCTGTGGAACGCCAGCCGCTTCGTGCTGATGAACACCGAAGATCAGGATTGCGGCTTCAACGGCGGCGAGATGACCCTGTCTCTGGCGGACCGCTGGATCCTGGCGGAATTTAACCAGACGGTGAAAGCCTTCCGCGAGGCGCTGGACAGCTACCGCTTTGATATCGCGGCGGGCATTCTGTATGAATTCACCTGGAACCAGTTCTGTGACTGGTATCTGGAGCTGGCGAAGCCGGTCATGAACGGCGGTTCTGAAGCGGAGCTGCGCGGCACGCGCAACACGCTGATTACCGTCCTGGAAGGACTGCTGCGCCTGGCGCATCCGGTTATTCCATTCATCACCGAGACCATCTGGCAGCGCGTGAAGGTCATTGCGGGCATCAACGCCGATACCATCATGCTGCAGCCGTTCCCGGAATTCGATGCGGCTAAGGTTGATGAAGCCGCGTCAGCGGATACCGAGTGGCTGAAGCAGGCGATCGTTGCGGTACGTAACATCCGTGCCGAAATGAACATCGCCCCGGGTAAACCACTGGAGCTGCTGCTGCGCGGTTGCAGCGACGCTGCCGTTCGTCGCGTCACCGAGAACAACACCTTCCTGAAAACCATGGCGCGTCTGGAAAGCATCACCGTGCTGCCTGCCGATGACAAGGGTCCGGTTTCCGTGACTAAAATTATCGACGGTGCGGAGCTGCTGATCCCGATGGCGGGCCTGGTCGACAAAGACGCAGAGCTGGCGCGTCTGGCGAAAGAAGTGGCGAAAGTCGACGTGGAAATTGGCAAAATCGAAAGCAAGCTGGCGAACGAAGGCTTTGTTGCCCGCGCGCCGGAAGCGGTCATTGCCAAAGAGCGTGAGCGTCTGGTTGCCTTCGCCGATGCGAAGACCAAACTGATCGAGCAGCAGGCCGTTATCGCGGCCCTGTAATGCTTTTACCCCTTACGCTTCAGGGCGTAAGGGGTAACCTTCCTGAAAACTCCTCGCTTGCACTCCCTTTTCTGCAGTGCTATTAACAGCAACTGTGTGTCAATTTTTGTAATGAGTAATGCTATGAGCGTGATTACCCCCGTCGCGACGACGATGCGTCGGATCACTGAGCAGGACAATCCGGCTATCGCCGCCGTTATCCGCACCGTTTCTGCAGAGTTTGGGCTGACGGCGGATAAAGGTTACACCGTTGCCGACCCGAATCTTGACGAACTGTTTAAGCTGTACAGCCAGCCGGGCCACGCCTACTGGGTCATTGAGCAGGACGGCCAGGTTGTGGGCGGCGGCGGTGTTGCACCGCTGAGCTGCAGCGAGCCGGATATCTGTGAGCTGCAGAAAATGTATTTCCTGCCGTCGGTTCGTGGACAGGGTCTGGCGAAGAAGCTGGCGCTGGTCGCCCTGGAGCACGCGCGCAATCAGGGTTTTAAACGCTGTTACCTCGAAACCACCGCCTTCCTCAAAGAGGCCATCGGCCTGTATGAACATCTGGGCTTTGAGCATATCGATGCGCCGCTGGGCTGCACGGGCCACGTTGACTGCGAAGTCAGAATGCTGAAAAGTCTGTAAGTTTCGTTCCTGCCCCCTTCTGTTAAGCGGCTGTAAACTGAATGCTCTACACTCTCAGTTCACACCACAACGGGGGAAACACGATGTCGAAGATAAAAAGCTACGCCGCACCGCAGGCGGGTGCAGAACTTGAGCTGTACGAGTACGATGCGGGCGAACTAAAAGCAGAAGACGTCGAAGTACAGGTTGATTACTGCGGGGTCTGCCACTCAGATCTCTCGATGATCGACAACGAATGGGGCTTCTCCAGCTATCCGCTGGTTGCCGGGCACGAAGTGATTGGCCGCGTCGTCGCGCTCGGCAGCGCCGCGCAGGACAAAGGGCTGAAGGTTGGCCAGCGCGTGGGCATTGGCTGGACAGCACGCAGCTGCGGCCACTGCGACGCCTGTATCAGCGGCAACCAGATCAACTGCCTTGAAGGCGCAGTGCCCACCATCCTGAACAAGGGCGGTTTCGCCGATAAGCTGCGCGCCGACTGGCAATGGGTCATCCCGCTGCCGGACAGCATTGATATTGAATCTGCTGGTCCACTGCTGTGCGGCGGGATCACCGTCTTTAAACCGCTGCTGATGCACCACGTCACCGCCACCAGCCGCGTGGGCGTGATCGGTATCGGCGGTCTGGGCCATATCGCCATCAAGCTGCTGCACGCGATGGGCTGTGAAGTGACGGCGTTTAGCTCGAACCCGGCGAAGGAGAAAGAAGTGCTGGCAATGGGCGCGGACAAAGTCGTGAACAGCCGCGATCCGGACGCGCTGAACGCGCTGGCTGGGCAGTTTGACCTGATCATCAACACCGTGAACGTCGATCTCAACTGGCAGCCGTACTTTGAAGCGCTGGCCTACGGCGGTAACTTCCACACCGTGGGTGCGGTGATGAAGCCGCTGCCGGTTCCGGCCTTTACCCTGATCGGCGGGGATCGCAGCGTGTCAGGCTCCGCGACCGGTACGCCATACGAGCTGCGCAAGCTGATGAAGTTTGCCGGCCGCACCAAAGTGACACCGACCACCGAGCTGTATCCGATGTCGAAAATCAACGAAGCGATCCAACACGTGCGCGACGGCAAAGCCCGCTACCGCGTGGTGCTGAAAGCGGATTTCTGATGTGAGTTTGCCGGGTGGCGGCTTCGCCTGACCCGGCCTACTTTTGCTACTGCGCCAATGTATTAAACACTTCCGCCACCGCGACCGCCCCCGGGTCCATTACCCCATCCAGATTCTCTTTATTCACATACGATGAGCGCCCTGCTCCGGCTTTCGCCATTTTCGCCGTTGCCTCCGCTCCCTGCTGCGCAGCCTGCGCTGCCGCCTGAAGATCTTTTTTCTTCAAGGCTTCCAGCGCCGGTTGCAGCGCATCGATCAGCGTACGATCGCCGAGATCTGCCCCGCCATACTGCTTCATCTGCGCCAGTCCGCTCAGCAATGCTTCAGGTAGCGGCTGTCCATCGTGAAGCTTTTGCCCCGCCGCCGTGAAGAAGATCGACATGAGTACACCGCTCGATCCGCCCATCACCGTGGCCAGTCGTTCCCCCACCAGCAACAGCAGCTTAGGCACGTCATTCAGCGGGAGAGTGTTTTCTTCCAGGCGCTGCGCAATATCCCGTGCACCTTGCGCAAACGTAGAGCCGGTATCGCCATCGCCCACTTTGGCATCCAGCGCATTCAGGCGGTTTTCAAGCTGTATGAGCGTCTTCGTCACCTGTGAAACAGACTCCTTCACCTGCGGATTGTCGGACGCGTCATATTCCACGCTATCGTGAATAGCGCTTTGCGGAACGGTACGCAGAGGGGCAAACGCCACAGGCTTCTGCCAGCCCAGCGTCTCGACCTCGGCGTGAATCGCCTTTTCAAAGTAATCGTTGAGCTTTAGCAGCGTCAGAGAAAAGCCCTTCATATCCAGCGCGCTCACCAGCGGCGCAGGGCCAATCAGGTACGCAATATTCTCTTTCAGCGCTGAATGTGCCAGCTCTTTGGTGAGCAGAGCCATCTCCAGCGCGGACACGCCGCCGAGGTTGTTGATCAGCACCGCGAAACGTCCCTCGCCCGCCTGCGCTTTGAGCGGCGACACCAGCGTGTCGATAATCGCTTTACTGTTTTGCGTATCAACCACCGAGGCACCCGGCTCCCCGTGGATCCCCAGCCCCAGCTCGACATGGCCCTGCTTGATGCGCCCCTCTTCATCGTCGCTGCCCGGCAGGTTGCATGTTTGCATCGCAACGCCCAGGCTCCAGAGGTTATCGCAGGCCTGCTGCGCAATATCCCGCACCTCGCTCAGCGATTTTCCTTGCTCCGCTGCATAGCCCGCAATCTTGTGCACCAGCGCCGTGCCGGCAATGCCGCGCGGCTGCTTGTTGTCGGGCAGCGCGATATCGTCCGCCACAATCACCATCTCGACCTTCAGGCCGTAGCGTTTGGCCTTTTCTGCCGCCAGGCCAAAGTTAAGCCGGTCACCGGTATAGTTTTTGACGATCAGCAGGCAGCCGCGATCGCCCGTCACCGCCACAATAGCGTTCAGCACCGCATCCACGCTCGGGGAGGCGAACAGATCGCCACACACTGCCGCCGTCAGCATGCCTTTACCGACAAATCCGGCGTGCGCCGGTTCGTGCCCGGAGCCACCGCCGGAGATCACCGCCACGCGGCTTTTATCCCAGTCGCCGCGGGCGACAACCCTGATAGCTGGATCGATATCAAGTTTGACGAGATTCGCATGTGGCGCAGAAAGCAGTATGCCTTCAATGGCGTCATTGACCAGCTGTTTGCGATCGTTAAAGAAGAATCTGGACATTGTTTTCCACTATTTTATGAACCGTATGCAAAAGCATAGTCCGCGCTGGACAATGCGCCGCAAAGTCAGCAATTTACTCAACCATTTTGCCGTCAGGTTGCCTATACTCCACCCAGGACTAAGAGAGGAAGCGCATCATGAGTACACCATTGTTAATTGCCCGGACGCTGGAAAAAGAGCTGTATCTACTGCCCGCGATGGCGAACCGCCACGGTCTGATTACCGGCGCCACCGGCACAGGGAAAACAGTCACTCTCCAGAAGCTGGCGGAGTCACTTTCAGAGATTGGCGTGCCGGTCTTTATGGCTGACGTGAAGGGCGATTTAACCGGTGTGGCTCAGGAAGGTACAGCGTCAGAAAAACTGCTCGAGCGTCTGAAAAATATCGGTATCACGGACTGGACGCCGCACGGCAATCCGGTGGTGGTCTGGGACATCTTCGGTGAGAAAGGCCACCCGGTACGCGCCACCGTTTCCGATCTCGGCCCGCTGCTGCTGGCCCGCCTGCTCAACCTCAACGACGTGCAGTCCGGGGTGCTGAACATCATCTTCCGTATCGCCGACGATCAGGGGCTGCTGCTGCTCGATTTCAAAGATCTGCGCGCCATTACCCAGTACATCGGCGATAACGCCAAATCCTTCCAGAACCAGTACGGCAATATCAGCAGCGCCTCTGTCGGTGCCATTCAGCGTGGGCTACTGACGCTGGAGCAGCAGGGCGCCGAACACTTCTTCGGCGAGCCGATGCTGGATATTAAAGACTGGATGCGCACCGACAGCAGCGGCAAGGGCATCATCAACATTCTGAGTTCAGAGAAGCTCTACCAGATGCCAAAGCTTTACGCTGCCAGCCTGCTGTGGATGCTCTCCGAACTGTACGAGCAGTTACCGGAAGCGGGCGATCTGGAAAAACCCAAACTGGTCTTCTTCTTTGACGAAGCACACCTGCTGTTTAACGACGCGCCGCAGGTACTGCTGGATAAAATTGAACAGGTTATCCGCCTGATCCGCTCCAAAGGGGTCGGCGTCTGGTTTGTGTCGCAAAACCCGTCGGATATTCCTGACAATGTGCTGGGCCAGCTTGGTAACCGCGTGCAGCACGCCCTGCGCGCCTTTACGCCGAAGGATCAGAAAGCGGTGAAAGCCGCCGCGCAAACCATGCGTGCCAATCCGGCCTTTGATACCGAAGCCGCGATTCAGGCGCTGGGCACCGGTGAAGCGCTGATTTCGTTCCTTGATGCCAAGGGCAGCCCGTCCGTAGTGGAACGCGCAATGGTGATCGCGCCCTGCTCGCGCATGGGGCCGGTTACCGACGATGAACGTAACAGCCTGATTAATCACTCCCCGGTGTACGGCAAGTATGAAGACGAGGTGGATCGGGAGTCTGCGTTCGAGATGCTGCAAAAAGGGGTACAGGCAACCACCGAATCGCAGGATGCTCCACCCGCTAAGGGCCAGTCAGTCGCAGTGGATGACGGCATTCTCGGCGGGCTAAAAGACATTTTGTTTGGCACAACCGGACCGCGCGGCGGCAAGCGCGACGGCGTGGTACAGACCATGGCGAAAAGCGCCGCGCGGCAGGTTACTAATCAGATTGTGCGCGGCATGCTGGGGAGTCTGCTAGGCGGCCGCCGTCGGTAGACGGGGAACCCACGGACGGCCCAGCGCCGAACCCTGTACGCCGTTTTCCTGAAGATAGCGGTCGATTTCCACCATCCCCGTCCACCGGTTCTCGCACCAGAGCGGTGCCAGAAGCGTTGGACGGCGGGCGCTGGCGGAGATGCGGTGGTAGACAATCTCCGGCGGCGTATGGCGAATCATCTCTCCCGCCGTCACCGTATAGTCGTCGAGCTCGATACTGCTTAACCGCCCGGCTTCCCAGGCTTTCGCCATTATGCTTCCCTTCACGATATGCAGCGGGTGCAGCTTAATGCCGTCTACGCCGGTTTCCACGACTTTTTCCAGCGTCTCCAGGCCATGCTGCTGCCCTTCTCCGGGCAAGCCGACAATCAAATGCGAACAGACTTTCAGGCCACGCTCGCGGGCGAGACGCGTGGTGCGCTGGTAGCAGGCGAAATCATGCCCACGATTGATACGGTGCAGGGTTTTATCGTGCGCGGTCTGCAGGCCCAGCTCCAGCCAGATCTCATAGCCCTTCTCTCTGTACTCGCTAAGTAAATCCAGCACCGCCTCCGGTACGCAGTCCGGGCGCGTCCCCACACACAGCCCGACAATGTTCGCCTGAGCAACCGCCTGCTGGTACATGGAACGCAGCACCTGCACCTCCGCCCACGTGCTGGTGTAGGCCTGGAAATAGGCCAGATACTGCTTCGCGCGGTTCACCAGGCTGGCCTGATGGGCGAGCTGTTCCGCGATGGATTTATGCTGCTGGGCTTCGTCAGCAAACGACGCAACGTTACAGAAGGTGCAGCCGCCGCGCCCGATGGTGCCGTCGCGGTTCGGGCAGCTAAAGCCGCCGTGCAGCGTCAGCTTATGCACCTTTTGACCGTACCGCTGCAAAAGATCCCCACCAAACATATTGACTAATTTCTGTAACTGCATAATCTGATAGACCGTCCCGAAGAAAGGGGACAAGCCTGCCATTTTTAGCCTCTGTCGGCGATGACCTGGATCAATCGCCCTGGACTGCCTTTATCTATTTGAATAAATAATCACGATTACCGAGATTTCATTCACCCGCCACGTAATTACTTTTCCTTATGTTCTGATGGTTTTTTTTCATTTATAGCGCCAGGACTGAAAAACAGTGATTTTATGTGGGTTCGAAGACTGCGCCAGATTATTATTCTGCCATAAATCCGCATTTCAGCATGCTGCATCAATAATACCGCTTTCATATAGTGAGTCAGATCACACTCCCCTGCACCTTCCTGGCGCTTTCAGTGGTTGTAAAATTAGTCAAATAACCAATAAAAACAAAATGATAATTACGCTTTAGCACATTTTTGTATAAATAAGATTGCCATTTGACCTGTGTACCAATTCCCGATAAGTTGGAAATCCGCTGGAAGCTTTCTGGATGAGCGGCCTGCTCATCATATTTATGCAGTAATTGAGATTCCCTCTGAAGCAAGTCCTCAAACTTGTTTACCTGCGCGAAAGGATGAAAAAGAGGGCGAATGCGAGGTCCGCGTATGAAACGCTAACCCCGTCGCCATGCTCTTTCTGCGCCTGTGCGCCACGGTAAAGTTCAGTGGGAAGCCCGACGAGCCTGGGGAGGTTCACTGATATGTTGTACGATAAATCCCTTGAGAAGGATAACTGTGGTTTCGGCCTGATCGCCCACATAGAAGGCGAACCTAGCCACAAGGTAGTGCGTACCGCTATTCACGCACTGGCCCGTATGCAGCACCGTGGCGCCATCCTGGCCGATGGTAAAACCGGCGACGGTTGCGGCCTGCTGCTGCAAAAACCGGATCGTTTCTTCCGCATCGTGGCGGAAGAGCGCGGCTGGCGTTTAGCCAAAAACTACGCTGTCGGCATGCTGTTCCTGAATCAGGATCCTGAAAAGGCTGCCGCCTCACGCCGCATCGTTGAAGAAGAACTTCAGCGCGAAACCCTGTCGATTGTCGGCTGGCGCGATGTGCCAACCAACGAAGGGGTGCTCGGTGAAATCGCCCTCTCCTCGCTGCCTCGTATTGAACAGATTTTCGTTAATGCGCCTGCGGGCTGGCGTCCGCGTGATATGGAACGCCGTCTGTTTATCGCCCGCCGTCGCATTGAAAAACGTCTCCAGGACGATAAAGAGTTCTACGTCTGTAGCCTCTCCAACCTGGTGAACATCTATAAAGGTCTGTGTATGCCGGCTGACCTGCCGCGCTTCTACCTGGACCTGGCGGACCTGCGTCTGGAATCGGCCATTTGCCTGTTCCACCAGCGCTTCTCCACCAATACCGTTCCACGCTGGCCGCTGGCTCAGCCGTTCCGCTACCTGGCGCACAACGGCGAGATCAACACCATCACCGGCAACCGCCAGTGGGCGCGTGCTCGTACCTATAAGTTCCAGACCCCGCTAATCCCTGACCTGCACGATGCCGCGCCGTTCGTGAACGAAACCGGCTCTGACTCCAGCTCCATGGACAACATGCTGGAACTGCTGCTGGCGGGCGGGATGGATATCGTGCGCGCCATGCGTCTGCTCGTGCCACCGGCCTGGCAGAACAACCCGGATATGGACCCCGAGCTGCGCGCGTTCTTCGACTTTAACTCCATGCACATGGAGCCGTGGGACGGCCCGGCAGGTATCGTGATGTCCGACGGTCGCTTCGCTGCCTGTAACCTGGACCGTAACGGTCTGCGTCCGGCGCGCTACGTCATCACCAAAGATAAACTCATCACCTGCGCCTCTGAAGTGGGGATCTGGGATTACCAGCCTGACGAAGTGGTCGAGAAAGGCCGCGTCGGTCCGGGCGAGCTGATGGTGATCGATACCCGCGGCGGCCGTATTCTGCACTCTGCGGAAACCGATAACGATCTGAAAAGCCGCCATCCGTATAAAGAGTGGATGGCGAAAAACGTCCGTCGCCTGGTACCCTTCGAAGATCTGTCTGACGACGAAGTGGGCAGCCGCGAGATGGACGACGATACTCTCGCAAGCTTCCAGAAGCAGTTTAACTACAGCGCGGAAGAGCTGGACTCGGTTATTCGCGTGCTCGGCGAAAACGGCCAGGAAGCGGTCAGCTCGATGGGTGACGATACCCCGTTCGCCGTGCTCTCCAGCCAGCCGCGCATTATTTACGACTATTTCCGTCAGCAGTTTGCGCAGGTGACCAACCCGCCAATCGATCCGCTGCGTGAAGCCCACGTGATGTCGCTGGCCACCAGCATCGGTCGCGAGATGAACGTCTTCTGCGAAGCCGAAGGCCAGGCGCACCGTCTGACCTTTAAATCGCCGATCCTGCTGTACTCTGATTTTAAACAGCTCACCACCATGACCGAGGAGCACTACCGCGCCGACACGCTCGATATCACCTTCGACGTGACCGAAACGAGCCTCGAAGAGACGGTGAATGCGCTGTGCGACAAAGCCGAACAGATGGTGCGTAACGGTACCGTGCTGCTGGTATTGTCCGACCGCAACATCGCGAAAAACCGTCTGCCGGTGCCTGCGCCAATGGCGGTGGGCGCTATCCAGACGCGTCTGGTGGATAAGAGCCTGCGCTGCGACGCCAACATCATTGTGGAAACCGCGAGCGCCCGCGATCCGCACCACTTTGCCGTGCTGTTAGGCTTTGGTGCGACGGCGATCTACCCGTACCTGGCCTACGAAACGCTGGCCCGCCTGGTAGACACCCGCGCCATCGACAAAGATTACCGCACGGTGATGCTGAACTACCGTAACGGCATCAACAAAGGCCTGTACAAGATCATGTCCAAAATGGGCATCTCGACTATTGCCTCTTACCGCTGCTCGAAGCTGTTTGAAGCGGTCGGCCTGCACGACGAGGTCGCCAACCTCTGCTTCCAGGGCGTTGTCAGCCGCATCGGCGGGGCCGGTTTTGCTGACTTCCAGCAGGATCTGGTGAACCTGTCGAAGCGCGCCTGGCTGGCACGTAAGCCGCTGGAACAGGGCGGCCTGCTGAAATACGTTCACGGCGGCGAATATCACGCCTACAACCCGGACGTGGTGCGCACGCTGCAACAGGCGGTACAGAGCGGCGAATACAGCGATTATCAGCAGTATGCCGAGCTGGTGAACAACCGTCCGGCAGCGACGCTGCGCGACCTTATTGCCCTCAATCCGGGCGATGAAGCGGTCAGCGTTGACGAAGTTGAGCCTGCATCCGAACTGTTCAAACGCTTCGATACCGCGGCGATGTCCATCGGCGCGCTGAGCCCGGAAGCGCACGAAGCGCTGGCGGAAGCCATGAACAGCATCGGCGGCAACTCCAACTCCGGCGAGGGCGGTGAAGATCCGGCCCGTTACGGCACCAACAAAGTGTCGCGCATCAAGCAGGTGGCGTCCGGCCGCTTTGGCGTAACCCCTGCCTACCTGGTTAACGCCGATGTGATCCAGATTAAGGTCGCTCAGGGTGCAAAACCGGGCGAAGGCGGTCAGCTGCCGGGTGATAAAGTCACCCCGTACATCGCCAAACTGCGCTACTCGGTGCCTGGCGTGACGCTGATTTCCCCGCCGCCGCACCACGATATCTACTCTATCGAGGATCTGGCGCAGCTCATTTTCGACCTGAAGCAGGTCAACCCGAAAGCGATGATCTCCGTGAAGCTGGTTTCCGAGCCGGGCGTCGGCACCATCGCCACCGGCGTGGCGAAAGCCTATGCGGATCTGATCACCATTGCCGGCTACGACGGCGGTACCGGCGCAAGCCCGCTCTCCTCCGTGAAATACGCGGGCTGCCCGTGGGAGCTTGGTCTGGTGGAAACCCAGCAGGCGCTGGTGGCTAACGGCCTGCGTCACAAGATCCGTTTGCAGGTGGACGGCGGTCTGAAAACCGGCCTCGACATCATCAAGGCGGCGATTCTGGGTGCGGAAAGCTTCGGCTTCGGTACTGGCCCGATGGTTGCGCTCGGCTGTAAATACCTGCGTATTTGCCACCTGAACAACTGCGCAACCGGCGTTGCAACCCAGGACGAGAAGCTGCGTAAGAATCACTATCATGGCCTGCCGTTCAAAGTGACCAACTACTTTGACTTCATCGCCCGTGAAACCCGCGAGCTGATGGCGCAGCTGGGCGTGAAGCGTCTGGTGGATCTGATTGGCCGTACCGACCTGCTGAAAGAGCTGGAAGGCTTCACCGCTAAGCAGCAGAAGCTGGAGCTGTCTAAGCTGCTGGAAACCGCGCAGCCGCATCCTGGCAAAGCGGTTTACTGCACCGAGAACAACCCGCCGTTCGACAACGGCGTGCTGAACGCGCAGCTGCTGCAACAGGCGAAGCCGTACGTGGACGAGAAGCAGAGCAAAACGTTCTGGTTTGATATCCGCAACACCGACCGTTCTGTCGGCGCGTCCCTCTCCGGCTACATCGCGCAAACGCACGGTGACCAGGGGCTGGCGTCGGATCCGATTACCGCGCACTTCAGCGGTACCGCGGGCCAGAGCTTCGGCGTGTGGAATGCCGGCGGCGTTGAGTTATACCTGACCGGCGATGCCAACGACTACGTCGGCAAAGGCATGGCGGGCGGTCTGCTGGCGGTGCGTCCTCCGGTCGGTTCAGCCTTCCGCAGTCATGAAGCCAGCATCATCGGCAACACCTGTCTGTACGGTGCGACCGGCGGTCGTCTGTTTTCCGCGGGCCGTGCGGGCGAGCGTTTTGCGGTGCGTAACTCCGGTGCCATCACCGTGGTGGAAGGCATCGGCGATAACGGCTGCGAATACATGACGGGCGGAATTGTGTGCGTCCTGGGTAAAACCGGCGTGAACTTTGGCGCCGGCATGACGGGCGGTTTTGCCTACGTGCTGGATGAAGACGGTGAGTTCCGCAAGCGCGTGAACCCGGAACTGGTGGAAGTGCTGGACGTTGATTCGCTGGCCATTCATGAAGAACACCTGCGCGGTTTGATTACCGAACACGTGCAGCATACCGGTTCTTCGCGCGGCGAAGAGATCCTGGCGAACTGGCCAGCGTTCTCTGCGAAATTCGCGCTGGTTAAGCCGAAGTCCAGCGATGTTAAAGCCCTGTTGGGTCACCGTAGTCGTAGCGCAGCAGAGCTGCGCGTGCAGGCGCAGTAAGGAATTCAGATGAGCCAGAACGTATACCAGTTTATCGACCTGCAGCGTGTTGATCCGCCAAAGAAACCGCTGAAGATCCGTAAAATTGAATTTGTTGAAATCTATGAGCCGTTTTCAGAAGGCCAGGCCAAAGCACAGGCAGACCGCTGCCTGTCCTGCGGTAACCCTTACTGCGAATGGAAATGTCCGGTCCATAACTACATTCCGAACTGGCTGAAGCTGGCCAACGAAGGGCGTATTTTTGAAGCCGCCGAGCTCTCTCACCAGACCAATACCCTGCCGGAAGTGTGCGGTCGCGTGTGTCCTCAGGATCGCCTGTGCGAAGGCTCCTGTACGCTGAACGACGAGTTTGGTGCGGTGACCATCGGCAACATCGAACGCTATATCAACGATAAAGCGTTCGAGATGGGCTGGCGTCCGGATATGACCGGCGTGAAGCAAACCGACAAGCGCGTGGCAATCGTCGGCGCGGGTCCGGCAGGCCTCGCCTGTGCCGACGTGCTGACACGCAACGGCGTGAAGGCGGTGGTTTTTGACCGTCACCCGGAGATCGGCGGTCTGCTGACCTTCGGTATCCCGGCCTTCAAGCTGGAAAAAGAGGTGATGACCCGCCGCCGTGAAATCTTCACCGGCATGGGCATTGAGTTCAAACTCAACACCGAAGTGGGCCGCGACGTGCAGCTCGACGATCTGCTGAAGGATTACGACGCCGTGTTCCTGGGCGTGGGTACCTATCAGTCCATGCGCGGTGGTCTGGAAAACGAAGACGCGCCGGGCGTTTACGACGCGCTGCCGTTCCTGATTGCTAACACCAAACAGCTGATGGGCTACGGAGAAACTGCCGACGAGCCGTTTGTCAGCATGGAAGGTAAACGCGTTGTCGTGCTGGGCGGCGGTGATACCGCGATGGACTGCGTGCGTACGTCCATTCGTCAGAACGCGGCGCACGTCATCTGTGCTTACCGTCGTGACGAAGAGAACATGCCCGGCTCTAAGCGCGAAGTAAAAAACGCGCGTGAAGAGGGCGTGGAGTTCCAGTTCAACATCCAGCCTCTGGGCATTGAAGTGAACGCCAACGGTAAGGTAAGCGGCGTGAAGATGGCGCGTACGGAGATGGGTGCGCCGGATGCGAAAGGCCGTCGTCGCGCGGAGATCGTGGCTGGCTCTGAGCACGTGATCCCTGCCGACGCCGTGGTGATGGCGTTTGGTTTCCGTCCTCACAGCATGGAGTGGCTGGCGAAACACAGCGTAGAGCTGGACTCACAGGGCCGCGTGATTGCGCCGGAAGGCAGCGACAACGCCTTCCAGACCAGCAACCCGAAAATCTTCGCCGGTGGCGATATCGTTCGCGGTTCAGACCTGGTGGTTACCGCGATTGCCGAAGGGCGTAAAGCGGCTGACGGGATCATGAACTTCCTGGAAGTGTAAGCCCCTCTGACTCCCCGGCAGAAGCATAAAGCGGAACGCCGGGGAGCCTGTTTTCAGTAACCTCCCCTTCTGTTAACGATACCCATTTCCCCACAAATGCAGTGTAAACCCCGGACGTAAACGTTTGCATTGATGAAAAAAATGGATATTATGCGGCGGATTTTTTGGCCAAAATTCAAGGAGGCGTTGTGTCGCAAGATAACAATTATAGCCAGGGCCCCGTCCCTCTGGCGGCGCGGAAAGGCGTGGTTCCACTCACTTTTGTGATGTTAGGGTTAACGTTTTTTTCCGCCAGTATGTGGACCGGAGGCACGCTCGGTACCGGTCTTTCCTATAATGATTTCTTCCTCGCAGTTCTCTTCGGCAATCTCCTCCTCGGTATTTACACTGCTTTTCTTGGCTACATTGGCGCAAAAACCGGCCTCTCAACCCATCTTCTTGCGCGTTACTCGTTCGGTATAAAAGGTTCCTGGCTTCCCTCCATGCTTTTAGGCGGTACGCAGGTAGGATGGTTTGGCGTCGGCGTAGCGATGTTTGCCATCCCGGTGAGTAAAGCCACGGGCATCGACGTGAACGTCCTGATTGCGGTTTCCGGCCTGTTGATGACGTTGACCATTTTTTTTGGCATCTCAGCACTGACGATTTTATCCATCATCGCCGTACCCGCTATCGTCATCCTGGGTAGCTACTCCGTCTGGCTGGCGGTGGACGGCGTGGGAGGGTTGGACCACCTCAAATCCATTGTGCCGCAGACGCCGCTCAACTTTTCCAGCGCGCTGGCGCTGGTTGTAGGTTCGTTTATCAGCGCAGGCACGCTGACCGCCGACTTCGTCCGCTTTGGCCGCAATGCTAAAGGTGCCGTTCTGGTGGCGATGGTGGCATTTTTCCTTGGCAACTCGCTGATGTTTATCTTCGGTGCGGCAGGCGCTGCCGCCGTAGGACAGGCCGATATTTCTGACGTGATGATCGCCCAGGGACTGTTGGTGCCGGCGATTGTCGTTCTCGGCCTGAATATCTGGACCACCAATGACAACGCGCTGTACGCCTCTGGTCTGGGTTTCGCCAATATTACTGGCCTTTCCAGCCGTACGCTGTCGGTGGTGAATGGCATTATCGGTACGCTGTGCGCGCTGTGGCTATACAACAACTTCGTTGGCTGGCTGACCTTTCTGTCGGCAGCGATTCCGCCGATTGGCGGGGTGATTATCGCCGACTACCTGATTAATCGCCGCCGCTATGCCAGCTTCGCCCCCGCAAATTTTGTGTCTGTTAACTGGATTGCCATTTTCTCGGTCGCCCTGGGCGTTGCTGCCGGGCATTATATTCCGGGAATTGTCCCCGTTAACGCAGTATTGGGTGGCGTCTTCAGCTATTTGGTGTTAAACCCATTCGCCAGACGCACCCTTGTCAATCCTTCGGAGGCTTCCCATGCAGAATAATTCCCTCACTATCCGTCAGGCCCGTTTGCAGGGGCAGGAGGGTTTATGGCAGATCACGATTGAGGACGGACGCTTCAGCCGTATCGATCCTCAGGAAACCGCCTCTGCGCCAGTCGGTCAGGTGTTGGACGCCGAATGCGGGCTGGTTATTCCTCCTTTCATCGAACCGCATATCCATCTGGATACAACGCAAACGGCGGGTGAACCGAACTGGAACCAGTCAGGCACCCTTTTCGAGGGAATCGAGCGCTGGGCCGAACGTAAGGCGATGCTCACCCACGAAGACGTTAAAGCTCGCGCGATGCAAACCCTGAAGTGGCAGATCGCCAACGGCATTCAGTACGTACGTACACATGTTGACGTCTCGGACCCCACGCTTACGGCACTGAAAGCCATGCTGGAGGTGAAGCAGGAAGTCGCCCCGTGGGTCGATATGCAAATTGTGGCATTCCCGCAGGAAGGCATTCTTTCTTATCCGAACGGTGAAGCACTGCTTGAGGAAGCCGTGCGTTTAGGGGCGGATGTCATCGGCGCAATTCCGCACTTTGAATTTACGCGTGAATATGGCGTGGAGTCGCTGCATAAAACGTTTTCCCTGGCCAGAAAGTACGACCGCCTGATCGATGTCCACTGTGACGAAATTGATGATGAACAATCGCGCTTCGTTGAAACCGTTGCCGCCCTGGCACATCGTGACGGAATGGGTTCGCGCGTGACTGCCAGCCATACCACGGCAATGCACTCCTATAATGGCGCGTATACGTCCCGGCTGTTCCGCCTGTTAAAAATGTCAGGCATTAACTTCGTGGCAAACCCGCTGGTTAACACACATTTGCAGGGTCGTTTCGATACCTATCCCAAACGCCGCGGCATTACACGCGTCAAAGAAATGCTGGAAGCGGAGATCAACGTCTGCTTCGGTCATGACGACGTTTTCGATCCGTGGTATCCGCTGGGAACCGCGAATATGCTTCAGGTTCTGCATATGGGGCTGCACGTTTGCCAACTGATGGGGTACGGGCAGATAAACGATGGGCTTAACCTGATCACTACCCACAGCGCGAAAACGCTTAATTTGCAGGACTATGGTGTGCGCGTTGGGAATTCAGCAAACCTGGTGATCCTCCCGGCAGAGAATGGGTTTGATGCCGTTCGTCGCCAGACGCCGGCACGATACTCTGTTCGCCACGGCAAGGTGATTGCCGAGACGGTGCCCAGCCAGACAACCTTGCACCTGACGCAGCCGGAAGCGGTGACGTTTAAGCGCTAATTCTGGGTTGGAAACCGCGTGGCAAACGTCATCGCGTACATAAAGATATCCTCACGGCGGAGCTAACGCCCTGCCGCTTTTTCCAGCGGATTAACTTTTGCTTTTGGCTAAAGCGCTTTTATCGCCGCCAAACGGGACGGCTCCGCTGAAAGGTTTACCGTCGATGGCGTCGTGGGTTCGAATCGCCTCCGGCCGCAGCCAGCGCTGAACGCGGGACGGCATATCCAGTCCAATCAGCAGGATCACCACAAAGGTCAGGCCGAAGGAGAGCGATCCCAGGGCTGTGCCCAGCGCCATATTCTGCGACAGCAGCGCGCCAATCACCGGGGCGATCGCCCCGCCCAGCGCCCCGACGTTATAGGTAAAGCCCAGACCCGCCGCACGCTGGTCGGTGTCGAAATAACCGCCGATAAGTTTCGGTAAGATCCCCGAGATCCCCTGCCCCAGCATCTGCTGGAAAAAGAGCAGCAGGCCCAGCACCCAGACATTTGCGCCACCGATCGCAAAGACGGGAACGATCAGCAGCTGTGAGGCCAGCAGGCTACAGACGTAGGCCTTCCGGGTGCCCAACCAGTCGCCGAGAAAACCACCCACGCAGCAGCCTACAGCCGCGCCGAAGCCGCTAAAGAACAGCACCTTCGCCACCGTTGACGGATCATAGGCCAGGTCGGTTTTCAGATACGTGGGTAATAGCGCCTGAATCGGCCAGGAGTAGAGGAACGCGAAGAGCACGACAACCATCAGCGTGACGCCCGTAGGCCAGCGTTTACCGCTGCTTTGCACCATAAAGCTGATAAACACAATGGCGCACAGCAGGCCGAGAATAACCACCAGCCCGGCGTTGTTGAGTTCGCCGGCAAAGCAGAACCACAGCGCCGTGCCGGCAAACAGCGTCATCGCCATATTGATCAGGCGGTATTTGCCGCGATAAAGAATATCAACCATTGTACGTACCGGCGCCTGACCTTCGTGCTTCGCTTTCCAGTCTTCAGCCTCCGGAATATTTTTCCGCAGCCAAAGGGCAAAGACGATGGGCAGGATGCCGATAAAGAACAGCGCTCGCCAGCCCCAGACGGGCACGACAAGGCTGTAGACCTGGGCCGCAACCACGGCACCGACGGAGAAGCCAGAAATTAGAAAACCACTCGCCTTATTGCGCAGGTGTTTCGGCCAGCTTTCGATGACGTAGGTTGCGCTGGAGCCGTATTCCCCCGCCATCCCCATACCAATCACCATGCGGGCGATAAACAGGGTGACGTAACCCGGCGCAAAACCGCAGGCCAGCGTACCGCAGGAGAAGAGCACGATGCTGGTTATCATTGCCAGCTTGCGGCCATAGCGGTCGCCCATGGCGCCCAGCAGCAGGCCGCCGAACCAGCGCGAAATAAAGGCCGCCGAAATAAGGCTCGCCGCTTCAACGGTCGTGAGGCCAAATTCACTTTTAATTTCTGTCAGGACTAAGGCAATCAGAACAAAATCGAAGCCATCAAGCAGATATCCCAGCCAGGCGGCAGAGAAGGCGCGCCACTGAGGGCGGCTTAGATGGCGGTACCACGGGATGCTTTGGGTAGACTTACTCATTTCACTCTCCCGACGATTTCTCTGTCGTTTTGCCGGATGGCGCGTCGCTTATCCGGCAGTACGTTAGCGTTTTTCCGCCATTAACTGCTCCGCCAGCGCCTTCAGCGCCGGCACGAATCTCTCGTCTACAGGAGCAAACGGTTTACGGCACAGCGGCACGGACACCACATCCATGTAGTGCAGAACCGTTTTCAGACCACGGAAGACCCCGGCTTTAATCAGCAGGTCGATGACCTTGTTGCATTCGCTTTGCAGGCGCTGTGCGATGGCGTTATCCCCCTCACGAACCGCGTTGGCGATAGCCCGGTAGCGCCAGCCCATAATGTTGTAGGTGCTGCCGATCCCCCCGTCAGCGCCGGCCAGCAGGCCGGAGGCAAAGATTTCGTCATAGCCGTTGTAGAGCACCAGATCCGGATGCTCACGTCGGATCTGCTCCATCTGGAACAGATCGCCGGAGGTTTGTTTTAACGCGCCGACGCCGGGCAGCGTCACCAGAGTGTTGATCTGATCCAGGCTTAGCTTCACGCCGCTTAACGCCGGGATGTTGTAGACCACCATCGGCAGACCATCCGCCGAATCAATAATTGCACGGTAGTGATCGCAATGTTCTTCAAAGCTAAAGGGGTAATAAAACGGCGTGACGGCGGACACGGCGTCAAAGCCCTGGCGGGCAGCGGCGGTGGCCAGCTGCTGGCTTTCCGCGGTGCTCACGCAGCCAACGTGGGCAATGAGCGTGATTTTTCCTTTCGCCTCCTCCGCCACGATCTCCATCACCTGCTCGCGTTCAGAAAGGCTTTGGACAAAGGCTTCCCCCGTTGAACCGCCGACATAAAGCCCGTCGATGCCCTGCGCAATATTGAACTGCACCAGACGGCGCAGGCTCTCCTTATCCAGCGCCTGCTGTAGGGTAAACGGAGTCAGAAGTGCGGCCATTACGCCGCGGAGTTGCGTTGCCATAGATACCTCAATCATTCGTGTGTTTGTTATAGCGATATACCTTTATACCTGTTACACCAGATCAATTAAGCAGCAGTGGAATACAGAACGCTTATATTGCGATCTGCTTCACTAAAGGATCGTTACTTTTTAGCTTTTGAATGCTGGCCGAAGGCGTGCCAGGTAGCGGAAACGCTGTTGAGGTGAGTTTGCAACGCCCGATCGGCTTCATCGGGATCGCGGCGGCGGATCGCGTCAACGATCGCGATATGCTGGCGATAGCTGGCTTCGTTATGCTGATAAAGCTCAGCGTCCGGCACTGTAGGACGCGCCGCGATTAGCCAGTCGAGCAGCGCAACGTGGATCGCGTTGAAGATTGGGTTGCCGGGGATCTCCGCCAGCACGCGGTGAAAATCGACGTCGGATCGAATGAACAGCGCGTTGTCATCCAGGGACTGGCTGTTGATCTCCAGCGCTTTCGTCAGCCGCGCAATCTGATCGTCCGTGGCGTACTCTGCGGCATAACGCACGAGGCTCGATTCAAAGAACAGACGGAGCTGCTCAAAATGGGCAATACCACCGGGCTGGGTCAGAAAATCTTTCGCCATCCCCGACAGCTCGCTGATGATGGTATCGGCAGACGGCAGGGTGACGCGGGCGCGTTCACCGTTGTTAATCTGTACCAGACCTTTACGCTTCAGCGCCGCCAGCGCTTCGCGCACCGAGGGGCGGCCCACGTTGAAGAACGCCATCAGCTCGCGCTCGGAGGGCAGTTGCTCTCCCTGGGCAAATTCCTTCCGGCGGATCATCTGCTCCAGCTCTTCTTCCACCATATCCGACAGCTTTTTGCGCGTCAGCGGTCGGCGACGCAGGCTGCGGCCAAGGGTTTCATCTGAGTTTTCAGCGTTACGATCGGTCGGTTTCATTGCAGTCCGGTGCCATTGAAGGAAAACGCTGCATCATAACACAGGAAATTAGAGGGGGCGAAAAGGGGCAGAAAGCAAAACAGGCCCGTCGGGCCTGTTTGTTTATTTCACAACGCGCAGTGCGGGACGACCACCGCGCGGTGGCGGTTCATCATCGGGACCCTCGTCGTCGTCCTGACGATCGGGCTTGTCGCCATCAATCACAGACATTACCGGGTCGCTTTCGCGTTCATCGGATGCCTCATCGTCATTCAGGCTGGCAACCTCTTCATCATACGCCGCTTCCGGCTCGAACATAGTGCCTGCACCGTTTTCACGGGCGTAGATAGCCAGAACCGCAGCCAGCGGAACGGAAACCTGACGCGGCACGCCGCCGAAACGCGCATTAAAGCGCACTTCGTCGTTTGCCAGCTCCAGGTTACCCACTGCACGTGGCGCAATATTCAGTACAATCTGTCCGTCGCGTGCGTATTCCATTGGAACCTGCACGCCCGGCAACGTCACATCCACAACCAGGTGCGGCGTGAGCTGGTTATCCAGCAGCCATTCATAGAAGGCGCGCAGCAGATACGGACGGCGTGGGGTAAGTTGTGACATTTCCACAGTCATTAGCCTCGGCCGAGACGCATTTCACGTTCCGGTTCAGTTAAAGATGCCAGGAAAGAGTCGCGCTCAAATACGCGAGTCATATAGCCTTTCAGCTCTTTTGCGCCAGGGCCGCTGAACTCAACGCCCAGAATTGGCAGACGCCACAGCAGCGGGGCCAGATAGCAATCCACCAGGCTGAACTCGTCGCTCAGGAAGAACGGTTTCTGACCAAACACAGGGGCAATTGCCAGCAGCTCTTCACGCAGTTGCTTACGCGCAGCGTCGGCTTCAGAAGCGGAGCCGCTGGTAATGACGTTCATCAGCGAGTACCAGTCTTTTTCGATACGCTGCATGTACAGGCGGCTTTCACCACGTGCAACAGGGTAAACAGGCATCAGCGGCGGATGCGGGAAACGCTCATCCAGATATTCCATAATGATACGGGATTCCCACAGGGTCAGCTCGCGATCCACCAGCGTCGGTACGCTTTGGCTCGGGTTGAGATCGATCAGATCCTGAGGCGGGTTATCCTTTTCCACATGCTCGATCTCAAAACTGACACCCTTCTCGGCCAGCACGATACGAACCTGATGGCTATAAATGTCAGTAGGACCAGAAAACAGCGTCATTACCGAACGTTTGTTGGCAGCGACAGCCATGAAAACCTCCAGGTATATTCAGAATTTTTACTGCTACCAGCCCAACGGGGCCAGCCAGATGAAGTATCGCCCATCCCAGAGAAGACACATTGTTCAAGAATCGAACAAAAATCGAGTATTCACCGATATTTGGGCAGAAAATTGGATGATAGTTTACCAGATTTTGATGGCTTTGTGGTGAGGGGATGCCGGAAATGTGGAAAAAGAGAAGATATATGAAATGTTACTGTGGATAACCTTCGCATTATCCATAAAAAAACCCGCCGAAGCGGGTTTTTCGCCAATCGTTCTGCGTAAGCAGAATGGATTAACGTTTGGAGAACTGTGGACGACGACGTGCTTTACGCAGACCCACTTTCTTACGTTCAACCTGACGAGCGTCACGAGTAACGAAGCCAGCTTTACGCAGTTCAGAACGCAGGGATTCGTCGTACTCCATCAGAGCGCGGGTGATACCGTGACGGATCGCACCTGCCTGACCGGAGATACCACCACCTTTAACGGTGATGTACAGATCCAGTTTTTCTACCATATCAACCAGTTCCAGCGGCTGGCGAACTACCATGCGGGCAGTTTCGCGACCGAAGTACTGTTCCAGAGAACGCTGGTTGATTACGATTTTACCACTACCCGGTTTGATGAAAACGCGAGCTGCGGAACTTTTGCGGCGACCAGTGCCGTAGTATTGATTTTCAGCCATTGCCTATAATCCCGATTAGATGTCAAGAACTTGCGGTTGCTGTGCCGCGTGGTTGTGCTCGTTGCCTGCGTAAACTTTCAGTTTACGGAACATAGCACGACCCAGCGGGCCTTTTGGCAGCATGCCTTTAACCGCGATTTCAATCACACGCTCAGGACGGCGGGCAATCATCTCTTCAAAGGTCGCTTCTTTGATACCACCGATGTGGCCGGTGTGGTGGTAGTACACTTTGTCAGTACGCTTGTTGCCGGTAACAGCAACTTTGTCAGCGTTCAGAACGATGATGTAATCACCGGTATCAACGTGCGGAGTGTATTCCGCTTTATGCTTACCGCGCAGGCGACGAGCCAGTTCAGTAGCCAGACGGCCCAGAGTTTTACCGGTCGCGTCAACAACATACCAGTCGCGCTGTACGGTTTCTGGTTTAGCTGTAAAAGTTTTCATTAAAAGCTTACCCAAATAATAAGTTACACGTTGGTGAACACCCAAACGTTTAGTCAGTTGAGGTTCACACGACAAAGTCCGGCAAACCTACCCCTTCGAATAGCACATGCCGACACATAGAAAGTTTCGGGAAAAAAACCTTCTCGTAACGTGGGGTCGCAAGATTATAGAGAAGTTGAGGTCAAAGATCGACCCTTAAATGTGATTTGGAATGGGTTTTTCGGGGGGCGCGTTTGTGCGGTCTGGTGCCCTCACTCCCAGCCCCTCTCCCCGTGGGAGAGAGGAGCATTGATTAGGGCATATGCTCACGCTTGAGATACTCTTCGCTCTGCATCTCTTGCAGGCGCGAGAGGCAGCGCTGGAACTCAAACTTCAGCCGCTCGCCCTGGTAGATCTCATATAAAGGCACCTCGGCGCTGACGACAAGCTTGACGTGGCGCTCGTAAAACTCGTCCACCAGCGCAATGAAGCGCCGCGCTTCGCTCTCCATCAGCCGCGTCATCACCGGCACATCCAGCATCATCACGGTGTGGAACAGGCGCGAAAGCGCAATATAGTCATGCTGGCTGCGGGCATCCACGCAGAGCGTCGCAAAAGAGACCGCCAGCGTCTGGTTTTCTACGCCAAGGGTAGGTAACGGGCGATGGTTAATCTCCAGCGTCGGTGCGTTTTCGCGTTTTGCGCCCGCCAGCGCCAGCCAGAGTTTATCCATCTCGCGAGCGGTATCGGCGTTTAACGGCGAAAGCCACAGGTGCGCCTGCGTTAACGTGCGCAGACGATAATCGACACCGGCATCGACATTCATGATGTCGCAATGCTGTTTGATAGCATCAATGGCCGGCAGGAAACGCGCCCGCTGCAGGCCGTTGCGATAGAGTTCATCCGGCGGGATATTCGACGTGGCAACGAGCGTGATCCCGCGGGCAAACAGCGCTTTCATCAGCCCGCCTAACAGCATGGCGTCGGTAATGTCAGAAACAAAAAACTCATCGAAGCAGAGCACGTCCGTTTCCGCCTTGAACCTGTCAGCCACAATCTCCAGCGGATCGCTTTTGCCCTGCAGCGCTGTCAGCTCTTCATGCACCCGCAGCATAAAGCGATGGAAGTGGAGGCGCTGTTTACGCTCCCCCGGCAGGCTGAGATAAAACAGATCCATCAGCCAGGTTTTTCCGCGACCGACGCCGCCCCACATATATAAACCGCGCACCGGAGCCTGAGCCTGCGGCGCTTTTTTGCCGAGAAGTCGGCCAAACGCCGCTTTGAGCCCACCACTCTGTTCTACTTCAGCAGGTTTTGCCGTGAGCGCCTGATAAATCATCTCCAGACGGTTTACCGCCTCACGTTGAACGTCATCAGGCTGATGAGTACCCTCATTCAGGGCCAGTTGATATCGCGATGCAGGGGACAGGATTTGCATAATCTTATTGTTATTCCTTCAATTAATGCTCATCAGCAGGCGTGACTGATGAAAAAAAGGCCGTTCTACACTACGCGATGATACGTCAGGATTCCACTTCTGCGGAAATAGCGGTTATAGTGGCATTATCAGGCACAGGCAGGAGCCGAGCCAACACCCTACGGAACAACAAGACAACGGGAGAAGTTCATGACCTGGGAATATGCGCTAATCGGTTTAGTCGTCGGCATCGTGATCGGTGCTGTGGCCATGCGTTTCGGTAACCGCAAATTGCGTCAGCAGCAGTCACTGCAGTACGAACTGGAAAAGAATAAAGCAGAGCTGGAAGAGTATCGCGAAGAGCTGGTCAGCCACTTTGCCCGTAGCGCCGAGCTGCTGGACAACATGGCGACCGACTACCGTCAGCTGTATCAGCATATGGCGAAAAGCTCCAGCAGCCTGCTGCCGGAAATGACCGCGGAGACTAACCCGTTCCGCAACCGTCTGGCCGACTCAGAAGCGGGTAACGATCAGGCTCCGGTTCAGATGCCACGCGACTACTCTGACGGCGCGTCCGGCCTGCTGCGCGGTGGCGCAAAACGCGATTAATCGCACAACATAAATATATTTTACGGGCGCATCTCTTGCGCCCGTCCTTTCTTCCCGTCCCCCAGCTATTATTTAGTCAAACACCTCATTGTTCAGCGGTATAAAATTCAATAACATCATCATGATTTTGGGCCGTTCTTCTTTCATTCCAGGATACGAGAGTCAGCATCAATGAAGAAAAAAAACCAGCTGTTGAGCGCTATAGCGTTAAGTGTCGGGTTATCTCTCTCGGCGTCCTTCCCTGCCGGTGCGGCGCTACCTTCGCAGGTGCCGGGACAGGCAGCCACTCCCAGCCTCGCGCCGATGCTGGAAAAAGTGTTGCCCGCGGTCGTGAGCGTTCAGGTAGAAGGCACGGCGGTTCAAAGCCAGCGCGTACCGGAAGAACTGAAAAAATATTTTGGCGATGAGTCCCCCAACCAGCAGGCTCAGCCTTTTGAAGGCCTGGGCTCCGGTGTCATCATTGATGCGGCTAAAGGCTATATTCTGACCAACAATCATGTCATCAGCCAGGCCGATAAAATCAGCGTCCAGCTGAACGATGGTCGTGAATTTGATGCCAAACTGATTGGCGGCGATGATCAGAGCGACATCGCGCTATTGCAGGTGCAGAACCCGAGCAACCTGACCCAGATTGCCATTGCGGATTCCGACAAGCTGCGCGTCGGTGATTTTGCCGTCGCCGTGGGCAATCCCTTTGGTTTAGGTCAAACCGCCACCTCCGGCATAGTCTCGGCGCTGGGACGCAGTGGCCTGAATCTGGAAGGTCTGGAAAACTTCATCCAGACCGATGCCTCAATCAACCGGGGCAACTCCGGCGGGGCATTACTCAACCTTAACGGCGAGCTGATTGGCATTAACACGGCAATTCTGGCTCCGGGCGGCGGCAGCATTGGGATTGGCTTTGCGATCCCGAGCAATATGGCTAAAACGCTGGCGCAGCAGCTAATCCAGTTCGGCGAAGTCAAACGTGGACTGCTGGGTATTAAAGGCATGGAGATGAGCGCGGATATCGCGAAAGCGTTCAATATCAACGTGCAGCGCGGTGCGTTTGTCAGTGAAGTGCTGCCAAACTCCGGCTCGGCAAAAGCAGGCATCAAATCGGGCGATGTGATCGTCAGCCTTAACGACAAGCCGCTGAGTAGCTTTGCTGAACTGCGTTCGCGTATCGCCACCACCGAACCGGGGGCCAAAGTGAAGCTGGGCCTGATCCGTGACGGTAAGCCGCTGAACGTCGAAGTGACGCTGGATAAAAGCACCTCGTCCTCTGCCAGCGCGGAGCTTATCGCCCCGGCGCTGCAGGGGGCAACGCTAAGCGATGGGCAGTTGAAAGACGGTACGAAAGGCATTCGCCTGGACACCGTCGAGAAGAGCAGCCCTGCCGCGCAGGCCGGATTGCATCAGGAAGATGTCATCATTGGCGTGAACCGCAATCGCGTGCAGTCCATTGCCGAACTGCGCAAGGTGCTGGAGAGCAAACCGGCGGTCATTGCCCTGCAGGTCATGCGTGGCAATGAGTCTATCTACATTCTGTTGCGCTAAGCATTTGCGATCCCGGACATCACCGCTGCGTGTGATGTCCGGATAACTCATGTTATGCTGCAAATCGTTCCTTTTTTCACGACACGCGCATCATGCTTTTAAAGCTCTTACGTTCCATTGTCATCGGTTTGATTGTCGCAGGCCTGCTGCTACTGGCGATGCCGTCTTTGCGTCAGTTTAATAAGCTGTCTGCCCCCCAGTTCGACAGCACGGATGAAACGCCGGCGACCTATAACCAGGCCGTTCGCCGTGCCGCCCCTGCCGTGGTTAACGTTTATAACCGCGGCCTCAACAGCTCAGCACATAACCAGCTTGAGATCCGCACCCTTGGCTCCGGGGTGATTATGGACGAGCGCGGCTACATTATTACGAACAAACACGTGATCAACGATGCCGACCAGATCATCGTCGCCCTGCAGGATGGCCGCGTGTTTGAGGCGTTGCTTGTGGGTTCAGACAGCCTGACCGATCTGGCCGTGCTGAAGATTAACGCCACGGGCGGATTGCCGGTCATTCCGATCAACCGTAAACGTACGCCGCACATCGGCGATGTGGTGCTGGCGATCGGTAACCCGTACAACCTGGGCCAGACCATCACGCAGGGAATTATCAGCGCGACCGGTCGAATCGGCCTCAACCCGTCAGGACGGCAGAACTTCCTGCAGACGGATGCATCAATCAACCACGGCAACTCCGGCGGCGCGCTGGTCAACTCGCTGGGCGAACTGATGGGCATCAACACCCTCTCGTTCGATAAAAGCAACGACGGCGAGACGCCGGAAGGGATCGGCTTTGCTATTCCGTTCCAGCTGGCGACCAAGATTATGGATAAGCTGATCCGCGACGGACGCGTGATCCGCGGCTATATCGGTATCGGCGGGCGCGAAATTGCGCCAATGCATACTCAGGGCGGCGGTATCGATCAGATTCAGGGCATCGTCGTCAACGAGGTGGCACCGGGTGGCCCGGCGGCTAACGCGGGGATTCAGGTTAATGATGTCATCGTGTCGGTTAACGGCACGCCGGCAGTCTCTGCCCTGGAGACGATGGACCAGGTGGCCGAAATTCGCCCTGGCTCGATCATCCCTGTGGAAATCATGCGCAACGATAAGAAAATGACGCTGCACGTGACGATTCAGGAATACCCGGCAACAAATTAGCCCCATAAAAAAACCGAAGCACTTACTGGCTTCGGTTTTTTTGCCGGGTGGCGCTAACGCTTACCCGGCCTACGGGAGACACTTCGTTTTACTTGTTAACGAACTCTTCACCCAAAGTGATATCTTTCTTCAGCGTGTCCAGCATGCCTTCCATCGCGTTTTGCTCAAACGCGCTCAGCGTACCGATAGGCTTACGCTCTTCAATACCGTTTTTGCCCAGCAGCAGCGGCTGAGAGAAGAAGCGGGCATGTTCGCCGTCGCCTTCAACGTAAGCGCATTCAACAACGCCTTTCTCGCCCTGCAGGGCGCGAACCAGTGACAGACCGAAACGTGCAGCCGCCTGGCCCATAGACAGGGTTGCAGAACCGCCACCCGCCTTCGCTTCCACCACTTCGGTGCCCGCGTTCTGGATTCGTTTGGTCAGGTCAGCCACTTCCTGCTCGGTGAAGCTCACGCCCGGGATCTGGGACAGCAGAGGCAGAATAGTCACGCCAGAGTGGCCGCCGATAACCGGCACTTCCACTTCTGTTGGCTGTTTGCCTTTCAGCTCAGCAACGAAGGTGTTGGAACGGATGATATCCAGCGTGGTCACGCCGAACAGTTTGTTTTTGTCGTACACACCCGCTTTCTTCAGCACTTCGGCTGCGATAGCAACGGTGGTGTTCACCGGGTTAGTGATGATACCGATGCATGCTTTCGGGCACACTTCAGCGATCTGCTGCACCAGGTTTTTCACGATGCCCGCGTTGACGTTGAACAGGTCTGAACGATCCATGCCTGGCTTACGCGCCACGCCTGCAGAAATCAGGACCACGTCAGCACCCTGCAGCGCAGGACGCGCATCTTCACCGGAGAAGCCTTTGATTTTTACAGCGGTCGGGATGTGGCTCAGGTCAACCGCCACGCCTGGGGTTACCGGAGCAATATCGTACAGGGAGAGTTCTGAGCCTGAAGGCAGTTGGGTTTTCAGTAGTAGGGCAAGCGCCTGGCCGATACCACCAGCAGCGCCGAGGACTGCGACTTTCATCCTAAACTCCTTATTATGGTTAACTTAAGTATCTGTAAATCCGTTGCCGCGACCTTAAATCAGCATGTCTTTAATTACAATTTTCGAAGCTAAAGAATTTGAGGTCACACGACTTTATCTCTCACCAGAAAGCTATCTGACGACAGATGGCAACGAATTAAGAGGTGGTTACAATACACCCTGCCACGCCACCAAAACAACATCATTTTGATAACATTTAATTTACTTTTAAGCTTATTTGCGCGGCGTGACCCAGGCATGTTTTCTGATAACGAAATCTGATAAAATCACTCCCTTTCATAACATTATTTCAGCCTGCCGTTGAGCAGATAATTTGCATAAAAATTCATCCACATGCATAATAATGTTGTTTCTTTCGTCATATTCCGGGTGACTTATGCGAAGCTCGTCTAAGCAAGAAGAATTGGTAAAAGCGTTTAAGGCGCTACTTAAAGAAGAGAAATTCAGTTCTCAGGGAGAAATTGTTCAGGCGCTGCAGGAACAAGGGTTCGATAACATCAACCAGTCGAAAGTCTCCCGCATGTTAACCAAGTTTGGCGCGGTGCGTACCCGCAACGCCAAGATGGAGATGGTCTATTGCCTGCCGGCTGAACTTGGCGTGCCGACCACCTCCAGCCCGCTCAAGAATTTGGTTCTGGATATCGACTATAACGACGCCGTTGTGGTCATCCACACAAGCCCGGGTGCCGCGCAGCTGATTGCCCGCATGCTGGACTCGTTAGGAAAAACAGAGGGTATTCTCGGCACCATTGCCGGTGATGATACCATCTTTACCACCCCGGCTAGCGGTTTCTCCGTGAAGGATCTCCACGAAGCGATTCTGGTTCTGTTCGAACAGGAACTGTAATGCGTCCTCCCCCGTAGCGCCGCTGCGGGGATCATTCTGCTCTCGCATCATTTCCCCCTTTATTTCACTGCCCTTGCTTTGACGATTAGTGCTTTTTACCACTCATTAACATTCATCCAGTGAATAGCAATCCCGTAAATCGCACAAAAAATCAAAAAGCATTATCCCTATGATTTTCTTATAAATACCAGCACAAATTGCTCACAAAACACCCAACATTATGCAATTAGGTTATAAAAAAAAGCGTGTTTAACACGTAATAACAAGGGAAACCATTAGTCTGGTATTAATTTTTTACGTTATTAGTGTATACTTGATTTTGTGATGAGGGTCACGAAACAAGACCCCACTAAAAAATTCGACGAGGTAAGAATCATGAAAATCAAAACTACTGTAGCGGCGCTGAGCGTCCTGTCTGTCCTGTCCTTCGGTGCTTTCGCGGCTGACGCTATTAATGCTGACCAGGCGCAATCCCGTGAGGCAATCGGTACGGTTTCTGTCGGCGCTGTTGGCACGTCTCCAATGGACATGCATGAGATGCTGAACAAAAAAGCGGAAGAAAAAGGTGCGTCATCCTATCGCATTATCGAAGCACGTTCCGGTGACCACTGGCACGCTACCGCCGAGCTGTACAAATAAGTTTAAGTAATCACTGAAGACATAACTCTCCACTCAACGGCACCAGGCATAAAAATAGCAGTTCAACCCTTCTCGCCGTTGAGCAAAAACCTGTTCAGGAGTAAAGACTATGAAAACCAAATTGATCATCGCAACCCTGGGTCTGGCATCCGCTCTCTCTTTCGGCGCAAGCGCAGCCGTACAGCAAGTAAATGCCGATCAGGCACAAAATCTGCAGCCAATGGGCAGCGTCTCCGTAACGTCAGTCACCGGCTCCCCGATGGACATTCGTCAGGAACTTGCCGCCAAAGCTGAAAAAGCAGGCGCCAGCAGCTATCGCGTCACCGAACTGAATCAGGGTGACCACTGGCACGCCACGGCTGAACTGTATAAATAAACCCTCGTCGTATCTCATCATACGACTTGCCCCTGGCCTCGTGGTCAGGGGCTTTTTTCATTTAATGCCGCGCGTTAAAGCGAAGCTGTCCTTCAAGCTCTTCCTCCGCTTCATCGAAGAGTAATATCAGCGCGCCGAAACGTCTGCGCAGCTTATCGGGCAGATGGATAAACTCAATCTCCAGCGGTAGCGGCAGCATGCTGCCGGTGACCACGTCCCACAGCGTATCCAGATTGGTCACGCTTTCCCGTTCAAGATCAAACGCCCGGATAAATTCCCGATAAAAGTCTTCCTGACTGTCGATTTCGTCAAAATCAAAAGTATAGGTTTTCATTGCCAGCCGCCCAGTCTATTATAATCCCCCGATATGCAGGGTTTTAACTTCCAGATACTCTTCCAGCCCCAGCACGGATCCCTCACGTCCAAGACCGGACTCTTTTACGCCGCCGAAAGGCCCCAGCTCGGTGGAAACGGCGCACTCGTTAATGCCAATCATCCCGCTCTCGATGGCCTGTGAAACGCGGAAAACCCGGGAAAGGTTCTGGGTGTAGAAGTAAGCTGCCAGCCCGTAAGGCGTGTTATTCGCACGCTGGATGACTTCATCTTCCGAGGTGAAGCGGAAACACGCCGCAACCGGACCAAACGTCTCTTCTTCTGCCAGCTTCATGCCTTCGTGACAGTCGCCCAGCACGGTTGGCATCCAGAAATTACCGCCCAGCGGATGGGGTTTGCCGCCCGCCAGCACGGTCGCCCCTCGTGTGACAGCATCTTCAACATGCTCACGGACCTTGTCGACCGCGGCGGATTCAATCAGCGGCCCGACGACGACGCCGTCCTCAAGGCCATTCCCCACCTTAAGGGCATTAACCGCATCTGCGAGCTTATTCACAAACTTGTCGTAGACGGTTTCCTGAATGTAGAAGCGGTTCACGCTGACGCAGACCTGCCCGGCATTGCGGAATTTATTGGCAATTGCGCCTTTTACCGCAGCCTCGATGTCGGCATCCTCAAAGACGATATACGGAGCATTTCCCCCCAGCTCCATCGAGACTTTTTTCATGGTTTCTGCGGCGTTGCGCACCAGCGTTTTGCCGACGGAGGTCGAACCGGTAAAGGAGATTTTACGCACGTCGTGGCTGGCCATGATCGCATCGCTGATTTCATGGGTATTTCCGGCCACCGCGTTGAGCACACCGTCGGGCACGCCCGCCTGTTTTGCCAGCGTCAGCAGCGCAAAGGCGCTGAGCGGCGTGTTATTGGCCGGTTTGATGACACCGGTACACCCGGCTGCCAGCGCCGGGCCTAGCTTGCGGGTGAGCATCGCCATCGGGAAGTTCCACGGCGTGATGGCCGCGACGACGCCGATGGGCTCACGGGTCGCCAGAATGCGCGAGCCGGGCTTGATTGGCGGAATAATTTCACCGTTCGCGCGCTTGGCCTCTTCGGCGAACCACTGGATAAAGCTGGCGGCATACTCCACTTCCCCTTCCGCCTCTTTCAGGGGCTTGCCCTGCTCGGTGGTCATTAACCGCCCGAGCCAGCTTTTATTTTCAATAATCAGTTCGTACCAGCGGTACAGAATCGCCGAACGCTCTTTCGCGGTTTTGGCACGCCATGCCGGGAAGGCTTTGGTGGCCGCTGCGATCGCTTCTTCGGTTTGCGCTTTCCCCGCTTTCGCAACTTTAGCGATGACCTCACCGGTCGCGGGGTTCAGCACATCAAACGTTGTGTCCAGCGTTTTCCAGATGCCGTCGACCAGATAGCCGGTCTGAAAAAGGGTGTTGTCCTGAAGCGCCTGAGTCGTCATGTGTCCTCCCTTCCTGAATGTAAGTACGTGCTGGAATAAGTATAGCCACAAAAAAACCGGCGCTTTTGGCGTCGGTTTTTTTACTTCAGTCAGTTATCCGTGAGGGCATTCTGGTAGCGATGCAGCATAAACACCAGCCGCCCTACCGGCTCGGTCACCTGTGGCGGCGCTTGCCAGTGCTTGAGCTTTTCCTGATAAATATCCAGTTCTTCAAGCAGTTGGGTAAAGTAACGACGGCGTTTGTCGTCACTGCTGGCGGAAAGCACATGGTCGGCGGTACGACGCAGCTGACGGTGGAATGCCGAGAGATCGTCGTTGATCGGCACCGGCGCGTTGCGCAGACGCTGGTGCGCGATGATCATGGTTAACGCCAGGCGGAACTTCGCTATGTCGCCCGGGAACTTGTTCAGCAGTAAAAACAGCTGCTGGTAGAGCGCGGGCAGGTGGTTCTCTTTACGACGCGCGGTATTGGTAGTCATCGACGACACGGCAGCCGATACAAACTGGTTCAGCAATACGCGCCCCGTCCGCGCCTGCGAGTTATCCCGGACCAGCAGAATCACCATCATCGCCAGGAAGCAGCCCACCAGCTGACCCAGCGCGCTGTCGAGGAACTGGCTGAAGTGGAAGGTCATTGGGTTATCCAGCACGATGATGTTAATCGTACTCGCCAGCGCCCCCAGCGATCCCAGGCGGCGCTTTTGCACTTCAATGCCGATAAAGAACGCCATCACCGCCAGGCTAATACAGAGCAGCAGCATGCTCTGCTGCGTCGACGGGATGATGACCAGGAAATAGAGCGCGCCTATCGGCAGCGCGGCGATGGTGCCGTAGAGGAAATCAATGGCGACCATGCGCGGGTTAGGCAGACGCATCGCCAGTGCGGTCACGACGGCAATCATCACCATCGCGCCGCTGCCGGACGTCCAGCCCGTCCACAGCCAGAACAGCGTGCCGAGCATACAGGCAAGCGTGGTACGCCAGAAGTTGACCATCGCGTGATGGCGCTCGGCAGACTCCGCCTTGATCACCACTTCGCCCTGGAGCACCTCTTCTTCCGCCGCGCTGATTTTGGTGTTACCGATCACGCCGCGCTTAAGCAGCAGATAGCGCGTTGCGGCCCCAACCCAGGTGTAGATCGTCACCGGCGTCTCGCGCTCCCCGGTCCAGGCAATCACCCGGCGCATGCGCTTAAGCTGCTTATGCACGTCCTGTACAGTCTCTACCGGCTCGGCAAACAGTTCGCGGAACGTATCGGTGACCACTTCCGGCCGGGTGTTCTGGATGAGATAGGTTTCGCAGGCCTGGGTAATCAGCGTTAAGGAGACGGTATTGAGGGCTTTAAGGCGACGATTCGCCCGCGCCCAGCGAGACGACTCCATATTGAGGTTGCTGCGCATCCCTTCCAGCGCCTGCGTACGACGAACCAGCCCGCTCCAGGCTTTATCCACCTCTTCGCTGTCGCCGTGTTTAATGCACAGCTGCATCAGCTGGTACTGGGCAACGATCAGCGCGTCCAGCTCGCGATCCACCTCTTGCTTGATCGAGCGCGGGGAGAAAAGCAGGTCAGCCACGATCGCGCAGACAATACCAATCACAATCTCGCTGCAGCGCTCCACGGCAAACTGCGGCGCGAGCAGCGGTTCGCTTTGGATGGTGATGACAATGATCAGCGCGGTATAGCCCGCCAGCCCCCAGGCGTAGGAGTTCTCCACTTTTACCAGAGACGAGACCCAGGTGCAGAAGCCTGCCCAGATGCAGCACACCATTAGCATCAGCAGCGGCGTGCGGATCATCAGAATAATAATGGTCAGCGCCGCGAAACAGCCGATAAACGTCCCGATGATACGCAGCATCCCGCGATAGCGGATCGCACCAGAGTAGGGTTCTCCACCCGCGGCGAAGGCAGGGCCCGCCGCGACAATCGCGGCGGTCAGCACCGCCCAGCGAGGGGTTTCAAGCTGGAAGTGGAAGCCAACGAACAGCGCCAGCACGATGGCGCACGCCAGCTTCACGGCGAAGCGAATGTGCTGGCTGGCGATGGAAAAGATACCCATGGCGATTAACCAAACTCGCGCAGGCGATGGGCAATTTTACGGAAGAGGGAGTCCTGGCTGGCATCCCGATCTTTTTCTCCGGTGATCACCACCGTCGCCGTGGTACCCGCTGGCCACAGGTTGCCCTGCTGCTCATCCAGATGAATACGTACCGGCACGCGCTGCGCCAGACGCACCCACTCCAGGTTAGAATCTACCGTCGCCATCCCTTTGGCATCGTTAGAGCTGCTGGAGTTGGTTACCCCTGCGGCAACGCTATCGACGGTACCTTTAAAGACGCGGTTGCTGCCAAGCGGCGTGACTTCTGCGCGATAACCCGGACGAACGCCCTCCAGCTTGGTCTCTTCCATATAGGCGAGCACGTAGAAGGAGTTCTGTTTAACCAGCGCCACGGCGGTTGAGCCACGGGTGATAAACTCCCCGGCATAGACGTTCAGGTTGGTCACCCAGCCATCGGCCGGCGCGCGGATCACGGTACGCTCCAGGTCGAGCTTCGCTAGATCGCGCGTTGCCTGCGCTTTCGCTAACTGGTGCAGCACGGTTTGCAGCACGTTGTTGGACTGGTCAATCTCTTCGCGGGACATGGCCTGAACGCCCAGCTGGTTACGACGGCCTGCCTCTCGGCGTTTCTCTGCGGCCAGCGCCTGGTAATAGGCCACGTCTGCTTCTGCTTCCTCCAGCGCCTTCTGGTAACGAGGCTGGTCGATGGTGAACAGGACCTGATCTTTCTTCACCAGCTGGTTATCGTGAACGTTAACCGCCGTGATAAGGCCGGCCACGTCGGGGGCAATTGCCACCACATCGGCGCTAAAGCGCGCGTCACGCGTCCACGGTGATTCGGTGTAATAAACCCAGGCGCGAAAAATAGCGATGAACGCGAGGATAACCAGCGCCATGGTAATGGCGGTGCGGGAGATTTTTCTTGTTAGCGTTTTCACATCAACCTCAGACAAACATGCGCGATATCAGGTAAAACAGGCAGCAATACAGCGCGGTATTGAACAATGCAGGGTGCCAGACGAAATCGTAGATCCCAGTCGGGACCAGCACCTTGCGCACCAGCCAGAAGATCGCCAGTGATAAAAGTAGCTCGAAAAATATCGGTGGGAACGACAGACCGAACACCACGATAACGGGAAACAGACTCATGTTGACCTTGATAAGAGAGAGTGCAGGCTTCAGAATTTTTTAGCGCACGCCATCGCAGGAGAGCTAGAAACGCAGGGCGAGAATGGCGCAGCCGTTATGTAATTAATAATATATTAACGTAACTGTTATGCTGTTATCTATCATATGTGATCTAAATCACTTTTAAGCCAGAGTGAACAATGGAACGTTTAAAACGCATGTCCGTCTTCGCCAAAGTGGTTGAACTCGGCTCATTTACCGCCGCTGCGCGCCAGCTTCAGATGAGCGTCTCATCCATCAGCCAGACGGTGTCCAAACTGGAAGATGAGCTTCAGGTTAAGCTGCTCAACCGCAGCACCCGCAGCATCGGGTTGACGGAAGCCGGTAAAATTTACTATCAGGGCTGTCGCCGCATGCTGCATGAAGTGCAGGATGTTCACGAACAACTCTATGCCTTTAACAACACGCCCATCGGCACGCTGCGTATAGGGTGTTCTTCAACTATGGCACAAAATGTTCTCGCTGCCATGACGGCGGACATGCTGAAAGAGTACCCTGGGCTTACCGTCAATCTGGTGACGGGCATCCCTGCCCCAGACCTGATCGCCGATGGATTAGACGTGGTGATCCGCGTTGGCGCGTTGCAGGACTCCAGCCTGTTCTCGCGTCGCCTCGGGAGCATGCCGATGGTGGTCTGTGCCTCGAAGAGCTATCTGGCGCAGTACGGTGTGCCGGAGAAACCTGCCGATCTCGCTAACCACTCCTGGCTGGAGTACAGCGTCCGCCCCGATAATGAATTTGAACTGATTGCTCCGGAAGGGATCTCCACCAGGCTGCTGCCGGAAGGCCGGTTCGTCACCAACGATCCGATGACCATTTCGCGCTGGCTGGTGGCCGGCGCCGGGATCGCCTACGTGCCGCTGATGTGGGTGATCAATGAGATCAACAGCGGCGTGCTGGAGATCCTCTTCCCGCGCTATCAGTCCGATCCACGCCCGGTCTACGCTCTGTATACCGAGAAGGACAAGCTGCCCCTCAAAGTACAGGTGTGTATTAACTATCTGACCGACTATTTTGTCGACGTAGCAGAGCTGTTTCAGGGAATGCGCGGAAGAAGAAAGGAATAAGTAATTAATTTCTGAAATATCCGCGCCATTAATATTTCAGGATGAAGCCGGCCTTCATCCAGGAATATTCTTTAGCTTCTATCAGGAATAGCGAATTGACACTGCCGCCGCCTGCCCTTTACCTTATAAACAGTCTGGCATTCAGACTGTTATTATTTTGTTGCTGATTTGAATAATAAAATGTATTTCGCAGGATGACGTTAAACAAGGAAACGAAATGAATCTATTTGAACAAACACCGCCGTCACGCAGGCGCTACGGACTCGCCGCGTTCATTGGCTTAATTGCAGGAATTGTCTCCGCGTTTGTCAAATGGGGAGCCGAGGTACCACTCCCGCCACGCAGTCCCACCGATTTATTTACCGGCGCATGCGGCCCTGAGCAATTAATAAGAGCCGCAGGCCAAATAGATTGCTCCCGCAATTTTTTAAATCCACCCTATGTTTTTTTACGCGACTGGCTGGGCGTAGTTGATCCTAACGCAGCAGTTTATACCTTTGCCGGACATATATTTAACTGGGTCGGCGTCACGCATATTATTTTCTCAATCGTCTTCGCGGTTGGGTATTGTGTCGTTGCTGAAGTCTTCCCGAAAATTAAACTCTGGCAGGGTTTGCTGGCGGGTGCATTGGCACAGCTTTTTGTTCACATGCTCTCCTTCCCGCTGATGGGGCTGACGCCACCGCTGTTTGATCTGCCCTGGTATGAACATGTGTCAGAGATCGTGGGTCATCTGGTCTGGTTCTGGTCGATCGAAATCATTCGACGTGACTTGCGTAACCGCATAACTCACGAGCCGGATCCGGAGATCCCGCTGGGTAACTTACGTTAAAAAAATGGCGCTACATCTGTAGCGCCATTTTTTATGTTTGCTCAGGTCAGGCCGTGCCGCCCACCGTCAGATTATCCACTTTCAGCGTTGGCTGACCCACACCAACCGGCAGGCTCTGGCCTTCTTTACCGCAAACACCCACGCCGTTATCCAGCTTCAGATCGTTACCGACCATGGAAATCTGCTGCATCGCTTCAATGCCGGAGCCAATCAGGGTCGCGCCCTTCACCGCTTTGGTCACTTTGCCCTTCTCAATCAGGTACGCTTCTGAAGTCGAGAAGACAAACTTACCGGATGTGATATCCACCTGGCCGCCGCCAAAGTTTGGCGCAAAGATACCGTAATCCACGGATTCGATAATCTCCTGCGGCGTGGATTTGCCCGGCAGCATATAAGTGTTGGTCATGCGCGGCATCGGCAGGTGCGCGTAAGATTCACGGCGGCCGTTACCCGTTGGCGCTACGCCCATCAGGCGCGCGTTGAGTTTGTCCTGCATGTAGCCTTTCAGAACGCCGTTTTCGATCAGCACGTTGTACTGGCCTGGCGTACCTTCATCGTCGATAGAAATCGAGCCGCGGCGGTCAAGCATGGTGCCATCATCTACTACGGTGCAAAGCTCAGAGGAGACGAGCTGTCCGATCTGGCCGCTGAACACGGACGTCCCACGACGGTTAAAATCGCCTTCCAGACCGTGGCCCACCGCTTCGTGCAGCAGCACGCCCGGCCAGCCTGCGCCCAGCACCACCGGGAATGTCCCGGCCGGCGCCGCAACAGCATTAAGATTCACCAGCGCCATGCGCACGGCTTCTTTAGCCCACGCGTCAGCGCGCGCTTCGCCGTCAACATCACCCAGGAACCAGTCATAGCCGAAACGACCGCCGCCGCCGCTTGAGCCGCGCTCGCGTTTGCCGTTGTCATCGACCTGCACGCTGATGGAGAGACGCACCAGCGGACGCACATCGGCCGCGAGCGTACCGTCCGTTGCCGCCACCAGAATCAGTTCATACACACCGCTCAGGCTGGCGGAAACTTCCTGAACACGTTTGTCGGCAGCGCGCGCCACTTTGTCCACGCGGCGCAGGATGTCCAGCTTCTCTTCGCGGCTCATGCTCTGCAGCGGGTCGATGCTGGTATAAAGCGCGGAGTGCTGCACTTCACCCAGGGTTTTCACGCGACCGTCGCCGGCATCGCGCACAATGGTACGCGCGGCCTGCGCGCTCTGCTCAAGCGCGGCCAGGCTAATCTGGTCGGCATAGGCAAAACCGGTTTTTTCACCGCTGATGGCGCGCACGCCGACGCCCTGGTCAATGTTATATGAGCCATCTTTGATGATGCTGTCTTCTAAAACCCAGGATTCGTGATAGCTCGACTGGAAATAGAGATCGCCGTAGTCGAGACGGCGTTCGGTCAGTTGACCAAGAATGGAGAACAGGTCCTGATGGCTCAGGCCGTTCGCTGCGAGCAAATGTTCACTTACCAGGTTCAGACTCATAGTATTGCTACTCGTTCGTTGCCGCCCGTGGCGGTATAAAGATCGTATTTATTGAGAGTGAGGCAATTACCAGCCCACGTCAAATCATTGCTGTGCATCTTTGCGCGGCTGGCGCAGCACCTCGTTAATCTGCGGTTTATCCACCGGACCGGTAATGCGGTAGCGCAGAATGGAGACCTTGCTCCACAGCGGCCCCAGCACTTTACTGGCGGCAAACACCGCCGCACCGACAATCGGGTTAACCACAAAGGCCGCCGCCACGCCCACGCTGGCGGAAATTTCCGGCGCCACCACGGCTTCCATATCCAGCTCGCGACGCACGAGGTTGACTGAGCCTTTCATGGCGATGTCCGCTTCCAGCCCATCCACCAGCGTGTCGTCCGTGTGCAGAACGCCGTCCTTGATCCACGCCGTACTGCGGATGGAATCGTAATAGAAACCTTCGCTGAAGGTGTCGCTGAAATCGAAGCGCAGCTTGCGCAGCAGCGCATCAAAGCTGAGGAGGCGCAGGATCTGCCCGGCGCGCCCCGTGCTCACGTCGGCGATTTCACCTTTGCCAAAGTGTGTTTTCAGAATACCGTTCAGTGACGCTTCGTCCGGTGTCCACGGCGCGGCACGCCAGTGAAGATCGTAATTAACGTTAAACGAGGAGCCGCGCAGCGGCGTGCTGATGCCAAAGAAGTTGGCTGCCGCATCCAGCTTGTTGCCTTTAATGTCGCCCTTCAGAGACGTGCGCTGCTCGCCCGGGTTATTCACCCACTCTCCACCCGCCGTCATGCGGCCAAAGCCGGTGTCGATCAATCCGCCGGAGAGCTTGAGCGTATTCCCCTGGATGGCAAAATCACCGTCGATACGGCCATATTTTTGCCCCCACAGCCAGCACTCCGCGCAGCGCAGCTGCAGATCGGGCCAGCCGCTAAAATCGACGCGAGTAGTATTACTCAGCGGCGATGTATTCGCCGGTTTATCTTTACTCGCAGCAGCCGGGTTGTAGTAGAGATAGCGGATCGCTGCCTGCCACGGCGCGTTATTGCGCATGGTCAGCGTGCCGTTGATTTCCCGGCCCTGCGCCTCCACTTTTGAGCCGTTAGCGGTTGGCTGGGAGACAATGCTCAGATTGTTCCACTGCTGTCCGCCCAGCATCAGCGACGGCGTACGTACGGTAATGGTCTGCGGGAACTGGGCGGCCTCATCAACGTTTTGCCCAACGCCTTTCTGGAACAGCGCCAGCCACTCCGCGCCGTCCATCGGCGGGAGATTCAGCTCAACGCCCGCATGCTCAGGCAACGGCGGCGTGGTTTTGCTGTCCGTCGTCCAGATGGCTTTGTCGAGGGTAAGCTTGCGGTTAAGCAGCCAGCGGCTGTTAAAGTGGTTTGTTCCGCCCGCGCTTCCGGTCAGCGCGAAGCTGTCCAGATTGCCATCAACGTTAAGCTTCACCGGCAGCGGCTGTCCCGCCTGTTTATCCAGCGGCGCAGGCAGTTGGCTTTGAAGATTCTTCAGGTCACCCGTAATGTCGACCTTATAGTGTGCACCCGCGTGATAAGGCAGGTCGATTGCCACTTTGCCCTGCCAGGCGACCGCGCCCGCTACTGACGCCTCAATCGGCTTCGGCAGGACATCCATACGCGACGGCTGCCAGTTGCCGTCCAGATTAACGGCCACCTGATAAGCCTTTTGCCCCTCGGCTGTTGAGAAGTCGATATTCACCGGCTGATTAAACCAGCTGGCGGTCAGCGGCTCGCTTTTCAAATTACCGTTCACAAAGCTGAACTGTCCGCTGAGGTCTTTCAGGGTGCTATCAAGCGGTTTAATGTACAGGCTGTTGTTCTTCAGACGGACGTCACCTTTGGCGGTGGTCATTTCACCGTCCAGCGGGATATCCAGATGTAAGCGAGCATTCACATCGCCATCGAGCTGGAGCTGCTGAAGGGTCGCCGCCAGCGACTCTTTGAGTGGCGTCTCCTCAAAGTACGGCCCCACCGCTTTCCCCGGGCCGTTGATGTCGGCATCAATCAGCAGCTTCTCTTTTGAGTAGTCCGGGATGTTGGCCGTCAGGTTGCTGGCCGTTACGCCTCCCAGCGCAACGCTGTCCGCCTTCATCCATAATCCGTCGTTGAGGAAGTTAAGCTCGATATCCAGGTTTTTCAGCGCGGGCCAGCCCGGCTGGAACGCGAAGGTGGCGTCGTGCAGCGGCACCAGCACCTGGAACTGCCCCTCATTATGTTTGTACGGGAAAAGATGCGGGTTACCGCCGTAGACCAGCGTGGCGTTTTCCGCCTGACCGCCCTGAATTGCGCCGCTCAGATAGTCGACCAGCGCTTTACCCATCAGATTTTCCGGGAAATAGCGCCAGGCCTGAGAACCGTCATCGGTACTGATCCCGGCCAGAATGCCCAGCCACGGTTCGTCACCCTGCGGCTGTAAATAGCGGAAGTCACCCCGCGCGTGTACCGCTTTGGCTTTGACGTCGATATGGCGACCATCAAGCTGGAAGCCCTTATCGTTACGGAGCCAGTTAAGCACCGCGCTGCCCTGCTCAATTTCCAGCGGCGCGCGGAAGACCGTCTCGTAAGGCATTTTAGCGTTGTGCATATCGGCCGTGAGCCTGCCGTTCTCCACGCTGCCTTCCAGCTTGCCGCTGAAATGCTCCGCGCCCGGCAGCATCTTCCACTGCTTCCAGGCAAGATCTTTCCATGTTGCCTGGAAACGGGTTTTTTCCGTCGCCTGAAGCGGGATATCCAGCGCCAGAGAATCAATTTTTCCGCTCGGCTGCGTTGCCAGCCAGATCTCGCCCAGGTCCGGAGAGAGCTTTGCCGCCATGGAGCGCAGGCCTTCAATGGCCGCCAGATCCAGGTTACTGGCGCGGATGCGCAGCTCATCGCTGCGTTTACTCGCCGCGCCGCCCACGTCCTGCTCCGGCATCCAGGCCAGCGTCAGCGCACCGCGCGGCCACGGCTTGCCGTCCATCGTGATGCGCGTATCCGGGATGGCGAACTGCCAGCCCTCTTTTTCCTGCGTCACGTGCGCGGTGAGGTTATCAACGGAAAGCTGATGCTGCTGTCTTTCACCCTTCCAGCTCGCGCCCCCTTGCTTCAGCCAGATATCGCCGCTGGCAAATTTCCCTTTCGTCAGGGTCATCCAGCCCTCAAGGCTGAAACGGGCGGTTTCCAGCTGCATGTTTTGCTGCAGCCAGTCGCCGAGCCAGGGCTTTACATCCACATCGTCGGCCTGCAGCCAGACTTTGCCGTTGTTTAACAGGCCGTCATCGTCACGCAAGTCCATACGCACCTGCATGACGCCGTGCTGGCCGTTCAGGCTGGAAAGATTGACCTGCCCCTCGGCGCGGTGTCGATCCTTGCCGTTAAGCCAGGTCAGCTGCGGGATCGCCAGTTCGGCGCGCTGGCCAGAAAGGGTAATAAAGCTCACTTCGCTGTCGCGCAGATCGAAATGATCGAACTGGCGGAGGAAGAGATCGCTGAAGCGGTTGGCTTCCAGGCCCTGATTGTTATCACCGCCCGTCAGCGGCGTATTGGTCAGAAACTGGAGTTGATAAAAGGTGAGATCGCGAAACTGCCAGCGCAGATGCAGCAGGCTTTGCCAGACGTCCAGCGCCAGGGTTACGCGTTTGATTTTGAGATGACCGCCATCTTTCAGGCTGGCGTTGATGTCACGGACATCCAGCGTCGGGCCAAAATTCTGCCAGCTGGCGCTAACCTGGCTTACGTCGACCGGCACGCCGGTGGTGGATTCGATTTTCGCCAGCAGCTGCGGACGCCAGCTGTCCAGATGCGGTAAAACGAGGCGTAGCCCGCTCACGAGCAACGCGACAATCACGACCAGCGTTGCCCCTGTAAGCACTAAAATCCCCGGCAATCGCCTCACGCATCTCTCCTTGTCAGCTTTCGTCACGCAGCGTACTGCGTTTTACATCATTACGACGTCAAACTGCTCCTGGTTATAGAGCGGTTCAATTTGTACTTTTACCTGTTTGCCGACAAAGATTTCCACTTCCGCCAGCGCGTGCGACTCTTCGCCTTTCAGGGCTTCAGCCACCGCAGGGGAAGCATAGACCAGAAAACGGTCTGAGTCGTAGGCATGATGGACACGGACAATTTCACGCATGATCTCGTAGCAGACCGTCTCCACCGTCTTTACCGTTCCGCGTCCATGGCAGGTTGGACACTCATTACACAGGACATGTTCCACGCTTTCGCGGGTCCGTTTCCGGGTCATTTCCACCAGGCCGAGCTGCGAGAAGCCATTGATGCTGGTCTTCACGCGATCTTTACTCAGCGCCTGTTCCAGCGAGTGCAGCACGCGACGACGATGGTCTTCATTACTCATATCGATAAAGTCGATGATGATAATGCCGCCGAGGTTGCGCAGACGAAGCTGACGCGCAATCGCCTGCGTGGCTTCGATGTTGGTGTTGAAGATGGTGTCGTCCAGATTGCGATGACCGACAAACGCGCCGGTGTTGATATCGACGGTGGTCATCGCTTCGGTCTGATCGATGATCAGATAGCCGCCGGACTTCAGTTCGACCTTACGCTCCAGGGCTCGCTGGATCTCGTTTTCGACATCATAGAGATCGAAGATCGGCTGACGCCCGGTGTAATGCTCCAGCAGGCCCGGCATTTCCGGGATGTATTCAGCGGTAAACTCCAGCAGCGCTTCATATGTCAGGCGAGAGTCCACGCGGATGCGGTCGAGCTGCGCGTCGGCAAAATCACGCAGCACGCGCTGCGCAAGCGCCAGCTCACCGTACAGCTGGTAGCGAGTCTGGTTGCGTTTTTTACGCTCCATCACTTTGGTCCAGACGCGCTTCAGGTAAGCCGCATCCGACGCCAGGTCTTCTTCGCTGATCCCTTCTGCAGCGGTACGGATAATAAACCCGCCCTGTTCATCGCAGTAGGCGCTGACCACTTTCTTCAGCCGCTCGCGCTCGCTTTCGCTCTCAATACGCTGCGAAACGCCCACGTGTGACGCGCCGGGCATAAAGACCAGATAGCGGGAAGGTAAGGTAATGTCGGTGGTCAGACGGGCACCTTTGGTGCCAAGGGGGTCTTTCACCACCTGCACCATTAAGTCCTGGCCCTGACGCACCAGCTCGGAAATGTCGCGCACGGCAAACTGCTTTTGCTCTTCGCCCGCGACGCACTCGGTGTGCGGCATGATGTCGGAGGCATGTAAAAATGCCGCCTTATCCAGTCCAATATCTACAAAAGCCGCCTGCATACCCGGCAGTACACGACTGACACGACCTTTGTAGATATTGCCTACTATTCCGCGCCGCGCTTCACGCTCAATATGAATTTCCTGAAGAATGCCACCGTCAATATAGGCCACACGGGTTTCCGATGGCGTTACGTTTACCAACAATTCAGCCGTCATAATTATCCCTTCCCTCACGCAGTGAGTTAAAATTGCTCAGCAACTCATACGTTTCCACCAGCGGTAAGCCGACTACGGCGTGATAGCTGCCATTAATCTTCCTGACAAAACAGCCACCCAACCCTTGAATACCGTATGCACCTGCTTTATCCATCGGTTCACCGCTGGCAATATAAGCGGCGATCTCGTCGTCGGTAATCACTCTGAACGTGACATCCGTAACCACCAGGCAATCCAGCACGTGCTGGCTGTCCGCCAGCGCGACGGCCGTCATCACCTGGTGCGTTTGCCCGGACATCTTGCGCAGCATGCGCGCCGCATGGCCGGCGTCATGCGGTTTCTCGAGGACTTCACCGTTAAGGATAACGATGGTATCTGCTCCCAGCACGGGCAGATCGCGCGGCACACAGGCCACGCCCGCCTGCGCTTTCTCGCGTGCCAGACGAGACACGTACTGCTGAGCACTTTCGCCCTCAGCACGTTTTTCTTCAATGCCGGTCACGATGCGTTCAAAAGAGACCCCTAACTGCGTCAGGAGTTCCTGACGGCGCGGGGAGCCGGAAGCAAGATACAGAGACGTCATAGAAACCTTTTATTGCACAGCAAACTGCTGGCGAACCTTACGCATCAGCAGGAATAGCCACGGCCAGAGCACACCGTTTACTACACTACTCCAGAACACTTCCGGTCGGAAAGAGACGTTGATCACTAAAAACTCTGCCCAGAAAACAACGATATCCGCAGCAAGCGACAACAGCATCACGACCAGGGCCTGTTGCCAGAGCGCGAGGTTACGGAAGAGCTGGAATTTCAGTGCGACGAGGTACGCAATAATGCTCATGGACAGGGCGCGCACGCCCAGCGTAGAGCCACTAATGAGATCCAGTATGGCACCCATCACAAAACCCGTGCCGACATTTACGCGATGCGGCAGGGCAAGGATCCAGTAAAGTAAAATGAGCAAGACCCAGTTTGGCCGGAAAACGAGAATGTTATCCGGCCAGGGCATAATCTGCAGCAACAGTGCAATGAGGAACGAGAGCCAGATGACCCAGCGTCCCTGGCTACGATAGCTTGCCACTACTGCCCTCCCGAAGAGAGTTTAGGCGGTGGCGGCGCATCAGGCTGCGGCTGCGTTAACCCGGTTGCCGGCGCAGGCACGGGCGCAGGCGGCCCCATAGAGTCCGCTGGCGGAAGAACCTGCGGCATCATCTGCATCAGGCGTTCATTCGCCACGCGATGCACCTCTTCAGGCGTCATCGGGTTAGCACCGTTACGATCGGCACCCCAGAGCAGCAGCAGGTAGCGCAGACGCTGTAAACCGGCGGTTGGACGGGCCTGAATCACGGTGTATGCACGCTGCGTATCCAGCTTAACCGAAGAGACCACCGCAACCGGGTAACCTTCAGGGAAGCGTCCACCGAGACCGGACGTCACCAGCACGTCGCCGACACGGATGTCCGTGTTAGCAGGCAGATGTTCAAGCTGCAGATCGTCCGTACAGCCGTTACCGGCCGCAATCACGCGGATATCGTTACGCAGGACCTGGATCGGCAGTGCGTGGGTGGCGTCGCAAATCAGCAGCACGCGGCTGGTCAGTTTGGCGACGGCAACGACCTGGCCTACTACGCCCTTATCACTAATGACGGGCTGACCTTCATACACCCCGTTCACGCTCCCTTTGTCGATCACAACCTGATCGCTGTAAGGGTCGTTCACGGTGGAGATCACCTGGGTAACCATCTTCTGCTCGTCCTGACGCAGCGGCGAGCCGAGCAGTTCACGCAGACGCGCGTTTTCCTGCTTGTATTGCCCCAGCATCAGCAGTTCGCTGTTTTTCAGCAGCAATTCCTGGCGTAATGCCCGGTTTTCAAGTTCGAGCTGGTCTCGTGAAGACAGCGTTTGAGAAACGGAGTCGAGCAGTTCACGGGGACCATTTGATATAAAGTAGAAAGGACTGACGGCGGTATCCATGTACGTTCGGATCTGGCTGAACGTACCGAGGCGGCTATCGGCAATAATGACGCCAAGCGCAACCAGAACCGCCAGAATGAGGCGAAACTGTAGCGATGGGCCACGGCTAAAAATTGGCTTCATAGGCTATGCGTATTCTCGTGTCAGAGAGAAAGGGTAGCGATTCGCTACCCTTTCACCATGACTACTCTTCGCTGAACAAGTCGCCGCCGTGCATGTCGATCATTTCCAGCGCCTTGCCACCACCGCGGGCGACGCAAGTCAGTGGATCTTCTGCAACTACGACAGGAATACCTGTCTCTTCCATCAACAGGCGGTCGAGGTTACGCAGCAGCGCACCACCACCGGTCAGAACCATACCGCGCTCGGAGATGTCGGACGCCAGCTCTGGTGGGCACTGTTCCAGCGCAACCATTACAGCGCTCACGATGCCCGTCAGTGGTTCCTGCAGTGCTTCCAGAATTTCGTTGGAGTTCAGGGTAAAGCCGCGTGGAACACCTTCCGCCAGGTTACGGCCACGCACTTCGATCTCACGCACTTCATCGCCTGGATATGCAGAACCGATTTCGTGTTTGATACGCTCTGCGGTGGCTTCACCGATCAGAGAGCCGTAGTTACGGCGCACGTAATTGATGATGGCTTCATCGAAGCGGTCACCACCGATACGTACGGAGGAGGAGTACACCACGCCGTTCAGTGAGATAACGGCCACTTCAGTGGTACCACCACCGATATCCACCACCATAGAACCGGTGGCTTCAGAAACAGGCAGACCCGCACCGATTGCCGCAGCCATTGGCTCTTCAATCAGGAACACTTCACGTGCGCCTGCACCCTGGGCAGATTCACGGATTGCGCGACGTTCTACCTGAGTTGCGCCAACCGGCACACACACCAGAACACGCGGGCTTGGGCGCATGAAGCTGTTGCTGTGAACCTGCTTGATGAAGTGCTGAAGCATTTTTTCAGTCACGAAGAAATCAGCGATAACGCCGTCTTTCATTGGGCGAATAGCGGCGATGTTGCCAGGGGTACGACCCAGCATCTGCTTCGCGTCATGACCCACTGCGGCCACGCTTTTCGGCGAGCCTGCACGATCCTGACGAATGGCCACAACAGAAGGCTCATTCAATACGATGCCTTGTCCTTTTACATAAATAAGGGTATTCGCGGTACCCAGGTCAATGGACAGGTCATTGGAAAACATGCCACGAAATTTTTTCAACATACTAAGGGATAATCCTGAAAGCTGGGGCGGAAAACAAAATCCGCTTACTTTACCAACCACACGCAGCAGCGACAAGGCGCAAAAATCATCTGCAACGGTGAAAATTTGTGCAGTACGTTTCCTGTTGTTACAAATTCATCCCCTGACTCCCTCAGGGCTGAGTAAACAGTCGTGTTCCTCACTGATATTTGTAACCCATTAAAGGTCGTTCACTGGCTTTTTGCTCGACATACTCAAAGCTACAGGCGCGATATTCTACGTGAAAACAACGTAAACGGCAGGTCAAACAGAGTATCTTTGCAAATATTTTTTCACGTTGGTGTCAAGCGGCTGAGAGGCGGCAAAAAAATCGCCCTGACCGCCCGTCACTCCGCGCTCTGTTAACATCTGCCATTCGCCTCTGGAGCGCACGCCTGCGGCAAATACCTGTGTTCGCGTTCCCTTACACGCTTCAACCAGACTCTGAACCAGCAGCTGGTTTTCCGTGCGCTTCTCAATATTCCTTACCAGCCCCGGATGTAGCTTTAATAGCTCCACATCCAGCTCCTTGATCCAGCTGGTACTGACCAGCGTTAAACCCGCCTGCGTTACCGCGACACGGGCACCGAGCGCGTTGATCAAACGGACCACCGGACGCAACCGGCTGATGTGTTGACCCACATCCGCCTCAGCAAGTTCAAAAATAATGCGTTTGCGTTGCGATTTTTCGCATTGCATTAATGTATCACGCAGCCAGCGCTGAAAACGCGGGCGTATTAATGACTCAACGGTAACCTGTAACGCCAGATTCTCTTCAGGCCAGAATGATAAAAATGGAATCAAGCGTGTAATTTGCTGGCGGTCATACTCTTCGGAGAGCCCAAATTGCAGAACCATCGGCAGATATTCCGCAGAAATAACCTCTTCCGTCCCGTCGAAAATACGGCACATCAATTCCCGGTGGTGGACAAAACCGTTCTTCATGACCGCCGGTTTTTGATAAATACGCGGCCCGCCGCGACTCAGCATTTGCTCAATCAAAGTACGCCAGCGCACGTTTCCACGCCCTTTTTCAGGCAGCGAATCATCATAGACTGCCCATCCGTTCGCCCCTTGCAATACCGCGTTGCGGGTGGCCGCTTCCGCATGCTCCATCACCTGCTCTGTCGACTGTCCGCCGCGCCAGGCGCAAATCCCCATATGGACCATATCGTCTCTGTCGAGCATTTTGCTCTGCGGCAGCGCGTCGACGGCCTTAAGTAGCTGGCTGGCAATGCTTTCTGATTCCTTCAACGTGCGATGCGGAAGCAATACGGCAAAGTCGCTGCGGTGGTAGCGGGCCAGCAGCGCCCCCGGATAGCGCATAATAAAGGTGGAGAGCAGGTTGATCAGCGTAAAGAGATTTTCTTCCGCCGCCCGCTGCCCCCATGTGTCGCGCAGCAGATCGAAATCGGGCAGGCGAATCATCATCACCACCCCGTGCGTACCCACTTTTTCCGGGTCGTCGAGCAGCGTGGCGAGTTGATTGTCAAAGAAAAGGCGGTTGTTAAGGCCGGTTTTATTATCCTGCGCGGCATAAGAGCGGATCAGCGTATCCATTCGGCTGCGCTGGTCGCTGGCAAACTGGATCTCTGAGAGCAGCGTATCCAGCGCGCTGCTGGCGCGTGAGGGCCATTCATGGACCGAGCCGCGAACCTGCGGGCCGCGTTCACCGTTCAGGATACGCACGGAGCGGATCTCCAGCAGTTCCTGGCCTGAAAGCTGGCGGCGCAGCCAGCGGACCGCGAGAAAAATCAGCAAAATAATGAAGGCGACGGCAACAGTAAGCGGCGCGGTGGTCATCATAGAACGGAAATAGCTGGCCATCGGATCGAGGTAGACCATGTGTATGGTCATCCCCGGATTTTTGAGGGAGTGCACCGTTACTTCCCGATACTGGCTCACCACGCCCGCAGGTCGATAGCTGTCCTGTCGTTCATGGCTTAAAACCGGATGCTTTCCCTGCTGGATGTCGACCTGAATAATATCAACCGGCACCATCAACTCATCCAGCTCCCGGGATAGCTCAGGAAGTGGAGTGGTCAGCAGACGCGTATCAATGACCGACGCAACGGACTGCACCCGGTTGACCAGTTTGTCCTGAATGGCGTTATAAAAGCTCAGAGAGCAACCAAGAAGCGTGACAAAGATGGTAAGCCCCGTCAGCAGGGTGATAAAAGCCGAGAACTTCGTCGTTAATCGCATCCTTGAGATTACTCCGTGGGTTGATGGGGTAGCGAGTAAGCGCTAACTTGCATTTCAAATGCGGCATACTACCAAACCTGGCGTATCTGGCAATTTATTGCGTTAAATCGGCATTGCTTTACCCTGAGCGAGTATAGTCTTCAGGAACTCTTTTCCAATCATCTGAGCCGTGAGGACCCCGTATGCAGGCTTTAATCTTAGAACAGCAGGACGGCAAAACGCTTGCCTCAGTACAGGCCGTAGAAGAGACTCGCCTGCCGGAAGGCGACGTCACCGTCGACATCGACTGGTCCAGTTTAAATTATAAAGATGCGCTGGCGATCACCGGCAAGGGTAAAATCATCCGAAATTTCCCTATGGTGCCGGGTATTGATTTTGCTGGCCGGGTTCATAGCAGCGAAGATCCCCGTTTTCATGCGGGCCAGCAGGTGCTGCTCACCGGCTGGGGCGTGGGCGAAAATCACTGGGGCGGGCTGGCAACGCAGGCGCGTGTGAAGGGCGACTGGCTGGTGCCTATGCCGAAAGGCATAGATGGCCGCAAAGCGATGATCGTTGGTACCGCAGGCTTTACCGCCATGCTGTGCGTGATGGCGCTGGAAGAGGCGGGTGTTCGCCCCGAGTCGGGTGAAATTGTTGTGACCGGGGCCAGCGGTGGCGTGGGCAGCACGGCGGTCACGCTGCTGCACAAGCTGGGTTATCAGGTTGCGGCGGTTTCCGGCCGTGAAAGCACGCATGATTATCTGCGCCAGCTCGGCGCCAGCCGCATTCTTGGCCGCGATGAGTTTGCCGAGACCCGCCCGCTGGAAAAACAGGTCTGGGCAGGTGCGGTGGATACCGTCGGTGATAAAGTGCTGGCAAAAGTCCTGGCGCAGATGAACTACGGCGGCTGCGTGGCAGCCTGCGGCCTGGCGGGCGGATTTGCCCTGCCAACGACCGTCATGCCATTTATTCTGCGTAACGTCCGCCTGCAGGGCGTGGATTCCGTGATGACGCCTGCGGCTCGCCGTGCAGAGGCATGGGAGCGTCTGGTGCGCGATTTGCCGGAATCGTTCTATACCCAGAGCGCTACCGAAATTACGCTCAGCCAGGCACCTGAATATGCCAGTAAGATCATGGATAACCAGTTCCACGGCCGCGCGCTGGTGAAAATCGCCTAATCTTCAAATTTTCGTGACATATTCGCGCTAACGCTTCTCCTCCGTCATGCTTAGAAAAACGCATGACGGAGGATGCCATGAAAAACCGAAAACTGACGGAAGCCGACGTAACGTCTGAATCTGTCTTTATGTTACAGCGCCGCCAGATCCTGAAAATGCTTGGCATCAGCGCCACGGCACTGACGCTCTCTCCAGCGGCACACGCCGACCTGCTCGACTGGTTTAAAGGCAACGATCGCCCTAAGGCGCCTTCCGGTGCCCCGCTTACCTTTACCAAACCCGCCGAATGGCAAAACACGCTGGCGCTCACGCCGGAAGATAAAGTCACCGGCTACAACAACTTCTACGAATTTGGTCTGGATAAAGCCGATCCTGCCGCCAATGCCGGCAGCATGAAAACCGATCCGTGGACGCTGAAAATCGACGGTGAAGTGGCAAAACCTCTGACGCTGGACCATCACGATCTGACCACCCGCTTCCCGCTTGAGGAGCGTATCTATCGCATGCGCTGTGTAGAGGCCTGGTCGATGGTGGTGCCCTGGGTAGGCTTCCCGCTGCATAAGCTGCTGGCGATGGTTGAACCCACCAGCAATGCAAAATACGTCGCCTTCCAGACGCGCTACGCCCCGGACGAGATGCCGGGCCAGAAAGACCGGTTCATCGGCGGCGGGCTGGAGTATCCGTACGTTGAAGGGTTACGTCTTGACGAAGCCATGCATCCCCTTACCCTCATGACCGTCGGCGTTTACGGCAAGGCGCTTCCGCCGCAGAACGGTGCCCCCATCCGTTTAACCGTGCCGTGGAAATACGGTTTCAAAGGGATTAAATCGATCGTCAGCATTAAGTTGACCCGCGAACGTCCGCCGACGACATGGAACCTGGCGGCGCCGGGTGAATACGGCTTCTTCGCCAACGTGAACCCGCATGTGGATCATCCCCGCTGGTCGCAGGCGACGGAACGCTTTATTGGCTCCGGCGGCGCGCTGGACGTGAAGCGCCAGCCCACGCTGCTGTTTAACGGGTATGCGGATGAAGTGGCGTCCCTTTACCGTGGCCTCAATTTACGGGAGAACTTCTGAGTGCGTTTAACGACAAAGCAGATTACCTGGCTGAAAGTGCTGCTGCATTTAGCCGGGATACTTCCTTTTATCTGGCTGTTCTGGGCGGCCAGCCAGGGCCTCTTTAGCGCCGATCCGGCAAAGGATATCCAGCATTTTACCGGTCGGATGGCTCTGAAATTTTTGCTGGCCACCTTGCTCGTCTCACCGCTGGCACGCTACGCTAAACAGCCATTATTGATACGCACCCGTCGGCTTTTGGGGCTATGGTGTTTTGCCTGGGCGACCCTGCACCTCACCAGTTACGCCCTGCTGGAACTGGGAATTAACAATCTGACACTGCTTGGCCGCGAGCTGGTAACACGCCCTTACCTGATGCTGGGCATTGTTAGCTGGCTGATCCTGCTGGCGTTAGCGCTGACATCCACGCAATATGCGCAGCGAAAGCTGGGCCGTCGCTGGCAGTTGCTGCACAACTTCGTCTATCTTGTCGCGATCCTCGCCCCCATTCATTATCTGTGGTCGGTGAAGATCCTCTCTCCGCAGCCGGTCCTTTACGCGCTGGCAGCCGTGGCGCTTTTAGCATGGCGTTACAAGAAGTTCCGCCAGTGGTTACGATAGTTCGCGAAACTGTGCGTTTTCCCGCAGATTACCTCTCAACCGCAAATCTTTTTTGGATTGCGGTTGATAATCTTCCCTGATAAGACCAGTATTTAGCTGCCAAATGCTACGAAATCGTTATAATGTGCGACCTTGGTTCGCCTGACAGCGGTTTTGGGCCTCTGAAAAGGTGACATTTGCGCTTCGACGGTATATTTTGTTTTTTACCCGAAAATCGCAGGAGATAGCGGCATAATGACTGATAAGTTCCACATCTTAGTTTTAAACGGACCGAACCTGAACATGCTCGGCACCCGTGAGCCAGAGAAGTACGGCACGCTGACATTGAGCGAAATTGTTAACCGTCTGAGCACGGAAGCAGCCTCGCTGAATGTGGATTTGGATCATTTTCAGTCAAACGCGGAGTACGCAATCATCGACCGTATTCATCAGGCTAAAGACACTGTGGACTATATCCTGATCAATCCGGCCGCGTTTACGCACACCAGTGTTGCTATCCGCGACGCACTGCTCGCGGTGAGTATCCCGTTTATCGAGATCCACCTGAGTAACGTGCACGCCCGAGAGCCGTTCCGCCACCATTCGTATCTGTCGGATATCGCTGCTGGCGTTATCTGCGGACTGGGCGCAGACGGCTATTCATACGCTTTACAGACAGCGGTAAAACGCTTGTCACAATCACACTAAACAAGAGTACGGAACCCACTCATGGATATTCGTAAGATTAAAAAACTGATCGAGCTGGTTGAAGAATCAGGCATCTCCGAACTGGAAATTTCTGAAGGCGAAGAGTCTGTACGCATCAGCCGTGCAGCCCCAGCCGCTAGCTTCCCGGTAATGCAGCAAGCTTACGCTGCGCCAGTGCAGCAGCCTGCGCTTTCCGCAGCCGTTGCGCCAGCAGCAGCTGAAGCCGCACCTGCCGCTGCAGCAGAAATCAGTGGTCACATCGTACGTTCCCCAATGGTTGGTACTTTCTACCGCACCCCGAGCCCGGACGCGAAGGCGTTCATCGAAGTGGGTCAGAAAGTCAACGTAGGCGATACCCTGTGCATCGTTGAAGCGATGAAAATGATGAACCAGATCGAAGCTGACAAGTCAGGTACTGTGAAAGCGATTCTGGTCGAAAGTGGTCAGCCGGTTGAATTTGACGAGCCGCTGGTCGTCATCGAGTAACGAGGCGAACATGCTGGATAAAATTGTTATCGCCAACCGTGGCGAGATTGCACTGCGTATTCTTCGTGCCTGTAAAGAACTGGGCATCAAGACCGTGGCCGTGCACTCAAGCGCGGATCGCGATTTAAAACACGTATTGCTGGCGGATGAGACGGTCTGTATTGGCCCGGCTCCGTCCGTAAAAAGCTATCTGAACATCCCGGCTATCATCAGCGCCGCTGAAATCACCGGCGCGGTGGCAATTCATCCGGGTTACGGCTTCCTCTCTGAGAACGCCAACTTTGCTGAGCAGGTTGAACGCTCTGGCTTTATCTTCATCGGTCCGAAAGCCGACACCATTCGCCTGATGGGCGACAAAGTGTCTGCAATCACCGCAATGAAAAAAGCCGGTGTTCCAACCGTGCCAGGCTCTGACGGCCCTCTGACCGACGACATGGATGCTAACCGTGCTCATGCTAAACGCATTGGCTACCCGGTTATTATCAAGGCGTCCGGCGGCGGCGGCGGTCGCGGTATGCGCGTTGTGCGCAGCGATGCTGAACTGGCGCAGTCCATCTCCATGACCAAAGCGGAAGCGAAAGCGGCTTTCAGCAATGACATGGTGTACATGGAAAAATACCTGGAAAACCCACGCCACATCGAAATTCAGGTGCTGGCTGACGGTCAGGGTAACGCGATCTATCTGGCAGAACGTGACTGCTCCATGCAGCGTCGTCACCAGAAAGTGGTCGAAGAAGCGCCAGCGCCGGGCATTACCCCGGAACTGCGTCGCTACATCGGCGAGCGTTGCGCCAAAGCGTGCGTCGATATCGGCTATCGCGGGGCGGGTACCTTTGAGTTCCTGTTCGAAAACGGCGAGTTCTACTTCATTGAGATGAACACCCGTATTCAGGTTGAACACCCGGTTACCGAAATGATCACCGGCGTTGACCTGATCAAAGAGCAGCTGCGTATCGCAGCCGGTCAGCCTCTGTCCATCAAGCAGGAAGAAGTTGTGGTGAAAGGCCATGCGGTAGAGTGCCGTATCAACGCCGAAGACCCGAACACCTTCCTGCCAAGCCCGGGTAAAATCACGCGTTTCCACGCGCCGGGTGGCTTTGGTGTGCGCTGGGAGTCTCATATCTACGCTGGCTACACCGTACCTCCGTACTATGACTCAATGATCGGTAAGCTGATCTGCTACGGCGAAAACCGTGACGTGGCGATTGCCCGCATGAAGAACGCCCTGCAGGAGCTGATCATCGACGGTATTAAAACCAACGTTGATCTGCAGATGCGTATCATGAGCGACGAGCACTTCCAGAATGGTGGGACTAACATCCACTATCTTGAGAAGAAACTCGGTCTGCACGAGAAGTAAGACTGCACCAACGCGAAAAGGCCGGGTTATCCGGCCTTTTTTATTTCTGGGGATCGCCAGGCCCCATCATGTACAATCCCCGCTTTCTTCATCCACAAGGGACATAAAATGGACAAGCGTTTTGTTCAGGCCCATAAAGAAGCGCGCTGGGCGCTGTGGCTGACCCTTCTCTATCTTGCTGCATGGTTGGTAACTGCTTACTTACCTGACTCCGCTATTGGTATCACCGGCCTGCCGCACTGGTTCGAAATGGCCTGCCTGCTGGTACCGCTGGTGTTTATTCTGCTGTGCTGGGCGATGGTGAAATTCATCTATCGCGATATTCCGCTGGAGGACGATGATGCAGCTTGAAGTAATTCTGCCGCTTGTCGCATACCTGCTGGTCGTGTTTGGTTTATCCATTTACGCCATGCGTAAAAGAACGACCGGTGCTTTTCTGAACGAGTATTTCCTCGGCAGCCGTTCGATGGGCGGCGTTGTGCTGGCAATGACGCTGACCGCGACCTATATCAGCGCCAGCTCGTTTATTGGCGGCCCCGGTGCGGCCTACAAGTACGGGTTAGGCTGGGTTTTGCTGGCGATGATCCAGCTGCCTGCCGTCTGGCTCTCCCTCGGTATTCTTGGTAAGAAATTTGCCATTCTGGCGCGCCGCTATAATGCCGTCACGCTCAACGATATGCTCTTTGCCCGTTACCAGAGCCGCCTACTGGTGTGGCTGGCGAGCTTAAGCCTGCTGGTGGCCTTTATTGGCGCGATGACGGTACAGTTTATCGGCGGGGCACGCCTGCTGGAAACGGCGGCCGGGATCCCTTACGAGACAGGCCTCATCATCTTCGGGGTAAGCATCGCGCTCTATACCGCGTTTGGCGGGTTCCGCGCCAGCGTGCTGAACGATACGCTGCAGGGAATGGTCATGCTCATCGGCACGATTGTTCTGCTGGTGGGGATTGTTCATGCCGCGGGTGGACTCACTCATGCGGTGGAAACCCTTGAAGCGATTGACCCGAAACTGATTTCACCGCAGGGCGCGGATGATATCCTCTCGCCGACCTTTATGACCTCGTTCTGGGTGTTAGTCTGCTTCGGGGTGATTGGTCTGCCGCATACCGCCGTGCGCTGTATCTCCTATAAAGACAGTAAAGCCGTTCACAAGGGCATCATCATCGGGACGATTGTGGTCGCGGTCCTGATGTTTGGTATGCACCTGGCAGGTGCGTTAGGGCGCGCGGTGATCCCCGACCTTACCGTGCCGGATCTGGTGATCCCGACGCTGATGGTAAAAGTGCTGCCGCCCTTCGCCGCCGGAATTTTCCTCGCAGCGCCAATGGCCGCCATTATGTCGACCATTAACGCCCAGTTACTGCAAAGTTCCGCTACGATCATTAAAGATCTCTATCTGAACCTGCGCCCTGAGCAGGTTGAAAATGAACGTCGCCTGAAGCGGATGTCTGCCGTCATTACGCTGGTGTTAGGAGCTTTGCTGATGTTAGCTGCATGGCGTCCGCCGGAGATGATCATCTGGCTGAACCTGCTGGCGTTTGGCGGTCTTGAAGCCGTTTTCCTGTGGCCGCTGGTATTAGGTCTTTACTGGGAACGCGCGAACGCTGCAGGCGCGCTGAGCGCGATGATTGTTGGCGGTGTGCTGTATGCCATCCTTGCGACATTTAAGATTCAGTATCTGGGCTTCCATCCGATTGTGCCTTCGTTACTGCTAAGTTTACTGGCGTTTGTGGTGGGGAACCGTTTCGGTCAGCCCGCCCCACAACCCGCTATGATTTCTACTGATAAATAAAGAGTTTTGCCATGCCGTGGATCCAACTAAAACTGAACACAACCGGCGCGAACGCCGAAGAGCTAAGCGATGCGCTGATGGAAGCCGGCTCTGTCTCCATCACCTTTCAGGACACGCACGACACGCCGGTCTTTGAACCGCTGCCGGGCGAAACGCGCCTGTGGGGTGATACCGACGTGATCGGCCTGTTCGATGCCGAAACCGACATGAAAGAGGTGGTGGCGATTCTGGAAAACCATCCGCTGCTGGGTGCAGGCTTCGCGCATAAAATCGAACAGCTGGAAGACAAAGACTGGGAACGCGAGTGGATGGACAACTTCCACCCGATGCAGTTCGGCAAACGTCTGTGGATCTGCCCAAGCTGGCGCGAGGTTCCCGATGAAAACGCGGTGAACGTGATGCTTGACCCAGGCCTGGCGTTTGGCACCGGCACCCATCCAACCACGTCTCTGTGCCTGCAGTGGCTGGATGGTCTCGATCTGGATGGTAAGACGGTGATCGACTTCGGCTGCGGTTCCGGGATCCTCGCGATTGCCGCGCTGAAACTGGGCGCGGCGAAAGCCATCGGGATCGATATCGATCCGCAGGCCATTCAGGCCAGCCGCGATAATGCCGAGCGTAACGGCGTCTCCGATCGTCTGGAGCTTTACCTGCCGGAAGCGCAGCCAGAAGCCATGAAAGCCGATGTGGTGGTCGCAAACATTCTCGCGGGCCCACTGCGTGAACTGGCGCCATTAATCAGCGTGCTGCCGGTTGAGGGTGGCCTGCTGGGACTTTCCGGCATTCTGGCAAGTCAGGCGGAGAGCGTTTGCGAAGCCTACGCCGATCTCTTTGCGCTCGACCCGGTCGTCGAGAAAGAAGAGTGGTGCCGCATTACCGGTCGTAAAAAATAAGTATTTGGCGTGGTCCTCTGACCACGCCTTTTCTCCTCGAATATTCCTCCCGCCCCTGGCCTGCCTCCGGTAAAATAACCCTACAAATCATATTGATAAATTTTGATTTGGATAATAAAAATTCACGGGAAGAATATTATGAAACACGTTTATAGCAAGGCAGCGCTGTTAGCGCTGAGCATGATCTCGGCTTCAGCATGCGCATCACACTGGAGCTACAAAGGAGAAAGTTCACCTGAGCACTGGGGCGAACTGGATGAGGCCTACAAGACCTGCCAAAGCGGGATGAACCAGTCCCCGATTGATATCGATTCCACCGTTAACGCCCATCTTTCCCCGCTGCAAACGCACTACGTTGACGGCCCTGTGACGCTGACAAATAATGGCCATACCATTCAGGCAAGCGAGCAGGCCGACACTCGCGACACTATCACGCTGGATAAGCAAACCTGGGCATTACAGCAGTTCCACTTCCACGCGCCGAGCGAAAACACCGTACACGGCAAGCATTACGCGATGGAAATGCACCTTGTGCATAAAAATGCGAAGGGGGAACTGGCGGTGGTCGCGGTCATGTTCGACAAAGGGGCAGAGAACCGTGAACTTGATAAACTGTGGGACGTTATGCCTCAGCAGGCTGAGCTGAACGTCTCCATCAAGCAGGAGCTCAACCTGAATAAGCTGCTGCCGGAAGATAAAACGTACTGGCGCTTTAGCGGCTCGCTGACAACGCCACCGTGTTCAGAAGGCGTCACCTGGATCGTGCTTAAGCATCCTCTGACGGTGTCCGCCGGGCAGCTCGAGAAATTCACCCACACAATGCATCACGATAATAACCGGCCGGTACAGTCCCTCCATGGTCGTGTTATCCTCGAATAACGTCTATTTTTTGCCCTGAGATCATGTTCTAAAATGCGACGCAGATCGCAAAGAAGTGGGGAAATCTGCTGTTAAAAACAGCAGATTATCCCGCTCATCTGTCGCATTTATTCAGAAATGATGAGAAGTTACGGGAAATTGTAAGCGCACATAAAATAGCCATCATCGCATAACTCAATGATTTAAATAATGAATAATTTTAAACGAAAAGATTGCGCGGCGATTCCTTGATCTACAACAGTGGATTGTTCAAAGTTTGGCCTTTCATCTCGTGCAAAAAATGCGTAATATACGCCGCCTTGCAGTCACAGTATGGTCATTTCTTAACTCATGCGCATCGGACACCACCAGCTTAGAAATCGCCTGATCGCAGCCCCAATGGCAGGTATTACCGACCGGCCGTTCAGGACGCTGTGCTATGAGATGGGAGCCGGTTTAACCGTATCCGAGATGATGTCGTCTAACCCGCAGGTTTGGGAAAGCGATAAATCCCGCCTTCGGATGGTGCACATTGATGAACCAGGTATTCGCACCGTGCAAATTGCCGGAAGCGTGCCTGAAGAGATGGCAGATGCCGCGCGTATTAACGTGGAAAGTGGTGCCCAGATTATTGATATCAATATGGGTTGCCCGGCCAAAAAGGTGAATCGCAAGCTTGCAGGTTCAGCCCTTCTGCAATACCCCGACCAGGTGAAAGCTATCCTGACGGCGGTTGTCAGCGCAGTGGACGTTCCTGTTACGTTGAAGATTCGCACGGGTTGGTCGCCGGAACACCGTAACTGTGTAGAGATTGCCCAACTGGCCGAAGATTGTGGTATTCAGGCCCTGACCATCCACGGACGCACTCGCGCCTGTTTGTTCAATGGTGAAGCTGAATACGACAGCATTCGGGCAGTTAAGCAGAAGGTTTCCATTCCGATTATCGCGAATGGCGACATAACTGACCCGCTTAAAGCCAGGGCTGTACTCGACTATACGGGAGCTGATGCTCTGATGATAGGACGTGCAGCTCAGGGAAGACCCTGGATCTTCCGGGAAATCCAGCATTATCTGGACACTGGGGAGCTGCTTGCCCCACTGCCTCTGGCAGAGGTAAAGCGCTTGCTTTGTTCGCATGTTCGGGAACTGCATGACCACTACGGTCAGGCAAAAGGGTACCGAATTGCGCGTAAACACGTCTCCTGGTATCTCCAGGAGCACGCTCCAGATGACCAGTTTCGGCGCACATTCAACGCCATTGAGGATGCCAGCGAACAGCTGGAGGCGTTGGAGGCATACTTCGAAAATCTTGCGTAATGAAATAAAGAGCTGACAGAACTATGTTCGAACAACGCGTAAATTCTGACGTACTGACCGTTTCTACCGTTAACTCTCAGGATCAGGTAACTCAAAAGCCCCTGCGTGACTCGGTTAAACAGGCACTGAAGAACTATTTTGCTCAACTGAATGGTCAGGATGTTAATGACCTGTATGAGCTGGTACTGGCTGAAGTTGAACAGCCACTGTTGGACATGGTGATGCAATACACCCGCGGTAACCAGACCCGCGCTGCGCTGATGATGGGTATCAACCGTGGTACTCTGCGTAAGAAACTGAAAAAATACGGCATGAACTGATACTAATCAGTTAAATGCTTGTTTAAAAAGGCGCTACCTGGCATGGGGATGCGCCTTTTTTATTGTCTTATTCTTTCACCGTCAACGCTTTGTAAACCTTTGCTTATCCCGCTTTTAAACCGCTTCTTTTCGTGTATATTTCCACCACTTCAGTGGCTCTCTTCTCGCGGAATGACACAATGATTCGTAAATACTGGTGGCTGGTCGTCTTTGCAATCTCCGTTTTTCTATTCGATGCCCTCCTGATGCAGTGGATTGAACTGATGAGTACCGAAACCGACAAGTGCCGCAATATGAACTCCGTCAATCCGCTGAAATTAGTGAACTGTTCAGAACTCGATTAACACCCTGCCGTCACCAACCTCCCCGTATTACCCACTAAAAACGGGGATTTAAATCCCTTTGAGCCGTTACCTGACGGTGATAATGTCTCGCCCTTCTCAACCTCTCCTGCGTAACGTCATACTCGAGTAGAACCGACCATGCTGGTTAGCCAATACAACCCTATCCTTGTAGCCCTCTCCTTTGCTGTTGCCATCCTTGCTGCTTACACCGCGCTGAATATGGCTGCACGCGTCGCCGGGAGTCAGGGCGTCGCAGCGCGCGTCTGGCTGGCGGGAGGCGGTGTTGCGATGGGCATTGGCGTATGGGCCATGCACTTTATCGGCATGCTGGCGATGGATCTCTCCATGAGCATGAGCTACAACGCGACCCTGACGATTTTATCTATGGTCATCGCCGTGGGGTCGTCACTGTTTGCGCTATGGCTCGTCAGCTGTGAACAACTGCGCATGCGCCGCCTGCTCCCCGGCGCTCTGGTGATGGGAATCGGCATTGTTGCCATGCATTACACCGGTATGGCGGCGCTGGAGGTGAGGCCGGGGATCGTTTGGGACACGCTGTGGGTGGCCATTTCGGTCGTGATTGCGCTTGTCGCTTCGCTTGCAGCATTGTGGCTGACCTTCCGCCTGCGCCACGAAGCCGCTCAGGTGGTGCTGATGCGCCTGGGTGCCGCCATCACGATGGGAATTGCTATCGCCGGTATGCACTACGCCGGGATGAAGGCCGCGCAGTTTCCAATGTCCACCATGGTTCACCATCAGGGTATTAACGGCAGCTGGCTGGCCGTGCTGGTCAGCGTCGTCGCGCTCTCTATTCTTGGGATCACCCTGCTGGTGTCGATGCTGGATGCCCGCCTGCAGGCACGAACCGCCCTTCTGGCCTCGTCGCTGGCAGAAGCGAACCGGGAACTTGCGCAGCTGGCGCTGCACGATACGCTGACGCGTCTGCCCAACCGTATCCTGCTGGAGGACCGGCTCGATCAGGCCATCAGCAAAGCTGACCGTGAAGGTACCCATTTCGCCCTGATGTTCATGGATCTCGACGGTTTTAAAGCCATCAATGACGCCTACGGCCATGATGTCGGTGACAGGCTGCTGGTCGCCGTTACGCAGCGTCTGCTGCATCTCCTGAAGGGCCAGTTTACCCTTGCACGCATTGGCGGCGATGAGTTTGTTCTGCTGGCTGAGGGAGAAGGTCCGGACGATGCGGCCTCGCTGGCAAATTCGCTGGTGCGGGCGATCGATAGCCCGTTCACTCTCGACCCCTACGAACTGGTGGTAACGCTTAGCATTGGTATCGCCCTGTACCCTCACGACGGCAAAACCGAACGTGAGCTGATGTTTAACGCCGACGCGGCGATGTATCACACCAAGCATATGGGCCGAAACGGCTATCACTTTTTCCAGCCCTCCATGAACACTCTGGCGCAGACCCATCTTCAGTTAATGAACGATCTGTGGATGGCCGTCGATCGTAATGAACTGCGCCTGCTTTATCAGCCAAAGTTTCACGCGCCCGCGGGCCCTCTCCTCGGGTTTGAAGCGCTGCTGCGCTGGCAGCATCCGAAGCAGGGTTTACTGACGCCGGATCTTTTCCTGCCGCTGGCGGAAAAAACCGGGCTTATCATCCCTATTGGTAACTGGGTGCTCAATGAAGCCTGTCGCCAGCTGAGAGAATGGCATTTGCAGGGGCATCGAAACTGGTCAATGGCAGTAAACCTGTCGACGCTGCAGTTCGAACAGCCCTCGCTGGTTAAAACAGTGCTCGACTGCCTGGAGCGTCATCACGTCCCGCCGGAAATGTTGATCCTGGAAGTCACGGAAACTACGGCGATGAGCAACCCCGATGAGAGCGTGCGGGTGCTGACAGAGCTGACGGATGCTGGGGTGAAAGCCTCGATTGATGATTTTGGGACCGGATATTCGAGCCTGCTGTATCTCAAGCGTTTACCGGCCTGTGAACTGAAGATAGACAGAGCGTTTGTGAAAGAGTTAAGCGGTGAAAGCGAGGATGCCACCATTGTCTCTGCGATTGTGGCCCTCGCGAAAACGCTCAACCTGAAAGTCGTGGCCGAAGGTGTGGAAACCGAAGCGCAGCAAGCCTTTTTGACGGAGCTGGGCTGTAATACCTTACAGGGTTATCTGTTAGGTAAACCCGCCAGCGCGCAGACCATCGAGGCGCTTTGTGCACGGGGTGAAATGTTGCCAGGCGCTGAGCCGTAATCATTATGAGGCGACACGCGCAAGAGAGGGAGTGTCGCCAGAATACTGTCGACCAGGGCTGGCGCCTGCTGATAAAGATTAAAACTGTCGGTATTCATTAACCAGTTTTTAATGATGCCGCTAAAAAAACCGTGGAATACGATCATGGTCAGCTCAACGTTCACCTGCGACGAAATGATGTTTCGAGAAATACATTTTTCCAGCGTAACGCGCAAAGAATCATAATTGAACCCAATACGTTTCCGAATTTCATCCTCTGAAATCATATCGCTAGTAAATTCACATTTATGATACAAAATTTGTAATAGCGCACATTGACGGGGTTCGCATGCGATATACTGAAGCGCAGTAATGAATTGCTCACGAAGTATTAACAACGGATCATCATTTTCGGCGAGAGAAAGCCTGTCGCGAATGATGTCACGTAGCGGTAATTGCTGTTCCCAAATGGCATTAAATATCTCTGCTTTACTGGTAAAGTGCCAGTAGATAGCACCACGCGTAACCTTTGCGGCATCGGCGATATCCGTCAGCGTCGTGCTGGCTACGCCTCGCGTCGCAAACTGCCCGATAGCCGCCTCAATCAACTGCTGTCGGGTTTGTTGAGCCTCTTCTTTCTTTTTACGCGCCATTGACAGCTACTCTTTACTCGCAAGGTATATACATAACATCAGGTTCGGATGGCTGGAAGTATTCACTAAAAGCCGTTTTAATTTTGCACAAAAAAAGTCAATTTACTTAATCTATAAACAATCTAAATACATGCCCGGAATTAAATTCACGAAATGAATAAATTTACCGGTTACGCTCTATTAGCCTGATTTAGCGGGCAGAAGTATAGCCGTATTTTCTACGGGACTGATTCTGATTTTCCTCTCAGGCCTCGTCATTCGCACTTATAAATTAAAAAACATTAAATACCCTCATTATTATACGCAGCTACATTTTATTTTTTCCCTCTGCCCCACTACCGATCTACGGCAAACATCGGTTAATGGGTATTTAAAGGAACAGTCATGACGAATCATTTCAGACGTTTACCCTTAGCCGGTTTCATTGTCTGCGCTGTACTGCTCACTGGATGCGATGGCCAGGAAAAACAACAACAACATGCACAGGCGCCTCAGGTCAGCGTCCATATCGTGAAAAGTGCGCCGCTGGCCGTCACAACTGAACTCCCGGGCAGAACAGATGCGTTCCGCGTTGCGGAGGTTCGTCCACAGGTTAGCGGTATCATTCTGCGTCGCAACTTCACGGAAGGTAGCGATGTAAAAGCTGGGGACTCACTTTATCAAATTGATCCTGCGACCTATCAGGCGGCTTACGACAGCGCGAAAGGCGAGCTGGCAAAGGCGCAGGCGGCGGCCAATATTGCACACCTGACGGTGAAACGTTATCTCCCGCTGGTGGGAACACAGTATGTCAGTAAACAAGAGTATGACCAGGCCGTGGCTACGGCCCAGCAGGCAGATGCCAGCGTTGTCGCCGCAAAAGCGGGCGTTGAAAGCGCACGCATCAACCTTGCGTATACCAAAGTAACGTCCCCTGTCGATGGCCGCATCGGCAAATCCAGCGTGACGGAAGGGGCGCTCGTGACGAACGGGCAGGCCGCAGCGCTGGCGACGGTCCAGCAGCTTGATCCGATTTATGTCGATGTGACCCAGTCGAGCAATGAATTTATGCGCCTGAAGCAGACGAGCCTGCAAAAAGGCGACACGGCCAGCAGCGTTGAGCTGCTGATGGAGAATGGTCAGCCCTATCCTCTGAAAGGTACCCTGCAGTTCTCCGACGTTACGGTGGATGAAAGCACCGGCTCAATCACGCTGCGCGCCATTTTCCCGAATCCTCAACACCTGCTGTTACCGGGGATGTTCGTTCGCGCCCGCATTGATGAAGGCACACAGCCAGATGCCATTCTGGTTCCGCAGCAGGGGGTGACCCGAACGCCGCGAGGCGACGCAACCGTGCTGGTGGTTAATGATAAAAACCAGGTTGAATCACGTACCGTCGTTGCGCCTCAGGCCATTGGCGACCGCTGGCTGGTGACGGAAGGGCTGAAAAACGGTGACCGCGTGATTGTCAGCGGATTACAAAAAGTCAGACCAGGGGCTACCGTCGTCGCCACGCCAGATACCACCACGACTCCCGCCAGTTAAGGAACGACGACATGGCTAATTTCTTTATTCAAAGGCCAGTTTTCGCCTGGGTACTTGCCATCATTTTGATGATTGCAGGCGGGCTGGCCATTCTCAAACTGCCCGTCGCCCAGTATCCGACGATTGCTCCGCCAGCCGTGGCGATTTCTGCGACCTACCCCGGCGCTGATGCCCAGACGGTGCAGGATACCGTGACCCAGGTTATCGAACAGAACATGAACGGTATCGACAACCTGATGTACATGTCTTCCACCAGCGATTCAGCAGGTAATGTCACCATCACACTGACCTTCGAGTCAGGAACGGATCCGGACATCGCCCAGGTGCAGGTGCAGAACAAACTGCAGCTCGCCATGCCGCTGCTGCCGCAAGAGGTACAGCAGCAGGGGATTGGCGTTGAGAAATCCAGCAGCAGCTTCCTGCTGGTCGCCGGTTTTGTTTCGGACAACAAAAACCTCACTCAGGATGATATCTCCGACTATGTCGCCTCGAACGTCAAAGATGCTATCAGCCGAACGACGGGTGTCGGCGACGTTCAGCTGTTTGGCGCCCAGTATGCGATGCGCATCTGGCTCGACAGCAACGCGATGAATAAATACCAGCTGACGCCGCTGGATATTATCAACCAGCTGAAAACGCAGAACGACCAGATAGCGGCAGGTCAGTTGGGCGGTACGCCATCGGTTCCTGGACAGCAGTTGAATGCCTCCATCATCGCGCAAACTCGCCTGAAATCACCGGAAGAGTTTGGCCGCGTGACGCTCAAGGTGAACCAGGACGGCTCGATGGTTCACCTGAAGGATGTCGCTCGCATTGAGCTCGGCGGCGAAAACTACAATATGGTGACCAAAATCAACGGGCAGGCAGCCACCGGCCTTGGGATTAAGCTGGCAACCGGGGCAAACGCGCTGGATACCGCGGCAGCCATCAAGAGCAAACTGGCGCAACTGCAACAGTTCTTCCCGCAGGGGTTGAAGGTCGTCTATCCCTATGACACCACGCCTTTTGTGAAAATTTCTATTCATGAAGTGGTGAAGACCTTGTTTGAAGCGATCGTTCTGGTCTTCCTGGTCATGTATCTGTTCCTGCAAAACCTGCGCGCGACGCTCATTCCGACTATCGCGGTGCCGGTGGTTCTGCTGGGTACCTTCGCGGTTCTTGCGGCGTTCGGTTTCTCCATCAACACCCTGACGATGTTCGGGATGGTACTGGCGATAGGGCTACTCGTTGATGACGCCATCGTGGTGGTCGAGAACGTTGAGCGCGTGATGGTAGAGGACAAGCTGCCGCCGAAAGAGGCCACGCAGAAGTCGATGGAGCAGATCCAGGGCGCGCTGGTGGGGATCGCGATGGTTCTCTCGGCGGTCTTTGTCCCGATGGCCTTTTTTGGTGGCTCGACGGGCGCCATCTATCGCCAGTTCTCGCTGACTATCGTTTCCGCCATGGCCCTCTCCGTGCTGGTTGCGCTAATCCTGACGCCCGCACTCTGCGCAACGCTGCTTAAGCCCGCTTCTGGCGATCATCATGAGAAGAAAGGGGGGTTCTTTGGCTGGTTCAATGCGCTCTTTGATAAGAGCGTGGAGCACTACAGCAACAGCGTAAGCGGTATTTTGCGTAAGACCGGTCGCTATCTGGTGGTGTACGTCCTTATTGTCGGTGGGATGGCGGTGCTGTTCCTGCGCTTACCTACTTCCTTCCTGCCTGAAGAGGATCAGGGGGTATTTATGACGATGGTTCAACTCCCGGCGGGTGCGACCCAGACGCGTACTCAGCAGGTTCTCGACCAGGTTCAGGACTACTATCTGACCCAAGAGAAAGCGAACGTTGAATCCGTCTTTACCGTTAACGGCTTTAGCTTTAGCGGTCAGGGCCAGAACTCCGGTATCGCCTTCGTCAGCCTGAAGCTCTGGGAAGAACGTTCTGGGGAGAAAAATAGCGTTGAGGCCATCGTGGGCCGAGCGACAAAAGCGTTCAGCCAGATTAAAGACGGTCTTGTATTTCCGTTTAACCTGCCTGCCATTATCGAACTGGGAACCGCAACGGGCTTCGACTTTGAACTTATCGATCAGGCAAACCTGGGGCATACCCAGCTGACGCAGGCGCGTAATCAGCTGCTCGGCATGGTGAAAGAGCACCCTGACCTGCTGGTTCGCGTGCGTCCTAACGGCCTGGAGGATACACCGCAGTTCAAACTGGATGTCGATCAGGAGAAAGCGCAGGCGCTGGGTATTAGCATTTCTGACGTCAACCAGACGATATCGACGGCGTTGGGTGGTACCTATGTGAATGACTTTATCGATCATGGCCGTGTGAAAAAAGTTTACGTCCAGGCGGATGCGAAATTCCGAATGTTGCCGGGGGACATCAACAATCTCTACGTGCGCAGCGCGAATGGGGAAATGGTGCCGTTCTCATCCTTTAGCAGCGCTCACTGGGTTTACGGTTCTCCTCGTCTGGAACGCTATAACGGCATGCCGTCCATGGAGATCCTCGGTGAGTCAGCCCCAGGGAAAAGTACCGGTGAGGCCATGGTGATGATGGAAAGCCTGGCGGCAAAACTGCCTTCCGGTATCGGCTATGACTGGACGGGAATGTCTTATCAGGAACGCCTTTCCGGTAACCAGGCGCCTGCACTGTACGCCATTTCACTGATCGTGGTGTTCCTGTGCCTGGCTGCACTGTATGAAAGCTGGTCCATACCCTTCTCTGTCATGCTGGTTGTGCCGTTAGGCGTCATCGGGGCTCTTTTCGCAGCGTCGCTGCGCGGGTTAAACAATGACGTCTATTTCCAGGTCGGCCTGCTGACAACGATTGGGTTATCGGCGAAAAACGCCATCCTGATCGTCGAATTTGCTAAGGATCTGATGGATAAAGAAGGTAAAGGTATCATTGAGGCCACGCTGGAAGCCTCAAGAATGCGCCTTCGCCCGATCCTGATGACCTCCCTGGCCTTCATTCTTGGCGTCATGCCGCTGGTAATTAGCACCGGAGCCGGGAGCGGAGCGCAAAACGCCGTCGGTACGGGTGTGATGGGAGGCATGCTTTCCGCAACGCTTCTGGCTATTTTCTTTGTGCCCGTTTTCTTTGTGGTTGTCCGGAGACGGTTTACCAACCATAAGGATTAACGTATCCCTGAAGGCACCGTTTGGTGCCTTTTTTATTTTAATATAAACAATGGATTAGTCATTATTGAATCACATATTAAAAATTCATGAGTTTGCATTAAGTAAAAGCGCCCTCTTGCGACTCCATAATTTCTCCATGAATTTATCCAGAAAACGCTTTTTCTCCATGATTTTTACAAACTACATAATTTGAGATTATTCCACGTGTAACGGGAACTTACCCTGGTGGTAAAATAATCTCCAGTTCGTTAATAGCCCTCCTGGCTTTGCAGCGAATAAGAAATAATACTGAGGTAACATCATGAAAAGATTCATTTCCGTTGCACTTCTCGCTGCGCTGCTTGCTGGTTGCGCGCACGACTCTCCTTGTGTACCGGTTTACGATGATCAGGGCCGATTGGTTCATACCAATACCTGTATGAAAGGCACCACCCAGGACAACTGGGAAACAGCGGGTGCCATCGCCGGCGGCGCTGCCGCAGTAGCGGGTTTAACGTTAGGTATTGTTGCCCTGACGAAGTAACATCTGTTCAGAAAGCGCGGCTCCGGCCGCGCTTTTGCTTTTAATGAGTGCACCATTTTCTAATAAATAAAAAAGTTCCGCATTTATTCTTATATTTCATTTCAACCAACCGCTATCAACACCTTTTTCTTATCTCTGATGATTTTCATACATTAATACTATTGAATACTCTGCCAATATTCACCTCAGAAACTATCTCTTCTTTTTATCTCATCCCGGTTAAAACTTTTGCTCCAATTTGTGGCACAGGTTGTAATTTCGCACTGTTTCGGGGCGCTCATTTTATTTAAGCCTGTCTACACTCTGCATTAAGCGTTCAGTTTTCTCTTATCTCGCTGAACTCAAAACTGGCATTACGTTTGCTTTATAAACGTTGGCCAATGCCACAGACAGGTTAAGCGCTTAAAAACGCTTCTATAACAATAAATTTCGCCACACAGGATCCATTATGAAAAAGACGATGATAGCCAGCCTGACCGCTGCAGGCATGTTGTTTGCCATAGCCGTTCAAGCCCATGCGGGAACGACGCTGGATGCCGTTAAAAAGAAAGGTTTTGTTCAATGCGGTATCAGCGACGGTCTGCCTGGCTTCTCTTATGCCGATGCGAACGGCAAATTTACCGGTATTGATGTGGATGTCTGCCGTGGCGTCGCAGCAGCGGTTTTTGGTGATGACAGCAAAGTAAAATACACCCCGCTGACGGCGAAAGAGCGCTTTACGGCGCTGCAGTCCGGCGAAGTTGACATGCTCTCGCGTAACACCACCTGGACCTCCTCCCGCGATGCAGGTATGGGAATGTCATTTACGGGCGTGACCTATTATGACGGCATCGGCTTTCTGACCCACAATAAAGCGGGCCTGAAAAGCGCCAAAGAACTGGATGGCGCCACCGTGTGTATCCAGGCGGGTACCGATACCGAGCTGAACGTCGCGGATTATTTCAAAGCAAATAAGATGAAATACACCCCTGTGACTTTCGACCGCTCGGATGAATCAGCCAAAGCGCTGGAATCCGGTCGCTGCGACACCCTGGCCTCTGACCAGTCACAGCTGTATGCCTTACGCATTAAGCTGAGCAATCCGGCGGAATGGATTGTCCTGCCTGAAGTGATCTCCAAAGAACCTCTCGGACCGGTTGTGCGTCGTGGCGATGAAGACTGGTTCTCTATCGTTCGCTGGACGCTGTTTGCCATGCTGAATGCAGAAGAGATGGGCATCAACTCGAAAAACGTTGATGAGAAAGCGGCGAATCCTTCCACCCCGGATATGGCGCACCTGCTCGGTAAAGAAGGTGATTTCGGCAAGGATCTGAAGCTGGATAACAAGTGGGCTTACAACATCATCAAACAGGTGGGTAACTACGCAGAGATCTTCGAGCGTAACGTGGGATCGGAAAGCCCGCTGAAGATCAAACGCGGCCAGAACAATCTCTGGAATAACGGCGGTATTCAGTACGCGCCACCAGTACGTTAAGTCATAGCTGTAACGGGCACTGCTCGGGCAGTGCCCACTCCAGAGTCATGGTTACTGAGGTTTCTTTATGTCCCATCGCCGCTCAGCCGTAAAAGGATCGCTATCCTTTTCTCATCCCGCGGTCCGCGCCTGGCTATTCCAGATTATTGCTATTGTTGCGGTTGTTCTTATCGCCGTGTATCTCATCCATAACACCATCACTAACCTGAATAATCGCGGTATCACCTCCGGTTTTGCGTTTCTGGATCGCAGCGCGGGCTTTGGGATTGTTCAGCACCTTATCGACTATCAGGAGGGTGACACGTACGGACGCGTGTTTGTGGTCGGTTTACTGAATACGCTGTTGGTATCGGCACTTTGTATTGTCTTCGCGTCCATCCTGGGCTTCTTTATTGGGCTGGCGCGTCTTTCTGAAAACTGGCTGCTGCGAAAGCTTTCCACCATCTATATTGAGACGTTTCGCAACATCCCACCGCTGCTGCAGATCTTCTTCTGGTATTTCGCGGTGCTGCGTAATCTTCCCGGTCCCCGCCAGGCCGTCGATGCGTTTGAGCTGTTTTTCCTGAGTAATCGTGGGTTATACATTCCCTCTCCGCAGGTGGCCGAAGGGATTTACGCCTTTATCGTCGCCATTATTGTTGCGCTCGCGATTTCCGTCGGCCTGTTCCGCTATAACTGTAAGCATCAGATTAAAACCGGACAGCTTCGTAAAACATGGCCAGTTGCCGCTGCGCTGATTGTTGGCTTACCGTTAGTTGCTCACTGGCTTTTTGGTGCAGCCTTGCACTGGGATATTCCTCACCTACGCGGGTTCAACTTCCAGGGTGGTATGGTGTTAATTCCTGAACTTGCCGCACTCACGCTGGCGCTTTCAATTTATACCTCCGCGTTTATTGCGGAAATCATCCGCTCCGGGATCCAGGCCGTGCCTTACGGGCAGCACGAGGCGGCACGTTCACTCGGTTTGCCGAATACCGTGACGCTTCGCCAGGTCATTATTCCGCAGGCTTTACGGGTGATCATTCCGCCCCTGACCAGCCAGTATCTCAACATTGTCAAAAACTCATCGCTGGCAGCTGCCATTGGTTATCCGGATATGGTGTCTCTCTTCGCCGGAACCGTGCTTAACCAGACCGGACAGGCCATAGAAACCATTGCCATCACCATGTCCGTCTATCTAATCATCAGTCTGGCCATTTCGTTGCTGATGAACCTTTATAACCGTCGTATAGCACTGGTCGAGCGCTAAGGATCTATGATGACAAAAGCGATACTGTCGCACTCCTCGCGCCCTGCCAGCTCGACGGGTGGACGTTTTATTCTCTGGGCACGCAAGAATCTCTTCTCCAGCTGGAGTAATAGCCTGCTGACGATTGTCTGCCTGTGGCTCATGTGGGAATTGATTCCTCCCCTGCTGAACTGGGCGGTTATACAGGCCAACTGGGTCGGTACAACTCGGGCAGATTGCACAAAAGCCGGCGCTTGCTGGGTGTTTATTCATGAGCGCTTCGGTCAGTTCATGTATGGATTGTATCCGCATGAACAGCGCTGGCGGATTAATCTGGCGCTGGTTATCGGCCTGCTCTCTGTTGCAGTCATGTTCTGGAAAAAGCTGCCTCACCGTGGACGCTATATTGCCGTCTGGGCGGTGGTTTATCCGATTATTGTCTGGGTGCTGCTGTATGGCGGTTTTCTGGGGCTGGAACGCGTTGAAACACGCCAGTGGGGTGGCCTGACGCTGACATTGATTATCGCTTCAGTAGGGATCGCCGGCGCGCTACCGTTGGGCATTTTACTCGCCCTGGGTCGCCGTTCAAAAATGCCGGTCGTACGCGTGCTCTCCGTTATCTTTATTGAGTTCTGGCGCGGCGTACCGCTTATCACCGTACTGTTTATGTCGTCGGTCATGCTGCCACTGTTTATGGCGGAAGGTACAACGATCGACAAGCTGATCCGTGCCCTGGTCGGGGTGATTCTCTTCCAGTCCGCCTATGTCGCTGAAGTTGTACGCGGTGGCCTGCAGGCATTGCCTAAAGGCCAGTACGAAGCGGCGGAATCGCTGGCGCTCGGTTACTGGAAAACGCAGGGGCTGGTGATCCTTCCGCAAGCGCTCAAGCTGGTTATCCCTGGTCTGGTCAATACGATCATTGCTCTCTTTAAAGATACCAGCCTGGTGATCATCATCGGATTGTTCGATCTCTTTAGCAGCGTGCAGCAGGCAACCGTTGACCCTGTCTGGCTGGGTATGTCCACCGAGGGATATGTCTTTGCCGCTCTGATCTACTGGATCTTTTGTTTTAGCATGTCGCGCTATAGCCAGCATCTGGAAAAGCGCTTTAACACCGGGCGTACACCGCACTGAGGAAATTATGAGCCAAATGACTATGACAACCGCCAACGCGATGATTACGCTGGAAAACGTCAATAAATGGTATGGACAGTTTCATGTCCTGAAGGACATCAATCTTAAGGTAAAGCAGGGCGAACGCATCGTCCTTTGCGGCCCTTCCGGTTCAGGTAAATCCACAACCATTCGCTGTATTAACCATCTTGAAGAGCATCAACAAGGGCGCATTGTGGTTGATGGTATTGAACTGAATGAAGATATCCGCAATATCGAACGCGTGCGGCAGGAAGTGGGAATGGTATTTCAGCACTTTAATCTGTTTCCACACCTGACCGTTCTGCAGAACTGTACGCTTGCGCCGATTTGGGTCCGAAAGATGCCGAAACAGGAGGCGGAGGCGCTGGCGATGCACTACCTTGAACGCGTACGCATCGCGGAGCATGCCAATAAGTTTCCTGGTCAGATCTCGGGCGGGCAACAGCAGCGCGTGGCTATCGCCCGTTCGCTGTGCATGAAACCCAAAATCATGCTGTTTGACGAACCGACATCTGCGCTGGATCCCGAAATGGTGAAAGAAGTACTGGATACCATGATTGGGCTGGCCCAATCCGGCATGACGATGCTGTGCGTCACGCATGAGATGGGATTCGCGAGAACCGTGGCCGACCGGGTGATCTTTATGGACCGCGGCGAGATTGTTGAGCAGGCACCGCCGGATGAGTTCTTTGCGCATCCGAAGTCAGAACGTACGCGAGCATTTTTATCGCAGGTAATTCATTAGTCGTTTGCTCTGCCGGGTGGCGGCTTCGCCTTACCCGGCCTACGGTTTGTGCAGCGCAGAAACGCAAAAAGGCCATCCTTTCGGATGGCCTTTTCACTTATTTGATGTCTGGCAGTTCCCTACTCTCACATGGGGAGACCCCACACTACCATCGGCGCTACGGCGTTTCACTTCTGAGTTCGGCATGGGGTCAGGTGGGACCACCGCGCTAAAGCCGCCAGACAAATTCTTTTACTTCTTGCCGAACTTTAACCTAAGTATAAAGTGGTGCTGATACCCAGAGTCGAACTGGGGACCTCACCCTTACCAAGGGTGCGCTCTACCAACTGAGCCATATCAGCACGCTAAATTTGATGCCTGGCAGTTCCCTACTCTCACATGGGGAGACCCCACACTACCATCGGCGCTACGGCGTTTCACTTCTGAGTTCGGCATGGGGTCAGGTGGGACCACCGCGCTAAAGCCGCCAGGCAAATTCTGTTATCTGTATCAGGCTGAAAATCTGTCTCTCACCGCCAAAACAGCTTCGGCGTTGTAAGGTTAAGCCTCACGGTTCATTAGTACCGGTTAGCTCAACGCATCGCTGCGCTTACACACCCGGCCTATCAACGTCGTCGTCTTCAACGTTCCTTCAGGAGACTTATAGTCTCAGGGAGAACTCATCTCGGGGCAAGTTTCGTGCTTAGATGCTTTCAGCACTTATCTCTTCCGCATTTAGCTACCGGGCAGTGCCATTGGCATGACAACCCGAACACCAGTGATGCGTCCACTCCGGTCCTCTCGTACTAGGAGCAGCCCCCCTCAATTCTCCAGCGCCCACGGCAGATAGGGACCGAACTGTCTCACGACGTTCTAAACCCAGCTCGCGTACCACTTTAAATGGCGAACAGCCATACCCTTGGGACCTACTTCAGCCCCAGGATGTGATGAGCCGACATCGAGGTGCCAAACACCGCCGTCGATATGAACTCTTGGGCGGTATCAGCCTGTTATCCCCGGAGTACCTTTTATCCGTTGAGCGATGGCCCTTCCATTCAGAACCACCGGATCACTATGACCTGCTTTCGCACCTGCTCGAGCCGTCACTCTCGCAGTCAAGCTAGCTTATGCCATTGCACTAACCTCCTGATGTCCGACCAGGATTAGCTAACCTTCGTGCTCCTCCGTTACTCTTTGGGAGGAGACCGCCCCAGTCAAACTACCCACCAGACACTGTCCGCAACCCGGATCACGGGTCCACGTTAGAACACCAGCCATTAAAGGGTGGTATTTCAAGGACGGCTCCACGCAGACTGGCGTCCACGCTTCAAAGCCTCCCACCTATCCTACACATCAAGGACCAGTGTTCAGTGTCAAGCTATAGTAAAGGTTCACGGGGTCTTTCCGTCTTGCCGCGGGTACACTGCATCTTCACAGCGAGTTCAATTTCACTGAGTCTCGGGTGGAGACAGCCTGGCCATCATTACGCCATTCGTGCAGGTCGGAACTTACCCGACAAGGAATTTCGCTACCTTAGGACCGTTATAGTTACGGCCGCCGTTTACCGGGGCTTCGATCAAGAGCTTCGCGTTGCCGCTAACCCCATCAATTAACCTTCCGGCACCGGGCAGGCGTCACACCGTATACGTCCACTTTCGTGTTTGCACAGTGCTGTGTTTTTAATAAACAGTTGCAGCCAGCTGGTATCTTCGACTGATTTCAGCTCCGTCCGCAGGGACTTCACCTACATATCAGCGTGCCTTCTCCCGAAGTTACGGCACCATTTTGCCTAGTTCCTTCACCCGAGTTCTCTCAAGCGCCTTGGTATTCTCTACCTGACCACCTGTGTCGGTTTGGGGTACGATTTCGTGTTACCTGATGCTTAGAGGCTTTTCCTGGAAGCAGGGCATTTATCACTTCAGCACCGTAGTGCCTCGTCATCACGCCTCAGTGTTAAAGTGAACCGGATTTGCCTGGAACACACACCTACACGCTTAAACCGGGACAACCGTCGCCCGGCTGACATAGCCTTCTCCGTCCCCCCTTCGCAGTAACACCAAGTACAGGAATATTAACCTGTTTCCCATCGACTACGCCTTTCGGCCTCGCCTTAGGGGTCGACTCACCCTGCCCCGATTAACGTTGGACAGGAACCCTTGGTCTTCCGGCGAGCGGGCTTTTCACCCGCTTTATCGTTACTTATGTCAGCATTCGCACTTCTGATACCTCCAGCATGCCTCACAGCACACCTTCAACGGCTTACAGAACGCTCCCCTACCCAACAACACATAGTGTCGCTGCCGCAGCTTCGGTGCATGGTTTAGCCCCGTTACATCTTCCGCGCAGGCCGACTCGACCAGTGAGCTATTACGCTTTCTTTAAATGATGGCTGCTTCTAAGCCAACATCCTGGCTGTCTGTGCCTTCCCACATCGTTTCCCACTTAACCATGACTTTGGGACCTTAGCTGGCGGTCTGGGTTGTTTCCCTCTTCACGACGGACGTTAGCACCCGCCGTGTGTCTCCCGTGATAACATTCTTCGGTATTCGTAGTTTGCATCGGGTTGGTAAGCCGGGATGGCCCCCTAGCCGAAACAGTGCTCTACCCCCGAAGATGAGTTCACGAGGCGCTACCTAAATAGCTTTCGGGGAGAACCAGCTATCTCCCGGTTTGATTGGCCTTTCACCCCCAGCCACAGGTCATCCGCTAATTTTTCAACATTAGTCGGTTCGGTCCTCCAGTTAGTGTTACCCAACCTTCAACCTGCCCATGGCTAGATCACCGGGTTTCGGGTCTATACCCTGCAACTTAACGCCCAGTTAAGACTCGGTTTCCCTGCGGCTCCCCTATACGGTTAACCTTGCTACAGAATATAAGTCGCTGACCCATTATACAAAAGGTACGCAGTCACACCACGAAGGTGCTCCCACTGCTTGTACGTACACGGTTTCAGGTTCTTTTTCACTCCCCTCGCCGGGGTTCTTTTCGCCTTTCCCTCACGGTACTGGTTCACTATCGGTCAGTCAGGAGTATTTAGCCTTGGAGGATGGTCCCCCCATATTCAGACAGGATACCACGTGTCCCGCCCTACTCTTCGAGTTCACAACCTGTGCATTTTCGTGTACGGGACTGTCACCCTGTACCGTGCGACTTTCCAGACGCTTCCACTAACACACAAGCTGATTCAGACTCCGGGCTGCTCCCCGTTCGCTCGCCGCTACTGGGGGAATCTCGGTTGATTTCTTTTCCTCGGGGTACTTAGATGTTTCAGTTCCCCCGGTTCGCCTCGTTAACCTATGTATTCAGTTAACGATAGTGCAACGAATTGCACTGGGTTTCCCCATTCGGACATCGACGGGTCAAGGGTTCATATCACCTCGCCGTCGCTTTTCGCAGATTAGCACGTCCTTCATCGCCTCTGACTGCCAGGGCATCCACCGTGTACGCTTAGTCGCTTAACCTCACAACCCGAAGATGTTTCACTTCTGATTGCGAAAATTTGAGAGACTCGAACACACCATTAAAGATGTGTCGTTTCAATTTTCAGCTTGATCCAGATTTTTAAAGAGCAAATATCTCAAACATGACTCGCAAGTCAGTTTTGAGATATGACGGCAGGTGACTTTCACTCACGAACCAGCAAGTGGCGTCCCCTAGGGGATTCGAACCCCTGTTACCGCCGTGAAAGGGCGGTGTCCTGGGCCTCTAGACGAAGGGGACGTGTCAGTCTCAATCGCAAGACGCCTTGCTGTTTACTTTTCATCAGACAATCTGTGTGAGCACTACAAAGGCAGGTTCTTTAAGGTAAGGAGGTGATCCAACCGCAGGTTCCCCTACGGTTACCTTGTTACGACTTCACCCCAGTCATGAATCACAAAGTGGTAAGCGCCCTCCCGAAGGTTAAGCTACCTACTTCTTTTGCAACCCACTCCCATGGTGTGACGGGCGGTGTGTACAAGGCCCGGGAACGTATTCACCGTGGCATTCTGATCCACGATTACTAGCGATTCCGACTTCATGGAGTCGAGTTGCAGACTCCAATCCGGACTACGACGCACTTTATGAGGTCCGCTTGCTCTCGCGAGGTCGCTTCTCTTTGTATGCGCCATTGTAGCACGTGTGTAGCCCTACTCGTAAGGGCCATGATGACTTGACGTCATCCCCACCTTCCTCCAGTTTATCACTGGCAGTCTCCTTTGAGTTCCCGGCCTAACCGCTGGCAACAAAGGATAAGGGTTGCGCTCGTTGCGGGACTTAACCCAACATTTCACAACACGAGCTGACGACAGCCATGCAGCACCTGTCTCAGAGTTCCCGAAGGCACCAAAGCATCTCTGCTAAGTTCTCTGGATGTCAAGAGTAGGTAAGGTTCTTCGCGTTGCATCGAATTAAACCACATGCTCCACCGCTTGTGCGGGCCCCCGTCAATTCATTTGAGTTTTAACCTTGCGGCCGTACTCCCCAGGCGGTCGACTTAACGCGTTAGCTCCGGAAGCCACGCCTCAAGGGCACAACCTCCAAGTCGACATCGTTTACGGCGTGGACTACCAGGGTATCTAATCCTGTTTGCTCCCCACGCTTTCGCACCTGAGCGTCAGTCTTTGTCCAGGGGGCCGCCTTCGCCACCGGTATTCCTCCAGATCTCTACGCATTTCACCGCTACACCTGGAATTCTACCCCCCTCTACAAGACTCTAGCCTGCCAGTTTCGAATGCAGTTCCCAGGTTGAGCCCGGGGATTTCACATCCGACTTGACAGACCGCCTGCGTGCGCTTTACGCCCAGTAATTCCGATTAACGCTTGCACCCTCCGTATTACCGCGGCTGCTGGCACGGAGTTAGCCGGTGCTTCTTCTGCGGGTAACGTCAATCGATGAGGTTATTAACCTCACCGCCTTCCTCCCCGCTGAAAGTACTTTACAACCCGAAGGCCTTCTTCATACACGCGGCATGGCTGCATCAGGCTTGCGCCCATTGTGCAATATTCCCCACTGCTGCCTCCCGTAGGAGTCTGGACCGTGTCTCAGTTCCAGTGTGGCTGGTCATCCTCTCAGACCAGCTAGGGATCGTCGCCTAGGTGAGCCGTTACCCCACCTACTAGCTAATCCCATCTGGGCACATCTGATGGCAAGAGGCCCGAAGGTCCCCCTCTTTGGTCTTGCGACGTTATGCGGTATTAGCTACCGTTTCCAGTAGTTATCCCCCTCCATCAGGCAGTTTCCCAGACATTACTCACCCGTCCGCCACTCGTCACCCGAGAGCAAGCTCTCTGTGCTACCGTTCGACTTGCATGTGTTAGGCCTGCCGCCAGCGTTCAATCTGAGCCATGATCAAACTCTTCAATTTAAGTTTGATGCTCGTGAATTAAACTTCGTAATGAATTACGTATGTTCACTCAGAGACTTGGTATTCATTTTTCGTCCGAGGACGTTAAGAATCCATGTCACTTTGAGTGCCCACACAGATTGTCTGATAAATTGTTAAAGAGCAGTGCAACGCGGCTTTCGCTCACCGTTGCGAGGTGGCGTATATTACGCTTTCCTCTTTCAGAGTCAACCCGTTATTTCAGGATTTTTTCTCTTCAACCGACCGGGTTAACTGTGAAGCGATTCACATCCGCCGTGTCGATGGAGGCGCATTATAGGGATCCCAATTTTTAGCACAAGTGTTTTTTAGATCTTTTTTTTCGACTGCTGATTTTCCGCGCTTTTCGCTGAAATCCCGCCCGATCTGCTTAAATATTGACGCATTTTGCCTTGCCTCGATCCAATAATATGATCAAGTCTTCCGTATAGCGCTCATCCTTAGAGGTAGTTATGTCTGCAGTGTTACGCCCTTATAAAGATCTGTTCCCCCAAAAAGGCGATCGCGTGATGATCGATGCCACCAGCGTGGTCATTGGTGATGTCCGAATGGCCGATGACGTCAGTATCTGGCCGCTCGTCGCCATCAGGGGAGATGTAAATTATGTGTCGATCGGTGCCCGTACCAATATTCAGGACGGTAGCGTTCTGCATGTTACGCACAAATCCTCTTATAACCCGGAGGGCAATCCCCTCATCATTGGAGAAGATGTTACCGTCGGACATAAAGTGATGCTTCACGGCTGCACTATCGGTAATCGGGTGCTTGTTGGCATGGGATCGATTTTGCTGGATGGCGTGATAGTAGAAGAAGACGTAATGATTGGGGCCGGTAGCCTGGTTCCGCAGAACAAACGTCTGGAAAGTGGTTATCTCTATCTGGGAAGCCCGGTAAAACAGATCCGCCCCCTGAAGGAGGCAGAGATCGAAGGATTAAAATACTCGGCGAACAACTACGTAAAATGGAAGAATGACTATTTGGATCAGGATAACCAAACCCAACCCTGATCGTCTTCCTGCTGCTCGCGGATTAAATCGCTGGCTTCCTCTTCCAGATCCCAGCGATTTTCGCAAAAAACGGCTATCGGGTCTGTGCCGCCAAAACGATGTAACAGCGCTTCTCCATGGATGGCACAGGTAAGCTGCATACCCTGCACCAGCACCGGAAAACAGACCGCCTGCTTATGCTCATCCCAGCTCTCTCTGTCCGGGAAATGAATAGCCTGATTCACGCCGAAAGCTCCTGCTTTAGCTTTTCAATGACCGGCTCGACTGCAGGCAACACCCCGTGCCAGAGCAGTACCGCATGCGCAGCCTGCCCCACCAGCATTCCCAGCCCATCGGCTAACTGTTTCGCACCGTGTTGTTCGCACCAGTTCAGGAAGGGCGTATTCCCTTTCTGATAGAACATGTCATAGAAGTACATGTGCGCGCTGACCAGCGAAGCGGGGATCGCCGGGATCTCGCCACTGATGCCGCTGGATGTGGCATTAATGACAAGATCGAATTCACGTTCGGCAAGATCGTCAAGCGCTACCGCACTTACGCTGCCGGTATGCGCAAACAACGCCGCCAGCGCTTCTGCCCGGGAAAAAGTTCGGTTGGTAATGGTCACCGCACAGTCCAGGGAAAGCAGAGGTAACAGTACTCCCCGCGATGCGCCACCCGCACCAATCAGCAGGACCCGGAACCCGGGTTTAATAAACGACAGTCGTTCCAGATCGCTCAGCAACCCTATTCCGTCGGTGTTGTCGCCCAGAAGACGTCCGTCCTCAAGCCGTTTTAGGGTATTTACTGCACCGGCAAGAGAAGCGCGCTCGGTCAGTTCATCAGCACGTTCGAAAGCTTCCTCTTTAAAAGGAACCGTCACATTCGCACCTTTACCACCTGCGCCGAAAAAAGCCTCAAGCGTTGGAATAAATGCATCTACCGGTGCCAGTACGCGGCCATAGGGATGATTTATCTGCAGCTGCTCCGCAAATTGCTGATGGATCAGAGGTGACTTGCTGTGTGCAATCGGATTACCAAAAACAGCATAGGTTTCCATGAGATTACCCCTGGCGAAAACGTTCGCCGGTCAAAGCGTCGCGAATTTCAGACGGATTCAGGCGCCCTCCCGTCTCTCCAACAGCAACCGGGAAGTCATTTCCGAACTGTGCCAGCACTTCTTCAGTTGTACGACAAGGTGGCAATCCGGTCAGGTTGGCGCTGGTTGAGACCAGCGGTTTACCAAATGCCAGGCAAAGCTCAACCACCAGAGGATGATCGGTGACGCGAACGGCGAGGGAATCAAAGCGTCCAGTCAGCCAGCGCGGTGTTGTCGGCTGCGCCGGGAAAACAAAGGTCACCGGTCCGGGCCATGCGGAGAAAATAGTCTCGCGCTGCGCCGGTGTCAGCATAGAGTCATCAATGTAGGGCTTAAGCTGCTCGTAATTCGCAGCTATCAAAATCAACCCTTTCTCTACGGGTCTTTGTTTTAAGGCAAGCAGGCGGCTCACAGCCGTCTCGCTGTCAGGATCGCAACCGACCCCAAAAACAGCTTCAGTTGGATAGGCGATGACTTTTTCATTTTTCAGCACGTCCACAGCATGCGCAATGGAGCCTGATGGCAGGTTATTATTCACTATTTTGATCCGCCGTAACCGGCTTTCCACATTGTTTGCTGGCGCAGAAGCGTTTCATACCTTGCGCCGTTTTCTTCTCGATAAGTAGCGGATAGTTGCAATGAGTGCAGACGCCCGCTACCGGTTTGAAATTGATAACGAACTGGCATTCAGGGTAGCGATCGCAGGAATGGAAGGTCTTACCATAGCGGGAACGGCGCTGTACCAGCTGACCGCGCTGACACTGAGGACACGCAATCGCCGTTTCATCAGGCTTATCAATTTGTTCCGTATGCTCACATTCCGGATAACGGCTACAGCCAATAAACATACCGAAACGGCCCTGACGTAGCGCTAGTTCACCACCACAAAGAGGACATAGCTGTCCTTCCAGAATTTTGACGATATGTCCATCCGCCTGGCTTTTCAGAGGACGGACATAATCACATTCCGGATAGTGTGAACAACCGAGAAACGGGCCGTGTTTCCCGGACCGAATAACAAGTTCAGCCCCGCACTGCGGGCAGGGCTCATTTTTATGCACCGTGAATAGTGCTGATTTGGCCATAACAACTCTTGGTGCTACACATAGAATTAATGCAGCATACCTTCATTCACTTCAAAGAGTAATTCTTCCATTTGCTGATAGGCATTTTCACAGCCCGGGATATTAAACAGAACCATCAGAATCACCCATTTCAGATCTTCCAATTCAAATTCTGCCGTATCCAGCGCCATGACACGCTCTATCACCATTTCTCTCGTTTCGAGGTTCAGCACCTGAATCTGCTCAAGGAATAAGATGAATCCCCGGCAGCTGGCGTCCAGCCTTTCACACTCTTCTGCGGTATAAATGCGTACTGACAACGGGTCAGAAGCAAGCTGCATCGGTTCGGCGAGGCCTTCCTGATAATCAGCCAGTTTTTCCAGCCACATCAACGCATTATAGATATCTTCCCGCTCAAACCCCGCATCGGTAAGATCCTGTGTCAATTTGTCCTGATCCACTCGCATTTCTGCTTCGTTATGGATGTAAGTCTCAAACAAATACATCAGTACGTCGAACATGGCATGCCCTCCTTAATCGGACATAGCCGCCGGGTACAGCTGCGATCCACCCTGCTAACTCCAGTTCGAGTAGCTGTGCTACCGTTACTGGCACAGGTTGGCCGGCACGTTCAGCGACAACGTCAACAGGTGTTACCTCATCTCCTACGTTAGCCAGGAGCTTGGGAAATGGCAATGCCACCTTTCCCTGATCTGATGAATAATGTCGCTTTTCGGGATCTTGCTGCAGACATTGCAAGCCATATTGCAAATTTTCAAGAATGTCCCGCGCTTCTGTTACCGGCGTCGCACCCTGCTTTATCAGCCAGTGTGGTCCTTCACACCCCGGGTTACCAATCGGGCCGGGTAAGGCGAAAACCTCCCTCCCCTGATCGAGCGCGCATCGTGCAGTGACCAGCGAGCCGCTTCGCACTGCCGCTTCAACGACCAATACACCCTGGCTAAGCCCGCTGATGATTCGATTACGACGCGGAAAGTTTGCCGGCCGGGGCTGCGCCGAAAGAGGGAACTCAGACACTATCGCCCCGTCAGCTTCGATAAGCCGCATAGCCAACGCCTGATGCCGTCGGGGATAAATGCTAAACAGGCCGTTCCCCAGTACGGCCACGCTACGCCCTTTTACAGAAAGCGCGGCGTTGTGAGCAACACCGTCTATACCGCAGGCCAGTCCGCTGGTGATTGTGAAACCACTTTGCGAAAGTTGTTCGCACAGAATTTTCCCCCATCGTTCTCCATACCATGACGGCGCACGGCTACCCACGACCGCCAGCTGGGCAGCATTAAGCGTTTCAGGGTTTCCTTTTACGAATAATGCACCGGGATAATCAGGAATTGCTCGAAGTAAAGGAGGATAAAGCGGATGGGTTGCCGTTAATAAATGATTTCCCGGCTGCTCAAGCCACACCAGACTACGCTCCAGCTCACCCTCATCTGGGGCAAAGAACCGTTCAGCCTGTTTTGCTGACAGCCCAGCGTCTCTGACAGCGGAAGCATCGATATTTTTTTGCTTGTGCAGCCGTGCAGCCGCTTCCAGCATTCCATCGCCACATAATGAACCTGTGTGTATTAGCCGTAGCCATATCTCGATAGACGTCATCCTTTCCCCCTGCCATAAGCGGCCTGCGCAATCATTGCGATTGGTCACTGATGCTGTCAATCGACCCGGGATTTGTCTAGAATAGAAGTAATATTCTTATCAACTCCTGAACACGACTCTGGAAATTTATGGCAGTTTTGCAAGTGTTACATATTCCGGACGAGCGCCTTCGCATCGTCGCTGAACCGGTTAAAGAAGTGAATGCAGAAATCCAGCGTATCGTTGATGATATGTTCGATACCATGTACGCCGAAGAAGGCATTGGCCTGGCGGCGACGCAGGTAGACATTCACAAGCGTATTATCGTGATCGACGTTTCTGAAAATCGCGATGAGCGTCTGGTGCTGATCAACCCTGAATTGCTTGAGAAGAGCGGTGAAACGGGCATTGAGGAAGGTTGTCTTTCTATTCCGGAACAGCGCGCTTTGGTGCCACGTGCCGAAAAAGTGAAAATTCGCGCTTTGGATCGTGACGGTAATCCGTTCGAACTGGAAGCAGATGACCTGCTGGCAATTTGCATTCAGCATGAGATGGATCACCTGGTCGGTAAGCTGTTTATCGATTACCTCTCGCCGTTGAAACAGCAGCGTATTCGTCAAAAAGTAGAGAAACTGGATCGTTTGCGCTCTCGCGCATAACGTCCCCCCGGATACAAGGATCATCGTGTCTAAAACACTACGTATTATCTTCGCGGGAACCCCTGATTTTGCAGCGCGTCATCTTGACGCGCTGTTATCTTCTGGTCACCAGGTTGTCGGCGTCTTTACCCAGCCGGACCGTCCGGCTGGTCGCGGTAAAAAACTGATGCCGAGCCCGGTAAAGGTGCTGGCAGAAGAGCATGGGCTTCCTGTTTTCCAGCCCGCATCCTTACGCCCTCAGGAAAATCAGCAGCTGGTTGCTGACCTGAACGCCGACGTAATGGTCGTGGTGGCTTACGGTTTAATTCTGCCAAAAGCGGTGCTTGATATGCCTCGTCTGGGTTGTATCAACGTGCATGGCTCCTTGCTCCCGCGCTGGCGTGGTGCGGCACCTATCCAGCGCTCCCTGTGGGCGGGGGATGCTGAAACCGGCGTCACAATCATGAAGATGGACGTAGGTTTAGACACTGGCGACATGCTGCATAAACTGGCGTGCCCTATTACTGCAGACGATACCAGCGCTACGCTGTATGACAAACTGGCAGGCCTCGGTCCGCAAGGGCTTATCGAGACGCTGCAGCAGCTTGCTGACAATACGGCGAAACCGGAAGTTCAGGATGAGGCGCTGGTGACATATGCTGAAAAACTGAGTAAAGAAGAAGCCCGGCTCGACTGGTCCTTGTCTGCCGCTCAACTTGAACGCTGCATCCGCGCTTTTAATCCGTGGCCGATGAGCTGGATGGAGATTGATGAGCAGCCAGTGAAAGTCTGGAAAGCGTCAGTCATTAATGGCAATACAGCTGCTGAACCCGGCACGATTATCGACGCCAGCAAGAACGGTATCCAGGTTGCGACAGCAGAAGGGATCCTGAATCTTGAATCGCTGCAACCGGCCGGTAAGAAAGCCATGAGCGCTCAGGATCTATTAAATTCCCGTCGCGAATGGTTTATACCGGGTAATCGTCTTGCCTAATCCAATATATGCTTAAAGCCCGGTGTTTCCGGGCATTTTTATTTTTATAGTTATGAAAAAACAAAATCTACGCAGTATGGCGGCCAAAGCCGTTGAGCAGGTTATCGAGCAGGGCCAGTCATTGAGTAACATCCTGCCTCCCCTGCAACAAAAGGTATCTGATAAAGACAAAGCTCTGGTCCAGGAACTCTGCTTTGGCGTCCTGCGCACCCTTTCTCAGCTTGAGTGGCTCATTAATAAGCTGATGTCGCGCCCAATGACAGGCAAACAGCGCACCGTACATTATTTGATTATGGTGGGGTTTTATCAGCTTCTTCATACCCGCATTCCACCTCACGCCGCGCTGGCTGAAACGGTGGAAGGTGCCGTTGCGATTAAACGCCCTCAGTTGAAAGGGCTGATCAACGGCGTACTGCGTCAGTTCCAGCGTCAGCAGGATGAGCTACTGGCTGAATTTGCACAAAGCGAAACACGTTTTCTTCACCCGGACTGGCTGCTGAATCGTCTTAAAAAAGCGTATCCGCAGCAATGGCAAAACATTGCCGAAGCGAATAATCAACGCCCACCGATGTGGTTACGCGTCAACCGTAATCACCACACCCGTGACGCATGGCTGGCATTACTGGAAGAAACCGGAATGAGTGGATTCACGCATGCAGCCTATCCGGATGCCGTGCGTTTAGCCTCCCCTGCACCGGTACATGCTTTACCTGGTTTTGATGAAGGCTGGGTGACCGTACAGGATGCCTCGGCTCAGGGTTGCATGACCTGGCTTGAACCAGCAAACGGGGAACAGATCCTCGATCTTTGCGCCGCGCCTGGCGGAAAAACAACGCACATTCTTGAAGTGGCTCCGCAGGCCAGCGTAATGGCCGTGGATGTCGATGAGCAGCGCCTGTCACGCGTCTACGACAACCTCAAGCGTCTGGGCATGAAGGCTCAGGTTAAGCAGGGCGACGGACGCAAGCCCGCAGAATGGTGTGGTGAAACCCAGTTTGACCGCATTTTACTGGATGCGCCCTGCTCTGCAACAGGCGTGATTCGTCGCCATCCGGATATCAAGTGGCTGCGCCGCGATCGCGATATCAAGGAACTTGCCCAACTGCAATCGGACATACTTGACGCAATCTGGCCACATCTTAAACCAGGCGGCACGCTGGTTTATGCAACCTGCTCCGTACTGCCAGAAGAAAACAGCCAGCAAATCGCGGCCTTCCTTAAACGTACCCCGGACGCAACGCTGCGCGATACGGGAACGCCTGAATGCCCGGGTCAGCAAAACCTGCCGGGCGCGGAAGAAGGCGATGGCTTCTTTTACGCTAAGCTAATCAAAGAGTGATGTTGAGAACAGGTCACGAGATATGAAAATTATCATTCTGGGCGCAGGACAAGTGGGCGGAACGCTGGCGGAAAACCTGGTTGGCGAAAACAACGACATCACAATCGTTGATACCAACGGGGATCGTCTGCGCGTTTTACAGGACAAATTTGACCTTCGCGTTGTGCAGGGCCATGGTTCACACCCGCGCGTGCTACGCGAGGCGGGCGCCGACGATGCAGACATGCTCGTTGCGGTGACCAGTTCTGACGAAACCAATATGGTGGCCTGTCAGGTGGCCTACTCGCTTTTCAACACCCCTAACCGAATCGCGCGCATCCGTTCTCCGGACTATGTCCGCGATGCTGAGAAGCTCTTTAATTCAGAAGCGGTTCCTATTGACCATCTCATCGCGCCAGAACAGCTGGTTATCGACAATATCTATCGTCTGATCGAATATCCAGGCGCACTGCAGGTGGTGAACTTTGCCGAAGGTAAGGTCAGTCTTGCCGTCGTTAAGGCCTATTACGGCGGCCCGTTGATCGGCAATGCGCTTTCCACAATGCGTGAGCACATGCCGCATATCGATACGCGCGTCGCCGCCATTTTCCGCCACGACAGACCTATTCGTCCTCAAGGCTCCACGATTGTCGAAGCGGGGGATGAGGTCTTCTTCATTGCGGCCTCTCAGCATATTCGTGCGGTGATGAGTGAGTTGCAGCGTCTCGAAAAGCCTTATAAACGCATTATGCTGGTCGGCGGTGGCAATATCGGCGCGGGCCTGGCGCGAAGGCTGGAAAAAGACTACAGCGTGAAATTGATCGAGCGCGATCAACAGCGTGCTTCTGAGCTGGCGGAAAAACTGCAAAATACGATCGTATTTTATGGTGACGCGTCGGATCAGGAATTATTGGCTGAAGAGCATATTGATCAAGTTGATCTCTTTATTGCCGTCACGAACGATGACGAGGCGAATATTATGTCCGCCATGCTCGCCAAACGTATGGGAGCAAAGAAGGTCATGGTACTTATCCAGCGCAAGGCGTATGTCGACCTGGTTCAGGGCAGCGTTATTGATATTGCCATTTCACCGCAGCAGGCGACCATTTCCGCTCTGCTGAGCCATGTACGTAAAGCGGACATTGTCGGCGTTTCATCTCTGCGTCGCGGGGTGGCAGAAGCCATTGAAGCGGTAGCTCATGGAGATGAAACCACGTCACGCGTTGTGGGCCGCGCCATCGACGAAATTAAGCTGCCGCCGGGCACTATTATCGGCGCCGTAGTGCGCGGGAATGACGTTATGATCGCCAATGATAATTTGCGTATTGAGCAAGGCGACCACGTAATTATGTTCCTTACCGATAAAAAATTTATTACCGACGTCGAACGTTTATTCCAGCCTAGTCCATTCTTCCTTTAATACGTCGGGGCTCTCAATAGAGCCCCGCACTTTACCCTCTTTATTTCTGTGCCTTTTATTTTCATAACGTTTAATTATCCCGCATGGCAATTGGCTAATCATTTGTTAAACTTATAGTCGTCAGCTGGCACAAGGAGAACATAATGAGTTTTATTAAAGAATTTCGCGAATTTGCGATGCGCGGGAACGTGGTTGATTTGGCAGTGGGTGTCATTATTGGTGCGGCATTCGGCAAGATTGTTTCATCATTAGTAGCGGACATCATCATGCCACCTTTAGGGCTGCTAATCGGGGGCATTGATTTCAAACAGTTCGCGTTCACGCTGCGTGAAGCCCAGGGTGATATCCCGGCAGTAGTAATGCACTACGGCGTGTTTATCCAGAACGTATTTGATTTCGTGATTGTGGCGTTTGCTATCTTTATGGCTATCAAGCTGATTAACCGGCTCAACCGTAAAAAAGAAGAGCCAGCAGCAGCGCCTGCACCAACGAAAGAAGAAGTGTTACTGAGTGAAATTCGCGATCTGTTAAAAGAGCAGAATAACCGCGTTTAATCAGTAGTTAAAAGCAGGAAGGCCAGTGGTAAATAAGCGATTCGCTTGCTTGCCACTGGCCTCCCAGTTACCCCGTTTTGCATGTTTGTCTTTACGCAGATAACTCCCCTTCCCTTTTTTATTCTTTTCAACGCGCTGTCGAAAAAGCGGGTCGTGAAGTAAAGCCTCGATGGCATTATCTTTAATTTGTCCCTTCGTGTGCTGATAGCGGCTCATAATTTCTCCTGAGCATGGTTTATGACGACGGAAGTCTAGACCCGAGTAGATTAAAAATCAACATCCCCGAGTTTCTCCACTGGCTCCCTGTTCAAGGGCTTCCAGAATTGAACAATAAATACTGCTATGAGTCGTTCCGCAGCAGGCATCATTTAACCTTTGCAAAGAGCGCTGCATGGCTTGCAGTTCCAGAATACGGGCTTCAACTTCATCAAGCCGGGCTTGCACGATGCTTTTGGATTCCTGACAAGTGTGATGCTCAGGATCGATGCGGATCGATAATAACTCGCGGATCGAATCAAGCGTGAAGCCAAGCTGTCGGGCGTAGCGTATGAATCTCAGACGCTGCAGATCGTTATCGCTATAAAGCCGAAAGCCGCCTTCCGTGCGTACCTCATGATCGATCATCTGCTGCTTTTCGTAATATCGGATAGTGTCCGGCGTTACGTTCGCGAGCTTTGCAAGTTCACCGATACGGTACATCGCTACTCCTCGTTTATCTTCTTCATCAATATTTCACCGTATTCCCCATGCAGGAATTCCGTGCTCATTCCTGCCTGGCGCAGCTTGAGCTCGATCAGGGCAAGCCTGCGGCTAAGTTCTTTATGTCGAGGATCGTCCTGACGGATCCCTTTTAGCAAATCGACAAGTTCAACAGCCTCTCTGCGCTGCTCAAGCTCGGGCGGGAGGCAACCAGCATTTTTTAGCAAACGGTATCCAGCCCGGAGTTCAGGCGCAATATGCGAATCATCTTCCAGTTCAAGAGGTTCGCCGCTCCCGGGAAGATTGTCGAAATCGCCTTTATTCTGGGCATCGCGAATATGGCGTTCTGCCCACTGATCAAGCAACCACATCATCAGCTCCAGGGGATGAACAAAATTGATACAGGTATTGTAGAGAAGTGGGGATAATGCGGATATAAAAAAACCCGCCGAGGCGGGTTTTTTTACGTTACTGCAGATTACTCTGCAGCAGCTTCTGCTTTCTCTGAACGATCAACCAGCTCGATGTAAGCCATCGGCGCGTTGTCGCCTGCACGGAAACCACACTTCAGAATGCGAGTGTAACCACCGGCACGGCTCGCGAAACGCGGGCCCAGTTCGTTAAACAGTTTTGCCACGATCTCGTTATCACGAGTACGGGCGAATGCCAGACGACGATTAGCAACGCTGTCAGTCTTGGCAAGAGTAATCAGCGGCTCAACTACGCGACGCAGCTCTTTCGCTTTAGGCAGGGTCGTCTTGATGATTTCATGACGAACCAGTGAACCTGCCATGTTGCGGAACATAGCCTGGCGATGGCTGCTGTTGCGGTTCAGTTGACGACCACTCTTACGATGGCGCATGACCTTATCCTTCTCAGTAAAACCTTAACCTGTGATCCGGTTACTCGTCAGCAATGCTTGCCGGTGGCCAGTTTTCCAGGCGCATGCCCAGAGACAGACCACGTGAAGCCAGCACGTCTTTAATCTCGGTAAGAGATTTTTTACCCAGGTTCGGCGTTTTCAGCAACTCAACCTCGGTACGCTGTACCAGATCACCGATATAGTGGATAGCTTCTGCCTTGAGGCAGTTAGCAGAGCGGACAGTCAATTCGAGATCGTCAACAGGGCGCAGCAGGATCGGATCGAATTCTGGTTTCTCTTCTTTCACTTCTGGCTGACGTACATCACGTAAGTCAACGAAAGCTTCCAGTTGTTCTGCCAGGATGGTTGCCGCACGACGAATCGCCTCTTCAGGATCGATTGTGCCGTTGGTTTCCATTTCGATGACCAGCTTGTCCAGGTCGGTACGCTGTTCTACACGCGCTGCTTCAACATTGTAGGCAATACGCTCTACAGGGCTGTAGCATGCGTCGACCAGCAGACGGCCGATTGGGCGCTCATCTTCTTCCGAATGAATTCGGGCAGAAGCCGGCACATAACCACGACCGCGCTGAACTTTGATACGCATGCTAATAGCTGCGTTCTCATCGGTCAGGTGGCAGATCACGTGCTGCGGCTTGACGATTTCAACATCACCGTCGTGGGTGATGTCGGCTGCAGTCACAGGGCCAATGCCAGATTTATTCAGAGTAAGAATAACTTCATCTTTACCCTGAACTCTCACCGCCAGCCCTTTCAGGTTGAGCAGGATTTCAAGGATATCTTCCTGAACGCCTTCTTTGGTGCTGTACTCATGAAGTACACCATCAATCTCAACCTCGGTCACCGCGCAACCCGGCATCGATGAGAGCAGAATACGGCGCAGTGCGTTACCCAGAGTATGGCCAAAGCCACGCTCTAAAGGCTCAAGGGTCACCTTGGCGTGCGTCGAACTCACTTGCTCGATATCTACCAGGCGCGGTTTTAGAAACTCTGTCACAGAACCCTGCATTGTGTCCTCTCTTTGGTACTAAGCTTTACTTGGAGTAAAGCTCGACGATCAGGTGTTCGTTAATGTCCGCAGACAGATCAGAACGCTCAGGCTGACGCTTGAACGTACCTTCCATCTTGCCAGCATCAACTTCCAGCCAGGTTGGCTTTTCACGCTGCTCAGCCAGCTCCAGAGCGGCCTTCACGCGAGATTGCTTTTTCGCTTTCTCACGAATGCTAACAACGTCATTCGCTTTAACCTGATAAGAAGCGATGTTAACAACACGACCGTTTACCATGATTGCTTTGTGGCTAACCAGCTGACGTGATTCAGCACGAGTAGCGCCGAAGCCCATACGGTATACAACGTTGTCCAGACGACCTTCCAGCAGAGCCAGCAGGTTTTCACCTGTGTTGCCTTTCAGACGTGCTGCTTCTTTATAGTAGTTACGGAACTGACGCTCCAGCACACCGTACATACGGCGAACTTTTTGCTTTTCACGCAACTGCACACCATAGTCAGACAGACGCGGTTTACGCGCACCGTGCTGGCCAGGAGCTTGTTCAATTTTACACTTGGTATCGATCGCGCGAACGCCAGACTTAAGGAATAAGTCGGTGCCCTCACGACGGCTCAGCTTGAGCTTAGGACCCAAATATCTTGCCATTTTCTATCTCCAACTAACCTAAAAAACGAGCGTTATACGCGACGTTTTTTCGGCGGACGACAACCGTTATGAGGGATCGGAGTCACATCAGTAATATTCGTGATGCGGAAACCAGCGGCGTTCAGAGCGCGAACAGTAGATTCACGACCCGGACCCGGACCTTTAACCATAACTTCCAGATTCTTGATGCCGTATTCTTTTACGGCTTCAGCGCAACGCTCTGCTGCAACCTGAGCTGCGAACGGAGTGGATTTGCGAGAACCACGGAAACCGGAACCACCGGCTGTTGCCCAACCCAATGCGTTACCCTGACGATCAGTAATAGTAACGATGGTGTTGTTGAAAGAAGCATGGATATGAGCCACGCCGTCAGAGACTTGTTTTCTTACACGTTTACGTGCACGAACTGGTGCCTTTGCCATTATTCAATCACCCCGATTATTTCTTGATCGGTTTGCGCGGACCCTTACGGGTACGTGCGTTGGTCTTAGTACGCTGACCGCGCACTGGCAGACCACGACGATGACGCAAACCGCGATAGCAACCAAGATCCATCAGGCGCTTGATGCTCATGCTGATTTCACGGCGCAGATCACCTTCAACGACAAATTTGGCAACTTCGTCACGCAGCGTGTCGATTTGTCCTTCAGACAGCTCACTGATCTTAACATCTTCAGCGATACCCGCTGCAGCCAGGATGGCTTTAGAACGGGTCTTGCCGATGCCGTAGATCGAAGTTAATGCGATCACAGCATGTTTCTGATCAGGAATGTTAATGCCTGCTATACGGGCCACTATGCACTCCTACTATTTAATATGTACGCACCATGCTGAAAAGCCCGTTTTCAGGATACTCAAATGGAAACGTACAGACATACAAAAGATTGGCTGGCTAATCTAGCCAGCTCAACCCAACTTTGCAAGAAAAATATGCGAAATAATCAGCCTTGGCGCTGTTTATGCTTCGGCTCGGCACTGCAAATCACACGGATGACACCATCACGCTTAACGATTTTGCAGTTACGGCATAATTTCTTGACGGAAGCACGAACTTTCATTTTTACTCTCCGTAACTTCTCAGGCGACCAATTAGCGGCCGTAGCCTTTCAGGTTCGCCTTCTTCAATGCAGACTCATACTGACTGGACATCATCAGAGTTTGCACTTGAGCCATAAAGTCCATAATCACGACAACAACGATAAGCAGTGAGGTCCCACCGAAGTAGAACGGTACTTTCATTGCATCACGCATGAACTCCGGGATCAGGCAGATAAAAGTAATATAAAGCGCACCAACCAAAGTCAGGCGGGTCATTACTTTATCGATATACTTCGCCGTTTGCTCTCCCGGACGAATTCCTGGTACAAATGCACCGGACTTCTTCAGGTTATCTGCTGTTTCACGCGGGTTGAAGACCAACGCCGTGTAGAAGAAACAGAAGAAGATGATCGCAGACGCATAGAGTAACACATAAAGTGGTTGCCCAGGCTGCAAATACAGCGAAATTGTTGTCAGCCAGTTCCAACCAGTACCGCCCCCGAACCATGACGCGATGGTTGCCGGGAACAGAATAATACTGGAAGCGAAGATAGCCGGGATAACCCCCGCCATATTCACTTTCAGCGGTAAATGTGTGCTCTGTGCAGCATAGACACGACGACCCTGCTGACGCTTAGCGTAGTTCACCACAATGCGGCGTTGACCACGTTCAACGAAGACAACAAAGAACGTCACTGCAAATACTAATACTGCAACCAACAGCAACAGGAGGAAGTGCAGGTCGCCTTGACGCGCTTGCTCGATAGTATGGGCGATGGCCGGCGGGAGTCCCGCAACGATACCGGCGAAGATAATGATTGAGATACCGTTACCGATACCACGCTCAGTAATCTGTTCGCCGAGCCACATCAGGAACATCGTCCCTGTGACCAGACTAACAACAGCGGTGAAATAGAATGCAAAGCCTGGGTTTAATACCAGGCCCTGCATACCAGGCATATTCGGCAGACCGGTAGCAATACCGATCGACTGGAATATTGCCAGCACCAGAGTACCGTAACGGGTGTACTGACTAATCTTACGACGTCCAGACTCCCCTTCTTTCTTCAGCTCTGCCAGGGCCGGATGAACGACCGTCAGCAGCTGGATAATAATCGATGCCGAAATGTACGGCATAATACCCAGAGCAAAGATAGAAGCACGGCTGAGAGCACCACCAGAGAACATGTTGAACATTTCAATGATGGTGCCTCGCTGTTGCTCAAGCAGTTTGGCAAGTACAGCGGCATCGATACCAGGGATCGGAATAAAAGAGCCAATACGGAACACAATCAGCGCGCCGATAACAAACAGCAGTCTGCGTTTCAGCTCGCCAAATCCACCTTTGGCACTTTGAAAATCTAATCCCGGTTGCTTAGCCATCTGCTACTTATTCCTCAATTTTACCGCCAGCAGCTTCGATAGCAGCACGAGCACCTTTAGTAACACGCAGGCCACGAACAGTTACCGGAGTAGAAACTTCACCAGACAGGATCACTTTCGCGAACTCGATCTGAATACCGATAATGTTAGCCGCTTTCAGCGTGTTCAGGTCTACAACGCCGCCTTCAACTTTCGCCAGGTCAGACAGACGGATTTCCGCTGTGATCGCTGCTTTGCGAGAGGTGAAGCCGAACTTCGGCAGACGACGGTACAGTGGCATCTGGCCACCCTCGAAACCGCGACGTACGCCACCGCCAGAACGAGAGTTCTGACCTTTGTGACCACGACCACCGGTTTTGCCGAGGCCAGAACCGATACCACGACCCAGGCGTTTACCCGCCTTTTTAGAGCCTTCGGCCGGAGACAGAGTATTTAAACGCATCTCTTACTCCTCAACTTTAACCATGAAGTAAACCGCGTTGACCATACCACGAACAGCAGGAGTATCCTCGCGCTCAACGGTATGACCAATACGACGCAGACCCAGGCCAAGCAGCGTTGCCTTGTGTTTCGGCAGACGACCGATTGCACTGCGGGTTTGAGTGATTTTAATAGTCTTTGCCATGGTCAATTACCCCAGAATTTCTTCAACGGATTTACCACGCTTGGCAGCGACCATTTCTGGAGAATTCATATTTTCCAGGCCATCAATAGTTGCACGAACCACGTTGATCGGGTTGGTGGAACCATATGCTTTAGCCAGAACGTTATGAACCCCAGCAACTTCCAGAACGGCGCGCATTGCACCACCGGCGATGATACCGGTACCTTCTGAAGCTGGCTGCATGAATACACGAGAACCCGTGTGAACACCTTTAACTGGGTGCTGCAGGGTGCCGTTGTTCAGCGCGACGTTAATCATATTGCGACGGGCTTTTTCCATCGCTTTCTGGATCGCTGCTGGAACTTCACGCGCTTTACCGTAACCAAAACCAACGCGACCGTTACCATCGCCTACTACAGTCAGAGCTGTGAAGGAGAAAATACGACCACCTTTAACGGTTTTAGATACGCGGTTTACCGCGATCAGCTTTTCCTGCAGTTCGCCAGCCTGTTTTTCGATGTGAGCCATCTTACACCTCTACCTTAGAACTGAAGGCCAGCTTCACGGGCAGCATCTGCCAGTGCCTGGACACGACCATGATATTGGAACCCGGAACGGTCAAAGGAAACATTGCTGATGCCTTTTTCCAGAGCGCGTTCTGCAACAGCTTTACCTACAGCTGCAGCGGCGTCTTTGTTACCGGTGTACTTCAATTGTTCTGAGATAGCTTTTTCTACAGTAGAAGCAGCTACCAGAACTTCAGAACCGTTCGGTGCAATTACCTGTGCGTAAATATGACGCGGGGTACGATGTACCACCAGGCGAGTTGCACCCAGCTCTTTGAGCTTGCGGCGTGCGCGGGTCGCACGACGGATACGAGCAGATTTCTTATCCATAGTGTTACCTTACTTCTTCTTAGCCTCTTTGGTACGCACGACTTCGTCGGCGTAACGAACACCCTTGCCTTTGTAAGGCTCAGGACGACGGTAGGCGCGCAGATCTGCTGCAACCTGACCGATCAGCTGTTTATCAGCGCCTTTCAGCACGATTTCAGTTTGAGTCGGACATTCTGCAGTGATACCGGCCGGCAGCGGATGCTCAACAGGGTGTGAGAAGCCCAGAGACAGGCCTACTGCATTCCCTTTGATAGCTGCACGATAACCTACACCAACCAGCTGAAGCTTTTTAGTGAAGCCTTCGGTAACACCAACAACCATTGAGTTCAGCAGGGCACGCGCGGTACCAGCCTGAGCCCATCCATCCACGAAACCATCACGTGGACCGAAGGTCAGAGCGTTATCTGCATGTTTAACTTCAACAGCTTTGTTGAGGGTACGAGTCAGCTCGCCGTTTTTACCTTTGATCGTAATAACCTGACCGTCGATTTTTACATCAACGCCGGCAGGAATAACGACCGGTGCTTTAGCAACACGAGACATTCTTTCCTCCGATTAGGCTACGTAGCAGATAATTTCGCCACCAAGACCAGCCTGGCGCGCTGCACGATCAGTCATAACACCTTTAGAGGTAGAAACAACTGCGATACCAAGGCCAGCCATAACTTTTGGCAGCTCATCTTTTTTCTTATAGATGCGCAGACCTGGGCGGCTGACACGCTGAATGCTTTCTACAACAGCTTTACCCTGGAAATACTTGAGAGTAAGTTCCAGTTCCGGCTTGGTGTCGCCTTCAACTTTAAAATCTTCGATAAAACCTTCTTCCTTCAGCACGTTGGCAATTGCCACTTTCAGCTTGGCGGAAGGCATGGTGACCGCAACTTTGTTCGCGGCCTGACCGTTACGGATACGGGTCAGCATATCCGCGATCGGATCTTGCATGCTCATCTGTCTTTACTCCCGTGATTCAATTGGTAATTACCAGCTAGCCTTTTTCAAGCCTGGCACTTCACCGCGCATGGCGGCTTCACGCAGTTTGATACGGCTCAACCCAAACTTGCCCACATAACCATGTGGACGACCTGTTTGACGACAGCGGTTACGCTGACGAGACGGGCTGGAATCACGCGGCAGAGACTGCAGCTTGAGAACCGCATTCCAACGATCTTCGTCGGAAGCGTTCACATCAGAAATGATCGCTTTCAGTTCAGCGCGTTTAGCGAAGAATTTATCAGCTAAAGCTACGCGCTTTACTTCGCGTGCTTTCATTGATTGCTTAGCCATTCAGTAACCCTACCTTACTTGCGGAACGGGAAGTCAAAGGCAGCCAGCAGAGCACGGCCTTCTTCGTCAGATTTCGCAGTAGTGGTAATGGTAATATCCAAACCACGCACGCGGTCGACTTTATCGTAGTCGATTTCTGGGAAGATGATCTGCTCACGGACACCCATGCTGTAGTTACCACGACCGTCGAAAGACTTCGCGGACAGGCCACGGAAGTCACGGATACGTGGAACAGCAATAGTGATCAGGCGCTCAAAGAACTCCCACATGCGTTCGCCACGCAGAGTTACTTTACAGCCGATCGGATAGCCCTGACGGATTTTGAAGCCTGCAACAGATTTGCGTGCTTTGGTGATCAGCGGTTTTTGACCGGAGATTGCTGTCAGATCAGCTGCTGCGTTATCCAGCAGTTTCTTGTCAGCGATCGCTTCACCAACACCCATGTTCAGGGTGATCTTCTCGACCCGAGGGACTTGCATGACAGAATTGTAGTTAAACTCGGTCATGAGTTTCTTAACTACTTCGTCTTTGTAGTAATCATGCAGTTTCGCCATCGTACTACTCCAAATTACTTGATAGTTTCGCTGTTAGACTTGAAGAAACGGACTTTTTTGCCGTCTTCGAATCTAAAGCCTACACGGTCAGCCTTACCGGTAGCCGCATTGAAGATTGCAACGTTAGAAACCTGAATAGCAGCTTCTTTTTCAACGATGCCGCCTGGTTGGTTCAGGGCCGGAACCGGCTTCTGATGTTTCTTAACCAGGTTGATACCTTCAACGACAAGTTTGCCGGAAGACAGAACATTTTTTACTTTACCGCGTTTACCTTTATCTTTACCGGTTAACACGATAACTTCGTCATCACGACGGATTTTCGCTGCCATGATTCGCTCCTTAGAGTACTTCTGGTGCCAGAGAGATAATTTTCATGAACTTCTCAGTACGAAGTTCACGAGTTACCGGCCCAAAGATACGCGTGCCGATAGGCTGCTCGCTGTTATTGTTTAAAATAACGCATGCATTACCATCGAAGCGAATGACAGAACCGTCAGGGCGACGAACACCCTTCTTGGTGCGCACCACTACCGCCTTCAGCACATCACCTTTTTTGACCTTACCACGTGGAATTGCTTCCTTGATGGTGATCTTGATGATGTCGCCTACGCCTGCGTAGCGACGGTGCGAGCCACCCAGAACCTTGATACACATTACGCGACGTGCACCGGAGTTGTCGGCGACGTTCAGCATAGTCTGTTCTTGGATCATTTTAGTGCTCCGCTAATGTCAACTACTACCTGAGACTCTAAAATCAGAGCCGTTAAAAAGCCCCATATCGAGGGCGCGGCATTATAACACCGCTTCTGCAATATGGGTAGAAAAAATAAACGGCTCATCGCTGAGCCGTTTATTCGTATTGAGAAGGCGTACTGTATTACAGAACCGCTTTCTCTACAACGCGAACCAGCGTCCAGGACTTAGTCTTGGACAGTGGACGGCATTCACGGATTTCAACCTTGTCGCCGATACCACATTCGTTGTTCTCGTCATGTACGTGCAGTTTGGTCGTACGCTTGATGAATTTACCGTAGATCGGGTGTTTCACAATACGTTCGATAGCTACAACAATGGATTTCTCCATTTTGTCGCTAACAACACGACCTTGCAGAGTACGGATTTTATCGGTCATTACGCACCCGCCTTCTGAGTCAGTAAAGTCTTAACGCGTGCAACATTGCGACGCACTTGCTTCAGCAGGTGAGTCTGTTGCAGCTGGCCACTTGCAGCCTGCATGCGCAGGTTGAACTGCTCACGCAGCAGGTTCAGCAGCTCAGCGTTCAGCTCTTCAACGCTTTTTTCACGCAGCTCTTTTGCTTTCATTACATCACCGTCTTAGTTACAAAGGTGGTTTTGATAGGCAGTTTCGCTGCTGCCAGGCCGAAGGCTTCACGGGCCAGCTCTTCCGGAACACCGTCCATTTCATAAAGGACTTTGCCCGGTTGGATCAAGGCAACCCAGTACTCCACGTTACCTTTACCTTTACCCATACGAACTTCCAGTGGCTTCTCGGTGATCGGTTTGTCCGGGAATACACGGATCCAGATCTTACCTTGACGCTTAACTGCACGGGTCATTGCACGACGTGCTGCTTCGATCTGACGTGCAGTCAGACGACCACGGCCAACAGCTTTCAGACCGAAAGTGCCGAAGCTAACATCCGTACCCTGCGCCAGACCACGGTTGCGGCCTTTGTGCACTTTACGGAATTTTGTACGCTTTGGTTGTAACATCAGCGACGCTCCTTATTTACGGCCTTTACGCTGCTGCTTTTTAGGTTGAGCAGCCGGTTTTTCCGGTTGTTCAACAGCAGCCATACCACCCAGGATCTCACCTTTGAAGATCCATACCTTAACGCCGATTACACCGTAAGTGGTGTGCGCTTCAGAGGTGTTGTAGTCGATGTCAGCACGCAGAGTGTGCAGCGGTACGCGACCTTCACGGTACCATTCGGTACGTGCGATTTCCGCGCCGCCCAGACGGCCGCTAACTTCAACTTTGATACCTTTAGCGCCCAGACGCATTGCGTTCTGTACAGCACGCTTCATAGCACGACGGAACATAACACGACGTTCCAGCTGAGAAGTGATGCTGTCAGCAACCAATTTAGCGTCCAGTTCAGGCTTACGAACTTCAGCGATATTGATCTGTGCAGGAACGCCAGCGATATCCGCTACGACCTTGCGCAGTTTTTCTACGTCTTCGCCTTTCTTACCGATAACGATGCCAGGACGAGCAGTGTGAATAGTCACACGGATGCTCTTCGCTGGACGCTCGATAACGATACGAGATACAGACGCTTTAGCCAGTTCCTTAGTCAGGTACTGACGTACTTTAAAATCGCTGTCCAGGTTGTCAGCGAATTCTTTGGTGTTCGCAAACCAGGTAGAGTTCCATGGTTTTACAATACCCAGGCGAATACCATTAGGATGTACTTTCTGACCCATTGCTAGTCTCCAGAGTCTCAGCGATCGGACACAACCACAGTAATGTGGCTGGTGCGCTTCAGGATGCGATCTGCACGACCTTTCGCACGCGGCATAATGCGCTTCATGCTTGGGCCTTCATCTACGAAAATTTTCGCGACTTTCAGATCGTCGATGTCAGCGCCATCGTTGTGTTCAGCGTTAGCAATGGCAGATTCCAGTACTTTCTTGACCAATACCGCAGCTTTCTTGTTGGTATAGGTCAGGATGTCCAGGGCCTGCGACACTTTCTTACCGCGAATCAGGTCAGCAACAAGGCGAACCTTCTGTGCAGAAGAACGAGCATGGCGATGTTGAGCTAAAGTTTCCATCTCTTCCTCCTACCTTATTTCTTCTTCGCTTTTTTATCAGCAGCGTGGCCGCGATAAGTACGAGTCGGTGCGAATTCACCCAGTTTGTGACCAACCATTTCGTCGGTTACAAAGACTGGAACGTGCTGACGACCATTATGGACAGCGATGGTCAAACCGATCATGTTAGGAAAGATCGTTGAACGACGGGACCAAGTGCGCAGGGGCTTCTTGTCTCCGCTTTCCACCGCTTTCTCTACCTTCTTCAGCAAGTGCAGGTCAATAAAAGGACCTTTCTTGAGAGAACGTGGCATGGCTTATCCTCTAAAATTATTTGCTACGGCGACGTACGATAAATTTATCAGTACGCTTGTTGCTGCGGGTCTTCTTACCTTTGGTCTGAACGCCCCACGGAGTTACCGGGTGCTTACCAAAGTTACGACCTTCACCACCACCATGTGGGTGGTCGACTGGGTTCATCGCAGTACCGCGAACGGTAGGACGAACACCACGCCAGCGTGCAGCACCAGCTTTACCCAGAACGCGCAGCATATGCTCAGCATTGCCAACTTCGCCCAGAGTAGCGCGGCAGTCGGCTTCGACTTTACGCATTTCACCAGAACGCAGACGCAGGGTGACATAAGCACCGTCACGCGCAACGATCTGAACGTAAGTACCAGCGGAACGTGCCAGCTGACCGCCTTTACCTGGTTTCATTTCTACGTTATGAACGGTAGAACCAACCGGGATATTGCGCATCGGCAGGGTGTTGCCTGCTTTGATTGCAGCATCAACGCCAGACTGAATCTGGTCGCCAGCTTTCAGGCCTTTAGGGGCCAGGATGTAACGGCGTTCGCCGTCTTTGTACAGAACCAGCGCGATGTTCGCGGAACGGTTCGGATCGTACTCAAGACGTTCAACAACTGCTGGGATACCGTCTTTGTTGCGTTTGAAGTCAACAATACGATAAGCCTGCTTGTGGCCACCACCGATGTGACGAGTGGTGATACGGCCATTGTTGTTACGACCACCGGATTTGCTGTTTTTTTCCAGCAACGGAGCAAAAGGTTTGCCCTTGTGCAGCTCAGGGTTAACCACTTTAACTACGTGGCGACGACCCGGAGATGTCGGTTTACATTTAACAACTGCCATTGTATTACTCCTCCGACTTACTCAGCGCCGCCAACGAAGTCCAGGTTCTGGCCTTCTTTCAGGGTGACGTAAGCTTTTTTCCAGTCGCTACGACGACCGATACGCTGTCCGTGACGTTTAACTTTCCCTTTAACTACCAGGGTGTTAACGACTTCGACTTCGACTTCAAACAGTTTCTGCACAGCAGCTTTGATCTCTGCTTTGGTCGCGTCTTTAGCAACTTTGAGAACGATGGTGTTTGTTTTTTCCATCGCAGTAGACGCTTTTTCAGAAACGTGCGGTGCGCGAAGCACCTTCAGCAGACGTTCTTCACGAATCATGCCAGCATCTCCTCAACTTGCTTAACAGCATCAGCAGTCATTACGACTTTGTCGAAGGCGATCAGGCTAACCGGGTCGATACCAGTCGCATCGCGTACGTCAACCTTGTGCAGGTTACGTGCGGCCAGGAACAGGTTCTCGTCCAGCTCACCGGTGATGATCAGCACATCTTCCAGAGCCATGTCTTTCAGTTTCTGTGCCAGCAGCTTAGTTTTAGGCGCTTCAACAGAGAACTTCTCGACAACGATCAGACGATCCTGACGTACCAGTTCGGACAGGATGCTTTTCAGCGCGCCGCGGTACATCTTTTTGTTAACTTTTTGACTGTGGTCCTGTGGACGCGCAGCGAAGGTCACGCCACCTGAACGCCAGATCGGGCTCTTGATAGAACCTGAACGCGCACGGCCGGTACCTTTCTGGCGCCATGGCTTTTTGCCAGAACCAGTTACTTCAGCACGAGTCTTCTGAGCACGAGTACCCTGACGAGCACCAGCTGCATAAGCAACAACAACCTGGTGAACCAGCGCTTCGTTGAAATCACGACCGAAGGTAGTTTCGGAAACAGTCAGCGCGCTCTGCGCGTCTTTCAATACTAATTCCATTGCTATCCCCTTACGCCTTCACAGCTGGTTTAACGATCAGGTCGCTACCGGTTGCACCCGGGACCGCACCTTTAACCAGCAGCAGGTTGCGCTCAGCGTCAACACGTACTACGTCCAGGCTCTGAACGGTTACACGTTCGTTACCCAGCTGACCTGCCATTTTCTTGCCTTTGAACACTTTGCCCGGAGTCTGGTTCTGACCGATAGAACCCGGAACGCGGTGAGACAAGGAGTTACCGTGAGTAGCGTCCTGGGTACGGAAGTTCCAGCGCTTAACGGTACCAGCAAAACCTTTACCTTTAGAGGTACCGGTTACGTCAACTTTTTTAACGTCAGCAAACAGCTCAACGCTAATGTCCTGACCTACGGTGAACTCTTCGCCTTCAGCAAGACGGAATTCCCACAGACCACGGCCAGCTTCTACGCCAGCTTTAGCGAAGTGACCCGCTTCTGGTTTGGTTACACGGTTAGCTTTTTTAGCACCAGTGGTAACCTGAATAGCGCGGTAGCCATCGTTAGCCAGATCTTTAACCTGAGTAACGCGGTTTGCTTCAACTTCGATTACGGTTACTGGGATAGAAACGCCATCTTCAGTGAAGATGCGGGTCATACCCACTTTTTTACCGACTAAACCAATCATTGTTTCAACCTCTCAATCGCTCGATGACCTGATTAACCCAGGCTGATCTGCACGTCTACACCGGCAGCCAGATCCAGACGCATCAGAGCATCAACGGTTTTCTCAGTTGGCTCAACGATGTCAACCAGACGCTTGTGAGTGCGGATTTCGTACTGATCGCGCGCGTCTTTGTTGACGTGCGGGGAGATCAGAACGGTGAAGCGCTCTTTGCGGGTCGGCAGCGGGATCGGACCACGGACTTGCGCACCAGTGCGCTTAGCAGTCTCGACGATTTCCGCGGTTGATTGATCGATCAGACGATGATCAAACGCTTTAAGGCGGATACGGATTCTTTGGTTCTGCATGAGACCAGAGCTCCAATTATTTTATAAACGAAAATGATTACTCCTCAAACCCATTACGATTGATGGGAGAGTGTAACCGTTCTTACGTAGCCCCCCAATTGGGAGCATTGTTGAGTAACAAAATGAGCTACTCTGGTTCTGATTGAACCCGCCGTCAATTACGACAAGCCCGCGCATTATACGTAAATCAGAGAAAGACGCAAGTGCCGTTTAGAAATTAAGCGTCAAAGGCTCAGTATGCGTAGGACTGCGCAACTTTTTACGCCGTATATCCTTTCTGAATTTTTTTATATGAAGCCGCTACGCAATTGCTGTTTTTGTGCGTTGCCGGACAGGCAGATTGTAACGAGTATGCGCTCAAAACCATTTGAGGCCTTTTCCATGCTAACCACCCTCCCCTTCCTGATGATCTATTTTTCTCTGACGGCCCTACTCGTACGCGCTGATATTCGCGACGGTTTGCTGCCCGATAAATTTCTCTGCCCGTTGCTCTGGACGGGCCTGCTCTACCAGGTCTTTATCCATCCTGATTTTCTGCCGAGTGCCGTAATGGGAGCGGTGGCTGGATATCTTGGTTTTGCCACGATTTACTGGGGCTATCGGCTTATCTGCCGGCGGGAAGGAATGGGATATGGCGATGTGAAGTATCTGGCAGGACTTGGTGCGTGGCATGGCTGGTGCATACTGCCTAAACTGGCGTTACTCGCCGCGCTTATGGCGCTGCTTTGCATTCTTGTTTTTTCATTTCTCACCTCAGATAAAGGAGCATTAAAAAACCCACTGCCTTTTGGACCATTTCTGGCAGCAGCGGGTTTATGCGTTGGATGGGAAAATCTGATTAATTTTCCACTTTGATCTGAGACTGTAGGTAGTTTTGAAGGCCAATTTTGCTAATGAGATCCAGCTCGGTTTCCAGCCAGTCAATGTGGCCTTCTTCATCGGCAAGGATCTGGATCATCATATCGCGGCTCACATAGTCATGGACGCTGTCAGCATAAGCAATGGCTTCGCGCAGATCTTTCGCACCTTCCAGCTCCAGCCGGAGGTCAGAACGCAGCATCTCTTCGACATCCTCACCGATGCCCAGCTTGCCGAGATCCTGCAGGTTTGGGATGCCTTCAAGGAATAAGATACGCTCGATGTATTTATCAGCGTGTTTCATCTCATCTATAGATTCATGGTACTCAACGTCATTCAGACGTGTCAGACCCCAGTTTTTAAACATTCTCGCGTGAAGAAAGTACTGGTTGATTGCGACAAGCTCATTTCCCAATAATTTATTGAGATAACTTATGATTTTAACATCACCTTTCATTATATAGTCCCTCCGCTTCCACTCATTGAAGCGTAGAACGGGCTACGGGGATGTCAAAAAAAAGATAGAGGCTTACGCGATCTCTTTGAATTCCGGGATCTGCATCAGTTCGTCCTGCATGATCTCACGCGCTGCGCGAACGCATTTACCGCATTGATTTCCCACCGGAACAAATTTGCGAAGCTGCTGGAAAGATTGTGGCTGAAACTGGCGAACGGCCTGACGAATTTTCTTGTCGCTTACACCATTACATAAACAAACGTACATAGAGACTCCCGTTCAAAATATGCGCAAAGTGTAAGTGAGAATGGTTATGATTACAATAGCACATACGCCAGGATACGGGCCGGGAGCGGTTAAAAAATGCGAAATTTTGTGACAAGGAAAGGTACAGAAAACAAAAAAGGACGCCGAAGCGTCCTTTTTTATTCAGGGATAATTAATTAGCCCAGAACTTTAGCAACAACGCCCGCGCCAACGGTACGGCCGCCTTCACGGATTGCGAAACGCAGACCGTCGTCCATCGCGATTGGGTGGATCAGAGTCACAACCATCTTGATGTTGTCGCCTGGCATTACCATCTCTACGCCTTCTGGCAGTTCGATGGTACCGGTCACGTCAGTTGTACGGAAGTAGAACTGTGGACGGTAGCCTTTGAAGAACGGAGTATGACGGCCGCCTTCGTCTTTGGACAGGATGTACACTTCAGATTCGAACTTGGTGTGTGGCTTGATTGAGCCTGGCTTCGCCAGAACCTGACCACGTTCGATTTCTTCACGTTTGATACCACGCAGCAGAACACCAACGTTCTCACCAGCACGGCCTTCGTCCAGCAGTTTGCGGAACATTTCAACGCCAGTACAGGTAGACTTCGCAGTCTCTTTGATACCAACGATTTCAACTTCTTCACCAACTTTGATGATACCGCGCTCTACACGACCGGTAACAACGGTACCACGACCGGAGATGGAGAATACGTCTTCGATTGGCAGCAGGAATGGCTTGTCAATCGCACGCTCTGGTTCTGGGATGTAAGAATCCAGGAAGCCAGCCAGTTCGATGATTTTCGCTTCCCACTCTGCTTCGCCTTCCAGCGCTTTCAGCGCGGAACCGCGAACGATTGGAGTGTCGTCGCCCGGGAAATCGTACTGAGACAGCAGTTCACGAACTTCCATCTCTACCAGTTCCAGCAGCTCTTCGTCATCAACCATGTCGCATTTGTTCAGGAACACGATGATGAAAGGAACGCCTACCTGACGACCCAGCAGGATGTGCTCACGAGTCTGAGGCATTGGGCCGTCAGTCGCAGCAACAACCAGGATCGCGCCGTCCATCTGCGCAGCACCGGTGATCATGTTTTTAACATAGTCGGCGTGGCCTGGGCAGTCTACGTGTGCGTAGTGGCGAGTCGGGGTGTCGTACTCAACGTGAGAGGTGTTGATGGTGATACCACGAGCTTTTTCTTCTGGCGCGTTATCGATCTGGTCGAATGCACGAGCAGAACCACCGTAGGTTTTAGCCAGAACGGTAGTGATTGCAGCGGTCAGGGTAGTTTTACCATGGTCAACGTGGCCGATAGTACCAACGTTGACGTGCGGTTTTGTACGTTCAAATTTTTCTTTAGACACGGCTATATTCCTTACTATAGTGCTCTCCCCTCTGGAGAGAGCACGGGACTTAGGTTTTAATCCTGTGGATTACTTACCACGGGCTTCAATAACGGCCTGAGCAACGTTGTTAGGCGCATCATCATACTTCAGGAATTCCATGGTGTATGATGCACGACCTTTGGTCAGAGAACGCAGCTGAGTTGCATATCCGAACATTTCAGACAGCGGAACTTCAGCGTGGATCTTAACGCCAGTTACTTCGGATTCCTGACCACGCAGCATACCGCGACGACGGCTCAAGTCACCGATAACGTCACCGGTGTTCTCTTCAGGAGTTTCTACTTCAACCTTCATGATTGGCTCAAGCAGAACTGGTTTTGCTTTCTTAAAGCCTTCTTTAAAGGCAATAGACGCAGCCAGTTTAAACGCCAGTTCAGAGGAGTCAACGTCGTGGTAAGAACCGAAGTGCAGACGGATACCCATGTCAACAACCGGATAGCCAGCCAGAGGGCCCGCTTTCAGCTGTTCCTGGATGCCTTTATCAACGGCTGGGATGTATTCGCCAGGAATTACACCACCTTTGATGTCGTTGATGAACTCGTAACCTTTCGGGTTAGAGCCCGGCTCCAGTGGGTACATGTCGATCACAACGTGACCGTACTGACCGCGACCACCAGACTGCTTAGCGTGTTTACCTTCAACATCGGTAACTTTCGCGCGAATCGCTTCGCGGTAAGCAACCTGAGGTTTACCCACGTTCGCTTCAACGTTGAATTCACGCTTCATACGGTCAACGATGATGTCCAGGTGCAGTTCACCCATACCAGCGATGATGGTCTGGTTAGATTCTTCATCAGTCCATACGCGGAATGATGGGTCTTCTTTCGCCAGACGGCCCAGAGCCAGACCCATTTTTTCCTGGTCAGCTTTGGTTTTTGGTTCAACCGCGATGGAGATTACCGGCTCAGGGAATTCCATACGCTCCAGAATGATCGGGTGATCCGGGTCACACAGGGTGTCACCAGTGGTCACGTCTTTCAGACCGATAGCTGCAGCGATGTCGCCCGCACGAACTTCTTTGATCTCTTCACGTTTGTTAGCGTGCATCTGTACGATACGGCCAAAACGTTCACGCGCCGCTTTCACGGAGTTCAGGATGGTGTCACCAGAGTTAACCACACCAGAGTAAACGCGGAAGAAGGTCAGGTTACCCACGAATGGGTCGGTAGCAATTTTGAACGCCAGTGCAGAGAACGGCTCGTCATCACTTGCGTGACGCTCAGCCGGAGTATCTTTACCGTCGTCCAGGATGCCGTTGATCGCAGGAACGTCAACCGGGGATGGCAGGTAGTCAACTACCGCATCCAGCATCGCCTGAACACCTTTGTTCTTGAACGCAGAACCACAGGTTACCAGGATGATTTCGTTGTTCAGAACGCGCTGACGCAGAGCTTTTTTGATCTCTTCTTCAGACAGTTCTTCACCACCCAGGTATTTCTCCATCAGCTCTTCAGAAGCTTCAGCAGCGGATTCGATCAGGTTCTGGTGCCATTCGTCAGCCAGGTCCTGCATCTCAGCCGGGATATCTTCGTATTCGAAGGTAACGCCCTGGTCTGCATCGTTCCAGTTGATGGCTTTCATTTTCACCAGATCGATAACGCCGGTGAAGCCTTCTTCAGCACCAATTGCCAGCTGCAGCGGAACAGGGTTCGCGCCCAGACGGGTTTTGATCTGGCCAACAACTTTCAGGAAGTTAGCACCCATACGGTCCATTTTGTTAACGAACGCGATGCGTGGAACTTTATATTTGTTCGCCTGACGCCATACGGTTTCAGACTGTGGCTGAACACCACCAACTGCGCAATAAACCATTACCGCGCCGTCAAGAACACGCATGGAACGTTCTACTTCGATGGTGAAGTCAACGTGGCCCGGGGTGTCGATGATGTTTACGCGATGCGGTTCGTACTGCTTAGCCATACCTGACCAGAATGCAGTAGTCGCTGCGGAGGTGATGGTAATACCACGCTCCTGCTCCTGTTCCATCCAGTCCATGGTGGCTGCGCCGTCATGAACTTCACCGATTTTATGGTTTACACCGGTGTAGAACAGAATACGTTCGGTAGTAGTGGTCTTACCGGCGTCGATGTGCGCACTGATACCGATGTTACGGTAGCGTGCGATGGGTGTTGTACGAGCCATTTGATTCCTCGTTTGTTTCTTTAGGCGTTCAGTTAAGTTACCCAGAGCGGGCAGCTTCTCTGAAGCGCCCGCCTGGTGACTAATACTCCGAAGGGATTACCAACGGTAGTGTGCGAACGCCTTGTTGGCTTCTGCCATACGGTGAACGTCTTCACGTTTCTTAACTGCAGTACCTTTGTTTTCTGCAGCATCAGAAAGTTCGTTCGCCAGACGCAGAGCCATGGATTTATCACCGCGTTTACGAGCAGCTTCAACGATCCAACGCATTGCCAGGGCATTACGACGAACCGGACGAACTTCAACTGGAACCTGATAAGTAGAACCACCAACGCGGCGGGACTTAACTTCTACAGTTGGGCGAACGTTGTCGAGAGCGACTTCGAAAGCTTCCAGTTCATTTTTACCAGAACGCTGAGCCAGGGTCTCCAGCGCGCTGTATACGATTGCTTCTGCAGTAGATTTTTTACCATCTACCATCAGGATATTTACAAATTTTGCCAGCAGTTCTGATCCGAACTTCGGATCTGGAAGAATTTTACGCTGACCAATGACGCGACGACGTGGCATGGGAATACTCCGTTGTTAATTCAGGATTGTCCAAAACTCTACGAGTTTAGTTTGACATTAAGATAAATCAGTTTGGCCTTACTTAACGGAGAACCATTAAGCCTTAGGACGCTTCACGCCGTACTTGGAGCGAGCCTGCTTACGGTCTTTAACACCTGAGCAGTCCAGCGCACCACGAACGGTGTGGTAACGAACACCCGGAAGGTCTTTAACACGACCGCCACGGATCAGGATCACGGAGTGCTCCTGCAGGTTGTGACCTTCACCACCGATGTAGGAAGTCACTTCGAAACCGTTAGTCAAACGCACACGGCATACTTTACGCAGTGCGGAGTTTGGTTTTTTAGGAGTGGTGGTATATACACGAGTACATACGCCACGTTTCTGCGGGCAGGCTTCCAGCGCAGGCACGTTGCTTTTTGCAACTTTGCGTGCACGTGGTTTGCGTACCAGCTGGTTAACTGTTGCCATTAAATAGCTCCTGGTTTTAGCTTTTGCTTCGTAAACACGTAATAAAACGACCTCATACAATATGAGGACGCGAAATTTTAGGGCTACGTCGAAAAGGTGTCAAGAAATATACAGCGATCTCAAATCACCAGTTCATTTGACTGGCGTGCGTCACAGTAAGATTGACGAAATCAGTATAGCCAACCACGTCAATTTTGGCTGAAATTTGACCAGAAAGACCCCGCGCATCCAGATCGTCCTTCAGCGCAGAGACCGTTATGGGGGCGTTCGTGAGAATTTCAACGAAACGTCCACCTTCAAGTGCAGCGAGCACGCCATCCTGAATCAGCAGCAGATCGTCACCTTCGCGCAGCATGCTCAACAGCGTGTCGATATCACATTGCCATGGTGAATGGCTGAGAATATGGAGCATGGAAGCCTCAGAAAGTCAGAATGGTGTCGTAGTGGGATAGTTGTTCACGCAGTGCTGCGGCAGGTAAGGTCGTCACATCCAGCACAAAAGGCGTCTTATCGCTTAAACCGCGCGCCGTTAAAGAGTCGGCACAGACATAGCAGGTTTCGATATCGTAAAGCGGCAGCACTTTGAAGGTGGCGATGTAGTCGCGCGCCAGAATGGCCTGCGGCTGTTGGCCCGCCAGAAGCTGAAGCACGCCGTCCCCCAGAAAGAAGACACCGATATCTTCTGTTAACGCCGATGTCGCAAGCAGCGCATCCAGGCCTTCGCGGCCAGAGCTGCTGCCGTGCGGCGCAGAAGTAAAAACAAATGCCACACGCTTCATCAGAATTGCACCACTCTGTCGCAGGTTAACGCCGCCTGAGCCAATGCGCCCAGACCACTCAACGAAAAACCAGGCTGCAGGTTAGCGCCTGATAATCCCAGGCGCTCGGCTTCGTCTGCATCCGTCACGCCGCGACGCAGCGCCGCCGCCACGCAGATATGCAGCTCAACGCCCTGCTTTTCATTTAACGCCTGCCAGGCGCGGACCAGATCAAACTCGTCGCTCGCCGGCGACGTAAACTGGTTCGCGTTATACACCCCTTCCCGATAGAAGAAGACGCTCGCCAGTTCGTGTCCGGCCGCCAGCAGCGCATGCGCAAACTGCAGCGCGCTGCTGGCCTGTTGAGTCCCATACGCCGGGCCCGTCACCATTAATGCAAAACGCATTACTTATCCTGCCCCACGAAATCGCCGCTTTTGAACTGACGGATGTAGAGGTAAACCGTATGCTTGGAGATGTTCAGACGATCGGCCACCTGGTTGATGGCATCTTTAATGTCGAAAATCCCTTTCTCGTAGAGATTGAGTACGATCTGGCGATTCTTGGCGTTGTTCGATACGTTGCGGTCAGCATTGACCTCTTCAATGGTGAACTCAAGCGTCTGCGTGACGAGATCTTCAACGGAGGAGGCAAAGTTAACAGAAGAGCCAACGTCTGGCGTTTCTGGCGGAATAAAGGTGCTCATGATCTGCGAGAATGGCACATCAAGGTTCATGTTGATGCACAGCAGCCCAATCACACGATGCTCGCGATTTCGAATCGCGATGGTTTCTGATTTCATCAGCACGCCGCTTTTGGCGCGGGTGAAATAACATTTTGAGACGCTGCTGTCCGCGCCGGTCATGTCATGCAACATACGCAATGCAAGGTCGGTAATTGGCGAACCAATTTTACGGCCGGTATGCTCACCATTAGCAATGCGGATGGCGGAACACTTCAGATCTTGCAGGGAGTGCAATACGATTTCGCAGTGGGAACCAATGAGCATCGCTAACCCGTCCACTACCGCTTCATAGGATTTCAGAATATCGAAGTCGGTCTGGTCAAAAGGACGTTGATCCAGCAAATCAAGTTCACTGGTTTCGTTGGTTAAAAGCGACCTGGACATGAAAAAAACACTCCTTTTCAGGAGCCTGTCGTTAGGTTTTCAGGGCAGGCTCATTATCTACACGGACAACTAAATTAATACAGCGTGCCTAACGCTTTCCAGTGTTAATTATATCTGCCCCACAATAAAAAACCGCCGCCTTAAAAGGCGGCGGTTTGCATCACATTACTTCTTAGCGTCTGTCGCAGCTTTCTGATCTGCCTGCGCTTCCGGTTTCGCATCCGCTTTCGGCGCTGGTTTGATGTCCAGCAGCTCTACGTCGAAGACCAGCGTAGAGTTAGCCGGGATACCCGGAACGCCAGTTTTGCCATAGGCCAGATCCGGTGGGATAACCAGCTTGATTTTGCCGCCTTTTTTGATGTTTTTCAGGCCTTCAGTCCAGCCTGGGATCACACCGTCAAGACGGAAGGAAAGAGGTTCACCACGGGTGTAAGAGTTGTCGAACTCTTTACCGTCGATCAGCGTACCTTTGTAGTTCACCACAACGGTGTCGCTGTCTTTAGGCGCATCACCGGTACCTTCTTTCTCAACTTTGTACACCAGACCAGTAGAAGAGGTTTTCACACCCTTCTCTTTAGCAAAAGTGTCGCGGTAGGCTTTGCCTTTCGCTTCGTTGTCTTTAGCGTCCGCTTCCATCTTGGTCTGAGCGGCACCCTTCACGCGCGCTTCGAACGCCTGCAGAGTCTGTTCGATTTCCTGGTCAGACAGTTTGCTCTTATCAGCAAAGGCGTCCTGAACACCCGCGATCAGCTGGGCTTTGTCCAGTTTGATGCCCAGTTTCTCTTGTTCTTTCAGAGAGTTTTCCATGTAGCGGCCCAGAGATGCGCCCAGTGCGTAGGCGGATTTCTGGTCGTCATTTTTGAACGCCGCTTTGCTGTCTGCAGTGGCAGCAGGCTTCGCAGCAGTATCAGCAGCGAATGACAGCGGCGCGTTCAGTGCAACAGCCATCGTCGTCGCCAGCAGCGTTACTTTAAACAGTGATTTCATCCATATCTCCAGGGCCTGGGGACTCTCACCCCAGCGTTAAACGTAAATGAGTGACGTACTATAAAACGTTGCGGAAGAAATCTACAGACAGACACTTCCAATTCTCGCCACTTTTCAGACTATTTTTGTTTAAATAAGTTTCTTGCCAACGGGATAGAGACTGCACTTAAGGATAAACTCAGTTAAACTGCGCCGCCGCTGGGCCAATATGGCGTATCAGATATAAACGAGGTGAATGATGAAGGACACAATGATAGAAGCGAGAATGGCTGAGCTGGAAAGCCGCCTGGCTTTTCAGGACATCACCATCGAAGAGCTTAACCAGACCGTGACCGCGCACGAACTCGAAATGGCGAAACTGCGGGATCATATGCGCCTGCTGACGGAAAAGCTGAAGGCGACGCAGCCGTCAAATATTGCCTCTCAGTCGGAAGAGACGCCACCACCTCATTATTGAGGCGTAAAAAAAGCGGGATTATCCCGCTTTTTTATTTTCCGCATGACGGAATTAGTGGCAACCGCAGCCGCCGTTGCCGCAACCACCTTTACCGTGGCCGTGGTCATGACCATGGTCGTGGCCGTGACCACCGCAGCAGCCGTCGTGGCCGTGATCGTGATCATGGTCGTGACCATGCGCACCGTGAACGTGGCCATGAGCCAGCTCTTCTTCAGTCGCTTCACGGATCGCAACAACTTCTACGTTGAACTTCAGGTTCTGGCCAGCCAGCATGTGGTTGCCGTCAACCACAACGTGGTCGTCTTCAACTTCAGTGATTTCAACAGGAACTGGACCCTGGTCAGTTTCAGCCAGGAAGCGCATGCCAACCTGCAGCTCGTCAACGCCCATGAACACGTCTTTAGGAACGCGCTGAACCAGGTTGTCGTCATACTGACCGTAAGCGTCGTTCGCGCCTACAGCAACGTCGAATTTATCGCCAACTTCATGACCTTCCAGCGCAGTTTCCAGGCCGGAAATCAGGGAACCGTGACCATGCAGGTAGTCCAGCGGCGCACTCACCGGAGACTCATCAACCAACACACCGTCTTCTGTACGTACCTGATAGGCCAGGCTGACCACCAGGTCTTTTGCTACTTTCATGATATCTCCTGAGCGTGGGAAAATTGCTGGCGCAGATTGTAGCGGAAATCTGCACCCGTGTACCCTTAAGCTTAAAAAAACTCAGAGCATATCGCTAGTCTGGATGAAAAATGCCGATCACTTGCTCTTCTTTGCGAACGTGATCGCGTGCTTCTTTGTCAGCCTCACGCATCTGGTGACCGCACTTAACGCACTCAACTATATCAATATTATTTTCGCGCCACATGGCCAGCGTATCTTGAGCCTGGCAAGACGGGCACTTTGCACCCGCGATAAAGCGTTTACGTACAGCCATCTTTCGTTACCTTTTATTCAAATTCATCCCAGCCGTCGAGCTGGCGTCGTTCCTGCTGCATCTCTCGCTGAAAAATCTCCTCCAGCTCGCGCCGCGCTTCCCGCACGCGGGAGATCTGCGCCGTATCGCTATGCACAGGCATTAATTCGCGCAGCATCCGCATATCCAGCCGGCGGAAGTGCATCTGGGCGCGCTGCGCCTGGTGAGGATGCATCCCCAGGGAGATTAACGCCTTGCGCCCCAGTTCCAGCGCACTGGAGAACGTCTCACGGGAGAAGTGTTTCACACCTGCCTGCAACAATTCGTGAGCTTCAACACGCCCCCGGGCACGCGCCAGAATATTGAGGTGCGGGAAGTGCTGCTGACATAGCTCCACCAACTTCATCGTATCTTCCGGATCGTTGCAGGTGATGACGATAGACTCCGCGGCTTCCGCCCCGGCCGAGCGCAGAAGCTCAAGCTGAGTGGCATCGCCGTAATAGACCTTGTAGCCATATTTGCGCATCAGGTTGACCGCGCTGATATCCCGCTCCAGCACCGTAATGCGCATTTTGTTCGCCATCAACAGGCGGCCAATCACCTGCCCGAAGCGGCCGAAGCCCACGACGATCACCTGCGGCTTATCGTCTTCTACCCACGGCGCTTCATCTTCATCGTCTGCCGGATTCAGGCGGCGCGACAGGAGTTTATCCACCATCTTCATCAGCAGAGGCGTGGTCATCATCGACAGCGTTACCGTCACCAGCAGCAGCGCCATCTGGTCATCTTTAAACAGCTTCTGGGAGGAGGCGGTGGAGAACAGCACAAACGCAAACTCGCCACCCTGGCTCAACACGCTGGCAAACTGCATGCGTTCCGAACTGCGCAACCCGTAGATACGCGCCATGACGTACAGCACCAGCATTTTCACCGCCACCAGGATCGCAACACTCACCGCAACCCAGAGCAGATGGGTATAAAGCACGCCAAGGTTCAGCGCCATGCCGACCGAAATAAAGAACAGCCCTAACAGCAGCCCCTTAAACGGATCGATAGCAATTTCCAGTTCGTGACGATATTCGCTCTCCGCCAGCAGCACCCCGGCGATGAATGTCCCCAGCGCCATCGACAGCCCCAGCGCATCCATAAACAGCGCAGAGCCAAGCACCAGCAGCAGCGTCGCGGCGGTAAACACTTCACGAACGCCCGAGGCGGCAATAAAGCGGAACACCGGACGCAGTAAGAAACGCCCGCCAATCAGCATCCCCGCGAAGGCCAGCACCTTCATGGAGATTTTTACCCAGTCAAAATGATCGTCACCGGAGCCCGCCAGCAGCGGCACCAGCGCCAGCGCCGGGATCACCGCCAAATCCTGGAATAGCAGCACCGAAAAGCCCAGCTGTCCGGCCTCATTGCGGTTCATCCCCTTGTCGCGCATCAGCTGCAGCGCCATCGCCGTCGACGACATTGCGAGACCAATCCCGCCAATCACCGCCGCCTGCCAGGAAAAGTTGGTCAGCATTAACAGGCCAGCCAGAATCGCGGCGCTAAACAGCACCTGCGCGGCGCCCACGCCAAAGATAGAGCGTCGAAGCTGCCACAGCTTCGAGGGGTTCAGTTCGAGGCCGATGATGAACATCAGGAACACCACGCCGAGCTCCGAGAAGTGGAGAATTTCATCCACGTCGCTGATGAAGCCCAGTCCCCATGGGCCAATGGCGATCCCCGCGAGCAAATACCCCAGCACCGCCCCGATGCCGATACGGGCGGCAAGCGGCACCGCGACGACGGCGGCAAATAAAAACAGCACCCCGGCGAGGAGTAAATTCGATCCTTCCATTAACGACCTCCTGCCGGAATCGGTGATGCCAGCCATTCGCCGTAGGCTCTGGCGTGGCTTGCGAGCGCTTTCGGGTCCTGACGCCGCGCCCAGTAAACAATAATCGGGCTCATCCAGTGCATGCGGCACATGGCCGCCGTCAGCTCGAACGGCCTCAGGATGTCGCTCATGGGATAGCGGTTCAGCCCGTCGTGACGGTAAGCGCTTTCGGGTTCACCGGTGGTGATCACACTGCGCCAGTACTTTCCCGCCAGCTGGTTGCCCCCCACCCCGCTGGAGAAGCCCCGGCTCAGCACGCGGTCCAGCCACTCTTTCAGCAGTGCCGGACAGCTGTAGGTATAGAGCGGATGCTGAAATACAATCACGTCATGCTGACGCAGCAGTTCCTGCTCGTAAGGAATATCGATAAAGAAATCAGGATAGTGCGCGTAGAGATCGTGCACCGTGACGTTACTGAGCTGTGTGGCCGGCTTAAGCAGCACCCGGTTCGCCACCGAGTCCTGAGATTCCGGATGGGCATACAGCAGCAGCACTTTCGCTGTCTGAGACATCACTCCCCTCCCGGTTCTGTTTTTGTGTATTGTTGTCGTTTTGGGCTACCATGGCGGCCCGGTGGGGAAAATGGCCCACACCTTACATTATCATAATGACAAATTAACATAGTCGGAACATACGGCGCTTCTATGATTGTTTTCTCCTCGTTACAAATTCGTCGCGGCGTGCGCGTCCTGCTGGATAACGCCACTGCTACCATCAACCCGGGCCAGAAAGTGGGTCTGGTCGGCAAAAACGGCTGCGGTAAATCCACCCTGCTGGCGCTGCTGAAAAACGAGATTAGCGCGGATGGCGGTAACTTTACCTTCCCGGGGAACTGGCAGCTCGCGTGGGTAAACCAGGAGACGCCAGCCCTGAGCGAACCGGCACTCGACTATGTTATCGACGGCGATCGCGAATACCGTAAGCTCGAAGCGGAACTCAACGCGGCCAACGAGCGCAACGACGGTCACGCCATCGCTACCGTTCACGGCAAGCTGGACGCCATCGACGCGTGGACCATTCGCTCCCGCGCCTCCAGCCTGCTGCACGGCCTGGGCTTCAGCAATGAACAGCTTGAACGCCCGGTCAGCGACTTCTCCGGCGGCTGGCGCATGCGCCTCAACCTGGCGCAGGCGCTGATCTGCCGCTCAGACCTGCTCCTGCTCGATGAACCGACCAACCACCTCGATCTCGATGCGGTTATTTGGCTCGAGAAGTGGCTCAAGAGCTATCAGGGCACTCTGATTCTCATCTCCCACGACCGCGACTTCCTCGATCCGGTGGTGGATAAAATCATTCATATCGAACAGCAAACCATGTTCGAGTACACCGGCAACTACAGCTCTTTCGAGCGCCAGCGCGCGACGCGCCTTGCTCAGCAGCAGTCGATGTATGAAAGCCAACAGCAGCGCGTGGCGCACCTGCAGAGCTTCGTGGATCGCTTCAAAGCTAAAGCGTCAAAAGCCAAGCAGGCCCAGAGCCGCATTAAAATGCTGGAACGCATGGAGATGATTGCCCCGGCACACGTGGATAACCCGTTCCACTTCAGCTTCCGCGCGCCGGAAAGCCTGCCGAACCCGCTGCTGAAGATGGAAAAGGTCAGCGCGGGTTATGGGGATCGCATCATCCTCGACTCTATCAAGCTTAACCTGGTGCCGGGTTCGCGCATTGGCCTGCTGGGGCGCAATGGCGCCGGTAAATCAACGTTAATTAAGCTGCTCGCGGGCGAGCTTAACCCAACCAGCGGTGAAATCGGCCTGGCGAAGGGCATTAAGCTTGGCTATTTCGCCCAGCATCAGCTGGAATTTTTACGCGCGGATGAATCCCCGATTCAGCATCTGGCGCGTCTTGCGCCACAGGAGATGGAGCAGAAGCTGCGCGACTACCTCGGCGGCTTCGGCTTCCAGGGCGATAAGGTGACCGAAAACACCGAGCGTTTCTCGGGCGGCGAAAAAGCCCGTCTGGTGCTGGCGCTGATCGTCTGGCAGAGACCCAACCTGCTGCTGCTTGATGAACCGACCAACCACCTGGATCTCGACATGCGTCAGGCGCTGACCGAAGCGCTGATTGAGTTCGAAGGCGCACTGGTTGTCGTGTCGCACGATCGCCACCTGATCCGCTCCACCACCGACGATCTCTATCTGGTACACGGCGGCAAAGTCGAACCGTTCGACGGCGATCTTGAAGATTACCAGCAGTGGCTGACGGACGTACAAAAGCAGGAAAACCAGCCGGAAGAGTCAGCGAAAGACAACGTCAACAGCGCACAGTCGCGTAAAGACCAGAAGCGCCGCGAAGCGGAACTGCGCACCCAGACCCAGCCGCTGCGTAAAGAGATTGCCCGTCTTGAAAAAGAGATGGAAAAGCTCAACGCCACGCTTGCCGCCGTCGAAGAGAAGCTGGGCGACAGCGAGCTGTACGATCAGAGCCGCAAAGCAGAGCTGACGGACTGTCTGCAAACTCAGGCCAAAACCAAATCCAGCCTCGAAGAGTGCGAAATGGCATGGCTGGACGCGCAGGAACAACTGGAAGCGATGCTGCAGGCTGACTGATCCACCGGGAGGGCTATGAGTTTCGATACCACGAGCGAGATTACATTCCGTAAGCTCAGCATCTTCATGACGTTCATGGAGAAGGGCAATATCGCACGTACCGCCGAAACGCTGGGCCTGAGCGGCGTCAGCGTGCACCGCGCGCTGCACACGCTGGAAGAGAACGTCCGCTGCCCGCTCTTTGCTCACAAAGGGCGTAACCTGATTGCCCTCCCCTCCGCGTGGACGCTGCTGGAGTATTGTCAGGAGGTGATGCAGGTGATGGCGCGCGGCGTGGAAGAGTCCCGTAAAATTGCCGGTATCGGCCAGGGGCGGTTGCGCGTCGGCACGCTCTACTCTCTGACGCTGGAAACCGTGCCGCGCCTGATTATGGGCATGAAGCTGCGCCGTCCGGATCTGGAGATGGACCTGACGATGGGCTCCAACGACACCCTGCTCCATATGCTGGATGAGGGGTCGCTGGATGCGATTTTAATCTCTATTTCCGAAAGCGATATCGACCGTAACAGCCTCGAAGTGCTTCCTCTGTTCCATGATGATATTTTCCTTGCCGCACCGGCTTCCGCCACGCTGAATACCCGCGGGCCCGCGGATCTGCGTGATTACAAAGACCAGAAATTTGTCGCCCTGGCAGAAGGGTTCGCCACGTATGCCGGGTTTCAGGAAGCGTTTCATATCGCCGGGTTCGAGCCGGAAATCGTCACCCGCGTGAATGACATCTTCTCGATGCTGAGTCTGGTGCAGGCGGGGGTTGGATTTACGCTGATGCCGGGCAGGATGAAAAAGGTCTACGAGAATTCGGTGCAACTCCTGAAGCTGGCGGAGCCGTACCAGATGCAGCAGTTGATTGCGATTGTCTTTGCCCGCAACCGCGAGCAGGATCCGAGCCTGCGGGCATTAGCCGCCGAAGGGCGGATGTATGCGCGCAGCTTGCAGGATAGTGCGTGATGCCTTGCCGGGTGGCGACGCGTTGCGTCTTACCCGGCCTACGTTCGTGCAGTCGTAGGCCCGGTAAGGCGTAGCCGCCACCGGGCAAAAAATTCATCGCTGAAGCCGACCCGCCAGATGCACTGCCACGTCCACCCCGCTGCGCTCCAGCGAAATGGTCTCTCCTTCCCACGCTGCCTGCCGAGTCAGGCAGGTCAGTACGCCGCCGGGCGGCATCTCAATTGCCAGTCTCGCTTCGCGCTCGTTAGCGGAAATCACCGCCTCCTGCCAGCGCACGGTTCGCGCCATATTCATCGCTAAATCATCAGCGATCCTTTCCGGCTGCCAGAGCACGCGGCCTGTGCTGCCGCTCAGGTAGGCGCAGCGTGGACGAGCCAGCGTGACGGCCTCAAACGCCGCTATCAGCTTCTGCGCAGGTTCCGCCAGCAGCGCGCAGTGCGACGGCACGCTCACCGCTAGCCGTTTGGCCTTGCTTGCCCCTTTCGCCAGCGCGCGCTCGGCTACCTGCGCCATCCCGTCATCGGTTCCGGCGATCACGATCTGCGTTTCGGCATTCAGGTTCGCAATATAGGTTCCGGTGCCTTCAATCAGCGTCTCCACCTGCGGCAGGGTCAACCCCATAATCGCCGTCAGGCCATAGCCGTGGGGATACGCCTGCTCCATCAGGTCACCGCGCAGCGCTACCAGCCTCAACGCGTCCGCGAAGTCCAGCGCACCCGCAATAACCGCCGCAGGATAAGCACCGATGGACAGCCCGCTGACGATATCCGGCGACACACCGCGACGCTCAAGCTCGCGCGCCCAGGCCACGCCGGCAATCAGCAGCGAAAGCTGAACCGCACGGGTATGGGTTAACGAGTCTGCACTGTCCAGCGTATCCACTTCGGCGCCAAGCACCTCTCGCGCCTGTTCCAGCGCCACTCCCGGCAGGTTTTGCAGCATGCCTTCATGCTGCGTGCCCTGCCCCGGAAAAGTAAACAGTATTTTCATCACGCCTCCCTGTGCCACGGGTCCGCCACCAGGCGAGGTCCGCGGCGGGTTTTCAGCAGCGTTTTGCCGTCGCGCAGCCACTCCGCCAGCGCGAAACCTCCTTCGGAGGTATCGACCTGCGTATCCGCCCGACACAGCGCGCGGCTCAGCTGCGGCTGCCATGCGCTAAAAGCATCGGGGGAAATCGGCTGCGGAGCGCGGATCAGCAGATCAAGATCGCTGTCGGCATGAATAACCGGAATACCGGTTGCCAGCGCGTAGCCGGTGCTGCCGGTAATGCCCCACGTCCACGGCCACGCCTGCTGAGCCAGCTGCAGCGCCACCTGAACCGGCGGCTGGGTTATAAAGGGCGAACGCAGCAGGTCGGCGGCAACGCTCAGATCCTCGGGCGAAACCACGCGCAACACGTTTTCCGGCTTCACCCATCCGGCCGCCCGCTGGTCGCGACGCAATCCGCGTACGCCAACGGGAATACGGCCTTCGCTATCAACATCACGCCGCACCACGACCGGCAGGCCGCTATGCCAGGCCGCCTCCACCCAGGATTCGGTGATGCCTTCCAGCGCGTCATGCGCGGTAAGCCAGATGAGGTCATGCGGGCGTAATGTTGTGGTCATAATTACATTCCTGAAGTCAGCGAGATAAACAGCGGCAGCGACAGGATACACAGTACGGAGCTTAACAGCAGCACGGCTTCAGCATCCGGCGACTGCACGCCAAAACGGTTGCCGAACACCACGCCGAAGAAGCCCGCGGACAGCGCAATCATCAGGATGGCGGTGATCGCCACGGAGCCGTGCAGACCGAAGATTAAAACGATACCCCAGGCGATCGCTGGCTGGATCAGCAGCTTGGCGATAGTGGAAGTGATCACCATGGTGTTGATCTGAAGTTTACGCGCGGAGAGGATCACCCCGGTCAGGAACAGCGCCGCAGCGGTCGCGGACAGTCCCAGCGGTTTAATCGCGGCAAGCACCAGTTCCGGCATTTTGATGCCAATAGCGGACAGGATCACACCCAGCAGCGGGCCCATCACGATCGGTTTTTTAATAGAACGCCACATCAGCACCGGCAGCATGGAAAGCGTTGAACCCGAGTTATTGCCTTCGGCGCGCGCTTTCTCACGCTCCAGAATCAGCAGGCAGAAAGGGGTCATCAGCACTGAACCACAGGCGATAGAGACCGCGACGGACAGTGACGTGGAAGATCCTTCACCCAGCACGCTGCCCAGAATCGGCAGGCCAAGCGCCGCATAGTTTGGCAGGGCGACGGTCAGCGTCAGCACAGCCGCATCCTGCGGGGATTTTTTAAAGACTTGAGTGGCGAGGAAGTAGATGACCGCATAGGTGATCCACATCGCCAGGGTGAGCACCAGGATCAGCGGCGACTGGGCCACGATGCCGGTCCACGGCGTTTGCACGGTGGCGCTGAAAAGCGCGGCAGGCAGTGCAAAATCCATCACGAAGATATTCAGCAGGGAAACATTTTTGTTATCGACCATCTTTGCCTTACCGGCCCAGAATCCCAGCAGCATGATGACAAAAATCGGTGCAAGAGCATGAACAATTACGTAAGTCATAAATCACCTGTAGTAAAAAAGTTTAAGCACTGGCGCGATGTTTATTATTTTCAGGATGCAGGTTCCCGCGTGGACGCAGCGGGCGCGCCCACGGGGTGATGCATCTGGCAGGTCTCTTTTTACTTACCAGCTGGCTCGCATACGTTCACGTACGAGCGCCGAGCTGCGGCGATTGTCAGCACCCAGACGGTTTTTCAACGTAGTGTCCTGACGAGCGTCACTGATGGCCTGTTGCAGGGTGGATTTCACCAGCGTCAGATCATTATCGGAGGGGGCATCCGGGTTGCTGATATCCAGCAGGTTAGAGAGCAGCCCCAGCGTGGCGTAGTTGCTGATGTCGTAGGCCATTGGCGGAATGGTCGCCGCCAGTTTTTCCAGCGCGTCGACGGTACGCAGCGTGATGCGCGCCGCAGACTCTTTGCCCATCGCGTGGATCAGCACGCCTTTGTCGTTAAAGGCGATCAGGCGGTTAGCCTGGTAGCCGTGCGCCAGGAACGCGCCGGACATCGCCTTGCCGACGATCAGGCCAATCACCGGGTGACCGGCCAGGCGGGCATTTGCATAGGCTGCTGCCGCACCGGCCAGCGCCTGGTGAATACCAAACGCCTCTTCGCGTCGGCCATAGGCCTGGCTTGGGACGTCGATCACCGCCACAATCGGGCGCTTCACGGGTTTGTCAGCATCCGCCGCGACGGTTTCACTGACCACTTTCGCAAGCCACCAGCCTTCCAGCAGACCGACTTCCCCTTTCGCCGCGCGCGGGAAGTGGTTGTTGGCATCCGGCACCACGGCGACAAAGCGCACCGTTTCGCCGTTCAGCTCGCCGTCTGCCGCCCGGACGGATGGGCATAGCCCCTCGATATGTTTGGCGTTCGGGGCGAGATTTTCCAGCCAGATCTCGCCACGGCTTTTTGAATTACTCATCATTTCACCTCCCGGGCAAAAAGCGCTTTAATCTGTTCGGCATCGGCCTGTTTGCGGGTGTCGAAATTCGTCAGACGGTTCAGGTAATCGTCGTAGTTATCGGTGCGATGTTTCGCCGGTACGCCTTTGGCAATGGCTTCGTTCATCGCGGCTTTCACCGCGTTCACGCCGTCGCCCACCAGCGCGTCCACCAGTCCGCTTTCATAGCGCACTTCGCCGCCGGTCATGCTCCAGATAAACGGACGGTCGCGGGAGTCATACTCTTCAATGCCCGCCTCCTGCTCGATAACCTGCGGACCGTTGAGGCCGAGTCGCGCTTCGCGGGTCACAATCAGGTAGCTGCACAGCGCCGCGGCGATAGACATCCCGCCGAAGCAGCCCACGGTCCCGGCGACAATCCCGACGACCGGGGTATAGCGGCGCAGGTCAACGATCGCGGCGTGGATATCGGCAATCGCCGCCAGGCCGAGGTTGGCTTCCTGCAAACGTACGCCGCCGGTTTCGAGGCACAGCACCGCCTGAGTCGGAATGCCGTTGCGGTTATCTTCCGCCGCCAGCTCCAGCGCCGCCGCCATTTTGGCACCGGATACTTCGCCCATGCTGCCGCCCTGGAAGGTGCCTTCAATCGCCACCACCACCGCAGGCCGGCCATTGATGGTGCCTTTCGCGACGACCATGCCGTCATCGGCCTGCGGAACAATCCCCTGCGGCCCAAGCCACGGAGAGATAATGCCTTCAAAGGGATCCAGCAGTTCGCGGTAGCTGCCGTCATCCAGCAGCGCCTGCGCACGCTGGCGCGCTTTTAATTCGATAAAGCTGCTGTCATCACGCATGGTTCACCCCTTCAAAGACCTGTTCGATACGAATGCGCGCCACGCCCGGCGTCGCGCCGAAGTCGTGGATAGTCAGCTTGCCTGCGGGCAGGCTGCTGACGGTTTGCAGGCGGTTGAACAATGCCTCCCAGCGTCCACGGCTGTTGTCTACTGAAGTGGTGATATCAATGGTTAAGGTCTGGCCCGGTTCGGCGGTGAAAAGCGCCTCCATATCCCCGGAACCGACTACCCCTGCCAGCGCCCTGCCGCTTACTTCGCGGCTGGCGGGCACGGTCAATGTGATTTTTTCCATAACATCCTCTTAATGCTTTGAATAGGGCGTTTCGACGCGGTCAAGAAACAGCGTGGCGGCAAGCAGGTCTGCGGCTCCACCCGGCGAGGCGTTGAGCGACAGCATCTGACGGTCTAACCGCGCCAGCGCTTGCTGCCCCGCGAGCGCTGCGCATCCTCCGGCGTTCAGCACCGCACGGGCGCCGTTCTGCATGGCGTCCAGCCCCTCCATGCCAGCGCGCGACAGCACGCAGGTATCGGTGAGCGAGGTCATGATCGCCATCAGCGCGTCGAGTCTGGCCTGCGTTTCGCTGCTGCCGTTGAGACGGCTGAGGCGAAGCTGCGGCAGCGCGCGCTGCATAACGTGCGGAAACGCCTGCTGCGCCTCTTCACGTGCGCCCGGCACGCGGTAGCGATGCGTGGCGCGTAACCCCTTGCTGAACACCTTCGGCGCCGCATCATCCGGCAGCTTCGCCAGCTGAGCGGCGGTGTTCGCGACGACCTGCGCCCGGGCATCGCCGCCGAGCATCGCCACCGCGCTCACCAGCAACCCCAGCGCCCAGATCGCGCCACGGTGCGTGTTCACGCCGTCGGTAGCGGCCATCATCTGCCGTTCACCTTCGCGACCCAGGCGGCCAACGGTTTGCCTGAGGGCAATATCCGCCGGACGCTGCCAGCTCTGCTGCGCCAGCGCCTGAAACGTGGGGGTCAGGCTGTGAGCGGAGCGCTCCATCAGCGCAAGCGATAAATCGTGGTGCGCGCCGTTCCCCCGGCTGTCCACCAGACCGGGCTTCGGGCTTAAACGTGCTTCGTCAATCAGACACTGCGTGGCGGTTCGCGCCAGCCATTCGGCACCGCCTTCAACCTGGAGCTGGGGCAGAAGTTTCATTACCAGCTCCGGAATTTCGCAGGTGGGTTATACAGGCCACCGGACCACTCAACGAGGTCAGCCACGCTGCCCGCAGCCAGCAGAGAGCGGGTGGCGTCGGTGCGGCGAATACCCATATCTTCCGGATACACAACCTTTCCGCTCTGGCGCAGTTCCGCCACGCGTTTGGCGTCAACGCCCAGACCGATATCGGTGATACCCGCCACGGCGGCGACCATGGCGCGACGCTCTTCCAGATCTTTCGCCCGGTAGAGGTAAGCAATCCCCTCTTCCGTCAGCACGTGGGTGACGTCATCGCCGTAAATCATGACCGGCGCCAGCGGCATACCGGAGGCTTTGGCCACCTCGACGGCATCCAGTTTCTCCACGAAGGTTGGCTTCACGCCCGCCTGGAAGGTTTCCACCATCTGCACAACCAGCTTTTTACCGCGCTGCATCGGGTCAGGCTCGGTGATCATGTTCAGCCAGGCCGGTGTGGCATGGCGACGACCGTGCGGATCGTGGCCCATGTTTGGCGCACCGCCGAAGCCGGAAAGACGACCGCGGGTCACGGTGGAGGAGTTGGCGTAGCCGTCAACCTGTAGCGTCGAGCCGATAAACATATCGACCGCGTACTGACCTGCCAGCTGGCAGAAGGCGCGGTTAGAACGCATGGAGCCATCAGCACCTGTAAAGAACACGTCCGGACGGGCGCGGATGTACTCTTCCATCCCCAGTTCGCCGCCGAAGCAGTGGACGCTCTCCACCCAGCCGCTTTCGATGGCCGGGATCAGCGTTGGATGCGGGTTCAGCGTCCAGTGTTTACAGATTTTGCCTTTGAGTCCGAGCTGTTCGCCGTAGGTTGGCAGCAGCAGCTCGATCGCTGCGGTGTTAAAGCCAATCCCGTGGTTCAGGGACTGCACCTGGTGTTCAGCGTAGATGCCTTTAATCGCCATCATCGCCATCAGGATATGTTCCTGTTTAATCAGGCGCGGATCGCGGGTGAAGAGCGGTTCGATAAAGAACGGCTTGTCGGCAACCACCACGTAGTCAATCCACGAGCCCGGTATATCCACGCGCGGCAGGTCGCACTCGTCGTCCACCAGCTCGTTTACCTGTGCGATGACGATACCGTCGTGGAACGCGGCGGCTTCCACCAGCGCCGGGGTATCTTCGGTACTCGCACCGGTATAGAGGTTGCCTTTGCGGTCCGCTTTAAAACCGGCAATCAGCGCCACGTTTGGCGACAGGTCGACGTATAAACGTGAGTAGAGTTCGATGTAGGTGTGGATCGCACCGATTTCGAGCTGACCGTCTTCCAGCAGCTGAGAGATACGCAGGCTTTGCGTCCCGGAGAAGGAGAAGTCCAGCTTGCGGGCAATGCCTTTCTCAAAGATGTCCAGATGTTCGCTGCGGCCCACGCTCGGCATGATCATATGCAGATCGTGCACGATTTGCGGGTTTACTTCCGCCAGTGAACGGGAAAGGAAATCCGCCTGCTTCTGGTTGTTGCCTTCCAGCACGACTTTGTCGCCCGGGGCGATCAGTTTTTCCAGCATGGCGACAAGATCGCCGGTTGGCAGTACCTTGCCCTGCACCGGTACGGATGCCAGACGACGCGCTTTCTCACTGCGTCGGGTGTTCCATTGCCGGGTGGGTGTTTGCCCAGATAACATTATTAACCTCCTGATTCAGCACATCATTCTGATTTGCTTAACGTTGAGTAAAGTCTGCGCTCTGGCGAGAAAGGCATCAATTAAGCGTAGAGAGGAATCATTAGCCTGAGAGTAATAATCAAGGTAAAGATTTGTGATCGGGATCAGTTCATGCTTCGGAAAAACGGGCTAAACGGGGTACAATTCGGAAGGTATAGTAAATTTCTGACAAGAATCAGCATCGCCCTTATGACCCAAATCATTCCATCAGACTTCGACATTGCAGCCGAAGAGAGCGCAGAGTTCGTGCCCATGCGCGGCGTGGCTAACCCCCACCTGCAAACCATGCTGCCGCGCCTGATCCGCCGCAAGGTGCAGTTCACCCCGCACTGGCAGCGCCTGGATTTGCCGGACGGCGACTTTTTAGATCTCGCCTGGAGCGAAGATCCGGATCGGGCCAGACATAAACCCCGTCTGGTGGTGTTTCACGGTCTGGAAGGCAGCCTGCACAGCCCTTACGCACACGGTCTCATTGAGGCGGCGAAAGCCCGCGGCTGGCTTGGGGTGGTGATGCATTTTCGCGGATGCAGCGGCGAGCCTAATCGTCAGAAACGTATTTATCACTCGGGTGAAACCGAGGACGGCACCTGGTTCCTGCGCTGGCTAAGAGACAATTTCGGCGAGGCGCCAACGGCAGCGGTGGGGTATTCGCTGGGCGGCAATATGCTGGCCTGCCTGCTGGCGAAGGAGAGCGACGCCGTACCGCTGGATGCGGCGGTCATTGTCTCTGCGCCATTTATGCTGGAGCAGTGCAGCTATCATATGGAAAAGGGGTTTTCGCGGGTCTACCAGCGCTACCTGCTCAACCTGCTGAAAGCCAACGCCGCGCGCAAGCTGAAGGCCTATCCGGATACGCTGCCTGTGACGCTGCAACAGCTCAAACGCGTGAAGCGCCTGCGCGAGTTTGATGATTTGATCACCTCGAAAATTCACGGCTTTGCCGATGCGATTGACTATTACCGTCAGTGCAGCGCCATGCCTTTACTGAATCAAATCACGAAACCCACGCTGATTATCCACGCCAAAGATGATCCGTTTATGGATCATCACTCGATCCCGGCGCCCGATCATCTGCCGGCCAACGTGGAGTATCAGCTCACCCAATTCGGCGGACATGTCGGCTTTGTTGGCGGCACGCTGCGTCGGCCAAAAATGTGGCTTGAGACGCGAATTCCCGACTGGTTAACGGCATATCTGGACGGTAAATAATGATTATTCCCTGGCAGGATCTGGCTCCCGAAACGCTCGATAATCTGATTGAAAGCTTTGTCTTGCGCGAAGGCACCGATTATGGTGAACATGAGCGTTCGCTTGAGCAAAAGGTCAACGATGTAAAACGCCAGCTGAAAAGCGGCGACGTGGTGCTGGTGTGGTCAGAACTGCATGAGACAGTCAATATCATGCCTCGCAACGCGTTTCACGGCTGATCTTCCAACCTTTTCCGTCAGGGAGTTGCTATGTCTGCCAGACATCCCATTATTGCCGTTACGGGGTCGAGTGGTGCGGGAACCACCACCACCAGCCTCGCTTTTCGCAAGATTTTCGCCCAGCTGAATCTCCGTTCGGCGGAGGTCGAAGGCGACAGCTTTCACCGCTATACGCGGCCTGAGATGGACATGGCGATCCGCAAGGCACGCGATCTGGGTAAACACATCAGCTACTTTGGCCCGGAAGCCAATGATTTCGGCCTGCTGGAGCAAACCTTCCGCGAATACGGTCAGAGCGGTACCGGGCAGTCCCGTAAGTATCTGCACACCTACGACGAAGCCGTACCCTGGAACCAGGTGCCGGGCACCTTTACCCCCTGGCAACCGCTGCCGGAACCCACCGACGTGCTGTTTTATGAAGGATTGCACGGCGGCGTTGTCACACCTCAGCACGACGTGGCGCGCCATGTGGATCTGCTGGTCGGGGTGGTGCCGATCGTTAACCTGGAGTGGATCCAGAAGCTGACGCGCGACATGAGCGAGCGCGGCCATTCGCGCGAGGCGGTAATGGACTCGGTGGTGCGCTCCATGGAAGATTACATCAACTATCTCACGCCGCAGTTCTCCCGCACGCACATTAACTTCCAGCGCGTGCCGACGGTGGACACTTCCAATCCGTTCGCGGCGAAAAGCATCCCGTCGCTGGATGAGAGCTTTGTGGTGATCCACTTCCGCAATCTTGAAGGCATTGATTACCCCTGGCTGCTGGCGATGCTGCAGGGCTCGTTTATTTCCCACATGAATACGTTAGTGGTTCCCGGTGGAAAAATGGGGCTGGCAATGGAGCTGATCATGACGCCGCTGGTGGAGCGACTGATGGAAGGGAAGCAGATCGCGTGAACATGTTCCCTCTCCCCGTGGGAGAGGGTTAGGGTGAGGGCATCAACACGCACGATGCCCCAATAATTAAGCCTCGATCACTTCATACGAATGGGTGATTTTTACCGCTTTCTCCAGCATTAACGCCACAGAGCAGTATTTCTCCGCAGAGAGATCCACCGCGCGTGAGACCGCCGCGTCTTTCAGTTCTTTCCCGGTGACAACAAAGTGCAGATTAATGTGGGTGAACAGGCGTGGCGCCTCTTCGCGACGCTCTGAGGTGAGTTTAACCTCGCAATCCGTCACGTCATGACGGCCTTTTTGCAGAATCGACACCACGTCGATCGCACTGCATCCGCCTGCCGCCATCAGCACCATTTCCATTGGGCTTGGAGCTTTATCGCCGGAGTTACCATCCATCAAAATCTGGTGTCCTGACGCGGACTCGCCCAGGAACGTCAAACCTTCAACCCACTTCACGCGCGCTTGCATATTCATTAACTCCAACGTTGCATTTTTGGTGACAGATTACGCGTGCGTTACATTTCTCGCAATGGAAGGCGACCTGCATCATGCTGAAGCGAGACACCAGGAGACACGCGGCAAAAGCTATGCTAAAACACTCAGGATGCTACAGTAATACATTGACGTTACACATGTATGCAGAGGACATCAAACTTTACTGGCTGCGAAACGTTACGACAGCCGACTTCCCAGGGTATGGGTAAGAATTCGATTGCAACCCCAGAGTCCGGATGCATCTGATGACTCTGGTGACAGCTTATAACAGAGGATAACAGCGCATGGTGCTTGGCAAACCGCAAACAGACCCGACTCTCGAATGGTTCTTGTCTCATTGCCACATTCATAAGTACCCATCGAAGAGCACGCTGATTCACCAGGGTGAAAAAGCGGAAACGTTGTATTACATCGTCAAAGGCTCGGTGGCAGTGCTGATCAAAGATGAGGAAGGGAAAGAGATGATCCTTTCTTATCTGAACCAGGGCGATTTTATCGGTGAACTGGGCCTGTTTGAAGAAGGCCAGGAACGTAGCGCCTGGGTTCGTGCAAAGACAGCATGTGAAGTGGCTGAAATTTCTTATAAGAAATTCCGTCAGCTGATTCAGGTAAACCCTGACATCCTGATGCGTCTTTCTTCCCAGATGGCGCGCCGTCTGCAGGTGACGTCAGAGAAAGTGGGTAACCTCGCCTTCCTGGACGTGACTGGCCGTATCGCGCAGACTCTGCTGAACCTGGCGAAACAGCCAGACGCGATGACCCACCCGGACGGCATGCAAATTAAAATTACCCGTCAGGAAATCGGTCAGATCGTCGGTTGCTCCCGCGAAACGGTGGGCCGTATTCTGAAAATGCTGGAAGATCAAAACCTGATCTCCGCCCACGGTAAAACCATCGTGGTTTACGGAACCCGTTAATCCTGCCTAAACGGCGTGCCATCGCGAGGTGTCACGCCGTTTTTGTCTCTTTTCCCCATGTGGCGCAGGCTGATCTATCACCCGGAAGTTAACTACGCACTACGACAAACGCTGGTGCTGTGTCTTCCCGTGGCCGTGGGCCTGATCCTGGGACATCTTCAGCAGGGCCTGCTGTTTTCTCTCGTCCCCGCCTGCTGCAACATTGCCGGTCTGGACACGCCCCATAAACGCTTTTTCAAACGTCTGATAATTGGCGGCTCGCTGTTTGCTGGCTGTAGCCTCGCGGTGCAGCTTCTGCTGGCTCGCGATATTCCCCTGCCGCTGATCCTGACCGTGCTGGCGATGACCCTCGGCGTCACCGCCGAAATCAGCTCGCTCCATGCCCGTCTGCTTCCCGCGTCACTCATTGCGGCCATCTTCACCCTGAGCCTCGCCGGTAATATGCCCGTGTGGGAGCCGCTGTTGATCTACGCCCTCGGCACGCTGTGGTACGGGCTGTTTAACTGGTTCTGGTTCTGGCTGTGGCGGGAGCAGCCGCTGCGCGAATCTCTGAGCCTGCTCTACGTGCAGCTTGCGGATTACTGTGAAGCCAAATACACCCTGCTCACCCAGCATACGGATCCGGAAAAATCCTTACCGCCATTGCTGACGCGCCAGCAAAAGGTGGTAGACCTGATAAGCCAGTGCTATCAGCAGCTGCATATGCTCGCCGCCAACAAGAACCACGAATATAAACGGCTGTTGCGCACCTTTCAGGTGGGGCTGGATCTTCAGGAGCATATCTCCGTTAGCCTTCACCACCCGCAGGAGGTGCAAAAGCTGGTTGAGCGCAGCCATGCCGAAGCGGTGATCCGCTGGAACGCACAAACCGTCTCCGCGCGCCTGCGGGTGCTGGCCGATGATATTCTCTACCACCGCTACCCCACGCGCTTTAACATGGACAAACAGCTCGGCGCGCTGGAGAAAATTGCCCGTCAGCACCCGGATAACCCGGTCGGCCAGTTCGCCGCCTGGCACTTCAGCCGCATCGCCCGCGTGCTGCGCACCCAGCGCCCGCTTTATTCCCGTGACCTGATGGCGGATAAACAGAAACGTCTGCCGCTGCTGCCGGCGCTGAGAAGCTACCTGTCTCTGAAATCTTCCGCTCTGCGCAACGCTGCAAGAATTAGCGTCATGCTCAGTATCGCCAGCCTGATGGGCATGGCGCTCCACCTGCCGAAACCGTACTGGATCTTAATGACCGTGCTGTTTGTTACCCAGAACGGCTATGGCGCCACGCGGGTGCGCATTCTGCACCGGGCAGGCGGCACGATGGCGGGGCTGATTATTGCGGGCGTGACGCTGCATTTTCACGTGCCCGAAGGCTATACCCTGGCGGGCATGCTGGCGATCACCCTGATAAGCTATCTAATCATTCGCAAAAACTACGGCTGGGCGATGGTGGGCTTTACCGTGACGGCGGTATATACCCTGCAGCTGCTGACGCTTAACGGCGAACAGTTCATCATTGCCCGCCTGATCGACACGCTGATTGGCTGCCTGATCGCCTTTGGCGGCATGGTCTGGCTGTGGCCGCAGTGGCAGAGCGGGCTGCTGAGGCAGAACGCCCACGACGCGCTGGAGGCCGATCAGCAGGCCATTCGCCTGATCCTGAGCGACGACCCGCAGCCCTCCCCGCTGGCGTATCAGCGGATGAAGGTCAACCAGGCGCATAACGCCCTGTTTAACTCGCTGAATCAGGCGATGCAGGAGCCGGGCTTTAACTCACACTATCTTGCCGATATGAAGCTGTGGGTCACGCACAGCCAGTTTATCGTTGAGCACATTAACGCCATGACCACGCTGGCGCGCGAGCACACCATGCTGACGCCGGATCTGGCGCAGCGCTATTTGCAGTCGTGTGAAATTGCGTTGCAGCGGTGTCAGCAGCGTCTGGAGTATGACGCGCCGGGCGAGTCGGGGGATTCGAACATTCTGGAGGCACCGGAGACGCTGACCCACGGGCCGATGAGCACCCTGGAGCAGCATTTGCAGCGCGTGCTGGGACATCTGAACACCATGCACACCATTTCGTCGGTGGCATGGCGTCAGCGCCCGCATCACGGCATTTGGTTAACGCGGCGGTTAAAGCGAACCGAGTATTAGCCTTTTACGATCTTCTCGACCGCCGCGGCAAAGCGGGTTAACCCGTCGTCAATATCTTTCTCTTCCACCACCAGCGATGGCGCAAAGCGCATCACGTCAGGCCCGGCATTTAGCACCATCACCCCTTCGTGCGCGGCTGCGTGCAGGAAATCGCGCGCGCGGCCTTTGTACTGCGGCTTAAGCTCCGCACCAATCAGCAGCCCCATGCCGCGGATCTCGCTGAATACGTCGTACTTATTGTTAATCTGCTGGAGATGCTGCACAAACAGCTCGCGTTTCGCGCTAACGCCGTTTAGCACCTCTGGCGTGTTGATGATGTCGAACGCGGCGCCCGCCACGGCGCTCGCCAGCGGGTTACCGCCGTAGGTCGAGCCGTGAGACCCGACGTGGAACGCAGAGGCAATCTCCTGCGTCGTCAGTACCGCACTCACCGGAAAACCGCCGCCGAGCGCTTTGGCGCTGGTCAGAATATCCGGCGTCACGCCGTAGTGCATGTAGGCAAACAGCTCTCCGGTACGCCCCATCCCGCACTGCACTTCATCAAACACCAGTAGCGCCTGATGTTCGTCGCACAGTTCGCGCAGCCCTTTCAGGAATTCCGGGGTTGCCGCGGTCACGCCGCCTTCGCCCTGAATCGGCTCCACCACCACTGCGCAGGTGTGGTCGTCCATCACCGCTTTCACCGCGTGCAGATCGTTAAACGGCACGTGGATAATGTCGGCTGGTTTCGGACCGAAGCCGTCGGAATACTTCGGCTGGCCGCCAACGGAGACGGTAAAGAAAGAGCGTCCGTGGAAGGCGTTATGGAAGGCGATGATTTTAGTTTTGTACGGGCTATGGCGCGTGGTGGCGTAGTAGCGCGCCAGCTTAAAGGCGGTTTCGTTGGCTTCGGTGCCGGAGTTCATAAACAGCACGCGCTCGGCAAACGTGGCATCAATGATCTTGCGGCCCAGGCGCAGCGCAGGTTCGTTGGTGAACACGTTGCTGGTGTGCCACAGGGTTTCGCCCTGGGTTTTCAGCGCGTCCACCAGCGCAGGATGGCAGTGGCCCAGCGCCGTGACCGCAATACCGCCCGCGAAATCCACATACTCCTTGCCCTGCTGATCCCAGACGCGGCTGCCTTTCCCCTTCACCGGGATAAACTCAGCCGGTGCATAAATCGGCAGAATCACTTCATCGAATGTCGCGCGGGTAATTGCTGGTTGTTCAGTTGCCATGTCATGCCCATCCATTTTATGTCACATTCATTGTGAAAATATAATCACAAAATATGCATAAAAACTCACAACAAGGCAACAGATATTCAGCGATTGAGGAAATTTGCCAGCAGTGCGTGCCCCTGCTCGCTGAGGATACTTTCAGGGTGGAACTGGACGCCTTCGAGATCCCACTCGCGGTGGCGAATCCCCATGATCTCCTGCGTATCGCTCCAGGCGGTCACGTCAAAGCAGTCGGGCAGCGTCGGTGGGTCAATCACCAGCGAATGGTAGCGCGTCACGGTTAACGGGTTATTGAGCCCTGTGAATACGCCCGTGCCGGTGTGGGTGACCGGCGAGGTTTTGCCGTGCATCACTTTCGCGGCTCGCACGATGGTAGCCCCAAATGCCTGGGCAATCGCCTGATGACCGAGACAGACGCCCAGGATCGGCAGCCTGCCGGCATAGTGGTGAATAACTTCCAGAGAAATGCCCGATTCCGACGGCGTACACGGTCCCGGCGAAATGACAATTTTCTGCGGAGCCAGCGCCTCAATATCAGACAGGCTGAGTTCGTCGTTGCGGCGGACAACCACCTCCGCACCCAGTTCACAAAAATACTGGTAAAGGTTCCAGGTGAAGGAATCGTAGTTATCAATCAGCAGAATCATGGCGGCTCCCGAAAAAAATGCCGCCCTATTCTACTCAGATTCCCGCGCTTCGCTCACTACTTTGGCAAAGATAGCGCTCAGCGCGGTCAAATCGCCCGTGGCACCGCTTCGGTTCGCCGCCACCCACTGCTCGGGATCAATATCCCGCCAGTCCAGCGCGTAATTTGCGTGGATGGCCAGCTGCTCAAAGAAGACGCGCTGAGCAATGCCATTACCGCGCATAAAGGGATGCAGCATATTGATTTCACAGTAGTAATGGCTCACTTTTTCAACAAACGCCGCTTTTTCAAGACCCACAAGATACTTATCACTTTCCAGCGCCGCCATCAGTTCGTTACCCATCGTCTCGATGTACTCAAAATGGCAGAAGGGAATGTCACCCTTAAAAATATCGTCGGTACGGAATTCGCCTGCCTGCTTCATCTCTCTGTGATACAGATGGCGATGAATGAGGCACAGATGCGGTAGCCCGGGCGCTGAGGGCCCAAGCTCCAGCGTCTCAATGCCGGGCTCTGAAGGACCATTACCTTTTTCAAGGAGACAACTGGCCTGAAAATTGACGTTACGCTGTTGCTCCCAGAGACGGGATTTTTGCTTATCGGTGAGTTTTTTCACTTAACGCCTCCCTGAATAGTCCGTTTGCCACAAGTATAAGCAGCAAAACGCGCTTTCGCAGGGAGGGGTCACAACACGGGCGAGGATCGCCCGTGTCAAAGAGGATTACGGCAGAACTTTTGCAGAGATGATAACGACAGGCTTAGACGGCACATTCTGGTATGGACCGACATCGTGGGTCTGAACCTGAGAGATTTTGTCCGCCACGTCCATCCCTTTCACAATTTTACCGAAGACCGCATAGCCGAAGTCGCGCTGGCCGTGGTCGAGGAAAGCGTTATCCGCCACGTTGAGGAAGAACTGGCTGGTGGCGCTGTCTTTATCCGCCGTGCGCGCCATGGAGATGGTGCCGCGCTTGTTCAGCAGGCCGTTGTCCGCTTCGTTTTTGATGGGTGGGTTAGGCTGTTTCTGCTGCATCTGCTCGTTGAAGCCGCCGCCCTGAATCATAAAGCCAGGGATCACGCGGTGGAAGGTGGTGTTGTTATAGAAACCACTGTTCACATAGTCGAGGAAGTTTTTCACAGAAACCGGAGCTTTCTGGCTATTTAGTTCCAGCTCAATGTTCCCGGCAGAGGTGGTCAGCAGAACGTGAGGGTCCCCTTTGGCTGCCAGCGCAGCAGGGGAAACGGCAGAAAGAGCAAACACAGCTGCGACAGCCGCCAGTGTTGATTTGAGCATGAGAATTCCTTAACAAAGCGCAGTATAAAAAGCGAATGGCTTGATTCTAAAGAGCAGTATGAACCGAGACCAGCCTTTTACCTAATTTTACGAAATTGAAACAATTATTACTGCGCAAACGATTGGTTATACCGCCATTTAGTGTGATTTAGATCACACTAAAACCTGCAATGGCATATTCATTTCCCTTAAAAGATAGGAATAGATCACTTTAGCGACTAAAATCTGCCCGCTCTCAGCGCCCTACCGGCGCTTTTCTTTTTCTGAACAGGCCAGACATGACTAACAGCAATCGCATCAAGCTCACATGGATAAGCTTCTTCTCCTACGCCCTGACCGGCGCGTTGGTGATCGTCACCGGGATGGTGATGGGAAATATCGCAGACTACTTCCAGCTGCCCGTTTCCAGCATGAGTAACACCTTCACCTTCCTCAACGCGGGGATCCTGATCTCAATCTTCCTGAATGCCTGGCTGATGGAAATCGTCCCGCTGAAAACCCAGCTGCGCTTCGGCTTCGTGCTGATGGTTGCCGCCGTGGCGGGCCTGATGTTGAGCCACAGCATCGCCCTGTTCTCCGCCGCCATGTTCGTGCTGGGCCTGGTCAGCGGGATCACGATGTCGATCGGTACGTTTCTTATTACGCACATGTATGAAGGCCGCCAGCGCGGCGCGCGCCTGCTGTTTACCGACTCCTTCTTCAGCATGGCCGGAATGATTTTCCCGATGGTCGCCGCGTATCTGCTCGCGCGCAGCATTGAATGGTACTGGGTATACGCCTGTATCGGTCTGGTCTATGTCGCGATCTTCATTCTGACCTTCGGCTGTGACTTCCCGGTGCTGGGCAAAAAAGCGCAGGCCACCTCAGAGCCGGTGGCGAAAGAAAAATGGGGTATCGGCGTGTTGTTCCTCTCCATTGCCGCCCTGTGCTACATCCTAGGTCAGTTGGGCTTTATCTCGTGGGTACCTGAATACGCCAAAGGTCTGGGCATGAGCCTGAACGACGCGGGCAAACTGGTGAGCGATTTCTGGATGTCTTACATGTTCGGCATGTGGGCCTTTAGCTTCATCCTGCGCTTCTTCGACCTGCAACGTATTCTGACCGTCCTGGCGGGTCTGGCGACCGTGCTGATGTATCTGTTCATCAACGGTGCCCCGGAGCATATGCCATGGTTCATCCTGACCCTGGGCTTCTTCTCCAGCGCGATTTACACCTCAATCATCACCCTGGGCTCCCTGCAGACCAAAGTGGCTTCGCCAAAGCTGGTGAACTTCGTGCTGACCTGCGGCACCATCGGCACCATGCTGACCTTCGTGGTCACGGGCCCGATTGTGGCGCACAGCGGCCCGCTGGCCGCGCTGCACACCGCTAACGGTCTGTATGCCGTGGTGTTTATCATGTGTTTCATTCTGGGCTTCGTGACCCGTCACCGCCAGCACAATACGGCAACGACTACCCACTAATCGTTAAAACCCCTTTGCGTTCTGCAAAGGGGTTTTAACCTGCTTACCCGCTCTGACTGCCGATTCGTAAAAAACCCCGTCAAATTTGTGCGAAAAACAAGCAAGCACAAAAATCAAACAATATCCGTTACTTATAAAAAACCTGACAAATCATAGATATACCCACTAAGGGGTAGGTGAAGGCGTATTTGATTTGCATCAATAAGTGCCTCTGCTGAATCGTTAAGGTAGGCAGTAATAGAAAAGAAATCGAGGCAAAAATGAGCAAAGTCAGACTCGCTATCATCGGTAACGGCATGGTCGGCCACCGCTTTATTGAGGATCTTCTCGATAAAGCCGATGCTGACCAGTTCGATATTACCGTGTTCTGTGAAGAACCCCGCAAGGCGTACGACCGTGTGCACTTGTCTTCCTACTTCTCTCACCATACCGCCGAAGAGCTCTCTCTGGTGCGCGAAGGTTTTTACGAGAAGCATGGCGTAAAAGTGCTGGTGGGCGAACGCGCTATCACCATCAACCGTCAGGAGAAAGTGATCCACTCCAGCGCCGGGCGTACGGTTTTTTACGATAAGCTGATCATGGCGACTGGCTCGTATCCGTGGATCCCGCCGATTAAAGGGTCGGAAACCCAGGATTGCTTCGTTTACCGTACCATTGAAGACCTCAACGCCATTGAATCCTGCGCACGTCGAAGCAAACGCGGTGCGGTTGTTGGCGGTGGCCTGCTGGGCCTGGAAGCGGCAGGCGCGCTGAAAAACCTCGGCGTTGAAACCCACGTTATCGAATTTGCCCCGATGCTGATGGCGGAACAGCTGGACCACATGGGCGGCGACCAGCTGCGTCGTAAAATCGAAAGCATGGGTGTGAAGGTTCACACCAGCAAGAACACCAAAGAGATCGTGCAGGAAGGCACAGAGGCGCGTAAAACCATGCGCTTTGCCGACGGCAGCGAGCTGGAAGTGGACTTTATCGTCTTCTCCACCGGTATTCGTCCGCGCGATAAGCTCGCCACTCAGTGCGGCCTGGCGGTAGCGCAGCGCGGCGGGATCATGATTAACGATACCTGCCAGACCTCCGATCCGGATATCTACGCCATCGGCGAGTGCGCCAGCTGGAATAACCGCGTGTACGGTCTGGTGGCGCCAGGGTACAAAATGGCGCAGGTCGCCGTGGACCATATCCTCGGTAGCGAAAACGCCTTCACCGGCGCAGACATGAGCGCCAAGCTGAAGCTGCTGGGCGTGGACGTAGGCGGTATCGGCGATGCGCATGGCCGCACCCCGAACTCCCGCAGCTACGTCTATCTGGACGAAAGCAAAGAGGTCTACAAACGCCTTATCGTCAGCCAGGACAACAAAACCCTGCTCGGTGCGGTGCTGGTGGGCGATACCAGCGACTTCGGTAACCTGCTCCAGCTGGTGCTGAACGCCATTGAGCTGCCGGAAAACCCGGACGCGCTGATCCTGCCGGCGCACGCCTCCAGCGGTAAACCATCTATCGGCGTAGATAAACTGCCTGACAGCGCGCAGATTTGCTCCTGCTTCGACGTCACCAAAGGCATGCTGATCTCCGCCATCAACAAAGGCTGCCACACCGTTGCGGCGCTGAAGGCCGAAACCAAAGCCGGTACCGGCTGCGGCGGCTGTATTCCACTGGTGACTCAGGTGCTGAACGCTGAACTGGCGAAACAGGGCATCGAAGTGAACAACAACCTTTGCGAGCACTTCGCTTACTCTCGCCAGGAGCTGTATCACCTGATCCGTGTGGAAGGCATCAAGTCCTTCGACGAACTGCTGGAGAAACACGGCCAGGGCTACGGTTGTGAAGTGTGTAAGCCGACCGTCGGCTCCCTGCTGGCGTCCTGCTGGAATGAGTACGTGCTCAAACCAGAACACACGCCGCTGCAGGACACCAACGATAACTTCCTGGCGAACATCCAGAAAGACGGTACTTACTCCGTCATTCCGCGTTCCGCTGGTGGCGAAATCACCCCGGAAGGGCTGGTCGCCGTGGGCCGTATCGCCCGTGAATTTAATCTGTACACCAAAATCACCGGTTCCCAGCGTATCGGCCTGTTTGGTGCGCAGAAAGACGATCTTCCGGAAATCTGGCGTCAGCTGATTGAGGCGGGCTTCGAAACCGGTCACGCGTATGCCAAAGCGCTGCGCATGGCGAAAACCTGCGTGGGCAGCACCTGGTGCCGCTACGGCGTAGGCGACAGCGTGGGCTTCGGCGTCGAGCTGGAAAACCGCTACAAAGGCATCCGTACTCCACACAAAATGAAGTTCGGCGTCTCAGGCTGTACTCGTGAATGTGCGGAAGCGCAGGGTAAAGACGTAGGGATCATCGCCACCGAGAAAGGCTGGAACCTGTACGTGTGCGGCAATGGCGGGATGAAACCACGCCACGCGGACCTGCTGGCGGCGGATCTCGATCGCGATACGCTGATCAAGTATCTCGACCGCTTCATGATGTTCTACATTCGTACCGCCGATAAGCTGACCCGTACCGCGTCCTGGCTGGATAATCTCGAAGGCGGTATCGACTACCTGAAGTCGGTCATCATTGATGACAAGCTGGGTCTGAACGAACAGCTGGAATCCGAGATGGCTCGCCTGCGCGAGGCGGTGATCTGCGAGTGGACCGAAACCGTCAACACCCCGGCGGCGCAGACGCGCTTCAAACACTTTATCAACAGCACCCAGCGCGACCCGAACGTGCAGGTGGTGCCGGAGCGCGAACAGCATCGTCCTGCAACCCCGTATGAACGCATTCCGGTGATGCTGGTGGAGGAAAACGCATGAGCCAGTGGGTAAACATCTGCAACATTAACGACATTCTGCCAGCAACCGGCGTCTGTGCTTTGCTGGGTAACGAGCAGGTAGCTATTTTCCGCCCTCGCCACGATGAACAGGTCTTTGCCATCAGCAATATCGATCCGTTCTTTGAGGCCAGCGTGCTCTCCCGCGGTCTGATTGCTGAACACCAGGGTGAGCTGTGGGTCGCCAGCCCGCTGAAAAAGCAGCGTTTCCGCTTAACCGACGGGCACTGCATGGAAGATGAAAGCTTCTCCGTGAAGCACTACGACGTCCGCGTGAAGGACGGCAAGGTGCAGCTCAAAGCGTAACCCTCCGCTTTTCCAATAGGAAAGGCTTATGACCCCTTATGGGTAACGGCAGGAAAAACCGTATGTTCTGTACGATTCCTGCTGTTATCCTGACGTCAATTCTTACCCCCTCCTTGAATGCTGTGAGGTAACGTCGTGGACCACCTGCCGATTTTCTGTCAATTACGCCATCGCGACTGCCTGCTTGTGGGCGGCGGCGATGTGGCTGAACGCAAAGCGCGCCTGTTGCTGGATGCTGGAGCCCGACTGATGGTCAATGCCCTCACTTTCGCTCCGCAGTTTGACGTCTGGGCGCAGGAAGGGATGCTCACGCTGGTGCAGGGGGAGTTTGATGAGTCCCTGCTGGATACCTGCTGGCTGACCATTGCCGCGACGGATGACGATGAAGTGAACCAGCGCGTCAGCGACGCCTGCGAAGCGCGCCGGATCTTCTGTAACGTGGTGGATGCGCCGAAAGAGGCGAGCTTTATCATGCCGTCGATTATCGACCGTTCACCGCTGATGATCGCGGTGTCTTCCGGCGGCCGCTCGCCCGTACTTGCCCGCCTGCTGCGGGAAAAACTGGAAGCTATTTTGCCGCAGCATCTCGGCCAGATAGCCCACTACGCCGGGCAGCTTCGCTCCCGCGTGAAGCAAACCTTCTCAACCGTGGGTGAGCGTCGTCGCTTCTGGGAGAAATTTTTCGTTAACGACAGGCTGGCGCAGTCGCTGGCGAATCAGGACGCGAAAGCGGTTGAAGAGACGACCGAGCAGCTGCTGAGCGAGCCGCTGGATCACCGAGGTGAAGTGGTGCTGGTCGGGGCTGGTCCGGGAGATGCGGGTTTACTGACCCTGAAAGGGCTCCAGCAGATCCAGCAGGCGGATATCGTGGTGTATGACCGCCTGGTCTCCGATGACATCATGAACCTGGTGCGCCGCGACGCCGACCGCGTCTTCGTCGGTAAACGGGCAGGCTACCACTGCGTGCCGCAGGAGGAGATTAATCAGATCCTGCTGCGTGAAGCGCAAAAGGGAAAACGCGTGGTGCGCCTTAAGGGCGGCGATCCGTTTATCTTTGGCCGCGGCGGCGAGGAGCTGGAAACCCTGTGCAATGCAGGCATTCCGTTCTCCGTGGTGCCGGGCATAACGGCGGCATCCGGCTGTTCAGCCTACTCAGGCATTCCGTTGACCCATCGCGACTACGCCCAGAGCGTGCGTCTGGTTACGGGCCACCTGAAAACCGGCAGCGAGCTGGACTGGCATAACCTGGCCGCTGAAAAGCAGACGCTGGTGTTCTACATGGGGCTGAACCAGGCCGCCACCATCCAGGCGAAACTGCTGGAACACGGCATGGAGGCTGATATGCCCGTTGCGCTGGTGGAAAACGGGACGTCAATCAAGCAGCGCGTGGTGAATGGCGCGCTGACGCAGCTCGGTGAGCTGGCGCAGCAGGTCGAAAGCCCGGCGCTGATTGTGGTGGGTCGCGTGGTTGAACTGCGCGATAAGCTGAACTGGTTCTCGAATCACTAACGCATATTCTCCCCCCTTCGAGTAGTCCTTAAGCGGACTACTCCCTTCATACCCCAGTCGATAACATACCGCTCGCATAGTGGAACTTTTCCATTTATTCCCTCGTGTTACATCCAATTTAAGATTTTTAGACAAGGAATGCGTATGTTCAAGCTGGCAAAAGCCGCCGTTCTGGTTGGCCTGTTATCGACTCTGACCGCCTGCACCGGTCACGTTCAAAATACTAAAAATAACTGCAGCTACGATTACCTGCTGCACCCGGCGATCTCCATTTCGAAGATCATCGGCGGTTGCGGCCCGGCGGCACAGCAGTAAGCGTTTTTCAGGCGTAAAAAAACCGGGGATTTCCCGGTTTTTTTATTGAGTCCGTATTTGTCGGGTGGCGGCTTAAGGTTTCGCCACAAACCCAATCGCCTCGTACACCGCTTTCAGGGTTTCGGACGCGCGCGCGCTGGCTTTTTCTGCGCCCTCTTTCATCACCTTCTGCAGGAAGGCTTCGTCGTTACGGTAGCGATTGTAGCGCTCCTGCAGCTCGGTTAGCATGCCGGAAACGGCCTCTGCCACTTCACCCTTCAGGTGGCCGTACATCTTGCCTTCGAAGTGTTTTTCCAGTTCAGGGATGCTCTGGCCAGTGACGCCCGAGAGGATATCCAGCAGGTTGGAGACGCCCGCTTTGTTCTGCACGTCGTAGCGCACCACAGGCGGTTCGTCGGAGTCCGTGACAGCGCGCTTGAGCTTTTTCACCACCGATTTCGGATCTTCCAGCAGGCCGATAACGTTGTTGCGGTTATCGTCAGACTTGGACATCTTCTTGGTTGGCTCCAGCAGCGACATCACGCGCGCGCCGGATTTCGGGATAAACGGCTCTGGCACTTTGAATACGTCGCCGTAAAGCGCGTTAAAGCGCTGGGCGATATCACGGCTCAGCTCCAGGTGCTGCTTCTGGTCTTCACCCACCGGCACCTGGTTGGTCTGGTACAGCAGGATGTCGGCCGCCATCAGCACCGGATAGTCGAACAGGCCAGCGTTGATGTTTTCAGAGTAGCGGGCAGACTTATCCTTGAACTGGGTCATGCGGCTCAGCTCGCCGAAATAGGTATAGCAGTTCAGCGCCCAGCCCAGCTGCGCATGCTCCGGCACGTGAGACTGAACGAAAATGGTGCTCTTTTCAGGATCGATACCGCAGGCCAGATAGAGGGCCAGGGTGTCCAGGGTGGCTTTGCGCAGCTTCTCAGGATCCTGACGCGCGGTGATAGCATGCAAATCTACGATGCAGTAAATGCAATGGTAGTCATCCTGCATGCTGACCCACTGACGCAACGCACCCATGTAGTTACCAATGGTCAATTCACCTGAAGGCTGTGCGCCACTAAAAACGATGGGCTTAGTCATTATTCAATTCCTGATGTTCACTGTGCGAAAGCCCGAGTGCGGGCAACAAATCTTTGAAGTGGTCGAACACAACATCCGGCTCACTCAGCGTAATAGCCTCACCGTAGTTGTAGCCATAGGTTAAACCGACGGAAGGACACCCCGCCGCTCGGGCAGCCAGAATATCATTACGCGAATCCCCGACAAAGAGCAGCTCCGCAGGCGTTAAGGATAATTTTCCTGCCACCAGCAACAGCGGCTCCGGATGCGGCTTCTTGTTCTGCACGTCATCCCCGCCTACAATCACGGAAAAATATTTCGCGATATTGAGCGCTTCCAGCAGCGGCGCAACAAACGGCGTCGGCTTGTTGGTCACCAGTCCCAGCGGGATGCCTTTTGCGTGCAGCGCGCTCAGGGTTTCCTGGACGTCCGGGAACAGGAAGCTCCCCTCCTCGACGGCCTCTTCGTAGAAACGATCGAACAGCTTGCGCAGAATACGCAGCTGCTCATCCTGCGGGATATCGGCATGATCGACGCTTGGTTTCCCCTGCGCGGAACGCTGCGACGCGCGTTCCTGACGAGCCCACGTCAACGCGCGCTCCATCAGGACATCGGCACCGTTGCCAATCCATGTAATCACACGATCTTCGCCCGCAACGGGCAGTTCCAGTGCATACAGCGCCTGATCGACGGCGCTCGTTAAGCCCGGCGCGCTGTCCACCAGCGTGCCGTCGAGGTCGAATGCCACACCCCGAATTGCCTGCAATTTATCCATGACTTACCTTCGCCAGCTCGCGGCGCATTTCATCAATGACTTTTTTGTAATCCGGTTGGTCGAAAATTGCCGAACCTGCAACGAACATATCCGCGCCCGCTGCCGCAATTTCGCCAATATTATTCACTTTCACACCGCCGTCCACTTCCAGACGAATATCATAGCCAGACTCGTCAATGCGACGGCGCACTTCGCGCAGCTTATCCAGCGTGTGAGGGATGAACGACTGGCCGCCAAAGCCCGGGTTAACGGACATCAGCAAAATCACGTCCAGCTTGTCCATCACGTAATCGAGATAGCTCAACGGTGTTGCCGGGTTAAACACCAGCCCCGCCTTACAGCCGTTCTCTTTGATCAGCTGCAGCGTGCGGTCAACGTGCTCGGAGGCTTCCGGATGGAAAGTGATAATGCTGGCGCCCGCTGCGGCGAAGTCAGGCACGATGCGGTCGACAGGCTTCACCATCAGGTGAACGTCAATCGGTGCGGTAATGCCGTAGTTACGCAGGGCCTTGAGCACCATCGGACCGATGGTCAGATTGGGAACGTAGTGGTTATCCATAACGTCGAAATGGACGACATCTGCGCCAGCTGCGAGAGCTTCCGCCGTGTCTTCACCCAGGCGGGCAAAATCGGCCGACAGAATTGAGGGGGCAATCAAAAACTGTTTCATCCGCATCTCCTTGAAATGTGTTTACCGGCGGGCAAAACGGCTCAGGGGCGATAAAGAGCCAGGAGTTCGTCCACCTTTTTACGTGTGCCGCCGTTGCTGCTAATGCTACGCCGCACCTTAACCTGAAAATGCTTCGCGGCTTTGTACCATTCGCGCGTATCAGGGGTATCGTGATTTGAAATTAACACCGGAATTCTTTTGCTGACCAGTTTTTCCGCCATCTCCGCCAGGCGGGCCTGTTCGGCCGGGCTGAAGCTATTGGTGTGGTAGGCGGTGAAGTTCGCCGTCGCAGACAGCGGCGCATAAGGCGGATCGCAGTAGACCACCGAGTTTACGCCTGCCAGTTCCATGCACTCTTCATAGGAGAGGCAGTGGAACTCTGCATTCTGCGCTTTCTTCGCAAAATGATACAGCTCGTCCTGCGGGAAGTACGGGCGCTTATAACGACCAAACGGCACGTTAAATTCGCCGCGCAAATTATACCGGCACAGGCCGTTGTAACCATGACGGTTGAGGTAAAGGAACAGCAGCGCGCGGCGGAACGGATCCTGGCTCTGATTAAATTCCGTGCGGAACTGATAGTAAACGTCAGGGCTGTTGTTCTCTGGCGTAAACAGCTTGCGCGCCTCTTCCACATACTCATCTGTACGCAGCTTAACGATGTTATAGAGGCTGATAAGGTCGCTGTTGATATCCGCCAGGATATAACGAGAAAAATCGGTGTTCAGGAACACCGATCCCGCACCCACGAAGGGCTCGATAAGACACTCGCCTTTTGGCAGGTGCTTTTTAATATCATCGAGCAGGGGGTATTTCCCCCCTGCCCATTTCAGAAAAGCGCGATTTTTTTTCATGCTGACTAACTGATTACACCTTCTCCGGCTGTGGAGAAAGCTCCGACAGCATCCTGCGCTTTAAACATTACTTCAGATCGGCCTGCACCTGATGAATCGGCTTCGCCCACGGGTTTTTCGCCTGAACGTCTGCTGGCAGTGTCGCCACGGCGCGCTTCGCTTCATCTTTAGAAGCATACACACCGCTCACCAGCACGTACCACGGCTGTCCGTTACGGGTTGTCTGATAAACCACGTAGTTTTTCAGATTCGATTTCTTCGCCCAGCCGTTGAGGTTGTCATAGTTAGACGAACTGCTCAACTGCAGCGTGTAGTTGCTGGACGGTGCAGATTTCAGCGAACCGACGTTGCCAGCTGTTTTACCTGCTGCAGCACTGGAAGCCGTCGCCGTTGCGGCAGGCGCAGCGGTGGCAGCAGGTGCCGTTGTGGTTGCCGTCGCTTTCGGCGCAGTCTGCGTGACTGGCGCTTTGGCCGGCTCGCTCACGGCAGCCGTTTCAGTGCGTTTCGGCTGTACCGGTGCGGCTTTCACTTCAGGCGCTTTTACCACGGCCTGAGGCTTGGTTTCACGCTTCGGCTCAATGACCGCCTGCTTACGTTCAGGACGCGTCGCAGTTTGCGTCTGGCGCGGTTTAGTTTCCGTTGCTGCCGTCTGCGGCTGCGCGGTAGCACCGTGGATCGGCGCGACGGTTGCAGGTTCAGTTGGCAGCGTAGAGTTAACCACAACGTTATCAACCTGCTGCTGGTTTTGCGGCTGCATCAGCGCATTGTTCAGGTCTCCCTGAACTTCAACACGCTGCTGGCCTTCGGGCGTGACAGGTGCCTGGCCCTGAGCAGGCGTTGATGAAACGGGCGGCAGAGAAACATCCTGCGGCGTCGTTGTGTTGCTGGCAGTCTGCTCAGCGGAAGTGGTGCCCGGCGCTGGCTGTGCACCATTCGCCTGATCCGTCGCATCATTACCGGAGAGGTTGATGCTCTTCTCTGCGGAGGCGGTTTGTTCGGTTGAGTTGGTGGACGGTGCTTTCAGCGCGGAGCCAATGCCAACAATCAGCAGCACAAGCACCAGAACGCCAAGTCCCATCATGATGTACTGACGGGAGGCCGGTTTCTGCGCTGCGGCTTTTTTACGTTTACGCGGGCGACGCTCTACAGGCTGTTCGTCCATTGAATCTTCTTCGGACTCATAATCCTCTTCTTCTCGCTCATCACGCGCGTTGCGGCTGCGCGAAGGGCGACGATCGTCTGCATCCAGATCAACATCGTCAAAGTTGATCTGCGGCTCGTTATCACGTTCTGAAGATTGACGAGAACGACCAGTACGACGATCGCTGGGATCGGGTTTCAGCTCGTCTTCTGGTTTGAATTCATCCATTTAACACCCCACTCAAAGGCTTATGCCTACGTCTTTGCATTTCGCCTGAAGCTAAACGACCACCGATAACAGTGGCCTGACCTTTCTAGTTGTTACGCCTGCTGGCAATCAGCAATGGCGCCAAGAACGACATCGTGCGACACTCCGCCGCGCACTTCACTCTTCCCTATTGCAAGCGGGAGTACAAGACGCATCTCACCTGCCAATACTTTTTTATCGCGCATCATGTGGGGTAAATACGCCTGCGCCGACATCTCCTGCGGCCCGGTGACCGGCAAACCTGCACGTTCAAGTAGCGCAATGATACGTGCCGTCTCTTCCGGTTTAAACTGCCCAAGACGTTCAGAGGTGCGGGCTGCCATGACCATGCCAGCCGCGACGGCTTCACCGTGCAGCCAGTTGCCGTAACCCATTTCGGCTTCAATGGCGTGGCCAAACGTATGCCCAAGATTCAGTAAAGCACGTAAGCCGGTTTCACGCTCGTCTGCCGCGACAACTTCTGCTTTCAGCTCACAACAACGACGAATGCAGTATGCCAGTTTCGCCTCATCCAGGCGCAGCAGCGCATCCATATTCTCTTCAAGCCAGTTAAAGAACTCGCCATCCAGAATAATGCCGTATTTGATCACTTCAGCCAGCCCAGAGGCCAGCTCGCGTTTCGGCAGGGTTTTCAGGCAGTCGAGATCCACCACCACCGACGCAGGCTGGTAGAACGCGCCAATCATGTTTTTGCCGAGGGGATGGTTGACTGCCGTTTTGCCACCGACAGAGGAGTCGACCTGAGATAGCAACGTGGTCGGGATTTGAATAAAACGGACGCCACGCTGATAGCTTGCGGCCGCAAAGCCGGTCAGATCGCCCACAACACCGCCGCCCAGGGCAAGCAGTGTTGTATCGCGACCGTGCGGTTTTTGCAGCAATGCGGTAAAGACGGTATCGAGTACCGTCAAGCTTTTATACTGCTCGCCATCGGGCAGAATCACACTGTCGACTTTTACGCCTGCCTGCTCAAGCAGGTGGCGCACGCGGTCGAGATAAAGCGGAGCCAGCGTCTCATTGGTGACCAGCATCGCCTGATCACCCGCTTTTAGTGGTAAAAAGGAAGCTGGGTCGTTAAACAAACCAGCCGCGATGGTGATAGGGTAACTACGTTCCCCGAGAGTAACTGTAATCCTCTCCATGACGCGACATCCACCTTTAATGCTTTTACCCGCAGGCGAGTGTATATAAAGCCAGAATCAGTTGCTTTCCAGCATATGAATAATCTGGTTTGCAACCACTTTAGCGCTCTGATCGTCGGTACGAATGGTCACATCGGCAATCTCTTCATACAGCGGATTGCGTTCGTCGGCCAACGCTTCCAGAACTTCGCGTGGTGGCGTTTCAACCTGCAGCAGCGGGCGCTTTTTATCGCGCTGCGTACGTGCCAGCTGTTTCTCAATGGTCGTCTCAAGATAGACCACTACGCCACGGGCGGAGAGACGGTTGCGGGTTTCGCGAGATTTCACAGAGCCACCGCCTGTTGCCAGTACGATGCCCTGTTTTTCCGTGAGTTCGTTGATCACTTTTTCTTCTCGGTCACGGAAACCTTCTTCGCCTTCTACATCGAAAACCCAGCCCACATCAGCTCCGGTTCGTTTCTCAATCTCTTGATCAGAATCGTAAAATTCCATATTGAGTTGTTGAGCTAACTGACGCCCAATAGTGCTTTTGCCGGCACCCATAGGCCCAACCAGAAAGATATTGCGTTTCTCTGCCATTTTATCGGTACTACTAAGACTATTCGTTAATGGTAATCCCCGCTTCGCAGACACCCGGCGTAGCAGGACATGAACTGAAACCTCATATGCAATAGAGCGAGAGTCAGACTAAAAATTATCTCAATACTCCGGCTTGTTTGGCAACTGATTAAATCACCGCGCCGGACGCATAAGGTAATAAGACGTAAGTCCAACTCAAATCGGTACTCCTTGTATGCTAATTCATGCCCCACGTCAAACATCTGCAACAATCTGAATGCAAAATCATTGCGGGGATCGTTACCCGTTAGTGAATACCGACCAGACGTGGCGTAATAAACACCACTAACTCACGCCGCTCATTATCTTTTCCATCATGGCGAAAAAGCTGTCCCAGCCAGGGGATGCTCCCAAGCCCGGGCACGCTGTCACTGCCGGTTTTGTTCTTTTGCGAGAAAATCCCCCCCAGCGCCAGCGTTTCTCCACTTTTTACCTCCACCTGGGTTTCTATCTCCTGCTTATCGATGGCAAGCGTTTCGCCATCGGCCTGCTGCAGCACCTGTCCCGGCATGTTTTCACTGATGTGTAGCTTCAGGCGCACGCGTCCACCGGGCAATACTACCGGCGTGACCTCCATTCCGAGTACCGCCTCTTTGAACTCCACCGAGGTCGCCCCGCTTTCACCGCTTGAAACCTGATACGGGATCTCACTCCCCTGCTTAATGCTGGCCGGTTGCATGTGCGAGGCCAGCAGCCGCGGGCTGGCAATGATATCGACCTGCTGTTTTTGCTCCAGCGCAGAGAGCTCCAGATCCAGCAGCCTGCCGTTAATCCGCCCGATGTTAAACCCCACATGCGTGGTAGCACTGGCCACGGAAAGATCGCTGCCAAGCGTCGTGAGCTGTCCAACCTTGCCCGCCTCAGTGGCCTCGGCAAGATTCCACTTCACCCCCAACTCTCGCAGGCTTTTTTCATTAATGGTGACAATGTGCGCCGCCAGTTCGACCTGCTCGACGGGAATATCCATCTGAGCCGCCCACTGCTGCAGCGCCTCCAGCACCGCCTGGTTATCCCTGATGAGCAGACGGTTGGTGCGTTTGTCGACAGATAAACTCCCCTTTGGGCTCAGGAGCTTTTCAGCCGCTTTTTGCAGTTCTCCGGCATCCGCATAAGAAAATGGGATGCTGTGCGAGACCAGCGGAGCATCAAGCTGTCGACGCGCTCGCTCCTGCTCTAAACGTTCCCGCTGTTCACGCTGCCAGGCCGCGGTATGGACATAATAAATACCGCCCTCCTCTCGTAAAACGAGTCCGGCGCTGGTGACTACCGTCTGTAACGCCTGCCGCCAGGGAACGCGCGTCAGGTTAAGCGAGAGCGTGCCGCCGACATCCGGCGATACCACCAGATTACGGTTCTCCTGCGCAACCAGCGCCTGTAGCACCTGAACCACCGGCACGTCATCCACCACCAGCGTGACCGGCTTTGGCGCGGCGGCCCACAGCGGGCGGCTGAACGCCAGCAGCAACAGCACTATCCTTAACTTCATTTTTATCCTTTCCTTCTCGTTGCCACGCCCATTCTTCGGGATCGCATGTGTCACCCACATCAATAACCAGTTCCGTTTCATTGATGGCCGTTATCCGCCAGCCCGCCGGGAAACGTTCGTGCTCTTTCAGACGATGCCAGCGCCGTTGCCCATCCAGCAAAATACCAACGCGCTGCTGCCCTCCCACCATTCCGCGGTAGTGCCACTGTGCCAGTTCGGCTGTGGCGCAGGGGTCGTCCGGCGGGCGAAACGGATCGCGCATGCCGGTCAACAGCAGCGCCGAGCAAACCAGCAGGTATCTCGCGCTATTTCGCATGTTCCAGCTCCAGCCTCAGGCGTAACGCCGTACTTTGTGGCGCAAGCGTGAAAGCAGCGACCCGCACATCCCGCTGCGCCAGCCGGGAAAAAAGAGGCGGGATCGCCTGCCACTGCGCCTCCAGCGCCAGTTCACCACCGTTTTGCAACGGCTTCCAGTGAAGGAGCCTTGTACCCTCCCCCTGAAAATCGAGCGGTGAAAAGGGCTTTACCTCCAGTGCCGTCCGGGTTTGCGGGCTAAACGGCACCTGACTGGCGGTGGGCCACAGCGACGCGTTAGTCCGCGCCGCCTGGCTCACCTGCTGCCGCTGATCCGCACACTGCCTCTCTGCTGGCCGGAGCAATACACCCCATGCTGTCAGGCCCATCAGGAGAATACCCAGCCCCCCGCAGACCAGCCGACACCAGGGACGACTTTCACACCAGCGTTCTAGCAAGGTCTCCACGCATTACCCCTCGCTTTTCAGGTGCAGAGTGAACATCCAGCGCCCCTGGCTATCCTGCCGGAGTTCCCCCTCAGAACCGGGCGTAAAGCCGTCTATGTGCTCCAGCCCATTACGCAAGGCAGAAAGCGCCTGCAGGGTAGTGGCATAGCCGATCAACATCAGAGCAGGAGGCTGATAACGCAGCTCTGTCAGCCATACCTGCGCAGGCATGGCCTCAGAAAGTGACTCCAGCACCGGTTGCCATGCGCGGCGCGGCGGCGTGCCCGCAGGGTTCTGCACCTCTGCGGTGGGTCGCTGTCGAGACACAAGACCACGCTGCACGGACTGCGTACCCGCCAGTTGAGCCTGTAGCGCGCGCAGCGTTACCAGATGGTTCATCCTTATGCTAAAAACGGCCATCAGCATGAGCAGCAATGCGCCGACAAATACGCCGCCCCAGAAACGCAGGCATCGCGCGCGCCGCTGCTGACGCCAGGGCAGGAGGTTGGTCACGTTCATTCAGGCACCTCGCTCATGGCCAGCGCCAGCGCGACGGTATAGTCAGCCCCGCATTCGGGAAGAGGCGCATGCCAGCGCTGCAGCATTTCCCATGGGGTTCGTTCGGCATCAAAGAACGCGATGTCATTCTGGTTAAGGGCCAGCAGCGCCGCCAGCTCAGTGACGTTTTCTGCTTCAGTGGTATAACGACGCCCCCACTGATGGCGCATAGCCCACAGCCAGTGATGCGCATCCCGCCAGGCGACGCACTGCGTCGGCGCTACCGCAGGCAGCAGGTTCGCCAGCGCGCTGGCATCCGGGGTGATGGTCGCCAGCCGCAAACGTAGCGTTTTCGCCAGATCAAGAAGCGTTTCAACCTCTTTGTTTTGTGCGGCAGTCACGTGAAACGTATTGCTGAAGGTGTCCTGGGTGTAGTCGAAACAGAGGGACTCTGTCGACATCTCCAGTTCGCGCGAAAGCGCCGCCCCCATCCACGAGAGCTGCTCGCTGTCGCGCAATGCAAGAGCCGGTCGGGGCAACTTTTTTTGCAGAGTCCGTGCAGCAGGAAAGGAGAGAAATACCCGGTGGTAGTGCGGGAGCGCTTTTCGCCAGTCGCGTAAGGCATCGGCCAGCGCTTCTGGCTGACAAATTTTGCCGTCACGAATGATGCCTTCGGCCAGAGAAATGGCCCACCAGCGGCGTAAGCACCAGCCGCCTCTCTCCCGGACCAGTGCCGTAATCAGGACCTTATCCTGTTGAATATGAACGCCCGTTTGCCATGTTTTGAAAGCCATGCTTCACGATCTCCTTATCACCCGTCGCCTTGACGGCTATATCAATGAATCAGGCTTGCCTTTATACTACCGCGCGATTGTTTAGAAACTGCCCAAGTGAAACCAAATGGGAAATCTCCGGTGAAGTTCGTAAAGTATTTATTCATCCTTGCAGTCTGTTGCATTCTGCTGGGAGCAGGCTCGATTTACGGTTTGTACAAATATATTGAGCCACAGCTACCTGATGTCGCCACGCTCCGCGATGTGCGTCTCCAGATCCCAATGCAGGTCTATAGCGCCGATGGCGAGCTGATGGCCCAGTATGGCGAGAAGCGTCGTATCCCGCTGACCTTAAACCAAATTCCTCCCGTGATGGTGAAAGCTTTTATCGCCACAGAGGACAGCCGTTTCTACGAGCACCACGGTGTCGATCCGGTCGGGATTTTCCGTGCCGCAAGCATTGCGTTGTTCTCCGGTCACGCCTCCCAGGGGGCGAGCACCATTACGCAACAGCTGGCGCGTAACTTCTTCCTCAGCCCTGAAAAGACGCTGACGCGTAAGATCAAAGAGGTGTTCCTGGCGATCCGTATTGAGCAGCTGCTGAACAAGGACGAGGTCCTTGAGCTGTACCTCAATAAAATCTACCTGGGCTACCGTGCCTATGGCGTGGGGGCAGCCGCGCAGGTGTACTTCGGTAAGCCTGTTGAACAGCTCACCCTAAGCGAAATGGCAACCATTGCCGGTCTGCCAAAAGCGCCGTCCACGTTTAACCCGCTTTACTCGCTCGATCGCGCTACCTCACGTCGTAATGTCGTCCTGTCACGTATGCTGAGCGAAGGCTATATCAGCCAGAGCGAGTACGACCAGGCGCGTAACGACGTCATTGACGCCAATTATCACGCCCCTGAGATCGCCTTCTCTGCCCCTTATCTGACCGAAATGGTGCGCCAGGAGATGGTGAGTCGTTATGGCGACAAGGCCTATGAAGATGGCTATCGCGTGTACACCACCGTTACCCGTAAAGTGCAGCAGGCGGCTCAGGACGCGGTGCGCAATAACGTGATGGACTACGATATGCGTCACGGCTATCGCGGACCGTCGAACGTGCTCTGGAAAGTGGGCGAAAGCGCATGGGACAGCAAAAAAATCACCAGCACGCTGAAAGCGCTGCCAACCTATGGTCCGCTCCTTCCAGCCGTAGTGACGCAGGCCGATCCTCAGGAAGCCGTTGCGACGCTGGCGGACGGCACGTCCGTCTCCCTGCGCATGGACGGTATTCGCTGGGCGCGTCCATACCGTTCGGACACCCTGCAGGGGCCAACGCCGCGCAAGGTGACCGACGTGGTACAGGCCGGGCAGCAGATTTGGGTGCGCAAGTCAGGCGATGCCTGGTGGCTGGCGCAGGTACCGGATGTGAACTCGGCTCTGGTCTCCATCAACCCACAGAACGGGGCGGTAATGGCGCTGGTCGGCGGGTTCGATTTCAACCAGAGCAAATTTAACCGCGCCACGCAGGCGCTGCGTCAGGTGGGTTCCAACATCAAGCCGTTCCTCTACACGGCTGCAATGGATAAGGGACTGACCCTTGCCAGCATCCTAAACGACGTGCCGATCTCCCGCTGGGATGCCGGTGCCGGTTCCGACTGGCAGCCGAAGAACTCTCCTGCGGAGTATGCCGGTCCTATTCGTCTTCGCCAGGGTCTGGGGCAGTCGAAAAACGTGGTGATGGTGCGTGCCATGCGCGCGATGGGCGTCGACTATGCGGCAGAGTACCTGCAGCGCTTCGGCTTCCCGGCGCAGAACATCGTTCGCACCGAGTCGCTGGCGCTGGGCTCAGCCTCCTTTACGCCGCTTCAGGTCGCCCGCGGATACTCGGTGATGGCCAACGGCGGCTTCCTGGTTGACCCGTACTTCATCAGCAAAATCGAGAACGACCAGGGCGGCGTGCTGTTTGAAGCGAAGCCGAAAATTGCCTGCCCTGAGTGTGATATTCCGGTTATTTACGGCAACACGCCGAAATCCGAGGTGCTCGAAAACAAGGACATGGAAGACCCTGCCGTTTCTCAGGAGCAGCCAAATATCGTCTTGCCGCAGCCGCAGCTGGAGCAGGCTAACCAGTCGCTGGTGGCGCAGACCGGCGCGCAGGAGTATGCCCCGCACGTGATCAACACGCCGCTGGCGTTCCTGATCAAGAGCGCGCTGAACACCAACATCTTCGGTGAACCCGGCTGGCAGGGTACCGGCTGGCGAGCAGGGCGCGATCTGCAGCGCCATGATATCGGCGGTAAAACCGGGACAACTAACAGCTCGAAGGATGCGTGGTTCTCCGGCTATGGGCCGGGTGTGGTGACGTCAGTCTGGATCGGTTTCGACGATCATCGCCGTGATTTAGGCCGTACCACGGCATCCGGCGCGATTAAAGATCAGATTTCCGGCTACGAAGGCGGCGCCAAAAGCGCGCAGCCGGCCTGGGATGCCTACATGAAATCCGTTCTTGAAGGCGTGCCGGAGCAGCCGCTGACGCCGCCACCGGGCGTGGTGACGGTCAATATTGACCGCAGCACCGGCCAGCTCGCTAACGGCGGTAATAGCCGTGCCGAGTATTTTATCGAAGGTACGCAGCCAACCACACAGGCGGTGCATGAGGTGGGTACAGAGATTATTGATAACGGCGAAACGCACGAGCTGTTTTAAGCATAAAAATGCCCGGTAAAAACCGGGCAAAGAATTGCAGGCCGGGTAAGGCGAAGCCGCCACCCGGCTTTTTTATGGCCTACAGCCGCCCTTGCCCCTTCAGCCACTCGCGAACCAGGAACAGCGCGCTCACGTTGCGAGCCTCGTTAAAGTCAGGGTCTTCAAGCAGATCCATCAGATGCGCCAGCGGCCAGCGAACCTGCGGCAGCGGCTCTGGTTCATCTCCCTCCAGCGATTCAGGATAGAGATCTTCAGCCACCACAATGTTCATTTTGCTGGAAAAATAGGACGGCGCCATGCTCAGTTTTTTCAGGAACGACAGTTCGTTCGCGCCAAAACCCACCTCTTCTTTCAGCTCGCGGTTTGCTGCTTCAAAGACCGTTTCACCCGGATCGATGAGCCCTTTCGAGAACCCAAGCTCGTAAGATTCCGTCCCCACGGCGTATTCGCGGATCAAAATCAGATGATCGTCGACGATAGGGACAATCATCACCGCTTCGCGCGAAGAGGGGCGCATACGCTCATAAACACGACGCACACCGTTGCTGAACTCCAGGTCCACACTCTCGACGTTAAACAGGCGCGATTTGGCGACAGTTTCAACGTGCAGAATGGTGGGTTTTTGTAGTGGTTTGCTCATCTTGATGGGGTCTTAGCAGTGTGAACTGGCGTTATTGTGCGATATGCCGCACGGTTTCGGCAATGTCAATTGTTCTTTATTTACATTTATGCAACGCAGCAGGGATCAATCCTCAATTCAAAACAAATGTCAAGAGGTTGAAATGTTTCCAGGAATTTGCTGATATCGCGCCATGACAGGCTTTGCTATCATCACCGGTCACTGGGATGCGCTTTAGAATGCTCAAGTTCGACTCCATACTTGCCGATAGCCAGCCACAGACTCTCATTCAATGTAAAGGTGCTACTGACTACACCTGTAAGATAAGTAAGATGGGGAAAGCATGAGCACCATTTTGATTGTTCTCGCTGCTATGCTGGTCAGCGCATTGATTGCAGGGTGGCTGTACAGGCGACGCATACAGCGCCGTTACCGGCTGCCCTTTTTAAATGCCTTCGCGGGTGCGACAACGCGTAAACTCACGCAAGACGAGCTCGATGCAGTTGAAAACTATCTCGAAACGCTGAACCGTTCTCAGTTAACGCCTGGGCCGACGGGAGCCACGACTGCACCTGTGGCGCTTAAGCTTAACGCGCAAAGTGACACCGTGCTCTGCGTGACGCGCTCCATCACGCGCTATGGCATTACGACTGACGACCCCAACAAGTGGCGCTACTACCTGGATTCGGTTGAGGTGCATCTGCCTCCGTCCTGGGAGCAGTACATTAACGACGAAAACAGCGTTGAGCTGATTCACACCGATTCGCTGCCGCTGGTAATCTCGCTCAACGGCCATACCCTGAATGACTATCTTCACGAAGCCCCGCGCTTTGCGCTGGAACGCGCGAGTTCAACGCAGGCCTCTATTCGTGGTGAAGAGACCGAGCAGATTGAGCTACTGAATATTCGTCAGGAGACGCATGAAGAGTACGCCCTGAGCCGTCCGGACGGTATTCGTGAAGCCATCCTGATCGTTGCCGCTTTCCTGCTCTTTTTTGTCTGCCTGCTGACGCCGGACGTCTTTGTCCCATGGCTGGCGGGTGGCGCAGTGTTGCTTCTTGCGGCCGGGCTGTGGGGGCTCTTTGCCCCACCGGCCAAAACCTCGCTGCGGGAGATCCACTGCCTGCGTGGCACGCCAAAGCGCTGGGGCCTGTTCGGTGAGAACGATCAGGAGCATCTCAACAATATCTCACTCGGGATTATCGACCTGATCTACCCGCGCCACTGGCAACCGTGGATTGCGCAGGATTTAGGGCAGAAAACCGATATTGATATCTATCTTGACCGCCACGTTGTGCGACAGGGGCGCTTCCTGTCTCTGCATGATGAAGTGAAAAATTTCCCGCTTCAGCACTGGCTCCGCAGCACGGTCATCGCCGCCGGCGCCGGGCTGGTGTTTATCATGCTGCTGCTTTTCGTGCCGCTGGATATGCCCATCAAATTTACCCTGTCGTGGATCAAAGGCGCGCAGACCATCGAGGCGACCAGCGTCAACCAGCTCGATGAAGCGGGTGTACGGGTGGGCGATACGCTGCGCCTGAAAGGCACCGGAATGTGTAATATCCATACCCCGGGGGCGTGGAACACGCGCCAGAATTCACCGTTCACGCCGTTCGACTGTTCGCAAATTATCTGGAACGACGCGCCGCCGCTGCCGCTGCCGGAATCCGAAGTGGTGAATAAAGCCACGGCGCTGACCCAGACGGTCAACCGCCAGCTGCACCCGAAACCGGACGATGATTCACGCGTCAGCCCCGCGCTGCGTTCCGCTATTCAGAAATCAGGCATGATTCTGCTGGATGATTTTGGCGACATTGTCCTGAAAACCCAGGACTTATGCTCCTCGCAGGATGAGTGCATACGCCTCAAGAACGCGCTGGTTAACCTCGGGAACAGTAAAGACTGGGACTCGCTGGTGAAACGCGCCGAGGCGGGACGACTGGATGGCGTCAACGTGCTGCTGCGTCCGGTCAGCGCGGAATCGCTTGATAACCTGGTCGCCACCTCGACATCGCCGTTTATGATGCGCGAAACCACCCGGGCGGCTCAGGCGCTCAACAGTCCGGCACCGGGCGGCTTTGTGATTGCCAGCGATGAAGGCAGCGACCTGGTCGATCAGCCTTACCCGCAGGTAGCGCTTTATGACTACCCGGCCCAGGAGCAGTGGAGCCAGTTCCAGCGTCTGGCGCAGATGCTGATGCAAACGCCGTTCAGTGCCGAAGGGATTGTCACAAGCATCTTCACCGACGCCAACGGCACGCGCCATATCGGCCTGCACCGGATGCCGGACAGCGCAGGATTGTGGCGTTACATTGGCACCTCTCTGCTGATGATCGCCATGCTGATCGCCATTTTCTGGAACGGTTTTATGGCCCTGCGCCGCTACCAGCGCTCCCGCACGCGTCTGGCGGAGATCCAGCAATATTATGAGAATTGCCTCAATCCTAAGCTGATCCCCTCCTCTGAGAGCCTGATCTGATAACGTCGTTGCGCGACAAGATGTGCTACCCTGTCGCGCACGTTTCTTCTGGCTGGAGTTCCCCCCTATGCATCTTGATATCGACTGGCAGCAGGTCGACACCGTTCTGCTGGATATGGACGGCACGCTGCTCGATCTCGCCTTTGATAACTATTTCTGGCAAAAGCTGGTGCCGGAAACCTATGGTGAGCAGCAGGGTATCTCCCCGGCAGAAGCGCAGGCGTTCATTCGTTCGCAATATAGCGCGGTGCAACATACGCTAAACTGGTACTGTCTGGACTACTGGAGCGAGCGCCTCGGTTTGGATATTTGTGCCATGACCACTGCCCAGGGACCACGCGCCGTGCTGCGCGAAGATACGGTTCCCTTCCTGGACGCGCTGAAAGCAAGCGGCAAGCGCCGTATTTTGCTGACTAACGCGCATCCACATAACCTGGCCGTGAAGCTGGAGCATACGGGACTGGCGTCGCACCTTGATTTATTACTTTCCACCCACACATTTGGTTATCCGAAAGAGGATCAGCGGTTGTGGCATGCGGTGAAGGAAGAGACCGGCCTGCAGCCGGAGCGCACGCTGTTCATTGACGACAGCGAGCCTATTCTGGATTCTGCGGCAACGTTTGGCATTCGCTACTGTCTGGGCGTCACTAATCCTGACTCTGGCCTGGCTGAAAAAAGCTATCTGCGCCATCCGGGACTGAACGACTACCGCCAGATGATCCCCTCACTGACCGTGAAGGAGACGCCATGAAAGAAAAGCCCTCAGATGGGGTAAGACTGGATAAATGGCTGTGGGCAGCCCGTTTTTATAAAACGCGCGCCCTTGCCCGTGAAATGGTTGACGGCGGTAAAGTGCATTACAACGGCCAGCGCAGCAAGCCGAGCAAGCTGGTTGAGCTGAACGCCACCTTAACGCTGCGCCAGGGCAACGACGAACGTACGGTAGTGATTAAAGCCATTACCGAACAGCGGCGGCCCGCATCGGAAGCCGTACAGCTTTACGAAGAGACGGCTGAAAGCGTTGAAAAGCGCGAGAAGACCGCGCTGGCGCGCAAAATGAATGCGCTGACCATGCCCCACCCGGACCGGCGACCGGATAAAAAAGAGCGCCGCGATCTGATGAAATTTAAACACGGTGAGAGCTAGTAACCCTCACCCGCACGAGAGATGAAAATGGCCCAACACGACCAATTACACCGCTATCTGTTTGAACAATTCGCCGTGCGCGGCGAGCTGGTCACCGTATCCGAAACCTGGAAACAGATTCTGGAAAACCACAACTACCCGCTGCCGGTGAAGACCCTGTTGGGCGAACTGCTGGTTGCCACCAGCCTGCTGACCGCAACGCTGAAGTTTGCCGGTGATATCACCGTGCAGCTGCAGGGTGACGGCCCGATGACGCTGGCGGTGATCAACGGCAATAACCAGCAGCAGATGCGCGGCGTAGCGCGCGTTCAGGGCGACGTTCCTGAAAATGCTGATCTCAAAACGCTGGTGGGCAATGGCTACCTGGTGATCACCATCTCCCCGGAGGAAGGTGAACGCTATCAGGGCGTGGTCGGTCTGGAAGGCGATACCCTGGCAGCCTGCCTGGAAGATTACTTCATGCGTTCCGAACAGCTGCCGACGCGTCTGTTCATCCGTACCGGTGAAGTGGACGGCCAACCTGCTGCGGGCGGCATGCTGCTGCAGGTTCTGCCAGCGCAGGACGCGCAGACCAATGACTTTGAGCATCTGGCGACGCTGACCGAAACCATCAAGGCGGAAGAACTGTTCAACCTGTCGGCGACCGACGTGCTGTGGCGTCTGTACCACGAAGAAGAAGTGACCGTGTACGATCCGCAGTCCGTGGAGTTTAAGTGCACCTGCTCGCGCGAGCGCTGCGCTGGCGCACTGAAAACTCTGCCGGATGAAGAGATCGACAGCATCATGGCTGAAGACGGCGAAATTGATATGCACTGTGACTACTGCGGTACGCACTACGTGTTCAATTCAATGGATATCGCTGAAATCCGCAATAACGCCTCTCCGGCGGATCCGCAGGTTCATTAATACGCTACCCCTCACCCTGCCCTTTCCCCTTTGCGGAGAGGGTTAGGGTGAGGGGCAAAAATCCCCCAAAAGCTGAATCGTTTTCCCTGTGTAACTCTTACGTAATTTTCTTACATGTATGCGATTACATTCACATTCTCTCCGATAAAATCACCACCTCTTAACCTTTTCGGAACATTTTCCCCAACCAAAAAGCGATTCCTGCGATAATCCGCCTGCACTGTGACTGGAGTCGCAGCGTTTTCCGTTAGTAAGGGTTTTATCCAGATGCACAAATCTATGAGCCCCGTCGCGGTTAACATCCCCAGAAAAACCCTACAATTTCAGGCAGTACATATTGGCTAAGGAGCAGTGATATGCGTGTTACTGGTTTAACCCCGCAAGATCTCAAGGCTTATGGTATTCACGACGTCCAGGAAATCGTCTACAACCCCGATTACGATACGCTGTATCAGGAAGAGCTCAATCCAGCACTGGAAGGATACGAGCGCGGTGTGTTGACGAACCTTGGTGCTATCGCCGTCGATACCGGTATCTTTACCGGTCGTTCGCCGAAAGATAAGTATATCGTCCGAGACGAAACTACCCGCGATACGCTGTGGTGGGCTGACAAGGGCAAAGGGAAGAACGACAACAAACCGCTCTCCCCGGAAACCTGGCAGCATCTGAAAGGGCTCGTCACCCATCAACTTTCCGGTAAGCGTCTGTTCATTGTCGACGCTTTCTGCGGCGCTAACGCCGATACCCGCCTTTCCGTGCGTTTCATTACCGAAGTGGCCTGGCAGGCGCATTTCGTTAAGAATATGTTTATTCGTCCGACCGACGAAGAGCTGCAGGACTTCACACCTGACTTCATCGTGATGAACGGTGCGAAATGCACTAACCCACAGTGGAAAGAGCAGGGTCTGAACTCCGAAAACTTCATTGCCTTCAACCTGACCGAACGTATTCAGCTGATCGGCGGTACCTGGTATGGCGGCGAAATGAAGAAAGGGATGTTCTCGGTCATGAACTACCTGCTGCCGCTGCGCGGTATTGCCTCTATGCACTGCTCGGCGAACGTCGGCGAGAAAGGCGACGTAGCGGTGTTCTTCGGTCTTTCCGGCACCGGGAAAACCACGCTCTCCACCGATCCAAAACGCCGTCTGATTGGCGATGACGAACACGGCTGGGACGATGACGGGGTGTTTAACTTCGAAGGCGGCTGCTACGCGAAGACCATTCGCCTGTCTGAAGAGGCCGAGCCGGATATCTTCCACGCGATCCGCCGCGACGCGCTGCTGGAAAACGTCACCGTACGTGCCGACGGCTCTATCGACTTCGACGATGCGTCAAAAACCGAAAACACCCGCGTCTCTTACCCGATCTACCACATCGACAACATCGTGAAGCCGGTGTCAAAAGCGGGCCATGCCACGAAGGTGATTTTCCTGACGGCGGATGCGTTCGGCGTGCTGCCACCGGTTTCCCGCCTGACCGCCAGCCAGACGCAGTACCACTTCCTCTCTGGCTTTACCGCCAAGCTGGCGGGTACCGAGCGTGGCGTCACGGAGCCAACCCCAACCTTCTCCGCCTGCTTCGGTGCAGCCTTCCTGTCGCTTCACCCGACGCAGTACGCTGAGGTGCTGGTGAAACGCATGCAGGCATCCGGCGCGCAGGCCTACCTGGTGAATACCGGCTGGAACGGCACCGGCAAACGTATCTCTATCAAAGATACCCGCGCCATTATCGACGCCATTCTGGATGGTTCTCTGGATAACGCCGAAACCTTCACGCTGCCGATGTTCGATCTGGCCATTCCGACGGAACTGCCGGGTGTGGACACGCGTATCCTCGACCCGCGCAATACCTACGGATCGCCGGAACAGTGGCGCGAGAAGGCGGAATCGCTGGCGAAGCTGTTTATCGAGAACTTCGAGAAGTACACCGATACCCCGGCGGGCGCTGCGCTGGTGAGCGCGGGTCCGAAGCTGTAGGTAAAAGCAAAAAGGCAACGAAAGTTGCCTTTTTTAATGTTTTCTCCCTCTCCCCGTGGGAGAGGGCCGGGGTGAGGGCATCAGACCGCACTATCCCTCTTTCACCTGCCCCCGCGTCACCGGAACCGGCAACCAGGCGCGAATGCTCAACCCGCCCCGCTCGCTGGTACCAATCTCCAGCAATCCGTTATGGTTATCCACAATACGCTGCACAATCGCCAGGCCTAAGCCCGTACCGCTGGTGCTGCGCGCGCTATCGCCGCGCACAAATGGCTGGAACAGATGCTTACGCTGCTCGGGCTTAATGCCCGGGCCGTCGTCTTCCACCTGGAACCAGGCGCGGTTGAGTTCAGACCCGCTGCTAACCTTAATCCAGCCGTTACCGTAGCGCGCCGCGTTAACCACCATATTGGCCACCGCACGCTTAATGGAAAGCGGGTGCATACGAACCTGAATTTCACCGTCCTGAAGGTCAGTATCAATTTCACGCTCATAACCACTTTCTGCGGCCACCACTTCGCCCAGCACCGCGTTCAGATCGGCCATTTCCATCGGCATCTCCTGACCGGTGCGCAGGTAGTCGATGAACTGCTCGATGATGGCGTTACACTCTTCGATGTCCTTGTTAATAGACTCGGCGAGATAACCGTCCTCTTCACCCATCATCTCCGTCGCCAGACGAATACGCGTTAGCGGGGTGCGCAGGTCATGACTGACGCCGGCCATCAGCAGCGTACGGTCATCCGCCAGCTGCTTAACGCCTGCCGCCATGTGGTTAAACGCGCGCGTTACTGAGCGCACTTCAGAGGCACCATATTCACGCAGTGGAGGAGGAATAATGCCTTTACCGACCTGCAGCGCCGCGTGCTCCAGGTCGACCAGCGGTCGGTTCTGGATACGGATAAACAGCCACGCGCCGCCTATCGCCAGCAGCATAATGGCAAGGGTGTAGCGGAACAGCGGCGAGAAATCGCCCTGATGGATTTCAGTCAGCGGAACGCGTACCCAGATGTTGGGTGACAGCCAGGTTTTCAGCCAGACGACGGGCGAGCTTTTGTTGACCTCAACGCGCACTTCCGTCGGGCCACCCAGCTGTTGCGCCATCTGCTGGCTGAGGAATTCATAGTGCTGCGCCCAGCGCAGGCCAGCATCTTCCGCCGCTTCATTGGAGTAAAGCGAAATGCCCAGTTCACGGTAGATTTCACGGCGAAATGCCGGGGGAACAACCAGCTGCGTGCCGTCCTCCAGCTGCAGCTTATCGGTCATCAGCATACGCACTTCGTAGGCCAGGACCTTATTAAACTGCTGGAGGCTCGGCAGAATCGCAAAGTTCAACACCACCAGGTAGGTCGTCACCAGGCTGACGAACAGCAGGGTGACGATCAGTAAGAGGGTGCGGGCAAACGAGCTTCGCGGCGAGAAGCGCATTCGCCTCATGCTTTAGAGCCGTCCGGAACGAACACGTAGCCCAGACCCCATACGGTCTGAATATAACGAGGATGCGCCGGATCTTCTTCCACCATGCGGCGCAGGCGGGAGATCTGCACGTCGATGGAGCGTTCCATTGCGGAGTATTCGCGACCGCGCGCCAGGTTCATCAGCTTGTCGCGGGAAAGCGGCTCGCGCGGGTGGCTGACCAGCGCTTTCAGTACGGCAAACTCGCCGCTGGTGAGCGGCATTGGCTCATCTTCACGGAACATCTCGCGCGTGCCGAGGTTCAGCTTGAACTTGCCGAAGGCAATGACGGCTTCTTCCTGGGACGGCGCGCCCGGCAGTTCATTCGCCTGACGGCGCAGCACGGCACGAATACGCGCCAGCAGCTCGCGCGGGTTAAACGGTTTTGGAATGTAGTCGTCGGCGCCGATTTCGAGGCCTACGATACGGTCAACTTCTTCGCCCTTCGCCGTCACCATGATGATCGGCATCGGGTTGCTCTGGCTGCGCAGACGGCGGCAGATAGAAAGCCCGTCTTCACCCGGCAGCATCAGGTCGAGAACCATCAGATGGAAAGATTCGCGGGTCAGCAGACGGTCCATCTGCTCAGCGTTCGCGACGCTACGAACCTGGAAGCCCTGCTCGGTCAGATAACGCTCAAGCAGCGCGCGCAGGCGCATGTCGTCATCCACGACCAGAATTTTGTAGTTTTCTTGCATTGTGTGTACTCCCAAAGGTTCGGATAGTCTTTGTAACAGCGTATTCTAAAAAAGTGCACGTATTCGACCAGTTAATTCTGGTATAAATTCTAGTCGAAATTGTTACAAAGCATATTTAACAGCAGCTTATCTGTTCATTTCATCACATAAATCATTATTAATCCTGTCTGTTACACTGTGTGGTACGTATTGTGCGCAAAACAGAGAACCGGCAGCAAAGGCAGCACCATGAAAACGCCCCTGATCACCCGCGAAGGGTACGAAAAGCTCAAAAAAGAGATGGATTACCTGTGGCGCGAAGAGCGTCCTGAAGTGACCAAAAAGGTGACCTGGGCGGCCAGCCTGGGCGATCGCAGCGAAAATGCTGATTATCAGTACAACAAGAAGCGGCTGCGCGAAATTGACCGCCGGGTACGCTATCTGACGAAGTGTCTCGAAAATCTTAAAATTGTCGATTACTCCCCGCAGCAGGAGGGCAAAGTGTTCTTCGGCGCGTGGGTGGAGATTGAAAACGACGATGGTGACATCCTGCGTTTTCGCATCGTCGGTTACGATGAAATTTTTGGTCGTAAAGATTACATTTCTATCGACTCCCCGATGGCCCGCGCACTGCTGAAAAAGGAAGTGGGCGATTTAGCCGTCGTTCAGACCCCAGCCGGTGAAGCCAGCTGGTACGTCAATGAGATCGTCTACGTAAAATAGTCCGAGAGCGCCCTCCCCGGCTGGCATTTTGCCGTGTCAGCCCGTATAACTATCCCCTGATTTTTGACCCACAAGATGATAAAGCCATGATGAAAGATTCGCTCTGCCGCATTATTGCGGGTGAACTTCAGGCCAGAGCCGAACAGGTAGAAGCTGCCGTTCGCCTGCTTGATGAAGGGAACACCGTGCCGTTTATTGCACGTTATCGTAAGGAAGTCACAGGCGGTCTGGATGACACGCAGCTGCGTAACCTGGAGACCCGCCTGGGCTATCTGCGCGAGCTGGAAGAACGTCGTCAGGCGATCCTCAAATCCATCGGCGAACAGGGCAAGCTGACCAGCGAGCTGGAAAGCGCCATTAACGGCACCCTGAGCAAAACTGAACTCGAAGATCTCTATCTGCCGTATAAACCGAAGCGCCGTACCCGCGGGCAGATTGCGATTGAGGCGGGCCTTGAGCCGCTGGCAGAGCTGCTGTGGAATGAGCCATCTCACGACCCGGAAACCGAAGCGGCGAAATTCGTCGACGCCGACAAAGGTGTCGCTGACACCAAGGCCGCTCTGGACGGCGCGCGCTACATCCTGATGGAGCGCTTCGCGGAAGACGCCGCCCTGCTGGCCAAAGTGCGTGATTACCTGTGGAAGAACGCCCACATCGTCTCTACCGTCGTCGCGGGCAAAGAGGAAGAAGGCGCGAAGTTCCGCGACTACTTCGATCACCACGAACCGATTTCGACCACCCCGTCTCACCGCGCGCTGGCGATGTTCCGCGGCCGCAACGAAGGCGTGCTCCAGCTCTCCCTGAACGCCGACCCGCAGTTTGACGAGCCGCCGAAAGAGAGCCACTGCGAGCAGATTATCATCGACCATCTCGGCCTGCGCCTGAACAACGCCCCGGCGGACAGCTGGCGCAAAGGCGTGGTGAGCTGGACCTGGCGCATCAAGGTGCTGATGCACCTGGAAACCGAGCTGATGGGCACCGTGCGCGAACGCGCGGAAGACGAAGCGATCAACGTCTTCGCCCGTAACCTGCATGACCTGCTGATGGCCGCTCCTGCGGGCCTGCGCGCCACCATGGGGCTCGATCCGGGCCTGCGTACCGGCGTGAAGGTGGCGGTCGTTGACGGCACCGGCAAGCTGGTCGCCACCGATACCATATACCCGCACACCGGCCAGGCAGCGAAAGCCGCCGTCGTGGTGGCGGCGCTGTGCGAGAAGTACAACGTGGAGCTGGTTGCCATCGGTAACGGCACCGCATCACGCGAAACCGAGCGTTTCTATCTCGACGTGCAGAAGCAGTTCCCGAAAGTGACGGCACAGAAAGTGATCGTCAGCGAAGCGGGCGCATCGGTCTATTCCGCCTCTGAGCTGGCGGCGCAGGAATTCCCTGAGCTGGACGTTTCCCTGCGCGGCGCGGTCTCCATCGCCCGTCGTCTGCAGGATCCGCTGGCGGAGCTGGTGAAGATCGATCCGAAATCCATTGGCGTGGGCCAGTATCAGCACGACGTGAGCCAGACGCAGCTGGCGCGCAAGCTGGACGCGGTCGTGGAAGACTGCGTAAACGCCGTCGGCGTGGACCTGAACACCGCTTCCGTTCCTCTGCTGACCCGCGTGGCGGGCTTAACCCGCATGATGGCACAGAACATCGTGGCCTGGCGCGATGAGAACGGCCAGTTCCAGAACCGTCAGCAGCTGCTTAAAGTGAGCCGCCTGGGGCCGAAAGCGTTTGAGCAGTGTGCGGGCTTCCTGCGTATCAACCACGGCGATAACCCGCTGGATGCCTCTACCGTTCACCCGGAAGCGTACCCTGTTGTTGAGCGCATCCTGGCCGCCACCCAGCAGGCGCTGAAGGATCTCATGGGCGACAGCAGCGCTCTGCGTAACCTGAAAGCCGTTGATTTCACCGACGACAAATTTGGTGTACCAACCGTTACCGACATTATCAAAGAGCTGGAAAAACCGGGCCGCGATCCGCGTCCTGAGTTCAAAACGGCGACCTTTGCTGACGGCATCGAGACCATGAACGATCTCCTGCCGGGCATGGTGCTGGAAGGCGCGGTGACCAACGTCACCAACTTCGGCGCGTTTGTGGATATCGGCGTGCACCAGGACGGTCTGGTGCATATCTCTTCCCTTGCCGACAAGTTCGTTGAAGACCCGCACACCGTGGTCAAAGCGGGCGACATCGTGAAGGTGAAAGTGCTGGAGGTGGATCTGCAGCGCAAGCGTATCGCCCTGACCATGCGTCTGGATGAGCAGCCGAGCGATACCAGCGCGCGCCGTGGCGGCAACGGCGGAGGCCGCGAGCAGCAGCGTCCGGCCACGAAAGCCACAAAACCGCGCGGGCGTGACGCGCAGCCTGCGGGCAACAGCGCGATGATGGACGCGCTGGCGGCGGCGATGGGTAAGAAACGCTAAGGTAACCCCCCCTCACCCTAACCCTCTCCCCAAAAGGGAGAGGGCCGGGATGAGGGGAATAAAATTCTCTCGAAATATATGAAACCGATTGCACACCCATATTTAAACCGCTATTTATCACTCCATTAACAAATACGCTTTTTATTCCTTCCCGGGTAATTCTGCAAATATTGAGCAAGGTCAATCAGACCGCAAATTAATACGATTAACAACATCCCGTCACATTTTTATTATTGCTGATAAAAACTATTCTCATTATCATCGCAGTGTAGATTATTTAACCTCTCGTGGAATCAGGCATTATGCAATTCACTCCAGACAGTGCATGGAAAATTACCGGTTTTACCCGCGAAATTAGCCCGGCCTATCGGCAGAAGCTGCTGTCACTTGGCATGCTGCCCGGCTCATCATTCCAGGTCGTGCGTGTGGCGCCGTTGGGCGATCCTGTTCATATCGAAACCCGGCGCGTAAATCTGGTTCTGCGCAAAAAAGACCTCGCATTAATTGAAGTTGAATCTTTATCCCGTTAACAAGCCAGCGGTTTCGGTGGGTCTAATACAATGAAAAAATTAACTATTGGCTTAATTGGCAATCCTAATTCCGGCAAGACAACCTTATTTAATCAGTTAACCGGCGCGCGCCAGCGCGTGGGAAATTGGGCAGGCGTAACGGTTGAACGTAAAGAAGGCCAGTTCACGACAACGGACAATCAGGTCACCCTGGTTGACCTTCCCGGCACCTACTCCTTAACCACGATTTCATCCCAGACTTCGCTCGATGAGCAAATTGCCTGCCACTACATTCTTGGCGGCGACGCGGATCTGCTGATCAACGTGGTCGACGCTTCGAACCTCGAGCGAAACCTTTACCTGACGCTACAGCTGCTGGAGCTGGGGATCCCCTGCATCGTGGCGCTCAACATGCTCGACATTGCGGAAAAACAAAAGCTGCGCATCGACGTCGATGCGCTCTCCGCGCGCCTGGGCTGTCCGGTGGTTCCGCTGGTCTCGACCCGCGCTCGCGGTATCGACGCCCTTAAGCTGGCGATTGACCGCCACGCGGGAAACCGCGACGTTGAGCTGGTGCATTACGCCCAGCCGCTGCTGCGCGAAGCCGAACGGCTGGCGCAGGAGATGGACAGCAGCATGCCTGCAAAACAGCGCCTGTGGCTCGGTCTGCAGATGCTGGAAGGGGATATCTACAGCCGCGCCTATGCCGGACATGCGGCGGATAAGCTGGACGTGGCCCTCGCCCGTCTCAGCGACGAGCTGGACGATCCGGCGCTGCACATCGCCGATGCGCGTTATCAGGCCATTGCGTCAATTTGCGACGTGGTCAGCAACGCCCTTACCGCAGAGCCCAGCCGCTTCACGGCGGCGGTGGATAAGATTGTGCTCAACCGCTTCCTCGGTTTGCCCATCTTCCTGCTGGTGATGTACGTGATGTTCCTGCTCGCGATTAACATCGGTGGCGCGCTGCAGCCGATTTTTGACGCCGGTTCTGTCGCGGTCTTCGTACACGGTATTCAGTGGGTAGGTTACACCCTGCACTTCCCGGAATGGCTGACCATCTTCCTTGCCCAGGGGATTGGCGGCGGTATCAACACCGTGCTGCCGCTGGTACCGCAGATCGGCATGATGTATCTGTTCCTCTCGTTCCTCGAAGATTCCGGCTACATGGCGCGCGCCGCCTTCGTGATGGACCGCCTGATGCAGGCGCTGGGGCTGCCGGGCAAATCGTTCGTTCCGCTGATCGTCGGCTTCGGCTGTAACGTGCCGTCGGTAATGGGCGCGCGCACCCTGGATGCACCGCGTGAACGACTGATGACCATTATGATGGCGCCGTTTATGTCCTGCGGCGCGCGTCTGGCAATCTTTGCCGTCTTCGCGGCAGCCTTCTTTGGCCAGCAGGGCGCGCTGGCGGTCTTCTCGCTGTACGTGCTGGGCATCGTGATGGCAATCCTGACCGGCTTAATGCTCAAGCACACCATCATGCGCGGTGAAGCGTCACCGTTTGTAATGGAGCTTCCGGTCTATCACGTCCCGCATCTGAAAAGCCTGGCGATCCAGACCTGGCAGCGTCTGAAAGGCTTTGTGCTGCGCGCCGGTAAGGTGATTGTTATTGTCAGTATTTTCCTGAGCGCGCTGAACAGCTTCACCCTCACCGGTCAGGCGGCAGATAACATCAACGACTCTGCCCTCGCCTCCGTCAGCCGCGTCATCACGCCGGTCTTCAAACCGATTGGCGTACAGGAGGATAACTGGCAGGCGACCGTGGGCCTGTTCACCGGTGCGATGGCGAAAGAGGTGGTCGTCGGGACCCTGAACACGCTCTACACCGCAGAGAACATTCAGGAGCAGGAATTTAACCCGGCGGAGTTTCACCTCGTTGACGAACTGCTGGGTGCCGTAGAGGAGACCTGGCAGAGCCTGAAAGACACCTTCAGCCTGAGCGTGCTGGCTAACCCGATTGAGGCCAGTAAAGGCGACGGCGAAATGGCGACCGGTGCCATGGGCGTGATGGGCGAGAAGTTTGGCAGCGCGTCCGCAGCCTACAGCTACCTGATCTTCGTTCTGCTCTATATTCCGTGCATCTCGGTGATGGGGGCGATTGCCCGTGAGTCCAGCCGCGGCTGGATGGGCTTCTCCATTCTGTGGGGGCTGAATATCGCCTACTCGCTGGCGACGCTGTTTTACCAGACCGTTAACTTCAGCCAGCATCCGCGCTACAGCCTGGTCAGCATCCTGGCAGTCATCCTGTTTAACGTGATTGTGATTGGCCTGCTGCGCCGGGCGCGAAGCCGCGTTGATATCAACCTGCTGGCGACGCGTAAAACCCCGGCCACCTGCTGCAACAGCCCGGCGGGCGACTGTCACTAAGGGGAAAAACAGATGGCATCGTTGATTCAGGTTCGTGACTTACTGGCATTGCAGGGACGCATGGAGGCAAAACAGCTCAGCCTTAGCCTGCATACGCCGCAGCCGATGATCGATGCCATGCTGGAGCGCCTGGAAGCCATGGGTAAAGCCGTGCGGATTCAGGAAGAAGCGGAGGGTTGCCTCTCCGGCAGTTGTAAAAGCTGTCCGGAAGGAAAGGCCTGTCTCAGGGAGTGGTGGGCACTGCGCTAATAAAGCCGGGCATTGCTGCCCGGTTTTATCGTATTACTTATAGACATCCGCAGTAGCGCGTACGTTTTTGGTCTGTTTTTCTGCGCTGGTGACGACGAAGTATGTCCCGCCCAGCTCATCCGCTTTCTTCGACAGCTCTTTTCTTGCATCCATCGGCGCGGTGGTGTCAGACGTAGAAATCTCACCAATTTTCGTCAAATTCATCCCGGCAACTTTATCTTTTTCCAGCTCTTTTGCCGCAAAAACGCCAAATGACAGTGACCCAATAACCAGAGAAGTGACAATACCTGTAACAAGTTTCATAGCCTGACTCTCCATAGGATTGTTGTTTTGATCATCGTAGGCAGAACAACCGCAACGACATCTGGAGTATGGTTGCGGTGTGTAACTTTTTCCAGGCTGGATAGAAAATAATCAGTCTAAACGTTGACTTAACGCAACCAACGCTGAACAAAACTCCGTCGGATGAGAGATAAACGGCGCATGCGCGGCTTTTGCTATGACCTGTGATTCGCTGTCCGGCCAGAGGGAATCCAGAAGTGGGACCACTTTGCGCGGCACCAGCCCGTCGAGATAGCCATAGATGCGCAGGTGCGGCATGCTCAGCCCGGCCAGCGGCTCGCGCAGATCGGCCGTTTTCAGGATCTCCAGACCGCCGTTAAGCACCTCAACGTCCGGCATCGGCAGGGAGAGCACCACCTGCTTTAACGCTCTGGCATCCTGACGCGCGGTTTCGGTGCCCATCGTCTGCAAGGCGAGGAATCGCTCGACGGTCCGCTGGAAATCGTCGCTCAGCTGCTGCTGGAAGCCCGCCAGAACGTCAGGTTTGATGCCGGGCCACGCCTCTTGCGCGCTAAAGCATGGCGACGAGGCCACGGTGACCAGCGCCCTAACGCGCTCGGGCCAGGAGAGCGCAATCTGGCTTGCCACCAGCCCGCCCAGACTCCAGCCCAGCCAGATGGCATTTTGCGGCGCGGCGTCTATAACGTGCTGCGCCATTTCATCAAGCGACATCGCGCCAAAGCCACGGCTGCGACCATAGCCCGGCAGATCAACCAGATGTAACGTAAATTGCGAGGCAAGTTCCTCGCTTATGCAATGCCACACTTCCGCATTCAGGCCCCATCCGTGCAGCAGCACAAGATGGCAATTTCCTGTCCCTACGGTCTGCCACCACAGCGTCTTCATCAGTTACTGTTCTCTTTTTTCACATGGAGGTTGCACATGCTAACAGTGCCTGGCTTGTGCTGGCTATGCAAAATGCCGCTTGCCCTCAGCGCGTGGGGCGTCTGTTCCGTCTGCACGCGTTCGCTGGAAAGGCGTATCACAACCTGCCCGCAATGTGGTTTACCGGCGGCGAACCGCGATTTGCCCTGCGGCCGCTGCCTGAAAAAATCCCCGCCGTGGAGCGCGCTGGTGACCGTGGATGATTATGTTCCGCCGCTGAGCGGGCTTATTCACGCCCTGAAGTTTTCCGGCCAGAGTTCGCTGGCGCAGCCCCTTGCCCGCCTGCTTTTGCTGGCCGTTTTACAGGCGCGACGAACCCGCGCTTTGCCGAAAATCGACATGGTGGTGAATGTCCCCTTATACCGACGCCGGCACTGGCGGCGCGGCTATAATCAAAGCGACCTGCTCTGCCGCCCGCTCGCCCGGTGGCTGGGCTGTCGCTACGATGCCAGCGCGCTTACCCGCGTTCATGCCACCGCCATCCAGCATCAGCTCAACGCCCGGCTTCGCAAAAGGAACCTGAAAAACGCCTTTCGCCTTGAATTGCCGGTCCACGACCTCCATATCGCCATCGTGGATGACGTGGTCACCACAGGCAGTACCGTTGCTGAACTTTCCCGACTGCTTTTGCAAAGCGGCGCCGCGTCGGTTCAGGTATGGTGTCTGTGCCGTACCTTGTAGCCCTTCTTCAATGGGCGTATGATTATACCCAGGTAATTTAGTCAACTATTAGGCCAAAGCTATGATCCGTATTTCCGATTCTGCACAAGCGCACTTTGCCAAACTGCTGGCAAATCAGGAAGAAGGGACGCAGATCCGCGTGTTTGTGATCAATCCAGGCACTCCGAATGCAGAATGTGGTGTCTCTTATTGTCCTCCGGACGCTGTGGAAGCAACTGACACTGCCCTTAAATTTGAACAGCTCACCGCTTACGTCGATGAACTGAGCGCGCCGTATCTTGAAGATGCGGAAATCGACTTTGTCACCGACCAGCTGGGTTCTCAGCTGACCCTGAAAGCGCCAAATGCCAAAATGCGTAAAGTCTCTGACGATGCGCCGCTGATGGAGCGCGTTGAGTATCTGCTGCAGTCCCAGATCAACCCACAACTGGCCGGCCACGGCGGTCGCGTTTCCCTGATGGAAATCACGGAAGACGGCCTGGCGATCCTGCAGTTCGGCGGCGGCTGTAACGGTTGCTCCATGGTCGACGTGACCCTGAAAGAAGGGATCGAGAAGCAGCTGCTGAACGAATTCCCGGAACTGAAAGGCGTGCGCGACCTGACAGAGCACCAGCGCGGCGAGCACTCTTACTACTAATTCAGTACCCGTCTGTATTGCCCGGTAGCGCTGCGCTTACCGGGCCTGACTCCCTTGCCTTCCCCCTCTATATGTTGACCTGCGTCTCATAATTCAAATTTTGCCTCACCGGGTGATTCTCAACCACGATATGTTACCCGTATCATTCTCGTGGGCACTCAACACCCTTATAACAGCCGACTAAACTTAACTGTTTCGCAGGCATCAGTATGAGTGCCGTTAACCACTCTGTTCCCAGTTGGGACAACCGGAATTTGTCGTTGAAACAATGACGTTACCCATAACAATTCAAAGGCCAGGTAAATCATGCCATTAGTCATCGTTGCTATCGGTGTTGTGTTATTACTGCTCTTGATGATCCGCTTCAAAATGAACGGATTTATCGCTCTGGTTCTGGTGGCACTTGCAGTCGGTCTGATGCAGGGGATGCCGCTGGTTAAAGTTATCAGCTCTATCAAAGCCGGTGTCGGCGGCACGCTCGGCAGCCTGGCACTGATCATGGGCTTCGGCGCCATGCTCGGTAAAATGCTGGCGGACTGCGGGGGCGCGCAGCGTATTGCCACCACGCTTATCGAAAAGTTTGGCAAGAAGAACATCCAGTGGGCGGTGGTGTTAACCGGTTTTACCGTCGGTTTCGCGCTGTTTTATGAAGTGGGCTTCGTGCTGATGCTGCCGCTGGTGTTCACCATCGCCGCCGCGGCCAACATCCCGCTGCTGTTCGTGGGTGTGCCAATGGCTGCTGCGCTGTCCGTGACCCACGGCTTCCTGCCGCCGCACCCGGGTCCAACCGCCATCGCCACCATCTTCCACGCCGATATGGGTAAAACCCTGCTGTTCGGTACGATTCTGGCGATCCCGACCGTAATTCTGGCAGGCCCGGTATATGCCCGTTTTCTGAAAGGCATTGATAAGCCTATTCCGGAAGGTCTGTACAGCGCCAAAACCTTCACTGAAGAAGAGATGCCAGGCTTTGGCGTCAGCGTCTGGACCTCGCTGGTACCGGTGATCCTGATGGCAATGCGCGCCGTGGCGGAGATGATCCTGCCGAAAGGCCACGCTTTCCTGGCCGTTGCCGAGTTCCTCGGCGACCCGGTGATGGCAACGCTGATTGCGGTATTGATTGCGATGTTCACCTTCGGCCTGAACCGTGGCCGCTCCATGGATCAGATCAACGACACGCTGACCTCGTCCATCAAAATCATTGCCATGATGCTGCTGATTATCGGTGGTGGCGGTGCGTTCAAGCAGGTGCTGGTCGACAGCGGCGTGGACAAATACATCGCTTCCATGATGCATGAAACCAATATCTCTCCAATCCTGATGGCGTGGTCTATTGCTGCCGTGCTGCGTATCGCGCTGGGTTCTGCAACCGTTGCGGCGATTACAGCGGGCGGTATCGTTGCGCCACTGATTGCCACCACGGGCGTCAGCCCTGAGCTGATGGTTATTGCGGTAGGCTCCGGCAGCGTGATTTTCTCTCACGTAAACGATCCGGGCTTCTGGCTGTTCAAGGAGTACTTCAACCTGACCATCGGTGAGACCATCAAGTCCTGGTCAATGCTGGAAACCATTATTTCGGTCTGCGGCCTGGTAGGGTGTCTGCTGTTGAATATGGCTCTCTGACTCTCCTGCTCGATCGGTTCCCTCTCCCCTTTGGGGTGTACAGTCCGGGGACATGGTAGACAGGTGTTCGGGGACATGGTGAACACTTTTTAACATCCTTTACCCATGGTGATCGACTTTTTCTTCAGGTCGATCACCCCCACTTTCGTGCTGTACCACCACACTTCATAGCAGCCGTCATCCTGTGTCTCCCTCAGCCCGACCCGTTCTCCCCTGAACGCCTTGCCTGCGCTCAGACTGACACCCTGTATGCTCAGCTTTCCGCTGACATCCACTTTCCTGACCTTCACCCCTTCATCGTATTCAGGTGGCGTTACGCTGCCGCTGTACTGCCGGGCAGACGGCTGATACCGCGAGGCCGGTACCGCCATATCCAGCGCCTCGTGCGGGCGTTCAAGGTTGTACACCGTGCGCCAGTGGTCGAAGGCGCGCTGCAGCTCACCGCTGTCCGCGAACCATTTTCCCTGCAGCACTTCCGACTTCAGGCTGCGGTGAAAACGCTCCAGCTTGCCCTGCGTCTGCGGATGATAAGGCCGGGAGTGCCCCACCCGGATACCGTGGCGCATCAGCCACAGCTCCAGCGCCGTCCAGGTGCCGGTGGTGTCTCCCCACGGTGAGCCGTTGTCCATCGTCATCCGGTCCGGCAGGCCGTAGCGTTCAAACACGCTGACCAGCTGCTGCTGCACGGTCTCGCGCCGTTCATCGGTACAGTGCGCCAGGCACAGGGAAAAACGGGAGTGGTCGTCCAGCAGGGTGAGCGGATGGCAGCGGCCACCGCCAAAGGGAAAGTGGCCCTTAAAATCCATCTGCCAGAGCCGGTTCGGCGCGTCGTGTTCGAACCGTCCCGTGGCGGGAATGCCCGGTGTTGCGCCCGGCAGCAGGCCGTGACGGGCCATCAGGCTATGGACAGTGCTGAAGGCGGGCATACGGTGCCCCTGGTCTTCGAGCCAGCGCTTAATCTTGCGTGCGCCCCAGCGTTCATGGCGCTCATGGGCCATGCGCAGCAGGGCGGTGATGTCGTCAGATGAGCGGTTCGGGGAATGGTGCGGTATGCGCGGGCGGTCCTGAAGGCCGGAGGCACCTTCCTCCATCCAGCGACGAAGCCACTTGTAGCCGGTGGCAGGTGAAATGCCGAAGCGACGGCAGAGGGAACGGATGTTCGCCCCGTCCTGCGAGGCGAACAAAACAAACTCGGTACGTAATGACATGGTATCTCTCGCATCCCAGGGCATAAGCGACTCCATAGACGGGTTCTTATGCCTTAGTTGTAAGTGTCTACCATGTCCCCGAACAAGTGTTCACTATGTCCCCGGACTGTACATGGGGAGAGGGCTAGGGTGAGGGGCAAATTACGACTTCTTACCCACCGCCCTTCTGCGCTTATCCAAATCTTTAATCAGCCTGTTCACCCGGTCATCGGCAAACATCGTCTCAAGCGTTGTGGACAGCTTGCGGCGCCAGTTCTTGTACTGATAGCTGGTGCCCGGAACGTTCACCGGCTCCGCCATATCAATCCAGTCTTCCGGCTGCAGGCCGAGCAAAGCGCTGTTGCTGTCGGCAATATAGCGCTGCAGGCCACGGTTGAGCGTTGGGGTCATTGCCATCAGCGACGCCTTATGTCCGGCACGCTTCGGCAGACAGCCATGCTTGTGCAGCGCGTCCAGCAGCCCCTGCTTCGCCAGCTCGCGGTCCTGATACAGCCCGCGCAGAACCTCTTCATCTGGATAGAGGCCCAGCGTTTTGCCGAGGGTCAGATCGCCGCTTTCCCAGTAGCCTCTGAGCGTAGGAAGATCATGCGTCGTCGCGACTGCCATTGACTGTTCAGGGTACGCTTTCGGCGCGCGGAAGGTTTTCTCATGGTCGTTTTCAAAATAGAGCACTTTGTAGGAATAAACCCCGCTGTCGCGGAGCTTGCTGACAATTTCCACCGGTACGGTACCGAGATCTTCACCGATCACCATGCACTGATGACGTTTACTCTCCAGGGCCAGGATCGACAGCAGATCGTCCACCGGATACTGCACGTACGCCCCGTGATCGGCCGTTTCACCGTACGGGATCCACCACAGGCGCAGCACGGACATCACGTGGTCAATGCGCAGCGCCCCGCAGTTCTGCATGTTCGCGCGCAGCAGGTCGATAAACGGCTCGTAGGCACGCGCCGCCATCACGTGCGGATCCATCGGCGGCAGGCCCCAGTTCTGACCGAGCGGGCCGAGGATATCCGGCGGCGCGCCGACGGATGCTTTCAGGCAGTAAAGCTCACGGTCACACCAGGTTTCCGCGCCGCCTTCCGCCACGCCCACGGCCAGATCGCGATACAGGCCGATCGGCATCTTATAGCCCTGGCTCACCTGCCAGCAGGCGGCAAACTGGCTGTACGCCAGCCACTGCAGCCACAGGTAGAAGTCCACCTCGTCGGCATGATTTTTACAGAAGGCTTTGACTTCAGGGGTATCCACGGTCTGATACGCTTCCGGCCAGACCGGCCAGCCCCAGCGCATTTCGTCCTCTTTCACCTGATACGCGTGCAGCGCATCAAATGCCGCCTGCCAGTAGAGGCTTTCACCTTCCTGCATCACGAACTGGCGGAAGGCCGCCATCTGCTCATCGTCGCGCTTCGCAAAGCCTTTCCACGCCAGGCGCAGAGCCGCCATTTTCAGCGCGGTCACGGAGGCATAATCTACCCAGTCCGCATCGCGGGCCTGCTTCAGCAACTGCTGGGTGGTCTCAAGCTTCCACCACGCCTGCGCCTCTTTGCTGTTTTTGAAATCGTCTAACGCGTTAACGTCGATGTAAATCACGTTCAGCCAGCGTCGGGAAGACGGGCTGTACGGGCTCGCGCTTTCCGGGTTGGCCGGATAGAGCGCGTGGATCGGGTTGAGGCCGATAAACGCGCCGCCGCGCTCGCCCACGGATGCCAGCATGTTCTTCAGATCGCCAAAATCGCCGATCCCCCAGTTGCTGTCTGAACGCAGCGTGTAGAGCTGCACGCAGGCGCCCCACAGCTTTTTGCCTTCGAGCAATGCCTGCGGCTCATAGCAGCGTTTTGGCGCGACGATCACCCGGCAGTGAAAACGCTGTTCGTCCTGGGTGAGCGTCAGGCTGTGGTAGCCCTCCGGCAGCTTTGCCGGAAGGTTTAACGTTTTGCCGCCGGTGGCGTGGCCTTTATGCTGATGCCCCTCTTCGGTAGTGAGCAGCCAGCTATACTCGCCGCGCCCCTCCACCGCCAGCGGCATCTTTTTGCCTGCGGTAAAGACCTTCACGTTTGGCACCGGAGCAGCCGACGCGTTCGCGTCGGTTTTGTGCATGGCATCCAGCAAACGTCTTTTGGTGTCCGCACCAATAGACTGCGGTTTGCCGTGCGCGTTGATGTAACTGAGGCTAATTCCCGCCGCCTGCGCGGCACTGTCCAGACGTTTACTCTCCATCGCGCTTCCTTAGCGTTTTGCCTGCCAGATACGAGCCTGATAATCACGGATTGAGCGGTCAGAGCTGAACATGCCGCAGCGCGCGGTGTTCAGAATGCACGCCCGGGTCCACGCCTCCTGGTCGCGGTACAGCACGTCGACCTGTTTCTGCGCTTCAACGTAGGCCGTGAAGTCCGCCATCACCAGGTACGGGTCGCCACCGTGTTTGTCCATGCTGTGCAGCATCTGGTCAAACGCGTGCTTGTCGCCATCGCTGTATTTGCCGCTTTCCAGCTCCTTCAGCACCGCATCCAGCACTTTGTCTTTTTTACGCCATTTCACCGGGTCGTAGCCTTTGGCCTTGATGGCTTTCACTTCTTCAACAGTATGGCCGAAGATAAAGATGTTCTCTTCACCGACCTTCTCGGCGATTTCGACGTTCGCACCGTCCAGCGTGCCGACGGTCAGCGCGCCGTTGAGCGCCAGCTTCATGTTGCCGGTACCGGACGCTTCTTTCCCTGCGGTCGAGATCTGCTCGGAGATATCCGCCGCCGGGATCAGCATTTCCGCCGCCGAGACGCAGTAATCCGGCAGGAACACGACCTTCAGCTTGTCGCCCACTTTCGGATCGCTGTTGATCGCCGCCGCCACTTTATTGATGGCGAGGATAATGTTTTTCGCCAGGTAGTAGCCCGGCGCCGCCTTCGCACCGAACAGGAACACGCGCGGCACGCGGTCGGCCTGCGGGTTCTCGCGGATCTCTTTGTACAGCGCCAGAATATGCAGCAGGTTCAGGTGCTGACGCTTGTACTCGTGCAGGCGTTTGATCTGGATATCGAAAATGGCGTTCGGGTTGATCTCAATCCCGGTACGCATTTTCACAAACTCCGCCAGGCGAACCTTGTTCTCCAGCTTGATCGCGCGGTACTGCTCGCGGAATTTCGCATCGTCGGCGTATTTTTCCAGGTTAATCAGCTGGTCCAGATCGTTGGCCCACTCTTTCTTCAGGGTCTTATCCAGCAGGCCGGCCAGCAGCGGATTGCACTGCTTGATCCAGCGACGCGGCGTAATGCCGTTGGTCACGTTGTGGAACTTGGTCGGCCACAGCTGGTGATATTCCGGGAACAGATCTTTCACCACCAGATCGGAGTGCAGCGCCGCCACGCCGTTAACGGCAAAGCCGCTCACCACGCACATGTTCGCCATACGCACCTGTTTGTCGTGCACCACCGCCAGCTTCGCCCAGACGGCTTTGTCGCCCGGCCAGGTTTTCTCCACCAGCGCTTTAAACTGGTCGTTAATCTTGTTGATGATCTGCATGTGGCGCGGCAGCAGCGTTTTCACCAGCTTCTCATCCCAGCACTCCAGCGCTTCCGGCATCAGGGTGTGGTTGGTATAGGCGAAGGTGCGGCTGGTGATGGCCCAGGCGTCGTCCCAGCTCAGCTGATGCTCGTCAATCAGCACGCGCAGCAGTTCCGGGATGGCAATAGTCGGGTGCGTATCGTTAAGCTGAATGACTTCGAAGTCCGGCAGTTGCGCCAGCTTGCGGCCCGCCAGGTGATGGCGACGCAGAATGTCCGCCACGGAGCAGGCGCACTGGAAGTACTGCTGCATCAGGCGCAGCTTTTTACCCGCCAGGTGGTTATCGTTCGGATAGAGGACTTTGGTCAGCTTCTCGGCGTCGATGCCCTGCTGCTCGGCACGCAGGAAATCGCCGTCGTTGAATTTGGTCAGGTTGAACGGATGCGCGTGCTTCGCCTGCCACAGACGCAGCGGCTGCGCCACGCCGTTACGGTAGCCGAGCACCGGCAGGTCCCAGGCTTCGCCGGTAATAATGAACGCCGGTTCCCAGAGCCCCTGCTTCGTCACTTTCCCGCCGATGCCGACCTGCACGTCCAGCTGCGCGTTGTGGCGGAACCACGGGTAGGTATTGCGATGCCAGTCGTCCGGCGCTTCCATCTGGTGGCCGTCGGCAAACGACTGACGGAACAGGCCGTACTGGTAGTTCAGGCCATAGCCAATCGCCGACTGGCCGACCGTTGCCATAGAGTCAAGGAAACAGGCCGCCAGACGCCCCAGTCCGCCGTTGCCCAGCGCCGGGTCGATCTCTTCTTCCAGCAGGTCGGTCAGGTTAAGGTCGTGCTCTTTCAGCACATCACCCACCTCCTTATACCAGCCAAGGTTCAGCAGGTTGTTGCCGGTCAGGCGGCCAATCAGGAATTCCATCGAGATATAGTTAACGTGACGCTGGCCTTTGACGGGCTTCGCCACGGGCTGAGCATCCAGCTGCTCTGCGAGCGCCCCGCTCACCGCCTGCCACCACTGGTGAGGCGTCATCTCGTTTGCAGCATGAAGGCCAAAACGCTGCCACTGACGCGTCAGGGCAGCCTGGAATTGAGCTTTGTTGAAGGTAGGCTGTGACATAGGGGATCGGCATCCTTTAGAAAGAAAACACAAGTTGGCGCTAGTGTGCCTGGCTCATTTCACCTCTTCCTCCTCCCGTGGGGGATTAGACAGGGAGGAGTAGCGGGGATGAGCGTAAAAGTGTGATCGAGGCCACTCTGAGAGCATAGCCGGAGTGTGCCCGGAAGATAAAAAAGTAACCGGGGAGAATGTCAAAGAAATGAAATGCGGTTTTGGATGAAATTAATCCACGCGGAAATGATTGCTTACGGAGAATAATATTTCAGCAATCGGGTCCTGCCTAAGGAGATTATTAATCTCACTCAACTTTACCCGAAGTTTATTAAATTCGACGTCATTATACCTTTCTGAAACCAGTTTCAGCCCAGCCTCGTGACATCCATACAAGCCAGCATTGACGCGGCATCAAAGCCTTTTCAAAAAAGTTCCAGTACTGGCCGAAATGTTTTGTGACAGAGTGCAAATTCAGAGCCACAAAAGCCAGACATAACTTGCAATAGTTCTCTTTCTGACCGACCTTATAGCTATTAATTACGAAGCGCAAAAAAAATAAATTCTCTCGTTCCCCACAGTGAAGTGAAACCTATGTTGATTCCGTCAAAATTAAGTCGCCCGGTTCGTCTTGACCATACAGTGGTCCGCGAGCGTCTGCTGGCTAAACTTTCCGGCGCGCATAATTTCCGACTGGCGCTGGTTACGAGCCCTGCAGGTTATGGAAAAACAACGCTCATTTCACAATGGGCCGCAGGTAAGAGCGATCTTGGCTGGTACTCTCTGGACGAGGGCGATAACCAGCAAGAGCGTTTTGCCAGCTATCTGATTGCCGCTATTCAACAGGCAACCAACGGACACTGCGCCGCCAGCGAGGCAATGGTGCAAAAGCGCCAGTACGCCAGCCTGTCCTCCCTTTTCTCTCAGCTGTTTATCGAACTGGCCGAATGGCATCGCCCGCTGTACGTGGTGATTGATGACTATCATCTGATCACGAACCCGGTTATCCATGAGTCTATGCGCTTCTTCCTGCGCCACCAGCCGGAAAACCTGACCCTGGTCGTGCTGTCACGCAACCTGCCGCAGCTCGGTATTGCCAACCTGCGCGTGCGCGATCAGCTTCTGGAAGTGGGCAGCCAGCAGCTGGCCTTTACCCACCAGGAAGCGAAACAGTTCTTTGACTGCCGCCTGACCTCACCCATTGAGGCCTCCGAAAGCAGCCGCCTGTGTGATGATGTCGCGGGCTGGGCCACGGCGCTGCAGCTGATTGCCCTTTCTGCCCGGCAAAACAACAGCCCGACGCACCAGTCTGCGCGCCGTCTGGCCGGTATCAACGCCAGCCATCTTTCGGATTACCTGGTGGATGAGGTGCTGAACAGCGTCGATCCCTCCACCCGCAATTTCCTGCTGAAAAGCTCCCTGCTGCGCTCCATGAACGACGCGCTGATTGTGCGCGTAACAGGCTGTGAGAACGGTCAGCTGCAGCTGGAAGAGATTGAACGTCAGGGCCTGTTCCTGACGCGCATGGACGATCCCGGCGAGTGGTTCAGCTATCACCCGCTGTTTGGCAGCTTCCTGCGCCAGCGCTGCCAGTGGGAGCTGGCAACGGAATTGCCGGAAATCCACCGCGCCGCCGCTGAAAGCTGGATGGCGCAAGGCTTCCCGAGCGAGGCCATTCACCACGCGCTTGCCGCCGGTGACGCCAGCATGCTGCGCGATATCCTGCTTAACCACGCGTGGGGGCTGTTTAACCACAGCGAACTGACGCTGCTGGAAGAGTCGTTGAAAGCCCTGCCGTGGGAGAGCCTGCTGGAGAACCCGCGCCTGGTGCTGCTCCAGGCCTGGCTGATGCAGAGCCAGCACCGCTACAGCGAAGTGAATACCCTGCTGGCGCGCGCCGAGCAGGAGATGGAAAGCGAAATGGATATCACCCTGCACGGCGAATTTAACGCCCTGCGGGCGCAGGTCGCGATTAACGACGGCGATGCGGATGAAGCGGAACGGCTGGCGATGGTCGCGCTGGATGAACTGCCGCTGGCGAATTTCTACAGCCGGATTGTGGCTACCTCGGTGCACGGCGAAGTGCTGCACTGCAAGGGCGAACTGACGCGCTCCCTTTCGCTGATGCAGCAAACCGAGCAGATGGCGCGCCGCCATGATGTGTGGCACTACGCCCTGTGGAGCCTGATCCAGCAAAGCGAGATTTTATTCGCACAGGGGTTCCTGCAGGCCGCCTGGGAAAATCAGGAAAAAGCGTTCCAGCTGATTCGTGAACAGCACCTGGAACAGCTGCCGATGCACGAGTTCCTGTTGCGTATTCGCGCTCAACTGCTGTGGGCATGGTCGCGTCTGGATGAAGCAGAAAGCTGCGCCCGTCAGGGTGTGAACGTGCTCTCCGGCTTCCAGCCTCAGCAGCAATTGCAGTGTCTGGCCCTGCTGGTGCAGTGCTCGCTGGCGCGTGGCGATCTGGATAACGCCCGCAATCACCTTAACCGTCTGGAAAACCTGCTCGGCAACGGTCAATACCACAGCGACTGGGTATCGAACGCCGACAAGGTTCGGGTGATTTACTGGCAGATGACGGGGGACAAAAAATCCGCCGCCAACTGGCTGCGCCAGACGCCTAAACCGGAATTTGCCAATAACCACTTCCTGCAAAGCCAGTGGCGCAACATCGCCCGCGTGCAGATCCTGCTGGGTGACTTTGAGCCTGCCGAAATTGTGCTGGAAGAGTTAAACGAAAACGCCCGCAACCTGCGTCTGATGAGCGACCTGAACCGCAACCTGCTGCTGCTCAACCAGCTTTACTGGCAGGCGGGCCGCAAAAATGATGCCCAGCGCGTGCTGCTGGAAGCCTTGCAGCTGGCGAACCGCACCGGGTTTATTAGCCACTTCGTGATTGAAGGTGAAGTGATGGCGCAGCAGCTGCGCCAGCTGATTCAGCTCAACACGCTGCCGGAGCTGGATCAGCATCGCGCCCAGCGAATCCTGCGCGAGATTAATCAGCACCATCGCCACAAGTTTGCGCATTTTGACGAGAACTTTGTTGAACGCCTGCTGAACCACCCGGAAGTGCCGGAGCTTATTCGCACCAGCCCGCTCACCCAGCGCGAATGGCAGGTGCTGGGACTGATCTATTCCGGATACAGTAACGAGCAGATTGCCGGTGAGCTGGCGGTGGCGGCAACCACCATCAAAACGCACATTCGCAATCTGTATCAGAAGCTGGGCGTGGCGCACCGTCAGGACGCGGTGCAGCATGCGCAGCAGCTGTTGAAGATGATGGGGTACGGAGTTTAGTTTTGTACGGCCTGATGCCCTCACCCCGGCCCTCTCCCACAGGGCTGAGGAATCCCCAGTAATTTTTTCCTGAAGCGATGAACATTGCTTCAGAGAAATGAATAACTTACAGCGATGTCCTGGTCCGGCTGTAAATCGCTGAGGCGTTTCCTGTAGGCCGGGGCGAGGCGCATGGATGCGCCGAGAGGGCGGGCTTTACAGGGACGTTACCTCCGCCCGCCCCCGACAAGCCGGAAGGAATAAGCCGAAGGCACCGCGAAGCGGCGATTGAGCCGCCCTGGCACGTTCACAGGTCATGTCCTTACAGAGTAGCAAGGAACATAAAGTGAACGGAATGACCACCAGAGCCGTATGTTCCCCCTCACCCCAGCCCTCTCCCTCAAGGGAGAGGGGGTCGTCCGTGCTGGTATTATTTTGTGGGGATCCCTCAGCCCACAGGGAGAGGGAGAACGGCTTTTCAACACAACTCTAACTGCAAATTATTATCCTTAATCACCTGCATCACGCCCGCTGGCGGCATCACGTCGGTATAGACCGCATCCACCATGCTGATGCTGCCCATGTTCACCATCGCGTTTCGGCCAAACTTCGAATGGTCCACCACCAGCATCACGTGGCGCGAGTTCTCAATAATCGCGCGCTTGGTGCGCACCTCGTGATAATCAAACTCCAGCAGTGAGCCATCGGTGTCGATGCCGCTGATCCCCAGGATGCCGAAGTCGAGGCGGAACTGAGAGATAAAGTCGAGCGTCGCTTCGCCGATAATCCCGCCGTCGCGGCTGCGCAGTTCGCCGCCCGCAAGGATGATGCGGAAATCATCTTTCTGCATCAACGTGTTGGCGACGTTCAGGTTGTTGGTCACCACGCGCAGGTTCTCGTGATCCAGCAGCGCATGAGCAACCGCTTCTGGCGTGGTGCCGATATCAATAAACAGCGTCGCACCGTTCGGGATTTGGCTCGCCACTTTACGCGCAATGCGCTCTTTCTCTGCCGTCTGCGTGGCTTTACGGTCGTGCCAGGAGGTATTGACCGAGCTGGACGGCAGCGCCGCGCCGCCGTGGTGGCGCAAAATACGGTTCTGATCGGCCAGATCGTTCAGGTCACGACGGATGGTTTGCGGGCTGACGGCAAACTGCTCGACCAGCTCTTCGGTGCTGACGTATCCCTGTTTTTTGACCAGTTCGATAATGGCGTCATGACGTTGTGTTTGTTTCATCAATTATCCCTGAGAATTATGTTCGTTTTCGCGCATGGAGCGTGTCGGCAAGCGCCATTGCAAGACCGACGGCGAGGCCGGTGACGTGCGCACCATTGGCGATAGACATACCAAACAGATCAAACCATCCGGCAATTAGCCATATTAACGCAAAGGCTATTAATCCGCGTTGTAAATAGATGCCGCTTTCCGGGTCGCGCTCCCCGCGAAGCCAGACGTAGCCCATCAAAGCGTAGACGACACCCGACAGCCCGCCGAACCACGGGCCGCTGAATTTATGCTGTACATAGCCGCTCAGCAGGGCGCTGATTACGGTGATGACAATCAGCTTGCCGCTGCCGAGCCGCTTCTCAACGATACCGCCGAGATACCACCACCACAGCAGGTTAAAGAGGATATGCATCACCGAGAAATGCATCAGCGCGTGGGTAAAGTAGCGCCAGACGTCAAAATCCAGCGACGGATCATACGGCCACGCCAGCGCGATCATCACGCTCTGGTCGCCCACCACGTTCATAATAACGAAGACGATAATGCAGGCTGCCATCAGCAGCAGCGTAAACGGGCCCGCGCGCTCGCGTATCGTGGCAAGGAAGGGAAAGCGGCTGTAATGCAGTCCGCTGCCGGTCTGCCCGGATTGCCAGCTGGCCGCCAGATAACGCGGGTCGCCGGGGTTCTCAAGGAAACGCGCCAGCTCCTCGTTGACCCGCCCTGCCTGGCTCTCATCGGCCAGCCAGACGTCGGTCTGAGTATGTTGCTGAATGGTCAGAATAACGCCCTGCGTCGCCATATAGTCGACAAACGCCTGGGCGACGCGCGGGTTGGTAAAAGAGGTGATCATCAACATGGGCAGCGGTCGCTTATTTCCACACAAAAGGGGACAGTATAGCGGGATTAGCGCTCAAACGCGTATTCCACTTCTGCCGGGAAATGACGATGCCAGGCATCAAAGCCGCCGTCGACGCTGTATACCGCGTCATAGCCTTGCTGAATCAGATACTGCGCCGCGCCTTTGCTGCTGTTGCCGTGGTAGCACATGACCATAACGGGCGTTTCGAAGTCGTTATCGCGCATAAACGCGCCCAGCGTGTCGTTGGTCAGATGAAACGCGCCCGGCGTGTGGCCCATCGCAAAACTCTGCGGGTCGCGGATATCCACCAGCACCGCTTTTCCCTGGTGCATCTTCTGGTGGGCTTCTTCTACGTTAATACATTCAAACTGATCCATGGTGTTCTCTTTACAGTGGTCAACGACAAGATTTTACCCCGTAGTGTACGTCCTGGCGGCGGGTAAACGCCATTATGTTATCCATATCACTCTAAATTGTTTTTTTGATGTTACCAAAAGCGCGTTCCTTTGCTATTATGAGCGATATCGAACATTTTTGAGCTTTAACGAAAGTGCATGAGGGTGTTATGGAAACCAAAGATCTGATTGTGATAGGCGGTGGCATCAACGGTGCCGGTATTGCGGTTGATGCCGCAGGACGCGGTTTATCCGTGCTGATGCTGGAAGCTAACGATCTCGCCTGCGCGACGTCGTCCGCCAGCTCCAAGCTGATCCACGGTGGCCTGCGCTACCTGGAACACTACGAATTCCGCCTGGTCAGCGAAGCGCTGGCCGAACGCGAAGTGCTGCTGAAAATGGCCCCGCATCTGGCGATCCCGATGCGCTTCCGCCTGCCGCACCGCCCACACCTGCGTCCGGCGTGGATGATCCGCATCGGCCTGTTTATGTACGATCATCTGGGCAAACGCACCAGCCTGCCGGGTTCGAACGGTTTGCGTTTTGGCTCAGAATCGGTCCTTAAGCCGGAAATCGTGCGCGGTTTCGAATATTCAGACTGCTGGGTGGACGATGCGCGTCTCGTTCTGGCGAATGCGCAGATGGTCGAGAAGAAAGGCGGCGAGGTGAAAACCCGCACCCGCGCGACCGCCGCCCGTCGTGAAAACGGCCTGTGGATTGTGGAAGCGGAAGACGTGGATACCGGCGAGAAGTTCAGCTGGAAAGCACGCGGCCTGGTGAACGCTACCGGCCCGTGGGTGAAGCAGTTCTTCGACGACGGCATGCACCTGCCTTCGCCGTACGGCATCCGCCTGATCAAGGGCAGCCACATTGTGGTGCCGCGCGTGCATACCCAGAAGCAGGCTTATATCCTGCAAAACGAAGATAAACGCATCGTGTTTGTGATCCCGTGGATGGACGAATTCTCCATCATCGGCACCACCGACGTGGAGTACAAAGGCGATCCGAAGAACGTCGAGATCGACGAGAGCGAAGTAAACTACCTGTTGAAAGTGTATAACGCACACTTTAAGAAACAGCTGTCGCGCGACGACGTGGTCTGGACCTACTCTGGCGTGCGTCCGCTGTGCGATGACGAGTCTGACTCACCGCAGGCCATCACCCGCGACTACACGCTTGATATCCACGACGTAGACGGTCAGGCACCGCTGCTGTCGGTGTTTGGCGGCAAGCTGACTACCTACCGCAAGCTGGCCGAGCACGCGCTGGAAAAACTGGCGCCGTACTACAAAGGTATTGGCCCGGCGTGGACCAAAGAGGCAGTGCTGCCCGGCGGAGATATTGGCGGAAACCGCGACGATTACGCCGCGAAGCTGCGCCGTCGCTTCCCGTTCATTACCGAAGGGATGGCGCGCCACTACGCCCGCACCTACGGCAGCAATACCGAGCTGTTCCTGGGCGACGCGAAATCGCTTGCCGATCTGGGTGAACATTTCGGCCACGAGCTGTACGAGGCCGAGCTGCGCTACCTGGTTGAGCACGAGTGGGTTCGCCGCCTTGAAGATGCCATCTGGCGTCGTACCAAAGAAGGGATGTGGCTTAACGCCGAGCAGCAGTCTCGCGTGGCGCAGTGGCTGCAGCAGCATGCGGGGAAGCGTGAGCTGTCGCTGGCGTCGTGATGTAAAAAAGCCCGGTGGCGCCACCGGGCTTTGTTTTTACAACCGCACCGGATCAATATGCCAGATGTTCTCGGCATACTCCTTGATGGTCCTGTCAGACGAGAAATACCCCATGTTGGCGATGTTGTGCATCGCCGCGCTGGTCCACTTCTCCTGCTGACGGTACAGCTCGTCCACTTTATCCTGGCAGTCCACGTAGCTGCGATAATCCGCCAGCACCTGATAGTGGTCGCCAAAGTTAATCAGCGAATCCACCAGATCGCGATAGCGGCCCGGCTCGTCGGGGCTGAACACACCGGTCGCAATCTGCGTCAGGACCTGACGTAGCTCTTCATCCCCTTCATAGAACTCACGCGGGGAGTAGCCTTTCCTGCGCAGCGCCTCCACTTCTTCGGTGGTATTGCCGAAGATAAAGATATTCTCTTCTCCTACGTGCTCCAGCATCTCGACGTTCGCCCCGTCCAGGGTGCCGATGGTCAGCGCGCCGTTGAGGGCAAACTTCATGTTGCTGGTGCCGGACGCTTCCGTTCCCGCCGTGGAGATCTGCTCGGAGAGATCTGCCGCCGGGATGATCAGCTGCGCCAGGCTGACGCTGTAGTTCGGGATGAATACCACCTTCAGCTTGTCGCCAATCTCCGGATCCTGGTTCACCACCTTCGCCACGTCGTTGATCAGGTGAATAATGTGCTTCGCCATGTAGTAAGCGGAAGCCGCCTTACCGGCGAAGATCTTCACGCGCGGCACCCACTCTGCGGTTGGATCGGCCTTAATGCGGTTGTAGTGAGTGATCACGTGTAGCACGTTCATCAGCTGACGCTTGTATTCGTGGATGCGCTTGATCTGCACGTCAAACAGCGCTTTTGGGTTTGCGACCACGTTGAGGTGCATCGCCAGCCAGACCGCCAGACGTTTCTTGTTCAGCAGCTTGGCTTCCCGCACGGCCTTGTTCACCGTCGGGAAATCAATATGCTGCTTAAGCTCGCTCAGCTGGCTCAAATCGGTGCGCCAGGTGCGGCCGATATTCTCATCCAGCACGTCAGAGAGCGGCTGGTTGGCCAGCGCCAGCCAGCGGCGCGGCGTAACGCCGTTGGTGACGTTGCAGAAGCGTGTCGGGAAGATCTTCGCGAAGTCCGCAAACAGGGACTGCACCATCAGGTTCGAGTGCAGCTCAGACACCCCGTTGACCTTGTGGCTGATCACCACCGCCAGCCAGGCCATGCGCACGCGACGACCGTTTGATTCATCAATGATCGAGGCACGGCTCAGCAGCCCGGTATCGTTCGGGTACTGCTCCTGCAGCGTCTTGAGGAAGTAGTCGTTGATCTCGAAGATGATTTGCAGGTGGCGCGGCAGAATTTTGCCGAGCATGTCCACCGGCCAGGTCTCCAGCGCTTCGCTCATCAGGGTGTGGTTGGTGTAGGAGAACACCTGGCACGTCACTTCAAACGCGTCGTCCCAGCTGAACTTGTGCTCGTCGATCAGCAGGCGCATCAGCTCGGGAATGGAGAGCACCGGATGGGTGTCGTTAAGGTGAATCGCGGTTTTCTCCGCCAGGTTGGCGTAGGTTTTGTGCAGCTGATGGTGGCGGCTGAGGATGTCCTGAATCGTCGCGGAGACGAGGAAATACTCCTGACGCAGGCGCAGCTCGCGCCCGGAGTAGGTTGAGTCATCCGGGTACAGCACGCGGGAGACGTTCTCGGAGTGGTTTTTATCTTCCACCGCCGCAAAGTAGTCGCCCTGGTTAAATTTACCGAGGTTGATTTCGCTGCTCGCCTGGGCATTCCACAGGCGCAGCGTATTGGTCGCATCGGTGTCATAGCCGGGGATGATCTGATCATAGGCCACGGCGAGGATCTCTTCGGTTTCCACCCAGCGGGACTTTTTCCCTTCCTGCTGAATGCGTCCGCCAAAGCGCACCTTGTAGCGCGTGTTGTGGCGCTTGAACTCCCAAGGGTTGCCGTATTCCAGCCAGTAGTCCGGGGACTCTTTCTGGCGGCCGTCAACGATGTTCTGCTTGAACATGCCGTAGTCGTAGCGAATACCGTAGCCGCGCCCCGGCAGCGCCAGCGTTGCCAGCGAGTCAAGGAAGCAGGCGGCAAGACGCCCGAGACCACCGTTACCCAGCCCCGGGTCGTTCTCTTCGTCAATCAGCTCTTCTAAATCCAGCCCCATCTCTTCCAGTGCAGTTTTGACGTCGTCGTAGATACCGAGCGACAGCAGCGCGTTGGAGAGGGTGCGGCCAATCAAAAATTCCATCGACAGGTAGTAAACCTGCCGCGTCTCCTGCGAAAGCTGGGCGCGGTTAGAGCGCAGCCAGCGTTCGACCATGCGGTCACGCACCGCAAACAGGGTGGCGTTCAGCCACTCGTGCTTGTTGGCGATGACCGGATCTTTCCCGATGGTAAACATCAGCTTGTAGGCGATGGAGTGCTTTAACGCCTCAACGCTGAGCGTGGGGGAAGAGTAGCTAAATGGAGCGTTCATATCAGTAACTTCGCCTCGTTACATCAAGCGTTGATAAAGGTCGCGGTACGACTGCGCCGCAACGTGCCAGCTAAAGTCCATGGACATCGCCTGACGCTGAACGTAACGCCACAGGGATGGACGGGACCACAAGACGAACGCACGCCGAATCGCCCGAAGCAGCGACCAGGCATTACTGTCTTCAAAGACAAACCCGCTGGCGATACCGTCCGCCAGGTTTTCCAGAGAGCTATCCGACACCGTATCCGCCAGCCCGCCCGTGCGGCGCACCAGCGGCAGCGTGCCGTATTTCAGACCGTAGAGCTGCGTCAGGCCGCAGGGTTCGAAACGGCTCGGCACCAGAATCACGTCCGCGCCGCCCATAATGCGGTGCGAGAACGCTTCGTGATAGCCAATCTGCACGCCCACCTGCCCCGGATGTTCCGCGGCGGCGGCGAGGAAACCTTCCTGCAGCACCGGGTCGCCCGCGCCGAGCAGCGCCAGCTGTCCGCCCTGCTCCAGTAAACCGGGCAGCGCCTCCAGCACCAGATCCAGCCCTTTCTGGCTGGTCAGGCGGCTGACCACCGCAAACAGCGGCACCTTGTCGTTGACCTTCAGCCCCATCGCAATTTGCAGCTGGCGTTTGTTTTCGGCTTTATCTTCCACCGAGTCGCGGCCATAGCGCGCGGCCAGCAGGAGATCGGTTTCAGGGCTCCAGATCTGCTCATCCACGCCGTTCAGAATGCCCGACAGGCGGCCTTCACGATGGCGCTGCTGCAGCAGCCCTTCCAGACCGTAGCCAAACTCCGGCTGGGTAATTTCACGCGCGTAGGTGGGGCTCACCGCCGTGATGTGGTCGGCGTAGTACAGCCCGGCCTTCAGGAACGAAATTTGCCCGTTGAACTCCAGCCCGTGCATGTTATAGAACGACCATGGCAGATCGATGTCATTCATATGATGCGCATAGTACATGCCCTGATACGCCAGGTTGTGCACCGTAAACACCGATTTTGCCGGATGCCCTTTTGCCGCCAGATACGCTGGCGTCAGCCCGGCGTGCCAGTCGTGCGCGTGGACCACATCCGGACGCCAGAATGGATCCAGCCCGACGGCCATCTCCGCCCCCACCCAGCCGAGCAGCGCAAAGCGCAGCACGTTGTCGGTATAGGCGAACAGGTTGGTATCGTGATACGGGCTGCCCGGACGGTCGTACAGATGCGGCGCGTCGATCAGGTAGATCCCTACGCCGTTGTAGTGCCCAAACAGCAGGGTGATGCGTCCGGCAAACGTTTCACGGCGGGTCACGACCTTTGCATCAGGTATGCCGCGCCGGATATCCGGGAAGGCGGGCAGCAGGACGCGGGTATCGACTCCACCGGCGATTTGCGCCGCCGGTAATGCACCAAGAACATCCGCCAGGCCGCCCGTTTTTAACAACGGGAACATCTCAGAACATACGTGTAAAACCTGCATCATCGCTCCTGTTTGATCTGCAGCTTACGCAACATTTCCCGTGTGACTAACACGATCCCCTCTTCAGAACGGTAGAAGCGACGCGCATCTTCTTCCGCGTTTTCACCAATCACCATTCCCTCAGGAATGACGCAGGCGCGGTCGATCACGCAGCGACGCAGACGACACGAACGCCCTACCCAGACATCCGGCAGCAGAACCGCCGAATCGATATTACAGAATGAGTTTATACGCACGCGCGGGAACAGCACGGACTGCACCACCACCGAACCGGAGATGATGCACCCGCCGGAGACCAGCGAGTTCAGGGTCATGCCGTGGCTGCCGGAGCGGTCCTGCACGAACTTCGCCGGCGGCAGGGATTCCATGTGGGTACGAATCGGCCAGTTCTGGTCGTACATATCCAGCTCAGGCGTCACGGACGCCAGATCGAGGTTGGCTTTCCAGTACGCTTCCAGGGTTCCCACATCACGCCAGTATGGCTCCGCATTCGGATCGGACTGCACGCAGGACAATGGGAAGGGATGTGCATAGGCCATGCCAGCTTTGGTAATTTTCGGGATGATGTCTTTACCGAAGTCGTGGCTGGAGCTTTCGTCTTTGTCGTCTTCTTCGAGCAGCTCATAAAGATAATCTGCATCAAAGACATAGATCCCCATGCTGGCGAGCGATTTGGTGTCATCGCCCGGCATGGTTGGCGGGTTCGCCGGTTTTTCAACGAAGTCGATAATCTTGTCGTCCGCATCCACGTGCATCACGCCAAACGCCGTCGCCTCGGCAACGGGCACCGGCAGACACGCCACGGTGCAGCGCGCCCCTTTTTCGACATGGTCGATCAGCATGTGCGAGTAATCCTGCTTGTAGATGTGGTCACCCGCGAGGATCACGATGTACTCCGCGCTGTAGCGGCGAATAATGTCGAGGTTCTGGGTCACCGCATCCGCCGTGCCGCGGTACCAGTTTTCCCCGTGTACGCGCTGCTGCGCCGGGAGCAGATCGACAAACTCGTTCATCTCTTCGCTGAAGAATGACCAGCCGCGCTGAATGTGCTGCACCAGGGTGTGCGACTGATACTGAGTAATGACGCCAATGCGGCGAATGCCCGAGTTCAGGCAGTTTGAGAGCGCAAAGTCGATAATGCGGAACTTACCACCAAAGTGAACGGCCGGCTTGGCGCGCTTGATGGTCAAATCTTTCAGACGGGTACCACGCCCGCCCGCAAGTATCAGGGCAACAGTTTTTAATGGTAGCTGGCGCGCCAACATTAACGGATCGTTCTTCTCTAATCTAACCATGACTAACTCCTTTTTTATCATCTTTGGAATACGCACACTCCGTGCGCAGGCCCGTGCCAGACAGCCATTACTACCGGATTATCCGCTCCGGCAAAGGGGGGAACAGCTCGCCACTCCCCGTCAGGTAAAACAATCTCTGCGACGTCATCCGTCGCGTTCAGCGTCACCAGCCACTTATCCGAAAGCAGGATTTGCAGGCAGGTGATGCCGTGTTGCCACTCTTGCGCGCTCAACGGCTGCGCGTCTTTATTCAGCCAGCTAACGTTGCCGTCGCCCTCTTCCCACCAGCTGTCGGCGGTAAGGGCGGGGATCTGCTGGCGAAGGTGGATCAGCGCCGCGGTGAAATGGGTCAACCCGCTGTTCGCCTCCCCCCAGTCGAGCCAGGTTAAGGTATTGTCCTGGCAATAGGCGTTGTTATTGCCGTGCTGGCTGTGGCCGTGCTCGTCGCCCGCCAGCAGCATCGGCGTGCCCTGAGACAGTAAAAGCGTCGTCAGCAGCGCATGAACGCTGGCGCGTCGCCGCTCGATCACATCCAGACTTCCGCCTAATCCTTCTATACCATGATTGAAGCTATGGTTATTGTTAGTGCCATCGCGATTCTCTTCGCCGTTGGCCTCATTGTGTTTCTGATTGAAACAAACGCAGTCGCGCAGCGTAAAACCGTCATGCGCCGTCACCAGGTTGATGGTGGCCGACGGACGTTTTCCGTCGCGCTTAAAGAGATCGCTGGAGCCGGCAAAGCGTCCGGCGAACTCGCCCAGCGACAAATCGCGCGCCAGCCAGAAGCGGCGGATGGCATCGCGGTAGTGGTCGTTCCACTCGGCAAACAGCGGCGGGAAGTTCCCCACCTGATAACCGCCTTCACCAATGTCCCAGGGTTCCGCAATCAGCTTCACCGTTGAGAGCACCGGGCAGTTTTTTATCGCCTCAAACAGCGGTGCCTGCTGGCTGAATGCCGGGGTGCGCCCCATCACAGGCGCCAGGTCGAAGCGAAAACCGTCCACGTGGAACGTCTCAACCCAGTATTTCAGGCACTCGTACGCGTAATGCGTAACGGCCGGATGGCTGAGGTTGAGGGTGTTACCGCACCCGGTCCAGTTCTCGTAATCACCGTCGTCCCTGATCCAATAATAGCTACGGTTATCGATTCCGCGCTGTGAGAGCGTCGGGCCGTCAAGATCGCTTTCCGCACTGTGGTTCAGCACCACGTCCAGAATGACCTCAATGCCCGCCGCGTGGAGCGCCTTCACCGCGTCGCGAAACTCGTCCCGCGCTTTCTCCGGATGCACCGCGTAGCGCGGGTCGAGAGCGAACATCGCCAGCGGGTTGTAGCCCCAGTAGTTGCTTAACCCAAGACGCTGAAGACGCGGCTCGCTGGCGAAATGCGCCACCGGAAGCAGCTCCAGCGCAGTGATGCCCAAATGCTTCAGGTAAGCGACCATAGTCGGATGCCCCAGCGCTTTGTAGGTGCCGCGCATCTCTTTGGGGATCGACGGGTGCAGGTAGGTCAGCCCTTTGACGTGCGCTTCATAGATGACGGTGTTACCCCACGGCGTGCGCGGCGGGGCATCGTCTTCCCAGTCGTAGAGATCGTGCACCACCGCGCTTTTCGGCGCGACGGGCGCGCTGTCGCGGTGGTCCGGTTCGCCGTAGCCGACGTGGAACAGCGGGTCGTCTTTAAACTCGCCGTCCACGCGGCGCGCGCACGGGTCAATCAGCAGCTTCGCCGGGTTAAACCAGTGCCCCTGAGAAGGTTCCCACGGGCCGTGTACGCGAAAACCGTAGTGCATTCCCGGACGCCCGCCGGACAGGTAACCGTGCCAGATGTCTCCCGTGCGGGACGGTAAATCGTAACGGCGCTCGTTACCCTCCCCGTCAAACACGCAGAGCTCCACCCGCTCCGCGTGAGCAGAAAAGAGCGTGAAGTTCACCCCCTTTCCATCAAAACTCGCGCCGAGCGGTTCGGGTTTACCTGCCGTAAGCTGCGTCATTCTTCCTCCCGCATCAGCCAGATGGTGCCAAGCGGCGGCAGCGTCAGGCTCAGGGAGTTTGGACGCCCGTGGCTTTCAATCGCATCGCTCTGCACCAGCCCGCCGTTACCGGCGTTACTGCCGTGGTAATGCATGGAGTCGGTATTCAGGATCTCGCGCCATTTGCCCGGCTGGTTAATGCCGAAGCGGTAGTGTTCGCGCGGCACCGGCGTGAAGTTGCTGGCGACGATAATCTCGTTGCCCGCTTTATCGCGACGTACAAAGACAAACACCGAGCGCTCGTGGTCGTCCACCACCAGCCACTCAAAGCCGTACGGGTCGAAGTCCAGCTCGTGTAGCGCTTTGTGGTGGCGGTAGGTCAGGTTCAGGTCGCGCACCAGACGCTGTACGCCGTGGTGCCAGTTGTCGCCGCCCTCCAGCAGATGCCAGTCGAGGCTGGTGTCGTGGTTCCACTCGCGACCCTGGGCGAACTCATTGCCCATAAACAGCAGCTTTTTGCCCGGGAAGGCAAACATCCAGCCGTAGTAGGCGCGCAGGTTGGCAAACTTCTGCCACGCGTCGCCCGGCATGCGGTCGAGAATGGATTTTTTGCCGTGCACCACTTCATCATGCGACAGCGGCAGCATGAAGTTTTCGGTGTAGTTGTAGAGCAGCCCGAAGGTGAGCTTATCGTGGTGATACTGACGATAAACCGGGTCGAGCTTCATGTAGTCGAGCGTGTCGTGCATCCAGCCCAGGTTCCACTTGTACCAGAACCCCAGGCCACCTGATGACGGAGGGCGGGAGACGCCCGCAAAGTCCGTCGACTCTTCCGCCATGGTCACGGCGCCTTCCACCTGCTCGCCGATGATGCGGTTGGTGTTGCGCAGAAACTCAATCGCTTCGAGGTTTTCACGGCCGCCATACTCGTTTGGGATCCACTCTCCCTCTTTGCGGCTGTAGTCGCGGTAGATCATCGAGGCCACCGCATCCACGCGCAGGGCATCAATGCCGAAGCGTTCGATCCAGTACAGCGCATTCCCCACCAGGTAATTCGACACTTCACGGCGACCGTAGTTGTAGATCAGCGTGTTCCAGTCCTGGTGATAGCCTTCGCGCGGGTCGCTGTGCTCGTACAGCTTCGTGCCGTCGAACTCTGCCAGCGCAAAATCGTCCGACGGGAAATGGCCCGGCACCCAGTCGAGGATCACGTTCAGCCCGGCGGCGTGCGCAGCATCAATGAAATAACGGAAATCATCGCGCGTGCCGAAGCGCCGCGTGGGCGCATACAGCCCGGTGGGCTGATAGCCCCAGCTGCCATCGAACGGGTGCTCGTTAACCGGCAGCAGTTCGAGGTGGGTAAAGCCCATCCATTTGGCGTACGGCACCAGCTGGTCGGCGAGCTCCCTGTAGCTGAGCCAGAAGTTGTTGTCCGTGTGGCGGCGCCAGGAGCCGAGATGCACTTCGTAAACGGAGATTGGCGCATCAAAGCGGTTGGCCTGCTTGCGCTCCTCGGTCTGAACGACCTTCTCCGGCAGGCCGCAGATCAGCGATGCGGTATCCGGGCGCATCTGCGCCTCGAAGGCGTACGGGTCGGCTTTAATGCGCAGCTTTCCGTGCGCGTCGATCATCTCAAATTTGTAGAGCTGGCCGTTATGCGCCCCGGGGATAAACAGCTCCCAGATGCCCGTCTCACGGCGCAGGCGCATCGGGTGGCGGCGACCGTCCCAGTAGTTGAACTGCCCGACAACGGAGACGCGCTGGGCGTTTGGCGCCCATACGGCAAAGCGCGTGCCGGTGATACCGTCCATGGTATCCGCATGGGCACCCAGCGTTTCGTAGGGGCGTAAATGGGTCCCTTCGGACAGCAGCCAGGCGTCCATCTCTTTTAAGAGCGGCCCAAAGCTGTAGGGATCGTCAATCAGGTTTTGCTGGCCGTGCCAGATAACGGCGAGCTGATAGCGAAAGGGGTTTTTACGGCGGGGCATGACGCCCGAGAAGAAGCCGCGCGAGTCGAGGCATTCCAGATTACCCACCTTGCGGCCGGTTTTGGGTTCGATAACCCACACTTCTGTCGCATCCGGCAACAGCGCCCGAACTTCCAGTCCGGCCTCTGTACGGTGCATCCCTAGCACAGAAAAGGGGTCGGCAAAATGACCCGCAATAAGCGCATTAATCACGTCTCTCGAAATACGATCGGACATGGTATTCATCCTGTTTTTTTATGTCGCCCTTTTTACGCGCTCCGGGACGACTTTTAATGTGACCTAAACGGTGCAGTTGATCCTCTCTGCTCCGCCCTACCCTCAGGTGAGAAATAAATCTTCCTTAAAGCATAGCCAACGTCGTGGTTCCTCCTGATAAAAAATAAGACATCTGCGTTTTACTCCATGTAGTACGCAAAAAAAGGGGGTGACAATCACCCCCTGTGTTTAACAAATTATTACGCCAGCTGGCGCAGCATGCGGCGCAGCGGCTCGGCGGCACCCCACAACAGCTGGTCGCCGACGGTGAATGCGGAGAGATACTCCGGCCCCATGTTCAGCTTGCGCAGGCGGCCAACCGGCGTGGTCAGCGTGCCGGTAACGGCAGCCGGGGTCAGTTCACGCATGGTGATATCGCGATCGTTTGGTACCACTTTCGCCCACGGGTTGTGCGCGGCCAGCAGCTCTTCCACGGTCGGAATAGACACATCTTTTTTCAGTTTAATGGTGAAGGCCTGGCTGTGGCAGCGCAGCGCGCCGATACGCACGCACAGGCCGTCAACCGGAATGGTATTCGCGGTGGCGAGAATTTTGTTGGTCTCCGCCTGGCCCTTCCACTCTTCGCGGGTCTGGCCGTTATCCAGCTGTTTGTCGATCCACGGGATCAGGCCACCGGCCAGCGGTACGCCAAAGTTATCCACCGGCAGCTCGCCGCTGCGGGTCAGCTGAGTGACTTTGCGCTCGATGTCGAGGATGGCGGACGCCGGGTTTGCCAGCTCGGTCGCGACGCTTTGATGCAGCTGGCCCATCTGGGTCAGCAGCTCGCGCATGTGGCGCGCGCCGCCGCCGGACGCGGCCTGGTAGGTCGCCACGGAGACCCACTCCACCAGGTCCTGCGCGAACAGGCCGCCGAGTGACATCAGCATCAGGCTGACGGTGCAGTTACCGCCAACAAAGGTTTTCACGCCGTTGTTCAGGCCGTCGGTGATGACGTCCTGGTTAACCGGGTCGAGAATAATGATGGCATCGTCTTTCATGCGCAGTGAAGAGGCCGCGTCAATCCAGTAGCCCTGCCAGCCGCTTTCACGCAGCTTTGGATAGATTTCGTTGGTATAATCGCCGCCCTGGCAGGTCACAATAATGTCGAGTGCCTTCAGCGCTTCCAGATCGTAAGCGTCCTGCAACGTGCCTGTGGTACCACCAAAGGACGGAGCAGCCTGGCCGAGCTGGGAAGTGGAGAAGAAGACCGGGCGGATAGCGTCGAAATCGCGCTCTTCAACCATGCGTTGCATGAGTACAGAGCCGACCATACCGCGCCAGCCGATGAAACCAACGTTTTTCATAGCATTTTTTTCCTGCTGAGGGTGTGTGCTGATTGTGCAAGCCAGTATTGAACTGGGATATGCTTCACATTACAAAATGCTGCCAAAGTCGCAAGCGAAATTAATCGATGATTGCCCGGCAATCAGAAATACAGCTAATTATCATAATAACCATAGAGAGTTTCAGGGATAATTTACATGAGTGAAATCATTTCAGCAGCGGTTTTATTGATCCTGATAATGGATCCACTGGGCAACCTGCCCATCTTCATGTCGGTGCTGAAGCACACCGAGCCGAAGCGCCGCCGGGCGATCATGATCCGCGAGCTGCTTATTGCCCTGCTGGTGATGTTTATCTTCCTGTTTGCCGGTGAAAAAATCCTCGCGTTCCTGAACCTGCGCGCCGAAACGGTCTCCATTTCCGGCGGGATTATTCTCTTCCTGATTGCCATTAAGATGATCTTCCCGAGCGCCGAAGGCAGCAGCAGCGGCCTGCCCGCAGGCGAAGAGCCGTTTATCGTGCCGCTGGCGATTCCCCTCGTCGCGGGGCCAACCATTCTGGCGACGCTGATGCTGCTGTCGCATCAGTATCCGAATCAAATGAGCCATCTGGTCATTGCCCTGCTGATTGCCTGGGGCGGAACGTTTATTATCCTGCTGCAGTCGTCGCTGTTCCTGCGCCTGCTGGGTGAGAAAGGGGTGAACGCGCTGGAGCGTCTGATGGGGCTGATTCTGGTAATGATGGCGACGCAGATGTTCCTGGACGGGATCAGGGCGTGGATGAAAGGATGACTTTCTCCCTCTCCCCGTGGGAGAGGGCCGGAGTGAGGGCATCAGGCCGCAGAGGACAGCCCTCCTAACCCTTACGAATCAAATACCGGTACGGCAGCGTTTCCGTCTGCTGCGCCACCAGCTCATGCTCCATAAAGGTACAAAAACCGGGAATATCGCGCGTGGTGGCCGGATCGTCGGCAATAATCAGCAGCGTTTCACCGGTCTGCATGTTACGCACGGTCTTACGTACCATCATTACCGGCTCCGGGCAGCGAAGGCCCTGGGCATCAAGGGTGTGGTCTGGGCTGGAAAACAGGTCGGTCATGATCTTCTCGGTCAGATAAAAACGGCAGTAGTTTACGCCCCGGCGCGGGCAATGCAAACCAGGTTAACGATTGCGCAAAAACTAACCATTGCAATGTCCAGCCAAAGCAGTATCATGCTGCGGTTTTTATTGGGTTCCCTCACCCCAACGTATAAAAAGGTCACAATATGACGCAGTTCTCTGAATCACAGCGCGTAAAAGCGTTGTTCTGGCTTTCGCTTTTCCATTTGCTGGTGATCACCTCCAGCAACTACCTGGTGCAGCTCCCGATCTCCATTTTTGGTTTTCATACCACCTGGGGCGCGTTCAGCTTTCCGTTTATATTCCTCGCCACCGATCTGACCGTGCGTATCTTCGGCGCACCGCTGGCACGCCGCATTATCTTTGCGGTCATGCTTCCGGCGCTGTTCATCTCGTACGTGATCTCCTCCCTGTTTTACATGGGAAGCTGGCAGGGCTTTGAGGCGCTGACACACTTCAACCTGTTTGTCGCCCGTATCGCCGCGGCAAGCTTTATGGCCTACGCGCTGGGGCAGATCCTCGACGTGCACGTGTTTAACCGCCTGCGTCAGAATCACCGCTGGTGGATGGCGCCGACCGCGTCCACGCTGTTCGGCAACGTAAGCGATACGCTGGCCTTCTTCTTCATCGCCTTCTGGCGCAGCCCGGATGCCTTTATGGCCGAGCACTGGATGGAGATCGCGCTGGTGGACTACTGCTTCAAGGTGCTCATCAGCATTGTTTTCTTCCTGCCGATGTACGGCGTGCTGCTGAATATGCTGCTGAAAAGGCTGGCAGATAAATCTGAAATCACGGCATTGCAGGCTGGTTAAGGGTTCGCTTTATCAGTTGTGATAAGATGGGTGAATGAGCCGCTATGGCCGTTTATCGAAAGGAAGAAGTCAATGCGCAATCTGGTTAAATATGTCGGGATTGGCCTGCTGGTTGTGGGTCTTGCAGCCTGTGATAACAGCGACACGAAAACGCCTGCTCAGGGCGCATCCGCAGAAAGCAACGCGACCGGTCAGCCGGTGAATCTGATGGATGGCAAACTCAGTTTCTCTCTGCCAGCCGATATGACTGACCAGAGCGGCAAGCTGGGCACCCAGACGAATAACATGCATGTTTACTCCGACGCAACCGGCCAGAAAGCGGTCATTGTGATTGTGGGCGACGACACCAGCGAAGACCTGGCCGTCCTGTCCAAACGTCTGGAAGACCAGCAGCGCGGCCGCGATCCGCAGCTGCAGGTGGTAACCAATAAATCCATCGAGCTGAAAGGCCATAAGCTGCAGCAGCTGGACAGCATCATCTCCGCAAAAGGCCAGACCGCCTGGTCTTCTGTGGTGCTGGGCAAGGTTGATAACAAACTGCTGACCCTGCAGATCACCCTGCCAGCGGAAGATCAGCAGAAAGCGCAGACGGCTGCTGAAAACATCATTAACACCATCGTGATCCAGTAACCCTTCACGACGATGACGTGGCCTCCGGTGCCTGCACCGGGGGCCATTTTTTTAGCCGCCACGTCAGCAGCAGGGCAATTATCACCAGACCCGCCGCGGCAAGATAGATCACCGGTACCCCCGCCCAGGCCATCACCAGCCCCGCCAGCGGCCCGGTTATGCCTAAAGACATATCCATAAATACCGTATAGGTCGCCAGCGCCGCCCCCTGGTTCTGCTGCGGCACCGCTTTAACCGCCACCACGCCCAGCGCCGGGAAGACCAGCGAGAAACCGGCTCCCGCCAGGAAGACGCCAATTTTCGCCATCCAGGGCGCGCTGGCGATGCCGGTTAACAGCAGCCCGACAATCTCTACCGTAAAGCAGATCATCGCCACGTTCAGCCCGCCCAGACGGTTGATACCGTTCGGGAAAAGCAGGCGTGCGCCAACAAACGCACCGCTGAAGAGGGTTAACGCAAAGGCCGCGCCCTCCCAGCCTTTGGCGTCATAAAACAGGGTAATGAAGGTCGCAATGACGCCGAAGCCGGTGGTCGCCAGGGCCAGCGCCATGCCGTACGGCCAGACGCGCCCCAGCACGGCCCGAAACGGCAGCGGCTTGCCCTTGCTGGCCTTCACCTTCGGGCGCGGCAGCGCAAACAGTATCGCCACAAGCGCGACCGCTATAATGGTCAGCGACAGTCCATACAGACCGCCAAAGGCGTAACAGGCCACGCCAAGCGGCGCGCCGAGCGCCATCGCCCCGTAGGTGACGATCCCGTTCCACGAGATAACCCGGCCAATGTGTGGTGCACCGACAACCCCCACACCCCATAGCGTCGAGCCGGTTCCTGCCAGGCTTTGCCCAATCCCGAGAATGACGCGGCCCAGGCAAAGCAGCGCCAGGCTGACCAGCGGCCAGTGGCTGGTAGCGGCAGCCAGCAGGTAGCTCAGACCACTGAGGAAACAGCCGCACAATCCCACTACCACAATGCTTTTGGGACCGAACAGGTCGGCGTAGCGCCCGGCGTGCGGGCGGCTAAGGAGCGTGGCGAAATACTGCAGGCTGATGACCAGCCCCGCCCAGAACGCGCTAAAACCCATCACGTCATGGACGTAGCCCGGCAGAACCGCCAGCGGCAGGCCGATCGTTAAATAGCTGGCAAAGTTGAAGATAACGACGGAAACAATGCGCAGATTGAGGCGCAATCCGCTCAGCGCCGGTTCGGCGGCAGGTTCTGGCATGGGGTTCTACCTGAATTTTTTGCAACAGTGTTTCACTATTACCACGGAGCAACAAGAAAATCAGCCCCGACTTTCAGATTATCGGTGCCAGACGAAGCGGCCCTAAGGCACTACACTTATCGGGTCATCTTATTAAGGAACGCGCATGTTAGCTCCCCAGCCCGATAAAGCAGGACTCCACATCTTATTAAAACTCGCCTGTCTGGTGGTTATCCTTGCGGGTATACATGCTGCCGCTGACATTATCGTCCAGCTCCTGCTGGCGCTCTTTTTTGCCATTGTCCTCAATCCGCTGGTGACCTGGTTTTTACGCCGGGGCGTGAGCCGCCCGGTGGCCATCACCATCGTGGTTATCGTGATGCTGATTGGCCTGACGGCGCTCTTCGGCGTACTGGCGGCATCTCTGAGCGAATTCTCCACCATGTTGCCGCAGTACAATAAAGAGCTGACGCGTAAAATCGTCGCGCTGCAGGAGATGATGCCCTTTCTTAACCTGCATATTTCGCCAGAACGGATGCTGCGCAGAATGGATTCCGAGAAGGTCATGACTTACGCTACCACGCTGATGACCGGTCTTTCCGGCGCGATGGCCAGCATACTGCTGCTGGTCATGACGGTGGTATTTATGCTGTTCGAAGTGCGCCATGTTCCGTATAAGCTGCGCTTTGCTTTAAATAACCCGCAAATACACATTGCCGGCCTACACCGCGCCTTAAAGGGCGTCTCCAAATATCTGGCGCTGAAAACGCTGCTAAGCGTCTGGACCGGGATTATTGTCTGGCTGGGGCTGATGCTGATGGACGTCCAGTTCGCGCTGATGTGGGGGGTGCTGGCGTTTCTGCTGAACTACGTGCCGAATATTGGCGCGGTGCTTTCCGCCGTGCCGCCGATGATTCAGGCGTTTCTGTTTAACGGTTTCTACGAATGTATGCTGGTCGGGGCGCTGTTCCTCGTCGTGCATATGGTGCTGGGCAACATTCTTGAACCGCGCATGATGGGGCACCGGCTGGGCATGTCGACGCTGGTGGTGTTTTTATCCTTGCTGATTTGGGGATGGCTGCTGGGCCCTGTCGGCATGCTGCTGTCGGTCCCGCTGACCAGCGTATGTAAAATCTGGATGGAAACCACCAAAGGGGGCAGCAAGCTGGCGATCCTGCTTGGGCCGGGGCGGCCGAAAAGCCGGTTGCCGGGGTAACGTATCTGTCTGTGTAAACGGGTTTATACCGTCAAATACCGCGACGCTCACCGTCGCGGTATTTTTATTTGCGTTAAGGCTTATTCCTTCCGTTTTTTATCAACTCATCCAGATTTCGCTTAAATGCAACATCCCTTAAATCAAATTAAAAAAAACGGAATGATTAATTATTTTGCGTGATATTATACCCCGCCTTAGCGACGACGTAATGTAAACATTAATATTGATTAAAAACACATCTGACTTAATCCCTAAGCCTGGTGATGCTTATTTGTAAAAAACACTACCTTTAATTGTTATTATTGATATGGAGTTGTTGATGAAAAAGCTCGTTAAATGGTGCACTGCCGCCGTATTCGTTGGCGCACTGGCTGGCTGTGCGCGTACCGCCCCTATTGCTCAGGTTCACTCTGTCGTGAGCGCCGGTCATACTGCCGATCAGGTGAAAACAGCCATTTTGAAAGCAGGCCAGAAGCGTGACTGGATCATGACGGAAGCGGGCCCGGGCGTGATTAAGGGCCGTCTACAGGCACGCGATCACTCGGTCCAGGTGCGTATTCCCTACTCTGCGACAAGTTATTCAATTAATTACGAAAGCAGCCTGAACCTGAAAGCGGCAGACGGTAAAATTCACAAAAATTATAACCGCTGGGTGAACAACCTCGACCACGATATTCAGCTGAACCTTTCTGCGGGTGCCGCGCTGTAATATTTTTCTAAAGTCGGGCCGGACATGGCCCGATAACCTCATTTCTTACCCTGAAAGGTTACGCAACAATGTACGAAAAGGACACGCTCAGCGCGCTGGATGCCATTACCGAAGCGCAACGCATCGCTTTTGCGCCGATGTTATTTCAGACCGCGCTTTGTCTGCGTAACTCGGGCGTTCTCGCCTGGCTCGATAAACAGGGTAATAAGGGGGCGAGCCTCGACGAAATAACCGAAAACAGTACCCTGAGCAGTTATGCCGTCAGCGTATTGTTAGACATGGGATTAAGCGGGCGGATAATTACTTATAAAGAAGGTCGTTATTTCCTGGCGAAAGTGGGCCATTTCTTACTCCACGATACCATGACCCGCGTTAATATGGATTTCACGCAGGACGTCTGTTACCAGGGGTTATTTCATCTGGCCGATGCCCTGCAGAAAGAAAAACCGGCTGGATTATCCGTGTTTGGCGACTGGCCAACCATCTATCCGGCTTTATCCCAGCTTCCTGCCCCGGCAAAAGAGAGCTGGTTTGCCTTCGATCATTACTATTCCGACGCCGCTTTTGACGCTGCGTTGCCATATATATTCGCAAGCTCGCCGACAAAATTGTACGATGTGGGCGGAAATACAGGTAAATGGTCGTTACGCTGCTGCCGCTATGACGACAATGTTGCCGTGACGATCCTCGATCTCCCGCAGCAGATAGCGCTGGCGCAGGAAAACATCGAAAAAGCAGGTTTTTCTCATCGTATTGGATTCCATGCTGTCGATATGCTTAGTCCGTCGGCATTGCCGGGAGATGCCGACGTCTGGTGGATGAGCCAGTTCCTCGACTGTTTCTCTCCGGATCAGATTGTCGCCATGCTGACGCGCGTCGCAGAGGTCATGAAGCCTGGCGCACGGTTGTGCATCATGGAGCTTTTCTGGGATGCCCAGAAATATGAAGCGGCGGCTTTCAGCCTGAATGCCACCTCGCTCTATTTCACCTGTATGGCGAATGGCAATAGCCGGTTTTACAGCGTAGAGAAGTTTTATCACTACCTGGAAAGGGCGGGCTTCAGCATAGCACAGCGGCTGGATAACCTTGGGGTAGGTCATACCCTGTTAATTTGCACCAAACGTGAACAATAGCGCAGCCTGGCTGCCCTTTGAATACGGTATTCCGCGGACGCGCGTAGATGAAATTTTCACTGAACATTATTGACTGGCAGGCAAGAGCGCCAGGACTAAGCGATGCCGCAGAGTGGCAGGCGTGGTCGCGCCTGCAGTCGACCATCGACCCGACGGCTCCTCTACCCCGCCTGACCGCGTTACCCATGATGACCGCGCGCCGCCTTAACTCAGGCAGTAAGCTGGCGGTGGATATTGGTCTTGCCATGCTGCAAAGCCACGCCATAGACGCCGTCGTCTATTCCAGCCGCCACGGCGAGCTGGAGCGCAATTACCGTATTCTGCATACGCTGGCGACCGGGCAGGCCGTCTCGCCTACCGACTTCGCCATGTCCGTGCACAATTCCGCGGTGGGCAATCTCACGATCGCCGCTCGCCAGCCTGTTGTCTCGTCATCCATTTCCGCCGGGCTGGACACCTTCCAGCAGGCCCTGTGTGAAGTGCTGAGCCTGCTGCATGCGGGCTACTCCCGCGTCCTGCTGGTGGATTTTGACGGCGCGCTGCCGGAATTTTACCATCCGGCGTTACCGCCGCAGATGCCTACCTGGCCGTACGCGGTGGCGCTGGTGATTGAAGCCGGCAGCGAATGGCAGTGCGAAACCCGCAGCGGCAGCACGGGCGAGGAAGCCGCCCTGCCGCAAAGCCTGATGTTCCTGCAACGCTATCTCCGCGAGGAACGGCAGTTTGTGGTGCCCGGCGAACGTTTGCTGTGGCAGTGGGCGCGCCAATGAACCGCCTGACCGCCCGGATCAACTGGCTATGGCGTCTGGTCATGACCGGATTCTGCTTCGTGCTGTTTGGCGCGGGCGGGCTTCTGCTGTCGCTGGTCTGGTTCAACCTGCTGCTGATTGCCCAGCGCGATCGCGCCAAACGCCGTCGCCTGGCGCGCCGCAGCATCGCGGCCAGCTTCCGCTTCTTCTTAACCGTTGCCCGCGGCACCGGGGTGCTGGACTATCGCATCCACAATCTTGATGCCCTGCGCGGCGATCGGGGCTGCCTGGTGGTGGCTAACCACCCTACGTTAATTGACTACGTGATTCTGGCGTCGGTAATGCCCGAAACCGACTGTCTGGTGAAAAGCGCGCTGCTGCGCAATCCGTTTGTCAGCGGCGTTATCCGCGCGGCGGATTATCTGATTAACAGCGAGGCCGAGCCTCTGCTCGCCGCCAGCCAGCAGCGTCTGGCCCAGGGCGACACGCTGTTAATCTTCCCGGAAGGAACGCGTACCCGCCCAGGTGAGGCAATGTCCCTCCAGCGCGGCGCGGCAAATATCGCCGTGCGCTGCCGCAGCGATCTGCGGATCGTACTCATCCACTGCAGCGAGCACCTGCTGGATAAAAAATGCCGCTGGTATGATGTACCGCCCGCAAAACCTGTCTTTACCGTCGATGTGCGCGATCGCGTGAACATCGACGAATTTTACGATGCAAGGCAACAAGAACCGGCACTGGCGGCAAGGCAGTTAAACCGGCACCTGCAGCATCGATTAACATCAGGCCTTCAATCTTTGTCAGGAATTAATGATGCAAGCGCTTTATCTTGAAATTAAGAATCTCATTATCACCACGCTGAATCTGGACGAGCTTACCGCAGAGGATATTGATACCGATGCCGCGCTGTTTGGCGACGGGCTGGGTCTCGACTCTATCGACGCGCTGGAGCTGGGTCTGGCGGTGAAAAACCAGTATGGCGTGGTGCTTTCTGCCGAAAGCGAAGAGATGCGCCAGCACTTCTTTTCCGTCGCCACCCTGGCGTCCTTTATCCACGCCCAACGCGCCTGAGATGTGAACTATGACCGAACAAGAAACCATTTATCAGGAAGTCTGCGGCCTTCTGACCAAACTCTTTGAAATCGACCCGCAGGACATTACGCCCGAAGCACGTCTTTACGAAGACCTGGAGCTGGACAGCATTGACGCGGTGGACATGATTGTCCATCTGCAGAAGAAAACCGGTAAGAAAATCAAGCCGGAAACCTTCAAATCGGTTCGTACCGTTCAGGATGTGGTAGACGCCGTCGAACAGCTGCTGCGCGAAGAGTAAGACACCGTGCGTGGTGGACGGACGCTCCCGGTCATCCCACTTCTGACGGGGCTGATGCTGCTGGCGTGGCCCTTCCTGATTGGATTTGGGCTGACGCATAACAGCCTGCCGTGGCTGCTGCCGGTGATGGCGCTGCTGTTGCTGCTGCGGCTGCGTCAGGCGCGGCGTAACACCGGCCCGATGCGGTATGTGGTGCAGTGCGTGGCGCTGGCGGGGATCGCGCTCTGCGCGGCAAGCTATCTGCTGAAAACCCACCAGTGGCTGCTGTTTTACCCTGTGGTCGTTAATCTTGTAATGCTGGCCGTGTTCGGCGGTTCGCTCTGGACAGCGATGCCGCTGGTCGAACGCCTGGCGCGCTTACGTGAGCCCAATTTGCCGCCGGAGGGCGTGCGCTATACCCGCAGGGTGACCCTCGTCTGGTGCGGCTTTTTCATCGTCAACGGGGCGATAGCGCTGTATACCGTCCTGCACGGCGACATGCACCTGTGGACGCTGTGGAACGGTATGGTGGCTTACATCCTGATGGGGACGCTGATGGCGGCAGAGTGGCTGGTGCGCCAGCGGGTGATAAAAAAAGAGATGCACAATGAATAACCCCCTTCCGCTGGGCCAGTGGTTAAACGCGCCCCGCCCTGACGACACGCCCGTCGCCTGGCTCGACGATCGTACCTGGACGCTGGGCCAGCTGCGCCACGACGTGACGTTACTGGTCGACACCCTGCGTCAGCAGGAAGGCGAGCGCTGGGCGCTGTGCTTTGAAAACAGCTACCTGTTTATCGTTGCGCTGCTGGCCTCGCTGCATGCCGGTAAAACGCCGGTCATTCCCGGCCATAGCCGCGTTTCGCTGCTTGAGGAGCAGCAGCCGCTGTTTAGCGGCGTCCTGAGCGATCGGTCCCTCGATATTGACGGGCAGCTGATTGTGGTAGCCTCCCGCCACCAGACGATCGCCCGCTGGGTACCCCTGCCGGAGATTAACGAAAACCGCTTCGTCGAGCTGTTCACCTCCGGCTCCACGGGAACGCCGCGCCGGGTGGTTAAGCACATCGTCAGCCTGGATCGCGAAGCCCGCCTGCTGGCTGACCGCTTCGGCGAACGTCTGGCTGGCTGTAGCGTTGTGGCCTCCGTCGTCCCGCAACATCTCTATGGCCTGACATTTCGCATCGTACTGCCGATGGCGATGGGCCTGCCGCTGCATGCCGCGATGCTCTACTACGCAGAGCAGCTGGCCGCCCTTCCTCATGACCGGCATTACCTGTTCATCAGCAGCCCTGCGTTCCTGAAGCGCCTGGATACCGAGCTGGCCGCGCCGCCCGTCAGGATGCTGATTTCCGCGGGCGGAATGCTGCCCTGGCGTGACGTCTCCACCACGGTTGGCTGGCTTAACATCTGGCCGGACGAAATTTATGGCAGCACCGAAACCGGGATCCTCGCCTGGCGCCATCGCGTGGAAGATAACCTGCCGTGGCTACCCTTCCCCGGCGTAAACTTCCATCAGGAAGATGACGCCTGCCGCGTCACTTCGCCGCTTATCCATGAGGCTGAAGGACTCCAGCTGGACGATATCCTCCACTTCGACAGTGCGGGGCTGTTTAGCATCGCCGGTCGTCGCGGGCGGGTGGTCAAAATTGAAGAAAAGCGCATCTCGCTTAACGAGATTGAGCATCGCCTGCTGGAGCTCGACGGCGTTTGCGAGGCGGCTGCGCTGCCGGTTACGCGCGGGGGCCGTCAGGGGATTGGCGTCCTGCTGGTGCTGGATGAGGCGGTTCGTCAGCGCTGGCATCTGCAGGATAAAAAAGCGCAGGAGTTCGCCTGGCGACGCGCCCTGCTGCCGTGGCTTGAGCCGGTCGCCGTTCCACGCTACTGGCGCATTGTCGATGAGATGCCGGTAAACAGTATGAACAAGCGTGTCTATGCGCAGTTAGAGGAGTTATTTCATGAAAATTCATGAAATCGAGCGCCATCAGGCACAGCCGGAGAAGCTGGAGATCGTGTTGTATCTCGACGCCTCTCTGTTCTGGTTTCAGGGCCATTTTGCCGTACAGCCGCTGCTGCCCGGCGTTGCGCAGCTCGACTGGGTGATGCACTACGCAACGACCTTAATGGCTCCGGGCTACCGCTTTCACAGCATTCAAAACGTGAAGTTCCAGGCGCCTCTGCTGCCTGAAACCACGGTGACGCTGGTGCTTGAGTGGCATGCCGGGCGCAAACTGCTGACCTTCAGCTACCTGCGTCATGACGGAGCTGAACGCCATACCGCCAGCAGCGGGAAAATTCGTCTATGTCAGTAACCTTCCGCCCCTGCGTGCTGATCCCGTGCTACAACCACGGCGCCACGATGGCCAGCGTGCTGTCGCGCCTCTCGCCGTTTGGCCTGCCGTGCCTGGTGGTGGATGACGGCAGCTCCGCCGCCACCCGCCAGGAGCTTGAGCGGCTGGCGGCGGAGCTGCCGCAGATGACGCTGGTCCGTCTGGCGCAAAACGCCGGCAAAGGTGCCGCGGTCATCAGGGGGCTGGAGGAGTGCGCGCGTGCGGGCTATACCCACGCCCTGCAGGTGGACGCGGACGGCCAGCACGCCATCGAAGATATTCCGAAAATGCTGGCGCTGGCGGAGCGCCACCCGGACGCGCTGATTTCCGGCCAGCCCGTTTACGATGATTCCATCCCGCGCTCGCGGCTCTACGGGCGCTGGGTCACCCACGTCTGGGTATGGATTGAGACCTTATCCCTGCAGCTTAAAGACAGCATGTGCGGCTTTCGGGTCTACCCGGTCTCGCCCACGCTGCGGCTCGCCGCGCGTGAAACGCTCGGTAAACGGATGGACTTTGACACCGAAGTAATGGTCCGTCTCTACTGGCAGGGCAACACCAGCGTCTTTCTGCCCACCCGCGTGACCTATCCGCAGGACGGGTTGTCCCACTTCGACGCGTTGAAAGATAACGTGCGGATCTCCCTGATGCATACCCGGCTGTTCTTCGGCATGCTTCCGCGCATTCCCGGCCTGCTCTTCCTTCGACGCGGCCAACACTGGGCGCAGCAGGACGAGGTTAAAGGCCTGTGGGGCATGCGCCTGATGCTACGCGTCTGGCAGCTGCTGGGGCGGCGGGCGTTTACCGTGCTGCTGTGGCCGGTGATCGGCGTCTACTGGCTTATCGCGCGTCCAGCACGGCAGGCTTCGCGGCAGTGGATTGCACGCGTGAAGCAGGGGCTGATGCAGCGGAACATGCCTGTGCCAGCACGTCTCAACAGCTTTTTCCATTTCATGCGCTTCGGCAACGCGATGCTGGACAAAGTCGCCAGCTGGCGCGGCGAGCTGAAGTTTAAGCGCGACGTGGTCTTTGCTCCCGGCGCGAGCGAAACGCTGAATATCGCGGCGCCGCAGGGCAAGCTGCTGCTGGCCTCGCATCTTGGCGACGTAGAAGCCTGCCGGGCGCTGGCCCAGTTGGACGGCAGCAAAACCATCAACGCCCTGGTCTTCAGCGAGAACGCCCGGCGTTTTAAGCAAATTATGAGCGAAATGGCGCCCCAGGCCGGCGTGAATTTGATGTCGGTCACCGACATCGGCCCGGACACCGCCATTGCCATCAAAGAGAAGCTTGAGCGCGGAGAATGGGTCGCGATCGTGGGCGACCGCATCGCCGTCAACCCGCAGCGTGGCGGCGAGTGGCGGGTGATCTGGAGCCCGTTCATGGGCCAGCCCGCACCGTTCCCTCAGGGGCCGTTTATCCTGGCCTCCATCCTGCGCTGTCCGGTGGTGTTGATTTTCGCCCTGCGCCAGCAGGGGAAGCTCGTCCTGCACAGCGAGCCGTTTGCCGACCCGCTGATCCTGCCGCGCGGGGAACGCCAGCAGGCGCTGCAGGCTACCGTCGATCGCTACGCGCAGCGGCTGGAGCATTACGCCCTGATGTCGCCGCTCGACTGGTTTAATTTTTTCGATTTCTGGCATCTGCCAGAGTCCCGAGAGAAGGAGTAAAGGGTGCTGACCGATCCCCGCTTTACGACTGAAGTTGAGATCACCGTTCCGTTCCACGACGTCGATATGATGGGCGTGGTCTGGCACGGCAACTATTTCCGCTACTTTGAGATCGCCCGCGAGGCGCTGCTCAATCAGTTTGACTATGGCTATCGCCAGATGAAAGCCTCCGGCTACGTCTGGCCCGTTGTCGACACGCGGGTGAAATACCGCGATGCGGTGACCTTTGAGCAGCGCATTCGCGTTCGCGCGCAGATTGAAGAGTATGAAAACCGCCTGCGCATTGCCTATCAAATTTTCGATGCGCAAACCGGCAAACGCACCACCACCGGCTACACCATCCAGGTGGCGGTGGAAGAAGCCACCCGCGAAATGTGCTTTGTCAGTCCGGCAGTACTGTTTGAACGTATGGGAGTCACGCCATGAAATGGTTGCCTTTGCTGGCGCTGCTCGTCAGCCCGCTGGTCAGCGCCGTGACGCTGGATGAACTGCAGCAGCGCTTCACCGAGCAGCCTGTGGTGCGCGCGCACTTCGAACAGGTCCGCACGATAAAAGATATGCCGCAGCCGCTGCGCTCGCAGGGCGAGATGCTGATCGCCCGCGACAGCGGCCTGCTGTGGGATCAAAAAGCGCCGTTTCCGATGACGCTGCTGCTGGACGACAAGCGGATGGTTCAGACGATCAACGGCCAGCCGCCGCAGACCATCACCGCCGACAATAATCCGCAGATGTTTCAGTTCAACCACCTGCTGCGGGCCCTGTTCCAGGCCGACCGCAAGGTGCTGGAAGAGAACTTCCGCATCGATTTTAAAGACCTGGGCGCGGGCCGCTGGTCGCTGGTGCTTACCCCAAAAACGACGCCGCTGGACAAGATTTTCGCCACCCTCGATCTGGGCGGCGCGACCTATCTTGAGACGATCCGCCTGAACGACAGGCAGGGCGACCGTACCGATATCGCCCTTTCAAACCACCAATTGACGCCCGCCAGCCTGACCGATGACGAACGCCAACGCTTTGCCGCACCGTAAATCCCTGCGCCCGGCGCTGCTGTGGGCCACGGTATGTCTGGTTATGCTGGGCGTGCTGCTGTCGCTGCTGCCCGGCGCGCGGCTGAACAGCAGCGTGCTGGCCATGCTGCCGAAGCAGACGCTGGGGGCGATCCCTCCGGCGCTCAACGACGGGTTTATGCAGCGTCTCGACCGCCAGCTGGTCTGGCTGGTCAGCCCCGGCAAAGAACCCGATCCGCGCGTGGCGCAGCAGTGGCTTGAACTGCTGCACAGCAGCGACGCGCTCCGCGAGGTCAAAGGCCCGATGGACGCCGCCGGGCAAAAGGCCTGGGGAGAATTCTTCTGGCAGCACCGCAACGGGCTGATTGATCCGGCCACCCGCGCCCGCCTGCAAAACGGCGGAGAAGCGCAGGCGCAGTGGATTTTATCCCAGCTCTACTCCGCCTTCTCCGGCGTCAGCGGTAAAGAGCTGCAAAACGATCCGCTGATGCTGATGCGCGGCTCGCAGCTCGCCCTGGCGCAAAACGGCCAGAAGCTGCGGCTGATGGACGGCTGGCTGGTCACGCAAGATGAAGCGGGAAACTACTGGTATCTGCTGCACGGCGAACTGGCGGGCTCATCATTTGATATGCAGCAGACCCACCGGCTCGTGACGACGCTTAACGCACTGCAACAGACGCTGAAAGCGCGTTACCCGCAGGCGCAGCTGCTTTCGCGCGGGACGGTGTTCTACAGCGATTATGCCAGCCAGCAGGCTAAACGCGACGTCTCAACGCTGGGCATCGCCACCCTGCTTGGGGTGTTCCTGCTGATCGTAGCGGTGTTCCGCTCTCTGCGCCCGTTGCTGCTGAGCGTGCTCTCCATTGCCATCGGCGCGCTGGCGGGGACGGTGGTGACGCTGCTGCTCTTTGGCGAGCTGCACCTGATGACGCTGGTGATGAGCATGAGCATCATCGGTATTTCGGCCGACTATACGCTTTACTACCTGACCGAACGGATGGTGCACGGCGCTGAGCTCTCTCCCTGGCAAAGCCTGGCCAAAGTGCGCAATGCGCTGCTGCTGGCGCTGCTGACGACCGTCGCTGCCTACCTGATTATGATGCTGGCCCCCTTCCCCGGGATCCGCCAGATGGCGGTATTTGCCGCGACGGGGCTGAGCGCCTCCTGCCTGACGGTGATTTTCTGGCATCCGTGGCTGTGCCGGGGTTTGCCGGTGCGCCCGGTTCCCTTTATGGTCCTGATGTTGCGCTGGCTGGCCGCCTGGCGACGCAGTAAAAAACTGTCCGTTGGTCTGCCCGTCGCGCTGGCGCTGCTCTCCGCCGTGGGAATGAGCACCCTGAAGGTGGACGACGACATCGCCCAGCTGCAGGCGCTGCCGAAAGATATTCTGGCGCAGGAGAAAACCATTACCGCCCTGACCGGCCAAAGCGTCGATCAGAAATGGTTTGTGGTGCACGGCGCTTCTCCCCAGCAAACGCTGGAGCGGCTGGAAGCCTTTACTCCCGCGCTGGCCGAGGCGCAAAAGGCGGGGGATCTCACCCGCTGGCGCACCCTGCCGCTGAACTCGCTGGCCCGCCAGAAAAGCGACCTTGCGCTACTGCGGAACGCCGCGCCTGCGGTGACGAACGTGCTGAAAAGCGCAGGGCTCAACGCCGTTTCCCCCAATCTGGACGCCACGCCGGTCAGCGTGGACGCGTGGCTTGAAAGTCCGGCCAGCGAGGGCTGGCGCCTGCTCTGGCTGACCCTGCCCGATGGGGAAAGCGGCGTGCTCGTGCCGGTGGACGGCGCAAAAAACAGCGCGGCGCTCGGTGAGCTGGCCGGGCGCCATGACGGCGTCGTCTGGGTGGACCGCAAGGCCAGCTTTGACAGCCTGTTTGCCCTCTACCGCACGCTGCTGACGGGGCTACTGTTTGCGGCGCTGGCGGTGATTGCCTGCGGGGCGATACTGCGCCTCGGCTGGCGCAAAGGGCTGATAAGCCTGGTGCCGTCCGCACTGTCGCTGAGCTGCGGGCTGGCCGCGCTGGCCGCAACGGGCCACCCGGTAAATCTGTTTTCACTACTGGCGCTGGTACTGGTGCTCGGCATTGGCATTAACTACACGCTGTTCTTCAGCAATCCACGCGGTACGCCGCTGACTTCGATGCTGGCGATTACCCTGGCCATGATGACCACCCTGCTGACGCTGGGCATGCTCGTCTTCAGCGCCACCCAGGCTATCAGCAGCTTTGGTATTGTGCTGGTGAGCGGTATTTTCACCGCCTTCCTGCTGGCACCGCTGGCGATGCCGGATAAGAAAGAGAGAAAACGTAAATGAACGCTGTTTATCGCGCTGTCGCGCTGGCCGCGGCGCTGCTGCTGGCAGGCTGCAGCCATTCGACCGATACCAAAGAGACGCGGCCTCAGGCCTGGCTTCAGCCTGGCACCAAAGTCACTCTGCCGCCGCCCGGCATCAGCCCGGCGGTAAGCTCCCAGCAGCTGCTGACCGGCAGCTTTAACGGGCAAACGCAGTCCCTGCTGGTGATGCTCAACGCGGATGCGCATAAGGTCACGCTGGCCGGCCTCTCTTCCGTGGGCATTCGCCTGTTCCTGGCAACGTACGACGAGAGCGGTATTCATACCGAGCAGTCGATCGTCGTGCCGCAGCTGCCGCCCGCCAGCCAGGTGCTGGCCGACGTGATGCTCAGCCACTGGCCGATTAGGGCCTGGCAGCCGCAGTTGCCGAAGGGCTGGACGTTAACGGACAATGGCGATCGGCGCGAGCTGCGTAACGCCAGCGGCAAGCTGGTGACGGAGATTGTCTACCTCCAGCGCAAAGGCAAGCGCGAGCCGATCAGCATCGAGCAACACGTATTCAAATACCACATCACCATTCAATATCTGGGTGACTGAGATGATTTATATATCCGCTGTTGGCATGGTCAACGCGCTGGGCAACTCGCCTGATGAAATTGCCGCCAACCTGGCTGCGGGCGTGGCGCCGGGCATGCACGCCCGGACCGGCTGGCTGCAGGGAATGCCCGAAGCGGTACTGGGCGGGGTGGAAGGCGAACTGCCGCTCATCCCGGACACCTTCTCTGCACACCGCACCCGCAACAACCAGCTGCTGCTGGCCGCGCTGGCGCAGATTCAGCCCGCCGTTGACGAGGCCATCGCCCGCGTTGGTCGTGACCGGGTGGCCGTGGTGCTGGGAACCAGCACCTCCGGGCTGGATGAAGGCGATGAGCACGTGCGTCTCATGACCGACGGCGAGACCAGCACGCGCTGGCAGTATCCGCAGCAGGAGCTGGGCGATCCGTCCCGCTTTCTCGCCAACTGGCTGCAGCTTGAAGGCCCGGCTTATACGATCTCCACCGCCTGCTCCTCCAGCGCGCGGGCGATGATCGGCGGCAAACGCCTGATCGAAGCCGGGCTGGTAGATATCGCCATTGTCGGCGGAGCAGACACCCTGAGCCGGATGCCCGTGAACGGCTTTAACAGTCTTGAATCCTTCTCCCCCACGCTCTGCGAGCCGTTTGGCCGGGACCGCCGGGGGATCACCATCGGTGAAGCGGCGGCGCTGATGGTATTAAGCCGGGAACCCGCGGACGTGGCGCTGCTCGGCACGGGCGAATCCAGCGATGCGTACCATATTTCCGCCCCGCATCCGCAGGGCGACGGGGCGATAAGGGCTATCACTCAGGCGCTCAGCGAAGCGGGCATGCAGCCGGACGACATCGGCTACATCAACCTGCACGGCACGGCCACGCCGCTCAACGATCAGATTGAATCACAGGTGGTTCACGATCTCTTCGGAGAAAGCGTGCCGTGCAGTTCAACCAAACACCTTACCGGCCACACGCTGGGCGCTGCCGGCATTACCGAAGCGGCTTTGAGCTGGCTTATCCTGACGCGCGATCTGCCCTTGCCGCCGCAGGATTTTTCCCGCTACGCTCCGGACGAGACGCTGGCGCCGTGCGGCCTGCTGCACCAGAGCACCGCCCTAAAAAAGCCGGTGATTTTGTCTAACTCGTTCGCGTTTGGCGGCAATAACGCCAGCATTCTGCTGGGGAGAGCGTCATGAGCTATCTATCACCCGAAGCCTATTTGCCGCACGATGCGCCCATGATGCTGCTGGGGTCCGTTGAAAATGTGACGGATGACATGGCGGTCTGCCGCGTGGCGGTTGACAGGCAAAGCGTGCTGGCGCCGTTTCTCAATGCCAATGGCGACCTGCCGGGCTGGTACGCGCTCGAGCTAATGGCGCAGACCGTTGGCGTCTGGTCGGGCTGGCATCGTCAGCAGCAGGGGCAGGAACATATCGCGCTGGGCATGGTGCTCGGCGCGCGCGAGCTGGTCTGCGCCAGCGGGCGTTTCGCCAAAGGCTTAACGCTGGACATTACCGTTAAGCTGCTGATGCAGGACGAACGCTTCGGCAGTTTTGAATGCACGATTTGCGCAGGTGAAGAGACGCTGGCCACGGGCCGGGTCAATACCTTCCAGCCGACTGCAGAAGAATTAACATCGCTTTTTAATCAGGGATCCCAAGCATGAGTCGTTCCGTACTGGTCACAGGGGCCAGCAAAGGCATTGGTCGCGCCATCGCCCGCCAGCTTGCCGCTGACGGGTTCACCGTCGGCGTGCATTACCATCGTGATGCCGCAGGCGCGCAGGAGACGCTGGACGCCATCACGCAGGCGGGCGGCAGCGGCCGTTTACTCTCGTTTGACGTAGGCAACCGCGAGCAGTGCCGTGAAGTGCTTGAGCAGGAAATTGATGCCCATGGCGCATGGTATGGCGTGGTCAGCAACGCCGGAATTACCCGCGACGGTGCCTTTCCGGCACTGAGTGAAGACGACTGGGACAGCGTGATCCACACCAATCTCGACAGCTTTTATAACGTCATACACCCCTGCATTATGCCCATGATCGGCACCCGTCAGGGCGGGCGCATTATTACCTTATCCTCCGTCTCCGGCGTGATGGGCAACCGCGGCCAGGTGAACTACAGTGCGGCCAAAGCGGGCATTATCGGCGCCACCAAAGCGCTGGCGATCGAACTGGCAAAACGAAAAATCACCGTGAACTGCATTGCGCCAGGGCTGATTGATACCGGCATGATTGAAATGGAGGAGGCCGCGCTGAAGGAAGCGATGTCCATCATCCCAATGAAACGTATGGGCCAGGCTGAGGAGGTCGCCGGGCTGGCAAGCTATCTGATGTCGGATATCGCGGGCTACGTCACCCGCCAGGTCATTTCGATTAACGGAGGAATGCTATGACGCGTCGCGTGGTGATTACGGGCATGGGCGGCGTCACCGCCTTTGGCGAGAACTGGCAGTCCGTTTCCAGCCGACTGCTGGCGTATGAAAACGCCGTGCGTAAAATGCCGGAATGGCAGGTTTATGATGGCCTGCACACCCTGCTGGGCGCGCCGATCGACGATTTCGCGCTGCCGGAACACTATACCCGCAAGCGTATTCGCGCCATGGGCCGCGTGTCGCTGATGTCTACCCGCGCCACAGAGCTGGCGCTGGAGCAGGCGGGGCTGATTGGCGAAGCGGTGCTCACCAACGGGCAAACCGGCATCGCCTACGGTTCTTCGACAGGCAGCACCGGCCCGGTCAGCGAATTCGCGACCATGCTTACCGAAAAGCACACCAATAACATCACCGGGACAACCTACGTCCAGATGATGCCGCACACCACCGCGGTGAATACCGGCCTGTTCTTTGGACTACGTGGCCGCGTGATCCCAACGTCGAGCGCCTGTACCTCCGGCAGCCAGGCGATTGGCTACGCCTGGGAGGCAATTCGCCACGGGTATCAGACCGTGATGGTCGCGGGGGGGGCGGAAGAGCTTTGTCCGTCTGAAGCGGCGGTGTTTGACACGCTGTTTGCCACCAGCCAGCGCAACGACGAACCCAAAACCACCCCCTCGCCGTTCGATACGCAGCGCGATGGTCTGGTGATTGGGGAAGGCGCAGGCACCCTGATTCTGGAGGAGCTTGAGCACGCCAGAGCGCGCGGGGCCACCATCTACGGTGAGATCGTGGGCTTTGCCACCAACTGTGACGCGGCCCATATCACCCAGCCGCAGCGTGACACCATGCAGATATGCATGGAGCAGTCGCTGGCGATGGCGGGGTTAAGCGCCCGGGATATGGGGTATATCTCCGCGCACGGTACCGCCACCGACCGCGGCGATATCGCCGAAAGCCAGGCCACGGCCGCCATCTACGGTGACAGCGTGCCGGTTTCCTCGCTGAAGAGCTATTTTGGCCACACGCTGGGGGCCTGCGGCGCCCTGGAAGCGTGGATGAGCCTGCAGATGATGCGCGAAGGCTGGTTTGCCCCGACGCTCAATTTAACGCAGCCGGATGAGCAATGCGGGGCTTTAGATTATATTATGGGAGAAGCCCGTCAGATTGACTGCGAGTATCTGCAGAGCAATAACTTCGCGTTTGGCGGCATCAATACCTCGATTATCATTAAACGCTGGGCGTAACTATGTACCGGTTTGTACTGGGAAAAATTTCCACCCTTTGCGCGGACCCGCTGGCGTCAACGCTTGCAGATAAGGCACCTCAGGGTGCACGACAGGCCTCCTGGCTGGCTGGCCGGACGCTGCTCGCCAGAACATTATCCCCTCACCCGCTCCCCGACATCATTTACGGCGAGCAGGGGAAGCCGGCTTTTGCGAAGGGGGACCCGCTGTGGTTCAACCTGAGCCATAGCGGTGATGATATCGCCCTGCTGATGAGCGATGAAGGCGAAGTGGGCTGCGATATCGAAGTGATTCGCCCCCGCAAGAACTGGCAGGCGCTGGCCAACGCCGTTTTCAGCCTGACAGAGCATGACGAGCTGGAGCGTGAAGCGCCCGAGGAACAGCTTTCTGCCTTCTGGCGTATCTGGACGCGCAAAGAAGCGATTGTGAAACAGCGCGGCGGCAGCGCCTGGCAGATTGTCAGCATCGACAGCACGGCGCAGTCGCACTCGGTCAGCCAGCTGCAGCTCGGTTCTCTGAGCCTTGCCGTCTGTACCTCGACCCCTTACACCCTGACCACCGAGTCGATTATTCACGTCGGGGCAGGAAAATCACCAGTACACCCAGCATAATCAACGCGACGCCCAGCAGCCCATGCCAGGAGAAGTGCTCCCCCCAGCCGGGCAGCAGGATTGCCGCGCCCCACACCAGGATATAGCTGAGGCTCAGCAAGGCATACGCTTTGCTGAGCGCCATGCGATGCAGCGCCAGATACCAGCAGCCCATGGAGGCAACGTATCCCGTTAACCCCAGCAGCAGCGCGCCCGTGCCGGACGAAACGTGCCACAGCGCGGAGATAAACGTCAGAAAATCGCTGACCGGCGGCAGAGCCTGCATGGCATCGCGCAGCAACAGCTGTGCGGCGCTGACTAACAGTACGCTGCATAACGCCCAGAACGCGCCTTTCACAGGCTTCCTCCCAGCACGATAATCCCCATGATAATGAACCCGACCCCCAGCCAGTGGTGCACAGCAACGTGCTCGCGCCAGAAGACCTTCGCCGCCAGCGTCACCCAGACAAAATTGAGGCTCAGCATAGGGTAAGCTACGCCGACTGGCAGGCGCTGCAGCACCACCAGCCAGACCAGCATTCCGCAGCCCAGCGCCAGCATCGCCAGGCCAAGCCACCGCATGATGTGCGCGCCACGCCGTCCGCCTTTCGCCGGACGGGTAGCCTGTTTCTGGCACAGTTGTCCCGCGCAGCTCAGCAGGCTTGCCAGTATGAGCCAGGTCCAGGTCATCACTTCGGCAGATACTCCAGCAGGGCCAGACGCCCCTGGATATAGAGATTGTCCGGCTGCGGTAAATTCGCCTCTGCAATATCGTCACGTTTAGACAGCAGCATCACCAGCGACACGCTTCCCTGCTTACGATGCGTTGCCAGCCACTGCGCGAAGTCGTCTTCACTGACAAAGCGATCTTTCGCATCGGGATAATCCAGCCCGTAGCGCAGCTCGCCGCTCTGAGCAAACAGCGTGATGTCACTGCGCTTCAGCTCCCACGCCAGGCCCGCGGCCACGCCAACGTTATTGGTCAGCACAAAGCGGCTGCCCTGTAGCGGCTCGCGCACGGTATCCACCAGCGACTGCGGCTGCTTGGAATCCACCACCAGGTTCGGAATGGCAAAACCAATCAGCAGCGCCAAACCCGCAGGACACAGCGCCGCCAGCCACCAGCGCCGCTGGCTCTGCCGCAGCGTAAACCAGCCTACCGCGCCCCAGATAAGGAACGCCACCACCGCGCAGAAGACTTTATACAGTTCGACCGACGTCCAGACCGGATGCTTAGCCAGCCCCCACGGCGAGACCGCCAGCGCCGCCACCACGCCGATAGCGCCAAACGCCAGGTTAATGCCGCCGTTAATGCGCAACGCTCTGGCCCCTTTTTCCGCCGCGAGGCAGGCATAGCGCGCCATCAGGATAGCCAGCGGGGCAAAACAGGGCAGGATATAGGTCGGCAGCTTGCCTTTAGCGATGCTGAAAAACAGCAGCGGCATCACCACCCACCCCAGCAGGTAGAACCCGCCGCCCACGTTTTGTCTGTCATTCCAGCCAAGACGCAGCGCGCCTGGCAGCAGCGCCAGCCACGGCAGGCTGCCCGCGAGCAGGAACGGCAGGTAATACCAGAACGGAGCTTTATGCTGCGCGTCGCTCTGGGCAAAACGCTGAATATGCTCAACCCAGAAGAAGTAGCGCCAGAAATCAGGCTCGCGGTGCGCAATGGCCAGCCCCCACGGCAGAACAATCAGCACGCAGCTCAGGACCGCGAGCCAGCCAAAAATCAGCACCTCTTTCCAGCGCTTTTGGGCAATCACCCACGGCAGCACGCCGATCACCGGTACCGCCAGCGCCAGGAAGCCTTTGGTCATCACCCCCATTCCGCAGGCCAGCCCAAGCAGCACATAGCCGCCCGCTTTTCCGGCTACGGTGCGCGCCTGTGAGGCGAGCCAGAAGCTGCACATCGCCGCCACCAGCCACAGAGTGACGATGGGGTCCAGGACCGCATAGGTGCCGATGCCATACACCAGGAACAGGGTCAGAAAGATCAGGCCGGAGAAAATGGCCGTACGCTTATCCCGCCAGAGACGCCAGGCCATCCAGATCACCAGCAGCGCCGCGAGCCCGGTGGAGAAGATCGACCCGGCGCGTACGGCAAAGTTCGTGTGCCCGAACAGCCATTGTCCGATAGTGTTGATCCAGTAGCCGGCAATCGGCTTTTCAAAGTAGCGCAGCCCGAGGAAATGCGGGACAACCCAGTCACCCGATGCCAGCATTTCGCGGCTGATTTCCGCATAGCGCGTTTCATCAGGCTGCCAAAGCAGGCGAATATCGACCGGAATGAAGTAATAAACGATAAACAGTGCGAAAAGCGCTACGCCATAACGGGCTGTTTTCATGGGACCGGACTCACGGTTTGTTGATAGCCAAGCCAGCCTTCCCGGCCAGCCAGTTCACTACGGACCACTTTGCCCACGGGCAGGCTGCTGAGGTCGTCCGGCAGCAGCTCGCTCAACGGGCAGAATTCAATGCCCTCCTGAGCGGCCATCGTCAGCAGCGCATCGAAATCATGCTGATACGCAATCCCTTCCACTTCGGCATGGATGGTATACACCGGCGTACCGGCGTCACGATGGATGCGGTCCAGAATGTAGCGATTAAATGCTTCCGCCTTCACCTCACGCCCCACCACCTCATCCCACGTGGGAAGCGTGACCGGAATTTGCACCGTACCGTAGCGATTTTCGCCCAACAGCGGCAAAAACGGCCCGGTTCCACGACAGTCGCTATTGTAGCGAAACGCGAAATGCTCTTTGGCTTTGACCACCCGCTGGTCGGCACGCCATCCCGCCACGGCGGAACAGCGCACGGGCTGACCGATGATGGCCTCAAGCTCCAGCATTCCACGCTCGACCTCACGGGACAGGCGCGGGATATCCCAGACGCCCGCCCACGCCTGCCAGGCGTGATGATCCCAGGCATGCAGGCCGACCTCGTGTTGCTGCGCCGCCGCGCGGATAACCGCTTCATTACCCGCGCCGATGCGTCTGCCGGGCCAGGCGGTGCCGGCCAGCAAAATATCCCAGCCGTAGAGCGATGCCGCGCGCGAGCGCAGCATTTTGAACAGAAATGCCGGTTTAACCAGACGCCATAAATGGCGTCCCATGTTGTCAGGCCCCACGCTGAAGAAAATGCTGGCACGCACGCCGTGCCTGCTCAGCAGTTCCAGCAGTCTGGGCACGCCGTCACGCGTTCCCCTGAAGGTGTCGACATCAATGCGTAAACCGACTTTTTTCATGAGGCCTGTTCCGACAGCTCCACGGTGCGCAGGAAGAAGTCGAGCGTCTCATCTATGGTCTGCTCCATCTTCACCGTCGGCGTCCAGTTCAGGCAGCGCTTCGCGTTGCGGATGCTTGGCTTACGGTGCTCGACGTCCTGGTAGCCCTTACCGTAGTAGCTGCTGCTTTCCACTTCGCGGAAACCGGCAAACGGCGGGAAGCGATCGCGCAGCGGGTGGCGCTCAAAGCTGGCCAGCAGCATCTCTGCCAGCTCGCGAATGCTCGCCTCGTTTTCCGGGTTACCGATGTTAATGATCTCACCGTTGCAGCGGTTATCTTTGTTCTCAATGATGCGGAACAGGGCTTCGATACCGTCGCTGATGTCCGTAAAGCAGCGTTTCTGGCTCCCACCTTCAATCAGCTTGATAGGCGAGCCTTCGACCAGGTTCAGGATCAGCTGAGTGATCGCGCGGGAGCTGCCGATTCGCGCCGCGTTCAGGTTATCCAGACGCGGGCCCATCCAGTTAAACGGACGGAACAGGGTAAAGCGCAGACCCTCTTTCTCGCCGTAGGCCCAAATTACGCGGTCCAGTAGCTGCTTGGAGACAGAGTAGATCCAGCGCTGCTTGTTGATCGGCCCGACCACCAGGCTGGAGGCATCCTCATCGAAGTTTTTGTCGGTACACATGCCGTACACTTCAGAGGTGGACGGGAAGATGATGCGCTTGTCGTATTTCACGCAGTCGCGGATGATCTTCAGGTTCTCTTCAAAGTCCAGCTCGAACACGCGCAGCGGGTTACGGGTGTACTCGATTGGCGTGGCGATAGCGACCAGCGGCAGCACCACGTCGCATTTTTTAATGTGATATTCGATCCACTCGGAGTGAATGCTGATATCCCCTTCCACAAAGTGGAAGCGCGGGTTGTTGAGGAAACGGCTGATGGCGTCAGAGCCAATATCCAGACCGTAAATCTCGTAGTTATCGTCTTTGAGCAGACGTTCGGTCAGGTGGTTCCCGATAAAGCCGTTCACGCCGAGGATCAGCACGCGCGTGCGGCGCTTGATGGCAACCACCGGCGCGCTGGTGATCAGCGCCCCGGCCACCAGACCCAGAGACTGCGCCAGCTGCGTGCCCTGAACGTACAGGCCGTTGTCGGTCTGCCCGGTGACGATCTCCAGCGCCTGCTCGCCGCAGCTCACAATCAGCGGGGAGACGGAGACGACGGTGCCCGGCTTAGCGGCCGGGATATCGTCACGCACGCGGGATTTCCAGACGATAAATTTGCTTACGCCCGCAAAGCTGTACGCGCCCGGCCACGGGTCGGTCACGGCGCGCACCAGGTTGTGCAGCTGGCGGGCGGGTTTATTCCAGTCCAGGCGACCATCTTCCGGCGCGCGGCGGCCAAAGCAGCTGGCCTTGCTTTCGTCCTGCTCGGTCTCGCTGAAGGTGCCGTTGAGGATGGCTGGCAGCGCGTCACGCAGCAGGCTTTGCGCCGCGGTGCAGAGTTTATGATGCAGCTCAAGCGCGGTTTCATCCGCGTCGATTGCCACGCGCTGCTGGGCGACGATGGCCCCGGCATCCGCGCGGCGCACCATGCGGTGCAGCGTCACGCCCGTTTCCGTTTCGCCGTTGACCAGCACCCAGTTCAGCGGCGCGCGGCCACGGTAGGCGGGCAGCAGAGAGCCGTGAAGGTTAAAGGCCCCTTTAGCGGCTAAACCTAAGATCTCGTCGCAGATCAGGTTGCGATAGTAGAACGAGAAGATGACATCAGGTGCGAGCGCGCGGATGCGATCCACCCACAGCGGGTGGTTGACGTCGTCCGGGGCATAAACCGGAATACCGCGCTCGGCGGCGATACGCGCCACGGAGCCGAAGAAGTGATTCTCTCCCGCCGCGTCCGGATGGGTAAAGATTGCAGCAATGTCATAGCCCGCTTCCAGCAGGGCCAGCGTGCCCGCGCACCCCATATCGTGATAGGCAAATACAACGGCTTTCATGGGTGGTTTTCCTCTTGAGATGCTTTGTGTTCCTGACGGACAACACGTTGAATAAAGTAGCGCGGACGTGCGCGAACATCGTTATAGATACGGCCTATGTATTCACCGAGCAGGCCCATTCCGACGAACTGGGCGCCGATGAACATAAATAGCACGGCAAAAAGCATGAAGACCCCTTCCGCCGCCCACTGCGGGCCAAAGACCAGCCTCAGCACCACCAGCAGGACGGACAGCGTAAAGCCGGCCAGGGCGATGATGCTGCCGAACACGCTCAGCAGGCGCAGCGGCGTGGTGGTCAGGCAGGTGACGAGGTCGTACATCAGGTTGATGAGACGCATAAAGCTGTACTTCGATTCCCCGTGCTCGCGCTCGGCGTGCAGGACCGGAATTTCCGTTGCCTTGCGGGCAAAGGTGTTGGCGAGGATCGGAATAAAGGTGCTGCGCTCATGGCAGTGCAGCATGGCGTCGACAATATGGCGGCGGTAGGCGCGCAGCATGCAGCCGTAATCGCCCATTGCTTTACCGGTGGTGCGCTGAATAAGACGATTGATGGTGCGTGAGGCCAGCTTGCGGAACAGGCTGTCCTGACGGTTCTGACGCACCGTGCCGACCACGTCATAGCCTTCATCGGCTTTCGCCACCAGGCGCGGGATCTCCTCCGGCGGGTTTTGCAGATCCGCGTCCAGGGTGATAATCAGATCGCCCGTAACGTGGCTGAACCCGGCCATAATGGCGGAGTGCTGGCCATAGTTACGGTTGAGCAGCACGGCGACAATATGGCTGCCTTCGGCCTGGGCGGCTTCGGTCAGCATCAGCGCGGAATCATCACTGCTGCCGTCGTCCACCAGCAGAATTTCATAGGCTTTGCCCAGCGTATCGCAGGCGGCCGTGGTGCGGCGGATCAGCTCGGGCAGGCTCTCCTGCTCGTTATAAACTGGGATGACCACAGAAACTTTTTGTACAGGCGGTGCGCTGAACATATCAATGTCCTGCAAGCTGATGGAGCGCGGTAATGACGCGGGTTGTGTCGTCATGAGTCATGTCCGGGAAAAGAGGGAGAGAACAAATACGCGCGCTGTTCCATTCCGAATTCGGAAGCGATACATCAGGAAAACGCTCGCGGTAGTATTTTTGGGTGTGTGCCGCGCGGAAATGAAGGCCGGTGCCGATGCCTTGCACCTTCAGCGCCGCCATCAGGTTGTCGCGTGAGATCCCGCAGCGCGCTTCATCAACGCGAATAATAAACAGGTGCCAGGCGTGAACGTGCGGCCATGACGGAATGCTCAGCGGCTGGAACGGCGTATCGGCAAGCTCGCGCAGGTAGCGTTGCGCGATTGCCTCGCGGCGTAGGTTGGCCTCTTTCAGCTTACCCAGCTGTACCAGCGCCAGCGCGGCGTTGATATCTGCGAGGTTGTACTTAAAGCCCGGGGAGATCACTTCGGCCTGCGGCGCGCGGCCGTGCGTCTGGCGGTCATAGGCATCCACGCCCAGGCCGTGGAATTTCAGGCTGCGGATCCGCGCGGCAAGCCGGGCGTTATCCGTGACGACTAAACCACCTTCCGCGCAGGTCATGTTTTTGATGGCGTGGAAGGAAAAAATCGCCGTGCCTTTCCAGCCCACGTGACGGTTCTTGTAGTACGTTCCGGCGGCATGGGCCGCGTCTTCAATCACCGTAATACCGTGACGCTCACCGACGGCATGAATGGCGTCGATATCACACGGCGCGCCGGCGTAATGCACGGGAATAATCGCTTTGGTACGCGGGGTAATGGCGGCTTCAACCGCTTCCGGTGTCACCATCAATGTCTCTTTGTCCACATCGATCATGACCGGCGTGGCGCCCAGCAGCACGATCATATTCAGCGTGGAGACCCAGGTTTGGGAGGGGGTAATGACCTCATCGCCCGGACCAATATCCAGCGCCATCAGCGTAACGTGCATGCCCGCCGTCGCCGAGCAGACGGCAATCGCGTGCTGGTTCCCCGTCAGCTGACAAAATGCCGCTTCAAGTTCCTGATTTTTAGGCCCGGTGGTGATCCAGCCGGAGGTTAAAACCTCCTGCAACGCCGCTAATTCCTCACTACCCATCGACGGGCGGGAAAAAGGCAAAAAATCACTCATCATTAATTTCCTTGCAATAAGAATGGCACGCGCTTGATATTAACCAATTACTTTTTCGTTTATTTCAACGAACCATAAACTCATATCAAGGTATCGTTCATTTCTTAGGGAAAAATTAAGATGCGTAATTAAGATGTAACTAAATCAATATTAATTCATTTATAAACAATAGCTTATGTAATTATGAATTATTTATTTCGTGATCAAAGTCAATTTTTACAAAATGTTATTTTAAACCAAACATCAACAAACAAAAAAAATCCCGGTTATTTCTGTAAAAGCAGAAATAACCGGGAACTTTTCTTTTTAGTTAATTGTCGCGCTTATTTTAAGTTATCGGGAAAGTTTTTCGGTAACTCGCTGGCCGCGCAGGCAATCACGCTTTCGTTGTTCGCACCGCAGTCGCGTACAAAGGTGATGGTGGCAAATTCGTCAATCACTTCTGTTGGATATGCAGGCCCCGCATCGCGATAGCTGTTCATCAGCGGAATATGGTCGTTCTGGAAGCAGACGGTTTTTTCCGGGTTGTTCATGACCCAACGCGGGAAGAAGATGGTGCCGTGGAACAGTTTGTCGCCCAGGTTCACAATCAGGCTAACGTCCGTACCGGTTGGCTCGGTCCAGGAGATTTTATAGATGCTCTCCCCTACCCGCACGATGTAAGCCTGCTGATCTTTAACCCAACGGTTCGCCACCAGACCGCTGTGAATACGGTAGTCGAGAGTAGTCTCGTTTTTGACGTAAATTTCGTAATTCCAGCCGTTGTCATAGGTATAAACCAGATGTTTGCCAACGAAGCCGCTTAAGTCGTGTTTGTCGAATGTGTTCATAAGATGTCTCCTTCGTTTTGATGAGACGATCTTAAGCCTTCAAAAAATGAATTAATAACGCTATGTTTTAATCAAATTCATTCAAATTTTAGATAAATTATGCACAAGACGACGCTGGAACAGTGGGCCTTACTGGAAAAAGTGGTGGATGCGGGCAGCTTTGCCAAAGCTGCGGAAGAAACCCACCGCAGTCAGTCCTCGGTGAGCTATAACCTGTCGCTGCTGCAGGAGCGGCTGGGCGTGGCGCTGCTGGCGCCGGAGGGGCGCAGGGCGGTGTTGACCCCGGCCGGAGAACTGCTTCTCGGCCAGGTGAAACCGCTGCTGAAAGCGTTTTCGTATGTCGAGACACGCGCGGCGACCCTTCGTAACGGGATGCGCACGCGGCTGGACCTGGTGGTGGACTCGATTTTCCCACGCCGCCGCCTGTTCGCCATTCTGCGTCAGTTCCAGCAGCAGTATCCGCAAACTCAGGTCCGCCTCACGGAGGTGCTGGAAAATACCCGCGCCGATGCCATGAACAACGAGGCCGATGTGATGGTTTTAACCCGCCGCCAGGACATTACCGGGCTCGGCGAATGGCTGATGAATATTGACTTTGTCGCCGTGGCGCATCATCAGCATCCCCTCTTTAGCCTCGACGCGCCGCTGAATGATGAGATGCTGCGCCCGTGGCCGCTAATCCAGATTGCGGACAGCCAGAACGCCGCGCGGGCTGCCGGCGAGTCGTGGACGTTCTCGACCATCGACGCTGCCATAGAGGCGGTCGTCTCGCAGGTCGGCTACGGCTGGCTGCCAGAGGAACGCATTCAGCCCCAGCTGGAGCAAGGCGTACTGAAACTCCTCCCGCTGAGCCACGGCGTTCGTCGGGCCACGCCGCTGCATCTGATCGTGAAGCGCACCCTCGCCCCGCTGGATGAGCAGGTCGAAACCCTGCTGCGCCTTTTTAGCCAGGAGCCGTCATCATCACCTGCTACGCTTTAAGGTCCGAACGTTAAAACGATAAGGAGCTGATGATGAAAATCGACTTTGCGGGGAAAGTGGCCCTGGTCACCGCCTCAACCGGCGGGATCGGGTTTGCCATTGCCAGAGGCCTGGCAGAAAGCGGCGCGGAAGTGATCGTTAATGGCCGCAGCACCGACTCGGTGAACAAAGGTATTCAGCAGCTGCAGCAGGTTGTGCCTGGCGTGCAGGTGCGTGCAGCCATTGCCGATCTCAGCACCGCGGAAGGGGTTGAATCGCTGCTGAAGGTTGCGAGCGACGTCGATATTCTGGTGAACAACGCCGGGATTTACGGCCCGCAGGATTTCTATGGCACCGACGATGAAACCTGGGAGCGCTACTGGCAGACCAACGTGATGTCCGGCGTGCGCCTCTCCCGCGCCCTGCTGCCGGGCATGGTGAAAAAAGGCTGGGGCCGCGTGGTGTTTATCTCCTCCGAGTCAGCCTGCAATATCCCGGCAGACATGATCCACTACGGGGTGACCAAAACGGCACAGCTTTCGCTGGCGCGCGGGCTGGCGAAGTTCGTGGCGGGAAGCGGCGTGACGGTGAACAGCGTGCTGCCGGGCCCGACGATGTCCGACGGTTTCGCTGAAATGATGAAAGATGAGATCGAGAAAACCGGTAAATCGCTGGAGCAGCTGGCGAAAGAATTTGTCATGACCAACCGCCCCAGCTCGGTTATCCAGCGCGCCGCCACCGTTGAAGAGGTGGCTAATATGGTGATTTATGTCTGTTCGCCGCAGGCCTCCGCCACCTCAGGCGCGGCATTGCGCGTCGATGGTGGCGTGGTGGATGACATTATTTAATGTCGTCAGGCGGCGCTGCCGGCGATACGACGGGCGGTAATGTAACGATCCTGCCAGTAGTCATCAGTCAGGGTTGAGACCGTTACGCCCTGGCTGCTGGAGGCATGAATAAACTGGCTGTTACCGATATACACACCAACGTGTCTGCGGTTCGGGCCCGTCTGGAAGAAGACTAAATCTCCCGCCTTCAGACGGTATTGCGCTACCTGTACACCGCGATGGATCTGCTCACTCGTCGTGCGCGGCAGATAAAGATGCGCCGCATCGCTGAACAGATGCTGCATAAGCGCGGAGCAATCCACTCCGCGGTGTGTGGTGCCGCCCCACTGATAGTGAGTCCCTTTCCATTTCTGGTATTGATCCAGTATCCGGGAGCGGAGTGGGCCTGTCTCCTGGTGAAGCAGGGCCGACTTCACCGGCGATTCCGCAAATGTGCTATCGGCGGAGATCATCGATGCGGGCAGCTGGAAACTCAGTGCGGAAAACGAAGCAAAACTTAACGTGAGGATTGAAATAAGCGATCTGAATGTCATATCTAAACAGGAGCTAAGAGTGAATTTATCCTTACCTGTGGAGGCCAACGTTCCCCCGAAATATCTTTCGATGTGGCGATAATATAGACTGCTCACTTTTTCACCAATCATTATTGAGGCCAAAATTGGACTCACTTTCAGATCGCAAGATTGAGAAAAAAAAGGGTGGTGATGTAAGGACTGTTCAGATAAAGCAGGTAAACTGATCGACAGAATGTGTAATTCAGCTAAGACGTATTTATGACCAATATGATTGCCGACGAGACGGTGGCGAAATCCAGCGTGCTCTCTGTCTTTGACTTTGACGGGACGCTCACGCACCACGACAGCTTTATCCCTTTCCTGCGTTTTGCCTTTGGGAAACGCTACTTTGCGGGTCGTCTGGTGCGCATGGCGCTGCCCACGCTCCACTGCGTGCGCCGCAAGCTGACGCGTGATGAGCTGAAGGAAGTGCTGATTAAAACGTTCCTGACGGGCGTGGACGAACACTGGCTACGCCAGCAGGCGGAAGCCTTTTGCGAAAAATACTGGAACAAGCTGATGCGCCCCGAAGGGGTTCTGGCGGTGGCGGCTGAAGTAAATTCCGGCGCGGAAGTGACTATCTGCTCTGCGTCGCCGGCGCTGGTGCTCCAGCCGTGGGCGGACAGGCTCGGCATTAAGCTGATTGGCACGCAGCTGGAAGTGAAGGACGGCAAGCTGACGGGACGCATTACGGGCAATAACTGCCGCTGCGCCCAGAAAGTGGCGAGGCTGGAGAAGGTGTATGGCGATCTGAACGACTATCATCTGCGAGCCTGGGGCGACACCCGCGGCGACCACGAACTGCTGGCCGCGGCGCAGGATCCTCACTGGCGGCACTTCCATCACCCACGCAAGCGCCGGAATTCACCGATTAAGGGTTAGGTGCGGTCTGTTGCCCTCACCCCAGCCCTCTCCCACAGGGAGAGGGAGAAAAGCGGTGCATCAGGCCTCACGTTTCCCCGGGAACATCACGCTCGCAATAATCCCCAGCGCCAGCACACCTAACACCACAAACAGGCTGGCCGTCGCGCCAATGCTGTAACCGTGGTGCCAGAAGTGATCGGTCGCATTCAGACCCAGCTTGAACGCCACAAAGAACAGCAGCAGCACCACCGCTTTCTCCAGGTGCACCAGATACTGCTTGAGCGCTTCCAGCACAAAGTAGAGGGTACGCAGGCCGAGAATGGCGAACATCATGGCGCTGTAGATAATCAGCGGCTCGCGGCTTACCGCAATAATCGCCGGTACGGAGTCAAACGCGAACATCACGTCAGAGAGTTCTACCACCGCCACGCAGAGCAGCAGCGGCGTTGCATAGCGCTTCGCCTTCTTCACGCGGCCAACCGTTACGTCCTGGTTTTCCGGCTTTTCAAGCTCCGCATCGACCTCTTTCTGCGTCAGAATAAACGCGTTGCTGCTGATTTTGGGCCAGACGGGATAGAAGCGTTTCACCAGGCGATAGGCAAGGTGACCCGAGTAATCTTCCACTTCGTCACTCTCTTCATTGCGCTTGAGCATCATCACCGCCGTCCAGCCGACGACCAGCGCAAAAATAACCTCCACGTACGGCCCCAGGCTCAGCAGGCTGGTGCCGATCGCCACGAAAATACCGCGGAAGACAATCGCCCCCAGCACACCCCAGTAGAGCACACGGTGACGGTACTTATCCGGCACGCCGAACCAGGCGAAGATCGCCATCATCACGAACAGGTTATCGACGGAAAGCACCTCTTCCAGGGCGTAACCGGTAAGGAACAGGCTCGCCATTTCGGCGCCGTGGTGAACATACAGGAACCCGGCGAAGGCCATCGCCATCATAACCCAGAAGATGGACCACATTGCGGCGCTTTTCAGCGAGATGGGTTTGTCGTGACGGTGCATAAAGAGGTCGATAAACATCGCCCCAACGGCCATCACCACAAAGACAACAACGGTTTCAGTCGGGAAACCGAGATGAGCAGAAGCCATGAATCTATCCTTAACCTTCATCTGCGCGCTGGCAGAGGCAACGTTTGCAACAAAAAAAAGAAAACGCCCGTATCACCGGGCAAGAGAATAATAATAACACTTCTTGACGCCAGCCCGGCAATGTAAATGTGATGTTAAAAGCGCCAGGATTCCCCTTACATCTTCCGGGAAGGCAACGTGTTCTTCCGGAGATTATTCTTTCATTATTATGAAAGTTTTATTATCTGAGCTGAACCTGACATACGGCAAGTAGTAAATAAGCCGTAAAATTCTCACACTGAATTGCTGATAAAACCCTGATAAAAACAACATAACTCATTGATTTTAAAACAACCAAAGACAAATCATGATGTTCTCACTTTATTTTTTTTAAACGCTTGTTAACCTGACCCAGAAAAATATTCAGACTTCTTGTGATGGAAGTTTTTCACATGGACTGGTAAGCGATGATGAATATCCACCTTAATGTTTCATATTAGCGGAATATCCACATCCCGTGACCACAACAACGCTTTCGAGTGACTAACCCGAAATAATACTGTTCTACCTTTTACACACTGAGGAATATTTTAAAAAATGAATAAATCCGTTATTACCATGGGATTTTTATTGGCTGCAATTGCCAGTCCTTCCAGCCATGCAGCGCCAGGTAAAGGCGCAGGGACCATTGAATTCACGGGTATGATTACCGCGAGCACCTGTGATGTCGATATTAACGGTCAGGGGGGGAACCCAACGATCGATATGGGTACCATCTCGTCTTCAGCATTTAAAGAAAAAGGTGACGTTGCGGGTATTCACCGTATCCAGATAGAACTGTCTAACTGCGATACCGCCGTCCTTAAATCAGCCGGAGCACGATTTGGCGGTGCCTATGATGCTAATGATAATAATCTGCTCGCGCTTAAAACCGATGGCGACGCTGCAACGGGTTTGGGTATTGAATTCCTGAATGAAGATGGAACATCGTTAAAACTGGGCGACAACCCGAATAAATTTGTTCCTATTACCGGTGATGGCACCACGGGGGCAGCCACCCTGCTGTATTCAGCCCGTTATAAAGCATCCCTGGATGCTGTGACCGCCGGTAAGGCAGATGCGGTTGCGGATTACACCATTATCTATAAATAAATCATTCAACTCAGTTCCGGGCAATGAATAACAGCCCGGAACGCAAGGACGTTTTATGTTAAGGAAACGCTATCTGACGCTGCTGGCTCTGCTCTTTGGCTCTTGTATGTCACACGCCAGTGTGACCTTATCCAATACGCGAGTGGTATATCATGCGGACAAGAAAGAGAGCAATATTACAGTCAGAAATAATACTGCCAGCCCGTTCCTGGTACAGAGCTGGGTACAGGGCAAAGATTCACAGGGCACCAAAGCCCCGTTTATTGTGACGCCACCGCTTTTTCGCATGGATGCAGGTAAGTCCAACGCGCTACGTATTATCTATAACGGCGCGCCTTTACCGCAGGATCGCGAGTCGCTTTTCTGGATCAACGTAAAATCGATCCCCTCCTCTTCCAGAGAGGATATTAATAAACTGCAGATAGCGGTAAATACCCGGATCAAATTATTTTATCGTCCGTCAAATTTAATGGATGAACCCACGGATATTAGTAAGAATGTGCAATGGTCTGTTAAAAATAACGAACTCATTGTACGCAACAACTCGTCTTATTACATTTCCTTTGCGGAGGTGAAGATCAATAACAAAGCATGGTCAGAGATTGACATGCTCGCGCCTAAAAGCAGCACAACATTCACGCTCAGGAACACGCTTTTGAAAAACAATGCCACCGTGCAATGGAAATATATCAATGATTATGGCGGCAACAGCCAGTTAATCACACAAAAAATAGAATAACGATTTTAAAACAATAACCTCACAAGGGTATTTTTTCATGACTATATTTTGGGGCATTCGTCCAGCGCTTTGCTTTGCCTGGATATTACCCAGCGCATTATACGCCAGTGATTACTTCGACCCGGCCTTTCTGGAAACGGGTGGCGCGCCGCGTACCGCCGTCGATCTTTCTCTCTTTGAGAACAAAGAGAGCCAGACACCCGGCGTTTATCGTGTTGACCTGTTTATTAACAATAAAATGTTCGACACGCGCGATATCACGTTTCGACTCGAAGAGAACGCGCAGCATAAAAATATCCTCGCACCGTGCCTCAGCGAGGAGACGCTCCAGTCGTTTGGTGTTAAAACGGCGGCATTCCCGTTGCTCCGGGACGATACCCAGGGCTGCGCGAATCTGTCGGCGATCCCTCTCGCAAGCAGCGAATTTGACTTCAGCGAGCAGGCGTTAAGGCTCAGCATTCCCCAGGCGGCCCTGGACAGCCACGCTCACGGCTACATCGATCCTGCGCGTCGGGAACAGGGTATTCCGGGCCTGATGCTCAGCTACAACTACAGCGGCGCCACGTGGACCTCGCACAACGGGACGGGAACCGATAGCCAGTACCTCAGCCTGCGTCCGGGTCTGAACGTTGGGCCCTGGCGTTTACGCAATTTCTCGACCTGGAGTAACAGCCAGGGGCAAGCTGGGCGCTGGGAATCGGTTTATACCTATCTGCAGCGTGATATCAGCGCCCTGAATAGCCAGCTGATTGTCGGGGATAACAGTTCTACCGCAGAAGTCTTTGATAGCACCCCGTTTCGCGGCGTTCAGCTTTACTCGGATGAACAGATGCTTCCGGGCAGCCTGCGAGGCTATGCGCCGGTGATCCGCGGTATTGCTCGTACTAATGCCCAGATCACTATTTTTCAGAACGGCTACAGCATTTATCAAAGCTATGTCCCGCCTGGTGAATTTGTCATCAACGATCTTTACCTCGGCAGCAGCGGCGAGCTGAAAGTTGTGGTGAAAGAGGCGGATGGCAGCGAACAAGTCTCTTTAGTGCCTTACGCGTCGTTAGCGGTTATGCAGCGGGAAGGGCAATACAAATATGAAGTCATTAGCGGCAGCTATCGTTCCAGCAGCAGCGATGCTGAGAATGCCCTGTTTTCACAAGGGAGCCTGATTTACGGTCTGCCGTGGGAAACCTCGATATACGGAGGCATGCAGGCTGCCAGTCAATATCAGTCCCTGCTTTTTGGCATGGGTAAAAACATGGGCGATTTTGGCGCACTGTCATTTGATATTACCCAGGCCTGGGCCACCACTAAACAGGCAGAGAAAAACCGGGGACAGTCGCTACGCCTGCGCTATAACAAAAATTTGCTGTCTACCGGCACTAACGTTGCGATTGCGGGCTATCGCTACTCGACGTCCGATTTCTACACGCTCGGTGAAACCCTGAGCAGCTATCACTCGCAACCCTCGCGCCTGGATCGACGCCGTAGCCGTACAGAACTGACGCTAAACCAAAACCTGGGAGAAAACCTCGGCTATCTCTCCGCCATGCTGGTCAGCGAGGACTACCACACGAGCCAAAAACGCACGACCTCCGCCACGCTGGGCTATGGCAACAGCTGGAACGGGATCAGCTATAGCCTGAATTACAACCACTATCTGAACGTGACAAAAGAGGATAACCAGCGTCTCTATAACCAGGACAATCTGTTCAGCCTGAGCGTGAGCGTCCCTCTGGACAAATGGCTCCGCTCCACACGTGCCGGTTACACCTTCTCTGCGGCGGAAAAACGCTCGCCAGGCCACAGTGTTTCCCTGAGCGGCAGCGCCCTTGAGGACAATAACCTGAACTGGAGCGTACAGCAGAATATCAACCCAGGGAGCCAGGCAAACAGCAGCGATGCCTCGCTTAGCTATAACGGACGCTATGCGCAGGTTGGCGCCGGGTATGGCTATAGTCGGGACGCGCAGCGGCTGAATTACAGCCTGCGCGGGGGCGTGCTGGTTCATCCTCATGGCGTCACGCTGGCGCAGTCGCTGGGTGAAACGGTCGCTCTGGTTGAAGCGCCGGATGCCGCAGGTGTCAGCGTCCGTAACCACACTGGCGTGCGCACCGACCCCTGGGGCTATGCGGTGGTGCCTTACCTGACACCTTATCAGGAGAGCAATATCCAGCTGCGTCCCGATACATTACCTGACGATGTCGAGCTGGAAAGTAACAGCCATAAAGTCGTTCCCACCCGGGGGGCTATCGTTCGGGCACGTTTCACCACGGCGGTGGGTAAACGCCTGATGATGACGCTGAAAGATGCGCAGGGCAAACCCGTTCCGTTCGGTGCCATTGTTTCTCAGAATACCACCACAAGCATTGTGGGTGATGAAGGCAGCGTATTCCTCACCGGGATGGCAGAAAAAGGGACGTTAGACGTGAGCTGGGGTAAGAAACCCGATCAGCGTTGCCAGGTTCACTATCAGCTTTCTGGCCAGGAACCCACGATTAGCGGAATTGTGCAGTTAACCCAGACCTGCAAATCATCCGTTAATAAATAAAGGAATTAAAAATGAAAAAATTAACGTTACTCGCATGCCTGGCAGCAGGGGGATTGATGGGCGCGCCAGCTTATGCTGATGTTGTAGGAAGCTGCTGGCCGACATCAACCGTATCTGGCCAGGCGCACAAGTTTGATATTATCGAAAACCTTACTGCTGACGACGTACCCGGCACAACCCAATCCACATGGAATAATAAAGGTAATTTTAATGGTATCTGCCTCTGTCAGGACTCCAGCGTGCCAGAAAGTATCTTATTTCGATTTACCAGTGCGAAACTGGGTACAGGAGGCGGCAAACGTAACGCAGACTTTATCTATTATCCTCTGGATGCGGAAAAAGGTATTAATATCGGTATAAATGTCGTTCTTGGTGGCGAGGATGAATTGCGGTATATCCCGGTTGATTTGAGTAATACCGCCGGTGTTGATAATGGACGTCCTGCGACAAATAACTGTGATGATAAAAACGACCATACTCTGTTCGCAACCGGCTCCAGCGGGACTGTCTCTCTGGAATTAACTAAACCGCTTCCTTCAGGCCGCATTGATATTCCTATGCAGGAATTAGTGACCATTTTTGCTAAAAAACAGACGGGGAGTTATGACACCTCCAGACCTTTTGTCACACTTAATTTCCAACTGTCAATTGATATTCCACCACAATGCATGATTAATGACGGGCAAACCATCAAGGTTCCGTTTGGTAGTATTACCGCGAATGAATTTAAGCCCGAGGCCACCAGTAAGCAAAAAAACGTGGATATTCGTGTGACTTGCAAAAACCCTGAAGATGAAAGCAAGGTGAGTATTAAGTTCCGCGCGTCCGATTTTAATGGCTCTGGTTTTATCAAGACCCATAATGATGAAGGTGAGCGCAATGATTTAGGGATAAAACTTGAACACAACGGGAATAAAATTGATGGCAGCAGTTCGGCCGTACCAACGCAGGAGGGGAATGTCACTATTATAGCAACACCTGTCCAACAAGGAGAAAAGTCTCCACAACCGGGAAAATTTGAAGCCACATCCACGCTGGATTTCGAGTTTAAATAAAGAAAAAACTTAATACAGCGTAGAAACCTCTTATTTCCCGGCAACACATAGCGCTATACAAATGAGTTGCCGGGTATGAAAAATGGATTTGTATAAGGATATATACTATGAAACTCAAAACGAAAACGCGTGTAGCGCTTTGCGTTGCAGCTTTATCAGGTACTGGCATCACGGCATCACAGGTTATCGCCAGCGATATCGAGCCTTATTCTGTCCCTGTATCTATTAAGGGTGAAAAACAAAAAGACTATTTCGGTATGACGATGACCACGATCGGTAAGTTTTCCGATAAGGACAATGGTTCGCATATCGCGGGTGAAGATATTGTCATTACGGCTCCCTGGGGGGATGGCGCAAAAGGGATCGCGTACGTCATTTTCGGGACTTCCGGTGGGAAACCCATGCAGCAAGTCAATAACGTAGGTGAATTCGATCCGCAAAACGCGCTTAAAATTATCCACAGCAATAAAGCGAATAAGCCTGGCTCAGTGACGACAAAATGGATGGGCGTCGCGGTACGTAAAATAGGTGATATTAACGGCGATGGATATGATGATTTAGTCATCGCCTCCCACTGGCATGATCAGGTCTATATTATCTGGGGCGGACCGCATCACCGTACCGGCGCGCGTCTTTCTAATCAGATTGACCTCAATGATATCGACAACGGCGACGCTCGCCTGGGTATTCGCATCCGTACGGTGAATTCTTCAGGCAATGCGAATACCGGCGGCTGGTTTGGCGCCGCGGTAGGCCCAATTAAATATAAAAATTCTGCAGTGGCTAACAAGATGGTCGATCTTGCTATCGGCGATATCGAAGGTACGGGCGGACGCGGCGGCGCCGTCATTATCTACGGCGCTCAGAAGCCAGGCGATCAATGGCAGAACATTGATATTAAGCGCAACAACCTGGGCGACTGGGAGATCCCTGCCGCGACCGGTGCCTATATTCGTCCGCAGATGACCGCCACCAACGGTCCGGATAAACCCCTTAACTACAACCTTGGGCAGCAGATCAGCGATGTCGGGGATATTAACGGCGACGGCTTCAGTGATTACCTGATCGTCGACCCGGAATCGGTCAATGAAGGCCGTAAATCAGAGAACAGCGGCACTGATGGACGCGGCACGGCCTATCTCGTCTACGGCAGCAGCTTCAACCAGGGGAATCTCGACATCGCCTCGCTAAACTCGACGCAGGCAACCCGCATTCACGGTATGGGGGCGGCTTTCCTGGGTGGTCAGTCCGGCGGAGGTGAAGGAAGTAACGATCATAGCGCCTATACGCAGGATAAGCCCAATAACGGCACCATTACGCCATTAGGTAACTTCCTGAATGCTCACGCTAACGCTTTTGCGATTAGCGCCCCTGCCGACATGGGTATTGATAAAAAACGTTCCGGGCTGGTCTGGATTATTAAAGGTAAGGCCGACGGCAGTAAGCTGCCATCGTCTCTGTTCCTCGATGCGGCGCACACCCGACTGAACTACAACAAAACATTTAGCGTACATGATGGCTATGCTATTTACGCCGACAGGCCTGGCAGCAAGCTGGCAGGGTTCGGGAACAGCATTCTCGGTAATGTGGACTTGAACGGCGACGGTAAAAAAGACCTGGTGATCGGCGATCCGAATGCGGTGAACGGCAGCGGCACGCAGGTGGGCGCCGTGTACGTCATCAACGGCGGTAAAAGCCTGGATGACTACGCTGACGATGAAGAAGGCATGATCAATATTAATACGCTGGTGAGAGAAGGCGTTGCGAAAGTCTACTGGGGTAAAAATCAGTATGAAAAATTCGGCGCCTCCATTGCGGCCGGGAGCTTCAATGGCTTCACTCAGGACAGTCTCGCCATTGGTTCTTACCGTGATAACACCTGGACGGGCAAGGTCACCTTCCGCATTGCGGATTACGCCATACCGGATTAATGCTTACATCATCTGAATGGGCATCACCGCCGGGGAGGAGACTCCCCGGCAATTTATTGCGCACCTTGCAGCGCCTGCGCGCACGCCCAGGCGCTCGACCACGCCCACTGGAAATTATATCCGCCGAGCCAGCCGGTTACGTCCATTACTTCGCCAATAAAGTAGAGCCCCGGCACGTTGCGCGCTTCCATCGTGCGTGAAGAAAGCTCATTCGTATCAACGCCGCCCAGCGTCACTTCCGCCGTGCGATACCCCTCGGTGCCGTTTGGCTGAACGCGCCAGTTCGTTAGCGTATCCACCAACGTCTCCTGCTCGCGGCTGTTAAGCTGCTTGAGCGACACATCCGGGATTTGCCCCAGCCCCTGCAAACACTCCACCAGACGCTTCGGCAGCTGCATCGCCAGGGTATTTTTCAGGCTCTGATTCGGGTGCGCGGTACGCTGTTCGTTGAGGAACGCGTTCAGATCGCTGTCCGGCAGCAGATTCACCGAGACAAATTCCCCCGGCTGCCAGTAGCTGGAGATTTGCAGGACCGCCGGGCCGGAGAGACCGCGGTGGGTAAAGAGCAGGTTTTCGCGGAATACCGTCCCGTCTTCGGCAGTAATAACGGAGGGAACAGAGACGCCGGACAGCGTCTGAAGCTGCTCCAGCAGCGGCTTATGCAGCGTGAACGGCACCAGCCCGGCGCGGGTTGGCAGCACCTTCAGGCCAAACTGCTCGGCAATCTTGTAGCCGAACGGTGACGCGCCCAGCCCCGGCATCGACAGACCGCCGCTGGCGATCACCAGATTATCGGCGCTGACGGTTTCACCGTTCAGCAGCAGCGTGTAGCCCTGCTCGTCGCGGGCCACCTCCAGCACTTCAGTGCGCAGGCGCATGACCACGCCGCCCTTCTCGCACTCGGCCACCAGCATATCGACAATCTGCTGCGCGGAGTCGTCGCAGAAGAGTTGCCCGAGCGTCTTTTCATGCCACGCGATGCCATGCTTACCCACCAGGTCGATAAAGTCCCACTGGGTGTAACGCGCCAGCGCAGATTTACAAAAATGACGGTTCTGGCTCAAATAGGCCGCGGGTTCGACATAAAGATTGGTGAAGTTGCAGCGCCCGCCGCCTGACATCAGGATCTTGCGGCCAGGCTTTTTCCCGTTGTCCAGCAACAGCACGCGACGACCCGCCTGTCCGGCCATCGCCGCACAAAACATACCCGCCGCACCGGCGCCAATAACCACGGCATCAAACCTTTCCACGTCAAAACCCTCTTCGTTAACTGCCGCGGATTGTAAAGTTTCCTCTGTGGTCACACCAGCGTAAAAAGATATTACAAAGCCATTCCATTGAAATTTAACGATTATCCTTTCAGGCACTTTTCCCAAATCAGGTGGTATGTCAAAAAAAGTCTATATTTCACTTTGCCCGTTGCGCATTTGTCCTGGATAATGCGCCGCGTTCATGTCCTCAAAATGGCGTAACGTCCTATGCTACATTTGTTTGCCGGCCTGGATTTACATACCGGGCTTTTACTATTGCTTGCTCTGGTTTTTGTACTGTTTTACGAAGCGATCAACGGCTTCCACGACACTGCAAACGCAGTAGCAACGGTTATCTACACTCGCGCAATGCGATCGCAGCTTGCGGTTGTTATGGCGGCGGTATTTAACTTTTTTGGTGTCCTCCTGGGCGGACTGAGCGTTGCGTATGCGATTGTGCATATGCTGCCAACGGATCTGCTGCTTAACGTGAGTTCCGGTCATGGCCTCGCCATGGTGTTCTCAATGCTGCTTGCTGCCATTATCTGGAACCTCGGTACCTGGTATTTTGGCCTGCCTGCATCCAGCTCTCACACTCTCATCGGTGCGATTATCGGTATCGGGTTAACCAACGCCCTGATGACCGGGACATCGGTTGTTGATGCGCTGAATCTGCCTAAAGTACTGGGCATTTTCGCTTCTCTCATCGTCTCCCCTATCGTGGGTCTGGTGGTTGCGGGTGGATTGATTTTCATCCTGCGTCGCTACTGGAGCAACACGAAGAAACGTGCGCGTATCCACCTGACGCCAGCAGAGCGTGAGAAGAAAGACGGCAAGAAAAAGCCGCCATTCTGGACGCGTATCGCCCTGATCATTTCCGCTATCGGCGTGGCCTTCTCTCATGGCGCGAACGACGGGCAGAAAGGCATTGGTCTGGTGATGCTGGTTCTGATCGGTGTCGCACCGGCGGGCTTCGTGGTGAATATGAACGCCTCGGGTTACGAAATCACCCGTACCCGTGATGCGGTCAACAACGTTGAAACCTATTTCCAGCAGCACCCTGAGCTGTTGAAAAAAGCGACCGGCGTTGACCAGCTGATCCCTTCTCCGGAAGCCGGTGCCACCACCGCGCCTGGCGAATTCCACTGCCATCCGGCTAACGCGATTAACGCGCTGGAACGTGCCAAAGGTATGCTGGGCAACATCGAAAGCTACGATAAACTGGCCGTTGAACAGCGTGGTCAGCTGCGTCGTATCATGCTCTGTATCTCCGACGTGACCGATAAAGTCGCGAAGCTGCCAGAGGTGAATGGTGACGACAAGCGTCTGCTGAAGAAACTGAAAAGCGATATGCTCAATACCATTGAGTATGCGCCAATCTGGATCATCATGGCCGTCGCGCTGGCGCTGGGTATCGGTACGATGATTGGCTGGCGTCGTGTGGCGACCACCATCGGCGAGAAGATCGGTAAGAAAGGCATGACCTATGCGCAGGGTATGTCCGCGCAGATGACGGCGGCAGTGTCTATCGGTCTGGCGAGCTACACCGGTATGCCGGTATCCACCACCCACGTACTCTCCTCGTCCGTGGCAGGTACCATGATTGTTGACGGCGGCGGTCTGCAGCGCAAAACCGTGACCAACATTCTGATGGCCTGGGTGTTTACGCTTCCGGCTTCTATCCTGCTGTCAGGCGGGTTGTACTGGATTTCGCTGAAGCTGATTTAATTGGCTGAAGGCGACAAAAAGCGGGTCAGGAAACTGACCCGCTTTTTTTATGGCTGTTGTGTTACTTAATCCATTGCTGTGAATAGGAAAATCTGAACATTATCTGTTCAGATTTTTTCTGCACAAATAACTATTATCCCCGCGAATGTTCTCAGTTCCCCCCATGACGGAAAAGACTATGCCATTCAAAACGGCTACTAAATGGATGCATCGCCTTGTTACTGTTTCGCTTCTGGCTCTGGTCATTGGATTTGTGTGGCTCAACCACCAGCCCAACCAGCAAGAGGGCGATAAACTTCAACGCGTTTATAAATTATCTGACAGCGTCTGGCTCTATATGACCGTGAACAATCAGGGTGGCGCCACCGTACCCACAATCTACCGTTACTATCTCTCGGAAAAGATAACAGGGAAAGACACCGACATTATCCATCAGTTGGCAATGAAGCATCCTGTCATTGAAGGTACGGGTACAATCACTGCGGCCAGCATTGATACAAACGGACACGTTAATATCGCCTATAGCGGGAAGGTTATTTCGATTGAGACCAATATCTCCAATCTGCGGTTCTCAGTGAAGCCCTGAACCAGAGGAAAGCAGGCGGGGTTATCCCCGCCTGTTGTGGTACTCAGTGCCAAATCATCAACGCAATCATACTGACCACGACCAGCCCACACAGGGCGCTGGTCAAAATGAACTGACGACGCAGACGCTCGCAGCGACGGATAAACTCTTCATCGTGATGATCTCGGTAGCGCTGGTAATAGATATACCCCACCAGACGCATCTGCTTGCTGGGCTGTCCATGCGAGGTGAAGAACCCTCCACCGTCCACATACTGATACAGCAACGGATCGCAACCACGAAGTACCACTAACAGCGCACGTAACGATGAGAAGTAGCGCGCCATATTCACTATGCAAACTACGCATAACGCCCAAAACAATGCGACGGTGCTAATCATACATCCTCCCCGGCGTCCGCCCACGAAGCAAGGCTCCTGAGCTACCGCACCCCAATGCCCTGACAGACAGTTCAGTGAAAGAATGACTAAAAGTCGATCCGGTTCGCGTTTTAATATCCGAACGGCTCATTAAATAGTGTAGGAGATCCGTTAATTTTTTTGCCACAAGGTTAATCGTTATCAACACCAAAGCTTGAAAAATATGTTTAACTGGGCCGTAATGAAAGCATCAGACGACGGCTTTCCCATTTAGTCATCGATAACTTAAGGAAGGAGTAACACTATGGCTTACAAACACATTCTTATCGCGGTAGATCTCTCCCCGGAGAGCAAAGTGCTGGTTGATAAAGCGGTATCTATGGCACGTCCCTACAACGCGAAAGTCTCCCTGATTCACGTTGATGTGAATTACTCCGACCTCTACACCGGTCTGATCGACGTCAATCTGGGCGATATGCAGAAACGCATCTCTGAAGAAACGCATCACGCGCTGAGCGAGCTCTCCACCAACGCGGGCTATCCGATCACCGAAACCCTGAGCGGCAGCGGCGACCTGGGTCAGGTGCTGGTTGATGCGATTAAGAAATACGATATGGATCTGGTGGTATGCGGTCACCATCAGGACTTCTGGAGCAAGCTGATGTCTTCAGCACGCCAGCTGATTAACACCGTTCACGTGGACATGCTGATTGTTCCGCTGCGCGACGAAGAAGACGAGTAAGTGCAAAAAAAGCGGCACTGAATGTAGGCCGGGTAAGGCGAAGCCGCCACCCGGCTTTTTTTATTCTGGCGTACCCGAATAAATATCAAACCGATGCCCTTTCGTGGTCACCGCGTTGGTCGTAGCAACGTCCGCCAGCGGCGGCGCGTAATCCGGACGCTTCACCACCACCCGCTTCGTCGCGAGCTGACGAGCAGGCTGCAGCAGGCCATCTGCGTCTAAATCCGGCCCCACCAGCGACTGAAATACCCGCATCTCTTTCTTCACCAGCGCGCTTTTCTGCTTATGCGGGAACATCGGGTCGAGGTAGACCACCTGCGGACGCGGGGTGATGTCCGTCAGCGCCGTCAGGCTTGACGCGTGGATAAGCTGCAATCGCTCCTGCAGCCACGGGCCGATTTCCGGGTCCGCATAGCCTCGCGTCAGCCCGTCGTCGAGCAGCGCGGCGACAACCGGATTACGCTCCAGCATCCGCACATGACAGCCCACCGACGCCAGCACAAACGCATCGCGTCCCAGCCCCGCCGTGGCGTCCACCACGTCCGGCAGATAGCTCCCCTTAATGCCGACCGCTTTGGCCACCGCTTCGCCGCGACCGCCGCCGAACTTACGCCGGTGCGCCATCGCGCCGCCAACGAAGTCGACAAAAATCCCGCCGAGCTTCGGTTCATCGCGCTTGCGTAATTCGAGATGTGCTGACGTCATTACCAGCGCCATCAGGTTCTCTTCATCGTGCTCCAGCCCCCAGCGGGCCGCCAGAACAGATAAGGCGCCGTCTCCGGCGCCCGTTTCATCCACTAAGCAGATCTTCACGTAACAATCAGCCTTTGATCCCGTAATGCTCAAGCATCGCATCCAGCTGCGGCTCGCGGCCACGGAAGCGTTTGAACAGCACCATTGGCTCTTCAGACCCGCCGCGGGTCAGGATGTTGTCAAGGAACGACTGGCCGGTTTCGCGGTTGAAGATCCCCTCTTCCTCGAAGCGAGAGAAGGCATCCGCCGCCAGCACGTCGGCCCACAGGTAGCTGTAATAGCCCGCCGCGTAGCCGCCCGCGAAAATGTGGCTGAACGCGTGCGGGAAGCGGCCCCAGGTAGGCCCTGGAATAACGGCAACCTGCTTTTTAATCTCGGCCAGCGTTTCGAGGATTTTCGCCCCCTGCTCCGGGCTGAACTCGGCGTGCAGGCGGAAATCGAACAGGCCGAACTCCAGCTGACGCAGGATAAACATCGCCGCCTGGTAGTTTTTCGCCGCCAGCATTTTATCCAGCAGCTCTTTGGGCAGCGGTTCGCCGGTCTCATAGTGGCCGGAGATAAACGCCAGCGCGTCCGGCTCCCAGCACCAGTTTTCCATAAACTGGCTTGGCAGCTCGACCGCATCCCATGGCACCCCGCTGATACCGGCGACGCCGGCGGTTTCGATGCGGGTCAGCATGTGGTGCAGGCCATGACCGAACTCGTGGAACAGGGTAATAACTTCGTCGTGGGTGAACAGCGCAGGTTTGCCGCTTACCGGACGGTTGAAGTTACAGGTCAGATAGGCGACCGGTTTTTGCAGGGAACCGTCTGCTTTACGCATCTGGCCCACGCAGTCGTCCATCCACGCCCCGCCGCGCTTGTTCTCACGCGCGTAAAGATCCAGATAGAAGCTGCCGCGCAGTTCGTTTTTCTCGTCATACAGTTCGAAGAAGCGTACGTCCGGATGCCAGACGTCAATATCAGTACGCTCTTTAGCGGTAATGCCGTAAATGCGTTTCACCACTTCAAACAGGCCGTTGACGGCTTTGTTTTCCGGGAAGTACGGGCGCAGCTGCTCGTCGCTGATGCTGTAGAGGTGCTGCTTCTGTTTTTCGCTGTAGTACGCGATATCCCACGGCTGCAGCTCGTCCACGCCAAACTCCGCTTTCGCAAAGGCGCGCAGCTGGGCCAGCTCTTTCTCACCCTGAGGACGAGCACGTTTGGCCAGATCGGTCAGGAAGTCGAGCACCTGCTGCGGGTTCTCGGCCATTTTGGTGGCGAGGGATTTATCCGCGTAGCTGTCGAAGCCCAGCAGCTGAGCCAGCTCGTGACGCAGGGCGAGGATCTCCGCCATCACCGGGCTGTTATCCCATTTGCCCGCGTTCGGCCCCTGATCGGAGGCGCGGGTGCTGTAGGCGCGGTACATCTCTTCACGCAGGGCCTGGTTGTCGCAGTAGGTCATCACCGGCAGATAGCTCGGGATATCCAGCGTTAACAGGAAGCCTTCCTGCTCTTTCGCTTCGGCCTGGGCTTTCGCCGCCGCCAGGGCGCTTTCCGGCATACCCGCCAGCTCTGCTTCGTTGGTAATCAGCTTCGTCCAGCCCATGGTGGCGTCAAGGACGTTGTTGCTGTACTGGTTGCCCAGCTCGGACAGGCGCGCAGCGATTTCACCGTAGCGAACCTGCTTCTCTTTTGGCAGACCGATACCGGACAGTTCGAAATCACGCAGGGCGTTATCGACCGATTTTTTCTGCGCCGTGTTCAGTTCGGCATAATGGTCGCCGTCGCGCAGGTCGCGGTAGGCTTTGTACAGCCCTTCGTGCTGGCCGACCCAGGTGCTGTACTCAGAGAGCAGCGGCAGGGTTTGTTCGTAGGCTTCACGCAGTTCCGGGCTGTTTTTCACCGAGTTCAGGTGGCTTATCGGAGAGAAGATACGCCCCAGCACGTCGTCCACTTCGGCCAGCGGCTGACACAGATTCTCCCAGGTGTACGGCGCGCCCTGCGCAACCACGCTTTCTACCGCCGCGCGGCAGTTGTCCAGCGACTGGGTAACGGCTGGAACCACATGCTCAGGGAGGATTTTAGAAAACGGTGGCAACGAAAAAGGCGTCAGTAATGGATTGGTCATAAACGCTGTCCTGTTGAAATAGGTGAATGAAGCGCGCATCCGGCGCTGTGCATATTGTTTTCAGTAATGGGGTTAAGTGTAGAGGATTTCAATAGCTGCGCTTACCGGGCCTGCGGGTAATCTGTGCCGTTCTGCTGTAAACTGTGGCAAATCGTCAATTCAGCGGAATACCATTACCCATGCTCAGTTATCGCCACAGCTTCCACGCTGGCAACCATGCCGACGTCCTCAAACACACCGTTCAGAGCCTGATCATTGAATCGCTTAAAGAGAAAGAGAAGCCGTTTCTCTATCTGGACACCCATGCGGGCGCGGGCCGTTATCAGCTGAGCGGCGAGCATGCCGAGCGTACCGGCGAATACCTTGAGGGCATCGCCCGCATCTGGCAGCAGGACGACCTGCCCGCCGAGCTGGAGCCTTACATTGGCGTGGTGAATCACTTCAACCGCAACGGCCAGCTGCGCTACTACCCTGGCTCACCGCTGATTGCCCGCCAGCTGCTGCGCGAGCAGGACAGCCTCCAGCTGACCGAACTGCACCCGAGCGACTTCCCGCTGCTGCGTTCTGAGTTTCAGAAAGATAACCGCGCCCGCGTCGACAAAGCCGACGGCTACCAGCAGCTGAAAGCCAAGCTGCCGCCGGTTTCCCGTCGCGGCCTGGTGCTGATCGACCCACCGTACGAAATCAAAACCGACTATCAGGCGGTGGTGACCGGCATCAACGAAGGCTACAAACGTTTTGCGACCGGAACCTATGCCCTGTGGTACCCGGTGGTGCTGCGCGCGCAGATTAAGCGCATGATCAAAGACCTTGAGGCGACCGGCATTCGTAAAATCCTGCAGATTGAGCTGGCGGTACGCCCGGACAGCGACCAGCGCGGCATGACCGCTTCCGGCATGATCGTCATTAACCCGCCGTGGAAGCTGGAAGCGCAGATGAACAACGTGCTGCCGTGGCTGCACAAAACGCTGGTGCCAGCCGGAACGGGCCACGCCACCGTCAGCTGGATCGTGCCGGAGTAATTGCAGCCATCGGTGGAAACTATTGATTTCAGGTATACAATCGCGGCAATTCACGATTAAGGACAAAAGCTATGACTAAGCATTATGACTACATCGCAATCGGCGGCGGCAGCGGCGGCATCGCCTCCATCAACCGCGCGGCCATGTACGGCCAGAAATGTGCGCTGATTGAAGCCAAAGCGCTGGGCGGCACCTGCGTGAACGTGGGTTGTGTACCGAAAAAGGTGATGTGGCACGCGGCGCAAATTCGTGAAGCGATCCATATGTACGGTCCGGACTACGGCTTTGACACCACCATCAACAATTTCGACTGGGACAAGCTGATCGCCAGCCGTACCGCCTACATCGACCGCATTCACACCTCGTACGACAACGTGCTGGGCAAAAATAACGTCGACGTGATTCACGGCTTCGCCCGCTTTGTGGACGCGAAAACGATCGAAGTGAACGGCGAGACGATCACCGCCGATCATATCCTGATCGCCACCGGCGGCCGTCCGAGCCATCCGAATATTCCGGGCGCGGAATACGGTATCGACTCCGACGGCTTCTTCGAGCTGCCTGCCTTGCCTGAGCGCGTTGCCGTGGTGGGCGCGGGCTACATCGCGGTTGAGCTGGCTGGCGTGATTAACGGACTGGGTGCAGAAGCGCACCTGTTCGTGCGTAAACACGCACCGCTGCGCAGCTTTGACCCGCTGATCGTCGATACGCTGGTTGAAGTGATGAACACCGAAGGCCCAACCCTGCACACCAACGCCGTGCCTAAAGCGGTCGTTAAAAACGCGGACGGCAGCCTGACCCTTGAGCTGGAAGATGGCCGCAGCCAGACCGTTGATTGCCTGATCTGGGCGATTGGCCGTGAACCGGCGAACGACAGCTTTAACCTGGCGGTGACCGGCGTGAAAACCGACGAAAAAGGCTACATCGTCGTCGATAAGTTCCAGAACACCAGCGTACCGGGCATTTACGCCGTCGGTGATAACACCGGTGCGGTTGAACTGACGCCGGTGGCCGTTGCGGCGGGCCGTCGTCTCTCCGAGCGTCTGTTCAACAACAAGCCGGACGAGCATCTGGACTACAGCAATATCCCGACCGTGGTCTTTAGCCACCCGCCAATCGGCACCGTCGGCTTAACCGAGCCGCAGGCGCGCGAGCAGTACGGCGACGACCAGGTGAAAGTGTATAAATCCGCGTTCACCGCGATGTATACCGCCGTCACCTCTCACCGTCAGCCGTGCCGCATGAAGCTGGTCTGCGTGGGCCCAGAAGAGAAGATTGTCGGTATCCACGGCATTGGCTTCGGCATGGATGAGATCCTGCAGGGCTTTGCGGTGGCGCTGAAGATGGGTGCGACCAAGAAAGACTTCGACAACACCGTGGCGATCCACCCTACGGCGGCGGAAGAGTTTGTCACCATGCGATAATGCAGAAGCCCCTCTCCGGAGGGGCTTTTTTTATTCACATACATAAATCGTTGCAAAACGAATGCTCCGAAAAGAGTGATCTACCGCACATATCCCTCCACATCTACCGAAGCGAATGTCTACGCTTATAGGACGCCCGGAGAAACCTGTCTTCAGAACACACAACCGGAGGTCCCTATCACCATGTTCAACCAGAAACTACAGGCTACCGAGAACATCGAACTCGAGATTGCAGAAGAGCTGCGCTACGAGACCGATCCCTGCGAGTTAAAACTGGATGAGATGATTGAGGCGGAGCCGGAACCCGAAATGATCGAGGGGCTACCCGCCTCCGATGCCCTGACGCCCGCCGATCGCTACCTCGAACTGTTCGAGCACGTACAGTCGACGCGGCTGTTTGCGGACAGCAAAACCTTCCCCGACTGCGCGCCGAAGATGGATCCGCTGGATATTCTGATCCGCTACCGTAAGGTCAGACGGCACCGGGATTTCGACCTGCGCCAGTTCGTTGAGAACCACTTCTGGCTGCCTGAAACCTCCAGCACGGAGTATGTCTCCGACCCCGGCCTGTCGCTGAAAGAGCACATTGATAGCCTGTGGCCCGTCCTGACGCGCGAACCGCAGGACCATATTCCCTGGTCGTCCCTGCTGGCGCTGCCGCAGGCCTATATCGTGCCCGGCGGGCGATTCAGCGAGACCTACTACTGGGATTCGTACTTCTCCATGCTGGGGCTGGCGGAGAGCGGCCGTAACGATCTGCTGAAGTGCATGGCGGATAACTTCGCATGGCTGATCGAACGCTACGGCCATATCCCTAACGGCAACCGCACCTATTATCTCAGCCGCTCGCAGCCGCCGGTCTTTGCCCTGATGGTGGAGCTGTTTGAAGAGGACGGCGTGCGCGGCGCGAAGCGTTACCTCGACCATCTCAAAATGGAGCACGCCTTCTGGATGGACGGCGCGGAGTCGCTACTGCTTAATCAGGCATACCGCAGCGCGGTGCGCATGCCGGACGGTTCATTGCTCAACCGCTACTGGGACGACCGTGACACCCCGCGCGACGAATCGTGGATTGAAGACGTGGAAACCGCCCGCCACTCGGGCCGTCCGCCGAATGAGGTCTATCGCGATCTGCGTGCGGGAGCAGCGTCTGGCTGGGACTACTCCTCCCGCTGGCTGCGCGATCCGGCGCGGCTCGCCAGCATTCGCACGACGCAATTTATCCCCATCGATTTGAACGCCTTCCTGTTTAAGCTGGAGAGCGCGATTGCCAATATCTCGGCGTCGAAAGGGGATAAAGAGACGGCCGAGCTGTTCCGCCAGAAGGCCACCGATCGCCGCGCGGCGGTGAACCGCTATCTGTGGGACGAGGAGAGTGGCTGTTACCGCGATTACGACTGGCGACGCGAGCAGATGGCGCTGTTTTCTGCCGCCAGCATTGTGCCGCTGTATGTTGGAATGGCGACGCACGAGCAGGCAGAACGTTTATCTGACGCGGTAAAAGCGCGTCTGCTGACGCCGGGTGGGATTCTGGCAACCGAGTACGAAACCGGCGAGCAGTGGGATAAACCCAATGGCTGGGCGCCGCTGCAGTGGATGGCGATCCAGGGGTTCAAGCAGTACGGCAACGACCCGCTGGGGGATGAAATCGCCTGGAGCTGGCTGCATACGGTGAACCACTTCTACAAGACGCACCACAAGCTGATTGAGAAGTATCACATCGCCAGCAGCACGCCGCGCGAAGGGGGCGGCGGGGAGTATCCGCTACAGGATGGCTTCGGCTGGACGAACGGCGTGGTGCGACGGTTGATTGGGTTGTATGGGGAGCCTTGAGAGAGGTGCGATCTGGCCCCTCTCCCCTCTGGGGAGAGGGGAAAACGTTAACGAATCACCTCATAAATGGCGGTCTGAATAGACTGCCATTTTTTTGTGGTGGCATCCGGCTGTGACTGCGCGCGTCGCGTTGCCATCTCAAGATCGTGCTTCTGGCGCTTCACCACGGCCGGCACGGTGCAGAACGCTTTCAGATACTCTTTACGTATTGACGTCAGGGACTCGCCGTTTGACATGGCGTGGCTAAGCGTATTGATGAAACGACGACACGGCTTCTCTTCTGCCATGTTCTGCCGATAGCGCAGCATAAGCTCCAGAACGTCGTCATAGCCTGCCGACATCGCCTCTTCGGTCCATGACAGCTTCCAGTCCATCCCACCCTGCAAAAAGAGCAGCGCCACGCGGGTATCGTTGCGGTTAATCGCCGAACGGAAATTACTCTCGTCCCAGGTCACTCCCATGCGCGTCAGCGTCTCGCGCGAGGAGGGGGTTTCGCGCATCTCCTGCGGCGGAGCCGCCGCTTGCGCCGTATTTTCGGCAGCAGGCTGCGGTTTGCTGCTGGTCACCAGCCAGAAGCCGCCTACCACGATGGCAATCACCATCACGCCGACCGCTCCCCATAGCGCACCGGAGATAAGCTGCTCACGCTGTTCGGGCGTGCGCGGGGCGCGCTGGGTCGGCTTTTCAATCGTGTCGCGGACTTCAAATAGATCCCCACCGGTAACCCGATCCATTTTTTGTGCCTTTTCCCAGAACGCGTGCAGCTCGCTGGCATCCACAGCCATGAATCCGGCCGGGTTGACGCGCGTTCTCCCCTCCTCAAACGCGCGTTGAACCGGACGGGAGATCTGCATGTAGTAGTTATCCAGCAGCTGAATTTGCGCCGAACTTAACGTTTTCTGCACCGTAATGCTGTTGCGGATTTGCCGAATGTCGTCGAGGAAGGTTTGCAGCGTTTTGCGCGGCTCCACCAGGAGCGTCAGCATGGACGGGTCGTTAAACAGCGAGGCGTAATAGCGGCTGAACTCTTTTTTATCCACCAGCATTTGCGCCAGTTCACTGAACATCATGCCGCTCAGGACATCGTTGATTTCGCCATGCTTCAGCCAGCGCCGTACGCGGTCAGCGTTAAATAAGGTTTTAAGATGATTATTGAGCCGCACCTGATCGGGCCAGGCCTGCTGAATGAGGCCTTTAATCATTAACTCAATTGCGCGTACCTGCTTATGCGCCTGCTGTTGCTGGAGTTCGCTTCCCGGGGCCAGCTCGGTGCTGTAGGTCAGAAGCGGCTGCTGCAGACGAAGATGTTCCAGCGTAGTCACAAACCGCATCGCCGCAATAAGCTGGTTTTCACTGACATCCTGCCCGCTTTCGTACTGCGGGACGCGCTGCTGCAGCAGGCGCAGCTGCAGCGTAAATTCCGACATCTCGGCATCATTCAGGTTAAGCTTCTTCGCAACCGTAGCCCATCCCCCAAGGCCTAAACGCGCGCTGTCCAGCTGTTCCAGAAACCAGCGTGGATCTTTTCCCTCAGAAACATGTACATTCAGAAGAAGCAAGATTTCCACCGACGCCTGGCGAATGACCGCCAGACAGTGTTCAAACTGTTCGCGGATATGATGTGATGTGCTGAGAGTCATTGTTTTCCTTAAGCGACAGCGAAGACATCCGGAATGGGCACTAACGGCCGTTTTTCTTTTTATTTATACGCGCTTAACCATACCTGACTTTCTGTTGAAATAAAGTGACAACCCTAAAATCATTTAAAATGCTTCAGGAGAATCTTAATGCCAGTTTTAATGACCTCACGCCTGAACTGCTCGCCCCTGCAGGAACAAGACTGGCCCTTTTTTCTGGCGTTGCAGCAACACCCCGAAGTCATGCGCTTTGTGGCGGAGAACCGCCCCGTCGCAGCGATCCGGGAGGCGTTTGATTCGCGCCTAACGCCCTGGACGCCAGGCAGCGCGCACTGGCTGTGCCTCGTCGTACGTGATGCCCTCTCACAGGCCCCGCTGGGCGTTACCGGGTATATTCATCGGGAAGAAGATTGCGCCGAAGTGGGCTTTCTTTTTGCCCCCGAGGCGCAGGGCAAAGGTTACGGCTTCGAATCCCTGCAGGCGCTTTGCGATTACGCCTTTCATCAGGGCGGTATTCGTCGGCTCACCGCCACCGTCACCGCGGGAAACGTCGCCTCCAGGCGCCTGCTGGAAAAAGCTCGCTTCCAGCTGGAAGGCGAGCTACGTGAAAGCTATTACCTTTCCGGTCGCTGGCAAAATGACTGGTTATTTGGGTTATTACGGCAGGAATACCTGAACAATAATTCCTGATCAACAGCCATTTGGCGGATATTGCTCGTACCGCGATTCCTCTACAGTATCGCCATTAAGAGGAAACGAATATGAACGGTCATGCGCTAAATATATCTTCTGCCGCCATAGAATTAATAAAGAAACATCAAGGGCTTTCACTGGAGAAATATCGTGATGAAAAGGGTGTATGGGTTATCGGCTATGGGCATGTGATCCGCGAACGGGAAAATTTTCACGGCCTTATCACGCCTCTTCAGGCGGAATATTTACTCCATGAAGATATTCAGTTGTGTGAAACGCTGCTGCGGGAAAAGTGTATACATCCATTAACCCAGCAGCAGCATGACGCGCTGGTACTGATGATACTGAGTTTCGGCGTGACGTCTTCACTCCCGAAAGCGCTGCTTCAGGCCGTCGCCCGGGTGTAGTACATGGCTGCCTGGGTTCGGTTTTTTACCTCCAGCCGGCGAAAAAGCGCTTCCAGATGCGCTTTTACCGTGGCCGCACTGATGTTGAGATTGCGACCAATCTCTTTGTTTGATTCGCCCGCCGCCAGCAGCTTCAGCACCTCACGCTGACGCTCGCTTAAGAAAAGTAACGCCTGCGCTGACGATTGCTGGCTGACCCACTCAGCGGGAAAGCAGACCATCCCTCTGGACACGGAATCCAGCACGGCGGCAAACCGCTCAGGGTTAGCGTTACGGGGGATAATAGCCATCACGTTTCGCTGCATGAGTTGTTCAACCCATCGGGTCTCTTTTTTTGCCAGAACCATCATCACCCGTACCGACGGGAAGCGATGCATGATTTCATCCAGGAAAGAACTCCCCTCATCCTGAATTAAATTGCCGTCAATCATGACGATAGCAGACGGTGACGCGGATATTTGCGTCCATAAATCATCTGCCTGACAAGCCCCCGTTATATTTATTTCAGGAATTAATTTCTGCAAACCGTGTATCGCTCCATGAATAAATATCGACTGCCTGTCAAACATGATTACTCGCATCGTATTTCTCCCTCTGAGAATAGCGAAGGGGGATTCTACATAAGCGCTATTTAAGAAAAAACTCAATGAATGGAGAGGTTACAAATCCACCAGTGGTTTTTATATTTATCCGCATTTTGACACATCCATATTAAGGATTTCCTTAAGGGGTTCCCTCCCCTTAACATCAGACATCACAGGAACATGCCGCCTGATACTTCAATACGTTGCGCGTTCATCCAGCCAAGCTTATCGCTAAGCAGCGCCGCAATGGCATCCCCGATATCGTCCGGCAAACCTACCCGCCCCAGCGCCGTCTGCGACGCCAGCATCTGGTTAAGCTGCGCGTTGTCGCGCACGCGCCCACCGCCAAAGTCGGTTTCGATCGCGCCTGGTGCGATAATATTGACTGAGATACCGCGCGCTCCAAGCTCCTTCGCCTGATAGCGGGTGAGCACTTCCATCGCCCCTTTCATGGCCGCGTAGGTTCCTGAGCCTGGCTGGGTGAAGCGGGCCAGTCCGCTGGAGACATTGAGGATCCGCCCCCCGTCGTTAAGCAGAGGCAGCAGGCGCTGCGTCAGGAAGAAAGGCCCTTTGAAGTGAATGTTCAGCGCCTCATCAAACTGGGCTTCCGTCGTTTCGGTATAGGGTGCGTATAAACCCGTTCCGGCATTGTTCAATAAATAATCAAATGTTTCGCGCTGCCAGACGCTCTTCAGGATCTCCTGAAGCTGTTGAGCAAAATTTTCGAAACTGGCGATATCCCCGACGTTGAGCTTTAATGCCGCCGCCTTGACGCCTTTTTCCTGAATTTCGCGCACAACTTCCAGCGCTTCCTGCTGGCTACGATTGTAGGTCAGGATAATTCCCGTGCCGTCAGCAGCCAGCTTTAACGCAGCGTTTTTACCTAAGCCGCGGCTACCACCCGTCACTAATGCGATACGTTCAGTCATCATAAACCTCGTTTTGGCTGTTATGGAGATTGAGAAAGAGCTTATTAGGTGATAGAAGATCAATAAAGATGGGTAATAACGCTTCACTGTTTCATTGCAAACAACAATGAGCTTCATCTATGGATAAAATTCACGCAATGCAGCTGTTTGTTCGCGTCGCGGAACTGGAGAGTTTTTCCCGCGCGGCAGAGACATTAACGCTGCCGAAAGGCAGCGTTTCCCGGCAAATTCAGACACTGGAAAACCGGCTTGGCACCCAGCTACTGCACCGTACCACGCGCCGCGTCAGCCTGACGCAGGACGGCATGGTCTATTACGAACGGGCAAAAGATCTGCTGGCGAACCTGGATGAGCTGGACGGTATGTTTCAGCACGATCCCTCCAGCATCAGCGGAAGGCTGCGCGTGGATATGCCTGTTGGCGTTGCTCGAAATGTCGTCATCCCCAAACTGCCTGCGTTTTTACAGCAGTATCCGGGTATCGAACTGGAGCTCAGCAGCAGCGATCGTCTGGTGGATGTGGTCCGGGAAGGGTTTGATTGCGTCGTCCGCGTGGGTTCCCTGAAGGACTCAGGGCTGATAGCCCGTCCGCTGGGCAAGCTGTCGGTGATAAACTGCGCCAGCCCGGATTATCTGGCGCGTTTTGGCTACCCTGACACGCTGGACGATTTAGGCTCGCACGCCGTGATTCATTATGCCGCGATGCTGGGAAGCCGCCCTCAGGGCTTTGAATTTTATAACGGAAGCACGACGCAGTGGATAAAAACGGGCGGGGTGCTAACCGTCAACAGCACGGAAACTTACCAGGCCGCCTGCCTTGCCGGGCTGGGGATCATTCAGGCCCCGCGCGTTGGGGTGCGCGACCTGCTGCGCGCAAAGAAACTGATTGAGATCCTCCCGCAGTATCGCGCGGAACCGATGCCTGTCTCCCTGATTTACCCCCACCGGCGCAACCTCTCTCGCCGGGTTCACCTGTTTATGGAGTGGCTAACCGAACTCACAAAAACTTACGTGGACTAGTCGCAAGCTATAATTCAGTAACATCCAGCCAAACGAAAAAGGAAAAGACGCGTGACGCCGGAAAATAACCCGCAACGACCCACCCAACATTTAGATTATGAACCCATCAAGAAGATGGAAACCGAGCCGGAAGAGGCTAAAGCCCCTGGTACCGCCAGCAAGGCACTGGGCACCGTCACCAGCCTGGCGGAGAGAATTCAACAGTTTCCCATGGTTGCGCATCTAATACGTGCGACCGAGCGCTTTAATGACCGCATGGGGAACCAGTTCGGTGCCGCGATCACCTATTTTTCGTTCCTGTCGATGATCCCCATCCTGATGGTGTCGTTTGCAGCGGCCGGTTTTGTACTCGCGTCACATCCAACGCTGCTGCAGGATATTTTCAATAAGATCCTGAATAACGTCAGTGACCCAACCCTCGCCACCACGCTGAAAAGCACGATAAACACCGCCGTTCAGCAGCGCACCACCGTCGGGATCGTCGGTTTGCTCATCGCCCTTTACTCCGGCGTTAACTGGATGGGCAACCTCCGCGAAGCTATTCGCGCCCAGTCGCGCGAGGTGTGGGAGCGTAAACCGCAGGATCAGGAGAAAATTTGGGTTAAATATTTCCGCGACTTTATTTCGCTGATTGGCCTGCTTATCGCGCTCGTCGTCACGCTCTCCATTACCTCCGTGGCGGGCTCCGCGCAGCAGATGATTATTTCTGCGCTCTATCTTGATTACATCGAATGGCTGAAGCCCGCCTGGCGCGGCATCGGACTGGCGATTTCTATCTTCGCCAACTACCTGCTGTTCTTCTGGATTTTCTGGCGCTTGCCTCGGCATCGTCCGCGTAAGAAGGCGCTGCTCCGCGGCACATTGATTGCGGCGATCGGCTTTGAAGTGATTAAGATCGTGATGACTTACACCCTGCCGTCGCTGGTGAAATCCCCATCCGGCGCGGCATTTGGCTCGGTGCTCGGGCTGATGGCGTTCTTTTACTTCTTCGCGCGTTTAACCCTGTTCTGCGCGGCGTGGATTGCCACCGCCGAGTACAAAGGCGACACGCGAATGCCAGGAAAAACACATCGTTAATTCCGCTCTCGGGCTGATATTTCAGCCCGACTCATCATTTCAGCATATAAATCCAGTCCGTAACTTTTATTTAACCGAAAACCAGTTTTATCCACCAATATTTAAAAAACGTGAAGCATTTCATGGAAGCATTTTGGCTGGCCTGAACATTATCCGCTTTTTGTTGATTTTATAATCAGGAAGCTATTTTGTTACAGATTGAAATGTCGCTTTTGCTGTGCGTAATATGGCCTTTCGTTCGACAAAAAATAAGAAAATATTATGCAATCAACAGCCACAACACTCGACTCTGGTGCGGAAAACGTCCCGGTAAACTCGCGCAATAAAGTTGTCGTCGCATCGCTGATTGGCACCGCCATTGAGTTCTTCGACTTTTACATTTACGCCACCGCAGCGGTCATCGTTTTCCCGCATATTTTCTTCCCGCAGGGAGACCCGACGGCGGCGACGCTACAGTCTCTGGCGACCTTTGCTATCGCGTTTGTGGCGCGTCCGATTGGCTCCGCGCTGTTTGGACACTTCGGCGATCGTATTGGGCGCAAGGTCACCCTGGTGGCCTCGCTGCTGACAATGGGCATCTCCACCGTGGCGATCGGCCTGCTGCCGACCTACGAAACCATCGGCATTCTGGCGCCGGTCCTGCTGGCGCTGGCGCGTTTTGGTCAGGGTCTGGGGCTGGGCGGTGAATGGGGTGGCGCGGCGCTGCTGGCGACCGAGAACGCCCCGCCGCGTAAACGTGCGCTGTACGGTTCATTCCCGCAGCTTGGCGCGCCGATTGGCTTCTTCTTTGCCAACGGGACCTTCCTGCTGCTCTCCTGGCTGCTGACGGACGAACAGTTCATGAGCTGGGGCTGGCGTATTCCGTTTGTCTTCTCGGCCGTGCTGGTGCTGATTGGCCTGTATGTGCGTGTTTCCCTGCATGAGACGCCGGTGTTCGCAAAAGTAGCCGCGGCGAAAAAACAGGTAAAAGTGCCGCTGGGCACCCTGCTGACAAAACACGTGCGCGTGACCGTGCTGGGCACGTTTATCATGCTGGCTACCTACACGCTGTTCTACATCATGACGGTGTATTCCATGACCTACAGTACCGCTGCCGCACCGGTTGGGCTGGGCCTGCCGCGTAACGAAGTGCTGTGGATGCTGATGATGGCGGTGATTGGGTTTGGCGTGATGGTACCGATTGCCGGCCTGCTGGCGGATAAGTTTGGTCGTCGTGCGAGCATGATTACGATCACCACGCTGATCATTCTGTTTGCTCTGTTCGTCTTCCCGCCGCTGCTGAGTTCAGGTAGCCCGGCGCTGGTGATGGCGTACCTGCTGATTGGCCTGAGCCTGATGGGGCTGACCTTCGGCCCGATGGGCGCGCTGCTGCCGGAGCTGTTCCCGACGGAAGTGCGTTATACCGGCGCGTCGTTCTCCTATAACGTCTCGTCTATTCTGGGTGCGTCCGTGGCACCGTATATCGCCACCTGGCTGCAGGCAAATTATGGTCTGTTCTACGTGGGCGTTTATCTGGCGGCCATGGCGGCGCTGACGTTGATTGCGCTGCTGCTGACGCATGAGACTAAGCATCAGGCGCTGTAATTCATTGCGGCCTGATGCCCTCACCCCGGCCCTCTCCCACAGGGAGAGGGAGAAAGGCGTTACTTCTTCATCTGCGACAAAATCGTCCGGCATTGATTCGCCTCGCCTTCTGACGGCGAAATCAACGCCAGCAGCGCTGCGGCCGGGGTGACCAACGTCGCGAGGGCTGCGGCCACCGCGCCACGCGCAATCAGCGGCCCGGGCTTGACGCCCGCCTGCGGATTTTTGAAGGTCCCACGCACGTAAAGCGGCGAGCGCAGGGTAATAATACGAATTCCCTTACTTTCCGGATCGATGGTCAAATCCAGCTGCTCGGAGGCCATGCTGGCGGTACCGGTCACGTTAATCACCGCGTTTTCCGTGTCGAAGGCAAAAATCTGCGGACGCGCCACGCCATTAACCAGATCCACATTCGCCGCCGCGCAGTTCACCCGCACCTCGTCATCGCCAAAGATTTGCCCGATGATAAAGTTACCGACGTTCAGCCCCAGGATCTCCATCAGGTTGCGGCTGACCAGACCGTCGTTCATTAGCAGTTTCAGGTTACCGTTGCCGCTGCCCAGCAGTGCCGCCACGGAATTCCCCACCCCGCGAATGTCCGCATCGCCGTTCATTTCACCGAGGGTTTTCTGCATCAGCTCCACGTTCGGCATCAGCTCTTTCAGCTTCAATCGACGCGCCTGGATCTCCGCCCGCCCCTGCATCGGCTTTTTATCGCCTTCCAGGTGAATGTTGGAGGAAATCGTCCCGCCCGCCATGCCAAACTTCAGCGGCTGCAGGCGCAGGTCGGCATTTTTCAGGATGATATGCGTTGAGAGATCGCTCAGCGGCAGCGTGCTGCCATGCTCAATCTTGCGCCCTTTGAAGCGCACATCTGCGTCCATCACGTCCCACTTATCGGTCTCAAAGCGATCGTAAGGCAGCACTTTTCCCGCAGGCTGAACGTCCTTTTTGACCTCTTTTGACTTTGTCCCTTTGCCCGAATCCACGCCTATCAGCGGGCCAAGATCGGCCAGACGCAGCTGGCGGGATTCGACATCCCCTTCCAGTTTTGGCCGTGGTTTTCCGGTGGTGTAGGTCAGCGTGCCGTGAATATCGCTGTCGCCGATGCGGCCGTTGAAATCCCGGTAGTCAAAAACGGACGATTTTTCGGTATCAATTTTGGCAACCAAATGCCCGTCCGTTTCGAACGGCGGGGTATCCGGCAGCAGTACGCCGGTCAGTTCATACAGTTCGCCAAGCGAGTCACCGGCGAACTTGAGCTGCAGGTCGACGCCCCCCATGTTCATCGGGTCGTTGACCGTCCCCACAAACGCCACGCGCGTATTCCCCGAGCGGAAATCCGCCTGCACCGGGAACGGCGTGCCTTCGCTCCGGAGGGCCAGCATGCCGCCGATTTTCCCTTTCCCGTTAAGCGGCTGACCGTTGTAGCGCCCTTTTGCCGTCAGGCCGAAGACATAATCACCCGCTTTGGCGCTATCGCCTTTCGCTTTATTGCCCGTGACTTCGCTAAACGGCAGCGGTTTACCCAGCGGATCGACCAGGATCTCCACGTCTGCCTTGCTGACCTTATCGTCGATGGCGATCCGCCCGCGATCGAAAAGAATATTGTCCAGACGGAATGACCACGAAGAGGGCTGGGCATTCGGATCTTTTTCGCCCTCGCTGGCAAGGTTAAACGTCCAGTTATTGTTTTTTTCAGAGAGGCGGATCAGGCGCGCATCGGGCTGCTGGAGCTTGATCCACGGTAGATAGACGGTTTTGGTCAGGAGCGCTAGCGGCGCCAGCGTGGCTTCCACGCGCGGCAGATGCACCATGGTCACTTCGGGGATATCCGGCGGGTTGCCGAGAATAATGTCGTCGGCGTGGACTTGCGGCCAGGGGATCCAGCTTCGCCAGCCGGTCTCCTCTTTCTGACGCTCCCATACCACACCCAGATCGCCACGAATGGCGAAGGGACGGTTCAGCTCAGTTGAGACTTTCTGGTTGATGGTCGGCTTAAGGCGGTTCCAGTCAAACGTCGCGATAATGATGACGACGATCGCGATCAACAACAAGAAAATCCCTGTAATCCAGGAAATGACCCTGGTTGTTTTTGTCATTGTTATCCCCTTTCCTGATGACCTGTCCTGTAAAACTATAGTCCAGACAAAGGGAAACGGGGCTATCAGAGGGTCGTTCTGGCGCTTTCGAGGAGATCCATCGGCACGGGGCGAGAGAGGAAATAGCCTTGCGCCGCCGCTGCGGGAGAGTTTTGCACATCACGCCACTCTTCCAGCGTTTCCACGCCTTCAACGATCACCCCCTGGCAATAGCGATTCATCAACTGCAATAACAGCGTAAACAGATTCCGCCCTTCCGGGGTCTGGCGCAGCATGATGAACAGATCGCGGGCCACCTTGATGTAGTCATAGCGCACTTCGCTGAGGGCCGAGAAGTTCGCCATACCGGTGCCAAAGTCATCCAGCCACAGCGGGCCAAATTCACACATTGACGCAAACGAGGAATCCTGCGGCAGGCGCACGTGCTCCACCAGCTCAAAGCGCAGCCACGGCAGGGTGGCGATCAGCTCCTGCAGCTTCGCGTTCTGACGCAGCGCCAGCAGAGTTGGGCCATCCACGTTCACCGAGGCGAGGATCGTATGCTGCTCGAAAAAGGCCTGTTTCGTCGCCAGCATACGGAGCTGCTCTTCCAGCACGTCCAGACGCTGGCGAACGGCAACTTCGGCAAAATAGCGATCCGGAGCGATGCGCTGAGTAGGGTTTGAGGGATGCGTAACGACGGTCAAAATCTCAATTGCCATCAGCCGACCGTCCGTTCGATAGATCGGCTGCCAGGTGTACGCGCGCTCACATTGCAGCCAGTAGCGATGCTCCTGCAAGTTCTCAATACTTGCCTCAGGCGTAGTGCTCAGCCGCTGGATAACCTGCTCTGACTTCATTTCAGATGTCCTGTTGTTGGGATAGCCTTTCTGGACTCGTCACAGGATTATCGGCGCGATAATTGAGAACTTTATGTTCAATTCACCGTGAAAATGAAATTAAGATGACAGAAATTTGCCGGAACACGCGCTGGCTCAAATAAAATAATGGAACACCGTTTTAATATAGTTGACCATCTAATTCACTCGGCGCACACTGCTGAAAATTCTTCTGTTCAGGTTCACGACTATGTCCAAAAAAATTGCCGTGATTGGCGAATGCATGATTGAGCTGTCACAAAAAGGCGCGGAAGTCAGCCGCGGATTTGGTGGCGATACGTTAAACACCTCGGTTTACATTGCCCGTCAGGTTGCGCCTGAGGCACTCACCTTGAACTACGTCACCGCCCTCGGCACGGACAGCTTCAGCCAGCAGATGCTGGAAGCCTGGCAGAGTGAACATGTTGACACCTCGCTTATACAGCGTATGGAAAACCGCCTGCCTGGGCTTTACTACATCGAAACTGACAGCACCGGCGAACGCACGTTTTATTACTGGCGTAACGAAGCCGCGGCCAAATTCTGGCTGGAGAGCGACGCCGCTGGGGCCATCTGCGAAGAGCTGGCGACGTTTGACTATCTCTATCTGAGCGGCATTAGCCTGGCGATTTTAAGCCCGACCAGCCGCGAAAAGCTGCTCTCGCTGCTGCGCGAATGCCGCGCCAACGGCGGGAAGGTGATTTTTGATAACAACTACCGCCCGCGCCTGTGGGCCAGCCGCGAAGAGACGCAGCAGGTTTATCAGCAGATGCTGCAGTGCACGGACATCGCCTTCCTCACGCTCGATGATGAAGACGCCCTGTGGGGTGAAAAGCCGGTTGAGGACGTGATTGCCCGCACGCACGCAGCAGGCGTGAGCGAAGTGGTGATTAAGCGCGGCGCGGAGTCGTGCCTGGTCGCGATTGCGGGTGAAGCGGTGATTGAGGTCCCTGCGGTGAAGCTGGCCAAAGAGAAAGTGATTGATACCACCGCGGCGGGGGATTCCTTCAGCGCGGGCTACCTGGCGGTACGCCTGACGGGGGGAACGCCGGAAGCGGCGGCACAGCGTGGGCACCTGACGGCCAGCACCGTGATTCAGTATCGCGGGGCGATTATTCCGCGCGAGGCGATGCCTGTTTAGTTTCCCCTAACCCTCTCCCCAAAGGGGAGAGGGTCAGCGTGAGGGGGTTACTGCCCCTGCGGAATATCCGACGCGTCCTGGTGTAGATCATCAGCCGTTGCAGCCTGCGCCGGCTGCGACGCGGTGGCCATAATGGAATCCCAGGTCTTCTGAAGTTCCTTCATGTCATATTCCGGCTCGCCTTTCGGCTGCAGAAGGATCAACGCCATATCCTGCGACAGCTGCTGACGTAAATCCTGATTCAGCATATTCACAGTCAGACCGTTCAGGAAGTCCTGACGCAGCTTCTGGTACTGCTCAGGCGCAATGTCGACAACCTGATTCTGCAGGGAGCGAATCCGCTGGCTGATCAGAATGTCGGTATCGGCGCGAGCGTAGGTGGCAAACAGTTTCTGCAGCTCCAGTTTTTTCTGGGCCAGCAGCGCGTTGAACTCCTCTTCAGAGAGCCCCTCTTTACGCACTTTTGCCAGCTCTTTCGCCACCACACCCAGGTTCGCATTCAGTTTATCGCCCGGCGATTCAACGTTAATGGCACATTGCGCACGCTGGAACAGCACGCGGCAGTCAAAGCCAAGGCCAATGTTCTTCACGTTGTTTTTGCTGAGCGTCTGCTGAACGTGCCAGAACAACGCTTCACGCGCCAGATCGGCACGCCAGTAGCGCAGCAGCGCCGCAGACTCACGAATAGGCTGCCAGGCGTTATCCCACATCACGGAGAGCCTGTCCTGGCGCACGGTGTCCGTCATAATGCTGACAGGCTCGGCGCGCAGCGGAGAGAGCGTCGGGACAGGGGCTGGCGTTTCGCGTTTGCCCTTCAGATCGCCAAACGCTTTGTTGATCTGCTCAACCACCGCGCGGCTATCCACATTGCCGACGACGATCAGCGTCATCGCGTCCGGGGTGTACCATTTCTGGTAGAACGATTTTACCTGTTCGACGTCCACCGGCTGCTTCAGCGGCTCTGCCGGATCGTGCCCCAGCAACGTTGAGCCTTTCAGACGGTAGCGCCACCAGCCCTCTTTGGTATCCGCAGGCCAGGTCGCCACCATGTCGCCGTTGCTCAACGCATAGTTCACGGTGTCCGGCGTAATCGCCAGGTTGCCAGAGGCATCGGAGAGATAGGTAAGGGCTTCTTTAAGCAGGTCGTTACGGTTATTTGGCAGGCTCAGGTTAAACATGGTGTAGTCATAGGAGACCACAGCCGGAGGAAGGGGGCGTTTCGGATCGATGGCCTGTTGCCACAGCGAACGCACCTGTACTGCCTGCAAGCTGCCGCTCTGCGTGAGCGCCAGACGGGGAATAAAATGGCTAAAACCGGTTTGCTGAGTGCTTTCCGTAAGGGAGCCGGTATTTACGGACAGACGGATTTCAATACGATCGCTGGGACGCTGTGGAGTAGATAACACCTGCCACTGAAAACCGTTCGCTAGCGTGCCTTGTTGCCAGGCCGGGTCTGGCTGGAGCGCATCTGCCTGCACATAACTGGCTGCTGCCATCATCAGCAAACCGCCGGTTAAGAGTCGAATTTTTGTGCCCTGCATGTGAACCCCTGATCAACATTCCTGGTTAAAAAGAGTGTCTCGCGACGCGCTGCACTCTAAAAGATGACGATGAAAACACGTCGATTAGACCGCGCGTTCGGCAAAACGTCACGGTCCGAAGTGAAATATACCCAAAAAAAATCTTGTCGAATTATGACAGGTATGAACAGTTATTATGCGCAGGAGCCCGCATCCCGACAAGGGAATGCGGGCAATTGTGACAAGATTAGGAGGTTAAACCAGGATTTTTGCTATCAGACGCGCGATTATTCAGCGTATCGTTGAGCTTCTTGTGATCCAGCTCTTTCACCCATTTCGCGACCACCACCGTGGCCACGCCGTTACCCACCAGGTTGGTAAGGGCACGCGCCTCAGACATAAAGCGGTCAATACCAAGAATCAGTGCCAGACCCGCCACCGGCAGATGCCCCACCGCAGAAATGGTGGCCGCCAGCACGATAAAGCCGCTGCCCGTCACGCCCGCAGCCCCTTTAGACGACAGCAAGAGCACCACCAGCAGGGTGATTTGATGGAAAATATCCATATGGCTGTTGGTCGCCTGGGCGATAAACACGGCCGCCATCGTCAGGTATATCGAGGTACCGTCAAGGTTGAAGGAGTACCCCGTCGGGATCACCAGGCCGACCACCGATTTACGGCACCCCAGCTTTTCCATCTTGTCGAGCATACGCGGCAGCGCCGATTCTGAAGAGGAGGTCCCCAGAACAATCAGCAGCTCTTCACGGATGTAGCGGATGAATTTGAAAATGCTGAAGCCTGTCGCACGGGCGATGGAGCCCAGCACCACCACCACGAAAAGAATACAGGTGATGTAGAAGCAGATGATCAGCTGACCCAGCTGCACCAGCGTGCCAACGCCATACTTGCCGATGGTGAAGGCCATCGCACCGAAGGCACCGATCGGCGCCAGGCGCATGATCATATTGATGATGCCAAAGATGACCTGCGAGAAGCTTTCAATCACGTTGAAGATAAGCTGGCCCTTGCTGCCCAGACGGTGCAGGGCGAAGCCAAACATCACGGCAAACAGCAGCACCTGCAGAATGTTTCCGCTGGCGAAGGCGCCGATGACGCTGCCAGGGATGACGTCCAGCAGGAAGGCCACCACGCCCTGATCCTTCGCCTGTTCGGCATAGACCGCAACCGCTTTGGCATCCAGCGTAGAGGGATCAACGTTCATACCCGCGCCAGGCTGTACCACGTTGACGATGACCAGACCAATAATCAGCGCAAGGGTACTGACCACTTCAAAGTAGAGAAGCGCCACTGCACCGGTACGGCCCACCGCCTTCATGCTTTCCATGCCAGCGATGCCCGTTACCACCGTACAGAAGATCACCGGGGCGATGACCATTTTAATGAGCTTAACGAACGCGTCGCCAAGCGGTTTCATTTGCGCGCCCAGCTCCGGGTAATAGTGACCCAGCAGAATACCGATGGCGATGGCTGTCAGGACCTGGAAATAAAGACTTTTGAAGAGTGAGGTTTTCATAGGGTGTCCTTGGGAAGAAAAACCACAGGCTTTGTAAGGTTATGGTTAACCTGCGGCTTTAAAATAACACCCGTATAACAGGACAGAAATAAACCCGGTTCAAATTTGAAACACAAATGTTAAGAACTTTGAACTGGCTCGCACAAGCCAGCAACAAAATTACACTTTTGCGTTATGGTCAGCGCCAGAAAGGTATCGCTGCTCGAAGACATCTGGCGGCACCGCGGGGGCAAAAAGATAGCCCTGGCCGCTCTCGACGCCCGCCTCTGCCAGCCAGACGCGTTGCGCTTCGGTTTCAATCCCCTCGGCAATAAGATGCACCTTGAGGCTGCGCGCCATCTGAACGATGGCCTGCACCATGCTGCTGTCTTCCGGCAGCCCGTCGACAAACGATTTATCGATTTTGAGCACGTCCACCGGCAGGGCTTTCATGTGCTGAAGCTGGCGCAGCCCGGCGTAGCCCATACCAAAATCGTCCAGCGCGATGCGAATGCCGGCATTGCGCAGCGGCTTCAGGATGGCCACCGCGTCGTTAGGATCGTCAATGCGCCGGCTCTCCGTCACTTCCAGCGTCAGCGTATCAGGCTTGATCCGGTAGCGGTGGATCAGCTCCAGCATCTCGGAGACCATCGTCGGATGCATAAGCTGCAGGGCAGACAAGTTGACCGACAGCGGCAGCGTTACGCCGCGCTCCTGCCAGGCGGCAAGCTGGCGGCAGGACTCCTCCAGTACCCAATAGCCAACGGTGACCATCAGCCCGCAGGATTCGATGCGCTCAATCAGCCCCTCCGGCAGCTCCCAGGAGCCATCCGGCTGCTGCAGGCGGAGCAGCGCCTCGGCGCTTTTCACTTCCCCCGTCTGTAAATTCACCTGCGGCTGTAGCCAGAGGGCGAACTGACGGTTATCCAGCGCGGTCAGGATATCGCTCTCTTCCGTCAGGCGCTGCTGCGCCTTTTCCATCTGCTCCGGGTCAAAGAACTGGATCTGATTTTTCCCTTTGCGCCGGGCGGTAAACGCCGCCGAGAACGCGCGGCGGTACAGCTGCTCCGCCGTTAAATCACCGTAGTACATGGCGATGCCGATACTGGCGCTCGGACGAAGCTGGATGCCCTGCACGGGCAGCCGCTCATTTATGACAGTGAGTACTTGCTGACCTAATGTGATGGCGTGCCACGGCTCTTTCACGCCGTTGGCAATCACCACCAGGTCGTAACCGCTGACCTGTGTCAGCACCATGCGCGGGGCAAGGACAGACTTCACCTTTTCCACCAGCGTCAGCAGCAGCATTTCACGCTGGCTCTCCTTGAGCACGCCCGCCGTGTCCTGCAGGGTTTCACAGGCAATCACCATCAGCGCCGTGGTTTGCTGCCGCGCAACGGTCTGCTCCAGCATTGCCATCAGAAACGCTTTATTAGGTAGCTCCGACACAGGGAAGCGCGTGGCGCTGTTGTTTAGCTCATCCTGATGACGCTGGATGCGCTGCTGGTTGAGGTTGTAGCTGCGCACCAGCATACCGATCTCATCGTCTTGATGTAGACGCGGCAGCTCAAGCTGGTGCCCCAGTTGATCCTGCGGCGAAAGCCCATTCAGCTCGCGGGCGATACGGCGCAGCGGATGGACAATGAGGCGGTTTATACACCACGTCAGCGCTACGCTGATGATCAGGGTCATAAGTAAGCAAGTGGTCACTAACGTAACCACCCAACTCATGACGAATTTATACATCCGGTACGAGTCCGCCTGCAGAACCAGGTAGGCCAGTGGCTGCGGATTGGCAGGACGTTCCAGCGAATAGAGAGGCAGAGAAATTTGCACCGGCAGTTCAAACAGGCGCATCACCATCATCGGGACGGGACGCTCCGGGATAAAACTCATCCGCAACGCCTGGAACTGGTTGGGTAAGACGACATCGGCGCGGCTAACGACCCCGGCAGGCTGAATGCGCTTTAAGATGGTTTCCGCTTCGGGAATGTCCCCTTTCAGGATCGAGGCGGAGAGCGGGCCGCGCACCGAGCGGGCGATACTTTCTAACTGCGAAGCCGTGTTATAGCGATTCTGCTGTACGGAATGAAACAGCAAAATTACGCAGAAGAGCAGTACAAACAGCATAGTGACGGCAGAGACCATCGCCATTTGTTTGATCGTTAAGGAACGGCTGACACGCAAAATGACTCTCCACAAAACTCGAAGCGCAGGGCGCGCCAGGGTGTAAACCTGGCGCGCCTGAGTATACCCGATTGCCGCGCTATTAAGAGAGACTTACAAATGGATTAAGGAAAATCCGATTACCAGTCCGCATAAGGAATAAGCGGCTGCGGCGGTAAGTCCATATCGCCCTGCCAGCCTGCAGCAGAGTAGCGCACATAAATTAGCGCATGGCTTGGGGTGTAATCTTTCGCTTCCTGAATATCTACGCCCATGCCCACAAACCAGTTGGAGGTGACCCGGCGTTCGATAATTGCCCGCGCGGTATAACCCGTCCCGGAGGAGGAGCTGCCGGTTTCCATCGCGCCACGGTCGGTATAGCGGCCTGGCTCATCGGTCGGGATCAGGCTCTGGATAGGGTAACGCAGCTCGTCTTTGGTTTTGGAGTGGGACCAGGACACCGAGCCACCCAGCTCCCAGGACCAGTTTTCCGTACGCTTACGCCAGGTCACCGGCAGCGCGAAGGAAACATACTCCTGCGGGCTGTAGTAGCCGCCCTGACCGAGGGAATAGCCGCTCAGATCCTTATCGTAGTGCCAGAGCATATTGGAGACGCCGACCGTCAGGCGCTCGTTGTTTTTATTAATAAGCTTGTAGTAATAACCCGTCATCCAGCGGACGCGCCAGTTATCTTCCACATTTTTACCGGTCAGCGTTTCCGCGTTCAGGCTTGACCAGACGCCGTTCGCCTCGCCTTTGTCATAGCTGATACTTACCCCGCCGCCCGTCGCGCGCACGCCGCCCCAGGTGGTGCCGGTATTGGTATCTTTTTGCCCGGCGAACGCCAGCAGAGAGCTGGAGATAGGCCGACGATGGGCGTTGACGGTGTAGCCGATGGGGCCTAAATCGCTGCTGTAGCTGATACCCCCCACCACGTCGACGACGTCAAAGCCCATTGGCGTGGTACCAATATCCATCGCCCAGGTTTTATTCTGCCAGCCAACGGCGACGCTGGCGCCGCTGTCGCTCTGGCTGGTGTTGCCGCTACACGGCGTGTCGTAGCAGGTTCCCCATTTAGGGTCGTAGGTTCCGTTATTGTTATCAAAGGTGCCAGCGTCCATGTTGACCAGATCGCTTCTGAAGAACATGCGCCCGTCAGAGAGCGGGGCGTCCACCTGGAGCATGGTGGTATGCGCTTTCAGGTCGGAATAGCCGCCCGTGCCGCTGGAGCCCCAGTAGTCGTGCTGGAGCGTGACGTTAACATCCTGCTGACGGTACAAATCACCGGCGTCACTGCGCACGCCGCGCTTCAGCCAGTCATCTTTTTCATCGTTACGCGTCAGACGGGTGAAACTGTCATTGTCCACCGGACGCGTCGTGGTGATGCCGGACGACACCATCGCATCTTTATACGTCTCCAGCGCCTGCTGCGGCTGGCCGTTTTGCGTCTGGAAGCGGGCAGCATCACGCAGCACCAGCGCGCTTTCCATGGAGGCGGGCTGTGATTTAGCCTGCGGAATGATTTTGCTGAAGGTCTGTTCTGCGGCAGCGGAATCGCCCAGACCTGCCTGCGCCATCGCGATCCGGCGCTGCATATTGAGCGACAGCGGCTGGCCGTTTTGCGCGGCGGGCAGTTTCGCGAGCTCTGCACGGGCGGCATCTTTGTTACCTTCCGCGCTGTAAATTTCGGTCAAACCGAGGATCGCGTCTTCGTTCTGCGGCTCACGCTGCAGGACGGCGCTGTACGTCGTTTTCGCCGCGTTCAGATCGCCACGCTGCTGCGCCCAGTCCGCCAGCGTCAGGTCGATGCGGGTGGAGGCAGGCTGCTGACGCAGAAGATTTTCCGCCTCCTGCTCTTTGCCGCTGTCGCGCAGGCGGTTGGCGGTTTCCAGCACCTGATTGCTTTGCAGACGGTCGGCAAGTTCCTGAATGTTGCCGTTCCACTGGCTGCGCGGCAGGGTATTCAGATGCGCCAGCGCGGCCCGGTCCTGATCGTTTCCGGACAGGTAGAGCCCGTTGGCATACACCTGCTCCGGGTCAGACGGTTTCTGGCTGGCAAGCTGGCGCATCAGGGTATCCGCCTGGCTGCGCTGGCCCGCGCTGTAGAGATCGCGCGAGAGACGATAGGTTATCCAGACGTCACCGGGCGAGAGTGCCAGACGGCGACGCTGAATTTCTGCCGCCTGAGCGTATTTCCCCTGACTCTCCAGCTGTTCTGCCTGGGCGGAAAGCTGCTCGTTAGTCAGGCTACGCTCAATATCATCAATACTCCGGCGCTGGCTGGCAGAGAGCGACTGGATAAACTGCGAGGCTTTCTCCGGGGACTGCGCGCGGTAAACATTGGCAAGGCCGCGAACCGCATTGCTGTTGCTGCTGTCCATACGTAACGCCTGGCGGTAATAACGCTCCGCCGCGTCGTTATCTTTACGCGCCGCAGCGGCATCTCCCAGCCCCAGCACCGCATAGCTGTCGGTGTTGTCGACGTTGCGCGCCTGCTGATAGTAACGCTCCGCCTGCGCCGGGTTATTCGCCTTCAGCGCCGCATCCCCCTGCTGGATCAGCAGCCAGTAGCGGTTAACCTTCAGCAAGCTGTCCCATTTACCGCGGTTATCGCTCTGCGGATCGAGGGCAATCGCCTTTTCAAACTGTGCCACCGCGCGGGCGCGATCGCCTTTCTGGGAATAGGCCTGCCCCAGAGCCCCCACCGCTTCACTGTCGGCATGGTTGGCGCTGACGGCTTTTTGCAGCTCCGCCACCGCCTTACTCCCCTGCCCGGCATCCACCGCCGCCAGCCCTTCCGCTTTCGCGCGGAACGCCGGGTCAGCGAGCTGCTTTTGCTGCGCCTCAAGCTGGGCGCGCGCCGCCGCGACGCTATCGCCGTCGCTGAAGACGGTCAGGTATTTTTGCAGCGCGGTGACGCTGGCGCTGCTGGCAGGCTGGTCTTTGATCTGCTCATACCACATGTCAGAGGCCTGGCCGCGGCCGCCGGTGGATTTAGCCATCTCCTGCAGCACCGCAAAGCCTTCATCACGGCGTCCGCTCTGGAACAGAAGCTGGGCCAGCGTCGTCTGGAGCTGGGTATTCCCGGGGCTGCTGCTGTTTATTTTTTTCAGTTGGTTGATGGCCGAAGCGCGACGGGCAGGATCTTTCGCCACCACATTCCAGTATTCCGTCGCCACGTCGCCGCCCGGCGGGTTGCCGTCAAAGAGCTTGTCATAGGCGGCAATCGCCTCCTGCGTGTGCCCTGTCGTAGCGAGTAAGCGCGCCTGCTGAAGCTGCTGGCGGCCATCCGGGGTGGAAAGCAGCATGGTATTGCGTGAGGACTGGTACGCGCCGGAGTCAGGGGCGATCCCCTTCAGGCGGTCCAGCTCTTTTTGCGCTCCGGCGTTATCGCCCTGGCGCAGCAGGTAGCGAAAGCGGGCGGCAATGACGTCAGGGTTGTTCGGATCGATCAGCTCAAGACGGTAGAGCGACTGACGAACCAAATCCTCACGATGGGTCGATTCGCCCAGCCGAACCTGCTCCAGCAGCTGTTTCTGCTGCGGAGAGTTAACGGCCTGCGCCAGCGGCATCAGTGCCAGCCCAAGCGATAGAGTGAGTAGATTTACTGTGAACTTGCGCATTCCTGGCCCCAATCCGGTATTAATTCACCCTTAGCGGTGAAGCGAAAACGATGCTGATCCCATCCCTGACCAAAAAGAGTCAATACATAGCTGTAGTAGGCATTGTCATCGGGAAAATGATCTGCCACGCGCTGGCGCTGAACCGCCTGGGCATCGCGCTGCTGTAAAAACGGCAGCATCGCGGCAGAGAACCCGACCGGGCCATTGCCGGTGTGTTTACCCGTCGCCACATCCACTTTCTCCGGCGGCACGCCCTGTTTAATTGTCTTTGCCGCCATCGGCTGGAAGCGCGTCAGCAGCCGGGCTTTTTGAGGATCTTTATCGCTCATCATGCCCACCCAAAGATAGACACGGATGGCGTCATAGCCCCCTTCCAGCGTTTTATCCTGCTGTAGCTGCCAGCCTTTGTTTTTCTGATACTGCACCCAGTTCGGCGAGAATCCCTTCGGCGCGCTTTCCAGCAGCAGCCGCAGATTGGTTTCACGCAGCGTGGTCCACGGTGCACCGTAGCGGGTGAAATAGCTCGCTAACTGTGGAGGAAGGTAGCTGGGGTTAAAGCGCCAGGCGTTTTCTTCGGCAAAACCGACTTTACCGGGAAGCAGCATTGAGCCGAGCCCCGGCACTTTCACCACTTCCTCGCTGGCAATGCGTTTTAGCAGTGCCTTGCCCGTTTGGGTATAGTCCGGGTCTTTCCATAACCGGCCCGCTTCGAGCAGCGACCAGGCAATCCAGACATCGGCATCTGAGGCGGAGTTGGTATCAATCACTCCCCAGTTTTCTTTGTCTTTCTGTCCCCAGAGCCAGGCGGGTAGACGATCGTTGAGATTGCCGCTGGCGAGGTTATCGCGCGTCCACGTCAGCAGCTGGTCAAACGCCTTGCGATCGTTAGCGGCCAGGGCAAAGAACAACGCATAGCTTTGCCCTTCCGACGTTGTAATTTTACGCGTGTCGCTCGGATCGATGACGCGCCCGCCCTCGCTGATGTAATCCTTTTTAAACTGCTCCCAGGCAGGCCAGGTACAGGCGGCGCGAAGAGGGATCGCCGCCAGCATCAACGCTGCGACTACACACCAGCGAAAGGCTTTCATCACGTCTTACTCATCCGGGTTAAGGCGACGACGGCTGATGATGCGCAGCAGACGCCACAGCACCCATGCCAGCAAGACCACGCTGACCGCAGCCAGGATGGCGAGCAGAACCGGATGGTTCGACAGCGCATACCACAGGCGCTCGAACCACGGCAGATGGCCGACGTAATATACATCACCCACGCGCAGGCTGTTGACGCCGGACTCGCGAATCACCGACACAGAACCAAACATCGCGGCACGTTTGCCGCTGTCGTTCATCGCGGTATTCAGCAGCTCATAGCCACGCGGGCTGTCCGCCAGCAGGGCTATCACGCTACGCTGATCGTTGTAAGGAGACTGGAAGCCCACCACCGCAGCCATCGCCCCCTGAGAGGTTACGGCCGTCTGCGCGCTGGCCTTACGGTCGTTCACGTCCGGCATAATGCTTGGGAACTCGGTCTGGCGAAGCGGCGTGTTAACCCACGACTCGGTGGCTTTCACCAGCAGGTCGATACGTTTTTCATCCTTCAGCTTGTCCGGGATGGTGCCGATCACCATGATATCCGCATCTTTGTTCTGGATCTGACTGCCATCGTCCGTCAACGTGACGTTAACTGCCGGTAATCCGGTTTGCGCGCCTACGGTTGCCATGGTGTCGAGCAGGGTCGTCACCTGGCCTTCGTTTGGCGCTTTTGGCATCACCACAATGGATTCAGAGAGATCGGCCATGCGGCTGAACGGGAAACCCGCGTTAGCAAAGGCACGCAGATCCGGCATCGCCAGGAAATGGTAGTACTTCGAGAAGTCGATGGTCGACTCATCGCCGATCACAACGTGGTTTTGTACCGGCTGGAAGGTGATGCAGTTATCCACCGAACCGCCAGGCATAGGGTTCATGTACTGGAAATCAAAACGCAGCTGGTTGATCGCGCCAAGCTTCAGCGCCGGAATAGAGACGTCCGTTTTTCCGTCCAGCAGCCCCTGCAGCACCGGCAGGCGGAGCATCAGACGGTTGGTGTCCTGGGTACTTTGCAGGCTGAACGATTGCAGGAACTGGTTGTTCAGGCTGATATCCATGCGCGAGCTGTCTTTCGTCGCCGGCGCGGTATAGCGGTAGTTGAGATTGATATCAATGCCGTTGGTGCGAAGCAAGTACAGATCCGGCGGCAGGTTCAGCGACAGGCTAATCGGCGATGGCTCAAGGCCGGAGGCCTGCAGCTGCTCTTCATAGGTTTTCAGTTCACCAAACGTCACGGCGCGGTCGGTACGCACCCAGTTTGGCGCGTCATAAGGTTTACGCGCCAGTAGCGGCTTAACTTCGTCCACCACCACGCTGTTGCCGCGGAAAAGGACGTTGCCCTGAGCAATCGCCTTCGCGGCCTGGACCAGATCTTTATTATCACGACCAAAGACCACCAGCAGCTTCACGTACGGGTTATCAGGGTGACTTACCATCTCAATGGTTGGCGCTTTGACTTCCGGGTGGTCGCGCAGGAAGCCCGGACGCTTCGCGTTGGTTGCAAAGACAATCGCGTTCCTGTCCGGCATTTTGTCATACATTACCGGGAAGTTCTGACCGCGCCAGCCGGAGCGGGAGCCAAACCAGGAGGCCACAATGGTCGCCGCCAGCTGCTCGGTTACGTCAGGGGACGATGCAAACACCATCGGCAGCGTGAGCGGACGGTTATCACGCGGGTCGAAGAACGGAACCGGGAACGCCGACAGATCGTTTTTCAGCGCCAGCGGCTGGTAGGTCATCTGCAGCGAGGAGTTACGCCCGACGTCCAGCCACAGCGTGTTGCTGGCGGGGTTTTCGCAGACATCGCGGTAGTGACCAACAAACTCCAGACGGATACGGTTAAAGTCGGTGATGAACAGCGGGTTAATCGGCACCTGCGCCTGTGTTTTCTTACCCAGCTGCTCTTTGGTCACCGGCAGAACGTCCATCAGTTCATCGTTCAGGTAGACCTTCAGCTGAGACTGCGTCGGCAGCAGGGATGGCGACGGGGTGTATTCAAGGTTCAGTACCGCATTTGAAACAACCTCATCGCTGCGCATACCAAATTCAATGCTGCCGTTAGGGTTGACGCCGCGCAGCACCATGCTGCCCGGCGGCGGCGCAATTTGCGCGAAGGTCAGCTTCACGTCCCGCGACGGCACATTATCCGCGACAACGGGCGCATTAGCCCCCCGCACGCCCGGCATCACCTGCCCGATGACCGGATTCTCGACCGGCAGGGTGTTCCCCTCCGTTGGCTGGTTCGGAATGATGTTTTCTGTTTGACCGGGTGCCGCCGTAACAACCGGATCGGTTGCCTGCGCGACGACAGGTACCGTCGGCGCAGGCGTCGCCGCTGCGTTACCGGGTGCTGCGTTAGCCATTGTTGCGGGAAGTGCACTCACTCCCATTGCCACTGCACATAACCAGGAAAGTTTTGTTTTCATCGCGTTATCATCATTGTTGAGCCATAACCGGGTCCGCCTGCTTCGTCTCATCCCGCTCGGGACGACGAGGAATGAACGACACGACCCAGGAAACCAGCGAAGTAAGTGACCGGAAAATTAATTTCACCGACGACGGGGCAAATTCTGCAAGGTGACGATAGCCACGGAACCCCAGCTTCAGAATATCCAGCAGGCTTTCCAGAGGTTTATCTTCCGGGAAGCTGTCCTGCCAGAGAGCCCATGTATCCGCACGGGCAAACGTACACTGCACAAAATCAATGTGTTGCTTTTTGGTCAACGGCATCAGCTGCAGACCCACTTCACTGCCTGCCACACGCACAACCTGCGTCGGGAAGACATACTCCTGCTGACCGCGCTTAAGCAGCAGGTTAACCTTCTGCCCTTCCAGGACTTTCGCCTGGCCGTTGATTTTGATCCCCAGGCCACCGTCAGAGAAGTCGTGCACCGTACAGGAGAAGAGGTGACCATCTTCACGGGCGATCGCCGCAGGCATGCAGATTTCAACGCGATGCGCGCGACGAACCTGTTTACTCTCTACCGATACCGCCACCGCGCCGCCGAGGATAATCAGGTTGTAGAACACCCAGGCCATACTTACAAAGACGGTCAGGATTTCGTTTTCCGGGCCGTAGAAGTAGCGCCAGATACCGGCGATCACGCCGACAATATTCAACAGCACGAGGAAGATATACGGGCGGGAGATCACCCAGTCGACGTACTCTTCTTCCACCAGACCGCCCTTCGCGGTGACGTTGAATTTCCCTTTGTGCGGGTTAATCAGCGCGACCATCGTCGGCGGCGCGATGTACCACGCCAGCACCGTTTCGTAGATTTCACTCCAGAAGGAGTGCCGGTATTTGCCCTGAATCTTCGAGTTCGTCAGGCTCGCGTGGATCATGTGCGGCAGAACGAACAGCGCAATCATCAGCGCGGGGGCGTAAATGATATAGGCGTGAAGGAGCAGGAACGCCAGCGGCGCGGTCAGGAAGATCAACCGCGGGATGCCGGACAAGAAGTGGAACATGGCGTTGACGTAGCAGAGACGTTGAGCCAGCTTGAGCCCTTTGCCTATCAGCGGGTTATCGAGGCGGAAAATCTGCACCATGCCGCGCGCCCAGCGAATACGCTGACCAATGTGCGCGGAGAGTGATTCCGTCGCCAGACCGGCGGCCTGAGGGATACGCATATAGGCAGAGGTATAGCCCCGACGGTGCAGGCGCAGCGAGGTATGCGCATCTTCCGTTACCGTTTCAACGGCTATTCCGCCAATTTCATCCAGCGGCTTACGGCGGATAACCGCGCAGGAGCCGCAGAAGAAGGTGGCATCCCACATGTCGTTCCCGTCCTGCACCAGCCCATAGAACAGCGTGCCTTCGTTCGGGGTTTTGCGGAAGCGGCCAAGGTTACGTTCAAACGGGTCCGGCGAGAAGAAGTGGTGCGGCGTCTGCATCATCGCCAGCTCTTTCTCTTTCAGGAACCAGCCCATGGTCATCTGCAGGAACGAGCGCGTCGGCACGTGGTCACAGTCAAAAATCGAGACGAACTCCCCGGAGGCATACTTCAGGGCGTTGTTGATGTTCCCCGCCTTAGCGTGTTCATGCGTCGGGCGGGCGATGTACTCAACGCCGACCTCCTCCGCGAACTGGCGAAACGCCGGACGGTTACCGTCATCCAGGATCCAGACTTTGAGCTTATCTTTCGGCCAGTCGATGCCCAGCGCGGCATAGATGGTGTTTTTCACCACGCTCAGGTCTTCGTTGTAGGTCGGGACGAAGAGATCGACGGTCGGCCACTGCGTGGTGTCTTTAGGCAGCGGAACCGGCTGGCGGTTGAGCGGCCAGATCACCTGGAAATAGCCTAGCACCAGCACAATCCACGCGTAGGTCTCAGCAAAAAGCAGCACCAGACCACACACCAGGCTGACCGGGTCGTCCCAGTTCAGCGTTGAGGTGTAACGCCACCAGATGTAGCGGCAGGAAACCGTCAGCGACAGCACAATCAGCATCAGCGCCGAGAAACGGCCCGGAATACGACGAACCAGCAACGCCACGCCCCACAGCAGGATCAGGAAGATGAACTGCGCCAAGGGGTTGAAAGGTTGCGTAATACAGACCAGCGCCAGAATGAGCGAGAACACGACAATCACGCCGAGAATAAAACGCCGCAAGCCTGGGTGGAGATGCCCAAGCTCTTTATGGTTATCCAGATGGCTGGTCTTATCGCTGACGCTAGCGGGCAGTTTATCCAGCCACTGGTGATAGTGTTCACGTAACTGCTGTATGCGGGAATAGCTGCGCCAGTGCGGCGTTATTTTCTCCGTTCGGGATGACGATATTGCCAGCCAGACGGCCTGAATAAGATAGCGCGCCGGATCCAAAGGCCGTGGTCGGTCGGGGTTAATGTGTGGGTATAATTCGCCGTGACGCGCACGGATGCGCTGCCAGCGCGGGTGCTCGAGTGGAATGAACGTCCAGGCCAGAATCAGCCAGAAACAGCCGAGCGCGGCGCTGAATGCCGGAGCACCATGCCGGCGAAAGTGCCGGTAATGGTCGCTCAAACGCGAACTGACCGGCGGGATAAGAAGCCAGCTGGCGAGTCGACTCATACCGAACTCCCAGCAGGCTCCGCCTTGCTGGCGAAGTTCAGCAGACACCAGTTCGCCAACGTCAGGATCTCTTCTGCTGCCAGCGAGTCGCTGCGGTATTCGCCCAGCGGCTGCTTGGAGGCGAGGCATTCCGCCATCCCCTCATCCCGATGAATCACAATGGGAAGCAGGCGGCGCTGGCTTTGCAGCCACACCTGATAGAGATCGTCCTGGATTTGGCTACCGATACGTAAATCGTTAATCAGGAGGTGCGCGTTCTGAGGCAGTCCCTGCTGATGCAGGCGAATATGGCAGTTCGCATCGACGTTCACCACGGAAAGTACATGATCGCACTGGGCGATGAGCTGCCGGGTCAGCGTCCCGGCGCCGTGCGGCAGATCCAGGAGGATCCACTGGTAGTGCCCCTTTTCTTTCAGGCTCTGCAGCGCAAGCGTGAACTGCGAAAACAGACGCTGATAGGCGGCTTCATTCTCGCGTTCTGTGGTGGTCAGTTGGCCAAAAGGCAGTAAATCCAGCTGGGAGGTATAGCGTAGCCCCGCATCCCGCCAGTCTTTGTCATCAAGCAGCGCGCGGGCCCAGCCCTCTTCGCGAGTGAAATCGACGTTGAACGACATACGCAGCAAATTATCGGCGCAGGCGTCAATCACCAGCACCGATTCACCTAAAAGCTGTAATGACCACGCCAGCGCCGCGGTAACAGATGTGGTACCCACACCGCCACGGACGCCCTGTAATCCGAGTATGGCCATCAATGGCTCCCTTAATGTTGATGGGCGAATTCAGCTAATAACGGCCAGCGTTTAATAGCAGCAGCCAACTGTTCCCGCTGGGAAATATCGGTGTAATCTATTTCAGGTAGAGAAAAGGCCTGCGCCAGCGCCAGAAAATCGTTTTGGAATGTGTAACCCAGAGTCGAGTCGACTGGGGTTGCAGGTTCGTTATTATCCATTCTTATTCCATCCCTTTGAGGAAAATCGCACGCTCGGAAGTTGCAGGGCATCCTGCCCTGACAAATTTCATTTACATGCTAAATCTGATGTTCTTTAATTTCAATGTTAGGTTTATTTCTACGCTTTCGCTAGTAAACTGAGATACAGGCAAATTAGACGAAAAGAGGGACATCGTGGACTCCATATTTTCTATTGGCATCCAGTCATTATGGGACGAATTGAGCCACATGCCAGTCGGTGGAGTCTGGTGGATTAATACGGATCGTAATGAAGACGCTATCAGCCTGGTAAACCAGACAATTGCCGCTCAGGATAAGGATTCCCGCGTGGCCGTCATTAGCATGGGTGAAGAGCCGAAGAAAATAATTACGCTCGAAAGCGACAGCGGCCCCCAGAAAGTACGTTTGTTTTCTATGTCAGCGGAAGCGGATAGTCTATACTTTTTGTCCCGCGACGTTCAGTGCTCTATAGATCCGGATCACTATTTAGTGATTCTTAAATGTGCAAATAACATACTGCAAAATATTCCTGCTGAAAAACTGCTGTCGTGGCTGGAAAAAATCAATAAATGGGTAAAGTTTCAAAATTGCACGCTATTGGTCGTCAACCCCGGCAGTAATAATGACAAGCTGTTCTCACTTTTGATGGGCGAATATCGCTCCCTGTTCGGACTGGCAAGTCTTCGTGACCAGGCAGGCAGCTATCTCTACGATATTGCCTTCTGGTGCAATGAAAAGGGCGTGAGCGCCAGGCAACAGCTGACTCTTAAACATATTGAGGGAAAATGGCACCTGGCACAGCAGGAAGAAACCGTGGTGCAGCCGCGCAGCGATGAAAAGCGCATCCTGAGCCATATTGCGGTTTTAGAGGGCGCGCCCGCGCTTTCGGAAAACTGGACACTGTTTGAGTCTAACGAAGCGCTTTTTCATGAAGCCCGCACCACCCAGGCAGCCACCCTCGTTTTCTCGTTGATGCAGAATAATCAGATTGAAACGCTGGCGAGACAAATTCACACCCTGCGCCGCCAGCGCGGCAGCGCGTTAAAAATTGTGGTGCGCGAAAATAATACCAGCCTGCGTGCTACCGATGAGCGTCTGCTTCTGGGCTGCGGGGCAAATATGGTTATCCCCTGGAATGCGCCACTGTCACGCTGCCTGACGCTTATTGAAAGCGTTCAGGGCCAGCAGTTCAGCCGCCATGTACCGGAAGATATCTCCACGCTGCTCTCCATGACCCAGCCGATGAAGCTGCGTGGCTACCAGAAATGGGATACGTTCTGCGATGCCGTCGGCAACATGATGAGCAACACGTTACTTCCGGCGGACGGGAAAGGGGTTATGGTTGCCCTGCGGCCGGTCCCGGGCATTCGCGTTGAGCAGGCGCTCACCCTGTGTCGCCCGAACCGTACAGGGGACATCATGACCATTGGCGACAATCGCCTGGTGCTATTTTTGTCGTTTTGCCGGGTCAACGATCTTGATACCGCGCTTAACCACATCTTCCCCCTGCCTACCGGGGATATTTTCTCGAACCGTATGATTTGGTTCGAAGATAATGCTATCAGCGCAGAGCTGGTGCAAATGCGCGCTCTCCAGCCTGAACAATGGGTTAAACCGCTCGCAATCACGAGCGATGTAAAACCGATCCTCAATGCCAGACATGACGGACATGTATGGCGTCGGGTTCCGGAACCCCTTCGCTTATTAACTGAGAACGGGGAGAACGCACCATCATGAATATCAGCGATATCATCCAACTGGTCGTATTCTGCGCGCTGATCTTTTTCCCGCTTGGCTACTATGCACGCCATTCCATACGCCGTATCCGTGATACGGCCAGAGTGATGTTTGTAAAACCTCGCTATGTAAAACCAGCCGGAACACTGACACGGGCATCACACGTCAAGGCAGACCGTAAACATGACTAATTCTTCCTATACCGCTTCGTCACCCTCGCCGCTCTGGCAATACTGGCGCGGCCTTTCCGGCTGGAACTTCTACTTTCTGGTGAAGTTTGGCCTGCTTTGGGCAGGTTATCTGAATTTCCATCCCCTGCTTAACCTGGTGTTTATGGCCTTCCTGCTGATGCCTCTGCCGAACATCAGGCTGCATCGTTTACGCCATTGGGTGGCCATCCCCATCGGCTTTGCGCTGTTCTGGCACGATACCTGGCTGCCTGGTCCGGAAAGCATAATGAGCCAGGGATCGCAGGTCGCGGGCTTCAGCGCAGACTATATGCTTGACCTGGTTGAGCGTTTCATTAACTGGCAGATGATTGGCGCCGTCTTTGTCCTGCTGGTTGCCTGGCTGTTCCTGTCTCAGTGGATCCGCGTCACGGTGTTTGTCGTCGCCATTATGATCTGGCTTAACGTGCTTACGCTGGCGGGGCCAAGCTTTTCGCTGTGGCCTGCCGGCCAGCCGACGACAACGGTAACCACGACGGGAGGAAGCGCAGCGGCTACCGTTACAACGGCAGGCGATACGCCGGTGGTGGGCGATATTCCAACGCAGACTGCACCGCCGACCTCCACCAATCTTAATGCCTGGCTCTCCAGCTTCTATACCGCTGAAGATAAGCGACAGACGAAATTCCCGGATGCGCTGCCAGCCGATGCACAGCCGTTTGAGCTGCTGGTGATTAACATCTGTTCCCTCTCCTGGGCCGACGTGGATGCCGCCGGTTTGATGTCTCACCCGCTGTGGTCCCACTTTGACATCCAGTTTAAAGATTTTAACTCTGCCACCTCATACAGCGGCCCGGCGGCAATCCGCCTGCTGCGAGCAAGCTGCGGTCAGGCATCGCATAAAAACCTGTATCAGCCCGCTGGCAACCAGTGTTATTTATTCGATAATCTCGCGAAGCTGGGCTTTACGCAGCACCTGATGCTGGGGCATAACGGTCAGTTCGGTAACTTCCTGAAAGAGGTACGTGAACAGGGAGGCATGCAGGCGCCACTGATGGATCAAACCGGTCTTCCCGTTACGCTGCTGGGCTTCGATGGCTCGCCGGTTTATGACGATACCGCCGTGCTGCAGCGCTGGCTGCAGACCATCGAAAAAGACAGTAATCCGCGCAGTGCAACGTTCTATAACACCCTGCCGCTTCACGACGGTAACCATTTCCCGGGGGTGAGTAAAACGGCGGATTACAAAGTGCGGGCGCAGAAATTCTTCGACGAGCTGGACGCGTTCTTCACGGAGCTGGAAAAATCTGGCCGTAAAGTGATGGTGGTCGTGGTACCTGAGCACGGTGGCGCGCTGAAAGGCGACAGAATGCAGGTATCCGGCCTGCGCGATATCCCAAGCCCGTCCATTACCAACGTGCCTGCAGGCATTAAATTCTTTGGTATGAAGGCACCGCACCAGGGGGCACCAATTGAGATTACCCAGCCAAGCAGCTATCTGGCGATTTCAGAACTGGTTGCCCGCGCCGTTGACGGGAAGCTGTTTGTGGAAGATAGCGTGAACTGGGATCAGCTCACCAGCAACCTGCCGCAAACGGCTGAAGTCTCCGAGAACGCCAACGCGGTGGTGATTCAGTATCAGAACAAACCGTACGTTCGCCTGAACGGCGGGGACTGGGTACCGTATCCGCAGTAACTGATTTCCCCCTCTTCCCACAGGGGAGAGGGGATAGTCAGTGCGTCATTATTGCGCTGAAATCCACACCCGCATTTTCAGACTTTCCGAATCGTCGTCTTTAGAGGTGATTTCGGGCTCTCCGGAAGGCTGCCCCATCGTTAAATGCCAGGGTAGCGCAGACGGATTTTCGCATCGTTCACTCCATCCGGTTATTCGGCGCTTCGCAGGGAAATCTCACCGCCCACCCAGGGCTTGATCGCGCCATCCTGCTCCAGAAGCAGCGCGCCCTGTGCGTCAATACCGCGGGAAATGCCGTAAATCTCTTTATCACCAATCAGCAGCTTCACCGGACGGTTGATGAAGTTATCCAGCTTTTCCCAACGAGACAGGAACGGTGCCAGGCCTTCCTGTTCAAAAAGCGTGAGTGAACTGCGCAGCTCTTTAATCATGCGCACGGCAAGGGTGTTACGATCGATAACAATCCCCGCCTCCTGGAGATTAGTCCAGGCCTGATTCACCACATCATCCTGGACAGTACGCATCACCATATTGAGGCCCGCGCCAATAACAATTTGCGCCGCATCACCGGTTTTACCCGTCAATTCGACCAGAATACCGGCAAGTTTACGATCGTTAAGGTACAGATCGTTTGGCCACTTAACGCGGACCCGATCGGCACCCAGATCGTGTAGCACTTCCGCCATGACGATACCAATGACCAGACTCAGGCCAATGGCTGCGGCAGGCCCCTGCTCCAGACGCCAGTACATGGACAGATAGAGATTGGCGCCAAATGGCGAGAACCATTTGCGACCGCGACGGCCACGACCGGCCTGCTGGTATTCAGCAACACAGGCATCGCCGGACGAGAGTTCGCTCAGCCGATCCATAAGGTACTGGTTCGTCGAATCAATCACCGGCAGCACCGCAACGTTGCCGTGTTCAAGCTGGCTGCGGATGACGTCTTCATTCAGCAATTGAATTGGCTCCGGCAGGCTGTAGCCTTTTCCCGGCACCGTGAACACATCGACGCCCCAGTCGCGAAGCGTCTGGATATGCTTGTTAATGCCGGCACGGCTCATGCCCAGCTGCTCGCCCAGCTGTTCGCCAGAGTGAAACTCCCCGTCAGCAAGGATGCTAATCAGGGTTAACGGAATGGTATTGTCCTTCACGCAATGGTCTCCACGGCATTCACTTCACCTGTGCGGCCAATGAAGCGGACTTCTGGCTCCAGCCAGACGTTAAACTTTTCGCCCACACGTTGACGAACATAATGCGCCAGCTGTACAACATCATCGCTGGTCGCATCGCATTGATTAATCAGTACCAGAGCCTGCTGCTGGTGAACGGCAGCGCCACCTACGGACGTGCCTTTTAACTGGCATTGATCGATCAGCCAGCCAGCGGCCAGCTTCACGCTGCCATCTGCCTGAGGATAATGTGGCGCAGTGGGCCATCCTTCAAGAAAGGCTTTTGCATTTTCGCTGCTAATAACCGGATTTTTGAAGAAGCTTCCTGCATTTCCGTTTACTTTCGGATCGGGAAGTTTGGTCATTCGCATATGGCAAACTGAGTCAAATACGTCGCGGGGAGTGACGGTTGCCGGATCGAGACGCGTTAAATCGCCATAGGTCAGCACCGGCTGCCAGTTCTTTGGCAGACGCAGGCCCACGGCGACAATCACGTAGCGATCCTGATATTCATGCTTGAAGATACTGTCACGATAGCCAAACCGACACTGTTCTGCCGTTAAGCGCTTAGCCGTTCCGGTCGCTAGTTCGATGCAGTCGACATATTCACAGACATGTTTCAGTTCGATGCCGTAGGCACCGATGTTTTGGATGGGTGACGATCCGGCGCAGCCTGGTATAAGCGCCAGGTTTTCCAGACCCGGCATCCCTTTTTCGAGGGTAAATTGCACCAACTGATGCCAGTTTTCTCCGGCCCCCACGTGCAGATGCCAGCTATCGGCATGCTCTTCCACACCAATGCCCATAATGCGGTTAACGATCACCGTTCCCGCGAAATCGTCGAGAAACAGGACATTGCTTCCTTCGCCCAGAATCAGTACGGGTTCGTTATTTTCTGTTGCGCTTTGCCATGCATCCAGCAGCTGCTGTGCAGTATCGGCACGTACAATTTGATTAGCATTACGTTGAATGCCAAAGGTATTCCAGGGCTTAAGGGAGTGGTTCATAGACGCTATCCTGATGCAAAAACGCAGGTAGTTTACCGTATAAGCAGGGCGTTGGGGGATCTGTTTGTGCAGCGCAGAAACGCAAAAAGGCCATCCTTTCGGATGGCCTCTTCACTTATTTGATGCCTGGCAGTTCCCTACTCTCACATGGGGAGACCCCACACTACCATCGGCGCTACGGCGTTTCACTTCTGAGTTCGGCATGGGGTCAGGTGGGACCACCGCGCTAAAGCCGCCAGGCAAATTCTGTTATCTGTATCAGGCTGAAAATCTGTCTCTCACCGCCAAAACATCTTCGGCGTTGTAAGGTTAAGCCTCACGGTTCATTAGTACCGGTTAGCTCAACGCATCGCTACGCTTACACACCCGGCCTATCAACGTCGTCGTCTTCAACGTTCCTTCAGGAGACTTAAAGTCTCAGGGAGAACTCATCTCGGGGCAAGTTTCGTGCTTAGATGCTTTCAGCACTTATCTCTTCCGCATTTAGCTACCGGGCAGTGCCATTGGCATGACAACCCGAACACCAGTGATGCGTCCACTCCGGTCCTCTCGTACTAGGAGCAGCCCCCCTCAATTCTCCAGCGCCCACGGCAGATAGGGACCGAACTGTCTCACGACGTTCTAAACCCAGCTCGCGTACCACTTTAAATGGCGAACAGCCATACCCTTGGGACCTACTTCAGCCCCAGGATGTGATGAGCCGACATCGAGGTGCCAAACACCGCCGTCGATATGAACTCTTGGGCGGTATCAGCCTGTTATCCCCGGAGTACCTTTTATCCGTTGAGCGATGGCCCTTCCATTCAGAACCACCGGATCACTATGACCTGCTTTCGCACCTGCTCGAGCCGTCACTCTCGCAGTCAAGCTAGCTTATGCCATTGCACTAACCTCCTGATGTCCGACCAGGATTAGCTAACCTTCGTGCTCCTCCGTTACTCTTTGGGAGGAGACCGCCCCAGTCAAACTACCCACCAGACACTGTCCGCAACCCGGATCACGGGTCCACGTTAGAACACCAGCCATTAAAGGGTGGTATTTCAAGGACGGCTCCACGCAGACTGGCGTCCACGCTTCAAAGCCTCCCACCTATCCTACACATCAAGGACCAGTGTTCAGTGTCAAGCTATAGTAAAGGTTCACGGGGTCTTTCCGTCTTGCCGCGGGTACACTGCATCTTCACAGCGAGTTCAATTTCACTGAGTCTCGGGTGGAGACAGCCTGGCCATCATTACGCCATTCGTGCAGGTCGGAACTTACCCGACAAGGAATTTCGCTACCTTAGGACCGTTATAGTTACGGCCGCCGTTTACCGGGGCTTCGATCAAGAGCTTCGCGTTGCCGCTAACCCCATCAATTAACCTTCCGGCACCGGGCAGGCGTCACACCGTATACGTCCACTTTCGTGTTTGCACAGTGCTGTGTTTTTAATAAACAGTTGCAGCCAGCTGGTATCTTCGACTGATTTCAGCTCCGTCCGCAGGGACTTCACCTACATATCAGCGTGCCTTCTCCCGAAGTTACGGCACCATTTTGCCTAGTTCCTTCACCCGAGTTCTCTCAAGCGCCTTGGTATTCTCTACCTGACCACCTGTGTCGGTTTGGGGTACGATTTCGTGTTACCTGATGCTTAGAGGCTTTTCCTGGAAGCAGGGCATTTATCACTTCAGCACCGTAGTGCCTCGTCATCACGCCTCAGTGTTAAAGTGAACCGGATTTGCCTGGAACACACACCTACACGCTTAAACCGGGACAACCGTCGCCCGGCTGACATAGCCTTCTCCGTCCCCCCTTCGCAGTAACACCAAGTACAGGAATATTAACCTGTTTCCCATCGACTACGCCTTTCGGCCTCGCCTTAGGGGTCGACTCACCCTGCCCCGATTAACGTTGGACAGGAACCCTTGGTCTTCCGGCGAGCGGGCTTTTCACCCGCTTTATCGTTACTTATGTCAGCATTCGCACTTCTGATACCTCCAGCATGCCTCACAGCACACCTTCAACGGCTTACAGAACGCTCCCCTACCCAACAACACATAGTGTCGCTGCCGCAGCTTCGGTGCATGGTTTAGCCCCGTTACATCTTCCGCGCAGGCCGACTCGACCAGTGAGCTATTACGCTTTCTTTAAATGATGGCTGCTTCTAAGCCAACATCCTGGCTGTCTGTGCCTTCCCACATCGTTTCCCACTTAACCATGACTTTGGGACCTTAGCTGGCGGTCTGGGTTGTTTCCCTCTTCACGACGGACGTTAGCACCCGCCGTGTGTCTCCCGTGATAACATTCTTCGGTATTCGTAGTTTGCATCGGGTTGGTAAGCCGGGATGGCCCCCTAGCCGAAACAGTGCTCTACCCCCGAAGATGAGTTCACGAGGCGCTACCTAAATAGCTTTCGGGGAGAACCAGCTATCTCCCGGTTTGATTGGCCTTTCACCCCCAGCCACAGGTCATCCGCTAATTTTTCAACATTAGTCGGTTCGGTCCTCCAGTTAGTGTTACCCAACCTTCAACCTGCCCATGGCTAGATCACCGGGTTTCGGGTCTATACCCTGCAACTTAACGCCCAGTTAAGACTCGGTTTCCCTGCGGCTCCCCTATACGGTTAACCTTGCTACAGAATATAAGTCGCTGACCCATTATACAAAAGGTACGCAGTCACACCACGAAGGTGCTCCCACTGCTTGTACGTACACGGTTTCAGGTTCTTTTTCACTCCCCTCGCCGGGGTTCTTTTCGCCTTTCCCTCACGGTACTGGTTCACTATCGGTCAGTCAGGAGTATTTAGCCTTGGAGGATGGTCCCCCCATATTCAGACAGGATACCACGTGTCCCGCCCTACTCTTCGAGTTCACAACCTGTGCATTTTCGTGTACGGGACTGTCACCCTGTACCGTGCGACTTTCCAGACGCTTCCACTAACACACAAGCTGATTCAGACTCCGGGCTGCTCCCCGTTCGCTCGCCGCTACTGGGGGAATCTCGGTTGATTTCTTTTCCTCGGGGTACTTAGATGTTTCAGTTCCCCCGGTTCGCCTCGTTAACCTATGTATTCAGTTAACGATAGTGTGACGGATCACACTGGGTTTCCCCATTCGGACATCGACGGGTCAAAGGTTCATATCACCTCGCCGTCGCTTTTCGCAGATTAGCACGTCCTTCATCGCCTCTGACTGCCAGGGCATCCACCGTGTACGCTTAGTCGCTTAACCTCACAACCCGAAGATGTTTCACTTCTGATTGCGAAAATTTGAGAGACTCGAACACACCATTAAAGATGTGTCGTTTCAATTTTCAGCTTGATCCAGATTTTTAAAGAGCAAAACTTCGCAGTGCACCTTTTCAGGTTCACTCTGAAGTTTTCTTGTGTTCGCAGTAAAAGATGGTGGAGCTATGCGGGATCGAACCGCAGACCTCCTGCGTGCAAAGCAGGCGCTCTCCCAGCTGAGCTATAGCCCCATCGTTTTGCCAACCTCTTCAAATTTGCTTCGCAAATTTGGTAGGCCTGAGTGGACTTGAACCACCGACCTCACCCTTATCAGGGGTGCGCTCTAACCACCTGAGCTACAAGCCTGTAGAGGTTTTTTACTGCTGTTTTTCATCAGACAATCTGTGTGAGCACTGCAAAGGCAGGTTCTTTAAGGTAAGGAGGTGATCCAACCGCAGGTTCCCCTACGGTTACCTTGTTACGACTTCACCCCAGTCATGAATCACAAAGTGGTAAGCGCCCTCCCGAAGGTTAAGCTACCTACTTCTTTTGCAACCCACTCCCATGGTGTGACGGGCGGTGTGTACAAGGCCCGGGAACGTATTCACCGTGGCATTCTGATCCACGATTACTAGCGATTCCGACTTCATGGAGTCGAGTTGCAGACTCCAATCCGGACTACGACGCACTTTATGAGGTCCGCTTGCTCTCGCGAGGTCGCTTCTCTTTGTATGCGCCATTGTAGCACGTGTGTAGCCCTACTCGTAAGGGCCATGATGACTTGACGTCATCCCCACCTTCCTCCAGTTTATCACTGGCAGTCTCCTTTGAGTTCCCGGCCTAACCGCTGGCAACAAAGGATAAGGGTTGCGCTCGTTGCGGGACTTAACCCAACATTTCACAACACGAGCTGACGACAGCCATGCAGCACCTGTCTCAGAGTTCCCGAAGGCACCAAAGCATCTCTGCTAAGTTCTCTGGATGTCAAGAGTAGGTAAGGTTCTTCGCGTTGCATCGAATTAAACCACATGCTCCACCGCTTGTGCGGGCCCCCGTCAATTCATTTGAGTTTTAACCTTGCGGCCGTACTCCCCAGGCGGTCGACTTAACGCGTTAGCTCCGGAAGCCACGCCTCAAGGGCACAACCTCCAAGTCGACATCGTTTACGGCGTGGACTACCAGGGTATCTAATCCTGTTTGCTCCCCACGCTTTCGCACCTGAGCGTCAGTCTTTGTCCAGGGGGCCGCCTTCGCCACCGGTATTCCTCCAGATCTCTACGCATTTCACCGCTACACCTGGAATTCTACCCCCCTCTACAAGACTCTAGCCTGCCAGTTTCGAATGCAGTTCCCAGGTTGAGCCCGGGGATTTCACATCCGACTTGACAGACCGCCTGCGTGCGCTTTACGCCCAGTAATTCCGATTAACGCTTGCACCCTCCGTATTACCGCGGCTGCTGGCACGGAGTTAGCCGGTGCTTCTTCTGCGGGTAACGTCAATCGATGAGGTTATTAACCTCACCGCCTTCCTCCCCGCTGAAAGTACTTTACAACCCGAAGGCCTTCTTCATACACGCGGCATGGCTGCATCAGGCTTGCGCCCATTGTGCAATATTCCCCACTGCTGCCTCCCGTAGGAGTCTGGACCGTGTCTCAGTTCCAGTGTGGCTGGTCATCCTCTCAGACCAGCTAGGGATCGTCGCCTAGGTGAGCCGTTACCCCACCTACTAGCTAATCCCATCTGGGCACATCTGATGGCAAGAGGCCCGAAGGTCCCCCTCTTTGGTCTTGCGACGTTATGCGGTATTAGCTACCGTTTCCAGTAGTTATCCCCCTCCATCAGGCAGTTTCCCAGACATTACTCACCCGTCCGCCACTCGTCACCCGAGAGCAAGCTCTCTGTGCTACCGTTCGACTTGCATGTGTTAGGCCTGCCGCCAGCGTTCAATCTGAGCCATGATCAAACTCTTCAATTTAAGTTTGATGCTCGTGAATTAAACTTCGTAATGAATTACGCATGTTCACTCAGAGACTTGGTATTCATTTTTCGTCTTGCGACGTTAAGAATCCATGTCACTTTGAGTGCCCACACAGATTGTCTGATAAATTGTTAAAGAGCAGTGCCGCTTCGTTTTCGCTGCGGCGCGGGGTGTGCATATTACGCCTTCCCGCTTCAGAGTCAAGCCTTTATTTTGCTTTTCTCTGCTGACCCAGCGGCGTGTGTGCCGTTGTTCCGTATCAGTGGAGGCGCATTATAGGGAGTTATTCTGAAGTGACAAGCACAAAATAAAAAAAACTTTTCGTTCGCTCACTTTTCAAACTTAACGCTTATTTAAGTCGCGAATCGCCCGCTAAATGGGCAATTTCCCGCGCAAAACTGGCCACCTGCGACCAGTCGGTATAAACCACTTCTTTACGCGTATCGGTTTCGCCACCCGTCATCTTCATTATCAGGCGGATCATGAAGCGGTCATACCAGCGGTAGCGAGGATAGCGCAGCGCACCGGCAAAGACGGCGCACAGGTCTGGCTGCCACGGCGAGCCGAGCAAAAACTTGCGCGTGTAGCTGTTGGTCTGCGGCGTACGCTTCTCAGCTTTACGGGCAACCAGATTGACCGAGTAAAACGCGCCCGGCAATGTGTTGAGTACCGCCGTATGCTTTTTCACAAAGCGATCCAGCGCCGGATGGAAGTGTCCGTAACGAATGGAGGCGCCAATCACCACGCGATCGTACTCCTGCCAGGCAATCTGCTCTGCGCGATTCAGGTTCACCACATCTGAGTAAATGCCCAGCTCTTTTAATTCCGACGCCAGATAAGCGGCAATCTCACGCGTTTGTCCGTCTCGCGTAGAGAAAAGAATCAGTGTTTTCATCAACGGCTCCTTATTCGCGCCAGAATGTTGGGGTGAACAGCACCAGCAGCGTAAAGACCTCAAGACGACCAAACAGCATATTGGCAATAAGGATCCATTTCGCAACCGGGTTCATGCTGGCAAAGTTATCCGCCACAACCCCCAGCCCAGGCCCGAGGTTGTTCAGTGTTGCGACGACGGACGCAAAGGCGGAGAAATCATCCACTCCCGTCGCGATGATCGCCAGCATGCTGACGATAAAGACCAGCGCATACGCCGAGAAGAACCCCCACACCGCTTCGAGGATACGTTCCGGCAGCGCGCGGTTCCCCAGCTTAATGCTGTAGACCGCATTCGGGTGGACCAGGCGCTTCAGCTCACGGTTCCCCTGCTTGAATAGCAGCAGAATACGAATCACCTTCAGACCACCGCCCGTCGACCCGGCGCAGCCGCCGATAAACGCGGAGCACAGCAGAAGTACCGGCAGGAACAGCGGCCAGCGCGCGATGCTGTCCGTGGTAAACCCGGCGGTCGTCGCCATCGACACCACCTGGAAAAACGCCTGATTGAGCGTGGTCAGCGCCGAGTTGTAAACATCATGGAACCACAGCACCAGGGTGCAGATGACGACCAGGGTAAGCTGGACGCCAATGAACATGCGGAACTCAGGATCGCGCCAGTACACCTTCAGACTACGTCCGCTCAGTAAAGAGAAGTGCAGGCCGTAGTTACAGCCGGAGATCAGCAGGAAAATCGCAATGATGGTGTTAATCGTTGGGCTGTCGAAGTACCCCACGCTGGCGTCGTGGGTGGAGAACCCGCCAATGGCAATCGTCGCGAAGCTGTGCCCGATAGCATCGAAGGCCGGCATCCCGGCAAACCACAGCGCCAGCGCGCAGGCTACCGTCAGCAGAACATAAATCAGCCACAGGGTTTTCGCCGTCTCGGCAATACGTGGACGCATCTTGTTGTCTTTCAGCGGCCCCGGCATTTCAGCCCTGTACAGCTGCATCCCCCCGACGCCCAGAATCGGCAGGATGGCCACCGCCAGGACGATGATCCCCATCCCCCCGAACCACTGCAGCATCTGGCGATAAAAGAGAATAGCGTGGGGTAACGAATCCAGCCCCACCAGCGTCGTCGCACCAGTGGTCGTTAAACCAGAAAACGATTCAAAAAAGGCATCCGTGATGCTGAGGTTAGGCTGCTCAGAGAAGATAAAGGGCAGCGAACCGACGCTTCCCAGCACCGTCCAGAACAGGACCACAATCAGAAAGCCTTCGCGAGATTTCAGTTCACCTTTCTGACGACGGTTCGGCCACCACAGCAGCGAGCCGATCGCCAGCGCGACAAAGAAGGTCTGGGTAAAAGCCCGCCCCGCGCCGTCCCGGTAGATAAGCGCCACCAGTCCAGGGAGAATCATCGTCCCCGAAAAGAGTATGACCAGCAGTCCAACGATTCGGGTTATGGCACGAAAATGCATCTCTGCCGCTTCCTTTGGTATTCAAAAAGTGAGGTGGGGATTATTCTTCAATCGGCAGCAATTGCAACGAACCGCGACTGAAATCAGCCAGTTTTGCTGAAAAAGCAGCCAGTTCTGCCTGAGGAAGCGCCACGCGTAATTGCACCATTGCCTGGTAATCACTGTGCGCAATCACGCCGTTAAATTGTTTGAGCAGTGTTTCAATGCCCGATAGCTGAGCGTAATCGCACAATAAAGTATATTCGGTGAGCGGCGTTTTGCGGGTGGTCGTCAGGATATTCAGTGCCTGCTGCACCCCACCGCCATACGCTTTAACCAGCCCGCCCGTGCCCAACAGGATGCCGCCGTAGTAGCGCACCACCACGGCGGTAATTTCACCCACGCCGCTGCCCATCAGCTGGGAGAGCATGGGTTTACCGGCTGTGCCCGCCGGTTCACCGTCGTCGGAAAAACCGAGCTGTTGCGAATCGTCCGGCGGCCCTGCCACCCACGCCACGCAGTGGTGACGTGCGTCAGGGTGCTCCGCGCGAACGGACTCGACAAACGCTTTCGCCGCCTCTACGCCGTCGGTGTGCGCCAGCAGCGTAATAAAGCGGCTTTTCTTGATTTCCTCAACAAAAGTGACCGGTTCAGCCGGTATCAGCCAGCTTTCCATCAGGCCAGCTTCAGGTCTCGCGTCATATTCTCGATACCGTTCTCGTGAACCACCACGTTATCTTCGATACGAATGCCGCCAAACGGTTTCAGCGCGTCGATTTTTTCCCAGTTGAAGTGCTTGCTGAACTGCCCTTCACGCCACGGCGCCAGCAGGGATTCAATAAAGTAGATCCCCGGCTCGATGGTCAATACCATGCGCGGCTCAAGAATACGGGTGCAGCGCAGGTAAGGATATTTAGACGGTGCCGCCAGGTGCGTACCGGTATCATCCTGCATGAAGCCCGCAACGTCGTGAACCTGCAGGCCCAGCGGGTGGCCGATACCGTGCGGCATGAATGGTCCGGTCAGGTCGTTTTCGACCATCGCCTCTTCGCTCATGTCTTTCACAATCTGATGCTTACGCAGCAGTTTAGCAATGCGCTGATGGAACTGGATGTGGTAATCCACGTAGCTGGTTCCGGCCTTCATGGTGCCAATCAACGCCAGCTGTTCGTCGTTTACGTCCTTAATAAGCTGCGCAAAATCGGTATCCGCATTCGCCGCCCAGGTGCGAGTCAGATCGGCCGCATAGCCGTTGTACTCTGCGCCTGCGTCCAGCAGGAAGCTGCGCATCTCAGACGGAACCTGATGATCCAGTTTGGTGTAGTGGAGAACAGACGCATGCTCATTCAGCGCGACGATGTTGCTGTACGGTACGTCGGTGTCACGATGACCGGTTGCGGTCAGGTAGGCCAGGTTGATATCGAACTCGCTCATGCCTGACTGGAACGCTTCGTGCGCGGCGCGGTGACCATTCACCGCCGTTTTTTGCGCTTCACGCATGCAGTAGAGTTCATAGTCGGTTTTATACGCGCGGTAATAGTGCAGGTAATCCAGCACGCCTTTCGGATTGAGTTTGTCTGCCGGAATATCCAGACCGAGCGCACGTTCAGGTACAGGGCCAATGTAGCCGATGTTGCCGCGCGCCGCTGGCAGCTGGCTGCCAATGCCGTCCGCTTTTGGCAGGGCGATCACCTCAATTTCTTCGGTCCAGAAAGAGGTCGGCAGCGGTTCGACGTTGTGCCAGTAATCAACCGGCAGGTAGAACCACAGTTTCGGCTTGTTCACGCCGTCCACCAGCAGCCAGCAATTCGGAACCTGTGTCACCGGCACCCAGGCTTTAAACTGCGGGTTAACCTTAAACGGATAGGCGTGGTCATCAAGAAAAGTATTCATCAGCTCGCCGGAGTGGATCAGAAGAGCATCCAGCTTGAAGCGGGCCAGTACATCGCGGGTACGTTCCTGTAGGGTAACGATATGATTTTTATAAAGCGAAGCCAGTGAGTCCATCATTCTTCCTTTCGTTTTTTTGACCTCAAGTCATCGCATCTTAGCACACCTCACTCCGGCTGCGTGATTTCCACCGACCGTGATCAACGCAGCAATTTCTTAATGAGTAATTTGCATTTTATTAACATAAATTCCACACTCCGTCTCATCTGGTATGACCAGATCCACTTGCTGGATTCAGGAGACTGACATGCTTTACAAAGGCGACACCCTGTACCTCAACTGGCTGGAAGATGGCATTGCCGAACTGGTGTTCGATGCCCCCGGCTCAGTGAATAAGCTTGATACCGCGACGGTGGCCAGTCTTGGCCAGGCGCTGGAAGTACTTGAAAAGCAATCTGAATTAAAAGGGCTGCTGCTGCGTTCGAACAAAGCGGCCTTTATCGTCGGTGCCGATATCACCGAATTCCTTTCGCTGTTCCAGGTTCCGGAAGAACAGCTGAGCCAGTGGCTGCACTTTGCCAACAGCGTCTTTAATCGTCTGGAAGATCTGCCTGTTCCAACGATCTCTGCCGTGAACGGCTACGCGCTGGGCGGCGGCTGCGAGTGCGTGCTGGCAACCGACTACCGTCTGGCGACGCCGGACCTGCGTATCGGCCTGCCGGAAACCAAGCTGGGCATCATGCCGGGCTTTGGCGGTTCCGTGCGTATGCCCCGCATGCTGGGCGCCGACAGCGCCCTGGAAATCATTGCCGCTGGTAAAGACGTGGGTGCAGAACAGGCGCAGAAAATCGGTCTGGTCGACGGCGTCGTGAAACCAGAGAAGCTGGTTGAAGGTGCACTCGCCATTCTGCGTCAGGCGATTAACGGCGACCTCGACTGGAAGGCCAAACGTCAGCCGAAGCTGGAGCCGTTAAAGCTCAGCAAGATTGAAGCCACCATGAGCTTCACCATCGCCAAAGGCATGGTGATGCAGACGGCGGGTAAACACTACCCGGCGCCAATCACGGCGGTGAAAACCATTGAAGCGGCAGCCCGCTTTGGCCGCGACGAAGCCCTGAAGCTGGAAAACCAGAGCTTTGTTCCGCTGGCGCACACCAATGAAGCCCGCGCGCTGGTTGGCATCTTCCTCAACGATCAGTTCGTGAAGGGCAAAGCCAAACAGCTGACCAAAAACGTTGAGACGCCAAAACACGCGGCGGTACTCGGCGCCGGTATTATGGGCGGCGGCATCGCTTACCAGTCGGCCTGGAAAGGCGTGCCGGTAGTGATGAAAGACATCAACGAGAAATCTCTGACGCTGGGCATGACCGAAGCCGCCAAGCTGCTGAATAAACAGCTTGAGCGCGGAAAAATTGACGGGCTGAAGCTCGCAGGCGTGATCTCAACCATCCAGCCTGTGCTGGAATACAGCGGTTTCGACCGTGTGGACGTGGTGGTTGAAGCGGTCGTTGAGAACCCGAAAGTCAAAAAAGCGGTGCTGGCGGAAACGGAAGACAAGGTTCGCCCGGACGCCGTCCTGGCCTCAAACACCTCCACCATCCCCATCAGCGAACTGGCGAGCGTGCTGAAGCGTCCGGAAAACTTCTGCGGAATGCACTTCTTCAACCCGGTACACCGTATGCCACTGGTCGAAGTGATCCGTGGAGAAAAAACCTCTTACGAAACCATCGCTAAAGTCGTGGCGTGGGCAAGCAAGATGGGTAAAACGCCGATCGTCGTTAATGACTGCCCAGGCTTCTTCGTCAACCGCGTGCTGTTCCCGTACTTCGCCGGCTTCAGCCAGCTGCTGCGCGACGGCGCGGACTTCCGCAAAATCGACAAAGTAATGGAAAAACAGTTCGGCTGGCCGATGGGCCCGGCGTATCTGCTGGACGTCGTCGGCATTGATACCGCCCACCACGCGCAGGCCGTCATGGCGGCGGGCTTCCCGCAGCGCATGCAGAAAGATTATCGCGATGCCATTGACGCCCTCTTTGACGCCAACCGCTTCGGACAGAAAAACGGCCTGGGCTTCTGGCGTTATAAAGAAGACAGCAAAGGCAAACCGAAGAAAGAAGAAGATGCGGCGGTGGATGGCCTGCTGGCCGACGTATGCCAGCCGAAACGCGACTTCACCGACGACGAAATTATTGCCCGCATGATGATTCCGATGATCAACGAAGTGGTCCGTTGCCTGGAAGAAGGCATTATCGCCAGCCCGGCAGAAGCGGATATGGCGTTGGTATACGGCCTGGGCTTCCCTCCGTTCCACGGCGGCGCGTTCCGCTGGCTGGATACGCTCGGCAGCGCCCGCTATCTCGATATGGCGCAGCAGTATCAGCACCTCGGTCCGCTTTATGAAGTGCCGGAAGGGCTGCGTAACAAAGCGCGCCATAACGAACCCTACTATCCAGCAGTTGAGCCAGCCCGTCCGGTTGGCGCGCTGAAAACGGCTTAAGGAGTCACAATGGAAAAGGTTGTCATTGTTGATGCGATTCGCACCCCGATGGGCCGTTCAAAAGGCGGTGCGTTCCGTAACGTGCGAGCGGAAGATCTCTCCGCGCACCTGATGCGTAGCCTGCTGGCGCGTAACCCGGCGCTGGACCCAGCAGCGCTCGACGATATCTACTGGGGCTGCGTGCAGCAAACGCTGGAGCAGGGCTTCAACATCGCCCGCAACGCGTCGCTGCTGGCGGAGATCCCGCATTCGGTTCCGGCGGTCACCGTCAACCGCCTGTGCGGTTCGTCGATGCAGGCCCTGCACGACGCGGCGCGCATGATCATGACCGGCGATGCGCAGGCCTGTCTGGTCGGCGGCGTTGAACACATGGGCCATGTGCCGATGAGCCACGGGGTCGATTTCCATCCGGGCATGAGCCGCAACGTGGCGAAAGCCGCAGGCATGATGGGCCTTACCGCCGAGATGCTCTCCCGCCTGCACGGCATCAGTCGTGAAATGCAGGATGCTTTTGCCGCGCGCTCTCACGCCCGCGCCTGGGCCGCCACGCAGTCCGGTGCCTTCAAGAATGAGATCATCCCGACCGGGGGCCACGATGCAGACGGCGTACTGAAGCAGTTTAGCTACGACGAAGTCATTCGTCCGGAAACGACGGTCGAAGCGCTTTCTACCCTGCGTCCGGCATTTGATCCGGTCACCGGTACGGTAACGGCAGGGACGTCGTCGGCGCTATCCGACGGTGCCGCCGCGATGCTGGTGATGAGCGAAAGCCGTGCCCGTGAATTGGGCCAGACGCCACGCGCTCGCGTGCGTTCGATGGCGGTGGTGGGCTGCGATCCTTCAATCATGGGTTACGGCCCGGTTCCGGCCTCGAAGCTGGCGCTGAAAAAAGCGGGCTTAACTGCCAGCGATATCGATCTGTTCGAGATGAACGAAGCGTTTGCCGCACAGATCCTGCCGTGCATTAAAGATCTGGGGCTGATGGAGCAGATCGACGAGAAGATTAACCTCAACGGCGGCGCGATCGCCCTCGGTCACCCGCTGGGCTGTTCCGGGGCGCGTATCAGCACGACGCTGATTAACCTGATGGAACGCAAAGATGCCCAGTTTGGTCTGGCAACGATGTGTATCGGCCTGGGTCAGGGTATCGCGACGGTGTTTGAGAGAGTGTAAGTAAGGAAAAGTATCTCAAAGCCAATGACGTCAGAACAAGGCGGCAAGCGAGCGAATCCCGATGAGCTTACATTAGTAAGTGATTCGGGTGAACGAGCGCAGCCAACGCAGTTATGGCGTCATTGGCGAAGAGAGACAGTTTAGTTGCCGTTCTTCCCGCCTGTCAGGGGCGGGTTTTTTATTTAAATGAAGGCAAACGCATCGCCAAACAGGCGATCTTCACGCGCATCGCGTTCGTTACAGAACAGGTCGCGGGCAATTTTCGCCATCTCAAAACGGCCTGCAATGTAGATATCATGTCCCGCCAGCGTGCCGTGATCCTGCAGTACCGCCGTCAGCACCGTCCCGCTACGTCCACGCCAGCCCTCTTCCGGCTGCTCGACCACTGGCTCAATGCGCAGGTTAGGATGGTTAACGCTCAGCGCTTCCAGTTCAGACAGGTCGTACAGGTGCTTCTCTTCGCGGCCGCCCCAGTAGATGGTGATGTCACGGTCTGGATTACGCGCCAGCGCGGTCAACAGAATAGAGCGCACATAGGAGAAGCCCGTACCGCCCGCGATCAGAATCAGCGGACGGTCTTCGTCATCACGCAACCACGCGTCGCCGTGAGGAATGTCGACCACAATCTCACGCTCTTTCAGGATGCGGTCCATCACGGCCATCGCGTACAGGTTAAGCTCAGACGCACCAATATGCAGCTCAATAAATTCCTGCTCTGCTGGCGTAGAGGCCATAGAGAAAGGACGCTTATCACGCTCATCCATCACCACCATCAGGTACTGGCCGGCACGGAATGAGAATGCCGCTTCAGGAACCAAACGGACGCGATATACGGTGTCGGTAATAGCATCTACCGACGTCACTTTACAGCTTAAGGTTGTCATTCGCTCTCTCTGTCGGGAAGTCTATAGGGCTTAACGGTCAGCTCAGGGTTTACCGTTATTCATTATGGCCAGTTCGTCCCAGATCGCGTCAATTCGCGCGGTCACAGCAGGATCTTTTTTGATCGGGCGACCCCATTCACGGTCGGTTTCGCCAGGCCATTTATTTGTGGCATCCAGTCCCATCTTTGAGCCAAGACCGGAAACCGGCGAGGCAAAATCCAGATAATCTATCGGCGTATTTTCGACTAACACCGTATCACGCGCAGGATCCATTCGCGTGGTTATCGCCCAGATAACATCGTTCCAGTCACGGGCGTTAACGTCATCATCGCAGACAATAACAAATTTGGTATACATAAACTGGCGCAGGAAAGACCATACGCCCATCATCACGCGTTTAGCATGTCCGGGATACTGCTTCTTCATCGTGACCACCGCCATGCGATACGAGCATCCTTCAGGCGGCAGATAAAAATCAACGATTTCCGGGAACTGCTTTTGCAGGATCGGCACAAATACTTCGTTCAGTGCCACGCCGAGCACCGCCGGTTCATCCGGTGGGCGGCCAGTATAGGTGGAGTGATAAATCGCATCTTCACGTTGAGTAACATGCGTGACGGTAAACACCGGGAAGTTATCCACTTCGTTGTAATAGCCGGTATGGTCGCCGTATGGGCCTTCTGGCGCCATTTCACCCTGCTCAATGTAACCTTCCAGCACAATTTCGGCGCTGGCCGGCACTTCGAGATCGTTGGAGATACACTTCACGACCTCGGTTTTAGTCCCGCGCAGCAGGCCAGCAAACGCATATTCAGAGAGCGTATCCGGTACGGGCGTGACCGCCCCCAGAATGGTGGCCGGATCGGCACCTAACGCGACAGACACCGGAAACCGTTCACCCGGATGTGCAGCACACCACTCCTGGAAATCCAGCGCGCCGCCGCGGTGCGACAGCCAGCGCATGATGAGCTTATTCTTGCCAATCAGCTGCTGGCGATAAATACCGAGGTTTTGCCGCTCTTTATGCGGTCCGCGCGTCACGGTGAGGCCCCAGGTGATCAGCGGCGCAGCATCTTCAGGCCAGCACTGCATGATAGGGATTTTGGTGAGATCCACCGCATCGCCTTCCAGCACTTTCTGCTGACACGGCGCGCCGCGCAGGCGTTTGGTGGGCATGTTCAACACCTGCTTAAACTGCGGCAGCTTATCGAACAGATCGCGGAAACCTTTCGGTGGCTCAGGCTCTTTCAGAAATGCCAGCAGTTTCCCCACTTCACGCAGCGCGGTAACGTCTTCTTGCCCCATTCCCAGCGCGACACGACGCGGGGTGCCAAACAGGTTGCACAGCACCGGCATTGAGTAACCTTTTGGATTTTCAAACAGTAATGCAGGGCCACCGGCACGCAGGGTGCGGTCAGCAATTTCTGTCATTTCCAGATAAGGATCAACAGGAAGTGTAATGCGTTTCAGTTCACCCTGCTTTTCCAGCAGCGTCAGGAAGTCGCGGAGATCGTGGTATTTCATGCAGTTAGTCATGGCCTCTCTGTAAGCGCTTCATTATACGGCGTAAGCCTGCTTGATGCTGTAATTTTGTTAAATTAGCGTGAACTTATCCGCTGTGTTCGAATTTCCCCCATTATAATCAACTTAGCGATCCCTCCAGGGTTTTGATATGCTTGCGCCCCGAACTAAGGGAAAGAGTGATTATGCAGGCCTGGTATTTACTGTATTGCAAACGCGGGCAACTTCAGCGCGCGCAGGAACATCTTGAACGTCAGTCTGTAAATTGTCTGACACCCGTGATCACGCTTGAAAAAATGCAGCGCGGGAAGCGCACAACCGTCAGTGAGCCTTTATTCCCGAACTATCTGTTCGTGGAGTTCGACCCTGAGGTGATCCACACCACTACCATCAGCGCAACGCGCGGCGTCAGCCACTTCGTTCGTTTTGGTGCCCACCCGGCAACCGTTCCGTCGACCGTCATTCATCAGCTGTCTGTTTATCAACAGCCTGAAGGGATCACCGACCCGGAAACCCCTTACGCGGGTGATAGCGTCGTCATTACCGAAGGCGCATTCGAAGGCCTGCAGGCGATTTTCGCCGAGCCGGACGGTGAAGCGCGCTCCATGCTGTTGCTCAATCTGCTGAACAAGCAGGTGCTGCAGAGCGTGAAAAACACCGACTTCCGCAAAGTTTAAACGTTTATCCCGAACAGGCGACGCACGTTGTCATCCGTCTGCGCGGAAAGCCAGTGCGGATCCTCTCCGCGCCAGTGCGCTACGCGCTCAACAATGTGCCCCAGCAAGGCGGGCTCGTTTCGCCGCGATGCCGGTTTGGGCTTCATATCTCGCGGCAGCAGGTATGGCGCATCGGTTTCAAGAAGCAAACGGTCTGCCGGGATTATCGGCAGCAGCTCGCGAAGCTCAAGCCCGCGGCGCTCATCACACACCCAACCGGTGATCCCCAGATACAAACCGCGGTTCAGGCAATCCAGCGCTTCCTGGCGAGACCCGGTGAAGCAGTGGAGCACTGCGCCGGGCAGTTTATCCAGCCACGGGTCCAGCAGTGCGAGAAAACGTTCATGCGCATCGCGACAGTGCATAAAGACGGGCATTTGAAGCTCTGCCGCCAGCACAAGCTGGGCAGTGAACGCCTTTTCCTGTTCTTCAGGCGTGGAGAAGTTGCGGTTAAAATCGAGCCCGCACTCGCCAATAGCCACCACCTCTGCCGTTTTTGCCAGCGTGCGCAGGGTTTCTGCGCTCTCAGCCGTCCACTGGCTGCTGTCATGAGGGTGGACGCCGGCGGTTGACCAGCAGTGTTGATAGCGTTGCGCCAACAGCAGCGCCTGCTCGCTCTCATGCAGGTTGGTCCCGGTCAGGAGCAGCCCTTTTACGCCAGCCTCAAAAGCCCGCGCAACCACCTCGTCACGATCTTTCGCAAACTGCGAGCTGGTCAGGTTGAGTCCGATATCAAACATGCGATTCCCCATAGAACAACCGCCCTGACGGGCGGCTGGTTTTACTCTTCAGTGGTCTTTTCGGACGCATCGTCTTCATCGTCCGACCGGCGTCCTTTTCCCACGTAGAAACGCGAGAAGAATACGCCAACCTCAAACAGGCAGTACATCGGTATTGCCAGCAGCGTTTGTGAGAAGACGTCCGGCGGCGTCAGCAGCATGCCGACTACGAAGGCGCCCACCAGAATATAGGGACGCTTCTTACGCAGGTCATCAGGGGTGGTTACCCCAACCCAGCAGAGCAGCACAATGGCCACCGGCACTTCAAACGCCACACCGAACGCCATAAACAGCGCCATCACAAAGCTGAGGTAGCTGGCGATATCCGTCGATACCTGAACCCCTTCCGGCGCGGTATGCGTCAGGAAGCCAAAGGCCAGCGGGAAGACAACGAAGTAGGCAAACGCCATGCCGATATAGAACAGCAGCGAACTGGAGACCAGCAGCGGGATCACCAGTTTACGTTCATGCCTGTACAGTGCTGGCGCCACAAATGCCCATACCTGATAAAGGATGACGGGTGCAGACGCAATCAACGACACCCAGAAGGTGAGCTTAATCGGGGTGAAAAACGGTGATGCAACGTCTGTTGCAATCATCGTTGCCCCCAGCGGCATCTGCTTGATCAGCGGCGCAGAAACCACCTGATAAATATCGTTGGCGAAATAGACCAGGCACAGGAATATGAGGAATACCGCAATAATGCAGTTTAACAGGCGCTTACGCAGCTCAATCAGGTGCGTAATAAGCGGTTGAGTATCATCTACTGCCATGGTTACGCTTTATCACTCGACGAGGGGGATGATTCGGAAACGGGCGCGGCGGGTTTCGCTTCAGCCGCTTTTACAACCGGCTCTTCCGGCTGCGCCTGTTTTTTCAGTTCAGTTTCCTGCGGCGTTTGTTCAGGCGCTGCGGCCTGGTGCTCCGCACTCGCTGGCGTCACGCCCTCACGCTGCGCTTCGCTGTCCTTCACCACCGGGTTATGAATAGTGTTCGCTTCATCGCTCGCTTTTTCAGGATCGTTAACGCTATAAGAGCGCTTCATGGATTCCGCCGCTTCGCGCAGCTCATCCATTGAGGCTTTCAATTCCGGCGTCAGGTTATCCATGCTCGCCTTCTCAACCTTTTTCAGGCTTTCCTGAAACTCCTGCAGCTTAAGTTCCTGCGCCAGCTCGTTCTGAACGGTCGAAGCCAGCGATCTTAGCGCTCGAACCCAGCCCACGACGGTTTTCACCGCTACCGGCAGACGCTGCGGCCCCAGCACGATCAGACCAATCACAAAGACCAGCAGCAGCTCACTAAAACCAATGTCGAACACGACTTACACCTGCTCTTTATCGTGGCGTTTAGCGTCTTCCTTTTTGGCATCTTCCTGCTTATCGGAGATGGATTTAGCAGTAAAGTCAGCGTCCTGGCTGGTTTTATCCTGCTTGCTCTCATCATCGCTCATTGCTTTCTTGAAGCCTTTGATAGACGCGCCCAGATCGGAACCAATAGAACCGAGCTTTTTGGTGCCAAACAGCAGCACAACGATGACGGCAATAATGACTAATTGCCAGATACTGATACCACCCATACATATTCCTCAGGGATAGATGATTAATTGGTCAGGTCGCATTATACGTATGCGACCTGTCGATGGCGATGCAAACTCAGCGCGTTTTTCTCCATCCTGCAAGCCAGACAACAACCCCGCCAGCCATCAGCCAGGCGGGCATCATCTGCCAGTCAGGACGGTTGATCAGCAGCAACGTACCGCTCAGCAGCAGCGTTGCGCCAATGCCAAAGAGGTAGCGTGACTGTCCCTGGCGCACACGGCTGGACTGAAGCTCGCGGGCGATTTTATCCATGCTGTGCTGAAGATTCTTGCTCTGACGCAAACTGTCGTAAACCAGTTCAGGAATTTCAGGCATTTTTTCGATCCAGAACGGTCCTTTCTCTTTCAGCGAACGCACCAGCGCTGGAAGGCCAACCTGATCCTTAATCCAGGATTCCAGGAAAGGTTTAGCCGTCTTCCACAAGTCTAACTGAGGATAGAGTTGTCGACCTACACCCTCAACGTAAAGTAATGTTTTCTGGAGTAAAACTAACTGTGGCTGAACTTCCATATTAAAGCGGCGGGCCGTATTGAACAGGTTTAACAGCACGTGTCCAAAAGAGATCTCTGCCAGCGGTTTTTCAAAAATCGGTTCGCAAACGGTACGGATAGCAAACTCGAACTCTTCGACGTTGGTGTCTGGCGGAACCCAGCCGGAATCCACATGCAGCTCGGCCACCTTACGGTAGTCGCGGTTGAAGAAGGCGATGAAGTTCTCAGCCAGATAACGTTTATCTTCTTTATTCAGCGAGCCCACAATTCCGCAGTCGATACCGATGTATTTCGGATCCTCAGGATGCTCATAGCTCACGAAGATATTGCCCGGATGCATGTCCGCATGGAAAAAACTGTCGCGGAATACCTGGGTAAAGAAAACCTGCACGCCACGTTCGGCCAGCAGCTTCATGTTCGTTCCCTGCTTCTCCAGGGCCACCACATCCGAAACCGGAATACCGTAGATGCGCTCCATGACCATCATGTTCTGGCTGCAATAGTCAGAATAGACTTCAGGCACGTACAGCATCGGGCTGTTTTCAAAATTGCGGCGCAGCTGAATGGCGTTTGCCGATTCACGCAGCAGATTAAGCTCATCAATCAGCGTTTTTTCATATTCCCGCACCACTTCCATCGGGCGCAGTCGACGGCCGTCCGGCAGCAGACGCGGAACCCAACGCGCCAGACGATAAATTAGCTTCATGTCGGCTTTGATAATCGGCAGGATATCCGGGCGGATCACCTTGATCACCACCTCTTTGCCGTTCTCTTTCAGACGCGCAGTGTGCACCTGAGCGATAGAAGCCGACGCCAGCGGTTCTATTTCGAAATCGTCAAACCAGGTTTCAACGGGAAGGTTACCCATCGCCTCCTCGATCTGTTTCTTCGCTCTCACCCCGTCAAACGGGGCGACACGGTCCTGCAGCATCGCCAGTTCATCGGCAATGTGCGGCGGGAAGAGATCGCGGCGAGTTGAGAGCATCTGTCCGAACTTAATCCATACCGGGCCGAGCTCCTGCAGCGCCAGACGCAGGCGTTCACCCAGCGGCTGACCTTTATGGCGATTTGGCATCCAGAACAGCGTCCGCCGCCAGATCCTGAGAGGCAGCGTGATACGCATTTTGGGGATGAGCTCGTCGAGCCCGTAACTCAAAAAGGTGTGGATGATAAAATAGAGGCGCCGAATTTCACCAGGCGTCATTTGCCCTCCAGTTTTTCCAGCCGTTTGCTTAGGGCATCAACCGCACGTTTAACCGCGGCCGTCTCTTCTGCGAACCACGCAACTTCCAGCGGCCCGGGCGCCATGCGCCACTCCTCGGTCAGTACTTCTGCGGCATAACGCTGTTGGCGTTGCAGATTTTTGCGCAGGAACGCCGTGCCGCCATGAATAACTTTCCCGATCCCTTCAGCGGCGATGTCGCCAATAAAAGGCGCCAGCAGCTCTGCCGGGTCAAACTCAGCCAGATCGCTGAGCGCAACGAAGTTCTGCACGACCTGGATGTCGCCTTCCACTTCCAGCTCACCGCTGCGGATAAGCGCCGTTAATTGCTGGCGATCGCGCAGTTTTGGCAGCACGCTCATATGGGTAATGACTGAGCAATCAGCTTCACCTTCCCACTCACCCAGAACGTCAAGCTGACGTTCGCTGAACACCAGCACGAGCGGCGTCGAGAACTCTTTTAACACAATGCGCAGTACCTTCCCGTTAAGCCGCTGACGTGCGGCTTTCAGCGCCGGAGCGCGATACAGGAAGGCATTCAGCACATTCTCGATGCCTGCGGTGACTAAGGGTTTAAAGGGCACGGGACACCTCCACTCAGAATTTGTAACCGCGATGCAGCGCGACGACACCCGCCGTCATGTTGAAGTACTCAACGTTCTCAAATTCCGCATCCTGCATCATGGCTTTTAAGGTGTCCTGATCCGGATGCATGCGAATTGATTCCGCCAGATAGCGATAGCTTTCCGCGTCGTTTGCCACCAGTTCGCCAATACGCGGCAGCACGTGGAAGGAATATGCGTCGTAGGCTTTGCTCAGCGGGTCGATAATCGGTTTAGAGAACTCGAGCACCAGCAGGCGTCCACCCGGCTTCAACACGCGGTACATGGAACGCAGCGCTTTTTCTTTATCAGTGACGTTACGCAGACCGAAGGAAATCGTGATGCAGTCAAAAGTATTGTCCGGGAACGGCAGCGCTTCGGCGTTGGCCTGCACGTATTCCACGTTACCCACCACGCCGATGTTACGCAGCTTTTCGCGTCCCATTTTAAGCATGGAGTCATTAATATCAGCCAGTACAACGCGACCGGTTTCGCCCACCAGACGGGAGAATTTCGCCGTCAGATCGCCCGTACCGCCAGCCAGATCGAGAACCGTTTGTCCACGACGCACACCGCTGCAGTCGATGGTGAAGCGCTTCCACAAGCGATGAATGCCGAACGACATCAAGTCATTCATCACATCGTACTTCGCCGCCACGGAATGAAATACGTGGGCCACCATGTCAGCTTTCTGCGCTTTGGCTACAGTCTGAAAGCCAAAGTGCGTCGTGTCTTGTGAATCGTCAACCATTTCAGAGCCTGCTAATCAGTCAAATGTTCGTGAAGTGTAACAGATTGGGCGCAATTGCCCTACGATTCAACCACCGCGAAAGAAACGCGCTGGCTGCTCGTCTGGCGATAAATCCGGCGCTAAATCGTTGTCCTGGCTGGGTGAATTTTGTTCATCCCCGCCCTCACGCAGTCGGAACTCTTCGTCCTGGGCTGTCGCCTGTTCGACCAATTCCGGATTAATCTCGCGTTTAACCTCCACTCCCAGGCTGCGGAATGCTTCAGCCTGCGCAAGCAGGTTGCCACGCCCGGAGGAGAGCTTTTTCATCGCCTGGCGGTAGTTATCCTGCGCACGATCCAGGCTTTGCCCGACGGAGGACATGTCGTCCACGAAGAGGCGCATTTTGTCGTACAGCTTGCTGGCGCGGTCGGCAATCTGCTGCGCGTTACGGCTCTGGTGCTCATAGCGCCACAGGTTCGCAATGGTGCGTAAGGCCACCAGCAGCGTGGTGGGGCTGACCAGCATAATGTTATTTTTCAGCGCTTCGGTGATCAGTTCGGGCTGTCTGTCGAGCGCCAGCAAAAACGCGGGTTCGACCGGGATAAACATCAGCACGTAGTCCAGCGAGCGCAGCCCCGGCAGTTGCTGATAATCCTTTCTACCCAGCAGGCGAATATGGTTACGCACGGAGGCAATGTGCTCCTGCAGCGCCGATTCGCGCGTATAGTCATCTTCAGCGTTGAAGTAGCGCTCATAGGCCACCAGCGTCATTTTGGCGTCAATGACCACATCTTTGCCCTGCGGCAGACGCACAATCACATCCGGCTGCATTCGCGAGCGGGCATCGTTTTCGATACTCACCTGCGTTTCGTATTCATACCCTTCCCGCAGGCCAGAGGCCTCCAGCACGCGGGTGAGCACCACTTCCCCCCAGTTACCCTGGGTTTTGTTATCGCCTTTCAGCGCCCGCGTCAGGTTGACCGCTTCCTGCGCCATCTGGGCATTCAGCTGTTGAAGATTGCGGATCTCATGCGCCAGCGTGTGGCGTTCGCGGGCTTCCTGACCAAAGCTGTCCTGTACCTGACGGCGAAAGCCGTCCAGCTGTTCGCGCAGCGGCGTCAGCAGGCTGTTCAGGCTCTGGCGATTTTGCTCATCAACGCGGCGGTTGCTGTGCTCGAAAATGCGGTTGGCGAGGTTCTCGAACTGTTCGCTGAGGCGCTGCTCGCTGTTGATCATCTGGCGGATTTTGTCTTCGGCATGCAGCTGGGTGGATTCAAGGCGGGTAGTCACTTCGCGGAGATCGGCCTCCAGGGAGGTGTTGATGTCGCGCAGGTTACGCAGTTCGTTATTGAGCAGTTCACACTCGTCGCGCCAATGGTCGCTTAGGGCAAGCTGCTGTTTTGCGGCGCTTAAATCGGCGACGATCTCTTCGCGTTCAGCCAACTGCTCGGCCTTCTGCTGTGCATGCTGATAGCTGGATATCAGCCAGCCTATCGCCACGCCCGCCAGCGCAATTACCGCATAAATAAGGATTGAGATATCCACAATGCCCCCTGCATCAACGTATTACCCGCACAAAATAAGATTGTGCTGTATAAACGTCCAGTTTGAAAGGGTTTTCCTGCGAGGCGCTACGCAAAAAATAAAGGCCGAACGCGTCGGCCTTTTATCTCAGAGAGGAGAACTAGATCAGGCGGCGAGCCGCTTCAACCACGATTTTCACCGCGTGACTTTCTGTCTGCTTCATGGTTTCGGCGTTCGGGATCTCCTGCTGGGTACGGTTGACGATAACGCCCGCCACCATACCGGCACGCAGACCCTGGCTTGCGCACATGGTCAGCAGCGTTGCGGATTCCATCTCGTAGTTCATCACGCCCATAGACTGCCACTCTTCCATTGAGCCTTTGAAGCGGCTCACCACGCGGCCTGAGAAGGTGTCGTAACGCTCCTGGCCCGGATAGAAGGTATCAGAAGAGGCAGTTACGCCCACGTGAGTGGTTGCGCCCACGGATTTCGCCGCTTCAACCAGCGCGGTGGTGCACTCGAAGTCAGCCACTGCCGGGAATTCCATCGGTGCAAAGTGCAGGCTTGCGCCGTCCAGACGCACGGAAGCGGTCGTCACCAGCACGTCGCCCACGTTAATGTGCGGCTGAATCGCGCCGGTGGTGCCGATACGCAGGAAAGTACGAATGCCCAGCTGCGCCAGCTCTTCCACGGCGATAGAGGTAGACGGGCCACCGATACCGGTAGAGCACACAATCACCGCTTTGCCATCCAGCTCTGCACGCCAGGTGGTGAATTCACGATGGGCAGCCAGCTTGACCGGCTTATCCATCAGCGCGGCGATCTTTTCCACACGCTCTGGGTCGCCAGGGACGATAGCGAGCGTAGCCCCTTGTAAATCGTTTTTAGTGAGGCCGAGATGAAAAACATCAGACTTAGACATAGGTGACTCCTCTGTGGGTCGGTTAGTCAGAAGAAGTAAAACGGTACTTTACAGAAGCGGTAAGCATAATTTCGTGACGCATCTCACCATGAATGAAAATGATTGCATTGAATTTCCATCAAAAAGTGATTCACATCACATTAACAAGTTATATCGTCGGGTGCTGCACAAAAGATAGACCGTTTAAGGCACTGTGAGTTGTTAACCTGGTGTCTATATTTACCTTTGCGCTAACTCATTGGTACGGAGAATGCCATGACTGAAAAAACCGGATTTGCACCTGCTGCGGCTCCGCATGCTTCAACTATCGTCTCAACCTCAGAAGAGGCCATTACGGCAGGCGAGACCTCCATCCCCTCTCAGGGAGAAAATATGCCTGCCTGGCACGCGCGGCCAAAGTCAGCAGACGGCCCGCTGCCCATCGTGATTGTGGTTCAGGAGATTTTCGGCGTTCACGAACATATTCGCGACCTCTGCCGCCGCCTGGCGCTGGAGGGTTATCTGGCCGTTGCGCCAGAGCTCTACTTCCGTCAGGGCGATCCGAATGACTACAGTGATATCCCGACGCTGTTCAGCAACCTGGTCAGCAAAGTGCCGGACGCGCAGGTGCTGGCAGACCTCGACCACGTCGCCAGCTGGGCGGCGCGCAACGGCGGCGACCCGCACCGCTTAATGGTCACCGGTTTCTGCTGGGGTGGACGCATTAGCTGGCTGTATGCCGCGCATAACCCGCAGCTGAAAGCCGCCGTTGCCTGGTACGGCAAACTGGTGGGCGAAAAGACGCTGAACTCACCGAAGCATCCGGTTGATATCGCTACCGATCTCAATGCCCCGGTGTTAGGGCTATATGGTGGCCAGGATACCGGCATTCCGCTTGATACCGTCGAGACGATGCGCCACGCGCTGCGGGCGGCGAACGCGAAGGCCGAAATCGTGCTGTATCCCGATGCCGGACACGCGTTTAATGCCGATTATCGTCCGAGCTATCACGCGGAATCCGCGAAAGATGGCTGGCAGAGAATGCTGGCATGGTTTAGCCAGTACGGTGGGAAGAAAGCATAAAAAAAGCCCGGTGGCGACTGCGACTTACCGGGCCTGCGCGTCATCAAGCCTGACGCAAATTCTGCGCCGCCTTCACCATGTTGGCGAGCGCCGCACGCGTCTCCGGCCAGCCGCGGGTTTTCAGGCCGCAGTCCGGGTTTACCCACAGGCGTTCCGCCGGGATGCGCTGAGCGGCTTTTTTAAGCAGCGCCTCAATCCACTCCACGCTCGGCACGTTCGGGGAGTGAATGTCGTACACGCCCGGCCCAATTTCGTTCGGGTAGTCGAACTCTTCAAACGACTCCAGCAGTTCCATGTCTGAACGCGAGGTCTCGATGGTGATCACGTCTGCATCCAGCGCGGCAATCGAATCCATGATGTCGTTAAATTCGCAGTAACACATATGGGTGTGGATCTGGGTGTCGTCCTTCGCCACTGCGGCGTTGATGCGGAATGCTTCCACGCCCCACTGCAGGTAAGCATCCCAGTCGCTGCGGCGCAGCGGCAAACCTTCGCGCAGCGCCGGTTCGTCAATCTGGATGATGCCAATCCCCGCCGCCTCCAGATCCGCCACTTCATCACGCAGCGCCAGGGCGATCTGTTTGGCGATGGTTTCACGGGTCACGTCTTCGCGCGGGAACGACCAGCAGAGGATGGTCACCGGGCCGGTCAGCATGCCTTTTACCGGCTTGTCGGTCAGGGACTGGGCGTACTTCGCCCACTCCACCGTGATCGGTTCCGGGCGGCTGACGTCGCCAATGACCACCGGCGGCTTCACGCAGCGGGAGCCGTAGCTCTGCACCCAGCCGTTCTGGGTAAAGACGAAGCCGTCCAGGTGCTCACCGAAATATTCCACCATGTCGTTACGCTCGGCTTCACCGTGTACCAGCACGTCCAGCCCGAGGCGTTCCTGCTCGATAATCGCCTGCTTGATGTGTTCCGCAATGCCGGTGCGGTAATGATTCGCGTCCAGATTGCCCTTTTTGAAGTCCAGACGCAGGCCGCGGATCTCGGTAGTTTGCGGGAATGAACCGATGGTCGTGGTCGGCCACGCGGGCAGGTTGAAGCGGGCGCGCTGGGCTTCGGCACGTACCTCGTACGGGCTCTGACGCTGGCTGTCCCGGACGGTGATGGCCGCCAGACGTTTTTCTACCGCCGGGTTGTGCACGCGAGCCGAGTGACGACGCGCCTGAATCGGTGCGCTCCAGTCGGTAATCGCCGCCGTGTCGCCGCTGTTGAGCGCGTCGCGCAGCAGCGCCAGCTCTTCACATTTTTGCAGGGCGAAGGCAAACCAGCTTTTCACTTCAGGGTCGAGACGGGTCTCCACGCTCAGATCGATCGGACTGTGCAGCAGCGAGCATGATGATGCCACCCACAGCTCGCGTTTGCCGACGATGTCTTTAATTTGGGCGTATTTCTCGGTCAGATCGGCGCGCCAGACGTTACGGCCGTTGACCAGACCGGCGGAGAGCAACCACTCCTCAGGCAGGCGCTTGTGCAGCTCTGCGACATCGTCCTTACCGTGAACCAGGTCAACGTGCAGGCCCTGAACCGGCAGCGCGGTGATAGTGTCGAGGTTCGGCGTCACGCCCTCGAAATAGGTGGTCAGCAGCAGCTTCACCTGGCCGGTGAGCGCGTCATACGCCGGTTTGAAGGCATCGAGCCACTCCTGCGGCAGCTCCAGCACCAGCGCGGGTTCGTCGATTTGCACCCACTGAATGTCGCGCTTGCCCAGCTCAATCAGCACCTGTTTATAGACCGGCAGAATATCCTTCAGCAGGCTGAGGCGGTCAAACTGCTCGCCCTTCACTTTACCCAGCCACAGGTAGGTTACCGGCCCCAGCAATACGGGCTTCACCTGGTGGCCCAGCGCCAGCGCTTCATCCACTTCGTCCAGAAGCTGCGTCCAGGTCAGCGTAAACTGCTGACCTTTGACGAACTCCGGCACCATATAGTGATAGTTGGTGTTAAACCACTTGGTCATTTCCGCCGCTGCCGCTGGCTCACCCGTTGGCGCGCGGCCACGGCCGATGCGGAACAGGGTGTCGATATCCACCGATCCATCTTTGTTCTGATGACGAGCCGGCACGTTGCCCAGCAGCAGGCTGGTCGTCAGAACATGGTCGTACCAGGCGAAATCGCCCACCGGCAGCAGGTCAATACCCGCCTGTTTTTGCTGATCCCAGTGACGGGCGCGCAGCTCCCGCCCCACCGCCAGCAGTTCTTCACGGGTGGCGTTGCCCGCCCAGTAGCTTTCTTGCGCTTTTTTCAGCTCGCGACGCAGGCCAACGCGAGGAAAACCGAGAGTGTGAGTGCGGATTGTCATGGTATGCCCCTTGTGAAATTTGTTATTTAGACGTCCAGATGTTTACACATCTATAATTGGCAGGTACTGTATATTCCTCAAGCGCAAAATGTTCATGGCGGAGTGAAGGACTTTCATGATCGAGATTAAACACCTGAAAACGCTACAAGCGTTGCGGAACTGCGGTTCGCTAGCGGCGGCAGCGGCCACGCTGCACCAGACCCAGTCCGCCCTTTCTCACCAGTTCAGCGATCTGGAACAACGCCTCGGATTTCGTCTTTTTGTGCGTAAGAGCCAGCCTTTGCGCTTTACGCCGCAGGGTGAAATTCTTCTTCAACTGGCGAATCAGGTACTGCCGCAGATCGCCAGCGCGCTGCAGGCGTGTAACGAGCCGCAGCAGACCAAACTGCGGATCGCCATTGAGTGCCACAGCTGTATTCAGTGGCTGACCCCCGCGCTTGAGAACTTTCGCCAGAAGTGGCCGCAGGTGGAGATGGACTTTAAATCCGGCGTGACGTTCGACCCGCAGCCCTCGCTCCAGCAGGGCGAGCTGGATCTGGTGATGACGTCCGACATCCTGCCGCGCAGCGGCCTGCACTATTCGCCGATGTTTGATTTTGAGGTGCGTCTGGTGCTGGCGCCGGACCATCCGCTGGCGGCCAAAACGCGCATTACGCCGGAAGATCTGGCGACAGAAACGCTGCTGATTTACCCGGTTCAGCGCAGCCGCCTGGATATCTGGCGTCATTTTCTGCAGCCGGCAGGCATCAGCCCTCAACTGAAAAGCGTGGATAACACCCTGCTGCTGATCCAGATGGTGGCGGCCAGCATGGGTATCGCGGCGCTGCCGCACTGGGTGGTTGAGAGCTTTGAACGCCAGGGTCTGGTGGTCACCAAAACCCTGGGGGAAGGACTGTGGAGCCGGTTGTACGCCGCCGTGCGCGATGGCGAGCAGCGTCAGCCGGTTACGGAGGCGTTTATTCGCTCAGCGCGGAACCACGCGTGCGACCATCTTCCGTTTGTGCGGAGCGCGGAGCGACCCAGCGGCGATGGACCCACAGTGAAGCCAGGATCACCGCCCCCCCAATAAGGAAGCTCGGCCAGTGCGGCTGTTCCTGCCAGATGGCAAGGTTCACCAGCAGCCCCGCCGGGACGTGCACGTTGTTCATGATCCCCAGCGTACCGGCGTCTACCTGCGTAGCGCCGTAGTTCCACATAAAGTACCCCAGCCCCGACGCCACCACGCCCAGCCAGACCAGAACGCTCCACTGCACGGTGGTGGTCGGCAGCTTTTGCGGGTTGCCGAGCATAAACCACGCCGCCACCGCGACGATCGCCGCACCCATATAGAACCACGCAAACGCGTTGTGCTGCGGCATCGGGCGGGTTTCCATCAGGCGCTTGTAGCCCACCATACCAATGGCAAAGCTGATGTTGGCAAGCTGGACGAACATCAGCCCTGTCCAGAAGTGATCGCTAACTTTGTCGTAGCGAATGATCGCCGCGCCAATAACCGCCAGCGCGGCACTTAGCAGATATCCCCAGCGCAGACGGCGCCTGCTGAGCAGGTCGTAGATCAGGGTGATATAGAGCGGCGTCAGCACGGTAAAGAGCAGGAATTCGGAGACGGACAGGTAGACGTAAGCCCGGAAGCTGAACAGATACATGATGCCAAGCTGCATCGCCCCCACCAGCATGTACAGCAGAATGGTTTTCAGCGATTGCCCGCGCGTGCGCAGGAACGGCAGAAACACCAGCGCCGCCAGCCCCACGCGCATTAGCACCGAGAAGTAGCTGTCGACCGAACCGGCAAGGTATTCGCCAATCAGGCTAAAGGAGAAGGCCCACAGGATAGTGGTGATAATGAGTAGCGCCACAATGCTTGTCTCTCAGAAAGAAGGACAGGCATTGTAGCGAACTCTTTAGTTGACAACTGAACAATAAACAACCGAATGAAGATTATTCAAGGAACAGTTTGCGCAGGTATTTCGGTACCGCGTTGTCTGCGTTGGTGCCGATGACCTCCAGCTCCGGATGCAGATCCTTCAGGCGCTGGTGCGCGTTTTCCATGATGCAGCCTTTGCCCGCCATAGAGAGCATCTCGGCGTCGTTCATGCCGTCGCCAAAGGCGATACAGTCTTTAAGCGCGAAGCCCAGACGTTTCGCAACCGCTTCGAGCGCGTGACCTTTAGAAACGCCGCCCGCCATCACTTCCAGACAGGTCAGGGTAGAGAAGCTCACGTTGACGCGATCGCCCCAGCGGGCGTTGATCGCCTGCTCAAGCGGCAGCAGCTCTTCGTGGCTGTCGCAGGTGAAGAACACCTTGCTGATCCCCTCTGGATCCAGCAGGCCCGGCTCATACAGGGAGTAGTTGAATACCGCTTCCTTGAAGAAACGCATTTCATCCGGGCGGTGGCGGTTCATGAACCATTCGTCGTCACGGTATACGTTGGTGACGATAGCCGGATTGTTATGCACCACGCCGAAGAGATCGGCAGCAATATCGCGATCCAGGTTATGGGTGAAGATCAGGTTGCCGTCGGTATCATGCACGCGCGCACCGTTGGAGGTGATCATGTACGACTTAATCTCCAGATTATCGCGGATCTGCCCCACGTCCACGTGGTGGCGGCCGGTAGCGAACACAAAGTTCACGCCACGGGCGGTCAGAAGCTTTAAGGTCTCTTTCGCATAAGGCGACAGGGTGTGGTCGGGGGAAAGCAGCGTGCCATCTAAATCAGATGCAACAACCTGGTACATAGGAAAATTTAACCTCAATAGAAAATCAGTTATGCCGGTCGAAAAACTCGACGATGGCGTTAAGCGCGACTGAGCGCATAGCGTCCTTTTCAAAAAGGATCTCATGGTACGCGCCGTTGATGACCAGCGGTTTACCCCCTTCACAAGGGTGACCGGCGGCAGCGCGCAGTTCACAATAGCGGTCATGCATGCGGTTATCCACCACACGCTCTTCCTCCGCCTGAATCAGAAGCGTCGGCGTGTCATCATCGCCTACGCCTGCCAGCACCTGCTCACCGGCCAGAATACCCTCACGCACCCAGTGCCAGGTCGGGCCGCCGACGCGCAAGCGCGGTTCATCGGCATAAAAGCGCAGGTTGCGGCGATAGCGCTGCCGACTGTGGGTTAAGACGTTGATGGCGAACGGCAATGCGCGCCAGCGTCCGGTTCCGATGGCATAGCCTTCACGAATGCGCTGATGGCCCTCAGCCCAGTCGAGAAGATGGCGCACCATCCAGTCGGGAAAACGAATGACAATACCGTACATCGGCGCGGTGAGCGCAATGGCGTCGCACTGGTGCTCATACCGCTGCAAAAACAGCGTCGAAATGGCGCCGCCCATGGAGTGCGCAAGGATGTACCGCTTGCGCCAGGGGCCGGGCTGAACTTCCTGCTGCCAGAACGCGGCAAAATCGTCGACGTAATCGCTGAAGTGATCCACGTGCCCGCGGTGCGTATCCGGCAGCATGCGCCCGGACAGCCCCTGTCCACGGTGATCGATGATCAGCACGTCAAACCCCATGTTGACCAGGTCGTAGGCCAGTTCGGCATATTTAACGTAGCTTTCGATACGCCCGGGGCAGACCACGATCACCCGGTCATTTTTTTCATTGCGGAAGCGAACGAAGCGCACCGGGATGCCACCGACGCCCGTAAACTCGTCTTCCTCACGCTGCCGCCAGAAATCGGTCAGCGGCCCCATTGAGAAAGCAGCAAACGCGTTTTCTCGTGTTTCCCAGTCCTTTTTCTGCTGAAACATTGGGTTTCCACTCACGTAATCCAGGGAATATCGTTTTTTTTCGTCACTGGTCACAAAATGACTCAACAATAGCGTATTGTGGCATAAAAATAGACGGTTCGGGAGATTCAAATGACCTTCGAGTGGTGGTTCGCCTACCTGCTGACATCAATCATCCTTAGCCTTTCACCCGGCTCTGGCGCCATTAACACTATGACCACCTCCATCAACCACGGCTATCGCGGTGCGGCGGCGTCCATTGCCGGTTTACAGACCGGGCTCGGCATTCATATTGTGCTGGTGGGGATTGGTCTGGGGACGCTGTTCTCTCGTTCGGTGCTGGCGTTTGAAGTGCTGAAGTGGGCCGGTGCGGCGTATCTGATTTGGCTCGGTATCCAGCAGTGGCGCGCGGCAGGCTCGATTGACCTGAATACGCTCTCCAGGACGCAAACGCGCGGCCACCTGTTTAAGCGCGCGGTGTTCGTGAACCTGACGAACCCGAAAAGCATCGTGTTCCTCGCAGCCCTGTTCCCACAGTTTATCGTGCCACATCAGCCTCAGGTCATGCAGTACGTGGTGCTGGGCGCGACCACCATTATTGTCGATATCATCGTGATGATTGGTTACGCGACGCTGGCGCAGCGGATAGCGGCGTGGATCAAAGGGCCTAAGCAGATGAAGGCCCTGAACAAAGTCTTTGGTTCGCTGTTTATGCTGGTGGGCGCGCTGCTTGCGTCAGCGCGTCATGCTTAGCGAGAGATGATGAGATGAATGCCGAAGCCGGCGAACAGCGCGCCGGCGAAGCCGTCGATCCACTTCGCGATGCGCTGATAGCCGCGGCGCATCGCCGGTAAGGCGAACAGGCTGGCAACAATAGTGAACCAGGCGAACGTCTCAACAACGATCAGCAGGAAGATCCCCCAGCGCGCGCCTGCGCCGACGCTGTCACCCACAAACAGCGAGAACACGGAGCCGAAATAGATAATCGCTTTCGGGTTTGCCAGGTTAGTCAGGAGCCCTTTTACAAAGCTGCGGCCGCCCGTTGCCAGCTCTACCTTTGGCTCTTCTGGCTTTTTCTCTTCTTTCTTCAGCGCCCCGCGCAGCATCTGGTAGCCCATCCAGCACAGGTACAGCCCGCCGCCAACCATAATGATGTTATGCAGCCACGCCATCTTCGCCAGGATCAGGTTCAGACCGAGCAGCGCGACCGCCGCCCAGACCATAACGCCCATGGTAATACCGAGCACGCCCATCATCGCCTCTTTGCGGGAGCGGCTGACGGCAGTTTGCGACACGAAGAAAAAGTCTGGGCCAGGGCTCATCAGCGCAACGATGTGCACTAACGCCACGGTGAGAAATAGCATTAACATAATTAGCTCGCGGGGAAATAATTCAGTGAGTCATCATCCTGGCACTTTTTCGCCCGGCTGACTACTCCTCATCATCACCATCGGCGTGAGAGCGGATAAGCGCCATAAACTCTTTACCGAAGCGCTCCAGCTTGCGCGTCCCCACGCCGTTAACGCTGAGCATTTCGCTGGCGCTGAGCGGCATCTGCTCGGCCATCTCTATCAGCGTCGCGTCGTTGAACACCACGTATGGCGGAATGTTCTCTTCGTCAGCGATAGCTTTACGCAGCTTGCGAAGCTTGGCAAACAGCTTGCGGTCATAGTTACCGCCGTAGGATTTCTGCATCACGCGCGGCTTGAGGGCGACCACGCGCGGCACGGCGAGCTTGAGCTCAACATCACCGCGCAGCACCGGACGCGCTGCTTCGGTCAGCTGTAGCGCGGAGTGTTGAGCAATGTTCTGCGTGGCAAAACCGAGGTGAATCAGCTGGCGAATAATGCTGACCCAGTGCTCGTGGCTCTGGTCTTTACCGATGCCGTAAACCGGCAGCTTGTCGTGGCCCATATCGCGAATACGCTGGTTGTTAGCACCGCGCAGTACTTCCACCACGTAGCCCATCCCGAAGCGTTGATTCACGCGGTAAATGGTCGAGAGCGCTTTGCGCGCGTCCATCAGGCCATCGTACTGCTTTGGCGGATCGAGGCAGATATCGCAGTTGCCGCACGGCTCCTGTCGCCCTTCACCAAAGTAGTTGAGCAGCACCAGACGGCGGCAGGTTTGCGCTTCAGCGAAGGCACCCATCGCGTTGAGCTTGTGGCGCTCAATGTCCTGGAGTTGTCCCTGCGGCTTCTCTTCCAGACAACGGCGCAGCCACGCCATATCGGCCGGATCGTAAAACAGCATCGCTTCCGCAGGCAGGCCGTCACGGCCGGCGCGGCCGGTCTCCTGATAGTAGGATTCGATATTGCGCGGAATGTCGAAATGCACCACAAAGCGCACGTTCGGCTTGTTGATGCCCATCCCGAACGCCACCGTCGCGACGACGATTTGCAGGTCGTCGCGCTGGAATTTCTCCTGCACGTCGGCGCGGATGTGGTTCTCCAGCCCGGCGTGATAGGCCGCGGCGCTAAAGCCACGGTTTTGCAGACGCGCGGCGGTGTCTTCCACCTTCGCGCGGCTGTTGCAGTAGATGATACCGGACTTGCCGCGCTGCTCCTGAACGTAGCGCAGGAGCTGGTCCAGCGGCTTGAATTTTTCCATCAGCATGTAGCGGATGTTCGGGCGGTCGAAGCTGCTGACCTGAATATACGGGTCGTTCAGCCCCAGCAGGCGAACAATGTCCAGACGCGTGGTGTCGTCCGCCGTGGCGGTAAGCGCCATAAACGGCAGCTCGGGGAAGCGCTGACGCAGCTGGCCGAGGGCGGCGTATTCCGGGCGGAAATCGTGTCCCCACTGGGAAATACAGTGCGCTTCATCCACCGCCAGCAGGACCGGGTTCCAGTGCGCGAGATGGTCGAGGAAGTTATCCAACATCAGGCGTTCCGGCGCGATATACAGCAGGCGGATCTGCCCGGTGCGGCACCCGGCCATCACCTCTTGCTGCTGCTCCCGGGTTTGGGTCGAGTTAAGACAGGCCGCCGCCACGCCGTTGGCGAGCAGCTGGTCAACCTGGTCTTTCATCAGGGAAATGAGCGGGGATACCACGACTGTCAGGCCGTTCAGCACCAGCGCAGGCACCTGATAGCAGAGGGATTTACCGCCGCCGGTCGGCATCACCACCAGGCAGTCTCGGCCTTCCAGCACCGTTTCAATGATGGTTTCCTGGCCGGGGCGGAACTGCTGGTAGCCAAAGGTTTCATGCAAAACCTGTTTAGCCAGCGACTCCTGATTCAATACTTCCGCCTGCGCCACGTTAACCCCATTTGCGAAAAATAAAACAGGCGCTATTTTCAGCGCCTGAGAGAGAAACTTCAACGTTTAACGCAAAAACATTCGAGCAGCTTAGAGAATATCGTTCAGCATTACGCCCACGCCAACGCGAGTCTGATTGAAGTTGTAGTCGATCAGCGACTCGCCGTAGCCGCTATACACCTGGGTATAGAGACGCACGTGCTTCGTCACCGGGTAGCTCAGACCGAGCTCCGCACCGCCGTAGCCGGTGTTCCAGTTGTACTGGCCTTTCGCGCTCAGCACGGCATCACCAAGCTGGTAGCCGACTTTGAGCTGGTAGTAGCCCATATATTTGGTGATATCCGGGTTGTCATCGGTGCTGCCGAGCACATACCACGGCTTCACTTCCACCATCCAGTTACCGTTCTGCGCCATCAGGCGCGTATAGGCGCGGTTCCAGCTACGGGAGGTTGGATCGGAACGTCCGTTAGAATCATGGTTAAAGCCCACTTCGACGTCGCGCAGCGTCCAGCCAGCAAATTCATAGTCCGTTGCGAAGCCGAGGAAAAGCTGCGGCTCATAGTTGGTTTCACGGAACGGTGAAGATTCGCCGCTGTTGGAGAGCTGCCACCAGGATTTCTGCGTATAAGACGCGCCGAGCACCGAGTTTGGCCCCAGAATACCGCGCCAGAACGGGAACGCGAGGCTAAGCTGGAACTTCACCTCATCTTTACGCGCATTATCAGACCAGTTATAGGAGCTTATCGCCTCTTTGTTGAGATCGCTGGTCTGGGTGTAGATCACGTAGTTGGTGTCATAGGGGTAGAGCGTGAACGGATTGTCATGCTCCTGCAGCATATTGGCGATAATGCTGCCCTTAACGGCAGGTTTATCATGGACTTCTTTAATCGTCGCTTCCTGCGCATATGCTGTGAGGGGCAGCGCAACCGCCGCCAGTAACCAGGCCAGATACGTCCGCATCGGTGGTGTTCTCCTGCAAAGAGTAAAATTACCTGAATAGTTATGAGGCGAACATTCTACAGACTTCTGCGATAACTGCTGCATCCTCGTTTCTGAAAGTGGAATTCCTTATTGCTGAAGCATAAAATCAACATTTCATTAACAATAAGGATGTAATGCCTCATGTCAGCCATGCTTACCGCCGAAGAAGTGTTAAAACTCGTGGGCGAGATTTTTGTTTACCATATGCCGTTTAACCGTGCACTGGGTCTTGAGCTGGAGCGTTACGAGAAAGAGTTTGCCCAGCTGAGTTTCAACAACCAGCCGATGATGGTGGGCAACTGGGCGCAAAGTATTCTGCACGGCGGGGTGATTGCCTCCGCGCTGGACGTGGCGGCCGGTCTGGTCTGCGTGGGCAGTACGCTGACGCGCCATGACACCATCAACGAAGATGAACTCCGCCAGCGTCTGGCGCGCATGGGCACCATTGATTTACGCGTCGACTATCTTCGCCCGGGGCGCGGAAACCGCTTTACCTGCACCAGCAGCCTGCTGCGTGCCGGGAACAAAGTTGCCGTTGCCCGCGTTGAGCTGCATAACGAGGAGCAGGTTTATATCGCCAGCGCAACCGCCACTTATATGGTGGGTTGAGGCGGCAAATTCGGGTAAAATTGATTCACTTTTTTGTCACGGATTTTCCCGATGGATGCTAAACAGACGCGGCAGGGCGTTTTACTCGCCCTTGCCGCTTATTTTATTTGGGGTATCGCCCCGGCGTACTTCAAATTTATCGCCTATGTTCCGGCCGACGAGATCCTCACTCACCGCGTCATCTGGTCGTTCTTCTTCATGATCGCGCTGATGAGCCTCAGCCGTCAGTGGTCCGGCGTTAAAACGCTGCTGCAAACCCCTAAAAAGGTCTTCCTGCTGGCGCTTTCTGCGGTGCTGATTGGCGGCAACTGGCTGCTGTTTATCTGGGCGGTGAATAACCACCACATGCTCGAAGCGAGCCTGGGGTACTTCATTAACCCGCTGGTGAATATCGTGCTGGGGATGATTTTCCTCGGCGAACGCTTCCGCCGGATGCAGTGGGTGGCGGTGATTCTGGCCTTCTGCGGCGTGCTGGTGCAGCTGTGGACGTTTGGCTCGCTGCCGGTTATCGCCCTCGGTCTGGCGTTCAGCTTTGCTTTTTACGGCCTGGTACGTAAGAAAATTGCGGTGGAAGCGCAAACCGGGATGCTGTTTGAAACCCTGTGGCTGCTGCCGGTGGCGGCGATCTATCTGTTCGGTATCGCCGACAGCGCCACCAGCCATATGGGCAGCAACCCGTGGTCGCTGAACCTGATGCTGATGGCGGCGGGCGTAGTGACCACCATTCCGCTGCTGTGCTTCACCGGTGCGGCAACGCGCCTGCGCCTCTCCACGCTGGGCTTCTTCCAGTACATTGGCCCGACGCTGATGTTCCTGCTGGCGGTGGTGTTTTACGGCGAAGTGCCGGGTGCGGATAAGATGGTGACCTTCGCCTTTATCTGGGTGGCGCTGGCGATTTTCGTCGCCGATGCGATTTATACCCAGCGCAGAACCCGCAGAGGAATGTAGGTGTTTTGTAGGGCGGGTAAGCGCAGCGCCACCCGCCAGATTTTACAGCCAGTTTCGACGCTTAAAGTACAGATACGGTGCCAGCCCGGCGAGGATCATAAAGATAATCGCCCCCGGGTAGCCAAAGCTCCACTTCAGCTCCGGCATAAACTCGAAGTTCATTCCGTAGCTGGACGCCACCAGCGTCGGCGGCAGGAACACCACGGACACTACCGAGAAGATCTTGATGATGCGGTTCTGCTCGATGTTGATAAAGCCCATCGCCGCCTGCATCAGGAAGTTCACCTTCTGGAACAGGGATTCGTTGTGCGGCAGCAGAGATTCGATATCGCGTAAGATCTCACGCGCCTGCTCCAGCTGACCGCCCGGCAGACGCGCCTTGCGCACCAGGAAGTTCAGCGCGCGCTGGGTATCCATCAGACACAAACGCACCTTCCAGCCGATATCTTCCAGCTCTGCCAGCGTCGAAAGCGCTTCGTCGTACTCATCCCCCTGATGGCCTTCCATGATCACGCGGCTCAGCTTTTCCAGATCGCTGTAGATGTTTTCAATTTCATCCGCCAGCTGTTCAATTTTAGTCTCGAACAGATCGAGCAGCAGCTCGTAAGCGTTGCCGTCCACCATCGCCTGGCTGCGGGCGCGCATGCGGTAGAGACGGAATGCCGGCAGTTCGCGTTCACGCAAAGTAAACAGACGACCGTCGCGAATGGTAAACGCCACGGTGGAGTTGCCCGCGTGATCTTCCGCATCTTCAAAGAAGAAGAAGGAGTGAATGTGCAGTCCGTCTTCATCTTCAAAGAAACGCGCGGAGGCTTCGATGTCTTCCAGTTCCGGGCGGGTTGCCAGGTTTTGCCCCAGCTCAGATTGTACGCGAAGGCGCTCATCGTCGTCCGGCTCGACCAGATCCACCCATACGGCATCAATGAGGGGCTGTGACTCTTCGGCTTCAAGCCGAGTCAGTCGGTTATTTTCGAGTTGAAATGCGCTCAACATGACCGGGACTCCCAATGCAAAAAATATCGGACAGTTCGGTGGGCACACAGAAACAAATTGGGTTTCAGACCATTAAACAGCCTGACTCAGCGCGACGGGAATAATGCAGTCGCTGACAACCACTAAGGCCATCAGCATGAGGAGATAGCCTTAGGAGTTGTTCCTGGATGACAGGGAATTGAGCCAGTATCTACTGGGTGTGTCCAAGGCGAATGTCCTCTTAGCGTAATCGTGCGCGCATGTTACGCCAGCAGTAACTGTGGCGTCAACACGCAACGGAACGCTGAAGGGCATTAATTGACCTTCAACGTATAAGGCTAGCAGATTATTACAAAATAATGATATTTTTCTGAATGTTAGACTGTTTCCAGCTTCGCGTAGGCCGCCACCAGCCATTTGATCCCCTGCCCCTGGAACGCCACCTGCAGGCGGCTGTGCTCGCCGCTGCCTTCCAGATTCACAATGGTACCTTCGCCAAACTTCGAATGGCGCACGCGCTGGCCCAGCTTGTAGCCGGTGTCGGTTTCAGAGATCGGCGAGCCCATGCGCGGATGGCTAACCGGACGGCTGATGCTGGCGCGCAGACGTACCTCTTCCACGCACTCTTCCGGCAGTTCGCCGATGAAGCGCGACGGACGGTGATAGACCTCTTTACCGTACAGGCGGCGGGTTTCAGCGTAGGTTAGCGTCAGCTTCTGCATCGCTCGCGTCACGCCCACATAAGCCAGACGACGTTCTTCTTCCAGACGCCCGCCTTCATCGAGCGACATCTGGCTTGGGAACATGCCCTCTTCCATGCCGACGATAAACACCTGCGGGAATTCCAGACCTTTGGCGGAGTGCAGGGTCATCAGCTGAACCGCGTCCTGCCAGGTGTCCGCCTGCCCTTCACCCGCTTCCAGCGCGGCGTGAGAGAGGAACGCCTGCAGCGGCATCAGGTCTTCGTCTTCTTCGTTGTAGCTGAACTGGCGCGTTGCCGTGACCAGTTCCTCTAAGTTCTCGATACGGGTCTGCCCCTTTTCGCCTTTTTCCTGCTCGTACATGGTACGCAGCCCGGAGTCTTTAATCACCCGGTCGGTCTGCACGTGCAGCGGCATGTCGGCGGTTTCCTGCGCCAGGGCATCAATTAATTCCAGGAAGCGCTGGAGCGCGCTGGCGGCGCGTCCGGCAAGGGCCTTTTCCTGCAGCAGCTCGCGGCACGCCTGCCACAGCGTCAGCTGGCGATCGCGCGAGGCCTGACGCACCACGTCCAGCGTACGGTCGCCAATCCCGCGAGTCGGCGTGTTCACCACGCGCTCAAACGCCGCGTCGTCGTTGCGGTTGGCGATCAGGCGCAGATACGAAAGCGCATCTTTGATCTCCTGACGTTCGAAGAATCGCATGCCGCCGTAAATGCGGTACGGCATGCTCACCTGCAGCAGCGCCTCTTCCAGCACGCGCGACTGGGCGTTGCTGCGGTAGAGAATGGCGCACTGCTCCAGCGCGCCGCCGTTGTCCTGCCAGGTTTTGATGCGGTTCACCACGAAGCGGGCTTCGTCGAGCTCGTTGAAGGCGCAGTAAATCGAGATCGGTTCGCCGTCGACGCCGTCGGTCCACAGCTTTTTGCCCAGACGCCCGTTGTTGTTCTCAATCAGGGCGTTGGCCGCGCTCAGGATGTTGCTGGTTGAGCGGTAGTTCTGCTCCAGACGGATGGTTTGCGCGCCGGGAAAATCGTTGAGGAAGCGCTGGATGTTTTCCACCTGCGCGCCGCGCCAGCCGTAGATCGACTGGTCGTCATCGCCCACGATCATCACCTTGCCGGTATCTCCGGCCAGCAGGCGGATCCACGCGTACTGGATGTTGTTGGTATCCTGGAATTCGTCCACCAGGATGTTGGTGAAGCGTTCGCGGTAGTGCTGCAGGATATGCGGTTTGTTGAGCCACAGCTCGTGGGCGCGCAGCAGCAGTTCGGCGAAATCCACCAGGCCGGCGCGATCGCACGCTTCCTGATAGGCCTTATAGACGTTCTGCCAGGTCTGCTCGACCGGGTTGCCGAAACTCTGAATGTGGTGCGGGCGCAGCCCCTCGTCTTTCTGACCGTTGATGTACCACATCGCCTGACGCGGCGGCCACTGCTTCTCATCGAGGTTCATCGCCTTGATCAGGCGCTTCAGCAGACGGAGCTGATCTTCGCTGTCGAGGATCTGGAAATCCTGCGGCAGGTTAGCGTCCATATGGTGCGCGCGCAGCAGACGGTGCGCCAGGCCGTGGAAGGTGCCAACCCACATGCCGCCCTGGCTGGTGCCCATCAGCTGGGCGATACGGTGACGCATCTCCGCCGCCGCCTTGTTGGTAAACGTCACGGCCATAATCGAGTACGGTGAGCAGTTTTCCACGCTCTGCAGCCAGGCGATACGGTGAACCAGCACGCGTGTCTTACCACTCCCCGCCCCAGCCAGAACCAGCAGGTTGGTGCGCGAGGCGGCAACCGCGTCACGCTGTTTGTCATTAAGGCTGTCGAGCAGGTAAGAAACGTCCATTGGCACCGTCACGTCATGTCGGGCAGGCAAATGTTTCCACTCGCCAAAACCCTGTTAATTTATACAGAACAATTGATGATTATATCAGCGTCGTGAGGGATGCCAACCGCGAAATTTCCACGTGCGGCAGAAGACGGCTGTCTGTTGCGGTCATCAGCTCCGCATTTTCTGGCTTGATCCAGCAGGCCTGCATGCCGCAGCGGATGGCACCGGCCACGTCGGTGGTCAGGTCATCGCCCACGTGCAGGATCTCACCCAGCGGCAGGTTAAGCTTCTCCGCTGCCAGATGGTACATGTCGCTGAACGGCTTCGCGCGCCCGTGCGGACCCGCGCGCAGCACGAATTCAAAATAATCGCTGAGGCCAAACAGCTCCGGCTGGGCATTGCCGTTGGTGATGGCCACCAGCGGCCACTTTTCGGCAAGCTTCGCCAGCGTGTCGTGGGTTTCCTGTGGCACGTCGATGCGGCTACGCCATTTGGCGAAGTTTTCCATTGCCGCTTCGGCACCGACGGCGGCATCCTGTGCGCTCAGACCCGCGTTCAGCATCGCCTGTTCAACCGCGCGACGACGCCATTCGGTCACGTCGTGGTAAATGTCCGGCTCGGTCTCCCGCAGGGACTGACGCAGCTTCTGGAAGTCCTTGTTCTGCATCGCCTTAAGCGCAGGATGGTAGTTCTGCACAAACGCCAGTGACTCTTGCTCGGTACGCAGGATCACCTCGCGGTTGTCATAAAGGGTGTCATCAAGGTCAAACGTCAGGGCTGAGATCTGACCGAGTGGGCGGTAAAAACGCATTATTTCCCCCGTTTGGCGCGTGGATGCGCCGCGTCATACACCGAGGCAAGGTGTTGGAAGTCTAAGTGGGTGTAGATTTGAGTGGTCGACAGATTCGCGTGGCCAAGCAGTTCCTGTACGCCACGCAGATCGCCGCTCGATTCCAGCATGTGTGTCGCAAAAGAGTGGCGCAGCTTGTGGGGATGCACGTGGCTGTTCAGCCCCTGCTTGATGCCCCACTCCGCAAAGCGCTTCTGCACGTTACGCGCGGAGATCCGCTTGCCGAGCTTTGATAAAAACAGCGCATCCTCTTCCGCGCCAAACAGGCCGCGCAGATCCAGCCAGTGCTCAATCCAGGAGACGGCGTTGCGGCCAATCGGCAGGCGGCGCTCTTTGCTGCCCTTGCCCATCACCCACACTTCGCCGGATTCCAGATCGAGATGCTTTAAGTCGAGGTTCACCAGTTCGGAGAGACGCAGGCCCGCACCGTACATTACCTCCAGCATCGCGCGGTCGCGCACGGCCAGCGGATCGTTTAGATCGATATCCAGCAGGCGGTTTACGTCGTCGACGTCAATATTTTTCGGCAGATGGCGCGGGGCTTTTGGCGTGGCGATCCCTTTTGCCGGGTTAGCTTTCAGCTTGCCCTGGCTGACCAGCCAGTCGAAAAAGCTGCGCAGGGCAGAGAGCCGGAGCGCAAGGCTCGCCGGGCTAAGGTTTTTTTTACGGCTACGCACGACGAACCCGCGTACCGTGGCGGCGTCACATTGTTGCCAGCTTTTCAGGCCGATTTCTTCGGCAATCTGCATGATGGCATCAAGCTGACGCTGATAGTTAAGCAGCGTAATGGGGCTGAGCTGGCGCTCAACGCCCAGATAGCGCAGAAACCGGGTGACGTCAGTGGCGAGCAGTCCGTCCGTCATACGCGTTCAATCCAGCGCTCCAGCAGCTCGGGCAGCATCAGGGCGATCTCCTGCAGCAGGTGCGTGGCTTGCCCCTGCTCATAGTGGTGCGCGTCGCGGCTGGTAAATAATATTACCCCCAGGTCGCCATCGCGCCCCATCAGCGACATCGCCACCGAGCCAATCGCTTTGGCTTCCGGCAGCACTACCAGCAGCTCAGGTCCGTTCAGCGGCCCCAGATAGTGATGCTCATGACCCAGGCGCTGAATGCGCAGCGGCTCAAACGCCTGACGGCTGAGCGCCAGATGGGTGAACCCCGACGGTGCGCCGATGCGCCAGCGGTCAGGGAACAGACGAATCGTTGCGCCCGCCAGCCCCAGCTCGCGCGCCCAGCGATGGAAGCGGCTGAGAAACTCTTCAAGGCTGTGCGCCGAGGCCAGACGCGCCTGCAGGTGCAGAAGGCGATAGAACAGGCTTTCGTTGGTGCTGGCCTGCTCCATCAGCAGCGTCATGTTCTCTTCAAGCTGGTTGATGTGGTTACGCGAGCGCGCCATGTGCCATTCGACCAGCGACACGGTCCCGCGAACCGGATGCGGCACGCGCATTCGTTCGACGACGCGTGCATTGCGAATAAAAAACTCAGGATTGTTCAGCAGATAATCAACAACAGCGCTGTCATCCAGTTCCGTCACTGTTTCCTGCAGTTCTTCCCCTGGTTGTTTCATAGATGGATAAACCCGTCATAAACATGTGTCGCCGGGCCAGTCATGTACAGTGGATGACCCGCTCCTTTCCAGGCGATATCAAGACGACCGCCCGGTAATTCCACGCGAACCTCTTCTGCCAGTAACCCCTGGGAGATACCGACCGCCACCGCCGCACAGGCGCCGCTTCCGCAGGCCTGGGTTTCGCCCGCGCCGCGCTCGTAAACCCGCAGACGGATGTGTTCACGCTTCACTACCTGCATAAAGCCGATGTTCGCCCGCTCCGGGAACCGCTCGTGGCTCTCCAGCACCGGACCGAGCGTTTCGACCGCCGCGGTTTCCACGTCATCCACCTGAATCACGCAGTGCGGGTTACCCATCGAGACAACGCCGCACAATACTGTCTGCTCGGCCGCCCGCATAATATAGGTCTTTTCCGCTTTGTTTGCGCGAAACGGCACGGCGGAAGGCTCGAATTTAGGCTCGCCCATATTGACGCGCACCAGCTCATCGTCGGTAACGCTGAGCACCATACGACCGTTGGCGGTACTGACGCGGATATCGCGCTTATTGGTGAGCCCTTTCAGGCGGACAAAGCGGGCGAAACAGCGCGCGCCATTGCCGCACTGGTTAACCTCACTGCCGTCAGCGTTGAAAATACGGTAGTGGAAATCGAGGTCAGGATCGTAGGGCGGCTCAACCACCAGCAGCTGATCGAACCCCACGCCCACGTGCCGATCCGCCAGGCGGCGGATCAGTTCCGGGGAGAAAAACACATTCTGCGTTACCGCGTCGACGACCATAAAATCGTTGCCAAGGCCATGCATTTTAGAGAACTGCATCATTTGCTCCATTGCGCGGGTACAGAACGTTGTCGTCAGAGGTTAACCTGAGTCGGACCGCCGTTATCGCCACGATCGTTAGTCTTTGGCGTGGAAGACTCGATGCCGCTGTTAACCGGTTTTGTCGGCGGCGGCGCGGTTTTATCCGCAGGCGGGAAGTAGAGTGGTCCCTTCAGTCCGCAGCCGGTCAGGCTAAACAGCGTGATGAGAACGGCAAGCGTTCGGAAAGCGTTTTTCATTATAAAGTTGCCCGTAAGTTCAAATCTGTTTCTATCATCGCAGGAGAAGACACAAAAGCAAGAGTTTGCCGCTTTCCTGCAACGGGAATTATTTAGCGTTATACTGCCGCCATCACGAAAAACAGGAACAAAACCATGAACGACAGTGAATTCCATCGCCTTGCCGACACCCTGTGGATGACCATCGAAGAACGTATCGACGACTGGGACGGCGACAGCGATATCGATTGTGAAATCAACGGCGGCATTCTGACCCTGAGCTTCGAAAACGGCAGCAAAATTATTATTAACCGTCAGGAGCCGCTTCACCAGGTGTGGCTGGCGGCCAAACAGGGCGGCTATCACTTTGATTTGAAGGGTGACGAGTGGGTTTGCGATCGCAGCGGCGAAACGTTCTGGGATCTGCTGGAACAGGCGGCGACCGCGCAGGCGGGCGAGGAAGTGCGTTTCAGGTAGTTTTGTTGCCCGGTGGCGGCTACGCCTTACCGGGCGAAAAGCCTCAGGAAAAATACTGCTGCAACAGCGGTGCGGTATCCTGATTCGCAGGCACTGCTGGGGTAATCGCCTGCGTACGGAACGGGATCACCTGCGCTCGCCCATCCACGTTCACAATCTGGTAGAACTGCGGCAGGTTGAAGTTGATAAAGCTGGAACCGTAGGTGAAACGGTCATGCGAGGAAGAGTAGAAGCGGCTGACGTCGCGCACCAGCTCCTCTTTGCTGCCTTCACAGTGGTGATACACCTCGGCGCGGTTGGTCTCATCCAGAATGTAGATGTTGAACCCGGCATCGTCGCCCGACTCTTCAAAGAAGAACTGAATAATCCCTTCACTGGCAAAGCCATCCACCACCTGCGGCAGCTTGACGTGGTTGGTTTCCACCTGAACCGACAGGCCGTGCAGCTTGTTGTGTGAAATCGCGCCGTAGAACTCGATAGCGTTTTCCAGCTTCTGCACCGACACGTTCAGACGCTCGAAGAACAGGCCCCACGTCTGCCCGGAGACGCGCAGCGCTTTAAAGCGCCCGGTTTCCTGGCGGGTGCTGGAGAGACGCAGTTCGATGCATTCAGACACCAGTTGCTGCACGCGGGTACGGATCAGGCCGCGCAGGTGCTGGCTGTAGCAGAACACTTCGACGCTGTCCGGCGGCGCGGCGTCCTGGTGCATCTTGCCGAGAATGGTTTTCAGCGCTTCAATCATCGCCTGCTCGCCGTTGAAGTGCAGGGTACGCACTTCGTTCCACGAGTTGCGGTACAGCAGGTCTACGCTGCCCACCAGGCAGTTTTGCTGCTCGCCAAAGCTGAAGACGTCCAGCTTGCGGAAGTCAAAATGGACCACCTGATTGCGGAAGGCCGCCGTCGGGTCGTATTCCAGGTTGACGATGATCGCCAGATGGCGAATCTCACACGGGCTGTAGAGCGCTTTTGGCGTTGGGGCAGGCAGACGCAGCGGGAAGTGGTGCGACACATCCGCCACCATCTCCTGCAGCTTGGCTAAATCGACCACCTCGTTGCCTTTGATAAACAGGCGCGTGCGCGAGGTCAGCAGGCCGTTAAACCAGGCCCACGCCACCAGCTTGTTCAGATAGCGGTTATATTCCAGCGGCTGATGGCTGATGATGGAATCCATGCTTGGCGCACGGTTGTACAGATACCACCCGGTGCGGTTCGCGCGGCCCGGCGGCACATAGATAAAGGTCAGGTTTGGTTCAGACAGGTCAGGCGAAATCTGCGGGTTAACCAGGGTCACTTTGCCCGGCAGCGCTTCAAACGCGGCGTACAGCTTACGGGTTAACACCCCGATATCCTGCGGGCTGGCGGAAACGCTAAGGTTATTGCGGCGCGCAAAACGGATCAGGTTACGGTAGCTTTGCATCATCGCGTCGAGCAGTTCGTTGTGTGCTTCACGCACCTGATCGATTTTCCAGTTGGCCCGGTTGTCGAGCATGGACAGACGCGCTTCGTCCCATCCCCACTCTTTTACTAACTGACTGACCACTTCACGACGCCAGCCCACGCAGGCGCGCTCACGGCTCAGCTTTTCACAGACCTTGAGATAGAAACATCGACGCACCAGGTCAAGACGCGTGGCGTCATCAATGGCTTTCAGGTATTCGGTAACGCGCTCCAGCATCATGCAGTAGGCGTCGAGCCCGTAGGAGACAATTTCGCCATCGTGCAGGCGCTGCTTGATGTCTTTCGCCAGCAGGCGCGGCGTAGGGTATTCCCAGGAGTAGGCTTCGAGCAGCAGGGTTTTGAGTACCGCTTTGTACGGTGAATCAATACTCTTATAGAGCTGCCAGAGACTTGCGCCGAAGTACTCTTCGGCAGACAGGGAGCTCAGGCCGCCCAGATCAAGCCACTCGTTAGGCGTCAGTACGCCCTGCGAGTAAAGCGACATGACGTAATCGTCATAATTCTCTTCTTCATCGCACGGCACCATATTCCACAGAATACGTTTCCCGGCCAGGCGAACGGCAGTACGGTAAAACTCATCCAGCAACAGAATGTGCTGGGTCGAGCCGCAGTCCTCACCACCCAGACTGCCGCTTTCATTATGGCGGAAACGGTTTTCATCAATCAGGAAGAAGCTCACTTCCACGCCAAGCGAGGCCGCCCAGCTTTCCAGCAGGCTGCATTTACGCTGCAGCAGCTGGCGCTCTTCGTTGTCGAGCCAGGACTGATGGCAGACCCAGATGTCCAGGTCCGAAGAACAGCTTTGCCCTACCGATGAGGTGCTCCCCATGGAGTAAACGCCGGTAATCGGCAGTTCACCTTTCGGAGAAACCTGAGGCGGCATGCCGCGGTAGAGTTCCAGCTCGTTCAAATAATGCTGTTGGGTTTCATCAGGCGTGAAGAGGCAAATGCCCTGGGGAACGTTACCATCAAGGTAGCCAGGCATTAGCGGGTGGTGATAGTGCAATAATGTCGGCAGCAGACTGTATACCTGCTGGAAAGCAGGGCCCATGGCAGCAAGCGCGCGATCCACACGCAGTTGATTTATGGCATCCAGTCTCTGTTTCAGAGTCTCAATATAGAGGTACAAGACGTATCGCCTGATGTTTCCGGGTGTCGTAAGCTATTCAAAACACGAATAACAGCGAGCCCGCAGTATTTCAAAAAGATAACCGTTACCCTTTTTTCGCCCTTGTCATTATGGTGGTACCGACGAAAAAATGGTCTAAAACGTGATCAATTTAACACCTTGCCGGTTGACCGTAAAGAAAGATGCGCTACATACAAGTGTAGCACCGTTCTGTACGTGTAAATTCCTGAATACGGCTATGGCTGACGAATACGCCGCCTTGTCCCTCTCACGTTTCATCAACCGTAAAACTGCCATCCCAGAGTCAACAATGTTAGGATGGTTAGCGATTGATAATGACGGTAACAAGCATGTTAGACAATGTTTTGAGAATTGCCACACGCCAAAGCCCTCTCGCGCTCTGGCAGGCACATTATGTTAAGCAGCGCCTTGAAGCCTGCCACAGTGGATTGCGCGTCGAGCTGGTGCCGATGGTCACGCGCGGTGACGTGATTCTGGATACGCCGCTGGCGAAAGTGGGCGGCAAGGGCCTGTTTGTCAAAGAGCTGGAACTGGCATTGCTTGAGAACCGCGCCGATATCGCCGTACATTCGATGAAAGACGTGCCCGTCGAGTTCCCGGAAGGGCTGGGGCTGGTGACCATCTGCGAGCGCGAAGATCCGCGTGACGCGTTTGTCTCGAACCACTATGACTCGCTCGACGCGCTGCCGGCGGGTAGCGTGGTTGGCACGTCCAGTTTACGCCGTCAGTGTCAGCTGGCGGAGCGTCGTCCTGACCTTATCATCCGCTCGCTGCGCGGTAACGTTGGCACGCGTCTGGGCAAGCTGGATAACGGCGATTACGATGCCATTATTCTTGCCGTTGCAGGCCTGAAGCGCCTGGGGCTGGAGGAACGCATTCGCGTGGCGTTGCCACCAGAGCTGTCGCTGCCGGCCGTCGGACAGGGCGCCGTCGGCATTGAGTGCCGTCTGGACGATGCGCGCACCCGCGAGCTGCTCGCTCCGCTGAACCATGACGAGACCGCAACCCGCGTAAAAGCCGAGCGGGCGATGAATACTCGCCTCGAAGGCGGGTGTCAGGTGCCGATTGGCAGCTATGCTGAATTAACAGACGGTGAACTGTGGCTGCGCGCGCTGGTGGGCGCGCCGGACGGTTCACAGATGGTGCGCGGCGAACGTCGCGGCAAGCCGCAGGATGCCGAAGCGCTTGGCGTGTCGCTGGCGGAAGAGCTGCTGAATAACGGCGCACGTGAAATTCTGGCCGAGGTCTATAACGGAGAACCCCCTGCATGAGTATTCTTGTCACCCGCCCTTCTCCCGCAGGAGAGCAGTTAGTGAGCCGTCTGCGCGCACTGGGGCAGGTGGCCTGGAGTTTTCCGCTAATTGAATTCTCCCCCGGTCGGGAGCTCTCTGCGCTCGCCGACCAGATGAATACCCTGCAGGAAGGCGACCTGCTGTTTGCGCTATCGCAGCATGCCGTGGAATTTGCCCATGCGCAGCTGCAACAGGCGGGGACACGCTGGCCGACCGCTCCGCGCTTTTTTGCTATCGGCAGAACCACCGCGCTGGCCTTACATACCGTGAGTGGAACAGACGTTCGCTACCCGTTGGATCGGGAAATCAGCGAAGTCTTGCTACAATTACCTGAATTACAAACTATTGCCGGAAAGCGCGCGCTCATTTTGCGCGGCAACGGTGGCCGCGAACTGCTGGGTGAAACGCTGCGGAAACGCGGGGCTGACGTCACGTTTGTTGAGTGCTACCAGCGCTGTGCGAAACACTACGACGGTGCTGAAGAGGCGATGCGCTGGCACGCGCGCGGTATTAATACGCTGGTGGTCACCAGCGGTGAAATGTTACAACAGCTTTGGTCGCTGATACCGCGTTGGTATCGCGAAAACTGGTTACTCCGCTGTCGACTTCTGGTCGTCAGTGAGCGTCTGGCGAACCTCGCCCGGGAACTGGGCTGGCAGGATATTCGGATCGCTGATAACGCCGACAACGATGCGCTGCTGCGCGCATTACAATAACTCTCAAATGGGAAGCCATAATGACGGAACACGAAAAATCCTCCGCCGTGGTTGAAGAGACCAGGGAGACTGTGGAGACAACGCCACAGCCAGAGACGACTGAGAAAACCGCTGAGAAGAAAAACGGCAGCAATAAAACCAGCCTCGCGCTGAGCGCGATTGCCATCGCCATTGCGCTGGCAGCAGGCGTCGGCCTGTATGGTCTGGTAAAGCAACAGAGTGCTAACCAGACGGCCACCAGCGATACGCTGGTCAATCAGCTTACCTCCCTGCAAAAAGCGCAGGAAACGCAGAAAACCGAGCTGGAAGCGGTGATTAAGCAGCAGGCCGCCGCGCTTGCCGAGGCGAACAGCAAACAGGAAGAGCTGACCAAACAGCTGGGCGAAGTACAGCAGAAAGTCGCCACCATCTCCGGCACCGATGCCAAAACCTGGCTGCTCTCGCAGGCCGATTTCCTCGTCAAACTCGCCGGGCGTAAGCTGTGGAGCGATCAGGACGTGACCACCGCCGCCGCGCTGCTGAAAAGCGCCGATGCGAGCCTGGCCGACATGAACGACCCGAGCCTCATTACCGCGCGCCGTGCGATTACCGAAGATATCGCCAGCCTCTCCGCCGTTTCACAGGTGGATTACGACGGCATTATCCTCAAGGTGAACCAGCTTTCGAATCAAATAGATAACCTGCAGCTGGCGGATAACAATGACGACGACTCCCCGATGGACTCTGACGGTACCGAGCTGTCCAGCTCCCTGAGCGAATGGCGCATAAACCTGCAGAAAAGCTGGCAGAACTTTATGGACAGCTTCATCACCATCCGCCGTCGCGATGAAACCGCCGTACCGCTGTTAGCGCCGAATCAGGATATCTATCTGCGCGAAAACATCCGTTCCCGCCTGCTGGTCGCGGCGCAGGCCGTGCCGCGCCATCAGGAAGAAACGTACAAACAGGCGCTGGATAACGTCTCGACGTGGGTACGCGCCTACTACAACACCGATGATGCAACGACCACCGCCTTCCTCGAAGATATCGACAAGCTGAGCCAGCAGAACATCACCATGAACGTGCCGGATAAACTGGCCAGCCAGCCGATTCTGGAGAAGCTGATGCAGACGCGCGTGCGTAACCTGCTGGCGCAGCCGGGCGTTCCGGCCGGGCAGACCGGCACAGCGGCGGCACCAGCGCCTGAAAGCGCGCCACAGGGAGAGTAATGATGCTAAAAGTCCTTTTACTCTTCATCCTGCTGATCGCCGGGATCGTCCTGGGCCCGATGCTTGCGGGTCATCAGGGATACGTCCTGATCCAGACCGATAACTACAACATTGAAACCAGCGTAACGGGTCTGGCGATCGTTCTGATCCTCGGCGTCGTGGTCCTGCTTGCCGTTGAATGGATCCTGCGCCGTATTTTCCGCACCGGTGCCCATACCCGCGGCTGGTTCGTTGGCCGTAAGCGTCGCCGCGCCCGTAAGCAAACGGAACAGGCACTGCTAAAGCTGGCCGAAGGCGATTACCAGCAGGTTGAAAAGCTGATGTCGAAAAACGCCGATCACGCGGAACAGCCGGTGGTGAACTATCTTCTGGCCGCCGAAGCGGCGCAGCAGCGCGGTGATGAAGCCCGCGCTAACCAGCATCTGGAACGCGCGTCAGAACTGGCGTCTGGCGACCCGATCCCAGTGGAAATTACCCGCGTCCGCCTGCAGCTCGCGCGCAATGAGAACCACGCGGCGCGCCACGGCATTGACCGTCTGCTGGAAATCGCACCGCGTCATCCGGAAGTCCTGCGCCTTGCGGAGCAGGCCTATATTCGTACCGGAGCGTGGGGCTCGTTGCTGGACATCATCCCGTCGATGGCGAAGGCCGAGGTGGGTGATGATGAACATCGTGATGAACTTCAGCGTCTGGCATGGATTGGCCTGATGGATCAGGCGCGCGCCGACCTGGGCAGCGAAGGCCTGAAAACCTGGTGGAAGAATCAGAGCCGGAAAACGCGCCAGCAGGTCCCCCTGCAGGTGGCCATGGCGGAACATCTTATTGAATGTGACGATCATGACACTGCCCAGGAGATCCTTCTCGACGGCCTGAAGCGCCAGTACGACGATCGCCTGGTCATGGTGATCCCGCGCCTGAAAACCAATAACCCTGAGCAGGTCGAAAAAGTGCTGCGCCAGCAGATCAAAACCGTCGGTGACCGTCCGCTGCTGTGGAGTACCCTGGGCCAGTCGCTGATGAAGCACGGCGAATGGCAAGAGGCGAGCCTGGCCTTCCGTGCGGCACTGAAACAGCGTCCGGACGCGTTTGACTACGCGTGGCTTGCCGATACGCTGGACAAACAGCATAAGCCAGAAGAGGCGGCCGCCATGCGGCGCGATGGGCTGTTGCTGACGCTGCAAAATAACGGTAACCCGCAATAAATAAAAAAGGAGGCCAGACGGCCTCCTTTTTTTATCGCCTTTCTCCTGCTACATTCTTTACACCCACATCTGCAAACGAACCCGCCAATGTAACGATGTCTTTTCATTAACCTTTTTTCACACACGCGCACTTTCTGCAGCGTGGATTAAATCGTTTTTGAAAGGAAATCTTCATGAACTCGCTTTTGTATGCGCTTATTGAAGCGCTGCGCTGCCACCGCTGGCTGCGCCTGCTTGCCTGTGCTTTTATCTTTTCTTCGCTGGGAAATGGTCTAACCCAGGTCGTGGTCTTTGGTTTACTGTTAGCGTGGTCGGCCCCGCCCGCCCTGCTCACCCTCGCTTTTCTTTTCGCAACGGTTCCGGGATTCATCGGCAGCGCGATCGGCGAAAAGCTGTGCTCACGCTATTCTCCAGTATTCCTGCTGATACTGACCGAGGGGCTGGGATTGCTCGCCCTGCTCTTCCCCCTGCTCGGTGCGGGTTATCACAGTATTGCCTCGCTACTCGCCGTGCAATCCACCGAAGCGCTGCTCAGCGGGATGAGCTGGCCCGCGCTGACATTGCTCTTTAAACGCGGACTTAGCGAAACAGAGCTGCCTGCTGCGACCTGTCTGGAAAATGTGATTTTTGCTTCTCAGGTGTTATTAGGTACTGGACTCGGCGTGGTGCTATTCAAGCAGACCTCCGTGTTTACCTTGCTGGCTATTGATGCCGCCAGTTTTCTCGGGTCGCTGCTGCTGCTGTGGCTGGCTGGGCGGCGGTTTTCTGCGCCATTGCTACCTCTCCCCGGTGAAGAGGCAGCCCACGCGCCACTGCGCTGGCGGACGTTGACCGTTCGGCAAAAGCGCAGCCTGCTCATTTTGCCGGCGCTGGCGGCCGTCGGCTCACCGGCTATGGCGCTACTTCCGGCCCTGGCGCAGCAGCTCCATCCTCAGGATGCGGCGGGCCTTGCTCTGCCTCTGCTTTTCGCAAGGAGCATGGGGCAACTTTGCGGCCCCATGCTGCTAAAAAAAGAGAGCCTGACGCGCTTTGCCGTCCACACGCCGCGAATCATCGTTTGTCTCGGTATTTTTCTTGCCGCTTATGGAATGCTGCCGTTGCTGTCCGGGTGGATGGCATGTGCGCTGGGGATGATCTTTATCGCGCATCTGGCCTCAAACGTTCTCTTCGCAGCCGGCACTTTTGGCGTACTCAGCAGTTTTCATATCACGCAAACCGCGTCAGCCAGCGGTAAAGCCTGGCGCTGGCAAACGCTCAGCGCCTCGCTTTTCACCGGCATTACAGCGATAGTGGCTGTTGGGCTTGGCTCAGTGCTGGCGCTCTATACGGTCTCGTCAGCCGCCCTGCTGTTGGTCGCCCTGATCATGCGTGGGTATCGGGAATAAGACATAAAAAAACGCCTGCTATAAAAGCAGGCGTTAAAACAGGTCTGTAAGACAACATATTTGGTGCTTCACTCAACGTTATGTCCATGGTGTCTGATGAGGCCGAAGCGACATCTGTCAGTGGACGATAAGCACCGTAAATGGCTCTGCGTCATTCCTGAGTTTATGAGGCACTAAGGCGAACATAAGAGATGGAATGAGCATCTACGCGTATATTATTGCACGTTACGTGCCAGATTTACACGCAGAACTTTTACATGGCGCAACATTTTAAGATAAAAGGAAATTATGCTGTTAAGTCGCATCTGAAGCTTCATAGCGTATCGGCAAAAGCAGAAATATGTCGCCAGGAAGAGACAGTAAATCCCACAAATAATTATTTATCTTATTTTCAATGACTTGCATGTCACTGAATCGCGACAATGATAAAGGGTGCTTTCTGGAGATAACGACAGGGGAGAAAACTTACAGAAAACAAAAAACCCCGCCGAAGCGGGGTTCAAAATTGGTCGGCGAGAGAGGATTCGAACCTCCGACCCACTGGTCCCAAACCAGTTGCGCTACCAAGCTGCGCTACTCGCCGATGTACTGCTTTTTTGAATTTTTAGTTCAATTCATTTAAAAAGTCGTGGTGCGAGGGGGGGGACTCGAACCCCCACATCCTAAGGACACTAACACCTGAAGCTAGCGCGTCTACCAATTCCGCCACCTTCGCAATTCACAACTCTTTCAATAATGGGGTGGCTAATGGGATTCGAACCCACGACAACTGGAATCACAATCCAGGGCTCTACCAACTGAGCTATAGCCACCACTGTATTCTTTCACGCGGTACTGACTACTTCTCAGACCACCGCAGCTCTAGCGCCGGGAACTAAAATGGCGCGCCCGACAGGATTCGAACCTGAGACCTCTGCCTCCGGAGGGCAGCGCTCTATCCAGCTGAGCTACGGGCGCTTAGCGCCGTTGCGGGGCTGGATATTACGTACCTCCGTCCCCGCTGTCTAGTGCTTTTTTGAAAAAAATGCGCGTTTGGTTATGGTTTGCACATTTTGCCGCTTATTCCTCCACTTTCTGCGTGGTGGCACGGCGACCCAGGCCAAAAAGCTTATACGCGGCCGTCACTGCCGCCAGGAAGATCAGCCCGACAAACAGCGACATGCGGGTATCTTCATTAAAGTACATTCCAATTAATACGCAAATCAGGAACGCCATCGTCAAATAGTTCGCATACGGGAAAAGGATCGAGCGGAACGGATGGCTGGCGATCGCTTTTTTATGCGCATGGCGGAAACGCAGCTGGCTGATGAGGATAACAAACCACGGCACCATGCCCGGCAGCACGCTGGCGCTGTAGACATAAACAAACACGCGCTGCGGATTAGGGATGATGTAATTCAGGCAGGAGCCAATCAGCAGGATGACAATGGAGACCGCGACGCCCGCTACCGGCACGCCAGCACGTGAGACTTTACTCATTGCCGCAGGCAGCTGGTTATTTTTCGAGAGCGCGTAGAGCATACGGCCACAGCTGTACATCCCGCTGTTACAGCCTGAAAGCGCTGCCGTCAGGACCACAAAGTTGATGATACCCGCTGCTGTTGTAATCCCAATCTTCGCAAAGGTTAATACGAACGGGCTCCCCGTCGTGCCGATTTCGTTCCACGGGAAGATGGTCACAATAACGAAGATTGCGCCCACGTAGAAAATCAGGATGCGCCACAGCACTTTGCCCACCGCGCTACGCAGCGTAACCTGCGGGTTTTTCGCTTCCCCGGCGGTAATCCCGATCAGCTCCACGCCCTGATACGAGGCCACAACAATACACAGCGCCGTCAGGAAGCCCTTCCAGCCGCCGGCGAAGAAGCCGCCGTGTTCAGTCAGGTTGCCAAAGCCGATGGCGTGTCCGCCGTTGCCAAAACCATAGAAAATAACGCCCAGGCCAATAACAATCATCACGATGATGGTGGTTACTTTGATCATCGCAAACCAGAACTCGATTTCACCGTAAAGGCGCACGGCGGCCAGGTTTGCCAGCGCCACCAGCCCCACGGCAATGAGTGCCGGTATCCACTGGACCATGTCCGGGAACCAGAACTGTACGTAAACCCCTATGGCGGTGATTTCAGAGATGCCCACCGCCATCCACATAAACCAGTATGACCAGGCCGTCAGGTAGCCGAAGAACGGGCTCATATAACGGTGTGCGTAAACGGCGAAGGAACCGGTCACCGGCTCCAGAAAGAGCATTTCGCCCATTGAGCGCATGATGAAGAAAACAAACAGCCCGGCGATGATATACGCCAGTAATACGGAAGGGCCTGCCCATTTGAGGGTGCTTGCGGAGCCCATAAACAGGCCAACGCCGATAGTGCCGCCCAGCGCTATCAGTTCGATGTGACGAGCTTCCAGCCCACGCTGTAGCTCCGGTTGTTTCTCTGCCATAGATCCTCGATTGTGTTTGCTGTTTCCCGGCTTAATACCGGTTATTGTTTTTTAGGGGTACTAAAATACGGTGCGAATGGTTTCTTAAAATCGGCCAAATGGCAAACGATGCATTAAAAAAATGAATGCATTGCACAAATTATCAGCAGTTTTGCAGGTGAGTTGCAGCGCGAACAGCATATCGCGCTACATTTTGATTACATTTTACCGGTATAGTGCCAGGTGAGGTAGCGAAGCAGTCGAATCTGTCGTTTAATGCGGGTGGGTTGGGAGAGCAGGCGGTAGAGCCACTCCAGCCCCATATTTTGCCAAATCTTCGGCGCGCGCTTCACGTGGCCGGTAAAGACATCGTAGGTGCCGCCGACGCCCATATAAAGCGCATCCGGGCTGACCAGGCGGCAGTCGCGCATCAGGATCTCCTGGCGCGGGGACCCCATCGCCACGGTGACGATTTTTGCCCCGCTGTCGCGCACGCGGGCAAACAAAGCCTGCTGGTCTTCAGGCTTGAAGTAACCATTCTGGCTGCCAACAATATTAACATTCCATTGACGACGCAGTTTCTCTTCGGTCTCGGCCAGCACCTCAGGCTTACCGCCAATCAGGAACACCGGCGTACCCTCCGCACCAGCGCGGGCCATAAGCTGCTCCCAGAGATCGGCACCCGCCACGCGAGATACATTAGCGTCAGGATATTTTTTACGGATAGAGCGGACCACGCTGATACCGTCCGCGTATTTAAATTCAGCCGCTTCTATCAGGCTTTTGACTTCGGCGTTATCTTCCACCGCCAGCATCTTTTCCGCATTGATAGCGACCAGCGTACCGGATTTCATCTGCCCGTCGGCGAACAGAAAATCCAGCGCGTGCTGCATGTCGCGCCAGCCAATCAGCTGCAAACCACGAAGCGCATAGCGCGGTGCAGAAGTTTTATCAGTCATTACTTTCCCTACTCAGACTTGCGACAGCGTTGTGCTGCCCTGTGGCTCGCGCTTGTGCACAAGCCCTGCGCTGTCGAACAGCCAGTACAACAGTTTGGCCAGTAACAGGCAGATGCCAAAAACGACCATGAAGAACACCACGCGCGAAACGAACGAGTCCAGCCCCTCGCGCGCCAGAACGATCATATTGAAAATGGCACCAAAGCAGAAACTGTGCAAAATGGCCGCTTTATAGCGGTTGGTCTCTTCGTTACCACGCACGTAAAGCCAGTCAAACCACTTAATAATCAACCCTACGACAAACGCGCCCGGCAGGATAAACCAGCCTCCCCCCATCACCACCAGGGAACCAATCAAGGTTGGCGAGATCGCCAGGCCCGAATGGTTGTTCAGCACTTCCCAGGTAAAATAGTTCGCGGTATTGAGTACTACGCCAGGGCGGTCCGGCCAGAGCCAGCTCGGGATAAAGACGTAGAAATCGCGCACAATCGGCGCCAGCCCCTGGAAATCAATCTTGTCGTAGTTTTGCAGCAACAATGCCAGGTTTTCCCACGGCGAGAAGGTGTCGCGCGTCAGGTAGAGGAACGTGTAAAACGCCTCGTCGCCCGCCACGTTCATCCCGTAGCGCTTCAGCGCCAGCCAGAACATCCCCACAATGCCAAATACCCCTGCCGCAACCAGCATCCACAGCGAGATCCAGCCGCGGATGATGCCGATGAAGAGGAAGATAGCGAAAGCGATGATAATGTTGGCACGCGTACCGCCCACGATCATGTAGGTCAGGATACCGAACGCAACCGTACTGATCAGGAAGAACAGCCATGCCTTGCTGTCCTGGCGAAGGAAGAAGATCACCAGCATCGCCGGGATGAAGAAATAGAAGAATCGCTTAAGCGCCACGCCTGAGACTTCAGCCGAAAAAATCTGGCTGTAGGAGTGGAGCTTAAACAGCAGGAAGCCGTTATGCATGAAGAAGATGCCGACGCTGACCAGGGCGATCGTCATGAGCATCACCCACGTCAGATGGGTCTCCACCCGGTTCATGGTAAAGAGCGCCCGACGCGGGGCAGCGGCCTGCGCTGGTCGCAGACGCGTTTTATAGGTGACGTAGTAAACACCATAGAAGCAGGTCGCCGCCAGCAGGGCCTGGAGAAGAATTTCCGGCGGCGCGACGCTCACGTCAAAACGGAAGACCAGAATGCTGGTCAGCGGGAAGCCGAAGAAGAAGGTCAGCAGAAACAGCAACGAGAAGAATACGTTAAAGTTGAAGCGCACCCGGCGGAACTCAAACCAGGTGAGCGTGGCGATAAATAGCGTGCTCAGAAGCCAGACAACCAGTAAGCCGCTAAACTGCAACTGACTCATGCGTTGTCTCCTGAAGCGATACGCAGCGCGCGGTGCCACGGCGTGAGGTAATTCGGGCTGAAAAAGTCGATGCTATTTTTATCCACCAGCGTGAGCTGGCGTTGTGCTTCACGTACCACTTCGACATTCAGCGCGTCTGAGGTGAACAACACCGGAATATGCTGCTCGGCCATATCCTGCCAGAACGGGTTTTCACGATTAAGCACGCACGGTACACCCGCCTGAATCAGCAGGCACAGCGTACCAATCCCCTGCTGGCGAGCAAAGATGAAATAGCCGAGATCGCATTTTCGCAGCAGCGCAAGATAGTCATCAAACTCCAGCTTTTCGCTGAGAATGTGCAGATTTTCTTCGCTGAATAACGCAAGCCCCTGCTGGCGAACCTCATCAATGTAGGCGTCGTTGTTGGCCGGATAACCCATCGGCACCACCACGTTCACCGTATCGCCAAACTGCTGGTGTACCGCCCGGAGCGCGGCGACATGTTCGTTACTGCGGTCGCCGGAATTCCCCACCAGCACCGTCAGCTTGCCTTCGCGAACCGCGTCATTCGCCATGGTGTTCAGCGCCGGATCCATACGGGTTGGGAAATAGAGTAGCTCACCGCGCACATTAGGGTGCTGCTTCGCAAAATAATTCAGATCGCCACGGGTGGCAAAAACGCGGCCCACCCTTCCCTGCGCCATGCGACGCAGCGGATAGAAAAGACGGAATTTCCAGCCGCGCGAGACTTCGTAGAGATCGGCTCCCCAGATATGCCAGCTGCACTGGGAGGGTTTGATTCCCCCGCTGAGCAGAGCCAGCCACAGGCCGGTATTGAACTGCCCGTGGAAAAAGAAACGTTGCTCACGATCCGCTTTGGCTTTGGCAATAACCGCCTTCGCCAGGGTAGCTTTATCCGGCCAGAAGGTGATTGTCAGCGCCGGAAACGCCGCGCTCAGGCCATTATCCTGACCTGCAACCATAAACTCGCGCGCATCAGGATTGCCCGATGCCAGCTCGTCGTTGAAGAACCGCAAAACGGTCTGGTTATGGTGTGGGATATCCGATCCCAGGATGTGAATCAGTGCAGTCATGCGCGTTTACGCCACAATAAAAATACGCCGCAGCAGGCAGCGAAATAAACGATATAGGTTGTCATGTAGGCCTGAGCCGCCCCCAGCGCACCGTGCGCGGGTATCAGCCAGTGTGAAAATGCTGTCAGCAATGCAAACTGGCTAACCTCCGCGAGGATATACAGCCGCAGCGAGGCTTTCGCAATCACCAGATAGCCGAAAACGTAAGCACCCACTTTCAGCACATCACCCACCAGTTGCCAGGCAAAAAGATCGCGCATGGCGGTAAACTTCGCCGAGAACAGCAGCCAGATGGCGACATCACGCAATAACCAGACGGTCAAACTGGCCGCCGCCACTGCGGGTAATACAAAACGCAGGGAGCGGAAAATTTCGCGGGTAATATCCTGCCTGGACGTCAGACGCGATAAGGTTGGCAGCAAATAAACGCTAAAGGAAGCCGTTATAAACTGGAGGTAAGCATCGGAAATACTGCTTACGCCCTGCCAGATCCCCACCTCATCCCAGCTGTAATGCGCCGCCAGCAGGTTTCGCATCATCACGTAGGCCACCGGCAGCGTGACGGAAGTAATGAGCGCCATCAGGGTAAACTTACCCAGCTGGCTGGCAAGCACCTTGTCCCATTGCGGTTTCAGGTAGCTCAGAGGGATAACGCCCTGGCGCATCAGCATGAACGCCGCAGGCACAACAACCAGTGCCGGAACCAGCGCCAGCCCAAGCAGTGCGCCTTCATAGCCGCCCAGGCGGTAGCAGAAATAATAGGCAATCACGCCGATGACGCTACCCAGGATGAGCGCAAGCGCGTTCCCGGCAGCATCGCGAAAACCTTTCATCAGCGCCAGCAGCAGGTTAGCCCAGGCAATGCCCATCTGGACCAGCGCGACCAGACGCACCAGCCCCTGATAATGGGTGTGCCCGAACAATCCCTGGCTAATGGGCGCCGCGGCCAGCAGGAACACAATCGCCAGCAGGGTCGAAAAGCCCGTGACCATTGCCGACGCGGTGCCCACTACCCTGCGAAGCTGGGCCGCATCGTCATGATACTGAGCAACGTATTTGGTCACGCCGTTGAAGATTCCGGCACCGGCCAGCACCCCAAGGACGGTAACAAGCTGGCGGAAGTTGCCCGCCAGCCCGACGCCTGAGGGGCCGAATGAGACGGCCAGCAGCTTGACGACCAGCAGTCCGGCACCAATTTTTACAAGCGTGGACGCGGCGGTCCACACCGATGCTTTTGCCAGAGACATATCAGCCGAAATAGCTCAGAAGGGTATTGATCACCGTACGCTGGTTAACTGGCGCGAGGTTGAAGAACAGTGGCAGGCGAAGCAAACGCTCACTTTCTTTCGTGGTGTAACGGTCTTCACCTGCGAACATCCCAAACGCTTCGCCCGCTGGGCTGGAGTGCAGCGGAATATAGTGAAAGACCGCCATAATTTCGGCTTCTTTCAGCCAGGCGATGAGCTGGCTGCGATCGTCGTTATCGCGCAGCTTGATGTAAAACATGTGGGCGTTGTGGACACAATCGGCCGGAATGGTTGGCAGCTCAATGCGACCGGCTTTTGCCAGCGGCTCAAGCGCATCGTAATAGGTTTGCCACAGGGACAGGCGCTGGAGATTAATTCGCTCTGCCGCTTCCAGCTGTGCCCACAGGTACGCTGCCTGCAGGTCGGCCATCAGATAGCTTGAGCCGATATCGCGCCAGGTGTACTTATCAACCTGACCGCGGAAGAATTGGCTGCGGTTGGTGCCTTTTTCACGGATCACTTCCGCACGCTCAACCAGGGCACGATCGTTAATCAGCGTCGCACCGCCCTCACCGCCGGCAGTGTAGTTTTTCGTTTCGTGGAAGCTGAAGCAGCCGATGTGGCCGATAGTGCCCAGCGCGCGCCCCTTGTAGGTGGACATTACGCCCTGCGCGGCATCTTCTACCACAAACAGGTTGTGCTTTTTGGCGATTGCCATGATGGTGTCCATTTCACAGGCCACGCCCGCGTAGTGAACCGGCACAATCGCACGCGTTTTGTCGGTGATCGCCGCTTCAATCAGCGTCTCATCAATGTTCATGGTGTCCGGGCGGATATCCACAAAGACGATTTTCGCTCCGCGCAGGACAAATGCATTCGCGGTAGAGACGAAGGTATAGCTCGGCATGATCACTTCATCACCGGGCTGGATATCCAGCAGCAGGGCCGCCATTTCCAGCGATGCCGTGCAGGACGGGGTCAGCAGCACTTTAGCACTGCGAAAACGCTGCTCCATCCACTGCTGACAGCGACGGGTAAAACCGCCGTCACCGCAGAGTTTGCCGCTGCCCATAGCAGACTGCATATAGTCGAGCTCCGTTCCCACGACGGGTGGTGCGTTAAATGGAATCATCTTGTCACCTGTATAACCAGTAGGCGGTGGCGTCGATGTTGGCACCACTCGCAATATAACGTTTAAGCGCGGCGGTGTTGCCCACCTGGGTCGCCACCCGCAGCGTCTCAACCTGCTGCAGCTGCGCCCAGTGCAGCGCCGCCTGCATGAGTTTCTCCCCCATGCCGCGCCCGGCTAATAAGCCAATACGCGCCTCGCGCTCGTTAAGCTTTCGCAGCGAGACAAATCCCTGGATCTGACCGTTCGCTGCACGGAAAATCAGGCAGACGTGGTCAAAGGTACCTTTGACCGCATTCTCTACCCACTGGGCATAGAAACGTCCGCTATCGTCAGGCGCATACCAGGGCATGCGAAAGCGGCTCTGCGCAAACGCCCGGGCCGCCATCTGGCGCAGCACAGGAATGTCCTGTTCCGTTGCAATTTCCGCGCCGGACGCATCGTGCCGGGTGAGGGTGATGGCAAGGTCTACCTCGCCTTCAACCAGCTGAAAACCGTGTTGCTGGAGCGCATCAAGCAGGTCGGCACGGTCCGCCGGGATCTTAGCCTGTACGCGCTGCCAGGCGCTGAAGTCCACTTCCTGCAGGGCGGGCGCATTCTCGCGCCAGCGGACTATCGCCGAGGGGCGGGCAAAAAATGCGCTTTCCCACTCAAGGGATTCCAGCACGCCGTGGAGTGCACTCAACGCCAGACGCCTTTCGTATCAACCACATACTGCTGACGCACTGCATCACCGGACGTCGCTTTAAACTCTTTATGGTCCACCAGCAGCACCAGCAGGTCCGCCGTCGCCAGCGCGTCATTGAGCGTCGTCAGCGTGCAGTGCCCCGCCATTTTTGCCGGCAGTTCATGAATATTTGGCTCGACCACCAGCGTTTCGCCCTTATGCCATTCGGCAATCATCTCAGCAATTTCCATCGCCGGGCTTTCGCGCAGATCGTCAATATTGGGTTTAAATGCCAGACCAAAGCAGGCAATTTTCAGCTCGCTGGCGCGCTTGCCGCTCTCTGCCAGACAATCCGCTACCGTCGCTTTAACCTGGTTGAGCACCCAGTGAGGTTTGCTATCGTTCACTTCACGCGCGGTGCGAATCAGGCGCGCCTGCGCCGGGTTCTGCGCCACGATAAACCACGGATCGACGGCGATACAGTGACCGCCCACCCCTGGGCCAGGCTGGAGAATGTTGACGCGCGGATGGCGATTCGCCAGGCGGATTAACTCCCAGACGTTAATCCCCTGATCGGCACAGATCAGCGACAGTTCGTTTGCGAAGGCGATGTTAACGTCACGGAAGCTGTTTTCCGTCAGCTTGCACATCTCGGCGGTGCGGGAGTTGGTTACCACGCATTCGCCTTCCAGGAAAATCTTGTACAGCGCGCTGGCGCGTTCAGAACAGACCGGCGTCATGCCGCCTATCACCCGGTCGTTTTTAATCAGTTCGACCATCACCTGCCCCGGCAGCACGCGCTCCGGGCAGTAGGCGATGTTGATATCCGCCTGCTCACCGGCCTGCTGTGGGAAGCGTAAATCAGGACGCGCATCGGCCAGCCACTGCGCCATCTGCTCGGTAGCGCCGACGGGAGAAGTCGACTCCAGAATTACCAGCGCCCCTTTCTTCAGCACGGGGGCAATAGATTTTGCCGCCGCCTCGACGTAGACCATATCGGGCTCGTGGTCGCCTTTAAAGGGCGTTGGAACGGCAATCAGGTAGGCATCCGCTTCCACTGGCGTCGTGCTGGCGCGCAGGAAGCCGCCATCAACCGCCTCTTTCACCACGCGGTCAAGATCGGGCTCCACAATATGAATTTCGCCACGATTAATGGTTTCTACCGCACGTGCGTTGATATCCACACCAACAACCTGCTTTTGACGGGAGGCGAATGCCGCCGCAGTAGGCAGGCCAATGTAGCCAAGACCAATGACAGAGATGGTAGTAAAACTCATAGCGATACCCGATTGTGTTTAAGTGCTTGCAAAATACGGCCACAAGCCTGCCCATCTCCGTAGGGATTGTGGGCCCGGCTCATCGCCTGATACGCTTCATCGTCGTGTAGCAGCCGCGTGACCTCTTCGACGATGAGCTGTGCGTTGGTGCCGACAAGACGCACTGTCCCGGCTTTAACCGCTTCCGGACGTTCAGTGGTTTCACGCATCACCAGCACCGGCTTGCCAAGAGAGGGCGCTTCTTCCTGAATCCCACCGGAATCGGTGAGGATCAGCCAGGCGTGGTTCATCAGCCAGACAAATGGCATGTAGTCCTGCGGTTCAATCAGCAGGACGTTTTCGACGTGGCCCAGGATGCGGTTGACCGGCTCGCTGACGTTAGGGTTAAGGTGTACCGGATAGACAATTTGCACATCGTCGTTCTGCGCGGCGATTTCAGCCAGCGCGTGACAGATTTGCTCAAAGCCCCGACCAAAGCTTTCGCGACGGTGGCCAGTGACCAGAATGGTTTTTTTGCCGTTATTCAGGAAAGGATAGCGGGCAGCGAGTTCTTTCTGCAGATCGCTGTTTGCCAGCACGCGATCGCGTACCCAAATCAACGCGTCAATGACCGTATTGCCGGTAACAAAGATGTTGTTATCGGCGACATTTTCACGCAGCAGGTTCTGGCGAGAGTTCTCGGTTGGCGCAAAATGGTACATCGCCAGATGCCCGGTAAGCGTACGGTTGGCCTCTTCCGGCCACGGAGAATAAAGATTGCCGGTGCGCAGACCCGCTTCAACATGGCCGACGGGAATACGCTGGTAAAACGCGGCCAGGCTTGTTGCCATCGTCGTCGTGGTATCCCCGTGCACCAGCACGACGTCGGGCTTGAATGACTCCAGGATCGGCTTGAGATCCTGCAGAATGCGGCAGGTTATTTCCGTCAATCCCTGTCCCGGCTTCATAATATTAAGGTCGTAATCCGGGACGATGGAAAAGAGGGTTAGGACCTGATCGAGCATCTCACGGTGCTGGGCCGTGACGCAGACCTTCGCTTCAATATCAGGATCGCTGGCCAGCGCATGAACCAGAGGCGCCATCTTAATGGCCTCCGGCCTGGTGCCAAATACGGTAAGTACTTTCACATCGATTCTCTTCGATTAGGCGATGAAGGCCGCAGCCTTCATCGTAAACGGCGTTCTTAGTTTGTACGACGACGCGTTAACGCCACGCCAGCACCAACGAGTGCACCCACAATCCCCCACATGATCATCAGGAATGCGCGGCGCGGACTGTCGCGTTTTACAGGTTCTTCAGGCGTTCTCAAATAACGATAGGTCTGAAAACGCGGATCCAGCGATGGACCGACATTAAGCGTGTTAAGCATCGCGCGGTTTTGATCGTAGTCGAGATCAAAATCAGGCCCAACGGCCTGCAGGTTTTCCAGACGCGCCTGCAGCATAGGACGACCAAGAAGGAACATTTCAGAATCAGGCAATTCATCAGCCGGAACATCCGTCTCAGTGCGGGAAATGTTGTGCTGTTCCGCAATTTTCAGCGCCTGCTGAATGTTATGCACGCGGCGCGCAAAAATGGCGTTTGCCACCTCTTCCTGACGTTTGACCTGCGCCTTCATCTGGATAGTGCGCGCTGCCCAGGCGCCTTTAAGCTCTTCATTCAGATGGCTGGCGGCACGCTGGCTGGCAAACGCGACGTACTGGCGCAACAGGTTGTTTGCATCCGGGGCGGTTTCGGCAATCAGCTTGACGCTGTCGTTGACGTTACGCAGCACGTCGCCTGGCATGAACTGAATATTGTTAATCAGATCGTCCAGCAGCGCGGCATCGGCTTTGGTGTTATCAACCCGACGCTGCTTGAAGTAATCTGTCTGGGACCAGAAATCGCGGCGCGTATCCCACGAGGCCAGCTGCATCACAAACTCTTTGTAGGCCTCATCCATAACGGAAGCCTGGTCCGGGGTGGCAAGGCTGGCTTTAATATCCAGGTTTCGCAGGAACTGCTGCTGGGAGTAGTACCCTCCGAGCATGTTAACCGTGGGTCTGTCCGTGATTGCCGTGGCGCTCCACTCCTGTTTTGCAAAGAACGTGTAGGCTAGCGCTAACAGTGCAAACCCCAGCGCGATCCCCACAATCCAAAGTTTGCCTGCCCATAACACGCGAAACAAACCCCGAATGTCCAGTTCATTCTCTGTTACCACTGATTTCGCTCCCGCCAACGGTTGAGTCATCATAGTCCCGGTTTTACTTAGTTAATGTTGTGTTTTTGCTACTGTTACGTCGCATCCTGCGCTTAATACGTTTAATGAATCGCGCCACCTTCCATGCGCGCTTAATGCAGTAGCCGTAGAGAGAAAATGCTAGCAAGAACAATACCAACATGGCCCACTCAGGCACAAAGTGCGTATATTCCGCCGTCACGCCAATCCCCGCTAGAATAGCAGCCGCCAGCGTAATAAGCACAAATGCCTGCCGGGAAGTGAATCCGGCTCGCATGATCAAATGATGAATGTGCTGACGGTCAGCAGAGAATGGACTCATTCCTTTACGCAGGCGGCGATACATAATCGCAACCATATCCATTAAGGGGATGGCAATAATCCATAGCGCCGTTACCGGGCTGATGGGATGCACATCGCCCTGAGTGGTTTCCAGCAAGATCCAAATGACAGTAAAGCCGATAAGCGTGCTACCCGCATCGCCCATGAAGACTTTATAGCGTCGGCCCAATGCGCCGAGATTTAACAGGATATAAGGCAGGATGGCAGCAATCATGGCGAAACACCACATAGCAAGGCTATATTGCCCATCGAACCATAAAATGAAACCAATGGCGGCAAATGAGACGCAGGACAGGCCACCAAGCAAACCATCAATACCGTCAACCATGTTGAACGCGTTAATCGCCACCCACACGGCAAAAAGTGTCAGGAAATAGCCGAATGGGCCGAGTTCCATCTCCCAGGCCCCGAAAATATAGCCCAGGCTACTCAGGTGCAACTTAGCAAACACCATCATTGCAATAGCGACAGCTGCCTGAACGAAAGCACGGATTTTGACGCTGATGTCGTATCTATCGTCTAGCGCACCAATCACAACAAGAACTGTTGAGCATATGAGATAAAGCCTGGCATGCGGAATATAGTAATCTGCAATAGCAAAAGTGAAGCAGATCCCCGCAAAAACAGAGATGCCACCGACCAGAGGGATCATGCCTTGATGACGTTTACGGAAGTTGGGTTTATCCACTAAGCCCAGATATTTTGCAACCTTACGTGCCAGAAACAAAAAGCAGGTGGTAAACAAGAAAATACTGGTTAGTTCAGTAAACGTATCAAGTAGGTTCACAATGGATGTTCTCAACAAATGTTAGTCAAGGAAGTATAACCATCAAGGGGCCGCGCCTGAAGTTATAAAGCAAACCTCTTACAATTCCATTTGTTTATTATTCAAGCTATTAATGTTTTTACTGTGCGAATTATCTTATTGTCGCACTGACCGGTCAAAATTGGGAGTAGGCGATACTAGCGTATAGTCCATAAAAGAAAAACGCCACGTAAAAACGTGGCGTTCGCTGGCTTTATTTACGTTACGAGCGCTTCATCATGTCGAAGAAATCGTCGTTGGTTTTGGTCATCGCCAGTTTGTTAATGAGGAACTCCATCGCGTCAATTTCACCCATTGGATGGATGATTTTGCGCAGGATCCACATTTTCTGCAGCTCTTCCTGCGTGGTGAGCAGCTCTTCCTTACGCGTACCGGAACGGTTGTAATCGATAGCCGGGAAGACGCGTTTTTCTGCGATTTTACGAGAGAGGTGCAGTTCCATGTTACCTGTACCTTTAAACTCTTCGTAGATAACCTCGTCCATTTTGGAGCCGGTATCGATCAGCGCCGTTGCGATGATGGTCAGGCTGCCGCCCTCTTCCACGTTACGTGCCGCACCGAAGAAGCGTTTTGGACGGTGCAGGGCGTTAGCGTCCACACCACCGGTCAACACTTTACCGGAAGCTGGCACCACGGTGTTGTAGGCACGCGCCAGACGGGTGATGGAGTCAAGCAGGATGATCACGTCTTTCTTGTGCTCAACCAGGCGTTTCGCCTTCTCGATAACCATTTCCGCAACCTGAACGTGGCGAGATGCTGGCTCGTCGAAGGTAGAAGCAACCACTTCACCTTTAACCAGACGCTGCATCTCGGTCACTTCTTCCGGACGTTCGTCAATCAGCAGCACCATCAGCACGCAGTCTGGGTGGTTGTAGGCAATGCTCTGCGCGATGTTCTGCAGCAGCATGGTTTTACCCGCTTTTGGCGGGGCCACAATCAGACCACGCTGGCCGCGACCGATTGGCGATGCCAGATCCAGGACGCGCGCGGTTAAGTCTTCGGTAGAACCGTTACCACGCTCCATGCGCAGGCGAGAGTTCGCGTGCAGAGGCGTTAAGTTCTCAAAGAGGATCTTGTTACGCGAGTTTTCTGGTTTATCGAAGTTAACTTCATTGACTTTCAACAGCGCAAAGTAGCGTTCACCCTCTTTAGGAGGACGAATCTTACCTGAAATGGTGTCACCAGTGCGGAGGTTGAAACGGCGGATTTGGCTGGGGGATACGTAGATGTCGTCAGGGCCGGCGAGGTAGGAGCTGTCTGCAGAGCGGAGGAAACCAAATCCGTCTTGCAATATCTCCAGCACACCGTCGCCAAAGATATCTTCGCCACTCTTAGCGTGCTGCTTCAGGATGGCGAAAATGATGTCCTGCTTGCGCATACGAGCCTGGTTTTCCAGTCCCATATTTTCGCCGAGAGTGATCAGCTCAGAAACCGGCGTATTCTTTAATTCGGTAAGATTCATAATGGTGTGGGTTCTTAAACTCGGAGTGATTCTCGAACTTAATGTTGTGAATGGTATGGCAGGGTCATCCATGCCTGTTTAGCGGCCATCACCTCATGTCTGTTCGCTGTCTGGTCACAGGGAAAAAACGCAGAACTGAAACGACAAGACGGATTGAGTGACAAGCCCGGAATTTAGCCACTTCACGCATTGTTCATGTCAACAAAGGGAAGTATCGGGTAAAACAAGATTCAAACAATAGATATGTTTAAAACGAAGTCATAGCTAACTTAGCACGACTTCAGCCGGGCGTCCAGAGTTCCACATCATTTAGCCGGGGGCTCTGGACGCACAGCGGAGAAACCTTACGCCAGGTTAGCGTCCAGGAACTCTTTCAGCTGACCTTTGGACAGCGCGCCCACTTTGGTCGCCGCCACTTCGCCGTTTTTGAACAGCAGAAGGGTCGGGATGCCACGGATACCGTATTTCGGTGCGGTGCCCGGGTTCTGGTCGATGTTCAGCTTGGCAACCGTCAGTTTGCCCTGATATTCGTCAGCGATCTCATCCAGAATCGGGGCGATCATTTTGCAAGGACCACACCATTCAGCCCAGAAATCGACGAGGATCAGCCCGTCAGCCTTAAGTACGTCCGTGTCAAAACTGTCGTCAGTCAGGTGAATAATTTTATCGCTCATATATAACTCCACAGGAATAAGCCTGGTACGTTGGTTTTGTCTCCACCAACGACGTGTTGATGTCGCATTAACCAACTAAAGGTTGACTTTATTTCACCGGATACGCTTTCGTAAAGCAATAGTAAGCTGATATTCTACCACACTATGAGCAAAACACATTTAACAGAACAGAAGTTTTCCGACTTCGCCCTGCACCCAAAAGTGATCGAAGCCCTTGAAACAAAAGGGTTTCATAACTGCACGCCCATTCAGGCTCTCGCCCTGCCGCTGACGCTGGCCGGTCGCGATGTTGCAGGGCAGGCGCAAACCGGTACCGGCAAAACGATGGCGTTTTTAACGTCAACGTTCCATTATTTACTTTCTCACCCAGCGATTGCAGACCGCAAAGTTAACCAGCCGCGCGCGCTAATTATGGCCCCGACGCGAGAACTGGCGGTACAGATCCATGCAGACGCTGAACCCCTGGCACAGGCTACTGGTCTGAAGCTTGGCCTGGCCTATGGCGGGGACGGCTACGATAAGCAGCTGAAAGTGCTGGAAAGCGGCGTGGATATCCTGATTGGGACCACCGGCCGTCTTATCGACTACGCCAAACAGAACCATATCAACCTCGGCGCCATCCAGGTTGTGGTGCTTGATGAAGCTGATCGTATGTACGATCTGGGCTTCATTAAAGATATCCGCTGGCTGTTCCGCCGCATGCCGCCGGCAAATCAGCGCCTGAACATGCTGTTCTCTGCCACCCTTTCTTATCGCGTACGCGAGCTGGCGTTCGAGCAGATGAACAACGCCGAGTATGTGGAAGTGGAGCCGGAGCAGAAAACGGGCCACCGCATTAAAGAAGAGCTCTTCTATCCTTCCAATGAAGAGAAAATGCGTCTGCTGCAAACGTTGATCGAAGAAGAGTGGCCCGATCGCGCCATTATCTTCGCGAACACTAAACACCGCTGTGAAGACATCTGGGGCCATCTGGCTGCCGACGGTCACCGTGTTGGCCTGTTGACCGGCGACGTGGCGCAGAAAAAACGCCTTCGTATCCTCGACGAGTTCACCCGTGGCGATCTTGATATTCTGGTCGCAACCGATGTGGCGGCACGTGGTTTACACATTCCGGCCGTGACGCACGTCTTTAACTACGATCTGCCAGACGACTGCGAAGACTACGTACACCGTATCGGTCGTACCGGTCGTGCGGGCGCAAGCGGTCACTCGATTAGCCTTGCGTGTGAAGAGTATGCGCTGAATCTTCCAGCCATTGAGACCTACATCGGTCACTCTATTCCGCAGAGTAAATACAATCCGGAAGCGCTGTTAAGCGAACTGCCGCCGCCTAAGCGTCTATCCCGCCCGCGCTCCGGCAATGGTCCGCGTCGTTCAGGCGGCGCACCGCGTAATCGTCGTCGTTCAGGTTAATACATTATGCTCAGCTCCACCTCGCTCTATGCGGCAATTGATCTCGGTTCGAATAGTTTTCATATGCTGGTTGTGCGTGAGGTGGCGGGAAGCATACAAACGCTGACGCGCATTAAGCGCAAGGTCCGCCTCGCGGCGGGCCTGAGCAGTGATAATTACCTCTCGCCTGAAGCCATGGAACGTGGCTGGCAATGCCTGCGGCTCTTTGCTGAGCGCCTGCAGGATATCCCGCATGCTCAAATCACCGTCGTCGCCACAGCGACGCTCAGACTGGCAGTTAACGCCGTAGATTTTATTGCCAAAGCGCAGGAAATTCTGGGGTGTCCGGTTCAGGTTATCAGCGGTGAAGAAGAAGCACGCCTGATCTACCAGGGCGTTGCCCACACCACCGGGGGTGACGATCGCCGTCTGGTGGTGGATATCGGCGGAGCGAGTACCGAACTGGTAACCGGCACCGGCGCGCAGGCGACGTCGCTGTTCAGCCTGTCGATGGGCTGCGTAACCTGGCTTGAACGTTACTTTACTGACCGGAATCTGGGTAAAGAGAACTTCGACGAGGCGGAAAACGCCGCGCGCGCAGTACTACGCCCGGTAATGGACGAACTGCGCTATCACGGCTGGAAAGTCTGCGTCGGGGCTTCGGGTACCGTGCAGGCCCTGCAGGAAATCATGATGGCGCAGGGCATGGACGAGCGGATCACGCTTGCCAAACTTCAGCAGCTTAAACAGCGTGCCATTCAGTGCGGACGTCTGGAAGAGCTGGAAATTGAAGGCCTGACGCTGGAACGTGCCCTGGTTTTCCCAAGCGGGCTGGCCATTCTGATCGCCATATTCACCGAACTAAATATCCAGTGTATGACCCTGGCCGGCGGCGCGCTGCGCGAAGGTCTGGTCTATGGAATGCTGCATCTGTCGGTGGATCAGGACATCCGCAACCGTACGCTGCGCAACGTCCAGCGTCGATTTCTGGTTGATATCGATCAGGCTGGCCGCGTATCACAGCTGGCATCACGCTTTGCCGACCAGGTCGCTAACGCCTGGGATCTTGATCATCTGAGCCGCGATTTATTGCTGAGCGCCTGTGCGCTGCACGAGGTGGGGCTCAGCATAGATTTTAAGCAGGCACCTGCTCACGCAGCGTATCTGGTGCGCAACCTGGATTTGCCGGGCTACACGCCCGCACAGAAAAAGCTGCTGGCAACGCTACTGCTGAACCAGACCAACGCCGTCGATCTCTCCTCTTTGCATCAGCAAAATGCCGTACCGCCGCGCGTGGCCGAGCATCTGTGTCGCCTGCTGCGTCTGGCAATTCTGTTTGCCAGCCGCCGCCGCGATGATTTGTTACCCGCCATTAATCTGCTAGCCGATGATGAGAAGCTGACGCTGACGCTGCCGGAAAACTGGATTGAGAATCACCCGCTTGGGGCAGAGATGATCGATCAGGAGTGCCAGTGGCAGAGCTATGTGCACTGGGTGCTTGAGGTGAAGTAATACGCTGAACACTGCCGGGTGGCGGCTTCGCCTTACCCGGCCTACTCATCATTATCCCTTCTCTTTGGCTTTTGCCAGCATGGCGCGAATGTTCGCCACGTTAGCCTGCCCTTTGTGCATCCGCTCTTCCGCGGTAATCACTTTGCGCTCCTGTTCCCAGATCAGATCGTCCTGCGGCAGTTCCAGCAGGAAACGGCTGGGTTCCGGGCGCACGAGTTCACCGTACTGACGGCGCTCTTTACAGAGCGTGAACGTCAGCTCCTTTTGCGCGCGGGTGATCCCCACGTAGGCCAGACGGCGCTCCTCGTCGACATTATCTTCATCAATGCTGCTCTGGTGCGGCAATAATCCTTCTTCCATACCGACCAGATACACATACGGGAACTCCAGCCCTTTTGACGCATGCAGCGTCATCAGCTGAACCTGGTCGGCCTCTTCTTCGCTCTCGCCGCGCTCCATCATGTCGCGCAGGGTAAAGCGGGTGACCACCTGCGTTAACGTCATCGGCTCATCTATCTCAGAGCCTTCCAGCATTTCGGTCATCCAGCTAAAAAGCTGGTTAACGTTTTTCATACGCATTTCTGCCGCTTTCGGGCTGGCAGAGGTTTCGTACAGCCAGGATTCGTAGTCAATGCCGTGGATCAGATCGCGTACCGCCGCCACGGGCTCGCGCTCAGCCAGGCGCTGCACTTCACCCAGCCAGTGAGTGAAGCGGGTTAAATTATCATACCCGCGCCCCGTCAGCGTCTGGCTCAGCCCCATATCAAAGCTGGCGGTAAACAGGCTCTTATTGCGGGTCATCGCCCATTCGCCCAGCTTTTGCAGCGTCGCCGGACCAATCTCGCGCTTTGGTGTATTCACGATGCGCAGAAACGCGCTGTCGTCATCCGGGTTCGTGAGCACGCGCAGATAGGCCAGCAGATCTTTAATTTCTGGCCGCGAGAAGAACGAAGTGCCGCCGGAAATTTTGTACGGAATGCGGTTCTGCATCAGCATCTTTTCAAAGACGCGCGACTGGTGATTGCCGCGATAGAGGATCGCGTAATCCTTGTATTCGGTTTTATTGACGAAGTGGTGGGCGATCAGTTCGCCCGTCACGCGCTCCGCCTCATGCTCTTCATTATTGGCGCTGAGCACCTTCAGCTCCGTACCGTAGCCAAGTTCGGAGAAGAGACGCTTTTCAAAAACGTGCGGGTTATTGGCAATCAGGATGTTTGCCGCCTTCAGGATGCGCCCGGAGGAACGGTAGTTCTGCTCCAGCTTAATCACCTGCAGCGCGGGGAAATCTTTGCTCAGAAGCACCAGGTTTTGCGGGCGTGCGCCGCGCCAGGAGTAAATTGACTGGTCATCATCGCCAACCACGGTGAAGCGCGCGCGCTGCCCCACCAGCAGCTTCACCAGCTCGTACTGGCTGGTGTTGGTGTCCTGATACTCATCCACCAGCAGGTAGCGGATTTTATTCTGCCAGCGCTCGCGCACCTCTTCATTTCGCTGTAAAAGCAGCGTCGGCAAGAGGATCAGATCGTCGAAGTCCAGCACGTTGCACGCTTTCATGTGCGCGTCGTACAGACCATAGCAGTGGGCAAAGATCCGATCCCGTTCGCCTTTAGCGATCGCCGCAGCCTGGGCCGGGGTCATCAGATCGTTTTTCCAGTTCGAGATCGTTGAGATCAGCTGCTGCAACAGCACCTTATCATCCTCAATCAGCCCCTCGGTGAGCTCTTTGAGTAACGCCACCTGGTCGGTGTCATCGAACAGCGAAAAGTTGGATTTCATCCCCAACGCGGCGTATTCACGTTTAATGATATCCAGCCCCAGCGTGTGGAAGGTAGAGATCATCAGCCCGCGCGCCTCTTTGCGCCCCAGCGTCTGGCCGACACGCTCTTTCATCTCGCGCGCCGCTTTGTTGGTAAAGGTAACCGCCGCAATGTGGCGGGCCTGATAGCCGCAGCCGCGGATCAGGTGCGCAATCTTATTGGTGATGACGCGCGTTTTACCGGATCCTGCGCCCGCCAGCACCAGACACGGTCCGGTTACAAATTCGACGGCTTGTTGTTGTCCGGGATTTAAACGCATAAATGATCGCTCAATGAAAGTCAGGAGGGGAGAATAACAGCGTGGTAGTATAGCGAGCCTAATCCATACCACTCAAGGCACGATCATGGCAAAAACAGCAGCAGCACTGCATATTCTTGTTAAAGAAGAGAAACTGGCTCTGGATCTTCTGGAGCAGATCAAAAACGGCGCCGACTTCGGCAAACTGGCGAAGAAGCACTCTATTTGTCCGTCAGGCAAGCGTGGCGGCGATTTAGGCGAATTCCGTCAGGGTCAAATGGTTCCGGCGTTCGATAAAGTGGTCTTCTCCTGCCCGGTGCTGGAGCCAACCGGTCCGCTGCATACTCAGTTCGGTTATCACATTATTAAAGTGCTGTATCGCAAATAAAAAAGCCGGGTGGCGGCTGCGCCTTACCCGGCCTACATCTTACGTTTTTGTAGGTCGGGTAAGCGAAGCGCCACCCGACAAGGTTGTTAACCTGCTACAGCAATACGTTTCATATCGGTCATGTAGCCGCGCAGTTTGTGGCCCACTTTCTCGATCTGGTGGCTGCGAATCGCTTCGTTTACGTCGCGCAGCTGCGCGTTGTCTACCGCACCTTCCGCAATCGCTTTGCCCAGATCGCCCGTCTGCAGTGTGGTCATGAACTCTTTCAGCAGCGGTACGCAGGCGTAAGAGAACAGATAGTTACCGTATTCTGCGGTATCAGAGATAACCACGTTCATTTCGTACAGACGCTTACGGGCGATGGTGTTCGCGATCAGCGGCAGCTCGTGCAGAGATTCGTAGTACGCCGACTCTTCGATGATGCCGGAATCCACCATGGTTTCGAACGCCAGCTCAACGCCTGCTTTCACCATCGCAATCATCAGTACGCCTTTATCGAAGTACTCCTGCTCGCCGATTTTACCTTCATACTGCGGCGCGGTTTCGAACGCGGTTTTACCGGTCTCTTCACGCCAGGTCAGCAGTTTCTTGTCGTCGTTGGCCCAGTCCGCCATCATGCCGGAAGAGAATTCGCCGGAGATGATGTCGTCCATATGTTTCTGGAAAAGCGGCGCCATAATGGTTTTCAGCTGTTCAGACAGGGCGTAAGCACGCAGTTTTGCCGGGTTGGACAGACGGTCCATCATCAGCGTAATACCGCCCTGCTTCAGCGCTTCGGTGATGGTTTCCCAGCCGAACTGAATCAGTTTTTCTGCGTATGCCGGGTCGGTACCTTCTTCCACCAGCTTGTCGAAGCAAAGCAGAGAACCCGCCTGCAGCATGCCACACAGAATGGTCTGCTCGCCCATCAGGTCAGATTTCACTTCCGCAACGAAGGAAGATTCCAGCACGCCAGCGCGGTGACCGCCGGTCGCAGCAGCCCAGGCTTTGGCAATCGCCATGCCTTCGCCTTTCGGATCGTTTTCCGGGTGAACTGCGATAAGCGTCGGCACGCCGAAGCCACGCTTGTACTCTTCACGCACTTCGGTACCCGGGCACTTCGGCGCCACCATCACTACGGTGATGTCTTTACGGATCTGCTCGCCCACTTCAACGATGTTGAAGCCGTGGGAGTAACCCAGCGCGGCGCCGTCTTTCATCAGCGGCTGTACGGAACGCACCACGTCAGAGTGCTGCTTGTCTGGCGTCAGGTTAACGACCAGGTCCGCCTGCGGGATCAGCTCTTCATAGGTACCCACTTTGAAGCCGTTTTCTGTCGCTTTACGCCATGAAGCGCGCTTTTCGGCAATCGCTTCTTTACGCAGGGCGTAAGAGATATCCAGACCGGAGTCACGCATGTTCAGGCCCTGGTTCAGGCCCTGTGCGCCACAGCCGACGATGACCACTTTTTTACCCTGAAGGTAGCTTGCGCCATCGGCAAATTCATCGCGCGCCATGAAGCGGCATTTGCCCAGCTGCGCCAGCTGCTGGCGCAAGTTCAGTGTATTAAAGTAGTTAGCCATGGGTGATACCTCGTGATGTTGTGTGTCTTATTGTTCGGTTCGCGTTTCAGCGAGAATGTACCCACATTACAACAGGAAATTTATTGCGGAAATTGATATATTCACAACGTCACATTGCAATTTTTGCAATGTAAAAAGAGGGAGTGGAATCGGTGGATTTACGCGATCTAAAAATGTTCCTGCACCTGGCGGAAAGCCGTCACTTTGGCCGCAGCGCCCGGGCGATGCACGTCAGCCCGTCCACACTTTCGCGCCAGATCCAGCGCCTTGAGGAAGACCTCGGCCAGCCGCTTTTCGTGCGCGATAACCGTACCGTTACCCTCACGGAAGCGGGCGAAGAGCTGCGCATTTTTGCCCAGCAGACGCTATTGCAGTACCAGCAGCTGCGGCACTCAATCGATCAGCAGGGGCCATCACTCTCCGGTGAGCTGCATATTTTTTGCTCCGTAACCGCCGCCTACAGCCATCTGCCCCCCATCCTTGACCGCTTCCGCGCGGCGCATCCGTCGGTTGAAATTAAGCTCACCACCGGCGACGCCGCCGACGCAATGGAAAAAGTGGTGACCGGCGAAGCGGATCTGGCCATTGCCGGAAAACCCGAAACCCTGCCGGGCGCGGTGGCGTTCTCGATGCTGGAGAATCTGGCGGTGGTGCTGATTGCCCCGGCGCTGCCCTGCCCGGTGCGTAATCAGGTATCGGTAGAAAAACCGGACTGGTCGACGGTGCCGTTTATCATGGCCGATCAGGGGCCGGTGCGCCGCCGCATCGAGCTGTGGTTCCGCCGTCAGAAAATCAGCAATCCATCGATTTACGCCACCGTTAGCGGTCATGAGGCGATGGTGTCGATGGTGGCGCTCGGCTGCGGCGTGGCGCTGCTGCCGGAAGTGGTGCTGGAAAACAGCCCGGAACCGGTGCGCAACCGCGTGATGATTCTGGAGCGCAGCGACGAGAAGACGCCTTTTGAACTTGGCGTGTGCGCACAAAAAAAGCGGCTGCATGAGCCGCTTATTGATGCGTTCTGGACGATATTGCCGAACCACTAGCCAGCCAGAAAGAACCTGAACGCCGGGTTATGGGTTTCGTCGTGGCACTCATAGCCCAGCTCGTTCAGGCGCGTTTCGAAATCCGGCTCGTGCTCGCCCAGTTCGAACGCCGCCAGCACGCGCCCGTAGTCGGTGCCGTGGCTACGGTAGTGGAACAGAGAGATGTTCCAGTGCGTGCCGAGCGTGTGCAGGAACTTGAGCAACGCGCCCGGCGATTCCGGAAACTCGAAGCTGAACAGGCGTTCCTGGAGCGGCTTTGAGGGACGACCGCCAACCATGTAACGCACATGCAGCTTAGCCATTTCATCGTCGGACAGATCGACCACGCTGTAGCCGCCTTCATGCAGCAGGCTGAGGATCTCTTTACGCTCCTCCACGCCACGGCTCAGACGCACGCCGACAAAAATGCAGGCATCTTTCGCATCGGCAAAGCGGTAGTTGAACTCCGTTACCGAACGACCGCCCAGCAGCTGGCAGAACTTGAAGAAGCTGCCCTTCTCTTCCGGGATGGTCACCGCCAGCAGCGCTTCACGCTGTTCGCCCAGCTCGCAGCGCTCGGAAACGTAGCGCAGGCCGTGGAAGTTCACGTTCGCACCAGAGAGCACGTGCGCCAGACGTTCGCCGCGAATGTTGTGCTGGGCGATGTATTTTTTCATCCCCGCCAGCGCCAGCGCGCCGGACGGCTCCGCCACCGCACGTACATCTTCGAATAGATCTTTCATTGCCGCGCAGATGGCGTCGCTGTCGACGGTGACGATATCGTCCAGATACTCCTGGCACAGACGGAACGTTTCATCGCCAATGCGCTTCACCGCCACGCCCTCGGCAAACAGCCCGACACGCGGCAGGTCGACCGGATGTCCGGCGTCCAGCGCCGCCTTCAGGCAGGCAGAGTCTTCCGCCTCAACGGCGATGACTTTGATCTGCGGCATCAGCTGTTTAATCAGCACCGCCACGCCTGCGGCTAAACCACCGCCGCCCACCGGGACAAAGACCCGGTCGAGATGGGCATCCTGCTGCAACAGCTCAAGCGCCAGCGTGCCCTGTCCGGCAATCACCATCGGGTGGTCGAACGGCGGCACCCAGGTAAAGCCCTGCTGCTGCGCCAGCTCAATCGCTTTGGCTTTGGCTTCGTCAAAGTTCGCGCCGTGGAGCAGCACTTCTCCGCCAAAACCGCGCACCGCGTCGACTTTGATATCCGCGGTGGCAACCGGCATCACGATCAGCGCTTTCAGACCCAAACGAGCAGACGAGAACGCCACGCCCTGCGCATGGTTGCCCGCCGACGCGGTAATGACGCCGCGCGCTTTCTGCTCATCCGTCAGCCCGGCCATCATCGCGTAGGCACCGCGCAGCTTAAAGCTGTGCACCGGCTGGCGGTCTTCGCGCTTCACCAGAATGACGTTGTCGAGGCGCGAGGAGAGTTTTTCCATTTTTTGCAGGGGCGTGACCTGCACAGCTTCATAGACCGGCGCGCGTAGCACCGCTCTCAGGTATTCCGCCCCCTCAGGGGCGGCGGATAAGGGTTGTGACTCGGCCATCATTAGCCCCCAAGTTTAGATTTATCGCGCACCGCGCCTTTATCTGCACTGGTTGCAAGGCTCGCATAGGCGCGCAGGGCGAAGGAGACTTCGCGCTGGCGATCTTTCGGCGTCCAGGCTTTGTCGCCGCGGGCTTCCTGCGCTTCACGACGGGCCGCAATCTCCTGGTCGCTCAGCTTGAGCTGAATGCCGCGATTCGGAATGTCGATTTCAATCAGATCGCCATCTTCGATGATCGCGATGTTGCCGCCGCTTGCCGCTTCCGGGGAGACGTGGCCGATGGAGAGACCAGACGTGCCGCCGGAGAAACGCCCGTCGGTGATCAGCGCGCAGGCTTTACCGAGGCCCATCGATTTCAGGAAGGTGGTCGGGTAGAGCATCTCCTGCATGCCCGGGCCGCCTTTCGGCCCTTCGTAGCGAATGACAACCACGTCGCCTTCCACCACTTTGCCGCCGAGGATGGCGTCTACCGCCTCGTCCTGGCTTTCGTACACTTTCGCCGGACCGGTGAATTTCAGGATACTGTCGTCCACGCCTGCGGTTTTCACGATGCAGCCATTTTCCGCAAAATTACCGTACAGCACCGCCAGACCGCCGTCTTTGCTGTAGGCGTGCGCCAGCGAGCGGATGCAGCCTTCAGCACGGTCGTCATCCAGCGTGTCCCAGCGGCAATCCTGCGAGAACGCCTGGGTGGTGCGAATACCGGCCGGACCGGCGCGGAACATCTTTTTCACCGCGTCGTCTTTGGTCAGCATCACGTCGTATTGATCCAGCGATTCCGGCAGCGTCAGGCCAAGCACGTTTTTCACGTCGCGGTTCAGCAACCCGGCGCGATCCAGCTCGCCCAGGATACCGATGACGCCACCCGCACGGTGCACGTCTTCCATGTGGTACTTCTGGGTACTCGGCGCGACTTTACACAGCTGCGGCACTTTGCGGGAGAGCTTGTCGATGTCGCTCATGGTGAAGTCGATTTCGGCTTCCTGCGCGGCGGCCAGCAGGTGCAGAACGGTGTTAGTGGAGCCGCCCATGGCGATATCCAGCGTCATGGCGTTTTCGAACGCCGCTTTACTGGCGATATTGCGCGGCAGCGCGCTGGCATCGTCCTGCTCGTAGTAGCGTTTGGTCAGCTCAACGATACGTTTACCGGCGTTGAGGAACAGCTGCTTACGGTCGGCGTGGGTCGCCAGCAGCGAGCCGTTGCCCGGCTGGGAAAGGCCCAGCGCTTCGGTCAGGCAGTTCATGGAGTTGGCCGTGAACATGCCGGAACAGGAGCCGCAGGTCGGGCACGCGGAGCGTTCCACCTGATCGCTCTGTTCGTCAGAGACTTTCGGGTCTGCGCCCTGGATCATCGCATCGACCAGGTCGAGCTTGATGATTTTGTCGGAGAGCTTGGTTTTACCCGCCTCCATCGGACCGCCGGAGACGAAGATCACCGGAATGTTCAGGCGCAGGGAGGCCATCAGCATCCCCGGGGTGATTTTGTCGCAGTTGGAGATACAGACCATCGCATCGGCGCAGTGGGCGTTGACCATATACTCCACCGAGTCGGCGATCAGCTCGCGCGACGGCAGTGAATAGAGCATTCCCCCGTGGCCCATTGCGATACCGTCATCCACCGCAATGGTGTTGAACTCTTTCGCCACGCCGCCAGAGGCTTCGATTTGCTCGGCAACCAGCTTACCGAGATCGCGCAGATGCACGTGGCCCGGTACAAACTGGGTGAAGGAGTTCACCACGGCGATAATTGGCTTGCCGAAATCGGCGTCGGTCATTCCGGTGGCGCGCCACAATGCGCGGGCACCCGCCATGTTACGGCCGTGGGTGGTGGTGGCTGAACGATACTTAGGCATGCTTTATTGACTCCCGTCTGACTATTTAATGGGACGGTGCGTGCCGTCCCACATTTATATTTAGTGATTAACCTGATCCAACCAGCCGTATTTATCTTCTGTTTCGCCGGTGAAGAGGCCAAAGAAGGCTTGCTGGATGCGTTTGGTCACCGGACCACAGCGGCCTTCACCCACCTGAATACCGTCGACGCTGCGAACCGGCGTGATTTCAGCCGCGGTACCGGACATGAACACTTCGTCTGCCAGGTAGAGGGATTCGCGGGACAGCACCTGCTCGCGCACTTCGATACCCAGATCTTTCGCCAGCTTGATGATCGCATCACGGGTGATGCCCGGCAGCGCGGAAGAGGTGAACGGCGGGGTAAACAGAATGCCGTCTTTTACTTCAAACAGGTTTTCGCCCGCGCCTTCTGAGATGTAGCCGTTCACGTCGAGGGCGATGCCTTCCTGATAGCCGTGGCGGCGCGCTTCGCTGCCGACCAGCAGTGAGGAGAGGTAGTTACCGCCCGCTTTTGCGGCGGTCGGGATGGTGTTTGGCGCCACGCGGTTCCAGGAAGAAACCATTGCGTCGATCCCCTGATCCAGTGCTTCTGCGCCCAGGTAGGCGCCCCACGGGAACGCAGCAATGATCACATCAGTGTTGTAACCGGCCGGCGGGTTCACGCCCATGCCCACATCACCCACGAAGACCAGCGGGCGAATATAGGCGCTGGTCAGTTTGTTCTGGCGAATCACTTCGCGGCAGGCTTCCATCAACTCATCAACGCTTTGAGAGACCGGGAAACGATAAATTTTGGCTGAGTCATGCAGACGCTGCATGTGTTCGCGATGGCGGAACACCACTGGCCCTTTGTGAGAATCGTAGCAACGGATGCCTTCAAACACGGAGGTACCGTAGTGCAGCGCATGGGACATCACGTGAACTTTCGCGTCTTCCCAGCGAACCATCTCACCATTGAACCAAATGTAATCAGCTTTTTTTGTCGTCATTTTTTCGTCCTGTCACGCTCAAGCGCGGATTTGTTGTGATGTGGTTGTGCTCTGGCAGATGGCAACATGGGCAACGTCTACCAGCTTTGATAACTGACTAAACAGTAAGTCGACCGGCCGCGGGCTGGCAACGGTTAATTCGATACTGATGTTCTGGGCGTCGGTGGCCGTTTCCATATTCATAGAGCAAATCTGAAAGCCACGGTGGCGAACCACGCGCAATACGCGTTCTAACGTTTCCGGGTTGAAGCGAGCCTGCACGGCGACCTGATGATGCATCATGATAATTTCTCCAGCATTTGTGAGTTACTGGCACCGGGCGGTACCAACGGCCAGACGTTCTCAAGCTCGTCGATTGAGACATGAAGCAGGTATGGCCCTTCGCTTGACAGCATGGTGTCGAGTGCCGCTTCAACCTGGTCTTTACGGGTGATGTGCTGGCCAGGAATGCCGAAGGCGCTGGCCAGGGTGAGGAAATCGGGGTTATCGGTGAGCGTCGTTTCGCTGTAACGCTCCTGGAAGAACAGCTGCTGCCACTGGCGAACCATCCCTAAACGCTGGTTATCGAGCAACACGATCTTCAGCGGTAACTGCTTGCGCTTCACGGTGCCGAGCTCCTGAACGTTCATCATGAAGGAGCCGTCACCGGAGATACAGATCACGGTATCGTTCGGGCGGGCCACCTGTGCGCCTACGGCTGCCGGCAGGCCAAAGCCCATCGTGCCTAAGCCGCTGGAGGTGATGAAGTTCTCCGGGCGGGTGTAGGTCATATGCTGGGCTGACCACATCTGATGCTGGCCCACATCGGTCGTCACCACGCTGTCGGCGGGTTTACGGTCGGACAACTGCTTCAACAGCAGCGGCGCATAGATGGCATCGCCGGGATGGTCGTAACGCCAGGCGTGCTCGGCGCGCATGTCTGCGGTGTGCTGACGCCATGCGTTGATATCCAGCGGCTGCTCCAGCGCCGGTAACAGCGCGTTAAGATCGCCCTGCAACGCCACGTGCGCCTGACGCAGTTTGTTCATCTCCGCCGGGTCGATATCCATATGGATCACTTTGGCATTCGGCGCGAAGGTATTCAGCTTGCCGGTGACGCGGTCATCGAAACGGGCACCTGCGACGATAAGCAAGTCGCACTCCTGCACCGCCAGGTTTGCCGCTTTAGTGCCGTGCATTCCCAGCATGCCGAGGTAGTACGGGTAGTCCGCGTCTACCGCACCCAGACCTTTCAGGGTGCAGGTGGCGGGCATTTGCGTGGTTGCAAGGAACGCGCGAAGCGCCGGAACAGCCTGCGCCATACCCACCCCGCCGCCGACGTACAGCATCGGCTGCTTCGCCTGCGCCATCATCTGACGCGCCTCTTCAACCTCTGCATGGGGAAACGCATCGTCGCTTTCCACGGTGGAGAAATGCGGCTCCAGATCGCCAAATGCAACCTGGATATCTTTCGGAATATCCACCAGAACCGGGCCAGGACGGCCAGAACTGGCAACCTCGAACGCTTCGGCCATCACGCGCGGCAGCTCTTCGAGGGACTGAACGAGGAAGCTGTGCTTGGTGCAGGCTAGCGATAAGCCGAGGACATCTACTTCCTGGAAGGCATCGGTACCGATGAACGGAGAGGCCACCTGACCGGTAATCGCCACGACAGGAACGGAATCGAGCAGCGCGTCAGCCAGGCCGGTGATCAGGTTCGTTGCGCCCGGACCTGAGGTCGCCATGCATACACCGGTTTTACCTGTCGCGCGGGCATAACCAATAGCTGCCATCGCTGCGCCCTGCTCGTGTCGGCACAAGAGGTGTTCCACGCCGCCGTCATACAGTGCATCGTAAATCGGCATAATTGCGCCACCCGGATAACCGAATACGGTTTCGACTCCCTGCGCGCGCAACGCATGTACTACCCATTGTGCCCCATTCATAGTTAGTTCCCCGTCATAAATCTGGAGAAACAGAATTTTGTGCTAGTCGTCATTCTCTGCTCCTCATTTAAGTTTTTTAGTCATAAAAAAACCCCCGGACCTTTCGGTGCGGGGGTCTTAGTTCGTTAAGGCTTGATTTCTAAGCCTTTCCTCGTCCAAGTGCAGCCCCGCACGGTGGGATAATAATCACCACCACGCTAATCACGACCAGGCTAATCACTCGTAGAAGGGCTGTCATTTTCAGTTCTTTTTGCATCTTGTTCGAAGGAATACCTAAAGAGTTATCACAGTTTTTAAATCAAACACAAGATTTATTTATGAAGGATTTGATTAGCAAGCGAACCAAATTTCATGAACATATTGTTTTATATGAGGAAATTTGGATGTGAATATTTTTCATTTTTTATTGCAGATCTAACCGTTAAAGCGCGCCTTTTTACATTTTGCGAGTGTGCTTCCACGGTGATGCAATGGTTTCAATGCTCCCTGAAAATCTCTGAACAGGCGGCGTAAATACGTAAAAAGAGGCTAAACAGAGAAAACAGGCACTGGCATAGTCAGACCAGGAGGTAGTACAAATGTCACTGTCAGTTGTTTATACGCGAGCGGCTCTCGGGGTAAAGGCTCCGCTTATTTCCGTAGAGGTTCATTTGAGTAATGGGCTGCCCGGACTCACGCTTGTCGGGTTACCTGAAACCACGGTTAAAGAGGCCAGGGACCGCGTTCGTAGCGCAATAATAAACAGCGGTTATACCTTCCCCGCAAAGAAGATCACCATCAACCTTGCTCCCGCCGACCTGCCCAAAGAGGGTGGGCGATACGATTTACCTATCGCAATTGCGCTTCTCGCGGCTTCTGAGCAGCTTAATACGACCAGGCTAGGCTCGTATGAGTTCGTGGGTGAACTCGCGCTCACAGGCGCACTGAGAGGCGTTCCCGGTGCGATATCGGGAGCGCTGGAAGCCATACGTGCAGGGCGGCAAATCGTTGTGGCCAATGAAAACGCATCAGAAGTGAGTCTTATTGCAGAAAAGGGATGTCTCGTCGCCGGGCATCTTCAGGAAGTGTGCGCCTGGCTGGAAGGCCGCCATGAACTGTCCGAGCCGGAAGAGTGCGAAGAGGCTATAGCGGATGCGCCAGAAGACCTCAGCGAGATCATGGGACAGGAGCAAGGGAAACGGGCGCTGGAGATTACGGCAGCGGGTGGGCACAATCTCCTGCTGATTGGCCCGCCGGGTACGGGCAAAACCATGCTGGCGAGCAGGCTAAGCGGGCTGCTCCCGCCGCTTAGTAACCATGAAGCGCTGGAAAGCGCCGCCATCTATAGCCTGATCGGTTCGACGTCGTTGCACAAACAGTGGCGTCGACGTCCCTTTCGTTCCCCGCATCATAGCGCGTCACTGACGGCAATGGTCGGTGGTGGGTCTATTCCGGGGCCGGGTGAGATCTCGCTGGCACACAATGGCATTCTGTTTCTCGATGAGCTGCCTGAGTTTGAGCGCCGCGTGCTGGATGCGCTGAGGGAGCCCATTGAATCCGGTGAGATACATATTTCACGCACGCGAGCCAAAATAAGCTATCCCGCCCGTTTTCAGCTCGTGGCGGCGATGAACCCCAGTCCGACGGGGCATTATCAGGGCAACCATAACCGCTGTACGCCAGAGCAGACGCTGCGCTATCTGGGAAAGCTGTCTGGCCCGTTTCTCGACCGTTTCGATTTATCACTGGAAATCCCCCTTCCGCCGCCGGGCCTGCTCAGGCAGACGGATAGACTGGGTGAAAGCTCCGCGCATGTTCGCGAGCGGGTTATCGCGGCACAGGCGAGACAGTATGCCCGTCAAAACAGGCTGAATGCACGACTGGATAATGCAGGGATCCGACAGTTTTGTTCTCTTAACGTTGAAGATGCGGCTTGGCTGGAGGAGACGTTGACGCGCTTTGGGCTTTCCATACGTGCGTGGCAGCGCTTGTTAAAAGTAGCCAGAACCATTGCGGACGTGGAGGGCTGTACTGATATTGCGAGGAAACACTTGCAGGAAGCGCTGAGCTATCGGGCGATCGATCGTTTGCTTTTGCATCTGCAAAAGTTACTGGCATAAAAAAAGGGGCCGTAGCCCCTTTTTTTATTAGTCGTCAGACTCGGTGTAGTCTTCTGCACCTTCCATCTGCGGTTTACCGCCAGACAGCGTATGGAAACGTTTTGGACGCTTAATGCGAGCCATGTACTTGATCCATACACGTTCCGCTTCAGACTGCGGCTCACGCTCACCACGGCACACTGAGACAAACTGTTTTTCATCTTCAGTTGCAGGCTCACGTTTACCCAGATCCAGCTCGTTAAAGGCATAACCATGACGCTCAAGCAGCTGCGCCTCTTTGATGGTGAAATCGCCGTGACGAGAGAACCCGCGCGGATAATGTTTATTGTCGAAAAAACGATTAGTCGTCGTAAAGCTTTCCGCCATCCTACACGCTCCTAATTCTTTGGCCGAGCTATTTATGGCGCGGAGTATTAGTTACGCTTGACAGAGTGTAAAACAAAACATTTAAATCATAACGACAAATTATTTTGCGGAGAAAGATGTGGATACGGAATTGCTAAAAACTTTCCTTGAAGTGAGCAGAACGCGTCACTTCGGGCGAGCCGCTGAAGCCCTTTACCTGACGCAGTCAGCAGTCAGTTTTCGTATTCGACAGCTGGAAAATCAACTGGGTGTGAATCTTTTTACCCGCCATCGCAACAATATCCGCCTCACGCCTGCCGGTGAAAAACTGCTTCCGTATGCGGAGACATTGATGAATACCTGGCAGGCAGCGCGCAAAGAGGTTGCGCATACGTCGAGGCACAACGAGTTCTCGATAGGGGCCAGTGCATCTCTGTGGGAATGCATGCTCAGTCAGTGGCTTACCCGGCTATATCACTCCCATGGCCATTTACAATTTGAAGCCAGAATTGCGCAACGTCAGTCGCTGGTTAAGCAACTTCATGAGCGTCAATTGGATCTGCTGATCACTACAGAAGCCCCCAAGATGGACGAATTTAGCAGCCAGATTGTTGGACAGTTCGGTCTGGCTCTTTATGCTTCTGAACCCTCAAAGATGAAAGCAGACCTGACCTATTTGCGGCTGGAGTGGGGACCTGATTTTCAGCAACATGAGACGGGATTGATCGCACCTGATGATGTTCCACAGTTAACAACCAGTTCTGCCGAGATTGCCTGTCAGCAACTCCCCTTGCTGAAGGGTTGCACCTGGTTACCAGTCCGTTGGGCAGACACCAAGCCTGGACTGCATACCGTGGTGGATTCCACCACCCTTTCGCGGCCGCTGTATGCGATTTGGCTGCAAAATAGCGACAAGCAATCGCAAATAAAAGATCTATTAAAAATCAATGTAATGGATTGATGCTGAGGCCAGCAGGGACGCTGGCTGCATTTAAGAATGCTGAAATTTCACCGGGTTTCAGGCAAAAAAAATCCTTTGCCGAAGCAAAGGATTCTATATGGCAGGGGCGGAGAGACTCGAACTCGCGACACCCGGTTTTGGAGACCGGTGCTCTACCAACTGAGCTACGCCCCTAAAGTTTTTTGCCATTAAGCCTGCCATTACTGGCAGGCTTAATGTCTTAATAAGTGGCGGAACGGACGGGACTCGAACCCGCGACCCCCTGCGTGACAGGCAGGTATTCTAACCGACTGAACTACCGCTCCACCGAAGACTGCTTGTAACCACCGGATTAATGCACCGGCTTACTACTTAATTTGATGCCTGGCAGTTCCCTACTCTCACATGGGGAGACCCCACACTACCATCGGCGCTACGGCGTTTCACTTCTGAGTTCGGCATGGGGTCAGGTGGGACCACCGCGCTAAAGCCGCCAGGCAAATTCTGTTAATCTGTATCAGGCTGAAAATCTGTCTCTCACCGCCAAAACACCTTCGGCGTTGTAAGGTTAAGCCTCACGGTTCATTAGTACCGGTTAGCTCAACGCATCGCTGCGCTTACACACCCGGCCTATCAACGTCGTCGTCTTCAACGTTCCTTCAGGAGACTTAAAGTCTCAGGGAGAACTCATCTCGGGGCAAGTTTCGTGCTTAGATGCTTTCAGCACTTATCTCTTCCGCATTTAGCTACCGGGCAGTGCCATTGGCATGACAACCCGAACACCAGTGATGCGTCCACTCCGGTCCTCTCGTACTAGGAGCAGCCCCCCTCAATTCTCCAGCGCCCACGGCAGATAGGGACCGAACTGTCTCACGACGTTCTAAACCCAGCTCGCGTACCACTTTAAATGGCGAACAGCCATACCCTTGGGACCTACTTCAGCCCCAGGATGTGATGAGCCGACATCGAGGTGCCAAACACCGCCGTCGATATGAACTCTTGGGCGGTATCAGCCTGTTATCCCCGGAGTACCTTTTATCCGTTGAGCGATGGCCCTTCCATTCAGAACCACCGGATCACTATGACCTGCTTTCGCACCTGCTCGAGCCGTCACTCTCGCAGTCAAGCTAGCTTATGCCATTGCACTAACCTCCTGATGTCCGACCAGGATTAGCTAACCTTCGTGCTCCTCCGTTACTCTTTGGGAGGAGACCGCCCCAGTCAAACTACCCACCAGACACTGTCCGCAACCCGGATCACGGGTCCACGTTAGAACACCAGCCATTAAAGGGTGGTATTTCAAGGACGGCTCCACGCAGACTGGCGTCCACGCTTCAAAGCCTCCCACCTATCCTACACATCAAGGACCAGTGTTCAGTGTCAAGCTATAGTAAAGGTTCACGGGGTCTTTCCGTCTTGCCGCGGGTACACTGCATCTTCACAGCGAGTTCAATTTCACTGAGTCTCGGGTGGAGACAGCCTGGCCATCATTACGCCATTCGTGCAGGTCGGAACTTACCCGACAAGGAATTTCGCTACCTTAGGACCGTTATAGTTACGGCCGCCGTTTACCGGGGCTTCGATCAAGAGCTTCGCGTTGCCGCTAACCCCATCAATTAACCTTCCGGCACCGGGCAGGCGTCACACCGTATACGTCCACTTTCGTGTTTGCACAGTGCTGTGTTTTTAATAAACAGTTGCAGCCAGCTGGTATCTTCGACTGATTTCAGCTCCGTCCGCAGGGACTTCACCTACATATCAGCGTGCCTTCTCCCGAAGTTACGGCACCATTTTGCCTAGTTCCTTCACCCGAGTTCTCTCAAGCGCCTTGGTATTCTCTACCTGACCACCTGTGTCGGTTTGGGGTACGATTTCGTGTTACCTGATGCTTAGAGGCTTTTCCTGGAAGCAGGGCATTTATCACTTCAGCACCGTAGTGCCTCGTCATCACGCCTCAGTGTTAAAGTGAACCGGATTTGCCTGGAACACACACCTACACGCTTAAACCGGGACAACCGTCGCCCGGCTGACATAGCCTTCTCCGTCCCCCCTTCGCAGTAACACCAAGTACAGGAATATTAACCTGTTTCCCATCGACTACGCCTTTCGGCCTCGCCTTAGGGGTCGACTCACCCTGCCCCGATTAACGTTGGACAGGAACCCTTGGTCTTCCGGCGAGCGGGCTTTTCACCCGCTTTATCGTTACTTATGTCAGCATTCGCACTTCTGATACCTCCAGCATGCCTCACAGCACACCTTCAACGGCTTACAGAACGCTCCCCTACCCAACAACACATAGTGTCGCTGCCGCAGCTTCGGTGCATGGTTTAGCCCCGTTACATCTTCCGCGCAGGCCGACTCGACCAGTGAGCTATTACGCTTTCTTTAAATGATGGCTGCTTCTAAGCCAACATCCTGGCTGTCTGTGCCTTCCCACATCGTTTCCCACTTAACCATGACTTTGGGACCTTAGCTGGCGGTCTGGGTTGTTTCCCTCTTCACGACGGACGTTAGCACCCGCCGTGTGTCTCCCGTGATAACATTCTTCGGTATTCGTAGTTTGCATCGGGTTGGTAAGCCGGGATGGCCCCCTAGCCGAAACAGTGCTCTACCCCCGAAGATGAGTTCACGAGGCGCTACCTAAATAGCTTTCGGGGAGAACCAGCTATCTCCCGGTTTGATTGGCCTTTCACCCCCAGCCACAGGTCATCCGCTAATTTTTCAACATTAGTCGGTTCGGTCCTCCAGTTAGTGTTACCCAACCTTCAACCTGCCCATGGCTAGATCACCGGGTTTCGGGTCTATACCCTGCAACTTAACGCCCAGTTAAGACTCGGTTTCCCTGCGGCTCCCCTATACGGTTAACCTTGCTACAGAATATAAGTCGCTGACCCATTATACAAAAGGTACGCAGTCACACCACGAAGGTGCTCCCACTGCTTGTACGTACACGGTTTCAGGTTCTTTTTCACTCCCCTCGCCGGGGTTCTTTTCGCCTTTCCCTCACGGTACTGGTTCACTATCGGTCAGTCAGGAGTATTTAGCCTTGGAGGATGGTCCCCCCATATTCAGACAGGATACCACGTGTCCCGCCCTACTCTTCGAGTTCACAACCTGTGCATTTTCGTGTACGGGACTGTCACCCTGTACCGTGCGACTTTCCAGACGCTTCCACTAACACACAAGCTGATTCAGACTCCGGGCTGCTCCCCGTTCGCTCGCCGCTACTGGGGGAATCTCGGTTGATTTCTTTTCCTCGGGGTACTTAGATGTTTCAGTTCCCCCGGTTCGCCTCGTTAACCTATGTATTCAGTTAACGATAGTGTGACGGATCACACTGGGTTTCCCCATTCGGACATCGACGGGTCAAAGGTTCATATCACCTCGCCGTCGCTTTTCGCAGATTAGCACGTCCTTCATCGCCTCTGACTGCCAGGGCATCCACCGTGTACGCTTAGTCGCTTAACCTCACAACCCGAAGATGTTTCACTTCTGATTGCGAAAATTTGAGAGACTCGAACACACCATTAAAGATGTGTCGTTTCAATTTTCAGCTTGATCCAGATTTTTAAAGAGCAAAACTTCGCAGTGCACCTTTTCAGGTTCACTCTGAAGTTTTCTTGTGTTCGCAGTAAAAGATGGTGGAGCTATGCGGGATCGAACCGCAGACCTCCTGCGTGCAAAGCAGGCGCTCTCCCAGCTGAGCTATAGCCCCATCGTTTTGCCAACCTCTTCAAATTTGCTTCGCAAATTTGGTAGGCCTGAGTGGACTTGAACCACCGACCTCACCCTTATCAGGGGTGCGCTCTAACCACCTGAGCTACAAGCCTGTAGAGGTTTTTTACTGCTGTTTTTCATCAGACAATCTGTGTGAGCACTGCAAAGGCAGGTTCTTTAAGGTAAGGAGGTGATCCAACCGCAGGTTCCCCTACGGTTACCTTGTTACGACTTCACCCCAGTCATGAATCACAAAGTGGTAAGCGCCCTCCCGAAGGTTAAGCTACCTACTTCTTTTGCAACCCACTCCCATGGTGTGACGGGCGGTGTGTACAAGGCCCGGGAACGTATTCACCGTGGCATTCTGATCCACGATTACTAGCGATTCCGACTTCATGGAGTCGAGTTGCAGACTCCAATCCGGACTACGACGCACTTTATGAGGTCCGCTTGCTCTCGCGAGGTCGCTTCTCTTTGTATGCGCCATTGTAGCACGTGTGTAGCCCTACTCGTAAGGGCCATGATGACTTGACGTCATCCCCACCTTCCTCCAGTTTATCACTGGCAGTCTCCTTTGAGTTCCCGGCCTAACCGCTGGCAACAAAGGATAAGGGTTGCGCTCGTTGCGGGACTTAACCCAACATTTCACAACACGAGCTGACGACAGCCATGCAGCACCTGTCTCAGAGTTCCCGAAGGCACCAAAGCATCTCTGCTAAGTTCTCTGGATGTCAAGAGTAGGTAAGGTTCTTCGCGTTGCATCGAATTAAACCACATGCTCCACCGCTTGTGCGGGCCCCCGTCAATTCATTTGAGTTTTAACCTTGCGGCCGTACTCCCCAGGCGGTCGACTTAACGCGTTAGCTCCGGAAGCCACGCCTCAAGGGCACAACCTCCAAGTCGACATCGTTTACGGCGTGGACTACCAGGGTATCTAATCCTGTTTGCTCCCCACGCTTTCGCACCTGAGCGTCAGTCTTTGTCCAGGGGGCCGCCTTCGCCACCGGTATTCCTCCAGATCTCTACGCATTTCACCGCTACACCTGGAATTCTACCCCCCTCTACAAGACTCTAGCCTGCCAGTTTCGAATGCAGTTCCCAGGTTGAGCCCGGGGATTTCACATCCGACTTGACAGACCGCCTGCGTGCGCTTTACGCCCAGTAATTCCGATTAACGCTTGCACCCTCCGTATTACCGCGGCTGCTGGCACGGAGTTAGCCGGTGCTTCTTCTGCGGGTAACGTCAATCGATGAGGTTATTAACCTCACCGCCTTCCTCCCCGCTGAAAGTACTTTACAACCCGAAGGCCTTCTTCATACACGCGGCATGGCTGCATCAGGCTTGCGCCCATTGTGCAATATTCCCCACTGCTGCCTCCCGTAGGAGTCTGGACCGTGTCTCAGTTCCAGTGTGGCTGGTCATCCTCTCAGACCAGCTAGGGATCGTCGCCTAGGTGAGCCGTTACCCCACCTACTAGCTAATCCCATCTGGGCACATCTGATGGCAAGAGGCCCGAAGGTCCCCCTCTTTGGTCTTGCGACGTTATGCGGTATTAGCTACCGTTTCCAGTAGTTATCCCCCTCCATCAGGCAGTTTCCCAGACATTACTCACCCGTCCGCCACTCGTCACCCGAGAGCAAGCTCTCTGTGCTACCGTTCGACTTGCATGTGTTAGGCCTGCCGCCAGCGTTCAATCTGAGCCATGATCAAACTCTTCAATTTAAGTTTGATGCTCGTGAATTAAACTTCGTAATGAATTACGTATGTTCACTCAGAGACTTGGTATTCATTTATTGTCCGAAGACATTAAGAATCCATGTCACTTTGAGTGCCCACACAGATTGTCTGATAAATTGTTAAAGAGCAGTTGCAACGCGGCTTTCAGCTCACCGTTGCGAGGTCCCGTATATTACGTTTTCCTCATTCAGAGTCAAGCGATTATTTTCACTTTTCTCTGTTGGCGTTCATCTCTGAACCCCGCTAACCCGGCGGCCTGTAAGCCGTTGTTCCGTGTCAGTGGAGGCGCATTATAGGGAGTTCTCAGACGTTGACAACCCCTCTTTTAAAAAAAACTTTCAACCGTCTCTTTTTTGCTCAAAACCGTGCTACAGCGCCAGTTTTTCGAGCGTTTCAAAGCCATAACGGCGTAAAACGGGTAAAAGTTGCTCAGTCTCTTTCGTGATAGCCATGCAAAATGCGATATTTGCATCGGTAGATTTCGCATCCGGCGCTTCATGCTCCAGCAGCCAGGCCGTACGACGGGCGATCGCCGCACCAGAATCCACCAGCCGCGTCCCCTCCGGAAGCACTTCTAATAGCTCTTCCTGCAAGAGAGGGAAGTGGGTGCAGCCCAGCACAACCGTATCCGGTGGTTCGGGCATCCGCAGCCACGGACGAAGAATACGACGCAGCTCTTCGAGCGATACCGTCTCGCCGTGCAGTTTCGCTTCCGCCATCTCCACCAGCTCTGCGGAGCCAAGCATTGCAATCTGGCATTCGTTAGCAAAACGGTCGATCAGCTCGCGGGTATAAGGACGCTTCACCGTGCCACGCGTGGCCAGCAAGCCCACGATACCGTTCGCCGTCAGGCGCGCGGCAGGCTTTATGGCAGGAACAACGCCCACAACCGGGAACTGGAATTTCTCACGCAGGGCGGGAAGAGAAACGGTGCTCGCCGTATTACAGGCAATGACCGCCAGCGCAAGGGGATAGCGCTTTTGTACCGCGGTGACGATTTCAACCAAGCGCTCAACGATAAAGTCTTCACTCTTCTCCCCATACGGAAAAGCGACGTTATCGAAGGCGTAGATGTAATGGAGATCCGGCAGGAGATGCCGAATCTCATCGTAGACCGAAAGCCCACCGACGCCGGAATCAAACACCAGCACGGTAGGGCGCGGATTAGAAGGTGTAGCTGCCAGACAAGGTGTATTCCCGTCCTGCAGTTTGGTAGCCATAAACTGTCTCGTAATCTTTATCGAACAGGTTGGCTATTTTACCACGAACTGTGAGGTGTGAGGTGACCGGATATGAAACTGCGACATCCCACAGACTCACACCGCCCATTTTCACTTTTTCTGACGGATAAGAACCAAAATCAGTGTCGTAACGCGTGCCGAGATAGTGATACGTCAGGCTCCAGTCGAAATCATAGATCTGCGTATCGAGCTGATATTTCACCTGCTGCTTAGCACGACGGTCCAGAAGTTCGTTGGTCGCCGCATTGCGGGCATCCACATAGTCGTAGCCAACGGTATGCGTCAACGGACCTGTATCAAACGACGCCGTCGCTTCCACACCCTTAATGCGTGCTTTACCGACGTTGTAATATTCCTGAAGGTTATTATTGAAGTCGATGAGATTATCAACGTCATTACGATAGCCGGACACGCGCCAGCTCACGCCTGCCGTCAGGCCTTCAAACGCCCCTTCCCACTGCTTGGTCTCTTCTGGATCAAGATGGTCATTGCCATAGAAGCCATAGAGTTGACCCAGATTCGGGGCTTTATAGGCCGTACCATAAGAAGCAATGAAGCGGTAACCGTCCACGAACTCCCACGCTGCACTGCTTTGCCAGGTGCCATGGCGACCAAACTGAGAGTTGTCATCGCTGCGAACCGCCCCTTCCAGAGTGAAATCGCCCAGCTGCTGCAGCCCGGTCAGGTAGACGCCGGTGTTACGCAGGTTGTAGCCGTTGGTCACGTAGTTTGTACCCGGTTCGGTGCTCTGCTTCTGCCAGTCAACGCCCGCACCAATGTTCCCGTGCCCCACATCAACGGAGTTGAGCCACTGGACGTTGTACTGTTTGATTTCATCCAGCGTGGCCGTCGAATCGTAACGGCCCAAATTAGGGTCGTAGTTATAGTCTTTGCTGTGGCTATAGCTGGTGAGCAGCTGTGAATGGAAGATGTCCTCGTTGAAGCGTAATCCTGCGTCCCAGGTCTGGCTATAGAGCTGGCGGGTATCGACCAGTACGTCAGGGGTAAATGAGCTGTAGTAACCGTCATAGGCCGTACGGTTGCTGTAGCCAAAGCCGCGAACAAATCCGCTCCACTGGTCTGAGAATGCGTGCTCCACTGCACCGTAGAGCGTTTTATTCATAAATCCGTCGCGATCGGTCTGGGCAAGGCCACCATTGTTGCCGTCCGCAACCACATCGAAACCTTTGGTATAGGTGTAATCCCCCGCCAGCGTGACGCGCGTGCTGTCGCCCAGCGTTTGCTGGGTACTGCCGCCATAATTCTGGTAACCGTGCGACCCTACGCCGGCATTCAGCGTCGTACCGTCCTTCGCGCGAGTGGTAATAATGTTGACTACACCGCCAATCGCATCCGAGCCGTATACCGCCGAACGCGGTCCACGCACATATTCGATACGCTGCACCAGGGAGATCGGGAACTGGCTGAGATCGGACGACCCCGTGACGCCCGCCTGGTTAAGGCGAATGCCGTCAACGAGAATCAGGACGTGGCTGGAGTTGGTGCCACGGATAAAGAGAGAAGAGAGTTGCCCCATCCCGCCACTTTGCGCCGTGTCCACGCCGGGCAGGCGACGCATAACATCCAGCACCGAGGTTGATTGCCAGCGGTCAATATCGGCACGCGTAACCACCGACGTTGCTGCCAGAATAGTTTTTTCAGGTTGTTCAAAACGATTTGCCGTCACCACCAACGAGTCAGCGCTATCCTGCGCCCAGCCCGAAAATGCCGTGACGGACAGCGCCGTCAACAGCGATACTTTTTTAATCATTGTTAAAGCATCCACAATATAAGAAGGATGCCGCAGGCCTCATCTATAGCACGCGATGATGAAACCAAATGCGACGTGATCCCGGCAGGTCTTCGGGCTAGGTGGCGTTATACGGATGAAGACTTCCCATTTTCACAGTGTCTACAGCTCTCATCCCGCCAGTCTTTACCGCTGCGCGTCAGCTCCAGATTTTCATTGGATTCCCTTTTCACTCTCAGGAGACCGGAAACAGAATGCTACAATTAGACACGTATAGATGTCCAGACAGCTATTGGCCATTAAATCTGGACATCCCCTGAACAATCCCTACAATCCCCGCGTAATTCTTTATCACTCAGGACGCATCATGACCCCAGAACACCTCCCGACAGAACAGTACGACGCGCAGCTGGCCGAGAAAGTTGTCCGTCTGCAAAGTATGATGACGCCTTTCAACGCGCCCGTTCCCGAGGTGTTCCGCTCCCCTGTCAGCCACTACCGCATGCGCGCCGAGTTCCGCATCTGGCATGACGGCGACGACCTGTACCACATCATTTTTGATCAGCAGACCAAATCACGCATTCGCGTGGACAGCTTCCCGGCAGCGAGCGAGCTTATCAACCAGCTGATGACGCTGATCATTGAAGGCGTGCGCAACAATCAGGTGCTGCGCCACAAGCTGTTCCAGATTGACTATCTGACCACGCAAAGCAATCAGGCGATTGTCTCTCTGCTGTACCACAAAGCGCTGACCGACGAATGGCGCGAGCAGGCCGAAGCCCTGCGCGATACGCTGCGTGCGCAGAACATCAACGTGCACCTGATTGGCCGCGCGACAAAAACCAAAATCATGCTGGATCAGGATTACGTCGACGAGCGTCTGCCGGTGGCGGGTAAAGAGATGGTTTACCGTCAGGTGGAAAACAGCTTCACCCAGCCGAACGCCGCGATGAACGTGCAGATGCTGGAGTGGGCGCTGAAGGCGACGGAAGGGTCTAAGGGCGATCTGCTTGAGCTGTACTGCGGTAACGGCAACTTCTCGCTGGCGCTGGCGCGTAACTTCGAACGCGTGCTGGCAACGGAAATTGCCAAGCCGTCGGTAGCGGCCGCGCAGTACAACATCGCCGCTAATCATATCGATAACGTGCAGATCATTCGCATGGCGGCAGAAGAGTTCACCCAGGCCATGAAAGGTGTACGCCAGTTTAACCGCCTGGAAGGGATCGATTTGAAGAGCTATCAGTGTGAGACGATTTTTGTCGACCCGCCGCGCAGCGGCCTGGACAGCGAAACCGAGAAGATGGTGCAGGCGTACCCGCGTATTTTGTACATCTCCTGTAACCCGGAGACGCTGTGCAAGAATCTGGAAACATTAAGCCAGACGCACAAGGTTGAACGTCTGGCGCTGTTCGATCAGTTCCCGTATACACACCATATGGAGTGCGGTGTACTGCTCACGGCGAAGTAACTCGCCGGCGTTTTCGGCAGGTGGCGCTTCGCTTACCTGCCCTGCTCAGACCTCATTACTCTGGCAGTTGGCTCTTGCGGCTACGCATGCGCGAGCCAATCCAGAACACCAGCGCCACGGACAGTACCGCAGGGAAGAAGTTAGAGCCGATATCCGGATACTCCGCGCGCACCACGGTGCTATACAGCAATACGCCCAGAATAAAACAGGCAGCGGCCAGCCCCGGTAACCCAACCGGCATCGTACGGTTCAGGTAACGCTGATGCAGGCAGTAGACCGTCAGCACCAGCGCAATAAGCGGGAAAATCGAAAATGGCACGATGGAGCTAAAAATAGCGGCAAACGTGCCATTAATGGATAAGCCAGCGATCAATGCCAGCAACAGCGTCCCTTTATCCTGACCTGACTGTTTCATTACTCACCTTCACTCTTCGGTTTGATGTGCCAGTTTCTCTTGTTCACGGCGATACCAGTAGTACGCGCCTTTGGAGATCATCCTGAGCTGCAATACCAGTCGCTCTTCAAGCTGCTTGCGTTGTTCAATGCTGACGTCCAGCGCTTCGGCACCCGCGCTGAACACAATCGTCACCATCGCCTCGGCCTGTGCTTCAGTAAAGGCACGCGGCATATGGTTTTCGAGTTCAAGATAGTCGGCAAGTTCCGCGATGAAGTGTTGAATTTCCCGCGCGACGGCGGCACGAAACGCTGCCGATGTGCCCGAACGCTCGCGCAAAAGCAGACGAAACGCGTTGGGGTTATTGCCGATAAATTCCATAAACGTCGACACGGAGGTGCGGATCACGCTGCCGCCTTTGGCGATACGCTGACGCGCCTGGCGCATCAGCTGGCGCAGCATCAAACCGCTCTCGTCGACCATGGTCAGGCCCAGTTCATCCACATCACGGAAGTGACGATAGAAGGACGTTGGCGCAATCCCGGCCTCGCGTGCGACTTCGCGCAGGCTCAAACTGGCAAAACTCCGCTCAGCACTCAGTTGACTGAATGCGGCTTCCACCAGCGAACGCCGGGTTTTCTCTTTTTGTTGTGCTCTTACGCCCATCACGATAGTTGAATCCTTCCAAAGGCCTGATGGCACTATACCAGAGAATAAAATTAATCTGTTTGCTCAGCTTTGTGAATGATTGTTTACGTGCGGTTTGTGCTCCACTGCCGGAAAAAAGCACAACGATAATTGGGTTACCCTGGCAATGATGTTATGATTCTGTTGCTTTTATGTATAAGAACAGGTAAGCCTTGCCATGCCACATTCCTACGATTACGACGCAATAATTATTGGTTCCGGCCCCGGCGGCGAAGGTGCTGCTATGGGTCTGGTGAAACAGGGAGCCAGAGTAGCGGTCATCGAGCGCTACCATAATGTCGGCGGCGGTTGCACCCACTGGGGCACCATCCCATCGAAAGCCCTCCGCCACGCCGTTAGCCGCATTATCGAATTTAACCAGAACCCTCTTTACAGCGACCACTCCCGACTTCTTCGTTCCTCCTTTGCCGACATCCTGAATCACGCGGATACCGTCATTAACCAGCAGACGCGCATGCGTCAGGGCTTTTATGAGCGTAACCATTGTGAAATCCTGCAGGGCAACGCGCATTTTGTGGATGAACACACCCTGGCACTCGAATGCCACGACGGTTCGATTGAGACAATCACCGCTGAAAAATTTGTGATTGCCTGCGGTTCACGCCCTTACCATCCGGCCGACGTCGACTTCTCACACCCACGCGTCTACGACAGCGACTCCATTCTGAGCCTGCACCATGAACCCCGCCACGTCATTATCTATGGCGCAGGGGTCATCGGCTGCGAATATGCGTCGATCTTCCGCGGAATGGATGTTAAAGTTGACCTGATTAACACCCGCGACCGCCTGCTGGCGTTCCTCGATCAGGAAATGTCAGACTCCCTCTCCTACCACTTCTGGAACAGCGGCGTGGTGATTCGTCACAACGAAGAGTACGAGAAAATAGAAGGCTGCGATGACGGTGTGATCATGCACCTGAAGTCCGGTAAGAAGCTGAAAGCCGACTGCCTGCTGTACGCCAACGGCCGTACCGGCAATACCGATTCACTGCGGCTGGAAAATATCGGGCTTGAAACAGACAGCCGCGGTCAGCTGAAGGTCAACAGCATGTATCAGACCGCACTGCCGCACGTATACGCGGTGGGCGATGTAATTGGCTACCCGAGCCTGGCCTCCGCTGCTTACGATCAGGGCCGCATTGCCGCTCAGGCGCTGGTGAAAGGCGAAGCGACGGCGCATCTGATCGAAGATATCCCGACGGGGATCTACACCATTCCGGAAATCAGTTCCGTGGGAAAAACCGAGCAGCAGCTGACGTCAATGAAGGTGCCTTACGAGGTAGGTCGTGCCCAGTTTAAACATCTGGCGCGGGCGCAGATCGTGGGGATGAGCGTAGGTACGCTGAAAATTCTGTTCCATCGCGAGACGAAAGAGATCCTCGGGATTCACTGCTTTGGTGAACGCGCGGCGGAAATCATTCATATCGGCCAGGCAATCATGGAGCAGAAAGGTGGTGGTAACACCATTGAGTACTTCGTTAACACCACCTTTAACTACCCGACCATGGCAGAAGCCTATCGGGTAGCCGCGCTGAACGGCTTAAACCGCCTGTTTTAACGCGCTGTCGAAATGGCCATCCATCGCACCGCGGATGGCCTCTGCCAGCTGCTCATAGCGGCTGCGCAGCGGTGACCCTGGGCGATACACCAGGCCAATGGTGCGACGCGGCTCCGGCTTAATGCACGGCAGGTACACCACGCCATCACGCTTACGCTCGCGCGGTACGGCCAGCGCAGGCAGCAACGTAATACCGCTTCCCGCCGCCACCATATTACGCAGCGTTTCCAGACTGGTTGCGCGGAAGTGGGTATCTTCGTCAGCGCCCGCTTCGAAGCAGAAGCCCATCGCCTGATCGCGCAGGCAGTGACCGTCTTCCAGCATCAGCAGCTTTTCACCGGCCAGATCGGCCATCGGCACGCGATCGCGGTTCGCCCACGGGTGATCTTCATAGATCGCCAGCATCATCGGCTCATCGAACAGCGGTACTTCAATAAAGGCTTCACTCTCTTTTACCAGTGCCAGAATGGCGCAGTCGAGCTTGCCGCTGTCCAGCTGCGCCAGCAGCTGATGGGTTTGCGCTTCGTGCAGGTACATTTCGAGTTTCGGGAACGTCTGGTGCAGCATCGGAATGATGTGCGGTAACAGGTACGGGCCAACGGTTGGGATCAGGCCAATATGCAGCGGGCCGGACATGGCCTCTCCCTGCTGGCTTGCCATTTCCTTGAGCACTTTGACCTCGCGCAGCACGGTGCGCGCCTGATCCACCAGCAGAAGACCGGCCTGGGTGAACAGCACCTTACGGCTGGTGCGCTCCAGCAGCATCACGCCCAGCTCGTCTTCCAGCTTGCGGATCTGCCCGCTCAGCGTCGGCTGGCTGACGTGGCAGGAATCTGCCGCGCGGCGAAAGTGACGATGCTCGGCTAACGCTACCAGGTATTCAAGATCACGAATATTCATTATTCATCCTCCGTCGCCACGATAGTTCATGGCGATAGATAGCATAGCAACGAACGATTATCCCTATCAAGCATTCTGTTGAATAATACACCACATAGACGAGGCGGCACGTGTTTGACCCTTGACGTCCCCGCACCGTCAGCGAGTTTCTCTCAAAACTCGAACAACTAAAGCCAACGTGAACTTTTGCGGACCCCGTGGTCCGCTTTTTTTTTGCATAAACATAAAAAAGCCTGGCGCTAAGCCAGGCTCCGTTTTACTCCCTCTCCCTGTGGGAGAGGGCCTGGGTGAGGGCACCAGCCCGCACGGTTCAAACCAGCCGGTTTTTCGCATCCGCAATCGCCTGCGCCACCTGCTTCGGCGACACGCCGCCTTTCGCCGCACGTTTATCCAGGCAGGACTGCAGCGCCAGAATCGGGTACACATCCTCCCCGATCGCCGCGCTGAATTTTTGCAGGTCGGCAAGCGCCAGATCTTCCAGCGGTTTACCCTGACGAATCGCTTCCACCACCGCTTCGCCCACAATATGGTGCGCCTCGCGGAACGGTACGCCCTTCGCGACAAGGTAGTCCGCCAGTTCGGTAGAGTTGGCATAGCCCTGCTGCGCCGCTTCCTGGCAGCGCGGACGTTTCACCTGAATGCCGTCCAGCACCAGCGCGCCCATGTGCAGACAGTCCAGCCAGGTGTCGAGCGCGTCGAACAGCCCTTCCTTGTCTTCCTGCATATCTTTGTTATACGCCAGCGGCAGCCCTTTCAGGGTCATCATCATGCCGGTCAGCGCGCCCTGCACGCGACCGCACTTGCCGCGGATCAGCTCCAGCGCGTCCGGGTTTTTCTTCTGCGGCATCAGCGATGAGCCTGAGGTCACGCGATCGGACAGCTCAACGAAGCCCGCTTCGCCGGAGTTAAAGAAGATCAGGTCTTCGGCAAAGCGTGAAAGATGCACCATCCCGATAGAGGCATTGGAGAGCAGCTCCAGCACGTGGTCACGGTCAGATACGCTGTCCAGGCTGTTGCGGGTGGCGGAAGCAAAGCCCAGCCAGCCTGCCAGCTGTTCGCGGTCGATTTCATACGCCGTACCGGCCAGCGCGCCGCTGCCCAGCGGGCTGACGTCCAGACGCTTCAGGGTATCCTGCAGACGGCTTTCGTCACGCGCCAGCATCTCAACGTAGGCCAGACACCAGTGCGCAAAGGTCACCGGCTGCGCGCGCTGCAGGTGGGTATAACCCGGCATCACCGCGTCCTGATTGTTCTGCGCGGTTTCCACCAGCGCGCCCTGCAACTGACGATTTGCCGCCAGCAGTTCGCCAACGGTCTCTTTACACCACAGCTTCAGGTCGGTGGCGACCTGGTCGTTACGGCTACGGCCGGTGTGCAGCTTTTTACCCAGCTGGCCGACCTTGTCGATCAGTTTGCCTTCCACCCAGCTGTGAATATCTTCGGCATCGCTCTGCAGAATTTGCTGCGGATCCAGACGCACCTCTTCCAGCAGGTTGTTCAGCGCCTCTTCCAGCTGCTGCTGTTCGTCTGCGGTCAGTACGCCAACGGTCACCAGCGCTTTGGACCAGGCCACAGAGCCGACAATATCCTGTTCGGCCAGGCGGTAGTCGAAGCGCAAAGAGTCATTGAACTGTTTGAACCGCTGATCCGCTGCCTGTGTAAAACGCCCACCCCAAAGTGCCATAACATCGTTCCTTTATTCGTTAGTTCCGCCGGGTGGCGCTACGCTTACCCGGCCTACGGTCATTCATTAAAAACTTACGCTAAAATACGTGTGCCAATCGGCGTGCCGTTAAACAGCGCCGGCAATTGCTCCGCGTGACGCCAGGAGGCAATATCTACCGGACGGCCCAGCGTGCGCGCCGCATCCAGCGCGGCGTTCACTTTGACGATCATGCCGTCGGTAATAATGCCCTGAGCGATCAGCTGCTCGGCTTTGGCGGCGGTCATTTCCGCTATGCGCTGGCCTTTACCGTCAAGAATGCCGCTCACGTCGGAGAGCAGGATCAGGTCTGCGCCCAGCGTGGCCGCCAGCGCGGTTGCCGCCTGGTCCGCGTTAACGTTCATCAGCTCGCCCTCTTCGGTCACGCCGATAGAGCTCACCACCGGCAGGAAACCGCCTTCCAGCAGGGTGTTAATCAGCTTAGGCGAACCTGGCTGCGCCAGTCCAACATGGCCGAGCTCTTCGTCGAGCTGGGTCACTTTTACGCTATCACCGTCGCCCAGGTAGAGGCCAACGGACGCAATATGGTGTTTCTTCGCCCATGCCAGCAGCGTTTTGTTCGCCGTGCCCGCCAGCGCGCCGGTAATGATGTCAATCTGGTCAGCAGGCGTGACGCGCAGGCCATTTTTCTTTTTCACCGGCAGATTCAGCCCTTTCATCAGCTCATCCACCACGCAGCCGCCGCCGTGCACAATCACCAGCGGACGCTGGTGCGATTCGCGATAGTTCACCAGCGCGGTAAACAGGCGCTCCAGCGCTTCTTCGCTGTCCAGCAGTACACCACCGAGTTTGATAATTAATGGGTTCATCATCACACCTTAAATAAGAGCCTGCGTTTCAGGGAAGCCGAAACGAATATTTGCACACTGCATTGCCTGTGCGGCAGCGCCTTTGAGTAAGTTATCTTCTGCGGCGACCACAATCAGATGCTCGCCCTGTACGGCAAAGCCGATATCGCAGAACGGCAGGCCAACCACATTTTTGAGCGCCGGCACGCCTTTGTCGTACAGACGCACCAGCGGCTTATCCGCATACGCCTGCGTGAAGGCCTCGCTCACCTGCTCTTTCGTCACGCCCGACTTCAGGCGACAGGTGATGGTTTCGAGGATCCCGCGCGGGAAGCTGCCCAGGTGCGGGGTAAAAATCACCTCCGCGCCCAGATGGGTGGTGATTTCAGGATGATGGCGGTGATTAAACACGCCATACGGCTGAAGGCTCACTTCGCAGAAGCTGTTGGAGATAGCGGCCTTGCGCCCCGCACCGCTCACGCCGCTGGTGGCGTTGATCACCGGCCACTGGCTTAGATCCAGCAGACCGGCGTCGATCAGCGGCTTCAGGGAGAGCTGTGCCGCCGTCGGGTAGCAGCCCGGAACGGCAATCAGGTCCGCTTCTTTCAGTTTATCCGCACTCCACTCCGCCAGGCCGTACACCGCTTTTTCAAGCAGATCCGGATGCTGATGAGTGAAGCCGTAATATTTTTCGTAGAACGCGCCGTCGTTAACGCGGAACGCGCCGGAGAGGTCAAACACCACGCAGCCGGCCGCCAGGAACTGCGGCGCAAGGTCGTGGCTGACCTCGTGCGCGGTGGCTAAAAACACCACGTCGACGCCGTCGGTAAACTCGCTGATGTCAGACATCGGCTGCAGCGGCAGATCGACCATGCCCTTAAGCTGCGGATGCAAATCGGAAATTAACTTTCCTGCATCATTGCTTTGCGCTGACACGGTCAAAGCGGTTATGGTCATATGAGGGTGGCGATTTACGTAGCTTACAAGCTCTGCGCCCGCATAACCGCTAGCGCCTACAATCAGCGTATTCAACATCGGGTTCCTTTATGCTCAACGTTAATGTATTTTTATTCACATTTATTGCATGAATATTGATACTATCACGACCTAAGGTGTGTCAACAATGAAAATGAACTTACCGCCATTTATCGAGATCTACCGCGCCCTGATTGCCACACCGTCCATCAGTGCGACCGAAGAAGCGCTGGATCAGAGCAATGAGTCTTTAATCAATCTGCTGGCGGGTTGGTTTAGCGATCTTGGGTTTAACGTTGAGGTTCAGCCCGTCCCCGGAACACGCCACAAATTTAACCTGCTCGCCAGCACCGGAACCGGCGCGGGCGGCCTGCTGCTGGCCGGCCATACCGACACCGTACCGTTTGACGACGGCCGCTGGACGCGCGATCCGTTCACCCTGACCGAGCATGACAACAAGCTCTACGGTCTGGGCACCGCCGACATGAAAGGCTTCTTTGCCTTTATCCTCGACGCGCTGCGTGACGTGGACGTGACGAAGCTGAAAAAACCGCTCTACATTCTGGCAACCGCCGATGAAGAGACCAGCATGGCGGGCGCACGTTATTTCTCTGAAAACACGTCGATTCGTCCGGACTGCGCGATCATCGGTGAACCGACCTCTCTGCAGCCGATTCGTGCGCACAAAGGCCATATTTCTACCGCGGTGCGCGTGCTGGGCCAGTCCGGTCACTCCAGCGATCCAGCGCGCGGCGTGAACGCCATTGAGCTGATGCACGACGCCATTGGCCGCATTATGACCCTGCGCGACGACCTGAAAGAGCGGTATCACTACGAGGCATTCACCGTGCCGTATCCGACGCTGAACCTCGGTAGCCTGCACGGCGGCGATGCGTCCAACCGCATCTGCGCCTGCTGCGAACTGCATATGGATATCCGTCCGCTGCCGGGCATGACGCTGAGCGATCTGGATGGCCTGCTGAATGAAGCGCTGGCCCCGGTGAGCGAGCGCTGGCCGGGACGCCTGACAGTCTCCGAACTGCATCCGCCAATCCCGGGCTACGAATGCCCGCCAGACCACCAGCTGGTTCAGGTGGTGGAAAAACTGCTCGGCGAGAAAACCGACGTGGTGAACTACTGCACCGAAGCGCCTTTTATTCAAACGCTTTGCCCGACGCTGGTCCTCGGCCCTGGCTCCATTAATCAGGCCCACCAGCCGGATGAATATCTGGAAACCCGCTTCATCAAGCCCACCCGCGAGCTGATTACCCAGGTTGTGCATCACTTCTGCTGGCATTAAAACCGCACCGAAAAGTCCCCTCTCCCCGTGGGAGAGGGTTAGGGTGAGGGCAACAAATCGCATGATCACCGTCACATTTCCATAAGCATCTCTTATCTGACGCAATGCGAATTAAATTTCGTAAATTGCCCGCATTTATTCGTTTGCTGAACCGTTTTCGCAGCAATTGACGACGGGGGTTTTACGTGGCTTTATAAAGGGAGATGACAAAATAATGTCCAGAAGATTTTCGCCTGGGCATAAACAAAAATGATGGGGTGACTGGGTTTTTATGAACGAACAATATTCCGCGTTGCGTAGTAATGTCAGCATGCTCGGCAAAGTGCTTGGAGATACCATCAAAGACGCATTAGGGGAGAACATCCTCGACCGCGTTGAAACCATCCGCAAGCTGTCCAAATCTTCCCGTGCCGGTAACGAGGCCAGTCGTCAGGAGCTGCTCACCACCTTGCAGAACCTCTCTAACGATGAGCTGCTGCCCGTTGCCCGCGCCTTCAGCCAGTTCCTGAACCTGGCAAACACCGCTGAGCAATACCACAGCATTTCGCCAAACGGCGAAGCGGCCAGCAACCCGGAAGTCATTGCCCGCACCCTTCGTAAACTGAAAGACCAGCCAGACCTCAACGAAGCCACCATCAAAAAAGCGGTGGAGTCCCTTTCGCTGGAGCTGGTGCTGACCGCACACCCAACCGAAATCACCCGTCGTACGCTGATCCACAAGATGGTGGAAGTAAACAGCTGCCTGAAGCAGCTGGATAACAAAGACATTGCCGACTACGAGCGCAACCAGCTGATGCGCCGTCTGCGCCAGCTGATTGCCCAGTCCTGGCACACCGATGAAATTCGTAAGCATCGCCCAAGCCCGGTCGACGAAGCCAAATGGGGCTTTGCGGTGGTGGAAAACAGCCTGTGGGAAGGGGTACCAAACTACCTGCGCGAGCTGAACGAACAGCTGGAAGAAAACCTGGGCTATCGTCTGCCGGTAGACTTTGTGCCGGTGCGCTTCACCTCCTGGATGGGCGGTGACCGCGACGGCAACCCGAACGTGACCGCGGAAATCACCCGTCACGTCCTGCTGCTGAGCCGCTGGAAAGCGACCGACCTGTTCCTGAAGGATATTCAGGTGCTGATCTCCGAGCTGTCGATGGTTGAAGCGACGCCGGAACTGCGCGCGCTGGCCGGTGAAGAAGGTGCCAGCGAGCCGTACCGTTTCCTGATGAAAAAACTTCGCGGTCAGCTGATGGCCACCCAGGCGTGGCTGGAAGCGCGCCTTAAAGGCCAGCGCCTGCCGAAGCCGGAAGGTCTGCTGAGCCAGAACGAACAGCTCTGGGAGCCGCTGTACGCCTGCTATAAATCACTCCAGGCCTGTGGCATGGGCATCATCGCCAACGGCGAACTGCTCGATACCCTGCGCCGCGTGAAGTGTTTCGGCGTACCGCTGGTGCGTATCGACGTCCGTCAGGAAAGTACCCGCCATACTGAAGCCCTGGGCGAGCTGACCCGCTATCTCGGCATCGGTGACTATGAAAGCTGGTCAGAAGCCGACAAGCAGGCGTTCCTGATCCGCGAGCTGAACTCCAAGCGCCCTCTGCTGCCGCGCAACTGGGAGCCAAGCAACGACACCCGCGAGGTGCTCAACACCTGTAAAGCGATCGTCGATGCGCCGAAAGGATCGGTGGCCGCCTACGTGATCTCCATGGCGAAAACCCCGTCCGACGTGCTGGGCGTTCATCTTCTGCTGAAAGAAGCGGGCATCGACTACGCCCTGCCAGTCGCCCCGCTGTTTGAGACCCTCGACGACCTGAACAACGCCAACGACGTCATGACCCAGCTGCTTAACATCGACTGGTATCGCGGCTTTATTCAGGGCAAGCAGATGGTAATGATTGGCTATTCCGACTCCGCGAAAGATGCGGGCGTGATGGCGGCGTCCTGGGCGCAGTATCAGGCTCAGGATGCGCTGATCAAAACCTGCGAGAAAGCCGGTATTGAGCTGACCCTGTTCCACGGTCGCGGAGGCTCCATTGGCCGCGGTGGCGCGCCTGCTCACGCAGCGCTGCTCTCTCAACCGCCGGGAAGCCTGAAAGGCGGCCTGCGCGTGACCGAGCAGGGCGAGATGATCCGCTTCAAGTACGGCCTGCCGGAAGTGACCATCAGCAGCCTGTCGCTCTATACCAGCGCGATCCTGGAAGCGAACCTGCTGCCACCGCCGGAGCCAAAAGAATCCTGGTGCCGCATCATGGACGAGCTGTCAGACATCTCCTGCGATCTGTACCGCGGCTACGTGCGTGAAAACAAAGATTTTGTCCCTTACTTCCGCTCGGCCACGCCTGAACAGGAGCTGGGTAAACTGCCGCTGGGCTCGCGTCCTGCAAAGCGTCGCCCGACCGGTGGCGTTGAATCCCTGCGCGCCATTCCATGGATCTTCGCCTGGACGCAGAACCGCCTGATGCTGCCCGCCTGGTTGGGTGCCGGTGCCGCGCTGCAAAAAGTGGTGGAAGACGGCAAACAGAACGAACTGGAAACCATGTGCCGCGACTGGCCCTTCTTCTCTACCCGTCTGGGCATGCTGGAGATGGTCTTCTCGAAGGCCGACCTGTGGCTGGCGGAATACTACGACCAGCGGCTGGTGAAACCAGAGCTGTGGGCGTTGGGTAAAGAACTGCGCGAACTGCTGGAAGGCGACATCAAAGTGGTGCTGGACATCGCCAACGACTCGCACCTGATGGCGGACCTGCCGTGGATCGCCGAGTCAATCCAGCTGCGTAACATCTACACCGACCCGCTGAACGTTTTACAGGCTGAACTGCTGCACCGTTCGCGTCTGGCGGAAGAAGAAGGTAAAGAGCCGGATCCGCGCGTTGAACAGGCGCTGATGGTGACGATTGCGGGCGTTGCGGCGGGTATGCGTAACACTGGGTAATGCTTTATGCCGGGCAGGCGTTTTTAGCGCCGCCCGGCACGTTTCGGTAGTCTTCTCATGTATTCCGATATCACCCGAATTTTGGCTCACCTGGTGAACCGTACGTTACCGCTGGGCCAGATTCATTTCTCAGCGCTGGCTGAACAGCATCCCCGAACATCTCCCTGCCTCGTCATTACCCTTGCTACCCCCTGTGAGGCGATATTTTCATCCATTGGACACATCACGCTTCCACCGCCTAACGTCCTGAGCATACATTTCGGTAAGCAGCAGCTGACTCTCGATTTACAGCGTGACAACGCGCTTTTGCAGCAGCTGCAGGTTCCCCGGCGTGGCCCGCGAACGGGTGCTTTTCTTCTGCAAGCGCTCACAGAATTACAGATGCAGCCAGACGAGCAAGACACAGCCATGCTGGTGGTATTAAGCTTGCTCAGCCACTGCCGGGATCTGCTTGGCAGTGACATCCACACCGCTAACCGCAGCCGGGCGCTATTCGAAGCCGTTCGTAGCTATATCGAAGAAAATTACGCCTCTTCGTTAACGCGCGAATCCGTGGCACAGGCGTTCTACATCTCGCCGAATTACCTTTCCCATCTCTTTCAGAAGATCGGCCACGTGGGGTTCAACGAGTATCTGACACAAACGCGGCTGGAACATGCACGCCAGCTGCTGAAAGGCTACGATCTCAAAATTAAAGATATTGCCGCACGCTGCGGATTTCCTGACAGCAACTACTTTTGTCGCCTCTTTCGCAAGCACACCGAGCGTTCCCCTTCCGAATATCGTCGCCAGTACCACAGCCAGCTGATCGCCAAAAAGTAGCATTGTGATCGCTCTCTCACTTCTCTAAGGACATTACATTTGTCCAGTATTTGGCAAAATTGACCTGTATCAGCCGCGCCCAGGTCCACCGTATCCTTTATTCAACCTTTCTGACTTAAGGAAAAATAATGGAACTGTATCTGGATACCGCCAACGTGGCGGAAGTGGAACGCCTTGCCCGCGTCTTCCCCATCGCGGGCGTCACCACAAATCCGAGCATCATTGCCGCCAGCCGTGAATCCATCTGGGACGTGCTGCCGCGGCTGCAACAAGCCATCGGGCCGGCGGGCACGCTGTTTGCTCAAACCATGAGCCGCGACGCCGAAGGCATGGTGGCGGAGGCCAAACGCCTGAGTAATGCCATCCCGGGTATTGTGGTGAAAATTCCGGTCACCGCGCAGGGGCTTATCGCCATTAAAGGGCTGAAAAGAGAGGGTATTACCACGCTGGGCACCGCCGTTTACAGCGCCGCTCAGGGTTTACTGGCCGCTCTGGCAGGCGCGAAATACGTTGCGCCGTACGTCAACCGCGTCGACGCACAGGGCGGCGACGGTATTGGCATGGTACAGGAGCTGCAGTCCCTGCTGGAACTGCATGCGCCGGAAAGCATGGTGCTGGCTGCCAGCTTTAAAACACCGCGTCAGGCGCTGGACTGCCTGCTGGCCGGATGCGAGGCAATCACGCTCCCCTTAGACGTAGCGCAACAAATGCTCGGTACCCCAGCGGTAGAGTCGGCCATAGAAAAGTTCGAGCAGGACTGGAAAAACGCGTTTGGTAACCTCAATCTCTAAGGGAGAAGAGGTTCGCAAAAAAAAAACTCGATCGCCTGAAAAGCGGGTGACAGCTACGCCTTACCCCGCCTGGATGACTGGCAAAAAAATCCCCGCCGTGGCGGGGATTGCTTTTACTTCACGTCAAACCGATCCAAATCCATCACCTTCGCCCATGCGGCAACGAAGTCACGGACAAACTTCTCGTGCGCATCGCTGCTGGCGTAAACCTCGGCCAGCGCGCGCAGGACGGCGTTCGAACCGAAGACCAGGTCGGCGCGGGTCGCGGTGTATTTCACTTCACCGCTGGCGCGATCGCTACCGGCAAACAGCTCGTTTGAATCGTCGGTCGCTTTCCACTGGGTATTCATATCCAGCAGGTTCACGAAGAAGTCGTTGCTCAGCACGCCCTCGCGGCTGGTGAATACGCCATTCTTGCTGCCATCAAAGTTCGTGCCCAGCACGCGCAGGCCACCGATCAGCACCGTCAGCTCAGGTGCGGTCAGGGTCAGCTGCTGGGCCTTATCAATCAGCAATGATTCCGTCGTGGACACATCCACCTGCGCACGGTAGTTGCGGAAGCCGTCGGCAATCGGTTCGAGCAGGTTAAACATCTCGATATCCGTCTGATCCTGACGCGCATCCACACGGCCCGGCGTGAACGGCACGTTGACGTAAACGCCCGCGGCTTTCGCCGCCTGCTCAACGCCCACAACGCCCGCCAGCACGATGATATCCGCCAGCGAGGCTTTATTGGTGGTGCGCTGAATAGCTTCCAGAGCCGGTAACGCACGTACCGCCGCGGCGTTCACATCCCAGTCGCGCTGAGGCGCCAGCGCCAGACGCGCGCCGTTGGCGCCGCCGCGCTTGTCGCCACCGCGGAAGGTCGATGCAGACGCCCAAGCCACGGAAACCAGCTCGCTCACGGAGAGGCCAGAGGCCGCAATTTCCGCTTTCAGGCTTTCGATATCTTCCTGTGTCGGATGGAACACCGGCTGAGGCAGCGGATCCTGCCAAATCAGATCTTCTTTCGGCACTTCCGGGCCGATGTACCGCGCTTTTGGCCCCATATCACGGTGGGTCAGTTTGAACCACGCGCGCGCGAAGGCTTCGTTAAAGGCCTGCGGATCGTTCAGGAAGCGACGGGAAATTTTCTCGAATTCCGGGTCGAAACGCAGCGTCAGGTCGGTGACCAGCATGGTTGGCTTACGTTTTTTCGACGGGTCAAACGGGTCTGGCATGATTTCCGGCGCATCCACGGCTTCAAACTGAATCGCACCTGCCGGGCTGCGGGTCTGCACCCATTCGTATTTGAACAGGTTCTCGAAGAAGTAGTTGCTCCACTGGGTCGGAGTTTGCGACCAGATGACTTCCAGCCCGGAGGTGATGGCGTCAGCGCCAATACCGGTGCCGTGCGTGCTGGCCCAGCCTAAGCCCTGCGCTTCAATCGGCGAGGCTTCCGGATCGGTGCCTACATGCGTAGCTTCACCCGCGCCGTGGGTTTTACCGAGCGTATGGCCGCCAGCAATCAGCGCGACGGTCTCTTCGTCGTTCATACCCATGTTGCCAAAGGTGGCGCGGATTGCCGCAGCCGCAGACAGCGGTTCACCGCTGGCGTTTGGCCCTTCCGGGTTCACGTAAATCAGCCCCATTTCGGTGGCCGCCAGCGGGCGCTTCGCCAGTGCTTCCGGGTCACGGTGGGTCAGCCAGGCTTTTTCATCACCCCAGTTCACGTCCAGATCCGGTTCCCAGACGTCTTCACGACCGGCGCCAAAACCAAAGGTGCGGAAGCCGGAGTTCTCCAGCGCCACGTTACCCGCGAGAATAAACAGGTCGGCCCAGGAGATTTTTTGTCCGTATTTTTGCTTGATTGGCCACAGCAGGCGGCGCGCTTTATCCAGGCTGACGTTATCAGGCCAGGAGTTCAGCGGCGCAAAGCGCTGTTGGCCGCGTCCGGCGCCGCCGCGTCCGTCAACGGAGCGGTAAGTACCGGCACCGTGCCAGGCCATGCGAATAAACAGACCCGCGTAGCTGCCCCAGTCGGCAGGCCACCACGGTTGAGAATCGGTTAACAGGGCTTTGAGATCGCCCTTGAGGGCGGAATAGTCGAGCTTGCTGAATTCTTTGCGGTAGTCGAAGTCTTCACCCAGAGGGTTCGAACGGTTGGAATGTTGGTTTAGAAGATCGATGCGGAGTTGTTTAGGCCACCACTCTTTGCTGCCGGTACCTGCGCCCGCGCTGTGATCGACGCCGCCCTGATGGAACGGACATTTGCCGGCGGATGCCGCGTTATTGGTCTCGTCTGACGTGCTCATCGCTATGCTCCCTTTACAGTGATACCGTTACGATATACACCACTAGCAATAAGATATAGTTGAATTAATCCACAGATTCGATAGTTAATACCTTTTAACTTTTTATATGATTAAAAAGCCCTCACTTTATGAGGGCTTTTTGCTGATTACGCCGGACGAACGCCCAGCGTATGACAAATGGCGTAGCTCATCTCCGCGCGGTTAAGCGTGTAGAAGTGGAAGTCCTTCACCCCTTCGCGGCTTAAGATCTTCACCATGTCCATCGCGATATTGGCCCCCACCAGCTTGCGGGTTTCCGCGTCATCGTCCAGCCCTTCGTACATTTTGGACATCCACAGCGGAATGCGAACGTTGGTCATATCGGCGAACTTCTTCGCCTGTTTGAAGTTAGAGACTGGCAGAATGCCCGGGATAATTTCGACGTCGATACCTGCCGAGACGCAGCGGTCGCGGAAGCGCAGATAGCTTTCCACGTCAAAGAAGAACTGGGTGATGGCGCGGTTGGCACCGGCCTCCACCTTACGCTTCAGGTTAAGCAAATCCGCCTGGGCGCTTTTCGCTTCCGGGTGGACTTCAGGGTAGGCGGCCACGGAAATATCAAAATCAGCAACGTCTTTCAGCAGCGCGACCAGATCGGTAGCGTACATGTCCGGCTTGCCGCTTCCCGGCGGCAGATCGCCACGCAGGGCAACGATATGGCGAATCCCGTTGTTCCAGTAGTCCTGGGCAATGGCGCGCAGCTCATCGCGGGTGGCGTCAATACAGGTCAGATGCGGCGCTGCTTCCAGACCGGTACGATCTTTGATGCCTTTAATAATGCTGTGCGTACGGTCACGCTCGCCGGAGTTGGCGCCGTAGGTCACGGAGACAAACTTCGGCTTCAGGCTGCTCAGGCGATCGATAGAGCTCCACAGGGTTTGCTCCATTTCACTGGTGCGCGGCGGGAAAAATTCAAAAGAGACGTTAATCTGGCCGTTTACTTCGGCCAGGCTCTGATTCAGTGCTTCCCGCTGGTTGGCGTGAAAAAAGCTCATACCTTACCTCTATCTTTCGCGTGTCATTGTCTGTTGTGTTGTGAACTTCTATACGTTTAGACGTCCAGATGTAAAAATGACGGAAAAGCGGCGTGACGTCAACAGAAATAATCACAATAACGGTGAGGTTTGCTCAGGGAAGATGAAGGGAGTTCATGATGAGGGTGAGCGCGGTCTGATGCCCTCACCCTAACCCTCTCCCTGTGGGCTGAGGGATCCCCACAAAATAATACCAGCACGGACGACCCCCTCTCCCTTGAGGGAGAGGGCTGGGGTGAGGGGGAACATACGGCTCTGGTGGTCATTCCGTTCACTTTATGTTCCTTGCTACTCTGTAAGGACATGACCTGTGAACGTGCCAGGGCGGCTCAATCGCCGCTTCGCGGTGCCTTCGGCTTATTCCTTCCGGCTTGTCGGGGGCGGGCGGAGGTAACGTCCCTGTAAAGCCCGCCCTCTCGGCGCATCCATGCGCCTCGCCCCGGCCTACAGGAAACGCCTCAGCGATTTACAGCCGGACCAGGACATCGCTGTTAGTTATTCATTTCTCTGAAGCAATGTTCATCGCTTCAGGAAAAAATTACTGGGGATTCCTCAGCCCACAGGGAGAGGGAAATTCACTTTTTACAGCAGCTTAGCCAGACGGTTAATATCGGACTGGATAGCCCCAGCGGTGACATCGCGCCCCGCGCCCGGGCCGCGGATCACCAGCGGGTTATCGCGGTACCAGCGGCTTTCAATGGCGAAGACGTTATCGCACGGCAGCAGGGCCGCCAGCGGATGGTCAGGACGCACCGCCTCGACACCCACACGCGCCTTACCGTTCGCCTCGAAACGCGCCACGTAGCGCAGCACCAGCCCCATCTCGTTTGCCGCTTCCAGACGTTGCACCATCTGGTCATTCAGCTCGTCGCCGTTTTCGAAGAAGTGGTCTACAGAACCTTCTTCGCAGCCCGCAGGCACCAGCGACTCGACGCGTACGGAATCCGGCTCGATGTCATAACCGGCTTCACGCGCCAGGATCACCAGCTTGCGCATCACGTCTTTACCGGAGAGGTCAACGCGCGGATCGGGCTCGGTTAAGCCCTGCTGCCACGCCTGATCCACCAGGTCGGTGAACGGTACGGTGCCGTCAAACTGCAGGAACAGCCAGGAGAGCGTGCCGGAGAAGATCCCGCTCAGCGCCAGAATGCTGTCGCCGCTTTCAATCAGGTCACGCACGGTATGGTTAACCGGCAGGCCCGCGCCAACGGTGGCATTATAGAGCCAGTGGCGGCCCGTTTTTTCAAACGCGTCGTGGATCTGACGGTATTTATCGGTGCTGCTCGCCCCCGCCAGCTTGTTGGCGCTGATGACGTGGAAACCGTGGCTGGCGAAATCCAGATACTGATCGGCAAGCTGTTCGCTGGCGGTGACGTCCAGCACCACCAGATCGTCATACGGGTGCGCGCGCATCCACAGGAACAGCGACTCTTCATCCTGCTCAACCGCTTCATCGTTAAAGAAGGCAAGCGCCCGGCTGGCATCCAGCCCTTCGTAGTTCAGCAGGCTGCGGCGGCTATCCACCACGCCCGCAAGAATAAATTCAAACCCGGTACGCGCCGAAAGCGTGACCTGTTCGCGGGCGAACAGCTCCAGCCAGCGGGAACCGATGTTACCCTTGCCAAACAGCACCAGGCCGATGCGTTTTTCCGCGCGGAACAGCGAGGTGTGCAGACCCTGAATCAGGCTTTCGGTTGGGCCTTTACGCAGCACGGCGACCAGGCTGATGCCCTCTTCCGACTGCCAGGTGAACTCCACCGGCTGGCCCTTCAGCTGCTGCCAGAAGCGGTGGCAGTGCAGCGGGTTTCGGGTGACGCCCGCGCCGACCATCGCCACCAGCGCCAGCCCCTGACGCAGGCGAAGCTCGCCCGGCAGGCCCGCTTCGTCGAGAATTTTCAGCGCGCTGTCCGCCACTTCGGCGGTATAGCAGAACTGCAGCAGCTGACGATCGTTATGCACGCCAACGGCCAGCGGACGCACCTGGGCGCGCTTCAGGATCGTGTCGATATCTTTATGCGCCAGCCTGAAGTCCTGACCCGCAGGGACCTGGAACTCAATCAGGCAGATGTCGTCGTGGCTGGTGACAATGCGCGCGCCCGTGCCGGACGCCAGCACGCGCTCAATGCGCGTGGACCCCTGATCCGGCGTATAGCTACAGCGCAGCTGCAGGTCAATATCGCTGCCGGAAACCGGCTGCAGCGTGCGCGCGTGCAGAACCGGTGCCGCCAGACGCGCCAGCTCGCTGGCTTCGTCGAGACGCAGCAACGGAAGCAGGCAGGCATCTTTCACTTTACGCGGGTCCGCGCTGTAGACACCGGCCACGTCGCTCCAGATGGTAACGCGGGACACGCCCGCCAGGGCACCAATCTGCGTTGCCGAGTAGTCCGAACCGTTACGACCCAGCAGCACGGTTTCACCGGCGTTGCTGCGGCTGATAAAGCCGGTGACGACAATACGTTTGCCCGGATGCTGCACCAGCAGCTGTTGCAGCAGCGGATAGGACAACCCTTCGTCCACCTGCGGCTGCGCGGCGCGTTCCGCACGCAGGAAATCACGCGCGTCGAGCCAGGCCGCGTCCACGCCCAGGTGTTGCAGCACGGCGGCCATCAGGCGCGCGGACCACACTTCACCGTGGCCCACCACTTCGGCATACACCGCGTCGGTAATCCCGCTGTCCAGCAGAGCAGCCAGACGCTCAAGGTCATGCGTGAAGGCGCTGATCAGCCCGTCCGCCACGTCCGCAGGCAGCAGGCCGGCAATCAGCTCGCTCTGGTAACGACGTAAGGACTGTTGCACCTGATGCGCAGAAAGGCGATCGGTCTGGCTCAGTTTCAGCCAGCTAATCAACTGGTTGGTGGTGCTGCCCGCCGCCGAGACAACCATCATGTCACCCGGCTGTGAATATTCGGTCATGATCCCTGCGACGCGCAGATAACATTTCACATCAGCAAGACTACTACCACCAAACTTGTGCAGCTGACGACCCTTCGCCCCTGCCTGCGCTATCACACTCATGATTACCCCTTGGCTGCGACCCGGAAGCCATTTTCCAGATCGGCAATTAAATCTTCAGAATCTTCAATACCGGTCGAGATACGCAGCAGCGTCTCGGAAATCCCGGCGGCGGCACGTGCTTCCGGTGCCATACCTGCGTGCGTCATGGTCGCGGCGTGGGAGATCAAGCTTTCAACCCCACCTAAGGATTCCGCCAGCGTAAACAATGACAGCCCGCTCAGGAAGCGACGCAGCGTTTGCTCGTCACCGTCCAGTTCAAAACTTAACATCGCGCCAAATCCCTTCTGCTGGCGCGCGGCAATCTCATGCCCCTGGTTTTCCGGCAGCGACGGGTGATAAAGCTTCTTCACCAGCGGCTGGGTTTTCAGGAAATCGACAATCGCCTGGGCATTACGCTGCGCCACGTCCATGCGCGGCGACAGCGTGCGGATGCCGCGCAACAGCAGGTAGCTGTCGAACGCGCCCGCGGTGACGCCGATATTATTAGCCCACCATGCCAGTTCCGTGACAACGTCGGGATCTTTTGCAATCACCACGCCCGCCACCACGTCAGAATGACCGTTCAGATATTTGGTGCATGAATGCAATACCAGATCCGCACCCAGTGCTAACGGGTTCTGAAGGGCCGGACTGAGGAAGGTATTATCCACTACACTTATCGCTCCCGCATCCCTTGCGAGCTGACAAATTTTCGCAATGTCGACAACGCGCAACAATGGGTTGCTTGGACTTTCCACCAGAACCAGCTTCGGCTTCTCTGCCAGCGCCTGTTTCAGCGCCTGTTCGTCGTTTTGATCGACAAACAGCACGCGGTAGCAGCCGCGCTTTGCCAGGCTGTCAAACAGACGATAGCTGCCGCCGTAACAGTCGTGCGGCGCAACCAGCAGATCGCCAGGCTTCAGGAACACCGTGGTCACCAGGTGAATGGCAGACATACCGGTATTGGTTAATACCGCACCCGCGCCGCCTTCCAGTTCCGCCAGCGCGCGCTGGGTTACATCACGCGTAGGGTTGCCGCGACGCGAGTAGTCATGCGCGCGCGGTTCATTAAATCCGGTGAAATTGTAGGTGCTGGAAAGATGAATGGGCGGGACAACGCAGCCGTACTGCTCGTCATCATTTAATCCGCTACGCACTGCGATCGTGGCCTGTTTACGCGTCATGGTGAGGGCTTCCTGGCGAATGAGGTGAAAAGTCAGCCACCAGAGTAAACATTGAAAGTATGGACGTCAATACATCTGGACATCTAAACTTCTTTGCGTATAGATTGAGCAATGCGCAAATAGCCGTTAAAATTATATGCTTTAGTGCACGCTGCAGCGGCAATATCCGTGCCACGGTATCGTCTCTACGGTAAACTACGCAAGATTACGGTTCAAAACGGGCAGTGACCGGTTTGCACCTTTAGATTAATGACTGAGAGGATTAAAGGTATCTCATGGCTGAATGGAGCGGCGAATATATCAGCCCATACGCTGAGCACGGTAAGAAGAGTGAGCAAGTAAAGAAAATTACGGTTTCCATTCCTCTGAAGGTGTTGAAGATCCTCACCGATGAACGTACGCGTCGTCAGGTGAACAACCTGCGTCACGCGACCAACAGCGAACTGCTGTGCGAAGCGTTCCTGCATGCGTTTACCGGCCAACCGTTGCCGAACGATGACGATCTGCGCAAAGAGCGTAGCGATGAAATCCCGGAAGAGGCGAAGGTGATCATGCGTGAACTGGGTATTGACCCGGAGACGTGGGAATACTGAGAAGCGGATACAAAAAAGGCACCTTGCGGTGCCTTTTTTTCGGGAAACTTATTTAGCGCCCGGGATGCTGAAACGCTTGTTGAAGCGGTCAACACGGCCACCGGTTGCAACATCACGCTGCTTACCAGTGTAGAACGGGTGGCATTTGCCGCACACGTCCAGGTTCAGATCGTGACCCACGGTAGAGCGGATCTGGATAGAGTTACCGCAAGAGCAGTTTGCAGTAATCATTTCGTATTTCGGGTGAATATCTTTTTTCATGGGAGAACCTCAGTTAAGGCCGCGTCGCTCTTCCAGCCCTAACGCCAGACACCACGCGATGTTGAATGTAAGTTCTTTGGCGTAAAGTACACCAAAGGCGGCGAATCATACAGAATTTAACCAACGTATGCAAACTGATCCGCACGCCGCTTTTACTAATGTGTATACTAACGCGCCACTTTTCAAGTCAGGAAGATTCGATGCCCGTCGCTCACGTTGCCCTGCCCGTTCCGCTTCCCCGCACCTTTGACTACCTGCTGCCCGACAGCATGAGCGCCAAAGCGGGCTGTCGCGTGACCGTGCCGTTTGGCAAACAGCAGCGCGTGGGGATCGTCGTCTCCGTCAGCGATAAAAGCGAATTGCCCCTCAATGAACTGAAATCGGTGGTTGAGGTGCTGGACAGCGAGCCGGTTTACTCCACCAGCACCTGGCGACTGCTGCTGTGGGCGGCAGATTATTATCATCACCCGATTGGCGACGTTCTGTTCCACGCCCTGCCGATCCTGCTGCGCCAGGGCAAAAGCGCCAGCCACGCCCCGATGTGGTACTGGTTTGCCACCGAACAGGGGCAGGCCGTGGACATCAACAGCCTGAAGCGTTCGCAGAAACAGCAGCAGGCGCTGGCGGCGCTGCGTCAGGGAAAAATCTGGCGGCACCAGGTCGACGAGCTTGAGGTCAGCGAAACGGCGCTACAGGCATTAAGAAAGAAAGGGTTGAGCGAGCTGGCCAGCGAAGCGCCCGCCCTTCAGGACTGGCGCGACGACTTCTCCGTCTCGGGCGATCGCCTGCGCCTGAATACCGAGCAGGCCACCGCGGTAGGCGCCATTCATAGCGCCTCGGACCGCTTTTCCGCCTGGCTGCTGGCGGGCGTGACGGGCTCCGGCAAGACCGAAGTCTATCTGAGCGTGCTGGAAAACGTGCTCGCGCAGGGTAAACAGGCGCTGGTGATGGTGCCGGAAATCGGCCTGACGCCGCAAACCATCGCCCGCTTCCGCGAGCGCTTTAACGCGCCCGTTGAGGTGCTGCACTCCGGGCTGAATGACAGCGAGCGCCTCAGCGCCTGGCTGAAAGCGAAAAACGGCGAAGCGGCGATTGTGATCGGCACCCGCTCGTCGCTGTTTACGCCGTTTAAAAACCTCGGCGTTATCGTCATCGACGAAGAGCACGACAGCTCCTATAAACAGCAGGAAGGCTGGCGCTATCACGCCCGCGATCTGGCGGTCTACCGTGCGCACAGCGAGCAAATCCCTATTATTCTCGGATCCGCCACGCCTGCGCTCGAAACGCTGCACAACGTGCGCCAGCGTAAATACCACATGCTGCGCCTGACGCGCCGCGCGGGGAATGCCCGCCCGGCCATTCAGCACGTGCTGGATCTGAAAGGCCAGCAGGTGCAAGCCGGGTTAGCGCCTGCGCTGATTAGCCGCATGCGCCAGCATTTGCAGGCGGGGAACCAGGTCATTCTGTTCCTCAACCGTCGCGGATTTGCCCCCGCCCTGCTGTGCCACGACTGCGGCTGGATTGCCGAGTGCCCGCGCTGCGACCACTACTACACCTTCCATCAGGCCCAGCGACATTTGCGCTGCCACCACTGCGACAGCCAGCGTCCGGTTCCTCGCCAGTGCCCGTCATGTGGTTCCACGCATATCGTGCCGGTGGGGCTGGGAACGGAACAGCTGGAACAGGCGCTTGGCCCTTTCTTCCCGGACGTGCCTATTTCCCGAATCGACCGGGACACCACCAGCCGCAAGGGGGCGCTGGAGCAGCAGCTGGCGGAAGTGCATCGCGGCGGCGCGCGCATCCTGATTGGCACCCAGATGCTGGCCAAAGGGCACCACTTCCCGGACGTGACGCTGGTCGCCCTGCTCGACGTCGACGGCGCGCTGTTCTCGGCAGATTTCCGCTCCGCCGAGCGCTTCGCCCAGCTTTATACTCAAGTGGCAGGGCGTGCCGGTCGCGCGGGGAAACAGGGCGAGGTGGTACTGCAAACGCACCACCCTGAGCACCCGCTGCTACAGACTCTGCTGCACAAAGGCTATGACGCCTTTGCCGAGCAGGCGCTGGCCGAACGCCAGACCATGCAGTTGCCGCCGTGGACCAGCCACGTCATCATCCGCGCGGAGGATCATAACAACCAGCAGGCGCCGCTTTTCCTGCAACAGCTGAGGAATCTCCTGCAGGCCAGCCCGCTGGTGGATAACCAGCTGTGGATCCTGGGCCCGGTGCCGGCGCTGGCACCAAAACGCGGTGGACGTTTCCGCTGGCAAATTTTGCTTCAGCACCCCTCGCGTATTCGCCTGCAGCACATCGTCAGCGGCACGCTGGCGCTCATCAATACCCTGCCGGAAGCGCGTAAAGTGAAGTGGGTACTGGACGTCGATCCCATCGAAGGCTGAAGACGGATCGAAAAATTTAACGCGCCTCACACTTTTTATGAAAATTCTGTAACCGATTCCATTAACTATCTGTAAAAATGGTGATGTCCGCAGTTCGGTGTTCAGGCGAGGAGAAGACGTTGAAGTCCAGGAAAGAGGTTGCCACGGCGACCATGAAAGACGTTGCCGAGAAAGCACAAGTCTCAACGGCAACCGTGTCGCGCGCATTAATGAACCCGGATAAAGTCTCCCAGGCGACCCGTAACAAGGTTGAACAGGCGGCGCTGGAAGTGGGGTATTTCCCGCAGGCGATGGGGCGGAACGTCAAGCGCAATGAATCCCGGACCATCCTGGTAATAGTGCCGGATATCTGCGATCCCTTCTTCAGCGAGATCATTCGCGGTATCGAAGTGACGGCGGCGGAGCAGGGCTATCTGGTGCTGATTGGCGACTGCGCTCACCAGAACCAGCAGGAAAAAACCTTTATCGACCTCATTATCACCAAGCAGATTGACGGCATGCTGCTGCTTGGCTCGCGCCTGCCGTTTGATGCCAGCATCGAAGAACAGCGCAATTTACCGCCGATGGTAATGGCCAACGAATTTGCGCCTGAGCTTGAGCTGCCGACGGTCCACATTGATAACCTCACCGCCGCGTTCAACGCCGTAAACTATCTCCAGGAGCTGGGGCATAAGCGGATTGGCTGCATTGCCGGGCCGGAAGAGATGCCGCTGTGCCACTACCGCCTGCAGGGCTATGTTCAGGCGCTGCGCCGTACCGGTGCGATTGTCGATCCGCACTATATTGCGCGCGGTGATTTTACCTTTGAAGCGGGCGGACAGGCGCTGGAGAAACTGCTGGCGCTGCCGGAACCGCCAACGGCGGTGTTCTGCCACAGCGACGTGATGGCGCTGGGTGCGCTTTCACACGCCAAGCGCCGTGGCTTACGCGTGCCGAAAGATTTGTCGATTATCGGTTTTGATAACATTTCACTTTCAGAGTTTTGCGATCCACCGCTCTCCACCGTTTCACAACCGCGCTATCAGATTGGCCGCGAAGCGATGCTGCTTCTGCTGGATCAGCTGCAGGGTCAAACGGTTAGCAGCGGCTCGCGTTTGCTGGACTGCGAGCTGATTATTCGCGGCTCTACCCAGGCATTGACTTAAAGTAAACGCCTTTCGGACACCCTTATCTGGTCAAAGCCCCGCCGCTTAAGTAACATGGCGGGCTGACGAACGAATAAATACAGCGAAACGATAGTGGCACAACGAGATTATGTACGTCGCGGCCAGCCGGCACCTTCGCGACGCAAAAAGAGCAGTTCAAAAAGCAAGCAGCGTAATCTGCCTGCGGTCTCGCCAGCAATGGTCGCTATTGCTGCGGCCGTGCTGGTGGCCTTTATTGGCGGCCTGTACTTCATCACGCACCATAAAAAAGAAGAGTCCGAGGCCCTTCAGGGCAACAAAGTGGTGGGAAATGGTCTGCCGCCGAAACCTGAAGAGCGCTGGCGCTATATTAAAGAGCTGGAAAGTCGTCAGCCCGGCGTGCGTGCGCCTACTGAGCCCTCAGCCGGTGGCGAAGTGAAGAATGCCGATCAGCTGACGGACGAGCAGCGCCAGCTGCTGGCACAGATGCAGGCCGATATGCGCCAGCAGCCGACGCAGCTGAATGAAGTGCCGTGGAATGAACAAACGCCAGCGCAGCGTCAGCAAACGTTGCAGCTACAGCGTCAGCGCCAGGCACAAATTCAACAGCAGCAACAGCAGCAGTGGACGCAAACTCAGCCGGTACAGCAGCCGAAGGCCCAGCCATACCAGCAACCGCAGCAGCAGACGCGTACGGTGCAGTCGCAGCCTGTTCAACAGCCAAAAGCGCAGCCGCCAAAGCAAGCGGCGCAGCCGTATCAGGATCTGCTCCAGACGCCAGCGCATACCACCGCGCAGCAGCCGAAAACGCAGCAGGCCGCGCCGGTGACCAAAGAGACCGAAGCGCCGAAGCAGACGGCAGAGAAAAAAGACGAGCGCCGCTGGATGGTGCAGTGCGGTTCGTTTAAAGGTGCCGAGCAGGCGGAAACGGTACGTGCTCAACTGGCATTTGAAGGATTTGACTCACGCATTACCACCAATAACGGCTGGAACCGCGTGGTGATCGGCCCGGTTAAAGGCAAAGAAAACGCAGACGGCACCATTTCCCGTTTGAAAGTGGCTGGGCACACAAACTGCATTCGACTCGCCTCCGGGGGTTGAAACCCCCAAAATCCCCCCCATCTATCATTTAATTCCGCCCTGAGCACAGGCTCAGGGCTTCTGTTTCCCGAATCTGTAACCAGGGGGTCTGCTCGTGACAACAATAGTAAGTGTACGCCGTAACGGCCAGGTGGTAATTGCCGGTGATGGCCAGGCCACGCTGGGTAATACCGTCATGAAAGGCAACGTGAAGAAAGTCCGTCGTCTCTACAACGACAAAGTGATCGCCGGTTTTGCAGGCGGCACGGCGGATGCCTTCACGCTGTTTGAACTGTTTGAACGCAAGCTGGAAATGCACCAGGGTCATCTGGTGAAAGCTGCCGTTGAGCTGGCAAAGGACTGGCGAACCGACCGTATGCTGCGCAAGCTCGAAGCGCTGCTGGCGGTCGCGGATGAAACCGCCTCGCTTATCATCACCGGTAACGGTGACGTGATTCAGCCGGAAAACGACCTGATTGCCATCGGCTCTGGCGGCCCTTATGCCCAGGCTGCAGCCCGCGCGCTGTTGGAAAATACCGACATGAACGCGCGCGATATTGCGGTGAAGGCGTTGGATATTGCAGGTGATATCTGCATCTATACCAACCACAACCACACCATCGAAGAATTGACCTCCAAAGCGTAAGGATCTCCCATGTCTGAAATGACCCCACGCGAAATTGTCAGCGAACTGAACAAACACATTATCGGCCAGGATAACGCCAAGCGCTCCGTGGCTATCGCGCTGCGTAACCGCTGGCGTCGTATGCAGCTTGATGAAGAGCTGCGTCACGAAGTCACCCCGAAAAACATTCTGATGATCGGCCCGACCGGCGTCGGTAAAACCGAAATCGCCCGTCGTCTGGCGAAGCTGGCGAACGCGCCGTTCATCAAAGTTGAAGCCACCAAGTTCACCGAAGTGGGCTATGTGGGTAAAGAAGTGGACTCTATCATCCGCGACCTGACCGATTCTGCGATTAAGATGGTGCGCGTCCAGGCGATTGAGAAAAACCGCTACCGCGCGGAAGAGATGGCCGAAGAGCGTATTCTCGACGTGCTGATCCCACCGGCGAAAAACAACTGGGGCCAGGCTGAACAGCAGGCTGAGCCTTCAGCCGCACGTCAGGCGTTCCGCAAAAAACTGCGTGAAGGCCAGCTGGACGACAAAGAGATTGAGATCGACCTCGCGGCCGCGCCGATGGGCGTGGAAATCATGGCGCCTCCGGGCATGGAAGAGATGACCAGCCAGCTGCAGTCCATGTTCCAGAACCTGGGCGGCCAAAAGCAGAAAGCGCGTAAGCTAAAAATCAAAGACGCGATGAAGCTGCTGATTGAAGAAGAAGCGGCGAAGCTGGTAAATCCGGAAGAGCTGAAGCAGGACGCTATCGACGCGGTTGAGCAGCACGGTATCGTTTTTATCGACGAAATCGACAAAATTTGTAAGCGCGGCGGCAACAGCTCCGGTCCGGACGTGTCCCGCGAAGGCGTACAGCGCGACCTGCTGCCGCTGGTTGAAGGCTGCACCGTCTCTACCAAGCACGGCATGGTGAAAACGGACCACATTCTGTTTATCGCTTCCGGTGCATTCCAGGTAGCCAGCCCGTCGGATCTGATCCCCGAACTGCAGGGTCGTCTGCCTATCCGCGTTGAGCTGCAGGCGCTGACCACCGAAGATTTCGAGCGCATCCTGACCGAGCCAAACGCCTCTGCTACCGTACAGTACAAGGCGCTGATGGCGACCGAAGGCGTGAACCTCGAGTTCACCGAAGACGGTATCAAACGTATTGCCCAGGCCGCATGGCAGGTCAACGAAACCACCGAGAACATCGGTGCGCGTCGTCTGCACACCGTGCTGGAACGTCTGGTTGAAGACATCTCATATGACGCGAGCGACCTCAACGGTCAAACCATTACCATCGACGCAGACTATGTGAGCAAACATCTGGATGCGTTAGTGGCAGATGAAGATCTGAGCCGTTTTATCCTATAATCGCGGTTACTGCATTCTCATCACTGTTAATGGGGGCTAAGGCCCCCATTTTTATTGGCTAAATTACTATGACTGATATCAGCCGTACTCAGGCGTGGCTCGAAAGTCTGCGCCCTAAAACGCTTCCTCTGGCTTTTGCCGCCATTATTGTCGGCACCGCGCTTGCCTGGTGGCAAGGGCATTTCGATCCGCTGGTGGCAGGTCTGGCGCTCATTACCGCCGGGCTGCTGCAAATCCTCTCTAACCTCGCGAACGATTATGGCGATGCGGTAAAAGGCAGCGACAAGCCTGACCGTATCGGGCCGCTGCGCGGGATGCAAAAAGGGGTGATCACCCAGGCACAGATGAAGCGCGCGCTGATTATCACCGTGGTGCTGATTTGCTTATCTGGCCTGGCGCTGGTGACGGTCGCCTCGAAAACTACCAGCGACTTCATTGGCTTCCTGGTGCTGGGCCTGCTCGCCATTATCGCGGCCATCACCTACACCGTCGGCACGCGCCCTTACGGCTATATTGGCCTTGGGGATATCTCTGTGCTGGTGTTCTTCGGCTGGCTGAGCGTAATGGGGAGCTGGTACTTACAGGCGCATACGGTGATCCCTGCCCTGTTCCTCCCGGCGACCGCCTGCGGCCTGCTGGCGACGGCGGTACTCAATATCAATAATCTGCGCGATATCGACAGCGATCGCGAGAACGGCAAGAACACGCTGGCGGTGCGTCTGGGGCCGGTGAATGCGCGCCGCTATCATGCCTGCCTGCTTATTGGCGCGCTGGTTTGCCTGGCGCTATTTAACCTGATTTCCCTGCACAGTCTGTGGGGCTGGCTGTTTGTGCTTGCCGCGCCGCTGCTGGTTAAGCAGGCCCGCTTTGTGATGCGTGAACTCAGCCCGGCAGCCATGCCGCCGATGCTGGAGCGAACGGTAAAAGGCGCTCTGCTGACTAACCTGTTGTTCGTTATTGGGATTGTGTTAAGCCAGACGCTCAGTTAGCTGACAAATATCAATTAACAATTGATGATTTTGCCAACAACGCATTTCGCACGATATACTGAACACATTCGCAGCAACTGAGCGTTAAACCTATGAAATACGATACCTCCGAGCTTTGTGACATCTACCAGGAAGATGTCAACGTCGTTGAACCGCTGTTCTCCAACTTTGGTGGGCGGTCATCGTTTGGCGGGCAAATCGTCACGGTGAAATGTTTCGAGGACAACGGGTTGCTGTACGATCTGCTCGAACAGAACGGCCGTGGCCGCGTTCTGGTGGTCGACGGCGGCGGGTCCGTGCGTCGCGCACTGATTGATGCTGAACTGGCCGGCATTGCCGTCCAGAACGAGTGGGAAGGCATCGTGGTGTACGGCTCCGTGCGTCAGGTGGACGATCTCGAAGACCTGGATATCGGGATTCAGGCCATCGCGGCCATTCCGGTAGGCGCTGCGGGTGACGGCATCGGCGAAAGCGACGTGCGCGTTAACTTCGGCGGCGTGACCTTCTTCTCAGGCGATCATCTCTACGCCGATAATACCGGCATTATCCTTTCTGAAGACCCGCTGGATATTGAGTAATTTACCAGGCCATCTTTTATCGGATGGCCTTTATTTTATCATCACCCAAACCGTGAAGTTAACACAGGTTTAGATATCTCCTCTTTTTATACTGCAATAACACTCCCCCGTAGCGTCTCCTGATGGTTTCGGCGCTCCAGAATAACCGTTTATTCAATCGCCGTCGTTTGCCACATATTTTGCATATCACGTCGTACTTTCCCTGCACAGCAAATGCGCACTAACTGCTTACGAAATAAAGAAAATTTAGCTTAGGTTAACGTCTTTACGGTGTATTATGAGTAAATAACCACCACAATTTCAGGGTTACCTTTCCTGCTTACCGGACGGGCTTACCTGACAGAAGAAGAATGGATTCATCATGAGCAATGAAAAGGGATGTAAGTTCTGCCAGCGCGACGGTTTACCCGTCCTGCCGGTTCGTCCGGCAATCATGGAAAAAGGTGACGCGTTACCGGCTTTATCCGGCAGTATCACCGTACCGGTAACGGCCGAAGGAGGTGCAGACTATACCGCCCGTCTGCTGAGGCAGGGCTTTTTATACATCTGGGCGGAACGTTCACAACGCTGGATTAACTATTATGCTACCGGCGACGGCTATTTTTATCCTCTTCCAGAGGACGGCATCGTGCCGCCGCGCGTGGAAAGCGGGGACATTACCCCCTGTATTACCCGACCAGATGAACTGGCAACCGCTTCCCTGGTGACACTGCCGGTAAAGCCCGCCGGAATCCTTAACGGGGTGTACTGGTTTGCGTGGTCTGAAGAGTCGTGGACACCGGTGGTACGCAAACAGCATGAAGATATCGCCTGGCGAAGCCAGTATATGCAGAAATTTGATATGGATGCCTGGCTTGCCAGCCACAACGGTCAGCAGGCCCTGCCCTTCAGTCAGCTCGTTAATTGCGTGGCTGAATACAGTCCAGGACTGCGCAACAGCACTCTTAAAGCCTGGACTCCCTCTCCCCTCAAAGCGGTCAGTAGTCATTCTGCGGCCGCTTTACGACAGGCGGCAGATAATCTGAACGCGGGCAACGGTGCGATTCTAATGTTGTCTGACCCGGTTGGGGTGGCGACGGAGATTTCAGCCCTGGCACGCTACCGGATGCAGCAGGCTATCGCCACGGATCCGGAGTTGAGCCGTGGCACTGCATTGCTGACCATGCTCGGCAGCGTCGAACTGGCAATGCGTAATTATTTTTACCTGCGGGCAGAAGGCGGGGATGAAAGCTATGAGCGCCAGATGCGCTACGGCAGGGACACGCCGGCAGGACCGAGATTTCCGGCTCCGGACATGGCTGACCGGATGCATGTCCTGAATGAGGCCAGCCGGAAGGACCGGGTGGACGAGGCATGGCAGACCGGCTACGAAAAATACATCGACCGGGCAAAGACACAGACATTCAGTCAGACACTGAAAGACTGGCTGACCGAGTATGACAACAGTTCAGTCATTCCCATCACCCGGATGTATCTGGCCTGGCTGTAGGGACCGGCGATGGTGAATTACTTTGTGCAGCACTTTGATCCGACCTGCGCGCACAGCGGCGGACGCTATATCCAGACAGTAGCGAAAGTACTGGCAGGAATGAACGACAAAGGCGGAGTGATTACCCACATCGATCAGCAGCTGAATCAGGCTCCGCTGACGCCGGAAAACTTTCTTCAGCGGGCGGCCTTCTTTAATCATGACGGCTGGATTGCCGAGGCAAATGCACAGCTGAAAAGCGGCGGACCAGACTGGTGGCTGGGCATAAGCTGGGACCGTCTGGCGGACGGCGCGAAGGAGTACAGCGGCAGCTACGCCAGTGCGATCCTGACGGGGCTGGAAAAGCTCAGCATGCTCTGGTCTGAGGCGATGATGAAATCGGTGGATCTGATGGTGAAAGGAACGCCGGTGCGCTTTGCTGTCGGGATACTGGCGATGCAGGGTAAGGCGTTCTCAGCCGTCAGCGTGGTGCCGGGGACGAAAAACTTTGTCGGGGCGATGACCCGGGGAATGGCCGGGATGCTGGAAATGAGTGGACGCAGCGGCGGGCAATTATATACCGCGATGCAAAAGCTGACCGACCGACTGGTGAAGGAGCTACCGGAGCGCTCGCTGGAGAAAATATCTCTGCCGCGGATTATTGACGTGCAGGAAGCGAAGGCACTGGCCGCCCTGCCGGTTAAAGAGCGGCTGGCGAAGCTAAGTACGGCAATGCTCACGGAGGACGAGCTGGCGCGAATGCTGTTCCCGAAATCGCTGGGCTCATCGGTGGCTCAACTGAGCGGGATGAAACCCGGCACGCTGGCGACGGAGATGGCGGCGAAAGGCATGACGTTTGGCGGGACGGTGTTCTCAGCGTACTTCCAGTGGATGGTGCTGGGGTACGGTGTGAAAGAGAGCGGCCTGCCGTCCGGTGGTAAAGCTGCGACGGTGTTCGCGGCGAATGCCAGCATGGCAGTGGCGTCAACGGCGGAAGCGCTGAAGCTGGCGATGACGTCACTGATGAAGCTGGAGCTGCCATCGACCTTATCGGTAATCAGGAACGGCGCCATGGCGGTTGTCGGGGCGGGTATCTGGGGATTGTTTGGGTTCGGCGGTGGATTGGTTTACACAATGATTGAAGGTTTGAATGGGGGCGTTGATCTTTACCGTGGAAAAATGGGGGAAGGCATTGCTCATCTGATTAATGCCCTCGGTGTCGGAATGATGACAGTCGGGGGCGGTAGCGAAATATCCGTCACTCTCCTCGGCTTGGCTGGTGTGTCAGCTACTTTCATTGAGGAATCCACCGTGTTGGCTTTTTTCCTCGGACCTGCGGGGATTTTTGTCGGAATGATACTGGTTCTGGGGGCCGGGGCCTGGCTGTTAAGTCATACCCGGAACGATATACAGACCTGGCTGCTCAGTACGCAGTGGCGGCGGATTCCGGCGGATGAAAGCGATATCCCGGCTATCTGGCCGAATGCACAAATGGAAAAGGACGGCTATATGGCCCTGAATGCACAGGGAGGAGCACATGTTTAACCCTTTTAAGCGATTCCCTGTCGACCCGTCATCGAATCGGTTCTATAAGGGATTTCGTCGTCTTAGCGATAAAGGTGTTTTTAAAATTTATTCGCAGAAAACAGGTGATCCGGATGTTCCTGGTATATCCGGGTTCGACAGCGTGGTGCGGCTGAACACGACGTATCTGGAGCTGGTTGACCGTTCTTACAACTGGCGCGGAACATGGACGCTGGCAGGGGTAATCTTTTTCTGTCTGTCCTTTAGTTTGTTTTGCTACAGCATTATCGGGGTGGTATTGGGATGGGGAGGACGCAGTTTTGGCATCTGGTTTGGAACCGTTTTAATTTGGGCCATTACATTGCCGGTTTCTTTACTCACATACCGGCTGATGACCTCCGAGGTATTTTTCAGCACCTACTATCCGATCCGCTTTAACCGTAAAAATAGGATGGTGTATGTGTACCAGTCCGGCGGAAAAGTGATGTCTGTGCCGTGGGATGAGCTCAAATTTGTCCTGCACCCAACGAAGGGGCGACTCTCAACGCAGTGGACCATTGTGGGTTGTCTTACGGGAGATGACGGGGATACTGTCACAGGGGCTATTCCTTTGCCGATTAATCTGGAAAGTGACCCCGATGTGCTGTCCATGTACTGGGAGTTTATCCGCTGCTATATGGAAGAGGGAGATGAGTATCTCCCGGACCTCGCGGACTCCATTGCCTGGTGCCCGCCAGTGGAAAAGCAGAAAGAGGGCTGGCTGTTCGGACTGCTCTATCTCAGTAAGCAGTGGTTCGGGCGTCTCGGCCTGCTGGTAAATGCGCTGCAGTTGCCTCTCTTTTTCGTTCTCAGTTTTCCGCGCTGGCTGGTTATGCTGACCTGCAAAATCCCGGAATGGCCTGCAGAAGTGGTCGCGGCCTGTCAGCCGGCTGAGAATGACCCTGTCAACAAAGGCGCTGAGCATAATCCACCGCAGGTCTGGCGGCCGATGCTGGGCTTGCAGGGTAAGGTGCGTTATGCCCGCACGTTTGCAAAAGAGCGCGGAGCAATGGACCGGGTCGTTGCCCGGCTGAAAGCCAAATATGGCGGGCAGAACCATGCGGACTGAGGGGCTTATCGGTCATGAACCGAATACTGGCGAAAGCGACGTACGCGTGAATTTCGGCGGCGTGACCTTCTTCTCCGGCGACCATCTTTATGCTGATAATACCGGCATTATCCGGTCGGAAGATGCGCTGGATATCGAGAAAAAAAACCGGGTAGCGGCGACGCTTACCCGGCTATTTCTGTTCAATCCCGACAGAATTAAACCTCTTCCATACGTCCCAGCAGCGCCTGCAGGCGATCCTGCCAGCCGTTCTGCTGTTCGCGCAGCTGGTTGTTTTCGCGCTCCAGTTCTTCGCGGCCGTGCTGAGCGTTCTGAACTTCCTGCGCCAGGCTGTTGTTCTTCTCTTTCAGCTCTTCAATTTCCATCTGCAGCAGCGTGATGGTGTCAATCGCCTGCTGTACTTTCGCTTCCAGTTTCTCAAACACTTCTAAAGACATGATCCTACCTCTCCTGAATTGCAAGGCGACGCTTTAACGTAAACGCGCACAACATATGTTCCGATTGTATGGAGCGCAGTCGCCCCTGTCCAGCGGCATGCCACGCAGATCGCGGTTTGCAACACTTTTCGGCCTCGTCCTGGTGCGTTCGCGGCATATACCTCTAAGTTGTTAACCCATTCGTTAAAAAAATGATTCAGCTCACCATGCGCGACTGATGCAAAAACGCGCTTTATGGCGCGAAAACGCTCATTTTATTGACACAGACCACACATTTTAATTTCGATATTTCTCGTTTTTGCTCGTTAACGATAAATTAACACTATGTCTACAGGGCATCGTGGCTGTCACGGGCGGCCACGCTAACAATAAACATCAATTTCTTCAGGATTCCGATTATGAGTCAGACATCAACCTTAAAAGGCCAGTGCATTGCCGAGTTCCTTGGTACCGGGTTGTTGATATTCTTCGGAGTGGGCTGTGTCGCTGCACTGAAAGTGGCGGGTGCCAGTTTTGGTCAGTGGGAAATCAGTATCATCTGGGGTCTGGGCGTGGCGATGGCCATCTACCTGACTGCAGGGGTCTCTGGCGCACATCTTAACCCGGCGGTGACTATCGCACTGTGGCTGTTCGCGTGCTTCGACGGACGCAAAGTTGTTCCCTTCATTATTTCTCAATTTGCCGGCGCGTTTTGCGCAGCGGCGTTAGTTTACGGGCTTTATTACAATCTTTTCATCGACTTCGAACAGACGCATCATATGGTGCGCGGCAGCGTCGAAAGTCTGGATCTGGCAGGCATCTTCTCAACCTACCCTAACCCACATATCAATTTTGTGCAGGCGTTCGCAGTTGAAATGGTGATTACCGCTATTCTGATGGGCGTCATTATGGCTTTGGGCGATGATGGTAACGGCATTCCACGTGGCCCGCTGGCGCCATTGCTGATTGGCCTGCTGATCGCCGTCATCGGTGCGTCCATGGGGCCGTTAACAGGGTTTGCGATGAACCCGGCGCGTGACCTGGGTCCAAAAACCTTCGCCTTCTTTGCAGGATGGGGCGACGTGGCTTTCACCGGCGGCAAAGATATTCCTTACTTCCTGGTACCGCTGTTCGGACCAGTCGTAGGGGCGGCACTGGGTGCATTTGGCTATCGCAAATTAATTGGTCGCCACTTACCGTGCGACACCTGTGTGGAAGAGGAGAAGGAAACGACTTCTACCGCACAACAAAAAGCTTCGCTGTAATCTGACTACGGGACACATACCATGACCGAAAAAAAATATATCGTTGCGCTCGACCAGGGCACTACCAGCTCCCGCGCTGTCGTAATGGATCATGACGCGAATATCGTCAGCGTGTCACAGCGCGAATTTGAGCAAATTTATCCTCGTCCAGGCTGGGTAGAACACGACCCGATGGAGATCTGGGCGTCACAAAGCTCCACGCTGGTAGAAGTGCTGGCGAAAGCCGACATCAGTTCCGACGAAATCGCCGCGATTGGTATCACCAACCAGCGTGAAACCACCGTGGTGTGGGAACGCGAAACCGGTAAGCCGATTTACAACGCCATCGTCTGGCAGTGCCGCCGTACGTCAGAGATCTGCGAACAGCTTAAGCGTGACGGGATGGAAGAGTACGTGCGTAGCGCCACCGGCCTGGTGGTTGACCCGTACTTCTCCGGCACCAAAGTGAAGTGGATCCTCGACCACGTGGAAGGTTCACGCGAGCGTGCAAAACGCGGCGAGCTGCTGTTCGGTACCGTTGATACCTGGCTTATCTGGAAGATGACTCAGGGACGTGTCCACGTTACTGACTACACTAATGCCTCGCGCACCATGCTGTTCAACATCAACACCCTGGAGTGGGATGACAAGATGCTGGACGCGCTGGATATTCCGCGCGCGATGCTGCCTGAAGTGCGTAAGTCGTCTGAAGTCTACGGCCAGACCAACATCGGCGGTAAAGGCGGCACCCGTATTCCTATCGCCGGTATCGCCGGTGACCAGCAGGCGGCGCTGTTCGGCCAGCTGTGCGTCAAGGAAGGGATGGCGAAGAACACCTACGGCACCGGCTGCTTTATGCTGATGAACACCGGCGAGAAAGCGGTGAAATCAGAAAACGGCCTGCTGACCACCATCGCCTGCGGCCCGCGCGGCGAGGTGAACTATGCCCTGGAAGGTGCGGTGTTTATGGCGGGCGCATCTATTCAGTGGCTGCGCGACGAGATGAAGCTGATCAGCGATGCGTTTGACTCCGAGTACTTCGCGACCAAAGTGAAAGACACCAACGGCGTGTACGTGGTGCCAGCGTTCACCGGTCTGGGCGCACCGTACTGGGACCCGTATGCCCGCGGCGCAATTTTCGGCCTGACGCGCGGTGTGAACTCAAACCACATCATTCGTGCGACCCTGGAATCCATCGCCTACCAGACGCGTGACGTACTGGAAGCGATGCAGGCAGACTCCGGCATTCGTCTGCACGCCCTGCGCGTGGACGGCGGCGCGGTGGCCAACAACTTCCTGATGCAGTTCCAGTCCGACATTCTGGGTACCCGCGTTGAGCGCCCTGAAGTACGTGAAGTGACGGCACTGGGCGCGGCGTATCTTGCGGGTCTCGCGGTAGGCTTCTGGCAGAACCTGGACGAGCTGCAGGAGAAAGCGGTCATCGAACGCGAATTCCGCCCTGGCATCGAAACCACCGAGCGCAACTACCGCTACAGCGGCTGGAAGAAAGCGGTGAAACGCGCCCTTGCGTGGGAAGAGCACGAAGAGTAAGCCTATATTCCCTCTCCCTGTGGGAGAGGGTTAGGGTGAGGGGCATCGACCGCACCGGTCCCCTCACCCCTCCCCACTCTGTGATAAACTTCGTGCAATTCCTTTTGATTGTACGAGTCCCTCATGAAACGTGAACTTGCTATCGAGTTTTCCCGCGTCACCGAAGCAGCCGCCCTTGCAGGCTATAAATGGCTGGGTCGTGGCGACAAAAATACCGCAGACGGCGCGGCCGTCCACGCCATGCGCATTGTGCTTAACCAGGTCAACATCGACGGCACTATTGTCATCGGTGAAGGCGAGATCGACGAAGCGCCGATGCTCTATATCGGTGAAAAAGTCGGGACCGGCAAAGGCGATGCCGTGGATATCGCGGTCGACCCGATTGAAGGCACCCGCATGACGGCGATGGGCCAGGCCAACGCGCTGGCGGTGCTGGCCGTGGGCGATAAAGGCTGCTTCCTCAACGCGCCGGACATGTACATGGAAAAGCTGATTGTCGGCCCTGGTGCGAAAGGTGCAATCGATCTCAGCCTGCCGCTGGAAGAGAACCTGCGCAACATCGCCAAAGCCCTGGGCAAACCCCTTAGCGAACTTACCGTGACCATTCTGGCGAAACCGCGCCACGACGCCACCATCTCTTATCTGCAAACACTCGGCGTGCGCGTGTTTGCCATTCCGGATGGCGACGTTGCCGCGTCTATTCTGACCTGCATGCCGGACAGCGAAGTCGACGTGCTTTACGGCATCGGCGGCGCGCCGGAAGGCGTGGTCTCTGCGGCGGTGATCCGCGCGCTGGACGGCGATATGCAGGCGCGCCTTCTGCCGCGCCATGAGGTGAAAGGCGACAGCGACGAAAACCGTCGTATCGGTGAGGACGAGCTGGCGCGCTGCGCAGCGATGGGCATCGAAGCCAATAAAGTACTGGCGCTGAACGACATGGCGCGCAGCGATAACGTCGTCTTCTCTGCAACCGGCATCACCAAAGGCGATCTGCTGGACGGCATCACCCGCAAGGGCAACATGGCGACCACTGAAACGCTGCTGATCCGCGGTAAATCGCGCACCATCCGACGCATTCAGTCCATTCACTATCTCGACCGTAAAGACCCGGACGTGCAGACGCACATTCTGTAAAACCGTTTGATCGATAGAGCTTTCCGGCCCGAAGGGGCTGGAAATGTTTCCCACAAGTACGGAAGATAGAACAGAGAAACAGCACAGGAGAAGATCATGGCGGACTGGGTAACAGGTAAAGTCACAAAGATAGAATTCTGGACCGATGCGCTATTTAGTCTCACCCTGCATGCTCCCGTTCACCCGTTTAAGGCCGGGCAATTTGCCAAGCTGGGGCTGGATGTCGACGGCGAGCGCGTGCAGCGCGCCTACTCTTACGTTAACGCGCCGGATAACCCGGACCTCGAGTTCTATCTGGTCACCGTTCCTGACGGTAAGCTCAGCCCGCGCCTTGCCGCCCTTCAGCCCGGCGACGAAGTGCAGATTGTGAGCGAAGCGGCAGGCTTCTTTGTGCTCGAAGAGATCCCTGACTGTGACACGCTCTGGATGCTGGCAACCGGCACGGCCATCGGTCCGTATCTCTCTATCTTGCAGTACGGTAAGGATCTGGAGCGCTTCAAAAACATCGTGCTGGTGCACGCCGCGCGCTATGCCGCAGATTTAAGCTATCTCCCGCAGATGCAGGCGCTGGAACAGCAGTACGGCGGAAAGTTAAAGATTCAGACGGTAGTCAGCCGCGAAACCGTAGCAGGAGCGCTTACCGGTCGCGTACCGGCGTTAATTGAGAGCGGCGCACTGGAAGACGCGGTGGGTTTACCGATGACAGCCGAAACCAGCCACGTCATGCTGTGCGGTAACCCGCAGATGGTCCGGGACACGCAGCAGCTTCTGAAGGATACCCGGCAGATGACGAAACATCTTCGCCGCCGGCCGGGTCATATGACCGCCGAACACTACTGGTGATCAGCGGTATTTCACCTCGACGGTATCTTTACCGTATTTATTTTCGCTCTGGGTGCCGATAAACGCGCCCAGATCGACAATCATCATCACGAAGATGACCGACGGCAGCAGCCTGCCCACGACCCACGGCAGGATGGAAGGCAGCATCGCCCAGTTCCCTGCCACCAGCATCCACGCCAGTATGATCAAAAATGCCCACGCGCCGGAGCGGCCGCGATCGTGCAGGCGTTTCACCACGACGGCCGCCGTTGGCCATAGCAGGCAGACCAGTGCAAATGCCGCCGTTTGCGTGCTCAGCCAAGCGTTGTAGGCAACGAAAAAAAGAAGCAGCATGGCGACGACCCACGTCACCATCCAGACCCAGAAATCACGGCGTCCAATACGCCCTTTGAATGAAAACAGCCACTGCTGTATGGTCATGTAAGGTTCCTTATTATCGTTTAGCCCGCATTTTACCCTGGAGTTGTGACCTTTTGACAAGCCGACCAGATATCGTTTTAATCATGAGCACTTACGGCCAGGTGCAATGTTGATGAAAAATTCGGCACATTCTCTTTTCCTGTGTTTAGCGATGCTCGGCGCGGGTTTTCCGCTGCACGCCGCCAACACCGCGGCCCCCACCACTGCGCCGTATTTGCTGGCGGGCGCACCGTCTTTCGATCAGTCCATCAGCCAGTTTCGCGAAGCTTTCAATCAGGCCAACCCAGGGCTGCCGCTGGATGAGTTTCGCGCCATTGATAGCTCGCGCGATACCCCTACACTGACCCGTGCAGCGAGCAAGATTAACGAGAATTTGTATGCTTCCACGGCGCTGGAGCGCGGTACGTTAAAAATCAAAAGCATGCAAATCACCTGGCTGCCGATTCAGGGGCCAGAGCAGAAAGCGGCTAAATCGAAGGCGCTTGATTACATGAGCGCGGTGCTGCAGGCGTTTACGCCTGCGCTGACGAAAAAGCAGAGCCAGCAAAAGCTGCAAAAGCTGCTGGCCGCCGGTAAAAACAAGCGGTACTACGCCACAACCGAAGGTGCGATTCGCTATGTGGTGGCGGATAACGGCGAAAAAGGACTGACCTTCGCCGTTGAACCGATTAAGCTGGCGCTATCTGACACCCTTGGCGGGGCCAATTAATGACAAAAAGCAAAGCCTTTCGAGGGAAAATCTCTATACTGATTCACAGACCATGCTGCCCGACAGGGCGGCCATATTCCTTAATTCGCTTATTTAGCGTGGAGAATTGAAATGCGACATCCTTTAGTGATGGGTAACTGGAAACTGAACGGCAGCCGCCATATGGTAAACGAACTGGTTGCAAACCTGCGTAAAGAGCTGGCTGGCGTGACCGGCTGCGCGGTTGCTATCGCTCCGCCGGATATGTACCTGGATCTGGCTAAACGTGCCGCTGACGGCAGCCACATCGTGCTGGGCGCGCAGAACGTTGACGTTAACCTGTCTGGCGCGTTCACCGGTGAAACTTCCGCTGAAATGCTGAAAGATATCGGCGCGAAATACATCATCATCGGCCATTCCGAGCGTCGCACCTACCACAAAGAATCTGACGAGTTCATCGCGAAGAAATTTGCCGTGCTGAAAGAGCAGGGTCTGATCCCGGTTCTGTGCATCGGTGAAACCGAAGCGGAAAACGAAGCGGGCAAAACCGAAGAAGTGTGTGCACGTCAGATCGACGCCGTGCTGAAAACGCAGGGCGCGGCAGCGTTCGAAGGCGCGGTTATCGCTTACGAGCCAGTCTGGGCGATCGGTACCGGCAAATCTGCTACCCCTGCGCAGGCTCAGGCAGTTCACAAATTCATCCGTGACCACATTGCTAAAGCCGACGCGAAAGTGGCTGAGCAAGTGATCATCCAGTACGGCGGCTCCGTAAACGCCTCCAACGCTGCTGAGCTGTTTACCCAGCCAGATATCGATGGCGCGCTGGTTGGCGGTGCATCCCTGAAAGCGGACGCTTTCGCGGTGATCGTTAAAGCGGCAGAAGCGGCTAAACAGGCGTAATGGCCTTTGTGGCGGGTGGCGCTTGCGCTTACCCGCCGCTACAAACGCCCTAACACGCTAAACCACAGATAATCCAGCGGCAGCAGCACCAGATACGTCGCAATCGCCAGCGCCAGGCAGAGCACCATCCCCGCCCTTGCAGGCACCTTTCCTAGCCCCATCGCCACCACAATCGGCGACGCCTGATACGGCAGCAGCGGCGTGGAATAGCCCAGTACCTGAATCATGATCACCGACAGCAGCGGGAAACCGGTCGCGTCCGAGAAGCTCTGCGCCAGCGTGGTGTACAGCGCCGGAACGCCGTTGGCAGTCATAATGAAGTTGAGTGCCGTAGTAATTCCGGTTAGCGCCAGGAAGCTGGTGAATGGTTTGTCCACATCCAGGGGCATTATGCGCAGCAGCGCCTCGCCTACGGCCGCTCCGATACCCGTTTGCGTCACGACGATCGCCAGCCCGAGAATACCCGCAACGTAAATGCAGGTGCGCATATTTACCCCCGCCGAAAACTCCTCGCCGGTGATAAAACCAATGCGCGGCAGCATAACGATAATCGAGGCCGCCAGCCCCGTCCACGCCGGCCCCACGCCGTGCCAGCTCTCCGTCACCCACATCATCAGCACCACCACCAGCAGCCAGGCGAGTCGTTTTTCGTCACGCCCCATCGGTTCAGACAGCGTGAAATCCTTCGCCGGTTTCGGGCTGCCGGGGAACAGCCAGCAGATGAGGCCAATCAGAATCAGGCCTTTGAGAATACCGAGCACCGGCGTGTGCAGCAGCAGATACGGGACATAGTTCAGGTGAATGCCGTACGAGCCTTCCGCCGCGCCGCTCATGACCAGGTTAGGCACGTTGGCGGGCAGAATGGTGGCCGAGAGCTGGAAGGTACCGAAGCCGACTGCCAGCGCAAGGCCGAACCAGGCGCGGGAGCCGTCGGCAATACCGGCGCGTTTCGCCATCGCCGCGACAATGGGCATCAGCAGCGCAATACGCCCCATGTTTGACGGCATCACAAACGCCAGCGCGTAGCTGAGCAATACCACGCTCGCCACCATCAGCATCCAGGAGTCGGTGAGCTTTGCCGACAGCGCCCGGGCGGCCCTGTCCGCCAGGCCGGTTTTACGGATCGCCACGCCGAGCACAAAGCCGCTGAAGACCAGCCAGAAGGCCGACGAGGCAAAACCGCCAAAAATCACCTCCGGCGGGGCGATTCTGGCGGTCATCGCCGCCGTGAAAAACAGCAGCGCGGTGATAAATTCCGGCAACAGCGACGTCGCCCACAGCACGATGGTGACGCCGACGATCAGCGAGGGCAGCAGCAGAGGATGCGTTAACCAGAGCGACATACCTGTCTCCTGTAGATTTTTTCAGCAAGTCTACGGTGACAGGCAGCCTGAGTAAACGCGATTTATAGTGGGGTTACTTCAGGATAGCGCATTGATGATCCTGCAATTCCTCTGCCGACGCGCGGTTAAGCGTGAGCAGGTTACGCTCGGTCGCCAGCAAAACAAACGAACCATCCGACTGCTGCGCCATCGCCAGCGCGAAGCGTCCCATATGGTCGCGCGCCTCCGGCAGCTCTTCCGCCAGCATCATAAACGGACTGCGCTGGACCAGTTCATTCTCCGTCACCCGGCGTGCGAGGTACTCATGCCCTTCCAGCCCACCCGGGAACGGTAGCCACTGGGTGCTGATATCTCCCTGCGCCGCGTTGAGCTTCTCGCGCACGTCCGGGCGCAGGCAGGAGATATGGATATGGAAATGGTTTTGCGTGCGTCCGGTCGGTGAGTTAATCGTCAGCGAAATAGCGCTGTCCGGCACTTCAGAGCCACGCTTCAGGGTCATAAAGCTGCGCGACTGCCACGCCAGCCAGAAGAAGTTTGGCGTATGAGGCTCGGTCAGGAGCGGGCTTTCGGTGCCGTTGATGCGATACGTTGGCATCAGCAGATACTGCAGCGGCCCGTTGCGGTCCTTAAATACCACATAGCCCGCGTCAGGCTTCACCTGCACGCAGGGTGCCGGGTTACGGTGTTGCAGCTGATTAGGCAGACACTGGTCGAGGACGATATGGCGCAACGCATTCGGATTACCCGCTTTTATCCAGTACACGCCGCCTGCGGCAAGGGCGATGACAATCAGGATCAATAAGATAATTTTTTTCACAACGCGTTCCCTGTTTTCAATAGAGGCAAAAGAGTAACGCAAAATGATGACCAAATAAAAAACCCGGTGGATTTCTCACACCGGGTCGCCGTGTCGTTTGCTAACCGTTAACGCTGGCTAATCTGGTCGAAGGTGCCGCCATTAGAGAAGTGCTCTTTCTGCGCTTTCGTCCAGCCGCCGAACACATCATCAATGGTGAAGAGCTTCAGTTTCGGGAATTCGCTGTCGTATTTCTTCGCGACAGCCGCATCGCGTGGACGATAGAAGTTCTTCGCCGCGATTTCCTGGCCTTCCGGCGAGTAGAGATACTTCAGGTAGGCTTCCGCCACCGCTTTGGTGCCTTTCTTATCAACGACCTTATCGACCACGGAAACGGTCGGCTCGGCGAGGATGGATTCGCTCGGAGTCACGATCTCAAACTTGTCTTTACCCAGTTCGTGGGTCGCCAGCAGGGCTTCGTTTTCCCAGGCAATAAGTACGTCGCCAATTCCGCGCTCGACGAAGGTGTTAGTGGCACCGCGCGCGCCGGAGTCCAGCACTTCAACGTTTTTGTACAGGGATTTGACGAACTCCTGTGCTTTAGCCTGGTCACCGTTGTTGTGGTGCAGCGCGTAGCCCCAGGCCGCCAGGTAGTTCCAGCGTGCCCCGCCGGAGCTTTTCGGGTTCGGGGTAATCACAGAAACGCCCGGTTTGATCAGGTCGTTCCAGTCCTTAATCTGTTTCGGGTTGCCTTTACGCACCAGGAAGACGATGGTCGAGGTGTATGGCGCGGAGTTGTCCGGCAGGCGTTTGATCCAGTTTTTGTCGATACGGCCACGCTCGGCGATAGCGTCGACATCATAGGCCAGCGCCAGGGTAACCACGTCGGCTTCAATACCGTTAATCACAGATGTCGCCTGCTTACCAGAGCCACCGTGCGACTGGCGAACCACCACGTTATCGCCGGTTTCCTGCTTCCAGTGCGCCGCGAAGGCTTTGTTGTATTGATCGTACAGCTCACGCGTCGGGTCGTACGACACGTTGAGAAGTTGAATGTCCTTTGCCAGCACGCTGGTCGATGCCAGCAATAATGTTAACCCCACGCCCCATTTATTCATCGCCCAGCTCTCTTGTGTAGTGTTTTGATGAATGCAGCGTGCCAGAAAGCGAATCGATGATTAAAGAATAAAAAAAGATTGGCTATAACGTGGAGGAATAAAAGCCCTCTTCAGAAAGAAGAGGGCTCGAAAGATCAGTACAGTTTTTTCGCGCAGTCCAGCCAGTCACCTTTGAACGGACGCTTCATGTTTTCAATCGCGTCGATGATGTCATGGTGAACCAGCTGTTCGTTCTGAATACCGACGCAGCGGCCGCCGTGGCCCTGCAGCAGCAGCTCGATAGCGTACGCGCCCATGCGGGACGCCAGAATACGGTCGTACGGGCCAGGGGAACCGCCGCGCTGGATGTGGCCCAGAACGGTCGCGCGGGTTTCGCGTTTAGTTTCGGTTTCGATGTACTTCGCCAGCTCGTCAACGTCACAGATGTGCTCGGTGATAGCCACAATCGCGTGTTTCTTACCTTTCGCGATACCGGCTTTGATTTCTGCAACCAGATCTTCGCGGCTGAATTCCACTTCAGGAACCACCACAAACTCACAACCACCGGCGATAGCCGCTGCCAGGGTCAGGTCACCGCAGTAACGGCCCATCACTTCAACGATAGAGATACGCTGGTGAGAAGAAGAGGTGTCACGCAGGCGGTCAATGGCTTCCACAACGGTGCCCAGCGCGGTGAAGTAACCGATGGTGTAGTCAGTGCCTTTGATGTCGTTGTCGATGGTGCCCGGCAGGCCGATGCACGGGAAGCCCATTTCGGTCAGACGTTTTGCACCCATGTACGAACCGTCACCGCCGATAACGACCAGCGCGTCCAGACCACGCTTTTTCATGTTCTCGATAGCCACTTCACGGATATGTTCGTCACGGAATTCCGGGAAGCGCGCAGACCCAAGGAAGGTACCGCCACGGTTGATCATGTCAGACACGCTGTAGCGGTCGAGCTGAACCATACGGTCTTCATACAGACCCAGGTAACCATCATAGATACCAAAAACTTCCAGACCTTCCGTCAGCGCTGCACGGACAACCCCACGAATTGCCGCGTTCATGCCCGGCGCATCACCGCCGCTTGTCAACACACCGATTTTCTTAATCATGACTACCTCTGAACTTAGGAATGCAAAATTGAAATCTGTTGCCGGAAGAAACTTATCGACCAACGAATACTGCAAATAGTATATCAATCCCTTCTGGCTGAATTGATTCAGGTCAGACCAAATGGCGGTAATTTATACACAAAATGCTGGCCTGGCTCACTTTTTTACAACGAATTACGAAAGCCCAACATGTCCGGATACAACCGAGCAGGGATCCTGGTGAATGATGACGTCTGAACCAGGAAAACGCTGCAAAATCGCCTGCTCGACCTGCTCAGCAATAACGTGAGCCTGTACCAGTGGCAGGTTGTCTTCCATTTCAATATGAATCTGAATAAAGCGGGTCGGCCCTGACTGCCGCGTTCGAAGATCGTGTGCACCGCTGACGCCGGGCCAGGAGGTCACGATAGAAAAAATTTCGTTACGTTCTGAGTCCGGAAGAGCGCGATCGAGCAGTGATTGCACCGCGTCATACCCCATCCGCAGGGCGCTATATAAAATATAGATACCAATCCCTAACGCAAACAACGCATCGGCCCGATGCCAGCCATACCAAGCCAGACCGAGCGCAATAAGAATAGCCCCATTCATCATAACATCAGATTGATAATGAAGCATATCCGCCCGTACGGCCTGACTTTGCGTTTTGCGAACGACCCAGCGCTGGAACGTTACCAGAACAAGTGTGCTTATAAGTGCAATGACCGTGACGACCACGCCGACACCGGGATTGTTCATCGGTGAAGGCGAAACCAGATGCTGGATACCGGTCAAAAACAGGAACAGTGCAGAGCCAGAAATGAACATACTTTGCGCCAGCGCCGCGAGCGATTCCGCCTTGCCGTGCCCAAACGTGTGCTCTTCATCCGCCGGCTGCAGCGAGTAGCGCACCACCAGAAGATTGGTCAGCGAGGCGGCGATATCGACCAGTGAATCCACCAGCGCCGCCAGAATACTGACCGAGCCGGTATACCACCAGGCAAAGATTTTGATCAGCAGCAGGCCAGAGGCCATGACGGTCGCCGCAATGGCGGCCCGGCTTACCAGCCTTCCATAGGATTGATTCATAAACGCTCCTGTCATGTCATGCCGCTAGTATAACGGAAGCATGGGGAGGCAAAGGATGAATAAACGGTTAACAAATCAGAATGCGGGGCAAAAAAAACCCCCACATCATGTGGGGGAAGACAGGGATGGTGTCTATGGCAAGGAAAACAGGGTTTACTGGTTACTACGGGTACTGCTATTGCTACTGAAAAACGTCGCTTCTGAGCTTCGCTGCATCCGTGCAACCTCACGCAGCTGGTCCATACGCTGCTGATGTTTGGCATTCAAAACCGCTTGCTGCTCGGGCGTTAGCAGGTGGAACATCTGGTTGCGGACCTTCGCCATTTCTACCTGGCGGGCAACCTGTTCCTGTGCCATTTTTTCGGCCTGAGCGCGAACAGCGCTTTCGTCAAAATTTTCTGCGGTGACAAGGCGATGCATTGTCTCCATTTCGCTAACATTAACAGGGGGCTGGTCGTGTCGTGCCCTCTGCATCAGATCTCGCATCTGTTGACGCTGATGTTCGGTTAAACTTATGCCGTCAAACATATGGCTTTGGCTGCTGTGCTGCGTTGCGCCCTCTTGCGAGGAACCGTTATCGCCGATGATAGCTACAGCAGCCTGGCTAAACGCACTGAACGCCAGCGTTGAGGCCATGACGGCAGCGGTAACTTTGCGCATCACTTGCTCCCAAAATCTTTCGTGTCGCGATTCAACGAGAGACAGTCTACGATTCAGGCTGCAAACATGCGTCAGGGGGTGTAAAACAACGTAAAGTCATGGATTAGATAGCCTTGATGTCGTAATTTCTGCCTCGGAGGTATTTAAACAATGAATAAAATCCTGTTAGTTGACGATGACCGAGAGCTCACATCCCTTTTAAAGGAGTTGCTCGACATGGAAGGTTTCAACGTTCTGGTTGCCCATGATGGCGAGCAGGCGCTGAGTCTCCTTGACGACAGCATCGATCTACTTTTGCTCGACGTAATGATGCCAAAGAAAAACGGTATTGATACGCTAAAAGAGCTTCGCCAGACACACCAGACCCCCGTTATCATGCTGACCGCCCGCGGCAGCGAGCTTGACCGCGTTCTCGGCCTTGAGCTGGGTGCGGATGACTATTTACCGAAGCCGTTCAACGACCGTGAACTGGTGGCCCGTATTCGCGCGATCCTGCGTCGTTCCCACTGGAGCGAGCAGCAGCAGAATACCGACAACAGCTCGCCAACGCTGGAAGTGGACTCCCTGAGCCTGAACCCGGGCCGTCAGGAAGCAAGCTTCGACGGCCAGACGCTGGAGCTTACCGGCACCGAGTTCACACTGCTGTATCTACTGGCGCAACATCTTGGCCAGGTGGTATCGCGTGAACATTTAAGCCAGGAAGTGCTGGGCAAACGCCTCACGCCGTTTGACCGCGCCATCGACATGCACATCTCTAACCTGCGCCGCAAGCTGCCGGAGCGTAAAGACGGTCACCCATGGTTTAAAACCCTGCGTGGTCGTGGTTATCTGATGGTTTCTGCTTCATGATAGGCAGCTTAACCGCCCGCATCTTCGCCATCTTCTGGCTGACGCTGGCACTGGTTTTAATGCTCGTTTTGATGTTGCCAAAACTCGACTCACGCCAGATGACGGAGCTGCTCGACAGCGAGCAACGTCAGGGCGTGATGATCGAGCAGCACGTGGAAGCGGAGCTGGCAAACGATCCGCCGAACGATTTAATGTGGTGGCGCAGGCTGTTTCGCGCTATCGACAAGTGGGCGCCGCCAGGACAACGTCTTTTGCTGGTTACCAGCGAAGGCCGCGTGATTGGCGCCGATCGCAATGAAATGCAGATCATCCGCAACTTTATTGGCCAGGCGGATAACGCCGATCACCCACAGAAAAAGAAATATGGTCGGGTAGAGATGGTCGGCCCTTTCTCGGTACGGGATGGGGAAGATAACTACCAGCTCTACCTGATTCGCCCTGCGAGCAGTTCCCAGTCCGACTTCATCAACCTGCTGTTTGACCGTCCGCTTCTGCTGCTGATCGTCACGATGCTGGTCAGTTCCCCGCTGCTGTTATGGCTGGCGTGGAGCCTGGCGAAACCGGCGCGTAAGCTGAAAAACGCGGCGGACGAAGTGGCACAAGGCAACCTCAGGCAGCATCCGGAGCTGGAATCCGGGCCGCAGGAGTTCCTGGCCGCCGGCACCAGTTTTAACCAGATGGTCAGCGCGCTTGATCGGATGATGACGGCCCAGCAACGCCTGCTGTCGGACATCTCACACGAACTGCGCACCCCGCTCACGCGCTTACAGCTGGGCACCGCCCTGCTGCGTCGCCGCAGCGGGGAGAGCAAAGAGCTGGAACGTATTGAAACGGAAGCGCATCGTCTGGACAGCATGATTAACGATCTGCTGGTGATGTCGCGCAACCAGCAGAAAAACGCGCTGGTGAGCGAAACGGTGAAAGCCAATCACCTGTGGCACGAGGTGCTGGACAACGCGGCGTTCGAAGCGGAGCAGATGGGTAAATCGTTCACCGTCAACTTCCCGCCGGGCCCGTGGCCGCTGTACGGTAACCCCAACGCGCTGGAAAGCGCGCTGGAGAATATCGTGCGTAACGCCCTGCGCTACTCGCACACGAAGATTGAAGTGGCGTTCTCGGTGGATAAAGACGGGATCACCGTCATTGTCGATGACGACGGTCCTGGCGTCAGCCCGGAAGATCGCGAGCAGATTTTCCGTCCGTTCTACCGCACCGACGAAGCGCGCGACCGTGAGTCTGGCGGCACGGGGCTGGGGCTGGCGATTGTAGAAACCGCCATGCAGCAGCACCGCGGCTGGGTGAAAGCCGACGACAGCCCGCTGGGCGGGCTGCGGTTAACGCTGTGGCTACCGCTGTATAAGCGTTCGTAACGGTATGTGCCGGGTGGCGACTTCGCCTTACCCGGCCTACTTCCTACGGAACCTATTTCCCCCACAATCTCCGCGAACTACTCTCGATCTTCCCGCTTATACGCCGCTTTTGCATCGTTCTCGTCCAACTGGTAGACAACCCCGCCGCCGACAGCAGGCGATGATACTGTTCATCGTCGAAAGGCATATGCCAGGCAATCGCGCAGGCGTCGTACACCGACACCTCACTCAGGCGCGACGCGAGCTCAAGCGGCGCATCCGCCGAAACCTGTCCCGCCTGCACAACGCGGTACAGCCAGCCGGTTTTACCCGCGTTTTGCAGCTGGGCCGACATATCCTGAATACCGAAATGGTAGTTGAGCTTAAAGCACGGCGAGCGCGGCTGGGTGATCTGAATCAGGGCATCGCCCCAGCGGTAAATATCGCCAATAAAGACGTTCTTTTCCGTCAGCCCTTCCGTTGAGAGATTTTCGCCAAACGCGGGCGCGACGAAGAGGTCCGCCTGCTCAGGAAATTCGGTTTTCCAGTGCTGATAGTGCTCGCGCGGATAGTGGCACAGCGCGCGATCGGGCCCGCCGTGGATTTTCTTTTCGGCCTGCTGGTCGCCCACAAGCCCGAGCTCGGTCAGCGACAGCTCACCGTCGACCTGCACTTTGGCGATGGCGCTTGGGCGGCTGCCGTCGTACTCCCTTACCTTGCCTGTAAACACGTTCACCGGGTAATGCATCGCTGCCTCCATTACGCAGATACAAAAAAAGCGAGTCATCAGACTCGCTTCTCACAGACGTCAATGCAACCTTATTTTTTAGCGGCGAAACGCGCTGCTGCTTCGTCCCAGTTCACGACATCCCAGAACGCTTTGATGTAGTCAGGGCGACGGTTCTGGAACTTCAGGTAGTAAGCGTGTTCCCACACGTCCAGACCCAGGATTGGGAAACCGGATGCGCCAGAGATCGCTTCACCCATCAGCGGGGAGTCCTGGTTAGCAGTAGAAACCACTGCCAGCTTGTCGCTTTTCAAAACCAGCCACGCCCAGCCAGAGCCGAAGCGGGTTGCAGCGGCTTTTTCGAATTCCGCTTTGAAGTTGTCTACGGAACCGAAGTCGCGCTCGATAGCCGCTTTCAGGTCGCCCTGCAGGGTGGTACCGGTTTTCAGGCCTTTCCAGAACAGGCTGTGGTTAGCGTGACCGCCCGCGTTGTTACGCAGTACGGTTTTCTTGTCTGCTGGCAGCTGGTCCAGCTTGGTGATCAGCTCTTCAACAGGCAGATTAGCGAACTCTGGCAGGCTTTCCAGCGCAGCATTCGCGTTGTTCACGTAGGTCTGGTGGTGTTTAGTGTGATGGATTTCCATCGTCTGCTTGTCGAAATGCGGTTCCAGTGCGTCGTAGGCATACGGCAGGGATGGCAGTGTATAACTCATAATCCTCTCCATTATTGTCGGGCGGCACAGCTGTTAATGCCGCGTAAGCAGTTGGTTCATTATAGTTAATTAAATGATATTGAAAATGATTATCAATGCCGTAGTTTTTATATGGTTATTCGGTTTTTGAGAAATAAAAGAATTGTGAGTCTGCTCACGCGCTTAACGTGCTGATTGCCATTCAAAACAAAAGTGCGGCAACCTTCTGAAGGTTCCTGAACAGCCTAATTTTTACACTCATCAAGTCGGGGGGAAGCCTCCGGCTATAAAAACGATGAGGACGTAAAAATGAATCATGCGATTACGATGGGTATCTTCTGGCATTTAATAGGCGCAGCCAGTGCAGCCTGTTTCTATGCCCCGTTCAAAAAGGTGAAAGGCTGGTCGTGGGAAACCATGTGGTCCGTTGGCGGTACCGTGTCCTGGCTGATTTTGCCGTGGACAATCAGCGCCATGCTGCTGCCCGATTTCTGGGGCTACTTCTCCTCCTTCAACGCCTCCACCCTGCTACCGGTATTCCTGTTCGGCGCAATGTGGGGCATCGGCAACATCAACTACGGCCTGACCATGCGCTACCTCGGGATGTCGATGGGTATCGGCATCGCGATTGGCATTACGCTGATAGTGGGCACCCTGATGACGCCCATTCTTAACGGCCATTTCAACGTGCTGATCAACACCCAGGGCGGGCGAATGACGCTGCTGGGCGTGCTGGTGGCGGTGATCGGCGTGGGGATCGTCACCCGCGCAGGCCAGCTAAAAGAACGCAAGATGGGCATCAGGGCCGAAGAGTTCAACCTGAAGAAAGGGCTGCTGCTGGCGGTGATGTGCGGGGTCTTCTCGGCGGGCATGTCGTTCGCCATGAACGCCGCCAAACCGATGCACGACGCCGCTGCGGCGCTGGGCGTTGACCCGCTGTATGTTGCCCTGCCAAGCTACGTGGTGATCATGGGCGGCGGTTCGCTGGTAAACCTCGGTTTCTGCTTCATTCGTCTGGCAAAAGTGAAGAACCTGTCGGTAAAAGCCGACTTCTCGCTGGCAAAAACGCTGATCCTCACCAACGTTCTGCTCTCCGCGCTCGGCGGCCTGATGTGGTATCTGCAATTCTTCTTCTACGCCTGGGGCCACGCCAGCATTCCGCCGCAGTACGACTACATAAGCTGGATGCTGCACATGAGCTTCTACGTGCTGTGCGGTGGGCTGGTTGGGCTGGTGCTGAAGGAGTGGAACAACGCCGGACGTCGTCCGGTTGGCGTACTGAGCCTGGGCTGCGTGGTGATTATCATTGCGGCCAATATCGTCGGCCTCGGCATGGCGAACTGATTACGCTGCTTTTCGACTGCGATGACGCCACTGAACCGGCGTCATCCCCACCTCACGGTTAAACACCACCGAAAAGTAATTACTGTCCTCAAAGCCGCAGCGCATCGCCACTTCACTGACCATCAGCTCCGTATGCTGTAACAGATACTGGGCGTGGCAGATGCGCAGCTGGCGCAGGTAATGGTTTATCGTCATCCCCGTCTGGGTGCGGAACTGCTGGCGCAGCGCGCGCTCGCTGCACTGCTCCTGCTCGCAGAATTTTTCCAGTACGAAACTCTTGTTCAGACTGCCCGCAAGCCGGGCGATCAGCTTATCCAGCAGCGCTTCTTGCGTGGTGGCGGAAGGATTATCCGTGGCGTAACGATGGCGCTTCAGGGTCATCACCAGCTGGGCGAAAAGCAGCTCCGACATCTGGTTTGCAACCGGGTCGCTCTTCTGGCTCTCCTGCTCCAGCTGGGAAATCGTCTGGCGCACCTGAGCCATGCCGCTACTGCTTAAGCGCCAGTGCGGTTCGCCTCCGGCATTCAGAATGCCCGGAATGTTGCTCGCCCAGTCGACATTCAGTTTAAGCCTGTCAGGGCAGTAGATGACGTTCTGCAACACCAGATCGTTAACCGAGGCGTAGGCGTGTTTGTCTTCGGCGCGAATGTAAAACAGATCCCCGCGCGTGATGCGGTAGGGCCGGTCGTTGAGGACGTGCAGGCCGTTGCCGCGCCACACCAGCACCAGCTCGCAGAACTCATGGGTGTGCTCGGCAAAGACATTTTGCGGGTAACGGTCGGCCACCGCGACGGCCTGACTCGCGGAGGCAAAAAAATCATCTTTGCGAAGAATTAACTGAGCGGCCACACGACAACCTCTACGGCGAATAACCGGGCATTATTAGCTTTTTTGCGGCCTGAAAACGGTGACTGCCCTCGCGTTACTGAAGCAACGCGTCTTTCCCCTGACGAATATCGCGCGGCGACCAGCTAAATTCCCGGCGAAATAGCGTCGAAAAGTGGTTACTGTCGCCGAAACCGCAGCGATAAGCAATTTCTGTAACGCTTTCGTCGGTATGCCGTAAAAGGTGACGCGCTTTGATCAGGCGCAGACGGTTAAGGTAACGCTGCGGCGTGAGCCCGGTATGCTGCTTGAGCTGACGATGCAGCGTGCGCAGCGAGAGCGAAAAGTCGTTCGCCAGCGTTTCCCAGCAAACATCTTCAGCGAAATGATCTTCCAGCCAGGCCATAAGCTGGTTCAGCCGTGCGTCATTATTTTCCATCCCTTCCACCAGGCTGCTTCGGCGCAGCAGCACCAGCAGCTGCATAAACAGCAGCTCGCGGGTGGCAATCGCGTGCGTCTCCTGCACGTCCTCGCTCTGCTCCATCTGGCTCACCAGCTGACGCACCTGCTGTAACGTGGATTGATTCACCCGCCAGTGCGACGGGTAGTGGCCGTCTTTCTCCTGCGGCAACAGCTGATTCAACCCGGAGAGAAACTGGAACGCATCCGGGGAACGATAGAGCACGTTGGTCAGACACAGGTTGTCGGTATGTTCATACAGGTGCCTGTCGTGGTCGCGCACGAAGCACACCGTACCGCCGCTGATGGTATACGGCTGACCGTTGAATACGTGGATGCCTGTTCCGTGCTCAACAATCACAATCTCATGAAAATCATGATGATGCTCCGGGAACGCAGCCTGAGGAAGCCGTGGCTCAATCGCGACGGGAGAAGCCCCCGAAGGAAAAAAATCGACGCTGTGCAGTACGGTCATAACGGCCCCCACCAATGAGAAAAGTTCTCAAAATAGTAATTAAGGCCCTCCACGCTCACCTTAAATTTTTGACAGTAAACCGCGCAAAAGCTGCCGGTTTTTCAAGAAACAGGCGGAAAGATCGGGAAATGCGGTCAGCGTCACACTGCCTGCAAACCCCGCCATTACTGGAAACTGTGAACTCCCTCACGTTCACCTTTGCTTTCTTGCCAGCGCGAGATTTGGGCTGTCAGTGGAGAGAAGGTGGCTATTTCTTCCCTTTCTTACACTCATCGCTAATGACTTAAGAAAGGACCCGACCATGACTTTTCGCCATTGTGTGGCTGTCGATTTAGGCGCATCCAGCGGCCGTGTAATGCTCGCCACCTGGGACTGTGACCAGCACACCCTTACGCTTCGCGAAATGCACCGTTTCGCCAATTGTCTGCAAAAACAGGACGGTTTTGTGACCTGGGATATTGATGCGCTGGAGGCGGAGATCCGCACCGGACTTCACAACGTCTGCGAAAACGGTATCCGCATCGACAGTATCGGCATTGATACGTGGGGCGTGGATTACGTGCTGCTGGACAGTCACGGCGAACGCGTCGGCCTGCCTGTTTCCTACCGCGACAGCCGCACCGATGGGCTGATGGCGCACGCCATCGCGCAGCTTGGCAAAGAGAATATCTATGGTCGCAGCGGCATTCAGTTTCTGCCGTTTAACACGCTTTACCAGCTGCGCGCGCTGGTGGAGCAACAGCCAGAGCTGGTTGAAAAGGTGGCGCATGCGCTGCTGATCCCGGACTACTTAGGCTATCGTCTGACCGGCAACATGAACTGGGAATACACCAACGCCACCACCACGCAGCTGGTCAATATCAACACCGATAACTGGGATGAACACCTGCTGGCATGGACGGGCGCCTCGCCGTCCTGGTTCGGCACGCCAACCCATCCGGGCAATGTCATAGGCCAGTGGATTTGCCCGCAGGGGAATGAAATTCCCGTTGTCGCCGTCGCCAGTCACGACACCGCAAGCGCGGTCATTGCCTCGCCGCTCGCCAGCAAAGACGCGGCCTATCTCTCCTCCGGCACCTGGTCGCTGATGGGTTTTGAGAGCAAAACGCCTTACACCAGCGACGCCGCGCTGGCCGCCAATATCACCAACGAAGGCGGTGCCGAAGGACGCTACCGCGTGCTGAAGAACATCATGGGCCTGTGGCTGCTCCAGCGGGTGCTGAAAGAGCAGAACGTCACCGACCTGCCCGCGCTTATCGCGGAAACCGAAAAGCTGAAGGCCTGCACCTTCCTGATTAACCCGAACGACGACCGCTTTATTAACCCGGTGCACATGAGCGCTGAGATCCAGGGCGCCTGTTTTGACGCGGGGCAGCCGGTACCTTCCCGTCCCGCCGAGCTGGCGCGCTGTATTTTTGACAGCCTCGCCCTGCTCTATGCCGACATCCTGAGCGAGCTGGCTGACCTTCGCGGTAAACCGTTCAGCCAGCTGCACATCGTGGGCGGCGGCTGCCAGAACCAGCTGCTGAACCAGCTCTGCGCCGATGCCTGCGGCATTACCGTGGTGGCAGGTCCCGTAGAGGCTTCCACGCTCGGCAACATCGGCATTCAGTTGATGACGCTGGACGAACTATCAAACGTCGACGATTTCCGTTCGGTGGTGACGGCGAATAACAGCCTGACCACCTTCACCCCCAATCCCTGCCATGACATTGCCCGCTACCGGGCGCAGTTTCAGCAAAAACGACTGACTAAGGAGCTTTGCGCATGACCACTCAACTTGAACAAGCCTGGGACCTGGCTAAACAGCGTTTCGCCGCCGTCGGCGTGGATGTCGAAGAGGCGCTGCGCCAGCTCGACCGTCTGCCCGTCTCCATGCACTGCTGGCAGGGTGATGACGTCGCCGGTTTCGAGAATCCGGGCGGTTCCCTGACGGGTGGCATTCAGGCAACGGGTAACTACCCGGGCAAAGCGCGCAACGCCACCGAACTGCGTGCGGATCTTGAAATGGCGTTGAGCCTGATCCCGGGGCCAAAACGGCTGAATCTGCACGCGATTTATCTCGAATCCGACGCGCCGGTCGCGCGTAACGAAATCAAACCGGAACACTTTAAGAACTGGGTGGAGTGGGCAAAGGCCAACCGGCTGGGACTGGATTTTAACCCGTCCTGCTTCTCGCACCCGCTGAGCGCGGACGGGTTTACCCTTGCACACGCCAACGACGAAATCCGGCAGTTCTGGATCGACCACGTCAAAGCCAGCCGACGCGTCTCGGCGTATTTCGGCGAACAGCTTGGCACGCCTTCGGTGATGAATATCTGGATCCCGGACGGCATGAAGGACATCACCGTAGACCGACTGGCCCCGCGTCAGCGGCTGCTGGCCGCGCTGGATGAAGCCATCAGCGAGAAGCTGGATCCGGCGCACCATATCGACGCGGTGGAGAGTAAGCTGTTCGGCATTGGCGCAGAAAGCTACACCGTCGGCTCGAACGAGTTCTACATGGGCTACGCCACCAGCCGCCAGACCGCGCTGTGCCTGGATGCTGGCCACTTCCACCCAACGGAAGTCATCTCCGACAAAATTTCCGCCGCCATGCTCTACGTGCCGCGCCTGCTGCTGCACGTCAGCCGTCCGGTGCGCTGGGACAGCGACCACGTGGTCCTGCTGGACGACGAAACCCAGGCGATTGCCAGCGAAATCATCCGCCACGATCTGTATGACCGCGTGCACATCGGCCTCGACTTCTTTGACGCCTCCATCAACCGCATCGCGGCATGGGTTATCGGCACCCGCAACATGAAGAAAGCGCTGCTGCGCGCTCTGCTGGAGCCGACTGCTGCGCTGAAACAGCTTGAAGAAAACGGCGACTACACCGCGCGTCTGGCGCTGCTGGAGGAGCAAAAATCCCTGCCGTGGCAGGCGGTATGGGAGATGTACTGCCAGCGTCACGATGCGCCTGCGGGCAGCCAGTGGCTGGACAACGTGCGGGCGTATGAGAAGGACGTTCTCGCCGCTCGTCAGTAAAAAATATCGCCCGGCAGCGCATTGCATGCCGGGCCTACAGGTAAAAGCAGGCCGGGTAAGCGTAACGCCACCCGGCATTTTCAAAGGAAACACAGTATGCAGACCATCACCACCTCCTGGTTCGTCCAGGGCATGATCAAAGCCACCTCCGACGCCTGGCTGAAGGGCTGGGACGAGCGCAACGGCGGCAACCTCACGCTGCGCCTGGACGATGCGGACATCGAGCCCTACGCCGCCGATTTTCACCAGAAGCCGCGCTATATTGCCCTGAGTCAGCCGATGCCGCTGCTCGCCAACACGCCGTTTATCGTTACCGGTTCCGGCAAGTTCTTCCGTAACGTTCAGCTGGACCCGGAAGCCAATCTCGGCGTCGTGAGGGTGGACAGCGACGGCGCGGGCTACCACATTCTGTGGGGGCTAACGGACGACGCGGTGCCGACCTCTGAACTGCCGGCGCACTTCCTCTCCCACTGCGAACGCATCAAGGCGACCAACGGCAAAGACCGCGTCATCATGCACTGCCACGCCACTAACCTGATCGCCCTGACCTACGTGCTGGAAAATAATTCTGATTTCTTTACCCGCAAGCTGTGGGAAGGCAGTACCGAGTGTCTGGTGGTGTTCCCGGACGGCGTCGGCATTCTGCCGTGGATGGTGCCGGGTACCGACGAGATCGGCCAGGCGACCGCCAAAGATATGCAAAAACATTCGCTGGTGCTGTGGCCGTTCCACGGCGTCTTCGGCAGCGGTCCGACGCTGGATGAAACCTTCGGACTGATCGACACCGCCGAGAAATCCGCGGAGGTGCTGGTGAAGGTCTACTCCATGGGCGGCATGAAGCAGACCATCACCCGGGAAGAGCTGATCGCGCTGGGCAAACGTTTTGGCGTTACCCCGATGCAGTCGGCCCTGGATTTATACGCGTAACGCCACAGGCGATAGTTAAGGAGAATTATCATGAGCTTTATGTTGGCACTTCCCAAAATTAGCCTGCATGGCGCGGGTGCAATCGGCGATATGGTCACCCTGGTGGCGACCAGGCAGTGGGGCAAAGCGCTGATTGTCACCGACGGCCAACTGGTGAAACTGGGCCTGCTCGACAGCCTGTTTACCGCGCTGGACGCCCATCAAATGTCATATCACCTGTTCGATGAGGTGTTTCCGAACCCGACGGAAGCGCTGGTGCAAAAAGGATTTGCGGCTTACCGGGACGCGGAGTGTGATTACATCATCGCCTTTGGCGGCGGCAGCCCGATTGATACCGCCAAGGCGATTAAAATCCTCACCGCTAATCCAGGCCCGTCTACCGATTACTCCGGCGTCGGCAAGGTGAAAAACGCAGGCGTGCCGCTGGTGGCGATTAACACTACCGCAGGCACCGCGGCAGAGATGACCAGCAACGCAGTGATCATCGACTCCGCTCGTCAGGTGAAAGAGGTGATTATCGACCCGAACATCATCCCGGATATTGCCGTGGACGATGCCAGCGTGATGCTTGATATTCCGGCCCCGGTGACCGCCGCGACCGGTATGGATGCGTTAACGCACGCCATTGAAGCCTACGTGTCCGTTGGCGCGCACCCGCTGACCGATACCAACGCGCTGGAAGCGATTCGCCTGATTAATCTCTGGCTGCCGAAAGCGGTCGACGACGGTCATAACCTGGAAGCGCGCGAGCAGATGGCGTTTGGTCAGTACCTGGCAGGTATGGCGTTTAACAGCGCAGGTCTCGGCCTTGTGCATGCTCTGGCGCACCAGCCGGGCGCAACGCACAACCTGCCGCATGGCGTGTGCAACGCCATCCTGCTGCCGATCATCGAAAACTTTAACCGCCCGAACGCGGTCGCGCGTTTTGCCCGCGTGGCGCAGGCAATGGGCGTCGATACCCGCGGGATGAGCGATGAAGCCGCCAGCATGTCCGCCATTCAGGCGATTCGCGACCTGAGCGCCCGCGTCGGCATTCCGTCAGGCTTCAGCCAGCTCGGCGTCACCAAAGCCGATATCGAAGGCTGGCTGGATAAAGCCCTCGCCGATCCGTGTGCGCCGTGCAACCCGCGCACCGCCAGCCGCGACGAGGTCCGCGAGCTGTACCTGGAGGCATTATGATCCGCAAAGCGTTTGTGATGCAGATAAACCCGGATGCGCACGAGGAGTACGCGCGTCGCCACAATCCGATCTGGCCCGAACTGGAAGCGGTGCTGAAAGCCCACGGCGCGCACCACTACGCCATTTATCTCGACAGAGAACGCAACCTGCTGTTTGCGACGGTGGAGATTGAGTCGGAGGAGCGCTGGAACGCGGTGGCGAATACCGACGTGTGCCAGCGCTGGTGGAAATATATGGCTGACGTCATGCCGTCGAACCCGGATAACAGCCCGGTGAGCGCCGGGCTGAAAGAGGTGTTTTACCTGGAGTGATGCGTTAACGCTGCCGCCCCTGTGGTGGCAGCAATCTCCCGCCTGCTGCTCAGCGTAAACGCCGACACCACCGTAATCGCCAACACGAAACAGCCCAGCATCAGATACGTCTCCTGAAAGCCGATCCGGTCATACATATTTCCGGCAAAGGCGGAGAGGAAAATCGCTGCCGACTGTTTCGCAAACTGGAAGCCAATCAGGTAGATGGTGGCCGACAGGCGCGTATCAAACACTCCGGTAATGTATTTGAATGCCCCCACCAGCAGGAACGGGACCTCCAGCGCGTGCAGCATCTTCAGGGCGATCACCTCCACGGCGGTGGTGGCAAACGACGAGCCGATAATGCGCGTCGCCATAATCACCCCGGCGATCAGCAGCGTGTTCTTCGCGCCGATGCGGTTAATGATCCACGGCGAGCAGAACATGATGATGGCGTTACAAATCTCCCCCGCCGTGGTGGCAAAACCAAAGGCACGGGTCCCTTCCTGCGGCGTGGCGAAGAAGGTTTTAAAGAAGGTGGCAAACTGCTGGTCGAAAACGTCATACACGCAGGCTACGCCAATCACGTACAGGATGAACATCCACATTCTGCGCTGGCGGAACAGGTTGAACACGGTTTTAGCGGTGATCTGCGGCTGGTTCGCTCCCAGGGCGTTCATCACCTGCGCCGTCTGGTTGGGATTCGGCTTCGCGACCACCAGCAGCAGCATCAGCAGCAATGCCGCTCCCGATCCCATCCAGAAAACATACGACGGGTCGATGCCGAACAGGATGCCGCCCGTTGAGGCGCACAGCCCCCAGCCGAGGCAGCCAAACATGCGCGCCTTGCCGTATTCAAAGAGGCTGTTGCGGCTCACGCGTTCAATGTAGGCCTCAATGGCCCCGGATCCGGCTGAAAAAACAAAGCCGATATACAACCCGCCGCTCAGCGCGCCCAGCCAGATATTGGTTTTCAACAGTGGCGCAAAGACGTACAGGAAGAACGGCGCGAACAGAAACAGCAGCACCGAGATTATCCACAGCAGGTGTTTTTTCAGCCCCAGCTTGTCCGAAATGACGCCCAGCACCGGCTGGAACGCGATGGCCGACAGCGAGATGCAGGAGAAGACAATCCCGGTATGGGTTTTATTCAGGCCAATGATGTCCGACAGCCAAATCGGCAGGAACGGAAAGCAGGTGGCCATGATGAAGAAGTAGAGAAAGAAGAACAGCCCGAAGATCCAGAAATTGGGGTTGTCTTTGTGGGTACAGGTTGTTGTGTTCATTATTTTTATCCTCAACGGGGGGCCGGCTGCCCGGCCCGTCACCTTTACACGCGTTCTACGCCAATCAGAATGGCGGTTTCCGGATCCAGAATCGGCAGCGCAATACCCGCCCGCATCAGCCATTCGCCGCTTGCCGTTTGCGGGGCTTCCATCCACGCCGGCAGCTTGCGCATGGTGTGCCCCCCCTCGCCCGTGATCTGAATGTTCGGATGATCCAGCAGCGTAATACGGTACTGCGCGCTGGCGTCTAACCCCGGCATGCGCAGCGGCATCATCAGGGTGTAATCCGGCATCGCGAGCTGGCTGACCATAAACAGCCCCTGCGCTTTGTCTTCACTCACTATACCCTGCGCCAGCGTGGTGGCATCCGGCATGTCCACGCGCCATTGGGTACCGTGATGAATCACCTCACGCCACCGCTTATACAGCGCGGCATAATGGCGATAGCCCTCACGCTCCTGCGCATCGACGGTGAGCGGATCCAGCTCCAGCCCCATATGCCCAAACAGCGCCGTCAGCCCACGGAAAGCGATGCTGTGCTGGCGGAAGGTAGCGTGACATTTATGATGACCGATATGCGCCCCCATCACCTCCGGCGGGAAGAAATAGCTCATGCCGCGCTGGATCGTGTTGCGCTCCAGCGCGTCGTTGTTGTCGGAAGCCCAGAAGCGGTGGCTGCGGGTCAGCACTTCATAATCGATTCGCCCCCCGCCGGAGGAGCAGGACTCAAATTCAATGTGCGGAAAACGCTCGCCCAGCACGTCCAGCAGGCGGTAAAACTGGCGGGTCTGCGCGTCGGCGGCGGCTTTACCGTTGTGCCCGGGCTGCACCAGCTCGCGGTTCATGTCCCATTTCACGTAGTCAACCTCGTGCTCGCCCAGCAGCCAGCTCATGCGCTCCACGAGATAATCAAAGGCCTCTGGGATGTTGAGATTAAGCACCAGCTGGTGTCGTCCGGTCGCCTGGGGATAGCCCGGCAGCGCCAGCACCCAGTCAGGATGCGCGCGATAGAGATCGGAATCCGGGTTAATCATCTCCGGCTCGATCCAGATGCCAAATTCCATGCCGAGCCGTTTAACGTGACTGATTACCGGCGTCAGGCCGTTCGGGTATTTTTTCTCATCCAGGTACCAGTCGCCCAGCGCGGCATGGTCGTCGTTGCGGCCTTTGAACCAGCCGTCGTCAATGATAAAGCGCTCCACGCCCAGCGCGGCGGCCTCGTCGGCCATGCGCATGATGTACTCCGGATCGTGGCTGAAGTAGATCCCCTCCCAGGTATTGAGGTGTACCGGGCGCGGTTTGTTTTCCGGGAAGCGGATGATGCTGTCGCGCAGGTAGCGGTGGAACTGCTGGCTCATGCCGTTCAGCCCGTGCGGGGAGTAGCTGGCATACAGGCGCGGCGTCCAGAGCGTTTCGCCCTCTTCAATCGCCATTTCACCCGGCAGGTAGAGCGCTTCGGCCTGTATATAACGGCGACCATCGGTTTTCGCTTCGGCGCGCAGGCGGTGGTTGCCGCTCCAGCCCAGATGCACGCCCCAGACGTCGCCCTGCATTTCGCTGAACGATGGCGTACCGGCGATCAGCGCCGGAAAATGTTCGTGGGACGTTTTACCCCGACGGTTTTCAATGACAAAGCTGTCGTGTTCAAGCGTGACGCGGTGCGGCTGAAATTCTCTGATCCAGCGTCCGTGAAAGGCCATAACCTCCTGCGCGCGCTCGGCCACCGGCAGCGTGACGGCGAATCGGTCCACCTGCCACGCCTGCGTTTTCAGGTTGGTTAACCCATGGCGCACCACCAGCACGCCGCTGGCCTCCAGCGTCAGCTCGCTGGTCAGACGCAGTCCCGCGCATTCATCTTCGGCAGTTATCGTCAGGGTGTTTATGTCCTGCTGCACCTGCGTGGTTTTAAACACCGGGGAACCGTCCAGCCCCTGGCGATGCCCCTCAATACCGGGCGAGCCAAACAGCCCGTGCCCCAGCTCGGCCATCAGCGTCACCGGGGAGTCCACATCCAGCCTGCCGTTTGCCACAGGCCGCGCCAGCGTAGCGACATTCTGCGGCGAAAAGTGCTGAAGGTGCGGCCCCCAGTAGAGAATTTCGGCGAACGGTTGGGTTTTTATCACCACGTCAACCGTGGTGCTTTCGAGTCGTAAAATGGCATCTTGCATCAGACATCTCCTGTCGTCGGGATGTCTTGAGTGTTGATCCGAAACGTTTCGGATACAAACCAAAACGTTTCGGATCTGTGATCGGGTTTGGAAATTTACGCAGTTTAGGCCGTCTGGCCCGGGAAGAATTCAGGCTGCCAGAGCACCTGGAGCTGCTCGATCGCCTCGCCATTGATCAGCTGGCGCACCATATCGGCAATCTGTTTCCCGACGCCCTGACGAGTGGACTGGATCACTGCCGCCACGTCAGCATCAACGATGCTGTCCTGCGGAAGTCCGTCATAAACCACCAGCGCAACGGCGTTCTCGCCTGTCAGGCGGCCCAGTTCCGCCAGCGCCATCGCCGCGCCGTCGCCGTGGGTGTTGCAGTCGGTAATGATGGCCGTGGGGGGCTGCGGCAGGGAGAGAAGTTCTTTCGTGGTGGCATACCCCACGCGGCGCGAAGGGGGCATAGCGCGCAGCCATTCGCTGGAGAGCCCGGCTTCCCGCAGCGCGTCCAGGTAGCCCTGTCGCCGCTGGGTGATGAATGCCTGATTATTGCTTTCGCCCAGCAGGGCGATGCGCTGATGGCCTTTCTCAATCAGCCAGCGGGTGGCCTGGTACGTGCCAGCATAGTTGTCGAAGTCGAACCATGCGTACGGCTGCGGCAGCTGGCTGCGGCCAAGCGCCAGAAAAGGGAATCCGACGGCCTGCAGCTGTTCAAGTCGCGGATCGTGATCCAGCGTGTGGGCCACAATCAGCGCATCCACGCGGCGGCTTTGCACCATGCGCATATAGCTGTGCTTATCCGCCAGATCATCGTCGGCGATGAGCAGCAGGTCGATCTCATGTCGCGCCAGTTCGTGGCTAATTTCGCCGACCATGTCCATAAAAACGCTGTTATTGAGCGGAACAGGATGCACGGGAAAAACGAGGCCGACGGCATCAATTTTGCCCATCTTCAGGCGGCGCGCAAACGTATTAGGTCGGTAACCACGGCGCTGGGCCTCCGCCTCCACGCGGGCGCGTGTCTCAGCAGAAACATCGTCATACCCGTTGAGGGCGCGGCTGACGGTAGTGACGGACAGCCCCAGTTCTTTAGCAATGGCTTTGAGCGACATGATTTTCGTATCTTCGTTAATTTTGTTCCGCCACCAGAAGGGCGTGGGTGTCTGGCTCCAGCGCCTTAAAGATATGCGGCTGATCGGCAGGGTAGCAAATGTAATCGCCCGGGCCGAGTTCTTCCGCGGCGTCGATCAGGCCGACCATCGCCCGCCCCTGGGTCACGATAATATGCTCAACCGACCCCGGCGGATGCGGCTGGGAAATACGGTCTGCGCCCGGCTGCGTCAGCAGCAGATAGATATCACGACGCGCGCCCGGCGGACACGCCGCCAGCAAAATCGCCTCGTAGTTTGCCTGCCCGGCAACCACCTTGGTGCCCTCGCCGCGGCGGATCACCTGCGTGACGGGCTGCTGCGGCTCCAGTAACCGGGCAAATGGGATATCCAGCGCCACGCAAAGCGACCAGAGCGTTTCCAGGCTAGGATTGCCGTTGCCAGACTCCAGCTGAGAAAGCGTAGATTTGGCGATCCCGGCACGGCGGGCAATTTCCGCCAGTGACAGCCCGGTTCGCAGGCGTTCCCGCACCAGGCTTTTGGCGATCACGCTGATTGGCTGCGTCATAAAAACGGCCTCTTTCTCTCTATAACGAACGATTCGTTCATCTTGTAAAACGATTTTGATGCGTTCATTATAATGGAAATACGTTCGATATGGCTAAAATGATATGAAGAATCCCCTCTCTTGCCTGAAAGGCGACACGATAAAAGCGATAATTTTGGTCTGCCTCGCGGTAGGCGTGGTCGGCATGTCTTACGGCTCCCTGGCGATGGCCTACGGTTTTCCGCTGTGGGTGCCGTTTGTGCTTTCCCTCACGGTGCTGGCGGGCGCATCCGAGTTTATGTTTATCGGCATTGTGGCAAGCGGAGGTAACCCGCTGGCGGCAGCGGCCGCCGGTTTGCTGGTCAACGCGCGCCATGTGCCGTTTGGCGTGACGGTGCGTGAACTGGTGGGCAAACGGGGTTTGAGCTATCTCGGCTGTCACATCATGAACGATGAAAGCGTGGTGTTTGGCCTGTCGCAAAAAACGCCCGAGCAGCGTAAAGCGGCCTACTGGCTGTGCGGTTTAGGCGTGGCGATTATCTGGCCGGTGGGGGCGCTGCTGGGTGCCATGGTCGGTAAACTGCTGCCGGACCCGGAGACCATCGGGCTGGACGCGGTGTTTCCGGCGATCCTGCTGGCGTTAGTGGTACCCGCGTTTAAAAACCGTACCACGCTGATCCGCGCCTGCAGCGGTGCCGCGCTATCACTGGCTGCCGTGCCGTTTGCCCCGGTGGGTTTACCGGTTCTGCTTTCGTTACTCGGTCTCGCTGCGAGGAAAAAATAATGGGAAACATGACGTTTTTTATTCTCGGCATCGCCATTCTTTCTGCCGGAACCTACCTGATGCGTCTCGGCGGGGCAAAGCTGGGCAACCGGCTGGCGCTTTCTGAACGTTCGCAGGCGCTGCTTTCCGATGCGGCTACCGTTTTGCTGTTCTCCGTCGCGCTGGCGACCACGTTTTATGAAGGGGAACATTTTGCGGGCATGGCGCGCGTGCTGGGCGTAGGGTTCGCGGTGTTCCTGGCATGGCGAAAAATGCCGTTAATTGTGGTGATCGTCGCGGCGGCGTTGGTGACGGCGCTGCTGCGTCTGGCGGGTATAAACTAAAAAAGCGCCCGAGGGGCGCTCTTTCGACGGTATAGAGAAATTATTTGTTCAGTTCAGCGGTCATGTGTACGCGGTTACCGGTGAACGCCTGGGTAATTTTGTAGGATGACGCGCCTGCTTCCTGAGCCTGAGCCGCGATTTTCGCTTCTGCGCTATCAATGGTGGAGGCAGAGGCGGTCACTGTTTGTGCAGCGAAAGAACCGAAAGAAGCAGCCAGAGCGATTACAGCGACAAAAGTTTTGATGCTTTTCATGATATAAACCCTTTCATTAAGTTGTTTAGATAAGGCACCGTGCCTTGATGAGATAAATACTAGCCCTCATCCTGAACAACTAAAAGCGGAAGGATTTGCTATTATCGTTCAAAATTACTGATCAACCATTAACCGCTGCGGATGGGTATAAATCGTCGCCCTGCCCGGCTTGCAGAACCCCACCAGCGTCAGATTGCAGCGCTCCGCCACCTCCACCGCCAGCGTGGTTGCCGCCGACACCGCAAACAGAATTTCCACGCCGCACATCGCGGACTTCTGCACCATCTCATAGCTGGCGCGGCTGGAAACAAGCGCCGCGCCCTGCTGCCAGAGATCGCTCTCCCCCGCACGACGGCCTAATAGCTTGTCGAGCGCGACGTGGCGGCCCACGTCCTCATGCCCTCCAGCAATATCTCCTGACGGCAATACCCACGCCGCCGCGTGCGTGCAGCCGCTCAGTTGGCCGATGGGCTGAACATCGTTGAGATTTTCCAGCGCACGGTCGAGATGCGCCAGATTGAAGGTCTGGGTAAACGGCAGTGGCGCAACGGGCTTGCCAATATCATTAAGCTGCTCAACACCACAGACACCGCACCCGGTACGCCCGGCCAGCGCGCGGCGGCGCTCTTTCAGCCCCATAAAGCGGCGGCTGGAGAGTTCGATTTGCACTTCAAGACCGTTACACGCCTGAACCACGTCCATGCCGTAGATCTCCTGCGGGTGCGAAATGATGCCTTCCGAAAGGGAAAAACCGATGGCGAACAGTTCGAGATCTTTAGGTGAGGCCATCATCACCACGTGCGAAATACCGTTGTAAACGAGGGCAACAGGCACTTCTTCAGCCAGAAAATCGGGTGTGGCATGGGTAATGTGGGGCGGTCTGCGTACCGACATTTCCACAATGCCCGCAGGCAGTGGCGATGAGCGGGTAGCACGGTTTTGTTTAGACACAGCGGTATTCCTGAACAACCACGGAAGTAGGCCTGCTATTGCAGCATAAACCGCAGGCCTTACGCATAGTATGGATCAACTTTTCGACACTCATTGTCCTACTCATTAAGAAGAGGTGCAACCCGGCCCCCGCTACACCCCTTTAACATGCAGAGCTTATAGTGTGATCAGTGTCACACTTTATAATCAACACAGTGATAATACGTTCACTTTGTATTAACGCCGTTGGAACAGGTATACCGACATTGTGGTATTCTGATGATATCCCTCGGAGAAATGAGGGATTAACGCAAATTTTTCTCCTTTGCGGTCAATTCTCAACCGCGAAGTTAAAACTACATATATAAGCAATGTCGAACAAGGAGTGACCCATGCAGGTCAGCAGAAGGCAGTTCTTTAAGATCTGCGCTGGCGGTATGGCAGGCACCACGGCGGCGGCACTGGGCTTTGCGCCCGGCGTAGCGCTGGCGGAAACGCGGCAGTACAAACTGCTGCGCACCCGCGAAACCCGTAACACCTGTACGTACTGCTCCGTCGGCTGTGGGCTGTTGATGTATAGCCTCGGCGACGGTGCGAAAAACGCCAAAGCGTCTATTTTCCATATCGAAGGCGACCCGGACCATCCGGTCAACCGCGGCGCGCTGTGCCCGAAAGGGGCCGGTCTGGTGGACTTTATCCACTCCGAAAGCCGTCTGAAATTCCCGGAATATCGCGCACCTGGCTCCGATAAATGGCAGCAAATCAGCTGGGAAGAGGCGTTTGACCGCATCGCAAAACATATTAAAGAAGACCGCGATGCCAACTTTATTGAGAAGAACGCCGACGGCGTTACGGTCAACCGCTGGCTCTCCACCGGGATGCTGTGTGCTTCTGCCTCCAGCAACGAAACCGGCTATTTAACCCAGAAATTCACGCGCGCACTCGGTATGCTCGCGGTCGACAACCAGGCGCGTGTCTGACACGGACCAACGGTAGCAAGTCTTGCTCCAACATTTGGTCGCGGTGCGATGACCAACCACTGGGTCGACATCAAGAACGCCAACCTCATTGTGGTGATGGGCGGTAACGCCGCTGAAGCGCACCCTGTCGGGTTCCGCTGGGCGATGGAAGCCAAAATCCACAACGGTGCGAAACTGATTGTGATCGATCCCCGCTTTACGCGTACTGCGTCAGTGGCGGATTTCTACACCCCTATTCGTTCAGGTACTGACATCACTTTCCTGTCAGGCGTACTGCTGTACCTGATGACCAACGAAAAATATAACCGCGAGTACACCGAAGCCTATACCAACGCCAGCCTGATCGTGCGTGAGGATTACCACTTCGAAGATGGCCTGTTCAGCGGTTATGACGCGGAAAAACGCAAGTACGACAAAACCAGCTGGAACTACGAGCTGGATGAGAAAGGCTTTGCGAAGCGCGACACCACTCTTCAACACCCGCGCTGCGTATGGAACCTGCTGAAAGAGCACGTTTCCCGCTACACGCCGGACGTTGTCGAGAACATTTGCGGCACGCCGAAAGCAGACTTCCTGAAGGTCTGCGAGCTGATCGCCGAAACCAGCGCGAAAGACAAAACCGCCTCGTTCCTGTACGCCCTCGGCTGGACGCAGCACTCCATCGGCGCGCAGAACATCCGTACCATGGCAATGGTGCAGCTGCTGCTCGGCAACATGGGGATGGCAGGCGGCGGCGTGAACGCCCTGCGCGGTCACTCTAATATCCAGGGTCTGACCGACCTCGGCCTGCTGTCGCAGAGCCTGACGGGTTACATGAACCTGCCGAGCGAGAAACAGACTGACCTGCAGACCTACCTGACGGCCAGCACGCCAAAACCGCTGCTCGAAGGCCAGGTGAACTACTGGGGCAACTATCCGAAGTTCTTCGTCTCGCTGATGAAAGCCTTCTACGGCGACAAAGCGACGGCGGAAAACAGCTGGGGCTTTGACTGGCTGCCGAAGTGGGACAAAGGTTACGACGTTCTCCAGTACTTCGAAATGATGCACCAGGGCCAGGTCAACGGCTATATCTGCCAGGGCTTTAACCCGGTGGCGTCGTTCCCGAACAAGAACAAGGTTGTTGAATCCCTCTCGAAGCTGAAGTTCCTGGTGACGATTGACCCGCTCAACACCGAGACCTCGACCTTCTGGCAGAACCACGGCGAGTCGAACGACGTCGATCCGTCGAAGATTCAGACCGAAGTGTTCCGCCTGCCGTCTACCTGCTTCGCGGAAGAGAACGGTTCTATCGTCAACTCCGGCCGCTGGCTGCAGTGGCACTGGAAAGGCGCGGATGCCCCGGGCATCGCCATGAACGACGGCGAGATCCTGGCCGGTATCTTCTTACGCCTGCGTAAGATGTATGCGGCAGAAGGCGGCGCGAACCCTGAGCCGGTGCTGAACATGACCTGGAACTACTCGACGCCGGAAAATCCTGCGCCGGAAGAAGTGGCCATGGAGAGCAACGGTAAGGCGCTGGCGGACGTTATCGACCCGGTCACCGGCGCGGTTCTGGCGAAGAAAGGCGACCAGCTCAGCACCTTCGCCCACCTGCGCGATGACGGTACCACCTCCAGCGGCTGCTGGATCTTTGCCGGTAGCTGGACGCCGAAAGGCAACCAGATGGCCAACCGCGACAACGCCGACCCGTCGGGCCTCGGCAATACGCTGGGCTGGGCATGGGCATGGCCGCTCAACCGCCGCATCCTCTATAACCGTGCCTCCGCTGACCCGCAGGGTAACCCGTGGGATCCGAAGCGTCAGCTTCTGAAGTGGGACGGCGCGAAATGGGGCGGCGTGGATATTCCGGACTACAGCACTGCCGCACCAGGCAGCGACGTTGGGCCGTTTATCATGCAGCCTGAAGGGATGGGGCGCCTGTTTGCTATCGACAAGATGGCGGAAGGGCCGTTCCCGGAACACTACGAGCCGTTTGAGACGCCGCTGGGCACCAACCCGCTGCACCCGAACGTGGTCTCTAACCCGGCAGCGCGTATCTTCAAGGGCGACTTTGAAGCGCTGGGTAAAAAGGACAAGTTCCCGTACGTGGGCACCACCTACCGTCTGACCGAGCACTTCCACTACTGGACCAAGCACGCACTGCTTAACGCCATCGCTCAGCCGGAACAGTTTGTGGAGATCGGCGAGAAGCTGGCGAACAAGCTCGGCATTGCCCATGGCGATACCGTGAAGGTCTCCTCTAACCGCGGCTACATCAAGGCCAAGGCGGTGGTGACCAAGCGTATTCGCACGCTGAACGTTCACGGTCAGCAGGTGGATACCATCGGCATCCCAATTCACTGGGGCTATGAGGGCGTGGCGAAGAAAGGGTTCATTGCGAACACCCTGACGCCGTTCGTCGGCGATGCGAACACGCAGACGCCGGAGTTTAAGGCCTTCCTCGTGAACGTGGAAAAGGTGTAACGGAGACGACTTATGGCTTATCAATCTCAAGACATTATCCGTCGTTCCGCGACTAACGGTTTCACGCCCGCGCCTCAGGCGCGGGACCACCAGCAGGAAGTGGCGAAGCTGATCGACGTGACCACCTGTATCGGCTGTAAAGCCTGTCAGGTGGCCTGCTCTGAGTGGAACGACATCCGTGACGAAGTGGGTCACAACGTCGGGGTGTACGACAACCCGGCAGACCTGACCGCCAAGTCCTGGACGGTAATGCGTTTCTCGGAAGTGGAGCAGAACGACAAGCTGGAATGGCTTATCCGCAAAGACGGCTGTATGCACTGCGCGGATCCGGGCTGCCTCAAGGCGTGTCCGTCAGAAGGGGCTATCATTCAGTATGCCAACGGCATCGTCGACTTCCAGTCCGAGCAGTGCATTGGCTGCGGCTACTGCATCGCGGGCTGTCCGTTCGACGTGCCGCGCATGAACCCGGAAGACAACCGCGTCTACAAATGTACCCTGTGCGTTGACCGCGTTAACGTGGGCCAGGAGCCTGCATGCGTGAAGACCTGCCCAACCGGCGCTATCCACTTTGGCTCCAAAGAGGATATGAAAACGCTGGCGGCAGAGCGCGTGGGCGAGTTGAAAACCCGTGGTTACGACAACGCGGGCCTGTACGATCCGGCCGGGGTTGGCGGTACGCACGTGATGTACGTGCTGCACCACGCCGACAAGCCGAACCTGTATCACGGCCTGCCGGAGAACCCGGAAATCAGCGCCACCGTGAAGTTCTGGAAAGGCATCTGGAAACCGCTGGCCGCGGTGGGCTTTGCTGCCACCTTCGCAGCGAGCATCTTCCACTACGTCGGCGTTGGTCCGAACCGTGCGGAAGAGGAAGACGACAACCTGCATGAAGAGAAAGACGAGGTGCGCAAATGAGAAAACGTGACACCATCGTGCGCTACACCGCGCCGGAACGCATCAACCACTGGGTCACCGCCTTCTGCTTCATGCTGGCGGCGATAAGCGGGCTGGGGTTCTTCTTCCCCTCCTTCAACTGGCTGATGCAGATCCTGGGCACGCCGCAGCTGGCGCGCATCCTTCACCCGTTCGTGGGTGTGGTGATGTTTGCCTCGTTTATCATCATGTTTTTCCGCTACTGGCACCATAACCTAATCAATCGGGATGATATCTTTTGGGCGAAGAATATTCGTAAGATCGTCGTCAACGAGGAAGTGGGTGATACCGGGCGTTATAACTTCGGCCAGAAATGCGTATTCTGGGCGGCGATTATCTTCCTGGTCCTGTTGCTGGTGAGCGGCGTGATCATCTGGCGTCCGTACTTTGCGCCTGCTTTCTCAATCCCGGTGATCCGATTTGCGCTAATGCTGCATTCATTTGCCGCAGTGGCGTTAATTGTGGTTATCATGGTGCATATTTACGCCGCCCTCTGGGTGAAAGGCACCATTACCGCGATGGTGGAAGGATGGGTAACCAAAACGTGGGCGAAGAAACATCACCCGCGCTGGTACCGTGAAGTCCGCCAGAAACAGGAAAAGTCATCTGAATGAGTATTCGCATAATCCCGCAAGATGAGCTGGGGTCGAGCGAGAAACGTACGGCGGAGTATATTCCGCCGTTGTTATTCCCCAGACTCAAGAACCTCTACAACCGCCGCGCAGAGCGTCTGCGCGAGCTGGCAGAGAACAACCCGCTGGGCGATTTTCTGCGCTTTGCCGCGCTGGTTGCACATGCGCAGGAAGTGGTGCTGTACGACCACCCGCTGCAAATGGATCTGACCGCGCGCATCAAAGAAGCCAACGCGCAGGGCAAGCCGCCGCTGGACATTCACGTCCTGCCGCGCGACAAGCACTGGCATAAGCTGCTGCATTCGCTGATTGCCGAGCTGAAGCCGGAAATGAGCGGCACGGCGCTGGCGGTCATTGAAAATCTGGAAAAAGCGTCCGAACAAGAGCTGGAAGAGATGGCGAGCGCGCTGTTTGCCTCCGACTTCTCGCTGGTCAGCAGCGATAAAGCGCCGTTTATCTGGGCCGCGCTGTCGCTCTACTGGGCGCAAATGGCGAGCCTGATCCCGGGCAAAGCCCGCGCCGAATACGGCGAAGCGCGCCAGTTCTGCCCGGTCTGCGGCTCAATGCCGGTCTCCAGCATGGTGCAGATTGGGACCACGCAGGGGCTGCGCTACCTGCACTGCAATCTGTGTGAAACCGAGTGGCACGTGGTGCGCGTGAAGTGCAGCAACTGCGAGCAGACTCGCGATCTCAACTACTGGTCGCTGGAAAATGAAGACGCGGCGGTGAAAGCCGAAAGCTGCGGCGACTGCGGCACCTACCTGAAGATTCTGTATCAGGAAAAGGACCCGAAAGTCGAAGCGGTGGCGGACGATCTCGCCTCGCTGATTCTGGATGCGAAGATGGAGCAGGAGGGCTTTGCCCGCAGCTCGATCAACCCGTTCCTGTTCCCGGGTGAAGGGGAGTAATCTCCTGTGAGAGTGCCGGGCGGCGCGAGCTTGCCCGGCCTACACCTGGTAAGGCGTAAGGACCTCGTCAATACCCGCAAAATCTTTCGTGTTGCGAGAAATCAACGGACATTTTCTGCTCTGCGCTGTAGCCAGGATGATAGCATCAGGCAGTTTCATCCCATGCTTCTCACGTAGTAAAACGCTTCTTTCCGCGATATCCCGAGACACATCAATAATTTCAAAAGCGCCCATCACGGCTGCCGTTTTCGCTTCATGACCATGCCTGCGAGCGCCCACCATCACTTCCATCCAGGTAATTAAGCTGATGGCACGATGCGACGCGGTATGCTCAATCGCATCCGCAGCTTCAACACGGTTGTTGAAGAGATCAATGAGAATATTGGTATCAAACACTGCCATGTGCTCCATGATTACCACTCCTCACGCAGCTTGCGTTCATACTCAAGCCCGTCCTCTTTTCTGTCTCCCCACAGACCAAGCGCATTTCGGATAACAGAAGAACTCTGCTGGTCGAGATACAGCTCAATCGCTTCGCGAAGCAGTTCAGCACGTGGTTGATTTCGCAATTGCTTGAGGTTATCCAAACGTTGAATCACGTCATCAGACAAATCGATCAGTATTCTGCCCATATCAAGGTCCGCCAAAAGACTCATATATCACCTTAGTATATCATCTGCGGTTAATTTTCAGGCAATATATCCACATTAAAAACAGAGTTAAAGGGCATAGCCAAGGTAGTTGCAGGTTTTGCGAGCCGCTTTCCAGAATGTTCACACCCGCAAATTTCTCTGTTTTCATCTGCCGTAAACCAGGCTATAAAGCTGTATATAAACACAGTGTAAGGACGTAGCCATGGCGCTGGAAAAGGGTATTAAAAAGCTTGTTCAGGATTTTATTGCGGCAGGACGGCCCTCCCCGCGAAAGCAAAGTATTGATGACCGCAGAGCCGGGTACATTGCGAGCACAGAACTTGCCGGTGAGACTGAAAATCGCGTCCTTGTTGAAACGCTCGTTCTTGAGGAGATGACCTTTCGGGTGTTTTCACCTCTCAATGCACCCGAAACCTTACCTGCAGCCATCTACTATCACGGCGGTTGTTTTGTCAGCGGTGGGTTTGAAACGCATGATAATCAGCTTCGCCAGCTGGCGTTTAAAGGCAACTGCCGTATCGTTGCGGTGCAGTACCGGCTTGCGCCAGAACATCTTTTCCCCGCCGCACATGACGACGCTGAAAGAGGGGCAGATTTAGTTTGGCAGTATGCCGACAGGCTTGGGGTTAACAGAAACCGGATAACCCTTTGCGGAGACAGTGCAGGGGCACATCTGGCGCTGGTGACGTCGCTGCGGCTCAAAGCGAAAGGTGTCTGGCAACCAGCACAGCTGATCCTGATCTACCCAATGCTCGACGCGACGGCTCGTTTTGAAAGCTATATTCTCAACGGCGCGGATTATGTCATCACTCGCGACACCCTGCTCAGCGGGTATGAAATGTATCTGGCCAGCACCGATCGCCAACATCCAGAAGCCAGCCCACTGTGGCGGGATGATTTTTGCGGACTTCCGCCAGTGCATATTGTTACCGCTGAGTATGATCCGCTCTGTGATGAGGGCGAGATGCTGTATCGGCATCTTTCAGAGCAGGGGGTGACGTGCACGGCCCAACGGTGGCTGGGTGTGATACACGGTTTCTTTCAGCTTGGCGGCGTGAGTCAGTCGGCGAGGGACGTGATGCGGGATATCGCCTGGCGGATCAGTGCCGCCCGGCGATAAAAACGGAAGAGACTACTCCTCCTCGTTCCCACCCTCTTCATAAGCGCCATACGGCTTCGCAGGAAGAACGATATAGGTTCCTTCAAACACCGCGCCCGGCGTTTCATCGCCGAACAACTCAACCTGCATCTGCACGCGCGCTTTGCGGCCACGTGCCAGACGATCAAGATCGCCGCCCAGCGCGCCAAGGTCCGCCACCGCGCTCGGCTTGCCGCTGATCGGCGCACTGTAGCGAATGTGGGCATCGGCCAGAATAATGGTGCCGCCAAGATGCCGCTCGCGCAGCATTAGCCAGATCAGCCCCCAGCCGGTGAGCGTCGCCAGGGAAAACAGGCTGCCGGCAAACAGGGTGTGGTGAGGGTTCTGATTGCCGGTTTCCGGCATGGTGGTAATGAATTTTTGCCCGGTGTACTGCTGAATGCGCACGCCCATCTTTTCACTCAGAGGGATGTGTTCATACCAGGCCTGCTGCAGCTGCCCGCACCAGTCCGCGCGATGAAGAATATCGTCCAGCGTGGCGATGGGTTTGATCATCAAAAAGTGGCGAATCGGCGTGGTTTGCGGAGCGGTGATTTCACCCTGGTTAACAAAACCGAGTTTGGCAAAAAACTCCACGGCATCTTCCCGGGCGCTACAGGTGACGCGCTTAACGCCTTCCTGACGGGCGACGGACTCCAGCGTCATCGCCATTAGCGTCCCCAGCCCTTTATCCTGCACGGAAGGGTGAACCGCCATAAAACGAATCGACGCTTCGTTATCAGCGTTGATATACAGTCGCCCGACGGCGACGAGGTTGCCCTCTTCGTCCATCACCATCTGATGATGGGCCATCGCATCCCAGGCGTCGCGTTCAGATCCTTTTGGCTGATGCAGTGGCTTGCGCAGCATTTCCCAGCGGAACTGGTAATACGCTTCTAACTCTTCTTCCGTTTGCGGTACTCGAAGGTGATACATAGCTGTACTCTCTCTTGTTACCCGCGGCCACGCCGCCAGTTGGCTCATACCTGAAGCCAGAATGTGACGGGGCCATCGTTCACCAGCGAGACCTGCATATCTGCAGCGAATCGTCCGGTTTGCGTATTCATTTCCTGTTGGCGACAACGCTCAACAAAGTATTCGTAAAGTGCTTCTGCACGATCCGGCGCGGCGCCTTTAGAGAAACTTGGGCGCATGCCGCGCTCGGTATCCGCTGCCAGCGTAAACTGGGAAACCACCAGCACGCTGCCGCCCGCCTGCTGGACGTTCAGATTCATCTTGCCTTCCGCATCGCTGAATATGCGGTAGCCCAGCACGCGCTCGCATAAGCGGTTCGCTTTTTGTTCGTCATCATCCTTTTCGACACCTAACAACACCAAAAGTCCTGGGCCAATTTCACCCGTCACCTCTCCCTCCACGGTGACGCTGGCACGGGTTACGCGCTGTATCAATGCAATCATGGTTGGTCTGCTTCTAATTGTTTTTCAGCTTCTGCTACTTTTTTAAGTTCGCGGTATACGCCGAGAGTGACAGTTATTTCGGCACCAAGCAAGACGATACACCAGGTCCAGTAAACCCAGACAAACAAAATGGGGATCACCGCCAGCACGCCGTAAATCAGCTGATAAGACGGGAACATGGTGATGTAAAGCGCGAATCCTTTCTTGCCCAGCTCGAAGAGGACGGCTGCGACCAGCGCACCCACGATGGCATCACGGTTAGGTACGCGCGTCGTCGGCACCACGCTGTAAAGCAGCCAGAATGAGAGCCACGATAAAATGAGCGGGAAAATGCGCAGAACGTTATCAATCACGCTGTTTAAGTCACTCGCCCAGCGCAGAGAAAGAAGATAGGAACTTATCGCCAGGCTCGCCCCCGCCAGCAGCGGACCGAGGGTCAAAATCATCCAGTACACGGCAAAGGAGTATACCTTAGGACGGATTTTTTTGCTTCGCCAGATGGTGTTGAGAGCACTGTCGATGGAATACATCAAAAGCAGCGCCGTGACGATGAGGCCGCAGGCGCCCACCGCCGTCATCTTGCTGGAGTTGGCGACAAACTGCTCAATATAGTTCTGAATAACGTCGCCGGTGGCCGGAATGAAGTTTGCAAAAACAAAATGACGAAGCTGCAAGCTGACATCTGCAAACATCGGAAACGCGGAAAACAGGGCAAAGATGACCGCCACCAGCGGCACCAATGAGAGCAACGACACATAGGCGAGATTCCCCGCCAGCGTCGTCATGTTGTCCTCATCAATGCGGTGCCAGAGCAGCTTCAGCCATGCCCGGAGCGGCCGAGTATGGTGCGTGGCTTTTTGATGAACGGTTTTTAGCATAACTGCTTCGCAAAATAGTTCGGTATCGTCTCTTTTCCGGTCACCAGAATTGACGTGATACCTAACTGGTTAGCTCCCTCTATATTATCGGCGTTGTCGTCGAAAAAGACCGCATCGGCCGCGGAGAATCCTTCTTCCTGCAGAACCGCCTGATAAATACGCGCTTCAGGCTTGCGCATGCCCATCTCCTGGGAGAGATAAATTTTATCTGCTGCCGCGTGAATCTCCGGATATTCATCCGGCCAGAAGGTGGTATGCAGGCGGTTGGTATTCGACAGCACCACCACGCGATGCCCCTGCTCGCGCAGTTTATGCATGATGTCGATCACTTCGGGGCGGATCGCGACAAATATGGCCTGCCAGCCGTGGGAAAACTGCTCATAGCTTAACGAGAGACCCATTTCCTGGCAGAAACGCTCTGCGAACGTTTCATCGCTGATCTCACCGCGCTCGTGCAGATGGAAAGTGTCGCCCATCGCGAAATTCTGCTTTAACGTCGCCAGCGGAACACGGCTAAAATCGCTCCATGCGCCCAGCACCCGGTTAAAATCGATATCGACGATTACATTTCCTAAGTCAAAGATATAAAGCATGTTTATCTCCTTTCGCCGTGGAAAAGTAACTGTAGCGGGAAAGAGTAACTTTAGCTATGCGCCAGATTCAGCTTAGAGAAAGGAAAGGCCCGAATAGGCATATCGGGCCATCAGAAGGTCAGCCAGCCTGCTGCTCTTCTCCGGAATTGACTTCAACAACCTCAACCTTGCTGGATTTAAGGTGGTTTTGCAGCGCCGAGCCGGGCAGTTCGTCGGTGAACAGCGCCGTTGCCTGCGCCACGTTGCCGATTTCAACCGCCGCGGAGGCGTGGTATTTCGTATGATCGGCCGCCAGCAAAATGTGGCGAGAGTGGGCCATCATGGTTTTCACCACGCTGGCTTCATTCACGTCAAACTCCATCATCGCGCCGTCGTGCTCAATCGCCCCGACGCTGGTCACAAGATAGTCCGCCCGAAAACCAGACACAAACGCCGTCGCCGCAGGCCCGATAATGCCGCCGTTGTGCGGGCGCAGCGTGCCGCCCGGCACCATCACTTCAAAGCGCGGGTTCTTATACAGAATATGCGCCACCCTCAGGCTGTTGGTGATGATGCGCAGATGATTATGGTTAAGCAGCGCCCGGGCAACGTGCTCTACGGTCGTGCCGATGGTGATGAAAATAGTTGAGCCGTCGGGAATATAGTCCGCAATCGCCTCCGCAATCGCCCGCTTCTCTTCGGTAAGCGACACTTCGCGCTGTTCGAACGCCGTGTTCACCACGCTGGATGCCCTGCCCGCGCCGCCGTGATGACGCGTGATCAGCCCCTGCTCGCTGAGCTTACGGATATCCCGGCGCACCGTTTGCGTCGACACGTCCAGCAGCTGCGCCAGTTCATCAATGTTCATATAGCCGCGATCGGCAATCAGCGTCAGCAGCTGATCGTGACGCGGGTTGCCGGTCAGTTCGGTAAGGCTCATGGGCTGTCCTCTGAAAACCATCACGCTCCGCATTTTATACAAAAAGTGACAAAAAAGAGCGGGTTTGATCACAGTCGGGTATACCCGCGCGCCCGCCGGGCTTTGTGCATTTCAGGGCGGCGACGGCGCTGGCAAAACGCACGGCGTCTACGGCGGTGGATTGCTGCCCCAGGCTGAACGCCAGCGCGCCGTGGAAAACGTCGCCCGCGCCGGTGGTATCCACCACCTTCACCTCAAAGCCGGATTGATGACACAAGGCGCCGTTTTCCAGCCAGTAGCAGCCATCTCGCCCCTGAGTGACATACACATGTCCATTTGTGAGCGTTTGTGCTTTTTTAAGGGCATCTTCTGCTTTATCCAACTGAGTTAGTCGCCGCAGGCCCGGCGCGGAGAAGGCCGCGTGGTCGCTTAAGGCTATCAGCTCCGCGATGTCCTGCGGGGTAACGTCGGCATCAAGCAAAGTAGGAACGCCCTGCTGACGGGCCAGGGTAAACGCCTGTTTTGCCCCGTCATGCCAGCGCACGTCTGCTAACACGATATCCCATTGCGAGAAGTCGATTTCATGCAGCCAGTCTGCCTCGGCGGGCAGATCGGGGCTGGGGTAGTTGGCAATCACTCGTTCTCCGCCTGCGTCCACCAGCACCGCGGATTGTGACGATCGGGCACCCTTAAATACGCGGGTGTAACGGGTCTTCACCCCCAGGGATTCCAGCTCCGCAAGCAGCCGTCTGCCTGTATCGTCGTCCCCCACCCGGCCAATAAAATCCACTTCCGCACCCAGTTTTGCCGCGGCCACCGCCGCCGTGGCCGCCGGGCCACCGCCCACTTCCGTATAATCCTTTGCGACATATTTCCCTCCTTCTTTAGGTAAATCATCGAGATACCAGATGCGATCCAGCACGGTAATGCCGACACAAACGATGCGAGTCATGGTGATTCCTTCTGCGATTTCTGATGCCTTCATTTTAATTTCACCAAATGTTTAAAAAGTGACCCGTGTCAATTTTTTGACTATAAATTACAAATACGATCAAAAACAGACAACAAAAACGCGCAGAAATTGACACGATGTGACAGGAGAGAGGCATGTCAGCAATCGCATTTATCGGTTTAGGTCAGATGGGCGCGCCAATGGCGAAGAATCTGTTGAAGCAAGGCCATCAGCTTAACGTCTTTGACGTGAACCCGCAGGCGGTTCAGGCGCTGGTAGAGAGCGGCGCACGGGCGGCGGCTACGCCCGCTCAGGCCGCAACGGACGCCGAATTCGTCATTACCATGCTGCCAAACGGCGACCTGGTGCGCAGCGTGCTGTTCGGCGAGCACGGCGTGTGCAAAGGGTTATCCCGCGACGCGCTGGTGATTGATATGTCCACCATCCACCCGCTGCAAACCGACGCGCTGATCCGTGACATGGCAGAGCGCGGCTTCAGCCTGATGGACGTGCCCGTGGGACGCACGTCTGACCATGCCATCGCCGGCACGCTGCTTCTGCTGGCGGGCGGCACCGCGCAGCAGGTGGAACGCGCCACCCCTGTCTTAATGGCGATGGGCAGTGAGCTGATTAACGCCGGCGGGCCGGGCATGGGCATCCGCGTGAAGCTTATCAATAACTACATGAGCATCGCCCTGAACGCGCTTTCCGCCGAGGCGGCGGTGCTGTGTGAAGCGCTTGGCCTCTCCTTTGACGTGGCGCTGAAGGTTATGAGCGGTACGCCTGCGGGTAAAGGCCACTTCACCACCTCATGGCCGAACAAGGTGCTGAAAGGCGATCTTTCACCCGCCTTCATGATCGACCTTGCGCATAAAGATCTGGGGATCGCCCTGGACGTGGCTAACCAGCTCCACGTTCCGATGCCGCTGGGCGCGGCGTCCCGCGAAGTTTATAACCAGGCTCGCGCCGCCGGGCGCGGGCGCGAAGACTGGACGGCCATTCTTGAACAGGTTCGCGCATCTGCCGGGCTGAAAAAATCACACTGATACGAAAGGACTGAGGAATGACGATGTACACCCTGAAAGATATCACCCGACCTTCCGGCGGTTTTGCAATGCTGGCCGTGGATCAGCGCGAAGCGATGCGCCTGATGTTTGCCGCCGCAGGCGCGCCGGTGCCGGTAACCGACCAGCACCTGACGGATTTTAAGGTCAACGCGGCGAAGATTCTGTCGCCGTACGCCTCTGCCATTCTCGTCGATCAGCAGTTTTGCTATCGCCAGATTGTGGAGCAGCAGGCCGTTGCCGAAAGCTGCGCGATGATTGTGGCGGCCGACGAGTTTATTCCAGGGAACGGGATCCCGGTCGACAGCGTGGTCATCGACAAGAACATCGACGCGCAGGCGATCAAACGCGACGGCGGCAAGGCGCTGAAGCTGCTGGTGCTGTGGCGTAGCGATGAAGATCCGCAGCAGCGCCTGGAGATGGTGAAAGCGTTCAATACGCTGTGCCACGACAACGGGCTGCTGAGCATTATCGAGCCTGTGGTGCGTCCGCCGCGTCGCGGAGCCGAATTTAACCGCGAACAGGCGATTATCGATGCGGCTAAAGAGCTGGGCGACAGCGGTGCCGACCTCTACAAGGTGGAGATGCCGCTGTTTGGTAAGGGCACGCAGCAGGAACTGCTGGCGGCCTCGCAGAAGCTGAACGAGAACATCGCCATGCCGTGGGTGATCCTCTCCTCCGGCGTGGACGATAAGCTGTTCCCGCGCGCCGTGAGCGTGGCGATGCAGGCGGGGGCATCGGGCTTTTTAGCCGGTCGCGCCGTCTGGTCCTCGGTGATTGGCCTGCCGGATACCGAGCTGATGCTGCGTGATATTTCCGTACCAAAACTTCAGCGTCTGGGTGAGATCGTCGACGAAATGATGGCTCGCCGTTAAGAAAGGACCCGAACATGAAATGGTTTAACACCCTGAGCCACAACCGCTGGCTCGAACAAGAGACCGACCGCATTCTTGATTTCGGCAAAAACGCCGCCGTACCGACCGGCTTTGGCTGGCTGGGCAATAACGGGCAGGTGCGCAGCGATATGGGTACCCACCTGTGGATCACCGCCCGCATGCTGCACGTGTACGCGGTGGCGGCGAACATGGGCCGTCCCGGCGCGTATGCCCTGGTTGAGCACGGCATTAACGCCCTCAACGGTCCGCTGCGCGACAAGCAGCACGGCGGCTGGTACGCCTGCGTAAACGATGAAGGCGTCATTGACGCCTCCAAGCAGGGCTATCAGCACTTCTTCGTCCTGCTGGGCGCGGCGAGCGCCGTGACCACAGGACACCCGCAGGCACGCAAGCTGCTGGACGATGCCATCGAGGTGATTGAGCGCTACTTCTGGAGCGAACAGGAGCAAATGTGCCTCGAGTCCTGGGATGAAGCCTTCAGCAAAACGGAAGATTACCGCGGCGGTAACGCCAACATGCACGCCGTGGAAGCCTTCCTGATTGTCTATGACGTAACCCACGACCGTAAGTGGCTCGACCGCGCCCTGCGCATCGCCTCGGTGATTATTCACGACGTAGCGCGCAAAGGTGAGTATCGCGTTAACGAGCATTTCGACACCGACTGGAACCCGATCCGCGATTACAACATCGATAATCCTGCTCACCGCTTCCGCGCCTACGGCGGCACGCCGGGACACTGGATTGAGTGGGGCCGCCTGATGCTGCACCTGCGCGCCGCGCTGGAAGCGCGCTTTGAAACTCCACCTGAGTGGCTGCTGGAAGATGCGAAAGGCCTGTTCCACGCCACCATCCGCGACGCCTGGGCACCCGACGGCGCCGACGGGTTTGTCTATTCCGTGGGCTGGGACGGCAAGCCTATCGTCCGCGAACGCGTGCGCTGGCCAATCGTCGAGGCGATGGGCACGGCCTATGCCCTCTATACCGTGACCGGCGAAGCGCAGTACGAAGCCTGGTATCAGAAGTGGTGGGATTACTGCATCAAGTACCTGATGGATTACGAAAACGGTTCCTGGTGGCAGGAGCTGGACACTAATAACGAAGTGACCACCAAAGTCTGGGACGGCAAGCAGGATATTTACCATCTGCTGCACTGCCTGGTGATCCCCCGCCTGCCGCTGGCGCCGGGCTTAGCGCCTGCCGTCGCCGCCGGATTGCTGGACAGCCAGGCCAAATAATAAAGACGGAGTTTTTATGCGTACCCTACACAATATTGACCTAAAAAATAACGAACGTGGCTTTACCCTGCGCTGGCAGGATCGCCTGATTTTGTCCCACTCTGAAGAAGCGCCTTGCCTGTGGATCGGAGCAGGCGAGGCCGATATCGAGATGTTTCGCGGCAATTTCAGCATTAAAGACAAGCTCAACGAAAAGATTGCCCTGACGGACGCGACCGTCACGCAGCAAAGCGCGGGCTGGGCGATCCGCTTTACCCGCGGCGATGCGGTAAGCGCGACGCTGCTGGTGGGCGTGGATGCGGAAGGCCGTCTGGAGCTGAAGCTGAAAAATGATGCTCCCGGCCATAACCGCATCTGGCTGCGGCTGGCGGCGCAGCCGGAAGATCATATCTACGGCTGCGGCGAGCAATTCTCGTACTTCGACCTGCGCGGCAAGCCGTTCCCGCTGTGGACCAGCGAGCAGGGCGTGGGCCGCAACAAGCAGACCTACGTCACCTGGCAGGCCGACTGTAAAGAGAACGCGGGTGGTGACTACTACTGGACCTTCTTCCCGCAGCCTACCTTTGTGAGCACCCAGAAGTACTACTGCCACGTGGATAACAGCTGCTACATGAACTTTGACTTCAGCGCGCCGGATTTCCACGAGCTGGCGTTCTGGGAAGATAACGCCACGCTGCGCTTCGAATGTGCGGAAACCTACGTCGATCTGCTGGAAAAACTCACCGGCCTGCTGGGGCGCCAGCCTGAGCTGCCGGACTGGGTTTACGACGGCGTGACGCTGGGCATCCAGGGCGGCACCGAGGTGTGCCAGCAGAAGCTCGACGCCATGCGCGAGGGCGGCGTGAAGGTGAACGGCATCTGGGCGCAGGACTGGTCCGGCATCCGCATGACCTCCTTCGGCAAACGCGTGATGTGGAACTGGAAGTGGAACAGCGAGCTCTATCCGCAGCTTGACGAGCGGATCGGGCAGTGGAAGCAGGAGGGCGTACAATTCCTCTCCTATATCAACCCGTACGTCGCCAGCGATAAAGATCTCTGCGAAGAGGCGGCGAAACGCGGCTATCTGACCAAAAACGCCAACGGCGAGGACTACCACGTTGAGTTCGGCGAGTTCTACGCGGGCGTTATCGACCTGACCAACCCGGAAGCCTACGGCTGGTACAAAGAGGTCATCAAAAAGAACCTGATCGAACTGGGCTGCGGCGGCTGGATGGCCGATTTCGGGGAGTATCTGCCAACCGACACTTTCCTGCACAACGGCGTGAGCGCGGAGATCATGCATAACGCCTGGCCTGCCCTGTGGGCGAAATGTAACTACGAGGCGCTCCAGGAGACCGGCAAGCTCGGGGAGATCCTGTTCTTCATGCGCGCGGGCTACACCGGCAGCCAGAAGCACTCAGTGATGATGTGGGCGGGGGATCAGAACGTTGACTGGAGCCTGGACGACGGTCTGGCGTCCGTCGTGCCCGCAGCGCTGTCGCTGGCGATGACCGGGCACGGCCTGCACCACAGCGACATCGGCGGCTATACCACCCTGTTCGAGATGAAGCGCAGCAAGGAACTGCTGCTGCGCTGGTGCGACTTCAGCGCCTTTACGCCGATGATGCGTACCCACGAGGGCAACCGCCCTGGCGACAACTGGCAGTTCGACGGCGATGCGGAAACCATCGCGCACTTCGCGCGCATGACCACCGTGTTCACCACCCTTAAGCCGTACATCAAAGCTGCGGTTGCGCAGAACGCGAAAAGCGGCCTGCCGGTGATGCGTCCGCTGTTCCTGCACTATGAGGACGACGCGCGCGCCTACACGCTGAAATACCAGTACCTGTTTGGCCGCGATCTGCTGGTGGCACCGGTTCATGAAGAGGGCCGCCGGGACTGGTCGCTCTATCTGCCGCAGGACAGCTGGGTCAATGCGTGGACCGGAGAAACCTGCCAGGGCGGTGACGTGACCGTAGATGCCCCGATCGGCAAGCCGCCGGTCTTCTATCGCCAGCACAGCGAATGGGCAGATCTGTTTAGCACCTTACGTGATATCTGATAAGGCTCGCCCGCAGGGAAACCTGCGGGCAGACGGAGAACAATAATGAGTCAACATACTTCCGATCCGGCAACCCTACGCCTGCCGTTTAAAGAAAAACTCGCCTACGGGATGGGCGATCTCGGCTCTAACATCCTGCTGGATATCGGCACGCTCTATTTGCTGAAGTTTTACACCGACGTGCTGGGGCTGCCGGGCACATACGGCGGGATTATCTTCCTGATTGCGAAGTTTTTTACCGCCTTCACCGATATGGGCACCGGGATCATGCTCGACTCCAGGCGCAAGATCGGCCCGAAAGGGAAATTCCGCCCGTTCGTGCTGTATGCCGCCTTCCCGGTGACCTTACTGGCGATTGCCAACTTCGTCGGTACGCCATTTGAGATGACCGGCAAAACGGTGATGGCGACGGTGCTGTTCATGCTGTACGGCCTGTTCTTCAGCATGATGAACTGCTCTTACGGCGCGATGGTGCCCGCCATCACCAAAAACCCGGACGAGCGCGCCTCGCTGGCGGCCTGGCGTCAGGGCGGCGCCACGCTCGGCCTGCTGCTCTGTACGGTGGGCTTTGTCCCGGTGATGAACCTGATTGAGGGTAACGACCAGCTTGGCTACATCTTTGCCGCCACCCTCTTCTCGCTGTTCGGGCTGTTCTTTATGTGGTGGTGCTATAAGGGCGTCACCGAGCGTTACGTCGAGACGCAGCCCGCTAACCCGGCGCAAAAGCCGGGGCTGCTGCAGTCGTTTCGCGCCATTGCCGGGAACCGTCCGCTGTTTATCCTGTGCATCGCGAACCTGTGCACGCTGGGCGCCTTTAACGTCAAACTCGCTATTCAGGTCTACTACACGCAGTACGTGCTGAACGACCCGATCCTGCTGTCGTACATGGGTTTCTTCAGCATGGGCTGTATTTTTATCGGCGTCTTTATGATGCCCGGCGCGGTGCGGCGCTTCGGCAAGAAAAAGGTCTACATCAGCGGGTTGGCAATTTGGGTGGCGGGCGATCTGCTCAACTACTTCTTCGGCGGCGGCTCGGTGAGCTTTGTGGCGTTTTCCTGCCTGGCGTTCTTCGGCTCCGCGTTCGTGAACAGTCTGAACTGGGCGCTGGTGTCCGATACCGTGGAATACGGCGAGTGGCGCACCGGCGTGCGCTCCGAGGGAACGGTCTACACCGGCTTTACCTTCTTCAGGAAGGTATCCCAGGCGCTGGCCGGCTTCTTCCCGGGGATCATGCTCACCCAGATCGGCTACGTGCCGAACGTGGTTCAGTCCGCCGGGACGGTTGAAGGGCTGCGGCAGCTGATATTTATCTACCCGAGCCTGCTGGCGGTCATCACCATCGTGGCGATGGGCTGCTTCTACAACCTCAACGAGAAGATGTATGTGCGCATCGTGGAAGAGATCGAACTGCGCAAACGTACGGCCTAAATGACGTGATAGAGCGCCCTGCGGGGCGCTCTGAGGATCGACCATGACATACAATACTGATCCGTTAACCCTGAAATTGAGCCTGCGAGAGAAGTGCGCCTACGGGATGGGCGATTTTGGCTCGAACCTGATGCTCTGTATTGGCACGCTGTATTTGCTGAAGTTTTACACCGATGAACTGGGGATGCCCGCGTTCTACGGCGGCATTATTTTCCTCGTCGCGAAGTTTTTCACCGCGTTTACCGACATGCTTACCGGGGTGCTGTTGGATTCCCGGCGAAACATCGGACCGAGGGGGAAGTTCCGGCCATTCATTTTGTATGCCTCCGTCCCGGTGGCGCTGGTTGCGACGGCGCAGTTTATGGCCAACGACTTTAGCCTGACGGTCAAAACGGCCCTCGCCACCGTGCTCTTCATGATGTTTGGGCTCTGCTACAGCCTGATGAACTGCGCCTACGGTGCGATGGTCCCTGCCATCACCAAAAACCCGAACGAGCGCGCGCAGCTTGCCGCGTGGCGTCAGGGCGGCGCAACGGTGGGGCTGTTACTCTGCACCGTCGGCTTTATGCCCATTCAGGCGCTGTTCGTCCACCAGCCCTCCCTCGGCTATCTGGTGGCTGCGCTGGTGTTCGTCACCGGCGGCCTGTTCTGCATGTGGTGGTGCTACAGCGGGGTGAAAGAGCGCTACGTCGAGATAACGCCCGATCACCATAAGCCCGGCATTCTGAAATCGTTCTGCGCGATTTTCCGCAATCCGCCGCTGCTGGTGCTGTGCATTGCCAACCTGTGTACTCTCGCCGCGTTCAACATCAAGCTGGCGATTCAGGTCTATTACACCCAGTACGTGCTAAACGACCTGCATCTGCTGTCGTGGATGGGCTTTTTCAGCATGGGCTGCATTCTGATTGGCGTGTTTCTGGTGCCCGGCGCGGTGAAGCGCTTTGGCAAGAAGCCGGTCTATCTGGGCGGGCTGACGCTGTGGGCGGTGGGCGACGTGCTGAACTTCTTCTGGGGGACCAGCTCCCTGCTGTTCGTGCTGTTTTCCTGCATGGCCTTTTTCGGCACGGCGTTTGTTAATAGCCTCAACTGGGCGCTGGTGCCGGACACCGTCGATTACGGCGAGTGGAAAACCGGCATCCGCGCCGAGGGATCGGTTTACACCGGCTACACCTTCTCGCGCAAAATCTCCGCCGCTCTCGCCGGCTTCCTGCCCGGCATCATGCTGACCCAGATCGGCTACGTTCCTCATGCGGTGCAGAGCGCGGGCACGTTGCTGGGTTTGCGTCAGCTTATTTTCCTCTGGCCGTGCGGCCTGGCAATCGTCGCCGCCGTGACCATGGGGCTGTTTTATAAACTCAACGAAGCGCGCTTCGCCTTTATTATCGAGGAGATTGGAAAACGGAAAAAACAGTCAGCGAATACCCCTGAGATAACACCCAACAATAAAGCGTCAGCAGTCACTTTATAACAATAAATTCGGCCACTATGTCCTTCCTGTTTATCAGGAGGGAGGCCTTTCTGTACCTGATACATGGACAAATTATGAAAAGAATCATCACTGTACTGATCGTGTCGTCTGTGTCCTGCCCGGTATTTGCCGGGGCCTATGTCGAAACCCGCGAAGCCTACAATACGGCTTCTGAGCTGCACGAGGTGATCCTGCGTGCGGGCTATAACTTCGATATGGGCGCGGGACTGATGTTCACCAACGCCTATAACGTGGGTAAATGGGATGAACTTAAGCACAGCTATAACGAAATCGAGGGGTGGTATCCGCTCTTTAAGCCGACCGACAAACTCACCTTCCAGCCGGGCGGGTTGATCAACGACAGCAGCGCCGGTTCGGGTGGCGCGGTTTATTTAGATACCAACTATAAATTCACGGACGGGTTTAATCTGACGTTCCGCTATCGCTATAACCATAACAACTACGATACGCCGGACTATAACGGGCAGATGGATAAAAACGACACGCACGAATTTGCCAACTACTGGAATTTCAAGGTGACGGATGCGTTTTTCTACACCTTTGAACCGCACTTTTTCCAGCGGGTGAATGATTACCACAGCAAAAATGGCAAAGACCATCACTGGGAAATTACCAACAAGTTCAGCTATAAGATCGACAGAAACTGGCTGCCGTACCTCGAACTCCAGTGGCTGGACAGATGGAATGATTACAACCGCGAGCAGTACAGGATCCGCCTGGGGTTACGTTATTCGTTCTAATAAAAAAGCCGCTGATTTCTCAGCGGCTTTTTTTACTACGGATTGACCGTATTAGTCTTCTTTCGCACCGCGCATAGCACGTTTACGATCGTTCTCGGTCAGGTGACGTTTACGGATACGAATTGACTGTGGAGTCACTTCTACCAGTTCGTCATCATCAATGAACTCCAGAGCCTGCTCCAGGGTCATCTTGATCGGTGGAACCAGAACCGTTGCTTCGTCAGTACCGGACGCACGCATGTTGGTCAGCTTCTTACCGGTCAGGCAGTTTACCGTCAGGTCGTTAGAACGGCTGTGAATACCGATGATCTGGCCTTCGTAAACTTCAGCACCGTGACCCAGGAACAGCTTACCGCGATCCTGCAGACCGAACAGCGCAAACGCAACCGCTTTACCCTGACCGTTGGAGATCAGTACGCCGTTGTTACGCTGGCCCACTTCGCCCGGACGAACGTCGTCGTAGTGGCTGAAGGTGGAGTACAGCAGGCCGGTACCGGAGGTCATGGTCATGAACTCAGAACGGAAGCCGATCAGGCCACGGCTTGGGATCACGTAGTCGAGACGTACGCGGCCTTTGCCGTCTGGATTCATGTTTTTCAGGTCGCCTTTACGCTCGCCCAGCGCCTGCATCACAGAACCCTGGTGCTGCTCTTCTACGTCCAGCGTTACGTTTTCGAACGGCTCTTGTTTACGGCCATCGATTTCGCGGAAGATTACTTTCGGACGGGAAACCGCCATCTCGAAACCTTCACGACGCATGTTTTCGATCAGAACAGACAGGTGCAGCTCACCACGACCAGAAACGCGGAATGCATCAGCATCTTCGGTTTCTTCAACGCGTAGCGCAACGTTGTGCACCAGCTCTTTGTTCAGACGGTCAAGGATCTGACGAGAGGTAACGAACTTACCTTCTTTACCACAGAACGGAGAGGTGTTGACGTTGAAGAACATGGATACGGTTGGTTCATCAACGGACAGGGCTGGCAGCGCTTCGACGTTCTGCGGATCGCAGATGGTGTCGGAGATGTTCAGCTCACCCAGACCGGTGATCGCGATGATGTCGCCCGCTTCAGCGATGTCGCTCTCGATACGCTCAAGACCCAGGTGAGTCAGGACTTTACCGACTTTACCGTTACGGGTTTTGCCTTCGCTATCGATGATAGTGACCTGCTGGTTAGGCTTCACTTTACCGCGCTTGATACGGCCAATGCCGATTACGCCAACGTAGTTGTTGTAGTCGAGCTGGGAGATCTGCATCTGTAGGGTGCCTTCCAGGTCAACGTTTGGCGCAGGAACACGGTCAACAATCGCCTGATACAGCGGGGTCATGTCTTCAGCCATGTCTTCGTGGTCCAGACCTGCGATACCGTTCAGCGCAGAGGCGTAAACGATAGGGAAGTCCAGCTGCTCGTCGGTCGCGTCGAGGTTAACGAACAGGTCGAAGACCTGGTCAACAACCCAGTCAGGACGCGCGCCAGGGCGGTCAACTTTGTTGATAACAACGATTGGCTTCAGACCATGGGCAAAAGCTTTTTTGGTCACGAAGCGCGTCTGTGGCATTGGGCCATCCATTGCGTCAACGACCAGCAGAACGGAGTCTACCATGGACATTACACGTTCAACTTCACCACCGAAGTCGGCGTGCCCTGGGGTATCAACGATGTTGATACGGTAGTCATTCCATTTAATCGCGGTGTTTTTCGCGAGGATGGTAATCCCACGCTCTTTCTCCAAATCGTTGGAGTCCATCACGCGTTCTTGGGTTTCGGCACGCGCATCAAACGTACCGGATTGCTGCAGCAGCTTATCAACCAGGGTAGTTTTACCATGGTCAACGTGCGCGATGATGGCGATGTTACGCAAATTTTCGATCACAACTTTGCCTCAGGCATTTAGAAATAGCGCGTTATTGTACACGGATTAATCGCACTACAAAACAGGATCACAAACATCCCCCGCAAACAAGTATTGCAGAGATGCTTTGTGATCGCTTTCACGGAGCGGTAAAAGGGCACTTTAACGTAAATTGCACCAATATGGTGCTTAATGTTCACATTGAAGCACTATACTGGTGCAACAAATCCATCATGGTGCAGCCCTTTTGCACTATGGTGCGCATGATAACGCCTTTTTGGGGTGTTTTAAAAGTTGGCACAGATTTCGCTTTATAAAAAATACATGGCAACAGCCAGTACCAACAGAAATTGAAGACCTCGTTACCACGACGACAATGACCAATCTGGAGAGTTAAGTATGTCCGCTGAACACGTTTTGACGATGCTGAACGAACATGAAGTGAAGTTTGTTGATCTGCGCTTCACCGATACCAAAGGTAAAGAACAGCACGTCACAATCCCTGCTCATCAGGTGAACGCCGAATTCTTTGAAGAAGGCAAAATGTTTGACGGCTCCTCCATTGGTGGCTGGAAAGGCATTAACGAATCCGACATGGTTCTGATGCCAGACGCAACCACTGCGGTCATTGATCCGTTCTTCGAAGAACCAACCCTGATCATCCGCTGCGACATCCTCGAGCCAGGCACGCTGCAGGGCTACGACCGCGACCCACGTTCTATCGCTAAACGCGCTGAAGAGTACCTGCGTTCCACCGGCATCGCGGACACCGTTCTGTTCGGGCCAGAGCCAGAGTTCTTCCTGTTCGACGACATCCGCTTCGGTGCCTCTATTTCTGGCTCCCACGTGGCTATCGACGACATCGAAGGCGCATGGAACTCTTCCACCAAATACGAAGGTGGTAACAAAGGTCACCGTCCTGGTGTGAAAGGCGGTTACTTCCCGGTTCCTCCGGTCGACTCTGCGCAGGACATCCGTTCCACCATGTGCCTGGTGATGGAAGAGATGGGCCTGGTTGTTGAAGCGCACCACCACGAAGTGGCGACGGCGGGTCAGAACGAAGTGGCAACCCGCTTCAACACCATGACCAAAAAAGCGGACGAAATTCAGATCTACAAATACGTTGTGCACAACGTTGCGCACCGTTTCGGTAAAACCGCGACCTTCATGCCAAAACCAATGTTTGGCGACAACGGCTCCGGTATGCACTGCCACATGTCTCTGTCCAAGAACGGTACCAACCTGTTCTCTGGCGACAAATATGCCGGTCTGTCCGAGCAGGCGCTGTATTACATCGGTGGTGTGATCAAACACGCTAAAGCGATCAACGCCCTGGCGAACCCAACCACTAACTCCTACAAGCGTCTGGTCCCGGGCTACGAAGCGCCAGTTATGCTGGCCTACTCTGCGCGTAACCGTTCTGCTTCTATCCGTATCCCGGTGGTGGCGTCTCCAAAAGCGCGTCGTATCGAAGTGCGCTTCCCGGACCCAGCGGCTAACCCATACCTGTGCTTCGCAGCGCTGCTGATGGCCGGTCTGGACGGTATCAAGAACAAGATCCACCCAGGCGAAGCGATGGACAAAAACCTGTACGACCTGCCGCCAGAAGAAGCGAAAGAGATCCCACAGGTTGCTGGCTCTCTGGAAGAAGCCCTGCAGGCGCTGGATGCAGACCGCGAGTTCCTGACTGCGGGTGGCGTATTCACTGACGACGCTATCGATGCTTACATCGCCCTGCGTACTGAAGAGAACGACCGCGTGCGTATGACTCCGCATCCGGTTGAGTTCGAACTGTACTACAGCGTTTAATTTAGTTGTTTTACCCGGCGTCAAAAGCGCCGGGGGTAGTTGCCGTGGAAACTTTTAGCCCATCTCCGGATGGGCTTTTTTCTCCACCAACAACCTGATCTCACGCGCTTTTTACGCCGAAACCGCTATACTGCACTAAAACAGTGCAACGACTCCAGGAGACTGCTGAATGGCAACTGGCACGCTGCCCGATGCTGGGCAGATCCTCAATTCTTTGATTAACAGCATCCTGCTGGTCGACGACGAGCTGGCCGTCCATTACGCCAACCCGGCGGCGCAACAGCTGCTCGCCCAGAGTTCACGCAAACTGTTTGGCACCCCGCTTCCTGAGTTGTTGAGCTATTTCTCGCTGAATATTGGCCTGATGCAGGAAAGTTTGCAGGCCGGTCAGGGGTTCACCGATAACGAAGTCACGCTGGTGATCGACGGGCGCTCACATATTCTCTCTCTTACCGCGCAACGTCTTCCCGAAGGACTGATCCTGCTGGAAATGGCGCCGATGGATAATCAGCGTCGCCTGAGCCAGGAGCAGCTTCAGCATGCGCAGCAAATTGCCGCCCGTGACCTGGTGCGCGGTCTGGCGCATGAAATCAAAAACCCGCTGGGTGGGTTACGCGGCGCGGCGCAGCTTCTGACCAAGGCGCTGCCCGATCCCGCGCTGGCGGAGTACACCAACGTCATCATTGAGCAGGCGGACCGCCTGCGTAACCTGGTCGATCGCCTGCTCGGGCCGCAGCAGCCGGGTATGCACGTTTCAGAAAGCATTCATAAAGTCGCTGAACGGGTGGTGAAGCTCGTCTCCATGGAGCTGCCGGAGAACGTCACGCTGGTGCGTGATTACGACCCAAGCCTGCCGGAACTGGCGCATGACCCGGACCAGATTGAGCAGGTTCTGCTGAATATTGTGCGCAATGCCCTGCAGGCGCTGGGGCCGGAAGGGGGCGAGATTATTTTACGCACCCGCACCGCCTTCCAGCTCACGCTGCACGGCGTGCGCTATCGTCTGGCGGCACGCATCGACGTTGAGGATAACGGGCCTGGCATTCCTTCTCATCTGCAGGACACCCTGTTCTACCCAATGGTAAGCGGGCGCGAAGGCGGTACGGGACTGGGCTTATCTATCGCCCGCAGCTTGATCGATCAGCACTCCGGAAAAATTGAATTTACCAGTTGGCCGGGACATACCGAGTTTTCGGTTTTCCTGCCGATTAAAAAATAAAGGTGACGTTTATGCAACGAGGGATAGTCTGGGTAGTCGATGACGATAGCTCCATCCGTTGGGTGCTTGAACGCGCGCTCACAGGGGCAGGTTTAAGCTGCACGACGTTTGAGAGCGGCAGCGAGGTGCTCGACGCACTCACCACCAAAACGCCGGACGTTCTGCTGTCGGATATTCGCATGCCGGGCATGGACGGGCTGGCGCTGTTAAAGCAGATCAAACAGCGCCATCCTATGCTTCCGGTCATCATAATGACGGCTCATTCCGACCTGGATGCCGCGGTGAGCGCCTATCAGCAAGGGGCATTCGATTATCTGCCCAAACCGTTCGATATCGACGAAGCGGTGGCGCTGGTTGAGCGCGCGATTAGCCACTACCAGGAGCAACAACAGCCGCGCCACGCGCCCGATTTTGGGCCAACCACTGACATCATCGGCGAAGCGCCGGCAATGCAGGACGTGTTTCGCATTATTGGCCGTCTGTCCCGCTCGTCCATCAGCGTGTTGATTAACGGAGAATCGGGTACAGGTAAAGAGCTGGTGGCGCATGCGTTACATCGCCACAGCCCGCGGGCAAAAGCGCCGTTTATCGCCCTCAATATGGCGGCGATCCCGAAGGATTTGATTGAGTCCGAGCTGTTCGGCCACGAAAAAGGGGCGTTTACCGGCGCGAATACCATTCGCCAGGGGCGCTTTGAGCAGGCTGACGGCGGCACGCTATTCCTGGACGAGATCGGCGATATGCCGCTGGACGTTCAAACTCGCCTGCTGCGCGTGCTGGCCGACGGGCAGTTTTACCGCGTGGGCGGCTATGCGCCGGTGAAGGTGGACGTGCGTATTATCGCCGCGACGCACCAGAACCTGGAGCTGCGCGTGCAGGAGGGCAAATTCCGTGAGGATTTATTCCATCGCCTGAACGTGATCCGCGTCCACCTGCCGCCGTTGCGCGAGCGTCGGGAAGATATCCCGCGCCTGGCGCGTCATTTCCTGCAGGTGGCGGCCCGCGAGCTGGGCGTGGAAGCCAAGCAGCTTCACCCGGAAACCGATGCCGCCCTCACCCGTCTGGCGTGGCCGGGCAACGTGCGCCAGCTGGAAAACACCTGCCGCTGGCTGACCGTGATGGCCGCCGGACAGGAAGTGTTGATTCAGGATCTCCCTGCCGAACTGTTTGAGGCCACCGCGCCCGAAAGCAGCACCGGGCACGCGCTGCCGGACAGCTGGGCAACGCTGCTGGCGCAGTGGGCCGACCGCGCGCTGCGTTCCGGTCATCAAAACCTGCTGTCTGAGGCTCAGCCAGAGATGGAGCGTACGCTGTTGACCACCGCGCTTCGTCATACGCAGGGCCATAAGCAGGAAGCCGCGCGCCTGCTGGGATGGGGGCGTAATACCCTGACGCGCAAGCTGAAAGAGCTGGGAATGGAGTGATCGTACCCCGCTGTGTAAAGGTTATTAATTGAGCGCAAATTGCCGTTATTTTGCGCTTTACTGTTCCGATGAGTTTTGTATGATCGTGCCCGGAAATTGGGGGAACCATCATGCTGGAATCATTAGTGACTTTACTGTCGAGCGGAGCAGCTGAAAGCCACACGCCACAAACTGCCGTTGCGGCGGTATTATGTGCGGCGCTGGTTGGGCTGTTTAGCTAGCAGGGTGAAATGTAAAAGCCGGGTAGCGGCTTCGCCTTACCCGGCTTTGCGCCTTAAATCACCCGTGAAAACTGCTGCATACGCGCCTTCTGGCGCAGATACGCGTCAAAGCACATGCAGATATTACGGATCAACAGACGCCCTTTCGGCGTGACCTCAATCGCGTTCTCCGACACATCCACCAGCCCGTCTTTCGCCAGCGGCGCAATCAGCTTCAGGTCTTCCGCAAAATATTCGCTGAATGTCAGATCCCACTGTGCTTCCACGTCGCTAAAGTCGAGACGGAAGTTGCAGATAAGCGCCTTAATCACATCACGACGAATGCAGTCGTCACGGGTCAGCGCGATGCCGCGCCATAGCGCGTTGCCGGTTGCATCAACCTGCTGGTAGTAGAGCTTCAGCTCTTTCTGGTTCTGCGCGTAGCAGTCACCGATCATGCTGATGGCGGAGACACCCATGCCGAGCAGATCGGTATCGCCCTGAGTGGTGTAACCCTGGAAGTTGCGGTGCAGAACGCCGTCACGCTGGGCAATCGCCAGCTCGTCATCCGGACGGGCAAAGTGATCCATGCCGATAAATTGATAGCCGCTCTCGGTCAGAGAGGTGATGGTTTCCTGCAGGATATCCAGCTTCTGCTGGGCAGAAGGCAGATCGGCATCTTTGATTTTGCGCTGGGCGGCGAATAGCGTCGGCAGGTGCGCGTAGTTAAATACGCTCAGGCGGTCCGGGCTAAGTTCAGCCACGCGCTTCAGCGTGAAGGCGAAGCTCTCCGGCGTCTGCTTTGGCAGGCCGTAAATCAGGTCGATGTTGGTCGAGGTAAAGCCGATGTCGCGCGCGTGGTTGAGTAAGGCGAAGATAAATTCCTCGTCCTGCTCGCGGTTGACCAGACGCTGCACCTCTTTATTGAAATCCTGCACGCCCATGCTCAGACGATTAAAGCCTTCGGCGCGTAAGTGATCCAGTACATCCAGCTCAATTTCACGCGGATCGACTTCGATCGAGATTTCGGCGTCGTCGTTAAAATTGAAATTTCCGCGCAGCAGCGTCATCAGGCGGCTTATTTGCGCCTTATTGAGATACGTTGGCGTGCCGCCGCCCCAGTGAAGCTGGCTGACGTGACGCCCTCTAAAAAGCGGTGCGCGGTGCACAATTTCCTGTTCGAGCGCATCGAGGTATTGGTCGGCTTTATGCTGCTGACGGGTCACGATTTTATTACAGCCGCAGAAGTAGCAGAGCTTGTGGCAGAACGGAATATGGACGTAGAGCGACAGCGGACGCTCTGGATAGCGCGCGACGGCCTGAAGAAAATCCGCCTCGCCGAAGGCATCGGAGAACTCCAGCGCGGTGGGGTATGAGGTATAACGCGGCCCGGAATAGTTATACTTCTGGATTAGGGCCAAATCCCAGTCGATAGTTGGTGCTGACATGCTCACTCCTTCCGTTGGTGTCGCGTTCGTATACGGCGGCCCGTTCTGGCCCCATCGCGGGCCATCATTCGGGTGCGCAGCCACTTCTGTCGCCGCGACAACCGCCGTAGTTTAACGAATAACCACACCAGATAACATATAACCGGAAGGGTTATAAGCAGGACTATCGTGCCTGCCGGGTGCAAATGTTAGTTTCCACCTTTCAGAAGACGCATCATATCTTCCTGCTTTTCTTCTTCCTCTTCGTCGTCTTCGTCATCGTAAGACAGACCCAGCTTCTGCATTAGCTCATCAATGCGGTCCAGTTTGGCATCTACCCATGACTGCTCTTCGGCGGTCAGGGTTTCACCCTCTTCAAGACGTTCCAGCAGCGCGTCCAGGCGCTCATCGTTCTCCAGCATATCCAGCTCAGCCTGCGGTGAAAGCATAGGTTTCTCGCTCTTTGGTTTGTGCTGCTTAGTGACCGGGGTGTCTGTCACACCCAGTGGAATGGGAGTTTTACTGCCGATACGAGGGTCTTTCTGCTGTTTGCCTTTTGCAGAGGCGCCCGCTGCACCACCGCCGTTGGCACGGCTACCCGCAGCATGGCCACGATGCTTCTTGTCGCGTTTGCGATCGCGCGCTTCCTGGTTTAGTTCTTCGCGCGTTTTGCGGCGTGCTTTTGCAGGGCGTTTCGCGCCCGCAGCGGAGGTTGGTTTTTTCATGATGTTTTATCTTAAAGTCGTTTTCTTCAGTATAGAATTGCGGCGAAATCTAGCAGAAAGCAAGCAAAGAAAAAAGGCGACAGAGCAATCTGTCGCCTTTTTTCCTGACTCACAACCCTTAACGGGTCAGACATTCCATGTTTACCAACAACACACCCTGTTTATCCTTTGGCTGATACCGTCCGTGTATGGTTCCATTTCCTGTTAAAACGCCTCCAGGCGCTGGTCGTCCTGACTATCCTGCGTCTTCGCCTCCTGGCGCTCCTGACCCTAATCCTTAAGTCGATTTCCTGTTGGCTTCCTCGCCTTGCCGCATACTTTACCTTGTTCCGTTAAACTAACAAGCAACGAAACGGTACAAATACAGATTTTCAGATAATTACCTGGAAATAAGATTATGATTTAAAACAGTTTGCATTTTTTGACACATGCGAATTCTCTGAAATCTCCCATAGCAACATTAGCCGATCTCTCACAGCCGTTTGGGCATTCGCCTGCAAGCCTTGTGCAATCAGAAAAGCCTTTTGCCCGCATTCGGGTATAATCCCTCCAGATTACGATTTTTGGAGACGACCACGTGACTACCTGGAACTACCAACAGACGCATTTTGTCACCAGTGCGCCCGATATTCGCCACCTGCCTTCTGATACCGGTATTGAAGTTGCATTTGCTGGCCGCTCAAATGCGGGGAAATCCAGCGCCCTGAATACGCTGACCAATCAGAAGAACCTGGCGCGCACCTCAAAAACACCTGGCCGTACCCAGCTGATTAACCTCTTTGAAGTGGCTGAAGGCAAACGCCTCGTAGACTTGCCGGGATACGGCTACGCGCAGGTGCCTGAAGAAATGAAGATCAAGTGGCAGCGTGCGCTGGGCGAATACCTGGAAAAACGCATGTGCCTGAAAGGTCTGGTGGTGCTGATGGATATTCGTCACCCGCTAAAAGATCTCGATCAGCAGATGATCGACTGGGCCGTAGCAAGCGATATTGCCGTGCTGGTGCTGCTTACGAAAGCCGACAAGCTGGCAAGCGGCGCGCGTAAAGCGCAGGTGAATATGGTTCGCGAAGCGGTACTGGCCTTCAATGGCGATGTACAGGTTGAGCCTTTCTCTTCGCTGAAAAAACAGGGCGTGGACAAGCTGCGTCAGAAGCTCGACAGCTGGTTTAACGAGCTGGAACCCGCGACGGAAGCGGAAGAAGAGTAATACCGAGCGCGGCGATGTCCGCGCTTTTTTTTGCCCGAACTTTTATTTGCCGCAATAAAAAACGCCCCAGTCATTACTGACTGGGGCGGCTAAAATATTCAGCCAAATCCGATTACGTGAAGTAAAAGGTCTGAAAGATAGAACATCTTACCTCTGTACCCTACGTCGATAACTCTACCCCTTTTTTTGCTGTAGAAAAAGCACTTTTTGTAGTTTTTTTTCATTCTTTACATAGGGAATTCTAATGATCGTCACAAAACGCGCGTTGTTATGTTGCTAACTTACATAAAAAGCGCGTTATTCACAGAACCTTTAGTGAGCCTGATCCCAGTTTTCACCACTTCCCACTTCCACCAGCAACGGCACGTCCAGCGTCATGCTGCTTTCCATCAGTTCGTGGATCTTTTTCGACACAATATCGAGATCGTCTTTGTGCACTTCAAACACCAGTTCATCGTGTACCTGCATGATCATTTTCACGCGCGGCTTCTCTTTCTCCAGCCAGGCATCAACAGCGATCATTGCGCGCTTGATGATGTCCGCTGCGGTACCCTGCATCGGGGCGTTGATCGCCGCACGCTCTGCGCCAGCGCGGCGCGCCGCGTTGCTGGATTTGATGTCCGGGAGATAGAGACGACGGCCATCCAGGGTTTCAACGTAACCTTTCTCTTTCGCCTGCGCGCGGGTGCGTTCCATATATTCCAGAACGCCCGGATAACGCTCGAAGTAAAGATCCATATACTTCTGCGACTCTTTGCGCGGAATGTTTAGCTGCCGTGAAAGGCCAAACGCGCTCATGCCGTAGATTAGACCGAAGTTGATCGCTTTTGCACTGCGGCGCTGTTCGTTGGTCACGTTGTCCAGCGGTAAACCAAAGACCTCCGCCGCGGTCGCCCGGTGGATGTCTTTTCCTTCCGCAAATGCCGTCAGCAGACCTTTATCGCGGGACAGGTGCGCCATAATGCGCAGTTCAATTTGCGAGTAGTCCGCCGAGACAATCAGATAATCCTCTGGTGCGATGAAAGCCTGGCGAATACGGCGGCCCTCTTCGTTACGCACCGGAATGTTCTGCAGGTTAGGATCGGTTGACGAGAGACGCCCGGTTGCCGCTACCGCCTGATGATACGAAGTGTGCACACGGCCCGTTTTCGGGTTGATCATCAGCGGAAGTTTGTCCGTGTAGGTAGACTTCAGCTTCGCGAGACCACGGTACTGCAGAATCACTTTTGGCAGCGGGTAGTCCAGCGCCAGCTCTTCCAGCACCTCTTCAGAGGTTGACGGCGCGCCGCCAGGGGTTTTCTTCAGCGGCTTGATGCCCTGCTTTTCAAACAGAATGGTTTGCAGCTGCTTCGGTGAAGAGAGGTTAAACGGCTCGCCTGCAAGTTCATGCGCTTTCTGCTCGAGCTCGGTCAAACGCTGCGCGAGCTCGCCAGAGTGGTTATGCAGCACCGTTGGATCGATCTTAACGCCATTGCGTTCGATACGGGACAGCACGGGCACCAGCGGCATTTCAATATGCTGGAATACGTTCAGCGGACCTTCGTGCTTCTGCAGTTTCGGCCACATCTTCAGATGCAGTTGCAGCGTGACGTCGGCATCTTCCGCCGCGTAGCGCCCTGCTTCTTCAAGAGCAATCTGGTTAAAGGTGAGCTGATTTTTCCCTTTACCGGCAATCTCTTCAAAGGTAATGGTTTTGTGCTTGAGCCAGCGGTCAGATAAGGAATCCATATCATGACGGCCCGCCACGCTGTCCAGAATGTAGGATTCGAGCATAGTGTCAAAGGCAATCCCGCGCAGCTCAATACCGTAGTTCTGCAGAATGCCGCGGTCGTACTTGAGGTTTTGACCAACCTTCAGCGCCTTTTCGTCTTCCAGAATCGGCTTCAGTAGCTCGAGCGCGCGCTCGCGGGAGATCTGCTCCGGCGCATCCAGGTAGTCGTGCGCCACGGGAACGTAGGCGGCAATACCCGGCTCTGTCGCAAAGGACAATCCCACCATATTGGCTGAGATGTTGTCGAGGCTGTCTGTTTCGGTGTCAAAGGCAAAGACCGGCGCTTTTTTCAGTTTCTCGATCCAGGCGATCAGCTGTGACTCTTCCAGAATGGTTTCGTAGTTGTCGAAGGAGAGCGCTGCGGCTTCTTCTTCCGCCTGATCTTCGGCATCAACGACAATCGTCTCTTTCGGCTTAGCAGCAGGTTTGGCCCCTTTTGCCTGCAGCCATTTACCGGCTTCCACGTCAGTGGTCCAGCGCTTGAATTCGTATTTCTTAAACAGGCTCAGCAGGTCGTCAGCGGAAGGCTGTTGCACTTCCAACTGCTCACAGCCCAGCTCCAGTTCCACATCGGTTTTGATTGTTGCCAGCTTATAGGAGAGATAAGCCACCTCTTTGTTCTCTTCCAGCTTCCCGGCCATGGTTTTTGCGCCACGGAAGGAAAGTCCGGCGATTTTGTCTGATTCCGCGTAGAGCGTATCCAGGCCACCCAGCCCCTGAAGCAGCGCCTGCGCGGTTTTTTCACCGACGCCAGGAACGCCAGGAATGTTATCCGAGGAGTCGCCCATCAACGCGAGGAAGTCGATAATCAGCTCTGGCGGCACGCCATACTTAGTGACTACTTCTTCTGGCCCCAGAATGGTGTTGGTCATGGTGTTGATCAGGGTAATACCTGGCGTCACCAGCTGCGCCATATCTTTATCACCGGTGCTGATCAGCACCGGACGGCCCATTTTTTCAGCTTCACGCGCCAGCGTACCGATGACGTCGTCGGCCTCCACGCCAGAGACGGCCAGCAGCGGCAGGCCCATTGCTTTCACCATGGCGTGCAGTGGCTCAATCTGCGCACGCAGATCGTCAGGCATTGGCGGACGATGGGATTTGTAATGTTCGAACAGCTCATCGCGGAAGGTTTTGCCTTTCGCATCAAAAACGACAGCCGCATGGGTGGGCTGATACTGAAGAATCAGGCTGCGCAGCATGTTCAGCACGCCGTACATCGCGCCGGTAGGTTCCCCTGCGCTATTGGTCAGAGGAGGAAACGCATGGTACGCCCGATACAGGTAAGAAGAGCCGTCGACGAGAATAAGTGGGTTTTCTGGGATCTGAACCATAATGTCCGTGCCTTTAATCAATTTATGCGTAAAGGATGCCACAGAAGGATGAAAACATCAGTTATTCAGGTTCGATACAGGAAAAGATTTTGCGATCGTGAGGATCGCTCGCAAAATTCAAACTGTGGATAAGTTTGTGAATATTTTCACTTCAAATGAAAAACAGATACTAAAAGCAGGTGCGCGTTGAGAATAAATTATTACATATCATAACGTTAACAACTAACACTGCATGAAAATAGCCTGCTGATGGCAATTTAGTCTATGTGGATATAAGTCCTGATTAGCGCACAATAATAGAGAAATCTTCTGCTTCAGGGGAAAAGCCGTCTATTGACGATATGAAAGCGCCATAATTTTGTCACTTTTCTGATAAAATCAGCCCCCAGCGCCGTATCATCGGCGGGTCCATTAAAGCTAACCACCTGAAAAAGCTCATCATGTCGAGATTGCTCGCTGCAATAACATTACCGCTAAGCATCATTTTAACAATTCTGGTGACGATTGCGTGTTCTGTGCCAATCATTATCGCCGGGATCGTTAAACTGCTGCTGCCTGTGCCTGCGGTGTGGCGATCCGTCTCTGCGTTTTGTAATTTCATGATGTATTGCTGGTGTGAAGGGCTAGCGATCCTGCTGTGCCTGAATCCGCATCTGAAGTGGGATGTCGAAGGGCTGGAGAGCCTCAACAAAAAGAACTGGTACCTGCTGATCTGCAATCATCACAGCTGGGCGGACATCGTGGTGTTATGCGTGCTTTTTCGCAAACATATCCCGATGAACAAGTACTTCCTGAAGCAGCAGCTCGCCTGGGTGCCCTTTATCGGGCTGGCCTGCTGGGCGCTCGATATGCCGTTTATGAAACGCTATTCGCGCAGCTATCTGATTCGTCATCCGGAGCGTCGCGGTAAGGATGTGGAGACCACGCGCCGCTCCTGTGAAAAGTTTCGCGCACATCCAACGACCATCGTGAACTTTGTGGAAGGCTCACGGTTTACGGAAGATAAACGTCAACAAACACGCTCCCCTTATCAGAACCTGCTTCCGCCAAAGGCGGCGGGTATTGCGATGGCGCTTAACGTGCTGGGTGCACAGTTCGATAAACTTCTGAACGTTACGCTCTGCTATCCGGAAAATGACAGGACGCCATTCTTCGATATGCTCAGCGGCAAGCTGACTCGCATTGTTGTTCGGGTGAATTTAGTGCCGATCGATGCCGGCCTGCACGGTGACTACGTTAACGATAAGAATTTCAAACGTGGTTTCCAGCAGTGGCTTAATACGCTCTGGAAAGAGAAAGACGAACAGATAGACAGCATTAAATCTTCATACAAAAACGCCGGTCAGTGACCGGCGTTTTCATATCAACGAAATTACTTCTTCTCAACCAGATATTTCACGGTATCAGCATACTGCTGTACGAAAATATCCATGCTGCTGGTGTCCATGCCCTGCATGTTCAGCTGATATTTGCCGTTAACAAACATCGCCGGAACGCCCTGAAGCTGCAGATCAGCAGCCGCTTTTTCCTGCTGAGCAACCAGAGATTTCACTACAAAGCTGTTCCACGCGGCGTCGTACTCTTCACCTTTCACACCGGCATCAACGAACACTTTGCGGATATCCGCAGTGGTCTGAACGGTCTGGGTTTTCTGTACGGCCTCGAACATTGGAGCAGTGATTTTATCTTCCACGCCCAGCGCCATCGCAACCGCCCACGCCTGAGTCAGGTCTTTACCCAACGGGCCCAGGAATTCAACGTGGTACTTGGTCATTTTGGTGCCTTCCGGCAGCTTTTTCTTCACGTTGTCAGAAACATGCAGCACCTCTTCGAATTGATAGCAGTGCGGGCAATAGAATGAGAAGAACTCCAGAACCTGTGGCTCGCCAGCAACCGGCTTTTCCAGCGTGATAAACTGTTTACCGTCGGTAAACTGCGCAGCAGAAGCGCTAAATGCCAGAATCATACCTGCCAGCGCCAGCCAAATTTTTTTCATGATTAACTCTCTCCTGGGTGTGTCCAATTAATACATCGGCGTTAATTGCAGAGGGGGTTCCTGAAGAACCTTAACCTGCTGAGTGAATGTAGATATCTGGCTGCGCCAGTAATCTTCTCCGGTAAGCCACGGGAAATTACGAGGAAATGCGGGATCGTCCCAACGCCTGATTAACCATGCGAGATAATAAACAAAACGCATCGCACGTAAAGGCTCAATCAGGGCAATTTCGTCTGAATTAAACGGGCTAAATTCTTCATAGGCTTCAATAATCGTTTCAAGCTGCATGCGCTGCTCGGTTTTGTCGCCATTGAGCAGCATCCACAGATCCTGAACCGCTGGTCCCATGCGCGCATCGTCGAGATCGACAAACAACGGCCCATCGCGCCAGAGAATATTTCCGGCATGACAATCGCCATGCAGGCGCAGAACGGAAATATCATCACGCCAGCAGGTTTTCACCGCAGCAATAAGCTTATCGGTGGCGTTGAGGAAATCATCCTTTAACGCAGCGGGGATCAGCGCAGACGTTTCGAATATCTGACGTGGTTCGGTGAGATATTCATGAATCCCGATCGTTGGTCGGGCAGTGAACGATGTTTTACGTCCCGTCTGATGAATGCGTCCCAGATAGCGAGCAACCCACTCCATCTGATCGATATTATCCGCTTCAAACTGGCGGCCACCCAGACTGGGGAATACGGCGTAGTAAAACCCTTCATGCGTGAGCAGCGTTTGGTTATTGAACTTTATCGGCGCGGCAACGGGAACGTCATCAACCAGCAGATCGTGAGCAAACTGGTGCTCCTCCTGAATTTGCTGTGCAGACCAACGTTCAGGGCGATAGAACTTTACGACGAAGCGCTGACGATCCTCGTCCTGAAATTGATAGACGCGGTTTTCGTAGCTGTTTAACGGAGTTAGCCCGGAATCCACACGAATACCCTGTTCAAACAGGGCATCCATAATGGTATCCGGGTGTAGTGTCTGGAAAGTAAAAGCCTGGTCGTTCATCCGATCATCCGGAAATTATACGAATGATTCAGGATATCATCTTGTAGCGATTTCGGTGGCTCCGCTTACAAGCTTTTACTCTTTAATTACGCCTCGGGCGCGCAGCAATGCAGTTTTAAAATCTTCCTCATAATCCTTCTGAATACCAGGAATAACAGCATCTTTGGCTGAGTCGCGCATTTTGAGGTGGTAGATCAGGATGTCGTCAGAAAGGTCTGCCAGATCGCCGTCAAAACCTGACTCTTTTGCCAGTTTCTGTAAGAATTGCATCAGATTCAGCTCTGGCTCTTTTTGCCAGGCTGGCTGGAGGAGTTCAATGACTTCATTCAGACGTTTACATTTCATGGTGGTGCTCCTTTCATTTAGAGTGACACGTTAGCAGGGTCAATCCCACAATAAAAGAGGCGATATTCGTGAATCTTAGCCTGGAAATCACTGGGGTCGTTCTGGCAGGCGGCAGAGCTACGCGGATGGGCGGGGAAGATAAGGGACTGCAGCTCCTGAAAGGCAAGCCCTTATGGCAGCATGTCGCTGATACGCTTGTCGATCAGGTATCGGCAATGGCGCTGAGCGCAAATCGCCATATCGATATTTACCAGCGCAGCGGGTTTCCCGTTTATCAGGATAATCTCGCAGATTTTCCGGGGCCGCTGGCAGGCATGCTTTCGGTGATGCAGCAGTCGCAGGGAGAGTGGTTTCTCTTTTGTTCGTGTGATACGCCTTTTATACCCACCTGCCTGGTGGAACGGATGGTGCAACAGCGAGGTGATTCACCCGTGGTCTGGGTGCATGACGGCGAGCGCGACCACCCAACTATCGCGCTCATTAACCGATCCTTGATTCCTGCTATGAGCGACTATCTGGCTTCCGGAGAGCGAAGAGTGATGGTGTTTATGCGTAAGGTCGGCGGACATACTGTTGATTTTAGCGACATGAAAACATCGTTCGTGAATGTGAACACAATAGAAGATTTACAGGCCATGCAGGAGAAGAGATGAATTCTGTTTTAGCCATTTCAGCCTGGAGTGGGACAGGAAAAACCACGTTGCTGAAAAAACTGATACCCGCACTGTGCGCCCGCGGTATTCGTCCAGGCTTGATTAAGCATACTCACCATAATATGGATGTCGATAAGCCGGGCAAAGATAGCTATGAGCTGCGCAAAGCGGGTGCCGCGCAGACAATGGTAGCAAGCAACCAGCGTTGGGCATTGATGACAGAAACGCCGGGTGAGGCACCGCTGGATCTCGCGTATCTGGTGAGCCGGATGGATCACTCCATGCTGGATCTGGTGCTGGTTGAGGGATTTAAGCATGAGGCCGTGCCTAAGATCCTACTGTTCAGAAGCGATGCCGGGCACAATATCAGCGAGTTAACGCTGGATGAGCATGTGATTGCGGTGGCCAGCGATGTTGCTCTCGATGTTGAGGTTCCGGTGCTGGATTTAAATGATGAGGATGGGATTGCTGAGTTTATTGTGAAGTGGTGTGCGGTCTGACTTGCCGGGTGGCGGCTTCGCCTTACCCGGCCTACGGTTTGTGCAGCGCAGAAACGCAAAAAGGCCATCCTTTCGGATGGCCTCTTCACTTGTTTGATGCCTGGCAGTTCCCTACTCTCACATGGGGAGACCCCACACTACCATCGGCGCTACGGCGTTTCACTTCTGAGTTCGGCATGGGGTCAGGTGGGACCACCGCGCTAAAGCCGCCAGGCAAATTCTGTTATCTGTATCAGGCTGAAAATCTGTCTCTCACCGCCAAAACAGCTTCGGCGTTGTAAGGTTAAGCCTCACGGTTCATTAGTACCGGTTAGCTCAACGCATCGCTGCGCTTACACACCCGGCCTATCAACGTCGTCGTCTTCAACGTTCCTTCAGGAGACTTATAGTCTCAGGGAGAACTCATCTCGGGGCAAGTTTCGTGCTTAGATGCTTTCAGCACTTATCTCTTCCGCATTTAGCTACCGGGCAGTGCCATTGGCATGACAACCCGAACACCAGTGATGCGTCCACTCCGGTCCTCTCGTACTAGGAGCAGCCCCCCTCAATTCTCCAGCGCCCACGGCAGATAGGGACCGAACTGTCTCACGACGTTCTAAACCCAGCTCGCGTACCACTTTAAATGGCGAACAGCCATACCCTTGGGACCTACTTCAGCCCCAGGATGTGATGAGCCGACATCGAGGTGCCAAACACCGCCGTCGATATGAACTCTTGGGCGGTATCAGCCTGTTATCCCCGGAGTACCTTTTATCCGTTGAGCGATGGCCCTTCCATTCAGAACCACCGGATCACTATGACCTGCTTTCGCACCTGCTCGAGCCGTCACTCTCGCAGTCAAGCTAGCTTATGCCATTGCACTAACCTCCTGATGTCCGACCAGGATTAGCTAACCTTCGTGCTCCTCCGTTACTCTTTGGGAGGAGACCGCCCCAGTCAAACTACCCACCAGACACTGTCCGCAACCCGGATCACGGGTCCACGTTAGAACACCAGCCATTAAAGGGTGGTATTTCAAGGACGGCTCCACGCAGACTGGCGTCCACGCTTCAAAGCCTCCCACCTATCCTACACATCAAGGACCAGTGTTCAGTGTCAAGCTATAGTAAAGGTTCACGGGGTCTTTCCGTCTTGCCGCGGGTACACTGCATCTTCACAGCGAGTTCAATTTCACTGAGTCTCGGGTGGAGACAGCCTGGCCATCATTACGCCATTCGTGCAGGTCGGAACTTACCCGACAAGGAATTTCGCTACCTTAGGACCGTTATAGTTACGGCCGCCGTTTACCGGGGCTTCGATCAAGAGCTTCGCGTTGCCGCTAACCCCATCAATTAACCTTCCGGCACCGGGCAGGCGTCACACCGTATACGTCCACTTTCGTGTTTGCACAGTGCTGTGTTTTTAATAAACAGTTGCAGCCAGCTGGTATCTTCGACTGATTTCAGCTCCGTCCGCAGGGACTTCACCTACATATCAGCGTGCCTTCTCCCGAAGTTACGGCACCATTTTGCCTAGTTCCTTCACCCGAGTTCTCTCAAGCGCCTTGGTATTCTCTACCTGACCACCTGTGTCGGTTTGGGGTACGATTTCGTGTTACCTGATGCTTAGAGGCTTTTCCTGGAAGCAGGGCATTTATCACTTCAGCACCGTAGTGCCTCGTCATCACGCCTCAGTGTTAAAGTGAACCGGATTTGCCTGGAACACACACCTACACGCTTAAACCGGGACAACCGTCGCCCGGCTGACATAGCCTTCTCCGTCCCCCCTTCGCAGTAACACCAAGTACAGGAATATTAACCTGTTTCCCATCGACTACGCCTTTCGGCCTCGCCTTAGGGGTCGACTCACCCTGCCCCGATTAACGTTGGACAGGAACCCTTGGTCTTCCGGCGAGCGGGCTTTTCACCCGCTTTATCGTTACTTATGTCAGCATTCGCACTTCTGATACCTCCAGCATGCCTCACAGCACACCTTCAACGGCTTACAGAACGCTCCCCTACCCAACAACACATAGTGTCGCTGCCGCAGCTTCGGTGCATGGTTTAGCCCCGTTACATCTTCCGCGCAGGCCGACTCGACCAGTGAGCTATTACGCTTTCTTTAAATGATGGCTGCTTCTAAGCCAACATCCTGGCTGTCTGTGCCTTCCCACATCGTTTCCCACTTAACCATGACTTTGGGACCTTAGCTGGCGGTCTGGGTTGTTTCCCTCTTCACGACGGACGTTAGCACCCGCCGTGTGTCTCCCGTGATAACATTCTTCGGTATTCGTAGTTTGCATCGGGTTGGTAAGCCGGGATGGCCCCCTAGCCGAAACAGTGCTCTACCCCCGAAGATGAGTTCACGAGGCGCTACCTAAATAGCTTTCGGGGAGAACCAGCTATCTCCCGGTTTGATTGGCCTTTCACCCCCAGCCACAGGTCATCCGCTAATTTTTCAACATTAGTCGGTTCGGTCCTCCAGTTAGTGTTACCCAACCTTCAACCTGCCCATGGCTAGATCACCGGGTTTCGGGTCTATACCCTGCAACTTAACGCCCAGTTAAGACTCGGTTTCCCTGCGGCTCCCCTATACGGTTAACCTTGCTACAGAATATAAGTCGCTGACCCATTATACAAAAGGTACGCAGTCACACCACGAAGGTGCTCCCACTGCTTGTACGTACACGGTTTCAGGTTCTTTTTCACTCCCCTCGCCGGGGTTCTTTTCGCCTTTCCCTCACGGTACTGGTTCACTATCGGTCAGTCAGGAGTATTTAGCCTTGGAGGATGGTCCCCCCATATTCAGACAGGATACCACGTGTCCCGCCCTACTCTTCGAGTTCACAACCTGTGCATTTTCGTGTACGGGACTGTCACCCTGTACCGTGCGACTTTCCAGACGCTTCCACTAACACACAAGCTGATTCAGACTCCGGGCTGCTCCCCGTTCGCTCGCCGCTACTGGGGGAATCTCGGTTGATTTCTTTTCCTCGGGGTACTTAGATGTTTCAGTTCCCCCGGTTCGCCTCGTTAACCTATGTATTCAGTTAACGATAGTGTGACGGATCACACTGGGTTTCCCCATTCGGACATCGACGGGTCAAAGGTTCATATCACCTCGCCGTCGCTTTTCGCAGATTAGCACGTCCTTCATCGCCTCTGACTGCCAGGGCATCCACCGTGTACGCTTAGTCGCTTAACCTCACAACCCGAAGATGTTTCACTTCATGATTGCGAAAATTTGAGAGACTCGAACACACCATTTAAGATGTGTCGTTTCAATTTTCAGCTTGATCCAGATTTTTAAAGAGCAAATATCTCAAACATGACTCGCAAGTCAGTTTTGAGATATGACGGCAGGTGACTTTCACTCACGAACCAGCAAGTGGCGTCCCCTAGGGGATTCGAACCCCTGTTACCGCCGTGAAAGGGCGGTGTCCTGGGCCTCTAGACGAAGGGGACACTGAAGTCTCAATCGCAAGACGCCTTGCTGTTTACTTTTCATCAGACAATCTGTGTGAGCACTGCAAAGGCAGGTTCTTTAAGGTAAGGAGGTGATCCAACCGCAGGTTCCCCTACGGTTACCTTGTTACGACTTCACCCCAGTCATGAATCACAAAGTGGTAAGCGCCCTCCCGAAGGTTAAGCTACCTACTTCTTTTGCAACCCACTCCCATGGTGTGACGGGCGGTGTGTACAAGGCCCGGGAACGTATTCACCGTGGCATTCTGATCCACGATTACTAGCGATTCCGACTTCATGGAGTCGAGTTGCAGACTCCAATCCGGACTACGACGCACTTTATGAGGTCCGCTTGCTCTCGCGAGGTCGCTTCTCTTTGTATGCGCCATTGTAGCACGTGTGTAGCCCTACTCGTAAGGGCCATGATGACTTGACGTCATCCCCACCTTCCTCCAGTTTATCACTGGCAGTCTCCTTTGAGTTCCCGGCCTAACCGCTGGCAACAAAGGATAAGGGTTGCGCTCGTTGCGGGACTTAACCCAACATTTCACAACACGAGCTGACGACAGCCATGCAGCACCTGTCTCAGAGTTCCCGAAGGCACCAAAGCATCTCTGCTAAGTTCTCTGGATGTCAAGAGTAGGTAAGGTTCTTCGCGTTGCATCGAATTAAACCACATGCTCCACCGCTTGTGCGGGCCCCCGTCAATTCATTTGAGTTTTAACCTTGCGGCCGTACTCCCCAGGCGGTCGACTTAACGCGTTAGCTCCGGAAGCCACGCCTCAAGGGCACAACCTCCAAGTCGACATCGTTTACGGCGTGGACTACCAGGGTATCTAATCCTGTTTGCTCCCCACGCTTTCGCACCTGAGCGTCAGTCTTTGTCCAGGGGGCCGCCTTCGCCACCGGTATTCCTCCAGATCTCTACGCATTTCACCGCTACACCTGGAATTCTACCCCCCTCTACAAGACTCTAGCCTGCCAGTTTCGAATGCAGTTCCCAGGTTGAGCCCGGGGATTTCACATCCGACTTGACAGACCGCCTGCGTGCGCTTTACGCCCAGTAATTCCGATTAACGCTTGCACCCTCCGTATTACCGCGGCTGCTGGCACGGAGTTAGCCGGTGCTTCTTCTGCGGGTAACGTCAATCGATGAGGTTATTAACCTCACCGCCTTCCTCCCCGCTGAAAGTACTTTACAACCCGAAGGCCTTCTTCATACACGCGGCATGGCTGCATCAGGCTTGCGCCCATTGTGCAATATTCCCCACTGCTGCCTCCCGTAGGAGTCTGGACCGTGTCTCAGTTCCAGTGTGGCTGGTCATCCTCTCAGACCAGCTAGGGATCGTCGCCTAGGTGAGCCGTTACCCCACCTACTAGCTAATCCCATCTGGGCACATCTGATGGCAAGAGGCCCGAAGGTCCCCCTCTTTGGTCTTGCGACGTTATGCGGTATTAGCTACCGTTTCCAGTAGTTATCCCCCTCCATCAGGCAGTTTCCCAGACATTACTCACCCGTCCGCCACTCGTCACCCGAGAGCAAGCTCTCTGTGCTACCGTTCGACTTGCATGTGTTAGGCCTGCCGCCAGCGTTCAATCTGAGCCATGATCAAACTCTTCAATTTAAGTTTGATGCTCGTGAATTAAACTTCGTAATGAATTACGCATGTTCACTCAGAGACTTGGTATTCATTTATTGTCCGAAGACATTAAGAATCCATGTCACTTTGAGTGCCCACACAGATTGTCTGATAAATTGTTAAAGAGCAGTGCCGCTTCGTTTTCGCTGCGACGCGGGGTGTGCATATTACGCTTTCCCGCTTCAGAGTCAAGCGTTTATTTTCGCTGTTCTCTGCTGACCCGGCGGCGTGTGTGCCGTTGTTCCGTGTCAGTGGAGGCGCATTATAGGGCGTTATTCTTAAGTGACAAGAGGAAATTCAAAAAAAGTTTCTGACCGTGTTTTTTTTCACCAACAGAGGTGATATCAAGCTACAAATTGTTCTATTTGATGTATCTGCAACCACAATCACATTCGAGGTGGCATAATTAACAGCATGAAACATTAAGGAATAAAAGCGATGCCATTAAGCGCACAACAGCTGGCCGCCCAAAAAAATCTGTCCTATGTGCTGGCAGAAAAGCTGGCGCAGCGGATTTTAGCGGGTAAATATGCCCCGGGGAGCATCCTGCCGGGTGAATTGGAGCTGGGTGAGCAGTTTGGAGTAAGCCGTACCGCGGTTCGCGAGGCGGTGAAAACCCTGACGGCAAAAGGCATGGTGCTTCCACGCCCTCGTATTGGCACGCGCGTGATGCCACAGAATAACTGGAATTTTCTCGATCAGGAGCTGCTCTCCTGGTGGATGACCGAAGACAACTTCCATCAGGTCGTCGATCACTTTCTTGTAATGCGCAGCAGCCTTGAACCTCAGGCATGCCTGCTTGCCGCCACGCTCGGGACAGCAGAGCAGAAAGCGCAGCTTAACGCACTCATGGAAGAGATGGTGTTCCTGAAAAAACACTTCAACCGGGAACGATGGATTGAGGTCGATATGGCCTGGCATGAACATATCTATATGATGAGCGCCAATCCGTTCCTCACTTCCTTTGCTTCGTTATTCCATTCGGTGTACCACACCTACTTTACCTCTATTACACAAGACGAAGTGGTAAAGCTGGATTTGCATCAGGCGATAGTAGATGCCATTCAGGAGAGCGACGGGCAGCGAGCCCTGACTGCATGTCAGGCATTGCTGACCGCACCAACCCACCAGCAGGTAAATAAATGACAGAGAAAAAAGCGCGCAGCATGGCCGGATTGCCGTGGATTGCAGCCATGGCGTTCTTTATGCAGGCACTGGATGCCACCATCCTCAATACGGCGCTTCCCGCCATTGCGCAAAGCCTTAACCGCTCCCCGCTGGCAATGCAGTCCGCCATCATCAGCTACACCCTCACGGTGGCGATGTTGATCCCGGTAAGTGGCTGGCTGGCCGATCGCTTCGGTACCCGCAGAGTTTTCATGCTGGCCGTAACGCTGTTTACGCTCGGTTCACTGGCCTGCGCGCTCTCCACTTCATTAACGGAGCTGGTTATCTTTCGCGTACTGCAGGGAATAGGCGGCGCGATGATGATGCCGGTGGCGCGCCTCGCTTTGCTGCGTGCCTACCCACGCAGCGAACTGCTCCCCGTACTCAACTTTGTCACCATGCCAGGGCTGGTCGGCCCAATACTTGGCCCGGTCCTCGGGGGTGTGCTGGTTACCTGGGCAAGCTGGCACTGGATTTTCCTGATTAATATTCCGATTGGCGTGGCAGGGCTGATCTATGCCCGCAAATATATGCCGAACTTCACCACGCCAAGGCGCAGCTTCGATATGGGCGGCTTTTTCCTGTTTGGACTGAGTCTGGTGCTGTTCTCCAGTGGCATGGAGCTCATTGGCGAGAAGCTCGTTGAAACGTGGCTGGCGCTCGCCGTCATCCTCAGTGGTATTCTGCTGTTCCTTCTTTATATACGCCATGCGCGTCGTCACCCGACACCGCTTATCTCTTTATCTCTCTTTAACACCCGAACCTTTTCCGTCGGGATCGCGGGCAATATTGCCTCACGTCTGGGCACGGGCTGCGTACCGTTCCTGATGCCATTGATGCTGCAGGTGGGGTTCGGCTACCCGGCGCTGATTGCCGGCTGCATGATGGCGCCCACGGCAATGGGTTCCATTCTGGCGAAATCAACGGTCACGCAGGTACTGCGCTGGTTTGGCTATCGTAAAACGCTGGTTGGCGTGACGGTCTTTATCGGTCTGATGATTGCGCAGTTCTCGCTGCAATCCGCGGCGTTACCGGTCTGGATGTTGATCCTGCCGCTGTTTGTGCTGGGAATGGCGATGTCAACGCAGTTCACGTCGATGAACACCATCACCCTTGCGGACCTGACCGACGAGAACGCGAGCAGCGGCAACAGCGTACTGGCGGTGACCCAACAGCTGTCGATCAGCCTCGGGGTAGCCGTGAGCGCGGCGGTGCTGCGGTTTTATGAAGGGTTTGACGGCACGAATACCGTTGAGCAGTTCCACTATACCTTTATCACCATGGGCGCGCTTACCGTGGTGTCGGCGCTGGTCTTTATGTTGTTAAAACCGAAAGATGGCCGGAACCTGATTAAAGAGCGTCACAAAGAGAAAGCTAAACCGAACCGCGTTCCATCAGAACAGGAGTAAGCTGCAAACGTTGCTGTTGCAGCGTGGGCTGCGCCATACGGTGGATCAACACGTCGATGGCCAGCTCACCTAGTTCATCCTTCGGCTGATGGATCGTGGTCAGCGGCGGCGTCATGTAGCGCGCCAGTTCGATATCATCGTAACCGACGATCGCCATATCGTCCGGAACGCGCAGTCCCGCCTGATACAGCGCCTGATAGGCACCAAACGCCATCGCATCGTTGCCGATAAACACCGCCTGCGGGCGAGGCTCTTGCGCCAGCAGCGTCTGCATTGCCTCGAAACCGCCGTTAAACTCGAAATCGCCGGTGATGCGATAGCCATCAGGAATGGCAAGCCCTGCCCGCTCCATTGCCGAAAGATAGCCTTCCAGACGCAAGCGCGCCGGGGTTTTATCCAGCGGGCCGGTAATGCAGGCAATGCGGGTATGGCCTTTATCAATCAGGTGCTGCGTCGCCATATCGCCACCCAGCAGCGAGTTATCCTGAATCAGATCGCTGGTCCCGTCGAACGGCGCCCAGTCCATCATTACCGTGGGAATAGAAGGATAGCGCTGAATGATCTCTTTTGAAGGTTGATGCGTTTCGGTACAGAGCAGCAGCAGCCCGTCGACGCGTTTTTGCATCAGCGTTTCCAGGTTGCGGTTCATACGCTGCTCGTCGCCTTCAGTATTGCACAGCACCAGACTGTAGCCACGCTCGAAGCAGCTGCGCTCTACGCCACGAACAAGTTCAGAATAGAAAGGATTGGTACTGGCCGTGATCAGCATGCCGATGGTGCGCGTCTGGTTAAGCTTCAGACTGCGCGCCAGCGCCGACGGCGCATAGTTGAGATCTTTTACTGCGGCTTCGACTTTCTCCCGAATCGCCTCGCTGACGAAGCGGTCGTTATTAATAACGTGAGAGACGGTCGAAGTAGAAACGCCCGCCATGCGGGCGACATCTTTCATCGTAGCCAAGCGTTACCCCTGCTGACTTAAGAATTCATCGATCTCTTTACGCCACGGAACGGAAGGCTGTGCGCCTTTGCGCGTCACCGCAATCGCGGCGGCGGCATGCGCAAAGCGGATCGCGTCATCCATCGCTTTTCCTTCCAGCAATGCCGTCACCAGCGCACCGTTGAAGGTGTCTCCAGCGGCGATGGTATCAATGGCTTTGACCTTAAAGCCCGGCACGCGACGGCCTTCGCCATTGACGCTAGCCCACACCCCGCGGCTACCAAGAGTAATGATAACGGTCCCGATGCCTTTTGCATGCAGCACTTTCGCCGCACGCGCGGCATCATTGTCATTTTCAACGCGAATGCCCGTCAGCTTTTCCGCTTCGGTTTCGTTCGGGGTGATGATATCCACCAGCGCCAGCAGTTCGTCTGATAATACACGGGCAGGCGCAGGGTTAAGTACGACAGTGGTATGATTTTCATGCGCAATTTTCGCGGCGGTCAGCACGCTTTCAACCGGGGACTCCAGCTGCATCAGCAGGGCTTCCGCTCCGGCGATGATCCCACGCTGCGCTTCGACGCGTTCAGTCGTTAACGCGGCGTTAGCCCCCGCATGAATACCGATGACATTCTCACCTTCCGCATTGACGAAGATCAGCGCCACACCGGTAGATTCCCCTTCAACAACGCTGACGGGTGCAGTATCGATGTTGTCACTTGCCAGCTGCTTGCGTACGCGCTCGCCGGTATCGTCATCACCCGTACAGGCGATAAACGCGATATTCGCCCCGCTGCGCCCGGCGGCAACTGCCTGGTTTGCGCCCTTACCGCCGAACGCGACCTGATACTGATTGCCGGTGACGGTTTCGCCCGGAGTGGGGAACGTTTCAAGGTTAAGAATGTGATCGGCATTGATACTGCCAAGGACGACGAGGTTGCCTGCGGTTTTCATGTATTGAGGTGTCCATCTGAGAGCGCCACCGGTATTACCCGGTGGCGTATGCCACACTTTTCTTTTATTTGGTGTCCCTCAGGCAGCCAGCGACTGCCTGAATCGCCTTTACTGCTTAATGACCAGCTTCAGGTCAACAGGGTATTTGGCCTGAACTTTTTCGCCCTTCAGCACTTTGTCGGCAGTTTCAACGCCAGTCGCGCCAATCTGCTCAGGCAGCTGAGCGATGGTCGCAGCCAGTTTGCCATCATTTACTGCTTTTTCACCATCCGGCGTGCCGTCAAATCCGACAACCATCACATCTGATTTACCTGCGGTCTGGAGCGCACGCAGCGCACCGAGCGCCATCTCATCGTTCTGTGCAAATACCGCCTGCACATCTGGATGCGCGGTCAGCAGGTTCTGCATGACGTTCAGACCCTTAGTACGGTCGAAGTCTGCCGGCTGGCTGGCCAGCACGTTGAATTTGTGTGCAGCCACGGCCTGCTGGAAGCCTTCACCACGTTCACGGGCCGCGGAAGTACCGGCGATACCCTGCAGTTCGATAACTTTCGCGCCTTCACCGGCTTTCTTCGCGATGTAGTCACCAGCAATTTTACCGCCCAGCACGTTATCAGACGCAATGTGGCTCACAACTTCGCCTTTCGTTGCCTGACGGTCCAGAGTGATCACCGGAATTTTCGCCTGGTTTGCCATCTTCACGGCGTTGCCTACGGCATCAGAATCGGTTGGGTTGATCAGCAGAATTTTGGTGCCACGAACGGTTAAGTCCTGAACGTTAGCCAGCTCTTTCGCCGGGTTGTTCTGTGAATCCAGCACCACCAGGTTGTAGCCCAGTTTGTCCGCTTCTTTCTGCGCACCGTCCTTCAGGGAGACGAAGAACGGGTTGTTCAGGGTAGAGACAACCAGCGCGATGGTATCTTTCGCCATGGCGTTAGCACTTACGGTTGCGCTCAGCGCGACAGCAGAAACCAGGGTAGCCAGTTTTTTCATGTTCATATCTAAGATGTCCTGTAGTGTCGTCAGTTACTGTTTTTTGTTGTCTACCAGTACCGCCAGCAAAATCACCACTGCCTTAACGATCATCTGGTAATAGGAGGAAACACCTAACAAATTCAAACCATTATTCAGGAAACCGAGGATCAGTGCGCCGATCAATGTCCCAACAATGCGACCTTTACCGCCCGCAAGGCTCGTACCGCCCAGAACCACCGCCGCGATGGCATCCAGCTCGTACCCCGTCCCCGCCGTCGGCTGCGCGGAAGAGAGGCGCGCCACTTCGATGATGCCCGCCAGTGACGCCAGCAGGCCGCACAGGGAGTACACGATAATTTTGACTTTATTAACGCTGATACCGGACAGGCGCGTGGCCGCTTCGTTACCGCCCAGGGCATAGATATAACGTCCCAGACGGGTATGGTGCAGCATGTACCACGCCGCCAGGAAGACGATAGCCATGATCCAGACCGGGGTCGGGACACCCAGCGGGCGACCGATACCGAACCAGCCAAACAGATCCGCGTTATCCGTAAACCCGGTATTCACCGGGCTACCGTTGGTGTAAACCATGGTCACACCGCGCAGCAGCAGCATCATCACCAGCGTGGCGATAAACGCCTGAACGCGGCCTTTTGCCACAATCACACCGGTAACGGCACCAATCGCCGCGCCAGCCGCCAGTGCAGCCGCAACGGCCACCAGCGCGTTGACCTCAATTCCCACAATTGAAGCGGCGATCGCACCGGTGAGCGCCAGCAGGGAACCGACGGACAGATCGATACCCGAGGTCAAAATCACCAGCGTCATGCCGACCGCCATAATGGCGTTCACCGACGTCTGCTGCAGAATGTTGAACAGATTATTGACGGTAAAAAAGTTCGGGCTCATGGTCGAGACAATCGCGATCAGCACCAGCAGGGCAATCAGCGATTTTTGTTCCATCAGCCATGCCTTTGTGAAATAGCGGCGACCAGAAACAGCCTGGGTAGTCATCTTCTTACTCCTGATTCACGCGATTAAGCTTGCCCACAGCGGCAGCCATCAGAACTTCCTGGGTGGCCTGCTCGCGAGTGAATTCACCGCCGAGATGCCCTTCATGCATGACGATAATGCGATCGCTCATGCCTAATACCTCTGGCATCTCGGAAGAGACCAGAATGATGCTCAGACCGTCGGCCTTGAACTGGTTAATCAGCTGATAGATCTCTTTTTTCGCGCCCACGTCCACGCCGCGGGTTGGCTCGTCGAGGATCAACACCTTCGGGCGCGTCATCAGCCCGCGGGCAATCGCCACTTTCTGCTGATTCCCGCCGGACAACAGGCCAATAGCCTGCTCCATCGACGGGGTTTTAACGTTGAAGAGACGGATAAAATCACTGACCGCCTGCTGCTCATCTTTATGCTTCAGGCTGCCGCCGCTATGGCTGAAATAGCGCAGCGCGGTGAGGGACATATTCTCTTTCACCGACATGCCCAGCACTAAGCCGTCGCGCTTGCGGTCTTCGGAGATATAGACGATGCCGTTCGCCAGCCCGTCCTGCGGCGAGCGGGTCACCACTTCATGGCCGTCAAGAGTAACGTAACCGCTGGTGCGCGGCAGTGCGCCGTACAGCACTTTCATCAGCTCGGTACGGCCCGCGCCCATCAGGCCCGCCACGCCCAGGATCTCGCCCTGACGCAGGGTAAAGGTCACATCGTTTACGCCTGGGCCGCAGAGGTTATCTACCTTCAGGCGGATCTCGCCCGGCGCTTTGTCCAGATGCGGATATTGGTCTTCGAGCTTACGTCCCACCATCATTTCGATCAGCGTATCTTCGGTCAGCGTTGCCACTTCGCGCTCGGCGATAAACTGGCCGTCGCGGAAGACGGTAACGTCGTCGCAAATTTCGAAGATCTCTTTCATGCGGTGAGAGATATAGACAATGCCGCGTCCCTGCGCTTTCAGCTCGCGGATCACGCGGAACAGGGATTCGGTTTCGGTATCGGTCAGGGCGTCGGTCGGTTCATCCATAATGATGACCTTCGACTCGAAGCTCAGCACCTTCGCGATTTCCACCATCTGCTGATCGCCGATGGAGAGGTCGCCCACCAGGCGGTCGCTCTTAAAGCGCAGGTTCAGCTTCGCCAGCAGCTTGTCCGCTTCGGCGTACATGGTTTTCCAGTCGATTTTGCCGAACCGGTTCACGAACTCGCGGCCCAGGAAGATGTTCTCCGCAATGGTCAGCTGCGGGATCAGGTTCAGCTCCTGGTGAATAATGCCGATGCCCGCTTCCTGAGAGGATTTCGGGCCGTTAAAGGTGGTTTCTTTACCCAGCCAAACGAGTGAACCGGCATCACGCTGATAGATCCCGGTCAGCACTTTCATCATGGTGGATTTGCCGGCACCGTTTTCGCCCACCAGCGCCATCACGCGTCCTGGGTAGACGTTAAGCGCCGCACCGGAGAGGGCTTTTACGCCCGGGAACGACTTATCGATCCCTTTGAGTTGCAGTAATGCGTCCATGATGGCCTCAGAAGGTGACGCCAGCACAGAGAATGATATTCGCATACGGGGAACACTCCCCGCTGCGAATCACCGCCTGACTGTCTGCGGTTTGTTGTTTGAACTGTTCGTGCGTTGTGTAACGAATTTCTATGGTGTTTCCCTGGTGTTGTTGCAGTTGCTCAATGTGGCTGAGCAACGTTTCGTGGAGTTGCGGATTATGTTGTTTGATTTCCGCCGCGAGAATGGCCGCCTCAACCTGCATCTCCGCCGTCACCACCTCCAGTACCTGCATAAACGAGGGCACGCCCTGCGTTAACGCCATATCGATACGGGTTGTGCTGCGCGGAACCGGTAAGCCTGCATCGCAAACCACCAGCGTATCGGTATGCCCAAGACGGGAAATAACCGATGAGATTTCTGAGTTGAGAACCGTGCCTTTCTTCATTTTCTTGCTCCACTAGCGAAACGTTTCGCTAAAAATAGTGTAGCCGCATAAATGTTCAGAAAACCATCATGACGTAACGGATTTGTGATCAACGTCGAAACGTTTCGCTAAGTGAAATGGAAGGGGAGGTAAATGCAAAACGGTAACCGTCAGGTTACCGTTTTAGATGTTTGCGCCCTCTCCCTGTGGGAGAGGGACGGGGTGAGGCATCAGGCCGCACGGCGACTTAAATCTCGACCTGCGTCCCCAGCTCAATGACGCGATTAGGCGGGATCTCAAACTGGTCAGGCGCGCGCAGGGCGTTACGTTGCAGGATGAGATACAGCTTACCGCGCAGACGCAGGTACCATGGGCGCTTGCCGATGATTAGCGACTCGTGGGACATAAAGAACGACGTCTCCATCATCCGGCAGCTTAACCCTTCCAGACCGCAGCGGTGGAACACCTCTTCCACGTTCGGCGTTTCGCGCCAGCCGTAGCTCGCCACCACGCGCCAGAAGGTCGGGGACAGCTGCTCAATCTGTACGCGGCGCACGTTGTGAACGTACGGCGCATCTTCGGTGCGCAGCGTCAGCAGGATCACGCGCTCGTGCAGCACTTTGTTGTGCTTAAGGTTATGCATCAGCGCAAACGGGATCACATTCAGGGCACGAGACATGTAAACCGCGGTACCCGGCACGCGCACCGGCGGGGATTTCTCAAGCGACGCGATCATCGCCTCCAGAGAATTACCGTGCTCATGCATGCGGCGCAGCAGGCGGAAGCGCTCGCTTTTCCATGTGGTCATGACAATGAACATCAACAGGCCCAGCGTCAGCGGCAGCCAACCACCGGAGACAATTTTGTCGAGGTTCGCAGAGAACAGCGGCACGTCAATGCACAGGAAGCCCACCAGAATCATCCCCACGAGGAACTTATTCCAGTGCCAGTTGCGGTACGCCACCGTGGTGGAGAGAAGCGACGTCAGCACCATCGTACCGGTCACGGCAATACCGTAGGCCGCCGCCAGATTACTGGAGTGTTCGAAGCTAACAATCACGATCACAACAGCAAAATAGAGCAGCCAGTTAACGAACGGGATGTAGATCTGGCCCGACTCCATCTCTGAGGTATGGATGATGCGCATTGGCGAGAGATATCCCAGACGAACGGCCTGACGGGTCAGAGAGAACACCCCGGAAATCACCGCCTGAGAGGCAATCACGGTCGCCAGCGTTGCGAGGATCAGCATAGGCACCAGCGCCCAGTCAGGTGCCAGCAGGAAGAATGGGTTCTTAATCGCTTCCGGGTTCTTGAGCAACAGCGCGCCCTGACCGAAGTAGTTCAGCACCAGCGACGGGAGCACCACAATAAACCATGCCACGCGGATAGGCAGCTTCCCGAAATGCCCCATGTCAGCATAGAGCGCCTCCACACCGGTGATGGAGAGCACGACCGCACCCAGCGCCACGAAGGAAACCACTTTGTATTCAAGGAAGAAATGCACCGCCCAGTAAGGGTTCAGCGCATGCAGCACTTCCGGGTTCGCAATAATGCTGCGCAAACCGAGCGCCGCCAGGATCAGGAACCAGGCCAGCATAATCGGCGCAAACAGTTTGCCCACCAGCCCGGTACCGTGTTTCTGGATCATGAACAGCAGCGTCAACACGATGATTGCCAGCGGGACAACCCAGGCATCAAGCTGCGGGGCAATAATCTCCAGCCCTTCAATCGCCGAGAGCACCGAGATAGCCGGTGTTATCACCACTTCCCCGTAGAAGAAGCTGCCACCTATCAGGCCGATAATCACCAGCACAGACGTCATTCTGGCCGAGGTATTGCGACCGGCAAGGGACATCAGGGTCAGGATCCCGCCTTCGCCCGCATTATCTGCACGCATAACGAAGGAGAGATATTTAACGGAAACGACCAGGATCAGCAGCCAGAAGATGAGGGACAGGAAGCCAAACACGGCATCGCGCTCAACACCAAAGCCAAATTGGCCGGACAAACATTCACGAAGCGTATAAAGTGGGCTGGTGCCGATATCACCGTAGACAACCCCGATCGCCGCAAGCGTTATTGCGGGTAATGATTGCTTATTATCAGTGCTCATAGACTAGTCTTTTCGTTTAAATAACAAATGTGTTCCTGTCCCTTGGTCCACAAAAAGCGCACAGTATGCACGATTCATTGCAAAATCGTACCCCTAAATGCAACCGCATTAATGTAGCGCAAAGAAAATTGCGCCGCACTTCAGCCTATTACCAGCCCTGACTGAAACGTCTATACTCGCTTCAATTGGCCGCCACAACGGCGAAAGGATGCAAAACTATTATGGCTCACTCACATTTATTAGCAGAAAGAATTTCCCGCCTCAGCAGCGCGCTGGAGAAAGGCCTTTACGAGCGTAGCCACGCCATTCGCCTTTGCCTGCTGGCGGCATTGAGCGGTGAAAGCGTATTTCTGCTGGGACCGCCGGGCATTGCCAAAAGTTTGATTGCACGCCGCCTAAAGTTCGCTTTTCAGAACGCTCGTGCATTCGAGTATTTGATGACGCGCTTCTCCACGCCAGAAGAAGTTTTCGGCCCGCTTTCTATTCAGGCGCTGAAAGATGAAGGGCGCTATGAGCGTCTGACGGCGGGCTATCTCCCGGAAGCGGAAATCGTCTTTCTTGATGAGATCTGGAAAGCCGGCCCGGCCATTCTGAATACCCTGCTGACGGCAATCAACGAACGCCGCTTCCGCAACGGCGCGAGCGAAGAGAAGATCCCCATGCGCCTGCTGGTGGCCGCGTCAAACGAACTGCCCGAAGCCGACAGCAGCCTGGAAGCGCTGTATGACCGCATGCTGATCCGCCTGTGGCTGGATAAAGTCCAGGATAAATCAAACTTCCGTTCAATGCTGGTGAGCCAGCAGGACGAAAACGAAAACCCGGTGGCACCTTCACTGCAGGTGACGGACGAGGAGTACCATCAGTGGCAGGACGAGATCGGCAAAATTAAGTTGCCCGACGCCGTCTTTGAGCTGATCTTCATGCTGCGCCAGCAGCTTGATTCCCTGCCTTCCGCCCCGTACGTCTCGGATCGTCGCTGGAAAAAAGCGATCCGTCTGCTCCAGGCCAGCGCGTTGTTCAGCGGTCGCGACGCGGTCGCCCCTATCGATCTGATCCTGCTAAAAGACTGCCTCTGGCACGACGCAGAAGGCATGAACCTGATGCAGCAGCAGCTGGACGTTTTGATGACCGGGCACGCCTGGGGGCAGCAGGCGATGCTCAACCAGCTGGGGGTGATTGCCCAACGGCGCATTCAGCTCCAGCAGCAGCAAAGCGATAAAACCGCGCTAAAAGTGAACCGACTGGGCGGCATGTTCGCCCGCAAACCGCATTACGAGCTACCTGCCGATCTGACCGGCACGACGCTGACACTGCTGCTCCAGCAGCCCCTCAAGCTGCATGATATGCAGGTGGTGCACATTACGATTGAGCGCGAGCCGCTGGCGCAGTGGCTGGATAAGGGCGGGGAGATCCGCGGAAAGCTCAACGGCATCGGTTTCGCGCAGCCGCTGAATATGGAAGTGGACAGCAGTCAGCACCTTGTGATCCGCGACGTGAGCCTTCAGGGATCGCGTCTTGCGCTTCCCGGCACCGCCTCGGACAGCGTGCCGGAAGAGATTAAACAGCAGCTGGAAGCGCTGGATACCGAATGGCATCAGCAGCACACCCGCTTCAGCGAGCAGCAAAAATGCCTCTTTATTCATAGCGACTGGCTAGGTCGCATTGAAGCCAGCCTGCAGGACGTCAGCGCGCAGATCAAACAGGCGCGTCAATGCTAACGCTGGACACGCTCAATATGATGCTGGCCGTCAGCGAGGAAGGGTTGATCGAGGAGGTGGTGATTACCCTTCTGGCATCGCCGCAGCTGGCGGCCTTCTTTGAAAAATTCCCGAAACTCAAAAAAGCGATGACGGACGATCTCCCGCGCTGGCGCGACAATCTGCGGCAGCGGTTTAAGGAGACAGAAGTCCCGCCCGAACTGACGGAGGAAGTCGCGGCCTATCAGCAGTGTCAGCGGCTATCGACGCCACAGTTTATCGTCCAGATCCCGCAAACCCTTACCCTGCTCGATAAAGTCCACTCTCCGTTTGCCAGCCAGGCCAGAACGCTGGTCACAGAAAACGTCACCTTTACCCCGGCGCTGCACACGCTCTTTTTACAGCGCTGGCGCCTGAGCCTGGTCGTCCAGGCTACCACGCTGAACCAACAGCTTCTGGATGAAGAACGGGAACAGCTGCTCAGCGAAGTCCAGGAACGCATGACGCTGAGTGGCCAGCTCGAGGAGGTGCTGGTAGAAAATGAAAACGCCGCTGGTCGCCTCTGGGATATGAGCGCCGGGCAGCTGCGGCGCGGGGATTATCAGCTGATCGTGAAGTACGGCGACTTTCTTACCCAGCAGCCGGAGCTGATGAAGCTCGCGGAACAGCTCGGCCGCTCGCGAGAGGCCAAATCGGTCCCAAAGAAAGATGCCCCGATGGAAACCTTCCGCACCCTTGTACGCGAACCGGCTACCGTGTCGGAGCAGGTCGACGGACTCCAGCAAAGCGATGACATCCTGCGCCTGCTGCCGACCGAGCTAAGCACGCTGGGGATGACCGAACTGGAGTATGAGTTTTACCGTCGGCTGGTGGAAAAACAGCTTCTCACCTATCGGCTGCACGGCGAAGCCTGGCGAGAGAAGCTCAGCCAGCGCCCGGTCGTGCATCAGGACTTTGATGAGCAGCCGCGCGGGCCGTTTATTGTCTGCGTGGATACGTCCGGCTCAATGGGCGGCTTTAACGAGCAGTGTGCGAAGGCGTTCTGTCTGGCGCTGATGCGCGTGGCGCTCGCTGACCGCCGTCGCTGCTTTATCATGCTCTTCTCCAGTGAAGTCGTGGGCTACGAGCTGACGAACCAGCAGGGCATTGAGCAGGCCATCCGCTTTTTAAGCCAACGTTTTCGCGGCGGCACCGATCTGGCCAGCTGTTTTCGCAGCATTGTAGAACGGATGCAGGGCGGCGACTGGTACGACGCTGACGCGGTGGTGATTTCCGATTTCATTGCCCAGCGGCTGCCGGAAGATGTGGTAAATAAAGTGAAGGAGCTGCAACGCGTGCACCAGCACCGTTTTCATGCCGTGGCGATGTCCGCACATGGAAAACCCGGCATCATGCGCATCTTCGATCATATCTGGCGCTTTGATACCGGGTTGCGTAGCCGCCTGCTCAGACGCTGGCGGCGTTAATTAAAGAAGAGAATCGACGCTTTCACGTACCTGCTGCGGCCAGACCCCACACTGCACCTGACCAATGTGAGACAGTTGCAGCAGCAGCATGGTCAGACGGGACTGCCCGATACCGCCGCCGATGGTCTGCGGCATTTCACCGCGCAGCAGCGCCTGATGCCACTCTAATTTAAGGCGATCTTCATCACCGGTCACCGCCAGCTGGCGCTTCAGCGCCTCTGCATCCACGCGGATCCCCATCGAAGAGAGCTCAAACGCATCTTCCAGAACCGGGTTCCAGACCAGAATATCGCCGTTCAGACCGGCATATTCGCTTTCGCCCGCGGTGCTCCAGTCATCATAATCCGGCGCACGAACGTCGTGACGTTTGCCATCAGACAGTTTGCCGCCGATGCCAATCAGAAATACCGCGCCCAGCTCTTTGGCGATCGCCCGCTCGCGGCCTTTGGCATCAAGATCCGGGAAGCGGCTCAGCAGTTCCTGGCTGTGGACAAAGTGGATCGTATCCGGCAGGAACGGTACCAGACCAAACTCTTTGCTCACGGCAGCTTCGGTCGCTTTGATCCCCGCGTAGATCGCCTCAACGGTGGATTTCAGCGTACCGACATGACGCTCGCCGTCACCCATTACGCGCTCCCAGTCCCACTGGTCAACGTAGACAGAGTGAATCGGGGAGAGGCGGTCTTCATCGGGGCGAAGGGCTTTCATGTGCGTGTAGAGCCCTTCGCCCGCGCTGAAGTCGTGTTGTCCCAGGGTTTGACGCTTCCACTTCGCCAGGGAATGCACCACTTCGAACTGGGCGTCTGGCAGTGTTTTCACTTTTACCTGTACCGCTTTTTCGCAACCAGACAGGTTATCCTGCGTCCCGTCACCCACGCGGCTCAGAATCGGCGCCTGAACTTCAATAAGACCAAGCTTCTCTTCAAGCTGGCGGGAAAAATGGGATTTTACGAAACTGATCTGGCGTTGTTTTGCGATGTAAGCGGTTTTCATTATTTATACTCCTGCGTCCTGTTGATAATGATTAAGCAACAGAACCGACACTTAATTCAATAACCCATCAACAAAAAGCCACCTTCACTTTTGATTCGTTAAAATAAGACGCTAGAATAGACGTATTCATTAATCTTCGTAAGAAAAAGCTATGGAAAATTATCAGATCGACAATCTGGACCGCGGCATCCTTGAGACCTTAATGGCCAATGCCCGTACAGCCTACGCCGAACTGGCGAAACAGTTTGGCGTCAGCCCGGGAACCATTCACGTTCGCGTAGAGAAGATGAAGCAGGCAGGGATCATTACCGGTGCGCGCATCGACGTCAGCCCGAAGCAGCTGGGTTATGACGTCTGCTGCTTCATCGGCATTATTCTTAAAAGCGCAAAAGACTACCCCTCCGCGCTGGCAAAGCTGAACGCGCTCGATGAAGTCACCGAGGCGTACTACACCACCGGGCATTACAGCATCTTTATTAAAGTGATGTGCCGATCCATCGATGCCCTCCAGCAGGTACTTATCAACAAGATCCAAACAATCGATGAAATTCAGTCCACCGAGACACTGATCTCCCTGCAAAACCCGATCATGCGTACCATCCGCCCGTGATCGGGCAAATTCATTCCCACATTTTCCACAGGTAGATCCCAGCTCGTTCACAGCGTACAATGATCCCCTCTTTATCTGAGCGAGCGATCAATGGCGGACATTACCCTTATCAGCGGCAGCACTCTTGGCGGTGCGGAATACGTAGCGGAACATCTGGCTGAGAAGCTGGAAGATGCAGGCTTTTCTACACAAACGCTGCACGGGCCGCTGCTTGAAGATCTCCCGGCTGACGGGGTCTGGCTGCTGATCACCTCCACGCACGGCGCGGGCGATCTGCCGGATAACCTGCAACCTTTATATGACGAACTGCTGGAACAGCAGCCCGACCTGTCAAACGTCCGTTTTGGCGCAGTGGGGATCGGCAGTCGTGAATATGACACCTTTTGCGGGGCAATAGAGAAGGTCGAAGCCGCTGTTACCGCTTGCGGAGCAAAACAGCTGGGTGAAACGCTCAAGATTAACATCCTCGATCATGACATTCCGGAAGATCCAGCCGAGATCTGGCTCGCGGAATGGAAAAATTTACTCAAAAACGATTAAAGATCGCGCGAACAGATGTGGATAACTCTGGTTAAAAGCTCGTATTAACCCGTAGTTATCCAAAGAACAACCCTAGCGTCGTTTTTGGCCTGTGTATAAAGTCGCGATCTGATCCCAGCTTATACGGTCCTGGATCACCGATCATTCACAGCAAACGATCCTTCCTAACTGCATGATCTTATTTGCAGGATCGGACTTATCCACACGTGTCCGCGATCCTAATAAGAGATCACAATAGAACAGATCTCTAAATAAAAAGATCTTCTTTTTAATAGCCCAGGATCCCAATGCTTTCTCGAAAGACTAAAGTTGAGTAGAATCCACGGCCCGGGCTTCAATCCATTTTCATACCGCTTTACGCGAGGCAGACCACCATGTTTTATCAGGATCCTTTTGACGTCATCATCATTGGCGGGGGTCATGCAGGCACTGAGGCCGCAATGGCCGCAGCGCGAATGGGTCAGCAGACCCTGCTTTTGACACACAATATCGACACGCTGGGACAAATGTCCTGTAATCCGGCGATTGGCGGCATTGGGAAAGGACACCTGGTAAAAGAAGTGGATGCACTTGGCGGCCTGATGGCGAAAGCGATCGATCATGCGGGCATTCAGTTTAGGATACTAAACGCGAGTAAAGGCCCTGCTGTTCGCGCCACTCGTGCGCAGGCAGACCGCGTGCTTTACCGCCAGGCCGTGCGCACCGCGCTGGAGAACCAGCCGAACCTGATGATCTTCCAGCAGGCGGTAGAAGATCTTATCGTTGAGAACGATCGCGTCGTGGGCGCCGTGACCCAGATGGGCCTCAAGTTCCGCGCCAAAGCCGTGGTGCTGACGGTCGGGACATTCCTGGATGGCAAAATCCATATTGGTCTGGACAACTACAGCGGTGGCCGTGCTGGCGATCCGCCGTCCATTCCGCTGTCTCGTCGTCTGCGTGAACTGCCGCTGCGCGTCAGCCGTCTGAAAACCGGCACGCCGCCGCGTATCGATGCGCGCACCATTGATTTCAGCGTACTGGCCCAACAGCACGGCGATAACCCGATGCCGGTTTTCTCGTTCATGGGCAACGCGGCGCAACACCCGCAGCAGGTACCGTGCTACATCACGCATACCAACGAAAAAACCCATGACGTGATCCGCAATAACCTCGATCGCAGCCCAATGTACGCTGGCGTGATCGAAGGGATCGGCCCACGTTACTGCCCGTCGATCGAAGACAAAGTGATGCGCTTTGCCGATCGTAACCAGCATCAGATCTTCCTGGAGCCGGAAGGGCTGACCTCGAACGAAATTTACCCGAACGGCATCTCCACCAGCCTGCCATTCGACGTGCAGATGCAAATTGTTCGCTCAATGCAGGGGATGGAGAATGCGAAAATCGTTCGCCCTGGCTACGCTATTGAGTACGATTTCTTCGACCCACGTGACCTGAAGCCGACGCTGGAGAGCAAATTCATCCACGGTCTGTTCTTCGCGGGGCAGATTAACGGCACCACCGGCTACGAAGAAGCGGCTGCACAGGGCCTGCTTGCCGGTCTGAACGCCGCCCGCTTCTCTGCCGAGAAAGAGGGCTGGGCGCCGGCGCGTTCTCAGGCCTATCTGGGCGTTTTGGTCGACGATCTCTGCACGCTGGGCACCAAAGAACCGTACCGTATGTTTACCTCTCGCGCGGAATATCGTCTGATGCTGCGCGAGGACAACGCCGACCTGCGTCTGACCGAGATAGGCCGCGAGCTGGGTCTGGTGGATGACGAACGCTGGGCGCGCTTCAACGAGAAGCTGGAACGTATTGAACAGGAACGTCAGCGCCTGAAAACTACGTGGGTAAACCCACAGGCGGAAACCGCTGCCGAAGTGAACGCTCACTTAACAGCGCCGCTGTCGCGTGAAGCCAGCGGCGAAGATCTGCTGCGTCGTCCTGAAGTCACCTACGAGAATCTGGTCAAACTGACCGCGTTCGCACCGGGCCTTGAAGACGCTGAAGCTGCCGAGCAGGTCGAAATTCAGGTGAAGTACGAAGGCTACATCGCGCGTCAGCAGGATGAGATCGAAAAACAGCAGCGCAACGAAAACACGCTGCTGCCGGAAATGCTGGATTACCGTCAGGTGACGGGCCTTTCCAACGAAGTGATCGCTAAGCTGAACGATCACAAACCGGTATCGATTGGCCAGGCCTCCCGTATCTCGGGCGTTACGCCGGCAGCGATTTCGATCCTGCTGGTGTGGCTGAAAAAGCAAGGCATGCTGCGCCGTAGCGCGTAATTGACATTGCTTTTGGCGGGTGGCGCTTCGCTGACCCGCCCTACTTATTCGTAGGCCCGGTAAGCGGTAGCGCCACCGGGCAAAAAACTCTCAACAGGTATTCACCGTGCTCAACAAACTCTCTCGTCTGCTGGATCAGGCTGGTATTTCGCTCACCGATCACCAGAAAAGCCAGCTGGTGGCGTATGTCGATATGCTGAACAAATGGAATAAAGCGTACAACCTGACGTCTGTGCGCGATCCCAACGAGATGCTGGTTCGCCATATTCTCGATAGTATCGTGGTGGCGCCGTACCTGAAAGGTGGACGTTTTATCGACGTGGGAACGGGGCCGGGTTTGCCGGGCGTTCCGCTGTCGATTGTCCGACCTGAGAGCCATTTCACGCTGCTGGACAGCCTGGGCAAGCGCGTGCGCTTTTTACGCCAGGTTCAGCATGAACTGAAGCTCGATAACATCACGCCCGTACAGAGCAGGGTAGAAGAGTTTCCGGCAGAGCCGCCGTTTGACGGCGTTATCAGCCGTGCGTTTGCTTCGCTCAATGACATGGTGAGCTGGTGTAAGCATCTGCCGGCAGAAGATGGCCGTTTTTATGCGCTGAAAGGACAGCTGCCCGGTGATGAAATTGAACAGCTTCCGGACGGTTTTAGCGTTGAAACCATCGAGAAATTAAACGTTCCGCAGCTCGACGGTGAACGTCATCTGGTGATAATTAAGCCAAACAATTTTTAAAAAAATAATAAAAAATGTGGAATTTGTGCTGTTCTGAGTATGTTAAAAAACAGCACAACTAACCGGGATTAACCAGAGAGCGTTTAACCGCTTTTTTACCAGGGATTTTCTTGCGGTTAACCTCAAGTCGATTATTCATCGCGAAGATAGTCAACTATGAAAATATCAGCCTGCTAAAAGTGGAAGGCTGTAACCAGAACGCAATGTTAATTATTTATTAAGAATGTCAATAAAAGGTTTTTATTGTGTACGGGGCTGTTTTGAAAATAGTTGCGATATTTTGTGTTTAATTTCAGAAGGATAATCCTGGGCGATTTACGGCTTTGATAAATACAACCTTATCGCAAATGTGTGTTTTGTGATCTCGTGCACGCTTTGTAGTCAACGTTTTCGCGCTGTTTGCAGTTTTGCTCGAAGGTCGGTGCTTTCTTCGAAAGTTAAAAAATAGCGCTGGGGAAAAATATTTAAACATTTATTCACCTTTTCGCTACTTAATGTTTGAAATCACGGGTACGCACCGTATAATTTGTCCGCTTTTTGATGCTTGACTCTGAGCCTTAAAGGACGTTTTATACGACACGCGGCATACCTCGAAGGGAGCAGGAGTAAAAACGTGATGTCTGTGTCGCTCTTGAGTAGAAACGTTGCTCGTAAGCTTCTGTTCATTCAGTTTCTGGCTGTGATAGCAAGTGGACTGCTGTTTAGCCTCAAAGACCCCTTCTGGGGCATCTCCGCCGTGTGCGGGGGTTTGGCGGTCGTGCTGCCAAACGTGTTGTTTATGATTTTTGCCTGGCGTCATCAGGCGCATACACCCGCCAAAGGCCGCGTGGCCTGGTCCTTCGCCCTCGGCGAAGTGTGTAAGGTGTTGCTGACCTTTGCTCTACTGGTGATGGCGCTGGCGGTTTTGAAAGTGGTATTCATGCCGCTGATAGCAACGTGGGTTTTGGTGCTGGTGGTACAAGTTCTGGCTCCAGCTGTAATCAATAACAAAGGGTAAAAGGCATCATGGCTTCAGAAAATATGACGCCGCAGGATTACATAGGTCACCATCTGAATAACCTTCAGCTGGACCTGCGTACATTCTCGCTGGTGGATCCACATAACCCCCCGGCCACCTTCTGGACGATCAACATCGACTCCATGTTCTTCTCGGTGGTTTTGGGTCTTCTGTTCCTGGCCATGTTCCGCAGCGTTGCTAAAAAAGCGACCAGCGGTGTTCCAGGGAAATTCCAGACGTTCGTTGAGATGATCATCGGCTTCGTCCATGGCAGCGTGAAAGACATGTACCATGGTAAGAGCAAGCTGATTGCTCCGCTGGCCCTGACCGTGTTCGTTTGGGTCTTCCTGATGAACCTGATGGACCTGCTGCCAATTGACCTGCTGCCGTTCATCGGCGAGCACATCTTCGGCCTGCCTGCGCTGCGTGTTGTACCGTCTGCGGACGTGAACATCACCCTGTCAATGGCGCTGGGCGTGTTTATCCTGATTCTTTTCTACAGCATCAAAATGAAAGGCGTAAGCGGCTTTGTGAAAGAGCTTACCTTGCAGCCGTTCAACCACTGGGCGTTTATTCCGGTCAACCTGATCCTGGAAGGCGTTAGCCTGCTGTCCAAACCTGTTTCACTGGGTCTGCGACTGTTCGGCAACATGTATGCGGGTGAGCTGATTTTCATTCTGATCGCGGGTCTTCTGCCGTGGTGGTCACAGTGGGTTCTGAATGTGCCATGGGCCATTTTCCACATCCTGATCATTACGCTGCAAGCCTTTATCTTCATGGTTCTGACGATCGTCTATCTGTCGATGGCGTCTGAAGAGCACTGATTTTTTACCAACACTACTACGTTTTAATTGAAACAAACTGGAGACTGTCATGGAAAACCTGAATATGGATCTGCTGTACATGGCTGCCGCTGTGATGATGGGTCTGGCGGCTATCGGTGCTGCGATCGGTATCGGCATCCTCGGAGGTAAATTCCTGGAAGGCGCAGCGCGTCAACCTGATCTGATTCCTCTGCTGCGTACTCAGTTCTTTATCGTTATGGGTCTGGTGGATGCTATCCCAATGATCGCTGTAGGTCTGGGTCTGTACGTGATGTTTGCTGTCGCGTAGTAGTTGTTTTAAAACCCCAAGCCACAGAAATTTAAGAGGTATTGTGCTGTGAACATGAACGCAACAATCCTCGGCCAGGCCATCGCGTTTATTCTCTTTGTCTGGTTCTGCATGAAGTATGTATGGCCGCCTTTAATGGCTGCCATCGAAAAACGTCAGAAAGAAATTGCTGACGGTCTGGCTTCCGCAGAACGCGCTAAGAAAGATTTGGACCTTGCACAGGCCAACGCGACAGACCAGCTGAAAAAAGCGAAAGCTGAAGCTCAGGTAATCATTGAACAGGCTAACAAGCGCCGTTCTCAGATCCTGGACGAAGCCAAAGCTGAAGCAGAACAGGAACGTACTAAGATCGTGACACAGGCTCAGGCTGAAATTGAAGCTGAGCGTAAACGTGCTCGTGAAGAACTGCGTAAGCAGGTTGCGATTCTGGCTGTTGCTGGCGCCGAGAAGATCATCGAACGTTCCGTGGATGAAGCTGCTAACAGCGACATCGTGGACAAACTTGTCGCTGAACTGTAAGGAGGGAGGGGCTGATGTCTGAATTTGTTACGGTAGCTCGCCCCTACGCCAAAGCAGCTTTTGACTTTGCTGTCGAACACCAAAATGTCGATCGCTGGCAGAATATGCTGGCGTTTGCCGCTGAGGTGACGAAAAACGAACAAATGGCCGAGTTGCTTTCCGGTGCGTTAGCGCCTGAAACCCTCGCCGCGTCGTTTATCGCCGTGTGCGGAGAGCAACTGGATGCCAACGGCCAGAACCTGATTAAGGTCATGGCAGAAAATGGTCGTCTCCGTGTGCTCCCGGATGTTCTCGAGCAGTTTGAGCACTTACGTGCCCTTAGTGAAGCAACTGCAGAAGTCGAAGTGACTTCCGCGACTGAACTGAGTGACGAACAGCTTGCGAAAATCACCGCCGCGATGGAAAAACGTCTGTCACGCAAAGTTAAGCTGAATTGCAAAATCGATAAGTCTGTAATGGCAGGCGTAATCATCCGCTCGGGTGATATGGTCATTGATGGCAGCGTACGCGGCCGTCTTGAGCGCCTTGCAGACGTCTTGCAGTCTTAAGGGGACTGGAGCATGCAACTGAATTCCACCGAAATCAGCGAACTGATCAAGCAGCGCATTGCTCAGTTCAATGTTGTGAGTGAAGCTCACAACGAAGGTACTATTGTTTCTGTAAGTGACGGTGTTATCCGCATCCACGGCCTGGCCGATTGTATGCAGGGTGAGATGATTTCCCTGCCGGGTAACCGTTACGCTATCGCACTGAACCTGGAGCGCGACTCCGTAGGTGCAGTTGTGATGGGTCCATACGCTGACCTCGCCGAAGGCATGAAGGTTAAGTGTACTGGCCGTATTCTGGAAGTGCCGGTTGGCCGTGGCCTGCTGGGTCGCGTTGTTAACACCCTGGGTGCGCCAATCGACGGTAAAGGTCCGGTTGAGCACGATGGCTTCTCCCCAATCGAAGTTATCGCACCAGGCGTTATCGACCGTCAGTCCGTTGATCAGCCAGTGCAGACTGGTTATAAGTCCGTTGACGCCATGATCCCAATCGGTCGTGGTCAGCGTGAACTGATCATCGGTGACCGTCAGACCGGTAAAACCGCGATGGCAATCGACGCCATCATCAACCAGCGTGACTCCGGCATCAAATGTGTGTACGTGGCTATCGGCCAGAAAGCGTCCACCATTTCTAACGTGGTTCGTAAACTGGAAGAGCACGGCGCACTGTCTAACACCATCGTTGTGGTAGCAACCGCGTCTGAATCTGCTGCACTGCAATACCTGGCGCCATACGCCGGTTGCGCAATGGGCGAATACTTCCGTGACCGCGGTGAAGATGCGCTGATCGTATACGATGACCTGTCTAAACAGGCTGTTGCTTATCGTCAGGTTTCCCTGCTGCTCCGTCGTCCACCAGGACGTGAAGCATTCCCGGGCGACGTATTCTACCTCCACTCTCGTCTGCTGGAGCGTGCTTCCCGCGTTAACGCGGAATACGTCGAGAACTTCACCAAAGGTGAAGTGAAGGGCAAAACAGGTTCTCTGACCGCGCTGCCGATCATTGAAACCCAGGCGGGTGACGTTTCTGCGTTCGTTCCGACCAACGTAATCTCCATTACCGATGGTCAGATCTTCCTGGAAACCAACCTGTTCAACTCCGGTATTCGTCCGGCGGTTAACCCGGGTATCTCTGTATCCCGTGTGGGTGGTGCTGCTCAGACCAAGATCATCAAGAAACTGTCCGGTGGTATCCGTACCGCGCTGGCACAGTATCGTGAACTGGCTGCGTTCTCTCAGTTCGCATCAGATCTGGACGAAGCAACCCGTAAACAGCTGAGCCACGGTCAGAAAGTGACCGAGCTGCTGAAGCAGAAACAGTACGCTCCAATGTCTGTTGCTCAGCAGGGCCTGGTACTGTTCGCGGCTGAACGCGGTTACCTCGAAGATGTGGAACTGGCGAAAATCGGTAGCTTTGAAGCCGCTCTGCTGGCTTACGTCGACCGTGATCACGCTCCGCTGATGCAAGAGATCAACCAGACCGGTGGCTATAACGACGAAATCGAAGGCAAGCTGAAAGCTATCCTCGATTCCTTCAAAGCAACCCAATCCTGGTAATCGTCCGGCGGCTTGTCTCAGGGCAAGCCGCCTGGCATTGAGGAGAAGCTCATGGCCGGCGCAAAAGAGATACGTAGTAAGATCGCAAGCGTCCAGAACACGCAAAAGATCACTAAAGCGATGGAGATGGTCGCCGCTTCCAAAATGCGTAAATCGCAGGATCGCATGGCGGCCAGCCGTCCTTATGCAGAGACCATGCGCAAAGTGATTGGTCACCTTGCAAACGGTAATCTGGAATATAAGCACCCTTACCTGGAAGAACGCGACGTTAAGCGCGTGGGCTACCTGGTGGTGTCGACTGACCGTGGTCTGTGTGGCGGCTTGAACATTAACCTGTTCAAAAAACTGCTGGCGGATATGAAAGGCTGGTCTGATAAAGGCGTTCAGTGCGATCTGGCACTGATTGGCTCTAAAGGCGTCTCTTTCTTTAACTCCGTTGGTGGCAACATTGTCGCTCAGGTGACCGGTATGGGTGATAACCCGTCCCTGTCCGAACTGATCGGCCCGGTTAAAGTGATGTTGCAGGCCTACGATGAAGGCCGTCTGGACAGACTGTACGTTGTCAGCAACAAATTCATTAACACCATGTCTCAGGTTCCAACGCTCACTCAGATGCTGCCGTTACCGGCATCAGAAGATGACGAGCTGAAGCAGAAAGCCTGGGATTACCTGTATGAACCCGATCCGAAACCGCTGCTGGATACCCTGCTGCGTCGTTACGTTGAATCTCAGGTTTATCAGGGCGTTGTAGAAAACCTGGCCAGCGAGCAGGCCGCACGAATGGTGGCGATGAAAGCCGCGACCGATAATGGCGGCAGCCTGATTAAAGAGCTGCAGTTGGTTTACAACAAAGCTCGTCAGGCCAGCATTACTCAGGAACTCACCGAGATCGTCTCGGGGGCCGCCGCGGTTTAACCAGGTTTACGAATTACGTAGAGGATTCAAGATGGCTACTGGAAAGATTGTCCAGGTAATCGGCGCCGTGGTGGACGTCGAGTTCCCTCAGGACGCCGTACCACGCGTGTACGACGCGCTTGAGGTACAGAATGGTAACGAGAGCCTGGTGCTGGAAGTTCAGCAGCAGCTCGGCGGCGGTATCGTGCGTACCATCGCCATGGGTTCTTCCGACGGTCTGCGTCGTGGTCTGGAAGTCAAAGACCTTGAGCACCCGATCGAAGTCCCGGTAGGTAAAGCAACGCTGGGTCGTATCATGAACGTATTGGGTCAGCCAATCGACATGAAAGGCGACATCGGTGAAGAAGAGCGTTGGGCTATCCACCGCGCGGCACCTTCCTACGAAGAGCTGTCCAGCTCTCAGGAACTGCTGGAAACCGGCATCAAAGTTATCGACCTGATGTGTCCGTTTGCGAAGGGCGGTAAAGTTGGTCTGTTCGGTGGTGCGGGTGTAGGTAAAACCGTAAACATGATGGAGCTGATCCGTAACATCGCGATCGAGCACTCCGGTTACTCCGTGTTTGCGGGCGTAGGTGAACGTACTCGTGAGGGTAACGACTTCTACCACGAAATGACCGACTCCAACGTTCTGGACAAAGTATCCCTGGTTTACGGCCAGATGAACGAGCCACCAGGAAACCGTCTGCGCGTTGCGCTGACCGGCTTGACAATGGCTGAGAAATTCCGTGACGAAGGTCGTGACGTTCTGCTGTTCGTTGATAACATCTACCGTTACACCCTGGCCGGTACTGAAGTATCTGCACTGCTGGGTCGTATGCCTTCAGCGGTAGGTTATCAGCCTACGCTTGCGGAAGAGATGGGTGTTCTTCAGGAACGTATCACCTCTACCAAAACCGGTTCTATCACCTCCGTTCAGGCGGTATACGTACCTGCGGATGACTTGACTGACCCATCTCCAGCAACCACCTTTGCGCACTTAGACGCAACCGTGGTACTGAGCCGTCAGATCGCGTCTCTGGGTATCTACCCGGCTGTTGACCCGCTGGACTCCACCAGCCGTCAGCTGGATCCACTGGTTGTTGGTCAGGAACACTACGACACCGCGCGTGGCGTACAGTCCCTGCTGCAGCGTTACCAGGAACTGAAAGACATCATCGCCATCCTGGGTATGGATGAACTGTCTGAAGAAGACAAACTGGTGGTAGCACGTGCGCGTAAGATCCAGCGCTTCCTGTCCCAGCCGTTCTTCGTTGCGGAAGTATTCACCGGTTCTCCGGGTAAATACGTTTCCCTGAAAGACACCATCCGTGGCTTTAAAGGCATCATGGAAGGCGAATACGATCACCTGCCAGAGCAGGCGTTCTACATGGTTGGTTCCATCGAAGAAGCCGTGGAAAAAGCCAAAAAACTTTAACGCCTTAATCGGAGGGTGATATGGCAATGACTTACCACCTGGACGTCGTCAGCGCAGAGCAACAAATGTTCTCTGGTCTGGTCGAGAAAATCCAGGTAACGGGCAGTGAAGGTGAACTGGGTATTTTCCCGGGTCACGCACCGCTGCTCACCGCCATTAAGCCTGGTATGATCCGCATCGTTAAACAGTTCGGTCACGAAGAGTTTATCTATCTGTCCGGCGGCATTCTTGAAGTGCAGCCTGGCAGTGTGACCGTTCTGGCCGATACCGCTATTCGTGGCCAGGATCTCGACGAAGCGCGAGCCCTGGAATCGAAGCGTAAGGCTGAAGAGCACATTAGCAGCTCTCATGGTGACGTGGATTACGCTCAGGCGTCTGCGGAGCTGGCCAAAGCGATCGCGAAACTGCGCGTTATCGAGTTGACCAAAAAAGCGATGTAACACCGGCTTGAAAAGCACAAAAGCCAGTCTGGATACCAGGCTGGCTTTTTTTTTCATCCTTAATTCATGATGAAAAAGATGTAGAATTTTAGGCATCAAACGTTTTTACTTCTCACTCAAACTACCGTCAGGATGCGTATGTCAAACAGTGCGATGAGCGTGGTGATCCTTGCCGCTGGCAAAGGTACCCGCATGTATTCCGATCTGCCTAAAGTGCTCCACACGCTGGCAGGAAAGCCAATGGTGCAGCATGTCATTGATGCAGCGAATGAACTGGGTGCCCGTCAGGTTCACCTGGTCTACGGCCACGGCGGCGATCTGCTTAAAAAGACGCTGAGCGATGATGCGCTCAACTGGGTGCTTCAGGCTGAACAGCTGGGTACCGGTCATGCGATGCAACAGGCTGCGCCGTTCTTTGCCGATGACGAAGATATTCTGATGCTTTACGGCGACGTTCCACTGATCTCCGTTGAAACGCTGACTCGCCTGCGTGCAGCCAAGCCGCAGGGCGGCATCGGTTTATTGACCGTTGTTCTGGACGATCCAACGGGCTATGGCCGTATCACGCGTGAAAACGGTAACGTGACGGGGATTGTTGAGCATAAAGATGCCAGTGATGAACAGCGCAAGATTCAGGAGATCAACACCGGCATCCTGATTGCCAATGGCGCGGACATGAAGCGCTGGCTCTCTCAGCTCGACAACAATAACGCGCAAGGTGAGTACTACATCACCGACATCATTGCGATGGCGTATTACGAAGGGCGTGAGATCGCCGCCGTTCATCCGGCGTGCATCAGCGAAACGGACGGCGTGAATAACCGCCTGCAGCTTTCCCGTCTTGAGCGTATTTATCAGTCCGAGCAGGCAGAGAAGCTGCTGCTTGCTGGCGTCATGCTGCGCGATCCGGCGCGTTTCGATTTGCGCGGCACCGTGTCTCACGGGCGCGATGTTGAGATCGATACTAACGTTATTCTTGAAGGCAACGTCACGCTGGGCAACCGCGTCAAAATTGGCGCCGGCTGCGTGATTAAAAACAGCGTCATCGGTGACGACTGCGAAATCAGCCCGTACAGCGTGGTGGAAGATGCTCATCTTGAAGCCGCGTGTACCATCGGCCCGTTTGCGCGTCTGCGCCCGGGTGCTGAGCTGCTGGAAGGCGCGCACGTGGGCAACTTCGTGGAAATGAAAAAAGCGCGTCTGGGTAAAGGCTCCAAAGCGGGTCATTTAACCTATCTGGGCGACGCGGAGATTGGCGATAACGTGAACATTGGTGCAGGAACCATTACCTGTAACTATGACGGCGCCAATAAGTTTAAAACCATCATCGGCGATGACGTGTTCGTGGGCTCGGACACGCAGCTGGTGGCACCGGTTACCGTGGGTAACGGCGTGACCATTGCCGCCGGCACGACCGTCACGCGCGACGTAGCGGATAACGAGCTGGTGTTAAGCCGCGTGCCGCAGGTACACAAGCAGGGCTGGAAACGCCCGGTGAAGAAAAAGTAACAACAAGGCGGGTGGCGCTACGCTTACCCGCCCTACGATGGAGTAGGCCTGATAAGGCGTAGCCGTCATCAGGCAAACCCGGGAGAGGAGATAAATATATATCTCCCCCCACAAGCAGTACCCATAAAAATAACCCCACTCTCTACAAGGCTCGGGGCGCCCGGAAAGGGTAAATACAGGTCAGCGACAACGCAGGCATAATGCCTAAATTCGGAATCTAAAATATGTGTGGAATTGTTGGCGCAGTTGCGCAGCGTGATATTGCTGAAATCCTTCTCGAAGGTTTACGTCGTCTGGAATACCGTGGTTACGACTCTGCCGGTCTGGCTGTCGTGGATGCAGAAGGGCATATGACCCGTCTGCGTCGTCTCGGTAAAGTGCAGATGCTGGCCCAGGCTGCGGAAGAACATCCGCTGCACGGTGGTACCGGTATCGCGCACACCCGCTGGGCGACGCACGGCGAACCGTCTGAAGGTAACGCGCACCCGCATGTGTCTGAACACATCGTGGTGGTGCATAACGGCATTATCGAAAACCACGAACCGCTGCGCGAAGAACTGAAAGCGCGCGGCTATACCTTCGTCTCTGAAACCGACACCGAAGTGATTGCTCACCTGGTGCACTGGGAGCTGGCAAAGGGCGGTACGCTGCGTGATGCGGTGCTGCGCGCTATCCCTCAGCTGCGCGGTGCGTATGGTACGGTGATCATGGACTCCCGCGATCCATCTACCCTGCTGGCCGCGCGTTCCGGTAGCCCGATGGTTATCGGTCTGGGCATGGGTGAAAACTTTATCGCCTCCGATCAGCTGGCGCTCCTGCCGGTCACCCGTCGCTTTATCTTCCTGGAAGAGGGCGATATCGCGGAAGTGACGCGCCGCAGCGTGACCGTCTTCGACACCAAAGGCGAGCAGGTGAAGCGTCAGGAGATCGAATCTAACCTGCAGTACGACGCGGGCGACAAAGGCGCTTACCGTCACTACATGCAGAAAGAGATCTACGAGCAGCCGAACGCTATCAAAAACACTCTGACCGGGCGCATCAGCCACGGCGAGGTGGATCTGAGCGAGCTGGGGGCAAACGCCAACGAACTGCTCGGCAAGGTTGAACATATTCAGATCGTAGCCTGCGGTACCTCATATAACTCCGGTATGGTCTCTCGCTACTGGTTTGAATCCCTGGCGGGTGTGCCGTGCGACGTGGAAATCGCATCTGAGTTCCGCTATCGCAAGTCTGCGGTGCGTCGTAACAGCCTGATGATCACCCTTTCCCAGTCCGGCGAAACGGCGGATACGCTGGCAGCGCTGCGTCTGTCTAAGGAATTGGGTTATCTGGGCTCGCTGGCCATCTGTAACGTCCCGGGCTCATCCCTGGTGCGTGAGTCCGATCTGGCGCTGATGACCAAAGCGGGTACCGAAATCGGCGTGGCCTCCACCAAAGCGTTTACCACTCAGCTGACCGTTCTGCTGATGCTGGTGGCGAAGCTGGCGCGTCTGAAAGGCGAAGATGCTTCCGTTGAGCACGACATCGTTCACGGTCTCCAGGCGCTGCCGAGCCGTATTGAGCAGATGCTGTCTCAGGACAAACGCATTGAAGCGCTGGCGGAAGACTTCTCTGACAAACATCACGCGCTGTTCCTGGGGCGTGGCGATCAGTATCCGATCGCGCTGGAAGGCGCACTGAAGCTGAAAGAGATCTCCTACATCCACGCTGAAGCCTACGCGGCAGGCGAGCTGAAACACGGCCCACTGGCGCTGATTGATGCGGATATGCCGGTCATCGTTGTGGCACCTAACAACGAACTGCTGGAAAAACTGAAATCCAACATCGAAGAAGTACGCGCCCGCGGCGGTGTCCTGTACGTCTTCGCCGACAAGGATGCCGGTTTTGTCAGCAACGACAACATGCACATCATTGAGATGCCACATGTGGAAGAGGTGATTGCACCGATCTTCTACACCGTTCCGCTGCAACTGCTGGCCTATCACGTGGCGCTGATCAAAGGCACCGACGTTGACCAGCCGCGTAACCTGGCGAAATCGGTTACGGTGGAATAATAGTCCGTTTATTTTCGATAAAGCCTTAGCGCCATGCTAAGGCTTTTTTATTTCTATATAAATATAATCTGAAAAACAAACCCCGTTTTTTCTTCTCATACACGCTTATTGTAAACTTAAATTTATACGAAATAATATTGATTCGGGCCTGGTGTTTTATTCGTTTATTATATTATTCCTCCTTACATAATAACTCCTTTAAAAATATAATTTTATTTCTTGCTGAGTTTAATTTTATTTGTATTATATCGGCCGAACGCAGGTTCCATGATTTATTTAAATCATGAATGTAATAGATGGATTTATTAATTTAATGGCGGAGTACTATGAAACGTAATATTTTTACAGGGATTTTGGCGTTATCTTCACTGTTTTTAGCGAATCAGGTTATCGCATCTGACGGTATTGTACACTTCCGTGGCGAAGTGGTGGATACCACATGTGAAGTCACTTCAGATACGGCTGGGCAGACGGTGAATATCGGTAAGGTGGGTAAAACTGCTTTCACGGGTATTGACTCTACGGCATCGGTAAAAGATTTTCATATCCGACTGGATAAATGCCCAACCACATACACTCAGGCTGCCGTTCGCTTTGATGGTACGGAAGATAAGGACACTATCGGCAAGGGCTATCTTGCCATCGGTACGCCTGTTGCAGGTGAAACGGGGACCGACGGTACCTTCACCGGTGGGGATACCGCTGTCACAGCAACGGGGGTAGCGATTAAACTGTACAACCTGAAGGACGATACTGCTGTCCCGCTGTACGGCAATTCTGCTTATAGCCCCATCACCGCAGGCAAAGCCGATTTAGGGTTTAAAGCGAAATATGTGCAGACCCTGGCTACGGTCACGCCGGGTACGGCTAACGCTGATTCTCAATTTACTATTGAATATTTGAAATAATATCACCCCGCACACTCTGTTGAGCCTGATGGTTGCCCTTTTTCTGCCAGGCTCTTTATATAAAGGATTATTTCGTGATAAGAGTGTTATTCGGCGTACTCATGACGCTGTGGCTGGTCTTTTTTTCATGTTTTTCAACCGCGGGCATCATTATTGGTGGAACGCGTATTATATATTCCAGTGATAAATCCGATGCGACCATTTCGGTTCGTAACAATGATAATACGCTGCCCTATTTGATTCAGACATGGGTTGATCCCTTCGAAAGTCGCGATCGCTCTTCACCGCCTTTCACCGTTATTCCTCCAGTTTCCCGGCTGGAGCCGCAGCAGGAAAAAATTCTGCGAATTATGAAAGTCAAAGGGGCACTGCCTGACGATCGCGAATCCGTCTTTTGGCTGAACGTAAAAAATATTCCGCCTTCGGGCAACAGCCCAAACCGGCTGGAAATCGCCATCAAAACGCGCATCAAACTCTTCTGGCGTCCGGCTGCGCTCAAGGTCACCCCGGAAGCCGCCGCGCCGAAAGTCACCTGGCATACCGAAGGCGGTTTTTTGGTTGTGCATAATCCCAGCGCCATTCACGTCAACGTGATGAATGTGACGGTCGACGGGAAGGATGTGCCTTTGAATATTATCCGCCCGTTTGAAACCCTGCGTCTTCCGCTGCCTGCGGGAACGTCCGGTCATAACATGGTCTGGCGCTACGTCAATGACTACGGCGGCATCAGTAACACTATTGCGCTTACCCTCTGATCATCGGGATATCCTGGCAAATGGCCTCCTCACCGCTCGTAAAACTCCTGATGATCTCAGGGATATTCTTTTCTGCTGCGAAAATGTCTGCGGCAAACGATCTGTTTAATCCCGCCTTGCTGGAGATCGATCACCCCGTTGATGTGGACATCAGCCAGTTCAACCGGGCAAACAGCCTGCCTGCCGGGGATTACAAGGTCGATATTTTTGTTAACGGTAAGCGTATTGAACAACGCGTCGTGACGTTTGTTCAGGATAATGCAGAGGCGGAAATCACCCCCTGTTTTGTGGATGCGAAAAGCGTCCTGGCCTCCTTTGGCGTAAAAGTTGAAGCGGTAAAGGCGCTGGCAGAGATCGACGAGAAGCAGTGCATCCGTCCTGCGGCGGTGATAGAGGGGGCGACCTCGACGTTTAATACGGATGAGCTGGCCCTCAATCTGACCATCCCGCAGATTTATATTGATGCCGCTGCCCATGATGCGATAAGCCCTTCCCGCTGGGATGAAGGCATTAACGCGTTGATGGTGAATTATGATTTTTCAGGCTCTGAAACGCTTCGCGACGATGACGGTGATGACGAGGCGTTTTACTACCTCAACCTGCGCAACGGGATAAACGTGGGGGCATGGCGCCTGCGTAACTACAGTACCCTCAATATCAGCAACGGGCAGTCAGCCTATGACACTATAAGCACCTACGCCGAGCGGAATATTGCCGCGCTTCGTAGCCAGGTGATGATTGGAGATACGTTTACCGCCAGCGATGTGTTTGACAGCACGCAGCTTCGCGGCGTGCGGCTCTACACGGATAACGACATGCTTCCCGCCAGCCAGAACGGGTTTGCTCCGGTGGTTCGCGGCGTGGCAAAAAGTAACGCCACCGTCATCGTCAGGCAGAATGGATACGTTATTTATCAATCAGCCGTTCCGCCGGGCGCCTTTTCGCTGACCGATCTCAATACTACCCACTCAGGCGGCGATCTGGATGTCACCATCAAAGAAGAGGACGGCAGCGAACAACGCTTCACGCAGCCCTATGCGTCGTTAGCCATACTGAAGCGCGAGGGACAGACCGATGTGGATATCAGCGCTGGTGAGTTGCGCGACCAACAATCTTTCACACCGGAAGTGTTTCAGGCTCAGCTGCTGCGCGGTATGCCGTGGGGATTAACGCTGTATGGCGGCATGCAGCTGGCGCAGGATTATCGCGCCGCTGCGCTCGGGGTCGGCAAGGATATGGGGTCGCTGGGCGCACTCTCCTTTGACGTCACCCACGCAGCCGCCTGGTTCGACGAGAACGACAATGAACAGGGGCAGTCCTATCGTTTCCTCTATTCAAAACGCTTTGATGATACCGACACGACGCTCCGGCTGGTGGGTTACCGGTACTCGACGGAAGGGTACTACACGCTGAATGAGTGGGCTTCACGCCAGAATAACCAAAGCGATTTCTGGGTAACCGGTAACCGGCGCAGCAGGCTGGAAGGTACGTGGACCCAAACTTTCGGCGAAGGTATGGGCAACCTCTATCTGACGTTGAGCCGCCAGCAGTACTGGAAGACGGACGCTGTCGAACGACTGGTGCAATTCGGCTACAGCAATAGCTGGCGTTCTATCTCCTGGAACCTCTCCTGGAACTATTCGGATTCTGCCACCACTTCCAGCGGCCGCCAGGATGCCGATAGCACCTCATCAGAAAGCGAGCAGATCTTCATGTTTTCCGTATCGGTTCCGCTATCGGGCTGGCTCAGCAACAGCTACGTCTCGTATAGCGCGACGCAAAATAACCACGGTAAAGGGATGCATCAGGTAGGCGTAAACGGTACGGCGCTTGAAGGACATAACCTCTCTTATAACATTCAGCAATCCTGGGATGCTGATGAACGAGAGAGCAACGGCAGTGCAGGACTTGGGTATGACGGAACATACGGCTCGGTGAATGCCAGCTATGACTATAGCCGGGAATCAGAGCGCCTTAACTATGGTGTGAAAGGTGGCATTCTGGCGCACAGCGAAGGGATCACTTTTTCTCAGGAACTGGGTGAGACCGTCGCGCTGATTAAAGCCCCCGGAGCCGTCGGTCTTGAGCTGGAAAACGCTGGTGGCATCGCCACTGACTGGCGGGGCTTTACCGTCCAGACGCAGCTCAACCCCTACGATGAAAACCGTGTCGCTTTCGACAGCGATTACTTCGCCAAAGCCAACGTCGAACTTGATAACAGCGTCCTTACCCTGGTGCCCACGCGTGGCGCCGTGGTGAAGGCTGAATTTGTTACGCACGTTGGCTACCGCATCTTGTTTAACGTTCGTCAGGCGAATGGACAACCCGTCCCCTTTGGCGCGATGGCGTCCGCGGAGCTTGAGTCCGGCAGCGTGACCGGCATTGTCGGGGATAACGGCGATGTCTACCTTTCCGGTATGCCGGAAGACGGTACGTTTTCACTGAACTGGGGAAAGGGGAATGCCAGTCGCTGCACGGTGCATTACCACATTAACAAGCCGACAGGTGTCGAGCTGGTTCAGACAACGGCAGTTTGCCAACAGGAATAGCGCGATGAAATTGGGTTTGAAAAGGCTGTTTGTTGTAATGACGCTTTTATTCAGTACATGGAGCAAGGCTGCGCTTGCGGGGGATGGGATCTGCCATGCAGTAGGTGGAACCTATCTCTACAATCTGAATGTGAATAATCAGCAAATACCGGCTGATAAAAATAAAGCGGGTATGGAGATAAGAGATCTGGAGACCCTAACGTCCCCCACGACCTATAAAGTTGAATGTAATTGCCTGACGCGCTATACCACCGTCTTTCGAGAGATTTACTATACGGCCACTTCGCCTCTGAACGTCGATACGACGAGAAACGGTTATACCTACTACAGACTGAATGACAACTTGAGTATTGCCTCCTCGATTCATGTATTGGGACGTAACTTTATTCCCGTACCCTTTTCTGCGGAACCAAATCGCGTAACCTCCGGTATGTACTGCTATGCGGATGGCGAAGAAGGCAACCAGGCGATACTGGATACGGGATCGGAGATCAAGCTGTCATTTCTGGTTAACAAACCTTTTATCGGCAAGGTCACGGTACCCGGCACGATCGTCGCGGATCTGTACGGCGGAATAAACACACAATCCTCTTTGGCGAGTACCGAAAAGCTGGCAGAAATCCGTATTTCAGGTGATATCGTCGCACCGCAAAACTGTGAGATTGCGTCGGGGCAGTCGCTGGAAATCGATTTTGGTAAAATTCCTTCTACGGCGTTTTCTGCGGTGCAGGGCACGCCCGTTTCCAGCCACAAGGTGACCAAAACCATCCTCGTCCAGTGCACCGGAATTAGGGATGAAAATATCGTCTACTCTTCCCTTCATGCCGATCCGGTTGACTCCAGCGCGACAATGATGAAAGTCAACGGTAATGATGATGTCGGGATTGTCATTTATGACAAGGCCGACCGCGCGGTGAATGTGAACGGCGGCAGCATGAGTATGGACAGGGGGCCGAACAATCAGGGGGCAGAAACCAACTCGCTGACGTTTTCCGCGGCGCCAGCCAGTGCGACAGGCGCTCAGCCCAGGCCGGGGACCTTTGACGCCTACGCCACCATCACGCTGGAGATCGCCAACTGAATAAACACAGGGGCGAAATGTTTCCGCCCCTGTTACATATTACAGTCATTGTCATTTTTTCCATTCTGAACCACACTTCCTTTCATCATGATGCTTTAGTGAAAAATAAAATCATGTGTTTATTCATGAGGTTAACGTGCAGGCATGCATTGTCATAAAACTGTCATATTTCGTACATTTATCTGTCACCTGTTTGTCCTATTTTGCTCATCGTAGCCACTTAAACAATGATTTACGAAATCCTTGCAGGAGACATTATGAAAGTTATGCGTACCACTGTCGCAACTGTTGTCGCCGCGACCTTATCCATGAGCGCTTTCTCTGTATTCGCAGCAGCAAGCCTGACAGGTGCCGGTGCAACCTTCCCTGCGCCGGTGTATGCCAAATGGGCGGATACCTACCAGAAGGAAACCGGTAACAAGGTTAACTATCAGGGTATCGGCTCCTCCGGTGGCGTAAAACAAATTACCGCGAATACCGTTGATTTCGGCGCATCCGACGCTCCGCTGTCTGATGAAAAACTGAATCAGGAAGGCCTGTTCCAGTTCCCGACCGTGATCGGCGGCGTTGTGCTGGCTGTTAACATCCCTGGCCTGAAATCAGGCGAGCTGGTGCTGGACGGCAAAACCCTGGGTGACATCTACCTGGGCAAAATCAAAAAATGGGATGACGAAGCCATCACCAAACTGAACCCGGGCGTTAAGCTGCCTTCGCAGAACATTGCTGTGGTTCGTCGTGCTGATGGTTCCGGTACCTCCTTCGTGTTCACCAGCTACCTGGCAAAAGTGAACGAAGAGTGGAAATCGAAAGTCGGCTCCGGCTCTACCGTTAACTGGCCAACCGGTCTGGGCGGTAAAGGTAACGACGGCATCGCTGCCTTCGTACAGCGTCTGCCTGGCTCTATCGGTTACGTAGAATACGCTTACGCTAAGCAGAACAACCTGGCTTACACCAAACTGGTTTCTGCTGACGGCAAACCGGTTAGCCCAACTGAAGAGAACTTCGCTAACGCAGCGAAAGGCGCTGACTGGAGCAAATCCTTCGCACAGGATCTGACTAACCAGAAAGGCGACAACGCGTGGCCAATCACTTCTACAACGTTCATTCTGATTCACAAAGATCAGAAGAAACCAGAGCAAGGTACTGAAGTGCTGAAGTTCTTTGACTGGGCATACAAAAACGGCGGCAAACAGGCTAACGACCTGGATTACGCCAGCCTGCCAGACAGCGTGGTTGAGCAGATTCGTGCTGCATGGAAAACCAACGTGAAAGACAGCAGCGGTAAAGCATTGTATTAATTTAGCATTCTGACGAAAATGGCGGGTGGCGCTTGCGCTTACCCGCCGATTTCGTAAACGCGTTTAACAGAAGAGTGATTTATGGCTGCAACCAAGCCTGCATTTAACCCTCCGGGTAAAAAAGGTGACATGATTTTCGGCGCGCTGGTCAAACTGGCTGCGCTGATTGTGCTATTACTGCTGGGCGGCATTATCGTGTCTCTGATTTTCTCCTCCTGGCCGAGCATTCAGAAATTCGGTTTCTCTTTCCTGTGGACCAAAGAGTGGGACGCGCCGAACGATATCTACGGTGCGCTGGTGCCGATTTACGGTACGCTGGTGACCTCGTTCATCGCCCTGCTGATTGCGGTTCCGGTAAGCTTCGGTATTGCGCTGTTCCTGACGGAGCTGGCGCCGGGCTGGCTGCGTCGCCCGCTGGGTATTGCCATCGAACTGTTGGCGGCCATCCCAAGTATCGTATACGGCATGTGGGGCCTGTTTATCTTTGCGCCGCTGTTTGCCACGTACTTCCAGGAGCCGGTAGGTAATATTCTCTCCGCTGTTCCGTTTGTGGGAGCCCTGTTCTCTGGCCCGGCATTCGGTATCGGTATTCTGGCGGCAGGTGTGATCCTCGCCATCATGATTATTCCGTACATTGCGGCGGTAATGCGCGATGTCTTCGAACAAACCCCGGTGATGATGAAAGAGTCGGCCTACGGCATCGGCTGTACCACCTGGGAAGTTATCTGGCGCATTGTCCTTCCGTTCACCAAAAATGGGGTGATCGGCGGCGTAATGCTGGGCTTAGGTCGCGCGCTGGGTGAAACGATGGCGGTCACCTTTATCATCGGTAACACCTACCAGCTCGACAGCGCTTCACTCTATATGCCGGGTAACAGTATTACCTCCGCGCTGGCAAACGAATTTGCCGAAGCGGAATCCGGGCTTCACGTCGCAGCGCTGATGGAGCTGGGTCTGATTCTGTTCGTTATCACCTTCATTGTTCTGGCGATTTCCAAGCTGATGATCCTGCGTCTCGCGAAAAATGAGGGGGCACGCTGATGGCAACTCTCGAAATGCAAAGCACCGCTCAGCTTGCCGAATCCCGCCGCAAAATGCAGGCGAAGCGTCGTTTTAAAAACCGCATTGCGCTGACGCTTTCCATGGCAACGATGGCATTCGGCCTGTTCTGGCTGATCTGGATCCTGATGTCCACCATCACCCGTGGTATTGATGGAATGTCTCTGGCGCTGTTCACCGAGATGACGCCGCCGCCAAATACGGCGGGTGGTGGTCTGGCGAACGCCCTGGCGGGCAGCGGCCTGCTGATCCTGTGGGCGACCGTTTTCGGTACGCCGCTGGGCATCATGGCCGGCATCTACCTGGCCGAGTACGGGCGTAAATCCTGGCTGGCAGAGGTGATTCGCTTCATTAACGACATCCTGCTTTCCGCTCCGTCGATTGTCGTGGGCCTGTTTGTTTACACCATTGTAGTCGCGCAAATGGAACACTTCTCCGGCTGGGCAGGCGTAATTGCGCTGGCGCTGCTGCAGGTGCCTATCGTCATTCGTACCACCGAAAACATGCTGAAACTGGTGCCGGATAGCCTGCGTGAAGCAGCTTACGCGCTGGGTACGCCGAAATGGAAAATGATTTCTGCGATCACCCTCAAAGCGTCGGTCTCCGGGATCATGACCGGTATCCTGCTGGCTATCGCCCGTATTGCTGGTGAAACGGCACCGCTGCTGTTTACTGCCCTCTCCAACCAGTTCTGGAGCACGGACATGATGCAGCCGATCGCCAACCTGCCGGTGACGATCTTTAAATTTGCGATGAGCCCATTCGCGGAATGGCAGCAGCTGGCCTGGGCCGGGGTGCTGATCATCACCCTTTGCGTACTGTTGCTGAACATTCTGGCGCGCGTCATTTTCGCGAAGAAGAAACACGGTTAATTTTTTATGGCGCGGCAGCTCGCGGCGTCGAATGAGGAAATGAGTCAATGAGTATGGTTGATACTGCCCCGGGTAAGATTCAGGTTCGTGATTTGAACTTCTACTACGGCAAATTCCATGCCCTGAAGAACATCAACCTGGATATCGCGAAGAACCAGGTCACGGCATTCATCGGTCCGTCTGGCTGTGGCAAGTCCACGCTGCTGCGTACCTTTAACAAAATGTATTCGCTCTATCCGGAGCAGCGCGCTGAAGGTGAAATTATCCTGGATGGCGAAAACATTCTGACCCAGGCCCAGGATATCGCCCTGCTGCGTGCCAAAGTGGGGATGGTGTTCCAGAAACCGACGCCGTTCCCGATGTCCATCTATGACAACATCGCGTTTGGCGTTCGCCTGTTTGAGAAGCTCTCCCGTGCGGACATGGACGAGCGCGTGCAGTGGGCATTGACCAAGGCCGCATTATGGAACGAAACCAAAGATAAACTTCATCAGAGCGGGTACTCTCTCTCCGGTGGTCAACAGCAGCGTCTGTGCATTGCGCGCGGTATCGCCATTCGCCCGGAAGTGTTGCTGCTGGATGAACCATGTTCAGCGCTGGACCCGATCTCAACCGGCCGTATTGAAGAGCTGATCACCGAGCTGAAGCAGGATTACACCGTGGTTATCGTGACCCACAACATGCAGCAGGCTGCGCGTTGCTCAGATCACACGGCGTTTATGTACCTGGGCGAGTTGATCGAGTTCAGCGATACGGACGCGCTGTTCACCCGGCCCGCGAAGAAACAAACCGAAGATTATATTACTGGCCGCTACGGTTGATTTGCCTTAGTGCATGTGGAGAAACCATGGACAACCTCAATCTTAATAAACACATTTCAGGCCAGTTCAACGCAGAGCTGGAAAGTATTCGCACGCAGGTGATGACCATGGGTGGCATGGTCGAGCAGCAGCTTTCTGATGCGATTACGGCAATGCATAACCAGGACAGCGAGCTGGCGAAGCGCGTCATCGAAGGCGACCATAACGTCAACATGATGGAAGTGGCGATCGACGAAGCCTGCGTGCGTATTATCGCCAAGCGTCAGCCGACCGCGAGCGACCTGCGTCTGGTAATGGCGATCATTAAAACCATCGCCGAGCTGGAACGTATTGGTGACGTGGCGGATAAAATCTGCCGCACCGCGCTGGAGAAGTTTTCCCAGCAGCATCAGCCGCTGCTGGTAAGCCTGGAGTCGCTGGGCCGCCACACCGTGCAGATGCTGCACGACGTGCTGGATGCCTTTGCGCGTATGGATCTGGATGAAGCGGTGCGTATCTACCGTGAAGACAAGAAAGTCGACCAGGAGTATGAAGGCATTGTGCGTCAGCTGATGACCTACATGATGGAAGATTCCCGTACCATCCCAAGCGTGCTGACGGCCCTGTTCTGCGCGCGCTCTATCGAGCGTATCGGCGACCGCTGCCAGAACATTTGCGAATATATTTTCTACTTCGTGAAGGGTCAGGACTTCCGTCACGTGGGCGGCGACGAGCTGGACAAGCTGCTGGCGGGTAAAGATCCTAAAGAGTGATGGTTGTGGCGGGTGGCGCTGGCGCTTACCCGCCCTACGTTAGCTTAACGCGTAATATCCCACCCGCGTGCCTTCCACAACTCTGGCAATTGCGCCAGATCGGTAAAGGTCGTCACTTTTGGATGATCGATCGGCTTGTTGTGCGGATCGGCACAGAAGTAAAACACCTCCATCCCCGCATCAATCCCCGACTGGGCGCCCGCAGGCGAGTCATCCACCAGAATGCAGTTCTCCACGTTGACGTTCATCGCCTTCGCCGCGTGGAACATCAGCGCCGGATCGGGCTTCCAGCGCTGGATATCGTAGCCGCTGAACAGTTTTTCCGGAAAGTGGTGCAGCATTTCAAGCTTGCCCAGTGAATGCTGCATTTTGCTGACCGGACCGTTGGAAACTACGCAGATTGGCACCGTCATCGCATCCAGCAGCGCGTTAGCCCCGGCAATAACTTCCAGTTCTGAGTCAAAGAGGCGTGCGACCTCGGCGCGGTACACCGGTTCCAGCTCCGCTTTCGCCAGATCCACCCCGTGCTCTTCGTTAATGATGTCGATGATCTCGTACAGCTTCACGCCCTTAAAGCGTTTGAACACCTCTTCGAGATCGAGCGTAATGCCAAATTCCTTGAACATGGCGACATACGCGCGGGAACAAATGACCTCACTGTCGACCAGCGTACCGTCACAGTCGAAAAATACCGCTTCAATTCCGGACATGCCCTTCCCTTTTAACAAGTTTAACGTTTACGTACGACACATTTAGGAGACGCAATCGTTGCCGTATAAGCATAATCAATGAAAAAAGTATCCCGTAACCGCCACTATTGTCGCATTTTGGTATAGGATAGCGACGAATTTTCCCTCCTTGTTCGGAAATTGATGATGAGTCAACAACACACAACCCAGACATCTGGTCAGGGTCTGCTTGAGCGCGTATTCAAACTGCGCGAGCACGGCACAACGGCACGCACCGAAGTGATCGCCGGTTTCACCACCTTCCTGACGATGGTCTATATCGTTTTTGTGAACCCGCAAATTCTGGGCGTCGCTGGCATGGACACCAGCGCCGTCTTTGTTACCACCTGTCTGATCGCGGCCCTTGGCAGCATCCTGATGGGCGTTTTCGCTAACCTGCCTGTGGCGCTGGCACCCGCTATGGGCCTGAATGCGTTCTTCGCGTTCGTGGTGGTTCAGGCGATGGGCCTGCCGTGGCAGGTTGGTATGGGCGCTATCTTCTGGGGTGCGGTCGGCCTGCTGCTGCTGACCATCTTCCGCGTCCGCTACTGGATGATTGCCAATATCCCGGTGAGCCTGCGCGTGGGTATCACGAGCGGTATCGGTCTGTTCATCGGCATGATGGGTCTGAAAAACGCCGGTGTGATCGTGGCTAACCCGGAAACGCTGGTGAGCATCGGTAACCTGACCTCGCACAGCGTGCTGCTGGGCGTGCTGGGCTTCTTCATCATCGCGATCCTGGCGTCGCGCAACATCCACGCTGCGGTGCTGGTCTCTATCATCGTGACCACGCTGCTGGGCTGGATGCTGGGTGACGTGCATTACAGCGGTATTGTCTCTGCGCCGCCGAGCGTCTCTACCGTGATTGGTCACGTTGACCTGGCGGGTTCCCTGAACCTGGGCCTGGCGGGCGTGATCTTCTCCTTCATGCTGGTCAACCTGTTTGACTCCTCCGGTACGCTGATCGGCGTGACGGACAAAGCGGGTCTGGCTGACGAGAAAGGCAAATTCCCGCGCATGAAGCAGGCGCTGTATGTGGACAGCATCTCTTCCGTCGCGGGTTCTTTCATCGGCACCTCATCTGTTACCGCTTACATTGAATCCTCTTCCGGCGTTTCTGTGGGGGGCCGTACCGGCCTGACGGCGGTGGTGGTGGGTATCCTGTTCCTGCTGGTGATCTTCCTCTCTCCGCTGGCGGGTATGGTTCCACCGTATGCGGCTGCCGGCGCGCTGATTTACGTGGGCGTGCTGATGACCTCGAGCCTGGCGCGCGTGAAGTGGGAAGATTTAACCGAAGCGGTGCCGGCCTTTATTACCGCCGTGATGATGCCGTTCAGCTTCTCGATCACCGAAGGTATCGCGCTGGGCTTTATCTCTTACTGCGTAATGAAGATCGGTACCGGCCGCTTCCGCGAACTCAGCCCGTGCGTGATTATCGTTGCGCTGCTGTTTGTGTTGAAGATTGTGTTTATTGACGCCAAATAAACAGTAAGCCCTTTTCTTCGAAAAGGGCTTTAGTGTTTGTTCCCTCTCCCCGTGGGAGAGGGTCAGGGTGAGGGCATCAGGCCGCAATTATCTTACGCCTTCACCCGCTTAATATAATCCCCAAACGCGGTCAGCTGGCCAGAGAGATGGTCACGCGTGCTCTGATCCACCACTTCACCCGTCTGCGGGTCGACCTTGTTTTGAATCATACCGCCCATAAATTCCGGCTTGTTCATCACCATCGCATCCAGGAACACCAGGATCTGACGCAGGTGGTACTGGCAGCGTGCGCCACCAATCGCGCCCATTGAGCTGGTCTGGATCAGCACCGGTTTGCCAGACAGCGGCTGTTCCGGTAAACGAGATAACCAGTCAATCGCGTTCTTCAGGCCACCCGGAACCGAGTAGTTATACTCCGGCGTGACAATGACCACACCGTCGGCCTGGCGGATCTGCTCGGCTATCGCCTCCACGCTCTGCGGGAACCCCTCTTCCTGCTGGACATCTGCATCATACAGCGGGATATCGCCAATAGATGGCAGGGCGCTAATTTCCATACCTGCCGGGGCCAGCTGCGGCAGCGTGCGGGCAACCATTCCGTTAAATGAACCTTTGCGCAGGCTTCCCAGTAACGTAACTACTTTCAACGTATCAGACATGATTACTCCTGTTTCATCATGATGACCCTGATTGGATCAGCTATGGGTAAATGCTTTTTCTGCCGGTAAACTGGTTAAACGCATCAGGCGTGCGGCGGGCTCGTTGGCGCGCTCGGGCACATCCGGAAGGCTACGCCATCCCTGTTGGCTGTCAAATTCCCAGATTTTCATGCGTTCGATGGCCGGGGTGACGGCAATGGACCAGATCAACACGTCCTCAGCATCGCTGAGCGCTTCAACCAGCGTGGCTCTCGTGGCGCGCAGGCGTCCTGATCCTGGCAGCAGTTGCAACAGACTGGCATCGTCAGACGCACATCCACAGAGCTTACGAATGCTCTGACGCAGGGTAATGAGTTGGGCTCTGGCTTCAACAGGATCGTTTTGATTGCGTACCCACAGCTTTTCATTGCTGGAGAGCGGGTAGTCGTTATGCGCGTTAGCACCGTGGAAGCTCCGCGTTGCACGCTGAAGCTCCATATCCAGCCCGCAATCCCCTTCGGTGGTCAGCGCCACGCCAATGATATTGCCCGTATAGGCAATGGAAAAACGGGGGAGTTCCGGGTCAGCAAAGACCGGGCGGCCTTCTGGTTGCGTGACGATTTCCGGCAGTTCGCTGGTGCCGTACAGCATAAACAGCAGTTCTGCGAGAAGTGCTCTCGAGGCTAAAAACCGCGTCCTGCGGTGTTCGGGGAGTTTGAGCGCCTCACTGTGACAGGCTGAAGAGAGTCTGGCCGATACGAGACGTCCTTCTGTAAGTATCCCTCTTGCAAAGTGCGTTGCCATTTTTCGCTCCTTGATAATGGTCGTAATCGGTTAAACGGTTACATGATTATCGCTTAACTTGGCTCCTGTTTTAATCAGTAAATCGGAGTAAGAGAAGCCTGAAGGCCGAACTTTACATTTTCTTAGGCAAAAATTGGATCGCTGCCACCGTACAACGCCTTGATGGTCTCCCGCAGCCAGAGGATTTTCGGATTATGGCTGTTCCGTTTATGCCAGATCAGCGTGAAGGGAACGGTCAGCTTTTCAGCCTGCGCTTCGTCAATGGGAATAGGAAGCGCGATCAGCTTCCGCTGGTGGAGTTCATTGTAGTGGCGACAGTAGTGGGGAGCCGTGGCGATATAGTTATGGCCGGGCTGCGCCGCCATAAACATCGACTGCTCAAAGCCCGGCAAACACATGGCAATGTTTCTCTCCCGCCCCATCTCTTTTAGCACCTCATCCAGCGCCCAGGTGTCGCTCCGTTCCCAGAAGATACTGATATGGGGATAGCGCAGGAAGGTCTCCAGATTCCACTCCTCCTGCAAAGCGGGGTGGTCCTCACGCAAATAGACGTATGGACGGTCGCTAAACAGGATTTCGTAGTCGATAAACCACGGCATCAGCTTCAGCAGTTCACGCGAGCGCGGGTGGGTTTCGCGACCGGTGAAGCCAACGTCCACTTCCCCGCGCGTAATGGCGTCCAGCGAGTCGTAATCCCAGTGACGCATCTTCACCGTGGCCTGCGGAGAACGCTGGTTCACCTGCTCAAGCAGGGCGTTAAAGCGGATGAGCATCAGCGGCGTTTCGGCGGCCAGCACAAACGTCAGCCCGCCAGGCGAATCATGGTGAGATTTATCGAGGATCTGGTTGCCGATCTGCATCCAGTCGGCCAAATCCTGCTCCAGGCTGACCGTCAGCGGCGTAGGCAGCAGCCCTAACGGCGTTTTGACAAACAGAGGGTCGTCAAACCAGTCGCGCAGCCTGGCCAGCGATTTACTCACCGCCGACGGCGTCACGTTCATCCGCTTTGCGGCTTTGGTGACGCTGCGCTCCTGCAGCAAAAGCTGCAGGCAAAGCAACAGGTTAAGATCGAGACTGCTGATGGGCTTCTTCATACTGTGCCGCGGGCTGGATGACCATAAGTAAGGTGATGCAGACTATGCTACAGCCAATCAGAATCCCGATCAGCATATTGAGCGCGTTAAGTCCGATGACTGCCGCCAGCCATATCCACAGAGACGAGCCGCAGACCTGCGCGATCCCCAGCACCGAGCTTGCCACGCCTGCCCGCAGCGAGAACGGGCCGAGCGCCTGACTCATCGCCACGCCAAAGCCAACCGAGAACCCGGCACAGATGAGCGTAATGCCCACCAGCATCAGCGCATGCGAGCTGGTGGTTGCCAGAACCACACCTGCGGCGAGAAACAGTACCTGCGAGGTCAGCATCAGCGTGTGCTGGCGGAAGAGATTCAGCGCGAAGGGGGTAGAAAATGAGACGGCCATACTGACCATAGCGGTTAATGCCATTACCGTGGAATACTCACCGCGATCGAAACCCATGGTCTCCATCAGCAACACCGGGGAAACGTTTACATACGTCAGGATCACCGCCACGCTTAACGTGGTTACGGCCAGACGGCTGAGGAAAAAGCGATTGAGAAGTTTCTCTGCCGGATGAATGGTCGCGGTATGGCTGGGATTCTGCGATCCCGGGTGGGTCTCTTTCAGTACGGCGATCGACAACACAAAGACCAGGGCGCCCATTGCAGCCATGGTCCAGAACAAGCTCTGCCACGGGAATTTCAGCATGATCAGATAGCCTACAACCGGTGCCAGCACCGGAATGATGCAGGTTATCCCGTTCAGCATGGAGAGCACTTTAGCACGGCGCTGGGCGCTTAAGGTGTCGCGCAAAATGGCAAACGCCACCACGTAACAGCCGCCGGCACCAATGCCCTGGATGAACCGTCCTGCCAGGAACAAGGTACTGTTCTGTGCCTGTGAGCAGAGAAGAGAGGCCAGGGCAAAGATGATGGCTCCGGTAATTGCGACGGGCTGACGGCCAGCCTTATCCGCGATCTTCCCGGCAAAGACCATCGACGACGCCATTCCTGCGAGGTAGGCCGAAAACGCGATATGCAGCTGCGCTTCGCTGGCACCCAGATCGCGGGCGATGTGCGGTAATCCCACCAGATACATATCAATACCCGACGGATAAAGCAGAACTAATGCGAAACTACAAAACAGAAAACGCGCCATAAACCCCCCATAAATGCAGGCATGCAGAATAGGGGGTGAAAAGGGTTAAGGCGAGTTGCCATTTGGACAATGGTGATTTCCCAGGAGGAAATCACCATGGATTAGCGGGAATTACTTACCAATACAGAAGCTCGAGAAAATCCTGCCCAACAGATCGTCCGACGTGAACTCCCCGGTGATCTCGCTCAGATTCTGCTGCGCCAGACGCAGCTCTTCCGCCAGCAGTTCACCTGCCCACGCGCCGATAAGCTGCGCTTTACCCTGGTCAAGATGGCGTGCCGCCTCTTCCAGCGCCTGCAGGTGACGGCGACGCGCCAGGAAGCCGCCTTCCATGCTGGTATCAAAGCCCATGCTCTGCTTGAGATGGTTACGCAGGGCTTCCACGCCTTCCCCTGTACGTGCCGAAAGGCGAATAAGTGAGTGACCATTCACATCGCTGATGCCCAGCGTTTCGCCGGTAACGTCCGCTTTGTTACGCACCACGGTGATAGGCAGCTTGGCCGGCAGACGGGCGATAAAGTCCGGCCAGATCTCCGCCGGGTCAACGGCGTCGGTCGTGGTGCCATCTACCATAAACAGCACGCGGTCGGCCTGCTCAATCTCCTGCCAGGCGCGTTCAATACCGATACGCTCGACTTCATCGCTGGCATCGCGCAGGCCCGCGGTGTCGATAATGTGCAGTGGCATCCCGTCGATGTGGATATGCTCGCGCAGCACGTCGCGGGTGGTACCGGCTATGTCGGTTACGATTGCCGCTTCACGGCCCGCCAGGGCGTTCAGCAGGCTCGATTTCCCGGCGTTAGGGCGACCAGCAATGACGACCTTCATCCCTTCACGCAGCAGGCTGCCCTGACGCGCTTCGGCGCGAACGGCGTCGAGATCGCTCATCACCTGGTTGAGCTGGGCTTCGATTTTACCGTCAGAGAGGAAATCGATCTCCTCGTCCGGGAAGTCGATAGCCGCTTCCACGTAGATGCGCAGGTGAGTAAGTGCTTCCACAAGGTGATTCACGCGCGCGGAGAATGCCCCCTGCAGCGAGTTCAGGGCCGAGCGGGCCGCCTGTTCAGAACTGGCGTCGATCAGGTCTGCAATCGCTTCTGCCTGCGCCAGGTCGAGCTTATCGTTGAGGAAAGCACGCTCGGAGAACTCGCCCGGCTTCGCAATGCGCAGGCCAGGCAGGGTCAGAATACGTTTTAACAGCAGGTCGAGGATAACCGGGCCGCCGTGGCCCTGAAGTTCCAGCACGTCTTCGCCGGTAAAGGAGTTCGGGCCGGGGAACCACAGCGCAATGCCCTGGTCCAGCGGCGTGCCGTCGGCATCTTTAAACGGCAGGTAATCAGCGTAGCGCGGCTTTGGCAATTTACCCAGCACCGCTTCTGCCACCTCGCGCGCCTTCAGGCCGGAGATGCGCAGAATGCCTACACCACCGCGTCCCGGTGGGGTTGCCTGGGCGACGATAGTGTCGTTATGGCTCATGGTTGCTCTCGTTCAATACAAATAAAAAAGGCGGTCAATCGACCGCCCTTATTTTAGCGTTATCTTACCGAATCAGGACTTTTTCTTTTCGCGGCTATGCAGGCCACGTTTTTCCAGACCACGGTAAATCAGCTGCTGCTGGATGATGGTCACCAGGTTGCTGACGATATAGTACAGCACCAGACCTGACGGGAACCACAGGAAGAACACGGTGAAGATGACCGGCATAAAGGTCATGATCTTCTGCTGCATCGGGTCGGTCACGGTGGTTGGCGACATCTTCTGGATGAAGAACATCGTCACGCCCATCAGGATCGGCAGGATGTAGTACGGGTCCTGTGCGGACAGGTCATGGATCCACAGGGCGAACGGCGCGTGGCGCAGCTCAACGGAACCCATCAGCATGTAGTACAGCGCAAGGAAGATTGGCATCTGAATCAGCAGCGGGAAGCAACCACCCAGTGGGTTCACTTTCTCTGCCTTATACAGGGCCATCATCTCCTGGCTCTGACGCTGTTTATCATCGCCCAGACGCTCACGCATCGCCTGAATCTTCGGCTGCAGCATGCGCATCTTCGCCATGGAGGTGTACTGCGCTTTGGTCAGCGGGTACATGATGCCACGCACGATGAAGGTGATAACGATGATGGAGAAGCCCCAGTTACCCAGGAAACTGTGGATGAACTTCAGCAGCTTAAACAGCGGCTGAGAGATGAACCACAACCAACCGTAATCCACGGTCAGATCCAGGTGCGGCGCAACAGCGGCCATTTTGTCCTGAATTTCCGGGCCGACCCACAGGGTGCTTGCCAGCTTACCGGTTTGACCCGGCTGAACCAGAACAGGCTGTGATTTGTAGCCGATGGCTGCAATACCGTTGCCCAGGTTCGCGGTGTAGAAGTTGTTGGTACCGTCGTTATTCGGGATCCACGCGGTCGCGAAATACTGCTGCAGCATTGCGACCCAACCGCCTTTGGAGCTGACGTTCAGGTTTTCGTTATCGGCAATGGTGTCGAATTTGTATTTCTCGTACTTCGCATCAGGCGTGGAGTACGCCGCGCCACGGAAGGTATGCAGCGCAAAGTTGCTGCTTCCGGTGTCACGGTGTGACGGCAGATTGATGGACTGCTTCAGCTGACCGAAGGTAGACAGTTCCAGCGGTTTCGCACCGGCGTTCTGTACGCTGTAGCCCACGTTCACCGCATACTCACCGCGTTTCAGGGTGAAGGTTTTGGTGAAGGTGTTGCCTGCCGCGTCGGTGTAGGTCATCGGGATAACGAGTTCGTTCTGGCCATCGGCCAGTACAAAGGTGTCGTTCTCGACGTTATACAGTGGACGCGCACCGTTAGCCGGATTGTCCGGGCCATCACGACCGGTCAGGCCGCTCTGCGCCTGATACAGGAACTCCGGTGTGGTTTCCAGTAACTGGAACGGTTCGTTAGACTTCAGCTCTTTCGGGTAGGTCAACAGCAGCGCCTGCTCAACATCACCACCACGGGTGTTGATAGTCAGCTCAAGCACATCGGTCTTAACCGTAATCTGTTTCCCCTGGCCACTGGCCGGTACGCCCTGGTCGGCGGCGCTACCCGCTGCGGTGGTCGTGGTCTGCGTGGTCTGTTGCTGGGGTTGAGGATTTTTATCCTGCTCCCATGCCTGCCAGATCATGAAAGACACGAACAACAAAGCGATGATAAGAAGATTGCGTTGCGAATCCATCGTTAGTGTTCTCTGGTATCAAAAGGTCCTGGGGGGACGGGGTCGTCTCCACCGGGGTGTAAAGGGTGGCATTTTAATACGCGTTTCACCGTCAACCAACTGCCTTTTATCACTCCAAACCTGCGCAATGCCTCAATTCCGTAGCTTGAGCATGTTGGTGTGAAACGGCAGTGCGGCCCGAGTAGCGGACTAATCAGGCGTTGATAGACCCGAATGAGGGCTATCAGGACCCGTGAGCCAGGCGACAGTGGCGGCGCCATAATTTTTCCAACGCTTCCGAGAGAGCACGGTTATCGAGGTCGGCAACCCCCTTTTTAGCCACCACCACGAAATCCATAGAAGGCAGTTCGTGCTGACGTAAACGGAAGCTTTCACGCGTCAGACGTTTAATCCGGTTGCGTTCATGCGCACGCTTAACGTTTTTCTTAGCGACTGTGAGACCGATGCGGGGATGCCCCAGCGAATTTTGGCGGCCGAGGATGGTGATTTGCGGCGTGCCAGCCCGTTGTGGCTGCTGGAAGACGAAAGTGAAATGAGTGGGAGTTAACAAACGTAACTCCCTGGGAAATGCTAGCTTAACCACTCAGGGGTTAGCTTTATTACTTGGAAACGGTCAGACGAGCGCGGCCTTTAGCACGACGACGTGCCAGAACCTGACGACCATTTTTAGTAGCCATACGAGCACGGAAGCCGTGAGAACGGTTGCGCTTCAGTACAGACGGTTGAAAAGTGCGTTTCATGGCGATTTCTACCTAAACTTGAAAAAATTCATGACTTTTGCGGATGCCCGACCGAGTTTCGAATGACGGACGCCGAAGCCGTGGGTGATTAAAGAGGCCGGATTGTAATAATTGTACACTCCGGAGTCAATTCTCTTTCCTTATTTCCCGCGTATTTCCGCACGATTTCGCGTGGAAAATGAGCAACGGACGACGCAGGAAGATGAGCATCACGCGCCGGGTCGAGGATTATACGGCCTCGCCAACAAAGCGCAAGGATCGTCCCGGATCTTCGTTAGATCATTTAAGCAATAAATTGTCGCTGCTCATTAAATTTTCCAATATGCGGGCTAAATCGCGGGGCACTCGCGCCAGGATCGTTTACACTTACCCCGTTTCGGATCTTCCTGTGGATAAATCGGGAAGAATCTGTGAGAAACAGAAGATCTCTGGCTCAGTTTACGCTATGATCCGCGGTCCCGATCGGGATCCCAGGATCCTGGTCAGGATAAATTGCAGATAGCAATTCGCACGTCCCCCTTTACACAGGGTCATGTCGATGTGCGCCAACAATCATGAATATTCAATAGTTTTCTTTTATTGTTCGAGTGGAGTCCGCC